>NZ_JAPNKA010000001.1:4800000-8907500 GCF_026626635.1 Archangium lansingense
CCACCCAGAGGCGGATGCGGTCCGTGTAGCCGAGCGCCATGTCCTTACGCGCCGCCTGCACCCGCGCGAGCAGCTCGCGCACCAGGCCCTCATCTACGAGCGCCTCCGTCAGCTCCGTGTGCAGCACCACCACACCCACGCCCGCGCCCGCGGCGGCGTAGCCGGGGTTGGCCTCTACCAGCACCTCCAGCTCCTCGGCGGGGAACACCATGGGCTCGCCCTCGACGGTGAGAGCCACCTTGCCCTCACGCGACAGCTCTCGCTGCAGCAGCCGACTGTCGGCGGCGTCGAAGGCCTTGCGCACCGGGGCCAGCTTGGGTCCGAGCCGGCTGCCCATCGCACGCAGGTTGGGTCGCACCTTGTAGCGCACCACGTCCGCCTCCCGGCCCTCTTCCAGGAAGCGCACCTCGTGCACGTTCAGCTCGTCCGCGATGAGGTCCTGGTAGACGGCCACGCGCTCGCGCAGCTCGCGGCGCGCGAGGATGATGTCCGCGTGCGACAGCGGCTGGCGCACCTTGAGCTTGTTGTCCGTGCGCACCTTGAGGCCCAGGGACACCAGCTCGCGCACCGCGCCCATCTCCGTGGAGAGCGCCTCGTCCACGAGGCTCATGTCCGGCTCCGGGAAGCGGCCCAGGTGGACGCTCCTGGGCTGGGACTTGGGCCACGGCCGGCCCACCAGGTTGCCCCACATCTCCTCGGCGAAGAAGGGGACGAAGGGGGCCGACAGCGCGGCGATGGTGGTGAGCGCCTCGTACAGGGTGAAGTACGCGTCCAGCTTGTCCTGCTCCAGGCCCGGTCCCCAGAAGCGCTCGCGGCTGCGGCGCAGGTACCAGTTGGAGAGCGCGTCCACCAGCGCCACCTGCCGCTGGGCCGCCTCGTACACCTGGTAGGCATCGAGCGCCCGGGCCACGTCGCGCACCACGAGCTGCACCTCGGACAGGATCCACCGGTCCAGCACCGTGCGCTGCTTCGGCTCACGCCAGCCGATGCTCCGGCGGATGGCGAGCCACGGCACCTCGGTGGCGTCCGCGTTGCCCCGCGCCGGCGAGAAGCCGTCGATGTTCGCGTAGATGGTGAAGAACGAGTAGACGTTGCGCAGCTTGACCTGGAAGTCCTTCTGCAGGAGCCGCACGTTGCTCAGCGAGTGGCGCGTGTTGGACCAGGTGGGGCTGGCCGCGTAGAAGAACCAGCGGAACGCATCCGCGCCCGGCGAGCGGCTGGCCGGATCCTGGAGCACCACGCGTGCGGTGGGCGCCAACCGGGGCACCTCCACCGGCATCACGTCCGCGCCGCGCGCCGAGGGCGCCACGCCCAGCGCCTCCAGCTCCTTCTTCGAGAGCAGCACCACGCGCCGCTTGAGCTTCTTGTGCGCCTTCACCGTGAGGGTGACGGCCTTCTCCGGCGCGTCCGGCCGGAAGACGCGCACCTTGGCGCCCTCCTGGATGTCCAGCCCCTCGAGGTCCTCGCGGGCGATGAGCGCCTCGCCAGCCACGCCGGGGGCACCGGCCGCCTTGTCATCGAGCACGGCGAAGTCCATCCGCACTTCATCGAGGATGATCTCCGGCGGGGTGTAGTTGCCCTTGGACTTGGACTCCTTCTTGCCCTCCTTGTCGGAGACGTGGCCGAGCACGATGCAGCTCTTGTAGGGCATGGGCCAGCCGCGCGCGGGAGCCAGGCCCTCGCGCTTCTGCGTGTCCTCGTCGAACACGAGCGTGCTGATCATCAGGAGTGAGTAGAACCAGCCGCGCGTCTGGTCGATGGCCTCGGAGATGAAGTCGGCGGGGAAGGCCTGGGCGAACTTGTCGCGCGAGCCAGCCGCGTGCGGGTAGCCCCACTGGGCAAACGGCATGCACCCCGAGTCGAACCACACGTCCACCACCTCGGGCACGCGCACGAAGCGGCCGGGGGTGCCGGGCTTCTCGTAGGTGACCTTGTCGATCCACGGCTTGTGGACGATGAGGTGCTCGGCGCTGGTGGCGGCGGTGGGGCGGGTGGCGAGGAAGGCCTTGAGCTCGGCCTCCACGGCGGCGAGGTTGCTGCCGGGCTTCTCGCGCAGGGCCAGCAGAGAGGGCACGGCCTCCACCTCACCCGTCTCCGAGTGGACCCAGAGGGGCAGGGGAGTGCCCCAGTAGCGCTCGCGCGAGAGGGCCCAGTCCACGTTGTTGGCGAGGAAGTCGCCGAAGCGGCCCTCCTTGATGTGCTCGGGGACCCAGTTCACCGCGCGGTTGTTGGCGATGGCCCGGTCCTTCACGGAGGTGGTGCGGATGTACCAGGCGGGCCGGGCGAACTGGATGAGCGGATCATCATCGGCGCGCCAGCAGAAGGGGTACTCGTGGCGGTACTGCTCGACGAGCTGGAGCAGTCCGCGCTCCTTGAGTTCGCGCTGGATGTCCTTGTCCGCGTCCTTCACGAAGCGGCCGGTGAGGTGGGGGAAGTCCTCGGAGAAGGTGCCGTCGGGGCGGATGGCGCAGAACATCTCCAGGGCCTCGGGCTTGGAGAAGCGGGTGCGCTCGCGGCGGAAGGCCTCGTAGTCGTCCTCGCCAAAGGCCGGGGCGATGTGGACGATGCCCGTGCCGCTGGTGAGGGTGACGAAGTCCGCGCCGATGACGCGCCAGGCGGGCGAGTCCGTGCCCCCGTCAACGAGCGGCAGCTCCGTGTTGCCCACGCGCTGGGCGTACACGTCATAGGGGGGCGAATAGCGCCGGCCCACGAGCGTGCTGCCCTTGAACGTCTCGAGGATGGGCAGCTCCTTCTTGAGCTTCTTGCTCAGCTCCTCGCGGAGGGCGGCGGCGATGATGAGCTTGCGCTCGCCGGCGTCCACGGTGACGTAGTCCACCGAGGGGTTGACGGCGGCGTACATGTTGGACGGGAGCGTCCAGGGCGTGGTGGTCCAGATGAGGAGCGCGGTGCCGGGCGAGTCTCGCAGCGGGAAGGCGACGTAGGCGCTGGGGTCATCCACGGTGCGGTAGCCCATGCCCACCTCGCCCGAGCTGAGCGCGGTGCCGCCCTGGGGCCACCACCAGACGATCTTGTGGCCGCGGTAGAGCAGGCCCTTGCGGTACAGCTCGGCGAGCGCCCACCAGACGCTCTCCACGTAGCTGCGGTGGTAGGTGACGTAGGCCTCGGGCAGGTCCACCCAGAAGCCGATGCGCTCGGTGAGCCGCTCCCACTCGTTGGTGTAGCGGAAGACGGACTCGATGCAACGCTCCGTGAAGGGCTCTACACCGTAGCGCTCGATCTCCGCCTTGCCGTGGATGCGCAGCTCCTTCTCCACCTCGACCTCGACGGGCAGGCCGTGGGTGTCCCAGCCGGCCTTCCGGGGGACGCGGTAGCCGCGCATCGTCTTGTAGCGGGGGAAGAGGTCCTTGATGACGCGGGTGAGGACGTGGCCGTTGTGGGGCAGGCCGTTGGCGGTGGGCGGGCCCTCGTAGAAGACGAAGGTGGGCGCGTCCCCCCGGCCCTCGAGCGTCTGCTCGAAAATTCGGTGCTCCTTCCAAAAGGCGAGGGTGCGGCGCTCGTCAGCCGGGAAGTCGATCTCGTTGGGGACCGTGGCGAACAGGGGGGCGGAAGGCTGGGACATGGCGCCGGAGTGATAGCACCGCGTCATCACGGGCTCTCCGGTTCTTGTGACCGTTCAGGAGTGAGCCAGGTCATCTAATTAATCCTGGAAAATTACGACTTGACGAAAGTCTCCTTTTCTTGGAATTTGAGAGGAGAGTTCGGCTTTCCGCTGAACCCGAGGAACCGGAGGAAGTCCCGATGCGTCTTCGTCGATTTGTTTCCCTCGTCCCCCTGATGGTTCTGGGCAGCGCCTGCGGTGTTGAGACCGTGGACGCTGACGCTCAGCCCGCCGGTGACATCTCGGTGATGTCCGAGAGCCGTGGTCTGCAGCAGCTCAAGGCCCAGCGTCCGGACTTCTTCCGTGGCGCGGGTGACGTGTCGCTGAAGCGCGCGCTGCGCGACGAGCGCGGCCTGTCTCACGAGCGCGTGTCGCAGAGCCTCCGGGGCGTGCCCGTGTTCGGCGCCCAGGCCATCCTCCACCTCAACGCGGACGGCTCCGTCGCCTCCATCACCGACCGTCTCACGCGTGACCTCAAGGTCGACACGACTCCCAAGCTCCGGGCCGAGGAGGCCACCCAGCTCGCCATCGCCCAGGTGGGCGGCGCGAGCACCCTGACGGGCACTCCGAAGGCGGACCTGCAGATCCTCCCCGAGAATGGCGGGGCCCACCTGACCTGGCGCGTGCAGCTCGAGAGCGTCAAGGCCGATGGCTCGCCCTCGCAGCCGAACCTCTTCATCGACGCGCACACGGGCGAGGTCGTGAAGCAGTTCGACAACCTGAAGACCACCCGCAACCGCAAGACCTACACGGCCAGCAACCGCACCACGCTGCCCGGCTCGCTGCTGCGCTCCGAGGGCCAGGCTCCGGTCTCCGACGCCGTGGCGAACGCGGCCCACGACAACGCGGGCTTCACCTACGACTTCTACTTCAGCAAGTTCGGCCGTGACAGCTACGACGGCGCCGGCACCACCCTCACCTCGTCCGTTCACTACAGCCGCAACTACGTGAACGCGTACTGGGACGGCACGCAGATGGTGTACGGCGATGGCGACGGCACGCAGTCCGGCCCGCTCACCGTGCTCGACGTGGTGGCCCACGAGCTCACCCACGCCGTCACCGACACCTCGTCGGACCTCGTGTACGCGAACGAGTCGGGCGCCCTCAACGAGGCCATGTCCGACATCTTCGGCTCCTCCATCGAGGCCTTCCGGGATGGTGCGGTCAGCGCCAACACCTGGAAGATCGGCGAGGAGTGCTGGACCCCGGCCACCGCGGGTGACGCGCTTCGCTACATGAACGACCCGGCCATCGCGGGTGACTACGACTACTACCCGACGCGCTACACGGGCACCTCCGACAACGGCGGCGTGCACTGGAACTCGGGTATCGCCAACCTGGCCTTCAAGCTGATGGTCACCGGTGGCACGCACCCGCGCGGCAAGACGAGCAACGTGGTGCCCGCGCTCGATGCGGACGCGTACGCCAGCATCATGAAGGGTGCGGCCATCTTCTACCGCGCCAACACGGTGTACCTCACGCCGGGCAGCACCTTCTCCGAGGCGCGTGGTGCCACGGCGCAGGCCGCCACCGATCTCTACGGCTCGGCTGCTGCCACCTCGGTGAACGAGGCCTGGGCCGCGGTGGGCGTGGCCGCTCCCCCGACCTGGACGGTGCTCACCACGGTGAGCAACCTGTCGGGTGCCAAGAGCAGCAACACGAACTACACCTACGTCACGCCGGCCGGCGCGACGGCGATGAAGTTCGAGACGATTGGCGGCACGGGTGACGCCGACCTGTACGTGAAGTTCGGCAGCGCGCCCACCACCACCAGCTACGACTGCCGCTCGGCGGGTGCGACCGCCACGGAGAGCTGCACCATCAACGGGGCGAAGCAGGGCACCTACTACGTCCTGATCAAGGCCTACACGGCTTTCTCGGGCGTCACCTACAAGGTGAGCTCCGGCCAGTAGTTCCGAGCCTCACGGAAGTCTTCGGCCGGCGCGGTTGCCACTCCTGGCGGCCGCGCCGGTCGGTTTTTGGAGATGAATCTATGCCCCCCGTCTCTGGCATCCATCTCGACGACTCCCTGTGGCCCCTCGTCATCTCCACGAGAGGAGTGTCCACGAAGTTCTTGGACATAGTCCGAGAGCCCGTAGAGGTCCCCTCTCCCTCTGGGAGAGGGCTAGGGTGAGGGTCTTCCCTCGGACTGCGTCATCGCGAGGGAACTCAAGGCAGAGGGTCGCAATGGGGGACGGATGCTCCGTGATGTGAGCAGGGGCGCGGAGCACGGGTGTAGACCCTCACCCCCCGCCCTCTCCCAGAGGGAGAGGGGGCATGCGCAACACGACTGTGTCCGAAAGCTTCGTGGACACTTCGCTAGGGCTTGCCCAGCAGCTCCAGGGCGGAAGTGGTCAGGGTGGTGACGCCGGTGCGGAGGGTGCGCTCCCGGTCCGGGGCGAAGAGGGGCGAGTGCAAGGAGGGCAGCGTCTCGCCCGCTGCCTTGGCCTCCGCGTGCCGCTTCGGCTCGACGGT
Organism: Archangium lansingense; assembly: GCF_026626635.1. Classification (GTDB taxonomy): domain Bacteria; phylum Myxococcota; class Myxococcia; order Myxococcales; family Myxococcaceae; genus Archangium; species Archangium lansingense. The sequence goes on from NZ_JAPNKA010000001.1 coordinate 4,806,095, forward strand.
GCCCAGCCAGAGCATCACCGCGGGGACTCCCGCGAGGCTGTACTCGGAGAAGTCCTCGCCGCCCATGACGGGCTGGGCCTCACGGATGTTCTCCTTGCCGAGCACCCGGGTGACGGCGCCGATCAGCCGCTTCGTCAGCTCCGGATCGTTGTAGGTGGCGGGCGTCCCCTCCGTGACGGCCACCTCGGGCTTGCGGGGCGCGCCGGCCGCGGTGGCCTCGGCATTCACCACGCGCTCGATGCCGGCGAGGAGCTGCTTGCGGACCTCGGGCTTGTAGGAGCGCACGGTGAGCTGGAGCTTCACCTCGTCCGGGATGATGTTGTGCTTGGTGCCGCCGTGGACAGAGCCCACCGTCACCACGGCGGGCTCGAGGGGGGACTTCTCCCGGCTCACGAGCGTCTGCAGCGAGAGGATGGTGCGGGCCGCGAGCACGATGGGGTCCACGGTGGTGTGCGGGTAGGCGCCGTGCCCGCCCTTGCCGTAGAGGGTGATGTCCACCGAGTCCACGTTGGCCAGGGCATAGCCGGACACGTACTCGACGGAGCCCGCCACGGCGGAGGCGCTGTTGTGGACGGCGACGGCGAAGTCCGGCTTGGGGAAGCGCTTGTAGAGGCCATCCTCGAGCATCCGCCGCGCTCCGCTGCCCCGCTCCTCGGCAGGCTGGCCCACCATGACGAGGGTGCCGCGCCACCGGTCCTTCGCGCGCGCCAGCAGGGTGGCGGTGCCCGTCCAGACCGTCATGTGGACGTCATGCCCGCAGGCGTGCATCACGGGCACGCTCTGGCCGGAGTCATCCTGAGCCATCACCTTGCTGGCATAGGGGAGTCCCGTCTTCTCCTCCACCGGGAGCGCATCCAGGTCGGTGCGCAGCAGCACCGTGGGGCCCTTTCCGTTGCGCAGGACCGCCACCACGCCATGGCCGCCGACCTTCTGCGTCACCTCGAACCCCAGCTTGCGCAGGCGCTCGGCGAGCTTCGCCGCGGTCTTCTCCTCCTGGAGGGAGAGCTCCGGGTTCTGGTGCAGCTCCCTGTAGAGGGCGTCGAGCTCGGGGTAGAGCGCGTCGAGTCCCTCGAGGGCGGGGGAGGGAGCCTTCGCGGCGAGTGCGGGGCCGGCGGGCCAGACAATCGCGGCGAGGACGAGGGCGAGGAGGGAAAGGGCTTTCACCGTGCGGTCTCCGGTCCGGAACAGGGGCGCCGACTACAGCACGGCCGCGCCAGCGCTGCCCATTCCTCCGCGCACGGGGTGCTCGGGCCGTGATGAGGCCCGGGCACCGGGATTTCAGGGGATTACTTCAGCAGGCCCTCGGCCTTGAGAGCCGCCTGCACGTGGGGACGGCTGGCCACGCGCTCGTGGTAGGCCTTCAGCACCGGCCACTGGCCCAGGTCGATCTTCACGAACGCCGTCCAGCTGAGGACGGTGAAGAGGTAGGCGTCAGCGACGGTGAACTGCTCGCCCGTGACGTAGGGACCCTTCTCCAGATAGGCGTTCAGGTAGTCGAAGCGCTTGGCGAGGTTGTCGCGGACGATCTTCTTCGCGTCCTCGGGGTACGTGGGGTTGAAGAGGGGGCTGAAGCCCTTGTGCAGCTCGGTGGTGATGAAGTTGAGCAGCTCCTGGAGGCGGTAGCGCTCCAGGGTGCCGTTGGCCGGAGCGAGCTTGGACTGGGGTGCCTTGTCGGCGAGGTACTGAACGATGGCGGGGCCCTCGGTGAGGGTGCTGCCGTCCTCGAGCTGAAGGGTGGGGACCTGGCCCTTGGGGTTGATGGTGTTGAAGTCCTTGTCGGACTCCGTCTTCTTGCTGCGCAGGTCGACCTTCTCAACCTCGAAGGACAGGCCCGCCTCGCGCAGGACGATGTGCGGCGACAGCGAACAGGCACCCGGGGCGTAATAGAGCTTCATCTGTGAGGACTCCTGGAAGTTCGCCTTGGTGTAGGCGGCCGGGCAATTTGCACGTCTTCCTGCGCCAGCGCCACCAAATCCACTCGCACTGGGAGTCTCAGTGGGAAGACGCGCTGTGCCGGCCGCGGACCGTCCGTGCGAGGCCGTTTCACGGTCATGGTTGGAGCCCTACGTACTTCCCATACTCCAAGCCGTCGGTGTCAGGGCCAAACTGTATCCACGTCAGACGAGCGCTCATCCCCAGACAGGGGAGAGGACCTCGAGGCCGGTCGGGGCTGTGTGTGGTTTGGACTCTGGAGACCGCGAAATGCAAAGTGAATCAAGTACACGTGGAGTTTTTTCGGCTCCATCGCCTACGACAGCGACCCCCAGTTCGCCTCTCCGTTCTTCGATCCGAACAGGTTCTACATGTCTCGCGGCCGGCGCCTGGCCTGGCAGGTGAAGGAATACCCGTTCTCGTTCGATTCCTCCTTCAACAATCTGAATTCCTATAACGATACGTTGAATGCCTGCCCATCACCCGGATGATGGACATCCTCAAGGCCAACGGGGCCAGGCGCCCGGATGGCTTGCTGCTCACCTTCGACCCGGCCAATCCCGAGACGGACACCGCCGTGGGCGGTGTGAACTACTGCGACCAGTTCGTGAAGGTGGACCTTTTGACGGGGTGAGTCGAGGCCAGGGGAGGATGCCATGAGGCCCTGTCCTGGCCTTCGTCATTTCTGGTGACGGGCATACAGAGAAACACGTACGAGGCTCGCGGGTGCTCCAGAAGGACTGCGCAAACCTTTCATACCGCAAACCTTTCATACCGCAAACCTTGCAGGGCTTTCGTGATGAGTCTTACGCTCTTACGGCAGCTTTGTTGTCAGGGCGCATGAGGCGCTCATTCGATGTCAGGGTTTGCTTTCGCTATATGCAGGTGCTTGCTCATTGAGGTATCAAGGACGCCGCCTCGAGGCCGGTCGTGGCCATGTGAGCCGTTGAGCATCCACCCCAGGAGCCCGTGACATGCGCAGTGATTTGGGTAGACGTGTAGGTTTTTCGAGGCGGTCGTCCGGCCAACGGCTGGGATTGACCGTGGGGCTGGTGGCGGTCGGGGTGTCAGGGCTGCTGCCCCTCCCGGTCCGGGCGCAGGAGGTCCCGTCGGGGGTCGTCTTCCTGGTGGACAACAGCGAGTCCATGCAGGACTTCCCGCAGTACCTGCCCGAGGTCTTCACTCCCGGCTGGAACCCCCCCGTTCCCAACCCGGGGAACGGCCAGCGTGGCCAGGACAGTGAGTTCGGGCACTTCATCAACACGGGCTGCACGGACCCGGCACTGGTCGCCGCGATGAGCTGGTTCGACAAGTACAGTCCGGATGCGGCCAAGAACGGCTCTGTCATCTACGACAACGACGCGGACTTCGGTACGACGCCCTTCTTCGAGCCAGGCAAGTTCTACCATGCGCGCGGCCGGCGCGTGGCCTGGGAGACGGAGGACTACCCGTGGTCGCTCAGCTCCTCCACCTCGTCCCTGAGCGGGCAGACGACTGCCCTGTATGCGTGCTACGAGATCACCAACTGGAAGACGAGTGATGGCTGGTACAACTCGGAAGTGATGCAGGAGTGCGAGCAGTGTCTGGCCACCAAGGGGTGGTGGCGTGGTCCGCTCATCACCGCGAACACGGGTGATTCCTTCAACGACGACGATTTCCCGCCCGCTCGGAAGGAGTCGATAACAGGAGAGGCGCCGCCCCCGCCCGAGGCGTACCGCAAGTGGGTGCTGAGCGGCCGCGTGCTCAACGTGCGTCCGCCCAGGTTCGTGATTGCGCGCAAGGCGCTCAAGGACGTCATCAGCACGGTGTCCAACACGCGCATGGGCGTGGCCACCTTCGGAAGGGATCACGGCTGGTACGACCCGCCGGAGATGCTCGAGAAGATTCGTCCGACGTGCGACCAGTCCTCTCCGACCATCAACGAGGCGGCGCTGAACCGGCCCAGGCTGAGGCAGGCCGTCAACCAGGTGGTGTTTCGCAACATCGAGCGCTCCCTCGGCGAGGCCCTGTTTGGTCTGGGTGGCTACTTCTCCTCGCAGGTGGTGGATGGCAAGTGGTCGAACTGGTTCCAGCAGCCCGTGAGCCCCGGGTACTTCGGCTGGCCGGGTTGCTGCAACGGCGGCACCTACAACAACACGCACACGGGCCAGGAAGGCGTCTTCTGGGGCATGGCGTCTGACGAATGGCTCAAGCCTCCCAAGACGGCTTTGGGCATCTATCTGCCGGGTCAGCCCTGGGAGGGGACCGGGTATGACCGAGCCGTCTGCAATGACTCGCAGAACAACGCCGTCATCGTGGTGACCAGCGGAACGCCTCGTTACGACAACAGTGTGCCCATCACCAAGATGATGGACATCCTCGAATCCCATGGAGCCAGGCACCCCGATGGCTCGCTGCTCACGTTCGACCCGTCCAACCCCGAGACAAACCCCAACGTGGGGGGCGTGAACTACTGCCACCTGTTCGGCGCCACCAAGGCAACGTGTGACTACGGCATGGAGGCCTACAACTGGCCCACCGGCCTGGGCGTGGGCAACAAGAACTTCATGGATGACGTGGCCTTCTTCCTGTCGCACATGGACCTGCGCGGCGACATGCCGGGGAGCCAGACGGTGCGCACGTTCGTCGTCGGCTACGGCGATAGCAGCCCCATGCTCCAGAGCATCTCCCTGGCGGGCAAGGGGAGCTTCTTCCGGGCGGATCAGCCGGGCACGATGCGAGATGCCCTCTTGTTCGCCGTCTCGCAGAGCCGCGTGAACAGCTGCTCCGCGCCGTAGTGCCCACGCTCGTGGGATGAGCTCAGGCCAGGGGAGGGCGCTGTGGGGCCCTGTCCTGGCCTTTGTCATCTCCTCCGCGACACGCGCCTGGCCGATTCCGTGACACCATGGGGGACGGGATGGCGGTCTGTCCCTGGGAGGGGTTGCATGAGCTACGTCGGCACGTTCCGCAGACTCGCCGAGGCCTTTGAAGACGGGCGAGGCGCCGGATCCATGGACACCGGGCTCGTGCTGCACCAGCGCCGATTCCGCTCCGCGGAAGAGCCTGCTGATGGGGGACCGCAGCCGCTCCCGGTGCCGGAAGGCGCTCTCGAACCCGAGTCCCTCAAGGGGCTGCTCGACCGGGATGACGGCGTCGAGGAGAACCTCGAGTTTCCGTACCGGGTCGTCGCGCCGCCCGGGTGCGAGCGGAGCTCCCGAGGGGTGGTTCTCCTCCATGGCCTCAACGAGCGCCGCTGGGAGAAGTACCTGCCCTGGGCGAAGACCCTCGTCGAGGGGCTGGGCGTGCCCGTCATCCTCTTTCCCACCGCCTTCCACATGGACAGGTCCCCGGCCATCTGGGCCGATCCGCGGTCCATGCGGCAGCTCAGCCGCGAGCGCATGCGCCGCATGCCGGAGCTCGAGGCCTCCAGCTTCGCGAACGCCGCCCTGAGCACCCGCATCCACGCCCGTCCGGACCGCTTCATCTGGTCGGGCGTGCGCACCCTGAGGGATCTCTCTCGCCTCTCCGAGAGCGTCTACCGGGGAGACGAGCCGCTCCTCGCGCCCGGTGCCCGGCTCGACGTCTTCGCGTACTCCATCGGCGCCTTCCTGGCGGAGCTTCTCTTCATGGCCGATGACGGCGGACGGTTCGCCGACTCGCGGCTCGTGACCTTCTGCGGCGGCTGTCTTCTGTCGCAGACGTCGCCGCTGGCCCGGGAGATTCTCGACAGCGCGGCCGCTCGTGCGCTGCACGTGTTCCTGGAGCAGCTCGATTCGCACAAGCAGCACCGGCCCGCGCTGGGCAGGCTCCTCTCAGAGGACGCCGTGGGCCGTGCCTTCGAGCTCATGGTGCGTGATGATCGGCACCATGCCGAGCGCGAGGCCGCTCTCCATCGGATCGGCTCGCGGGTTCGGGCGATCCCGCTTCGCAAGGACACCGTGATGCCGGCCGAGGCCGTGGCCGGGACGCTCTCGGGCTCCGGCGCTCGGGTGGAGATCCTCGATATGGCGTACGACTATGATCACGCGAACCCGTTTCCCCTCCAGGGGGTCGACGAGGCAGAGGTCGAGCGCGGCTTCACGGCCGTGTTCGAGCGCGCGGTGGAGTGGTTGCGCGGGTAGCGCCACGGGGTTGAACCTGACTGTTTCCGGCACCCTCACCCCGTCCCTCTCCCGGAGGGAGAGGGGTTGTCAGGCCAGGTCTCTCAACGGGGTTTGTTTCAGGCGGCGCTTTGCTTCCTTCGCGGGCAGCCCCGTGAAGTGCATCGCTAGTGCGACCTTCACCTCATTGCCCGCCTGCTCCAGCAGCCGTTTGGCCGCCGCCGGTGTCAGGTCCGTCAGCTCCGCCACCATTCGTGCCGCCCGCTCGCGCAGCTTCTCGTTCGTGGGCCGCACGTCCACCATTCGTCCCCGGTACACCTTGCCCAGCGACACGAAGGCCGCCGTGGTGAGCGCGTTGAGGATCAGCTTCGTCGCCGTGCCCGCCTTCAGCCGCGTGCTGCCCGCCACCAGCTCCGGCCCCGTTTCGGCCAGCAGCACGTGGTCCGCCTTCGCCTTCGGGCCTGGCCGGTTGCAGCACACCAGCACCGTGCGCGCTCCCCTCCGCCGGGCCTCGTCCAGCGCGCCTAATACGAAGGGCGTCCGGGCACTCGCGGAGATGCCGCACACCACGTCCCGGGGGCTCACGCGCAGCCGGTTCATGGATGTGGCGCCGGCCTCGGCGTCATCCTCCGCGCCTTCGACCGCGCGAGTCATCGCCCGGCGTCCACCGGCGATCACCGCTTGAACCTGGCTGGGGGAGGCTCCGAAGGTGGGGGGACACTCACTCGCGTCGAGCACCCCAAGGCGCCCGCTGGTTCCCGCTCCCACGTAGAGCAGACGGCCACCCGCCCGCAACGCATCCGCCACGGTCCGAGCCACTCGCGCCACTTCGGCGAGCGCGGGACGGACCGCACGGACGGCGACTTCATCTTCTTGATGCAACCGGCGGACGACCTCCTCCGTAGAGACGAGGTCCAGGTCCTCCGACCGGGGGTGCTGCCGCTCGCTGGGCGGGAGCGCGGTCTTCTTCGAGCGCGATCTTCCCACCCGCGAGCTCACGGGCGACCTCAGGCTGCCTTGGTCACCTTGCCCGCCTTGATGCAGCGGGTGCAGGCCAGCACGCGCTCCGTGCGGCCCTCAACGGACGCCCGGATCTTCTGCAGATTCGGGAGGGTCCGCTTCTTCGTCTTGTTGTTCGCGTGGCTGACGTTGTTGCCCACGAGCGGCCGCTTCCCGCAGATGTCACACTTCCAGGCCATGACTGCCAACTCCTTGAAATCAGGGACGAATTGAAAGCCCGCCCTAAGAGAGCGGCGGAACCTATCTACAAACCACCCGAAAATCCAGTCTGATCGGGCCTCAGCGCTTGAGGACCGCCTTCTTCTTGAGCATCTCCTGGACGAGGCGGACCGCCCGGGCACCCGCCAGGAACTCCCCCTCGAGCCCCAGGCCCGGGAGGACCTCGCGTCCGGCCAGCAGCAGGTTCTTCGTGGGAGTGTGCTGCTTCAACCCCGAGACGCCCAGCACCGCTTCCGTGTCGAAGACGTAGTGCGGGTGGGGCATGAGGCGGCTGCCCCGCACCGCGCCGGCATCCAGGTAAGGGGCCGAGCGCAGCAGGCGCTTGTCCTTCGAGAAGGGCATCAGCGCGTCGAGGTGGGCGTCGATGCGCATGGCCAGCGACTGGAGGTAGCCCTCGCCCAGGTCTCGCACGCTGGCGGGGACGAAGCCTCCGGCGCAGACGACGCGCAGCGAGGGGTCTTCCTTGCCGTCGGGCGTCCGGGCGGGGTGCTGCTGGAGGAGCAGGGGGCCCAGCTCGGCGTCCTGGGTGTCCACCAGCAGCAGCTCTCCCATTCCGCGCGGCACCACCGCCTCGGGCAGCACCCAGTTCACCGCGAAGAGGAAGGACTTGAGGGTGGACAGGTCCAGGTGCTCGCTCAGGCCGCGGTGCTTCTTGCGGTCCGTGATGAGCCGGCGCAGCGCCCCCGCGTCAGTGGCAGACACCAGGCACGAGGCCCGGTAGAGCGTGTCCGAGCGCAGCAGCTTCACCGCGGAGAAGCGGCTCCCCTCGAAGTGCAGCTCCTCCACCACGTAGGTGTCGGTGTTCTCGGGGCTGAGCAGGTCTCCTCCCAGCTCCACGAGCCGCTCGAAGAGGAGCTGGCGCAGGCCATCACGCCCACCCGGGTAGCGCCAGGGCGTCTGCAGCGCCTGGGACAGGGCGCGCGTGCGCGCCAGGGGCGTGTTGGGCTGATCCAGGTGGACGAGGAAGGGCAGCAGGCCGCGCAGCAGCTTCGAGGGCTCGTCCTCTCCCGCCAGGCGCGGCTCCGTCTGGAGCCCCGGGTGCTGGCCCACGCGCTTCTTGAGGTTCCAGGACTCCAGGATGCCGTCCGGCGGCAGCGGCGGACCTTCCTTGAAGAAGGTGTCGGAGGGCTCGTGCTGGAGGGCGGTGGCGGTGACGTCCGCGAGGATGCGCTCGCCGTTGGCGTCGAACTCGCGCAGGAGCTCGGCGCGGCGGCGGACCGCGTCGGCGTGCAGGTCCACGCGGTGGCGCGGCATCACGAGCTGCAGCTCGGGCACGTGGGGCTGCTGGTTGCGCTGGAGCGCCGTGTTGAGCGACAGCTCGGTGAAGGCCTCCTCCACCGCGGGCATCGTCTTGAGGGCCGGGGCGATGAAGGGCGCGTAGGGCAGCACGAAGCCATCGTGCTCGTAGCCCGGCCCGGTCCCGTCGTGCTCCACCAGGAGCACGCTGTATCCCCGCTTGGCGAGCAGTGCCGCGGCGAGCGCTCCGCCGAGCTGGCTGCCCAGGACGATCACGTCATAGACGTGCCGGGAGGGCGCCGTGGCGGAGGGGAGCGGCTTGGATTTGGCGACTGGCGTCGGCATTGCGGGGCGCACACTACACACGTTGCCGTGGGCCCGGCAGCGCTTTCCCTCTCTAGGAGCCCAAAAAGGGCCGGGGAGGCCGGTGGACCTACGGCTGTGGCTCTTCAGAGGGCTCCGCCGGAAGCCAGCGCGGGGGCTCCTCTGGCGCGGGGCGGCCTTCGAGCAGCTCGTGGGGGCGGAACGTGCCCTTGTAGCGAAGGGACGCGCACTCCTGGACGCGGTAGCCGAGGTACACGTGGGGGATTCCCCGTGCTCGGGCCAGCTCCACCTGGAACACCACATTGGCGGAGCCCGGCGAGCAGCGCGCGTACGTGGGATCGAAGAAGAAGTACACCGCGCTCCAGGCGTGGGGCGTCTCGTCACAGATGCCCAGGCCCACCAGCTTCGTCCCACCCTCGGCGGTGTCGTCGTAGTACGCCACCTCGCGCGCGGACGGGTGGGGGAAGGCGAACTGGAGGAAGTACTCGCGCATGCCGATCGGCGCGGCGTCCCACTCGCGAGATTGCTCCCGCTCGGCGTGCCAGGCGCGATAGAGCGCCAGCCGATCCTCGTCCACGCGGGGCCGGCCCACCTCCACGCGGAAGTGGGCGCACGCGGCCCGAGCGCGGCGCTGGCTGCGGTTGGGCTGGAAGGTGTCCGTAGGGATGCGCAGCGAGATGCACCGGTTGCACGCCTGGCATGCGGGTCGGAAGTACAGCGGGCCGAACCGGCGCCACCCGCGCACGAGCATCCGTTCGTACTCTTCAGCCGTCACGTCCTGCATCACCAGCTGCTCCAGTGAGGCGAGCTGGTCCGGCAGGTAGCTGCAGGGGCTGGGTGGTTCGACGCTATGTCCCAGGATGTTGGCCATGGCTTCCCATGCGTTCCTGGGCGATGGCGGCCCTTCCGTCAAGCGAGAAGGTCCGGGCCGAGCCGAAGGCTGGAGAGCAGGCAGGCGGGATTACACCGCGCGCATCACCGGCAGGTCCTTCAGGAGCGAGGCCCTCGCCAGCGCGAGCGCCTTGTCCGCATCCAGGATGCCGTGGCCCTCCTCCTGCTCGGTGGCCCGGGTGTCCGTGGCGGCCTGGGCGAGGATGTCGCGGACCTGGTCGTTGGTGAGGTCGGGGTTGATGCGGCGCATCTCGGCGATGAGCGCCGTCACCTGGGGGGCAGCAAAGGACGTCCCATCGGCCGTCCTGCCACCCTCGACCTCGATGTCCGTGCCGTCGATGGCCACGGTGACGAAGTCGCTCGGCGTGGAGAAGTCCGCGATGCGGTCCTTGAGGCCACCGGTGGAGGCGGCCACCACGAGGGTGTGCTCGTTGAAGAGCACCGAGTCGGCGAAGTCCCCGTCGTACTTGACGCCCATGTCGTCCAGGGTGTCGAGGAAGTCACCGGTGTTGCCGGCCGTCACCACGTGAAGGATGCCCGCGTCCTCCAACTTCCCGGACATGTCGTCGTACCGCGCCTTGGCCTTGGCGATGTCCTTGCTGTTCTCGAAGACGCCGTCCACGCGGTCCACGAGCGCCTGGAGCACCTCCGTGTCGGAGGCGCCTTCCTCCAGCCCCAGTTCCTTGGCGAGCGCCGCCTTGGCCTCCGGGTCGTTGCGCACGTCCCGCCACATCTCATCGGCGATGCGCACCGGGCTGATGCTCTGGGACTGGTTGATGACGGTGATGTCGCCCGGGTTGTCCAGGAGCCCCTGCATGGCGTCCGAGGTGCTGTCGAGGAAGCTGGCGGTGCGGTGCTCGATGCGCTCGTCCAGCGAGGCTCCCGGAGGCGCCGAGGTGGAGCCCACTCCTACCGTGCGGATCTCATCGGCCGAGTACTCGCTGTTCTCGTCCACGACGTGCCCCACGTCGTCGCCGTGAGTGACGCCCGAGCCGAAGGAGTCGAAGATGGCGATGGTGTCGTCACCCGGGTTGAGGCGGGAGAGGAAGTCCTTCACCGCCTTCCCGGCTTCCCCCAGCGGGCTGGTGGCGGCGCGGGCCTCCACGGCGCGCTGCGTGAAGGAGCGCACGGGGCTCGTCCCGTCCGTTCCCGGGGTCAGGCGCTTTCCCTGGGCAGCGGCCGGCTTGTCGAAGCGGCTCTCCAGCACCCGGTTGGTGGGGGCCGCGGGCTCGCTGGCGCGCGAACGAGTGGTCTGCGTCTGCGAAGGCTCCGTGCGGACCTGGGAGGGACGCGAGTTGCCAATCGACTTCAGGGACATGGGAGCCTCCACCACGAATACGTTTCCTGATTATCGAGAGGAACCGTACGGGTGTTGCGTCCACGTCACCGGCGCACTGCGTCAGCGGCGCTCCAGGCTCACAACTCCTCGTCGCTCACCACGATGAGGCCGGCCTGAGAGAGCAGGGCGGCCGTGACGCCCTGGCCTCGTACCACCGCACCATCTACGTGTGTGCCCTGGGTGCCGCACGAGGGGCTGCGCTCCTTGAGTAGCGCCACCCTCACTCCGAAGCGCCGCGCCGCCGCCAGCGCCAGCTCCGCGCCGTGGCGGAAGGCCTCCGTCCGGTCCTTCCCCGACTCCACCTCCGCCGCCCGGGCCTTGCCCGCCAGCACCTCCGCGCCCGCGCCGCCCTTCAGCTCCACGGCAGGCCGGGGGATGCCCAGGCCTGCACCCGTCTCCGGGCACATGGGCACGACCTCCTTGCCCTCCAGTGCCTGAAGCACCTTGCTCGAGCCCTTCGACATGCCGTCGTACCGGCACGCCTCGCCCAGCAGGCACGCACTCACCAGCACCACGGGCGCCTCGCGCAGCGCCGCGACCCGCTCCTCGCGCGTCATCCCGGCTCCCCGGGGTTGCGCAGGCTCAGCTCTCCCACGGCCGGCCCCGCCTCTGACACCACGCGCCCGCCCTCCTGCCGCACCGCCCCCGTGGTCACCAGCTTCACCACCAGCGGGTACAGCCGGTGCTCCTCCTTCAGGATGCGCGCCGTCAGCGCCGCCTCGTCGTCCCCGGGCAGCACCGGCACCGCCGCCTGCGCGATGATGGGGCCCGTGTCCATGCCCGGGTCCACGAAGTGCACCGTGCACCCGGCCACCTTCACCCCGCGCTCCAGCGCCTGCCGCTGCGCATGCAGTCCCGGGAAGGCCGGCAGCAGCGAGGGGTGGATGTTCAGCACCTTCCCCGCGAAGCGTCCCAGGAAGTCCGTACCCAGCAGCCGCATGAAGCCCGCCAGGCACACCCACTCCACGCCCGCGGACACCAGCTTCTCCACCAGTGCCTTCTCGAAGTCCGCCCGCGAGCCGAAGGCCTTGTGCTCCAGCACCTCCGCCCGGACTCCGGCCTTCTTCGCCCGCTCCAGCGCGAAGGCGGTGGGGATGTTGGACACCACCACCGCCACCTCGGCCGGGAAGCCCGGCTGCGCGCACGCGTCGAGCAGCGCCTGCAGGTTGCTGCCGCTGCCCGACACCAGCACGCCCAGCTTCGTCCGGCCGCTCATGCCTCGATGACCGCCGTCGCCTCGCCCTGGCCCGCCTCCACGCGGCCCACCTCCGACGCCTCCACCCCTCGCGACTTCAGCAGCGCCAGCGCCGCCGGCACGTCCGTCTTCGCCACCACCGCGATGAGCCCCAGGCCCATGTTGAAGGTGTCGTACATCTCCTTGCGCTCGACTCCGCCCAGCTTCTGGATGAGCTCGAGGATGGCCGGACGCTTCCACGTCTTCTCGTCCAGCACCGCCCGCGTCCCGTCCGGCAGGCACCGCGGCAGGTTGCCCGGAATCCCGCTGCCGGTGATGTGCGCGAAGCCCTTCACCTTCACCGCCTTCATCAGCGCCAGCGCGTCCTTCACGTAGATGCGCGTCGGCTCCAGCAGCGCGTCGGCCAGCGGCCGGTCCAGGCCCTCGGGCACCGCGTCCAGCTTCAGCTTCGCATCCTCCAGCAGCACCTTGCGCGCCAGCGAGTAGCCGTTGGAGTGCAGGCCGGAGGAGGGCAGTCCGATGAGCGCATCGCCCGGCGCCACGCTCTTGCCGTCGATGATCTCCGAGCGCTCCACCACGCCCACGCAGAAGCCGGCCAGGTCGTACTCGCCCCGCGCGTAGAAGCCCGGCATCTCCGCCGTCTCCCCGCCCAGCAGCGTGCACCCCGCCTGCTCACACCCCTGAGCAATGCCCTTCACCACCTCGGCCGCGGCGTCCACCTCCAGCCGCCCCGTGGCGAAGTAGTCCAGGAAGAAGAGCGGCTCCGCCCCGCAGGTGAGGATGTCGTTCACCGACATGGCCACCAGATCGATCCCCACCGTCCCATGCCGGCCCGCCTGGAAGGCCACCTTCAGCTTGGTGCCCACCCCGTCCGTGCCTGCCACCAGCACCGGCTCCCGGTACTTCCCGGGCGGCAGGGCGAACAGTCCCCCGAAGCCGCCCACCCCGGCGACCACCTCCGGTCTCACCGTCCGCGCCGCATAGGGCTTGATGCGCTCGACGAACGCATCGCCCGCCTCGATGTCCACTCCTGCCTGCTTGTAGGTCGTTCCCACGGGCGGGCCTTCTATCGGCTTCCCCCTCCGCTTGTCTCGGCTGGAAGCACCCCGGGTGTCACATTCGCGTCGTCCTGGACAGCTCAGCCCCCGGGGGTGGGCGTCTGGACGACACCAGCAGCCTGGCGGACATCAATTTCCGGCCGGAATTTGACCCTATCGATGGGGGCGGCTTAACTCGCCCTGCAATGGGCGCCGAGGAAACCCTATTTCAGCGATTCGGCAAGGAATTCCCGAAGGGCACTGTCCTCTTCCGTGAGGGCGAGCCTGGCAAGGAGATGTTCGTCATCCAATCGGGACGAATCGCCATCTCCAAGCGCGTGCGGGACGTGGAGAAGGTCTTGGCCGTGCTCGGCCCGGGCGAGTTCTTCGGGGAGATGGCCATCATCTCCAACAAGCCTCGCAACGCCACGGCCTCGGTCAGCGAGGACGCCAAGCTCCTGGTCATCGATCCCAAGACGTTCGAAGGGATGATCCGCGGCAACGCGGAGATCGCCGTGCGGATGATCAAGAAGCTGGCCGAGCGGCTGTCCGAGGCGGACGCGCAGATTGAAAACCTGCTGCACGCGGACCCGGCCAGCCGGGTGGTGCACCACATCCTCCAGGTGTGCCAGACGCGCGGGCGGGCCATGGAGGAGGGAGTGGAGATCGAGCTGCCGGTGCGGGAGCTGCCCCGGCAGATTGGCGTGGGCGAGCCGGCCATCCGCAACATGCTGGACCGCCTGGAGCGGGCCGGTCTGGTGGAGCGTGCCGGTGACAGACTCACCGTCTATGACACGGCTCGCGTCCACGACTTCCTCCAATACCTGGAGATGAAGTGGAAGTTCGGAGAGCTCTAGCGTGAAGCTCCAGGTTCTCGGCTGCCATGGCGGTGAGCTTCCCTCCTGCCGCACCACGTGCTTCCTGGTGGATGACGTGCTCGCGCTGGACGCGGGCGCGCTCACCAGCACGTTGTCGCTGGAGCAGCTGTGCAAGGTCGACGACATCCTCGTTGGTCACAGCCACTTCGATCATGTGAAGGATCTGCCGCTGATGGCGGATCTGATCATCGGCCGGCGGGACAAGCCGGTGACCATCCATGCCTCGCGTGAGTGCGCCCGTGCGCTGCGCGAGAACATGTTCAACAACGCCCTCTGGCCGGACTTCACGCGCATTCCCACGCGCAAGGAGCCGGTGCTGCGCATCAAGCCCTTCCGGGCTGGCAGCACGTTCCAGGTGGGCCCTTACACGGTGCAGTCCATCCCCGTGCACCACCCGGTGGAGTCCTGCGGCTTCGTGATTACGCGCGGCCGCACCTCCATGGCCATGAGCGGGGACACCGGGCCCACCGACAAGCTGTGGAAGGTGCTCAACCAGACGCCCACCCTCAAGGCGCTCCTGGTGGAGACGAGCTTCCCCAACGCACTGCATCAACTGGCCGACGTTTCCGGTCACCTCACGCCGCAGACGCTCGAGAGCGAGCTGACCAAGTTCCAGCGCAACGGCTGCAACGTGTTCGTCTACCACCTCAAGCCCGCCTTCCTTCCTCAGTTGAAGAAGGAGCTGGGGGCCATGCCGGTGGAGATCCTCGAGCTGGGCGACACCTTCGAGTTCTGACCCGAGTTCCGAGGCGGGCACCCCTCCGGGCGGGCGACCTCCCGGGTCCTCTCTGGAGGCGGGGATGCGCATGGGAGTTGACGGGCCGCGCACAGTGGGATTATCCGCCCCTCCATGGCCTGGTTCTCCAAGAAGCCCCGTATCGCCACCGCTCCCGAGCCCATCGAAGCCCCCAGCCGCATGCAGGGGCTCTGGGCCAAGTGCGAGAGCTGCGATGAGATCATCTACCGGCAGGAGTTGGAGAAGAACCTCAACGTCTGCCCGCACTGTGAGCACCACCTGCCGTGGGCGGCGCGCACTCGCCTGGCGACCCTGTTGGACCCCGACAGCTTCGAGGAGTTCGACAAGGAGCTGGAGCCGCAGGATCCGCTGAGCTTCTCGGACTCGAAGAAGTACAAGGACCGGCTCAAGTCCACCCGCAAGGCGCTCGGCGAGAACGACGCGTTCATCTCCGGCGTGGGCCGCATCGAGGGCAAGCCGGTGTCAGTCGGCTGCTTCGTCTTCGAGTTCATGGGCGGCTCCATGGGCTCGGTGGTGGGCGAGAAGGTCACCCGCGTCTTCGAGCGCGCCCATGAGCTGAAGTGCCCGGCCATCGTGTTCTCGGCCTCGGGCGGCGCGCGCATGCAGGAGGGCATCTTCTCCCTCATGCAGATGGCCAAGACGAGCGCGGCCATCGCCCGCTTCCGCAACGTGGGCAAGCCCTACATCTCGGTGCTGCTGCATCCCACCACCGGTGGCGTGGCGGCCTCCTTCTCGTGGCTGGGTGACATCATCCTCGCCGAGCCCAAGGCCCTCATCGGCTTCGCTGGCCCGCGCGTCATCGAGCAGACCATCCGCCAGAAGCTCCCCGAGGGCTTCCAGCGCTCCGAGTTCCTCGTCGAGCACGGAATGATCGACGCCATCGTGCCGCGCAAGGAGATGCGCGGGGCGCTGGGCCAGCTCATCAACCTGCTCGGCTAGTCCCCGCGAGCGATGATGCTGCCCCGGACGCCGGCGGAGGCCCTGGAGTTCTTCTCCCGGCTCAGTCCCTCCAGCATCAAGCTCGGCCTCGAGCGGGTGCAGGAGACGTTGGAAGCGCTCGGCCACCCCGAGCGCCGCTACCCCGTGCTCCACGTGGCGGGCACCAATGGCAAGGGCAGCACCTGTGCCTTCTCCTCCGCTGCCCTCCACGCCGCGGGCCACCGGGTGGGGCTCTACACCTCGCCGCACCTGGTGCGCGTCAACGAGCGCATCCGCGTGGGCGGGGTGGAGATTGAGGACGAGCTCTTTGGCCAGCGGATCCTCGAGGTGCTCGAGCGGCACCCGGCCGCGGCCACCTCGCTGACGTACTTCGAGTTCGGCACCGTGGTGGCCTTCTGGCACTTCGCGCGCGAGGCCGTGGACGTGGCCGTGGTGGAGGTAGGCCTGGGCGGGCGGTTGGATGCCACGAGCGCCTGCCAGCCGCTCGTCACCGCCATCACTCCGGTGTCCTTCGATCATATGGAGTACCTGGGCCACACCCTGGGAGCCATCGCCGGGGAGAAGGCCGGCATCCTCAAGCCGGGTGTGCCGGTCTTGGTGAGCCGCCAGGAGCCCGAGGCCCTCGCCGCCATTGAGCGCAGGGCAGGGGAGTTGGGTGTGCCTCTGCTCCTGGAGGGACGGGATTTCTCCCTGGTGGCGCGCCCGGACGGCAGCCTCGCCTACGACGGACCGGGCCTCTCGCTGGAGGGCCTCACCCTGGGCCTGCGTGGTGAGCACCAGCAGCAGAATGCGGCGGTGGCGCTCGCCTGCCTGGAGCAGCTTTCGGCGCGAGGAGTCTCCGTCTCCCCGGAGGCCCTGCGGGCGGGACTCGCCGGGGCTCGTTGGCCCGGACGCCTGGAAGAGCTGGGCGGCCCGCCCCCCGTGCTGCTGGATGGCGCGCACAACCCCGCTGGAGTGCAAGTGCTGCTTGCTGGCCTGCGGGCGCTGTACCCGGGTCGCAAGGTGCACTGTGTCTTCGGGGTGGTGGCCGACAAGGACCGTGGACCGATGCTGCGTGCACTCCTGCCAAGCTGTACCTCGGTACACCTCACCCCGCTCGATACCCCTCGCTCGCTGGCCCCTGAGCACTACCTTGATGAGGTCCGTGCGCTGTGTGCGGACGTGTGCGCCTGGCCTTCACTGGATGCGGCCCTGGCGGCGGCCCGGGCTCGTGCCGCGCCGGGAGACGTCATCCTGTGCACGGGTTCACTGTTTCTGGTGGGTTCCGCACGCGCCAGGCTCGGTGGAAACCTTGGCGCATTGCATCACAGTCCGTAGATTCATGGCATGCGTTTGCCGGATTGGAGAGCGGCGACTCCAACGGGTCCCCATACACCCTCGGTCGATGAGCTCGACTTCCGCTCGCTGTACCAGAAGACGAAGTACGTGGTGGAGACGGCCGATGGCTGGTCGCTGGTCATCACCCGGTACCGCCCCGTCAAGCAGCCCTTTGCCCAACCCCTGTTTGGCGAGCCGCTGCTGCTGGTGCACGGCTTCTCCCAGAACCGGCACGCCTGGACGAGCGGCCAGTTCGTCAAGAACCTGCTGTTCTTCGGGGTGGACATCCACATCCTGGAGCTGCGCGGGCACGGCAAGAGCTCCCTCGAGTTCCAGAAGGAGCGCGCCGCGCGCTTCCGCCGCCCGCTGCCGCAGGACCTGGACTACGGCTGGGACATCGACAGCTACTTCCTCTATGACCTGCCGGCGGCGGTGTCGGGGGTCAAGCGCATCACCCGTCGTGAGCGCATCTTCTATTGTGGCCACTCCATGGGCGGGATGCTCGGCTACGGTTACGCCGGCATCCACGACGACTTCGATGGCCTCATCACCATCGGCTCTCCAGCGGACCTGGGCCGGGGCATCGCGGCGCTGCGGCTGCTGGCCCTGGGCACCCCGGTGCTGGGCGCGGCCATCGATCTGGGGATCGCCGGCCTCAACCTGGAGGATCGGGTAGGGCACACCGGACGGGTGCTGCTCGCGCGGGGAGCCTCCGCCGTCAATGAGAAGCTGGCCCGGTGGTTGGCGCCCAAGGACGGGCCTCAGCAGCGCCGCTTCCACTACATTCCGGTGGATGACTGGCTGAAGTTCGCCGAGAAGCAGCTCGCTCGCGCCGAGGACCACCCCGTCGTCAACAGCCTCACCACCCGCATCAACCGGTTGAGCAACCCCGCTCGCGTCAGCTCCAAGGACGTGCGCTGGCTGCTGCGCGAGGGCGGCGAGCGCGAGCCGCGCAAGGTGGGGGAGCAGTTCGCCCGGTGGATCCGCCGCGGGGAGATGGTCTGCTACCGCACGGGGTTCGACTTCAAGCGGGGCTTCTCGAAGATCCACATCCCCATGGCCATCATCTTTGGGGACATGGATCCGCTGGCGTCGGTGGAGTCCACCCGGAGCGTGTACCACGCGGCCCAGAGCGAGTACCTGCTGTGGCGTCCGGTGAAGGGCAACAGCCACATCGAGCTGACGATGGGGCACGACATCCGGCAGATCTGCTACGACATCAAGAACCTCATCGAGTACGCGCGCACTCACCGCACCCGCAAGCCGGCCCTGCCTCGGTTGCGGTGAGCGCAGTGCCGCCTGCGGGAGGGGGCTATCGCCCGAGGGCTCCACTGGTAGACGTCTACCAGTGATGGCGTACATCCACCTACATTGCTGGTAGACGTCTACCAGTGCCACTGCCAGGCGCCGGTGAACCGATTCCCGCGACGCGGTCGTTGAAGGCTGGAAGTGCAAGGCCCGATGGCCATTTTCAGAGCAGGAACAACGCGCTCGCGACGGGATTGCTGGAAAGTTGGAGCCTGAGCAGCGCGTGCTAGCTTCGAGACGCAATGCGTCCGTTTAGAGGGAAGTCGCCGATGAAGGCCATCATGGTTGCGTTGCTTGCCTGCGTCCTGGTGCCCACCGTGGCCCTGGCGCAGGAGGGGCAGGCCCAAGGCAATCTCAACACCATCACGGGTGTGAACGTGACGGGCGGCAGGGTGGAGATCGTTGGGACGAAGAAGCCCAACTTCACCACCTTCACGATGACGGACCCTCCCCGTCTGGTCATCGACATCTCCGAGGCCGTCTTCTCCGGCGTGAAGGAGGAGGTGACCGTCGGCAACGGCACCATCACCGGCATTCGGACGGCTAGCTACGGCTCAGACGAGTCGGCGATCGCCCGTGTGCTCATCGGCTATGAGCGGGAGGTGGAGACGGACATCCAGGCCACCGGGAACTCATTGGTGGTGAGCGTGGCAGGCAGCGGGGGCGCGGCCGTGGCGGCGCGTCCCACCACCGCACCGGGCACGGCTCCGGCGGCGGCGGGTACGGCTCCGGCAGCGACTGCCACCCAGCCCGGGGTCTCCGCGGACCAGGCGGCGGCTGCGGCGCAGGCAGACCGTCAGCAGCAGGAGAAGGCGGCGGCTCAGGCGGCTGCGGTGGCCCAGGCAGACCGTCAGCAGCAGGAGAAGGCGGCGGCTCAGGCGGCTACGGCGGCCCAGGCGGATGCCGAGGCGCAGCGGCAGGCCCAGGCTCGGGCGGAGGCCGAGCGCAAGGCCCAGGAGGAGTCCGCACGGGTGTCGGCTCAGCAGGCCGAGCAGCGGCGCCTCCAGGAGGAGCGTGCGGCGAAGGAGTCGGCCGCGGCTGCCGAGAAGCAGCGTCAGCAGGACGAGGCCCGCGCCGCAGCGGAGCAGAAGCAGCGCCAGCAGGCCGATGAGAAGGCTCGCCGCGAGGCGGACGCCCAGGCCTCGGCCGAGGCGAAGAAGCGCCAGCAGGACGAGGCCCGCGCTGCCACCGAGGAGAAGAAGCGCCAGGCCGCCGAGGATCGCCAGGCGAGGCTCGAGGAGGCCCAGGCCGCCGCCGAGGAGCGCAAGGCCGCCGCCGAGGAGCGCAGGCGCCAGCAGGCCGAGGCGCGCCAGACGCGCATCGCCCAGGCCGAGACACCCCGCCGTGAGCCGGAGCAGGGGGACAGCGGCGATGTGTCCTCGCGCCGCAAGACCATGACGCAGGTGGGCTTCAAGCAGGAGCCCAACACCTCGCGCGTCTTCGTGCGCACCAACGAGCCCGTCCGCTACACCGTCACCGAGGGCAACAAGGAAGTGGTGCTGGAGCTGGAGAACACCCGCATCGGCGAGGAGAACAACACCCGGTCGATGAACACCTCCTTCTTCGACACCGCGGTCGTCTCGGTGGACGCCAACGCGGGTCCCTCGCGCACGGTTCGGGTCGCCATCAAGCTGAAGGAGAAGGTGACCTACCAGACGCGCCAGGATGGCAACGAAGTCTCCATCGAGTTCCAGCGTCCTCGCCGCTGAGAGTGAGGGAATCCCGTAGTGGAAGTCCACGAGACGCCCCACTCCCGACAGCGGGAGGCCCGCCGCGAGCTCATCCGGCTGACCCTGGGTCAGGGGTTCGGCCACGTGCCTGTACCTGCTGGGCGTGGGCTCAGAGCGCCCTTGTAGGGCTTGCTCGCACGAGTCCTCAGCGGCCATGGCGCCTCACGGCGGGGGGGCGCACGTGACACTCGGCTTTGGACTCGGGATACGATACGAGGCGGCTGTACAGCCACAAGCTCGCAACGAGTCACCCTCAGTCAGGAGAGTCGAGGGCGTAGCAAGACTCGTAAGGGGGCGAGCGTGCCCGGCCTTTGGAGTGAACCTTGCGGTTACGGGGTCGGGAACGTTCGGGACTAGGGGTTAGGAATCCTGGTCGCGTGTACGTGGTTCTTCACTCCCTGACTTGAATCCCCCTGAGGAGGACGAGGTCTTTCGTGTCGGAACTCGGCAAACGTATCGGACAGCGTATTCGTGAACTTCGCACCCAGCGCCCGGAGCGCTGGACGCAGGAGGAGCTCGCGGAGCGAGCGCAAATCAGCGTCTCCTTCCTCTCGATGATTGAGCGGGGGGAGCGGGTTGCGCATGTGGAAACCCTTGCCGCCCTGGCTAACGCCCTGGGCGTAAGCCTGGGCGAACTCTTCGCAGGAACGGAGGAGACACCGGCGCAGACAGAGGACCTGCTGCGGCCGTTGTCGGACTTCGCTCGTGCGCGGGGCCTGACCGCCCGGGACGTCGATCGCCTGCTGGGCGTGGCTCGGGCCATGTTCAGCGGCTCCGCGGCCTGACCCCGGCAGCCCCGAAAGGGCTGCCGTCCTTGACGGGACGCATCTGAGACCGGGAAGATGGAAATCCTCTTCTAAGGAGTCATCTCAGATGCGTCTGGGTCTCGCCGTGTGTGTGGCGATCGTGAGCGGGGTGCTCGCCGCATGCCAGCCCCCCGTCCCGGCCACACTGGAGTTTGTGGACCAGTCTCCTCTCCAGCCCCGGCTGGGGGAGATCACCACTTTGCGTTTTCGTGCCATCGATACGCGGGGTGAGCCACAGCCAGGGGTGCGTATCACCTTCGAGCTGCAGGCTCCCGTCCCCGGTATCGTGCTCAATCCCCCCGAGGCCACCACGGACGTGGGCACCGGCATCGCCTCCACCCAGGTGGTGGCCAACGGTGGCCGTGTGTCCTCGGTGGTGGTGACGGCCCGGGTGGGGGACAAGATTGCGGTGGGTCCCGCGGTGACCTTCGCGGGCTCTGCCTCCACCTCGCGCCAGTTCACCTTCCAGTGCGGTGAGCTCTCGGGCGACGGCTCCGGCGGTGTGCACGCCATCGGCGCCTACGATTCCACGCGTCACCTCATCGCCGGCGTGAAGATGGACTGCATCGCCCACGTGGCGGATCGCAACGGTGATGGTATCGCCGGGGCGCAGGTGTCCTTCCTCACGGAGGCCGGCACCATCGGTCCCAGCTCCACCAGCGTCACGGACGTGGTGGGCAACGCCAAGGTCCTCTACAAGACCTCGCTGCCGTTCCCCGAGGACGTGCCTCCGGGCGAGTTCACCTGGAACCCGCGCAAGGACGCCAACTACACGGGCGAGTACATCGCCCCGCTGTGGATGCACCCCTTCATGTGGACGGATGACCCCATCGCCAAGTACGGCGACCGGCCCAACCAGTTGGAGCCTCGCCGGCCGGATCCCATCCGCCCTGGGAAGGAGAACAATCCTCGCGACAACCTGGTGAGCATCATTGCCATCACCACGGGCGAGGAGGCGTTCGACGACCTCAACAACAACGGCGTGCACGACGAGAGCCCTGCCGAGCCGTTCGAGGATCTCACCGAGCCCTTCGTCGACAGCAACGACAACGGCACGTGGGACTCCAAGGAGCGCTACGTCGACGCCAACGGCAACGGCAAGTGGGATGGGAAGAACGGCAAGTTCGACGCCACCACGCTCATCTGGGTCCAGGAGCGCATCCTCTGGACGGGCGTCCCGCATCCGGAGGACGTGCGTGTCCCCTCCGAGGTGCAGGGCCACAAGTCCATCATCCGCTCGCTCAACCCGCCCCCGGGCATGCAGCACCTGACCAAGTTCGACGCGCTGCTGGCGGAGTTCCTGGTCGCCGACCCCTGGTTCAACAGCCCGGCCCGCAACGACGACAACGACGGGTGTGAGTCGGCCTCGGTCGGTCCCGTGGAGGTGGCCAAGCTGACCAAGGGCAGGGCCTTCACCTATCCGGCCGCCCTCCTCATGCGCTACGCCATCCAGGACGTACGCGACCCGACCAGCCCCGACGTTCCCAATTATCCCGTGGCCATCGACTGGGAGGTGTCGGCCGGCTGCGTCTTCACCGCCTCGACGGCGGATGGGCACAAGTCCGTCGTGGATGCGCCCCGGGTTTACGGCGACATCTTCCCGTGAGGAACGCCCGGCAAGGGCATTGACCCCGGGCTCCTGCATCCGTAGCGTCCTCCCCGGCTGATTGAAGAATCAAGCAGCCGGGGAGAGACACCGGGTGAGCCAGCGGCAGAGCAAGTCGGAGGCGGCAGGGAACCGGGAGAGCGAGCGCCGCCGTACCATCCTTCGCGCGGCGATCGACGTGTTCGCCCGCAAGGGCTACCACGGGTGCCGTGTCGCGGACGTGGCGCGCGAGGCGGGCGTGGCCTACGGGCTCGTCTACCACTACTTCAAGAACAAGGACGAGCTGCTGGAGACCGTCGTCGAGACGGGGTGGAGTGGCTTCGTCTCGCGTATGCGCGCGGTGGCCGAGGACGAGAGCACCTCGCTCGAGGAGAAGGTGCGTGGCATCGCGGACGTGGCCTTCGAGGCCTACCGGGTGGACCCTCGCGCGGTGAAGGTGCTCATCCTCGAGGTGGCTCGCAGCCCCGCGGGTACCCAGGTGGTGAGCCGCCAGCAGGCCTTCCTCGACACCATCCGCATGGCCGCGACCATGTTCGCGCGCTCCCAGACCACGGGCGAGCTGCGCGCGGATCTGGATCCGATGCTCTGCGCCTCGCTCCTCTTTGGCGCCATCGAGCTGGGGCTCACCGCCTTCGTGTCCGGGCTGATGGAGGACCGCAGCCCCGAGGCGCTGGACCGAGCCAAGCTGCAAATCGCCGAATCCTTCCTTCGCGGCGTCCTCCCTGGCGCCGCGGCTCCCCCGGAGGCGTCATGGAAGCAGGAGAAGGTGTCGTCCGGTACCAAGCAGAAGGTGGGCAAGCGCTCCTGACCATCGATCGGCCGAAGGCGCGCAATGCGCTCTCGCCCGAGGTGTTGCAGGGGTTGCAGGCCGCGTTGGAACGCGCCGAGGCGGACGCCTCCGTGCGCGTGGTGGTGCTCACCGGCGCGGGTGAGAAGGTGTTCTGCGCCGGGGGAGACCTCGGGCAGATGGGCGGGGACGGTGGTTTCCTCGCCACGCACGAGGGGCGCCGCGCCTATGGCCGGTTGCTGCTGCGGCTGCAGGACCTGCGCAAGCCCACCGTGGTGCGCGTCAACGGACATGCGCTCGCGGGTGGGTTGGGGCTGGTGCTCGCGTGTGACCTGGCAGTGGCCGTCGAGCACGCCGAGCTGGGCACGCCGGAGATCGACGTGGGGCTCTTCCCCATGATGATGATGGCGCTGCTGCAGCGGCACGTGGGCCGCAAGCGGGCGCTGGAGATGGTGCTGACGGGGGAGCGGATGCCGGCGCGCGAGGCGCTCGCGCTGGGGCTGCTCAACCGGGTGGTGTCCGCGGCGGAGCTGGACACGGCGGTGGCGGGGCTCGCCGGGAAGCTGGCGGGCAAGAGCCAGGCGGTGCTGGCGCTCGGGCGCCGGGCCTTCTTCACCGCCGAGGACATGCCCCTGCCAGCCGCGATGGAATACCTCTCCTCGCAGCTGTCCCTCAACGTGCTCGCCGAGGACGCCGCCGAGGGCGTCACCGCCTTCATCGAGAAGCGTCCCCCGAAGTGGAACGACCGCTGATTTCCTGAACCCTTTCCCCAATCCCCTTTCCACAACCCTTGAGAGGAGCCCCATGCCGCTGTCCAAGGACAAGGTCATCGTCACCTGTGCATTGACGGGCGTGCTGGCCAAGCGAGACCAGTGCCCGTACCTGCCGTACTCGCCGGTGGAGATTGGCGAGGAGGCTCGCCGGGCCTACGAGGCCGGTGCCGCGGTGGTGCACATCCACGGCCGCGAGCCCGACACGGGCGATCAGTCGTGGAGCGCGGACATCTACGGGCAGATCAAGGAAGAGGTGAGCAAGCGCAGCCCCATCATCGTCAACTTCTCCACCGGCGGCTTCAACATGGGCGTCGACTCGGAGGAGGCGAAGAAGGAGCGCCTGGCCTACGTGTGGAAGACGAAGCCGGAGATGGCCGCGCTCAACATGGGCTCGATGAACTACGCGAAGTATTCGGAGAAGCGGAAGGGCTTCGTCTTCGACTTCGTGTTCCCCAACCCCTTCTCGGACATCCTGCTGGCCACCGACGCCATGCGCGAGGGTGGGGTGAAGCCCGAGCTGGAGTGCTTCGACCTGGGCCACATCCACAACGCGGAGCCGCTGCTGACCATGGGGGCGCTCAAGGGCCCGCAGCAGTACAGCTTCATCCTCGGCGTGCTGGGGGGCGTGGCGCCCACCGCGGAGAACCTGCTGGCCATGTCGCGGCAGGTGCGTTCCGAGGACACCTGGGAGGTGATTGGCATCTCCAAGGTGCAGTGGAAGCTGGTGGCCGCGGCGCTCGTGCTGGGCGGCAACATCCGCGTGGGGCTCGAGGACAACTTCTACCTGGACCCGGCCGGCAAGGAGATGGCCAAGGGCAACGGGCCGCTGGTGGAGAAGGCGGTGCGGCTCGCGCGGGACATCGGCCGCGAGCCGATGACCCCGGACGAGGCCCGGGTCGCGCTCGGCATTGGCAAGGCGTGGGGCTGAGCCCTCGCGCTGAGCCTTACTCGTTGGGCTTTATTCTTTATCGCGCTGGGTGATGGCGGGGGCGCCAGAGAAGTCGAGCTTCAGCAGCGTCTCGCCGTCCACCCACATGTCATCCACCTTCACGCCCCAGTGGAGGTGGGGGCCGGTGACGCGGCCGGTGGCGCCTATCTTCCCGAGGATCTGGCCGCGCTCGATGCGCTCGCCATCCTTCACGTCCATGGCCGACAGGTGGAAGTACGCCGTGTAGAGGCCCGCCCCGTGGTGCACCAGCACCGTGTTGCCCGAGGCGTAGGCATCGCGCGACATCACCACCGTCCCCGCGTTGGCCGCGAACACCGGGGTGCCCGTGGCGCCGCGGATGTCGGTGCCGTAGTGCTGGCTCTGCTTCTTGCCGTTGTAGGTGCGCAGGTCCCCGTAGGGCGCGGTGATGCTGTCCTCGCGCGGCCAGGTGAAGTTCTCCTTGAAGGCGGGCGCGATGAAGGACTGGGCGAACGCGGCGGCGAAGGCGGCCTTGTCCGCCTCCATGCGCGCCTGCACCTCTGGGGCGGGCTTCTTCACGGTGAACTTGTTGGCCACCTTCAGCGTGCGCGAAGGCCAGCCCGCGGCCACCACGTCCAGTGTGCCCGTGAGCTCCATGGGCGTGGCGCTGCCCGGGGCCGGCACCACCACCTTCACCGGCACCTGCCCTGGCGTCAGCTCCACCGGGAGGCCGGTCAGGGCCTGGAAGCCCTCGCGCGTCGGGTAGAAGCGCAGGGGACGCTCTCCGAGGGTGCCAGTGGGGACCTCGGTGAGGCCGCGCACGGTGACGAGCACCGGATCGCCCGGCCGCGCCATGGTGGGCTGGAGGGAGAGAAGGGGTCGCTCCTCGGCGGCGAGAGCGGACAGGCCAAGGGCCAGCAGGAGGAACGGAAGCCGTCGGAGGGAGGAGATATGCACGGCCGCGAGATATGCGTGCGGGAAGGGGAGGCGTCAACGAATGCCGACATCGGCAACCCCCCGAGTGTCAGCCGCGTGGCTGTCAGCGCCACCTGCTGGAAGGAGGAAGGGCGCATGCTCCGTCCTTCGAGGAGCAGGCGGACGGGCGGGCCCCCGTTGAGCCTCAGCGTTCCTTCTGCTTGCAGAGCTCCCTAGCTTCCGCGTCATCTGTTTCTGTTTCTGAGGGGGAGATAATCGGATGCCGCGCACCTATCGCTTCGACCACTTCACCGCACCCAAGACCTCGACTCCGAGTCGGGGCCTGCGCCGCCGGGACAAGCAGATCCTGTCCGAGCGACGTGCGATGGAGCGTCGCTCCGACAAGGAGCTCCACTACGGTCGGAGCCACGCGGAGACGGAGGAGCTGTTCCACGTCCGTGCCATGAACGCGCAGCTCGAGGCGCTGGCGGGGCTGTCGGCCAACGCGCCGATGAAGCCCACCGCGACCAACCGGGGCCAGCCCATCGGCGCGCTACCGGTCCCCGAGGAGCCGTCGCTGCTGACGCGCGGGGCGCTGCGGGACGTGTACGAGGAGGCGCTGCGCCAGTTCCGCGCGCTCCAGTCGGGCATTCAGGATGTCACCAAGGCCACGGGCCGGCTGCTGTCGCTGCCCATGGAGGCGGCCCGGCTGGCCGCGCAGCGCATGCGTCTCGTGCAGAGCTAGCCCGAGGTGGTTCACACGTGGAGCTGACGCTCGTCTCCTACAACATCCACAGCGGTATCGGGACAGATGGTCTCTTCGACCTGCACCGCGTGGGGGACGTGCTTCGGGAGATCAACGCGGATGTCATCGCCCTCCAGGAGGTGGGGGACTACCGGGGCGTGACGTCTCGCGAGGACCAGCCCGAGCACCTGGCGGACCTGCTCGGGCTGCACATGGCCTTCGGGCCCAACGTGGTGCGCAACGGCCGCCGCTATGGCAACGCCATCCTGTCGCGGCTGCCCATCCTCAAGTCGAAGAACTACGATCTGAGCGTGGCTCGCCGCGAGCCCCGGGGCGCTCTGCGCTGTGACCTGGACCTGGGCCAGGGCCGGCAGCTCCACGTCTTCTGCCTGCACCTGGGCCTGAGCATGAGCGAGCGCCGGCGCCAGGAGGCGCTGCTGCTGTCCGCCGACATCCTCCGCGACGCCGTTCGTAATGATCCGGTGGTCGTGTGTGGAGACTTCAACTATTGGGGCCCCGGTGCGGTGCCCGGGCTGGTGCGCCAGGCCATCCACGACGTGGCCCTGGAGCTGGGCAGCCGGGTGCGTACCTACCACTCCCGCCTCCCGATGCTGCGGTTGGATCGCATCTACGTGGACTCGGGCGTCAAGCCGCTGACCTTGCAGGCCCACCGTACGCCGCTCTCGGCGGTGGCCTCGGACCACCTCCCGCTGGTGATGCGCTTCGAGGCGCCCCTGGAGGAGGTCCGTCCCCCCCTCTCGGCACCGGTGGAGCTCATCGGGTAGCCTGGGGGCACCGGCACGTCGGATGGCCGACGCTGACGAACGCCGGACAGATCGCTTCGTGACAGGGTTGTCGCGGAGAACGGGAGGATCCTACGTTGGGACCTCCGAATGAGAGCGACGGCTGGGGAGCAGATGGGCTTGGGCACCGAACAGACGGAGCGCGGACTGACCGTGCTCGTCGGCCGCTTGACGGATGGTTTCAGCAAACTGGTGACGCAGCACCTCACGCTGGCGCGCGTGGAGTTGATGGAGGACGCGCGTGTCATGGGCTCGGACGTGGCGCGCATCGCCGCCTTCGTGCCCTTCGTGCTGGTGGGCTACGCCTTCCTCTGTGCGGCGTTGTCCGCCTTCCTGGCGCGGTGGATCGGCTGGGACGGTTCACTCGCATTGGTGGGCGCCGTCAACCTCGTGGTCGGAGGCCTGGGCATCGCGCGGGCCGCCAACCGGCTCAAGTCCTTCCAGGTCATGGACGAGACCACTCGGGAGCTCAACCGCAGTGTGTCGGTGCTCGCCCAGGCCCCGGTTCCGGCTGTCCAGCCCGCGACGCTTCCCCGGGAGGCCGGCCATGGCCGCTGACGGCAAGGCGCGTGTCACCCCCCAGACGTCCGCGCAGCTTCGCGCGGAGATTGAGCGCACCCGCGCCGAGCTGGCCGTCTCCGTTGGTGAGCTGCGCCATGAGGTGGCGCGGCGCACGGACTGGCGGCAGTGGGTGCGCGAGCGGCCCTACACATGCGTGGGGGCGGCTTTTTTCATCGGCTTCCTCATCGGCAATAGCCAAAGGCGCTGAGACGCCCCATCTTCGCTTTCACCCTTCAACCCCGAGAGGAGACGGTTCCCATGGACGTCAATCCCCAGCATCTGCAGGACAAGGCCCGCCAGCTCCAGGAGAACATGCTGCCGCAGATCGAGGAGGCGCGGCGCAACCTGGAGGACATGAACACCCGCGTGGTGAGCTTCATCCGCGCCAACCCGGGCACCTGCCTGTTGGGCGCCGTGGCCGTGGGCTTCATCATCGGGCGGATCGCCTCGCGCCGCTGAGCGCGTCACCGTTTTCTCCAAGCATCGGAGTTCCTACATGACGACCTTCCAGAGCAACCCGGGCGGTGGCGGCCCGTCTTCCAGCGGCGGCCAGTCGCAGGGCAATCAGGGTCAGGACGGCTTCGGCCAGCGGGTGGACCAGATCGGCTCGGACGCGCAGCAGCTGTGGGACGACGCACGCGGCGCGGTGACGGATCTGCAGGACACGTTGGACCTCAAGGGCCGCGTGCAGCGCAACCCGTACCTGATGATGGCCGCGGCCGTCGGCGTGGGTTACGTGCTTGGCGGTGGCCTCTTCACCCGCACCACGGGCCGGTTGCTGCGGCTGGGCATGCGACTGGCGGCGCTGCCCATGGTCAAGGATGAGCTCATCGGCATGGCCGAGATGGCGCTGAAGGGCGTCGAGGTGGGTGCCGGCCGTATGGGTGGCATGTCCGGGACTGGCAACGCCGGTGGACCGGATCGCCCCCAGGGCTCGTAGGTGTGATTCACTTCCTCTCCCACCCGTCGCATATGGAGCGCCAGCGATGTTCAGCGCCAAGGATCTGAAGAAGTTGGACAAGGACGATGTGCTCGAGCTGATCGGCCTCGAGACCAGGAAGGGCCCCTCGGAGTGGCTGTTGCCCGCGCTGGGCGCCTTCTCCGTGGGCCTGCTGGTGGGCGCGGGGCTCGGCCTGCTGATGGCGCAGAAGCCTGGTGCCGAGCTGCGCGACGACCTGCGCAACCGGCTGCAGGGCGGGGAGCCTCTGGCCAATGGCACCGGCCAGCAGCGCCCCGAGTCCGTGTCCCGCGGAGCCTGATTCCCGTGGTCCATTCCCCGCCCGCGACCCGGGCGGCCGTCGAGGGGCGATCCGCTCATGTCGGGTCGCCCCTTCGTCTTTCCAGGCGGTAGACTCCAGGGCCATGCGGGAGCTCACGGCGTGACGTCGAGGAAAGAGCGCAAGCCGGCCGGCGGTAAGGGCCGGGCAGGGAAGCGTGCCTCGGAGGTGGAACCGAAGGCGGATGCCCCCGCTCGGGGAGCTGACGTGCCCAGGCGAGAGGACTCGCCGTTGCGGCGGGTCACTCCGAGGGAGATGCCCGCCGTTGATGGGTCATGGGAGGACGGCAGTCCGCTCCCGGCGCCCGTGCGGACCCGGCGGCAGGGCCAGGAGGTGACGCGCGAGGCGCCCACCGGCACTCCAGCCTGGCGAGTGCCCGCGCCGCGCCGGGATACGCCGCGGGACCTGCCTGCGGTGGGCGGCGTGGGAGAGACGGCAGAGGCTCGCACAGGACCCGCACCAGAAGGGCCCGGGGCGTCCGCGGAGGCAGCGACGCGCGGAGCTCTGGCCCGGGTGCGTGGCCTGGAGACGCTGGAGCCCGCCTATGACGCGTGGCTCGAGTTGCGGAGGGCGTACGCCGCCTCGCACGCGCGCTTCCAGGAGGAGCGTGAGCGGCTGGAGCAGCAGGGCTCCTTTCTGGTGGGGGCGGTGCGGGCGGCGAGCCAGGAGCGGGCGGCCTCGGCGGAACCGGCACCGGCGGCAGAGCCGGCACTTGCCCCTGTGGACGCGCCCATGCGGGACTTCCTGCGCCAGGCCGAGGAGAAGCTGACGCGGGCGCGCGAGACGCTCGCGAAGGACGAGGCCGAGAGCGAGGCCCGCTACCAGGCGGCCTTCGAGGAGATCCGCTCCACGCTGCGGGACCGGGTGCGGCGCTACCTGGCCGGCTCACCTCCGCGCCTGCGGTTGCTGCTGCGCAAGGTGGGCGCTACGCGTGCCATCCTCCACCTGGAGCGGGTGAGCGGGGATGCTCCCGTGCTGCTGCTGTACCTCTTTGCTGGACGGATTCCCTCGCGCCACGGCTTCCTCTTCGATGACTCCACCGAGGACGTGTCGTTGTCGCCAGCACCGTTCTATCCCGAGGAAGGCGTGGTGCCGGGCGAGGTGCGTCCGGAGGCCCCGGCCCTGGTGGCTCGGGTGCTCGCGCCGGGTGAGGTGCTGCCCGTGAAGGGTTTTCTGCCCGTCTTCGTGCCTCGCCCCGAGGGTGGGGAGGACTTCTTCCGGCTGTTGCAGCGCGGGCCGGTGATGGAGGTGGAGGTGGCTGAGGGCCCGGGCTTCCGCGGTGTGCTCACGCGGGAGGAGTCCGAGCGCTTCGCGGGGCACCTGCTGCGCCTCAAGCTCGAGGGCAAGCTCGAGCTCGAGGTGGAGGCGGGGTAGGGCTACTCGGTGTGCACCATGCCGACGTCGGCGGTGCCCACCAGCATCGCGCTGCCGGTGAACAGGTTGTTGGTCTCGGGCCCGCCCATCTGCACCGTCTGGAAGACGACGAGGTAGTTGCTGTCCGGAGCGGGGAAGGCGGTGCCCGGGATGTCGAGGCTCGCCGCCTGCCACTTGGTGGGCAGGGCCACGATCTCGAGGAACTCCAGCGGCTCCTTCGGCATGTTGGTGTAGGTGGGCTCACCCTTCTCGCCATCCGTGCCGAGCGGGACGACGGTGACGAAGCCCAGCGTGCGCACCTGGTCGGCGCTGGCCAGCGCGGGCCGCTTCAGCGTGAGGCCCTGGTTGGCCCTGTGCTTGACGTAGCCTCCGGCCGGGTGGAGCGTCTCGATTCGCTCCAGGGCCGGCGCGTCCTTCACCTGGCCCACGTGCGAGTTGCCGCCGTGCTCGGCGACGAACTTGTAGGTGGCGCCGTTCTGGTACTTCACGGCGCTGTCATCGCTGAAGTCGGTCGTCAGGCTGTAGGTCCCCGCGCCCTTGTTATCGAGGACGATCGGGGTCCCGTTCACGGCCTCGATGCGGACGGTGGCGTTGGCGATCGGCGCCGGGGCGCCCTCCTCCCCGTTGCGCGTGGCGAAGAAGACGAAGGCGGCCGTCTGGCCCGGAATGGTGAGCCGCTCGTCCTCGGGAACGCCGCCGTCGGGCAGCGTGCCGGCGTCGAGCCCGGCCATGGCGTTGAGCGACACGTCCACGTCCGGCGTAGAGAGGAGGGTGCCAACCATGACCTTCTCGGCCAGGAGCTGGTCGAAGTTGCAAGCCAGGGGGGTGAGCAGGAGAGCGGTAACGGCAGCGGACAGCAGGATGCGTTTCATGTGCGGTCTTTCCGGAAGGACAGCCCGGCGACCGAGCATATCAGGGTGACGGGAGGGCTGGGGACGAGGGCCGAACGCGGTATGGTGGCTGCTCCCGTGCGAAGCCTTCCCATCTACTCGGCCGGTCTCCGCTTCCTGCAGCGGCTCGGCTACTCGCTCCTGCAGGCCACGCTCTTTGGCGCCATCCTGGGGCTGCTCGTCTACTACCGCGTCCCGCGCGCGCAGCTCTCCGAGGACGCCACGCCCATCGCGTTGCTGGCCCGCCCCTCGGCGTGGCTGCAGTCCTGGGAGCGCGGCACCTATGACTGGCGTGCTCGCTCGCTGGGCGGTCGCTCCTCGCGCTCGGATCGCGTGGTGGTGGTGGCGCTCGATGACGAGACGCTCGCCGAGGCCCGTCAGGACGAGCACCCTGGCATCGCCTCCAATCCATGGCCGCGGGAGATTCTCGGCGGTCTGTCCAACCGGCTCATCGACGAGGGCGCGGAGCTGGTGCTGCTCGACTTCCCCTTCACCGAGCTGAGCCCTCGCGCCTGCCTCGCGCAGGGCACGCCCAGCCTGGAGGGGCTGGACGACGATCGGGCCTTCCGCAAGCTGTTGGATCGCCACCCGGAGCGCTCGCTGCTGGCCTTCTCGTGGACCCTGGACCGAGGCATCCCCGCGGGCAGTCGGCTGTGGCCGTACCGGGTGCGGCTGGGCACCTACCCGAGCGAGGCCGATGCTCGGAGCCGGGTGCAGTCGGTGTTGGCGGATCAGCGTCCCGCGTTCCTCATCCCCGCGGGCAACGCATTGGAGGTGTGGGCGGGCGTAGCCAGCGAGCAGGAGGGCCAGCGGGTAGTGCTGGAGCAAGGCGTGCGCGAGCCGCCGAAGGTGCAGGAGCGCCGCGTCACGGACGACACGTACCGCGTGGGCCCGCTGGAGCTCTTCGTGTCGCTGGCCGAGGTGCAGGTGGAGGGGCTGGACGTAGCGCAGCTGGAGGAGGTGCGGCAGTTGGAGCACCCGGTGGCGCCGCTGCTGGGCTCGGCGAGCCTGTACGGGTCCATCACCGTGGTGCCGGATCCGGACGGGGTGGTGCGGGCCGTTCCGCACCTGGTGAGCTACCGCTCGCGAGAGGGAGCCCGGCACGTGCTGCCCTCCATGCCGTTGATGGCGGCGATGCGCCTGGCGAACACGCGCCAGCTCCGTTACGCGGACGGCCGGCTGTACGTGGGGGATCGGTTCTCCATCCCCATGGACGAGTCCGGCTACAGCCTGGTGCGCTGGGACGCGGCAGAAGTGGGGCGAGGCTCACGCGGCTCGGTGTCCCGGGCCATTCCCGCGTGGAACGTGCTGCTCAATCTCTTCGCAGTGCGCGAGGGCGTGCCACCTCGGTCGGTGCATGACATCGAGGGTCGCCTCATCGTCTTCACCAACACCTCGCGCCAGGCGATGCACTCCCAGCACACGCCCATCGGCGAGTACACGCCCGCGGGCGCTGTGCTCGCGCAGTCGCTGGTGAACCTGCTGCAGTCCGAGGGCATCACCCGCGCCTCGCCGCGGATGGATCTCTTCCTGACGCTGGGGCTGGCCTTCATCGGCGCCTTCGTGGCGCTC
Source organism: Archangium lansingense (assembly GCF_026626635.1). Classification (GTDB taxonomy): domain Bacteria; phylum Myxococcota; class Myxococcia; order Myxococcales; family Myxococcaceae; genus Archangium; species Archangium lansingense. Next base: position 4,839,312 of record NZ_JAPNKA010000001.1, read on the forward strand.
ACCTTCAACCGTGGCCTGCGCTCCTTCGGTGACGTGTGGATGTACCTGAGCGCCATGGTGGCGGTGGGTGTCCTCTACGCCTGGGCGGCCTGGTACGTCTTCGTCAACGAGCGGCTCTGGGTGGCGATGATGGGCCCGCTGCTGGCCATGGGCCTCACCTTCATCTTCACCATCGTCCAGGCCTCGCGCTCCGAGCGGCAGCTGCGCCACTTCATCACCGACGTGCTCGGCCGCTATGTCAGCCCCGAGGTGGCGCGGCTCGTCACGCGAGACCTGCGCCTGCTGACGCGGCCCGAGCGCCGCGAGGTGACGGTCTTCTTCTGTGACCTGGACGGCTTCTCGAAGCTGTCCGGAGAGCTGTCTCCCGAGCGGCTCATCCAGCTGCTCAACGACTACCTGACGGAGATGACGGACGTGGTGCGCTCCACGCGCGGCCAGGTGGACAAGTACATCGGCGACGCGGTGATGGCCTTCTGGGGCGCGCCGGTGCGCACGGAGCGCCACGCGCATTACGCATGTGAGGCCGCGCTGAAGGTGCGCTCGGTGCTGCTGGAGCGCCAGGCGTACTGGGACAAGACGTATGGCCACCACCTGCAGTGCCGCATCGGCATCGACAGCGGCGAGGTGTTGGTGGGCGGCATGGGCAGCGACTTCGAGTCCAAGTACTCCGTCATGGGCGAGTCCGTGAAGCTCTCCATGTTCCTGGAGAGCCTCAACCGCGGCTATGGCACCTCCGTGCTGGTAGGGGACAGCGCTGCCCGACTGGCGCAGGACGCCTACGTCTTCCGCGAGGTGGATCGGATACGGCTCAAGGGCCGGGCCGAGCCCACGCGCCTGCATGAGTTGATGGGGCGGAAGGGGGAGATCTCCTCGAAGGTGCAGGAGCAGCTCGCTCTCTACGCGCAGGCGCTCACCGCGTACCACGAGCGGCGCTTCGACGAGGCGCTGGCGCTGTTCACGCAGGGCGTGGAGACCTTCGAGGATCCGGTGGCTGGGGTGTACGCCGAGCGCTGCCGCAAGTTCGCCTCGGCGGCGCCTCCGGAGGACTGGGACGGCGTGTTCTCGCTCGAGGGCCAGTAAGAGAGAAGAGCGCGGGGCGGGCTCGTGGAGTGTCCACGAAGTTCTTGGACACGGTCCGAGAGCCCGTGGAGGTCCCCTCTCCCTCTGGGAGAGGGCTAGGGTGAGGGTCTTCCCTTGGACCGCGTCATCACGAGGGAGCTCAAGGCAGAGGGCAGCAATGGGGCACGAATGCTCCGCGATGCGAGTTGGGGCGCGGAGTACGGGTGAAGACCCTCACCCCCCGCCCTCTCCCAGAGGGAGAGGGAGTATGCGCAACACGGCTAAGCGGTCCGCCATAGATGTTGTTCACTTTTTCCGCAGGCGGTTTCGGTAGCTCATGAAGCCGCTGCGGACAGCGGCGAGCAGTTCAGCGAGCGTGGGGTAGCTCCGACGGGGCATTTCGTAGGACTTCACCACGCCGAAGACGGGCTCCACCTCGTTGAGTTCCGGCGAGTACACCGGGAGAAAGAAGAGGCGCACGCCGCGCTTGCGCAGTTGCCTACGGCGTTGGCGGATGAAGCGGCTGGTGTGGATGTTGACGTTGTCCAGGACAACGGTGCATGGCCGCTTCCCCGTGGGTAGCAACAGCAGGAAGTCGAAGACATCCGCACTGGTGAGGGAGCGGCCCTTCACGGTGAAACGTAGGGCTCGCTGGCCGTCGCGAATGCCGTAGGCGGCCAGGGCGTTGGCGCGCCTGCCCTTGGTGGCCTCATAGGCAATGAGCTTGCGACTGCCTCGGAGCGTCCAGCTGTAGCCCGTCGGCTGCGTGGGTGCGAAGCCGCACTCATCGAGGAAGAAGAGGTCTAGCCTCCGGGCGCGGGCTTTTTTTGAGCGTGGTGAGCTTGCGGCGCGCCCGCTCCACCGCCTCGGGCTGCTGTAGATGCTCCAGGCTCGACTTGGTGCGGCGCCAGCCAGCGCCCAGTTCCGCCAGGTAGCGCTCCGTCTGCCGGGCACTCATTTGAATGCCCACCCCAGCCAATGCCTCAGCCAACTGGGATGATGTCCAGGTACGTGGCTCCGAGAGGAACTTCTCGAGCATGCCCACTACCATGGCGTGTCGCTCAACATCCGGCACTGGCCCCGGTAGCTTGTGCTCCAACGCATCCAGGCCCTCGTGGCTCCAGGCCTTGAGCACACGGCGCACAGTAGCCGCATGCACTCCCAGGTACTCCGCAATCCGTGGGGGCGACCAGCCCGAGGCGGACAGAAGAATCATCTCCACGCGGTCGCGCTCCCACGGAGTGGCCCAGGACGAGCGGCCCCGCTCTCGGAGCCGCTCCCTATCCTCTGGGCTCACATCTGCACGCAGCATCGCAGATGTGTACAACATCTATGGCGGACCGCTTAGTCGTCCGCCTCGTCCGGGTGGCCGAAGAGCTCGACGACGGGCTTGTCCTGCTCGATGTGCTCGGCCACCACGCGCTTCATCTTCTCTGGCGTCATGTGCGAGTAGTACGCCTCGCCCTCCCAGCCCATGAGCTGGAAATCCTCGGGGGAGAGCGGATCCCTCTTTCGCCCCGTCTCCTCGCGGATGACGACGTTGGGACCCATGTGGCAGAAGCCGTAGCAGCCCCCGCGGTACAGCTCGCAGCGCGCCTGGAGCTTGCGTGCGGACAGCTCGTCGCGAGCGGCCGCGGCCACTGCGTCAGAGCCGCCGGCCTTGCAGCTCGAGCCCTTGCACACGGAGAGGCGGTAGCGCTTCATGCGCCATCCACCCTACGGAGTTTGCGAGTGGCTGGAAAGGGTTGCGCGGCCACTGAGGGCCAGCCCCCTCGGACGCAGGGAACGGGGTTGTAGGGCTGCAATGCGGCTGCACCTGCACACCCCTTGAAATGACACCGGCCCGCCGTCCACCGCACGAAGCGGGGAGGGCGGGCCGGGCGCCAGCGGGCGAGCCGCCGGACGTCCTACTTGAGGAACTTCGTCACGGGCACTGGGCCCTCGTTGGAGACGACGGTGCGCGAGGGCGGGGTGACGTGCTCCCCATGGCCGTGGCCCGCGGTGAGCGCATGGCCGTGGTGCGCGCCCTCGTGGCCCTCTCCGATGCGGGTGTGGGCCTCCTTGTGCACGTGGGCCGGCTGCTCCGAGCCCGGGCGCTTGTTCCACGGATCGGACGGGTGGGCCACGGCGGGCCCCTTCAGCAGCTTGGGGATGTCGTAGACGAAGCCCTGCCGGTTGTACTCCGGCGGAGTGTGCGTGTACGTGTCCATGCGGATGGCGTCCTTGGGGCACGCGTCCACGCACAGGCCGCACACGATGCAGCGTAGCTCGTCGATGACGAACTGGGTGGGGAACTTCTCGATGACGCGCGACTCACCCTCGGCCGCGCTCGTCTCGTACTCCCCAGCCTCGATGTAGATGCACTGGGCCGGGCAGATGGTGGCGCACATGTAGCAAGCCACGCAGCGCGGCTTGCCGTCCTCGCGCGGAACCAACCGGTGCAGACCGCGGTACCCGGGAGGATAGGCAACCTTCTCCTCGGGGTACTGCACGGTTGTCACCAGGCTGGTGCCCTTGCGGTCCTCGAACGGGACGCCGACCTCGCGGGTCCCGAAGAGGTTGCGCAGGAAGTGCCGCGTGGTGATGGCCAGTCCCTTGATCAGCTCCGGCAGGTAGGACCGCTCGCGGATGTCGGTGCGGGGATCCTGAGTCGCCTTGTAAGCCATGGTGTCTTTCTCTCAGCCTAGTGCGAGGCCGCGGCGGCACCGGAGTGCGCACCGGAATGAGTGTCCGCGTGGGCCGCATGACCATGCGCGTCGTGACCGTGCCCGTGGGCATCGTGGCCGTGCCCGTGTCCATGGCCCTCCTCCGACTTGAGCGCGGAGGACATCGTCAGGGCCAGCAGGACGCCGATCTGCAGCAGGCCGAAGATGGCCAGCGCCTGCAGGGACGGATCCCACAGCACCAGCGCGCCCGTGGCGAACACGTTGAAGAGGCCAATGGGCAGGAGGATCTTCCAGCCCAGCGTCTGGATCTGATCGTAGCGGAAGCGCGGGAACGTCCAGCGGATGGCGAGCTGCAGCCAGACGAAGAACATCACCTTCGCCCAGAACACGGTGCCGAGGATGGTGCCGTAGAGCCAGCCGTGCTCCTTCATCACCGCCAGGTTGGACAGCCACTCGCCGCCGAAGGGCAGGTGGTAGCCACCGAAGAAGAGCACCACGATGAGGCCCGACAGGACCACGATCTCCACGAACTCGGAGATCATGAAGAGGCCGAACTTCATGCCCGAGTACTCGACGAAGTAGCCGATGATCTCCGACTCACCCTCGGGGGTGTCGAAGGGGGCGCGCTTGGTCTCCGCGAAGGCCGCGGCGAAGAACAGGAAGAAGCCCAGCGGCTGCAGCAGGAAGCCCCAGGCGGGGATGCCGATGTCGAAGCTGCCCACGCGCGCTTCCCACAGGTAGCGCGCCTGGCCGCTGGCGGCATTGCCCAGGCCCAGCTCGTTGGCCACGTTGCCCACGAAGGCGGGGAGCTGCACCGTGGAGAAGGCCATCATCAGGCCCACCAGCGACAAGCCCAGGGCGACCTCGTAGGAGATCATCTGCGAGGCGGCGCGAACGCCACCGAGCAGGGCGAACTTGTTGTTGGAGGCCCAGCCGGCGAGCGACGTGCCGTACACCGCCAGCGAGGCGATGGCGAACACGTAGAGGATGCCGAAGTCCGGGGTGGCCACCACCATGTCCACGTGCTTGCCGAACACCGACACCGAGGGGCCGGCGGGCACCACCGCGAACAGGGCGAACACCGGGGCGAAGGCCAGCATGGGCCCCAGGTTGTAGAGCAGCTTGTTGGCCGTGGCCGGGAGGAAGTCCTCCTTGAACAGCATCTTCATGCCGTCGGCCAGGAAGTGGGGGATGCCCACCAGGGGGCTGTCCTTGATGATCGGCAGGTTGATGCGAGCGCGGTTGGGGCCGATGCGGTTCTGCATCAGCGAGCTCCACTTGCGCTCGGCCACCGTGAGCAGGGACGCGATGCCCATCACGACGGCCACCATCAGGATGGCCAGGTTCGTCAGGCGGCTGCCGCCCGGGAGGACGCCCTCCACGAGACCGCCCAGGGCGTAGGCGGCGGCCATGATGCCCACGAAGTGGGCAAACATGACGCCGAACCAGAACAGCATGGTGAGTGTGCGCTTCATTGTCAGATACCCCGGACCCTGGGAGCGCCGAACTCACGATACCCCGGAGGCCGGCCGTCGGCGGCGGTCGGCAGCGGGTTGATGCCCGGCTTCTCCCGGTCGGGCGGAGCGGCCTTGTCCCAGTCGAACTGGGCGAACTCGGCCACGGCCTTGCCCAGCTCGCGGAACACCTCGCGCGAGCTCGTCCAGGCCGCGGTGCCACCCATCTCCCGGGTGAGCTCCGCCGCCAGCGCCCAGTGCGCCAGGGCATCGCCCTTGGAGGGGTACGCCTTGCGGAAGCGCTGGACGATTCCGTCCACCTGCACGAAGGAGCCGTCGAACTCCACGTGCGCGGAGGCCGGCAGCAGCACGGTGGCCTGCGCCGTCAGCGCCGACTCGTTCGTCGCCTGCGCCACGAACACGTCCAGCTTCGCGGCCGCCTGGGCAAAGGTCTCCACGTTGCCCGGCACCTCGGTGCCCACGGCGTAGAGCGCCTTCACCTTGCCACCGTCGATGGCCTTCACCAGGTCCTCGAACGGCTTGAGCGTCAGCCCCAGGCCCTGGGCGATCAGCTCCAGGCCCTTGCGGTTGGGGTTCCGGTCCGCCGTCAGGAGGAAGTGGTCCGCCTGTCCCTGAGGACGGCCGCCCACGTAGATCTCCTTCGCGCCCAGCGTGGCCTTGGCGAAGGTGAGCGTGGCGAGCAGGTCCTCGTTGGAGGCCACGGGGGAGGCGAGCACCGCCACCTGGCCCTTCACTCCGGCGAGCGCCTTGCCGGCGGCCTGGATGGCCTCCTTGCGCGCCACTTCCGGACGGGCCGTGCCGCCCTGCTGGCGGCCCACCACGGCGCTCAGCACGCGACCGAGGTTGAGGTCCTTGTAGGTCGAGCGACCGTGGTCGCACATCCAGCTCTTGTTGATGGCCTCGTTCTCACGCGGGCGGTAGCGGTAGGTGTCCTGGGCCATGAAGTCCGTGTACGTGTTGCAGCCGCGCGAGCAGCCGGTGCACACGGACGGAGCGGCGGACAGGAACCAGGCGCGAGCGCGGAAGCGGAAGTCGCGGCTGAGCAGCGCGCCCACGGGGCAGATGTCCACGGTGTTGAGCGAGTAGTTGCTGTTGAGCTCGCTGCCCGGGAACGTGTCGATGACCTCGTGGCTGCCACGGCCGAAGATGCCGAGCTGCGGCTCCTTCGGAATCTCGCTCATGAAGCGCACGCAGCGGCTGCAGATGATGCAGCGCTCCTGGTCCAGCACCACGCGGGGCCCCAGGACCTTGCGCTTGTTCTTCATGACCTTGCCGCCCTCCAGACGCGAGGGGCGGTAGTCGTAGCGCATGTAGTAGTCCTGCAGCTTGCACTCACCGGCCTGGTCGCAGATGGAGCAGTCGACCGGGTGGTTGAGGAGCAGGAACTCCATCACCGCGCGCTGCTGCTCCTTCACCTTGGGCGTGGTGGTCTTGATGACCTGGCCCTCGACGAGCGGAGTCTGGCAGCCGGGCACCAGCTTGGGGGCGTTGGAGGCCTCCACCATGCACATGCGGCAGTTGGCCGCGATGGACAGGCGCGGGTGGTAGCAGAAGTAGGGGATGTCCGAGCCGACCATCCTGGCCGCCTCGATCATGTTCGTCCCCGGCTTCACCACGACTTCCTTGCCGTCGATGGTGCAGGTGATGAACCCCGGGTTCTTCGGCGGGGGCGGGCCAGCCGGCTTGGGCGCGGGAGGCGGCGCCGTGGGGGCGCTGTGCGCGGCCGGAGGCGTGTCCAGCTTCGCGCCCGCAGGCGGGTTGGAGGGCTGGGAGCTGCCCTTCGGGGGCGGCTGGGCGTCTCCGGTGGGCTTCTTGGTGTCGTTGTCGCTCACTGCTCGACCTCGCCGCCGATCATGTTGATCGTGTCAAAGGTGGGAATGAGGTCCGCCAGCAGCTTGCCCTTGATGATCTGGGGCACGGCGGACAGGATGGGATAGCCCGGCGCGCGCACGTGGACCTTGTACGGACGGCCGCTGCCGTCGCTCACCATGTACCAACCCAGCTCGCCGTTGGCTGCCTCGGTGGCGTCGTAGACCTCACCGGCCGGCACCTGCACGCCCTCCATCACCAGCTTGAAGTGGGAGATGACGCCTTCGATGGTGCCGTACACCTCGGGCTTGGGCGGCAGCGCGATGCGCCAGTCGTCCACGATGATGGGGCCGGCGGGGATCTGCTTGAGCGCCTGGCGGATGATGCGATCGGACTGCTTCATCTCCTCGATGCGCATCAGGTAGCGGTCGTAGTTGTCGCCCTTCTCGCCCACCGGCACGTCGAAGTCGAGCCGGTCGTAGACCCAGTAGGGCTTGGCCTTGCGCACGTCGTAGTTGACGCCGCAGGCGCGCAGGCACGGGCCGGTCCAGCCGTAGTCGATGGCGTCCTCGGCGGTGATGACGCCCGTGTCCTTGGTGCGGTCCACGAAGATGCGGTTGCGCGTGAGCAGCCCGTCCATCTCGCCGACCAGCTCCATGACCTTGTCGAGCGACTTGAGGACCTTCTCGCTCCAGCCCTCGGGCAGGTCGCGGTTCATGCCACCAATGCGCCCGAAGTTGGTGGTCAGCCGGGCGCCCGTCAGCTCGGCGACGCGATCCATGATGAGCTCGCGCGCCTCGACGCCGAAGAGGAAGGGCGCGAAGCCTCCCAGCTCCATGCCCGTCGCGGCCACGCACGTCAGGTGATCATGGATGCGGTGCAGCTCCGAGCCGATGACGCGGATGTACTGGGCGCGCTCCGGGATCTCCAGGCCGATGAGCTTCTCCACGGCGTTGAGGAAGCCGAAGTTGTTCATCATCGCGGACACGTAGTTCAACCGGTCCGTGTACGGCAGGCACTGGGTCCAGGTGACGTTCTCGCAGCTCTTCTGGAAGCCGCGGTGCAGGAAGCCGATCTCACAGTCGATGGAGGCGATGTTCTCGCCCTCGAGCTCGACCTTGAGGCGCACCGTGCCGTGCGTGGCGGGGTGCGAGGGGCCCATGTTCACGTACATCCGCTTGGTCTGGAGGTGGGCCTCCAGCTCCGCCTCGTGGGCGTAGGCGTCGGTGTCCGGGTTGGGCGCTTCGGGGCTGGGGGGTGACACGGGCTTGTGGGTGTCCGCCATGATGTCTGTCCTCTGGGGGCTGCCGGTGGGGGCGGGCGATCAGGAGACGCCGCTGGTGCCGGGGCCGCGGAAGATGTCCTTGATGGGGCGCTCGGGGATGAGCGGCTGACGGTCGCGCAGGGCGTAGTCCTTGCGGAGCGGGTGGCCCTGGAACTCCTCGTACAGCAGCACGCGGCGCAGATCCGGGTGGCCCGAGAAGCGGATGCCGTAGAAGTCCCAGACGAAGCGCTCCCACCAGTCAGCGCCGCGGAACACGGACACGATGGAGGGGAGCTCCGCACGGGCCTCGCTCACGCGCACCTTGAGCCGTACATGCTCGTGACGCGACAGCGAGTAGATGAAGTAGACGACCTCGAAGCGCGGATCATTCTCCGCGAGGTGCAGACGATCCACCGCGTCGATGGAGGTGAAGAGCTTGAAGTCCAGCTCGTTCTTCAGGAACGCGGCAACCTTGGGCAGGTGCTCGGCGTGGATGACGGCCCAGGCGCCGCCAGTGCGGTCGAGGTAGCGCTCTGCCACCGCCTCCGGAAACTGGGCGGTGACCCTGTCCAGTGCGAAAGTGCTCAAAGGGGGCCCCAATGCTGGCTATAGAATCCGGCGCGTTATAAGGATGCGGCCCGGCAGGCGTCAACGTAATCCCTCAGGCATCCTCACTACTTACGCGAGGCAGAAGCCGGCGTTCGCCGGAACGGGACTTCCGGGCCGACCCCTCGGTGCCCTCCCGGGCGGGAAGCAGCCCGGGAATGAAGGTGGACACCGGCTCTCGTTTGCCGGCCACGGGCGTGGGGGGGAGCTCCTGCCAGAGGAAGCCCTCACCGGCCCGCTCCCGGGTAGCGCGGGAGACGAGCACCGGAGTGCGGTGCTGCTTGGTGAGGTGCTCGATGCGGCTGGCCAGGTTCACCGTGTCGCCAATGGCGGTGTACTCCAGGCGGCGGGCGGTGGAGCCGATGTTGCCGAGCACCACGCGGCCGGTGTGCAGGCCCACCCCCATGCGCAGGCCGGGCTCACCCCGGGCGGTCCGATCGGCGTTCAACGCCTCCAGCTCGCGCACCATCTCCAGGGCGCACTCCACGGCTCGCCGGGGGTGCTCCGGCTCGGGCAGGGGAGCGCCGAAGTACACCATGAGTGCGTCCCCAATGAACTTGTCGAGCGTGCCGCCGTGGCGGAACACCACCTCCACCATGCGCCCGTAGTACTCGTTGAGGACGGCCACCACGGCCTCGGGGGGCAGCCGCTCGCTGAGCGCGGTGAAGTCCCGCAGGTCCGCGAAGAGGATGGTCACCTCGCGCACCTCGGGGCTGGACACGGGCGAGGCCAGGTCCTGAAGGCGATCCGCCACCGCGGGGGAGAAGTAGCGGCCGAGCTGGGCGCGCTTGAGCTCTTCGCTCGTGACGGCGGAGATGAGCACGCGGATGCGGTGGAAGAGGTAGCGCGCGGCAGCGCCCGTCAGCACCAGCACCACCACCGCCACCACGCGCGCGCCCACGCCAATGGAGGCTTCGGCCTGTAGGGACACCTCGGCCACGGCGGAGGCCGCCGTCACGGCGAGGATCACCGGGCGGCGCAGCGACAGCGCCGAGAGGACGATGAGGCAGGCGTAGAGTCCCAGGGTGAAGCCCGCCACGCCTCCGGGTGAAGGAGAGACGGGGATGGCGAGGTGCTGCAGCCAGTAGATGGCGGGCACGTCCACCACCGCGAGCGACAACCCGGCCCAACTCGCCCCTCGGGGCCAGCGCAATACAACGCCCAGGGTCATCCCCGTGCACACCCAGTAGGCGGTGAATGGCGGGAGGTAGACGGCCCAGTCCGCCAGCTCCTGCACCAGGGCCAGGTACACCGTGACGGCCAGGATGGCGGACACGCCGAGGAAGCGCAGCAGCGCCAGACGCACGGTGTTGTGCCGGCGCTCCTCCTCGAGGGCCCTGCCCACCGGCTCCCGGAGGAAGTCGACGAGAGGGGGTGCTGTCTGCCCGGATTCGTCCACGCGACCTCGGCGGTGATTCGGAGGGGGGATGTTGCATTCTCGCACGTACCTTGGAGGTCCGCACATTCCACGAGCCCGCCTGCCCGCCATGCGGCCCAAGGAGTAGCGGCGGCGGCACCGGTGGTGTGAAAAGGCGAGGGCCCCGCCGCCTCCGAAGAGGCTCGCGGGGCCCTGTGGCCGCGGCACCGGGTGGTGCGCGAGTGTCTACTTGCTGAGGTTGTACTGGCTGGCCAGCAGATCGTGCGGAGCCGAGCCCCGGTGACCGACGCGGTGCACTTGGTTGCCAATCTTGTCCTGCAGCAGCTTGAGACCGTCGAGCACCTGCTCGGGGCGCGGCGGGCAGCCGGGGATGTAGACGTCCACCGGGATGATGCGGTCGATGCCCTGCAGCACCGCGTAGTTGTCGTAGAAGCCACCGGACGAGGCGCACACGCCGAAGGCGACGACCCACTTGGGCTCGGCCATCTGCTCGTACACGCGCTTGAGGATGGGGGCCTGCTTCAGGTTGATGGTGCCGATCACCATCAGCATGTCCGCCTGACGGGGCGAGAACCGGGGGAACTCGGCGCCGAAGCGGGCGATGTCGTGACGGGCCGCCGCCACGGACATGAACTCCATGCCGCAGCACGCAGTGGCGAACGGGTAGGTGAAGAGCGAGTACTTGCGCGCCCAACCCAGACCCTTGGACACCATCCGCTCGAAGAAGCCCATGGCCTCGTCGCGGCGGGTGGTCAGTACGGGTGCGATATCAGATTCAGCCATGGTTCCTCAGTGCCCTCAGTGCTCCCACTCCAGGGCGCCCTTCTTCCAGATGTAGATAAGGCCCACCACGAGGGTCGCCGCGAAAACCACCATCTCCATGTAGCCGAACCAGCCGAGCGCCTGGAAGTTCACCGCCCAGGGGTACAGGAAGACCGCTTCGACGTCGAACACGATGAAGAGGAGGGCCACCACGTAGAACTTCACCGCGAAGCGCTGGCGCGCCGGGCCGCTGCTCTCGGATCCGGCCTCGAAGGGGGCGGACTTGATGGAGCTCGGACGCTTGGGGCCCAGCATGGCGGCGAGCTGGACGATGATGAGCGAGAGCACGCCCGCCAGCAGCAGCGCGATCGCCAGCGGCAGGTAGGGCGCCAGGGGGTTGGGGTCGAGCGTGGGGTTCATTCGGCCGCGGACCCTAGGGACACCGGGCAGCGGTGTCAATGGGGAAACCCCGGCAGCCAACCCCCGGACATGACAGCGGAAAGCCAGCAGCGGAGCCTGGCCGCCCGCCCGCCAGTCCACGAGGCCGGGGTAGGGAGTTTGACGCTCTGCGCACCGGGCGCCTAGGGTCTCGGGCTAGCGCGTCTTCCGATCAGATAGGAGAGAGCCCAGGCATGTGGGGTCGGCTCAGTTTGCGCTGGCAGGTGGCGTTCGCGGTGCTGGTCCCCAGCCTCGCCGTCGCCCTGTTCAGCGGTGTTTACTTTCCCAGGGAGCAGCAGCGGCAAGGGCTGCGGCGGCTCGAGGATCGCACGCGCATTGTGGGGCTGCTCGCGTCGGATGAGATCACGACCCTGTTGAATCAGGCGGGGGTGGTGTCGCCGGATCACTCAGGCCCCCAGCCAGTGGTCTCGCAGGAGGGCGGGCTGCGGGTGGTGAAGCAGCTCTCTCACATCTTCGAGCGGGTGGAGCAGGTGGGCTCCGTGTCCTTCCAGGTGGTGCTCGCGCCCGAGGAGGGCAAGGTGCTGTCCGAGCGCGGCATCGTGCCCAAGGGGTTGAAGGGCGGGCCGAACGAGGGCGAGGCCTGCTCGGTGGTGAGTCTGCATGGCAACCCGGTGGCGTTTTGCGGACTGCCCGAGGGCCACACGTACGTGGTGGGCATGGACACCGCCGCGGTGAAGGCGGAGACGGAGGCCCAGCGCTGGCCCACCCTCTTCGTGTACTTCGGCGCCATGGTGGTGGGCCTGTTCATCACCTTCTTCATCGGGCGGGCCATCGCCGAGCCGGTGACGCGCATGACGCAGGCGGCGCGCGAGGTATCTCAGGGAGACCTGTCGCTCAGCGAGATGGACGTGGCCTCCGCGGGCGAGGTGCGCATGATGGCGCACTCCTTCAATGAGATGCTCGGCACGCTGCGCGGCACGGTGTCGGAGCTGCTGGCACGGCTGGAGCAGCTCTCCAGCGCCTCGCGCGGACTGACGGGCGCATCGGCGGACCAGGAGCACGTCATCAGCCAGCAGGCGGCGTACGCCCAGCAGATCGCCGCGACCTTCGAGGAGCTGAGCCGCACGGCGGAACAGATTTCGAGCTCCACCGAGGTGGTGGAGTCCAGCGCGCGGCGCACGCACGAGGCGGTGGCCGAGGCGATGGCGGTGGTGGCGCAGGTGGTGGCGGGCATCAACGACATCCGCATGGAGTCCAAGGGAGTTGCGGACGCCATTGTGGGCCTGAACCAGGATCTGCAGCAGGTGTCGAAGATCGCCCAGGTCATCAACCAGGTGGCGGAGCGCTCGGACCTGCTGGCGCTGAACGCGGCGCTGGAGGGAACGAAGGCGGGCGAGGTGGGCCGGGGCTTCTCGCTGGTGGCGGCGGAGATGCGCAAGCTGGCGGAGAACGTGTCCGCGTCGGCGCGCGACATCGCCCGTATCGTGGAGAAGGTGCAGGACTCGGGCAACGAGGCGGCCACGAAGGCGCGCGTGGGCATGGCGACGAGCGACCGCGGCGTGGAGGTGGCGGAGCAGGCCTCGGCGGTGTTCCAGCGGATTGTGGAGCTGGCGCGCGGCACGAGCGAGGCGGCGCGGCAGATCACCATCGCGACGCGGCAGCAGCGTCAGTCCAGCGAGCAGGCCGTGCAGGGCGCGCGCAACGTGGCCGAGCTGGTGAAGCAGGGAGTGGACGCCACGGGCCGCACCACGCGGATTGCCCAGGATCTGCAGAACGTGGCGGACAGCCTCACGGTGCTCACCAGCAAGTTCAAGGTAGCGCGAGACCGCTGAGCTCCCTCTGCCAACACTCCCTCTCCCTCTGGGAGAGGGTCGGGGTGAGGGTATCCGCACCCCAGGCCTCGTTACTCGCAGCCGACCACGAGTAACGCCAGTCGCTCAGGCCCGCACGAGCTCGATGCGCGCCTTCTTCGGAGGCGCACCGAAGGGGATGTAGCGCAGCTTGGGAGGTGGAGTTCCCGGAGCGAGCTGCGGCCTCAATCCCCGGCGAGCCACCTCGCGCGCGAAGGCCGTGGCGAACTGCACGATCTCCACCCAGGCCAGGTGGTAGCCCAGGCAGAAGTGAGGGCCGCCGCCGAATGGAGCCGTCTCGATGGCCGACGGCGGCGACCGCTTGCCCATCCAGCGCGAGGGATCGCACCGCTCCGGGTTGGGGTAGAGCCTCGGGTCGTAGCCGTAGGTCCCGACGGGAACGAGGATCGCCGTGCCCTTGGGGATCCGCTTGCCGTGCACGTCCAGCTCCTCGATGGCCTCGCGCCCGGTCCACGACACGGGCGGGTACAGCCGCAGCACCTCGCGGAAGAGCGCCTCGGCGAAGGGATGGCGCTTGAGCTCCTCGGGCGAGCGGGGCATGGCCGGCGCCGCCACGGCCTCGTCGCGCAGCTTCTCCCAGAGGTCGGGCTGCTGGGCGAGCACGAGGGTCAACCACGCCATCACCGACGCGGACGTCTCGTGTCCCGCGAGCGCCAGCAGGCGCAGGTTCTGGACGAGCTCGTCCTCGGTGAGCTCCTTCCCGTCCTCATCGCGCGCCTTCAGCAGTGCCGAGAGCATGCCCGGCATCTCCGGCTTGCCCCGCGCCATGCCAATCAGGCTGGAGAGGCGCGAGTCGAGCCACTGCTTCCCCTGCCTGGCGCGCCGTGCGGGCGAGTAGGGGAAGTCCGCCTTGATGGGGAGCGCGCCCAGCACGAACTCGCGGTAGTTCTGGTTCCAGCCCGCCAGCTCGCGGTCGTCGATGCCGATGATGCGGAAGATGACGTCGAGCGTGAGCCGCTGGGTCACATCGAGCGGGGAGAAGGGGCTCTCGGGAATGCGGGCCACGTAGGACTCGACGACCTCGGCCGCGATGGCGGAGGCTCCGCTGGCGGTCAGGCCTCGGGGCGTGAAGGCCGCGCTCATGGCCGAGCGCAGGTTCCGGTGGGACGCTCCATCCCGCGACATCAGGGAGTCACCGATGAAGTCCGGCGACTTCTCGCGGATGAACTCGCTGCTGGTCACCTTGTTCTTGAGCAGCTCGAAACCGGGCTCGCCCATGCACACCAGCGTGTATTGGCTGATGTTCTTCGTCCAGAACAGCGGGCCGACCCTGTCCTCCGCGTCCCTCAGGAAGGTGAGGGCGTTGGCCATGGTGTAGGGGGTGTGGCCCAGCACGGGAATGGCGCCCGGGAGGACTGGAATTCCTTCCCGGAGGGCCGGCGGCTGAGACGAGCGGAAGATCAGGTTCTTCAGGGCTTGCATGGAGCCGTGAATACAAGCCGCATGAGCCCGGCACAACCCGCTGACCCGGTGTCTGGGATTGTCCTTACCACTAGTCCACACCACGCCCCGGAGGATGCCGTCCGCCAACTATGCCCGCGCTGACGTGGCCCGGGCGCGCAGCTTCGCGAAGTTCTCCGGCGGCGTTGTCGAGTCACCGGGGCGCTTGCCCGGCGTCACCTGCTCGCCGTGGAAGTCGCTGCCCCCGGTGGGCACCAGATCGAACTCCTTCGCGAACTTCAGGTACTTCTCCTGCACGCTCGGGTTGTGGTCCGAGTGCAGCGCCTCCAGTCCATCCAGGCCCTCGCGTGCCAGTTGCAGGATGTCGTAGCGCTCCAGCTTCGAGCTGCCCGGGTGCGCCAGCGTGGCCGTGCCTCCCGCGCGGTGGATGAGCCGGATGGCGGCCCTTCCCTCCAGCTTGAATCGGTCCGTCCATGCCGGCTTGCCCGCGCCCAGGAACCGGTCGAAGGCCTCCTTCACGTTCAGGCACCAGCCCCGCTCCACCAGCAGCCGCGCCAGGTGCGGCCTCCCGAGCTGCGCACTCCCTGCGAGGGCTCGCACCTCCTCCATCCTCACCGGGAAGCCCAGCTTCCTCATCTGCTCCACCATCCGCTCCATCCGCTGCTCGCGGTCCACCCGCAGCCGCTCCGCGAAGCTGGCCAGCTCCGGGAAGTCCGGCCGCACGAAGTGCCCCAGGATGTGCACCTCCTTCTTCAGCACGAACGCCGACACCTCGATGCCCGGTACCAGCTCCACCCCGTGTGCCTTCGCCGCCTCCGCTGCCTCCGCCAGCCCCGCCACCGTGTCGTGATCCGTCACCGCCAGCGCCGTCACTCCCGCGCTTGCCGCCAGGGACAGCAGCTCGGTGGGCGAGTGTTGGCCATCACTCGCCGTGGTGTGGGAATGCAGATCGATCACGGCTTACTCCAGGGGACTCGGGTTGAAGGCTCCGCCTACCATCCATAGGATGTGGGATACCTCTCGGATTCGCCAGCCCGTGTGTCCCCCAGCAGGTAGGAGGAGCGTCATGGCCAAGGACGACACCATCGAGAACCGCGTGTACCTCTTCGAATCGCTGGCGAGCAGCTACATCTCCGCTGCCTCGGAGCTGCTGTCCTCGGAGGACGCGGCGGTGCGCGCCCGGGCGAGACGGGCCCTGGCGGAGCTGGCGTACGTCTCGTGTGTCGTGTCGGACACCGGCAACCTGTCGGCCGAGGAGGTGCGTGAGCGCGTGCTGGGCAATCCCGAGCCGGCGCTCCCGCCGGATGTTGACTTGGATGACAAGGGCAGCAAGGGCAAGAAGCGCAAGTAATCCCGTGCTCCCCTCGGCGCGCGGGCGATGGTAGATCGCGCGCCATGGCCAAATCAGCGTCGAACAACCGAAAGAACCTGCGCGCCCACTACTCGGGAGCACGCAAGGCGGATCCGCGTCCCATCACCGGCAAGGAGTCGCCCACCGAGCTGCTCGAGCATGCCTTCTCGGCCTACGTGGGCCGCCAGGAGCGCACCGCGTTCGAGCTCATGCGCCGCTCCATGGAGGTGGATGCCTCCATCTTTCTGACGCTCTCGGGCGCCATGACGCCGGCGGGCCTGCACCAGAGCTGCATCATCCCGCTCATCGAGAAGGGCATCATCTCGACGCTCACCACCACCGGTGCCAACCTCTACCACGATGCTCACCGCATCATCGGCCACGCCATCCGCGAGGTGAACCCCAACGCGGGTGATCTCCAGTACCGCCTGGCCCGCATCATCCGCATCTACGACCTGGGCTTCTGGGAGGAGGCCCTGCTGGACACCGACCGGCTCTTCTCCGCCCTCCTGCGCCGCCCCGAGTTCCAGCGCAAGATGACCACGCCCGAGTTCCACTACCTGCTCGGCAAGAACATCCACGCCATCGAGAAGAAGCTCGGCGTCAAGCAGCCCTCGCTGCTGTCCACCTGCTACAAGCACGGCGTGCCCATCTTCGTGGGCGCGGTGCAGGACGGCTCCATCTTCCTCAACGCCGTGAAGCTCAAGCGGCTGATGGGCGACGAGTTCAAGTTCGAGATCGACATCAACGACGACGTCTACTGGATGGCGGCGATCCAGCACTACTGTCGCCACCACTTCTCCAACAAGATGGCCATCTGGATCCTCGGCGGCGGCGTGCCCAAGAACTACACGCTGCAGGGCGAGCCGCTGCTGGATCAGATCCTCGGCGTGCCCACCGATGGCTTCGACATCGACGTGCAGTTCTGCGTGGACCCGGTGGACAACGGCGCGCTCTCCAGCTGCCCGGCCGGTGAGGGCCATACCTGGGGCAAGGTGTCCATGGAGGCCGTGGAAGCCGGCTCCATGTACGTGCACACCGATGTCACGGCCGTCTTCCCGTGGCTCACTCACGCGCTGCTGAGCGACTCGAAGATGAAGCGCAAGCCGCGCCGGCTGATGGACGTGATGCAGGAGGCGGTGACGTTCCTCGACAAGGACGTGCAGAAGCGCCGCAAGTCGCTGCTGAAGACGATCGACTGGAGCCCCGACGAGGCGAAGCCGGACCCGACGGAGCACAACACGTACGTCCGCTAACGCGGCGTCAGAAGAGGAGCCACCACCATGAGCCAACCTACCCCCGCCACCGGCGTCGTGATGACCGCCGCGAGCGCGTCGGGCTTCCACTGCAAGCTGGAGCACGGCCCGTCCGGCACGAAGATCACCACCGAGGCCCCCAAGGACAATGGGGGCACGGGCATGTCCTTCTCGCCTACGGACCTCGTGGGCGCGGCGCTCGCCTCCTGCGCCCTCACCACCATGGCCCTGGCCGCCTCGCGCGAGGGGATTGCCTTCGGTGATGCGCGCGCCCGGGTGGAGAAGCGGATGACGCCTCCGCCGCGCCGCATCGGCGAGCTGGTGTTGGAGATCGACATGCCCGCGGGCCTCTCCGCCGCGCACCGCGCCCGGCTGGAGGAGGTGGCGCACGGCTGCCCTGTCACTCGCAGCCTGCACCCGGACGTGAAGATCCCCCTGTCCTTCCGTTACCCAGACGACGCCCGGTAGGCGGAAGACGGCCCGTTCCGCCGCCTGCTCTCCAACCGCTCGGGCGATGGCACGCTGCGCCATCGCCCGGGCATGCCGACCCTCCGTTGGGGTGGGCGCGAGCACGAGGAGGGTGGCGTGAACGTGGCACTGCTGAAGATCTACCTGAATGACCATCTCGCGGGCTCGACGGTGGGCTTGGAACTGGCGCGTCGCGCGAAGACCGAGAACGCGGGCAATGCGGTGGGCGAGTACCTGGACACCTTCGTGAGCGAGCTGCGAGAGGAGCGCATGATGCTCCTAAGCGTGATGTGGATGCTCGGGCTGAAGCGCGATGTGGTGAAGCAGGGCGTGGCCTGGGTGGGTGAGAAACTGGGACGCCTGAAGCTCAACGGACAGTTGACGGGCTACTCGCCGCTGAGCCGCGTGGTGGAGCTGGAGAGTTTGTGCCTGGGGTCCGAGGGGCGGTTGTCGATGTGGCGGACGCTGCAGCGGCTGGTGCGCAAGGACGATCGCCTGGGCCGCTTCGATTTCGCGGCGCTCATCACCCGGACCGAGCAGCAGCGGCGCATTCTGGAGCGGCTGCGGCAGCAATCCTCGGATGAGGCGTTCTTCGAGCCAGGAGAGGGCTCGGTCCTGCGTCTCACTCACTCGCCCTCCAGGAGAGGGGCGGGGTGAGCATGCTCCCTCTCCCTCTGGGAGAGGGCAGGGGTGAGGGTCTGATCGCTCTCGGGTAATCCCGAAGGTGGTAGGGTTTCCCCGAGAGGAAGCGACATGACGGAGCTGGAGCCGCTGCTCAATCGCATCGAGCAGCTCACGCCGTACTTTGGCAGGGCCCAGGACGACCTGCTGGCCCTGGCCACCCGGGGACGTAACCGGGACTACAAGGGCGTGCTGCAGAACGCGCGGCTCGTGCTCGAGATGCTCCTGCGCTCGCTGGTCACCACCGAGCTGAAGCAGACGCCGGGCAAGGCGATGCTCGACGAGCTGATCGCCCGCTTCCGACAGCAGGCCCACGCAGGACTCGTCCCCACCCATATCCTCGCGCACATGGGGACGGTGCAGGCCTGGGGAAACCTGAGCTCGCACGACCACGCGGGGGACCTCCACGACGCGGGTGTGAAGGTGGACCTGCAGGAGGCGGTGACGAGCCTCAACTCCCTGGTGGCCATCCTCACCTGGTACAAGGAGCGGTACGTCCAGGAGTCCGCGCTCGCCCCGGTGACGGAAGCTCCCGTGACAACAGTTCCCGTGGTCCGGCCTCCAGGGGGCAGGCGGATGGCGCTGGTGGGAGGCGCCGCCCTCGTGGCATTGGCCTCGGGCCTGGGCGTGCTCGCATACCGTTCCGATACTGGCCCGACCTCCTCGGCCCCCAGCCTCCGGGACAGGGTGGATGCGCTCTATGCGACGAACGCGGAGCCACCACCTCCGGCCGATTGCCAGGAGACGGACCCTCAGGGGCTCGTCATGCTCCTCGAGCTGGGCTCGAAGCTCTCGGACCGCGTCCCGGAAAAGGATCGGGCCCGCGAGGCCAACGCGGCGCTCCCGGCGCTGCGGGCTCGGGGTCCGCACTGGGGCCCGGAAGGTTGGTTCTACGTGGCCAGGGCGAGCCTGCTGGCCGGCAACCCCGATGCGGAGGCCATGAACAAGGCGCTCCTGTGCACGAACTTCGCGGCGGCGGAGAACCTCGCGGGACGGGTGGGGGTGGCCACCCAGAACCTGCAGGAGGCCGTGGTGCGCCTCACACGTGCCGCGGAGCTGGACGCACGGTTCTGGAAGCCTCGCTACAACCTGGGGTTGATCTACTTGCAGCTCCCTCGCGTGGACAAGGCCGTGCTGTGGCTGCAACGCGCGGCGGAGAGTGCTCCGCAGATCGCGGAGATCCACTTCAGGTTGGGGGAGGCTTACAAAGCGCGAGCCGCCGAGACCTCCGGCCAGGGTCAGGATGCTGCCGCGGACCAAGAGCTCGCCCGGGCTGCCTTCTGCCGCGCGAAGGACCTGGGCCATCCAGACGCCGCCGCCCTCTGCACCACCCCCTGAGCCTCACTTCATCAGCAGGGCCAGCTCCTTGGACGCGAGCTGGAAGTCCGGCTGGGCCTTCACCACGGCGGTCAGCTCCTTCTTCGCCTCCGCCAGGTCCTTGCGGTCCTTCGCATCCAGCGCCCGGGCGTAGCGCAGGGCCGTGTCTCGGGTGAGCTTGCGCGGCTTGCTCACGGGCTTGGGCTTCACGGGCGCCTTCCCGGACCCGGCCTCCGAGGCGGTGAGCTCCTCGAAGACGGCGCGGAGCTCCAGCACGAGCTCCTGCTCGATCGCGAGGAACTTCTCCGGGGTGCTCTGCGCTCCGACGGCGCGGATGATGCGGCCCGTCTCGGTCTCGACGACTCGGGCATCCACGCGCAAGGTGTTCATCACGTCGAAGTACCCGCCCATCACCAGGTAACGGGCTCCGAGCAGCTTGCCGACCTTGTTGGCGGTGGCCTGATCGAACTTGTTGGATTGGTTCAACTCCAGCTCGTCCATGACCTGCTGGAGCCGGTCCCGCTCCACGAGCTGCACGGGCTCGTGGGCCGACGACAGGTCCGAGATGAGCATCTGGGCCAGGCCCTTCTTGAGGAGCTGCATCTCGGCAGTAGGGCCCTCGTAGTCGAAGTAGAGCACCGCCACCGTGGGCTTGTCGGAGGCCAGGACGGGGAGGGCGAGCAGCCCGAGCAGCAGGCCGAGGAGACGTGGGAACAGGAATCGGAGTGCCTTCACGAAGCGGGATTCTGGCACGGGAGGCGCCTGCCTATAAGGTGCCCCCCATGGATGCGAAGTTGCGACAGGTGGTGGAGGCCCTGCTGGGCGAGGGACAGGTGGAGTGGATTTCCGAGAAGCCTGCTCCCGGATTGGAACCGGGGCCGCGCGAGCTCTTCATCAGCGTGGGCTCACGCAGCCAGTCCCTGCCGCCCCATCCCCGCATGCTGGCGTGGAAGCTGCCCCAGTGGATGCGGCGCTCCGTGCGCTCCACCACGGGCGCTGTCTTCCTGTCCGCCGCAGAGCTCGACGCCCTCTCCCAGGAGTTGAGGCAGGGGCAGCCCGAGGGATCGCTCGGCCCGCTGACCCTGCGCGTTCACGAGCCTACGCTCGATGTGCTCTGCGCCACGCTGCTGCTCATGTACCGGCTGCTCCATGCCTCCTGGCCCGAGGGCGTCGAGGCCCTCGTCGAGTACGTGGGCGAGTGGGAGCAGGGCCACACCGAGACGGTAGGCGACTACGAGCGCGCCTTGGGCACGGCGTTCTACGCCGCCCTGAACCTCTGGCCCTCGGAGACGGATCGCCCCTCCCGTGAGCTGCTGGAGCTCCTGGCGTCCGTGCTGGAGCGCTGCCGCCTCTCCCTGGAGCTGATGAAGCTGCCCGAAGGGCTCGTTCCCCCGACCATCTCCCGTCGGCTCAAGGCGGACGAGCGTCTCTACCGCGCCGAGCTGTCGCGGGCCCAGCGTGTGCAGCTCGACATCCCGCTCGATGACGAGCAGGAGGGATCCGTGCGACGCGTGGATGCGCTGTTCCTGTCGTCCTTTCAGGACGTCACCGTCCTCCGGCTCCTCGCGCGCACCGACACCGAGAACACCCACTACGGCCAGGGCTTCGACTTCATGGCCATCCACATCGCGAGGCCGGACCAGTCCAAGCCCTGGCACGCGTTCTCGCTCACCCCCGAGCGCGCGGGGACGCTCTCGAACCTCGCGGGCTACCTGGACGAGCTCGAGGGAGAGCGGCTGCCGGATGGGAGTCCGCGCGCCCGGGGAGCCCGGCGCTTCGAGCGCCAGCCCAATGACTACTCGGACCCGTGGTACTCGGACGGCTATGCCAGCCCCATTGGCCGCTCGACGATGGTGGCGGGCCCCTACTCGGGCACCCGGCTGTCGCGCCGCGAGTTGTGGGAGGCCATCTGGAGCCGCTTCAACGTCGGCCGCAACGTCCATGTCCTCAAGGCGCATACCGTCTTCGCCCGGCCCTTCCTCTGGCGGGGACCGGCGCCGGACGTGGAGCTTGTGTCCCGGGGATTTCGCCGGTGCGACCTCTCCAACCAGGGCACGGCCTTCCACCCCGCGGTGGTTCACTCCTTCCTGGGCGCCACGCCGGAAGCGGACGTGCTGCACTACGAGAAGCTCACCGAGGGCCACACCGTTCGTGTCTCCGTCTACCCGAACCGGCTCGTGGTCGTGTGGATCGAACGGCCCCGGAAGACGGCGACCTCGCTGTATGAGCTAGCCCTCGAGCAGGCGGCGCTCGTGGAGGGGAAAGAGCTGTGGGAGCTCGAGCCCCTGAGGGGCCTGCCTCCCTGGTTGGCGCCGCTGGGCCCGGAGCGCTGGCTCGTCTACGGCGGCTACCGCATCTCCCGAGGCCGCTCGTCGATGCTCGACGACTCGCGCTCCATGCAGGGGCTCTTCTACGCGCTCGCCACGGGGACGGAGCCCATCCTGGAGAAGCTGCCGTCGGAGGCCGCATCGGAGAGCCGGCGGGTGCTCCGGGATGCCGCCGGTGAGACGGAGCACTGGCTGACCTCGACGGGCGGCGCCCGGCTCGAGTTCCTCATCGAAGAAGAGGAGCGCGGACCGCTCGCGTGTGACCGGGACTTCCTCCTCTTTCTGCTCACCATTGGCCAGCGCTACTCGGCCTTCGAGACCAGCCGGCGCATGGCGGAAGTGGAGCAGCGCTACCGTACTTCGCGCTGGCAGAGCCTGCGGCCCGCGCGCAGTGTCCGCTCCGACGTGATGCTCTTCACCAACTCCCTGTGGCACACGCGCGTGAGCGAAGACCCCGACGTCAACGCGCGCTACCTCGCGTGGCACTCGCTGCACGGACTGCAGGAGACGGTGGAGGCCATGAAGGACCAGGCCGCGGAGCTGGACCAGTACAAGCGGGACCAGTTCGACCGGATGGTGGGCATCCTGGTGTTCGTCTTCCTGCCGGTGAGCCTCGCGTGTGGCTTCTTCTCCGGAGCGCAGTTCCAGGACATGAGCCCCTCGGTGGGCATTCCCGGCACCACCACCGGCTGGCTCATCTTCCTCGGCTACACGGCGGCCTTCACGGTGCTCGTCTTCGGCACCGTGTTCCTCGCCCGGGTGATGAGCTGGCGCAGGCGCTGAAGGAGGGGCTCGCGGCTCAGGGTGTCGCGGGCTCCGCCTTCTGGCAGTGCGGCACGTAGTTCTTGAGGTACCCGGCCGTGTCGCTCGTGCTGCCGTTGAGGGCGAGGAAGCGGGTCGTCATCAGCTCATGGAAGGTGGCGCAGTCGCGCGCCTGCGCGGCGGAGAGGGCCGAGGAGGTGAGCAGGGAGCGCAGGTACGGCCTCAGCTCCTTGCTCTCCCCGCACCGGGTGTCCAACTCGACGAACAGCTCGCGCGCCGCCTTGTAGCCCCGCGTCATCAGCCGCCGATAGAGCTCCTGGCTGTAGCCCGCGAGGATGCCGCTCTTGTCGCACTCCTCCAGAGACTGCGAGAAGGTGGCGCCCGCGTTCGCGTGGCTGTTGGAGCCCACTCCCAGCGCGGTCTTGATCTTTTCGCTGACGGAGTTGAACTGGCTCGCAGCCGGGAACAGGTCGAGGAACCGCTGCCAGCGGGCGATGGCTTCCTCCGTACGGCCCTTGCGCATGAGCACTTCGCCGTGGAGGTCGATGGCGCGGTACGTGCGGAGCTCTCGCAGCCGGGGCGGGAGGGTCGCGGCTTCCTCGACGGCTTTCTCGAGCAGCCGGAAGCCCTCCTGCTCGACGGAGGGATCCAGGTCCGAGAGCGAGGGCCCCGCCTGGAAGTCCTCATCCTGGCCCTCCTCGTACCTGCCCTGCAGCAGGGCCTTGGCGACGGTGAGGTGAACGTCGTCGTCGAAGTTCAGCGGGCCGTACTTTGCCTGGCGCACGCGCTCTTCGTCCTCACGCGGGAACTGCAGGGTGGTGCTCGGCAGGGTACGGAACTCCCCCGTCTGCTGGGAGAAGCGCTGGAAGTACGTGGTGCTCTCCTGGACGAAGGCGCGGGCCTGCTCGTTCCATCGCGTCATCAGCTCCACGGCCTGGGGCTCGTGGCCTGGGAGCATGACGCGGGGATGGTTCGGAGCGAGGTGCTTTCGCAGCTGACGTGCCAGGTACTGCATCCGGATGAGCCGCCAGGCGAGGTACGTGGAGCCTTCCTCCGCGTTGAGTGAGGCCAGGTTTTTCTCCTGGAGGAAGCGCTCCGCTTGCTGGTTGAGCAGCTCGCTGACGTCGGAGAGGGTCTCGGTCCGCCGCTCCTGGGATTTCTTCAACCGAGCGAGGATCTGCTCGTGGCGCTCACGCGCGAGGACGAACATGGGGGCCTTGCTCACCACCGAGGCGAGCTGCACGCTGGCTTCCTGGAGCTTCCCCTGGTCCGCCAGGTCGATGCCCTGAGAGTAGTTCAGCAGCGTGTCCACGTCGGGCGCGCGGCTCCGGGGCTTCGGGAGCTGCTCGATTTTGGGCAGGAGCGCCTTCACGAACCTGCTGACGAGCTGCTGCTGCAAGTCGAAGAGCTGGTTCTTCCTGCCCGTTACCTTCTCGGCGAGGAGGACCTTGCTGGTGGCGATCTCCACGAGCCGGACGTCGATGCGCAGAGTCGGATCAACGGCCAGGAGGGAGCCCGTCACCGCGAACTGCGCGCCCATCCCCTGGCCGAGCCGCTGGATCGTCTTCGGATCGAAGTAGCTGCTCTGCTGCATCTTCAATTCATCGAGCAGCTTCTGCAGCTTCTCGCGCTCGACGACCTGGAGCTGCTGCACAGTGGACAGGTCCGTCACCATCATGTCCGCGAAGCCCTTCCGCAGGACGTCGAGCGCGGGCTTCCCGGTGTTGTTGTCGAAGTAGAGGACCGCGATGACTGGTTTGAAGTTACCGGTCTTCGGGGTCTCCTCGGCTTGGACGGAGAGCGGCAGGGCGAGCAGGAGGCTCAGGGCAAACGCCAGGAGGCGGGGCATGGGAATGAATCCTACGTCCCAGCCGAGCCCGGTTCATCCCCACCCGGTCCGGACAATCGTCCTATGCTCCACCCCCATGCTGCCCCGGTTCTTCTCCTTCTCGATACTCATCGCGACCGGCGCCCTGTTGGGGCACTTCTATCTGTACCGGCGGCTGGTGCGGGACACGGTCCGCAGCCGCGCGCTCCGGTTCCTGGCACTCGCCGTGTTCCTCCTGATGACGCTCGTGCTGATGCTCCGGCGCTCGCTGCGGGATGCACTCCCTGTGGAGTTCTCGGATGCACTCTCGGTGGCGTCCTACACCTGGATGGGCGTGGCGCTCCTGCTGGTGGTCTCGCTGCTCGTCCTGGACCTCGGCCGAGGGGTCCTGGCGTTGGGGCAACGGCTTCGCGCGCCCCCCTCGCCTCCAGTAGATGAGGAGCGTCGGCGTTTCCTCTCTCAGGTGGTGGCTGGCGGTGCCGCTGTCACGGGCGGTGGCATGGCTGCGTACGGGAGCTGGAGGGCCTTCGCTCCACCGATGGTGACCGAGGTGGTGCTGAAGGTCCCGAAGCTGCCCAAGGCCCTGGAGGGTCTCAGCATCGTCCAGCTCACGGACATCCACGTGGGGCCCTTCATTCAGCGCAGGTTCATGGACGAGCTGGTCCGTCAGGCCAACGCACTCAAGCCGGATCTCTTTGCTATTACAGGGGACCTCGTGGACGGGGATGTGCCCACGCTCGGTGGGCACGTGGCGGCGCTCGCGAACCTGAAGTCGCGCTTCGGCTCCTTCTTCGTCACCGGCAATCACGACTACTCCTCGGGTGACGAGGCCTGGTCGCAGTTCCTCGGGACGCTCGGCATCCAGGTGTTGCGCAATCGCCACGTGCGCATCGGTGACGCGGGCGGCTCGCTAGACCTGGTGGGCGTGGATGACTGGAGCGGCGGGCGGCGGCGCGGCAAGAAGGGCTACGACCTCGATCTGGCGCTCGCGGGGAGGGAGCCGGATCGGGCCTCCGTGCTGCTCGCGCACCAGCCCGCCAACTTCAAGGTCGCGGCGGAGAAGGGCGTGGACGTCCAGATCTCCGGCCACACCCATGGCGGGCAGCTCGTCCCCATGACCTTCTTCATCGGCCTGGCCTGGGACCATTCCGCGGGGCTCTATCAGCATGGTGGCTCGCATCTCTACGTGAGCCGCGGTTGTGGCTTCTGGGGCCCGCCCATGCGCGTGGGCAGCCCGCCGGAGCTCGTCAAGCTCGTGCTGACAGCGTGAGGCGTTTGCGCTTCGCGTCAGGACGAGGGCGGGCCGAAAGGCTTGGTGCGGTGGATGGCCGATCTATAGATTCCGGCCGCTCATTCCGCCTTCCCAGAGCGAAAGGACCAAGTGAGGACGATGAAGAAGCTTCTTGGGTGTGTTGTCGCTGTTGTCGTGGCCCTCACCACGCTGCCCGCTTCGGCGCAGCTCGAGCTGCCCGCCGCGAGCCCGTCGGCGAAGGTGTCGCAGGACGTGGGGCTGACCGAGATCTCGGTCGACTATTCCAGCCCTGCGGTCAAGGGGCGTAAGATCTGGGGCGAGCTGGTCCCCATGGACCAAGTGTGGCGCACCGGCGCCAACATGGCCACGAAGATCACCTTCAGCCGGGATGTGACCTTCGGCGGCAAGCCCGTCCCCGCGGGCACCTACTCCCTCGTCACCATTCCGATGCAGAAGGAGTGGACGGTGGTGCTGAACAAGGAGCTGGGTCTGTTCGGCGGTGGCAAGGCCTACGATCAGAAGGACGACGTCGTTCGCGTCTCTGCCACGCCCGCCGAGATTCCCAGCCGTGAGCGCCTGACGTTCCTCTTCTCCAACACCACCGATGACCAGACCTCGCTCGACTTCGAGTGGGGGACGCTGCGCGTCTCGGTGCCGGTCAAGACCGATACGGCCGCCTACGCGCAGGCCAACATCCAGTCCGCGGTGAACGGTGCGTGGCGCTCGCTGGCCAACGCGGCCCGCTACGTGGCCGACACGTCGAAGGACTACAACACCGCGCTGGGCTACGCGGACGACTCGCTGGCCATCCAGTCGCACTGGTTCAACAACTGGATCAAGGCCGACATCCTCGCGCGCTCGGGCAAGTACGCCGAGGCTCGCAAGTTCGCGCAGACGGCCTGGGACCTGGGCCAGAAGGATCAGGGCTTCTTCTACAAGGAGCAGGTTGCCAAGGCCCTCCAGGACTGGAAGGGCAAGAAGTAGTCACACCTGACGTACGGGCCTCCCGGCCTTCAGCGGCGGGAGGCTCCTTCCAGGAGCCGGCGGTAGAGTGCCTCGTAGCGGTCGATGGCCGGCGCGAGCTGAAAGTGCTCCAGGACGTGCTCCCGGGCTCGGCGTGAGAAGATCCGCCAGCGGTCCAGGTCGCGGACGAGCTCGAGCACGTGGTTGGCCATGGCCTCCACGTCGCCCACCGGTGCGAGGTAGCCCGTCGTCCCGTGCTGGACCTGCTCCGGGATGCCGCCGATGTTGCTCGCAACCACCGGGATGCCGCAGCTCAGCGCCTCGAGCGCCGCGAGGCCGAAGCTCTCCTGCTCGCTCGGGAGGAGGAAGACATCGGCCGCGGCGAGGATCTCCGCGAAGCTCTCCTGCTTGCCCAGGAAGGCCGCGCGGTGCTCGAGCCCGCACTCCCGGATTCTCCGCTCGGCGGGAGAGCGCTCGGGGCCGTCCCCAATCATCACCAGCCGGCACGGGCGCTTGCGCTGGACCGCCTCGAAGACGGACACCACGTCGCCGATGCGCTTGACCGGTCGGAAGTTCGAGACGTGGATGAGCACGGGCTCGTTCTCCGCCAGGCCGGGAAAGAGCTGGCGCAGGTGGGCCCGGTTGCGGACCGGCCGGTAGCGCTCCGTGTCGACGAAGTTGGGGATGACGTCGATGGGGAACGTGTCCGGAATCCCGAAGCCATCCCAGGTGGCGCGCCGCAGGAATTCCGAGGGCGTCGTCACCGCGTCGCTGCGCAGGATGGAGAAGCGCGTGATGGGCAGGTAGGTGGGGTCCGTGCCGACGAGCGTGGTGTCAGTGCCGTGGAGTGTCGTCACGATGCGCGGCGACTTGTCACCCAGCACCTCCCGAGCCATCCAAGCCGCCGTGGCATGGGGCACCGCGTAGTGGACGTGCAGGATGTCCAGCTTCTCGTAGCTCGAGACCTCGATCATCTTCGAGGCGAGTGCCAGCGGATACGTCCCCGAGTGGGAGAGCGCCGGGTAGTCGCTCTCCGTCACCTCGTGGAAGATCACCTTCCGCGTCATGCCATGGAGCCGCACCGGAAGGTCGCGCGCGATGAAGTGGACGCGGTGGCCACGCTCCGCCATGGCCAGACCGATCTCGGTCGCGACCATGCCGCTGCCTCCAAAGGTGGGAAAGCAGGTGATGGCCAGGTTGAGACGAGCGCTCATCGGGATGAGACGTGGAACAGCAGCCGGGTGAAGGTATTCCCGGCTGCCTGCGTCACGGCTTCAGGTCCTTCAGGTTGCCCGAGAAGGGCTCACACGCCTCGATGACGCGGCGCATGAAGGCGTGGGAGCCGAGGCGGCTCGCGTAATGCGGCAGCCCGTAGATGCGCTCTTGTGGCGCGCCCTCCGGGGCGAGGTAGGCCCGCAGACGCTCCACGCGCTCGAGGGTCACCTGATCTCGCAGGGTGATGGAGCGGCTGTACCGAGCCACGAGGCGGGAGACGCCTCGGCGGACGGTCTTGTCGGTGCGGGAGATGGCCTGGGCGAAGGTCGTATCGACGGCGGCCATGCGCTCGCCGAGGCGGGCGAGCTCGGAGGCGAAGGTACTCAACAAGCGGGCCTCGATAGCCTCGGGCGACTCGAAGCTTTCACCGGCTTCGCGGGCGGCGAGGCGGGCCACCAGCTCGTCACGTGGGGCGTTCGCGTCATCCGGAGAGAGACCGAGAACGTCGAGCAGGCGGCGTACGCGGTCGTCGATGATACGGAACCGGGCGCGCGGCACGATGAGAGGCATCGGCAGCCCGACGTGCGCGTACAGGGGCGCGAGCTGTGCGAAGTAGGCGATCTCTCCCGGTCCGCCGACATAGGCCGCCGTGGGGAGCCAGGTGTCCTGGAGGATGGGGCGCAACAGGGCCGAGGTCGTGAAGCGGAGCGGCTCCCGGTCGAGCCAGGAGACGAGCTCGGCCGTCGTCACCGAGGCACCCTCGGGGTGGCCCACGAGGTTCCAGGTGCCGGGAGAGGAGGAGGGGTCGAGGCGATAGCGCGCACCCGCGGCGCCGTCGGGTGAGAAGAAGTTCAGCGGTGAGCCCGGGCGGATGTGGACCTGCTCGGAGAATCCCGCCTTGGCGAGAGCATGGCCCCGCTCGGCGAGCTTGCTGGAGATGGCCGCGGCCTCCTCGATGGCGCGGCGGTGGATGGGCGCAGCGAGAGGAGCGAGGCGCGGGTCGCGCGGGTCGAGGAACACGAGCCCCTCGTCCGCGAAGAGCGTGGAGAGCACTTCGGCGAAGGCGTCCGCCAGCGTCGCCTCGGGGCGGTAAGCACGCTCCAGCAGCGCCAGGTGCTCATCCACGTGGGGATTGCTGCTCAGCTCGGCGCGCAGCGCGGCGAGTGCACCCGTGACGCTCGGGCCCAGGTGGTGGTGGGCCACCGGAACGCGCGAAGTGGCTGCGTCGGGCAGCGCCAGGGCCACGCGCAGGGGTCCGCCAGCGGAGCGCGGAACGAAGCAATGATCGATCTCGGGGAGGTCGTGGTCCTCGGTCTGCAACCAGAAGACGGGGACACAGGGCCGACCGGTCTCCTCGGCGAGGGCGCGGGCCGCAGCGATGGCGGAGGCAGCCTTGTAGACCGTGAAGAGTGGCCCCAGGAAGAGCCCGACCTGCTGACCTGTCACCACGGCGGTCGTGCCGGGGCGGGCGAGCAGCTCCAGGTTCCGTTCGCGTGCGGGGCTCGGCGCGAGGCGCGCGTTGCGAGCCACCAGCACCTCATGGAGCGCCGGAGCAATTGGACGAGAGGCCGCGGTCGCCACTGCCTCGGCGCGCGCGGCCCGACGACAGTAGCGGTCGGAGAGAAATTCGAGGGCTCGCGGATCGCCGCGCAGCCAGGAGGCAGAGAAGGAGGAAGCCACGGGCCGCGTGATAACAACTCCGAGGCATCAGGGCGACGGGGAAGGGGAGCGGTGACGTCCTGGTCACCATAAGGATTCCTCGCACCGAGGGATCTCGTTCCTTGTTAGGGTCCGCCCGAATGCGGAACCTGCTCATTCTCGGAACGGCACTGGCCATGAGCCTCGGAGTCTGGTCGACGGCAGTTGCACAAACTCCTCGACAGCCCCATGCGGGCGAGCTTGCGGCGGAGCTTCGCCGCCTCGGTGTCGTAGGGAGTGTGCTGTATGTGGCCGCTCACCCTGACGACGAGAACACGCGGCTGCTGGCGTACTTGGCCGGAGAGCGTGGTCTCCGCGCGGGTTATCTCTCGCTGACCCGCGGGGATGGTGGTCAGAACCTCATCGGGACCGAGCAGGATGAGCTGCTCGGGCTCATTCGCACGCAAGAGCTGCTCGCGGCGCGGCGCGTCGATGGCGCCGAGCAGCTCTTCACGCGGGCGAGGGACTTCGGCTACTCGAAGAGTGCCGACGAGACGCTGCGCATCTGGGGGCGCGACGAGGTGCTGGCCGATGTCGTGCTCGCCATCCGCCGCTTCCAGCCGGATGTGATCATCACGCGCTTCACCACCCTGCCACCGAATCACGGCCAGCACACCGCCTCGGCCCTCCTGGCGGAGGAGGCCTTCACCGCGGCGGCCGACGCGTCGCGTTACACCGAGCAGCTCGGGGAGCTGAAGCCGTGGAAGGCAGACCGGCTGCTGAACAACGTCTCGACCTGGAACCTGAAGCCGGATGCGGACATGTCCGCCTACCTCAAGCTCGACGTGGGCGGCTATGACCCGCTCCTGGGACGCTCTTGGGGGGAGATCTCTGCGGAGAGCCGCAGCCAGCACAAGAGCCAGGGCTTCGGAGTGCCGGCCGAGCGAGGGACGCAACTGGAGTACTTCAAGCCCCTCACCGGGACGCAGCCGAAGTCCGACGTCTTCGAGGGGCTCGAGTTCACGTGGCGGCGGTGGAGTGGCACGGAGCAGGTCGTCCGAGCCATCGACGAGGCGGTGAGTGGGTTCGATGCGCGCGCACCTCATAAGAGTGTTCCGGCGCTCCTGCGCGTCCACGAGGCGATCTCTGCCCTGCCAGACAGCAACCCGTGGAAGGCCATCAAGCTACGTGAGACCGAGGCGCTCGTGGCCGCGTGCGCGGGCCTGTTCCTCGAAGCGCGTGCGACGGAGGCGATGGCTGTCCCAGGCGGCCAGGTGGCGTTGAGCCTGGTGGCGCTGAACCGCTCGCCCGCTGCGTTTCGGCTGGTGGGAGTGACCCTTCCGGGTGGCGAGTCCGTAACGGCTGGTGCCGAGCTGGCCGACAACAAGCCCTTCAAGCTCTCCCGGACGGTGACGATCCCAGAGCGGGCTCGGATCTCCACGCCCTACTGGCTGCGCAAGCCCGTGGCGGGTGGCCTCTACAGTCTGGACGAGCAGGACCGCGCGCTCGTGGGCAGACCCGAGGGTGAGCCCTCCATGTCGGTCATCTTCCTTTACGAGGTGGGCGGCAAGCGCTTCTCCATGGTCCGGCCAGTGGTCTACGCGTGGACGGATCCGGTGCGAGGCGAGCTCTACCGCGCGTTCGAGATCGCTCCGGCTGTCACGGCGACGCTTGACCGAGACGTGCTGATGTTCCCCAACGGTGCGGCCCAGTCCGTGTCGGTGGAGCTGGCCGCGGGCCGGGCGGATGCGGAAGGCAAGGTCCGGCTCGAGGTCCCAACGGGCTGGCGTGTTGAACCCGCCGAGGTGCCATTCAAGATCGCCACGCGCGGCGATGAGCGCACGGTCCGCTTCCAGGTGACTCCGCCCAAGGGGGCGAGCGAGCGGGGCCGGCTGCGCGTTGTCGTCGACAGCGGCGGCCGCTCGGAGTCGTGGCGGGTCCGCACGGTGAACCATGAGCACATCCCACCGCAGACCGTGCGCCAGCCCTCTGAGGCGGCCCTGGTGCCCTTTACCCTCGCCACGAAGGTGCGGCGGATCGGTTACATCCCTGGCCCGGGCGATCGGGTGGCGGAGAGCCTCGCGGCCGTCGGGTACGAGGTGACGTTGCTGCCCGAGGAGCGCCTGGCCTCCGAGAATCTCGAGCGCTTCGAGGCCATCCTGGTCGGAGTGCGCGCCTTCAACGCCAACGCGCGGCTCGCCATCCATCACGAGCGGCTCATGCGCTACGTCGAGCAGGGCGGGCGGCTCATCGTGCAGTACAACACCAACAGCCGCGTCGGTCCGCTCAATGCCTTCATGGGGCCCTATCCCCTGGAGATCGGACGCGATCGCGTGACGGACGAGACCGCGGCGATGACGCCCGTGGACCCCAATCTCCCGCTCTTGAAGGGCCCCAACCGTCTGGTGGCCGCCGACTTCGAGGGCTGGGTCCAGGAGCGGGGCCTCTACTTCGCCTCGAAGTGGGACGAGCGCTACAAGCCCGTGTTCGCCATGAACGACCCCGGTGAGGAGCCGCTCCGGGGTGGACTCCTCGTCGCCCGTCACGGCAAGGGAACCTTCGTCTACACCGGCATCGCGTTCTTCCGTCAGCTTCCCGCGGGCGTGCCCGGTGCCTACCGCCTGCTCGCGAACCTCCTCGCCCAATGACCGCCTCCAAATCTCCTGAACCGGCCTCGGCCCCCGCGTCGCGGCCTGAGCTCGACGACGCGCCACCCCTGCTCGGGTCCTGGCGCAACATCTACCTCCTCGTGCTGGGCAACCTTGCCTTGACCATCGCCCTGTTCTGGGCGCTCACCCGGGCCTATTCGTGACACTGCTCGACTGGCTGGTCCTCATCGGGACGACGGCATTCATCGTGGGGTGGGGGCTCTGGCGCACGCGCGGCGAGAGCAGCACCGCCGAAGGCTTCCTGCGCGGTAGCCAGGATCTGCGCTGGCCCACCATCGGCCTGTCGGTCATGGCCACGCAGGCCAGCGCCATCACCTTCCTCTCCGTCCCGGGCCAGGCCTACGAGGACGGGATGCGCTTCGTGCAGTTCTACTTCGGCATGCCGATCGCGATGGTGGTCATCAGTGCCGTCTTCATCCCCATCTACTATCGGCTGAATGTCCTCACCGCCTACGAGTATCTGGAGTCTCGCTTCGATCTGAAGACCCGCCTCCTCGGCGCGTCCCTCTTCCTCATCCAACGCGGGCTGGCTTCCGGCATCACCATCTACGCCCCTTCCATCATCCTCTCGGCCATCTTCGGCTGGCCGCTCGAGCCGACCATCATCGTGATGGGGGGACTCACCATCCTCTATACGGTGACGGGCGGCTCCAAGGCCGTCAGCCAGACCCAGAAGCAGCAGATGGTGGTGATGCTCGGAGGCATGGTCGTGGCCGCCATCGTCATCGTCTGGAAGCTGCCCGAGAACGTGACGTTCGGGCGGGCCGTGGATGTCGCCGGAGCGCTCGGCCGCATGAACCCGGTCAGCTTCGATCTCAGTTTCCAGGACCGTTACAACATCTGGTCCGGTCTCACCGGCGGGTTCTTCCTGGCGCTGTCGTACTTCGGCACGGACCAGTCCCAGGTGGGCCGCTACCTGACGGGCCGCTCCATCTCCGAGAGCCGCCTCGGGCTGCTGTTCAACGGCGTCCTGAAGATCCCGATGCAGTTCCTCATCCTCTTCGTCGGGCTCCTGGTCTTCGTGTTCTACCAGTTCAACGCGCCGCCGCTGCTCTTCAACCAGCCCCTGCGCGCCAAGGTCCAGGCGACCGCTCAGGCTGGGGAGTTTGCCTCCATCGAGGAGAAGTGGCTTCAGGTGCAGGCCGACAAGCGCGCCGAGACCGAGCGCTACCTGGCCGCACGCGAGACGGGTGACAGCTCCGCGGAAGCGAGCGCTCGCGAGCGCCTCCAGGCCGCCGCACGGACGGCCGACTCGGTCCGGAAGGAGGCCAAGGCCGTGGTCGCTCGCGCGCTTCCGGGCATCGAGACCAAGGACTCGGACTACATCTTCATCTCGTTCGTGAAGGACTGGATGCCCAGCGGCCTCGTGGGGCTGCTCATCACCGTCATCCTGGCAGCGGCCATGAGCTCCATCGCCAGCGAGCTCAACGCCCTGGGCGCGACGACCACGGTCGACTTCTACCGGCGGCTCGTTCGCCGCGACGCGTCCGATAGCCACGTCCTCGTGGCCTCGAAGCTGTTCACCGTCTTCTGGGGGCTGGTCGCGGTGGCCTTCGCGAGCTTCGCATCGCTGCTCGACAACCTCATCCAGGCGGTCAACATCCTCGGGTCCGTCTTCTACGGGACCGTGCTGGGCATCTTCCTGGTGGCCTTCTTCTTCAAGCACGTCCGAGGCCATGCCGTCTTCTTCGCCGCGGTCATCTCGCAGACGACGGTGATTGCCCTCTTCCTGTTCAGTGCGATCGGCTACCTCTGGTTCAACGTGATTGGCTGTGTGCTGGTGATGGTCCTGGGGCTCGTGCTCCAGGCCGTCATGCCGCGCACTCCACAGGCCCAGCCCTCGCCGGGCTAGGACGGCCGTCTCGTATCCCAAGGGCTACTTCGTTCAAGAAGTTGCGGGAATGGGGTTTCTGCCTCATAAATCATTCTTCTGGGATGGCGGGGGGTTCGAGCCCTCCTCCAGAATGAGACGGAGACTCAACCATGAAGGGTCGTGCACTCGTTCTGGGTTCGGTCGCCTGGCTGATGGTGCTGGCCGGAGCCTGCGGGCCGGACACGCTGGAAGAGCGCGATGCGCTGGAGTCCGCGGCCACGGCGGAGAGTGGCTATGACTTCTATCCCGACTCTCACTACATCATCTGCACCTCCGCGAGCAGCTGCCCCTGGGCCGGTGAGAACTTCGAGGCCTATGCAGAGGGTTCGCTCGTCGGGTGCGCGAGCGACTCGTCCCAGCGGGCCCATTTCGAGGTGACGTCCGGGTGCCTCTCCGCGAACCAGGCGGGCACCTCCCATCGCGGGTGGACGACCACGCACCACTTCCGGGCGCTCTCGCGGAAGTACGTCGACGGCAAGAAGGTCGGCTGGAAGACCGCGGCTCCGAGCTACCGCGCTCTCATCGACAACTGGCACGCGGGCGCGCCCGAGTGGGCAGGGCTGCATGTCTTCGCCCGCTACCAGACCGAGGACGATTTGTACGTGGCGTCCTACCGGAAGGACGGGTTGATCACGATCAAGAAGAAGCTGGGCGGTGTCTACACCACGCTCGCGCAGAAGGATCTCAGCACTCCAGCCACCGGGACCTGGCACACCGTCAAGTTCTCGGTGAGCGGCGATACGTTGCAGTTCTTCGTCAACGGAGTGCTCCAGCTCACGGCTCGTGACACCAGTCTGACCTGGGGCACGGCCGGCATGCGCACCGACTTCATGGACGTGTACCTGGACGACTGGAAGCTCGAGTAGCGCGTAGGCTGCTCTCGAGATGAACCTGCTCGGTCTAGAGATGCTCCTGGCGGCCGCGCGCTCCGGCTCGCCGCCCCCCACCTGGCTTCTGGTCGCCTTTCCCTTCTTCTTCGTGGGGATGTGGTTGCTCACCTGCACCCTGTTGGCGTGGATGGCAGGGTTCAAGGCGCTCCTGGAGCGCTACCCGCAGATGGATGAGCCACTAGAGAGGGTGTTCCGGTTCGCCTCGGGGTCCGTGCGTTGGGTGGACTTCCGCAACGCCCTTTATGTGGGAGTTGGAACCGGAGGGCTTCACCTGGCTCCGAACTGGCTCTTCCGTTCTCCATTTGTCCGAGGCGTTCCCTGCATCCCCTGGAGCGAGCTCCGCTGCATTCGTGCCCAGGGGGACGGGCTCCTCGACTGGCTCGGCGGCTCCAAATTCGAGGTGCCCGCGTTGAAGCTGCGCTTCGTGCTCCGAGGAGAGCCGGGGCGTGTCATCGAACACAGGCTTGGGTTGCTGCCCGCGGAGCGTCGCCTACCGTAGCGAATCCGGGACGCTCGTCATCGGGACGTTGCCTTCGAAGCAGTCCGGTTATCCGGGGCGAGCGGAGGAATTTCCGCGCGTTAGGATGGCCGGAGCCGAAGGAGGCTTGGCGTGCAGGGATCGCAGAACGTGAATCCTCGGACACTGTCGCGTCTGGAGATGATGCGTGCGGCCGCGGTGGTGGCTGTGGTGTTGGCGGCGTTGGTGGCGGTGGCGTGGCAGTTCGTCGAGCCAGCTCCGCCGCGCACGGTTGTCATCGCCACTGGCTCCGCGAGCGGGGCGTACCACGCAGCAGCCCGGCATTACGCCGAGCACTTCGAAGTGTCGGGGCTCGAGCTCGTCGTCCGAGAGACAGCCGGTTCGATTGAGAACTACGCGCTGCTGAACACTCCGGGCTCCGGCGTCGACGTCGCCATTGTCCAGGGCGGCACGGCTCCCTCCGACAAGGAGAAGCGCAAGGAACTGGTCGCGCTGGCGAGCCTGTACCTGGAGCCGGTATGGGTGTTCTACCGGGGTGAGGCCCAGCTCGAACGGATTGGCCAGTTGGCGGGCAGACGCATCGCGGTGGGGGCAGAGGGCAGCGGCGTGCGGGCTCTGTCCCTGGAGATGCTGGCCGCGGGCGGAGTGGTGGGCGGGCAATCCGGCACCATGCTCGTCGACCTCGGCGGGGATAAGGCCGTGGCGGCGCTGCGGGAGGGCTCGGTTGACGCGGCCCTCTTCGTCATGGGGCCCACCGCGCCGTTGATCTCCGAGCTGATGCACACGCCCGGAGTGCGGCTGATGAGCTTCGAGCAGGCCCATGCCTATGCCCGCCGTTTCAGGTACCTGTCACCGGTCACGCTGCACCGGGGCTCACTGGATCTGGTGCGCGATCTGCCAGAGCGGGAGGTGCAACTGGTGGCGCCCGCGGCAGTGCTGGTGGCGCGCAAGGACGTGCACCCTGCCGTGGTCGCGTTGCTGACCGAGGCGGCGGTTCGGACGCACCGGGGTGGCGATCTGCTCAGCGATCCTGGGAGGTTTCCGAATGACACGCTCACCGAACTGCCCGTCAACGAGCAGGCGAGGTATTACCTGACGCATGGACCGGACTTTCTGCGGCGCATGCTGCCTTTCTGGCTCGCGGCGCTCATTCACCGGTTCGTTGTCTTGCTCATTCCACTGTTCGTGGTGCTGGTGCCGCTGCTGCGGCTCACGCCGCCGGTGTACCGCTGGAGCGTTCGTTCGCGCATCTATCGCTGGTATGCGCGGCTGCGAGTCATTGACGAGCGGCTGCGCGGCGAGCTGGACGTCGAGCAGGTGCGGAAGGATCTGCTGCTCCTCGATCAGCTCGAGCATGAGATTGGCGGCTTGAAGGTGCCGCTGAGCTACATGGACGAGTTCTATGATCTGCGCTTGCACGTGGGCTACATCCGCGGCCGGCTGGAGGAACGGCTCACGGTACCGGGTGCGCCCCGCACCGAGGGCGCGTTGAAGCACGGCTGAGGAGGAGGGGGGGCCTGGGTAGCTCTTCGGATGGGCGTTGACCCGGTGGAACGCTCATGCAAAAGAGCCACGATGAACACCCCGGCCGCCCAATGGCTCGCGGCATCGAGCCTCAGCCTGCTCCTTCTATCTTGTAGTGCCACGGGGTACGTGCCGCCTGGTCCATCAGGCTCCGCGGATTTGTCCCGCTATGTGCTCATCATCCAGGAGGTTCCGGATGGTCAGGTGTCCCACTCATGGCAGCCCATCAGCGGCTTTGACTTGTCCAAATATCCGTACCTCACGAGCCATGGCCGTCTCGAAGCACCTATCATTCGTGCCTCCTTCAATCGCGACTGCGAGGCCGAGCGCGATAGATGCGAAGAAATGTGCAAAGCCAGCCTGAAGGGCCGTCATTGGACGCACGCAAGCGCTGGCTCCAAAGATGCCATGTGCCGAGAGAGGTGCATGCCAGCATATCAGGATTGTTGCAGGCTCAGGGAGATGGCTGAGGCCGGCAAACTTCGAGTTGGCTTCGCTGTCGTTGGTAGCGCAATCGACTGGCTGAAGCAGCACAACCGCGAGCTTCTGGTGGGGTCCGTTGTCGTCATCGCGGGGGTCGTCTTCGTCGTTGTCAGCAGTGCGGGAGGAATCCTGCTGCTTGCGCCAGCCGTCTTGCTGGCCTCATCCAGTGTTTCCTCGAACTCTATCGCGCGGGTGGAACCATGACGCGTCTTTCTGATCTTGCGAATGCGCACCCTGTGATTGGGAGACGTTGGAGTCAGGACCAATCTGAAGAGCAGGCCCGTCTTCTCGGCATGGCAAGAGATGCTCTGGACTTCATCTTCGCCACCGGCCAACGGTATGGCTTTGAAGACTTTTTCAAGGAGCCTGGCTCTCGCCGCCCACCTCCTCGAGGTGTCAATGTCGGGCTGAGCGCGCTCATGGACAGGACGAAGCGCTTCTTCGAGAAGGTTCGCGACGAGCCGGAATCTGATGAGGAAATAGCTCAGAGTCAGGCCATCCTCGATGCGATTCAATATATTGAATCAACAGGCCAGCAGGATGAGTTCGCGGTCTTTCAGGAGCACGTCGAGGCCAACGATCCTCCCTTCGTCGTGGCATCGTTTGACACCCGGGTGGATGCGGAAGCCTGGCTTGCGAGCCATCCCCGTCCACCGGACCCTGCCAACGTGCTCATCGCGAATGCGTACCATGATGTTTTTTATGATCGCGAGACGAACATCCGCCGTTTGCCATACAATCGTGCACTCAAGTGGTATCTCGAAGAGCTCGTGGAGAAAGAGCAGCCCGTTCCCATTGCCTCTTTTGGGACCTGTGAGGAGGCGGAGGCATGGTGGAGGGCTCAGTCCGAGCCAGCCAGACGGGCGTGGGTGAGGGTGGGTGAGGAGATTTACCTGGCGGCCTATTTCCCCAACATCAAGCACCGGGCCCTGTTTCCCCTTTCCCTGGCCAATGGTCATGAGGTGAGGCCTCGGTCTCTCCGGAGTGATAGGGCGGAGGACCACCCCCTCGGCAACCATCACAAGGCCGCGGCGAACTTCGCGGCGATGGGCACGGCTACGCGACCACCCACGCCACCGCCCTCGACCAGGACTGCGAAGCCGATGCCGTTGCGGAAGCCGATGAACCACGCGTGCGTGGGCAGGGGAGTACCGCTTCCGAATTCGGCGGTGCCCGTCTTGCCAGCAAGGCCTGCTACGCCCGCTGCCGCCTTGCCCGAGCCCTCCGTCACGACGGCGCGCATCAGCGCAAGCAGGGGCGTACGGGTACCGGCCGCGAGCGAGGCACGTGGACCGTCCTCGAGCTCCGCCAGGAGGTAGGGGGCGCGCCACCTGCCCGACTCGGCCGCCGCGGCCACCGAGGCCATGTGCAACGGCGTCGCCAGCACGCGTCCCTGCCCGATGGCCGCCGCCGCCTTCTCGGTCTCGTCCCGAGGCGCCGGAAACGAGGCTCCAGGAGAAGGCAGTCCCGGGTAGTACTCCACGTCGAAGCCGAAGCGGCGGGCTGCGGCCCCGAGTGCATCCGGAGCGAGCCCTGCGGCCAGCAGCACGAAGGCGGTGTTGCACGAGTGGGCAAAGGCCACGCGCAGGCGCGTGTTCCCGAACTCTTCGCCCTCGAAGTTGCGAAACGATTTGCCGCCCACGGTCGCCACGGCAGGGCACGACGCCGGAGAGTCCGGGCGCATTCCTCCGGTGAGCAGGGCTTCCGCCGTGATGACCTTGAATGTCGAGCCGGGCGGGTATCTGCCGGTGAGGGCTCGATTCAAGGGTTGCTCGAGCGGCCGGCTGGCGACGGCCAGGATGGCGCCCGTGCCGGTGTCCACCGCGACCAGCGCCGCCGGCTGGGTCACGCCTTCGATTGCGGCTTCTGCTGCCGACTGCACTTCCGGGCGCAGCGTGGTGTGTAGCGGCGTGCCGGGTGTTCCCTCGAAGCGGCCAAGGACGCGCACCTCGCCGGATGGGCGGGTGAGGCGCACCTCGCCAGAAGGGCTTCCCGCGAGCTGCGGCTCATACGCCAGCTCCAGCCCGGACAGGCCCACGATGTCCCCTGGCTGATAGAGCGGACCCAACTGCGTGAGCAGCTCGGCCGTCACGTCGCCCACCCGGCCCAGGGTGTGCGCGGCGAAGCCCCCCGCCGGGGTGAGTCGGGCGCTCTTGCGGCGGAAGAAGATGCCTGGAACGGGCGCCAGTGCCGGCCGCACCTGCTGGTAGCGCTCGAGCCGCACGTCGATGATGGGGACGAAGTGCTCGGGCGATACGCTTGGCGCGTTCAGCACCTTCTCCAGCCGCGCCGGGTCGACGCCGAGCTGCGCCTGGAGCGCCGAGGCCACGGCGGCGCGGTTCTGGATGCGCCGGGGCTCGACGCCGATGGTGATGACCTCGCCCTGACGGGTGAGGGGCACGCCGTCTCCATCGAGGATGGCGGCTCGCTCCAGGCGCGTCCTCGTGCGGGAGAAGCGGTCTCCCTCTCGCGCCTCGGGGTGCAGCACTGCCGGAGTCCAGCGCACCCACCAGCGTCCCTCGCGGCGCACGAGGTGCAACGCACCGTTCATCTCCCACTCGCCCAGTCCGCGCAGCACGTGGAGGGCTCGGAAGGTGACCACGGCGCTCTCCGCCTCGTGCTCGACGCGGCCGAGCTCGAAGCGGGAAGTGACGATGCGCAGGTCGTCGCGGAAGCGCTGGTGTTGTGCTGCGAAGTGGGGGGGCGGCTCGGCCACCATGCGCTCCATGGTGGCCAGGTCGCCTCCAGCCCACGCCTGCAGGTAGGCCTGGACCGCATCGAGCGGGCCTTCCGCAGGCCGTCCCCGCACGGTGACGCAGGCCGCCAGAAACAAGGCGGCTGCGACACTGACTCCAACCCTCAACCCTCGCCGTGACACGCGGCGCACTGTGCTGCGGGCGGGCGGCGAGTCAAGGAATCCGGCGCGTAGCGGCGCCTACCTTGGGATGGGGATGCATCCCTTGGGGCCCACGACGCACCCCGTGGGGAGAATGCCCTCGACGCCGCCGATGGCATGGCCCAAGTCGGACTCATTCAACTCGGTCATGGGCTTGCCGGAGGGGCTCTCGGGGAGCGCGGTTCGCTGCTCGGCGGTCAGGGATGCGCGGTACGCCGGGTCCTTCCAGGCTCTGACAATCGTTTCCTTCTTCATGTCATCTCCTCCTTGGGTGGGACTCCGTGGATCCTGCTGAGCCATCACCTCAGGTAGAGAGCCAGAGCGCAGGGGTGAGGCGGCGGAGCGCGGGAGCCGTCGCAGAGGCGCATGAAGGCCTTGCAGGCAGACACGACGAGCAGGTCGCGGAAAAAGAAGACCCCGCGGCACCAGAAAGTGCTCGCGGGGCTTCGTCACATCCCAGGCTCTACTGTGGCTCAGCTGCCCGTGCCAGTGGGCGGCACCGGGGCCTTACCGGAGGCCGAGCCGCCGTCCTGGGCTACCAGGCGCAGCTGCCCGTGTCCGGCGACGAAGGAGGCATCCACCTCGCGCTCCAGGTACGTGTAGCCGGACAGGCCTTCCTCGTACATGCGCAGCAGCTGGCGCGACTCGTCCAGCGTCAGGCGGCCGTTGCGCAGCGCCACCTCGGTGGACTTGCGCAGCTTCGCCACGAGGTCGTCCTTGTTGTAGCTCACGTAGTTGAGCACCTCGGTCACCGTGTCGCCCTCCACCACGTGGTCGATCAGGTAACCGCCGTTCGGCGCCAGCGACACCTGCACCGCGTGCGTGTCACCGAAGAGGTTGTGCAGGTCTCCCAGAATCTCCTGGTACGCGCCCACCAGGAAGATGCCCAGGTAGTAGTCGTCGTTGTTGAGCGGGTGCAGCTCGAGCGCGTCCTTCACCTCGCGCTTGTCGATGAAGTGATCGATCTTCCCGTCCGAGTCGCACGTGATGTCCGCCAGCACCGCGCGCCGCGACGGCCGCTCGTTCAGCCGGTGGATGGGCATGATCGGGAAGAGCTGATCAATGGCCCACGAGTCCGGCAGCGACTGGAACACCGAGAAGTTACAGAAGTAGGTGTCCGAGAGCTGCTTCTCAAGTGCCTCGAGCTCCTCGGGAATCTCTCCCGACTCGCCGGCAATCCGCATGATCTTGTGGCAGATGGCCCAGAAGATGTTCTCGGCCATCACCCGCTGCTCCAGCGACAGGTGTCCCAGGGAGAAGAGCGTCAGCGTCTCCTCCTTGTAGTCCTGGGCGTCGTGGTAGGCCTCCAGCAGGTTCTTGTTCGTCACTTCCTTGAAGGTGGACAGCAGGTTGCGCACCACCGAGGGCGCCTTGTCGTCCGCCTTCTCCGGCACGCTCACCGGATCGAACTCGCTGGTGCCCAGCACGTCCACCACCAGCACCGCGTGGTGCGCCACCACGGCGCGGCCGGACTCGGACACCAGGATGGGGTGCTGCACGCCCGCCGAGTCGCACGCCTCCATTACCGCGAACACCACGTCGTTGGCGTACTCCTCCGTCGTGTAGTTCATGGACGACGTGAAGTTCGTCTGCGAGCCGTCGTAGTCCACGCCCAGGCCGCCGCCCACGTCCAGGTACTTCAGCGGAGCTCCCTGGCGCGCCACCTCCACGAAGAAGCGGCCCACCTCGCGCAGCGCGTTCTTCACGTTGCGGATGTTGGAGATCTGGCTGCCCAGGTGGAAGTGCAGCAGCTCGAAGGAGGGCAGCAGCCCCGTCTCCTTGAGGAAGCCGATGGCGCTCATCAGCTCCGAGGAGGACAGGCCGAACTTGGAGCGGTCTCCGCCCGAGGCCTCCCACTTGCCCGCGCCTCGCGAGGACAGCTTCACCCTCATGCCGATGCGCGGAGCAATGCCCGTCTTGCGCGCCACCTCGGCGATGAGCGGCAGCTCCGAGGGCTTCTCCACCACCAGAATCACCTTGCGGCCCAGGCGGCTGAAGCGCAGCGCCGTCTCGACGTACTCCTCGTCCTTGTAGCCGTTGCAGATGACGAGCGCGTCCTCCTGGTCCAGCAGCGCCATCACCGCGAGCAGCTCCGGCTTGCTACCGGCCTCCAGG
The DNA here is from genome assembly GCF_026626635.1 of Archangium lansingense. Taxonomy (GTDB): domain Bacteria; phylum Myxococcota; class Myxococcia; order Myxococcales; family Myxococcaceae; genus Archangium; species Archangium lansingense. The sequence continues at coordinate 4,881,988 of NZ_JAPNKA010000001.1, forward strand.
CCGTAGTCGAACTGCTTGCCCGTCTCGACGATGGTCTCCGCCACGTACCGGTGCTGGTTCACCTTGATGGGGTACACCCCCTGGTAAACGCCCTTGTAGTTGTGCTCGGAGATGGCCTTGCGGAACGCCTGGTTCAGGTGCACCACCCGGTGGCGCAGCACGTCCGTGAAGCGAATCAGCAACGGTAGACCGATGCCTCGGCGGCGGACCTCGTCCACCAGCTCCTTCAGGTCCATACTCGCGGCCGTGGGGCCATCCGGATGGACGCACACATGGCCCTTGTCGTTGACCCCGAAGTAGGGCGCGCCCCAGTTACGGATGCCATAGGTGTCCAAGGCATCGGCGAGGGTCCAACGGTGCTGAGGAGTGATGGGTGGCATCGGCGTTCCTGCTCTCCCGGTCTAGGGGTGGACGTGTCCAACAATGGACAGCGCGGGAAGTATCGAGAAACCCCTCGCCGTTCAACTCCTGCTTGAGGGGCGGCCAGCCAGACAGGGGTGGAGCCCCCCCTTCCCAGCTCAATGGGTGGGCTGTCCTCCAGCGGATTCCTACCCTTCCCCGTGAGGAGGTCCGGGAGCCCGCATGGAGCCAAGGGGAGGGTACATGGAGTCGTCCGCACGCAGGGACTCGCCGTTGATGACCCCGAGGGAAATCTACGAGCGGTTGGACAGGTTCGTCATCGGCCAGGAGGCGGCCAAGCGGGCCGTGGCCATCGCAGCGCACAACCACCTGAAGCGCATCCAGGCGCGCCGGCTGCGGCGCACCTCGCTGCTCAAGAAGAGCAACATCCTGCTTATCGGGCCCACCGGAAGCGGAAAGACGCACATTGCCCGGAATCTCGCGGAGATCCTCTCCGTCCCGTTCACCACCGTGGACGCCACCGAGTACACGGAAGCCGGCTACTACGGGAAGGACGTGGAGGTGATGGTGGCGGACCTGCTCTTCAAGGCCAACCACTCGGTGGAGGACACCCAGCGGGGCATCATCTTCATCGACGAGGTGGACAAGATTGCCCGGCGCTCGCAGGGAGCGCGCAACGGGGCGGGCAGCCGGGACATCGGCGGCGAGGGCGTGCAGCAGGCCCTGCTCAAGCTGCTGGAGGGCCGTGAGGTCTTCGTCCCCATGAATGTCACGCAGACGTTCAACCGGGGGGACTTCGTGCCCATCGACACCCGGGACATCCTGTTCATCTGCGCGGGCACCTTCTCGGACCTGCACGAGTACGGCGGCAACGTCGACTCCCGGCCCCTGGGCTTCGGGGCCCAGGACGTCCAGAAGGTGCACCGGCGCGTCACCACCAAGCAGCTCGTGGACTTCGGCATGCTCGCCGAGTTCCTCGGGCGCCTGCCGGTGGTGGTGCAGTTGGAGCTGCTCGGAGAGCCGGAGCTGCTCCGTGTGCTCACCGAGCCCCCGGACTCCATCATTCGCGAGTACCGCGAGCTGCTGGGGCTGGACGGCATCGAGCTGGAGCTCACCGAGGACGCCCTGCGCGAGGTGGTGCGCTTCTCCATCGACAAGGGCCTGGGCGCGCGCGGCCTGCGCTCCATCCTCGAGCACGTGATGTCGGACGTGATGTTCGAGGCCCCCGAGCACCGCCGCCACCAGGTCACCGTGGACCAGGACTTCGTTCGCTCCCGCCTGGCTGGACTGGAGGCGAGCGCGGGGCTCGGCGCCTGAGCCTCCGGCTGGTTACTCGCTGCGCTCGGAGGCCCGGGCCGCGGCGCCCAGCCGGGCCACGAACTGCGGATCCTGCAGGAGCTGGAGGACGAGGTTGCTGCGCAGCGCCGCCTGTGTATCGCCTCGCTCCAGCGCTTCGCGGAGCTGCTTGTCCGACAGGGCCCGCTGGAAGCGCGGGTCCTGCTTCAGCGACTTGAAGGCCGGGTTGTCCGCCATGCGCCGGGCCTGCTCCGGGTTGCCCGCCACCTTTGTCACCGCGACCATGTCCTTCACCGCGGCGAACTGCGTCATCTCGAAGAGGTTGTAGCGGCGCGCCAGCCCGAAGGACACCGAGTCCTTGGGGGACACGCCCATGCGCTTGCCCGCGACGATGATGTACTGCTCGGCGAAGACGAGCGCGCTGAGCACCACGTAGGCGATGATCACCACCCTTGCCCCGCCGAGTACGAAGCCGATGGCGTTGTCCACGCCCCGCTTCTCCGGGTCCGGGCCACCGAAGAGCCGCTGCAGGAAGTAGGTGAGGGCGTAGCGGACCGCCACCAGGACGGTGATGAACACCAGCATCGAGCCGGCGACCGTGCCGATCAGCAGCGGCGCGCCACCCAGGGCCGCCGCCATCTTGGGTCCTACGTACGTGCCCAGCTTGCGCGAGACGTACCAGGCCACCGCGAGCGCCACCATGTTGGCGATCTGCTTCGCCCCTCCGGAGATGGCACCCACCACCGCGAAGAGCAGCACCAGCCCCAGGATGATCAGATCGATCGTCACGCGGTCCCCCGTTTCGCCAGTCAGGCGTCAGCGAATCTTGAAGGCGTCGCCCTGCTTGCGTGACTCTTCCAGTAACACCTTCTGCACCTCGGCGAGCTTCTCCTTGTAGCGGGTGTTGGCTGGCTCATAGGTGAGCGCCATCTTCAGGTTGCGCTCGGCCGAGGCCCAGCGGCCCGCATCGGCGTCCGCTGCGCCTGTCTGGTAGAACTGTCGCCCCTTGGGGTGCACGCCGATCTGCTCCTCCACCTGGCGCTTGGACGCGGCGCGCGTCTCGGCCTCGGAGGACTCGGTGAAGCGCAGCTTCTGGGCCCGCTCTGGCCCCGAGATGTTCGCCGTGTACTGCCGGCGCTTCGCGTCATCCCGGAGCACGTAGTAGGCCTCGGTGACGCGCTTGTAGAGCTCGTGCACCCGGTCCTTCAGCTCCTTGTTGTCCAGATGGAAGAAGCGGTCCGGGTGGTAGGTGCGGCTCTCCCGATAGAAGGCCTTCTTGATGTCCGCGGGCACCACGGACCGCTCCACCATGAGGACCTCGAAGTAGTCCATCTGGTCGAGCCGGGCACAGCGCTCCCAGAGCTCGGTCATCTGGCTCGGGTCCAGGTCCATGCTCTTCCCGGCTGCAGCGGGCGGCGGGGGAGGCGGCTGGATCGCGGCGGCAGGCGGCGGGGGCGGCACGGCCGGAGCCACTGGGGGCACCAGCGGCGCGATGGACGGAGCGATGGGCGGAGGAGGCGGCGGCTGGAGCGCGGCCGGAGGCGGAGGCGGGGGACGCACCGGACCGACTCCGGAGGGAGGCCGCGCGGGCGAGGTGCCAGCGGGCGCCACGGCCGGGAGTGAGGTGGTGGGCCGGATGGCGGGACGTGGCCCCGAGCCGGGCGCGGGACTTGGGGGCGTCGGCACGGAGCCTGGCGCCAGCGTGGGCGGCTGCGCGCGGGACTGCGAGGCCGCTGCCGGTGGAGGAGGCGGAACGTTGGGCGCTGCCGGGGGCGTACCGGGCGGGGGCGGCGGCCGTGCGGATGCCACGCTCGGAACTCCGGAGACGCTGGGGCGTGTCCCCGAGGCCGGGCCGGGCGGGCGCGGCGGCGTCGCTGGAGGCACACCCGGGACGGCGGGCGCGCTGGGAGGCACCGCCGGACGGGCTCCCGAGGGGACAGCGGGTGCTCCCGGTGAGGAGGGAGGCCGCGCCGCCGGAGGAACGGCCGGGGCACCTGGGGACGAGGGCGGTCGGGCACTCGCGGGGGCCGCAGGTGTCGCGGGCGCACCGGGTGCGGCCGGGCGGGCAGCGGAGGGCACGGCGGGAACCGTCGCGGTCGGACGCGCGGGAGGCTGGGCTGGCGACACACCGCTCACGGGAGGCCGCACAGCGGCCGTGGCGGGCGGAGTGCCCGGGGGCGGGGGCGGACGGGCGGGGGACATGGCCGGCGCGGTGGCCGCCGCCGGACCCGTCCTCGAGCCCGGCGTCGCGGGCTGGGGCGGGGGCGGAGGGCCGGGGGGTTTGCCGGCGCCGTTCTGGGGAGGCTGGGACATCGCGCTCGTCTATCTCCCTCGAGTGGCCACGGCGGGCAGATCCGCCCCATGCCCCGCGAGTTGAATCTGCTTGTTGGCCTGGATGGACGCCTGGATGTCCGCTTCCGACATGCCCGAGGACATGGTCAGCGTGGTGGACGTCTTCTGCCCCGTCTCCTGGTCCGTCGCCGACACGTTCACCAGGCCGTCCGTGTTGATCTCGAACGTCACGTCGATCTTCACCTCGCCACGGTAGCCGATGCGGAAGCCCGAGAACTCGAACTCGCCCAGCATCTCGCACTCGTCGGCGCGGTTGGACTCACCCTGGTAGACGCGGATCTTCACCTTCTCCTGGCCGTCACGGCTGGTGGTGAACGTCTTCGAGCGGTCGATGGGAACCGGGGTGTTCTTGTCGATCACCTTCTCGGTATAGCCGCCCACCGTGCCGATCCGCAGCGACAGGGGCGTCACGTCCACCAGGAAGGTCTCGGTGGCCGAGTCCAGCAGCGCGTTGGCCTGGAGCGCCGCGCCCATGGCCACCACCTGGTCCGGATTGATGCCTTCCTTGGGCTCCTTCTGGAAGTAGTGGCGCACCGAGTTGCGGATGATGGGCAGGCGCGTGGGGCCTCCCACCAGGATGACCGCGTCGATGTCCGCCGCCGTCATGCGCGCGGACTGCAGGGCCTCGTCGCACACCTTGAAGGTGCGCTGCACCAGGTCCATCACCATCCGGTTGAACTGGTCCTGGGTGAGCCGGCCCGTCAGGTCCAACACGTTGCCGCCGGCGTCCTGGCAGATGCCCTGGCAGTTCACTTCCGCCAGGCCCGTGCTGCCCACGTCGATCTTTGCCCGCTCGGCCGCGTCCTTGAGCATCTGCAGGCAGTACTTGTTCTGCCGCAAGTCCAGCCGCGTGCGCTTGAGGAAGTCGTCCGCCAGCCACGTCATGATGCGGTCGTCGAAGTCGTCACCGCCCAGGTACGTGTCACCGGCGGTGGACAGCACCTCGAAGACGTCCTTGCCGATCTCCAGGATGGAGACGTCGAAGGTGCCGCCGCCCAGGTCGTACACCACCACGCGCTGGCTGACGTCTCGGCCGAAGCCGTAGGCGAGCGCCGCCGCGGTGGGCTCGTTGAGGATGCGCAGCACCTCCAGCCCGGCGATGCGGCCCGCGTCCTTGGTGGCCTGGCGCTGGTTGTCGTTGAAGTAGGCGGGCACGGTGATGGCCGCCTTCGTTATCTCGCGGCCCAGGTACCCCTCCGCGATGGCCTTCATCTCCTTGAGCACCAGCGCCGAAATCTCCGGCAGCGAGTAGTCGTGACCCCGCACGGCGATGCGCACCGAGTTGTTCTCGCCCTCGACGATCTCGTACGGCATCACCGCCTGGGCCTTCTTCACCTCGTCGGAGAAGAAGTAGCGCCCGATGAGGCGCTTGGCCGAGTACACCGTGCACTCGGGGTTGGTGATGATGTTTCGCTTGGCCGCGTTGCCCACCAGCACCGAGCCATCCTCGAGGAAGGACACGCACGAGGCATGGGTCGTCTCACCCCACTCGTTGGGGATGACGAACGGCTGACCGTCCTGCACCACGGACACGCACGAGGTGGAGGTGCCCAGGTCGATGCCGATCGCGATGTCGTCCGACATTACGTCTCCGGTGTAGCCATGGAGGGTCGTTGGATCTCTCACCCTCGAGAAGGCGCGGGGATGTTAGGCATCTCGCACTCGGGCTGTCAAACGTTCCGTATGGGTAAACCCCAGTCGTTTCAAGGGGTTGGCTGAGCTTCCAGCAAGGCGGAGGCCGGGTTGAGGGGGCAGGGAGGCGTCATTATCTATTGATGGAACAAGGAGGTTTCTCGCATGTCCGTCGCGCTGGCCGTCCTGACGTCCGACCCGAACTCGATGCGGTGCGAGCTGCATCGTCTGGAAGGGCAGGTGGCTCTCCAGGGGGAGGAGGGGCGCTCCAACGCAGTGGGCATCGGGGCCTATGCCCAGGATGACGTGCTGCTCCGTCGTTTCCCTCGGGATGCGGACTTGACGCTGGAATCGCTCGCTCCGCCGCACGAGACGGAGGCGCTCCTGTTCCACGGACGGCGGCTGCCGGTGGGGCTGTCACTGGAGGAGAACACCCAGCCGTTCCGCTCGCGACGCTGGCTGTTCGCGCACCAGGGCGGCCTCGAGGACTTCACCAGCCTCCGAGGCCGGCTGCTGGACGAGGTGCCGGACTTCCTCAAGCGGCAGATTCGCGGGGAGACGGACAGCGAGGTGGCCTTCGCGCTCTTCCTGAAGCGGCTCTGGGAGACGGGACATGCGGACGATCCGCGGCTCCCAGCGGAGGTGGCGGGCCGGCTGTTGGCGGACACCGCGAGGGCCCTCTCGAAGGCCTCGGCCGAGGCAGGTGCCGTGCGCACCTCCACGGTGAACCTGCTCGCCACCAATGGCTACATCCTGGTGGCCACGCGCCTGGGCGGCCAGTCGCTGTACTACACGCGCCTGGAGGGCACGGACCGCTGCGAGGTGTGCGGGCTCACCCCCGACATGCCTGACACGCAGCCAGGCGTGGTGGCGCACCGGCGGCGGCGCTCGGTGGTGGTGGCCACGCACCTCAAGCGCCCGGCGGGCTGGGTGGAGCTGGCCGAGGGCACCACGCTGACGGTGGAGGCGGACCTGCAGGTGCGCCACCTGGGGCCCTAGTCACCCGCCGAAGAAGGACATCTCGAGGAAGCGGACGAAGAGGTTGGCGGCGGCATGGAAGAGGGCCGCGCCCACCACGCTGCCGGTGCGCTCCCGCATCCAGCCGAAGAGCAGGGCGGGGAAGAAGACGGCCAGGCGCCACACCTGGAAGATGGCGAGGTGGCCCAGCGCGAAGAGCAGCGCCGTCAGCCAGAAGGCGGGGCCCAGCCGGACGCCGAGGAAGCGCCGCCCGTGGGGCCAGGCATCGCGCAGGCGGGCCTGCATGTAGCCCCGGTAGAAGAACTCCTCCGGCAGGGCCACCACGAAGAGCTGATCCACCACCCACTCGCCGAAGCGGGGCGGCAGCCGCGGGGTGAAGTGCGCCGAGCCCCGGAAGGGTGCCACCAGGCGTGCCAGCTCCGGGGGCAGGTGCTGCAACACCTCAGCCCAGAGAGCGAAGGCCCCGAAGAAGAGGGGGAACACCACCGCGCTCATGATGAGGAAGAGGCGCACGTCCTGGCGCCAGTTGCGCAGGGAGAGCCCGTAGTCGCGATAGTCCTCGCCGCGCCAGCGCATGGCGATGAGCGGCAGGTAGAGGAAGCCCACCGTGGCCACCAGCTTGGGAACGCCGGAGCCTCCGAAGAGGAGGAAGGCGATGATGATGCCCAGGAAGCCGATGCCCCACAGGCCCACCACCTCCTGCACGGCGTTGGGGCGCCAGGGCGTGGCTGTGGAGGCGCTCACGGCGTGGCCACCTTCGTAGCGAGCTGCTGCCGGACGACATCCAGCGACAGGGCCCGGCAGCCGCGACCCTTGCGCTGGACCGATACCGCCACCAGTCGGCCCGTCTCATCGTAGAGGGGGCTGCCCGGAGGCAGTGCCAGGTTGATGTCGAAGAAGGGAGCGGGTCCCTTGCGCGCCAGGGCTGACGCCGGCGTGTCCTTGCGCTTACCCTTCCCGGGGACGATGCCGATGAGCCACTGCCCGGCGAGGTTCCCGGTGTTCGGCTTCACGGCCGCGGCGGGGTAGGTGCCCGCGGGGGCGGCGACGACGGCCACCTTCAGGTACGCGTTGGCGAGCACGACCGTGGCCGGCAGCGCCTGCCCGCCGTACTCGACTTGCGCGGCGTCCAGGCTGACGTGACGCACGGAGGTGAGCACCTGGCCTTCGGTGCCCACGATGATGCCCAGGCCAGCCTCGCGGGGCCCTCGCACCCGCACCACGGATTGTTCGTACTGGGCGAGCGCCCGCTGGAGATCGGCACGCGAGGGTCGCTCCGGCTCCGAGGCGGAGACGCGGGTGGCGAGCAGGAGGAGGACGAGCGGGAGCAGTCGGCGCGTCAAAGCGCCGCGAGCCTAGCACCAGTGACGGCCCGCGTCAGGTTGCTCGCAATTTGCGGAGGGTGGAGACGAACTGCTCGGCGGGGAGGGTGTTGAGGATGTCCTCCTTCCGCGCCCAGCCCCGGCGTGCGGTGGCCACCGCGAAGGCCAGGTTGCCCAGGTCCGAGGCCCTGTGCGCGTCGCAGCTCACCACCAGCTTCACCCCGCGCTGGAGCGCCATTCTCACGTGCTCCGTCTTCAAGTCCAACCGCTCCGGCTTGCCGTTGATCTCCACCACCACCCCGCGCTCGGCGGCCTTGTCGAGCACCGCCTCCATGCGCACGGGATAGGGCTCCCGGCTATGGATGAGCCGCCCGGTGGGATGCCCGAGGATGTGCAGGTGCGGGTTGTCGAAGGCCGCCAGCAGCCGGCGCGTCATCTGCTCCTCGTCCATGCTGTGCCGCACATGGATGGAGCCGATGACCACCTCCAGCTGCTCGAGCACGCTGTCCGAGTAGTCGAGGGCGCCACTCTCCAGGATGTCCACCTCGATGCCCTTGAGGAGCCGGACGCCTTTGACGGTGTCGTTGACGCGGTCGATCTCGTCCCACTGGCGGCGGAGGTCCTCCTCCTTGAGGCCGCCAGCGTAGATGGCCGCCTGGCTGTGCTCGGTGACGGTGAGGAACTTCAGCCCCAGCTCCTGGGCCGCTCGCGCCATCTCCTCCAGCGAGTTCCTCCCGTCGGACCAGGTGCTGTGCGCGTGCACGGCGCCCTGGACGTCCTCGAGCGTGACCAGGTTCTCGGGCAGCCGGCCCTCGAGCGCGGCCTCGATCTCCCCCGAGTCCTCGCGTAGCTCGGGCGGGACGTACTGCATGCCGAGCAACTGGTAGAGCCCGGCCTCGTCGGACACGTGCAGCTTGGTGCCATCGGCGCGGTGGACGCCCCACTCGGAGATCTTCAGCCCCTTGTCATGGGCAATCCCCCGCAGCCGCACGTGGTGGGCCTTGGAGCCGGTGAAGTGGTGCAGGGCGGTGGCGAAGTCCTCGTCCGGCAGGACGCGCAGGTCCACCTGGAGGTCATTCTCGTGCAGGCGCACCGAGCACTTGCTCTCGCCCCGGCCGATGACATGGGCCACCTCGGGTGCGCGGGAGAAGGCCTCGAACACCGCATTGGCATCGGGCGCCGAGGCGATCAGGTCCACGTCCCCGACCGTCTCCGCGCGCCGGCGCAGGCTGCCTCCAACGCTCGCGCGGATGACTCCGGGCACGGCCTTGATGGACTCGAGCAGCCGCTCGGCCACGGGCATCACGTCCCCGAGCAGGCGCCGGGGCGTCCGGGTGCGCAGGTACAGCTCCACGCCCGCGAGGATCTTCGCCTCGCTCTTCTCCCCGAATCCCGGGAGCTTGCGCACACGGCCCTCGCGGCAGGCCTTCTCCAGCGCGTCCACGCCGTCCACTCCCAGTTTGCTTGCGATGGCCAGGGCCTTCTTCGGGCCCAGGTCGGGCACCTGGACGAGCTCCAGGACCCCCGGGGGGAACTCGGCGCGCAGCGTGTCGTAGTAGGCGAGCTTGCCGGTGGTGAGCAGCTCGGAGACCTTGTCGGCGATCGCCTGGCCGATCCCCGGCAGCTCTTTCAGGCGGCCTTCGCGGACCAGGGTACCCAGGTCCTCGGAGAGCCCGGCGATGCGGTCGGCGGCGGTGTCGTATGCCCGACTGCGGAACGGGTTCTCCCCCTTCATCTGGAGGAGGAGCGAGATGTCCCGGAGGACCTGGACCACGGCGGCTTTATCGGGAGGCGTCACGGGAGGAAGGTAATGCCCCCAGAAGGGGGGTGCAGGCGAGCGGAAACGCGAGGTTCACCTACAAGACCTCCCCGCGCCGGGCCTCGCCGGGATACAAGGGCTCGGGTTGTTCATTTCAGAGAGTCACGAGAGACGGAGCCGATGAAGATCAAGCTCGGACCGGCGGACTTCGCCGAAAAGGAGATGCGGGGCTACGAGGTGGGCAAGCGCAGCCTGTGCGTTGCCAGGATCAACGGGCGTTACAAGGGGCTCGATGACTGGTGCAACCACGCTGGGTGCCTGCTGTCCGGTGGCCGTCTGGAGGGGAACATGATCGTCTGCCCCTGCCATGAGGTCGGCTTCGACATGGACACGGGGAAGAACGAGACCTCACCGGGCGTGTGCGATGACCAGCCGACGGTGAAGGTCGAGGTCGCCGAAGGGGAGCTCGTCGTCGAGCTGCCCGACCAGGACGTGTAGGAGGCTCACGATGGGACACGACGGACACGATCACGACCATGACCACGGGCATGGTCACGGGCACCACCATCACCACCACGGGCACGACCATGGCCATGACCACCACGGGCACGATCATGACCACGGGCATGGTCATGACCATGACCACCACCACGGGCACGAGCAAGGCTCTGCGACGGTGGCGGAGCACAAGGCGCACGCGCCGGTGCACGTGAGTGCGTTCGTGGTGACCTGCTCGGACAGCCGGGATGAGTCCAAGGACGAGAGCGGGCGGGTGCTGCGCGAGCTGCTGGAGGCCGAGGGGCACTCGGTGAGCGGCTACCGGGTCATCAAGGACGAGCCCGAGGCCATCCGCGAGATGCTGAAGGAGGCGCAGTCGGTGGGCGCGCGGGCGGTGATCTTCAACGGCGGGACGGGGATCGGCCGGCGCGACAGCACCGTGGAGACGCTGCAGGGGCTGTTCGAGAAGACGCTGCCCGGCTTCGGTGAGTTGTTCCGAATGCTGTCGTTCAAGGAGATCGGCAGCGCGGCGATGATGTCGCGAGCCACCGCGGGGACGTACCAGGGGATGATCCTCTTCTCGCTCCCAGGCTCGCCGAAGGCGGTGCGACTCGCGCTGCAGAAGCTCATCCTGCCCGAGCTGGGTCATGCGGTGCGTGAGCTGACCCGCTGAGCTGTGAATCTCCGGCCGGGCCTCGCGGGCTTCCATCGCCACGCGAGGTCTGGCCGGCTCTCTTCGTCATCCCGCGCGCCGCTGCCTCGCCGCCTCCTCGTCCTTCTGGCTCTCCCGGACGAGTTGCTGGCCAACGAGTGCGAGCAGCTCGGGAATCTGCCGGACCGCGGCACGGTCGTTTTCCCGGTACTTCTCCTCCAGCTCGGTCCAAGGGACGAGGCAGGGGTGGGTCCTCGCCACGTCATCGCGAGCGCCCTTTCGCCACCCATCGAGCAGGTGCCGCGCGCACCAGCGGTCGTGCTCCATGCGCGCCAGCAACTCCACCTCCTCGGAGGTGAAGGCGAACCCTCCTGTGCCTGTTCCCGGTGAGGCCGGCTCGGTCTGGCACCCGATGGCGCGCAGCTTGACGGGGATGTGGTCCGCTTGCTGGCGGTTCGACTCGCGGAAGAACTCGTCGAGCTCCCGCCACTCCTTCAGTGAGGGACGTGCTCCCGGAACCTCTCCCTCCGCGAGCTTGCGCTGCAGATAGGCCGTGTGCGCCGTGCGCGCGAGCAGATCCAACGTCTCGCCCAGGATGCTCTCGCGGGTGCACAGCCGGTCGATCATCCCGAAGACGCTGATCCGCCCGTTCCATCGGCCCTCTCCCGAGCCGTGCACCAGCGCCGACATCCCTTCCTCGTGCGACATTCGGACCCGCACTGGGACTCGGCGTCCGCGCAGCCGCTCGACCAGCGTCAGTCCACAGGCGAGCCCTCGGCGGTCATCGTCAAAGCACACCACGATGTCGAGGAGCCGGTGGGGATCCTGTCCCCACTCCTCGAGGCGCGTGAGCACCTCGGCATACTCCACATCCCCCTCGAGCACGTCCAGGTCCGCTACCTCGGTGAAGCCCGGGCACCTGCCGAGGAATCGCTGCCGCCGCTCCTCCGCCTTCCGGTCGACGATCGTCACCCGCAGGCGGGAGCCGTTGGCCAGGTGCGCCAGCCGGGCGGCTTGCAGGGCCACGCTCTCTCCCATCTGCCCGAACCCCACCACGCACAGGTGCACGAAGCGCGGGTCCCCGGGGCTGAGCCGCTCCCGGTCCAGCGGGTTGTCCCGCAGCAGCACACGGGCTGCCGCCTCGTGGATGTTGAAGGGCGTGGCCTCCACTGGCTCCGTCCCCGTCAGCACCTTCGAGGCGCGGATGAGCCCGCACAGCTGGAGGTCTCCCACATGAGAGAGGACGCGCAGGGGCGTGGTGCGTCCCGGAGCCCGCTCGCGCACGAGCCGGCGCGCGGCCAGGGCCGTCTCGATGTTGGCTCCATCATCACCCGTGACGGCGAGGAGGAGCGCGGCCTGGTCCACCCGGGCCTGCCGGAGGATGGCCTCATCGGCCGCGGCGTTCAGCATCACGAGCGCACCCGCCTCACGGGCCGCGAGCAGGGAGTCGTTCTCCTCGTCCTTCTCGATGATGACGACACACTCGCCCCGGGCGAGGAAGTCCTGGGCGAGCTGGTGCCCCTTGCGTCCGAGGCCGCACACCACCACATGCCCGGAGAGCCGGCGCAGCCTCAGCCGCTCGAGCTCGCCCGCGAAGATCACGGAGCCGGCGCGCAGCACCGCGTAGAAGGACACGGTCGCGGCGGACCAGCGGGCGACGTCGAGCGTCCAGGACGTCTTGTCCGGCAGCACCTGGAGCTGCAGCACGAAGAGTTGCACCGACTGGTAGAGCAGGTCCGAGAGACCGAAGCGGGGGTCTTCGAGATAGTCGCGGAGCCCCACGACCCCGAGCCCGAGGGTGGAGAGCACCCATGCCATGACCATTCCGGGCTCATGGTCGCGGAGGAAAGCAAGGAAACGTCGCATGTGCCGGCGAGTCTACCTCGGGCCCAGGCGGCGTGAGGGGGGGTGGACGGGCAGGGGAACGCCATGAAGCCTTGCCCGGTTGCAAAGCCGCGTTCTAGCGTGCCGCGCAACGCATTTTCGGGAGGGTGCATGCCCATTGTGGAGTCCCGCCTCGACACCGTGACCCTCTACCATCAGGGGGCTCGGGTAACCCGGTTGCTCTCGCTGGACTGCCCCGAGGGCAAGCCGCCCTCGGAGCTGGAGATCCCCCGGCTGCCGCTTTCGCTGTTCGACGCCACCGTGCGCGTGCGCGTGCTGTCCACGGACAATCCCCAGGCGGATCTCTCCGCCACCCACGTGCGCGTGGGCTTGTGGATTCCTCCGAGGAACGCGCCCCTGGACACGGTGGACGAGGCGGCGCTGCGCGCGCTGCGCCAGCAGGTGCGGACCGTGGAGAGCCAGCTCCAGCAGCTCGACTGGGAGATGTCCATCCTCGCCGACATCCCCGTGCCGGAGCGTCCGGAGCCGGAGGAGGGGAAGCCACCGCCGCCCGCTCCCATGGGCGCGCGCCTCGCCCTGGAGCAGTTCTCCCAGGAGGGGGTGCAGTCCCGACTGGTGGAGGCTCGCTCCCAGCGGGAGCAGCTCCGCAAGCTGAAGGAAGAGGTGGCCGTTCTCGAGGACAAGATGGCGAGGGCCTCTACCGCGCGCGAAGTGACCGCGGCGGACCTCTACAAGTCCGTCCACGTGCAGCTGCGCCACGGGGGAGGCGAGCTTCGGCGTGCGGAGCTCTCCGTCGAGTACTTCATCCCGGGCGCGCGTTGGGCTCCCAGCTACCAGTGCCGCCTGTCGCGGGACTGCCGGCAGGTGGAGCTGGTGACGCGTGCCCTTGTCTGCCAGTACTCCGGAGAGGACTGGCGCGGCGTGAAGCTGGTGCTCTCCACCGCCGCGCCCATGAGCTGGACGGAGCTGCCGGAGCTGTCCTCCATCCGCATCGGCCGCGCGCAGCCACCATCGCCTGCTCGCGCCGGTTTCCGTCCGCCCCCGAAAGGCGCTATCGCACTCTTCTCCGACTTCGACCGTGACCGCAGATCGTTGCTGCGCGGGTTGTCTGCACCGTCGGCATACGCGCTCCCCGCGCTGGCTGCTCCCGTGGACCTGGAGGAGGGAGTCACCTTCGGCGGGGTGAGTGACGCCCTCGAGCGCCGCAAGGAGAAGAAGCGGCTCCAGAAGAGCGAGCGCTCGATGCTCGACAGCCTGGGCAGCGACGACTTCAGGGCCGAGGAGTCGGCTGTGTACAGCGAGGTCGCCGCGGATGAGGCGATGGACGCGGAGATGGAGACGTCCTACCCCATCGCCGTCGCCGCCCCGTCGCCGAGCATGGCTCCCCCTCCGCCCCCCGCGCCCATGCTGGCCCGCCCGGCGATGGCCGCTCCCGGTGCTCCCGCCGCGCGTTCCAGGTCCGTGTCTCGTGGAGGCCCTGGAGGCGGTGGCGTGGCTCCCTCGCAGGCCAGCCTGGAAGCGGTGGTGTTCACCCACCTGCGGCTCTCTCCAGCGACCGACGGCATGCGCAACCGGCTCCAGCCCGTTGACGCGCGGCGCTTCTACCTGGAGTCGCTCGCGCGCTTCCAGGTGGAGGTGCGGTTCGATGTCATGGCCGTGGTGGCGGAGGCGGAGCTGCGCGCTCGCTCCGTGGCCAACCAGGACCTGCCGGGAGGCACGGCCGATGTCCGGGCGGCCAGCGGTCATTTCGACTTCAGCTACACGGCCGATGCCACGGTGGATGTCCCGTCCGACAACACCTTCCACTCCGTGGCCCTGGGCACGCGCACCGGCGAGGCCAGCGTCCTCTACGTCACCGTTCCGCGCGAGGACAGCAACGTCTACCGGCAGGCGCAGGTGAAGAATCCGTTGTCCGCTCCCATGCTGCCGGGCCCGGCCGAGGTCTACGTCGGGGGCGAATACGTTCTCTCCACCACGCTGCCCTCGGTGCCCCCTCGCGGTGAGTTCAAGCTGGGCCTTGGGGTGGAGCAGGCCATTCGCTGTGCGCGAAACACCCGCTTCCGCGAGGCCCGCAGCGGCGAGAAGATCGTCGCGACGACGGAGCTCTGGCACGACCTCCTCATCGATCTCGTCAACAACCTGGACCGTGAGATCGTCTGCGAGGTTCGCGAGCGCATCCCCCAGCCCGCGCCGAACGCGGAGGTGGTGGTCGAAGAGGGCGACGTCACTCCCGCGTGGGAGCCCTATGTGCAGGAGGAGCGCGGCAGTGTGCTCGAGGGAGGACGCCGCTGGCGCCTCACCGTGCCCGCCAATGGGACGAGCAAGCTGTCTGCTCAGTACGTGGTGAAGCTGTATGCCAACAACGAGCTCAGCGGTGGCAACCGCCGGGAGGCGTGACATGAGCACGGCCATCCAACTTACGGGTGTAGAGCGCTACGAGCCCGCCCTTCCCGAGGCGGCTCCGGTCCTGGACGCGCCAGTGCGCAGCGTGACGCTGCTGGAGGATCGGGCCCAGGTCACCCGCCAGGGCACCGTGCGCGTGCGCGCCGGGCAGAACCGCGTCGTTGTCCCGGGCGCGGCGCCGGTGCTGCAGGACGTGTCCCTGCGCGCCGAGGTCCTCTCCGGCCAGGCGCGTGTGGCGGACGTCCGCGTCCGTCGCAGCCTGCGCATCCGGACCGCGGACAAGCCCGAGGCTGCGCGGGTGCTCGAGGAGCGCATCGAGGCGTTGCAGCGCGAGCGCGAGCAGGTGCTGGAGGACCAGGCCCGCTCCCGTGCTCGCTTTGAGCGCGTCCATCGGATGTTGGTGCTTGGCGCCTCGGAGATCCCCGAGGACGCCGGTTGGGGGATGGGCGCCGCGGCCCAGTGGCAGGACACGTTCGACGCCCTGTTCCGCAAGGCTCGCCAGTTCCGCGAGTCGGCGCTGCGGGCCACCTTCACCGCGGAGCGGCTGGCGGAGGAGATCGCCGCCGTGATGCGCCAGCGTCAGGCGATGGATCGCGTGGACCAGCAGGTGGTGGGCTGGCTGGAGGTGGACGTGCTCGCGGACTCCGAGGGAGAGGTGGACGTTCGCATCCACTATGTGGTGCCCAACGCGCTGTGGCGGCCGCTGCACTCGGCGCGCCTGCTGGGCGGAAATCGGGTCCACGTCGCCTCTTCTGCCGCGGTCTGGCAGGACACTGGCGAGGACTGGAAGGATGCGGAGCTGCGCTTCTCCACCGCGCGCTCCTCGCTGGGCATAGAGCCACCCTTGCTGCGGGCGGACCTGCTCACCGTGAAGAAGAAGAGCGAGACGGTGGTGGTTCAGGCCCGGCAGGTCCAAGTACAGAAGGCAGGGATGGGCAGTGCACCGGCCTCTGGTGCTGCAGCTCCCACGGCTCCGTCGGGTGTGGATCTTCCCGGCGTGGATGATGGCGGGGAGACGCGCAACCTGCGGGCACAGGGCAAGAACACCATCCCCTCGGATGGGCGGCCCAACATCATTCCGCTCTTCACCTTCGAGGCCGAGGCGGAGTCGTCGCTGGTGACCTTCCCGGAGCTGGAGACCCAGGTGTTCCTGCGGGCAGTGGCTCGCAACGTCTCGCCCAATCCGGTGCTGGCGGGACCGGTGGAGCTGCTGCAGGAGAACGGCTTCGTGGGCTGGACCCAGACGCTGTTCGTGGCGCCCCAGGAGAAGTTCGAGCTGAGCTTCGGCCCGGAGGAGTCCGTCCGCATCCAGCGCGAGGAGAAGAAGGAGAGCGAGCTCAACCCGGTGAGCAAGTGGAACGAGGCCACCACACGGCTCACCCTCTATCTCTCCAACCTCTCGGGCACTCCGCGCACCGTGGCGGTCACCGAGCGCCTGCCCGTATCTGAGATCGAGCACGTGAAGGTCGAGCTGGACAGCGAGAAGACCAGCGGCGCTCCGGTGCTCGACGTGAACGGCTTCTGCACGTGGAAGGTCGAGCTGCCCGCCAACGGGCATACGCGCCTGCACCTGGTGTTCAAGGTCCTGACGGCGCCGGGCGTGCAGAGCGTCTGAGCCGGGGGGGCGGAGCCGAATCCGGGCCGGTTCAGCGCGCGGGTGGGGATTTGCTCCGGCGCGACGTGGCCGGGACGTCCTCCCCCGTCACCGCCCGTGCGATCCGCTCCGCGTCCGCGGTGGTGATGCCCAGCGAGGCGAAGGTACCGCTGACGAAGAGGGTGGCCACGCCCTGCGCCAGGGCCCGACCTCGCAGCTGCTCCATCAAAGGATGTGAAGCGGGGATGGCGGCTCCGGAGCGGATCAGTGCCGCCAGCTCTGGCCAGAACGTCTCCAGCGAGCCCTTGAGTGCCTCCGGTGCGTGAATCTCCGTCGATGTCGCTGCGTAGTCGATGTTCGCGGGATCGGTCGCGATGCGGTGGAGGGCCGGGTTCTCCGCCGCCCAGCAGATATAGGCCACGCCCGAGCGACGGAACGCCTCGCGCGGGTCGGAGATCCCCTCCGTCGCTGCGACGAGCACCTCACCGAGCTGCCGGTTCCCCTCCATGGCGAGCGCACGTAACAGGGCCTGGCGGTCCGCGAAATGTTTGTAGGGGGCGGCGGAGGACACACCGACTCGGCGGCCGACCTCGGCCACGGTGAGCGCGTCCACGCCTTCCTCGCGGATGAGCTCGATGCTCGCCTCCAGCAGGGCCTGCTTGAGGTCCCCGTGGTGGTAGGGGCGCGTTCGCGTCTTTCGGGTCATCGCTGTCTCCGGATTGAAGCGGAAACGAAGTCCGTTGCAAAGTAAGTAAGACTCACTTACTTTTATTCCGGGCATAGGTCCACCCTTTCGAGGAGCAGTTGATGAGCCAGCGGAATGCCGTGAGTCCCCTGTTGCGGTCCCTCTCGAGACCCCACGGCTTCGAGCCTCTGCGCGTCGAGGGACGGCTCCCCGAGTCGCTGCGGGGTACGCTCTTCCGGGCTGGGCCGGGCCTCTTCGAGCGCTTTGGCGCGAGTCTCTCGCACGCGTTCGAGGCGGACGGAGCAATCTCGGCGGTGCGCTTCGATGGAAGCGGTGCACAGGGGGCCTGCCGCATCGTCGAGAGCGCTGGCTACCGCCAGGAGGAGGCAGCGGGGCGGTTTCTCTTCAACTCGGCGGCCCCCTGGTTGGATCGCATGCGTGCCGCGCGCAAGGGCATTGCGAAGACCACGGGGAATACCTCGACCTTCTTGTGGCAGGACCGGCTCTTCGCGCTGATGGAGGGCGGACTGTTGCAGGAGATGGATCCGGGAACGTTGGACACGCTCGAGGCCACCGACCTGGGCGTGGTCTCCACTGCCTTCTCCGCACACCCGCACCGCGTTGCCTCGCTTCGGACGACCTTCAACTTCGGCGTGCGCTATGGCCCGAAGATGCTCATCGATCTCTACGCGCTGTCCGATGAGGGCTCCGCCTCGAAGCTCGGCACGGTCGAATCACCCTGGCAGGGCATGATGCACGACTTCATCGCGACCGAGCGGCACCTCATCCTCTTCGTGGGGCCGGTGAAGCTCAATCTCCTGCGCGCCATGCTCGGCCTCGCGGACTTCACCAAGCTCTTTCAGTGGAAGCCCGAGCTCGGGGCCCGGCTCATCGTCGTCCCGCTGGATGCCATCGACTCGCCACGTACCTTCGAGCTCGATGCCTTCTGGACCTGGCACTTCGCGAATGCCTTCGAGGAGGACGGCGGTCCGTGCATTGACCTGTGCCGCTACCCCGAGTTCTCGCTCAGCGACATTGGCGAGCTCGAGGATAGCGGACCGCCCCCGCTGCTGACGCGCCTGCACCTCGACCTGAAGACCGGAAGGACGCGCGAGACGAAGCTCTTCGACATCCCGTGTGAGTTCCCGCAGTTGCACCCACGGCTACAGGGGGCGCGTCACGGCACCCTCTTCGCGCAGACCGAACGCCGCGGCGCGGACCGGAAGTACTCGGGGATTACGCGCATCGAGCTCGATCGCGGGAGCAGCGCGGAGTGGGCCGTGCCCGCAGGACATGTGCCGAGCGAGCCCGTGCTCGTGCCGCGTGGGGAGGCGGAGGACGACGCCTTCGTGCTCGACCTCGTCTACGATGGGACGAGCGACCACTCCTACGTCGCGGTCCTGGACGGGCAGCACCTGGAGGACGGTCCCGTGGCGACCGTTCACTTCGACCACCCCATTCCCGTCACGTTCCACGGCGGATTCTCCGCCGCACGCTGAGGGCGCTCCGACAGAGAACTGAGGCCCCAGAAACAACCTGGGGCACTCGGCACCCTCACCCCGTCCCTCTCCCGGAAGGAGAGGGGCAGGGGACGACGCTTACTGGCGCGTCAGCGTGATGGGGGTCCGTGCCTGATTGCACGCATTGGTGATGCTGACCGCCTCGAAGTAACCCTTGATCTCGTCGCCGTCGTACTCACCGTCGATCTGGATGACCGTGTCCGAGCTCTGCGAGCCCGACCCGACCGCTCCGAACTTCACGCTCGTCTCAGCCAGCGATCCACTGAGGGTCGCATTGTTGAAGCAGGTGGCCTTGTTGGTGCTGAGCACCCCGGTCATGACGACAACGGAGCTCGAGACCTGCTCCTTCACGTTCACGGTGACATCCCAGCCGGTCACGCTGCCCTTCCACGTACCGACGAGGTTGTTACCGCCACATCCACAAACAGCAATGGCCATACAGGCAACCCACTTCTTCATGCGTTCTCCTGAGACGACGTGTTGACGCGGGGCACTATAGGCAGCGCCGCCCGCACCGCATCTAGATTCGCGGGCAAGCTCCGCCGGTGCCCTGGTCCAGAGTAGGCGGGGAGATCACATCAATCAGGGGGAAGCCGTTTGGACATCAGGACCGGAAGGACACAGGGGGCGACACCTTGGTGCTCGACCTCGTCTACGATGGGAGGATCGCCATGGCCCATCTGCATCTCATCATTGGTCCGGTCGGTGCGGGAAAATCGACCTTCGCCCTTCAGCTGTGTCGGGAACATCAAGCAATCCGCATGACGCTCGACGACTGGATGGCAGGGCTCTTCGGCCCGGATGAGCGCCCCGCGATTGGCCGCCTCGAGTGGTACATCGAGCGCAGGGACCGATGCCTCGAACAGATCTGGAAGCTGACGAAGGAGCTGATCGGCATTGGCACCAATGTCGTGCTCGAGATCGGCCTCATCCAACGGCAGGAGCGCGAGGCGTTCTACGCTCGTGTGGACGAGGCCCGTATGGGGCTCACCGTGTACGTGCTCGATGCGCCCCGCGAGGTGCGCAGGGCGCGGGTGCAACGGCGCAACGAAGAGAAGGGGGCGACGTTCTCGATGGAGGTACCCCCTCATTTCTTCGAGCTCGCCAGCGACATGTGGGAACCGCCGGAGGAGGACGAGTGCAGTGACCGCGACGTCCGCTTCCCGGGCTGAGCGGACGGAGCTCACTGGCGCGTCAGCGTGATGGGGGTTGGATGAACTCCGTGGCGGAGTGCGTTGCTCCAGGCTACGGAGTGTCTGAACCATGCCCCCGAGAGCTCGAGGACCTACAGGACTGAGCCCGCGAGACGCCGAGCGCCTGCGCCCCTGTCTGGATGCCTTCCTGGCGTCGACGGACAGCCGGGCGCGCATCGCGTTCGATCCGCTGGAGTTCCCCCACCGCTACCGCGACCCCAGAGACATGGAGGTGAGCGCACTGCTGGCCGCGGCGCTGGCGTACGGGCGCGCGGACCTGTTCCGCCCCAAGGTGGATGCGTTGCTCAAGCGCATGGGCCCGTCTCCGGCCGCCTTCGTGCGTGCGCTGGACGTGGCCGGGGCTCGTGAGCTGCTCACGGGGTTTGTCTACCGCTTCAACGTGGGCACGGACGTGGCGGTGCTGCTGCTGGGCATGGGCCGAGCCCTGCGTGAGCACGGGAGTCTGGAGGCGCTCTTTGTCCAGGGGTTGGAGGCCCGGGGTTCCTGGCACGGCGCGCTGGATGCCTTCACCTCGGCTCTGCGGGATGTGCCCATGGCGCCGCTTCGGAAGGCGCTCGGGCCCGAGCGCGGGCTGCAACACCTGTTGCCCTCGCCCCTCGGGGCCGGCGCGGCCAAGCGGCTCAACCTGTTCCTCCGGTGGATGGTGCGCGGGCCGGATGGGGTGGATCTCGGTATCTGGAAGCGCGTCAGTCCCTCGGCGTTGCTCATTCCCCTGGATACGCACATCGGGCGTATCTCGAAGCATCTGGGGCTCACTCGCCGCAACGATCTGAGCTGGCGCACCGCCGAGGAGGTGACGGCCTCCCTGCGTGCACTCGATGCCGCGGACCCCGTGCGCTTCGACTTCGCGCTGTGTCATTACGGCATGAGCGGCGTGTGCCCCACGAAGCCCATTCCGGAGAACTGCGCCCAGTGCAAGCTGCTCCCCGCGTGCTCCGTGGGTCAGAAGACGGTGAAGGCACAGAGCCGAGCCAGATGATGACCCTCACCCCAGCCCTCTCCCAGGGGGGAGGGGGCATACACGGGGTCAACCCATGGGGTTCGATACCCTCACCCCGACCTTCTCCCGGCGGGAGAGGGGAAGGCTACCCCATGAGTGGTTGACGAGGGCGCTCCGAGCGGGGATACACGCGCCATGACGTTGGCCTCGGTCGTCGGACAGCCTCGCGCCATCGACGCGCTCCTCGCGGCTCTGCGCGGCGGCTCCGTTCATCACGCCTATCTCTTCGCCGGCCCCGAGGGGGTCGGCAAGGAACTCGCCGCCGTGGGGCTCGCTCAGGCCCTCACGTGTCCGGAGAAGCCCAATGAAGGGTGTGGCTCCTGTTCGAGCTGCACCCGCCTCGCGAAGGGCTCCCACCCGGATGTCTCCTGGCTCATGCCCGATGCCCAGCGCGTGGAGCGTGGGCTCGCGGGACGCTCGGACATCCAGGGTACGCCCAGCCGCGAAATCCGCGTGGAGCAGATCCGCGGGCTGCTGGAGCGCATCACCCTGCGCGGGCTCGAGTCCAAGCGCAAGGTGGCCATCGTGGTGGATGCGCACATGATGAACCCGCAGGCGCAGAACGCCTTCCTCAAGACGCTCGAGGAGCCGCCCGCGGACACCACGCTCATCCTGTTGGCCTCGGCCCCGGACAAGATGTTGCCCACCATCCGTAGCCGCTGCAGCAAGGTGTATTTCGGCCCGCTGCCCGTGGGTTTCGTCGCCGAGCGCCTCCAGAAGGAGCGCAAGTTGGATCCGCAGACGGCGGAGCTCGCGGCGGTGATGGCGGGTGGCAGTCTGGGGCGGGCCCTGGCGCTGGACCTGGACGCGCTCGCGGCGCGCAAGGACATCATCAGCGGCTTCGAGGCCCTGAAGCCTGGCGAGGTGGGCGCCATGCTGCGCTGGGCCGAGACGTTCGGCGCCTCGCGCGAGCTGGCCGAGCAGGCGCTCTCCATCCTCTCCATGTGGACGCGGGACGTGTCGCTGGCGAAGGCAGGCATGGAGCGCCTGGCCAACCAGGACCTGATTCAGCTCGCGCAGGAGGTGGCGGCGCGCACGCATGAGGCGGTGCTGCACCGCCGGCACGCGCTGCTGGAGAAGACGAAGACGACCATCGTGGAGCGCAATGCGGCGCCGAGGTTGCAGCTCGAGCGGATGCTCATCGAGCTGCTGGAGGGGCGATGAGCGCGGCGGACATCGAAGACGTGCTGGACGAGGCGAAGGCCGGCAAGGTGGCTCCGCTCTACCTGCTATGGGGCGAGGAGTACCTGGTACGCCGGGGCGCGGATGACCTGGTGAAGGTGCTGCTGCCGGACGCGTCGGCGGGGCTGAACTTCGCGGTGCTGGACGCGGGCTCGCCGCGCGAGGTGGCGCAGGAACTGGCCACGATGCCGCTCTTCCCGGGGCGCAAGGTGGTGCTGGTGCGCGACCCGGAGTTCCTCGCGCCGAAGAAGGGCCGTGGGGACGCGCTGGGCAAGGCTCGCGAGGCGTGGAAGGCGGGCAAGCGCAAGGAGGGCGCGCGGCGGCTGCTGGCGCTGGCGGCTCGGGCGGGGTGGGGCGTGGAGCAGCTCGACCCAGGGGCCTCGGGTGCGCCGTCGGTGGAGCAGTGGAAGGACGAGCTGAACGTCGACCTCGCCGAGGCGGACCTGACCTTCCTCAAGGAGGTGGCCACGTTCTGCCGCGAGGAGCGCATCACCGCGCCCGAGGGTGACGCGAGCGCGCTGGTGGAGCTGTTCCAGAAGGGCGTACCCCCGGGACACGCGCTGGTGATGGCGGCCTCGGAGGTGGATGCGAAGAATCCGCTGGTGAAGCTGGCGGCGGACAAGGGGCGGGTGGTCGAGCGCAAGGTGGCGGCGCGCCACAAGGACTTCGAGCTGGAGCCGCTCGCCGAGGAGTTCCTGCGGCCCTTCAAGAAGAAGCTGGGGAAGGGAGCGGCGGAGCAGCTCAAGGAGCGCATCGGCGGCAACGTGCGGCTCTTGCAGTCGGAGCTGGAGAAGCTGGCGGTGTACGCGCAGGGACCGACGATCGAGGCCTCGGACGTGGCGCTGCTGGTGGCGCACACGCGCGAGGAGGAGTTCTTCGAGCTGTCCGAGGCGCTGCAGAACCGCAACTTCAAGGCGGCGCTGGACTACACGATGGACGCGATGGGGCAGGGCGTGCATGGGCTGCAGCTCCTGGGCGCGGTGGCCTCCATCACGCGCGGCATGCTGGAGAACCACGAGCGGCTGGAGAAGTACGCGGGAGGTTCGCTGCCGCGCTCGTATCCGGACTTCAAGTCGCGGGTGTTTCCAAGGGTCGAGGAGGAGGCCAAGGCGGCGAAGGGCAAGGCCCCGCACCCGTACGCGGCGTTCCTCGCGATGCAGGGGGCGGCGCGCTACAAGCGGCGTGAGCTGCTCGATGCTCTGGTGGCCTGTGCCGACGCGGATCTGGCGCTCAAGTCCTCCGCGAGCAGCAAGCTCGTCATCGAGCGGCTGCTCTGGACCGTTTGCGGGAGCGCTTGACGGGCTCGGCGCTGGGGGCCGGGCGCTGGATGGCCCCCATGGGCCCGTAGAGCGGGAGCCCGGGGCTGCGGACGTACTCGAAGATGAGCGACGTCTCCAGGTGGGCCACCTCGGGCCGGGTGGTGAAGGCGTCCATGCCGAGGTCTCGCAGGTGGTCCGCGTCCCGCACCGCCACGTGCACCAGGAAGTCGTTGGCTCCGGCCACGTGGTAGACGGCCAGCACCTGCGGCAGCGAGAGCGCGTGGCGGCGAAACTCCTCCACCATCTCCCGCGAGTGCTGCCTCAGTCGCACGGCAATCATCGCCTGCAGCCCGATGCCCACCGCTCGCGCATCCACCTCGGCGTGGAAGGACTTGAGCACGCCGGTCTCGCGCAGCCGCGTCACCCGTGCCAGGCAGCTCGACTGCGCGAGCCCCACCTCGGCGGCCAGCTCCTTGTTCGAGAGCCGCGCATTCTTCTGCAGGGCCTCCAGGATGGCGAAGTCGATGGAGTCCAGGTTCGAGGTCTCATCCATGGATGCGAACGTATTTCGTTCGGCATGCCGCTGCCATTGCGGCAGTGAGGGGAACTGGCCGAAGCCAATTCGGTCCCACCCCAGTTTTGCCGGCGAGCTCCGCAGCCAATTCGATGTCTCTCCGCCCTGCGGAACCCTATTCTCTCATCTGCCTTTCTCACGGGAGGAAATTCGGATGAGCAAGCTCGGTTTCGAAACGCGTGCGGTCCACTCGGGCCGGGAGGATCTGGCCAACCTCGGCGTCCATGCGCCGCCGATTGATCTCTCCACCACCTATCCCGTGGGCAGTATGGGGGGCATTGGCGAGTGCTTCGACGCGCTCGCCCAGGGCGGTCCTCTGCGCGACAACCCCATCTACGCCCGGCTGCACAACCCCACCGTGGTGCGCTTCGAGAAGGCGCTGGCCGCGCTGGAGGGGGCCGAGGAGTCGGTGGCCTTCGCCTCGGGCATGGCCGCGCTGACGGCGGTGCTGCTCGCGGCGCGCCAGGGTGGCAAGCACGTGGTGGCCTGCCGTCCCGTCTACGGCGGCACGGATCACCTGCTGGACAGCGGCCTGCTGGGGCTGGAGGTCACCTGGACGCATCCGCATCATGTGCGCAAGGCCCTGCGTCCGGACACGGTGCTCGTTGTCGTCGAGACCCCGGCCAACCCCACGCTGGCGCTCATCGACATTGCCCAGGTGGTGGCCCAGGCCGGCGAGGTGCCGGTGCTGGTGGACTCCACCTTCGCCACGCCCGTGCTGCAGAACCCGCTCGCGCACGGGGCCTCGCTGGTGCTGCACAGCGCGACCAAGTTCCTCGGTGGGCACGGTGATGTGATGGGCGGCGTGGTGGCCACGAGCGCGGCCTGGGCGGCGCGGCTGCGCCAGGTGCGCATCGCCACCGGCGGCGTGCTCCACCCCGAGGCGGGCTACATGCTGCACCGGGGCCTTGCGACGTTGCCCGTCCGCGTCCGCGAGTCGCAGCGCGGCGCCATGTTCCTCGCCCAGCGGCTGGCCTCGCATCCCGCCGTGTCCCGCACGTGGTACCCGGGGCTTGCCGGGTGTGACCCCGAGGGTCTTATCGGGCGGCAGATGCGCGGGCCCGGGTGCCTCTTGTCCTTCGAGGTGGCGGGCGGCGCGAAGGCGGCGGCCCAGGTGATGGAGCGAGTGGAACTGCTCACCCCGGCGGTGAGCCTCGGCTCGGTGGACTCGCTCATCCAGCACCCGGCGAGTCTCACGCACCGCGTGGTGGACGAGAAGCACCGCGAGGCCAGCGGCATCTCCGCGGGGATGCTCCGGGTCAGCGTGGGCCTGGAGAACCCCGAGGACCTCTGGGCGGACCTGCAGCGCGCCCTAGACGCGGTGCAGCCGCTCGGGCATGGGGTGGGGGAGGGCTGCAGCGTGGTTCGTCGAGACCTCGCGCTCCAGGGCTGACAGGAACGCGCCGAAGAGCCGCTCCTCGAGGGCCTTCGGCGCGGACAGGTCCGACACGCCGGCCTGCGCCAGCCGCAGCTTGCACGTCTCCTCGATGTCGATCCGGTGCGACTGCTCCTCGGTGACGACCTTGCCGAGCTCCAGGCGCACCGACGCCACGCGGGTCGCGGCCTTGTAGAGCGGGTACATGATCATGGCCCGCTGCTCGATGAGCGTGGTGGTCAGCAGGTAGTTGAGCTTGACGTCCTCGTGGCCCAGGGCCTGCGTGGCCCAGGAGGCCAGCTCGCGGTCGAGCGTCTGGAAGTACGTCGCGGCTTCCTGGGGACAGAGGTACACGGAGACTTCGCCTCCGGCCACCTCACACGCCAGCCGCTTGAAGGCCAGGGCGTGGCGTGTCTCGTCCGCGAGGTGTCCGAGCACCTCCAGCGTCGGATGACGATCGGCCACCGTGCGGCTGATCTTCCGCGCCCCGACAAACTCCAGCAGGGACAGCGTGTTCAGCCAGCGAGCCTCGAGCGTGGGGTCGGCGGCAATCTGCTTCAGGACGGTCTGGATTCGTTCGCGCAGCATGGTCGCGGCGCGCGCTCTACCGCGTCGCGAGCCCGGATGCCATGCCTACGTTCCGTGGGGTCCCAACCATCGGCGTGGGGCTACACCACCGCGCGCCGTTTGGCGCGAGATAGGTGCTCCTCGCCACCCTCCACGAAGCGCCGCACCAGCTCGTCCCGGCCCTGCTTGCCATGCTGTACGAGGTAGGCCAGTTCGGTGGGCAGCAGCGTCTTGACCGTGACGAGCCGTACCCGTCCTGCCGGGAGGTCGAGATGCTGCGGCAGGGTGTTTGATTCCAGCCCCAGGAGCACGCCCACCCGGCCCTCCTTGGTGACGAGGGACCTGGGCATTCCCTTTCCCGACACCTCCATGCTCAAGAGGCCCGTCAGAGCGGCCTTCCTCACTCGCTCATGTTCCACGACCTCGTTCGCTACACGGTGGAGAACCAGAAGGGCCCAGCTTCCCTGGACGTCCTTGACGGGCTCGTCCGTCTCGATGGCGAGCTCCAGGCCGATGCCGACGGAAGGCACCTCATGTCCAGGGGGGGGATCGGAGAGGCCGTCCGTTACCAGCAGGAGTCGTCGCTCCGTCCGGTGAATGACGCGCCATGCCTGCCGCTGGCCCGGCCATTCCGGACCCCCGGGGACAATCGGCACGATGGCGTCTTCCTCCAACTGGCCAAGGCTCCGCCAGACCGCTTCGCGCGCGGTGTCCACCTGTCTCAGCCAGTCTTCGTGTGATGCAACTTGCGGTTGCTGGTCAGCCGTCTGGCGTCTGGGGCCTGTGACTTCTCTGAAGTCGAGTCCCGTGGCGCCGGTGCGCTCAAGAGCCTCCTTCACGTCGTTGGCGACAATGAGGGCCACTCTCCATCCCCAGGGACGGAAAACCCTGGCATCAGCGACTTTGGAGGGGTCGATGCGCATGCCGTACACATCCCGATACTGCCCGACCTTGTCGGGTCGCCCATCCTCCGGTTGCCAGTACAGCACTTCCTCACACGCCGCGTCGTCAATGCACTTTATGAGGCGGGTGACATTGACCAGGAAGTAGGGCTCTGGCCGCGACTCCACCTCCACGGGGAAGAGCTGGACGTCGCCCGGTGCCAGTTCGGTCAGGACGCGCACCACCTTTTCGGTGACCACGGGAATGGCCCCCGTGTCGACGCGCGTGAAATCGAGCGAAGTGCCGGGGTGGTAGACAGGGACTCGAAGGCGGCTGTCATAGCGAGTGGGCTCACCGCTCATGAACTGCCGCGTGCGCACTTCCTTCCCCTGCTCATCAAGAGGGTCTCTCAGCAACCAGCGCTCCGGGCTGCTCATGTCATCAATCAGCTCGAAGTATCTCTGCGCCATGCCGTTTTCCTCGCTTCACGGAGCCCCGGTTACCAGCTTGTTGAGTCCGGAGCCTTTCCCCCGCCAGCTTCCCCAATTCCCGCGTGAGTGCCTCCCGGCACTGGGCCGTGGTTTGGCATTCCTCCGTCGCCTCCGCGAGCCGCTGATAGATTCGCTCATGGTACGCCCTCGGGTGGGGCCCCTTGTGGCCCGGAATGCGGACCTTGTTGGCCGGGTCTTCCATCGACATGCCGGCCTTGTCGAAGAATTCCTTGAGTCTTTGGGTCCAAGGCCCGCCACGAAGGGTGGACTTCTCATTCTCCACGGTAGCGATGTGGTGGATGGGGGCCTTCTCGACCTCCCCCTGATTCTGCATGGCGAGGAGGGCACCCGAGCCGGAAGGAAGTGTGAGAACGAGTCTGCCCTCGACCACGGACACCGACGTCGCTTCCGACGCGGCTGCTGGCAGGCGGAAGCCTCCGGCGGTGGCGGCGTTCTGCACCGCCTGGGGGAAACCCGGCAGTCCGCTCCCCGTCATGGCCTCCTTGCCCTTGGCGCCCGCCTTCCAGGTCGCCAGGAGGATGAGAACGCGCAGCGTGTTGGGCCCGAGCACCTGGGCGTACCGCTCGCTCGAGCCGAGTAGCTCGTGGAACGTGCTGACTGCCTCCACCTCGTCCCAGAGCTGCTTCGTGGCGGAGATCAATCCCCAGAGCTCATGGCCCAGGTAGCCCCAGAGGAAGAGGGTCATCGCCAGGGCGAGACTCTTGGAAATGGGCTCCGGTGCCATGAGCGCCACGAGATAGAGGGAGAGACCGGCGAGCAGTGCCGTCATGGCCTGCGCGGAGAATTCACACCTCCGGAAGTGACGAGACGGGAAGCCGTCGTTCCGGAATCACACGGAACCCCAGGTGTGCCCGTCAAGCCATCGGGTAGGCCGAGGCTGGGAGGATGCAGCGGGTAGGCTGTGAGCTGGGCAGTGCCCCGCGTCCCACGGCGTCATGCGGACGGCCGGTGGGAAGAGGGAAGAATCGCTGCCCGAGTGGAGATGCCGTTTTGGTTGGCTGACCAATCCAGGTCATGGGCGGATTTGAACCGCGATCGCTTTACAGGCGACTTACCAGTGCGTGTTCGGCATCTCCGGCCGGGCAGCTACCAACAAGGACGAAATGCCGCGGAAAATCCTGACAACGGACGCGGCATGCCCAGGCAACTACGAACAAGGGAAGGGGCCGCACATCGGTCGTAGTCGACTACGAGCGGTGTATGTCTTTGCATACATTGCTCGTAGTCGACTACGAGTGAAAAGGGGTAGTGCTCTACCGGAAGCTGCGTGCTGTTCCGGCCGCTCGACCGGGCGTTCGCTCCAACTCACACCTTCTTAGAGGCACTGGTGGCGCGGGGCCGGATGAGCGCCCTAGCGGAACGCATCGACGATGTCGACCCCCGCGACGGAGAAGTCGAGGATGGCGGTCCCAGGCAGCGAGTCGGGCCGTTTCCGGAGCTGATTCTCGCTCAGACGGGCCACCGCGCAGATGGGCACCTTCTCGCTGTCCGGTGGGTGGGCCTCGTAGTACCGGATGACGACCTGTGGGCCGCCCGTCCAGACCTGCCCGTACAAACGGGTGGTGGTTTCGAGGATGCCAAGATCGTTCTTCAGCATGCTCTCGAGCGGCCCATCGTAAAGAGTGATGGGCTTTGACTTGATCTGGTTCGCGTCGAGCTCCACCAACGCGCCGTCCCCGACGCGCAGCCTCATATATCGCATCGCCTTCTTGGCCTCCTCCGAGCATTCCTGAGGGCCAGGAGTTCCGTCCGGGCGCAGTGCCACCCCGCCACTGGTCGTCGTGCAGCCGGAGAGCGTACAGAGCAAGACGACGAAGCCGGGCAAGATTGCTTGGGCCATGGACATGAATGGCTCCTCTACTTCCGAATCAGCGCGTGATCCAGGTTCACAAGCACCTCCATCAGCCCGTCCTCGCGGAAGATCTCCAGGGCCAGATTGACGAGGCCCTCCTTCGTCATGAACGCGCTCTCGTCTGCCACCACCGCGATTCTTCCTGACTGACCCGGGACGAGCTCGGGCCGCTCCATGCGGAGCGCGAAGGGGCGAGCGGTGTGAGAAGTCAAGTCGGCGGTCAGCCGAGCATTCCTGAATCTCCATGGCGCGTCGTACGTGTTGGTCAGGTGAACCACGGTCGCTGCCTTCCCTGGCCCCGAGAAGAGCTCGATCGTGATGTCCGTCTCTCCGTCTTTCAGGACCGCGACCCGCTCTCTCCGAAAGGGCGTCTTCTCCACCTGCCCATTGACGAGCAGCGTGGCGAAAGCATGGTCCACCGAGTTCTCTTCCTGCTTGAGGCGCTCGTTCTCCTGGCTCAGCTTGAGCTCGCGCTTGCGTGAATCGTTGAGGGCCGAGAGCACCGCTTTGTAGCTCTCGTGGTCCTTGAACACGTTCACCTGATGGTCCGTCCAGCTCCAGGTCTCACGGCGCGGCGGCCTCAAGAGGAAGGCGAGCTCGGTCCCGTCCGCGAGCGTCACCAGCAGGGGAATCCGCTCGTCCTCGTCGAGGTCACGCAGGGGCTCCAGCACCACCTTCTTGCTTCCTACGAGCGGGCGCTCGAACCGGCCCTCCCATCCCAGGAGCTTCGTCCTGGCTGGATCGCACTCCTGCTCGAAGCGCAGGACGGTGGACACCTGACCGGAGACATAGATGTTGTTCGCCTCCTGGGCGGGGTGGTCCGAGACGAACAGGGTCCTGATCTCGGTTCTGGCATCGGGCTCCAGAGCCTGCGCCACGGGCGCCAGGAGGACCAGGAAGGGTACGCATCGGATGAGGGATGGGGTTCGCATGGCCGGAACTCAAGAGCCGAAGCCGGGGTAGAGCACCTTGTCGTGGTAGTTGATGCTGTCCTCATGTGAGCGGAAGCTCTGGGCCAGCTTGCCGAGCCGTTGCAGCAGGGCCTCGTACTCGGCCCGGCTCACGCTGCGCAGCGACATGTACAGACGCGCCGCCCCTTGCAGGTACGAGAAGAGCGGGTGGCAGTCCAGGCCATCCGGACGCTGGCGCAGCATGCGGTAGAGCCGTTCGAACTCGGCATCCGTCTCGGGCTTGTCCATGGCCGTGCAGTAGATGACCGCCGTCGACTGCAGCAGGTGCAGGAAGGCCTCGTGGTGCGGAGGGGCCCTCAGCAGGAACGGCGTCTTGTCCGCGACCGACCAGAGCTGCGAGATGGGCTTGAGCTTCACCTGCACCGTCGTCCACGAGTCGTCCGCCACCGGCACCTCCTCACCCAGCGGGAGCGCCTTTCCATGCGCGCCGAACTGGATGGGCACCTGAAGCCGCTCCGGCCAGTCCAGCTCAAGGCCTGCGTGCTTCAGATCCTGTATCACCGTCAAGTCCATCGGCTTACCTCTCAGGTCGAGGCGAGGATGGTACTTTTCCCGTGGGCTGTCTAGACCTCGTTGGTCAGGTTCCGCGCCTGACCCTGGCAGTCACTCCGGGTAGATCAGCGGGGTGACGTCCTGGTACGGCCCCTGGCACGGGGCTGCGTCTGAGGAGAGATAGTGGGCCACCCGGCCGGGGGCCAGCGCGACGATGGCTGACGAGCGCGTCCCATACCCCGGCGTGTGGATGCACAGTGCCTGGTACTGGCGGAGGCGCTCGCGCAACTCCGGCAGGGCCTCCTTGAACTCCTCGAGGAGCAGCTCCGGCGCGTGCTCTGGCAGCAGGTGGTCCGCCAGTGCCAGCTGGAGGGCCTGCACGGTCTCCGGCCACGGCATCCGGGCGGCCTTCTCGGCCAGCTTCCGGGCCCTCGCCACCTTGGGCATGGCCGGGGTGTTGAGCACGTCGTTGGGAAGTACGTGGACGCCCGGTGGGACGTCCTCCACGTGTATCCGCTCGGAGTCCGGGCGGGCGTACGCCACCCGGAGCACCCCGGCGTCCCCATAGAGGAGGTTGAAGGGGTTGTACTCCCGGGCGTCCAGCCCCGTGAGGTAGCGGTCGACTCCCTCCACGCTCCCGGTTTGCAGGGCACGCAGGACCACCTCGCCCCGCGAGCGAGGGGCCCTCGTCAGGTTCGCGGCGCCCCGTTGGTTCGTCAGTCCTACGAAAAAGCCGCCGTCCGTCACTCCCATCCACGTCCCTTGCCGCTCCAGGTCGCGCCCTCCGACGACCCGGGGAGAGGAGGACAGGACCTGAGGACCAGCGGCCGGGCGGGCGTACAGCTCGTCGCGGTTCGCGGCCAGTACGAGCGGCCACTCGGGGTGGATGTGGCGGAGGATGACGATGGTGCACATCGTGTGGGGTCGATAACAGCTCCGGGGCCCCGGTGCATCAGGTGCGTTCTTTCGTTACTTCCCCATGACCGGAGCCCTTCGAGCGGCTAATGTCCGCCCCCCCTCAGGAGAACCCATGGCGGAGAGAATCCTCGTCACCAGCGCGCTGCCGTATGCCAACGGCCCCATCCACATCGGCCATGCCGTCGAGTACGTCCAGACCGACATCTACGTTCGCTTTCTGCGCTCCTGCGGCAAGGACGTCGTCTACTTCTGCGCCGACGACACTCACGGCACTCCCATCGAGATCAACGCCTCGAAGCAGGGGCTCAAGCCCGAGGAGTTCGTCGCCCGCTGGTACGACTCGCACCAGGCGGACTTCCGCGACCTCGGCGTCAGCGTCGACTACTTCCACTCGACCAACTCGCCCGAGAACAAACACTACGCCGAGTACATCTACGGCCAGCTGAAGGATCGCGGCGACATCGAGAAGCGCGACATCGAGCAGGCCTACTGCGAGGTGGACAAGCGCTTCCTGCCGGACCGCTTCATCAAGGGCACCTGTCCCAACTGCAAGGCCGCGGACCAGTACGGCGACGCCTGCGAGAAGTGCGGCAAGGCCTACAGTCCTACGGACCTGATCGAGCCCCGGTGCGCCCTGTGCGGCACGCCGCCAGTGCGCCGCAAGTCCTCGCACCTGTTCTTCAAGCTGTCGCTTCACGCGGACTTCCTGCAGGAGACGCTGCGCAAGCCCGGGTTCATCCACCCTGGCCTCGCCACCCAGCTCCAGGGCTTCTTCGAGCAGGGCCTGGCGGACTGGGACATCAGCCGCGACGGTCCCTACTTTGGCTTCTCTATTCCGGGCGAGACGGACAAGTACTTCTACGTCTGGCTGGACGCCCCCATCGGGTACATCGCCACCACGGAGAAGTGGGCGAAGACGACGGGCAAGGCGAAGAGCGCCCTGGACTACTGGGCCGAGGGCAGCGACGCCCGCATCATCCACTTCATCGGCAAGGACATCGTCTACTTCCACGCGCTCTTCTGGCCCGCCGTCCTCAAGGAGGCCGGCCTCAAGCGGCCCGAGAGCGTGAAGGTGCACGGCCACCTCACCGTCAACGGCGAGAAGATGAGCAAGAGCCGCGGCACGCTCATCCCCGTGCGCTCCTACCTGGACCACCTGGACCCGAGCTACCTGCGCTACTTCTACGCGGCCACGCTCGGCGCCGGGGTCGAGGACCTCGACCTGAGCCTCAAGGACTTCCGCCTCCGGGTGAACGGGGAGCTGGTGAACAACATCGGCAACCTGGCCAACCGCAGCCTGTCCATGCTGGCGGGTGGTGCGCTGGAGAAGCGGCTGGCTCCCGCCACGAAGGAAGGTCCCGGCAAGGCGCTGGTGGAGGCCGCGCTCGCCCGGGTCCCCGAGGTGCGCGAGGCGTTCGAGAAGCTCGAGTACCGCAACGCCATCCGCATCATCACGGAGATCTCCCAGTCGGCTAACGGCTTCCTCCAGAACGCGGCGCCCTGGGCCAAGGTGAAGACCGACCCCGAGGCCGCTCGCGCTGACTTGAGCGACGCCGCCGAGGTGGCCTACCTGCTGGGCGCGCTGCTCACGCCGGTGATTCCGCTCGTGACGGAGAAGCTCTTCGTGCAGCTCAACGCGCCGCCGCTCACCTTCGAGGCGCTCGCCACCGCGCGCTACCCGCTGCTCGACCGCAGCCGGCCCGTGGGCACCCCCGAGCCGCTCCTGCCGCGTCTGGAGGAGGAGCGCGTCAACGCCATCCTCGGCCAGCCCGCTGCTGTCGAGCCGGCCAAGGAGGAGAAGAAGGGTAAGGGTGAGAAGGCCGAGAAGAAGGCTGCCGAGTCCAAGCCCGCCGAGGCCAAGCCCGCCGCGCCCGCGGTCGAGGCCGCGCCGGGGGAGATCGAGATTGGCGACTTCGGCAAGGTGGTGCTCAAGGTGGGCAAGGTGCTCGCCGCCGAGCGCGTGCCCAAGGCGGACAAGCTGCTGAAGCTCACCGTGGACCTGGGAGAGGGGCAGCCGCGCACCATCTGCTCCGGCATCGCCGAGGCCTTCCAGCCCGAGCAGGTGCAGGGCCGCAACGTGGTGGTGGTGGCCAACCTCAAGCCGCGCATGCTGCGGGGCATTGAGTCGCGCGGGATGATTCTCACCGCTGGTCCTGGCGGCAAGAACCTGTCCCTGTTGGATCCGGGTGACATGCCTCCCGGCTCCGAGGTGAAGTGAGCGTGACGGACTGGCGGGCCGAACGGGACCGGGCGCTTCTCGCCCTCGAGAGCGAGAAGCATCCCGGGTTGCGAATGGAGGCGGCAGAGCTGCTCTTCCACCTCGCCGCCGAGGATGCTTCGCGTGCGTCCGAGCTCTCCGCGGCGCTCCAGCGGCTGCTCGCCGACAAGCAGGTGGCCGTGCGCCGCACTGGCGTGGGCATGGCCACCGCGGTGCTCTCCTCCGAGGAGCTTCCTGGCTTCCTCGCCACGCAGCTCGCCGATGAGGAGAGCCTCGTGCGCCTGGAGGCCGCCGGACGCCTGGCTGACCTCGCTCGGCCCGACTGCCGTGGGCTGCTGGCCCAGGCGCTCGAGGACCCTGTCTTCGAGGTCCGCTTCGAGGCCGCCCGGGGCATGGCCGCCCTCAAGCACCCCGCTGGACTGGAGGTCCTCGTGGATGCGCTCGAGGAGGATCTGCTCCGCTTTCGTGCGCTCGGGGCGCTTGCCGAGCTGGGGGATGCGCGTGCACTGCCCGCCGTGCAGCGCCTGTTCCACCGCTGGATATTGCCGGCTTTCGATCGGACCCAGGCAGCCGGAGTGCTCGCGAAGCTGGGAGATGCCGAGGGGGCCGCCTGGCTCCTCAAGCGGACGCAGCGGCGGCGGTGGAGCTGGGCTCAGGATCGGGCCCTTGCCGTGGAGCTGTGTGGCGAGGTGAAGGCCCCGGGCGCGCTCGAGCGGCTGCACGCGGTCATCACCGATCCGAAGGACGACTGCCGGGGAGCGGCGGCGCGGGGACTGGGCCGCCTGGCGGACCCGAAGGCCCTGCCGTGGCTGCTCGCCCTGCTTGATGAGCCCGGAGTCCACGAGGACTACCGGCTCGATGCCGCCGAGGGCTTGTGGCTGCTCGGCGTTCCCGAGGGCCGTGACCGGGTGCGTGCGGTGTTGCCCGCGTTCTCGGCGGAGGCCCGTGCCGAGCTCTCCGAGCTCATCCAGGAGATGCCATGAGGCTCGTAGATTCCCACTGTCACTTCGACCGTGCCGACTCCGCGTACGTGAATGCCGCGCTGGAGCGCGCCCGTGCCGCCGGGCTGGTGCATGCCGTCATCGTCGGCCAGTTCCAGGGCCCCGGTGATTGGGGCATTGCGCTGGAGGTCGCCGCCGCTCACCCGCAGTTCCTCACGGCGACGCTCGGCATCCATCCGCACGAGGCGGCCCGAGCCACCGAGGCGGACCTCGAGCACCTGGAGCGGACGTGTGCCCGTCCGGAGATCCACGCCGTGGGTGAGGCCGGGCTCGACTACTACTACGAGCACTCCGCCCGGGACGTGCAGCGGCAGGTGTTCCGGAGGCAGTGCGCGCTGGCGAAGCGCCTGGGCAAGCCGCTCGTGGTGCACGTGCGCGAGTCGACGAAGGGTGGGGATGCGCATCCCGAGTGCGAGGCCATCCTGAAGGAGGAGGGTATGAGCCGGGGCGTCATCCACTGCTTTACCGGTGACACCGAGGCGGCCCGGCGCTACCTGGACCTGGGGTTCATGCTGTCGCTCTCGGGGGTCGTCACCTACAAGAAGACCGAGGCGCTCCAGGACGCGGTGCGCTTCGCGCCGTTGGATCGGCTGATGGTGGAGACGGACAGCCCGTACCTGGCGCCCATCCCCTACCGCGGCAAGAAGAACGAGCCCTCGTACGTCGTCGAGACGGCGAAGAAGGTCGCCGAGCTGAAGGGTGTGTCGCTCGAGCGCGTGGCTGAGGTGACCACGGCCAACGCGGCGGCGCTGTTCGGCTTCACGGTGTGATTCATCGTCTCCGTGGTGCCAGAGTATGTGACTTGGCTCATCCTTTCGAGAGTGAAGCTCTGCCGCCCACTCGCTCACTTTGCACATGATGCCTTGGAGCGAGCATGACGATCGAGGAAGGACGCATGCGAACCAAAAGTGAGGAAAAGGCGATGCGCTATGTGCGTCTACATCTGGGTCCGCTGGGCGGGGACGGAACTCCGAGGGCGACGCCCCGCAGACGAGACTTGGTGCTTCTATTTGGGCTGGGGCGTTCGTGTAGTGGAGTCCCGCTCGGGACCATTGCTAGCGAAGGAAGTACTGAGTGGTGACATGGGTAATTCTGTCACTGCAGGGCCCTCTTGTACCCCTGCCTCAAACAGAAGTAATTCAGTATAGTGAATTCTGCGGAACCAAGCATGTCGTCAATGTTTTAAACATTTCCTGCCTAAAGAGACATGAGCCCTGACAAAAAAAGCTGGATTGAGCCTGGCGAATTTCCAGATCAAAGAATTATGCGAATGCAAGCCGCAATGGTTCTATTCGCACTTGAGCAGTCGCTTGGATTGTTTATCCGCGAATGGGTTCAGACTCGCGGAACGGCACCAACAAAAACCTTGAAGAACCTGGGAGCACGCGCAGGCAGCCCTGGTGGAATAAGCATCGATCAAGCAATACCAGCTAGTTACCTTGGAGAGCTAATCGACATCGCACTTGAATGCACAAAGGGGGAAAGTGAGTATGATGCCGTAGCTCGGCTTCAAAGAATGTTCGACCTACTGGAAGTCTACGATATTCGCAATGCCATTGCTCACCCCAACAGGCCTTTTGCTCCTCACTATTGGTATCGGCTGAAGGCGATTGTTGCTGATCCTGTAATACAACGTCTTCGGCTATCCTCTGCATATTCAGCCCTTGTCTCTGCAATGAAAGGACAGTTTCAGGAGCCTCCAGAGGAATGGCTCAAAGCAATTCTTTGGCGTCTGCCAAACAACATCCCTGCTCTTTTTGAACACGAGGTTACTGGACTTGTGGGAAGGAAGAAGGACAGGGAGAATCTTCTCAAAATACTCCGCAATCAAAAGCTCAATCTCCTCGCCATAGTTGCGCCGGGTGGTGTCGGAAAAACTGCGCTTCTGCTCGACTGTCTGCGTGAAATCTGTGAAACTCCAGCAGACATTAACTGGGTCGAGCAGGTTGTGTGGGTTTCGGCAAAAACACACGTGCTTACTTCTGAAGGAGAAAAGCAGATCGCTGATGACTTCGCGATCCATGATGCCACAAAAATAGTAGCCCAGGAGCTTCTTGGAGACGACAGTGCAGAATTGAAGGATGCAATTAAGCAATTTGAGTCGCGGCGCATATTGATAGCGCTGGACAATCTGGAAACGCTACTTCGTGATTCCCCAGAAAGTTTTGCAGAGTTCTACCAGAGCCTTCCTGCGGCTTGGCGAGTCGTTGTGACATCAAGAGTAACAGTAGACTCTGCTACAACGCTAACGCTCAATCATCTCAGTCGCGAGGGGGCTCAGCAGCTCGCCTTTGCATACCTGAAGTGGAAGAGTGTCGATGTTCCGCCTGATATTAATCGGCTAGTGGAACGCTGTGAGTATAATCCACTGGCTATAAAATTGTCTATTGATGGATATTGTGCTGGCGGCTCCCTGGATGAGGTTCTAAGTAGAACACGCAGAGATCTGGTTCAGTTTTCGTATAAGGTGCTAACCAGTTCGCTTGAGCAAAGCCATCGCTATCTTTTAGAAGCGCTTTTTGCTAGCGAGGGAGCACTTAGTCGCAATGACTTGGCCGCGACTCTAGACAGGCCCGTCGACGATATTGCTAATGCCTTGGCGAAGCTGCTTCGCACCAGTTTGGTTGTTCGCGTACCCGTGGAGGAGGAAGAAAAGTATGAGTTGAGCGCAGGAATACGTGAGTTGATGCTGCTCGATCCACTTGATTTGGATTTCAGAATGGGGGTGGGGGAGCGCCGTCGTCGCGCAACAACTCTCGGGATGGAATACCAGCGTATTCAAACCGAACGAGGAATCAGCCCACTTAGCCCGTTCTACGTGCCAACGGACATCCCTTCTATACATAGCCTTCTTGCATTCAGATCCTCAAGGCACCTCCGGATGAAAACTCCGGATCGTACTGAGACAGTGAATCTGGTTGATGAGTTGCGCCAGAAAATCGACTCGGGAGTCGAACATAGCTGTTTCTACCGATTTCTTGGTCTTTTTTTGTTGAAGCTGGGAGATCGCCCCCGTGGAATCGATTGGCTTCGAAAGGCTGTAAATGCGGCCCCGTATGATCCAGCCTCTCGCATTGCTCTTGCTTATGAGCTCGCTTTCGACAATGAGCTTGGGGAGGCTATCAAGCTCAGCCAAGAGTTGATAGGGAATGGCTGGGCCGACGAGAATAAAGTAGGCGCTGATTCCGCAGCGCTTGTCCGAAAAAACAACTGGATACACAGAATCTGGAGTGGAGACACAGAAAAGGTCGCCCAAGAGACCGTCGGCTGGCAATCTATGGGTGCTCTGTCGCTTGTGGCTGGCCTTGCCTATGCCCAAGCAAAGCGCAGATCTGTTGAGCATAAGTATGGGGTCAGTCACGAAATTGAAGCAGGCCTGACGGAGTCCGTAAAGACATTTGAGCTGATTTTCCAGAAATTTGGTCTGACTGGTCCAACGGCGCGAGAGGCTGTAAAGCTTATAGAGCAATTGGCATACGCAGCTCGTGCAAAGAACTTCCGTCCGTCAGAGCAAAGTCGAAAGCTCTTTTCAGGGTTTGTTAATCAAAGGCTTCCTGAAATATGCCAGATTCATGACCAGTTCTCAATCGAGAGCAAAGAAGTGCAGGACTGGTTCAATGCAATCCAGGTCTGGACTAATGACCAGAATCTCCAGCCCGCCAAGGCTTCACCATCCATCCTGGCTACATCCTCGCCCTTGCCCGCGCCGACGGTAGCGCCCGCGCCGACGGTAGCGCCCGCGCCGACGGTAGCGCCCGCGCCGACGGTAGCGCCCGCGCCGACGGTAGCGCCCGCGCCGACGGGGGTGTCCTCGCCGACGGCAGCGCCCGCGTCGAAGGGTGCGTCCTCGCCGACGGTAGCGCCCGCGTCGAAGGGTGTGTCCTCGCCGACGGCAGCGCCCGCGTCGAAGGGTGTGTCCTCGCCGAAGGGGGCGTCCTCGCCGAAGGGTGCGTCCTCGCCGAAGAGTGTGTCCTCGCCGAAGGGTGTGTCCTCGCCGAAGGTGACCGTGGTCATTTCCTCGAAGCCAAAAATTGATCCGCAGTCACCTAGATTGGCATCGAGCTATCTGTTTGCTAAAGGGCCGAATGGGGTTGATTACTTTATTAGAAGGGACGACTACTCTGGAGATGACAACAGTTGGAAAGCACTTTCTCCAGGCGCAAAGCTCGAAATTCGCCCCGATAAGCCAGGCAAGGGAAAAGCAACGCCTGTTATATCTGCGGTTCTTGTCTCTCCAGATAATAGGCGAAAATGACATCCATACCTCAGTTCGAGTTTCGCACTTTCGGGTGACCTCTGGAAGAGCGAACGGCAGATGACTTGGTGGACTGAGTAGCCCGCGCTCCCTTTGGTGCCTTCCAACTCGCCTGAAGACGGCGCAGGGGAGCGAAGCTGGAGCAAGCACCGGCAGGACATTAGATGTCCTGCAGGAGAAGCTGATGGGAGAGGTGGTGGGCTGACGGGTTCAGACACTACTTCCGCCTGACGGGAGGCTCGCCATGATGCTTCAAGACTTGTTCTTGCAACTCGTCCTGCAACTGGGCGTCGGCATGACGGCGCCGACGCTCAACTTGTTGGCGACGGTGGCGAAGGGGTGGCTGTTCGCCAGACGGCCACCCTCACCGGGGTGCTGGTGGCGGTAGGGGCTGGTGGCCCCAAGCACCATTCAGCCTAATACCAGCTATTCGCCGCGGCGCGCTGGAGCTTGTTGGACTCGCTGCATCGCCAGAAACTACGAAACTCGAACTTAGAGCGCCTAACAAAAGTAAGGTTTGAGGGAGCCGTCCCCTCGGGAGATCACTCCAGTCCTTACTTTTGTTAGGCGGTCTTACAACGGTTTCCCGAATGGACTCAATATCCTGCCGTAGGTATGGGCCTATTTCGCAAGCGGACCTGCCCGACAAGCAAGCAGTGGGTGCTCATCCAAGCTGCCTCCGGGAGGAGTGCTCAGTCCTTATTTTTGTCAGGTGCTCTAAGTTTGAGTTCTTCGGCTTCCGCAAAAGCCAGTAATTGAGCTCGTACGTTATCGTCGGCCTCCTGTGCATCATCGCCATAACAATGTGCGCTTTGGATGAGAGATTCATCGTCAAGGCGGTGCAAAGCACCACTTGCGCCATAGACATAGTCACCACCTGGCGAACGATGTTTCCCTCTTCGGGAGATAATACGCATCCCAAAGTGAGCTGTAAGTTGCTCAAGGTCTGTTTTCTTGGTCATACGGTGAAGTCCTTTCTCTTCTGGCACGATGAATATCTTCGATATAAAACCAATCATCAGCTTGGAACGCCTAGCAGAAGTCCGGTCTGAGGGAGTCCTCTCCTCAGGAAAAGGGCCCAGCCCTTACTTCTGTTAGGCGCTCTTAGCTCCCAGGCGGGAGAGGGGGCTCTACACGGTGGGCATGGACGTGGTCGGTCTGCGCGTCGCGACCTGCTGGGCGAGCACCTCCAGGTCCTTGTCCATCTGCGGCATATCCAGCAGCAGCGAGTCCGGGTCGTAGCGGAAGTCCGCCTGCTGGAAGCCCATCAGCGTCTGCAGGGCCTGCTCGCCGTTCTGGGTTGCCACGGTGGCGTAGACGAGCTTCCCCTGCTCCAGGTGCAGGTAGCCCTCGTGCGCGTTCTGCTTCAGGTAGAGCCGCCCCGACTTCTTGCCCGCTCCCAGCAGCTTGAGCAGCTGGGCCGCCGGTAGCTCGTCCAGGCTTCCGCGTACCGGCCGGGCCGGGCCGTTGTGCTGGATGCGGTCGTCGTACAGGGAGCGGATCGTCTTCGCCGCCTCGTCCGGCTGTGCGGGGGGCAGTACCGCTGTGGCTCCACCCATCATCAGCCGCTCGCGCGTGCCCGCGTCGGGGTCTCCGAGCACCACCACCGGCAGGCCCGCGTGCTCCGGCGACGAGCGCACCGCCTGCAGCAGCCCCAGCAGTTCCTCCAGCCCGAACTTCAGCCCCACCACGAGCACGTCGCAGTCCT
This sequence comes from Archangium lansingense, assembly GCF_026626635.1. Classification (GTDB taxonomy): domain Bacteria; phylum Myxococcota; class Myxococcia; order Myxococcales; family Myxococcaceae; genus Archangium; species Archangium lansingense. The sequence goes on from NZ_JAPNKA010000001.1 coordinate 4,922,864, forward strand.
GATACCCCAGCGCGTCATACGCCCCATCCAGCGAGGAAAGGGCGTGCACCACCAGCCCCTGCTTCTGGGAGGTCTCCAGCAGGTCCGTCCGCGTGCCCTCTTCCGGCTCCACGATGAGGATCTGCCGCCCGTCGTTGACGATGCGCTGGCGCAGCAACTCGCCGGTCTGCACCTGCATGACGATGTCTGCCACCAGCGGATCGTACAGCTTGCCCGAGTTCTCCCTCAGGTGCTCCAGCGCCTGGTCCTTGGTCAGCAGCTTCCCGTACGCGTTGGCTGGGTTCTTCGTCAGCTCCAGGTAGCTGTCCACCGTCGCAAGGATGCGCGCGCCCAGGGTGATGTCATCCCCCTTGGCTCCCTGCGGCGTCCCCGAGCCGTCATAGGCTTCGTAGAGCTGCGCGAGCATGGTGTTCACCTGCACTGGCAGGTTCACCGACTCGAAGAGCTTCGTCGGCACACGGCAGTAGCGTTTGGCTTCGGCCATCCACTCCGGGTTCGCCGCGTTGCTCGCCAGGCAGAAGTGGCGCTCGGCCGGTTTGCCCAGGTCGTGCAGGTAGCCCGCGATGGCCACCGCCGCCACGTCCCTGGGCAGCATTCCCAGGCGCCGCGCCACGACCGTGGCCTGGCGCGCGAGCTGCGCCGAGTGCCCCCGGTGGTGCTTGCGGTCCCGCTCCTGCATCGTCACCAGGATGTTCAGCGTCTCGATGTAGTCCTTGTCGCTCACCGTCCCGCGCGAGCCGGGGAAGGTGTCGCCGCTGGACGTCTTGTTCCGCCCTTGCGTGCCCGGGCGCTGCAGCCGCAGCCGGGTGTCCGTCTCAAGGCGCAGATGGAGGCTGGGCTTGGGGGCCGCCCCCGCGGTGCTCTCGTAGGCGCTGGCCATGCTGGACACGTCCGCGCGGATCTGCGCCGTCACCACCTCCAGCGAGGCGAAGGCCGTGGTGTCGCCGTAGTAGTGCTTGCGGATGGCGGCGGCGATGGTGCTGCGCAGGCCTACGTACGCGTAGACCTCCGTCATGCCCGTCACCAGGGCGATCTCGTCCAGCAGCTTCTTGTTCTGCGGCTCGGCCGCCACCACCGACAGCAGCTGGCGCTCCGGGTCGATCGCCAGCGGAAGCACGTTCTGCGCCTCCGCCAGCCGCACCGGTACCTTGTCCAGCACCTCCGTGGGAATGCGGGCCTTGGCCAGCTTCTCCGCGGAGACGAAGCGCGTCTGGAACTCGGCCGCCAGGAAGCGCAGCAACGCCGCCTCCTGGAGCAGGCCGATCTCCACCAGACAGTCCCCCAGCCGGTGGCCGGTGATCTTCTGGTGCTCCAGCGCCTTCTGGATGGAATCGCTGGTGACGAGCCCCGCCTCGACGAGGCGCTCACCCAGTTTCTTCGCCATGTCTCAGCCTTCCGTGTCCGAGCCCTCCCCACCGGGCTTGCCGGCGGGCTCCGTCTTCGCCGACGTCAGCACGCTGAAGGGCTTGAACGTCAGCTCCTTGGGCACATCCACCCGCTCGCGCGGCGGCTTGGGCTCACGAGGCTCGCGGGCCTCACGAGGCTCCTGCCCCTCCCGCGGCTCCCGTCTCTCCCGCGGCTCCCGCGGCTCCCGCGGCGGCCGGGGCTCGCGCTGCTTCTCCTGCCGCTCGGGCTTCTCGGAACGCGGGGCCTGCTGCCCCTCGCCTGCGGGGGCACCCGCCGCCCGCTCCGGCCGCTGCTCCTTGGGCTTCTTGTCCTTGCCCTTCCTGCGGCCGCCCTCCACCGGCGCCCGGCCCCGGGACGTGGGCACAGGGCCCTTCCAGAGCTGGCGGTCGTAGAGCTTGAGGTTCTCCGTCCAGCGCTCATTGGGGTCGCGCTGCATGGCCTCCACCCAGGAGGCGATGCGCGAGTCCAGCGAGTCCAGCGCGTGGACGATGTGTGCCTCGATCGTCATCGGCAGCTTGGGCGAGCCGTACTCCAGCCGCCCGTGGTGCGCGAGGACGAGGTGGGTGAGGTGCTGCTCCAGCAGCGGCGGGAAGTTCGGGATGGCGAGCGTCTTCTCGCGGATCTTCTGCGCCGTCATGACGAGGTGGCCCACCAGCTTGCCCTCGTCGGTGTACTCGAAGCCCTTGTCCGCGGAGATCTCCGCGACCTTCATCACGTCGTGGAGGAAGGCGCCAGCGAGCAGCAGGTCGCGGTCCGCCATGGGGTAGTGGTCCGCCACCCGGAGGGTGAGCCGCATCACCGACAGCAGATGGTCGGCCAGTCCGCCGCGGTAGGCGTGGTGGACGCCCTTGGCGGCCGGCGCGTGCGGCAGGCCCGCGGCGATCTGCGCGTCATCCAGGAAGGCCAGCAGCAGCGCCTTCACGTTCGGGTCGTTCACGCGCTCGGTAATGAGCTCGCGAATCTGCCCCACGGCGCGGGCTCCACCGTGGCCCTCGCCGCCAGGCTTGGGCGCGGCCTGCTCCTCCCGGCGCTCTTCCCGAGCCTCGCGGGCGGGGGTGGGGGCGGGGGCGGCGGCCTTGGGGGCGGGCTGCTCCTCGCGGGCAGGCGGGGCCGCTGGGGGCTCGAACTCCTTGGGATCCAACGGCTCGGGGTCCAGCTTCTCGAGGGCCTCGATGACCACCTGGGACTTGCCGTGGAAGGCGATGACGTTGCCGCGCACGAGCACGAAATCGCCGGTGGAGAAGGTGGACTCGAGGGGCTCGACCTTGTCGAAGACGCGAGCGTCGATCTCTCCGCTCTTGTCGACGAGCACCACGGAGAGGAACACCTTGCCGCTGCGGGCGGTGACGCGCTCCTTCTTGGTGACGCGGAAGACAGTGTTGACGGAATCCTTCTCGCGCAGGTCCTTCGCGTACACCTTGCGCACCGTCTCCACGGAGGCGTCGGTGGGGGATGAAGTGGGGGAATTGTCGGAGGGGTTATCGGTGGTCATACGCGGGCGCCGACACTACCACCACCCAGGCGGTTAGGATGGGTTCATGTCCCTACTTCCCACACTCTCTTTGCTCGTCCTGTTGACTGGGGCCGCTGAACCGGCCTGGCAGCAGGTGGCCCGTGACGATGGTATCTCCGTGCTGGCCCGGACCCCCGAGGGGGGCTCCGTCTCCGAGGTGAAGGCCACCGCCCTCGTGGACGCCCCTCCCCACGACGTGTGGCGGGTCATCCGTGACTACACGAACTACACGAAGACCATGCCCTATACCGAGGAGAGCCGCGTGCTGGCCTCGGAGCAGGAGGGGAAGATCACCCTGTTCTATTGCCTGGTGAATGCCCCGCTGGTGGACAAGCGCGACTTCATCATCCGCATCCGGGACGAGTCGGACTGGAAGGAGGGGAAGGGCTTCCTGAAGACGGCCTGGACGGCGGCCACGGAGGGAGCTCCCCCCGAGAAGGCGGGGGTGGTGCGTGTGAAACTCAACACGGGCTACTGGCTGCTGGAGCCGCGCGAGGAGGGGAAGAAGACGTTCGTCACCTACTACCTCTACACGGACCCGGGCGGCTCGGTGCCGAAGTGGATTGCCGACCGGGCGAACAAGACGTCGGTGCCGGACGTGCTCCGAGCGGTGCGCAAGCACTCCACCGCCGCGAAGAAGTAGGCGTCAGCTCGCCTCGATGACGATGCCCGACAGGTAGTCGGTGCCGGGGAAGCCCACGAGGGTGGGGTGGTCCGGGGGCAGGCCGAGCCGGGCGAAGCGGAAGCCCGTGCGGCCCTCCTGCTCGCAGGCCTCGGCCACCAGCTCGTCGAAGCCCCCGATGGGCAGGGGCGGGTGGTAGCCGATGATGAGCAGGGTACCGCCGTGGCGGGTGACGCGCAGACCCAGGCGCACCTGCTCGACGAAGGTCTCCGGGGAGGAGGCCTCCGGGGTGTCCAGGAGCACCAGGTCGAAGGTGTCGTGGAGGCCTCGCAGCACGGCGAGGGAGTCTCCAGGCTCCACCTGGAGGCGCCCCAGCAGCCCGTTGGCCTCGCCATTCTCGCGGGCGAGGTCCGCGGTGTCCGCGTCGCTGTCGAAGGCGAGGATGGCGCGGGCGCCGTGGCGTCCGGCGTGGACGAAGAGGCCTCCCACGTGGCAGCTCGGGTCGAGCACCCGCGCGCCCTGGGCGAGGCGGGCGAGGAAGCGGCGCAGCTCGCGCTGGTCGTACGGGTAGCCCACGCCCGGGCCGTAGGTGAGGTCCACCGTGAAGCGGGCCCCCAGCTCCAGCACGCGGCTCCAGCGGGGAGGGTTGCCGTAGAGGGCGTGGGGCCGCTGCACGGGCAGGCCGAGCTGCCGGCGCCGGGCGGTGTCGTTGCGCAGCAGCACGGACTCGGCGCCGGATACTTCGATGAGGGCGCGGGTGATCTCCTGCAGCCGGGCGTCCATGGCGCGCGTGAGCGTCTGGACGACGAGGTGCGTGTCATAGCGGTCCACGATGAGGCCGGGGAGGGCGTCGCCGTCGTCGTTGATGGCGCGGCAGAAGCGCGGGTCATCCACCATGCGAGCGCGGCGCTCGAAGGCGTGGCGGACGTGGCGGGGGATGAGGCCCTCGGCGGATTCGTCGGGGAGCCCCAGCCGGCGCACGGCATAGGCGGACTCGAGGTCCACGTCGGCGAGCCCCAGCACGTGCCCGTCCTCATCCCGGAGCTGCACGGCCTCGCCGGCGGAGGGGGTGCCTTCCATGGAGACGATGTCCTCGCGGCGCACCCAGGGGGCTCCATGCTTGAGCCTTCGCGCCGCCTCTCGGGACAGGTAGGTGTTGAACAAGGCCGTCCTCCCCTCTGTGCGGGCCCCGTGCTGGCCGCGCGCTATGTGCCCTCAGTGGGAGGAAACATGCGGCAGGTGGGGACCGGGTGCGGGGAGGGCGGGAGTGCCCACTTGGGGGGCAGGGGAGCGAGCGAGGGACAACCCTCACCCTAGGAGCTTGTCGGAGAATCGCCGAAAAACGACTCCTACATACCAACCATAGCGGTGTGTTTGAGTCGCACTACCCCTCATGTAGTGGGTAGCCGAGGTATTCCGACAGGCTCCTAGCCCTCTCCCAAAGGGAGAGGGGACATGCACGGTGACACCTCAGGTGAGTCCCTCTCCCTCTGGGAGAGGGTCGGGGTGAGGGTCTTCAACCTGTGCCCTGGGCTGTGCTGCTCAGTCCCTCGGTGGGGCCGGGCGCTTGAAGGCTCCGGAGGTCACTCGGGTGAGCAGCACGCTCATCGCCAGCGCCAGGACAATGCCCAGTCCCCGCCGAGGCCAGGAGTCGCTCATGATGAGGACCAGGGCCCCCGCGCCCAGCGCCACCGCGGCGATGACACTCAGCATATGGGTACGCCCCGCGAGTCCCTTCGACTCGGGACGAGCTCGGGCGAGCGCCGGGATGCTCGCGGCTTTGCGCCAGGTGGAGTGTCCATCCTCGAGCACTTCATCCTCGGGATCGACCAGCCCCTGGGTGTACGCCACCTCCACATCCCTCAGCGTGGGGTAGGCCAGCTCTCCATCCGGTGTGCGTACGCGGTAGCCCATGACACTCTCCCGTGGCTCAGGCGAGCTCGCTCGCAATCTGCTCAGCCACGCGCAGCCCATCAATGGCCGAGGAAACGATACCGCCAGCGTAACCGCAGCCCTCTCCGGCGGGGTAGAGCCCGCGCATGGACACGGACTGCATGTCCTCGCCGCGCGTAATCCGCACTGGCGAGCTGGTGCGGCTCTCAATGCCGATGAGCTTGCCCTCGTCGCTGATGAAGCCGCGCATCTTCCGGTCGAACGCCTTGAGCGCCTGCTTCAGCGACTGCGTGAGGCGCGCCGGGAAGAGCTTGTTCAAATCCGTATGAGCCAGTCCCGGCCGGTAGCTGGTGCCGCCCGGGTCCTTCTTCACGCGCCCGGCCAGGTAGTCGGGGATGGTCTGCGCGGGAGCGAAGAACTTCCCACCGCCCAGCTCATACGCCTTGGCCTCCCAGTGGCGCTGGAACTCCAGGCCCGCGAGCGGGCCGCTGAAGCCCTCGCGCTCGAAGTCCTGCACGGACACGGTGACGACAATGCCCGCGTTGGCGTACTTCGCATTGCGGCGCGAGTTGCTCATACCGTTGGTGCACTGCAGCCCGTCCTGGGTGGGCGTGGGCACCACGATGCCGCCGGGGCACATGCAGAATGAGTAGATGCCGCGCACTTCCCCATCCACCTCCAGGTTCTCCGCTAGCTTGTAGTCAGCGGGGGGCAGCCGCGGGTTCTTCGCCGCGCTCCCGTACTGGATGGAGTTGATGAGCCCCTGCGGGTGCTCGGCCCGGAAGCCGAGCGCGAAGGGCTTGGGCTCGATGACCACGCGTCCATCCGCGGCGAAGCGCTCATACAGCTCGCGCGCCGAGTTGCCCGGAGCGAGCACCACCCGATCGCTCTCCAGCGTGCGCCCGTCGGCCAGCTTCACGCCCGACACCCGGCCATCGCGGTAGAGCACCTCCTCCACCTTGGTCTCGAAGAGCACCTGACAGCCCCCGGCGATCAGGTCGTCGCGCAGCTTCGCCACCGCGCCCGGCAACAGGTCCGAGCCGATGTGCGGCTTGCCCTCGATGAGGATGTGGTCCGGCGCGCCGCAGCGGGCGAACGTCTCAATCACCTTGCGCACCATGGGGTGGTTGATGCGCGTGGACAGCTTGCCGTCGGTATAAGCGCCAGCCCCACCCTCCCCGAAGTTCATGTTGCTCTCCGGGTCCAACGAGCCGTCCCGCATCAGCTTCGCCACATCTTTCCGCCGTGCCACCACCTCGCGGCCGCGCTCGATGAGGATGGTGCGAACGCCGCGTTCCAGTAGGCCCAGGGCGGCGAAGAGGCCCGCGGGTCCGGTGCCGATGATGAGCGGCATGCGCTCCGGCTCCTTCACGCGCTGCGGAGGCTCGGGAGGAGGCGGTGTCTCTCCAACGTCCGGCGGTAGCTGCTTGGGTGCACGGCCCGGAGCCAGTTCCACCTCCAGCGTATAGATGTAGCGGGGGCTGCCTTTTTTACGAGCATCCAGCACCGCGCGCACGACGCGCACGGACGCCAGGTCCGCGCGAGTCACTCCGAGCTTCTCGGCTGCTCGCTGGCCGAGCAGCTCTTCCGGCTCGTCCAACCACAGCCCGATGTTGTTCACTCGATACGCCATGCGCTGCTCTTCTCCTGAAGTGAAGCCGGGGAAAGGGGGCGGTTGTGCGTCACCCAAGCCCCCGAATGCAAGCTGTTGAACACCTGAGGAGCGAGCGGGTGCGAACTTGACGATGCACCCCTCGCATGCCCTCCCCCTGGACCGCGAACAGGGTGCGAAGGTTCCTTCGCATCTCCGGACAACCCCGCCAGCCCCTGGATTCTCTCAACCGCCCGATGTGCATGGAGAATTCGTAAGGAAGGTGGCTGCTGGCACGCGGGTTGAAGACGATACCGCCAGTGATTACGCGGTCCCACCGCATCTCGGAGGACACGTCCTTGAGTACTGACAAGCAGGGCACTCGGATTCTTGCCCGTACTTTCTTCAATCAGCTGCGCGCGAGCGGCTATACCCCCATGCAGATCATCGGCATCGCCACGGAGCTGCTGGACCTGGTGACGGAGGACATCAAGGGCGAGAACGTTGCCCAGCCGACGTCCGAGGCCCGGCCTGAGTTTCGGAAGGAAGCCTGATGCCCTAGACTGGCGCTGTCCCTGGCGGGTAGCCGGGCTCCGGGCAGGTCCCGGGGCTCGAGCCTCCCCCAGGCGGCGAGTGAAAGACCGGCCCCGCGCCGGTTTTTTTATGCCCGCACCTCGCCGGTGAGCGCTGAGTGGCGAGCCTCTACCGGTGGCCCGCGCGCTCGCGGCGCCGCTGACGAGCGGCGGCCCCGGCGACGAAGAGCAGCCCGGCGTTCATGGCGGTGAAGACGGAGCTGGCGGTACGGGGAGCGAGCGCTCCGAGCAGGAGGGCGCCGCCCAGGAAGGCGAGTCGGTCCACCCAGACGGAGCGCGGCTGCGGAAGGACCAGCACCATCACGCACAAGGCGAGGGGCAGGCCGAGGGCGACCTGACGGGCGATCTGCGGCCCGCTGCTGGCTACCGTCTGCCAATTGTGCACGAGGATGGCGGCGAAGATGACAACGGTGCCGGTGGCGAGCACCAGCACGCCCGCGGCGGCGGCGTCCTTGGTGAGGCGCGCCTTCTCGTCGAAGTGGCGGGTGGCGAGGTCCACCAGGTGCTCGAGCGCGCTGTTGAGGATCTCCGCGAAGAAGATGAGGAGGACGCAGAAGATGAGCGTCACCTTCTCCGCGAGCCCCAGCTCGATGCCGCTGCCCACCAGGCCCACCAGGAGGGCGGAGACGAGGTGGACGCGCATGTTGCGCTGGTGGACGACGGTGTGGATGAGCCCGTTCCACGCATGGAAGAAGGAGGCGAGCATGCCGGAGCCGCCTCGAGGCGGATGCGGAGTCGGCGGCTTCTTCTCGGGTGAGGGTGGAAGCGGGGGTGATAGGGCAGGAGAGCTCATCGCGTCAGCAGGTTAGCGGGAGAGCAGGCAGGCACTCACGGTTTGATTGGCGTGCCCTCGCGCCGGGGCCTAACGTCCGCCCCCCCATGGTCCTTCCTGCTCACATTCGTACCATCGCCTGGATGCTGGTCTCGCTGCTCTGCCTGCCGGGCACGAGCCAGGCCCAGGAGGATGGCGCCTTCCCCCAAGATTGTGGCCTGGAGCCGCCGGATGCCGTCTATGTGCCGCTCCCTGGCCCGAGGCCCCATGAAACGCGTTGGCTGCCCTCCGAGCCGCCCCTGGTGCGCCGAGAGGCTCGTGGAGGCTCCGTCTCGGCGCTCTCGGGAGTGCCGCAGACGCGCATCCGCACCGGGGCGCTGTCAGGAAAGACGATCTACCTGAGCCCGGGACACGGCTTCTTCCGCAGCTCTCCCCTGGGCCGGTGGGCCACGCAGCGTGGCAACACGAACGACGTCGTCGAGGACCTGATCTCCATCGAGACGCTCAACCAGTACCTGCTGCCGATGCTGACGGGGGCGGGCGCCACGGTGATTCCCGTGCGCGAGTCGGACCTCAACCCGCGCATGGTCATCCTCAACAATGGAGGGGCGGGTTACTCGGAGGAGGGGGCCGCGGAGCTCTTCTCTACCTCCACGCTGGCGGGCTGGGGTCCGCCCCCGGTGCCGATGGGGAACGCGGTGCGGCCCTTCGAGCTCGGAGGCAACCGGCTGATGACGGCCGCGCCCTCGGCCACCGCGCACGCCACCTGGGCGCCCACGATTCCGGCTGATGGCGCCTATCACGTTTACGTCTCCTATACCGCGCACTCGGCCCGGGTGCCGGATGCGCACTACGTGGTGCGGCACGCGGGCGGCGAGAGCCACTTCCGGGTGAACCAGCGCCGCCACGGTGGGACGTGGGTCCTGCTGGGCCGCTTCTACTTCCGGGCGGGCCTGCACCCCGAGTCAGCCTCGGTGGTGGCGCTCAACGACTCGACGACGTCGGGCAACGTGTCGCTGGATGCGGTGCGCTTTGGCGGTGGCAGCGGCATCATCGGTGACGGATCGTTCGCGCCCCTGTCCCGCCCGCGCTTCGAGGAGTGCGCGCGCTACCACACCCAGTTCAGCGGAGCACCGCCCTCGGTGTTCGCGCCCTCGGGCGTCAACGCGCTCTCCAACGAGCGCAACGATGACGTGTCCTCGCGCCCGCGCTTCGCCGCCTGGCTGCACGAGGACGGAGAGGACGCCGTCTACGTCGCCTGGCACACGAATGCCTCCGGACTCTCGACCCCCGACGACCGGTTCCGCGGCACCGAGGCCTACGTCTACGGGCCCAATCCCGTGGATGGCACACTGAATTTCACTGGGGTGCCCGGTAGCGACGTGCTCGCGCGCAAGCTGCTGGAGGAGATGACGCAGGACATCCGCAATGCGATTGAGCCGACCTGGCGGGTGCGCTCGCTGCGCTCGGCCAACCTGGGTGAAGTGAACCCGGCCCACAACCCGGAGATGCCGTCAGTCCTCCTGGAGGTGGCCTACCACGACCATCCTGCGGACGCCGTACACCTGAAGCGTCCAGAGTTCCGCCGGGTGGCCGCGCGCGCCATGCTCCAGGGCCTCATCAAGTTCTTCGCCACGCGGGACAGCAAGACGGTGGACCTGCCGCCCGAGCCTCCCTCTGCGTTGGTGGCACGCAACGCCGGCAGCGGCCAGGTGGAGGTGAAGTGGGCGAAGCCGTCTACGGACACGCTCGATCTGGGCGGGCATGAGGCCACCGGCTACCGCGTCTACCAGAGCGCGGATGGGCTGGCCTGGGACGACGGGACCGAGCGGGACTCGACCTCCTTCTCCGTCACCCTGGCGCCGGGCACCACGCGCTACTTCCGCGTGGCTTCCCTCAATGCCGGAGGTGAGTCCTTCCCCTCGGAAGTGGTGGGCGTGCGCGTGCCGGAGGCGGGTCGCGTGCCGGAGGTGCTGGTGCTCAACGCCTTCCTCCGCATGGACGAGGAGCTCGCACGCAGGGACGACCTCTCGGCGTACGCGCTGGCCTCGCCCTGGCGCCATCTGCTGGAGTCCATGAACGACGGCTCGGGCCTGCGCCGTCACGGAGACGCGGTGGCGCAGCATGGAGTGGCCTTCGATGGAGCCACCAGCCAGGCGCTCTCCGAGGGACTCTTCACGCCGGTGGGCTACCGGGTGCTGGACTGGTTCACCGGACGCGGTGGGGCAGGGGGAGTGGGACCGGGCGCCGCCGAGCTGGACCTGATGCGCACCTTCGTTACGGGTGGCGGCCACCTGCTGCTGTCGGGTAGCCACGTGGCCTCCGCGCTTTCGGTGGGAGGTACCGTGGAGCAAGCCTTCCTCTCGGAGATTCTCCAGGTCTCGCTGGGCGGCGCGGCCTCCGCTCTCTCGGTGGAGGGCCTTCCGGATGGTTGGCTGAAGGAACTCTCCGGCGCGGTGCTCGACGATGGGACGCTTGGCGCTTTCCCGGTGGGAACGACGGATGTGCTGACCCCGCTGACGGGCGGCACGCCGGTATTGGGCTACACGGGGACGAGCCAGGCTGCGGGTGTGGCCTCGGCGCCGGGGGGCCAGGTGCTCTTCCTGGGCATGCCCTTCGAGGGCCTCGTCAGTCCCTCGCGGCGAGCCTGGCTGATGGGGTCCTTCCTCTCGCGGACAGGCGTGCTGGCCACGGCTCCCGAGCCACCCGCCGGGGATCCTCCACCTCCCGCGCCGGGCCCGCTGAACCAGTGGGAGTCCGAGACGAAGGCCGATCCCCCACCGCCGCCGCCTCCTCCTCCGCCCCCCTACGTGGTGGACCGCATTCCCGAGTCCTACGAAAACGCGGAGACGGGCTGTGGCTGTCGAGCGGGCGGGGGAACCGTGTCTATTGCGTGGCTATTGCTCCTGTCGACTGTTCAGCTAAGGCGTACGCGTCGTCGTTCTCCCGTCACAGAGCGTTGACTCGCGTGCGCCACATGCCTACGGTCGGCCGCCTTTTCCCACGGCGGGAGGGTGTGCGGCCCGTCGTGTGCCTGTGAGCTTTCCAACCTCTCTAGGAGACTGAGACATGGCCACCAAGATTGCCATCAACGGGTTCGGTCGCATTGGTCGCTGCGTGCTTCGCGCCGCGCTGAGCCGCAAGGAGAACCTCGACTTCGTCGCCATCAACGACCTCGACGAGCCGGCCACGCTGGCCCACCTCTTCAAGTACGACTCCGTGCACGGCACCTGGCAGGGCACCGTGAAGGCCACGGACAAGTCCATCATCATCGACGGCAAGGAGATCGCCGTCACCGCCCAGAAGGACCCGACCGCGCTGCCCTGGAAGTCCTTGGGCGCGGACATCGTGCTCGAGTGCACCGGCCGCTTCACCGAGCGCGAGGGCGCCGAGAAGCACCTGGGCGCGGGCGCCAAGAAGGTCATCATCTCCGCCCCGGCCAAGGGCCCGGACCTCACCCTCGCCTACGGCATCAACCACGACCAGTACGATCCGAAGAAGCACCACATCCTCTCCAACGCCTCGTGCACCACCAACTGCCTGGCGCCGCTGGGCAAGGTGCTGCTGGAGAACTTCGGCATCGAGAAGGGCGTGATGACCACCATCCACAGCTACACCAACGACCAGCGCATCCTGGATCTCACGCACAAGGATCTGCGCCGCGCTCGCGCCGCCGCGCTGTCGATGATTCCCGCCTCCACTGGCGCCGCGAAGGCCATCGGTGAGGTGCTCCCAGCGCTCAAGGGCAAGATGAACGGCCAGGCGGTGCGCGTGCCCACCCCGAACGTGTCCCTGGTGGACCTGAGCGTGGTGACGAGCAAGTCCGTCACCGTCGACGCCGTCAACGCTGCCTTCAAGGCCGCCGCCGAGGGCCCGCTCAAGGGCATCCTCCAGTACAGCGAGGAGCTGACCGTCTCCGTCGACTACAACGGCAACCCGCACTCCTCCATCTTCGACTCCACCAACACCATGGTCATGGGCGACAACCTGCTCAAGGTGATGGCCTGGTACGACAACGAGTGGGGCTTCTCCAACCGCATGGTGGACACGGCGAAGTTCCTCGCCTCCAAGGGGCTGTAGTCAGCCATTTCAACGGGCGTTCCGAGTGGGAGGACCGAGATGATCCGCTACATCGACGACATGCAGCTCACCGGCAAGCGCGTCTTCATCCGGGTGGACTTCAACGTTCCCCTGGAGGGCAGACGCATCACCGACGACACCCGCATCCGCGAGGCGCTGCCGACCATCCGGCGCGCCCTGGAGATGGGCGGGAAGGTGATTCTGGCCTCTCACCTCGGGCGCCCCAAGGGCCCGGACCCGAAGCTCTCGCTGGAGCCGGTGGCCAACCGGCTCATCGAGCTGCTCGGGCCCAAGCACGAAGTCATCCTCGCCGACGACTGCGTGGGTGACGGCGTGCGCAAGCTGGTGAAGGACCTGAAGGAGGGGCAGGTGCTCATGCTCGAGAACCTGCGCTTCCACAAGGAGGAGGAGGCCAACGACGACGCCTTCTCGCGTGAGCTGGCCTCCTTCGCCGACGTCTACATCAACGACGCCTTCGGTACCGCGCACCGCGCCCATGCCTCCACCGCGGGCATGGTGCCCCACGTGAAGGAGAAGGGCGCCGGCCTCCTCATGCGCAAGGAGCTGGAGTACCTGGGCGGGGTGATGAAGAACCCGGCCAAGCCCTTCGTGGCCATCCTGGGCGGCTCCAAGGTGAGCGACAAGATCAAGGTCATCGAGAGCCTGCTGCCCAAGGTGGACGCGCTGCTCATCGGCGGCGCCATGGCGTACACCTTCCTCAAGGCGCAGGGCATTGAGGTGGGCAAGAGCCGCGTGGAGGAGGACAAGCTGTCACTGGCCACGCGCATGCTCGAGGCGGCGCAGCGGCTGAAGACCTCGCTGGTGCTGCCCGTCGACCATGTCTGCAGCACCGAGCCCACGGACAAGGGCCCTGTGCGCGAGGTCGTGGACCGCGCCATCCCCGCTGACCTGATGGGCCTGGACATCGGCCCGAAGACGCGGGCCATGTACTCCGAGCACATCAAGAGCGCGAAGACGGTGGTGTGGAACGGCCCCATGGGCATGTTCGAGATTGGGAAGTACGCCGCGGGCACGCGCACAGTGGCCGAGTCCATGGCCCTCAACAAGGACGCCATCACGGTGGTGGGCGGTGGCGACAGCGCGGCTGCCGTGACCCAGATGGGGCTGGCCAACAAGCTCAGCCACGTGTCCACCGGTGGCGGCGCCTCGCTGGAGTTCCTCGAGGGCCGTGAGCTGCCGGGCGTGAAGGCGCTGGAGACGAAGTAGTCGGCCGTACCCAACACCACGGAGGCAGTCCTCATGGCGGCACAGGTGCGACGCAAGCTCATCGCCGGCAACTGGAAGATGAACAAGACCATCCCCGAGGGGCTCGCCCTGGTGCGGGAGCTGAAGGGGCTGGTGGCCTCCCTTCCGGGAGAGCGGGTGGAGCTCGCCGTGGCACCGCCGTTCCTGTCGCTGCAGGCCGTGGCGAAGGAGCTCGAGGGCTCCTTCGTGAAGCTGGCCGCCCAGAACTGCCACTGGGAGGCCAGCGGGGCATACACCGGCGAGGTGTCCGCGCCGATGCTGAAGGACCTGGGGTGCGCCTACGTCATCGTGGGTCACTCCGAGCGCCGGCAGTACTTCGGCGAGACGGATGAGACGGTGAACAAGCGCACCCGGGCGGTGGTGGGGGCGGGGATGACGCCCATCATCTGCGTGGGTGAGACGCTCGCCGAGCGCGAGGCCAACCGCACCCTGGAGGTGGTGGAGCGGCAGGTTGCGGGGGCGCTGAAGGGCTTCCAGGCGGCCGAGGTGGCGGGCTTCGTCCTGGCCTATGAGCCGGTGTGGGCGATTGGGACCGGCCGGACGGCCACCAGCGCCCAGGCCCAGGAGGTCCACCGGGCCATCCGCGAGCAGCTCGGGCGGCTGTACGACCGGGGGACGGCGGAGCGGGTGCTCATCCAGTACGGTGGGAGCGTGAAGCCGGACAACGCGGCGGAACTGCTGGGCCAGCCGGACGTGGACGGGGCGCTGGTGGGCGGGGCGAGCCTGAAGGCGGGCGACTTCGCGGCGATCGCGAAGGGCGGGGTGTGATCGCAGGAAGATTGTCACCGCCCGGCCCGTTCGGTTAGGCTGCGCGGCCTTTCATCCAGGACCGGAAAGAAGAGCTTAAAGCATGTTGACCTTCGTGACGATCGTGCACGTCCTCCTGTGCGTGTTCATGATCTTCGTCATCCTGTTGCAGCCCGGGAAGGACGCCGGCATGGGTTCGGCCCTGGGTGGCGGCGCCGCGACGAGCGCCTTCGGTGGCCGCGGTGCCACGACCTTCCTGACCAAGATCACCGGCATCTGCGCGGCGATGTTCTTCATCACGTCGCTCGGCCTGTCCTTCGTGGGCATGCGCACGTCGGTGGCGGGCTCGCTGGCCAACAAGCCGGCGGCGACGCAGCCGGCGCAGCCGGGTGCTGGCGCTCCTCCGGCGGGCCAGGTGCCCGCGGCCAATCCTCAGGAGGCGGCGCCTCCCTCGGGTTCGGCTCCGGCGGAGCAGACGGCTCCGGCCGCTCCGGGCAGTGTGGAGCAGCCGCGCCCCGCCGAGGCTCCGGCCCCGGCTCCGGCGCCCGCTCAGTAGGCGGGTAGCCACCCGGCGGAAGAAAGCGGGTGGCAAAAATCGTTGTTGCAGACAGCGCGGTTCGTGGTACTAGAGGCCGCGTTGTTTCCGGGGCGACTCACTCAGTCGAGACCGCACCGGAAATGCCCAGGTGGTGGAACTGGTAGACACACCATCTTGAGGGGGTGGCGCCGAAAGGTGTGCGGGTTCGAATCCCGCCCTGGGCACTCCGAAAGAGCCTCCAAGTCCTTGAGACTTGGGGGCTTTTTCATTTCTACGCGATGCCCTCCTGGTCATGTGCCCCCAATGTGCCCCTCGGGCGCACGACGTCCAGGGCCCGCACCGCGTCCTTCTTCACGTTCGGGCTGAGGTGGGCATAGCGCATCGTCATCTCGATGGTGGCGTGCCCCATCAGCTCCTGCACGGCCTTGAGCGGCACCCCGCGCATGACGAGGTGGCTGGCGAAGGTGTGGCGCAGCGTATGCCAGCCGATGGGACGCAGGCCCGTCCGCTCCGCGTTCCGGAGGATGGCCTCCGAGCAGGTGTGCTGGGGATTGCGGATGAAGCCGCCATCCCGCTGGGGGAAGACCCACGGCGAGTCGATCCGCCGGGGGTAGTCCCGTAGGGCCTTCAGCGCCCGCTCGTTGAGCGGCACCTCTCGCTCGCGTCCACCTTTCGGCGTGCCCAGGTGCCCTCGGAAGACGTTGCGCTTCACGATGAGGCGACCGGCCGTCATGTCCACGCAGTCCCAGGACAGGGCCGCCAGCTCCCCGATGCGCAGGCCCGTGTTAAGGGCCAGGGAGATCATCGCCTTCCACCGGCCGGGCTCCGCGAGCGACTCCAACTGCTCGGCCTCCTCGAAGGAGAGGAAGTCGATCTCGGGCTTGGGCGCCTTGAGCCAATCCACCTTGGGCACCACGTCGAGCTCGCCGAACTCCTGGGCGAGGGCCAGGAGCTTGCGCAGCACGGTCAACAGGTTGTTGACGCTCTTCTTGGAGAGCCCCTCCTTCACCTTCTGGGCCTTGAATGCCTCAAGCTTGGCCGTGTCAATCTGGTCCAGCTTCAACCGACCGAACGCGGGGACCAGGTGCCTGCGCAGGATGTCGGCCTTGGTCTTCGCGGTGGAGACCTTGTTGTTCGTCCGTGCATGATCGAGGAACCGCTCCTGGAACTGCTCCAGGGTGGGGACCTCCTTCTTCTCCTTTCCGAAGGTGCTGTGGAGGAGGGCCTGACGCAGCTCCCGCTCGTACTGCTCGGCGCCCCGGCGGGTATTCACCGGGGACGCCTTCCGAGAAGCTCAAGGCGATGAAGCTGCTGGGGATGGCCAGCTACCTGGAGAGGTGGCTGGAAACACCTTCCACTCAGGACGTCAGTGCGTCCGAGCTGGTGGGGCTCCTGGTGGACGCCGAGTGGATGCAGCGAGAGAACCGCAAGCTCTCCCTGCGGTTGAAGAACGCGAAGCTGCGGCAACCGGCGTGCGTGGAGGACATCGACTACGCCCACGCTCGTGGGCTGACGAGAGCCCAGGTGGTGGAGCTGGCCTCGTGCCGCTGGGTGGCCGCCCACCAGAACGTCCTGCTCACCGGGCCGACGGGAATGGGCAAGAGCTACCTGGCGTGCGCGCTGGGCAACAAGGCGTGCCGCGAGGGCTACACGGTGGTGTACCGCAGGGCCTCCCGGCTCTACGACGAGCTGGCCCAGGCACGCGCCGATGGCACCTGGCGCACGGTGCTGCAGCGCTTGTCCAAGGCGCATGTCTTCATCCTCGACGACTTCGGTCTGGAGCCACTGACGGCCAGCGAGCGAAAGGACCTGCTCGAAGTCTTGGAGGACCGGTGTGGAACTGCTTCCACCGTCATCACCTCCCAGCTCGACCCCAAGCAGTGGCACGCGCTCATCGGTGATGCGACCGTCGCCGACGCCATCCTCGACCGGGTGGTCCACAACGCCCACCGCATCAAGCTGCTGGGCGAGTCCATCCGCAAGCGGGATGGAAAGTTGACGACCGAGCCGAAGCCGGAGAAGTGAGAGGCACCAGCGTCGCTCCGCTCCGATGATCGGCTTCGCCCGGAACTGGTGCTCGGCTTGAGCCGGAATCGGTGATCGGCTTCGCCCGGAACAAGTGATCGCAATGGCCGGAATATGCACCGGGTGCTCGCCAGCCGCGGGCGGAGGGGCCGGTGTCGTCATCTCGTGGGCTCGAGTACCCAGGGACAGGAGCACGTCTGAGGAGATGCCCAGGGTCTCGCAGATCCGCCGAAGTGTCGGCACGCTGGGGACCATCATCCCGCGCTCGACCCGGCCATAGACCCCGGACTTCAGGCGAACCTTCTTGGCTACTTCCGCCTGCGTGAGGCCCAGCCGCAGGCGAGCAGCTCGGGCCGCGTCCCCCCAGCGCGTGTCGCAGCTTTTCGTCCATGGTGTTCGTCTACCGGAAAGAGGAGGGGAGCGCGACGAGCGACTCCCGGCAGTGGTGAATCCCGGCACACAGCCGTGAGTGGTGGTGGGGCTGTCGACGCCCATCTCGCTCGACTCATGTTATGGCGCGGGGCCTATCCTCCACGTCGTCAATACCTTCACCCACCTGATGGATTGACGTGCCTGTCGGACCCTCCTGTAATCCTGGGGCCAGTCACCTTAATCGGAGGTGCGGCGTGTCCACCCGTCTTGTTGGTTCGCGCCCGGCAGGCACGTGGCAGCGCTCCTGGTTGGGTGCTTGGGCCCTCATTGTCCTCTTCCTCCATGCAGCATGCGCCACGGGCGTTCCTCGGGGCGGCTTGCTGGTGGGGTCGTCCTACCGGCCACCGACACACCGTTTCCATGAGGATGCCCGGCCTTCCACGGCTGAAACGGAGGTCGAGGAGGAGGAGGGCGAGGTCGCGGACGGGCTGGTTCGCCTCTCCCTGCCCACCCGATTCGGGGCCGTGCAGGTGAGCGACTTCGAGCTCAACGAAGCCCTCACCACCCTGGTGCTGAACATGCCGCTGCGGGTGGCCGGCTCCCGTTTCCCGCTCTACCTCCACCGGAAGCTGGCGCTGGCCTCCTTCTCGCTCACGGGCGAGGAGTGGCGCACGCCCTTGGCGCGGTCCTACGGGAGCTTCTGCGAGCGGCAAGGCACGCCGGGCGACTGCCTCGAGTTGTTCAATAACGGGCCGGGACTGGACGGCGAGGACAAGCGCGACATCGCCCTGGCGCTCTCCGTGAATGCGGCGCTGGAGGCCCGGGACGCGGAACTGCGCTCCATGTTCTCCACGACGCAGCTCTGGATGTCGCTGAGCCTCACCATCATTGGATACCTCGCCTTGGTTTCGGCACCCGAGCCCGTTTCTAAAGGCGTGGCCGCCGCGTTGGCCCTGCTCATGTGGGGCTACTTGGGCTGGGAGCTCTTCGACCTGGTGCGGGCCTACTTCAAGCTCTGGGAGGAGGCGGCGGAGGCCAGCACGTTCGCGGAGCTGCGCGAGGCGGGAGACCGCTTCGGCAAGGTCATCGGGCCCAACAGCGTGCGGATTCTCCTCCTGCTGGGCACGGCGGCGGTGGGGGAGACGGCGGCGCTCGTGTCCAAGGCCCCGAAGCTGCCGGGCTTCGCGAAAGCCGCCGGTGCGCTCGAGTCCCATGCCGGCATCCGAAACGTGCTGACGGCCGCGCAGGAAGCGGACAAGGTGAAGGTCGCCGTGGCCGAGGGCACCTTCAGTGTCGTCCTGCCCGCCAATGTCGTGGCCATGACGGTGAACGGGCCATCGAAGTCCGAGCATGCCCGGCAGCGACAGATGGAGGGCCGGCCTGTCGGGACAGCGTTCAACGACGCGAGGAACGCACGACCTGCCGACGTCTTCATTCAGTCGGAGGACGGCAGATTCGTCGTTCGGGGTCCCAACGGCCGAGAGCACATCTTCGAGCAAAACGGTACGCTCGTTACGACTGTAGATGGACGCAGCGCGGCTGCGCACAGGAATAGAATCCAGAGTGGTATTCTACGGCTGGTCACCGAGGACGAGTTCAATGCGTTCAAGTCCCTCTTCGGGAGGTGATGTGGAGCCCATGAGTTTGGAGGTGTTGCTGGAACTCATCTCTGGTGACATCGTCAGCATGAAGCGCCACCAGGACGTGCTGAGGACACTCCTCTCCAGTCAAGCCGGTGAGTGGCGGGATCTCCGGCGACTCGACCCGACGGACGCGCTCGCAGCGGAGTGCCGAGGCTACTCTCCGGACCTGGGCCCAAAGGTTCTGGATGGCCTCCGATTGGCTTGGACGCCCCATCCAGATGAACCGCCGGGCAGTCCCTTCTGTCTCATCCTGTTCTTCTACGGTCGAGACGGCCTGATATGGCACCCCGTGGCTAGCTTCAACCGCGACACACTGTAATGGGCCATCTTGTAGGGCGAGGCGTGGAGTCGCGCCCGTCATTGCGGCACCTCACCATGCTATCGGAGAGGTGCAGCTCGTCACTGTCAAGGCGCTGTTGTCGGCGGAGCAGCAGACCCCCGTGGCGCACGGGAAGAAGGGCCGCGACGAACTGGTGTGCCGGTTCACGGAGAGCGGCGCGGCGCACCTGTTTCGTGCTCGGCGGTGCGGTGCGTGATGTAGCTCTGGGCTGGTGATGCTGCGCGGCACCGCAGCTGCAAGGGCTGCGGAGGCCAAAAAATGCCGGGGGACTCGTGGGCCACCACGGCATGCAGCTGCGAGCGAACGGGGAGTGCGTCAAGGCGCGCGTGTCTCGGGCGCGGTGCTCCCGTTGCCCTTGCGCCTGTTGCTGGGGGTGGACTTCTTGCCGGTCTCCTCCTGCCGGCGCGGAGTCTCGGCGGCGGTGCGCTGGCGCCCGGGCACGGCGAAGACCTCTCCCCGGTCCTTCCCGTGGAGAAATTGCTCCACCGCGTCCTGGCGGCGCGATAGGTCCGCCACGGCCTCGCGCAGCTCCTCGCCGAGCGCCCGCGTCTCGCTGCGCTGGGCGTCGAGCTGGCCCTCGAGCTCGGCCATGGAGGTGATGACCTCCGACTGCGCCTCGTTGATGAGCACCCTGAAGTCGCTCATCGTCTTGGTGTTCATTGCGGTGAGCTTCTCCAAGAGCTCCGTGTGCTTCCTGTCCAGCTCGTCCGGGGCCAGCTGGCCGTGGAGGTTCTTGATCGACTCGGCCGTCTCGAGCACGCCCGCTGCATCCTGGAGGTGCCCCTGCTTCCGCTCCTTGGGGTCGGGCTCTTCGTCCGAGAGCCAGCGGCCGATCCGGTCACGGTTGACGTAACCCACGATGCCCAAGGTGGTTGCAGCCGCGGCAGCGATCTTGCCCAGGTTGTTGGCGATGATGGGGAGGAAGACCATGAGGGACTCCTGGTGTGGCCGGGATGAATTCCCAGGCTCAGGAGCTGATACCCATCGGCGCCCTCGGATTTCGGAAGATGGAGAGGGTAGGGGGCTGGCGTCCGCTCCTTCTTCGGCTCCGCCCCATCGCTGCCACCGGCGGGCTCGCCACCAGCGAGCTCCCGTTGTACTTCTCGAACTTGTGCGGGCTGAGCGGGCCCCGAGGAGGATGCATGCCGATCACGCGAGAGGAACTGCTTCGAGCCGTTCAGGAGGCCGGTCTTGTCATCGAGCACCAGGGGTCGTGGTCGCGGTGCATGGACCCGGCGCACCTGCGAGACACACACCGTCGGCTGTACATCGCGCACACCAAGCGTCCCAAGGTCGACCTCAGCCGCTTCTCGCTCCAACATCGGGCGGTCCTCCAGCGCAACCCGGCAAAAGCGAAGGACCCCAAGGGACGGGTGATGGGCGTGGTCGACTTCGGACGGCCTGACAACGAGGTGTGGGACGCTTTCCGGCAGGCCCTCCGGGCCATCCGAGAGCAGCCGACGCTCTTCCCCGGACTCATAAGGGACGAACCGTAAAGGGCCGCATCCATCAGGGCGGGACGCGAAAGCCCCTGTGGCACAAGGGCCGCTGCCATGTGCCCCCAATGTGCCCCTCCAGCGCGGATTCAGGGGGGACGAGGTGGCACAGGGGGGGACAGGGCGGGACGGCGAAACCGAGTAAAATCAAGGGGATGGCGGGTAAAGGCGCGTCCTGCCTGAGGTTTTCCATCCCCCCGTACCGGGTTCGAATCCCGCCCTGGGCACTCCGAAAGAAGCCTCCGAGTCCAAGTGACTCGGGGGCTTTTTTATTTGCCGCTCTGGACTGTAGATCGTCGTGGTGTTCGGGGCCTACCACGGCTTCGACATCATCAGCCGAGGCTCGCAGGGGGGCGCGACTTTCGCGCGAGCTATGCAGGTGCGCTTCGCCGCGCCCTCTTCCCACGACTGAAACTCCGTCCGCCCTCGCCCCTCACGGGCGGTAGCTACAGAGGAAGACACGCACCGCGTGAGCGACCCTGGCTCGAATCTGCTCGTCCGTGAGGCTCTTGAGGACTCCGAGCTGTGCCCGGATGGGGATGTCGCCATGGCAGAGGGCCAGGAAGTCCAGGGCGGCCTGGGCGGGGTCCTCCAATCTCAAGGCCCCCGCCGCGCTGGCTCGCTCCAGGTAGAGGGTCATCCGCAGTTGCGTGGCACTCGTACCCTGCTCGAACAGCGCCACCCCGAGCTCCGGAAAGCGGTCCACTTGTGCCGCGAAGATGCGGTACCGCTTGAGGATGGCAGGTGAGAGGAGCAGGCGCATCAATGCCTCCCCAATCAGCTGGAGGTCACGCTCCAGATCGCCCGACGGCGTGTCCAGCACCTCGCGCAGACGCTCCTCCACCGCGCGCGTCTCCTCGGAGAGGCATGCGACGAACAGCGCTTTCTTGTCCTCGAAGTGGTTGTAGATCGTCGCCTTGGAGACCCCGGCGCGGGCGGCAATCGCATCGACGCTCGCCCGCTCGTACCCCAGGTCACTGAAGACCGCGGACGCGCCACTGAGAATCTGTGCACGCTTGGTTGGCGAGAGCTCCGCTGGTGTCTTCCTCATGTCCCGCCTTTCTCGCTCGCCCTGTCCCGCCTGTCACCCCTTTCCGTGGGGTGTACTGAACGGTTTAGTCTTGACATGAAATACCCCCGGCCGTATTGCTCCGCAACGTTGAACTGAACGGTTTAGTTCTGTTCGGATTGCCTCGTGGATGCCCCCCCAACGGGGCCCTCCGACCGAGGCCGAGGGAGAGATGGTGAAGACAGAATCCGTCCTGATGAGAGCTGCCGAGCAGGAATGTGCCCGCTGGCCTTTTCCCACCCCGCGCGTCAGGGGCTTGGGCGTGGTCGCCCTCGGAGCCCTGCTTCTTGGCGCGTGTGGCGACAAGCCGAGCGCTCCAGCTGGCCCGGGTCCCTCGGGTCCCGTGGAGGTGGGGGTGGTGCAGCTGGCCGCGGCGCCCGTGGCGCTCGCCAAGGAGCTGCCGGGCCGGACCTCCGCGTACCGGGTGGCCGAGGTGCGCGCCCGCGTCAACGGCATCGTGCTCAAGCGGCTCTTCACCGAGGGCAGCGACGTCAAGGAGGGACAGGTGCTCTTCCAGATCGATCCCCAGCCCTACCAGGCGGCGCTCGACAGCGCCAAGGCCACGCTCGCGCGGGCCGAGGCGAACCTGGAGCAGAACCGCCTCCAGGCGGAGCGCTACACGGAGCTGCTGGCGGAGCGGGCCATCAGCAAGCAGGAGTACGAGAACGTCACCGCGGCGCACAAGGTATCCCTCGCGGATGTCGCTGCGGCGAAGGCCGCCGTCCAGACGGCGCAAATCAACCTGGGCTACACCCGCGTCACTGCCCCCGTGTCGGGCCGCATCGGCCGCGCGACGGTGACCGAGGGCGCCTACGTCCAGCAGGGCCAGGCCACCCTCATGGCCACCGTGCAGCAGCTCGACCCGCTCTACATGGACATCTCCGAGTCGAGCGCCGAGGTGCTGCGGCTCCGACGGGAACTGGAGAGCGGGCGGCTTCAGCGTGCGGACGCCACGCGCGCGAAGGTGAAGCTCCTCCTGGAGGACGGCACCGAGTACCCGGAGCCGGGCACGCTGCAGTTCTCCGACGTGACGGTGGATCCGTCCACGGGCTCCATCACCCTGCGGGCGCTCGTGCCCAACCCCGAGCAGCGGCTGCTGCCGGGCATGTTCATCCGCGCGCGGTTGGAGGAGGGCGTGGACCCGGACGCGCTGCTCGTGCCCCAGGCGGCCGTCACGCGCGACTCCAAGGGCCAGGCGATGGCGCTCGTCGTCGGCGCGGAGAACAAGGTCGAGCCGCGCACGCTCGTGGCGGAGCGGAGCGTGGGGGACAAGTGGCTCGTCACCGAGGGGCTGGCGGCGGGGGACCGCGTCATCGTCGACGGCCTGCAGAAGGTGCGGCCGGGCAGCGAGGTGCGCGCCGTGCCCGCCGCCGGGAGTGCCCCCATCACTCAATCCACGCGCTGAGCCCAGCCGCTCACCGCATCAGCGAGAACTTCCGTGGCCAGATTCTTCATTGACCGACCCATCTTCGCGTGGGTCATTGCCATCATCATCATGCTGGGGGGCGCGCTGGCGATTCTGGGCCTGCCCGTCGCCCAGTACCCCGCCATTGCTCCGCCCATCGTGAGCATCAGCGCCTTCTACCCCGGTGCCTCGGCCAAGACGCTCGAGGACACCGTCACGCAGGTCATCGAGCAGAAGATGAACGGGCTCGATCATCTGCGCTACATGGCCTCGTCGAGCGACTCGACGGGTAGCGTGACCATCAGCCTGACCTTCGACGCCGGCACGAACCCGGACATCGCCCAGGTGCAGGTGCAGAACAAGCTGCAGACGGCCATGGCCCTGCTGCCGCAGGAGGTGCAGAAGCAGGGCCTGCGCGTCAACAAGGCCGTCAACAACTTCCTGATGATCGTCGGCTTCATCTCCGCGGACGGGAGCATGAACCGCTACGACCTGGGCGACTACGTGGCGTCCAACGTGCAGGACCAGCTCAGCCGCGTACCCGGCGTGGGCGAGGTGCAGCTCTTCGGCGGCCAGTACGCCATGCGCATCTGGCTCAATCCGGGCAAGCTCATGAGCTACAAGCTCACGCCCACCGACGTGAGCGTCGCCATCCAGGCGCAGAACGCGCAGGTCTCCGCAGGCCAGCTCGGCGGCGCCCCGTCCATCGAGGGCCAGCAGCTCAACGCCACCGTGACGGCGCAGAGCCGCCTGCAGACGCCGGAGCAGTTCCGAGACATCCTCCTGCGCGTCAACCCGGACGGCTCGCAGGTGCGGCTGCGCGACGTGGCGCGCGTGGAGCTGACGGGTGAGTCGTTCGAGGCCACCAGCTTCTACAATGGCAAGCCCGCCACGGCACTGGCCATCAAGCTGGCCACGGGCGCCAACGCGCTGGACGTGGCCGCGGGGGTGCGCGCCCGCCTCGACGAGCTCGCGCGGTTCTTCCCGGCCGGAATGCAGGTGGTGTACCCCATGGACACCACGCCCTTCGTGCGGCTGTCCATCGAGGAGGTCGTCAAGACGCTCATCGAGGCCATCATCCTCGTGTTCCTCGTGATGTACCTCTTCCTGCAGAACTTCCGTGCCACGCTGATTCCCACCATCGCGGCGCCAGTGGTGCTGCTCGGCACGTTCGGCGTGCTCGCGGCGGCCGGCTACAGCATCAACACGCTGACGATGTTCGGCGTGGTGCTGGCCATCGGCCTGCTGGTGGACGACGCCATCGTGGTCGTGGAGAACGTCGAGCGCGTCATGAGCGAGGAGGGCCTGTCCCCGAAGGAGGCCACCCGCAAGTCCATGGGGCAGATTACCGGCGCCCTCGTCGGCGTCACCTCGGTGCTGTCGGCCGTGTTCGTGCCCATGGCCTTCTTCGGCGGCTCGGTGGGCGTCATCTACCGGCAGTTCTCCATCACCATCGTCTCCTCCATGGTGCTCTCGGTCCTCGTGGCGATGACGCTCACGCCGGCCCTCTGTGCCACGATTCTCAAGCCGGTGGCCGCCGGCCATGGCCACGAGCGGCGCGGCTTCTTCGGCTGGTTCAACCGCACCTACGAGCGCGGCAGCTACAAGTACCAGGGGCTCGTGGGCGTGCTGCTGGGACGCACGGGCCGCTCCATGGCCGTCTACGTGGCGATTGTCGGCGTCATGAGCCTGCTGCTCGTCCGCATGCCCAGCGCCTTCCTTCCGGACGAGGACCAGGGCTCCGTCTTCACGCTGGTCCAGCTGCCGCCCAATGCCACGCTGGAGAAGACCACCGCGGTCCTCCAGAAGGTGTCGGACCACTACCTCACCCAGGAGAAGGACGCCGTCGAGTCGGTGATGGCCATCGGCGGATTCAGCTTCGGCGGCCGCGGGCAGAACACCGGCATGGCCTTCGTGAGGCTCAAGGACTGGAGCAAGCGCGAGTCGCCCGCGCTGAAGGCCAAGGCGCTGGCGGGCCGGGCGATGGGCGCCTTCTCCCAGATCAAGGAGGGCATGGTCTTCGCCTTCATTCCCCCGGCCGTCACGGAGCTCGGCAACGCGACGGGCTTCGACCTCCAGCTCCAGGATCGGGGCGGGCTCGGCCACGAGAAGCTCATCGCGGCGCGCAATCAGCTCCTCGGGCTCGCCGCGCGGCACCCGGCGCTGGCGAAGGTTCGCCCCAACGGCCTCGATGACGCTCCCCAGTACCGCGTCAACATCGACCAGGAGAAGGCGGCGGCGCTGCGCCTGTCGCTGGCGGACATCAACGGCACCCTGTCCTCGGCGTGGGGCGGCTCGTACGTGAACGACTTCATCGACCGCGGCCGCGTGAAGAAGGTCTTCCTGCAGGCGGATGCGCCCTACCGGATGCAGCCGGAGGACATCAACCGCTGGTACGTGCGCAACGCGCTCGGGGAGATGGTGCCGTTCTCGGCCTTCGCCACGGGCGAGTGGACCTACGGCTCGCCGAAGCTCGAGCGCTTCAACGGCCTGCCCTCCGTGGAGATTCTCGGCGAGCCCGCGCCGGGCCACAGCTCCGGCGAGGCGATGAAGGCCATGGAGGAGCTCGTCCAGCAGCTCCCGCCGGGCATCGGCTACGAGTGGACGGGCATGTCCTACGAGGAGCGGCTGTCGGGCTCCCAGGCCCCGGCGCTCTACGCCATCTCGTTGCTCGTCGTGTTCCTCTGCCTCGCGGCGCTCTACGAGAGCTGGTCCATCCCCGTGTCCGTCATGCTGGTGGTGCCTCTTGGTGTCATTGGCGCCTTGGTGGCGGCGCTGATGGGCGGGCTCAGCAACGACGTGTACTTCCAGGTGGGCCTGCTCACCACGATTGGTCTGTCCGCCAAGAACGCGATTCTCATCATCGAGTTCGCCAAGGAGCTGTACGAGCAGGGCCGAAGTCTCAAGGACGCGGCGCTGGAGGCGGTGCGCATGCGCCTTCGCCCCATCATCATGACATCGCTCGCGTTCATCCTCGGAGTGCTGCCGCTGGCGCTCGCAAGCGGAGCGGGTTCGGGCAGTCAGAATGCCATCGGCATCGGCGTGATTGGCGGCATGGTCTCCGGCACGGTGCTGGCCGTCTTCCTCGTCCCCGTGTTCTTCGTCGTCATTCTTCGCAGGTTCTCGCGGGTGCCCACCGCGGCGCCCCAGGCGCCTGCCACCGCCGGAGGTTCGGTCCATGGTTAGGCTTTCTCTGCTGGTCGCCGCGAGCGCGGCCCTACTGGTGAGCTGCACGCTCGCGCCGAAGTACCAGCGTCCCGAGGCACCCGTTGCCTCCGCGTTTCCAGGAGGGGAGGGCGGCAAGGGGCAGACGGGCGTGCACGCGGCAGACATTGGCTGGCGGGACGTCTTCGGGGATGCGCGCCTGCGGGAGCTCATCTCCCTGGCCCTCGAGAACAACCGCAGCCTGCGCATCGCCGCGCTGAACGTGGAGCGCGCCCGCGCGCAGTACCAGATTCAGCGCGCGGATCTCTTCCCCACGGTCAACGCCACCGCCAGCGACGCCCTCCAGAGGCTGCCCGCCTTCCAGAGCCCGACGGGGGAGGCCATGACCCTCAACGCCTACAGCGTGGGCGTGGGCGTGACGGCCTACGAGCTCGACTTCTTCGGCCGGGTGCGCAGCCTCAACAACCAGGCACTGGAGCAGTACCTCGCACTGGGCGAGGCGCAGCGCAGCGCGCACCTGTCTCTCGTGGCGGAGGTCGCCCGGGCCTACCTCACCCAGCGCGCGCTCGACGAACAGTTGGCCCTTGCCCGCCAGACACTCGAGACGGTGCAGGCTTCCTTCGACATCACCCGGCGCAGCTATGAGCTCGGTCGGGCTTCTGAACTGGACCTGCGCACGGCGGAGACCCAGGTCCACGCCAGCCGTTTCACCCTGGAGTTCTACAAGCGCCAGTACGCGCAGGCGGAGAACGCCCTGGTGCTCCTCATTGGCCGCCCCCTGCCCGCCGAGCTTCCCGCGCCGCGGCCTCTGTCCACCCTGCAGCTCCTCGCGGACCTGCCCGAGGGACTGCCGTCGGACCTGTTGAAGCGCAGGCCCGACATTCTCCAGGCCGAGCACCAGCTCAAGGCGGCCAACGCGAACATCGGGGCGGCGCGTGCCGCGTTCTTCCCGTCCATCACCCTGACGGGGTCCGGTGGCCTCTCCAGCACTGAGCTCGTCGGGCTCTTCTCCGGCGGTGCGGGCGTCTGGAGCTTCGTGCCCCAGATTCGCGTGCCCATCTTCACCGGCGGCCGGCTCCGGGCGAACCTCGAGGTGGCGGAGGTCTCCAAGTCCATCGAGATTGCCCGCTATGAGGCCACCATCCAGACGGCATTCCGCGAGGTGGCGGATGCCCTCGTTGCGCGCGCCTCCCTCGAGGAACAGCTCAAGGAGCAGACGGAGCGGGTGGCGGCCGAGGAGCAGCGCTTCCGCTTGTCCGAACAGCGCTACCGGGCGGGCGTGGACAGCTACATCACACTGTTGTCGGCTCAGCGAGACCTCTACAACGCCCAGCAGATGCTCATCGACGCGCGGCTCTCCCGCCTGTCCAACCTCGTCAACCTCTACAAAGCGCTCGGCGGGGGATGGCTGGCGAGCACGCAGCCGCCGGGGACGAGCGCGGGCGGGTAGGTAGGGGCCGTGTCATCGAGCCGGTTGGGGGGACGACAGGGGGCGAGGGGCCCGGAGATGGGTCGTGAGCGGGAGCTACACCGCTACATCCTTCTTCGACGAGACTCGACTCGATGACGACCTGGGTATGTAAGTGCCTGATTTTCCTGGCAGCATTCGACTTGGTTGCACCGGACGGAACGTGATTTGCCGGGTTCGAATCCCGCCCTGGGCACTCCGAAAGAGCCTCCGAGTCCAAGTGACTCGGGGGCTTTTTCGTTTGCTGCTCCTGACTGTAGCTTCAGCTTCGCCACCTCCGCGCAGAGCGACTCCCAGGGGAGCGTCGTGTAGAGGCTCACGATGTCCCCCTTCGGCCCGTGCGTGACCCAGGCGAGCTTGTCCCGGTCCGCCCCGTCCGCCCGACTCTTGTTGGGTAATCCAGAGCTGGGTACCGTGCTCGGGTGCACAGTGGTCCTCCTCTACCCGGAGCGCAGCGATGACGACGGCAGAGCCTTGGGCCTCGGTTGAAGACGTCGCCAAGCGCCTCGGGGTCGCGAAGGACTCCGTGTACCGGTGGATCGAGGCGCGGAAGCTCCCGGCTCATCGCATCGGCCGGCTCTGGAAGTTCAAGCTCTCCGAAGTCGACGAGTGGGTTCGGGCGGGAGGCGCCCAGGAAGACGACTGAGGACGCGACCAGGGCAAGCGATGATGCCGAGCGCCCAGACCAGAGACGATCGACGAGTCGAGCCGGCGAGCGCGCCGCGTGAAATCGCGCGCGCCGAGCGGTTCGACGTGCGTCTGCGTTTCGGCGTTGCGGCTGAGGCCTCCCGCTACCTGCGCGCGATCACGAGCCTGCTTTTCGGCGGGAGCACCAAGGTCACCGCGACGCTGACGACAGGCGCGCCGCGCGAAGACCTCACCGCCGAGGAGATCGCCGACCGGCTCTCGCGTGGCGCCATCGACAAGCTGCGCTTCGCCCTCCGGCTTGGCGAGCGCCCGCTGCACATCGAGCTTGCGCTGCCGGCCTCCGAGCCCGGCGCCGTCGCGCTTCGCGCTCCGTTCACAAACGGCCCCGTCACTTCGCGTCTCTGGCTCCAGTCCGACGCCGACGTCGTAGCCCCGGTCCCGGCGCTCGCGCTCCCGACAACTACCGAGGGGCTCGCCATCGACGCCGTGCACGCGCTCGTCGGGCTTGCGGTCCGGTGTGGCGGTTTCCATGACGCCGAGCTCGCTGGCGAGCATCCGCTCACCTGGAACACGACGAAGCCGCACGACGACGCCCAGCCCGTGCGCAGCGCGCTTCGCGACGCCGTCTGGAGCACCGCCCCGCAAGCCGAGGGCGCGGTCGCCCTCTGGGTCACCGGCCTGCCCCCGCCGCCGAAGCTGCGCACGCCCGAGGCTGGCTGGTGGGAGCAGTACGACGTGCTCACTCGCAGCCCGCGCCAGGTGCTGACCGAGCTGCACGCCCACCTCGCGACGCAGTTCGAGATCCCGTGCGCGTGGACGATCCTCGACATCACCGCCGCGCCCGAAGGCAGCTTCGTCGTGCAGCCAGAAGCGAGCGCCATCGCGCGACTCGTGCCCGAAGCCAACCGCGTCGTCGTCGCCGTCGACCTCGAGCAGCCCGCCTCGCTCGTCGCCGAGATGCTCTTGCACCTCTGCGCCCACCTCACGCTCGGCCACGTTCGCCCGGGCGATGCGTGGGGCCATTGGGACACGCAGGCCTCGCTCTCGCCGACGCCGCATCGGCAGTGGGACCGCGAAGCCCGCGCGTACGTCGACGCGCACTTCGCCCGCCCCGTGCGTCGCGTCTCGTCGCTCGAAGAGTGCAACCCGCGCGAGAAGGCGTGGCTCGTCCTGCTCGACCACATTGGGCGCATGGTCGGCCAGACGCGCATGCTGCACGCCGCAACGGAGCGCTACCAGGCCGCCGCTTACCAGCGCCAGGCAGCGCAGCGGCTCGTGGCGCAGCTCGAGGAGTACGGCGGCGCGATGCTGTGCGACGGCGTCGGCCTCGGAAAGACCTACGTCGCCACCACTGTCGCCGTTCACTACGCGAACCAGTGGCGCGACCAGCTCGCGGACGCGAGGCGCTCGGCGACCGACGACCCGTTCCGCGTGACGGTGCTCTCGCCCAACTCGGTGGTCAGCACCTGGCAACGCGAGGCCATCGCGCCGCTTGCCGCCCACGGCGTTCCTCTCGCCACCATCCGCGTGCTCTCGCACTCGAAGCTCTCTCGCATCGTGCCGAGCAGCGACATCCTCACGCGCGGCCGCTCGGGCATGAGCGACATGGAGCACCTGCTCCTGTCGGATCTCGTCGTCGTCGACGAGGCCCACAACTTCCGCTCCGTCGGCGCGCGCCGCACGACGGTGCTGCGCGACCTGTTGCGCCTGCAGCCGCGCAAAGAGCCGCGCCGCAAGGTGCTGCTGCTCACCGCGACGCCCGTCAACAACAGCCTCGAAGACCTGCGCCAGCAGGCGGCACTGATGTTCGGCAAGCCGCTCTTCTTCAACGACAACCTCACGCCCGACAAGTACCGCGCGCGCGTCTTCAAGGACGTCGAGGAGCGCGTCGCGAAGGCCGCCAAGGGCAAGGGCGCTGCCGACGTCGCGGCGTTGCTCATCCACGGCGACGCCTCTGCGAAGTTCGCCTACGCGCCCGACTTCCGCGACGACGTGCAGTTCGGCGTGCAGGTGCCGCGCGTTGGCGACTACCTCAAGGAGCAGGAGAAGCGCCTCATGGCGCAGCAGGCGGCCGTGCGCGCCGCCATCCAGAGCGGACATCCACCCACCGAGGCTCCGGCTCGCATCGCAGGCGAGCTGCTCGACCGCATCGTGGTCCAGCGCTCGCGCGCGCTCTGCAAGCAGATCGAGCGTGAGCAAGGCTCGAATGCGCGGCTCCTGTTTCGGCCCGATGCTGCCACGCCCGAGAAGCTCGTTTACGAGGACGTCTACGACGACACCCGCGACGTGCTCGCGCGCTTCCTTCCGCTCTTCGAGACCGAGGACGAAGCGGCACCGAAGGAGGTGCCACCGCTTTCGCTCAAGGTCTACATGTGGGCCGACGTTCGCGACGGCATCAGCGACGCGGGCGAGGTATCGTCGGTCGTCGGCCTGCAGCGCGTGCTGGTGCTCAAGCGCCTCGAGTCGTCGCCGGTCGCGTTCCTCATCACGCTGCTCCGGCTGCTCGCGTTGCATGCGCATCGCCTCAAGCAGCTCGCGGCGCTGTGTCGTGAGGTCGGAGACAAGAAGCGCGAGAGCGCGCTCGCCGCCGAGCTCGCCAGCCTCATCGCACAGGTCTCGCCCGTGGATCGTGAGCGCATCGACGCGCTGCTCACAGGTGGCACGGCGAAGGCGCGCGATGGCGATCTCCTCGAACGGTGGAGCAACGCGCACATGAGCGCGAAGGCTGCGGCCGACACCGACGATCCGCTGCCGCCTCAGCTCGACCTGTTTGGCGAAGACGAGAAGACGACGGAGCGCCGCGAGCAGCTTGATCGTCTCTGGAGCCTTCGCGAGAACCTCGCGCGCGATCTCGCGACACTCCTCAGCACCGCGCCCAGCCTCGCTGACATCGTCTTCGGCCGCTTCGCGCAGTCCGATTGGCCCCATCGCTTCATCAACGGTGGTCAGCAGGTCGACTGGCCGACGTCGGCGGCGTGGGCGATGCGCATCGTGACCGACGCCAAGCTGCAGCGCCTCGTGTCCCGCTTGTTGCGCGCGCGTAAGGACGGACAGAAGGTCATCGTCTTCTCGCAGTTCACCGATACGCTCGCATACTTGGACTCGGTGCTGCGAGCCGCACCCGTGCTTGAACGCAACGAGTGGAAGACGGTGCTGCGGGAGCTGTCTGCCGGCGCGGGCCACATCGTGTCGAAGGACGAAGTGCTGGACCTCATCGGGCGCATTGCGGTCGTCAGCGGCGAGACCGAGGAGCGAGACGCTGTCATCCACGCCTTCGCGCCCTTCTACCGGCTCGGTCCATCACGCCCGCGCCTGCCCGGCGCATCGACGATCGAACAGCAGCAGCTCGACGCGCTGTGGAGCAACGGATGGACGCAGGCGCTAAAGCAGCCCATCGACGTCCTCTTCGCCACTGACGTGCTCGCCGAAGGCGTGAACCTCCAGGACGCGGCGCTGCTCATCAACTTCGATGTGCACTGGAACCCGGTGCGCATGATCCAGCGCGCGGGCCGCATCGATCGCCGCTTGAACCCCGCCATCGAGGAGGCCACGAGCTTCCCCGACCTCGAAGCCCTCGCGCGTGACCTCGGCGTCGAGCCGCCGCGCTACTGGTGGCACGCGCACACTGGTGCCGCGCCCGTTACGGTGAACCTGCTCTTGCCCGACGAGCTCGAGGCCGAGCTGCAGCTCCGCGAGCGCATCGCCAATAAGACGCTTGCCAT
Source organism: Archangium lansingense (assembly GCF_026626635.1). Classification (GTDB taxonomy): domain Bacteria; phylum Myxococcota; class Myxococcia; order Myxococcales; family Myxococcaceae; genus Archangium; species Archangium lansingense. Next base: position 4,955,239 of record NZ_JAPNKA010000001.1, read on the forward strand.
CGACTTCACTCTCGGGCTCGAACAGGGCACCGGCGCCGAGGCCGACTGGATGGCCGAGTACCGCTACCAGGGCATCTCGGCGCTCAACGCCTGGCAAGGCGACCGCGCCATCGAGCAGATCGCGGGCTACCAGCAACGCCTGCGCCGCCTGCTGTCCGAGCGCGGCATCGAAGCTGAGTGGCTCGCCGCCTGGAATGGCTGGCTTCGCGAGGTTGGTGGTCGCCCGGACGACTGCATCATCGCGTGGGCGAACCTGGGGCGTAAGGGAGGCGACGCCAAGGAGTACACGCGACAGCTCCAACCGCGCCTCGTCGGCGACGTTCCGCACTGGCTGTGGACGGCAGAGAAGCCCGTGGAGTGGAGCAAGAACTTCTGGCTCGTCCTCGACAGCAACACGCACCCCGCAGCAACGCGCAAGGGCCTCGGCTTCTCTGAAGATGCCTCGCGCCCCGTGGCTGCCGAAGATCTCCTGACCGCCTCGCGCCGTGTCGTCGACGGTGAGATCGTCCTCGAAGAGCTTGGACGCGAGGTAGGCCGCCCCTTCCAGCAAGGCGCGTCGGCCGTTGCAGCGGGCGTCTTCAGCGAAGAGGACCGCCGCGCCATTCAGATCCGAGGATTCCGAATCCTTCAGGTGCGCCACGTCGACGCAGCGCCTGCCACCGTGAGACCGAGCGAGGAATCATGCTGACCAAGGACGACTTCATCCGCCACATTCTTGGCGAAGCCCCTCGCACGAAAGCGCGCGCGACGAAGAAGGACACGGGCCACATCGAGGGCTTCGACTTCGCCGACGACGCGCCGGACTCGGAAGCGACCGAAGACACGCGATTCGTGACGCCGCTGCTCCAGGCAGGGTTCAGCGATGGTCAGGGCATCCCGCGCTCGACGGTGATTCGGAGCACGGATGCCGTCGCGCGCTACATCCCCGACGAGGTGCGCTACTGGCCAAAGACGCCGTCGCGGCCGCACCACACGCTGCTGATCGAAGCGAACCTGACGCACCGCGAGCTGCTGGCCATCCCGGCGTTCAAGTCGCGCCAGCTCGCCCACCTCGACATCGCAGAAGACGCCGTTGCTCGTCTGGTCGCAGAGGCGCTGGAGGGCTTTCAGCGTGGTGCCGAAGGGCTCGACGCCTCGGCCTTGAAGGGCCAGAAGCACGAGACCCTGTGCGTGGTGTCGATCATCGACGAGCGCGAGGGGCACGCCGGTCGCCTCGCGTGCTTCGGCACGTTCAACGCCAAGACCGCAGGTCTCGAGACGTTCTTCCTGACCGAGCACGCACGCACGTGGGACCGTGCCGACGCACGCGAACGCTTGGGCCTCATCTACGAGAGGCAGTTCAAGAAGCTCGGCGAGGCCTCGTGGCAGGAGGCGTTCACGACGACCGACGAGCGCAAGCAGGCTGAGAAGCTGCTTGAGGTCTGCACGAAGAAGAACGTCGCGGAGAAAGACGTGCAGGAGTCGATCCTCGACCTGCTCGACACCATCGCGCGTGGATTCGGCCTTCGGAAGAAGGCCGACGCCGAGCGGCGCTTGCGCGCATTCCCGCTGCCGGGAGAGCACGACATCGGCATCGACTCCGAGGAGCGCGAGAACAAGTACGGCGGCACCAACCCGTTCAGCGGCGTCACGCTCCGTGACGACCACAGCCGTCTGCTCGGCTACATCGTCTACCCGCTCAAGACGAAGGCCGACGCGGAAAAGCTGCGGCAGCACCTCGAGAAGCACAATCGCTTCCACAACGTGCTCGTCGTCTACCCCGACACGAACCAGGCCAGCATCGAGCTGTGGCAGGGGCGCGAGCAGCTCACCGGGAAGCTGCGCAAGGGCCAGAGCCACAAGGACGCCGCCGACGTCGTGAACCTGCTCTCTCGCTTCTTCGTCGTCAGCAAGGCGAAGGTGCGCAACCCGGCGGAACTCGCGCAAGAGCTCGCGTACCGCGCGCGTTACTTGCGGCGCCTCGTGATCAAGCAGCTCGAGGACGAGCCCGAGAAGGGGCCGCTCCGCAACCTGTACGACGCCTTCAAGGTCGCTCTCGTGCATGACCAGAAGGAGGACGAGTTCGCGGACGCCTTCGCGCAGACCATCACCTACGGCCTCTTGACCGCGCGCTGGCTCGGCAATGATCAGCTCGCGACGACGGGCGAACGCTTCACGCGGCAGAGCGCTCTCAAGTACCTCCCGGCCGCGAGCCCCTTCCTCAACGACCTCTTCAAGTCGGCACTCTCCGTGAAGCTCGACGACCAGCGCGGACGGCTGCTCTGGCTCGTCGATGACGTCGCCGATCTCCTTGACCGTATCGACGTCACCTACGTCTTCGGCGCGGGCGACAAGGGTTCGGACGCGGCCACCGACCCCGTCATCCACTTCTACGAGCCGTTCCTCGCGGCGTACGACAGTAAGCAGAAGATCCAACGCGGCGTCTTCTTCACGCCTCGCCCGGTGGTCGCGTACATCGTGCGAACCGTCCACGAGATGCTTCAGAAGGAGTTCGGACTAGAAGACGGCCTCGCATCCACCGACACGTGGGGCGACGTCGCGAAGCGCATCGACGGACTCAAGCTCCCCGAGGGCACCAAGCCCACCGACTCGTTCGTCCGTGTCCTCGACCCGGCAACCGGCACGGGCACGTTCATCTACGAGTGCATCGGCGTCATCGAGCAAACGATGAAGGACCGCTGGTGCCGCGAACTGAAGGTCGATTCGTGGGCCGACGAGAAGGTCGTCACTCGCTGGAATGAGTACGTCCCGAAGCACCTTCTGCCGCGCCTCTACGGCTTCGAGCTGATGATGGCGTCGTACGCTATCTGCCATCTGAAGCTGTCCTTCAAGCTGGGCGAGACGGGCTACCACTTCGGCAGCTCCGATCGCCTCCACGTCCACCTGACCAACACGCTCGACGAGCCCTCGGCGTCCGCCAACCCGAAGCTCGCCGGTCTGTTCGTGACCCTCGCGGAGCAGGCACGCGAGGTCGACAGCATCAAGCGGAACATGCGGTTCACGGTGCTCATGGGGAACCCGCCGTACTCGTCCTCGGTGTCCGATCCTCCTTGGCTCGTGCGCGAGCTCGAGCTCTGGAAGGAGGGGCTCAACGAGACGAAGATCGACCTCAATCGCGAGGAGTGGAAGTTCGTTCGGTTCGCGCAGCTCCTTGCTGAGCGCGTGCCGTGCTTCATCTGGGGCTACATCGTCAACCGCGACTTCCTCGACGGAATCGCCAAGCGCCGCATGAGGGAGAGCCTTCAGGCAACGTACCCGGCGCGCGTGGTGGTGGACCTCAACGGTGACGTCAAAGGCAACATCGTCGACGAGAACGTCTTCGACATCATCCAGGGCGTCTGCGTCACGGTCGCCTGCCACGGCGGTCGCACCCAAGGCCACCGCTTCGCGTCGATCGTCGGCTCGAGGCAGGAGAAGTACGCGCTCCTCTCGGAGCCCGCGAAGGTTGACGCACTCCTGTCGCCGCATGTGCCGACCGAGCCGTACTTCCGCTGGGTCCCGTTCCGCGATGCCGCAACCGAGTCTGTTGAGTCGGAGTACCGCGCGTGGCCTGCGCTGAACGAGGTTTTCGCTCTGTACTCGTCTGGAATTCAGACCAAGCGAGACGGGCTTTGCATCCAATTCACCCGCAGCGAGATGTGGGACGTCGTGCGTCGCTTTCATGAGGCGGACGCGAAGCACGCGCGCGCTGACTTTGATCTCGGCGAGGACGGTCGCGACTGGACGGTGACCCTGGCCAAGAAAGACATCGCTGACTCTGGGCCGCGCCAGAGTCACTTGACGCCCATTCTGTACCGTCCGTTCGACGTGCGGTTCACCTACTGGACCGGCCGGACGAAGGGATTCCTCGCCTACCCGCGTCGGGAGGTGATGCAACACATCATCGGAGCAGAGAATGTCGGCCTGATCTTCAACCGGCAGGTCGTGGGAGACAGCGTCTCTACTTTTGGCGTCTCGCGCATCCCGATCTGCCACGGGACGTTCTACCTCGGCAACAAGGGACAAGATTACTTCGCGCCGCTTTACGTCACTGAGGCCGATCTTCTTTCCGGGGGCAATCCTCAACGTCGCTCGAACATCACGCCGAAGGCTCTCGCCGCCTTGAAGGCAGCGCTTGGCGCTGAGCCGAGCCCCGATGACGTCTTCAACTATCTCGTGGGCCTGTTTCACAGCCCGACGTTCCGAAGCCGCTACGCGGAACTCCTGAAGCAGGACTTTCCGCGTGTCCCGCTGACGCCGAGGAAACCGTTGTTCTCCGCGCTCGCCAAACTCGGAGCGGAGATCGCCTCCCTGCATCTCCTGGAGTCCACGCAGCCGCAGGCCAGCCGGATCACCTTTGTGGGAAGCACGAAGTCGGAGGTCTCGAAGGCGTCCTATGACGAGCGCACTCGAACGCTCTGGTTCGACAAGGATAAGACGGCGGGGTTCAAGGGCGTAACTCGCGAGGCATGGGACGCCCGGGTTGGCGGATACCAGGTGTGCGAGAAGTGGTTGAAGGACCGGAAGGGTAGGTCTCTTTCCAAGCACGATATTGAGCACTTCCAGCTCGTGCTCGACACCCTCACGGTGCTGCAGAAGCTCATGAATGACGTTGACGCTGTGATTGCAAAGCACGGCGGCTGGCCCGGTGCCTTCGCCACGAAGGCGTGCGCGTCATGAGCGAGCCGAAGGCATGGGCGCTCGACATTAGCCTGGTGTCCGACTTCTCGTCGGACGCTGCTGGTCCCGTGCAGCTCGAGCTGCCCTCCAGCCTCCATCTCGAGCCCGGAGCCCTGGTTGCTCTGCCCGAGCCCGCGTCCTCGGCGCGACACGCGCCAATTGGCCGCCCTCGTGGCGCTCGTCGGCAAGAGGGGCCGCCATGCCCAACCTGTAAGCCGCGCTTACAAGTTCGAGAGTCCGGCGAGTTTCGCGCGCCCCCAGTGCGGCAACCATCCGGCGCTGCCGAATAGTTCGACTGCGGCTCTCGCCCCGTTTACCAGCTCGCCAGGGCGCCCGATGTCCGCGCATCTAGCAGTCCGGATTCTGCCAGATGACGCGCTTCCTTCCGGGCCTCACTCGGGTTGCGCGTGAGCGACTCCTGCGCCCTTCGGAACATTGGTTGGCCGCTACGTCGGGGAAGGGGCCGCACTCCTTCGGGTACTTCGAGCAGAGCTCATCGAGCTTTGAGCGGAAGCCGTCGAGGCTGTAGCGGAGCACCTGCTTGCCGGCGATGCTCTGGTACTGCACCAGCATCGTCTTCGCCGTGCGCATCCTCCACAGGAGGTCACCCCCGGTCCTGATCAGAAAGAGGCCCCGGGCGTCCCGTCGCTCGTAGGCGGGGAACGTCATGGGCTTGTCGTCGTCGAGGCGAACGGTTGCCGCGAATGTGCGGGCGACGCGGCTGAAGCGTGGGAAGACCCAGGAGCGTGACTTCCTAAAAAAAGCAGCGGCCTTCTTCGCGAAGGAGGGCTCGACGTGAAGTTCGAGCTGATTGACGCGCAGAAGGCCCTCTTCCCCGTGAACTTCATGTGCGAGCAACTGGGAGTGTCGCGCTCGGGCTACGACGCCTGGCGAGAGCGTCCAGAGTCCGCGCTGCACGAGGCGGACCGCGTCCTGGCCGAGGTGGTGAAGCAGGTGCACCAGGGCAGTCGCCGCACATACGGCAGCCCTCGCGTGCATGCGGAGCTGCGTGCCCGCGGACAGAGGGTGGGCTTGCCGCCCCCTTCGGAGCCGTGAGAGATAACGCAGCGTGTTGCTCCTGCGCGCCTTCGCCCTCTTCATCCTTACGGCACTGGCTGAGGTGATCGGCTGCTACCTGCCCTACCTGTGGCTGCGCGAGGGCAGGTCGGCGTTGCTGCTCCTCCCCGCGGCGGTAAGCCTGGCTGTGTTCGCGTGGCTTCTCACGCTCCATCCCACCGGAGCCGCCCGCACGTACGCCGCTTACGGAGGGGTGTACATCGCAGTGGCGCTTGTCTGGCTGTGGCTCGTCGAGGGAGAGCGGCCCACGGCCAGGGACGTCGTCGGCGCGCTCGTCGCCATGACAGGAATGGCCATCATCGTTCTCGGGCCCCGAAGGTAGCGGCAGGAAGCAGGCCTTCAATCAGCAGGAGTATCCGTGGGCCTGCCCCGGTCGAACCACGTGTAGACGGTGGGCAGCACCAGCAGCGTGAGGAGGGTGGATGTCATGAGCCCGCCGATGACGACAGTGGCCAGTGGCTTCTGCACCTCGGCTCCCGCACCGGTTGAGAAGGCCATGGGAATGAATCCGAGCGAGGCCACCAGCGCCGTGGTGAGCACGGGCCGCAGCCGCACATGGGCTGCACGATGGGCCGCCTGGGCCGGAGGTAGGCCGTCCTGGCGCAACTTGAGGATGTAGGCCACCAGCACCAGTCCGTTGAGCACCGCCACGCCGAAGAGGGCGATGAAGCCCACCGCCGCGGACGAGCTGGTAGAGCTTGCCGTCGCGGTCCACCATGTAGTGCGCGGACACTTGGGGGTTGCCCCTCTCTACGAATCGCGCAGGAGGGCCTGGAGATCCTCGGGAATGGGCATGGGGGTGAAGATGCCGACGCTGGCGCCTCCCGTGTTGCCCAAGGGGGCGCGCCCGAGGAGGGAGCCGGGCCCGGCGAGTAGCAGCCGTGGCACCTGGCCGAGCAGCTCGTGCATGTTCCGCCGGCGCCACGCGAAGGTGAACATCCTCCAGTGCACCCAGAGGTGAGGGCCCGCATGGGCCTGACTGAGAATGTGCGCGCGCTCGAGGAGCGTCCACGCGGTGGGCAGGTCTCCACGCGCTTCTGCTTCCGCCGACTGGCGCAGCTCTCGCTCGAAGTGCTCTCGTAGCTTGGGAGTCATCATGTGTATGTGCCTCTGCGCGAGGGGGGCCTCAAGGATTCGTGCTGACGCCCGGTTTCCGCGTGGATTACAGCGGGCGGTGCGCCCCCTTTCACATTGCCGCACGGGCCACCGCCTCCTCCTCGGGGGCTGCCCTGTCGCCCGGCTGGGAGGCAGGGGGCTCGTGCGCCTCATTCCGCCCGGCCCCAAAGACGGAATAGAGGACGGGCAGCACCAGCAGCGTCAGCACGGTGGAGGAGAGGATGCCACCAATGACGACGGTGGCGAGTGGGCGCTGCACCTCCGCGCCCACCCCCGTGTTGAGGGCCATGGGGACGAAGCCGATGGCGGCCACGGCGGCCGTCATCAGCACGGGCCGCAGGCGCGAGAGGGCCGCCTCGCGGATGGCCTCTCCGAGAGGAAGGCCCCGCTCGAGCAGCTGGCGCACGCGCGAGACGAGCACCATGTCCCCCAGCACCGAGACACCGGAGAGGGCGATGAATCCCACGGCGGCCGAAATGGAGAAGGGCAGCCCGCACAGGAGGAGGGCCAGGACACCTCCCACCAAGGCGAAGGGCACGCCAGCGAAGATGCGGAGCGCGTCCAGCACGCGCCGGTAGGTGAGGTACAGCAGGAGGAAGATGAGGCCCAGGGCAATGGGCACCACGAGGAGGAGGCGTGCCCGCGCCCTCTCCAGGTTCTCGAATTGCCCGCCGAAGCGCAGGTAGTAGCCCGCCGGCAGCTCCACCTTCTCCTCCAGCGTGTGTCGCACCTCCTCGACGAAGCCCCCCAAGTCCCGGCCGCGCACGTTGGCCTGGACGACGAGCCGCCGCTTGCCCCACTCGCGCTGAATGGTGGTGGGGCCGGACACCTCCCGAATGGAGGCCAGGCGCCCCAGCGGCACCCGCTCCCCGCTCGGCGCGGCCACCAGCACCGTGGATAGCTTCTCCGGGTCCTCCCGGTACTCCTCGTGAAGGCGCACGGCCAGGTCGAACCGCCGCTCCCCCTCGCGCACCTCACCCACCAGGTGCGTCCCCACGGCCGCCACCACGTCCAGGACGGCCCGGGCGGGAATGCCGTAGCGGGCAATGGCGGCCCGATCCACCGTCACCTGCAGCACGGGCTGGCCCGTCACCTGCTCCACTGTGACGTCGGCGGCGCCGGGGATGGCACGCACCAGGGCCTCCATCTCCCGTGCCTTGGCCTTGAGCACGTCCAGGTCATCCCCGAAGAGCTTGATGCCTACGTCGCTGCGCACGCCGGCCACCATCTCGTTGACGCGCATTTCAATCGGCTGGAGGAAGGCCATGCGCATGCCGGGCATGTCCGCGAGCTCCGCCTTCATCTCCGCCACCAGCTCCTCCTGCGTCCCGGCACGCTTCCACTCCTCCCGGGGCTCGAGGGTGATGAAGACGTCGGACAGCTCGATGCCCATGGGGTCCGTCGCCACCTCCGCGGTGCCGGTGCGCGTCCACACGCGCCTCACCTCATTGGGGAACTTCTGGAGGAGCACCTTCTCGAGCTGGCTTCCGTAGCGCACGGACTCGCTGAGGGACACCTCCGCCAGGCGCACGGTGTTGATGACGAGGGTGCCCTCGGACAGGCGGGGGACGAATTCGCTGCCAAGCTGCGTGGCCACGAGGCCCGCGCCCACCACGAGGAGCGCCGCCCCGGCGAGGACGGCCCTGGTGTGGCGCAGGGCCCAGTTGAGGAGCGGCTGGTAGCCACGCGAGAGGAGTGTCACGAGGCGCGGCTCCCGGTGCTCCTTGCGCCCCCGCTTCAGCGCGAAGGAGGCCAGCACCGGCATCAGCGTGAGGGAGAGGAGGGCGCTACCCAGGAGGGCGAAAATGACGGTGAGGGCCATGGGGCGGAAGAGCTTCCCCTCCACACCCGTGAGGGTGAGGATCGGCAGGTACACCACCATGATGATGAGCTCGCCAAAGAGGGTGGGCTTGCGCACCTCGATGGCGGCATCCCGCACCACCTCCAGGATGCTACGGCCCTCCTTCGCCTCGGCGAGCCGCCGCTCCGCGTTCTCCACCAGGATGACGGACGAGTCCACCACGAGGCCGAAGTCGATGGCTCCCAGCGACATGAGGGTGCCGGCGATGCCGAAGCGCAACATGGCGTTGAAGGCGAACAGGAGGGACAAAGGAATGGCCGCGGCTACGATGAGGCCCGCGCGCCAGTTGCCCAGGAAGATGAAGAGGACGGCGATGACGAGGAGCGCCCCCTCGAAGAGGTTGGTGCGCACGGTGCCGAGGACGTGGTCCACCAGCTCGGTGCGCTCGTAGACGGGCTCCACCTGGATGTCCTGGGGCAGGGTGCGCTTCACCTCCTCCAGCCTCCGGGCCAGCGCCTCCGTCACCGTGTGGGAATTCTCTCCCACCAGCATGAAGCCCAGGCCCAACACGGCCTCGCCCTTGCCGTCCGCCGTCGTGGCGCCTCGCCGGATTTCGCTGCCCACCTCCACGCGGGCCACGTCCCGGATGCGCACCGGCACGCCGCTGCGCGCGGCGACGACGACGTCCTCCACCGCCTTGCCGTCCTCCAGGACGCCCACCCCCAGCACGAGGCTCGCGGCGCCTCCGCGCTCCACCACGCCTCCGCCTACGTTGGCGTTGTTCTCCTCCAGGGCCCGGTAGATGTCCCCCAGGGAGAGCTCGAACTGCTGCAAGCGGCGTGGGTCCACCACCACGTGCCACTGCTTCTCCTCGCCGCCCCAGGCATTCACCTCCGCCACACCGGGCACGCTGCGCAGCTGGGGGGCGATGACCCAGTCATGCACCGTGCGCAGCTCCTCGAGGCTGCGCGTCCTGCTGGTGACGAGGTAGTGGAAGACTTCGCCCAGGCCCGTGGCCACCGGCCCCAGCGTGGGGCGCTCGATGCCCGCGGGCACCTCCACCCGGTTGAGGCGCTCGGCCACCTGCTGCCGGGCGAACCACAGATTGGTGCCGTCGCTGAACTGGAGCGTCACCTGGGAGAGGCCAAACTTGGAGAGCGAGCGCAGCTCCTCCACGTGCGGCAGTCCCGCCAGCGCCTGCTCGATGGGGATGGTGAGCTGTCGCTCCACCTCCACGGGAGTGAGGGCTGGCGCTACCGTGTTGACCTGCACCTGGGTGGGCGTGGTGTCCGGGAAGGCGTCCATGGGCAGCTCCCGGAAGGCGAGCAGCCCCGAGACGACGAGGACCAGCGTGCCCAACAGGACGGCCCAACGGTGCGCGAGCGACCAGTCGATGATCCGGGTGAGCATGGTGGCTACTCGCCTCCCCCTTCCTCACAGCAGCCCGCGCCGATGGACTCCTTGAGAATTTCGGTCTTGAGCAGGAAGGCGCCCGTGGTGACGACTTCCGCCCCGGGCTCGAGCCCCTTCAGCACCTCCACGTGCTCCCGGGTGCCGCTCCCCAGCTCCACCGCGACGGGCTGGTAGAGTCCCGCCTCCTTCTTCACGAAGACGAGGGCGCGTCCTTCTGCGCGCTGGATGGCCTCGCGGGGTACGAGCAGCGCCTCGTGCTCGGTGGCCACCTGCACCTTGGCTCGGAGGAAGACGCCCGCCTTGAGAGCACGGTCCGGGTTGGGCAGCTCCACACGGGCCCGTACCGTGCGCGTGGCCGGATCCACCGAGTTGCCCACGCGGGTAAGCATGGCCTCGCGGCTCTCCCCGCCCATTCCCTCGAAGGTGAGGGTGACGCGCTGGCCGGGGCGGACGGCGCCGGCGTCCGCTTCCGGCACCTCCAACTGGGCCCACATGGTGTCGAGGTTGGCCACCTGGAGGAGCGTCTGCCCGGAGGTAACGTGCCTGCCGGGCACGGCATCCCGGGCCACCACCGTGCCCGAGAAGGGGGCCTTCAGCGCATACGTGCCCTGCTGGCTTCCGGCGGCGGCGCCCGCGGCCATGAGCGCGGCGCGGGCTGCCTCCCGCTCACTCTCGGCAACGGTCAAGTCGGCTTGCGCCTGCTCCAGGCTCTTCCGGGGGCTGATGCCACGCTCGACGAGCTGCTGCTCCCGGGTGAGTGCGGCTCGGGCGGCCTCCACCCGTGCCTGGGCGGCGGAGAGGCGCCCCTGATCCTCCCCCACGGCGGCGGACGTCACCACCACGAGGGGCTGGCCGGCCTTCACCTCGTCGCCAATGTCCACCCGCACCTCCACCACCAACGCATCACTCCGCGCGGAGAGCAGGGCGAGCTGATTCTGGTTGAACTCGAGCCGGCCGACGACGTCCAGCGCCCGGGCGAAGCGCCGTCTCACCACGCGCTGCGTCCGGATGCCGACATCCCGGGCCGTCTCGGCAGAGGCCAGGCGCACGCGCGTCCCAGGCTCCGGGAAGACGGGGGGCTCGGCTCCCGCTTCCTTCACCAACTCCGGATGGCAGTAGGGGCAGACGGACTCCGGGAAGCCATGATCGCGGCAGTAGTCCCCGGCCTCGATGAACTTCGCCACGAGCTTCGGGTTGCACCTGGTGCACTTGGACTCCGGCACCGCGTGCTCCTTGCACCAGTCCTTCGGGGCGGTGTCCTGGGCCGTGAAGGTGAGGCCCGGGTTGCATTGCCGGCACTGCGACTCGGGCAACCCATGCTCCTCGCACCAGTCCTCCTGCGCTTTGAAGACCTCGATGAGCTCGGGGATGCACTTCGTGCACAGCTCCTCGGGCACGCCGTGCTCGCACAGCTTCACCTCCCCGGCTTTGGCGGCCGGTAGATAGGTTGCGCCCGCATCAGCCGAGAGCGCGGAGGACTTCTGCGCCACGGCGGGCTTGGACTCCTTTGAGCAGGCGGCCGCTCCCACGAGGAGGAGGGCCGAGAGCGCCGTGAGGCCGATGCGGGCATTCATCTACTTCACCCCCTGCTTGGCCAACTCCGGGTGGCAGATGGAGCACTGCGACTCGGGCCGCTCGTGCTCCGCGCACCAGTCGCCCTTGGCCTTGAAGACGGCCGCCAGCTTGGGATTGCAGCGGGTGCAGAGGGACTTCTGCACGCCGTGCTCTTCGCACTTGGGCTTCTCGGCCTGGGCCTTGGGGGCCTCGGCGGGCTTCTTGTCCTCGGCCAGGGCGGGCAGGGCGGGGACGACGAGCAGGGACACCACCACGGACAGGCAACGCAACGAACGCATGAGTGCAGCTCCAGCCGTGGCGCCTCCTGGTTGGAGGCTGCCCACGGCGGTGAAAGCCCCGCGCGGGATGCACGGGGAACCAGGAGGAACGGACTGGAGGACGCAGGAGACGGGCGGCGCCCGCGTTGGGGCTCGCTGGGTACACGTCTCCCGTGAAGGGCGGCGTCAGGCTCTCGGAGGCTGGAAGATGTCCACGCCCACTCCGGAGGGAGCGTGCTCACTCACGGAGGCGAGTACCGGCTCCACGAGGGAGGCTTCGGCGGGCAACTCCACGACGGGCGAAGCCGGGGCAGCCCGGAGGGGACAGCAGAGGCACACGCCGCAGTCGAGCGCACAGTCGGCACACTCATCGCCCTCCTCCTCGTCAGCGCACGCCTCGACCCCGTCACTGGCGAAGGCGAGCGTCTGGAAGACGCCCCCAGTCGTCAGCATGATCAGAATGGCGATGAGGCGGAGAAAGAGCTGCATCGGCCGGTGGGTCCTATCGGGCGTGTACCGCGGAGTCAATCCGCCGAAGCAGGGAGGCGAGCGGAAGGCTCGCGAATCAACTTCTCCAGAAGGCGCCGCATGGCCCTGGAATTCCATTCCCGTGGCCCCTGGAAGCGGGCCACCAGGCGGCCTTCCACCACGAGGAAGCTCGTCGGGAGTTTGTCCACACCGAAGGCGCGCGCGGCTGCCTCCCCCTCATCCAGGCGCAGGTGCAGGGCCGCTTCCGCGGGCCCTCCGAGGAAGTCCTCCACCGCTTTCATGGCCTCGTCATGGCTGAAGACGACGACCGCGAGGCCCTCGGGCGGGGCCTCGGCCAGGGCTCGAAGCTGAGGCGTCTCCTCCCGGCAGGGAGCGCACCACGAGGCCCAGAAGACGACGAGGGTGGCGCGGGAGGCGGGGGCACCCTGCAAGGCCGGAGCGGACCCCTCCACACGGAGATAGTTTGGAGGTGGCTCAGCCCGGCAGCCTGACATGACCACCAGAAGAAGGAGCGTGAGCAGCCGGGCCTCACGCATGGGCGACTTGTCCCTCGCGTGCCCGTGCGTGCAGGTGGCCCACTCCCGGGAAGAAGCGGCCGACTCGGGCGGCGTAGGCCCGGTAGGCGTCACCGTGCAGGCGCAGGAGGTGCTCCTCCTCCAGCCGCACCTGGAGAGAAACCAGGAGGACGTAGTGGCCCCACGCCATCACCGTCCACGCGCTCGGAGTCGCCAGGACAACGCCGCTCACCACCCCCAACATGCCGGTGAAGATCGGGTTGCGCACCAGGGTGAAGAGGCCGCTCGTCACCAGCTCCGTCCGCTCCCTGTCGATGCCGATCCGCCAGGAGGCCCCCATCTGCATCTGCGCCAGCACGATGAGGAGGAAGCTGCCGGCCACCAACGCCCAGCCGGACCAGCGGAGGGCCGAGGGCACCTGCCAGATTCCCAAGCCCGCGTCTCCAAGGAGGGCGTACAGCACGCTCCAGACGAGCACCGCCAGCATGAAGAGGCCCATGGTCACGCCGATGACACGCTGGAAGGGGTTGGCCTCCTGGTGCAGCACGAAGGCACGCCTGCCCGTGCGCCGCCGCAGGCGGATGGAAGGTAGCACCATGGCAAGGAAGAAGAAGGCCAGGGTGGTGAGGGGAAGGGCTGTCCGGGTGAAGGTGCTGACTTCCATGAGGTGCCTCGGCGCTAGGGGACGGGCCGGGAGCCGCGTCCTTTCATTTTCTACCGAAGCTGACGCCCGCGCCGGCACGGCATTACATCCGCGGCCCGCGGGAGCTGCCTCACCCTTCTCATGCCCTTGACGAAGGCTGCCTGGAGGAGCTCCTCGGCCGCTTCGGGCGTACCGACGCGGGGGATGAGGAAGTCCAGGAACTTCCGGTGGTGCTCGACGAGCACCTCCACCACTTCGGGACTCAGGCTCATGATGTACCTGTGCCGCTCTTTCCTCCCGTGGTGCCAGGGAGTCAAGGGGACATGTAGGAGCCCTCGAACTCGCGCGCGCCGGCACCCCATAACAGCCGGGGGGCGGCGCTCGCCCCAGTGGCATTCACCGGGTACCCGCGCCCGAAGCGAGGTTTTGCTACCGGGTGACTGGGGTTATGAGTCATGCGGGGGAGGGCTTCAGGCGTGGTGGCCTTCGCAGGCGGTGTGAGCGGTGGGGCGGGCCCGCGTGGGCTCCTGGAGGTGGCAGCAGTCGGTGAGCGCGCCCTGCTCGATCTGGAGCGTGACGTGCTCGATGCCGAACTCGTCATGGAGTTGCTGCTTCAGGCGCTCGAGGAAGTGGTCGCCGTGAGGGGCTCGCGGCATCACGAGGTGGGCCGTGAGCGCCGTTTCGGTGGTGCTCATGCCCCAGACGTGCAGGTCATGCACCTTGGCGACTCCAGGCGCCTGGGCGAGCCGCGCCTCCACGGTCTCCAGGTTGATGCCTCGGGGAACCGCGTGGAGGGCGAGATCGAGCGCCTCCTTGAGCAACCCCCACGTGCTCAGGACGATGATGGCGGCGATGGCGAGCGTCACCACCGGATCCATCCACGCCCACCCGGTGAAGTGGATGAGGGCGCCCGCCAGGACGACGCCCAACGACACGCCCGCGTCGGCGGCCATGTGGAGGAAGGCCCCGCGGATGTTGGCATCGTGCTCGCGGCCCTTCCAGAAGAGCAGGGCCGTGGCCGTATTGATGACGATACCCACGCCCGCCACGAGCATGACGGTGGTGCTGGCGATGGGGGCGGGTTCTCCCAGGCGCTGGATGGCTTCCCAGGCGATGCCCCCCACCGCGACGAGCAGGAAGAGGGCGTTGAAGAGGGCCGCCAGGATGGACGAGCTGCGCAGCCCGTAGGTGCGCTGGGAAGTCGGGCGCCGCCTGGCCAGGAGGGTTGCCCCCCAGGCCAGCAGCAAGCCGAGCACGTCGCTCAGGTTGTGCCCGGCATCCGCGAGCAGCGCGAGGGAGTTGGAGAGGATTCCGAAGGTGGCCTCGACAGCGACGAAGCCCACGTTGAGGGCCACGCCAATGGCGAAGGCCCGTCCGGGCGACGGGGCGGCGTGGGCGTGGTGGTGATGACCGGCCATGAGAGGGCGCTCCTGGTTCTTGTAGGAGCACGGAATACGCCGGACTCGAGCCTTTCTTCCGGTGTCCTGCCCCATTCACCTGAGGCTGACGCCCGGCCCAGGCGCAGGTTACAGCCGCGAATATCAGGGGGTCAGACGGGCTCGCACGGGCAGTCCGCACACCCTCGCCGGCAGCAGGAGGGGCCGCAGGACTGCTCCAGCCGGCGGCCGAGCGCCTGCCGCGCCCGGTGGAGGCGCACCTTGGCGTTGTTGGGGGTGATGCCGGACTCCCTGGCGAAGCGCGCGAGGCTCCAGCCCTCGAGGTCCACCCGGCGGAGGATGTCCGCGTAGTCCGATTTCAGCGTGGTGGTGAGGCCCAGGACGCAGGCACAGACGGTGCGCTCCAGCTCCTCCACGTCCTGGGTGGACAGGGGACTCTCCTCGGCCAGATGGTGCAGTGCGCGCCCTTCGCGCTCCTCGCGCCGGTGGCGATCGATGAGGGCGTTGCGCAGCAGCCGGTAGAACCAGGCCACCGCGCTCTCTTCCTGGCGCAGCTCGCTTCCTCGCTCCATCCCCTTGAGGAGGGCGGACTGGAGGACCTCCTCGGCCACTTCCGTGCTGCCGACGCGAGGCACCAGGAAGGCGAGGAAGCGCTGCCGATTGTGGAGGAGGGCTTCGATGACGTCCGGGCTCATGCAGAGCTTCTATTAAAGCTGGACGAGACGAGGCCACCGAGAATTACAGGTCCGGGGTGCCACCCGCCGTCACCTTCATGAGGAGGGAGTGATGGCTCCGGTCCAGGAAGCACCAGTCAGCCAGACTCGCGGAACTGATTGGAGCGATCACCCCGTGACGGTTCAGGTGGTGACTCGGGGCTTTTTCGTTTCCGGGCATGAGTTTGCCCTGGTTGGATGGGTCACCACAGGGCACAGCGCGAGGGCTGGACTTCGCCGCATTCGACCAGGACTTTCATGAGCACACTGCGGGATCGAATTGAGAACACTGAGCTGCTGGCCAAGGTTGTCCCGGTAGAGGAGGCGGTGAAGCACGTCACTGACGGCTGCACCGTGGCCATCAGCGGCTTCACCAAGTCGGGTGAGCCGAAGACCTTCTTCCCTGCGCTCGCTCGGCACTTCACTGAGACGGCACCCGCTTCCCGCATCACCCTGCTGAGCGGCGCCTCACTCTCGGACGACGTGGAGGGGCCCATGGCCCCCTTCATCCGCAAGCGCGGGCCGTACATGTCCTCGGTCGCCTCCCGCAAGCTCATCCACTCGGGGGAGATGGACTTCACCGACGTCCACCTGTCCGCCTTCGCGCGCAACCTGATGTACGGGTTCTACGGCGACATCGACGTCGCCGTCGTCGAGGTGTCTCGCATCCGCGAGGATGGCAGCGTCGTTCTCTCTTCCTCGGTGGGTGTCTCCGCCGAGGCGCTCGCCCGGGCGCGCAAGGTCATCCTCGAGGTCAACACCGCGGTGCCGGACTACACGGGCTTCCACGACATCGTCCTGCCCGCCGTGCACCCCAAGGTGGGTTGGCCGCTGCCGCTGGTGAACGTGCGGGACCGTATCGGCACGCCCTACGTCGAGTTCGATCGCAGCAAGGTGGTGGCCGTTGTCGAGTCCCACACGCCCGACTACCCGGTGCCCTTCAAGGCCGCGAGCGAGACAGACCGCCGCATCGCGCAGCACGTCATCGACTTCCTCCTCGAGTGCCGGAAGCAGTTCGACTGGGGCAAGCGCCTGCCTCCCATCCAGTCCGGAGTGGGCAACGTGGCCAACGCCATCATCGGCGAGCTCTACGCGTCCCCCTTCCAGAAGATCCGCTTCTGGACCGAGGTCTTCCAGGACGGGATGCTGCGCTACGTGGAGGACGATGCGAAGTTCGAGAACGCCTCGGCCACCGCGGTCTCCTTCTCCGCTGAGGGACGCCGGCGCTTCATGGAGTTGTTCGAGCGCTGCCGGGACAAGCTGGTGCTGCGGCCCATGTGGTTGTCCAACAGCCCGGAGATCATCTCGCGGCTGTTCGTCATCGCGATGAACACCCCCATCGAGGTGGACATCTACGGCCACGTCAATTCCACGCACATCGACGGCTCACGCATCGTCAATGGGCTGGGCGGCTCGGGGGACTTCTTCCGCAACGCCTACCTGAGCATCGTGCACACGCCCTCCACCCGCCAGCTGAAGGATGGGCGCACGGTGAGCTGCGTGATGCCGTATGTGCGGCACATCGATCATACCGAGCACGACATCAAGTGCGTCGTCACCGAGCACGGCTACGCGCTCAACATGGACATCCGCTCGCCCAAGCGGCGCGCCATGGACATCATCGAGCGGTGCGCGCACCCGCACTTCCGCCCGCTGCTGCACGCCTACCTGAACATGGCGGGAACGGGGGACGAGCCCCGGGCCACGGACATGAAGGCCCTGGAGGGCTGGTGGCGGGACTACGACGAGGCCTGCCGCAACTTCCCGAAGGGCGGCTGAGCGCGCGGAGGAGCGCGGAGCCGCGGGCGCATCGTGGCTCACTCAGGCTCCGACTTCCTTCGCACGCTCCCGCACCTCCGCCGCGAACAGCTCCGCCGCGGGCGTGCGGGGCGCACCCTTGCGCCACACGAGCGCTGCGAGCTCGGATCTCGGCGCAGGGGAGAGCCGCTTCACCACCAGCCGCTCGGCGTCGGCGAGCCGGGGCTCGGGAAGCACCGTAACGGCGAGGCCCGCGCGCACAATCGCCAGCACGGTGGCCACCGCGTTGGACTCGAGCGCGATGTGCGGTGTGAGCCGCATGGCATCGAAGTAGGCGTCCACACGTGTGCGCACGCGCGAGCCCCGCGAGAGCAACGCGAAGGGCTCCTCCTTGAGCTGCCGCATTCCCACGGAGTCCGCACCCGCCAGCGCGTGCCCCCGCGCGACGAAGAGCACGAGCCTGCTGTCGAAGAGGGGCTCCGCATCCAGGTCCGGTGAGCGCGCGGGTGTGTACGCCAGCCCCACGTCCAGCTTGCCGTCCGTGAGCCGCCGCTCGACCCTCCGCACGAGTGCCTCCTCGGCGCTCAGTGCGAGGCCCGGGTGCTTGCGCAGCACAGCGGCCAGGGCGGGCACCACGACGCTCCGCATGCTGGGCGGGTAGCCCACGCGCAGCGCTCCCGAGGTCATCCCTCGCAGCGCGCTCACCGCCACCCGGCCGGCGTCTACGTCCTCCAGCGCACGTGAGGCATAGGTGCGGAACAGCTCCCCCGCCTGCGTCAGCCGCACACCGCTGCGTGCGCGCTCGAAGAGCGGCGAGCCGAGCTCCTCCTCGAGCTGGCGGATCTGCTGCGACAGCGTGGGCTGTGAGACGTGGATGCGCCGCGCGGCGCGTCCGAAGTGGAGGGTGTCGGCAACGGCGGAGAAGTAGCGGAGGTGGCGGAGCTCCATTCCAGCATCATAGGCAATGCCTATCGGGTCCATGGGAACAAACGAATGTACGAATCGAAGGCCGCGCTTAATTCTCTCCGTATCCCGAAGGAGGGATCCCATGAAGGCATCAGACCTGTTCGTCAAAGCACTCGAAGCGGAGGGCGTGCGTTGCGTCTTTGGACTTCCCGGTGAGGAGAACCTCGACCTGCTCGAGTCGATGCGCGCTTCGGGCATGCGCCTCATCGTCACGCGTCACGAGCAGGCCGCGGGCTTCATGGCCGCCACGTGGGGCCGGCTCACGGGACGCGCGGGCGTGTGCCTCTCGACGCTGGGTCCTGGTGCGACCAACCTCGTCACGGCTGCCGCATACGCCCAGCTCGGCGCCATGCCCATGGTGATGCTCACCGGCCAGAAGCCGATCAAGGCCAGCAAGCAGGGCCATTTCCAGATCGTCGACGTGGTGGGGATGATGCGGCCGCTCACCAAGTCCACCCGGACGCTCGTCTCCGCGGAGCACGTCCCCTCGGCAGTGCGTGAGGCGTTCCGTCGCGCGGAGGAGGAGCGCCCCGGCGCGACACACCTGGAGCTACCCGAGGACGTGGCGCGCGAGTCCACGGAGGCTGTGCCACTCGCACCCGGCGCCCACCGCCGGCCCGTCGCGGATGAGGCTTCCATCGCCCTGGCCGTCGAGGCCATCGCGTCTGCTCGTCGCCCGTTGCTCATGATTGGCGCGGGAGCCAACCGCAAGCTCACCTCGGAGATGCTCCGCGTCTTCGTGGACCGGGTGGGAATGCCCTTCTTCAGCACCCAGATGGGCAAGGGCGTGGTGGATGAGACGCATCCGCTCTGGATGGGCACGGCCGCGCTCTCCGACGGGGACTTCGTCCACCGTGCCATCGAAGCCTCGGACTGCATCGTCAACGTCGGCCACGACGTCGTCGAGAAGCCACCGTTCGTCATGCGCGACAACCGCCGCACGGTCGTTCACCTGAATTTCTCTTCGGCCGAGGTGGACCCTGTGTACTTCCCCCAGGTGCAGGTGACCGGCGACATCGCCAACGCGGTGTGGCGCATCGCGGAGGGCGTTGGCCCACGCACGCACTGGGACTTCGCCCCCTTCGAGCGCGCCCGCGCGGGACTCGACTCGCAGCTCTCCCAAAGCATCAGTGACGATCGCTTCCCCATCTACCCCGCGCGGCTCGTGGCCGAGGTGCGACGCGCGATGCCAGACGACGGAATCGTGTGTCTGGACAACGGCATGTACAAGCTCTGGTTCGCTCGTTACTACCGCTGCCGCCGGCCCAACACGCTGCTGCTCGACAACGCGCTCGCGACCATGGGGGCGGGGCTCCCGTCCGCCATCGCGGCCAAGATGGTTCACCCTCGCCGCAAGGTGCTCGCGGTCTGTGGCGATGGCGGGTTCATGATGAACTCGCAGGAGCTCGAGACGGCGGTGCGCCTGAAGCTGGATCTCACCGTGGTCGTGGTGCGTGACGACGGCTACGGGATGATTCGCTGGAAGCAGGGGGAGATGGGGCTCCCGGACTTCGGGATGGAGCTGGGCAACCCGGACTTCGTCCGCTACGCGGAGGCGTATGGCGCGCGCGGGCACCGCCCAACGAGTGCTGCGGAGTTTGGGTCCACGCTCGCTCGCTGCCTGGAGTCGGGCGGGGTACACGTCATCGACCTGCCCATCGACTACTCGGACAACGCTCGTGCGCTCGGTGCCGGTGACGAGGACGGCGCCGCACGCTGAGCCACGAACATGAGAGAGAAAGTGAGGAGCACCATGTTGGCTGAACGCTACCCGTACTACCTGGCCAACCGTCCGCGGCAGCCCAATGCGGACCTGGCTGTGACCGACAAGTATTCAGGCGAGGTCGTGACGCACGTCGCGATTGCGGACGCGAGCGCCGTGGAGGAGGCCATCGCCGCGGCGGTGCGCGCGGCCGGCCCGATGCGACGACTGGCGCCATACGCGCGCCAGGAGGTACTTGAGCACTGTGTACGCCGCTTCCGCGAGCGGGCTGAGGAACTGGCGTTTGCACTTTGCATCGAGGCAGGCAAGCCCCTCCGCGATGCGCGGGGCGAGGTCGCCCGGCTGATCGACACCTTCAAGGCGGCGGCCGAGGAGGCCGTTCGCGGTGGAGGAGAGGTGCTGAACCTGGAGGTGTCGCCGCGCGCTGCGGGCTACCGGGGCTTCACCCAGCGCGTCCCGGTAGGTCCGTGCTCGTTCATCACACCCTTCAACTTCCCGCTCAACCTGGTGGCTCACAAGGTGGCGCCCGCCATCGCCGCGGGCTGCCCGTTCGTCCTCAAGCCGTCGGACCGAACACCCGTGAGCGCGGCGATCATGGCCGAGGTGCTCGCCGAGACGGAGCTCCCCGAGGGGGCCTTCTCGGTTCTCACGACCCGCCTCGAGGACGTGGGGCCGTTCATCGAGGATGACCGGCTGAAGCTGCTCTCGTTTACCGGTTCGGAGAAGGTGGGATGGGAGCTCAAGGCTCGCGCTGGGCGCAAGAAGGTGGTCCTGGAGCTCGGCGGTAACGCGGCCTGCGTGGTGGACCGCGATCAGGGCGAGCGTCTGGACTTCGTCGCGGACCGAGTGGCTCACGGCGCCTTCTTCCAGGCGGGGCAGAGCTGCATCTCGGTGCAGCGCGTGCTCGTGCACGAGGAGCTGTACGACGCGCTGCGCGAGCGGCTCGTTGCGAGGGCTCGGGCGTTGCGTGCAGGGAACCCCAGGGATGAGGCCACCACCCTCGGCCCCATGATTGACGAGGCCGCTGCGCGGCGGCTGGAGGGCTGGATCGAGCGCGCGGTGGGGCGTGGGGCGCGCGTGCTGACTGGGGGAGGGCGGCGTGGTGCCCTGCTCGAGGCCACTGTGTTGGAGGGCGTGCCCGCGGACGAGCCGCTGTGCGCGGAGGAGGCGTTCGGGCCGGTTGTGTTGCTCCAGTCATTCCGCTCGTTCGATGACGCGCTGCGTGAGGTGAACAACGGGCGTTATGGGCTGCAAGCAGGCCTTTTCACCAACGACCTGTCGCGGGCGATGCAGGCGTGGGACGAGCTGGAGGTAGGGGGCGTCGTCGTGGGCGACGTGCCGAGCTTCCGCGTCGACACGATGCCCTACGGCGGCGTGAAGGGCTCGGGGCTGGGGCGAGAGGGCGTGAAGTACGCCATCGAGGACATGACCGAGCTGCGGCTGCTCGTGCTGCGCCAGGGATAGCGGGCCCTGGCATCGCGAAGCGTCGTCGCAGCTTGGGCGTCGGGGTCTGGGGACGTGTACCATGCGCGTCCCTCTTTCCCCCGAGGCTCGAATGGACCGCTTCGCCCGAATCGCAGTCGTGTCGTTGGGGTTGTTCCTTGCCATGCAGGGCTCGGCCCGCGCCGATGGTCTTGCCACCATCCCCTATGGCGACAACTGCTGGGGCACCGGCACGGATGCTGATCGCGACGGGCTCAACGACGACTGTGAGTACCAGGTCGCCTTCTGGTTCATGCCCCTCTTCTGGTTCGACAGCGGAGAGAGCGGCCATGCCCGGCGTCCCTACTTCGCGGTGAAGAGCACCAGCTTCTCCACCCGCACACTCCAGATCTTCTACATGGACACCTTCTTCGAGGACACCGGCATCACCACCGGCCATGACGGAGATCCCGAGTTCCAGCTCCTCGAGGTCCATTACTCCGGCGGCAAGTGGTACCTCGACTGGGCCTATCTGTCCGCTCATCGCAAGAGCAGCTGTGACTCGTCCGCCTGGTATTCGTATGACCAGCTCGAGTATGACACCGCAATCGACTCTCGCAATTCCTCTCGCGGCTGGCCCACGCTCTACGTCGCTGAAGACAAACACGCCACCTATAACAATCTGAGCACCTGCGACAGTGGCTGCTTCCTCCAGGACTACTGCAGCCGCACGACTTATCAATACCTCGATACCGCCACCTCGAACCGGCTCGTCTCCCGGAACGTGGGCTCCACGGCCGTTCAGCTCATCAACTCTGTCATCCTCAATGGCAAGACTGAGCGTCTGCTCGATGATGTGGAGTTCAAGGGCTGGGATGACCAGTGGTACCGGCCCAACTCGCAGGGCTACCGCCGTCATCTGAACGACTTCGGATTCTAGTCCTCCGTGCTCAACGCTCCCGTGCCACCCGGAACTCCGGAGCGTCCTGGCGCCAGGGCGCGTGCTCGCGTCGTCGTGGGGCTCGCGGCCACGGCGCTGCTGCTCGCGCTCGCCATCGCGTCTTGGCCTCGGTCCGACAGTGAGCCACCTCCCCGGTCTCCCCCTGTCGTGGAGCGCCCTGCCACGGCTCCAGCGGTACGGCCTCCGACGCCTCCCGCTCCTGCGCTTCCTTCTCCCGCGCAGCCCGTGCCTGCTTTGCTGTCGGCCTCCGGGGAGGCGCTCTCCGTGGCCCTCAATGAGGAGCGGGTGTCCCTGACGTCCAGCGTTGTCGTCGAGGGCATCGACACGGACCGGTCATGGGTGTGCGCAGGTGAGTCGATGGGCCTGTCCGCCCGTCTCGGAGGGGAGCCGGAGCCAGGTGCGGTCTACCGGTGGGTCTGGCCCGTGGCGGGGAACAGCGCGGAGCTGCACCCCGGCTCGACGCTCCAGTGGCGGGCTCCGGAGACGGCTGGCCGGTACCGGGTTCGCTTCCAGGTGTGCACGGACCTCGGAGGGCGGCGCGTCGGCGTGCTGGCCGAGCGCGAGGTCGAGCTCGACGTGCGCCGGTGCGGCGAGCAGGAGACTCAGCGCAATGAGCCCCTCCGTGTCGCGGTCAGCCAGCGAGGGCAGGGGAGCTTCGCGTTTGAAGCCCTCTACCAAGGTGATGCGCGCGTCACGGCGTACGCGTGGGACTTCGGTGATGGCACCACCTCGACCACCTCCGAGCCTCGCGTCGAGCACTCCTATTCGCTTCAGAGCCTCGGTGCCCAGGAGATCAAGAGCTTCACCGTACGGCTCCAGGCCCGTCTCGATCGAGGAGGGCCCCTGGAGGCGACTGCGTTCGCTCTTACGCGCGGGCAGCCGCCCTCGGACACTCCGCCTCCTGTCGATCTACGGGTCTCCCGCTGGCGCCCACTCCCCGAAGGAGGTTGGCGCAGCGACGTGGTGGTCCGCGTTCCGGAAGGGACGGTCGTCACCTGGGAGCGCCTCGAGCGCATCTCCCTTCATTGGGATGGGCAGGCGGACACCGCCATGCGGCCCTGGCGCGAGGTGCTTCAGGTAGAGGAAGAGCTCGGGCGCGGCGGCTTCCGCGGCTACGTCATGGTGCGCGCTTCAGAGACCTCGTCGGAGCTCAAACAGCTCCTCGACTTCCTGTATGGCCATGACGCAACGGGCCAGGAGGTGGTCGTATCCTGGAGTCCCTTCAAGCGCGAGCCCTCCTCCGAGCCTCCCAGGACGGTGGAGCCTCCGCCCCAGAAGTAGCGGCGAATTGAATACATCCAACCGGCGCCGCCCATCTGTCTGTTTTTGAACAGGATTGAAGATGGAGTGGACAGGAAATGAGGCGTCAGACGTCACATTAAACTGAAACAGGTAGTCTTTTATTACCACGCAACAGGGGGAATTGATGCGTCTTCGCAACGTATCGTGGATGGCCGTTTCTGCTGTGTCCGTGTCCTTGCTGCTGGGGTGCCCGTCCGGGAGCATTCCCAAGCCACCCACGCCGGCCCCTGAGGAGCCGTGCCCCACGGCCTCCAGCCTGGAGGCTCGCGAGGGGAAGTTCATCACCGCCGCCCAGCCGGTGCAGGGCGAGTACATCGTCGTCCTCAAGGCGCCTCGTCCGGGAGAGAAGACGCTCGCTCCTTCCGTGGCCGCGGAGAGCCTCTCGGCGCGCTACGGCGGTACCTCCTTCCTCACGTACGAGCATGCGCTGCGCGGGTTCGCCAGCCGGATGACTCCAGAGCAGGCCCGGGCGATGTCCGCTGATCCCTCGGTCGAGTACGTGGAGGAGAACGGCGTGATGCGCGCCATCGGTGAGCGCCAGCCCGACGCCACCTGGGGCATCGACCGCGTGGATCAGCGCGAACTGCCCCTGGACAAGACCTACCTCTACAGCGCCAACGGCAAGGGCGTGAACGCCTACATCATCGACACCGGCATCCGCATCTCGCACGCCGAGTTCGGCGGGCGCGCGCAGATCGCCTTCGACACTTTCACGGATGGGCAGAAGGGTAACGACTGCAATGGCCATGGCACGCACGTGGCCGCCACCGTGGGAGGCCAGGTCTACGGCGTCGCCAAGAACGTCCAGCTCCATGCGGTGCGCGTGCTCAACTGCAGCGGCTCCGGCTCGACCGCCGGGGTGATCGCCGGCGTGGACTGGGTGGCCAACAACAGGCTGCTCCCCGCCGTGGCCAACATGAGCCTGGGTGGCGGCAAGAGCGATGCGCTCGATGAGGCGGTGGCCAGGGCCGTCGCCGCGGGTATCACCTTCGTCGTCGCGGCGGGCAACGAGAGCCAGAATGCCTGCTCCCGCTCTCCGGCTCGCAGCCCCACCGCCATCACCGTGGGCGCCACCACCGACGGGGACAAGCGCGCTTCCTTCTCCAACTGGGGAAGCTGCGTGGATGTCTTCGCTCCGGGCGACAAGATCACCTCGGCGTGGATCTCCGATGACGCCGCCACGCGTCCCCTCAGCGGAACGTCGATGGCCTCGCCGCACGTCGCGGGGCTCGCCGCGCTCCTCCTGGAGCGCATCCCCGCCGCCACTCCCGCCACCGTCACCTCGCTGCTCGTCGAGAACTCCACGCCTGGCAAGGTGGCCGACGCGGGCAGGTGCTCGCCCAACCGACTGATGTACTCCGGCTTCATCAGTGACCCCACCTTGATGAAGAACCGCACGGCCGAGGACGCGAAGTAGCTCGCGCTCCTGAGTCCGCGGGCCTGGCGGCTCCAGCGGGTACTTCCCGCCTGGAGGCCGCCGGGTCCCTGAAGCAGCCCGGGTGGACTACGTGCCCTGGGGCTGGGGGGGCTTCATGGCCGCGCGCACCTTCTCGTGCAGGGCCTGCTTGCGCTCCCGGAGCTGCTGCTTCTGCTGCTCGGTGAGCTGGCCCCCGCCGGCCTGGAGCTGCGCCTGGGCCTCGTCGCGGAGCTGCCGGGCCTCGGCGAGGAACGTGTCCGCCTGCTCGCGCGTGAGACTGCCGCGCTCGACGGCGCGGTTGAGCCGGCGCTCCATGCGCTCGAGCTTGCGGAGCATCCGCTCATCCTTGTTCTTGTGCTTGTGCTCCTTGTTGCCCGTGTTCGCGGGCTCCTCGGCGAGCACGGGAGCGGCGAACAGCAGCGAGGCAACGGCAGCGGACAGGGCGAGCTTCAGACGCATGGCGGAGTTCTCCTTGGGGTGACGCGCCGGGACTGCTTCCCGGCGTCATCTGCCCCTGAGAACCCCGGAGCCGGCGGATGGTTAAATCCGGCTCAGGCGCGCTTGCGCCGAGTCGTGGGCTCGAAGGGCGCGGCGTCGATGCGCACCCCCACGTACGAGGGGAAGCGCGGGACGCCGTCGTTGGACAGCTCCTGGTAGCGGAAGGTGATGATGGTGCCTACCGAGGGCGGATTCTCCCGCTCCTGGTCCGAGAGGCCGGTGCCCACGGAGAAGCGGGTGCCGTCACGCAGCTCCACCTCCAGCGCTCCCAGCCGGCCCTTGTGCCTGCCCGCTCCCGCCGCGTGCCCTATGACGCGCGCCTCGTCGTCCTTGAAGCTCTTGACCTTCAGCAGCGTGTGAGAGCGGCCCGCCTCGTAGCGCGAGCCCGGCTTGCGCAGCATCAGGCCCTCGCCCCCCAGGCCTTCCACCCGCGCCAGCTCCTCGCGCAGGTGCGTCACTCCCTTGCAGGGCTCGTGTTGCAGCCACTCGGCGTATGGGGGCGCCACGTCCTCTACGAACTGCTGGCAGTGCGCGAGCCGCTCCTCGAAGGGCGCGGCCAGCTTCGGCGCGTCGAAGATGACGAAGGCCACCTCCTTCCAGTCATCACTCCGATCCTGCCGCCGCACGATGCTCACCGTGCGCTGGAACTTCTTGCGCCCGCCGAACAGCTCTCCGTCGAGTGGATGGTCCGGCAGCTTCGCGGTGAACCAGTCGGGGGCGAGGAACGGATTGCCCTGGCGGGAGTAGAACTGCTTGCCGTCCCAATAGGCGCGTACGCCGTCGAGCTTCTCACTCATCCACCAGCCCGTCAGGTCGACATCGTTCTCCCACGAGTGGGCCAGCAGCAGCGCCGGGGTGGTGACGGCGTCGGACTCCGCGCTCGCGTTCGCGCCGGACTTCGGGCGGACGTTGCGAGCCGCCGGCCGGGCCGGAGCGTTGGTGTCACCCGCGGCGCCCACCCGAGCGTCCTCCGCCGCATCCCCCCGGACCTTGCGCAGGTGCTTGCACGTCCGCCGCTCGATGGCGATGGACTGGTTGCGCCACGCCGGGCACGAGCACGAGTACACGCCACCGGTGTTCTTCAGGATGTACGGCTTGGAACCAGAGCCCTGCACCTCGAGCTGGGCGCCGTCCGCGATGTCCGCCACGAGTCCCTCCCTTTGCGCGCCGCGGTTGTCTTGCGGCGATGGAGGGAATCGTATCCGGTGGGTCTGACTGGAGCGGAGGACCGGACAGGGCGGGTCGGCGGCATGACTTCCGAGGAAAGGAAGGGGGGCTCAACCTTCCCGGGCCGGCACTTCGTAGAGGTAGATGGGAGTGCGGTACAGGTCGTCGACGACGAGCGTGCGCAGGGGCTTCCACCCGCGGAGCGCGAAGGTGTGACTGAGGATGCGCGTGCCGGGAGCGAGCTCCGCGGACAGCTTGGGCGCCAGGCGGCTCATGGCTCCAGGGTAGAGGTAGCAGACGACAGCTGAGGCCTCCGAGAAGGAGGTTTGGAAGAAGTCCTCGCGCACGAGCTGGAGGTTGGTGCGCGGGGAGAAGCGCTGGCGCAGCCGCGAGAAGGCATACGGAAGAGGGGACGACTCGAAGGCCACCACTCGGGCGCGAGGACAGTGGTCCGCCAGCGCGAAGGCGAGCGTCCCCCAACCGGAGCCGAGCTCCAGCAGCGTGCCCTCGAGCTCCTGGGGCAAGAGGGAGAGCAGCTGACGGCGCACCTTGCCCGAGGTGGGCATGGGAGAGATGCCCGTCCTCAGCGTGTGGAAGACAATGGACAGCATCCCCGCGAGGAGCAGGGCCAACAGGAACAGGAAGAGGAGGGTGCCAGCCGTGCTCACGGCTTCCCATGCTACCCGCCCCGACGGGTCGGCGGGCTTCCCTTGACGTTCAAGGGGAGGGGCCGCATGTCGAAGGCGGCAGAGGCGGGGTGAAGGCGGTATCTGCGGTTCTGGGGTCGGGATGTGCGCGCGGCCTGGGGGGGTGGTGGGCATGGGTGCGCTGCTGGCCAGCGAGCTGCCCGCACGGCGCGCCACCTCAGTGGATTCGGTGACGGCACTGCGTTCGGGGTAGCTTGTGTTGACAACCTCAACGTCGTGAGGAGTTGGCTTATCCTCGCGCCGAGAGGCGTCGTACCCTGCCATGCGTGATGACTGATTCTGGCTGATGCCGATGGCTGTTACCGCCGTGCCTCAGATCTCGGAGTCCATCGTGTGTATCGGAGGGCGAAGCCTTGAACATGCTTGGGCAGAGCGCGCGGCCCCATGTGCTGGTCCTATTGCTTTCGCTCCTTTCAGGGTGTGTTACTGGACGGATACAGCCAGTCCATTTTCAGTTCGTCACGGTTGTTGAGAAGGCCCTCCCTGGTCCGGATGGCTGGCGCGCTGCATGTGTCCACGCGAAGATCAGGAACGGAACCACGGGAGACTTCTTTTTTTGTAAATTCGGTGTTGAAGTACCCATCGAAAACATAGATGGCCCTGTCTCGATTCCTCTAGCGCAGCGCATCGCGGCAGATTGCGCCAACGAAGCCGCGCTCAGTGTTCTGGGCGTGGCAACAAGAGAGCCAGATCCTCCGCTCGGCATTTTGTGCGAACAATTCAAGACGGCCTATGGCGTACCGCTGAATGCTGCCATCGGAGGGGCTCGGGTTACGAGAGTGTGCGACAAGAAGACGAAGCCTGTTATATTTGGTGAGTTCAGCCCCTGAGCCGATGCCTCTTTCAGCGGACCAACTCCTCGATATTGCGCGACGCTACTGGCGTTCGGATAAGGACTATTATCTCAGGCAAGAGAACAGCCCTGAGACCGAAAGGCTTCAGGCTCTATGGGAGCAGGAACTTGGGAAGGTGGAGCGCTGGAAGGCATTCTTGTCTGACCTCCAGCAAGCGCTTCCTGGATTCACTATCGGAAATGTCGTTACAACGGCCGATGCCAGCTTGCGTTGTGTCGCGTACCCAGTAACAGGAACTCACCTGCCGCCTTCCAACCAGGTCGTGGTTGGTTGCGTCAGCATCGTGGCACCTGTCTACATCATCTACGGCGTAGAGTACGAACGCATTGGAGGGGCGCGACGTCATCCACGGATAGATTTCGAGCCGCTCCCGCCCGGTATGCGATTTCCGGCTGACATCATGGCGAGGAAGATCGAAGCAACCTTCGGTGTCAGCGCGCTCCCTCGCGAAATCGCCGAAACCCCCGTTCCGCTCTTTGTGGAGTGGAAGGAGCCTCCGCATACGACGCTCTTCCATGCCCTCTTCACGAGTGAGCCTGGCAACCTGCCTTGAGTGGTCCTGGTCACTCTCAGATTCACGAGGACTTCAGGAGCCCTCGATCTCCATGCGGTAGCCCACGCCGCGCACGGTCTGGAGGGCGAAGCGCGAGGCGCTGTTCCACCCCAGCTTGCGCTTGAGGCTGGAGACGAAGTTGTCCACCGTGTGCGGGTCCACCACCACGTCGCGGCCCCACACCGCGTCGAGGATCTCATCCCGGCGCAGCACGCGCTCGCGCTCGCGCACGAAGAAGGCGAGCAGGTCGAACTCGGTGCGCGTCAGCTCCACCGTCTTCCCCTCGGGGCTCTCCACCTTTCGCCGGTCCAGGTCCATCCGGTAGCCCGCGAAGCGCAGCATCTGCACGGGCACGCCGCCGCCTCGCCGCACCAGCGCCCCCACTCGCGCCAGCAGCTCGCGCAGGCGGTAGGGCTTGCCCAGGTAGTCCTGCGCCCCCGCCTCGAAGCCCCGCACCACGTCGTCCTCGAGCGTGCGCGCGGTGAGCATCAGCACCGGCGTCGTCACCCCCTCCTGGCGAAGCGTCCGGCACAGCGTGTAGCCGTCCCCATCCGGCAGCATCACGTCGAGCAGGATGAGCTGGAAGGTGCGCCGGCCCAGGCGCGCGCGAGCCTCGGCCACGGTGGTGGCCTCCTCCACGCTGTAGCCCCCCTGGTTCTCCAGGTTGTCGCGCAGCGCGAGCCGCAGGTTGAGATCGTCCTCCACCAGGAGGATGGCGGGAGTAGGGGAGTTCATTCAGCGCCGCTCCGCAAAGGTGAGCTCAAAGGTGGTTCCCTCGGGACTGGAGGCTGCCACGCGGAGGTCTCCCCCGTGCAGCCGCAGAATTCGCCGGCACAGCGCCAGGCCGAGGCCGCTGCCGGGCACCTCCCGTCCCTGGCCGCGCAGCCGGTAGAACTCGCCGAAGATGCGCTCCCACTCGGCCTCGGGAATGCCCACGCCGTTGTCCGAGAAGCGCACCCGCCCATCCGCGAGCGACTCCACGCGCAGGCACACGGGGTTGCGCGTGTTGTAGGCACATGCGTTGCGCGCCAGGTTCGCCAGCAGCAGCCTCATCAACTGCGGGTCCGCGAGCAGCTCGCGCTCTCCCACGTCGGCCGTCAGCTCCACCGGCACCCGCGCCCAGGCCTCCAGGTCCCTGCGCAGCGTGGCCACCAGCTCGTCCAGCCGCACCACGGACAGGTGCGGCACCCACCGGCCCTTGTCGATCCGATTGAAGGACAGCAGGTTCTCCACCAGGAATCCCAGCCCGTCCGCCTCGTGGATGATGCGCGCGGGGTAGTCCTTCGTCTCGGCCCCCTGCGCGAGCCGCCACTCGAGCGTCTCGGCGAGCAGCCGGATGGAGGCCAACGGGGTGCGCAGCTCGTGCGACACGGTGGCCACGAAGTCGCTCTTGAGCTCCACGAAGCGGTACTTGCGGTGCTGGGCCACGAAGGAGAGCCCGGCGATGGTCAACGCCAGCGCCGCGCACAGCACCACCATGCCTGTCTTCAACCGGTAGCGCTGCTCCAGGGCCTTCTCCTCCTCCTCCCACAGCGGCGTCTCCACCCCGAGGGGCAGGTTCGCCAGCGGCAGCACCTCCTCCGTTCCGAGCAGACTCACATGTCCCTCGGGGCCGAGCAGCCCGCGCTCGCGCATCTCCTGGGTGAGGATGTCCAGGAGGGCCGCGGGAGCCACGGCCACGCCCCGGACATGGTCCTTGTCCTTCGGCTCCAGGTACCAGCCGGAGCGCACCAGCACCGGGCCGGGGAGCGAGCCGGGCAGGGGCAGGGGCGTGGCGGCCAGCTCCGCGGTGCGCGCCTCGAATTCGATCACCGGCGTCCCCGTCCGCCTGGACAGCTCCACCACGCGCTCGTGCAAGAAGTAGAAGTCGGCACGGGTGAAGCGCGAGCGCTTGAGGAGCAACAGCCGTTGCAGCCCCTCCATCCGGTGGCCCTGGCCGTCCTCCATTCCATGATGGAGCAGGGACTGCATGAGGAGATGCTCCGGGGTTGCCCGCTCCGCGAGGGCTTCGAGCACCACCAGGAAGCTGGGCACGTCCCGCGTAGAAGCCAGCACGTATCGGACGCGGTGCTGGAGGTAGGCCACGAGTGCATCGGTGGTGCTTCGCACGTCCCGGCGCTCGAGTGCTCTCTCCAATGTGCCCATCAGGGCGAGCCGCTCCGTCCAGGGCTCGTCCTCCTCCTCGGGGACCTCCTTGCCCGCGCGCAGCCGCGTGTACCGGTCGCGGGCGGGGGAGTCCTCCGCCGGGTCATGGAGGGCCAGCCGCGGCAGAAGCTGCTCCCCGCGCTCGCGCAGGTAGAGACCCTGGGCAGGGGCGAGCGGGTCGGCCGCGGCGAGCTCCAGGGCGGGCCGTGCCTCCTCCAGCTTCTCCCTCAGCGTCTGGCGCAGGGAGACGAGGGCGTATTGCTCGAGGGCCTCGCGCCGGGAATGGAGCGAGGCCCGGGCATCCTCGCGCTCGGTGGCGAAGATGCGCTGGAGCTGCCACAGGCCCCACCCGAGCCCGGCGAGGCCGAGCACGAGCGCGGAGAGGGTGGGAAGCAGCCTGCGGAACATGGGGGCTCTTTACTTGATGACCGGGACGCGGTCGAAGTCCATGGAGACCACCGGCGTGAGCTGCTCGAAGCGATCCGTGCGCCGGTCGAGTCCCTGGGCCTTGCGGATGAGTGCGCCGAGCTCCTTCACATCCGGCCGGTCGCGCAAGGGCTCGTCGAGCGCCTCCCACAGGGCGTGGAGCTGCTCCCAGGAGAGCGTGCGAATCCAGTAGGAGCCGCGCAGCTTCTCGGCGAAGGCGGCCGCCACATAGGACAGGCGCGTGGGGGGCGCGGTGCGGCCATAGGCCGGCCGCAGGACGCTGGAGGGCAACTGCTTCTCCAGCTCCCGGGAGTCGCCCCCCTCCGGCTCCTTGTACCGGATGCGCAGGGCGGCGAAGGTGTCGGTGGGCTCGCGCAGCTTCACCTCGTAGATGGCGGTGACGCTATGGCCCGCGCCCACCTCGCCCGCGTCCACCCGGTCATCGGCGAACTGCTCCTTGGTGAGCATCCGGTTCTCGTAGCCCACCAGCCGGTAGCGAGCCACGGCCTTGCGGTCGAACTCGAGCTGGAGCTTCACGTCCTTGGCCACCACCTGGAGGGTGCCGGTGAGGTTCTGCACGAAGATGCGGCGCGCCTCTTCCAGCTGGTCCACGTACGCGTAGTTGCCTTCGCCCACCTGGGCCAGCCGCTCCATCAGCACGTCATTGTAGTTGCCCATGCCGAAGCCGATGGTGGTCAGGGTGATGCCCTTCGCGGCCTGCGCACGCACCCGCTCCCAGATACCGTCTGCGTCGGTGATGCCGTTGTTGGCGACCCCGTCCGAGCACAGGATGACGCGGTTGATGCCACCCTTGAGGACGTGCTCCGAGGCGATCGAATAACCCAGCTCGATGCCCGCCTGGGCGTTGGTGGAGCCGTCGGAGTAGAACTCGTCGATGGCCTCCATCAGCTTGTGCTTCTCGGCGGCGCTCGTGGGACCGATCACCAGGTGCGCGGTGGAGCCGTAGACGGCGATGGACACCCGGTCACGCTCGTCGAGCTCGTTCACCAGCAGCCGCAGCGCCTGCTTCACCAGCCCGAGCCGGTTCTCGATGTTCATGGAGCCGGACACGTCGATGACGAAGACGAGGTGGGTGGGCTTGCGCTGCTGGCGGCTCACCTCGCGCGCCTTCAGCCCGATGTGCACCACGTGGTAGCCCTTGCGGTTGGGCGAGGGGAAGCCCTCCACGTGCACGCTGAAGGGGGACTCCGGGTCGCTCCGGTAGCCGTAGTCAAAGCTGTTGACGAACTCCTCCACCCGCACCGCCTGCTCGTCGGGCATCGCCCCCCGCTCCAGGTATCCGCGCGCCAGTGCATAGGACGCCCGGTCCACGTCCACGGAGAAGGTGGAGAAGCGCTCCTCCTCGGTATCGATGGTCGGATTCACCCCGTAGCTCTTGAAGTACATGTCCGAGAAGGGCTGCTGGGGCAGCGACGTGGTGCGCTCGGTGGGTGGAGCCGCCGGGGAGGCGCTGGTGGAGGGCGGGGTACTGGGAGGCGGAGGCGGGTTGGAGTTCCTGCGGCCTCCGAAGAAGTCGCTGATGCCCCTCCCGATGGCGCCGAAGTCGAGCAGCGGTGGACTGCCGCCCGTCACCACGATCTCCTCGGAGAAGCTTTCGGGCAGGAGTTCCACGTTCACGCGGATGGTGCGATCCAGGGGCAGCTTGATGTCCGCGCGCGCGAATGGGCGGTACATCTCCCTGTAGAACCGCAGGGTGTAGACGCCCGGTGGAAGCTGGGGGATGCGGTAGTTGCCCTGCGCGTCCGTCACGGCGACCTGCTCGCCCTGGAGGTTGGGGGAGTTCGCGGTGACCACCACGTCCGGGATGGGCTTCTTCGTTTCGGCGGAGGAGACCGTGCCGATGATGACGCTATCGGCCAGGGCCGGCGCGGAGAGCAGCAGCAGGACACAGCAGAGGGCACTTCTCAGGACGTGCTTCATCGTCGGGGCCACCTCGGACAACGGGAGACGCAACCCATCATCCAGATGCGGCCCGCATGGTGCCTCATGCGGGGCTCCGCTCTTCATCATCGTTTCATCACGCGGGCCCGGCCGGACGGTGAGGGTGCTCCCGCGGTGTTCGTTCCTGGGACGGCGCTTTCCACAACCGGGCAGCCCCCCTAGGGAGCCCCCCGGTCGTCCGAATGATTTCAAGGGCTTGTGAGCGCGCCGGGTCCTGGCACGACCTTCGCTCAAGGGCCCGGACGTGGACATTCCCAAGAAACCCAAGTCCCGTCGCAAGCCCTGGGTCCTCGCGGGCCTCGGCGCACTCGTGCTCATTGGAGTGACGATGGGCCTGTCCCGGCTCCGGGCCGCCGCGCCCTCGGTGGAGCGCGGCACCGTGTGGCTCGACACGGTGAAGCGCGGGCCGATGATCCGCCAGGTCAAGGGCGCGGGCACGCTGGTTCCCGAGCACATCCGCTGGCTCACCGCCGACACCGCGGGCCGCGTCGAGCGCATCCACGTCCGGCCCGGTACACCCGTGGAACCGGGGACGCTGCTGCTCGAGCTGTCCAACCCGGACGTCCAACTCCAGGCCCTGGAGGCCGAGCGCCAGCTCGCCAGTGCGGAGGCCGAGCTCATCTCCCTGCGCACCAACCTGGAGACGCAGCGCATCTCCCAGGCGGCCACCATCGCCACCCTGGAGACCGAGGCCACCAACGCCGAGAGCCAGGCTCAGGCCACCGTGGCGCTGATGGATCGCTCCTTCGTGCCGAAGCTGGAGGTCCAGCAGGTGAAGGGCAAGGCGGGCGAGATGACCACGCGGCTGAACCTGGAGCGCCAGCGCCTCGCGGTGCTCCAGTCGAGCACGGGCGAGCAGCTCGCGGCGCAGCGGGGGCAGATCGAGCGGCTGAAGGCGGTGGCGCGCTTCCGGCGGACGCAGGTGGAGTCCATGCAGGTGAAGGCGGGGGAGGGTGGAGTGCTGTCGGAGCTGCCGCTGGAGCTGGGGCAATGGGTGACGCCGGGCACCGTACTGGCCAAGGTGGTGAAGCCCGAGCGGCTGAAGGCGGAGCTGCGCATCGCGGAGACGCAGGCTCGGGACATCCAGGTGGGCCAGCGCGCCGAGGTGGACACGCGCAACGGGGTGGTGGAGGGCGTGGTGGCGCGCATCGCCCCGGCGGCCAGTCAGGGCACGGTGCGCGTGGAGGTGTCGCTCACGGGTGAGCTGCCCAAGGGCGCGCGGCCGGATCTCACCGTGGAGGGCACGGTGGAGCTGGAGCGGCTGGGCCAGGTGCTCTCCATGGGCCGGCCCGCGGGCGCTCAGCCCAACGCCACGGTGTCGCTCTTCAAGCTGGTGCCGGGCAGTGACGAGGCGGTGCGAGTTCCGGTGCAGCTCGGCCGGGGCTCAGTGAATTCCATCGAGGTCGTTCAGGGCCTCGCCGAGGGAGACCAGGTGGTGCTCTCGGACATGACCGCATGGGACGCGGTGGAGCGAGTGAGGCTGCGATGATGACGGTGACTTCGGCTCAAGTTCAGGAGACGGCCCCGGTGGAAACCCCTTCGATGGCTCAGCAGAAGGCCCTCCTGCAGCTCGAGGGCATTACGAAGGTCTTCGAGACGGAGGAGGTGGAGACGCACGCGCTCTCCGACGTCCACTTCATGGTGCGGCCCGGCGAGTGGGTCTCCATCGTGGGGCCCTCGGGCTCGGGGAAGACGACGCTGCTGGCGCTGCTGGGGCTGCTGGACACGGCCTCCAAGGGCACCTACCTGCTGGATGGCCGGTCGGTGTTGGACCTGTCCCCGGCCGAGCGGGCGCTGGTGCGCAACCAGCACATCGGCTTCATCTTCCAGAGCTTCAACCTCATTGGCGATCTG
The DNA here is from genome assembly GCF_026626635.1 of Archangium lansingense. GTDB lineage: Bacteria > Myxococcota > Myxococcia > Myxococcales > Myxococcaceae > Archangium > Archangium lansingense. Next base: position 4,990,609 of record NZ_JAPNKA010000001.1, read on the forward strand.
TCCGTCTACGAGAACGTAGAGCTGCCTCTCACCTACCGCGGCATGGCGGCGGACGAGCGCCGCCAGCGGGTGGAGCGGGCGCTGGAGCGGGTGGGCATGGGCCACCGGGCGCGACACATGCCGGGGCAGCTCTCCGGCGGTCAGCAGCAGCGCGTGGCCGTGGCGCGCGCCGTGGCGGGGGATCCGCTCATCCTCCTGGCCGACGAGCCCACCGGTAACCTCGACTCCAAGAATGGCGAGCAGGTGATGCAGCTGCTCTCCGAGCTCCACAAGGGCGGTGCCACCCTCATCATGGTGACGCACGATCCGAACCAGGCGCGGCTCGGCACGCGCATGGTGAGCCTCTTCGACGGCCGCGTCGTCCAGGACGAGCGCCTCCGCTGAGCCGCGGTGCCCCCCGAAGTCCCTCCCCGGGAACCCCTTATGGAAACCTTCCTCCAGGACGCTCGCTTCGCGCTGCGGCTGCTCCGCAAGAGCCCGGCCTTCACGGTGGCTGCGGTGCTCACGCTGGCGCTCGGTATCGGTGCCAACACCGCCATCTTCAGCGTGGTGAATGGCGTGCTGCTGCGGCCTCTGCCGTTCCAAGATCCGGAGAAGCTCGTCTTCATCTGGGAGGGCACTCCCACCTTCCCGGAGATGAGCGTCAGCCTTCCCAACTTCCAGGACTGGAGGGAGCGCCAGAAGAGCTTCACGGACCTGGCCGGCTTCCGATCCGGGGGGTATGACCTCACCGGGGTGGACATCCCCGAGCGTGTCACCGCCCGGCTGGTGAGCGCCTCACTGTTTCCGATGCTGGGGGTGCAGCCCGCGCTGGGGCGCAACTTCCTTCCCGAGGAGGACACGCGCGGGGGACCGCCCGTGGCCCTGCTCAACCATGGCTTCTGGGTGCGGCGCTTCGGCCAGGACCCGGGCATCGTCGGCAAGACCCTGACCCTCAACGGCGTGCCCCACACCGTGGTGGGGGTGCTGCCGGCCGGCTTCCGCTTCTCCTCGGAGCGGGACATCTGGGTGCCCCTGTCCCGCTCGGACGCCCAGTTCTTCGAGCAGCGGGGCAGCCACCCGGGGCTCTACGTGCTGGGGCGGCTCAAGCCCGGGGTGACGGTGGATCAGGCCCGGGCAGACCTCGAGGGCATCGGCCGCGCGCTGCAGGAGGCCTATCCGAGCTCCAACGGCAAGGTGCTGCCGCGGGCCCAGCTCCTCCACGAGAACCTGGTGGAGGACCTGCGTCCGAGCCTGCTGGCCCTCATGGCCGCGGTGGGCTTCGTGCTGCTGATCGCCGCCATCAACGTGGTGAACCTGCTGCTCGCCCGGAGCACGGCGCGCCAGCGCGAGCTGGTCATCCGCGCCTCGCTCGGGGCCGGGCGGGGCCGGTTGATCCGCCAGATGCTGGTGGAGTCCGCGTTGTTGTCGCTGGTGGGTGGCGGGCTCGGACTGGTGCTCGCGCTGTGGGGCGTGGACCTGCTCGCGGCCTCACGGCCGGCCAGCATCCCCGAGGCCACGAGCTTCTCGGTGGATGGGTGGGTGCTCGGCTTCACCCTGGCGCTGTCGCTCGGAGTGGGAGTGCTGCTCGGCATCTTCCCGGCGCTCCGGGCCAGCCAGGTGTCGCTGGTGGAGACGCTCAAGGACACGGGGGTCGGGGCCTCGCGGTTCCGGGGGCGCGCGCGCGATGCGCTCGTGGTGGCCGAGGTGGCGTTGGCCCTGATGCTGCTGGTGGGGGCAGGGCTGCTGGCGCGGACGTTCGTGCAGATCAGCCGCGTGGATCTGGGCATCCGGCCCGAGGGGCTGCTGACCCTGCGCATGTCCGCGCCGGAGAGCCGCTTCCCCGGAGCGGACGCGCTGCGGACCTTTCCCGAGCAGGTGCTCGAGCGGCTGCAGTCGCTGCCCGGCGTGCGCGCGGCGACGTATTCCAACGGGATGCCCGTGGTCGGTTTCTCCGAGACGAGTTTCAGGATCGTGGGTCAGCCGGAGCCTGCTCCGGGAGATGCGCCGCTGGCGGCCTACTTCATCACCGCCTCCAACTACTTCGAGGCCATGGGCACGCCGATCCTCGAGGGACGCGGGTTCCAGTCGGGTGATCGCAAGGGGAGCCCCCAGGTGGTGGTGGTGGACGAGGCGCTGGCCCGGCGTTTCTTCCCCGGCCGCAGCGCGGTGGGCGAGCGGATCAGCTTCGGTGGCGATCAGGTCTTCGAGATCGTCGGGGTGGCGAAGCACACCGCGGCCTATGGCCCCGGAGAGAAGGAGCCAGCGCCCTTCCAGTTCTACGTTCCCTATCAGCAGCTCCCGGACAACATCCTCCCGCTCGTCGGACGCTCGCTGACGGTGGCCGTCCGCGGTGATGGGCGCGCGGATGCGCTGGTGCCCCTGGTGCGGCAGGAGTTCAAGTCGATCGATCCGGATCAGGCCCTGGCCGCGGTGGAGTCCATGGACTCGCAGGTGGAGGGAGCGCTGGAGCAGCGCCAGTTCGTCCTCGGGCTGGTGGTCCTGTTCGCCGCGCTGGCCCTGGTGCTCGCGAGCATCGGCATCTACAGCGTCATGTCGTACACGGTGGCGCTGCGGACGCGCGAGATGGGCATCCGCATGGCGCTCGGGGCCCGGCAGATGGACGTCGTACGCCTGGTGGTGGGCTACGGCGTGCGCCTGGCGGGGATTGGCGTGCTCCTGGGCGCGGTGGCCGCGGGCATTCTCACCCGGCTGCTCGGTAGTCTGCTGCAAGGGGTGGAGGCGACGGATCCGCTGACGTTCGGCGCGACGGCGGTGGTGCTCGCCGGGGTGGCCGTGCTCGCGAGCTGGGTGCCGGCGCAACGCGCGGTGCAGGTCGACCCCGCTCAGACGCTTCGCGCCGATTGAGCTGGAGCAACGAACACCATGCCCGAACCCCTCATCTCCCTTCGCGACGTCGAGAAGTCCTATCCCCTGCCGGGAGGCCGGACGTGGGTGTTGCGACGCATCGAGCTGGACATCCAGCCCGGTGAGTTCGTCACGCTGAGGGGCCCCTCCGGCGCGGGCAAGTCCACGCTGCTGTCCATCCTGGGCATGCTCGACGCCGAGTGGCAGGGCCAGTACTTCCTGGATGGCCAGGCGGTGCACTCGCGAGCCCTTCAGGAGGGAGGGTCTGCACCTGCCCGCTCCCTCACTTTCCCTCCCAGACCGGGGCCGCGCGCGCGCCGGACCACTCCGTTTTCCCTCCTGCCCGCTGCTTCTGGCAGAGTCTCTTCCTCCCAGGTATCCGCCGTGTCCGAGCCCGCCCCAGCCAGCGCGCCGCAGCCGCGCATCCTCATTGCCGATGACCAGGCCGACGTGCTGGAGGCGTTGCGCTTCCTGCTCAAGCGCGATGGGTACGCCCTCCACTCCGCCCAGTCCCCGGCCGGCGTCCTGGCCACGTTGGAGTCCGAGGATGTGGATGTGCTGCTGATGGATCTCAACTACGCGCGGGACACCACGTCCGGGCGCGAGGGGTTGGATCTGCTCGCGCGCGTGCGCCAGTTGGACCCCTCGCTGCCGGTGGTGGTGATGACGGCGTGGGGCAGCGTGGAGGGCGCGGTGGAGGCCATGCGCGGCGGGGCGCGCGACTACGTGCAGAAGCCCTGGGACAACACGCGGCTGCTGGCCACGCTGCGCACTCAGCTCGAGCTGGGCCGGGCGCTGCGCCGCTCCCGCCGGTTGGAGGAGGAGAACACCCACCTGCGCAAGGGTGGGGAGCGTCCGACCTTCGTCGGCGAGTCGCGGGCGATGCAGCCCATCCGCCGCATGGTGGAGCGCGTGGCACCCTCGGGGGCCAACGTCCTCATCACCGGCGAGCACGGCACGGGCAAGGAAGTGGTGGCGCGGTGGGTCCACGCGGCCTCGGGCCGTCCCGAGCGGCCCTTCGTCGCCGTCAACTCGGGAGGCCTGTCCGAGGGCATCTTCGAGAGTGAGCTGTTCGGCCACGTGAAGGGCGCCTTCACCGACGCGAAGACGGACCGCATCGGCTGCTTCGAGCTGGCCGACGGGGGAACGCTCTTCCTGGATGAGATTGGCAACATGCCGCTCACGCAGCAGGCCAAGCTGCTGCGCGTGCTCCAGACGGGCGAGCTGCACCCGGTGGGCTCCTCCAAGGTGCGCCGGGTGTCGGTGCGCGTCGTCTCCGCGACGAACGTGGACCTGTCCAAGGCGGTGGAAGAGGGCCGCTTCCGCGAGGACCTGCTCTATCGGCTCAACACGGTGGAGGTCCACTTGCCGCCGTTGAGGGAGCGCCGCGAGGACATCGCCCTGCTGGCCGCGCACTTCCTCAGCGTTCACGGGCATCGTTACGGGCGCTCGGGCCTGAAGCTGTCGCCGTCCGCGCTGGACGCGCTGATGGCCTATTCATGGCCCGGCAATGTGCGCGAGTTGGAGCACGCGGTGGAGCGTGCGCTGCTCATGGCCGGCACGGACGAGGTGACGGCGGAGGACTTCCTCTTGCGGCGCGCGGGGGGCGGTCGCGAGGGCCAGGCTCGGTTGGAGGAGATGACGCTGGAGGAGGTGGAGCGCTACCTCATTGAGCGCTCCCTCGGCCGGCACGAGGGCAATGTGAGTGACGCGGCGAAGGCGCTCGGTCTGTCGCGCAGCGCGCTCTACCGCCGCATGCAGTACTACGGCATCAAGGGCGCCAGGTGAGCCGGCGCAAGCCGCTCGCACACGATGTTCACATCCTCCTGCTGGCGCTGCTGGCGGGACTGCCGGGTACCCTCACGGCGCTCGTACTCCTCTGGGGAGGAGATGCGAGCGCGAAGGTGTGCTGGACGCTCACCGTCCTGGTGTTGGGGGTGTACCTGGGCGCGGTCTTCACCCTCAGCGAGCGCGTCACCCGGCCGCTGCAGACGGTGGCCAACCTGCTCGCGGCCCTGCGCGAGGGGGACTACTCGGTACGCGGACGTGGCGCGCGGGGGGGAGATCCACTGGGTGAGGTGTACCTGGAGACCAACGCCCTCGCGGAGACGCTGCGCGAGCAACGGCTGGGCGCGATGGAGGCGGACGTGCTTCTCACCCAGGTGATGCAGGAGATCGACGTCGCCGTGCTGACCTTCGACGCGGAAGGGACGCTGAAGCTCGTCAACCGCGCCGGGGAGCGGCTGCTCGGGTTGCCTCGCGCGCGGCTGATGAACCAGAAGGCGGAGGGGCTCGGGCTGGCGGAGCTGTTGGAGGGCCCGGTTCCGCGGCGGCTCACGCGCACCTTCGCGGTGGAGGGCGGCCCGTACGAGCTGCGGCGGGGGACGTTCCGGCAGGGCGGGTTGCCTCACCAACTGGTGGTGCTCGCGGACCTGCGGCTGGCGCTGCGCGAGGAGGAGCGCGAGGCGTGGCGGCGGATGGTTCGGGTACTGAGCCATGAGATCAACAACTCGCTGGCGCCCATCCACTCCATCTCGGATTCGCTGAAGGACGCGCTGGTGCAGGTGCCGCGCCCGGCGGATTGGGAGGAAGACGCGCGGATGGGCCTGGGCATCATCGCGCGGCGCAGCGAGGCGCTGGGACGCTTCATGTCCGCCTATGCCCGGTTGGCGCGCCTGCCTCCGCCGAAGCTCTCGTCGATGGAGGTGGACCCGTGGGTGCGGCGGGTGGCGGCGCTGGAGACGCGGCTGCCAGTGGAGGTTCGTCCGGGGCCCACGATCGCGGTGAGCGCGGACGGAGATCAACTGGAGCAGCTCCTCATCAACCTGGTGCGCAACGCGGTGGACGCGGCGCGCGAGCGCCAGGGCAAGGTCTGGGTGTCGTGGACGGCCCCCTCTGCGGACGCGGTGGAGGTCTGGGTGGAGGACGAGGGCCCGGGCCTGGCGGACACGGCCAACCTCTTCGTGCCCTTCTTCACGACGAAGCCGGAGGGAAGTGGCATCGGCCTGGCGCTCAGCCGGCAGATCGCCGAGGCGCACGGGGGCAGCCTGCGCCTGGAGAACCGGACGGAGGGCCCCGGGTGCCGTGCGCGGCTGCGGCTGCCGTTGAACGCGGCCCGGCGTTGAGCCTCAGCGCTGCGCGGCCGGCAGGCGGATGGTGAAGGTGCTGCCCTGGCCCGGCTGGCTCTGCACGTCGATGCGGCCCTTGTGCTTCGCGATGATGCCGTAGCTGACGGACAGTCCCAGCCCCGTGCCCTGGCCGCGCGGCTTGGTGGTGAAGAAGGGCGTGAAGAGCTTGGAGAGCGTCTCCTGCGACATGCCCTTGCCCGTGTCGGCGATCTCCACCACCACCTCGCTGCCCTCCTGCCGCGTGCGGATGCGGATCTCCCCCCGCGTCTCGATGGCGTGGGACGCGTTGATGAGCAGGTTGGAGAACACCTGGCCAATCTGCGTGGGATGGCAGCTCACGGGCGGCAGCGGACCGAAGTCGCGCTTCACCTCGCACTTGTACTTGAGCTCGTTCCAGACGAGCTTCAGCGTGGAGGCCAGCTCCGTGTTCACGTCCACGAGCTGCGGCTCGCCCGTGTCCTCGCGCGCGAACGTGCGCAGGCTCTGGGCGATCTCCTTGACTCGCCGGGCGCCCACCAGCGACTCCTCGACGAGCTCCGGCATGTCCGTGAGCAGGTAGTCCACATCCTCCTGCTTCCACAGCTCACCCAGGCGCTCGAGCAGCTCCGCGCTGGCGCTCCCCGGGTTGGCCACCAGCTCGCGCAGGAGCTGCAGCAGCGGGATGAGCGAGGAGACGTACTGGTCGAGCGTCCCCAGGTTGCTCATCACGTAGCTCACCGGGTTGTTGATCTCATGCGCCACGCCCGCGGCCATCTGCCCCAGCGAGGCCAGCTTCTCGGTCTGGATGAGCTGGGCCTGCTGCTCCTCCAGCTCGATGGTGGCCTTGAGCAGCTTCTCGCTGCGGTTGCGCACCAGCTCCTCGAGGCTGTCGCGATGGCGCCGCAGCTCCTCCTCCTGCTGCAGGAGGCGCTGCTCGAACAACTTGCGCTCGGTGATGTTGCGGATGATGGACACGGCCTCGTCCGGACCGCTGCGGCGGATGCGGGCCTCGAAGTACTCGCGCCCGTTCGGCAGCTCCAGCGCGTAGTCGAAGACCTCCAGGGTGCCTTCCCGGATGGCACGCCCCAGGTGCATGAACATCTTGTCGATCAGCGACGCGGGGAACGGCGTCTGGCGCATGTTGCTGCCGATGATGCGCTCGGGGGGAACGGCCAGGTCCTCCGGCTTGGCGGCGTGGTAGTCCAGGTAGGTGCCATCCGCGCGCTGGCGCAGGACGAGATCCGGCAGGGTGCGGATCAGCGAGCGCAGGCGCTCCTCGTTGCGCTTCTGGACGGTGATGTCCACGTTGGTGCCCACCATGCGCAGCGGGCGGCCCTGCTCGTCGCGCGCTACCACCCGGGCTCGGGTCAGCACCCAGCTCCACCCGCCATCCTTGCGCCGCAGGCGTTGTTCGTTCTCTACGAGCGGAATGGCACCCTTCAGATGCTCCTGAACGAGTCGCTCGCCATTGGCCACATCGTCGGGATGGCACAGGCGTGCCCAGGTGGTCTGGCTCTGCTCCAGCTCGCCCTCGGCGTAGCCCAGCATGCCCAGCCAGGCCCGGTTCGCGAACAGCTGGCCCGTGGTCATGTCCAGGTCCCACAGACCGTCCTGCATGCTCTCCAGCACCAGCCGCAGGCGCTCGGCCAACAGCCGCACGCGCTCCGCACTCGCCTCCTGGGTCTGGCGCATCTCCTGCTCGGCCAGACGTCGCCGTCGCTCGTTGCGCCCGCCGGCGAGCAGGCCGCCGCAGGCGTCGAGGAACGGCTGGAGGAAGTCGAGCAGCCCGGTGTCGTAGCCGCCAGGGCGTTGGGCCAGTCCCACCAGCCCCACCCGCTCCCCCTCGGACTCCAGGGGCAGCCCCAGGAAGGTGTGCTCCGCGCCAGGCACCCCGGACAGCACGGGTGCTCCCGTGGAGACGACGGCCCCCACGAGCGTGCGCAAATCACTCGGCGCCTGCTCCGGTGCGTCCTGCCGGACGGGCAACTCCCACGTGGTATCGGCCTCCTCCCGCGGGAGGCTGGCGAGGAGCCGGAGCGAGGGAGGTGCACCGTTGGAGGTGAGGAGCTCGCCGATGACGCCGGAGGTGCTGCCCGTCAGCTCCAGCACCACCGTGAGCAGCCGGTCGAGGATGCCTCGTGCCTCACTCCCGCGGATGAAGTCCGCCTGGGCCTGGGTGAGCGCCCGCAGCAGGGCATTGCTGGCCCGAAGCTGATCCTCGACGAAGCTCTCGCCACCAGTGGTCACACCGGAGCGGTCCCGGGAGACCGGAGCTGGGCCTTGGGGGAGGGAAGGCATGACGCGGAACCTCAGCCGAAGAACACCATCAGCAGATGTCCCAGCGAGGCGAGCACCACTGCCGCACCCGTCGTGCACGCGGCGGTGAGGAGCACAGGGTGCTTGTCCACCGAGTGAATCATCTCGTGCAGCCCGCGCTTCATCAGGGTCCGCTGGCACTGCACGTGGATGCGTCCCTCCAGGGCGGCCTGGAGATCCAGCATCATGTCGTCGACGGACTGGTAGCGCTTCTCCGGCTCCTTGGCGAAGCCCTTGTGGAGGAACCAGCGCAGCTCGGAGGGCACCGGCGACTGGTGCGGGCTCCAATCCTTGGTGAAGATCTCCGGCGCCGTCTTCTGCACGCCCTCGAGCACGTCCGCCAGCGACTCGCGCCCCTCCAGGTAGTGGCGCAGGAAGAGCAACTCGTAGAAGAGGACGATGAGGCTGTAGGTGTCGCTGCGCTCGTCAACGGCGTCGTGCTGCCCGCGGGCCTGCTCGGGTGACATGTAGAAGGGCGTTCCCACCACGGAGCCGAGCTGCGTCTGGAGCGAGGCCGCGTCGCGGAGGCTCTGGGGCGCGCCGCCCGTGGACTGGGTGCCCGGGGCCGAGCCCTCCGGCTTGCGGACGCGCCGCGCCAGGCCCCAGTCCATCACGGTGACCTCGCCGTAGGGGCCCACCATGATGTTGGCGGGCTTGAGGTCGCGGTGGATGAAGCCCTTGCGGTGCGCATACGCCAGCGCGTTGAGCACGCCCATGAAGATCTGTACGCGCATGGGAAAGGTGAAGCGCGCGTGCGCGCCGCGGTCCCCCTGGCGGAGCTTCTCGATGATGGCCTCGAGCGTCTCGCCCTGCAGGTGCTTCATCACGAAGTAGTAGCGGCCGTTCTGATCGATACCGACGTCGTGCACCGGGACGATGTTCGGGTGATCCAACTGCCCGACGGTGCGGATCTCCTCCACGAAGCGGAGCAGCCGGTCCACGTCGTTCGTCTCCGTCAGACGCTTGAGGGCCACCATCCGCTCGATGTCGTTGTCCTTGAGCAGGACCACCTCACCCATGCCGCCGTGCCCCAGCGGGCGGATCTCCTCGAAGCGCTCGCGCTCGAAGGGGACCACGTTGGGCTTGTCACCGGTCCACTCCACCCGAGGCAACACCGTGCTGCGCCGCGTGGAGGCGGCCGCCGGCGGAGTCTGGGGCAGGGCAATGGATGCGGCGGTGTTCCCAGGCTGGGCGGCCGGGGAGAGCAGGGTGGCATCCACGGTGGCGTTCGGGACGTATCGGAGCGTGTCCGTCATGGAGCCCCTGAATAACAGAACCTCCGCCGTCATGCCCGGCTGCCTGCTCCCCCTCTCCGCTGGAGGCTGGGTGGCTGCCCTGGCTGGTACCCCGCTCTCGGAGGGCTTCGGTGGGAGACGTCTATCACTGGTGGCGCACATTCCCCTTCTTTGTAGGTCTTGTCGCAAACCTGCCTACATCACTGAGAGACGTCTACCACTGACCGTCTCAAATCCCGGATGGGGTCCGTGGGGGTTGGATCGTTTTGGGTCCTGCACGCTCCATAAACCATACGATGAAGCTCTCCATGGCGACCCACCTGCTCGAGTACCGTGAAGTGACGCGTCCGCTGCGGTGGCGTCTTCTGGCTGTCAGCCTCGCACTGCTCGCGGTCCAGCTTTCCGGCTGCGCGGTGGCGGCTCAGGCCGGCGCCAAGGCATCCGGACCCACCGCGGCAATCAATCCGGTGGTCGAGGTCGGCGCCGGGCTCCCGTTCGCGACCGCAGGCCTCCGGGTAGGGGTGGCGCCGCTCGACGTGGGGCTGACGCTCGACGGTCGCGCGCCGATTCCGGTCACCGGGGGAGAACTCGGCCTCGTCCTCGTGCCGCACCTCGGGCTCGAACTGCTTTCCTACGGCACCACGCGGAACGGGGATCTCGGCTATCTCAGCCCGCGCGCGGGTCTCAGCGCGGTCTTCATGCTCGACGCGGGCAACCCGCAGAGCTTCTTCTTCGTCGATCTGATGGGCGGCCTCGACCAACCGTTCTCGCCCCAGTGGCGCCGGTGGTACGGCGGGGCAAACGTGGGCGTGGGGTTCTACCTGCGCCCGTGGATCGGCGGGTGATCGCGTCTACCAGGGGGGTGGGGAAAACACATACCTGGGCGGGATGCGTCTACCACTCAAGGGCTACCTGACGCGCACGTGCGCCGGCGGGACCTTCAGTACGCCGTGAACGACAGGGAGCGGCCCGCCTCGAAGCGGGGATTCTTCTGGAGGTGCTCCAACACGCCAGAGGTGCAGTGGAGGGTGACCAGGGGAATGCTGCCCGGCTCGCTGACCCATTTCACCGAGTCCATCAGTGAATGGGACTGGAGGTAGCTCAGCACGGTGTCACGAAATTGCTCACCCAGGGCACACGCCGCGGCGTGGGCGGCCGACCGGTCCCGCTGGGGCGCGGGGCGATAGTGGGCGGCGGGCTCTTCCCGGGGCATGACGATGGTTTCGATCCACATGCTGGACCTCCGGTCTCAAGAGCCAAGAAAAACGGTCATTAGATTATCGCAAGTGACAGGTTTTGGGTTGCGTCATTTTTATTTCTCACCAGAGCCGGGTGAGTCGCCCGGCGGAGAGGTGTTCGGGGCCGGCGTCTTGTTGAGCGATGACCAGATGCGTGAGGCCTGGGGCGAATCGACCTTGCCATGCACGGCGGCGAGCACCCGACCGCTCGCGTCGAGCGCGAAGACGTAGGGCACCTTGCTGGAATCGAGTCCCAGGGTCTCGGCCAGGGCGCCGTTGCGGTCGACGAGGGTGTCGTCCCAGTAGGGCCGGGGTACCTGGTTCTTCACGCGGCTGCGCACCGTTCCCATGCTCACGAAGAAGGGCAGGCGGAGCGAGATGATGGACTCGCGCTGGACGCTGGCGGAGGCGTGCTGGTCGGCGGCGTCGAACCACCGCCGCATCTCATCGCCCGCGTTCTTGTCGGTGATGGCGACCAGCAGCGTGGGGTTGCCCTCGTACTCCTGGCTCGAGTGCTCCTGGCCCAGGACATCCTTCCCCGTGAAGCCGGGCAGGGGTTGGCCCACTCCGGGGCTGTCCGCCGCGCCCGCAGGAAGAGCCAGGGCAGTTGCCGTGAGCAGTACCTTCCACCAGACACCCGTTCCGCGTCGTTCCGGCATGCGCTCTTCCTCCTATGGAGTCAGATGCCGCTTGCCGTGAGATGTCGCAGTTGGGGGGCCGGGGCTCGGTGGTCAGGCCGCTGGACGGGCGGGCAGGCCGGGCTCCTGCTCAGAGATCCTTCGCCACGGGGATTCGGAGCGTGAAGGTGCTCCCTTTGCCGAATTGGCTCTGCACCTCGATGCGGCCCCGGTGGCTCGTCATGATGCCCTCGCTGATGGACAGGCCGAGCCCCGCGCCCTTGCCGGGCGGTTTGGTGGTGAAGAACGGGCTGAAAATCTTGGAGATCACGTCTGGTGTCATCCCGTGCCCGGTGTCGGAGACGCGCACGAGCACCTCGTCCCCCTCGTGCAGCGTGGTGATGTGGATGACCCCGCGCTCCGGGATGGCTTGGACGGCGTTGAGCAGGAGGTGGGTGAACACCTGGTTGAGCTGGGCGGGGCGGCCAAAAATGGGCGGGACCTGCCCGTAGTCGCACTTCACCTCGCACCGGTACTTGAGCTGGTTCCACACCACCTTGAGCGTGGTGGCCATCTCCTTGTTCACGTCCACCAGCTCCGGCTGGTTGGAGTCCTCCCGGACGAAGGCCTTGAGGCTCTGCACGATGTCCGCCACGCGGTGGGCGCCCTCGCGCGAGTCGTTGAGCAGGTCGTTCACATCTCCCAGCAGGTAGTCGAGCTCCTCCTGCTCCTGCAGGGAGCGGATGCGCGCGAGCAGCTCGGCCAGGGGCCCCTGGAGCTCCGGGCCCAGCCCGTCCCCCAGCTCGCGGTAGAGCTTGAGCAGCTCGGTGAAGACCGCGAGGTATTGGGAGAGGGTTGCCAGGTTGCTGGTGATGTAGCCCAGCGGGTTGTTGATCTCATGGGCAATCCCGGCCACGAGCTGACCCAGCGAGGCCATGCGCTCGGAGTGGAGCAGCTGGGCCTGCCGCTCCTCGAGTGCCACGGTGGTGTGCAGCAGCGACTCGGTGCGGCTCTGGACCAGCTCCTCCAGGTGGTCGCGGTGGCGCTGGAGCTCCTCCTCGCGCTGGCGCAGCAGCTCCTCGGTACGGCGCTGCTGCCGCTGGCTGCGCCACCCCAGGATGATGCTGCAGCAGGTGGCGACAAAGGGCTGGAGGAACTCGATGAGCTCGGGACCGTAGCCGCCGGGGCGGTTGGCGATGCCCACCATGCCCACCAGCTCCTCACCGGACTTGAGGGGCAGGCCGAGGAAGGCATTCATGGACGGGTGGCCAGGAGGAAGTCCGCCCGCGCGGGGATCCGTCGCAGGCGCGTTGGCGATCACGGGCTCGCCGGTGGTGAGCACGCGGCCGAAGAGCGTCTCGAGGTTGCGGAACTCCATGCCCTGGGCGGCGCTGCGCTCGTAGAGCTCGCGCAGCTCGTCCGTCCAGGCGAGGTTGGTGATGGCATGGGTGCGCAGATAGGGGGCGCCCTTCTCATCCCGGAGCACCTCGCCGATGAAGCCGTACCCGCTCTCCGTCAGCTCCAGCAGGACGGTGAGCAGCTTGTCGAAGAGTTGGTGGGCATCGCTGCCGCGGATGAACTCGAGCTGGGCCTCGGTGAGGGCCTGGAGCAGACTGGTGCTGGCATGGAGCGCCCGCTCGGCCACGAGCGCACGCGAGCGAGGACGCCCCTGGGCTGAGTCCGGTCGGCGACCCGATACGGCTTTGCTCATCGTTTCACCATGCTAACCCGGCTAGGGGGGAGCGACTCGGCGCCATCATCGTTCCACCAGGCCAGATGTCCAAACTCGCCTGCCTGGAGTACGGGCGTGTCTACACCTCGCGCAGCTTCCAACGTCCACGCCGAAACACCCAGGCGCTCAGCAGGGCGAAGACGGAGAAGGCGGTGGCGATGGATGCGAAGGCGCCAGACGGCCCCAGCCCGAGCGGCCCGGACAGCAGCCAGGCCAGCGGGAGCTCCAAGCCCCAGAAGCACAGGAGGTTGAGCAGGGTCGGAGTGGAGGTGTCCCCGGCCCCGTTGAGCGCCTGGGAGAGCACCATGCCGTAGGCGTAGAAGAGGAAGCCGGCGCTCACGATGCGCAGGCAGCGCACGGCGACGGCGACCACCGGCGGGTCCTGGGTGATGGTGGTGATCAGCGGCTCGGCGAAGAAGATGAAGCCGAGCCCCACCGCGCCGAGGAAGACCATGTTGTAGAGGCCCGCGCGCCAGACGGCCTGCTCGGCGCGCTCCGGCTTGCGGGCGCCCAGGTTCTGTCCCACCAGCGTGGCCGCGGCGTTGGCCATCCCCCACGAGGGCAGGAGAGCGAAGAGGATGATGCGCATGCCAACGGTGTAGCCGGCCACCGCGGCGCTGCCAGCCGACGCGAGGATGCGCACCAGCACCGTCCAGCTCGCGGTGCCGATGAGCATCTGGAAGGTGGCGTTGACCGACAGCCGCAGCATGGTGAGCATGGTGGCTGGCTCGAAGCGCAGGTGGTGGCGGCGGACGGCCACTCGGCTGGTGCCCCGCGAGAGCCGGTAGAGCTGGTAGCACACGCCCACCCCACGCCCGATCGTGGTCGCCATGGCCGCGCCCACCACGCCCAGCTCTGGGAAGGGTCCGAGCCCGAGGATGAGACACGGGCACAGGATGATGTTGAGCAGGTTGGCGAGCCCCAGCACGCGCATCGACACGGCGGCGTCCCCCGCGCCGCGGAAGATGGCGTTGATGATGAAGAGCAGCAGGATGATGACGTTGCCGCCCAGGAGGAGCTGCGTATAGCGGAACCCCTGCTCTACGACCCAGGGGGAGCCGCCCAGCATCGAGAGCAGGGGCTGGGCGAACACCACGCCGGCCACGCCGATGGGAATGGAGACGAGGACGCCCAGGCCGATGGCCTGCACGGCCACGCGCGCCGCCGCTTCTGGATCCTTCTCCCCCGTGCGCCGGGCGATCAGCGCCGAGGCTCCGATGCTCAACCCCATCGCCAGCGCGTAGATGAGCGCGACGATCGACTCGGTGAGCCCCACGGTGGCGATGGCCTCGGCGCCCAGCCGGGCCACGAAGAACACGTCCACCACGGCGAAGATGGACTCCATCACCATCTCCAGCACCATGGGGACGGACAGCAGCAGGATGGCCCGTCCCAAGGGGGCCTCGGTGAAGTCCTGCTCGGTGCCCCGCACGGCTTCCTTCAGGGAGGTCCAGAGGCTGGGGGCAGGACCTTCATGTGCACTCATGGGCCCTCACATAGCCCGAAGCGCCCGCGAAGCATCGGGAATCCAGCTCAGGAGTCCAGCAGCGGGAAGAAATGGCCGATGGGACCGTTGCCCTGGCCGACTGCGAGCGGGTGCTGGAGCGCCCGGGTGACGTATTGCTTGGCCCGCTTCGTGGCCTCGAGCGGCTCGAACCCCAGGGCCAGGTTGGCGGCGATGGCCGCGGACAGCGTGCACCCCGTGCCATGCGTGTTGCGCGTCTCCACCGTGGTCAGGTGCAGCGCCTCCATGCGCTTGCCGTCGAACCAGACGTCGGTGCCGCACAGGGAGCCCGGCATTGCGCCGCCCTTGACGAGCACCGCCTTGGGTCCCAGCCGGTGGATGCGGCGCGCGGCCTCCTTCATGTCCTGCAGGGAGTGGAGCTCCAGGCCCGCGAGCAGCTGCGCCTCGTGCCGGTTGGGCGTGACGAGGGCGGCCAGTGGGAGGAGCTGCTCGCGCAGGGCCGCCACGGCCTCGTCGTCGATGAGCCGGGAGCCCGCGCGCGACACCATGACCGGATCCACGACGAGCGGGGTGATGCCGAGTGTCCGGACCCGCTCGGCCACCGTGGCGATGATGGCCCGGTTGACGAGCATGCCCGTCTTGGCGGCGCCGATGCCGATGTCCGAGGCCACCGCGTCGATTTGAGCCGCGACGGACTCGGGGGGCATGACGTCCACCCGGGTGACCCCGAGTGTGTTCTGGGCCGTCAGCGCGGTCAGCGCACTGGTCCCGTGAACGCGGTGGAATGAGAAGGTGCGCAGGTCCGCCTGGATGCCCGCGCCCCCGCCACTGTCCGAGCCCGCGATCGTGAGCGCGGTCGCTACCTTCCTGGGGTGCTCCATGGGGGGCGCATCATTCCGGGGGCGGGGGCCCATGTCCACGCAACTTCGGAGCGGCTTCGGCGATAATACCGGTCGGACCTCCCACCCGTACGGGCAGTGTCCCCTGGAGACACCATGTCCACCATCAACGGTCTGACCGGTCCCCGCCTGCCCACCTCGACCCCCTCCGCGGCCCAGGAGGCCCCTCGGACGAGCTTTGCCTCCCGCGTGCAGGCGAGCGCCAGCGGGAGCGTGGCCATCCGCCCCGGTAACGCCCCCCTCGTCTCGGGCCGCGACGTCGTCGCCCAGACCGTCGCCGCCGCCAAGCAGGATGCTGCCGCCGGGTCCTCCCAGGGCGCGGGCGCCCCCCCGGTATCCCCGGAGGAACAGGCCATCCGGGAGATGTCCCGCATGTCCCTGATGAACACCGCGCAGTCCATCTTCCAGGGCTTCGGCCAGATGCCCAAGCCCGATCAGGACTGAACCTCACTCCCCAGGGCGCGGGCGATCAGCGGAAGTGGTAGACCACCTTCCCCTGTCTGTCATGCGCGCGCTCTTTCTCATCCTCCTGCTCGTCTGCCCGGTGGCGTTCGCCGCCGAGGGCACCACCCTCAGGGTCCGCTGCGTCGAGACCTGCACCGTCCTCCTCGAGGGCAAGCCTGGCCGGCGTCTCCACGGCTCTCAGTGGAACTGGGAGTTCAGCGACGTCTCGGCTGGTAAGCGGCGCATCGAGGTGAAGGGGATTCTCGGCCGCTCCCTGGCGACCAGCTACATCGACATTCCGGCTGTCCCCGAGGTCAGCGTCTATGTCGACATGAAGGGGCGGGTGACCGTCTCGCCGGTTGCCTCCTCCTCACCGGCTGCCCCCTCGCCGGTGCCTCCCGAGGAGCCGAAGCGGCACGAGGACTCCGTCCTTCACATCCGCTGCCAGAAGCCCTGCACGGTGTCGGTGGACTATGTCCGCAGGCCCTCGGGTGACTCGCACACCGTCATCGTCCACGGCGTGAAGCCGGGCCCCCACCGGGTGGAGGTGAGCTTCGTGCTTGGGAGCGGAGCGCGGCGGGAGTCCATCGACGTGCCCCCCGCCAGCGAGGTGTTCGTCTACGCCGCCGAGACGGGACTCCAGGTCACTAACACCCGGCCGCTCGGGAAGTAGGGCTCAGAACTTGGGGATGCGCAGCGTCTTGCTGATCATCGCGCTGCCGCTGGCGAAGTAGAGCAGCACGATGGGGTGGAACTGGAAGGGGCCCACGTCCCAGACGCCGAAGGGGAGCGTGTCCCCGGTGCGGCCCTTCCAGAAGAAGAAGGCGAGCACCATCACCAGCGCCAGGCTGGTGGGGATGGGCGTGCCCTCGAAGTACTTCACCTTGCCCGTGCTGTCCGAGAGCGTGGCCGCGGTGACGTTGAAGCGCGCCAGGCGGCTGATGCCGCAGCCCACGAAGTAGAGCAGCACCGCCACGTCCAGCGTGCCGCGCAGCCCCATGGCGAAGGCCAGCGCCGCGGGCGCCATGCCAAAGGAGATGACGTCCGCGAGCGAGTCCAGGTCCGCCCCCAGCGGAGAGGACTGGAAGCGCCAGCGCGCGATGCGGCCATCCAGGGCATCGAGGATGAAGGCCAGCGGTAGCAGCCCGAAGGCCAGCCACAGCCAGTGGGGCAGCCCGGTGGCCAGGTACTGCATCTGCGCCAGGATGGAGCCCGAGCCCGAGAAAGCATTGCCCAGCGTGACGAAGTCCGCCGGCGTGAAGGTGCGAATCATCGAGAAGTGGCGCGGCTCACGTTTCTGCGGCGACTCCGTCGGCATGCATTCCCTCCGCGGCCCTGGGGGGCGTGGAACCCAAGGCTTAGCGCATCTTGCGGCCTTCGCCGCTTTCTTTGCGGAGAGATGTTGCTCCTTCCGTCCGACGTTCAGCGGCTGGCGGGCCAGTTCACCCGGTGGTGGGGCTCGTAACCCAGCCTCTGGCGCGCCTGGGTGCCGTCCAGCACGGCCGCGAAATGGAAGCGGCCTCGGTTGATGCGGTAGGAGAACTGAGCCCCTCGCAGCCGGCGCCGGGTCTCGTAGACGGGCGCCAGCAGCGGTCCGGGCATGGGCAGGTCCAGCCGCCCTGACAGGCGGATGCAGGTGGAGAGCGGCAGGGTGTCCGCGCCGGGGATGTTGAAGAGTCCCTGGAGCCCCCCGGCGTACACGGCCAGCCGCAGCGCCTCCGTGGCGTCCTCCTGGGTCAGGACGTTGAGCATGGGATCGAAGCCCGCCGAGCGCAGGCACACCGGCGCGCGGAGGTAGTCGTGGAGCTGCGAGCCCTCATGGGGGGCCAGGACTTCCGCGCAGCGCAGCACGGCCAGCTCCAGTCCGGCCATCATGCCCATCTGTGAGCACGCGAGCAGGTCCGCCTCGACGCGATCGCGCACCCACTGCGGGGCGTCGGGAGACAGCTCCAGCGGATGGTCCTCGGTGATGAGGGTCGGCAGGCCTCGCTCGACTCGGTACACCTCCGCGTGGGAGCGGAACACCAGGCGCCGCAGGGTGGGATGGCGCTCGGACAGGGACAGCAGCCAGCGGAGCGACTCCACGTTCTGCACGTGCACCCGGTCCCCGAAGTCATTGGCCCGGTGCAGGGCCAGGTGCACCACCACGTCCACCCCGAGGTCGCGCGCCGTACCGAAGAGCAGATCATGCACCGGCCGCGCGTGGGTGAGGTCCACCCGGTGGTAGGACAGCCGCGGGTCCTCCGGAAGGTCCACTCGCTCGCGGGGCTCCAGGCCCACCGCCATCACCGTGCGCAGGGCACGGTCTTCCAGCAGAGTCCGGCACAGCCGAGCTCCCACCGGCGTGCTTGCACCGAGCACCAGGACGCCCCGAGGACTCCGCCACTCCGGGCGCGCGCTCACCGGAACACCCCCTTGCGCAGCCGCAGGCCCTTGTTCACGAGCGCCTGGACGGCTTGGCGTACGCGCTCGGCGGCGCGGCGCACGACTTCCGGGTCGTCCGCATCCTCGGGGCGCAGGCCCTCGTGAAGGTGCAGGGGCTCGCCATAGTGGAGGTGGTAGCGCACCGGGAGGGGCAGGGGAGTGAGCGGCACGGGCAGGTAGGGGACGCCGAAGGCATGCACGGGCAGGCGGGCCACCTGCGGCATCTGCTCCTCCGAGCCGACGATGCCCACCGGCACCACGGGCGCCTGGTGGCGGATGGCCAGCTCCGCATGGCCCACCCGGAAGTCCCGGAGCTGGTAGCGCTCGCGGAAGGGCTTGGCGATGCCGGGCACGCCCTCGGGGAAGATGAGCAGCAGCTCGCCTGCCTCGAGCAGCGCGCGGAGGTTGCCCGCCGAGCCGCCCACCACGCCGGAGCGTGCGTACAGCGTGCTCACGTAGGGCAGGGCGGGGACGAAGTAGTCGGCCACCGGACGCGGCAGCCGCCGGCACCGGAGGATGACGTCCGTCCACACCATCATCGCATCGAAGGGCAGGGTGCCCGCGTGGTTGCCCACGAGCACGGCTGGGCCCTGGCGAGGGACGTGCTCCGTCCCGTGGGAGCGGACGCGGAACCAGTAGCGGTGCAGCAACTCCGTCAGGGACAGGGAGAGCGCTGCGTGCAGGGGCTCGTACCCGAAGACGTCATGGCCGTGGCCCGCGTCCCGGTAGGGGATGGAGCGCAGGTGCTCCAGGGGCTCGGCCCACAGTGTGGAGGCAAGCCGCCGTCCGGCCTGCCCCAGTAAGGACTGCAGTTCCGCGGGCCGCACGTCCATGGAGTCCCCGCGCTCCGGCCCTTCGCTACGTCTGCCCGCTCGGCCGGTGGTGGCGGAGTGACTCGCGGAAGCCGCGGAACCTCTCCACCAGATCCTCCATGGTCCGTTGTGAGACTTCCGTCACCTCATCCGCGAGCTTCTCCGCATCGCGCATCACGGGCTCCAGCTCCTTCCACTTGTCCCGGGCCTCCATGCCCGCCAGGTGGATGTCCACGCGAATCTCATCGCGCAATGTCTTCAGCCGTCCGAGGCTCTCCTTCATCCAGTCGCGCATCTGTCGCTCGTTCATGACGCCTGTCCTCCGTTTCGTGTCGGTCTCATCGCAAAGAAGAGAGCAAGCGTCGTGCCGGTCTGCGATCGGGCGCGGGTCGCGGTGATCCGACCGGAAGCGGACAGCGCGAGGGTGGGAGGATCGGTGGAGTGCCTGTGCCGGACGGGGGGACTGAGGTGGGCGTTGCTCCCCCCTCTCTGGGTGCCTAGCTTCGCACCCTGATCCCACCGGACTCCTTGTGTGGGTTCCGGGTGGGTGGGGCGCAGGGGTGGGGAAGGGGAATGGGATCCATGAGCAGGCGCTGGGGCCTGTGTGTCCTCGCAGTACTGACGGTACTGACGGGGTGTGCCGATCGTGACCGACCGGCCATCGCCGATGGCAGGCTGGCGGCGACGCCGGGTGGGTTGGACTTCCAGCGGGTGGCGATCTTCGACGGGCGCGAGGCAGAAGTGGTGCTGCGCAACGTGGGACGCTCCCGCATCATCGTGGACGAAGCCTGGGTGGAGGGGCCCGCGGGGGCCTGGCAGGTGGACTTCGCTCACGAAGGTCCTCACTCGCTCGTACCGGGTGGGGATTGCTCGTTGCGCGTGCGCTTCACGCCGCAGGGGGAAGGGCCGCTGCCGGCCACGCTGGTGGTGCGCTCGGACTCGAAGAAGGAGCCGCTGCTCCGCGTGCGGTTGCAGGGCCTGGGAGTGGACGCCTGGGCGCGTGTGACGCCGCGGCGGCTGGACTTCGGGCGCATCGAGGCCGACTCCACCAAGACGCTCAACTTCACCGTCAACAACCCCACGGACATGCCGGTGGAGGTGACGCCGAAGCTGGTGGGAGCGGACCGGGACGAGTTCTCCGTGGCGCCGCTGACGCTGGGGCCGGGAGAGCAGCGAGATGTGCCCATCACCTTCTCGCCAGGGCGGGTGGGCCGCAAGCAGGTGGCGTTGGCGGTGTCGCCGTGCAAGGGCTGCTCGGATGTGGCGGTGCAGGTAGCAGCCGAGTCGCTGGAGCAGGCGGTGGTGGCCGAGCCGCCGCTGCTCGACTTTGGCTCCATCCCCGTGGACAAGGACAGCTTTCGGATGGCGCGCCTGCACAACCTCAGCACGGAGCCCATGACGGTGACGGAGCTGAAGCTGGAGGGCAGGGATGCCTCCTTCAGTCATGGGGCCCCAGGACTGCCGCTGGTGCTCGCGCCCGGGGAGATTCGTTCGTGGCAGCTGCGCTACAGCCCGGGGCACATGGGGCCGGCCGAGGACACGGCCTTCTTCCACGTGGTGAGCAAGCGCCATCCCACCACGGATGTGGCGCTGCGCGGCTATGGCGGCGCGGCGGAGCTGTGCGTGGCGCCGCTCACCCATGACTTCGGGCGTCAGCCGAGGGGCTCGAAGACTTCGATGGTCGTCAACGTGAAGAACTGCGGTGCCTCCAACGGGGGGCCGCTCACCATTTACGGGCTCGAGTTCCACTCGCTGGACGGGCACCCGGACACGGACGTCCAGTTCAACGTGGCACCCCTGGCGCTGCCTCTCCGGCTGCTGCCCGGCGAGGAGGTGAACCTCAAGGTCTACTACGAGCCCACGCGTGAGGGGGCGGCGGCGGGCCGGCTGCTGATGACGACGGACGTGTACACGGGCAGCTCCACGGAGCTGGACTTCACAGGCTTCGCGGAGCCGCACCTGCCCTGCCAGCTGGCCGTGACTCCGCCGGTGGTGGATTTCGGCACGGTGGAGCCGGGCTATGGCGCGGTGCTGGGCGTGAAGGTGGCCAACGTTGGGACGGACATCTGCGCGGTGAAGAACATCCGCCTGAGCGACAGCGGGGGCGGGGTGTTCAGCCTGCCCGGTGGCGAGCTGGACGGCGCCATCATCTGGCCGGGGGACTATTTCAGCTACATGGTGGCCTTCCGCTCGCCCGTGACGGGAGGTGACTTCACGGGGGCGGTACAGTTCGAGCCGGCGGATCCAGCCAACCCGGTGGTGGTGGTGCCGCTGCTGGCCCACTCGCAGAACGCGTGCCTGGTGGCCTCGCCGCGCTTCGTGGACTACGGCGTGTCGCGCCCGGACTGCGCTCCGGCCCCGCGCGAGGTGAACTACCTCAACGCCTGCCGCACGCCGGTGACGGTGTCCAACGTGTTCATCGGTGCAGGCACCACGGATGGGGAGTTCGAGCTCCAGGGCGCGCCGGGCACGCCCTTCACGCTGGATCCAAACGATGGCTTCACCGTGACGGTGGGCTACCTGGCCCAGGTGTACGGGCTCAACATGTCACCGCTCTTCGTGGACTCGTCGGATCTGCCCGAGCCGCTGCTCGTCCCGCTCATCGGCGAGTCCTCTCGGCGCATGGACAAGACGGACACGTTCATCCAGCAGGACGGCTCCAAGGTGGACGTCCTCTTCGTGGTGGACAACACCGCGTCCATGGTGGAGGAGCAGCCGCGCATCGTCTCGGCCATGCCCGCCTTCGCCGACGCCGCCCTGGCCAGGGGCGTGGATCTGCACGTGGCGGTCACCACCACGGGCATCGATGAGATCTCCGACGCGTGCCCCGGTGGTGCGCGGGGTGGTGAGGCGGGGCGCTTCTTCCCGGTGGATGGCAGCCGGCCGCGCCTGCTGACGAACCGCACGCCGGGCCTGGCCTCCGTGCTGCAACAGAACGTGAACGTGGGCCAGTGCGCCACGGTGGAGCAGGGCTTCGAGGCCGTGAGGCGTGCCCTGTCGCCTCCGCTGGTGAATGGCGCGGATGATCCGCGCACGCCTCCGAAGAACGACGGCAACCTGGGCTTCCTGCGTGACGAGGCCGCGCTGGTGGTCGTCTTCATGGGTGATGAGGACGACCACTCGCCCGACAGCGTGGACACCTACGTGCGCTTCCTCCGCACGCGCAAGGGTGAGAACCAGCCGCAGCGCATGACCATCTACGCCATCGCGCCGACGGCCTCCGGCTGCCCCACCTCGGGCGGCGCGGGTACGCGTTATGCCGAGGCCGCGGGCCGCACGGGTGGCGAGGTGCTCTCCGCCTGCTCCGCGGACTACGCGCCCCTGCTGCGCTCGGTGGCCACCAAGGCCTTCTCCGCCCAGGACCGCTTCCCACTCAGCGAGCTACCAGACGCGGGCAGCATCGTGGTGAGGGTAAATGGTGCTGTGGTGACCAGTGGTTGGACCTATGACGGCGCCACCAACAGCGTCGTCTTCGCCACGGCCCCCGTGCCGGGCGCGAAGGTGGATATCTACTACCGCCGCGTGTGCCGCTGAGCGCGGTGGGGGAAACGCTCCGGGGCCGGTTATCCGGCTCCGGAAGGGATATGTCGGCCCTGGGTGCTACAGCTCTGCATCGGTCTGTGCGGTTGACCGGAAAATTGGAGGGCAACCCATGCTGAGTACCCTGAGGGCGTCCCCGCAGCAGGAGGCGACGGTGAGCTCCCGACAGCACGAAGACAACTCCACCTCCGAGCGCCCGCTCACCCGCCGCTCGTCCGCGCCGTCCGCCCGCTCGCCGGGTGGCTTGCGCGTCATCAACGGGGGAGGGCAGCGTCGGCAGGACGAGCCACTCGTCTCCCGCGACGCCGTGGCCCGTGTGCTCATGGAGGCGGGTGTGGACCTGCTCCTGCGCCGCATCAGCCCGGCCCGGGCCGCGGAGATTGAGCGCAAGGTGGACCGGGTGTTGGACTTGTTCGACCGGGTGGACGCCGCGCCTCTGCTGATGCCCGTGCTGCAGCGGCACCTGGACGAGCTGGAGGCCCTCATGCGCGAGACCCGCCAGGTCAGAGCCCCGGCCCGTCGCGGGGGGTAGTGCGGGGAAAAGTGCGACAGGACGTTTGACCCTCCCGGCCGGGCCGCTTACGCTCGGGGCCCCTTCCGCCTCCGGGTGTTCCCCTCACACGGCCACGGCGCCGTGGGGAGGGGGGCTTGTCGCATCGTGTCGAACGAGAACTACGGCAAATACCAGCTCCTCAAGCGGCTCGCCATGGGAGGCATGGCGCAGATCTACCTCGCGCGCCAGCGGGGTCCCGAGGGCTTCGAGAAGCTGCTCGTCATCAAGCGCATCCTCCCGCACCTGGCGGAGAACGAGGACTTCGTCCGGATGTTCCTGGACGAGGCGCGCATCGCCGCGCGGTTGGATCACCCCAACATCGTCGACATCTACGACCTGGGGGCGCAGGACGACACCTTCTTCATCGCCATGGAGTACATCCACGGCGAGGATCTGCGGCGCGTGTGGAAGCGCGCGGAGCGCAGCGGCCAGCTGATTCCGGTACCGCTGGTGTGCCGCATCATGATCGAGGCCTGCGCCGGCCTGGACCACGCGCACAAGCAGAAGGACGCCCAGGGCAAGCCGCTGGGCATCGTCCACCGGGACATCTCCCCGCAGAACATCCTGCTGACGTTCGAGGGGCGGGTGAAGGTGGTGGACTTCGGCATCGCCAAGGCGGCGGACCAGGCCACCGTGACGCGCTCGGGAGTGCTCAAGGGCAAGTACTCGTACATGGCGCCGGAGCAGGCCGCCGGGCAGAAGAACCTGGACCGCCGCGCGGACATCTTCGCCCTGGGCGTGGTGCTCTACGAGCTGCTCACCGGGATGCGCCTCTTCAAGCGCCTCACGGACATGGCCACGCTGCAGGCGGTGGCGGATTGCACCATCTCGCCGCCCTCGCAGATCAACCCGCGCGTGCCGAAGGACCTGGACCCCATCGTCATGAAGGCGCTGACGCGCGAGCCGGAGGACCGGTACGCGGAGGCGCTGCAGCTGCAACTCGCGCTGGAGGACTGGCTGCTGGCTCACCAGCTGCCGTCGTCCACGGCGCACGTGGCGGCCTTCATGAAGGACGTGTATGCCGCGCGGCTGGCCGAGGAGGCTCGGCTGGGCGACGTGCTCGTGGAGGAGGCCGACTCCGCGTCGCCCGCCGGTGCGAGCAAGGCGCACGAGAAGGCACTCGAGAATTCCTCCGCCGAGACGATGGCCTCGCCGCGCCAGGTGGACACGCAGGCTCCGTCGGAGCGCAGGGAATCGACGGACCGGTTGGAGCGGGTGCAGCAGCGCACCCCAGGCCGGCCCTCCCGAGGCGATCAGCGGGCCGTGTCCTCCGAGCGCAAGGAGCAGGAGCCCCGGCGCACCGTGGACATTCGCCGTGCGCCGGCGCCCGAGCTCGCGGAGGAGCCTCGCTCCCTTTCTTCCTCGAAGCCCGGACGGCGCCGTACGCCCGCCCCCGAGTCCGGAGAGGAGTCGCGCACCGAGGACTCCGACCCCGAGAAGACGCTGGTGCCGAGGTCGAGCCGGTCGCGTGTGCCGGCCATGCCTCCTCCCGTCGAGGCTCCCCGGAAGCCGTACCGGCTCGCCCTGCTGGCGGTGGGGGTGGGACTTGTCGTGGGCGTGGGCCTGGGCGGGTGGTGGGCCGTGCGCTCCATGCCCGCTCCTGTGGCGGCAGCGGGCTCGGTGACGAAGCCGGTTCTGCCGGAGCCCTCGCAGCCGGTGGTTCCCGCGCAACCTGCGCCTTCTCGGGAGGAGCCGAAGCCCGCAGTGGCCGCGCCCGTTCAGAATGCTCCGTCCCGGGAAGCGCAGAAGCCGGAGCCCGAGCGGCTCGCGACGGCCCCGGTAGCGCGTCCGTCCACACAGTCACAACAGTCACAGGAGTCGCGTCAGGGCACGGTGCGCTTCGCGGTCACCCCCTGGGCCGAGGTGTCCTGCGGTGGGCGCAACCTCGGGAGCACCCCGTTGCCGGACGTCCACTTCGCCGCCGGCGTGTACGAATGCAAGTTCTCGAACCCGGAGTTGGGGACGCGTACCCAGCGGGTCGAGGTGAAGGCCAACAGCAGCACTCGAGTGGTCGTGAAGTTCTAGCTCGCTCTCCAGGATCTCCTCCGTGACACTCGAAGCAGGCACTCCCATCGGCAAGTACGTCGTCAAGCGCAAGCTCGCCGAGGGAGGGATGGCCGAGATCTACCTGGCCACCTCCATGGGCGCCGAGGGCTTCGAGAAGGAAGTCGTCATCAAGCGCGTGCGTTCGTTCCTCGCGGACGCCGAGTTCGTGCAGATGTTCATCGACGAGGCGCGGCTGACCTCACGGCTCAACCACGCCAACCTGGTGCAGATCTTCGACTTCGACAAGCACGAGGACACCTTCTACCTGGCCATGGAGTACGTGCGTGGCTGCTCGCTGTGGGAGCTGCGCAAGCGCTGCCGGGAGAAGGGCATCTCCGTTCCGCCGGTGCTGGTGGCGCACATTGGCGCGCAGGTGGCGGCTGGGCTCCAGTACGCGCACCGGGTCAAGTCCCCGGATGGGGAGCTGATTCACCTGGTGCACCGCGACGTCACCCCGCACAACGTGCTGCTGTCCTACGACGGCGCGGTGAAGCTCACCGATTTCGGCATTGCCAAGCACCGCGACAAGCTGACCCAGCCGGGAGTGCTCAAGGGCAAGTTCGCGTACATGTCCCCGGAGCAGGCGCGCGGTGAGGCGGTGGATGCTCGCACGGACGTCTTCGCGCTCGGCGTGGTGCTCTGGGAGATGCTCATCGGCGGCCGGTTGTTCGATGGGGACTCGGAGCTCGCCGTGCTCCGCGCGGTGCAGGAGAGCGTCATCACTCCGCCGGTCCGCCTCAACCCGGATGTGCCCGAGGAGCTGAGCGAGGTGGTGTGCACCGCGCTCGAGCGCGACCCGGAGGTTCGCTACCAGTCCGCGGGCGAGATGGAGCGCGCGCTCGCCCAGTTCGTGCTGCACCGCGCGGCCAGCGTGGACGACACGGACGTGGGCACCTTCGTGCGGCGGCTCTTCGACGTGCCCCTCACCCAGTACATCGCGGTTCCGTCCGCGCTGACCGAGCGCTCGCAGCGCAGCCGCTCCGGCAGCGTTCCCGTGGCGGGGACGAACCCGGCTACGGGCGCTCGGAGCCGCACGGGGGAGTCGCCCTCGGTGGAGGTGGCCGGGTCCGCCGCTCAGGCGCCCGCACCTGCTCGCGAGGCCACCGCGGTGCTGCCCGGGTCCAATCCGGCCTCGGGGCGCGACAGGCCGGTGCGTCCGGAGGCCCCCGAAGAGGCCCTGGTCTCCGCGTCCACCCAGGTCCTGTCTCGCGAGCCGCTTCCCCCGCGCTCCACCCAGCCACTGCCCCCGGCCGAGAGTTCGCGGAACTCCCGCCCCATGCCCGTGGTCAGCCCGGCGGGGCAGGGGAGCACGCCGGAGCCCGCGGCCCTCGAGCCTGCCCCAGCTCCGGCCCCCGTCAGGGTGGCGCAGGTGATGCCCGCCGGTACTCCTGTGATGGATGCCCCGGTGTCGACGCGCGGGGGCAAGGGCCTCTGGGTGGGCGCGAGCGTGGCGGCCGTGGTCCTCATCGGCGGGGTGGCGGCCCTGGTGCGGCCGTCGAAGCCGCCGGCTCCCGAAACCTCGGCTTCCGTGTCAGCCACTCCGGCGCCCACCATGACTCCTCCGACGGGTGGGACTCCGGCGGATGCCACCGCTTCGTCCGGAGCGAAGGCCGACGTTCCCACGCAGCCCTCCTCGGACTCCGCTGTCGCGGCTGCTCTCGATGCTGGGGTGCCCGATGCGGGGGCCGTGGTGGCCGTGGCCCCGTCGTCCGAGCCTCCTCGGGCTCCGACGGAGACCGCGGGGCAGACGCCGACGGAGCAGGCTCCCGCCGCGCAGGCCAAGGGGACGCTCACCGTCAAGGCCGTGCCGTATGCCGACGTCTATGTCGACGGCGATCGGGTTCGTCGAGAGTTGCAGGGGACCGCGAACATCCCGCTCGCTCCGGGTCCCCACAAGGTGACCTTCAAGCACCCCTCTCGCACTGAGTCCTTCGACGTCACCATCACCCCCAACGGCCGGGTGACGAAGAGCTTCAACGCGACCCGGAAGTAGCGCCCCCGCCGTTCACTCCCCGACTTCGTAACCCCTAAGCCGCTGGCTTGATCCGGCGCGCCGCGGCCCCCGTACGCCCGGTGCTACCGACTGCTACAGGCTTTTGTTGACAGCTTCGCGGCCTTTCTGGCATTCAATGGCGTCCATTCAGTAGCATATATTCAATGGAAGGCATGCAGTTGCTGGAGCCCGACGAGCTCGAACGCATCGAACGCGACTTCGCCGGCGGGTTGCCTGCTCGGGAGATCCTCGAGATCTTCCGTCCTCGGGGCGTTCAGCTCTCCGAGGCGACGTTCCGCAAGTACGTGCAGGTGGGCTTGTTGCCTCGCTGCCGGCGGGTGGGGCGCAAGGGCAAGCACCAGGGGAGCCGGGGGCTGTACCCGGTGGAATCAGTTCGGCGGATCAACGCCATCAAAAAAATGATGGCCGAGGGTCACACCCTGGAGGACATCAAGCGCTCATTCTTGTTCCACAGGAATCACATCGATCAGCTGGAGCGGGATCTCTCCGAGGTGTTCGAAGGGTTTCAGGATCAGCTAGGGGAGCGCGCCTTTGGTGTGGAGCACCGGCGCACCCTGGAGGCGGATCTGGCTGCGTTGAAGTCAAGGGCCCGGGAGCTGGTCCGGGACGTGGCACGGTTGGGGAGTGCGGTTACCGCGCGCCGAGACGAAAAGCTCCATTCGCAATAGGATGACGGGTGAGGGACCGGGTAGAGTGGATTCATCGTTGGAGGGGACATGTCTGAAGTGAAGCAGCAGCGGCCGGAGGAGGAGGCGCCCGCGGAGGCGGATGGTGGGGCGGAGCGCCGTCGCTCGAAGACGATGTCGCGGAAGGAGATGGCGAGGGACCTGCGCCGCCGCCGCCTGACGGGGCAGATCGACCCTGAGGAGGCTGATCTCCTCACGGCCGTCGATTCGCAGCGGCCGAAGACGCGGGCGGACTGTGTGAACGGTTCCCGTCCGTGCCTCTTCGTGTCCTGCAAGCACAACCTTTATCTGGATGTGAACCCGGAGACCGGGTCCATCAAGCTCAACTTCCCGGACAAGGAGATCTGGGAGCTGGAGCACACCTGCGCCCTGGATGTGGCGGAGAAGGGCGGCATCACGCTGGAGGAGGTGGGGGCCATCATGAACCTCACCCGCGAGCGCATCCGCCAGGTGGAGACGCGCGGCCTGCTCAAGCTGCGTGAGGCCACCGAGGCCGAGCCTCCTGTTTCCGCCCGTAAGCCCTGAGAATCGGGCCGGAATCAGCAGGCGCACACGGGTTGCATGCTTCGTTGACACCCCGTGGGGTGGTTGCTAGACGAGCCGCCTCTCCTACAGACAGAGGCGTGCAAACCCGTGCTGGCTCTCCTCAGCGTTTCCGATAAACGCGGTCTGGTCCCCTTCGCGCAAGGGCTCGTCCGGCTCGGCTTCGAGCTGCTCTCCACCGGGGGCACACTCGCCGCGCTCCAGGCGGTAGGCGTGCCCGCGAAGAAGGTGTCCGAGCACACCCAGAGCCCGGAGATCCTCGGGGGCCGGGTGAAGACGCTCCACCCCCGCATCCACGGTGGCCTCCTCGGACGGCCGGACCTGGAGAGTGATCGGGCGGAGATGGCCGCCAACAGCATCGCCCCCATCTCCCTGGTAGCCGTCAACCTCTACCCCTTCCGCCAGACGGTGGCCTCCGGGGCCTCCGAGGCCGACGTCATCGAGCAGATCGACATCGGCGGTCCGGCCATGGTGCGGGCCTCGGCCAAGAACTTCCGCCACGTGACGGTGGTGGTGGACCCGGACGACTACGAGGCCGTGCTGGCCGAGCTGGAGAAGTCCCGCGCCACCAGTGAGGAGACGCGCCGGCGGCTGATGCGCAAGGCCTTCGCCCACACCGCGGCCTATGACGCGTCCATCTCGGGTTGGCTGTCGGCGCAGGCTGGCGAGCCGTTCCCCCAGGAGCAGACGCTCGCGTTCCAGAAGGTGCAGAACCTGCGCTACGGCGAGAACCCGCACCAGCGCGGCGCCTTCTACCGCGAACATGCCGCGCCCGCGGAGCCCACCGTGGCCTTCTCCCGCGTCCTCCAGGGCAAGGAGCTCTCCTACAACAACATCCTGGACCTGGATGCGGCCCTCGGCCTGGTGCTCGAGTTCCCCGAGCAGCCCTGCGCCGTCATCATCAAGCACAACACCCCCTGTGGGGTGGCGCTGGACGCCTCGCTGGTGACGGCCTACCGCACGGCGCGCGCCATCGACGAGGTGTCCGCCTTCGGTGGCATCGTCGCGCTCAACCGCGAGGTGGATCGCTCCACCGCCGAGGCCCTGGCGGAGACGTTCCTCGAGGCCGTCATCGCCCCGACCTACTCGGCCGAGGCCCTGCAGGTGCTGTCGGCCAAGAAGAACCTGCGCTTGCTGGAGGCGGGCCCTGGCCTGGCCTCGACGGCTGCCCGCCCGAGGGCCCAGCTGGAGGCCCGGAGCGTGTCCGGCGGCCTGGTACTCCAGGATAAGGACGCCGTTGAGCCCCAGCTGGAGTGGAAGGTCGTCAGCAAGCGCGCCCCCACCCCTGAGGAGGAGAGGGCTCTGCGCTTCGCCTGGAGGGTGTGCAAGCACGTGAAGAGCAACGCCATCGTGTTCTCTAACGGCTCGAAATTGCTGGCCGCCGGGGGCGGGCAGACGAGCCGGGTGGACTCGGCGAAGATCGCCACGGCCCGGGGGGGCGAGGCCCTCAAGGGGAGCGCCGTGGCCTCGGATGCCTTCTTCCCCTTCAGGGATGGGCTCGACGAGGCCGCCCGGGCGGGGGCCACCTGCGTGGTGCAGCCTGGCGGCTCGGTGAGGGACTCAGAGATCATCGCTGCAGCCGATGAACATGGAATGGCCATGGTGCTCACCGGAGTGCGACACTTCCGGCACTGAGCCATGCGGATCATCTGCCAAAAATGTGCGGCGGCCTACGCCATCGATGACCGGGTCATCACGCCCAAGGGCGTGCGTGCGCAGTGCCCGCGCTGCCGTCACCTCCAGTTGGTGAAGCGCGAGGACTCGCCTGCGGTCCCGGAGTCCAAGCCCGCTGCCGCCGCGCCGAAACCTGCCCCCGCGGCCAAGCCCGCCCCCGCGGCCAAACCCGCGGCGGCGAAGCCTGCTGCCTCCAACGCGAGACCGGCCACCCCGTCCGCGTCCCTGTCCGACTCGCTGTTCGGCGATCTCGGGGACCTCGAGCCGGCGCCGGATCCCAACGAGTCCCCGTCGGACGCGCTGCTGAACGACCTGGCGGCGATCGGCAGGCCGGCAACGCCAGCCGCTCCGTTGGACAAGGACTCGCTGTTCGGCGACCTCTCCGAGCTCACCCAGTCGTCTCCGTCCAATCCGACGATCGACATCGGCGCCTCGTCCAAGCCGGGGACCCCGACCTATTCGATTCCGTCGGGCGATCTGCTGTTCGACGAGATCTCGCCGCCTCCCACGTCCGCGCCGCAGCCCAAGCCGGCTGCTCCGATGCAGGCCCGGCCAGCCGCGCCCGCGCCACAGCCCAAGCCCGCTGTGCCGGCCTACTCGGTGCCTTCGGACGACGCGCTGTTCGACTTCAACGCGCCGCCTGGGTTCGAGCCGCCCGCGCCGCAGCCCAAGCCGGCTGCTCCGGTGCAGGCTCGGCCAGCCGCGCCACAGCCCGCCGCCGCAGCGTTGCCGGAGATGGCGGACGACGGGATCTTCGACTTCAACGCTCCGCCCGGATTCGACGCGCCGCAGCCCAGGCCGGCCGCTCCGGTACAGGCTCGGCCAGCCGCGCCCGCGCCGCAGCCCAAGCCCGCCGCCGCGGCATTGCCGGAGATGGCGGACGACGGGATCTTCGACTTCAACGCGCCGCCTGGATTCAGCTCGCCTCCCCCCGTGGCCGCGGCGGCTCCAGAGAGTGATCCCCTCCTCGACTTCTTCGGTGCACCGTCCTCGCAGCCAGCGCCCGCTGCGGCTCCCAGGCCCGTTGCTGCTCCGGCACCCGTCAGTGCTCCCGCGGCCCCCAAGGCGTGCCGTGAGTGCGGCAAGAAGCTGGTAGACCCGTTCGACCAGGCGCTCGGTGCATGTGAGGAGTGCCGGAGTCGCGGACAGCAGAAGCCCACCACGCCCACGCCCGCTCCCGCGCCCGAGACTCGGGTGGAGGTCATCGATCTGCCTCCGCTCGGCGACTCGGGGGCCCAGGCGCCCGCGCCGCTGCCTCCAGAGTCCGGCAGCGGTGTGCGTCCTGCTCCCGTGCTGGCGGCCGAGCCCCGCAGCGCGGTGAATTCGCGTTCCGGCGTGGCCGTGTCCGCTTCGAGCGGTGGAGGCCGTGGTGCCCTCGTGGCGGCTGCGGTGGTCCTGCTGCTCGTGGGTGGCGGTGGGGCCGCGTACATGTTCGTCCCCCAGGTGAAGGCCCTGGTGGGCGGTCAGTCCGGCGGTGGTGGCGGCAGCGAGACCACGAACCCGTCCGGCCAGCAGACCGCGGCGGCCCCGCTTCCTCCCGCCCTGGAGTCCGTGCTGCCGCGCTGGCAGCTCATGTTCTTGGACGCCAACAGCGGTGACAGCAAGCAGTTCCTCGCCCAGGGGCAGTCGCTGCTCGAGAAGGATCAGCGCATTGCCTACTCGGAGGCGGCGGAGTCCTTCCAGCGGGCGCTGCTGTTGGATCCTCGGAGCGACACGGCCATCGGTGGCTACGTGCAGGCGCTCGCGCTGGGGCTCGGCTCGCGGATGGACGATGCGACCTTCCAGGAGGCGAGCTCCCTCATTGAAGCCGCCGAGGGCCGGGCAAGCCGCGGTCCGGACCTGCTGGTGGCGCACGCCAACCTCCTGCTCGCGCGCTCCACCAACTCGGACAACGTGCAGCAGGCGCAGAAGCTCGCCGAGGAGGTGCTGGCCAATCCCAAGGTGGGCACTCCGGCGCAGAAGGCCGAGGCCCACCTGGTGCTGGGCCGTGTCTTCCTGAAGTCCTCCCGCGAGCTGGCCAACCAGCACTTCGAGTCGGCTCTGGCGATCGCCTCGGACTTCCAGCGCGTGCACTACTACCGCGCGCTGGCTGACGAGACGGCCGGCGACTACTCGCTGGCGATCGAGCGGCTGCAGAAGCGGCTCGCTCAGGATCCCGATCACTGGGAGACCCGGTCCACCCTGGCCCGCATCTTCCTGGAGGTGGGTCAGGTGGAGCTGGCGCGCGATCTCTACGAGTCGCGCCTCAAGAGCGCACCGGCCGACTTCCAGGCGCTGCTCGCGATGGCGGTAATGCGCTACCAGGTGGAGAACGGACTGGCCGGTGGGCTGGGTGCCCTGCGAGCCATGCTGCGCAACCGCGACAAGTACGACGAGCGCGAGGTGTCGGAGCTGTTGGTGCACCTGGCAGCCGCGGAACGCTTGGCCAACAACCTGGAGGCGGCGGCCAAGGCGGCCCGCGAGTCCCTTCAGTTGGTGAAGAACAATCCGGCGGCGCACCTGCAGCTCTTCCTGGTGGCCGTGGCGCGCAAGGACGCCCCGACGGCGGCCGAGCACCTCGCCAGCCTCAAGGGTCGCCTGGACGCGCCCGTCGTGGAGAAGATGCTCGAGGGCCGGCTGCGGCTGCTCGAGCGAAAGCCCGCCGATGCGACGGCGCTCTTCATGGAGGCCTCGAAGCTGGATGATCGCTATGTGGATGCCCTGATGCTGGCCGGAGTGGCCGCCGCCCAGGACGGACGCCGGGACGAGGCCTTCCGCATGCTCTTCCAAGCCAGCAAGGGAGATCCGCTGCGGCTGGCTCCCCGGCCGGTCGTCACCCCGTTCTACATGCGCTCTGGAGAGCTGTTCGAGGGGCTCGACGGCTCCATCCTGGCGGCTGCCCGCGGTTCAGATGACCTCCAGGCCCTCCTCTACGAGGGGCTGCTACGCTTCCACCAGGGAGAGGGCGCGGCGGCGGAGAAGCTGCTCAAGAAGGTGAACGACATCGACACCAACCACGCTGTCGCGTCCACCTACCGGACCCTCATCGCCCTGGGCCGCAAGGATCTGAAGACGGCGAAGCTGCATGCCGCTCACGCGGTGGCGGGTGGACGCCAGGAGGGTATCGCCCACCTGGCGCAGGCACTGGTATGGGTGGAGTCCAAGGAGCTGGAGCTGGCCAAGCGCTCCCTGCGCGACGCGCTGGCACATGCCCCGAAGCTGTACTCGGCGGAAGTGAAGCTGGCCGAGCTGGAGGGGGCCTCCAGCCGCGAGCGGTTGGTCAGGCTCCTGAGCCTGGATCCTTCGTTCCTGCCCGCCAAACGCGTCCTCTACTCACTCGACAAACGAGGTTGATGTGAAGGTCCTTCTGCTCGGCTCTGGTGCGCGGGAGCACGCGCTCGCGTGGAAGTTGTCCCAGAGCCCGCGGTTGACGAGGTTGCTGGTGGGCCCGGGCAATCCGGGCACTGCCCGCGTGGCTACCAACGTGCCGCTGAAGGCCGATGCGCCCGACGAGGTGGTGGCGCTCGCCCGGCGGGAGCAGGTGGACCTGGTGGTGGTGGGCCCAGAGGCGCCGCTGGTGGCGGGAGTGGCGGATGCGCTCGTCGCGGCCGGCATTCCCTGCTTCGGCCCGGTGGCGGGGGCCGCGCTCATCGAGGGCTCCAAGGCCTTCGCCAAGGAGATCATGGCCGAGGCGGGCGTGCCCACCGCCGGCTTCCAGGTGTTCACCGACGTGGCCCAGGCCGAGGCCTACGCGGTGGAGCAGGGCCGCATCGTCGTCAAGGCGGACGGGCTGGCGGCGGGCAAGGGCGTCATCGTGGCGCACGACGCACAGGCCGCCCGCGAGGCGGTGCGCGCGGTGGGCGCCATGGGGACCGCGGGCCAGCGGATGGTGCTGGAGGAGCTGCTGGAGGGCGAGGAGGTCTCCGTCATCGCCCTGTGCGACGGCGAGCGCTATGTGCTGCTCCCTCCGGCGCAGGACCACAAGCGGGTAGGGGAGGGCGACACAGGGCCGAACACCGGTGGCATGGGCGCGTACGCACCGGCGCCCTTCCTGTCCGCTGCTCAGCTCTCCGAGGTGGGCGAGCAGGTGATTGCCCCGACACTGGCGACGCTGCGGCGGCGGGGAATCCCCTTCCGGGGCGCGCTGTATGCGGGGCTGATGCTGACGCGTCAAGGGCCCAAGGTGCTCGAGTTCAACGCGCGTTTCGGTGACCCCGAGACGCAGGTGTTGATGATGCAGTTGGCGGAGGACGTGCTGCCGCTGCTGGATGCGTGTGCGCGCGGCAAGCTGGAGCAGCGTCCGCTCGTGGTGCACCCCGGCGCCTCGGTGGGTGTGGTGCTCGCCGCGCAGAACTACCCGGAGACGCCGAGGCGGGGCGATCGCATCGAGGGTGTGGACTCGGTATCGGCCAGTTGCCCGGTGTTCGCCGCGGGGGTGGAGGAAAAGGGTGGTGCGTGGCTCACGGCCGGTGGCCGGGTGCTCACCGTGTGCGCGCGCGGCACGGACCTGGCCGAGGCTCGCTCCCAGGCGTACGCCGCCACGGCTCACATCCACTTCGAG
This sequence comes from Archangium lansingense, assembly GCF_026626635.1. Classification (GTDB taxonomy): domain Bacteria; phylum Myxococcota; class Myxococcia; order Myxococcales; family Myxococcaceae; genus Archangium; species Archangium lansingense. The sequence continues at coordinate 5,025,341 of NZ_JAPNKA010000001.1, forward strand.
GGCATGCATTTCCGGCGGGACATCGGTGCCAAGGGGCTGCGGGCGCCTGCCGTGAAGTGACCTGACGCCGTGAGCCTGCTCTCCCGCTATCTCCTCAAGGAGCTGGTCGTCCCCCTCGTGGTGTGGGTGGCGTTCCTCTTCTTGCTTCTCTTCGTCATGCAGTTCCTGAGGGGGACGGACGTCATCCTCGGGTCCTCCGTGACGCTGGAGGACCTGGCGCAGCTCATCGTCTACCTCGCGCCGCACTTCCTGATGATGGCGATACCCGTCGCCTTCTTGCTGGCCATCCTCCTGGGACTGGGCCGGCTGTCGGAGGACCGCGAGCTCACCGCGCTCCAGGCGCTCGGCATCGGACCGGTGCAGCTGCTCGCGGGGCCGCTGGCCATTGGCCTGGTGCTCGCCGGGCTCATGGTGCTCATCACCTCCACCGCCGAGCCGTGGGGCCTCACCAGCATCAAGAGCTTCGTCGCGGAGCTCATCAAGAAGAACGTGGTGGGCGACGTGAAGTCCGGCGTCTTCTACGAAGACCTGTCCAACCTCACCGTCTACGCCGAGAAGGTGGATGCAGAGGACCGCCGGTGGACCAACGTGCTGCTCCATGATGACCGGGAGCCGTCCTCGCCCCTGTTGATGCTCGCGCGCAACGGTCAGGTGAACACCAACCGTTCCGGGCAGGTGCTGACGCTGGAGCTCGGCGATGGCGAGGCACACCGGGCCAATCAGGACTCCTCGTCGTACTCGGTCATCACCTTCCAGCAGGCGGAGATCGCGGTGGGCGTGGAGGGAGCCATGGGGCGGCGCAACCGCTTCCGCTCGCCGAAGGAGGAGCTCACTCCGAGCGAGCTGCTCCAGGCCGCCGACGAGGCCAGGCGCACCGGGGGTGATCCCACGCCCTTCCTGAACTCGCTGTACAACCGGCTGGGGCACTCACTCGCGCCGCTGTCCTTCGCGCTGTTGGGCACACCGCTGGCCATCGGGCGGCGGCAGGGCGGACGCGCATGGGGCTACCTGCTGTCGCTGGGTGGCTACGTGGCCTTCCACCTGCTGATGCGGTTCTTCGAGCAGCTGGGCCTGAAGGGTCATCTGCCGCTGCCGCTGGCCAACCAGCTCGCCAACATCGTCTTCGGCGTGGTGGGCCTGGTGGCCATGTACCGCGTCAGCCGCGCGGGGACGGTCCGGTGAAAGGGACGCTCTTCCGCTACGTGGTCCGCACGTACCTCCAGTTCGCGGTGGGCATCCTCGCCGCCGTGCTCTCCATCTTCCTGGTGGTGGACTTCGTGGACCGCGCGCGCCAGTACACCGGCGAGGGCTGGGTCTGGAACGTGCTGGTGCTGTACGCCAACAAGGCGCTGGTGGCCACGCAGCAGCTCGGGCCGGTGGCGCTGCTGCTGGCCGCGGGGACTTCCATCTCCTCCCTGCGCAAGCGCGGCGAGGTGACGGCGATGCAGTCCCTCACCTTCGGTCCCAACGCGCTCTACCTGCCGGTGGCGCTGTGCGTGGCGGTGGCCTGCGTGGGGCTCATCGCCTTCGACGAGTGGGTGGTGGTGGATGCCGCCCGGCGCGTGGAGGAGATCACCACCCAGCGCTTCAACCGCTGGGGAGACTGGGGCGTGTACCACACCCCCAAGCAGTGGTTCCGCAAGGGAGATCACATCTTCTACCTGCGCGCCGGCAATGCGCAGGAGGGCTTCGAGAACGTGGCCATCCTCACCGTCACCCCGGAGTTCCGGCTGGGGCGGCGCCTGGACGCGCAGTCGATGCGGCCGGTGGAGGGGACCCGCTGGCAGCTGAGTGGCGTGGTGGAGCGCTCCTTCACGAAGGACGGTCAGTCCCAGGTGCGCCAGGTGGCGGAGGCCGAGTACGACCTGGGGGTCACGCCGTACACGTTCCGTCTCCGCCCCGGCCGGCCCGAGCAGATGCGGATCCCCGTGCTGCGTGAGCAGATCCGCGTCCGTGGGGAGGTGGGGCGAGATACCCGGCAGTTCTCGCTCGTGCTCTACAACCGGTTCTCCCACCCGTTGGCGAGCTTGCCCGCGGCCCTGCTGGCGGTGGGACTGGCGCTGCGCCCGGGGCGCAAGGGACACCTGACGGTGGCGATCGTCGAGGGCCTGCTCATCTCCGTGACGATGTGGGGCCTGATGGTGGTGACCCGGACGCTGGCGCTCTCCGAGCGGATGGCGCCCGCGGTGGCCGCGTGGCTCCCTGTGGTGCTGCTGTCGGTGGCCGCGGCCCTGCTGTGGCTGCGCGGCGAGGGCTTTCTGAGGAGCAGGCAGAGACTTTTACCCCCTCTAGGGAGAGGGTAGAGGAGAGAGCATTGCGTCGAGCCGTCACCATCGTCCTTGCGGTGTGGGCTGTGGGGATCGTCCTCGCGGAGGTCGTCCAGCAGGTCGCCGTGGCCGTGGCGGTGCTCCTGTCGCTGGTACTGGCCTTCCGCAAGGAGCTGCGCCTGGAGCCGGATGTCCGGGCCTATGTGCGAGCCACCCTGGCGCTGGCGGCGTGGCAGCTGGTGTCTCCGCTGCTGGCGCTCGCAACGGGCGCGGCGGAGCGCTGGCCGCGGAGCAGCCGTTACGGGCAGGTGCTGGACACGGTCGCGGGAGCCGCGGTGGCGTCGATCGGAACGGTGGGCGTGCCGTGGCTGCTGCTGGGTGGGTTGATGGCCGGGGGGTGGTTGCTGGTCTCGGCGCTAGGTCTGTCCCAGCACTTCATCCTCTGGACGTGGGAGCCGCCGGCCCTCTTGAAGCTGAACCTGTCGAGGCTGCACGAGAACTTCGGCACACCGGAAAAGCCGCGCTATGCGGCCGGAGGTCTCCTCTTCCATCGGCTGCGTTTTTCGCACAGCGCGATCGCGAGTCTGGGGCCCGCGCTGTCCGTGCTGGCACGCAGGGGCATCACGTGGCGCCGGGCTCTGGCCGGAGCGATGGTCTGTGCGCTGCTGCTCGCTCCCTTCACCGCGTTCGCGCGTGCTGCCCTGCTGACTGGGCTCATCGTGTGCGTGCTCGCCTTGCTGTTGCTGAGCCGAGGCACACCCCGGAAGGTGGGCCTTGCCGTGGCGGTCGCATTGGCATGCCTGGTGGCGATGACGCCAGCGTGGCTCGAGCGCCTGGGAAAAGCGGCCGAGAACCTCTTCGGCGGAGAGCGGACTCTGGCGATGTCGGTGGGGTGGCGATTGGTGAAGGAGCACCCGGTGCTCGGCGTGGGGTTTGGCAACCACAAGCCCGCTGCGGTGGCGACGCAGCCCGAGACGGGCATCACGGAGCTGCTCGCCACCGACTCACACAACCTGTGGCTGACGGCGTGGGCGGAGACCGGGCTCGTGGGGCTGGTACTCCTGGCCACGGTTCACCTGCTGCTGGCGCGGGCGCTGGTGCGCAGGCACCGCGCGGGTTCCCTCGCGGCCACGGGAGCGCTGCTCTCCTTCGTCGGGTTCCACATCCTCTCGATGGTGCACTACCTGCCGTACCACACCAGCGTGCACCTCACCTTCGCGTTCTTCTGGGGCCTCGGCCTGTGTCAGGGGAGCGAAGTCCTGGGGACTTCGCTGCGTCCCGCTCTGCGCGCCAGCACGGACAGCCATAGCAGCAGCGCGGTGAAGACGAGCGCATAGGGGCGCCAGAGCAGGACGTGACGAGCCCCGTCCGCGCCGAGCAGGAAGTCCGAGGTGAGCACCCCGGTGAGGCCAGCCACCGCCACCAACGCGAGTCCCCCGCGCGTCTTCCTGGCCGCCGTGGCCCAGAGAAGAGGCCATGCCATGACGAAGTTCGCCCGCCACGCGAGGGGTGAGAGCAGCGTCACCCCGAGGCAGCAGAACGCGAGCAGCTCCATCGGCCCGGCCCTGCTCCAGGCCACCACCGCGACGAAGAGGACGAGCGCGAGCCCCTGTGCCATGGCGAGCGCCGACCCGGAGGGCACGGACTCCACGGGCAGCACGAGGGAGAGCAGCAACGTGGGAAGGCCCTGGGGGTTGTGCCCGAGTGCCCAGGGTGGGGTGGTGCGGGCGAGCGTGTCCAACCACGCCTCTCCTTGGGTGAGGAGCCCGTCGAGCCCATAGCGTGCGAGCGAAGGCAGCGTGAGCACGAGCCCCACTCCGATGCTCGCGGTGAGCACGCGCCAGTGCCGGCGCGCCAGCAGGAAGAGGCCGAGGAGCGCCGCGGGAGGCTTGAGCAGCAGCGCTATGGCGAAGGCGGTCGCGGGCCCCCAGGTCCTTCCGCGCTCGGCGCCTACAGCGGTGAGGACCAACAGGAGCAGCATGATCGCATCCACCTGCGCGTAGAAGAGCTCGAGGTGGAGCGCGGGCAACAATGCGACCGTGGCCACGGGGGCGGCCCAGTGCCAGGGTGCGCGCTCTCCTGGGGCCGATGCGGCGCGCGAGATGAGCTGGGCCAATGCTCCCAGCGCCAGCACCGAGCCCAAATTCCACAGCGCCGCCGCGACGCGCGCGGGCACGAGCGTGAACGGGAGAAACAAGGGCGCCGTCACTGGCGCGTACTTGAACGGCATGAAGCCGTCGCTCGGGGGATAGAGCGCCGCGCCCGCGAGGAAGCGCTCGGCGGCGAGCAGGTAGACACGGAAGTCCAGGGCGCGCCGTGGGTGCTGCCCCAGAATCACCGCCTGCACCGCGAGCACCAGCAGCAGTGCCCAGAAGAGTCCCTGTGGGGTGAAAAGGGCAGCGACCAGGCGGGGGCGCGCACCTGCGGGTGCCGACGCTATCGCTCGGGGCTGCTCAGGCAGGGCTTCAGGGGACTTCGTGGTGGCCATGGATGGGGCGCATGCTTCAGGAGGCCCGGGTGAAGTTCAAGGTCTGGTCGTCCAGAACCGAGCCGGGCAGTGGACGCAGGCCCCAGTAAGCGTCGCGGCGGTGCGATGCCTGCCTGGCGGGCACTGGCGGAGCGGGCTCGAAGCGGGCTAAGTCATGGGCCGGGCCCTTTGTCCGGCCCGATGCTCCCCATGACTCAACCGGCTGCCAGTGACATTCGCGTGGGCGCGGTCCTGCGAGACACGTACGAGATCACCTCGCTGCTCGGGAAGGGAGGGATGGGCGCGGTCTTCCTGGCCCGTCACCGCCGGCTCCCGGGCAAGCAGGTGGCCGTCAAGGTCCTCCATAACAGCGCGAGCCTCAATCCCGAGCTGTATGCGCGCTTTCGCCGTGAGGCGGAGATCGCCTCCCAGCTCGGCCACCCCAACATCGTCGAGGTGCTCGACTTCGACACCCTGCAGGACGGCACGCCCTTCCTGGTGATGGAGTACCTGCGCGGCGAGAGCCTCGAGCAGCGGCTGTCGCGCGGCCCGCTCCCGGTTGACGCGGCGCTCTCCATCACCCGGCAGGTCTGCTCGGCCCTCCAGGCGGCCCACCGCGCCGGAGTCGTTCACCGCGACCTCAAGCCCGCCAACGTGTTCCTCGTCCCCACCGACTCCGGGGGCGTGGTGGGCGAGCGGGTGAAGCTGCTCGATTTCGGCATCTCGAAGATGCTCGACTCGCAGACGCTCCAGACCCAGGACGCCGTGCTCATCGGCACGCCGCAGTACATGGCGCCCGAGCAGGCCCTGGGGAAGAACAGCGAGGTGGATGCCCGCACCGACATCTTCGCGCTCGGGTGCATCGTCTACGAGCTGCTGTCCGGCAAGCCCCCGTTCGCAGGAGATGGCGGCAGCATCGTGCAGGTGGTCTTCCGCATCGTCCACGGTCAGCCCGATCCTCTGGCGTCCCTCTGCCCGGACCTCCCCTCGCGGGTCCTCGGCGCGGTGGAGAAGGCCCTCGCGAAGAGCCCGCAGGAGCGCTACCCGGATGTCGGAGCCTTCATCGCCGATCTGACCGGCAGCCCGCTCCAGTCGCTCGCCGGAGCGGCGGTGCCCTCGTTCTCCTCTTCGCGAGCGGCTTCCGTGCCCTCCGGTGCGGCGGATGATGGCGGGTTCGCCGCGACGCACATGCCCTCGTCTACGGCGCGCTTTGGGGCTCCGGCTGCCGGCGCGGCGGATGATGGGGGGATCGCTGCGACGCACATGCCCGCATCCACGGCGCGTTTTGGGGCTCCGGCTGCTGGCCCGGCGGATGATGGTGGCTTTGCCGCGACGCACATGCCCGCGTCCACGGCGCGTTTCGGGGCTCCGGCCGCTGCTGCGCCGGACGATGTCGGCTTCGCTGCGACGCATATGCCTGCCTCTACTGCGCGCATGGGGGCTCCTGCCGTTGCCGCGACGGATGAGGGCGGGTTCGCCGCGACGCACATGCCCTCGTCTACGGCGCGCATTCCGGCTCCCGTGGTGCCGCAGCCGCCTCCGGCGAGCCTCGCTCCCGCCACCGCTTCCCCAGCAGTGGCCCCTGTGCCCGTGGCGGTCCAGGCTCCCGTGCCGCAGGTTGTCCCCGCTCGCTCGGGACCTGGGATGGGCAAGCTGGCGGGGGCGGCGATGCTGGTCCTCGCACTCGTGGCCCTGGGCTGGTGGTTCGGAACCCGGTCCGCTCCTGGGCCTGTGAACATCGCGCCCGTTCCCGTGGCGGCGCCGACTCCTGCTCCGACTCCTGCCCCTGCGCCCCAGGTTCCCGCGGAGCCGAAGGCGCCTGTTTCGCCTGAGCCCATCGTCAAAGTGGAGCCCCCTGTCTCAGCCGCTACTTCCACCTCGACCTCTACCTCTACCTCCACCACGGTGACTCCCAGTGCCACCGCGAGCAAGTCGTCCGGGAGTGAGGCCGTTCCGGAGGAGGCGCGTGAGCTGCTCAAGAAGGCGGAGCGCGCGCTGAAGGACGGCGATACCAAGGAGGCAATCCGTCTCGCCCGCAGCAGCCAACAGGTGAAAGTCACCCCCGCGTCGTACTCTGTACTCACGCGTGCCTACTGCCAGCAGCAGGATCTTGGCAGTGCCATGGGGAAATGGCGCGAAGGCAAGCTGAAGACGTTCGAGACGGAGCGCGGCAAGGTCATCAAGTTCTGCAAGAAGTACGGCATCGAATTCGAGTTCTGAGCGCTCGCGCCCGCCCCTCGCGGGCCCTGGCGCCCTCTACAGGAGGCAGACGTGAGAGCCGTTCAGGCGATGTTCATCGTGGTTGGAGTTCTGTGTGCAGTCCCCGCCCGTGCGGCGGCGCCCGTGGAAGCGGGAAAGGTGTACTCCGGTTCGGAAGGGGAGCAGGTGGCGGTCGTTCCGCTCTCCCCCGTGGAGAGCAAGAAGGCCCTCCTGCAGGTGCAGGGCACGGGGAGCGAGCTCGACGGCAAGGTGCTCCCCTACGAGGTGGATGACTCCTCGGGCGACAACGCCTACTACCGCACCGAGCTGCGGGGCCGGCGCTGGTCCACGCTCATCATGCGCTCGAGCGGGGGCGGCCGCAGGATCTACTACCTCAACGTGCCCGGCCGGCGTGATGGCATCACGGTGACCTTCGACGAGGCGCGCACCAAGACCCTCAAGGGCGAGGACGTGTACGCGCAGCACCAGAAGCAGAAGGCGGATGGCACGGTCACCCGGCTGATGGCGTTCGACCGGAAGGCCGAGACGGCCCAGGCCGAGAAGTCGCTCTCCGAGCCGGTGAAGTCCATGAACGCGGCGTGTGGCACCTCGGCGACGGTGGCGATCGACTGGAACAGCATCTCGGACGAGCTGCTCAAGACGTACAGCATCTCCTCCTACTGTGAGTCCCCGTTCACCGCGCTGGAGAAGCTGTGCGCGTCGCCCGAGGGGAAGAAGGCCGTCCAGGCCCAGGTGAAGGAGGTCTCCTGCCGCTTCGGTGACGCCATGAAGCTGGAGGTGCAGGGGGGCAAGGTTGCCTGGACGACCGCGAAGGACGCGGCGAACCAGGAGGAGTTCGCCACGAAGTACTACACGGAGAACCTCGAGTCCGCGCGGGGCCAGGGCGAGAAGCTCGCCGAGCGGCTGCGCCTGGAGCAGATCCGCGTATGCACGGATGGCAAGGGCCACTACGTGGCGATGATGCCCCATGAGACGCAGCGCGTGGAGCTCGCCTACGGTGACGCCAAGCGCCTCGTCAAGGTCGCGTCTCCGCCCTGGGTGCTTACCGGCTACCACTTCCTCGAGCCGCGCTTCTTCAACAAGACCATGAACCCCTCGTTCCGCGGGCTCGACATGCGCGTGTACTCGGAGGTGGAGCTGGACGAGGAGAAGAAGACCTGTGCGGTCCGTTGTGGCGCGCAGACCATTCCGTTCACGCTGCTCGAGTCCGAGAAGGCCCAGGAGCTGGTGCAGAAGGCCACCATCGAGCCCAACCCGCAGAAGTTCGTGCCCTATGCGCTGCTGCGCGACCAGAAGGGCCGCTACTACCTGGTGGAGCGTGGCTTCCATCAGTCCGAGGAGCGGAGCTTCCGGGTCTCCATCGGCCCCAAGGGCGGCCTGCAGCAGCAGAAGATGACCGACATCGTCTCCGACTCGGAGGGAGAGATCTTCGCCACGAAGAAGGGCGAGCTCCGGTTGCTGGTGGACCGTGCGGCGCCCTCGTCGTGGATCGAGAACAAGAAGAAGATCGAGCTGCGCGCGGTGCCCATCGAAGAGAACCTGCCGCTCATCTACAACGAGCTCGGGGTCTACACCGGTGCCCGCCTGGGCACGCCGTGTGACGACCAGTGACGCCGTGACTGTGCCCCGGATGGAGCGTGTCCGGATTTGAACGCTCCACCGGGAGGGTCATAGACTGCCCCCGCTTTACTTCTCTTTTCGGGGGCAGCAGACATGAAGCGGTTGTTTGCGTTGGCGTTCTCTTTGGGGTGCGCGGTGCCGGTGTCCGCGTTGGCGGCGGATACCATCAAGGTTCAGATCCTCAGCGCTACGGTGAAGGATCAGAAGATCGCCGGTGCGGAGGTCATCGCCCAGAAGAATGGCGAGGCGTCCATCAAGGGCACCACGGCGGCGGACGGCACGGTCCGGTTCGAGAAGCCCTTCGGCGGATCCGATGACAGCGCGGTGAGCCTGATCGTCAAGAAGGACGGCTATTCGAACCTGGTGGTGAAGTGCCCGTGCGATGGGCTGTCGTATGCCATCAGCCCGGTGATGCTTCAGAACCTGGACGGCATGCGCATCGTCCTGAACTGGGGCGCGCAGCCGAGCGATCTCGACTCGCATCTGGTCCACCCCTCGACCCACGTCTACTACTCCGCCAAGCAGGGGGACCTGGCCAACCTCGACGTGGACGACACGACGAGCTACGGCCCGGAGACCGTCACGCTGGAGAAGAAGAAGAATGGCGTGAAGTACCTCTACGCCGTGCACAACTACACCGAGGGCGACAAGCAGGGCTCGCTGACGGTCTCCAACAACAGCCAGGCGAAGGTGTTTGTCTACGTAGGCTCCTCGCTGGTGCGCACCTTCACGCCGCCCAAGGGCAAGGCCGGCAACGTCTGGGTGGTGTTCGGCATTGGCGACAACGGTGAGTTCTACGACATCAACAAGTTCACCGACGTGAAGGACCGCGGTCAGGTGGGCTCCTTCATGCAGGGCCTCATCAAGGGCGGTGGCTTCCAGTCCGTCCCCGAGGTGTCGGTGGATCAGACGCGCCTCGCGGACACGCTGAACAAGCAGGGCGAGAAGGCTTATCACGAGAGCAAGCTCGACGAGGCCGTGTCGCTGTATCTGGAGGCGATCGCGAACAACCCGGAGCACGGGCAGGCGTACAGCAACCTGGGATTGGCGTACCAGAAGCTCAACCGCAACGCCGAGGCCCTGTGGGCCAACCGCAAGGCCATTGCGCTGGCGTCGGGCAAGGCCGCGGCCACCATCAAGGCCAGCTCCTTCTACAACATCGCCCGCGTGTACGAGGGCGAGCAGAAGTGGGCCGAGGCGCTGGAGAACTTCCAGTCCGCGCTGAGCAATAAGGACCACGACGCCTACAAGAAGGGCATCGCGCGGATGAAGGAGAAGCTCGGCCAGAACTGAGCCGGGGCTTCACACGCGGGGGAGGGAAGCGGGTGGATTTTGCGACGTATGCCCGCTCCTTCCCCCGTCGTCCTCGTGGCCGAGGACGAGACCGACCTCTGGGCGAGGTGCCCGTCGTGGCCGGTGAGGGCTGGCTCCTCCGCTCGCTCGACGGCCGTGCATCGAGCGGGGAACCCGGGTGGCCGGGTGGGTTTCGCGTGACGGCTATACGCTGAGCGGCCCCGGTGTGTCTCTAGACCGGGTCATTCGCCGCATGAGTGCACGCCGTCTCGAACAACTCCGCGAGGATGTCCGCGCCCGCGCCGAGAACCGTCCCGGGGTCTACCGCATGAAGGGCCCCTCGGAAGAGGTGCTCTACGTGGGTAAGTCCGTGAAGGTGCGCACGCGGTTGCTCTCTTATTTCCGAGCCCAGCGCGGGGAGAAGGGGGCGGAGATCATCGGGCATGCGCACGGCGTGGAGTGGGACTACGTCCCGAGCGAGTTCGCCGCGCTGCTGGAGGAGTTCCGGCTCATCAAGCGCTGGCGGCCCCTCTACAACGTGGAGCACAAGCGCGACAACTTGCTGTGCTTCATCAAGCTGACTCGCGAGGCCGTGCCCCGGCTGCTGGTGGTGGGGCAGGTCATCAACGATGGTGCGGAGTACTTCGGTCCGCTCCGCGGCCGGCACGGCGCCACCGAGGCGGTGCGGGCGGTGAGCGACTTGCTGGAGCTGCGCGACTGCTCCTCGGACACGCCCATGCGGCTGGCGGATCAGATTGAGCTGTTCCGGCAGGGGGAGGATCCGCGCTGCATGCGCGGCCAGGTCGGGCGCTGCCTGTCCCCGTGTGCCGGCGGCTGCACGCGCATCGAGTACCTGGCGCGTGTCAGTCAGGCCCGGGACTTCCTGAATGGGGTGACGGACCAGCCGCTAGCCCTGCTGCGTGAGCGCATGAGCGTTGCATCGCGGCGTCTCCAGTTCGAGTTCGCCGCCGAGCTGCGGGACCGTGCGGCGACGCTGGAGCGGGTGCAGGCCGAGTTGCTCCAGATTGGCCAGTTCGTGGAGCAGTTGTCCTTCGTCTACACGGTCCCTGGTCACGACGGGGAGGACCGCGCCTACGTCATCCGCCGAGGGAGTGTACGCGCCGAGCTAGTCGCCCCGCGGACTCCGAACGAGCGGCGCGCCCTGGCGGCGATGGTGGGCGAGATCTTCGAGCGGCCAGCGCTGGCAACCATTGGATTGCGCGCCCACGAAGCGCAGGAGGTGCTGTTGGTGGCGCGCTGGTTCCGTCTCAACCCGGAGGAGTTGGAGCGGACCGTGCCCGCTGCGTCCTTCTCTGCCCTCGGACCAGGTCTGGGATCCGTGGATGCTCCCTCTCCCTCTGGGAGAGGGTTGGGGTGAGGGTCTTCACTCAACCGACGACGGTGAAGCTCCCGAGATCCGTGGCCCGGCCGTTCACGAGCGCCTCCACCCGATGCGTGCCCGCGTAGGGCTTTCGCGTCGTCATCGCGGCGAAGGAGATCGTCTTCTCGAAGGAGCAGGACGCGCCGGGGAGGAGATCGACCTTGCCGCCCTTGAAGACCTTCGGACTGGCCGAGCCGTTTGCCTTGATGAAGTGCACGGCGAAGTCGACGACGGCCTGCTGGCGTGTCTTCGCGCGGTTGGTGACGGACAGGGTCATCCCGATGCTCTCTCCGAGCCGGACCTGCTTGGGCTGGAATGAGGCAGTCACCTCGAGCTCTCCGCCGCCGCGGAACCCAAGCACCGAGAGCGCGCGGGTGTCTCCACGCTTCACCGCGGAGCGGAGCGCATGGCCGATGATCCACAGCCGCTCCGGTGATGCCCCCTCCTTCCAGCGTGCGCAGGTATCCACCAGGAGCTCCGGGTTGTCCTTGCCGATGTCGTTCAGGTTGTTGGCGACGGAGCGCCGGACGTAGAGCTCGGGGTCATCCTTGAGCAGCTCGAGCAGCGCGAGCACCGGACTCGGATCCTTCTGGAACGCGCGGAGCCTGGAGGCCCAAGGCAGCCGGGGCCTCGTGCCCTCCGAGACGAGCCGCCGGATGTGGACGTTCGGATCCTTCGTCCACTGGTGGAGGCGCTCCAGGGTCTCGCGAGGGTAGCGCTCGAGGAACGGGCGGATGGAGAACTCCGCGGTGAACCGCTTGGTGAGCTCGTATTGGGCGCGCATCGACGCCTCGAAATGGCCGAGCCCGTGCTCCGAGACGTACATGGTGTGGGGCAGGTAGATGAACACCTCCATGCCCTGGCTCTCCTCGCGTTCGCGCTCCGGCCCGAGCGAGCGCAGGAGGATTCCAGCCGCGCTCTCGAAGTCACCCGGGAGCGCCCGGTGCATCGCCTGCATGATGTGGCGGGCGCGGCCCAGGAGCTCATGGGCCTCGAGTCCGGTGGCGGCCTCGGACAGGAAGTGTTGCTCCGGGAAGGATGGGTGCGCGCCACGCAGCATGGTGGCGATGCGCTTCACCACATTCCGGTCGAAGAAGTTCTTGAGCTGTTCTGGCATGTCTTCTGTCAATCCTCGGAGGACTCTGCTTCTTCGTCCTCCTGCTGCTGTTGCTGTTCGGCCTTGAGCTTCTCCCGCTCTTCTCTCAGGCGCGACAGGGAATGCAGGGTGTGGCGGTTGAGATGCTTGTGATACACGGCGTGGTGGTACTCACCCGCGATGGCCACCAAGAGCATGGGAGACGCGGGATGGCTCGTCAACCAGGCCATAGCCTCCTCGCGAGTGTCGAAGGACGCGGTCGCGGGAGGCAGGGGCTTCGACTCGAAAACCTCGAATAACAGAGCCCTCGAATGGTCGCGCAGCAACTCGCGAAAACCATCCTCACGTGAGTACCACAATTCGTAATACTCGTCGCCAATCAGGACATGGCCACCACTGGGGGGCTCCGAGGGACTGTTCAACCATGCCTCTGCCTCCGCACGGGTGTCGAAATAGGCGATGGCATACAGTGGATTGTAGGAGATGCCTTCGCGATAGCTTTCGAGCGCCTTCTGCTTACCGCTGTCTACAATGAAGTTGAGCAGATCAATCATGACGAGAACATGCTGCTTCCGTGCTGGATCCGTCGTTTCATCAAGTGCTCGGAGGAGGAGTGCCATTCCCTGCTTTGACAGCTCATCTGTGTGCGCTTTGAATGCGGTGCTCTCGTAGGAGGTGCGCTTGGGGTCGAGGCCCGCGAGGTAGTCTTCAAAGACATAGACTTGGCCAGTGATGATCGTGAAGTTCCAGTGTGCGCGCACGTGTCGCCAAGCAGTAACTTCTTCCTCTCTTCCGGCCGATTCAGCCGCCCGCTGCAGGCTTCCAATCATGAGCAAGCCTTCATTGAGGAGATCATGGATTTGCATACAACACCTCGGCGACTTGTGGATCGGCGGGCAGTCCCGATGGAGGCTCTATTGATGCTACAGCCAGGAGTGGTACGAGACAAAGAACGCCTCCTCCCGAGCCTGCGACTGCGGCGACGAATGCCACTCCAGTGATAACGATGATGGTGCCCGTCACGATTTCCTTCCGGTGGCTCTTGAGCCAGTCAATAGCGATGTCCACCCTCGTGAACTCTTGAGCCTCCTTCTCGGCCCATGGTCCCTGCCCGTTGAGGCACTTTTGATAGAACTTCGTGCATGTGCTTTGGCACCAGTCACCCCTGTTTCTTGCCCACGACCCGCGGTAGCTCGGGTATTTCTCACCCTCGATTGGGATAGGCCTCGGGCTGCTCGTGCACAAGGCAATGCACATATCCTGTTTGGATTCGCAATGGGCGGAGGATGTCGCGACGCGCACGAGCCTTCCAGCAAGTCCACCGTGTCTTGTGTGGTAGGGATAATTCGTCAGGTCGAATTCCTCAAGGGGCTTCCAGGAGTGGCGCACCTGCCCGTTCGGAGACTCCTCGATGACGAGCACATGCCGGGTTAACTCCTGTGTGCTCGTGGGTCCAGGGGCCGGGTATCGGGTGGCACTGCAGGAAACGAGCAACACACAGAGGAGCGTGGCGCCGAGCCTTCGCGGCACCGTGAGCATTGTCATGGGGTCCATGTCCCTTATTGCGAATCTGGCCTCGAATGCGGGCCACGGACCATACCTCGGTAAAGCATGACTGGCTCAGCGCGATTCGAGCGCCCGGCGATAGGTGGCCAGGGTCCGTCGCGCGCAGTCTTCCCAGTTGAAGAGCGCTGCTCGCTCGCGGCCTTTCTCCGCCAATTCGCGGCGCAAGGCATCGTCGCGCAGCAGCTTCAGCGCCGTTTCCCGCCATGCGTTCGCGTCATCCGGGGAGAGCAGCAGCGCGGCCTCGCCCACCACCTCCGGCAGCGACGTGGCCCGCGCAGCCATCACCGGTGTGCCGCACGCCATGGCCTCCAGCGGAGGCAACCCGAAGCCTTCGTAGCGCGAGGGCATCAACAGCGCCGTCGCGGCCCCGTACAGGCGCGGCATGTCGTCTTCGGGGATATCGGCCAGCTCGATTGTCGACTCCGGGAAGCCCAGTTCCCATACCGCGCCCTTGCCCGCCAGCAGCACGATGGGCACCGGCAGCGATGACGCAATCTCCGCCAGCAACCCCAGGTTCTTGAAGGCCTTGGTGTTGCCCACCGCGAGGAAGAAGCGTGACGGCAGCTTCCGGCGCTCGCGGAAGTCCTTCAGCTCCGAGGCCGTCGGCGGTTGGTAGCGCGCGTCCACGCCATTCGGAATCACCTGCAGGCGGTAGGGCGACAGGCTGAGCTCCCTCGCCAACTCCGTGCGAGAGAACTCGGAGACGGTGATGAGTGCCCGGGCTGTCTTCGATCGGGGACCCACAATCAGCTTGTAGTAGGCGCGGCGGCCCGGGCCGTACTCATCCGCCAGCACCAGGTGGTTGGCGTCGTGCAGCGTCGCCACCAGCCGCCCCGGCCACAGCGCGGGCACCGAGAAGGACGTTGCGTGGAACAGGTCGGGCGCCAGCTTGATGAGCGAGGCGGCGAGCACCGGTTGCTCCAGGGGCGATAGGAACTCCACCGGGCAGCGGTGCAGGGGGATGCGCGGCGTAAGGGCCCCGAGCCCCGCCGGCAGCCCCTCCGGGCCCGTGAGGCCGCTGAAGCTCAGGTCCGGAGCAAGCTCCGGTAGCCGGCTCGCCAGCTCCAGCGCGTATCGCGCGATGCCGTGCAGCCGGCCACGAACCATGCGCAGGTCGATGAGGACGCTCGCCACGGGGGAGCCACTACCACACGTACGGGCCAGATGGTGGGGCTCGGTTGGCTGGTTGTCGGCAATCGGGCCGGGCGGTGGTACAAGGCCAGCCCGTGAAGGTCGCCCTCGTCCACGACTGGCTCGTCACCCAGCGCGGCGGTGAGCACGTGCTCGAGGCACTGTGCGAGCTGTTCCCGCAGGCGGACATCCATACCCTCGTGCACCGCCCCGGCGTCGTGCACCCGCGCATCGAGTCGCGGCCCATCCATACCTCCGTCCTCCAGCGCATTCCGCGCATCCACAAGCTCTACCGGCACTTCCTCCCGGTCCTCCCCCAGGTCATCGAGTCCATGCGCCTGGAGGGCTACGACCTGGTCATCTCCTCCAGCCACTGTGTGGCCAAGGGCATCCGCAAGCCGCCCGGGGCGAAGCACCTCGCGTACGTGCACGCGCCCATGCGCTACATGTGGGACCTCTTCGACGACTACTTCGGGCCGGGGCGAGCCTCGCTGCCGGTGCGCGTGGCGGCGCACGCGGTGCGGCCGTACCTCCAGAAGTGGGACCGGGAGAGCACCGCCGGGGTGGACCGCATCCTCGTCAACAGCCAGCACATCGCCAGCAAGGTGCAGCGCTTCTGGGGCCGCGAGGCCTCCGTGGTCTACCCCCCCATCGCCCTGGACCGCTTCTGCCAGCACTCGCTCGAGGGGCTCGGCCAGGGCGGCTACTACCTGTGGCTGGGGGCCTTCGCTCCCTACAAGCGGCTCGACATCGCCCTGGAGGCCTTCCGTCACCTGGATGCCCCGCTCTGGGTGGTGGGCACCGGCCAGGAGGCGGCGAAGCTCACCTCGGGGCCGCTGCCCTCCCACATCCGCTTCCTCGGCTCCGTGCCCAATGAGGCGCTCGCCGGCCTCTACCGCGACGCGCGCGCCCTCATCTTCACCCCCGAGGAGGATTTCGGCATCGTCCCCCTGGAGGCCCAGGCCTGTGGCCGCCCCGTCATCGCCTACGGGCGGGGTGGGGCGCTGGAGACGGTCAGCCCTCTCACGGGTCTCTTCTTCGACGAGCAGACGCCCGACGCGCTGGTGGAGGCCGTGCACCGTTTCGAGCAGTGGGAGCCCCTCTTCCAGCCCGCCGACGCTCGCGCCCAGGCCGAGCGCTTCAGCCGCTCCGCCTTCCTGCGCGCGGTGCAGGCCGAGGTGGACTCGCTGATGGGTGCTCCGTCCCGCCCCGCCGTCCGGGCCGCCGTACCCTGACACCGCTGTCCTGGAGGGTGTCTTTTTCGAGGGGCGTACACCCGCCGCGGGGGCTCGCACCGTTGGCCACAAGTCCGGGCAACCCCTTGGATTCCGGGCGCTTTCCATGGTAGGAGCGCGTCCGGCCGCATGGGTTGTCCGGTGCAGGACGGCGTGTGGGGGCGGGGTGCGACGATTGCAGGTCGCGGCCGAGCGTTTTGCAGGCCACAGTAAGGAGGCCCGCGTGTTCAACCGGTTCCAGCGCTTCTATACGTCCATCAAGGTCGCCGCCGACGTGGTGATGCTGACGCTGGCGTTCGCGCTCGCCTACGTCAGCCGCTTCGAGGGCCCCATCCCCGTCTTCTACGGGTTGCCGGCCGTGGAGGAGACGCTGCTGTCGCTGGCGACGGTGCTCATCGTCTTCCCCGTCACCTACCGGCAGGCGCGGCTGTACGCCACCAACCGGGCGCGCACGCACATCGGCGAGGTGTTCGAGGTCTTCAAGGCCACCATCATGGCCACGCTCATCGTGGTGGCGCTGACGTACTTCACCCGTGAGCGCTACTCGCGTCTGATGCTGGCCTTCTTCGCCGGCTACTCGTTCGTGGGCGTGTCCGCGGTGCGGCTGGTGCTGCGCGCGGTGCTCAACGAGGTGCGCCGGCGCGGCTTCAACCTCAAGTCCATCCTGGTCATCGGCGCGGGCGAGCTGGGCCAGCGCGTCATCGAGACGGTCGAGGGCCACAAGGAGCTGGGCTTCCGCGTGGAGGGCGTGCTCACGCTGCGGCCCGAGAAGGTGGGCCTGCAGGTGCAGGGCGTGCCCGTGGTGGGCCACATCAAGGACGTGGACGCCGTGCTGGATGCTCGCCCGGTGGATCAGGTCATCATCGCAGTGCCGCTCGAGGAGCAGGCCGCCGTCAAGCCGCTCATGGAGCAGCTCGCGCTGCGCACCGTGGACGTGAAGGTGGTGCCGGACCTCTACCAGTACGTCACCCTGTACGGCGGGCTCGAGGAGTTCGGCGGGCTGCCCATCATCAGCCTCCAGGGCGATCCGATGACGGGCTGGAACATGGTGGCCAAGCGCGTCTTCGACATCCTCTTCGCGCTGGTGGCCATAGCGGTGAGCGCTCCCATCATGCTGGCCGTGGCCCTCGCGGTGAGGCTCACCAGCCGCGGGCCCCTGCTCTATGCCCAGGAGCGCATGGGCATGGACGGCGAGACGTTCCACATCCTCAAGTTCCGCACCATGCGTGTGGACGCCGAGGTGACGGGCGCCATGATGGCGAGCAAGGACGACCCGCGTCGCACGCCCATTGGCACCTTCCTGCGCAAGTACTCGCTCGACGAGCTGCCCCAGTTCTTCAACGTGCTGATGGGCGACATGAGCCTGGTGGGCCCGCGGCCCGAGCGGCCCGTGTTCATCGAGGAGTTCAAGAAGCAGATTCCTCGCTACCACCTGCGCCACAAGGTCAAGGCCGGCATCACCGGCTGGGCGCAGATCAACGGGCTGCGCGGCCAGACGTCCATCCAGAAGCGGATCGAATACGACCTGTACTACATCGAGAACTGGTCGTTGCTGATGGACCTGAAGATTCTCATCCGGACTGCACTGGGCGGCTTCCTGTCGAAGAACGCCTACTAGCTCGGTGCCGGAGCGCTCGGGCAGGTGTGTGGCCTGTCGCACGCCCAAGCGGAGAGTCGTGACCTCCAGGTTGCATACCGGTCTAGTATCGGCCTCGCATGGCTGAACAGCTCGGAGCGCATCTGGTCCGCAAGGGCCTCATCACGCAGGCGCAGCTCGATGAGGCTCTGAAGTCGCAACTCATCTACGGTGGCAGCCTGGGAACCAACCTGGTCGAGCTGGGAGTGCTCGACATGGCCACGTTGGGGCAAGCGCTGTCCGACGCGTTCCACTTCCCGCTCGCGCCCGAGGCAGAGCTGGAGGCGGTGGCGCCCGAGACGATCGCGCTGCTCAAACCCGAGCAGGTGCGCAACCACCTGGCTTTCCCGCTGGCCCTGGAGGGCCGCCGCCTGCGCGTGGCCTTGGTGAACCCGCAGGATCCCAAGCACGTGGATGCGCTCGGCTTCGCCACGGGCATGCGCATCGTGCCCTCCATCCTGCCGGAGCTGCGCCTCTTCGATTTGCTGGAGAAACGCTACGGCATCCCCAAGCCCGTGCGCCCCGTTCGTCCGGCTCAGCCCAAGCCCGCGGTGGGGCAGGGGGCCTCCGTTGCGCAGCGGCCCGCGCCAGTGCCTCAGCCGGCGCAAGCGCCGACCTCGGCTCAGCCTTCTCCGGCGGCTCCTCCGCGCCCAGCGTCTCCGGGGGCGCCGGCTCCTTCGGGTCCGGGTCCCGCGCAGCCCGCGCCGGCAGGTGCTCCGGTGGCCGCCGCACCTCGTCCTGGCCCCACGCCCCCCGCTCCGGCTCCCGCTCCTGGCGCCGCCAACCCCGGGATGAATCCCCAGGCTCAGCCTCCGGTGGCCGCCGCGGGCCCGTCTCCGGGTATGCGGCCCGCACCGGCGGCTCCTCCACCTTCGGCACCCGCGGGTGTTGTCGCGAAGCCTGCTTCCGCTCCTGTGGCGGGTGCGCCTGCTGCTCCGGGAGCGCCTGGTGCCGCGCCCGGTGGGGCTGTGGCTCCGAGGCCTCCGGCGCCCGTGGGTGGTGCTCCTGTTCCTGGGGCTCCTGGAAGTGCTCCGGCTGGGGCTGTGGCGGCTCGTCCGCCGGTTTCGCCCGGAGTGCCCGGGCGTGTTCCGGCTGGTGCTGCGCCTGCTCATCCTCCCGCGGCGGTGGCTTCGGCCGGGCCGGGCGCGCCCTCGGGAGCACCAGGCGGAGCTGTGCCTCCAGCGGCCGCGGCGAGATCCCCTGGTGCGCCGGGTGCACCGCCCTCCGCGCCTCCTCGACCCGTCCCCGCGGGCATGCCTGGCGCGCCGGGCGCACCCGCCGCGAAGCCTGCTGCACCGGCTCCCTCCAGTGGTGCACCCGCTGGGGCCACGCCTCCGCAACCTGCCTCGCCTGCGACACCCGCCACGCCGGGTGGGCCTGTGGCCGCGAAGCCCGCGGGCGCTGCTCCGAGCGCGGGCGGCCCCGCACAGCCCGGGCAGAGCCTGCCTCCGGGCATGTTGCCGCGGAACGCTCCGGGGGCGGCTCAGCCAGCTCCGGGACAGGTTCCTCCGACTCAGGCGGTGCGTCCTCCAGAGACTCCGGCGGCTCAGCCGGGCGCGGCTCCTGTGCGTCCTTCGGCGCCTGGGACGTCGCCCGTTCCTCCTGGTGCGCAGGCTCCTCCCGGTGCGCCCGCGATGGCTCGTCCTCCCGTGGGGGCTCCTCCTTCGGGGATGCCGCCGCGCCAGGAGCCTCCGAGTACCGCGGCTCGTCCCGCTCCGGTAGCGGCGCCACCTCCGGGCGCTCCTGCTCCCGCGTCCACACAGAGCGGGGCGGTGCCTCCTCCCGCGGGGGCGTCTCCGGCGGCTCCTCAGCCCGTGCCGGCTCCCAAGCCAGCGGCTCCCGGCGTGGCAGCTCCGCAGCCTGCGCGCGCTCCCGTGCCTCAGCCTGCGCCTGTCGCGGCTCGGCCTCCGGTTGTTCCTGCTCCCGGCGTGCCGCAGACCGCGCCTTCCGCTCCGCAGGCCTCGACGCCTGGCAGCGCGCAGGCCGCTCCGGCGTCGGGGCCAGTTCAGAGCACGCCCTCCACTCAGCCCGCGCCTACGGCTCCAGTGCCCGAGGCCAGGCCCGTGGTGGCTTCTCCGGACCTCTCGCGCAAGCCTGAGACTTTCTCCACGCCGGCGGCGGTGGTGGCTCCTGTAGCGGCTGCGGCTCCGGCGACTGCCTCCGCGCAGGCCAGGCCTTCTCCGGCGATTGCCTCCGCTCAGGCGGGCGCTTTTCCCGTCACCCTCAAGGACGCGCCTTTTCTGCCGCAGGATGCCGAGCCGGAGCAGGAGGAGCGGCTGGTTCCTCTCATGGAAGAGGAGACCTCCGCTGCTCCCGCGGCCAGCGTGCAGCCGCCTCCGACGGCCGAGTCCGCGCCCACCGCTCCGTCTCCCGCGCCGGAACTGAAGAAGGCAGAGCCCGCGGCCGAGGTACCTGTCGCGGTGCCTCCTGCGTCCGAGACGTCTGCACCGCCTGCGCGGGCTCCCCTCGCGGCCAGCCCGGCGCAGGTCGCAGGCGAGACGGCTCCCGTGTCTCCCGAGCGCAAGCCTCGGTCCGTTTCCGTGCAGCCGGTCGAGCTGCCCTCGGAGCCCGCCGGAGACATGCAGGTGTCGTCGCACCTGGAGCTCATGGACTGGCGTCAGTCGGAGACGGCGGACGCCGGACCGAGTGCGGAGTCCTCGTCTCCCTGGGCGCGGCGGGCCATCGAGGTGGACTTCTCGTCGCAGGAGTCGCTCCCCTCCGAGGCGGGTGTCTCCGATGCGGAAGGGGAGATTCCGCTGGCGTCCGTGCACGAGTTCATCCCGACCTGGGATCCTTCGGCTGAGCCTCCGGCGGCGGAAGTGGATGGGCCGCCCGCGGAGGACTGGCAGGCCGCGGGACCGGGCGTGCCGGAAGGGGCTCTGGCTGGGGATTCGCAGAGCATCCAGCTGATGCAATTCCAGGAGTCGCTCGAGGCCCTGCAGCAGGCGACGACGCGGGGTGAGCTGGGCAAGGTGCTGCTGGCCTACTGCCAGGGGCGTTTCCCGCGAGGCTTCCTGCTGGGCGAGACGTTTGGTTTTGCTCGGGTGGGGCGTGCGTACGGCCCTGGCAGCGACAAGTACGAGGTCTCGGCGTTGCAGGTGGACCTCGAGGCGCCCTCGCTGCTGGCCATGGCCGCGGCGGGCGGCAGGGCCGTCGTCTCCAGCGTGCCGGAGAGTCCGGTGGACGAGCAGCTCTTCGCCGCCCTCGGCGAGTCGTTCTCGCACCTGATGGCGGCGCCCATCCGGATGCACCAGCGCACGGTAGGCTTCATCGTCCTCGACGGCGGGCCTTCTCCGTTCGGCGCCGAGGAGCTCGATGAGCTGGAGCAGCTCCTCTCGGTGGCCTCCGAGGCCTATGGCCGGCTGAACGAGACCGCGTCCTGACTCGGGGCCCTCCGTGCCCGCAATGCCTGACATCGAGGGGTAACAAAAAGGCCCCGGTACGTGTGTACCGGAGCCTCTCTGCATCACGGATTCTTGTCTGGGATTCGCGGAGACCCTCACCCCGTCCCTCTCCCAGAGGGAGAGGGGAGTGGTTTGAACCCTCGTACAGCCGATACCCTCACCCCGTCCCTCTCCCGAGGGGCTGAAGAATGCACACGCAGAGGGAGAGAGGGAGCAAGGGGTGAGCAAGCTGGATGGAGCATGACGTGAGCGGTAGGGCCGGATAGAGAGGCAGCCCATGGAAGCTGCCCCTTTGTATCTGACGTACGAGGTTCTCTATCCAGCAGGGAGTTTCGGTCCGCTTGAGGAGGTGTGGCTGAGGGAGAGGTTGCTGCACACCCTTCACCTGATGGAGGGGCAGCCCGGCGTCACCATCAACCGATTGGGCACCAGCCGGGCGGAGCGAATGGGGGCCTACCGCATGCTGGAGAACGAAGACGTCAGCTTCCGGCAGCTGCTGGAGCCAGCGGCCCGGACAGTGGGCAAGGCGGTGGCGAAAGGGCAGGCGGGAGAGGTGGCCTTGTGTGTACACGACCGGACCGAGGTGGAGCTCAGCCATCTGTCCATGAGCGGGGTGGGCCAGGTGGGCAATCCCGTGTGTCAGGGCTTCTTTCTGCAGACGGCGTTGGTGGTGCAGGCCGACGGCGCCGCTTTTGGAGTGCTGGGAGCGCGCACCTGGGCGCGCCCGGCCGCGCAAAGGGGAAAGGCCAAGAGCAGGAAGCAGCGGCCCTTCGAGCAGAAGGAAAGCAGCTTGTGGTGGCAGGCCATGGTGGAGGCCGAAGAGGGAGTGGGCGAGCCAGGGCGACTGCTGCACGTCATCGACGCCGAAGGAGACATTTTCGAGTTGTTCTCCCGCTCGGCTAGCGCGTCGTATCAACTGCTGGTGCGCGCCGGCCAGGACAGGCGCGTGGAGGGAGAAGGGGGGAGGCTGTGGGCCACCATGGAGGGGCTGCCCGTGGTGGACAGCCGGCTGCTGCACGTGTCGGCGCAACCAGCCCGGGCGGACAAGCCGGCGCGCACGGCACGCGACGCCACGCTGGTGCTGCGCTACGTCCCTCTCACGCTGCTGCCTCCCGGGCGCCAGGGTGGGCAGCCGGTGCCGGTGTGGGGCGTGCTGGTGCGCGAAGAAGAGCCGCCACAGGGACAGAAAGCAGTGGAGTGGCTGCTGCTGAGCAACGTGCCCATTGAAAGCGTGGAGGCGGCCTGGGGCGCGGTGTCCACCTACCAGAAGAGGTGGGGGATTGAGGAGTTGCACAAGGCCCTGAAGACGGGCTGCCGCCTGGAGGGGCGTCAGCACCAGAGGCGCGAGCACCTTGAAAACCTGCTCGTCCTCACTCTGCTGGTTTCCGTCAAGATGCTGCGCCTGCGCACCCTGAGCCGCACTCTCCCGGACGAGCCCGCAGATGAAGTGTTGGAGCCCGCCGAGGTGCAGGTGCTCCAAGCCATGGCACCCCAACTCTCTCCACGCATGCGACTGCAAGGGGCGCTGACGCTTCGTCAGGCCCTGCTGCTCATCGCCGCCCTAGGCGGTTACATGGCCAACCCGGACAAGAAACCTCCGGGCTGGCTCGTCCTCTGGCGCGGCTACGAACGGCTGGGCGACTACGTCGCCGGCTTCACCCTCGCCCAGCACCTTTCCTCCGCTCCCCCGCCTACTTAGCGTGTGCAATCCTCAGCCCGAGGGGAGAGGGGATGGGGGCTCAGTGGCTGCTGGAAGGCGCGAGCCTCAGCTGCAGCCGCTCGTGGTGCCGCAGTTGCTGCACTTGTAGCAGGCGCCGTTGCGCACCATGATCTCGCCGCACGTGTGGCACGGCGGCGCGTCCGCCTGGTTCAGGTACGTCTTGCGCGGCGTCGACATCGGCAGCGCCACCGCCGCCAGCTGCACCGGCTTCGCCGCAGGCTCGGCCATCACCTGCTTCTCCACCGCCTCCTCCAACCCCTCGGCCTCCTGCTCGCTCGGCAGGAACTTCAGCGAGAGCCACCGGAAGATGTAGTCGACGATCGACTTGGCGATCGGCACCGCCGGGTTGCCCGTGAAGCCGCTCGGCTCGAAGCGCGTGTGGCTGAACTTGTCCACCAGCACCTGCAGCGGCACTCCGTACTGCAGCGCCAGCGACACCGCCGTGGCGAAGCTGTCCATCAGGCCGCTCACCACCGAGCCTTCCTTCGCCATCACGCAGAAGAGCTCGCCCGGCGTCCCGTCCTCGTACATGCCCACCGTCAGGTAGCCCTCGTGGCCACCGATGGAGAACTTGTGCGTGATCGCCTGCCGCTCGTCCGGCAGCCGCCTCCTCATCGCGTTGGCGTCCTTCACCGCCGCCAGAGCCGGCTCGGCCACCACGGCCTTCGTGTCCTTCACCTTGTCCTTCGAGGTGTTCAGCGGCTGCGTCCGCTTGCACCCGTCGCGGTACACCGCCACCGCCTTCAGGCCCAGCTTCCACGCCTCGATGTACGCCTTCTCGATGTCCTCCACCGCGGCGTCCGACGGCATGTTCACCGTCTTCGAGATGGCGCCCGACAGGAACGGCTGCGTCGCGCCCATCATCTTCAGGTGGCCCATCCAGTGGATGCTGCGCTGGCCCTTCGCCGGCTTGAAGGCGCAGTCGAACACCGGCAGGTGCTCGGGCTTGAGGTGCGGGGCGCCCTCGATCGTCTCGTGCTTGTCCAGGTAGGTGATGATGTCCTGCGACTGGGTCTGCGGGTAGCCCAGCTTCTCCAGCGCCAGCGGCACCGTCTGGTTGACGATCTTCAGCATGCCGCCACCCACCAGCTTCTTGTACTTGATGAGCGCGATGTCCGGCTCGATGCCCGTCGTGTCGCAGTCCATCATGAAGCCGATGGTGCCCGTGGGGGCCAGCACCGTCACCTGGCTGTTGCGGTAGCCGGACTCGGTGCCCAGCGTCAGCGCCTCGTCCCACGCCTTCTTCTGCGCCTCGAACAGATCGGAGCGCACACCCTCCGGCGACACGTTGTAGGCCGCCTTGCGGTGCTTGCGGATGACGCCGAGGAACGGCTCCTCGTTCTTCGCGTAGCCCTGGAACGGCCCCATCTTCCCGGCCATCCGCGCGCTCATCGCGTACGCCTCGCCGCACATCAGCGAGGTGATGGCCGCCGCGTAGTTGCGGCCCGCCTCCGAGTCGTACGGCAGGCCCGTGGCCATCAGCAGCGCGCCCAGGTTGGCGTAGCCCAGGCCCAGCGGCCGGAACGCGTGGCTGTTCTGGGTGATCTTCTCCGAGGGGTACTTGGAGAAGCCGACGATGATCTCCATCGCCAGCAGCACCACGCCCACCGCGTGCTTGAAGGCGGCCACGTCGAAGTCGCCGTCAATGGTGCGGAAGTGCATCAGGTTCAGCGACGCCAGGTTGCAGGCCGAGTCGTCGAGGAACATGTACTCCGAGCACGGGTTGGACGCGTTGATGCGGTCCGTGTTCGAGCAGGTGTGCCAGTTGTTGATGGTGCTGTCGAACTGCAGGCCCGGATCTCCACACAGGTGCGCCGCCGCGGAGATCTCCCGGAACAGGTCACGCGCCTTGTAGGTGTCCAGGGGACGCCCGTCACGCACCGCCCGCGTCGTCCACGCGCCGTCGTTCACCACCGCGCGCATGAACTCGTCCGTCACGCGCACCGAGTTGTTCGAGTTCTGGAAGAACACCGACGAGTACGCCTCGCCGTTGAAGCTCGGGTCATACCCGGCCTCGATGAGCGCCCAGGCCTTCTTCTCCTCAGTGGACTTGCAGCGGATGAAGTCCAGCACGTCCGGATGGTCCGCGTTCAGGATGACCATCTTCGCCGCGCGGCGCGTCTTGCCGCCGCTCTTGATGACGCCAGCGAACGCGTCGAAGCCCTTCATGAAGGACACCGGGCCGGACGCCGTGCCACCACCGGCCAGCAGCTCCTTGCTCGAGCGGATGGTGGACAGGTTGCTGCCCGTGCCCGAGCCGTACTTGAAGAGCATGCCCTCCGTCTTCGCCAGCCCGAGGATGGACTCCATGGAGTCCCCTACCGAGTTGATGAAGCACGCCGAGCACTGCGGGTGCTCCTCCACGCCCACGTTGAACCAGACAGGGGAGTTGAAGGCCGCCTTCTGGCGCAGCAGCAGGTGGGTGAGCTCCGCGTGGAACGTGTCCCGGTCCGTCCCGGTGGCAAAGTAGCCACCCTCGGCGCCCCAGCGCGTCAGCGTGTCCACCACCCGGCCCACCAGCCGGCGCACGCTCGTCTCACGCTCCGGCGTCCCCGGCGTGCCCCGGAAGTACTTCGACGCCACCACGTTGGTGGCCAGCATGGACCAGGACTTGGGCACCTCCACGTTCTTCTGCTCGAACACGGACTTGCCGTCCTCGCCCGAGATGGACGCCGTGCGCATCTCCCACGCCAGCTCGTCGGCGGGATCCACCCCCGGCGTCGTGAAGACGCGCTCCACCGTCAGACCGCTGGCCGGGGCTCTCGTCTTCAGCCCCGCCATCGTCTCCTTACCGTCCAGTACTGCCGCCGTGGCGCTCAGGTCGCGTTCCATGGTCCCTCCCACTGCTTTCACTCAGCGTATGACTGCAAAATTTGCAAAAAGCCAAGCCCGCGAGATCTCTCGGGATCAAGAGAACTCGTTTCGACACGCCTCCCCCCGGGTAGGGTGAGGTGCGTGGCGCTGGGTCAAATCGTTGTTTGTTGGGGGCCCGCCTGCTCGTCTGGGAGCCGGGCGGGTAGGCAAAGGTACGATCTTCGTTCCGGACTCGTCAAGGTTCCGTGTCCCCTAGGTCTTGTGTAGGCAAACATTGCGCCACCTATTGCTAGGGGAGTGTGACCGACGGGACAGTCCACGTCCGGGTCCCCGACCGCGGTCCAGGACCGGGGCGGGGGTGCCGATCTAAAGCTTGGCCGGCTGGCGATCAACTCTCTTGCGCAGCCCTTTGTGTAGTGGACCGTCAATCGATGACGAGTCATGTAGGGTCACTCCAGCGGAAAGGCCGATGATCACTAGCGGATGTTTGCTGAGAGTCTGTGCACGGATCGTCCGGCCGCCCAGTGCCCGAGGCAAGAAAGGGGCAGGAGGGGCTTTGGCGAGATAGTCGCTTTCGAACGGAAGGCGCGTTAGGAGGGCGACATGCCCCCCTTCAAGCGTCACGTATTCGTGTGCACCAACCGTCGCCCGGACGGGCACCCCAAGGGCTGCTGCGCCACCAAGGGTGGGGAGGACGTCCGCGCTCGCTTCAAGGAGGAGCTGGAGAAGCGGGGCCTCAAGGGGCAGATGAGGGCCAACGCGGCTGGGTGCCTGGACACGTGCTCGTTCGGCGTGTCGGTGGTCGTCTACCCCGAGGGCACCTGGTACGGCGGGGTGAAGCCCGAGGACGTGCCCGCCATCGTCGACGAGCACCTCGTGGGCGGCCAGCCTGTGGAGCGGCTGCTGATGCCGTTCTCTCGCAAGAAGGCCGAGGAGTAGGTCCGGCTCAGCTGGACCCCTATAGCAGGGGGGCCCAGCGCGTCACGGACTTCGGGGCCCATGTAGCCGCCCAAGAAAAAAGGCGGCGGGCCCGGGAGCCCACCGCCTTCATTCACTCCATCAGGCAGGTGCCTAGTCGCGGCGGACGCCGACCAGGCGCAGCAGGGAGATGAAGAGGTTGATGAAGTCCAGGTAGAGCGTCAGCGCGCCGACGATGCTCAGCGTGGCGGCCGAGCTGTAGCCCGACTCGGCGTGCATCTCGCGCAGCTTCTGCGTGTCGTACGCGGTGAGGCCCGCGAAGACGAGCACGCCCGCGCACCCGAGCACGAAGTTCATCATCGGGCTCTGGACGAAGACCTGCACGATGCTGGCGACGAAGATGCCGATGAGCCCCATGAAGAGGAAGGTGGACCAGCCGCTCAGGTCCTTCTTGGTGACGGTGCCGAAGACGCTCATCGCGCCGAAGGCGCCCGCGCTCATCAGGAACGCATTGGCGATGGAGCCGCTCGTGTAGACGTAGAAGAGCACCGAGAAGGTGAGCCCCGTGAGCACCGAGTAGGCCAGGAAGAGCGCTCCAGCCACCGCGCCGGAGAGCCGGTTGGCCATCCCCGACAGAGCGAACACCAGACCGAGCTGCGCGAAGAACAGCAGCCAGCGGAACTGGGCGATCTGCATCACCAGCTGCGGGGAGGCGGCGATGAAGAGCGCCACCACTCCAGTCACGGCGAGACCGGCAAACATCCAGCCGTACACGCGAGACATGAAGGCGCGCCGCGACTCCTGCACGAGGACGTCACTGACTGCGGGGCGAGCCATTCGAAACCCGGGAGATTCCCAAGCCATAGAAATTCCGTGTCCTTTCCTTGCAAGAGGACGGGAATGCCCCCCGCCCAGCGTCATCCTATATAGCGCGCCTTCAACCGGCGTGCGGTGCTTCTGTTCCCACCTGTTCGGTGCCCCTCGATTAGAGGGCCTTCCAGGCCATGAGCAGCTTCTGGGCCACCTCGGTGGTGATGAGCGGCAGCACACCACCCCCGCCCACGATGTTGACGATCTCCGAGGTGGAGCCCCGGCACACCCCGCCCCAGGCCGGCTGCTTCGCCAGTCCCACCGAGGCGTACGCGGAGTAATCCACGTGCAGCGAGAGGGGCGTGATGCCGCTCTCCTCGCACAGCAGGTGCTCCTCGGGGGTGGTCTCCACCACCTCTTGCACCACGAAGCCGCCGCCCGCGGGGTCGGTGGCGGCGCGCTCGCACAGTTCCGCCCACGTGGGCACGGTGCCGTAGGCGGCCTTCGCCCGCTCCTCGAACGCTGGAGTGCCCACCGAGCGGCCGAGGTACACCGCCCGGCCGCCGTAGTCCCAGGCCCGCTTGAGGACGAATCGCCGAGGCTCCGCCACCACGAGCGCCACCAGATCCTCCACCCGCTGCCCGTCCGGGCCCACGCCGGGGCCGTGCCGGAAGGGCCTCGTCCAAGGCACTGACGTGCGCACTGCCTCCAACTCCTCGGGCGTCAGTCCGGCGGCCTCGGCGCGCGCGGGCTCCACGAGCGCCTGGGAGAGCAGGGCGAACGTCGTCTTCACCTCCACCGGCGAGGCCGGCGGGTTGAGCAACACCGCCTTGCGCCCCGGCACCGCACCGAAGAAGTCCTCCACCCACGGCGCGGGCGTCTCCTCCAGCCGCCGCACGAAGAGGTGCCGGTACACCAGGTCATAGCGCTTGCCGCGCACCTCGAAGTGTGTGTCGCCGGAGACCTCATCCGGGTGGACGACGTCCGCGTCCGCGCCGAACTCGCGGAAGCGCTCGCACAGGTAGCGCTGCTCGGTGATTTGAGCGTCGTTGCGGCGGCAGAGCAGGGCGATGGTGTCCGGCATCTTCCCGTCGCGCTCGGCGGCATAGCCGTCCAGCAGGGAGCGGTAGAGGGCCAGCGCGTTGCTGCCGTTGGCGGAGATGACCGCATAGAGGGCCTTCTCCGGGTAGCGGAAGTGCCGGGCCACCACCTCGATGAAGGTGCGCGCGGCGATGTCCGAATAGCCCTGCATGGCCGGGATGGTGGCGTTGACCTCCAGGGCGCGCGGCTGGGTGTCCACGAAGTAGTCCACCCGCGTGGTGGCCAGCCGCTCCACGTTCGCGAAGGTGCGCTCGGTGAGTGCGCGCTCGAGCGGGGAGAGGCCGCCCAGCAGCAGTTCCTTCTCGTCGCTGGCGAGCACCGTGCGCGTCACCTTCATGGTGGCCGAGGCCAGGTGCGCCGAGAGGGTGGCCCGCCGGCGAATCTCCGCGGCATCGAGGATGACAGGGGTGGCGGTGACGGGGATGGGCCGGGTGGAGCCATCCTTCTGGGTGACGGCCAGTCCACGCTTGTATGCGGTGCGGGCCAGCTCCGGCCCGAAGTGGACCGCCTGACGCCGCAGCACTTCCAGGAGTTCTTGCACGGGGAGTCCTTCTACGTGTCTCTCGGGCGCCCTTCCTACTCCGCCCGGGGCACCCGGGGAATGCCTTCGACATAACGCCCAGGCGCTTCCGGCGCTGGTTCGTGGAGCCGCCGGGCGTCCAGGGGCTTCCCGGACGGCCCGATTCGGAGATGATGGCCGGACTTCCGAGGTTCCCTAAACAGAGAGGAAGCACTGCATGGGCATGGTCACCGGTGGTCAGCTCGTCGGGCGGATGCTGAAGAAAGAGGGCGTCCGGCACATCTTCACCCTGTCGGGGCTGCACGTGGCCCCCATCTACGCAGGCTGCGTGGAGGAGGGCATCCAGGTCATCGACACGCGCCACGAGCAGGCGGCTGCCCACGCGGCAGATGCCTATGCCCGGGTGACGCGCGGAGTAGGAGTGGCGGTGGTAACGGCCGGCCCTGGCGTCACGGATGCGCTCACCGGCGTGGCCAATGCCTACGCGGCCAGCTCGCCGATGATCCTCCTGGGTGGCGCGGCCCCCATCTTCAACCAGAGCCGCGGCTCGCTGCAGGAGATGGAGCAGGTGGACCTCTTCCATCGCATCTCCAAGTGGTCGGATCGCGTTCCCATGCCGGACCTGGTGCCGGCATACCTGGCCAAGGCCTTCCGGGTGGCGCTCTCCGGGCGGCCGGGGCCGGTGTTCCTGGAGCTCGCCTGGGACGTGCTCTGCAACGGCGTGGACGAAGACAGCCTGCAGATTCCCAAGAGCTACCGCACGGACGCGCGGCAGGCGCCGGACCCTCGCAAGGTGGACGAGGCCATGGCGCTGCTCAAGTCCGCCGAGCGCCCAGCCATCATCGCCGGCTCGTCGGTGTACTGGGACGGGGCGTGGGAGGCGCTGCGGCGCTTCGCGGAGACCGCGCAGATTCCCGTGTACCTCAATGGTGCGGGGCGCGGCTGTCTGCCGGCGAGCCACCCGCTGTTCTTCCAGCACACGCGCAAGGAGGCGCTGAGCGGGGCGGATCTGGTGTTCGTCATCGGCACGCCCTTTGACTTCCGGCTCAACTACGGCGCCGAGCCCACCTTCAGCGCTGAGTCGAAGATCGTCCAGGTGGACATCGACCCGACGGAGGTGGGGCGCAACCGCGTGGTGGACGTGGGCATCATCGCGGACAGCTACAGCGCGCTCACCGCCTTCGCGGACGCGGCATCCAAGGGCAAGCGCGACGCGTTCATCTCCCAGTTGCGCGAGCGCGAGCAGAAGAAGCTGCGCGACCTGGAGGTATGGACGAAGGACGACAGCTCGCCCATCCACCACTACCGCCTGGCCAAGGAGATGTCGGACGTGGCCAATGGGCCGGGGCAGGATCCGGTGTTCATCGCTGATGGCGGCAACTGGGTGGCCCTGGCGGCGAAGGTCATCGAGCTGCGCCGGCCGGGCCGGTGGTTGGATCCGGGTCCGCTCGGATGCCTGGGCGTGGGCGCGCCGTTCGCGCTGGCCTCGAAGGTGCTGCACCCGGAGCGCACGCACTGGATCATCCAGGGTGACGGCTCGTTCGGCCTCAACGGCTTCGACTTCGAGACGGCGCTGCGCTTCAAGCTGCCCATGGTGTGCGTGGTGGGCAACGACGCCGCCTGGGGACAGATCCGCCTGCCGCAGGTGCAGATGTTCGGCGAGGACAAGTCGCCGGGCACGCTGCTGGCTCCCACCCGCTACGACAAGGTGGTGGAGGCGTTCGGCGGCCATGGTGAGTTCGTGACCGAGCCGGCACAGATCCGGCCCGCGCTCGAGCGTGCCCTGGCCAGTGGCACCGTGGCGTGCGTCAACGTGATGCTGGATCCGGATGCCCCGGTGAAGGCAGGCGCCATGGGCTACGCCGTCTGATTTGTCGCGTCATTCGAGGGCGTCGCCATGTCTGGACTTGCACATGCGCGCGCCCTCGCGTACAAAATACAGAAGCAACTGTATTTCCCCTGAAACAGTGATTCCGTGAGCCGCCTCCACCGCCAAGAGCCCGCGCTGTACCGACGGCCCCGCCTGCTGGCGCTGCCGCTGGTGGTACTGTGTGCGCTGGCGTACCTGGGGAGCGCGGCTCACTTCTTCCTGGTGCAGCACAACACGTGCATCGAGCACGGGGATCTGCTGCACGAGGGCGGAGTCGAGCAGGGGGAAGCGTCCGTCCAGGTGAGCGAGTCCTTCGAGGACGAGCGCGTCACCAGTGCGGATGCCCAGGTGTCCGCGCATGGCGCGGATGCCCACTGTGCCCATGTTTTCCTCCGCCGGGTGGTGCAGCCACCGGCTGGAGTGATGCTGTCGCCGGAAGTGCCCGTCCTGTCGGGACAGGTGCTGGAGGCGGACAGCGTGGCAGTCGAGCCCCAGGTGGCGTGTCTGCACCTGGCTCCCAAGTCCTCACCGCCGCGGGTCTGAGCACGCTGGGCGCTCGGAGCCTTTCCTCCCTCTCCCTCTGGGAGAGGGTCGGGGTGAGGGTCTTCCCTCTCCGGCCTCGTATCTCCGGTCCTCGCTAGCGCCCTTCGAGCATCGACAGCGCTCCCTGCCTGGGGAGACTCCCTCCGTGCATTCTGACGCATCCTCGCGCCTCTGCTGAGGCCTGGAAAGCCACGTCCCGTGCACGGCCTGGAAGCTCCAATCCCTGGCACCGGTGCGCGAGGCGATGCCCACCCCTCGTGTATCCGCGCGCGCGCCTTCCCCACGTTCCTGGCGTCCCAATCCGTTTCAGGACGGGAGCGTGGGGGCATTGCAGCACCAACACGTCCATAGCTGGAGTCACACATCATGATGAAGAAGTTGCTGTCCGCCTGTCTTCTGTCGAGCGCGCTGCTCGCGGGTTGCGGCGAAACCAACGAGGCCGATGTCGAGGGGTGCGAGCACCTCCAGGAGGGCCCCAACTCTGCCGTGACCGCAACCGCTTCGGCGAGCGGTGCGCCCGCCGTGAGCAACGATCACAAGCGCTACGACATCACGCTGCCGGCGGGCAGCGGTGGCAACGTGGGCTCGGTGTCGTTCGCGGTGGCCGAGGCCTCCGACTACATCTTCTTCCTGGGCTCGAACGTGCCGCTGAAGGTCACCAACGCCTCCGGCCAGGAGGTGGAGTTCGAGGAGTCCGCGACGAAGTCGGACCAGTGCACGGAGGTGAAGGGCCGCTACGTGGCGCCGCTGCAGGTGGGCACGCACACGCTGACCTTCGGCCCCACGTCCGAGAGCAGTGTCTCGCTGGTCATCGAGGAGACGGCCCATGACCACGAGCACTGAGCGCAAGCTGCTGGCGGCGTTCGCCTGCGGGGTGCTGGCCCTGACGGGGTGCGTGAAGTCCTCCACTGCGCTGGAGCCCGAGCTGGCCGCTGCCCACCAGAAGCTGGAGGCCGAGCACCAGGAGATGGAAGCGGCCCACCAGAAGATGGAGGCCGAGCACCGCGAGTGGGTGGCGGAGCACGACCGCCTCAAGGGCGGCGCGGCCGACGCCGAGCACGACGCGCTGGAGGCCCAGCACGAGCAGCTGCTCTCCCGCCACGAGGCGGTGGTGGCGCGCCACGAGACGCTGGTGAGCGACCACGGCAAGCTCGAGGCCTCCCATGGCGAGGGCAAGCCCGCTTCCTCCGAGCATGAGCGGATGGAGAGCGAGGACCGCCAGATGCAGGACGAGCACAAGGCCATGGTGAGCGAGCACGAGCGCATGGGCGAGGAGCACCGCCGGATGCTCAGCGCGCACGGCACGAAGTAACGGCAGCCGGAGCGGGAGGCGCTGGTGTCCTCCCGCTCCCCTTCCTTCCACCTGATTCAGCAGGAGATTGACGATGAGTACCTTCAAGCAGTTCCTCGACGAGAAGCAGCTGAAGCCCGAGACGCTGGTGCGCCTGTCCAACCAGCTCGAGGCGCGTTCCGAGGACGATCGCAAGCTGGCGAAGCAGCGCTCCGACAAGCGGCGCGACAAGGAGAAGCAGACCAAGCCGTACGCGGAGCTGGGCATCGGCAAGCCGAAGAGTGGCCGGGGCGTGAGCGTGCAGCAGGTGACCGCTGCTCTGGAGGACCAGCCGCTGCCTCCGAAGGTGCGCGGCAAGCTGGTGCGCGCGGTGAACGCCGTGCTGTCCAAGAAGGGCGGCCAGCCGGTGGACTTCAAGGCGCTGTTCGGTGAGGTGCCGGTCCGCAAGGGCGCGGCGGCCAAGGCGAGCTGAGGAGACACGCGGATGGGCTCCTCCCTTCTCCACCCCCTCCCGCCGGACGTGCGGCGCGACGGTGAGCGGCTGTTCGAGGTCTCCATGTGGTGCATCGGCCGTGATGTCCGCCACGCGGACAACCTGCTGCTGCGCCATGGCTTCACCCGCGAGCGCATTCCGGCGGGACAGCAGGGGACCAGTGCCTACTCGGGTGCGTTGCCCGGGGGAGGGGCCCTCACGCTGTGGGGCTTCGGCGCATTGTGCCGGGTGTGCGGCGAGTCCATCTACGTGCCGCGCGATGGTTTCACCCCGGTCGTGGTGGAGGAGGGGCGCGTCACCTGGCCCGTCTTCCAGGCGGCGGGGCTCGGCAGCCCGCGCGAGCCCGTCACCCCGTGCGAGCACTCCGCCTCGCGCGCTGCGGTGGTGGCCCTCGCCGGGTGGATGGCCGGGTACGAGGAGTGGGTCCTGGGACTCATGGGCGCGGACTGGCGGCACGAGTGCTTCGCGGCACGGCCCAAGGCCTCGCGTGTGCCCGCGGAAATGTTGGCGGTGGAGTGGCGGCGGTTGGCCGGGCGCATTGAGGCGCTGGAGCGGCCGGTTGTGGACGAATCGTTTGCCCCGCTCGCCGGGGCGTGAGTGAGGTCACCATGCTTGCGCGACACCTTCGAGCCGAGGATCCCTCCATCTTCCCCTCCACGCCCTGGGACGACGTCCCGGACCTGGAACTGCCCACGCCTCCGCTGCGCGAGGGGCTGGGACGTGCGCACCTGAAGGTCAGCACCCGGGTGCCCCTGGCCCAGTCGTACTTCGACCAGGGCCTGCGTCTGCTGCACCTCGGCTGGGGCGCCGAAGCGCGGCGGGCTTTCGCCGAGGCCGCGCGGCAGGATCCGCAGTTGGCCATGGCGTACTGGGGGCTTGCGCTGACGCGCGGTGCCGGTGCGCGCTTCGCGACGGACCGGGCCGAGGCCATTCACAAGGCACTCACGCTCAGCGAGGGCGTGACGGACGCGGAGCAGCGCTACATCGTCGCGGCCACTTTTCTTGCCGACAAGGGCCCCGCCAACGGTCGCCACGGCTTCGTACGGGAGATGGAGGCCCTCATTGACTGCTTCCCCGAGGACGCCGAGGCGCGCCTGCTGCTCGCGGGCTTCCTCGCGGACGGCTACGAGTCGGATGGACGTCCCGGCGCGGGCCAGCCCTATGCACAGGCCCTGCTGCGGGAGTTGCTGCGTACGCACCCCCACCACGAGGGCGTCCACTACGCCTGGGTGCAGGTGATGGTGGAGAGTGCCCGGCCCGAGGCAGCGCTGGAGAGCGCTCGGCGTCTGCGGCTGCTGGCGCCTCGTGCGGTGACGGCCCTGCTCGGCTCTGGCCGGCTGCTGCTGCGCACCGGACACACCCGTGAGGCGCGTGAGGTGCTCGAGGCGGTGGTGGCCGCGGATGACGCCTGGCTCTCTCAAGAGTCCCTGCCCGAGTCCGCCGCGCCGGCGGCAGGCCTGGCGCTGCGCCTGCTCGTCCAGGCGTGTGCGGATGCGGGGCGGTATGGCGAGGCCCAGGCCTGGGCGCGCCGCCTGCGCCAGCGCGTGGAGTCGGTGACGCCGCATTTCGGGCAGGCGCTCGTGTTCGCTGCCGGTGCGGTCTCCAGCCTGCATCTGCGCTTCGGCTTCTGGCGCGCGGCGTCGGATCTGCACGTGGAGCTGGAGCCAGAGGCGCGTGTGGCCGAGCAGGGGCTGCTCACGGGCATGGAGCTGTATGCCCGAGGGTTGCGCGCTCTGGAGGGAGGCAAGCTGGCGGAGGCGGGGCGCGTGTGTGACGAGCTCGATGCGTTGCACCCGCCGCTGGCCGACGAGCGCAAGGGAGACAGCCGCAAGCTCTGTCCGCGTGATGTCGCCCGGGTGGTGGAGTTGGCGGCGTGCGAGCTGAGGGGTGCACTGGAGGCGCGTCAGGGGGAGTTCGCCCGCGCGGAGGCCTCGCTCATCAAGGCCATGCGGCTGGAGCGCCGGCTGCGCGCGCCAGGCCCCTCCGCCTTCTCTCGCCCGGCTCGGGAGACGTTGGCTCGCTCGCGGGTGCGCGCCGGCCGCGAGGACAAGGCGCTGGAGCTGGCCGAGGCGCTCGTGAAGGAGCGGCCCGGCAGCGGCCATGCCTGGTTCCTCCTCGCCGAGGTGCACGTTGCTCGGGGAGCCTTCTCCGAGGCGGCGTCTGCCTTCGCCTCCTTCCTGGCCTGCTGGCGCGATGCGGACTCGCAGCTTCCGGAGGTCCGGCGCGCTCGGGCTTTCCTCGTGGGCCGTGGCGGGGTGAGCGTGGAGGCCGCGCTGCCCGGCAATGTCATCCCGCTCCGCGCGCTGGAGAACGTTTCGTGCTGAGCGTCGCGCTCACGCCCGCTGCGGTGCCGCCTCTTCGAGGAACGTGAGGAGGCGCCGTCCGCACTCCTCGGGATGCTCCAGGGGGAAGAGGTGGGTGCCGGGCTGCTCCTCGGCACGGACGCCGGGGATCGTCCGCCGGACGCGTGCCAGGGCCTCGGGGAAGAGGGTGTCCGAGTCGCTCCCGCGCAGCACGAGCGTGGGCACCTTCACCGAGCGCAGCTTTCGCCAGCCGTGGCGCGGTGACGTCTCGAAGACGCGGGCCTCCCAGGCCGTGGGGATGGTGAGCCGGAAGCCTCCGCCAGGGACCTCGGTG
Source organism: Archangium lansingense (assembly GCF_026626635.1). Classification (GTDB taxonomy): domain Bacteria; phylum Myxococcota; class Myxococcia; order Myxococcales; family Myxococcaceae; genus Archangium; species Archangium lansingense. The sequence continues at coordinate 5,061,374 of NZ_JAPNKA010000001.1, forward strand.
AGGCCGTGGGTGACGTAGTCCTGGAAGCACTCGGGGTCGAAGTGCTGGAAGAGGGGCTTCTTGCGATAGCTCACGGCGGCCTCTTCGCGGGAGCTCCAGTACTCGCGGCGGCGGCGCGCCAGGCTCGCGGGAGGAATCCGGCTGCGCATCCCGAGCAGCGTCAGCGCCTGGATGGCCAGCAGGCGCGTGCCGGTGAACAGCACCGGATCCAACGCCACCACGGCCCGGAAGAGGCTCGGGTACTTCACGGAGGCGAGCAGGGTGGCCACGCCGCCCATGCTGTGGCCTATGCCAACCACACCTTCCAGTCCACGCGCGCGCAGGGCCTGGGCCAGGTCCTCGGCCATGTCGTCCCAGTCGCGCATCGCCCGCGGATCCATCCCCGGCACGAGGCACCGGCTGCGCAGGGTGAAGACGTGGTAGTGCGGCTTGAGGAGCTCGATGAGCTTGCGGTAGCTGCCCGGGGGAAAGCCGTTGGCGTGCGCGAGGTGCAGCACCGGCCCGGTGCCGCCCCAATCATCCAGTTGCAGGGGGTCGCTCATCGTGCTCCCCCATACCTCACGAGGTCCTTGCTGTCCCGTGCCTCACGCCATCCGGCCGGTCTCCGGGATGTCCTCGGCCAGGAAGCGGATGACGTCGCCGGGGGTGATCATCCCCAGCAGCTTCTTCTCGCGCACCACGGGCAGGTGGTGGATGCGGTGCTTGCGGAACAGCTCCATCACCTCATCGGTGAGGTCGAACTCATCCACCATGTGCACGGGCGAGGTCATGACGTCTTCCACCGGGGTGCGCAGCGGCAGGCCCTTGAGCAGGGCGTTCATGATGTCGACCTCACTGATGATGCCCAGCACATGCGCCTCGTCATCCGTCACCGGCACGCCGCTGATGCGCTCCTCGGCGAGCAGGATGGCGATTTTGGACAGCGGAGTCCCCAGAGAGACGAACTTCACCGGCGTGGTCATCAGGTTGCGGGCGTGACCCTTCATGTCCGCGAGCTTGGACACGCGTTGGAGGGGCGTCAATCTCCCACAGCCGCGAGTGCGGCGTGCTTGACGAGTGGGCATGGCATCGGGGAAGGGTGGACACCCAACCGAGAGGAGTGCCTTCATGCCCACCTTCCGCCTCAAGAGAGACCAGGCCGCGTTGCTCGTCGTGGACATCCAGGAGCGTCTGACTGCCGCCATGGAGCGGGACGCGCTCGATCGGATGATCAACCGCACCAACGCCGCCATTGAGGGCGCGAAGGCGCTCGAGCTGCCCATCATCGTCACCGAGCAGTACCCCAAGGGCCTGGGGACCACGCACTCGCTGGTGAAGATGCGGCTGGGTAGCTACTCGGCCGTGGAGAAGATCGAGTTCACCGCCTGTGTGCCGGACGTGGCCACGCGGCTGGGCGAGCGCAAGCAGGTCCTCATCGTGGGAATGGAGACGCACGTGTGCGTCTTCCAGACGGTACGTGATCTGACCGAGAAGGGCTTCACCCCGTTCCTCTGTGCGGACGCGGTGATGTCGCGCAACCCGGAGGACCGGCGCGTGGGCCTGGAGATGTGCCGCGAGGCGGGGGCCCACATCGTCACGGTGGAGGCCGCGCTGTTCGACATGCTCGGGTGCGCGGGCACACCCGAGTTCAAGAAGGTCTCCGCCGCGGTCCGCTAGGGGTTCCAGGACTTGCTGGGCGGCTTCGGGGTCGCGGTGGGCGAGGACGGGGTCGTGTCCTGGGACCTGACTGGAATCGCGGTCGGGGCCGTGGCAGGACGCGAGGCGGTCAGCTCTCCCACGTAGAGCAGCCCGTGGTAGCCCTCGGGGGAGACGCCTTTCTCGAACAGCTGGATGTACGGACTCTGCCCCTTGACCCCGGCGACCTGCGGGCTCGGGGTGGAGCCATGGACGCGGCAGTCGAGCAGGTCCTCGGCGGCCAGGTCACAGGCCCACCGCGTGCCCGGGGCGAAGCTCATGTCCAGGGCCTTCACCGTGGGGTCGGCCTTCAGCAGATGCCACCCCATGGGGGTGAACTCCTTGTCCCACTGCGTTCCGCGGGTGACGTTCGTCGGGCTCCGGTGGCGAATCGAAGGTGCTCACCGGAGTGTATTGACGCGTGCCGTGCCGGAAAGACGAATCAGCGGGCCCCGCCGCGTGTAACGAGCTGCCTCAAGCCACGCGCGAGAAGCGCCAGCACCACCAGCGCGCTCGCGAGCACCGTTTGCGAGCCTCCCACTGGAAAGTTGTAGAAGTAGGCGAAGAGGTAGCCGCCCAGGCCGGAGATGGCGCCCGCGAGCGTGGCCAGCAGGAAGGTCCATGGCAGGCGCAGGTCCAGCACCAGCGCGGCGATGGCCGACAGGGTGGAGAAGGCGAACACTGGCAGCGCACCGAGTGCCCGTGCCGACACGCCCACCATGAGCCCGATGGAGATCATCAGCACCGCGTCGAGCGCGCGCACGGGCAGCCCCTGCACCATGGCTCCGGTGCGATCGAAGCTGGCGAAGGTGAGGCCTCGGAACCACCACAGGTGGAAGAGCAGGGTGAGGGCGCCCACCACGGCCACCGCGATGAGCTGGGGTTGCTCCACCAGCACCGCTGTGCCGAAGAGGATGCCCTGGATGTCATGGGCCTCCTGGGAGATGCGGTCTCCCACGAGGATGGAGGCGCCGCCCGTGAGCGCGTAGGCCAGGCCGAGCAAGCTCTCGCGGGAAATGCGCAGCCGCGTGGGCTCCATCATCAGCAGCAGCGTGGCCAGCAGGGACATGCCCACGGCTCCCACGGTGGGCGCTACGTGCAGGCCCAGGTGGATCTCCGCGAAGAAGGCCAGCGCGACGCCCAGGCCGGCCGACTGCGTCACCGCGGCGCTGACGAACACCATGCGCCGCAGCACCACGTACACGCTGAGGAACCCCAGCACGCTGCCCGCGATGAGCGCGCAGAGCATCGGGTCCCTGAACAGCTCGTAGGCGTCCCAGAACTGTGCCCAGGAGGAGGTCTCAGCCAGTTGCGGGTCCAAGGGGGTGTCCTGAAGGAGGATGGCGGGGGCAGTAATCGTCGCCGTACTGATGCCGGAAAGCAGGATGGCAGAAGACTGTGTTCGCGTCCCCAAGAACCACGGCTGGGGCCTCGCGATCTACGAAGAGGAGCTGATCCGCGAACTCGGCGGCCACGCGCAGATCATGGCTCACCACCACCACGGCCAGGCGCCGCTCGCGCGCCAGCTCCGCCAGGCGCCTCATGGTCTCCCGCTCGGCCACGGCGTCCATGGCGGCGGTGGGCTCGTCCAGCAGCACCAGGTCCGCCTCGGTGGCCAGCACTCGCGCGAGCAGGGCGCGCTGCTTCTGGCCCTCGGACAGCTCGCGGTAGGGCCGATTGGCGATGGGGCCGGCTCCTGCGGTCTCCAGTGCCGAGTCCACCGCCTGGCGATCCTCCCGTTTGGAGAAGGGCCGCAGGAAGTTCCACCCGGTCAGCCGTCCCCAATGCACCAGCTCGCGCGAGCGCACCGGGAGCATCGCGTCGATGCCGGAGGTCTGCGGCACGTACGCGCTCTTCACCTCGGGGCTGGAGCGGTACACGCGGCCGGACACCGGCGTTTGCAGGCCCAGCAGTGTCTTGAACCACGTGCTCTTGCCCGAGCCGTTGCGGCCGATGACCGCCAGGAAGGTGCCACGGTGCACCTGGAGGTTGATGGGCGGCAGCAGCGGCTGGCCCTGGTAGCCGATGACCAGGTTCTCGCAGCACAGGAGCAGGTCGGCCTCGTGCTTGTGCGCGTGCCGCTCCCCGTTGGTCGGGGGCCCGCCGTTCTTCGATTTCTCACCGGTCTCCACGCGTCACCTCCGCTTCGGGTGAGACCGAGGCCAGCCGTTCCAGCAGCGCGGCGTGGACATCGGCGTTGACCTGCTTGTTGATGTCCACCACGCCGTTCGTGCCTTCTGGCAGCGCGCTCCAGTCCATGGCATCGAAGAGCGCGGCCGTCAGCACCAGGTTCAGGTCCAGCTTCGCCTTCGGTGGGGTCGAGCGATCCGAGGGCAGATCCATCGCACCGTCAAGCACCGTCACTGGCGTCTCGCTGCCCGTGGCCTGGGTGAGCTCCCACCGGAATCGGCGCTCGCCCTGGAATCGCGGAGTGGCGCGTCCGTCTCGCACGGTGCCCTCGAGGTGCAGCGCTTCGACGCCCCAGCGGTCTCGGGACACGTTGGTCTCGGGCAATGCGCAGTCCGGCGTGCACTCCACCGCGCGCTGCTCCGGGGCCAGCAGGTTCAACGGCTCGGGCACCGGCAGCGTCGCCACCGTGCTGGCGCCGCCACCCCCGCCCATCTCCGCGGCGATCTGCTCGTAGGGGATGAGCGCACCATCGTCGCGGTGGCAGTGGCCGTTGTGGCAGAGCGAGTAGCCAGGGGGCGGACTGGCGGGATTGAAGCCACCACTCGAGCCCGAGGCGATGGCGATCAACTCGATGCCGGACAGCCGCATCGAGGCCGTGTCCACGCGCACCTGGTAGTCCGAGGCCAGCCGCTGATAGCCGTCAGCGGCGCTGCGGTCGGCGAGCGACTCGTACGCGGCGCGCACGGTGGGCTCCACCACCGCGAAGCCCTGGCCGGGCTCCCACGCGCAGCCGCCGAGGCTCAGGCAGGACAAGAGGAGGAAGGTGCGGCGCATGGCTCAGCTCCCCTGGCCCTTGAGCCCGTTCTCGAGCTTCGTCACCAGGTCTTCGAGGTGCTGGATGTACGTCTGTCCGCCGCGGAAGTCGGTGCCCGAGGTGAAGAGGACGAGGGGCGCGGGAATCTTGCTCGCCACCAGCTTGGAGGTGGTGGTGGGGTAGTAGTCCTCCTGCAGGATGAAGCGAGCCTTGCGCTGGCGGGCCTGTCCCAGCACCTGGGCCACGTGGGCGGGGTTGGGCGGGATGCCGGGCTTGGGCTCCAGGTAGGCGATGGTCTCGAAGCCCAGCCAGTCCGAGAGGTACGCCGTCGTCCGATGGTAGGCCACCACGGGCGCGCCCTTCAGCCCGGCCAGGCGCTGCTCCCAGCCCGTGCGCGCCTTCTCCAACTCCGCGGTGAACTTCGCCAGGTTGGCGCGGTAGTCCGCCGCGTGCTTCTGATCCAACGAGGCCATGCGCTCGGCGATGCCCTTGGCCACCGCCGCCGCGGCCCTCGGGTCATAGAGGAAGTGCGGGTTTCCTCCCGCGTGTACGTCACCCTGGCTGCGATCGACTCGAGTCGCGGGGACCTCCAGCGTGCGCACGAACTGGGCGGCCTCGAGGTAACCCGGGCTGCCGGCGAGGATGCGCGTGTTGCGGGCACCGTTCTGGAGCGCGGGCAGCCAGCCCACCTCCAGCTCCAGGCCGATGGCGATCAGCAGATCCGCTCGGTTGACGTCCAGGGCCAGGCTGGGCCGGGCGTCCACGAAGTGCGGATCCTGCGTGGGCAGGGACAGGGCGGTCACCTGCACGTGCTCGCCGCCCACTGCCTTGGCGAGCGCGGCGAGGTCCGGCAGGGTGGTCACGACCTTCAGGTCGGCGCGGGCGGGGAGGGACAGGAGGCCCAGGAGGACGGCGTTCAGGGCCACGAAGAATCGGAGGGGGCTCATCGAAGGCTCCAGCGCGAAAAGGGTTTAGAAGGCGTGAGCGCCGTGAGCGCCCATCACCACTTCGAGTGCGAGGAAGACCGAGTAGTCCGGGCGATCGCGCCAGCCGGCGAGGTCGGTGGCGCCCTGCAAGCGCAGGCGGGAGAACTCGGTGGGCCAGAAGGTGACGTTGGCGGAGATGCGCTGACGGTTGTCGGTCCACTCGTTGTCGAGCGGATCGTTCGCGACGGCCCCGTCCTGGTCGCGGGCCGGGGTGCCGAGCTCGTAGCGAGCGGCGGTGGCCCAGCGCTGGTCGAAGCGCCAGGAGAGCTGGGCATAGCCGCTGAGGTCCGACAGCACGTCCTCGGGGACCTGACGGCGCCGGTAGAGGAGCTCGGCCTGGAGGGCCACCTGCGTGAAGCTGGCTCCGGTGAGCGGCCGGAACTTGAGGTACACGTCCGTGCCGAACACGTCGGTGCGGTTGTGGTAGCCGGTGGGGTTGGGGCCGTTGGCGGCCGACAGGCCCCACAGCAGCGACAGGTCATCCGACAGCGGGAAGAACTGTTTCACCATCCCGGTGAACTGGAAGTCGAGGGGCGAGGTGACGCCGCTGGTGTTGGCGCCGAGGAAGCTGCGCGCGGTGGCCTCGCCGCTGGCGTCGGTGACGGAGCCGAGCAGCTCCACGTACCAGGGCAGGGGGGTGAGCCAGGAGGCCTCCACGCCCAGTCCGCGGTTGCCCTCGCCGCCGAAGACGCGGCCGATGGCGAAGGGCTGGTCCACGAACTCCCACGAGTGCGGGTGCGTGGGGTTGATGCGGCCGAAGCGGGTGAGGAACTGGCCGGCGCGCAGCTGGAGGTTGGCGGGGAGGTTCGTCGTGGTGGCGTAGGCCTCCTCGATCTCCACGCCGAACTGGCTGAAGACGATGTTGCCGTCGAAGCGGAAGTACGGGTCCACCGCCGTGTTGATGGACAGCTCGAGCTGCTGGAGGTTGAAGCCTTTTGCGGTGGGGTCATGTCCGCCCGTCTGGAGCGGCTCCTTCGAGGTGAAGGCCGCGGCGGCCACGTCCAGGATGAAGGCCAGGTTCAGCCCGTGGAAGTCGATGTTGGTCGGGCTGAGCGTCACGCCGCTCGGGGACGAGGACGCGGGCGGGGTGGGCGCGGGGTGATCATGGGCGTCCGCGGCGGCGTCCTGGCCGAGCGCCGCCTCGATCTCCTTCAGCTCCTCGGCCGAGAGGCCCGCGTCCGGAGCGGGCTCCTCGGGTGGGGTGCCCGCGTCCGGCGACGTCTGGGCCGAGGCGGACAGGGTGAGACAGCACGACAGGAACACAGCGAAGCCGGCGAGCCGGCAGCATGAGGGGAACACAATGCACTCCGCGAACCGGACGTCCGAACGAGGGCGGACGACGACCCAGGACTACGCTTCGACGGCGCTAGACGCGCGCCGGAGGCGAGGCCTTGGGGGCGGTATCGAGGATGGACAGCGAGGACCGGGGCCGAGGCGGTGCGGTGGCCGGACGGCTCACCTCGAGGCAAGCCTGGACGACCGGCACGGCCTGCACGGGACTGGTCAGCTCGTCCCGTGAGCTGACCGAGACGAAGGCGCACTCCTCGTGCTTGAGCGAGCCTCCAGGGGCCGCGGGGGGCTGCTTCTCGAAGGCGCTCGCGTCCCGGAGCAGCGCGGAGAGCGCCGTGCCCTTATTGGCCGAGCTCTCCTCGAAGGCGCGGTGCGTTGGGCAATAGCGGTGGACGTGCTCCTGCGCATGCGCGATGGCGATCAGCGGCTGGGCAACCCAGAGCACCACCAGCAAGGTGGCGATGAGGTGGCCAGCGATGTGGGCGCGGATTCTCATCGAGCAGGAGGACGGTAATTATTTGCTCTACTGGTCCCCTGGAGGGGTGTCAAGGGTGCGACGACGGCTTCTCCCCGGTATTCAGGGGGAGGGATGGCTCGACGCGGAGCGTTGGAGAACGACCGATGAACGGACAGGGGGACGAGCACTTCATTCCCGTGGCGCGCCTGGGGGAGCTGGATGAGCGAGGCCGGGCGGTGGTGCGGGTAGGGGAGGAGGAGGTGGCGCTGGTCCGAGTAGACGGACGGCTGCATGCCGTGCAACAGGCCTGCCCGCACCGGGGTGGGCCTCTGTCGGAGGGGGACCAGGACGGGTGCCTCCTCTATTGCCCCCTCCACGCCTGGGCCTTTGACGTCCGCACGGGCGCCAGCCCGACGAATCCAGGTGCCCGAGTGCGCATCTACGCTGTACGGGTCATCGGAGACGAGATTCAGGTGGCGGCTTCGAGTAGGTTGCGCGCCCCTTGAAGTACCGACGTAGCAACAAGGAAGAGACGCACAATGCCCATGGCGATGGAACTCTCGGTGGACTTTCACTTCAGCTCGGCCCACCGGCTGCCCTACTACAACGGCCCCTGCTTCCGGCTGCATGGCCACAACTACAAGCTGCAGGTGACGCTGCAGGGCCTGCCCAACCCGAAGGACGGGATGATCCGCGACTTCGATGAGATCCGCGCCCACGTGTGGGAGTCGGTCCTGACGCAGTGCGACCACCACAACCTCAACGACTTCATGGACAACCCCACGGCCGAGAACCTCATCGTGTGGATGTGGGAGAAGCTCAAGCCGCAGCTCGAAGGACTCAAGGAGCTCCGTCTGTGGGAAACCCCCGAGTACTGCGTGTCGTACCGCGAGGCGTGAAGTCCAGCCGCTCGGGCCTGAAGTCCGGTTCGGGAGGCAGCAAGCCCGACCGGGCGGCCATGGCCGCGGCCATCCAGGACTTCCTGCGCGCGGCGGGCCTGCCGCTGGACAGCGATCCCAACCTCGTGGGGACACCCGAGCGGGTGGCCGAGGCCTGGGCGGTGGAGTTCCTCGATGGCTACGGGCGCACGCCGGAGGAGGCGCTGGGGGAGACGTTCCCGGCGCCTCCGGACTCGTCCGGAGAGCTGGTGGTGGTGACGGACCTGCGTTTCCAGTCCATGTGCCCTCACCATCTATTGCCCTTCGAGGGCCGAGCGCACGTGGCCTACGTCCCCCAGAAGCGAGTGGTGGGCTTCGGCCGGCTGGGCGCGCTGGTGGACTGTTTCGCCCACCGGCTCATCCTCCAGGAGGACCTGGCGCGCGAGGTGGCCTCGTCGTTGGCGCGCGTGCTGAAGAGCCCAGCCACCGCCTGCATCATCGAAGCGGAGCAGGCGTGCCTGCGCATCCGGGGAGACCGGCAGCGCGACGCCCGCACGCACGCGGAGGCCTACGAGGGCCGGTTGCGCAAGGACGGAGCACTGCGCCGCGAGCTATGGGCGCGGCTGGGAGCCACGAGACGATGAGCGGACCTCTGCAAGGACGGGTGGCACTGGTGACGGGTGCCTCCCGGGGTGTCGGTGCGGCCATCGCCCGCTCGCTCGCCGAGGCGGGGGCCGACCTTGTCCTCACGTCCACGCAGCAAGGTGGGGTGCATGAGGCGGCCGAGGCGGCGGAGCGGTTGGGCCGCCGGGTGCTGCGGCTGCATGGCGATGTGTCCCGCCGCGAGGACGTGGACGCGTGGACGGCCGAGGTGAAGTCCGTCTTCGGCCGGGTGGACGTGCTCATCAACAACGCCGGCATCGTGGTGCGCAGGCCGGTGGCGGAGATGAGCGATGACGACTTCGACCGGGTGCTGGCGGTGAACCTCAGTGGCCCCTTCTACCTGGTGCGCCGCCTGTTGCCCGGCATGGTGGAGCGCGGCTGGGGTCGTATCGTCAACGTGTCCTCCATCAGCGGGACGCTCGGCTCTCCGCGGACGTGCGGCTACAACGCCTCCAAGTGGGGGCTCAACGGGCTGACGAAGTCCCTGGCCGAGGAGCTCAAGGGCACCGGGGTGACGGTGACGGCGGTGCTGCCTGGCAGCATCGACACGGACATGTTGAAGGGCTCGGGCTTCGATCCCGCGATGACCGCGGACGAGGTGGCCCGGCTCGTCCGCTTCCTGTGCGTGGAGGCGCCCCCAGCGATGACGGGCAGCCTCGTGGAGATGTTTGGATGACCCTGCCCGCGGAGCGGACCTTCCCCCGAGTAGCCCCCGCCCTCCTGGAGCGTGCTCGGGCTGCACTGGTGGAAGTGCTCTCTCCCGGCCAGGTGCGCCACGACGCCTCCACCCTGGAGAGCTACTCCGAGGACGAGTCCGACTCCGGTGTCTACCCGCCGGATCTCGTGGTGTTCCCTGAGAGCACCGAGCAGGTCTCCGCCGTCTTCCGCACGTGTCAGGCGCTCGGTGTGCCCTTCACGCCTTGCGGGGCGCGCAGCGGAAAGAGCGGCGGTTCGCTCCCCCTGTTGGGAGGGGTGTCGGTGAGCCTGGAGCGGATGAACCGCATCCTCTCTGTCTCCGGGGAAGACCTCACGGCGGTGGTGCAGCCGGGCGTCATCACGGGCGAGCTGATGAAGGCCGTGGAGGCCCAGGGCCTCTTCTATCCGCCAGACCCCAACTCGTGGGAGTTCTGCACGATGGGCGGCAACGTGGCGGAGAACGCCGGAGGCCCTCGGGCGCTCAAGTACGGCGTCACCCGCGACTACGTCATTGGCCTGGAGTGGGTGCTGCCGAGCGGCGAGGTGCTCCGCGTGGGCCGCCGCACCATCAAGGGCGTGGCTGGCTACGATCTTGTGGGCCTCTTCGTAGGCTCAGAAGGCACGCTCGGGGTGGCTACGGAGATCACCGTCCAGCTCATCCCCAAGCCCCGGCACGTGAAGACGGCGCTCGTCATCTTCGACTCGGTGCACACCGCTGCGCGCGCCATCACCGCCGTGCTGGCGGCCGGCATCCTCCCTCGCACACTCGAGCTCATCGACGACGTGGCCCTCCAGGCCGTGGATGGTCGGGGCTTCAACTTCCCAGCGGGCGCTGGCTCGGCGGTCATTGCCGAGGTGGATGGCAACATGGAGGAGGGCCTGTTCGCCGAGCTCGCCTGGCTGGGAGAGCTCTGCGAGCAGCACGGCGCCAAAGAAGTCCTCGTGGCCCAGGACGAGTCCCAGCGCGAGAAGCTCTGGGCGGCCCGTCGAGTGGTTTCAACCGCCTTGCGTTCCCTCCGTCCCCACAAAATCTCGGAGGACATTGCGGTACCTCGGTCCCGTATTCCCGACATCATCTTGGCTCTCAAGAAGATGGGAGAGGAGCTGGGGCTGCCGGTAGCCACCTACGGCCACGCGGGGGACGGCAACCTGCACGCCAACATCCTCTATGAGGGCCCACATCAGCGCGCCCTGGTGGAGACCGCCATCCAGCGCATGTTGGAGCTCACCGTCTCCATGGGGGGCACCATCACGGGTGAGCATGGAGTGGGACACGCCAAGCGGGAATATCTGGCGATGGAGCAGTCCGAGGCCGTGCTGGAGCTCCAGCGCCGATTGAAGGGCTTCTTCGATCCTTCAGGAATGCTCAACCCCGAGAAAATCTTTCCCGCGCCCAAGTGTTCTTAGTCCTCAGCGGACACGCTCGTTTCTCGGGGCCAAGGTCATTTCCCACCCTGTTTCGGAGGCCGTCACGCGCTTGTGACGCTTCGGCCCGCTTGTCGCCAGGGCAGGCGGGTCAAATAACCCCGAATGGAAATGCGAAACGCTTCGGGACGTTGTGCGTCCTAGAGATGTGGACGCGGAACCGGGGGGCGAGCGCGTCCGTCACATAGAGGAATGGAGACGCGAAAATGGCGAACAGGACGATGAAGTATGGAGCCGAGGGCCTGTCGCACTACCTGCGCCATCTTGGGGATCATTCGCAGTTGACCCGAGAGCAGGAGTACGAACTGGCCGGGCGCGCTCGCAAGGGTGATGAGGCCGCGCGGCAGCTGCTCGCGCAGTCCAACCTGGCCTTCGTGGTGGCGGTGGCGAAGAAATTCTCCAACCGTGGCGCCCGACTGGATGACCTCATCCAGGAAGGCAATGTGGGTCTGATGAAGGCGATCGAGCACTTCGATCCGAAGAAGAACGTGCGCTTCGCCACCTACGCGGTGTGGTGGATTCGCGCCTACATCACCCGCTATCTCAAGGACAACCGCAGCCAGGTGCGCGGCGGTGAGGCCGAGCGCGGCAGCATGACGGACTTCTCGCTGGACGCGAGCATCGACGAGGACGGCGAGACGACTTTCCTGGATCGCCTGGAGGACGGAGGCCCCTCGCCTCAGCAGCTCTTCCTGTCTCGCGAGCAGAACGAGGAAGTCCAGGAGGCGCTGGCCAAGGTGCGCAAGCGCATTGGCGACCTGGGGTGGGACATCCTCACCGAGCGGCTCACGCAGGACAAGCCGCGCACGCTGGAGGAGCTGGGCCAGCGTTGGGGCGTGTCGCGCGAGCGCGTGCGGCAGGTGGAGCTCAAGACGAAGAACTTCCTTGAGCGCTACCTGGCCCCCTTCAACCAGGATGAGGAGCAGCACGACTCCTCTGCTGACGCCGCCTGACCTCCAGGACAGGCTCCATGTCGGCGAACAACTCAGGCGGTATCCGAGGTGCCCAGCGCACCGCGGGTACCGCCTTCGTCGTTTCCGGGGCCCGGTTGCTGGTGAAGGAAAGCGCGTGCTAACACGCTCCGTATGCGCTCGATTTCACTTGCCCTTTTCCTCCTGGCGGCCTTCCCCGTGCTGGCCGCGACCCCCGAAGAGCTGTCCGCCTGGGATGCCCAGTACGAGCAGAAGCGGGGAGATGCCGCCGCGGTGAAGCAGCTCGACGAGGCCCTGAAGAAGGCCGTCGAGGCCACGCCCGAGGACTACGAGGTGCTGTGGCGCGCGGCCCGTATCCGCAACTGGCAGGCGGATGGCTCCACGGACGCGAAGGTCAAGAAGTCCCTGGGAAAGCAGGTGTGGGAGCTGGGTGACCGCGCCCGGAAGGTGGAGCCGAGCCGGGTCGAGGGCCATTACTTCGCGGCCCTGGGCATCGGCGCCTACTCGGAGGCGGTGGGCATCCTCGCGGCGCTCGGTGAGGGGCTGGAGAGCAAGTACAACGAGCGCCTGGACGCCGCGCTGAAGATCGACGCGATGTACGGCCGCGGTGGGCCGCTGCTGGCCAAGGGGCGCTACTTCTACAAGCTGCCCTGGCCCAAGCGGGATTTGAAGAAGTCCGCCTCGCACTTCCAGAAGGCGATCGCCAAGCACCCCGAGGCGCTGCGCGCCTGGCTGTACCTGGCTGAGACGCAGCTGGCCGATGGCGAGGAGAAGAAAGCGCACGAGGCCATCCTTAAGGTTACTCAAGGAAGTGTGGGATACGACCCGGCCGAGGGCCATCGCGTGAAGGAGTGGGCGAAGCCGGTCCAGGCCGCCATCGAGGAGAAGCTCAAGTAGGAGGAGCTCACATGAGAGCGGAGACCCAGCTGGCTACCCCGGAGGCGCGTAACCTCGTCGAACTGCTGCTCCAGCGGGCGCAGTCACCCACGAAGGTGGCCGCGAGTTGGAAAACGGGGGGCCGCTGGGAGGACGTCACATGGGGACGCATCCTCGAGGACGTGAAGGTATTGTCCGCCGGCCTCATCGCCCAGGGCGTGAAGCCGGGGGACCGGGTGGCCATCTTCGCGGACACCAGTCTGCAATGGGTGGTGTGCGACCTGGCCATCTCCGCCGCGCACGCCGTCACCGTCCCCATCTACGCGTCCAACACGCCGGATGAGGCCCGCTACATCCTCAACCACTCCGAGTCGTCGCTCGTCTTCGTGGACCATGACGAGCAGACGGCCAGGCAGCCCGGTCGCGCCACCCGCATGCGGCAGAAGCTCGCCGAGTGTCCGAGCGTGCGCAAGATGGTGCTCCTAGAGGGGGCAGGCTCGGGTGAGGCGGAGCTGACGCTCGCGCAGTTGATGGAGCAGGGCCGCGGGGCGCATGCCGCCCGCCCGGAGGACTTCGACGAGCGGGCGCGGGCGATGAAGCCCGAGGACGTCTGCTGCATCATCTACACCTCCGGCACCACGGGGGACCCCAAGGGCGTGCTGCTCACCCACGGCAACTGGGGCTACGAGGCCACCTCGGTGAAGGGCATCGGGCTGATGTCGCCCAACGACTCGGTGATGATGTTCTTGCCCCTGGCGCACTCCTTCGGGCAGGTGGTGAAGGCCGCGTGGCTGTCCATGGGCTTCCGCATGGTGTTCGCCGAGTCAGCGGAGAAGCTGCTGGGCAACCTCATGGAGACGCGCCCCACCATCCTTCCTGCGGTGCCGCGCGTCTTCGAGAAGGTCTACAACGGTGTCGTGGCCAACGGCTCGTCCGCGCCGGGGGTGAAGGGCCGCCTGTTCCGCTGGGCCTTCTCACTCTTCGACGAGTACGTGGAGGCGAAGACGCAGGGCCGCGAGCCCGCCCACGTGGGCCTGGCCCTGGCGCGCAAGCTGGTGTTCAGCAAGGTGCGCGCCTCGCTCGATGAGAAGCTGGGCGGCAACATGCGCCTGTTCGCCTCGGGCGGCGCGCCGCTGTCCCGGAAGATTGCCTGGTTCTTCGATCTGCTCGGCTACAAGGTGCTGGAGGGCTACGGCCTCACCGAGACGTCCGCTGCCAGCTGCGTCAACCTGCCGGAGAAGATCAAGATCGGCACCGTGGGCCCGCCGCTGCCTGGCACCGAGGTGAAGGTCGCCGCGGATGGGGAGATCCTCTTGCACGGCCCGGGGGTGATGAAGGGCTACTACAAGAACCCGGAGGCCACCGCCGAGGTCCTCGAGCCCGATGGCTGGTTCCACACCGGAGACATCGGCGAGGTGGACGTGGACGGCTACGTCACCATCACCGATCGCAAGAAGGACATCATCGTCACCTCCGGCGGCAAGAACGTCTCACCGCAGAACATCGAGAACACGCTCAAGACGTTCCCCCTCGTCAGCCAGGCCGTGGTCCACGGCGACAAGCGCAAGTACCTGGTGGCGCTCGTCACGGTGGCCGAGGAGCCCGCACGCAAGCTGCTCGCCGAGAAGGGGGTGAAGCCCGGCAACTACGCGGAGCTGTGCCGCCGGCCGGAGCTGCAGGCCGCGGTGCAGGAGATCCTCGACAAGGTGAACGCGGCGCTGCCGTCCTACAGCACCCTGAAGCGCTTCGCGGTGATGGAGGCGGACTTCAGCCAGGAGACGGGTGAGCTGACGCCGAGCCTCAAGGTGAAGCGCAAGCACGTCAGCCAGAAGTTCAAGGCGGTGCTGGACGGGCTCTACGACAAGGACGACCGCGCGGACTGAGCACTCCTCCTCCCTCTCCCTCTGGGAGAGGGTCGGGGTGAGGGTGTACCCCTGTCCCGCAAGCAACGACGCCCGTGCCAGGCTCTCGCGGAAGAGAGAGCGGCGCGGGCGTGACCCTGCGAGAGATAGGAAGCGGGAGCCTCAGCCCTGGTGGCTGGTGCTGCGGGCGGTGGCGTCCTTCTCCACCGTGGTGCTGCTGGCGAGCGGTCCCGGCTGCTTCTTGTCGTCGGTAGCGGGCGCGTCGTCGCTGCTGAAGCTCCGCTTGAAGTTCCGGATGGAACTGCCCAGCGCGGAACCGAGCTGCGGTAGGCGCGAGGCTCCGAACAAGAGCAGCAGCACCGCCATGATCAGCAGAATTTCCATCGGTTTCAGACCCAGCACAGGGGCTCCTTGAGAAAATACCGAGGCAGGATAGCCCCCCGGGGCGCGGGTCGCCAGCATGACGAGAGGGCCGTTCAGGCCTGGACGCCTACCTAGGAAGCGAGGGCGATAGGGAGTGTAAGGTGAAGGGTGGTGCCCCCCACATCGGTTGACACTCCTACCGAGCCGCCGAGCGCCTCCACCTCCTGCCGGGCGAGCCCCAACCGTAGTGGATCCTCCAGCTTCTTCTCCCGGAAGGCCCGCTCCTCGCGCGCGAAGGCGAGAGCGGTGTCCTCCTCCGACAAGGGCACACCGTCGCGCCGCACCTCCACCCGAAGGTTTCCTCCCTCCGTCCGTGCCCGCACCCGGAGCTGCTCCCCGGCCTGGGCGCGTAGCAGATGGTGGCGGATGAAGGCCTCCACGGCGTGCTGCACACGGCCTCCGTCGATCTCGACCTCGGGTAGGGGCTCTGCCGGCAGCTCCAGGCTCAGCGCGACGCTCGCCGTGCCCGCAGCCTCCAGGTGGTGCTCCACGGCATTGGCGAGCAGGGGCTCGATTGCCTGCTTCTCCCGCTCGCAGGCCAGCATTCCCAGGTCCGCCCGGCTCGCATCGAAGAAGTCCTGGGCAAAGGTCAGTGCTTTGTCCGTGTTCCGAAGAATGGTCTCCAACCCTCGTTTTGCCTTGGGCTCGAGGGGGATGCGGCCATTGAGCAGCAGGGCGGCGTAGGAGCGCACGTTGGCTAGGGAGCCCCGCAAGTCATGAGAGGCCAGACCCAGATAGCGGACCCGTCGGCGCACGAGCTCCTCGTCGCCCTCCGCGGGCTGGGTCCACACGAGCTGCGTGCCGTCCTCCATGGGGCTCTCACCCGCTCGTACCAGCCTCCCGTCGTGCTCCCAGAGATTCGTACCCGGCCGGGGGTGGAAGCCCACCGCCTCCAGCAGCTCCACCAGCGAGCCCGCGCTCTCGGGAAGCCGCTCCACGCCCAGGTGGGAGCGCAGCCGGCCGTCCACCTCGCGAACGAGGCCCCGCCGCGAGAGGATGGCGAACCCGGGCTCGTCCTCTCCGGCCGCCGCCTGTCGCCATTCCCCCTCGTGCCTCACGCCTGCCGTCTCCTCGTCCATGGGTTAGGAAAACGGTGGGTCGGCAATGTCGATTTTGCAACGTGCCTGCCTCGTTGCCCTACGAGCCGGTTGAATTCTTCCTCACCTTCCCGTCCCTTGAGTGAAAATCGAGGGCGCGCAACCCCAGGAGAAGAACCTGTCTTCCGCCAATCTTCAGCACCAGGGTTCCAATGTCGTGCTGGTGGTCGATGACGACCCGGACATCCTCGAGGCTCTCTCGGAGATTCTCGAGGCCGAGGGCTTCGAGATCCGCCGCGCCCGCAATGGCAAGGAGGCCCTGGATCGGCTCGAGCCGGATCCTCCCCAGCTCATCCTCCTGGACTTGATGATGCCGGTGATGGACGGCTGGGAGTTCGCCCAGCGCATGCGGCAGCGGCCCTCGGTGGCCGGCATTCCGCTCATTGTCCTCAGCGCGGATCGCAACGTGGGCAGCAAGGCCACGGACATTGGCGCGGTGGGGCACCTGGCCAAGCCCTTCGAGCTGAATGACTTGTTGGAGATGGTCCGGCGTTCGCTGGGTCAGGCCCAGGCCTCCAGTGCCGGGCGTTGAGCCACCACGCGGCTTGACCGGCCCGGACACCCTCATTACGGTGCCGGCCGGACGTTGACTCACCAGTCAATCCCTCAAAGGAGAGAGCGATGTCGAACGCGCAGGAGATCATCGAGAAGGACATTCCGGCCGCGCTGCAGCAGAAGCCGGAGCTGGCCAAGGACATCAACTCGGTCATCCACTTCAACATCACCGGTGACAACGGTGGCACCTGGACGCTGGACTGCACCAAGTCCGACAACTGGGTGACGAAGGGGGCCGAGGGCAGCCCGAAGATGACCGTCACCGTCAGCAACGACGACTTCGTGAAGATCCGCGCCAAGCAGCTCAACGCGCAGATGGCCGCGATGCAGGGCAAGCTCAAGTTCAAGCCGATGGACATGGGCCTCGCCATGAAGCTGGCGAAGCTGCTCGGCTAGAGCTGTCGGAGCCGCGCTCTCGGGCGCGTTGCTCCTCGGGCGGCGTGTGCTCCTCCTCGGGGCCGCGCCGCTTCTTTTTTGTCTACCCCCCAGCCCCACTCCCCCCACCATGAACACGCTTCCCCTGTCCGGACTCAAGGTCCTGGATCTCTCCCGTCTTCTGCCCGGCCCCTACGCCACGCTGGTGCTCGCTGATCTCGGCGCCACGGTGGACAAGCTCGAGGACCCCCAGGGCGGTGACTACATCCGCCAGATGGCGCCCCTGCGCGACGAGGAGAGCGCGCTCTTCTACGGGCTCAACCGCAACAAGCGCTCGCTGACGTTGGACCTCAAGTCCCCCGAAGGGCGCGAGGCTTTCAAGCGCTTGGTGCGTGGCTACGACGTACTGCTCGAGAGCTTCCGGCCCGGTGTCATGGACAAGCTGGGCCTGGGCTTCAGCGTGCTGCAACAGGAGAACCCGCGGCTCGTCTACTGCGCCATCTCTGGTTACGGGCAGACGGGGCCGGACCGGCTCAAGGCGGGGCATGATCTCAACTACGCGGCGCGCGCGGGCGTGCTCGGCTACGGCGGCGAGGCGGACGGCGCGCCGGCCTTCCCGGGCGTGCAGCTGGGAGACATCGGCGGCGGCAGCCTCTTCGCGCTGGTGGGCCTCCTCGCGGCGCTCCACGAGCGCGAGCGCACCGGGCAGGGCCGCTTCGTGGACGTGTCCATGACGGACGGCGCACTGGCCTTCCTCCACATGCACCTGGCGGCCCGGCTCTACATGGGTGAGCAGGGCCAACCGCTGCGCCGCGGCCGCGAGACGCTCAACGGCGGCTACGCCTGTTACGGGCTGTACCGCACCCGCGATGGTCGCTACCTGGCCGTGGGGGCGCTGGAGCCCAAGTTCCTCGCCGGCGTGTGCCAGGTGTTGGGGCGGCCGGAGTTGCTCGCGGACGCCTATGACACCGGTGAGGCCGGCGCGCGCGTGAAGGCCGAGTTCACCCGGCTCTTCGCTGAGCACCCCCTGGCGTACTGGAAGGAGCGCTTCGCCGGAACGGATGTGTGTGTCGAACCCGTGCTCGAGGGCGACGAGGTGCTCGAGGATCCCCAGCTCCGCGCCAGAAATCTGTTCGTGGAGTCTGAAGACACCCAACGTGGGAGACGAGTGACCCACCTCCTCACGCCGCTGCGCATGGGCGAGACACCGCTGCGTCCTCCCCCCTCTCTTGGACAGCACACACATAAAATTCTTTCTGAGGCAGGCTTTAGCTCGGAAGAAATTGAAAGGCTTGTCAAATAGGTTTTGTCTGGAATTGATGTGAACTTCAAGCGGGAGATGCGGGGCTGCATGAATCCCGGATCTCCCGTAAAGTATGGGGGTCTGTCTTTACCCGCTACACACGCAAAGTGAGACATGCGATTTTGGGGTTCGTCGAGTCAGGACCTCGCATTTCTCTGCGAGTGACATTCAGACGCAAACAGGGGGGAGTCGCATCCGTGAGAGGAACCAACGTGCCGGGACCGCAAAAACAAGCGAAACCCGTGAGGATCGCAATTCATTGACAGTCGCGCGGTTGACAGTCGCCGACAGCGCAGTGGACCTTTGACGGACAGAGGAAGGCAACACCATGACGGAGAGCGAGAGCCAGCTGGGGCCAGGCGCCGGATCCGCCGCGAAGGCGGAGCAGGAGTCAGGGGGAGCTGAGTCGGGGGCCGCGCAGGCAGGAAGGGAGGCGGAGCCCATTGCGGTGGTAGGGCTCGCGTGCCGTTTCCCGGGCGCCCCGGATGCGGAAGCTTTCTGGCGGTTGCTGTGTGAGCGGAAGGATCTGCTGCGGGAGGTGCCCGAGGATCGCTGGGACAATGGCACCTGGTACGACGCGGATCCGCAGGTTCCGGGGAAGGCGAACACCCGTCATGGCTACTTCCTGGACGGAGTGAGCGGGTTCGATCCGCTCTTCTTCGGCATCTCTCCGCGCGAGGCCGCGGAGATGGATCCACAGCAGCGGCTGATGCTGGAGGTGTGCTGGGAGGCGCTGGAGGACGCGGGCGTGCCGGCGGTGGGCCTGAAGGGCTCGCGCACGGGCGTGTTCATGGGCGCCATCTGGCACGACTACGCGGACCGGCACCTGAGCGAGCGCGCGGCGGTGACGCTGCACAGCGCCACGGGCCAGTCGCTCAACATCGTGGCCAACCGGCTCTCGTACTTCCTGGGCCTCAAGGGGCCGAGCCTCACGGTGGACACGGCGTGCTCGTCCTCGCTGGTGGCGGTGCACCTGGCCTGCCAGAGCCTGCGCTCGGGAGAGTCGCGGCTGGCGCTGGTGGGCGGCGTCAACCTGATGTTCTCGCCCGAGGCGAACGTGCTGCTGTCCAAGTTCGGCGGGCTGGCGCCGGACGGGCGCAGCAAGGCGTTCGCCGCGGGAGCGGACGGCTTCGGGCGTGGTGAGGGCGCGGGTCTGGTGGTGCTCCAGCCGCTGTCGGCGGCGCTCGCGTCGGGCGCGCGCATCTACTGCATCATCCGCGGCAGCGCGGTGAACAACAACGGCACCGGCAACGGCCTCACCGCGCCGAGCGTGCCCGGACAGGCGGCGTTGCTGCGCGAGGCGTATGCGCGCGCCGGCGTGCCCACCAACCGCGTGCACTACGTGGAGACGCACGGCACGGGCACGGCGCTGGGAGACCCCACCGAGGCCAGCGCGCTGGGCGCCGCACTCGGCGAGGGCAGGGCCATCGACCGGCCGCTGCTCATCGGCTCGATCAAGGCGAACATCGGCCACCTGGAGGGCGCGGCGGGCATTGCCGGGCTCATCAAGGTAGCGCTCTCGCTGTCGCGCCGGCTGGTGCCGCCGCACATGCTGCACGGCGATCCGAGCCCCCGCATTCCGTTTGGCGAGCTGCGCCTGAGCCTGCCGCAGCGGGTGATGCCGTGGCCCAGCGAGGACGAGCCCGCGACGGCGGGAGTGAGTGCGTTCGGCTGGGGCGGCACCAACGCGCACGTGGTGCTGGAGGAGTCTCCGGTGGGCCGCGAGGAGCTGCTGCCTCTGGCGGCGGACAGCGCGGCGGAGCTGCTGGCGCAGGCGGCGAAGGCGGAGGACATGCTGCAGCACGAAGAGGAGCCGGTGTGCGTGCGCGACTTGAGCCGCACCTGGGCCCTGTACGCGGGGAGGGGAGGGCACCGCGCGGCCTTCACCTTCCGCACGCGTGCGGAGCTGGTCACGCTGCTGAAGTCCTTCCGGCAGGGGAGGCGCCGCACGGGCCTCCTCACGGGGGAGCCCGGTGAGCCGCCCCGCGTGGCCTTCATCTGCGCGCCCCAGGGCTCGCAGTGGCCCGCCATGGGCCGTGAGCTGCTGGCCACGGAGCCAGTGTTCCGCGCCCGGCTGGAGGCGCTGGACACCACCTTCATGCCGCTGGCTGGCTGGTCTCTGGTGGAGGCGCTGAGGGACCCGCAAGCGCGGGTGCTGTCGGACGAGGACGCCGCGGAGCCGCTGACGCTGGCGGTGCAGGTGGGGTTGGCGGCGCTGTGGCGCGCCTGGGGCGTGGAGCCCGAGGTGGTGGTCGGGCACGGCGTGGGCGAGGTGGCCGCTGCGTGTATCGCTGGAGGGCTGGAGGCCGCGGACGCGGTGTGGAAGGTGTACCGCGCGAGCCGCCTGCGACAGTGGGAGCCGCTGCGCGACGAGCTGGAGGCGGCCCAGGAGAAGCTGTGGGAGCGCACGGTGGGCATGCGCTGGGTGTCCACCGTGGTGCGCGAGGTAGGGCCGGATGGTCGCATGGGGGATGCGCGCTGCCGCACCCTGCGCCAGCCGGTGCGCTTCGCCCAGGCCGTGGAGCGGATGGTGGCCGAGGGGGTCGACTCCTTCGTGGAGCTCAGCCCGCACCCGGTGCTGTGTCGCCCGGTGGAGCAGTTGCTGCGCAAGGCCAGTCGCACGGGCGTGGTGGTGGGCTCGTTGCGGCGTGACGAGGCGCGGGCCGCCCTGCTGGAGGCGCTCGGCGCGCTGCACGTGCGGGGCGTCCAGGTGCGCTGGGAGGCCCTGCCTCCTCCGGAGACGCCGGTGGCCACGGTGCCCTCTGAGAAGCTGCCGGCCCGGGAGCCGGGACGCACGCAGCTGCTGCCCCTGTCCGCGCAGACGCCCGAGGCGCTCGTGGAGGCCGCCCGCCGGGTCATCTCCCGCCTGGAGACGCACCCGCTATCGCTGCATGACGCCTGCTACTCGGCGTCTGTCACTCGCAGCCACCTCAACCACCGCCTGGCGCTGCTGGCCCGTACCCCTGCCGAGGCTCGTGACGGCCTGACGGCCTTCCTGCGCGGCGAGGTCCGCCCGGGGCTCTCCGTCACCCGTCTCGCGGATGGCCGCCACCAGCCCGTGGTGTTCGTCTTCCCGGGCCAGGGTTCGCAGTGGCTCGGCATGGGGCGCCGGCTGATGGCCGAGGAGCCCGTGTTCCGCTCCGCGCTCGAGCAGTGTGACGCCGCGCTGCGCCGCTTCGTGGACTGGTCGCTCATGGAGCTGCTGTCCTCGGACAACGCCGGGTGGATGGAGCGCATCGATCAGGTGCAGCCCGCGCTCTTCTCCATCCAGGTGGCGCTGGCTCGGCTGTGGCGCGCCTGGGGCGTAGTGCCCGACATGGTGGTGGGCCACAGCATGGGCGAGGTGGCCGCGGCGCACGTGGCCGGGGCGTTGGATCTGGTGGACGCCGCCCGCATCATCTGCCGCCGCAGCTTGCTGCTGCGCCGGGTGAGTGGCCAGGGCGGCATGGCGATGGTGGAGCTCACGCTGGACGAGGCGCGCGTGGCCATCCGCGGCCTGGAGGACTGGCTGTCCGTGGCGGCCAGCAACAGCCCCCGCTCCACCGTACTCTCCGGCGAGCCGCATGCCCTGGCCCAGGTGCTGGAGAAGCTGGAGGCGCGCGACGTCTTCTGCCGCCGGGTGAAGGTGGACGTGGCCTCGCACAGCCCGCAGATGGAGCCGCTGCGCGAGGACTTGCTGCGCGCACTGGAGGGCCTGGCTCCCCGGCGTGGCGAGGTGTCGCTGTTCTCCACGGTGACGGGCGAGGTGACGGACGGCGCGGACCTGGAGCCGGCCTACTGGGTGCGCAACCTGCGCGAGCCCGTGCTGCTGGCCCCGGTGGTGGAGCGGCTGGCCAACGACGGACACTCGCTCTTCGTGGAGGTGAGCCCGCACCCGGTGCTGCTGCCCTCCATCGAGCAGACGCTCGCCCACCTGCGCATGGAGGGCACGGTGCTGCCGTCCCTGCGGCGCGAGCAGCCCGAGCGCGAGGTGATGCTGGAGACGCTCGGCGGCCTCTACGCGGCGGGCCGCGAGGTGGAGTGGAAGGCGCTGCACCCGGAGAGCGGCCGGCTGGTGCGGATGCCGGACTACCCCTGGCAGCGTCAGGACTGCTGGTTCCAGCCGGGCGCTTCCCCCGTGCCGAAGGTGGCTCGGGAGGAGCGCAACCAGTCGCTGCTGGGCACGGTGCGCCGCTCCTCGCTGCGTCCCGGGGCCTTCTTCTGGGACGTGGAGGTAGGCACGCAGAATCTGCCCTGGCTGGGAGACCACCGGGTGCAGGGCACCATCATCCTGCCCACCACGGCGTACCTGGACTGGGTGTCCACGGCGGTGCAGTCGGCGCTCGGCCCTGGGCCGTGGACGCTCGAGGACGTGCGCATCAACGAGGCCCTGGCGCTGCTCGGTGACGGCACGCGCCGGGCTGAGCTCTTGGTGGACGTAGGCTCCACGGGCGCCATCTCCTTCAAGGTGTCCAGCTTCATCCCCACGCCGGGCGGCAGCAGCGCGGAGATGTGGACGGTGCACGCCCAGGGGCGCGTGCGCGCGTCGGACTCCAACGGGCGCGGTGCGCTGCCTTTCGTGCTGTTGGAGGACGTCCAGCGGCAATGCCAGGAGGTCCGCCTCACCGAGGTTCACTACCTGGACATGGAGCAGCGCGGGCTCCAGTACGGGTCCACCTTCCGGGGCGTCAAGGAGGTGTGGCGCAGGGACGGCGAGGCCTTGGGCCGCATCTCCGCGCCCGAGTCGCTCGGGCCGTCCGCCGAGCTCCACCCCGCGGTGCTCGACGCGGCCCTTCAGGTGTTGCTGGAGGCGCTGCCCGCCGGGGACACCACCTTCGTCCCTGTCCGCCTGCGTCGCTTCGAGGTGCTGCGCAAGGGCACGCCCAAATGGGCCTACGCGCGCCTGCCTCCCCCCGAGTCCTGGCGCAAGGGCACGCCCCTCGAGGGTGATGTCGTCCTGCTCGATGGGCAGGGCATTCCGCTCGCGGAGGTGGAGGGCCTGGAGCTGTCCGCCCTGCCGACGCGCTACGGCCGCGCCCGCTCCGAGCAGGATCGCTCGCTCTTCGAGCTGGCCTGGCGCCGGATGGGCCTGCCCGCGGTGTTCGAGCCAGGCTCGGACAAGGCTCCCTGGCTCATCTTCCAGGATGCGACCGGCGTAGGCGCCTCGCTCGCGGACATGCTGGAGTCGTGGGGTGGCGCCTGCATCCGCGTGGAGGCGGGCTCGGGCCTGCGCAAGCTGGGGGCCCGTCACTTCGCGGTGACGCCCGGCTCGCGCGAGGATCTGCGCGCGATGCTGCAGCAGTGCCTTCCGTCCGGTGGCGCCTGCGCGGGCGTGGCCTACCTGTGGGGCCTGGACATGCCGGCTCCGGATGTGCCGGGTGAGCGCGCCATCGACGAGGCGGTGCGGGCCTGCGGCGGTGCGCTGCGCATCGTCCAGGAGGTGCTGCGGCTGGGGTGGAGAGATCCTCCGCGCCTGTGGCTGGTGACGCGAGGCGCCTACCCGGTGCTGGGCTCGCCCGCGACGGGTGCGCTCCAGGCGGCGCTCTGGGGACTCGGCCGTGCGGTGGGGCACGAGCACCCGGAGCTGCACTGCACGTGCGTGGACCTGGATCCCTCCTCGCCCCTGGTGGATGTGGAGGCGCTGGGCCGCGAGCTGGCCGCGCGGGCGGAAGATGAGCAGGTGGCCCTGCGGGCGGGGGGGCGCTTCGTGGCGCGGCTCGTCCGGCGCTCGGGTGCGAAGGAGCTGATGATGGAGCCGCTGCTGCCCGCGGCGGGTCGGCCCTTCCAGGTGGAGACGCCTCCGGCGGGTTCCTTCGGCGGCGTGTCGGTGCGCATGGCCGAGCGGCGCAAGCCTGGCAAGGGTGAGGTGGAGATCGCCGTCGAGGCCTCGGCCCTCAACTTCATCGACGTGATGAAGACCATGGGCCTCTACGTCATCAAGGGCAAGGGCGGCGCTCCCGGGGTGCCGCTGGAGGGCCTGCCGCTGGGGCTCGACTGCGCCGGCCGCGTGGTGTCGGTAGGCGAGGGAGTGACGGACCTGAAGGTCGGGGACGAGGTGGTGGCGTTCACGCCTTCGGCGATGGCCTCGCACGTCGTCACGGATGCGCGCTTCGCCGTGCGCCGCCCCCAGGGAATGAGCGCGGCGGAGGCCAGCTCCATCCCGAGCGTCTTCATGACGGCCTGGTACGCGCTGCACCACCTGGCCCGGCTGCAGAAGGGCGAGCGCGTCCTCATCCACTCGGCCGCGGGTGGACTGGGGCTCGCGGCGGTGCAGATCGCCCAGGCCCTGGGGGTGGAGGTGTTCGCCACCGCGGGCACGCCGGAGAAGCGCGATCTGCTGCGCTCGCTGGGCATCCAGCACGTGATGGACTCGCGCACGCTGGCCTTCGCCGACGAGGTGATGCGCCTAACGAACGGCGAGGGTGTGGACGCGGTGCTCAACTCCCTCTCAGGCGATGCCATCACCCGGAGCATGGAGGTGCTGGCGCCGGATGGCCGCTTCCTGGAGGTGGGCAACCGCGACATCCACGCCGGACGCGCGTTGGACCTGTCGCAGTTCAGCCGCCGCCTCATCTACGCGGCCATCGATCTGGTGGGACTGCGGGAGCAGCGTCCGGCGCTGTGCTCGCGGCTGCTGCACGAGGTGGTGGAGCAGATGGCCTCGGGCACGCTGCGGCCCGTGCGCCACCGTGCGTTCCCCGTGTCGCAGGCCTCCGAGGCCTTCCGAGAGATGGCGCAGGGCCAGCACGTGGGCAAGCTGGTGGTCACCATGGAGGATCCGGCGCTGCGCGTTGTTCCGCCGCGGCCGGGCTTCCGGGTGCGCGAGGACGCGACGTACCTCATCACCGGTGGCCTCGGTGGCCTTGGCCTGGAGGCGGCCCACTGGCTGGTGGGGCATGGCGCGCGTCACCTGCTGCTCCTGGGTCGTGGCACTCCCTCCGATGCCGTCCAGAAGGAGATTGCGTCGCTGCGGGCCGAGGGGGCACACGTGGAGGTGGCCCGGGTGGACGTGGCGGATGCCCGGCGCCTGTCCGAGGCCGTGGCGCTTGCGCGGGCGAACATGCCCCAGCTCCGGGGCGTGCTGCACTGCGCGGGCGTGCTCGATGACGGCACCCTGGAGCAGCAGGAGCCGGCGCGCTTCCGCACGGTGATGGCACCGAAGATCCAGGGCGCCTGGAACCTGCACATGCTCACCCTGGACGAGCCGCTGGACTTCTTCGTCCTCTACTCGTCCATGTCCGGGCTGTTGGGGCTGCCGGGCCAGGGCAACTACGCGGCGGCGAACGCGGCCATGGATGCGCTGGCACACCACAGGCGTCAGCAGGGCCTGGCGGCGCTGAGCGTGAACTGGGGTCCCTTCTCCGAGGTGGGCCTGGCCGCTGCGCACTCCAACCGTGGCGAGCGCTTGGCGGGCCAGGGCATGGCGAGCTTCACTCCACGCCAGGGTGCGCAGTTGCTCGAGCGCCTGCTGGCGGAGGGCGCGGTGCACGTGGGCGCGGTGGCGCTCGATGTGCGTCAGTGGCTGGAGTTCTTCCCGAGCGCGGCGTCGCTGCGCGTCTGGGAAGAGCTGGCCGCGGAGAACCATGGTGAGGGCCGCGGACGGTCCGGCTTCCTGGTGGATCTGCGGCGGGCCGCCTCGCACGAGCGGACGGGCGTGCTGGAGAACTACCTGCGTGACCGGCTCGCCCAGGTGCTGCGCATCGATCCCTCGCGCGTGGGGCGGCACGAGCCGTTCCGCGGCCTGGGGCTCGACTCGCTGATGAGCCTGGAGCTGCGCAACCGCATCGAGGCCGCGCTGGACCTGAAGCTGTCGGTGACGCTGCTGTGGGCGCACTCCACCCTGGCGGCACTGGCGGTGTACCTGCTGGAGCAGCTCGGACTCACGCCGCCCAAGCAGAACGACGCACCGCCTCCCTCGGCCCCGGTGGAGCAGGTGCTCATGATGAACCGGCCCTCCGCACCCGCGGAGCCCGAGGCCCACCAGCTCGCCGAGCTGTCGGAAGGCAAGCTGCTCGAGATGGTGGACGACGTGCTGGCGGGCTGGGAGGACGCGAAGTGACCGACGATGTGAAGGACGAGCTCAAGCAGCGCCTGACGCGCGCGGTGATGGCGATGCAGAAGATGCAGGCCCGCATCGACGCGCTCGAGCGGGCCCGCACCGAGCCCATCGCCATCATCGGGATGGGGTGCCGCTTCCCGGGTGGTGCGGACACGCCGGAGGCCTACTGGGAGCTGCTGGCGGCCGGGCGAGATGCCGTCCGCCGCGAGCCCGCTTCACGTCGTGTCGGAGGAGACTCGGGAGCGCCGCGCTGGGCCGGCTACCTCGAGGACGTGAGCGGCTTCGACGCGGACTTCTTCGGCATCTCTCCGCGCGAGGCCTCCAGCATGGATCCCCGCCAGCGCCTGCTGCTGGAGGTGGCCTGGGAGGCGCTGGAGCACGCGGGGCAGGATTCGGAGCGGCTGGTGGAGACGTCCACGGGCGTCTTCGTGGGGCTCACCGGTGACGACTACTACCGGCTGCTGCCCTCCGAGCCGGAGCGCATTGACGCCTACTACGGCACCGGCAACGGCCACTGTTTCCCGCCCGGGCGCGTCTCGTACACGCTCGGGTTGCAGGGGCCGAGCCTCGCGGTGGACACGGCGTGCTCGTCCTCGCTGGTGGCGATCCACCTGGCTTGCCAGAGCCTACGCAGCGGCGAGTGCTCCGTGGCGCTCGCGGGCGGCGTGAACCTCGTGTTGGATCCGTCCGTCACGGAGACGCTCCTGCGTATGCAGGCGCTCTCTCCGAATGGTCGGTGTAGTGCCTTCGACGCTCGCGCCAACGGCTTCGTGCGCGGCGAGGGCTGCGGCCTCGTCGTGCTCAAGCGGCTGTCGGACGCGCAGGCCCAGGGCGACACCATTCTCGCGATCATCCGCGGCTCGGCCGTCAACCAGGATGGGCGCTCACAGGGACTCACCGCGCCGAACATGCTCGCGCAGCAGGCCCTGCTGCGGCAGGCGCTGGCGAGCGCGAAGGTGGAGCCCTCGGCCCTCGGGTATATCGAAGCGCACGGCACTGGCACGCCGCTCGGAGACCCGATCGAGATCGAGGCGCTCGTCGACGTGCTGGGCAGGCCGAGGCCGGACGGCTCGCGATGCGCGCTCGGTTCTGTGAAGACGAACATGGGCCACCTGGAGGCTGCGGCGGGCATCGCCGGCCTCATGAAGACGGTGCTGGCGCTCCAGCACGAAGCCATTCCCAAGCACCTGAACTTCAGCCGGCTCAACCCGCGCATCCGGCTGGAAGGAACTCCCTTCTTCGTCCCCACCGAGCTTCAGCCGTGGAAGCGCGCGGCGGTGCCCCGGCTGGCCGGCGTGAGTGCGTTCGGCATGAGCGGGACGAACGCGCACATCATCCTGGAGGAGGCGCCGCTTCCGGCTGCCCCTGCGCGGACGCCCGTTCCTCGTCCCACGCACCTGCTGACGCTCTCGGCCCGTGGTGAGGAGGCGCTGGTGGCTCATGCCCGCCGCCAGGCCGAGCACCTCGCCGCCCACCCGGAGCTGGATGCGGCGGACGTGTGCTTCACCCTCAACACCACTCGCACGCGCATGCCTCACCGGCTGTCTGTGGTGGGAGGCTCGACGCAGGCGCTGGTCACGAGCCTGTCGGCATTCGCCTCGGGCACGAAGCCGGAGCAGGTGGCCCAGGGCAACGCGGGACACAGCCCGCCCAAGGTGGCCTTCCTCTTCACCGGCCAGGGAGCGCAGTTCGCCGGCATGGGCCGGAGGCTCTACGACACCTCCGACGTCTTCCGCGATGCGCTGGACCGCTGCGCCGCGCGGCTGAAGCCGAGGATGGATCTGCTGTCGGTGCTCTACCCGAAGGACGGAGCCTCGTCGCCCATTGACCAGACGGCCTACAGCCAGCCGGCGATGTTCGCCCTGCAGTACGCGCTCGCGGAGCAGTGGCGCTCGTGGGGCGTGGTGCCGGATGCGGTGATGGGGCACAGCGTGGGCGAGTTCGCCGCCGCGTGCGTGGCTGGCATCCTCACGATGGAGGATGCGCTGGAGCTCATCGCCGAGCGCGGCAGGCTCATGCAGGCGCTGCCCCCGGGCGGCGTCATGTCCATGGTGTTCGCCACGGAGGCTCAGGTGGCGCCGATGCTCGCGCCGTACCAGGACCGCGTGTCCATTGCCGCGTACAACGGACCGGGTCAGCTCTCCCTGTCCGGTGCGGCCGAGGCGATGGAGCGCATCACCTCGGAGCTGGAGGCCCAGGGCATCGCGACGCGCAAGCTCAACGTCTCGCATGCCTTCCACTCGCCGCTGGTGGAGCCGATGCTCGAGGCGCTGGAGACAATGGCGGCACGGATGGCGCGAGCGCCCGGGAAGCTGCTGCTCGTCTCCAACGTGACCGGCCGGCCGGTGGGTCCCAACGAGCTGGGTGCTCAGGGCTACTGGCGCCGCCACGCGCGCGAGGCCGTGCGCTTCCAGGAGGGCATGGAGTCCCTGCGCGGGCTGGGCATCGACACCTATGTGGAGGTGGGCCCGCACACCACGCTGCTGGGGCTCGGCAAGGCGTGCCTGGGCGATGGGCCCGAGTGGCTCCCCTCGCTGCGCAAGGGCAAGGACGACGCGGAGCAACTGCTGGGCGTTCTAGGCCGCCTGTTCGTCAGAGGCTTCGCGCTGGACTGGTGCAAGGTGGACCCCGAGCCCTCGCGCCGCAATCTGGTGTTGCCGCGCTACGCCTGGCAGCGCCAGCGGTACTGGGCCATTCCGGAGGTGTCTTCCGCTGGGAAGTCCGCTCAGCCCGAGCCGGGCCAGGACTCCGACACGGACGCCTCGAGGCAGGCGAAGGGCGAGCTGTACGGGCTGGAGTGGCAGTCCGCGGCGCGCTCGGCATCGGCCTCCACACCTGCGAGCGGTACCTGGCTGCTGCTGTGCGATCGCGGCGGGGTGGGCGAGCAGCTCGCCACGCACCTGGAGGCCCAGGGCGGCGCCTGCGTGAAGGTGAACGCGAGTGATGCCACGGCCCTGGAGCGGGTGTGGCGCGAGCGCTTCTCCTCGGGCACTCCCTGCGCGGGCGTGGTGTACCTGGGCGGCCTGGATGTGACGAGCGTGGAAGGCCCTGGCCTCCGCGAGGCCTGCCTCGGCGTGGCTTCTCTGCTGCGCGTGCTGGAGGGAGTGCCGGAGTCGCAGGGTGGACGGCTGTGGCTGGTGACCCGGGGCGCCCAGGCCGCGGGCTCGGGTGGGGCGAAGCTGGAGCCCGCTCAGGCACCGCTGTGGGGACTCGGGCGGAGCGTGGCGCAGGAGAGCCCGGGCCGCTGGGGTGGGTTGATTGACCTGGGCCCCGAGGACGGCGCGCGGCAGCTCTGGGAGGAGCTGAGTGCGGCGGATGGCGAGGACCAGGTGGCGCTGCGGGGCGGCCAGCGGTACGTGGCGCGTCTGGTGGAGCGCGAGGCCCCGGAGTCGCGACCCGTGCCGGTCCACGCGGAGGCCTCGTACCTCATCGCGGGAGGTCAGGGAGCGCTTGGTTTTGAGCTGGCGCGTTGGTTGGTGCGCCGGGGTGCCCGGCATCTCGTGCTCACCTCGCGTCGGGCCTTCCCCGAGCGCTCGCAGTGGGAGTCGCTCCTGGCCCAGGGGGGTGAGCAGGCCGAGCGGATCTCCGAGGTGCGTGAGCTGGAGGCCTCGGGCGCCAAGGTGCTGCTGGCTCAGGCGGACGTGGCCCGTCGTGACGACATGGCGGCCCTGCTGGAGCGGATGCGCGCCTCGATGCCCCCGCTGCGGGGCGTTGTCCACGCGGCAGTCGTGTCCTCGACCGTGAAGGTGCGGGACATGGACGCGGAGGCGCTCGACCGCGTGCTGGCGCCGAAGGTGGATGGTGCCTGGAACCTCCACACGTTGACGCGCGACGAGCCGCTGGACTTCTTCGTCCTCTACTCGTCCATCGCGGCGGTGTGGGGCTCGGCGGGAATGGGGCACTACTCCGCGGCCAACACCTTCCTGGATGTGCTCGCGGCGCACCGGCAGGCGCAGGGGCTGGTGGCATCGAGCATCAACTGGGGCCTCTGGAGCGGCCGGGGCGTGGCTACCGCCGAGCAGGGACACTGGCTGGAGAACCTGGGCGTGGAGCCGCTCGAACGAGAGGCCGCGCTGGGCTGGATGGAGCGGCTCGTAGGTGCTCGCGTCCCGCAGGCCATGGTGGCCAGCGTCCGCTGGGAGCGCTTCCTTCCCATCTTCGAGGCGCGTGGCCCTCGGCCCCTGCTGGAGCGGCTCCGCACCGGGGTTTCTGCCCAGCCCCGGGAGATTCCGGCGGCGAAGTCTTCCGCTCCGGCTCCCTGGCGCGAGGCCCCCACGGCCACGGCGCGGCGCGAGGCCCTGGGCAAGCTGGTGCGGGAGTCCGTGTCGCGCATCCTCGGTCTGCAACCTGGCCAGTCCCTGGATGCCGAGCGCGGCTTCAACGAGATGGGGTTGGACTCCATCATGGCGGTGGAGCTGAAGGACCGGCTGCAGACGTCACTGGGCCTCCCGCTGCCGGCGACCCTGGCCTTCAACTTCCCGAGCGTGCAGGCGCTCACGGAGCATCTCTCCTCGCAGCTCGAGTCGGAGGCACCACGCACCACCGCCGAGCCCGAGGCTCCCGCACCGGCCGCCTCGGACGAGCCCATCGCCATCGTCGGCATGGCGTGCCGGTTGCCCGGAGGCGCGGACACGCCGGAGGCTTTCTGGCGGCTCCTGCGCGAGGGCTCGGACGCCATCTCGGAGATTCCGGCGGACCGCTGGGACGTGGACGCCTGGTACGACGCGGACCCGGAAGCGCCGGGGAAGATGTACGTGCGCGCCGGAGGCTTCCTGCGAGAGGTGGACCGGTTCGAGCCGCAGTTCTTCGGCATCTCTCCGCGCGAGGCGGAGAGCATGGACCCTCAGCAGCGGCTGGTGCTGGAGGTGGCCTGGGAGGCGCTGGAGCGGGCCGGCCAGGACGCGCGCGCGCTGCGCAACACGCGCACAGGCGTCTTCGTGGGCATCACCACGGCGGACTACTCGCGCGTCATCCTCCAGGGGCCACCGGAGGACGTGGACGCGTGGTACGCCTCGGGCACCTCGCTGAACGTGGTGGCGGGACGCCTCTCGTACACGCTCGGCTTGCAGGGCCCGAGCATGGCGGTGGACACGGCGTGCTCGTCCTCGCTGACGGCGCTGCACCTGGCCTGCCAGAGCCTGCGCTCCGGTGAGTCCTCCATGGCCCTGGCGGCGGGAGTGAACCTCATCCTCTCGCCCGAGCCGATGATGGCGGTGTGCAAGGCGCGGATGCTCGCGGCGGACGGACGGTGCAAGACGTTCGACGCCTCGGCGAATGGCTTCGCTCGGGCCGAGGGCGCTGGCGTGCTGGTGCTCAAGCGCCTGTCGGAGGCTCGGGCCAAGGGGGACAACATCCTCGCGGTCATCCGTGGCTCGGCGGTGAACCAGGACGGCGCGAGCAGCGGCCTCACGGTGCCGAACGGACTGGCGCAGCAGGCGGTCATCCGTCAGGCGCTCGGGAGCGCGGGAGTGCAGCCCACCGAGGTGAGCTACCTGGAGGCGCACGGCACGGGGACGTCGCTGGGAGACCCCATCGAGGCGGAGGCGATGTGGTCGGTGCTGAAGGAGGGGCGCCAGGGCGGCGAGTCGCTGTGGATGGGCTCGGTGAAGACGAACCTGGGCCACCTGGAGTCCGCGGCGGGCGTGGCGGGCATCATGAAGGTGGTGCTGGCGATGCAGCACCGGCAGCTCCCGGCACACCTGCACCTGAAGAAGCCCAATCCGCACATCGACTGGAAGGCGATGGGCGTGAAGGTGCCGGTGGAGCTGACGGCGTGGGAGCCGACGCAGGGCCGGCGCATCGCGGGAGTGAGCTCCTTCGGTTTCAGCGGGACGAACGCCCACGTGGTGCTGGAGGAGGCGCCGCCGCTTCCCGTGCGGACGCGGGAGGTAGAGAGACCGGAGCACGTACTGGTGCTATCGGCGCGGAGCGCGGAGGCCCTGCGCGCGCAGGCGGGCCGTTATGCCCAGGCGCTGGCGGAGAGTGGCACGGAGCTGGGAGACGTGTGCTTCACGGCGGCGGCGGGCCGCGCGCACTTCGAGCACCGGCTGGCAATGGTGGGAGGCAGCGCCCAGAAGCTGCGCGAGCTGTTGTCCGCGGTGGAGGCGGGTCGCGAGGTGGAAGGCGTGGTGTCCGGGCGGGTGGTGGGTCCGTCGCCGAAGGTGGTCTTCGTCTTCAGCGGTGAGGCCGAGCGGTACCCGACCCTGGGCCGGGAGCTGTACGAGACGCAGCCCATCTTCCGCGAGGCCCTGGAGCAGTGCGCGGCGGCCCTGAAGGGCGTGTTGGAGAAGCCGCTGGTGCAGGTGCTGTACGGCTCGGAGTCCGTGCTGCTGAAGGAGGGGACGTACCTCCGGGCGGCGGTGTTCGCGCTGGAGTGGTCGCTCGCGCGCATGTGGAGGGCCTGGGGCGTGGTGCCTCAGGGCGTCGTGGGGCTGGGCCTGGGCGAGTACGTGGCCGCGGTGGAGTCCGGTCAACTCATCCTGGAGGAGGGGTTGCGGCTGGTGGTGGGCAAGGTGCCGCTGGCGCTCCCGAAGTCGGCCGAGGATGCCGACGCCATCCTCCTGAACCTGGGCGAAGCGGAGTGGCCGCGGCTGTTGAAGACGCTGGGGTGGCTGTACGTGAAGGGCGTGGAGGTGGATTGGGCCTCCTTCGATGCTCCCTACGCGCGGCGCCGGGTGTCGCTGCCCACCTATCCCTTCCAGCGCCAGCGCTACTGGTGGAAGGGCGCGGCGCCTCGGACGGCCCTCGCACCCCGGCGCGAGACGGAGAGCATTCCGCACTTCGGCCACCGGCTGCGCTCTCCGGCGCTCGATGCGCTCGTGTACGAGACGAGCTACGGCCCCTCGCGTCCGGCGCATCTCAATGACCACCGCCTCAACGGGACGCTCGTGGCGGCGGGATCCTCGCACGTGTCGCTGGTGCTGTCGGTCATCGAGGACATCTACGGCTCGCCCGCGTGCACCCTGGAGGACCTGGCCTTCCCCCAGGCCTTGGTGCTCGCGGAGGATGAGGAGCGCACGCTGCAGGTCATCCTCTCGCCCCAGCAGCAGGGCCATGCATTCGAGGTGAAGTCGCTGGGCGACGCTGGCGGCGCGGAGACCTGGGTGCTGCACGCCAGCGGTGGTGTGCGCCTGGGCCAGGCGGAGCAGCCGAAGCCGTGGGCCTCGCGTGAGGAGTTGCTGGCCCGCTGCCAGGAGCGCATCTCGGGAGAAGACCTCTACCGAGGCATGAGCGAGAAGGGCTACACGCTGGGCTCGGGTTACCAGTGGATCCGCTCGGTCGCTCGGGCGGGTGATGAGATCCTCGGAGAGATGCGGCTGCCTCCGCTGCCGGACAGGCTGGAGGACTACCCGCTCTACCCGGGCTTCGTGGACTCGTGCTTCCAGGCCCTCACGAGCTGGACGCTGGAGCTCCAGGCGCGGCATCCCGACGCGATGCTCATCCCCTTCAGCGTCTCGCGCTTCACCGTGTACCGCAGGCCGCGGGGGACGGTGTGGTGCCATGCCCGAATCGAGCGAGGCGGGCAGATTGAGGCGGGGGAGCCCATCGGGGGTGACCTGCGCATCATCGACGAGCAGGGACTGGTGGCGGAGGTCATCGGCTTCCGGGCTCGGATGGCGAACCGCGAGGCCGTACGTCTCAGCACGCATGCGCGGCGGGAGGAGGCTCGCTACGAGGTCTCCTGGAAGCCCGGGCCCGAGCTCCGGCCCGCTCCGGCCCTCCCGGCGGACAAGCGGCCCTGGGTGCTGCTGATGGATGCCCAGGGCGTGGGCGAGCGGCTCGGACGTATGTTGGAGGAGCACGGTGCACCCGTGCTGCGCGTGCGTCCGGAGGGCTTCGCGCGTGTGTCCATCGAGACGCTCCTGCCAGCGAGTTGCGCGGGCGTGGTGTACCTGTGGGGACTGGACCAGCGGGCCCCGGACGACGCCTCCGCGGAGTCGGTGCAGCGGGCCGCGTTGGAGGCGAGCGGTGGAGCCTTGCACCTCCTGAAGGGGCTGGCGGGCCGCGACGAGGCACCCCCCGTGTGGCTCGTCACCCGGGGCGCTCAGGCCGTGAAGGACACGCGCCCGGGCCTCGCGCTCGCGCAGGCGCCGCTGTGGGGACTCGGCCGGGTGGTGGACCTGGAGCACCCGGAGCTGCGCTGCACCCGTGTGGACCTGGACCCTGAGGATCTCGAGGGCAGCCTCCGGCTCCTGTACGCCGAGCTGGGAATCGGCAGCGGTGCTTCCGAGCGGGAGATCGCCTTCCGCGAAGGCGTGCGTCTGTACCCGGTGCTGCGCAAGGACACGGGCTCGCGGAGCGGCTCCATCGCGCTCCGGGCGGATGCCACCTACCTCCTCACGGGAGGACTCGGCGGGCTGGGCCTGGAGGTGGCGCGGTGGATGGTGGAGCAGGGCGCGCGTCACCTGGTGCTGGTGGGGCGCCGTGCGCCTTCGGCCTCGGCTTCCGAGGTGGTGCGTGCACTCGAACAGGCGGGAGCCCATGTCACCGTTGCCTCCGTGGATGTGTCCAGCGAGGAGGAGGTGGCGCGGCTGCTTCAGCGCATCGACGCAGGCTCGCCGCCCCTGCGCGGCATCATCCACTCGGCGGGTGTGCTCGATGACGGGGCGCTCCTGCAGCAGGACCTCGAGCGCTTCGAGCGCGTGATGACGCCGAAGGTGGCGGGAGCGTGGAATCTGCACCGCCTCTCCGAGGGCCGGCCGCTGGACTTCTTCGTCCTCTTCTCCTCGGCCTCCGCGATGCTCGGCTCGCCGGGCCAGGCCAACTACGCCGCGGCGAATACCTTCCTGGACGCGCTTGCCCACGAGCGGCGTGCTCGCGGGTTGGTGGCGCAGTCGCTCGACTGGGGCCCGTGGGCGGAGACGGGCATGGTGGGCGCACCGGATGGGAGCCTGGCGCGTGCGCTCGAACGCCGGGGCATCCGGCCCCTCGCGACGCGGCAGGCTCTCGCTCTGTTC
The DNA here is from genome assembly GCF_026626635.1 of Archangium lansingense. GTDB lineage: Bacteria > Myxococcota > Myxococcia > Myxococcales > Myxococcaceae > Archangium > Archangium lansingense. Next base: position 5,096,805 of record NZ_JAPNKA010000001.1, read on the forward strand.
GGCGAGGCGCTCTCGAGCGGCCGTCCCCAGGTGGCCCTCATGTCCGTCCAGTGGCCGGTGTACCTGGAGGCGCTCGGGGCCAAGGGTCGCTCGTCCTTCTACGAGTCCCTGGCACCGTCCCGCTCCGCCGGGCCGAATGCGGCCGGGGCGTCCTCTCAGCCGCGCCACACGCTCGTGGAGCGGCTCAAGACGGCTCTGCCCCACGAGCGCCCGCAGGTGCTGGCGAGCAGCCTCCAGGAGTCGGTCGCGAGCATCCTGCGGCTGGACCCGTCGCAGCTCGATTGGCGCCAAGGCTTCGCCGAGCTCGGCATGGACTCGCTGATGGCCATCGAGCTGCGCAACGTGCTGCAGAAGGGGCTTGGCGTGTCCGTTCCCGCGACGGTGGCGCTGGATCACCCCACCATCGACTTCCTCGTACGGCACCTGCTGGACGAGGTGCTGAAGCTCGACACCCAGGAGACACGGGGGAATGCGCCGGAGCCAAAGCCTGCTCCCGAGCGCCAGCCCGAGGGTGGACTCGAGCAGTCGCTCGACGCGCTGTCTGATGCTGAGCTGGCGCGGCTGGTGGCCGAGGATCTCGCCAAGGATTCGTGAGGGCCGGACATGTCCGAGGAGATCAACTATCGCCAGCTGCTGCAGCAGCAACTGGTGAAGATTCGCAAGCTGGAGGCGCGGCTGGAGCAGGCCGAGGCTTCGCGCCGTGAGCCGATCGCCATCGTCGGGATGGCCTGCCGGCTGCCGGGAGGCGTGGAGGGCCCGGAGGACTTCTGGGAGCTGATGGTGAAGGGCGTGGACGCCACCAGCGACCTTCCGCCGGATCGCTGGGACGCCGAGGCCCTGTATGACCCCGACCCGCAGGCGAAGGGGAAGATCCGCACCCGTCGCGGTGGCTTCCTGAAGGAAGTGGACCGGTTCGACGCGGGGTTCTTCGGCATCTCTCAGCGAGAAGCGGAGAGCATGGATCCGCAGCAGCGGCTGGTGCTGGAGGTGGCCTGGGAGGCGTTGGAGCGGGCCGGGCACGCGGTGGATCGCACCCGGAGGGATCGGGTGGGGGTGTTCGTGGGGGTGATGAACAACGACTACGGGCAGCTCGCGCTGAACGAGGGCGGGCTGGCGGCGATCGATCCCTACTTCATCGGCGCGCGAGCCAACTGCGCCATCCCCGGGAGGCTGTCGTATCTGTTCGGCTTCCAGGGTCCGAGCCTGGTGGTGGACACGGCGTGTGCATCGTCGCTGGTGGGGGTGCACCTGGCCTGCCAGAGCCTGAGGAACGGCGAGTGCACGATGGCGCTGGCGGCGGGGGTGAACCTCATCCTCTCGCCGGAGGCGAGTGTCTATCTCTCGTGCAGCGGGGCGCTGGCGCCGGACGGAAGGTGCAAGACCTTCGATGCCTCCGCGGATGGCTACAGTCGCGCCGAGGCCTGTGGCGTGTTGGTGCTCGAGCGGCTGTCGGATGCACGGGCGCGGGGAGCCAATATCCTCGCGGTCATCCGGGGCTCGGCGGTGGGGCATGACGGTCCGAGCAGCTCGTTCACGGTGCCGAATGGCGTGGCGCAACAGGCGGTCATCCGTCAGGCGCTGCAGGGCGCGGGGGTACAGCCCGCCGAGGTGAGCTACCTGGAAGCGCACGGCACGGGGACGGCGATGGGGGACCCCATCGAGGCAGAGGCGATGTGGTCGGTGCTGAAGGAGGGGCGCCAGGGTGGCGAGTCGCTGTGGATGGGCTCGGTGAAGACGAACATCGGCTATCCGGAGGCGGCCTCGGGGGTGGTGGGGATGATGAAGGTGGTGCTGGCGATGCAGGCCAGGCAGTTGCCGGCGCACCTGCACCTGAAGAATCCCAACCCGCACATCGACTGGAAGTCGATGGGTGTGAAGGTGCCGGTGGAGCTGACGGCGTGGGATCCGACGCAGGGCCGGCGTATCGCGGGGGTGACCTCGTACGGACGGACCGGGACCCTGGCGCACGTGGTGTTGGAGGAAGCGCCCGCGAGGCCGGAGGTGAAGCGAGAGGTGGAGAGGCCGGAGCACGTGCTGGTGTTGTCGGCGCGGAGCGAGGAGGCGCTGCGTGCGCAGGCGGGCCGTTACGCCCGTCTCCTGGCGGACGGCCGCGCGGAGCTGGGCGACGTGTGCTTCACGGCAGCGGCAGGGCGCGCACACTTCGAGCATCGCCTTGCGGTGGTGGGCGGCAAGGCCTCGCAGGTGCGCGAGCGACTCCTGGCGGCGGAGGCGGGGCGTGAACTGGAGGGCCTGGTGACGGGCCGCCCGGTTACAGCCGCACCGAGGGTAGCGTTTGTCTTCGGTGGAGAAGGGGCCTGGCCCGCGGGCATGGGCCGGGGGTTGTACGAGACGCAGCCCGCCTTCCGCGAGGCGCTGGAGCAGTGCGCGTCGGCCCTGAAGGGCGTGCTGGAGAAGCCGCTGGTGGAGGTGTTGTACGGTGCTGGAGCCGCGCTGCTGAAGGAGGAGACGTATGGCAGGGCGGTGGTGTTCGCGCTGGAGTGGGCGCTCTCGCGGATGTGGCGGGCCTGGGGCGTGGTGCCTCGTGTGTCCGTGGGACAGGGCGTAGGTGAGTACGTGGCGGCGGTGGACTCGGGAGTGCTCGGCCTGGAGGAGGGGTTGCGGCTGGCGGTGGGCAAGGTGCCGCTGGGGCGCAGGGAACTGGGCACGGCCGAGGGCGCCGAGAGCCTTCACCTGAGCCCCGTCGAAGCGGAGTGGCCGCGGTCGCTGAAGGCGCTGGGGACGCTGTACGTGAAGGGGGTGGGGGTGGACTGGGCCGCCTTCGATGCACCCTACAAGCGGAGCCGGGCCGACCTGCCGACCTATCCCTTCCAGCGTCAGCGCTACTGGCTCACGCCGGTACGCTAGGGTTCCGCATGCTCCCTCTCCCTTTGGGAGAGGGCGGGGGGTGAGGGTTTTCAGGAAGCGAGGGGAAGACCCTCACCCTAGCCCTCTCCCAGATGGCGACCTGTCGAGCGGACTCAGGCTGGAGCGGGAGGAGTGTCCTGTGGCCCGGTGAGGGAGAGCGCGAGCTGGCGCACCTCTTGGCCATTGAAGGGCTTCCTCAGCTCCTTCAGCAGCTGGAGATCGCTGAACTCCTGGAGCAGCTCCTCCCAGGAATAGTCGGAGTAGGCCGAGCAGAGCACCACGCGCAGCGCGGGCGCCACCACGCGCATGCGCCGGAGCGTCTCGGCGCCGTTCCACCCGGGAGGCATCCGGTAGTCCAGGAACACCAACGCGTAGGGACGGCCAGACGTCAGGGCCTCGCGCACCTTGGTGACACCTTCCTGTCCCTGGAATGCGGAGTCCACCTCGAACTCCGGATCGGGGGCGGCTGGGGCACGGGGGGGCGTTGGGCCGAAGAGGGCCTCCTCCAGCAGATCGAGATCATCCCGCGCGCGGCGCTGCTCGGGGTTGAGGATCCGGCGGAAGTCCGTGTGGATGGCCTCGGAATCATCGATGACGAGGACCCGCTTCTTGCTTGCGCATTGGCTCATGCAGTCTCCTGGGCCGTAGACCGGTGCAGGTCGCCGAACAGCGTTGTCCGCACGATGACCGCGATGCCCACGCCCCTGGGGAGGAGCGTGGACCGGGTCAGGGATGAGCGGGGCTGGGAGGAAGGCGGCATGGCGACCTACCGACCCGGAGCGGAGGGCCATGGGCATGCCGGTGAGTCGCCGGCATGTCTGAAGCACACTCCATCACTGGGTCGGCTGTGACGAATCTGACACCAGAACCGTCACAGGAATTCCTCGTGCCCCGGATGACCAGCGGCTCGCCAGGATGACTCCTGGGCGCTGGGTGAGAACCCTGCTCACCCAGCGGCGGAAGAGTTATTGCTCGGCGTGGTGAGGGTGAGCGCGAGCTGGCGCACTTCCTGGCCGTTGAAGGGCTTCCTCAGCTCGCGGAGCGTCTGGTGCTCGCCGAACTCCTGGAGCAGCTCCGCCCACGAGTAGTCGGAGTAGGCCGAGCAGAGCACCACGCGCAGCGCGGGAGCGACCTCCCGCAGCCGCCTGAGCGTCTCGGCGCCATTCCAGCCAGGAGGCATCCGGTAGTCGAGGAACACCAAGGAGTAGGGGCGGCCAGCCGCCAGGGCCTCGGTCACCTTGGCGAGGCCTTCCTGTCCCTGGAAGGCGGAGTCCACTTCGAACTCTGGCTCGGCCGCGGCCGTGGCACGGGAGGGCGTCGGGCCGAAGAGGGCCTCCTCCAGCAGGTCGAGATCGTCTCGACCGCGGCGCTGCTCGGGGTTGAGGATCCGGCGGAAGTCCGTGTGGATGGCCTCGGAATCATCGATGACGAGGATCCGCCTCTTGTCCGTGGGATTGCTCATGCAGTCTCCTGGGCCGGTGACTCGTTCGAGGGGGCTTCGTGTGGGCCCGACGCGAGGGCACTACACTCAAGGGAGGGCTACCGGAAGTCGCTAGAGTGTCCTGTTTCCGACATGTAGCGACACTGTAAAGTTTTTCTCACATTCTTGCACTACAAACCTCGAACTGTCTCTCGCGCCGTTTCTCGCACCGTCTATGAGGGCGCCGGGAGGAAGGGCAGCTCCAGCGTGAAGGTGGCCCCGTGGCCTGGCCCCTCGCTGTGGACGGTGAGTGCACCCCCCATCTCCTGGGCCGCCAGGGCGCTGGAGTGCAGGCCGAAGCCATGGCCCTCCTGCCTCGTGGTGAAGCCGTACTGGAAGATGCGGGTGAGCATCTCCGGCGCAATGCCCATGCCGTTGTCATGTACCTGGATGCGCACCTGCTCGTTGGCGGTGCGCTCCAGCTTCACGGTGAGCAGCCGCTCGGCGGGAGGCACTCCATCCATGGCGTACTTGGCGTTGCTGACCAGGTTGACCAGGATCATCAGCGTCTTGTGCTTGTCGGTGAGCAGGGGAGGCAGGTCGGCCAGGTGGCGCACCACCTTCACCTGGTGGCGGGTGAGCCCGGCGGAGTTGATGCGCAGTGCGTCCTCCACCAGCCCTGCCAGGTGCACGGACTCCTGCAGCCGAGGCGTGCGCGCGTAGTTCTGCTGCACCTTGACGATGTCTCCCACGTGCTCGGTGTAGCGGCCCACGTCGTCGAGCAGGGAGATGATCTCCAGGCGCTCGTCGAGCAGGTTCTGGCCCAGCTTGCCGAGGAAGGGCAGGACGTTCTTGCCGCGCTCGTCCTGGGAGAGGAAGGTGCCGATGCTGTCCTGGTTCTCTTGGAGCAGGCTGGCCACGCGGTCCACTTGTTCCAGGCGCATGCCCGTCATGCGCTCCTTGGCCAGTTGGGCAGAGGTGTAGACGCTGTTGAGCACGTTGCCCACGTTGTGCAGCACGTTGGTGGCGATCTCCGCCATGCCCGCGCGCCGGGCCGACTGTACGAACTGGACGTGGACCTCCTTCAGCTCGCGGGTGCGTTCCTCGACACGCTGCTCCAGGCCCTCGTTGGCCTCGCGCAGGGCCTGCTCGCGGTGCTGAACCTTGTCCGCCATGAGCTGGAAGGAGCAAGCGAGCTGACCCAGCTCGTCGTTGCGTGAGGTGTCCAGCTCCACGTGGAAGTCACCGGAGGCAATCCGGTCGGTGGCCTGGGTGAAGGCCCCTAGCGGACGGGTGATCTGATGCTTGAGCACCCAGGCCATGATGACCAGCTCGAGCACGAGCGACACGAGGCCGAGCAGCAGCACGTAGCGGGCGGCCTGGAGGGCGGGTTTCGCCACGATGGTTTCGGGGAGCACGGTGACGAAGTTCCAGCCGGGCCCCTGTATCCGTCCTACGGCGAGGTACTCGCTGTGCTCCGGCAGCTCGAGGACGGCCTGCTCAGGCGGACGGGCTTGCACCCGCTCGACGATGCGACGCAGGTGGTCCGCTTCTATTTCCGGATGGGCGATGACTTTGCCGTCGTCGCGGAAGATGACGTTGGTCGTGCCGGGCAGGTGGTCGTTGGCGGTGCGCTCCGTCAGCTCCTCCATGAGCACGTCCTGGCTGATCGCCGCGACATGCCGGCCGTCGAGGTCCAGGGGAGTGGTGGCCGAGGTCATCGATCTGCCACTGACCTCATCCGTGTAGACCTCGGACCAGAGCGTCCGCCGCTCTGGGTTGTTCGCGGGCAGGCTGGTGGCGAAGAACTCCTGGTCGGTGACCATGAAGCCGGGCTCGGCGTCGAGGATCCACGTGGGGCGCTCGGGCCAGTAGAGGATGATCGGCCCCTCGGGCAGCGTGACAAAGGCGTCCGTGAAGCGGACGTGGAAGGCGGGCCCGTACGAGGAGAGCACGTCGTAGGAGGCCAGCAACCGGCGGCGCATGCCCTCGTCGAGGGTGACGCCCCGAGGGACGAAGACGCCCGGCATCTTCGTGCCGTCAAAGCCCTCGCGGCGGCTGCGAACCGTGCCGTCGGGCAGCCGCACGAACAGACTGTCGAAGCGCGCGCCCACGTCCTCCGGGCCCAGGGTCCGGATGCGCTCCTCCAGGGCCTTCTCGAGGACGGCGAGGTTGTCCTCGGCCAGCAGGAAGATGGCCTGCTCCCGCTGGATGCGCTCCGAGACGTGCTGCTCCAGTTGCGCGAGCGCCTCGATGCGCAGCGTGCGGAGCATATGGAGGTAGCTGACGAAGGTTGTTAAGGCGATGACGACCGCGATGCGCACGCCCATCTTGATGAGCGTCGAGCGAGCAAGCGGAGCGCGGGAACGAGGAGGGGGCTGCATGGAGACCTGGGCTGACACGAGTCCCGCCGCTGGAATTCCTCTCCGGAGCGGGCGGGGCGTTGCCCGCCAGCAGGGTGTGCCGGAGATGAAGGCGCGTGTGCTGGACATGTCCAGCACGTCGGGAATTACGGCGGACGGGTAGCCGAGCGTACCTCAGGTGGGACGCCCGGCCTCCCGCAAACCACTACATGCGGTACGTGAGCTTCAGCCCGCCAATGGCGAGGGCTCGCTCGGCACCCAGCAAGGGCAGGCTGGCGCCCAGCTCCGCGCCAAAGTGCTCGCCCGCGCGGAAGCGCAGCCCGATGGCCGGCGCCACGTAGTCGAGCACGGCCCGGTGGCCGAAGTGCACGTTGGCATCGAGCACGGCCGCGAAGCCGCTGCAGAGCGCGTACTCGGTACCCACGTTCATCAGGAAGCCGGCGCGGGGCAGTGCGGCCCCAGCCCCCAGGGCGGTGGACACATCCACACCCGCGTACCCGTGCACCTCGAAGCGGTTCGTGGGCCGGTACAGCATGGCGGCGCCCACCTCACCGCCCAGCGTGCGCGTCCTCGGGCTCGCGAAGGACGTAGGTAGCTCCAGCCGCGCACTGGGGGAGAGCACGAAGGACCCACGCGTCAGCGCCATCCAGGTGCCGCCAACGGTGAGCTGCCCCAGGTGCATCGTGGTGCCGGTGAGGGTGGCGTTCTGGACGAACTGGAAGCGCAGCGCCTCCAGCGTGGCGAACACCTCCAGGTCCGGGCGCACGGCGTAGCTGCCGGAGAGGAGGCCCGCCCCGGTGACGGCGCCGTAGAAGTTCTCCGTCTCGATGATGGCGCCACCCTGGACGCCGAAGCCCACCTCGGTGCGAGGGCAGGCACGGCGGCCGGTGGCGACGTCGGCGGACTGGAAGCCGAAGGTGATGGGGCCCTCGGCGAGCGCGGGGGAAATCCACTGCTCACACCCGCCCTCCGCACGAGCGGTGGCGGGCAGCAGCAGCAGGACGGCGAGCGCGGAGAGCAGTCGGGACATGTTCACGGTGTGCCCTCGATTCACTTGGCGGCCACGCCGGGGGCATCGAAGCGTCCGTTGCCATTCCGGTCGAGGAGGAAGGGGTTGGTGAAGGACATGGGGTAGCCGCCGGTGACCACCTGGGAGAAGTGGAACTGCGAGCTCGCCTCGCTGGTGGGCGGGGTGGGGGTGCGCAGCGGGCCGTAGTTGGAGCCCTCGGCGATGTCGGCGCGGTCCACCTTGCCGTCGCCGTTGTTGTCGCTCGTGTCGGGGATGCCATCCGGCTTGTCGCCACCGGGGCCGCCGAAGTCAGCGGCGAGCGGCAGGCGGGCGCCGGCCTCCACCACGAGCCAGGCATCACCGCTGACGCCGGTGAGCAGCTCGGAGAGCGCCAGGCTGTTGTCGTAGCGCACGAGCTCGGCGACTCCCTCGGGGCCGAGTGGATCCGTCGGGTGCGAGAGCTCCGTGCTGCCAATCGTCTTCACGACGGTGCCGTTGACGACGATGCGCACCTCCTCCACGGGCACCCAGGGGGCGGCGGAGACCCTGATGTGGAGCTTCGCGTCGGCCGGGGGCGACAGCGGGGAGAAGCCGAAGCGGCGGCGCCCGCTCGCGGTGTCCACGGTGGCCTCGATGACGGGGCCGTTGGTGCCGAAGGAGTCACCAGCCTTCAGGGCCTTGTTGAAGACGTTGGTGTCGAACGAGGTGCCGGGGGTGGTGTTGGCGTAGACGATGTTGCGCGGCACGCCCGCGGTGTTGTCGGTGAGGCTGTGCGAGTCGCTGTTGGCGGTGCCCGCGGCGAGCTGACCCTGGCTCAGCGTGTAGAACCAGAAGGCGCGGTAGGGCAGCAGCATGTCGTTCTGCGTGCCGTTCATTACTTCCTGGGCGTGCTGGCCGTTGTTGGCGAAGCCACCCTTGGGCGTGCGCACGTACATGCCGGAGCTGGTGCCGTCATCGCGCGAGGGCAGGTTCTTCGTCGTGTCGAGCGCGAGCGCGCGCGGGTAGCCCAGGTCGCGGCCGAACTCGGCGTCGGACCACGGGTGGTTGAGCTGCACCAGGAGCTGGTCGCGCAGGGAAGCCGGGGCGCTGTCCTTCACGCGGTCGAACAGCTCACCGGGCTCGACGAGCTCGTCCGCCGGAGCGCCGTTGCGCGGCTTCGTCGGGTCGTACTCGAGCGGCCAGAAGTTGTAGTGGCCCACCACCAGGGGCAGGGTGGAGCCGGGGCGCTTCATCCAGAGGATGTGGCCGGTGGTCTCCAGGCCCACCACGGCGCTCATCTTGTTCTGCAGGCCCAGACGGCGCACCACCTGGCCATAGTCGTAGATGATGTCGTGGTCGGTGGAGACGATGACGTCCAGGTCCGTGGCGGCGAAGGACAGCACGCGGTCCTCGTCGGGGATGGAGCTGTCGAAGCTGGCGGCGCCGTGCACGTGCAGGTCCGCGCCTACGGTACCGAGCGGCTGGAGTGCCAGCTTGTGCAGCACCAGTTCCACGGTGGTGTTCTGGGCGCCGAGCGTCACCGTCTCGCGATCGATGGTCCAGAAGGGGCCCTTGAAGGCGTAGACGTAGAAGGTGCCCGCGGGGGCGTCCACGGTGGCGGTGCCGTTGTGGACGAGGAAGCGGTTGCACGCGGGCGAGGGGCCCGGAGGCGGACCCAGCCAGGGCGCGCAGGTGCCGAAGCGGCCGTGCAGCGTGCCCTCCGTGTCCTTCTGGGTGGTGGCGTTCACGGGGACGAGGAAGACCTCGGCGTTGAGGCCAACACCACTGATCCAATCCACCACATTCACGGTGAGCCGGGAGTGGGTGGACACGGCGAGCGTTCCCACGTCGGTGTCCGCCTTCACGTTGTCGAGCTGCCGGTCGGCCACCTTGCGGCCGAAGGCATGCAGCTCCACCACATAGTCGCGGCCGGCGGGCACGCGGGCCTGGAAGCGGCCCTCCTTGTCGGGCGTCACCTGGGTCCACGGCACGCGGGTGCTCGGGTCGGCGGAGAGCTCGCCCTCGCTGATGATGACGCTGGCCTCGCGGCCCGTACCCACCGGCGCCCCGTTCCGGGTCACCATGCCACTGAGCGTCACGTACTTCTCACCGTGCAGCTTCTGCCGAGCCTCCAGGGCCAGGTCCGCGGCGGCGGCCACATCCCCGCGCTCGGACACAGCGAGGAAGCGCTCGAAGACGAGGTAGTCGCGCGGCTGCACCACGGTGCGCGGCAGGCCCGAGGAGGAGATCTGATCGCTCTGGAAGCCCTCGAGCAGGTTCGCCTCGCCGCAGGCCACGTGGGCGTAGCTGGAGGCCGGGTCCGAGGCCATGGCGGCCGTCAGGTACGGGAACTTCTTGAAGGCGTCCCCGATGGTGAGGAGGCTGAAGGACGGATGCTGGTAGCCCGAGCCCTCCGAGGGAGTGAAGGGCAGGGCCTCGCGGCCGCTCCAGTAGAAGCCGTCCGACAGGGCCCACAGCTGCGGGTCCACGGCGGTGTTGAGGACCTCGGTGCGCACGCGGATGCCAGGCTCGCACGGGCGCATCTCGTAGAGGGTGTGGATGGGGAACTCGGGCTTGCCGTCGAGCGTGCCGCTGAACTGCACTGCCACGCGGGTGGGGCGCTCGTCGATGATCTTCATCGACGTGTAGTGCGCGGCGTCCCCGGGGAGGATGCCCACCACCTGGAGCACCTGGTTGAGGCCGTCGTTGTTCTTGCCGCGGGCGCTCAGGTCCAGCAGCGAGCCACCGTTGGGATCCAGCAGGTTCGTGTTGCCGATGCCCGCGAGGACGGCCACCGCCCGGTCATTGCTCAGGAGGATGTCGCCGCGGGCGCCGAGGGCGTTGAGGCCGCCGGGCACGGTGTCGGTTCCGGTGCCTGGACCATTGCTTCCAGCGCGCCGGTCCTCGGGGGTGAGGGTGCGTACCTCGAGCATCGAGCCGGAGGCGGCTTCACAGGAGTAGCTCAGTTTCTCGCAGGGGCTGGCGACCCGGCATCCTTCATCGTTGCCGAGGCAGCTCTCCTTCTTGCAGCCGGCGAGCGTGAGCCCGATCAGGGCCAGACTCGCGACCAGGAGGCGGAGGGGGGAGGGCATGGTTGAGGCTTGTATCAACCTCCGGGGTGGTTCCTCCAGTAGCCGAGGCCGTGCGCGGCGTGGCACGCATCGCCGATGAGGTCCAGGTAGAGCTGGTACTGCGCCGCCTTCACGGACTCCATGTCGCGGAAGGCGCCAGCCGCGTCGATTCGACGCACCGCGCCATCGAGCAGCGCACGCGCTTGTTCCACCGCTTGGGCCTGCTCGGGCGTGGGCTTCCAGCCCGTCTCCTCGCGGAAGCGGCCGAGCGTCTCGAGGAAGTGCCCGTAGAACTTCACCATCTGTATGAGCACGGGGAGGCGGTAGGCAGGCGGTGCGGAGGTGAGGGCGGCATCGTACTGGCGGGATTCGGAGGCCAGCCGGTAGACGAGGACGTCCACCTGAGCGTCGAGGCGGGCGCCCCAGGCCTTGCGCACGGCGGGGTGGCGCGCGTGGCTGGCGATGGCCTGGAAGAGGTGGAGCCCTCCACAGGGGTGCGTGTAGATGCCCTGCTTGCGCTTGGGCACCTGGGGCAGCCCGGCCTTCATTCCGGCCATCAGCTCCGCCTGCTCATGCTCGAGCAGAGCGAGCGCCTCATCCATCACCGCGTCGAGGCGGAGCGTCTCTCCCGCGCTGTTGGTGAAGGTGGCGCCAGGAGGCAGGGCGTGGGAGAGGGCATCGAGCGTCCAGGCGCCATGCGGCGACAGGGCCGCGTCGCGGCGGAAGTCGCGCTTCAAGTCCTCCACGAGCGCACCGAGGGTGACGGGCCCCCAGTTCGCGCGGAAGGACTGGGAGGTCGGATACCCGGCGAGCAGCAGGGTCTTCACCAGGAGGTTGGGGTGGGGCTCCACGGGCGTGCCGTCGGCGGCGAAGGCGTCAAAGCGGAGGTCCGTGTCCTCGCGGCGGAGGAAGTCCGAAACGATGAGGTCCGAGGCGCGGCGACCATCGCGGGCCTTGAAGGCGCGGCCCTCCAGGGCGATGCCGTGAGCGAGCGCCCAGGGGTTCTTCGGATCCGCGGCCCATGTACGGCATTGCGTGCGGAGCACCTCCTCGGCCGAGGGGCGTGCGGCCGGTGTAGCCGACAGGAGCGCGAGCAACGCCAGGGTGACAGAAGTCATGAGTGTCCTTGTCCGCGAGGACGACCCTTGTACTATTGACTCCCTAATCAATCACCCCGAGGAGCCACAGCGACCATGCTGAACCCGTTTACCGAGGAGCATGAGGCCTTCCGCAAGACGGTGCGTACGTTCGTGGAGAAGGAGATGACGCCGCACGCCCTGGAGTGGGACCGGGCGGGCATCTTTCCCCGGGAGCTATTCAAGAAGTGCGGCGAGCTGGGCTTCTTCGGCATCAACCATGATCCGAAGTACGGCGGCAGCGGGCTGGACTACTGGTACGTGACGGCCTTCACCGAGGAGCTGACGCGCAGCCGCAACGCGGGCGTGAACATGGCGATGCTGGTGCAGAGCCAGATGGCCACGCCGATCATCAACGAGATCGGTACGGACGAGCAGAAGCGCGAGTTCCTCGCGCCGGCGCTGGCGGGCGAGAAGATCGCCGCGCTGGGCGTGAGCGAGCCGGGAGCGGGCTCGGACGTAGCGAGCATGCAGACGACGGCGCGCATCGACGGGGATGACTACGTCATCAACGGCTCGAAGATGTGGATTACGAACGGCACGCGAGCGGACTTCATCACGCTGGCCGTGCGTACGGGCGGGCCGGGGTACGGGGGCATCTCGCTGGTGACGTTCCCCACGGACGTGAAGGGCTTCTCGGTGTCGAAGAAGCTCGACAAGGTGGGCAACCTGTCCTCGGACACGGCGATCCTCTTCTTCGAGGACTGCCGGATTCCGCGCCGCTACGTGCTGGGGGAGGAGAACCAGGGCTTCTACCACATCATGACGAACTTCCAGGGCGAGCGCCTGGTGGGAGCGCTGTCGGCCGTGGGGGGGATGGAGCGGATGATTGAAGACGCGCTCGCGTACGGGAAGGAGCGGCAGGCGTTCGGCAAGCCGCTGCTGGGCTTCCAGGTGTGGAGGCACAAGCTGGTGGAGCACATGGCGGCCATCGAGGCGGCCAAGCGGCTGACGTACCACGCGGTGGCGCTCTTCGACGCGAAGGAGAACCCGGTGCGGGAGATCTCCATGGCGAAGCTGTTCGCGGGAGACCTGGCGCAGCGGGTGGCCTACGACGTCCAGCAGTTCTTCGGAGGCATGGGCTACATCGAGGAGACACACATCGCGCGGGCCTGGCGCGACATCCGGCTCATCACCATCGGCGGCGGTACCTCCGAGGTGATGAAGGAGATCCTCTCGAAGATGTCCGGCTTTTGAGCAGCACTCAGCTTTCACCCGTGTATGACCCCTCTCCCTTTGGGAGAGGGCTGGGGTGAGGGACACATCTCCTCGGTAGCAGGCACCTACGGGCTCGAGGCGGAGGCCCTGTCCTTGGCCGCATGGTGCTCCGGCGCGATGGAGGGAGGCCCGGAGCAGGGCAGCTCCACCGTCAGGGTGGTCCCCACGTCAGGCTTGCTGTCCGCCCGCACCGTGCCTCCGAGCGCGGAGACGATCTCCCGCACGATGTGGAGTCCTAGCCCGAGGCCCCCGTAGTGCTCCACCGAGACCGCCCGCTCGAACCGCTCGAAGACGTGAGGCAGGCGGTCGGGTGCGATGCCGATGCCCTGGTCGCTGACCCTGAGCCGTGCCGTATCTCCCTCGCGGTCGAGCGCGATGTCGATGGGCTTGCCCGCTCCGAACTTGAGGGCATTGGAGAGCAGGTTGGTGGTCACCTGCTCCAGCCGGAGGCGATCCCATCGTCCCACCACGCCTGTCTTGAGATGGAGTGACAGGGAGCTGTTTGCCCGCGTGATCGATTCCCCCATGCGCTCGACGACGTCCTGGATCACCTCCGCCAGCTCCACCCGCTCCAGGTGGAGGTGGATGTGTCCAGTCTGGATGCGCGTGACGTCGAGCAGCTCCTCGATCAACTTCGACAGCCTACGGGTCTGGGCCTCGGCGCTCCGGATTCCCCGGGTCAGGGGTTCCGGTAGCTCGGAGCCGGCGCGCCTCAGGAGCCCCTGCACGGACAGGCGGAGCGAGGTGATGGGGGTGTAGAGCTCATGCGCGGCGACGGACAGGAAGTCGTCGCGCAGTTGGATGGCGTCCTGGGACTCGCCATACAGCCGAGCGTTGTCGATGCTGACGGCGGCCCGGCGAGCCAGCTCCTGCGCCAGGTCCAGCTCTGTCTCCGTGAAGCGGCGCCCCGCCGTCGCCGAAGCGAACATGATGGCGCCGAGCGTCTTTCCCCGAGCGGTGAGTGGAACGATCATTCCTGACCGGACCGAGACCGCGTGAAGGATGTCGAAGAAGCGCTCCTCGCGATAGGGATTGTTCCTTCGCAGGAGTGCATCATCGAGCTCCGAGAAGAGCAGGGGCCGCCCCGTCCGCAGCACGCGGACGAGCGACTCGGGTGTATTCCAGTTGTGGGGATATTCCTCCATGAGCGTGCGCAGGAGGACCTCCTTCGCGGGATCCACATGGGCCACCGTCACCACACGGAGCCTCCCGTCCTTCTCAACGACATCCACCGCGCACCAATCAGCCAGGTAGGGCACCACCGAGCGTGTCACCTTGGCCAGCGTCGTCTCGAAGTCCAGGGACTCGGCCAATATGAGGCTCCACTCGGCGAGGAAGCGGACGGCCTGCTCCGCCCGTCTCCGTTCATCGACCTCGATGCGCAGCCGCTCGAAGAGTTGGCTGTTCTCCAGCGCGATGGCGATCTGCGAGGACAGGAGCCGCAGCACCCGGACCCGCTCCGGAGTGAAGGCCCGGGTGGCGAGGTTGTTCTCCAGGTAGAGCACGCCAATTGTCTTCGGGGGCCGTTGGATGGGCACCGCAAGGGCCGATTTGACGGCGTGCTGGGCCACATAGGGATCGGAGACGAACGCGCCCTGCCAGGCGGCATTGGCCAGGACGAGGGCTTCGCCCGAATCGCAGGCGTGCTCGATGAGCGTGACGGGAACCTGACTCGACTTCCTCAAGGGGGTGCTTCCCAGCGCGACGGGCTCGGAGACCGCGCCCAGGGCTCGCACCATCAGGGTGTCCTTCTCATTGAGCACGAGCGCCCCGCGTTGAGCCCCTGCCGCTTCCAGACACACCGTCATGAGCTTGTCGAGCAGGCGGTCCAACACCACCTCGCTCACGAGGGTGTCCGCGGCCTTCAGGATGCTGAGCATGTCGAGTGCAGAGCCACCCACTGCTCCGCCCGCGGGAGTGAGGTCCGGTGTCTTCCAGTCCACGGACTCGGTGGGCTCCAGCCCCGGGAACTCCTCCTCGAGTGCCGACACCTTGGCCTGCGCGCCCCAGCGGGCATAGCCCTCGATGGCACCCCGCAGATAGACGTGGGCGAGCCGTTTTCCGCCGGCCGTCCGGAAGTAGCGTCCCGCAAGCTCATTGGCCAGGGCCTCGTCTTGGAGGAACTCCTCGCGATGGGCACCCTCGATGGCACTGTCGTAGAGCCGCATGGCCTCCACATGCCGTCCTTCGAGGCGGGCGACCTCGGCGCTGACCAGCTCGTACTTGTGGCGGAAGTTCTCCGGGCAGTTCTCTGCCCAGATGCCGAGCTGGTGTTGGTTGGCGGCGATCTCGGCGAGCAGGTGGCTCTGCTCCTCAGGTGTGGCCTTGGCGCAGCACGCTGCCAGGAGCAACGAGGTGTAGAAGTTGTGCTCGGCGACGAAGAACCATCCCGAGATGGACTCGAGGTGTGCTGCCGCTTCCCGAGACATCTCTCGGGCGTACTCGTAGTCGCCCAGCAGATAGGACACCTGGAGGCGGAGGATCCTGTACAGGGTGATGGTCGCGAAGAGGTTCCGGTTCGAGGCGAGGAAGGTTGCTTCGTTGAACTCGTCATCCTCAAAACGGGTCCGCTCCCGCGCCCGGTCCTGCAGGCACCGGATGGCCTGGCGGAGCGCGAGGAGTGAATCCACCATCCTGTGGACACTGCGCTTACGGAAGAAGGTGAGGCCGGATTCGAGCTCGGAGAGCATGAGGGAGAAGCTGGTCCCCATCGCGAACAGGATGTAAGCCGTTATCGATACCGCGTAGTCGGCGAACTGGAGATCGCCGCTCGCAAGCCCGGCGGCGAAGGCCTGCCGGCTGAGGGGCAGATCGGTTCGAAGCGGCGCCCTCCAATGGTTCACACTCACCGCGAACGCGATGAGCGTCCTGCTGCGTTGCCGTGGATCGTCATACCGCAGGCTCAGCTCCACCCCCAGACGGCCGAAGGCATGGCCGGACGCGTAGTCGCCCAGGCGTAAACCCAGACGCATCCCATACAAGGCATACGAGGAGGCGGCGTAGAGCGTGTTGCCATGTTTCAAGGTGAGATTGATGACGCGGATGTTGATGAAGGCGAACAGGGTGGGGTCAACGAAGAAGGAGACCGTGATGAGCTCCGACAGGAGCCGCATGCAGGCGAGCTGCTCCGGGTCTTTCATCTGGGGGGCCTCGAGGAGCTCCTCGAACGAACGGCCGCGCAGATTCTCCTTCACCGCTGCCAACTCGGCCGTGAAGGCCTGGGGGAGGTCCGTCTCCCCTGGCAGCTCGATGCCTAACAACCGCAGCCCCTCTCGTCCACACTGGAGTGCCTCCGGGAAGGCCCGCCTCATCACGCAGGCGAGCAGCCAGAGGGTGTAGAGGTCCGCCTTCTCGATGCGCGACCTGGCCTGGGTCAACGCGGAGGTGATGAGCTTCTCGGAAAGCTCCTGAGCGTCCGTGATGTAGGCGCACTCCGTGGCCTCGCGATGAAGGCGGAAGGTCAGCTCGTAGTGCGACCGCCACGCGTCCGGAGGAAGGAAGCCGATGCCGCGGGTCAGGTATCCCAGCGCGGAGCGGAACGCCGAAGAGGTCTTGGCCTTGCGGCCGGCCTGGAGGTTGAGTCGGGCCAGCTCCAGCCGCTCCGCCGCGTTCGTCACCAGCTCCGCGCCCAGGTTGAGCTGGTCAGCCACCTCGAAGAGCCGCTCGTCGAGCGTGTGTTCGCAGGTGCTTCGCAGCAGGCGCCCCGCCTCGAGGTGGAGCCGCTTCTTGTGTCTCTCGGGAAGGAGGGAGTACGCGGCCTGCTGGATGCGGTCGTGTGCGAAACGGTAGATGGCGGTGTGTTCCAGGTGCTCCGTGGGGGCCTGCCCGTCGGAGCATGGGGGCAGTGAGCCCTTGTTCTCGGGAACGAGGAGTCCCTCCTGGATGCTGCTCCAGAGTGCCGCGGCGGTCTCACCCACGGACATCCGCATCAACGTGGCAAGCAACTGGAGATCCACCCGATTGCCCAGGCAGGCCGCGACCGTCAGGAGGCTCTGGGTTCGCTCGGGGAGCCGGCGGATGGTCAAGAGCATGAGCTCGAGCACGTTCTCGGTCACGCTCACCTGTTCCATCCGGGCGAGATCCCAATTCCACAGGCCGCGCTCGACGTCGAAGTGCAACAGGCCGGACTGATGGAGGTAGCGCAGGAACTGGGTGACGAAGAGGGGATTGCCCGCTGTCTTTCTCAGCACGAGCTCGGCCAGGGGCTGGACCTGCTCGGGCTCGCGGCGAAGGGTGTCGTGACAGAGGTCCGTGAGCGCTTCGAGGTCCAGCGGAGCGAGCCCGATGATCCGGAGGGCTGCTCTCCCTTCCCGGAGGGCCGCGAGTGTGCGAGCGACAGGATGTTCCGGTTCGATGGCCTCGGGCCTGGAGGCACCCACGAGCAGTACGTGCTGGGATTCCGGATCCACGGCCAGGTGCTGGAAGAGTGAGAGCGAGGCGGGATCGGCCCACTGGAGGTCATCCAGGAACAGCACGAGGGGGGCCTCGGGTGAGGCGATGGTTCGGATGAAGGATTGGAACGTCAGATGAAAGCGGGTCTCGGCCTCGCTCGCCCCAAGCTCCGGCACGGGAGGTTGTTTGCCGATCAGCTGCTCCAACTGCGGGAGGACCTCGAGGATGACGCTGCCATGGGCTCCCACTGCATCCAGCAGCCGGCGCCGCCATAGGTCCCGGAGGTTGGCCGGTTCATTCAGCAGTTCGCGGATGAGGCCGTGGAAGGCGTCCACCAGGGGCGCATAGGGCACGTTGCGCTGAAGCTGGTCGAACTTGCCGGAGAGAAACCATCCCGCGCGCCCGAGGCGTTGGCGCAGCGTGTGGACGAGTGATGACTTCCCGATGCCCGCCACCCCTACGACGAGCACGCACTCACTGGGACCGTGCTGGACTCTCTCCAGGGCGGCTCCGAGCTTCGCCTGCTCGTGCTCTCGCCCGTAGAGGTGTTCCGGGAGGGGGAGCTGTCGGGCCAGATCGAGCCGGCCGAGCTCGAAGGACTCGAGCTTGCCTGAGACCCGCTTCCGTTTCTGGAGCTCCTGGAGATCGGCGAGGAGGGACTCGGCGCTCTGGTAGCGGTCCTCGGGCATCTTGGCGAGCAGCTTCAGCACCAGGTCCGAGAGGATCTCCGGGACCTTGGAGTTGGCGTGGACCGGAGGAAGGGGAGGCCTCGCCAGATGGGCGTGCACGAGCTCGACGGGGTCCGGCGACGTGAATGGCGGTAGGCCCGTGAGCATCTCGTAGAACGTGGCGCCCAGGGAGTAGAGGTCGGCGCGGTGATCCACGAGGCGGTCCATCCGTCCCGTCTGCTCCGGCGAGATATAGGGCAGCGTGAGCTCGAGCTCTCCGAGGAGGTTCGCCGCATGGGAGAGCCCGGCGACCTTGGTGGCGATGTCGAAGTCGATCACCGTCACGCGGTGCTCCCGCCCGGCCAGGATGATGTTGGAGGGGTTGAGATCCCGGTGGATGATGTTCCGCCCGTGAATCTCCGCGAGGATCGTCGCGAGCTGGAGGGCCAGCTCCAGGAAGGTGTCGGGATCGACCGGGTTGCGTTTCAGCCACTCCCGCAGGTCTCGAGGTCCGGCATCCTCGAGGACGAGCGCAACGGTCTCCGCCATCGTCTCCAGGCCCAGCGGCCGCACCACTCCCGCGACTCCTGCATCCTCCAGCTCCCGCAGCAGCTCGAACTCGTGGCGGAGCATCGCGGCGCTGGTGGGAGCGAGGGCGCCCAGCCGGGCCTGCTTGAGGATTCGGGAGACTCCCTCTTCCGTCCATACCCGAGACACGACGTACCGGCGCCCGCGGTAGATCTCCTGCGAGCCCTGAGAGTCCTCGTTGGTCGGATGCAGCGCCATGCAACCCCCCAAGGGCGGGAGTTGCCTGACGCTCGCTCTCCCCTTCAGCGGCGCGAGGATTCTGCTGGCCGGCTTCGTCCGGGCTCCCGCTCTCTGCTGAACATTTGGTTGGAGGGTCGGGAGGGGAAGTGTTCCTGCCCGCTCGCCGCGCACGGGACGGAGCGCTCGGGTGCGCGTCCGTTACTTCTTCTTGAAGAGGGCCTCGGCGGCGGAGAGCGCCGTGCTCAGGCTCTCCTTCGCGTGCAGGCCGCCCTCGCCAATCTGGAAGAGCTCACAGAAGTTGGCCTCGTCCTTGTCCGAGGGCACCTCGGCGAAGGGCTCCTTGCACTGCTTGGCCACCGTCACGTCGAAGTGGCGGCAGTTGCGGCAGGAGTGCACTTCCTCGCCGCAGTGGGGGCAGGTGTCCCGCCGTCCCACCTGGTTGCCCACGATGTCGAGTTTGCCTCCGCAGTGCGCGCAGCCCGGCATGCTCCACCTCCCATTCTGGGGTGAGGAGTGCATAGCAGCGCGCTCCACGTACCGCGAGCCCCTGCTGGGAGCCACCTCAGGGACGCGAGGGCCGGATGGCGGCACCCAGGGAGACCGGCTCAGCGGCCTTTGCCGCCTCCAGCTCCTGGCTGGCCTCCTCCAGCTCGCCATCCAGGCGGCGCAGCAGGCTCAGCACCCAGGCGCAGGCCGCCGCTGCCACCGCGAACAGGATGCCCAGCTCCTGTCCGCGCTGCCACAGGTGGGCCCGCTCCAGCACCACGCGGCGCTTGGCGAACGTCTCCAACTGCTGGGTGGCCAGGGTGTCGTTGAAGCTCTGGGCGAACTCGGTCGCCTGGGCCTTGCTTCTCTCCAGCAGCCAGTCCGACTCCGAGCGCAGCTGCTCCGCGCGGTACCAACACCCCACCGCGCAGGCCGCCGCCAGCAGGGAGACGCACACCGCCGTCGTCACGCTGAACAGTCGCATGCCCCCTCCGGTCCGCCGTTTCACGGGTCCTCGACACCCGTCGCCGCTTCGGCTTCCCGAAGACAGTAGCCGATGGTAGGGAGCCCCTTCGCCATGGGCAAGCCCTACCGTCCGAAAGACCACTATTTCAAGAAAGCCAAGCAAGAAGGGCTGAGGGCCCGTTCCGCCTTCAAGGTGGATGAGATCCTCAAGCGCTACCCCTTCTTGAAGAAGGGCGCCTCCGTGCTCGACCTGGGGGCCGCGCCTGGGGGCTTCCTGCAGATATTGGCCGACGCGGTGGGCCCCAACGGCCGGGTCATCGGGGTGGACATCGTCGCCATCCGGCCCTTCTCGCAGCAGAACGTGAAGACGGCGGTGCTGGACGTGCTGGCCGACGACTTCGACGCGAAGCTGAGCGCGCTGTACGACGGGCCCTATGACGCGGTCATCTCGGACATGGCGCCCAAGACGAGCGGCATCCGCACCACCGACGAGGCCCGGAGCCTGCGGTTGGCGCGCAAGGCGCTCGAGCTGGCCGTCACCCGGGGCCGTCCGGGCTCGGCCTTCGTGGCCAAGCTCTTCATGGGAGGCGAGTTCGAGGAGTTCCGCGACGAGGTGCGCGCCAGCTTCGAGGACGTGAAGCTGGTGCGTCCCGAGGCTACGCGTGGTGCCAGCATGGAGGTGTACGTGGTGGGCCTGCGCCGCAAGGCCCCGTCCGCCCCGACCCCCGTGGCGCCGTGACGGGTCTCGGCCTACACTGACGCACGGTGAACCCCGGGAGGTAGGCCCATGTCAGACTCCAAGCCGACACGTGGAAACCCGTCGCGCAAGGCGCTCACGGCGCTCGACGGCAACGACGAGTTCAGCGTCTTCTCGGTGGCGCCCGAGGCCCAGCGGCCGCCCGTGGCGCTCGAGCAGGACACCCAGGGCCGTCCCGAGGACACCGCCGTCTCGTTCTCGGTGGTGCGCTTCTTCCGGAAGATCTTCGGCGACTAGGGCCGGGCCACCGCCCGAGCGTCCGTCAGTCGTAATTGTCGCTCGAGTCGTAGTCTGAGATTTGGGTCGGGTTGTCGGTGGGCTCGCCGAAGAGCCACTTGTAGAGGCCCCAGAGGACGCCCGTGGCAGCGCCGCCCGCGAGGATGAGCAGGAAGACTTTGCTCCCATCCGTCATGAAGGGCGCTCCGGTGTTGGGGTGTCAGGACAGGAGCATGGGCTGACTGGCCACGCGCTCCACACAGGCGGCGACATCGTTCGTCGGCGAGTTCACCACGCGCGCCACCTCCCAGGCCTCGAGGGGCTCGTCCTCGTTGGGCACGAGCAGGGGTTGGAGAACTGAGGACTCCTGGGGCTCGGGGCGCAGCCAAAGCTCTTGGGCCTCGTGGGGGAGGATGACGGGCATCCGGTCATGGATGGGTGCCATGAGCTGGCTGGGGCCGGTGGTGATGACGGTGCAGGTGCGCAGCACCTCGCCGGTGTCCGGGGCGGTCCACTCTTCCCAGAGTCCAGCGAAGGCCATGGGCCGGCCGTCCTTGCGGTGGAAGTAGTAGGGCGTCTTGGGCTTCGTGCTCTGCTTCCATTCGAACCAGCCGTCCACGAGCACCAGGCAGCGCCGACGCTTGAGGGCGGAGCGGAAGCTGGGCTTCTCGGCCACCGTCTCGCCGCGGGCGTTGATGAGCTTGCTGCCGATGGAGGCCTCCTTGGCCCAGGAGGGGATGAGGCCCCAGCGGTAGGCGTCCAGCATGCGCTCGCCGTCGTTGATGACCACGGGCATGAGCTGGGTAGGGGCGAGGTTGTAGCGGGGGCGCTCGAGAGCGGTTCGGACGCCGGTGAGGGCGAACTCACGGGCGATCGCCAGGGCGGGGGTCTGGATGGTGACGCGGCCACACATGGGACGCAGTATGCCCCGTGAAGGAGGAGGCGGCGAGTGTCAGTCCAGGAAGCGGCGCTCCCACCGCAGCAGGGTCTCCTGGGAGACGTGGCCCAGGTGGAGCCATGGCTCCAGAACGTGCGCCAGCTCACGGTAGGCCGGCAGGGTGTGACCCTGCTCCATGTCTCCAGCCTCCGGCCATTCCCCCAGCGTCACCACGGCTCGCTCCGCGCCGAGCTCCTGCACGGAGGTGCCGGGAGAACGAAGGCGGGCGCGTAGGTTCCCGGTGCCCCCCAACGCCCCCAGCACGGGCTGGCTCAGGAAGTTCAGCCAATGCACCCCATTGACCTGGGTGCCGATGACCAATGAGGTGAAGAGCACTCCCGGAATGTCCAGGCCGGGGTAGCGGAAGGAGAAGTCGCGGATGGCATCGAGGACGCCGAGGAAGCTCTCCGGGAAATTGAAGCAGAGCCCGGCATGGCCGGTGTTGAAGGGCAGCTCCGCCGCCAACTCCAGCGCCAACGCTCGTACCCGGTCCGATCCGTGCTCCTCCAGGTACTCCGTGGGGAGGAGGAATGACACCGCACTCGCCGCGTCTGTTTCGCACACCTCGAGCAGATGGCTTTGATAAAGGAATTCATACCCTGTGGTGGCATTGGGTAATTCTCGCAGCCAGATCGAGGTGGCGGGTTCCTCGAGCATCTGCCGTTGGATGTATGCCCAACCTTTGTCATCGAGCTCATCCCAGTCGCCGCTATACGGGTCGGCGTACCAGCCAAGGCATTGCGGCCCTACCGCACGGCGGTAGACCTCCAGGGCGCGCATGACGTCCCGCACTACCTCTTGATGAGAGCTCTTCATGTAGAAGGTGATGCTCACGCTCTCGCGGATGAGCAGGGAGTGACTTGCTCCGGCGATTTTCTCGATACGGATGCGCGGGTAGTGAGCACTCGTCATTTGATTCCCGTGGGAGTGGCGAGGGAGACATCCTTTTTCTCCAGGCGAAGCGCTTCCTGGTACATCTGTCCCTGGTTTTTCGGGTGATGGGGCTGTCCGGGGCCGTATCTTCCCCAAGAGGGATCATTGTTGTGAGGGCAGGGAAACTTGAGATCGTAGACGCGTTGGACCTGATTCGGATTTCCCGGTGCATGAAGGACGATATCGGGAACCAGTGCTCCCCAGAGCTTGCTTTTCAGCCCGAGCTGCAACCATTCCATCACCTGCTTGGGATCGATCCACTGCCACTGTCCCGTGTTTGGTTCCTTCTGGTAGGTCGGCTCCACGCTGACATATTCCGCGAAGCCTTCCGCGAGCGCAGCCCGAACGCAGTCGAGTGCCAGCTTGTGCTTCCTGGCGCCGAGCTCCATGGCTCGCGTCACCTCCTGGTTCCCTTCCCGGCGGACCACTTTCTTGCACTGTTCCCGAGTAGGTTCCTGCCCCTGAAGTTCCTCATCCTCCTTGTTGGCCTGCTCATTCGCTTCCCGGGCGCACCGGACCAGGTGGCTCTCGACGAGTTTGATCTCCGCGTCCGCCAGCATCATTGCCACGGTGGACGCGCTGCGAGCCGTGCTCACGGTGCGCGACAGCCACGGGATGATGGCCTCTTCGCCCGGTGAGGTGGTGTAGCAGGCGGGATTGCGCAGGCAGCCATTCGTCGCTGAGTCCGTGGTCTGCGCATAGTGGCCGGGGGCGGTGTGGCGAGCCGTCTCGATGGAACTCAGCCCCAGGGAGGTCTCCGTGACGCACCCTGCCAGCAGCGCGAGAACGAACAGACCCGGCAGGGCAAGGACGGGTGATGGTTGCCTCTGGCCTTGGACGTACGGGCCGATGGGGCGGGTGGGCATGGCGCGAGTTTCTCCTCAATGACAGCTTCACGAAGAATCTCGACAACATCCAGAGCAGGCTCTACGCCATGGTCATGTCGCCACTCCCGGGCCCCCGAACACTCGCCGCCCTCCTGACGCTCCTCGCCCTGGTGCTTGCTGTCCCGGTCGCCCGGGCGCAGCCACCTGTGCCCTCGTGGGAGGACATCGACGCGTTGGTGAAGGAGGAGAAGTTCCAGGCCGCCATTCAGGGCGCCGAGGCGCGGCTGGCACAAGCCCGCGAGCGCGGGAATGAGGACGAGTGGGCTCGGGCGCTCCTTCTCGTGGTGCAACTCCGCATGGGGCAGGGGGAAGTCGAGACGTCGGTGCGTTTCCTCCGGGAGCAGCCCTGGCCCAACGGTCTGCTGCCGCGCACCGCGCTCAACCTCCATTACGCGGGCACACTCATCTCCTATGTCGGGGAGAACAGGGGAGAGGTGCGGCGGCGCGAGCAGGTGGTCTCCGGTGGGTTGGTGGACCTGAAGCTGTGGACGGAGGAGCAGATCTATACGGAGGTCCGGCGTGCGCTCGCGGAGGCGTGGAAGGAGCGGGAGCGGCTGGGCGCGGAGAAGGTGGGCGTGCTCGCGGGCTTCCTCGCGCCGAACACCTATCCCCCGGGCATCCGCGACACGCTGCGCGACGCGGTGAGCTACTTCTGGGTGGAGCTGCTGGCGGACCAGGACCAATGGGGCGAGGGACAGGTGGATGCCGTGTACCGCCTGGACCTGGACGAGCTGCTGACGGGGACGCCACAGGTGGACCTGGTCGATCCATCGGTGCATCCGTTGCGCAAGCTGGCCGCTGTGCTGGGCGACCTGGAGGCCTGGCACCTCGCGGCGGGTCGGCGCGAGGCGGCGCTGGAGGCTCATCTGCATCGTGCGCAGATGCTCTTCTACGCCTTCCAGGCGGAGGAGGATGATGCCCGCATCCGCCGTCACGTGGCCGAGCACCTCGAGGGATACCGGGACGTACCGTGGTGGGCGATGGGGCAGGGGTGGCTGGCGGAGACCGAACAGAGTGCGAATCGGCTGGTGCGTGCGCATGCCCTGGCGAAGGCGGGTGCGGAGGCCTTCCCGGAGAGCCTCGGTGGCAAGCGGTGCGCCCGGCTGGTGAAGCGGTTCGAGGCGCCGGAGTTCTCGCTCTCGAGCATGCGCTCCGATGGGGCTCGCAAGCGCTCCCTCCTGGTGGTTCACCAGAACGTGCCCCGGCTGCACTTCCGCGCCTACTCGTACGACTTGGAGTCGCGGCTCGCCACGGGGAACCTGTACGACGGGCTCGCGGAGGACAACGAGGACGAGCAAGGGCCCCTGCGCCGCATCCTCGAGCGCGAGCGGCCCGTGGCGTCCTGGAGTGAAGTGCTTCCGGGAACGCCAGACTTTCGCGAGCACCAGACCTTCGTGGTGCCGCCGCTGACGGAGCCGGGCAGCTATCTCATCCTGGCCTCGGCGCACGAGGATTTCCGGGAGGCGGACAACCGCGTGGCCGCGACCCTGATGACGGTGACGCCCTGGGTCTTCGTCAGGCGGGACGGCCCCGGGTCACGGGTGGAGGTGCGGGTGATGGAGGGCGAGACCGGCCAGCCCGTGGCGGGCGTGGAGGTGCGGATGGTGCAGTCGGCTCGCGTGAACCGAGTGCTGCGGTCCCTGAAGACAGACGCCCAGGGCGAGGCCGTGTTCGAGAGCATCCCTGGGCGGGGGCTCGTGGAGGCCTTCATCGCCGTGGGCCGGGGGCGGCGGCTGTTGCTCGATCCGGACATGTTCTACACCTTCGGAGGCAGAGCCGCGCTGGATGAAGAGGAGCAGCAGACGCAGGTGCTCGTCTACACGGACCGTTCCGTGTATCGCCCACTTCAGAAGGTGCAGTGGAAGGTGGTGGCCTTTCGCGGGAATAAAGAGCAGGCGCGCTACCGGACGCTGCCACGGCAGCGGCTGACGGTGTCCCTGGTGGATGCGGGCTTCCACGTCGTCGAGAAGCGCGAGGTGAGGACCAACGACTTCGGCTCGGTGGCGGGCGAGTTCCTCCTGCCCGCGGGGAAGCGGCTCGGCCGGTGGCGCGTGGATGTCAGCGCGGGGCGGAACGCAGAGGGCAGCGCGGCCGTGCGCGTGGAGGAGTACAAGCGGCCCACCTTCGAGGTGACGCTGAAGGACTCGGAGGGAACGCCACGCCTCGATCGTCCGGCCACCTTCCGGGGCGAGGCGCGCTACTTCTTCGGGCTCCCCGTGACGCGCGGCACCGTGCGCTGGCGCGTCCGTCGCGAGCCCGTCTTCCCCTCGTGGTGGCGCCGTGGGGAGTTGCTCTCCCGGGAGCGGGTCCTGGCCAGTGGCACCTCGTCCCTGGCCGAGGACGGCGGATTCCAACTCACCTTCACCCCGGAGTCGGACACGCGGGCCGGCGCCGCACGGGAAGCTTCCTGGCGCTACCGGGTGGAGGCGGACGTGACGGACGAGGGCGGGGAGACGCGCTCGGCAAGCCGTTCCTTCCGGCTCGGTCAGGTGGCTGTGGAGGGGCGTGTGGACATGGACGGGGGGTTCTTCCGAGAGGGAGTGCCCGCGGAGGTGCGGCTGACGCGCTCCAATCTCGATGGGGTGCCGTTGCCTGGAGCGGGAAGGTGGCGGCTGGTAGCGCTGAAGCAGCCCGCTCAGCCGGTGATGCCCTCGGAGTTACCCGCGTCGATGGACCCGGAGCCGCCGGGAGCCGAAGACGAATGGGTGACCACGCCAGGGGATCTCCTGCGGACCCGGTGGGAGAGGGGAGAGACGGACGAGCAGGTGCTCCGGGCGTGGGCGGAGGGTGAGGAACTGAAGAGGGGCTCGGTGACACATGACGCTCAGGGGCTCGCGAGGGTGGCGTTGCCCGCGCTGCGTCCCGGCGCCTACCGGCTGCATTATGAGACGGAGGACGCACTGGGCGAGCGCTTCATCACCTCGCGCGAGGTGCTGGTGGTGGGCGAGCGTGCCCCGATCGCTTTGCCGGCACTGTTGCGGGTCGAGCGCTCCACGGTCAGGGTGGGAGAGGTGGCGCGCGTGCTGGCCTTCTCCGGCTTCGAGGGCCAGCCGTTGTTCCTGGACGTCCTCCAGGACGAGCGGCTCGTACAGCGGTACAGGCTCATCGGAGGAAAGGATCCGGCGGTGCTGGAGCTGCCCGTTACCGAGTCCCTGCGGGGTGGCTTCACGCTGTCGCTGGTGGCGGTGCGGGACTATCAGGTGCTGCGGTTCACGCAGTCGGTGACGGTGCCCTTCGATAACAAGGAACTGCACCTGGAGTTCTCCACCTTCCGCGATCGCCTGCGTCCGGGAGCGAAGGAGACCTGGCGGGTGACGGTGAAGGGACCTCGAGGGGAGAAGGTGGATGCGGGAGCCGCCGAGCTGCTCGCGTACATGTACGATCGGTCGTTGGACGTCTTCGCGTCCCACCAGCCCCCGCGCGTGACGCAGTTCTACCCGCAGCGGTCGCTATATGTGGTGGAGCAGAGCGAAAGCATCGGGCGGTCCACCGACTGGAGGCTCTACGGCCGGGACTTCGGAACAGTGCCGGAATGGAAGCCTCCCAAGGGGGATCTGATCGTGTTCGAGGACGGATACGGCGGCGGGCCCGGGCGGCGCGACATTGTGCTGGGGCTGAGGGTGGGGGCGTTCCTCCTCTTCGCGGGCCTGGGATCAGCGGATGCGGAAGAGGCTGTCCCAACCACGGGCTACTACCGGCGGGAGACCATCTACATCCTCGATGGCCTCTCCAGGGGCGAGCCTGCCTTTGGCATCAATCACTCGGAGGGGGCCGGTTGGGATGCCGAGGTGCAATCGGGCGCGGTGCGCGCCAACTTCGCGGAGACGGCCTTCTGGGTGCCGCAGTTGCTCACGGGAGAGGACGGCTCGGCGGTGCTGGAGTTCACCGTGCCGGACTCGGTGACGGCGTGGAATGTCTGGGTGCACGCGCTGACGAGGGACTTGAAGGGCGGCTCGCTCCAGCGCGAGGCCCGGAGCGTGAAGGAGCTGATGGTACGTCCGTACGTGCCGCGCTTCCTGCGCGAGGGGGACCGTGCGGTGCTGGAGGTGCTGGTGAACAACGCGGGGGAGACCACGCTGGAGGGCTCGCTCGTGCTGGACATCGTGGACTCGGAGACGGACGCGAGCCTGTTGTCGCGCTTCGGCGTGGAGTCGGCGCGTCAGCCCTTCCGGGTGGAGGCAGGGAAGGGGGCGACGGTGCGCTTTCCGCTGACGGCACCGGCGGCGCTGGGGCCGGTCGCCTTCCGGGTGACGGCGAAGGCCGGGGACTTCAGCGATGGAGAGCTGCGCCCGCTACCGGTGTTGCCTGGCCGCATGCACCTGGCGCAGTCACGCTTCGTGGCGCTGCGCGGTGATGAGCGTGAGGAGATGGAGTTCGCGGACCTGCGGCGCGGGGATGATCCAAGCCTGCTCAACGAGCAGCTCGTCGTCACGGTGGATGCGCAGCCCTTCCATGCGGTGCTGGGGGCGCTGCCGTACCTGGTGGACTACCCGTACGAGTGCACGGAGCAGACGCTCAACCGTTTCGTGTCCACGGGCATCGTCTCCAGCCTGTATGGCCGCTACCCGGAGGTGGCGAAGCTGGCGAAGTCGCTGAGCACGCGCCCCACGCGCTTCGAGCCATGGGACGCGGGGGACCCCAACCGGAAGATGTCGCTGGAGGAGTCGCCCTGGCTGGAGGAGTCCCCGGGCGGGAGGGACGAGGAGTCCACGCTGGTGAAGGTGTTGGATCCTCAGGTGGCGAAGGCCGCGCGCGAGGCGGCGCTGGAGAAGCTGCGCCAGGCGCAGACCTCGAGCGGGGCCTTCCCCTGGTGGCCGGGAGGGCCGCCGTCGCCGTACATGACGCTCTACATCCTCCACGGGCTCGCGCGTGCGGCCGAGCACGGGGTGGAGATGGACCGGCGCATGACGACTCAGGCGTGGGCGTACCTGGCGAAACACTTCCGTTCGGACTACGCACAGAAGCTGCAGAAGGAGGGCTGTTGCTGGGAGTTCCTCACCCTCCTCGAGTACGTGGCGTCGAGCTTCCCGGACGCGAGCTACACGGGGAACGCGCTCACCCCCGAGGAGCGTGCGCGCATCCGCGACTACAGCTTCGAGCATTGGCGGGAGCACTCGCCCTATCTGAAGGGCTACCTGGCGCTGGCGCTGAAGCGGGCGGGGCGGGTGCAGGACGCGCGGCGCGTCTTCGAGAGCGTGATGGACTCGGCGAAGACGAGCGAGGAGCTGGGCACGTACTGGGCGCCCGAGGAGCGGAGCTGGCTCTGGTACAACGACACCACGGAGACCCACGCCTTCGCGCTGCGCACGCTGCTGGAGCTGAACCCGAAGGACGAGCGGCGGCACGGGTTGGCGCAATGGCTGCTGCTGGACCGGAAGCTGGGCCACTGGAAGTCCACGAGGGCCACGGCGGAGGCGGTATACGCGCTGGTGAAGTACCTGGAGCGAGAGGGCACGCTGGGCGTGCGTGAGGACGTGAAGGTGACGGCGGGAGGCCGGACGGTGGGGCTCTCCTTTGCTCCGAGGTGTACACGGGGAAGGGGAGCCGGGTGGTGGTGCCGGGGCCGGAGTTGAAGCCGGAGACGGGGAGCACGGTGGTGGTGGAGAAGACGGGGAAGGGGCTCGCGTTCGCCTCGGCCACCTGGCACTTTTCGACGGAGCGGCTGCCGGAGGAAGAGCGGGGGGACTTCTTCCACGTGTCGCGCCGCTACTTCCTCCGGGAGCAGGTGGGGACGAAGACGGTGCTCCGGCCGTTGGAGGAGGGGACTCCGGTGGTGTCGGGGGACGAGGTGGAGGTGCAGCTGTCGCTGCGGACGAAGCACGCGGCGGAGTACGTGCACCTGAGGGACCCGCGAGCAGCGGGACTGGAGCCGATGAGCACGGAGTCCCGGCACCGATACGACCTGGGAATCATCTGGTACGAGGAGCCGAGGGACTCGGGGACGAACTTCTTCTTCGAGTGGCTGCCGGCCGGCGAGTACACCTTCCGTTACCGGCTGAGGGCGAACATGGCGGGCACTTTCCGAGTCGGGCCCGCCACCGTCCAATCCATGTACGCGCCCGAGTTCACGGCGTACTCGAAGGGGGCCGTGCTCACGGTGGGCGTCAGGTAGCCTGGCCGTCCTGGGTGAGGTACTTCAGCAGCTCGTCCTCGTCCTTCGAGATCATCCGGGGGACGCCGTCGTGCCGGGCATGGCGTTGGATCTGCATCTGCCCGGCGGTGCTCCGCACGAGCACGCCGACCTGGAAGACCTGCCTGTCGCTCATGGCGGCAGGATGGGGCCGAGGGTGTCCACAGACAAGCCGGGTCTGGCTCAGCGCCGGAGGGTGAGCCAGCCCGTTTCCCGTTACTGCGGGCAATAGAAGACGGTCAGCGCCGTGCTGTCGATGTACGAGTAGTCATTGCCGCCGGAGCTTGGGTAGTGCGTCTCGAAGGAGACGCCAAAGGCCGGGTCGTTGATGTCCGCGGGAGTCCAGTTCATGCCCCAGCGGTCCGAGAGCCGCCCGTAGGCGATGCGCTCCAGGTTGCGTCCCCAGGTCTCGGTGCGGGCCCGATTGGCGGACAGGGACTGAGCGGGCCCACGCAGGCGCACGCGGTAGTCCTGCACGGTGTTGCCGGACAGCGCGGTGCGCAGCACCTGGAGCTGAACTCCCACCACGCGCACATTGGCGGGCACCGTGAAGCCGTACCCGCTTGTCTCCAGCGTGCTCGTCACCTCGTTGTAGACCATGCCGTACACCGCGGCCTTGGCTCCGTCCTCCAGCCGCGCGTTGTCCACCAGGTCCCAGTCCCGGCTGAACTGCTCGTTGGTGATGGCTCCCGCCAGCTTGCTCACCTCGGTGTCCACCGGGTCATACAGCAGCCACATGCGGAGGTGATCGATCTGCGCCCGTCCATTGCCGGAGACGCTGGCGTAGCGGGAGGCCAGGGCGACGCCGAAGTCCGGGCTCGCCAGGTCCGCCGCGGTGGGCGTCAGCCCCCACAGATCCGTGGGCCGGCCGTGTACGGAGTACTTGGGCTCCGCGTTGTAGATGGACACCGGGCGGTTCTCTCCCACGATCGCGCCGCCCTGGACCAGCTTCACCACCTCGTCCTTGTAGGGGTTCGAGTAGAACTCCTTCTTGCGGATCTCCACGACGATGCCCGAGGGGGTGCGGTCTGGCAGCGAGGTGAAGTTGAAGCCGGTGGCCTTGAGGTAGTGGGTGAGCTGGTTGTTCACCATGCCTCCGGACTGGGCGTAGACGTCGTCCTTCGCCGCCGCGTTCTGCGGATTGGTCCAGGCGATGGTGCCGATGGAGGCGTCATCCACCACGACGGAGGGGCTGTTGGGGCCCACGACGGTGGTGGAGTCCCGGTAGAAGACGGTGAGCTCCACCGAGTCCACGCGAGCCGTATCGAAGCCCGCGCTGCCTGAGTGCCGGGCGACGATCTGGATGCCGAAGTTCGGATCGTTCACGTCCCAGGCCGTCCAGGGCTCATCGAAGTAGTTGCCCTTCCAGAGCTCCGTGGGACCGCCGTAGGTGACCACCTCATCCGTCGTGCCCCACACGTTGGGTTTGGCGAGGTTGCTCAGGAAGTAGATGCCCTGCGACAGCCGGACCAGGTAGTCCACCACGCCGGCTCCAGAGGTGGACGAGCGCTTCACCCGGGCGCGGATGCCGAGGATCTGCGCATGCGTGGGAATGGAGAAGCCCCAGTTGCGCAGGATGAGGGAGTCGGTGATGTCGCTCGGAGCGAGCGCGTCCGAGGTGGCGTAGACGCCATCGTTGGCGTGGGCGGCGGAGGGATTGCTCCAGGGCCGGGTGCTGGGCACGCCACGGGCCGAGGCGGGGAAGAAGGGCCCCTGCTGGCCGAGCGCGGCACAGGGCGCGATCACGGAGGATCTCGCGGACTCGGCGGACCGCTGGCCGCCTGGGTTGCTCGCGGTCACGCGTACGCGCAGGGTGGTATCCAGGTCCGCGTCGACCAGCACGTAGGTGCTCGCGGTGGCCCCCGAGATGGGCGCGCAGCTGGAGCCCGTCTCGTTACACCGCAGCCACTGGTAGGTGTAGGAGGGCGGCACGGCGCTGTCCCAGGTGCCGGGGCTGCCCGTGAGCGTCTCCCCCACGACGGCGAGACCGTTGAGCTCAGGCAGCGCGGTATTGGTGGGGGGCGGGGGTGGCACGAGCGGGGTGGCATTCGACTCGGCCGTGTTGGCGCCCGCCGTGTTGCTCGCCGTCACCCGCAGCACGAGCGTGCTGGACCTGTCCGCTTCGGCCACCAGGTAGGTGCTACTCGTGGCGCCCGCGATGACCGTGCAGTTGGAGCCCGTCGCATCACACCGCAGCCACTGGTAGGCGTAGGAGATGGTGAGGGCGCTGCTCCAGGTGCCGCGACTGCTGGAGAGCTGCTGCCCCACCGCGACGACGCCGCTGATGGTGGGCCGTGCGGTGTTGATGGGGGGACTGTGCGGCACGAGCGCGGAGGCACTCGATTCGGCGGTGGTGGTCCCGGCCGTGTTGCTCGCCTTCACCCTCAGCCGAAGCGTCTTGGCACCGTCCGCGACGGCCACCACATAGGTGCTGTTCGTGGCGCCTGAGATGGTCGCGCAGCCGGAGCCCGTATCGTTACACCGCAACCACTGGTAGGTGTAGGAGACGGGCAGGGTGCTGTTCCAGGTGCCGGGGCTGCCGGTGAGCGTCTCCCCCACCGTGGCGAGGCCGCTGATGGTGGGCAGCGCGGTGTTGCTGGGGGGACTGTGCGGCACGAGCGAGGTGGCATTCGAATCGGCCGTATTGGCGCCCGCCGTGTTGCTCGCCGTCACCCGCAGCAGGAGCGTCCTGCCCCTGTCCGCCTCGGCCACCGTGTAGGTGGTACCCGTGGCGCCCGCGATGGCCTCGCAGCTGGATCCTGTCTCATCACACCGCAGCCACTGGTAGGCGTAGGAGACGGTCAGGACGCTGTCCCAGATGCCGCGGTTGCCGGTGAGCGGCTGCCCCACCAAGGCGGCGCCGCTGATGACGGGCCGTGTGGTGTTGATGGGGGGACTGTGCGGTACGATCGCGGAGGCACTCGAGTCGGCGGTGCTGGTCCCGGCCGTGTTGCTCGCCGTCACCCTCAGCCGAAGCGTTCTGTCACCGTCCGCGACGGCCACCACATAGGTGCTGTCCGTCGCGCCCTGGATGGCCTCGCAGCCAGGGCCCGTCGCGTCACACCGCAGCCACTGGTAGGCGTAGGAGATGGGCAGGCTGCCGTCCCAGGTGCCCGGGCTGCCGGTGAGCGTCTCCCCCACCGTGGCAAGGCCGCTGAAGGACGGTGGTGCGGTATTGGTGGGTGGCAGGGACTGCACGAGGGCGGTGGGCTGCGACTCGGCACTGACCGAGCCGCCCGCGTTGCTCGCCGTGACCCGCAGTCGCAGCGTGGCGCCCAGGTCGGCCTCCACGAGGGTGTACGTTGCCGAGGTCGCTCCCTCCACGGGAGCGCAGGCGGCACCCGTCTCGTTGCACCGCAGCCACTGGTAGGCGTAGCTCGCCGGGCGCGCGCTGCGCCAGGTGCCTGGAGTCCCCGTCAGCTCGCCGCCCACCTCTGCGTCGCCCGAGATGGTCGGGGCCGCCGTGGACACGGGTGCCAGCATGAGCACGGCGGAGGTCGGAGCGGAGTCCACGGTGTAGGGGGCTCCCTGCCCCGTGACCTGCACAGAGACCTTCAGGGTGGCCTCCGCGTCCTCGGCGGTGACCACGTAGCGCTCCTGCGTGGCTCCGGCGATCGCGCTGCAGCCCTGGCCCTGTCCATTGCAGCGAGACCACTGGTGGCCGATCGAGACCCCCGCCGGCGGGCTCCAACCTCCCAGGGTCGCGAGCAGGGTCTCTCCCTCGCGTGCGGTGCCCTGGATGGATACCTGCTGTAGCCGAGGCCCAGGCGGCGGCGGTGGGGTGCAGGCCCCCAGCACCAGCAGCAAGCAGCTCCAGATCCACAGCGTTGGCGTATCAGCGTTCCTCTTGCAACCCAGCATGTGTTCCCCCGGTAATCCGGTTACCGGAGCAGCAGAGGTGCGCGGAAGTCAAGCCTCCGCGCCGGGTACTTGCTGTTGCAACAGGTGCGTGGGGAGTTGCTGTGTTACTCGCCGCAGGTGGGCCGCTCGTTGGTGGGGTAGAGCGTGGCGATGCCGTAGGTGCCGTTGCGCGTTCCGCACCAGATGCGCCACGCGGTGCCGCCGAGGTCCGGTGCCGAGTACACGCCGCCCTCCTTCTTGGCGCCATCGCGCGCGCAGCAGCGAGCGAAGGCGCGGGTGCCCACGGCCACCATGGCGACTGGATCCTCCGCCTGCGTGAAGCCGCCGAGCTTCTTCTCGGCGCAGGACCAGGGGGCCACGCCGTGGAAGCGGATGAGGTACTGCGAGCCCTGGATCGCCTTGCCACCGCGGGCTGGGCCGTCGAAGCAGAGCTTCCCCTCGGACTCGAGCTGCGCGTAGCGAGGCAGGTAGTGCAGCCCGCCGATGTTCTTCTCCAGCCACTCGTCGCCGCAGAAGACATGGGTGAAGGCGTTGCGTGGCCCCGTGCTCACCCAGAGGCCGGTGAGCCACTCGATGTTTCCTTGGCGCGAGCCCGGGCGTCCCGCCGCGGACAGGGCCCGCTGGATGCGCGGATCGTCGTAGTGCGCGGACATGAAGCGCTGCACATCGCCGCGGCTCACCGAGGCGTCCGGACGTGCCGGGCACATCCCGAGCACTTCGCGATCCACGGGCTTGAGCGCGGGGCGCTGTCGGAAGAGGGGCGGGTTGTCGCAGCGGGTCGCGCAGCCCTTGGCCTCGGGGATGTTGGCCGGCAGCGGGGCGGCCTCGGGGGCCCGGTCCTTCGAGGCCAGGAACTCACCACTCATGCGCGGCTGCTCGGGCAGCTCCGCCGTGCCGTCGCACTTCACCCAGCCCTCGCCCGTGGTCCCCTTCAGCTTGCACCACGCGCGTCCGGGGCCTCCCTTCTTGAGGACCGGGTAGGCCGCGCCCGGCTCGACGGTGAAGACGACCTTCGTGGACTCGGGTTCCGCCACCGCCTCCAGCCGGGTGCCGGAGACGAAGGCGCCCGAGGCGTGGGCTCGGAAGGGGAGGGTACAGAGGGCAATCAGGAGCAGGGTGAGGGTCCGCATTGTTCCGCGGAAGATACCCTCACCCTGGTCTTCTCTCAGAGGGAGAGGAGGCGGCTCAACACTCGTGCTCGGAGCTCACCTCGACGGTGAGCACCTTGCGGGCCTGGTTGAAGACGAGCATGTAGAAGTGGCCGTAGTTGCAGTAGTCCGGAGCGGACATGTAGCCCCAGTAGGACTCGCTGACGGTGTAGTTGGTGCCGTAGGTGCCGACGTAGGTGCGGATCTCCGGCGGCAGCTCCTCATAGTTCCAGTTGGCCAGGCGCGAGGCGAAGGTCGCCTGGGAGATGGCCGTGCCAGCGTCGTACTGCTGCGCGCCGAGGTAGTCGATGGCAGCCCAGGCCGCGTCGTTGTGGGAGACGGTGCCGGAGGGCGCGACGATGTCGAAGGCGGTCACGGTGAGCGCGGTGCAGTACCAGCACTGAGGCTGGATGGTCGTGACCGTGGAGGCGAGCCGCGTGCTGAGGGCCTTCTCTTGCAGCTGAACCACCTGCTGGGCTTGGGCAGGAGCAGCAAAGGCGAGCACACAGGCCAGCGCGGCGATGGCGGGGGCAAGACGCTTCATGGGAGGTCCTCTTTTAATGACGGGCTTTCCAGGAAAACCCGGTTGGGGGGACCTCCCGTTTGCTTCAGGATGCGGATTGTTTCAAGGTGGGAATCCGGGGCCCAGGTACCCTCACCCCGTCCCTCTCCCGGGGGGAGAGGGGTGATTGGGGGCGATGGGAGGCGATTGGAGCGAAGGTGCCCCAGGGAACTCAGGCCAGCTTGATGCGCGCGGACTTGTGCTTGCCCACCTGCACCAGGTACTCGCCCGCCTCCAGCTCGTGCTTCGGGTCCGTCGCCTTCTCCCCGTTCACCCGCACGCCGCCCTGGCCCATCAGCTTGCGCGCCTCCGTCACTGACGCCACCAGCTTCGCCTCCGCCAGCGCCTTCGCCAGCGGCAGCTTCGGCGTCCCGCCCATCGCCACCTCTACCAGCGGCTGATCCTCGGCGACGATCTTCTTCTGCGAGTAGCGCTCCTCCCACGCCTGCATCGCCTTCTGCGCCGACTCGGCGTCGTGGAAGCGCGCGGCCATCTCCTGCGCGAACCCCGACTTCGCCGCCTTCGGGTGCAGCTCCCCGCTCGCCACCTTCTGCTTCAGCTCGCCCAGCTCCTTGAGCGTCCGCGACGACAGCAGCTCGTAGTACCGCCACATCAGATCGTCCGTGATGCTCATCAGCTTGCCGTAGATCTGCTCCGGCGGGTCGCTGATGCCCACGTAGTTGTCCAGGCTCTTGGACATCTTGTCGCCGACGATCTTCCCGTCGACCATCTTCGCGTCCAGGCCCTCGAGGATGGGCCCGGTCATGATGACCTGCGGCTCCATGCCCTCTTCCTTCATGAGCTGCCGGCCCACCAGCAGGTTGAAGAGCTGATCCGTCGCGCCCAGCTCCACGTCCGCCTTCAGCGCCACCGAGTCGTAGCCCTGCAGCAGCGGGTAGAGGAACTCGTGGATGGAGATGGAGCGGTTCTCCCGGAAGCGCGTCTTGAAGTCGTCGCGCTCCAGCATGCGCTGCACCGAGTAGCGCGCCGCCAGGCGGATCATCCCCTCCGTGCCCAGCTTGTCCAACCACTCGGAGTTGAAGCGCACCTGCGTCTTCGCCTGGTCCAGCACCTTGAACACCTGGTCCTGGTACGTCTTCGCGTTGACCTTCACCTCCTCGCGGGAGAGGGCGGGGCGCGTGACGTTCTTCCCCGAGGGATCGCCAATCAGCGCGGTGAAGTCACCGATGAGGAACACCACCTGGTGACCGAAGTCCTGGAAGCGCCGCATGCGCGTGAGCAGCAGCGAGTGACCCAGGTGCAGGTCCGGGCGGCTCGGATCGAAGCCCGCCTTGATGATGAGCGGCTTGCCCGTCTCATACGAGCGCTCGAGCTTCTTCTTCAGCTCCTCGGGCACCTGGATATCCACGGTGCCTCGGGTCACTTCCTCGAACTGCTCCTGGGGGGTCGCCTTGCGCAACGCGTTTTCGGACATGGCGCCGCGCAACCTACCCGAAAACCCGGGCAGGTGGACAAGGGACGTCGCTCGCCGTCAGCGCTCCTCAGGTGCCCGGCAGGTGCTCGCGGATGCGCTCGATGCTGCGCGCCTTGCCCGTCTTGTCATCCATGTCGATGACCACGCCCTGCAGGTAGACCAGATTCTTGGCCACCTCGTAGGGGGTGTGGCGCAGGGTGACGAACCGCTCGACGGACAGCTCCTTCCTCACCCCGATGACGGAGTCCAGCGGGCCACACATGCCCACGTCGGTGATGAAGGCCGTGCCTCCGGGCAGAATCCGCTCGTCGGCCGTCTGCACGTGGGTGTGGGTGCCCACCACCGCGGACACCTTGCCGTCCAGGTGCGCGCCCATGGCGTTCTTCTCGCTGGTGGCCTCGCAGTGCATGTCCACCAGGATGCAGGGCGTCTGCTTGCGCAGCTCCGCCACCAGGTCCGGTGCGATCGCGAACGGGTTGTCCAGGGGCTTCATGAAGACGCGCCCCTCGAGGTTGATCACCCCGAGTTTGCGTCCGTCTGGCGTCTGGATGACCGTGTGACCTCGGCCCGGCGCCCCCTTGGGGTAGTTGGCCGGCCGCAGCAACAGGTGCGGGTTCTCCTCCACCCAGGGGAGGATCTGCTTCTTGGTCCAGAAATGGTTGCCGCTCGTCAGGAGGTTGACCTCACTGGCGAGCAGCATTTCTGCAGACTCGGGGGAGATGCCGGCGCCGCCTTCGCTGTTTTCCGCGTTGGCGACGACCAGATCCACCGAGTGGCGGGCGATGAGCTTGGGAAGAAGGGTGCGCACAGCCGTGACACCCGGCTTGCCCACGACGTCGCCCATGAAGAGTACTTTCACGTGTCCAGGAAATCCCAGTCGCGGTAGAGCCCGCGCAGTGTCTCCGCCTCGGTGACGACGAGGTCCATGTCCACATCGTCACTCGTGGTCGGCATGGTGTCGACGACCTGATCGCTGAAGGCCAGGCCCACCCGCCGGCTGCGCGCGGAGGCCGCCTTCAGGGTGGCGTCGTAGTAGCCGCCGCCCCGGCCCAGCCGCTTGCCATCGCGTGTGAAGCCCAGTCCGGGCACCACGAACAGATCGATCTGGTCCACCGGGATGAGCTCGGCCGAGTTGGTGGGCTCGCGCACTCCGAGCCTACCTGGCTCCAGCTCTGCTTCGGACTTGATGGCCCGGAAGGACAGAATACGTCCATGGACGTGGGACAGCGGATAGCAGACGATCTTCTCGTCCTGCAGTGCCGCGATCAGGATGTCCCGCGTGGGCACTTCACCCCGAATGGGGGCGTAGAGCGCCACCGTCCTTGCCTTTTGGTAATAGGGCGTTGCCAGGAATCGGGCCTGCACCTTCAGCCCGCGCTCGTCGATGAGATCCGGCGTCATCGCCTTACGCCGCGCCGTCAGCTCCTCGCGCAGCGACACTTTCCGAGCTGCCCCCTCTTGCGCCACCGTCTCGCTCACCTGCCCCGCTCCCGACAAGAGTGAAGAAAAAAGTCCCCCGCCGAATGGCCGTGTGCCTAGCGTCCATTGAACCCTAAAAAGCCAGGTGGGGTTCGAAGTCGTGGCTCCGTAGGCTTCCCTCATCCCGCGAGGGGAGGGCTTGCTCATGGAGCTCGAAACGGACCCCGTGATGGACGTATCGGTTCGAATTTCTGCTGGGCATCACGCGCCCCGCAGGGGACAGCCCTTCTACCAAATCTCTCCTGACTGCAAATACTTGAAACTCCTGGGGAAACCCAGGAATGCCTGGTGGAATGATAAGAACGCAGGAAGGATGGGTCAAGCCATTGCCGCGCGTTTACAAGGCAGCCGACCCCCTCCTATGATGGAGGTGCTCCCACTTCCACTCATGGCGTCCGTTTCTAGAACAATCGGCCTCGCGGCCCTCGTTGCCGCAGCCCCCGGAGCCGCCGCCAGGGCACAGAGCGTGCCCCAGGGGAGCTACCAGGCGGACGTGTTGGGGCGGGTGGAGCTGAGCGCCGAGCACGAGCGGCTGGTGGCCTACGCCTCCGACGGCGGCCCGTGCCGCTTCAAGCCCCAGAGCCGGGTGTTGGAGGGCCAGCTCAAGGGCGGCGTCCTGGTGGGCCAGCTCACCCTGTGTCTGCAGGGCGCCTCCTGTCCCGCGGTGGACACCCTGCCCATCCTCGCCCTCTACAGCCCGGAGGACCGGTCGCTGACGGCCTATGTCCGGCCGCGGGCGGGTTGCCTGGCGCCGGTGCTGGGGGCGGCCGGTCTGCTGGTGCTGAACCCGGCGCAGGCGGTGTCCGAGCAGGCCCCGGTGCGCAATGGGACGTCCGCCGTGGCGCGCCTGCGTACGGAGAAGCGCAATGCTGGGGCTGCCAAGGCGGCCTTGGAGCGGGGCAACCGGTTGCTGGGCGCCAAGGAGTGGAGCGGCTCGGCGGCTGAGTTCGAGCAGAGCATCACGCACGACGACCGCA
Organism: Archangium lansingense; assembly: GCF_026626635.1. Classification (GTDB taxonomy): domain Bacteria; phylum Myxococcota; class Myxococcia; order Myxococcales; family Myxococcaceae; genus Archangium; species Archangium lansingense. Next base: position 5,135,967 of record NZ_JAPNKA010000001.1, read on the forward strand.
ACTGGGTGGCCTTCTTCGGGCTGGGGACCGCCTGGTTGATGCGCGGCCAGACGGCCGACGCCATCGACGCCCTGACCCGGGCGCGGGCGCTCAATCCGCGCGAGTCGAGCATTCATTATAACCTGGCCTGCGCCTACAGCCGGCTGGGAGACAAGAAGCAGGCGCTGGCCAACCTGGGGCAGGCGGTGAAGCTCGGTTTCGCCATCACCGAGGGCTCGCAGGACCAGGAGTTGGATCGGCTCCTGGGCTCGGATGCCGCCTCCCTCACCACGTACATGGGGCTGATCCAGCAGGCAGTCGCGAACAACAAGGCCTCTGCCGGAAGGCGGCAACAGACGGGACCCTGAGCGAGTGAGCACCTCTCCCACGCCGCGGATTCCCAAGGTCCTCGGCAATTACGAAATCCTGTCGCAGCTCGGCAAGGGGGGCATGGCCGAGGTCTTCCGTGCCCGTGTCCGCTCCGGCCCCCGTCAGGGATGGACGGTGGCCCTCAAGCGGCTGCTGCCCGCCCTCACCAAGGATCCGGCCTCCGTCGCCCTCTTCGCCGCCGAGGCCCGTCTCACCAAGCAGCTCGACCATCCCAACATCGTCCAGGTGCTCGACGTCGGGCTGGTGGCGGGCGAGTACTTCATCGTCATGGAGCTGGTGGACGGCCGGGACCTGGGCCACATCCTGCGCCGCTGCAAGCACCGCGGCATCCACCTGCCCCTGGACTTCGCCGTCTACCTGGCCCGCGTGCTGCTCGAGGCCCTGGCCTACGCCCACTCCGCCGTCGGGCCCCAGGGGGAGCCGCTGGGCATCGTCCACTGCGACATCTCGCCCTCCAACCTGTTCATCTCGCGGCTGGGGGACATCAAGCTGGGTGACTTCGGCGTGGCCCGCCTGCGCGTGGACGGCGTGCTCCAGGGTGGAGAGGTGCTTGGTAAGCCCTACTACCTCTCGCCCGAGGCGCTGCAGGGCGCCATCGCCCCGTCGGTGGACCTGTGGGCCGCCACCGTCGTCCTCTACGAGCTGCTGACGTTGCAGCGCCCTTTCACCGGTACGACCCCGGAAGAGGTCTTCACGAAGATCGTCTACCGGGACTACCTGCCGCCGAGCCTCATCCGCCCGGAGATTCCCGAGCCGCTGGACGAGGTCATCCACCGCGGCTTCGCGGTGAATCCCGAGGATCGGTTCGATACGGCCGAGGCCTTCGCCGAGGCCCTGGCGCCTCATTACGATGAGCGGGTGGGCACGCCGCTGGCCATCGCCGCAGTGGTGCGTGGGTTGTTCGGAATCACCGACGCGAAGTGATGCCCTCTCTTTGAGAGGTGGCTCCACACTTCCTCCATGGCTTCTCCCTAGGATGGGAATGCTGACCCGTCCGAGGAGAGGCGCACCTTGAGTCTCCGCAGCGGTCCCATCCTGGTCGTCGAGGACGACCCCCCCATCGCCTCTGGCATTGTCCGCGGGCTGAAGCTCGCGGGTTTCGAGGTGTCGCTCGCGACCGACGGGCGGCTCGCGCTCGAGGCGGCGGAGCGTGAGAAGCCCGTGCTGGTGGTGCTCGACCTCAACCTCCCCGAGGTGGATGGCTTCGAGCTGCTCGAGACCTGGCGGACGCAACTGCGCGTGCCCGTCATCGTGCTCACCGCGCGGCAGGAGCTCGAGGCGCGGTTGCGCTCCTTCGGCCTGGGTGCGGTGGACTACCTGGCCAAGCCTTTTTGGATGGAGGAGTTGGTGGCGCGCATCCGGGCTCGGCTCCACCTCATGGACGAGGGCCCCCGGCGCGTGTTGCGCTGGGATGATGTGAGCCTGGACCTCGATGCGCGGGTGGTGAGCCGCGAGGGCATGGGCTCCCTTGCCTTCACGCGCCACGAGCTGGATGTGCTCGTCTACCTCGCCGAGCGCCCAGGCCGGGCCCTCACGCGGGAGCAGATTGGCAACCATGCGCTGCCCGCCAACGAGGAGCGGGACGAGCGGACGGTGGACTCGCACATCGCGCGGATCCGCAAGAAGCTGGGACCCGCGGGGGCGCGCATCAAGACGGCCTGGGGCATCGGCTACCGCTTCGAGCTGCCGGAGGGCTCCGCTTGAAGCTCTGGGGAAGCCTGTCCTGGCGCATCCTCGTGTCGGCGGCCGTGCTGGGGCTGCTGGGAACGCTCGGCGCCACGTATCTGGCCGTCATGCTCGGCGCTCAGTCCGCGCTTCGGGCTGCCTTGCGGCCGACCACCGAGCTCATCATGAGCGAGCAGGGCGAGGCCTGCCGCTCTGCGCCGGAAGGCTGGTTCCGCCGGACGAGTGAGGGCGTGGAGGTGGAGGCGTTCGATTTCGCCCGGGTGACCGGAGCGGGTACGTCCAGCGGGCGCCCCTCGCCCGAGCTCCTCGCGCGCATGCTCCAAGGGGAGGCGCAACCCGTCTCGTTCTACTTCCCGCTCTTCAACAGGAAGTCCTCCTGGGGCGGGATCATGCTGATCCGGGTGGCCGACGCCGGGCCCTGCAGCCTGCTCGAGTACCGGTGGCCCATCTCCTCCGCGCGCGCCTCGAACAGCCGGTGGCTGTTCCTGGCCGCCGTGCTCATCACGACCGCCATGGCGGCGCTGTCCACCTTCGTCGTCATCCACCCGCTGCTGCAACGGTTGCGCCAGCTGCACCGCTCCGCGGGTGGGCTCGGGAGCGGTGGCTTCGTGTCCGCGGTCGACGCGGGGCCCGACGAGCTGGGCGAGCTGTCCCGGGTGCTCGATGCCACTCATGAGCGGGTGCTGGCAGACGCGGCGCGCATCGAGGCCCAGAAGCATGCGCTGGAGCGGCACCTGGCGGACGTGGCCCATGATCTGAAGACCCCCATCGCCTCGTTGCAGCTCTCCCTCGAGCTTGCCTCGGGAGCACCTGACGAGCAGCGCCCCGAACTCCTGGTCCAGGGCCTCGAGGACACTGTCTACCTCCGGGAGTTGGTGGAGAACCTCCGCCTGGCGTGCCAGCTCGGCGAGGGAGTTGATCCGCTGGCGGGAGAGGCCCAGGTCGAGCTTGGACAGACCCTCGAGCGTGTCGTCCGGCGGCTGGGGCTGCTGGCTCGGCGGAGGGGCATCTCCCTGGAAGCAGCGCGGCCCGACGAGCCGGTCTGGGTGCGCTGCAACCCCACGATGATGGAGCAGGCCATCGGCAACCTGGTGCACAACGCCATCACGCATGGGCACAACGAGGGCCATGTCGTGGCCGTGCTCGAGACCGTGGCGCCCGGACGCTTCCGGCTTACCGTGCTCGACGATGGCCCAGGACTGACTCCGGCCGAGCTGGCACACCTGGGGGAACGTGCATTCCGCTCGCGGGAGGCTCGGCGGAGGGATCCCCGTGGGAGTGGGCTGGGCGTATCCATCGTCCGCGAGCTGAGCCGGCGCATCGGCTTCACACTCGCATTCGAGACCAACGAGCCCCACGGCCTGAAGGTGGTCATCGAGGGGACACATCTCCCTCTCCCACCGGGAGAGGGCTGGGGTGAGGGTATCAAGGCCCCGGGTTGAGCCCGTGTGTGCCCCCTCTCCCTCTGGGAGAGGGCTGGGGTGAGGGTCGTCGTTCCCTTGCCTGCCCCGTCCTCGGATGCCGGTCCTCCGTCTCATGCTGATCTTTCCCTGTACGAGCCAGGCGCCTATGCGCGAGGGAGGAATCGAGATGGCGACTGAGAAGGAGCGGAAGTCGCAGGAGACCCGGGAAGCGAGCACGGAGCGCAAGTTCGAGCGCAAGCCGCCCAGCCCTGACGAGGCCCGTGAGGGCATCCCGGGCTATGGCCAGCCTCCTGAGGATCTTCGCGAGAAGCAGCTCCCCGACCAGCAGTGGTAGCGGGGGAGGGGGCCGTCCAGGTCAGCGGAAGCGACGGAAGAACTGCCGCACGTCGCCGATGAAGAGGTCGGGTTCTTCCAGGGCGGCGAAGGTGCCGCCGCGGTCGAACTCCGTCCAGTGAACGATGTTCTTGTTGTCGCGGTCGGCGAACCGGCGGACGGGTCGGAGGATGCCGCGCGGGAATACCGCCACGCCGGTGGGAACCGTGGATGGCTTCACCTCCATCGTCAAATCCACCTCCTCTGGGGAGTCCGGCGTCTCCACGAAGGAGCGGGACGACGAGTTGGCGGTGTGGGTGAGCCAGTACAGCATCACGTTGGTGAGGAGGCGGTCGCGGTCGACGGCGTCCTCGGGCGTGTCGGTGCAGTCGGTCCATTCCTTGAAGACGCCGACGATCCACGCGAGCTGGGCGATGGGCGAGTCCGTCAGGCCATAGGCCAGCGTCTGGGGGCGGGTGGATTGGATCTTCTTGTACCCGTACAGCTCGGCCATGTAGTGGGCCGCGAACTCCAGCCGGGCCTGGTCCACCTCGCTCAGGCCGACCAGCTCGTTGGGATCCCCGCACGGGAACGTGATGAGCCCGTTCGTGTGCACACCGATGACATGCTCGGGGTCAATCAACCCGAGCTCGCGGGAGATCCATGAGCCCCAGTCTCCGCCCTGGGCTCCGTAGCGCTGGTAGCCGAGGCGGCTCATCAGCTCGGCCCAGGCCCGAGCGACACGGCGTGTACCCCAGCCCGCATCACGAGTGGGCCCGGAGAGCCCGTAGCCCGGCAGGGAGGGAATCACCAGGTGGAAGGCCTGAGCGGGATCTCCGCCATGCGCACGCGGGTTGCTGAGCGGGCCGATGACGTCGAGGTACTCCACCACCGAGCTCGGCCAGCCGTGCGTGAGGAGCAGCGGCAGCGCGTCGGGCTCGGGTGAGCGCACGTGTAGGAAGTGGATGCGCTGGCCATCAATCTCGGTGGTGAACTGCGGGTGCGCATTGAGCTCGGCCTCGTGGGCGCGCCAGTCGTAGGTGGTGCGCCAGTACGCGGCCAGTTCCTTCAGGTAGCCCAGCGGTACGCCGTAGCTCCAGCCGGCGCCGGGCAGCTCGTCCGGCCACCGGGTTCGGCTCAGCCGCTCACGCAGGTCGTCCAGGTCTGCTTGGGGAATCTCGATGCGGAAGGCCTGGAGCTTCTTCTCGCTCTTCACGAACGCCGTCGAACTCATGGCTGCCCCCTGACTCCGTATGATGTACGGAGTAAATAACGGGGAATGCCGTACGATGTACAGTGTTTTTGCGTGTGGCCATAATGACGGGGTGAGCACCGAGTACAGCGGCAGCGGGGATCCTCAGCGCAGCATGGAACTGCTGTGGGGGCTCCAGGAGCGCCCGAAGCGAGGTCCGAAACCCCGCCTGACGGTGGAGCAGCTCGTTCAGGCGGCAATTGGGGTGGCGGATGCGGAAGGGCTGGCGGCGTTGTCCATGCGGCGGGTCGCTGACCAGCTCGGGGTGGCGCCCATGTCGCTGTACACGTACGTGCCGAGCAAGGCGGAGCTGATCGACGTCATGCTCGACACGGTCTACGGCGAGCAGGCCAGGCCCGAGAACGTAGCGGGGGACTGGCGAGCTCGGCTCGAGCAGATCGCTCGGGAGAACTGGGCGCTCTATCACCGGCATCCGTGGGTGCTGCAGATCGCGACGATCCGGCCGGTGATGGGGCCCAACCTGATCGCCAAATACGACTACGAGCTGAGCGCGGTCTCGGGGATCGGCCTCACCGAGGTGGAGATGGACTCGGTGGTCAGCCTCGTCAACGGTCACGTCGAAGGTGCCGCACGCCGAGCGGTGGAGGCCGCGCAGGCCGAGCAGCACACCGGCATGACCGATGCGCAGTGGTGGGAGGCGCATGCCCCGCTGTTGGAGAAGGTCCTCGACGCCAGCCGCTATCCAACCGCGGCCAGGGTCGGAGCGGCGGCGGGGGCCGCTTATGGGGCTGCCCACGATCCCGCGCATGACTTCGAGTTCGGCTTGCAGCGAGTCCTGGACGGCCTTGCCGTGTTCATCCAGGCGCGCTCGGCGCAGCTCGACCGGCGGTAGGCCGCTACTCCAGGTTCAGGGCACGGGCCTTCGGGACGTGGGTGGTCAGGGCCTCCACGACCCGCGCCACTTCCTCTTCCGTTGCCGCGGGGCCTAGCGAGAAGCGCAGGGAGCCGTTCGCCTGCGCCGGCGTGAGGCCCATCGCCAGCAGCACGTGCGAGGGACTCAGGGTCCCCGAGGCGCAGGCTGCTCCTGACGAGACGCAGATCCCCTCCAAGTCCAGGGCAATGAGCAGCGCCTCTCCATCCGCGCCGTGGAAGCACAGGTTGCTCGTGTTCGGCACCCGCGGCGTTCCCTCTCCGTTCACCGTCACGTCCGGGATGCGCGAGCGCACCTCTCGCTCGAACATGTCCCGCAGCGCCTCGACCCGGGCCGCGTGCGTCGGCTGCTCCTCGCGCGCCAGCTCCAGGGCCAGGGCGAGCGCCTCCGCGTAGGGCACGTTCTGTGTCCCTCCGCGCAGTCCCGCCTCCTGGTGTCCTGGTGTCAGCGCCTGCACCTCCACGCCCTTGCGCACCACCAGCACGCCGGCTCCCGCAGGGCCTCCGAACTTGTGCGCCGAGAGCACCAGCAGATCCGCGTCCACCTCACCCAGGTGCGCCGGCAGTTTCCCCACCGCCTGCACCGCGTCCGTGTGGAACAGGATGCCCCGTTGCCGGCACGCCCGCGACAGCTCCGCCACCGGCTGCACCACGCCCGTCTCGTTGTTCGCCCACATCAACGAGCACAGCAACGTCTCCGGCGTCAGCGCCTCCAGCATCGCCTCCAGCGGCACCCGGCCGTCCCGTCCCGGACGCACCCGCACCACCTCGGCGCCCAGCGCCTCCAGCTGCTTCAGGGTCGCCAGCACCGCTGGGTGCTCAATGGTCGAGCCCACCACGCGCCGCCGCCGCGTCTCCTTCCGCGCGAGCCAGGCTCCCTTCAACGCCAGCGCGTCCGCCTCCGAGCCCGAGCCGGTGAAGCACACTTCCTTCGGCTCACAGCCCAGCACGTGCGCCACCCGGGCCCGCGCTACGTCCAGACGCCTCCGGGCCTCGCGACCGCTCCGGTGCACGCTGGAGGCGTTGCCCCAGCCTCCCTCGGAGAAGGCCTTCGTCAGCAGCGCGGCCACCTCCGGCCGCACTGGCGCGGCCGCGTTGTGGTCCCAGTAGATCACGGCGACGGCGCGGACAGCAGCCCGATGGGCCGCTCATCCGCCACTCCAAAGGCCTCGAGGAACCGGCGCACCAGCTCGCGCTTCACCGCCTTGCGCTGCGTTGCCCTCCCCGACAGCGGAATCCTCGCGCCCGCCATGCTGCCGTGGCCTCCCGATGAGCCGCCGTAGTCCTCGCAGATCTCCCGGATGAGCCGGCCCGCGTTCATCCGCCGATCCTTCACCCGCAGCGACAGGAAGAGCTGGTTGCGGTACGTCGCGTACGCCAGCGACCACTTCATCCCGTCGAGGAACATCAACCGCTCGGCCACCTCGGCCACCATGTCCGGCGAGTAGACCTCCTCGAGGTCCGTCACGATCGCCGTGTCCCCGTACACCTTCGCCCGCTCGTAGGCCGTGTGGTACAGCTGGAAGTACCGCGCTGGCAGCTCCGGGTGCTCGATCTGCCCCAGCAGGTGCTTGTCCATCCGCGGGAACAGCCACAGGTACGTGTCGATGTCCGTCTGGGTCGTCTCGCGCCCCAGGTCGCGCGTGTCCGCCTTCAGCCCGTAGAAGAGCGCGGTGGCCACCTCCGTGGAGGGCTCCAGCCCCGCGGCGCGCATGTATTCCACCAGCATCGTCGACGTCGAGCCGAAGTCTCCTCCCACGTCCGCGAAGGGGGACTCGAGGCTCTCGTCACGCAGCGGGTGGTGGTCGATGACGATGTCCACCTCGCCCCTCAGGCGCGGCGGAATCGCGTGGTTGCCCGTGGGCGGCTGCGTGTCCACGAGCGCCAGCAGATCGTACTCGTCCAGGTCCAGCTGGGCGATGGGCACCACGGGCAGGCGGAGCACCTTCACGAAGGCGATGTTCTCCGCCCGGCCGATGATGCCGCCGTAGCCCACTCGGGCCTCTTCCACGCCCGCTCGCTCCTTGAGCAGCTGGGTGAGCGCCACCGCCGCGGCAATGGAATCCGGATCCGGATTGTCGTGGGTGAGCACGAGGGCCTTCTTATGGCCCTTGGCCACCCGGAGCAGCCGCTCCAGCTTGGCACGTGCCGGTAGGTTCGCCAGCCGTGGCGGCGGGGGCTCTGAGCCCTCCCCGCTTCCAGGCGTCCTACGGCTGTTGGCTGTCGGTGTAGCAGGCATGGGTGCTGTGTTTACTTCCTTCGGCCCAGCGATTCGAGATGCCGAATGGCTTCTGCGTAACGCTCGGGGAAGGGGGTCTCCAGGATTCCAATGGTGTTGACGAAGCGCGCGTCCTTCATCAGGCAGCGGAAGGGCGTGAGTCCAATTGCTCCCTTGCCCACCTCCTCGTGGCGATCTACTCGGCACCCCAACGGTTTTTTGCTGTCGTTGAGGTGCACGCACTCCACCCGCTCCAGTCCCACCACCCGGTCACACTCCTCCATCACTTCATGGTAACCGGCCTCCGTCGAGAGATCGTATCCGGCGGCGAACAGATGGCAGGTGTCCAAACAGATGCCCAGGCGCCCCGCGTCCGCTGTCTGGGAGAGCACCTCGGCCAGGTGCTCGAAGCGCCAGCCCAGGCAGTGGCCTTGGCCAGCCGTCACCTCCAGGCAGATGCGTGACCGGAAGCGCGGCGTGCGCGCGTGCACCTCGTCCAGCGCCTGGGAGATCAGCGCCAGCCCGCGCCGCTCGTCCGGGTGTCCGCCGGGGTGGAGGATGAGGAAGGGGATGCCGAGCCGCTCACACCGGGTGAGCTCCTCGACGACGCAGTCCAGCGACTTCTCGCGCTGCGCCGGCTCCTCGGTGCCGAGGTTCACCAGGTAGCTGCCGTGTGCCACCACCGGCAGCCCCGTGCGCCGCACCTCCTGGCGGAAGGTGCGGCATTCTTCCTCGGTGAGGGGCGGGGCCTTCCAGCCCCGGGCGTTCTTCGTGAAGACCTGCAAGCTGCGCGCGCCATGCTCCTCGGCCCGCGCCAGCGCTCGGCTCACGCCTCCCGCGATGGACTCGTGAGCCCCGACACGCACGGCCTAGTTGATGGCCTTGTAGCGGCGGCTCATGTCCTTGAAGTACTTCACGCCGTTGTCCAGCGAGTTCTCGATGGCGTCCATCAGCAGCGCACGGAACACGCCCTCGGCGCCACGCAGGGACTCGTAGTACCGCTGACGATCGATCGAGTGGATGATCGCCGGCATGTAGCCGTTGCGCAGCAACACCAGGTTGGTGAGCATCCGGCCCACCTTCCCGCTGTTCTCCGTGAACGGGAAGATCTGCATGAACTTGTGCTGCACCACCGCCGCCTGCTTGATGGGGTGGCACTCGCGGTACTCGGCGCTGTTGGTGTAGTCCACCAGCTTCTCCAGCATGGGCTGGATCTTCGCCGGCTGGGCGATCTCGTGGAAGTACGTGCGGTGCAGGGGCATGTCCTTGCGGTAGCCGCTGCGCTCCCGCTCCTTGGCCAGCTCCTTCTCCGTACGCTCGCGCCGCTCGATGTTGGCGCGCGTCTGCTGCGCCTCCGGCGTGTTGCCGCACAGCAAGTCGTGGATCCGCTTGATGGTGGTCAGCGTGATCTGCGTCTGCTTCTTGCCCGTGCTCGTCGCCTCCTCGCGCAGGAAGTCGCACGCGGCCTTGTGGTTACGCACCTCCAACACCACGGGGATCATCGCGGGATCCATGCTCGCCCGCTCAGGGAAGAGCGCCGACAGCAGCTCCTGCTGGGTGTACACCGTCCCCTCAAGCGCTGCGTCGTGGTAGATCCACGACATCTCGAACTTCTCGAGGAAGTCGCGGCCCTTGTCCTTGAAGATGCCAAGGTAGTCGCGCAGCGTTTCGTTCTTCTCGTCGATCTCTTGGTAGCGTTCCTTCACGGACGTGACGCTCCTTCACACCGGCTGCCAGCGGGACCGGCGGGACGGGACAATAGGTCCCGGCCAGCGGAAACAACGGCTACTTGATTGTAGAAATTCCAGCAGCTTAGGACAATTAAAACGCTACTTGTCTCATAGACTGACCAGGAAGACCTCGCATGCCTGGTCGAGTAGATCCTTGGAAAGCGCCGGGGGAATCTGCCGGTAGCGGGCGGCGTCCTTGATGAGCTGAATCAGGTCGCGCGGGTGGCAGGCGCGCAGCTGCATGTTGTTCGGCTTGTAGTAGTGCTCGAAGAGGTAGGTGACGGCCTGGTCCACGTAGGGGATGCCCGCCGCCTCGCACACCCGGGCGAAGATCTCCCGGTAGACCTCCTCGTCGGGGTTGTTGACCTCGATTTTGTACTTGATGCGCCGCAGGAAGGCCTCGTCCACCAGCTCCTTGGGATCCAGGTTGGTGGAGAAGACGAGCAGCTGATCGAAGGGGATCTCGAACTTCTTGCCCGTGTGCAGGGTGAGGAAGTCCACCCGCTTCTCCAGGGGGACGATCCACCGGTTGAGCAGGTCCGTGGGGTGGACCTTCTGGCGGCCGAAGTCGTCGATGAGGAGCATCCCGCCGTTGGCCTTCACCTGGAAGGGCGCCTCGTAGAAGCGCGCGGTGGGCGAGTAGATGAGATCCAACGTCTCCAGCGTCAGCTCGCCGCCGACGACGACGGCGGGGCGCCGGCAGAGCTGCCAGCGGTGGTCCATCTCGAAGGTGGCTCGACGGCCCTGGGCATCGCGCTCGGACTCCAGCGTGATGGGGATGTGGTTGAGGGCGTCGAAGACCTTGATGATCTGGTTGTCGATCTCCAGACAGTGGGGAATGAAGACCTCGCCGCCGAACATGCGGCTGATGGCCTCGGCGAGGCTCGTCTTGCCGTTGCCCGGAGGGCCGTAGAGGAAGAGCGAGCGGCCCGAGTTCACCGCCGGGCCCAGCTTGTCCATCAGGTCCGCGTTGACGGTGAGGTGGGCCAGACCCTGCACCAGGTCCTCGCGGCTGATGACGGGGCTCTCCTCCGTCTGCGCGGTGATGAGGGCGTTGTACTGCTCGATGGGGATGGGGGCGGGGCCCACGTAGGTGCTGCGCTCGATGGCGCCGCGGGTGTACTCGCGGCCCTTCTCGGTGAGGATGAAGTCCACCGAGGCGCGACCGAAGCCCTTGCCGCCCCGCAGGTCCACGAGCTTCTCGGCGGTGAGGAAGTCCACCACGCGCTCGATGACGCCGGGCCAGGGCAGGCGCAGCTCCTGGGCAATGTCCATGCCCGTGGCGGTGCCCTGGTAGTACAGGTAGCGCAGGGCGATGTCCGAGAGCAGGCCGATCTTCAAGCCCGTCTCCTCCAGCGACTTGGGCTCCGGAGGAGCGATGTCGAGGATGGACGGGTTCTCGAGATTGAAGGGATTGGGGAGGGAGTCGTACTCGGGGCGCATCGGCCCGTACTTCTAGCCGATCCGCCCCCATTCCGGCACGTCCTCGAACATCCTTGGCTGCTTGGGGGTCAGACGTAGGTGAGCCACTCGATGTAGCGCGGCTCCTGACCCCGGACGGTGCGGAAGTAGGTCTCCTGCACATACTGGGTGATGGGACCGGGCTTGCCGGCGCCCACGGTGCGGTTGTCCACCTCGCGCACCGGGGTGATCTCCGCGGCGGTGCCGGTGAAGAAGACCTCGTTGGCGATGTAGAGGGCGTCGCGAGTGACGGTGACCTCATCCACGGAGCGGCCCGAGTCGCGCAGGATTTTCAGCACCGTGTCGCGGGTGATGCCGTCGAGGATGGGGGAGGAGAGGGGCGGGGTCTTGATGATGCCCTTCTTGTTGACGAGGAAGATGTTCTCACCGGAGGCCTCGGCGACGAAGCCGCTGATGTCCAGGAGGATGGCCTCGTCATAGCCGGCGAGCACCGCTTCGCGCTTGGCGAGGATGGAGTTGACGTACTGGCCGGAGATCTTCCCGCGCACCATGTTCACGTTGACGTGCATGCGGGTGAAGGAGCTGACCTTGGCGCGGATGCCCTCGCGGATGCCCTTGTCCCCGAGGTATGCGCCCCAGTCCCAGGCGGTGACTGCCACGCGGGTGGGGTTGATTGCGCCCAGGCCCATGGCGCCGTCGCCCATGAAGGCGATGGGGCGCAGGTAGGCCCCATTGGCGAACTGGTCCTTCTGCTTGCGCAGCAGCTCCAGGCACGCCTCCATGAGCTGCTCCACCGTGTAGGGCAGCTTCATCATGCAGATGTGGGCCGAGTCGAACAGGCGCTCGATGTGCTCGCGCAGGCGGAACACCGCCAGCCGGCCATCATGGGTGCGGTAGGCCCGGATGCCCTCGAAGACTCCCAGCCCGTAGTGCAGGGCGTGGGTCATGACGTGCACCTGGCCCTCGTCCCATTTGATCAGCTTGCCATCTAGCCAGATCTGCTCGGAGCGGGCGGCGTTGCCGGAGGTCGAGCTCATGAAGGGGTCCTCTTGGTCAGGAAAGGAGAGAAGACCGTATTCTTTCAGGAACTCTTTTGAATTCAAAGCAGCTCGTCAGCCCAGATGGGGGAGGGGCGAGAGCATGCGGGTGAGGAAGGGCATGTCGGTGCCGAGCTGCTTGCGGCCGTAGTGCATGGCCTTGGTGGCGAGCTGAACGGAGGGTACCAGCTCCAAGGGGGAGAGGGTGGTGCCGAAGCGTTTGATGAGGTGGGCGTAGGAGAGGTTGGGCGCCACCGTCATGGCCGCGAGCCGCTGCAGGGGCAGCCAGAAGGGGGTGGTGAGCCGGGGCGCGAAGCCGTCGAGCGCGAGGAAGAAGGCGTTGCGCGTGCCGATGTTGCCGTGGTGCACGGCCTTCCATGCCGCCTTCACCGGGAGGTTGTCCACCAGCCCGCCGTCCAGCAGCCGGAAGATGCCCTTCTCCTCCATCATTCCGTCCAGCATGCCGCGCATGTGCGCGTCGTCGCGCAGCATGTCGTAGTGGATGACGCCGGGCAGCGAGGAGGAGAAGCCCGCCGCGTCGATGGCGTCGAACCCGGCCGTCTTCTCGTCCGCGCCCAGGTGGAGCTTCACCATGATCTCCGGCCGGGTGAAGAACTCGGCCAGCGTGCCCATCACCGCTTGGATGCGGCGCGCCACGCCCGTGGGGCTGAGCAGGCTCACCGGGCTCGTGCCCAGCAGGCGCTCGTAGTACTCGAGCGGCCGGGGCAGCATGCCGCGCCGGATGCCGCCCACCGCGACGATCATCGGCACCGGCAGATCCTTCAGCCGGATGCCCGCCTCCGACGAGCCCGGTCCCGCGTTGAAGTAGCGGCCCAGCCCCGAGCGGAGGAACAGCCGCAGCGCCGCCGGCAGCCCGTACCGGTTCTCCGTGGAGATGAAGCGGAAGAGCTTCCGCCAGGAGAGGCTGCGGATGATGCTCACCACCTCGCCCTGATCGAAGCTGGCCATCCGCGAGCGCATCAGCATCAGGATGGCGCCCATGGAGGTGCCCGCCAGCAGCGACGGTTTGAGGCCGTGCTCGTCCAGCAGGCTCATCACCCCCAGGTACACGTAGGCCACGCCTCCACCGCCGCCGGCCACCACCACCAGCGACTTGTGCCGCAGCTCGCGGTGGAGCACCTCCTCGGGCACGCGCCCGTGCAGGTGGTGGACGAGCTCGTCGCGCAGCCTCAACACCGGGGCGCGCAGGTCTCGGACATGAGGAATGAGCTGGTCGCGGGTGATGCGGCGCCTGTTGAGCAGCACCGAGCCGAGCCTTCGTGACACGTCCTCGCGCAGGGGGGTCGTCCAGGCCTCCACCGAGTGGTCATGGCCCTCGTGGCGGAGCTTGTAGAGGCGCGCCAGGGACAGCGCGGTGCGCAGCACGGCCTCCTCGCGCGGGTCCAACAGCGAGGGCGAGTCCACCGCCGCGCGCACCAGGGCCAGCTCCATCTCTTCGAGTGGCCGGAGGATTTGAAAGCGTTGCTTCAGCAGCACAGGGCAGGGTGACTCAGATTCGGCGTGGGGCGCGAAGGACGCGAGCATACACGTCCCGCACGTGGACGGCGCAGGCTCGATATTGGGCGAGGAACGTTTCTCCCGGCTCGGAGCCGAGGACTCCCAGCCGGCGCGCGAGCTGTGCTAGGGGCCGGCCCTGGGTGGGCATATGGGCCAGGGAGCTGGCATGCACCAGCCGCAGCCGATTCTCCACCCGGCGAAGGAAGAGGTAGCCCTGGCGCAGGGCCTCGGCGTCCTCGGGGGGCAGAAGGCCCTCGGTCTGGAGTCCCTCGAGCGCCGTCAGGGTGTTGGTGCCGCGCACGCGCGGGTGCTCCCGGCCGTGGACGAGCTGCAGGTACTGGACGGTGAACTCCACATCCACCAGTCCGCCCTGGCCCAGCTTCGGGTTGAGCTGGTGGGCGTCCTCGTGGGCCAGCTCGCGCTCCATGCGCGTTCGCAGCCGATCGATCTCCGCCGCCGCGTCCGGGGGCAGGGGACGCTCGTAGACGAGTGGGGCGAGCAGCTCGTCTTGTAAGGCGCGGAAGCGTGTCGGGTCTCCTGCGGCCGGCCGGGCCTTGATGAGTGCCTGACGCTCCCAGAGCTGCGCCCGCTTCTGGTGGTGCTCACGCAGCGTGTCCTGGCTCACCACCAGCGTCCCCTGGTTCCCCGAGGGCCTCAGCCGCGCGTCGATCTTGTAGAGGTGCCCCTCGCGTAGCTGCACCTGGAGCAGCGTCATCAACCGCTGGACGGTCTTGGCGAAGTACTCGTGATGGGTGATGGTGCCGCGGGTGCCTCCGCTCGTCTCCGCCTGGCCGTTGCCGCTGTAGACGAAGATGAGGTCCAGGTCCGAGTGGTAGCCGAGCTCGTACCCGCCCAGCTTCCCCATGGCGATGACCACCAGCCCCTCGCGCTGCCCGCTCGCGTCGAGCGGCAGGCCGTAGCGCTCGCGCTGCTCCTCCTGTGCGAGGAAGAGGCACTCGTCGAGGATGGCGTCCGCCACCGCCGTGAGCTGCCGCGCCACCTCCGGCACCGTGAGGTCCCCTCCGATGTCGTTGAGCCCGATGCGCAGCAGCTCCTCGTTCTTGAAGCGCGGCATCGCGCCGTGCTTCGCCTCCGCGTCCGGATGCCGCGCCAGCCGGGCACCCAGCTCTTGGCGGATGCGCTCGGGAGTCTTCAGCGCCTCGTCGAGCTGCGCCTGTACCAGCGCGTCCAGCAGCTCCGGGTGCCTCAGGAAGATGCGCGAGAGGTAGTCGCTCTGCCCGAAGAGGTTGAAGAGGCGGCGGCTCGCTCGCGGCATGCCCGTGAGCAGCCGGAGGTAGCCCTCGGGTTGGTGCAGCCGCGCGAGGAAGTCCGAGAAGTGCAGCAGCGCCTGGTCGGGGTCCGGTGTCTGTGCCACCTCCGACAGCAGCCGCACCGCCTTCACCCCCGAGCCCCCGTCCGCGATGGGCGAGTAGGGCACCCGGGCCAGCCGCTCCAGCTCGGCGAGTGCCCGCTCAGGGTCCTCGAAGCCTCGCTGGGCCAGCGCCGCCCGGCGTTGCTCCAGCGGCAGGTCCGCGTCCAGCGCGAGCGCCAGCAGAGGTTCGTCGGGGACTTCGTCCCTCGCCGTCTGTCCCAGCAGCGTGGTGAAGGCCTCCAGCACGAAGCGCCGGTGCCGCTCCAGCTCGGCCCGGAAGGTCTCCCAGTCCGTGTAGCCCAGTGAGGTGGCCAGCCGGCGGCGCTCCCGCTCTCCCGTGGGCAGCGCCTGCGTCTGCCGCTCCTCCAGCATCTGCAAGCGGTTCTCTACTCGGCGTAGGAAGACGTAGGCCTCCTCCAGCGCGTCCGCGTCCGGCCCCGAGACGAACCCCGCTCGCTCCAGCTTGCGCAGCGCCCTCATCGTCCTCGGCTCGCGCAGCGTCGGGTCCTTGCCCCCCTGCAACAGCTGGAGCGCGTTGACGAAGAACTCCACCTCGCGGATTCCCCCGGGGCCCAGCTTCACGTCATCCGTGCTCGCCTTGCCGCGCATGTCGATCTGCGCCTTCAGGTCTCGCAGCCCGTCCACCGCCGACAGGTCCAGGCTCCGCCGCCAGATGAACGGCCCCAGCTCGCTCAGCAACTCCTCCGCGAGCGTCGCGTCTCCCGCCACCGCCCGCGCCTTGGTGAGCGCTGCTCGCTCCCACATGCGTCCGAAGGTCTCGTAGTACGCCAGCGAGGCCGGCACCGAGAGGACCATCGCCCCCGCGCGTCCCTGCGGGCGCAGGTTCAGGTCCACCCGGTAGCAGAATCCCTCCGCCGTCACCTTCGTGAGGGCCTGCGTCACCGCCTCGCCCAGCCGCGTGTAGTACTGCACCGTGGGCAGTGAGCCTGCCGTTCCTCCGGTGGTGTTCCCGTCCGCCCGGTACAGATAGATGAGGTCCACGTCCGAGCTGAAGTTGAGATCCTCTCCTCCCAGCTTCCCCATTCCGAGGATGCAGAAGCCCGGTGTGTCCGGTGTGCTGTACTTCGTCTGGAGAGAGCGCTCCGCCCAGGTCAGCGCTGCTCCGATGAGTGCCTCCGCCAGCGCTGTCTGCTCCCGGCCCAACTCCGACATCGGTGCTCGCAGGGTCGCATCGCGCACCATGAGGCGCAGCAACTCGCGGTACTTGTAGCGGCGCAGGCGGCGATAGAGGCCCTCCGCGTCCGTCGGGGCAATGCGGCGCGTGGCCCCCAGTGCTTCTCGGCGATAGTGCTCCCGGGGTTTCTCGCGCGTCAGCGTTCGTGAGCCTGCGAGCCAGCGCAGCAGGCCGGGCCGAGTGGTCAGCAGCCGCGGCGCGAAGGTGCTCGCGTGGAAGACCGCGGGGAGTATGTCCAGCAGCCGGGTGAGGGTGGGCTCCGAGTGGCCTTGCAGGCCTTCTCGGATGCGGTCGAACGCTGCGATGAGCTCGTCAGGTTCAGAGGTCCGCTTCGAGGCCTCGTGGACGTGTTCGGCCGCGGGGGCTCCGAGTGCCGCCGACAGAGCCGAGAGCTCCTTGGCCGCTCGCTTCGGGTTCTCGAAGCCCTCTGCCCTCAGCGTTTCCTCGGTCCAGGTCATCTCTTGACCCTCACCCCAGCCCTCTCCCAGAGGGAGAGGGGGCATACACGGGTTCAACCTGGGACCCGTAGCACCCTCACCCCGTCCCTCTCCCGGCGGGCGAGGGGTGTTGTGCGCGGGGTGTTGGGCGTTGGGTGTTGGGCGCTCAGTGGGTGTTGGGCGCTGGGTGTTGGGGGCGGGGTGTTCTGGCTCAGGCCTGCGCGATCTGCGCCAGGTTGCTCTTTGCCTTCTCGATGTCGCCCTCGTGCTTCAGCACCAGGTTCAACGTCGCCGCCACCAGGTCCGCCGTCAGTGACTCCGCGTTCAGCAGCGCCAGGCTCTGCACCCAGTCCAACGTCTCGCTGATCGACGGCGCTTTCTTCAGGTCCAGCTTCCGGATCGCCGCCACCGCCTCCACCACCTGCTCCGCCAGTGTCTTCGACACGTCCGGCAGCCTCTTCCGGACGATCCGCAGCTCTCGCTCCCGATCCGGGAAGTCGATGTGCAGGTGCAGGCACCGTCTCTTCAGTGCGTCCGACAGCTCCCGCGCGTTGTTCGACGTCAGCACCACCCTCGGCACGTGCCTCGCCTTGAACGTCCCCAGCTCCGGAATCGTCACCGCGTTGTCCGACAGCACCTCCAGCAGGAAGGCCTCGAACTCCGGATCCGCCTTGTCGATCTCGTCCACCAGCAGCAGCGCCGGCTTGTCCGACAGCAGCGACTTCAGCACCGGCCTCGGTAGCAGGAAGCGCTCCGAGAAGAACACCGCGTCGCTCGTCGCCAGCCGGTCCGCCGCCTCGCTCAGCGTCCCCGCTCCCTGCACCATCTCCCCAATCTTGTCCTTCAAGAGCTGGGTGTAGAGCAGCTGCTTGGCGTACTCCCACTCGTAGAGCGCCTTCGCCTCGTCCAGGCCCTCGTAGCACTGCAGGCGGATGAACTCCCGCCCCAGCGCCTGTCCCAGCGCCTTGGCCAGCTCCGTCTTGCCCACCCCCGCGGGGCCCTCCACCAGGATGGGTTTCTCCAGCCGATCCGCCAGGAAGCTCGCGGTCGCGATCTCCGGGGAGGCCAGATATCCCACCTGCTCGAGGCGCGTCTCCGCGTCCTCCACGCTGGTCAGGGTGTGCGCTTGGGTCGAAGGGGAGGGCGTGTTCACGCTTCTCAACTTAACCGAAGGGTTTTCAGGCCACTGCGGCAAAAATGCCAGACCTCCAGCCCTTTCCACGCCCTCGTGCTGGCTGCTTGCTGTCCAAGTGACTGGAATAACTTGGGAAATTATTTTCCCACAATGGGCACGCAACGTGCAATAGAGCCGCGCATTCGTTGCTGGGAGGCGGCGGTCATGTCCTGGTGGTTGCGCATGTTGCTCGTGGTGGCGGTGGCCCTGATTCCTGGAGCCTTCGTGCTGCTGCTGGCCTACGTCGCCACCCGGACCATGCGGCATCGCTGGCAGCAGGCCCGCCTGGAGGCCCAGAGCCTGGGCACCCAGGTGTCCTTCCGCGAAGTGGTCGCCCAGGTCGAGTTCAAGGACCTCGTCCGCCAGGCGCGCGCCGCGCTCTGAGCCACCTGCCGTAAGTCCTTTCAGGGGCGACAGGCAGCGTCGGTACGTCCGCGCCGCGCGGGCCTGCCACTCGCCCTGGCCTCCGGGGAGACCTCCCGGCCGCGTTCCTCACAAAGTCGTCCAACAGTTGGACAACGTTTGCTTCGGCCGCGCGAGGCAGGGGCGCCACGCGCGGCCGGTGAGCCACACTACTTGTCGAGCTCGTCCACGAGCGAGGTCCAGTCGGCCTCATCCGAGGCGCCGGGCGACGCCGTGGGGATCTGCATGACCACGGTGCGGTCGGAGACCTCCTCCTCGGCGACGGGAGGAGGAGCAGCCGCCGCGGTCTTCTTGGCCACGGTGTTCTTCGCGGCGGGGCGGGCGGTGCGAGTCGGCGCGGGCGCGGCGGGAGCGATGGTGTTGACCTGCGTGGTGAGCACGCTGTCGTCCTCGTCCACCAGGGGCTTGGCGGCGGCGGTCGACTTCGCGGCCGGAGTGCCCGGGGAGGAGGTGGGCGACTTCGTCTTGAAGCGGGCCAGCTCCAGCTCGGCGACCTTGAGCGCCTTGCTCTTCTCCTGCACCGACTGCTGCAGGCGGGTGATCTCCTGGGTCTTCAGGGCGTCGCGGCGCTCCAGCTCCGCCTTCTGACGGGTGGCCAGCTCCTCGAGATCCTTCTGCTGCCGGGCCTCCAGCTCCTTGCGCTCCTTGGCGGCGGCGGCGAGCTTCGTGGCGGCCTCGTTGGCCTTGGCGTCGGCGGCGGCCACCTTCGCGTTGAGCTCCTTCTCCACGCGGGACCTGGCACCCGCGGCGTTCTCCACCGCGAGCTCCAGCTCCTGGATCTTCTTGGCCCGGGTGGTGAGCTGCGTCTGGGCCTCCTTGACCTTGGCGTCGGCCTCGGCGGAGCGGGTCTGCAGCTCCTGGGTGAGCTGGGTGGAGCGAGCCTCGGCGCGAGAGAGCTTCGCGGCCAGGTCGTCCCCGGCGCGCTTTGCCTCGTTGCGCTCCTGGGCCTGGGCCTGCTGGAGCGCCTGGATCTGCGCCTGGGCCTCGGCGAGCTGGTTGCCCATCGCCTCGCGCTCGGACTGCAGCTTGGACTGGCTGTTGCCCGCGGAGCGGAGCTGCTCGTCACGTGCGGCGAGCTGCTTGCGCGCGTTCTCCAGCTCGGTGTTGAGGGCGGCGGCCTGGCGGGTGAGCTCGTCGGCGTTGCGCTTGGCCTGCTCCGCGTCCTGCTGGCGGCGGGCGTCGAGCTGCTTGAGCTGCTCGGTCTTGGTGGCCACCTCGCGGCTGAGGGCCTCGCGCTGACGCTCCTTCTCCTGCGTCACGCCGGTGAGCTTCTGGAGGGTGTCCGACAGCTCCTGGCCCTTGGCGGCGACGTCCTTCTCCAGGAAGTCGATGCGGCGCTGCGACTCGGCGGTGAGCGTGTTGAGGCGCTCCTCCACCCGGTGGCGCTCGTCCTCGGACTCGGCGAGCTGCGAGCCGAGCTGGGTGACCTCGGCGACGCGGCTGCCCAGCTCCTGCTTGGTGAGGAAGAGCTGCTCCTCCAGCTCCTGGTTCTGATCGCGCGTCTGGGCGAGCGCGGCCTCCAGCTCCGCCTGGGTGGCGGCGGCCTGCTGCTGGGACTGCACGTGGGCGGCCTGCTCGCCGGTGAGTGCCTCGCGCGTGGCGGCGAGGGCACCCTGCGTCTCGGCCAGCTCGTTGCGCACCTGGCCGAGCTGCTCGGACAGCTCCTCCTCCATGGCCGTCTTGAGGTTCTCGGTCTCCTGGAGGACGCCGGAGATGCGGGTGATCTCCGCGTTGGCGGCCTGGAGCTCGGTCTCGCGATCGGTGCGCTCCTGGACGGTGCGGGCGAGCTCGTCGCGGGTCTGCTCGAGCTGGCCCTGCGTGTCGGTGAGGGTGGCCTGGGTGTCGGCCAGCGACTGGGCGGTGGCGTCCAGCTCGCCGCGGGTGCTGGCGAGGGTCTCCTCGGTGGCGGACAGACGACCCTGCGTGTCGGCAAGGACAGCCTGGGTGTCGGCCAGGGACTGGGCGGTGGCGTCCAGCTCACCCCGAGTGCTGGACAGGGCCTCCTCGGTGGCGGAGAGACGACCCTGCGTGTCGGCGAGGACGGCCTGCGTCTCGGAGAGCGTGTTCTGCGTCTCGCCGAGTGTCTGGGTGGTGGCCTCCAGCTCGCCGCGCGTGGTGGCGAGCGTCTCCTCCGTCTGGGCGAGGGTGGCCTGGGTGTTGGCCAGCGTCTGAGAGGTGGCGTCCAGCTCGCCGCGGGTACTCGCCAGGGCCTCTTCGGTGGCGGAGAGGCGGCCCTGCGTATCGGCGAGGACGGCCTGCGTCTCGGAGAGCGTGCCCTGCGTCTCGGCGAGTGTCTGAGCGGTGGCCTCCAGCTCGCCACGGGTGGTGGCCAGCGTCTCCTCGGTGGCGGAGAGGCGGCCCTGCGTGTCGGCAAGGACAGCCTGCGTCTCGGAGAGCGACTGGGTAGTGGCCTCCAGCTCGCCGCGGGTGGTGGCGAGCGTCTCCTCGGTCTGGGAGAGCGTGCCCTGCGTCGCGGCGAGGGTCTGGGAGGTGGCCTCCAGCTCGCCGGTCAGGTTGGAGATCTGCGTGTCGCGGTCGGAGACGGCCTCCTGGAGCGCCTGGATCTGGCCGTTGAGCTCGGCCTCCAGGGCGTCCTTGGCGGCCTGCAGCTCGTTGCGCGCCTGGGTGAGGGCCTCCAGCTCGCCGGTCAGCTCGGCCTCGCGGTCGGCCAGGTGGGCCTTCACGGCCTCGACCTCGCCCTCCAGCTCGCCGATGCGCTCCATCTGCTGCTGGATGTTGGCGTTGAGCTCCGCCTCGTGGTGCTCGTTGCGGGCGATGGTCTCCTGCAGCTCGCGCTCGAGCGTGGCGACCTTCGCGTCGCGCTCCTCCAGCCGCTGGGTGAGATCGCTCTCCAGCGCGTCCTTGTCCTGCTGGAGCTGGTCGCGCTCGCCCGTCATGCGGGCCAGGTCCGACTCCAGGCCGGCGATCTGCTCGTTGAGCCGCGCCTCGAGCGCGTTGCGCTCCTCGGTGAGTTGCAGGAGCTCCGCGTCCACCCGGGCGCCGTGCTCCTCGGCCGCGGTGGCGCGCGCCTCCAGGGCTCGCACGGTGGTGTCGCGCTCCTGCTCCGTCTGGGCCAGCCGCTCCTGCAGCGCCTGAATCTCTCCGCTCAGCTCGGCGTAGCGCTGGTCGCGCTCGCTGATGGTGCGGGCAAGCTCGCCTTCCACGGATTCAATCCGCTGCTGCCGGCGGGCCAGCTCGGCCTCGTGGGCCTGCACCGTCTCGGTGAGCTTCTGCTCCTTGACCTCGAACTCGAGCGTGACGATGCCCAGGTGCTTCTCGAGCTTGTCGTACTCGTCGCGGGCGTTCTCCAGCTCGCCGGCGCGGCGCGACAGCTCGTCATCGCGGTTGGACACCTCGCGGCGAAGGACGTTGATGTCCTTCTCCTTGGAGGCCACCACCTCGATGAGATCCTTCTCGGAGGAGAACTTCTGCAGCAGCAGGTCGTCGACGGTGGCGCCGTGATCGCGCTCCTTCTGCAGCATGCCCTGCTGGCCTCGTTGAAGCGCCGCAGCAGGTCATCCACCTGCATCTTCAGGCCCTGCAGCTCCACGTCCTTCTCGTGGAGGCGGTCCTCCACGGAGAGCAGCTCGCGCTCGCGGACGTTCCAGATCTCCGAGATGCGGGCGATCTGCGACTCGCGCGCCTTGAGCTCGTCGCGCAGCAGCTGGACCTTGCCCTCGGGCGTGCCCATCAAGTCGCGCCGCGGGGGCGGACGCTTGAGCTGGCGGGACTCGGCGAGCAGCTCGGCCTTGCGGTCCGCGATGGACTGGAAGGAGCGCTCGAGGAAGGTGCGATCCTCCTCGGTGATGGCGCTGCGGCGCTCGCGCTTGGGCAGCTTCGGCGGGCTACCGGCGGGGGCGGGCGCGCCCTTGAGCGGCGGGGGCATGGGCGGAGGACCGTCGCCCGAGAAGGCCGGGGCCTGCTCCTCCTCGGGGGGGACGATGCCCACACTCATGGAGGCGAGCTCGCCCATCTCGAAGGGGATGATGAGGTAGCCGTCCGCGGCGCCCGGCGACTGGCGGTGCTGGTTCAGCCCCTCCACGCCCGTGTCCGAGGACAGCAGCAGCACCTTGAGGTTCTGCCCCCACTTGCCCTTCTTGATCTGCCCGCACAGGG
Organism: Archangium lansingense; assembly: GCF_026626635.1. Taxonomy (GTDB): domain Bacteria; phylum Myxococcota; class Myxococcia; order Myxococcales; family Myxococcaceae; genus Archangium; species Archangium lansingense. The sequence continues at coordinate 5,158,543 of NZ_JAPNKA010000001.1, forward strand.
TGAAGCCGGACTGATCCGGCAGCTCGGCCCGGACGACGATGAGATCCGGCTTGCGCTTCTCCATCTCACGCTGTGCGTCAGCGGCGGTGGCCGCCATGGCCGTTTGATAGCCCGCGCTCTTGAGCACGGTGGCCATGCTGAGGGCGAAGTCGTTCTGGCTTTCGACGATGAGGACGCGGCGCTCCATGCAGCCCTTTAACCTACGAAAAGTGCAATGAAAACCGGCACATCCTAGCCACGCGCGGAAGAGCTTGGAAAGTTTCCGTGCCGAGCTCGGTCGGTTGCCTCACAAGGAGGGGGTGGCGACTCTCGGATTATGAGGGTTTGCCACGAGACACTCCCTGGGCCTTCGGCGGCGCGGGGGGGACGCCCGGGTCGTCGTCGCGGCCGGGCATGGTGGTGGGGGGCGTGTGCCGGGCGAATTGGGTGCCCTCGGGCGGGCAGTAGCCGTGGGCGAGCTGGGCGAACCACGGGTTCAACCGTGACTCGGGCGGCTCCCGGGGCGGCGTCTCCGGCGTCTCTGCCTCGTGGATCTCCGCGCTGCTGATCTCCTCCGGCTCCTCCAGTGGGTGGGCATCTGTAGGTGTCGGAGCGGTGTCTACCTCTTGGATCTCCTCGGCCTCGGCTTCGGAGATCTCCTCGGGCTCCTCGGCCCGGGCGGGAGTGCGCGCGCTCGGGGGAGGGGTGGAGGGGACCTCCAGCGGGGTGAGCACCGGTGGCGCGGCGGGGCGGGAGCCACTGCCACCGGGCGGCTTGGCCCGCGGAGGCAGGGGCGGGATGGAGATGGACGGGCGCGACTTCTCCGGCAGGGTGGGCGCCTGAAGGAGCACGGGAGGCTCCGCCGGCCGGGAAGCGGGGCGCTCATCGCGGCGAGGAGGCAGCGCGGGAGGCCGAGGGGGCGGGGCTGGCTCGAGCGCCGGGGCCGGGGCCGGACGGCTGTCGGTGGAGACGGCTCGGGTGAGCAGGCTCGGACGGGGCGGAATGGGAGGCGGAGAAGCGGGCGGGGCGGGGGGCTCGCGCAGGGGCAGCCCCATGATGACGGGAGGCCCGCTCGGCCGTACGTCCTGCTCGGTCAGCGCGTTGTCCCTGTCCTTGTACGAGGGCTCGCGCAGGGGCAGTCCCATGATGACGGGGGGCCCATCCGGCCGTGCGGCCTCCGGCTCCGTCTTGATGAGGCGCGTGTCGAGCCCTTCTTCGAGGATGTGGCCCGTGACGAGCGGCAGCTCCTCGCGCGCGGGGCCGCCCTGGCCCGGGTCGGTGTCCGGAATGGGCTCGCTCGTGGAGGCGCGCTCGCTGGCGGCTGGAGCAACGGAGCCGGGCGTGATTGCACTCACCGTTCCCGCGAGCGCAAGGATGCGGTTGGTGGGCGTGCCCGTCATCGTCGGGCTGAGCTTGGACTCATCGGCGGGCGCCATTGGCACCGGGGACTTGCCGAGCAGGCCATCGTAGATGTCCAGGAGCTGACCGCGGATGAGGCCCGCGTCAAGCCACTGCTCGGCGTAGGCCCGAGCCTGCTTCCCAAGGGAGACGCGCCGGGGCACGTCACGCGCCAGCGCGATGAGGTGGTCCGCGAGCGCCTGCGCGTCACCGGGCGGATAGAAGATGCCGGCCGAGGCGGGGACGAGCTCCCGGCTCACCGGCAGATCCGTGGCGAGCACTGGACGGCCCGCGGCGAGGTACTCGGACACCTTGGAGAGGGCGCCGCCTTGCACGCGGTTGCGGTCCACGTCGTCCAGCGGCAGCACGCCCACGTCCGCGAGCGCGAGCACCTTGGCCACGTCGTCATGGGCCACGGGGGGTTGGAACTCGACGTGCTGCTTGAGGCCCAGCTCGGCGACCAGGTCCTCCAGGTGCGGCTGCCAGTCCGGGTGGCGCGCGCCCACGAGCGTGAGCCGCACGTCCACCTCGCGCACCGCCAGTGCGAGTCCCCGCAGCAGTCCGGCCAGTCCCTGCCACGCCACTTGGCTGCCCAGGTACATCAGCCGCATGGGGGTGCCATCCGGCGAGCCGAGCGCCTCAGGCGAATAGGGCCCCAGGTCCACCGGGGCGCGCACCACCTTGACGGCTTCCTGGCCCACTCCCAGCGAGTGGATGAAGGAGCGCGTGGTGGGCGAGCCGGTGATGACCCGGTCCGCGTTCATCAGACAGAACAGCTCCTGGCGGCGGACCTTGGAGAGGAACTTCCGATCTCCCTCCAGCTGCGGGTGCGTGTAGCGCAGCTCCTGAGAGGGGAAGCCCTGGGCCTCGTAGACGAGCCGGTAGCCGTAGTCCCCCTTGAGCTCGCACAGGGCGTAGCCGCCGAAGGGATCGGTGAAGTGGACGAGCGCATACTCCTCGCTCTCCAACTGGCGGCGCACGGCGCGCTCGAAGGACTGGATGCGCGAGGCCAGGTCTCCGGCTCCCACCGGCACTCGGAGCAGGCGTGCACCCTGGTACTTCTCGATGTGCGAGTGGTCTGGCGTCTTGACCGAGAGCACCACCACCGAGAACCGATCAGGCAGTGCCTTCAAATACTCCGTGACCCGCCGCGACGAGCCAGAGGGGCCGGGCAGGACATCGAAGCTGCACAGCAGGAGTCTGGGCAGGTCGCTCAAGGCGGACCGAAGGATACAAAGTCGACTCCCGGCTTGTCACTGGGCCTGGCGATGGGCGAGGTATGACCAAGAACAGAAGTGAAATCGCTCGTTGACCCCCGAGCCCTGGCGACCTAAGCCGATACCCGCCTATGGCCGACTTCAAGAGCGTCACGGTGGAGTACCTGCGGGAGCTCGCGCGGAAGCATCTAGGACGCGGGCATAGCAAGCTCAAGACCAGGAAGGACCTGCTGGCGGCACTCACACAGCGGGTCCCAGGGCTCGCGAAGCTGGCGGGCCTCGAGGAGGCAGGGGAGGGGGCGGCGGAGAGGCGGGGGTCGCTCAAGGCCCCGGCGGCCGTCTCGGCGGCTTCGCGCACGGAGAAGCCCGAGGAGCGTCCGAAGCAGCCCTCCGCTCCAGAGGAGTCCCTGCCCGACGACGACGACGAAAAGACTCCGGTCCACCACCCGCCCCGGCCCGCCGAGGTGGTCAACTTCCCGCCCAAGCCCAAGTCGCCGAGTCGACTCTCGAGCGGCGATGAGCCCTCCCTGTCGACGCTGGATGACCCCCCTGAGTCCCCCGAGGACTCCCTGGTGGCGCAACACGCCGCGGAGCCGCTGGTGGAGGGCTTCTTCGTGGCCCGCATGGCGGGTGAGCAGGAGGCCTGGCGCCACCACCTCACCGAGGCGCAGAACCCCCGGCCTCGCGAGACCCTCGGCTCGCCGGACTATGACGAGCGGCTTGGCGAGTTCCCAACGGACTACCAGGACGACACGGCCCTGCTGCTGCCGCGCGACCCGCAGACCCTCTTCGTCCTTTGGGACTTCAGCGCCGAGGCTCGGAATCGCGCCCTGGACGGGCTGATGTCGCCGCGCGCCGTGCTGCGCGTCTATGACGATGCCGAGGTCCTCGTGCGGGTGATTGATGTCGCGCTCGAGTCGCGCAGCTTCTACATCCACGGGTTGCCGCCGGGCCGTCCCTACCGGGTGGAGGCCCATTTCGTGGGCAGCAACGGCCGCTCGCGCCGCATCGGCCATTCCTCCAACCGCGTCTTCCTGCCGCAGAACGGACCGTCCGCGGACGCCTCGGTGCGCTACCTGCGCATGCCACCTGTCGCCGTCCAGGGCGCCAACATGGAAGCGGTGGCCGCCACCGCCCCCACCCGGACGCCGCCCTACGAGGAGCGCGAGTACATCACCTGGCGCCGCGTGGCCCTGCCGGGCAGCGGGGGCTTCGAGGACATTCCCGAGCGCCATCGCGAGCGCACCGGTCCCGGTGCTCCGGGCGAGGGTGCTCCCGGGCAGGAGTACTTGCAGGTCCGTCGCCCCGAGGGCTCCTCTGACCAGTGGATGGGCTCGTGGGGTCCCTCCGGCTCCTCCGAGCAGTCGGGGAGCCCGGGTGGGCCTGGCGAGTCGTGGTGGATGCGCTCGCAGGGTCCAAGCGGAGCCTCCGAGGAGTGGATGCGCTCACAGGGTCCGGGCGGATCCTCCGGAGCGTGGATGCACTCGCAAGGGCCAGGCGGGTCCTCCGAGCAATGGGTATGGGCGTGGACGTGCCTGACGCCTTCCGCGACGGGCCGCTAGGGGGATGACATGAGCATCGGCTCGCTCGCGCTCGTCCTGCACGCACACCTGCCGTTCGTTCGTCATCCCGAATACGAGGACTTCCTGGAGGAGGACTGGCTCTACGAGGCCATCTCCGAGACGTACCTCCCGCTGCTGCTCGTCTTCGATCGGCTGGCGGAGGAGGGCGTGCCCTACCGGATGACGATGACGCTCACGCCCACGCTCGTCACCATGCTGCGCGACGAGCTGCTCATGGGCCGCTACGCGCGCAAGCTGGATCAGCTCTGTGAGCTGGGCGCGCGCGAGGTGCACCGCACCCGGAACGATCCAGTCTTCGGCCGGCTGGCCCACTTCTACCGGGACCACTTCGAGACGCTGCGCAGTGCCTTCCGCGAGCGCTACAAGCGGGACCTGGTGGGCGCCTTCCGCCGGCTGCAGGACGCGGGGCACCTGGAGATCATCACCTGCAACGCCACGCACGGCTTCCTGCCGCTGATGCAGCAGACGCCCGAGGCGGTGCGCGCGCAGATCACCGTGGCCGCCAACCACTACCGGCAGACCTTTGGCCGGGACGCGCCGGGCATCTGGCTGGCCGAGTGCGGCTACTTCCCTGGGGTGGAGAAGTACCTGGCGGCCGAGCGCATCCGCTACTTCTTCGTGGACACGCACGGGCTCACCGACGCCACGCCTCGGCCGCTGCACGGCCCCTTTGCTCCCATCTTCACGGAAGCGGGCGTAGCCGCGTACGCGAGAGACCCCGAGAGCAGCCAGCAGGTGTGGAGCTCGCAGCACGGCTACCCGGGCGACCCCGTCTACCGCGAGTTCTATCGGGACATCGGCTGGGACCTGGACCTGGACTACATCCGGCCCTTCATCCAGCCCACCGGGGATCGCAAGAACACGGGCTTCAAGTACTACCGGATCACCGGCAAGACGCAGGACAAGCAGCCCTACGATCCGGATGACGCGCGCGAGCGGGCCGCCACCCACGCGGGCAACTTCCTCTTCAACCGTGAGAAGCAGTTCGAGTGGCTCGCGGGGAAGGTGGGGGGCCGCAAGCCGGTGGTGGTGGCGCCCTATGATGCGGAGCTCTACGGCCACTGGTGGTTCGAGGGCCCGTGGTTCCTCGAGGCCCTCATCCGCAAGGTGGCCCAGGAGCAGAAGACCTTCCAACTGGTGACGCCCTCGGACGACCTGGCCGAGCACCCGGAGAACCAGGTGGCCACTCCGCCTCTGTCCTCCTGGGGCTCGGGTGGCTACGCCAACATGTGGCTGGACGGCTCCAACGATTGGGTCTACCGGCACCTCCACCACTGCTCCCGGCAGATGGTGGCTCTGGCGAAGGACCATCCCGATGCCTCGACGCTCCAGCGGCGGGCGCTCAACCAGGCCGCGCGAGAGCTCTTGTTGGCGCAGTCCTCGGACTGGGCCTTCATCATGAAGACCGGGACGATGGTGGACTACGCCGTGCGCCGGACGAAGGAGCACATTCTTCGCTTCCTGCGCCTGCACGATCAGATCCGCGCCGGCACCATCGATGAGGGGTGGCTGACCCACATCGAGGGCAAGAACAACCTCTTCCCGGAGATCGACTACCGGGTGTACCGCCCGGGGTGAGGAGGGCGGGGCGCTCGCTGCGGTGTTGAGGGTGTAGCGCCTACACTCCTTGCTCACATCATCGGGAAGAGAAGGGGCACTTCAGTGTTTCCCAGTCGCGCGGGCAGGGCGGATGCGCCTTGCCTTGACGTTTTTCCGACTTATCTCGGGAGAGCCATGAACAAGCGACTGAATGCTTCGCGGCGTGCCCTCACCGGCGCCCTCATCGTAGCGCTGCCTGTGCTGGCGAATGCCCAGACGGCGGCTTCTTCCGTCCCCGCTGCTTCGCCGGCCACTCGGGAAGTGCAGGCCCTGCCATCGCTCGCCCCGCTGGTCGAGTCCGTGAAGGGGGCTGTCGTCAACGTAGACGTACAGGCCAAGGCCTCCGGGGGCTATGGACAGGGCGAGAATCCCTTCTTCGATCGCTTCTTCGGGGGCGGGGAAGGCCGGGGCCAGCGGCGAGAGCCCATCCGGCAGGGGTCGGGCTCGGGCTTCATCGTGGACGGCAGGGGCCTGGTGTTGACCAACAACCACGTCGTCGAGGACGCGGTGTCCATCCGTGTGCGCCTGGACGACGGGCGCAGCTTCGACGCGGAGATTGTCGGAAGGGATCCGCTCACCGACGTGGCCCTCATTCGGCTCAAGGGCAAGGTGGACAACCTGCCCACGGTGAAGCTGGGGGACTCGGACGCGGTGCGCGTGGGTGACTGGGTGGTGGCCATTGGCAACCCGTTCGGCCTGGCCTCGAGCGTGAGCAGCGGCATCCTCTCGGCGCGAGCCCGCGACATCCACGCCGGCCCGTATGACGACTTCCTCCAGACGGATGCGGCCATCAACCCGGGCAACTCGGGTGGCCCGCTCTTCAACCTGAAGGGCGAGGTGGTGGGCATCAACACCGCCATCGTGGGTGGGGGAACGGGAATCGGCTTCGCGGTGCCGAGCAACCTGGTGAAGGCGCTCATGTCGCAGCTGGAGAAGGACGGCTCGGTGACGCGAGCGTGGCTGGGCATTGGCATCCAGGATCTGACGCAGGACCTGGCCAAGGCGATGCAACTGCCGGTCAACGAGGGTGCCATCGTGTCGCAGGTGAACGACAACTCGCCGGCGGGCAAGGCGGGCATGAGGGCGGACGACGTCATCGTGGCCATCGACGGGCAGAAGGTGGAGTCGGGAGGCCAGCTCACGCGCAGGGTGGCGCTGAAGAAGCCGGGCAGTACCTCGACGCTGGACGTCTTCCGGGACGGCAAGAGGCAGGCGCTGAAGGTGCAGCTCGGGACGCGGCCGGACCTGGAGGGCCGGAGCGTGCGTCAGCGTCGAGGCGACGAGGAGACGGAGCAGTCCTCGAAGGCTCGCGTGGGGGTGTCACTGAGCAACGTGGATCCGCGCATCGTCGAGCGCACGGGGCTGCGGTCATCGCAGGGGGCGCTGGTGACGGACGTGCTGCCGGGCTCGCCGGCGGAGAAGGCGCAGCTGGAGGCGGGCATGGTGGTGGTGGAGGTGGATCGCAAGCCGGTGCAAAACGCGGAGGAGCTGGCGAAGATCATCCGTAAGGCGCCAGCGGGCAGCACGTTGCTGCTGCGCGTGGAGGTGCCGGGAAGCGGACGCTACCTGCGAGCCCTGCACATCCCGTAGCCCACCAAACCTAAAACCCAGCAGGTCCAAAACTCACCAGTCCCATACCCGAGCCACACTCCCTCTCCCTCTGGGAGAGGGTCGGGGTGAGGGTATACGCCCCCCGAGTTCAGCAGGCCCGTGTCACCCTTGTGGCACGGGCTTCGTCATTGCGGGCCCTGACGAGGGCTCACGCCTTGGCGACGCTGGGGGAAGAAGGATCGTTAGGGCGGGAGAGGCCGCGCTCGCGGCCGGGGTGCAGCTCCATGCCGGATGAGTACGCGGTGACGCTGTTCCGCCCGGCGCGTTTGCTGGCGTAGAGGGCGGCGTCGGCGCAATCCACGAGGGCGTCCTGGGTGGTGGAGTCGACGGGCATGGAGGCCACACCAATGGAGACGGTGATGTGGCCGCCGGGCTGAGTGGGGGCGGCGAGCTGGGGGGCGTCCATCACGGATCGCCGCAGCTTCTCAGCCACCTCGACGGCGTCTTCCTTGGCCACGTTGGACAGCACGAGCATGAACTCCTCGCCGCCGTAGCGTGCGAGCGTGTCCACCTTGCGCAGGCGGGAGCGCAGCACGTCGCACACCTTGCGAAGCGTCTCGTCACCGGCGCGGTGGCCCGCAGCGTCGTTGAGCTTCTTGAAGTGGTCGATGTCCACCATGAGGATGGACATGGGCGTGCCGAAGCGCTGCGCGCGAGCCACCTCCAGCTCCAGCCGCGCGAAGAGGTGGCGGCGGTTGGGCACCCCGGTGAGGGGGTCCGTCATGGTGAGCTTCACCGCTTCGGCGTGGAGCATGGCGTTCTTCACGGCCGTGGCAGCCTGGTCGGCCACGGCGGTGAGCAGCTCCAACTCCTCGGGGGCGAAGCTGGCCACCTCGGGGCGCCGGAAGTTGAGCACGCCCAGCACCGAGTCCGTGTGCACCATGGGGATGCACAGCACCGCTCCCGTGTCATGTCCGGGCAGCGGCCCCTGCCGGGCGAAAGCGCTCGAGGGGTCCGTGATGTCCGGCACGTACACCACGCGTTGCACCTCAGCCGCGCGCCCACTGGCACCCTCGCCGGGCCGGATGGTCATGCCCTCCAGCTCTGGGTTCGCCGGGAAGGTGCTCTTGACCTCCAGCAGCCCGTCCGAGTTGACGAGCATGATGGAGAAGTCTGGGATGTGGAGCCGCTCGGGCACCAGCTGGGTGATGCGCGAGAGCAGCTCGGACAGCTCGATGGTGGAGTTCACCGAGCGCGCCACGTCGAAGAGCAGGGCCAACTCGGCGATGCGCTCCTCCAGCTCCTCCTTGAGGGACAGCTTCCACTTCGTCACCTGGAGATCGCGGTGGGTGTCGATCTCCTCGGCCTTCATGGAGGTGATGCGCGCCAGCATGGCGTTGAAGGCCGAGCTGAGCCGGGAGAGCTCATCGGTGCCTTGCACCTCGGCGCGCACCAGGAAATCGCCCTCCTCGGCGCGTCGCATGGCGGACGCCAGCCGACGCAGGGGTCGGGTGAGGAAGAAGTGCAGGGAAGTGCCCGTGGCGACGATCAGAATGGCGCCCAGCACGAGCACGGCCACCAGCGCGGCGCCGAGCGCATGGGTGAGCTCGCGGTGCACCACGGGCTCGGCCACGCGCAGGTGCACCATCCCGACGCGCTTGTCCTGGGCGCCCGGGTGACAGCCCTCGCAGGACTTCTCGCCGAGCGAGCGGAGCACCTCGGTCTCATGAGCATCCGAGCGGGCCCACTGAGGCCCCGGGGCAGCCAGGCGCTCCGCGTCGGGGTGACGCGTGCCCACCTCCCGCGGGCTCACCGACCAGCGGATGCGGCCGTCCGGGGCCAGGATGTTGAGCTCCGCCGTGGAGCGCAGCAGCCGGGTGTCTGAGAGCATCAGCTCGGAGACGGGGAAGTGAGGCGGAAGGCCCTCGGGCGTGGGCAGTCGGAAGGTGGCGCCGATGAACTCCGCGAGCACCATCGCCTCGTCGTGCGTAGCGTCCCGGGCGGCGATCTGCGCCTCACGCCAGAAGTAGCCTACACCGAACAGGGCTGCGACCAGTCCGGGCAGGGCAATGCTCCAGAGGAGCTTCCTGCCAACGGTGTCGAGACCCAATGCCATGATACCCCTGTAAGTTTCTCGGATTGTCAGATCGGCTGACGCAGACTGTCAAACGGACACCGTCCGAAACCATTCGATGATGTGATTGCATCGGAAGCCCAAATGTCCGCACACCCTTCGCTATTGGTGACGTCCGCGCTGCTCCCCGTACCCCATGGCTTCGCCACCCGAGCAGGGGGGGTCTCCGAGGGTCCCTATGCCTCGCTCAATCTCGGCTTCGCGGTGGGTGACCTCCGGGATAGGGTGGAGGAGAACCACCGGCGGTTGGCGGTGATGGCGGGTGCGGCGCTCGAGGCGCTGCACACGGTGAAGCAGGTGCACGGAGACCGGGTGGTAGAGGTGGGAGCAGGCGAGGGGACGGGCGCGTTGAGGCCGCCGGAGGGCGAGGCGGACGCCTTGTGGACGGAGCGGCCGGGGCACTGGGTCGCGGTGGGGACGGCGGACTGTGTGCCGGTACTGCTGGTGGACCCCGAGGGCCGGCGGGTGGCGGCGGTGCACTCGGGGTGGCGGGGGACGGACGCGCGCATTGCGGCGCGGGCGGTGGAGTCGCTGGTGGCTCGGGGCTCTCGGCCTGAACGGCTGCTGGCGGCGGTGGGCCCCTGCATCCAGCGCTGCTGCTACGTCGTCTCCGAGGACCTGGGCGCGCGCTTCTCCGCGGGCTTCGGGTCGGAGGTGGTGGTCCGCGAGGGAGGAGACGTGCGGTTGGATCTCACACGGGCCGTGCGTGACACGTTGCTGGGAGCGGGGCTGAAGGCGGCCCATGTGGAGGTGCTCCCTCACTGCACCGCGTGCGATGCGGACCGATTCTTCTCGCACCGGCGTGACGCGGGCCGCACCGGGCGTCACCTCAATTACGTGGTACACCGGTTCTGATCGGCGTCCGGGCCGATTTCTTGACGGTCTCCGACACCCCTTCCTATCCTCCAGGAAGGATCCCCCGAAGTCTCGTCCTGGAGCACCGCATCATTCGCCGACTCTTCGCCATCGCGCCGCTGTGCGCGCTGACCGCTTGTGCCACCACCGGCTCCGCCCAGTCGTCGGAGCTGGCGGAGCTGAAGGCCGAGGTACGCGCCATGCGCGAGACCCAGGCGCGCCTGGAGAAGCGTCTCGAGCGTGTCGAGCTGCACGCCAGCGTGAGCCAGTCGCGCGCTTCCAGCGCCGCTTCGGCCCGGGAGGCCACCACCGCCGCACCCCAGACCGCCGCAACCTCGGCCGGCTACAGCACGCCGGACCTCGCGGTGGTGAAGCTCAAGCCTCGCAACGAGCCCGCGCCTTCGCTGCCTACCCGGGTGGCCGTCGTGGAGCCCGCGTCCGAGGACATGGAGATGTTCATCAGCTCCGCGCCCGAGGGGGACAGCGCTCCCGCCGAGGCCACGGCCGACGCCTCAGCGCCTCGGGAGGAGCCAGATACTGCCGTGCTGGAGGCCGAGTTTGATCAGGCCGTGGCGGCGCTGCGTACCGGCAACGTGGAGGGTGGGGTGACGCGCCTGCTGGCCTTCGCCGAGGAGCATCCCCGCCACCCCCGCGCGGACAACGCGCTCTACTTCAGCGGGCTCGGGCAGATGGGGCTCAAGGAGCATGCCTCCGCTGCGAAGACCTTCGAGCGGCTCATCGCCCAGTATCCGGCGGGCGATGCCGTGCTCGACGGCATGTTGCGGCTGGCCGAGTGCCGGCTGCGGCTCAACCAGAAAGACGACGCGCGGGCGCTCTACACCCGCATCCTCACCCAGTTCCCGGGAACGGCCGCCGCCACGCAGGCAGAGCAGCGGCTCGCCTCCCTCTCGCACTAGCTGTCCGAAAGGAAGTCCTCCGATGCGCTCGCGGATCTTCTCCTCGCTCCTTCTCGCCACCGTTCTCGCGCCGCCCGCTGTGTGGGCGCAGGACGCGGAGGACCCGCAGGAGCCCGAGGCTGGCGAAGAGACCGAGGGGTCCGAGGTGGTCGACGAGCAGCCCGGCCGGCCCGGGCAGATCGCCATTCCCCCGGGCCAGGGGGGCCGCGAGTCGGCGCCCGGCGAGGTCCACACCGTGGAGCGGGGCGACACGCTGTGGGACTTGTCGCAGAAGTACCTGGGCAGCCCCTGGTACTGGCCCAAGGTCTGGTCCTACAACCCGGAGATCGCCAACCCGCACTGGATCTACCCCGGCAACAACGTGCGCTTCTTCCCCGCGGGCGAGGAGGTTCCCTCGCGGGTGGAGGCGGGCACGGGCCCGGCTCCCATGGAGATGGTGGCCGAGTCCGGAGAGATCGCCGAGGCCACCGAGATGGGCCCCGCCAATGGCGAGGATCTGGTGTCGGTGAGTGGCAAGCTCACCTACGAGCCCAAGGCGTCGCGCACGGTGATGACGCAGGGCTTCGTCACGACGCGCGAGCTGGACGAGGCGGGCCGCATCGAGGGCGCCGCCACCGGGGCGGAGATGTTGTCCTTCCCGGACGTCGCCTACGTGCGCTTCAAGCGCAAGGCGGACGCGAAGCTCGGGGACAGGTATGTGATTTTCCACACCCTCGAGGCCGTCAAGCACCCGGTGACGGGCAAGCCGGCAGGCTACCTCACCGAGTTCGTCGGCACCCTGAAGGTCGTGGCGCTGGGCGACAACTTCGTCAAGGCACAGCTCATGGACACGTGGGACGCCGTGGTGCGCGGTGACCTGGTGGGCCCCTTCGGCGAGCGGCTGGTGGAGTCGGTGGTTCCCCGGCGCAACGAGAAGGAGGTCCAGGGCTATATCGTCACCGCGCTCGTGCCGTATCTGACCCTCACCGCCGAGCACCACTTCCTGGTGGTGGACAAGGGCAGCAGCGACGGGGTTCAGGTGGGCAACACCTTCACCATCCTCCGCCCGGGCGACACCACCCAGCAGCGCGTGCTGGAGCTGGAGATGCCCGGCGAGAAGAAGAAGAAGGGTCCGCCGCTGCCCATGGAGAGCGTTGCCCTGTGCATGGTCACCGAAGTGAAGGAGCGCAGCTCCAACTGCGTCCTGACGTATTCCATCCAGGAAGTGGCCCCCGGGGATCGCGCGGTGATGCGCATCAACAACGGGCAGCCCACCGCCCAGCGCTGACGCACCTCGCCTCCTCCACTTGCAGGGGACGTGCCGCTTGACCAGCGCCAGTCCGGTGTTTATGTGTCCCGCCCCCATCCGGTCGGACCCATCTTCTATATAGGTGGGCCCAGGAGGGGGTCGGGTCATGGTGGACGTCACGACGGACAGGGAAATGGTGGAGCGGCGTGCGCTCCTGGCACTCTGGGCAGTCCCCGGGCTTGGCCCGAGGGCACTGGAGCGTCTGCGCGCCTATGCCCAGGGTGAGCTCGCTCGCCTGGTTGCTTGTCCGGTGAGGGAGTGGGTGGGTGGGGCGCCTCTGCCCGTGCCCGTGCGCCGTCGGTTGCTGGAGGTGCCTGAGTTGGGCCCGCTGGCGGACCGGGTGCTGGAGCGCTGCGCGGCCGTGGGCATGGGCGTGGCCTTCCAGGGGGAGCCGGCCTACCCCGCGCGCCTGGTGGGGACGGATGACGCACCCCCGCTGCTCTTCTACCGCGGAGAGGTGGGGCCGCCGCGCCGCCGGGTGGCCATGGTGGGCAGCCGGCACCCGGATCAGGGATTCCTTCCCTTCGCGCGCACCTTCGCCCGGCAGGTGGCGGAGGGTGGGGTGGGCATCGTCTCGGGGGCTGCCGCCGGGGTGGACCGGGCCTGTCATTGGGGGGCGATGGATGCGGGCGGCGAGACGTGGGCCTTCCTTGGCTCGGCGCTGGACGCGCTGGATCCCGCCCAGGCGAAGCTGCTGCCGCACTTCCTGGCCCGGGGCGGAGTGTTCTTCAGCGAGCTGCCGCCCGGTGTCCGGGCGAGCACGACGACCTTTCCGAGGCGCAACCGGCTCATCGCTGGTGCGTCGGATGCGGTGTTGGTCCTCCGCGCGGGGGCGGCCTCGGGCAGCCTCTACACGGCGGAGGCAGGACGTGCGCAGGGGCGGCCGGTGCTGGCCCTGCCCGGTGAAGTGATGAACGAGGGGGCAGCCGGGTGCAATGCGCTCATCCGGGATGGTCATGCCCGGGCGTGCCTCTCCGTTCAGGAAGTCTGGTGGGCCGTGGGGATTCATCCCCAGCAGGTGGTGCCGCCAGCAGGGGGCTCGTCGTGGCAGCAAGAGCTCTCGACGGAAGCGAGGGGGGCCTACCAGGTGTTGGACAGGGTTCCCAGGTCATTTGATGAGGTGCTGGCCGGAAGCCGGCTCTCTCCCGCGGCGCTCACCAGCGCCCTGGTGGAGCTCGAGCTGTCGGGGCTCGTCCTGCAGCATCCTGGACGGCTGTACGAGAAGGTTTGAGGAGAATCATGGCGACGCGCACGAAGAAGACGGCGACGGCGGGCGAGATGGAGGTCGAGGAGACGACGGCCCCCAAGAAGGCAGCCAAGAAGCCGGCGGCGCGCAAGAAGACGGCCGCCAAGAAGAAGACGGCGAAGAAGAAGACGGCCGCCAAGAAGGCTTCCTCGCGCCGCAAGGGCGGTGACGGGGCCCTGGCCACCGTAGAGGTCTCCGCCGAGGACGGCGAGGCCACCGGGTCCCCCAAGCGGGGCAAGGGGCCGCACTACCTCGTGGTGGTCGAGTCGCCCGCCAAGGCGAAGACCATCAAGAAGTACCTGGGCTCCGGCTACACGGTGAAGGCCTCGGTGGGCCACATCCTCGACCTGCCCAAGAGCAAGATGGGCGTGGACATCGAGCACGACTTCGAGCCCCAGTACGAGGTCATCAAGGGCAAGGAGAAGGTCCTCAGCGAGCTGAAGAAGGCCGCCCAGGGCGTGGACAAGGTCTTCCTCGCCACGGACCCCGACCGCGAGGGTGAGGCCATTGCCTGGCACATCCACCAGCAGCTGGGCCACCACGACGCCGCCCGGGTGATGTTCAACGAGATCACCAAGTCGGCCATCCAGGAGGCCATCGCGCACCCGCGCCAGCTCAGCCAGGAGAACTACGACTCCCAGCAGACGCGGCGCATCCTCGATCGGCTGGTGGGCTATCAGATCTCCCCGCTGCTCTGGAAGAAGGTGCGCCGGGGCCTGTCCGCGGGCCGCGTACAGTCGGTGGCCGTGCGCCTCATCTGCGAGCGCGAGGACGCCATCAAGGCCTTCGTCCCGCAGGAGTACTGGACGCTGGACGCGCTCCTCCAGGGGCCGTCGGGACCGCCGACCTTCAAGTCCAAGCTGTCCAGGGTGGACGGCAAGAAGGTGGAGCTGAAGGACAAGGCCACCACCGACGCGCTGGTGGAGGAGATCCAGAACGCCTCCTTCGTGGTGTCCAAGGTGGACAAGCGCGAGCGGCGCCGCAACGCGCCCGCTCCGTTCATCACCTCCAAGCTGCAGCAGGAGGCGGCCAACCGGCTGCACTTCACCGCCAAGAAGACGATGGCGCTCGCCCAGCGGCTCTACGAGGGCGTGATGCTCGGTGAGGAGGGCCAGACGGCGCTCATCACGTACATGCGTACGGACTCCACCCGTCTGTCGGATCAGGCGGTGGCGGGAGTGCGCGACTTCATCGGTGCCACCTACGGCAAGGACTACCTGCCCGAGGCGCCGGTGGTGTACCGCACCAAGAAGGGCGCCCAGGACGCGCACGAGGCCATCCGTCCCACGTCGCTCGAGTACCCGCCCTCGAAGGTGAAGGCGCAGTTCGACGCGATGAACGACGACATGGCCGCGGACATGTTCCGCCTCTACGAGCTCATCTGGAACCGCTTCGTGGCGTGCCAGATGATGCCGGCCGTGTATGACCAGACGAGCGCGGACATCACCGCGGGCCGGGCCACCTTCCGCGCCTCGGGCTCCACGCTGAAGTTCCCCGGCTACCTGGCCGTCTACGGCGCCAGCCTCACCCCCGAGGAGGAGGCCGCCCAGGAGAAGGCGCGCGCCGCCGGCGAGGACTCCGACGAGGACGGCGTGGGCGAGCTGCCGGTGCTCGACGAGGGCAACACCCTCACCCTGCAGAAGCTGCTCAACGAGCAGCACTTCACCCAGCCGCCTCCGCGCTTCTCCGAAGCCACCCTCGTCAAGGAGCTCGAGGAGCGGGGCATCGGCCGTCCGTCCACGTACGCCGCCATCCTCTCCACCATCCAGGACAAGAAGTACGTGGAGAAGCTGGAGGGCCGCTTCCGTCCCACGGACCTGGGCGTCATCTGCAACGAGCTGCTCGTCAAGCACTTCCCCCACGAGCTGGACGCCGCCTTCACCGCCAGCATGGAGGAGAAGCTGGATCAGATCTCCGAGGGCGAGGCCAACTGGAAGGCCGTCCTGCAGGACTTCTACGCGCCTTTCAAGGAGACGCTCGAGAAGGCCGAAGCGGAGATGCGCGACGTCAAGCGCGAGGAGATCAAGACCGACGTGGCGTGCGAGAAGTGCGGCAACGTCATGGTGATCAAATGGGGGAAGATGGGCCACTTCCTCGCGTGCTCGAACTACCCCGAGTGCAAGAACACCAAGGACTTCAAGCGCGACGCCGAGGGGAAGATCGTCATCATCGAGGAGGAGACGACGGACGAGAAGTGCGAGAACTGCACCAAGCCCATGGTGGTGAAGCGCGGCCGCTTCGGGAAGTTCCTCGCGTGCTCGGGCTACCCCGAGTGCAAGACGTCCAAGCCCATCTCCATCGGCGTGACGTGCCCGGACTGCAAGCAGGGCTACCTCACCGAGCGCCGCAGCCGCTTCGGCAAGGTCTTCTTCGGCTGCAACCGCTACCCGGACTGCAAGTTCGCCGCGTGGGACAGGCCGCTGCCCGAGGCGTGCCCTCAGTGCCAGTCGCCCTACCTGGTGCAGAAGTACTCCAAGCGGGACGGCCCCTTCGTGGCCTGCCCCAACAAGGAGTGCGACTACCGCCGGCAGATTGTCGAGCCGGAAGCCGTCGTCGCGGCTGCCGGGGCCACGGGTACTCCTGGGGGCACCGACGCCTCCTCGGCTGCTTGAGCGGCTGAAAGTTCAAGGATTTCAGGGGCATGGCCTGCCCCTTGCTTGACACCCCCGAGGAGGGTCTTCTAGAAGTTCAGTGGCTGCCCCCAGGGCAGGCGCGGGCGTCGAAAGGACCCTCTTCACGATGATTCCGATGATGAGCGAGCTGCTGGACGTGGTGCTCACCCAGGTCCCAGCGGCTGCGGAGGCCGTGAAGGCAGCGCCGGCCAAGCTCGGCGTCGTGGACTCCACCATCAAGTTCTTCAAGGACGGCGGTCCGTTCATGTTCGTCAATCTGTTCTGGCTGGCTGCCGCGCTCGCGGTGGCCCTGGAGCGGATTGTCACGCTGATGTTCCGCTACAACCTCAACGCGCCGCCCTTCATGGAGCAGGTGACGAAGCTGGTGATGACCGGCAACGTGGACCGCGCCGTGAAGCTGTGCGCCGCCGCTCCCCACTCGCCCCTGGCCAAGATCATCCGCGCTGGCCTCACCCGCGCCAACCGCGGGGAGATCGAAGTCGCCAAGGCCGTGGAGGAGTCGCTGGTGGAGCACAGCCCCCACGTGGGCGCGCGGATTCCGTGGCTGTGGTCGCTGGCCAACATCGCCACCCTGGTGGGACTCGTCGGCACCATCTTCGGTCTGATCGGCACCTTCCAGGCGCTCGGCAACGTGCCCGCCGAGCAGAAGCAGGCCCTGCTATCGGACGGTATCTCCAAGGCGATGAACAACACCGCCTTCGCGCTCTCCATCGCGGTGCTGTGCATCATCTTCCACCTGTTCCTCACCTCGTACGCCAAGAGCATGGTGGAGACCATGGAGCTCAACGCGCTCAAGCTGGAGAACCTGCTGGCGCGCAAGGCCGCCGGTGAGACGCAGATCGACGAGGCAAGGGCCGCCTGAGACGCCATGGCGTTCTACTACTCCAGGCGGAAGCTCAAGCCGCGTGAGGAAGAGGAGTCGGGGGAACTCAACATCATCCCCTACCTCGACATCCTCATGAACCTCATCCTCTTCATGCTGCTGTCCATCAACGGGCTGGCGGCCTTCGGCATCGTCAACGTGAGCGCGCCGGGCTATGGCGGTCCCAGCACCACGGTGGCCCCGCAGGAGAACCCGGAGCAGCCGCGCCTGGTGCTCAGCGTGCTCATCAGCAAGAAGGGGCACTTCGTCAACAGCGAGAACGCCATCCTCGGCAAGGACGGCGCCCCCAGCGTCCCCCTCCTGGGCGATGGCTCCTACGACTACGCGTCCCTCAACGCGCAGATGGTGAAGATCAAGAGCGCCTTCCCCTCCGAGACCAAGGTCGTCGTCGCCGCGGACCCGGAGATTCCCTACGACGCGCTCATCCAGACCATGGACGCCATCCGCGAGACGCGGGAGAAGCCGCACCGCACGCTCTTCCCGGACGTCACCCTGGGGACCCTCTAGATGGCGGCCACGGGAGAGACGGCCCAGCAGGTGCCGGTGGATGACGAGCAGCTGCAGCGGCTGCGTTACCGCAAGGCCCTGGCGCGCAAGAAGCGCAAGGAGCGCGAGGCGGCCGGGGAGATCAAGGAGCTGAACATCACCGCGATGATGGACATGATGACCATCCTCCTGGTGTTCCTCCTCAAGTCTTTCGCCTCGTCCTCGGCGGCGATGACGGCCAGCGAGGACGTGCGCCCGCCGGTGTCCTCCACGCGCGCCACGCCCAAGGACACGGTGGTGGTCACCGTCACCCCCAAGAACATCCTCGTGGGGGAGAAGGAAGTGCTGAAGCTGGCTCGGGGGCAGATTCCTCCCGAGGCCCTCCAGGGCCGGGTGGTGATGCCCCTGGATGCGCAGCTCAAGAAGGAAGTGGAGAAGCTGAAGTACATCGCCGAGCGCAACCCGGCGGCCCCCTTCAGCGGGGAGCTGTCCGTCATCGCGGACAAGGCGATCCCCTACGACATGCTGCTCACGGTGCTCTACACCGCCGGGCAGAACGAGCTGGAGAACTACCGCTTCGTCGTCCTCCAGGACGAGGGCAAGCCGCAATAGCGAGCCCCCGGTCTTCCGGAGGCTCCCGCAGGCCCGTGCACCCGAGCGTCAGATGGTCGGCGTTGCCTGGTGGCCGCCGCGCACCTCCAGCTCGTGGCGTGTCGCGTCCTCCTCGCAGCGGATGGCGAAGGGCAGTGCCTCCAGCCGCTCGATGGGGATGTCGTAGCCGCAGTCCACGCAGGTGCCGAACACGCCCGTGTCCATCCGACGCAGCGCGGCATCGATGAGCATCACCTCGCGCCGCTGCGCCTCCATCAGGCTGGAGAGGGTGTAGTCCGCCAGCTCGGCCTGGGCGTTCTCCTCGTACTCGGGATCCCGATCCTGGTCCTTCAGCGCGGTCAACTCCCGCTGAGCCCCCTGGCTGGCCTGTAGAATGTCTCGGCGACGCCGTTGGAGGAGGTCGCGGATCTTCAGAAGGTCGTTGGTTCGGTTCATGGCCTGTCGCTCCGTCATGGTGCACTGCGTCGCCCGGCCTGATTTCCCGCGCGATGAACGGGGAAAACCTAGGAGCCACAGGCAGGTAGGGAAACTGTTTCTGCGAACCCTACGTGTCGGATGGCCGAGGAGTGGGCGAGCAGGCAGGAGGCCGTCATCCGGGGGGTGGACATCCAGGAGCGGAAGGGTGGGACAGGGAGAGGGGGTCCTGCTAACAGTTGGCGGACGGGCCGAAATTGGCCTGTGGAGAGAGGGATGCAGGACGTGAAGCTTCAGCGGGTGACGGTGATTGGCGGCGGACTGGCGGGCAGCGAGTGCGCCTGGCAGCTCGCCCGGCGCGGGGTGCCGGTGACGTTGCGGGAGATGAAGCCGCAGAAGCGCTCGCCAGCGCACAAGTCGGACCAGTTCGCGGAGCTGGTGTGCTCCAACTCGTTGCGCTCGGACAACCCGGAGAGCGCCATCGGTCTGCTGCACGCGGAGCTGCGGACGCTCTCGTCGGTGATTCTGGGGTGCGCGGACACGCACCGGGTGCCGGCGGGGGATGCCCTGGCGGTGGAGCGGGAGGCCTTCTCGGCGGCGGTGACGCGCTCGGTGCGCGAGGCCCCGGGTGTGGAGGTGGTGCCGGGCGAGGTGGACCAGCTGCCCGAGGGCGTGGTGGTGGTGGCCACCGGGCCGCTCACCTCGGACGCGCTGACGAAGGACCTCGAGCGCTACGTGGGGGAGAAGCTCTACTTCTATGACTCCATTGCCCCCATCGTGGCGGGGGACTCCATCGACATGAACATCGCCTTCCGCGCCAGCCGCTACGGCAAGGGCGGGGGGGACGACTACATCAACCTGCCGATGAACAAGGAGGAGTACTACCGGTTCATCGCCGAGGTGAAGGCGGGGCAGAAGCTGCAGCCGCACAGCTTCGAGGAACCCAAATACTTCGAGGGTTGTCTGCCCATCGAAGTGATGGCTGACCGAGGCGATGACACGCTGGCCTATGGGCCGATGAAGCCGGTGGGGCTGAAGGATCCGCGCACGGGCGACGAGCCCTACGCGGTGGTGCAGCTGCGCATGGAGGACAAGGCGGGCACGTCGTGGAACATGGTGGGCTTCCAGACGCGCCTCACCTGGGGCGAGCAGAAGCGCATCTTCACCACGTGCGTCCCGGGCCTGGCCAACGCCGAGTTCCTGCGGATGGGGCAGATCCACCGCAACACCTTCATCGACTCGCCGAGGCTGCTGGGACGGGACTTGTCGCTCAAGGCGGAGTCGCGGCTGTTCTTCGCGGGGCAGATTACGGGCGTGGAGGGGTACGTGGAGTCGGCGGCGTGCGGGTACCTGACGGCGCTGGCGGTGTACGCGAGGCTGACGGGGAGCGAGTTCGTCCCGCCGCCGGCCACCACTGCGCTGGGCTCGCTCTACCGCCACGTGACGGGCGAGGCACACCCGCCGGACTACGACTACCAGCCCTCGAACGTCATCTTCGGGCTGTTCCCGCCGCTGCCGGGGCGGGTGAAGAAGGCGGACAAGCGGGCGCGTTATGCGGAGCGGGCACGGGCGGACCTGGCCACGTGGCTGCCGAGTGTGCCCCCCGCGCAGGATCATCAGGGGAGCGCATGAACCGACGAAGCGTGATGGCGGGGGCGCTGCTGGCGCTCGCGCTGGTGGGGTGCAAGCGCGGCGAGGACCAGGGCGGTGGCGGCGGAGCAGGGCAGGGGAAGGCTCGGGCCGGAGCGGCGGTGGGTGGGCTGGGCGTCATGCTGGCCGAGGGCCCGGCGGAAGATCTGCGCGTCACCGAGGATGGGCAGTTCGCCACGTACCTGACGAAGACGCGCAAGCCGACGGTGGAGGGAATTCCTCCGCAGATGAGGCTGGGCACGCTGTACGTGGTGCCGGTGACGGGAGGCTCGCCACGCAAGCTGGGGGACGCGGTGACCAACGTGCCCGGGGGCATGCTCTTCACCCCGGACTCGAAGCACGTGCTGTACCTCACCGGGTACAACCTGGCGATCCAGTCCGGGGCACTGCACGTGCTGGCCCTGAGCGAGCCGAGCGCCGAGCCTCAGAAGCTGGGAGACGCGGTGTCGTACTTCCTGCCGAGCCCGGACGGTTCGAAGCTGGCCTTCGTGGACGGAGGGATTCTGAAGCTGGGGGCGCTGCCGTCGGGGCCCTTCCGTCAGGTGGGTGGCGAGGTGTCCACGGCGGAGTTTTCCCCGGACGGCAAGATGCTGTTCTTCAAGCGGCGGCTGGCGGCAGCCGGTGGGCTGCTGGCGGTGCCGGTGGAGGAGCCCGCGGGCAAGCAGAGTGAGCCGAGCAAGCTGGCGGACCAGGTAGGCGACTACGTGCTGTCGCCGGACTCCAAGCGCGTGGCGTACCAGGTGCGCACCCCGGCGGTGTCGGGGATGTATGACCTGTACCTGGCGGACCTGCCGGAGCTGAAGGGCCGGAAGGTGGCGTCGGGGACGACGGCGTTCGCCTTCTCGCCGGACTCGAAGTGGTTGGCGCGCAACGATGGGGGCAAGCCGGAGCAGCCGGGCGACCTGTACGTGGGCCCGGCCTCGGGCGAGCCGGGGCGCAAGGTGGGCGAGCGCGTGAAGGAGCTGGCCTTCTCTCCGGACTCGCAGGCGCTGGGCTTCCTGGCGAAGTACGACCTGCCGGCGGGCGCGGGGCTGATGGGGGTGGTGTCGTTGCCGGATGGGGAGCCGAAGCTGGTGGGCAGCCGAGTGCCCAACTTCACGTGGGGCAAGGACGGCAAGTACGTGGCCTTCCTCTCGCGCTTTCTCAAGCCCATCTATTCGGTGGACCTGATGCTGTACCAGGTGGGCGCGGAGAAGGCGGAGAAGGCCCACCCGGGCGTGTTCGGCTACGGCTTCACCCCGGGGGCGCTGGTGTTCCGCGCCGGCTGCATCCGCGAGGGCCGCGCCTGCGACTTCAAGGCGCTGCCGCTGCCCAGGGACGCACAGGCCCAGCCGCAGACGTGGCTGCAGGGCATCTACAGCTACAAGCTGTCCGAGGATGGGAACCGGATTCTCGCCACCTCGGCGCGGATGGACTCGGACACGTTCGACGTGGCTGTCTACGACGTGAAGACGCAGGCGAGGAAGACGCTCGACCAGGGCGCGCAGCTGCCAGCGTACTTCGCGGGCAAGGATGACTCGCTGGCGGTGTACGTGCTGAAGGGCGCGAACGCCGGCGTGTACGTGGCGCCTGCTCAGCCGTGAGAAGCTTGCGGGCGGCCCGGTTGCGTCTACGCTGGAGCCGCCCATGAGCACCGCCGAGCTGTCGCCGCTGCTGGAGAAGTTCCGCGTCTACCTCGATGACGAGAAGGGCGCGAGCCCGCACACCGTGCGCAACTACATGATCGACCTGGTGGACTTCGAGCGCTACCTGGTCGAGCGGATGAAGCTGACGCTGCTGTCGGCCTCACACGCGGCCATCCGCGGCTACCTGGGCACGCTGGCGGTGGATCATGCGCCGTCGAGCCGCTCGCGGCGATTGGCGAGCGTCAAGAGCTTCTACAAGTACCTGGTGCGGCAGAAGCTGCTGCCCGGCAGCCCGGCGAAGCTAGTGAAGAGCCCGAAGCTGCCCAAGAGCCTGCCCAAGGTGCTGCCGGTGGACGAGCTGTTCGCGATCCTCGACATGCCCTCGCAGAAGACGGTGCTGGGCCTGCGAGACAGGGCGATTCTCGAGATTCTGTACGGCGGAGGCCTGCGCATCAGCGAGCTGTGCGGGCTGAACCTGCTGGACGTGGACCGGAGTGGACGGATCATCCGGGTGATGGGCAAGGGCAGCAAGGAGCGCCTGTGCCCGGTGAACGCGCAGTCCATCCGGGCGCTGGAGGCATACCTGGCGCGCCGGGGCGAGCTGCTCGCGGTGCCGCGCGAAGGGCAGGATGAGGAGGCGGTGTTCCTCAACTACCGGGGAGGCCGGCTGACACCGCGGAGCATCGGGAGACACCTGGACACGTACGTGGTGCAGTGCGCGCTGCAGCGGAAGGTGAGTCCGCACGCGCTGCGCCACTCGTTCGCGACGCACCTGCTGGACGGAGGGGCGGACATCCGGAGCATCCAGGAGTTGCTGGGCCACGCGAGCCTGTCCACGACGCAGCGGTACACGGATGTGAGCGTGGAGCGGCTCCAGGCGGTCTACGACGCCGCGCATCCGAGAGCCTGATTTCCCCTCTCCCCTCGGGAGAGGGACGGGGTGAGGGTATCGAGCCTCCCAGGTTGAGCCCGTGTTACCCCGCTGCGCACCACCATTGAACCTCGGGGTGGAGGCGCGGTGTCAGCTCGCCAGATCGCCCAGAACGTTGGAGAGGGTGGTGGCTTTGAGGGCTCGATTGAACCAACGGTCGAGGATTGCCGCGTCCGTGCACGAGAGGATGTGCTGCCGAGCTTCATCGCTGACGTCCATACCCCGCGCTTCTAGAATCTGGATGATGGACTCGGCACGCCCCTGGAGCCGTCCCTGTTCCAACCCCCGCCGATGTCCCCGCTCGATGAGAGTCTCGCCCCTGCCGCGCATGAGTTCCTCCGCTTGCTGTGCGTCCATCACGGAATGTAGCACCTGCCCCGCTGCTCTGCGGATGCTCCTGTCTCCGATCAAGAGGAGGTAGCGGATGACCACCACCAGACTCTCGGTGCCGTCCGGAGCGGCATGCACTTGCGCGAACAGTGCAGTCCAGTCCGGTAGACGGTGGGCCAGCTCCCCGGTGCGCCCATAGCGCAGAACGAGCCATGCCAGCTGGGCCAGGGGCGGACCAGGACGTGCCATGAGCGCCTCGGCCCGCTCGGCCGTCAGGTCATCCAGCAGGTACTCGAAGCGTGGCACCAGCGCTCGCCAGCGTTCTCTCTGCGCGTCCTCGCCCGGCAGGTCGAACAGCTCCTCGACCCTCCGGGGCGCCGACCAGACGCCGTCCGGCCCGTGGTACATGACCAGGGGGATGATGACCGGAAGCACCGTGCGCTCGGGGTGCTTCTCGCGCCAGTGCTCCACCTGGCGGACCACGTACCGCAGCATCCTCAGCGCCATCCACCTGTCCACCGAGGACTGGTGCTCCAGCAGCACATAGAGCAGCAGCGACTGGCCCCCTCGCAGGCGGGCTGTGAAGAGCAGATCGCTCTCGGTCTCCCGCAGCTCTGGGTCCACCACGGAGCCGGGCTCTCGCCGCAGGGATGACCAGTCCACCTCGGAGACGACATGCGGGGGCAGGGCGGCGCGCAGCTCGGCCGCGGCCCGCTCGGGATGGCCGAAGGTGAAACGTGCGAAGAGGTCATGGGGTCCGGGCATGGCCCGCGGCGCCAAAGCATGCGGCGGGCCAGTCCGGCCGAGGGGCTCCCAAAGCTCAAGGTGCCCTGAACGGCGCGCTGCACCGCGCTACTGCGCGGGAGGGTGAAGGGGCGAACAGCCGGTCGGGGAATCATGGAAACGCCCGCGTCCACTTGTTAAACCTCCCGGCATGTTCCACGGCACTACCATCCTCTGCGTGCGCAGAGAGGCAAAGGTCGTCATCGCGGGTGACGGTCAGGTCAGTCTCGACAAGACCATCATGAAGAACACCGCGAAGAAGGTACGTCGCATCGGCGATGGCTCCGTCCTCGCCGGCTTCGCGGGCAGCACCGCCGACGCCTTCACCCTCTTCGAGCGCTTCGAGGCCCGCCTCAAGGAGCACCAGAAGAACCTCGCCCGCGCGTGCGTCGAGCTCGGGAAGGACTGGCGGACCGATCGATTCCTCCGCCGCCTGGAGGCCCTGCTCATCGTGGCCGACCGCGAGAAGACCTTCATCCTCTCCGGCGCTGGCGACGTCATCGAGCCTGATTACGGCATCGCCGCCGTGGGCAGCGGAGGCTCCTACGCGCTCGCCGCCGCCCGTGCGCTCATGACGCATACGCAGCTTCCCGCTCGTGAGGTGGCCACCCATGCCATGCAGATCGCCGCGGACATCTGCGTCTACACCAACTCCAACATCACCATCGAAGAGCTCTGAGGGGGCATCACCGTGAGCAACGCACGCAAGATCCCCGCCTTCACCCCGCGCGAGGTGGTCGGCGAGCTGGACCGCTACATCGTCGGACAGAACGCCGCCAAGCGCGCGGTGGCCATCGCCTTGCGCAACCGCTGGCGCCGCCAGCAGGTCTCCGAGGACCTGCGCGATGAGATCCACCCCAAGAACATCATCATGATTGGCCCCACCGGCGTGGGGAAGACGGAGATCGCCCGCCGGCTGGCGAAGCTCGCGCAGGCCCCCTTCGTCAAGGTGGAGGCCTCCAAGTTCACCGAGGTGGGCTACGTGGGCCGCGACGTCGAGTCCATGGTGCGCGACCTGGTCGAGGCCTCCATCGCGCTCGTGCGCGACGAGGAGATGGAGAAGGTGCGCGAGCGCGCCATCGAGCTCGCCGAGGACCGGCTGGCGCAGCTGCTCTCCGGCAATGCGCCCTCGCGGCCCTCGGGGGGAATGGGCTTCATGACGCCTCCGCCCACGCCCGTGGCGCCCCGGCTCGGGGACCTGGAGCGCGAGAAGCTCCGGGCCCAGCTGCGCGCCGGCACGCTCGATGACCAGGAGGTGGAGGTGGAGACGGCCGAGACCGGCTCTCCCACCTTCCTGCGCAACTTCTCCGGCCAGGGCATGGAGGAGATCGGCGTCAACCTGCAGGATCTCTTCAAGAACATGCCCGGCATGAGCCGCTCGCGCCGGCGCAAGCTGCGCGCCCCCGAGGCCCTCCGGCTGCTGGAGCAGGAGGAGGCCGCTCGGCTGGTGGACAACGAGCGCGTCACCCGTGAGGCGCTCGTACGTGCCGAGACCGGCGGCATCATCTTCATCGACGAGATCGACAAGATCGCCAGCCGCGAGGGGGCGGGAAAGGGCTCCGGCCCGGACGTGTCGCGCGAGGGCGTCCAGCGCGACATCCTCCCCATCGTCGAGGGCTCCACCGTCAACACCAAGTACGGCCAGGTGAAGACGGACCACATGCTCTTCATCGCCGCGGGCGCCTTCCACGTCTCCAAGCCCAGCGATCTCATCCCCGAGCTCCAGGGCCGCTTCCCCATCCGCGTGGAGCTGGATCCACTCAGTGGTGATGACCTGGTCCGGATTCTCCGCGAGCCGCGTAATTCGCTCATCCGCCAGTACACCGCGCTCCTGGCCACTGAAGGCGTTCGTCTGAACTTTTCCGATGACGCCATTCTGGAGCTGGCCCGGATTGCTCAGTCCGTCAACGAACGCACCGAGAACATCGGGGCGAGGCGGCTGCACACGGTTCTGGAGCGACTGCTCGACGATGTATCCTTCACTGCCAGCGAGCAGGGACCGAAGGATTTGCAAATAGATGCCGCCTACGTGCGCGAGCGCCTCGCCTCCGTGGTCCAGGACGAGGACTTGTCGCGCTACATCCTCTAGCCACACCAGGAGCCCACGTGCCGCTTACGACGCCCATCAGTACCCCCAAGACCGATGCCTCCCCGCAGGGCACCACTGCCAAGAACGAGCAGTGGATGGAGAAGGCCAAGGCTCACCTGCTGCAGAACTACAAGCAGCAGCCCATCGTGCTGGAGCGCGGGCTGGGCTCGCGTGTCTGGGACGCGGATGGTCGTGAGTACTTGGACCTGCTGGGCGGCATCGCCACGTGCGGACTCGGCCACTGCCACCCGGAGGTGGTGGTCGCGGTGAAGGCCCAGCTCGAGAAGCTGTGGCACGTCTCCAACGTCTTCTACTCGGAGCCGCAGATCGAGCTGGCCGGCCGGCTCACCGCGGCCTCGGGTCTGCAGCGCGCCTTCTTCTGCAACTCGGGCGGGGAGGCCAACGAGGCTCTCCTCAAGCTGGCCCGCAAGGTCCAGAAGGACCGGGGCAACACGGACCGCTACGAGGTCATCACCTTCGAGAACTCCTTCCACGGGCGCACGCTGGCCACCGTCACCGCCACCGGCCAGACGAAGTACCAGAAGGGCTTCGAGCCCCTGCCCGCGGGCTTCATCCACGTGCCCTACGGCGACATCGACGCCGTGCGCAAGGCCGTGGGCCCGCACACCGCCGCCATCCTCGTGGAGCCCATCCAGGGCGAGGGCGGCGTGCGCCTGGCGCCTCCGGGCTTCCTCAAGGCCCTGCGCGCCCTGTGCGACGAGAAGGGCCTGCTGATGTTCGTGGATGAGATCCAGACCGGCATGGGCCGCACCGGCAAGCCCTTCGCCTTCCAGCACGAGGGCATCCTCCCGGACGGCATCAGCCTGGCCAAGGCGCTCGGCAACGGTCTGCCCATTGGCGCCATGCTGTGCACCGAGGAGGCCGGCAAGAGCCTGGTGCCGGGCACCCACGGCTCCACCTTCGGCGGCAACCCGATCGCCGCCGTCGCCGCCAACGTCGTCGTGCGCAAGGTGACCGAGCCGCAGATGCTCCGCGACGTGACGCAGAAGGGGGAGTACTTCCTCTCGCGCCTGCGCGAGCTCCAGGGCCGCCTGCCCACCATCGTGAAGGAGGCGCGCGGCCTGGGTCTGCTGGTCGGCGTGGAGCTCTTCCAGGACGCCGCGCCCTACATCTCGAAGTGCCGCGAGCTGGGCCTGCTCGTCAACTCCGCCGGCGAGAAGACCATCCGCTTCGCCCCGGCCTACACCGTGGCCAACGACGATCTGGACCAGGGCGTGCGCATCCTCGAGCGCGCCCTCAAGGCCTGATCGCCCTCTGCTCTCCACGGGGAGTGCATTCTCGTTTCCTGAGAGTGCATTTCCCGAAAATCGAGAGGTCTGTTGCCGGATGGAGGAGTACCTCCATTCTGAAAAAATCCGCCGATAGCGTTTGACGCGACCCGGGGTAGAGCCTAGGATTTCGTCAGTTGTGACGGTTTCCTGAGTTCCCCCGAAAGGGCTCCGTTCTGGAGTTTCCCGATGATCGCGCCTCAAGCCTCCATTGATTCGGGACACGACGTCCTCCGGGCCAACCAGCTCATCGAGGCGGGACTCTGGCTGCACCTGGGTGGGGACACCGACGGAGCGCGGAGCCTGTTCGTGCGTGCCCTGTCGCATGATCCCTCCAACCGCCGGGCCCGGGAGTGGCTCGCGAAGGGGACTGCCCCGCGTGCCGCCGCCCCAGTCACGGCAGCGCCGCCGCCCGCCGTGCGGCCCATGTCCCTGACGTCCGTTCCTCCATTGGTGTCCCAGCCCGCCCGGCCGGCTGCACCCCATCCCATGCTGGAGGTGAGCGTCGTCCTGCTGGACGAGGAGGAGGTGGCCCCCGAGGCCTCGGCAGAGGGCCGTCACATCACCGCTGACGTGCTGGCCTTCCTCTCCGAGCCGCAGCCGCCTGCGCCTGCGCCCTTGGCGGCCCGGCCCGTTACGCCTGTGGCTGCTCGGCCCGTGACTCCGGCGCCCGTGGCGGCCCGGCCCGTTGCGCCCGCGCCCGTGGCGGCCCGGCCCGTTACGCCTGTGGCTGCTCGGCCCGTGACTCCGGCGCCCGTGGCCCTTCGCCCGGTCGCGCCTGCGCGTACGCCCGCGCCCGTGCCCCAGGCGGCCCCGCGCCAGGAACTGCCCACGTTGCTGCAGGGAGTGGAGGATCTGCTCGCGCTGGGAGACGTGTCGAGCGCGATGGAGCTGGTGCGCAAGGCCGAGCAGCTGGCTCCGGGTGACGCGCGGCTGGCGGCGGCCCGTGAGCGCTGCGGGCGCATGTATCAGGCCTCGCTGGAGGCGAAGCTGGGAGACCTGAAGCGGGTGCCCACGCTCAAGCTGCGCATGGCGGAGCTGATGAAGCTCAGCCTGGATCCCCGCGCGGGCTTCCTGCTGTCGCGCATCGACGGAGGCCTCAGCTTCGAGGCTCTCTTCTCCGTCTCGGGCATGTCCCGGCTGGACACGCTGCGGGTCCTGGCCCGGCTGATGGACCAGGACATCATCGCCGTCCGCTGATCAGTTGTAGCGGAACACGCGGAAGCCGTAGCCGCCCGTCTCGCCCTCGTTCGCGTACATGACGAGGTAGAGCTTGGTGGTGCTGTCCGCCCGGATCTCCACGAACGAGTTGTGCCAGGTGTGGAAGGGGTTCTTCACGTCGTCGCTGGTGAAGCCAGCGAGTGCGGGCACGACCCGGTTGGTGTCGAACTCGATGCGGTACGTGGTGCCCTGCGTGGCGGAGATGACGAACCAGTCCTCGTCCTGAGCGTACTCGACGCGCCCGTAGGTCACGGTCGGGTTGGTGCTGCCCCCCACGTCCGGGACGATGGTGGTGGCGTCGTTCGAGCTGTCGCCGTGCAGATCCTCGCCCACGGGGGCGAGGGTGAGGGCGTACTGGCCGGTGGCAGGGGAGGGATCGAAGGGCGAGTGGCTCACGCGCACGTAGTAGGGGGCGTTGGCGCGGGCCTTGAAACCCACCTGGGCCTTGGGCCGGCCATCCTGCGAGGAGATCCACACTCCGCCCTGATCGAAGACGTCCAGTCGCGGCATGAGCGCGCCGGCGCCGGGCTCCACGGTGACGCTGTAGACGGTGCGCAGCTTGCCGTCGATGCGGAAGTAGTCGTAGTCGCCCACCGGCTCGATGCTCTGGTGGCGCTGCGTGGTGGCGTCGGAGGCGAGCGTGACGGCCTTCGTCAGGCAGTCATCCGGCTCGGAGTTGTCGCCGGTGTGCTCGGGGCAGTTGAGGGTGGTGAGGGGCTCGCACACGCCGCTGGGCCGCTGGATGGTGCCCTGCTTGCACAGACAGCGCGCGTTGCCGTCCTCGTTGACGCACCAGGTCTTGTCGCCCTGGGTGCAGGGGTTGGGATCGCACGGATCCTTCTGCTCATCCGGGTTGGGGTTCACCACGCAGCCGGCGCCGAGCACGGCGGCGAGGGGAAGGAAGAGGAAGCGGGAGAGGGTGGGTTTCATGGCTGGCGGCTCCGACGGGCCTGGGTACCCGTATCTTCATCCGGGGCGGGGGCGGGATTGCGGTCCAGCGGATCCTCCACCTCGGAGGCCTGCTCACGGCGCTGGCGGTACTGCTCGCGCACGTAGGCCACGAGCTGATCCAGATACGAGGAGAGGGGAGGGCAGCGGATGCCGGTGCCGTCCAGCAGCTCCAGGGTGTTGTGGCAGTTGTAGATGGCCAGGTGGTTGACGTAGCTGAGGGCGGCGCGCTGGGGGCGGGCCAGCTTCTCGAGCACGGGCAGGCGCATCATCACGTCCGCGGCCCGCGCCGAGAGGTTGAAGCGGGGCAGCTTCTTGTTGGCCTTCTCGGCGATGAGCTCGTAGACGCGGCGGGCGCTCATCGGGTTGGGGTCCACCAGGTGGAAGGTGCGGCCCACGGCGCGCGTGTCATGTGACAGCGCCCATACCGCCTGCACCACGTAGTCCACCGGCACCACGTTGAGCGGGGCCACGCCGTTGCCGGGCAGGGGCAGCGGCACCACCAGCGGGCTCGTCACCAGGAGGATGCCCAGGTAGTAGGGGCCCTCGAAGCGGTCGATCTCCCCCGTGCGTGAGTCGCCTACCACGCTGCACGGGCGGAAGATGGTGGTGGGAATGGTGGAGGAGGCGCGCTGGACGAGCTTCTCCGCCTGGAACTTGGTCTCCTCGTAGACGTTGCGGAAGTGCTGGCCGCTGTCCAGCTCGTCCTCGGCGATGACGCCCACGCGGTCACCGGAGACGTGGCAGGAGGAGAAGTGGTTGAAGCGCTGCAGGTGCTCGCAGTCGCGCGCCAGCTCCAGCACGTTGCGCGTGCCGTCCACGTTGATGCGCCAGGCCGTCTCCTTGGGCACCCCCATGTAGAAGACGGCGGCCAGGTGGTAGATGTGCGTCACCCGCTCGCACAGCCGCTGGTACTCCTCGCCAGACAGGCCCAGGTGCATGTCCACGATGTCGCCGGTGAGCAGCTCCAGCGTGGCCCCGGTGCCCTGGAGCCGGGAGGCGAGCTTCTGCGCCTCCTTGAGGTGCTTGGGCTGCACCAGGGCGTAGACGTGGGCCTTGGGCTCCTCGCGGATGATGTGCTCAATCAGCCGTTTGCCGATGAAACCCGGGTAGCCGGTGACGAAGTACGTCCCGGCCTTGCCTCGGGCTTCCTTGCGCTTCTCGCTCATGGGCGGCGGAGCATACCCGGCCCTCAGCCGCGCGCGAGCATCGCGCGCCACACCTCTTCCACCCGGGCCCGGGTTGTCCCCAGATCTCCCGAGTTGTCCACCAGCCAGGTCGCATGCTGGCGCTTCCCATCGAGCGGTAGCTGGGCAGCCAGCCGGGCCTCCGCCGCCGCCTCGTCCAGGCCGTCACGCCCCATCAGCCGGGCCTTCTGCACCTCGCGGGGCACCCACACCAGCACCACCCCGTCCATACCCTCGTGCAGCCGGTTCTCGATGAGCAGGGGCGCGTCGTAGATGACCCGCTCCACGCCCAGTTCGGCCAGGGCCTGGGTGCGCAGGAGGAACTGCTGGCCGATGAGGGGGTGGAGGATGGCGTTGAGGGCGGCCCGCTCCTGGGCGTCCCCGAAGACGCGCGCGCCCAGCTTCGCCCGGTCCAGCCGTCCGTCCGCGTCCAGGACGCCGGGGAAGCGCTCGGCCACGGCCTGGAGCCCGGGGCTGCCCGGCTCCACCACCTCGCGGGCGATGACGTCCGCGTCCAGCACCTGGGCGCCCAGCTCCCGGAGTATCCGGCTCACGGTGCTCTTGCCGGAGGCGATGCCCCCAGTCAGTCCATAGAGCTTCACGTGGTGGGCCTACTTCCCGGCCGGCTGGGGCGTGAAGATGAACGAGTGCACCGTCTTGCCGTCCTCGTTGAGGAACACGGCCAGCCCCAGCTTCGCGTAGAGCATGTAGGTGCGGAAGTCGTCCGTGAGCTTCTTCTGGTAGCAGGGGCTGGCCGTCGCCTTGCCGGCCGGGCAGGCGTTGCCATAGGTGCTCTCCACCGACTCCTTGTCGATGACGGGGCCGGGGAAGACGTCGATGCGCTCGACGAGCTGCGTGCCCGGGTCCACCTTGAACTGCACCTGCTTGGTGCCCTTGATGGCCCGCTGGTCGAAGTAGGCGATGATCTCCTTGCCCTCGGTGGTGACGATGCGCGAGGGCTCTCCGAACTTCTGGATGATCTGCTCCCGCTTGGACTGCCCGGGTTCGATTCCCTGCCACGGCTTGGCCACCGCGGGCGCGGCGGCGAGGAGCACGGCGACGATGGCGATGGTTCTCATCCCCTCAGGTGTAACGGATTCCCCCGCGCGGCCTCAAGCACCCCCCGCTTCGTCCGGGAGGTCACAAGAGCGCCAGGTTTCGCACCTCTGCCTTGCCCCCTGGGGGGTCGTCTGCTAGTGACCCGACCGATGCGCGCTCGTGGCTCCTGGCTCCTGTCCTTTGCCCTCGCCCTCGCTCTCTCCCTCTCCGGCGCCGCCGTGGCCGCTGACTTCCTCGGCCCGGAGAGCTGCAAGGGCTGCCACCCGGCGGCCTACGAGGCGTGGATGCAGTCCAAGCACGCCCGGGCCGGGGACTCGCTCTCCGAGACCCAGCAGAAGGACGCCCGGTGCCTGTCCTGCCACTCGCCGGACCAGGCCTCCCAGGGCGTCTCCCACGTCACCTGCGAGACCTGCCACGGCGGCGGCCAGTACTACTCGCCCGGCTACGTGATGAAGGACGCCGAGCTGGCCCGGCTGGTGGGCCTGGTGGACCCCTCGGAGAAGGCCTGCCGCAACTGCCACGACGCATCCTCTCCGTCTCTCAAGCCGTTCAATTTCGTCGAGTCGCTCAAGGCCATCGACCACTGGTCCCCCGAGCGCACCGGCAAGTCGGCCCGGGCCGAGAACGCCTCGCCCGAGCCCGCGAAGAAGAAATAAGTGATCAAGATTCTCGATGCCCGTTTCGTCACCACGGCGGTGGAGCCCAAGGGCTACCCCACCAGCCTCGCCCCCGAGGTGGCCTTCGTGGGCCGCTCCAACGTGGGCAAGTCGTCCATGATCAACGCACTGACCGGCCGCAGGAAGCTGGTGCGCGTCTCCAACACCCCCGGCCGCACCCGCACGCTCAACTTCTTCGACGTGGACGTGGAGCGCGGCACCAAGCGCCACACGGTGCGCTTCGCGGACCTGCCCGGCTACGGCTTCGCCAAGGTGAGCAAGTCCGAGCGCTCCGAGTGGCAGAAGATGATCACCGCCTACCTGGAGAAGCGCCGGGATTTGAAGGTGGTGGTGAGCATCATCGACGCCGAGGTGGGGCCTACTCCGGACGACTTCCAGACGCTCGACTACCTGCAGGAGTCCAACCGGCAGATCATGGTGGTGGCCACGAAGATTGATCGGCTGCCCAAGGCGCGCCGCAAGCCCCGGCTGCAGGCGCTCGCCGAGGAGCTGTCTCTGCCCCGCGAGGCCGTCATCGCCTTCTCGGCCACGGAGAAGCTGGGCTTCGACGAGGTGTGGGACGCGTTGCTGAACACCCTGACGGCGTGAGCCCCCGTTCTGCTCCCCGCCCGGGAGACGCTGTGGTAGGCACGCGCCGTGTCGAACGGCCATGGAAACGGAAGCAGGGGCAACGGCAGTGATCTCCAGCAGGCGCTGAGCACGTTGCGGCGGCAGCTCGCGTCGCTGCCCGCGAAGAAGCGGCTGGACGCCCTCATTGAATCGCGCGACGCGCGGGCGCTGGTGCGCTCGCTGCCCGCGGAGGACCTCTACTTCACCATCATGGAGGTGGGGCTGGCGGACGCGACCGAGCTCGTCCAGCTCGCCTCGCCCGAGCAGTTCCGCACCTTCGTGGACCTGGGCGGGTGGAAGAAGGACCATGTTGCCCTGCACGAGGTGCTCACCTGGCTGCGCGCCGCGCGCGGGGACGAGGCGGGCGACTTCCTGCGCAAGCTGCGCAAGGTGGACACCGAGGTGTTCGAGCTGCTGGTGCGCGAGTTCACCCTCATTCACGATCTGGAGGAGAACCCGGACGTCCACGTGGAGGGCGTGACGCTGGAGACGCCCGAGGGCCGCTACCTGGTGGAGTTCAAGGGCGTGGAGGGCCCGGAGCTGGCCGCCATGCGCTCCATCCTCAGCGATCTGATCGCCGAGAACCCCTTCGAGGCGGTGCGCTTCCTCGAGGCCACGCGCTGGGAGGTGCCCGGCGAGCTGGAGGAGTCGGCCTATCGCTTCCGCACGGGGCGGCTGCAGGACCTGGGCTTCCCGGCCCTGGAGGAGGCGGCGAGGCTCTTCAGCCGGGTGGACACCGGGCCCGCGCCGGCTCCAGCGGTGGCCGCGGCGCTCGTGGCCTCCAGGTCGCAGCCGGACTACCTGGATGCGGCCTTCCGCGCCCTGGACGACGTGGAGCGGGAGAACCTGGAGGGCGAGCTGCGCTACCTGGCCAACGCCACGCTGGTGGCGGAGGTGGAGGACCCCGGAGACCTGGACGCCATCCGGCGCGTGGGCGAGATGGTGCGCGACTACCTGCTGCTGGGGTTGGAGCACCTGACGGGAGGAGACCCCTCGCGCGCCGTGCTGGTGGTGCGCGACACGGAGACCCGGCGCATCTTCCAGGTGGGCTTCTCCCTGACGTTGTCCCTCAAGTTCCGCGCGGACCGGTTGATGAAGCAGCCGCTGGCGCAGGTAGAGGGCACGCCGCTGCTCTTCCCGGAGGAGGCCGCCGCCATCGAGGCGCTGCGCCGCAAGCGCCCGCGCCGCACGTTGAAGGTGCCCGGGGCGGAGCCGGTGGCCTTCCGCTCGAGGCGCGAGGTGGCCGCCAGCGAGGAGGTGCTGGCAAGGGCAGAGGCCCAGGTGGCGCTGCTGGGCGCGCTGCTCGGCGGCACGCAGGAGCGGGCGCGCGAGGTGCTGGCCCGCTTCGGCGTGGAGCCGCGCGTACTGGGCGTGGATCGCTTCTTCGCCGCCACCGTGGCCATGGCCCTGCTGGAGGGGAAGCTGAATCCGCGGCCGGTGCCCTCGGCGCGAAGGGACGCGCTGGGGGCGATGCTCTTCGAGGAGACTGCCGAGACTCCGCGCCTGCGCCCGGACGTGGCCTCGCGGGCGGCGGCGGTGCTGGAGCTGGTGGTGCCCGAGTCCACCCGGCCCGAGCTGCGCCGGCTGGTGGACGTGACGCTCGCCCGTCTGCTGGAGGAGCTGGCGCCGTCGTTCCTTCAAGAGGGCAAGTTGAATCCCATCGCCTCCGTCCTGTTGCCCATCGAAGGTGGAGAGCCGTAATCCTTTCAGTCCCACCTCCCAGAAGTACCGGTCCCCCTGAGCGCTAAGGGCCTGGATCCACGGGCCTTTGTTGGCGCGGGCCGCTGGCACATCGCCTGCTAGCACCTGAACCATCATCTGGATGGCAGTGGGCTGGCACCTGGCTGGCGAATCGCTGGCGCGAAGGGTGCCCCTGGTCCACGGACCGTGGGTTGGGGCGGGAGGAGGACGGGATGGGGTTGGGCGACAAGGCGGAACGCCGGGACGTAGTGTCCTTCTATGCGCTGACCGCCTTCGCGGCGCTGATGTACATGCTGCCGCAGGCGTGGATACCCGCGCTGGCGCCATTGCGGCTGGCGCTGCTGACCTCGGGCCTGGCGGCAGGGTTGATGGCGCTGCGGCGGGTGGGGCGCGCGGAACCCATTTTCTTCGACGGTATTCGAGGGGTAGCGCTGCTGTGCTTCGCGGGGCTGGCTCTGGCCTCGATCACCTGGTCGGTGAACCCGGAGGTGACGCGCTTCACGGCCATCGAGCTGCTGAAGCTCACGGCCATCTACCTGACGCTGGTGAACGTGGTCACCACGCCCAGGCGGCTGGCGGTGGTGTGTGGGGCCCTGGTGGCGGCCTCGATGGTGACGTCTCAGGGCGTCATTCACACGTACTTCACCGGCACGCCCGAGACGCTGGTGGAGGGCTACCGGGCGCACTGGGTGGAGGTGTACGCGGATCCAAACCGCTCGGCCATGAACCTGGCGCTGGTGGTGCCGCTGGCGGTGGCCTTCCTGGCGCGCAAGGAGAGCGGCTGGCTGTGGCGCGTGGCGTGCGCGGTGGCGGTGGTGATGGCGCTGGTGGCCATCGTCTTCACCTACTCGCGCGGTGGCTTCATCGGCCTGTCGGTGGCCATGGCGCTGTGGGCGCTGCGTGAGCAGAGGAAGCTGCGCTCGGTGCTGCTGGGCACGGCGCTCGCGCTGGGGCTGGTGGTCTTCGCGCCGAAGAGCTTCTGGGAGCGCAACCAGACGGTGGCCACCTTCCACGAGGATGCCTCGGCCATGGGCCGCGTGTATGCGTGGCAGGTGACGTCGCGCATCAGCCTGGACAAGCCACTGCTGGGCGTGGGCGCGGGGGCCTTCCGTCATGCCTGGCACCTGTACGCGCCGCCCCAGGCCACGCGCGCCTACGTGGCGCACAACATCTTCCTGGATGTGATTGGAGAGCTGGGCTGGTTGGGCCTGGGCGTCTTCCTGCTGTTCGCCGGGAGTGCGACGGGAGGTGCCTTCGCGGCCTCGCGCAACCCGGCGGTGGGGTGGCTGGCCCGAGGGCTAGCGGCCTCCATGGCCGGCTACCTCGTCTGTCAGTTGTCTGCCGGTTACATCCTCTCCGCGCACCTGTACGTGCTGTTCGGGCTGGCGGCTTGCGCGCAGCGCATCGCCCGGGCGCAGGAGGCGGAGGCTTCGTCGAAGGTTCCAGAGATCAAGGGTCGGCTGGTCGCGAGCTGGGAGGGCTCCAACCATGCGGCGTGAAGAAGTACGGATGGCGGAGGAACCCCTGCGCCTGGTGCAGTTCACCAAGTCGTTCCACATCGGAGGTACGGAAGTCCAAGTGGTGGAGTTGTTGAGGGGCCTACCGCCCAGCTACCGCGTGCAGCTGGCGGTGTTGCAGGACCAGGGGCCGTTGATGGACTCGGTGCTGCGGCTCGGCTTCGCGCCGGAGGTGTTCCCGCTGAATGGCTCGCTGGCACGGCCCAACTCGGCGCTGCAGGCGCTGAGGTTGGCGCAGTGGCTGCGCGCCCAGCGGGTGGAGCTGGTGCACGCGCACGATTTCTATTCGACGATGCTGGTGGTGCCCGCGGCGAAGCTGGCGGGGACGAAGGTGATCGTCGGGCGATTGGATTTGGCGCACTGGCACGGGAAGACGCGGCGGGCGTTGCTGCGGAGCCTCACGTGGATGGCGGACCACGTGGTGGGCAACGCCGAGGCCATTCGCCGCATGCTGGTGGAGGAGGAGGGGCTGCCGGCGGAGCGGGTGTCCGTCATCCCCAACGGCCTGGACCTGGTACGCTTCGATGCGCGGATGCACGAGGGACTGAAGGCCCCGTTGCCGGACACGCGGGGCGCGCCGGTAGTGGTGCATGTGGCGAACATGAACCACCCGGTGAAGCGGCAGGAGGATCTGCTGCGGGCACTGGCGATGGTGCGCCTCAAGGGGCACGCGCTGCACGCCTTCTTGGTGGGGGATGGCCCTCGGCGGCCGGAGCTGGAGCGGCTGGCGGGCTCTCTGGGACTGACGGACACGGTGCACTTCCTGGGACACCGGGCGGACGTGCCGGCCGTATATGCCCGGGCGGACATCGGAGTGCTGTGCTCCACGGCGGAGGGCCTGTCCAACGCGGTGATGGAGGGCATGGCGGCGGGGCTGCCCATGGTGGTGACGCGCGTGGGGGGCAATCCGGAGCTGGTGGCGGACGGGGTCAGGGGACTGGTGGTGCCGCCCCTGAGGCCCCAGGCCATGAGCGAGGCCTTCGGCGTGCTGCTGGCGGACCGGGAGATGGGCCGGCGCATGGGGGCCGAGGCGCGTGCCTTCGTGGAGCGCGAGCTGTCCCTGGAGCGGCTGGTACGCAGGCATGACGTGCTGTACCGGCGGGTCGCGCGGGGCGGGTGAAATCATTTTTCCAGAGGCCCGTAGGGGAGGGAGACAACCTTCTGCCTACGAGGCCTCCGCCGTGAATCTCGCCCTTGTCCTGATCCTCGCCGCCACTCCCGCATCACAGTCCTGGCAGTTCGAGACGGATGGTACGCCGAAGGTGAGCGTCTCCAACGTCAACGGCACCATCCAGGTGGAGGCCGTGAGTGGGAAGACGGTGTCGGTGGAGGCGACGCAGAAGGGCGACGAGGCCGAGCGCGCCCGGTACCCCATCGAGGTGAAGCAGGAGGGGGACGAGGTGACGGTGCAGGTGTGCTGCGGCGCCTGCGGGAAGAAGCTGTCCAACTGCCACAATCCGCCGGAGACGCACTTCGTGGTGAAGGTGCCGCGCGACTCCTCGCTCGAGGCGAGCTCGGTGAATGCGCCGGTGAAGGTGTCCGGCGTGGCGGGGGAGCAGGAGGTGTCGGTGGTGAGCGGTGACGTGTCGGTGAAGGGCTCGCGGGGGCAGCTCGAGGTGTCCGCGGTGAGCGGCAACGTGGAGCTGACGCCCGAGGCGCTCGCGGACACCGAGGTGAGCACCGTGTCCGGCAACGTGAAGCTCAAGCTGCCGCGTGGCGCGGGCGCCAACGTGGAGTTCTCCTCGGTGGGCGGCAGCTTCAACGGGAAGGGCGTGAGCCTGGGCTCCTCCCGTCAGAAGTACGGCAACGGCGAGCACGACGTGGAGGTGAGCACCGTGGGGGGCTCGCTCGACGTGCAGTCCGAGTGATTGTTGGAGTAGAAATCATATTCGCGCGCCGTGCGGTCACGGTGTGTTGAGAGGCGCTCGCCGGTTGCACTCCAAGGAGCCGGCGAGCGCCTTATTTTTTTCTACGCCGGTGGGCACCCATGAGCCGCTGGATGAGGCTGGTGGCGCGCTCCTCATGCTCTTTGACATTCTCTCGGGTTCTTTGCGACCCTCACAGCGAGTGAACCAGTCAACAACAAGGAGTGACGGTGACAACGCTGAAGGGGGATTCCAACAACGCCGCAGTTCCTGCGGTCACAGGCATCAATACTGCGGCTCAGGGAGTTGGTGTCAGTTCCACCAGCGAGCAGGGCATCGCGGTCCGCGCTGTGGCCAAGAAGGACACGGGAGTCTTCACCACGAGTGATACCGGCATCGGCCTGGATGCCCGCAGCACCACGAACCTGGGCGTCCACGCCTCGAGTGAGCAGGGCATCGCGGTCCGCGCCGCGGCCAACAAGGACACGGCCGTCTTCGCGACGAGCAACACGGGCATCGGCCTGGATGCCCGCAGCACCACGAACCTGGGCATCCACGCCTCGAGTGAGCAGGGCATCGCGATCCGCGCCGCGGCCAACAAGGACACGGCCGTCTTCGCGACGAGCAACACGGGCATCGGCCTGGACGCTCGCAGCACCACGAACCTGGGCATCAACGCCTCGAGTGAGCAGAGCATCGCGATCCGCGCCGCGGCCAAGAAGGATACGGGAGTCTTCACCACCAGCAACACGGGCATCGGACTGGATGCCCGCAGCACCACGAACCTGGGAGTCAACGCCTCGAGTGAGCAGGGCATTGCGGTCCGGGCCACGGCCAACAAGGACACGGCCGTCTTCGCGACGAGCAACACAGGCATCGGCCTGGATGCCCGCAGCACCACGAACCTGGGAGTCAACGCCTCGAGCGAGCAGGGCATCGCGGTCCGGGCCACGGCAACCAAGGACACGGCCGTCTTCGCGACGAGCAACACCGGCATCGGCCTGGATGCCCGCAGCGAGAAGGGGATCGGAGTCTTTGGCCGTGGTGGAACCTTCGCGGGTTTCTTCGAAGGTGTGGTGATGGTGACGGACGACATCCAGCTCCAGAACGCCGACTGCGCCGAGGAGTTCGATGTCCTGGCGGTAGCGGAGGCGGACCCTGGAACCGTGATGGTCATTGAATCCGAGGGGACGCTCCGCCAGTGCACGGAGGCCTATGACAGGCGCGTGGCCGGCGTCATCTCCGGCGCTGGCGCGTTCAAGCCCGGCCTCGTGCTTGGCAAGCAATATGGAAGGACGGACAGGCGGCCCATTGCCCTGGTGGGTCGCGTCTACTGCAAGGTGGACGCCGATCTGGGCCCCATCCAGATTGGCGATCTGCTCACCACTTCCAGCACCCCGGGGCACGCCATGCGCGCCTCGGACTCCAGCAAGGCTTTCGGCGCGGTGCTCGGAAAGGCGATGCGCGCGCTCGAATCTGGCCGTGGTCTCATTCCCATCCTCGTCGCGCTCCAATAGCGGGCAGGGATTGTCCGTTTCATCCAGCGAAGCTCGAGCCTGGTCCGCGGAGGCCTCAGGTGATCTCCTACAGACAGCAACTCGCCAAGATCGGCTACTCACCGAAAGAGTTTGTCTCGTACCGCAGTTTCTTCCTACCGCCGCTCAGCCTCCGAGAGGCGATGCGCTCCATGGATTTCCCGGGCAAGTTCTGGGAGGCCATTCCGGGAACCGAGCAGGACAAGGATTGGACGGATGAGATCCAGGGGTGTGCTTTCGCGCATGGCCGCTGGTTCTATGTCTCCAACAATCCCATGACGCTGCACGTCTTCGATGGAATGAGCGGCAAGAAGGTCAAGAGCTGGAAGCTCACGACCGTGCCGCCGCCCGACCCGCCGCTCCCTGGGTTCTCCTTCAACCACATGGGGGCCATCATCATTGAGGGTAACTACATATACATCGACCACTGGTGTGGCGCTCAAGGCGCCGCGGGTCAGATCCTGGTCATGGAGGGCAATGGAGATACCCTCAACTTCGTGAAGTGGATCCCTCTGGAGAACGTGAACGGGAGAGTCGGGATGATCGCCATCAACTTCGCCCGGCGCATGGTCATCACCTCGGGAGGAGAGCTCAATATCCATCGGGTGTATCTGCATTCTCTCGACACGGGGAAGTTCGCCAACAAGACCATGGAGTTGAACCCACCCATCACGGACAAAGGCTATGCTCAAGGGGGCTTCTGGTCGCCGAACAATCACCTGTACATCTCCTCTGGCCAGGGCAAAATCGGTGATTCGAGCAAAGGCCACCAATACATCTACTCCTACTCACCCTTGAACGGCAGATTGCTGAACACGCTGGCGGTCCGTTCCGCGGCAGGAAGACAGGAGCTGGAAGGGTGCTGCTATGCGCCCGTCGTGCGTGAAGGCCAGTCCGTGTTCATTCATGTCGTGCTCTTGGAGAATGAGGTCGCCAAGGACGATATCTTTCTCAAATCCTTCTCTGCCGATCGGCCTGACTTGATCTGACACTCCGGACTCATGAGGCAGTCCACGATGTCGGTGAGGTCATCAACAGGTCATTTGGCCCGGAGGTATCATGCTGCATCTCCGCCCGCTCTCGCCGGGTGCCAGGAATACGAGAGACCACGCCGGTCCGAAGGCCCCTTGGCGAGCCAGGCCACTCCACGCCTCGCGTGAGGTGCTCGCTGTCTTCGCGCAAGTGTCGCTCCAACCCCGCCCCGGAAAGGGCGGAGACCGCCTCAAGAAGGCGAGGACGCCCACTGGGGATGGGAAGAGGCCCAAGCCTCCGGGGAAGCCGTGATGCCGCTCTCGCTGCGCGATACCGCCTTTGCCTTGGATGCCGTCGAGACCGGGCCATGGAGCATGCGTGCCTCACTCGCCGTTCCGATGTTCCCGGCCTTTCCCAGTGGAGTGGTCTCCGTCCGCCAGCTCGCACGACGGTTCAGTGCTGCTGGCGGGGCTCTGCGGTCGCTAGCGCAGGGCAAAGCCAACGTCTGGGCTCACATGGACCGGCGGGTCATCGTCGCGGAGCTTCGCGACCGCCTTCGCGACCCCATGATCCTGGACCAGGATCCCACGGGCCTCTGCGGTCCGCTCTCCATCGTGATGGAGCTCGCGCGGCGCGCCCCCACCCGCTACGTCCTCGCAGCCAAGGAGCTCCTCGAGGCAGGAAAGCTCACCTGCGCAACGGGGCGTGTCATCGAGGCGGAGGCGGAGCTTCGTCAGGAGCTGGTCATCGCGGGTGACATCGGGCAGGTGGACTGGTTGCTCGCCGCCACGATGCGCGACGACGAGAACATCTGGGAGGACATCGACGACACGGCCAATGGCCTCGAATCCATGACCTTCTGGGGAGAGCAGCGGGGGTGGATACGCGACGTCCTGAATCTCCCCAGCGGCGGGTGGGAAACCTGCTTCAACTCGGGAGAGGTGGACTGCATGAAGAAAGCGGAGCAGGCCGTCAAGGCTGGAGGCGTCGCCTTCTTCCTGGTCGATGCGAACGTCATCAAAGATGGCGGGAGCGACCACGAGGAGGAGATGTACTGGCAGAGGTCGACGCACAAGGCGCGGACAGCCCCCACTTCGCTGAGTAGCAAGGTTCACAGCAAAGACGATGACTTCCCGCCCGATCATTGGGTCGCGTATCTCGGGGGCCTCAACCTGGGCGATGACCCGGATTCTGGCGCGCCCGTGGCCATCCGCCTGTGGTCGTGGGGGCGCGAGTACCTGGTAACGGGAACGGTGGATGCGTTCACGGAGTACCTCTACGCGGTCGCCACGGGACACTGAGCCCTCCCCAAACAGGTGCGGAGGAGGCGAGCGTGGTGAGTGAGCCGTGCAGGTGGCCCCGTCACAGCGTGGACGGATGCTCGGGCAGGCTCGCCAGGCCTTGAAATCCGGATCCCCCTCGGCTCCCTG
This sequence comes from Archangium lansingense, assembly GCF_026626635.1. Taxonomy (GTDB): domain Bacteria; phylum Myxococcota; class Myxococcia; order Myxococcales; family Myxococcaceae; genus Archangium; species Archangium lansingense. The sequence continues at coordinate 5,200,756 of NZ_JAPNKA010000001.1, forward strand.
CCGCATCTTCCCTTCGATGCGGCCGATGAACAGGGCGTGCGCAGCGGTCGGGTGGACCAGTGGAACGGCTGGAGGTTCCACTCCTGGAAGATGGCAAGGTCTTGACGAGTCACCGCCTCGCTTGACGCGTCAATGACACGCCACGCCCCTGACCGCCGCTGTTTCGTCCGTGAGCCTTCGCTGGGACGACGGCCCGTTTAGGGCGGCATGCTGCGTGCACACGCATCCCCGCGGCACTTCTGGTGCACACGATGAAGGGAGAAACACCGCATGCGTTTCATGTTTGGAATGGTTGTCGCGATGGGTCTGCTGGGTTGCGGCGGGGCGGACACGGACGATGTCAGCGGGCTCGAGGGTGTTGGGAGCGTGGGTGGAGAAATCGTCGGCGGGTATGCGTCCCCAGCAGGCGAGGCTCCGTGGCAGGTTTCCCTGCGGAATACCTCTCACTTTTGTGGAGGTGTGATCTATAATTCCAAAACGGTGATCACGGCTGCCCACTGCGTGGCCGGAAGACAACCTTCGGAGATCTCGGTCAGATACAACAGTCTGTATCATGGGTCCGGGGGAGCGCTCGTTTCCGTCAGCTCGATCGTTGTGCATCCTTCCTACAATTTTTCAACCATCGACAACGACATCGCGCTGATCAAACTCTCCTCTGCTATGACTTTGGGCTCAACCCAAGCAAAGGCCGTCAAGCTGCCTGCTCCAGGTTCGGATCCAGCGGTGAAAGCGACGGCACTGGCCTCGGGTTGGGGAGTGATCTCGTACGGCAGCTCGGCCCTTCCGGCCGCTCTGCGGAGTGTAAGCCTTCCCATCGTCTCGCGTGCGACCGCGCAGGCGGGTTACGGCTCTATGGTCATCACGAAGAACATGATCGCCGCGGGGCCGACGGAGGGAGGCAAGGACACCTGCCAGGGAGACAGTGGAGGCCCCCTGGTCATCAATGGCGAGCTCGTGGGGATCACGAGCTGGGGCTGGGATTGCGCGGCATCGAATCGTCCGGGCATCTACACCCGGGTCGGCAAATACGTCGACTGGATCAAGAACAACGCTGGGTAGGGAAGGGGATAAGAGAGATGACTGCCTTTATCAGGAGGCTTGTCGCTGTGAGCCTCATCGTGAGCGGCACGGCCCGCGCTGATGCGGCGGGTGACAAGGTGCTCGCCGCCATGGACGCGGCCATGAACCGCGCCAAGACCTTGACCTTCGAATACGAGGGCACCAACCAGGAGCCCGGTAAGGCGGAGCGGAAGCTGGGGATGAGGGTCCAATGCAAGGGAAGCAAAAGACTCAGTGAGTTCCTCGCTCCCGCGGACATGAAGGGGACCCGGGCCCTGATCATCTCTCCGACGCAGATGTACGTCTACCTGCCCGCCTTCAAGAAGGTCCGGCGCATTGCCAGCCACACCAGCGATCAGGGCTTCCTCGGCCTCGCCTACAGCTTGGACGACATGGCCACGGCGTCGTACAGCGGCTCCTACACCGCCCAGATCGCCTCGGAAACGCCCACGCAGTGGAAGCTCATCGCCACGCCCAAGGCCGGCCTCACGCCGACGTACTCGAAGATCACGTTCATGGTGAACAAGGACAGGACCTTGCCGAGCGAGCTCCAGTACTTCAATGCGGCGGGCACGAACATCAAGACCGAGACCCGCTCCCAGTACACCTGCGAGGGAAACGTCTGCAGCCCGACCGAGCTCAAGATGGTCGACAACACAGGGGGCAACTGGACCCGGCTTGTCCGCAAGAGCTGGAAGGTGAACGAGGCCATCGCCGACGACGTCTTCTCGACCCGCAACCTGGGGGAGTAATAAAACTGGTTGCATACGCAAGGATGAATGAGAGGTTGGCACCTCGTGAGCACCAGACCCACTCAACTCCCCGCTCCAGCAGCACTCGAAGCCATTCAGCGCGAAGGTGCTGCACAGCAGGCCGGCTTGGTTCAGTGGCTCCGTTCGTTCCTCCTTCGGTTCCTGCCGCTCCCTCGCTACGGGCGGCGGGCTCTCGCCTTCCGGCCCCGGTTCCGCCTCCGCTCGAGGGAGTCCCTGTGCCTTGTGGTGATGCTGAGCTCGCTATGGGGGATGGGGGCCTGCCGTTCGGCCGGTGGGGAGCGGAGCGAGCCACGGGATGGCACGGCCTCAGGACAAGCCCCGGGTGTTGCGAGCGCTGTGGTGGAGGTGGGTGACGGCGGTCTGGAGGCGGGGGCCTTGGCGGGGGGCGAGCCATCTACCGGCTCGGGCTGTACCGATGATGAACGGGAGGACGACGACACACTGGAACAAGCGCTGGCCGCCGGGGCCGTCTCCCACGTCTTCAGCGATCCCCCGCGCCCTCTGCAGCTCACGGGGAGTGTGGCGTGCCCCGGAGATGCGGACTGGATTCACGCCTATGGGGACTGCTGCTACCAGGCGGGGGTGGTCGTGCGCTGGGATGCATCGCTGGGGCCGCTCGACGTCGAGCTCCTCGATGAAAAGGGCCATCCGCTCCCGCTGAACCGGCCCGGTGACCTCGCCCAGCACAAGCCGGGCGAGGTGCGCCTCCTTCGCGCCGAGCACGGCGGCCATTTCCTCGTCCGCATTCGAGCCTCCGGAACGGTCGCGGTGCCGTACTCCGTTGCCGTGTTTGCGCCCGTGTTCGTCCGATAGGACGCCTAGCTCTTCCCGTCGTACGCGGCCTGCAGCTTTGCGATGTCGAGCTTGATCATCTTCAACATCACGTCGGTGACGCGCTTGGAGCGAACGGGATCCTTGTCCGCCATCATCTCGTCCATCACCGCCGGAACGATCTGCCAGCAGACGCCGTACTTGTCTCGCAGCCAGCCGCACGCCTCCGGCTTGCCCCCCTGCAGCAGCGCATCCCAGTAGCGGTCGAGCTCCTTCTGATCGTCGCAAACGACCACCATCGAGATGGCATGGTTGAACGGGTCGAGTGGCCCCGCGCTGATCGCTTGAAACGGCTGGCCGAACAGCGTGAAGTCCACGACTTTCACCGTGCCCGCGGGTCCGCTTGGCGTCTCGCTCTGCAGCGTGGTCACTCGGTCGACGCGCGAGTCGGGGAAGATCGACGCGTAGAACGCAGCCGCCGCCTCCGCCTCTTTCGCGTACCAGAAGTGAGGAAATATCTTCGAGCTTCGCTTGAGAGCCATGTCATCCCTCCGAGAAATGGGTTCGACGCTTAGACTCCCGGACCCACCGAAAATCATCGGTCGCTCGTGTGTCCCCCCGAGTCAGCCCCGGTCTTCAAGTCATTCCGAGGACTTACGGATGGCACGCGGGGGCGCTCTGCCTGGCGGAGCGCAGGGAAGCGTTCGAGCGCTTCGAATCCGGAGAGCGGAGATCTCGGCTAAGAGGTGGCCCCATGCTCCCCTTGCAACGCTGGTTGCCGCCTGACCAGGCCGCCACCTATCTGCACCCCTACAGCGGATTCCGGACCCGGGGCTCCCGGATGGGCATGGACGTGGATCCCCAGGTCCTCGCGTACGGTTCCAACAGGAGTGGGGCCGGGGTGTTCACGGGCGGGCGTGTCCCGTCACTGGCCCTGGAAAACCCCCGAGGCTCGACCTTCATCGAAGGTGATCTCATCGTCGACGGATGGCTCGAGAACCTGGGCGGACTCGTCTTTGTCCGCGGCAATCTCGTCGCGCAGACGCTCTACACGAGCGGCTACCTCGTTGTCCTCGGAGAGCTCCGCGTGCGCCGTCTGTTCGGTGAGGACGAGCCGTACGGCACGTACGTCTTTGGCGACGCGTACGTCGAGAGCGCTGTCTTCTCTCACAACCACCACTTCGACGTGTGGGGAAGGGCGGAGCTGGGTGGGGTGGTCCATGACGAGTCCGACGGGTACGAGGCCCTGCGGCGGTGGCTCGTCACCTGGTGAGTGACTCCCGGTCCCAGGTGGGAGGACACCCTGGATGACGTCCGAGTCGGCCTCCGCATGCTGGCCGAGCGCTGGGGTCCGCTCCCCGAGGAGTGGGCCGGGCGCCGGTACACCCTGAAACCGGAGGAGGCCGCCGAGGCCGAGCGGCTCCTGGTTCTCAGGCCGCCCACCCTCACGGAACTGGAGGAGTGGCTCCGCTCGAAGGAACGCACCCAGAGGCAGCAGCTCGAGGAACTCCGCGCCCGCTGGCTCCCCCGGTTGGGGGACGCCGCCGTTCGTTCCGAGGCCGCGCAACTGATTCGCAAGGCCATCAACTCCAAGAAGCTCGTCAACGAGCGGGACGCCCTCTTGAAGGCGCTCGAGTAGCCCCTGGCCGGGGTCCTGTGCCGGGGCTGCTGCGCGAATCGGCTCTGTCAGCTATCCACAGGCCCGAGCGGAGACGGTGTCAAAGGACTCGAAATGAGGGACTCGAGCCCCCTCTCCTTCACCCTGCCTCTCCTCTGACACGGGCGTTCCAAGATCAACCCTTGATGTGAGGCATTGCCCATGATGCTCGTTTCCATCGCTTCCGTCCTGCTGGCCAACACGCTCGCCCAGACCCCCACCACCACGACCGCTCCGGCGGCCTTCCCCTATTGTGGCGTGGAGATCCAGCTCAAGTCGTGGAAGGGGGACTACCTGAGCCGTACCGACGCGGCCCAGGCCGTCACCGCGGCGGCCACCGGCACCGGCACCGTGTGGACCCTGCTCGTGGAGCCCTGAGGCTCCCACTTCGGGGGGGAGGAGCCGCTCGGGGCCCCCGGGGGAGACTTGGATGCATGGGGTGGTAGTTGTAGCCTCGTTGCAAGAAAGGCCGATTCCAGACGCATGCCCGGGCATTTCGCGAACCTCTCTCTCCTGGTCCGCAGTTCCGACGAAGAGCTGGCGCTGCTGGTGGCGCAGTCCGACTTCGGAAACTTCGTGGCTGACAGGGACCTTCCGCTCCTGCGCGAGCGGCTGCTCCGGCTCGAACGCGAGCGGGGCGTCACGGAGCTCCACCGGCGGGTCTCCGAGAAGGTCCTGGGGGCGGGCGCGCGGCTCGTGGAGACCCCGCGCTACGCGGGCCCGCTGCGTGCCTTCTCGCTCAGCCCCTGCGGCCGTTATCTGGCCATCGCCAGCCAACGCGACGAGGGCAAGTCGTCCCTGAATGGCGTCCTGCGCATCTGGGAGCTGGCGATGGGCTGTGTGGTCGACGCGGTCGCCTTCGAGGGGAACGTCGGTGGCTGGAGGGAAAGCTCCACCCTCCAGTGGTCGCCTTCGGGATCGTGGCTCGGGGTCACCTTCGATTACGCCATCGTCGGCGTGATGCGGGCCTTCGCGGGCACCCGGCCTTCGTTCACCGTCGACGTCACGCGGCGTTGGGGTTCTCCACCTCCGTGGAGCGTCATCAATCCGGAGCACGTGGTCAACCAGGGCCACCCGCCCGCCTGGTGCTGGTCTCCCGATGAGAAGGCCCTGTTCATCTCCACGCGCGGGCCGGACCATGCGCGCGGGTGCATCGTTCCCTTCAAGGACGGGCAGGCCGTCCGCGAGGACAGTGAAGGGGTGCGCTGGTGCCCGGCCCGGCTCGGGGGCGAGCACTCGAAGACCTACCCCCTCACGTGGGTCCGCTGGAGCCCCGATGGCTCACGGGTCTTCGGTCATTGCAAGGACTCGTGCGACTGGTGGGAGCGGGACTCGGTCCGGGACGACTATTACGACTTTGTCTCCGTCACCGATGTCCAGAGTGGCAACCTCCAGTTCGCCTCCGAGGACGTGACATTCCCCCTGGCCTTCTCACCGGATGGTGCGTTCCTGGCCCATGGGCGCAAGCGGCCCGTGCTCGCCGACGGACGCACCGGCCAGCCGGTGGCGGAGCTCAGCGAGCAGCTCGCTCCGTGCGACCTCGAGGCCGAAGGGTTCGTCTGGTCCCAGGATGGCCGCCGGCTGGCCGTGATCAGCAACCTGGGGAGCCACCCCGACGACGACGACCCGCTCCTGCCGCCCCTCGACCATGAGCACCCCGCGGTCTTCGTCTTCGACGAGGGGCGGTTCCGGTTCCACCTGAAGATGGAGTCCTACTGGTTCGCTGGAACGCGAAACCCCGACCTCCAGTGCTGGGCCTGGTCGCCCGATGGCTCCATGGGGGCGTGTCTGGATGAGCGGCGAATCATGGTGTGGGAACTGGGCGCCGCCCCCAGGCTGCTTCGGCGCATCGAGAACGTCGGCCGCGTCGTGGGCCTGGTGTGGGGCGCGGACAACACGCTCGTGGGTCTGGGGGACGAGGAGATCGCATTCTGGGACGTGTCGGACGGACACCTGCGTGCGCACCATTCGTTCGCCAGGGAGCCGGGCCATGCACCTCCGCCTGAATCATGGAACCCCTGCCCGGAGGGCCGCGCGCAGGGCCTTCCCACGAAACAAGGGTGGGCCTTCACCCGCGTGCTTCCAGACGGCACGGTGGTTTGTCCGCCTGAGGTGCGGGAGCAGCTCGCGCCGCGGTTGATGTTCGCGGTGGAGGAGCGCCATGCCTGGCCCTGGCGCTGGGCGGTGGGGACCCGGCACACGCGGCTGGAGGACTGGCCCTCCCATTCCGTCGCGGGCGCTCCTGTGCAGGCGGCCCCGTTCGCCGAGCACCGCATCCACGTGCCCGAGGGTGAGACGGCGGAGCAGGCGAAGGCGCGTCGCGCGGAGTGGGGGCCCCTGGAGCGATACCAGGCCCCCACGCTCCCTGCCTCGCACTACCGCGCAGACCCCGTGTTCACGAGAGGGCCCACCCTCTGCCGCGACAACCTCGCGCCCTACGTGGGGCGGGTGATGCTCGTCTGCGCGTACGACGCCTGGTTGCGGTACTACACCGCGACGCTGCTCGAGGTCACCGCGGACGGAATGCTCCTTCATACCGAGGAGCCCGGGCACCGGGTGACCGACCGCATCCGCCCGTTCGACTCCATCCTCTGGATGGGGCCGGCGGTCCCGCTGCGGGGGCCCTAAGCGCCCGGACATCAATTCTGTCTACCTGCCCCGCCCCCTGCGAGGTAGCGCAGCAGGAGCCTCACGCCGGAGGTGTACAACATTCATGTCCGGGCGCTTAGGACGACCTCAGGGGCGAACGCAGCGGCACACGGGTGAGCTCGGAGACGGTGTCAAAGGACTCGAAATGAGGGACTCGAGCCCCGGAGATGGTGTCCGGAGACGGTGTCAAAGGACTCGAAATGAGGGACTCGAGCCGGGCTCGAGTTCTTTGATACCCTCCAGAGGACACCCTCCAGAGGACACCCTCCAGAGCCAGCGACGCGCTCGTGGACGTGGACACGGTGCGCTACAGCGTGCCGCACCGGCTGGTACGAGAGAGCGTCGAGGTACAGGTGGGCGAGCAGGAGGTACGCATCTTCCACGCGGGCAAGCTGGTGGCCACCCACGCACGCGGCAAGGAGCCGCACGCCCGCATCGTCGACGCGGCGCACTGGGAGGGCCTGTGGCGGCCGCGCGCCGTGGAGCCCGCGGAGGGCAGCTCCAAGCTGGCCGTGCTCGGGCGCTCGTTGGAGGACTACGCCGCCGTGGTGGAGCAGGCCGAGAAGCGAGGTGCAGCATGAGCCACGAGTTCATCCATGCGCGAGTGCTCGAGCACCTGGAGCGGCTGCGTCTGGGACACCTGGCCGAGCGGCTGGAGTCGCTGCTGGCGGAGGCGGCGCGCACCGAGCCCACCTACCTGGACTTCATCGACGCGCTACTGCGCGAGGAGGTCGGGGCCAAGCAGCGCAAGCGGATAAGCATGGGAATCACCATCGCGCACTTCCCCGCGGTGAAGACGCTGGAGGACTTCGACTTCAAGGCGCAGCCATCGGTGGACCAGCGGCTGGTGCGGGAGCTGGCCACGGGGCACTTCATCACCCAGGCGGAGAACGTGCTGCTCTTCGGCCCGCCGGGAGTGGGCAAGACGCACCTGGCCCAGTGGGGCAGCGTCTTCGGCGATGACGTGCTGGCCGCGGCCATCCTCGACCGGCTGCTGCACCACAGCCACACGCTGCTCATCCAGGGCGACAGCTACCGGCTGCGGCAGAAGAAGAAGGCCGGACTGCTGAGCCGGAGCGTGCCGCAGGCCACCAGCAGCGCAGCTGAAGCCGAGCGCTGAGCCTCGGCAGTCGCCTACGCTCGCCCTCGCTCAAGAAGCAGCGAGGGCGAGCTCCGGCGGACGCACGCAGCAGAACGACGTAGCATCTCGACGTAGGACAACGGGCCCTGGGCGGGGGTCAGTTTTAGTGACGTAAGGGGGGTCAAAAATTCCTGTCGCCTGACACCTCCTCAAAATGGCGAAAGTCGAGTCAGATGATTCGTAGGAGACGAGGTGTCGGACGAGTCCTTTGACACCTTCCCCAGGCCGGGCGCACATGCTCGCCTGCTCGCCTGCTCGCCTGCTCGCCTGCTCGCCTGCTCGCCTGCTCGCCTGCTCGCCTGCTCGCCTGCTCGCCTGCTCGCCTGCTCGCCTGCTCGCCTGCTCGTCTACGGCCTCGTCCCTCAACTAGCCAGATGCGTGAACGCGTACGGACTGTGGGCAACAGTTGGTCACAATCTCCGACGCCCGTTTCTATCCCTCAGAAGGGAAACCGAACACCAGCTCGATTCCGCAAACTCGGCGAGTGGCGCGTAGCTGCTGGCGAGCTGGGAATCAGAAATTTCATATCAGGTAGTTCTTTGCAGCGTACTCGCATCAGGAGGTAAGGCAGAATGGCAAGGAAACTTTATCGCATCGTGTCAATGCACCCGGGTTACGTGCTCGCGCCCAACGGAAACACCGTCCGCCTCGAGAAACAGGACATCTTTAACCTCGCACAGGTCTGGGAGCTGACTGGCCCGGACGACCAGTTCACGATTGTCAACTACTTGACCGGTCAGTACATGGCCTATTTCGGCGGGAACGAGGTGGAACTCCAACTCGTCGACGACGCCCCTGGCGGGAAAGCGGGCTTCTTCAGTTGGGGCGGCAAGGAGAGCTGGGGTGCTTCCGCGCTCCAGTGCTTCAGCGACAGCGGCCAGAACGTCGACGCGGGTCGGAACACGCCCACGACGGGGAACGTGCGGACCCGCGGTTGGCGCCATGGCAACCAGCGCGAGCTGACGTGGATCAAGTCTCTAGCAGTCTCCTGATGACCCGCAATCCTCACGGGTGGCGGATTGGAGACGTTAGAGCTTGAGGCGGCGCCCGCCGCCGAGCGGGTGTCAAAGAACTCGAGCGACGCGACCCGGCACGACACGCGGTGGGATGAGAAGAGCGGAAGGTCGCGGTAGGGACGGCCCTTCGCCGTTTCCGGCTGAGGCCGCCCCCCGCATCCGCTTCGAGTCCGTGTGCCGGGTCAGCAAGAAGCGTCCCCGGCGGGACTTTCCGCAGATGTGGACCAACCCGAGAAAGCGGAAGGTTTCCGCCGCACCGCGTTCACCTCGCCTCAGCCGCTCCGCATTCGCGTAGCGCCCGAACTCGATGAGTCGCGTCTTGTCGGAGTGCAATTCCAGCTTGAACTTGCGCAACCGCTCCCGCAGGTCTTCAAGGAATTGTCTCCGGTCTTCCTCGTGCTCAAAGCCCACCACGAAGTCATCGGCGTAGCGCACGACCACGACTTCTCCGCGTGCCTTCCTCTTTCTCCATTGGTGGACCCACAGGTCGAGGACGTAGTGCAGGTAGATGTTCGCCAGCAGCGGCGACACCGTCGCACCTTGCGGTGAGCCGACCTTACTCTCAGTCCACTTCCCTTTCTCCATGACGCCTGCGGTCAACCACTTCTGAATGAGGCGCAGCAGTCGATGGTCCCCTACCCGGTGCTCGACAAATTTCATCAGCCACTCGTGGTCGATGGTGTCGAAGAATCCACGGATGTCCGCATCGAGCACCCAGTTCACCCGCTTCCGCGTGATGCCGACCGCGAGCGCATCCAGCGCATCGTGCTGGCCTCGCCCGAGCCGGAACCCGTACGAAAAGCCGAGGAAATCCTCCTCGTAGATGGCGTTCATCACCTCGACCACCGCCCGCTGGACGAGTTTGTCCTCCAGTGAGGCGATGCCAAGTGGTCTCTGCCGCCCGTCAGCCTTGGGGACGTACGTTCTGCGCGAGGGCTTCGCTCGATACGCCCCTCGGTGCAGCCGTGCGTGCAACTCTCGGAGATTCTCCTCCAGCCGCTCGCCATACTGCTCCCACGTCACACCATCTACCCCAGGCGCGGCGTTCCTCTTCAACTGCATGAACGCCGTCCGGAGTCGTTCCACCGTGACGTGGTGCGCCGAATCGGTGTCGCCGAATCGGTGTCAAAGAACTCGAAACGCGGGACTCGAGTCCAAACGAGACTAGGCGTGGACGGGTGACACTACCGGCCTCCATGTGTTTCTGAGGACTTGCGGTTGGCCTGCGGGGTGCATCGACGTCGCGGAGCGTAGGAGGGGAAGGGGATGGGCTGGCCGCTGAGGATGTTTCAAGAGGAGGGCTACTACTTCGTCACCTCCAGGTGCTTCCAGGGACGGCTGCTGCTGCGTCCCAGCGCGGAGGTGAACGAGGTGGTGGGGGGAGTGCTCGCGCGAGCTGTCCAGCAGAGCGCCGGCACCGTGCGGCTGTACGCCTTTAGGGGCTGTCGCAAAATAAGTGTAATGAAAGTGATAATGAGCCCACCAGGCAGGCAGCCATGGGGCTGGTCGCTGCGTAAGAGGCATTTCGTGGGCATGTTGTATGCGTGAAAGTAGATCTCGAAGCCTTGCGCGCCAAGTTCAAGGCCCTGGCCCCCATCATGGACGAGAGGGTCAGCCGCCTGTGGGCTGCGGCTGAAGTGGAAAGCCTTGGACGCGGAGGAACCGCAGCGCTCCAGCGGGCAACGGGGATCAGTGGTCGTCGCATCTGGAAGGGCAAGAAAGAGCTGGCGGAGCTTCGGCGGCAACCGCCTTCAAGGGCTTCAACGTCGCGAGTGCGTCGGCCAGGAGGAGGAAGAAGGCGCCTGAGCGCAAAGGACGCGAGGTTGCTGGGTGACCTCCAGGCGCTGCTCGAGCCGGTGACGCGCGGCGAACCGCAATCGCCGCTTCAATGGACGACGAAGAGCGTGAGGCACCTTGCGTCGGAGTTGAGAGAGCGAGGGCATGAGGTGAGTAGCGACACCGTCGCGCGGATGCTGCACGAAGCGGGGTATAGCTTGCAGGCTCCGCGTAAGGAGGAAGAGGGAGGCAGCCATCCAGATAGGAATGCACAGTTTCGTTACATCGCTCGACAAGCGAAGGCCTTTCAGCGGCGCCGACAACCAGTGGTGTCCGTCGACTCGAAGAAGAAGGAGTTGATTGGAAACTTCAAGACCCCGGGTCGGGAGTGGCAGCTCCAAGGCCAAGCGCCCAGAGTCAACGCCTACGATTTTCCGGATATGGCTGAGGGCAAAGCGATTCCCTATGGAGTGTATGACTTGGCCCGTGACGAGGGCTGGGTCAACGTTGGGACGGACCATGACACTCCTGAGTTCGCAGTCCAGTCGCTTCGGCGTTGGTGGCTCACGATGGGCAGGCATGCATATCCTCATGCAAGAGAGCTTCTGGTGGTAGCGGATGCTGGGGGTTCGAACTCGGCACGGTCGCGGGTATGGAAGAAGTGCCTGCAAGAATTTGCAGATGCCACGGGGTTGAAGGTCTCCGTCAGCCATTACCCTCCGGGCACGAGCAAATGGAACAAGATCGAGCATCGACTCTTTGCCCAGATCACGCTCAACTGGCGAGGCCGACCGCTAACGAGCTATCAAGTTGTCATCAATCTCATCGGCAGCACCACGACACGCACGGGACTGTGTGTTCGGGCTGCCCTGGATACGAGGGAGTACCCCCTTGGCGTTCGCGTCAGCGCAGCGGACTTTGGGCAACTGAACATCCGAAAGAAGCGGTTTCACGGGGAATGGAACTACTCGCTCTCTCCGAGACGGCAAGCGAGCGCTCAGCTGGTGAAATAATTACACTTATTTTGCGACAGCCCCTTACCTTCGCCTCCAATCACTTTCACCTGTTGGTGTGGGCGCGGGGTACGGCGCTCGCGGACTTCATGCAGTATCTGCGCGCCAACCTCTCCAAGAAGGTAGGACGGCTGGTGGACTGGAGTGGAAGCTTCTGGGAGAGGCGCTACTCCGCGGAACCCGTGCTGGACGACACGGCGCTGGTGGGGAGGCTGCGCTACGTGCTCGCCCATGGAGTGAAGGAGGGGCTGGTGGAGAGGAGCGCCGAGTGGCCGGGCCTTACCTGCCTGCCCCAATTGCTGGGGCCGGCACGGCGGTTGTTCCAGTGGTTCAACTGGACGAAGCGCTGGAGCAAGCGGGGACGCGAGGGCATGGAAGCGGTGCAGGGTCGCTACGCACAGGAGTGGGCCGAGCCGGTGGAGTTGGAGGTGGCGCCACTGCCGTGCTGGGAAGGGCTGGGGGTGGAGGAGCGGCAAGGCGTGGTGCGGGGACTTGTGGAGCAGGTGGAAGCTGAGGCCCAAACGCGGGGCACGCCTGTCATGGGAGCACGGGCCGTGCGCTCTCAGCACCCGCATACCCGGCCCGAGCATCTCAAACGCAGCCAGCGACCGTTGGGGCATGCCTCCTCGCGCCAGGCGTTGAAGCAACTGCGCGAGCAGTACCGTGTATTCGTCGCGGCGTTCCGCGAGGCGGCAGCTCGGTGGAGGCAGGGGGATTTCTCAGCTCCCTTTCCCCTCTTCTCCTTCCCGCCGCGTGTCGTGCCCGGTCGCGTTGCTCTAATTCTCTGACACTCAGGCCGGCCCCGGGACAGCCCAGCCGCCCAGAGCCCAGAGCCCAGAATCCAGAATCGGTGTCAAAGAACTCGAAACGTGGGACTCGAGTCCAAACGAGACTTGGCGTGGACGGGTGACACTCAGGCCTGGGGGCGCAGGGGCTCGCGCTGGGGCAGGGCGGCGGGCGGTGGGACGCGGTGGTCCGCGCCGATGGCCTCCTGCACGGAGCGGAAGCCGTCACGGGCCAGCAGCGGGCCCAGGCCCTCGAGCAACCGGCGCACCATGCCAGGGCCCTCGTAGATGAAGCCCGTGTACACCTGCACCACCGAGGCCCCGGCCCGCAGCTTCTCGTACACGTCCTCGGCGGTGAAGACGCCGCCCACGCCGATGATGGGCAGTGCGCCCCCGCTGCGAGCGTAGGCCCGGCGGATGACGGCGTTGGCCGGCTCGCGCACGGGCGCTCCGGACAGTCCACCTGCCTCCTTCGCCACCGGATGCTCGAAGGGGCGGGCGATGGTCGTGTTGGTGGCGATGAGCCCCGCCAGCCCGCACGCGCGTACCACGTCCACCACCTCGTCCACCGCCTCGGGGGTGAGATCCGGGGCGATCTTCAGGAAGAGCGGCTTGCCCGGAGCCACCTGCTCCACCCGCGCCTTCACGGCCCGCAGGAGCGCGGTGAGCTGCTCGGGCTCCTGCAGCTTGCGCAGGCCCGGGGTGTTGGGCGAGCTGGCGTTGACCACCACGTAGTCCCCGAGAGGGGCCAGCGTGTCCACGCACGCCACGTAGTCATCCACCGCCTGCTCCAGCGGCGTGTCCTTGTTCTTGCCGATGTTCACGCCGACCGGAGCGGGGTGCCAGGAGCGTGCCCGGAGGTGCTCGGCGGCGTTGGCGGCCCCGTGGTTGTTGAAGCCCATGCGGTTGATGAGCGCGTGGTGCTCGGGGATGCGGAACAGGCGCGGCTTCGGGTTGCCCGGCTGGGGCCTGGGGGTGAGCGTACCCACCTCCACGGCGGAGAAGCCGAGCGCCAGCAGTCCGTCCACGGCCTCGGCCTCCTTGTCGAGCCCCGCGGCCAGTGCCACCGGGTGGGCAAGCTCCAGGCCCGCCACCTTCACCGAGGCGTCATAGGTGACGGAGGAGAGCACCCGCGCGCGCATGCCGCGGCATGTCCCCGACAGGTGCCCGAACCAGCGCAGCAGGGTCATGCCCAGCCGGTGGGCGCGCTCGGCTGAGAAGAGGAAGAGGAGGGCACGGGCAAGGCGGTACATGGTGCTCACGTGGGAATGAAGGAGTACTGGCGCGCCCAGGCGAGCGTCTGATCCACCTGATCGGCGGTGAGGAGGCCGTTCTTCTCGACGAGCTGCACCTCACGGAGCATGTCCGTCTCCAGCAGGTAGGTGCCGTCGGTGTTGAGGGTGAACTTCACGCCCCGGTCCCAGAAGGTGCGCATGATGTGCTTGAGCTCGTCGAGCCCCTCCACGGCGCGGGTGTGGAGGTTGGAGGTGGGGCACAGCTCGAGCACCACGTCGCGCTCGCGCAGCAGCTTCATGGCGGACTCGTCGTAGGCGGCGCGGATGCCGTGGCCGATGCGGTGGGGCTTGAGCTTCTCCACCACGGCCATGACGCCCTCGGCGCCGGTGCCCTTGGTCTCCCCGGTGTGCACGGTGCACTTGAGGCCGGCCTTGCGCGCGCGGGCGAAGAGATCCTCGTACTGCGCCACCACGGTGGGCTCCAGCTCCAGCGCGTGCTTCTCCGTGCCGGCCAGGTCGATGCCATACACGCCGCGGCTGCGGTACTTGATGGCCTTGTCCACGACGATGCTGTTGAGCCGGTGGTCGAACTCGCGAGCCAGACAGAAGATGAGGCCGGCCTTCACGCCGTACTCGAGCATGGCCCGGTCCATGCCCCGCAGCGCCGCGTGGATGATGTGGTCCAGGTCCAGCTCCGAGTTGAGGTTGCGCTTCATGGGGTTGAAGCGCAGCTCAATCTGCGTGACGCGGCTGCCTCGGTACTCCTTGCCGATGATCTCGTAGACGGAGCGCTCGACAGCCATGGGCGAGCTTTGAATCTTCTCCGTCCAGGTGTGGAGGATCTTCAGGTAGTCCTCGAGGCTGCCCACCTTGCCGGGACGCGAGGTGATGAGCTCGACGAAGTCGAAGTAGTTCTTGACGGGGAGCTTGAAACCCTGCTGGTGCGCGAGGGACCAGAGGACGTGGGGAGCCACGGAGCTACCCACGTGGATGTGCAGATCAATGAGATCGCGTGCCATGGCGGCATGTATGCACAGAGCCGCCCGGTCGTCCAGCTACCGGCGGAGCAGCACGTAGACGGCGCCCGCGCCTCCGTCCTGGGGACGTGCCGTGGCGAACGCCAGCACCGTCTTGCCGATGCTCTTCTGGCCGAGCCACTCCCGGATGCGCTGCTTGAGGACGGGGAGCTGATCCTGGGAGTTCAAGCCGCGTCCGTGGACGATGAGCACACAGCGCTTATGGGCGCGGCGGCTCTCGGTGAGGAAGCGGTCCACGGCCCCCTTGGCCTCGGCCTGGGTCATGCCGTGCAGGTCCAGGCGTCCCTGGAGGGAGAAGTCGCCGCGGCGCAGCGAGCGCAGCAGGCGCGCGTCGATGCCCGGGGCGGCGCCCTCGATGTACTCGTTGGAGTCGGAGACATCGAAGTCACCCTGGCCGGCCACGAGCTCGGCGAGCTCGGCGAGGGCCTCGGCGTTCTCGTCGATGATTTCGGGGAGGCGGGGGTTGGGAGGGGGAGGCTCGCTGCCGCGGTGGGTGATCTGCTCGACGCCGTCCATGGCGGAGAGGAAGAGGGACGTGTCGTCCTCCTCCTGGGAGCGCTTGGACTTGGAGGGCTTGGGGGGCGGGGGAGGCGCCTGGGGCTTCTTGGGCGGCTCGGCCTGCTTCTTCTTGAGGTCCGCGAGGGCCGACTTGAAGGGGTTGTTGAAGCTTTCGCTCTTCTTCTTGGGGGAGCCGCGATCGCTCATGGTGGAACTTGTAATGCGACAGGATGGGCCACGGTTCAACCCGGTTTCTTGGTCCCTGAGGGGGCGAGGGGCCTGCCTGGAGGGCTCGGAGCCCTCCGGTGCGAAAGGTGCTTGCACTTCGCTTCCCGTGGGCACAACCTGAGAGAAGAGGTGCCTGGAGGTGACTTGAAACGTCAGACCGGGGTGTTATGCCCTCTCCTCATGGAAATGGAGACGGGCGTCGAGGCATATAGGGAAGGAATGGGACGGAGACCGGCAACCTACGCGGATCTGGAGGCTCTCCCCGAGCATCTCCTGGGGCAGATCATCGCTGGAGAGTTGTACGCCAGCCCCCGGCCCGCGGCTCCGCACACGGTCGCGGCCTCCCGGTTGGGTGGCGAACTGATAGGCCCGTTCGACCGGGGGCGGGGAGGTCCTGGCGGGTGGATCCTCCTCTATGAACCGGAACTGCATCTGGGTGACGACGTCCTGGTGCCGGATTTTTGCGGCTGGCGGCGTGATCGGATGCCCAGTCCTCCGCGCACCGCGGCCTTTACGCTCGCGCCGGACTGGGTGTGCGAGGTGCTGTCTCCCTCCACGAGGGCACTGGATCGGGCCGTGAAGCTGCCGGTGTACGCGCGCGAGGGCGTGCGGCACGTCTGGTTCGTGGACCCGGAGGCGCGCACGCTGGAGGTGCTCCGGCTTGAGGGGGCGCGTTATTCGCTCCTCGTGACGCACTCCGGCCTGGTTCACGTGCGCGCCGAGCCCTTCGCAGCGATCGAGCTGGAGCTGCCCTTCCTCTGGGGCGAGGAGCAGGGAGGCGGTGCTCGCTGAGCGCGGTTCAGTCCTGGCCGGACAGCCAGGCCTGGATGCGTTCGGCGGAGGCCGGAACCTGTTCCACCCGGCACCAGTCGACCAGGCAGAGCTGGTGCTTCGAGGCGAGCGCCGCCAGCAGGCGCGCATCCCCCTCGACGGCTGTGTTGACCCCTGTGAGATGGAGACCCAGCACGGAGATCCGCCCCTCCCGCTGGAGACCGTACAGCGCGGGCCCCGAGGGCAGCCCCACGGCGAAGCTCCCCTCGACCAGTCCGGCCACTCCCCGGAAGGACACGCCGTCGAGCCACTTCGCGGTCTCGCCCATGGCGCCGCGCAGGTCCGCCAGGGTGAGCGAGGTCCCCTCCAGCGGAGCGGGCATCTCCTTGCGGATGTGGAGCTCATCGAAGCCGGAACTCTTGCGGTGCTCGGTGTAGATCCGCTCGATGGCCGCGAAGACCGTGGCGATGGTGGGCTGGAGCGAGAGCGTCACGAGCTCGACCTGCCGCCAGTCGTCCTCGCGTAGCTCGAGCACGAACTTCCCCAGCTTCGTCGAGCCCTCCGCGATGGGCGGAAGCTCGTTCGAGATGGTGGGCAGCGAGTAGAGCAGCTCGCGTGGATCCACCATCTCGTGCTTCACCTCTCGCAGCTCGAGCCGCAGGGTTCCGGTCTGGAGGAACTCCTGAGCCGTCATGGGGTCGGCGGAGACGACCTCGAAGGAGGACTCGCCGATGTCCATGGACGTAGCCGCCTCGAAGCTCTGGGGGAGTTGCTCGGCGGGCACCTCCGACTCTCCCATGAGCTGGCCCGTCTCGGCCTCGATGAATCGGACTCGGATGCTGGAATGCTCTGGCATCGGGACAGCGTAGCCGCTGACACGCCTCCGCCACGCTCCAGCGATGTCATTGATTCAAAAGTAACCAGGCTCAGGGTTGACAGCGTGGCGCACTGCCTGTATCTCCACGGCATTCGTCTGGAGATTCTCGTGTCCTGTCCTGTGACCCGAATGCCGATGTCCATGGAGGCCATGCTCATGCGTGGCCCGGGCATGCGCGCGTTCGCGGGAGGACTGGACTCCAGCCGTTTCTAGCTGACCTCTCCCCCTGAAGAGCCGCGGGTGCCCGGGTTTCCCACCTGACACCGCCCGCGGCACGGCTGCGTTCCGAGCTTCGCTCCGACGTCTGCCTTTCGTTCCGCCGTGGGCTCGCGGTTCCTCGCCCTACGCAGTTCCGAAAGGAAGACATCCGTGAGCAGCAATTCCTCGCACCGCGCCGAGAGTGGTGACTGGTGTGTCTATAAATTCGGTGGTTCCTCGGTCGGCACGCCCGGACGGTTGCCGCGCGTCCTCTCTCTCATCTCCGAGGCTCGAGGTCCGCTCGCGGTCGTGGTGTCCGCGCTCGGCGATACCACGGACTGGCTCATCTCCGCGGCCAATGCCGCCGCCAGGGGAGACGCGGCGGGCAGCAGCGCGGAGCTGACGCGGGTTCGGAGCCTCGCCAAGACCATCGCGAGCACGGTCCTCGAGGGCGCCGTCCTCACCGCGCACGAGAAGACGGTGGAGCAGCTCCTGGCCCCCATCGAGCGGCTACTCACGGGCGTGGAGCTGACCCGGGAGTGCACGCCGGCCACGCTCGACGAGGTGCTGTCCGTCGGAGAGCGCATCTCCTCCGAGCTGGTCGCGCGGGCCCTGACGGCCCGGGGCATTCCGGCCCTCGCGGTGGACGCGCGCACCTTCCTCGTCACCGACGAGACGGCGGGCTCGGCCCGGGTCGACATCGAGGCGAGCCGCGCCCGACTTACGCCGCTCATCCCCGGATGGGCAGGCAAGGTCCCTGTCATCACCGGCTTCATCGCCCGCTCGCACCAGGGGCGCACCACCACGCTGGGCCGCAATGGCTCCGACTACACCGCCACGCTGCTCTCGTGGCTGCTCGGGGCTCGGCAGGTGACGGTGTGGACGGACGTGCCCGGCGTCATGACGGCGGACCCGGCCCTGGTGAGTGACGCCTACCCCGTGCCGCGCATGACCTACGCGGAGGCCCTCGAGCTGGCCCACTTCGGCACCCGCATGTTCCACCCGCGCACGATGATTCCGCTGCTCGAGAGCGGGGCTGCGCTGCACATCCGCGGCACCACCGAGCCGGACGCGCCGGGCACGCGCATCGACGCGGAGGGCAACCCGGATCCCCACCGGCCCACCAGTGTCACGAGCCTGGAGCGCCTGGCGCTGCTCCACGTCGAGTCGCTGCGTCCCACGCTCAGCGAGCCGCTCGGGCCTCGCGTGTTGCAGGCGCTCGAGGCGGCCCGCATCACCGTCTGGGGAGGTACCCTGTCCGCGCTGGCGCCCTCCATCTCCCTGGTGGTGCGCCAGGAGGAGGCGCAGCGGGCGCACGCCGTGCTCGAGGCCGCGCTGCGAGGAGAGTGCGAGCGGCGGGAGGTGCGCGTTCCTCCGCCCCATGCGCCGGTGACGCTGGTCACCCTGGTGGCCGAGTCCATGGGCCACCGGCCGAACGTGGCGGGCCGGTTCTTCCACGCACTCGGGAACGTGGGCGTCAACGTGCGAGCCATCCTGCAAGGGGCTAGCTCGCGCAGCGTGTCGTGCGCCGTGGATGCCGAGGACACGGCCGTAGCGGTGCGCACCGTGCACAGCGCCTTCAACCTGAATGAGACGGAGATCAACGTCCTCCTGGTGGGGAAGGGGACGGTGGGGGGGCGGTTGCTCGCCCAGCTCGAGGAGAACGCGAAGACGCTCCGAGCCAGGCACGGGATATCTCTGCGGCTGGTGGCCCTGGTGGACAGCCGCCGCGCGCTCTTCGAGCCCCGGGGCGTGCCTCCCGCCGAGGCCCACGCGAGGCTCGCGGAAGTCTCCCCGAGCACCGTGTCTCCTCCGGACGTGCGGCCGCTGCTTGATCGGCTGTCGCGCCTGTCCGTGCCGGTGCTGGTGGACTGCACCGCGGCGGACGGAATGGAGACGCTCTACGCGGAGGCCATCCGCCGGGGTATCCACGTGGTGGGGGCCAACAAGAAGCCGCTCGCGCGTCCCTGGAAGGAGTACGAGGGCCTGCACTCGCTCACCCGCGCGCACTTCCGCACCTGGCACTACGAGACCACCGTGGGCGCGAGTCTCCCGGTCATCGAGACGCTGAAGAACCTGGTGCGCACGGGGGACCGGGTGGAGCGCATCGAGGGGTGCTTCTCCGGCTCGCTCGGTGCCATCTGCCATGCGCTGATGAAGGGCTTGCCCCTCTCGCAGGCGGTGCGGACGGCCCGGGCGAACGGCTACACCGAGCCCCATCCGCGTGATGACCTGTCGGGCCTGGACGTGGCGCGCAAGGCCCTCATCCTCGCCCGAGAGCTGGGACTGGAGCTCGAGCTGGAGGACGTGGCCGTGGAGCCGCTCGTCCCGCCTGAGCACCTCCGGGAGGAGGACCCGGAGACCTTCCTGCGCACCCTGGGCTCGCTGGACGCGGAGGTGAGCGCTCAGGTGGCCCGTTACCGCGAGGCGGGTAGGAGCCTGCGCTACCTCGCCCAGATACTCCCCAACGCCCCTGGGGGGCCTCGCGTCAAGGTGGGTCCGGTGGCGGTGGACGCGTCGCATCCGGCCACCGGGTTGAAAGGTGCGGAGGCAATGGTGTCATTCTTCACCGAGCGCTACCGCGAGTTCCCCCTCATCGTCCGTGGCGCTGGCGCAGGCGGTGATGTCACAGCCGCCGGTGTGTTGGCCGACATCCTGCGTCTTGCCCAGAACGTTCGTGGAAGGAGATGAACATGAAGCTCGAAAGCCTGCTGGCACAGATTGGTTCCGTTTCCGATGACGTGACGGGCGCGGTCAGCTTTCCCGTCCACCACGCCACCGCCTTCCGGCATCCGCGCCTGGGGCAGAGCACGGGGTTTGACTACGCGCGGACGAAGAGCCCCACGCGGGCTGTTCTGGAGGAGGCCATCGCCCGGCTCGAGTCGGGGGACGCCGGCTTCGCCTGTAGCTCGGGCATGGCGGCGCTCCAGCTCGTCTTCTCCCTGTTCGGCCAGGGCTCGCACCTGCTCGTCTCGCTGGACCTCTATGGAGGCACGTACCGGTTGCTGGAGAAGGTGCTCTCCCGCTACGGCATCTCCGCGACCTACGTGGACACCAATGACCTGGACGCGCTCGAGGCGGCCCTCCGGCCCGGCGTGACGAAGGGGGTGCTGCTGGAGACGCCCACCAACCCGTTGATGAAGATCACCGACATCGAGAAGGTGTGCCGCTGGGCCCGGGCCCGCGAGCTGATCTCCATCGTGGACAACACGCTGATGACGCCGTTCTTCCAGCGTCCCATCGAGCTGGGCGCGGACATCGTCGTGCACAGCGCCTCCAAGTACCTGGGCGGTCACAACGACGTGCTGGCGGGCCTCGTGGTGACGCGGGTCAAGGCGCTGTCCGAGCAGGTGGCGTTCCTGCACAACTCCATCGGGGCGGTGCTGGGGCCGCAGGACAGCTGGCTGCTCATGCGCGGGATGAAGACGCTGGCGCTGAGGATGGAGCGCCATCAGGACAACGCGCTGCGCATCGCCTCCTGGCTGGCGACGCATCCGCTCATCGAGCAGGTCTTCCACCCGGGCCTGGAGAACCATCCGGGCTACGCCCTCCAGAAGCGGCAGGCCTCGGGGAACACGGGCATCTTCTCCTTCAAGCTGAAGGACGCCCGCCTCGTCGAGCCCGTGCTGCGCCACGTTCGGTTGATCGCCTTCGCGGAGAGCCTCGGTGGGGTGGAGTCGCTGATGACGTATCCCTCGGTGCAGACGCATGCGGACATCCCGGAGGAGATTCGCCGCCGGGTGGGCGTGGACGAGCGGCTGCTCCGGTACTCGGTGGGCATCGAGCACGTGGACGATCTCATTTCAGACCTGTGGCAGGCCTTCGATGCCGCCCGTAGAGAGGTTCAAGAGTCATGATTCATCCCAAGGAGAGTCGCTGTACCGGCCCCAGCCGGAAGCTGGCGACCCGGGTGGTTCGCTCGGCCTCGGGGACGGATGCGCGCACCGGCGCCTCCAGCGTTCCCATCTACCAGGCCTCCACCTTCCACCACGCCTCGCTCGAGAACCCCCCGGAGTACGACTACACGCGCTCGGGGAACCCGACCCGCCAGGCGCTCGAGGACACCATCGCCCAGCTCGAGGGCGGGGCCCGGGGCTTCGCCTTCTCCTCGGGGATGGCGGCGATCTCCACCGCCTTCATGTTGTTGTCCAACGGGGACCACGTCATCTGCTCCGAGGACGTGTACGGAGGCACGTATCGCCTGCTGACGACGATCCTCGGCCGGATGGGCATCGAGACGACCTTCGTCGATGCGACGGACCTGGGCAGGCTCGAGGCCGCGCGCAGGCCGAACACCCGGGCGGTGTTCCTGGAGACGCCGTCCAACCCGACCCTGAAGATCACCGACATCGCCGCGGTGGCGGAGTGGGCCAAGAAGCACGGCCTGCTGACCATGCTGGACAACACCTTCATGACGCCCTGCCTCCAGCGACCCATTGAGCTGGGCATCGACATCGTGGTGCACAGCGCGACCAAGTTCCTCGGGGGCCACAGCGACGTGCTGGCCGGACTGGCGGTGGTGTCCAACGAGAAGCTGGGCCACAAGCTCAAGCACCTGCAGAACGCCCTGGGCAGCGTGCTGGGAGTCCAGGACTCCTGGTTGCTGATGCGCGGGATGAAGACGCTCCTGGCCCGCATGGAGTGCTCCGAGCGCAGCGCGCGGCGGTTGGCGGACTGGCTGACCCGACAGTCCTCGGTGACGCGGGTGTACTACCCCGGGCTGCCGGACCATCCCGGGCGTGCCATCCACGAGCGGCAGTCCCAGGGGTACGGGGCCATCGTGTCCTTCGATGTCGGCTCGGGAGAACGTGCGCGGCGGGTGCTCGAGCACGTCACCCTTCCCCTGGTGGCGGTCAGCCTGGGCGCGGTGGAGAGCATCCTGTCC
Source organism: Archangium lansingense (assembly GCF_026626635.1). Classification (GTDB taxonomy): domain Bacteria; phylum Myxococcota; class Myxococcia; order Myxococcales; family Myxococcaceae; genus Archangium; species Archangium lansingense. Next base: position 5,223,125 of record NZ_JAPNKA010000001.1, read on the forward strand.
TACCCGGCCATGATGTCGCACGCGGCCATGCCCCGGGAGATCCGGCTCCAGCGGGGCATCGGCGATGGGCTGCTTCGCTACTCCGTCGGCCTGGAGGCGCTCGAGGACATCCTCGGGGACCTCGAACAGGCGCTCAAGGCAACGCGCTGAGGCCAGCAACACACGCCGCGTGTCCATCAGCAACTCACCTGTTCTGGGGAGCGTGACACCGCGCGGGCATCGCGTCCGCGCTACCGACGGCCTTCGCGGCACGCAGCTCCTTGACCGCGTCCCTGCGGAGCTGGACGGCCTCCGCGTCTCGAGGGCCGAGGACGCATGCCAGCACCGCCCGGGCTTCCGCGAGACGAAGGGTCTGCCAGGGCCGCTCCTGCTGTGCGCGGAGCGCCTCTCTCGCCAGCGTTACTGCCTTTGGACGATCTCCAGTCGCCGCCGCCAGACGCGCCTGCATCCATTGAATGTCGATGCGGCCCGGGTCATCCACGGCGAACCAGGTGTCGGCGATCGTCTGGCACTGGTCGACCTCCTGCTTCGCACGCGTGAGCTCCCCCTCCGCCAGGGCCGTCTCGAAGAGCTCCTGGTGGACGGTCAGCATCTCGGGGTAGTCGCTCGCATAGAGCGTGGCCTGAACCCTGAGAGCGCGCTCGGTGGCTTCCTTCGCCATGCGAAACTGCCCCCTCGCGCGCGCGAGCTCGGAGAGTCCCAGCAAGGGGATGGCAAGCTTGGAGCCCTCGGCATCCCGTCGCTCGCCGTTGCTCAGCGCGCGCGCATAGAGGCGCTCGGCCTCGGCCAGCTCGCCATGCCAGGCGAGGATCCTGGCCGCCATGGAGAGCTCGAGCACCGTGGAAGGGCTATCGGGGCCCAGCGCGTCATCGAGCTGCTCGACCGCCGTCCTGGCCCGTGTGACGGCCTCTCCGACAGCTCCGAGTTGAGCCTCGAGATCCGCGATCACCAGATCGGCGACGGCGACCCTGACGCTCTCCGGTCCATGGGCGCGGACCTGGAGCTGTCGGGACGCCTGGAAGTGCTCGAGGGCGGCCGGGTCCTGCCCCATCCAGGTCAACGCCGTCCCCAGGTTCCAGTGGGAGCGAGCGAGGTCGGGATGGTCGGTGCCCAGTGCGGCCACGCGAATGTGCAGGGCGTTCTCCTGTGCTTCGAGCTCCCGCCGGTGATCGTACTGGTCGCGATACATCTGTCCGAGGAGCGCCCAGGCCGTGGCCACGTCCGGGTGCTCACCGCCGAGCGCGGCGATGCGGATGTCGAGCGCGCGCCTGGCGAGGGTGACTCCCTCCGCGAGAGCCCGCGAGTCATAGGAGGAGAGGGATGCCGCCAGGCTGAGCGAGTCGGCTACCTCCAGGTGGGCGTTTCCCAGCGCCCGCTCGCGGAGGGCCAACGCGCGGAGCGCGAGCTCCCTGGCGACGAGGCGGCGGTCCCGCCACGCCTCGTACTTCGCTCGGGCCGCGAGCACCATGGACTCCAGTCTCAGGTCCTCTCCGACCCGGGCGCGCGTTGCCTCGGCATGACCGAGCCACTCTTCCGCGCGCGCGAAGTCGTCTCTCAGGTGATAGGCCTCGCTCAGCGCCAGTGCGAGCTCGGTGGAGAGGGCATCGCGGCGGGCCCGCTCGGCCGCCCAGCGCGCATGCGCCAGGGCTTGCAGCGCGTCGGGGCTGCCCGCCTTCCAGCTCAGCATGGCCGCCACGGCGAAAGCATCGGCCTCGACCGCGGGCACTCCCTGGGCATCGGACCGGAGTGATTGCCCCAGCGCGGCTCCCTCCTTGTACTTGCCCGCCGACAGCAGCGCGCGCGCCTCCGCGATTCGCCGGCTCACGTCCTGTGCCCCGTCGAACGCGGGAGCCGCGGCGGGCGTCCGTGCCTCCGGGTCTCGAATGCACCGCTCGGGGTTGTCGAGCCCGTCCACGAGGGTCGTGGCCCGGGCGACGACCTGGGCATCCGCGTGTTGGAGTACGGTGAGCACCGCGCTGAAGTCGGCCTGCTGTCGCGCGAGGCACTCGGTCGCCACGGACTTTGGCCACAGGCAGGCGGCGCGTCGGGCCTCGGACCAGCGGCCGGTCCAGTCCTCCAGTCTCAGCCTCACGCGGTCATTGGCATCCGCCGCGTAGGGGACCGCGGCGCGAGCGAAGGCCTCGCGGATGGCCCCTCGCGCGGAGAGCCACAGCGCTGGAACCTCGGCCGCCACCGTCTCGCAGGCAGGCGTCCGCGCTCGAAGCACACCCGCCCACGACACGACCGCCGCCGCTCCCACGCAAAGCGCGGCGACCGAACGTCGAGGCCAGGTCCTGGCTCGGTTCATCCGGGCCAGGAGTGCCTCCATGCTGGGGAAACGGGCGGCGGGGTCTGATGAGAGCCCTCGCGCCGCGATGCCGCGCAACCAGCGCGGCGTCCTTCGCTGCCGTGGGGGGGAGACGTCCGGCTCTCCCCGAGCCAGCGCCAGGAGCGCTGGTTCGTCATAGGGCCGGTGTCCCTCGAGTGCTTCGAAGAGCGCCACGCAGAACGCGAACTGGTCGGAGCGAGCATCCGCGCCACGGCCCGCGAGGCACTCCGGAGCGATGTACCCGGGCGTTCCCACCACGCTCCCGGACCGGGTCAGCGGGGGGCCTGGACGTGTCAGCTCCGACGGTGCGGCCGGCTCGACGGGAGGCTCGAGCCCCGCGGCGAGCCCGAAGTCGGCGACCCGGGCCCGCCCCGTCGTGTCGATCAGCACGTTGTCGGGTTTGAAGTCGCGGTGGACGAGCCCGCTCCGGTGCGCGGCGGCCAGGCCCTGGCCCACCATGATGAAGAGCTCGATGATTTCCCGCGGGGACCTCGGTCGCGCCGCCAACCAGACTCGCGCATCCGCTCCGTCGACCCACTCCATCGCGATGAAGACCTCACCCTTCACCTCGCCGACCTCGAACACCGTGACGACGTGAGGGTGGCTCACCGCCGCCGCCGCTCGGGCCTCCTGCATGAAGCGCTGCCGCCGCTCCTCGCTCTGGGCCGCCACACCCCGCAGCAGCTTGAGGGCCACCTTGCGCCGCAACCTCAGGTCGAAGGCCGCGTGGACCACGCCCATGCCGCCTCGCCCGAGCACCCCCATGAGTTGGAAATGGCCGAGCACCTCGCCCGTGCGCTCCCGCTCCGGAACGGGCGGCTCGCGGTGTGGAATGAAGGCCACCTCGCGCAGGAAGTCTCCCACGGACGAGCTCGCGTCCGTGTCGCCGTCCATGGATGCGTCGTGCTGCTCGCCCCCCTTGAGCGTCATATGGGCTACGCCCCTCCTCCCTCGTCGCTGACGACCCCCGCGCGGCGTCCCAGCTCCAGCAGCCGCTCCTTGAGGAGCTGAAAGCGCTTGCGCAGCCGCGCCGCCTCACGCTTGAGCTCGGGCTCGCCCAGTGGCTGGCCGCTGTCATTCAGGACGCGGGCGAGCTCATTCCACGCCAGTCCCCGATCGACCCGCAGGATGAGCAGCGCTTGATCCTCGGAGGGGAGGGATTCCCGCAGGCCGGCGAAGCGCGCCTGCCGCTCCGAGCGCAGATAGGACACCGTCTCGCTGCGAATCCGCGCGACGAGCGCCGACCGGGCCGAGTCCTCCGGAAGTGGCTGCTGTCGCAGCTCGCGGCGCCGAAGGTCCCGGCGATAGTTGAGTGAGGCGTGGCGTGCGAGCGTATAGACCCAGGTGCGGAACGAGCTGTCCCCCTGGAAGGTCGGCAGCGCACGCCAGAGACGCTCGCTGAAGCACGAGAAGACCTCCGCCGCGTCCTCCTCGTCGCGGTGGAACGCGTGCAGGAAACCGAAGATCTCCGCGCCATAGCCGCGGATCGCCCGTGTCGCGGCTCCCTCATGGTCCCCGCTCGCGAGGAGATGACGAATCTCCCGCTCCAGCTCCTCTCGCTCCTCACCAGGCATGCTCCGACCTCATCTCCTGCACGCGCCCACCACGCGCCCGCATACCTTCGCCCTCGGAGCCCCCAGACAGCCAGAAGCCGCGGCTTTTGGGAAGAAGACGGTTCTCTCTGGGCTGCTCTCAGATTCTCAGAGCGCGCTCAGTTGCGCGATTCATCGCTCGCTTTTTCACATCCGCGAGCACGGGTGCCTATCCGCATGAGTGGGAACGGCGAGGGCTCGTCGAGCCGAGCCGCTGATCCACTCAGCGACAGTGACACACGAATGTTCTCGAAAGGGTGTGCAATGAAGAAGCAGGCAATGTGGGTGGTGGCTGCTCTGTCGGTGCTCGCGTCTGGCTGCGGTGTGGAGCAGCCGGTGGATGCGGAGGCTGACCAGCTCAAGGAGCAGGCCTACGCGGACGTGAGCTTCCAGGCCACGGTCCAGTGGCTGGAGGGCAAGAAGGGCATCCCCGTGGATTTGTCCCAGGGCGTCCTGGAGCACAGGGAGGGCGCCACCCGCCTCAACTTCGCGCTGCCGAGCGAGGAGGTTTCCCAACTGGCCTTCGAGCTCCGCGCGGATGGCTCGACGCGCGTCTACACCAACGAGCGCGTGACGGAGGACGCGGCGCAGGATGTCGCGGCGCAGGCGGCTTGTGGCACCTATCGGAGCTCGGACAGCTGCACCACGGGGCCCTATGTCGCTGATGCCCAAGGCTGCGCGGCCGGGCCCGGCCAGCCCAGGACTCCGCTGTACATCTACTACGACTACGCGCGCGACTGGTTCCAGTCTGGCCGCAGGGTGACGCAAATGGGGTCGTGGAAGAACTGCAGCTGGATGGCGCAGTCCACCACCTGTAACAACACCTGCAGCTGAGCCACGGGCCCGCGGCGCGGTATCAAGAGCGCCTCACGCCGCGGGCCGTGTGTCCCCCGTCCAATCTGTACGGGCTCGGTGAGGCCCTGCTCGTCGATTGTCTCTTTACCCGGGACCGTTGGTGACGGCCTCGGGGTTCATCGCCCCCGCAGCCGGAGGATCTCCTCGTAGGCCTCGCGGATCTCCTGGAAGCGGCGGGAGGCCTGCTCGACGGCGCCCTTGCCGAGGTTGGCGACGCGGTCCGGGTGGTGGGTGGCGGCGAGCTGGCGGAAGGCTCGCTTCACGTCCGCGTCGCTGGCCTCGGGGGTGAGGCCGAGCCGGGCGTAGTGAACCTGTCCATCGCCGAAGTGGCGCGCGGTGACGGAGCGGAACTCCTCCTCGGAGAGTCCGAGCCCCTGGGACACCCGGCGCAGGGTGTCCTGCTCGGCGCGGTGGAGGTTGCCATCCACGAGCGCGAGGCCGTAGAGCGCATCGAGCAGCAGCAGGCGCTCGGCGGTGGAGAGCTCGTCGCGGCAGGCGGCGGCGGCGTGCTCGAGGGAGGGGGGCCGGGCGATGTGCTCCTTGAGGTAGCGGCGGACGAGCCCGAGCGCTTCGGGGCCGTACTTGAGCCGGTCCTCGAAATACTCGCGCACCACGCGCACCTCGTCGCGCACCACGTCTCCATCGGCGCGGGCCACCTCGATGAAGAGGGCGCACAGGTGGCGAGCAAAGTGGTCCTGGGCGGCGAGCTCCTGGGGGGAGCGGGTGTCGGGCTTGGGGAGGTTCTCCGGTGTTCCGGAGGGCAGGAGGTTCAGCTCGTCGACCAGATGGCCGACCACGAGCCCGGAGATGATGAGCAGGACGATGGCCAGAGGTCCGCCGATCAACAGACCTACTGCCAGTCCAAGCATCGCTCCGAGAACTTTTCCAGGCGCCACGATCTCTTCACTCCCTTGCCGGGAGGGAGTTTCGCATAGAGTCCGCCGCGCTATGGCCCAGTTGATCGACGGAAAAGCGGTGGCGGCGCGGGTGAGGGCGGAGGTGAAGGCGGAAGTGGAGAAGCTCAAGGCCGAGCGTGGCCTGGTGCCGGGACTGACAGTGGTCCGGGTGGGAGAGGATCCCGCCTCGAAGATCTACGTCACCGGCAAGAAGAAGGCGGCGGAGGAGGTGGGCTTCAACTCCTGGGAGCTGCACCCGGACGACAAGATTACCCAGGACGAGCTGCTGTCGCTGGTGGACAAGCTGAACAAGGATCCAGCGGTGCACGGCATCCTGGTGCAGTTGCCGCTGCCGAAGCACATCGATGCGGAGCGGATCATCTCGGCGGTGAAGCCGGAGAAGGACGTGGACGGCTTCCACCCGATGAACGCGGGTCTGCTGTCGGTGGGCAAGCCGGCGCCGCGGCCGTGCACTCCGTTTGGGGTGATGCGGTTGTTGCAGGAGGTGGGGTGCGACCCGTCCGGCAAGCGGGCGGTGGTGGTGGGGCGCAGCAACATCGTGGGCAAGCCGATGGCGATGATGCTGCTGGCGGCGGACGCCACGGTGACGATGTGTCACCGCAAGAGCAACCTGGCCGCCGAGGTGGCCAACGCGGACATCCTGGTGGCCGCGGTGGGCGTGCCGGAGTTGATCAAGGGCGAGTGGATCAAGCCCGGGGCGGTGGTGATCGACGTCGGCATGAACCGGATGCCGGATGGGAAGCTCAAGGGAGACGTGGAGTTCGACAAGGCGAAGGAGCGGGCCTCGTTCATCACGCCGGTGCCGGGCGGAGTAGGGCCGATGACCATCGCCATGCTGATGCGTAACACGCTGGAAGCGGCGAAGGCCGCGAAGTAGCGCTCCTGGCGGGTGCGGCGGTCGTCTATATGGTCAATCGCCTTACTTCGAAGCAGAAGCCGGCCCCTGCCGGTCCTCTCGTGAGGCAGACCCTCGAGAAGCTGCGGGCCCGCCCGCTGCCTCCCGAGCTGGTGGTGCCCACGCCTCGCCCCGATGTCTGGGGCGAGAAGGGCTATCTCTCGCAGCCTCGCTACCAGGCCCTCTACAAGCCGCTCCTGCTGGAGGGGTATGCGACCTGGGGGCTCGTCTACCAGTACGAGTCCATCCACGATGGGGAAGGGCCGGACACCGTGGCCAGCTATGCGTGGCTGGACGATCGGGGCGAGCTCCAGACGCGTCCGCTGAAGGAGATCTATGACGGGATGCATGCCGCCCTCAGTCAGGGACTGGGCGACATCATCCTCGACATGGACGCGCGCCTGGAGGCCGACAAGGTCATCCTCATCCTGCACGACCTGACCTCGGGAGAGCACATCCTCTACGAGGCTCTCCATGCCGCTCCCGTGAGCGGGGGCACGAAGGACACGTGAACCATGCCGACGCGCCAGGAGCGGATCGAAGGGGGCCTCTACGGCCTGCTCATCGGGGACGCACTCGGGGTGCCGTATGAGTTCCACCCGCCCGCGCAGATTCCCGAGCTGGCGCTGATCGAATTCGAGCCGCCCCCTGGTTTCTTGCGAGCGCATAACGGCGTGCCTCCGGGCACGTGGTCCGACGATGGCTCGCATGCGCTGTGCCTGCTGGCCTCGCTGCTGTACCAGGGGACGTTGGAGATCGAGGACCTGGGGCGGCGGCTCGTGAACTGGTACGAGCTTGGGTACATGGCGGTGGAGTACGAAGTGTTCGACGTGGGCGTCCAGACGCGGGAGGCCCTGGCGAACGTGCGTGCGGGAGTCCCCGCGGCGCAGGCGGGCCCGAGCGGCGAGCGGGAGAACGGGAACGGCTCGTTGATGCGGGTGTTGCCGCTGGCGCTCTGGCACCAGGGGGACGACGCGGCGCTGGCGCGAGACGCGATGCTCCAGTCGAGGGTGACGCACGGGCACATGCGATCGCAGGTGTGCTGCGCGCTCTATTGCCTCTGGGCGAGGCGGACGCTGGAGGGCTCCGCGAATGCGTGGGCGGACGCGGTGGCCACCTTCCGTGCGCTCTACCCCGAGGGCATGGAAGAGCGAAACGAGCTGGAATGGTCGGTGCGGCCGGACTCTCCGGACACGGGGCGGGGGAGCGGGTACGTGGTGGACTGCCTGCGCTCGGCGAGGGACTGTGTCGCGGTGGGGCCCTACGAGCGCGTGGTGAAGGCGGCGATCGCGCTCGGGCACGACACGGACACGACGGCGGCGGTGGCGGGCGGTATCGCGGGGCTCCGGGACGGCATCCAGGCCATCCCCGAGCGCTGGAGGCGCGCGCTGCGCGGCCAGGAGTTGGTGCAGCCGATGCTGGCGCAGCTGCTCGCACGCCAGGCGTGAAAAAGAAGAAGGTCCGGTACCAGGCCGGACCTCCTTCTCTCTCCTTCGCTAGAAGAAGAAGCTCACGGTCGCCTGGGCGTTGAAGGGCGCGCCAGGGGTGAAGTGCAGGTCTTCACACCCCTCGAAGGCGTCCGTTTCGCCCGAGGGCCGGGTGCCTGCGGGGCAAGCCTCGGGGCCGGTCTCGGATTTCAGCCGCGAGACGTTGGCGAACTGGGCCTCGCGCCAGTGGGTATTGAGCAGGTTCTGCACGCTCAGGTTGACCTCGTAGAAGGAGCCCCGGTAGCCCAGCGTCGCGTCCACGCGGGTGAAGCCCTCGGCGGTGATGAAGCGGTCCTCGGTGGCCGGGCGGTCGCCCAGGTGCAGCACGCCGAGCCGCCCGTAGAAGCCGCTCGGGTGCCGCGCGGACACGCCTCCAGAGAGGATGAGGGTCGGCGCGAGCGCCACCGCGTCACCGTTGCCGGCGTTCTCCACGTAGGTGGCGCGCGTGAGGGTGAGGTCCGCGTCCGCGAAGAGCCAGGGGAGCACTTTGAGCCGAGCCTCGGCCTCCACGCCCTCGCGCCGGGTGGCGCCGCGCGCCTCGGTGGTGCCCTCGTCACCCACCCAGACGAGCTCGCTGTCCAGGTCGAGCCGGAACACCGAGCCCGCCAGGTCCAGCCGGTCGAACAGCCGCGTACGGGCGCCGAGCTCGTACCCCCGCGCACGCGTCAGCGGCGTCACCGGATCCGTCAGGCGCACCACGCCGCGGGCATCGTTGGAGTGAAAGCCGTGGCCGTAGTTGACGTACACGTCGGTGTCGGGGAGCGGGGTGAAGACGAGGCTCGCCTTGGGAGAGACGCGCGCGGCCTGTTCCACCCCCGAGGTCTGCGTGCCGGTCGTGGTCTGGTCCTCGAGATGGTCCTCCACGTCGAAGCCGAAGGAGTCCGCGCGCAGGCCGAGCACCGCGCGCAGCCAGGGCGTGAAGGTGATGTCCTCCTGGGCGTACAGCCCGAGGCTTCCCTCGCGGACGCTGGCGTCCACCACGGTCTCCAGCCGCTCGCGTGCCCTGTCATAGCTCAGCCCGTTCTCGATGCTGTCGCTGCGCAGCTGCGTGCCGAGCGTGGTGTCGAAGGTGATGCCACCCAACTTGCGCCGGAAGCGGTAGGAGGCATTGAAGCCGAGCAGCGTGCGCTGGTCGTTCTGCTCGATCATGTCTCCGTTCACCGGATCCCTGCTGAAGAAGGTGAAGTCGGAATACAGGCTGAGCCGGTACTGCACGGCGTACGCCATGACGTTCACCTCGCCGTCGTCGCCGACGAGGGTTCGCCAGGTGGCGTAGGCGCTGTGGCGCTGCGAGTTGCCGCCCTCGGAGTCGTTCAACGTGCCGAAGCGGTCCAGCCTGCCGGCGTTCACCTCGCGCAGGGGAATCTGGCCACTCGCGTTCCAGCCGCTCCCGTAGGAGGTGAGCGTCAGCGCGAGCGTGGAGGTGTCGGAGAGCTGGCGCGTCACCTTCGTGAAGAGGCTGTAGCGCTGCAGCTTCTCGGGGTTGAGGAAGGGGCCGTTGGTTCCGTACACCTGCCCAGCCACCACGGGGCTCCAGCCCTCCACGTCCGGGGCGGCGACGAACAGCCCGCGCCAGGTGTTGAACGAGCCGCCACCGAGGGTGAGCTGGCTCGTCTCGAAGTCGCGGCGTGTCACCAGGTTCACCGCGCCCGCGGTGGCGAAGTCCCCGTCCTGCGCGAAGTAGGGGCCCTTGCGCACTTCCACGCGCTCGATGAGCTCGGGGATGACCCAGTTGAGATCCGCGTAGCCCTGGCCGTGCCCGTGGCTCACCATGTTGACGGGAACGCCGTCCACGGAGAGGGCCACGTCCGTGCCGTGGTCCGCGTCGAAGCCGCGCAGGAAGTACTGGTTGGCCTTACCGCCGCCCGCGTGCTGCACGACGTAGAAGCCGGGCACCACCTGGAGGATGTCCGCCGGGCGCGGGTGGGGGCGCAGCAGGAAGTCCTGGTCCCGCACCGTGGAGGACGAGGCCGCCGTGAAGGGCCGCCGCGCCGTCACCGTGGTCTGCATGCGCGAGGGCTCCTCCGGGGGCCGCACAGCGATGGCCTCTGGTTCGGGAGCGGGAGCAGGAGCCGGGGGAGGGACGGGCTCCACGGGGGCGGTGGGCTCAGCCGGAGTGGAGAGCACGGGCGCGTCGGAGGGAACGGGCTCCTGGGCAAGCGAGGGAGCAGCGGACACAACTGTAGCGATCACGGCCAGCGGGGCCGCGCGAGAAGACAGCATGGAAGAACGACCTCAATGCGAAAGGAAGGAACGAAGGAGACAGACCGGCGTGGAACGTCGGTGTCTCCTACGGGGCCTGAGGCATCGCGGTCGGGCGGAGCGGCTCCCCCGGCTGGGCGCGCTCCTGTCCCAGGTTCTGGGTGCCGACGTTGACCCAGAACACCAGGAAGGGGGGCAGGGCGAGCGAGGGCAGCGCCACCGCCTGGAGGTGCTCGACACTGCCGGCCCCGTGTGTATGGCCGGCCGGCTTGTCCGGGTGCTCCTCGTGGTGGCCCGCCGGGCCATGCGAGTGGGGCTTGCTCTCGTCGTGCGGGGCGGGAGGCTCGGGTGCTTCAGCCCGCTGGTGGGAGACCCAGACCTGGGCGGCGGGCGCCTCGGAGGAGGGGAGCGCACCGCCGTGCCCGTAGATGGCGTGGAGCACCGGCGCGAAGGCGAGGCCGTACACGGCCACCCATAGGCCGAGCCAGCCAAGATCGCGGCGGTCCTCCCTCGTCAACAAAACCGGGTGCTCCTCTTCGGGGCAGGAAAGTCCGCCTCTCCAAGCCACGAACGGACCGCTTTTGCAAGCGCGACCCGGTTGCGCGCGGGCCCAGTGCGTGGAGTGCACCGGGCCTGGCGGCTTTCACTACGCGCGCAGGAAGTCCCGTACGAGCTGGCTGACCTCTCGCGGCTTCTCCAGGGCGATCCAGTGGGTCGCGTCGGGGATGCGGTGGATGGTCAGGTTGGGCACGAGATCCTTCAGGCCCCGTTGCCCGTCCGGCAGCAGATAGGTGTCCTGCTCGCCGTGGATGAGGAGCACGGGCGTGTTCACGTGGTACTGCTCCGGCTTGAGCCCCTCCAGGAGGTTGCTGCCGCCCGGGTGGCCCTCTCCGTCCGGCGGACCCATCTTCGCCGCGCGGTAGTAGTTGAGCGCGCAGGTGATGGTGTTGGGCTGCCTCCACGCGGCGATCCACTCGGAGGTGTCCTCCTCGGACAGGATGGCGCCGTGGGCCCGCGCGTCATTGAAGACGGCCTGCTTGGGCCACGCGAAGTCGTCGCCCATGATCTGCGGCTCGGCCTGCGGCGAGCGGAAGACGAGCATGTACTGGGCCGCCAGCTGCTGGCGGGGGTTCTCGCGCAGCTCGCGATCGAACAGGGCGGGGTGCGTGATGTTGAGGGTGACGAACCGGTGCACCATGTCCGGGTGGTGCAGCAGGAAGCTCCAGCCCACCAGCGCGCCCCAGTCCTGGCACACGATGGACACCTTCCTGTACCCCAGGTGGTGGATCAGCGAGCGGATGTCCTCCACGAGGTGCCGGATGTGGTACGACTCGATCTCCGCTGGCTTGGAGCTCAAGTTGTAGCCACGCATGTCCATGGCGATCACTCGGTGATCCCTGCCCAGCTCATTGAGCTGCTTCTTCCAGACGCCCCAGTACTCGGGGAACCCGTGGATGAAGAGGATCGGATCGCCCGCACCGTGGGTGACGTAGTGCAGGTTGATTCCATTGATGTCTGCGTAGTGGTGCTGCAAGGACCGGCTCCCGTTGGGCTGTGCGGCTGCGGCGACAGAATAGAGCCGCCAACCCGGGAGTGAAAGTCCGCCGTCACGGGATTACCCGCCTCGTCCTGGGGATCTCAGACAGAGCGGGTCTGCGCTTTCAGAGAATCCTTGATCAAGTGAAGTGCTGACGCACCTCGGGCATGCTGAGGACCCAGAGCATCCACAGGGCGAAGGGAAAGCCCACGAAGCAGACGGGTGTCGGCGTGATGACCGCGGTGGCCGCTCCCACCACCACCAGGCCCCACCGGCGCAGGCTGAATGCGCTCCACGCTCCTATGATGGTCAGAGACCCGGCGACGATGGATCCGATCACCTTCAGCGGGGCCTCCCACTCCGTCTGCCCTCGCAGGGAGGTGGCGAAATCCGCCGGCGCGGGCAGCCAGCCCTGCAGCACGGCCGCCATCACCAGGGCGTAGGCAATGTTGATGATGCCCACGTTCACCAGCATGAACGCAGGTGGGCGCAACCGCCGCAGTGCCGGCCAACGCGGATCCGTCCGCGGGACATTCAGTCCAGGTCCACTCATGTACGGGCCCTCAGAGCGCTCACGATCATCCGCGTCGCCGGAGATTTGTTGAGCGTGTAGAAATGGATGCCCGGCACGCCGCGCGACAGCAGCTCCATGCACTGCACCGTGGCGTGCGCCACGCCGAGCTGCACCAGCGCCTCCGGCTGGTCCTTCACCCGCTCGAGCTGGAGCCCCAGGCGCATGGGCACGGTGGCCCCGCACATGCGGGTGAAGCGCTGCACCTGCTCGTAGTTGGTGATGGGCATGATTCCCGGGACGATGGGGACGTTGATGCCGACGCGGCGCGCTCGCTCGACGAAGTCGAAGTAGAAGGCGTTGTCGAAGAAGAGCTGGGTGATGACGAAGTCCAGGCCCGCGTCCACCTTCTCCTTCAAATGACGCAGGTCGTCGTCGCGCGAGGCTGTCTCCACGTGGCCCTCCGGATAGCACGCCCCGCCTACGCAGAAGTTGAAATCCTCCTCCCGGATGAAGCGCACCAACTCGGAGGCATGACGGAAACCTCCTTCCACGGGCTCGAAGGTCGTCTGCCCCTGGGGTGGATCCCCCCGCAGCGCCAGCACGTTCTCCACCTTCGCGTCCGCCAGCCGCCGCAGGACCTCGCGCAGCTCGCCTCGCGTGTGGCCCACACAGGTGAGGTGGGCCATGGCCTCGATGCCCGTCTGCTGCTTGATGCGGGTGACGAGCTCCACCGTCCTGTCCCGGGTGCTGCCGCCCGCGCCGTAGGTGACGGACACGAAGCCCGGCTCCAGCAGGGCCAGATCCTCCAGCGTCCTGAGCAGGTTGGCCGTCCCCTCGTCCGTCTTGGGCGGGAAGAACTCGAAGGAGAAGCACGGGTTGGATGGATTCAAACGATTACGAATCTTCATGACGCGAGCAGTCTAGAACGCTTCAGTGGGGTTCCCGAGAGCCTTGATTGAGGGAGGTGCGCGGTTATAGTCCGCGCCGTTTTTTCACCCCCCTCAGGAGAGAAGAACATGTCCCGGCGTACGCCCCTCAACGAGGCCCACCGCAGGTTGGGCGGCAGGATGGTGGATTTCGCAGGTTGGGACATGCCGGTGCAATACACCTCCGTCATCGCCGAGCACGAGGCCGTTCGCAATGCCGTCGGCCTCTTCGACGTCTCCCATATGGGGGAGATCGAGTTCTCCGGCCCCGGAGCCCTCGAGACGGCCAACAGGCTGATCACCAACGATCTCTCCAAGTGCGCGGATGGCCAGGCCGTCTACGCCGGGCTGCTCAATGAGCAGGGTGGCTTCGTGGATGACGTGGTGGCCTACCGCTTCTCGTCCGAGCGGATCCTCGTCGTCGTCAACGCATCCAACAAGGACAAGGACTTCGCCTGGATGCAGGCGCGCGCCGAGGGCGTGAAGCCGGTGGACCGCAGCGACGACTACGCGCAGATCGCCGTGCAGGGCCCCAAGGCCGTGGCGCTGGTGAAGCGGATGACCCCGGTGGACCTCTCCAACGTGGGCACCTACCGCTTCACCGAGGGCCCGGTGGCCGGCGTGCAGTGCATCATCTCTCGCACCGGCTACACCGGCGAGGACGGCTTCGAGCTGTACTGCGCCCCCGGCGACGCGGAGAAGCTGTGGGAGGCGCTGCTGAAGGAGGGTCAGCAGGACGGCGTGAAGCCGTGCGGCCTGGGCGCTCGCGACAGCCTGCGCACGGAGATGAAGTACGCCCTCTACGGCAACGACATCGACGACAACCACACCGCCCTGGAGGCGGGGCTGGGGTGGATCTGCAAGCTGGACAAGGCGGGCGGCTTCATCGGCCGTGACGTGCTGGCGAAGCAGAAGGCCGAGGGCGTGAAGCGCAAGCTGGTGGGCTTCATGCTGACCGGTGCCGGCATCCCCCGTCACGGCTACCCCATCCTCAAGGACGGTCAGAAGGTGGGCGAGGTGACGAGCGGCACCATGGGTCCCTCCTTGAAGAAGTCCATTGGTATCGGCTACGTGCCCGCCGAGCTGGCGGCCGAGGGCTCGACCTTCGACGTGGAGATCCGTGGACGCGCTGTGCCTGCTGTCGTCGTGAAGACGCCCTTCTGGAAGAAGTCCTGAAGCATTCCCCACCCCGAAGTACCCCAACAGAGGAGTACGGACATGGCGAACGTTCCCAGCGATCTCAAGTACACGAAGGACCACGAGTGGGTTCGCGTGAGCGGTAAATCCGCGGTGGTGGGCATCACCGACTATGCCCAGAGGACACTGGGGGATGTGGTGTACGTGGAGCTTCCCAAGGTGGGCGACACCTTCGAGGCCTCCGCTCCGTTCGGCTCCATCGAGTCCGTCAAGGCCGTGTCCGAGGCCTACGCTCCGCTCTCGGGCAAGGTGGCGAAGGTGAACGAGGAGCTGACTGCCAGCCCCGAGATGATCAACGAGGACCCCTATGGTGACGGGTGGATCATCGAGCTCGAGCTCTCGGACAGCAAGCAGCTGGACGGGCTCCTGTCCGCCGCCCAGTACGAGGCCTATTTGAAGGAAGAGGCCTCGGAGTGACGCCCTCCCGGGCTGAATGAGCGCGGCCCGGTTGTTACTCACGGCCTTTCGTTACACCCGCATTGCGAGTGCTCAAAACCATGTCCTTGAATTGGAAATACCAGGAATCGTTCTCCGACCGGCACATCGGGCCGGATGAGAAGGAACTGCACGGGATGCTGAAGGCCGTGGGGGTGGGCTCGCTCGACGAGCTCATCGACCAGACAGTCCCCGCTGCCATCCGCTCGAAGGAGCCGCTGAAGATGGCGGTGGCCAACTCGGAGCACGATGCGCTCGCGGTGCTGGAGGCCATCGCGTCGAAGAACCAGCTGCTCCGGTCCTTCATCGGGATGGGCTACTACGACACCCAGACCCCGCACGTCATCCTTCGCAACATCCTCCAGAACCCGGGCTGGTACACCCAGTACACGCCCTACCAGGCGGAGATTGCCCAGGGCCGACTGGAGGCGCTGCTCAACTTCCAGACGATGGTGATGGACCTCACCGGTCTGGAGGTGGCCAACGCCTCGCTGCTCGACGAGGGCACCGCGGCCGCCGAGGCCATGGCCCTGGCGCTGCACACCAAGGGCGACGAGAACGGAGGCGCCTTCTTCGTCTCCGAGTTCTGCCACCCGCAGACGATCGAAGTGGTGCGCACCCGCGCCCAGCCGCTGGGCGTGGAGGTGGTGGTGGGTGACCACCGCACGGTGGACCTGGGCGCGAAGAAGTACTTCGGCGCGCTGGTGCAGTACCCGGCCACCGACGGCGTGGTGCACGACTACCGCGCCTTCGGCGAGAAGGTGCACGCGGCCAACGGCCTCTTCATCGTCGCCACGGATCTGCTGGCGCTGACGATGCTGACCCCGCCGGGTGAGTTTGGCGCGGACGTGGCGGTGGGCAGCGCCCAGCGCTTCGGCGTGCCCATGGGCTACGGTGGCCCGCACGCGGCTTTCTTCGCCACGAAGAATGCCTACACCCGCGTCATGCCGGGCCGCATCATCGGCGTGTCCGAGGATGCCCAGGGCCGGCGCGCCCTGCGCATGGCCCTGCAGACGCGCGAGCAGCACATCCGCCGCGAGAAGGCCACGAGCAACATCTGCACCGCGCAGGTGCTGCTGGCCATCATGGCCAGCATGTACGCGGTGTACCACGGGCCCCGCGGCCTGAAGGCCATCGCCGAGCGCGTGCACGGGCTGACGGTGCTGCTGGCGCGCGGCTTGCGCAAGCTGGGCTACGGCGCCAACTACGAGAACGTCTTCGACACGCTCCGGGTGGAGGCGGCGCCGCCGCACATCCGCGGCATCCTCGCGGCCGCCGAGGCCAAGGGGATGAACTTCCGCCGCATCGACGAGCGGGCCATCGGGCTGAGCCTGGATGAGGCCACCCGCCCGGCCGACGTGGAGGCCATCCTCTCCGTGTTCGCCGGCGGCAAGGCGCTGGGCTTCACGCTCGAGGAGCTGGGCAAGGACCTGCAGAGCACCCTTCCCGAGGGCCAGCGCCGCACCAGTGCGTTCCTCACGCACCAGGTCTTCAACAGCTACCACTCCGAGACGGAGATGCTGCGGTACATCCGCCGCCTCGAGTCGCGGGACTTGTCGCTCACGCACTCGATGATTCCGCTCGGGTCGTGCACGATGAAGCTCAACGCCACCGCGGAGATGATTCCGGTGACGTGGCCGCAGTTCGGCAAGATGCACCCGTTCGCGCCGAGCTCGCAGGCCGCGGGCTACAAGGTGCTGTTCGAGCAGCTGGAGCAGATGCTGGCGAGCATCACCGGCTTCGCGGGCGTGTCGCTGCAGCCCAACGCGGGCAGCCAGGGTGAGTACGCGGGCCTGCTGGTCATCCGCGCGTACCACCAGAACCGGGGCCAGGGGCACCGCAACGTGTGCCTGATTCCCTCGTCGGCGCACGGCACCAACCCGGCCACCGCGGTGATGGCGGGCTACCAGGTGGTCGTCGTCAAGTGCGACGAGAGCGGCAACATCGACCTGGTGGACCTGCGCGCCAAGGCGGATGCGCACAAGGACAAGCTGGCCGCCCTGATGGTGACCTACCCGTCCACGCACGGCGTGTTCGAGGAGGACATCAAGGAGATCTGCGCCACCGTGCACGAGCGCGGCGGTCAGGTCTACATGGACGGGGCGAACCTGAATGCTCAGGTGGGGCTGACGTCGCCGTCCGCGATTGGCGCGGACGTGTGCCACATCAACCTGCACAAGACGTTCTGCATCCCGCACGGCGGTGGCGGCCCGGGCATGGGTCCCATCTGCGTGGCGAGCCACCTGGTGAAGTTCCTGCCGCGGCACTCGGTCATCTCCACCGGTGGCAGCGATGGCATCGGGGCGGTGTCGGCGGCGCCGTGGGGCAGCGCGAGCATCCTGGTCATCTCGTGGATGTACATCGCGATGATGGGCGCCGAGGGACTGACGAAGGCCACGAAGCTGGCCATCCTCAACGCCAACTACATCGCCGAGCGGCTGCAGCAGCACTACCCGGTGCTGTACCGCGGCAAGCGGGGCCGGGTGGCGCACGAGTGCATCGTGGACCTGCGGCACCTGAAGAAGACGGCGGGTGTCGAGGTGGAGGACGTGGCCAAGCGGTTGATGGACTACGGCTTCCATGCGCCGACGGTGTCGTTCCCGGTGGCGGGCACGCTGATGATCGAGCCGACGGAGAGCGAGTCCAAGGCGGAGATTGATCGGCTGTGCGACGCGCTGATCGCCATCCGTGCGGAGATCCGCGAGATCGAAGAGGGCAAGGCGCCCAAGGACAACAACGTCCTGAAGAACGCGCCGCACACGGCGCGAGTGATGACGGCGCCGGAGTGGAACCATCCCTACTCGCGTGAGCAGGCGGCGTTCCCGGCGCCGTGGGTGGCGGAGCACAAGTTCTGGCCGTCGGTGGGCCGTCTGAACAACGTGCTGGGCGATCGCAAGCTGGTGTGCTCGTGCCCGCCGATCGAGGACTACATGTCCCCGGAGCCGTCGAAGGCGGCGTAACTCCTCACCAAGCCTCCTCACTACCAATCCCCCTCACACCTCCAATACATCCCCTCTCCCTCCGGGAGAGGGACGGGGTGAGGGTAGGTGAGACAAAGGGTTCAAATCCTCTGGCTTCACACAGACAAGGGCCTCGGGTTCTGCGGAACCTGGGGCCTTTTGTCTTTGAAACTCATCGCCCAATTCGAGAGAAGAACACGTCGGTGGATGTCTGTCTTTCTGTGCCTCTGTCGCAAGAGATAGGCTTCTGTGGGTCAATCTCCACATCCCTGGCAAACATTTCCCGTATGCATAGAATCGTGGAACGTGATAATCCATGTGTAGCGGTATTCGCTGCTCTTTCAGGATCCACCGGCTGATTCACCGTCAATGTTCTATTGCAGCGACTGTGAATCAAACCATGGACGAGGGCAGTAAGGAGAGAAGGGGACATGAAGCTCAAACGTGGCACGCAGGGGCTGGCACAGTGGCGGGGACAGGGGCGTGGGCGGTTCTTCATCGCGCTGGTGGCGCTGGCCACGGGGAGCGCGTGCGACACCACGGATTCGCAGGAGCGGACCGGCTCTCACGACACGGGCAACCTGGCGGAGCGTTGTGAGGTGAAGCCGCCCTTCACGGGCAACTTCGAGCCGGAGCTGCAGTGGGAGTGGACAGGCAGCCAGGTGCTCCCCACGCACAAGCAGGTGATGATGCAGCCGGTGGTGGTGGACGTGAACCGGGACGGCACTCCGGACATCGTCTTCAGCACCTTCGACGGCGACTTCTACAACTCGGCCTATCAGAACGGGCGGGACGGCAACGCCAACGGCGTGCTTCGGGCCGTCAGTGGCAGCACGGGGCAGGAACTCTGGACCGTGGTGGACGAGCAGTACCGGGTGAAGCCCGCTGCCAGCATCGCCGCCGGTGATATCGACGGTGATGGCGCCGTGGAGATCTGTGGCATCCCCGAGAGCGGGCGCGGAATCATCTGTTTCGAGAACGACGGCACCTTCAAGTTCCGCACGGCCCCGGACGCCTATGACTACAACGAGTGGGGTGGCCCCTCGCTGGCGGACCTGGACGGCGACGGCACCGTGGAGATCCTCGACGGCAACCGCGTCTACAGCAACACGGGCGCGCTGAAGTGGGTGGGCTCGGACGGGATGGGCGGAGCGCTGTTCACCGGCCCTGTGTCCTTCGCCGCTGACATCGATCAGGACGGCAAGCAGGAAGTGATCAACGGCCGCTCGGTGTACCGGCATGACGGCTCGCTCAAGTGCGCCAACACGCAGATTCCGCACGGCTTCGCCGCGGTGGGCAACTTCGATGGCGACGCGGCGGGTGAGATCGTGGTGGTGGGCAAGGACCTGGAGTCCACCCACGGCCGGGTGAGCCTGCTGGACGACAACTGCCAGCTGCTGTGGACGCGCCTGGTCCACATCACGGGGACCGAGCTGCCGCTGCACGACAAGGCGGGTCACGGAGGAGCGCCCAACATCGGCGACTTCGACGGTGACGGGCAGCTGGAGATCGGCCTGGCGGGAGACTGGAACTACACGGTGTATGGCGCGGACGGGGCGGTGAAGTGGACGTTCCCCATCCAGGAGTACAGTTCGGGCAAGACGACGTCGACGACGTTCGACTTCGAGGATGACGGGCGGCTGGAGGTCATCTACGCGGACGAGCTGAAGCTGCGCATCTTCGACGGAGTGACGGGAGCGCTGCGCTGGGAGACGGCGCACAGCTCGGGCACCACGCACGAGTTCCCCATCGTGGCGGACGTGGATGGTGACGGCGCGGCGGAGATCGTGACAGTGGAGAACAACCACGGAGCGCCGGGCTTCAACGGCGTGAGGGTGTGGCACGACAAGAAGGAGGGCTGGGCCGGGACGCGCAAGATCTGGAACCAGCACGCCTACTCCGTCACGAACGTCAACAACGACGGAACCATCCCGTCGCAGCCGGCGAGCAACTGGCTCAACCCGAAGCTCAACAACTTCCGCTCCAACGTGGCCAACTACTTCGGAGAGGGCCCCAGCCCCTTCGTGGCCGCGGATCTGCTCGCTTACGAAGTGGTGACCTCGTGCGATGGCTACGGCTCGCTGATTCTCAGCGCGCGGGTGCGCAACGCGGGTGAGGCTCCGGTGGCCGCTGGGGTGAAGGTGGCCTTCTACAAGGGCAACCCGGCCTCGGGTGGCACGCTGCTGGGCGTGGCCACCGTACCGGACGCGCTGCCGGTGGGCGGCTCCTCCATCGCCACCGTCACCGTCGCCTCTACCTCTTACGGCAATGCTGAGGTGTGGGCGGTGGTGGATGATGACGGCACGGGCGCGGGCACCATCGCCGAATGCCGCGAGGACAACAACGGCGCCTCCGCGACGGGCAACCTGACGTGCACGACGACCCCGGCCAACGAGCCGCCGGTGGCCCTGTGCCGCGACGTCACTGTCAGCGCCGACGCCGCCTGTCTGGGCGGTGCCAGCGTGAACAACGGCAGCTACGACCCGGACAACGGTCCGTCGCCGCTCTCCATCTCCGAGCTGCCTGCCGCCTCCTTCCCCCTGGGCACGCACGCCGTCACGCTGACGGCCTCGGATGGTGAGGCGAGCGACCAGTGCGTGGGCCATGTCACCGTGGTGGACGACTCGAAGCCGGCCGTTCTCTGCCCGGAGCCGCAGGTGCTCGAGACGTGCTCGCCGGCCGGTGCCCCGGCCACCTTCACGGCCTTCGCCGCGGATAACTGCGGCCCGGCGTCGGTGAGCTGCTCGGCGGCCTCCGGCTCCACCTTCCCGGTGGGCCAGACGCCGGTGAGCTGCACGGCCACGGACGGCTCTGGCAACACGGCCTCCTGCGGCTTCAACGTGACGGTGACGGGCGACACCACGCCCCCGGTGCTCAGCTGCCCGACGGCCCCCGTGGTGGTCAACGCCTGCAGCGAGAGTGGCTCCAAGGCCTACTTCGCGGTCTCGGCCACCGACAACTGCGGCGCGGTGCCTGTCAACTGCTCGCACGCCTCTGGCTCCGAGTTCCCGGCGGGCAACACCCAGGTGACCTGCTCGGCTGCGGACGCCTTCGGTAACGCCTCCTCCTGCAGCTTTACCGTGCAGGTGAGCGGTGCCAGCCCCTCCACGCCTCCTACGCCCGGCGCGGACCTGGGGATGGAGCTGTGGCCGCCCAACCACAAGTACGTGGACGTCTCGCTCGCCGACTGCGCCGCGCCTGCGACGGATGCGTGCGGCAAGCCGCTGCCCCTGGACAAGTATGGCCGCATCCTCCGCGTCACCTCGGATGAGGTGGAGGACGCCAACGGCAACGGCGACGGCCGCACCTGCGAGGACATGGTGCTCGTCACGGGTGCGTCGTCCGTGCAGCTCCGCGCCGAGCGCGAGGGCGGGGGGGATGGCCGCATCTACACCCTCCACTACGCCGTCACGAACGACGCTGGGGTCTCCACCCAGAGCAGCTGCCGCGTCTACGTGCCGCACGATCAGTCTGGCCGTGGCGCGGTGGACAGCGGGGTGAAGTTCTGCGTCGGCCAGGGGTGCCCGGCCGGCACCACCGAGGGCAGCCCGCTCTGCAAGTGAGCCAGTAATCGGGTGAAGTTCGGGTGAAGTCGTGAAGGGCCCGGGACCGGTTGTCGGTCCCGGGCCCTTCGCTTTGGTACGACGTCGGGTCACGTCGTCTCTTCTGGGCTCTCCTCACACATACGGTGCCAGGACAGCTCATCCGCTACACCTGAGTCGCATAAGTCTGTCATTGCCACCCTTGGGTGTTCGCCATTGGATGGCACACATCAGCCTTCACAGTCTTTTCCGCTTAACGTGGATCGTTGGCAACCGGTACATTGGCCCGTGCTGTCTGGTTGGTAGTGAAACCGGGTCATGCCCGAAAGCGGAGGAGAGAGGCCAAATGAAACTCAAACGCAACATCCTGGTTCCCCTGGAGTCTCGGGGCCTGGGGCGTGGGCGACTCTTCGTTGCGCTGGTGGTGCTGGCTACGGGGGGAGCTTGCAACACCTCGGCGTCGAAGCAGCAGTCCACGGCTCGTGAGACGGGGAATCTGGCAGAGCGTTGTGAGGTGAAGCCGCCCTTCACGGGCAACTTCGAGCCGGAGCTGCAGTGGGAGTGGAAGGGCAGCCAGGTGCTCCCCACGCACAAGCAGGTGATGATGCAGCCGGTGGTGGTGGACGTGAACCGGGACGGCACTCCGGACATCGTCTTCAGCACCTTCGACGGCGACTTCTACAACACGGCCTATCAGGAGGGACGGGATGGTAACGCGGACGGCGTGCTCCGGGCCGTCAGCGGCAGCACCGGGCAGGAAATCTGGACCGTGGAGGACTCGCAGTACCGGGTGAAGCCCGCTGCCAGCATCGCCGCCGGTGACATCGATGGCGACGGCGCCGTGGAGATCTGTGGCATCCCCGAGAGCGGGCGCGGAATCATCTGTTTCGAGAACGACGGCACCTTCAAGTTCCGCACGGTTCCGGACGCCAACGACTACAGCGAGTGGGGTGGTCTTTCGCTGGCGGACCTGGACGGCGACGGCGCCGTGGAGATCCTCAACGGCAACCGCGTCTACAGCAACACGGGCGCGCTGAAGTGGGTGGGCTCGGACGGCATGGGCGGAGCGCTGTTCACCGGCCCTGTGTCCTTCGCCGCCGACATCGATCAGGACGGCAAGCAGGAAGTGATCAACGGCCGCTCTGTGTACCGGCATGACGGCTCGCTCAAGTGCGCCAACACGCAGATTCCGCACGGCTTCGCCGCGGTGGCCAACTTCGATGGCGATGCGGCGGGTGAGATCGTGGTGGTGGGCAAGGGCCTCGAGGCCATCCACGGCCGGGTGAGCCTGCTGGACGACAACTGCGAGCTGCTGTGGACGCGTGAGGTCCACCTGACTGGCGCGGATCTGCCGCTGCACGACAAGGCGGGCCACGGAGGAGCGCCCAACATCGGCGACTTCGATGGGGACGGGCAGCTGGAGATCGGCCTGGCGGGAGACTGGAACTACACGGTGTACGGCTCGGATGGGACGGTGAAGTGGACGTTCCCCATCCAGGAGTACAGCTCGGGCAAGACGACGTCGACGACGTTCGACTTCGAGGATGACGGACGGCTGGAGGTCATCTACACGGACGAGCTGAAGCTGCGCATCTTCGACGGAGTGACGGGCGCGCTGCGCTGGGAGACGGCGCACAGCTCGGGCACCACGCACGAGTTCCCCATCGTGGCGGACGTGGACGGTGATGGCGCGGCGGAGATCGTGACGGTGGAGAACAACCACGGAGCGCCGGGCTTCAACGGCGTGAGGGTGTGGCACGACAAGAAGGAGGGCTGGGCCGGGACGCGTAAGATCTGGAACCAGCACGCCTACGCCATCACGAACGTCAACAACGACGGAACCATCCCGTCGCAGCCCGCGAGCAACTGGCTCAACCCGAAGCTCAACAACTTCCGCTCCAACGTGGCCAACTACTTCGGAGAGGGCCCCAGCCCCTTCGCTGCCGCGGATCTGCTCGCCTTCGACGTGGTGACCTCGTGCGATGGCTACGGCTCGCTGATTCTCAGCGCGCGGGTGCGCAACGAGGGTGAGGCTCCGGTGCCCGCTGGGGTGAAGGTGGCCTTCTACAAGGGCAACCCGGCGTCGGGCCGCACGCTGCTGGGCGTGGCCACCGTGCCGGACGCGCTGCCGGTGGGCGGGAGCTCCATCGCCACTGTCTCCGTGTCCTCTACTTCCTTCGGCACTGCCGAGGTGTGGGCGGTGGCGGATGACGACGGCACGGGCACGGGCACCATCGCTGAGTGCCGCGAGGACAACAACGGCGCCTCCGCGACGGGCAACCTGACGTGCACGGTGACGTCGACCAACAAGCCGCCGGTGGCCCTCTGCCGTGACGTTACCGTCCACGCCGACACCGCCTGCCAGGGCGGCGCCAGCGTGAACAACGGCAGCTACGACCCGGACAACGGTCCGTCGCCGCTCTCCATCTCCGAGGTCCCCAACACTCCCTTTGGTCTCGGCACTCACCCCGTCACGCTGACGGCCTCGGATGGTGAGGCGAGCGACCAGTGCGTGGGCAACGTCACCGTGGTGGACGACACGAAGCCTGCCGTCAACTGCCCTGCCTCGCAGGTGATCGAGACGTGCTCGCCCGCGGGAGCCCCGGCCACCTTCGCGGCCTCGGCGACCGACCATTGCAGCCCGGCGACCCTGTCGTGCTCGTACGCCTCCGGCTCCACCTTCCCGGTGGGCCAGACGCCGGTGGGCTGCTCCGCCCAGGATGCCGCCGGCAACAGTGCCTCCTGTGGCTTCAACGTGACGGTGGTCGGTGACACCACTCCTCCGGTGATCAGCTGCCCGACCTCTCCGATCGTGATTCGCGCCTGCGCCCCGAATGGCACCCGGGTCAACTACGTGGCCTCGGCTACGGACAACTGCGGCGAGGTGGCCGTCAACTGCTCGCATCCCTCGGGCTCCACCTTCCCGGTGGGCGAGACGGCCGTCACCTGCTCCACCCAGGACGTCTTCGGCAACACGGCCTCGTGTGGCTTCTCGGTGATCGTGGGCGGCAATGGCGGCGGCGGTGGTGGTGGTCACGACGACGATGACGATGGCCACGGTGGTGGCGGTGGTCACGACGACGATGACGACGGCCATGGCAACGGCGGCGGTGGCGGTCACCACGACGGCGACGGCTGCGGTGGCGGCCACCACGATGACGACGACGATGGCCACGGCAACGGCGGCGGCGGTGGTCACGACGACGATGACGATGGCCACGGCAACGGCGGCGGTGGCGGTGGCGGTCACCACGACGGCGACGGCTGCGGCAAGAACCACGGCGGCCGTAACAACCTGGTCACTCGCAATTTCGGCACCCACTTCAAGGGTGACGGCTGCGGCGGCGGTCACGACGACGACGACGATGGTCATGGCAACGGCGGCGGTGGCGGTGGCGGCGGTCACGACGACGATGACGACGGCCACGGCAACGGCGGCGGTGGCGGTCACCACGATGGTGACGGCTGCGGTGGCGGCCACCACGATGACGACGACGATGGCCACGGTGGCGGTGGTGGCCACGACGACGATGACGATGGCAACGGTGGTGGCGGTGGCGACGACGTCTGCGGCTACTGCAATGATGGCGCACCTGTCGCTGGCGCGGACAAGGGCGTGCAGGTGTGGCCGCCCAACCACAAGTTCATCACCATCTCGCTGTCCGAGTGCGCGCAGCCTGCGACGGACTCGTGCGGCAACACCCTGCCGTTGGATACGTATGGCCATGTGCTCCGCGTCACCTCGGACGAGGTGGAGGACGCCAATGGCAACGGTGACGGCCGCACCTGCGAGGACATGTCCGTCATCGTGGGCAAGTCGTTCGTACAGGTCCGCTCGGAGCGCGAGGGCGGGGGCGACGGCCGCGTCTACACCATCCACTACGCCATCACCAACGACGCGGGGGTCTCCACCCAGAGCACCTGCCGCGTGATCATTCCGCACGACCAGTCCGGCCGCACGGTGGTGGACAGCGGGGTGAAGTACTGCGTGGGCCAGGGGTGCCCCGAGGGCATCACGGAAGGCAGCCCGCTCTGCAAGTGAGTCTGTAATCGGGTGAAGTGGCGAGGGGCTCGGGACCGGTGGTCGGTTCCGAGCCCCTCGTTTTTCTAGGGGCTTCGAGTGTGGCCGCTGGCGTGGTTTGATCAGGGCGTATGCGCTCGCTGAAAGCCCTGCTGCTCGCCCCCACCGACATCGCGCCCCTGGTCTGGTTCCGGCTCGTCTTCGGCGTGACGATGGTCGTCGAGGTCTTCCGCTACCTCTCCCGCGGATGGGTCAAGAGCTACTACATCGAGCCGGCCTTCTTCTTCAGTTACTACGGCTTCGATTGGGTCAACCCCTGGCCCGGTAACTGGATGTACGTCCACTTCGCGGCGCTGGGGGTGTTGGGGGCCATGCTCGCCTTGGGCCTCCTCTACCGGGTCGCCGCGCCCCTGTTCTGGCTCGGGGTGACGTACGTCTTCCTGCTGGACCAGACGCAGTACCTCAACCACATGTACCTGGTTTGCCTCCTGGCCTTCCTGCTCATCTGGCTGCCAGGAGGCCAGGCCTTTGCGCTCGATGCGCGGTTGGGGCTCGCGCGCCCGCGTGACACCGCGCCGGCCTGGATGCTCTGGCTCCTCCGCGCGCAGGTCGGCCTCGTCTATTTCTTTGGAGGGATCGCCAAGCTCGAGTCGGACTGGCTCAGCGGCGTGCCGGGCGCGATGTTCCTGCAGGGGTGGACGCTCACCGAACCCCTCGCCGAAATCGAGTGGGCGGCCCGGGCGTTCGCGTTCAGCGGCGCCGCTTTCGACCTGTTCGTTGTCCCCGGGCTGCTCTGGCGGCGTTCCCGCCCCTGGGCCATCGGCGCCGTGCTGCTGTTCCACCTCACCAACGCGCAGCTCTTCCGGATCGGCATCTTCCCCTGGCTCATGCTCGCCGTGACGCCGATCTTCTTCGAGCCCGCGACGGTGCGGCGGTGGTTGGAGCGGTGGGTCCCCTGGCTCGCGTCCAAGGCGCCATCCAAGGCTTCGCGCAAGGCGTCATCGAAGGCCTCGCCCAAGACTTCCACGGGACCCGAGAGCCCCCGGTGGCAGGAGGCTGGGCTCGCCTTCTTCGGGCTCTGGCTCGCGATTCAGTGCCTTCTGCCCCTGCGCCACTGGCTCTATCCAGGCCAGGTCAACTGGACCGAGGAGGGTCACAACTTCTCCTGGCACATGAAGCTGCGCAACAAGGAGGGACGGGTCCGGTTCCAAGCGAGAGACTCGCTCACGGGCGAGCGGTGGAAGATCGACCCCAGGTCCCTGCTCAGCAATCGTCAGTACACGAAGATGTCGACGCGGCCAGACATGGTCCTGCAGTTCGCCCATGAGCTCGCGCGCCGGTACGAGCGGGAGGGGCGCCCGGGTGTGCAGATCCACGCGGACATGCACGTGTCGTTGAACGGCCGCCCCCGTCAGGAGCTGGTGGACGCGGGCGTGGACCTGGCTGCCCAACCCTGGACCTGGAGATCCGCTTCCTGGATCGTCCCGCTCCGCGACGCGCCGCTCGCCTTCTCCCGTGCGGAAGAGGAGCCCTGACACCTGGGCTCTTTCGCAACTCTCGCGCGGTGATCTACCCCCTCATCAGTTGGCGGAGCGGCAGATGATCTGGTCGTGCCAGCCTTTCACGAGCACGACGGCGTACGGCCAGACCTGGCTCGTGGTGTGCTGGCCGGCCAGCGTCTCCCGGCGATAGAGGATCTCGATGGTGCTGGGGCCCTTGTCGCGAGGGATCGTCCGGACGGAGCTCACCATGAGCACGGTCCCATCCTTGTCGGTCTCGGGGGCCACGCAGAGGACCCAGGTGCCGAACTTGACGGCATTCTTGGGCTCGAGGGCATGCGACAGGAGGGTGATGTAGTTGCTCTCGAGCTTTCCACTGGGGGGAAGCTGATCCACCTGAGAGACATTGGATGCGAGGACTTGTTCGAAGCCCTGCTCGTGAATGGAATTTCTGATGAGCTTCTCTTCGATCAACTCCCGCGCGGCGTTGTTCCCGCCGAAGGCCGTTCCCCCGAACAGCACACTTGCGATTGCCAGCAGCAGCTTCATTGCTCGCATCAGCTCCTCCCTTTCGGAGAGAGGGCATTTCAAGCGGCATGCCGGGGCCGCCTCCTCCTGGTACCTCTGGCGATGGCGGGCCGGATCGTGACGGATTGACTCGGAAGCAGGGCGAGGGGTGACGGACTGTCACCCGTCCCGAGAGAGCGCCTTCCTGCTTCGAAGCGGGTGGTTTCGAGTAGCATGCCGCCATGCGGACCTTCTTCTTCCTGCTCGTGCTTCTCGTGGCCGCTCGCGGCTGGGCCGAACCGGACACCTTTGGCGTGGGAACGGGGAAGACCGGCTCCCTGCGTATCGATAGCGGGAGCCTCGTCGTCAATCGCTACACGCCCCTCATTGGCGATGCCAACGTGGGCGCGACCGGGCTGACGGTCTTGGACTCCAAGGGCTTCGCCGCGGGAGACCTGGTGCTCGTCCACCAGTCCACGGGCTTGTCCGTGCTGGACTCCGGCAGACAGGACCCCCTCGTCCTCATGGGCAGCCGGGTGGGCCGCTTCGAGTACGCACGGGTGGCCTCGGTGTTACCGGGCGTGCTCCTTCTCACCGCGCCCTTGCTGTATTCCCATGCAGCCAATCTGTCGCAGGTGGTTTGGGTTCCCGAGTACAGCGAGTTGGAGGTGCGCTCGGGAGCCTCGCTGCTCGCCGCGCCCTGGAATGGGAGAGTGGGCGGCATCCTCGCCGTGATGGTCACCGGGCGTCTGCGCAATGATGGGCTCATCAGCGTGGATGGAGCGGGCTTTCGCGGCGGTGCCTTTCTCTCTCACGCGGACCTCAAGGGGTGCACAGGCCTCAATGAACCGG
Organism: Archangium lansingense; assembly: GCF_026626635.1. Classification (GTDB taxonomy): domain Bacteria; phylum Myxococcota; class Myxococcia; order Myxococcales; family Myxococcaceae; genus Archangium; species Archangium lansingense. Next base: position 5,251,392 of record NZ_JAPNKA010000001.1, read on the forward strand.
TGAGCAGCGGTGGCGCCTATAAGGGAGAGGGCGTGGCGGCTGGCCGTTTCGGAACGGCGTCCGGGCGTGGCAACCTGGCCAATGGAGGTGGAGGAGGCATCTGCCACAACTCGGGCGGTGCGGGCGGCGGGCACGCGGGGCTCGGCGGTAACGGTGGACGCTCCGCGCCGGAAGACAACGAGCGGAACGTAGGGGGCCTGGGTGGCGCCCAGGTGCTGTACCTGCCTTACGAGCACCTCGCCTTGGGCGGCGGCGGTGGAGCGGGGGAGGGCAACAACGATATGGGAACAGGAGGCGGGGCCGGAGGTGGGTTGATGCTCATCCGCGCCAACGAGGTGCGGGGCGTGGGACGCTTCCGTGCGGCGGGTGCCACTCCGCCCCCGACGCCAGGAGACGATGGCGCGGGTGGAGGGGGCGCGGGTGGTGCCATCTCCATCCGGACCGTGGAGGAGCTGGAGTGTGGTGCGGCGGAGGCTCCGGGCGGCGCGGGCGGCGACAACAGCGAGACGGCTTATCCGCTCGGACCGGGCGGTGGAGGGGGAGGGGGAGTGGTGTTCCTCCAGGGAGAGTCCATTGTGTGTTCACGCTCGGTATTCGCTGGGGCACCGGGCCGGACGGCGACGGATGGCGGTACGCACGGGGCCGGTCCCGACAGCGTGGACAGTGGTATGTCAGTCGGCTTCGAGCAGGCCTTCCCCATGCCCTTTGGCATGCCCCCCGCGCCCGTGCTGACGCTGCCCGTGGATGGCGCCACCCAGGTGGGGCCAGGGCCCCGCATCGAGGGCCGGGCTCATACGAGCAACCAGGAGGTGTTTCTCTTCCTCGATGGTGTATTCCTGACGCAACTCCAGACGGTGGCGGACGGACGTTTCTCGTACGACGTCCCTGGAGTCCTCCCTCTTGGCGCTCACACGCTGCATGCCTCCACGGAGCTCTTTGGTGTTCACAGCCTCCCCTCTGCACCCGTGAGCTTCACGGTCGTGGCCCAGCAGGAGGATGGGGGGACGACCGACGCGGGAACGGACCCCGACGCAGGAGCGGAGGACGGAGGGTCGCTCGACGCGGGAACGAACCCTGACTCGGGGACGAATCCCGACGCGGGAACGAACCCCGACGCGGGAGTGACGGGGGAGGGGCGTGATGGCGGTCTGGTGCCAGACGTGCTCCCGCCCCTGGTGCTAGCGGTGGGCTGCGGGTGCGGAAGCGCTCCGGGCGCGGGTGTCTGGGCTGGAGCGCTGCTGCTGGCCGCGATGACCGCGCTTCGCCGCCGGAAGCCGTGAGCGGGGCGGGCTGGGTGTTTTGATGAGCTGAAGGTCTACTGACTGCCCTCGGGGCTGATGAGGTTCAGGATGTTCCCGTCCGGATCCTTGAACCAGGCGACCTTCATCCCGGGTGAGACGTGGAGCTCGCCCTCCAGCCGCATGCCGGGCATGTCGTAGTGCTCGAAGGTGACGCCCTTGGACTGGAGTTCCTTCACCGCCTCCTCGATGTTACCCACCGTCCAGGTGACCGCCGTGGCCTGGTTGGTGCCTGCGTAGTTCGAGCGGTAGACGTTCAGAGTCGTGTTTCCGCTCTGGTACACGACCAACTCGCCGCCCTCCTCGTGGACGGGCTTCAACCCGAGCGTCTCCTCGTAGAACTTCCTCGCCTTGCTCAGATCCTTCACCGCGAGGTTGGCGACCGCATCCTGCGCGGCGATTGGCTCGTCCGTCGGCGCCCTCGAGACGCGGTCACGACCGAAGGGATCTCCGACGAGCGATTCGGTGTGCAGCGCGCACCGCCACTTTCCGTCCCGGCGCACCCACGTCGACGCGTCCGCGGCCTCGAGGGTCAGTGGCTTTCCCTCGACCTTCATGTCCTCCTTCACCTTGTAGGCGACGACGGCCACGTCGGGGCTGAGGAAGCGCACCGCGGGCTCGCCGAGAAGCTCGTACCGGTGCAGCTGCCACCGCTCGCTCTTCATCATCTGTGCGAACTGGTCACGGTCGATGCTCGCGTATCCCTGTGCCCCGGTGACCACGCAGCGCTCGTCCGTCAACTCCATCGCCGCGTCGACATCCTGCTCCTGGATGGCCCGCCAGTAGGCGTGCTCGAGGTTGATGATCTCCCGCTCGCTCTGTACCTGTTCCATGATCTCCTCCCCAGACCCGTCACGATTGGCACGGGCAGCGCTGAAGGGAGGAGGCCGTCGAGCGAGCCCATGCACCCAGGGCCCTTCGGCTCTCATGGAGTCGCTACGGCTTTCTTTCCACGAGTTTGGCGAGCTGCTCCGTGACGGTGCCCCATCCATCGTAGAAGCCCATGCCTTTGTGCGTATTTCGATCGGCGTTGCTCTTGTGCATCACGTGGGCGACGTAGTCGGTGCCCATCGGATGATCCTTCAACGTAATGATCGCGGTCATGAAGGGCTGTTCGGCAGGTCTCCAGCCACCGACCAGAGAATTCGTGAAGACGATGCGTTCGAGCTCGTCAACGGCGAGAAAGCAGCCACTCGGATGGGGCATGCAGGGTGACGAATGCGCCGCCGGGACGGAGGTCCATCTCCAGAACCTTGCATCGGGCCGGCGCTGGAACCCACCATTGCTCGAAGCTCGCGCGGTCCGTCCAGGCCCGCCAGACGGCCGCCCGGGGCGCCTTGATGACTCGCGATATCGTCAGGTCGAGCTCTGGATTGAAAGTGGGGTTCATTTCGATTTTTCCTTTTTCTGAACGGCGGTAACAAACAGCTCGAGCCTGTCGGTACGGCCTTCCCAGAGGGCGCGTTGCTCGGACAGCCACTCCTCGACAGCGGCAAACGACTTCTTTTCAATGGTGCAGGTCCGCACACGGCCTTCCTTGTGCGTCTGAATCCATCCACTCTCCTTGAGGAGATGGATGTGTTTCATGAAGGAAGGCAAAGCCATGTCGAATGGCTCCGCCAACTCGCTGATGCTTGCAGGGCCTTTGCCCAGCCGCCTCAACACCGCTCGGCGAGTAGGGTCGGCAAGCGCCTGGAAGATGCCGTTCAGCTGCTCCGCCTTCCTGGCTGAACCTCCAATGGGCCCAGCGGCCCCGGCCGACGCGGAGTCGCCCTCCACGGGCCCAGCACGTTGCTTGACGCGGGTGGGACGCGCTACCGAAGATGCCCTTCATGCCCCCATCTGCTGGATCTGTTCAGAAGTGCAGGACGCTGGGCGATGATGGAGTGACGGCGATCCACTTTGCCCAAGTGTTGGATGAGTTGGCGAAGAAGAACAAGAAGATTGAGGACATTTCTGAGGTCTTCCTCAAAAACTACATTCGCCTCCGAGGGTTGGTCGGCGCCTACTCGGGGACAACCAAAGTCTGGAATCAAACGGCGATCTACGGCAATACGCTCCATGGGGCCGCGGGGGTGTGCTGGGCACTGTCCCACCTCTGGATTCGTTGCCACAAGCACGGTTCCGTCAAGGACCTCTACGTGAATGATCCCGCGCTGCGCGAAGAGCTGCAGTTCCTGCGTGAGGTGCAGGTGGCGGGTAAGAAAGGGAACCCCATGGCAATGACGCTCGCGTACATGAGATCGCACAAGCTCGTGCCCAAGAATCCGTACATCGCAAGGACGGAGTACGAACTGGTCCCACGTGGCATTTTGACTCTCGCCGATGGGATTGGCGTGTCAACCGTGGGCGATGGCCTGTACTCGGTGCTTTCGTTCGATGGCGAGGGCTCGGGCCATGCTGTCGTCACTCTCCTGTATCCAGGCGGAGTTTCGATATTCTTTGATCCCAATATCGGTGAGGTGAAGTTTCAGTCGAGCTTCTATTTGAAGCTGTTCTTGTTGAAGTGGCTGCCAATCGAGTACCCGTGGGCCAAGACGGCAACAGTGGATCGCTATTTCACGTAGAGCTCGTTCCTGGCGGGAGGCGACTCAAGCTGGACGCTCATGCGCCGGCCAGATGCAGAAGAGAGCGTCACCCGCCCTCCAACACCAGCTTCACCGCTCCGGCCTTAAACTCCGGGCTGAAGCTACGCCGCTGCCGCCTCTGCTTCTTCTCGCTCTCCGACATCCAACACCTTTCCATCACATCGGGGGGGTCCACGGAAGCGGGGGACTCTCATGAGCAGCGTTGTCCCGAATGCAGCCAGCGCAGCAAGATTGTGGGCATTTCTCCTACGACCTGGCGAAGACGCCGGTCCTCGGATGGCTTTCGCGCTCTCGCAGAAACCGAGCGCTGTTGAGCGTCATGGTCAGACGCCGGGCCGCGCTCACGTTCTCCAGGGAGCACCCGGGCACTCGCAGGTTCTCACCTACCCCTTCAGGCCCATGTCACGTTGGAGACCCGATGCGCCTAGTGTATTCCCGCGCATCCTCGGAGGAGATGAATGGACATGAGAGCTGAGAAACGGCCGTCGCGAGAATCCCGGTGGGAGTCTGGGCCCACAAGGGCGTGAACCAGCCCATCGAGGCGCCTTCGGCGGATCCGGCGCAGGCGCAGACCATCAACCAGTGGGAGACCGAGCAGCACGCCGAGCTGACGAAGTACCTGCGGACCCGCTTCAAGAACACCGGCAAGACGTTCGTCCTCAAGGGCTGGGAGACCGACTGGATCCTCGTGTACGGAGGCGGAGACGCCCCGGAGTCCACGCTGACTGCGCTGGTGAACACCCTGCGGGAGGAGGGACTGGGCGGATGGCGCGACGGAGCGGCGAAGTCCATCATCCACATCACCGACGCGCCGCCGCACGATCCGGAGGTGCAGACGGGCTACACCGCCATCTCGGTCACCTCCCACGCCTACGCGCCGTATGTGGAGCAGCTGCCGCTGCCGGCGTCGAACTCACTGACGACGGCCGGGCCGCAGCCCGTCCCCGCGGGCGCGCTCACGCCCTCGGTGCGTATCTTCCCCATCGTCGTCGGTGACGACCCCGCGACCCTCGAGTCCTCCACCTTCTTCGCCACGCGGACGAAAGGCCGGGTGTTCACGGCGGACACCGCGCAGGAGGTCGTGGAAGCCATCCTCGATGCGGTGACGACGCCCCCGGCGTCGACGTTCCGCGTGCACGGCACCGTGGGCATCTCCGGCAGCGACATGAAGGGTGCCAACCGGCTCACCCGCGGGCCCTGTGCCGGTCAGCCCTTCATGACGGCCACCGCGCTCAACTCCACCATCGACGTCGACTTCAACGGGACCAAGGCGACCTGGGACTGCACCGCCCCCGAGTACTCGTTTGGCGAGCTGCCATTCACGCCGGGCACGAAGACCTTCACGTTCGATCCACCGGGCCCCTACAAGTGCGAGTGGTACGTGCTCTACGGCACGCGTGACTCCGAGTCGTTCACCGCGAACCCCGATGGTACGTGCTCGGTGACGGTCGGCATGAGCAAGCCAGGCGAGCTCTTCGTCTGGTTCCTCGTGAAGCCCATCGCCCTGTACAAGGTGACCGGCGCGGTCGGCCTCTTTGGCAGCGACATGACGGGCGCCAACCGCTTCACCCGAGGCCCGTGCCCCGGCACGCCCTTCAACACCAGCTCCGCCATCAACGTGACGCAGGCTGACCTGGGCGCGGCCCGCTGGGATTGCGCGGCACCGTCCTTCTACTTCGGAGACACCCTGGGCCAGGGCGTACCGCTGGGAACGGGCACTCGCAGCTTCACCTTCACGCCGCCTCCCGGGTACCGGTGCAACTGGTACTCGGCCTACGGGACGAAGACGAGTGAGTCGTTCTCCACCAGCGGCAATTCGTGCACCATCACGCTGGGGCTGAGCGCGAACCCGGGAGACATCTTCCTCTGGTACTACGTGCAGCCGACGTCTCCCTGAGACGGAGGATGAACCAGGTGCGCCCTCCGTCGCGAAGGCGGAGGGTGGCACCGCTCCTCCAAACAGGTGCGGAGGATGCTGGGGTAGCCCGGGTCAGGGCAGGGCGGTACCAGGTTGCCCCCACCTCGCACACTCCGGCGCCCCCTCCGGGGTTCAGGGGGCCGGGTTCTCCGGGGGCTGCGGCGTCGTACGGCTCCACGATGGAGTGGATGCGTCCCAGCGCATCCCGGATGGGCCCTGGGTAGGCGGCCCGAAGGGGCGTAGAGGGGGTGGCATGAACCGCGCTCCGCTCCGCTTCTTCTTCAGCGCTCTGTCGGCTTCGGTCGTGAGGGAGAATCAGGGTCGGATTGCACAAACGTCTCGTCGAAGGAGGGCAGCCCGTCGATGCTGGTCCGGTTCCATCGGCCGCGGTAGGCGGCCAGGCGTTGGCTGCCCAGGTTGTGGGCCCAGCGTGGGATGATTTCGCGCTCTCCGACGTACCGCATGAGCGGGACGCCGGTGCCACAGGACTGCGAGACCCGTGCGACCGTGACGAGGATGACGGCGCGCACACCGTCGTGGGGCGCGTCGGGGAAACGCTCCAGCCATGACTCGAACGCTGGTGTGGATGCGGCGATGGCAGCGCCGGTCCCGTGGACCCGGACGATCCTCGGCGGGTCCTCGAAGGCGCAGAACATCAGGACAATGCGACCGTTCTGTCGTAGGTGGGCGACCGTCTCGGCGCCGCTGCCGACGTAGTCGAGATAGGCGATGGTGCGCTCATCAGCCACATGAAGGGTGCCACGCATGCCCTTCGGGGAGAGGTTGACATGGCCCCCTGGACCGTCGCACGCGGTGCCGACGAAGAACAGCGGTTGGGCGGCGATGAACTCAATGGTCTTCGGGTCGAGGGCCTCCTTTACCTTGGCCATGGCGTCTCCCGCGTGTCAGCGGTCGCGCTGCGCGCGGACCTGAAACTCGCCAACATCGCGTCGTAGAAGTCGGCGCACGTGTTGAGCCGGAGCTCGGCTCCAGCGAGCACGGCGGCTGTCATCTCCGGCGCGGCGGTCACCGCGGACAGGGTGACGTTGTCCAGCCAGCCGCTGCCGTGTGCGCGCTCGAGCTCGACGTGGACCTGGAAATACTCGCGGCTCGCGGTGTCCCACAGGCCGGTGCGTTGGAGGCCCTCGAGGACCTTCTCGTTGTGGTCGGGATCCAGCGCCTCGCTCGCCACCAGCGCCCCGAGATACTCGAAATGCAGCCGCCGGTTGAGGCCGAGAAGGCTGAAAAGCCGCCCTGCGAAAAGGTCAGTCGGGAGCGTTCGCGACACTCCCAGGCCCGCTCCAGGATGCGGCGTATCTGGACCAGCGTCGGGTCGAACTGATTGACGAGGCCCGCCTGGGGCGGGGTTCCGACATTCTGCTCAAGCGACTCGCCACTGGCGCCGACGCGGTCAACTTCGACGACGAGAACTCCCCCAATCAGGGGAGGAGGCAAGCGCCGACTTATTGGGTGTGTCCACAAAACCGGGGCAGGCTCAGTGGGCAGGGAGCAGCTGCTTGATGTCTCTTGCCGCACCACCCGATACTTCGTGGGATTCGAGACACGAATGCGATTCCATTTCCACCGCAGCGCTCGGGTGGCCCTCTCGTGGATGTGCCTGCTGTACCTACAGGGCTGTTGGATGTGCATGGAGCCATGTGGAACCAACGCGGCATGGCAACGGCGCGCGGCGCCTGTCCGCAGGGACAAGCCAATGGTGTTCTGTGTGGATGGCTGGGAGCGCTTCTGTTCCATCCCGGCGAGCCCGGCCGATGGTGGTGCGCAGGAGTGCCTCGAGTACGACTGTCGGCCCGTAGTGGATGCAGGCGGTCAGGACGTTCCTGATGGAGGCGCGCACTGAAGCGGCGAGCCGCGGCCCTGATCGTCCTGGTGGCCCTGGCGGTCCGCTTCCTGCCCGGGCTGATGGCGGAGCGCCCCCCGGACCCGCCGCCCGATGCCCCCTTTCAGAGCTCATGGAGCCCGGGTGACTCCCATGGCAACCAGACGCTCCTCCTCGTGATTGGCGCGGTGTGCCTCATGGGTGCCGCTGGCGCATAAGAAGAATGGGGGCAATTGCTCGTCGCTCAACGGCCTGAGCGTCTCCACCGTCGCCTGGCGCGCCGCGCGGAACGCGCCAAATACAGCCGAGGGTTCCGCGGCGGCATAGTTGCGCTCCTTGACCAGTGCGTAGGTATCCAGCGAAGCGAGCACCGGCCCGGTCTCGTTCAACAGCCGTCTGAAGCGCACGTGATAGCCCTCGAGCTCGATGTCACGCACGTGGCAGATCTGCTCCAGGGCAGTCAGGTTCTCGCTAGGACAACCCTCCCAGGAATCGGGTATCCAGCGCGTCAGTTCGCGCGGAAACGCGTCATAGAATTGCTCCAGCTGTGAGGGAAATTCCGCCAATGCGGAGAGCGTCGTGGCAATCATGGTCATCCTGAGATCCAGTGCGAAGCTACTGCGTAGCGGGGAAGGTATCCCATCTCGACGACATCGTTCACCCGCCCCGGCCCCCATCCCATCGAGGGCCGCCTTCCCCTCGCGGGCTCAACCGCCGCCCACCAGCGAGCGCTGCGCGGTGAGCAGTTCGCGCTTCCGGCTCTCGGGCAGGAAGCTGTGCTCGACGGCGGCCGCGGCCAGGGAGAGCACGGTCTCCACCGACCAGCCAAAGGTGGCCGCGCATCGCAGGTACTCGTCGGTCAGGCTGGTGGAGAACAGGGGTGGATCGTCACTCGCGAGGCTCACGGAGAGCCCCGCCTCCATCAGCTTCGGAAGCGGATGCTGCTCCAGGCCAGGGCAGACGTGCAGCGCCACATTGCTGGACGGGCACACCTCCAGAGGGATCTGGTGCTCTGCCAGGTACTCGACGAGAGCGGGATCCTCCAGGCAGCGCACGCCATGCCCCAGGCGCTCGGCGCCGAGCCAGCGCAGCGACTCCCAGATGCCCTCGGGGCCACGAAACTCCCCCGCGTGAGGCAGGCTGTGCAGACCTCCTTCGCGGGCCCGGGAGAAGATCGACGCGAAGAACTCCAGCGGCCACCGGGCCTGCTCCTGTCCACTCAGCCCAAGCCCGATGACGCCCTGCTCCCGCCCGCGCAGGGCCAGTTCTAGCGTGGGCTCCGCGTGCTCCGTGCGGTCGCGCATGATGTCGAGCACCCATGCGAGCTCCACCCCGTGCGCACGGTGCGCCCGTGCACGGCCCTCGGCCAGCCCCTCGAGCAAGACCGCCTCGGGCACGCCGCGCTCCACATGGGTCATCGGTGTGATTGTTACCTCCGCGTAGCGCACGTTCTGCGCCGCGAGCACACGCGCCAGGTCGACGGTGATGGCGGTGAAATCCCCTGCATCCACGAGGCATTGGCTGATGGCCAGATACAGTGTGAGGAACTGCTCGAAGCTGGCGAAACGGTAGTGGCGCCGCAGCCCCTCGATGCCCTCCGCGGCTCCAGGCAACGAGATGCCATGTTTCCGCGCCAGGGAGAGCGCCATCTCCGGCTGGATGCTGCCTTCGAGATGGAGGTGGAGCTCGGCCTTGGGAAGCTGGCGGATGAGCGCTTCGAGCTCGGGGGCGAGAGTCGTCATGGCATGCCCATCAGAACTCAAGCGCCTCCCGCTGTCACCGGGTGATGGCCCCGCTTGCCGCGCCTGCGCCCTCCGTTCGCACGAGCACCTCTCCCCGCTGCAGTGGCTCGCGGTGGTGCTGGTGAGCACCGCCTCGGCGGGGGCCACGCTCACGGCGCGCCGCGCGCCTCCGCCGCCCGTCGAGGCTCGAGCGGCTCGGGTCGCATGGTGCGTGCGCGCCGTGAACGGTGACGTGGGACGTCAGCGCGGCGTGAGCTTGAGCAGCTTGCCGTTGGTGGCGTCGGTGAGCAGGTAGAGCGCTCCCTCGGGTCCCTGCACCACCTCGCGGATGCGCTCCTTGCGCTCCGTGAGCAACCGCTCCTCGCCCACCACGAGGTCATTCCTCATCATGAGCCGCACCAGCGCCTGGCTGGCCAGTCCGCCGATGAAGACGTTGTTCTTCCACTCGGGGAAGAGGTCTCCGGAGTAGATGGTCATGCCCGAGGGGGCGATCACCGGATCCCAGTAGTACACGGGCTGCTCCATGCCCGGCCCCTGGGGGCTCTGGTGAATGGGAGCGCCGGAGTACTCCTCGCCGTAGCCGATGGTGGGCCAGCCGTAGTCCTTGCCGGCCTCGGGACGGTTGAGCTCGTCACCCCCTTGCGGTCCCATCTCCACGATCCACAGCCGCTTCTGGCTGTCGAGCGCCGCCGACAGGATGTTGCGGTGGCCCACCGACCAGATCTCCGGCTTGGCCTCCGGGTTGCTCAGGTACGGGTTGTCCTGGGGCACCGTGCCGTCGGGATTGATGCGGACCACCTTGCCGAAGTGGCTCTTCACGTCGCGCGCTTGGACGCGGCCCGCGAGGATGGAGCGCTCACCGAGCGTGACGAACAGCTTGCCGTCGGGGGTGAACACGAGCCGTCCGCCCGCGTGCAGGGTCGACTCGAGCGTGGGCATCATCCGGAAGATGACCTGCACGTTCTCCACGCGCGGCGTCTCACCGTCCACGAGCTTCGCGCGCGCCACCGCCAGGCCGTTGCCGCCCTGGCGCGGCTCGTAATAGGTCCAGTAGATGAGGCCGCTCTGGGCGTAGTCGGGACCGACCTCCACGTCGAGCAGGCCACCTTGTCCGCGAGCATCCACGCTCGGCAGACCCGTGACGGCGGGGGACTTCGCGCCCTGGGGCGTGACGATGTAGAGGGCGCCGGACTTCACCGTCACCAACATGCGCTGCTCGGGCAGGAAGGCGATGGCCCAGGGATTCCTGAAGCCCGAGGCAATCTCGGTGACCTGGAAGGCCGTCTTCGATTTGACTTCCGGGGCGCGCGTCTGACCAGGGAAGGCCGGTTCGAACTCGGGCACGTTGGGAGGTCCCGTCTGGACCGGGGGGCCGCTGGGAAGGGGTTCCTCGGGCTGGGTGCCCGCGTCGGTGGGCGGGGTGCCTGCGTCGGTGGGCTCCTGCGGCGTGACGCCCGCGTCGGTGGGCTCCTGCGGCGTGACGCCCGCGTCAGTGGGCTCCTGCGGCGTGACGCCCGCGTCCTCGGGAGCTTGCGGCGTGCCGCCCCCGTTGTCGGGGGGCTGGTTGCCACAGCCCGACAGGAGGGCGGCGATGATGAAGGTCATCGACAAGGTTCGCATGTGACTTTCTCCACGGCGGTGATGGGTCGGCATAGGGGCGGTGAACGATGCGGGTTCAGCGTCCATGCGTGGGGAGGAGCGTATGCCTCCTTGGTGGTCAAATAACCAGGGAGGAAGTGGCTCGCCATCAAGCCGCTTGGCGGGCGCGCTCTGGGAGGAAGTTCACGAGGGCGTGCCAGGACTCGCGCAGCTTGTCGGTCGAGGCCTCGCCGAACACGGTGATGGGGTCCACGTAGCGGCGCTCGCCGGAGAGCTGCTCCATAGCGCAGGGGGGCAGATACTTCTCTGGCAAATGGCAATCGGAGGGTATGAGGAACACCCATGAGCGACGAGCGCACACCTGCCGAGCCCGAAGTCATGGAGCCCACGTTCTGGCGGAAGAACGGCTGGACGGCCAGGGTCATCAAGAACGAGGAGGACGACGGCTGGGCCGTGGAAATCCGCAAGCAGGGGATCGCCGAGCCCGTCCTCATCAGTCCGTGGGTGATGGGCCGCGATAAGAAGAACCCCAAGCCCTTCGATGCGACGGCGTTCGCGACCTTCGTGAAAACGGCCTCGGAGGTCCTGGACCGCTCCGCGCGACAGCGCGAACAGGCCATGACCAAGAAGCTCTCCATCGCCTGGGAGGGCCGCTGGTACGAGGTTCGGCTCGAGATCGTGGCCGATGAGTATGAGCCCCACGCGCTGCTCTCAGCCGTCGACGACGCTGGCGCGACTGTCGCGAAGCATCGCGTGCCCGTGAGCTTCAAGTTCAACAGAGACGTCGCCAACGAGTGGGTGCGCGGCGGCTTCTCCGAGCCCTGAGCGGGCGCTCACGCAGATCTGCATGGGGACGCCGTTACACGATGTGGACGAGCGTGCGCGAGCACACCCATCGCAAGTACTACCTCATGTCTGCGTTCAGCGGGCTCCTCACGATGCTCGAGCTGAGCTCGCTGAACTTCGCCACCACACCGGCGTACAGGAGTCCTCCAGCACAGCGCACCGGAGTTGCTTTCGGAGAGGGGGCCGTACGTCCACCTCCGTCCAGCACAGCCGCTGCGGGATTGTTCCGGTGTGCACACAAACGCCGCCGACGAGAACATGTCGGATCGGAAGCGGGCCGTTCGTCCTAGGCTCGAACAAGGAGAGTGACCCATGCGGAAGATTATCGTCGGAGCCATGGTTTCCATGGATGGCGTCATGCAAGCGCCCGGCGGGCCGACCGAGGATCCGACCAAGGGCTTCAAGTTCGGCGGCTGGGTGATGCCCTATTTCAATCAAGAGTTCGGCGAAGAGCTCGACCGCGTCTTCAAGGAGAAATTCGACCTCCTGCTCGGCCGCAAGACCTACGAGATTTTCGCCGCGTACTGGCCCTACTACGACGAAGACGCTCCCGATGGCGGCATCGCCAGGCTGTTCAATGACATCAAGAAGTACACGGTTTCGCGCTCAGGCGAGGTCGATACGGGCTGGGCGGGCTCAGTGCTCCTGCGCGACATCGCCGACGTGAAGCGCCTGAAGCAGGAAGACGGCCCGAACCTCGTCACCCAGGGCAGTACCGAACTCGTCCACGCGCTGCTCGCCAATGACCTGGTCGACGCTATGAGCATCTTCACGGTGCCGGTCGTGCTTGGCGGCGGCAAAAAGCTGTTCGCCGACGGCTCGGCGCCGCATTCGTTCAAGCTGACCAGTTCCCGCGTCTCTCCGAACGGTCTGATCATCGGCCACTACGAGCGCGAGGGTGAGATCAAGATTGGCGACACCGCGCTCGATAACCCGAGCGATCGCGAGGTCGCCCGCCGGGAGCGAATGAAGCGCGAGAACTAAACCCTGGCGGGCGTCGAGGGTGGCGGGCGCTGTTCCGAGCCGCGCCACCCGGGGGTCGTGAGGATGGGTGCGCCCATGTTCGTGACCCGTCTGCAAAGCAGCCATTATCCTGGCAGCCGGATATGCACACAAACGGAAATCGGCCCATGTTCTTTCCTGTTCCGCCGCCACCTCGGCTCGCCGAGGGAACGCTCAGCCTGCATCCGTGGCAGCCGGACCTCGCCACCGCCCTCGTCGAGGCGGTGCATGAGTCGGTGGCCAGCGTGGGGCGCTGGCTGCCCTGGTGCCACGCCGACTACGGGCCGGCCGATGCCGATGCCTGGATAGCCCAGTGCGGCGACGGCTGGGCCGCCGGCGGGCATTTCGCGTTTGCGATCATCGAGGAGACCACCGGCACCCTGCTTGGCGGTACCGGACTCAACCGGATCGATCGCGTGAACCGCAATGCCAACCTGGGCTATTGGGTGCGCCAGTCGCGCCAGGGCCAGGGCATCGCCGCAAGGGCGGCGGGGTTGGCGACGCGCTTCGGTTTCGGCCAGCTCGGCCTGGTGCGCATCGAGATCGTCATCCAGCCGGACAACCAGCCGAGCCTGCGCATAGCCGAAAAGCTGGGGGCGCGGTTCGAGGCGGTCGCGCGGCAACGCATCTGCCTGCACGGGCAAGCGCGCGATGCGGCGGTGTATGGATTAATCCCCGCGGATCTTGCGCGGGTCCCCGCGGCCTAGGCTTCGGAAAACCCACCGCTTTCTTCATTTGCAAACTCAACCCAAAGTAGTTGCCGATGCCTAGCCGGCTTCGTTGCTACGCGCCGAGCGTCAGCGAGGAGAGGCCCGCGAGCACGGGGCCCAGCACGAAAAGCGCTTGTTGGAGATCCTGGAGCGCGGAGCCTTGCAGGCCCAGGAAGGTATGGATGGCCTGCCGCTCCTCGAACCACTGCTTCCAATGGAGGTGGGGCGCGCGGGATTGCTGGAAGAGCTCGTCCGCGAGGCCTTGGCCCACGTCGTTCAGGGTCTTGCGTATCGGCAGGTAGATGATGGCGAGCAGCCACGTGGAGTAGATGCCAAAGCTCATGGCGGCTCCCCTGGGAAACCACTCCGCCAGAACGGGGGCGGTCTCGTCGAGCAGCGCGTTCAAGGCACTGAACCACAGGATGGAGACGGCGATATTGGCCGCGGCGAAGCCCAGGAAACGTTCCAGCCGTGAGCGGAGCTGTTGATACCGCCGGACCTCCTCCGCGAGGCGCTCCGTCCCGGTTTCCTCCACACGATGGGGCGCGTGCTGGAGCTGGCTGAGAAGCTGGGCATGCACACCAAACATGCCCGAGATGTGCAGCATCACGACCGCGCCTGAGAGAAGGAGCCGGGTGAAGTACTTGGCGGAGAAGTCCGGCACGAAGAGCAGCTCTTCTGAGCGCTCGAAGGCGATCGAGAAGGCTGCCTGTGGGGCGAAGAGGGTGTGGAGCGAAGGAGTCAGGAACGTGAGCGCGGCGAGGGCGATGGCGATTCCAAGCTCCATCCGCCGTCCTCGGGTGACAGACCCGAGTGTCTCGCGCCAATCCTTGAACATGGCGAGGACGGAGGCTACCCAGAGGGTGGGGCTCAGTGCGGAGATGAAATGCCAGAGCCGTACCTTGCTCGAACTCCAGAAGCTCACGCCCTGTTCATGGAAGCCTGTCAGGAAGAGTGCCGAGACGCTGAAGGTCAGGACACAGAGTGAGAACAAGGAGAGGGGCGAGTGGAAGCCGCGTGCGAGGGGCACGCGTTTTCGCCGAGAAGGCCCTGGCTCGTGAGAAGAAGCGTTCTGCTGCTCCGGCATGGGGCCCCCCGCTTGGAATGGACCGGCTCTTGAGAACCGGTTTCTGGCGAGGATGACTCGCGAGCGGGTTCCCGGGCACGTGGGGGGCCCCGGTGTTGTCGGCGAGCGAGCAGAGCGCGCCTGCCCCAGCGGCGTGGACGGTCAGCGAGCCGGCCTCTTCGCCTGCGCCGCGTACGCGTCCGTCAGCCCCTTGTATTCATTCGTTCCGCTGACGACTCGTGGTGGCGCTCCTGGGGCTGGAACTGCTGGAGGGGCTCGGGACGCGGCTGAGACGAGGAGGCAGAGGGAGCCCCGGGAAGTCCGGGCTGTCAGCCCGGGAGAAGGCGCGCGCCAGGAATCTGGCACGGTTGCTCCAGCAGGAGGACACGATGGCCCAGAATCAGCTCACCCATCTGACCGACATCAAGCGGCCCTACTTCCTGCGGGTTCCCCTGCTCCGTCTGGTGTTCTGGGGATGGACCCGCGAGGCGAAGTACCGCCAACTCATCCGGCGCGGGCGGCCCTACCGGGAGGTCGTCCAGGGCCAGAAGGAAGAGGGAATGTTCTTCGTCGCCCTCAATGCCAGCCTCCGGCGCCAGTTCGAGTTCATCCAGCACAGCTGGTTGAACAACCCCAAGTTCGGCGGGCAATACGACAGCCGGGATCCCATCACGGGCCTGCCCCGCTTCGTCCATGTCCGGGGCGGCGCCTACTTCTTCCTGCCGGGCATCCGAGCGCTGCGATTCCTGGCCTCACTCAGCCCGTGATGTCCTCCCTCTCTCTAAACAGGGGGCCCTCCCCGGGGCTGGGAGGGCCCCCCATCTTGAAACGAGGGAGCTGACTTCAAGGGAACTGGGGGAGCGATGCAGGGGGACGACATGCGACAGCCCGGGCAGGGCCCGTTCTCCGGAAGGGAGAGCAGGCCTGCTTCCGGGGAGGAGATGCGCTCGGAATCGGATTTCGACGACTCCCTGTTGCTAGCGCTCGCCCACGACTCCACGCCGCCCCCGAGCCCCCGGGTAGGGGCGTGGTTGGGCGGCCCGGAGGACCACCGCTTTCAAATCCGCGAGATGCTGGGCGCGGGCGCCATGGGCGAGGTCTTCCGCGCCTGGGACTCGCAGCTCCAGCGCTTCGTGGCCCTCAAGTTCCTGCGGCCCCAGTCGAGCTCCACCGAGCTCCTGCTGCGCGAGGCCCGCGCCATCGCCCGGCTCAATCACGAGAACATCGTCCGCATCCATGATGTCGCGGAATGGAGAGAAGGCCCCTTCACGGCCCGCGTCCCCTTCCTCGTCATGGAATGTCTGGCGGGAGAGTCCCTCTCGAGCCTGCTGCGGCGCGGGGGGCTGGGGTTGCGGCGGGCGGTGGAGATTCTGCGCGGCGTGGCCGCGGGCCTGGCGCACGCGCACGCGCACCACGTCATCCACAGGGATCTCAAACCCGGCAACGTCTTCCTCACCCGCGAGGGCCGGGTGACGCTGCTGGACTTCGGTCTGGCCCACCTGGCCGCTCAGTCGTCCGACATTCCCCAACATCCCAGGGCCGGCACGCCCCTCTACATGGCGCCGGAGCAATGGATGGGTGGACCCCAGGACGAGCACACCGACGTGTGGGCGGCGGGCGTGCTCTTCTATGAGCTGCTCACCGGCAAGTGCCCCTATGTGTTCTCCTCGTGGGCGGAGCTGCGCGAGCAGGTCCTCTCCCCGGAGCTGGCGCCTTCCGTGCGCGAGCTCCTGCCCGAACTGCCCGAGGAGGTGGCACGGCTGTTGACGAGCATGTTGGCGCGGGAGCCCTCCCAGCGTCCCTCCTCGGCCGAGCTGCACGAGCGGCTGCTGCGTCTGGAGGAGGTCCTCGGCCCCTGGCGGGAGATGTCGAACCGCGCCGGCCCCGAGCGCCGGCAGGTGACCCTGCTCGCCTGCCGGTTGGCGGGCCTGTCCGAGCTGGCGCAGCGGCTCGGTTCCGAGGAAATGGGCGAGTTGGTGTCCGCCTTCCACCGGCTCGCCTCCCGTTTCATCCTCCAGCAAGGGGGACTGGCCACCCTGTTCCTGGATGAAGAGGTGTTGGCCTGCTTCGGCTACCCCCTGGCGCGGGAGGAGGACTCGGAGCGCGCCGTCCACGCGGGGCTGCGGTTGACCCAGGCGCTCCTGCCCGCGCTGGGACAGCAGTTTCCCGGTGTGAGCCTGGCGCCGCTGGCGGTGCAGGTGGGGCTGCACACGGACTCGGTGGTGTTCGATGATCTGCAGCCGGAGCTGCGGGGGCGCACGCTCTCCATCCAGGGCGAGGCCCCCCGGGTCGCCTCGGCACTGGCACGGCGGGCCGAACCGGGAACGATGCTGCTCAGCGGTGCCACCTGGTCGCTGGTCCCGGGCGCCTTCGAGGCCGAGGCGCGGGGGCCATTGCCGGGCGAGGGACTGCGGCTGCGGCGGCCGGTGGACGTCTGGCGGGTGGTGGGCGCGCGCAAGCTGGCGTTGCGCTTCGAGCGGGCCCGGGCCACCCGGGAGCTCACCCCGCTGGTGGGACGGGCGCGGGAGCTGGCGTGGCTCCAGGAATGCTGGGAGCGGGCCCGTCAGGGCCAGGGCACCTGCGTCCTCCTCGAGGGGGAGGCTGGCACCGGCAAGTCGCGCCTCCTGCTGGAGTGGTGCGAGCGCGTGCGCACCGGGCAGGGCCTCCCGTTCATCGGCCAGTGCTGGCAGCAGACGCAGGCCAGCGCCTTCGCCCCGCTCGTGGAGATGCTCCGGAACGTCATGCGGTTGGATCCGGAGGCGCCCCCGGAGCAGAACCTTCTCTGGGTGGAGCGGCGGATGGCCCTGCGGGGCCTCTCCCCGGAGCAGGCACGCTGGGTGGCCTCGCTGCTCGCACTGCCCGTGCCCGAGGAGTCGCCCCACCTGCAGCTCACCCCGCAGCGGCGCAAGGAGGAGACGTTGCGCGCCCTGGTGGAGTTGCTGTGGCACATCGCCGACGAGGGCCCGGTCCTGAGCGTCATGGAGGATCTGCACTGGGCCGATCCCTCCACGCTGGAGTACCTCTGCTTCGTGCTCGAGCGGCTGGCGTCCCATCCCGTCCTGGTCTTGTTGAGCGCGCGCCCCGAGTTCCGGCCTCCCTGGCCCGCCTTCCCCTGGGTCCATCGGCTGTCCCTGGCGCGCCTGACACCGCGGGAGTCGGCGGTGCTGGTGCGCGAGACGGCCGGGGGCCGCTTCCTGCCGGAGGAGACGGTGCGCCAGCTCGTGGAGCGCACGGATGGCATTCCCCTCTTCGTCGAGGAGATGACGCGCCAGGTGGTGGAGTCCGCGTCGGGCACGCAGGCCTCCATTCCCGCCAACCTGCGCGAGCTGCTGCTGGCGCGGCTGGATGCGTTGTCCCCGGCGCGCAGGGCGCTGGTGCAACTGTGCGCGGTGGTGGGCCGCGGCTTCAGCTTCTCCCTGCTTCGCGCGCTCACCGGGCGCGGCGAGCGCGAGCTGCGCGAGGACCTGGAGGGGTTGATGGAGGTGGGACTGCTGGAGCCCCAGGCGGAGGCCGCGGAGCAGGGCTACCAGTTCCGCCACGCGCTCATCCAGGAAGCGGCATGGCAGTCGCAGCTGCGCGGTACGCGCCGCCTGTACCACCAGCGCATCGCCCAGACCCTGGCCGATCAATTCCACGAGGAGGCCGAGGGGCGGCCCGAGGTGCTGGCCTGGCATTACACCCAGGCGGGGGAGAACGAGCTGGCCCTGCGCTGGTGGGTCCGGGCCGGGACGCGGGCCCTGCAGCGCTCGGCCAACCTGGAGGCCATCAGTCACTTCCAGCAGGGCCTCGAGCTGGCGCGCGCGCTGCCCGAGCCCTTCCTCCGCCGGTGCGAGGAGATGAAGCTGCTGTTCGCCCTGGGCATTCCGTTGATGCAGAGCCAGGGCTTCGCCTCGCTCGAGCTGGAGCGCACCTATGAGCGGGCCCGCGAGCTCTTCCTGGAAGTGATGGACGTGCCCGGGCAGGTGGCGCTGCCGGACTGGAGCTGGGGCCCCTATTCCTACTTCTTCGCCCGGTCCCGGTTCACCCAGGCGCAGGAGCTGGCGCGCAAGGTCGTGGAGGTGGGCCGGCGTCAGGACAACCGGGAGGTGCTCGCCCTGGGCCACCGCATGGAGGCCACCGTCCTCTTCACCCAGGGCTACATGATGGAGGCCCTGGCGAACATGGATGCGGCGCTGGCCTACTCGGACTTCTCCCTCGAACAGCACCGGCTCCTGGCCGTGCGGCACTGGGTCAATCCCCGGGTCGTGGTGCTGGCCTATGCCTCCGTCGTCCACTCGGCCCTCGGTCACCCCGAACTGGCGGAGCACTATGGCCGGGAGGCCGTGGCCCTGGCCCGGGAGATCGCCCACCCGCACACCCTGGCCTACGTGCTGGCGTACGTGGGCTTCGGCTGCCAGTTCCGGCGGGACCTGAACCAGGTCCTGGAGCGCGCCGAGGAATGCATCGCCGTCTCCCAGGAACACCACTTCCTGTTGTGGCACGAGTGGTCGACCATCAACCGGAGCTGGGTGCTTGCCTTGCAGGGACACACCGAGGAGAACCGGACGCTGCGCTCCCATCTCCAGAAGTGGCAGGCCCTGGGGCTGCGCGCGGGCATGCCGGCCTTCCACTGCATGCTCGCGGAGAGCTGCCTCCGGGTGGGCGAGTGCGACGAGGCCGTGGCACTGGTTCGCAAGGGACTGGAGTGGGCGGAGGCGACGGGGGAGCGCTCCTACGAAGCGGAGCTGCATCGGCTCGAGGGCGAGGGCCTGCGGCGCCTGGGGCGGGAGGAGGTGGCGTCGCGTTGCTTCCTGAGAGCCCTCGTCGTTGCCCGCCGGCAGCGTGCCTTCACCTTCGAGCTGCGCACCACGACGTGCCTGTGCCGTCAGCTCCGGGACCTGGACAAGTGGCGGGTCGCGCACCAGCGGTTGTCCCGGGCCTGCCGCCGCTTCGAGGCGGGGCTCGACTCGGCGGATCTGCGCGAGGCCCGGGAGCTGCTCGCGCAGCTCGCGTGAGCACCTGGGAACCGGGCTCACACTCCGCGTCCGGCACGGTGGGGAGGGGCGGCCTTCCCGCCAGAGCCTCGGTACACGGCTGGCCTTCCTCTCCGTGAGCGAGGTGGACTGGCTGGAAGCCGAGGACTACTACGTCCAGGCCCACGCGGGAGGCCAGACGCACCTGCTCCGTCAGCCCCTGAAGGAGCTGGAGGCGCAGTTGGATCCCCGCCAGTTCGTGCGCATCCACCGCTCCACCATCGTCAACGCGCGCCGGGTGAGGGAGATGCGCCCGCTCTTCCATGGCGAGTACCAGGTCATCCTGGGAGATGGCACCTGCCTGAAGCTCAGCCGCGGCTACCGCGAGCGGTTGGACGCGTTGCTGGCTTGACTCTGCCCCAGGGGCAGACCGCCACCTTTCGCGCATGTCACCCAGAAACAGGTCGCGGAGGAACATCATGGCCGTAGCACTCGGAGCAGTCGCCCTGCTGGTGGGCGCGGCGGTGGGCATGTGGTGGTGGATGGGGCGCGCGCTCTTCGAGCCGGGCACCGTGGAGCAAGTGTTGGCGGAGCGGGGCGAGACACTGGAGGTACCACCCGGACAGCGCGCCGACGCCTCGAGCTGGCAGGTGGCCCCGGGCGTGCAACTGCACCACGTGGCCATGGGCCAGGGGCGAGACCTCGTCGTCGTGCACGGCGGCCCGGGCCTGCCCCCGGCAGCTCCGTGGCGCGCGGCCGTCCTGGCCAGCGATACCCTGCGCTGGCACTTCTACGATCAGCGCGGCTGTGGGGCCTCCTCCCGTCCTCTCATCCACGCTCCGCCTGGCGGCACATGGCAGGCCATGCAGGCGGTGGAGGCACGGCTGGGGCTTGCCGCACAGCTCGCGGATCTGGAGCGTATCCGGCGCCTCCTCGGGCAGGAGCGCCTCACGCTGGTGGGGCACTCCTTTGGAGCTCTGGTGGCCGCGCTCTATGCGGCGGAGTGGCCGGAGCGGGTGCGGGCCCTCGTGCTGGTGGCGCCCGCGCCGCTCGTGACGATGCCCGCCGGCGACGGCGACCTGTTCACGCAGGTGCGAGCCCGGCTGGATCCGGAAGGGCAGCGCGCGCTGGAGGCCTGGATGGAGCGCACCTTCGACTTCCCCTCGCGCCTGAAGGAGGACGAAGCGAGGCTGGCCGAGCACTTCGCGGACTTCGGTCCCCTCTACGCCCAGGCCATGCAGCGGGAGCGTCCCGAGGCGCTGCTGCCCGGCTCCGGCGCCCCCGGGGGGTGGCTTTCCCTGGGGCTCTACCTGAGCCTGGGACGTCACCACGACTGGAGCGCCTGGCTGCGCCGGGTGCGCGCCCCCACCCTCGTCATCCACGGGGCCGAGGACCTGCAGCCGCGTGCCGCCACCGCCCGTGTGGTACAAGCCCTGCCCCACGCGCGGCTGGTGGAGCTCTCGGGCAGCGGGCACTTCCCCTTCGAGGAGCAGCCCGAGGCCTTCGCGGCCACGCTGCGCGCCTTTCTCGCGGAGGTAGAGCATTGAGTGGACTGCTGTATGCCATCGGAGAGGTGTCGCGCATCACGGGCCTGAGCGTGAAGGCGCTGCGCCTCTACCAGGAGAAGGGGCTGCTGCCACCTTCGCGCGTGGATCCTTCCTCCGGCTACCGCTACTACACCGAGCGTGACATCGCCCAGGCCCACACCGTGCGCGCGCTGCGGGACCTGCAACTGTCGCTGGAGGAGATCCGCGGGGTGCTCGCGGACCTGGAGCAGGGGGCCTCGCTCGCCGAGCAACTGACGCGGGTGCGCGCCCGGCTCGCCGCGGAGGCGGCCAGCGCGCAGCGGGCGGTGACGGCCCTGGACACATTGCTGCGTCAGCAGTCGCAGGCGGAGGCGTACCTGCGCGCCCCCCCGCCATTGATCGAGCGGTGGTTGCCACCGACTCGCGCCGCCGTGCACCGCGCCCGGGGGCTCTACTCGGATGCGGCGGTGTTCTTCCCGCGCCTGCTCGCCGCGTGCGGTCCGCAAGTGGCGGGTCCACCCTTCTGCCTCTATCACGAGGCGGAGTATCGCGAGGAGGACGCGGACATCTCCTGGTGCGTGCCACTGGCTCCCGGGGCACACCCGGAGGGCGTCCATGTGGAGGAGCTGCCCGAGGTGCAGGTGGCCACGCTCGTACATACCGGGCCGCCCGATTCGGTGGGTCCCTCCTGGGCGCGCCTCTTTGCCCACGTTCATGCGCGGGAGCGCACCCCGGCCGTCCCCCTGCGCGAGACGTTCCTGCGGGTGGGCGCAGCGCCCGCTTCCTCGTGGCTCACCGAGCTCGCGCTGGCCTGGGAGTAGAGCGCAGACCTGGCGCGGGGAAGGTGTCAAAGGATTGGTTCCGCTGACGACTCGCCCCTCCTCCAGAGTTGAATGGGCGAATTGGGAGCGAGCTCTGGGGCTGGCGTACATCGGCGTCCATGACGCCTCGACCGCCTATGTGGGCGTGAACCTTGCGCGGGGACGCGCTGACTCCGCCTTGCCCATGAGCCACTGCAGTCCCGCGAGATGCTGTTGGTCGTGGCTGCAAAGGTAGTGGAGCAGCCCGCGTACCGTTACCGGGCCATAGCCCTCGAACGTCCCCGCGCGGGTAAGTTGCTCGTCGCTCAACGGCCTGAGCGTCTCCACCGTCGCCTGGCGCGCCGCGCGGAACGCGCCAAATACGGCCGAGGGTTCCGCGGCGGCATAGTTGCGCTCCTTGACCAGTGCGTAGGTATCCAGCGAAGCCAGTACCGGCCCGGTCTCGTTCAACAGCCGTCTGAAGCGCACGTGATAGCCCTCGAGCTCGATGTCACGCACGTGGCAGATCTGCTCCAGGGCAGTCAGGTTCTCGCTAGGAGCTTGTCGGAGAATCGCCGAAAAACGACTCCTACATACCAACCATAGCGGTGTGTTTGAGTCGCACTACCCCTCATGTAGTGGGTAGCCGAGGTATTCCGACAGGCTCCTAGGACAACCCTCCCAGGAATCGGGTATCCAGCGCGTCAGTTCGCGCGGAAACGCGTCATAGAATTGCTCCAGCTGCGAGGGAAATTCCGCCAATGCGGAGAGCGTCGTGGCAATCATGGTCATCCTGAGATCCAGTGCGAAGCTTCTGCGTAACGGGGAAGGTGTCAAAGGATTTCGGCGAGTGAAGCATCGGACGCGGGGTGCAGCGGCGGGGAGACGCCTGGTTCAAATCCTGTCTCCCCGCACACACCTACTACTCCCTCCAAGACGGCTGGACGCTTGGGTGCCCATGCATACCCTCGCGCGAAATCAAGTGCTTCCGGAACACCCCTGGCCTGGGAGATGAACATGACTTCGACGCGGACGTGGAAGGGAATCCTGGAATGGCTGCGACGACTCCTCTGGGTCGTCCTGCTCAGCGGTGCCACGGTTCACGCGCAGACCTCCCCGCCTCCGCCGAACGATGACTTCGACAGCGCCATGGGGGTCAGCGCGTTTCCCTTCACGGCGCAGCTCGACACCCGCGGGGCAACCGCTGCGAGCGATGACCCGCTGAACTGCTTTGGAAGCCTGGGCGCGACGGTCTGGTACAAGATCACCCCGACCGAGAACGTGGCGCTCGCCGCCACGGCCGAGGGGAGCAGCTACCCCGTGGTGCTCGGGGTCTTTACGGGCTCGCGCGGGAACCTTACCCCAGCGGAGCCAGTCTCCTGCGTCTTCCCGGTTCCAGGAGCCCGCCTCGTTTTCGATGCGGTGGCGGGTCAGACCTACTTCCTCCTGGTGGGCACTCCGAATGGTGGCGGTGGCGGGGACCTGTCGCTCTCGCTCGAGGTTCCGCCCCCCCCACCCAATGATGACATCGCCAACGCCACGGTGGTGGGCGGGTTGCCCTTCCAGGACACGCTCGACACCGCGAGCGCGACCACTGGACAGAATCCGCCAGACCCGGACTGCTTCGGGAACGACCACACGGTCTGGTATGTCTTCACCCCGGACACCGACGGGCCCTTCACGGTCCGTACGGGGACAGGCCCCGTCTCCGTCTATACAGGGACGCCGGGCCAACTCACCCAGATCGCCTGTGCGGCGCAGACGGAGGTCACCTTCGAGGCCCAGGCGGGGGTGACCTACTTCATCATGTCCGCTTCTCTGGAGGACTTCGCCGGTGGGAGGACCTTCTTCTCCCTCTTCAGGCACCTGGAGCTGAAGCTCTCGCTGGAGCGTCAGGGCTCGGTCTCCGGGGCCACGGGCGTGGCGACGGTGACGGGCTCGGTGAGCTGCACCGCGCCGGTCCTCGTGAACGACTCGCCTGGGGTCTGTGTCTGCGGCACGCTGCGCCAGTCCCGCCGCTTCAGCATCACCGAGGCGAGTGATTGCGTCTGCGGAGACTGCATCGGGGAGATGCCCTTCACCCTGACCTTCTCCGACCCGGAGACCCCCTTCGTGGGAGGGCGTGCCGGCTTCTCCGTGGAGGCCTCCGGTTGCACCCACTTCGAATGTGACAGCGAGCAGCTCACCCGGGAACTCCGTTTGCGAGGCAACTCCCCATGATGGGGGGGCTCCCTCACCATCGCCCCGGAACTGCTCTCGGGGCAGCTCCAGATCGTGCTCGCGGACTTCGAGCCTCCGCCCATTCCGATCCATGTCGTGTACCCGGAGGGCCGGCGTGCCCATGCTCGGGTGCGTGCCTTCGTCGATTTCACGGTGGACCGGCTCCGGTCCGAGAAGTCCTTGAACGGGTGAGCAGACCGGGCCACTACTCCTGTGTCAGGGTCTGGAACACAGCCGGCAGTTCCTTCTCACCCAGGCCCGCGCTGAGCGCTCGCTTGTAGTTGTCGAGCAACTCCTTCGGGAAGCGTGCGCTGAGACGGGCATCCTTGCTCAGCCGCACGATGTGCTCGATTGCCGCGACATGGGTATTGAGACTGCACTGGTTGCCAGAGAAGTCGTTGTTTTCAATCATGCCCTGCGCGGCGTCGGCGGTGACGGAGATCAACCCGAGGAACGAGTTCTTCTGGGCGAAGAATGCCTTCGGGTCCAGGCCTTCCGCCTTGCACATGGCCGCGGCGTGGAGGAAGGCCAGGGAGCCTCCGTAGTAGGCCTCGAGAATCGCGCAGTCGAGCGTCGCGGCGGAGCCGATCTTCTCGTCGACGTAGACGGAATTCCTGGCAATGGCCTGGAGGGTTTCGAGGTGCCGGTCGAAGACCGGGCGCGACCCGGCGTAGAAGACCGTCGCGTAATCGGTGGCGACGAAACCCGGGTAGGCGAGGATGGCGGCGTCCAGGTAGTCCACGCCGTAGGCCTTCGCCCACTCCAGTCCCGAGCGAGCGTCCGCGGGAGAGCCGCTGGTGAGCTGTACGAGCGTCGTTCCGGCCAGTGCCGAGGCAACGCCTTTCGCGGAGAACGCCTCGAAGGAGGCGGCGTAGTTGGACAGGGAGACGACGACCAGCTCTCGTCCCGACACGGCTTCGACCAGGTTCTCCTTCGCGACCGTGCCACCGCCCACGGCCCTTGCCTTGTCTGGAGTCCTGTTCCAGACCGCGACGTCGTGACCCGCCGCCGAGAAGGCTCGCGCCAGGGCGCTTCCCATGAGGCCACAACCCACCACCGCGATTTTCACAGACCTGCTGGGGGCCATCTTCCGTTTCCTCTCGTTTCAAGCCAGCCGGGGTGCGCTCTGGCGGATGGGGTCCATTTTACAAGCTCTTCTAGAAGTGGCGGGAGCCCCCGCGGGTCGCCTGTGGAGGTGCCTCGAGGTAGGGCAGTTCCAGGATGAAGGTGGCCCCGTGTCCCGGCCCCTCGCTGTGGACGGTGAGCGTCCCCCCCATCTCCTGGGCGGCCAGGGCGCTGGAGTGCAGGCCGAAGCCATGCCCCTCCTGCCTCGTGGTGAAGCCGTACTGGAAGATGCGGGTGAGCATCTCCGGCGCAATGCCCATGCCGTTGTCATGCACCTGGATGCGCACCTGCTCACTGGCGGTGCACTCCAGCTTCACGGTGAGCAGCCGCTCGGTGGGAGGAACTCCGTCCATGGCGTACTTGGCGTTGCTGACCAGGTTGACCAGGATCATCAGTGTCTTGTGCTTGTCGGTGAGCACCGGGGGCAGGTCGGCCAGCTGGCGCACCACCTTCACCTGATGACGGGTGAGTCCGGCGGAGTTGATGCGCAGCGCGTCCTCCACCAGCCCCGCCAGGTGCACGGGCTCCTGCATCTGCGGCGTGCGAGCGTAGTTCTGCTGCACCTTGACGATGTCTCCCACGTGCTCGGTGTAGCGGCCCACGTCGTCGAGCAGGGTGATGATCTCCTGGCGCTCGTCGAGCAGGTTCTGGCCGAGCTTGCCGAGGAAGGGCAGGACGTTCTTGCCGCGCTCGTCCTGGGAGAGAAAGGTGCCGAGGTCGGACTGGCGCTCCTGGAGCAGGTTGGCCACGCGGTCCACGTGCTCCAGACGCATGCCCGCCATGAGCTCCTTGGCGAGCTGGGCGGAGGTGTAGACGCTGTTGAGCACGTTGCCCACGTTGTGCAGCACGTTGGTGGCGATCTCCGCCATGCCCGCGCGCCGGGCCGATTGCACGAGCTGCAGGTGGACCTCCTTGAGCTCGCGGGTGCGCTCCTCGACGTGTTGCTCCAGGCCCTCGTTGGCTTCGCGCAGGGCCTGCTCGCGGTGCTGGACCTTGTCGGCCATGGTCCGGAAGGAGCGGGCGAGCTGCCCCAGCTCGTCGTTGCGCGAGGTGTCCAGCTCCACGTGGAAGTCACCGGAGGCGACCCGGTCGGCGGCCTGGGTGAAGGACTCCAGCGGGCGGGTGATCTGATGTCTGAGCACCCAGGCCATGATGACCAGCTCGAGGACGAGGGACAGGAGGCCGAGCAGCAGCACGTAGCGGGCGGCCTGGAAGGCGGGCATCGTCACGATGTGCTCGGGGAGCACGGTGACGAAGTTCCAGCCGGGCCCCCGCAGCTTTCCCACGGCGAGGTACTCGCCATGCTCCGGCAGCTCCAGCACGGCCTGCCCGGGCTGGCGGGCCTTCACCCGCTCGACGATGCGCCGCATGTGCTCCTCTTCGCCGGCCTTGGTGGACATTCCGGGATGGGCGATGAGCTTGCCGTCATCGCGGAAGATGACGTTGTACGTGCCGGGCAGGTGGTCGTTGATGGTGCGGGCCACCAGTTCCTCCAGGAGCACGTCCTGGCTGACCGCCGCGACCTGCCGGCCCTCGAGGTCCAGGGGATGGGTGACCGAGGTCATGGAGCTGTCGCTGACCGTATCCAGGTAGACCTCGGACCAGAGCGTCCGCCGCTCCGGGTTGTTCTCGGGCCGGCTGGTGACGAAGTACTCCAGCTCCGTGACCATGAGGCCGGGTTCGGCGTCGTGGACCCACTTGGGGCGCTCGGGCCAGTAGAGGATGATCGGCCCCTCGGGCAGCGTGACGAAGGTGTCCGTGATGCGGACGTGGAAGGCGGGCCCGTACCAGGAGAGCACGTCATAGGAGGCCAGCAACCGGCGGCGCATGTCCTCGTCGAGGGTGACGCCCCGGGGGACGAAGACGCCTGGCACCTTCGTGCCATCGAAGCTCTCGGGGCGGCTGCGGACCGTGCCGTCGGGCAACCGCACGAACAGACTGTCGAAGCGCGGGCCCACGTCCTCCGGGGTCAGGGTCCGGATGCGCTCCGCCAGGGCCTTCTTGACGACGCCGAGGTTGTCCTCGGCCAGCAGGAAGATGGCCTGCTCCCGTTGGATGCGCTCCGAGACATGCTGCTCCAGTTGCGCGAGCGCCTCGGTGCGTAGCGTGTGGTGCAGGTGGAGGTAGCTGAAGACGGTCGTCAGGGCGATGACCACCGCGATACGCACGCCCATCTTGATGAGCGTCGAGCGGGCCAGCGGAGCACGGGAGTGGGGAGGGGGCGGCATGAGACTTGCGGCACTGACACGAGACCCACTGCGGGAATTCCTCCGTGAAGCGGGCAGGGGAGTTGCCCGCCCGGAGGGGGGGCCGGATGTGGAGGCCCGTGTGGTGGACATCTCCAGCACGTCGAGCCCCCGGATTCAAGGAGTCCGAGCGTGCCCCTGATAGGTAGCCCCAGGGAGCACACGACTGCCCAGGCGGCCCGCCCAAGAGGTGCGAGAGGGGAGTGGGCCTGTTGGCTGTGGCTGCTTGAGGCTCAACACCACGCGGCTTGGGGTGGCCCTCGCGCCGGGGCCAGGCGCGCACCAGCCGTGGGCAAGCCCAGGTGCTCCAGAATGGCGCGCCCTCCTCGTGCTCCCTTCACGTACGCCAAGAGCCGCCGCCTGCCTCCACAGCTCACGCAGGCGGGCACGTCGAATGCGAACGTCCTGCGCAGCAGCTTCGCCCAGTGTGCGTCCAGCGAAGGCTGGCGCGTTCAGCGGGAATCAGTCCCGCCGGGGTAACCGCCAGGAGCCCCGTAGCTTGGATGGCAGGAGGAGAGAAATCGATGACCTGAAGCCTATCGACAAAGCCGTCCTCGGGACGGTGAGCGAGTCACCGGGCCGCAGCGCAAGTGAACCCGGATGTAACCCCGAAAGGTAGCCCGGAGGCCGAGCCCTTATTGGGCGGGCGAAGGCAGCATGGACCTGGGGTACCCCACGGCGAGCAGACACAGCGCGGCGAGCAAGGCACGAGACCCTGAGTCCCTGTCCTGGCTCCTTGCTGGGGACATGCCCACGGGACGTGCGGGCGACGAGCCACATCCAAACGCCCCCCGCACGTGCTCAAAGGACTCGTACCGGCACATTGCCCCCCTACGAATCGTCCGACACCCTGACTGAGCTACGCGCCCAGCACCTGCTTTGCTCTGGCGTAGTACGCCTCGCGGGCGGCCAGACCGTTGAAGCCGCCGTTGATGCGGCGGGTGATCTCACGGAAGTTGCCCTGGTCGGCCAGCGGGTTCAGGCTGCGGCTGTTCCAGAACCACGCGGCGGTGCGGAAGCCCACGTCCACATCCGCGGCGCGCGTCGGGTTGCCCTCCAGGTCGATGCCCAGCGCCTGCCCCGCGGCGCGGTAGTTGTTACGGCCGGTGAGCTGGATGGGGCCGCGGCCCTTGTAGGGAAGCGCAGCTGCGCCAGACTCAGCACCACGCCTGCTGGGGGGGGCCCCGTGCCGGGGCCAGCTTCGGAGCCTGCGCGGGCCGTCCCCCGGTAGCAGCCGTACTGGCTCAGCGATGGGTTGCACAGGATTCGGACACCTGCTGACCTCCTGCGGACATCTCCTACGCTCCCGCACAGGCTACGAGTGGTGCTCCTCCTTCCGCAGGAAACACCATGCCGCCCACCAGGGGTTCTCCATCGAGTTGCAGGCGACGAGCCCGGTGCCGGAGTGGGACAGGCAGAAGGTGCGCTCGGCGCAGGAGGAGGACGTGATGATCGACGCGACCGGCAAGGTGCGCTGGGCCTTGCGGCGGCAGACCGCGTTTCACCTGGTGCGGTAGTCGCCTCGCGGTGCCGAGCGGGCGCTACCCGCCGCTGCCGATCGCGAGGGAGGAGATGCTCGCGAGGAAGGGCGCCAGCACGGACAGGCCTTGCTGGAGCTCATGGAGCGCGGAGTCTCGCAGGCCGAGCTGGGTGCGGACGGCCTGCTGCTCCTCGAAGCGCTGCTTCCAGGTGGGGTGCGTCCCGAGGGTTTGCCAGACGAGCCGCTCCGCGAGGACCTGGCCCACGTCCTTGAGGGTCCTGTGGGCCGGCACGTAGAGGCTGGCGATGATCCCGGTGTAGTAGAGTCCGTAGCTCATGACGGGCGCTGTCGAGAGCAGCTCGGCGGGAGAGGTGATGGCCGAGTTGATGAGGTTGCGGAGCGCGCCCACGCTCAGGATGGAGAGGCCGAGGATGGTGGAGACGAGGCGCAGGAGCCGCCGCAACTGCCTCTGATGGCGCTGATACCACAGCACGTCTTCATTCAGGCTCTCCGCGCCAGGGGGTTCTCCGAGGTGCTGGTACTTCGGCAGGCGGCCGAGGAGCTGGATGTGGAGGCCCACCATGGCGGAGGCGTGCAGCGTTGCGATCAACAGCCCGAGGATGCACACGCTGACCAGCTTCGGGATGAAGTCCGGCACCATGGGCAGCAGGACGGTGGTCAACAAGCGCGGGCTCTCCCTCCAGAAGAAGAACTGGGCCACGAGGGGGAGCGCGATCAACAGCAGGAGGGGGACGAGGCAGAGCACCACCGCCATCCGCCCCCAGCGCGTGCGAGGCCAAGCCGAGCGGTAGCTCCCGAAGTCTCCCAACAGCAGGAAGAGGGAGGTGACCCAGGCCGTGGGCGTGAGCGCGATGATCATGTGCCAGAACTGCGAGCGGTCCGAGCGCAGGTAGGCCAGACCCTGAAGGCCGGTCCCTTGCAGCAGGAGGAGGGCCGTCACGAAGGTCAGGTTGAAGAGGATGAAGAGGGAGAGCGGCGAGCGGAGGACGAGAGCGAGGGCATTGCGACCGTCCCGCCAGATGGAACGCGACTCCGACATGAACGCCCCCCTTCTCTTGATGGAGCGAGTGTGTCCGAGCAGGGGCCGCCCGGTACACCCCTGGCCCCCCAGTCCTGTTGGAGAGCGGGCATGCGGGGAAGGTGTCAATGAACTCGTTTCGACACATCACCCTGCAAGTCGTTTGACACCTGCCTCGGGGACTGGCCCGAGCCGTCAATACCAGGAATCTGGTGGCCTGCACCTGGCGGGGCCTGTTGGTGAAGCGGGGCACATCGGGAGAGCGTCTGCTTCACTCCGGGGGCACTCACGCCCCGGAGCGAAGCGTGGTCAGGCGTTCCGGGTCACCCTCCAGGCGCGGAACGATGGCTCGGTGTTGGGAGTGCTGCTGACGGACGCAACCCCTTGAGCCCTGGAGGGGGAGGGCGAGGGCAGGAACTCCCCCGTCAGGGTTGCATTCATTAGTGGGAGAGCCCGAGTTCCAGCTCCAGGTTGAACGAGAGATCTGGTGAGGTCCCGCCCACCTGCTTCACCATCACCGCGATGACGTTCTCCCCGGTGACGAAGGGGACAATCGGAATGGCGGCGGTGGCCTCCGCGTTCTCCGCGCTGGCGCTCGCGTACCGGGCGTGCTCGAGCCCCCTGTCCATGTTGCGCGTGAACACCAGGGTCCCATTCACCCAGACCGCGATGCCGTCATCGTAGCGGACGCGCAGGTCCGCGGAGGTCACGGGCCCGCTGAGGGAGAGCTTCCTGCGGAAGTACACGCTCGTCTGGGCGGGGGAGGTCTTCCGCAGCACCTTGGCCTCGTCTCCATCTCCGTATCCGAGCTCGCCCGGCCCGGAGGCCCAGGCCGAATCGCCGTAGCCGAGCGTGTTCCACGCCGGGCCCGGGTCTGTCCCGCTGTCGTGGTACTTCCAGACGTCGCCGAACACGATGACCTTCGAGCGCGTCTCGCGGGTGATGGTGAAGGGGGCGTCACTCACGTCCGAGGGTGGCGCTCCTCCCGTTCGGGAGACGCGTACGAGCGCCTCGCCGGTCGTCACCTGCGGGACGCTCCAGGAGTAGCTGCCGGTGTTGGCCACGCCGGTGGCGATGGGTATCCAGGTGGCGCCGCGGTCCGGGGTGTAGGCGAGGTCCACCGCGCTGATGGAACCGGTGCTCGACCACCGGATGAGGGTGCTGGAACCCGCGAGGAAGACCTCCCCGCCGTTGGGCGCAAGGACGCGCAGCGTGTCGGGCGGGGGCTCGGTGGTGCCGTGCTCCACCTCGAGCGCCAGCGCGAAGGAGAGGTCCGTGGACGTGCTGCCGGCCTGCTTCACGGCCACGGCGATGATGTTCTCCCCCACACTGAACAGCCCGGGCGCCACGGCGAGGGGCGCACGGCTGTATTCGTTGTCACTGGTGAATGAGGCGTACTTCGCGAACTCCAGCCCGCTGTCCACGTATTTCGAGAAGACGAGTACCCCGTTGATCCACACCGCCACCCCGTCGTCATGGAGCACCTCCAGGCTGGCCCTGCTGACGCTCCGGTCCAGGGTGAACTTCTTGCGGAAGTAGACCGTGGGCTGGGACGGACTGGTCCTCCGCAGGACGGTGGCCTCGTCTCCTTCTCCGTACCCGAGCTGCCCCCGGCCGGACGCCCAGGCCGAGTCGTCGTAGCCCAGGCCGAGCCAGGCGGTCCCCCGGTCCACTCTGGAGTCGTCGTACTTCCACACGTCACCGAAGGTGATGACCGGGACGCGCGGGCTCGTCTCGGGACCGATGCGCATCATCCGGCCGACGGAGGGAACGCCCCCTCCGTTCACCAGGAAGAGCTGGTAGTAGCCCACCGGCGCGAGGGTGTTGCTCTCGGGGGCCTCGATGGTGAGCCCGCCGGGACTCTTCGAGAAGCGCAGGGTGAGGAGCCGCTGGTGCTCGTCGAAGGCATGCGTGACCGAGCCGGGGGCAATGAGCGTCACCTTCGTCACCGCATCCGCGTCCGGGGTCTCGACGAAGAAGGTCGTCCCGGGCGTCACTACCCCGGGCACCGAGGTGACGGTGGGGCGTGGGCCCTTGAAGAGGTACGGGGGCGAGAAGATTTCCGCGGTGCGCTCGCGGCGACCACCGGCGCTCAGCACGCGCCCGTCCGGCAGCAGCAGCGCGGTGGAATGGTAGCCACGGTAGATGCTCTGACTGGCGAGCCGCGTCCAGCGGTTGGTGGCGGGGTCATACACTTCAGCATGGAGGACCGGGGCATCATCATTGTCGAAGCCGCTGCCGCTGCTGCCGCCCATGACGAGCACCGTGCCATCCGGCAGGAGCGTCGCGTTGAGCTGGCGCCGGGGCGTGGTCATCGGGGCCACGTAATTCCATACCGGCATCTCCGCGTGGATGTCCGCCAGCTCGACGGTAGCGGTGGGCGGATCGCCTCCACCGATGAGGAATACCTTGCCGTCGACGTAGACCGCGGGACCGTAGGTCCGGCTTCCGAAGTTGCTGACAGGGCCGAAGTACCAGCTTCCCAACCCGTTCGGATCGATGAAGCGGGTGGTTCGCGAGGGCCCGGCGAAGAAGATCTTGCCGTAGCGGGTGACGAACATCCGCGGGTAGTACGGCAGGTCCTGCGGCGAGTTGGTGAGGTCCGTCCAGGTCCTGCTGTTCTGGTCGAACCGCTGCACGAGCTCGTTGATGTCGCCGGAGCCGGCGACTTCCCCGGAGAAGACCAACGCGTCTCCATTGGGGAGCGTGGTGTTGGTGGGGTACCAGCGCCCGGCGTTCATGTCCGGGGCGCGAATCCAGCTCAGCGTGAAGGGGTCGAAGAGGCTGGTGTCGGGCAGGCCCTCGTGGCTCTCGATGTGCCCGCCCGTCACGAGCAGCCGGCCATCCCCCAGGAAGGAGTGACCGGCACAGAAGATGTTGTAGCCCGGCGGGGTCAGCCGGGTGGGAGTCCCCGAGGTGGGGTCCCAGAGCCACGCCTCCTCGCCCTCATCGAACTCGCCGAAGAACATCACCTTGCCGGTGGGCAGCAGGTGGGTATGGGTGGCGGAAATGGGCCAGGAGAGCACGCCCGACCACTGCCCCACCGTGGAGGGCTGGGCCTCGGCCCGAAGCGGCAGCAGGGCACCTGCCGCGAGCAGCACCGCGAGCACCCGATGGAGCGAGATGCATCGTTTCGTCATGTCGACCCCTTGGAGCGCCCGCAAAAGTCCGGCGACAGAACGTGGGCGAGGAGGACTCGCGCGCCAAGCAGCCCTCGGGGCCGATGCGGCGATGGCAGGACGACAGAACCTGGACGGGCAGATAAGGCGGCGCGGCACACTCGCTCGCGCGCCCTGGAAGCCCATCTTCGGCTGAGCGCCCCTGTCCCGCCGCGCTTCGTGGTGGGCAGCCTGCCCTTGTTCGACAGCCTCCTCCGCTCGGGATGAGCGCTTTTCGAACGGCTCCCTATTTGGACACGCATGGACGGGCGCGAGTGCGCGCCATCTCTTCAGTACACGATGGAATACTCGGCATTCACGACGGCTCCGCGCGCCGCGGAGTTGGTTGCGTTCGCATCGAGAAGCTGCGAATGCAGCGGGAAGGAGAAGCTGTTGAGCAGGTTCGACACCGAGACGCGCAGGGTGCCGGGGCCCACCTCGACGCTGCTCACCAGGTCGACGGTCGTGAATGCAGTCACCGGACGGGTTCCGAGGGCCGTGCTGCCCGGGGGAAACCTGTTTCGGGACCCGGAGTAGACGACAAGGAGGGAGTTTCGCCATCCGGGCAGCGGCTCGTATTCAGCGAAGGAGGTCCATTTCAGAGGGGGGATCCGAAATCCGTTGAGAAACGTCTCGCCATCGTTCTCCTCGCGCTTGCCCTCGAGCCAGCCGACCGATGTCCCCAGCCGGAGGGACTCCACTGGACGGGCCTC
Organism: Archangium lansingense; assembly: GCF_026626635.1. GTDB lineage: Bacteria > Myxococcota > Myxococcia > Myxococcales > Myxococcaceae > Archangium > Archangium lansingense. The sequence continues at coordinate 5,285,260 of NZ_JAPNKA010000001.1, forward strand.
CATCGTCGCTTCCAGGCCATAAATCCTTTCGGCCGCCCGGATCACGGGCTGGAAGGCCGCGAGCTGGGTCACTCCCCGGTCCGACGAATTGTAAAAGAGGGAGAGGGTGCCGTTGACCCGCCCGAATGCCCCCCGCACCCCCGCTTCGTACATGTTGACGGACTGGGGCGAGGTGTTGAGGCTCGCCACCGAGCTGCCGGCGGGAGCGTCGCGCATGATGAGGCCGATGTCCGGGAGCGAATAGCCCTGGGCGAAAGAGGCAAACAGGCTCAGTGCCTCGGTCGGGGTCACGACCAGCCCCGCATTGAACAGGAGACGGGTGAAGGAGAGGGTGCCCCCCTTCACGTCGGCGCCGTTGATGAGGGAGGTGAAATCGTCCACGCCGACCCGGGTCCCTTCGAGGCGTGCCCCGCCGCGCAGGGAGAGCCAGGGGGCCGCGCTCCAGCCGAGCTGGCTGAACCCCGCCAGATTGGCGACGAACAACCGGGGCACAAACGTTCGCGCGCCTATTTCCTGGAAGACGAGGCCGCCGCTCGCGTCGAAGATGGCCGGATCGAACAAGGGCGCCGGCTGCCGGGTGCGCTCGACGTACGCATCGGCGCCCCAGTGCAGGTGCAGCCGGGCGGGCAGCGGCCTCTCGATGTCCAGCCGACCGCCGGTCTTCCAGGTCTCGTGCTGCGTGCGAATGATCCGCCGGCCCACGATCGGCTGCGTGCCCAGGTCCCGGGGAAAGAAGAGCGTCCTGTGCCGGCGGTAATAGGCCTGCGCCCGCAGCGTTCCTCCCCAGAGATGCGCGTGCTCGTACACCAGCGACAGGAGCGTGTTGTGCGTGCCGGAGGGCTTCGCGAGCAAGAGGCCCTCGAGCGCCCGCGACTTCACCCGCTGCGGCACGTTGTTGACCGAGGGGTCGGTGGTGAAGTCCGTGTCCTGGTCCCTCGAGGAATAGTTGATGGTGCCCTCCCAGCGCTGCTCGTCGGTGGGGCGGAAGCCCAGCTTCCCGAAGAGATCGAGGACATCGAGGTCGGAGATGCCGCCCTGTCCCTGCGGGTCGGGGGGAATCTGGTCCCCGTGCGCGTCGAAGAAATGGCCGGTCCGCTGCAGGACGCCGAGCACCGCGTAGTCCGCGCGGCCCTGGGTGCCGCGCGCCGACTGGACGAGCCTTCCTCCGAGGCTCCCGGACGGGTGGGTCAGACTGAGCTCGCCTGCGACCGAGGTGCCGAGCTCGCGCTTTTCCGTGGGAGCGCGGGTGATGATGTTGACGATGCCTCCGGAAGCCCCTTCGCCAAACATGGCGGAGGTCCCTCGCACCACTTCGATCCGCTCGATGGCCGCGAGGTCGATGCCGACCAGATCGTGCTGGATGTTCCGCAACGAGGACTGCGGGACGCGGTCGATGATGACCAGCATGAAGCGACCGCGGAGGGTCTGGGCCGCCGTGCTGCTGTTCTGACTCCCCGGGGAGAGCCCCGGGACCAGCTTGCCGAGCAGATCGCTCAGGTTGTAGTTGGAGGCGGCGGCCCAGGTGTCGATTTGTTCCCGCGAAATGACGGTAACGGAGCCCGGAATGTGGGCGAGGCTCTCCTCGCGGCGCGTGACCGTGTGGATCGAGACCTCCATCAGCTCCTCGAGGGTCATCTCTTCCAGGTCGACGGGTTCCTGGGCCCAACTCGGTGGCACGAGGACGAGGGTCGCGACTGCAACCGTGATGGCGAGGCGAACCATGCGGAGCTCTCATGTCTCGAGCGAGGCACTGCGGGTGCAACGCAGAAGCGTCGGTCCTCGCCTCCGACATCGCGATCGCCGCGCTCCCTTCCGTAGCGTAACCTCCCGAACGTAGCCAGTGGGAGGCAGCAGCGTCCTGGGGCTGCCTGGCTAAAGCGGCTGTGAGTTCAGCACCACACGCTCTGGGGTGGCCCCTGGGCCGGGGGGTCGCAACCTCCTCGACAAGTGGACCTGGCGTTCTGAGAAACACTCAGAGAGACGGGGCCTGCTCTCGCGGACCCCGTGGGAGTTCGACCGTGAAGGTCGCCCCCGCTGCCGGCTGGCTCGACACGCGGATGGTGCCGCCGTGGGCTGAGACGATCTGGCGGGTGATGTAGAGGCCAAGCCCTAAGCCGCCGTAGTGTCTCACCGACACGGCTCTCTCGAAGCGGGCAAAGATCCGCTCCTTGTCCTCCTCCGTGATGCCGATTCCGTGGTCATGAACGATGAGCCGGGCAGCCCCGTTGAACGCCTCCACGGTGACATCGATCGGCTTGCCGGCTCCGTACTTGAGGGCGTTGGACAACAGGTTCGTCACCACCTGTTCGAGGCGCGAGCTGTCCCACCAACCGATCAGGGGGTGTTCCGCCGCCAGCCGGACGGTGCAGCCAGCCTTGAGCAGCTCGTCACTGAACTGATCGACCACCTTTCGCACGACCTCGACAAGGTCGACCTCCTCTGGCTCCAGCACGAGCTTTCCCGCGTCGATGCGCGCCACATCGAGGAGGCTGCCGACGAGGTTGGCGAGCCGCTTTCCCTGTTGCTCGACCGCATGGATGAGCGCGGCGAACCGGTTCGCTTCCCCGCCGCCTCCAGGGACTGGCGGGGCGAGCCGCCGGAGGCGCTGGGTGGTGAGATGAAGCGCTGTCAGAGGGGTCCTCAGCTCGTGGGCAGCGACGGACAGGAACTCCTCCCGGATGCGGATGCCCTCCTGGGCCTCACGGTAGAGCCGCGCGTTCTCCAGGGCAATCGCGCAGCGGCGGGCCAGCTCCTGCGCCATGTTGACGTCCTCAGGCCCGTAACGCCGCGTCGGGTGTGCGCAGGCCAACGTCAAGGCCCCGAAGATCTTGCCGTGAGAGACGAGCGGCACGGCGATGACGGACCTCGTCCCCAGCCGCTGGATCAACCGCAGGTGCTCCGCGCCAAGGACATGGGCCTGCGCGACGGCATCGGTCACCTCGGGCAGCAGCAGCGGCTCCCCGCTGCGCAGCACCTGGGCCGCCGGCAGGGGCGAGTCCCAGGTGGGCTTGAAGCACTCGTACAGCTCGCGGAGGGCTCCCTCCTTCTCCGGATCCGCGTGGGCGGCGGCCACCCGGTGGATTCGCTGCTCTTCATCCACGAGGTCAACGACGCAGAAGTCCGCGAAGGACTGCACCAGGAGCCGCACCACCCGCGAGAGCGTGAGCGGGTAGTCCAGCGACTCGGCGAGCGCCCCACTCACCGAGGCCAGGAGGTGTTGGATTCTCGCCGCCTCGCGGGCCTCGTGCTGACGCTTCTCGATCTCGCTCAGCATGGCATTGAAGGCCTCTGACAGCGTACCGATCTCGTCTCCTCTCGAGGCGGTGGCGCGGACGGAGTAGTCCTCTCGCTTGGTGATCCTTCGCGCGAGCTCAGCGAGGCTGAGGAGCGGCCGGGTGAGCGTCAGCTCGAGCGCGAAGGCGAAGCCCACCACGAAGGCCATGAGGCCGAGCGCGGCCAGGATCACGCTCCAGCGGTAGGCCTTGATGCGGTCCTGCAAGGAGCCCGTCGAGACTCGAAGCTGGATGGTCCCGTAGCGCACATCGTTGTAGACAACAGGCTGGTAGATGTCGATGTGGTCCGCGGCATCCTCGACGTTGGGCTCCAGCGGAGGCGCGATCTGGCCAGGGATGGTGTCACCTGGCGCGAGGCTGGGCTTGCGGTAGCTGGAGAACAGCTGGCCCTGGCTATCGTAGAGGGCCGCGAAGACGACCTGGTCCAGCTTGGTGAGCGCGCGGAGTGTCTCCTCGGACTCCTCTTTATTGTCGAAGGCGAGCTCGGCAGCGCTGTACTGCCCAGCGACGTAGGCCAGCAGAGAGTTGGTGGTGACAAGCTCCCGCCGGAGTGCGCGAACCTCCTGGAGTGTGAACCAGGCAAGCCCGATGGACATCGGCATCAGCACGCCGACGAAAAGGATGGCCAGCAACTTCCCGCGGATGGAGAGCGCGCGGAGGACCGTCATGGCTCGCTTTCCGTCGTGACGATCCGGCCCAGCTTCAAGAGCTTCGAGCTGAACTTCAGGCCTGCTTCCCTCGCGGCGCTCATGTTGATCTCGAAGCGGACGAAGCCGCGCTCCATGAAGAAGTTGATCATCACCCCCGCAGAGGCAAATCCGCTCGTGTCTCCGACCGTGAGGATGGGCTTGCCAACGACGTGGGACAGGAGCTCTTCCAGGCGCTCCTGCTCGCTCTGGGCAATGAACAGGAGATGGCACCCCTCCGGACTCGAGGGGAAGGCCATGTGCCGGACGACGATGGGCCTTCCCTTCGCCTTGCGCTCCGCTGCCATCCGCTCCAGGTAGTCTCCAAAAGAGGCCTCTCCCACGGTGCAGAAGACAAAGGGAGCGTCGGGAGCGGGGAAGGACACCTCGGGCCAGTCGATGAAGCGGGTGAACCGCTCCATGAACTCGGCCTTGACCTGGTACTCGAGCTCGCTGGCGGTCGCACGTGACGGAGCGCCCATGGCGAGGAGCGTGGCCAGCAAGCCCCCTAAGCTCGGGATCCTTTTCGGCGCCCACCGAGACCCAGTTACACGCCTTGGGATGATCGTGCTCAGCATGTCCCCCCGTGGGATTCAACGCTGCGAGCAGGACGGCTGGATGCAGCGCCCCGCCGCCGCCAGCATGAGGTTCCCCTCCGTGGGGGTCAAGGAACGCAGCAGAGCGGGGCAGTCATCCGTTCTCCCCACCACGGCGGGGTCGGCACCGCGACGTGGTCCCGCGCGCCCTCGTGGGGCACGCGGACGGGCAATGCTCATGCCGCCTTGTTCTGCTCTGCCTCGAGCAGCTCCGGCGCCGGGATCTCGACGGACTTGGGGTAGGGAATCTCCAGGTTGTTGGCGTTGAAGCTCTCCACCAGGAGCATGTGCAGTACCCGCTTCACCTCGTAGTGGCACCCGGGGGAGACCTTCGTCTCGATGCGGATCCGCAGGCAGCTCTCGTCGATGGTCTCGATGCCCATGACCATGGGGGTCTCGATGACCTTGCCCGGCAGCAGCCCGGGCAGCCGGCTGCTGGACTCGGTGATGACCTGGAGCGCCTGCTTGAGGTTCGACTCGTACGCCACGCTCATCTCCACCACGGCCAGCGTCCAGCCCCGGCTGTAGTTGATGACGTTCTTGATCTCCCCATTGCGCATGATGTGCAGGCGCCCGAAGCGATCCCGGATGCGGGTGACCCGGGGGGTGATCTCCTCCACCACGCCCTCGGTCTCTCCGATGCGGATGTAGTCCCCATTGAGGATCTGATCCTCGAAGAGCAGGAAGACGCCGTTGAGAAGATCCTGCACGATGGTCTGGGCCCCCAGGCCCACGGTGAGGCCCACGATGCCGGCGCCCGCCAGGATGGGGGTGGGATCCACGCCGAGGTCGCTGAGGACCATCATGCCGACGCAGAAGTAGATGACGTACTTGATGATGCTCTGCAGCAGGCTGACGAACGTCTGGCGCCGGCGCAGCACATCGTCGGTGGAGGTGGAGATGGTGGTGCTGGAGCCCAGCAGCCGGAAGAGCAGGACGCGGCTGAGCTCGACCAGCACGCTGGCGGCCAGGAACATCGACACGACGCGGATGAGGATGGGCCCGTAGGGCGCCACGGGTTCCAGCGTCTGGAATTTGCGGACGATCAGCGTCGCCACCGAGATATAGGTGATGGCCTCCAGGCTCTTCTGGCCCACCGGCAGCAGCCTGCGCAGGGCGGCGTAGTACTCCTCGAGCCGCGTGCCCTTGCTCTTGTCCTCCCAGGAGGACACCAGCCGCTCGGACATGAAGTAGAGCAGGAACACGAGCGCCCGCCCGCCCGTGACGAGCAGCAGGATGTACAGGAGGGTGGAGACCAGCCACTCGATGGGGCCCGGGAGGCCCAGGGCCGGGAGCGCCAGCTGCACCACCGAGTGGGCCAGCGCGAAGTTGATGACCGAGGGCAGGATCTCCAGCAGCTTCTCCACGTGGATGCGCTGCGACTCGGGGAGCTGGCGCTCGCGCATCTTCTGCTCGAGCCGGGCCATCACGCGCCGGCCGCTGCGTTGCAGCGTGTAGAAGCCGATGAGCATCAGCACCACCAGGACCGCGCCACGCCCCAGGGCCTTGAGCATGTCGGGGGTGAGCTCCTGCAGCGTCGACTCGAACCAGGGCTGCAGATCCGCCCCCTGCCAGAGCGCGTAGCCGAGTACTCCGATCCCCGCGAGGACGATGGGGATGGACAGCACGGCCGCCAGCAGCCGCCCCTGCTTGTAGATGCCCTCTCCCAGGGAGGCCAGGGACTTGATACCGCTCGCTCGGATGCCCTGACGCAGCAGGAGGCTGGAGATGCCGAGCACGAACCAGATGGAGAGCAGTGAGAACAGCACGGCGGAACCCACGAGCAGCGCGTTGTTCAGCTCGGGGGTTTCCGCGAGGCGATGAATCACCATGTGTTGGGACCTGACGTCTGCCGGAGCACTCTCCGGCGGGGTATGGAGAGCGCGACTGTAGCCGTCTCCCCTCGGGCTTTCACCTGGTCCCCCCTGGCGAGATCCAGATTCCAGGAATGAGTGAAAGTCGGCCGGGGACGTGAACGGCTCATCGCTCGCAGCGCAGCGCCACCGCGTGGGGGTTGTCGAGGGAGTCCTGCCAGAACTCCCGGCCGAACCTCGAAATCCCCTCGGGTGAGCACTCGGGACGCATCCAGGCGAGCGTGCGGAAGCCCGCCTCGCAGCAGCCGCTCGTACGTGTCCTGGCACCTGCGGGCCCGGCTTCACCTGGCCGGCGGTTGGCTTCCCCGCCGGCCAGGCCGTGACACTACTTCAGCTCGGCCTTGCGCTCGATGAGATGCCTCGAGATGTTGAGCGCCGAGACGACAGCGCCTTCCGAGTGGCTGTCGACCGTGGTGTCGCCGCCGAAGTAGATGCGGCCCTGCGGACTGCGCAGATCGTCGGCGAGCGCATCGAAGCGCGAACGCCCGAGCTCCAGGGGCCAGTAGGCCACCGCCTGCGGGTAGACGAAGATCTCCGAGTACTTGATGTGCTTGCGGACACCCGGGAAGAGCTTGTCGAGGGCCTCCGCGCTCTTCTCACGCACCTCGTCGAGAGGCTGGTTCATGAGATCCCGCGCGAACCGGGCGTGCAGGAGCAGGGTCAGGACCTGATCCCGCCCCGCCATCGAGCTGCCCTGCAGATCCGACACGTCATAGACGCTGCCCGCCTGCGTGTCCGACAGCATCGTGAGGATGCTCTCGCCATTCTGGCTCCACAGCGGGGCCGCCTCGGGGGCCACGCGGAAGTGCACCTTGATGTAGCTGCCCATCTTCGTCGTGTTGATGGCCTTCCACTTCTCGGGGGTGAGCGCGGGCGAGAACTGAATCCGCCCAATGTGGTTGACAGGGACCGTGACCACCGCCATCCGCCCGGTCACCTCGATGTACTCGCGCTCCTTCACCAGGACCCGCAGCTTCACGCCCGTGGCCGTCTGGTCGATCGCGGTGACGCGGGCCTGGGTCATCATCTGGTCCGGCTTCAGACGGGCGGTGAGCGCCTCGGTGAAGCGCGTGTTGCCGCCGCGAACGTGGTAGTTCTTCTCACCGAAGCCTTCCGGCGTATCCAGGAAGAGGCGCATCTCATCGATGCCATCGAGCGCCGCGATCTTGTCCCACTCGATCGCCATCTCCGGCTCGACCGTGGCGCGGATCCACTCGCTGACCTTGTGCGGCAGCTTGTCGCGGCTGATGAACTCCGCGAAGCTGATGCGCATCAGCTCGGCCAGCTCCGGCGGCAGCGGCTTGCCCTCGTAGTGGCTGGCGTGCAGCTTGGAGTAGATGCCCCATGCCTTCTCGTTCCACTTGAGGAACGCCGCGCGCTCCTCCGCGTTGAAGATCCCCGCGAGGTACTGATCCCGATCACCCTCGCCCTGGTAGGGATAGATCTTCCCCTCGAGCCGCACCGTGGAGTGGGCGACGTCCTCGATCACCGGCAGGTCGAGCTCCTTCAGCAGCGCCACGGCGGGGCTGCGCGCGAAGTACTCCTCCATGTGCGCTTCGGCCGTCACGCCATCGGCGAAGGTGACCGTCTGGATACGGCCGCCGATGCGAGGCGACGCCTCGATGATCAGCGAGTCGATGCCCGCCTTCTTCAGCTCGTAGGCGATGGTCAATCCGGTCAGGCCGGCGCCGACGATGACAACGGGAGCGTCCTTGCGTGCCTCGACCGCCGCGGCCTGTGCCGCGCCGCCGTTCTCACCACGCTTCTCCAGATTCCAGCCCGCGCAGCCCTGAAGGGCGAGCATCGCCACCAACAGGTACGAGAGCCCCAACGACCGCTTCATCATGTCTTCTCCTCCTCGATTGACAATACGCGGCGGGACTATAGGTGCGGGGAATCGACCCCCCAACAAAGATCTAGAGAACGACGCGCCGACGCATGCGCGTTGCCGGCGTGTCCGCGGGGAAGGTGTCAAAGGACTCGAGCCGGCATCTCGTCTCCTACGAATTGTCTGATTCCAGACACCTTTCCAGGGACACCTTTCCAGGTCAGCGGGAGCTCAGTTCCTGAAGCTCCAGGAATGGGAAGGAGGGGTTACGCGGATCGCGAAGCGAGTAGACCTTGCCTTCGATCACCCATCTGCCGGCGTCGCAGCGCCACTCCGCATCCACAGCAATGGATGCAACGGAGAGGATCTGCTCGCGCACTGGCTCAGGAATGCCGGTCTCCCTCGAAGCGGCTTCGAGGAGCCGGCTCACCTGCTCACGGTCATCCGTGGGGGTGGTGGGCGTGAAGAGGGTCAGGAGCAACAGGGCCTCGCTCCGTCCCTCGGTCAGGCCTTCCGCCGCGCGAATCGTCTCCTCCCAGCGCAAGGCATGCGGATGCCAATGCACATCGTCCATCCAGCCCAGCTGCGCCTGCTCGGGCAGTCTCGGGTGCGCGAGGTAGAGTGTGCGCTCATACTTGCTGACCTCGAGCACCAGCGCCGGGCCCCGGGCCCGGAGGCCCAATGCGCAGAGCCTCTTGCGGCATGGCGCTCTCCTCGAGGTCTTCGCATCCCTCGACCCGCCAGTACCAGCACCAGAAGTCCGGACTCTTCAGCGCCTGCCGCCAGGTGACCGTCATCCTTCTGCTTCTCGCAGATGCCGCTCCGGGCTGTCACTCCGTCCCCCTTCGCCAGCTCCAGGCGCAGCCGCGACATCGGCTCCTCGGGGTGCGCCACCGTCTCTTCCACTCCGCGTCTCTCGAACAGCTTGTGAGGGGGCTTCGGGTACTCCATCGCTACTGACTGGGAATACACTTCCAGGTGTGACAGACAAACTCGCCAGCACGCTCCCGGCCGATGCACTCCAGGCCATCGACAAGCGACGGGGAAGGTGTCAAAGGAATCGAGTCGGCACCTCGTCTCTCTCATACGAATCGTCTGACACCCTTCCTGCACCCACCACACCCAGATTCAGCTCATTTTCTCCAGCAACATCCGCAGTTCCTCCTGCTGCGCGGCGCTCAGGCGGCCGAGCCGCTCTCCGAACGCGTCCGACAACAGCGCCATGCCCTGGTGCATCACCTTGCGCCCGGCGGGCGTGAGCCGCAGCCGGTGGCGCCGCAGGTCCTTGGTGTCGATCTCCCGGCTCACGAAGCCCGCCGCCTCGAGCCGCTTCACGTACACCGTTACCGTCGGCTTGGGCATGCTCAGGGTCTCCGCCAGCTCCGCGGGGTAGGGGTGCTCCTCCAGCGCCGAGAGCACGAACAACTCCTTGGTCTCCACCCCCAGCGTGGCGATGTCCGGGGTGACGTGGGAGATCACCGACATCAGCAGGCGGTAGCTCAGCGACCAGATCTTCGCCGGGTCGATTTTCGACATGGTCCCTTGCGCGGAAAATGGTTCAAAATTAAATTGGTTTAAGGCTGAATCATTTTGGCCTCCCCAAGGTAGCACGTCCCCTGGAGCCCTCATGCCTCTCGAGCATTATGTGACCCTCGGCCGTTCGGGCCTTCGCGTCAGCCCGCTGTGCCTCGGTGCGATGACCTTCGGTGAAGACCTCGGCTGGGGATCCAGCGTCGAGGAGTCCCAGCAGATCATCGACCGGTACATCGAGCTCGGCGGCAACTTCATCGATACGGCGAACTTCTACACGAAGAGCCACTCCGAGAAGATCATCGGGGACCACGTCGGACGCCACCCCGCCCGGCGCGACCGCCTGGTCATCGCGACCAAGTTCAGCGGAAACCTCTACCCGGGGGACCCGAACGGCGGCGGCTCCGGCCGCAAGTCCATCATCTCGGCGTGCGAGAACTCGCTGCGCCGCCTGCAGACGGACTACATCGACCTGTACTGGCTGCATAACTGGGACGTGCACACTCCCATGGAGGAGACGATGGCCGCGCTCGAGGATCTCGTCCGCGCGGGCAAGGTGCGCTACCTCGGCGTCTCCGACACGCCGGCGTGGAAGATCGTCGAAGCCAACATGCTGGCGCGCTTCCGCGGCTGGTCGGCGTTCATCGGACTCCAGATCGAGTACTCGTTGCTGGAGCGCTCCGTGGAACAGGAGCTCGTGCCGATGGCGCGTGAGTTCGGTCTGGGCATCACTCCCTGGTCGCCGCTCAAGAGCGGCGCGCTCAGCGGCAAGTACACCCGCGCGAACGCGGGACAGCAGAAGGGGGACCGGGGGATGTTCCTGGAGCCGTTCCTGAATGAGCGGACCTATGCCGTCGTGGACGCGCTGGCGGCCATCGCCCGGGTGCACGAGAGCACCGTGGCGCGCGTGGCGCTGGCTTGGCTGCAGGCGCAGCCGGGCGTGACGTCCACCATCATTGGTGCGCGGCGGCTCTCGCAGCTCGAGGACAACGTGAAGGGGGTGGACGTGAAGCTCACGGCCGAGGAGCTGGGCCGCCTCGATGCGCTCACGAAGCCCACGTTCGGGTTTCCGCAAAACATGCAGCCGATATTCCCGGCCATCCACAATGGCGGCACGACGGTGAACGGCACCTACGCGCCCGCTTCCGCCTTCGGAATCGAGAAGGGCGACAAGCCCTACTGACGGCCCGCGTCACGTTGCGCCGGCGCCTCGGCCTTCCGTCCAGTCCCAGACAGCCGAGACGCCACTCGTGCACTGAGCGAGCGGGGAAGCCCCCACTGCGGTGGGGAGGGGGGTGTGACCCGAGGACTTCCTGCCGCAGTAGGAACGAGCAGATGAACTGGCGGAGTGCCTGGAGGGGGCTCGGCGGATCGGCCGAGCCCCCTCTTCAGGCCTTGTTTTAAAGCGGTTGACTGAATCAGTCGATTGCCTTAAATCTTTTCACGTGGGCTCGAGGACGGGCCATCCCCCTGGAGGTCAGTGATGATTGCCAATGACAGTCAGCAGGTCCTGGATCAGCCGTTCCCCCTCGAGCAGCCCCAAGCAGCCCCTGGCCAGGGACACGGCCCCAAGGTCGACCCCAAGGCGCTCCTGCCCGACAACGCCTCCTTGTTCACCCGCCTGCGCGTGGCGCTCTACGCCATCAAAAAGGTCCGGGGCGACGAGGGGAATCCCGTCTATGGCCAGGCGATCCAGGCCAGCCTCGACCTCGACGTCTACGAGTCGCTCGTCCCGAAGTTCCAGCGCACCGAGGAGGGACGCCGCATGCTGTCCGAGCGCCCTTCGCTTCAGGCCAGGGACCTGGAGCTGGCCGCGCTCGAGCGCCTGCCCGAGGGAACGCTCGGCCATGCGTACGCGCGCTACTACCGCGACAACAAGATCTCCCCGTTCGAGACGACGCTCGAGCTCAAGAACCACGTCGACTTCATCTCCAAGCGGTACCGCGAGACGCATGATCTGATGCACCTGGTGACGGGCTACGCCACGGACGTGGTGGGCGAGATGGAGCTGCAGGCGTACGTCGTGGGCAACCTGGGGCTCCCGGCCGCGATGCTCATCGTGTTGGTCGGTACGCTCGCACAACTCAAGGCTCCGCAGTCCGGCGTCAGCCGGTCCGAGTACCTGCGGCGGGTGAAGGCCGCGTACCAGCGGGGCCGCGCGTCCCCGCTGTTCCTCGACTTCTGGTTCGAGAACCACTGGGAGACCCCCGTGGACTCGGTGCGCGCGCGGCTGTGCACCTCCGCGCAGCAGATGAATTGATGGTGAGCCGGTGAGCCGTCCAACCAAATCCGACCGGGGCAGCGAGACCCGCGAGTTGATCCTCGTCACCGCGGAGCGGCTGTTCGCCGAGCACGGCGTGGAGGCCGTCTCCAACCGCCAGGTGAGTGAGGCGGCGGGGCAGTCCAACAACTCCGCGGTGAGCTACCACTTCGGCACCAAGGAGGACCTCGTGCTGGCGATCGTTCGCCGGCACTACGAGCCAGTGGAGCGGCGGCGGACCGAGATGCTCGCGGAGATCACCGGCTCGCCCGACCTGCGCGATTGGATGTCCTGCCTCGTGCGGCCCATCACCGAGCACCTCGCCTCGTTGGGTAGCCCTTCCTGGTACGCGCGGTTCCTGGCCCAGGTGACGACCCATCCCTCCTGGCGAGAGCTCGTGAGCAAGGAGGCGGTCTCCGCGCGATCGATGCAGCAGACCATCGAAGGCACCTTCCGGCTGGTCCCGCGTCTCCCCGAGGAGGTGTTGCAGGAGCGCAGTTACATGGGCCGGCTGCTGCTCGTGCACATGTGCGCCGAGCGGGAACGCGCGCTGCACGAGGGCACGGCGCGGCCCCGTTCGACGTGGGAGTCCACGGCGGCCGGACTGGTCGACGCGCTCGTTGGAGTGTGGCTGGCCCCCGTCACCGCCCGGCGGTGACACGACGCCGCCGTCCAGACGCTGGAAACAACCGAGAGGAATGTGGTGGCCATGGAAGAGCGCATCGTCACCGTGGGAGCCGGCCAGGCTGGTGGAGAGCTGGCCGCCGGCTTGCTCTCCTGCCAGGTGCGGGGCCTGGAGCTCGACGAGGCGCGGCGCCAGGTGCGTGGGGTGAGCCTCGCGTGTCACGGCGTGGAGGAGCGGCTCGAGGCGGACCTGGTGCTGGTGGGCATCGGCCTCCTCCCCAACACGGAGCTGGCCTCCGCGGCGGGCCTCGCCGTCGACAATGGCATCGTCGTGGACGAGTTCGCCTGCACGGCGGATCCGGACATCCTCGCCATCGGAGACTGCGCGAATCAGCCCAGCGCCTACACGGGCGGACGCATCCGGATCGAGTCCGTGCCCAATCAAACCAAGGCAGCTCGATCGTCAACCCCTGGTCGGCCGGGTTTCTTCTTCTTTTTGGGAACCGGAAGCAGCGGAGCGACTCGCTCCCACAGCGCGTCCGGTACAAGGTCGCGAGCCCTGGTGCCCAGGTGCTCATGGGCCGGTCATCCGTCCACCCTCCCTTTCAAACCTGACTTTTGTTAGGCGCTCTGAGCCCGTGCCGGACGCTATGGGACGTTGGGATGAAATACAGGCGGCGACGAAAGCCAGCTCGGCAAGGAGATGAGTCCCCGCCAGCACCCTGCGCCTGCCCCCACACCGAGGGCAGGCGAACACATCCAGCGCGGAGCTCCTGCGCAGCAGCCCTGCCGAGGCTGATGCGCGAGTTGCGGCTCACATCGCTATTGCTGCGGCGGTGGCATGGGGATGTCGCCGTTGGTGCCCCACTGGCGGGTGACAAAAGTGCCAGTGGAGCTTTGCAGGATGTTCCAGACACCGGTCGATGGGCGCCAGAGGGCCCAGTCTGCCTTGCCATCCCCATCGAAATCGCCGTTCACGGGGATATCCGTCGCGGCGCCGAAGACGACGCCTCCGGCGACCTGCCCATCGGAGCTGCGGATGGTGTAGAACTTGGTCTGCGAAGGCCTCCAGACGGAGATGTCTGTCCTGCCGTCGCCGTCAAAGTCGCCGGACAGCGGGATGTCTCCGTTGGTGCCCCACTGGCGGGTGACAAAAGTGCCAGTGGAGCTTTGCAGGATGTTCCAGACACCGGTCGACGGGCGCCAGAGGGCCCAGTCTGCCTTGCCGTCTCCATCGAAATCACCGTTCACGGGGATGTCCGTCGCGGCGCCGAAGACGACGCCTCCGGCGACCTGCCCATCGGAGCTGCGGATGGTGTAGAACTTGGTCTGCGAAGGCCTCCAGACGGAGATGTCTGTCCTGCCGTCGCCGTCAAAGTCGCCAGACAGCGGGATGTCGCCGTTGGTGCCCCACTGGCGGGTGACAAAAGTGCCAGTGGAGCTTTGCAGGATATTCCAGACACCGGTCGATGGTGTCCACACCGTGTAATCGCTCTTCCCATCCCCGTCGAAGTCGCCATCGACGGGCCTATCCGTCGCGGCGCCGAAGACGACGCCCCCGGCGACCTGCCCATCGGAGCTGCGAATGGTGTAGAATTTGGTCTGCGAAGGCCGGCGAACGGTGAGATCCGTCTTGTGATCTCCATCGTAGTCGGCGACGACGCGCGCGACGGAGGCTAACGCCATGCCGTTATATGCTTGCTGTGTCTGGCTGGGTTCCTCTTGCAGCGCGGCTTCGTCGGAGTCCGCGACGCACCCGGCTGCGGTACCGAGAAGACAGAGAGAGGCATAAACTGTAGAAAGCGGGTTCAATCGACCCATGCAACACTCCTCGAGAAACGTGACAGTTCTTTCAACTCAACGGGAAGGCAGGCACAATGCCAAAAGCAGGCACAATGCCAAAGGCAGATGAATTTGCTCATCAAGGCTCGCTCTCCCGCCAAAAGCATGAAAACCGGTTTTAAACCGGGAGTCAAATAGTATTCACTAGGAGAACTGGCTCGCCGTCGTTCCCATCTCCTTGGGGGAGCCACCCGTTGTCTTTGTCCGTGACGAAGGGCTCACCCCGGCGGACCGGCCCGGGGGAGCTGCACGTGGAAGGTCGAGCCCTTCCCCACGGTACTCTCCACGAAGAGGGTTCCGCCGTGGGCCTGGACGATCTGCCGGGCGATCCACAGCCCCAACCCCAGACCCCCGTAGTGTCTTTCCGGCACGGCCCGCTCGAACCGTTCGAAGATGCGGGACAGGGCCTCGGGGGAGATGCCGATGCCCTCGTCCTTCACGGTCAGGCGCGCCAGCTCCGCGTCGGCATCCACCTTCACCTCGATGGGTTTGCCCTCGCCGAACTTGATGGCGTTGGACAGGAGGTTGAGGAGGACCTGCTCCAATCGCAACGCATCCCACAACCCCACCGCCGGCCCTCTCGTTTCCAGAACGAGCCTCGAACCCGACCGGGCGGCCCTCGCCTCATCCTGGGCCACCACCCTGCGCACGAGCGCCTCCAGGTCCACACGCTCCAGGCTCAGTTCGGGCCCGCGGGTGACGAGCCGGGAGACATCCAGGAGCTCGTTGATGAGTGCCCCCAACCGCCTGGACTGCTGCTCCGCGAGGCCCAGCTGGGTGAGCGCCTTGTCATGCTCCTGGTGGCGGAGGCCGCGCAGGCCCTGTTGGAGGGAAAGCTGGAGCGAGGTCAGCGGAGTCTTCAGCTCATGGGAAGCCACCGCGAGGAAGACATCCCGGGCGCGGATCGCCTCCTGGGCCGCATGGTAGAGCCGGCTCCGTTCCTCCTCGGCCCGCTTGTGCTCGGTGATGTCCTGGAGCACGGAAATGAAATACTCGATGCCGCCGGCCGGGTTGAGCATCGCGACCGTGGAGAGGTTGGCCCAGACCACGGCTCCATCCTTGCGGACATACCGTTTCTCCCAGGTCATGGCGGCGGCGGCTGTTCCAGACGACTTCATCAGCCGCACCTGAGCCAGGCTGGAGGGCAGATCCTCGGGGTAGGTGATGCCGGCCCAGGTCAGTTCCCGGAGCTCCTCGGCGGAGTAGCCGAGGATGTCGCACAGCTTCGGGTTGACCAGCACGAACCGCCCGTCGGCCCCCGTCACCTGGGCGATGCCGACGCCGGCCTGCTCGAAGATGATCCGGAACCGCTCCTCGCTCTCCCGGAGCGAATCCTCCGCGCGTTGCCGTTCCGCGAGCAGTCGGGCGAAGGAGCGAGCCAGCCGGCCAATCTCATCTCCGCGCTCCAGGTCGATGGGGGCCTGCTTCCCCGCCAGGAGGGATTCGGCATAGTGCTGAAGGTCCACCAGGGGCCGGATGAGCAACTGGGCGAGCCCTCCGACGCACAGCAACGCGAGGACGAGCTCGACGCTCAAGAGCAGGGACGGGATGCTGATTCCCGAGGGATCCTGGCCGCCGTGCCGGGCGATCTCCATCGAGGACAGGGCAATCAGCGGAATCAACCCGACGAGGGACAGCCCCAGGAGCAGCTTGAGCCGGATGGGCAGGTTCTCCAGCCGCCGGAGCACACTCCCCCCGACAGTGGAGGGGGTGCGACCGCGATGATTGAAGCCCGCGAGTGGGCGCTCCTCTCTCATAGCCAGCAACGACGGACCAGCAGTTCCGCATCTTCCCACAGGGGCGTGAGCACCCAGAGTGTCGGCACTCCCAGGAGGAGCGAGGTGAACGTATTGGCCAGGGCCCAGACCCCCGCCAATCGGGGGAAGTCGCGGAAGAGGTCCGCCTCTCCGACGAAAACCAACGCCGTCACGCCCAGGATGGCGCCCGCGATGCTCGGCACGACGGCTCCCCAGAGAGCATAGAAGGCCAGCCCCTTCCTCCCCGGAATGAGGGGTGACATGTGGAAGTGGCGAAAGGCCACCGCGGGAATGAGTCCCTGGACGAAGTTGGCGGGGATGAAGCCAAGGACGTGCACCGCGCCGCCTCCGGTGAGCAGGTTGGTGAAGACGGGGAAGATGGCACCTGCCAGCACCCCCCAGCCTCCGAACCAGATGCCCCCGACGACCTGGACCATGATGCCGGGCCAGAACTGGCTAATCCCCGAACCGATGGGCAGCGAGAAGGTGCCCAGGGTACCCAGAAGGGTGCCTGCCAGGATCAGCCCCAGCATGATGAAGAAGAACCTCGGTTTCATCGCACCTGTACTAGATGGGGAGCCCCCACGAGGAATCCAATCGACCTTCGAGAGGCGCCCTGCGGAGCGGCCCGATGGACGAGCGGTCCGCCGACGTGCCTGGAGCCCACCTGGTCGGAGAAGCCTCGGCCTGACGCGGTGGGGGCCTACCGTCGATGAACGGAGCCCCCCTTCATGACGAAGCGGACGCGGCGCAGCGAGGAGATGTCGCCGCCCCTCCCCGTCGGGAGCTGGCGGGCGGCGCTCCCGTTATCACCTCTGCTCCGCCCTCCTGCACCGCTCCGCCGACTGGTGGGTCACTCTTTCGATTGTCGTCTGGGCTCACTGCACCAGCACGTCATCGATGCGGTAGACCTCGGAGGTCGAGATGTAGGTGTTGTGGGCCTCGAGGTCGAGCCGCACGCTCTGGCCCGCGTACTGGGAGATGTCCATCGAGTAGAGCGCGTAGCTGCCCGAGGCGTAGAGGTTGCTCGCGATGGCGGAGTCGAACACGTAGCCGGACGAGGGCACGATGCGCACCCGCAGGTTGGAGACGACCGCGTCCGTCCTGCCCGACTCGATGCGGTAGTAGAACTGGAGCGTGCGCGCGGTGGTGGGCAGCTGCACCTGCTGGCTGATGCGCGCGGGCGTGGGGTAGGCCGGCTGCAGCACGGCGTGGCTGGTGCCACCATGGGACAGGCCCGCCGTCTCCGCGCGCACGGTGCCCGAGCTGGTCCAACTGGAGAGTGCCGACTCGAAGCCGCCATTGACGACCCCCGAGGTGGAGCCCGAGCCCGAGCCCGGCTCCACGAAGAAGGCCAGGTCATCCGCCTCGTTGTTGAAGGGGTAGGAGGTGGAGGTGGTGCAGGGGCTGGCCGAGCCGCCGTAGCGCAGTTGCGCGCGCACCGCCTGCATCGAGCTGCCCGACTGGAGGGTGAAGGTATGGGTGAACGACCTCGCCCCCGAGCCCGTCATCGACAGCGTGGTGAGGTACCGCCACGTGGGCTGCGCGGCGTCGGTGGTGTAGTAGAGGTCGAGCTTGTCCGCGGTGTAGTAGGAGCCCGCCCAGACCTTCACCTGCAGTTGGATGGGCTTGCCTGCGGCCATGTTCGTCCCGGTGGTGGTGATGACCTTCACGGCGTCCACCGACTCGTCGTAGTGGAAGGAGCCCGAGGTTCCATCCGGGCAGCTCCCGCCAAGCGTGTTGGGCGCGTTGGCCTCGGGCCCCAGGTACGCCGAGCGTCCGGTGACCAGCGAGCCCGAGTCACATGAGAGCGCCGCCATGGTGCAGGAGGGCGCCATCAGCGTCGCGTCGTAGGTGGCCATGGCCTGGACGAGTGCCGGCTGCTTCGCCGTCAGGGTGGGCTCCTCCGCCGCCCGCTCCGCTTCCTGTCCACAGGCGGCCGTCAGCACGAGGGTGGTGAGGACGGCGGGGAACCTCAGGCGGTTCTTCATGTGCGCTCCCATGAGTCTCAATAGGGCTGGAAAATGCCGCCATTGTAGTAAAATAGGCATTCCAGGTAAAACAGATTTTTCACGCGACGGCACCTTCCTCCGGTCTACTGGCGGTCGAGCGCTGGAGTGGAGCGTGGCTGTGCGAACCACGCCTCCGCGCCGCGGCTGCGGAAGCGGACCCGCTCGCCGTTCCGAAAGAGCGAGAACATGTAGGTGCCGCTCGGGTCGTCGAACCAGAACACGAACACCGGGCCGTGCTTGCGAGAGCACGCCTCGAAACCACCGATGTACACGAGCAGGACGTCCGAGTGGGGTACACGCATCATGAACGGCACGACCCGAAGAATTGGATGAACGATACGGCTCCGGCCTGCCCACCCCGCAGGCCCTGCCGCCGTGCCCTCCGGCGCTGCAGGGCGAACACCGCGCGCAGGAAGACGGTGAGGACGTCCGAGAGCAGTCCCACGTCCTTGAGCGCTACCGCCAGGCTCCCACGAAACTCCGCCAAGCCCGCTCTGGGAGTGCCGTAAGCGCTCGGCGGACCACACCTTCCGCGTGAGGGAGGAGGCGTTCAGCGTCGCGTTCCAGGAGGTGTAGACATGGGACGCAACACGGAAAGAGTGGACGCAACGCTGGCGAGGGCCGCGGCAAGCAACTACTGGACGGAGGCCGAAGCGCAGGCGGTGCTCGAGGCATACGAGGTGAGCGGGTTGTCGGTGGCGGAGTTCGCCCGCCGCCATGGGCTGGGTCCACAGCGGCTGAGGTGGTGGAAGAAGCGACGGGCCGAGGAGGCGGCCCCGGGGCTCGCGTTCGTCCCGGTGCACGTCGCGGCGCCGCCGTCGCCAGAAGCACAGCGGGCACCGGGCGCAGCCAGCATGGAGGTGCTGCTGGCCAGGGGCCGACGCATCCGGGTGGAGCCCGGCTTCGACGCGGGCTCGCTGGCGCGGCTGGTGAGGGCGCTGGAGGAAGCATGCTGACGCTGCCCTCCTCGGTGCGCATCCACCTGGCATGCCAGCCCGTCGACATGCGCAAGTCCTTCGATGGGCTCTCCATGCTGGCGCGGCAGGTACTGCGAGAGGACCCCTTGAGTGGACACCTCTTCGTCTTCTTCAACCGCACGCGCGACATGGTGAAGGTGCTGTGGTGGCACTCGGGCGGCTTCTGCCTCTTCTCCAAGCGCCTGGAGAAGGGCAGCTTCCGCCTGCCGCGTCCGCTGGCCGAGGATAGCTCCGCCCTCACCCTGGAGGCGGTGGAGCTCACGCTGCTGCTGGAGGGGATTGATTTGAAGGCCAGCGTCCGGCGGCCTCGCTGGCAGCCCCCACCTCTGAAGTCGGCTGCGTGAGAATACCTCTTGCGTCCTGGGGCCGGCTCATGGCTCATGTCCCGGGACATGAGCGGCGCGGCTCCCGGCAAGAAGATGACGGACGTACACGGCGTGGCGGCACTGCTGCGCACGCTGCTGGCCGAGGGCCAGGACGAGCAGGTGATTGAGCTGGTGTTGGGCCTGCTCTCGCAGTTGGTGGAGAAGAACACCGAGTTGGAGTTGCGGCTGCGCAAGGCGATGCGCCAGCGGTTTGGCCGCACTAGCGAGAAGCTATCAGCCGAGCAACTGTCGCTGTTCCTGGAGCAACTGGGCCAGGAGAACGCCGGGGCCCAAGAGGCGGCGGCGCCTGATGCCGGGGACGCATGCGTCGCGGCGGGCTCCACGCAGCCCTCCAAGCCACCACACAAGGAGTCGCGAAAGAAGGAGCGCAAGGGGCACGGGCGCCGCCCGCTCCCCTCCAGCCTGCCGCGCGAGCAGCGCGTCCACCAGCCCCCGCCCGAGGCGCTGCGGTGCGAGGCATGCGGGCGGGACAAGACGTGCTGTGGCGAGGAGAAGAGCGAGACATTGGAGTGGGTGCCCGGCCACTTCAAGGTGATTGAGGAGGTACGGCCCAAGTACGCCTGCCGGCCGTGTGGCGACGGGCTGGTGGTGGCTCCTCCCGCCGACAGGGTGATTGAGGGCGGATTGCCGGGTGCTGGCCTGGTGGCCCACGTCCTCGTGTCCAAATTCAAGGACCACCTGCCGCTGCACCGGCTGAGCGGCATCTACGCGCGCCATGGCGTGCAGCTGCGTACCTCGACGCTCTCGGACTGGGTGGCCGCGGGCGCCGACACCCTCCAGCCGCTGGCCCGGGAGGTGGCCCGGCGGGCGCTGGCCTCGCACGTGCTGCAGAGCGACGACACGCACCTGAAGGTGCTCGACAGGGAGCACCCCAACGGCCTCAAGCGCGGGCACATGTGGGTGTACCTGGGGGACACCACCTGGGCGGCCTTCGTCTACACGCCGGACTGGAAGGAAGAAGGGCCCCTGTCCTTCCTGGACAAGCGTGAGGGCTGGCTGCTGGTGGACGGGTACAAGGGCTACGACAAGCTGTTTACCCGCCAGGGCGCCACCGCGGTGGAGGTGGGATGCTGGAGCCATGCCCGTCGCTACTTCGTCGAGGCCTTGGACGCCGGTGACACACGAGCGGCGCTGCCGCTCTCGCTCATCGGCCGGCTCTTCGAGGTGGAGCGCGAAGCCGACGAGCAGCGGGTGGACGAGGCCGAGAGGCTGCGCAGGCGCGACGCGCTCTCACGCGCTGTCACGGAGCAACTGGGGCGCTGGGTGGCCGAAACCTACAACCGGGAGCCGCCGAAGAGTCCGCTGGCGCAGGCGTGCCGCTACGCCATCAACCAGTGGAAGTCGCTGACGCGCTTCATGGAGGACGCGCGCCTGCCGCTGCACAACAACGCCTCGGAGCTGCGGCTGCGGGAGATTGCCGTCGGCAGGAAGAACTACCTGTTCGCCGGCAGCGACGCGGGAGCCGAGCGCGCCGCGTGCGTGTACACGCTGGTGGCCACGTGCGTGCTGGCCGGGGTGGAGCCGTGGGCGTACCTGGCTGATGTGCTGGAGAAGCTCGCCCAGGGCTGGCCGCAGCGCCGTCTCGAGGAACTGCTGCCGCCCATGTGGACGGCCGCGCGCACGGCTGCCGCCCAGACGCCCTCCACCTCTTCTGCCGTGACCTGAGCATCGCCCATCCCCGTCGGCAGACCGGCGGGCGGCGCACCCGTTATCACATCTGCGCCGCCCCCCTGCACCGCTCCGCCGAGTGGATACGGAGTGCCAGGTGGCAGGTTCGATTCCCGCCTCTTCCACTCCGCATCTCTCGAACAGCTTGTGAGGGGGCTTCGGGTACTCCATCGTTACTGACTGGGAATACACTTCCAGGTGTGACAGACAAACTCGCCAGCACGCTCCCGGCCGATGCGCTCCAGGCCATCGACAAGCTGATCCTCGAAGGGCTGACCATCCCGGCCTTCCAGTTGATCATGAAGACGGCGGGCTGTTCTCTCTACGATGCCCAGGACGCCTTCTGGGAGCGTAGGGATGTGCTGAAGAAACTCCATCCGGTCTTGCGCGAACGAGACGAAGAAGAGGCGAGGCAATCCACACCGGAGGCCTGGCGCGCGAAGGCCCTTCAGGGGTTGGACCGGTTGGAAGGCACTCCTGTCGCCCTGGAGACGCTCTGGGACGGAGACACGACGGGCTGGTTCCTCGTGCTCAGCGCCATCCTGCCCGGAGCCTCTCGCGAGCATCCCCGGTTCACGGCGGTCCATCTGGTCTCCATGCGCGGAAATGGCGGGGACTTCCGCCTCTTCACGGGCCAGGTTCCACCCTGGCCCGTGAGCGCCGTTGCCCAGGCGATCGGCAGGATTGCCCACGAGCGCTGGAACATTCCCCTGTACTTCCCGTCACCCGCTCAGCCGGAAAACGACAGTCCACGCTGGTGGGATACGCAGGCTGTCCCGGCTACGTCCTGACCGACTTGAAATAGCCATGCCGTGCCGTTTGATAGACACCACTTGCGCCGGGGAGGGTTATTTGTTTGGTTCTTGGATTACAAACTTATCCTTGCCAATTGGCAGTTCGACCTGTGGCGTACATACTGCTGCGGGCTTTTCGCTTTCTTCGACTAATGGCAATGGTCGGACATCGACCGACACAGATTTTCGAGGAAGCGCCAACTGAGGAGGTGAAAGCACGTAGGCTTGAATGTTCTCCTCGGCTTCTTGAGGGGTTTCGTAAAAATGGACTGTCTTTATTGGTTTTTCATGGCCATTCTTGTTGGTCAAAACGCCGTATTGTATCTTTCGAACATCGAAGTAGGCACGGAGAATGCGAATGTCGACAACGGGGATGTCCCGTAGCACTAAGCCAGCCCCGATGGGAGTGCTGGTTAGGACGACTGGAATGACCTTTAGTTTCTCGGGGGTCCATCCGCCCTTTCGTGGGATATATGTCAGTGATTCTGTGATGTTGCTTTTGAACTTATTGGCCTTGCGTTCGATCTGGGTGATTGCGCCAAGTAGGGTGTTGTAGTAGTGGTGTTTTCCGTTTGGGCTCGACGGGATTAATATGCATTTGGCTTCTCCCAAAATCAAGGAGTCTCCAATCCAAAAGGCCAAGTCGATTTGTTCGTTGCCGTCTTTGTGTGGTATTGATAGGTTGTCATCAAATACACCTGCATGTTGCGCCAGTGGAGAGCGGGAGATAGCTCTAGCCAATTCTCTCCTTGCGTATAATTCGAAGGGGGTGCCTCTGTCTTCCAGATCCAAGCCGCCACGCTTTGTCCAAAACTCGACGCTGCGTACTAGGTTGGGTCTGTTGAGTGCGGCAAGGATTGGGACATATTTGCCATCTTGAAGTTTTAAAATTGGCTTGTGCCAAAACTCTTCCCCTGCGTCGTCGTCCTCGGCCATAATCCCTTCGAAACCTCCTCGTACAAAGTAACTCAAAATCGAGCGGGAGGTGAGGACTGAGCAGTCAAGAGCCTTGCGAATTATGTCGATCAAATCGCCAGAGGATAGTGTTGGACTGTATTCGTTTAATTTGCGAAGCGCAAAGACCCCAGAGTCTGCGGGCAGGCGAGAAAATAAAGCTTCGCTTAGGTAGTACAGCGCTTTCCATGCGTTGAGCAGGGTTCGTAGTGTGATTCCTGGTGTTGCTGGTAAGTCTATGTCCATCATTGCTGAGAAATACAGTTCTTCGGCGATGAGGCTTTTGACGAATGGGAGCGGCGGCATATCGCTACGCAGTGGCTCTGGTTTGAAGTGTATTTTTCGGTGTTTTCCGGAGCCTGAAATGGATTGAACGTATGCTCCACGTGTTGTTCTGTGTTTTAGATGTGCTGGGATTTCACCCCAGGCCTCTATTGCGTGAAAGCTGATTTCATTTGTTAGGGTTGCTAGTCTGTATTTTGAAATTGCGTCGGCTAGGTGAATTTCACTACGATCCCCTGGGTGCGGGGCTATGAGGTCAACTTCCCCTGAGGTTCGTACGCACCAGTCATTCCAAACGCACTCATTCCATAGGTCGACAAGCGCATCGTAAAGAGAGCCAAGATTTAAGTGAAGGTGCAGTCTCCCCAGTACGGCATCCTGTGGGACGGTTTTGCCCTGGGTTGTGGACTGCGGAGGAGGATTTTTTAGAATGAGTTTTAGTGAGTCTAGGGCGAATCTAAGAGCGCCTAACAAAAATAAGGACTGGGCCCTCCCGCCAGAGGGGCGACACCCCTCAAACCTTATTTTTGTTAGGCGCTCTAAGCCCGTCTACGGCCGCCTCATCTAGATCCTCAGGGCCGGCTGCGTTAGCTGATGTCTCCGATTGATACTTCGACTGCACAATTTGCTCTGCTATCAAGACACCATTCCCACTGGCTGACTCCAGCACCATTTCATTGATCAATTGAGCTTCTCGGTTCACCGTTCCGCAGTGATAACGAGTCAGTTCGTCCTGGTCGGATATGCCGAAGTCGATGATGGAGGACCTTTTGGTAATTGCCTGGAACCGGGGTGCAAACCATTTCCCTGCGTCATATAGGCGCTTGTCTGCATCCGTGGGCGTTGGTATGGCAGAAAATGCTTTTCCCCATTGTTCCATGGAGAATTTGAGGACTTGGCTGGGTTGTGGGATTTTGTTTTTTCTAACCTTGGAAACAAAGGTGTTGATGTTTTGTTTTTCTTTTTTGTTCATCTGTTTGTTTGAGAGTGAGTGTTGGTGTGCTTGATACGGCTGTTAAAATTGCTCCAGGGCGTGGGTTTCCTCCTCAGTCCTCGCCGAACATCAGCCTGCGCACCACCGGCACGGGCGGGTAGCCGTAGGAGACGACGGCGTCGTGGAAGCGCTTCGGGGTGAAGTCTTTGCCCCAGCGTGCCTTCGCCTCCTCGCGCAGCTCCAGCAGCATCTTCTTGCCCAGCGCGTACACCAGGTAGGTGGGATCGCTCGTGCCGCGGCGGGCCTCCCGCTCTGCGTTGGTGCGCGTCATGTACGCCTCCTCCTCGAAGAAGCGCACCGCCTGCTCGTACGTCATGCCGCGCGTGTGCAGCGACAGGCCCACCATGTAGCGCGCCAGCCGCTGCAGGTAGAGCGCCAGTTGGTTCAGCTTCAGCTTGTCCGCCCCCGCTCCCGTGCCGCCGTAGCCTGCCTCCAGCATCATCTGCTCGGTGTACAGGCCCCAGCCTTCGCTGAAGGCGCCGCTGCCCATCATCCGCCGCACCTTCGAGTCCACCCGATTGGTCCACAAGAACTGCACGTAGTGGCCCGGGTAGGCCTCGTGGATGGAGACGATCTCCAGCGCATGGCGGTTGTAGAAGCTCATGTGCTGCTCGGTCTGCTCGGCATTCCAGGCGGGGTCCGGCGGCGTGACGTAGTAGTACGCCTCGGTGGCGCGCATCTCGTAGGGGCCCGGAGTGCTCATGCTCGCGAAGGAGAGCGCCCGGTTGAAGCTCGGCGTCTCCGCCACCTGGGCCCGTACCTCGCTCGGGATGGTGATGAGCTGCTGGTCCACCAGGAACTGGCGGATGCCCTCCAGTGTCGCCCGCGTGGTGGGCACCAGCTCCGCCGGCGTGGGGTGCTCCTTGCCCAGCTCCCGGTACACGTCCATGGGCGCTTTCGTCGCGTCGAGCCGGCGCGCTACCTCGCGGAACTCGTCCTGCGTGCGCTTCAGCTCCGCGCGCCCCCACGTCAGCAGGGTGTCGATGTCCTCGGTGACGCCCTCTTCATAGGCGAGCTTCCGGCGGTAGATGGACTCACCAATGGCGAAGTCTCCATTGGAGCGTGGCAGCAGGTCCTCGCGCAGGAAGCGTACGTAGTCCTCCAGCGCCGCTAGCACCTTCGCCTGCTCCTGCTTGAAGGACTCCTGAAGGGCCGCGTCCTTCACTGGCGCGAAGGCCTGGGGCAGGGTGCTGGTAAAGAGCGAGCGCGTGCCAGCCGCTTGCTGCAGGGCGATCTCCGTCCACAGCCGGGGCGGGTTCTTCAGTGTCGCCTTGCCCGCGGCGAATACCTCGGGCAGCCGCGTCATGCGCGCCACCGCGGAGCGCATCCGCTGCTCGAGCGGCGCGAAGTCCCGGTTGATGAGCGAGTAGACGGAGCTGGAGGCGAGGCTCAGGTAGGTGTTGGGGTTGCGCTCCCAGCCGCGCACCTCCTGGATGTCCAGGAGGCGGGCCTTCAGGTTGGACTCGAAGATGTCGTAGTCCGCCCGGTCGAGCGGGGGGAGCTGGGTGCGGTCCACCTGCTGGGGCAGGGCGGCGAGCTCCTGCTCGAGGAAGGCCGCCCAGGCCAGTTGCTCCGCGGCGGTGAAGCCGGCGAGCTGATCATCGTAGGTGTGCAAGCCGCGGGACGTGGCGGCCAGGGGGAAGCGGCGGAACTGCTCCTCGAAGTGCGCATCGACGAAGCGGCGCAGGGACTGCTGGGCGGGAGACAGCGCGGGGGCGTCCGCCTGGGGAGCGGGGCGCGAGGTGGCACAAGCGGACAGCAGGACGAGCAGCGCGGCAACGAGCGCGCGTGTAGACGGTACGTGCAATCAACACCTCCGGTATGGTCGGGAGCCTCGCCCACCCACGTCCCCGCGACAACCCGGGAGCCGAGGAGCAGGAGATGCATCCGAGCGTGGCCCTCAGCACCGATGACACGGAGGCCTGGGGACTGCCGCTGGCGGGCCCTGGCCTGCTGCTGGACGTCCCTCGCGAGGGCCGCTGGCGCCAGCCGCCGTCCCTGCATGTCGAGGCCGCGCCGGGCTACCGGCTGCGCCTGAGCAGTGGAGGGCAGCCCCTGCTCTGGGCGCGCATCGACGGCTGGTGGGACCGGTGTGGCTTCCTCCAGGGCAACGCCAGCGCTCCCTGGGGACTGCCTGCGTTGTCCGCGGCCGACGTGCGGGAGGTGACGCACACGCCGGGAACGGACCTCTGGTGGGAGGCTTGGGCGTGGCGCCTGGGACGCGCGCTCGCGCAGTCCGAGCGTTCGGTGCTCCACGCGGGCCGATGGTGCCTGCGGCCCCTCCAGCTCACCCGCGCAGTTGCGGCGTCCCGCTATCCCATCAGCACCATGGAGTGGAGCTTCGGTCAGCCCCCGCTCTCGCCCCACTCACCCGAAGGAGTCCTTCGCTTCGATCGGTTCCGGGTGGAGTGCTGGGGTTCTTTTGGTGATCCCTCGGAGATTCGCACAGGGGCGGTGATGCCGTTGCGTGCGCCCTCGCCCGAGGAGGATGGACGGGTGAAGAGCTGGCGCAAGCGCGCTCGGGACGGGACGCTGCCTCCCGTGCTGCTGCTCTACGTGGACCTCCTCATGAAGTGGCTGGTGATCGATGGGCATGATCGTCTGCATGCAGCCCTGCTCGAGGGAGTCACGCCGCCTCTGCTGGGGCTCTGGCCGGTCCACGAAGTGGTGTTGCCCGCGATCCCTGAGAAGTACGAGGGCGTCATGCGGGCGGCGGAGCACCATCTGCGCGCCGGGGCGACACCGGCGCTCGTCGACCGGGTCAATCGCATGCTGCGGGTCAATTATGCTCAATGCAGGCGAACCACCGTGACCCGTGGTTGGCCGCTGAAAGGAGGGGTCGACGCCTGGCGGGCCGAGGTGCTCGCCTGGCGCCGATGGAACCCCTTTCCGGCGGACTCCGAGGACTGGGAGTGGTTCTCTGGCCGCTAGTGACTTCATACAGAGGGAAGACCCTCACCCTAGCCCTCTCCCAGGGGGAGAGGGGACATCCACGGCGCCTGCGGACTATGTCAAGCGGCTCCGCTTCGTGTCAGCCGCAGCGACTTGATGAAGGCGAGCAGGTCCTC
Organism: Archangium lansingense; assembly: GCF_026626635.1. Lineage (GTDB taxonomy): Bacteria > Myxococcota > Myxococcia > Myxococcales > Myxococcaceae > Archangium > Archangium lansingense. Next base: position 5,312,685 of record NZ_JAPNKA010000001.1, read on the forward strand.
GATATCGATGGGCTTCACGAAGTGATGGCGGAAGCCCGCCGCCTGACTGCGTGTGCGGTCTCCTTCCTGGCCGAAACCCGTGAGCGCGGCGAAGACGGGACTGGCCTCCCCCAGTCGTTCGTGGATGCGCTCGGCGACCCCGTACCCATCCACCCCGGGCAGGCCAATGTCGAGGAGCGCCACATCCGGGCGGAAGCTCTCGGCTCGAGTCAGCGCCTGCGGGCAATCGTGCGCCACGGCTGCCTCGTACCCGCTCATGCTCAGCAAGTCGGCCAGCGCCTCGGCGGCATCCACGTTGTCGTCCACCACGAGCACTCGGACGCGCTTGCTGGACATGCTTTCGGCCCCCGAGAGAACAGGCCCCTGCCGTGTCTCTTGGGGGAGTGGCGCCTCGGCTTGAGCATGCCTCGGCAGCCAGACCGTGAAGCGGCTGCCCCGGCCAGGTCCTTCGCTGTGTGCCTCGACACAGCCTCCATGCGCCTCGACGAGATTCCGCACCATCGCCAGTCCGATGCCCAGTCCTCCCTCGCTTCGATCGAACGTGCGAGGGCCCTGGACGAAGGGCTCGAAGAGCTGGGGTATGAGCTCCGGCGTCAACCCCTGACCATCGTCCTCGACGATGAGCCTGATGCCGCCGTCGAACTCCCTGGCCCAGAGTTGGATGTGGCCACCCGGAGGTGTGTACTTCGCTGAGTTCGTGAGCAGGTTGGCGACCACCTGGGTCAGCCGATCGGCATCCGCCAGCACCTGAAGGCCGGAGGCGGATACATCCGTCACGAGGACGTGTCGCCGCCGCTCGATGAGCGGGGCCGCTGTCTCCACGGCCCGGGCGACCACGGCGGACAGCTCGATCGGCTCGCGGCGGAGTGAGATCTGTCCGCGAGAGAGCCGGGCCATGTCGAGCAGATCATCCACGAGGCGGACGACGTGCCGGAGATGCCGCGAGATGACCTCGTGCTCGGGCGCTTGTGCGAGGCCTCGTCTGCGGAGCACCTCTAGAGACGTGACGATCGGCGCGAGCGGGTTGCGCAGCTCGTGCCCGAGCATGGCGAGGAACACATCCTTGGCCTGGGTGGCCTCGACGGCCTCGGCACGTGCTACCTCGGCGGCGGCGAGATGTGCGTCCCTCTCGCGTTCGCGCTCGCGAAGCAGCTGTCCGGAGAGCTCCAGCGCCTCGCCCAGCCTTGCGAGCTCTTGCACGCTGGACGGCTCCATGTGGGGAGGGTTGCCCTGCGCGAGGGCGGTGGCCGCCTCTGAGGCCTGCTCGATGGAGCGCTCAATGCGCCGGGAGAAGACCCAGGCGCCACCCGCGCTCGCAAACAGCAGCATGAGCCCGAGTCCTCCGACAGCGAGCATCGAAGCGGTCACAGGTGCATCCAGGACCGAGCGCGGGGTGACGACGGCCGCCGTCCAATCCGAGGGCTGAGTCCGGCTGAACGCCACGTAGACCGGCGCGCCATCCATCGACACGTCGGGGTACACGCCCTCGATGGTGGCCCGGGTGTTCTTCAAGAACGAGGGCGTCGCCGGCTGTCCAACGAAGCGTGCGGGGTCTCGGGTACGTGCGGCGACCCGCCCCTGGTGGTCGACGAGGGTGCGCGTCCACTCCTCGTTCGCGGTGGACGGGTTGGAGACCACGTTCGCGAGGGACTCGGGGGTGATGACGGCCGTGAGCACGTATCGGAGCTCACCGGCACGTATTACCGGCACCCTGACAGGAAAGGCGAGCGCCCGGCGCACCCCCTTCCCGACAGCGACGTCTCCGACAATGGGTTGATGTGTCTCGACGACCCGCGTGAAGCTCTCCTGCTCGGCGAGGGTAGGAAGGGGAGCGCCCCATGGGTAGGAGGTGTTGAACAGTACCCGTCCATCCGGGGAGAACAGCAGCACTTGCCTCCAGGCTGGCTGGGTACGCCGCACCCGCTCGCACTCCGCCCGGAAGGACTCCAGCTCGCCGCGATCGAGATGGCTGGACTCCGCCAACGCCTGGAGCGTCCGGATGGAGCCGGACATCTCCCGCTCGAAGGCCGCCGCGAGTGAGCGCGCCGAACGGACTGCACGCCGCTCGGCATCCTTGCGTTCCAGGCGCGCGAGCTGGAAGACGACGACAGCGGCGAAGACAACGGCAGGCAGAAGCGTGCCGACCGCGAGCCGGACGAGATGCCAGCGGAGTGGGAGGGATGGGGCTGGAGCGGACAAGGGCAGACTCGGCGGAACCGTATATTGAGCACCGGGAGCGGTGCAAACCGGGGCCAGGCCTGAATGTCTTACCGATCGCTGGAATGCCGGGGACCTGGTGCTAGCGTGTTCCCCATGCCGACGAAGAAGAAAGCGGCCAAAGCTCGAGGTGTGTCATTCGAGACCGTCAGGCAGCTCGCGCTCGAGCTGCCGGGTATCGAAGAAGGAACGTCCTATGGCACGCCAGCCTTCAAGGTACGCGGGAAGCTGGTGGCACGGCTCCGCGAGGATGGCGAGACCCTGGTCGTCAAGATTGACTTCTCCGACAGGGATCTCCTCATGCAGGCGGATCCAGACACCTTCTTCGTTACGGATCACTACGTGGGCTATCCAATGATGCTCGTGCGGCTCTCCTCCGTGCGTCGCGAGCAGCTCCGCATCCTGCTCGAGGACGCCTGGCGCGGTGAGGCGCCGAAGCGGCTGGTGAGTGCGCACGACGCCGAGTCGTGAATCGGTTGCTTCGCGGCTTCAGCAGTACGCCACGGGCGCCTTGCTGGTGAAGAGGAGCAGGGGGCGCACGAGCGCGTCGAGCTCGGCTTCGTGTTTGCGTTGCTGAGCCGCGTTGCTCCGGAGCTCCTTCTTCCCGGACAGCAGGTAGCTCGCGCTGATGATCGCGAAGGTCGTGACGTAGATGACGAGTTCAAGGTTCATGACCCTCTCCATTCCTGCCAGGGCTGGCATTTACACTGGATAGGGTCTGGCTCTGGGCTTTGTGACTGGCTGTGGAGAAGGCAGTCATGCCCGCGGAGCGAGCGGGCGGGCAGGGGCCTCGGGGGCTCACCGGGTGGAGACGCCGGACAGCGACGTCGAGAGGCGTGTCGGCTCGACGTGCACCACCACGTCCACCACCTCAGGGAACTCCGCCTGCAGCCGAGCCTCCACGGCGTCGGCCAATTCGTGGGCTCGTGCAGTGGTGAGCTGTGGATCCACTTCGATCTTCAGGTCCACGTACACCGTCCCCTCCATGCCTCGGCTGCGCACGTCACGGCACGAGCGCACGCCGTGCACCTGGAGGGTGAGGCTCTCCACCTTCTGCGGATCCAACCGCGCCGTGTCCGAGAGGATACCCACCGCCTGCTTGACGATGCTCCACGCCACCCGGGCCACCACCACCAGCACCCCCAGCGTGACGAAGCCGTCTGCCTTCGGGAAGCCCAGCCATACCAGGCCCATCGAGCCGAGCACCGCCAGCGTGACGCCCACGTCCGATAGGGTGTGCCTCGCGTCCGCCAGCAGCAGCGGGCTCTTCAGCTTCTCGCCCTGCTTGCGCTCCAGCGTGGTGACGGCCAGGTTGACGAACAGTGTGCCCACCATCACTCCCGCCATGAGCGGGGTCACCGTGGGGTGGCGGTCGTGCAACAGCGAGTCGAGCGCCATGCGCCCCAGCTCCAGCATGGCGATGCCGATCAGCGCCCCGATGCCCAGCGAGGCCAGCGCCTCGAACTTGCCGTGGCCGTAGGGGTGGTCCTCGTCCGCGGGCCGGGAGGCCACGGACATGGCCACCAGTCCGAGCACGTTGGAGCCTCCGTCGATGAAGGAGTGCACGCCGTCCGCGGTCACCGCGGCCGAGTTGCTCATCCATCCGATGACAACCTTGGCCAGCGCCACGGCCCAGTTGGCCAGGAGGATGGCGGCGAGCACATTGCGCACCTTCCGGTTGCGCTCAATGAGGGAGGAGGCGTCCACGTGGCGCACCCTAGTGTCAACGAGGTCCATACGCGAGCCTCCCCGAGGCTGGGGGGCTCAGTTGGGCTGACGGAAGAGCCGCATCCGCGGGCCGCCGCCCATGTCCATGAAGAAGCCGAACTGGAAGCGCACCGTGGAGTCATCTCCCAGCAGGCCCGACGGCGGGTTGGGGAAGGGCTGGGCCTTCTTGAAGGACTCGACGGCCGCCAGGTCCAGGAAGTCCAACCCGCAGCTCTTCTCGATGGTGATGTTCGCCACCCGTCCGTTCTCATCCAGGGTGACGTTGACCAGCGTGTAGCGGTCCCTCCCGCTGTAGGTCTGCCCCGTCGGGTCGCGCCGCATCAGCGCCGAGTTGGGATCCCACTGCGTGCCCACGCTCTGCTTCACCCGGTTGAAGAAGCTGGCGTACTTCCACTCGCGGGTGTTGAGGTAGGTGCCGTCTCCCTCCTCCGCGTCCTTCAGGTGATCATTGGGCGCCCCGCCGATGATCTGATCCATCACCGCCTGCGAGGGCATCAGCTTCGCCATGCCAGGAGTGCCCATGCGGCCGTCGGAGCCCTCCTCGTCCTCATTGGAGCCCTGCTGGATGCGCAGCCGCTTGGAGTTGCCGACGACCTCGTCGCTCTCGTTGCGGTTGTTCACCTCCATGCCCGGGCCCGGCGAGTTGGGGTCCTGCTTGAGGGCGATCTCCTGCTTCTTCTTGGCGTCGGGCAGCTCGAAGGCGGACTTCTTGCCGCCCTCCTTCAGGGGCCGCTCATCCGCGCCCATCCCGTTGTTGCCGGCGATATGCGGGGCCTTCTCGTCGCTGGAGCCCGAGCCCTCACGGGCCTCGCGCGCCGTCGTCTGCGGCGTGGCGTTGCGGTAGAAGGGCGTCTGGTCCTTCGCTCGCGTCTCCTTGTCCACCTTGTTGTCGTGCTCGGCGAGGTACTTCGCGTCCGGCGCCTCCTGCTGGTTGCCCGGGGCCACGTCCACCACCTGACCCTTCGGGTGCTCCTCGGGCTTCTTCTCCGGCTTCTTCTCGGGCTGTCGGCTGAGCGGGGGCACCGGGGCGTTGGGCGCTTGCGGGCCCCGGTTCTTCGCCCAGTCCTGGGCGCTCAGCGGACGGAGGGCTACGGCGCTCGCCGGCTTGGGGGGCTTGGGCTCGGGCGGCAGGTTGAGCTGGATGTAGGCCATCAGCGACAGCAGGCCGACGAAGGCTCCGTGTGCCAGCAGGGCCAGGACGAGGGCAATGAGGTAGCGAGCGGGTCGTTCCCGCCGCCGCCGCCGCTTGTACGTCTGCTCTGGAACCGAAGGACCCGTCGACACGCGTGCTGATGATAACCCCCGAGCCCGCCCCGTACTCCCGAGACGTTTTCGGGATGACAATCCGGGGTTCGGTTTCCCTCACCCCGTCCCTCTCCCTAGAGGGAGAGGGGAGTTGGACTGCTCACCCTGGAGTCTACGCACTCCCTTAATAGATGGGCGCGACCTCGGCACCGTTGAAGTAGAAACGAAGGATGTCCTGGTAGCGCTGTCCGGCCTCTGCCCGGCCAATGGCGCCTGTCTGGCACATGCCCACCCCGTGTCCCCAGCCCCCACCCCGGAAGCGCCAGCCGTTCAGGTGGCCCTCCGCATCCCGCTCCTCCTCCAATAGGGCCATGGAGCTGTTCAGCATCCCGAAGAGTCGGCGGATGTTCAGCTCGCCCCGGACCTGGGTGACTCCCCGCTCGCCCGCCACGGTGAGGGTGCGCGCTCGGCCGGAGACCCCCCGCTCGCCCAGGCTCAGCGCGTGCACCGGGCCCACCCCCAGGTGCGTGGTGAGCGCGTTCACCTGCTCCACCGTGAAGCGCTTCTCCCAGCGGTACTTGCCCGCCCGCGCGAAGGTGGAGAGGCGGCAGGCCGCGGGCAGCTCCGCCTGTAGGTACTCCGCCAGCGCTCCGGGCGTGGGCAGTCCCTCCGCGGGGCCAATGAGATCCGGCCTGCCTCGCAGGCTCGGGTTGGGCGGGCCGCCCCAGACCACGTCGTTGTCCTCCGTGTGGCCCCCGCACATCGCGCTGTACACCGAGTCCACCAGCTTGCCGTCGGAGGAGAAGAGTCCCTCGCCCCGGGTGGCCTCCACCGCCGCGCTCGTGCTGGCCGCCTCGCCCGTGCGGCCCCGGTACACCGCGCAGTGCTGCTCGGAGCACAGCAGGTAGGGATCCGCCAGGTGCTTGATGCCCACCTTCGCGAGCACCTCGCCTCGCGCTGTCACCGCCTGCGCCTTCAGGGCCTCCGGGTGCGCCCGAGCGTAGATCTCCGAGGGCACCAGCCCCTTGAGCAGCTCCTCCAGCTTCACCACGTTCACCACCGCCAGCGTCCCGTGGCGATCCACCGAGAGCTGCAGCGTGCCCCGGAAGCTCCGGTCCTCGAAGCCGTGGTTGTCGTAGCCGACGTCATGCTCCACCTGCCGCACGTCGAAGCCGGCGCCGTCCAGGGTCTCCGCGTTCAGGTTGTCCTGCGCGAGCCCCACCACGTTACCGGCCTCGTCGCGCAGCTCGAGGATGGCGCGCGAGGGGGTGCGGACTTCCTCGAAGAGGGTGGTGCGCACGCCAAACTGGCGCAGCAGCTCCGCCTGCCGCTCCGTGGCCTGCTTTGGAGTGAGCTCCTCGTCTACGAGCAGCAAGTAGCGCCGGTTGTCGATGACCTTGCCCGCGATGCCGTAGAGGACGCCAAGCACGTGCGCGCGCACCGCCACGCCCCGGGCCTGCCAGCGCGCCTGCACCTCGGCGAGCCCCTCCTTGTCCGCGAAGGGAAGCTCCTCGAGCTGGATGCGCGCGGACAGCTCCGCGGCGGTGCCGTCGGTGACGCGTACCGTCCACATCGAGCCCGCCGGGGCCTCCAATATCCGCTCCGCTTCTCCGCCGAAGCGCAGCCGCATCCGTCCCTTGGGAGAGAAGCGCACCTCGCGGCGGCCCTGCATCAACCCGATGGGCACCTGCGGCTCACCGCCCCGGAAGTCCAGGCGCTTGAGGCTGTCCGGTGAGGGCAGCTCTCCAGGCGGTGGCGCCTCGAGGACGGGGGCTGCGGGCTTGTTCGCGGGCGCCGGGGCGTCGGGCTGCACGCTGGACGCGGACTCGGCGCGGAGCACCTCCGGGCCTGGAGAGGGCATGGGCCGGCGCGGAGCGGCGCAGGTGGTGAGGAGGATCGCGAGGAGTGGGAGAACGGCTTTGAGCAAAGCCCCCCGACGCTACCCGCGGATGGCTCCGGCCGCCACCTCCTGGTGGGAGTCCAGTCAGGCAAGAAGGAGGGGTGGCGAATACGAGGCCCCTGTACGGGGGTTCCCCCTGCTCATGACAATCCAAGCAAGCAAGATGCGGAAGACTCCGGCGGCCCTCCTGGCCGCTTGCTCGCTGGGCCTGGGCCTATGGGCCTGTGGCGGGAGTGGGAGGACCGATTCCGACGGGCAGCCGGGTATGCCGGACAATGCTCCGCGTCTCAATACACCCGCGGCCACCGCCAGGCCGGGCGAGCCCGCGCCCATCGGCGCGCAGCCCGTGGCGGACACGCCCGTGGCCGAGCTGCCTTCGCACGAGGGGCACTCGCCCATCGCCGAGCCCTCGCCCCAGCCAGTCCTGGCCGAGCCCGAGCCCGCGCCCGCCGCGCCGAGTTACACCCGAGAGTGGGTGGTGAGCGCCTCCGGGAGCGACTCCGGTGACGGGAGCGCGGCCCAGCCATTCCGCTCCATCGCCAAGGCCATCTCCGTAGCTGGGCCGGGTGAGGTCGTCCGCGTCCTCGCGGGCAACTATGCCGGGCGTGTCGTCATCGGCGAACACGCCAAGGCCGGCTCCGAGGGAGCGCCTATCACCCTTCAGGGCGAGGGCAAGCCGCGCATCGTCCCGGGCACGGGCTCCGGTGCGCTCGTGCAGGTGCGGCGGCCGCAGTGGATCATCGATGGCTTCGAGCTCGACGTGCAGCGACAGCCCGTCTATGCGGTGACCTTCCAGGGTGACGTGCAGGGCTCCACGCTGGCCAACTCGGAGCTGCACCACGGGACGCTGGGCGCCGCGGTGACCACGTATGACAGCGCGACGGGCGCGGTCATCGAGAACAACCACATCTACGGCTTCGTGAAGAGCTCGGGCAACCAGGACTCGCACGGCGTGGTGGTGCAGCCGACCTCGCGCGAAATCACCGTGCGCAACAACGACATCCACGACAACTCGGGTGACTCGGTGCAGTGCCTGGGGCCCGAGGGCTTCAGCTCGCTGCCGCCCGCGGATGGGTTGCTCATCGAGAGCAACCACTTCTACGCCAATCGCGAGAACGCGGTGGACATCAAGACGTGCCACAACGTCACCATCCGCCGCAACAAGATGCACGGCTTCAAGCCGAGCTCCACGGCGAAGGGTGACGCGGTGGTGGTGCACTACTCGGCGCGCAACGTGCTCATCGAGGACAACGAGGTCTACGACTCGGGCAAGGGCATCTCGGTGGGCGGCAATCACGAGGGGCCGGTGCCGAGCGGCGTGGTGGTGCGGCGCAACCGTGTCCACGACATCACCAACCAGGGGGGTGGCGAGGGAACGGCCATCCGGCTGGAGAACTCGGACGGCACGGTGCTGGTGAACAACACGGTGACGCGCGTGGACACCGCGCTCATCATCGGCCACGGCACCGGTGGCCCTACGAGCAACCTCCAGGTGGAGAACAACCTCATCGCGGAGTCGGCGGTGGCGGTGAGCCTCGGTGGTCAGCGGCCGGGCCTGAAGATGGGGTACAACCTCTTCCCGTCGGGGGCGCAGTTCAAGGCCAACGGGCAGGCGATGGGCCTGGTGGCCTTCCAGCAGGCCGCGGGTGACAGCACCTCCACCGAGGGCAGCGCGGGCGCGGCGCCGCCGGCCTTCGGACCGGACGCGGTGGCCGTGGATCGCGGCACCGACGTGGGCCTGCCGTTCTGCGGTGGGGCCCCGGACATCGGCGCGGTGGAGACCGGCTGCTAGTCTTTCTTCCCCGCTGGCCCCACCATCAGTCCGCCCCGACGCTCGCCGGCAGTGCGTGGCTCGGAGGGGCGGCGGTCCTCTGTCCCCACTTCTAACCGGCTCTTGGGAGTGGCACGCTTTGGCTCCCAAGGGGGGAGACATGCGGAGGATTCCTGAGTGGCTCGCGGTGGTGGTGTTGTTGTTCTGTGCAGCGGGACAAGCGGCAGGGGAGGGGACACCGGATGTCCGGCTGCAGGAAGCGCAGACGGCATATGACGAGGCGGTAGAGCTCGAGAAGGCAGGCAAGTACGCCGAGGCCGTGGCGAAGGGCGAACATGCGCTCGCGCTGCGGGAGGCGGTGCTCGGGGGCTCGCATCTGGAAGTCGCCAGGTGTCTGGACCTGATCGGTGCGGTACACCGGCTTCAGGGAGAAATGGACCGGGCCGAGCCCCTGTCTCAGCGCGGGCTTGCCATTCGGGAAGAGCTCCTCGGCAAGAACCATCCCGACGTCGCCCAATCCCTCAACAACCTCGCCAACCTCTACCTGGAGCAGGGGTTTCACGGCCGAGCCGAGCCGCTCCACCTGCGCGCGCTCGCCATTCGGGAAGAAGCCCTCGGCAAGAACCATCTCCTCGTTGCTACCTCGCTCAACAACCTCGCCATCCTCTATGACCAGCAGGGGCAGTACGGCCGGGCCGAGCCGCTCTACCAGCGCGCGCTCGCCATTCGGGAAGAAGCCCTCGGCGCCAAGCATCCCCACGTCGCCAGCACGCTCTCCAACCTCGCCATCCTCTACTCGGAGCAGGGGTTGTACGGCCGGGCCGAGCCGCTCTACCAGCGCGCGCTCGCCATTCGGGAAGAGGTTCTCGGCGCCAATCATCCCGACCTCGCCGCTGTGCTCTCCAACCTCGCCAACATCTATCATGAGCAGGGGTTGTACGGACGGGCCGAGCCGCTCTACCAGCGCGCCCTCACCATCAAGGAGGCAGCCCTCGGTAAGAACCATCCCAGCGTCGCGATCTCGTTCAACAACCTCGCCGTCTTGTACTCGGAGCAGGGGTTGTACGGACGGGCCGAGCCGCTCTACCAGCGTGCGCTTGCCATTCGGGAAGCGGCCCTCGGCAAGAAGCACCCGCTCGTTGCCCAATCGCTCGACGGCCTCGCCGACCTCTACCTGAAGCTGGGGCAATACGGCCGGGCCGAGTCGCTCTACAAACGCGCGCGCTCCATTTCGGAGGATTTCGCCGGCAAGAACCATCCCGATGTCGCCCGAGCGCTCAACGGCCTCGCCGACCTCTACCTGAAGAAGGGGCGATACGGCCAGGCCGAGCCGCTCTACCATCGCTCCCTGGCCATGTGGGAAGCGGCTCTCGGCAAGAACCATCACCTCGTCGCCCGAACGCTCAACGGACTCGCTCTCCTCAGGCTGGCCCAGAATCGCCTCGATGCGGCCGTTCCGCTGTTCACGCGCGCCTTCTCCGTGTCCGAGCAGCGTCTGCGCCAGGAGGCACTCGACTTCTCCGAGTTGCGTCTGGCCACCTTCCTCCAGCTTCTGCGTGCCGACGAGGAGCGCCTCTATGCACTGCTTCGCGCCCACCCGGACAACGCCAGCGTCAGACGCCTGGCCTTGAGCACGGCCCTGCTCCTCAAAGGCCGCTCCGTCGAGGAGACCGCCGACATCTCCCGCGCCGTCTATCGAAGCCTGGGCGCGCAGGAGCAAAGCACCTTCGAGCGCTTGCGCTGGCTACGTACCCAACTGGCCCATCTCTCGCTCCAAGGCCCGGGCTCGAGCCCACCGGCAGCCTACCAGCAACAGATTCAAGAGCTCGTCGAGCAGGGTGATGCCCTCGAAGCCGACCTCGCCAGACGCTCCGCACCCCTTCGCGCGCTGACCGCACTGCCATCTCCCGCGGACATCGTCGACCGTGTCGCCCAGGCCCTTCCCCAGGATGGTGTCCTCGTCGAGTTCATCACCTATGAGGACCGCCCCCTCCTGCCCCGAGCCGGCACATCCAAGGCACAGCTGCGCTACCTGGCGCTGGTGCTCTTTCCTGACGCGACCATTCGCGCTCTCGACCTGGGCCCCGCCGAGCCCATCAACTCCGCCGCCTCGCACCTGCGCGACGCCCTGGCCAACCGGGATGCCTCCTTCCAGACCCAGGCCCGGGCGCTCCATGCGCTTGCCTTCCAGCCCCTGCTTCCGCTGCTGGGACGGAGCCGCCGGCTCTTCCTCTCCCCGGATGGCCAGCTGGCCCTGGTGCCTTTCGCGGCACTCCACGACGGCGAGCGATTCCTCGTCGATACCTTCGACTTCACCTATCTCACCTCCGGCAAGGACCTGCTGCCCCGTTCCCAGGAGACGCCACCCGCGGCCTCCGTCGTCGTCCTCGCGGACCCGGACTTCGGCGCTCCGCTTCAACCTCCCGCTTCCTCTGGCGCGCGGACGACCGTGCCAGCCGAGCGCTCTTCCTCCCTCGGACGTTTCTTCTCCTCGCTGTACGAGGACCCGGCGCACCGGTCCTGGGCCTCGGTCCCACTGCCCGGCACGCGCCAGGAAGCCGAAACCATCCAGCGCCTGCTTCCCAAGGCCCAGCTCTTCCTCGGCCCAGAGGCCACCAAGGAGAGGCTGTTGTACCTGCCTGCGCCAGGCATCCTCCACCTGGCCACCCATGGTTTCTTCCTGGATGACACGCCCGCTTCCCCTCAGTCCCGAGCCGTCGGCCACTTCGGGGCCCTGGGCGACGACCCTCGCAAATCACGCCCCCCGGATCCTCTGCTGCGCTCCGGGCTGCTCTTCGCCGGGGCGAGCTCGCTGTCGTCCCCCACCTCCGCTCCCACCCGGCCCGCGCCCGACAATGCACTGGTGACGGCGCTGGAGCTGGCCGGCCTCGACCTGTGGGGCACTCAGCTGGTCGTCCTCTCCGCCTGCGACACCGGACGAGGAGACGTCAAGCTCGGCCAGGGCGTCTATGGGCTACGACGTGCCTTCATCGTGGCGGGAGCCGAGACGGTGGTGATGAGCTTGTGGCAGGTCAAGGACGATGCCACACCGCAGCTGATGGAGGCCTATTACCGCAACCTGTTGGCGGGACGAGGCCGGGCCTCCGCCCTACGCGAGGCCATGCTCTCGCTGCGTGCCTCGAAGCCCCATCCGCACTATTGGGCTCCCTTCCTGGTCCTGGGTCGGGACGCCCCGTTGCGCGCGCTGGCACCTGACTCGCTGGAGCCGCCGACGCAGTGACTGTAGTTGAGGAGGGGCTCCCGCTGAGAAGAAGTGATGGTGGTTCTGAGGGGGTTTTGACGGGGACCCGGCGCAATGCTCGGAGGGCTTCCTGCCAGGTTCATGCGCGCGGCCGGGCGCCTCACACGGGCCGGGCTCTCCGTCCTCCCTTCAAGACACATCAACGCATCGAAGAGGCTGGCGGCAGCGCGCCCTTCGAGGAGACCCTGGTATGCCCCCCCGACACGAAGAGTCGCGAGCCATCCCACTCCGTGGCCCCGATGGCGTCCGGCCCATGCACCGGGTGCGGCCCCTCGAATTCCAGACCATCATCGAGCCCTTCCGAATCAAGAGCGTCGAGCCGCTGCGCTTCACCACCGTGGATGAGCGCGAGCAGCTCCTCGGGCGGGCGGGCTACAACCTCTTCCACCTGCGTGCCGAGGACGTCCTCATCGATCTGCTGACGGACTCGGGCACCGGAGCGATGAGCACCGAGCAGTGGGCGGGGATGATGCGCGGGGACGAGTCCTACGCGGGCTCGCGCTCCTACCTGCGCTTCCTGGAGGTGGTGCAGGAGCTGACCGGGTTCGAGCACATCCTGCCCACCCACCAGGGCCGCGCCGCCGAGCGCATCCTGTTCGGTGAAGTGGTCAGGCCCGGTCACGTGGTGCCGAACAACACCCACTTCGATACGACGCGGGCCAACATCGAGCACTTCGCCGGGTTGCCGGCGGACCTGGTCATCCCCGAGGGCATGCGTCCCTCGGATGAGCACCCCTTCAAGGGCAACGTGGATGTGGAGCGGCTCGAACAGTCTCTGCGCGAGCATGGCCGGGAGCGTGTCCCCCTGGTCATGGTCACCGTGACGAACAACTCGGGGGGTGGACAGCCGGTCTCACTGGAGAATCTGCGGGCGGTGCGCCGGGTGTGCGACCGCTGGGGCGTGCCGCTCTTCCTGGATGCCTGCCGGTTCGCGGAGAACGCCTGGTTCATCAAGCAGCGGGAGCCCGGTCAGTCGCATCGGAGCCCCCGTGACATCGCGAGGGAGATGTTCCGGCTCGCCGACGGTGCCACCTTCAGCGCGAAGAAGGACGGGCTGGCCAACATCGGCGGCTTCCTCGCCATGAATGACGAGGCCCTGGCGGAGCGCTGCCGCAACAACCTCATCCTGACCGAGGGTTTTCCCTCCTACGGGGGGCTCGCCGGGTACGACCTGGAGGCCATCGCCCAGGGCCTGCGCGAGGTCACCGAGGAGGACTACCTGCGCTACCGGGTGCGTGGCGTCGAGTACCTCTGGGAGAAGCTCGACGCGGCGGGCATCCCCCTCGTGCGGCCGGCGGGAGGGCATGCCGTGTACGTCGATGCGAAGGCGCTCCTCCCGCATGTGCCGCCGGAGCAGTACCCGGCGCAGTCGCTCGCGGTGGAGCTGTACCGCGCGGGTGGTGTGCGCAGCGTGGAGATCGGCAGCGTGATGTTCGGACGGCCGAGGCCGGATGGCACCGAGGAGCCAGCCCCCATGGAGCTGGTACGGCTGGCCATCCCGCGCCGCGTCTACACGCAGAGCCATATCGACTATGTGGCCGAGGTGGCCGTGGCCGTGGCCGATCGGGCGCGGGAGCTCCGAGGCTACCGCTTCACCGAGGCCCCGCGCGTGCTGCGGCACTTCTCCGCGCGTTTCGAGCCCCTCGCCACCCAGGCCGCCGAGTGCCTCTCCGGGTAGCTGGCAGGCTTACTTCGCGCTGACGACGGAGGTGTCGATGAACGTCACCGACTTCGACGTGCTCTGGAGCAGGATCTGGTCGAACCCAAAGTACGGGTAGCTCCCGGGTCCACGGAGCTCCTCAGTCAGGACGATCCGATTGCCCTGAACGACCTTTCCGTTCGCAAGCTGGAAGATCTGCGCTTCATCTTCGATGGTCCATTCGCAGGCGCCGGTGCTCAGGACATGGAACGTGTTCCTGGGCTTGGGCGTCTTGTTGGTGCGATTCTGGTCGTTGGGGTCGGTGATGCGCTGCGCCCGGGCGGCGAACTGCCCATTCCGAACCCCACTGACCGCCGCCTGGAGAACGCCGTCTCGGTAGACGAGGACGGAGAAGGTGGACTCCGCTCCCGTCCCAGAGAAGGTCGCGGAGTAGGTCTCCAAATCTCCCTGTTTCTGGATGGTGGCGGTGCTGGTCGGAGCGCCATCCGACACGGACGTGAGGAGCAGCGAATGCGTGCTCCCATTGGTGTAGTCGAGCTGGGTGGAAGCCGTCCAGGTCGTGGCCAGGCCCGTGTTGATGGCGATGCCGTCCTTGCCAGACGTGCTGCCTCCATCGGCCCTGAGCTCACTGCCCTGCAAGCTCAGCCTGGCCGTTCCGAGCGCGCAGTGGTCCAGCCCCCGATAGCTCACGCACTGCTGCGCCTGAGCCTGCGCAAGCGGAAGGACGAGTGCGAATACGGCGGCCAGACATGGATTCACGAGACTCTGAAGAACGCGCATGGACTTCTCCTCTGCTGTCCTGGGGATTTCCCCGGCCAGTGGGGGCTCGGACGATTCAAGCGTCGTGCCGCGGCTCCATCCTTGGATGCTCAGAGTGAGGGCTGCTCGCGTGGAACCTGGCTGTATCTGCGCGGACAACAGGGGCGGGCTCGTCACATGGCTCCGCCGACAACACGGTTCCGCTACAAGTGAGCGCCTACGCCGCCTGGGCGGGCTTGCCGTAGCGCGACACTCCGAGGCAGTCCGGCTCCATGGCTCCGGGACGCCGCACCCATGTCGTCACCTGGCGGCCGTCCGCTTCCTCCTCGATGGAGAACTCGACGGCGCAGGGCTCCAGCGGCAGGGGGGCGCACACCGAGCCGGTGAGCGTGTCCGTGCCCAGCTCGAACCGCAGAGCGATGGGGAAGGGGATGACGTTGCGGAAGCGCAGATCCTTGTAACCGTACGCCACCGTGGCATCCGCGCCCAAGGGCGCGAAGCGCGTCTGCTCCGTGTAGATGTCTACTGAGTGCGCGTGCCGCTCCGTCACCCAGAGGCCACTGCTCAGGGCCAGCAGGTACGTCAGCCCCGAGAGCTGACACAGCCCACCTCCGACGCTCACCTCGAGCCGGCCCTGCACGAGGTTGCGTCCAGGCACGAACCCCCGGCGCTTCGTGGGCTGCCCTACCAGCTTCCAGAACGAGAACAGCTCCTCGGGCCCCACGCGCACGTCCTGCAACTCGCGGATGGCCAGGGCGAGGTTGTGCTTCTTGCTCTCCACGTGCGCCGAGTGGCCGAGCGGCTGCGAGACGCTCACGTGCGCCGGCCACTCCCGTGCCTCGGCCCGGAATCGCTCCGCACCGGTGGCCATCATCCTCCACGTCCCCGAGCGCAGGTCGCGCAGCGCGCGCCGGGAGGCGGCCACCCACACGCGGGCGGGCACCGGGACGAGCGGGCGGAGGAGCTCAGTCCACCTTTTCAAGCTTCACCACCTGGTACGAGGCGAAGTGCTTCAACGGTGTGCGGCCGAGCAGCACCTCCGCGGCCATGAAGGCCGGGCGGGTCGCATGGGGCAAGCGGTGGATGGGTGCCAGCGCGAGGCCCCGCGAGCCGGTGAGGCGCCAGTGCCCTCCACCCAGCATCCGGAGGTCACCCGCCATCAGCTCGGTACCCCCGTGCCAGCCGGTGGCCCGGAAGCCCACGAGCCGGCGGCGCAGGGCATTGGGGAAGTCGAACACCAGCACTCCTCCCCGGCGCAGCACTCGCCGGCACTCGCTCAGCACCCGGCGGATGTCTCCCAGGTGCAGGTGCATGAAGAAGTGCAGGGCGAAGACGCTGTCGTAGCTGGCGTCGGCGGCGGGGATGCTCCACGCCGGGGCATGGTGAATGCGCTTGCCCGGCCACCGCTCCCGGGCTCGCTCGACCATCTTCTCGCTCAGATCGAGCCCTTCGCTCGCCAGGTCCAGGAAGCGGCCCGTTCCGCAGGCGAGGTCGAGCACTCGCGGACCCTGGAGCCACGAGCGCAGCACCCGGCGCTCCAGTCCGTCGAGATAGGCCCCGTACGAGTTGCCGAACCGCTCCTCGTCGTACGTCGACGCGAGGGCGTCATAGTAGGCAACGACCTCGCGGGCCTCCGCGGACAGCTCCTCCGTGGGGGCCTCGGCCTGACTGCGGATGCTACCGGAAGTCTCCGAGCTCATCGGGTCAGGCCTCTGGGGATGGCGCGTCAGGCGGCCTTGGTCTCGGGCGGCTTCCAGTTGGCGAAGAAGCGCAACTTGAAGCGGGCGCAGTAGCGGACCAGGTTCTCCTGCGACAGCGTGTACTGCTTGAACTCCGTGTCCACGGGGTTGGCGATGATGCTCACCAGGAACGAATACACCACCGCATCGAAGGAGGTGGGGGTGTCAGCGAGCAGGAAGGGCTTGTTGCCCATCAGCGTCGCGATCGCGCTGATGTCCTGCTTGGCCAGCGCCTGGACCTCCTCCATGTTGTGGCGGCCCGTCCCCTGGTCATGGAGGATCCCCAGCATCTTCTGGCGCAGCGCCGACAGCGGCACGGGGCCACCGGTGACCGTGGGGACCATCGTCTCGGCGACCGGCGTGTAGGCCCGCCAGCCCGCGTCGTCCACCCAGCGCATGTAGACGATGTACCAGTAGGTGCACTCCTCCAGCATGCGCCGGATGGTGTGACCGATCGCCATCTGCTCCGGGGTCAGCTTCGCGTCGAGCGTGTCCCCGTACCTGCCCTTGAGGTACTCGATGATGAACTGGGAGTCGCCCATGAGCTGCCCGTCGATCTCGACGTAGGGCACCTTGCCTTTGGGCGCCTTCGGCAGCTCGGCGATCTTGACCTCGTAGGGCAGGCCGACCATCCGCAAGTACGCCTCGAGCTTGAAGCAGAAGGGGCTGAGGTTCGGGGTGCCCCAGGCTATGGGGGTCTGATAGAGGGTGATCATGGGTGTCGTCTCATCCAATGGCTGCGTGCTGCTGTGTCTCGTCCGTACGCGCTGATTCTACCGGCCTGATGCGGACCTGGACTCCGCTGAACGCGGCGTTGCCACTCATAGCATCCACCGCGCGATCATCGGTCAGGTCGTTGATGCTCACGCCCGCATGCTCACCAGCCACCCGGAGCTGGACGCCCTCGCGCCCGTGTCCGTAACCGTGTGGCAGGCTCACCACGCCCGGCATCACCTCGTCCGTCACGCTCACCGGTGCCTTCACTTCACCGACACGCGAGGATATCACCGCCTCCCCACCCTCCTGCAGACCCAGCCGCCGGGCGTCGTCGGGGTGCACCATCAGCGTACATCTCGGCTTGCCTTTGACGAGCTGCGGCACGTTGTGCATCCACGAGTTGTTGTCCCGCAGGTGGCGTCGGCCGATGAGCAGCAGCGTCCCGTCCTCCGTGGTGGCTGTGCCCTCTGGGAAGGTCTGGTGCAGCCGCTGGAGGTCGGCCACCAGTGGCTCGGGGGCGAGCTGGATGCGGCGATCGCGCGAGGCCAGCCGCTTGGGAATGCTCGGCTCGAGCGGCCCCAGGTCCACGCCGTGCGGCTGCGCCTTCAGGGCCGCCAGGCTCAGTCCCTTACGGAACGGACGGAGCCTCAGGCCGTACGGGCCCGCGCGCAGCCCCAGGTCCAGGAGGCCATCGGGGCCCAGCGCCTTCAGCGTCCGATAGGCCAGCTCGCCACGTACGCGGGGCTCGCCGCGCAGCGTCTCCAGCCGGTGCTTCAGCTCCAGGAAGAGCTCCCAGTCGTGGCGGGTGTCCGGGCCCGGCTCGAAGAGGGGCGGGGAGTACTTCGCGGTGTTGCGCACCGCCAGCGCGTGGAAGGCCAGGTCGTAGTGGCTGCGCTCCAGCTTCGAGCTGGGCGGCAGGATGATGTGCGCGTGCCGCGTTGTCTCGTTGATGTACGGGTCGATGCACACCATGAAGTCGAGCGACGCAAAAGCCGTGTCGAGCTGACGCCCATTGGGGGTGGACATCACCGGGTTGCCCGCGGAGGTGACCATCGCGCGGATGCGCCCGGAGCCCTCGGTGAGGATCTCCTCGCCGAGCGCGGCCACCGGCAGCTCGCCCCCGAACTCGGGCAGGCTGCGCACCCGGCTCCGCCAGCGGCCGTAGCTGCCGCGGCTCATGGCCATCGCCTTGGGTCCGCCCACGATGTCGAAGGCTGGGCGGGTGAAGAGGGCTCCGCCCGGGCGATCCAGGTTCCCTGTCACGATGTTGATGACGTTGATGAGCCACTGGCACAGCGCGCCAAAGGCTTGCGTGGAGACACCCACGCGGCCGTAGCAGACGGCGGTCTCCGAGGCGGACAGTTCGCGGGCGATCCTCCGGGTGGTCTCCGCCGGCACGCCGGTGTGGGGCTCGGCGCGCTCGGGGGTGAAGCCGCGTGCCAGCTCGCGCACGGTGGCCAGTCCGTCGGCGTACTTCGCGAGCCGCCCCAGCTTTGGGCCCTCCTCCTCCTCCAGCAGCACGTGCAGGAGGGCGAAGAGGAAGAGCGCGTCAGTGCCGGGACGGATGAAGACGTGCTCGTCCGCGATGTGAGCGGTCTCCGTCTTCCGGGGATCCACCACCACCACCTTGCCACCGCGCTGCTGGATGGCCTTGAGCCGGTGGCGCACGCCCGGTGCGGTCATCAGGCTGCCATTGGAGGCGAGCGGGTTGGCCCCGAGGATGAGCATGTAGCGCGTGTGATCGATGTCCGGGATGGGGATGAGGAACTGGTGCCCGAACATCAGGTACGCGGCGAGCTGGTGGGGGAGTTGGTCCACCGACGACGCGGAGAACTTGTTCTTCGTGCGCAGCGCCCGCAGGAAGAGCGGGAGGAACATCATCGCGCCGTGGTCATGGACGGTGGGGTTGCCCACGTACACGCCCACCGAGTCCTTGCCATGCTCGCGCTGGATGGCGTGCAGTCGCCGCGCGGTCTCGTCGAGCGCCTCCTCCCAGGAGATGGGCTGCCAGCCGGTGGCGGTGCGCCGGACGGGCTGACGGAGCCGATCCGGGTCCTCGTGGAGATCCTGCAGCGCGACGGCCTTGGGGCAGATGTGGCCCTTGCTGAACGGATCCTCGTCGTCCCCCCGGATGGAGGTGACGCGGCCCCCAGCGGTTTCGATGCGCAGGCCGCACATGGCCTCGCACAGGTTGCAGGTACGGAAGTGCGTCTCGGACGGCGAGGAGGTCTTGCTCATCGAGGGCCTTCTAGCAACGGCGAGAAGAGGAGGACCGACGGCGGGTTGAGAGGGCCAGGAGCGACAGCAGCCCCATCCACCCAGCCGCGCCCAGACTACCCGGAGCGGCGGAGCAGCCACTGGCCTTCTTGGCGATGTTCACGTTGAAGGTGCACCGGGCCGAGTTGCCCGCGGTGTCATAGGTCGCCACCTCCACGGTCGTATCGCCCGGCTGGAACACACTGCCGCTGGCCGGAGAGAAGGTGATGTCGGGCGAGGCTGTCACGCGGTCCGTGACGGAGGGCTGGGGCAGCGTCACCGCCACTGGCCCCTCGGCGATGTTCACGTTCTGCGGGCAGGTGAGCAGCGGCGGCAGGGTGTCCTGCACCGTGACGGCGAAGGTGCACCTGGCCACGTTGCCCGAGGCGTCCTCGGCCTGGACCTGCACATTCGTCCGTCCGATCGGGAAGTTGTCACTGGAGGCATGGCTGGTGGAGACCTCGACAGTGGAGACGGTGTCCCCAACGTTCGTGACGGCGAACTCCGCGAGAGCCCCCGAGGGCCCGGTGGCCTCGAGCTGAATGGCGGCCGGGCACTGCAGCCTGGGCGCTGTCGTGTCGCGGATGGATACCTGGAAGGTGCAGCTCGAGGTGTTCCCGGTACCATCCGTCGCCGTGACGGTGACGGGCGTGTTGCCCTCCGGGAAGCGGCTGCCGCTGACATGATCGTACGTGAGGGTGGGGGTGGAGACGGTCCCGTCCGAGGCCGTGGCGGCCGGCCAGGTGGCGTTCGCGCCGGTAGCGTCCTCGGCCTCGACGATGACATCCGCCGGGCACGTCACCACCGCGGCCGTCGTGTCCTGCACGCGCACGGTGAAGGTGCACTGCTTGCTGTTGTTCCTCTCGTCGGTGGCCGTCACCGTCACCGTCGTGTTGCCCCAGGGGAAGAAGTTTCCGGAGGGGCTCACGGAGATGACCGGAGAGAGGGTGACAGCATCGGTGGCCCGAGGGGCGGGGTAGGAGATGGTCGCGCCGTTCGCGCTCGTGGCCTCTACCGTGGCGTCCGAGGGGCAGATCGGCTCTGGCGGTGTGGTGTCCTGCACCGTTACGGTGAAGGTGCACGTGTCCACGAGGCCCGCGGCGTCTCGCGCCGTGGCGGTCACCGTGGTGTCACCGAACGGGAAGAATCCTCCCGGCGGCCGGCTGTAGGAGATGGCGGGCGGCAGCGTGGTGTCGTCGCTGGCCGTCGCCTCCGCGAAGGCGACCCGCGCGCCCAGGGCCTGCTGGGCCTCGACGGGCGAGACCACCGGGCAGGTGATGCTCGGGGGCGTGCTGTTGACGAGCAGCGACAGCGGCATCAGCCACGGCTCGCGCCCGCGCCGCCCATCGCTCGCGCTGAAGGCGAGAGAGGTTCCGAAGAGGGTGAAGCCCCTGGGGTCCGAGCCGAGCTGCCAGGGCGCGATGTCGTGCAGCACGAAGGTGCCCGCCTCGGTGCCGTCCGAGCGCCATAGCTCTGAGCCCCCCACGCCATCATTGGCCGCGAAGAGGATGAGCTGCTCGGTGGGGAGCGCGAAGAGCGACTCGGTGAGGATGCCACTCCCCGGGCCCGGGAGAATGTCCCTGACGCGGACGGGGACGAGGGCCGGGTCGGTGGTGTCGAGCTTCCACAGCTCGCGGCCGGAGGTGCCGTCGTTGGCGGTGAAATAGAGGGTCTTGCCGAGCACCGTGAGGGCGAGGGGCTTGGAGCCACCGCTCGCCGGGGAGAGGTCCTTGACGAGGATGGTGCCGCTCTCGGTGCCATCCGTGCGCCACAGCTCAGGGCCGGAGCCATCGCTGGCGGTGAAGTAGAGGAAGCCATCGAGCACCGCGAAGGCAGAGGGCCCAGAGTCCTGGGCACCCGGGGCGATGTCCTTCACCCGGCTCGTGTTCGCCTCGGTGCCGTCCGTCTTCCACAGCTCGATGCCGGAACCGGCCTCGTTGGCCACGAAGTAGAGGGTGTTGCCCACCACCCCGGCGATGTTCACGACGGAGGCCATGCCCAGATTGTCGCGGATGTTCGCCACCCGGACGGTGCCTGCCTCGAGGCCATCCGTCTTCCACAGCTCGCGGCCGCCGGAATCATCCCGGGCCACGAAGTAAAGCTCGCCACCCATGGGGGTGAAGCCCGTGGGACGCGAGGACATTCCGTTCGCCGACGCGATGTCCTTCACCCGCGTGGTGCCTGTCTCGGTGCCGTCGCTCTTCCACAGCTCGGTGTCAGTCGAGGCGTCCTGGCCGGCGAAGAAGAGGAATCCACCGTGGGAGACAAGCTCGATGGGGAGGCTGGCCGCTGTGGTGAGCTTGACGTTGGTGGTCACCCGGGACGTGCCCGCGGTGGTCCCATCCGTCTTCCAGAGCTGAAAGCCCTCCGCGAGCGTGGGCATGGCCGCGAAGTAGAGGGCACCGCCCAGGGGCGTCAGGGCGCTCAGTCCCGACTCCGCGGTGAAGGCAGGGGCGTTGTCGGGGACGATGTTCACGAGCGGCTGTGTGCCCGCCTCCGTTCCATCCGTCCGCCACAGCTTCGCGGCCTCCTCCTGCTCGAAGGTGGTGAAGTACAGCGCGCCATTCCAGGACGTGAAGGGCGCGGGGTTCGAGCCTCGGGTGGGCTTCAGGCTGGTTCCGATGGCAACGGTGGTGGCCGCATCACCCTGCGTCTTCCACAGCGTGGGGACTGGCGGATTCTCATCGAAGCCACCCGTCCCCGGCGCGGTCGCCACGAAGTACACCGTGTCACCCATCACGGCGAAGGCCTGGGGGGACGGATCCACGAGGCGATCGCCCGAGAAGTGGTTGGTGCCGATGCGCTGCGAGCCCGAGGGGGTGCCGTCGCTCGTCCACAGCTCATGGCCCACGCCCGGCTCGTACCCGGTGAAGTAGAGCGTGCTCCCGTGAGCCGTCATCAGCAGGGGGCCCTTGCCGCCCGCGGCCTTGAAGTCCACCAGCTTCGAGGTGCCCGCGGCCGTGCCGTCCGTCGCGTAGATCGCGCTCTCGGTGTTGCTGGTGTCCCTCATCATGAAGAAGAGGCGCGTGCTGGTGGCGACGAGCGAGTCGGGCTTCTCCACGGTGTTGTTTCCGGAGACGAGCTCCAGGATGCGCTGGGTGCCGGCCTCGGTGCCGTCGGTCTTCCACAGCTCCCGTCCCGATACGCCGTCCGTGGCGACGAAGTACACCGCGCTTCCAAAGGCGGTGAGCTGCACGGGCCCGGAGTCCGTCGTGCCCGGGAAGATGTCCTTGACGCGGACGGTGCCCGACTCGGTGCCATCGCTCTTCCACAGCTCGCTGCCCGCCGTGCTGTCGCTGCCCGCGAAGAAGAGCGTC
The DNA here is from genome assembly GCF_026626635.1 of Archangium lansingense. Taxonomy (GTDB): domain Bacteria; phylum Myxococcota; class Myxococcia; order Myxococcales; family Myxococcaceae; genus Archangium; species Archangium lansingense. Next base: position 5,335,256 of record NZ_JAPNKA010000001.1, read on the forward strand.
CGGCCCGACCGGACCAGCACTCGCGACGAGGGGATGCCCGCGACGGTCACGCTCGCGCCGACCCGGATGGTGCCCGCGCTGGTGCCATCCGTACGCCAGAGCTGCCGGGTTCCCCCCGGACCGTTGGCCAGGAAGTAGAGCCTCCCGTTGAGCTCGGTAAACGACTGGGGCTCGCTGCTGCTCACGCCCAGCAGGATGTCCCGGACGAGCTGCGTGCCCTCCGGGGTGCCATCGGTGCGCCACAGCTCGTTTCCACGCGTGCCGTCATTGGCGCTGAAGTAGATCCACCCGTTGAGCTCGGCGAAGTTCGAGGGCCGGGAGCTGGCCGTGCCCGGGGCGATGTCCTTGAGCAGGAAGGTCCCCGTGGTGGTGCCATCCGTCCTCCACAGCTCTACGCCATGCTGCGCGTCAGCGGCGGCGAACCAGGTGAGTCCCCGCGAGTGGAAGAGCCGGGAGGGAGCGGAGCCGATGGTGCCTGGTGCGATGTCGGCCACCAACGCGGGGCCCGTGGAATCGAGCCTCCACAGCTCAGGCCCGGTGCTGTCGTCGTTGGCCGAGAACAGGAGTGTCGTCCCCGCCACCGCGAGCGACTCGGGGTAGCGCACCAGCGCGCTCTCGGCCTTCGACCCCACGTCCATCACGAGGGAGGCGGGGCCTTCGCCCAGGGCTCGACGGGTGGCCTTTGGCGCCTGCCGGGTTGGCTCCTCTGGAGTGGGGGCCGTACAGGCCACGCCCAGCACCAGGGCGCACAAGGCGGTCAGGGTCGTGTTCGCTCTCACCATGCTGTTCCTCGGAGACTCCCCCGCCGGGCCCAGGGTGGTGCCCGGCCATGCCGGATAAGCGCGGTATTCAACCATATCCAGGCCCGGCGGAGGGACCTCCGATCGCCCGGGGGAGGGCAGGGGGAGAAGCACCTCTCCGGCCTCCGGTGACTCTCTTTCAGATGCAGGAAGGGGCCTGTGGTTATAAGACGCCCTCGCCTTTCCGGACCCCCTCTCCCTGAGATTCCATGCTCACCCTGCGTGGTGCCCCCGCCCTCTCCGAGTTCCGTCTGGCCAAGTTGCTCGCTCGCTGCCGCGAGCTGGAGCCGGCCGTCGCCTCCGTCTACGCGGAGTTCGTGCACTTCGTCGATGTCGCAACCGCCCTCTCGGAGTCCGAGCGGGCCTTGATGGACCGGCTGTTGGAGTACGGTCCTCGGCTGACCCGAGGAGAGCAGCGCGGCAGCCTGCAGCTCGTCATCCCGCGCCCCGGCACCATCTCGCCCTGGTCGTCCAAGGCCACGGACATTTTCTACAACACCGGCCTGCGCGGCGTGCGGCGCATCGAGCGGGGCATCGCCTACTGGGTCGCTGACGGAGCCGGCAAGGCTCTGCGCCCCGAGCAGCTCGCCCGTGTTCAGCCGGTGCTGCACGACCGGATGACGCAGGCGGTGGTGGGGCGCGAGGAGGACGCCGCGATCCTTTTCGCCGGGCACACGCCCCGGCCTCTGACCACGGTGGATGTGGTGGGAGGGGGCCGCGCCGCGCTCGTCACCGCCAACCGCGAGCTGGGCCTGGCGCTGGCCGAGGATGAGATTGACTACCTGGTGGCGCGCTTCACCGAGCTGAAGCGCAACCCCACCGACGTCGAGCTGATGATGTTCGCGCAGGCGAACAGCGAGCACTGCCGGCACAAGATCTTCAACGCCTCGTGGACCATCGACGGCGAGCAGCAGGAGCGCTCGCTCTTCCAGTCCATCAAGAACACCTACGCGGCGAACAAGGAAGGCGTGCTGTCGGCGTACAAGGACAACGCGGCGGTGATGGAGGGCTTCGAGGTGGAGCGCCTCTTCCCGGAGGTGGCCAGCGGCGAGTACCGCTTCCACCGCGAGCCCGCGCACATCCTGATGAAGGTGGAGACGCACAACCATCCCACGGCCATCTCGCCGCACCCGGGTGCCTCGACGGGCGCGGGTGGAGAGATTCGCGACGAGGGTGCCACGGGTCGTGGAGCGAAGCCCAAGGCGGGCCTGACCGGGTTCTCCGTGTCCAACCTGCGCATCCCGGGCTTCGAGCAGCCCTGGGAGCAGCCCTACGGCAAGCCGGAGCGCATCGTGTCCGCGCTCGACATCATGATCGATGGCCCGCTGGGTGGAGCCGCCTTCAACAACGAGTTCGGCCGGCCCATCCTGTGCGGCTACTTCCGCAGCTTCGAGATGCAGGTGCCTACGCCCGAGGGCGTTGAGGTGCGCGGCTATCACAAGCCCATCATGATCGCCGGTGGCCTGGGCAACATCCGGGCGCAGCACGTACAGAAGGGCACGCTGAAGCCGGGGGACAAGATCGTCGTGCTGGGCGGCCCGGCGATGCTGATCGGCCTGGGCGGCGGCGCGGCGTCCTCGATGACACAGGGCGCGAGCGTGGCGGACCTGGATTTCGCCTCGGTGCAGCGCGACAACGCGGAGATGGAGCGGCGCTGCCAGGAGGTCATCGACCGATGCTGGGCGCAGGGCGATGCCAACCCCATCCGCTCGATTCATGACGTAGGCGCGGGCGGCCTGTCCAACGCGGTGCCGGAGCTCATCCACGACAACGACCTGGGTGGACACTTCGAGCTGCGCGAGGTGCCCAACGCCGAGCCCGGCATGGCGCCGGTGGAGATCTGGTGCAACGAGGCGCAGGAGCGCTACGTGCTGGCCATCGCGCCGGAGGACCTGGAGCGCTTCTCGGCCCTGTGCGAGCGCGAGCGGGCGCCCTTCGCGGTGCTGGGTGATGCGACCGCGGAGCAGGTGCTGAAGGTGACGGACCGGCAGTTCGGCAACGCGCCCATCGACATCCCGATGGACGTGCTGTTCGGCAAGCCGCCGCGCATGCACCGGGACGTGAAGTCGAGGCCGCTGACGCACGCCGAGCTGAAGCTGGATGCGCCGGTGAAGGAGATGCTGGGGCGGGTGCTCGGGCACCCGACGGTGGCGGACAAGGGCTTCCTGATCACGATTGGCGACCGGACGGTGTCGGGCCTGACGGCGAGGGACCAGATGGTGGGCCCGTGGCAGGTGCCGGTGGCGGACTGCGCGGTGACGTTGTCGGCGCACGCGGGCTACACGGGCGAGGCCATGTCCATGGGCGAGCGCACGCCGGTGGCGCTCATCGACGCGGCCGCCTCGGCGCGCATGGCGGTGGCCGAGGCCGTGACGAACATCGCCTCGGCGCGGATTGGCAAGCTGGGAGATGTGAAGCTGTCGGCCAACTGGATGGCGGCCGCCGGCAGCCCGGGCGAGGACGCCAACCTCTACGCCGCGGTGAAGACGGTGGGCATGGAGCTGTGCCCGGCGCTGGGTCTGACGATTCCGGTGGGCAAGGACTCCATGTCCATGCGCACGGTGTGGGAGGAGAAGGGGGCTCGCAAGGCGGTGACGGCGCCGCTGTCGCTGATTGTGTCGGCCTTCGCGCCGGTGCTGGACGTGCGCAAGTCGCTCACGCCGCAGCTTCGCGAGCCGAGCGCGGACTCGCGGTTGGTGTTCGTGGACCTGGCGGGCGGCAAGCAGCGGCTGGGTGGCTCGGTGCTGGCGCAGGCGTACTCGCAGGTGGGCCCGCGCTGCCCGGACGTGGAGAGCCCCGAGACGCTCAAGGGCTTCTTCACCGCGATGCAGGCGCTCAACGAGGCGGGCCTGGTGCAGGCCTACCATGACCGCTCCGACGGTGGCCTCCTCACCACGCTGGTGGAGATGGCCTTCGCGGGGCACTGCGGCTTCGAGGTGGATGTGGCCGCGCTGGGCTCGGATGCCGTGGCGGCGCTGTTCAACGAGGAGTTGGGCGCGGTGCTGCAGGTGAAGGCCTCGGACCTCCAGCGAGTGCGGGAAGTGCTGACGAAGCACGGGCTGGGTTCCGCGTACCACGAGCTCGGCCGGCCGAGCGCGGCGCAGACGGTGCGGGTGCGGCAGGGCGCGAAGGTCCTCCTGGAGGAGGAGACCGTGGCGCTGCGCAAGGTGTGGTCGCGCGTCAGCTACGAGATGCAGAAGCTGCGCGACAACCCGCGCTGCGCGGAGGAGGAGTACGCCGCGAAGTGCGACCCGAGCGACCCTGGCCTGTCGGCCCGGATCACGTTCGACCCGACGGAGGACGTGGCGGCGCCGTACATCGCGAAGGGAGCGAAGCCTCGGGTGGCCATCCTTCGCGAGCAGGGCGTGAACAGCCAGTTCGAGATGGCGCGGGCGTTCATGCGCGCGGGCTTCAACGCGGTGGACGTGCACATGAGCGACATCCTCACGGGGAGGGTGTCGCTGAAGGACTTCACGGGTGTCGCGGCCTGCGGAGGCTTCTCGTACGGTGACGTGCTGGGCGCGGGTGGAGGCTGGGCGCGCTCCATCCTGTTCAACACGAGGGCTCGGGATGAGTTCGCCGAGTTCTTCGCGCGCTCGGGCTCCTTTGCTCTGGGTATCTGCAACGGCTGCCAGATGATGTCGCAGCTGCGTGAGCTCATTCCTGGGGCCGAGCACTTCCCGCACTTCGTGCGCAATGCGTCTGAGCAGTTCGAGGCGCGGCTGGTGCAGGTGGAGGTGGCGGAGAGCCCGTCGCTGTTCTTCAAGGGCATGGCAGGCAGCCGTATCCCCATCGCGTCGTCGCACGGAGAGGGGAGGGCGGAGTTCGCCAGCGCGCAGGATGCGGCGAGGGTGAACGGGCTGGGCGTAGTGCCGGTGCGCTTCGTGGACAATCAGGGGCGGGTGACGGAGACGTACCCGGCGAACCCGAACGGCTCGCCGCACGGAATCGCGGGCCTGACGTCGAGGGACGGACGCGTCACCATCATGATGCCGCACCCGGAGCGCGTGAGCCGGAGCGTGCAGTACTCCTGGTGCCCGCCGGAGTGGGGCGAGGACGGCCCCTGGATGCGGATGTTCCGCAACGCTCGCGCGGCGTTGGGGTGAAGTCTTCATGAGTGAGGACGTTCGCGATTCACAGCTCAGGCTCTGTGAAGAGCATGGAACGTCATTCGTTGAGGCCCCCTCAGACATGAAGGTCGGGGTTGCACTCAATGTGAGGACTGGCCTCATGCCCATCAACGGCCTGAGGCATCCCATCCAGGGGGACACTACGGGCTGGTACATCTGGGCAGGTGGTGAGCTATCGGCAGCCCCTGATTTCTTCCAGCCCGTGCACGTGGCTCACCTGGCCGAATGGTGCCCGCTCGCGTTGAAGTTCTTGGGGCTCCCTCCTGGCTGGAGATTTCTGGTCGCGGATGGGCATGAGGATGTGTGGGAGGATCCAGCCCTGCTCGATACGTAGGCAACCAGCAGCTGAGGCCGGAGATGTTCCGCAACGCGCGCGGCGCTGGGGTAGACGGCGGCGGTTCCTGGCTTCGGGTCAGGACTCGCCGTGCTTCCAGTTCAGGATGTCCGCGCTGGAGGACAGCTCGGCCGAATACGGGCCGCTGGGATTCGTGAAGAATGCGTTCTCGATGAAGTCGCTCTCCACTCCCCAGGTGGTCATGGCCTTGAAGGCGTAGCGGCCGAGGCTCTCTCCAGTGTGCGCGCGCAGGGGTGTAGCCGTGAGCTGAGCCATCTCTTCCTCGCTCACGCAGTGCGTGCAGCCCATGACCACTCCGCGAGGCGCGTACCGAGCGAAGACGCGGTAGAGCGCCTCAAGGGCGTCCTCGAAGGCGCTGCTTCGGGGTGCTCCGGGTTGGGTCATGTCCTGGAGCTTCCCAGCGGAAGGTTGTCCGTATCAACTTTCAGCACGGCCGCTCGATTGACTGCATGGCAATGCTCCGCCGATCCTCCATCGCGGAGGGCTCATGTCCCGTCACGTGCTGATTGCTGTGCTGTGCCTGTCGCTCACCGCCTTCGCTGACACTCCGAATCTCTTCGAGCCGAAAGAGTTATCCAGCGAGGCGGTCCTGACCTTCGTCATGAGCTGTTCCGAGAAGGTCAAGCAGGCCGATTCCGGCATTCCCGAGGCGCAGCGCCTGAGCTTCTGCTCTTGCGCCGCCGATGCGTTGCGCCTGCGGCACAAGCAGAAAGGGAAGGACAAGGCTCCGAGTGCCGAGGACCTTCAGCGCTGCGCGAACGCGCTCACCCGGTCATCACCGCCGGAGGAAGTCGCAGGGCAGCTCCAGAGTCAGCCGGGGCAGTCGCCGTCGGAGCACAAGGTGGCGCCTGCCTCCACGCAGCCGGACACTTCTCGGAGCACGGGCTGGGAGGACTCGGAGGACACCTCTTCGTCGGAGTCTCCCAGCAGCGTCGAGCCCGCGCGAAGCTGCTGCAAGGTGTGCACGAAGGGCTGCCCCTGTGGAGACTCGTGCATCTCGTGCAGCAAGGTCTGCCGCAAGGGGCCTGGCTGCGCCTGTTGAGTCCAGGCTACTCGGCCCAGACGAGCGCCAACTCGAGCTCGATGGCTTCGAACGGTTCGGCGCGGACCCGCTCGTCTCCACCGACGGAGTCGACGAGCAGCCAGTGGCGCCCCTCGAGCCGGAAGATCTCGAGCGTTTGGGCAACCGGGTCCACGTGCCACACGTTCCGCACGCCCTCACGGGCGTAGATGCGCATCTTCTGGATCTTGTCGATGCGACGCGTGCTCTTGGAGAGCACTTCGCACACCCAATCCGGGGCGAGATCGTAGTGCGCTGGGGCGTCCTCTCCTCCGATGGCTCCGGGCAGGCGCTCGCGCTTCCATCCGGCGATGTCTGGCACGAGCTTGTCCGGCCGGGGGCCGAGGTGCAGTTCAGGCTCATCGAGGATGACCCACCCGCCCGGGCCTCCCTTGCCGTACCTGAAGGGCATGGTGAGGATGGCTCCCAGGCCCGATGCCGCGCTGGTGTGCGGCCTGGCCGGGCGCGGGCTGACGTGCAGCTCTCCGTTGAGGATTTCCGCCACCATCTCCGGAGGAGTCGCCTGGAAGGCCGCCTCGACGGACGGGGCGTTTCGCTCGGTGGATGGGGGCTCGGGCGGGCGGCTGGGGGCCATGAGAGGAAGATTCATCATGCTGCTCGCCCTGTGCAATCCCGAAGCCGTCGGAGAAGCTCTGCTCCGACGGCCCCGGAGCACATCAGCGAGTCACGGAGCCCGTGGTGGCGGAGCCCTTCCGCCCGCGCTTCCCGGACGTCCAGTCCTCCAACATGTTGAAGCTCTTCATCTGCTGGCCCAGGTCCGTGGTGCGGACCAGCTCCTCCACCTGGGCCCGTGAGTGGCGCGGCAGCTTCTCGTCCATCTGCGCGAAGCCGTACGCCAGGGCCGCCGCGATGGCCGTGTTGAGCCGCAGTTGCTGCGGGTCGCACTTGTCCAGCTCGTCCGAGCGCGCGTGGTAGTTCGGGCCGTAGAGCGCCGGCTCCTGGTTGGCCACCAGGTTGGGCACTCCGTGCAGCATGAAGTCGAAGTTGTCCGTGCCCACGATGGGCACGTCCACCTGTGTGAAGGGGCCCAGTCCCTTCACCGAATCGAGCGCCCGGTCCACCAGGGGCGGCAGCTCGGGGCGGCCTCCCGTGAAGAAGCCGTTGATGCGCCCGCAGCCAATGTCGAACGAGGACGCCATCACGTGCTTGTCCAGCTCGGCCTCGTGCGCCTTCACGTAGCCCTCCGAGCCGAACATGCCCTGCTCCTCGCCGTTCCACAGCGCGAAGCGAATGGTGCGCGCCGGTTTGATTCCCAGGCGCTTCATCTGCCGGGCCACGTCGATGAGCGCCACCACGTTGGCCCCGTTGTCCAGCGCCCCCGTGCCCAGGTCCCACGAGTCCAGGTGCGCGCCGAGCACCACCACCTCGTCCGGGCGCGTACTGCCGCGGAGCTCCCCGATGACGTTGTAGCTCTCGTAGGCCGGCCCGGTCTGGAGATCGATCTCCGCCGTGAGCGTCAGCGGCTTGCCCGTGCGCAGCAGGCGCTGGGCTCGCAGCGCCCCGTCACGCTCCATCACCATCATGGGCCGCGTGTTGCGCAGGCCCACCGATACGTTGTGCCGGTAGAGCAGGTTGTTGGGCCTCGAGCCCATGTACACCACGCCCGCCGCGCCGGCCGCGAAGGCCCGCTGCTCGATCTCCGCGGACTCGGCGTACTCGCGGAACAGGCCGTCCACGTCCTTCAGCTCCACCGTGTCCACGAGCAGGAACGCGCCCTTCGCCTTCTCCCCGAGCGCCTTGAGCTCCTTCTCCGTACCCTTGCCCGCATCGAGTAGCGGGGCCGTCAGTCCGCCCTTGGGCGTGGCGGTGGAGAAGGGCATGGCCGCGATGCGAGGCGAGAACTCCAGCCCCTTGCCGCTCACGGTGGCAGACGCCGAACGCTCCAGCCACAGTCTCGGCATCTGGAAGGCCTCCTTGCGCGCCTCGACGCCGGCCTCGCGGAAGCGCGCGAGCGCCCAGTCCACCGAGCGCAGGTTCGCCGACGAGCCCGTGGCCCTTCCGCCCACCTCATCCACGAGGGACTGCAGATCGCTCATCAGTGGCGTGTCCCCGAGGAACGCGGAGACCAACCGCGCCGCCTCGGCCCGCGAGGCGTCCTGGGCCTTCGCAGCAGGCTTGGCGGGCTCCTTCGCCAGGGCCGGCGAGCCGAGGAGGGACAGGGACAGGAGGGAGGAGAGCAGTCGGCGGGAGGAGGCGGTGCTCAGGCAGAGGCTCCGGGAAGAGTGGGGCCGCGAGCATCCTCCGAGGGCCTGGAAACACGAAGGCCCGATGTGAACCGGAGTCCACATCGGGCCTTGGCTGTGAGGCGCCACCCGGATTCGAACCGGGGAATGAAGGTTTTGCAGACCTTTGCCTTACCACTTGGCTATGGCGCCGCGAGAAGCGTGTCCGCCTTATATGAACCCGAAACAGCCGGGTCAAGACAGGAGAGAGGGGGGCGTGCACATCCCTGTCCGGTAGCATCGGGCGCGAGCGGTCCCGCTAGCCACCGGAGGGATGTCAACGATGCTGCAGGGTTACGGGCTGTACCAGGAGGAGCACGAGGCCTTCCGCCGCACCGTCCGAGCGGTGGTGGAGAAGGAGCTGAAGCCCTTCGCGAGCCAGTGGGAGGAGCAGGAGGAGTTCCCTCGGGAGCTCTTCACCCGCTTCGGCGAGCTGGGCTTCCTCGGTCTCAAGTACCCGGAGGCCTATGGGGGCTCCAACGCCGGGGAACTCTATGAGGCGGTGTTGCTCGAGGAGATGGGGCGCTGCGGCTCGGGAGGGGTCGCCGCCGGCCTGGGGGCTCAGCACACCATCGCCACCGGCCCCCTCCACAAGTACGGCTCCGAGGACCAGAAGCAGCGCTTCCTCGCCCCGGCCATTCGGGGGGAGAAGATCGGCGCGCTCGGCATCACCGAGCCGAATGGCGGCTCGGACGTGGCCGGCCTGCGCACCACCGCTCGACGCGACGGGGAGCACTACATCGTCAATGGCTCGAAGACCTACATCACCAACGGAGTCCGGGCGGACTTCGTCGTGCTGGCGGTGAAGACGAACCCGGACGCCGGGCACAAGGGCCTGGCATTGCTAGTGGTGGAGAAGGGCACTCCCGGCTTCTCCGTGGGGCGCAAGCTCAAGAAGCTCGGGTGGCGCGCCTCGGACACCGGGGAGCTCTTCTTCGAGGACTGCCGGGTGCCCGCGGCCAACCTGCTCGGCGGGGTGGAGGGGCAGGGCTTCTATCAGATCATGGGCAACTTCCAGTGGGAGCGCCTGTCGCTCGCCCTGGGCGCGCTCGGGGCCATGGAGGAGATGCTGGAGGTCGTCATGGCCCACGTGAGGGACCGGCGGGCCTTCGGTCACGCGCTCCACGAGTTCCAGGTGGTGCGGCACCGCATCGCCGAGCTGGCCACCGAGTTCGAGGCGGCGCGTCAGCTCACCTACCACGCGCTGCGCCTGCACGTGGGCGGCGAGTACGCCATCGCCCAGACGTCCATGGCCAAGAAGGTGGCCACCGAGACGGCCTGCCGGGTGGCCGATGCCTGCCTCCAGCTCCATGGCGGCGCCGGGTACATGATGGAGTACGACATCCAGCGCCACTGGCGGGACGCGCGCCTGGGCCCCATCGGTGGGGGCACCAGCGAGATCATGAACGAGATCATCGCCAAGCAGCTCGGCCTCTAGGCAGGCGCGCTCCGAGGCGGGCAGGCAGGCTCAGGGGAAGGGACTGGGGACGCCCCCCGTTCTGCGGGACAGACACCGCAGCCAGGAGGTCCGGGTGGTGGATCCCCGTATCCCTTGTACCGAGCTCTATGTCCGGCTCGGAGACGAGGAAGTGCTCGTGCTCGACTGCCGTGATCCCGAGGATTGGGATCGCTACGGCCTGCATATCCCCGGTGCCCTGTGGATGCCCTTCGAGGAGATTCTGCGGGACGCCGCGGTGCTCCCCGACGACGAGCTGATCGTGGTGTGCGGGTGTGCCCCGGACGGCTCCGACGCGCGCCGGGCCTGCCGTCTGCTCAACCACCGGGGGCTCAACGCGGTGTGCCTGGAGGGGGGCCTCCAGGGATGGATCACCCACGGGTTGCCGACCGAGAGCCATATGTCGGGCGCCTCGGCGAGCGGGCTGTGCTGAGCCCGGCTGGGGGCCATGCTCGCCGCGGTGCGTAGAAGTCCGGCGCCAAAGGGTGTAAAGGACCCGCCACCTCTCGACCCCCAGAGAAAGGGAGTCTGACACCATGGCCAAGCTTCGCGCTGTCCTCATTGGCGCCACTGGACTCGCCGGCCAGCAGTTCATTGCCGCGCTGAAGGAGCACCCCTCCATCGAGCTCACCGGACTGGCGGCGTCGCCGCGCTCGGCGGGCAAGGCCTACGCCGAGGCGCTCAAAGCCTCCAACGGGATGACCGCCTGGTTCGTCCCCGAGGCGCTCCCGGAGTCGATCGCGAAGATGAAGGTGGTGAGTGGTGAGGAGGTTCAGGCGAAGGACTACGACCTGGCCTTCTCGGCGGTGGAGTCGGACGTGGCCAAGGACCTGGAGCCTCGGCTGGCGCGGGACATCCCCGTGTTCTCCGCGGCCAGCGCCTTCCGCTACGAGGCGGACGTGCCGCTGCTCATCCCCCCGGTGAACGCCGACCACTCCCGGCTGGTGCGCGAGCAACAGAAGCGCCGCGGCTGGAAGGGCTACATCGTTCCCATCCCCAACTGCACCACCACCGGTATGGCCATCACCCTGGCTCCGCTGGCCGAGCGCTTCGGCATCAAGTCGGTGCTGATGACCTCCATGCAGGCCATGTCCGGCGCGGGCCGCTCGCCGGGCGTCATCGGTCTGGACATCCTGGACAACGTCATCCCCTTCATCCCGAAGGAGGAGGAGAAGGTCCAGGTGGAGACCAAGAAGATCCTCGGCACGCTGGACGCCGCGGGAGCCGCCATCACCTCGCATGACGTGCGGGTGTCGTGCACCTGCACCCGCGTGGCGGTGATGGAGGGCCATACCGAGTCCGTCTTCGTGTCGCTGGCTCGCAAGGCCTCCGTGCAGGAGGTGATGCAGGCGATGCGCGAGTGGCGGGGGGCCGAGGTGTCTCGCAACCTGCCGTCCGCTCCGCCGCGCTGGATTGAGGTGCTGGAGGACCCGTTCCGCCCGCAGCCGCGGCTCGATCGGGACACGCACGCGGGCATGGCCACCACGGTGGGCCGGGTGCGCGAGGACGGCGTGCTGGAGAACGGCTTCAAGTACCTGCTCGTCTCCCACAACACCAAGATGGGGGCGGCCAAGGGAGCGCTCCTGGTAGCCGAACTGATGCGTGCCCAAGGGCTCCTGGGGTGAGTAGGCTGAAGGGGTACTCCATTTAAGGGGTGCCCCCCCCGTTACAACCCATGTAGTGTGCGCGCGCGCGTACGGACTCACAGTCCAAGAGGAGATTTCAATGGCTTACGTGGTCACCGAGCCTTGCATCAAGTGCAAGTACACCGACTGTGTCGAGGTCTGCCCCGTCAACTGTTTCTACGAGGGCGCCAACTTCCTGGTCATCCACCCGGACGAGTGCATCGACTGCGGTGCGTGTGAGCCGGTCTGCCCGACCAAGGCGATCTTCCCCGAGTCGGATCTGCCCTCTGAGTACGCCGAGTACAAGGCGCTGAACGCGAAGTTCGCCACCGAGTGGCCGAACATCGCGGAGAAGAAGGCGTCCCTGCCCGAGGCCGAGGAGTTCAAGGACAAGAAGGGCAAGCGGAGCCAGCTCCTGGAGAAGCCCGGCAAGTAGGCTCGTTGCTCTGGGGTTCGAGGCCCTCCGCCGAAAGGCGGCAGGGCCTTTTTCATTCCCGGGCCCGTTTCAAGAAGCCACGAAGGCACTGAGCTTCAGTCCGCGAGCGGCCAAGGCCTCGCGGATGCGCGCCAGGTCCTTTTGGGGGAATCCTCCTCGGCGCCCCTGGATGCGCAGGGACACCTCACGCTCGCCGGTGCGCTCCACCTCCACGGTGGCGTCCAGTGTTCCTCCCAGGCGCATCGCCAACGCGGGCCGCTGCGACTTCACGAACACCTCAATCTGCTCGATGAGCTCCAGGGTCGCTTGCACACGGACCTCGGGGTTCGAGGCCTCTACGGCCACCGCCCCTCCGGAGCCTCCCGGACGCTCGCCTCCCGTGGTGGACAGGGCCTCTGTCAGAGGGGTTGGGGTCGGAGTCTCGGGGGCCGGTGAGGAGGGCGCGGAGCGGGGGGAGCTGGGCTCGGCGCGGGGCTCCCGGGCCAGCTCCCGGGCGATGAGCTCGGTCACGCGCTGCTGCGTCCGCTCCTGGTGCGTCTGGTGGGTATCGCCGCGCACCTCTCGGAGCCGGTGGGCCTCGGCATTCAGGCCCTGGCGTACCTGGCCAAGGTGCTCGGCACTGGCGAAGGCGCCTCGCTGGGGGGTTCGCGCCAGCCCGGTGGTGGCCAGGGCTCCCGTGGCACCCCGGGTGGCGGTCACCGGGGCCCGGGTGGTGGGTCCTCCCTTGATGGGGGGCTTTGCCGTCTCTGGGGGGGCTTTCTTCAGTGCTTCCTGGAAACGTCCCTTGTCCGAGGCCGGCCGGGCCGGCGTTGCTTCAGGGTGTCCGTCGACCTTCATGGTCCCTCGTGGTGTTGGGTGGTCCCCGTGGGGGAGCACGGCCCATGCCAGGGACGGCTCGACGGAAGGGCTCGGGGGAGGATTCCCGAGCCGTGGACGGGGGGCTCACCGACGGGACACCTACCCCCAGTGACGACGCCTCCTGCCTGCGACTACTGTCTGTCTCTCCATGACCACCGATTCCAGCCCCCAGGCTCCCCGCATCCTCTCGCGCCGGACCGAGATCATCTTTCTCGTCATCTACTGCATCTGCTACAGCGTGACCTCCCTCAGTCACGTCCTCGACGTGGTGAACAACGGCCTGACGATGTCCACCACGGGACCGGTGCCCGGGACCACCGTTCCGCTGGTGTGGGGTGTTTTGAGCAAGGCGTTCACGATCCTCAACCCGCTGACGCTGATCCTGCTGCTGGTGCGGCGGCAGGCCGGCATCGCGCTCATGGTGGGGGTCACCCTGTCGACGTTCCTGATGCAAATCGAGCTGATGGTGCAGTGGTGGATTCAGGCGCAGTTCGTCCACGTCATGTGGCTGCCCCTGATCGGCACCCTGGGCACCTTCCAGCTCGTCTCGGCACCCTGGATGTGGCGGACCGCGGCGGCCCGGGCGGCCCAGTCGGCTTCGGGCTCGTCCCCGGCCATCGCCGGATAGTGTCTTTCGGAGTGCCGCGCCTCCTGGTGGAGGGGAGGCGCGAGCCCCAGGTGCTCTGGGAAACCCGTGGTCCGGTTACCGGCCCGGCTGACCGAAGGCGCCCGACTGTACCGGGGCCCCGCCCATCAGCTCGTTGACGGCGAAGGGGCAGCGAGCCACGGCGTTGGGATCGGCCAGGACGTTGCCCTGGGCCCAGTTGCGGTCCTGGAAGATGAGCCCGTCGCGCAGCTCCACCTCGTCCACCGCCTTCTTGAAGCCCCAGAACCGTCCGCGCACCATGAGCTGGGTGCCCTTGGGGATGCGGCTCAGGTCCAGGTACTGCTGGGGCGCGAGCCGCGCGGTGATGTTGACGGTGGGGCGCTTCTTCGGCGTGCCAAAGGGGTTGATCTCGCCCTCGTCGGCGGCGGTCGGGTACCACACCAGCTTGGCCACGGCCGTGGGCTCCTCGGGCTCCTCCTCGACGACAGGCTCGCCCTTGCGCTTCTTGGCCGGCTTCTTCTTCTTGGGCTGCTCGATGTCCAGGTCGATCAGCTCGAGGCCACCGAAGGCCACCTGCCGGTCGAGGTAGTTCTCGCGGAACATCTTCTCGGCGGAGCGGGCGGTCGTGGCGTTGGCGCGGCGGACCTCAATCTCATAGCGCTCGCGCAGGGCGGGAAGGGTGAGGAAGAAGCTGTCGATGGGCTGGAGCCCCTCGGAGATGAAGCGCAGCTTGCCCACGTCGATGGTGAGCACCACGGGCCCGAGGGCAGACGCGGTCTGGAACCAGTTGGGGGACAGCCTGCGGTCGATCAGCACGCGGCGCACCATGGCCACCAGGTACGCGTTGGCCTGGAAGCGCGGGGTGCTCAGCTGGGTGCCGAGGGCCTGGACGAGCAGGGGGTCCAGGTAGAAGTTCTCATCGCGCTTGTGGAGCAGGGGCGCGGTCTCACCGAGCAACGTGAGCAGCCCACCGAGGAGCTGGGCACAGTTCGGGTCGTTCGTTCCCTGGACGAGGGCCCGGTACACGCCGGTCCTGAGGAAGCGGCGGTCGAAGTCCTCCTCCTTGATGTTGGGCACATCGTTACCAGCGCCGAAGAAGACCTCCGGCTGGGCGACGGCGGGGAAGGAAGAGAGGCAGAGGACGAGTGCGAGGAGGGCGGATCGCATCGGGCGCAGGTTATCACGCCGGGAGGCGGGGCTCCTGGGGCGTGATGCGCAGGATGAGCGCGGCGGCGGCCAGGTCGAGGACGGCGGCGACGGCGAAGAGGCGGTGTCCGCCGAGCCAGTCGTAGCCGGCCCCGGCGGAGGAGTAGCCCACCAGTCCGCCGATCCCGAAGGTGATGGCGGCGAAGAGGCCCTGGCCGGAGGCGCGCAGGTGGGGAGGGACGCGGCGGACGACGATGGCGATGCTGGCCACGTAGAAGGCGCCGAAGGACAGGCCGTGGAGCAGGGAGAGGCCGACGATGACGCCGCGAGAGGTGGCGAGGGAGAGGCCGGCCCAGCGCAGGGTGCTGGCGGTGAAGGCGAGCACCAGGAGGTCGCGAGGGGAGATGCGGTCGGCCAGGCGGGGGTAGAGGAGCAGCACGACCACCTCGGCGGCGACCCCGAGCCCCATGGCGATGCCCACCACGGAGGGGGGCAGTCCGAGCGAGCCGACGAAGATGGAGAAGGTGCCGTGGTAGGGGGCGCAGGCGATCCAATGGAGGGCGCAGGCGGCGAGCAGCCAACGCAGCTCTCGGTCGGCGAGGAGCTGGAGCCCGGCGAGGGGGTGGACGGGGCGCCTGGCTGGGAGACTCCTGGAGTCACGGAGGGTGAAGCTCCAGAGGGTGAGCGCGGTCAGGAGGGCGAAGGCCGCGAGCAAGGTGGTGCGGCCCACGGAGTCCACGGTGAGGCCAAAGAGGGTGGCGGAGAGCACGAAGCCGAGCGAGCCGAAGAGGCGCAGGTGGGAGTAGGAGCCGCCGTTCTGGGCAATGTGCTGGAGGGCGAGGCTGTCGATGAGGGGGGTGATGGAGGAAGCGAAGAAGGCGTAGGCGGCGAGGGTGGCGACGAGGGTGGGAAAACGGTCGACGAAGAAGAGGGGGAGGAAGCCCACGCAGGCGCCAGCGCAGATGAAGGAGAGGACGCGGTTGGGGCGGCCGAAGCGATCGGCGAGGTGACCCCAGAAGTGGGGGGCGCCGAGGGCGAGCAGGGGGCCGAGGGAGAGGAGGAGGCCGACCTGGGAGACGGAGAGGGTCAGGGATTTCAGGTAGGCGGGGAGGAAGGGCAGGACGATGCCGGTGGTACCGAAGTAGAGGGCGTAGAAGCCGATGAGGGGGCGGCGCCCGGAGGCCTGGGTAGGGAGCATCGAGTCGGGGGGGCGCTTAGCACGTTGGCGTGCCTTTTCGTCTGTTTGACCCGCCAGGATTTGTGTACCTTGGCCGGAGCCATGTCGAACCCGGAGACCCCACAGCCTCAGCCACAGCCCGTCACCATCGCGCAGATCAAGACCGAGGCTGAGTTGTTTCAGGCGCTCGCCATCCGCGAGGTGGTGTTCATCGAGGAGCAGCACGTCCCGGAGGGGATCGAGCGGGACGCCGAAGATGCGAAGGCGTACCACGTGCTGGCGTTCCAGAGTGGGCACGCCATTGGAACAGGGCGTCTGGTGATGTTGCCGGAGCCACCGCCCGGAGAGACGGGGAGGTGGGGCCAGATTGGCCGCATGGCGGTGCTACAGGCGCACCGGAAGGCGCGAGTGGGAGCGATGCTGCTAACGGCCCTGGAGGACGAGGCACGTCGGCGGGGAGTGAGCGGCATCATGCTGCACTCGCAGCTGTACGCGCTGGAGTTCTACAAGAAGCAGGGCTACGAGCCGCTGGGGGCGGTCTTCCAGGAAGCGGGCATCGACCACCTGGAGATGCGCAAGAAGCTGTGAGAGGGACGGGGTGAGGGTATCAAGGCCCCTGGTTGAACCCGCGTATGCCCCCTCTCCCTCTGGGAGAGGGCTGGGGTGAGGGTCTACGCATCACCCCCAGTACTTCTCAAATCCGCCGTCCGCGCTCGGCCGGGGTCTGCGCATGGCGCGGATCCTCGGGCCAGCTGTGCTTCGGATACTTCCGGCACAGCTCCTTGCGGATGGAGGGGTAATGCCGTTCCCAGAACCCCGCGAGGTCGGTGGTGACCTGCACAGCGCGCATATTGGGCGCGAGCAGATGCAGCACGAGCGGAACCCTGCCAGCACACACACTGGGACCCTGGGCCATGCCGAAGAAGTCCTGGAGGCGAGACTCGACCCAGGGCGGTTTTCCGGGCTCGTAATGGACCTTGGAGGTGCGTCCGCCGGGGAGGGAGACCTTCTCGGGGGCGTGGTTGGACAGGAGCCGGGCCTGTTCAGCGGAGAGCCGGGAGTAGAGCGCGTCGAGGAGTGAAACCCCCTCGAGGTCGGCGAAGCTCCGGGCGCCCGCGCACAGGGACGCCAGCGAGTCGCGCATGAAGGCGTCGTCGACGGTGGGAAAACCGGCCTCGGGGAAGGCCTGGGCGAGCAGGGCGACGCGGGTGCGCCAATGCAGGAGAGCTTCGGGGTCGGCGAAGCGGCCGGGGCCGGCAGCCAGAGCCTGCTCCACGAGGACGCGGGCGGCCTCCTCGGAGGGAGGGGCGGGCGTGCGTGTCTCCTCGAGGACGAGATTTCCGTAGGACAGGCGGGTGATGCGCTCGACGCGCTTGGAGGAGGGGTTCCACTGGAGGGCATCCACCTCCTCCAGGGCGTCGGGGTACAGGTCGAGCAGCCACTCGGGCTCGACGGCGCTGGCGATGCGGATGATGACGCCGCGGCCGGGACGCTCCTCGGCGTCGACGGCGATCATGAGCTCGGGCTCCTGGACGACGCTGACGTCGGAGAGCTGGGCGGTGCCGCCGCCGAAGAGGAGGAGCTCGGGAGAGCGGGGCTTGCGGCGGCGGGCGACGCGGTCCGGGTAGCCGGCGAGCGCGCTGAGCATCAGAGCCTGTTCCATGTCCTCGGGGCGGGAGGGGCGCTGACCCTGTTCGCGCACGGCGCGCCGGAGCTGGCGCTGAACGCGGTCCACAGCCTGCACGGCGCCCTGCTCCAGGGAGAGCGACTGCACGCGACCGGAGGAGAAGTTGGAGCGCTCGGCCTCGCGGAAGCGCTCGAGCAGCTCCAGCAGATCCGAGGGCCCGGCGACGACATTGGCGGCGCGGCCGGGGCCGGAGAGGTTGGTGCGAGCCTCGCGGCGGATGTCGCGCTCACCGACGAGGGCGGCGAGCAGGGCCGCGTCCGCGCCAACGCCACGCTTCTCGCCCTCGACGATGATGCGGGCCTGGCGGGGGTGGAGGGGGAAGCGCAGGAGCCGCTGGCCGATGGGGGTGACGGAACCATTGGGAGCCACAGCGCCGAGGAGGCGCAGGAGGCTCTCGGCGGCCTCGAGCGAGGCGGCGGGAGGGGGCTCGAAGAAGGGGAAGGAGACGAGGTCGGTGATGCCGGCGGCGCGCAGGGAGAGGACGGTCTCGGCCAGGTCCATGCGGCGGATTTCGGGGGCGTCCTGCTCGGGGCGGCCGTCGAAGTCGTGCTGGGTGTAGAGGCGGAGACAGTGGCCGGAGCGGGTACGGCCGGCGCGGCCGGCGCGCTGGGTGGCGGAGGCCCGGCTCACCTTGGCGAGCTTGAGGATGGGCAGGCCGGACCAGGGCGAGTGCGAGGCGACGCGGGCGAGGCCGGAGTCGATGACGGCGGCGACGCCATCGATGGTGACGGAGGTCTCCGCGACGTTGGTGGAGAGGATGATCTTCCGGCGCGAGCTGCGGCGCACGGCGCGGTCCTGCTCGGCGGGGGGCAGGTCTCCGTGGAGGGGGAGCAGGTCGATGCCGTGACGGCCGGCGAACTCGGAGCAGGCGTCCATGGCGCGGCGGATCTCTCCTGCGCCGGGGAGGAACACGAGCACATCGCCGTCGAGGCCGTTGGCATGGAGCCGCTTGATGCCGGAGAGGACCTGGGCATCGAGGTAGCGGTCATCGGCGGTGGGGAGGTACTCGAGGCTGACGTCGAAGCGGCGGCCCTCGGAGCGCAGGGTGGGGCAGTTGCCGAGGTAGGCGCTGATGGGGGCGGCCTCGAGCGTGGCGGACATGACCACGAGCTTGAGGTCGGGCCGAGGGCCCTGCTGGAGGCGGCGCAGGAGGGCGAGCGAGATGTCGGCGGAGAGGTGGCGCTCGTGGAACTCGTCGAGCACGACGGCGCCGACATCGCGGAGGGTGGGGTCGGAGAGGAGGCGGCGGCCGAGCACGCCCTCGGTGACGAAGGAGAGGCGGGTCTTGGGGCCGCGGATGTCCTCGAAGCGGACCTGGTAGCCGACGGTCTCGCCGACGCGCTCACCAATCTCCTCGGAGACGCGCTGGGCGGCGAGGCGGGTAGGGAGGCGGCGGGGTTGGAGGACGACGATCTCCTTGCCCTGGCCGAGGCCCGCTTCGAGGAGGGCGCGAGGGACGCGGGTTGTCTTACCGGCGCCGGGAGGAGCCTCGAGCACGAGCGAGCTCGCGCCGCGCAGGGTGGCGACGATCTCGGGCAGGAGGGGATCGATGGGAAGGGCGACGTCGGCCATGGCCGATTCCTCTTAACGGTGGCCGCGGGCCACGGCTTTCAGGCCGACTCCGAGGAGGTGGACTTGGGATCGTTCTTCTTGCGCCCCCGCTTGGATGGGGCCTTGGCGGGCTCGGCGGCCGGGGGAGCGGGAGAGGGCTCGGGAGCTGGCTGGGCCTCGGGAGCGGGAGCTGCGGCGGCCTCGGGAGCTGGAGGAGCCTCGGGGGGAGCCTCGACGGCTTCCGGCTCTACGGGAGCGGGAGCGTCCCCGGAGAGCGCTGCGAGCTCGGCCAGCTCGGCGGCACTGGGCTCGACAGAGTCGGCCTCGAGAGGAACCGCTTCGGTGGCCTCTGCCTCGGGGGCACCAGCCTCGGGAGCACCCAACTCCGCGGCGTCGATGAACGGCAGCCCGCGAGCGGCGCGCTTGCGCGGCTTGGCGGCGAGGCCGGAGTTCTCGAAAGCATCCGGGATGGGAGCGAGGGAGGCCTCGGCGAGACAACGGGCTTGACGGAGGGCGATGTCCAGCTTCTTGCCGAGGGCGATGAGCTCAGCGCGAAGGGGAGCGGCCTGCTCGTGGGGGAGCTGGACGGGGGCGAAGCAGGCCTGCCAGGTGGCATAGGCGGTGGCGACCTGCTCGAGCACGGGGCGGACGAAGGCGAAGTCGTCGCGGGCGAGGATGCGAGAGACGTAGGAGGACTTGAGGCGGCGCTCGTAGCCGGCGTTGAACTCCTGGATGGCGTCACGGGAGGCGCGGCGGAGCTGGGGGAATTTGAGGTGGGGGAAGAGGGCCTCGATGACGGGGGCGCGGCTGCTGGCGCAGAAGGTGATGCCGGCGTGGAGCTTCTCGAGGGAGTCGATCCAGAGGTTCTGGAGGTTGAAGGCGA
Organism: Archangium lansingense; assembly: GCF_026626635.1. Classification (GTDB taxonomy): domain Bacteria; phylum Myxococcota; class Myxococcia; order Myxococcales; family Myxococcaceae; genus Archangium; species Archangium lansingense. The sequence continues at coordinate 5,355,270 of NZ_JAPNKA010000001.1, forward strand.
ACTCCTCGCGGACCTCCTCGAGCTCTGGGAGGTCGCGGACTTTTTCGAGGAGGGCGGGGGCGGGGGCGCGCTCGGTGCGGACGATCTGGATGGCGGTGGCGAGCCACTCCTTCTCGCGCTCCAGACCCGGGCGGCCCGCGAGCAGCTCATCGGCGGCGGCGAGGCGCGAGTCGATGGCCTCGGCGAAACGGACGAGATCGTAGGCTTCGAGGGTGGACAGCGACATGGGGTGGGGCTCCTCGGGTCCGGGCGGGGCGGCGGGAGATACCACACCCTGGGGGAGGGAAGGGGGCCGGGCTCAGCGTCCGTCGAGCAGGGCGGCGAGCGCTTCGCCGGCGGTGAAGTCGGGGAAGGCGTAGTCGGCGCCGGAGGCGAGGAGGGCTTCGGGGGTGAAGTTGCCGGTGCCCACGCCGATGCAGGAGGCGCCGATGCCCTTGGCGGCGGCAACGTCCTTGGGGGTATCGCCGATGACGACGACGCGGCACTCCTCCAGGGGAACACCGAGGAGGTTGGCGCCGCTCTGGGCGCCGTGGCGGATGAGCTCGACGCGGTCCTCGTGGTCGCAGCCGAAACCGCCGAAGGAGAAGCGGTCATGGATGCGGACGCGCTCGAGCTTGATGCGGGCGCCCTCGCGGACGTTGCCGGTGCCGAGTCCAACGGCGAAGCCCTTACGGGAGAGGGCGGTGTCAACGGCCTCGCGCATGCCGGGGTGGAGGCGGTAGTCGCTGTCGTTGACGAGGGGGATCTGCTGAGCGAGGTGCTCGAGGTAGGAGTCGATGACGGCGGAGATGGCGTTGGGGGAGGGGTGGACGCCGATGATGTCGAGCGCCTTGCGGACGATGGCCTGGTCGGTCATGCCGGACAAGCTGAAGGAGTCACAGGCATCGAGGCGGCCGTGGAGCTTCTGGAAGGCGAGCGCCATGGAGCGGCGGCCGGCACCGCCGGTGGTGACGAGGGTGCCATCGATATCGAAGAGGAGCACGGTGGGGCGCATGGCCCCCATCTAACGGAAGGCCGGGGCCGATGCGAGCCTCTCCTCCCTCGCCCACCGAGAAGGGAGACGAGGCCGTGCCCCCCACTCCCTCGCCCGCCGGGAGAGGGCCGGGGTGAGGGTATCGAGAACCCCAGGTTGAACCCGAGTCAACTCCCTCTCCCTCTGGGAGAGGGTCGGGGTGAGGGTCTGCGCCGAGGTAATCGCCTCTACGGCTCGAGGAAGCTGAGACCCTGCTGGATGGCCTCGCGAACGGCGAGACTCTCCTCGAGAGGAAGCCGCTCCTCGAGCGCCTTGCGAACCTCGGCCCCGCCCACGCGCCCGAGGGTCAGGGCGGCGGTGGCGCGCACCTGCTCACTGGAATCAGAGAGGAGCGGGGTCAGCAGAGGGATGGCCTCGAGCCCCGCGCGACGGCCGAGCGCGAGGGTAGCGGCGGCGCGAACGGAGGCGGGATTGCCGGAGCTGCGCAGCAACTCCTGGAGTCGCAGGGAGGCCTCGGGGTGGGCCACGACGGCCATGGCGGCGACGGCACGGGAGCGCTGGGCTTCGGGGGCCTGGGGGTTTCTGGCGAACCCGAGGAGCTCGGAGAGGGCCTCGGGACCGAGCCGGGCCCAGTCGGCCTCACGAGGGAGGGCCTCGGGGCTGTCGAGCAGGCGGAGGATCTCCTCATGCAACGTACCGCGGGGCTGGGGAGCGCTGGGCGCGGAGGGCGGCATGCGGGCCGCGGAGGCGTCGCCGAGGCGAGAGGAGCCCGTCAGGAGCAACGCGGCGAGCGCACACGTAGGGGCCAGGGAGGCGGGCCACGGGCGGCGGTGCGCGGAGGCGCGAGTGAGGGCGGGCTGTGGGGAGAAGGGCATGGGGGAGCTCCCTCGTCTGGGCTTCAACGGACCCTGGTTATAGGCCGGAGAGCTGGGCGGATTCGACGCACCCCGAGTGCCTTTTGCTGAAAGTGGATTCTTGTATTGTCGCGCGCCCTATGGCCGGCCGCGTCTTCTTCTTCCTGCAGCACGCCACGTATGAGCCTGCGTTCCAGGCTACCTCGATGGGAATCACCGCGGCGGCGATGGGGGACGAGGTGTACTTCGTCTTCGCCTTCGACGCTTTACGAGCGCTGGTGAGGGGCAGCTTCGGGCTGCCGCACACCGAGAAGGAATTATCGGAGAGTGCGAGAGCAGAGGGACTCGGGGTTCCGACACCCGCGCGCATGCTCGAGGAGGCGCGGGCGCTGGGGGCGAAGTTGGTGGCGTGCGACACCACGGTAAGAATCTGTGGATACGCGCCGGACGAGCTGAAGGGGACGTTGGACGAGGTAATGGGACTGGCGTCGCTGTGGAGGTTGACGGCAGGAGCACGCACCCTTGCCCTCTAGGTAGGCACTGCATTGCTGCTGGCCGAGGGTGCGCGGGAGAGGGTATCCTCGGAGCATTTTCGGGGCCGGACCCTAGTGAGCGCGGGGTGAACCCGCGTGTGTTTCGAGGAGCGACTTCAATCTTATGCGCGCCAAGCTGACTCTCCTGAGGGCCCTCGTGTTGGGCACCATCGGTGGTGTTCTCGCCACCGGTTGCCAGACGTATGACTTCGAGCCGGTGCAGCCACTGGCCATTTCGCAGACGACGGAGACGCGGCGCATTGAGGCGCGTGCTCGCAAGCCGAACCTGATGCTGCTGGTGGACACGTCCGGCTCGATGACGGACCCGGCGGACAAATCTGATCCGGACTGCCGCCCGGGCGGGGTGCTCTGTGGCGACTCGCGTCCGTGCAACACGGCCGTGTGCCCCACTCGCTGGAGCGAGTTGCAGAAGGCGATGCAGACCTTCCTCAACGAGAGCGGCAAGATCGCGCGTATGGGTCTCGCCACCTACCCGAGCGATGACTCCTGCGGCTCCTCGACCACGGTCAGCATCCCGCTGCCCGACGGCGAGATGGATGACGAGGCCACGCTCGCGGCCAACGCCGAGCTGGTGAAGAACGAGATCCTGTCCATCAAGAACTACTCGACCACGGATCCGATGCCGCAGGGTGGTACGCCCACCAGCAAGAGCTTGTTGTTCGTGGGGAATCGCCCCGAATTGCAGACGGACCGCGAGGACCTGGTGGTGTTGCTGACGGACGGTCTGCCCAACTGCAACGAGGGATACCCGTCGGGCGCCGAGTGCTTCTGCACCCTGTCGGATTGCACCTATGCCCAGGCCATTGGCTGCCTCGACAAGGATGCCTCGGTGGATGCGGTGAAGGCGCTGCGCGCCAAGGAGATCCGGACCATCGTCATCGGCTTCGGCGCGGACTTCAACACGAGCTCCGCGTCGGGCAGCAAGGGCGCCGAGACCCTCAGCGGGATGGCCGTGGAGGGTGGCTTCTCGCTGGATCGTTCGTGCACGACCAATGCGCAGTGCGGTTCGGGTGACGAGTGCGACACGGCGACGAAGTTCTGCAAGCGCCGCTTCTATCAGGCGAGCAGCAGTGCGGAACTGACGGCGGCTCTGAAGGATATCAGCGAGAAGGTCCTGGTGCAGGATCCCTGCGTGCTGAACTTCGAGTCCAGCGCGCAAGTCCCGGCCAAGTCGGAGCTGGTGGTGGTCTACGTCAACGGGGAGCGCCAGTCCGCGGGTGCTGACACCTGGGAGCTGACGACCACGGGCATCAAGTTCGTGGGCTCCACGTGCACGCGTATCGAGAACTCCACGTCGGCGAATCCGGTGGAGTACGAGGTGCGCGCCGTCGTCACGCCGTAGCACCAGCGCGCTGGGGCGGCTTTACGTGGTGAGGGGCCGGGGCTATGTCTCCGGCGCCCGCCCTGGCCGCCCATGAAGATCACCATCCTCTCGCGCTCCGCCTCCATTTCATCCACCAAGCGTCTGGTCGAGGCCGGGCGCGCGAGAGGGCACCAGGTGCGCGTGCTCAACCCGGTCCGGGTGGAGATGCACCTGGATGGACAGCGCGCCAACCTCTACTACCGGCGCCGGAAGCTGTCCCCGTGTGACGTGGTCATCCCGCGCATCGCACAGTCCATCAACAACTACGGTCTGGCGGTGGTGAACCAGTTCGCCATGTGCGGGGTTCCGCTGGTGAACACGGCGCGGGCGATCGCCGAGTCGCGCAACAAGATGCGCTCGCTGCAGCTGTTGTCGGCGCACGGCATCGACATCCCGGCGACGGTGATGGCGCGTGACGCCGCGGACCTCAAGGCCATGGTGGGCCTGGTGGGCGGCGTGCCGGTGCTGGTGAAGCTGCTTCAGGGCCAGGAGAAGCACGGGGTCATGGTGTGCGAGAGCCTCCAGTCGCTGGAGGCGGCGCTCGAGGCCATTCTTGGGCTGGGGCACAACCTGGTCATGCAGCAGTACGTGCAGAACACCGGGCAGGACGTGCGGGTGGTGGTGGTAGGCGGCCGGGCAGTGGCGGCGGTGCGGCGTCGGCCGAGGTTTGGGCGGCTGTCCTACACGCTGAACCGGGGAGCCCGGCTGGAGCGCATCGAGCTGACGGAGTCCCAGCGGATGGCGGCGGAGCGGACAGCCACGCTGGTGGGGTTGGAGGTGGCGGCGGTGGACCTGCTCGACGTGCAGGAGGGGCACTCCAAGGTGTTCGAGGTGAACAGCTCGCCGGCCATTCCGGAGATGGAAGCGGCCACGGGGCTGGACCTGGCCAGCATCATCATCCAGCGCGCCGAGGAGCTAGCGGCCGGAAGTCCGAGGGTGGGCCTGCCAGAGCCGGAGCCGGGTGCTCCGTCCCGGCGCAAGCGGACGCCCAAGGCCCCGGCGGGCGAGGCGTGAACAGAAAGAGGTCCCCGAGCGTCGGGGGCTCGGTGATAGGGTGCCCCCGATTTTCGGTGAGGAGAACGAACCATGCTGCACTTGCGACGCATCACCACCCTGGCCGCCGCGCTGGTGGCCCTTGCCAGCACCCAGGTCCAGGCCGAGGGCCAGGTGGATCCGACCACCCTCTATGAGGTGAGCACGGAAGGCACCTCCACCAAGGTGAAGGCGGGGGAGCAGGGCGTGTTCGTGCTGTCCATCAAGAGCAAGCAGGGGGCGCACGTGTCCGACGAGGCGCCGCTGAAGCTGGAGCTCAAGGGCACGCAGCTGACTCCCGCCCAGGAGAAGCTGGCGCTGAAGGACTCGGTGGCCAAGAAGGCCCAGGGGCAGCAGTTCGTGGATCCCCGCTTCGAGGTGCCGTTCAAGGCCACGGCGGCCGGTAAGGGCACGCTGGATGCGAAGCTGACCTTCTTCATCTGCACGGAGAACCTCTGCGCCCGTCAGCAGAAGACGTTCTCGTTGCCCGTCGAGGTTCTCTAGTCCGTGGTGCGCCAGCGATCGTTCAAGGGCAGTGAGCGGGGTGGGGAGCAGCGGGGAGAGCGTGGAGGGGGACGCGAGCGCGGTACGGAGCGTGAGCGTGGCGAGCAGCGCTACGTCTACGGGGTGAACCCGGTGCTCGAGTCCCTGCGCGCGCACGCGGAGCGGGTGGAGCGCCTCTTCGTCACCGAGGGGCAGCTCGCTGCGAAGGCGGCGGCGGAGATCTTCAGCCGCGCGAGGGACGCGGGCATCCGGGTGGAGCGGGTGCCCCGGGAGCGGCTGGCGGCCCTGGCCGACGGCGGCGTGCACCAGGGGGTGGTGGCCGAGCTGCGTGGCTTCGAATACGCGGAGCTGGAGGATCTGCTGGAGGCGGCCGAGCAGAGCGGACGGCCTCCGTTGCTCGTCGTGCTGGACGGCATCCAGGATCCGCACAACTTCGGGGCCATCATCCGCTCGGCGCATGCCCTGGGGGCCCACGGGGTGGTTATTGCCAAGGATCGGGCGGTACCGGTGACGGGGGTGGTGGCCAAGGCCTCGGCGGGAGCGGTGGAGCACTGTCCCATCGCGCGGGTGGTGAACCTCTCCCGAGCCCTGGAGGAGCTGAAGGAAGCCGGAGTGTGGATCGCCGCGGCGGATCCTCACTCGAACGAGCCCATGTGGGGCGCTCGGCTGGACGGGCCATTGGCCGTCGTGGTGGGGGCCGAGGGAGCGGGCGTGCGCCAGGGGGTGTTGGAGCACTGCGACTTCCGCCTCAGGATTCCAATGCTCGGTCAGGTAGGTTCCCTGAATGCGTCCGTTTCTGCGGCGATTCTGCTATACGAGGCCGCCCGGCAGCGGGGGACGTCACGTCCCGGTGCCGGAAGTTGAACGCTCTGATCAATCCGCTTGACTTGGACGGCGGGGACTTCTAAAAGGGCGCGCCTCGACGGGACGGGCGGTTGACGGTTCCCGGCGACGGGACGGCGGGTAGGGGAAGCAGCCGGAGTGATGGATGCCGGTGTAGCTCAGTTGGTAGAGCACCTGATTTGTAATCAGTAGGTCGCGGGTTCAAATCCCGCCGCCGGCCAGCACGGGGCCGCGGATGAGGGCCCGGGGCAAAAAAAGCAGTAGGAAGAAACAGTGGTTTCACGGTAGTTGAGGAAAGCGTTGCGGAGGGATACCCAAGCGGCCAAAGGGAGCAGACTGTAAATCTGCCGGCTCTACGCCTTCGTTGGTTCGAATCCAACTCCCTCCATCCGCATCGCGGGAATAGCTCAGTTGGTAGAGCGTCAGCCTTCCAAGCTGAATGTCGTGGGTTCGAGTCCCATTTCCCGCTCCAGTGTTGTAGTCGCAGATACAAGCCCTGATAGCTCAGTTGGCAGAGCGCATCCTTGGTAAGGATGAGGTCACCAGTTCAATCCTGGTTCAGGGCTCCATTTTTCGAGGAGCGTTATGTCCAAGGAAAAGTTCGACAGAAGCTTGCCGCACGTCAACATCGGCACCATCGGCCACGTTGACCACGGCAAGACGTCCCTCACGGCAGCCATCACCAAGGTGCTGGCGAAGACGGGCGGCGCGACCTTCCTCGCGTACGACCAGATCGACAAGGCCCCCGAGGAGCGCGAGCGCGGCATCACCATCTCCACCGCCCACGTGGAGTACAAGACGAAGAACCGTCACTACGCGCACGTGGATTGCCCGGGTCACGCCGACTACGTGAAGAACATGATCACGGGCGCGGCGCAGATGGACGGCGCCATCCTCGTGGTGTCGGCCGCCGACGGCCCGATGCCCCAGACGCGCGAGCACATCCTGCTCGCCCGCCAGGTCGGCGTGCCCTACATCGTCGTCTTCCTGAACAAGGTCGACATGCTGGACGACCCCGAGCTGCGCGAGCTCGTGGAGATGGAGGTCCGCGACCTGCTCAAGAAGTACGAGTTCCCGGGCGACAGCATCCCCATCATCCCGGGCTCGGCCCTCAAGGCGCTCGAGGGTGACACCTCGGACATCGGCGAGCCGTCCATCCTCAAGCTGATGGAGGCGGTGGACAGCTACATCCCCACCCCGCAGCGCGCCACGGACAAGCCCTTCCTGATGCCGGTGGAGGACGTGTTCTCCATCGCCGGCCGCGGTACGGTGGCCACCGGCCGCGTGGAGCGCGGCATCATCAAGGTGGGCGAGGAAATCGAGGTCGTCGGTCTGCGTCCGACGCAGAAGACGGTCGTCACGGGCGTGGAGATGTTCCGCAAGCTGCTGGACGAGGGCCGGGCGGGCGACAACATCGGCGCGCTGGTGCGTGGTCTGAAGCGTGAGGACCTCGAGCGCGGCCAGGTGCTGGCCAAGCCGGGCTCCATCACCCCGCACACCAAGTTCAAGGCGCAGATCTACGTGCTCTCGAAGGAAGAGGGTGGCCGTCACACCCCGTTCTTCAAGGGCTACCGCCCGCAGTTCTACTTCCGCACCACGGACGTGACGGGCACGGTGAAGCTGCCCGACAACGTCGAGATGGTGATGCCTGGCGACAACATCGCCATCGAGGTGGAGCTGATCACCCCTGTGGCCATGGAGAAGGAGCTGCGCTTCGCCGTTCGCGAGGGTGGCCGTACCGTGGGCGCCGGCGTCGTGGCCGAGATCATCGCCTAGTTGGCTGGCGGGCTTTGGGCCCGCCCCAGCAGGTGGTTAACCCCGAGGGGGGAGCTGCTATAAACAGCTTTCCCCTCGTGCTTATCGAGTTCAAGTCATGCCCAAGGGTAACCGAAGCATCATCTCGCTCGAGTGCACGGTGTGCAAAGAGCGGAACTACTACACCACCAAGAACAAGCGGAAGAGCCAGGACAAGCTCGAGTTGAGCAAGTTCTGCCCCCGCGACCGGAAGCATACCGTCCATAAGGAAGGTAAGGTCTAGTTCTGTTGTTGTGGTCGGGTGTTCTCTAGGCCAGTAGCTCCAACGGTAGAGCAGCGGTCTCCAAATCCGCGTGTTGGGGGTTCGAATCCCTCCTGGCCTGCCAGTTGTTAGTTGCAGGGACCCTCGGTACCCACGTACCGGGGGTCCCTGTGTTTCCGGGATCAGGCAGTACTCAGTCAGCGAGGAATCATGGCAGCGGCATCCGAAGCCAGCCAGCAGGCGAACCGTTCGGGGATGGACCCGAAGCGGCTCGTGGTCATCTTCTTCCTCATCGCGGGTCTCATCTTCGCGCTCTTCCTGGAGCACGTCTGTGGCCTCCTCTGGGCCCGGGCCGGCTGGAGCGACCCCGTCATCGTCGACGGTGTCGACTGGCAGGTCTCCACCCTGGTGGGCTTCCTGCTCGCCGCGGGGCTCGTGGTGTGGGCTTACGCGTACCCCAAGACTCACGCCCTCTCGATTGAGGTTGCCTCTGAGTTGATGAAGGTCACCTGGCCTTCTTGGGCGGAGACCAAGGCGTCGACCGTGGCGGTCATCGTCGCGTCCATCGTGGCGGCCGTTCTGCTCTTCTGCATCGACACCCTCGCCTACAACCTTATGGTTGAGTGGATACCCGCCATCTGGGGGAAGTTGTAATGGCGATGAAATGGTACGTGGTCCACACCTACTCGAACTTCGAGAACCAGGCGAAGAAGAGCCTGGAAGAGCGGATCCGCCTCGAGGGGCTGCAGGAGCTGTTCGGCGAAATCCTGATTCCGATGGAACAGGTCGTCGAGATGGTGAAGGGCGAGAAGAAGACGTCCCGGCGTAAGTTCTTCCCGGGCTACCTCTTCGTGCAGATGGAGCTCAATGACCGCTCCTGGCACCTGGTGAAGAACACGCCGAAGATCACCGGTTTCCCCGGTGCGGCCCAGAACGAGCAGCCCACGCCCATCTCGGACAAGGAGGTGGCTCGGCTCACCTCGCAGATCTCCGAGGGGACGCTCAAGCCCAAGCCCAAGGTGCAGTTCTCCGACGGAGACACCGTCCGCGTCATCGACGGCCCCTTTGCCAACTTCAATGGCACGGTGGAGGAGGTCAACGCGGAGAAGGGTCGCGTGAAGGTGCTCGTGAGCATCTTCGGTCGCGCCACTCCGGTGGAGCTCGATTTCATGCAGGTGGAGAAGACCACCGGCTAGCAGTCTTCCCCGGCGTGAGAGCGCTCGGGGATACCCAGGGTGGGAGGGCCGCTCGTCAAGCGGCCCGTCGGAACCACCGTCTCGAAAGGCAGTCGTCAGCCGATGAAGAAGGTCACAGGACAGGTCAAGCTGCAGATTCCCGCCGGTAAGGCGAACCCCGCTCCTCCGATCGGCCCCGCGCTCGGTCAGCAGGGCGTGAACATCATGGAGTTCTGCAAGCAGTTCAACGCCAAGACCCAGGCGGAGGCCAAGGAGGGTCTGATCATCCCGGTGATCATCACCGTGTATCAGGATCGCTCCTTCACCTTCATCCTGAAGACGCCTCCCGCGGCCGTCCTCATCAAGAAGGCGGCGGGCCTGCACACCGAGAAGAAGAAGGGCTCGGGCGCCAAGAAGCCGGGCAAGGAGAAGGTGGGGCAGATCACTCAGAAGCAGCTCGAGGAGATCGCCAAGAAGAAGATCGAGGACACGACCGCTGGTTCTCTGGACGCCGCCAAGCGCACCATCGCTGGCACCGCGCGCTCCATGGGCATCGAGATCGTCTGACCTCTCCACCTCACCTTTTCTGAAACAGGATATTTCACATGCCTCAGACCGGTAAGAAGTTCCGCGCGTCCGTCGCGAAGGTGGACCGCAACAAGCGCTACACCATCGCCGAGGGTTTCGCTCTCCTGAAGGAGACCACGGCCCTCCGCGCCACCAAGTTCGATCAGACTGTCGAGGTTGCGCTCAACCTCGGTGTGGACCCCAAGCACGCGGACCAGATGGTCCGTGGCGCCGTGGTCCTCCCGCACGGCACGGGCGCCACGGTGCGCGTGGCCGTGTTCGCCAAGGGCGAGCGGGCCTCCGAGGCCGAGGCTGCCGGCGCTGACGTGGTTGGCGGCGACGAGCTGGCCAAGCGCATCGAGGGCGGCTTCCTCGAGTTCGACACCGTCATTGCCACCCCGGACATGATGGGTGTGGTTGGCCGCCTCGGTAAGGTGCTCGGTCCCCGTGGCCTCATGCCCAACCCGAAGGTGGGCACGGTGACCATGGACGTGGCCAAGGCCGTTCGCGACTCCAAGGGCGGTAAGGTGGAGTTCCGCGCCGAGAAGGCCGGCATCGTCCACGTCAAGGTCGGCAAGGCCTCCTTCACCCCGGAGAAGCTCACCGAGAACTTCAACACCCTGGTGGACCTGGTGATGAAGCTCAAGCCGGCCACCGCCAAGGGCGTCTACCTCAAGGGCGTGGCCATCTCCGCCACCATGAGCCCGGGCATCAAGATCGACACCAACGAGATCCTCGCCCGCCACCGGTAGTCAGGGGTAGGGCAGGGAAGTCGTCGGTTCTGACTGAGGGGGGCCTCACACCAGGGGGCCCCCTTCGTCGTCTGATTGACGCCCGCGGTCATAATTTGCTGGACGTTTCGCGAAGCCGCGGGTATAGCGCCCCGGCTTTGCAATTGAAGCGCCACGTCGATGAGACGGGACGCTTCAAACATCCCTGGTCCCAGACAGCAGGGACCCGGGGTGGGACTCGTGCCCTCCGTTGGCAACCGGACAACCGGTCGGAGCCACGAAGACCACCCAGGGTTCAAACGACTCATGGAGTCGCCCTGCCGAGACTGGAGGTGCGGTGTGGTGCCTTACGGGGCTCCTCTCGCTCTGCCACTTGCGTGGCCCAGGTAATCCAGCCCGCCTTCGGGTGGGTGTCGTGAGGAGGTGAAACCAAGTGATCAAGAGCGAGAAGGAAGAACTGATCAAGGAGCTCAACGAGAAGTTCTCGAGGGCTCAGACTGCGATCGTCGCGGAGTTCTCCAAGCTGAACGTGGAGACCGTGACCAAGCTGCGCAAGAAGTTCCGCGACGGCAAGGTGGACTACAAGGTCCTGAAGAACACGCTGGCCAAGCGCGCCGCGAAGGGTACGCCTGTGGAGGTCATCTCCCAGGACTTCGTGGGGCCCGTGGCTATCGCCATCAGCTACGACGATGTCGTGGCTCCGGCGAAGATCCTCGTGGACTTCATCAAGGATCTCGAGACCATCAAGGTCCGCAGCGCGTCCGTGCAGGGCCGCCGTGTCGACGTCGAGGGCGTGAAGGCCCTGGCGAAGATGCCCGGTCTGCCCGAGCTCCGCGCCCAGCTGCTCGGCATGCTCAACCAGCCTGCCGGCAAGCTCGTTCGCACCATCGCGGCCCCCGGCTCCCAGCTGGCCCGCGTGCTCCAGGCGAACGTGGACAAGCAGCCCAAGTAATAGCACCCAGAAGCAGACCCACCGCAAACCTCTGGCCTTTTCCTCCCCAAGGGGAGGCAGGCCGCTAGAAAAGAAGGACATTCACAATGGCCGCTGACCTGAATTCGATCGTTGACCAGCTCTCCACCCTCACGGTGATGGAGGCCGCCGAGCTCGTGAAGCAGCTCGAGAGCAAGTGGGGCGTCTCCGCCGCCGCCGTGGCCGTGGCCGCTGGCCCGGGCGCCGCTGCCGCCGCCGCCCCGGTCGAGGAGAAGACGGAGTTCACCGTCGTCCTCGCCGACGCCGGCGCGAACAAGATCAACGTCATCAAGGAGATCCGCGCCATCACCGGCCTGGGCCTGAAGGAGGCCAAGGACCTGGTCGAGGGCGCCCCGAAGACCGTCAAGGAGGGCGTCAACAAGGACGACGCCAAGAAGATCAAGGACCAGCTCACCGCGGCTGGCGCCAAGGTCGACGTCAAGTAGTTGTTGTTTCTCAGGTTGGCGACGGGTTTCGGAAAATTCCCGCCGCCTCCTGACCGGATGAGCAGGCCGGCGTGCCCGGGAAGGGTGCGCCGGCTTTGCCCTTTCCGTATCTCTAAATTTTCCGCTGCCGCTGCGCGTTACCCAAGCTCGCCCCGCCTGAGCTTGCTCGCCCCGGAGTTCGAATGCCGACGCAGATCCAGAACAACTTCCGAGTTCGGAAGACCTTCGCGAAGATCGCGAAGACCATCGACATTCCCAACCTCATCAACATCCAGAAGCAATCCTACGAGAAGTTCCTCCAGGCTGACATCCCGCCGGAGAAGCGCGAGGACATTGGGCTTCAGGGGGTCTTCAAGTCGGTATTCCCGATCCGGGACTTCAACGAGACGTCCTCGCTCGAGTTCGTCAGCTACCATCTCGAGAAGCCCAAGTACGATGTGGATGAGTGCCACCAGCGTGGCATGACCTACTCGGCGCCCATCAAGGTCGTCGTGCGCCTGGTCGTGTGGGACAAGGATGAGGAGACTGGCGCCCAGTCCATCCGCGATGTGAAGGAGCAGGAGGTCTACTTCGGCGAAATCCCGCTGATGACCCAGAACGGCACCTTCATCATCAACGGGACTGAGCGCGTGGTAGTTAGCCAGTTGCACCGCAGCCCGGGTGCCTTCTTCGACCACGACAAGGGCAAGAGCCACTCGTCTGGCAAGCTGCTCTACAACGCCCGCATCATCCCGTACCGCGGCTCGTGGATCGACTTCGAGTTCGACCACAAGGACATCCTGTACGTGCGCATCGACCGGCGTCGCAAGCTGCCGGCCACGGTGCTCATCCGCGCCCTGGGCGCGGTGGCGGACACCGCCAAGAAGAACCCGCTGGAGTTCCGTGGCTCCACCGAGGAGATCCTCAACTACTACTACGCCACGGAGACCATCTACCTCCAGAGCAACACTGACTTCGAGAAGTCGGTGGAGCTGGAGCTGTTGCCCGGTCAGCGCGCCACGCGCGACATCAAGACGAAGACGGGCGACATCATCGTCAAGAAGAACCGCAAGTTCACCCGCGCCGCCATCAAGAAGCTCGAGGCGGCCAAGATGAAGACGCTCCCCATCGACGCGGACGAGCTCTTCACCAAGGTGTCCGCCTACGACGTGGTGGACGAGAACACCGGCGAGGTCATCCTCGAGTGCAATGAGGAGGTCTCGCAGGAGAAGATCGACGAGCTCCTCAAGCGCGACATCAAGGAGTTCAAGGTCCTCTTCATCGACAACCTCAACGTGGGTCCCTACCTGCGTGAGACGTTGATGCTGGACAAGATCGAGTCGCCCGAGCAGGCGATCATGGAGATCTACCGCCGCCTGCGCCCGGGTGATCCCCCGACGCCGGAGACGGCCACCAACCTGTTCAGCAACCTCTTCTTCAACCCCGAGCGCTACGACCTGTCCAAGGTCGGCCGCCTCAAGCTGAACTTCAAGTTCGGCCTCGAGGAGCCGCTCGACGGGCAGATCCTCACCAAGCGCGACATCCTCGAGGTCATCCGCTACCTGGTGGACCTCAAGAACGGCAAGGGTGTGATCGACGACATCGATCACCTCGGTAACCGTCGCGTGCGCGCGGTGGGCGAGCTGCTGGAGAACCAGTACCGCATCGGTCTGGTGCGCATGGAGCGGGCGATCAAGGAGCGCATGAGCCTCCAGGAGATCGAGACGCTCATGCCGCACGACCTGATCAACGCCAAGCCGGTGACGGCGGTGATCAAGGAGTTCTTCGGGTCCAGCCAGCTGTCGCAGTTCATGGACCAGACGAACCCCCTGTCCGAGGTCACGCACAAGCGTCGTCTGTCCGCCCTCGGGCCCGGCGGCCTCACCCGCGAGCGCGCGGGCTTCGAGGTGCGCGACGTGCACCCGACGCACTACGGCCGCATCTGCCCCATCGAGACGCCGGAAGGTCCGAACATCGGCCTCATCGCGTCGCTGTCCACCTTCGCTCGCGTCAACGAGTTCGGCTTCGTCGAGACGCCGTACAAGAAGGTGGAGGCCGGCTCGGTCACCGGTGACGTGGCCTTCTACTCCGCTCTCGAGGAGGAGAAGCACACGATCGCCCAGGCCAACGCCGAGACGGACAAGAAGGGCAAGTTCCTCAACCCCCTCGTGTCCTCTCGCCGCGGCGGTGAGTTCGTCCAGGCCAAGGCCGAGGAAGTGGACCTGATGGACGTGTCCCCGAACCAGCTGGTGTCGGTGGCCGCCTCCCTCATCCCGTTCCTCGAGAACGACGACGCCAACCGCGCCCTCATGGGCTCGAACATGCAGCGCCAGGCTGTTCCGCTGCTGCGCACCGCCGCTCCGCTCGTGGGCACCGGCATCGAGGCGATTGTCGCCCGCGACTCCGGCGTCACCTGCGTGGCCCGGCGCGACGGCGTCGTGGAGAGCGTGGACGCCAGCCGCATCGTGGTGAAGGCGGACTCCGCCACGGGCGCGTTCGACATCTCCAGCGAGGTCGACATCTACAACCTCCTGAAGTACCAGCGCTCCAACCAGAACACGTGCCTCAACCAGAAGCCCATCGTCCGCAAGGGCGACCGGGTGCGGAAGGGTGACGTGATCGCCGACGGTCCCGCCACCGAGACCGGCGAGCTCGCGCTGGGCCAGAACGTCGTCGTCGCGTTCATGCCGTGGCAGGGCTACAACTTCGAGGACTCCATCCTCATCTCCGAGCGCATCCTCAAGGAGGACGTCTTCACGTCCATCCACATCGAGGAGTTCGAGTGCATCGCGCGCGACACCAAGCTCGGCAAGGAGGAGATCACCCGCGACATCCCGAACGTGGGTGAGGAGGCCCTCAAGGACCTCGACGAGAGCGGCATCATCCGCATCGGCGCCGAGGTGAAGCCTGGCGATGTGCTCGTGGGCAAGATCACTCCGAAGGGCGAGACCCAGCTCTCCCCCGAGGAGAAGCTGCTGCGCGCCATCTTCGGTGAGAAGGCCGGCGACGTGCGCGACAGCTCGCTGCGCGTGCCCCCCGGCGTGGTGGGCACCGTCATCAACGCCAAGGTGTTCAGCCGCAAGGGCGTCGAGAAGGACGAGCGCGCCAAGCAGATCGAGTCCATGGAGGAGGCCAAGCTCCTCAAGGACCAGAACGACGAGATCAAGGTCCTGCGCGACAGCGCCTACGGCCGCCTGCGCATCATGCTCCGTGGCAAGGAGATCCAGGGCAAGCTCGTGGACGACAAGGGCAAGATCCTCCTGAAGAAGGGGGACATCGTCTCCGATGAGCTGCTGGCCACTGTCCCGTACAAGTACTGGACGGAGATCTCCGTCGGCGATCCGCTCGATGGCAAGCTGCGCGACATCCTCCGCAACCTGGAGGAGACCACCGAGGCCGTGAAGCTGGCTTTCGGCGAGAAGATCGCCCGCATCAAGAAGGGCGATGAGCTCCCGCCGGGCGTCATCAAGATGGTCAAGGTGTACGTCGCCATCAAGCGCAAGCTGGCCGTGGGCGACAAGATGGCCGGCCGCCACGGTAACAAGGGCGTCGTCTCCCGCGTCCTCCCCGAGGAGGATCTCCCGTTCCTCGAGGACGGCCGTCCCGTGGACATCGTCCTCAACCCGCTGGGCGTGCCCTCGCGCATGAACATCGGGCAGATCCTCGAGACGCACCTGGGCTGGGCCGCCAAGGGCGTGGGCGAGCAGCTCCAGCGCTACATCGAGGAGAACTACAGCGGCGAGAACCTCAAGAAGCAGCTGAAGACCGTCTACGACGACAAGGCCTTCGGCGACTTCGTGGACGGGCTGTCCGACGACGAGGTCAAGAGCCTGTGCTTCCGCCTGAAGAGGGGCATCCATGTCGCCACGCCGGTGTTCGACGGCGCGCGCGAGACGGAGATCCACTCGCTCTTCGACGAGGCCCGGCTGCCGCGCTCCGGTCAGATGGTGCTCTTCGACGGCCGCACCGGTGAGCCGTTCGACCAGAACGTCACCGTGGGCGTCATGTACATGCTCAAGCTGCACCACCTGGTGGACGAGAAGATCCACGCCCGCTCCATCGGGCCCTACTCGCTCGTCACGCAGCAGCCCCTGGGCGGCAAGGCCCAGTTCGGCGGCCAGCGTCTGGGAGAGATGGAAGTGTGGGCGATGGAGGCCTACGGCGCCGCGTACACGCTCCAGGAGTTCCTCACCGTCAAGTCCGACGACGTGGTGGGTCGCACGCGCATGTACGAGGCCATCGTCAAGGGCGACAACGTCCTTGAGTCCGGCCTGCCCGAGTCGTTCAACGTGCTCCTCAAGGAGCTCCAGTCGCTCGCGCTCGACGTCGAGCTGCTGGAGAGCGCTCCCCCCGAGCGCCAGCGCTCCTTCTCCGGAGACTTCGGTGGTGGTGGTGGTGGTGACGGCGAGGACCGCGTGAAGACCGGTACCGAGGCCTAGTCCAGCGTGCCTGACCCCCGGCGCCCGCTCCCTCAGAGGGCGGGCGCTGGCGGCCAGGCGAAACGAATTCGCGCTCACGCGCTCAGAAGAAATTCGGAGGCACCGTGAAGGACATTTTCAACTTCTTCGAGAAGCCGAAGGATCCGCTCTCGTTCAACGCCATTCGCATCGCGCTGGCGTCGCCGGACAAGATCCGGCAGTGGTCGCACGGCGAGGTCAAGAAGCCGGAGACGATCAACTACCGCACCTTCAAGCCGGAGCGGGATGGTCTGTTCTGCGCTCGCATCTTCGGCCCCGTGAAGGACTACGAGTGCAACTGCGGCAAGTACAAGCGCATGAAGCACCGTGGCGTCGTCTGCGAGAAGTGCGGCGTGGAGGTCATCCAGTCCAAGGTGCGCCGTGAGCGCCTGGGCCACATCACGCTCGCCACTCCCGTGGCGCACATCTGGTTCCTCAAGTCGCTGCCCTCGCGCATCGGCAACCTGCTCGACATCACGCTCAAGGAGCTCGAGAAGGTCCTCTACTGCGAGAGCTACATCATCATCGACCCCAAGGCGACGCCGCTGCAGCGTGGCGAGCTCGTCAGCGAGGAGAAGCTCCACCGGCTCTACGAGGAGCACGGTGAGGAGTCCTTCTCCGCCGGCATGGGCGGCGAGGCCGTCCGCGAGCTGCTCAAGTCGATCGACGTGAACCGGCTGTCCGAGGATCTCCGCCGCGACATGCGCGAGACCAACTCGGAGGCCAAGAAGAAGAAGTACGCCAAGCGCCTCAAGGTCGCCGAGGCCTTCCGCATGTCCGGCAACAAGCCGGAGTGGATGATGCTGGACGTCATCCCCGTCATCCCGCCCGACCTGCGTCCGCTCGTCCCCCTGGACGGTGGCCGCTTCGCCACGTCGGACCTCAACGACCTGTACCGCCGCGTCATCAACCGCAACAACCGCCTCAAGCGGCTCCAGGAGCTCAACGCCCCGGACATCATCATCCGCAACGAGAAGCGGATGCTCCAGGAGGCCGTGGACGCGCTGTTCGACAACGGCCGCCGCGGCAAGACGATCACCGGCCCCAACAAGCGGCCGCTGAAGTCGCTGTCCGACATGCTCAAGGGCAAGCAGGGCCGGTTCCGTCAGAACCTGCTCGGCAAGCGCGTGGACTACTCCGGCCGTTCCGTGATCGTCGTCGGCCCCGAGCTGCGCCTGCACCAGTGCGGCCTGCCGAAGATCATGGCGCTCGAGCTCTTCAAGCCGTTCATCTACAACAAGCTCGAGGAGAAGGGTTACGTCACCACCATCAAGAGCGCCAAGAAGATGGTGGAGAAGGAGCGTCCCGAGGTCTGGGACATCCTCGAGGACGTCATCCGCGAGCACCCGGTCCTCCTGAACCGCGCTCCGACCCTGCACCGCCTCGGCATGCAGGCCTTCGAGCCCGTGCTCATCGAGGGCAAGGCCATCCAGCTCCACCCGCTGGTGTGCGCCGCCTTCAACGCGGACTTCGACGGTGACCAGATGGCCGTCCACGTGCCGCTCTCCATCGAGGCTCAGATGGAGGCCCGCGTGCTGATGATGTCCACCAACAACATCCTCAGCCCCGCCAACGGCAAGCCCATCATCGTCCCCACGCAGGACATGGTGCTCGGCATCTACTACATGACCCGCGCCCGCGAGTTCGCTCACGGCGAGGGCCGCGTCTTCGCCTCGCCCGACGAGGTGCGCGCCGCGTACGACCATGGCGAGGTCCACCTCCAGGCCAAGGTCGTCTGCCGCATCGACGGCAAGCGCAAGGAGACCACCGTCGGCCGCGTCCTCATGTGGGACATCGTGCCGCGCAGGGTGGGCTTCGACGCCATCAACAAGGTGCTCGACAAGAAGTCGCTCGGTGGGCTCATCGACCTCTGCTACCGCCTCACCGGCGAGAAGGAGACGGTGCTCCTGGCCGATCGCATCCGGTCGCTCGGCTACACCAACGCGACCCGCGCCGGCATCTCCATCGCGCTCAAGGACATGATCATTCCTGCCAAGAAGCAGGAGTTCCTGGACTTCGCGCGCAAGGAAGTGGCGGAGATCGAGAACCAGTACCTCGAGGGTCTCATCACCGACGGCGAGCGCTACAACAAGGTGATCGATATCTGGGCGGAGATCACCGAGAAGGTGGCCGCCGAGATGATGCAGCAGATCTCCCAGGACGAGGCCGTGGGTGAGAAGGACGGCAAGCGCGAGGTGCGCAAGCAGCCGTCGTTCAACCCCATCTACATCATGGCCGACTCCGGTGCCCGCGGCTCCGCCCAGCAGATCCGCCAGCTGGCCGGTATGCGCGGCCTCATGGCCAAGCCCTCCGGTGAAATCATCGAGACGCCCATCACGGCCAACTTCCGTGAAGGCCTCTCCGTGCTGCAGTACTTCATCTCCACCCACGGCGCCCGCAAGGGTCTGGCGGACACGGCCCTCAAGACGGCCAACTCTGGCTACCTCACCCGCCGCCTCGTCGACGTGGCGCAGGACGCCATCATCAACGAGTACGACTGTGGCACCATGGACGGCCTGTTCATCGGCGCCCTGGTCGAGGGCGGAGAGATCATCGAGCCGCTCGGCGAGCGCATCCTGGGCCGCGTGGCCCTCGATGACATCCTGGATCCGGTCACCAACGACGTGCTCGTGCGCGCCAACGAGGAGATCGACGAGGAGCGCGTCAAGCGCATCGAGAACAGCGGCCTCGACAAGGTGAAGATCCGCTCGGTGCTCACCTGCCAGGCCAAGCGCGGCATCTGCGTGGAGTGCTACGGCCGTGATCTGGCCCGTGGCCGCAAGGTGTCCGTGGGCGAGGCCGTCGGCGTCATCGCGGCGCAGTCCATCGGCGAGCCGGGTACCCAGCTCACGATGCGCACCTTCCACATCGGTGGTGCGGCGACGCGGCGCGCTGAGCAGTCCAGCCTCGAGAACCGCAACGCGGGTACGGTGAAGTTCTCCGGCCTGGCCACGGTCCAGAAGAAGGACGGCAGCCTCGTGGCCATGAACCGCAACGGCGAGCTCGTCATCGTCGACGAGACCGGCCGTGAGCGCGAGCGCTACCAGGTCATCTACGGCGCCCGCATCCTCGTGAAGGAGGGCCAGAAGCTCGAGGCCGGCACCCTGCTGGCCGAGTGGGATCCGTTCGCCATCCCGCTCCTCACCGAGGTGGGCGGTACCGTGCGCTTCGAGGACATCATCGAAGGCGTCACGATGAACGAGTCGCTGGACGAGGTGACCGGCCTCAGCCGCAAGACGGTCGTCGAGTCCAAGGACCCCGAGGCCCGTCCGCGCATCACCCTGCGCGACGAGGAGGGCAACACCAAGAACCTCATCTCCTCCAAGGCTCCGGCGAGCTACTTCCTGCCCCAGGGCTCCATTATCACCGTCAACGACGGCGATGAGATCCATGCCGGTGAGGTCATCGCCAAGGTGCCTCGCGAGACCACGAAGACCAAGGACATCACGGGCGGTCTGCCCCGCGTGGCCGAGCTCTTCGAGGCGCGCAAGCCCAAGGACGCCGCGGCCGTCGCGGAGATCGACGGCGTGGTGTCCTTCGGCAAGGACACCAAGGGCAAGCGCAAGCTCATCCTCACCCCCGAGGTGGGCGGCGAGCTGCGCACCGACCTGGCCAAGGAGTACCTGATCTCCAAGGGCAAGAACATCAACGTGCACGCCGGTGACCGCGTCAAGGCCGGCGAGGCGCTGATGGAGGGCTCGGCCAACCCGCACGACATCCTCAAGGTGCTCGGCGAGAAGGCGCTCGCGGGCTACCTGGTGGATGAGGTGCAGGAAGTCTACCGGCTCCAGGGCGTGAAGATTAACGACAAGCACATCGAGGTGATCGTCCGGCAGATGCTCCGCCGCGTGCGCGTCACCGACGTGGGCGACACCAGCTTCCTCGTCGACGAGCAGGTCGAGAAGTATGTGTTCGAGGAGGAGAACGAGAAGGTCATGGCCAAGGATCTGCGTCCCGCCGTCGGCGAGCCGCTGCTGCTCGGCATTACCAAGGCCTCGCTCTCCACCGAGTCGTTCATCTCGGCGTCCTCCTTCCAGGAGACCACCAAGGTGCTCACCGAGGCCGCCATCAACGGCAAGGTGGACTACCTGCGCGGCCTCAAGGAGAACGTCATCATGGGCCGGCTCATCCCCGCCGGTACGGGTCTCCCCAACTACAAGTACCTCGACATCGAGGTGGAGAGCCCCTCCGACGAGATCTCCGAGATGGAGGCCGCTCTGGGCGCTGCCCACGGCGACGACCTCCCGAGCCTGCCGCCCACCGGCGGTCGGCCCGAGGGCTCCCAGACCACCGGTGCCGCCTAGTCAGCACCCTCGGTCCTGAAGTGCCAACCGCCACTCCGGTTACCTGGGGTGGCGGTTTTCTTTTTTCGGTTCTTTACGGTTTCACGGCTTGACGGGTGACGTGCCGGTGCACTAAGCCGAGGGGAACCATGGAGGTCGACCCGGGTCACCGGGCGAGCATCCGGCAGTGGACGGCGGGAGCAGGCAGGCGAGCGCGGGCGGCGTTTCCTTCAATCGGGGGGTGTGCTTACCTCGATTGCCCTTACCCTGCTTTCCGGGCCCTCGGACCCGGGGAGCCGTGCTGGAGAGCGTTGCATGGACAAGCTAGAGACCCCGCAGAAGCACCCGCTTGCGGAGACGTTCGAGCGGGTGTGGAGCCAGGCCTTGTTGGCCGTGTCCACCGCTGAGGACGAGGCCGCGCGCACCGTACAGCGCGTGGCGGACCTGGCGGGTTGGAGCCAGGAGGAAATGAGCCGCCAGGGCCGTCTGCTGACGGAGCGGTTGGCGGGTCATCGCAAGGACCTGGAGCACAATGTGGAGGAGGGTGTGCGGCGCGCCCTGCTCAACTTCAAGATTCCGCGCCGGGAGGAAATCCAGGACCTCGAGGCACGGCTGATCCGATTGGCCGAGCGCATCGACGCTCTGGGGCAGCGCAAGTGATGGCGACCCCCTCCGCTCCAAGAGGGCGGCGTGGGGAGGGGCTGTTCCGCTGGTTGCACGCGCTCGGTGCCGGGTGTGGAAAGCTGCCCCTCGTGGCCGGGATGGCCCTGGTGTTGTCCGCCCGGGCGGTGCCTTTGTTCGCCCCGCCCGAGGTGCCGCTCGTGGCCGAGCCCTCGCGCTTCGAGGTGACGCCCCCCGATGCGGCGCTCATCGACGCGGTGCTGGCCAAACGGGCCCCGGATCTGGGTCTCACCCTGCGCCGGCAGATCGTCCACGCCATCGCCGAGGAGGCCGGCCAGTCGGGGTATGACCCGCTGCTGATCCTGGCCATCATCGACGTGGAGTCGGACTTCACCGAGGAGGCCGTCTCCGAGAAGGGCGCGCGGGGGCTGATGCAGATCAAGCCCAGCACGCTGCACTTCCTCGCGGAGAAGCAGGGGTTGCGACTGTCTCGCGAGGAGGTGGCCTCGGATCCCGCCCTGGGCGTGCGCCTGGGCATCCGCTACCTGCGTGAGCTGAACGACCGGTTCGGGGACCTGGACCTGGCCCTCATGGCCTACAACGCCGGCCCCACCCGCATCTGGCAGGCCAAGAAGGCGGGCGAGCTGGACTCCTTCCGCCGCTACCCCCGGCTCGTGCGCCGTGATTTCAAGCGCTTCCGGGAAGGGGAGGGGTTGGGTGGAGACTGGGCTCTCGCTCAGCGAGAGGCCCTGGAGAAGAGCCCCGAAGAGAAGGCTCCCTGAGCGGGCAGGCCGCTGAATTTCCTGGCGGCCGCCCCGGTCTCCCGTGACGCGCGCTTGTCCGCCTCGGGCGGGTGCGCTATCGCTCTGACCCCGGAGGAGACTTCATCATGCCGCGCCGCTCCATCCCCGCTCTCGTCCTCTCGGCCCTGTTGTTGCCGGTCTCGGCTCTCGCCGGTTCGGTGTTCCTCAACGGCGTCCGGATCGACGGTGTAACGAACCAGAGGTTCGAGAAGGTCGCCTCCGTCCGCATCGACGAGAAGGGCAACGTTCACATCGATGCGCCCGCCTATGCCGTCAAGCTGGTGAATGCCCCCCCGGCTCCGGCTCCGGCGCCCGCTCCGGCCGTTGCGACCCCGGCTCCCACTCCTGCGCCCGCTCCGGCTCCAGTGACTGCCCCGGCTCCGGCGCCCGCTCCGGCCGTTGCGACCCCGGCTCCTGCCCCCGCCCCGGTAGACACTGCTCCGGCGCGCATCACCCGGCGTTACTGGCTCGTCACCGAGCAGTCCGTGCCGGGTATGACCGACTACGACATCGACCTGTACATCAACTCCCGCTGGGTGCGGAAACTGCGCAGCAGCGAGCAGCAGGTCATCGCGGAAGTCACTCGCGAGCTCCAGCCGGGGAAGAACACCGTGCTGATGATCGCGCACAAATTGGCGGTGGGCTCGCGCAGGAGCGAATCTCCCCAGCACGTGTTCAAGGTGATCATCGGTGAGGGCAACGAGGGCGGCGGCAACGTGATGATCGACAATCCGCTCATCCGCTACCAGCGCACCGCGGCGGAGACGGAAGATCTGTCCGAGGAGTTCACCCTCACCACGCGGTAGCGCGGGGGTAGCGCCCAACGTGTTCTCCATCGACGAGCGGTTCCGAGGCCTGCCCGCCAGCCGCGAGCAGGTCCTGGCGTTGTACCAGTCCATCAACTCGCCCCACCTGGCCATCCCCGGCAAGCCCGCGGGGCCGGCACAGGCCTTCGTGCTGGGTCTGCGCGGCTCGGGCGGCTTCGCCGTCTTCATCTACCTGTACCTGTCCGAAGCCCAGGACTGCGCGGTGTACGTGCCCGGCCGGCGCGCCGCGAGCCAGCAGGACTACCAGCAGGACGAGGCCGAGGCGCTCGCCTTCGTGGAGTCCATGGGCTTCATGATGGATGACGCGCACTTCCGCGCCCTGCCTGCCCCGGGCCAGGATGAGCTGCTCAAGACGCTGCCCGTCTTCTACAAGGACCCGAAGCTGGTGCCGGGTGCCGCCAAGAGCCGCGCCGACGAGAAGCGCACCGCCTCGATGAACCTGGGTCGCCTGCTGGCCTCCTTCTGAACCCCCTTTACCCGCTGTGACGAGAAGACCCATCCCCATGCACCGCCGCCTCCACTCCGCCTGGCTCCTTGCGCTCACCCTGATGGGCTGCAAGCACGTTCCCACCGAGCAAGAGCGCCGCGGCGCAGAGCTCCGTTACGAGATCGGCCTGCAGGCGCAGGCCAGCGGCAACGTGCAGGAGGCCTACAAGGAGATGGAGAAGTCGCTGGCGTTGGATCCGGAGTACCCGGAGGCGCACAACGCCATGGCCATCCTCCTGCACCTGGCCTTCAACCGGCCTGAGGAGGCCATCCACCACTACAAGAAGGCGCTAGAGTTCCGCCCGGGTTTCTCCGAGGCCAAGACGAACCTGGCCAACGTGTACCTGTCCCAGGCGCGCTACGACGAGGCCATCAAGCTGTACGAGCAGTCCCTCAACGACATGCTGTACCCCACGCCGTTCATCGCCCAGGGCAACATGGGCTGGGCGCTCTACAAGAAGGGCGAGACGGAGCGCGCGGTGCAGAACATCAAGGCCTCGGTGACGACCAACCCCGGCTTCTGCATGGGCTACAAGAACCTGGGCGTCATCTTCGAGGAGACGGGCAACATTTCCGACGCGTGCCGCTACTTTGGCCGTTATCGTGAGGCCTGCCCGGACGTGGCGGATGCCTACCTGCGTGAGGGCGCCTGCCAGGTGAAGCAGGGGATGATGGAGGAGGCGCGGCAGAGCTTCACCGCCTGCGAGGCCAAGGCGAAGAGCCAGGTGCTCAAGGACGACTGCCGTCGGCTCCTCGAGGCCTTGTAACCAGAAAGTCCCACCGCTGTGGACCACGTCGAATTCGGCAAATACCTCTCCCAGCAGCGCGAGCTGCGCGGCCTGTCCCGCGACGAGGTGTCGCAGGTGACGAAGATCTCCCCGAGCCTCATTGCCGCACTCGAGGAGGGGCAGATGGAGCGCCTGCCTGCGCGCGTCTTCGTCGTCAACTACATCCGGGCCTACGCGACCGTCATCGGCCTCGCGCCGGAGGAGGCCATCCTTCGCTACGAAGAGGTGGACAAGGCGACGCCGGAGCCGAGCCCCGTGGTGCTGGAGCGCGAGCGGCGCAAGCGGGCTTGGGTGGCGCTCGGGGTGCTGCTGGTGGTGGCGCTCTGCGTGGGGGCGTACGTGGCCCTGGTGATGACCGGGAAGGCACCCAACCCCCTCTCGCGTTGAAGAGCACTTATGGAGCGTTTCGTCGATGAGGCGCTGGTCCTCTCTACTGTGGACTACGGGGAGTCCGACCGGCTGGTCACTCTCCTCACGCGCGAGCACGGCAAGCTGACGGCCTTCGCCGCGGGTGCCCGCAAGAGCAAGCGGCGCTTCGCCGGCGCGCTGGAGCCCTACATGCGGCTGCGCGTGCAGCTGGTGGAGACGCGCGGCTCCACGGTGCGCCTGGACTCGGCCGACATCCTGGCCGGCTACTACGGGGCCCGCTCGGACCTGTCCCTCATTGCCCGCGCCCTCTATGCCGTGGAGCTGTGCCGCGAGCTGACGCGCGATCACGAGCCGCATTCGGAGCTGTTCGAGCTGCTGGAGGCGTACCTCGTGAAGCTGGATGCGAAGGAGGCCGGGCCCACCTCGCTGCTGGCCTTCGAGCTGTCGGCGCTGGCCCAGGCCGGGTTGATGCCTCGCTTCGACTCGTGCGCCCTATGTGGTGGCCCGCCGGGCGAGCGGCCGCGCTTCGACCAGGCTCATGGCGGTGCGGTGTGCGAGCCCTGCGGCTTCCGCGCGCGCGATGCGGTGGCCGTCCCCGCCGAGCTGCTGTCCGGGCTTCGTGCCTTGCAGGAGGGCCAGCGCACCCCCTTGCCGGCGGAGCTCCGGGCCCGGGCGCGAGGGGTGCTCAACGTCTTCATCTCCCACCACTTGGGCCGCCGCCTCAAGAGCGTGGACTTCATGGCCCAGGTGGGGCTGGACTGACGGGCGGCTTCCAGGAGGCGGCTCATGGATGTGGTGTGTGTCGGGGAGAGCCTGGTGGACTTCCTCCCCTCGGAGTCCGCTCAGCGCGTGCGCGATGTGTCGGCGTGGAAGCCGAGCATCGGCGGCTCCCTGGCCAATGTCTCCGTGGGCGTGGCGCGGCTGGGCGGCCGCTCGGCCTACGTGGGGGTGGTGGGCGAGGACGAGTTCGGCCACTTCCTTCGCGAGCGCCTCGCCGCCGAGGGCGTGGATGTCAGCCACCTGCGCCAGACGGCCGAGGCGAAGACGGGCCTCGTCTTCATCTCCATCGATGAGCGCGGCGAGCGCAGCTTCACCTATTTCCGCACGCGCTCGGCCGAGTTCCTCTTGAGCGAGCGCGATGTGGATCCGGCCTTCCTCGAGCGTGCGCGCGTGGTGCACTTCGGGACGAACTCGCTGAAGCTGCCCGAGGCCCGGGCGGCCATGTCCCGCACCGTGGAGACCGCGCGTGCGGCGGGGCGCATCGTGAGCTGCGACCCCAACCTCCGGCTCCACGCGTGGGAGGACCTGGAGGTGCTGCGCGAGCTGCTCGGACGCCTGCTGCCCCGGTGCTCGGTGGTGAAGCTCTCCGAGGAGGAGGTGGCCTTCGCCACCGGCCGGACGGAGCCTGAGGATGCGCTGCGTTATCTCTCGGGGCTGGGCGTGCTGCTGCCCGTGGTGACGCGGGGCGAGGCGGGCGCCGTCTTCCTCTGGCGGGGCGAAGTGGTGCGCGTCCCGGCTCCTCGGGTTCGCGTGGTGGACACCACCGGGGCGGGGGATGGCTTCACTGCAGCCTTCCTCCACGGGCTCTCGCGGCGCTACGCGGATGCCTCGGCACTGGCGGGGGCCTCGCGCGAGGACCTGGAGGCGCTGGCCACCTTCGGCTGCGCCGTGGGCTCCCGGGTGGTGGAGCACCTCGGCGCCATCACGGGCCTGCCCGGCCGGGATGCGGTCGCCAGCGTGTTGCCTCCCTGGCTACGGGACCCGGCTTCCTGAGTCACGTTGTCGACCCGACGAAACCTGCCCGCTAGAATACCTGTTCAATGGCCAACCCAGGGGCCCCAGCAGACGCGGGGGTCGACTTCGACCGCGGACGTCGCATCGGCAAGTACGAGATCGTCACCCGTCTGTCCGTGGGCGGCATGGCCGAGCTGTTCCTTGCCTTCACCGCCGGGCCCGGTGGGTTCCGCAAGTTCGTCGCGCTGAAGCAGATCCTCCCGGACGTCCAGAAGGACGAGCACTTCGTCCAGATGTTCCTGGACGAGGCGCGCATCACCGCCGCCCTCGCGCACGCCAACATCGGCCAGGTCTTCGATCTCGGCGAGGAGGATGACGAGCTGTACCTGGCCATGGAGTTCATCGCCGGGCAGAACCTCGAGCAGATCCTCCAGTCCTCGAACAAACAGCAGCGCCCGCTGCCCCTGGGCTTCGCGGCCCGCGCCGTGAGGGATGCGTGTCTCGGGCTCCACTACGCGCACCACTTCACCGACCCCTCGGGCAAGCCCCGGCCGGTGGTGCACCGCGACGTGTCGCCCAAGAACGTGATGGTCACCTTCGAAGGCCACGTGAAGGTGATCGACTTCGGCATCGCCAAGGCGAAGGGCCGGCTCGGCCGCACCCAGGTGGGCATGGTGAAGGGCACCACCGGCTACATGTCCCCCGAGCAGGTGCAGGGCTTCGATCAGCTCGACGGCCGGAGCGACCTCTTCTGCGCCGGCATCATCCTGCACGAGCTGCTGTGCGGACGCCGGCTGTTCTCCGGCGCCCACGAGGGCGCGGTGATGCTGAAGATCGCCGCGGCGGAGGTGCCCTCGCCCTCGAGCCTCAACCCGCGCGTCCCCGAGGCGCTCTCCCAGGTGGTGATGCGCGCGTTGGCGCGAGAGCCCGAGCGCCGCTTCGCCTCGGGCCGGGAGATGGCCCGCGCCATCGAGGCCGCGTGTGGGCCGGAGCTCTTCCACGAGGAGCAGATGGCCGCGGTCATGCGCCAGCTCTTCGAGGAGAAGCTCCAGAAGACGCGTGCGCTGTTGGAGAGCGCCAACGCTCCTCAGGGGGCGACTGGGGCAGGAAAGGCCGGAGTGCCGCTCGGTGGAGCCGACAAGGACGACCCCACGGAGCGGGTGCGTCGGCCCGCCACTCCTGTTTCGGGTGGAGCGCCGCGTGGAGTGAAGTCGCCCTCGGGGCATGTCGCTCCCGTGGCGGCTCCCCCCGCGAAGACCCCCCCTCCACGCAGGGCCGCTCCCGTGGCCGCTCCCGCGCGGGCACCGGCTCGGGGAGGGTACTCCCGCCCCGTGGCCGCTGAGCCGGAGGAGCTCGAGGAGGAGGATCCGCTCGAGAAGACGCAGCCGGTTCGCCGGGCTCCGGGAGGATTCCGGCCCACCAGAATCCCGGCTGAGACTCCGGACGAGCTCGACGGGACCGAGGAGCGCGAGGCAATCGTGCAGTCTGCGTCGCCGCGCGCTCAGCTCTCCCCAGCGGCGCTGGCGGAGCTGGAGAAGCCGCGAAGGAACTGGGGCGGGTGGCTCTTCCTGCTGCTCCTGCTCGCGGCCGTCGGCGGCGCCATCTTCCACCCGCCGACGCGGGCCATGCTGACCCCCCTGTATGCCACCGCACTCGAGCTCCTGAAGGGGGAGGAGCTGCCTCACGGGCCACCTCCGGCGGAGCCAGTGCCACTGCCCCAGACCCCCGAGCAGGCGGCAGGGCAGGGGAGCCAGGCGCAGGAGCCCACACCGCAGCCTGAGCAGGAGCAGGAGCAGGAGCAGGAGACGGTGGCCCAGGCTGCGCCAGAGTCCACCCCAGAGCCCCCCAAGTCCGAACCCAAGCGGACGCGAAAGCTGGCCACCCCGGCCAAGGCCACCCCCGAGCCGGAGCCTCGGACGAAGCCCGCCGCCCCGGTGAAGACGGCCGCCGCCGAGCCTCCGGCGGACGGTGAGCCCGTGGTGATCGACACGCGCACCGCCAAGGGGGCGGCGAGGGCGGAGCTCGGCTGGCTCACGCTCACCACCATTCCTCGCGCCGCGGTGTTCGATGGGGACAATCAGCTCGGCACCACCCCGCTGCGCAAGGTGCCGCTGCCCGTGGACACCTACCGGCTGTTGGTGATCGACCCGGACGGCGTTGACCGGATGCTCTCCGTTCCCATCAAGCCAGGTCAGGTGACGGACATCACGGTGCGGCTCTCCGATCTCCCCACGTGGGAAGCGCACTAAGCGTTTCGGCTGTCCTTGACGCTCCTGGACCCCATCACTAGGGTCCGCGGCGCCATGTACTTCCAGGATCTGATCCTCACGCTCCAGAACCACTGGGCCAAGCAGGGTTGCATCATCACCCAGCCCTATGATCTCGAGGTGGGCGCGGGCACCATGCACCCGGCCACCTTCCTCCGTGCCCTGGGCCCAGAGCCCTGGAACGTGGCCTACGTGCAGCCCTCGCGGCGCCCCGCCGACGGCCGGTTCGGTGAGAACCCCAACCGCCTGTTCCAGCACCACCAGTTCCAGGTCATCCTCAAGCCCGCGCCCAAGAACGTCCAGCAGCTCTACCTGGACTCCATTCGCGCGTTCGGCATCGACCCGCTCGAGCACGACATCCGCTTCGTCGAGGACGACTGGGAGTCGCCCACCCTGGGCGCCTGGGGCCTGGGCTGGGAGGTGTGGTGTGACGGGATGGAGATCACCCAGTTCACCTACTTCCAGCAGTGCGGTGGTTTCGAGTGCCGGCCCGTGGCGGCGGAGCTGACGTACGGCCTCGAGCGCATCGCCATGTACCTGCAGAACGTGGAGAACATCTACGACATCGAGTGGGTCAAGGGCGTCAAGTACCGCGAGGTCTTCCACGCCAACGAAGTGGAGATGAGCCGGTACGCCTTGCAGGAGTCGGACCCGCAGATGCTCTTCAGTCTGTTCGACGCCTACGAGAAGGAGTGCAAGCGCCTCATCGAGCGCGAGGTGCCGCTGCCCGCGTATGACTACGCGCTCAAGTGCTCGCACGCCTTCAATCTGCTGGATGCTCGCGGCGCCATCTCGGTGACGGAGCGCGCCAACTTCATCAAGCGCGTGCGCGACAACGCGCGCCTGTGCGCCGAGGGCTACCTCAAGATGCGCGAGAAGCTGGGCTTCCCGCTGCTCAAGAAGCCCTGGACGGTGGGCGAGCAGCCTCCGGTGCTCGAGGGCAAGCCCGCCAGCGAGTACTGGAAGACGGTGACGTTCAACAAGCCCGCCGAGGCGGAGGTGGCCCGTGGCAAGTGATCTGCTGCTGGAGATCGGCGCCGAGGAGCTCCCCGCGTCGTTCATCGTCCCGGCGCTCGAGGACCTCAAGCGCATCATCACCGAGCGCGCGGCCGAGGCGCGGCTGAAGCATGGCGAGGTGCGCACCTACGGCACGCCGCGGCGGTTGGCGGTGTGGGTGAAGGACGTGACGGAGCGGGGTGAGGACATCACCCGCGAGGTGCTCGGCCCGAGCGCGAAGGCGGCCTTCGACAAGGACGGCAAGCCCACCAAGGCGGCGGAGAAGTTCGCCGAGAGCCAGAAGCTCTCCGTGGACGCGCTGCTGCGCGTGCAGACGCCCAAGGGCGAGTACCTGGGCGCGAAGGTGGAGGAGAAGGGCCGCCCGGCGGCGGACATCCTCAAGGACGTGCTCCACACCGCGGTGCACGGCATCAACTTCCGCAAGACGATGCGCTGGGGTGACGTGGACCAGGCCTTCGCGCGGCCCGTGCAGTGGGTGATTGCGCTGCTGGGCGGCGAGGTGTTGCCGGTGGTGCTCGGTGACGTGAAGAGCGGCCGCACCACCTACGGCCACCGTTTCTTGTCGCCCGCGGCCATCGAGATCTCCAAGCCCTCGGACTACGAAGCGGCCCTGGAGAAGGCGAACGTGGTGCCGGACATCTCCAAGCGGCGCGCCCAGCTCCTGGAGAAGGTGCGCGCGGCGGCGCAGCAGGCCGGTGGCAAGCTCATGGAGGACGAGTCCCTGGTGGACCAGGTGACCAACCTCGTGGAGCTGCCCAACCCCGTGGTGGGCTCCTTCGAGGAGCGGCACCTGGAGCTGCCCCCCGAGGTGCTGGTGCAGGAGATGAAGAGCCACCAGCGCTACTTCTCCGTGGTGGACGGCAACGGCAAGCTGCTGCCGCGCTTCATCGCCGTGTCCAACACGCCGGTGCGCGATGTGAAGCTCTCCCTGCGCGGTTATGAGCGCGTGCTGCGCGCCCGCCTCGCCGACGGCCGCTTCTTTTTCGACGAGGATCGCAAGACGCCGCTGGAGACCCGGACGGAGAAGCTCGGGCGCGTGGTGTGGCAGGGCCAGCTCGGCAGCTACGCGGAGAAGGTGGAGCGCTTCCGCTCCCTGGCGGTGAAGCTGGCCGGGTGGACGGGTCATGGTGGCCTGCAGTCCACCATCGAGCGCGCTTCCACTCTGGCCAAGGCGGACCTCGTCACCGGCATGGTGGGTGAGTTCCCCGAGCTCCAGGGCGTCATGGGCCGTGAGTACGCCCGCGCGGGAGGCGAGCCGGAGGCCGTGGCCCTGGCCATCTTCGAGCACTACCTGCCTCGCACCGCCGAGGACTCGCTGCCTACGCAGGACGCGGGTGCCCTCATCGGCCTGGCGGACCGGCTGGACTCACTGTGCGGCATCTTCGCCATCGGCAAGGGCCCCAGCGGCGCGGCGGACCCGTTCGCCCTGCGGCGCGCGTGCCTGTCCGTCATCCGAATCGTCCTGGGCCGCGGCTACCGCTTCTCCCTCTCCCAGGCGGTGGACTCGGCGCTGGAGCAGCTCGGCCCGAAGATCGCCAATGTCAAGCGCAAGGCCGGTGAGCCCGCGCCTCGCGAGCAGGTGCTCGAGTTCTTCCGCGGCCGCCTCAAGGCGCTGTGGATGGAGCAGTACCGCACCGACGTGGTGGAGGCGGTGCTGTCCGCCGGCTACGACGACCTGGTGGCCGCCCACAAGCGGTTGCAGGCGCTCGCCAGCATCGTGGGTCAGGCGGACTTCGCCCCCCTTGCGGCCGCCTTCAAGCGCGTGGTCAACATCGTCGAGAAGCAGGGCAAGGACGTGTCCCGCGGCGGGGTTGACTCCAACCGCCTCGCCGACGACGCTGAGCGCCAGCTCCACTCGGCCTACGTCCAGGCGCGCACCCGCGTGGCCGAGCAGGTCAAGTCCGATGACTTCTCCGGCGCTCTCAAGGAGATCACCGGCCTCAAGCCCACCGTGGACACCTTCTTCGACAAGGTCATGGTGATGGCCGAGGACAAGGACCTGCGCGAGAACCGCATCCGCCTCCTCGTGGAGATTGGCACCCTGTTCAACCAGGTGGCCGACTTCTCGAA
This sequence comes from Archangium lansingense, assembly GCF_026626635.1. Taxonomy (GTDB): domain Bacteria; phylum Myxococcota; class Myxococcia; order Myxococcales; family Myxococcaceae; genus Archangium; species Archangium lansingense. Next base: position 5,387,000 of record NZ_JAPNKA010000001.1, read on the forward strand.
GATCCAGGCCGAGGTGTGACGTCGGTTGGAGGGCAGACGGCCTCCTTGGGGGGGGGCGTATGGCAGGTAGGGAATAGCCGGGGACCTTTGTAGTTGCCCGGCGTTGGGGCGGTTCCTACACTCCGCCCCCCTTACATGCGCCCCCTTCTTCTCAGTCTCGCGCTCCTCTTCACCGCGTGCACCCAAACGGATGAGCGGCTCCCGCCCTCGGATCGTTTCGTGTACCCGAGCGGCATTGCCTACCGCCCGGGCTCGGTGAGCGGTAACACCAACGGCGTCCTCTACGTGTCGAGCGCCAACTTCGATCGGTGCTTCGACTGGGGCTCCGTGATGGCCGTCGACCTGGATCGGGTGGCGGGCTCCAGCGGCGAGGCCCTGTTGCCTCTCGGCTCGTACACGGACCCTACTGCCGCGCCGGCGGAGCTCGGGCAGCTCCACATCGCCCCCGAGTCGCGCCGCTACATCCAGAGCTTCGCGGGGGAGATGGCGCTCTGGGAGCCGGCGGGTGCCTCGCCCCGGCTCTTCATCCCCGCTCGCGCGGACGGCAACTACCTCCACTACATCGACATCCCGGCGCCGACGCAGCTGTCCTGCGTGGGCAATGCCGACGCGGACAACTGCATCCAAGGCGCGTTGTCACTCACCACGGGGATTTCGGGGCAGCAGGATGGTCTGCCGCGTGCGGAGGCGCCCTTTAGCGTCTTTGTCGATACCTTCGGCATCCCCAACAACGCCGACAAGACGGGGGCGCGGCTCTGGGTGACGCACCTGAACCCCGCGGACTCGCCCGAGCTGTCGCGGCTGAACTACGAGACGTACGCGGTGGACTTGTCCGCTGCCACACCCGGCGTCTCGAGCTCGGACTTCCACCCCCTGTCCCTTTCCGGTTTCCCCGAGGGCGGCGCCAGCTCGGTGGTCGCCGACGAGCGGTACGTGTTCGTCACGGGCCGGCTCAACGGCAATCGTATCTCGGACACCTCGCTGTCCCGGCGCTTCCTGGTGCGCGTGCTGGACAAGCAGAATCTGAGCAACAACCTGCTCATCGAGCCCGGGCTGGACCTGGCTTTCTCCGCCTCGGAGGCCCGAGGGCTCGCGCTTACTCCGCCGGTGGCCTCGCAGCCCCGGCGGCTGTACGTGGCCGTGCGTGATCCGGACTCGCTGCTCATCGTCGACGTGAAGGGCATTGAGAAGGAGTCGGCCTCTCCCAGCCTCACCGTGGTAGGCGCTGTGCCCCTGCCGGGCGGTCCCACCCAGGTGACGCTGGTGTCTCGCGGGGCGTCCCGCAGTGCGCTGGTGCTGGTGTCCTGCAGCGATGCCGGGGTGGTGGCCATCTATGACCCGGACGTGGGTCAGGTCGTGGCGCAGGTGTCGGTGGGCCAGCAGAGCGGTACGCAGTCTTCTCAGCCCTTCGGGCTTGCCTTTCAGCAAGCGGGCAATGCGGCGCGTATCTTCGCCAGCAACTTCGGTGACGGGCGTGTCTCGGTCATCGACATCGCGGATCTCAACAACCCGCAGCTGGCCCGGTTGGTGGCCTGGCTCGGTGTCCGGCAGGACGTGGGCCAGTCCGCTCAGTGCCAGGAGGAGCAGCTGTGAAGCGCTTGATCGTTTCGTTGATGGTGGTGGCCGGGGCGCTGCTGTCCGCTTGCACCGAGGAGGAGGAGTTTCGCCAGACTGTGGGCCTGGCGGGTCCATACGACGTGGCCCTGGTGCAGCAGGACGAGGGCGTGCCGGAGCTGCTGTTCGTCACCTCGACGGACACCAACGAGCTGCGCGTGCTCGAGCTCGCGAAGGAGCAGGTGGATCGGCGGTTCGTCCGAGCTCCCAACCCGCTCCAATCGCTCGCCATCCCCGTGCTGCCCCGGCCTCAGTCGCTCACGCGGGACGTGCGCTACGACGAGAATGGCCAGGAGCGGACCGGCCGCCTCGTGTTTGCCCGCAGCAGCGGCTCGACGGAGATCTCCGTCGTGGCCGCCGACCATAAGGAGCTGCGCGAGGTGCGTCGGCTGCGGACCCCCCGGATGACGGGGACCTCGGTGGGTCCCGTGACGGCCTTCGCGGCCCTGGCGCCCGAGCAGGTCGGCGGCCAGACCCGGCTCTACTTCGCTACCCAAGAGACCACCGGAGCCCGGCTGTGGCTGGCGCTGCTGCCGGACCGGGAGCGCCTGTTGGCGGAAGTGGACGCGGAAGAGGACGCGAGGACCCCAGTGGAGGTGCTACCGCTGGAGGGCCTCGTGCTGCCCGAAAACGTGGCCGTGAACTCCCTGCTCGTGCTGCCCAGCCCCGTCGGGCAGGACCACCCCGGCGTGCTCGCCGTGGCCACACGTGGCACGGGCGGCACCGTGTACCGGGTGGACCTGGGGTCGAAGGTGGTTCAGACGCTGAACTTCGGCGGCGCGCAGGTGCTCTATCTCGCCACCCACGGGCGGACTCAGTACGACGTGGTGGTGCAGACCTCCAAGGCCCCGAAGACGCGGGTGACGGAGTCCCGGACGCTGGAGGCGGGCGCGCGCATCTTCGGCGTCCTCGATCCGTCCAACTGCAGCGTCCTGCTCCAGTGCACCGGCGTGCTGGCCGTGGACGTGGCCACGGGCCAGGTGGCCAAGGACCGCACCGCCTTGGATGCGAACGACAACCTCGTGAGCCTCTACGACATGATGTCCCTCACCTCGGGTGCCGGGCTGCCCACGGGCTTGTCGGTGGTCACGGACAGAAACCTCGTGGTTCAGTCTGGCGAGCCCATGAACGTGTTCGACCCGGACCCCGCCAATGCCGACCGTCGGCGCGGCCCCACACTCCCCGTGCTGGGCATCGTGCCCCTCTCCAACGGGACCATTCTGTTCTTCGACGCGCTGAACCTGATCCACCTCAACGTCAAGGCCATTTGGACCGCGGAGCAGACGAAGAACACGCCCACGGCCACCACTGTGCTCGCCAACGCTCAGGGCACCACCCTGGACGAAAATACCCGGGATGAGATCACGTTCTCGGGGACTTTTGGCGTCACCCGTGACCAGACGTACGTGCTGACGTACCAGGGCATCCTGCCCGAGATGTCGTCCGTGGCGCGCGCGGCCGACGACTCTTTCAAGGTCCCCTTCGAGCCGCAGCCAGGTCTGGGGCAGGTGGTGCAACCGGGGGACATCATCGTCCTGTTGTCAGCGGAAACGGGCGGGCAGGTGTGCGCCACGGACGTGACGGTGCTCGCCGTGCAGCCGCGTGACGCCGATAACAAGGTCACCCTGGTGCCCTCGGGCAACCTTCCGCCGGCCTGCGCCGACTATGACTACTTCCAGGTCCGGGCCGGGGGCGCCCAATCGTTGGTCGTCTCCAGCTCCAGCGAGGGCTACGTCGCGCGCCTGGGCGCGGGCGGCGAGGTCTCGCGCACCGGGCCGTACTTCTTCCACCCCCCGGGCTACGCGGGGCTGAGTGAGGACGTGGCGGTGCGCCTCAAGGTGGAGCGCCAGAACCTGGATGATGGAGACCCGGGCCGGGGTTTCGTCGACCTGGCTCGAGGGGACCGCTACGTGGTGACCATCGACTCCCACTTCCTCTCGTACATCATCTCGGTGGACACCTCCGTCGGGGATCTCTTCTTCTTCCGGCTACCGGGACCCGTGGTGCAGGCGACCGTGGACAATGACGACTTTGCCTACATCGTCTATCCCTCGGCCAACGGCGTCCTCGAGGTGGACCTCTCGAGCATCACTGCGGGTGTGCTCAATAGCCGCGGCCTGTTCCCGTACCTGTGAGATTTCGCGTCCCTGGGCGGCTCTGTTAGAGTCCGGGGCACCAGGATTAGCGAGTCAAGATAGATGATCGACCAGAACACCCGCCCCGCCCGCAAGGTCGGCATCGCCGACCATTTGTGGGAGACCTACGAAGACATGGCCCAGCAGATGGGCTCGGATCGCGACGCGCTCATCAACCAGGCGCTGTTCATGTTCGCGCGCCTCAACGGCTTCATCGAGGTGGCCCGGACGGAGCGCTCCGAGGCGCCTGTGGCGGCCCCGCGTGTCGCTGCCGCGGTCCCGTCCCCCAGCAAGTCTGCTCCGCCCGTGCTGCAGCCCGTGGCCGGGGGTGCTTCCGCCAAGGCGGCGCCTCCTCCCCGGGATGACACCCCGCTGCCCGCTCCGGCCCCCCAGCGCTCCTCTGCCCGCGTTGTCGCCGCCGAGGAGCGTCCTCCCGCCAACGCCCTGGACAACGACCCCGCCCGCCGCGAGGTCGCCGAGCGCGTCCTGGAGACCGCCGCCGAGCTCGAGCGCCTCATCAAGGGCAAGAGCAACGAGCCCCGCGAGGAGATCGACGAGCCTCTGCCCGAGGACTCCGACGACTCCGGCATGGACATGGCTCCCGAGGACGAGCCCATGGACCAGGACGAGCCCATGGACCAGGACGAGCCCCTGGACGACGAGCCCATGGACGAGCCGTCCGGCGCCGCGCTCATCCTCTCCATAGACAACGCCGAGCCTCAGACCATCACCAAGGAGCGCTTCGTCATCGGCCGCGGCAAGCACTGCGATCTGATGATCAACTCCGGCAAGGTCTCGCGCGAGCATGCCGTCATCGTCCGCCAGGGCGACGAGTTCTTCATCGAGGACCTGGGCTCCTCCAACGGCACCTGGTTCAACAAGCAGCGCATCAAGCGCCGCAAGGTGGAGGACGGCGACGAGTACTTCATCTGCAGCGAGCGGGTGCGGCTCTCCTACGCCTGAGCTCTTGCCGCCGTATCAGGGGGATGGGCTGTTGGCCAATTGACGGACAGCGGCCCTCCCTGATTTAGTTCCTGAATCCGCCTCTTTCCGGATTGAGAGGCGGACTGGACATGACTTCCTCTCACATTGCGCTCTGGACCGTCCTGGGAGTGGCGCTGGTGATTTCGGTGGCCACGGACGTACTGAGCCGCCGGATCCTGGACGTCGTCACCTACCCATTGATGGCGGTGGCGTTGGGCGTGCGCCTGTGGGCCGAGGGAGTGGGTGGCCTGGAGACGGGGCTGGTGAGTGGCGTGGTGTCCGGGGCGGGGTTGGCGCTGCTGCTGGTGCCGGCGGCGAGCGGCGGGAAGATGGGGTGGGGGGACGTGAAGTTGATGGCGGGCGTGGGGGCGGTGCTGGGCTTTCCCACGGTGATGGCGGCAGCGGCCTTCATCTCCCTGGCGGGTGCGCTACAGGCGGTGGTGACGCTGCTGTGGCAGGGCGCCGTCTGGGAGACGCTGGGCGGCATGGTGCGGCGGTGGGCGATTCGAGTCCGGCTGATGCACGAGGGCGCGGTGAGCGCGCCGCGGCGCCACATCCCGTACGGCGTGGCGATCGCACTGGGTACTTTCTGGGCCATGTGGTGGCAGCACGACAGACTGGGGTAGTTCGGATGCGACGCGAAGGGACTCTCACGATGCTTGGACGCTTCACGCAGGTGGCCGCGCTCGGCACCCTGCTGGCCCTGTTCGCCGCGGGCTCCGCGCGGGCCCAAGAGAGCAGCACCATCAACCTCGGTGTGGGCACCCAGCGGGTGATCACCGTTCCGGGTACCACCCGCATCGCGCTGGGTGATCCGAACGTCGCCGAGGTGAAGGTTATCGGCAACAACCAGATCCTCCTCCAGGGGCAGGCCGAGGGCCGGACGACGCTGCTCGTCTGGAAGAGCTCCGGCCAGCGTGTCAGCTACCTGGTCACCGTGCGCAAGCAGGATCCCAACGAGATCATCTCCGAGCTCAAGAAGCTGCTCGGGGAGATCGAGGGTGTGTCCGTGCGGATGGTGGGTGACCGCATCTACCTGGAAGGTCAGGCGTACACCGCGGGTGACGCGGAGCGCATCGATCAGGTGGTGTCGCTCTACCCGAACGTGAAGAGCTTCGTGAAGGTGGCGCCCAACGCCAAGAAGCTGGTGGCGCAGAACCTCACCGCGGCCTTCCAGAAGGCGGGCCTGCGCAACGTGCAGGTCAACGTGGTGGGCTCCACCATCTTCCTGGAGGGCTCCGTGGAGAGCCAGCAGGATCTCCAGAAGTCCGAGCTCATCGTCAAGGCGGTGGGCGAGAAGGTGGAGAACCTGCTCGTCGTCGGCATCAAGCGGATGATCCTCTCCGAGGTGCAGTTCGTGGAGATCCGCCGCAACTCCAGGGATCGTTACGGCATCAAGTATCCCACCGACATCACCGGCAGCGTGGCCGCCACGGCCACCATCAACCAGCAGCTGTTCCCCGGCACCTTCGGCGCGGGCAACGGCATCATGACCATCGTCGGTGGCGCGGACTTCTCCATCGGCTTCCAGGGCAATGACGGCTACGGCCGGCTGCTGGCCCAGCCCAAGCTGGTGTGCGCCAGCGGCGAGAAGGCCGAGTTCCTCGCGGGCGGCGAGGTGCCCATCCCCCTCATCACCCAGAACCAGTTCACGGTGGAGTACAAGCAATACGGCGTCATCCTCAACCTGCGCCCCACCGCGGACCGCAACGGCAACATCCAGACGGAGATCGAGGCCGAGGCGAGCGAGATCGACACCTCGGTGGCCGTGTCCTTCGGTGGCTCGTCCTCCATCCCCGGCTTCCGCACCCGCAAGGTGAAGACGAACGTCACCGTGCGCCACGGCGAGACGATCGTCCTGTCCGGCGTCTTCAGCCACGACGAGCAGAAGGCCGTCTCCAAGCTGCCGGGCCTGGGCCACATCCCCATCATCGGCGAGCTCTTCAAGAACCGCGCCTTCGACTCCACCAAGCGCGAGCTGGTCATCTTCGTCACGCCCCGTATCGTCAACCCGGACTCGGACAAGATCCGGACGATCATCGAGGACGTGAAGAGCCGCTACAAGCAGGCCCGCTCCGAGGTCAACTTCAACATCTTCGACTGAGCACCCGCACGGTTGCTCGGCTGCCCGAGGCCGGCCTCGTCCCCCTAAGCGGGGATGGGCGCCGGCCTCGCCGCTTCCAGGGGCCTCTCAGGGCTCCCCGTGGCCCCTCATGGCCCAATGCGTCGCCTCCTCTTTGAGGGGACGTGCGTGCTTGGTAGCATCCGCGCCATGTTTCTTGTGACGCTCGAGGAGAAGGGCGGAGGTACCGAGCAGATCGAGTTCGAGAAGAACGAGATCACCATCGGTCGCCTCGCTGGTAACGACATCGTCCTCGGTAAGGGCAACGTCTCCAAGTACCACTCGAAGATCGTCGCCAAGGACGGCAAGCTCATCGTCGTGGACATGAAGTCCACGAACGGCACCTTCGTGAACGGCAAGAAGATCGCCGGACCGCAGGTGGTGAAGCCGGCCGATCAGATCTCCATCGGCGACTACATCCTCAACGTGGAGCCCCTGGAGGAACAGGGCTCCATGACGCGCACCGGGGCTCCCGAGGAGGAGTACTACGAGGAGGACCAGGGCTACGACGACGGCGGGCAGGGCGCCTACGAGGAGGAGCCGTACGAGGAGCCTCCGCCGCCCCAGGCCCCGGCCGCCAACGCGCGCATGCCGGCCTCGCTGGCCTCGGCTCTGGCGAAGAACAAGAAGCGCGTGGATCCGCGGCTGGAGGCCTATACCCGGCTCCAGAAGGAGATCCACGACCGCCTCATCGAGTACCTCGATCTGCGCCGCATGGACATGGACCGGCTCGGCGACGACGAGCTGTGGCGGCGCACCGAGAAGGCCATCCGCGACATCATCGATCAGATGGAAGCGGACGGAGAGCTCCCGGGCGAGGTGGACCGGGAAGAGCTGCTCACCGATGTCATCAACGAGGCGCTGGGCCTGGGGCCCCTCGAGGCGTTCCTCGCGTCGGATGAGATCAGCGAGATCATGGTGAACCACGCCAACCAGATCTACATCGAGCGCAAGGGCAAGCTCGTCCTGTCCGAGAAGACGTTCAGCTCGAACCAGGCGGTGCTCGGCGTGATCGAGCGCATCGTGGCTCCCATCGGCCGGCGCATCGACGAGTCCAGCCCGCTGGTGGACGCGCGCCTCAAGGATGGTAGCCGCGTGAACGCCATCATCCCGCCGCTGGCGCTCAAGGGACCCTGCATCACCATCCGCAAGTTCAAGAAGGACTCGCTGAAGATCCAGGATCTGGTCAAGTACAAGACCGTCACCGCGCAGATGGCCGAGTTCCTGGAGATGTGCGTCAAGGCGCGCAAGAACATCGTCATCTCCGGCGGCACGGGCTCGGGCAAGACGACGACGCTCAACATCATCAGCTCCTTCATCCCCGAGGACGAGCGCATCGTCACGGTGGAGGACGCGGCCGAGCTCCAACTGCCGCAGGATCACTGGGTGCAACTGGAGAGCCGCCCGCCCAACCTGGAAGGCAAGGGCGCCATCACCATCCGCGACCTGGTGAAGAACTGCCTGCGTATGCGGCCGGACCGGATCGTCGTGGGAGAGTGCCGAGCGGGCGAGACACTGGACATGCTCCAGGCGATGAACACGGGCCACGACGGCTCGCTCACCACGCTGCACGCCAACACGCCGCGCGACGCAATCGCCCGGCTGGAGACGATGGTGCTGATGAGCGGCATGGAGCTGCCGGTGAAGGCCATCCGCGAGCAGATTGCCAGCGCCGTCCACATCATCGTCCAGCAGACGCGCTTCTCGGATGGCACCCGGAAGATCTGCTTCATCACCGAGATCGCCGGCATGGAGGTGGACATCGTCACCCTCCAGGACATCTTCTACTTCAAGCAGGAAGGCTTCACGGAAGACGGGAAGGTGCGCGGGCGCTACGTGGCCAGCGGCTTCGTGCCGAAGTTCTACGATGACCTGCAGCGCAAGGGCATCCCCGTCAACATGAGCATCTTCCGCGAGGACTGACGCCACCCATGCCTACCCTGGTCGTCCGTCACCCCGACGGCAGTGAGACTGAGCACGAGCTTTCTGGTGAGCTGAAGATCGGCCGCCAGGAAGGCCAGAATGATCTGGTTCTTGCCGAGGGCGGTGTGTCGCGCCGCCACTCCCGCTTCGTCGTGGAGGGCGGCAAGGTGATGGTGGAGGACGTGGGCAGCGCCAACGGCACCTTCGTGGATGGCCAGCGCATCACCGGCATGACGGTGCTGACGCCCAAGTCCCAGGTGGTGCTCGGCGACTACGAGCTGCGGCTCAAGGCTGCCGCGGGCCCGCGCGCTACCGGCGTGCGCAAGCAGGTGAAGCCCTCGGACGAGGGGCCGGATCCTCTTGCGGCAGGTGATGCTCCCATGCCGCGCTCGGCCACCCGGGCCATGCCCGCCGTGAAGCGGCCCGCGCCGGGTGCTGGAGGCTCCTCGGCCCTGGCGAAGCGTCCTCGGCCCGGAAGCCCGGGAGCCGCGCCGGCAGGGGAGGGGAATGAAGGCCTGGTGCTCAAGGGCCTCACCGGTCCCTGGGCCAACAAGAAGTACCCCGTGAAGGGCAAGCTGCTGGTGGGCCGTCAGGCGCCCGCCACCGTGCTGCTCGATGACGACTCGGTGAGCCGCAAGCACGCCGAGGTGGAGCAGACGCCCGAGGGCGCGGTGCTGCGAGACCTGGGCAGCGCCAACGGCACGTTGGTGAATGGCGAGCCCATGGGCACGCAGCCGGTGGCGTTGCAGCCCGGGGACATCATCACCTTCGGTATGGTGGAGGTGGAGGTCGAGGGGAGCGTCGGGGCCTCCAACCTGCCCGTGCGGCGCGGGCGCGACGTGCCCACGCGGCGTGGCACGGGCGCAGAGGCCGCGCCGGAGGCGGATGCGCCTGCAGCGGCAGGAGGTGTTCCGGCCTCGCGCAAGCGGCTGCTGGTGGTGGCCGCCAGCGTGGTGGGCCTGCTGCTGGTGGCGGGCATCGTCAAGAGCACCCAGGGTGGTGGTGCGTCCAAGGGCAATACGACCGCCAAGAAGGGCCCTCCGCCTCCGAGCCCCGCCGAGCAGGTGCAGGAGATGCTCAGCAGTTGCCGCTCCTACTCCTCCACGGAGATGGGCAGCGAGCCCGACTGGACGAAGGCTGAGGTGGCCTGCTCCAAGGCGCTGGACATCGATCCGATCAACTCCGAAGCCAACACGCTGATGCGCCGCATCAAGCTGGAGAAGGAGTCCGCCGGCTACTTCGATCAGGGCCAGAAGGCGCTCGGACGACTCAAGGAAGATGAGGCGCTGGACTTCTTCAAGAAGATTCCGAAGGAGAGCTCCTACTTCCGCCGCGCCAAGCCCAAGGTGCAGGAGGCGGTGGCGCAGGTGATGAAGCGCTCGGAGGACGACTGCAAGCGCTACCTGCGCGATGGCCAGTGGGCTCCCGCGGTGCAGCGGTGCGGGCGCTACATGGGCTTCGCCTGCCAGAAGATGACCCGCGAGGACCTGGAGCCTCCCATCGGCTTCACCCTGGTGCTGGACAAGGGCAAGCGCCTGGGCCGCACCGAGTGGCGGCCCAAGAACAAGCTCTATCTGGACTTCCTCAACGCCCGGCAGCGGGTGGAGCCCAACGCCGCGCCCTGGCGCTGCCCCGTGTCGGACATCTTCTTCGAGGACGAGGCCGCGCCGGATCCCAAGAAGCTGGTGGAGGAGGTCTTCAAGCAGCGCTTCCCCAACAAGTTCATGGTCGCGGCGATGATGGACTACTGGGCCGGACGCGGAAACGAGGCGTTCGTCACCCTGCAGAAGCTGCGCTCCAACTACGAGCTGGCCCAGTACCACGTCGAGGCGGACAAGCTGCTCACGGACGTGAGCAACGTGGATCAGCTCTTCAAGATTGGTCAGGGCCACCTGCAGAACGAGGACGTGGAGAAGGCCGCAGAGCCGCTGCTCGAGGCGCTGGACGTGGACAAGCGGCTGATGGCGGACCAGGTCGACTCCCGGCCGTCCTTCTACAAGCGCAACATCCAGCAGGACATGGCCTCCAAGGCCATTGCCCGGGGCAAGTATTGGGATGAACGCGGGGATCAGCGCCGCGCCTGCCGCATCTGGAAGCTGGGCTTCCGCTTCTACGCGGGCAACACGGACCTGAACTCGCAGGTGGGCCGCTGCTCCACGCGCGCCCTGAAGGCCTTCAAGGCCGCCGAGTCCTGTGCGGACCTGGACGCCGTGATGGATCTCGCCGTCAAGGGTGACGGGCTCGAGGAGAAGGTGGCGGCCATGAAGACGGAGAACGGCTGCTGAGTCTCCGGATGCTCCAGGAGCGTTGACGGGTGCTCCTGGAGCGCGTCCACGGCATGGACAGGGCGCGGGGGCTCGATTAAGGCCGGGGGCCTATGGTCCCCAGCCCACCGAGCGGCGCGCCCCGCCTCGTCCTGATCGACGCCTCCAGCTTCATCTTCCGCGCCTATCACGCGATTCCCCCTCTGACGAACCGCAAGGGTGTGCCCACCAACGCCACCCTGGGCTTCACCCGTCAGGTGCTCAAGGCGCTCAAGGAGCTGAACCCCACTCACGTGGCGCTCGCCTTCGACAAGGAGAGCCGCGCCGAGCGTCAGAAGATCGATCCCAACTACAAGGCCAACCGGAAGGAGACGCCGGAGGACCTGGCCCAGCAGTTCCCCTACATCCGCAAGGTGGTGGAGGCGCTGCACCTGCCCGTGCTGGAGGTGGCCGGTTGGGAGGCGGATGACGTCATCGGCACCCTGGCCCGGCGCGCCACGGCCGAGGGCTTCTGCGTCCTGGTGGTCACCGGCGACAAGGACTTCGTACAGATCGTCGACAAGGACGTGCACCTGTACGATCCGCAGAACGAGCGCTACACGGACCCCGCCGGGGTGAAGGAGCGGCTGGGGATTGAGCCGAAGCAGATGCGCGACTACCTGGCGCTCATCGGCGACGCCGTGGACAACGTCCCCAAGGTGCCGGGAATCGGCCCGAAGTCGGCGGTGGAGCTGCTGACGCAGTTCGGCTCCGTGGACGCGCTGCTCGAGCGGCTCTCCGAGGTGAAGAAGCCGAAGATGCGCGAGGCCCTCGAGTCGCACCGCGAGAGCCTGCTGCGCGCGCGCGACCTGGTGACGTTCCGCACGGACCTGCAGTTGGATGTGTCCGTCGCGGACCTCGCGCGGAAGCAGCCGCAGGACGAGCAGCTCCGTCAGCTCTTCACCGAGCTGGAGTTCTCCGCGCTCCTACGGGAGCTGCCGGCGAAGGCGGCCACGGGGGAGCCCGCGAGCGCGGGGGCGGCCCCGAAGACGGCCGCGAAGCTGGCGACGCAGACGGAGCTCGTCACCACGAAGGAGGCGCTCCAGGCGCTGGCCGCTGCGGTGCGCGAGGCAGGCGCCGTGGCACTGGTGCCCGCGTACGAGGGCCTGCCCTTCACCGGGTCGCTGGTGGGCCTGGGGGTGGCGCTGAAGGACGGCACCACGCGCTATGTGCCGCTCGCCCACGAGGGGCTCGTGGAGCAGGTGCGGCCCGCGGACTTCAAGGCGGCCCTCCAGGGCGTGCTGGAGGACGCAGCGGTGAAGAAGGGCGGGCATGACCTCAAGGCCCTCTGGCTGCTGCTCAACCGCGAGGGGATTCGGCTGAGGGGAGGGGAGGACGACGTCGAGCTGCTCAGCTACCTGCTGGATGCCTCGCAGCGCGATCACAGCCTGGAGTTCCTCTCCCGCGAGCGGTTCCAGGTGGACCTGCCCGAGCTGCCCACCACCAGTGGACGCAAGGCCCGCGCGCTGAAGGAGCACACTCCCCAGGAGGTGTCGCTGGCGTACGCGGTTCGGGCGGATGCGGCACGGCAGCTCGCACCCGGGCTGTGGGAGGAGCTGGAGCCCCTGGGCCTGGCGAAGTTGGCGCGAGAGTTGGAGCTGCCGCTGGTGCCGCTGCTCGCGCGCATGGAGTCGCGCGGCGTGAAGGTGGACGTGAAGGTGCTCCGGCAGATCTCCGACAAGGTGGGCGCTGACTGCGACGCCAAGGTGAAGGAGATCCACCAGCTCGCGGGCACCGAGTTCAACGTGGGCTCCAACCCGCAGCTGGCCGATGTGCTCTACAAGAAGCTGGAGCTGCCGGTCCTCAAGCGCGGGAAGACGGGCCCCTCCACGGACCAGGAGGTGCTGGAGAAGCTAGCCGAGGCGCACCCGCTGCCGCGCGCCATCATCGAGTACCGCTCGCTGTCCAAGCTCAAGAGCACCTACTTGGATACGCTGCCGGAGCTGGTGGCGAAGGACGGACGCATCCACACCACCTTCCACCAGGCGACCGCCGCCACGGGCCGGCTGTCCTCGTCCGACCCCAACATCCAGAACATCCCCATTCGCACCGAGCTGGGTATGGAGATTCGCCGCGCCTTCATCGCGGAGGAGGGGCATCAGCTCGTCTCGGCGGACTACAGCCAGATCGAGCTGCGGCTGCTGGCGCACATCGCCGAGGACCCGGTGCTCATCGACGCCTTCGCCCGGGACGAGGACATCCACAGCCGCACCGCGGCGGAGATCTTCGGCGTGGCGCAGGACCAGGTGACGAAGGATCAGCGCCGCGTGGCCAAGACGGTCAACTTCGGCATTGCCTACGGCCTGAGCCCGTACGGCCTGTCCACGCGCCTCAACATCCCCGAGGCGGAGGCGCGCGACATCATCGAGCGGTACTTCACCCGCTACGCTGGCATCAGGCGTTACCTCGAGGAGACGGTGCACGTGGCGCGCGAGAAGGGGTACGTGGAGACGCTCTTCGGGCGGCGCCGCCCCATGGCGGACCTGCGCGCGAAGAACCGTCAGGTGGTGCAGGCGGCCGAGCGCGCCGCCATCAACATGCCCATCCAGGGCACGGCGGCGGACCTCATCAAGAAGGCGATGTTGGCGGTGGAGGCGGAGCTGGAGAAGCAGGGCTTGCGCACGCAGATGCTGCTGCAGGTGCACGACGAATTGCTCTTCGAGGCGCCGGAGGCGGAGGTGGAGGCCGTGAAGGAGCTGTCGCGGAGGTGCATGACTGCCGTGATGCAGCTCAAGGTGCCTCTCAAGGTCGAAGTGGGGGCGGGAAGGAACTGGGCGGACGCGCACTGAGCGTGACTTGAGTGGGCGGGGCGGTGGAGCCTACTGTTCCGGTGGGTAGGTCTCCGCCGGAACAGGTACATGCTGAAAGCTTGGATGTGCTCCTGCCTCGCCCTGGGTTTGTTGTTGCTGGTGCCGCTCCCGGCTCGAGCGGCGTTGGAAACCGTGACGGTGAGGGAGCACCACGACTCCGTTCACGGTGATGGGCTTGAGCTCAGCTTCAAGCCGCTTCGGCCAGAGTTGGCGCTGGCGCGCTTCACGGTGGAGGACGCGAAGGCCTTCATCGTGGCCCTGGAGACGGAATTCCAGGCACCGAGGTCGGAGCCATGCCACCTGGCGAGGCTCTCGGTGAGCGCGGTGCTGATAGGTGCTCCCTGCGGGCTGGCGGGGAGCGCGCAGCGCTCGGACCTGGAGAGGCGGGTGCTCACGGGCTACGAGGAACTCTACGGCCCTTCCTCGCTGCCGCTGCCCTCCTCGCTGGAGGACAGCCGGTGGTTCCGGGCACTCAAGCTCTCACCCCGCTACATGGACGAGGGCGTGCGCGCGGCGGCCATGGAGATGCTCAGCTCACCTACGGTGGCGTACTCCATGGCGTTGTCCCTGATGCTCTATGTGACCGCCTGGGCGGTGCCCGAGCCGCTGTTCAGCAAGGCATTGGCGTCAGCAGTCACCGTCGGCCTGTTGATGACCTACAGCGCGGCGGAGCTCTACACAGTGGGTCAGGCGTGCCTGAATCTGTACCGGGAGGCGGAGGCCGCGAGGTCACAGGAGGAACTGGAAGCGGTAGCCCGGCGTTTTGGCAAGGCCATCGGGTGCTCAGCGACAACTACACCTCCCCATCAACGACAATTACACCTCCCCATCCTGAGTGACGGCAGCCGTCGGTAGAAACCCGGTGACTCCGGAGGTTCGGATGGACGGGTGAGGACGACGGATGCCCAGGTGAGGAAGCTGATGGAAGAGATGGCGAAGCACGGACGCCTCGGGCTGGCGTCGGCCCGGGCGGGGATGGACCGCAAGACGGCACGCAAGTACGTGAGGGAGGGGAAGTTCCCCTCGGAGCTCGAGCAGGAGCGCACCTAGAGGACGAGGGAGGACCCCTTCGAGGAGCAGTGGGAGGGCCTGGCCGAGCGGTTGAAGGAGGCGCCGGAGCTGGAGGCCAAGACGCTCTTCGAGGAGCTGTGTGCTCGCGAGCCGGGACGATACAAGCCGGGGCAGCTGCGCACGTTGCAGCGGCGAGTGCGCCAGTGGAGAGCGCAGCAGGGGCCGGAGAAGCAGGTGTTCTTCGCCCAGGAGCATCGGCCCGGGGAGGCGATGCAGACGGACTTCACCTGGGCCAATGAGCTGGAAGTGACGGTGGGAGGGCAGCCCTTCGCGCACCTGCTGTGCCACCCGGTGCTGCCTTACTCCAACTGGGAATGGGCGACGGTGTGCCACTCGGAGTCCATGGCGGCCATCAAGCGAGGAGTGCAGGCGGCTGTTTTTCGGTTGGGGAAGGTGCCGCGCTACCACCAGACGGACAACTCCACCAGCGCCACGCACGACCTGCGCAACGGCAAGCGGGGCTTCAACGCCGAGTACCTCTCGCTCATGAAGCACCTGGGCATGGAGCCGCGCACCATTGAGGTGGGAAAGAAGGAGCAGAACGGGGACGTGGAGGCGCTCAACGGCGCGCTCAAACGCCGGCTGTTACAGCACCTGCTGATGCGCGGCAGCCGGGACTTCGAGAGCGCCGCGGCGTACGAGAGCTGGGTGCAGAGCGTGCTGGAGAAGGCCAACCGGCTGCGCGGAGCGAAGGTGGAGGAGGAGCTGGCGGCGATGAGGCCGCTGTCGGTGCAGCGGCTGGTGGAGTACAGCGAGCAGGAGGTAGTCGTCACGGCGTGGAGCACCATCCGGGTGCAGCACAACACGTACTCGGTGCCCTCGCGGCTGGTGGGCCAGCGCGTGCGGGTGCGCGTGTATGACGACAGGCTGGAGGTGCTGCACGCGGGAAAGCCGCTGCTGGTGGTGGACAGGCTGGTGGGTCGCAACGGGCACCGCATCAACTACCGGCACATCATCTGGTCACTGGTGCAGAAGCCAGGGGCCTTCGCGCAGTACCGCTACCGGGAGGACCTCTTCCCCTCGCTAGTATTCCGCCAGGCGTACGACGAGCTGCAGCGGGTGCGCGAGGGGAGAGCCGCGGATGTGGAGTACCTGCGGATTCTTCACCTGGCGGCCTCCACGCTGGAGTCCCAGGTGGAGCAGGTGCTGGCGCGACTGCTGGCCGAGGGCGGACTGCGCGGTGCCGAGCAGGTGAAGGCGCTGGTGGCGCCAGCCAGGCCTGAGGTGCCCGAGCTGGCACAGCCCGAGGTGGACCTGAGCAGCTATGACGCGCTGCTGGTGGAGCAGCGGGAGGTGGCCTCATGAGCACCACTTCCACTTCCCTGCGAGCAGCGGCGAGCGCCGAGGGCGAGCAGCAGCAGACGCTGGCCATGCTGCTGCGAGCGCTGAAACTGCCAGCGTTTGCAGCCCACCACGAGGAGCTGGCCAGGCGCGCCGGGCAGGAGGGCTGGACGTGCCCGCACTACCTGCGCCAGCTGGTGGAGCTGGAGCTGAGCGAGCGCCGGGGCCGGCGGATAGAGCGCCTGCTCAAGGCCTCGGGGCTGTCCACGGACAAGACGCTCGCCACGCTCGAGCAGGAGAAGCTGCCAGCCAAGGTGCGCCGCCAGCTACCGGCCCTATGTGAGGGCGGCTTCGTCGAGCGCGCGGAGAACGTGCTGGCCTTCGGGCTGCCGGGCCGCGGCAAGACGCACGTGGTGAGCGCCATAGGCCACGAGCTGGTGCAGCGCGGTTACGAGGTGCTCTTCGTCCCGGCGGTGCTGCTGGTGCAGCGACTGCTCTTGTCCAAGAAGAACCTCTTGCTGGAGAAGGAGCTGCGGAGGCTGGACGGGTACGACGCGGTCATCATCGACGACATCGGCTACATCCAGCAGGACAGGGAGGAGATGGAGGTGCTGTTTACCTTCCTGGCACAGCGCTACGAGCGCAGGAGCGTCCTGATTACGAGCAACCTGGTGTTTTCGCAGTGGGACCGAATCTTCAAGGACGCGATGACGACGGCGGCGGCCATTGACCGGGTGGTGCACCACGCGCTGATTCTGGAGCTCACCGGCGACAGCTACCGCAGCGAGAAGGCCAAGAGCCGGGAGCCGGCCGACAAGGCCCCGCGTAAGGCACCCGGGGACGAGTAATAGCCACGGGACAGGAGGTGACCGACCCAGAGGCTCCAACGGACGTAACGACCACTACGGCGACGATGAAGTGAACGCAGTCAGAACATCAACCCGATGGGGAAGTGTAATTGTCGCCAAGGGGAAAAAGTAATTGACGCTGGGCAGCCATCGGGGGAGTGGGGTTTCGGGTGTTGGTGACGGTGGCGGGGGCGAAGCTGGCCAAGGGGCTGCCAGAGGTGCCCAAGGGAGGGATGTGGGCGCGTTTTTCACCTCCACGCTTCGCTTTCGCGGGAGGGAGCACTCAAGGCCGCTTCACGGTTGGGGCGGGGACTCGCGCCCAGGTGAATGTGGCGAATGGCACGGTGGTGCTCATGGGCGTGTCCGCGAACACGACGGCCTCTGCGTTGGCCGCGGCGGCCACTTCAGCCCGGACGACGGGGGGCTGCCGGGATGAGTCCGACAAGGGAGACGCTAAACGTCATCACCTCGCCACCGACAAGAATGACATCTCCGATGTCAGCGGAGGGCCCTGGACCCCGCTGTTCAAGCGCCTTTTCGACCGAGCAGGTGTGAGCCTCGACGATCCAGCGAACATCGTCTATCTCATCGGCCACGTGGGCCCACACCCCAAGGCGTATCATGAAGATGTGTTCTTCCGCCTCCAGGATGCACTTGGGGAATGCCAGACCCAGGCTTCCTGTCGGAACAGGCTCGCCAATGCTCTTGACGGCATTGCTCGCGACGTATGCACGTCCGGCTCGTACCTCAACAAACTAGCCACGAGAAAGTCATGAGTGCTCCTCCGCGTTACTTCGAGCTATTGGACGAGATGAGTGTGCCGGGCCGCTGGGTGGTGTATCAGAAAGACATTGATGAGCATGGACGACGAGTGGACCCCTGGCAGTTTAAGAGGGGAACACTGCTCCAGGTAGAAGGACGCCCCATGCTTGGCATCGCTCATCCCGGCATTCCTCTGGACTTCAGTCTGACCGAGCTTGCCACGCCCGTGGTGACCGGGCGCTTTGTCTCGCTCTTCGAGCAGTTGGAGCTTGGAAACGAGGTCCAATTCATTCCAGCTCAGGTGGAAGGGCAGACCGAGCCCTTTTTCATCCTCAATGTCTTGCATGTCATCCGTTGCATCGATGACGCCCGGTGCGAGCATGTGTCGTACTGGACGCCCGAGGATGGGGAACCAGAACTGGTCGGCAAGTATCAAAATGTCAGGGGATTGAAGGTGGACCCGGCCAGGATGGGATGGCTCAGCATCTGTCGTCCCCGGGGCTGGACGGGTGCCATCATCATCACCGAGCGCATCAAGTTGGCTATGGAGCGCGCGGGCATTACAGGACTTCGGCTCAGGGAGGCTTGATCCCACCATGTTCATGAGGGTGAGACATTGCTCGGTCTCGCCTTCTGGCCAGGGTCGATGCTCAACAAACTCTTCACGAGAAAGTCATGATTGCGCCGAAACTCTATTTCGATTTGTGGGATGATTTGTATGTCCCTGGGCGGTGGCATTTGAGCGCTCCCGATGTGGATGAGCATGGGCGAGAAATAGACCCCTGGCAATTCAAGGATGGAGAGGTCATCAAGTTGGAGTCAGCGCCACTGCTCCACATGGTTCGCCCGGGCCGTGCTCTTGACTTCAGCCTGACCGGCCTGACGGTGCCATTGGTCAATGACCGCGTTGTCTCTCTCTTCGAGCATCTAGGAGCGTGTCGGCGAATCGGCCAGAGGTACGGTAGCGCGTAGCGGGAGCGATATGGCGCCCCAGGTGCGGATGCCGTGGAGCCGCGACCGCCGTGCGGCGACCTGCTCCGCTACGCCGCCTGCGCGGCCAGGCTGGGCAGTTCCCACCCCAGCTTCCACAACTTCTTCAGGTTGTGGACGGCACACGCCAGCGAGAATTCCCCTTGCACCTTGGTGAGGCCCCTCAGCGAGAAGCGTGGCAGGACTGTGTTCTTCACCTGCCCGATGACAGGCTCGGCTGTCACCTTGCGCCGCGCGTACGCCTTGCGTCCCCGCTTCGTCAAAATCTTGCGCTTCATTCGCTCCTTGAAGCTCAGTCCCGCCGGCGGGCGTCCTCGAGGAGCTGGCGGCGCTTCCTCTCCGTGCTTGCCGCGCCCGGTGGCCACAAAGCACTCCACCCCCTTGTCCTCCACCTTCTCAATGTCCTCCTGGCTCAGGTAGCCCGTGTCCGCACTCAGCTCCTTGGGCACCAGTCCCGTGTTGGCTTCCACCTGCTCCACCATGGGGGCCAGCTGGCGTGCATCACTGGTGCTCTGCCCCACTTCCTGGGCCACTATCAGTTGCGTGTCCGCGTCCGCTGCCACCTGTGCGTTGTAGGACTGCTGGAAGGCGCCTGCCCGCGGCATTATTCTCGATTCCGGGTCGGTGAAATTGCGCTGCGCCTTCTCGGAGGGCTTCGCCTCCTCCGGGTTTTCACCCCTGGCCCCAGCCTTCTCCCTGGCCTCCTTCTCCAAGTCCTCCTTGGCCTCGCGAATCTTCTCCCGGCGCTTCTCCTTCTCCACCGCCAGCTCGAGCTTCTTCTCCGCCTCCAGCTCACGCGCGGCCTGCCGCAGCCGCTCGGCGCGCTTCTCTGGATTCTTCAGCTCCTCGGGCAGCTCATCCCCGCGTCGCCCCTTGCCGTAGCGCCTGTCCTCCTCCGCATCCAGCGCCGCGGCCTCCGCAAGCAGCCTGTCTATCTGCTCGTCCAGCTTCTTCATGGACTCCTCCATTCGTCCGTAGCTCATCGCCTTGTGCTTGCTGGCGTTGGCCTTCCATTTCGAGCCATCCACCGCCAGGTGCCCCAGCTTCTTGAGCCCCGAGCCGCGCGCCAGCCTCAGCGTGTCCACGAAGAGCGCTCGGAAGGCTTCCAGGTGCCTCACCCTGAAGGTGCACACCGTGTCGTGGTCCGGCCTCTCTCCTCCCGTCAGGTAGCGGAAGGCGATGTCCGTCTCGCACCTCCTCTCAATCTCCCGGCTGCTCGTAATGCCTCGCGCGTACGCGTACATGAGCAGCAACGTCATCATCACCGGGTGGTAGGGCGGCTGACCGCACTCCTGGGTGTACGCCTTCAGAATGGCGCTGAAGTCGAGCGTCTTGCGCAGCTCGACGAAGAAGCACGCCAGGTGCCCCTCTCCCAGCACTTCCCTCGCGTACTGCGGTAGCAACTGGCCCTGCTCCGGCTGCCACTCCCGGAACGGTCTCGGCGAGGCGTAGCGGGCGGAGCTCTTCGTCTCCTCCCGCTCCGGCTTCTCGCTGGTTGCTACTTCCAACAGGGCGGCCTGCTCCGGCTTCTTCCTCGAGGTGGTGCTCACCCTCCACCTTCAACCAGAACTCGCCTCCCCTCTGAAGGACCACCTGGGGCGTCACTCCTCTTCCCCACCCTCCAAGGTGGGGTTTTCCGACACGCTCCTAGGGCTCGAGCAGGAGGTGCAATTCATACCAGCTCGAGTAGAGGGGTTCACCGAACCCTATTTTCTTCTCAATGCCCTCCGCGTCATTCGCTGCATCGATGATGCCCGATGTGGGGAGGTGCTCTACTGGCTTCCCAAGGACAACCGCCCGGACAAACTGGGGCAGTACCGGAACGTCAGAAGCTTGAGAGTGGATCCGCAGAAGGTAGGCAACTCCAACATCTTCCGTCCCTGGGGCTGGACGGTTGCTCTCATCGTCTCCGAGCGCATCAAACTGGCGATGGAGAGCGCGGGAATCACTGGCACCGAGTTCACGGAAGCCTGAAAAGACTTGGGCGGACGCGCACTGACGTACGCGTCCGCCCGAAGAACAACGCCGACCCGTCCGGCCGTCGAGGCGCGTGAACCCCCATTCACGCGGCCTCCAGCGGCCACTCCTTGCGCGCTCACCGCACCCCCGCGCGGGAACACGCCCCCTTTTCGCGCCTCGGGCTCCCCAAATCGCCCGTCAGCGCGCCCCCTTCAACCGCCGGCCCTCGGACTCCTCCCCGAAATGGGAGGCGTCAAGCCGGACGGGTCAGCACCCCCCTCAATTCAATGCATCGCCAGCCGTTCCTCCGTCGCGGGCGCCGAGGGTCTCTCGCGCGCCGCCACTGGCGTCTTCTCGAAGAGCTGCACCACCAGTCCCGCGAAGGTCACTCGCGGCCGGGGCGCCAGTGGATTGCCCAGGCGCTCCATCAGCGCCACCGCTGAGTCCACCGCCTCGTCCAGCGCCTGGTTCACCACCGCCCGCTCCGTGTCACCTCCGCCCAGGGCCTCCACCGCGTCCACCAGACAGCGGCGCAGCGCGGAGAACTCCTCGTGCAGCGCGCGCACGCCTCGCTTCGGCGCCAGCCTCAGCACCGCACGCGTCCGGCTCCACGGGCTGCCCTCCTTGCCCTCCAGCTTCTTTCCCACCTCGCGGATGAAGGGCTCCACCACGCCGTCCAGCTGGTTGCGTGGCGGTGAGCCATCCTTACGGGCCTCGGCGAAACGCACCCGGCGCCATGCCGCGGCCAGCCGCTCGGGCTGCCCCGCGAACACCCTCGCCACCCCTGCTCCCCGCCGTGCGCGTTCCACCATTCCGCTGTCCTCCGCTCTCGTGGCGCCGTCTTGAGCAAGCCGCTTGCCAGCGCTCACGTGCCACCGGTGGACAGTGAAATCAGCCGTTTGGCCCATCTCCTGAAACCTGCGCGTCCCAGGCGGGCTGTAGATTTTTCGCCGATGGCAAGGAAAGGGGAGTGGCGTGGGTCACGCTGTCGCTTCCGTGGGCACGACTTTTCCCACTGGCAGGCGAGGGCGCGACTCCTGGCCTTCTTCTTCAGTGCAGCGTCGGCTTATGCGGACGAGGCGAGTCTTCCTCGTCGTCCTCGGATTCCGGGCCGTTCGCCGCGATGGGCTCGTTCCACTCGGGAGCCGCCGCGTCCATCGTCTTTGCTGCGTCCGCCGACTCCCCACCGTCCACTGGCTGCGGCGGCGGAGGCGTGAGCCGCGCTCGCTGCTGGGCCAGCTCGGCCTCGAGGGCTTCGCGCAGCTCCGCCTCCTCGGCGACATCCTGCGCCTCCATCTGCGCCAGGTGCTCCTCCTTCTGCTTGCGCCGCCGCACGTACGCCGCCACCACCAGCCCCGTCATTCCCAGCCACAGCAGCGAGGAGCTCGTCGTCAGCGGCAGCCAGCCGTAGCGCGCCGCCACTCCCTCGCGCCACGCCAGCTCCTCCACCCACAGCGACGATTTGAATGCCTTGCCAAAGGCCTGCTCGAAGGGCTGGCCCGTGGCCACCTCGTCCACCAGCCGGCCCATGCCCTCGGGCCCGTGCTTCGCCGACAGCCACGCCACGAAGGCCGCGCTCTGCGCGTAGGCAATCTCCACGTCCGAGGGCAGATCCGGCCACGCGTCGTGCAGGTGCTCGAAGCGGAACACCCTCTCCTGCGTCACCGCGCGGAAGAGGGCCGTGTAGTGCGTCATCGACCAGTTCTCGCCCGTCAGGTTCTGCGCCAGGCCCTCCTGGAACCAGCGCGGCCAGCCGCGGGCCAGCTGCCCCAGTGCCACGTGCGCCAGCTCATGCCGCAGCGTCACCATGCCCTCCGGCCCCGCCAGCGTCAGCGCGTTGAGCAGGACGATGCGGTGCGATGGGTAGGCCAGCGCCACCGCCCAGCCCGGAGGTGCTCCCCCGGGCAGCGCCAGCGCCTCGAACTCCTCGCGGCCCACGCCGACGCGGATCTCCGTCACCCCCGGCCAGTCCCGCCCCAGCACGCTCACGAAGTGGTCTCGGATGGCCTCGATGTTGCCGGCCAGCTGGCGCGCGGAGCCCTCGGACTTCGCGGTGTAGAGCAGCCGGAAGCGGGGCGTGGTCACCTCGCCCACCACCAGCGCTGGTCGGGGCAGGGGCACCATCGCGGGCTCCACCCCACCGTTGGCGTGACCGGCCTCCGGCGTGGGCAGGATGAACTCCTGCGCCCGCGCGGCGGGGGTCAGCAACAGCATCAGGAGCAGGAGCAGGTGGCGCATAGGAGCCTCACGTGGCTCCAGACATAACAGCCAGGGCATGTGCCGCGCCAAGCCCCTCCACTCGCACCCGCTTACGACGCGAGGTGTCACCCGACACCAGGCTCACCTGCCGCTTCGGCACGCCCAGTTGCTTCGCCAGGAACTCGAGCAGCGCGGCGTTGGCCTCGCCATCCACGGGCGGCGCGGCGAGCTGAATCTTCAGCATCCCGTCGTGCTCGCCCACCACGCGGGTGCGCGAGGCTCGCGGCTGCACCACCACCGCCAGCTCCACCCCTCCGGGGACTTCCTTCAGCCAGGAGGCGGACATGAATTCCTCGCCGGCTACTCGCCGTTCTGCGCCTTCTTCTGGGTGAGGTACGCCACGTTGTCCTCCACGCGGGCGTAGTCCTTGTCGGCGAAGGTCCGGCCGCTGAACGTCTCCAGCAGCTTCTGGTGCGCCTCCACCACCGACTTCACCTGGGACTCGAACTGGGCGCGCTGGCGCTTCAGCTCGTTGATGTCCTCCACCACCTGCACCAGCCGCTGGTGCGCGCCATGGACGATCTTCTCCGCCTGGTGCTCGGCGTCCGCGAGGATGATCTCCGCCTCCTTCTTGGCGGCGCCCTTCATGTCCTCGCTGATGCGCTGCGCGGTGACCATCGTCTCCTGCAGGGTGCGCTCGCGCTCCAGGTGCTGCTCCAGCTTGAGCTGGGTGCGCTTGAGCTCCTCCTTCAGGCCGATGTTCTCCTTCACCACCTCCTCGAACTCTCCGGCGATGAGCTCCAGGAAGGCTTCCACCTCGCGCTTCGAGAAGCCGCGCAGGGCCGTCTCGAAGCGCTTCTGCCGGATGTCGAGCGGGGTGATCTTCATGCACCCCAGTATAGGTCAGCCCTAGGACTTCTCCAGGAACTGCTCCCCCAACTCCCGGGCGCGCCGGGTGGCCGCCTCCACTGCGTTGATGAGGGTGGTGCGCAGCCCGCCTGCCTCCAGGGTATGCAGGCCTGCGATGGCCGTGCCCCCGGGGCTCGTCACCTGATCCTTGAGCTGGCCGGGGTGGGCGCCCGTCTCGATGAGCAGCTGCGCGCTGCCCAACACTGTCTGCGCGGCCAGCTTGAGCGCGGTGTAGCGGGGCAGACCCACCTTCACCCCCGCGTCCGAGAGCGCCTCGATGATGAGGAAGATGTAGGCGGGGCCGCTACCGGACAGGCCGGTGACAGCATCCAGCAGGTTCTCGTCCACCACGGTGGTGGTGCCCACGGACTGGAAGATGCGGGTGGCCACCGCCAGGTCCTCCTCGCTGGCGTGCTCGCCCGGGGACAGCGCGCAGGCGCCCATGCCCACCAGGGAGGGGGTGTTGGGCATGGTGCGGATGATGCGCGCCCCAGCACCCAGCCGCCGCTCCATGGCCGCGATGGGCACACCAGCCGCCACGGAGATGATGAGCTTGTGCGGATCCACCGCCGAGGCCACCTGGACGAGCACCTTGTCCAGCGCCTGCGGCTTCACGGAGAGCACCACCACGTCCGCCTCGCGCACCGCGGCCAGGTTGTCCTGGGTGATGCGCACGCCATAGGTGCGTTGGAGTGTCTCCAGCCGCTCCCCGCGGCGCCCGGTGGCGATGATGGACTCGGGCCGCGCGTTGCCGGCGCGCAGCAGGCCCTTGATGAGCGCCTCGGCCATGTTTCCGGCGCCGAGGAAGGTGATCTTCTGTTCGAGCATCCTCCGGCTTCTAGCGTGAAACCCGAGGGCCCGGACGCTCCGTGTGAAGGGGGGTTTTCCGCGACCGTCTGGTTGCAGATTTCTTGACGGGAGATCGGATCGTGGGACCTTGACACCCGCTACAGGCATGTAGCGCCTGAACGGAGAGGTCGAGAGCACCATGAGCGCGGCGGCTGCGACGAGCTGGAACTGGCGGACCCTGGAGAACGTGGAGGTCGAGTGCACGCACTGTGGCGTGCGCATGACCGGACACTCGGGGCCGCGGGTCAAGTACTTCCGCTGCGGCTCGTGCCACCGTTGGGTCTCCAGCGTCTATACGGACGTCTTCCGCGCGGACGCGAAGATGCGCACGCACCCGGTGAAGGAGAAGCCGGAAGGGGACGCGCAGTTCCTGGCGGTGAAGGACCGGCTGGAGGCGTGGCTGGCGGCGATCGACGACCAGGATCCGTACCGGGTGCTGGGGGTGTCGCCGTCGGACTCTCCCGAGGTGGTGCGGGCGCGCTTCCGCGAGCTGGCGCTGGAGCGGCACCCGGACCGGGGTGGCTCCGAGGCGAAGATGCGCGAGCTGAACCTGGCGTACGAGAAGATCCTCCGCCACCGTCAGCGCAAGCGGATCGAGTCGCTGGAGGCGGGCTCGGCGCCGGTGCGCGCGGCGTCGGTGCTCCCCGCGCGCGGCCGGTAGTTCCGCGGGGCCCGGCCCGGCGGCTCAGTTGAAGATGTTCTGATCTCCGCTGGCCCCGCCGCCCCGCTGCCCCTTGTACTCGTTGCCAGGGGTGTGGATGAGGACGATCTCCACGACCTTGTTCTTGCGCGTCTCACTCGTCTCGGCGAGCACATGGTCGCCGCGCCAGTGGTTCGGGTCCGGATTGGCCCCACCCAGGCTCTCCACCATCTTCGGCGGCGAGATGGAGAGGTGGGGGTTGATGCACTCCGCCCGGAGCACCACCTGCAGATCATTGTCCTGCTGGGGGTTGGGATCCACCGGAGGGAACTCATCGATGTTGTCGGAGATGGTGACCCGGAAGTCGGGGGGGAGATTGGGCATGCTCACCGCCTGTCCGTCGATGCGGCCGTAGGATCCCGTGCCCCACTCGGACGCGAGCTGCTCCACCTTCGACTCCGGGTTGTTGAAGCCTGCCTCCGCCCCCGACAGCATCTGGTTCCAGCGGGGATAGGCCTCGCCATAGAACTTGCGGCCCCACTGGGCGGCGGACTCGGAGCAGGTCTGCGCGTTGATGTCGCGCACGGAGCGGCCGCTGCGTTCCTGCTCCGCCCCCGTGTACGCGAGGGCTCCAAAGATGATCAGGGCGAGCAGCAGCGTCACGCCCAGGGCCGTCAGCAGGGTTGAACCACGACGAGGGGCTCGGGACTTCATGTCACGCTCTCCAGCCATCAGATACGGGATGCGGCGAGATTCTTGAGGAGGACCACGGTGCTGAGCACCCGGCGGCGGTGCCCGCTGACGGGGGGACGGGGCTCTGTCCCCAGGTCGATTCCCCGCTCGAAGGGAGTCTCCTCGTTCACGACGTACTCACCCTGATCGGTGACCAGGGTGCTGCTCGTGCGCGCCGAGATGGTGAGCCGGGCGAAGGCGAGCCCGGGGTCGAGCTGGATGCCCGAGGGCCCCATGTCGCTATAGGCCTCATCCGCCACGCCGTCGTCGTTGCGGTCATAGGCCCACTGCACCTGGAAGTCCTCGATGTCCTTGGCCAGCACCGTCCTCTGGACCGGCACGAGCGGCAGCAGCGTCTGCGGATTCACCGTCTCCATCACCAGGTCTGCCCGCTCCGGAATCTTCCCCAGCGCGGCCACGTATTCCACGTAGATGCGGACGGCCCGGACCGGGAACACGGTGGCTCCAGGCTGGATGGGGATCAGCGAATCCTGCAGCGCCACGGGGTTGACCGCTGTGGTGAGCTGAACGACGTTGCGCGCGTTGGCCGAATCCATGGTGAGCGCCTTGCTGGCGAAAGGCACCAGCATGGACCGCTGGAAGTTGGTGATGAGCGCGCTCTCCCCCTCCAGGAAGATCTCCGGCTCGACACCGGGAGTCGTCGGCTGTCGCCCATCCGGCGCCACGCTCACCTGGTTGATGGCGAGCGGATTGGTCAGCACGGTGCGCCGATCCGCGCCGTAGCGCAGGAGCGTCAGCGAGTCGGGCCGCTGCGGCATGGTCGGCTCATGGAGAGCCACCGCGCCGTTGGCGAAGAGCAGGGAGGGGCGCTGCTGCCGGAGTCCCGCCGCATCCTCGAAGGTGTAGGAGGCGCCACCGGCTCCCGCGGAGGCCAGGATGCGGGACACCTGGCGCAGGGCCGTGCGGGCCTCCTCGTTGGCGTCCGACAGGAGCTGCTGGTTGCGCCTCATGCGGCCGGCCGCCAGCAACACCGCGACGGCCGCCCCGAGCATCATGATGCCGAGCCCGGCGCTGAGCATCAGCTCCACCAGGGTGAGCCCTCGCGCGGAGCGCCGCGTCCGGGCGAGCGCTAGCGGGTGAGGACGGCGCTGGTGACGACGCATTGGGTATCACCCTCCTTGAAGTTACGGCAGGTGCCGTCCTGCGCGTGGCTGACGGCGACGAAGACCCGCCACAGGTCTCCCTGGGAGGAGCCGCCGATGATCCGCTCGAAGCGCACGTAGCGGCGGTACTGGCAGGTCGGGTGGAAGCCCTCCGTCGCCGTGCCCGTCCGGTTGCACGGGCGGCCGTAGACGTCCACCCAGCCCAGCAGATCCGGCTTGGAGCCGTCGCAGAGCGACGCCAGGGTGGTGGCGGCGGCACCGAAGGCCTCCTGGCAGTCCCAGGGCGTCCCGTCGGGGACGAAGTTCGTCCCGTTGGCCGCTCCGCGCAGCTTCAACTTCTGCTCGCCGAGCGTCACCGCGTCCACCCGCTGCTGGGCCAGACGCATGGCCATGTGGTGGCGGTAGGAGCGGCTGGAGGCCCGGGCGGCCACGGTGTTGGCCGAGACCAGCGCCAACATCGCCACCGCCACCAGCGCCATGCCCACCATCACCTCGACCAGCGTGAGCCCTCGAGGATGTCTCTGCCTGCGCATGCTCCACCTACTCCGCGAGGGCCCGGCCCAGGTCCAGCCAGGAGCCGATCCGCGCCGGCGTCCGCTTCCCGGCGAGGCCCGCCTTCGGCGTGTCCTTGAGCCCCTCGTCCTTCCCGATCCGCTGCAGACCCACCATGCTCTGGGTGACGATGGCGCCGTCCGGCAGCACCAGACCGCCGGCCGCCGACTTGCCGCTTCCGGGGATGACCACGTTCTGCGAGGGCTGGCCCACGTTGATCACGTGGGTGCGGCCCTGCATGTCCGACTTGAAGGGATCGTTCTCGGTGGTGCCGTAGGCCGTGGTGAGCACGATCTTCCCGCCGACGATCTTCGGCGAGCCGACGGCACGCTCGTTCTTCTCCAACGACATGAAGGCAGAGGCCTCCTTCTTCGCGGTGCCGAAGTCGGTCATCTGGCTCGACGTAGTGCCGTCCACCTCGTTCACCTGATCATACGACAGGTGGTGGCGGATGGTCAGGTCCTCCGGGGTGGAGGCGACCACGTACACCCGGCCCTTGATGTCGGGGTTGGCCGGCAGCACCCAGTCCGGGCCCGCGGTGCCGAAGACGATGGCCAGCTTGCCCGCGATCGCCTTGCTGATGTCCACCCCCGGGAAGACGCTGTTCTTATCCAGGTCGTAGGGCAGCCGCATGATGGCGGGCACGGTGCTGATGGGGTGCGGGTTGCTCACCATGTCCGCCACGTCGGCGGTGCTGAACAGGGGGTAGCTGCCGGGCTTGGGCGACCCGTTCTTGAACGAGTTGATGTTGGCGCCGGTGTGGATGTTCAGCTCCCAGAGCTTGCCCTCCATGTCGCCCACGTAGACGCGATCCATGGCGCCGTCGTTGTCCAGGTCCACGGTGGAGGTGCCGCCCGGCACGGAGTTGGAAGCGGTGGCTCCATAGGGCCGCTCCCACTGCCAGAACTTCCGGCCCGTGCCCGCGTCGAGCGAGAACACCTGCAGCCGCCGCGCTCCTTCCGTCGCTCCGTTGGTGGCGACCACCACCTGGAAGACCGGACGGTTGCCCCGGCGCACCGGCACCAGGTTCAACGCCAGCGAGTCACCGAAGTCCTTGTAGTTATAGGGGCCCGAGCCCGCCACGCCCTGTGCACTGGTCAGCTCGGCGTAGTTGGGGGAGCTGGTGCCTCCCGGGTCCGACCACATGAAGGCCGTGTTCTTGTCCGCCTGCGGAGCGTCGCTCTTGTCCTGGGTGGCCGTCAGGTCCCACAGGACGATGGGATCGGTGGGATCCGTCACGTCCAGCGCGAAGAGCTCTCCGCCCAGGCGGCCAGAGCCGGAGACCAGCACCGTGCGCCAACGGAAGATGCCGGTGTCACGCTCGGTGGGAGACAGCACGCCGTCCCCGTTGCGATCCTCGTAGTCCACGTACACGTCGGAGACCACCGGAGAGATGTCCACCCGGGCGTTGTTGGTGCGCAGGCGCGAGAGCTGGCCCTTGGGGATGAAGGCCCACAGCTCCGTGCCCGGAGCGGGCGCGCTGAAGCCGGTCTTCGACCCGCGCAGGTAGATGGCGTGCAGCTGGCCGTCGAGCCCGCCGATGTAGGCCACCTCCGGGCGCGGACCCTTGACGTAGTCGCTGGCCCCCACCACCGCCGCGCTCGCGTGATCCAGACCCCCGAGCGTCGAGCGGACCTCGCCGAACTGGCGGTTGTCGCACTTGGAGTCGTTGGGCGTCATGTCTTCCGACTTGCTGTGCGCCACGCAGAAGCCGCGCACCCGTTGCAGGAAGTGCTGGCTGGTGTGGTTGAACTTGGGCGCCAGCGTCGTGGCCGCCGGGTCGATCTTCCCGTCCTCGTCCTTGTCCAGCTTGCTGATGCCGGCGGAGTCACGGTCCAGGTTGAAGGCCTCCTGGAGATCGCACACGCCCTTGATCTTCCCGGTGGCGTCGTCGTCCTGGCAGCTGCCCTTCAGCTCATCCAGGGTGAAGGGCACGCGCACGAGTCCTTCCTGGTTGGTTCCCAGCACGGTGAAGAGCTTCCGGTCGCCCGGCTTGGGCATCTTCGTGGTGGCCTCCCACTCCGCATCCACGTCGGCGAAGCTCTTGCGGTCCTTGGTGATGTCCTCGGCCAGGATGGAGCGGAACCGGCCCTCGATATAGGGGAAGATCCAGTCCGCGCTCTTGTCGGCCACCACATCGTCACCCGGCTGGAAGGTGAGCCGCTCCGGGAAGTGTGCCGGGGGCGGGGTTTCCATGTAGGTGCCCGACAGGACGCGCACCTTGTCCACGTTGCCATCCGCCTTGTAGGTGACGTCGGCCACCGGCTCGGAGCGGCTGGTCTCCAGGGCGGCGGGCTTGTAGGCGAGGTTGAGCAGCGTGTTGAGGGCCATGCGGTTGCCGGCACCCACGCTCACGAAGCTGTGTCCGCCCAGGTAGAGCACGTTGCCCTTCAGGCGGTTGTTGTTCTTCTGGCGGGAGATGTAGATGTCCCAGCCGTTCTTGGCGGGGGTCTTGGTCGACCGCGTGCTGATCATCCGCAGCGTGCCGGCGCCATAGTCCTTGCCCTTGCGCGGCCTGAAACCCTCGACGAGGCCCACGGTGATGGCGAACGTGTAGTCACCCTTCTGGCTGAAGAGATCCCCGTGGTTGCTGAAGATGTAGCAGTCCGCGGTGGAGCTGAGCCCCGGATCCGAGCAGTCCTGCCCGTTGCTCGCGAAGGTGACGAGCTCATTGCCCGCGAGGGTCTGCAGACCCGGGCCCTCCTTCGCATCCTCGATCGCCTGCGCCGTCTCGTCCTCCTTCTCCGGCTCGGTCTTGGACATGAACTGGGTGGGCCCGTTGCCGACGTACAGGTATCCGGGACGCCCCGTGTCGCCCGGCAGGTAGCCGTCCTCGTAGGTCTGCAGCGAGGCGCACTCGTTGAAGCTGCTGTTTCCGAGGTTGGTGAAGTGGGCGATGTTGCTCAGCGCGGACTGGAGCTTCGTCCCGTGGGTGCCCTCCCAGTGCGGGGCCCACATCACCTTGTAGTAGGTCTTGGTCGGGGCGGTCGGATTGGGCGCGAAGTTGAGCTTGCTCTTGGGATGGGTGGGGGAGGAGACCAGGTCCGTGTCCTGGTCGAGCACGTCGTAGATCTTCCCGTGGCTCTCGAAGGTGCCCGCGGCACCCGGGAAGTCCAGGCCGGCGTTCTTGAGGTAGCCCTCGAGGATCGTC
Organism: Archangium lansingense; assembly: GCF_026626635.1. Lineage (GTDB taxonomy): Bacteria > Myxococcota > Myxococcia > Myxococcales > Myxococcaceae > Archangium > Archangium lansingense. The sequence continues at coordinate 5,417,958 of NZ_JAPNKA010000001.1, forward strand.
ACCGCGCTGCCAGAGCCCTTGACGAGGGCGATCGGCGGCGGGACCTCGTTCATGAGGCGGGCGATGGGCGCCAGGAAGGCGTTGTTGGCCCTGTGCACCCGGACGTTGAAGGCCGAGCCAGGGGTGCAGTCCATGCCGCCTTCCGCGCCCCGGAACTTCGCGAAGTCCGCGTGGGTGCGCAGCAGCTCCATCGCCTTGTTCGCCTCGGCGGCCTCGATGATGAAGGGCCCGCCCATGTAGCGCAGGCGATTCACCTTGTCGTCCACCTTGAAGGCCTTCTCGCCCGTGCTGTTCGGGTTGCTCTGGGTGTCGAACGTGTCGAAGTCATCCACGAACGTGCCGCTCGAGTTCTTCAGCAGCGACACGGGCCGGCCGCCCTCCTTGGCCACGATCATGTCGCAGCCATCGAGGTACTTCGCGTCGTCCGACAGGTTCTTGCACCGGTGGTGGCTCGACTTGGTGGCCTCGACGGCCCAGTAGATCGTCACCTTCTGCTGCAGCAGCCGGTAGATGAGCCCGTAGGCCGCCACCGCCCCGCATTGGGTCTGATAGGCCCTCTGCATGGGGATGATGAGCGAGCCCTGCTCAAAGCGAATCTCCGTTGCGCCTGCAACGAACGGCAACGTCATGAGGCACAGAACGACCAGGGGGCGAATCCGCAGCGCTTTCATCCGTGTCTGTCCTCCGGAAGGGGAGCCGGCGGGGGGACGCCGGTCGACATTCTGGGGTGGGCGCCGATCCCACGGGGGTGGGTCTGCGCTTATCTGGGGCAGAGTAGCATACCTGAAGAAAAGCTGACAAAGCACAATAGGTGGGCAGATTCCGGAGAGTCGCTTTCGTAAGGGATTTCTCATATTCTGAGACGTTGCCCCAGAAAGACGAAGCCCCCACCCTCGCGGAGGCAGGAGGGGGCTTGGGAGCGGCGGGCAGGACGTGGCCTGCCCGTCAATCCGGGGGCTTAGCGGACCTCGAGCTTGCCGAGGGCGAAGTCGGGGTTGGAGAACACCTCGTCACCGGCGCGGTTGCGCACCGCGGCGCGGAAGCGCTGATCCAAGCTGGTGCCGTTGAAGACGGTGCCCACGGTGGCCGAGCCCGACAGCTTCAGCCGCACCGAGTAGAAGATGCGGCCGGGCAGGAGGCTCACGTCGCCCTGCGCCTTGCCCGCGCCGTCGAACTTCTGGCTCACGCCCGTATAGAGGACGCCGGACGTGGGGCCCGTGTCAGGCAGCGTCGCGGCCACCGCCTTGGGCGCCGCACCCAGGTTGAGCGCGTTGCCCTCCACCAGGAGGGTGGAGTCCGCCATCGCGCGGGTGGTGTCCAGCGGCAGGTTCATGCCGGCCGAGTAGATGCCACCGCGGGCGAAGGTGGCCGAGGAGGCCGTGGCGATCACCGAGGTGTTGGAGACCAGGTCCAGCTGCACCACGCTGGCCGAGGAGGCCGCCGTGTTCAGCACGACGCGCACCTTGCCCATGCCCGGAGTCGGGTCCGTGTAGACGAAGCCGTGCACCGCGGTGGTGCCCGAGCCGGAGACCGAGGCATCCCCCACCAGGGTCGCCGTGAGCTGCTGCGCGCCCAGGGTCTTGAAGGTGGTGGTCACCGTCGAGGTGCCGCTCTCGGAGCCCGTGAGGGTGAGGTTGGCCGGCAGCGTCGCGGCCGCGTCGGTGCTGCTGAAGGTGAGGCTGCCCGCGTACGAGATGGGGTTGTTGTAGGCGTCCTTCACGCTCACCTGCGCATCCACCGGGTAGCTGGAGTTGGCGTCGGGGGGCAGGGTGACGGCGATGCGCGGCGCGGCCGGGTTGATGGTCACCGAGGCCGTGCACGACCAGCCGCCCGTCGAGTCCGTGGCGGTGATCGTCTGGCCGCCAGCGGACACCAGCCGGGTGCCGAAGATGCGCGAGCCCTGGTCACTCGCCGGAACGTAGGCCGCCGCCGCCGGGATGGAGATCTGGGGGTGGGCGTCGGTCGCGGTGACGGTCATCGTGCCGGTGTACGGGGCCGAGATGTTGCCGAACGTGTCGCGCGCCGTCACGCGCACCGGCAGCGTGGTGCCCGCGGTGGCGGTGGTCGGCACTCCGGAGATCTCACAAGCCGTTGCGGCTGCTGCCGAGACGGCGAACGAGCCAGAGTCCTTCAGCTCGGCCCGAGCGGCGTCCACCACGGTGATGGTCTGCATGCCCGAGGTCTGCAGCGAGGCGAAGAATGTCCGGGTGCCAGCGTCCGCCTCGGTGAACGTGTAGGTGCTGGGCAGCGCCGCGCGGGAGTCCGTCGAGCTGAAGTGCACGGTCCCCTGGTACCCCGTGAGGTTGTTGCCGAACACGTCCGTCACCGTGACGGTGAAGGAGGCGGCGGCGCCAGCGGTGGTCGGACCGGTGCCGGACAGGGTGATGCGCGCGGCCAGCTCGTTGGACTTCACCTTCACGCTGTTGGTGGTGGCCGTCAGAGCGCCACCCACCTCCTTCACCGTCACCGTCTGGTCGCCCTGGGTGCGGAACGCCAGCGAGACCACCGCCACGCCCTGCGAGAAGGTCACCTCGGCAGGCTGCTCGGAGGCCGCGTCCGACGTGCTGATGCTCGCCTTGCCCGAGTACGCATGGGCGCGGTTGCCCTTCGCGTCGAGCGCGGTGATGGTGAGCGAGAGTGGCTCGCGCACGAGCGCCGTGGCGGGCAGTGCCGAGGGCGCGTAGGACACCGCCTGGCTCGGGCGCACCCGGAGCTCGGCGGTGGCCTTCACGTTGTCATTGTGGGTGTCCTGCACGGTGACGGTGTGCACTCCCGCCTTGAAGAGGGAGAGGCGGACCGTGGCGGCGCCGTTGCTCGCCTCGACGGCGGGGGCAGCCGGCGCGCTCGTGTCGCTGTGCTGGATGGCGAGCTGGGTGGCGTAGTCCGTGGTGACGTTGCCGAAGGCGTCCTGGAAGGACACCTGGAAGGACACCTCGGCGCCCGACTCGACCTCGGAGGGCAGGCCCGTCAGGTGCATCACGTGCGCCGCGCCGGCCTTCACGGTGAAGGGCTCGCTGGTGGTGCTGAACGAGCCGTGCATGCCGCCGCCCACGGTGCCGCTGGCGACGAGCACGCGCGCGCCGGCCGTGTGGAAGGTCACCGGCACCGTCTTCACGCCGTTGTCCGCGGCGGTGAAGGTGAAGTCGGCCGGGAGCTCCGCGGTCCCGTCATTGCTCACCAGGTGCACCGTGCCGGTGTACGAGGGCACGGTCGCGCCAGCGGCATCCACCGCCGTCACGGTGATGTCAGCCGGCGTGCCCGCGGTGATGGCGCCCGCCGCGACGAGCTTGAAGCCCGCGGCCGGCGTGGGGCCCACCGTGACGGTGACCGTCTTGGTGGTGACGCCCGAGCCATTGCTCGCGGACAGGGTGTAGGTGGTCGTCTCGGCAGGAGTCACCTCCACCTGGGCCTGGCCGGTGACATCACCCGGGCCGGGCTGGAGGGTGAGCTTGTCCGCGCCCTCGGCGGCGAAGACGAGCGTGGCGGAGGAGCCCTTGGCGATGGTGCCCGGCGCCGCCGTGAAGACGGACACGGTGGGCGCCTCGCCGCAGGCGGCCAGGAGGACGGTGCACAGCAGGAGGAGGTTCCGGGTCATGGGGCGGAACACGGTGGGGGGCTGGGTGTGGACGCTGTTCATGGCGTGCTCCCGAACTTGCCGAGGAGCGCGCTCAGGTCGGCTTCTTCGATGGTGGTGGGGTTGCTGGTCAGGTCCAGCGTGGAGTCGTAGCGCAGGTTGGTGGTGGTGGCCGGGGTGGTGCCCAGGCGGCCGGCCATGGCGGCCAGGTCGAAGTAGTCGACGATGCCGTTGCCGTCCCAGTCGCCGCTGCCCGGATTGGCGCTCGGCTCGCTCTTCGGGTGGACCTCCCACACGCCGCGGCCGTAGGTGGCCACGCGTAGCAGGCTGCCGTTGGAGGCGATGCTCAGGTCATAGACGCGCACCATGGGCAGGCCCGTGCCGTACCGAGCCCAGGTGTTGCCACCGTCGGTGGAGCGGTACAGGCCCAGCTCCGTGCCCGCGTAAATGGTGGAGTCGGTGGGGTCGCTCGGATCGAAGCGCACCACCCACACCGGGATGTTCGGCAGGTCGAAGCCGGTCCCGTTGCCGTGGAAGGGCACCCAGGTAGCGCCGCCGTCGATGGTCTTGAACAGGTGGCCCACCGCGTCGGAGATGGGACCACCGGCCAGGGTGGCGCTCGCCACGGACGACACGAGCCAGGTCTTGGTGATGTCGGTGCCGCCGAGGATCTGCGGATTGCGCGGGAGGGCCACCGACTGGATGAAGCCGAGCTGATCGAACCCGCCCGAGCCATTGGCCACCTGGAGGAGGGTGGCGCCGCCACGCAGCGAGACGGAGGTGCCCTTGTCCACCAGCAGGGCCGAGGTGCCGCCGCTCAGGGCCACGCCGTAGATGCGCGCCGACACGCCGTCCACGGTGTACGTGTGGGGCGAGGCGGTCGCGCCGAGACCGCGGGGACCTCGGACCGCATTGGCCACGTTGATGCCACTGGGGGTCAGCCGTGCGGCAGTCGGACGATCGGACACGGGATCCACGACGAGCCGCCAGAGGTTCAGGGAGGTGTGCGCGATGACCGAGCTCTGCGCGTCGAAGGTGGGGCTGTAGCGGATGAGGAACGGGTAACTGTCACCCGTGGGCAGCGTGAAGTTGGCGCGCGTGTAGTTGGAGGTCTCGACGCCGTTCTCGATGCGGGTCGCGCGGCCGCAGTCGCGCAGGCGCGGCTGGCAGTACCACCACTGGCCCTGGACGGAGATCCAATAGATGGGGTTCTGGCCACGAGGATCCCGCGACACGGCCGTGCCGATGCCGTCACCGCCGCGGATCTGATCCCAGTTCTGCAGGTCGAAATCGGCGATGAAGTACTCGTCGTCGAGCAGACGGAAGCGCGTGCCGTTGTCCTGCAGGCCGGAGAAGACGATGCCGGCATTGCCGAAGACGGGGTCACCGCTGCCCACCGAGTAGGGAAGGTGGGTGACGATGCCGACGTCGGGATGGTGCCAGGTGACCTGCGCGCCCGTGGGGGCGTCGAACACGTTTTGGGAGACGGAGATGCCGCCGTCCGTGCCGACGAGCGCCATGAAGACGCCGCCGATGCGCACGACGGTGGCCGTGTGCCAGTCCGCGTGCACGTACGGCAGGAAGCCCTCGGAGGTGAAGCCGCTACCGCCCTGGGGCAGCCAGTGGCCCATGTTCTGCCAGGTGGCGCCGCCGTCGATGGAGCGGGCGCCGCAGAGGTTGCCGCCGATGAGCACCCGGTCCGGGTTGGCCGGATCCACGCCGATGGCCAGGTCGTACCAGCTCTGATCATGGCCCATGTCGACCGTGGTGCAGTTGGTGCCGGCGGTGGGGTTGGTGACCGGCGTGCTCTTGGTGGCCACCACCGTCCAGGTGTTGCCACCGTCCACGCTCTTGATCACCGCGTTCGTCGCCGAGGCGGCGTCGTTGAGCGAGCCACCGATGGCGTAGACGACGGTGGCCGCGGGGTCCGTGGTCGGGCCGGCGGCCACGTGGATGTGGCTGATGTCGGTGGCGCCCGAGCCGGTCACGCTGGCCGGCAGGAGGTTGTTGGCGCGGGTCGAGACCCAGGTTGCGCCCGAGTCGGTGCTCTTCCAGAGGTCACCGTAGTTGCCCACGGCGGCGTTGGAGGCGCACTTGTCGGTGCTCAGCAGCCGGTTCTGGGTGCCGGAGGCCGGGTGGGGAGGCTGTCCGCCGGGGCAGGCATAGGCGCCGCTCACCAGCCACTGCGACTGGCCGTTCGCCACGCCCAGGTACACGATGCTCCAGGTGGCCTCGCGGACCGGACCCGTGGCCGTGGTGTTCGGCAGATCGATGAAGCTGAACGTCGCGCCGCCGTCCGTCGAGCGGTAGAAGCCGTCGTTGGCGGCGACGAGGATGTTGGCGGTGTTGGTCGGATCGATGCTGATGTCGCGGACGTTGCTGGTGATCGTCGGCTGGCCGTCCACCGGGTGCGTCGCGGAGAGGAGGATGGGGGCGCTCCAGGTCGCCCCCTCGTCGGTCGACTTCACCAGTCCGCCGCCCTGCTGATCGAACGCGTCACCCAGGCCGACCCAGATCGTCTTGCCGTCGATGGGGTCCACATCCAGGGCACCCACGGCGAGCGTGCCGAGCTGGTCGGTGATGGGCTGCCAGGTGGGGTACTGGCCAAAGTCGGAGGTCTTCCACACGCCGCCGCCGGACGTCGCGATGTAGACCGTCTTGGCATCGCCCGGCTTGACGCGGATCTTGGTCAGACGGCCGGAGTCGATGGACCGGTAGTAGGTGCCGTTGTACGAGGAGCGCGCCGTGGCCGGGCCGAGGTTCACCCAGGCCGCGGTGCCCTGGGGCGTCGGCGAGATGGCGGCGGCATCGCCGTTCTGCCGCGAGGGGGCCACCGCAGCGCCGCTCGGGTTGTTCCACTTGAGCGCCTCGGCGGCGGCGATCCGCATCAGCTGGTGGCTGTACTCGGGGCTGCGCGGGCCGATCTCGGCCTGGTTCGCGAGCCGGCGGAGCGCGGCGTCATCCTTCTCTTCTTCCTCGCCCTCGCTCGAGGCGTGGCCCTCGTTCTCCTCTTCCTCCTCGGGCCGCAGGCTGTCCATCCAGGGGATGTAGTCGAGCCCCTGCGCGAGCGCCTGCTCGGTCTTCGCGATGAGCGCGTTGCGGCGCTCCTGCTTCCAGTTGTTGTACGCAGTGACGACCTGGGGCGCGCACGCGGCGAGCCCAGCAACTGTCGTCACACCCAAGAACATCCACTTCTTTGTTTGCGACATGGTCACCCGGGGGGATGGAGCCGTACCTCTGCGGCGGGAACTGCGGGACTGCGGAACCGTGGACGCACACGCCTCGAGGCGCGGCGGGCGCACGCTGGACAGGACAGGTGCAAGGGAGAGCCGGGCGGGTGCTCAGCTCGGACAGGGGCGACAGCGGCACAGGGCCCTGGCGCCGCGGCGGGATGCGTTCGCGGGGGCCTGGGGGCGCCGCGTTTTCAAATTCTTGGACTGGTGGATGACTGCTCCCAACGCGTACGCCCCCGCTTCATGCTCGACACCTCAAAGGTGTTGAGTCGCGGCCATATGATGACCCGGATAATGTTTCATTGTGAATCCCCCCTGGTCTTTTCCGCCCGGACCGTCATTTCTGGCTTGTGATTTGAGAGCAAAGCTCCGGCCGGTATTCCTGGCCTTGGGGGTGGCCAGACAACACGTCCCCCAGGAAAAACGGACGGGCGGCGAAGGTGTCGCATCGAACATGGACTGGAGCGCTGCCGTGACCGGGGGCTGACCTACAATCGGCGCCCATGAGTCAGGACATCCAGGCGCTTTTCTGGTCCTACGGATATGTCGGGTTTTTTGTGGCGGCGGGGGAGCTGGCCCTGCGGCTGGGTCTGTCGCGTGAGCTCGCGCGGAAGATCATCCACGTGGGCGTGGGCTTCTGGATCTTCGGCTCGCTGGGGCTCTTCGAGAACCGGGCGCTGGCGGTGGTGCCGTCGGCGACGGCGGCGGTGGCCAACTTGTACATCCACCGCAAGCGGCTGTTGAAGTCGGTGGAGGCCGAGCCCGACAACCTGGGCACGTTCTGGTTTCCGGTGGCCTTCTCGATGCTGGTGTGGCTGGCGTGGGACAAGCCGGCGGCGGCTGCGGGAGGCGTCATGGCCATGGCCGTGGGAGATGCCCTGGCCTCGCTGGTGGGCCGGCGCTTCGGGCGCCACCGCTACGAGACATTCGGAGGGGAGCACAAGAGCCTGGAGGGCTCGCTGGCCATGTTCGCCGGGACCTTCGTGGCCGTGCTGGCCACGCTGACGTGGATGCCGGGCCTCGCGCCGGACATGCCGCGGGTTCCGCTGGCCATGCTGTGTGCAGTGGTGGCCACCTGCGCGGAGGCGCTTGGTACCAAGGGGCGCGACAATCTTTGGGTGCCGCTGGCCGCGGGGGCAGTGCTCTACCTGGTGCCGCCCGCGCACGCCTGGGGCCTTGGAGTGGGCTCGGGAGTGGCCCTCGCGATCGGCGTGGCGTCCTGGGCCCGGGGTTCGCTGAGCCCGAGCGGCGTGCTGGGCGCCATCCTCGTTGGCACGCCTGTTTTTGGGCTGGCGGGTCCGGTGGGGACCGCGGCGCTGCTCGGCTTCTTCATCTCCTCCAGCGCGCTCTCCAAGACATTCCGAGCCCGGAAGGCCAGCGTGGAGGAGGAGTACGCCAAGACGGGGACGCGAGATTTGGGGCAGGCGCTGGCCAACGGAGGAGTGGCTGCGCTGGCCGCGGTGCTGCTGGCCGTCACCGGAGATGCGCGCTACTCCCTGGCCATGCTGGGGGCCTTGGTCGCCGCCAATGCGGACACGTGGGCCACGGAGCTGGGCGTGCTCTCGCGCTCGCCGCCGAGGCTGGTGACCACGCTGCGGCAGGTGCCGCCCGGTACGTCCGGTGCCGTGTCGGGAGCTGGGCTGCTGGCTGCCACGGCGGGGGCTGCCTTTGTCGGTGGGGTGGCTGTGCTCGCCGGAGCCTCGTGGAAGCTCATCCCCTGGCTCGTGCTGGCGGGGGTGGCGGGCTCGCTGGTGGACAGCGTGTTGGGTGCCACGGTGCAGGACGTGCGCTGGTGCGATGCCTGCTCCCGAGAGACTGAGCGCAGGGTGCACCGTTGCGGCCGTGCCGCCCGGCCACTGCGTGGCTTCTCCTGGCTGGGCAACGACACCGTCAACGTGGTGGCCACCGCCGCGGGCGCTCTGCTGGCCTTCTGGGCGTAGCGCGCGGCTGGAGTGAAATGGACCGACCGGGAATCGAACCCGGCACATCAGGCGTGCAAAGCCCGATTCCGCCCCAGCGGCCAGCCCGAGAAAAAGAGAGTGGAGTCACCGGGAGTCGCACCCGGATCTCCGCCTTGCGATGGCGGCATCTTCCTGTTGGACGATGACCCCGTATACGCGAGCAGGGAGTCGCACCCTGATCTCCGGTATGTCGGACCGGTGCTCTGCTGTTGAGCGACTCGCGTGTCTGTCTATGGAACCCAAGTAGGGACGAGCAGACTCGAACTGCCGTCTCCCGCTTATCAGGCAGGTGCTCTACCCTTGAGCTACGTCCCTAGATGTCTGGTTGAAGCGATGGGTCGTCCCGTGAGGGAATCGAACCCTCATCGCCGGAGTGAAAAGCCAGCATCCTGAGCCGTTAGACGAACGGGACAGTTGCTTCAACCGTCATGCGAAATCAGACGAGAAATGATGCGGGTTCCTGACGGACGCTGTCTCGCGAGGGGCCGCCTGGTCGCCTGGAGGTGGACGCGCGCGTGCGGCCCGTGGCAGCGTTCCGCCAGCCATGACCACGTCCAACTCTTCAGATGAGCCACTCGCCGAGGTGATCGCCCTGGTGCGACGGGGCCGTCCCATCGACGCCATCAAGCTCTACCGCGAACTGACGGGCGAAGGTCTGAAGGAAGCGAAGGACGCCATCGAGCAGATCGCCGAGGGGCGGATTCCGCGCTTCTCGCCCAGGGAGGAGCGCGAATCCCTCTCGTCCGGGCAGCGGGCGGAGCTCGAGCGGATGATCGTCGAAGGGAAGAAGATCGATGCCATCCGGCTCCATCGCCATTTCGCGAACTCGGGCCTGAAGGAGGCCAAGGATGCCATCGAGGCCCTCGAGGCGAAGCTGCGTGAGGCGGGCTCCCTGCCGGAGGTAACGAGCCGGCCCCGCTCGCCCTGGCGCTTCCTGGGGTGGCTCCTCCTGGCACTCGTGGCCGGCGTGGTCGTCGCCGTGCTCAGCCAACGGGCGTAGGCCTGGCCTCGCCTCTGCCGGCGCGCAGCAGGTAGAGCCAGAAGAAGGCTCCCAGCGCGAGTCCCAGCGCGGCCTTCACCCACGAGGAGAAGAAGTCGCCGGGAGACACGAAGCCCTCCACCACGGCGATGAGGGCGAGGAAGGGCGCGCAGCCGAGCACCAGCTTCACGGCCTCGCGTCCGCGCAGCGCCAGGGCCTGTCCTCGAGGCAGCTCTCCGGGGTCGATGAGGGCCTGGCCCACCATGAGCCCCGCGCCTCCGGCGATGACGATGATGGACAGCTCCACCGGCCCATGGGCGGCGATGAAGTCGAACAGCTTCGGGCCCATGCCCTCGTGCACGCACAGGGCGGCCACCGAGCCCAGGTGCACACCGTTGTTGATGAGCACGAACACCGTCCCCAGCCCCAGCAGGATGCCGGAGGCGAAGGTGACGATGGTCACGGTGAGGTTGTTGGTGGCGATGCCCGAGGCCACCGCGTTGGGCGGTGACACCGTGAGGATGCCGTCCGTCCACATCTCCTTGCGGGCGATGAAGGCGCGCAGGTGCTCGGGGACGAGCAGCTCCGCACCGCGCGGCTCCAGCAGCACCACCACCGCCCCGAGCAGGATTCCCAGCAGGAAGAGGCCCGCGCTGGCGGCCACGAAGACGCCATTGGCGCGCAGGGTGCGTGGGAAGTCGTGGCGGAAGAACGCCACGGTTGAGGCCAGCCGCTCGCGCGGCGGCTGATAGATGGCGGCGTAGGCCTGGCCGCAGAGCTGGTTGAGGAAGCGGTGCACGTCCGTGCCCGCGTAGAAGGTCTGCGCATGTGCCAGGTCCGCGGCGGCCCGGCGGTAGAGGACGTCGAGCGTGCGCAGCTCCCCCAGCTGCAGGGTGCCCGCGCGCTGCCGGTCGAGCAGCCCCTTCAGGGCGTCCCAGTCGGGGCGGCGGCGGGAGACAAAGGCGGGCAGGGGCGCGGCCATGTCAGCGCTCCGTCTGGACGCGGGCCCTCAGGAAGGCCTCGATGCTCTGGGGGGAGGCGAGCACGGTGGCACGTCCGGCCTCGTCGAGGCCTCCGTAGCGCTCCACCAGCTTCGTCCCCAGGTGCTTCCGAGGCTCCGGCTCGAGCCCCGGAGCCCGGGTCAGGAAGGAGAGGATGAGCTCCTCGTCTCCCGGGGAGAGCCGCTCGGCGCGGGCGGCGGCGTGCAGGGACGCGGGCCCGGTGGCGGTGTACTTGTCCAGGTCGATGCGCTCCTCGCGCACCAGCAGCGTGCCGGCGAGCAGATCTCCCAACCGCCGATGCTGGCGCGTCAGCAGCACGCAGAGGCACCCGACCGCGTAGACGCCGGGAAGGGAGTCCACAACGCGCACCAGGTTCCGAATCGCGCTCTCCAGCACCCCCACGGGCGAGCCGTCCACGCGTACCACCCGGATGCCGACGAGACGCTTGCCCGGCGTCTGCCCGCCCATCAGCACCTCGGCCGCCGTCCAGTACACCCACTGCGTGGCGAACACCCCCACCACCAGCAGCGTCTGCGCCAGGCCAGACAGCCCCTGGAAGAAGCCGAGCACGTCGCTCACCAGGAGCGTGAAGGTGAAGTAGGCCACGGCCCAGAAGAGGAAGAGGAGGGCGAGGTCGACCAGGTAGGCGAGGCACCGGTAGCCGATGCCGGCCACGGGCAGCGAGAGCGAGACCCGCTCGGGTGTGGCGACCTCGAGACTGGGGGAGGTGACGGAGTCCATTCGTCCGGGGAGATTACCTGGAACGCGCCTGAAGGTCCGCCAGGGCAGGTGCCAGGGCGAGCACCCCATCGCGCCGCCCCCGCTGCACGCCTTGCTCGGGCATGGTCAAGGTCAGAAGGAACCCTTTCAACCCGAGGGAGGCGCATATGGCGGACACGGATCGGACCGGGACGGACATCAAGCAGCAGTCGCAGCGCACGGAGGACCAGGACCAGTCGCGGCGAGCCTCGGGGGTGGATCCGCAGGCCCGGCGTGAGCTGCGCAGTGAGACCCGGCGCAATCAGACCTACAAGGCCTTCTTGCGCAACCTGATGGTCATCGGCTCCATGAACGAGGAAGAGGCGGAGCGCGCCGCGGTCTCCATCCTCTGCGTCCTGGAGCAACGGCTCTTTGGCGAGGAGGCCGCGCACCTGGAAGCCCAGCTGCCTGGCAAGCTGAAGGATCTGCTGATTCGCTGCGAGCGGCACCTGGGCAAGCCGGCCAGCAAGTTCGGCAAGGAAGGCTTCATCCAGATGGTAGCGGAGGACTTGGGTGTGGACTCCTTCGAGGCCGAGAAGAAGATCCGCGCCGTCTTCACCGCGGTGAGGGATCAAGTCTCCGAGGGAGAGATCGACGACGTTATCGGCCAGCTTCCGGCCGACCTGCGCGAGCTGTGGCAGCGCGCCATCTGACCCACGAGGGGCCTGGAATGACGAAGGGGACTGGATGACTCCAGTCCCCCATTTTCATGCCCTCCCGGCCCTATTCCTGGCTCAGGCCTTCACCTTGCCCTGCTTGCCGGTGTCGCCGGTGCCTACCTGGATGCGCTTGGGCTGCATCTCGGGCTGCTTGGGCAACCGCAGGTGGAGCACGCCGTCCTTCAGCTCCGCGTTGACGTTGCTCGCATCCACGCCCTCGGGCAGCGTGAACGAGCGGGTGAACGAGCCGTAGCTCCGCTCGTAGGCGTAGAAGCGATCCGTGTCCTCCTGCTGCTCCGTCTCCCGCTTGCCGCTGATGGTGAGCCGGTCCCCCGTGAGCGTGATGTCCAAGTCAGCATCCTTCACGCCCGGCAGGTCCGCCTTGAAGATGTAGGCGTCCTTCGTCTCCTTCACCTCGAAAGCCGGGATGAAGCTCACCGAGGGCTCACCGCCACCCACCATGCGGCCCATCTGCTCGAATGGATCGAACCCCATCAACTCCCGCATCCGCTCGAAAGGATCCAACCCCCGCGTCCACCGTCCAACCGAGGATCCGCCTCCTCGACGCACTGGAAGATCTGCCATGACTGTCTCTCCTTGTGCTCGGGTCGTACCCACGCTGGGGTGCGGCCCCTACATTCAGGGTAGAACGGGGATGGAGCCGCACAAGGCACCCTCCAAGGTCGATCCCTGTCCGTTGAGCCATCCGTCTGTGGCCCCGGGAATCGCCTACCTCCGGACAGTTTCAGCCCTGTTGGGTATTGCCGTGCACAGTCAGCGGTAAATTGGCGTGGATCGGGACTGGACGTATGCCATTCCCATGGACATTCGTGGGGAGCCCCGGTCGCACGGTGGGTGAACCGGTGGTATGGATGGGTCAAATCTTTCCAATGGACGTCGGAGGTGCGACTCGGGAGAGAGCAAAAGCGTCAACAGGTAGTGGAAGGTGCTGGCCGGTAGGACGAACACTCTTGCGGATAGACAAGCCCGACCCACATCTGGAGCCGCGGGTGTCGCCAAGACCGGATGCAGTACGTCTCAAGGGTATTTGTACGCCATGACGGCTGGGGGGCCCTCGCATGGCAATGAATCAAGCGGAAGTGCGAGTTGGATTGTTGGAAGGACCGTGGGCGGCCTGGCAGGGACTGGCCGATGGGCTGAAAGGAGAAGGACTGCAGGTCCTGTGGGTGACCCGGGACGTGAGGACACTCCTGGACGGCATCGGGACGGATCCGCCTCAGGTGGCCATCCTGGACGTGGAGCCGGAAGGCAACGCGGACATGGGCTGCTCGGCGACGGAGGGGCTGAACCTCCTGCGTGAGGCGCGCAAGCGCCGGCTGGAGGTGAGGATGCTCGTGCTGTCCTCGGCGCATGCCCAGGACTTCATCTCCCAGTGCTTCGATGAGGGAGCTTCGGGCTACCTCTTCCGCCAGAGCCTGACCACCAACGCGGTCTGCACGGCGGTCAATGCCCTGGTGCGCGGGGAGAAGCTCTTCCCAGTGCAGCTGCTGCGCAACGACTTCGAGCATCCACCTGTGGCGGCGTCCACGGCGAGCGTGCTGCTCACCCTCACGCAGCGGGAGCGCGAGGTGCTGCAGTACGTGGCCGGAGGCGCGGACAACCTGAAGATCGCCGCGCACCTGCAAATCGCCGAGCGTACAGTGAAATCGCACGTGACGCAGCTGTATCGGAAGCTGGGAGCGGAGAACCGGACCCAGCTGGCGTTGCGAGCCTGTCACCTGGGAGTCCGGCCACCGCCGGACCTCTAGCGGAGGAGGAATCCGGGGACGGATGTCACTCCGTCGTCAGTCCCCGGTCATCCATTCGTCAGACCCCCCTGGCAGATCGTGGTGCGTGACACCACTGTCCCAGCCCCTTGAGGGCGCCAGGAGGAGGAGGGTGATGAACGGGGTTGTCGGGCTGGAGACGCCAGCAGGGAGTCTCGCGCTTCCAGCACCGAGGCGGTTGGAGCGGGAGCCCGGAAGGGCCTTCGCTCGTGTGCGCATCGGTCAGGTCCCGCTGGACATGGGGCGCCTCGACGAGGTGCTCGCGTGCATCGAGCGTCTCGTCGCCGGTGGGCAGGGCGGACACATTCTCACGCCCGATGTGGAGCAGGTCGTGCGGGCCGAGGGCGATGCGTCCCTGCGCGAGGCCCTCGCCACGGCGGAGCTGTCGCTGGCGGGCGGCACGGCGCTGGTGCGCGCGGCGCAGGTGATCGGCTCGCCGTTGCCGGAGCCGGGTGTGCGGTGGTTGCCGGCGCTGGTCGGGCTGGCGAGTGCGCGGGCGTGGCGGGTGCTCGTGGTGGCGGATCAGCCGGGGCTGGCCGAGTGGACCGCGTGCGCGCTGAGGGACAAGTACGGGCTGCTCGCCGTGGGCGTGGCCGTGGAGGAGGTGCCCGAGGACGGGCAGGGCCCGTGGGTGGATCGTCTGTGCGACCGCCTGGCCCTGACGCGGCCGGACCTGGTGCTGGTGTCCATGGCGACGCCGAAGCAGGAGCTGTTCTGCCAGTACGCCGCCGGGCGGTTGCAGCCGGCGGTGGTGGTGGGCACGGGCCTGGCGCTGGCGTCGCTGCTGGACAGGCCCTGGGCGCCCCGCCGTCGGTGGCCGCTGCTGGCCGCGGTGATGGCTCCGGTGCGGCGGCTGTTCCGGAGCCTGGCCTTCCTGCGTGTCGTCGCGGCCTCGCGGCGCTGACTCAGGAGGGCATGGCCAGGGTGAGCACCGAGGGCACGCGCTCCGGTGCCGCCAGCCGCAGCAGGCCGTAGCCGATTCCCGCCAGTCCCATCATCAGTCCCGGGGTCTCTGTACCCCGGGGCAGTCCGCAGAGCCAGCCGCGCTCCCGTCCCTGGTGGAGGATGCGGCCCGCGCGGTTCAGCGCGGCGCGGATCCACCGCGGCTCTCCGAGCAGCTCTCCCGCCAGGTACAGCGGCTCCACGTTGCCCAGGTCTCCGTGGCACAGACAGTGGCTGCCGCCGAAGCCCTCGCGCAGGGTGGTGGTGAGCGCCGTCTCGAGCTCCGCGCGGACCTCTACGCCATCCAGGTGCCGCAGTGAGCACAGCCTCCCGAGCGCGATGCCCGGAGCGCCATGGCACCACGTCAGCATGAAGCCGGCGACCTCCTCCGGGGCACCGTCCTGCTCGCGGAGATCTCTCCAGTTGCCGCGCTCCGGTACGAAGAGCGCGCGCTCGTAGGTGAGCGCCTGGTGCGCCAGCTCCCGGAAGCGCGTGTCACCCGTGGCGGAGGCCAGCTCCAGCAGCGCATAGGCGATGCCCGCCGCGCCGTGGGAGAAGCCCGACAGGGGCTGCTGTCCCGCGGGGCCCTTCCAGCCTACGCCGCCTTCCGGGCATGGCTGGGCTGTGACGAGGAGCCGCTCGCCACACCGTCTCGCCGCATCCAGCAGGCGTGAGTCTCCAGTCCGGGCGTGGAGCCCGAGCAGGACGAGCGCGCATCCCGCGGAGCCGCTGAGGAGATCCAACCGCGTGTCGGCATCGATGAGTGGCTCCAGCGCGGGGATTCCGGCGAGCACGTCGTCCAGCAACTCCGGCTGGTTCCAGAGCGAGGCCAGGTGGGCGAGCACATACGCGGAGGAGGCCCGGCCGACATAGGCGCCCACGCCCGCATCGCTCGGGTCGGGGTTGCGCCAGGCGTCCCGGACGGTCTCCAGGCCCGCGCGAGCGAGCGCCTCGAAGTCCGTGCGTCCGGTCTCCCGAGCGAGGTAGGCGAAGAAGAGGGTGAGCCCGCCAACGCCCTCGTACAGGTCCGCCCCCATGGGCGAGAGGCTCCAGCGCCACTGCCCCAGGTCCTCCAGGCTCATGCCAATCCAGGAGACGTCCTTGCTGCCCCGGATGGCCTTGGCCGCGAGGTCCTCCCCAATCGTGACGGCGGCGGCGAGGCAGTCCTCGCGCGAGGCGGGTGGAACGGAAGGTGAGGGGCGGGTGCGAGGGGCAGGCCGCGCGGTGCCCCGGCTCTTGTCGATGGAGACCATCGACTTGCGGATGAGGGAGACCTGCCAGGCGCAGTCCTTCTCGCTCAGCCGAGCGAGTCGCTCCTGTACCTCGGACAGACTGTCGCGCGGGAAGTAGTCGCGGATGCACTCGCCGGTGCTGCTCCACAGGTGGCGTTGGCCGGGCCGCGTGGCGAACAGGGGGACGTCCCCGAGTCGCAGGTCCGCATGCTCGAAGGGGACGAGTCGCCGCAACGCGGGCACGAGCGAGGCCTCTGCCCAGAGGTTGTCCAGTACCTTGTCGCGCTCCAGGCCCTCTCGCAGGAAGTCGGGGTGGACGCTCTCCTGCAGCAGGAGGGCATAGCGCTGGGTGGCGCGCACGATGTGGCGGACCTCCACGTCGGCGAAGGCCTGGAGGTGGGAGCCGAGCACCTCGCGGTGCTCCCGAAGGAGCCGGTACGTCTCCTCGAAGCCCTGGACGATGTCCTCGGTGAAGTCGGAGGCGTCCACCGGTTGGCCCTGGAGCTGGGGACGGTTGCTGGAGCCGGACGTACGGCCCTGGCGACGCACCATGCGCATGGTGTCTCTGTTCGCGTCCTCCACCATGGGCACAGCGTGGGGCGAGAGCTGTCCTGCCTCTCCACCCAGCCCGCTCATGTCCACTCCGGCGCGTCCCGCCCGGCCAAAGATGAGCATGGGCAGCATGCCTACGGAGATGATGGAGCGATCCAGCTCGGCCCAGGCGCGCTGCATGGCCGACTCGCCCGCGTCCATGACCAGCCGCTGGTGGAAGAGCGCCTCCAGGTCCACGAGCACGGGGTACTCGCCCGCGGCGATGAGGTTCTCCAGGTGGAAGTCCACGGCTGCCAGCAGATGGAGCAGGGCCAGTGAGCTGCCCTGCCGCCAGTAGAAGCGCTGGAGGGCCTCGCGCGAGTCACAACCCGAGGCCTCCACGTACTCGACCCAGCCATGGGTGCCGCGATCCAACACGGTGAGCACGCGGTGCGGGTGGTGTGCTCCCCACCCATTCAGGGACTGGAGGAGCTCCTGGAAGCGGACGTCCACCGCGAGCGACTTCGGCTTGTAGACGAGCTTCAGGCCGGAGCTGAACTTCAGCAGGACCACGCTCCGGCCCTCGCGGTGCAGATCCGAAACGCCGGACTGGAGGCCGGCCAGGGAACCGATGTCCTGGCCGCCGAGAAAGGCCTGACCAAGCTGCTCGCGCTCACGGGCCAGGCGCTCGAGCAGCTCCAGGCTGACGGTGAGCCACCGCTCGGTGCTGGTGGCCAGCAGCCGAGCAAGCACTGGGTACTCCTCCAGCACGGCCATGAGCACCCGCGGCTCCTGGAGGCGCACGGTGCAGAAGTGGTGGAAGCGCTCCTGGGGGGTGTCACCGGGAAGCTCATCCATGACCCGGGCCACGTTGAGCTCGAGGATGAGGGTGCGGTTGGACAGGAACTGGAGCCGCCGTGCCAGCCCCTCGAGCAGAGAGGCCTCGGCCTCGGGCGACAGCAGCGGGTTCTCCAGCCCATAACGGGCCTGCAGCGCGGCGGTGACGGTTCGCAACCTCGCGGCGGCGATCCGGATGAAGGGCAGGAGGAATCCAGAGAACGCCAGCCCGGGCTGCCCCGGACTGGCGGGAGGCTGAAGGGAAGCGGGCAGCGGCTCTCCGGCGTGCCGCTGCTCGATGACCTCCTCAATCAGGGACACCCAGGAGCCACTGTCCTCGATGCCTTCCTCCTGGCTTCCGGCACGAACGAGGATTTGCAGGAACGCGTCCCGATCGAGCCCGATGCTCTTCAGCCGCTCGTCGAGCGTCGCATCGTCTCCCGACATGAGCTGTCGCCAGGCGCTCGCCCGGCGCTCTGCTTCCTCGAGTCCCGGCTCATTCCCCGGCACCGGGTCTGCATTTTTCGCGGTGGCCCGCTCGTGGAGGAACGTCGCCTTCTTCCAGGGAAAGACAGGGGGAATGACTTGCATGTGAGGTCACCTGGTGTGCGGGGAAACGGTCAGGCCACCTCTTCGGGGCGGCACAAGACGATTCCGCACGTCGGCTGGACGGGGCCGGTACACCCGGTGGAGGGCTCCAGGGCCGCGCGCAGTCCGCCGATGATTCCGGTCAGCGCGCCCTCATCGAGCTCGGTCAACGCCTTGCCCGAGGGAGACTCGGGGAGGGAGGCACGCTCCTCGGCGGAGAGGCTGGCGCGGAAAGCAGGGTCCTTCCAGGCACGGACAATCGATTCCTTCTTCATGTCATTCACTCCAGGGTTGGGACCGGGCGTCCACACCCGGCACCTGGTTGGAGTGGGAGGGTCCCGGATGTGACAGGGGGAACGGGGCCCTCGAGCGTGAACTTGACGTCACTCGCGCCGTGCGGCCACCTTGAGCGGATGAAGAAACTCGTCAACGCCCCGCGCGCGGTCGTGGGGGAGATGCTCGAAGGATTGGTCTCGCTCTCTCCGGAGCAGGCGTTGCTGGAGGGCGAATCCGTGGTGATTCGCGCCGACATTCCCGCCGACGTCCATCGTCGCGAGGTCGCGGTGCTCTCCGGAGGTGGCAGCGGACACGAACCGGCCCATGCGGGCTACGTGGGCTCCGGCATGCTGCACGCGGCGGTCGCCGGGGATGTGTTCACCTCGCCGAGCACCGACGCCGTCCTGGCCGCGATCCGCGCCGTCGCGGGTCCAGCGGGGGCGCTCCTGGTCGTGAAGAACTACACCGGGGACCGGCTGAACTTCGGCCTCGCCGCCGAGCTGGCACGCGCGGAGGGCATCCCGACGGAGGTCGTCATCGTCGCCGACGATGTCGCCCTGCGTGACACCGTCGAGCCCGAGCGCCGCCGGGGGATCGCCGGGACCGTCCTGGTGCACAAGGTGGCTGGTGCCGCCTCCGCCTCGGGTGCGTCGCTCGCGGAGGTCGCACGGGCAGCTGCCGCGACCGCCGCCGCGCTCGGCACCATGGGTGTCGGACTCGGCGCCTGTACCGTGCCCGCGGCGGGCCGGCCCGGTTTCACCCTCGGCGAGGGGGAGATGGAGCTCGGACTGGGCATCCATGGTGAACAGGGCGTGCGGCGCGTTCCGCTGCAGCCGGCCGATGCGCTAGTGGACACCCTGCTGGCGACCATTCTGGAGGATCGCCGCATTGGCTCCGGTGATCGCGTGGCCTTGCTGGTGAATGGGCTGGGTGGCACGCCGCCCATGGAGCTGGCGATCATCGCCCGTCGCGCTCTGGCCGTGCTGCGCGAACGAGGTGTCCTCGTGGAGCGGGCCTGGAGCGGCTCGTTCCTGACGGCGCTGGAGATGCCGGGCTGCTCGCTGACCCTGTTGAGGGTGGATGACGAGCGGCTGCGCTGGCTCGACGCGGCCACCACCGCACCGGCCTGGCCGCGCAATGGCAGGATCGCCCCGGCACGCCGCATCCAGCCCGTGGCGCCCGCGCCTTCTCCATCCGGGGCCGTCAACGTAGCGCATCCTGAGATGGTCCGGTTCAAGCAGGCGGCCCTGGCGATCGCCGATGCATTCGAGGCGGCCGAACCGCGCTTGACCGAGCTCGACAGCGCGGCGGGGGATGGCGATCTCGGCATCAGCCTGGCGCGCGGTGCGGCGGCTCTGCGCGCGCTGCCCGAGTCCTCCTGGTCGAGTCCCACCCGGGCGCTGACGGCGATTGGCAACGCCATGCGTCGCAGCATCGGCGGGAGCTCCGGGCCCTTCTACGCCACCGCGTTGCTGCGCGCCGCCCGTCACCTGGCGGAGGGGCGGCAGGACGCGACGGCCTGGGCCGAGGCCTTCCTGGCCGGTGTCGAGGCCGTGGCGGAGCTCGGTGGCGCTCGTCCTGGAGACCGCACGATGCTCGACGCCCTGCGTCCGGCCGCGGACACCTTCGCGCATGAGCTGAAGGCTGGCCGCTCTCCCGCCGAGGCGTGGGAAGCCTGTGTCCTGGCGGCGGAGATGGGCGCGGAGGCCACCACGCGGATGAAGCCGCGACTGGGACGTGCCAGCTACCTCGGCGAGCGCGCTCTCGGTGTCCCCGATGCCGGGGCAGTGGCCGCCGTCGTCTGGCTGAAGTCTCTCTCTCAATCCATCGCGTGACGCCGCCGGGCGTCGTGAAGTGGGCCCGTCATATTTCGTAATGATTCAGGCCCAAATGCTTGCGGAACCAATTGATGACCCTGGGGCAATTATCCTCGGGCCCGGGGATTTGGGGCAGAACAGGCCATCTCCCGCCGCGGCGCGAATCCGGCTGAAATCAACCGGTTGCACGGAGTGGATGTAAAGCCTGTGTACGTTCAGGGCCGTGCGGGCTGTGACATTCATGCTCCATCCTGGTTTCTGGGAATGTGCGGGAGAAGAGGGAATTCATCGGGTTCATGAGTTGGCCCGATACCTGCTCTAGGGGAACCGCGTCTGGCGGCATCTCGTCGCCGGCCAAAGGAGTCCCCCCGTGTTGCGTACGCGTTTCCTTGCTGCAGCGCTGTTCGCCCTTCCCCTCGCCGCGTGCGACGTAGACAACTCCCAGCTCCCCGAGGGAGCCCAGAAGGCCGAGGAGGCGGATTCGTTCGGTGACGTCCAGGCCGCGCTCGCCGCGCTGCCCTCCGCCAAGGTGGTGGGTGCTGACGAGAAGGGCCTTCCCTTCATGCTCACCGGCAACCTGGGTACCGCTGGCCAGGGCCTCGCCGTGAACCAGGCGCTGCCCTCCATCGCCGCTGTGTTCCGCCTGAACGCCTCCGACCTCGTGGCCAAGCGCAGCCGCGTGGACGAGCAGGGCGTCACCCACATCCGCTATGGCCAGATGAAGAACGGCCTGCCGGTGGTGAACGAGGAGCTCGTCTTCCACGTGGACTCCAACGGCATCATCACCGCCGTCAACGGCACCGCGCACGACGGTGAGATCGTCTCCTCCAAGGCGACCATCTCCCCCGAGGCCGCCGTGATCTCCGCCCTCGACGCCACCACGGGCCGCCACCTCGCCTCCGAGGGCTCGCGCCTGGTGTACGTGCGCTCCAACCAGGACGGTAAGCTCAAGCTCGCCTTCGAGGTGACGGTGACGGGCGAGGGTTCGGAGTCGCCCATCCGCGATCTCGTCTACGTGAGCGCGAAGGACGGCTCGCTGGTGCAGCGCAACTCGAAGATCCACACCGCGCTCAACCGCAAGGTGTACTCGGCCAACAACGGCTCCAGCACGCCGGGTACCCTCAAGCGCTCCGAGGGCGGCGCCGCCACAGGTGACGCGCACGTCGACGGCAACTACGACAAGCTGGGTGGCACGTACAACTGCTACAAGAACAACTTCAACCGCGACTCGTTCAACAACGCGGGCGCCACGCTCACCAGCACGGTGCACTACAGCAGCAACTACGTGAACGCCTACTGGGACGGCACCCAGATGGTGTACGGCGATGGCGACGGCGTGAACTCGGGCATGCTCGGCCTGTCCGCGGACGTGACCACGCACGAGCTCACCCACGCGGTGACCGAGTACGAGTCCAACCTCACCTACTCGGGTGAGTCCGGCGGCCTCAACGAGGCGATGAGCGACATCTTCGGCGCCTACTGCGAGAGCTACGCCTCGGGCACCTGGGCCACCACCAACGCGGTGTTCATGGTCGGCGACGACATCTGGACCCCGGCCACCCCGAACGACGCGCTCCGCTACATGTACGATCCGGCCAAGGACGGCGCCTCGCTCGACTACTGGACGAGCAGCTCTGGCAGCGTGGACGTGCACTACAGCTCGGGCATCGCCAACCTGGCCTTCACGCTGCTCTCCAAGGGCGGCACGCACCCGCGCGGCAAGAGCACCACCGTCGTTCCGGCGATCGGCGTGCAGAAGGCGGGCGCCATCTTCTACAAGGCCAACACGGACTACATGACGGCCTCCACCAACTACGCCCAGGCGAAGACGTACACCGAGCAGGCCGCCACGGCCCTCTACGGTGCGGGTTCCGCCGAGCTGGCCGCCGTGACGGCGACCTGGACCGCGGTGGGCGTGGGCGTGGTGGTGCCGCCCCCGACGTCCCTCCCGCTGACCAACGGCGTGGCGAAGACGGGTCTGGGCGCCTCCACGGGCAACGCGCTGTACTACTACCTGGACGTTCCGGCCAGCAAGGCGTCCACCTACGTCCTCAGCGGCGGCACGGGTGACGCGGACCTGTACGTGAAGGCGGGCGCCACGCCGACCACGTCCTTGTACGACTGCCGTCCGTACCTGAGCGGCAACGCCGAGACGTGCAACATCGCGGCGAAGACGGCGGCCACCCGTATCTACGTGATGGTTCGCGCCTACAGCACCTTCTCGAGCGTCTCGCTCAAGGGCTCCTACACGCCCTGATCGTTGAAGCCAGATTGAGCTGAACGGGCCCCTGGGAGGCATGCCTCCCGGGGGCTTCGTCTTTTCCTGACGTGCGTGGAGGTCAGCCGGGCTGGGGGGAGACGCTCACATGACCTCGAGCGGCTCGGGAGCCGGGCAGCACGCAATGATTCCGCACGTCAGTTGCTCCGGACCGGTACAACCGGTGGCGGGCACCACGGCGCGCAGTCCGCCAGTGATTCCCAGCAGCGCCTCTTCATCGAGCTCGGTCAACGCCTTGCCCGAGGGAGACTCGGGGAGGGAGGCACGCTCCTCGGCGGAAAGGCTGGCGCGGAAGGCGGGGTCCTTCCAAGCACGGACAATCCATTCCTTTTTCATGTCATTCACTCCAGGGTTGGAGCCGGGCGTCACACCCGGCACCCGGTTGGAGTGAATGGAGCCCTGATGTGACAGGGATTTCTGACGTCTGGCTGAAGCTCAGCTCACTCCTTGACGATGGGCGGCGTCATCGCAATGCAGCGTGGACCGCCAACCGTGTTGCAGATGAGGCGGAAGCTGATGGGGCATCCAATCGAGGTGTTGGGAGGGCAGTGGCCACCCACGGCACCATCCAGGTCTGTCTCGTCGAGCTCGCTCATGGGTCTGCCAGAGGGGCTCTCCGGAATCTCTGTGCGCTGCTCGGCGGTAAGGCTCGCGCGGAACGCCGGGTCCTTCCAGGCCCTGACAATCATTTCCTTCTTCATGACACCTATTCCTTGTGGCCGGGCACTCATCGAGCCCGTCATCCAGGTAGAGGTGCGTGAAGAAGTCGTGAGGCATCCGTGCCAGCAGGCGTCGAGGGTGTGGGTCGGAGACCTTCCGGACCACACGATTCCACACGAGTTGAAAGTCCGCGGACCTCGGCGAAGGCCGTTCCCCAGCGCGGCAGCGCCAGGCGGGGCTGTCACTGAAAAATGAGTTTACCCGTTTTGTTGGAAAAGTTTACTATCGAATAGTTTCGGGGGTGCTCAGGGCGCCCCCTCTTGATTTCTAGGGCAGGGCGATGCCGGTGACGCTGGATGTGGTGCGGCCGTGGAGCATGAGCGATGGCCTCTCGCTGGGGCTCTACCTCGTGGCGGTTCCCTCAGGAAGGGTTCTCTATGCCAACCAGCGGTTCTGCCAGCTAGGAGGTCTCGAGACGCTGGAGGAGCTCATCCGGCAAGGGGAGGCCACCCACTCGCGCATCCTCCACAGCCTTCCGGCCACCCACGCGGAGGCCCTCTTCCAGACGCAGCTTTCCCCCTGTGGACAGCCCCCCTCCGAGCGGGAAGAGCGCCAGGTGGCGCTTGCCGATGGACGCATGCTCCGCCGCATCTCGACGCCCGTGTGCGATGCCGCGGGCAAGGTGACCTGCCAGTTGTACCTGTTCGAGGATGTCACCGAGCGCACGCGCGCCGAGGAGGCCCTCCGGCGTTCGGAGCAGAGCTACCGCAAGGTCATCGAGAACGGTCCCGAGGCCGTCTTCGTCCACACCGGCCAGCGCTTCATCTACGTCAACCCGATGCTGCTCAAGGCGCTCAGATATGAGGACGCGAGCGAGCTCATTGGGCAGCCCATCTTGACCATCGTCCATCCGGACGATCGCGAGCTGGTGCGGCAGCGGATCCACACCGCGGCGGATCTGGGTGAGCTGGCCCCGCTGCGAGAGATTCGCTACCTGCGGCGGGACGGCACCTGGTTCGACGCCGAGAGCACGGGGTTGCCCATCGAGTTCAATGGGGCGAAGGCGGTCGTGGTGATGGCGCGAGACGTCACCGAGCGCAAGAGGATGCAGGCCCAACTGCTACAGACGGACCGGTTGTCGATGGTGGGCACACTCTCCGCCGGAGTCGGGCATGAGATCAACAATCCCCTGTCCTACGTGCAGGCCAACCTCTCCCTGGCGCTGGAGTCCACGAGGCAGCTCGTCAAGGAGGGCGTGGAGGCTGGGCTCGGCGGCCCGGATGCGCAGCGGCGGGCCGAGCAGCTCCGGGAGCTGGAGACCCTGCTCCAGGAGGCCCACGAGGGAGCCCTCCGGGTGCGCAACATCGTGCGCGACCTCAAGAGCTTCTCGCGCCAAGAGGAGGTAGAGCGGAGGACCGCGGTGGATGTGCGGGAGCCCCTCGCCTTCTCCCTCAAGATGGCGGCCAGTGAGCTGCGCCACCGTGCTCAGCTCATCACGAAGTATGAGCCTGTCCCTCTGGTGCACGCCGACGCGTCCCGCCTTGGACAGGTCTTCCTCAACTTGCTGATCAACGCGGTGCAGGCCCTCCCCGAGGAGGGCTCCACCCAAAACACCATCACCGTTGGGGTCCGGCTCGATACGAGCGGCCGGGTCGCCGTGGACGTGAGCGATACCGGCGCTGGCATTCCTCCCGAGGTGCTCGCGCGCATCTTTGATCCATTCTTCACCACCAAGCCGGTGGGGAAGGGGACGGGGCTGGGCCTGTCCATCTGCCATGGGATCATCCGCGGCTTCGGCGGGGAGATCTCCGTCCACAGCGAGGTTGGGCGCGGTACCACCTTCACCGTCCTCCTGCCGGCGATGCAGCCGGTGGCGGCTGCTGCCTCGTCTCCGGACTCGCAGGTGAGCCGCTCCGAGCGTCGCGGGCGCATGCTGATCATCGACGATGAGCCGCTGGTCGCACGCTCGCTGTCGCGGCTCATTGGCCGGCAGCATCATGTGACGGTGGCGGTAACCAGCCAGGATGGAATGGCGCAGCTCACTTCCGGTGAGCCGTTCGACATCATCTTCTGTGATCTGATGATGCCGGGCCTCACGGGCATGGACATCTATGAGCAGCTGCGCGAGTGCAGGCCTGAGCTTGCCCCGCGCTTTGTCTTCATCACCGGGGGTTCCTATACCCCGCGCGCACGCCAGTTCATGGAGGCGGTCCCCAACGCCTGGATGGAGAAGCCCTTCGATGTGCAGCAGCTCCGGCGTCTGATTGGGAAGGTCCTCGAGACCTGATGCGTGTTTCTGGAGTTTCTTCATTCAAGAGAGGAGTTCACGATGATTGACGGGACGTTCGTCATTGACGCGGTAACACACGCCTACAATCTCCACCCATCCAACTACCGCGCCGCCCGGTATGCCGAGTCGCTGGCTCAGCTCATCTATGGGCTGCACAGTGGACTTTCGGATGAAGAGTACCGGGTCTCCGAGCCGCATCGCTTCCTCAAGGACTGGTCCATCCACGAGCTGGCCCACCTGCTTTTCGTGGAAGGTGACGTTGACCTGGCGGTCCATCACGTCCTGCCGCTGCAGACGCTCTACCACGATGGCTTGTGTTCGTATGAGAAGACCCGGGAGATTCGCAAGCGCTACCCGGATCGCTTCCTGGTCTATGCCGGGGTGGACCCGCTGCGTGGCACGGCGGCCCTGGATGATCTGGAGTACCAGGTCGAGTCGCTGCAACCCAGCGGCTTGAAGCTCTACCCCGCGGCCTGGCTGAGTGATTCGTTCCGCCACACCGGCTGGCGCATGGATGATGCACGCATCGCGTTCCCCCTCTTCGAGCGGGCGCGCAAGCTGGGCATCAAGAACATCGCCGTCCACAAGGGTCTGCCGATGGGTGCGGTGCCCATCGAGGCCTACAAGGTGGATGACATTGGCGGCGCGGCGGATGCCTTTCCCGAGCTGAACTTCGAGATCGTGCACGGCGGTATGGCCTTCCTGGACGAGACGGGGATGCAGCTGTCGCTGTTCCCCAACGTGTATGTCAATCTGGAGGTGACGGGAGCGCTCATCGTGAAGCGCGAGCGCTGGTTTGCCGAGGCGCTGGCCGGGCTATTGAAGTGGGCTGGACCGGCGAAGATCATGTGGGGGTCTGGCACGGTCTTCTGTCATCCCCATCCGGCCATCCACAAGTTCTGGCATGACTTCCAACTGCCGGATGATCTGGTGAAGGTTGCCGGCATGCAGCTGACGCCGGAGATCAAGCGGATGATCCTTGGGGAGAACTACGCTCGGTACGCGGGCGTCGACATCGAAGCCGTCAAGGCCCGCATCGCTCATGACAAGTTTTCCAAGCGGCGTGCCCAGGGGCGTGCCCGGCCCTATAGCTACACGGAGGATGGCCATGACGCTTGAGAGCGATCTGCTGGCACGGATTCAGACCATTCCGGATCCCTGCAGCCTGGCCACCGGGGTGCCGCTGAGCATTGGTGAGATGGGGTTGCTCCAGGCCCTCGAGTGCAGCGAGGGGAGGGTGACCGTGCGCCTCCAGCTCACCTCGCCCATGTGCATGATGGCGGCCTACTTCATGCGTGAAATCGAGCAGCGCTTGAGCTCCCATGCGGACGTCCAGTCGGTGCATGTGGAGTTCGATCATGCGCTGGAGTGGAGACCCGAGCACATCTCGGCTGAGGGTCGCCAGCGGCTGTCGGAGCGGCGCATCACGATGATTGGCGGGCGCATGCTGCCCTCCGCCGGAAGAGATTCCTGACGCTCTTCCACTCCAGGGCTGGTGCCGAGCGTTAGGCCCGGCACCAGCTTGGAGCGGTTACACGCAGGCGACGATTCCGCACGAGTTGAGGGTCCGCTGACAGTCGAAGAAAGTGGGAGCAGGGCAGCGGAAGGTGTCAATCGAGTACTCTGGCTTCCTGCCGCCGGAGATGCCGAACAGCTCATCCTCGTCGAGCTCGGTCATCGCCCTCCCGGAAGGAGACTCGGGGAGGGACGCGCGCTCCTCGTCAGTGAGGCTCGCGCGGTACGCCGGATCCTTCCAGGCCCTGACAATCATTTCCTTTTTCAAGCCATCCTCCTTGGGGACTGCCTGTCTCGGATGTTCGACCCAGGCATTTGGAGAGAGTCCGTGGAAGGAATTGGTGACGCGGAGAGGTGAGACTCACTCCACCCGGCCGCTGTTGCGCATCTGGGCGCGCACCAGCTCCGCGTAGATGCCGCCGCGAAGCAGCAACTCCTGGTGTTTGCCCGCCTCCACCAGGCGGCCCTCGTCCATGACCAGGATGAGGTCCGCGTCCACCACCGTGCTCAGCCGGTGGGCGATGATGACGCGCGTGCTCTGGAGCGATGCCAGAGATTGCTGCACCCGGGCCTCGGTGATGGCATCCAGGGAGCTGGTAGCCTCGTCCAGCAGCAGCACCGCCGGCTTCTGCATCAGCGCCCGGGCCAGCGCCAGCCGCTGCCGCTGCCCTCCTGAGAGCGATGCACCACGGTCCACCAGTGGCGTGTCATAGCCCATGGGCATGTTCATCACGTCGCCATGGAGCTGCGCGAGTCGAGAAGCCTCGATGACGGGCTCCAGCGGGGCTGTCGGGTCGGTGATGGCGATGTTGCCGCGCAGCGTGGAGCTGAAGAACGTCGGCTCCTGGGGGACTACTCCCATCTGGCCGCGCACCGAGTGCAGATCCAGCTCCGTCAGGTCCTCCCCATCGAAGAGCACGCGCCCGGAGGTGGGCAGGTACAGGCCGAGCAGCAGGTTGGCCAGCGTCGTCTTCCCGGCACCCGAGCGGCCGACGATTGCCACGGACTGGCCGGGCTCGATGCTCACCGACACATCCTGCACCACCAGTGGTGTCGTGGATGCGTAGCGGAAGGACACCCGGTCCAGCTCGATGCCGCCTTGCAGCTTCACCTGTCGGCCAGGCTTGGACGCGTCCCGCTCGGGCGGGGTGTCCAGCACGTCGTCGATGCGCTCGATGTAGCTGCGCAGGAGCTGGAGTTGGCTGCCCGTGGTCACCAGGTTGCCCAGTGGCACCAGCAGGGCCCCGGCCAGTGCGTTGAGCCCCATCATTGTTCCCAGCGACATGTTCCCCTTGAGCACCAGCAAGGCGCCGCAGATGAGCAGCACCAGCGGGGCCACCAGCCGCAGCGTACCGGTGAGCGCGTCCACCCACGCTGTCAGCCGGCCCCGTTTCAGCGACACGTTCAGCACGTTGACGAAGCTCTCCGAGAAGCGCTGCACCGCCTGGTGTTCCACGCCGAACGCCTTCAGCGTCTGGATGCCCGTGAGCATTTCGATCTGGTAGCTCTGGTTCTTCGCCTCCACTTCCAGGTTCTCTGACATCAGCGCTCGCTGGCGCCGCGTGGACAGCAGGAGGATGAGGATCTGCAATGTGCCCAGTCCCAGGACAATGAACGCCATGATCGGGCTGATCACGAACAGCAGCGCGAGGTAGATGACCACCAGGGCGCCATCGAGCAGAGCGGACAGCGTGCTGGAGGAGAGGATTTCGCGAACGGTGGCGTTGCTGTTGAGCCGCTGCATCAGATCGCCCGCAGCGCGCACCTGGAAGAAGGCGTAGGACAGGCCCACCATGTGCTCCAGGAAGCCCAGCGTCATGTTCGAGTCCATGCGCGTGCGCAGCTCGAGCAGCAGGTGGCTCCGGATGAGCGAGGTGAGGAGCTGGAAGCCCGCCAGCGAGATGAAGCCCAGGCCCACCACCAACAGGAGCTGTCTGTCCCCTCGGGGCACCACCCGATCGATGATGAGCCCCGTCAGCGCGGGCACCGCCAGTGCGAAGAGCTGGAGGATGAGCGACACGACGATGATGCGCTGCAGGACGTGCGACTGCTGGAGCACTTGCAGCGCGTACCTCGCGGCGGAGCGGGCACGAGGCTTCTTTCCAGTCTCGAAGTTCTCGCCCGGCTCCAGCAGCAGGGCCACGCCGGTAAAGGACTGGCGGAAGCGCTCCAGAGACACCTTGCGCCGGCCGTGCCCCGGGTCGAGCAGGTGCACACCGTCCCGACCCAGCTTCTCGAAGACGACGAAGTGTGAGAACTGCCAGTGGAGGATGGTGCCGGTGGGCAGGTAGTGCAGCGCCTCGTCGTCCACGGAGACGCCCCGCCCGCGCAGCCCGAAGGTGCGCGCCGAGCGCAGGATGTCGAGCGCCGACACTCCATCGCGTGCTGCTCCCATCGCCTGGCGGACCTCCTCCAGACGCATGGGTTTACCGTGGTAGCCGAGCACCATGGCGAGGCAGGCGGCGCCGCACTCAATCTCCGACAACTGGCGCACCAGCGGGATGCGGCGCTCGCGGCCCTTCACCTGGAGGTTGCGGAAGGCGGGGAACCGCTCGGTGAGCCCCGGATGCCGAACGGCGTCAGTCCTCATTTCCCAGTGCTCCCTTCAGGCCCGGAATCAGCGTGACGATGATGCGCTCCTTGTGAACTCGCGCGTCCGCCTGGGCCAGCATCCCGTCGTAGTAGTTGTAGGTCTTGCCCTTGATCTTGAACGTGGGGGCGTCGATGCGCGCCCGGACCAGCACCATGGGGCCGTCGAGCTTCACCGCATCGCCCGTGTCCGTGCCGAGGTAGCGGCGCACCTCGGTGGGTCCGATGACCTGGTCTCCCACCGACTCGATGGTGAAGGTCTGGTACTCGTGGCTGAAGCCGTTGAGCTCCACGCGCAGCGGCTTGCCTGGCTCGAGCCTCGGTCGGTAGCCACCGGGCAGCAGCGCCACCAGCGTCACATGCACGTCGTCACCCACCACCGCTACCACGTTCTCGCCTGGGTTGACGTACTGGCCCTGGCGCACGCGCAGGTTGCCCACCACCCCAGCGTGCGGCGCTCGCAGCGTCCGAGCCTGCTGCCGGGCTTCCGCCAACTCGCGCTCGGCGCGCAGCGACGTGAGGGCCTGGCGTGCGGCTTCGTCTGATGGATCCTGCAGCACTCGGACGAGCTGCAGCTCGAACTCCCGTTGAATTCGCTCCAGCGAGGCCGTCTCGTCCTGCGACAGGAAGCTCACCAGCGGCTGCCCGGCCTCCACCCGCTGTCCGGGCTTCACGTCCACCGAGGCGACGATCCCCGGCATCTGAGGAGTGAGATCGCTGCGGCCTTCGACCTTCACCATGGCTGGGCCCGAGGCGTACTCGGGGATGGTGCCGAGCACTGAATAGAGTCCGGCGCAGACGACCAGGGCGATCAGCACCCAGTACGTCCACCGGGTCCACCGGGGGGAGATGCGGAGGAGATCTCCGTCTTCCTGCGCTCCCTCGTGATGGCGTAGGGCTTCCTCGCGGAAGATGCGGGTCCGTTGCGTGGCTTCCATGGTTAGGGAGTCGCTCCCGTCGGCGCGGAGCCGCCCGTACCCCGACCGCCAAGCTGCTGGGTGGGCCCTGGACGAACGTGGACGACCATGCCCGTGGAGACCTCGGGCGGCGGTGGCTGGTTGAAGGTGGCGGTGGCGAAGACGAGCCGGGCCGCGGAGTCCACCTCTGGCGCCACGCTCTCCACCGTGCATCCGAGCGCGAGGCGGCGCTGGGCGGCGCTCACCTCCACGGGGGCGCCCGGCTCGAGCCGACGCGCCGCGTCCTCGGGCACGGCGAAGCGCACCTTCCAGCCGCCGGTGCCGAGCAGTTTGATCACGGATTGTCCCGCGGCCAGGCGAGCCCCGGGGCTGGTGAGCTTCGAGGCCACCACGCCATCGAAGGGGGCCACGAGCGTGGCGTCGTCGAGGTTCTGTCGCAGCTCGGTGGCCTCGGCCTGTCGCTGGAGCGTCTGGGCTCGGGCGGCCTGCAGGCGGGCGTTGGCGGTGCTCTCCTCGTAGCGCACCTTGTCCAACTCCTCCTGGGAATAGACGCCCAGCTGCAGGGAGCGCGGGGTGAAGTAGCGGGCCTTCTTCGTGCGAGCCTCCGAGAGGGCGAGGCGGGCGGCCTGTTCCTCGGCGCGCGAGCCCTGGAGGCTGGCCTCGGCCGCGGCCAGGTCCTGGCTCAGCGAGCGCGTGTCGAGCCGTGCGAGCACCTGGCCCTTGCGGACGGACTGTCCGACCTCGACCTCGAGCTTCTCCAGCCGCGAGTCGAAGCGGGTGCTCACGTTCACCGTCTCATGAGGAATGATGACGCCGAGGTAAGGATCCTCGGTCCCCGGACGGGAAGCGGCACCACCGTCCACCACCTGGGCGGGCGGCGGGCCGTTCCCGGTCGGGCCAGGGTTCGCGAAGGCGGGCGCCGTAACTCCCACGCTCCCCAGGCAAGCCAGTCCCCATCCCACTGCCGTTATCCGCACCCAACGACGCATCCCGTGTCTCTCCCCGTGGCAGGTCCCACACGGGGAGATACGGCGCAGGGGTATTGTGACGATTTATGGCGGGACGGTGGGAGAACGAGGCCGCGGGCCTGCCTGCATGCTCAACGAGGATGCACTCCTAACCTGCCATGCAGTACCAGGGGTCCGAGGGCTTGGACTGGCCACAGATGAGCCCGGGCCCACAGGAGGCCGGAGTTTGGGGGTCACACGCCTGGCGGCACTCGTAGCGCAGGCAGACGGTTCCCTCGGGACAGGGTTTCGTGAAGTCGCATCTCTGCCTGCATTCCGTTCTTGTCTCCCAAGGACGTTGCGGGGGGGACATGAGCCGGCATGCATGGTTCTCGGGGCAGGAGGTCACCCGGCAATCCGGCCCGAGCACTTGTGCGCAGACGGACGCGCCACTCTCGTCGGATGTGCACTGCTGGCCTTCAGGACATGAACGGCCTTCACAGGTGGGAAGGCAGGACGGTGGGCCGTCGCTTCCGTCGGAACAGAAGAAGCCGATAGGGCAACTCGATGGCTCATCCGGACGGCATGGACGGCCACACCAGCCCTCCTGGCAGAGAAGGCCTTGCGCGCAGCCGAGACGAAGGCTGCGCGCGAGGGGCTCACACATCTCACCTTCCTTCCGTTCTCCAATGAGTGAGCACCGACGAACCATGGCCTTTCCGCTTCGGGTCTTATGGGACAGGCAAGAGAACCCATCCGGACAGTCCTTGTCCTCCATGCACCTGCTGTCCGTACATTCGGCCCGCAACTCGCTCTTGATGAACAAGCAGCCGAGTGATGGGTCGCAGTTCGCGTCCGCGTTGCAGAGCCGCCCGTAGGTGGGCAGGGACCTGAGTGCATCCACGGAGAGCCTGGGAAGGAGGCGTGCCTCCGTTTCCAGCCGTGTTGGTGTCTGTGGTGGCCGTTGCATGGCCACGAAGATCAGCCCCATCAATGGGATGGGGAGGAGGCACATCAGAATGAGCAGAAGCACGCGCCATCTCATGGGACGTCACTTCCGTGTGGGGCTCTTCTTGGGCTCTTCCACAGGGGGACACCCTGGTGGGCAGATGTCGAATCTACCGAAGTTCTCCCGGGTACAGCGTTCCTCCCACTCCTCTTCATTGAGTGTGCACGGAGGGTCTTCTTCCTGAAGCCCCCATACGCTCCGATGCAAGGGAACCTCAACGGCACTGGACCGGCCCCAGGTGGAGCCGCACCCCATCTGCAACGCGAGAAGCATCGTCAACGTCAGGAGCCGCCTTGCGCTGGGTCCTCCAGCGCCGAGTAGGCCAGGATAGCAGTCAGCATGGACCATGCGTCAGGGTGAATGTTGAACTGAGCGGCAGTGGCTGGAAGGTGACTTGTTGCGGTTCCTCCCTCGGTCCTTCTCGGCCCCTGAGATTGGTCCCCGCTCGGTCTCGGTTCGCGAGCCTGTACCTCCTCACTCCGATCGAGGTCTCGTGGGTCTGTCGCGGGAGTGCTACGGCGCTGTGGCGGAAAGCCACATGTGGCGATTCTCCCTGCCACACGGACTGGTCAGACTGCTCGGGGATGCTTAGTCCTTCCGGGCATCTCGGTGGTCTGGTGCGGCGCGCGGGCGGCGGCACGGCTTCTGCTTTGGAAGAGAGGCCGGTCGCAAGGAAGAGGGATGGTCGTCATGGGAGTCACTGCGGTGGCACAGGAGAGGGCGTTGTCGAAGGCAGGCCGGGCCGCGTTCTGGGGCGAGTCCCGGCGGCGCCCGGTGGTGTTTCAGGGTCAGGTGCTGCTGCTCGAGAACCTGAAGGAGCGGCGCCAGTTCATGTGCGACATGCTCGCCCAGGAGCGCTTCGAGGTCGGCGTGGTCGAGGACGCGCGGGATGCCCTCCAGCTGCTCTCCGAGGACCTCTTCTCCGGGCAGACGCAGGTTCCGGAGCTGATCCTCTGCAACGCGCGGATGCTGGGAGACGCGGGCCTGGCGGCGCTCGAACGGTTGTGCGACAGCCACCCGGACGTGCCTGTCATCCTCTATAGCGCCTTCACCAGCCCCAGGCTGCGCGAGCGGATGGCGCGCATCCCCGGTGCCTGGATCCTGGATCCTTCCTCCGATCAGGAGGAGCTGCGGTCCGCCGTCGTGTCGCTGGCCGCCTCACGCCAGATGGGTCTCTAAGGCAGGGGCGTGAGCGTGTAGGCCTCCGCGAGCCCGTCATCGAAGAGGGCGGGCAGGCGGAGGGCCCAGGTGGCCTCTCGCACGCACGTGGCCTGGGCCTCGGAAGCTGCGCCTGTCACTTCCACTTCGACAATCTCATCTCCGGTGGTCTCCACGCGCACCTGGAGGGAGGGCTTGCTCCCATTCCCCAGGCAGGCGGTGAGGGCTGGTTGGAGCAGCCGTGTCAGCTCCTCGGCGAACTCCGGAGACGCTTTCCGTATCGACCAGGGCCTGATGTCGCAGAGCGAACCGCTGACCACGCCCATGGCAATGCCCTCTCCCTCTCCCTTCCTCCGCGCCGGGAGCGCCCGCGTCCGGGCGGACGAGGGCCCAGCGCCCGTGGGAATCGCCAGGAACGAGCGGGCGGGGGAGAGCCAGTCTCCGTGCTTCGCGAGCAACTCGACCACCTCCGGGGCTGGAGGCCTGTCCTCCTCGCTCCAGTTCCTGAATCGGGTGGCGCTCCAGCCCTCGGCATTGCGGCCGAGATCATTGGAGATCGTGGGATCGAGCTCCACCGGGAGGGTGGTGAAAGTACATCCCCAACTCCGCCCTCGCAGCACGAGCCCGGCTGAGGCCGTCTGAGGGTTCGACAGCCAGAGTTGGACTCCTTGTCCCTCCTCGAGGCTCTTCCACTCCTTCAGCCAGGTGCCCCGCTCGTTCTCGAGGTGGACCTTTTGCCAGGCCATGGGCCGCACGAGCGCCTCCATGGAGAGCTCGAGGGGACTCAGTTGCAGGCCGCAAGACTTCTGGACGAGGGGCTCGTTGAGCCTCGAGTGCTTGGGCGCACTGTCGACGCGGCCGTGGAGCAACTGGAGGTGCACGGCG
Organism: Archangium lansingense; assembly: GCF_026626635.1. Classification (GTDB taxonomy): domain Bacteria; phylum Myxococcota; class Myxococcia; order Myxococcales; family Myxococcaceae; genus Archangium; species Archangium lansingense. The sequence goes on from NZ_JAPNKA010000001.1 coordinate 5,452,382, forward strand.
GCATCGGGAGCCGAGGTGACGGGGGAGGGGGGGAGTGGATCAAAGGCGCGGCGAAGCAGTCCGTCCGTGAGCACGATGATGCGCGCGGGTCCGCTGCCCTCCTGGAGCACCTGTTGTGCGAGCTTCAGTCCCTCGTCCAGGTGCGAGCCATTGCCCGGTGCGAGCCGTGCAGCGGGAAGGGCGGCAACTGCCGTCTCCCATTCTGAAGCGGGGATGAGGCGTCCAAAGAGGCGCTCGGCGGAGCGGCGGAACACCACCACCTCGGCCGTCGCGTCAGGCAGGTGCTGGAGGTACTCCCGGGCGAGAGCAATCTGATGCGTCATGAGCTCCTCGCCCATGCTGTGGGACGCATCCATCACGAAGACGACCCGGGCCCGTGTGGGGGCCTCGCTGAGGCGTCCGACCCGGAGCTGGAGGAAGCCCACCGTGCCCGTGCCCCCAGGGGCGAAGCCAGCGCGCGCGTCGATGCCATGGAAGGGCTTCGCGGGCCAGGAGGCCTCGAGCGCGTCCCGGGAGAGCTGGTTGCGCGCCTCCCGGATGTGGACCTCCGCGCCGGGGTAGGGCGGGGCCACGGTGAGCACGGGCCGTGGATCCGTTCCGCCGCAGGGCTTGAAGGGCTGGGACTCCCGTTCAGTCAGAGGGTAGGAGAAGAAGCTGTGTCCCCGGGTGTAGCCAAGGCGGATCCGGAGGTCATAACGCACTGTCACCGAGGCGCCAGGTGGCAGGTTCCAGAGATGCAGGTCCGCCCCATCTCCAGCGGCCGAGAGCCTCGCGCTCGTGCGGGGCGCGGCGGTGCCCTTGCGCCTCAGGACGGCGTAGCGACGTCCTGCTTCGGAGGCCGCGAGCAGGGTTCCCTCTGTCCAACTGCCCTGGGACTCGAGGGCGAAGCCGTGCACCGTGGCATCCAGGGGGAGCTCGAGCCAGTCATACAGCTCGGTGTAGCGCTGGCTGGCGTTGTGGAAGGTCCGGTGCACGGTGAGGTGTGCCAGATCTCCTTCGATCCGGGCCTCCACGCGGTGCTCCAGCTCCTTGCCACGGTCATCCTCCCGGCAAGGGTGAAACGATTCCTCGTACGAGAGGTCGTCATCATCCGTATTCGTCGTGCAGCAGGACTCTGGCTGCGCCAGGACGGGGACCGGACTCGAGACGAGGAGGATGCTGGCCAGCAGCCACCGAGCGAAGTGACTCATGCGGCCATCATATCCGCGTCAACGGTGGCTCAGTGTCTTGGTTTGACCGTGTAATCCGTCATGAAACCGTCATCGCCAATGGGGGGGAGGCGGACGGCCCAGGTGGCTTCGCGCACGCAGGTGGCCTGGAGTTCGGAGGCGGCGCCCGTCACCGTCACGTCGACGATCTCATCCCCGGTGGCCTCCACGCGCACCAGAAGGGAAGGGTTGCCTCCCTCTCCCAGGCAGGCGGAGAAGACCGGTTGAAGGAGCCGTGCCAGCTCCTCCTCGAGCTCAGGAGAAGCCGTTCGCGGTTGCTGGGAATCCATGGCGCAGCTGATGGTGCCGCCGATCACCCCTCCGATGACGCCTCCGCGTACCTGGTCTGGTAGCGCGTGCGTCCGGGCCGTCGAGGGCCCCGCTGCCGAGGGGACCACCAGGAACGAGCGGGTGTCAGAGAGCCAGTCTCCGTTCTTCGCGAGCAGCTCCACCGCCTCCTGGGGTGGCAGCTCCTCCTTCTGCCGGCGCCAATGCTTGAATCGCAGGGCGGACCAGGCGTTGCGGCCGACGTCCGCGGAGAGGGAGGAGTCGAGCACCACCGGTGCGGAGGTGGCACAGCCCCAGCGCTGCCCATGCAGCACCAGTTGGCGCAGGGGCTTCTGGGGACTCGGTAGCCAGAGATGGAAGCCTTCTCCCTCGTCGAGCGCGGACACCTCTCGCAGCGGAGTGCCCTGCTCGTCCTGGAGGTGGACCTGCTCCCAGCGGAGGGGCCGCACAAGCTGCTCCATGCTGCTGGCGTAGGGGTACAATTGCATGCCGCAGGATTCCCGCACGATGGGGCCCGAGAGCTTCTCGTGCGGGGTGGCATGACCGGTGCGGTTGGAGAGTCGCCGGAGGTGCACGGCGGCATCGGGGGCCGAGGTACCAGGGGCAGGAGGGACTGGCTCGAAGGCCCGGCGGAGCTGCCCGTCCGTGAGGGCGACGACGCGCGCAGTCCCGTTACCCTCCGAGAGCACCCGCTGCGCGAGCTTCAGCCCCTCGTCCAGGTGCGAACCATTGCCTGGTGCGAGCCGCGTGGCGGGAAGGGCGGCCAGCGCCGTCTTCCACTCGGTGGCGGGGATGAGGCGTCCGAAGAGGCGCTCGGCGGAGCGGCGGAACACCACCACCTCGGTCGTCGCCTCGGGCAGCAGCCGGAGATACTCCTCGGCGAGGGAGAGCTGGTGGGTGATGCCCTGGGGGCCCACGCTGTGGGAGGCATCCACCACGAAGACGACCCGGGCGCGCATCGGGGGCTCGGAGAGGCGCTCCGCCCGGACCTGGAGGAAGCCCAGGGTGCCGTCGCCCCAGGGAATGAGGCCGGCGCGTGCGTCGAGCCCCTTGGATGTCCCCGCCTCCCAGGAGGCTTCGAGCATGGGCTGCGAGGTGTCGGCGTCCCGCGTCTCGAGCTGGAAGTCCGCGCCCGGGGAGGGCGGCGTCACGGTGAGCGCGGGTCGTGGAGTCTGCCCGCAGTCTGGCAGGGGATAGGTGAAGGAGCTCCGTCCATGGGCGTAGGTGAGCCGAGCGCGGACCTCGTAGCGCACCGTCACCGAGGCCTGGGGCGGCACGTTCCAGAGCTTCAGGTGCGCCGTTGCTCCCTCCGTTGTTCCCTCCGTCGAGAGCAGCGCAATCGGGCGAGGGGCGGCGGTCCCCTTTTTCCGGAGGGCCTTGTAGCGGCGCTCTGCCTGGGGGGCCTCGAGGAGGATTCCCTCCGTCCAACTTCCCTGGGACTCGAGGGCGACACCATGCACCGTTCCTCCCTGGGGCAGGTCGAACAGGGCTTCCTGCTCGGCGTAGCGCTGGCGGGAGTTGTGGAAGGTGCGGTGCACCGTGAAGTGCACCAGGTCCCCCTCGGGCCGGGCCTCTACCCGGTGCTCCACCTCGTGGCTCCGGTCGTTGCTGGCCTTCTCCTCCTCGCAGAACGGGGACTCCGCCAGGGCTGTGCCCGACCCCCAGAGGAGGAGGAGGACCTGAACGGTGAGGAGCCGCGAGAGGTTTCGCATGAGGGCATTCTACCCGCAGTGCGATACACACGGCCTTGGCGTTGAAACGCCGGCGGCTCTCTATTAGCAAGGGGGCCATGACCATCAAGACCGGCGATAAAGCCCCCGATTTCTCGCTGCCGAAGCAGGATGGCACCCCCGTGAACCTGAAGGAGCTGCTCCAGAAGGCGACGGTGGTCCTCTATTTCTATCCGAAGGACGACACGCCGGGCTGCACCAAGGAGGCGTGCTCGTTCCGCGACTCGTACGAGGCCTTCAAGGAGGCGGGAGCCGAGGTCGTGGGCATCAGCTCGCAGTCGGCGGCCTCGCATGAGGCCTTTGCGGCGAAGCACCGGCTGCCGTTCACGCTGTTGGCTGACGAGGGGGGCAATGTGCGGCGCCAGTACGGCGTCCCGAGCACCCTGGGCCTGCTGCCTGGGCGGGTGACGTACGTCATCGACCGGAGCGGTGTCGTCCGGCATGTCTTCAATTCGCAGATCAACGCCACCCGCCACGTCACTGAGGCGTTGGGTATTGTCAAACAGCTCCAGGGTGCCAGCGCCGCCTGAGCGGCAGGGTTCGCTCGGGGACCTACAGGCGCGGCACAAGCCGCACCGAGGGCGCCTTGAAGGTGGCGGTGACGGCTCGGCCCTCGGCGAGCCCCAGCTCTTCCGTGGAGTAGCGCGTCACCCGCGCCACCAGGGGGAAGCCCGCGTCCAACGCCACCCGGACCAGGGCGCCCTCGGGGGAGAGCGACACCACGGTGCAGGCCAGCCGGTTGCGCGCGCTGGTGGGCGTGGCTTCGGGGGAGCCCAGTGTGACGTCCTCGGCTCGCAGGCAGACGAAGACGGCACTCCCCTCGTGCGAGGGCTCCAGGGCCGTGAGGTGATGCGGGCCCACCTCCACCGTGGCCAGCCCCGCCTCTCGCTTCAGCACCGTGCCCGGCAACACCGTCTCGATGCCCGTCATCCGCGCCACCGCGAGCTCCGAGGGGTGGTTGAACACGTCCGCCACCGGCCCCACCTGGCACACCCGGCCTCCTTCCATGGCCACCAGGTCGTCCCCCAGCGCGAGCGCCTCCAGCCTGTCGTGGGTCACCACCACGGTGGGCACCCCCAGCTCTCGGAGCAGCCGCCGGAGCTCGCCCCGGAGCTGCTCGCGCGAGGGGGCATCCAACGCGGACAGGGGCTCGTCCAGCAGCAGCAGGCGCGGGCGGATGGCGAGCGCCCGGGCCAGCGCCACCCGCTGCTGCTGTCCGCCGGAGAGCTCGCGCGGCCTGCGTCCCTCCAGCCCCTCCAGGTGCAGCAGCGCGAAGAGGGAGCGTGAGCGCTCGCGCCGCTCCGGAGCGGGCAGATCTCCGAGGCCGTACTGGACGTTCTGCTCCGCGGTGAGGTGCGGAAAGAGGGCGTAGTCCTGGAAGAGGAGTCCCACGCGCCTCTGCTGAGGCGGCAGGAAAAGCCGGGTCGTGGTGTCGCACCAGGGGTCGCCGTGGAAGAGGATGTGGCCGCGCTCGGGCCTGTCGAGCCCCGCCAGACACCGCAGCACCGTCGTCTTGCCCGCGCCTGAGGGGCCAAACAGCACTGCGACCCGGCCGGGCGTGGCGGGCAGCTCCAGGCTGGCCCGGACGGTGGGCCCGCCGAGGAAGCGCTTCTCGAGGTCGACTACGAGCGTGTTGGCCATGGTGCCCACACCCTGCGCTGCAGCCCGTACGTGAGGGCCAGCACGAGGAAAGAGAAGACGAGCAGCACCAACGCCGTGCGGCTTGCCGATGCGTAGTCCAGCGCCTGCACCGCGTCGTAGATGGAGATGGAGGCCGTGCGCGTGCGGCCTTCCAGGTTGCCACCCACCATGAGCACCACGCCGAACTCACCCAACGTATGCGCGAACGTGAGCACCATGCCGGAGAGGATGCCGGTAGCGGACAGGGGCAGCACGACGCGCAGGAACGTCTGGAAGCGCGAGACGCCCAGGCACCACGAGGCCTCGAGGAGGCGGCGATCCACGCCCGCCAGGGCGGCGGTGAAGGGCTGGACGCTGAAGGGCAGGCTGTAGAGCACCGAGGCCACCAGCAGGCCGGTGAAGCTGAAGGGGAGGGTGCTGCCGAAGAGTGACTCGAAGGCACTGCCCAGGGGGCCGCGAGGGCCGAGCGCGAGCAGCAGGTAGAAGCCCAGCACCGTAGGGGGTAGCACCAGCGGCAAGGAGACGACGGCCTCCACGAGGAACTTCCACCGCCAGCGCGAGGTGGCCAACCACCAGGCGAGGGGGAGTCCCAGAACCAGGAGGAGGAGCGTCGTCCACGCGGCCAGCCGGAGGCTCAAGAGGATGGCGGCCTGATCCAACGCCTTACTCCTTCACCAGGGAGAAGCCATAGCGCTTCAGCAGCGCGTTGCCCTCGGTCCCGAGCAGGTAGTCGCGGAACTGCCGGGCCAGCTCTGGATCCTTCGCCTTCTTCAAGATGGCACCGCCCTGCTCCATGCGCGGGTACGCCTCGAGTGGCACTTCCCAATAGCTGCCCCGCTCCTTCATGGCCGGGGCGAGCGCGAGCGCCAGGGCGATGACGCCCGCATCCGCGGCGCCGCTCTGCACGAACTGCGCGGTCTGCGCGATGTTCTCCCCGAGCACCAGCTTGTCCTTGAGGGCGTCGTAGACCCCCAGGCTCTTCATGGCGGCCTCGGCCGCTCGGCCGTAGGGGGCGTGCTGGGGGTTGGCGATGGCGATGCGCCTGGCGGCCGGCTCTCGCAGCGCCTCCATTCCCCGCTGCTCCACGTGCAGCGGCGAGCCCTTTGGTACCCACACCACGATGCGGCCCACGGCGTAGAGGAAGACCTCGTCGGCGACCAGGCCCTGCTCGGCCAGCTTGCGCGGATAGGCCACGTCCGCGGAGAGGAAGACATCGAAGGGGGCGCCGTTGCTGAGCTGCGCGAGGAAATTGCCCGACGAGCCGTAGGTGACCTGGACCTCCGTGCCGGGCTGCTTCGCCCGGAACTCCTCCAACAGCTCGTCCAGCGCGAACTTCAAGTCCGAGGCCGCGGCGATGGTCAGCGTCCGCTTCTGCTCGGAGCGGGTGGCGGGAGGGGCGCTGGCGGTGGCGGTGCCCTCGTTCTCGCGCAGGCCTGCCCGCAGCCCCGCTGCGATGATGATCAAGGCGCCCGCGGCCAGCGCCCCCTTCATGATGACGTTCATTGTTTGCAGCTTAACGGGGCCCATGTAGGCGGTGCGGTGAGAAGAGGTCCCTTCCTGTCGCGGAGGGTGTCGGCCCGGTGACACGGGCCGTGGAGTTTTTTCTCCGGCCCCTTTGCAAGGGCTGAAAGAACTTCCGTCCTTCCGCCAGGGGCGGGCCGCGAGCGGCTCTCCAGGAAAGGTGCCTCCAGCCCGGAGAGATCCGCCAACCCGCTGTTTTCCCGAAAGAAAGGGATGGCGGGGGCGAGTGGCCTCGGGGGGAGGGAAGACTGTCCAGGTCTCGGCACGGTTCTGGCTTTGGGTCGGTGGCGATGGCACTGAGCACGCAACAGAATCGGAGTTACGGACAGTCACTCTGGACCACCTGGGCTCCCTCGGGGGGAGTCGTCTGCCTCGTGGGGGCCCACGTCCTGGCCGCCGCGCTGGGCCTGTACTCGTCGGCACCGGCCGTCACGGTGCTCCAGCCCCTCACGGGCGCCTCCATCACCGGCCACCTGGAGATCGCGGTCCAGGCAGACGATGGGCCCACGGGCTCGGGGGTGCGCAGCGTGGAGTACCAGCTCGGCACCACCTCTGGTGCCTGGACGCCGCTGACCCTGGACCTGGGGTCCATGACCTACCGCGGGAGCGCGGAGACGGCGTCCGTGCCGGTGGGTGGCCATGAGCTCTACATCCGTGCCGTGGATTACACGGGCAACCTGCGCACCGTGTTCGTCACGGTGAGCGTGAGCCCCGCGCCCCCCAAGCCCGCCGAGGTGCACCCGCCCGTGCCTGGGGTGGGCGTGGACGAGAACCCGGGACTCTCCTCGAAGCAGAGTGATGAGGGGCTGGGGTGGGGTGGGCGCGTTTTCTCCGCCATGCTGCGGTTGCGCTGAAGCTGGCAGGCACCCAATGAGGTGCTCGTCAGGCCGGAGGGGTGCGCGGACCACCCAGGTTGCGCGCGACCACGTCCAGGAACTCGTTGGAGGACTCGGAGATGTCCACCGAGCGAGCGTCCACCCAGCCCGACAGGAAGTTGTAGGCCATGACCGCCGGGATGGCCACCAGCAGACCGAAGGCCGTGGTGATGAGCGCCTCGGCGATACCGGAGGAGATGGTGCCCAGACCACCGGAGCCCGCGTTCGCCATGAGTTGGAAGGCATTCACGATACCCATCGTGGTGCCCAGCAGACCCACGAACGGGGCCGTGGAGCCCACTGTCGCCAGCACGCCCAGGCCGCGCTTGAGGCTCTGCACTTCACGCTGCGCCTGACGCTCCAGGGCGCGCGCAACCGACTCGACCGCCACATCCTTGTCGGAAGGGCTGATCCGGTACGCCGTCAGGCCGGAGCCGATCACACGGCCCAGGTGGCCGATGTCCTTGCCCATGTTGGTGTTGGCGGCCTGCTGCAAATCGCCCTTGGCCAGGATGGCGCCCATCTTGGCCGCGAAGTTGCGCGAGTCCTTGCGGCTCTTTCGGAAGACGATGATGCGCTCCGCCATGACCACCAACGACGCGACGGACATGATGGCCAGGGCGAAGATGATGCCACGGGCGAAAGGACCGGTGGATTCCCAGATGCCAGTAAGCGTGAAATTGGCGGCATGAGTCGTCATGGTGGGAGAGCGCTCCTCCTCGAGCGGGGTTGGTTGACACCACTCAATGTATGGAGTTGGAGCGAGCCGTTGGCCTTGGGAAGGCCATTTCTGCGTCATGGCCTCGTCATGAAGGCCTACTTCGTCTCGAGGGAGAACACACCGTCCCAGTCCTCGGGAGGAGGCTGAGCGCTCAAGGTCTCGCAGCGTGCGGCGAAGATGCGCGAGGGTGGATCCTCCGGTGAGGAGAGGAAAGCTTCGCGGGCCTCGACGAAGCGGCGAGCGCGGTAGAGGGCGAGCCCCTTGGCGAATCGGGACAGGTGCGCGGGGGGTGTTGCTCCGGCCACGTCCACCAACTCGTAGACGCGCACGGGAAGCTGGCGCCCCTTCACGCGCAGCAGATCCAGCTCGCGGGCGAGCACGGTGCCGCGGGCAGCCACCACCGTCTCCTCGGAGGCGAGGATGCGGGTGCCGTACACCTTGGCCGCGCCCTCCAGGCGGGAGGCGAGGTTCACCGTGTCGCCGATGACGGTGTAGTCCTGGGCCGCGCGCGAGCCGATGTTGCCCACCACGCCAGGGCCGGTGTTGATGCCGATGCGGCAGTGCAATCGGGCCACCCCTCGCGCCTCCAGCTCCGGGGCCAGCGTGTCCACCACCGCCACCAGCCGCAGCGCCGTGAGGCAGGCCCGTGCGGCATGGTCCTCCTGGGGCAGGGGGGCGTTCCAGAAGCACATGATGGCGTCGCCGATGAACTTGTCGAGCGTGGCGCCGTGCTGACCGAGCACCTCGGTGGCGCGCTCGAAGTAGCCGTTGAGCACTTCCACGAGCGCCTCGGGGCTCATCTCCTCGCTCATGGAGGTGAAGCCCACCAGATCGCTGAAGAGCACGGTGAGCTCGCGGCGCTCGCCGCCGGGAGCGGCCTTCTCCGGGTTGCGGATGAGCTCGTCCACCACCTGGGGGTTCAGGTAGCGCTTGAATAGGCCGTGGATCTGATCCCGCTGGCGGAGGCCGGCGACCATCTCGTTGAAGGCATCGGTGAGCCGGCCCACCTCGTCGGTGCCACGGACAGGGACCTCGACGTCCAACGAGCCCAGACGCACCTGCCGGGCGGCGGCCTCCAACTGCACCAGGGGCGCGGAGAGACGGCGCGCCAGCAGCACGGCGAGCACGAAGGCCAGCAGCACCACGCCCACTGCGGTGGGCAGCATCCACTTGCGGATGCCCGCGCGGATGGGCTCGATCTCCGCGTCGAGGTTCTGCATGACGAACACCCGGCCGATTTCCGTCCCCTGCACGTCCTCGAAGACGGCCTCGCGGACGAGATAGAGGCCATCGTCAGTGAGTAATTCGAAGGCCCGGCCGGTGTTCTTTTTGTGCTCGTCCTGGGAGACATCCTCGCGGGGGATGTGAGCGCCATCGTCGATGGGGGCCTGGCGGGAAGTGATGGCGCTGGAGCCGGACTCGACGAGCCTCTTGCGCACCTGTTCGGGTACATCGCTGAAGGTGGCCAGCGTGCCGTCCTTGGCGAGCAGGGCGAAGCGTGCCCGGTTGCCCTGGCGGGTGGCTCCAGAGGACGCTTGCTCCTGGGTGTTCTCCCACAGCAGCTCCTTCACCCAACGGCCCGTCAGCACCACGCCAATGGGTCGGCGGACAGACTGTTCCAGCGAGTTCTCTCCACCGGATGTGGTGACCAGGTGTGCGTGTACGAGCAACAGATCGTCCTCGCGGATGCACGGCTTCTCGTTCTCGCTCCTATCGGTGCATTTTTCGGGCACGAAGGTGAAGGGCAGGCTGCGCAGGTAGGCGGGAGACCAGAGCTCGGAGACAAAACCCCCACGTTCGGAGGCGGAGTCCTGGTGCAGCGCCCGGTTCAGTAGGGGCACGCCATCCACGGCGTTGCCCACCTGTTCATCATCGCCGTGGGTGAAGACCAGCCGCTTGCGCACGTTGAAGAGGGCCCAGATGCTCGCTTTTCTGTCGATCCATCCGAAGACCTCGGTGTTCGCGGAGATGATGACGTCATGCGCGCTCTGGATGCCCTCGAGCTCGGCATCTCCGTCGTCGAGTCCGGCGATGCTGTCGTCGGAGTTGACGGTGAGGGCCGCGTCCATGAACGTGCGGTCGCGCGCATGTGCGTCGGCGACAGCGCGGATGCGGTCCTGGGTGGCCAGGGAGAGCCGTTGGAAGGCTTGCTGCGTGCGGGCCAGGTCGCCGCGGATCTTCTCCTCGGCGGCGGTCTCCACCGCTCGCCAGGTGACAACCAGTGCCACGGTGAGCGCCACCACCGACAGCAGCATGAAGGCCGCCACGAGCCGCGCGGAGAGCGAGTGCAACCCCAGGCCTCCGGCACGGGGACCAGCTTCCCGCGACGCCGGTGACTCAGTAGGCATCGGAGCGGGGGGTGTACTGGCGGCCATGCTTGTCCAGGTGCTTGTCGTCGGGCTTCGACTCGGTCAGCTCCAGTGTCACCGTTGTCTCCTGGCCGGGCTTCACGGTGACCTCGGTGCGCGACACGTCGCTGCGTTCATCCCGCCGGTGCACCGCGAAGAGGGGATGGGTGCCGGCGGGCACACCCGTGAGGACGAAGCGCCCATCCGGCCCGGTGACGGCGACGGCCCGGTTGGGCACCACCACCAGCGTGGCCACCATCTGCTCGTGGATGTCGCAGTACACATCGATGATGCCCGTCTTCTTGAACGTCTCCGTGTAGTCCTCGCCCGGACGGTTCTTGCCGGCGTCGAACTTCCCGGCGCGCGAGCGGGAGAAGACGTTGTGCACCACCACGTCGTTGTTGGAGAAGCGCACCTTCTGTCCGGCCACCACCGCCATCACCGACGGCTGGAAGGCCTTGTTGCGCTGGGCCATGTTGACCTCGCTCGCGGGAGGCGGCTCGGTGTAGCCGGTGAGGTACACCACCACGCCGGAGCGATCCGCCTTGGGCACGGGGCGCCCATCGGGGCCCTGGACGGTGACGCGGACCTCGCCGCGGAGGGTGCCCTGCTGCGCGGCGGCGAGCGGGGCGGCGAGGGACAGCAGGAGGATCAGAGCACCACGGCCCATATCAGCCTCGGCATGAACTGGGGCGTCTCCGGGGAGAGGGGAGTGAGCCCCACCAGGACCCCGAGCGTGACCCACGTCCGGCCGAACGTCCAGGCCAGGTCGGCGCCCACGAAGTGGTGCTGCCCGCCCTCAATCCCCTGGAGGGGAAGCTCCCCGAAGGCCTCGAGCGAGGCGCGCAGCTCGTCCTCGACGATGGGGTAGGAGACGCCCGCCGCGTAGGTACCGAGCAGCCGTACCGGGCCCTCCTGTCCTCGCAGCGCCGGCAGGCCCACCTGCGCGCCCAGGTCGAGCACCAGGCGCAGGCCGCCCTCCGTCTCGAAGGACTGCACCAGGTTGGCGTCCAGGCGGGGGGGCTGCTGCGTATGGATGGTGTGGTGGTAGGCCACGCGCAGCAGGCCCTGCCAGGGGGCGTCATCCCCCCGGGGGTTGAGGCGCAGGCGCAGATCCGCGTCGAAGGACTCGAGCTGGGTGCGATCCCGGGTGGCCACCACCTGGAAGGGAAGGGCCAGCTCCATCCGCTGGGTGAGGCCAAAGACGGGGCCCCACCACACCCAATAGTTGGAGGTCCGTCCCGGCACGCCCGGCGCCCGGGACTTCGCCCACAACCACTGCTCGAGCTCTACATCCCCCTTGGGGACGATCTCCGTGTCGTACACCCAGATGAAGGGCCGCCGCCCGGCCTCGGCCGGCGTGGGAAGCACGGCCAGGGTGAGGACCCCCAGCAACACGAAACACCGGACTGCGCTCATCTGCCCTCCCGAGGGACGCGCACCACGCGGAGGTGGTCCCGAGCCCTCCGCACCAACGGGGGCCGGGATGGCGTCCGGGAGGCAGGCATATCCGACGAGCCGGTGCCTGCGCGAGCACAGCGGGCAACTCCCTACGGCATTTTGAGGCTCACCTGGAAGTTGTAGGTCACGCTGACGGCCCTGCCCTGGTACGTCACCGGGCGGTAGTGGCGGCTCGTCAGGGACTCGAGCACCGCTTCGTCCATGTAGGGCAGTCCCTTGATGATGCGGCACTTCTCGACGTTGCCCTCGCGGGTGATGGTGCACTTGGCGATGACGACGCCACTGACGCGGGCCCGGGCCGCCTCGAGGGTGTACTGCAGCGGCACGCCGGTGGAGACGATCTGCGGGGGAGTCATGCCGGCGCCGAACGGGAGCACCTCCTCACCGGTCCCCTGGACGTTGCCGTTGCCCAGCATTGCGTTGGCGATGTACGTGGCGCCAGCGACACCGCCCGTCTCGACGCCATCGGGATGGCTGCCGGGGACGTAGGGCAGGTCATTGGTCTCGGGCTCGGTGTCCTCCGGGGGCGGAGTCTCAACGGCCGGCTGGGTCTCCGGAGGCGGGGGCGGGATGTTCCTGGGCTGGACCAGCTCGGTCTTGGGCTTTCTGGGCTTGGCGGGCGTGGCCGGGGTGACCTTGGGCGGAATCGGGTTTCCCTTGGGCGGCTGTGGGATGCCACGGATCATCGTGATCTCGGTGGGCTCCTTCTGGATCTGCTCCACCGCTCTGCCCGACAGACCCAGGGCTCCGGCGAACACACCCGCATGCACCATCAAGGACACCCACATCCCCGTCCCGAACCGACCCGCGCTCAATCCTGGCTGATTGATGACCGACTGGAACACTTGGACTCCCTCCTGGCTGACACTGATCAACTTACGGAGTCAGGGAGGGTCGGTGGCCTTGGGTCGGCCATCTCTTCGTCATGGTTTTGTCATGGACTCCAGCTCCATGCGGTACCCCACCCCCCGGATGGTGTGAATGGTGAAGGAGGAGGCACTCGTCCAGCCGAGTTTCTTCTTCAGGTTGGAGACGAAGTTGTCCACGGTGCGCGGGTCCACGATGACGTCTCGGCCCCACACGGCGTCGAGGATCTCCCCCCGGGGCAGGGCCCGGTCGCGGTGCTTGAGCAGGAAGGCGAGCAGATCGAACTCCGTGCGCGTGAGGTCGATGACGCTCCCATCGATCCGCGAGAGGGTGCGCTTGCCCAGGTCCAGCGAGAAGCCGCCGAAGGACATGACGGACGGCGGCGCGCCACCGGCCCGCCGCACCAGCGCCCCCACCCGGGCGAGCAGCTCGCGCAGCCGGTAGGGCTTGGTGAGGTAGTCCTGCGCGCCGGCGTCGAAGCCGCGGACGATGTCGTCCTCGAGCGAGCGCGCGGTGAGCATCAGCACCATGGACTGGACGCCGCTGGCGCGCAGCCGCCGGCAGAAGGAGTAGCCATCCTCGCCCGGGAGCATGACGTCGAGGACGAGCAAGTCGTAGGTGCGCGAGCGCAGCAGCGGCTCGGCCTCCTGGGTGTGCGAGGCCACGGTCACCTCGTACCCCTCGTCCTGGAGGTTGTCGCGCAGGCCAATCCTCAGGTTCGCGTCGTCCTCGACGACGAGGATGGAGGGGCGGGCGTTAGGAGGGCTGCTCGGGGCGTTCATGGCGGGGTTCGTGGAAGAGCAGGGAGAAGGTGGTGCCCTGGGGGCTGGAATTATCGATGGAGATGCGGCCCCCGTGGAGGGCCATGATCTTCCGGCACAGCGCGAGTCCGATGCCACTGCCGTGGACCTCGGAGCCCTGGGAGCCCAGCCGGTAGAAGTCGCGGAAGACGTTCTCCCACTCGGCCTCGGGGATGCCGATGCCGTTGTCGCTGAAGAGCACCACGCAGCCATGGCCCTGATGAGGGTAGGCGCGGATGGTGAGCTCCACGGGGTTGCGGCGGTTATAGGCGCAGGAGTTGCGGGCGAGGTTGATGAACAGCAGGCGCATCAGGGAGGGGTCTACCTCGAGCTCCACATCCCCCACGTCGGCGGTGAGCTGGACGGGGACGGCGGTGTTGCCCACCAGGTCCGAGCGGAGCATGCCGATCAGCTCATCCAGCTTGATGCGGGCGGGCTTGAGCTGCCAGCGGCCCTTGTCGATGCGGTTGAAGGACAGGATGTTCTCGACGAGGAAGTGCAGCCCGTCGGCGGCCTGGATGATGCGCTCGGGGTAGTCGCGCATCTCGGGGAGCTTGGAGAGCTTGCGCTCCATCGTCTCGGCCAGCAGGCGGATGGAGGCCAGGGGGGTGCGCAGCTCGTGGGAGACGGTGGCCACGAAGTCGCTCTTGAGCTCGACGTACGGTAGCGGCCGTGCTGGGCCACCACCGCCATCACCACGATGGCCATCGCGAGCGCGCCGCAGGTGGCCACCAGCAGCGTCTTCAACCCGTAGCGCTGCTCGATGGCGTTCTCGGCGGCGGTCCACTGGGGGACGGACACCTCCAGTTGCAGGGACTCCAAGGGCAGCACGGCGTTGGGTTCCCTCAGCCGGACCTGGCCGTTCAGGCCGAAGTGGCCGCGCTGGCGCATGTCCCGGGCCAGGTCACGCAGGAGCGCGTCGAGGTCCACGGCGATGCCGCGCACCAGCTCCTCCCCCTTCGGCTCCACATACCAGCGCTCGCCGATGAGGGTGGGACCGGGGAGGCCCTCGGGCAGTACCAGCATGCCGGCTCCGGCCTCGCGGGCACGTGCCAGGAAGTCCTCGGAGGGCTCGCCGAGCGCGGTGCTCACCTGGATGGCATGGACGAGCAGGAAGTTGAAGTCGGGCTGGGTGAAGCGCCAGCGCTCGCGCAGGAGATCTCTCTGCAGGCCCGCGGAGCGCTCGATGCCGCCGAAGTCCTCGGGGAGCCCCTCGCGCAGCAGCGCGCGGACGAGCGGTGGGGTGGCCTCGCCGCGCTGGAGTCGCTCCAACATGAGGAGGACGAAGGGGAGCTCCTGCTCGGGCGGGAGGGGGTTCTCCGCGTGGTAGCGCAGCAGGTCCTCGGCGAGCGCATGGGCGCGGGCGGGGCGGCCATTGTCGAGCGCCGCCTCCACCGCGCGAAGGCGGACGAGCCGCTCACGCCAGGGCTCAACCGGGGTCCCCTCGGCGATGGCCTTGGCGAGCTCGCGGTAGTGGCGTCGGGCGATGGCGCGCGAGCCGGGGGCCGAGCGGGTGAGGCGGGGCAGGAACTGGTGGCCGCGGAACTGGAGGAAGAAGCCCTCGCCCGGGGTGAGCGGATCTCCCATGGCGGCGTGGACGGCGGCGAGGCTGCCCTCGAGCTGTTTACCGAGCATGTGCCGCAGGGCCTGGTTGGCGTATTCCTCGAGCGCGATGCGGCGGGAGCGGAGCTGCGCGTGGGCGTCCTCGCGCTCCTGGGCGAAGATGCGCTGGAGGCTCACCAGCCCCCAGGTGAGGGCGAGGAGGCCGCATCCGAGGGCGACGAGGGTAGGGAGGAGCCGGCGCAGCATGGGGGCCCGAGGGCCGCACGCATTATACGTGCACGAGCGCGAGGTGGGTCAGTCATCGTGCGGACCTGCGGGCGCTCGGTGGCCTGGCCGCCGTGGGGAGGGGAGGGTGGGAAAAGCCCCGCCTATTCAGGATCCAAGGCCCATGTGCCTTCCTCCCAATGTTTCAAGGTCATGATCGCACCAATCGCCGCCAATCCGTCTCCGCTGGCGGCTGCCTTTAGCACTGCCATGGCTTCCGCTGTCCGGTAGCGAAGCAGAAACGCCGCGGCCTTGACCCGAACATCCGGGCGAGGGTGATGTAGCAGGACGGTGAGCGCACCGCGTCCGGCATCGCCTTCCGAGCGCAATTTCTTGAGCGCGGAGATGTAACGATTGGCGTGCTTGTTTCCGGACTTGGCGTCTCCTCTCTTTATTGCTTCTGTTTGTGCGGCCACATTCTCCGCAAATTCCTCTACAAGTTTTTTCAGATCCCTTACCACTCTCCACCCCTGAGCTTCCTGATGACAAGCAGCCCGAACGAGCGCTGTGCTTCGTAGCTCTGCGCTCTGATCCACTCTCGCACCGTCAGGCCATATGAACCGGTAATGTCGAAATTCTTTGAGGAGTAGAACGCGCTTACTCTCTCATGCAGGCTCTTTTCCAGCGGAATCACGTTCTCGGTATTGTGAAGAGCCTCGGCACCGAAGCGCTTGAGATTGAACTTGTGTTTCTCGACAAGGTGATGCCACTCCTGCCCATCGCCAGCCTTGCCCATGTGACGCTTGAAGGCTCTGAACGAGTTGAATGCACGGTGCCCACCAGGGAGAAGTCTGCCGCCTTTCGTACTCTCCTCGGGCTTTAGTGCAGACCGCCCGCCTCCATTCCGGGAAGTCATGGACACGGCATTGACTGGCAGGACGATACGGATCGTGCCCTCGTTCACGGAAACAAAGGCTCTCTCGGCACCGGTTGCTGCATCCATCAGGCGAAGCCCGGTGTTGGTCTCGATTGTGCGCGAGGCTTGCCCAAAGCCCGGCAGCTTTGGCCCTTTTGACACGAGCGCCGCCGTTTCACCTAACGTCGCCGTCGCCACCATGACGAGAATTCGCACGCTATTGGGACCGATGACTCTGCCGAACCTGTCACCCACCTCCCGCAACTCCTCAAAGCTGGAAGCTTGCGGCGCATCTTGGTAAAGCTGCGCATAGGCGCGCAGCAGATCGAAGAACTCCCATCCGAGATAGCCCCACATGAGCACGGAGAATGCGAGCGCGACACCCTTCGTGACGGGCTCAGGCGCGAGCAACAGCGCCATGTAGGCTGTAATCGTGAAGCTGAGAGTAGCGAGTACCCGCGTAGGGTTGCGCATGGCCCGCACTTCCGCATCCACGCCCTCCAGGGCGGGCCTCACTGCCAGGGCAAGTGCAATGCTGCGCTTATCGTTGTCTTGCAGATGGGGCCCATCATCGAACAACGTCAGGCAGTCGCCAGGAGTTCCACGTTGCTCGCAAAATTTCCCATAGGCCTGGGCCATGTCTGATCGCCACGCTTCGCCACTCACAGGCACGGACGTTAACGCCAGCTTCCGGCCGACGTACAACGGGGGGCAGGCGGTGGATATCCGCAGCGGAACGTGAAGCCAGAACGTTGTCAGGGCAGCCTTGAGCTCGGGGTCACTGACCCTCACCGGTCGAAAGTCCGTGGGCAGGTTGGAAAAGATGGCTTCGCCCCCGCCAGTGTCTTCTTCTTCGGCTTCTGCCTCCAGCGTCCACGCCTCGGGGGAGTCCTCGGAAGTGGGTAGGCTGTAACCGTAGGCCGTCATCCCTCCGCCCGAGGGTGAGCCCGTTGCGCACGCGGTAAGCAGCATCAGTGCCGCCATGGCGAGCGCGCCTGCGAGCAAAGGGCGCCGTTTGCCGACGGGGCGCGAACTGAAGGTGCGGTTGGACATTGCTGCACCCCTCCGGGTGAGTCGCCCGAGTTGGAAGCCAAGGCCGGCCGATTACAGGAAGTGACTGACGGCCGCGTCAAGCCGCCGGGTCTGGTGTTACCGAGCTCGCGGTAGTAGCCGGGGGCCGAGCGGGTGAGGCGGGGCAGGAACTGGTGGCCGCGGAACTGGAGGAAGAAGCCCTCGCCCGGAACGAGTGATCGCATGACCGGAATACGCACTCGCGCTCCTGGGCGAAGATGCGCTGGAGGCTCACCAGCCCCCAGGTGGGGCGAGGAGGCTGCATCCGAGGGCGAAGAAGGTGGGGAGGAGCCGGCGCAGCATGGGAGCCCGAGGGCCGCACGCACCATGCGTACACGAGCGCGAGGTGGGTCAGTCATCGCGCGGACCCTCGGGCGCTCGGTGGCCTGGCCGCCATCCCGGTGGGAGACGATCGCCAGGAGGGGAGGGGATGCGAAGGTTGGAAGGGTGACTCCAGAAGTCGGACCCGCCCATGCCATCTCTCCCGTTGTTTCCCGAGGCCCCGGCCGGACTGAGCGCGAAAGCTCTGCGGGCGCACGAGCGCCTGTGCGCCGAGTACGGCTGTCCCATCCCCTGGTTCCGCGCCCAGGATCCGCTCAGCGAGCTGGTCTCCGCGCTGCTGAGCCACCGCACGCGCAATGCCTCCACCGGCGCGGCATTTCGCCAGCTCCGCGCGCGCTTTCCCACTTGGGAGGCGGTGCGGGACGCGCCCTGTGTGGAGGTCCAGGAGGCTATCGCCGAGGTGACCTGGCCGGAGCAGAAGGCGCCGCGCATCCAGCAGGTGCTGCGCCGCATCACCGAGCGGAGGGGAGGGGACCTGTCGCTGGATTTTCTCGGGGAGCTGCCGGTGCGCGAGGCGCGGGACTGGCTTGAGCAGTTGCCCGGAGTGGGGCCTAAGTCGAGCGCCGCGACGCTGCTGTTCAGCCGGTTGAGGAAGCCCGCGCTACCGGTGGACAGCCACCACCACCGGGTCGCGGTGCGGCTGGGGCTCATCCCGGAGAGCACTGCGGTGGGGCCGGCCCACCGGCTGTTGGAGGAACAGCTCCCGCCCGACTGGGACGCGCAGCGCGTCTACGACAACCACGAGGCGCTGATGCTGCACGGGCAGCGGTGCTGCTTCTTCCGGGAGCCCGCGTGCCAGCGGTGCGTGGTGCTCGATCTGTGCCCCACGGGCCAGGCCCGGCTCGCGTCCCAGCAGGGGTCGAATCCCGTTGGGGATACTGAAGAAGAAAACCCCCGCCCATGACTTGCGCTATGGATGGGAACTGCCTGGCCACTCACCCTCGGCAACGTGACCTTCCCGTGAGCCCTGACGCTCGGGAGCTTGTCGGATTCGCTGGGAAAGACGGACTCCGGTAGCGTGATTGTCCATCCGGACCCCACCGGGCATGCTGTGGACCCCCCCCACCGGAGTGCACACATGAACGGACTCGAAGGAAAGGTCGCCATCGTCACGGGAGCCTCGCGCGGTATTGGTGCGGGTATCGCTCGGAAGCTGGCGTCGCAAGGGGCGAAGGTTGTCATCAACTACACCCGCAACGAGGACGCAGCCCATCGGGTTGCCGCCGACATCCAGCGCGCCGGAGGTGAGGTACTCGTCGAGCGCGCGGACGTGGCCGACGAGTCTCAGGTACGGCAGCTCTTCGAGCGCACGGACGCGCGCTTCGGCCGCCTGGACATCCTGGTCAACAACGCGGGCATCCTCGAGGTGCGTCCACTCGACAGCATCGATCGGGCGCACTTCCAGCGCATCATGGACGTCAACCTCTGGGGCGTGGTGACCGCCAGCCAGCAGGCGGCACGGCGCCTGGGCCAGGGTGGCCGGATCATCAACATCACCTCGGCCTGCACCCGCTCTCCCTTTCCAGCGCTCGGCGTGTACGCGGCGAGCAAGGGAGCCGTCGAGGCGCTCACGCGCACCCTCGCGGCGGAGCTCGGACCACGGGGCATCACCGTCAATACCATCTTCGCAGGCATGGTGGAGACGGAGATGTCGGCGTTCGGCTCAGACGAGGCTCGCAACGCGGTGATCCAGGCCACCCCCCTGCGGCGCCCGGGCCAGCCCGAGGACATCGCGGACATCGTCGCCTTCCTCGCATCGGAGAGCAGCAACTGGGTCACCGGTCAGTCGCTTGGCGCCACGGGCGGCCTCATCATGTCGTGAGCCCGTGACGGCTTCTGGGGGGGAGCCGAACGCCATCACGCTGCATCGTGGAAGATGATGCCCACCGTGTGGCGCTGTCCCGAGCGCACGCGGCTGACCCCGTGCCGGAGGTTGACCCGGTACACCCCGCGCGTGCCTTGGACCGGGCGGTGATGGACTGCGAAGACCACTGCGTCGCCCTGGCTCAGTGGCAGGACCATCGGTCGAGACTGCATCCGTGGACGCTGCTCCGTCATCACGAACTCGCCGCCCGTGAAGTCGCGGGCGGGCTCGGACAGGAGAATGGCGACCTGGAGCGGGAAGACCTGCTCACCGTAGAGGTCCTGGTGCAGGCAGTTGTAGTCGTCCGCGCCGTATTGCAGCAGCAGGGGCGTCGGCCTGAGCTGGCCCGCGGCATGGCAGCGCTCGAGGAAACCCTCGTGCTCCTCCGGGTATTGGACCTCGATACCCATGGCTGTGTTCCCGCCGATGGCGAAACGGATCTCCATGTTCGCACCGCCGGCGCGGTACGTCGTGGGCGTCATGCCTGGAGCCGTCATGTCGTTCGCGGGGGGACCGGCGCAAACGCCACGGCTCGAGAGATAGAGGTCACCATCCGCCGGAGCCCGCTTCACATGCGGAGTCTCAGTGCACCGAGGACCTGGTGGATGGCGATGCCCTCGGCCCACTCCAACCCATCGGGGTTGCCGCGGACATGGAGCGCCACGGGGGCCCGCGTCTCGAGCTCCAGCCAGAGGGAGCCTGAGTCCGCCACGTCCGAGAGCTCATAGTCCTCGGGAAAGCCCTCGGGTGGCTCCAGCCGCACGAGGTCGCCGCTGACCTTCGTCACCACTCCCTCGGTGACTCCCGTAGAGAGCCCGGACTTGACCACCCGCATTCCCACCTGCGCCAGCTGCGGCGTTCCGGGCAGTCCAAGCCCCAGGATGTGCCGGCTCGTCCGGATGTTGTTGGCGACCCTGGCCACCGCACAATCCAATCCCGGGTCCGCCCGTGACAGCTCCACGAAGGCAACCTCGGAACTCGGACCCTGACTGGAGGGCTGGAAGATGGGCTCGCCTTCGACACCGGGCTGCCCCATCAGCCGCACGAGCACGTGATAACTGCTGACGATGAATTGCTGGGTCGGATCGCTCTCGTCCACCGCCACGAACCCCAGCGTGCCCGGGTGCTTGACCTGGGGATTCACCACCGCCGTCCCGCCCAGCAGGGGGCGGAAGGCACCTCGATGATTGTGGATGGTTGGCATCGCTCACTGCCACAGGGTCGACGGGGAGGCCTCGAGCGCCTGCGCCTGTTCTTCCTCGAGGTCGGGCATGAAATCGAACCCCACGCGCTCCTCAATCCAGTCGATGGATTGGATGGTCTGGGACAAATCCCAGGGCTTCTCGTAGCCCCTGTGCTCCTGAACGAAGGCAATGGCCTCCCACTGCCCGCTGGCATTCTGGGCGACGACGATTTTGAAGAGGTGGGTGGGGACCGGCAGCGCGTTCGCGCCGATCCGGAACACGTCGATGAAGCCATCTGCCGTGCTGGGATCCTCCTCCGCGGGATCGTAGAACATCGGTCCAGTGATGATGTAGGCCTTGCCCCGGGCGAGTGCCCACTTACGAGTCAGGTCCTCGAGTGCGGCCCAGATCTGCCCGTTGTGCACCTGCAGCTGGGGGACCATGTTCGAGAGATAGAAGGTCTCCGTCTTGCGTTGCAGGTTCACGGTCTGGTTGCCGGCGGGAGCCATGTGCCCGCGGCTGTAGCCGGAGCCTCTGTAGTCAGCGAGCTCTGCACGCTCGCCTTTGGGCAGCTCCGGATCCGGCTTGAAAGCCCCCTGACCGGGCCGCGGCACGTTCCCCTCCAGCTGGGCCCGCTCCACCCCCTCGCAGACCCAGAGGGGAACCTTGTCGCCTCCACTGTGCTGGAGGACATAGCCCTCACGAAGAACATACCTCGTGGGCCCGTGCTCCCAGGCCTTCAGGGCTCGAGGCAGGCCGAAGGGGCAGTTCGCTTCGATTCGCCGCTCCTGCTCCTGGGTGAAACCTGCCTCGGCTCGCCCGAACTTCGTGAACTGCGCCCGGCGTTTCTCGATGATGAACTCATCATCGTAGTCTGCTGCCTGGTCCAGGTCCTCCTCCTCCGGTGGGGCTCCCAGGGGAGCCTCCTGCCGGAGCGAGGGTCGCTGTGAGACGCAGGCCATCAGCAGCCATGCGACATATGCGAGGACGCCGAGGCGATAAGGATTGAGAGACATGCTCCTCTCCTGGGTATGTGGCTACGGGAGAGGACAGGTTAGCCGGCTGAATCCTGGAGTGAAGAGGAGGCGAACTTCCAGTGCTTTCTTGCGGACGGGACAGATGTTCTCTTTCTTATACGCGATGCCGTCCACGTACGCGCGTTGTGTTTGTTCAGAAGGCGATTAATCCCAAGACATTTGACCAATAGTCAGGGCCTCTCTCCCACCGGATACTCCGCACCCGCTCGGCTGCAGGTGGGCATCACCTGCCGTGCCTGCTCGCCTTGACTCAACACTTGTTCAGAGAGCGCTCGCACGTTGGCAATGGCTTGCGTCCACGGAGGGCATGGGGGCGAGGACTGCCCGGGTGGGCTGGTGCACTGACGCATCCATACGCGATGATGCTGCCGGCTCGAGCTTGTTCGCTCGTGCTATCCGCCCTCTTCCCTGGAGCCGTCATGTCGTCCGCCGAAGCCGTCTCGACGCCGCCGAGCAGTGACCTGTCCGCCTCCGAGTATCAGTACAACTATACGTATGTCGCCCCACTGGCGATGGCCCAGAGCGTCCCCTCCAGCCAGAAGCCAACCCTCGTGTGGTACGGGCAGTCTGTCTGGCAGATCCTCCGCATCGCCCACAACACGCTCAAGTGGAAGCGCGAGGAGGCCCAGCGCAAGCAGGCCCAGTCCAACCCCTCCACGCCCGCTCCCGCCCCCGCGCCAGATGAGATGTCCGTGGACCTGACGCACCTGGGCCTGGGCACGTTGGATCTCACCCACATGGACAAGCTTCCCCAGCCGGGGGCGGAGGAGAAGGGGCTCTTCGGAGAGCTCGCCCAGCTCGGAGAGGCCGCGAAGCTCGCCGGGCAGTGCGCGTTGCTCGCCGAGCGCTCCTTCAAGCAGGAACTGGGTGGGCTCATGGACATCCTGAAGTCAGTGGTGGGCGCCATCCGCGACAAGCCCACGGGCCGGCCGGGCTCCATGCAGGACTACTTCAACCTCTTCACCACCCTGCCTCTGCCCACCGCGGCCCGGAGCTTCGAGCAGGACGCCACCTTCGCGTGGATGCGCGTGGCGGGTTTCAACCCGCTCGTGGTGCGCCGGGCCCGCGCGTCCGAGGACACGCTCGGCCTGAACGACGCGCAGCTGAGCGCCGTGCTGGGAACGGGGGACACTGTCCAGCAGGCGCTGAGCGAGGGGCGGCTGTACCTGGCGGACTACAAGGCGCTGGCGGGGGTCATCAACGGCAACTTCCCTGACGGCCCCAAGTACATGTTCGCGCCTCGGGCTCTCTTCGGCCTGCCGCGCGGCTCCGGCCCCCGTCAGCTGCGTCCTCTGGGCATCCGCTGCGGACAGGATTCGAGCGGCCATCCGCTCTACACGCCCGCCGATGGAGAGGCCTGGCTGCAGGCCAAGACGGCCGTGTCCACGGCGGACGTCACCTACCATGAGATGATTTCCCACCTGGGACATACGCACCTGCTCGTGGAGCCCTTCGTGATCGCCACCCACCGGCGTTTGCCGGACGACCACCCGGTGAGCGTTCTGCTGCGGCCTCACTTCGAGGGCACGTTGTTCATCAACAACGAGGCCCAGGCCAGTCTCATCGCCCCGGGCGGGGATGTGGACATGCTGCTGGGTGGCACCATCCAAGCCAGTCGCGCCGTCACCGTCACCTCGCTCCTGAATGATCCGGACTTCGACTTCACCCAGGGCATGCTGCCGCGCGAGCTGGAGCGCCGGGGCGTGATGGACCCCTCGCTGGATTACCCCTACCGCGACGACGCGCTGCTGGTATGGGGCGCCATCGAGAAGTGGGTGCGCGCCTACGTGGGCATCTACTACGACTCGGACGCGGCCGTGCAGGCGGATGCGGCCCTCCAGGCCTGGAGCGCTGAGCTCGTCTCCCAGGAGGGCGGCCGGGTGAAGGGCTTCGGCGAGGACGGCGTGGCCGGCAAACTCACCACCGTGGCCTACCTCGTCCAGGCCATCACCATGCTCCTGTTCACCGGCAGCGCGCAGCATGCGGCGGTGAACTTCGCTCAGGCGGGGGTGATGACGTTCGTACCGCTGGCCCCGGGCGCTGCCTACCGCGCCGCGCCTTCCTCGCGCGCCGATGCCTCGCTCAACCCGGGCCTGGATTTCTTCCCTCCGCTCGACATGGCCGCCCAGCAGCTTGATTTCCTCACCCTCCTGGGTTCGCTCCACCACACCAAGCTGGGCGACTACCCCTTGCTGTGGTTCAAGGACCTGCGCGTGCATGCGGCGCTCAAGCAATTCCAGGAGGAACTCGCGCGCATCGGTGACACCATCCAGCAGCGCAACACCTCGCGCTACGAGCCCTATCCCTACCTCGTGCCTTCGGCCATCCCGCAGAGCATCAACATCTGAGCCGAGCGCCATCCCATTCCGGAGGTGGCTTCCTTCCCCGGCGCGTCACGGTGGTCAGTCAACGCGCTGATGAAGGTGCCTGCGTCACCCTGGCGCTCCTGGAGCATCAGTGAGCGCCGGGCCGTTCCCCCTTCAGTCCCTCGAGCCTCTCGGAGAGGCACGCCAGCAGGCTGTTCCAGGACTTCACGAAGGAATCCGCCCCCTCTCGTTGGAGCTGCGCGGCCAGCCCATCGAGCTCCACGCCGGCCATCTTGAACTCCTCCAGCACCGAGTCGCTCTCCCACTCATCATGCGTCAGCAGCGGCCCCACCTGGCCATGGTCGGCGAAGGCCAGCAGCGTGCCTTCCGGCATGGTGTTGATGGTGTCCGGGGCGGCGAGCGCTTCCACGTAGTGGGTGTCCCGGGCCGAGGGGTCCTTGGTGCCGGTGCTCGCCCACAGCAGCGTCTGCACTGGAGCACCCTCGGACACCAGCCGGCGGACGCGGGCGCTCTCGCGCAGCTCGTTGTAGGCCCGGTAGGTGCGCTCGGCCACCGCGATGCCCAGCCGGTTGCGCAGCGGCTCCGGGACTTGCCCCTCTACCGCCTTGTCCCAGCGGCTGACGAAGAGGGAGGCCACCGAATGCACCTCGGGCGAGAGTCCCTCCTCCAGCCGCCGCTCGAGGCCCTTCAGGTACGCATCCGCGGCCGCCAGGTACTGCTCCATCGAGAAGAGGAGCGTCACGTTGATGGGTACGCCCGCGAAGATGGACTCCTCGATGGCCTTCAGGCCCGGAGGCGTGCCGGGAATCTTGATGAACAGGTTGGGCAGCCCCGCCTGCTCGTGCAGGGAACTGGCTTGGTGGATGGTGGGCTCCGGCAGCCAGGCGAGCAGCGGTGACACCTCCAGGGACACCCAGCCGTCCCTGCCCCCGGTGCGCTGGTGGATGGGCTGGAAGAGCGCCGCCGCCCGGGAGAGGTCCTCCAGGGCGAGCTGGAAGAAGAGATCATCCAGCCCGTGCGACTGCCAGGCGAGGATGGAGGCGTCATACGCATGCCCACGGCGCAGGGCCTGGTCAAAGATGGTGGGGTTGGAGGTGAGCCCGGTGACGGACAGGTCGCGGATGTAGTGCTCCAACCGGCCGTCCTCGAGCATCTCGCGGGTGATGGTGTCCAGCCAGAGGCTCTGGCCGGCGTCGTGCAATGCCTGGGTCGCCATCATGGCCCTGGCCTCCTTGCCGGAGGCGCGGCAGCTCGCGCCCCTCTCCGGATGAAGGTGCACACCCGGGAGCGGATGCGCAGTCCCGAGCCCGCCTCTCTACCCCGCGGGCGATCAACGGCTCACGGCGGGAGGTGCATGGAGGATGAGGCTCAGGGCTTCGCGCTCGGGGCCTTGCCGGAGGCGGGTTCCACGACGGGGGCAGGCACGAGCCGCGCGATGCGATCGGGTCCGTTGAAGGCCACGTAGAGGTAGCCATCGGGACTGCTCACGACATCGCGCACTCGGCCGACATCCTTGAACAGCACCTCTTGGTGCACCACCTTGCCACCCTCAATCCTCAGGCGCCGCACCTCCTGCTGTGCGAGCGCACCCACGAACAGGTCGTTCTTCCACTGGGGGAAGTGGCTGCCCGTATAGAAGTCGGCCGCGCACACGGCGATGGAGGGTGTCCAGTGCAGCACGGGTTGTTCCATTCCTTCCTGCGCGGTGCGGTCGGTCATCGGTGTGCCGTCGTAGTTCATGCCGTAGGTGATGACCGGCCAGCCGTAGTTGCGGCCCGGCTCGATGCGGTTCAGCTCGTCGCCGCCTCGGGGGCCGTGCTCCGTCTCCCAGAGTTCTCCAGTCACCGGGTGCTGCGCGAGGCCCTGCGGGTTGCGGTTGCCGTAGCTCCAAATGCTCGGCAGGGCGCCCTTGCGGCCGACGAACGGATTGTCCTTCGGAATGCTCCCGTCCTCGTGGATGCGGTGCACCTTGCCGTTGGGCCGTGACAGATCCTGCGCGTCCTCCTTGTGGCCCCGCTCGCCGATGGAGAAGAACAGGTGTCCCTTGCCGTCGAAGACGAAGCGGGAGCCGAAGTGCACGCCCGCGTTGCGGTACAGCCCGGGGGGCGCACGGAAGAGCGTCTGCTGCTCCACGAACCGGCCCTCGCGCAGCTTGCCGCGGACGATCGCCGTCATGGCGGAGCCATTCGCGCCCGGGTCGCTATAGGAGAGGTAGATCCACCCATTCTTCGCGTAGTCGGGGTGCACGGCGACATCGAGCAGACCGCCCTGGCCCTTGGACCAGACGGCCGGCGTGCCGCGGATGGGCTCGGGCAGCAGGCGGCCCTTCTCCACCACGCGCAACCGTCCCTCTTTCTCCGTGACGAGCATGCGCCCGTCGGGCAGGAACGCCACGGACCATGGGGTGTCGAGTCCCTCGGTGACCGTCTCGAGCTTGAAGGCGTGCAGCTCGCTCCGCACGGCCTTGTCGGCCGCGGGCTTCGCGAACGCGGTGCCCTTGCTCCGCCGCTCCGCGCCCTGCTCGCGGATGTAGATGACGAGCGCGCGGATGTCCTGGGGGGACAGCGCGGCCGAGAACGCGGGCATTCCCGCCGGGAGCTGCCCCTCGCGGATGCTCCGCGCAATGCTCTCGTCGTCAGCTCCGGACTTCCAGGTGTCGTCGACCAGGCTCGGCCCCAGCGCGCCCTCCAGCTTGGGGCCGTGGCAGTTCGCGCAGAGCGAGGCGTAGACGTCGGCGACGTCGCGCCGGGAAGGCTGGGGGGACGATTGGGCCCACGCGAGGGGGGCGAACACGAGCAGGCCGCACGTCAGGGGGGCTCGGAATGTGTTGAACATAGGTCACTTACTGTACGGCGAGATTGCGCTCGTCTGTCTGCCTGCCCCACCCTTGGGTACAAGGTGGTTGTTGCGTTGCGTCAAACGCTATTGACGCCGTTGACGCGATGCGTTATCTGTTCGCCCATCAGTCGCAGTCGAGGAGACAACGCACATGGCGAAGAACAAGACGGCGAAGACCGAGGGGGCCGCCAAGGAGACTGCGGCCCAGACGACGACGGAGCAGGTTCAGGCTGAGGTTGTGGCTCAGGAAGCTGCCGCGCCGGTGGCCGAGAAGCAGGCCGAGGTGAAGGCCGAGACGGTGGTTGCCGAGGCGGTACAGGCCGAGGCGGTGCAGGCTGAGACGCCGGTGGTCGAGAAGGTGGCCGAGGCGGTGAAGGCCGAGGCTGCGAAGGCCGAGACGGCGGTGACCGAGGCCGCGGGCCAGGTGGCGTCCTTCGTGAAGGGCCGGCTGGAGCAGGCGCAGAAGCAGATCGGCCAGCTCGAGACGGAGGCGCAGAAGGCGCTGCAGACGCTGGTGACGCGCGGCCGTGAGTCCAGCCGCGAGGTGCTGCAGCGGCTGAACGTGAACGAGCTGCGCGAGCGCCCGGCGGTGAAGGAGCTGGAGAAGAAGGCGACGTGGGTGGGCGGCGAGGTGCGTCAGCGCCTGACCGGGCTGCAGGGCCGGATGGTGAAGGTGGTGGGCGGCGTGGCGAGCCAGTCGCAGGTGGAGGCCATCAACCGGGAGCTGGATCGGCTGACGCGGAAGATCGACTCGCTGGTCTCCCCCAGGAAGCCGGAGCAGCAGCAGGCTCAGCAGGAAGCACCCAAGGCGTAGCCAGACCGCGCCAGGAAATCCGCTGACATGAAGACGCCCGGGGCCATGAGGCTTCCGGGCGTTGCTGTTGCGGGCTCTATCGCCGGCCCTGCTGCCGCCGTAGGGCCGCTTCGAGCACGGACTCCTTGAGCAGGTAGCCGAAGCCCGCGTTGCTCAGCCGCACCACCAGGTCGTTCCGGGTGGTCTTCAGATTCCCCGCCGTGCGCTCCAGGTTCCACTCCGCGAGCGCGAGCTGCTTGAGCAGGTAGGCCCGCCGCGTCTGCGCCGCCGACAGGCGGTACGTCTTGAGGTACTCGAGCGTTCCGTCTCCGCGCACGATGACCTCGCCGATATGGTTCTCCTCGGAGGGCACCAATCCGGTGACGAAGCGCTGGAGCTGGAACGGCCCCGCCTCGTAGACGGTGCTCGCCGAGACCTCCGCGCCGAAGAGGCCTCCGGCCATGAAGCCCTGGAAGCTGTCCCAGTCCTTCCTCATCTGCGCGACGGCGGCCCGCAGGTCTCCGAGTGAGGAGACCCGCCGCTCGTCGATGGACAGCCCCATGGGAGGCACATCGCCCAGGAAGCCGTATTGGAGCAGCAGGTCTCCATAGAAGTCCTCCACCAGCGCCCGGTGCAGCGCCCGGTAGTCCTCGGGGTGCGAGACGATGAAGGCGGACAGCAGCAGATCGGCATGGAAGATGAGCACGCCCACCTGCTGCTCGTGGATCTCGAAGATGCGCAGGGCTTCGTCGAAGGCGGTGCTCGCCCAGCCCCGCACGGACCACTCGCTGCGGGGATCCAACCCCCGGGACAGGGCCTCCTGCGAGTACTCGGACCACGCCACCTCCGGTCCGCCGAAGTGCAGGGCGAGGAATCCCTCCATCGCCAGGTGCAGTGGCAGCAGCCGCAGCCGGTTCTTGTCCTCCCGGTGCACCATGCGGTGCATCACCCGGACCGTGAAGGGGCCCACCTTCAGTGCCTTGCCCTCGGGCTTGTGGAGCTGCGTCCCGAAGGCCGCGGATGCGCTCCGGCTCCGGTCGTCCCACGCCATCACCAGGCCGTGCGGCACGTAGGAGACATACTTGAGCCCGGGCTCCATCAGCCCGCCCTTCAGCGAGACGACGGTGAGATCGTCATCGTACGTCCTCCGAGCGAAGCGCAGGTCTCCCCGCACGTCGTCCCGCAGCACCGGTACCAGACGGATGCTGCCCCACACCTGCGAGGGTGCCAGCCTCAGGCCCATGGGCAGGATGTGCTTCGTCTCCGTGGGGGCCATCACTCCTCCTCCTGGGCGGCGGGCTCTCCAGCGGCCTCCAGGGGCTCCGCGGGTGTTTGGCTCCGCTGTCCGCGCTCCAGCAGCCGCCGCACGCGCGCAGCGAGATAGTCCTCGAGCTCCGACAGCGGGGCCGCGCCCTCCGCGAAGCGCGCGAACCCAAGCACCGTGGGCAGGTCCTCCGCGTCCCGCACGCCCACCGTAGGCACATGGGTGCCGATGCTCCGAGGGGCGTAGAGCTCCGAGGCGAACACGGGATTCACGTGGACGATGGACGTGCGGCGCGCCGGGTCCAGCTTCGTGCGGAACACGCGGGTCACCTCGGCCACGGCGTTGGGCGGATCATTGTCGTAGCCGTCGGACACGACGACGACCACGTGCGGCATCCAGTCCAGGGCATCGAGCAGAGGGGTGGACAGATCGGTCTGCCCCCGCGCGCCCATGAGGAGCGGATCCTCGACGGGGTTCGTCCAGAAGGCGCGGTACTCGCGGGCCGAGGCGGACAGCAGGTAGTGCGCGGCGAGCGCCACTCCCAGCGGACGGCGGCGCTTCTCGCTGGAGCCGGAGGCGGAGAAGCTGTTGTCCAGCACGGCAGCCACGCGGCCCAGGGGCACAAAGGCCCGGCGCAGCGTGCGTGCCGCGGACTGCTCCATCGCGGCATGCAGCTCGGCTCGCCGCTCCCGTCGCACCTCCGCCTTGAGGGAGAGCACGTAGAGCGCCAGCTTCGTGAGCGGCGCGCGTCCCAGGTCCATCGCGAGCGTCACCCCATCCTCGCGTGCCGCCGCCCCTTGCAGGCGCAGCCGCTCGGCGGCGGTGAGACGCGGCTCGATGCGCGTGAGGAACACGTCACGGGGGATGCCGTGCTTCACTGCCAGCCCCTCGGCGACGGTGAAGGGCAGCTCGAAGAGGGCGGACTGGTCGTAGTGGGCCTGGCGGAACTTCTCCAGCAGCGGCGTCGTGTACACACGCTTGCGCCAGCCGTGGAAGAGGAAGGGGTTCAGCTCGCCCCCGAGCTTCAGGTGCCCGTGCGCCACCGCGGCCCGCAGCTTGGCGCGGTACTTGACTGCATCGAAGCCCAGGTCCGGCCGTCCCTCCAGGTACTCCTGGACGATGGCGCGCGCCCGGCGGTTGTTGATGCGCCGCTCACGCAGCACCTCCAGCACCCGGAAGGCCCGCTGCGGTGGCAACGACCGGAGCGCTGCGGCGATGAGAGCTCCCTCCTCACGCTTGTCCTCGGCCAGCGTCTGCTTCCCGGTGGCCAGCAGGTTGAGGATGATCTGCGCCTGGTTGAAGTGGTTGATGCCCGCGGCCAGCGTCCGCGCATAGAGGCGGCGGTAGTTGCCCAGGATGTAGGCGTGCAGGAACTCGATGGAGACCGCCTGCCCGCGCGCGTCGTTGTAGAACTCGCGCTGCCCCGTGCAGGAGAAGCACGCGTTCACGAACATCACCAGGTCCTCGCGTGCGACCTGCTCGGCGCGCGCCAACGCCACGTCCATCGCGTCCACCTCCCGTGAGCCTCGGTGGCCTGGGCGGAAAGAAGGAGCCGCTCGGGGAAGGAGGACACGACCAGCTAGTCAAGCTCCAAAGGCTCGGTTCGGAAGTCGCATCACAGTCCCGCGAGCGGCCCCTTCACCCTAGCACGACGGACGGCGCGCGGGTTCCTGACCAGGCTGAAGAGCAGGGACGTCACTGCGGCCCCGAGCCACACGTAGCCCTCTCGGGGAGCAGGCACTCCACTGCTCGCAGGTCACTGATTTCAGGTCCTGGCGTCGGGGTTACCCATGGAGAGGACTCTGGCGAGGACTCTGGCGAGACCTCGGGAGACATGCGATGCACGAGGGATACACCCGGGAGGGAGAGCAGGGGACAGTGCCCCCGCAGGGTGACTCCGCCTCCGAGGAGCCCGAGGACTTCGAGGACTCCTTCCTGTCCGAGGTGGCCCGGGTGGATGCGCCGCTCCGGGTTCCGCTACTCGGGACCCGGATGGGCGGGAGGGAAGGGAAGCGGTTCGAGATTCTCGAGGAGCTGGGCGGTGGCGCGATGGGACAGGTCTTCCGCGCCCGGGACTGCGAGCTGCAGCGCGAGGTGGCCCTCAAGTTCCTGCTGGCCCGGAGCGCGAGGGGCGGGCCATTGCCGGGCTCGCCGCTGTGGGAGGAGGCCCGGGCCACCGCGCGGCTCGATCACGAGAACATTGTCCGCCTCTTCGACGTCTCCGAGTGGAGGGGTGCTCGTTGGGAACCCAGCGTTCCCTTTCTGGTGATGGAGCTCCTCGAGGGTGAGTCCCTGTCCTCCCTGCTGCGGCGGGAGAGGCCGGGGCTGCGGCGGGCACTGGAGCTCCTGGGCGCCGTGGCCGCGGGCCTGGCGCATGCCCATGCGCACAGCATCGTCCACCGCGATCTCAAGCCGAGCAACGTGCTCATCACCCGCGAGGGAGGGGTGAAGCTGCTCGACTTCGGTCTGGCGCACCTCATGTCGGGCGAATCCCCGCTCGTCCCCCATCTCCCCACGGCCGGAACGCCCGCGTACATGGCACCGGAGCAGTGGCGGGGCGAGGAGCAGGACGCGCGGACCGACCTCTGGGCGGTGGGCGTCATGCTGTACGAGCTGCTGACCGGCGAGCTGCCCTATCCGTTCGCCTCGCTCCAGGAGTTGCGCGAGCGGGTGACGTCTCCCGAGCCGGTGCCTTCCGTGCGCGAGCGCGTCCCGGAATTGCCCGGGGAGGTGGAGCGGCTCGTGGCCGAGCTGCTGGCCAAGGCGCCCGAGCGGCGTCTGGGCAGCGCGTCCGAGCTGCGGGAGCGGCTGATCCGGTTGGAGGAAGCGCTCGGGCCCTGGCGCGAGACCCCGAAGCTCGTGGCGCCTCAGCGCCGGCAGGTCACCCTGGTGTCCTGCGGGCTCGTGGTTCCCTCCGAGGCCAGGGAGTGGAGCGATCCCGAGGACATCAGCGAGCTCCAGGCGGCCTTCCAACGGTGGTGTGCGGAGGTCTTCCAGCGGTACGACGGCGCCATCGCGCTGTCCGTGGGTGACGAGGTGCTGGCCTGCTTCGGCTGCCCCACGGTCCGGGAGGATGACTCGGAGCGGGCGGTGCGCGCGGGGCTCCACCTGATACGGGAATGCTCGGCGGCGGTAGGAGCTCCGGCTTGCTCCGGACTCGCCGTGGAGGTGGGCATCCATACGGACACGGTGGTGTTCGATGCGCTCCCGTTGGAGGGACTGGGGCGGATGCCCACGCTCCAGGGCGAGGCTCCACGAATGGCCGCCACGTTGGCTCGACAGGCCGGGCCCGGTGCGGTGGTGCTGGGCGCTACCACGTGGAAGCTCGTGCGTGGGGCTTTCGAAACCGAGCCTCTCGGCCCCCATCCGGGAGCGGCGTACCGCGTGCTGCGTGAGAGGCAGGCGGTGTCCCGCTTCGAGCGGGCGCTCGCGGCGAGAGGTGTCTCACCGCTGGTGGGACGGGAGCACGAACTGGCGCGTTTGTACAGCCTCTGGGCGCGGGTGGGTCAGGGGCAAGGGGCGTGTGTTCTGCTCAGCGGTGAGGCGGGTATCGGCAAGTCCCGCCTCATCCAGGAGCTGCGCGAGCGGGTGCCTCCAGAGTCGAGTCACCTCCTGCTCTGCCAGTGCTGGGAGTCATTCCGCAACAGCGCCTTCCATCCCATCATCGGGCTGCTGCGACGGCTCGGTCCACTTCCGGAGCGCGCGACGGAGCTCTCCGTGCTCCTCGCCTCGCCCGATGAGAGTGATTCCTCCGCCTTGCTGGCCGCCATGGAGCGGCAGAAGGAGCGCAAGAGACAGGTGCTCGATGCGTTGCGGCTCCTGTTCTTGCGGATGGCGGAGGAGCGGCCGGTATTGCTCGTCATCGAGGATCTGCATTGGGCAGACCCCTCCACGCTGGAGCTGCTCGGTCTGCTGCGCGACGACACCTCCAAGGCGAGGCTCCTCGTCGTCCTCAGTGCCCGCCCTGAGTTCCATCCCCCATGGCCGCCATCCCCTGGCTTCCACCGGCTCGGGCTCGACCGGCTGCCGGCGGAGTCCGCGGCGGTCCTGGTGCGGGAGGTCGATCGTGGCACGAGCCTGCCGGAGGAGACGGTCCAGCAACTCGTGGCGAAGACAGACGGCATCCCGCTCTTCGTGGAGGAGATGACACGCATGGTGCTCGAGCGGTCTCTTCCGGCACCCCTGTCCACCATTCCCATCACTCTGCACGAGCTGCTGTTGTCCCGGCTGGATGCGCTCCCTCCGAAGCAGAAGGCGCTGGCACAGCTTGGCGCCGTGGTGGGGCGCGGCTTCAGTCATTCGCTGATCTCCCACCTCATGGCCCGGGACGAGGCCTTGCTGCGAGAAGACCTTCAGGGGCTCGTCTCGGCGGGTTTGTTGGAATGGCGGCGGGAGGAGCCCGGCGAGTCCGAGTACCAGTTCCGTCACGCACTCATCCAGGAGGCCGCCTATCAGTCGCTCCCGCGGAGCCTGCGACGGCAGCACCACCGGCGCGTTGCCCAGGCTCTGGTGGAGGGATTCCAGGACATAGTGGAGGCGCGGCCCGAGGTGCTCGCCCACCACTACACGGAAGCCGGGGAGGCCGAGCCAGCCGTCCGCTCTTGGGAACGTGCCGCGAGACTCGCCATCCTGCGCTCCGCCGGTCTGGAGGCGATCTCCCATTTGAAGCAGGCGCTCTCGCTGTTGCGGAGTCTCCCGGACGGAGCGGGGCGCGCTGAAGAGGAGATGCGCCTGCTGACAGACCTTGGCTATCTGCTGATGAAACGTCAGGAGTACGGCTCTCCCGACATGGAGCAGACCTATGCCCGAGCGCTGGAGCTGTTCCGGCAGAGAGGGGATGCGCTTCCCACGCTCGAGCTGCTGTGGATGGAATCGAGCATCTACTTCTTCTGGGGAGCGAGATTCGAGGAGGTGCGTGAGCTGGCCGGGCAGATCCTGGCGCTGGGCCGGCAGCGGATGCACCCACAGGTGATCGCCAAGGGCTACCGGATGCTCGCGAGCCTCTACCTGTACGAAGGAGAACTCGAAAGAGCACTGGCGTGCCGTGAGCAGGCGGTCCAGCTCTCGGCCCCCCAGCTCGATGTTCGAGGCTCACTTATCGAGAGCATCTGGAACCCTGAGTCGGTGAACGACCTGGCGATTCCTTGTTTCGTCCACCTGTTGCAACTGCGGCAAGGGGAGCTCCGGCGCTTCAGCGACGGGCTGCTCGAATTGGTCGATGCTCCGGTCCATTCCGCCACTCGGGGGTACGCATCACTCAGTCTGGCCATGATCTGTCAGCTCCGGGGCGACGCGTCGTGCGCTCTGCGGTGGGCCGAGTCGTTCACACCGCGGTGGGCCAAGGTGGGCTCGGCGGCCTCCGGCGGCCGCTTGTTCCAGGTCATGATGTCATGGGCTCAGGCGGTCCAGGGTTGGGCACTGGCCAGGGTGGGACGGAGGCGGGAGGGGCACGAATTGCTGCGGAGCGGCATCGGACTGCTCCAGGAGTTGGGCGCCAAGGGCTATCTTCTCTACTCCCTGTATCTGCTCGCGGACCTGTCCTTGCTGATGGGGCAGGTAGAGGAATGGCTGGCCGTGGTGGGCGAGGCGTTGGGCTTCGTGGAGGAGACGGGGGCGCGCCTGTTCGAGGCCGAGTTGTATCGTCTCCAGGGAGAACTGCTCCGAGTGGCCGGAAAGGAGGAGGACGCGAGGCACAGCCTGCTCCGGGCCGTGGTCGTCGCCCACCGGCAGCGGGCCTACCTCTTCGAGCTGCGTGCGCGAGTGGCCCTGGCGCGCCAGCTCCGGGACACAGGACACCCGGATGCGGCACGGCTCAGGCTGGAGCGACTGTGCGGCCGCTTCGCTCCAGACCTCGAGGTGCCGGAGTTCCAGGAGGCTCGCGCTCTGCTCACCTCGCTCCGGCCTACTCCAGGATCTCCACCGCGTCGCCCACGCGGATCTCCCCCGGGCGCCGCACGATGACGTTCTGGCTCAACCGCCCGGTGACAGGACTGTCCTTGTGACAGCGCATGATTCTTTCAGCCTTCCCTGGGAGCGGGCACTCGATTGTCTCGAGGTCGCTGATTCCAAGTCCTGGTATCGGGGTTACCCATGAAGAGAGCTCTGGCCTGGGCCCGGGGGACGAGCGATGCACGAGGTAGAACGCCAGGAGGGGGAGCAAGGGACCGTGCTCCCACCCGGTGAGCTTGTCCCGGAGGAGAATGAGGACTTCGAGGACTCCTTCCTGTCCGAGGTGGCCCGGGTGGAGGCGCCACTTCGCGTTCCGCTGCCCGGGACCCGGATGGGGGGGAGGGAAGGGAACCGGTTCGAGATTCTCGAGGAGCTGGGCGGGGGCGCGATGGGACAGGTCTTCCGTGCCCGGGACTGCGAGCTGGCGCGCGAGGTGGCCCTCAAGTTCCTGCTGCCCCGGAGCGCGCGAGGCGGGCAACTGCCGGGCTCGCCGCTGTGGGAGGAGGCCCGGGCCATCGCGCGGCTCGATCATGAGAACATCGTCCGGCTCTTCGATGTCGCCGAGTGGGGCGGTGCGCCCTGGGAGCCCTGGGTTCCCTTCCTGGTGATGGAACTCCTCGAGGGCGAGTCCCTGGCCTCCCTGCTGCGGCGGGAGAGGCCGGGGCTGCGGCGGGCACTGGAGATCCTGGGCGCCGTGGCCTCGGGTCTGGCGCATGCCCATGCGCACCACATCGTCCACCGCGACCTCAAGCCGAGCAACGTGCTCATCACCCGCGAGGGCAGGGTGAAGCTGCTCGATTTCGGCCTGGCGCACCTGATGTCGGGTGAGTCCCCGCTCGTTCCCCATCTGCCCACGGCCGGAACGCCCGCGTACATGGCACCGGAGCAGTGGCGGGGCGAGGGGCAGGATGCGCGGACTGATCTCTGGGCGGCGGGCGTCATGCTGTACGAACTGCTCACCGGCGAGCTGCCCTATCCGTTCATCTCGCTCCAGGAGTTGCGCGAGCGGGTGACGTCTCCCGAGCCGGTACCATCCGTGCTCGAGCGCGTCCCGGAATTACCCGGGGAGGTGGAGCGGCTCGTGGCCGAGCTGCTGGCCAAGGTGCCCGGACGGCGTCTGGGCAGCGCGTCCGAGCTGCGGGAGCGGCTGAGCCGGCTGGAGGAAGCGCTCGGGCCCTGGCGTGAGACCCCGGCACTCGTGGCCCCTCAGCGCCGGCAGGTCACCCTGGTGTCCTGCGGGCTCGTGGTTTCCTCCGACGGCCGGGAGCGGCTCGATCCCGAGGACCTCAGCGAGCTCCAGGCGGCCTTCCAACGGTGGTGTGCGGAGGTCTTCCAGCGGTACGACGGCGCCATCGCGCTGTCCGTGGGTGACGAGGTGCTGGCCTGCTTCGGCTACCCCACGGCCCGGGAGGATGACTCGGAGCGGGCGGTGCGCGCGGGGCTCCACCTGACACGGGAGCGCCCCACACAAGGACCATGGCTGTCCCATCCCGGACTCGCGGTGGCGGTGGGCATCCATACGGATGCGGTGGTGTTCGATGCGCTCGCCTCGGAGGGGCTGGGGCGGATGCCCACCCTCCAGGGTGAAGCTCCAGGGGTGGCGGCTGCATTGGCGCGGAGCGCCGGGCCCGGTGGGGTGGTGCTCAGCGGTACCACGTGGAAGCTCGTGCGGGGAGCCTTCGAGACCGAGCCCCCCGGCACCCACCCGGCGGAGGTGTACCGGGTGGTGCGCGAGAGGAGGGCGGTCTCCCGCTTCGAACGGACGCTCGTGGCCGGGGGGCTCACACCGCTGGTGGGGCGGGAGCACGAGCTGGAGCGGTTGATGGGCCTCTGGGAGCGGGCGCGGCGGGGGCAATGGGCGTGTGTCCTGCTCAGCGGCGAGGCCGGTATTGGCAAGTCCCGCCTCATCCAGGAACTGCGCGAGCGGGTGGCTCCGGAGTCGAGCCACCTCCTGCTCGGCCAGTGCTGGGAGCCCTTCCGCAATAGCGCCTTCCATCCGGTCTTCGAACTGCTGCGGCGCTTCTTCCGGCTCGGACCGGAGGGGCTCTCGCAGCCCGGGGCGCGCGCGGTGGATGCGCGGTTGGAAGGGCTCGGTGTGCCTCCGGAGCACGGACGGCAGATCGCCGCGCTGCTCGCCTCGCCCGATGCCACCGCGCCTTCCGCCCTGCTGGCCGCGCTGGAGCACCAGAAGGAGCGCAAGCGGAAGGTGCTCGAGGCCCTGAAGCTCCTGTTCCTGCGGATGGCCGAGGAGCGGCCGGTGCTGCTCGTCATCGAGGATCTGCACTGGGCCGACCCCTCCACGTTGGAGCTGCTCGGCCTCCTGGGAGGGGACGTCGCGACGGCGGGGCTCCTGCTGGCTCTCACGGCCCGCCCCGGGTTCCAGCCAGCCTGGCCGCTACGGCCGGGTTTCCATCCGCTCGTGCTCGACCGGCTGACGGCGGAGTCCGCGGCGGCCCTGGTGCGGGAGGCCGCTCGGGGCACGAGCCTGCCCGAGGAGACGATCCAGCAGCTCGTGGCGAAGACGGATGGCATCCCGCTCTTCGTGGAGGAGATGACGCGCATGGTGCTCGAGCGATCCTTCACGGGCAACCTGTCCACCATCCCCGTCACGCTGCACGAGCTGCTGCTGGCCCGGCTGGATGCGCTCCCTCCCCGGCAGAAGACACTGGCACAGCTCTGCGCCGTGATCGGGCGCGACTTCATTCGTCCCCTGCTCGTGCGGCTCCTGGCCCGGGTCGAGGCCACGCTGCGGGAGGACCTCCTGGGGCTCGTCTCGGCGGGGCTGCTGCAACGCAAGGGGGAGGAGCCCGGCGCGGATGAGTACCAGTTCCGCCACGCCCTCATCCAGGAGGCGGCCTATCAGTCACTCCCGCGTGGCCTGCGGCGGCAGCACCACCGGCGCGTGGCCCAGGCCCTGGTGGAGGGGTTCCCGGACGTGGTGGAGACGCGTCCCGAGGTGCTCGCGCATCACTACACGGAAGCAGGGGAGTATGCGCTGGCCATGCACCATTGGGAGCTTGCCGCGAAGCTCGCCCTCCTGCGCTCCGCCAGTCTGGAGGCGTGCTCCCATTTGAAGCAGGCACTGACGCTGGTACCGAGCTTCCCGGAGGGGGCGAAGCGGGTCGAGGACGAGATGCGCCTGCTGAGTGGCCTCGGTGTCCTGTTGATGAGCACACAGGGTTACGGTTCACCCGAGGTGGCGCGGACCTATGAGCGCGCGCTGGAACTGCTCCCTCTGGCGGGGGAGGCACTTCCAGAACTCAATCTGCTGTGTATGGGGCTGGGTGCCTACTTCATCGAGGGAGCGAGGTTCGAGAAGGCGTACGAGCTGGCCGGGCAGCTCCTGGCACTGGGCCGGCAGTGGCGGCACCCGAGGCTGGTGGCTCAAGGCTACCGGATGCTGGCGAGCCTCTGTTTCTACGAAGGAGCGCTCGACAGGGCACTGGAGTACGGCGAACAGGCGTTGCGGCTCGTGGACCCCCACCCCGATGGGTCACTGGTCATCATCGATGACATGTCGGCCGATGAGTGGGTGGATGATCTGGCGATTCCCTGTTTCGCCCACCTGGTGCAGGCCCGGCCTGGGGTGTCCCAGCGCTTCAGTCACAAGCTGATCGAGGTGGTCCGGGGTCCGGGCCCCACCACCCGGGGGACGGCGCTGGTCTATCTGTCCGCGGCTTGCCAGCTTCGCGGCGAGGTGCCGTGCACCCTGGAGTGGGCCGAGGAAGGCGCGGCTGTTGCCACCGGAAGGTTGTTCCAACACCTGCTGGCCTTCGCCAAGGGGCTTCAGGGGTGGGCGCTGTGCAGGCTCGGGCGGACACGGGAAGGGCTCGAAGCAATGCGGGCTGGTATTGGAATGATGCGGGAGCTGGGCGCCAGGGTACTGATGCCCTACTACCTTTATCTTCTCTCGGATGTGTCCCTGCTGTTGGGGCAGGTGGAGGAAGGGCTGGCCAAGGTGCGAGAGGCGCTGAGGCTTGTGGAGGAGACGAGAGCGCGTCTGTTCGAGTCCGAGCTGTACCGGCTCCAGGGAGAACTGCTCCGAGTGGCCGGGAACGAGGAGGACGCGAGGCACAGTCTGCTCCGGGCCGCGGCCGTCGCCCACCGGCAGCGGGCCCACCTCTTCGAGCTGCGTGCGCTAGTGGCCCTGGCGCGCCAGCTCCGGGACACGGGACACCCGGAGGCGGCACGGCGCAGGCTGGAGCGCCTGTGTGGCCGGTTCGCTCCGGACCTCGATGTGCCGGAGCTCCAGGAGGCCCGGGCCCTGCTCACCCCGCTCCGGCCTACTCCAGGATCTCCACCGCATCCCCCACGCGAATCTCCCCCGGGCGTCGCACGATGACGTTCTGGCCGAACATCACTCCCTTCTTGGGTCCCATGCGCCGGTAGGTGGCCAGCGTGCGCAGGGGCTCCTGCTGGGGATCGGCGCGGGCCGTCTCTGGGTCCACCGTGGTGAAGACGCAGCGGGCGCACGGCTTGACCCCGGCCAGCTCCACGGTGCCGATGCGCAGCCGCTTCCACCCGGCCTCGGCGAAGGCATCGCAGCCATTCACCACGAGGTTGGGACGGAAGCGGCTCATCGGCACGGGCTGGGCCAGGCGCTGGTTGAGGTCCGCCAGCGAGGCCTCGGAGATGAGCAGCAGGGGGAAGCCATCGGCGAAGCCGACGCGATCCTCTGGGGCGGCGTACTTCGGATCCACCGGCCGCTGCATCCGCTCGTCCACGTACACGAGCAGCGTGGGCTGGCCGAGGTACTCGGAGAGCCACCGGTTCGCATCGGCGTGGGCGCGGGCGGCCGAGCAGGTGTCGTCCCAGACGGTGACGTCGAGGCGGGGCGCTCCGGCAGGTGGCAGGGGCACCTCGAGCCCGGGCATGCCTGGGGCGGACAGGTGGAGGCCCGAGGGACCGGGCTCGGCCCGCACCCGCACCAGGGCGGGCAGCTCGCGTCCGGTCATGAAGGAGCCATCCGGGCGGACCGCCATCCACCGGCGATCATGCTGGAGCCCCATCGGCTCCACGGTGGCGCGGGTCAACGGCAGCCCCGCGCTCGACTTGAGGGGATAGATGGTGATGGAGGTCAGGGTCGGCACGAGGCTTCTTCTGCCCTATCCCGGCTTGGACTGCACCAGGTTGTAACGGTTGCCGTAGAGGTCGCGGAAGATGAGATCCCGGCCCCAGGGCAGGTCCCGGACGCCCAGGTCGATGGTGACGCCCGCGGCCTTGAGCGTGCGGTAGTCCCCGTCGATGTCGTCGCTGTCGAGGATGATCATCGGCTGCTGGCCGATCTGCCCCGAGGCGAGGCTCGCCTCCTCGCCCTTGAGCCAGGTAGCCGGGTTGAGGAGCGTGAGCTCGAAGTCGGACTGGCCTGGCGGCGAGACCGTAATCCACCGGGGGCCACCCGGACCCATCGAGCTGTCCATCTTCTTCTGGAAGCCGAGCTTGCCCGTGAAGAAGGCGAGCGCCTCGTCGTCGTTCTTCACATAGATGGTGACGTGGGTGACACGGCGGATCATCTGACCTCCAAGGTTGTGTGGAGCCGGGGCTTCTATCCAGTCGTCTTCTCTGGGTCAATGCGTCGTGAAATCCTCTGTGCACCGGACCCCAGATGGGCATCCGCCATATTGGCGTTGTGTCCACCTTGACGGATGGAACTCATCGGCGTTACTAGTAGCCGCACGATGACGCTCCACCTCCTGAACGCTCGGGAGGTGCTGCGCCCACTGACCTTTTTCCCCGCTGGTGCGGCCCGCCCTCGCGAGAGGTGACGGGCTCTTTTTCGTTCAGGGAACCGCCATGTCTCAGTCCACATCCCTGTCCCTCGCTCTGTCGCAGGAAGAGCTGCGTGCCACGACGGCGGAGCTGCTCGAGGCTCCCGCCGAGGAGGTGCTCGCCTGGGTCGAGAAGCGGTTCGGTGCGCGCGCGGCGATCGCCTCCAGCTTCGGGGCGGAGGACATGGTGTTGATCGACCTCGCCCGCACGCATGCGCCGAGCGTGCGCCTGTTCACGCTGGATACGGGCCGGCTGCCGCCGGAGACGTACGAGGTGATGGACGTGGTGCGCCGCCGCTACGGCGTGGAGATCGAGACGTACTTCCCGGAGCGCGCCCGGGTCGAGTCCCTGGAGTCCACCAAGGGGTACTTCTCGTTCAAGCAGAGCATCGAGGCGCGCAAGGAGTGCTGCGGCATCCGCAAGGTGGAGCCGCTGCAGCGCGCGCTGGCGGGCCGGGAGGCCTGGGTGACGGGGCTGCGCCGGGAGCAGTCCATCACTCGCACGGAGGTCCAGGCGATCGTGGCCGATACCGATCACGGGCTCATCAAGGTGAACCCGCTGGTGCGGTGGAACACCAAGGAAGTGTGGGCGTACATCAAGGCCAATGGTGTGCCCTACAACGCGCTGCACGATAGGGGCTACCCCTCCATCGGGTGCGCGCCCTGCACGCGCGCGGTGAAGCCCTACGAGGACGAGCGCGCCGGCCGCTGGTGGTGGGAGTCCCCCGAGCACCGGGAGTGCGGGCTGCATGTCCGCCGCTAGCCTCACGCCCGAGGAGAGGTCATGCCTTCCTTCACTCCAGCGGAGCTCACCCTGTTCCTGACCGCCCGGGTGGAGGCCATCATCGTGGGCTCCTCCTGGCAGCGGTTCCTCCTGCTGCGCAAGAGTCAGGTGGCCTCGTCGTGAGCACGCACGTGGACTTCCCTGTCTGCCTCCGGCTGCGAGGCAAGCGAGTCCTCCTGATCGGGGCCGGGAACATTGCCGACGAGCGGAGCCAGCAGCTCGTCGATGCGGGCGCGGTGCTGCACGTGGTGGCCCCCAGGGTCAGCGAGGTGATTCGCCGTCTCGCGGAGGAGGGCCGGTTGGAGCTGACCGAGCGGCCCTATGTGCCCGGGGACGTGCGCGGGCACCACGTCGTGTTCGTGGCCACGGATGACCGGCAGGTGAGCGAGGCCGTGGCGGACGAGGCGCGCGGCCTCGGCATCTGGGTGAACGCGGCGGACATACCGGAGCTGTGCGACTTCACGCTGCCCTCGGTGGGCAGGCGCGGCCCCATCGTGGTGGCGGTCTCCACCTCCGGGCAGGCCCCTTCGCTGGCCCGGCGCCTGCGCAAGCAGTTCCTGGAGCAGGTGGAGCCCGGGCACGTGCAGCTCGCTCGGCTCAGTGGATGGCTCCGCAAGCGGCTGCCCGCCGGCGCCGAGCGGATGCGGTTGCTGAAGCAGCTGGTGGAGGGCGAGGCCGGGGAGCTGCTGACGAGGGGTGAGCGCAAGGCCGCCTGGGTGAGGGTGCGTGCCGCGCTGGAGACTTTTGGAGAGAAGCAATGAGTAAGCAGGTCAACGGCAAGGTGTACCTGGTGGGCGCGGGTCCTGGAGATCCCGGTCTGCTCACGCTCCGAGCGGCCCAACTGCTCGCGGGCGCGGACGCGGTGGTCTACGACCGGCTCATCCACCCCGAGGTGTTGAAGCACGCTCGGCCTCGGGCCCGATTGCTGTTCGTTGGCAAGGAGGGTGGGGGAGAGTCGGTGCGCCAGGAGGAGATCAACGCGCTGCTCATCTCCCAGGCGCGGCTCGGTCGCTCGGTGGTGCGACTCAAGGGGGGAGACCCCTTCGTCTTTGGCCGGGGTGGTGAGGAGGCACTCGCGCTGGAAGAGGCGGGCATCGCCTACGAGGTGGTGCCGGGCGTCTCCAGCGGCGTGGCGGCTCCCGCGGCTGCGGGGATTCCCATCACCCACCGGGGCATGTCGGGCTCGGTGACGTTCGCCACCGCGCATCGGGTCGGCAAGGCGCCGGACTGGGCGCACCTGGCCCGGGCGGAGACCCTTGTGCTGTTCATGACGGGCAGCAGGCTGGAGGAGGCGACGCTGGCGCTCATCGCGGCGGGACGCTCTCCGAATACTCCTACGGCCATCGTCGAGGCGGGGACCTGGGAGCACCAGCGGGTGCTCGAGGCTCCGCTGGCGGGCATCGCGGCAAGGGCCCGTGAATCCTCTGTCGGATCGCCCGCTATGTTGGTGGTGGGCGAAGTCGTCTCCCTGCGCTCCCAGCTCCGCTCGCTGGTTGAGTCGCGGCCCCTGGTGTCCGAGCGCGAGCAGTTCTTGAAGGCGGAGGCTGGTCATGAGTGAAACCCTGTCCGCACGGCTCTCGCACCTGGCGGTGCTCGAGGCGGAGAGCATCCACATCATCCGCGAGACGGCGGCCGAGTTCGCCAACCCGGTGATGCTCTACAGCATTGGCAAGGACTCGCAGGTGCTGCTGCACCTGGCGCGCAAGGCCTTCCACCCGGCGCCCCTGCCGTTCCCCCTGCTGCACGTGGACACCACCTGGAAGTTCCGGGAGATGTACGCGTTCCGCGACAGCTTCACGGCGAAACACGGGCTGAAGCTGCTGGTGCACCAGAACAAGAAGGCGATCGCCGAGGGCATCAACCCCTTCGACCATGGCAGCCAGAAGTACACGCACGCCATGAAGACGCAGTCGCTGCTCGAGGCGCTCGCGCAGAACGGCTTCGACGCGGCCTTCGGTGGAGCCCGGCGCGACGAGGAGAAGTCCCGCGCCAAGGAGCGTGTCTACTCCTTCCGTGATCGTCACGGTCAGTGGGAGCCGCGCAAGCAGCGGCCCGAGCTGTGGAACCTCTACAACGGCCGCATCGACGCGGGGGAGAGCATGCGCGTCTTCCCGCTCTCCAACTGGACCGAGCTGGATGTGTGGCACTACGTCCTCAAGGAGCGCATCCCCGTTGTCCCGCTGTACTTCGCGGCCGAGCGCCCGGTGGTGGACCGCAAGGGCCAGTGGATCATGGTGGACGACGAGCGGATGCGGCTGCGCGAGGGCGAGCGTCCCACGATGAAGCGGGTGCGCTTCCGCACGCTGGGCTGCTACCCGCTGAGTGGAGCGATCGAGTCCTCGGCCAGCAATGTCGAGGAGATCATCACCGAGATGATGGAGGCCCGCGTGTCCGAGCGTCAGGGCCGGCTCATTGACCACGACGAAGAAGGCTCGATGGAGCTCAAGAAGCGCGAGGGGTACTTCTAAATGACCGCCGCACTGCAGCTGCAAGACAAGGGTGACCTCCAGCGCTTCCTCGCCGAGCACTACGAGAAGGAGCTGCTGCGCCTGGTGGTGGTGGGCTCGGTGGACGATGGAAAGTCCACGCTGATCGGCCGGCTCCTGTACGAGTGCAATGGTCTGTTCGAGGACCAGGTGGCGGCGGTGAAGCGCGCCAGTGCGGGCGAGGAGATCGACTTCTCGCTCTTCACGGACGGGCTGCGTGCCGAGCGCGAGCAGGGCATCACCATCGACGTGGCGTACCGCTATTTCTCCACGCGCCGGCGCAAGGTGATCGTCGCCGATACGCCGGGACACCTGCAGTACACGCGCAACATGGCCACCGGGGCCTCCACGGCCGACGCGGCGGTCATCCTGGTGGACGCGCGCCTGGGTATCCTCGCGCAGACGCGGCGCCATGCGTACATCGCCTCGTTGCTGGGGATTCCCTACCTCGCGGTGTCCATCAACAAGATGGACCTGCTGGACTTCGACCCCGCCGTCTTCGAGCGACTGTCGACGGAGTTCAACGCGTTCGCCTCCACGCTCGGCTTCGAGCAG
Organism: Archangium lansingense; assembly: GCF_026626635.1. Classification (GTDB taxonomy): domain Bacteria; phylum Myxococcota; class Myxococcia; order Myxococcales; family Myxococcaceae; genus Archangium; species Archangium lansingense. Next base: position 5,496,787 of record NZ_JAPNKA010000001.1, read on the forward strand.
GTGCGCTACTTCCCCATCAGCGCACGCGCGGGTGACAACATCACCCTGCCGAGCGCCCGCACTCCCTGGCACGACGGTGAGACGCTGCTCGGGTGGCTGGAGTCGCTGCCGCACCAGCGCCGGCTGGATGGCGCGCCCTTCCGCTTCCCCGTGCAGTACGTGCTGCGGCCGAACCTGGATTACCGCGGGTTCGCGGGGCAGATCGCCTCCGGCACCGTGCGCGTGGGGGACGAGGTCGTCGTCTTCCCCTCGAAGCGGCGCACGCACATCGCCGCCATCGACACTTTCGAAGGCAGCCTTGGGGAGGCCAGCGCGCCGTCCTCGGTGACTCTGCGCCTGGCCGATGAGGTGGATGTCAGCCGGGGAGATCTCATCGCGCATGTGGAGAAGGCTCCGGTGGCGCTCCAGTACCTGGAGGCCATGCTGGTGTGGTTTGGCGAGGAGCGTCTGGATACCTCGCGCCGCTACCTCGTGAAGCACACCTCGAAGTACGTCCCGGCCCACGTCGAGCAGGTGCTCTGGCGCAAGGACCTGGAGGCGCTCTCCGAGGTGCCCGCCGAGTCCCTGTCGCTCAACGACATCGGCAAGGTTCGCCTCGTCTGCAAGCGGCCGCTCATCTGCGACCCGTACCAGGAGAACCGGAAGACGGGCGCCTTCATCGTCGTCGACCCGCTCACCAACGATACGGTCGCGGCGGGGATGATCCTCGGGGCGGCGGGCGAGGAGGGCGATCAGCAGGCCCGCTCGCTCATCTCCGCCGAGGAGCGTCGTGAGCGCCTGGGGCAGTCGGGCGCGGTCATCCTCCTGACGGGCACCCCGGAGGTTCAGACGCTGGCGCCGCGCCTGGAGCGGGCTCTGTTCGACTTGGGCAGGCACGTGGTCACCGTTCGTGGCGACGCGGAGAACGCTCTCGCGCTGGCCGAGGCGGGGCTGCTCGCCATCCTCTACACCCCCGTTCCGCAGGCGCGGCTGGGGCTGCGTGACCAGCTCCGCGGCGCCGGCGTCCCCTGGCTGGAGCTGGATCCCTCCCACGAGCTGGAGCGTCAGGTGAAGCAGATCCTGGACGCGCAGGAGACCCGGTCGTGACCTCTTCCATGAATGCCTCCGTCCCCGCCCTGGCTACACCGCTGGGCGAGGAGAAGAGCGCGCTGCTGCAGCGACTGCTCGAGGGGCTCGATGGTTCGTCGCTCACGTGGCTGAGCGGCTACTTCGCTGGGCTTGCGGCCCGGCAGCTCCCGGGGACGCTCCCGGCTGCTCCGCCAGCGGCGGCGGTGCAGGCTGCTCCCCAGGGCACGCTGACCCTCGTTTATGGCACCCAGACGGGGAACAGCCGGCTGCTGGCCGAGCGCCTGAAGCAGCGGGCCGAGGCCGCCGGGCTCGCCGTGCGCAGCTTCCGCGCCAGCGAGTACCCCGTGCGCGAGCTGAAGAACGAGCGGCTCCTGTACGTGGTGATCAGCACCCAGGGGGATGGAGATCCCCCCGACGACGCACGCGGCTTCTTCGAGTTCGTGCGGAGCAAGCGCGCTCCGGCGCTCAACCAGCTCCGGTTCGCGGTGCTGGGACTGGGTGATTCGAGCTACCCCAAGTTCTGTGAGATCGGCCGCGTCCTCGACGAGCGCTTCGCCGAGCTCGGGGCCACGCGGCTGTTCGCGCGTGCCGAGTGCGACGTGGACTTCGAGCCGGTGGCCGGGCCGTGGCTGGGACAGGCCCTGGAGCACGCGAAGAAGGAGCTCGCGCCCGCGCCCTCGCTGGCGACCATCACGCCGCTGCGCAGCGTGCAGGTGCCACCCACCTTCAGCCGGGAGAATCCCTATCCGTCCCAGGTGCTGAGCAACCAGCGCATCACCGGGCGCGGGGCCCTCAAGGACGTCCGCCACCTGGAACTGTCGCTGGAGGGCTCGGGCCTGACCTACGAGCCGGGCGATGCGCTCGGCGTGGTGCCCCGGAATCCGCCGGAGTTGGTCGCGGCGGTGCTCTCCGAACTGCGGCTCGATGGCGACACCGACGTGTCCCGCGAGGGGCGCACGCTGCCGTTGAAGCGTTGGCTGACGGAGGAGCTGGAGATCACCCGGCTGAGCCGTCCGTTCCTGGCGAGCCATGCCGCCCGCTCCAGCAGCAACACGGAGCTGCAGCGCCTGCTCACGCCGGAAGGGGGCGAAGCCCTGCGCGCGCTGCTCGCCAGCCACCAGGTCATCGATCTGCTGCGCCAGCATCCCGGGACGTGGAGCGCAGAGGCGCTGGTGGGCGCGCTGCGGCGCCTGACGCCTCGGCTCTACTCGATTGCCTCCAGCCAGAAGCGGGTAGGGGAGGAGGTTCACCTCACGCTGGGCGTGGTGGACTACGAGGCCTTTGGCTCGCGCCACGTGGGGGCCGCCTCGAACTACCTGTCGACGCGCGAGGCTGGGCAGGACACGGTGGACGTCTTCATCGAGGCCAACGAGCGGTTCCGGCTTCCCAAGGATCCGAGCCGCGACATCATCATGATCGGCCCCGGCACGGGCGTGGCGCCGTTCCGCGCCTTCGTGCAGGAGCGTGCCGAGACGGGGGCGAGCGGCCGTAACTGGCTCTTCTTCGGCGAGCAGCACTTCCGCACCCAGTTCCTCTACCAGGTGGAGTGGCAGGAGGCGGTCAAGCAGGGCTCGCTGCACCGGATCGACCTCGCCTTCTCCCGGGACCAGGGCCAGAAGGTCTACGTGCAGAACCGCCTGCGCGAGAAGGGGAGTGAGGTCTACGCGTGGCTGGAGGGCGGCGCCTTCCTGTACGTCTGCGGCGATGCCAAGCGCATGGCCCCGGACGTGGATGACGCCCTGATCGACATCATCGCGACCCACGGCGGCAAGAGCCGCGAGGACGCGAAGGCCCACCTCGAATCCCTGCGCGAGCAGCAGCGCTACCTGCGCGACGTCTACTGAGTGAGGAGTACCATGAGCAAGAATCCGACCCCGGCCCTCTCCGAGGTGGAGCACATCAAGGCGCGCAGCCGGAACCTGCGAGGCACTCTGGCCGAGAGCCTCGCGGATCCGCTCACCGGCGCCATTGCTCCGGCCGACACCCAGCTCATCAAGTTCCACGGCAGCTACCAGCAAGACGACCGGGATATCCGCGAGGAGCGCCGGCAGCAGAAGCTGGAGCCGGCCTACAGCTTCATGATCCGCACCCGCCTGCCGGGCGGGGTGTGCACGCCGAAGCAGTGGCTTGCCCTGGACGAGCTGGCGCGCACGTACGCCAACGGGACGCTGCGGGTGACCACGCGTCAGGCCTTCCAGCTCCATGGGGTGCTCAAGGGAGACATGAAGAGCACCATGAAGGGGATGGAGGCGGTGCTGCTCGACAGCATTGCCGCGTGCGGTGACGTCAACCGCAACGTGATGTGCAACCCCAACCCAGTGGACTCGCGGGCGCACGAGGTCGTGTACCAGTGGTCCATCCGCCTCTCCGAGCACCTGCTGCCGAAGACGCGGGCCTACTACGAGATCTGGCTGGACAAGGAGAAGGTGGCCGGCGGCGAGGAGGAGCCCATCTACGGCCCCACCTACCTGCCGCGGAAGTTCAAGGCGGGCATCACGGTTCCGCCGCTCAACGACGTAGACGTCTTCTCGCAGGACCTGGGCTTCATCGCGATCATCGAGGGCGGGGAGCTGGTTGGCTTCAACGTGCTGGTGGGCGGAGGCATGGGCGCCACGCACGGTGAGGCGGCGACGTTCCCGCGGCTCGCGGACGTCATCGGCTTCATCCGCCCCGAGCAGATGCTGGAAGTCGCGGAGAACGTGGTGAAGGTGCAGCGCGACTACGGCGACCGCACCAACCGCAAGCACGCGCGCCTGAAGTACACCATTGAGGATCGCGGCATCGCCTGGTTTGTCGCCGAGCTGCAGCAGCGGCTGGGCTATCCGCTGGAGCCAGCGCGGCCGTTCGCGTTCGAGCACAACGGGGACCGCTTCGGGTGGATCCAGGGCCACGATGGACGCTGGAACCTGACGCTGCACATCGACAGCGGCCGGGTGGCGGACACCGAGGGCCAGCGGTTCCTGACGGGCCTGCGGGAGATCGCCCGGGTGCACAAGGGGGACTTCCGGCTCACGCCGAACCAGAACCTGATCATCGCGGGCATCCCGCCGGAGGAGCGGCCGGCCATCGAGTCCCTGGTGGAGTCTCATGGTCTCACCAGCTTCCGGAGCGCGAGCCCGCTGAGGCGCAACGCGCTGGCCTGCGTGGCGCTGCCGACGTGCGCCCTGGCCATGGCGGAGGCCGAGCGCTACATGCCGCGAGTGGCGGGGCTGTTGGAGGAGCGGCTGGCGGCCCACGGGCTGGAGAAGGAGAACATCCTGCTGCGCATCACCGGCTGCCCGAATGGCTGCGCGCGGCCATACCTCGCGGAGATTGCCCTCGTGGGGAAGGGGCCTGGGCGCTACAACCTGTTCCTAGGTGGAGACCAGCGGGGGCAGCGGCTCAACCGCCTGTACCGCGAGAACGTCGACGAGGCCGGTATCCTGGCCGCGCTCGAGCCGTTGTTCGCCGCGTTCGCCCGCGACCGCCAGCCCGGAGAAGGATTCGGTGACTTCACCGTGCGCACGGGAGTGGTTGCTCCGCCTCCGGCTGTCGAGCGTCCCGTCCCCGCCGCCAGGGCGTGAGCGCCTCTGGGCGGAGGGTTCGATTCCCGCCGCCTCCTCTCCGTAGGTTCAGCTCAGAGGTTCGGACGGCACGTCTTGCCGTCACAGTAGTACCCATCCGGACAGGGCTTGGGCTCATCCACCTTGCACATGGGCAGCAGTTCCTGCTCCTGGCTGGTCAGGTGGGACTCCGTGGCCTCGTCCACAGGGCCGCCACATCCCACCAGCGCGATGACCGCAACGAACCCCAGGCTCTTGAGCAACATGTCTCGCAGCATTGCGTTCCTCCAGTTGAGGTCCAGAGGATCCTTCATTCCCGAAGGAAACGTCAATGCATCAGCAACGGCATTTCAATAGTGTGTCCGTTGCGAATCGGGCGGAGCCAGGGGCGTGCAGCGGCCCTGATGAGAGGAGGAGAGTCGTTTTCCAAGAATGCGATGATTTCCACCGGCTTCTCGCGACAACCCCATTGGCTCAGCAGCGGGCCGCCCCATCCACCGGGTCGACGGCGAAGCGGCGGCATTCCAACGACCAGATGTAGTTGGCCAGGTACCAGACCTTCAGGCCGTGGATGTCTTTGCGCTCCTCGGTACTGCTGAAGCCGGCAGATAAGCCTGAAGCCGATAGCGTATAGGCGCCTGGGCTGTGCACCAATGACTTGTCCGATTGTTGGACGAGTTGGAGCAGTCACCAAGAACTGGTGCGCTTCGTGTTGAACCGGGAGGCCCGATACCTGCCGCCGAAGTCCCGGTTTTTCGTCGTCTAGCAGGCCTGCGGATGGCTCGCGCCGCCCTGCTCGGCGTCCTTCACGGACGGATGCCGAGGAGCGCGAGGCGCAGCACCCGGCGCGCCGTGGGTGCGTCGTCTTCGTTGGCGACGGCAATCGCGTTCGCCAGCTTCATCAGGTCCTCCGTCGTGGCGCTGGCGTGAATCGCGCCCGCCGATGACGCCCGGACCACCAGGACGTCCAACACCTCGCGCAACATGTCGGTGCAGCAGAGCTTCTCGGGGGAGAGCCCCTCCGGGCCGGCCAGCAGCGCGGCGGCGAGCCCGCGGTGGGTCGCGGTATAGACAGTCACCTCCTCCAGCCAGGCCGCCAGCTCGGCAGCGGGACTCCTGCCCGGCTGCGCGGCGGCCCGTGCGCAGAGCTGCGCGACGCCGTCACGGAAGACCGCCTCCAACAGCGCCTGCCGCGACGAGAAGTGCCGGTGCAACGTCGCCGAGCCCACCCCCGCCTTCCGGGCAACCTCCTCGAGCGACACCTGCGCGCCATCCCTGGCGACCAGCTCCGCCGCCGCCGCGACAATCCGCTCCCGATTGCGTCGTCCATCCGCTCGCAAGGGCTTCACCGACTCCACGGCGCTCCTCTCCTCATGGCCACCTTCCTTGACAAACGGGGGCCCCCTCCGTATTTGACCCCGACAATAAACGGTGGGGTCCCCCACTTACAAGAGGAGCTGCCCCATGAGCAGCAAGCAGACGGTTCTCGTCACCTCCGCCACGGGGCGCCAGGGTGGCGCCACGGCCCGGGCGCTGCTGGCCGAAGGCCACCCGGCGGTGCGCGTGCTGGTGCGCAATCCGGAGGCGCCGAATGCCCGAGCGCTCGCGGCGGCGGGCGCGGAGGTGGTCGTCGGGGACCTGGACCATCCGGCGTCGTTGCGCGCCGCCTGCGCCGGGGCCCGGGCGGTCTTCTCGATGCAATCCCCCATCATCTCGGCGACGGGCGTCGACCACAGCCAGGAGCGCCAGCAGGGCAGGAACCTCGTCGAGGCCGCGCTCGCCGAGGGCGTCGAGACCTTCGTGCACACCGCGACGTCCGGCGTCGGGGACCACCGCCACATCGAGGGCTGGTCGGAGGGGCGATGGAAGGCGCATGAGGTGTACTGGGAGAACAAGCTCGCCACCTGTGAGCTCGTGCGTGGCGCGGGCTTCACGCACTGGACCCTCATCCTCCCCGCCACCTTCATGGACCACCCCATGCTGGACCCCTCCAGCTTCGTCGACGGGCGCAGGTGGGTCACCGTCCTGGAGGCGGACCGCCCCATCCCGCTGATTGCACCGGAGGACATCGGTAAGGCAGCCGCGGCGGCCCTCCTGCATCCCGAGACGTTCCACGGCGTGACGCTGCAGCTCGCGGGGGACGTGCTCACGCCTCCGCAGATCGCCGAGGTGCTCTCCCGCGTCGACGGCCGGGAGTACACCGCCTGGTCCGCCACGGTCGACGAGGCCATCGCGGCCGGGCTGCACCCCGTGATGGCTCGAGGCCTGACATACATGAATGTCGCCCCGGTGCTGGCACGACCGGAGCTCGCGCGCGCCTACGGCCTGTCGCCCATGAGCTTCGAGACCTGGTTGCGCCAGCGTCGCCAGAAGACCTGACCGTCCGCCCGGCAGCGCGCGTGCGTATAGGCGGGAAGGGGGCCGTGTGGAGGGAGAGGGCAGGAGCCGAGGGGTCGAGGAGGGATGCTGACCAGGGTCACTGCGGTGGCGATTTCGTCTGAACGCCCTGGGCGGGTGGCGTCCACAGCCGCTCCTTCGGCAGCTTGAGCACGCTGGCCGCTGCCGCGTGCAGCGAGGCTGGCGCCAATCGCCCGTCCTTCGCTGCCCGGCCCAGCCAGTCCTGGATGACCCCGCCGGTCTTGTCATAGCCCTCGGCCTTGAGCAGGCCGTAGAGCCCGGCCGCCAGCACGTGCATGCCATCATCATGCTTGCGCCAGCGCTCGCCCGCGGGCTTTGCGACGCCGAGCCGCTCGCTGACGAGCTGATCCAGCGCCTCGGCGGTGTCCTCGTTGAACAGGCCCTCGAGTGTCGTGTAGCCGAAGCTCGGGTTGTGCTCGGTGACGATGCGTGCGAGCAGCGGGTCTCGCTCGAGCACGGAGAGCGCGGCGCGGATGGGCGGGCTCTCGACGTCGAACGGCGGGTGCAGCATCTCGTGCGCCGCGTTGCGGATGACGACCTCGTCGGCGTAGTCCAGGTGGGTGAGGAAGCGCTGGCCGATGACCTTGATGCCATGAGGCTTGGAGAAGTGCAGCAGCTCGATGGTGATCGCCGGCTCGAGGCGGCGGCCGAGCAGCCGCTCCTGCTCGGCGATGACATCGATGCCCGCGAGCCGCTGGCGGAGTGCCGCGATCCGCCGCTCGGCCCGGTCGCCGATGACCTTCTGCCGCAAGGCCGGGAAGTCCGCCGCGGCCAACGCCGCGAGCACACGCTGGAGCGCCGGCCGGCTGTCGATCATCCAGGCCCAGGACTTCTCGTTCCAATAGGCGCTGGCGCGAAAGCCGGGGAACAGGAGCTGCTCGGCCTCGTCGAGCGCCTTGCGTACCTGGGCGAGTGTCGCAGTGGATCCCGCGGAGAACACCACGGAGAGAAAGGGCCCGAGCATCACGTTCCGGCTCCCCGCAGAGGCCTTGAGCTGCTGGAGGGTGCCGATGATGTCGGCTCCGAGCTTTGGCACGATCTGGGCCAGCTCGTCGGAGTAGTAACGGGCGTAGAAGGGGTCACCCGACAGGGGGCCGAGGAAGCACAGGGCATCCAGTCCCTCGGAGGCGGAGACGAGCCAGCGGGTGCGTGGAGTGGACGGGACACCGGCTCGCGCCCCTCTCGGGGAGAGGGTGGCGGCGGCGGCGATCGGCAGGGCAGCGAGGGTCAGCAGGCAGTCACGTCGGTTCATGGCCGAGGGTGTAGCGGCCATCGGCCAGCCATTCTTGAATCCACTTGACGCTCAGCGCCGCAGCGCCGTCGGAGTCCGGCCGCACAGCGCGTGGACATCGCGGGTCATGTGCGCCTGGTCGGCGAAGCCCAGCTCCGCGGCAAGCTGCGCCAGCGGTAGCGGAGAGCTGGGAATCCTCCGCCACGCCGTGAGCGCCCGCACCTGCGCCCGGTAGGCCTTGGGCGACACGCCATAGGCGCGCTTGAAGCCCCGCGACAGGGTCTCTGGCGCCATGCCGCTTGCCTCGGCCCACTCGGCCAGGAGCAGCAGCGGGTCATCGCGCAGGGCCGCGGCCAGGAGGTCGGGCCAGTCCGCCTGCGCCGGTGCGGGCCTCGAGCGAGAGGCGATCACGAGCCTGGCCGCCGCCAGTGGATCGCGCTCGGCGGTCCGGACGACAGCGTCGAGCTCCTCGAGCAGCACCGCGGGCGGGATGGACGCGGCGCCAGGCAAGGGCAGGTTCAGCACCACCGCTCCCCCGGCGCCGAACTGGTCCGCATGCGCCTCGAAGCAGTGGTGGACAACGGCATGGCCGGCGCGCAGGTGGAAGCGGCCCGCATCGCCCGCCTCGACATAACCACCCGAGACGACGACAGCGATATAGCCGGTGTCATGGCGGTGTCGCGCCAGCCGGTCGGTGGCAGCGAACCGTTGGCGCGTCGCCTGCTTGGAGATGTGGGACGCTGGCATCGCGGCCTCGTGAGACGTCGTTCCCGGGCCCCGTGCTGGCGGCCGACGCGCGGATTGGAGCACAAGGCTCACGCGGGTCCAACTTCCAGCCCACCCGCCGCTCGAACTGCTCGAGCTAACCTGCCCGATTCATGGAAGCGATTGCTGGGGTCTGGGGCCCCCGAGAAGGTCCTCGGGGTACCCCATCGCTTCATGAGTCGTTAGCGCTCAATAGCTCGCATCATAGCCGACGCCGGTCCTGAGGGACAGGTAGGTCTCATCGCAACGATGATCAGGAGTGCCATTCGCATTGTAGTCGCATTCATAGGTGCCACTTCCAATGTAATAGCTGTGACTGCCAGGCTGGAGGTTGGTGCTGAGGTTGGACTTCATCGAGGTGTTGTACATGTAGTTGTAGTACGTGGAGAGGTAGTTCAGCTGGATGGCGGCGCCCAGATTGATGGGGCTGGTGCGGGCGCGATCGGCCCAAAAGGTGACGTAGTAGGCCGTCTCCACGTGGACGTACCAGGTGTCTTCATACCGCACGGTTTCAACCGCCTCCATGCTGGCGAAGGGCACCCCGGTCAAACCAATGACACTCAGGTCTCCCGAGGACAGCGCGTTGCGGTTGGCGTCGGAGAGGGCCTCATCCGGGCTCTGAGCGGTGGACGGGACCGCCGTCGCCTCTGGCATTGCCGCCCCGAGCTCGCAGGTGGCACAAGGCTCCTGCTCACTGGAGGCATCGAGTTCCGGCTGGCAGGCAAACGCCAAGGGGAGCAGCGCGAGTGATGCGGCGAGGAAGATTCGTTTCATTTAGGGAGCGAGGTGGGGTTCTGGGTGGACAGTCATGGCGACGAATGCGCCGCCACCACGATTAGTGGCGCAAGTGGTTGAATCATGTCAATCAAATCAAGCGCTGTATGTTTGTGATTCTGTGGATAAAGAAAAGAACACCGTGACTGCCGCAAGCATGGTCAAGCGAGAGCGAATCTCATGGGCCGAGATTTCGCCTGTGCTTCAGTCACACCCGCGGTGTTGCTATACGGCGACGCATGATGAAGACCGGCGGATGTGCATGTGGCGCAGTGCGGTACGGCATCACCCTCGAACTCACGCCGGTGACGTTCTGCCACTGCTCGAAGTGCCGTCGATGGCACGGGCACGTCGGCGCCTACACCGCCGTCGACCGGCCCGGGTTCGAATTGACTGAACAGCGCGGGCTGAGGTGGTACGCGGCGTCCGCAACGGTGCGGAGGGGCTTCTGTGGTGAGTGCGGGTCGAGCTTGTTCTGGGACGAGGAGGGCGCGCCGAAGATGTCGATCTGCGCAGGGACACTCGACGCCCCGACCGGCCTGACGCCGAAGGCGCACATCTACCTGGGCAGTCAGGGTGACTATTACGAAGTGCCCGACGATGGGCTCATTCGGAGAGAAGAATTCACCCGCTGAATTCAACTGCTAAGCGGTCCGCCATAGATGTTGTACACATCTGCGATGCTGCGTGCAGATGTGAGCCCAGAGGATAGGGAGCGGCTCCGAGAGCGGGGCCGCTCGTCCTGGGCCACTCCGTGGGAGCGCGACCGCGTGGAGATGATTCTTCTGTCCGCCTCGGGCTGGTCGCCCCCACGGATTGCGGAGTACCTGGGAGTGCATGCGGCTACTGTGCGCCGTGTGCTCAAGGCCTGGAGCCACGAGGGCCTGGATGCGTTGGAGCGCAAGCTACCGGGGCCAGTGCCGGATGTTGAGCGACACGCCATGGTAGTGGGCATGCTCGAGAAGTTCCTCTCGGAGCCACGTACCTGGACATCATCCCAGTTGGCTGAGGCATTGGCTGGGGTGGGCATTCAAATGAGTGCCCGGCAGACGGAGCGCTACCTGGCGGAACTGGGCGCTGGCTGGCGCCGCACCAAGTCGAGCCTGGAGCATCTACAGCAGCCCGAGGCGGTGGAGCGGGCGCGCCGCAAGCTCACCACGCTCAAAAAAAGCCCGCGCCCGGAGGCTAGACCTCTTCTTCCTCGATGAGTGCGGCTTCGCACCCACGCAGCCGACGGGCTACAGCTGGACGCTCCGAGGCAGTCGCAAGCTCATTGCCTATGAGGCCACCAAGGGCAGGCGCGCCAACGCCCTGGCCGCCTACGGCATTCGCGACGGCCAGCGAGCCCTACGTTTCACCGTGAAGGGCCGCTCCCTCACCAGTGCGGATGTCTTCGACTTCCTACTGTTGCTACCCACGGGGAAGCGGCCATGCACCGTTGTCCTGGACAACGTCAACATCCACACCAGCCGCTTCATCCGCCAACGCCGTAGGCAACTGCGCAAGCGCGGCGTGCGCCTCTTCTTTCTCCCGGTGTACTCGCCGGAACTCAACGAGGTGGAGCCCGTCTTCGGCGTGGTGAAGTCCTACGAAATGCCCCGTCGGAGCTACCCCACGCTCGCTGAACTGCTCGCCGCTGTCCGCAGCGGCTTCATGAGCTACCGAAACCGCCTGCGGAAAAAGTGAACAACATCTATGGCGGACCGCTTAGCAGTCACACCGAACCTCGTCGAGTACCTGGCAGAGCACCAGATCCCGCTGGAGGTGTGCCCGTCCAGCAATGTGGCGCTGCACGTCTGCCCTGGCCTGGAGCAGCATCCGCTTCCGAAGCTGATGGAGGCGGGGCTCAGGCTGAGCCCGCGAGGGGGTTGGGGGGCCCTCGAGGGCTTACGGTCTCTTCGGGCGGACGCCCGCCGGTCGCGAACGAGCGGCACTACGAAAGCGCGAGCGGGGCAACGTAGCGCCCACCCCTTGCTCGAGCTCCTCTGAATGGGGTTTGTTGCGCCCCTCTTTCGCGCGCCCACGGTGTGGCGCGCGGAGTTCCAGAGGGAAAATCAATGCAACGCGGAAGTCGTTCGAGGAATGCCCTGCTGCTGATGGCGCTCATGGGCGCGATGCTGGCGGCGGGGTGCGAGGGCCGTGAGACCACCCAGGGAGGTGACGAGACGTCGCCGAGGACGGCGCGTGCCGCCATTCTCTCCCCGCGGACCCGGCTGAGCGCGAAGGAATACCACTCGCTGTATCTCACCGCGGAGGGGACGCTCTGGGCCTGGGGGCGCAACACCTCCGGCCAGCTCGGCGATGGGACGACAACCCAGCGCAACACCCCCGTGTCGGTGACCGCCATTTCAAACGTGGTGGACGTCGCGGCGGGCGAAGCGCATACCGTGGCATTGAAGTCCGACGGCACCGTTTGGGGCTGGGGAAACAACGCTTCAGGCCAGCTCGGCGATGGCACCAGCACCTCCTCCTTGTCGCCAGTGCAGGCACAGGGTCTCACGGGCGTGACGGCCATCTCCGCGGGCAGCGGATATTCGCTGGCACTCAAGGGTGATGGCACCGTCTGGGCCTGGGGGCACAACGCCATCGGCGAGCTCGGCGACGGAACCACAACGAACCGTTTCACTCCGGTGCAGCTCACGGCGCTCACGGGGGTGACAGCCATTGCCGGGGGGCGCCAGCACTCGCTGGCGCTCAAGAGCGACGGCACCGTCTGGAGCTGGGGGTACAACTCCGACGGCCAGCTCGGCGACGGCACCACCACGAGCCGCACCACCCCGGTGCAGGTGACGGGCCTCACGGGCGTGGCGTCCATCGCCGCGAGTGCCGGACATTCGCTGGCGCTCAAGAGTGACGGCACCGTGTGGGCCTGGGGTAGCAACACCTCCGGCCAGCTCGGCGACGGCACCACCACGAACCGCCTCACTCCGGTCCAGGTGCAGGACCTCACCGGCGTGATGGTCCTCTCCGCGGGCCGCGAGCACTCGGTGGCGCTCAAGAGTGACGGCACCGTGTGGACCTGGGGCAACAACACCGCCGGCCAGCTCGGTGTCAGCGATGCCAGGCAGCACCTCACCGCGGTGCCCGTGTCCGGTCTCACGGGCATCGTCGACGTGGTCGCGGGCGCTCTCCACAACCTCGCCCTGCACTCCGATGGCTCCCTCCTGACCTGGGGAACCAACGGATTCGGGGCGCTGGGAGTCGGGGAGAAGATCTCCTACCTCAACGCGGTGCCGATGCGGGGGATCCTCGGCCCGACGGCCATTTCCGCGGGGTACAGCTTCTCCCTGATGTTGAAGGGCGATGGCACGGTCTGGGCCACGGGTGCCAACGAGCTGGGCCAGCTCGGCATCGGCTCCTCCTTTATGTTGCGCAATGAGCCGGTGCAGGTGACGGGCCTCACGAATGTGACGGCCATCGCAGCGGGCGCCTACCACGCGTTGGCGCTCAAGAGCGACGGTACCGTCTGGGCCTGGGGCAACAATTTCAACGGCCAGCTCGGCGATGGTACCACGACGAACTCCTCCAGCCCGGTGCAGGTGACAGGCCTCACGGGCGTGACGGCCATCTCCGCGGATGGAAACTCCTCCCTGGCACTCAAGAGCGACGGTACCGTCTGGGCCTGGGGCAACAACCAATACAGCCAGCTCGGTGATGGCACCACCACGAACCGCTCCAGCCCGGTGCAGGTGACGGGCCTCACGGGCGTGACGGCCATCGAAGCGGGTGAAGACTTCTCCCTGGCGCTCAAGAGTGGCGGCACCGTCTGGGGCTGGGGCAACAACCCATACGGACAGCTCGGTGATGGCACCACCACGAGCCGCTCCAGCCCGGTGCAGGTGACGGGCCTCACGGGTGTGACGGCCATCGAAGCGGGCAGTTCCCACGCGTTGGCACTCAAGAGTGACGGCACCGTCTGGGCATGGGGTGGCAACCACGTAGGCACTCTTGGCACCGGCACTTCGGCCTCTCACTCCACTACCCCCGCGCAAGTAGTGGGCCTCACCGGGATGACGGCGGTCTCCGCTCGATTCTACGAATCGATGGCGCTGAAGAGCGATGGCACCGTCTGGGCCTGGGGCCGCAACCTCGATGGCCAACTCGGCGACGGCACCACCACGCAGCGCTCCCTGCCGGTGCAGGTGCAGGCGCTCACCGGCGTGACGGCCATCGAACTGGGCGGCCTTCATTCCCTGGCACTGACCACGGATGGCACCGTCTGGGCCTGGGGCAGCAACTACCAGGGCCAGCTCGGTCAGGGGGTCTCCGTCATCTCGCACAAGCCGGTCGAGGTGACGGGAGTCCATTTCATTCCCAGCCCCCCCGTTCTCCGCCTCGCCACGGGTGGCTCCCACACGCTGTTCGTCCGGGACGATCGGACGTTGCGCTCCTGGGGAGGCAACGCCAACGGCCAGCTCGGAACGGGCGGCACCACACTGCGCACCGCGTCTGGCGCGGTGCCGGGCCTCACGTGTGTCCAGGCCACCGCGGCCGGTTCCTCCCACTCGCTGGCCCTGCTCTGCAATGGCACCCTCAAAGCCTGGGGATACAACGCCTTCGGCCAGCTCGGCGAGGGCTCCACCACGCAGCGCAACACCCCGGTGTCGGTGGTGGGCCTGTCGGGCATCCACTCCCTGGCGGCGGGTGGCCATGTCTCCCTGGCGCTCAAGGAGGACGGCACCGTGTGGGCCTGGGGTGACAACAGCTCCGGTCAGCTCGGAGATGGCACCACCACGCACCGGAGCGCGGCGCTCCAGGTGCCGGGCCTCACGGGCGTCGTCGCGCTCTCGACGGGTGGCGGCCATGTCCTGGCGCTCAAGAGGAATGGCACCGTGTGGGCCTGGGGCAGCAACAGCTCCGGTCAGCTCGGAGATGGCACCACCACGGGCCGCTCCACCCCGGTCCAGGTGTCATCGCTGACGGGCGTGAAGTCCATCGCCGCGGGGGCCACCCACTCGCTGGCCGTGCGCGCGGACGGCACCGTGTGGGCCTGGGGTCAGAACATCCTGGGCCAGCTCGGTGACGGCACCTCCCTTGCCCGCTCCACTCCGGTGCAGGTATCGGGAGTGACGAGCGCGGTGGAGGTGGCGGCGGGCCCGGAGCACTCGCTGGTCCGGCTCTCCAACGGCACCCTCCAGGCCTGGGGATACAACTCCTACGGACAGCTCGGAGATGGCACCATCCTCCTGCGCCGCAACGCGGTGGCCGTGACGGGCGCCTCCGGTGTGGTGGCCCTCGCCGCCGGCACCTCCTTCAGCGCCGCCCTGCTCGGCACGGGCTCGCTGCTCACCTGGGGAAGCAACGAGTTCGGCCAGCTCGGTGACCCCGCGTCCGGCCCGCGCCTGGTTCTGACGAACACCTCCCTGCTCGACACCGCGTCGGCGTGGGAGGCTGGGACGAGCCATGCGCTGGCCGTGACCTCGAGCGGCACCGTCCTGTCCTGGGGTCGCAACCTCTTCGGCCAGCTGGGGCTGGGGACCTCCGCTGACAGCGCCACCCCCCAGACGGTGACGGGCGTCTCGGACGTCATCGAGGTGTCCGCGGGTGACTCCTTCTCCCTCGCGCTGAAGGATGACGGCAGCGTCTGGAGCTGGGGCAGGAACGCCTTCGGCCAGCTCGGCTCCTCCTCCTCCACGCCCTCGCGCGCCACCCCGGGGCAGGTGGCGGGACTGAGCACTCCCATCACCCACGTCTCCGCGGGGCGCGAGCACACCCTGGCGCTCGCCTCGGACGGCACCGTGTGGGCCTGGGGCGACAACACCCACGGGCAGCTCGGGGATGGCACCACCACCTCGCGCCACACCCCGGCCCAGGTGCCCGGTCTCACGGACGTCACCGCCATCTCCGCGGGCGACTTCTTCTCCATGGCCTTGACGAGCGATGGCACCGTGTGGACCTGGGGCGACAACACCCACGGGCAGCTCGGAAATGGCCTCACCCTTTCCACCACGGTGCCGGTGGAGGTGCTGGACCTGCCGCCCGCCCTCCGCATCGCCGCGGGAGACGGGTTCGCTGTGGCCGCGACGACCTACACGGTGTGGGGCTGGGGCCTCAACGGCTCCGGCCAGCTCGGGAATGGCACCTTCCTCTCCAGCTCCGTCCCGGTGAAGGCGTATGAGGGCTACAACGCCGACAGCCTCGCCGCGGGACGCGCCCACGTCGTGATGATGACGGCGTACAGCTACGTCTACACCTGGGGCAGCAACTCCCACGGCCAGCTCGGCGATGGTTCCAATACCAATGCCAACTCGCCCGTCCTGGTGAGCAATGAGCTGTTCGGCATGACGGCCGTCTCCGCGGGTGGAGACTTCTCGCTGGCCCGACGGAGCAGTGGCACCACGGCCAGCTGGGGCGGCAACCTCTACGGCCAGCTCGCCCAGGGCACCCTGGGCTGGCGCTCGACGCCAGTCACCGTGACGCTCCCGTAGTGGGCTTGGGGACACCGCGGGCCGCTTGTCCGCGGTGTCCCCTGGAATGCGATGACGAGACCCTCGTGCCAGGCCACCACCGTCGTGCTGGCTCCCTCGAGGGGTACAACGCGTGCGAGTGCGGCATCGTCGAATGCCGAGGCGGCGAGCACGAGGGTCACGAAGTTGAGCCACGAGAAGTTGCCGCTCAGCACGAGCCAGGCCTGGGTGATGACGATCACCAGCCCCGCGAAGGAGGCGATCGGCTGCGGGAAGAAGAGCATGAGCGGCGCGACGAGCTGGGCGAAGTGACTGCCGAGAACCTCGAGCCGGTGCAGCGGCCCGGGCAGGCGGTGAAAGTACCAGGAGAGCGGGTTCGGCATCGGCTGTGTCTCATGGTGGTAGTAGAGGCAGGTGAGCTCACGCCAGCAGGGATCACCCCGCGTCTTGATGAGCCCGGCCCCGAACTCCACGCGGAACAGCAGCCACCGGAAGAGCCAGAGGATAGGGGAGGGCACCGCGCTCCAAGCCGGGCCGAGGAACGCGGCGAGGAAGCTACGCCGCGGCAGGCGGCCCGAACCATTGGGTGAGCGCGTCCGTGAGCCCGAGCTGGGTTCGGTCTCCCACCCAGGCCACATGGCCGTCGGGCCGAATCAACACGGCGGCGGGCGCGGTGACCGCCCCGAGGACAGGAAGTTCCCAGGGGCCACCGTATTGAGCGTCGACGATGCTCACCCGATTTGCCCAGGGAGCGAGCTCGAAGCCGCCGGGCTCACCGAGGTTGAGCAGAATGGGCCGGGCCTCGTGCAGCAGCGTGAAGACGCGCCGTGGGCCGTTTGCGGTGACGAGGTCGAGATCCGGCATGCGGCGTCCGAGCAGCGGGTGTCCCTCGCCGAGGTCGTAGCGGATATCCAGACCCGACATCATTCCGGCGACTCGCTTGCGGGGTTCGTCCATCTGGAGCAGCTCGGCGACGGTTTCTCGCAACGCCTCGACGCGGTCGTCTGATCGAAGAAGCGCGATGGACGCCATCGTGTTGCGCAGCACGCGTGCCGCGACCGGGTGGCGCTCGAGCTGGTACGAATCGAGGAGACTGTCGGGCGAGGTTCGCTTGACCACCTGGGCCAGCTTCCACCCCAGGTTCACCGCGTCCTGCACGCCGATGTTGAGGCCCTGCCCGCCCACGGGGAAGTGAACGTGTGCGGAATCGCCGGCCAGCAGAACGCGTCGGTCGCGGTAGGCCGCGGCCTGCCGAGTCAGGTCGGTGAACCGGGAGATCCAGTTGGGGTTGTGGATCCCGTAGTCGGTCCCGTAGACGGCGACGAGCGCGTCGCTGAGCTCGCGGAGCGTCGGTTCGCCGCGGGGGCCGATCTGCCGCTCGGTCACCATCACCCCCACCCGGCCCTCCGCCAACCTGGCGAAGGCATGGACGCCGATGGCATCGCGGCGCATCCCCCAATTCGGCTCCTGGGCCATCTGGGCCTCGGCGATCAGACAGCTCACGGTCGGATCCCATCCGGCGAACTCGATGCCGGCTGCTTTCCGGATCACGCTGCGTCCGCCGTCGCATCCGACGAGATATTCGGCCCGGAGCGACGGACCGTCAGAGAGCGTGATGTCGACGCCGCTGTCGTCCTGTGCGAACCCGGTCACTTCCCGTCCGCGGTAGATGTGCACTCCCACCTCGTTGACCCAGCCGGCCAGGATGCGCTCGAACTCCTTCTGCCCGAGGCCGAGCCCGTAGGGATGCCGGGTGGGAAAGTCGCTGATGCTCAGCGGGATCCACGCGAACCCCGCGACCTGCGCCACCTGCCCCTGCGATAGGAACCGATCCACGACTCCACGCTGATCGAGAACCTCGATGGTGCGTGCGTGCAGGCCGCGTGAGCGCGAGCCGTCGAGGTCCTGGGTCTCGCGCCGCTCGACGATCGCGACGTCGACCTTCGCCAACGCGAGCTCGGCCGCCAACATCATCCCCGTCGGTCCGCCTCCGACGATCACCACTGCATGCTGGGTCATGGTCATGGCCGCGCGGTCTACGCCGGCCCGGCCTTCGACCGGCATCCGTCACGGGCTCGATTGTTTCCGCGCCGGAAACCTGCTTGTATGCAGGCAACTCGGAGCGCTGGCTGATGGTGTGACCCATCAGCTGGCCGGTGAGTCTGCTCCCGCCCGAGTCGCTCCGGCCACTGCGAAAGACGCGAGATCGATTCCCGCGACGACACCATTCGAGCTAAATTAGAAAAGCGCTAAAGCCAAACGCGCGTTCGGAGAAAGCATGAAGGCATACGTCGTCGCAGGCGCACTCGCTGCTGGGCTCCTCGCAGGTTGCGGCGGAGTCGAGGAGGACGGATTGGAGACTGAGCAGCCAAGCCTCGCGACTCGGGAGGACCGGCTCATTTGCATTACCCAATACATCGTCGTGTACTACAGCGACGCGACCTACACCACCGAGGTCGGCGTCGAACACTGCTGGTGCGGGAATACGCCTACGCGGGAAGGCCTGCGCACATCGTACCGCCAGGTGTATTCGGAAGAGTCCTGCTAGTGACAACACGGCCCGCTCCAGTTACCTGGAGCGGGCTCGGTGAGCATCTGCGCAGGCCCCTGCGCCGGGGCGAGCTGCGCCGGCCGCGTGTCATGAGCATCAGTGCCGCGTTGCAGCGTCAGCAGTCTCGCATTTCCCTCTCAGTCCCTTCGTGTCCTGGCGTGTGGTTTTGAGCCCTCGGCTGGGGGGGCGCTTTACAAAGAGGCCGGATCTGGGAGAACCACGCCTGACATACAGTCAGCAGGGGGGAGCTTGCCATGCCTCAAACGCCGCTCGACGTCCTGGCCCCCTACTTCTTCTCTGGCACGGCCGAAGGTGAGAAGCGCATCCTGAAGGAGGTGTTCATCCCGACGGGGCAGATGGCGGAGGTGCTCAATCTGCCGGAGGGGAACCCACGCATCCTGGTTGGCGCGAAGGGCATCGGCAAGAGCGCCATGCTCCACCGCTTCTACGAGGCCACGCGCGCCCAGAAGCTCCCCGCCCTGTTCCTGACGCCGAGCGACCTGGATCTCCGGCCGCTGCAGGGCCACTACGATCTCTCCACCATCGAGCGCACGCTCTTCCGGTGCCTGGTCAGGGCCGTGGCCGTGCATATCGGTACCCAGCTGGGAGGGCTGCTCCGCAACTCCGACAAGAAGTTGCGGGATGAGGCGTTGAAGGAGGGGCTCATCGAAGAAGACTTCATCGAGCGTGGGGTCAAGCTGCTGTCCGCGGTTGCCAGACCCGCCACCAACATCGACTTCGCCCAGCTCGCCAGGGATCTGGCCGGTGGAACGTCGGATGCCTCGCTGCTGGGCTCCATCACCGGCCACATGGAGGCAAGCTCGTCGGTCATGCTCCTCCTCTTCGACGACACCGACCAGGTAGCGTCGCCCGATGAGCCGAAGGAGCTCAACCGCATCTGGGGGATGCTGCACGCGCTGCGGGACCTGGCCAGCAGGGTCCCCCAGATCAAGGTCGTCGCGACGCTGCGCTCCGAGGTGTGGACGCGGCTGCGAGACCCGGTGGGCAACCGGGAGACGCTCGACCACTTCCACGGCTGCGTCCTGCACCTGAGGGGGTCGGAGGCGCTGCTCGACTCCATCGTGCAGCGCCGGATCTTCAAGGCCGCGGAGAAGGCCTCCAAGGCGCCGGTGCGAGACCCCTGGTCTCTCTTCTTCGAGGGCAGTGAGGTCCAGATCCCCGGGGCTGGTCCAGGCCACACACGCGGCTGGAGGTCCTTCCTGGTGACCAACTCCCGGGAGCGCGCGCGGGATCTGATCCAGTTCGTCTCCTTCCTCCTGCAGACGGCCAAGGCCCGTCTCGCGGAGACGCCGCCGGGAGCCGGACAGCAGGCGCGAATCACGAGCTCGGACGTCGCGCGTGCGCTGCCGCGCTTCTCGAAGACACGGCTCGATGATCTCGCGACCGAGGTGGGGAAGACCTGTCCCCAATTCTCTGGCATCGCGGAGTCCTTCTGCACGCTCTCCTTCGAGCTCAGGTATGACGAGCTCCGTCAGCATCTCGCGAAGCTCCCGTCCCGCTTCTCCATCCAGGTCCGTGGAAAGTCATTGCGGCCCGACTCGCACGACGCAGCGGAGCAGCTCCTCGCGCTCCTCTTCGAGACGGGCTTCATCAATGCGCGGGTCGATGATCCGAACCAGCCCCGGGGCTACCGGCACCTGACCTTCGCGGACAGGCCGGAGCTGACGGACCCGGCCCACGTCAACGAGGCCCGGGCCGCGCGGTGGGACGTGCATCCGGTCTTCCGCAGTCATCTCCTGCAGATCAAGCCCGCGCCCCGGAGGAGTTGACCGCGCTCCAGGGAATGGCGCCCGCATGGCAGGCGGCCGTTCCCGTGAGACGTCCGGTAGCTTGTTCAGCGAGCAGACATGTCCCTGGTACTCCCGGGCATTTCCAAGAAACGCCACTCCAGCCGTCTTTACTCAGACAAAAAAAGAGGCCTGTGTACGGGGTTGGCCGCTCGACGGACGAGGCCAGCCTCGAAACCATTGTTCGTGGGCAGTTTGGAGCTCGAAACCATTGTTCGTGGGCAGTTTAAAGGAGGTAGTCATGGGCATGATGCAGCGTGTCGCATTCGGCCACCTCACAGTCTGGCCGTTGCTCGTGTGGGGCTATTCGTGTGGAAGCGGCGGCATGCCTCGCTCCACCGATCGTGTCTTCTCCTGGCCCGCGGACATTCGAAGGAATTGATGGCCAAGGGTCGATTTGGAAGCTCCAGGGGCAGTAGCTCTGGGCTCCTTCACCCCTCATTAAACCGGGCCGCGAGGCGTGCCCGGGCGCAAACAAGTCCCTCACAGGGCCCATGGCTCCGTGGGGGATTCGTTTTTGGGGGGCCCTGACTCACTTCGCCAGCGGCACGCCCAGGTCCTGGAGGACCTTGAAGTCGAACACCCGCATTGCGCATAGGCGGGAAGGGGGCCGAGTGGAGGGAGAGGGCAGGAGCCGAGGGGTAGAGGAGGGATGCTGAAGGGAGCAACGAGGGAAGTGCGCCGGGCCGGAGGAGACGAGGTGCAGCCGCATTGGGGACACGCTGGCCCAGGTGGCCCCTGCGCTGCAGCCAGCTGAGCAGGCCGAGTGGGCTGGAACGAGTGCTCACCTTGGCCGGAATACGCACTGCAGGCGTACCAGGCGCATTCCCTGCAGCACAGTGCCAGGCGTGCCTCGAAAGCAGCCCCGGTGCGGTGGGTCATGCGGCCTCCTGGGCAGGGAGATAGGGGAGCTCCAGCGTGAAGGTGGCTCCGTGTCCCATTCCTTTGCTGTGGACCATCAGGGAGCCACCCAGTTCCTGGGCCGCGAGGGCACTGGAGTGCAGGCCGAAGCCATGCCCTCCCGGGCGGGTGGTGAAGCCGTATTGGAAGATGCGGGTGCGCATCTCCGGTGCGATGCCCATGCCGTTGTCGCGCACCGCGATGTGCAGAGACTCGGCGCTGGTCCGCGCCAGCTTCACGGTGAGAATGCGCTCGGCCGGAGGCATTTCATCCATGGCGTACTTGGCGTTGCTGACCAGGTTGACCAGGATCATCAGCGTCTTGTGCTTGTCGGTGAGCACGGCGGGCAGGGAGTCCAGTTGGCGCACCACCTTCACCTGGTGGCGGGAGAGCCCGGCCGAGTTGATGCGCAGCGCGTCCTCCACCAGCTCCGCCAACGACACGGGTTCGTGTAGCCGGGGTGGGCGGGCATAGTCCTGCTGCACCTTGACGATGTCCCCGATGTGCTCGGTGTAGCGGCCAACGTCTTCGAGCAGCTCGGAGAGCTCCTGGCGCTCGTCGAGCAGGTTCTGACCCAGCTTGCTCAAGAAGGGCAGCAGATTGCGCCCGCGCTCGTCCTGGGAGAGGAAGGTGCCGACATCCGTCTGGTGCTCCTGGAGGAGGGCGGCCACGCGGCCCACATGCTCCAGGCGCATGCGCGCCACCAGAGCCCTGGCGAGCTGGGAGGAGGTGTAGACGCTGTTGAGGACGTTGCCCACGTTGTGCAGCACGTTGGTGGCGATCTCCGCCATGCCGGCGCGCCGGGCGGACTGAACGAGCTGGTTGTTGACGTCCCTGAGCTGCTGCGAGCGCTCCTCCACGCGCTTCTCCAGCTCGTCATTGGCGCGGCGCAGGGCGGTCTCGGCGCGCTGGACGTCCGTGTACAGCTGCGCGTTCTCGATGGAGATGGCGGCCTGCGAGGCGATGTGCCCCAGCAGTATGCTGCGCGCCGGGGTGAAGGCGTTGGTGGCCAGGCTGTTCTCCAGGTAGAGCACCCCGCGGAACTCCTCCTGGCGCAGCAAGGGCATGCAGAGCACCGAGCGGATTCTGCCCCGCTGGAGCCACTCATCCTCCGAGAAGGGGTGGGGCTGGGATGCATCGCCGATGAGCACGCTCTCCCGCGTCCGCCGGACGTAGGAGACGACGGTCCATGGCACGGCGTCCTTGGCCGAGTCGGTGGTGGAGTCCTCTGGTGCGCTACCCGACACGGCCACCACCGAGAGCTTCTCGCCGCGCGGTAGCAGCAGGGCGCCGCGTTGCGCTCCAGCGTTCTCGATGGCGATGCGCAGCAGCGTGTCCGCCAGGCGCTCGAGGACGATCTCCCCGGAGATGGCCTGCTGGGCCTTCACCACGGTGAGCGCGTCGATCTGCGCCGAGTCCGTGTCCGTGGCGGTCTCTTCTCCGCGCGTCGGAGTGATCAGGTGCGGCCACTCGCCCTCCAGGTGCCGGGCCTTCCCGCGAGCTCCCCAGCGCAGCCACGCCTCCTGGGCCTTGCGCGCGTAGGTATCCCCGATGGTGGGCATCCGACGGTCGAACCAGAAGCGGGCCGCGAGCTCGCTGGCGAGGGCGACATACTGGATGAAGCCGTGCTCGCGCGCCGCCTGGAGTGCCTCCTCGTAGGCGCGGAACGCCTCGGCATCCCGGCCCATGACGCGCGCCAGCTCCGCGAAGGCCAGTCGCTCGGGGGCGCGGAAGGTCTCGGGGCAAGAGCCCACCCACTCCAAGAGTTGCTGGTGGTCCTGCTGGATGAGCTCGAGCACCGGGCCTTGCTCCTCGGGCGCCAGCGTGGCGAAGCAGGCGGCCAGGGTCAGCGCGTGGAAGAGGTGGAAGTCCAGCAACTGGATGTGGCCCGTCGAGGACCAGCTCAGCTCGGCGGCCTTCGCGCCCGCCTCTCGTGCCTCCGCGTACGCGCCGCTCAGGTAGCGAGCCTGCATCTGGATGATCCAGTACCAGCACCGTGTGATGCTCATGCGCGCGGTCGTCAGCGTGGCCTCGAACGACTCCTCGGAGAAGTCGTCTCCGCTCAGCGAGCCGAACACGGGCGTGAGGCCCCGCAGCTGCTGCACGTAGCGCTGGGTGAAGTGGACGACGTCCCGCACGTCCAGGAAGCCGGCCTTGCGCGCGAAGTCCAGGCGCGCCACGGACTCCTGATGGATCTCCTCGAGATCATGCCCCAGGGCCAGGCGATTGGTGACGATGTGGTTGCAGCAATAGCCAGCGGTCTGGAAGTCACTGGCCTTGAGCGCGTGATGGAAGGCGCGGCGAATGAAGTCCAGGGCGATGGAGAGCGGCCGCGTGAAGCAGCAGAGCATCTCCATGCTGTAGAGCGCCGCGCCGCGGAGGACGGTCAGGTCGTGGCGCTCGACGAACTCGCAGGCGAGCTGGCCGAAGGCGTGCCCCTCCCGGTACCGCTTGAAGGCGGGCCCCAGCACCACCCCATACGAGGAATAGCCCGAAATGGACGCGGCCGTATTGCCGTGGCGGAGGCTGAGAGAGACGAGCCGGCAGAGGTGCAGGATGAGCAGGTTGCGGTCCGTGAGGAGCGAGGGGATATACAGGGCGGCCAGCAGGTTCATGGCCGCCTCCATGTCCGGCTCCGTCATCCGGGGCAGCTCGACGAGGCTCTCGATGGGACGATCTCCCAGCAGCTGCCACACCTCGTCATTGGCGGCCACCACGTCCTCCCAGGTGGGGTGGGCCGGCATGGGCATGCCCAGCAGCGCAAGGCCCTCCAAGAGGCTGTCGAGGGCGGGCTGGATTTCACTCGCGGCGATGTGGAGATCGTTCTTCAGGCGGTAGATGGCCACCACCTCCGTCTGGGTACGTGCCCAGGGCCGCAACTCCTCCACCAGCTGGCGCGCCTCGGTGGCATGGCCACTCATGAACTCGCAGGACGCCTGATCCAGCCGGAGCTGGAAGGCGAGCGAGTGGGCCGTCTCCAAGGGATTGCCAGGGAGGAGCTGGAACGCCGTGGCCAGGTAGGCCGCGGCCGCGCGGAACGCGGTCGAGGCCTGAGCCCGCTTGCCCGCCTCGGCGTTCAGGAGCGCCACACGGTGACGCTCCGTCGAATTGAGGATCAGCTCCACCCCGGCGTTGAGCTGGCTCACCACGTCGAAGAGCCTCTGCTCGAGCTCCTCGGGAGGCAGTCCCGCCAGGAGCAGGCGGCCGATGCGCAGGTGGACGGCCTTTCGCTCCTCCACGGGGATGAGGGAGTACCCCGCCTGTTGGATGCGGTCGTGGAGGAAGCGGTACTGCTCGGCGCCGGTGCGGGTGATCAGGCCTTCTTTGAGAGCGGGCTCCAAGCCCCGCTCCACCTCGGACACTTCTTCCAGGAGTGAGGTGAGGACCAGCAGCCGCAGGGAGAAGCGGTTGCCAACGCACGCCGCCAGCCGCAGCAGGTGCTGCGTCTCGGTGGGGAGTTGGCGCAGCTTGCCCACCATGAAGTCGACGACGTTGTCGGAGTAGCCCTTCGCGCGGACACCCTCGACATCCCAGCGCCACGAGCCCTGGGGGGTGCGCGTGAGCAGGCCATCCTGGTTGAGCGTCAGCAGGAACTGCAGGAGGAAGAAGGGGTTGCCGCCCGTCTTCTCCCGGGCCAGCGTCGCCAGCGGAGCGACAACTCCCTCGTCCGCTCCGGGGAGCGTGTCCGCGATGAGCCGCTGCACCTCCTCGAGGCTCAGCGGCTCCAGCTGGTGTTCCGTCATCCGAGCGCCGGCCTTGTACAGCTCCGCCAGCGCCATCGCCAGCGGGTGCGAGGGGCTCACCTCGTTGTCGCGGTAGGCGCCGATCCAGAGCACCGGCGGCGTCTCCGGGTGGGTGAGCAGGTGCTGCAGCAGTTGGAGGCTGGCCTGGTCCGCCCACTGGAGATCATCGAGGAACACCACGAGCGGGTGCTCGACGGTGGCGAACACGCCGAGGAACCTGCGGAAGACCTGGTTGAAGCGGGCGTGCGCGTCGGCGTGCGGTAGCGGCGGAGCGGGGGGCTGCTGGCCCACGACGAGCTCCAGCTGAGGCACTACGTCCACGAGCACCTGGCCCTGGCCTTCCCACGCCTCGTTCAGGTGCTTGCGCCAGCGCGCCAGCTCCTCGTCCGTGCCCGAGAGCAACTGTTGCGTCAGCCCTCGAATGGCCTGCGCCAGGGTGGAGTAGGGGATGTCCTGGTGGAATTGATCGAACTTGCCACTGAGGAAGAAGCCATGCTGCCGCACCACCGGCTTGTGCAGCTCGTGCACCACCGAGGACTTGCCGATGCCCGAGTAGCCGCACACCAGGATGAGCTCCGGCCGGCCATCCCGGATCACCCGCTCGAAGCTCTGGAGCAGCATGGTCGCCTGCGTGTCGCGCCCGTAGAGCCGCTGCGGGAGCTGGAAGCGCGTGGGCAGATCCTGCATGCCGGGCACGAAGTCTTCCGGCGCTCCCCGCAGCAGTGACTCCCGGCACCGCTCGAGATCCGCCCGCAACCCCTCGGCGCTCTGGTAGCGCTCCTCCGCCACCTTCGCCAGCAGCTTGAGCACGATGGCGGACAGCACTGGGGGCAGTTCCTTCACCCGCTCGATGGGCGGCTGCGGTGCCTGCGCCATGTGGGCATGAATCCATTCGAGTGCATCCCGCCCATGGAAGGGGCGGCTGCCCGTCAGCAACTCGTAGAGGGTGATGCCCAGCGAGTAGAGGTCGGTGCGGTGGTCCACCGAGCGGTTCATGCGCCCGGTCTGCTCCGGAGACATGTACTGCAGCGTCCCTTCGAGCAACGAGCCGTGCAGCGCATCCACATGCTCGATGAGCTGGAGGCTGGCGGTGCCGAAGTCGATCAGCCGCGTCTCACCCGAGGGCATGACGATGATGTTGGAAGGCTTGATGTCCTTGTGAACGATGCCGCGCTGGTGGAGCTCCGCGACGATCGACGCCAGGGCGATGCCCAGCTCCAGAACGCGAGGCACCCCGAGCGGCCTGCCGGTGAGCTGGGACAGCGGGATGCCCTCGATTTCCTCCAGCAGCAGCACCGGCCGGTCCTGGAGTTGCTCGCACGCATGAACGCGCGGGACTCCCCGTACGTCCTGGATTCGCTGGAGGATCCCGAATTCGCGGCGGTAGCGCTCCCGTTCGCGAGGGCCTGGGGAGGAGGCCAGCGGGGTTTTGAGAATGAGCGGTAGGCCGTCGGCATCGCGCACCGCATGAAACAGCATGTTGGTGTCAGTGGCCTGAATGGCCCCTCGAAGAGTGTATCCAGGGATGTTGAGCATAGGGGGGCGGCCAGGGGGCGGTCAGTGAACGTTCCGGCGGGAGTACTTCTCATTGTAGAGCGTCAGCAGGCTGCTCTCGTACTCAGGTACTCAACGCCCGGGGAACGGTCGAGATAGGTATACTCGCTGGATACTTCCATGAGCACGATCGGCGTATAGGCGGGAAGGGGGCCGAGTTGAGGGAGAGGGCAGGGGTCGTGGAGGGGCCGAGTGGGCAGGGACAGGTGCTCCAGAGTCGACAGACCTGCCTTCAACTGCTAGCCGGGGCCGCATGCGCTCAAGCACCCAGGCCCTCCTATTCCTGCCCGCCCTCGTGTTCTCCGCGGGCTGCGCGACCCCCCAGGCCGCGCGCTCCACCGACACCTATGTCCAGACCGTCCTGGAGAAGAACCATGTCCCCGGCGCGGCCGTGGCCGTCGTCCGCGACGGACACCTCGAGAAGCTCTCCACGTACGGCCTCGCGGACCTGGAAGACGGGGCGAAGAGTGAAGCGGACACCGCGTTCCAACTCGCCTCCGCCACGAAGGTCTTCACCGGCACGCTGGTGATGCTGCTGGTGCAGGAGGGGAAGCTTGGCCTGGACGAGCCGCTCTCGAAGTACCTGCCCGACGCACCCGAGACGTGGAAGGGCATCACCGTGCGGCACCTCGCCGCCCACACGTCGGGCGTGACCTCGGGCCTGAAGGAAGGCTCCGAAGAGCAGACGAACAGCAACGCCTCGGTCGCCGAGCGGTACGAAGCCGCCCGGAAGGGGCCCCTGGAGTACACGCCTGGTGAGCGCAGCGCGTATGGACTCACGGACTTCGTCGTGCTCACCCATGTCCTGGAGAAGGTGACGGGTCAGGGCTTCGAGGAGCTGCTGCGCAGCCGCCTTTTCGAGCCGCTCGGATTCACGTGCACGCGCTACGAGCACGCGCGGCAGCAGGGGCTGATACGCATCGCCGATGTCATCCCGCGCCGGGCCACCACCTACCGTTACGTGGACGGCGCGCAGCGTCGCTCCTGGTTCCTCTACCCGCCCCACACCTATTCCGCGGGCGGAGTGTTCTCCTGTGTGAAGGATCTCGCCCGTTGGGCCGTGGCCATGGACCAGGGCACGCTGCTGAGCCCCGAATCACAGCGTGAGGCCGCCACGGCCTTCAAGCTGAACGACGGCCGCGAGGGTGACTTCGGCGTGGCCTTCACCCACGGCACGCTGCGGGGATTGAAGACGTTCGGGCATTCCGGGGGCGGTGCGTTGGGGGACGTGCTGCGCGTTCCGGAGAAGAAGCTGACGGTCATCGTCCTGGCGAACGCGATGGGACTGCTACCCATGCTGGCGCCCGTCGTCGCGAGCCACTACCTGCCGCCGCTGCCGGAGCTGGATGCACCGGGCATCCCGGACGCGGAGCCGGCCCTGATGGCGGTGCACCGCGGAGCCATGGAAGGCCTGTTCAACGGCACGCTCGACGCCGCCGCCTTCGCGCCGAGCGCCCAGCAGGAGCTGCTGCCCATCCTCCAGGGATTCGGAACCCCGGGCAACGCGCTCCTGCCGCCGCTGCGCCGATTGATGCTGCTCGAGGACCAGCAGGACGGCGACAAGCGCAAGCGCGTCTATCGCGCGGTGTACGGCACGGATGTCTCGCTGAAGTGGACCTTCCGCATGGAGCCGGCGGGGAAGATTCTCGACCTGGAATACGCGTGGGAATGACGGACGGCCGCGTCACTTCTCGCGCAACGGCTTCAACGCCCCACCCCAGGCGATGACCTGGTCGAGCATGGCCTGGACGGACTTCTCGTGGTGGGGCACGGGCGTGAAGGTGGTGTAGTTCTCGAAGTCGGTGCGAAGCGAGAGCATGACCTGGGCGCGCACGTCGGCGACCTGCAGCTCGCCCATGACCAGACGCAGCTGCGCATAGGCGGGAAGGGGGCCGTGTGGAGGGAGAGGGCGGAGCCGAGGGGTCGAGGAGGGCTGCTGACGGGAGCAACGAGGGAAGTGCGCCGGGCCGGTGGAGAGGAGGTGCAGCCGCATTGGGGACACGCTGACCCAGGTGGCCCCCAGGGGGAGGACGCAGGGGAGTGGGCGTGGGGCAGCGTGACTGCCCGAGACTCAACACCACGCGTGCTGAGGTGGCCCCTGCGCTGCAGCCAGCTGAGCAGGCCGCGTGGGCAGGGACAGGTGCTCCAGAATGGCGCGCACGGCGTTGGGTGCCGTCAGGTACGCCACTACCAGGCTCATGCGGTCAACGACATCGGAGAACAGCAACTCGCGCTCAAACTGCCGGCCTCGGTGCTCATGGAACGCCGCATCGACCCACGCCGCGTCACAGGCGCGTTCCATCACCACCCGGGCCATGACGGAGGGGGCGCGCAGAGCCTCGCTGAAGCGATGCGGCTTGTGAGGAAGAGAGGGAGTGGGCTCCCTTCCTTCCCAGGACTTCAGCGACTACGGGCTGAACATGCCGGTGAGCACGCTGGCGCGGCCTCGAGGCAGCGAGCGCTTGTACGGGCTCGTCGCGAGGTCCGAGCCGGGCTGGTACCAGCTCTGGATCTCCGCGAAGTACGTCTGGCCCGCCTGCAGCACGTCCGGGGGCAGGTACACGCTCTGGAGATCCGTGTGCAGCACCGCCACGCGCGTCGCGGTGGTGGAACCGTTGCTCGCGCCTAGCCGGTAGATGTTCACCACGTAGTTCGTGGCCGTGCCGACCAGCGGCTTCGACCAGCGCAGCGAGGCGTCGGTCCCCACGCCCGTGAGGTTCTGGAACGCGCCGCGCGTGTTCACCTGGGGCGCCTGCACCGGCCCGACGAGGGGCTGCACGGGCGCGGCGGTGAACGCGCTCGCCTCTTGATCCACGCGGATGTCCACGCTCATGGTGTAGGGCGTCGCGGTTCCCAGCGCGTAGCTCTTCGTGAAGCCCGCGGCGGCGAGCGCCACCTTCTGCCACGTCGCCGGGAGCGGGTTGTTGTAGGTCATGCTCCCCGTGACGATGTCGGTCCGCTGCGCGTCAGGATTGAGCGTCACGAGCAGTGGCGGCCCGCTGATGGACGCGAGCGCCGAGCTCAGCGCGGCCGGCCGGGCGGACATCCAGATCTCGTTGTACGTGCTGACCGCGCCCGGGTTCACCTGGGTGCGCATGGCCTCGAAGGCCGAGCGTCTCCAGTCCACCGCGAAGGTGCCTGTCGCGACGGGCTGGGTGAAGGTGCCGCTGACGGTGACGGGCTGGCCCTCCACCTGCGCCATGCTCGTGTCGAGCACCTTGTGCATCGCGTGGTAGGGCACTCCATTCGCGCTCGTCTGCAACCGCATCTGCGCCAGCGAGAACACATCCCCGAGGCCGCTGTCGAGCAGCACCGGGTTGAGCATGTTGGCGTAATCGAAGCTCAGCCCGGAGAGCGACGTGGCGCCCGCCAGGGGGAGCCCCGTGGCGCTGCCGTCGATGTAGCCGAACGCGCCCGGGTTCAACGAATACATGTCCAGGAAGTCCCCCGGCTGCCAGGGAGACAGGCTGGTGGCGGACACCGTCACGGGGGTAGGCAGCGAGGCGAAGGTGCCATCGCGGCCCCACTCCGTGGAGCCCAGATCGAACGCGCGGCCGGTGCTCACCAGGTAGCGCGAGCCCAGCTTCAGGTAGATGCGGCCGGAAGGGACGT
The DNA here is from genome assembly GCF_026626635.1 of Archangium lansingense. Lineage (GTDB taxonomy): Bacteria > Myxococcota > Myxococcia > Myxococcales > Myxococcaceae > Archangium > Archangium lansingense. Next base: position 5,527,160 of record NZ_JAPNKA010000001.1, read on the forward strand.
TCGGCACGGAGATGGTGCCGTCCGCAGAGCCCGTGCCCGGATAGGCCGTGAACGCCCCGGTCGTTGAGTCCCGCATGTATGCCACCACCGACGTGGCGGACTGGTCGTTTGGCTTCGTCTCGTTGCCCGACGTGGCGACGAAGGTCACCGGGCTGGTGCCGGTGACATGGGTGATCAGACCTTGGGTGACCTGAGAGGCCGTGTCCGCCGACACGGAGGAGTCCACCGCCTCGGCCTCGTCGAGACCCGCGCAGCCGACCCCTGTCATGCCGACCAGAAGCCCGAGGGTAATCAATGAATTATGCATTGTGAGTGCAACCCTTTCGGCGACGCCCTGAATGGCGCCGCGCAAGGAGATTCATACCGGGTTGGTCTGACATTTCCGGGAGCGCTTCGATTTCAACTTTCCCTCGAGGGCTGTGAAAGCAAACGCGCTTGTCGGTGGGTGAGCCCGGCAACGGCCTCCGTAAGCCTGGCGCCATCCTCCTGGTGACTGCGTATAGGCGGGATGGGGGCGGTGTGGAGGGAGAGGGCAGGAGCCGAGGGGTAGAGGAGGGATGCTGACGGGAGCAACGAGGGCAGTGCGCTGGGCCGGAGGAGACGAGGTGCAGCGCCATTGGGCACACGCTGGCCCAGGTGGCCCCCAGGCCGAGTGGGCAGGGACAGGTGCTCCAGAATGGCGAGCACGGCGTTGGGTGCCGTCAGGTACGCCAACACTTGGCGCCTGCCTGCACACCAAGCACAGGTGAAGACATCCAATGCGAACGTCTTGCGCAGCAGCTTCGCCTGGTCCACTCGCGGCATCCGCTTCTTCTTCGGCTCCTTGCTGACCGCTGCCTCAGGTGCCGCGCTCGCCCCCTCCTCACCTGCTTGGGGGCGCATTTTGTGGCACCGAGGCCAGGGACAGGATGCCGGCGGCAACAGCAGCAAGAGCAAGCCATTCGATTTTCTTCATATCGTTTCGTCCGGTGAGAATGATGTCACGTGATAAGCCATACGGGCATTACCGCTGAGTGTGAACGGAGCCCGTGCGAGAAGCAGGCTCAAGCAGTGATGGGCTTGCCCCGGTGACCTGTCAACGTCCAGGGCTGACGCGTCAACCGACACGTCAGCACGGGCGCATCCCTCCGGTTCCGAGCCCGAGGCTCATCCTTTCACGGAGTTGCTCGAGGTCCCGCCCCGGCATGGCCCGTGCAACCCATCCCTTCACATCTTTCATCTTCAAACCCCGCGAGCGCTTCAACTCGGATCGGGAGGAGCTTCAAAATGATGTTGCGTAGAACGGCAATCAAGCTCCTGGGTGTTCTAACGCTCCTCTCCGGAGTGGGCATTGCAGGGCAGGCGGACGCAGGGGAGGTCATCAGGATAGGAACGATGGCTCCGAAGTCGAGCCCATGGGGCCAGGTCTTCTCGGTGTGGGAGAAGGCCGTGAGAGAGAAGAGCGGCGGCAATCTCGAGCTGCAGTTCTTCTACAACGGTGGGGACGAGGGGGCGATGGTCGACAAGATGAAGGCCGGCCAGCTCGACGGGGTGGTGGTGACGGCCGCCGGCCTCAGCAAGATTCATCCGCCTGTCCTGGCGCTCCAGATGCCCGGCCTGTTCACGACCTGGGAGAAGCTCGACAAGGCGCGCGACGCGATGGCGGCCGATTTCGACAAGGCCTTCGCGGACGCCGGCTTCAGAGTCCTCGGCTGGTGCGACGTCGGCTCGGTTCATCTCATGTCGAAGGGCTTCGCGGTCCGGTCTCCCGACAATATCAAGGGCAAGAAGCCCTATACGCGTCGCGACGATGCCATCCAGCCGGCCCTGTTCAAGGTGATCGGCGGCGTCTCGCCGGTGGCGCTGAACGTGCCCGAGGTGTCCCCGAACCTCGACAAGGGCGCGATCAACATCATGAACGTCCCCGCGCTCGAGGCCGAGCAGCACCAGTGGGCGTCGAAGTTCGACCACATCGTCGACGACACGAGCGCCCTGGCCATCGGCGCGATCGTCGTCTCGTCGAAGCGCCTCGATGCGCTCCCAGCGGATCTCCGATCGATCCTCACCGACACGGGGAAGATCTCCGCGGCCGCGCTCACGAAGAGAGTTCGCAGCGAGGATGACGCCTCCTACGGGCGCATAAAGTCGCGCATGACCGTGATCACCCTCACGGCCGCTGAGAAGGCGAAGTGGGACAAAGTGTTCAAGCAGACGCGCCAGCGCCTCGCTCAGGACACGTTCTCGCCGAGTCTCGTCACGAAGCTCGAAGGCCTCGCGAAGTAGCGGTCATGCCATCGCGAGTGCAGCGGGCCGAGCTGCTCAGGAGGACGTTCGGCTGCGACGTCTTCGCCCGCGGGAGGTTGCGCGCCACTCCTTCAGTCACACCCGCGGTGTTGCTATACGGCGACGCATGATGAAGACCGGCGGATGTGCATGTGCCGCAGTGCGGCAGTGCGGCAAGGCATCACCCTCGAGCTCACGCCGGTGACGTTCTGCGACTGCTCGAAGTGCCGTCGATGGATGGGCTCATTCGGAGAGAAGAATTCACCCGCTGAAGCGACGAGACCCCGGAGAGCGCGTCCGAATGAGTGCAATGTCGAGGGTAGCGGGTTGAGTCAGCTTCTCGCGACAACTCCGTTGACACTCACCGTTGTCGTCCGTGAGGGCATCCCGCTCGTCACCGCGCAGCCGCTCGAGGCAAGCACTCGTGGTGGGGGCGATGGCCTGTCCGCTGTCATCCAGCGGCTCGCCGTTGACCGTCACCCGCACGATGCATGCGCCCACCGGCTGGCAGATGTCGAAGGCGTCGGGGCTCCTCCACCTGCCGGTGGTGCCCGGGACGCCCTCCTGGCCCTGGCTCAGGGGCTGGGCGGCACGTAATGGAACCGGATGGACTCGTGGAAGTGCTGATAGAGCCACTGCCCGTTGCGCTTCTTCAGCAGGAAGGTGGCGCGCGTGGGCTGCGTCAACACCGGGCTCGTCGAGTTCACCGGCTTGTACGAGTAGACCCAGGTGTAGTTGCAGTAGACGTAGGCCGCGTCCGTGCCCTTGGGGAAGATGCGCAGGTTGGTGACATTCCCACTGATGATGCTGATGCTCGAGAGCATGCTCTGGTAGTACGTGCTCAAGGTGGTGAGATCGTCCATGGGCACGTCGATCTCCGTGGCGATGTAGGACAGGTCATCGGGGTCCGTCGTGTCCCAGAGATCCAGCAGCATCTGCAGGTCCTCCACGATGAACCCGTTCGCGTAGTCCTCGACCGCCTGGCGGATGGCCTGCTCGTCGGTGGTGGTCAGCAGGCTCTGCGTGCTCGGACTGGTCTGGGTCTTCTGTCGCTGGGCCGGTTTGGTTGGGGTCGCCCCGGCGAGGGGGGGCATGGCCACGCAGCAGAGGAGGGTCAGGAGCGGGATGGAGAGCTTCTTGGCGTTCATGGACTTGCCCGGGTCTGGCCCTCGTTGCGTCATGCAGCGAGGGTGCAACACCTGGAACTCTAGCAAGCTGGGTGACATTCGTACCGCAATGTAATAAAATTATTGCAAACTTAAAATTATCGTGCAGTGAAGGGGAGCAGGCGCACTGGCCCGGAACCTTCGGCACGAGCTTGCCGTTGGACGGCGACGTCTTCAGGGATGAGGCGAGAGCCTGCCCACGACTGTCATCGAGCAGGTATAGCCATCCAGGAACCCGCCTTTGAATTTCGAGCTGCCGCTGACCGTGATGTCGCCCCTGGCACTTCATCGGCGCGACACTGTTCGGTGATAGCGGCCTTCGCTCGCCCGTCTGTACCCAGGAGTCTCCGCTCCGTGCCGACGCCCCGAGAACCTCTCGTCTACGACGTCACCGTCGAGGCCATGTTTTCCCGCGCGCTGAAGGGACGCCTCAGCCCGCGGCTGAAGGCGCGAGTGAAGGAGGAGGGCATCGATCTGGACGCGAAGTTGAAGCCGAGCTACCCGCGTGAGGTGTGGCTGCGCACGATGCGCCTGGTGGTGGAGGACCTCTACTCGGGCGTGCCCGAGGAGCGGGCCTGGTTCGAGCTGGGTGAGCGGATGGTGGACTCGTTCAGCGAGACGCTGATGGGCCCCGCCATCGTGGGCGTCCTGAAGCTGCTTGGCCCGAAGCGCGCACTGGGGCGGATGTCGCAGACGTTCCAGTACGCCAACAACTACATGCAGTCGAAGTTGGAGGAACTGGGCCCAGGCCGGTTCCGGCTCTGGGTCAACGAAGTGGGAATCTCGCCCCACTTCATCGCGGGCACGGTGTCCGCCACGCTGAGGACCTCTGGCACGGCGAACCCCCGGGTGGAGATTGCGGGGTTCGACGGCCACCAGTGCACCTACGCCATCTCCTTCTGAGCAGGTGGCGCGCCAAGGGCTCGTTCGCCGAGTGGCTCACCGCCCACCTGTTCATCCGTTCGAGACAGGGCCGAAGCCCCGGAGCGGCAGGGTGGGCGCGCGTTGCAGCCAGTTGTCCTTGGGGTAGTGGGCGGTGCCATCGATGAGGTGGACAGAGTAGGCGTGGCGGCTCTTGGACGAGGTGTTGGCGCCGCTCTTATGGGGCAGCAGCCCGTGGAGCACGACCAGCGTGCCCTTCTTCACCTCCAGAGGCACCATTCCCTCGTTGGGCAGGGGAGTGGAGTCCAGCACCTGGAACGCCGTGCCGCCCCCCTCGGCGCGCACGAAGCGCTTCTTCAATCCCAGCGTGTGCCCGCCGGGCAGCGCCCAAAGACAGCCATTCTCCAGCGTGGCGTCCTCCAGCGCGAACCAGAAGCCCAGGCAGGTGGACGGCTCCGTGTACAGGAACGTCGCATCCTGGTGGCAGTTGACCTCACCCCCGATGTGAGGCTGCTTGAAGATGTACATCGACTGGAGCAGCAACGGCTGCTTCAGGCCCAGCTCCGAGGCCAGCCCTGCCAGCTCGGGCGTGCGGGAGAACCTGTCGAAGAGGGGGTCGAGGTCGTGCAGGGCGTGGCCAATCTTGTTGAGGGACAGCGCCTTGTCCTGGCGCAGCGAGCCATCGGGCCGGAAGGCGTCCTCCTCGAAGAAGAAGCGGAGCTCATCCCCCGAGGCGAGGAAGTACTCGTCCGAGGTCCGGGTCTGGTCGCGCGTGGAGAAGACGGAGACAGTCTCCGGCCGGAAGCCGGCTACCAGCTCTTCCGCCCGGGCCTTCAAGGCGTCGCAGGCTGCCGTTGAGACGAATCCGGGCAGCACGAGGAAACCCTGTCGCGCGAAGTCTCTAGCTCGATCCATGTCCACTCCCATGAGGCGGACCGTATCAAAGGACCCGCTGCGTGTAAGTCACCCCTCCGTGCGTTGCCGTTGCTCCCCCTACGTTTGCATGGGTAGGTGGCTGCGTGAGATTCGGTAGAACCAGACGCAGGGCGGACTGGTGGCGCTCGGGGCGGGCCTGCCACGCGAGGAGCTCGAGTGGACGGCGGGTCGGCTGCGCCAGGTGCTGGCCGAGCTGCGGCGCCGGCGCACGGCGTAGAGGGGCGAGCTGGCCGCTGCGCCCTCACGCCAGAAGGAACAAGCGACCTACGCCCGTCTCCGTCTCAGGAACAGCACCAGCCCGAGCCACGCCAACGCGCCGCCCGGCCCCGCCCCACAGCCACACCCGCCTTCGGGAACCTCCGTCCCGGGGTTCGATCCGCCATCCACCGGCCCCGTCCCGCCATCCATCGGCTCGGGAGCGGCGCACGGGCCAGTCCCCACGCACACCCACGTCCCCGCCGAGGCACTCCGCCCCGTCGTGTCGTAGACGACCATGCGGACCTGATGCACCCCTTCCTTCAGCGAGGTCGTGTCCCACCGGTTGTGCTCGCCGCCATAGTGGTAGTGCCCGGAGTCCTGCGCGTCCGTGCTCTCCAGCACTCCATCCACGTAGAACTCCGCTCTCGTGCAGCCCAAGTCGTCCACGCAGTCCCCGTAGAACTCCGCCATCGTTCCGGAGACGACCTCGCCCGGCGCGGGCCGTGTCAGCACCGCCTGTGGCGGCTCGTCCGCCTTCACGGTGACCTGGAAGGACTGCACCGCGTCCGGGCTCACGCCGTTGCTCGCGTACACCGACATGTCCACCGTGCCCACTTCCTGGGGCGTCCAGGTGAGCCAGCCCGTGCTCTCAGCGATGATCGGCCCCTGAATGCTGCTCGTCAGCGAGAACGTCGGCGCGGGTCGCCCCTCCGCCACCACGTCGTAGCGGTATGGCGCTCCCACGACTGCCCGGGTGATGGGCGTAGAGGTGATGGTTGGCTCCAACGGCTCATTGTCCTGCACGGTGACGGACAGGGTGCGTGCGTCCGAGCCCACTGCTGCCACGGTGATCGTCGCTGTGTCCCTCAGGTTGTCCGCGTCCTCGGCGGCTGCCACGGTGACGGTTTGGGGCGTGCTCCAGTTGGACGGGGTGAAGGTCCGGGTTGCGCCTCCACTGACAGAGACATCCGTGTCGCCCGAGGTCCGTGCCACCGTGACGGAGACATTGCTCGTGGGCCGCTTGGACAGCGCCACCGTGAAGGTGCCGCTCCCGCCCTCGTCCAGCGTCAACTCCACGGTGGAGAGCACGAGCCGTGCCCCGTTGTTGTCGATGGAGGTCACCCGGACCGTCTCCGTGTCGAGCCCTGCCGCGGACACGGTGAAGAGCGCGGTATCCGGGTTGATGTCCGCGTCCTCGGCGGCGTCGATCGTGACCGTCTGGAGCTGGTTCCAGTTGGCTGCTGTGAAGCGGAGCTGGGCACCGCTCGAGAGGGTCAGGTCCTCATCGCCCGAGGCCCGCTGCACGTTGACCGTGACATCCGCGGTAGGAGCCTCCGCCAGGCGGACGGTGAAGACGATCCTTCCGCTCTCGACGACCGCGTGGTTCAGCGCCGAGACGATGAGCTTCTGTCCGGGCGCCTCGGGCTTGACCCGGGTGATCCTGTTCGACGTGACCCCCACCACGTACAGCGCGCCGTCCGGCCCCACATCCATGTCCACGGCCTGGTAGAAGTCCGTGCCCCACGAGTCCACCGTGGCCACCGTTCCATCCGCGGCCAGCGTGGCACGCACCAGCCGGTGGGAGTTGTAGTCCCCGAAGAGGAAGTTGCCTCGGTACTCGGATGGGAAGAGCGTGGAGTCGTAGAAGACGCCCCCGGTGATGGAGCCCCCCAGGTGCTGCGTCTTCGCCGTGCCTCCACCACTGTTCGCATCCGGCCCCGCCTGCACCGCCGTCCACTTGTCGGCGCTCGGAGTGCTGGCCACGTACACGGTTCCGTTGAAGCTCGTGTCCGTCACACCGGCCACGGTGATCGCCTCGCCCTTGCGGAAGCCGTGGGTTTCCGTGGTGGTGAAGGTGACGATGCCCCCGCTGCGCACGGCGCCCCCCGAGGTGGTGAGATTGCGCGTATCCGTATTGTTGGTGCGGTACTTGATGGCCGGGGTGATGTAACCCGCTGGCTGGTTGTTCTCGTAGTCGTTGTAGCCCGCGTGGTCTCTCTCGCCGACGACGAAGACCTGCTCGTAGTCCGTCCCCACTGAGTTCACCCACAGCCTCCCCGTGCCCGGCTGGAAGGTGAAGGTGAGCGGGTTGCGGAAGCCGCGCGCCCAGATGTACTCGTTGTTCGGGCCCACCCCGTCATTGAAGGGGTTGTCGTTGGCAGGGGTTCCATCCGGATTGGCGCGGCCCACCTTGGAGGCCAGTGAGGTGAGATCCGCGTCCACCCCTGAGTCGTTGCCCAGGTCGCCAATGGCCCAGTACAGCTTCCCGTCCAGACCAAAGCCCACGGCTCCGCCGTCATGGTTGTTTCCCGCGGTGGGCAGGTTGTCGATGAGCACCGTGCGCGCCGTGCCCACGCCATTGGCATCCGTGTACCGGACAATCTGCTGCTTGGAGGCGGTGGCGGTCACGAACAGGTAGACGTAGCGGTTGACGGCGTAGTTCGGATCGAACGCCATGCCGATGAGGCCGCACTCGCTGTTGGTGTGCACGGACTCCGTCGCGAACACCGTCGTCACCAGCGTGTTGTTCTGGGTGACGAGCTCCCCATCGCGCATCGTCGCGATGCGCACGGTGCCATGCTTGTTGAGGATGAAGAGCCGCCCCGAGCCATCGGGCGCCCACGCCAACCCGGTGGCGTAAGTCAGCGACGAGGAGCTGTAGGCCGTTTCCTGGAAGCCATTGGGAACGGTCGCCAGAGCTGGAGAAGCCAGGAGCGAGAGGAGAGCGAGGCCTGCACGAGATGAGCGCATGCCATGACACTAACAGTGCGGATCCCACTCACTACGTGAGTTCGCCCTCACGCTCTCGTCCCAGAGGCTACAGGCCGCCCATGTCGTAGCTGGAGGGAACGTCCACGTGGAAGGCCACGTCCACGGAGCGCTGCTCGGCGGGTGCGAGCTTCACCTTCCAGGTGAGGAAGCCATCCGTTGTGTTGAGCTCGTGGCCCGCGGTCGTCTTCGACTCCACTTCCACCTTCACGTCCTCGAGCTCGGAGACGGGCAGCTGCTCGGTCACCTCCACCACCTCGGGGCCAGGACGGAAGTTGGCCAGGTCGAGCCGGTAGGTGTAGCGGAAGCGGCGCTTGCCGTCGAACAAGCCCTTGTCGTGGGCAATCTCCTCCACCACCACACGCTCCACGCGCAGCGACTCCTCGAGGCCGAAGGTGAGCTGGAAGGGCCCGCCCTGGGGCACGTGCTCCACGTTCTGCCGGCCGATGTAGCCCGAGGCGCTGAAGAGGTCCACGCTCCCTGGCAGCAGCGCGAAGGGCGCGCTGTTGACGAGTCGAGCCACGCGGAACACCACGGGGCGCAGCTTGGGCACGGCGCGCCAGAGGAAGGTGGCCCGCAGCTTCGTACGTGCCACGCGCAGCCGCACGTCTCCCCCATCGCCTCTCACCTGCGCGAGCTCGGGCACCTGCAGCTGCACGGACAGGCCCTGCGAGGCCGCGAGCAGTGCGCCCTCTTGCTGCACGGGCTCCGCGGCACCGGCCTCGGCATGCTGCTGGTACTCGTCGCGGCGCACCAGCACCTTGCGCTCGCGGCCCTGTTCCAAGGCCGACAACCGCAGCGGCTGCATCGTGGGCGGTGAGGCATTGGCCGGAGGCCGGGCGGTGGAGAGCGCCAGGCGCACCCCCGTCCAGTCCTCGCCCGTGGTCTGCCGCACGGTGGCGTAGGTGGACAGCTCCACCTGGCCCGAAGCCTCGTCGGAGCGCGCCTCGTAGGAGGGCGTCCACCCTGCGCCCCCCACGGTGTAGTCCAGCTCCACCCGGGCCTGGCCAGCGGCGCCGCAGGCCAGCCGCACCTCCACCCGCCGCTCCATCCGCGCCGCCGACTGGGACAGGAAGTTCTCGCGGGCTCGGAGTGCCTCCAGCTCCCGCTGGACCTCGTGCGTGCGGGCGGAGGCCGAGCGCAGGTCCGCCTGAGCGCGCAGCCGCACGTCCAGCGCGGTGTCGAAGGCCTGCGTCCACGCGCGGGTGTCCGGCCGGGGCTCGGCGAACTCGCGCGTCACCCGTGTCACCGCCACCGCGTCGAGCTGCTCTCCCAGCGCGTTGCGCGCCTGGGCCCGTGCGAGGGTGTCCTTGAGCCCGGACAGCTCGTGCTCCAGGGCTTCGCGCTTGTCCCGCAGTGTCTGGAGCTCGGCGCTGAAGGGGCCCTTCACGGCCTGCTCCGAGGCCACGAGGCTCTCCACGGTGGCGGTGTCGGAGCGGGCGCGGAAGGAGGCGGGGTCGGCCGCGGGGGGCAGCGAGTCGAAGACGGCGAGTCCGCGGCCGGAGCATTGTACGGTCTCCACGCGCGTCACCGCGGCTCGGTCCGGATAGACGACGACGGAGGACACCTTCGCGGGGGCGGCGAGCGCCAACATCATCAAGGGCAGGGCGTTCATGGTGGCTCCTTTATTGTCTCTGCTGCAGACGCCAGTTCTTGGGGTGACTCACGGTGTAGCGGAAGGTCACCTCGCGCTTGCTCGAGGGCGGAATGGACAGCCGCCACTCCAGCGTCCCCTTGTCGGCGTCCTGCTCGGCGAAGGGCTCGGTACTGACGAGCTTCACCTCCACATTCTTGTCGTACCGCAGGGGCCACTGGTCATGCAGGCGCACGGACAGCGGGAAGGGGTAGGGGTTGGCCACCTCGAGCGTGACGGCGTACTCGGTGACGTCGTCCTTGCTGATGAAGCCCTTCTCGGAGGTGACGAGCCGCACGTTGCGCACCGGGCGCACCGCCGGGTCGATGCCCAGCGGCAGGGTAAAGGGCTCTCCCGGAGACACGAGCTTGAGCTGGGCCTGGCCCGAGGGGTCCGCGCCCACGAAGAGCTGGGCCTCGCCCCCGGGCAGCACCTGCTTGGACGGACTGCGCAGCTGGGCCACGAGGAAGGCATTGGCGGTGAGAGCGGGAAACAGCTCGCGCTCCACCTGCACGGGCCAGGTCTCGGTGAAGAGGGGCACGCGCCGCTCGCCCTGGCCACTGCGCACCGTTTCGCGGCGTTGCGCGGGGAAGCTCAGCGCCTGGCCTCCCGCGAGCGAGGCCGGCAGCCGTGAATCCAACGAGGGCCTCCGCCAGCCCGCCGGTGGCTCGAGCCCCACTGGGACGTTCACCGGGGGCAGCTCGGGGAACATGGGCGTTCCTCTCCCAGGGCTGCCCGCTCCCAGCGAGTCGACGACGTAGCCCGACTCGATGTGGATGCCCGTGCTGCTGGAGCCCACGTCGATGGTGGGAGGCCTCGCTGTGACTGCGATCGCCTCACTGAGGCTGTCGGGCAGCATTTCCACGTTCACGCGGATGGTGCGCTCGAGGCGCAGCTGAATCTCCGAGCGAGAGAAGGGCCTGAACGCCTCCCTGTCGAAGCGCATCGCATAGATGCCCGGGGGGAGCTCGGGGATGCGGTACTGACCCCGGGCATCCGTCACCACAACCTGCTCGCCCTGGAGGCTGGGCGAGGTCACCGTCACCACCACGTCCATCAAGGGTCTCTTGGTCTCCGCGTCCACGACGGTCCCGACGATGGTGCTTTTCCCGGGTGACGACGGACGTGGGGACTGCTGGGACTGCTGGGCGAGGGGAGGCGTCTGGGCCACGGGAGCGGGGGGCTGGCCCAGCAAGGTAGAGAGCCGCTCGCGTAGTCGGGTGTCCTCGCCCGGCGCCAGGGGAGGCGGAGGAGTAGGGGCGGGGGGGCCGCGCCAGGAGTCGGGGACGGGCGCGGGCGTGGGGATGAAGCGCTCGCGCTGGCCAATCTTCCAGGTGGCGAGCTGGGGCGCGGGCGTGAAGGAGGAGGGCAGGGCGGTGCTGAGTGTGAGCGCCGCATCCTCCCAGTCCTCGCCCGTCTCCTGGCTGACGCGGCCGGCGAAGGCCACCTCCACGCGGTTGGACTCGGGCTCGAGCCGCAGCTCGTAGGCGGGATACCAGCGCGCGCCCTGGGCGAAGTAGGTGAGCGTGAGCGTGGCGGCGCCCTGGCCCGAGACCGTGGCGACCACCTGCAACCGTTCGCGCAGGGACGCGCCGACCGTCTGCCGCGCCTCCTCGCGCCGCTGCGCCCTGTCGCGGATGAGCGTCTCCTCGCGCCAGGTCAGCTCGCGCACCTTCGTCTGGGCGCGGGCGGTGGCCGCCTCCACGAAGTCGGTGGAGGCCTTCCAACCCGAGGCGTCCAGCTTGGGTGCCTCGTTGGCCGAGGGATCGGGTCGCGCCTGCTTGAGCGAGTCGAGCTGCGTGAGGTACGCGGAGCGCTCGGTGCGGATCTGCGTGAGCTGCTCCTCGAAGCGCTCCAGCTCGGCGACGAGCTGGCGGGCCTCGGCGGTGGGCAGGGCCTCGGGAGTTGAAGTGCGCCACTCCACGCGGGTCACCTCGGCGCCCTGGGCTTCTACCCGGAGGCTCGAGGTGTCGACGGCGCTATGAAGTGGGGGGAACTCCACGGCCTGGGAGCCGGAGACGTTCACCCGGGCGGTGCGCACTACACGCGCCCCATCACTGTAGACCGTGACCGAAGTCACGGGGGCCTCCACGGCCGCGAGCCAGAGAGCGGTCAGTGCCGACAATCCAATGACAGACATGCAGAAGGTGTAACGCTTCCCACCCCGTGCGGAGAACCCCCTTTCCGAGGGCGGATGGAAGAATGAGGTAACCGTGATGAAACGATGATTGGACGCCCCGAGCGCTCCATCACGGCGCCCGAGAAAAAATAAATCGGTTCAAAAAAACCCAGGGGTCCTCCCATTCAAGAGGGCGTCACACGACACGACGGCCAGACCTCCCGGGGTGGCGGCGCGGCAACACGACCGCCGCTCACGGGACTCGTCTGGCCTCTCACCTGGGAGGAAGTGCCATGAGTTGGATGATTGCCCTGAGTCTCGCCGCTTCGACGTCGCTCGCGCAGGCGGACGCGCCGAGGCTCGAGTTGTTGCGCACCGCGGGACAGGGCTGGGGCGGTATCGAGGGGCGGACGGAGCAGGTCCGCCTGCACATCGAGACGGAGTCTTCGGAGGTCGAGCTGTTCCGTATCACTGGAGAGGGGGTGGGGACCGTTGCGACGTCGAGGGGCGCCGCGGCGGTCGGAATCGTCGAGTACGAGCGCGAGTGCTTCGCCCCCTGCGACACGCTCATTCCGATGCCGCGCTCGGACTTCTTCATCGCGGGGAGTGGAATCCCCGCCTCCCAGCGCTTCTCGCTGCTGGGCCGTGGGGAGGACATCACCCTGCGTGTGAAGCCGGGCAACTCCGCGCTGAGGTTCCTCGGGTGGACGTCGACCGCGCTGGGGGCCTCCGCCCTGGCGTTGGGCGCGATCGTCCTTCTCGTCGAGGGCATGGGTTCCGGAGGAGTGCCCTCCATCGGGAGCCCGTCACTGGCGGGTGATAAACTCCTGCCGTGGGCCGCGATCGGGGGCGGTGCGGCGTTGCTCGGCGCGGGCATCCCGCTCATTGCCTTCAGCGGGACGCACGTGGAGTTCCTCCCTGGCAAGCCGGCGGCCCTCACCGGGCGGGAGGACCTGTGAGGCGAGCCCTGTTCATGGCCCTCCTGGCCACCTGCGGAGTGCTCGCCGGGTGTGGAGGGGCGCGCGAGAGCGAATGGGTACGCGCCGACAGCAAGACGACGCAGACGCTCGAGTCCATTCACGGCAGCGGCTCGAATGATGTCTGGGCGGTGGGCCGGCTGGGGACCCTCATCCACTGGGATGGCACGCAATGGTCCGTAGTGGATTCGGGCATGAGCGTGGACCTGCACGCGGTGTGGACCGTGGGGCCAAAGGACGCGTGGGCCGTGGGCGAGCGCGGCACCGTGCTGCACTGGGACGGAGTCCGGTGGTCCCGGGTGAACGTCGGAGTGGACAACCCGTTCGTCGACGTGTGGGCCAGTGGCCCGAGCGATGTCTGGATTGTTCCGGGCTCCGGTGGCACCCGCTACTTGAACAGTCCCATGCACTTCGACGGGAAGACCTGGAGTGAGCGCCCTCTCCCTACCGGGTCTGGCGCGAACTCACGCCTGTGGGGCAGTGGCTCTGGAGATGTCTGGCTGATAGGGGCGTCGCTCGACGGCGATTTGCTGCACTGGACGGGGGCGAGCTGGAGCGTCGTGAACCCGGAGGTGGGCTCGGAGCCGGACTGCGTGGACGGGTGGGGGAGCGGACCCGACGAGCTCTGGGTGCTCTGTGACATGTATGCCCTGGAGCCGGCCCTGCTCTTCAAGAATGCGAGTGGCTGGAAGCAGTTGCCGTCGTTCCCCTCGGATGACGTCCCCTCTAATTGGAACGGCCTCTGGGGCGGTGGCGGGAAGCTCTGGCTGGTAGCGAATGGGGGAGTGGTCTGGCACTTCAATGGAAGCGCCTGGATCGAGGAGTTGCGCTGGGACCTGGATGCGCCCGACCTCGAGGCAGTCTGGGGCTCGAGCGAATCGGACATCTGGGCGGTCGGTTCGGATGGGGCCGTCGTGCGGAGGACGAAGCCAGCGTCTCCTTGAGGTGCTCGCGGCTCGGGCCCATGGGGGTTGGGCCCGAGCCGGAGTTTCTCGTTCTTCGGCGGGATGCGGTTCATCCCTTGGCTGACGAGGCGCATTGAACGGTGCGAGAGTGGGGTATTCGTTCCTCCTCGCACCTTTCGGAGCTGGTCGCCGCCGTATGTCCACCGATGTTCCCGTCACCGGAGAGCCTCCGCCCCCCGCGACCGCCTGGTCCCGGCTCCGCGCCCTGGGCGCCCAGGTTGCCTTTCCCGTCGGACTCTTCCTGTTCAGCCGTCTGGCGCTCCTGCTGATCGCGCGCGTGTCGCTCGTGCTGGATGACCGGCTCCACCGTCCACCGTACCGGAGTGTCGGGCCCGTGGGCCTGGAGGCGTTCTGCCGGTGGGACTGCGGCTGGTACTCGGAGATCGCCCAGCAGGGCTACACCCGTCCCCAGGCCACCAACTTCTTTCCGCTCCTGCCCCTGCTCGGACGGCTCGTGCGGGACGTCACGGGCCTGAGCACCGAGGTGTCGCTGGTGGTGGTGGCGAACATCGCCGGACTGCTGGCACTCGTGGTGCTCCACCGGCTCTTCCGGGAGCTCGAGGGCGAGGACGCGGCGCGCACCGCGTTGTTGCTCTTCACGGCCTATCCCTTCGCCTTCTTCCACTCCGCGGGCTACCCCGAGTCCTGGATGGTGTTCCTCACCGCACTCGCGGTGGCGCTGAGTCTGCGCGGACGGCATTGGAGCGCCGGGCTCACCCTGGGCGTGGCCGGGCTGTCGCGCCATCTGTCACTCGTCGCGGGCCTGTCCTTGTTCTTCCAGCAGCTGCGCTCGCGAGGCGGCGGTGTGCGCGCGCTCTGGCACCGGGACCTGCTCGCGCTGCTGCTGCCCCTGCTGCTGACCTCGCTCTACTTCCTCTACCTGTGGCGGACGTTCGGAGATCCCCAGCTCTGGTGGAAGGTGCGCGCGTCAGGGTGGGACGGCGCCTGGGCGGGGCTGGGGCACTGGCTGCGAGGGAACTGGGCCCCCGAGGTCAGTGTCTACGTGGCGGCTTCCTTCATTCCGGGCGCTGGCGCCTTGCTGCTCGCGCGGCACCGGCGCTGGTGGACGCTGGCCGCCTTCGCCATTCCCCTCATGCTGGTGTTGTGGACGGTGGGACTGGTGGGCCTGGGTCGCTACAGCGCCGCGGTTTGGCCCGCCTTCCTGCCGCTGGGTGCCTGGCTCAGCCGCCAGCCCGCGTTGCGCGGACCCGTGGTGCTCGGCTTTGCCCTCTTCCAGGGCATGCTCGTCTTCCTCTTCGTCCACTCCTATCCCATCAACTGACCCGGGCCGGCGGCCGGAGCGCCTCATCCGTTCGTCTTCGAGGCTCCGGCCTTGCCACGGCTCAGCACGCGCTGGGCCGCGAGCACCGCGAGGAGCGCCAACGCACCGGCCACGATGCCCACCACGGCGTTGGCCAGCGGGGACGTGAGTGCATTCAGCAGGCCGCCGACTCCGGGCACCTCACCCGCGCGGTGGGCCAGGTCCTCGGTCGCATGGTGCAGCGGGGCGATGCCGTGCGCGATGATGCCGCCGCCGACCAGGAACATGGCCGCGGTGCCGGCGACTGACAGGCCCTTCATGAGGTACGGCGCCCCCTTCAGGAGGCCCCAGCCCAGGCCGCGCTGGAATTTCGCCCAGCCGCCGTTACCCGTCCGCCGGGAGAGGAAGAGTCCCGCGTCGTCCAGCTTCACGATGCCCGCCACCAGTCCGTAGACGCCTACGGTCATGAGCAAGCTCACGCCGACCAGCGCCATCACCTGCGTCATGAACGGCGCGGTGGCGATGACGCCGAGCGAGATCACGATGATCTCCGCCGAGAGGATGAAGTCGGTGCGTACCGCGCCCTTGATCTTGTCCTTCTCGAGCGCCACCAGGTCGACGGTTGGATCGGCCAGAGCCTGGGTGAGCTCGGCGTGGTGCGCGTCGTCCTCGGCCTTGCTGTGCAAGAACTTGTGCGCCAGCTTCTCGACGCCCTCGTAGCAGAGGTACAGGCCGCCGATCATCAGCAGCGGCGTCACCGCCCAGGGCACCAGGGCGCTGATGGCCAGCGCCGCGGGCACCAGGATGGCCTTGTTGACCGCCGAGCCCTTGGCCACGGCCCAGACCACGGGCAGCTCCCGGTCGGCGTTGACGCCGGAGACCTGCTCGGCATTGAGCGCAAGGTCATCGCCCAGCACGCCCGCGGTCTTCTTCGCGGCCACCTTGGTCATCACCGACACGTCGTCGAGGATGGTGGCGATGTCGTCGATCAGGGCGAGCAGGCTGGATCCGGCCAAGTGTGGGCTCCTTAAAGTTGGAGCGCAGAATAAGGAGATCCGGGGCCTTTTGGGGAGAAGATGCTCAGCCGCCGCTTCATCTCCTCGGGGCACTGTCCGTGAATCGCTTTCCACGTCCGCGCTCCGGCGTCGATGCGGATGTCGAAGTCAGGATCGCCTCTGGCGGGGTCGACGCGCTGCGTCTGTGCCGGGCCGAGCCCGCACGAAAAAGAAGATGAAATAAGCTAGTATTCCCTGTAATCATCGCTTTCCTGTTTTACTCGCAGTCCCTCCCATGCCTTCCGGCGGTGAAGGGCCGTGGGACGCGCCTGCTTTCCCGCAGTCCCCCCTGGACGGAGGTCCGAATGAGCAACCCGAGCATGAGCGGTCATTCCTTGAAGTGGTTGGCGGTCGTGGCGGTGTTGGCGGCGGGCTGTGGCGGCGGCCAGTCGTCCGTGGAGAGCATCGAGCTGAAGGGCGTGGACGAGAGCATTGGCAGCAGCGCCAACGCGATCACCACGTGCGTCACCGCGGGCTCCAACCTCCAGACGACCGCGAACCTGAACCTGCGCAGCGGGGCCGGGACGACGTACAGCATCCTCCTGACGATGCCGTCCGGTTCCATTGCCAAGGAGGCGGGCGGGGGTTGCCCCACCAGCGGTTGGTACAAGGTCACCTACAGCGGCGTGACGGGCTGGGCCTCGGGCAGCTACCTCAACCTGGTGACCACCTCCACCACCACGCGCGACGATTCCATCAACATCGCGAAGGGCGCGATGGGCTTCTCCTACTGGTGGGGCCACGGCGGCTGGAATCCGGGCTCCGCGGTGGGCTCGTGCTCGGGTAACTGCCCGAGCTGCACGCACAGCGGCTCGTACGGCGCGGACTGCTCCGGCTTCCTTGCCAAGGCCTGGGTGGTGCCCAGCACGAACAGCAACGTGGCCGTCGACTCGCACCCCTACAGCACCATCAGCTTCAACTCCGACACCAGCCAGTGGACGACCATCTCCCGCGACGCCCTGCTGAAGGCGGATGCGCTCGTCTACAACGTCGACGGCGCCGGCCACACCTTCCTCTACGAGTCGGGTGATGGCTGGGGCAGCATGTGGGCCTACGAGTGCAAGGGCTGCGCGGCCGGTTGCGTCTACAACCTCCGCACCGCCACCACCACCTACCACGCCATTCGTCACTTCTAATCCCTCCGCTGTTGGGGAGGTGGCGGTTGGGACTGACTGTCTCTTGAGGATGTGATGCGCGTGCGACCGGGCCTGCTCGCCCTGCTGGTGTTGTTGCTGAACCCCCTGATGGCTGGAGCCGAGCCCCGGAAGGCGGTGATTCTCTTCACCGGAGACAACGGCGGAGAGATCGCCCACTGCGGCTGCGGGCAGAACCCGGCGGGGGGCCTGGCTCGGCGCAAGACGGTCCTCTCTCAAGAGCGCGCGAAGGGTGTGCCGGTGCTGGTGCTGGACTCCGGCAACGCGCTGTTCAAGACGCTCCAATCGGGAGGGGAGCCGAGCGCTCGGGCTCGCGCGGAGCTGTTGCTGGAGCAGATGGATGCGTTGGGTACCGTGGCCATGGCCGTGGGGGCGCGAGACCTGGTGCTCGGCACGGACTTCCTGAAGCAGGCCACCCGGAAGTCGAAGATGAAGTTGTTGTCGGCCAACCTGGTGGATGCGAAGGGCAAGCCGCTCTTCGCTGCCTCCACGGTGGTGCGGGTGGGGCAGACGACCTTCGGCGTGGTGGGGCTCTCGCCCGAGGGAGAGGCGCAGCCGGGAATGATCGGCCGACCTCCCGGGCCCGCGCTCCTGGCTGAGGCCCGCCGCCTGCGCGAGAAGGACAAGGTGGACGTGGTGGTGGTGCTGGCCGCGATGCCGTTGGCGTCCTCCCAGACGCTCTCCCGGGAGGCGGGGGATGCGGTGGATCTCGTCCTGCAATCACACGAGGGCCGCCTTCCGGGGACGGCGCAGCGCCACGGTCATGCCACCCTGGTGCAATCTGGCGAGCGCGGCAGGCAGTTGGGCCGCCTGGAGCTCACCCCCGCGGGGGCGGGACCGTTCGTTGATCTCGCTGAGCTGGCACGGGCTCGGGAGGGACTGAAGCTCCTGGACGAGAACATCCAGCGGGCCCGGGAGCGCCTGGCCGCGGCGAAGGACGAGGCCACCCGGAAGTCGCTCGAGGAGGCGCTGGCCGGATTTCTGTCCCGGCGCCAGCGAATGGCGGAGCAAGCTCGGGAGCGGCCGGAGGCGGGGAGCCGTACCCAACTGCTCTCGTTCATTGCGCTCGGGCCAGAGGTGGCGGATGACCCGGAGCTGAAGGCGCGGGTGGAGCGGATCGAGCCCCCGGGCTCTGTGTCGCATTGAGAGGAGCCCCTTCGTGGCTCGCTGCATCACCCGGTATTCGCAGGAAAGGAAGCGGTCATGGAGGCGCGCAAGCGCGGTGTTGGCATCATCCTGGGTCTCGTTGTCCTCGCGCTTGGCCTCGCGCTCGTGGTGGCACGCTCTGGCAACAAGGACGGTTCGGGCTCTGCCTCGCCAACGGACGGGTCGGCGGCATCGGCTCAGGGAGACACCGCTCCGGCTGGGGCTCCAGCCGGCTCTCGTCAGCAGGGGAGGGCGGAGCCGGGGGCTTCTCAGGCCGCTCCTTCCAACAGGGCCCAGGGAGTGATCGCGGAGCTGGGCTGGGGCAGCGGGCCCTCGCAGCTGGGACGCGATCGTCCCCAGGAGGCCAACCCCGAGGCGCCCATGTCCCTGACGGTGACGCCGCTCGGAGATGTCGTGGTGCTGGATCAGCTCAATGGCCGGCTCGTCCGCATTGGCCAGGACGGCAAGGTGCTCGGGACCACGCCGCTCACCCAGCAGACGCCGCAGGACGTCACCGTGGCGAAGGACGGCACCTTGTTGGTGATGGATCGGCTGCGGGACAAGTCCGTGGCCATCATCGACCCCGAGACGGGGACGCTCCGGGGTGAGCTGCCACTTCAGGGAGCGGGCATCCCCGAGACGGGTGGCATCACCGGCACCTTCGTGGATGGGGACTCGGTGTACGTCGAGCGCGAGCACGGCGCGTTGATCCGCATCGGAGACCTCTCGGGCACGGCCGACACCACGCGTTCGGAGATTCCCGGCCGCCCCACTCGGGATGGCCGCTCCTACATCCTCGCCAACATCATCGACTCACGAGGAGGCCGCCTCCTGGTCAACGCCGTCGATCGCCAGACGAACCAGCAGCGCTACACCCGCGAGTACCGGCTGCAGTTTCCGTTGATGTACATCACGCTGCTCGACTCGGATCGCTCCGGTGTCATCTACCTGGGGGTGGCCGGTGAGCTGCCCACGGGCAAGGCCAGCCCGGCATCCGAGCCCGGCGTGCGGCTCTTCTGCCTGGATCCGCTCGATGGGAAGGTGCTGGGCCAGGCGGACCTGCCGCTCAACACCATGCCCGAGGAGACCTTCCGGGACTTCGCGGTCCTCGACGAGGGAGGAGTCGTCTACCAGCACCGCACCGAGGCCGGCGTCTCCCTGCGGCGCGCGGACTGCCGCTAATCCCTTTCAGGTAGGTCCGCGAAGGACATTTCCCCTCTCCCCCCGGGAGAGGGGGTATTGCTCCCCATTGCTCACTTCCTTGAAGCGGATGAGGCGGGCCTTCGTGCCGGTCAACCCGTCGCGGCGAGCGTATCCACGTACAGCGTCCGCACCTGATCGGCGAGTGCCACCGGGTCCGGTGCGAACAACTCGGGAGACATCGGCGGCAACACGCGCACGCGGATGGAGGCGCGCGGGCTCATCCAGATGCCATCCCCCTCGAGGAGCTGGGGGGTTCCCTCGATGACCACCGGCACCACGGGCACGTGCTCCTCCAGCGCGAGCTGGAAGGCTCCCCGTTTGAAGCGCAGCAGTCCCTCTTGCGAATAGGTGCCCTCGGGGAAGATGAGCACCGGCATGCCCCTGCGCAGCCAGTACCGGCAGGACTCGAGCATCTGGTCCATGGAGGTGGTGCTGCCGCGGGTCACCGGCACGTAGCCCAGCAGGCTCATCATCCACCCCACGAGGGGGAGGGAGAACAGGGACGACTTGGCCACGAACTTGTAGGGGTGGAACAGGCCCATGGCGGCGAGGATGTCCGCGGCGGACTGGTGGTTGGCCACCAGCACGCAAGCGCCGGACGGCAGCAACTCCCGCCCCTCCACGCGCGTGCGCCACCCCGGGGATGCGTGCAGCCACAACCCGAAGCACCAGCGGCAGACCAGCGTGTGCAGCCACCGCCGGTCCGGATCCACTGGGTACGCGACGAGGAACAGCACCAGCCCGAGCAGGAAGAGCACCGGGGCGGTGACGAGGAAGACGAGCCAGAACCAGGCGGTGACGACGTATTTCATGGCGCAGGGCGGTGGGAGGAGGGGCATCGCATGTGCGGGGGCCCCTCGTCCACTCCCTGCGCGAGGTTCAGCTGGCCACCCGGGTCACGGCCTCGTGGAGCTCGGGAGCCCCCGAGAGACGCCGGAGGAGCCGCCGGCGGACGACGTCGATGTGCTCGCGGAAGAAGTAGAGGTTCTCGGCGTAGGCGAGTGGCACGGGGATCCGGTTCACCGCGCGCTCGGCCTCCTCGAGCCGCTTCATCATGTCCTCGAGCATCTCCTTCCCGGGGTTCTCCTCGAGCTGGAGCTCGATCTCCTTCAGGCGCGCATACCAGCGGAAGATGCGCGAGCGCACCCGCCACAGATACACCGCGGGCACGGCCCGCCCCAGGGGGACCAACACGGCGATGATGGGCACCAGCATCACCCAGAGCCGGTCCACCAGGTTCGCGGCCCAGAACGGAAGGTAGCGTTGCAGGAGCGGGACCCCGGCCTGGTAGTAGCGGCGGGCCTCGTCACTGAGCGGGAAGCCGGTCTCGAGCGGCGCCGGGAATTCGCCCGACCGGTCGAGCAGTCCGGCGCTGCCGTGGAGCTCACTCGCGGTGCGCATGAGCAGATAGGCGAGCGCCGGATGCAGCGTGTCGCGCGCGATGAGGTTCGCGGTGGGCGCGAGCAGCACTACGTCGTGATCCGGGATGTCCGCGGCGAGGTTGAACACTCCGCGCGGCAGCACGAGCTTCGACAGGTACGGGTAGCGGCGGGCGTAGGCCTCACCGCGAGCGAAGCTGAGGAGCCGCACACCGGGAGCGGCGGCGAGCTTCTGGATGGCCGGCGATTCCGCGGGGGAGACGAGGAACACCGCGTCGACGCTGCCCGCCTTGAGCTGCTCGATGGCCGCGTCGCGCTCCAGCGGCAGGAGCTCCGTCGGGGACTTGTCCACGCCGTTGACCGACAAGAGTGTTTGAGCGAGCGCGCGCGTTCCGCTCTCGGGGCCTCCCACCGCGATGCGCTTGCCCTTCAGCCCGAGGACATCGTCGATCGGCTCGCCCCGGTAGAAGACCCACAGCGGCACGTACGAGAGGCTGCCGAGCGAGACGATGCGTGCGGCGTCCTCTCCGCCGGCCGTGCCGCTCTGCACGAACGCGACGTCCGCCTCCGCCGTGTCCCCGGAGAGGAGCCCGACGCTGGTGACCGACCCCTTCGTCTGCCGGATCTCCACCGTGACGCCGTGCCGCGCGAGTCTCTCCTGGTAGCGCCGGGCGAAGTACCGGAAGCCTCCCTCGTCCTGTGGTGTCGCGAGGACGAGCTTCATCGGTGGCGCGGGCTTGACGAAGTAGAACGTGACGGCGAACGCGAGTCCGACGAGGAGGGCCGCGGGGGCCACCGTGAGCCACAGGTCACGCCGCGTCGTGCGCTGGAGCTGTTCCTTGATGGAGTCCTTCTTCATGATGGGCGCGGAGTATAGACATCCCCGGAGAATCCCCGTCGAGCAGGCAGGGGGGGCACGTTCCTCCACCCCGGGCGGATGGCATATCCTCCCCGCCATGGACTGGTCGTGGATGCGCCCGAAGTGGAAGCTGAGCAAGGAGGAGGAGTCTCGCCTGGTGGCGGCCATCCGCCGCGCCGAGGAGGGACACCGGGGGGAGGTGCTCGTTCACCTCGAGCGGAAATGCCCCGGAGGGGAGCCGCTGGCCCGTGCCGCACAGCTCTTCGAGCAGCTCGGCTTGCGTCGCACGGCCGAGGACACCGGGGTGATCCTCTATGTCGCGTTGTCCGACCGCAAGGCCGCTGTCTACGCGGGACAGGGAGTCCATGGCGCCGCCCAGCCTGGCTTCTGGCAGGAGGTGGTGGACGCGCTCGCCAGGGGCTTCCGCGAGGGCTCGGCCGTGACGGCGTTGGAAGCGGCTGTTGAGCGCATTGGCGACCTGCTTCGCACCGCCGTTCCCGGTGAGGACACCCGGGGCAACGAGCTGCCGAACGTGGTGAGCGTGTCATGAGTGACGCGACCCGGAGCCGTCCCCCTCAGGGGCAGGTTGCCTACGATGACGTGGATGACCTCATCCATACCGCCACCCGGCTGATGCAGAAGGACTCGGCGCCGGAGACGCTCACCACCGAGGACGTCAAGCGCATCGGGCAGGAGCTGGACATCCCCGCCGAGTACATCGACCGGGCGATGGAGGTGCTGGAGCAACGCCGCCGGGAGCAGGAGCAGGCTCGGCTCGAGGCGGAGCGGGCGCGACAGGCCCGGCGCGAGCGCCTGCGCAAGGGGGCGTGGGTTGCCGCTGGCGTGGCGGTGGTGCTCGGGCTGAGTGGCCTCTCCGTGCGCAACAGCCTCAATACGACGCTGCAGGAGGTGACGCGCCAGCGTGCGCAGGTGCGCAATGTGGTGGAGCGGCGAGCGCGGGAGCAAGCGCGCTATGCCACCGCCACGCCCGGCCCAGAGCGCGACGCGCAGATCTCCGGCGCGGAGAACCGGGTGAGCGTGGAACAGCGGCGTTACGACCTGGTATCCGCCGGGTACAACGCCTCCGCGTCCTCCTTCCCGCAGGTCTGGGTGGTCCGGCTCTCCGGACTGCCCACCTCCGTTCCTTTGTCCTCCGAGGTGACTTCGTGGTGAAGACCTGGGCCCTGGTGCTGTTGTTGCCGGCGCTCCTCGGCGGCGTTCCGGTCATCGACCGGCCCGTGGTGGATGAGCGGGGGCTGCTGTCTTCCTCGGACACGGAGGCCGTGGCCAGCGAGTTGGTGCGCCTGCGCGACGAAACGGGCGCGCAGATGGCGGTGCTCCTCATCGGCACCACTGGGGGCGAGCCCATCGAGGACTATGCGATGCGGGCCGCCGAGGCGTGGAAGGGGGGGCGTGCCGGCCAGGACGACGGGCTCCTCTTCGTGCTCGCGGTGGACGACCGACGTGCGCGCCTGGAGGTGGGCTATGGGATGGAGGAGTACCTGCCAGACGACGCCGTGAGACGCATCCTCGACGCTCAGGGCCCGTTGCTGCGTCAGGATGACTACCGAGGGGCCGTGCTGGGCGTCATCCAGGGAGTGCATGAGCGCCTGCCGAGCGCCGAGGGCGTGCCGGCACTCTCCGCATCGAAGCCGTTGAGCCCAGCGCAGGTGAACAACATCATGCTGGGGCAGATAGGGATGGGGATCGTCGGGGGCATCCTGCTCGGCTGCTGTGTCGGACTCTGGCGGGAGCGGCTCGGCAGCTGGCGGCTGGCCGGGTGCATCGGTGCGCTCCTCCTCGTTCCTCCGGCCATCACTGTGCTCCTGGTGAACTCGGGCCGGATTCCCACGTTCCACTTCCCGCTGGCCTATGTGGTGTTCGCAGCGATGTTCTTCGTGGTCACCCTCGGGGCCCAGTACCAGTCCCTCCGGGTCGCCTTCGTCCTGGGGCTGAGTGCCACGGCGGGGTGCCTGGTGTCCCTCTCGGACTACCACTCCACGAACGTGTTGAAGATGCTCTTCGATGCTGGGAAGTCCTTCTCCCTCCTGGCCGTCGGGCTGCTGTTCGTCACCTATCCCCCGGTCTTCAGGATCTTGATCGAGATCTTGTTCTTCTTCCTCAACAGCAGTTCCACCTACAGCTCGTCCTCATCCTCCTCGTGGGGCTCGTCGTCTTCTTCAGGCGGTTCCAGCTCGAGCGGCTCCAGCTCGGGGAGCTCCTGGGGTGGGGGAGGGGGCAGCTTCGGCGGGGGCGGGGCCAGCTCCTCCTGGTAGCAACCCCGCCCAGTGTGGAGGTGCGCACCTTTCCCTAGGATTGACCCCTTGATGCTGGCGTCCCTCGTGACGACCTTCGGCGCTTCGATGGGGGTCTGAGCGCGGGGGCAGCGGGTGACGCGAGAAGCGAGGAGCGAAGGACGCTTCAAGGGCGCGTGCGGAGTGTTCACCTGTCTGCTCCTGCTCGCCTGTGAGCCGGAGCTTCCGGGGAATGGCAAACCCTCCGATGCGCCGTCCCCTCAAGTGGAGCAGCCGGCTCCAGAGGAGCCTGCGCCGACAGTGCCCCAGCCGCCTGAGCCCATGGGCCGCAGTTGGTACGTGAGTCCGAAGGGCTCGGATGGTGGGGCGGGCACACGCGAGGCCCCGTTGCGCACCATCGGCCGGGCGGCGGCACTCGCGAGTCCGGGAGAGATCATCCGGGTACTCCCAGGGGTCTATCCGGAGGAGCTCGTCCTCGAGTCACGGGGCTCGGGTGTCGCTCCCATCACCCTGCGCGGGGAGGGCTCTCCGAGGCCCACCCTTGTCCCGAAGGACAGGGTGCGCGGCGCGGTGATCCGCGTGCAGGGGCGCTGGAACCTGGAGAACCTGCACATCGACGTCGGGGGAGCGCGAATGTTCGCCGTCCTCTTCGATGCCAACGCCAGCCAGTCCATCCTCTCCGGGAGTGAGCTGCATGGCGGGACCTCTGGCGCGGGCGTGTGTGTGGAGGGAGCGCAGGACATCACGATCCAGAACAATGCCCTCCATCACTTCATCAAGCCGGGAGATGACTCCCATGGCGTGGCGGTGGTGGGTCCGGCACGGAGCATCGTCATCCGGGGCAATGACATCCATCACAACTCGGGGGACTCCATTCAATGCCAGGCGGGTGAGGGCCCCGCTGAGGGGGTACTCATCGAGGGCAACACGCTGCACGACGAAGGCGAGAACGGGGTGGACATCAAGCAGTGCCTTCGAGTCACCGTGCGTGACAATGTCCTCTCCGGATTTCCCAACACGGCCATTCGTGAGCCCGGCTCCTCGGCAGGGGAGGCTGTGGTCATCCACGCGTCCGCCCGCGACATCCAGGTGCATGGCAACTCCATCTCGCGAGCCGGCCGCGGCGTGTCCATCCTCGATGGCAACACTCCGCCCGAGAACATCCAAGTAGAGGGCAATCACATCCAGGACATCCGCAACGTTCCGGCGGGCAATGGGCAGGGCATCCGCATCGCGGGGGCCAGGAGCGTTAAGGTGGTGGGAAACACCATCGAGGGTACGGCCAGCTACGGGCTGATGTTGGCCGCAGATGGCAGGGGCGTCACTGGACTCGAGGTTAGGAACAACCTCCTGCGAGGGGGTGGGCAACCGCTTCTCCTGCGCCTTGGGGCTGAGCCTTTCCGCCAGGGGCTCCTGATGCAGGAGAACCACTACGCTCGCGGTGGCATCCTGAAGGCCGATGGCGAGGACTTCCCTGGCGAGCAGCTCACCCTCTCATCCCCGGAGAAGCTCGGGGTGTGGCGGCAGGTGCTCGGGGTGGACGAGGGGTCCACCGTGCTGGAGTGAGTCCCGCACCAGGCGGCGGGTTCGATTCCCGCCGCCTCCACTTTTTTACGCCGTGCTTACGGGTGGTTGGCAGCTTCCTCCATCCGTGTTGCACGTATGTCGCACGCGGGCGCAGAGGGCCGGTCGAGAACCCCGACCGCCTCTCTGCGCGTGTCCGGGCTCAGGTGGGCGTAGCGCTCCGTCATGTCGATGGTCGCGTGGCCCATTAGCTCCTTGATGACCGTCAGCGGTATCCCCCTCATGGCGAGGTGGCTGCCGTAGGTGTGCCGCAGGTCGTGCCAGCCGATGCGGCCCTGCTCGCGCGTGATGCCCGCCCGCTGGAGGGCCCGGCGCAGCGGCAGCTTGAGCAGCCCGTCAGTAAGCGGCTGGCCGTCCTCCTGGCAGAACACGTAAGGGCCGCGCAGGTGCCGGTGTCCCTTGAGCGCGTCCACTGCCGAGCCGGGCAGTTCCACCGTCCTCTCGCGTCCGCCCTTGGGCAAGCCCGAGACACCGCGCCAGATGGTACGGCGGACGTGCAGCTTGCCTCGCTGGAAGTCCACGTCGCCCCACTGGAGCCCGATCAGCTCCCCTTGCCGCAGCCCCGCCTTGAGCGCCACCAGGAGCAGCGCTCGCCATTCCGGCTCGGCGGCGTCGAGCAGGCGCTCTGCCTCCTCGAAGGTGAGGAAATCAAAGGGCGGCTTCGGCAGCTTCGCGAAGAGCCTCACGCGCGGAGCCTGCTCGATGACCCGCTGCTCTTCCGCGACCGCCAGCAGCTTGCTCAGCACTGTCAACACGTTGTTGATGGTTTTGAGGCTCAGAGGCTTCGGCTCCTCGCCGCTGCGCTTGCGGATGGCTGCCTGCGTGGGGGCCTCCTTCCGGGCGCGCGCTGCCGACTTCTTCTTGCGCATGACAGCCTTGAAATCCTCAATCTCAGCCGGGCCAATAGCAGCCAGCGCCATTTCACCGAAAAACGGCAGGATGTGAGCCTCTAGGATTTGGCTCTTGCTGACGACGCTGGAGTGTTTGTTGTTGTTCTCGCTGTAGGTAAGGGGCTGTCGCAAAATAAGTGTAATGAAAGTGATAATGAGCCCACCAGGCAGGCAGCCATGGGGCTGGTCGCTGCGTAAGAGGCATTTCGTGGGCATGTTGTATGCGTGAAAGTAGATCTCGAAGCCTTGCGCGCCAAGTTCAAGGCCCTGGCCCCCATCATGGACGAGAGGGTCAGCCGCCTGTGGGCTGCGGCTGAAGTGGAAAGCCTTGGACGCGGAGGAACCGCAGCGCTCCAGCGGGCAACGGGGATCAGTGGTCGTCGCATCTGGAAGGGCAAGAAAGAGCTGGCGGAGCTTCGGCGGCAACCGCCTTCAAGGGCTTCAACGTCGCGAGTGCGTCGGCCAGGAGGAGGAAGAAGGCGCCTGAGCGCAAAGGACGCGAGGTTGCTGGGTGACCTCCAGGCGCTGCTCGAGCCGGTGACGCGCGGCGAACCGCAATCGCCGCTTCAATGGACGACGAAGAGCGTGAGGCACCTTGCGTCGGAGTTGAGAGAGCGAGGGCATGAGGTGAGTAGCGACACCGTCGCGCGGATGCTGCACGAAGCGGGGTATAGCTTGCAGGCTCCGCGTAAGGAGGAAGAGGGAGGCAGCCATCCAGATAGGAATGCACAGTTTCGTTACATCGCTCGACAAGCGAAGGCCTTTCAGCGGCGCCGACAACCAGTGGTGTCCGTCGACTCGAAGAAGAAGGAGTTGATTGGAAACTTCAAGACCCCGGGTCGGGAGTGGCAGCTCCAAGGCCAAGCGCCCAGAGTCAACGCCTACGATTTTCCGGATATGGCTGAGGGCAAAGCGATTCCCTATGGAGTGTATGACTTGGCCCGTGACGAGGGCTGGGTCAACGTTGGGACGGACCATGACACTCCTGAGTTCGCAGTCCAGTCGCTTCGGCGTTGGTGGCTCACGATGGGCAGGCATGCATATCCTCATGCAAGAGAGCTTCTGGTGGTAGCGGATGCTGGGGGTTCGAACTCGGCACGGTCGCGGGTATGGAAGAAGTGCCTGCAAGAATTTGCAGATGCCACGGGGTTGAAGGTCTCCGTCAGCCATTACCCTCCGGGCACGAGCAAATGGAACAAGATCGAGCATCGACTCTTTGCCCAGATCACGCTCAACTGGCGAGGCCGACCGCTAACGAGCTATCAAGTTGTCATCAATCTCATCGGCAGCACCACGACACGCACGGGACTGTGTGTTCGGGCTGCCCTGGATACGAGGGAGTACCCCCTTGGCGTTCGCGTCAGCGCAGCGGACTTTGGGCAACTGAACATCCGAAAGAAGCGGTTTCACGGGGAATGGAACTACTCGCTCTCTCCGAGACGGCAAGCGAGCGCTCAGCTGGTGAAATAATTACACTTATTTTGCGACAGCCCCTAAGGAAGCGCGGGGCAAACTCCGCCAACGGCATAGGGCGCTCCCCGTTGTTGTTCTCCTTTCCGAAGGTTCCATTGAGGAGGGAGGCGCGCAATTCGCGCTCGTACTGCTCGGCACCCCGGCGCGTCTGCACAGGCGAGAACTTCACGACTCGCTGTCGCCGTCCGTCCGGGTGGTGGAACATGAAGTCCACTTGCCAAGCCTCCTCAACCTTCCCTGCCTTGTTCTGCCACTTCCGCAATCTGACGCTCATTTCCGACTCCCGAGCGCAGAATCACGGCCCTTACCGACTGTCCACTCTAGCAGGGCAGCGCGGCGGATGCGGAGGGTTTTCCCGATGCGAGCGACACCGGGAACCTGCTCAAGCCGGATCGCTTCGTAGAGAGTTTTCCTGTTCACGCGCAGTATTTCGGCGGCTTCCTCCACCGTGAGAAACGCGGGCGCGGCGTCCGCAGAAACGGGGGGCGTGCTCATGGCTGGCTCCCGTCCTGCACTGGCGTTGCTCTCCGGGTTGGAGAAGGGGCCGCACTCCAGAGAATGCCGCGCCGCTGGTGCATGGACGCGTGAGCTTCCCGCCGGTCCCCAGCGCTGGCCCCCAGGCAAGTGACCACAGGCGCGGCCTGGAGTGACCACAGGCGCCGCATGGAGCGACTACCGGCGTTTTTCCCGGCGTCCTCACCTGTCAGCCAACAACGGCGCACGAATGCGCCAAACACGGAGGGATTCCCCTCCAGGGATTTGATCTTGTTCATCACCTGCCCGCCCTGAACGACACGCCCAACAGCCCAAGAACTACCCAGGCCAGCAGTGACACAGCGCAAAGCCGCGTGTCCAGGCCACGAACAAAGCGCGAGGGGTGATCGGCAAGAGTGCAGCCGGGCAACCAAGGGCCGCACAGGCGAGCGAATGGAGCACGGCCCGCATCGACACAGCCAGCGCACCCCACGAGGCGCGGCGAATGGCCGTCCAGCCTGCCTGGATGCTCGCCACGAGGCCCGCGTCGACGTGGCCTCCTGTCCGGCCCGTATGGACGTGCCAAAAGCACAGCGCGCATCCAGACGGGCAGGCAAGGGAGACGGGTAGCGACAGCGTGGCCACCACCGGGCCCACCAACGCCACCACTCAGAGCCACCACCGGGCCCATCAACGCCACCACTCAGAGGCTGTTGAACTGGGCGGACTGATCGCTCCGAACAATGGCCCACTGTTCGCGGTCGGGGCACGAAGTGCATGCGCCTGATGCCGCACGCACCCGTACCGACCACCACGCTGGTGGACGACTCCTGCTCTGCCGCTGCCGCCACGTCCGCTGCCGCACCACCTCCTGGTTACCGTCCAGAAAGGTAGGGTCGTGGATATGACCGGGCAAGTTGTGCCCTCGGGGAGGCGTCCTTACCTCAAGAGGCATGAGCGACCTTCCCATGCCCGCCAGGAAGCCGTACCCCACCGACCTCAACGACGAGCAGTGGGCGTTGGTGGAGCCCTTTGTCCGGGCCAGCGAGTGCGGACCCCAGGAGGTGCTGCATCCGCGTCGGGAGGTGGTGAACGCCATCCTCTACATCACCCACACGGGGGCGCAGTGGCGCTACATGCCGCACGACCTGCCGGACTGGCAGCTCGTCTACCACTACTTCGACCTGTGGAAGAAGAACGGAACCCTCAAACGGATACACGACGCGCTGAGAGTCAAGGTGCGCAAGAAGGCCGGCCGAAAGGCACAACCCACCGCGAGCATCCTCGACAGCCAGAGCGTGAAGACAACGGAAGAGGCGGAAACGAAGGGCTACGACGCAGGCAAGAAGGTAAGGGGCTGTCGCAAAATAAGTGTAATTATTTCACCAGCTGAGCGCTCGCTTGCCGTCTCGGAGAGAGCGAGTAGTTCCATTCCCCGTGAAACCGCTTCTTTCGGATGTTCAGTTGCCCAAAGTCCGCTGCGCTGACGCGAACGCCAAGGGGGTACTCCCTCGTATCCAGGGCAGCCCGAACACACAGTCCCGTGCGTGTCGTGGTGCTGCCGATGAGATTGATGACAACTTGATAGCTCGTTAGCGGTCGGCCTCGCCAGTTGAGCGTGATCTGGGCAAAGAGTCGATGCTCGATCTTGTTCCATTTGCTCGTGCCCGGAGGGTAATGGCTGACGGAGACCTTCAACCCCGTGGCATCTGCAAATTCTTGCAGGCACTTCTTCCATACCCGCGACCGTGCCGAGTTCGAACCCCCAGCATCCGCTACCACCAGAAGCTCTCTTGCATGAGGATATGCATGCCTGCCCATCGTGAGCCACCAACGCCGAAGCGACTGGACTGCGAACTCAGGAGTGTCATGGTCCGTCCCAACGTTGACCCAGCCCTCGTCACGGGCCAAGTCATACACTCCATAGGGAATCGCTTTGCCCTCAGCCATATCCGGAAAATCGTAGGCGTTGACTCTGGGCGCTTGGCCTTGGAGCTGCCACTCCCGACCCGGGGTCTTGAAGTTTCCAATCAACTCCTTCTTCTTCGAGTCGACGGACACCACTGGTTGTCGGCGCCGCTGAAAGGCCTTCGCTTGTCGAGCGATGTAACGAAACTGTGCATTCCTATCTGGATGGCTGCCTCCCTCTTCCTCCTTACGCGGAGCCTGCAAGCTATACCCCGCTTCGTGCAGCATCCGCGCGACGGTGTCGCTACTCACCTCATGCCCTCGCTCTCTCAACTCCGACGCAAGGTGCCTCACGCTCTTCGTCGTCCATTGAAGCGGCGATTGCGGTTCGCCGCGCGTCACCGGCTCGAGCAGCGCCTGGAGGTCACCCAGCAACCTCGCGTCCTTTGCGCTCAGGCGCCTTCTTCCTCCTCCTGGCCGACGCACTCGCGACGTTGAAGCCCTTGAAGGCGGTTGCCGCCGAAGCTCCGCCAGCTCTTTCTTGCCCTTCCAGATGCGACGACCACTGATCCCCGTTGCCCGCTGGAGCGCTGCGGTTCCTCCGCGTCCAAGGCTTTCCACTTCAGCCGCAGCCCACAGGCGGCTGACCCTCTCGTCCATGATGGGGGCCAGGGCCTTGAACTTGGCGCGCAAGGCTTCGAGATCTACTTTCACGCATACAACATGCCCACGAAATGCCTCTTACGCAGCGACCAGCCCCATGGCTGCCTGCCTGGTGGGCTCATTATCACTTTCATTACACTTATTTTGCGACAGCCCCCAAGCGGGAGATAGGCATTCTCATTCACCTGGAGAATCCCGGTGTCGTCCGTTACGTGGGGTCGGACTTCTGGCCCGACCCGGCTATCGGCCATCCCTATATCGTGATGGAATTCGTGCCGGGCGACACGCTCTTTGCGTTTGCCTACAGCCAGAATCCATCGGCGCGGAAGGCGACGCGCATCGTTCTGGAAGTGGCGGTGACGCTCGGGGAGGTACACGCGGCGGGCGTGTTTCACCGGGACGTGAAGCCGGAGAACATCCTCATTCGGGAAGGGAGCGAGAAGCCGATCTTGATTGATTTCGGAATTGGTTCTCTTGCCAGTGCCCCGACCGTCACCGGCTCGCAGCTCCCGCCCGGGACAGAGGAATACCGCTCCCCCGAGCAGATACGCTTCCAGCACGCCAACCCAGACGGCACGGGTCAATACGAGTACGGGCCCGCCGACGAGATGTGGGCGTTGGGCGTGGCCTATTACTGGCTGCTAACGGATGAGCTGCCCTTTGGCGAGCGCACGGATGAAGGTGGACTGAATGGACTGCGCGAGCGCATTTTGACGCACAGGCCGGATGCGCCTCACGTTGTCAATCCGCGCGTGCCGCTGGCAGCCTCGCTGCTGTGCATGAGGATGCTTGCTGCGCGACCGGAGGCGCGTTTCCCGGTGGTGGCGACGCTGTGCGCGGCTTTGAATGAGTCCCTATCCACCGCTGAGAGCGACGCCACCTGGGATGTGCCGCTCGGGGACCCGGACGATCCGCAGCTCACAACCACGGCCGAGGACCCGGAACGGCAAGAGGCGAGCGAGCAGCGGCGCGCCTTTCTAAGGCTGAGGAAGCAACGCCCCCGGCGCGGGCGTCCCCTGCCGAAAAGGGACCGGGTGTTCTTCCTGCCCGAGGAGATGGCAGCTCCACGGGTCCCACCAGCAGCCGCACACCCGGACGAGTTCCCCAAGGTGGACGCTCCGGGCGTGGCCGCGCCCGCTGGGGGGCACGAGCCGCCCGTTCCGAGCGCCTCGGTGCCGCCAGCTCGCGAACTCGAGCCCGCCGCCGCCGCTCCCCACCCCCGTCGCGCCGCGTGGCGCCTGGGGCTCGCTGGTGCCGTGCTGCTGATGGCCGTCGTTGCCCTGTCCGTGGGCGCGAACCTGGGGGGGCCTGGCTCTACGGGGCGCACCAGCGAGGCAGGGGCGGAACTGCCGCTACCATCTACGTCCCCGGCCACCAGCGCAACCGATGCAGGCGTGCGCGGTCGTGAAGTGGCGCCCGATGCAAAGGCGCTGGAATCTCTCCCCGGAGGAGACGCGACACCCGTTGGGGCTCACCTTCCCGCGTCTACCGCTAACGCCATGCTTCGCACGTCCGCTCAGACGCCCAAGAACGAAACGACGAAAACGCAGACGCAAGGTGCAGGGTTCCGCTTGCTGGTGAAGCCCGCAGCCGTCGCGGTTTGTGCGCTGCTCGATGGGGGATGCACCGCGCCCGCTTCCCAGGTGCGCACCGAGCCCCCCACGATTTCCTGCCCCCAGGATTGGCGGAAGACCCACGAGCGGTTCAACGTCGTCAATGGCCGCGGCCATTACGCCACGGTCAAAGGGTACAAGGCCGAGCCCGGAGAGGCTGCCAGGGTGAAGGATGGCCCCGCTACCCTCTTCGTGGGAAAGGTCGGTGGCGTTGGATTCGGTCGCATGGGGGATTTTCCAGACGGGACCTTGCTTCTTGGCGCGTGGAAGCTCGGCGACGACCGCCTTTTCGGCACCTTCACTGAAGCAAAGGTTCCGGGCGAGGGGACTCTCCCCGTGTGTTTGGTTGCTGGCCTGGACATCGTCACGGGCTACATGGACGAGCACGGCAAATTGTTTGATTGTCCCCCTGGATTGGGTGTCTGCCTCACTCCCGGAAGCACGCCCGGCAACGCCAAGACACCCACGCGCGTTCTTCTCGAAGTGCCTGTCGGGCAGCCCTGATTATTACCTTGCCCTTTGGAGGTTGAGTTTCCGTGCTGCCCCCCTCTCCCGGTGCCGTCTTGCTGGCCGCCCTGCTCGCTGGTGCTGCGCAAGCCGCAGAACCGCTCCCCGTCCCCCGCTGCGCAGCGACGGCGCGTTTTGACTTGGCCGCAGGCTCCCCGGAGGTGGCTCCCGACGTGTGCGCGAGCGCGGACGAGACGACGACCTTCGTCTTTGATTCCCGTGTCGCTGTGGGGGCGGTGGAGTTTCAGCCAGGAGGCCGCCTCGCGGATTGGGCACTTGGGCAAGAGGGGCTGAGCCTCCACGTCATGCCCAAGGGGGATTATCTGCCAGGGGAGCGGGTAAAGGTGACGGTGCGCTTCGCGGATGGCGCGGCACCGGCGAGCGCGAGCTTCTGGCTCGTGGGCCATGCGGCAAAGGGGACGCGCCGGGTGTATGTGTTCCGGCAGCCGCGCCCGCCCGACGTGCTCAAGAAAGAGCGTGACGAAGCACAGGCCGAAGCGCGCCAGTGCCAGGAGGACAAAGCGCGGCTTCTGGCCGAGCGTGAGGAGCCGGGTGGGCTCATGGGGGCCGCGTGGCTGGAGGGGGCCGGGGTCGTGGCGTTCAAGCGGATTGGCCCGTATCTGAGGGAGCACCCAGCCAACGCGCTCGGGCTGGATGAAGCCTGGAGCTACAGCTACACGCTCACGGGCGAGACCCACCCGGCAAGCGTGGCTGTGCGGCTGCGCCTCTTGAACCCCGGCGCCGAGCCCTGGACGCTCGCGGGGGCGGCGCTGGTGGACTCGGCGGGGGAGCAGGTGGAGCTTGCCCGTTGGCCACTGGCGCCAATCCCCGCGACTGGTGCCGGTGCCGTCGTGGTGGGCATCGAGGGGGCGCGCGCGCAGCTCGGCTGCCCCTGCACCCTCAAGCTATGGGAAGCACAGGGGCCGCGCACCTTCACCCTTGAGAACGTCACCTTCCCCGAGGGGAAAGCGAAGGGGCCCTGAGCGCGGCAACCGGGAGCCGTGCCGAGTCTCAAGGGGCTGCGCGCCCGCCAATCTCCGGGAAGCGCTCGTAGGCCCGTTTGAGCGGGTCCAAGTGCGCGGGGTTGTCCAGGTCGAGCGGCGTGCCCGTGAGCCCGAGGCGCGCGACCTCCGTTCTACAACGGCATGCGGTCCTTCGCTCCTCCGAGCAGCTCGAACGCGGCGTCCCACGTCTGGGAATCGGATTCAGCGCGCGGCGGCAGAAGGTAGTGGGCGGGTCGATCGTCCTCGTCCGGGGCCCTCGGGTCAGCGCCTGCGGCGAGCAGTAGCTTGATCATGGGTAGGTCCAGTCGAAGTGCCGCATGCCCGAGAGCGGTGAGCCCGGACAGTCCGCCCCAGTCGTTGATGGTCCGGGCGGCTCCCGCGTACAGGAGCAGAGCAGCCATGGCAAGGCTACCCACCTCCGCGCTTATCCGCAGTGGCGTGTCGCCTTCGCCGCTGCGCACGTTGGGGTCGGCCCCCGCCCTTACGAGCACTTCGAGGGCTTCCACCTCTTGCTCGCAGACGGCCGTCAACAAGGGCGTCAGGTCCCGATTGGCGTCCCAAGCGTTGACGTCCGCGCCGTGCTCGATGAGCACTTGGAGCACGTCGACCTCGCCTCCATCGCAAAGTGCGAAGATAGCCTCTTGTAGAGGACGCAGCCCCCGCTCGTCTGACTGTGGCTCGTTCGGATCAGCTCCCCCCGCCAGGAGTGTTTTGACCCGAGCTGCATCGTGCTGTTTGATCGCTGCGAAGAGTTCCTTCGACATGACTCACTTATCCGCCATTGGATGGCCCGGGGCGCAATTCGTCGCTTCGAGTTTCTTCAGTTTGATGATGCCTCGTTCGACGCCTCCCATTGCTTCATCGTGGCCAGGATCAGATTTTCCACCAAAGCATTTCTTTCGAACCTCCTCTCGTTTATCAAGAACTTTCTGCATGGCAGCAAGACGCAGCCGGATCTTGGAGCACGGTGTCACCGGATCCCATCTATCGTTCGACGACCTGGGCCGCCTTGGATCGAGAGGAGGGATTTTCTTGTAGAGTTCTAGCTTCTCCTCACGGAGCGTGTCGAGCGTACTGTTCTTGCATGTTTGATCAGGGTAACGAGGAACACGGTCATACTCCTCGACGCTGGTGTAGACCTTACCCGTCGCTGGATTTACCGTGTTCCGCCAAGTCTTGGGTTCCCTGACGGCCATAAGCGGGGCCGAATCAAAGTCCGGCACGACCTCCTCTGCTTCCTGACGCTCAAATTCCTCCATGAGCCGCCGTGACTCCTCCGCTACGTCCAGCAGCCGCGCCTCGTACTCCCGCTGAGCGTCGACCCACTCCGGACGACGGTCGATCTCCGGCCCGGCGGTGCTGAAGGGGTAGAGCAGGACGAGGCCCATGAGCAACGGGCCCACCCGGGGAAGGAATTCAGCCAGCGTCCTGGCGCGTCCCGCCTGCGCGACGCCCTCCGCCCCCCTCACCACCTCGGCGGCGTGCCCGCTCGCTTTCGCGGCGCGCGAGAAGCGCTCGAAGGCCCGTTCCGCTGCGGTGAGTTTGCGGTTCAACTGCTCCCATTGATGCGGCTCGATGTCTTGGCGTGCCCGAGACAGCAGTGCCCTGGCCTTGTCCAGGTCCGGCTTTCCAATCCACGACCGTTCCGGTGTCGGCTCCATCGGCGAGGAAACGAGCCGGATGCGCGGGCCCGGGGTGGGAGTCGACGCGAAGGCATGGGGCCGTGGCATCGACTGCGGGGCGGGCGCGCTCGCGCAGGCTGAGGCCAAGAGCAGAAGTACAAGGCAGGCTCGGAAACGCATGGGAAGGTCCTCCATTCGGGCTAGGACCTAGCGGGTCCTGGCGGGGCTGCTCGGAGTATGACAGGGCGCCCCGACACTACGGACGAGCGCGCCGGGGGCACGAAAGGGGCCAGGGTGCCGCAGCCGCAACTCGGACCAGGGCGAGCGCGAACACAGCAGGCAGCCCATGCTCGGGGGCGGTGCAGGCTCTAGGGCGCCAGGTTGCACGCCCCGACCATGGCCGGTGAAACCGTGAGGCGCGCACCTGGACCGCGCTAGGAGACTCCAGCGGCGCGGCTGCTGGGGCTCGGGGCTTGGTGGAGGGAAGGGCACACGTCAGCCGCATTCGGGGCTGTGGAGGGATCCAAGGCGGTAACGGTGCCAGCCAAGCGCGCTCTCACGGATAGTGCAGGGACAGGCGACCGCTTGCCCGTAGCCGGGGGGATACTGGGCATCCAGGCCGCTCGCGCCTCAACTAGCGTCCCTGTCATTGCTCCGGTTGAAACCTCGTAGCAGCTAAGGGTGTTGAGCTAGTGCGACCAACCACGCGAGTCAGTGCCTGCCCAGCGGACGAGCAGGCACACGACGCTTGCGAAGACCCCACGGAAGTAGCCTGCCTGCTCGCTCCTGCTCAACGCCCTCTGAGCGGTTCAACCAGGGGCTGGTTCCGAGCAATCTTTCCCGACCCCGCGTAAAATGGGGGTCGACCATGAGCGATCCCACTTTGAAGTACCCGCGTGATGCGCTGCTAGACTGGTGGCAGGAGTACAGGGGCCCCCCTCCTCCGGAGGGTCGCCACTTCGGCCACCTCATCGACACCCTCTTCTTCGCCAGTCTGGCGAGAGAAGAAGGCCATCCCGCGCTCGCTCGCATCGTCTACCACGAGGACGGAGTCCAAGGCCTGGAACGAACCCGGGAGCAGGCGGACTTCCACAGTCCACAGGAACCGGCCCTTGCCTGGACGGTCATTCCATTCCATCCCATCCTGCTCACCGCCGATGCCCTGGTGAAGCTCACTCTCGCCGCCGATGTGGAGCGAACAGCCATCATCGTGGGCCCGCATAACGATCAACTTCATATCCTGGGACTGGCGCGGCGGAGCAAATCCACGGACGGCGGAAACGTATGGGTGTTCTCCGCGCCAGAACCCGGCTTCATCGTCTTACACCGCGCGGGTGAGGAGGTCTTCCGCTACGAACGCGGGAAACGGCTCTCCCCGAAGCAGAAGTTTTCTTTGTGGGAGATTCTCCACACCGATGGGCTCGTCAGGAAGACGCTTGAAACGGTTTGTCAGAACCTCGTCCGGACTCTGACCAAGGCCTCCTTCTTCCCGTTTCCGAATTCCGACGTCTCGTCTCTGCTCTTCGATCTCATCAACACCATGGTCTCGACCCGCCATGGCGGGCTCATCGCCATCCTCGCGAAGGAGCCCTCCACGGCGAAGAAACCCGTCTATCCCCTCTCTCACCATCAATCGCTGCTCAGTGAACTCCTCCGGCGAGCCACGACAGCAAAAACGCGTGCGCTCGATCTGGCCTTCAAGCCAGAAGCAAGTGCCGCCGATGAAGAGGCGAGAACGGCGAAGGAGGCCCTGGACTCGCTCATCGCGAACATTGGCCAGTTGACAGCACTGGACAATGCCCTGCTCCTGGGTCCCGACCTCAAGGTCATCGGCGCTGGTTACGCGGTGCCAACCAAGGCGGTCACGCCCACGGTGCATGTCGCACAAAATCTTCAAGGCACGCCGGGTGATGTCTACGACATCGATCAACATGGGTCACGCCATCGGGCCGCCGCGTCGTTTGCCTTCGCTAATCCCGGGGGCTTGGTCTTTCTTGTCTCGCATGACGGGCCACTTCGCTGCCTGATTCGGCCTTCCGAGGAGAAAGAGACCATCCTCCTCTGGAATCTCCGGCTCTTAGAGGCTGTTGAACTGGGCGGACTGATCGCTCCGAACAATGGCCCACTGTTCGCGGTCGGGGCACGAAGTGCATGCGCCTGATGCCGCACGCACCCGTACCGACCACCACGCTGGTGGACGACTCCTGCTCTGCCGCTGCCGCCACGTCCGCTGCCGCACCACCTCCTGGTTACCGTCCAGAAAGGTAGGGTCGTGGATATGACCGGGCAAGTTGTGCCCTCGGGGAGGCGTCCTTACCTCAAGAGGCATGAGCGACCTTCCCATGCCCGCCAGGAAGCCGTACCCCACCGACCTCAACGACGAGCAGTGGGCGTTGGTGGAGCCCTTTGTCCGGGCCAGCGAGTGCGGACCCCAGGAGGTGCTGCATCCGCGTCGGGAGGTGGTGAACGCCATCCTCTACATCACCCACACGGGGGCGCAGTGGCGCTACATGCCGCACGACCTGCCGGACTGGCAGCTCGTCTACCACTACTTCGACCTGTGGAAGAAGAACGGAACCCTCAAACGGATACACGACGCGCTGAGAGTCAAGGTGCGCAAGAAGGCCGGCCGAAAGGCACAACCCACCGCGAGCATCCTCGACAGCCAGAGCGTGAAGACAACGGAAGAGGCGGAAACGAAGGGCTACGACGCAGGCAAGAAGGTAAAGGGGCGCAAGCGCCACCTGCTTGTGGACACGTTGGGCCTGGTGCTGGTGGCGTGGATATCGACGGCGGATGTGCAGGACAGGGATGCGGTCCAAGCCGTGCTCCCCATGGCTGCGCAGGAGTACCCCATGCTCCAGAAGACGTGGGCAGACGGAGCCTACCAGGGGGAACAGGTGGAGAAGGTGGCCAAGGAGAGTGGCATCAACCTCGAGGTGGTGAAACGCTCGGACAAGGACAGAGGCTTCGTCGTGCAGGCCAAGCGCTGGATTGGCGAGCGCACCTTCGGCTGGCTCAATCGCGAGAGACGTCTGTCCAAGGACTACGAGCGCAAGGAGGAGTCTTCC
The DNA here is from genome assembly GCF_026626635.1 of Archangium lansingense. Taxonomy (GTDB): domain Bacteria; phylum Myxococcota; class Myxococcia; order Myxococcales; family Myxococcaceae; genus Archangium; species Archangium lansingense. Next base: position 5,566,188 of record NZ_JAPNKA010000001.1, read on the forward strand.
GAAGCTTTCATCCACCTGGGCATGATAAAGCTCATGCTACGCCGGCTTGCCTGACCGCCCCTGTTCAACACCCTCTTAGAGATCTGAACCAGCTATGAGCTACAACGTCTTGCGTTCTCGGCTCGGCGGCCTCGCACTGCTCGTCCTCCAGTGAGAGAAGTGCCTCTGGACCTTTGTTGGCTTGCCCGTAGCTGGAGCAGTGCCGAGCATCCGGGCCGTTCCCGCCTCGGCTGGCGCCCCTGACTCGTTCCGGTTGAGCCCTCGTCGCTGATAGAGCCGCGCAGCAGCCCCGGCACAGGACTCCGCCAGCGGGAGCGAGCTGCACGTCCAGGACGGCCCCAGCAGCAGTGAGCCACACTGCCCTGGAGGGCCTAACGGCGGGAGGTGGGCAGCTCCCGCCATGTTGCGTCTATGTCGCGTGAGCCTGCGGAACGGGCCTCAACAGGACGGGACGGGATGGGACGCGGCGGGATATCGACTCCCAAGCAATCCGGGCGGTTACGAGGTAAGGTGTTGGCGTTCACGAGGAAACGCGGAAATTTGGACTGGGACGCTGGAGGTGTGCCGGGGGTCCGGCATCCCGGTCCGAGGTGAGGCTCAGCGCTTGGACTTCGCCCTCCTGGTCGTCGCGGCCTCCTCGGCCTCGCGGCGGCGGTAGCTCTCGCCTTCGATAGCGAGGACGTCCGCGTGGTGGATGACGCGGTCAATCAGCGCGGTGGCGCACGCGGCGTTGGGAAAAATGGTCGGCCAGTCCGAAAACGCCAGATTCGTGGTCATCACCAATGAGCGTTGTTCATACCTGCGCGCCACGACTTGAAAGAGGAGGTCCGCGTTGCGCGCGTCGTAGGCGAGGTAGCCCATCTCGTCGATGACGAGCAGGCTGGTGCGGCTGGTGTAGTGGCGCAGGCGGCGGTCCAGTGCGCGGCTGGTGTCCTGGGCGCCCAGGTCGAGCAGCAACTGGGAGGCGGTGACGAAGAGAGCGGAGTGCCCCTTGAGGACGGCCTGGTGGGCGATGTTCTGCGCGATCATCGTCTTGCCCAGTCCCTGAGGGGCGACAATGACGACGTTGCGCGCGCGCTCCAGGAAATCCAGGCGCAAGGCGGACTCGACGGCCTCGCGGTCAATCTTCTTGGGCCATCCCCAGTCGTAGTCCGCCATGGGCTTGAAGCGGCCAAGGCGGCTGCGAGACAGGCGCCGCTCGAGACTTCTGCGGCCGCGTTCCTTCTGCTCCTCGTCGGCCAGGTGCTCCAGCAACTCGGTAGCGCCCCATCTGGCCTTCGTGGCGCGGGCGATGAGGTCCGCGAGGCCCTGGGAGGTGGCGTGCAGTCCGAGGGAGGCCAGGCGGTCAGCGAGTGGAGTCGTCATCGGCGGAGTCCTTGTCGAGGAGGCGGTCGTAGTCGGCGAGGGAGTGGGGGCGGGTGCGGGAGGCGGCGATGCGCGGGTCATCCGGCAGCACCACGGTGAGTGGTGGAGGCTGACGCTGGCGGCGAGCGCGCTGGTCCAGGAGGTGGGCCACGGCGGGGGCGCTCACCGCCCCCTTGCGCAGGGCCTCGGCGAGGGCCTCATCCAGGGCGCGTGCGCCGTGGAGCGTAAGTAACTTCAGCAATTGAGCAGTGTGGTGTGACAGCGAGAGGTCGCGCTGGGCGAGGGCCGCGAGGAAGCCCTCCGCCTGCTGGCAGGAGGCGCGCAGCAAGTCTCGGCCGCGCAGCTCGTGCGCGCGGGCCTTGGCGTCGGCGAGGGCGGCGAGGTGGCCGGGCTGCTCCAGGGTGCGGCCCTTCTCGAAGCAGCGCGGGTGGGAGGCCACCTCCTCGGAGCCGTCCAGTACGCGTACGCGTGTCTCGGAGGCCACCAGGGTGAGGGGCTTCTTCACCAGGGTGTGTGGAATGGAGTAGTCGTTGGAGTCGAAGCGCACGTAGGGCGTCTTGCCGGAGGCGACGGGGCGCACCACGTCCGTGGGAAACGGGTGTGCGGGCAGGGGCAGCAGCCGCGGGCGTTCCTCCTCGAGGGCCGTGGCGACGGTGCGCCCGGTGACGTCGCCGGGCAATTGGCGCGCGTGGGCCACCTCGGCCGCCCACCGCGCCGCTTGAGAGTTGAGGTCATCCACGCCGCTAAAGGTGCGCGCGGCGAAGAAGGAGTCGCGCAGGTAGCGGATGGTGCGCTCCACCTTGCCCTTCTCGTTGCCGCGGTAGGGGGCGCAGGGCTTGGGTGCGAAGTGGTAGTGGCCGGCCAATTCCAGCAGGCGCGGGTGGAAGCGGATGGCGTCGCCGGCGCGCTCGAGCACCACGGACTTCAAGTTGTCGTACAGCAGCGCGCGCGGCACGCCCCCCAGCGCCTGGAAGGCCAGCACGTGGCCCCTGAGGAAGCTCTCCAGCGTCATGTCGAGGAAGAAGCGCGCGTAGAGGGCGCGGCTGTGGCCCAGCACCATGACGAAGCAGCACAGAGGGCGGCGCGTGTTGCCCACGGACAGCGTGCCGAAGTGTCCCCAATCCACCTGGGCCTCCTCGCCCGCAAGCGTGCTGCGGCGCAGGAAGGCCTCGGCGCGAGAGGTGGGACGCACCGTGCGCACGTAGCGGCGCACCTGGAGCGGGCCACCCACGTAGCCGCGCGCCTTCACCATGTGGAAGAGGCGCATGGCGGTGAGGCGTGGGTGGGCCTCCAGGGTGGCTTGGATGAAGCCCTTGTAGGCATCCAGCAGCGTGGGCCTGACGGACTTCACCCCCGTGCCGCTGACGCGCTCGAGCGTCAGGGCGCGCCGGACGGTGTCGTGGTGCACGCTCAGCTCGGAGCAGATGGTGCCCACCTTCCAGTGCTCGGCGAAGTGCAGTCGGCGGATGCGGGCGGCGAGTTCGGGGGAAATCATGGGCCCACCTCACGGCGGACGGGCAGCCCTGAAGCGCCGGCCCACGTGGGTGCGCGCAAGCGTGGTGTGGCGCAGGAAGGGACTCTGACGCCCGCACGAGGTGCAGGCGGGGATGGAGGGCGGCGGTGCATGCGGCAGTGGCCTCGCTGCGCTCGGCTCCGCGGCCACCTGCGTGGCGGCCGGGGCCGGCGCGACGGGCACACTGGCTGTCCGCGCCACGGCAGCGGGAGACTGATGCGTCACTTTCTCTCGCCGCCGCTCCCGCCAGGCCGCCTGCCGCGCGGCATGTGCGTGCCGTCCGTCCCGGGTGCGCTGGTAGCGCGCACCAGCCGCGCGCATTGACTCCGCCCGCGCCCTTCGACTGCACGGCGGCCCGCAGTAGCGCTGGCCACGGTCGCACGCAGAGCAGAGGAAGAACACCTGCCGACACTCGGGCCGGCCGCACACCACGAAGCGCAGCGCCTCCACGACACTCCTGCGCGCGCCGGCTTCTGGCGCCGCGCCCCGGAGTGCGCTACCTCTTCCTCACCGGCTCGCCCCTCTCGCACACCAGGGCGCGCCTCCAAGGAGGGCCCTCCAGCCGCTACTGGTGGGCCTTCCGTCTTTTCAGGACGCGCGCGACCGTGGATTCCACCGGCGCACTCTCCCCCCCTCAACTTCTCGGCCACACCCATCTCAGGGAGTGGTCTTGAAGTCAGGCAACTCCCGGCGACCCATGACCAGGAACCTGCGCTTCCTGGTGACCATCAACAGTAAGGGCGCGATCCTGCTGGGGTTTTCGCACCGCCCGGCGCGGGTTCGATTCCCGCCGCCTCCGGTAGAGGTTGCCCGCCGCTCTGGGCCGAGCCTGCTCCCAACGAGGAGGCTCGGCTCGCCTTTGGGGACCAAATCGGTTCTCGTCGGACCAAATTTGGACCAAATCTGGAGGGGAGGTCAGAGGCGGCGGCTCGTCCAGCACCGTCAACGCTCCACTGTGTCGCCCATCCCGTTGCCTACTTCCCGGGTGCGTTCCATTTGCCCGGAATCGGTGTTCCACATGGCCGGAATGGGTGTTCCACATGCTCCGGAATCAGTGTTCCACTTGCCCCGGAATCGGTGTTCCACATGGTCCGGTGCACGCACCCAGGTGCTCACAAGTGACTCAGTGTTGACATCTACCTCATGTGCGGTCTCGCGATTTGGCAATAAGGGTCGCCTCGCTAACGGACGCATAACCTACAGTGGGGGGGGGAATCCGCTTGGCGTTGGGATAAATTGGAACAAATTCAACTTCCGGCTGCAGCAGCAGCTCAATCAAAGACAGTGAAGGTGGACCCCCGACAGCCTGTCGTATTCTCCAGTTCAGCTCGGCCACCATTCGCACCTTGTTCAGCCAGTCGGCGGCCTCCTCCATTGTAAAGCACATACAAGGAGGGTCCATGTGAGCAAAGTGATTCATGACTGTCTTTACGTGCGTGAAGGCAGTCACTTGGTCGCGAGCATCGAGCGGAACGCCCGTTATGGAATAAACCCACTTCAATTTGTCCATTACGCGAACGCCATGTCGCGGCCCAAGGGCCGACACATTAAATCGCCAGGATGGCAAAGGGTCGTACTGAGCTTTGAAGTAGAGTTGGTGGAGCGTGTTGTCAATTAGCGACACCGACTCTGCCATCAACATGCGAAAAGACGTAAAGAGCGACCACTGGTCGCTTCCGCCCATGACACTTGTGTCAACAATCCGCTTTCGGAGTTCTGCGATACTTCGGAGCAGGCTGGTCTGAAATGAGACTTCGGCAACCCCTTCTCTGTCGAGAACCGGCATTAGCGGGAATTTATCACCCAAGCCTGCATCAATCTGTATCTTAACGGAGTCTCCAGTTCCGTCGGTGTAGTGGAACCCCATAAAGATGGGAACCGAACCATCGAGCCATTCCGTACGAGGTTCGGGGAGATGAAGGGCTTCCGCGAACGCGGATCCTTTGGTTTTGACCGCGCGTTCAATAACACTCTGATTGAAGGGCTCCGACACTACTTTCTTCATCAGTGGGCCGCCGCCGGGAGCCAACCCTCCAGCCTTCGTCTCCCAATGAACCTGGAACTTTGGATGGTTTTTCCATCGCTTCATCGACCACTTTTGCTTGATGTAGAAGTTCGCGAGATCAAGAGCCAGTTGTCGAGCATGCGTCGCGTCGCGTCCCGTTGACTTAAACCTGAGAAATCTGTGTGAGCCTGCATCAGATTGAGCGTCAGTCATCGGCGATCCGGACGTTGCGCGGGCGGTTGTTGCGCACCTGCCCGATGTTCCTCGTGCCCCCAATCATCCAATAGGGCCCGGCCTCCAGGCAAGATTGGAGGCCGGACACTTTGTGCTTCAGCAACTGGCGAGACTCAGCGCGTCACGGGTCGGGCGGACGCCTTGGCTGCGGCGGTCAGTTTCTTGCCCCAGTTTCACAGCCCCGAGGCCCCGGCGGCCGTGAGGATGGCGCCCAGTATCAGCGAGAGGGAGAGCGGCGTCCCCGTCTTCAGCGCTCCTACCAAGAGGAGAGCACGGTGGCCGTCACTGCGTATTCCGGGGGCAAGGGGGGCCGGGTGGTGGTGGAATTTGAAGTGACGGAGAATCAGGCCCAAGGCACGTACACCCTCAGGCTATGGGACGCCGAGGGGCGCACGGCTGCAATCGGCAAGGTGACGTTCCCGTAAGCGTGAATCGCCTACTCGGAATCCTCCCCTGATTCGTCTTCCTCCACCTCTTCGTCTTCAAGAGGTGCGCTCATAAACGTCAACCTTCCTGGCAGTTGAACGACCATGAAACCCTTGCCGGCGATTCTGACGCGCTCGGCGTCCTTCGCGTTTCCGCTGGCAAGCCATTTGTCTGCATCCTCCCGCGTTACGAACTCATGGGAGACCTTGAGCTTGAATGAGGGATCAAAGAATTCTTTGTAGAACCTGCGGAAGTCACCCTCTTTCCGGATGTGGCGAGGGTAGACCAATGCGATCTGCGCGAGTTCGATTACGTCCCGTTCCGGGGACCCCTCCGGATGCTTCTGGCTGATGGCGTTAAGAGCGATGAGGATTGCGTCCGTGTCGAAGTCTGGAATGTAGGGCATGGTAGCGCCGAGCCTTTCGCGTTTATGTTTTTGAAGGCAATGTTTGGCTTAGGTGGGAACAAGAAAGAGCGCGCCGCCGATTATCGCAATAACAAAGCCTACTCCGGCCACGACTACATGGGTTCCGGGGGGCGCCTCGGGGGTGTGCACTTTGAGCCAGTCGAGCGCTTCTCTCATGCTTGGGAATTGAAGCTCCTTGCTTTGTGCTTCCTGTCTCTCCAGTTCCTCCATTTTCTTGACGCAATCCATGAATTCGTTGAGACACTTCGTGGTGCAGTGCTCTTTGTGCTTGCCAGAGTGTTTCTCGATGGATGGGATCTCAGGCTTGCGCCTCATGCACTTGGTGTAGCACTGCTTTTGTAGCTCGTTGCAGTAAGCTTCAGCCCCAGCTCCGCCGATCCCGCGTGCATCTTCTTGAAAGTCGATGCTGCTTGCGTCCTCGGCGATCAGGTACATCTTGCGCTCGGGCTCTTGCGTGTGGGCGCATCCGATGCTTCCCACCGCCACCGCCGTTAGCAGCGCCATCAATCGCGTTAGACCTGCAGGGTGCATTGCCTTGTCCCTCCGTGCTTCGCTGCGTTGCCTGCCTGCACTCCCGTTCAACCTCGGCTGAGTGGACGAGTCCGAAGGAGGCAGAGTGCTTCCCGGTACTGTCCGGTTTGTCGAGATTGAAAGTTTCGGGCGACGCCTCAACCCGAGTCAACGGCGCTCGGGCTCATGGAGGCCACTAGTGCGCGATAGGCGAAGCTCGGGCAGTGGGGAGACAACTAGGGCGCGGCACGCGAAGCTCGGGCCGGTGGAGGCCACCAGGGCATGGCAGCCGAAGCTCGGGTCCGGTAGAGGCCATCAGGGCACGGCATTAGAAGGCTACGGCATCAGCGCCAGAAGCCAGAACGGGGAGCGAAGGGCTCGCATTTATCGCCCGGCGAGGGGTCCAAGGGGACCAAAACGAACGGACGCGCATGGACTCGCCCGGACGGATGGGCGCTCCATTTTCAGAGGGAAACGGGGGGGCCTCTGGTCCCGCGGGAAGGCGGATCCGCCCTTAGCGGCTTCGATTCCCGCCGCCTCCACTAAAAGTTACCCGCCGCTCTGAGCCGAGCCTACTCCCAACGAGGATGCGCGGCTCGCCTTGGGGGACTACCGGAACTCCAACAGGATAACCGGTGGAGCCGGGTTGGACCGGGGAAATGGTCCTCCCCGGCCCCCCGGACCGGCTCAGCGCTCCAGGCCGAGCAGGAAGAGATCCGAGGGTCCCTCGGCCTCGAGGGTTTCGGCGCCCACCGTGAGCGTGCCGGAGAACTGGCCCAGCACGGCGGCGCGGCCCTCCTTCGTCACCGCGACGGAGGCGCTCTCGAGTCCGGGCGAGCCCCTATCGGGACCGCTCGCGGTGAAGCCTCGCGACCAGAGCGGCGCCCCCGTCACCCGGTTGAACTTCGCGACGTAAACGTTGGCCAGCGTCGCCGGGTTGCCAGGCAAGGGCCCCAGCACCCCGAGGTCTCCACTGCCCGCCTCGTAGCTGCCCACCACCACCACGCCGTCCCGCTCATCCATGGCGACGTCCTCGACGCTGAAGCCGAAGTTCCACGCCCAGCGCTCCTCCCCGTCCCGGGTGAAGGCGGCGACGAAGGCATCCTGGAGGATGTCGCCATTGAGGCTCGCGGTGTGCGCTCGCCCCGCGAAGGTGAAGGTGAAGGCGAAGGTGCCCACCACCACCACCCGGTTGCCATGCGTGGCCACGCTCCGGGCGAACCCGAGCGCCCCCTCCAACCGCCGCACCCAGCGCACGGCGCCCCCCGGCGAGAGCATGAGGACGAAGGGCTCCGTCTGGACGTCGGTGATGACCGAGCCACACAGCAGGAAGTTGCCCTGGCTATCCACGGCGGCGCCCAGGCCGTCGCTCTGGTTCTCCACGTCGAGGAACGTCCACAGGTTCTCGCCCGAGGGGGAGTACTTGGTGAGGAAGGCACTGAGGATGGGGATTCCCACGGGGAACTCCCGGGTGGAGAGGGGGCCTCGCCCGAAGTCCACCGTGCCCGACATCACCCCGGCCAGGGCGATGTTGTCGTCCCGGTCCGTCACGATGCGGTTCACGTTGAGGGAGCCCGGCTCGGTGGAGAAGCCGCGTGACCAGAGATGGCGCCCCTTGGGGTCGAGCTTCACGAGGATCAGGCCGGAGAGCAGCACTCCCTCCCCGAAGTCCACGTTATCCGCGTCGAGGAAGAGAATGATGTTGCGGTGCCTGTCCACCGCATGGCGGAAGCCGAAGGCACGGCCCGGCAAGTCCGGCGGGGCACCGAGGACCTTCACCCACCGCAAGCGTCCCTGGACGTCGTAGCGCGCGAGCGCCACCGCGGCGCTGGACGAGCCCCCCGGAGCCAGGACGGGGCCCTCGCCGAGGTCGATGCTGCCGACGAAGTTCACCATGGCGAGGAAGCCGCCATCCCTGTCCCGGACGAGGGTCCCGCTGTTGTCATCGGGCCCGGTGAGCAGATGGGCCCAGCGCAGCGCGCCGGTAGGCCTCCCGGACTCGCCCGCCGCCTGGGCCACCTCTGCGGGCGCCTCCGACACCGGTTCATCCCCCACCGTCCCGCCACACGCGGCCAATCCCGCCGCCAGTAGCAGCGGCAGGACAGACCCGCTCCCATTTCTGCGTCTCATGTCTTCCCCCCTCCTCGAGAGCGAAAGCCTCGCGGCTCTCGCGCAGGAAATCCTGTGCACGCGGAGCACAACCGCCGCTGGCTGAGGGATGGAGGCCAGCGTTCGCCAGGAGATGGAGGCGCCTGGCTGGCCGGACAGCGGCGCGAGTCCCAACCCGACGAGAGTGACCTGCATCGGAGAGGTTCCTGGAGTCCGAGGCCCAGCGGTTGATGGGACGGCCGCTGGAACTGGGCTTCGCGTGGCGATTGCTCACAGCAAGGTACTGGAGTTAGGGGTTCGCACCCGATTCGCCGCCTGCCCCAGGTCACGAGCGCTGGTTCGCCTGGCTGGTGAGCCTGATGACGCAGAGGCTCATGTGGGCGAGGGGCGCGCTGTGACAAGATACGGCTCGTCATGCGCGGCCTCACGAGAGCCTCGGGATTTTTGCTGTGCCTGGTGTTTCTGGGCCTTGCCGTCTGGTGGAACCTCGCGAGTCCCGTCCAGTCTGCTGGCGAGGTGAGCACAACCCGCTCTACCGCAAGCGCCGCCACCACTCCACCGGGGAACGGGCGCGCCCCTGGCGTGGCCGGAGCGTCAACGGGTGCTGCTGCCCAGCCTCGAGAGCCCGAGGCCCGGTTCCTGGTGGCTCAGCCCTCCCAGACGCTGGTCCAGGCCTATGAACGTGCCGCCGCGAGAGGCGACTTCGGAATGGCTCCGGGTCGCATCCTGGAGAGCCTCCGCGACAGGTACTGCGGGAGCCCGCAGCGCGGGGCCGACGAGTGCCGCGGCCTTCTCTTCGCCTACCTCCAGGAGCGCTTCGCCCTTCCCGAGGAGGTCACCTCCGTGGCCTTCTGGAGCATGCTGGCACGGATCGACGCGGAGTTCGACAGGCTGGTGACGAGCAACCCGCGGTCCCACTCTGATGCTGAATTCCTCGCCGTCCACGAGCGGTTCCGGGAAGCGCGCCGGGACATTGCCGGTGCCGCATTGGATCGACGTCTCTTCGGCTTGTCCGACGACCTCCTCGATCTGCCCCAGCGGGTGGGTGAGCTCGCCGGGGATTCCCGCATGCCGCTCGAGCAGAAGCTTGCCGCCTATCAGGACGCGCTCCAGCGGATCGAGCACGAGCACGGCGTGCGGCTCATGTCCGTCATGGAGCCGGTGGAGCTGGCGAGGCACGAACTGCGCATCCGAGAGGCGGCGGATGTGCTCGGACCGGAGCAGCGAAGAGAAGTGCTCGAGCGCTACACCGGCCCCGAGTACGCCCGGCGCTACCTGGATTACCACCAGGAACAGCAGACCCGGAGCGAGCGCCTGAAGGCTTTCAACCAAGAGCGGGACTTGCTGCTGAAGCAACTGGCCAGCGAGTCGAGCCCAGAGCAACTGCGCCAACGAATGCTCGCAGTCGATCAGCGACTGTTCGAGAAGTACGACCTGCAATGAAAAATCGCAAACTCCAGACCGGCTGGGCCGTGCTCTCCCTCGTTTCAGGCCTGACCCTCGCCTGCTCATCCCAGGATGGGCCCAAGAACGAGCTCGATGCCTACTACTCGAACCGTCCCAAGGTCTGGTTCGACGAGGTCGGCCCGAACGAATACTTCAATCCTTCTGCCACCCCGTCCTGGCAGCTCAACGAGACCTGCGACGACTCCGGTGCGCTCAGCATCGTGTCCTACAACATCTTTCACAACGTCCCGTTCGTCACCGACTTCGGCGACGAGATGGAGCAGAGCCTCGGCGAGGTGACTCGGTGCGCCGACATCCTCCTGTTCCAGGAAGCCTGGGACTATGACGACATCATCGGAGATGGTCCCAGGTCCGATCTGGTCGCACGCGGCTACAGCATGCTGACCCCCACCGGGCAGTATTGCGATGACTCCCTCGGCGCCATCGAGAACGACTGCAGCGGGCTGGTGATGTTTTACAAGCGGGGCACCCGGTTGATGAAGGAGCTTGGCTTTCGTGCCTTCACCACCAGCAACGGTCCCGACGTGCACAAGGAGAAGGGCGTCTGGGGGGCGATCTTCTCGAAGGAGGGGGGGTACTACTACGTCTTCAACACCCACCTGACCTACGGGACCAACGGCCACCTCGAAGGGGACACCCCCTCCGACAACTCGCGCATCTCCAACATGAAGCAGTCGCTGGGCTTCATCGAGGAGGCGGTCACCATCAATCGGGCCAGCTACCCACCCGCGCTTGTCATCCTCGGCGGCGACCTCAACGCCGACTTCGACGCGGTCACCAGGCCTTCCAGGGGCCATCAACTGCTGGAGCAAGCCTCCGCCAGCGGGGCCTTCTTCGAGCCGGCGGACTATCGCTACATGGATGCCGTCATGAGCAGCCAGGAGACCGTTGGCTTCAAGTCCAACTGGGTTGGCACCGCCGTCGACACCGGTCCGAATGGCATGGCCTCCGGTGCCACGGGAGACCTGGATGCCGTGCTGCTCGGCAAGCCCGGCCACTTCGGCACCTGCCCCTTCGGCAATATCCAGTACAGCGGCTGGGCCCCTGTCTGGATGACGCTCGATTCAGGTCAGCGGAAGTGGCCCTATTACACCCACTCCGACCACTACGGCCGCTGGTTGAAGGTCACGCCGGACTGCTGACCTCGCCTGGAACGAGGTGCAGTGCGGCTGGATGTAGGCGTCCTTGAGCGTGGCCGAGCGGTGAGGACGGACTGTCATGGCCCTCGACGCAAGCAGGAGCCGATCTGCGCCCGGCAGCCCCTGGTTTCAGATTCTTGGAGTATGGGATCAGGCAGGCGCTTGAGATCATGGAGACAGCGTCAGACCTTGATGGGAGAAGGGCGAGGCCTATGACTCATCCAGCTTCGGCTCCCGTTCGTGTTGGCACCATCCTGCGAGACACCTACGAGCTCATCTCGGAACTGGGGAAGGGAGGCATGGGGGCGGTCTTCCTGGCCCAGCACCTTCGGCTCCCCGGCAAGCAGGTGGCGGTGAAGGTACTCCACGTCGGAGAGGACGTGCGGCCCGAGCTGTACGCGCGCTTCCATCGTGAAGCGGAGGTCACCTCTCGGCTCGGTCACCCGAACATCGTCGAGGTGCTCGACTTCCACAGCATGGAGGACGGTACCCCCTACCTGGTGATGGAGTACCTGCGCGGCAGCAGCCTCTCGCGACGGATCCGACAAGGCCCCCTTCCGCTTCAGGAGGCGCTCTTCATCGCGCGGCAGATCGGCTCGGCCCTCCACACGGCCCATCAGGCGGGCGTGGTCCACCGGGATCTGAAGCCGGGCAACGTGTTCCTCGTCCCCACGGAGTCCGGGGGCGTGGTGGGCCAGCAGGTGAAGCTGCTCGACTTCGGTATTTCGAAGCTCGTCACCGCGCAGACCCTCCAGGTCGATCAGAGCGTGCTGATTGGCACACCGCGGTACATGGCGCCCGAGCAGGCGATGGGACGCAACAGCGAGGTGGATGCCCGCTCGGACCTGTTCGCCCTCGGGGGCATCGTCTACGAGATGCTGACCGGCCGGCCGCCCTTCTACTCGGATTCCGTGGCGGAGCTCATCTACCGCATCGTGAATGAGCCTGCCGAGCCGTTGGGCTCGCTCTGTCCGGACGTACCTGCCGCGGTGGCCGCGGCGGTGGACCGGGCGCTCGCGAAGAAGCCGCAGGAGCGTTTCCCGGACGTCGCGTCGTTCATCGCCGAGCTGACAGGGACTCCGCTCCAGACACTCCCCAAGCCGAAGCAACAGCTGCGTCCAGCGGTCCCTCCGCAGGTGGCGCCTACGTCAGCGGGTGTCCGCTCTGCTCCCGAGACACCCCAGGCGGAGGCACCCGCGCGCACGGTGTCGTTGCGCCCCAAGACGCCGCCCGAGTCCGAGCCAGCCCAGGTGGAGGTTCCATCTCTCCCGGCATCGCTGCGCCCCGAGGCTCCGCCGAAGTCGAAGGTGCCAGTGGTCTTGGGGGCGGCGGTGGTGTTGCTCCTGGGCGCCGCGGCCATCGGGTGGGGGTTGCGTCCGCGGTCCGCCTCCACCCCGACTGTCAGTGCACCGGAGCACACGACGAAGGCGGAGCCTCTCCCGAATCCGTCGACTCCACTGTCGCCTCCCATTGCCGGGTCTTCAACCGAGACTCCTCCAGAAGCCAGACAGGAGGAGTCAGCGCCGGTCACCCCGGTACAGGAGACTGCCTCCGTCGAGACTCCTCCTGTTGAGTCGCGGCCCGCCGCGATGGCCCGCGCGCGCCAGGGCTCGTCCGAAGAGGTGCCCGAGGTGGTGCGCAAGGACCTGCAGGAGGCGGAGCAAGCCCTTGCCGCGGGCGATGCCACGGAGGCGCTCCGGCTCGCCCGCCGCAGCCAGCGGACGAAGATTACCGGGGGCTCGTACTCGCTCCTCACCCGGGCCCATTGCCGCCAGAGAGACCTCGCCAATGCCCGCGCGCAGTGGGCGAAGGTCCCCTCGGCGGAGCGCAACCGGGTACGTCTGTACTGCAAGCCCTATGAAATCAATCTCTGAACACGGGGGCCGACCAGGCACGCCCGGCGTCCGGACAGTCCCCTCAGGCATTCCCTCCTGATGTGGAGGACGCAACGGGCGGCAGATTCCGGTGTGCGCGTCGTCAACACGTGGGAGAATCCATTCATGACGATCCCCACCGCCGTGGAAATCGACCACCGCGACCGCGTACTGCAAGCCGCCTTCTGTGACTACGTGCCCCAGGTCTTCCGCACCGTGGACTTCCGGCGCTGGTGCGCGTGGGGTGAATGGAACGACGACTATCGCGCCTTCGCCGTGCTCGAAGAGGGGAGGGTGGTGGCCAATGCATCGGTGACGCGGATGCGGCTGTGTGTCGAGGGCCGCGAGGTCATCGGCTACCAGCTCGGAGCGGTTGGCTGCGTGCCCTCCCACCGTGGCCAGGGGCTGTCACGGGTGGTGATGGAGGCGGCGCTCGCGTATTGCGGCGGAGCGCCCGTGCTGCTGTTCGCCAACGAGAAGGTGCGTGACTTCTATCCGCGCTTCGGGTTTACGCCTCGGGAGCAGGCGCTGTTCGGCACCGAGCTCCATGCGGCGCCAGGAGGCGAGGCCGCGCCGGTGCTCGAGCTGGCCGAGGCCCACGTCCGCGCGGGTCTGGTCTCGTTGTCCGACAAGGGGCTTGCAGTGACTGAGCGCTTTGGTGCGCGTAGCTCCGCGAGGATCGCGAGCTGGTATGCGGCGAATGCCTTCTCACGGCCGCTTCGCCAGCTGAGCGACAAGGCCTGGGTGCTCGCCGGGGTGGAGGACGGCACGTTGTATGTCGACGACATCTTCGCGCTCGAGTCCTTCGATCTGCGTGCGCACATCCCACGATTGATTGACCAGCCGATCACCGCGGTCCACTTCGGCTTCACGCCCGAGCGCTGGTGGCCTCAGGCGGGCGTCGTTGGCGAGGACCTGGAGGCGCATCTCTTCGTGCGCAACCTGACGCTACCACCCGGGCCTCATCGGTTTCCGGTGATGGCACGGACCTGATGAGCGGCGTGCCCGCCGGTCCGTGTCGCGCACAGACCGGCGGGATGCGGCCCTTCTCTTCAAGTCCCAACGGCTAGGGACAGGGGCTCACAGGGGACACCTTCCACAACTGCCCCGAGACGAGCGCCTTCTTGGCGAGGATGGGGGCGTTGTTGGCCTTGCCGTCGTTGATGATGTCCAGCGAGAGGGTCTCGCCCTGCGCCTGATTCGTCAGCCGGAAGGTGCCGTTGATCTCCGGCGTCACCTTCCACCGCTGCTCCGGGACGGCAGCCGTGTTGCTCCTTCAACTGTCCCGTCAGGAGCACGACGGCCTTGTCCGTCGCGGCCTTGTTCATCGCCGGTAGGCGGGTGTCGATGTTCACCGTCCAGCCTTCGATGGTCTGAGTCTGGTAGGTCGGGGTGGCCGCGGATGCGGCGCCAGAGAGCGTCAGGAGGGCGAGGCACAGCCGGAGCAACCATTTCTTGTCATTCATGGCCATATCCTCTCAGAGCGCCGAGCAATCGAGCTTGACCGGTTGGTTGTTCAAGGCCTGCCGGATGCCGCTGTAGACGACGCCGTTCGACGCGAGCCCGATGTGCTCGACGAGGTTGCCCGGGCAGTCCTCCTGCACCGTGATGTTGCACCTCAGGGTCTGGCCCTGCGCATTGGTGCGGTCGCAGTTGTCCATGCGGCCGTTGGTGAGCCCGTCCGTGAACACGTCGAGCGGCTTCACGCTGTTGATGTTCGTGTAGGCAATGCCGTCGTCGGAAGCCCGCTTGTTGATCTCGTCCAGGAAGGCGCCAGCGCGCAGCTGGGTGCAGATGGGCTTGTCCGTGGGTTGGCCCGTGCACCCGACCAGCAGCGCGGCCAGCAGGGGGTCGGCGTGGGTGCCCTTGTGGGGTGTGCCCAGGCTGATGAGGTTATCGACGACGCGCCAGCCGTAATCATGGACGTAGGTCCGGGACGTGATGCCTCCCTGGCTGTGGCCGATGAGGTTGACCTTCTCCGCGCCCGTCTTCAGCAGCACCTCCGCTATCCGGTTCTTGAGCGCCTGCGCGCCCTCGCGGATGTCGATCAACCCGCCTCCGGGCAGCTCGAAGAACTCGACGTAGTAGCCGTCCGCCCGGAGCCGTCCCTCCAGGACCCAGTAGATGATCTCCGTCGCCAGGGTTCCCCCGACGATGATGATCGGGTTCTTGCGCGTCGTCGGCGCGGTCACCGGCGGCGGCAGGGTGCTGGTGGTGAGGTTGCAACTCACCGTGCTGGCCTTCGCGGTGCCGGGGTTGGAGATGAGTGGCGGATCCGCGGCGAGACAGGCCCAGCTCCCGTCGGCCTGGGGCCCCTGCTGCACCATGAACTCCGCGTGGGCGGAGCCATTGCCGGCATAGGACAGCTCGCAGCCGCCGCCCAGCGCCTTGGACGCCCCCTTGGCGATGGACTTCGGATAGGCCCCCGTGCCCTGGGTGCCCTGCGTCACGGTGCACTGGAGGTTGGGCTTCGGGGTCACCGCCGTGGGGCCCACGCGGCAAGCGACGAGCGATGCCTCGACCGTGGCGTCCTGCCCGTGGTTCGGCGGATCCGCTGCCTGGCAGTACCAGCCCTGGCCTCCGGGCGTGGGCCGGGAGATGACCACGTTCTCCGCGTGCACGGAGCCGTTGCCGAAGTGCGAGGTGTCACAGCCGCCGGAGACCACGACGTAGCCGTCGGAGACGAGGGCCGGCGTGAGCGTCACCTCGACGGTGGGGTTGCGCAGGAGGCCCGTCCTCTTGGTGAGCGTCGTGCATTGCAGCGGCAGCGTGGCGCCGCTCGCATCAGAGGCCCGGCAGTAGGTGACGGACGCGCGAGCCCAGGCCGGATTGGAGACGAACGCCGGATCCGCGCCCTTGCACCGCCAGCCGAACTCCCTGTCCGGTGCGTTCTGGACCATCACCGCGGCGTGCACGGACTCGAAGCCGAAGCGGGACACCTCGCACCCGCCGCCCACCCGGACGTAGCCCGCCTTCTGCTTGTCGAGCGGCACCATCGCCACCGCCTTCGGATTGGGGGTGAGCCCCGCGGCGGGTATCCGCTCTTGGTACGTCTGGCAGTCGAGTGTCTGCGCGGCAGCCGTCGTGCCCATCAACAGCAGCATCGCGGCCAGCCCCACGTATCTGTTCTGGAGGAAGGTCATGGAAGGTCTCCGGCCGCTCACTTCGCGATTTCGCGCAGGGTGATCTCGTAGAGGACAGTTGCGTTCGGCGGGACCTTGCCGGGGATTCCCTGGGCGCCGTAGGCCAGCTGCGGCGGCACGGCGAAGCGGTACGTGCTGCCCACGGGCATGAGCTGGAAGGCCTCCGTCCAGCCCTTGATGCCGTCGCTGACGCCCAGGGTGGCGGGCTTGCCACGGGAGGCGGAGCTGTCGAACTCCGCGCCGCCGACCACGGTGGCCTTGTAGTCGAAGACCACTCGGCTCATGGGGCCGGGCTTCGCGCCCGTGGCGGGGGTCAGCACCTGGTACTGGAGACCGCTGGCGGTGGTGACCACGCCCGTCGTGGCCTTGTTCTTCGCGAGGAAGTCCTGGCCCGCCTTGCCGAACTTCGCCGCGTCCGCGTCGCGCTTCGTCTTGCGGTTCTGGAGCATCGAGTTCTGGACCCGGTCCCGAGACCTGGTGAGGTCCGCTGCGCTCATTTGCGGAGCCTTCCCCTCCAGGCTGTCGCGCAAGCCCTGGACCAGCGCGTTGATGTCTACGTCCACTTCGAGCTGCTTGACCGAGCTCGCGAGGTCCTGGCCGATGGAGTAGCTGTCTCGCTCCTTGTCGGTTGCGGGCGCAGCAGCGTGCGCAGTCGCCGCGGTGAAAAGGAGGATGAACATGAGGTGCTTCATGGGGTCGGACTCCCTGGGGTGATGGAGGTTGGGGCAACAGCACGTCTTGAGGCAGCGGCGAACTCACGCTGAATCAATCCCCGTGCCAGCGTCCGGGGAGTCCTCCGGGTGAGGTTCTCCCTCGGCGCCGCCCAGGAAGTGGCGGCACGCGAGGGGCACCTGACGCGTCAGGGGTGGGAGTGAATGCGTCAGGCGGAGGGAATAGACGCGTCAGGTAATACTTTGAGCTTCAATGGCGAGGGCTGACCGCCCCAGAGATGCGGCGCAGCAGCTCCCCGAGCACCTGCTTGCCGGCGGCCGTGGCTGTCACCACGTCTGTGACAGCATGGCGGGGGACAGCGCGTGCGAGCAGCACACCGTTGGGGGCCCGAAAGACTCGCAGGCCGGCCTCGCGCAGCCGGACGGGACAGACCACCAGCAGCACGTCCACCCCGGCCCGCTTGCCGACCGTGGCATCCACCGCGGGCGCCAGGTGCACGTGGCTGCGCGAGGCTGCGTGCACCCCCTCGCTGTCGAGGATGGCCCGCGCGGCACCCACCGAGGTGCCATGGTAGAGCAGCGCGTCTTCGAGCACTTCCTCCCAACTGCGCTCCAGCCCCTCCAGGGTGACGGGAGTCCCCTCGGGCGAGTGTCCTTGCACGGCCCGCACCCACTCGCCCCTCAGCTCGAAGCGGGCCTTGGTGTTGTGGAGCACCACGGACTCGAGCTGGGTCAGTGACAGCCCGGTGAGGCGCAGCACGTCTGCCACGGAGGCAAACCCGGCCTCGTCCATGGACAGTCCGGACTCCCGCGCGCCGTGGCGCAGCAGCCATGAGAGTTTCTTGGACCTCGCGACGAGGGCCGGTGAGTCAGGAGATGCGCGGTGATGGGGAGACATGGTCGGGTTCTCTCGGAATCAGCGTTCACCCGAGAAGGTAGCCCCGCGGGGGCTCCGAGGTGAAATCGGAGCTTCTCACGAGGTATCCATGAGATGGATAGTTGCTCATCATGGAACTCGATGGACTGCGTGCCCTGGTGGCTTTCGCCGAGGCTGGCTGCAACCTCACCCGCTCCGGGAGGACGGTCGGGTTGTCGCAGCCCGCCATGCACTCGCGGTTGCAGGCGGTGGCGCGGGAGTTGGAGGTGACTCTCTACGAGCGTCGAGGGCGCACGCTGCAGATGACGGCGGAGGGGGGGAGGGTGCTCGCCTGGGCGCGTGACGTGCTGGAGCGCGAGCAGTCACTTCGGGCAGAGCTGCACGGGGGGCGGGCGATGCAGCGGGTGGTGCTTGCGTGTGGGGAGGGGGCACTCGTGCACGTCGTCTCCGGGCGGCTGGCGGCGCTCGCGCGTGCCCGGCCCGGGGTGCTCTCCTTCCTCGTGCTCGATGGGCCGGCGGCGGCTGCCGCGGTGGAGCGCGGAACGGCCCACCTGGCCGTGGCCGCTGGTCCCGCGGGCACTACCCCCGGCCTGCGTTCTCTCCCGCTCCTCACCACCCCGCTGCTCGCGGTGGTTCCTCGCGCCCATCCGCTCTCGCGAGCAAGCCAGGAGGTAGACGCGCGCGCCCTGCTTGCCCACCCGCTGCTGCTCCCTCCGCCGGGCCGCGTGCTGCGCACCACCCTCGAGGAGCTAGCGGCAGCGCATGGCCTGCCGCTCCGGGTGGCCGTGGAGGTGACCGGATGGGAGGCTGTCTGCCGGCTGGCCGCGCTCGAGGTGGGAGTGGGGCTCGTCAACGCCTTGGTGCCCACCCCGGAACTGACGCGGCTGGCGGTTCGCGGACTGCCCTCCACCACCTACCGGATTCTGATGCGCCGCGGGCGGGGTACCCCGCTGGTCGAGGAGGTGGTGGAGACCCTGCGTCGCGAGCAGCGCTGAAGCTCCTCACAACAACATGGAGGCGGTCTTCCGGGAGCTGCAGGGCGGTGGTCTGGCTCGTTGTCCTCGTCAAGGGATGACTTCCGAGGGCAAGACGAGGCTGCCTGCCGCGTGTGACATGGGCAAGCCCGGAACGTCCGCCAGCAGCGAGACGACGAGCGCACGAGGCGAGGGGCAGAAAAGAAAACGGGGTGCACGCCGTTGAGCGTGCACCCCGTGGAGTGAAGCGGAAGCAGATCGATCAGGCGGCCTTGAGCAGGTTGGCGAGCTTGAACGCCGCGAACTGGCCGAGGTTGTACTTGTCGCCCTGCGCGGCAGGAGTCTGGTCGCCCTTGCGGGAGCTCATCAGGCCCTTGACCAGGTCCAGGACGCCGCCCGAGCTGTTGGCCTGCGAGCCCAGGCCGATGATGGAGCCGAGGCCCGTCTTGCTCAGGAGCGAACCGGCCTTGCCGAGCAGACCGCCGCCCAGGTTGCCGACGAGGCCGCCGATGATGCCCTTGAGGCCGCCACCGTTGAGGACGCCGTTCGCCATGCCGACGATCTTCCCGGCGCCGGCGATGAAGGGACCAACGCCCGGGATGAACGAGGCGATCTTCCCGAGGGGACCGTTGAGAAGCTTGTCCGCGAAGCCAACCGCCTTCTTGGCGAAGTTACCGATCGACTTGAACGCCTTCCCAATGCTCTTGATAAATCCCATGGCGAACTCTCTTGTGTGGGGCTGAAAAAGTGCTGCGTTGAAGGGATTATCGGAGGTAGCGGGTTGGAGTTGCCTGTGGGTGAAGCTTTTTTTGAAAGCCCTGTGAAATCAGGGCTTTAGCGTGGTTCGGCCCTTTTTCACCGCGTCGTCGAGGCCAGCGCCCTGGGTTTTTACGGCCTCGCCGCCCTGAGCACCCAGATCCACGCCCTTCTTGCGCGCATCCTCGAAACCGCTCGGGGCCTGACCGGCCTTGATGGCCTCGACGCTGGCGCGCACGTTGGCCTCGATGGCCTCGGCGCTGGGCGGCTCGACCCCCATCTTCCTGAGGTTCTCGTCGCTGACGACGAGGAACGCGGGCTCCACGCCCGGGTTGTTCATGTAGTACCCGACGGTGTTGACGAACTCGTCGAGGCTCATCTCGAGCTCTGCGGCGATCTTCGCCACGTTCGGGTCCGCGAGGATCTGCGCGCGCAGCGCGGCGGAGATCGGCGGGGGAGCAGCGAGTTGCTCAATGTCGGTTCCATCGCTCATTCGGACCTCAGGGGTGATGTTGGCACTGGGGAGTATGGAGGTGTAGTCCCGCCGTTGTCGATGGGAAGCCTGGAAATGGCCGGTGCGGCCTCCTCGAATTGATGGAGGTCATGGCGGGCTCCGGTTGACTCGAAAATCGATGCGTTGCCTCATTCTCGCACCGGATGGGAAAAAGTTGCTTGCCCGGGCCCTCCACTACGCGAGCGGGAGCTCCAGGGTGGCCGTGGCCCCCTTGCCCGGCCCTTCGCTTTCCAGCGTGAGCCGCCCTCCCATCGACCTCGCCGCCAGCGCGCTCGAGTAGAGCCCCAGCCCCTGCCCATCCTCGCGCGTGGTGAAGCCTTGCGTGAACAGCCGCTCGCGGTGCTCCGCGGCGATCCCCTTGCCGCTGTCCACCACCTGGATGCGCGCCGTTCCCCCCTCCGCATCGAGCCGGACGTGCATCAGCCGCTGCGCCTCGGGCAGCTCGCTCATGGCGTTGCGGGCGTTGGTGATGAGGTTGATGAGGATCTGCAGCACCCTGTGCTTGTCCAGCCGCGCCTTGGGCTGCGCGCGAAGCTCCCGGTTGACGGTGATGCCGTAACGCTGGAGCGCGGGCAGTTGGATGCTCAGGGCATCCTCGACCAGCTGGGAGAGATCGCACTCCTCGGGCAGGAGCGTGTTCCGGGCATACGCCTGCTGGACCTGAAGGATGGCGCGCATGTGATCGAGGTGCTGCTTCAGCTTCCCCGCGCTCTCCTTCATCGACGTGTGCTCGCGCAGCAGCTCATCCGCCAGGCTGGTGAGGTAGCCCGCGAGCTGGGGGCCGCGAGGATCCCGCGTCAGGAAGCCCACCAGATCGCCCTGATAGTCCTCGAGCAGGCCCAGGAGTTGCTTGAGCCGGACCATGCGGGAGGCTCCCACCTTCTCACGCAGCATATGGGCGTTGAGAACGGCGCTGGTGAGGACGTTGCCCATGTTGTGGAACACGCTGGCGGCGACCTCGGCCGTGCCCACCTCGCGCGCCGCGTCCGCCAGCCGGCGCTGGGCCTGCTTGAGCTCCCACGCCTGTTCCTCCAGACGTTGCGTGAGCGCGTCGTTCGCGAGGCGCAGGGCGGCTTCGGTGCGCTGGAGCTCAGCATGCCGCCGCGCGTTCTCGAGAGAGATGGTGGCTTGTGCGGCCAGCTGTCCGAGCAGCGACAGGCACGCCGGGGCGAAGGAGTGGGGGGACAGGATGTTGCCCAGGTACAGCACCCCCTGGAGCTTCTCCTGGCGCACCAGCGGCATGCAGAGCACCGACCGGAGCCGGCCGCGCTCGAGCTCGATGCCGGCCTCGGGCGAGAAGAGGTGCGGCAGCGCGGTGTCATCGATGAGCACGGGCTCGCCGGTGCGCTGCACATAGGAGAACAGGCTCCAAGGCAGCTCCTCCTCCCTGCTACCCGAGAGCGCCGCAACCGTGAGCTTGCCGTCTTCGGCGAGCATCAAGGCACCACGTTGGGCTCCCGCGTTCGCGGTGGCCACGCGCACCAGCTCCGCCGCCAGCCGTTCAGGGTCCAGCTCTCCGGAGATGGCCTGCTGGGCTCTCACCGCGGCGAGTGTGTCGAGCTGCCAGGTGGCCCCCGACTCGGCGCGGGGAGCTGGCTGGGCGGTGAGGGGGACGAGCTGGGGCCACAGGGTCTCCAGTTGCCGGACCTTCCCGAATGCGCCCCACTTCAGATAGGCCTCCCGGGCCTGCCGGGCATAGATTTCGGAGAGGGTGTGGATCTGACGCTCGCGCCAGAACTTCGCGGCCAGCTCGTTGGCGAGGCCGACATTCTGGATGAAGCCGTGCGCGCGAGCAGCGTGGATGGCCTCCTCATAGGCGCGCAGCGCCTCCTCCATGCCGCCGGTGAGGCGGGAGAGCTCCGCGGAGACCATTCGCTCGGGGGCACGGAAGTTCTCAGGACAATGGTCCGCCCATTCCGCCAGCTGCTGCTGGTGGTACCACATGGCCTCGAGGTAGTGCCGTTGCTCCTGGGGTGCCACCGCCGAGTAACAGGCCGCCAGGGTCAGCGCCCGGTAGAGGTGGAAGTTGAGGAGCTGGATGTGGCCGAGTGAGCTCCAGATGAGCTCGGCGGCCTGGTCTCCCGCTTCCAGCGCGTGCGCATAGTCGCCACACATGAAGCGCGACTGCAGCTTGAGCAGCCAGTACCAGCACCGCATGGTGCTCATGTGCTGGACGGTCAGGCTGGCCTCGAAGGCCCCTTCGTCGAAGCCGTCGCCACTCATCGTGTTGAACGCGCGCGACAGCCCGCGCAGCTGTTGCACGTAGCGCTGGGAGTGGATGATGACGTCCTGCGCGGCCTGGAAACCGGTCTGGCGCACGAAGTCGAGGCGCGCGACGCTCTCTTCGTACACCTCCTCCAGGGGGTGGCCCAGGACGAGGCGGTCCGTGACGATGTGGTTGCTGCAGTAGCAGGCGATCTGGAAGTCCCCGCCCTGCAGTGCCTGGTAGAAGGCGTCGCGGACGATCTCCAGCGAGAAGGAGATGGGCCGGAGCCAGTAGCTGTTCATCTCCAGGGCGTAGAGCGCCCGCCCCCGCGCGCTGGAGAAGCCGTGGCGATCGACCAGCTCGCTCGCGAGCACACCGAAGGCATGGCCTTCCCGGTACCGCTTGAAGGTGGCTCCCAGCACCAGGCCATACCAGCCGTACCCGTGGACGGAGGCCTCGGTATTGCCGTGCCGGAGGCTCAGGGAGACCATCCGACACAGGTGGAGGATGAGCAGGTTCTCGTCGGTGAAGATGGCCGGCGTGAACAGGGCGGCGAGCACATTCATCACCGCCTTGATGTCCGGGTCGGTCATGAGAGGCAGCTCGACGAGCTGCTCGATGGGGCGGTCTCCCAACAGGGTCCAGACTTCCTCGTTGGCGGCCACCACCTCTTTCCGGGAAGGGTGGGGCGGGAGTGGCATGCCCAGCTGGGCCAGGGCCTCCAGCAGACAGGACTTGGCACCCTGGATCTCATTGGCGGCGAGGAGCAGGTCGCTCTCCAGGCGATAGACCGCCGCCATGTCCACGCGGGCCCGCGCCCGGGGCCGGAGCTCCTCTACCAGCCGGCGCGCCTCGGCGGCGTTGCCGCTCATGAACTCACTGTGCGCCCGATCCAGTTGGAGCTTGAACGCCAGCTCCGGGTCCGTCTCCCAGGGCTCGCCTGGAATGAGCGAGAAGGCCAGTGCGAAGAAGTTCGCGGCCGAGCGGAACGCGGTCGAGGACCGGGCCTTCCAGCCCGCCTCGGCGTTCAGCCGAGCAACACGATGGCGCTCCCCCTCGTCGCTGATCAGATCCACCCCTGCGTTGAGCTGCCCCACCACATCGAAGATCTTCTCGTGGACCTCCTCCGGGGATTGGCCCGCCAGCAGCAGACGGCCGATGCGCAGGTGGACGGCCTTCCGCTCCTGCGCGGGGATGAGGTCATGGGCCGCCTGCTGGATGCGATCGTGCAGGAACCGGCAATGCTCCAGGCCGGCGCGCACCAGCAAGCCCTCCTGGAGCGCCTCCTCGAGGCCCGCTTCCACCTCGCCCGGCGCAGTGCCGGAGAGGACAATCAGCAGCTCGCGCGGGAAGGCACTGCCCACGCACGCGGCGAGCTGCAGCAGGTGCTGCGTCCGGACGGGAAACTGGCGCAGCCGGCTCACCATGAAGTCGGCGACGTTGTCGGAGTAGTCCTTTGCCCGGACTCCCGCCGCATCCCACCGCCATCCGCCCTCGGGCGTCCGAGTCAGCAGGCCGTCATGGTGCAGCGTCAACATGAACTGGGTGAGGAAGAACGGGTTACCACCGGTCTTCTCGTGGGCCAGGGCCGACAGGGGCCCCACCGTGCCCTCGCCCGCTCCCGGGAGCGAATCCGCGACGAGCTGCCGGATGTGCTCGCGGCTCAGCGGCTCGAGCCGGATATCCGTCATTCGCACTCCCGCCTTGCGGAGCTCCGTCAGCGTCAGCGAGAGAGGGTGAGAGGGGCTCACCTCGTTGTCTCGGTAGGCGCCAAGCAACAGCAACGGCGGCGTGTCCGGGTGGGTGAGCAGGTGTTGGAGGAGCCTGAGGCTGGCCAGGTCGGCCCAATGCAGGTCATCCAGGAACACCGCGAGCGGGTGCTCGCGTGTGGCGAATACGCCGAGGAACTTCTGAAACAGCCGGTAGAAGCGGTGCTGGGACTCGCTGGGTGGCAGCTCCGGGACGGCCGGCTGCCGGCCCACCACGCGCTCGAGCTGGGGGACGACGTCCACGAGGACCTGGCCCTGCTCGCCCCAGGCCTCGCGCAGCCGCTCGCGCCACGGGGCGAGCTGCTTGCCCGAGCCTGCCAGGAGCTGCTGCACCAGGCCGCCCAGGGCCTCTGCCAGGGTGGCATAGGGAATATCCCGCAGGAACTGATCCGACTTCCCGCTCAGGAAGAATCCGCTCCGCCGCACCACGGGCTCTTCCAGCGCGTGCACCACCGAGGACTTCCCAATGCCGGAATAGCCGCGGACCAGGATGAGCTCCGGGCGGCTTCCCTGGGCGACTCGCTCGAAGCCTTGCAGCAACGTGGCGACGTGCGTGTCTCGTCCGTAGAGGCGCTGGGGGAGGAGGAAGCGGCTGGGCGCGTCAGCGCCAGGGGTGTCGCGCATAAAGGGATGGGCGGGATGATGCAAAGGAGAGCATGCCACTTCCCAGGCCCAAGTACCTGGGGACTCATCCTCCAATTCCCATCAGTTCACTGATATTCTTGGGATTCAGAACAGCCAGTGGAGTTTAGAACCTTCTCGGGAGGGGCTCTCTGGCCTCCAGCCATGCTGGGGGAATGGACGCTCGCCCCGCGCTCAAGGCGACGATGCCTCCCACGATGGCACAGGTGGTATCGCGGTCCCCGTATCCAGAGACGGTGCTCCAGAGAGCCTCCGCGTAGTTGTCCAGGTGGCGGGCCGCGCACCATACGGAATAGGGCACTGTGTCCTCCGAGATGACCCGCTCCCCGCTGCCCAGCTCCCTGGCGGCCAGTGCGGGAGCGGTCTCGAGTGGCAACGTCCGGGCCTTTTGCAGCCCTCGCCGCGTGGCACCTGGCGGGGTGTGTTCCAGCACGGCCTCAAGAAGCTGCGAGGCGGGTGAATGCGTCTCCCTCCACCGGTACGCCCAGGCCGCCGCCACGGCGATAGCGATGGCCCACGCCTGTCCTTCCGGATGGAAGCGCCATCTCCGTGTCATCGGTGTAGTTCCACGGCCCTAAGGGCGTGGTTCGTTGTTCCACCATCGACGCGGCGGTGGTGGGCGGCACGAAGAAGCGCTCCCCGAAGGCATCCCCCACGGACAGCCCGTCCAGCGACAGGCGGGCGCGCTCCAGGCGAGCGCAATGATCGGCAGGCGTTCCTGTGTTCAGCATGGCGCATCCTCGTGTACTTCGAGAGCTAAGTGTCTATTGTACACGATCCATGGGCCAGCCGCTATCCCAGCCACTCCGGGTGCTCATCGCAGCGGCCTCCTGGGAGCGCGAGTTCCGGGGGAGTGAAAGATAGTGGGCAATTCGTGTTGTGATGCGGTTGCTGGTTGTCCAGGTCCGTTGCGCGCTTTGGGGGCTGGGACCTACATGCCTCACGCGTGTGCCTTGGAAATGTGTGACGGTTCGATCCACGCCCTATGCACACTCCAGCTCCTCTCTTGAAGCGAGACGAAGTGCGGCGCCTGCAGGCCCTCGAACGCGCCGGCATCCTCGATACGCCGCCCGAGCCTGACTATGACGACATCGTCCGGCTCGCCGCGGAGTCGTGCGGCACGCCCATCGCGCTGATCAGCCTGGTGGACCGGGATCGACAGTGGTTCAAGGCCAACGTGGGGCTCCATGGGGTGCGCGAGACGGAGCGGGTCATCTCCTTCTGCACCCATGCCATTGAGAGAGAGGGCGTTTTCCTCGTCGAGGACGCCATTGCGGATGAGCGCTTCTCCACCAATCCGCTCGTTCAGGGCGAGCCGTTCATTCGCTTCTACGCGGGAGCGCCCATCCAGACGGAAGACGGCTTTCCGATTGGCACGCTCTGCGTCATTGACCGGCGCCCCCGTGGATTGAGTGAATCCCAGCGCCGCTGTCTGATGGGGCTCAAGCGCCAGCTCGAGCAGATGCTGCGCGTGCGCACCCAACTGCGGCAACTCAAGGCGCGCAATACCGAGCTGGAGCAGGCCCAGGAGCGGATGCGCTCCCTCAATTCGTTCCTGCAGGCGGAGATGCGCGAGCGCCAGCGCATCGAGCGCCAGTTGTTGGATCAACAGGAGCTGCTCACCAGCCTGCTCACCCACATTCCCCACTCGGTGTTCTGGAAGGATCGCAACAGCGTCTACCTGGGCTGCAACCCCCAGTTCGCCCGCGACATGGGCATGTCCACACCGGAGGAGCTCATCGGCAGGACGGACTTCGAGCTGCCCGTGTTGTCGAGCATGCGTGCCGAGGCCTACCGCCGGGACGATCGGGAGGTGATGGAGTCCGGCATCCCCAAGCTCTCCTTCGAGGAGCCCATCGATCGGCTTGATGGAGAGCTGTCCTGGGTCCTGACGAGCAAGGTGCCGCTGAAGGATCCGGATGGGACGGTGAAGGGGGTGGTCGGCATCTACGCCGATATCAGCGAGCGCCGCCGTCAGGAAGCCACGATGCAGGAGGCCAAGGCGCTCATCGAGCGGCACGCCGCCCACTTGGAGGAACAGGTTCGCGAGGCTCACGAGCGCACCCTCCATCTCATGGAGCACTCCCGGGAGGCCGTCTTCGTGCTCGATGAGGACGGGCGCGTGCTGAAGGTGAACCCGGTGGCGGAGCGGTTGCTGGGTCTCTCCCGTGAACAGTTGCTCGGTACCTCCTTCGAGTCGCTTGCCCCCGAGGACGAGCGTGAGCCGCTGCGCCAGACACTGAAGGACCTGTGTGTGCGCGGCACGGTGCGTTTAGAGGACCAGGGGCTGCGCTCGGCGGACGGGGGGCGGGTGGCGCTCGGCATCGCCGCATCGCTCCAGGTGACGGGAGCCACGCGGTGCCTGCTCATCGTCGGCGAGGATCTCACCGCGAAGCGGCGGCTCGAGCAGCAGAGCATCCAGAACGATCGGCTTGCCGCCATGGGAGCGCTGGCGGCGGGCATCGCCCATGAGATCAACAACCCCACCTCCTATGTGCTCTCCAACCTCGCTTACCTCCAGGAGTGGCGGGACGAGCTGGAGCGGGAGCTGGCGGCGGTGCCGGGCTTGCCGCCGCGCTTGGGAGAGACGATCGCCGAGGTGAAGGACGTGCTCGCCGAGTGCCTGGTTGGGGGGCGGCGCATCCGAGACATCGTGCGCGACATGCGGTTCTTCTCGCATACGGCGGGCGAGGAGCTGACTGCCGTGGACATCCACTCGTGCCTGGATGTCGTGCTGCGCATGGCTCACAACGAGCTGAAGCACACGGCTCGGCTGGAGCGACACTACGCGGCCTCGTTGCCGCTTGTGTCCGCCAGTGAGGGGCGGCTCAGCCAGGTCTTCCTCAACCTGATCATCAACGCGGCCCAGGCCATGCGGTCCGGAGGCCCGGAGCGCCATGTTCTCCGTGTGAGCACGGCGATGGACGGGGAGCGGGTGCGTGTCGACATCTCGGACACTGGCCACGGAATTCCTCCCGAGGTGCTGCCCCGCATCTTCGAGCCGTTCTTCACCACCAAACCCGCTGGCGCGGGGACGGGGCTCGGTCTGTCCATCAGCCAGTCCATCATCCAGAAGATGGGCGGCGAGCTGGGGGTGCAAAGCGAGCCCGGCCGTGGGACGACCTTCTCCCTGCTCCTCCCTGTGAGCTGAGGGCCTTCAGACCGCCAGGAACCCCTTTCTTCTTCGGCTGCGGCAACGGAGAGTGGGGGGGCATGGTGTCCTGGAAAGAACTGGTGCTGCTGTTCTTCTCGTCCGTCTGCTTCGCGGGCGGGGGGATTTTCATGAAGCTCTCGGAGGGGGTTTCCCGCCTGCTCCCGACCCTGGCCTTCCTGGCCCTGTTCGTGATCGGTGCCGTCGTCCTGGCCGTCGCGATGCGCCGGGGCGAGCTGGGCGTCATGTACATCGCAGTGCTTGGACTGGAAGCGGCCCTGACGCTCGTCTTCAGCGTCGCGTTCTTCCACGAGAGCTTCTCGGTTACCCGCATCCTGGCGGTCGTGCTCATCCTCGTGGGGGTTGCGTTGCTGCGCGGGGCCTGAGGTCCACCTTTGAACCTGGCCATGCGGTGGTCGCCTGAGCAGCGAGCGTGAGGTGCTGGTAGCCTGGAGCCGTGCGAGAACTCCAGGGTGAAGTGCTCGTCGAGGGCAGGGAAGACCGCGCCGCGCTCTTCGAGTACGAGGAGGGCGTCGTCAGTGGTGAGGCCATGCCGGTGGGTTTCACCCTCGAGGTGCGCGGGCCGGGAACGCTCGTGCTGGGTTCGGACGGGCTCTGGAAGTACGGGCTCCGTGGTTGCCGTGACGCGCCATGTGGCCGCCCGGCCACGTTTTCGGGGGGGCTTCCTCTGTCCGGTGGCTGGCACGTAGCGTGCTCTTTACCTCCGTTACCTGAGAGAGGATTTCATGTACCGCCCGCTTCGCCTCCTGTCCGCGCTCCTTTGTTCCGTCCTATTCGCCCCCTCCGCTCACTCGGCGGGCTTGAAGGTGTCGCTCACCGAGCGCGCCCACTGGCCCTGGCCCATGGCGACTCCCCAGTCCTTCGATGTGGCCTCTCGCGCGGAGCTCGCCGTGTTCACCGAGGCGCTAGCGGATGCCGATGCACGCAATGACGCCACGGGCGATGCGGCGTCGCTGGCGAAGTGGAAGGAGCGGATGCGGCAGGTGCTGGTGGCCAACTTCGCGAAGGCCCGGGAGACGTGTGCCACCGGGGCTCTCTTCTGCGAGGGCTCGGTGCCCAAGGACTGGGAGGCGCTGGTCACCACCTCGCGGGCAGGCCTCGCGAAGCTGCCGGCCGAGTTGGCTCCCTGGTACGCCGAGCAGAAGCCCTTCCACCAGGGCTACGTCTCCGAGCTGCTCCGGCTGGCGGGGCTCTTCCCCAAGGTGACGAGCGAGATTCTCCCCTTGTCGCCCTCCGAGCAGTTCGGCCTGGAGATGCCGGACCGGAGCTTCCTGCTGACCTTCGATGACGGTCCCACCCCCAAGGGCGGCGGTACGGACACACTCACCACGCAGCTGCGCGCCGAGGGGATTCACGCGGCCTTCTTCCTGCTCGGCAACAACTACGAGACCCGGCGCAAGGCGACCTCGGTGGAGCAGCTTCGGGAGCTCTACGCTGGCATGTGCGTCGCTTCACACGGCCAGGAGCACCGCTCCCACGCCACCTGGACCGGCGCGGTGGCGGGCATGGAGTCCTTCCACGCCAGGCTCGCGGAGACCCTGCCGGAGGGCCAGACGAAGCTGACGCTGTTCCGCCCGCCGTACGGCCAGCGCAACCCGGACATCCTCCAGGCGCTGGAGCGCGGCGGAATGAAGAACATGCTGTGGAACGTCGACTCGCAGGACTGGCACTCGAGCAACTCGGGCGCGAAGGCCGCCGGGCGTGTGCTGTCGCTGATGCTGCTGTGGCGGCACGGCATCATCCTCTTCCATGACATCCACCCGAAGGCCACCAGCGCCCTGCCTCGCATCTGGCGCGAGACGCGCGGCTCGGGGGTGAACTGGGTGGATTGCCGCTCGGAGTAGGGAAGGCCTGGAGCTGAAAAAGACGAAGGGGGGCGTCTCCGCCCCCCTCGTGGAAGTCCCGTGCTTGCGATGGTGCATGCACCTTCAAAGTTGATTCGAATCGACGGCCCATGGGCCTTGCGGCCCTGGTGCCACGTCGATGCTCTGCACGTGTACACCGTGTGCAGCAGCCTTCGGATCACGGCCACTTCGCCCTCTTCAACACCACGGCCACGCGATTCTCTTCCGCCGTCTTTTTTCTCTTCTTGGGTGGCCGAGTTACGCACGCCTCTGCCCGCGGAGCGGCCAGGGGGGCACTCCTTGTACCTGGGGATGCCGGATGTTCGTCACCGGCTGCATCGAGTCCACCGCCCAGATCTCCCGCGGCACGCTCGTGGCGAACGGAGCGGTGTCCCCTGGCGTGCGCACGACGAGGCTCTACGGCAGCATGCGCGTCATCATCATCGCGAGCGGTGCCGGTACCTGTCCCGGTGGCAGGTAGTGGATCCTGCCCCGGCCAGTAGAGGCGCGCGGCGGTCTCGTTGATGACCACCACTGGCGCGCTCCCGTGGCGATCCGCGTTGGTCAGCTGCCCTACGTTCCTCCTCCGGAACAATTGCCGGGGATTTATGATGGCGGGCATGGCCGCTCCCGAGATCTCCTCCGCGCTCTCCCTTCCGCTCGACAGGCTCGCCGAGGGCTTCGCGGCCTGTTTCGCCGGGTACGTGGTCCCCATCTCCGGCGAGGTCCGCGCCTTCGAGCAGCGGGTGCGCACCGAGCACGTGCACCTCGCCGATAGTCTCGTGGTGGTACGGGAGGGGCAGGTGGAGGCACTGGCGCTCGTGGCCCGTCGGGGGCGTACGAGCCGAGTGGCGGCCATGGCCATCGTGCCCGGTTTGCGGCGCACTGGGGTGGGCCGGGAACTGGTGCGGCGGCTGCTCGACGAGGCGCGGGCCCGGGGAGACCGCTCGGTGCTGTTGGAGGTCATCGAGAGCAACGCCCCGGCAGTGGCGCTCTACGAGCGCACGGGCTTCCAGGTTCGTCGCCGGCTCGTGGGCTGGGAGGGAACACCGCCGGAGCACTCCGCCCCAGTAGAAGAGATTCCCCTCTCCACCGCCTTGGCGGCGATGCTACGGGATGGCGAGCCTGGGCTTCCCTGGCAGCTTGCGCCGGAGACCTTGGCCGGGCTCACAGCGCCCACGCGTGCCTTTCGTCTCGGCGAGGCTGTGGCCGTGATCCTCGAGGCAGGGCCCCAGGATGTGCTGCTTCGCTCCTTGGTGGTGGCCGGGGAGAAGCGTCGGCAGGGCGAGGGGAGCCGGCTCGTACGGGCGATCGCCGCCCAGCTGCCGGGCCGCCGGTGGAGGGTTCCCGCCATCGTTCCCGAGCAGCTGGGGGCTGACTTCTTCGCCGCCATGGGTCTGCGGCGGCAGGCGCTCACCCAGCTGGAGATGGAGTATGGGCTTTAGGACGGCGAGGCCTCCACCTGCTGAATCGGGGAGCACAGCGCCGCCTTGTCCCAGGTGATGAGCGCACGCTGGTAGTTCTCGGAGATCCGTTGGGCCGCATCGGCCGCGGTGATTCGTCCATCCTGCAGGGCCCGGAGGGGGTTCCGCCAGATCGTCTGGCCGATCGAGAAGCCGATGAAGCCCGGAGTCGCACCGGCCACGCGCAACCAACGCTCCAGCCGTTTCCAGCCCGCGTGGTGGTCCAGCACGATACATGACACGTGCTCCCGCCCTTCCGTGCGGGCCTGTCTGACTACGTTCGCGCAGTCCGTGGGCTGGTCCAGGCCTTCGATCTTCCACACGTCCGGTTCCACGCCACCGGCCTGCAGCTCACTCATCGCACGCACCACCAGCGAGGGCCGGAGCTCGGCGTCGTAGCGCTCCCGGTCTCCTCCGACGGCGTCGAACTGCGCCTGGGTGGGTGGCACCCGCAGCTCGAGGAGGAAGCGGCGCCCCCGCGCCTGCAACCAGTCGGTGAGGCGGGCGAGCCGCTCGATCTGCCGGGCGTTCAGCTCAGCGTTCCCCTCGGGGTTGTAGTGCACCTGCACCTTGGTGAAGGCCGGGTCGAACGTCTCCACGTGCGCGCCGAAGTCCTGTCCGTATTCGAAGTCGAACTCGTCCTGCCCGTTCTTCTCTACGGACAGGGCCAGCAGCGGGCCGTCCTCGAGGGCATGGGCCGCCACGTGGGTGCCGTATTGCTCGTCCACCAGGACGCCGTTGCCATCGCGCCGGCCCCCTTGGCGGAGGGCCAGCTGGAAGCCGGTATAGATGAGCGTCTTCATCCGGCGGATGACCTCCGCCTCGTCGGTCGTTGGGGGACCTGCCAGCCCGAGGAGCGAGTGCTCGAAGGAATGCCGCTCGTCGAAGGCGAGCAGGTACAGGCGAGAGAGAGGAGGGGGATAGAGGGTCGACATGGTGGAGGCCCGTTCTGCGGGATGAGGCGCTTTCCACCAAAAGTGAGGTTGGGCCCCGCGGGCTGGCAGCCCGGGGCAAGCCCGGCACGAGAGGAAGGGCGGCCCGCGTGGCACGCGAGCAGGCCACCCGTTGTCTCCCGGCTCGGACCCGCCGCAGCTCAACCCTGCATGAACCGGTAGACCGCCTCCGCGGCGCACGCCGGCTTGGACTCGCCTTCGATCTCGATGGTCGCGAGCATCAGGGCCTCGACGCCCTTGGGAATGTCCTTGAGCTCCTTCAGCTCCAGGCTCAGCCGGTAGCGGGCTCCGACCTTGAGGGGCGCGGGAAAGCGGACCTTGTTGAGGCCGTAGTTGAGCACCAGGCCGAAGCCCCGGATGTCGACGATCTCGAAGAACAGCCCGGCGATGCGCGAGACGCTGAAGTAGCCATGCGCGATGGGCACGCCGAAGGGCGACTCCCGCTTGCACCGCTCGCGGTCCACGTGGATCCACTGGAAGTCCCCGGTGGCCTCCGCGAAGCGCACGATGTCCTCGTACGCCAGCTCCTTCCATTCGGAGACACCGAGCTTCTGTCCGGCCAGGGACCGGAGTCCGTCCATACCGTCGATGATCGTCGTGTTGGGCATGAGCCGCCCTTATCACGAGCGGGGCGGCCTCCATGCGTCCAAATGAAAAACGGGAGCGTCGCCGCTCCCGTCTCACTTCAGCTCAACATCTCGTGCCTACTGCAGGAACGGCGTGTTCTCGGCGAAGTACTCGTGGTTGTCCGCGTTGTCGAGCGCGTTGGTGGGGTTGGAGATCGCCAGGCTCTTGGCGCCGCTCTGCCCGTAGACGTGGTCATCCGTGCCGGCCACCGCGGTGAAGTGGCTCATCTCGTGGATGAGGGTGCCGCCCTTGGAGTCGGTGCCCGTCATCGGCGCGGACCAGAACGCGCTGCACACGTAAATCTTGTACGGCTGGTTCGGGTAGACGTAGGCGTAGTAGCTCTTCTTGCAGCTGCAGTCGACGGTGAGCGGCTTGGTGTCGAAGGCATCCTTGATGGCGGCGAAGTGGGTCTTCGCGGTGGTCCAGCCGCTGCTCGAGAAGGCGCCGAACCAGGTGGTGTAGCGCGGCGTGCCCGAGGGCGTGCCGTTGAGGTAGGACGCCGAGTCGTTCGCCATGGCGCTGGCCGCATTGAGCGCATCCAGGATGGTGGTCTGCTGCGTGGTGGAGCAGCGGCCGCTGAACGTGACGGCGCCGATCGACGTGGGGTCGTCCGAGGGCTTGGCGGCGGCGGCGCGGCCCTCGATCCACACGTTCACGTCATTGGACTTGAGCAGCCCGGCCTTGGCGCTGTTGCCGTGGAGCTTCTCCGTCGCGACCTCGAAGCGGAGGGTGTAGCTGCCGGTGCGCGACAGGTCATACACCTCGCCGAGCTCCACCGTGCGGCTCAGACTCTCGCCGGGGGCCAGGGTGAGGAAGTCCTTCTCGGAGGCAGCCTGGCGCTTGTAGTGCGGGCCGGTGAACTCCACGTCCCCTCCGTTGAGCTTCACCTGGAGCAGCGACTCCTCCAGGCCCTCGGCGGGCGTGTACCACTTGAGCAGCTTCACCGCGTGGCGCGAGTCGTTGGTGAGGGTGACCGTCACCGAGGCCTTCTCGCTGGCGCCGAAGGTGGCCTTCGCCGTGGACAGCCGCACCGACACGTCACGGGCGGCGAGCTCCTGCGCACCCTGGGCCAGCTCATCGCCGCTCGCGGTGGTCTCGTCCCCCGGCACGCCGCAGGCGCCGAGAAGGGACGCACCTACGACAGCCATCCACTTGAAATTGCCACGAAGGTTCTTGCTCATATGAGGGGGCTTCCTTTGCTAGGGGGTGACGCAGTCCGTCGCTTCGTCCTATGAGCAAGGCTCGGGCCAGGGCTTCTCCATTTGTGAGAACAAGAGGTTGGCGCGGCGACGCCGCCGGGATGGAGCATCGGGGCTCCACCGTCTACGGGGCCGGAACGTAAAGGGACGTTACGTGCTCGTGACGATTTCCCAGGAAGCCCAAGGGTTTTGCGGAGAGCCCACGGGTGTCCCATCACCGGACAGAGGTGATCTCAATGGAGTCACCGAATGGGGCATTGTGCCTCCCAGGTGCGCAGCGCGACCGGCCGCGCTCTTCCTGGAG
Source organism: Archangium lansingense (assembly GCF_026626635.1). Classification (GTDB taxonomy): domain Bacteria; phylum Myxococcota; class Myxococcia; order Myxococcales; family Myxococcaceae; genus Archangium; species Archangium lansingense. The sequence goes on from NZ_JAPNKA010000001.1 coordinate 5,600,371, forward strand.
CCGCTCGGTGGGGTGGAGTCCTCCGACGGCGGGGCGCGCTCCACACTGGGGTCATGTTCGCGTTCATCCTTGGCCTCATCACCGCCCCCGCCGCTGCCTTCCTGGTCGTGGCGGCCCTCTACATGGGCGCGACCCCGTCAGGCTGGGGATATGTCATGGGGGTCGTTGTCGCCTCGGCCGGGCTGCTCACGAAGCGCAGGCGGAGGTGGCGTGGCCTGACCCGGGTGGGGCTTGGCCTCCTGTTGCTCGTCGCGAGCACGCGGCTCCTCTTCGCGGATGGGAGCGGCCTGCACACCCTGCGGCTGCCGGACGAGGGATGGAGGCTCGCGAACCGGCTCGTCGATGAGCGAGATGGCACCCTGTTCGCGGCCCACGCGCTCATGCTCTCTGGCCGCCTGCCTCGTTCGGATGCGCGCGACTTCGTCCCGGCCCTCGAGTCGGCCTTCGCCCGGCTCCGGGACGCCGAGGGACTGAGCGCCACTCCTGCTGTTGCGACGTGGCTCGGGCTCCAGTCACCCGGCTCCTTTGATGCCGTCGTCATTCCTCCCGAGGGCAACACTTCTCCCGAGACCGCCGTCGTGTTCCTCCACGGCTATGCCGGCAACTTCGCCGTGTACTGCTGGCAGATGGCGCGCGCGGTCCGAGCGATCTCCGCACTCACTGTCTGTCCCTCGGTGGGCCCGGCGGGAGACTGGTGGTCGCGCCAGGGCGAGGAGACCCTCGAACGTACCTTTGCCTGGCTCGCGCGGCGCGGAGTCCGGAGGGTGTACCTCGGTGGGCTTTCCAATGGCGGGGTGGGCGCGAGCGTGCTCGTGGGCCGCGCCGCGCATCCTGGGCTGGAGCTCCGGGGACTCCTGCTGATCTCCGGGGCTTCGTCGAAGGTGCCACCGCCTCGCGTCCCCGTGCTCCTCGTCGAGGGAAAGCACGACTCCATGATGCCCGCGCGCCTGATGCGTGAGGTGGCGAACCGTGCGGGCCGCCTCGCCACCTATGTCGAGCTCGATAGCGGCCACTTCGCCTTTCTCGATCGCCATGAGGCCTGTGAGAAGGCCATCGCCTCGTGGCTCCTCGAGCGGGAGCGGGATGCGCGCCCTTGACGCTCCGTGCTTGAGACGTCACCAGCGGTGCTCGAAGATGGTGGGAACTTCCCCCCTCACGAGCCCTCCATGCCCCGCGCCGCGCTGGTCCTCCTCCTCTCGCTGTGTGTCCTCTTCCCGCGGATGGCGTTGGCGCAAGACGACGTCATCTCCCAGGTCCAAGACTGGTTCTCGAAGCTGGGCAAGCCGAAGCCTCCTCCCGTGGAGGAGCTGGGCGCTCGCAACACCTTCACCATCAACCCGCTGGCGCTCCAGAACTCGCAGCTCGGGGTTGAGTACGAGCGGGCCTTTGGCAAGGGCTTCTCGCTCTACGCGGCGCCGGAGTTCGCCTATGGCCGCACGCCGGAGGCCTGGACCCTGTCGCTGGCGGGAACGCTCGGCATCCGGCTCTTCGTGCTCGGCAACGCTCCGAGCGGCATCTACTTCGGGCCCGAGTTCAGCGTGATCCACCAGATCCGCTCGCAGAATCACGTGCGGCGCAGGGCCCTGGGGCTGGGGCTCGGCGGCACCGTTGGCTGGACCCTGGTGCTGTTCAACCGGTTCACGCTCGCGGCGGGCTTCTCCGCCCAGTACCGCTCGATTCCCGACCTCGAGGCGGAAGGAGACGGGGCGCTTCGGGTGCAGGTCATCCCCACGCCCCGCCTGGCCTTTGGCGTGGCCTTCTGAAGCCAGCGCTCAAGGCGCCTCGCGCACCAGCTTCCCGAAGGGCGCGAGCGCGAGCATCGCGAGCTTCACGTGCTGGATGGCGAAGGGGATGCCGATGATCGTCACGGCGAGCCCCAGCGCGAGCCCGAGGTGGCTCAGGAAGATCCAGATCCCCGCGACGACGATCCAGAAGACGTTGAGGATGCAGCCAATGGGGCTGGCGCCCGGCGCGTCGACGATGTCCTTGCCGAACGGCAGCAGGCCCAGCCCAGCCATCTTGAAGCACTGCACCCCGAAGGGGATGCCAACGACGGTGAGGCACAGCAGCAGGCCACCGATCATGTACTCGAGCCAGATGACCCAGCCGCCGAGGAGGATCCACAGGATGTTCAAGAGAAAGCGCATGGGGGGAGCTTAACGCGGGGATGCGCTGACTGAAGACACCTGTGTGTCAGCGCAGGCGCAGGCCATAAATCCACTCGCCGCGCGTGGCCAGTACGGCCATGCCGTCGAACACGGCGGGGGAGGCCTCGATACCTCCCTTGAGCTTGACGGAGTCCAGTGCGTCGCCGGTGCGCGCGTCGAGCAGCGACACCTCGCCGCTGATGTCGCCTTGGAGGATGAAGGTATGGCCCTGCTCGTCGCGGCAGGCGGTGGGCGAGGACCAGGCGAAGTGGGACATGGGCCGGCGCCAGACCTCCGCGCCCGAGGCCTTGTCGAGCGCCACCATCAGACCGCCGGTGAAGTTTGGGCAGCGTGAGAGGGTGTAGACGACCAGGTGGGAGACATCTCCCGTGCCGACCAAGGGGGTGGCGAAGGCACCCGCATCTATCTTCTTGGGCGTGCGAGCTCCCTGGCACGGATAGGCGCGCTCCCAGAGGACCTTGCCGGTGAGGGCATCCAACTTCCGCAGCCACGCGTTGCCCCTCGGTCCGGTCTTGTCCACCTCGGTGCCGGTGTAGAGGACGGGGCGCTCGCCCTCGAGCTCCACCGCGAGGCTGGCGTCGGTGTCATCACCCGCGGCGAAGGCCCACACCGGCTTGAAGGTTCGGAGATCCAACGCCTGCAGGGTGCCGCCGTTGTCAGCAAAGAGGGCCAGGTTGCCCACCACGGAGAAGGAGTTCTCGATGCCGAGGTGCTTGCGGCCGGGAGGCGCGTAGCGGTAGCGCAGCACCTCGGGACGGACCTTCAGCGTGAGGTCGATGGAGTCGAAGTCGGTATTGAGGCGCAGGACGTAGAAGAGACCATTCTCCCCGCCCACGACGTAGCTGTCGGTGGCGCGGTTGAGCAGGCCCGAGCTGTCGAAGGCGCCCCAGCCCTTGCGAGGCGAGGCCGCGTCCCTTCCCGGAAGGAAGAACACCTGCTGGTGCGAGATGAGGTTGTAGACGCGCAGGCCGATGGGCTTGTTGTCCGGGATGCCCTGGCCGACGAAGAGCAGGGGATAGCCGCGTGGATCCAGCGAGACGCTGCCCTTGATGGGATTGCCGGTGGCGAGGGGGCGCCGGGTGGGGCGACCGGTGTGCAGGTCCAGGAAGTACACGGAGCCGTCGAGCGAGCCCTGGATGACCTCGACGAAGCCGTCCTCGAAACGTCGGGGGCCGAGCCGGCTCATGGAGTGACGGATGACGGCGGGCCACTGGACGATGGCGGGCTGTCCCGTCCAACCGGCACCACCGCCCCAGGGCGGGGGACTGCGTCCGGTGGTGGCGATCCAGGCGATCTCCAGCTTGCGCTCGCGCAGCGGACAGATGCCCCAGGAACCACCTGTGCGGGTGGGACCCCCGCGGAAAGTGAAGACCCCGGGGATGTCCGAGTAGCGCTCGGGGAAGACCTGGGCCAGATGGGCGGGGGGCGTGTCGAGCACCGCGCCCGCGAACGTGACGCTGTGGTCGAGCGCGATCGCTTCCGTCCGGGGCTCGAAGACTCGGTGCGAGGTGGAATCCGCCTGGGCGAGGGGAGCGGAGACGGTCAGACAGGCCCCGAGCGCGGCGAGGATCGCCGTGCGCCGCATCCGTCGTCTTCGGGGCAGCTTCATGGGCGGGAGCACCGGACGGTGCGAGTGTACCCCAGTTTCTCGAGCCTGCTCTTTCTACACGCTCAAGGTCTCGGCTACGTGAGCCGCCGGTACCGTGAAGTAGAACGTCGTTCCGACGCCGACTTTGCTCTCGGCCCAGATGCGTCCGCCGTGTGAGTCGACAATGCCTTTGACGATGGCGAGCCCGAGCCCTGCTCCTCGCCTGTCAGTCCGGCTTGCCTGCCAGAACCGGTCGAAGAGGTGGGGAAAGTGTTCGACTGGAATTCCGGGACCGTTGTCGGCGACCCAGAACAGGACCTCACCGCCCCTGGCCGCGGCGCCGACCCGGATGCGTCCTCCTCGCCGGGTGAATTTGACCGCATTGCCAATGAGGTTCTCCAACACCTGGGCAAGCCGATCCCGGTCGCCCCACAGCTCCGGTAGATCGTCCTGCACGTCGAGCTGGAGGTCCACGGACTCCGCCGAGGCGAGGGTCAACTGGGACTCGAGCACCTCGACCAGGAGTCTCTTCGTGGAGATGCGAGCACGTTGGATGGAGAGCGCCCCAGCCTCCATCCGCGCGACATCGAGCAGCTCCTGGATGAGCCGATTCATCCGCATCGCATTGCGCTGGACCGCATCGAGTGCTCGTTGTTCCCGATGCTCGAGTCGTTGGCCCCGACAGCGCAGGAGTTGAAGTTGGAGGAGGATGCCATTCAGTGGGTTTCGGAGGTCGTGGGCAACGATTCCCAGGAGATCCTCGCGTGACTGCACCGCGCGGCGAAGTGCCTCCTCCGTTTCCTTCAAGTTCGTCACGTCCGCATCGACGGCGATCGCACCCGCGGGCTCGCCGTGCTCGTCATGGAGTGGCAGCGCGGACTTCATCAGGACTTTTTGGGTTCCATCGGGGAACTGGATTCGGATCAGCTCTCCGATGCACGTCTCTCCCTTCGTCAGTGCGCGGGCGAGGGGCCAATCCTCCGCGGCGAGGGGCTTGCCTGTGCCGGCGTGCCAGCCCTTGTATTTGCTCACGTCCAGCAGGTGTGCGCTGGCCACTCCCCAGATACGCAAGGCAGCGGGGTTGATGCGGACGATGCGCCCGGTGGTGTCTGCGATCCGGAGCCCGACCGGTAGAATCTCGATGATGCCGTTCAGCAGACGTTCTCGCGTCCGGAGGGCCTCCTGCGCCTTCATCCGTTCGCTCACGTCCTGAAGCACGCCAATCGCGCCGATGATCCGTCCCTCGGAATTGCGGATGGGGGCTGCGCTCCCGAGGACGGGGAGGCGTGCGCCGTCCGAGTGGGCGATGAGGAACTCCGCGCCAATGACGGTCTCACCGGTGCGAAGCACGCGAGAAGAGGCGAGTTGCTCGTGCGGTATGGGCGTCCCGTCAGGATAGAAGATGCGGTTCGCATATTGAGCGGTGCCTCCCTCGGGCGAGGGCGTGATGCCGAAGATCTCGTCGGCCCGGGAATTGAAGGAGACGTGCCCCTCCGGCCCGATCAGGACCACGCCGAGCGGCACCGTCTCGAGCACCGCCCGAAGCCAGCGCCGCTCCTCGTCGAGCTGCGCAAGGAGCTGCTCCCGCTCCTCTTCTCGCGCCTTGCGCTCGGAGATGTCGCGCATGAACATGCTCGTCCAGTCCGCGCCGTGGTCATCGCGGAAGATGAAGGAGGAGATCTCTACTGGGAAGCCCGAACCGTCCTTGCGCTTCATCGTGATTTCACCGCGGAATCGCCCAGTGCGGAGCCGCTCATCGATCGCGGGCTGAAGCCGCGGGTCGGAAGGATCGACCACGTCATGACAGGTCAGCTGTCGCAGCTCCTCCTCGGTGTAGCCGAACAGCTCGGAGGAGGCCCGGTTCGCCATGGCGATGTGCTCATCCGGTGCCGTCAGGAGGACTCCATCCATGCTGTTGTCGAAGATTGCCCTGTAGCGGAGCTCGCTCTCGCGCAGCACTTCGCGCATCTGCCTGCGCTCGGTCACGTCATGGAAATACACCGAGAGCGAATGCTCCGTGGGATACAGGTGGGCCTGGAACCACCTGTGACGAACCGTGGAGAAGGCCTCGATCTCAACCTTCTTCTGCTCCTTCATGGCTCGGAGGTACGCTTGGCCGAATGGCGAATCCCTCGTCTCCGGGAGCACGTCCCAGATGACCTTGCCGAGCAACTCTTCGCGGCTGCGCCCGAGGTACTCCTCCGCCCGCCGGTTGACGTAGGTGAACCGGCCCTGCGCATCCAAGGCGAAGAATGCGTCCGTGATGCTCTCCAGAATCGCGGTGATTTTTCTCTCCGCCTCCTCAGCCAGGGTGCGCGCGGCCTCTTCACGGGCGAGGCGAAGCGCGGACTCCTCGGCACGCCTGCGCTCGGTGGTATCGCGCATCACCGCGGTCCAGTGTGCCAGGTGCCCCTGCTCGTCCAGCACGGGGACGACGCTGAGCTCCACCCAGAAGGGGGTGCCATCCTTCTTGTAGTTGAGCAGCTCGAGCTGGATGGGCTCGGAGCGCTCGAGCGCCGAGCGGAGCCGGGCGGTTGCCGTGCGATCCGTGCCCGGCCCTTGCAGCATGCGCGGCGTCCGGCCGAGAACCTCCTCCGACCGATACCCCGTCATCCGGGTGAATCCCTCGTTGACGTAGACAATCCTGGGCCCGGGTTCATCCAAGGGGCCCGCCTCGGTGATGACAACGGAGTCGCTCGCGGTGGTCACGACCGATTCGAGGATCCGCAGCCGCGCTTCTGTCCGTCGCCTCGCGGTCACGTCTCGGAAGAAGATGGAGATTCCGTTCGGCGAGGGATAGGCGTGGACCTCGAACCAGGTCTCGGCGGGCGGAAAGAACTCCTCGAAGTGGACGGCTCGCTGCTCCTGCATGGCACGGCGGTACTCGTGCTCGAAGCGCGAGCCCCTCACCTCCGGCACCACCTCCCAGAGGGACCTGCCCAGCAGGGAGCCCTCTGCGCCCAGGGAGGAGAGGACTCGCTGCGCGTCCTCGTTCGCGTAGGTGAAGCGCCACTCCGTGTCCAGGGAGAGGAACGCGTCGGTGAGGCTCTCGAGGATTCCGCTGATGCGCGCCTCGGAGGCTTCGGCCCGAGCCCGCTGCCGCGCGAGCTCCTCATTCGCCTCGCGGAGCTGGCGATTGGCCTCTTGCAGCAGCCTCGTCACGTCCTCGACCCGATGGATGATGCAGGCGACTTCGCCGTGCGCATCCAGAACCGGTGTGTTCAGCGGGCTCCAGACTCTTTCCTCGAACCCGCCTTCCTCCCGGGGGATGGTGTGCTTCTGCACCGCCATGGCGTCCGGTGCACGGTCGCGGAGCACATGCTCGAGCGAGCTTCGAAGGTTCCATGAATCCGGAAAGACCTCGAACAGTCCGCGGCCGATGATGTCCTGACGGCGTGTCCTGGTCGCGCGAAGGTAGGCATCGCTCACCGCGAGGATCGTGAAGCGCGGTGGATCGGGGGCGAGGACGAGGAAGGGCTCCGAGGCCGACTCAAACAAGGCCCGGAAGTCGGGGGCGTGGCCGCCAAGCTCGGACATCGCACAGACCTCCCTCCTCTTCGAATTAGAAATCCACCCGCTCGCTCGTATTTCAATGTGATGCGTTCAGCGTGCATTGGGGAGGACACGAGCAAGCTGGAGGCCAGCGTACGGAGCGCGGGGCGATAAAGGTTCCCAGGCGCTCGCTTGTGTGTCGGAGGCCTTCCAGGAGGCCCTGCGGCCGGTGCGCTCCCGGCTGGGTGAGTGGGGGGGCTCGGCCCTGCCTATCTATCGAGGCCGATCAAGAAGAGATCGTTAGGGCTCTTCTGGGCCCACTCGTCATCCCCGACGAGCAACGAGCCCGACCTGAAGCTGCCGAGCACGACGGAACGGCCGTCCTTCGTCGCCACGAGGGAAGAAGGCTCCGCGAGACCCGCGGGGAAGCCACGCGTCCAGCGGGGCTCGCCGGTGATGCGGTCGTATTTGGCGACAAACAAGTTGGTGCTGAACTGCTCCTTGCCAGGAAGTGGCCCCAGCCCGAGGTCGTCCCCGTCCCGGTAGGTGCCGGTGACGATCACTCCGTCCTTCTGGTCCATGGCGATGCGTTCCCCTGAGGAACCGAAGCCCCGCGCCCAGCGCTCCTCGCCCTCGCGGGTGTAGGCCACGAGGAAGGCCTCATCCGAGGGAGCTCCCTCCGAGGTGACGGTCCGTCCCCCGAAGGTGAAGGTGCCGGTGAAGGTGCCGGTCAGGACGATCCGGTTGCCGTGAGCCGCGACATCGCTTGCCTGGCCGCCGCCGCCGGAGATGGAGAGGCGCCGCTCCCAGCGCACGTGTCCGTCCGGAGAGAGCCGGAGGACGAAGGGAAGGCTTCCCATGGCGGCGCTGATGCTTCCGCACAGCAGGATGTGGTCCTGGCTGTCCACGGTAGAGCCCAGTCCTTGGCCAAAGCCCGTCGAGTGGGCGTAGGCCCAGCTGCTCTCGCCCTTGGGGGAGAACTTCGCGACGAAGGGACTCGGACCGAAGAAGCCTGCCTCGGGATCCGGCTTCGAGGAGATGGGTCCGCTCCCAAAGTCCACCGTTCCGAGCAACGTGCCCATCATGACGATGTTGTCGTGAGAGTCCGTCACGAGGTCGAACACGGAGAGGTTGCCGGGGTTGGCCTCGAACGAGCGCCTCCATAGCAGTCGCCCGTGACGGTCGAACTTCAACAGGTACTCTCCTTCCGTGACGGGGCCATCTCCGAAGTCCACCTCCAGGGCTCCAGCTACGAGGAGAATGTTGCGCTGAGAGTCCACGGCGATCCGCCGGGCGAAGACACCGCCATCCACGCCGGGGCCAGCGCCGAAGACCTTCAGCCACTCCAGGCGCCCCTTCTTCTGCTCATAGCGCGCGAGCGCGATCGCGGTGCTGGTAGGGCCGCCCGGTGCCCTCACGATCTTGCCACCCAGGTCGATGTTCCCGGTGAAGGTGTACAGGACCAGGAGGTGCTCCTCCCCATCCTTGACGAGCGTCCCGAACTTCTCCGAAGGGAACTCACCGATGATGACTGGGTCGCTGGTGATCTGCCGGGCCCACCGGATGGCGCCGGTGAGCTGTCCCTGCTCGTGGGACTGCTCGATTCGTGCGAGCGCCTCGGGCTCCTCGTGCGCCAGCCCACCGCACGCCACGAGTCCCACCGCGAACAACAGCGGCAGCATCCTTCCGCTCCAGCTTCCGTTTCTCATGGTGCATCCCCCTCCGTCATGCCGGGACCTTGCTCTTTGGCACAGCGCAACCGTGCACATGCTGTGAGCCAGTGCCTCCCCTGTCTGTCGGGAGGAGCACCGCGTTCACCCAGTGACGGTGATGCCTGATGGGGGTGGGGAGCAGGAGCGAGAGCGCCCTTCAGTGAACATCCTCCTGGAGGTGTCCGCGCTGGCCCCGTCATGCCAGGGAACGAGGGCTCCTCACCACGCTCCCTCTGTTTCCGCACCTGCCCGACGCCCCCAGCTTTGGAGGGTCGGGACGAGGGAGCAGACGATGGACGCGACACGCAGGGCGGTGGTGATAGGCACCGGCGCGGGAGGCCTCGCGGCGGCGGGCTTTCTGGCACGCTTCGGCTTCGACGTCACGGCCGTGGAGCAGGGGCACCAGCTCGGCGGGAGCCTCGCGCCTTTCGAGCGCCAGGGCTTTACCTTCGACGTCGGCATCAATTACGTCGGCCAATGCCGTCCGGGACAGCCCATGTACGAGCAGCTTGCGGAGCTGGGGATCGATCCCTCGGCCCTCTTCAGCGAGCTCGAACCCGATGGCTTCGACATCTACCGCTTCCCGGGCTTCGAGGTGCGCAACTGCGCGGGGCTCGATCGCTTCCACGACCGGCTCCGGGCGCTCTTTCCCACGGAGGAGGCGGGGCTCGCCGCTGTCTTCGAGACCGTGGCGGGTATGCGGGAGTTGATGGCGCTGGGAACGCTGCCTCATCGAGGGCGGCTCCACGCCTCGGACCTGGCGCCCCTGCGGCTCCTGCCCAGGCTGTGGCACTGGAGCCGCAAGACGTGGGGGGACTTCCTCCAGCATCACCTGAAGGACGAGAGAGCCCGAGCGGCGCTGTCCGCTATGTGTGGCGACTGGGGCCTGCCACCGGGCCGCGCGTCTGCGATGGCCGCGCTCGGCGTCATCGCGGACTACTCCGACGGGGCGTTCTTTCCCAAGGGAGGCGGAGGTGCCTTGCTCGGGGCTCTGGTGGACGCGGCCCGGGGACATGGCGTCACGTTCCGCACCCATGTGGCGGCGCGTCGCATCCTCGTCTCGCGAGGGTGCGTGACCGGCGTGGAACTGGAGGACGGCGAGCCCCTGGTGGCGGACGTTGTCGTGTCCGACGTGGATCCCACAGTGACGCTGGGCCACCTCGTTGAGCCCGAGCACCTGCCCGCGAGGCTCCGCGCGCGCGTGGCCCGCACCGAGCCTTCGCTGGGAATGGTTGTCGTCTACCTGGGTCTGCGCCGCGACCTGCGCCAGCACGGAATGAGCGCCGCGAACCTCTGGAGCTATCCGTCCGTGGACCTCGACGGCCTGTTCGAGCCGTTGAGCCGAGGTGAGCTGCCGCCCGAGCTGTTCCTCTTCCTCTCCTCCAACTCACTCAAGGACACGACGGGCTCTCTGGCGCCTCCTGGGTGCTCGACGCTGGAGGTGATGACCTTCGTCCCCGAAGCGATGTTCGAGCGGTGGGCCTCCCTGCCAGTGAGTGCGCGGGGAGCGGACTACCACGCGCTCAAGGAGCAACTGGCGGATCGGATGTTGCGCGAGGTGGAGGCGCGCTTCCCGGGCCTCGTCGGGGACATCGTCGTGCGCGAGGTGGCCACTCCGCTCACTTGGATTGACTCCCTGCGCGCGCCACATGGCGGCACCTACGGGCCCGCGATGACGCCGCTGCAGGCCGGGCGCTTCCGCTTCCGCACGCGGACGCCTGTAGAGGGCCTCTTCCTGGCTGGCCAGGGGGTGCTCTCGATGGGCATCTCCCCGGTGCTGCTCTCCGGGCGGCTTGCCGCACGTGCCGCCGAGCGCTTCACCGAGCGGCGCGGCAGGCTCCGCCACCACCTGGGCGAGGGGCAGACGTGGCACTCCGAGGCGGAGGCTCCGCCCTTCTAGGACACTGGGGAATCGCCCTCGCGTCCATCACACCCCTGAGTGCGACTGGAGGACGGGCGCTCTGTCGCCAGTCAGGTCTCTCGGTAGAGGATCTTCCCAGGCGTGCTTTCCCAATCGCTGATGGCGGGCCTCGTCGGGACGATGTTTGGGAATGCTTTGCCCAGTGTGGGGAGCGTCTTCCAGCACTTCGAGGGAATTTGGCTCGGCCCCGTGATTGCACTTGGGCTGGGAGGGGGGACCTATGAAGGATGCCAATACGTTCGTTCCGGGGGACCGACAGACTCCGTCCTCCCCGGAGCGGCCAAGGAATCGAGTCGACCTCGAGCGGTCGAGGAACCGGATCGACCTGGAGCGGGTCGTGTCACGCGCGCGTGGTCTCACGCGGCAGGACTGGATGTACTGGGTGAAGAAGGGCGTGAAGGCGCTCACGTACTACGCGGGCCTTCACCCCGCCTCCTTGCGGCTCGGGGAGGGCGAGGCGGCCATTCTTTTTTATCACAAGGTCCAACGGCGGCCGGTGGGGGTCTGGGGCGAGCCGGTGTTGGATGTCCACGAGTTCGAGCGGCATGTCACCTTTCTCGCACGCGAGTACCAGCCCGTACACCTGTCTGAGCTTGTCGCGGGGCTCGAAGGCCAGACGAGGCTGCCCCGCAGGGCCGTGGCACTGACCTTCGATGATGGTTATCGCAACAACCTGTACCTCGTTGCGCCCATCCTCGCGCGCCACGGAATTCCAGCCACCATCTTCATCACCACTGGGCTGATTGGTACCGACGGTTGGATGTGGGGGTATGAGCTAGAGGAAATCTTTTCCCGCCACCCGCCCGAGCAGGTGTGTCATGCGAGTGGAGACCTGGCCATCATCCGGATGGGGTCGCTCGGGTTGAGCCCGCGAGTCCTGACGAGTGCGTGCGTCGAGTACCTCAAGGATCTGCCGCACGCGAGCATGCTCGACATCGTGGAGCGGCTGCGGGCGCGGTTCCCGGTGCCGGTGAACGACGAGAACCGCTTCCTCTCCTGGGACGAGGTGCGGGAGCTGGCGAGCCAGGGTTTCGAGCTGGGTGCTCATACGCGCAGCCATCCCATCCTTACGCGGCTGCCGCTTGCGGAGGTGGATCGGGAGCTGCGAGCCAGCCGCGACATGCTCGAGAAGAAGCTGGGCGTGCGCCCGAGGCTCTTCTCTTATCCTAACGGCGCGACGAGCCCTGAGGTGACGGCGCTCGTGAGCCGCTACTTCCAGGCAGCGGTCACCACCCGGTCGGGACTGTGTACGCGGGAGAGCGGGCTGCTCAAGCTGCCGCGCATCGGGGCGCCCGTGCCGGTGTCGGAGCTGGCCTTCGAGCTGGTGTGGAGGCTGACACCGTGAGCGGCCGAGGGGAGGGGGCAATGGAGCAGGTGGTCCGGTGGGACGAAGTGCCCGGGCTCGGTGTCACTGTCGAGCAGCGGGTAGGGCTGGGGACCATGGCCGGGCTCTCGTCCGAGTGGGACGCGCTCGCGCGAGGCTCTCCGGGGGTGGGGCCCTTTGCGCTCAGTGGTTGGACTCGGCTGTGGATGGAGAGCTTCGCCCCGGGCTCCATGCTCCGGGTCTTCTGCGCACGCGAGGGTGACCGGCCCCTTGCCTTCGCTCCACTGCTCGAGCGGCGCGGGCGGCTGGCGGGAGTGCCCGTTCGGCTATGGCAGTCGCCTTCCAACGAGCATTCGCAGCGGGTGACATGGGCGCTCGACGCGGCTCGTCCGGAGGAGGCCGTCCGCGGCGTCTGGAAGCACCTCCGGGAGGAGCCCTGGGAGGTGCTCCTGCTCAAGGATATTGAAGCAGGTGGGGTGCTGGATGCGACGCTCGGTGGGGCCGCCGAGGAGGAGGGCTTCCGGGTGGCGCGCTGGCCCTCGCTCGAATCCCCGTGGCTCCCGGTGCTCTCCCGTGACGCGCTCGAGGAGACGCTCGATACGAAGTTTCGCGCGAACCTCCGACGGCGCCGCAAGAAGCTCGCACAGCACGGTCCGCTCGTGCTCGATCGCGTGGAAGGCGAGGGGGTGTTGCACCGCGCGCTCGAAGAGGGCTTCGCGCTGGAGGGGGGCGGGTGGAAGGGGGAGAAGGGAACGGCCATCGTGTGCCGTCCGGAGACACTCGCCTTCTACACGGAGCTGGCCCGGCTCGCCGCGTCGGGGGGCTGGCTCGCCCTCTACACCCTGCGGGCGGGTGGCCGTCCCGTGGCCTTCCACTTCGGGCTGGAGTACGGGGGCCGCTACTACCTGCTCAAGCCCGGCTACGACGAGGGCTTCTCCGAGTGCTCGCCGGGCCAGCTCCTCGTCGAGGATGTGCTGGAAGACCTCGCGCACCGAGGCACGGCGGAGTTCGACTTCCTGGGACCGAGGATGACCTGGAAGCTCAACTGGACGCAGCAGGTGCGCCGCCATGTCTGGCTTTTCATCCTCCGGTCCACGCTCAAGGGGCGGCTGCTGCACGCGGCGCGTTTCCAGCAGGGACCGGCGGCGATGCGTTGGCTCCGGGAGGTGAGTGGATGGAAGCGTTGATGGCTATTTCGTCGTTGCCGGAGCTCGGCCCGGCGCAGCTGCTGCCGCGTCTGGGCGTCGCGGCTTCCTTTCCCTTCAACAGGTTCGGGCTCGAGCTGACCTATCTCGGCCGCAACGCGGTGTGGCGGGCGGCCAGGATGCTGGGGCTCGAAGGAGGGGAGGTCATCATCCCGGCGTACCACCATGGCGTGGAGATCTCCGCCTTGCTCCACGCGGGAGCGCGGCTCAGGTTCGCGCGCGTGGATCGGGCGGGCCGGTTGGATGTGGAGCACGTCCGTGCGTGTGTGGGGCCCCGCACCCGTGCCATCTATGTCATTCATTATGCCGGCTTCCCCCAGCCCCTCGACGCGCTGGCGGAGATTGCCCGCGAGTACGGCGCCTTCCTCATCGAGGACTGTGCGCTGTCGCTCTTCTCCCGCGACGGAGCGCGCCCGTTGGGGAGCCAGGGCGACGCCGCCATCTTCTGCTTCTACAAGACGCTCCCCGTACCTCACGGGGGAGGCTTACTCATGCGGACGGCCGCTGCGGCTGGGCTCGCACCGCTAGCAGCGCCTCCATCCCTGCCGGCACTCTCACACATGGCGGGTTCCATGCTGGTGGCGTCCGAGCGCCGTTTCCCCAGCATGGGCAAGTGGGTACGCACCATGGCGAAGGCCGTCACCCATCGGGTCCGTGAGCAGGCCCGGCACGAGGACGTACCGGTGGGAACCCAGGAGTTCGACCCGGCGGTGGTCCAGCTTGGGATGAGCCCCATCGCGACCCGGCTGCTCGGTTTCACGGATGTGGAGCAGGTGGTGCGCCGCCGCCGTGCCAACTGGCTCCTGCTCCACGAGCGGATTGGCAGACCCGAGCAGGCGACCTGGTCCTCTCTGCCACCAGGGGTGTGCCCGCTCTTCTACGCGCTCGAGGTGGATGACAAGGACCACGCCCTACACCTGTTGTGGTCGCGAGGCATCCAGGCGGTCGACTTCTGGAGGGTTGGCCATCCCTCGGTGCCGCGCGGACAGTTTCCCGAGGTGGAGGCGCTCCGCCAGAGGGTGGTGGAGCTGCCCTGCCATCAGGACCTCGGCCCCGAGGAGTTGGAGCGGGTGGCGCGCGTGGCGAGGGAGGCGCTGGAGGCATGAACAGCAAGGCCTGGATGCAGCGGGAAGCCTCGCCGAGTGCCTCGCCCGGCCCGTGTCGCTGGACGGTGGACGTGGTGCGCGAGACGCGAGGTTTCCTGGCGCTGCGCGACGAGTGGCGGAGCCTGAGCGAGCGCGGCCGGATGAGCGTCTTCAACACCTGGGAGTGGCTCTTCGGTTGGCACCTCCAGCTCGGCGGGCGGCGACGGCTCTTCCTCCTCACGGTACGGGATGAGTCGGGCGTACTTGCTGGTGTACTGCCGCTCTCCCTGGAGGAGCGGCGGTGGGGAGGCGTCCGTCTGAAGTGGCTGCGGTGGCTGGGGGACGAGGGCGTGGGTAGTGACTACCTCGATGCGCTTCTCCGGCCCGGGGACGAGGCGGCGCTTGCGGACGTCCTGGCGGATGCACTCGAGAGGGTGCAGCACGAATGGGACATCCTGGAGCTGTCCGACGTGGAGGAGACTTCCCCCACAGTGGCGCTCCTGGAGGCGAGTTGCCGGGCTCGCGGGTGGAACCTGGAGCGCACTGGACGCAACCGCTGCCCGTATGAGGTTTTCGAGGCGGGCGAGCGCTTCGACACCTTCCTCGCTCGAACGGCCCGGGCCGACAACTTCGTGCGCCGCCGCAAGTGGCTCGAACGCCAGGCGGGATTCTCCCTCACGAGGGCGGAGAAGCCCGAGGAACTGGCCCGCGCGCTGCCGGAGTTCTTCCGGCTGCACGAGCTGCGCTGGGGAGCGCGCAGCGGGCTCTGTGCGCCAGACGTCCAGGCCTTCCATCAGGCGGTGGTGCCGCTGCTGTCGGCGGCGGGGAAGGTGCGCATCTACCTCTTGTCGGTGGGGGGCAGGGCGGTGGCGTCGGTCTACGCCCTGCGGCACGGGCGCACCTTCAGCTACTACAACGCGGGATACGATCCCGAGTGGAAGTCACGAAGCGTGGGGCTCGTGCTCGTGGGAGAGACGTTCCGAGATGCGCTGGCCGAGGGCTTCTCCGAGTACGACTTCCTACGCGGCGTCGAGGCCTACAAGTCGGACTGGGCGAGGCAGTTGCGGACGACGGTGCGGCTGCGCATCGCCCGGCCGATGAGCCTCGGAGACTGGGTGATGCGAGCCCAGGCACTGGAGCAGACAGCTCGAGGCGTGTTCCGAGAGGTTCGCACCCGGGTCGGAGAGAAATATCCCCGCGGAGTGCAGCTCACGCGTGATGTGTGGGCTGTTGTTCGGCCGGACTTGCGATGGGGAGGGTGAAGAAGAAAGTGCTTCCCACGCCAGGGCTGCTCTCGACCCAGATTTGCCCGCCATGGGCATCCACGAGCCCCTTCGCGATGGCGAGTCCCAGGCCGGTCCCTTGCTTCCTCCCCGCGTGTGCCTGCCAGAAGGGCTCGAAGAGGTAGGGCAGGTCGTCCGCGGGTATCCCAGAGCCCGTGTCGCTCACCGAGAACCGCATCATGCTCTCTGCCGGCTCGGCTCGGAGTGTGATCTGCCCACCCGCGGGCGTGAATTTGAGCGCGTTGCCGAGCAGGTTCGAGAGGATCTGGAGCACCCGGTCGCGGTCGGCGAAGACGGGAGGAGCGTCTTCCGGGACAGTGGCCGTGAGCTGGATGGACTTCTCCTCCGCGAGCGTACGATGCAGCTCGGCGGCCTCCTTGACGAGTGGCGCGGTCTGTTCCAGTTCGCGGTCCACCGACAGGCGGCCAGCCTCCATCCGGGCGACGTCCAGCAGGTCCTGGATGAGCCGGGTTGCCCGGTCGACTGCCTTCCGGATGGCTTCGAGCGGCTTCGTGTCGGTGGCTCTCTTCTCGGGCGGGCACTTGAGCAGCACCCCGGTGCTCAGGGAGATGACGTGCAGGGGGGTGCGGAGGTCGTGGGCGACGATTCGGAGCACCTCGTCGCGAGTGCGTGTCGCCTGTTCGGACTTCTCGTGGAGGCGGGCATTGTCGATGGCGAGTGCGGCGCGGCTGGCCAGCTCCTCGGCCAGGGCGAGGTCTCGGGCACTGTAGTGGCGTCCTGATTCGGAGGTCGTGAGGACGATCGTCCCCAGGGTGCGCCCGTGGGCGACGAGAGGCATGATGATGGCCGAGCGGGGATTGAGGCGGTGGAGTAGCTCCAGGTGGCGCGCATCCTCCGCCGACGCCTCTAACAGTGCGTCAGGGAGCTCCGGCAGGAGTGTCGACTGTCCCGTCCGGAGAACGTCGGCGACGATGTAGCCCTGGCGGGACGGGTCATAGGGATAGGCGGCGAGCATCTCTCGCAGGACCCGCGATTTCTCGGGGGAGGCCGCCATGCTCTCCACCCAATGCATCTGCCCGTCGTCATCGATGAAATTGAGCACGCACCAGTCCGCCAGGGCTGGAACGGCCAATCCCATGATGGCGGCGACCGTGGTCCGGGGATCGAGCGAGGCTGCGAGCCGTGGACCCGCCTCGGCCAGGAAGCGCCACGCCTGCTCGAGCTGCTTGCGCTCGGAGATGTCCTGGATTTGCGAGATGAAGTAGAGCGGCCCGCCCCGGGAGTCGCGCACCATCGAGACCGTCAACAGGCTGGTCACGAGCTGGCCCTTCTTGTGGAAGTAGCGCTTCTCCATCTGGTACGAGCCGATCTCTCCCTGGAGCAGCCGGCGCACGTTCGCCAGGTCCAATTCCAGGTCATCGTGGTGGGTGATGTCCTGGAAGGTCTTGGAGAGGAGCTCCTTCCGCGAGTAGCCGAGGCTCTCGCACAGTGAGCCGTTCACGTTCAGGAACTGGCCGTCCAGGCCGACCAGGGCCATACCGATCGGGGCATCCTCGAAGGCGGTTCGGAAGCGCACCTCGCTGTTGCGGATCTCCTCCTCGGCCTGCTTTCGCGCGGTGATGTCGCGCAGGGTGACGGTGAGGAGCTTCGTCCCGTCCACCTCCAGCTTCGAGATGGTGGCCTCCGCGGGGAACTCCTCACCACTCTTGCGCCGGCCGAAGATGGACTGACGATCTCCCATCGGACGGGACGTGTTATCGCCGGCCGCGAGTGCCTGGATGTGTTGCTTGTGGCGGGCCTGGAACTGCTCGGGGAGGAGCTGGTCCAGGGGACGGCCCAGGGCCTCGCTCGCGGAGTAGCCGAAGATGCGTTCCGCGCCCGCGTTGAAGAGGGTGATCTTCTGCTCCTCGTCGATCGAGATGATGGCATCGGCCGCGTTGGAGACGATTCCGGCGAAGCGAGCCTCCGAGAAACGGAGTGACTGCTCCATGGCCCGGTGCTGCGCTTGCATTTGGGAAAGGACGTTCGCATTCCGCACCACCACGACCAGGAAGGTCACCATCGTGGTGAGCGCGAAGACCGAGACGCCGAAGGTGTTCCCGTAGAGCCCCAGCCTGACACCCATGAGCCAGACTCCGCCCACCAGCAGGGGCGTGAGGATGGCCGCTGGGAGAAGCCGGCGGGCCAGGACGCCTCCCAGGTCGTCCCGGAGGAGCACTCCTGTCAGCCCGTGCTCGCGATGAACGAACAGGATGCCGAGCGACAACAGCAGGAAGAGGAGCGCTGTGTGAAACGTCCTGGGCGTGAAGGGGGGCAGGTTGGAGGCGAGCTGCTGGGACTCGAACAGACTCTCCTCCATGAAGACGTACGCCAAGAGGGCCCGCGAGGAGAGGAGCGTGACGGCCATGCTCAGGAGCCGGGCGGGGAACCATCCCCTGCGGGTCCTGACATGCAGCAGCAGGAGCGCCAGCCCGATGAGACAGAAGCTCAGCGCGCTCATGGACGAGGGCCGTCCCGGGAACTCTGGGGCCAGGCGCTTGACGGTCTCGCTGAAGAAGAGGAGGTCGATTCCGAAGTCGACCTCGAAGAGGTGCTCGGAGAGGTGCAGTGCTCCCAACAGCAGGGTCATGAGCGCCAGGGCCTGGCCTGGCCTGCGCCGCCGCCGGTCCGCTGTTTCCTCTTGGAGCAGCCAGAGCGCGGTCCCACTCATGATGAAGCCGATGGCGTTGTTCGGCATCATGATGCCCATGCCCGGCAGGGGAATGAGCCGGACGAGGAGACTGCTGCCCAGCGCCCAGCCGAGCAGATCTATCGACGCAACCATCACGGAGAGCACACTCACGGCCGGAACGAGCCGCGCGAGCACCTTCTCGAGCCGATGGAGAGAATCGCTATGCGGCGACGTCGTCATGGGACTGAGGCCCTGACTGTCGCCTGGAGCAGGGTGCATCTGCCTTCCTCGAAGCAAATTGGGTCCAGACTCGAACACCTCATGGACAGTGAGCGTGTGCCGCTCGACTCTCTATCGTGGACTTGCTACCCCACACCGGGAGTGTAGCGTCCGCGCCACCTGACGCAGAAAAGGAGCCAGGATGCAGCTCGTATCAAGCAGTGCCATTGTAACGGGAGCGGGGCAGGGAATCGGGTTGGGGATTGCTGCGCGTCTCATGAGGGACGGAGCCAATGTGCTTCTCTTCGGCCGGACGCGGGAGAAGGTGGAGGCCGCCGCCGAGGAGCTTAACCGGAAGATGGAGGGGCGCGCGCGGGCCGTGCCCTTCGCGGGAGATGTGGTCCGGGCCGCGGACGTGTCCCGGGCGATTGAGACGGCCACTCGGGAGTTCGGTCTGCCGGGCATCCTGGTGAACAACGCCGGTACGGCCACGCTCGCCCCGATCATCGACATGCCGGAGGAGGACTTTGATCAGGTCCTGGCCATCAACCTGAAGGGGCCCTTCCTCTTCACCAAGGCCCTGGGGCGGGCGCTCGTGGAGGCGAAGCAGCCCGGCTCCATCGTCAACATCTCCTCGCTGAACCAGACGGACGTGACGGATGGGCTCGCCCACTACTGCGCTTCCAAGGCGGGGCTCGCGAACCTCACGAAGGTCGCGGCCTCGGAGTTGGGGCGGTACGGCATCCGGGTCAACATCGTCGCGCCGGGTTTCATCCGCACGCCCCTCTCCGAGGGCGCCGGTCTGATGACGGAGGCCATGCAGAAGGAGTTCCTCGCCCGTACGCCGCTCGGCAAGGTGTGCGGCGAGCCGGACGACGTGGCGAAGGTGGTGTCCTTCCTGTGCAGCGATCTCTCGTCGTGGGTCACCGGTGAGACCATCGCCGCCGATGGTGGCAATCACATCCGGGGGATCCACAGCTACGCGGACACGCTGGGCCTCACCCGCGCCAAGGTGGGCTGAACGGCCGAGGGCCCGATGCACCCGTCGGAGAGACGGAGCACCGGGCCCTCGAGATTGCCTGAGGCGCTGTTACTTGCGCCCCTGCGCGGCCAGTGGTTGACGCAAATACCGCGCGGAACTGACACGCGAGCTGCTGCAATCTGACCGTACGGGTGTGTCGGCAGGTGGGGCAGGGTGCGCCAGGAACCGTTCATCCTCTTGTTGCCGCGTAGGCGGGGCAGGGGTATCACCCGCGAGCCTCCGGCCTTACCCTGAGACCCACTCCCGATGAAAATCAGGCCCCTGCACTTCTTCATCTTCTGGCTGGTGCTGAATCTCGTGCAGGCCGCTTTCACGGAGCTGACCAGCGATGAGGCGTACTACTGGTTTTACTCCCGGTCTCTGGAGTGGGGCTATTACGACCATCCCCCCTTCATCGCGCTGATGGTGCGAATCGGCTACGCGCTCTTCCCCAACGAATTGGGCGTGCGGCTGGTGAATGTGATTCTGAATGCCCTGAGCGTGCTGCTGCTGTTCAGGCTGGTGCCTCGAGGGGAGCCGAGAAGGGACCTGCTCATCTACGGGATGGTGCTGTCCCTACCGCTGCTGAACTACCTGGCGTTCATCATCTTCCCGGATGGACCGCTCCTCTTCTTCTTCGTGCTGTTCCTCATCGGCTACAAGAGGTTCCTGGAGAAGGAGGATCTACCCGCGGTCCTGTTGATCGGCTGCTCCACCGCCTTGATGCTGTACTCGAAGTACCACGGCGTCCTGGTGGTTGGGTTCACGCTCCTCTCCAACCTCCGGCTCCTGCGCTCACCGAGGTTCTGGCTGTCGATGGTGCTGGCCCTGGTGCTGTTCCTCCCGCACCTGGGGTGGCAGTACGCGCACCAGTTCCCGACCTTCCAGTTCCACCTGCAGGGCCGCACCACCTCGTTCACCACCCGGTACCTGCTCGAGTACCTCAGCCAGCAGCTTCCGGCGATCGGGCCTGGGCTGATCTTCGTTCCGTTCGTCTATCGGACGCGGGATCGTTTCGAGAGGGCCTTGCAGCTCATCTGCATTGGCACCTTCGGCTTCTTCCTGTTCACGGCCTTGAAGGCGTTCGTCCACTTCCACTGGACGTCCATTGCCCTCTTCCCGCTGCTGCTGCTCGCCTCGCGGTTCTATGAGGCGGAGCAGCGGAAGAGCCTCTTTCAATTCCTGGTGCTGCCTCTCGCCTTCGCCGTCCTGGTGCTCCGGCTGTATTTGATGTTCCGCATCTTCCCGGTGAACCACCTCAATGTGGACTACTACCATGGCCGGAGGCTCTGGGCGGAAGACATCCAAGGGGTTGCCGGTGACAGGCCAGTCCTCTTCGGCGACAACTTCCGTGAATCCTCGCTCTATGCCTTCTACTCGGGGCACATGGGCATCGCGTTGCAGAGCGGCGAGCGGCGCCGGTCACAGTACGAGCTGTGGAATCAAGAGGACAGTCTGCAGGGGAGGGAAGTGGTGCTCGTCCAGGACTACCCCTTCGCCGGAAGCAAGGAGCTGCGGACGCGCATGGACAAGACAGTCCATTACTTCATCGCGCCTGGGTTCTCGTCCTATTACGACATCCCCGTGGAGGCTGCGTTTCCTCCAGCCGTGAAGAGCGGAGACTCCGTGACTGTTCCCATCACGGTCTCAAACCCGAGGAACACGGCGCTTCGCTTCGCGAGGGCAGGGTTTCCGCAGGCACCTGCGCTGTTCTATGTGATCCGGAAGGACGGCCGAGAGGTTCATCGAGGGGTGCTGGACGTCTTCCCAGAAGACGCCGTCATCCCGCCGGGCGGCCAACGGGAATTCAAGGCCTCCTTCCAGCTTCCGTCGCTGGAGGAAGGGGCCCATACCGTGAGCTTCGGCATCCGGTATGAGCCGCTCTTGGATTCCTACAACTCCAAGGCCCAAGCGTTCCGCGTTGGCCGGTGAGCGTCTTCCCGCCTACTTCGTGATGATGCTCTGCCAGAGCAGACGCTCCTCGTGCCCTGGATCATTCTCGAGCCGGGACGGGAGGTTGAAGATCAGGGTGGGGCGCTGCTCGGTGGTGTAGGCCGGCCACGTGGGAAGGCCGGCGTGGTTCGGGTTGCCGGTGCGAGCAAAGGCAATCCACGCCGAGCTCATCTGCTCCGCCAGCTTGAAGCGCTCGGGGTCCTTTCCAGTGAAGCTGGGAACCAGGTCGGCGTTGTCGAACACGAAGGGAAGGTCCAGCGCGTGGGTGGCCTTGAGCTGGCCCTTGAGGACCGGCGTCTCCCAGGTGAACAGGTACACGTAGACGGGGGCACCCGACTGGGCCACCTTGCGCTCAGCGGCCAGCAGGGACGGCGCCCGGAACAGATCGCTGCCCGCAGTGAGGAGCACGTCCTTCGCCGGAGCGTCCGGCATGCGGCCGCGATAGTGATCGAAGACCCGGTCCTTCGCGTCGCCCACCAGCCGCTCCAGGCCCATGCGCGCCATACCGTCCGTCATTATTCCCAGCTGCCCGTAGAGGAACAGCGTCATCTCGTCCTGGTTGGTGCCGATCATCAGGGGCACTCCCGCGGAGACGGCGGGGGCCACGGGATCGAACGGGTTGCCGGGTAGGGCGCGCCCATCCGCCACGGGGGTGAAGGGCGAGTTGAAGGTAAAGCCACCCCGGTTCTTCTTCAGGACGGCGCCCTGGGCGTCGAGCACCTTGTCCACGGGGAGGTTCTGCAATGCCTCGAGGTCTCCAGCCGCCAGCCCGAGCTCGGTCATCAGCTCGCCAGCCTGGGCGGCCGCCTGCTCCGGCTGCAGCGCACGCACGAGAGCTCCACTCTGGCTGATGGCCTTGTGGAACAGCCCCTGCGCCGCGGGCATGGCGAGCAGGAGCGTCACCTTCATGCCTCCGCCCGACTCACCGAAGATGGTGACGTTGCCAGGGTCCCCGCCGAAGGAGGCGATGTTGTCGCGCACCCACTCGAGTGCCGCGACAATGTCGAGCATGCCTGCATTGCCCGACGGAGCGTTGGCGCCAGCGCCCGTGTAGAGGTAGCCGAGCGCCCCAAGCCGGTGGTTGAGCGTGACCACCACGACATCCCCGCGCCGGGCCAGCGAGGTTCCGTCATAGAGGGCAGCCGACCCGGAGCCCTCCACGAAGCCTCCGCCGTGCAGCCAGACCATGACCGGCCGCTTTCCGCCATCCCCCACGCCGGGAGTCCAGACATTGACGACCAGGCAGTCCTCGCTCGTGGCCTTGGTATCGGGCGTGACGAGCGCTGCCTTGATGTCAGCCGAGACCCCGGAGCCGATGGCACTGCGCTGGGCACAGCGAGGCCCGAACTCGAGCGCATCGCGAACGCCGCTCCACGACTCGGGCTTCACCGGCGGCATGAAGCGGTTCTTGCCCGATGTGGGACCGCCGTACGGGATTCCCCTGAATACGCGGAGGCCCTCGGAGAGGACACCACGCACCTGCCCATTCACCGTGTCCGCGATGACCGGGCCTTCGTTCTTCAGCTCGCGGCCCTTGTTCTCGGTCACGAGCTGCTGGTGGGCACAGCCACTCACCAGGGCCAGCGCGAGCAGGCCGATGAGGGGGGACGGACGGCACACTGCGAGGTTGCTTCCAGATCGCATCGACTGTTCCTCCTGGCGGGCTGCCATACCAGAAGGTCCGCTTCCTTGCCCCCTATGCAGGCGGACGCGCAAGGCGAGCGTCAGACCGCCACTCCTGGGTGCTTGACGCCTGGACCGCAGGACTCGTCTGCTCCCGCCATGCCCAGCATCTCTTCACCGGCACCGCATGCGAGCACCGAGTCTCGTCCCGTAGAGGCCGGAGAGCGGGTGGTCCTCCTCGATGTTCTGCGCGGCTTCGCCCTGGGTGGCGTCTTCGTCTCGAACGCCTACATGCACCTGAGTGGACGCGGACTCCTGCCCCGCGCCAGCGCTCGGGCCCTGGAATCCACGCGAGTGGATGCGGTGGCCGCCTTCCTCTTCGAGGAGCTGGTGGCCGGCAAGGCCATGTTCCTCTTCTCGCTCCTCTTCGGGCTGGGCTTCTCCATCCAGCTGATTCGAGCGGAGGAGCGCGGCCGGTCCATCGTTCCGGTGTATGTCCGGCGGTTGGGCGTGCTCCTGAGCATCGGTCTCATCCACCGCTTCGCGCTCTGGTACGGAGACATCCTCACCACCTATGCGCTGATGGGCTTCGTGCTCCTGCTGATGCGCAAGCTCCCCGACCGGAGACTGCTCGTCTGGAGTTTGCTGCTCATGTTCCTGGCGCCCATTGCCGTTGCCGCCGTCGTGAAGCTCACGCCGCTGTTGGCGAGTTCCCGTGAGATTGTCGCCGCGGCGAACCAGGAGAATATGGCGCGCGTGGCGGCGATCAGACGCCAGACCCTGGAGGCCTTCTCGAGCGGCTCCTACCTCACCACCGCACGCGCCAACATCGAGTTCCTGCTGAAGGTCTTCACCCGGACGACGACGGTGTCGTGGATGCTGGTGGTCCTCGGCCGCTTCTTGCTCGGACTGCTGGCCGGGCGGCGGCGGCTCTTCCACGACGTGGAGCGCCATCAACCCTTCTTCCGCAAGCTCCTCGCCTGGGGGCTGGGGACGAGCGTGGTGGGCAATGGCGCCGGACTGCTCTTCGGCAACCTGGCGCGCTCGGCCCCTTCCGGCAGTAGCTGGAGGCAGGTATGGGAGATCGTCCAGCCCGCGGTGTCGGAGGTGGGCATCATCGGCACCGCCGCATGCTACGCGGCCGGCTTCGCACTCCTCTTCCAACGGCCCCGCTGGCAGCGAATCCTCGGCGTGCTGGCGCCCGCGGGGCAGATGGCGCTGACGAACTACCTGTGCCAGACCCTCATCAGCCAGTTCATCTATTACGGCTACGGGTTCAACCTCATTGGCAAGCAGGGCCCCGCCGAGTGCCTGCTGCTCATGTCCTCGCTCTTCTGCGTCCAGGTCTGGCTGAGCCACCTATGGTTGGCGCGCTTCCGCTTCGGTCCCGCTGAGTGGGTGTGGCGCTGCCTGACCTATGGCCAGCGCCAGCCCCTGCTCCGTGAGGGTTACAACTCCAGCCGGCTCCACACCTCCTCGAATTCTTCTTTCGAGATCTCCGAGGGCTCGAACTCCGAGTCGGCGGCGATCTCCTCGAGCGGGGGAACCGGAGCTTCTCCCAAGCGCGTCGAGCCAGTCGACACGTAGTCGCACGCGAACTCCTCGCGTCCGTCACGGAAGATCTCAACCTTGCGAACCTCCCAGCGCTCCGCGTCGAGCTCGCTGTAGAGCAGGACGGGGTCGTCCGGAGAGGTGTGGTGCCAGTAGACCTTGATGTATGTCATGACGCCTCAGAGGAACTGGAGGATGGCGCGGCCGAAACCCTCGGGGTCGTCCTCGCTGAACCCGTGCCCTGAGCCTGGCACCGTGACGACGGGAATCCCGGATGCCGCTACCTGGCGTGCCGTCTCGTGAGTGTCCGCGTCGCTGCGCCCACCGAGGATGTAGCCCTTGCGCTCGAGGGGAAGGGCGACGAAGCGCGCCAGCATGTTCGCCCCGTGATGGACGAGCGACACGGCGCTCCGGTGGAAGGCGAGGGGATCCGCCTGCCGGAGGTTCTCCTGGTACCAGGCTGAGGAGGACTGGCGAATCCATCCGTCCCAGCCGCGGAGGAACTCCTCCACTGGGGTGGCGGCGGCCCGCGCGCTGCCGGTGGCATCCTCGGGTCGTAGGTTCGGCTCGGCGAGCACGAGCGCATGGAGCGGGTGGCCGGCTCGCTGGAGGCACTCGGCGAGCAGCACGGCCAGCGTACCCCCCATGCTGTGTCCCACCAGGACGAGCGGGCCTGGCTCTGCGCGGAGCTGCGCCGCCAGAAGCTCTGCCTGCTCGCGCAGTTCGTAGCTGAAGTCCGCTGGTCGCTCGCTCTGGCCGAAACCCACGAGGTCCACCCAGAGGCTTGCGTGTCCCTGGAGTGCCGTGCTGTGCGCGACGGGCGGCCAGTCCCGGCTTCCGGCACAGCCAAGCCCGTGCACATAGACGAAGAGGGGACCCGCGCCCGGTGAGCGGCTCATCGCCAGCCGTGGAGTTTCGCCAATCCTGGAGGGAGGAGGAGGCATGGCGAGCGGCATACACCAACCGCACGACCCGAACCACCCAGGTGACCTCGCGCGATCGGCTCGAGACCTACCAGCGCTGGTGCGAGGAGAACGGCGCCGAGCTCCTCGCGACCTGCGAGTGACGGTGACCCTTTCTCGGACTGCAAGCAGGCATACGGGTGGGACGGGCGATAGATATCACACCGCCATTCTGGCCTCCCCTCCACCCTATGCCCATTCAATCCTCACCATTCCCTCACTCGAAACCCCGTCGCGAGAAGATTGCCATCCTCGGCGGAGGTATGGCCTCTCTCTCAGCCGCCTTCGCCCTGACCGACACAGCGGCGCTCCGCGAGCGCTATGAGATCACCGTCTACCAGGACGGGTGGCTGCTTGGCGGGAAGGGGGCGAGCGTGCGCAACCGGGACGCGCACGGACGTATTGAAGAGCACGGCCTGCACGTCTGGCTCGGGTATTACGAGAACGCTTTCACGCTGCTGCGCCGCTGCTACGAGGAGCTCGGCCGTCCACCTGGCGCCGCGATTCGAACGTTGCGCGACGCCTTCATCAAGCACGGCGCCATCGTCGTCGGGGAGCAGACGCCGCGAGGCTGGGAACACTGGAGCGTCAACTTCCCCGAGACCGACGAGTGGCCCGGCGACGGACGCCCGCTGC
Source organism: Archangium lansingense (assembly GCF_026626635.1). Taxonomy (GTDB): domain Bacteria; phylum Myxococcota; class Myxococcia; order Myxococcales; family Myxococcaceae; genus Archangium; species Archangium lansingense. Next base: position 5,626,746 of record NZ_JAPNKA010000001.1, read on the forward strand.
CGAGTCCCGCGGAGTCCCTTCGCGGCGCCACCTTGCAGGTGCTCCGTTATGCGATGGACTGGTGGACCCAGTGGCGAGGAGGCCTGCCCGCCGTCGACGACGTGGCCGGGCAGCTCCGTGGCTTGCTCAAGCACGTGCTGACGCTCCAGGCGTCCCTGCTCGTGGGGAGGGCGGCGCGCGCCCTCGCCGACAATGTCCGGTCCCTGCTCGACCGACTCCGGTCCCTGGCGCGGCGCGACCTCGAGACAGATGCCAACCTCCGGCGCCTCTGGATTGTCCTCGAGTACAGCGCTGTCTCCTTGATTGGCATCCTGCGCGACGATGTCTTCGGGTCCGCCGATGACTTCGAGGCACTTGATGAGCTCGACTTCAGCGACTGGCTACGCAAGCACGGCGCCTCCGAGATGACGGTGTCGAGCGGGCTGGTGCGCGCCTTCTACCACCTCGCCTTCTGCGACGGTGCCGGTGCTGGGGCGGGGCTCGCCCTGCTCGGAATGATCCGCATGTTCACGAGCTACCGCGGCGCCATCTTCTACAAGATGCGCGCTGGCATGGGCGAGACCGTCATCGCGCCCTTGTACGAGGTGCTGCGTCGGCGCGGCGTCCGTTTCGAGTTCTTCCACCGTGTGGGGAGTCTCGAGCTCTCCGACGACCAGCGGCGCGTCGAGCGGGTCGTCATCGGCAGGCAGGCGACCCCCAAAACCGGCGAGTATCACCCGCTCATCGACGTCGGGGGACTGCCGTGCTGGCCCGAACAGCCCCTCTACGACCAGCTCGTCGAGGGCGAGGCGCTCGCTCGCCACGGCGCGAAGCTCGCTTCCTTCTGGAGCGACTGGCCCCACGTCGAGCAACGCACGCTGCACCTGGGCGAGGACTTCCACCATGTCGTGCTTGGGATCTCCCTCGGGGCGCTTCCCTTCGTCGCCTCGGAGCTCATCGCGGCGAGCCCGAGGTGGCAGCGCATGGTCGAGCACGTCAAGACGGTCCGGACGGTATCGATGCAGCTCTGGGTGACCACGCCCATCGAGCAGCTCGCCTCGAATGCGAGTGCACCCGTCACCACCGCCTATCAGGTGCCGCTCGAGACCTGGGCGGATATGTCGCATCTCCTCCCGAGCGAGGGGTGGAAGGCGCGCGACGGTGTGCGGGGGATCCTCTACGCCTGCGGCCAGCTCGGGGATGGCGACGATCCGGTCTCCGTCAGAGATCCGCGAGCCGATGACCGCGCGGCGCTGGAGGGATTCGCGCGCGGCTTCCTCGAGGAGCACCTGCCGCACATCTGGCCGGGCGGCGCGGACTCGCGCGGGCGTCTGCGGTGGGATGGGTTGTTCGATCCGGAAGGGCGCACCGGGCCCGAGCGCCTGCACGCCCAATACCTGCGCGTCAACGCGGAGCCCTCGGACCGCTATGTGCTGTCACTCCCAGGCTCGCAGAAGCACCGCATTGCCCCCGATGAGGCTGGGTTCGAGGGGCTCGTCCTGGCGGGCGACTGGACCCGTACTGGCTACGATCTCGGCTGCATCGAGGCGGCCACGATGTCCGGCCTGATGGCAGCGAGGGCGCTTGGTGCGCCAGTCTCCATCGTCGGTGAGGTTCCCCGGCGGCGCGCCGAGCCCAGGGTGGAGCTGCCGCGCTATGTCGACCGCCCCGGTGAGATGGCGCTCCGCGCGCCCTATATGATGGAAGAAGTCTCGATGACCGCGCTCGTCCTGCGGGCCCGGCAGGGGGCCCTGAGCGCGTTGCTCGATCGGTACTTGAACAATCCTGCACGTGGGCACGTTCGCTACGTGCCCGCGGCCCCCTTCGTCGTGCTCGCCGCTGCCTTCGCGGGGCGCGCGTTTTCCGGAGATCCAGAGCACCGCCGCCTGGGCTACATGCCCGAGACCGACGTTGCCTTCTGGGTGCCGGCCTGGGCCATGCGCCCAGGGAAGGGGAGGCTGATCCCCGAGCGGCTGGTCTGGTTCCTGCCACACGTCTTCGTCTCGACTGGAGCCGCTGCGGCCGCCGGGCGCGAGATCTACGGCTTCCCCAAGAGCGTGGTGGATGTGGAGGCACGCCGCTCGGGACACGCGCTGGATTACCTCTCGGTGGTGGGGGAGGTGCTCGCGCGGAATACACCCGAGACGTGTGGTACCCGAGCTCGCATTCTCGAGGTGACACGGAGCAATGCGGCCCCGGGCCCGCTGCGCTCCGTTGCCGAGGTGCTCGGGGAGGCCATGCGTCCGCTCGATCCATCGGGTGCGTGGGCTTCGTCGATGGCGCGGCGAGTCACCGCGGATGAGGTGACGATCGCGTTCTTGAAGCAGTTCCGCGACGTTCAGCACACGGACCGTGCTTGCTACCAGGCCATCATCGAGGCGAAGGCGTCCGTGCGGACCCTACGGGGGTATGGTCCGCTCCCTGGCACGTTCCAGGTGCGCTGGGGCGATCATGCCAGCCATCCCTTCTCGGCTGATCTCGGCCTCGAGCCTGGGGGGCAGGAGGCCCTCGCGGCCACCTGGGTCGACTTCGATTTCGTCATGGAGTCGGGGCGCGAGATCTTCCGCGCCGATGGGGATGCGCCCTCCGTCTCCGAGAGGGGTCGTGCCCTGTCGAACGTCGGATAGGGGAGTGGTCAGTCGGGCAGAGGACCAGCGCGGGCGCCTTTGAGTACCGCCTCGCTCTCCGTGCTGTGCCTCTGTTCCTCGTCGGCTAGACTCGTGGCCATGCAGAGCAAAGCCACCACTGTCGATCAGTACCTCGCCTCGCTTCCGGAGGATCGCCGTGCGGCGATCTCGGCCGTGCGCAACGTCATCCTCAAGAACCTCGATAAGGACTACGAGGAGGGCATTCAGTACGGGATGATCGGCTACTACGTCCCGCACAAGGTGTTCCCCGCGGGTTACCACTGCGATCCCAAGCAGCCGCTGCCGTTCGCTGCGCTGGCCTCGCAGAAGAACCACATGGCCGTCTACCTGATGGGGGTCTACGGCCAGCCGGCGCAGGAGCAGTGGTTCCGCGACGCGTGGGCGAAGACGGGCAAGAAGCTCGACATGGGCAAGTCGTGTGTGCGCTTCAAGAAGCTGGAGGGCGTCGCGCTCGACGTGGTTGGCGAGGCCATCCGCCGTGTGCCCGCCAAAGCGTTCATCGCGCACTACGAGTCCGTGATCCGGCCGCCGGACAAGAAGGCGCCGGGCGCTGCAAAGAGTAAACCTGCGGCAAAGAAGTCGGCAGCGGCGAAGAAGCCGGCAGCGGGGAAGAAGCCCGCGGCGAAGAAGCCCGCGGCGAGGAAGCGCGCGTAGACGTCCATATCGAAGCGTTGGACAGCAGTCAGCGGCTACCAGGCTGGGAACAGGATTCACGAAAGCTCATGTCACCCAGAGTCCTCTCGTCGCTCGCGCTTGCCGATGCCCGCTATGTGCTCGCCCTGCTGGGGGATACGAGGGCGCGCGCGGAACTGGGTGATGCGGCGCCCTCCAGCCTGCCGGTGCCGTGGCATTCCCAGGAGGCGCGGCGCTACTGGAAGCGCGTCCTCCAGCACGCGGGCAAGGGGCCGGTGCTGAAGGCCATGGCTGCGCTTGCCCGCCGTGCGCTTCAGGCGTACCAGTCGGGCACCCCGGGCGCCTCGAATCAGGGCGACCGCTTCGTCCCCGTGGAGGACGGCACGAGGCTGCTCTCCGAAACCCTGGTCGCGGTGGAGTCCTGGGTGCAATGCCCTTGTCGGGCGCACCGTGAGCAGGTGCGCCAGAGCAATCGGGACTGGTACGCACTCGAGTTCGGTCACCACGCCGCCGCACGCAACGTGGTGGAACTGGTGCACTGGATGTGGAGCGCGGCGCTGGCCCCGCGGCGTTTCGAGCGCGAGGCCATGACGGGACTCCTCTCGGCAACCCTTGCACTCCCTGGTGCCGAGTGGGACGCGCTGGTGCGCGCGGAGCTGTGTGCGGCGCTCCGTGCAGCCAACCGACCTAGCGCCCCTTGAGGTTCTCGAGGACGAAGTCCCAGTTCACGAGCTTCTCGAGGAACGTGTCGATGTACTTCGGGCGAGCGTTGCGGAAGTCGATGTAATACGCGTGCTCCCACACGTCGATGGTCAGCAGGGCCTTCTGGCCGTGCTTGAGCGGCAGATCCGCGTTGCCCGTCTTGGTCACCGCGAGCTTGCCCTTCTCGAGCACGAGCCAGGCCCACCCCGAGCCGAACTGCGTCGCGGCGGCGGTTGCGAACTCCTCGCGGAAGCGCTCGAACGAACCGAAGTCGCGCGTGATGGCATCCGCGAGATCACCGGTCGGGCGTCCACCCCCGTTCGGCTTCATGCAATTCCAGTAGAACGTGTGGTTCCACACCTGGGCGGCGTTGTTGAAGACACCTCCCTCACTGTTGAGGATGACCTCCTCGAGCGACCGGCTCGCCTCGGGCTTGCCCTCGAGCAGCTTGTTCAGGTTCGTCACGTACGCTGCGTGGTGCTTGCCGTGGTGGTACTCGAGCGTCTCCGCGCTGATGTGAGGGGCGAGGGCATCCTTCTTGTAGGGTAGCTCGGGGAGGGTAAACGGCATGAGGTACGTCCTTTCGTTGTAGGCGGTGATGGGAAGGTGCTTCTACAGGGCCGTGACGGCTCGATACGCGCGGTTCCAGTATAGGAGGGGTTCTCGCTCCTCTCCGCGGCGAACGTTGACCACCTGTCCGATGAGCAGCAGATGGTCTCCATAGCGGTGCAGGTCGCGCAAGGTGCACGAGAGACCCGCCAGGCAGTCTCGGGCGAAGGCGTCATCGTCGAATGCGGCGTCCTCCGCCTCTCCCTTCGAGCACCGCACGGCGATGTCTCGTTGGGCAGAGGCGAGAATGCTCACGCTGAAGCGACCGGACGCTTGCACCCGCTTCAGGGTACGAGAGCTTTCCGAGAGGGCAACCACCACGAGCGGTGGTGTCAACGAGAGCGAGTTGAAGGAGCTCACGGTCGTCGCCGCGAGGCCTTGTTCGTCACGGACCGAGACGACCGCTACACCGCTCGCCCATCGCGCCAGCGCCTCCCGGAAGTCGGGGGCGCTCACGCCTTCTGGAGTGCTCTGACTCATGCCTCCGCTGTACCTGAACGCGGACCATATGTCAGCAGCTTGGCCAATATGTTGGCAGATTGCTAATGCGACAACACCGTGACGGCTCGCCGCAGGCGTCTAGTGGGCGAGCATGGCCAGCGCGCGCCGATAGAAGACCATGTGCCTTGGCAGGACGGTATCGCGCCCGATGAAGCGGCGGGTGACTTCCTCGAAGTCCCCGTTGTCCGCCACGGTGTTGAGGTCACGGCTGGTCCAGTACCAGCCTGCTACACGGAAACCCACCTCGGGGTTCGCGGCGAGATCGGGGTTGTTCTCCAGGTCGAGGCCCAGCGCCTTGCCGGCTGCGCGGTAGTTGGCCCGGCCGGTGAGCAGGAGGGGGCCGCGGCCCTTGTAGCGTGAGCCGTCTCCAGGCTGCACATTGCCCAGGTCTTCTCGACCCTCGTACTGCTCGCCTGAGTCCGGTTCCTCGAGGAGGTTGAGCTGGCCAGTCACGAAGGCGAGTTGGGCGAGGAAGGCCGCCTGGCGCTGGGGAGTCGTGATATCTGCCTCGGTCATTGCCTTGTTGAGGTGCGGCAGCAACTCCGTGGCCCGCATCTCCGAGCAGTTGGGCATCACGGTTCGCAACTGCTCCAAGGAGAGCTCCGGCCCTTCGGGCGCCTCCCCCTCTGGAGATCGGAAATGGACGCCAAGCTCTCGCCAGGTGTCGGAGTCCACGATGCCGTCCACACTCATCCCTCGGTCCTGTTGGAAGGACTGCACCGCGTCCTCAGTCTGCAAGCCGAAGAAGCCATCCGTCGGGCCGGGGTTGAAGCCGGCTGCTATCAGCCTGCGCTGCAGCTCGATGACCAACGGGCCATGCGAGCCCTTATGCAGTACGAGGGGCTGGCCCAGGGAGGTGAGTTGAAGGAACGTCGTATCGATCTCGGTAGGAGTTGGCATGGGGAACCTCCTTCTGATTCAAGGTGCGGCGGTCCCAGCGGCTTTGTGAAGGCTTACAACTCCCAGACAGGCGTCCGCTCCCTGCCGGCGGAAGGAGGGGAGCCCGGCTCCCCTCCGAGCGAGAGTGCTGAACCTGGTCCCTACTTTCGGTAGTGTAGGCCGGAGAAGCCCACGCCCATGCCGCCGCAGATACCCTCGCTGTTGACGTAGAGCGCGTTGTTGAGCAGGCGCATCCGCACCACGCAGCCCCGATCGTCCTCTTTCGCCCCGGGGTTCTCCACGTACTCGACGGTGGGGCCGGAGACGGTGATCGTCGATTCGAAGTCCCCGGTGTTGGCCCCGCTGGTGGCCTCGCCATTCACCTGGATGCTCTGCGGGCCCTTCGCGCGGATGGTGACGGAGGAGCTCGAGGACGGGTTCGCCTGGTCCCAGGTGCCCACCCACTCCTCCGGTTTCTTCCCGAGTGACGCGCCCCCTACGGGGAGCTCGAGCGGCTTGCGCTCCAGGGCACTCTCGGGCAGCCAGCCGACAGTCTTCTTCCCCTTGGCACTCCGATACTGGGCACAGACGAAGCCGTTCTTCTTGAGGTCGTCCTCAGACAGCTCCACGCCATCGTTCTCCACGAGGTAGGCCTTCTTGCGCGATTTGCACTCACCGCTCGCAGGGCAGGGCACTGGATCGGAGAAGAAGTACGCGCGGCCCTCGGGGGCACCCCCCTTCACGGCAGCAGCCAGGAACGGGTGGAAACGGAGGCCTTCCTTGCACACGTTTCCGGACTCCAACTGGTCGAAGCGCTCTATCTCCGCCGCCAGCTTCTGCGCACTGCACCGCTGTGCAATCTCCTCTGGACGCGTCTTGCGCTTCGCCGAGACCGAGGTGAGAGGCATGTCCTCGAAGCGCACCCGCCACGCCTCGATGGCGGGCGGTGGCTTCTGGAGGGAGCCGGGCTCGTTCGTGAAGTATTCCGCCTCATCTCCTCCAGTGAGCGCCACCCAGAGGTGGCCTCCCGGCTCGAGCATCACGATGCCTCGGTCTGGCAGCCCGCGGACGTTTCCCTCGAAGGTGAAGGCCCCCTTCGCATCGGGCCCCTCCGCGGAGATAGAGCTCATCTTCTCCTTCAGCGAATCGTATTCATCCTTCGACAGGAGCTCGCGCAGGTAGCAGGAGATGCGCGGGTCATCGAAGATCTTCCCCGGATTGTCCCTGGCGTATTTCGCCAGCCGTTCACGGTCGAAGACATCCGCTGGCGCCGCGAGCGCGCTCCCCGAGGCGACCAGCAGCCCGACGCACACCCCACCCAAAGTCCAACGTCGCATGTGTGTTCATCCCTCCCGGAGCTGGAGGCCCAGCTCTTCACGGAGAGAATCACCATGGATGCGCCTGCTTCTCCAGTCCGAACGGCAGGAGGGGGGAGAGGGCTCATGGCTGCATCGCGCCATTGTCCCGGTCTCCTGAAGTACCTGTGCGTACCGTTCGCGGCCAAATCCTCCGGCGGTATAGAAGAGGGGCGCAGACGGAGGCGGTGCCATGGCGGACACGAGGCGCGGGAAGCTGCGGAGACTGGGACCCTTCCGGCTTGGAAGGGCGCACGGGGACGACGCTTTGACGAGGGTAGGGGCGTACCAAGCGTACGAAGCCGGTGTGCTACTCGTCCTCCTTCGTTGGCTGGGCTCCGGCTTCTCTGGTCTCCTCGAGCGCAACCACCCTCTTGTGCTCTTCCCAATCCTTCAAGGCAGACGCCACATGGTGGAGCGTGTGGCGCTTCAGCCTCTTGTGGTGCACCGCCAGGTAGTCTTCCCCGGCGATGACGATGAATGTTTCGAGGGGATCGGGGTGGTTCTCCAGCCATTGCTCCGCGTGAGCTCGCGTGGGGAATGAGGGGCCTCCCAGTGGGATTCCGTTCGTGGTGAGGGCCTTGATGACCGGCTCGATGACGTAATCACGATACATGTCGCGGGTGTTGTCCTCGCGCACATACCAGAATTGGTAGTACTCATCGCCAATGAGGATGTGTGCTGGGCTCGGTGGTTCCGCGACGCCTTTCAGCCATTCCTCCGCCTCCTCTTGGCTGGTGAACTGCGCTATGGCTATTGGCGCATACTGATGATGGTTGATGAAGAAATCCTCGGCATCTCCGGTCTGGCCAGTGTCAGCAATGAAGTCGAGAAGGGCGATGAGAACGCGTACGTGCTGCTTCTGCTCGGGTTCAGGCACTTCGCGAAGGACCTTCAGGAGCAGATCGATTGCTGGCTGTGAGAGGTCACCGCTGTCAGCGTTCAAGGCTGGGCTTGCCTTGGAGGGCTCTCCAGGCTCCAGCGCTTCGAGATAATCTTCGAAGCGGTAGATCTGCCCGGTCACGTGCACGAAATTCCTGCTTTCGCCCACGTAGCTCCAGAGTCGCTTTTCGTCCTCGCTGCCTTGTGCCATCGCTGCCTGCCAACGCAATCCGGCAAACCTCGCAGCGCCTGCAAGTGTCTCGTAGATCTTCACCTGCGAACCTCTGCGAACATCACGAGCGGTGTCAGGACAAGTGCCCCACCTGCTGAGCCAACGGCTACGACCGTGAAGGCGACACCCGCGATGACAATGACGGTACCTACGAGGAGTTCCGTACGGTGTTGCTTGAGCCAGTTGATGGCTGGCTCTATCGCCTGGAAGTTGGGGGAATTCGTGAGCTGGAACTCTGCCACGTCGAAGCTCTCGAGTGGGACCCATTCGTGGAGCATCTGCCCATCCGCTCGTGGCTTGATGATGAGCGCGTACCTGGCCAAATCCTCGGAGCCAGCCGGTCCGGCGAGCGGATAGCGCGTCGTACCGCAGGAAACGAGGATGAGGGCGAGGCTCACCGCCATGGTCTTTTGCGTGACTGAGGCCAGTCTCATCTGGGTTCCGTCCCGCGATAGAGTCCACCGTCCGATTGTAGGGGGCGGGTGCCCATACCATGAGCCACTGCCGCAGGTAAGAGCCCCGCTGCGCGCGGGTCAGTGAGAGGAAGGTCACCCATCAGGGCGGATGGGGTGTGGGGGCTGTAACACGGACTCGCCTTGCCGTCCCGGCTCCCGGAGAATGGTGGCTGCGTATGCCTCAGCCCCATCGTTCAGACACCTTGGCTCCGGTCGGCACCCAACTGCTCGCCGAGCACCTCCGGTCGGACGTCGCCGCCCGAGAAGCCTCCGTGACCTGGTTCAACAGTGGGGTGGCCTCCTTCTTTCTGCTGTGCGCGGTGGGCCTGAGCCCGCAGCTCGGATGGCCCCGGGCTCTCACCATCATCAGCAGCTGCGCGGTCTACGCCCTGTACTACGGGTGGATCTCCTGGGTGCTGCGGCGGGGGTGGTTTCACCCCGCCATCTGCTGGTTCAACCTCTGCCTGGAGACCGGTGCCGGAGTCTGGCTCTTCGCCTACGACATCATCTTCGCGGATGCGGAGCAGGCGCTCTCCAATCCCGCGGCCGTCCTCTGGAGCACGCTCATCGTGCTCGCGGCGCTGCGCTCCAAGCGCCACGCCCTCTTCGCGGGATGTCTCGTGGCCGCCGAGATGCTTCTGCTCTACTTCTTCGTGGCCCTGCCGCGCCTGCCGCCGCCCGTACCGGTGATGTTCTCGCCGCCCCTCATGGTGCAGCGCGCCGTCTACTACTTCATCACGGGCGGCATGGCGGCGATGGTGGCCGGTCACATTGCGCGTAAGGCCGAGGAGGCCCTGCACGCCATCCGGGCCAAGGAGCTGCTGGGCAAGTACTTCCTCCACGAGCGGCTGGGCGTGGGGGGCATGGCCGAGGTGTTCCGCGCCACCTACAGCCCGGAGGGCGGTTTCGAGAAGGTGGTGGCCATCAAGCGCATCCTCCCGGCCTACGCCGGGGATGAGGACTTCGTCACGCTCTTCCGCCGCGAGGCGGAGCTGGGCTCGCTCCTCAACCATCCCAACATCATCCAGGTGCTGGACGTGGGCCGCTTCGCGGACACCTACTTCATGGCGATGGAGCACATCGAGGGCGTGTCCCTGCGTGAGCTGCTCAAGAGCCATGGGCCCCTGCCGCCGGAAGTGGTGGCGTACATCGGGGCCGAGCTGGGCGAGGCGCTCGACTATGTGCATCGGCGCACCTCGAGCAATGGTGTGCTGCTGCGGCTCGTCCACCGGGACGTGAATCCTCCGAACATCCTTCTGTCGCGCATTGGCGAGGTGAAGCTGGGGGATTTCGGGGTGGCGCGGGCAGCCATCCATGTTCGCCTCACCCAGGCGGACCGGGTGCGCGGCAAGTTGGGCTACATGGCGCCAGAGCAGGCCCGGGGCGAGTCCTTCGATGGGCGCGCGGATCTCTTCGCGCTCGGCGCCACGCTGCACGAGGCCCTCACGGGCAAGCCCCTCTTCAAGGGGGAAGACATCTCCGAGCGGCTGAAGCCCACCGCTCCTTTGTCACTCCTGCCGCCCTCGGCCTTCCGTCCGGACGTGCCCCCGGAACTGGATGCCGCCATCATGGACCTGCTCCAGTGGCGGACGGATGCTCGTACTCCGAGAGGGAAGCGGCTGCGCGAGCAGCTATGTGGGCTGACAGGAGCGCACGCGCCCTATCCTCATGGACAGCAAGCCTTGGCCCGGCTGATCCATGAAGCCCTGGTGCACAAGGCGCATTCGGAGGCCCCGCGCAACGAGGAGCCCGCCACCGAGGGCCCCACGCAAGCCATGGGCGAGGAAGAGCCCACGGCCGTTGTGGAGCTGACGGACAAGAGGTTGGTGACGACTGGGAGTGCTGCTGGCGGCGGCCGCGGCCAGCAGGGGTGAGCGGGCGCGTCCTTCCGATGACGTAGGATGATGGTCCACTCGAAAGGAGCCTTCACCTGCGTTACCGCCACCTCGCCTTTGTTCTCTCGCTGGCCGCTTGTGGTTCGGACCCCGAGCCCGAACCGAAGCCTACCGAGGGTCCTCAGACCCAGGTGCTCGAGATGCCGGCGGGCGTCACCGCTGGGTCTCCGCGCTTCTCCCCCGATGGGCAGCGGCTCTCGTTCGATTACTCCCAGAGTAACGAAGACTCGCTGGCAGTGGTGGATCGTGATGGCAAGAACCTCCAGGTGCTCGCCACGGGGTGCACCACCTTCTGCGAGAGCGCGTGGCATCCCACCAGCGGAGAGATCTACTTCGCCACGGATGATGGCGTGAATGCGGTGGCGGCTACGGGTGGCACCCCGCGCCTGGTCCACGAGCCGTTCGGGTTCGTGTCCTCCGTGGACGTGTCGCCAGACGGCAAGTACCTGCTCTTCGACGCGTTCGATCCCGTGTTGTTCGCGCTCGCGGACAGCTCCGAGCAGGAGCTTCCCACCGACGACAACGTCTATGCGCTGCGCTTCTCCCCGGACGGGAAGAAGATGCTCTATCACGACTACTCGACCCACTCGCTCCGTGTCCGGGAGCTCGCGACCGGTGCCACGACCACGGTGCTCGACACCGACAACTACCTCACCGGGGCGGACTGGTTCCCCGACGGCAAGCGGCTCGCGGTGATCTCCGATGAGGGGCTCGAGATCCTCACGCTTCAGGATGGGGCGGAGCCGGTGCGACAGATGGTGAAGTCGGGCAGGGCGCTCAAGGACGTGGACGTGTCGCCAGATGGAACGGCGATCGCCTACTGCGTCAATGGGATGCGCTCGATCTTCGTGCTCACTGGCTTCTGACGGGTGCAAGTGGCCCGAGTCGTCGATGCTGTACGGGTAACCACGTATACTCGGGCCACTTCTCGGAATATTCTCGGCAACCGAGATGCCGGTTTAGTTCCACGAAACCACTGCGGCCGTTCGCCGGCCTTGACTGCTGGCGTTGGACGCGGAGCGAAAAATGAAGTTTCGGCTTTCAGGTCTGGTGTGTGCGGTCATCGTCGGTTTCGGCTGCGCGGGACTTCCCGAGGAGGTCTGGTTCATGTGTGAGCCCGGGGGGGGCTGCTCTCAGCGCACCGCGGACGGGACTCCGTACGTCTGCTACCCCGACGACTACTGCCGCCCGCCCGGTACGCCGATCGATGGCACCGACGGTGGAGGTACCGACGGCGGCGGGGGAACCGACGGTGGAGGAACCGACGGCGGTGGGGGTACTGACGGTGGAGGTACCGACGGCGGCGGAGGAACCGACGGTGGAGGCACCGATGGTGGAGGCACCGACGATGGAGGTCCCGGCGAGTGCACGCCGACGAGATCGTGCTCGGAAGCCTGCGGTTCGCTCGACGACGGCTGCGGGACGATCATCCACTGCCGCAGCTGCGACATCGGCTCCATCTGCGGAAGCAACCACACCTGCCAGCAGTGCCCGGCGGTCGATCTGCCAGATGATGCGTTCGACGATCGGAACTGTGACGGGATCGACGGGCAGCTCGACGGCGGCATCTTCGTCTCCGCGAGCGGCGGGAATGACGGCTGGCCGGGCACCAGGTCGCAGCCGGTAGCGTCGCTCTCGGTCGCGTTCAACCTCGCACGGTCCACTACGCATAAGACGATCTACATCGGCAATGGGACCTACAACGCCGGCGCGTCGGGCATGGACTGGACCTCACCGGTGTCGCTGTACGGCGGTTACTCCGCGGACTTCAGCTCGCGTAATGCGACGGACAGGCCCGTTCTCCAGGTCGGCGCGGACGGCATCCGCGTGACCGCCACCGGCGGCGCATTCACCCTCGAGCGCATCGCCGTGAACGCCGGAAACGCCGCCGGAGACGGCAAGCCGTCGGTGGCCATGACGGTGCACAACACGCAGGAGCTCTCGCTTCGCCACGTGTTTCTCCGCGCCGGTAACGGCAGCGACAGCTCGGGGGGCTCTGCCGGCGGCGAGGGTGCAGTCGGTCTGGCTGGAGCCGGTGGCGGCGTCGCCAACAATGCCGCCCCAGGATCGGGGGCGGGCTCCACCGGTTCGAGCTGTGCCAGTGCGGGCGGCGCTGGAGGCACTGGCGGCACTCACTACGGAACTCCGCCGGGGGCTGGCATTCCGGGTACGGCTGGCGCCAACAACGCTGGCTCCGGCGGCATCGGCGGCGCCCGCTTCACTGGCTGTGACAACACCTTGAACAGGTGTGGTTCGTGTCCGCAGGGAATGGCGGAGGCCGGCGAAAAGGGCCGCGACGGTGCACCCGGAGCCGACGTCGGGCGCGGGGCGCCAGGAAACGGAACGGGTTCCGTCGTCGGTGGCGTCTGGACGGCAGGGACCGGCGGCACTGGCTCGACCGGCGGCAACGGAGGTGGAGGTGGAGGTGGAGGCGGAGGCGGGGCCTACCTGATCAAGAGCAACACCACCACTTACTGCGGGTTCTCGTCTTCCGGCGGCGGAGGCGGCTCGGGCGGAAGTGGAGGTTGTGGCGGAGGAGGTGGCACCGGCGGTCGTGGCGGTGGCGCTTCCATTGCGCTGCTCCTGGCAAACGCTCGTGTCCAGGCCACCGCGTTGACGCTTCAGACCGGTACTGGCGGCAAGGGCGGTCCGGGAGGTGCGGGCGGTCTGGGCGGAAAGGGCGGAGCGGGAGGCCTGGGAGGTCCTGGCTTCGCCGGTGGAACCGAGAACGGAGGCCAGGGTGGCCCGGGCGGGCAAGGTGGTGACGGAGGAACCGGTGGTCCTGGCGGAGGCGGTGGTGGTGGACCCTCCGTTGGAATCTATTGCTCCGGCTCGTCGACGGTCGCTCTCGACGGCGGCATCAACTTTGTTCCCGGCATGTCGGGCACGCGCGCGGACAACGGAGAGCCTGGTCAGGGTGGGACCGCCTATCAGTGCCCGGGTATCCCCTAAGCGGCACGGATGCCGGAAACCCCTGAGGGCTCAGAGGCGAACGATGACTCGAGCCCACACCTGGAGGGGGTAGGGCAAGTCTGGCATCCTCGGGGGATGAATCCATTGGCCCGTCGGTATCGACTCACGCTCGTGTCGCTGGTCCTCGCGGGGACGGTGGGGTGCGATCAGGCCACCAAGCAACTGGCCATCTCTCAGCTCCGCGACGAGTCCACCCAGGTCTTCCTGGGCGGGCTCCTGCGGCTCTCCTTCGCCGAGAATCCCGGCGCTTTCCTGAGCCTCGGCGGCAACCTTCCGCACGCCGTGCGATTCTGGCTGTTCATCGCGGCAGTGGGCGCGTTCCTCCTCGGTACGCTGGCCTACCTCGTGATGAGCCGCAGGCTCGAGCCTCTCCAGTCCGTGGCGCTCGCCCTGATCGTTGGAGGTGGACTGAGCAACTGGTTCGACCGTCTGGTGAACGATGGACGCGTCGTGGACTTCATGAACCTCGGCATCGGCTCCCTGCGCACGGGCATCTTCAACGTGGCGGATGTGGCCCTCATGCTCGGCGCTGGGCTGCTGATCCTGGCCGGGCGGCGAGCGAACATCCCTGGAGAACGACAGGGGGACCTTGGCCAGGGGTGAAGATGGCTGTCCTCACCCGTTTCCCAACGACTTCTACGCGGGGGCAGGAGGAACCGATTCTGCCGGTGCTGCGCTGGCTGCCGACGCTGCCGCGCGCTGGAGCGGCCTTCGATTCGACAGGTGAGACGCAACGGCGATGAGCGGCACCACGGCGGCGCCCAAGAAGGGAACCAGCTGCAACAGTGAGAATGCCAGCAGCAGGCTGACGCGAACGACGCGCGCCACGAGCCGGTGCTTCCATCGCCCGTGCGCAGCCACCGCGCTGGCGCTGGAGAGACGCAGCACGCAAAGCCCTGCCACCAGCCCGATGACCGGCACCGCGCCGATGAGCGCAAGCAGGGGCAGAATCCGCAGCAGCGCGCGATCCGCCGCCCGGAGGAACATCCGGATGTCGTCTGGCGCGGGGAAGGCCTTGGCGCCGCACCGCGCACAGCACGCATCAGGCCCGCCCGTTTCGAGTGGCTCGGCGCAGGCGCGGCAGCGACAGCGGGCGAGCAGCGCAAAGACGTGGGCCTGCGTGTCCGCGACCGGTGTGCGCGTGGTGCGGCCAATCACATCGAGTGCACTCGGGTCGCGCAGCGCACCACAGCCTGGACAACGCAGCGCCACGCGATGCGTTGACGTGGCACAGGCAGGGCACGCGATACGCTCCGACTCCTCCCGCGCTCGGAGGATGAAATAGGCACCGGTGACCAGCCCGGTGATCGGCAGCACGGCGATGATCGCGGCCGTTGGCGCGAAGGCGCACAGCGCAATCCCACCGATGGCGAAGAGCAGCTCTCCCGCCTCCAGCACCATGAGGACGCCCAGCTCATCCGCGCCAGGGATGGCTTCCAGTCCCTGGCGAATCCGCGTGTGCACCTGCGCGAACACGAGCGTCAGCGCGCCCATCGCGCCCACCACCACGCCCCCGAGGAGGAGCGCCGAGGCGGGACGCTCGGCCGAGGAGGCGAAAGCCCCCACCCGGTAGCCCGCGAAAACCATCCCGGACACCGTGGCTGTCGCGACGGCAGCGCGCCAGCTCCACGGGCCCACGCGCGGCCACACCGCTTCGACGTGGCCCCACACGAAACGCTGCGCCGACCAGACTGCAAAGACGGTTCCAATCAACACCGTCGCCAGGAGCGTGGAATAGGGCGGGGCGCCTCGACCACCCGCGCCCGCCTCGAATGCGCCGAAGGCCACGAGCAGAACGGTGGTGGAGGAGGCCACCAGGGGGCGGCTCCCAAAGTACGGCACGGCGGCCAGGACTGCTAAGTAGCTTCCCACGCTATCTCCTCTCACTCGGCCACGGGTCGACAGCGCGGAGCCCACTTTGGAGCGCCGCGTCACCCGGGGTCAAGGCGTGGAACTGCGGTGCATAAGGATGACGCGAACACGCGCTACCCATTGCATGCGTGTGCCTTTTTCGGCGTGGAAGCCTTCTGGAGACGCGTCGCAGGTGGAGGTGGGCGGCTTGTCGACGCGCCGTCCATCACGCGGCCACCGTGCCATGCTTCTTGATGGCCGACACCATGGGCTGGACCGGAGGCTTACGCAAGGACTACGGACGGAGGGGGGCGGCGTCCTGGATGACGAGGGGGATGACGGGCCGACCGTCGCTCCAGACCCCGAGTGAGCTGTGCTCCGGCGTGTCACCGAGCGCGTACTGACAGTCAGTCCCGTCGTAGGCGCAGCTCCTCAACGCGTCCCAGACCTTCCAGACGAAGTTCCAGTCGTAGGCATCTGCCCGGCCGCCATAGCCGGGGCCCCCCGCGGACACGCCATGCCTGCTCGACAGCGGAGGAGTGCCATGGCGGTCGGTGCGGATCATCACGAGATCCTTGTTCTCGTCGGGGATGTGCCCGAGCTTCGGGAACACCGCGTTGCAACTCGAGTGGGCCTTGCCCTTCTCGGAGATGATCCCTTCCTCGCTCGAGTGGCACTGCAGTTTGACCGACGCGGGAATGCCGTCCAGGGTCTCGTCCAATCCGCCCTCGCCATCAGTCCCTCCGTCGTGCGGATCCTCGAGGAAGATCGCCCGCGGCGTGGGCAATCCGATGGACGCATGGCGGTTGGCGAGATTCGCCGTGAGGATTCCGCCGAACGAGAAGCCGAAGTAGCTCGTCCTCTCGAGCTGCGGCCGTACGCGCCCAGGCCCGTTCAGGAACTCGAGCCCGCTCTGAATTCCCACGCGCGCGGACGTCATGCAAGGCTCGATGTCGAACGCGCCCGCGCACGGAAACGCCAACCCGGTCTGCCATCGTGGATAGATGACCACATTGCCCTTTCGGACCGTGTGCCGGATGAGCTCGTACATCATGTCGTAGCCCGAGTACTCCGCGTACCCGTGCAGGATGATGGCGAGCGGCGCCGATGCCGGCTGCGGGTGGATGGGCTCGAACACGTACCAGCCGTAGACGCCCTCGCCGCCCGAGCTCACTCGCATGTCCGCATGCGGGTAGTCGCTCCCACCCGGCCCGCTCGGAGGCTGCGCGGGTTGTTGGCTCCCGGTCTCGCCCGTGGTCTCTCGCGGCCCCGGTGGAGCGCAGCCTCCCGTCACGAGCACGCCGAGCATGACCATGAGCGCCAGTGTCCTGTTTCGTTCATGGAGCTCACGCATGGGTTTCCCCTGTCCCTTCGCGACTCGCGCCGTCATTGCTTGAACTCCCAGCCAATGAAGACCATGGGGACGAGTGTCCAGATGGCCTGCCGCACATCGCGCGCGTCGAGGATCTCTCGCGTGGACGAGATGGTTGTCGTGGCCACATGTCCATCCGCCCCCAGGAGCTTCAGGTCGACCCCGACCACCAGCCGATGGGGACCGTCTCCGAACCGCCAGCCTCCGCGAACGTTCGCTCCGGAGGCGAAGTTCACCAACCCTTCGCCGGCCATGTTCATGCTCTGCGAGTGCACCGCCCCGGCCCCGGTGACTCCATGCTTCGTCTGAAGCATGATGCCCAGCCCCAGGACAACGCCTCCGGCGACGAAGGCGCGTTCGGTGAGGTCGAGCTCGGCCATCAGCGTGACGTGACTCATGCCGAGCGCCGAGACACGTGACGCGGCCGGGTCTTCGATATCCCGGAGAAAGCCCCCGAGCTGGCCAATCTCCGCGACCAGGCCCAGCCGGCCGAGCTGAACACCAGGGCGAAGGGCGAGCCCACCCGCCAGCGCCCCCTCCGGGAAGAAGAAGCCGCCTCCACCGAGCTGAACGCCAAAGCGGAACGGGGGGCCGGCGTGGCTCGCAGGAGATGGGGAAGTGCCGTCGGAGACGCTGGATGGGTCACCCTGCGCGGCAGCGGTGCCGGCGACGAGCAGGCACGACCAGAGCAGGGGCACCTTCATGGCCACCATCCTTTCACGAACACGAGTCTCGAAGGAGCGCACGCCGCGAGTGGACCATGTCTGCACCGGGCCAGGCCACTGCTCCAGGGAGCCGCCCTCGGGCCCGGGGTTACCGGGCGACCTTCGCGTATGTCCCCTTGAGGGAGACGCCAACGACGAACGCGCCCGCGTGGCACTCATACGCGGTGGCGTTCTTGTACTCGCTCTTCTTGTAGTAGCTGACGATGTCGACCACGGCGTTGGCGCCGGACTTCTTCGCCGACTCCTGCAGGGCGATCAGCGCAGAGAGGGCGGCCCACTTGCAGCCGAACTCGTCCGTCTTCCCCACGCTGTTGGTCTTCTTGTTGCTGACGTCACTCTTCAGGGTGTCGAGCACCTTCGGCGTCTTCTGCCCCGCCAGGTAGAACTTCACCGAGCCATCAAGCTTCCCCTTCGCCTCGGGCATCTCCAGCACGTCGGCGAGCGGCAGGTGGAGCACGGTGTCGCGTGCCAGGGCGGGGCTGGAGAGGGTGAGCGCGAGCAGCGACAGGTGCAGCGTCTTCTTCATCGTGTTCCTCCATCAGGCCCATCGGCGGAAGATCAACGAGGTGTTGATGCCGCCAAAAGCGAAGTTGTTGCTCATCACGGTGTCGGTCTGGATGTTGCGACCTTCTCCCATGAGGTAGTCCAGAGGAGCGCAGCGGGGATCCACCTGCCCGGGGGCGAGGTGCAGTGTCGGGGCGAACCAGCCCGAGCGCATCATCTCGAGGGTCATCCATGCCTCCAGCGCGCCGCAGGCCCCCAGCGTGTGGCCCATGTAGCTCTTCAGCGACGAGATGGCGATGCCCTCTCCGAAGACAGAGTGCGTGGCCGCGCTCTCCGCGAGGTCTCCATGCTCCGTGGCCGTGCCGTGGGCGTTCACGTAGGCGATCTCCGAGGGGGGAATCGCCGCGTCCTCCAGCGCCAGCCGCATGGCCTGGGCCATGGTGTCCGAGCTGGGCTGGGTGACGTGCCGGCCGTCGCTGTTGGTCCCATAGCCGATGAGCTCGGCGTGGATCTTCGCGCCTCGCGCCCGGGCGTGCTCCAACTCCTCCAGCACCAGGGTGCAGGCGCCTTCTCCCAGCACCAGGCCATCCCGCTGCGAGTGGAAGGGCCGGGGGCTCTGCTCCGGCGTGTCGTTGTGCTTCGTGCTCGTGGCGAACAAGGTGTCGAACACGGCCGCTCCGGTGGCGTCGAGCTCCTCGGCGCCCCCCGCGAGCATGGCCACCTGCCGTCCCAGCTTGATGGCCTCGTAGGCATAGCCGATGCCCTGGCTGCCCGAGGTGCACGCGCTGGAGGTGGTGATGATGCGTCCCGTGATGCCAAAGAAGACGCCGATGTTCACCGCGGCCGTGTGGGACATCATCCGCAGGTACGTCGTGGCGTTGATGCCCTCGGTGGTCTTCTCCGTCACCATCTGGCCGAAGTCCCCCAGGCTGGAAGGCGTCCCCGCGGAGGAGCCGTAGGAGATGCCCAGCCGGCCGCTCTTCACCAGCGGCTCTCCCAGGAGTCCCGCGTCCGCGAGCGCGAACTCACTGGCGCGCGTGGCCATCAGCGCCACCCGTCCCATGCTGCGCGTGTTCTTGCGGGAGTAGAGCTGCGCGGGCAGCTCGAAGGGAGCGGCGGGCGCGCCGAGCCACGTGTTCAGGCCCTGGTACTGCTTCCACTCCTCCATCACCTGCACGGCGTTGCGGAGCGACCTCAGCCTCGCCTCCACCGACTTCCAGTCGTGGCCCAGGGGGCTGATGGCGCCGATGCCGGTAACGACGACCCTCCTCATCCGAACATCCCCCCGTTCACCGAGATGACCTGCCGCGTGATGTAGCTGGCCTCCTCTTTCATGAGGAAGCTGACCACGGCCGCCACCTCCTCGGGGGTCCCCATGCGCTGGGCGGGGATGAGCTTGAGCGCGTGCTCGAGCACGTGGGGGTCCACCATCTCCGTGTCGATGAGCCCGGGGGCCACGCAGTTCACCGTGATGTCGCGCTTGGCCAGCTCCACCGCCAGGGCCTTGGTCGCGCCGATGATGCCGGCCTTCGCCGCGCTGTAGTTCACCTGCCCCCGGTTGCCGATGAGGCCGGAGACCGAGGACAGGGTGACGATGCGCCCCGGCTTGCGCCGCCGCACCAGGGGCATGGTGAGCGGGTTGAGCACGTTGTAGAAGGCATCGAGGTTGGTATGGATGACCGCGTCCCAGTCCTCCGCGGGCATGGACGGGAAGGTGTTGTCCCGGGCGACCCCCGCGTTGCACACCACGCCGTAGTAGCAGCCGTGCGCCTCCACATCGGCGAGCAGCGCCTGCTGCGTCGCGGCGCGGTCGGACACGTCGAACTGGAGCACGCGGACCTTGCGCCCCAGCTCGCGAATCTGCCCGGCCACGGCCTCCGCCTGCTCGAGCTGGCTGCGGCAGTGCAGCACGACGTCGAAGCCGTCGCGCGCCAGGCGCAGCGCGATGGCGCGGCCAATGCCCCGGCTCGAGCCCGTCACCAGCACCGTTTGCTCACTCATCAGTCTCCACCCTCGGTCTCCAGCCTCGATGCTTCGCTTCCATCCGGTGGTTCGAACACCGTCAGCGCGGCCGTGGCCACCGTCTCGCCATCCATCGCGATGCGACAGTCGAACTGGCCCAGACCGTTCTCCGCCCAGAACTGCCGGCGGACCTCGATGCGCAGCCGCTCTCCCGCCTTGAAGGCGGGCCGGCCGCAGTCGTAACTGCGGGTGCCGAGCAGGAACCCATTCTTCGGCGTCTCGCCGCGTTGCCGCGCGTGCCAGCCGGCCCAGGCGGCGATCGCCTGGGCCATGAGCTCGACGCCCACCCATCCTCCCACGCCGCCATTCTCGAAGAAGAGACAGTCCTCGCGGATGGTCACCTCGGCCACCAGGCTCTCCTCGTCGCCCTCGAGGGCCCGGTCGAGCAGGCTCATGCGGCCGGTGTGGGGGACCAGCTCGGCGATGGTGTAGTCGGTGACCGTGGACATCAGGCGCTTCCCAGGATGAGGACGGCGTTGCTTCCGCCAAAGGCGAAGGAGTTGCTCAGAACATAGCGGAGCGGGCGCCCCAGCGTGTAGCCGCGTTTCACCAGGGAGAGGGCGGGGAGCGAGGGATCCGCCTCCCCATCCCACCAGTGGGGAGGCAGGCGGCCCTGGGGGTTGCCGGTCAGGGTGAGCCAGCAGATCGCCGCCTCGAGGGCGCCCGCGGCCCCCAGCGTGTGGCCGGTGAGCGGCTTGGTCGAGCTGGCCGGAATGTCCCCGCCGAGCAGCGCATGCACCGCGTGGCTCTCCATGGCGTCGTTCTGGGGGGTCGCGGTTCCGTGCAGGTTGACGTAATCGAGCTCGGAGGGAGCGAGGCCCGCGCGCTCCAGCGCGGCCCGCATGGCGGCCAGCGCTCCCCGGCCCCCGGGCTCCGGCGCGGAGATGTGGTGGGCGTCCGAGGACTCGCCCCAGCCCGCGAGCCGCACGGGCCCCGGCTCGCGCGTCATCACGAACAGGGCCGCGCCCTCGCCGATGTTGATGCCGCGGCGGTTCACGCTCATGGGGTTGCAGCGCGCCTCGCTCACCGAGTCGAGCGCGGAGAAGCCGGCCACGGTGAAGCGGCACAGGGCGTCGGCGCCGCCCGTCACCACCGCATCGGCCATTCCCGCCCGTAGCAGGCGCGCGGCGCTGGCCAGGGCCTTGGCGCTGGAGGAGCAGGCCGTGGAGATGACGAAGGACGGGCCGGTCACGCCCAGCACGTGGTTCAGCGCCAGGGCCGGCGAGCCCAGCTCCTGCTGCCGTATGTGGAATTCCGGAGGCATCTGGCCCGTGGTCAGGTACCTGGCGATGGCGGTCTCGCTCTCGCCGATGCCCGAGGTGCTGGTGCCGAGGACGATGGCCACGCGCTCCCGCCCGTAGCGGGCGATGGCCGCATCGACGGCGGGACGGAGCTCCGCCAGCGCAGTGAGCAGCAGCGCGTTGTTCCGGCTGCGCAGGGGCGCGGGGAGCACCCCTGTCTCCGCGAGCGGTGACGTGACGAGCCCCACGTGCAGTGTCTTCGCGGCGAAGCCATCGCTGGGGGCCACGCCCGTCGGCGCGTCGCCGAAGAGGGCCGCGGTCACCTCCTGCTTGCCGCGGCCCATGGCACAGACGAGGCCCAGTTGATTGAGGAAGACGGGTGGATTCATGGGGTCATTCATCGGCCGGGCGGGACTCGATGGTCAGCCGGTAGTGCTCCGCGTGGTTGAGCAACTCCGCGCGCCCCACATGGCGCGGCTCGCCATCGTATTGCACCGTCACCCATTCCCTGCCGGCCTCGAGCAGGGCGCGACGGCCAGGGCTCTCCTCCAGGGTCCAGCCTGGCGGGAGGGCGGAGCGGAGCGCCTCGGCTGGCCAGTAGACCAGCTGGACGTCCCGGAGGACCTGGCGCGACTGGAGCTGAGCGGGCACGTGCGGGTCCCGCTGCTCCGCGAGCACGGTGCCATCCCACTGCATCGTGAACACGCGCCGGCCGAGCATGAATCCAGCCAGACGCAGCGCCGAGGTGTCGATCTCCAGCAGGGCCTCGAGGGAGCGGGGGCCTTCCGGGTCGGCGTCGTGAGCGAAGCTCAGGTTCTGTGCCAGGCTCACGGCTTCACCGAACGCGGCCGGAGAGAGCTCGAGCACGGGCAGAGACACCGCGGGCGCCGCGGGCCGGGTGGGCGTCGTGGCGCATGCGGCGAGATGGAGCAGGGCGGCGGTGGAAATCAGGTGGCGCACAGGGTCTCGAGCACCCCGAGCCGGCGCTTGCTGTCGGCCACGTAGGGGTTGTTCTTGTCCCAGGCATAGCCCGCGAGGATCGCGGAGATCATCCGGCGGACCTCCGGGGAGGCGTTCGGGTGGAAGAGGACCTGCTGGAAGCCTCCGGCGTACCAGGACTCGACAAAGGTGCGGAACGTATCCACGCCGGCCTTGAGCGGTACCGCGTAGTCGCGCTCCCAATCCACCGGCGCGCCAGCGAAGGTGCGAGCGAGGCAGTCCGATGCCAGGCTCGCCGACTTGAAGGCGATGGTCACGCCCGAGGAGAACACCGGGTCGAGGAACTCGCCAGCATTCCCCAGGAGCGCGAAGTTCCTGCCCCACAGCGACTTCACGTTGGAGGCGTAGCCGACGATCCTCCGCGCCGGCGTGTCCCAGACCGCGTCCTTCAACAGGGAGGAGAGCGAGGGGTCCTCCGCGACGATCGCCTTGAGGCGCTCGGTGTCCGTTCCCTGGTACTGCTCGAGGAACTCGCGCTTCGCCACCACGCCCAGGGAGCAGCGGCCGTTGGAGAAGGGGATGGTCCAGTACCACACGTGCACGTGCTCGGGATGCACGGTGATCCGGATCTTGTTCCGGTCGAAGCCGCCCGGAGCGACCCGGTCCTCGACGTGGGTGAAGAGGGCGCCACGCATCGGGAAGTTGGAGGGCGTCTCCAGCTTCAGGAGCTTCGGAAGGACCCGGCCGAAGCCGCTGGCATCCAGGAGGAAGCGGGCCTGGACACGGTACGTCTCGCCCTCGGGCGAGCGGGCGGTCACCTGGGGCTGCTCCCCGTCGACGTCGACGGACAGGACCTCGTGGCGGTAGCGCACGGTGGCCCCCATCCGCTCGGCGGCCTTCGCCAGCACCTCATCGAAGTGGGCGCGCTGCACCTGGTATGTGGTGCCCCAACCCGGGGAGAACTTCTCCCGGAAGTCGAAGTCCGTGAACTTGTCGCCACGCACGAAGGCCGCGCCGTTCTTGTACTGGAAGCCCGCCTCGACGACGTCGCGCAGCATCCCCGCCGCCTCGATGTACTCCATGCTCTGCGGCAGCAGGCTCTCTCCGATGGAGAAGCGAGGGAACTGCTCGCGTTCCAGGACAAGCACCTCGCGGCCCTGCTTGCGCAGAAGTCCCGCCGCCACCGAGCCCGCGGGGCCCGCGCCAATGATGAGGATCTCTGTCTTCTCGCTTTTCACGTGATGTCCTTGCCCGGAGGCATTCTGAAACAAGGGGTTAGAATCCAGATGGTCACCTCGCCCACGAGCATGGCGAGACCGAAGGTGCGCAGGGCCGGCGTGGCCGATAGCCCCAGGAGCCCGAAAGAGAGGAGAGTGCTCACGCCGGCCAGGGCCACCGCCAGCCACGCGGAGCCGTCGCCCGGGTGCTCCAACAGGAAGATGCCATAGTCCACGCCCATTCCCAGCAGGAGCAGCAGGCCCAGCACCGTGAACAGTTGCAGCGGCTCTCCGGTCCAGCCGAAGAAGGCGAGCGTGAGGAGGGTTCCCAGCACCGAGGGAACCCAGGCCCGCCAGGCCTCGCGCTTGAAGCGGGCGACCAGCGTCACCAGCACCGCCAGATAGCCCGCCACGATGAGCCCGCCCATGATTCGCCGGTAGCGGCCCAGCAGCCGGGAGATCTCCTCCGTCTTGTCCACCCAGCGCACGCCCTCCAGCCCACGCGCGGCCTCCGCCAGCCGGGAGAGGACCGACGGGCCGGCGATGCCCCGCAGCATCAGGACGCTGTACTGATTCTTTCCCAACGGGCCCAGCCACTGCTGCCGGATGGCCGGCGCGGCGGGACTGGAGAGAAACCGCGCGGGGGTGAGGATGTCATTCACGAACCGTGCGCGCGAGGGCTCCTCTCCCGTGGCGGCGGCGACGGCGGCCACGGCCTGTTGCTCCGCGCGGGCACTCAGCTCCGCATCCGCGCGCTGCTGCGCGGCGGGCGGCAGCCAGTCCGAGACGGCGCGGTAGCCGGTCAGGACCCCGTCCGCCACCAGCGCGTCCAGCCGCTGCTTCAGCGACACCTCACGTTGGAGGACCTGCTCTTCGTCCTCACCCTCGACGAGGAAGAGCTGGGCCGGGCTGGGCAGGCCCAGCAGTCTTCCCAGCTCGCGCTGGTCCTCGAGCAGGTTCGCGGGTGCCCCTTGCAGCTGGCGGATGTCATCGCGCGTCTCCAACCGCCACAGCCCTCCCGCGCTCACCACCAGGAGCCCCGCCATCGCCGGCCACCACCGTTTCTCGGAGGTGATGCGTGGCCAGCGCGACAGGGAGGCGGAGACACGCTCGGCGAACGCGGTCACCGGCAGGTCTCCGAGATCGAACGTGGGGAACCAGCAGAGCACGGTGAGGAACGCGCCCACCAGACCCGCGGCGGCGAACACCGCCATCTGGCGAAGGCCTGGAAAGGGCGTCAGTCCCAGCGCCAGGTAGGCCAACACGCTGGTGAGGAGCGCCAGGAGCATGCCGGGCAGGAGGAAGCGCATCACCCGGCCGCGCTCGGCGGCGGGCTTGCCCTGGCGGGCGGCGAAGTAGTGGAAGCCGTAGTCCTCCGCGACACCGACGAGGCTCGCGCCGAACACCAGGGTGAGGAGGTGGACCCGGTCGAAGAGCAGGGCGGTGACGCTCAGCGCCACGGCGCAGCCGATCATCAGGGACACCCCCACCAGCACGATGGGGCGCAGCGAGCGGAAGGTGAGCCAGACCAGCAGCAGCACGGCCACGAGGGAGCCGAGGCCGATGGTGGAGATCTCCCTGCTGGCCTGAGAGGCGGCGGCCTCCGCGTACAGCGGCACCCCCGCGGCCACCAACCGGCCCCCGGGAATGGCGCCCACCGCGGCCCGGGCGCGCTCCACGGCGGCCGTGACCTTCGCGTCGTCACCCAGGGCGAACGCCGACACCTGGCTCTGCCAGGTCAGCAGCACCCACTCGCGGCCCTCGCCGGAGAGCCAGAGCCGTCCGTCACGCGGCCTCGCCTCGTTCTCGGCGGCGCGGGCCGCCCACCAGTCGGGCCACAGGCCCAGCGGGTCGTCGCTCCAGTTGGTCAGCCTGGGGCCCGCAGGCTGGTACAGCTTCATCAGCGCCGTGCCGCCCAGCTCCTCCGACGTCGCGCGGGCCAGCCATGCGCGCTGGGCCGGTGTCAGCAACCGGTCCCGGTACGGGCGGTAGAACTCCACCGCGGCGTCCAGGGCGGTGGCGTCCACGCGGGCGGGCTCCAGCGGCGCACCGGCTTTGGAGAGCACCTCCGTGGCGGCCTCCGCCGCGCGCTGGGCGGATTCCCAATCCGGAGCGCCCACCAGCAGCACCAACTGCCGGCCCGACTCATCCGCGAGCTTCCGGGTGGCGGCGCCCACTTCGGGTGCCTGCTCATCCTCGGGTAGCAGCGCCAGGATGTCGGTCTCCAGCCGCGCCGAGCGCCAGAACCGGATCTGGTGCACGCCCACGGCGAGTACGAGCAGGGCCCAGACGATGGCCAGCCTATTTCCCAAGGCGCTCCGTCTCCGTGGCACTGGGCGGGGGAGTTTGCGCCAGCTGCGTGAACTGGATGAGGCTCGAGTCCCCGCTGGTCTCCTCCAGTTGCACCTGCCGCACGAACCGGTCGCCTTCCAGGCGGATGCCGCGGAAGACGCGTGCGAGTCCCGCGTCCGTCGGCGTGAGCGTCAGCCGCCAGCCGTCCGCGCCCACCAGCTCGCCCTCGACCCGGAAGCGCGTGGAGAGCGAGCCCACATCCCCGGAGAGGAGCGCGAAGAGGAACTCGTTCATGGCGGCCAGCGCCGGCTCGCGGCTCGCGTCCAGGTGGTAGGCGGCGCCGCCCGTCTTCTGCTCCGCGCTCAGCGACTTGCGGGTCAACGTCAGGGTCGAGGCGAAGGGCGCGCGGGTATCCCAGAGCAGTCCCTTCCCCCTCGACAGGAGGAACTCGCCACGGGAGAGCAGCGGCTTCTTGAAGCCGGCCACCGTCTTCTTCTGTTCGAACTGCCCCCGGAGGATCGGAGGGTCCGCCAGGCGCGAGCGGACGCCCGTCAGCAGCTCGGAGGCGCTGGCGGTGGTGCACAGCAGCACGCAGGCGAGGGCGAGCAGGCGCTTCATCCGGGCATCACCCCCAGCCGCTCCCACAGCACGCGGGGGCAGACGAACTGCATCTCCCGGGTTTCCACCGAGACGGCGACCTGGATGGTGTGGGCCTGGTTCACCTTGTGGCCGGTGTCCGCGTCACGGATGCGGTAGTCGATCCTCAGGCGGTTCTCCCATTCGGTGATTTCGGCGCGGATCCGCAGCTTCTGCCCGTAGCGCGCGGGCCGCACGTACTTCAGCCGCATGTCCACGATGGGCCACATGAAGCCCGACGCCTTCATCTGCGGGTAGTCATAGTCGAACTTCGACAGCAGCGCGCAGCGGGCCAGCTCGAGGTATTTCGCGTAGTTGCCGTGCCAGACGATGTCCATCGGGTCGAGGTCATGGAAGGCGGGGGACAGCTCGATCTCATGGCTGAGATCAGGCTTCATAGAGCCTCCACTCGCGGGCACGGATCGCCGTCAGGAGCCCCTGGAGCTCACGGTCCAGGGCGCGGTCCTCCTCCACCAGGGGGATACGCTTCCCCAGGTCCGCCTGCATGGCCGAGAGCGCGGGGCCGAGGCTCAGCTCGCCGTCCACGCGCTGGCGCAGCGCCACGCCCTGCCTGGTGGCGATGAGCATGGCGGCCACCACCTGCTCGGAGAGCTCCAGCACACGCAGGCAGTCTCGTGCGGCGATGGTGCCCATGCTCACCTTGTCCTGGTTGTGGCACTCGGTGGAGCGGGAGAAGATGGAGGCCGGCAGGGTCTGCTTGAGGGCCTCGGCGGTCCAGGCGGAGACGCTGATCTGCACCGCCTTGAGGCCATGGTTGATCGCCGCGCGCTCCCCGGTGGCACCGGAGAGATTGGGCGGCAGCCCGTGGTTGAAGCGGGAGTCGACCAGCAGCGCGAGCTGGCGGTCGAGCAGGTCGGCCACGTTGGCCACGGCGTTCTTCAGGCTGTCCATGGCGAAGGCGATGTGCCCGCCGTAGAAGTGGCCACCGTGGAGCACGCGCTCCCCATCCGGGTCGATGATGGGGTTGTCGTTGGCGCTGTTCAGCTCGTTCTCGATCTGCGTGCGGAAGAAGGGCAGCGCGTCCTCCAGGACGCCAATCACGTGCGGCGCGCAGCGCAGCGAGTAGCGGTCCTGCAGCCGCTTCTCGTTGCGGCTGGGCCGGTCCGCGGTGAGATCCACGCGCAGGCGGGCCGCCACGCGCTGGGGGCCCGCGTGAGGCTTCACCGCGAACAGCGCCTCGTCGAAGTGGTGGGCGTTGCCGGCGCTGGCCAGCACGTTGAAGGCGGTGATGCGCGTGGCCAGTTGGCACAGGTACTCGGCGCGCTCCCACGCCAGACAGGCCAGGGCGGTCATCACTGCCGTGCCGTTCATGATGGCCAGCCCCTCCTTGGGGCGCAGCCGCAGGGGCTTGATGCCGAGCTGGGCCAGGACCTCCGCCGCCGGCCGCCGGGCCCCGCGGTACCAGACCTCGCGCTCGCCGCAGAGCACCGCCGCCACGTAGGAGAGCGGGGTGAGGTCCCCACTGGCACCCACCGAGCCCTCGGCCGGAATCAGCGGCAGGATGTCGTGCCTGAGCAGCAGCTCGAGCTGCCTCAGCAGTGCCATGCCCACGCCGGAGACGCCCTGGGCGAGCGAGGCCAGCCGCGTCGCCAGCACGGCGCGCGTCTCCTCGGGCGTGAGGAACCGGCCCGCCCCGCAGCCGTGGTACGTGTAGAGGTGATGCGGCAGCTCCGGCACGAGCCTGGGCGGAATCGTGACGGTGCACGAGTCGCCGTAGCCGGTGGTCACGCCGTAGATGACCCCGTCCTCGGCCAGCAGCCGGTCGAGGAACTCCGCGCCCCGGGAGATCCGGCGCAGGAACTCAGGGGAGGTACTCAGCTCGGCACTGCATTCACGCCGCGAGAGCGCACACACGTCCTCGAGGGTGAGCCGGCTTCCATCGAAGTACACCGAGCGCTCAGGCTCGAGGCTTTGCAGAGACAGAGACATGGGCTTGGTCCCAGAAGGGGAAGAAGTTGAACCAGTCGAAGGGCGAGCGCTTCAGCAGCGCGGTCAGCCGCTCGGCATAGTGCTGGGCGTAGCCGCTCAGCGCCGCCTCGCGCCTGCCGCGAGGAAGCTCGACGCGCTCGGCCAGACACTCGAAGCGGATGGTGTAGCCGGGGCCCTCGTGGATGCAGCCCAGCAGATAGAGCGGGCACTTCAACAGGGCCGCCAGCACGTAGGGGCCCACGGGAAAGGGGGCGGGGTGGCCGAGGAACCCGACGCTCACCGTCTGGTTGGAATTCACCGGGACCCGGTCTCCCGCGATGACCACGAACTCGCCCGCGGCCACGCGCTCGTTCAACGCGACGGCGGTGGCCGGGCCCAGCTCGCTGACCTCCATCAGGCGCAGGTCGCTGTCCGGGTTGAGCCGCTTGAGCAGGCGGTTGAACTGCTCGGCGTGCCGGGTGTGCACCAGCAGGTTGAGCTTCACTTCACCACGCCGTTCGGCCATGGCGCGGCACAGCTCGAGACAGCCCATGTGGGCGGTGATGATGACGCCACCCTTGCCAGCCTTGGCCGCCTCGTAGAAGGACTCGCGTCCCTCGGTGCGCACTTGCTCGAAGCGGTAGCGGCCACTGACGGCCAGGAGCTTGTCGAGCATCGTCTCGGCGAAGAGCGCGACGTGGCGCAGGCTGTCCCGCCAGCCGGGCCGCCTGCCGAGCGCCCCGGTGGTGGCCTCCATCCTCTCCAGGTACTGCAAGGAGGCCTGGCGCACCAGTGGCCGGGCCAGCCAGTGCGCCGTGACCACCGGATAGAGACAGAGGCGGAACGGCCAGCGCCCCAGCAGCCGGTGAATCCAATAGAGCAGCCAGATTCCGGCGACGAAGGTGCTCTCGCCCATCTCGGCCCAATGCCGGGTTCTCACGCTGTCACCTTCCTCCACAGGAGCAGCGGCAGGCGCACCAGCATTCCGAGGAAGAGCCGGGCATGCATGCGGGAGATCCGCACGTTGTCCCAGAGGACATCGAAGTGGGAGATGCCGTCACTCGGGTAGCGGACAGGGGTGGGGTTGTTGACGATGCCCATCCCGCGCCAGAACAGCCGCACCAGGACCTCCACGTCGAAATCCATCCGCTTGCCCAGCTTCACCGTGTCGAGGAGCTGGACGGTGGGCTCCAGCGGGTAGACGCGGAAGCCGCACATGGAGTCACGGATGGTGAAGGACAGCGTGTTGATCCACACCCAGATGTGGGTGGCGTAGCGGCCATAGAGGCGGCCCTTGGGCACCGATGCGTCATAGACCGGGGTGCCGCAGATGAGCTTCTCGGGACTCTGCTCCGCCAGGTGCAGGAAGCGGGGGATGTCGGAGGTGTCGTGCTGGCCGTCGGCGTCGATCTGCAGCGCATGGCTGAAGCCCCGCTCCTTCGCCGCGCGCAGGCCGGCCATCATCGCGCCGCCCTTCCCCTGGTTCTCGGGGAGCCGGACGAGCTCGATGCCGGAGCGATCTCCCTCGGCCAGCGCGACCAGCACCGCCGCGCAGCCCGGCTCACTCCCGTCGTCGACCAGCACGCAGGGCAGGCCCTGAGCCCTCACACCGCCCACCACCGCGCCCACCGCCTCGCCGTGGTTGTAGACCGGAATCACCGCGCAGACCTTCATACATTGGCTCCGCCGAAGACGATTCGACCGCTGGCATGGACACCGGTGTCGGAAGTGAGCTTGAAATCGAGGCTTCCGCGCTCCTTCTTCCAGGTGAGCTCCAGTGTGAGACTCGTGCCGGGCTGGATGACCCGTTGGAACTTCAACGCCGCCAACCGCAGGAAGTCGGGGGGAAGCGTGAAGAGCTCGCGGCCGAAGTGGATGGCCCAGTGCACCTGGGTGACGCCGGGCAGGATGGGGGTGCCGGGGAAGTGGCCCTCGAAATACGGCGAGTCCGCCGAGGCCTCGAGGGTCAGCAGGGCGCGGTCGGCGGACTGCTCGAGCACTCGCGCCCGGGGCCGGCGGGGATCGAAGAGGGCGGCCAGTGACGCTTCGGTGGACTTTCCCTGGCTGTTGACTGGCATGGCCTCCAGATATCGGAACCGGCGCGGGAAGGCACTGGGCTCGAAGCGCGAAGTGAGCTGCTGCCTGAGCGCCTGGTTCAGGGCACGCTTGCCTTCCTCCCCATGCAGCTTCCAGCCGGCCTCCGAGGGCACCGCCACCACCGCCAGCCGGTGGCCGTCCTCGAGCGGCAGCACCCGGGCCTCGCGCAGCAGCCCACCCTCGAGCAGCGTCCGCTCCAGGGCGCTCAGCGACACGCGCTTCTCCTCGAGCTTCAGGAGGCGATCGCCCCTCCCGAGCAGCTCGAAGCCCTCCGGCAGCAGCCGCACGCGATCCTCGGTCCGCAGCCAGTCCCCCTCGGGCAGGTCCAGGTGCGGCGAGCGGACGGTCAGCATCTCCTCCCGGGTGCCCACCTCGACGCCGGGCATCACGCGCCAGGCGAGCGCGTCGTCCCCGGTGCGCTGCCTCCAGGCGATGCCGCCGGTCTCCGAGCTGCCGTAGACCTCGACGGGCGCCTGGCCCAGAAGCGCGCGACAGGCCTGTAACGCCTCGAGGGGCAGCGGGCCTCCCGAGGAGAACAGCGCGCGCAGGTTCCCGCGGACCTGGGCCCAGTCCAGCATGTCCGGCAGGCGCTTGAGGTGGGCGGGACTGGCGATCAGCCCGGCGGGGCCCTGTCGCAGCGCGGCCACGATGTCCTCGGGGTAGGTGAGGCCGTGGGCCGCGAAGGGCCGGCCCGCCGACAGCGGCCAGAGCACCCGGAAGAGCAGTCCGTAGATGTGCTGGTGCGAGACGGTGGAGACGACGCGGGCCTCGCCGAGCCGCTCCTCGAACAGGGCCGCCAGCGTCGCCACCTCGCGCGTCAGCTGGCGGAGGCGCTTGGGGATGGCGGTGGGCTCGCCGCTGGAGCCCGAGGTGTAGACCACCAGGGCTCGTGCCTCCGGGGAGAGCGGCGTCCATCCCCCCTCGCGCCCCTCGCCGGGCGACAGCGGTGCGTACTCCGCTGGAATCTTCCCGGCGAAGCCATCCACCTCGTCGCGCAGCCTCGCCAGCGTCGCGGGCTGGGCGTCGGCGGGGAGGTAGACGCACACGCCGGCATGCCACGCGCCGAGCAGGGCGGCGGAGAACTCGAAGGTGTCGTCGAAGTAGAGCGCCTGGCGCCGGCCACCGTGGCGCTCGAAGGCCGCACGCCAGCCCGCTGCCCGCACTACGAGGGACGCGAAGCCCAAGGCCTCGCCCTCGCGGAAGGCGACCGGATGCCCGGGGAGTCGCCCCCGGCTCATGAGCTGCTCGAGCCCGATGAGCTCAGCCATGGACGTGCCTTGCCCTCACCTGTTGCCTCACCACCCACTCCACGGCGAAGAGCACGCCCATCAGCACGTACGAGATGAGCCCGTTGTACAGCGCCCAGGTCTCATCACTGGCCCCAATCGCCGTGAAGAGCGCGATGCCTCCGTTGAGCACGAAGAACCCGCACCACACCTGCGTCACCCGGCGGGTGTAGGTCACCCCCGAAGCGGGGAGCTCGGGCTCGCGCAGGCGTGCCAGGCGCTCGATGACGCTGGGGGGATAGGCGAGGCTGGTGGCGAAGACGGCGAGCAGGACCGTGTTCACCAGGACCGGGTAGAGCTTCAACGGCAGGGCATGGTTGCCCAGCATGCTGGAGGCCGCGAGCGCGAGGGCGCCCACGGCCGCGGCCAGCCAGACACGCTCGCGCGTCGCCACCGCGCGCACCACGGCCATTCCCGCCAGCGGCAGGGCCATCCAGCGAGGCTCGAAGTGGCCCAGTCCCAGGTAGACCAGGGGCGGGTACGCGAGGCTCAGCAGGCCGAGCAGGGCCGGACGAAGGAACTTCACGCCGCGGCGGACTCGTCGAGGAGCCCGTGCAGGACATCGACCACGTCCTGCAGCGTACGCACCGACTTGAAGACCTCTGGAGGCACGCGCTTGCCGGCCACCGGCTTGAGCTGCACGAGCAGATCGATCGCATCGATGCTGTCGATGTCCAGATCGTCATGGAGCCGGGCCTCGGGGGTGATCCGTGCCGGCTCGATGTCGAAGGTCTCCTGCAGGATCGCGCTCAGCCGCTCGAACAATTGATGCTTGGTCATGGTGACTCCCAATCCTTTTCTGATGAGTTCAGGCCTTGCGATGGGCGCTCACGAAATCCGCGAGTGCCCTCACGCTGGCGAAATGGCGGCGGTTTTCCTTCGAGTCGTTCGCGAGGGACACGCCATAGGACTTCTGCAGCGCCAAGCCCAGCTCGAGGGCGTCGATCGAGTCGAGCCCGAGTCCCTCGACGAACAGCGGCGCAGCCGGATCGATGTCGTCAGGAGTGATGTCCTCGAGGTGAAGCGTCTCGATGACCAGTTTCTTGATTTCCTGTTCAAGCTGCAGCATGGCCCTGCCCTTCCCTGGAGAAATAGTCGTGCAGCTGCGCTGTGAGTTGCCGGGCCGCTCGCGCCTCGCCGCCGGCTTCTCCAAGCTGTGGCGCAACGGGGATGTCGTCGTGTACCTGGATGGTGAAGTTCATCCGTTTCGGCGGCACCCTCCACCACGGCGTCCCCTTGGAGAGACCGAGCGGTTCACACCGGATGGTGACCGGGGTGATGTCGCACGGGCCGCGCACCGCGATGTTGGCGGCGCCGCGCTGCAGTTGCATCGGGCCGTTGACCCGGGTTCGGGTGCCCTCCGGGAAGATGATCAGGTTGTTGCCCGCCTTCACGGAGGCGATGCAGTCTTGGATGAGCGCGGGGCCGGAGTTGTTGCACAGATAGCCGGTCGCCCGGACCGGCCCGCCGGTGAAGGGGTTGTGCGCCAGGCTCGCCTTCACCACGCAATCCGCGTTGGGCACCAGGGAGATGAGGAAGACGACGTCGATCAGCGTCGGGTGGTTGGCGAGGATGAGCAGGCCGGGCCGGGCCAGCTTCTCCACGCCCTCGATGCGGTAGCGCAGCACCCCGAGGACGCGCATCCACTCGATGAAGAACCTGAAGGAGTGGTGCACCGCGAGGCGCGCCAGCCGCGTCTGCCTCGCCTGGTCCCGGACGAGGAGTTGCAACAGCGGGAAGTAGAGCAGCCGCAGCCCGAGCCCTCCCAGCCCGAAGGTGGTGAAGGAGATACCGGTCGCCAGGATGCGCCACCCGCGCTCGAGCGTCTCAAGCATGGCGCTGCCACCGCCAGCATCGAGTGCCGACCTTGTGGTCGAGCCGGGCCCCGCTGGAGACCAGGAATCGCAGCACGGTGAGATCCTCCGGCAGCCCATCCGAGGAAGGGGCATCCCGCGTGTCCTCGGCGGGGTGACAGGTCAGGCTGTAGCCCGGAGCCTCGTCCCCGGAGCGCAGCCAACAGGCCCACGCGCGCGGGAAGTCCATCTGTCCGGAGGCGTGCCCCAGGGGCTCGGGGAGCGGCTCGTCGTAGAGCACCACCAGCACGTCCCTGGCCCCATCCGCGAGCAGAGCGCTCGCTTCGGTGAAGGCTGCCTCGACCGTCTCCTCGCCCGCCGCGATGGCGGTATAGGCGGAGGTGTCCCCCCGGGCGATGGAGTAGAGCGCGCCAATCGCGTTGTGCACCGACAGGCTGAAGGACGTGGGCGAGAGCGGGACGGAGTGCGCCAACTGGCGCAACAGGTCCACCGAGCGGCTGATGTCTCCGAAGCGCGAGGCGAAGATGACGGGGACGCTCGGGGAATCCCCCTGGCATTCGTACGCTGCCTGCAGCGCGAACCGGCCCAGGCGCTCCACCCGGCGGCGCATCATCGCCGACATCTCGGACAGAGGAGGGGTGCCCTCGGCCGGAAGGGAATGGGGCTCCGAGAACCACCTCGTCCAGGCGTCTTGCTCGGTGAGGCCAGGAGCCCACGCGACCCAGCGGTTGATAGAAAAAGCCATTGTCATGACGGGCGTTCCCCCCCCTCCCCCCAACCCCCGCCCGCCACCATTACCAAAGTATTCAGAAGGAGACAATTTCTTGCGTTGCAGGCATTTCAGCACCAGTTCATGCGGGCGGCCCATGCTCGGGCACAGCACAGGCGCCAGAGTGCGAGGTTGCACCCCGGCAGGTGGAGCGGTGAGGTGCGAACCTGGGGCGCGTTGGAGGGCTCTAGCGGCGCGGCTGCTGCGGCTCGGGTCTGATGGAGGGGAGCGGCGCACGGCAGCCGCAGCTCGGGCATGTGGAGTGCCGGCCAGGGTGACTTCCCGGCCGTCAGATCCCTGGCTCGGCCGAGCAGCGCAAGCGCCGCGTAGATGGGGCAGGGCAGGGGCGCTTATCTGTGAGCCCCCATCCGACCGCCTGCACCGCTCCGGCCTAACGTACTTCTAACGCAACTCGGGTGGACGAAAACGGACGGGGCTGGACGGTTGACCCGTCCAACCCCGCGTTTTTCCTCTGCTTATATGTGTCCCCGACGGGATTCGAACCCGTGTTACCGGCTTGAAAGGGGAGTGACTTCTAGAGTGAGTGGCGAGGGTGTATGGTGGCGCTTGGCGCCAGCTTGGCGCCACCCACTAGTGAGGCTCCCATGTCCGAAGCTGCTCCCCCGCAGTACCCATCACAGCGCCAGCTACGCCGCTGGGCGGGCGGGCTCGTGCGGCTCTCGCGCGGGCGGGAAGTGTTCGTGCTCGAGCGCCGGATCGGTAGCGGTGCCCGGAAGAAGATCACGCTCGACGTACGCACCGAGCGGGATGCGCTCGCCGAGCTGGCGCTTTTCGAGCGTGACCCGCTCGCCTACCGCACGAGGAAGCAGCAGCGCAGGGAGCGCACCGCCGACGCTGGCGGGCTGCGGCTCGACCCGCCGACGCTGGCGGCATTCTCGGCGGATGCGCGGGCGAAGGTGGCGCGCGGCGAACTCTCTGAGGGCCACGTCCGCCACACCCTGCAACCGTACCTTCTGGCGTGGGCCGAGGCGCTCGGCAGGCGGGAACTACGCACGGTCACGCTCGGCGAGCTGCGCCGCATCCTGGACGGGTGGCCGACCGCGCAGCACAAGCGGATCGTCACCTTGAAGGCGTTCACCGCGTGGGCGCGGGAGAAGGGCAAGCTGGGCCGGAAGGATGATCCGACCCTGGACCTGGCGGTGCCCGCTGCAACACCGCGCCCGGTGGCCGCGCGCGCGTTCACCGAGGAGAAGATCCAGGCGTTCTACTCAGCGCTCCGGAACTACTCCTACGCGAAGCCTGGCGGGAACGCACCCGAAGAGGCCCCCCGGTGCCTGGTGAGCCTGCAATCCGTCCGGGATGTGTTCGTGCTCCGCGCGAAGTGCGGGATGCATGGGACCGAGATCGAGCGCTTGGCTGAAGGGAAGGGCACGATCCGTGTACTCGAGAACGAGGGCGAGATCGCCGGCACGCTCGTTTTCCCCCACAAACGGGGAGGGGAGCACGTCGTAAGCGTCGACGCTCAAGCTCTGGCTGCCGCTCAGCGGTTGCAGGACATGGGCAAGGCGCCCGACCGCGTGGCCACGGGGCGCGCGGTGGCTCGCGTCGTTGAGCATCACCCCGAGCTGGCCGGGTTCGCGTTAGAGAACCTCAGGCATTCTTTTGTCACGCTAGGGACCTCGGGGCGCGTCGTCACCGCGAGGGCGGGCGGCGTGCCGCTGGAACTGCTCAGCCAGGTGGCCGGGCACACGTCCACCACTACGACCCGCCGGCACTACCTCGGCGCCCACATTCCGCCGATGGTCGTCCTGCCGCTGCAGCTCGCCAACGAGGACGACCCGAAGCTCCCGGCGAAGAAGTGGGGGGCGAAGTGAGAGCGCGTCGGAAGGCGCAGGACAGCGTCGCTCCGTGGGCGTCGCGGATGAACGCCATACGCTGGCTTTCAGAGCAGGCTGCGCGCGCAGGATCGCCCCTGACCCCCGAGGCTATGAGCCGTGCTTCTCGAGCAGCGCGTGAAGCCGCCGGGCCAGATGCGCTGGCGCAGCGTGAGCAGGCGCGGCGCGAGCACGGAGAGCAGACGGAACTCGAGCTGAAGAAGTTGCGCGCGGTGCTGCGGAGCCTTCGGGGGATCGAGCGCGAGGAGCAGCACGTATTGCGACCGCGCAGCCTTTACGAAACCGTCTCCCAAGCCGAACTCGGGCTGCCCGACGGCGCCCACTGGGCGCGGCTCGCGGACTTGGAGCGGGCCGCCGAAGCGTTCAGCGAGGGGGTCCGTGCTTCACGCTCCCAGCCCCTGGCGGCGAAGCGGGGTAGGGGGGAGCGCGCGTCGGGCGACGAGCGGGCGGCCGACAACCGCTACCTGTCCGCCTACTTCGCAAGCGCTGTCGGCCGGGCCGGGACGCCGCGTGACCTCGCGATCACCGAGATCGCGCTCGGTCGCGGTGCGGGATGCGTAGACGCCAGCGAGTTCGACGAGCGCCGAAAGCGCTGGTCGAAGGCGATACGTCGCCCGAAATGAGCTGACGATCTGATTTCGGGCGGTGGGCCGGATCGGCTGACCCGTGCGACTTCATGGTGCATGGAAACTCAGACAACAGGCGCCGAGCGGCGCCGCGGGTCCGCCCCCCTTTCTGACGACCTCCGGAGCGCGCTGCGCGCCATGGTGGCGCGGCTCGGCGAGAACGAGGCCCGCAGGCGCATCGGCCTGAGCCGTGGCGCGCTCGCGCGGGCCCTGGCCGGGCTCGGCGTCTACCCCGGGTCCGTGGCGCTCGTTCGGGCCGCCCTGGCGGAGCAGCAAGGCCAGGCCCCCGATTCCGGAGCGCGCCCGTGAACTCGCTGCTGGATGTCGACGAATCAGCCGCCCGGCTCCGGTGCTCTCGCCGTCGGGTGTTCGAGTTGCTCGCTGATGGGACGCTCACGCGGGGGCCGAAGTACGGCCGCCGGACCGTCATCACCGCGGAGTCCGTCGAGGCCGCGCTCGTGGCGAGCGAGTCGGCACCGTGTCCCGTCTCGGAAGCCGCGCCGAAGCGCCGCGCGCCGAGGTCGTTCAAGGCGGAGCTCGACGAGCTGACCCAGCGGCAGCGCGCGGAGTGGAAGCCGCGCCCGGCTCGCCGTTCCGCGCCGGGGGTGACCCGGTGAACAACGCCCTCCTCTACGCCCGGCGCGGCTGGCGCGTGGTGCCGCTCCACAACGTGCGCTCTGACGGCTCGTGCACATGCCAACTCGGTCAGAGTTGTCCGCCTACGAGCAAGGGCAAACATCCCCGGCTGAACGATTGGACAAACGAAGCCACGAACGAGCCCAGTCAAATCGCCAGTTGGTGGAATCAGTGGCCTGACGCAAACGTCGGCATCGCCACTGGCGCCGCCTCCGGCTTCTGG
Organism: Archangium lansingense; assembly: GCF_026626635.1. Classification (GTDB taxonomy): domain Bacteria; phylum Myxococcota; class Myxococcia; order Myxococcales; family Myxococcaceae; genus Archangium; species Archangium lansingense. Next base: position 5,664,524 of record NZ_JAPNKA010000001.1, read on the forward strand.
GTTCTCGATGTCGACCCGCGCAACGGCGGTGACGCCACCCTGGCGGCACTCCTGGCTGAGCATGGACCGCTTCCACGGACCACTCAGGCCCGCACGGGGAGCGGGGGTTCGCACTACCTGTTCCGGATGCCCAGCTTCCCGGTGAGCAACGGCAGATTGGGACCCGGACTTGATGTGAAAGGAGATGGTGGCCAAATTGTAGCCGCACCCTCGCGATCGGCTTCCGGGGGCTACCAGTGGGAGAGGGGCCTCGCTCCGTGGGAGACTGAGCCCGCCGAAGCCCCCTCCTGGCTACTCGAGCGGCTCGGACGCGGCACGCCAGCTGCCACTCGCCCGGACGAGTCCGCCCGCGGGTACTTCCCCCCAGCCTCGCCCGTCGTCCTGGACGCCGCCCGCGTGGCGCTTGAGCGCCACGGGCCCGCCATCACCGGACAGGCTGGCGGGCTCCACACCGTGCAAGCCGGGATGATTCTCACAAGGGACCACGCGTTGACCGATGAAGAAGCGTGGCCGCTCCTTGAGGAGTGGAACGAGACCTGTGTTCCGCCCTGGGAACCGGACGAGCTCCGCGCGAAGGCCCTCGGCAACGGTAAGAAGTACGCTCGCGGGGAGTACGGGAGCCGCCGGACCCTGGATGTCGTCGAGCGTGCTCGGAAGCTGATTCACGACTGGCGCGCGGACGTCGAAGAGAGCCCGGCAACGGAGCCCGAGCGCGAGCGCTCCATGGACATGATGATCCAGGCGTGCCGCGAACTGGTGCGCACGAGCACCGAACCAGCGCACCGCGAGCGCATCCAGAACGAGCTGATCGCCGCAACGGGCCTGGGGGCGCTGGCGCTTGCGCTTCCTCGCGTCCGGGCCGCGCTCGAGAAACGCGCCGAGCCGAGCGCAGAGCAGACCACGTGGACCGTCTACGGGTTCGAGCTGTCCCCGAGCGGCGCACCCGTGCCGAACATGGACAACGTCGTGCGCGCCCTGGAGCACGAGAAACACTCGGTGTTCTTCGAGGTGTTCTCTCAACGGCTCCGGGGGCCGCGCGGCGAGTGGAGCGACGCCGACGATCTGGCGCTCGCGCTCCACCTGCAGCGCGACCTTGGGCTGTCCAAGGTGACGCCGCAGATCGTCAACCACGGTGTGCAGACCTACGCGCGCAGCCGAGCCCGCGACGTCGTGCGCGAGCACCTGGAGCGCCTGACGTGGGACGGCACTCCGCGGATCGCCGGCTTCCTCGCTGCCGTCTACGGCGCGCCTGATACCGACTACACCCGAGCTGCCAGCGCCAATTTCTGGAAGTCCATGGCGGCTCGGGTGCTGCAGCCTGGTTGCAAGGTCGATCACATGCTCGTGTTGGAGGGCTCGCAGGGCATCCGGAAGAGCACGAGCGCCCGCGCCATCGCTGGCGAGCACCTGTTCGCGGAAGCGAGCGAGAGCCCCACGTCTAAGGACTTCTTCCTTGCCCTCCAAGGGAAGCTGATTGTTGAAGTGGCCGAAATGGACAGCTTTTCCCGCGCCGAAGTGGCAGCCGTTAAGCGCGTGCTGACGTGCCGCTCCGACCGCTTTCGCGCCCCCTACGAGCGCACTTCCCGCGACTGGCCGCGCCGGGGCGTGTTCGTCGGCACGACGAATCGCGACGACTGGGCCCGTGATGATACCGGCGGGCGGCGCTTCTGGCCGATCCGCTGCACTCGCGTTGATATTGATTACATCAATGCCAACCGTGACCAGCTCTTCGCGGAAGCCGTGTCGAAGGTGAACGCCGGGGAGTCGTGGTGGGAAATGCCGGCCGAAGCGACGCAAGCCGAGCAGGAAGCGCGGCGTCAGGTTGATCCCTGGGAAGAGCTGATCGGTGCGTACCTGTCCGGGCCGGAAGCCCCGGGTAAGGTGACGACCGCCAATGTGTTGCGGCTGGCCGTCAACCTGGACACCAGCCGCATGGATCGCGCAGCCGAAATGCGCGCGGCGTCCGTGCTCAAGCGGCTCGGGTTCGTCAGGGTGGACGGCTGGCACGATGGGCGAAAGGCGAAATACTGGAGGAGGGAAGAGGTAGGAAGCGCCTAACCCCGTGTAATCGCTCTCGCCCTTCCTACCTTCCTACCTTCCTACCTAAGTCGTAACTATGTGAGGGAGAGTGAGAGCACGGATGGTAGCTAATCGTTGACGGAATAAGGCGGGGGCGGTTGGGTGTATGCCGATCCCGCTAAAAAGTGTTGGAACGAGGTAGGTAGGAAGGAAGGTCGGAAGGGGTCAACGCTTGCGTGTAGGCATACCCCCCACGTGCGTCGGGTCCTCTGAGGGGCCGGAGACTCACGGGTGCGGAAGAACGCGCTTCCAGCATAGGCCCGGGAAGGATTAGGTATATCCACGTATGGTCACGGCAGGAATGTCAGACACATCGACCGCGTAACTGCGCGGAACGCCTGCCGAAAACCGCCTGGAACACGCTGGAACGCTCCTGGAAACCCAGACAGTTCCAGGCGTTTACACCACCTCCCGGGTAGCCAGGCCGCCCGCTGTGCAATCTCTTGGTCAAGGTTGACCAATATTCGTTTCTGGCTATGACTCATTCACAAACGAAGGGGACACACATCATGCAGCGTAGTGAGGAAGAGATCGCCGAGAGACAGCAGATCATCACCAAGGCATTTCAGGACGCTGCCGCACGGCTGGCCGCGGAAGGGTACGGCATCACCCCGGAGCAGTGGCCGACTGTCCTGGAGCGGTTCCAGTGCGCTCTCTCCGAGCTGGCCCAGGAGCCGACGGAAGCGCTGGACTTGCTGGCTTTCGCCTGGACGCTGCAGATCGTTGCCGACCTCCACGGGGATACCACCCCCCACGTGGATGCGCTCGCGTTGGGCCTGGAGCTGGCGGAGCTCGGCGCCCTGGAGGTGAACGCGCGGATCATCGCGGGCGAGTATCTCTCGCTCTCGGAGGAGCAGCGGCGGACCATGATCGACAGCATCCGCAAGCGTGTCGAAGCGCTGCTCAGGCGCGGCACTCCCCCGGATGAGGCCCGGCAGAAGGTCCGCGAGTTCGCGCACCTAGCTGTCGAGATCGTCATGGGGCCGGCTCCCGCGCGGGCGAGAATGAACTAGCCGGGGGCTCCATGAGCAGGCTCGGCGATATCATGGCCCGGGTTCGTGTCTCGGGCGTCACCGGCACGATGACCCCGGACCTTGCGCGCGAAGTCCTGACGGAGCTGGGGCGCCGCGCGCAGCCGTCCGAGCGGCATGACCTCCGGAACGCCTTGATCCGCCGTGCCGCGGAACAGCTCCCCGGGGGTCTCTGGGAAAAGGCCAAGCGTCTGGAGCACGAGGTTAAGGCCGCGCGCGCGTCGCGGAGTGCAGCGGCGGACGCCAGCAGCGTTCGCGCCCTGGTGCTCCAGGCGCTAGAGATTGACCCTGGGACACCCCGGGGCTGGCGGCAGTTGCTGCGAATCATTGACCCCGTTTAATCGCTGTCACGGGCAACGATGACTTGACAGCGGGCGCCATGAGACACGTTTGGGCATGGCGAACGAGAACAACGCAGCCCCCGCCGTGGAAAGGCGAGACGCGCCGCCGCTCACTCAACGGGGCGCGTTCGTGCCAAGCACCTTCGATGAGAAGACGGGCACCGTTGAGGTGACGTGGACGACCGGCGCCCGTGGACTTCGGTCCCCCTGGTACGATGACAACTACTGGGAGGAATTGGAGGTGTCCGAAAAGGCCGTGAATCTGTCGCGGCTGAACAACGGGGCCCCGTGCCTGGCGGACCACAACGGATACACCATCCGTGGGGTCATCGGCGTAGTCGAGCGGGCGTGGATCGTGGACGGAGAGGGCCGCGCCGTCGTGCGGTTCTCCGATCGGGCGGATGTGAAGCCCATTCGGGAGGACGTGAGGAACGGCATCCTCCAGCACCTGAGCGTCGGCTACTCCGTGCAGGAGTGGAAGCAGCTACCGGCCGGCACCGACGGAATCCCAATCAAGCGCGCAGTCCGTTGGACCCCGGCGGAAATCAGCTTGGTGCCGATGGGCTTCGACGATGACGCCAAGGTGAGAAGTGCAGAGCGCGGCCCCGCGCCGCAGAACAGGACACGGAACATGGACCCCGAGAACGACCCGAAGAATCCGACCGAGCAGAACCAGCAGACTCCCGAGGAGATCCGCGCCGTGGAGCGCGAGCGTGCCGAGACGATCACGCGGCTCTGCCAGCGCAACAACATGCCGGATCTCGGGCTGGAGCTCATCCGCAAGGGCATCCCCCTGGACCGTGCGCGCACCATCATCCTCGAGAAGTTGGCCGAGCGCAGCGAGACGGACGGCATCTCCCCGTGGCCGAGCGGCGCCCCAGAGCGCGGCTATGACGTTCCCGGCCAGCGTGGCGGGCACGACGACTTCCGCGCGGCGGCGGTGGATGCGCTCGTCATCCGCGCCGGAATCAAGCTCGACAAGCCTCACCCGGCGGCGGCCGATCTCCGGCACATGCCCTCGGTGGAACTGGCGCGCACGGCTCTGTCTCGCGCGGGCAAGCGCGTGGGGAACCTGTCCCCGAGCGAGACCATCAAGCGCGCCATGACCATCAGCGACTTCCCGCTCATCTTGACGGGTGCGATCGGTGCCAGCGTGCGGACGGGATACGAGCAGGAGCCCGCGTCCCACCGGATCTGGGTGGGCACCGACACGGTGCCGGACTTCCGCGAGCAGATGCGCCCGATCCTCGGTTCCGCGCCGGACTTGGAGCAAATCGCGGAACTCGGGGAATACAAGTATGGATCCCTTTCCGAGGACGCCGCCAGCTTTCGCGTTTTGAAGTATGGCAAGGCGCTGGCCCTTTCCTGGGAGCTGCTGGTTTCGGACCGGCTGAATGCCTTCATCCGTGTACAGCCCGCCCTGGGGCAGGCGGCCCGGCGCAAGGAGGCCGATCTCGTCTACTCGCTGTTCAAGGAGAACAGCGGCAACGGTCCCACTATGCAGGACGGAGTGACCCTCTGGCACGCGGATCACGGGAACACCGTCACGGGCACGCTGAACGCGGCGGGCCTCGGGCTGGCCCGCACCGCTCTCAGGCGGCAGACCGCAATTGGGGGCGGATTTCTGGCGCTCGCGCCCCGCTTCATCATCTGCTGCCCGGAGGACGAGACGACGCTGGACGCCCTTCTGGCGTCCACCACGCGCACGAAGACCTCGGACACCGAGGCGGACCGGCCGGACTGGATCGGCAAGCTGATCCCGGTCATCGAGCCCAGGCTTTCGGTCGGAGCCTTCTTCATCGCGGCCGACTCCAGCCAAATCGACACGATCACGCTGGCGCTCCTCGAGGAGAACGCGAGTGGCCCCGTGATCGAGGAAGAGAGCGAGTTCAACCGCGACGCGCACCGCATGAAGGTCAGGCACGTGGCCGGTGCGAAGGCCCTGGACTGGCGCGGCGTCGTCCGCGTCAAGGCGCCCTAGCCGGTGGCCGTCAACACCGGGCGGCTGGCGCGCTTGCTGGTGGCGCGTGGGCTCTCAGAAGAGCAGTTCGCGTGCCTCACCGGATACAGCCCGCACACGGTCGCTGGTGTGGGGGCGCCGCATTCACTCGAAGGAGAACCGCATGGAAGAGACTCCGAAGCTCCGCGCCGGCCGCGCGCGCTCTGGCTCCCGCCTGGATGGCTCTCGCCCGGCCCCGGCCACGAAGCCGAGCCAGGTCGACAGCTCCACCACGAAGCCCAGCGAGGCAGGCGATGCATCGCACTGATGCCGCGGGGAACGTGGACGGACTGCACGTGCCGGGGAGCCTGACTCCCCCGCTGCAGGAGGCCACCGTCATCGGCTCCGACTGGTTGAACGCCGTCCAGGAGGAAATCTGCAACGTCGTGGAGGCGCACACGCCGCTCGTCAAGGCGGACAACACCCAGCTCCTCGCGGCGCTGAACGCAATGTATGGGCGCCTCGCGGCCTACGTGTGGGGAGGGCACGACGCAGACGCGAACGGAAGCCAGAACTACAACGGGAGCATTTCGCGGACAGGCACGGGTGTGTACGTGGTGACGCTGACCGAGCCCGTGGCGGCCGACAACACCGTCCCCGTGGTCGTCACCGTGAACGATAGCGCGCCGCGAGTCCCGACCTACGCGTGGGGGGTTGATGGCACGTCGATCACGGTTCGCGTGTTCAACCTGAGCGGCACACCAACGGACGCCTTCGTGTCTGTGGTAGTCCCCCGCGGCGTCTAAACCGGCTTCCGGCGAGCTGGCTCCCGTAGCTGAAACGACGAAGGGCCCCACCGAAGTAGGGCCCCTCGTTCAACGCGCTGGATGCGGCGTGCTCTTCACCCTCCGAGGCTCACGAGCGCCACGACTCCCGCGCGCTCCACCCACGCGCGGCCCGGGTCACCAACGGCCGGGGCCCACGTGCCTTCCCAGCGCTGAAGCGCGGCCGGCCGCACGGGGACGATGGTGGCCTCCGGGGGGAGCGGGGTGTGATCGATGTGGCTGGAGCGCACCGCCCCCGTTTCGTAGTCGATCCAGGCGCGCAACGCTCCCGGCACGGGAGCGGCCACCACTCGCGTCCCCTCAATCCAGGGGTGATCCGCTCGGGGCTCGCCCGTCACGTGCTGGCGCATCCCCTCACAACGGGGAAAAACTGTCCCGTCGGGTTTGAACGCACAGAACTGGTTCAAGGTCACGGTCGGATCGTTCGCCGCGACAAGCCCAGTCATCACGACCAATCCGCCGTTCGGAAGCGCCGTCAGATGTTCGACGGTGCGCCCTGACTCCAACTGCAGCGTGACGACCTGCGAGGCGCGGAGCACGTCCGTCACGATGAACGGGCCCGCGACGTGGGCGCGCCCATCGTCGCAGGTCACGCGCACCCAGAGCCCCAGGCGCTCGATCATGGGAGCACCCGGGCGACTCACGTTCACGACGGGGACGGGTTCGCGGTGGTAGATGCTCACGACCTGACCCGCTTCGCCCAGGATCTCGACCTCGGAGGGAGTGCATCCGCGCAGGTGCCACTCGACCTGGAGCTCAGCCCTCAGCGGTTCAATCGCCGTCGCGCTGAAGCTCAGCTCCACCGGGGCCGGGGGCTCTGGCGGGGGCGGGCACACGGGCGGGGGCGGGCACTCGAGGACCGGCGCGGCCGGGCAGACCGGCGCCGGGGCGGGCGGGCAGGAGAGAGCCGCGGTGTGGATCACGTCCAGAGGACGCGGGGACAGCTCCACCCGGGACGGGCCGCACGCGGTGAGGGACAGCACGAGCGCCGCAAGGGCGCGCATCAGGGTAGGTCGAGACATGGTTTCTCCAGTGCAGCGGGTGGGAGCAGCGCGGAGGAGAAACCTAAACACTTCGCAGCGGAATGTATACGGGCTGCTGCAAGTTGTTTAGTGGCCACACCGGCGTACTCTGCGCCGATGAGTACCTGCAGGGTGTGTGGAGACGAGCTGCGGCCCGGTGGAGCCCGCGGGTTGTGCCCCCGGTGCTACCAGCGTGAACGGCGTGGACGGCCACCATCCGCCGAACCCAAGAAGGCCGCGCCGGGGGAGGGTGACCGGATCACCTTCAGCCTTCCCCGGGAGATGAGGAGACCGTGGCCGTCCTCGCGGAAGCGGAAGGCGTGTCACAAGCCGACTGGTGCCGGGTAGCTGTGATGGAGCGAATCGAGCGGGTGAAGGGCGAGTGATGGCGCTGTTTGGCGCCAACTTGGCGCCACGGCGGTGCGCACAGCCGCACCTGTCTGCACGGCTGTGCGCACCTAAGTCCGCGAAACTACTGCTACTGCGAGTGTCCCCGACGGGATTCGAACCCGTGTTACCGGCTTGAAAGGCCAGCGTCCTGGGCCTCTAGACGACGGGGACCTCTGTGAGTCGCGGGGGGATCGAACCCCCGACCCTCGGCTTAAAAGGCCGGTGCTCTACCAGCTGAGCTAGCGACTCGCACTATTCTTTTTTGCTCGGCTGCCGGATTCCGCAACCCCCCCGGCCAACCTCCGGGCGCTCTCTACCAGTACTCGTTCCCGACTTCTACTGGCGATCGTTCCCCCCGTCACCTGACAGCCACCTGGCCCCGGCCCTCCCCGCGCCTCCCTCCGCTCCCCAGAGACGCTATACAGGGTTCATGTCCCGAGACGTCCGGAATTCCGAGGAAGCCCCCGAGGAGAACGACGAGCTGCAGCTGGAGGGTGGGGAGGAAGAAGAGGAAGAGAAGTCCTCTTCCGGTCACCGGCGCTACCTCACCCGCTCTGGGGCCGAGCGCATGCACAAGGAGCTGCTGCGCCTGCTCAACGAGGAGCGGCCCAAGGTCACCGCCGAGGTGTCCGCCGCCGCCGCCCAGGGGGACCGCTCGGAGAACGCCGAGTACATCTACGGCAAGAAGCGCCTGAGGGAGATCGACCGGCGCATCCGCTTCCTCCAGAAGCGCCTGGACACCGCCACCATCGTCACCCCCTCCGAGCAGCCGGATACTGGCCGGGTCTTCTTCGGCGCCACCGTGACGCTGGAGGACGAGGACGAGGCCCGGGTGACCTATCAGATCGTCGGCTCGGACGAGATCGACACCGCGGGCGGCCGCATCAGCGTGGAGTCCCCCATTGCCCGGGCCCTGCTGCGCAAGAAGGTCGGGGACACCGTCGAGGTGATCCGCCCGCGTGGGGAAATCGAATACATCATCGTGCAGATCCGCTACCTGTGAGGTGTTGGCTCGGCAACAGTTGGACGCCTGGAAGGAGCAGGAGGGGCGGGCGTCCAGTGAGCCGGGGTCCACGGGCGCCGTGGGAACCACCTTGTTAGCGTGTGCGTTACACCTGAAGTAGGCCCTCAAATGGCCTGGGCGGCTTCCCGCGTGGGAGGCTTAGCCTAATATTCGGTTGGCAGTCAGGCGCAGAAGCGGTCCGTCAGTCGGAGTCCCGTCGCACGGTCGGTCCTAGCGGTCGCACCCCATCTCGAGGTCGCGCTCCACACGATGCGAAAGAACTTCATCCTCGACACCAACGTCCTTCTCCACGACCCCCGCTCCATCTACAGCTTCAAGGAACACAACGTCATCATCCCCATCTACGTCATCGAGGAGATCGATCAGTTCAAGCGCGATCTCTCCGAGCTGGGGCGGAACGCGCGTCTGGTGGCGCGCTACCTGGACTCCTTCCGGGAGGAGGGCTCGTTGAAGGACGGCGTGCGCCTGCCGCATGGGGGCGTGCTGCGCGTGTGCTTCACGGACCGGGATCTGCCGCTCTCCATGGCGGACAGCAACCTGATGGATAACCGGATCCTCTCGGTGGCCATCGACTTGATGGAGCGCGAGCCGCAGTCGCCGGCCGTCTTCATCACCAAGGATACCAACCTGCGCATCCGCGCGGACGCGCTGGGCCTCATCGCCGAGGACTACGACGCCGAGCGGGTGGAGATCACCGAGCTGTACACGGGCTTCACCGAGCGCCTGGTCCCCCGGGAGATGGTGGACCAGATGTACAAGCCCGGCGCCGAGGTGGAGATCTCCGGACAGGACTCGCTCTCGCCGCACCAGTTCATCCTCCTCAAGGACGAGACGAACCCGTCCCACACCGCCATGGGTCGCTTCAACGCGTCCCGGGGCCGGGTGGTGCCGCTGCTGCGCGGCATGAAGTCCGAGGGCATCTGGGGCATCCGCCCGCGCAACATGGAGCAGAGCTTCGCCCTCGACCTCGTCATGAATGACGAGATCAAGCTCGTCACCATCGTGGGCAAGGCGGGTACGGGCAAGACGCTGCTGGCCATCGCCGCGGGGCTCCACAAGGTGACGGAGGAGGGCGTGTACCAGAAGCTGCTCGTCAGCCGGCCCGTCTTCCCGCTCGGCCGGGACATCGGGTACCTGCCGGGCAGCCTGGAAGAGAAGATGAACCCCTGGATGCAGCCCATCTTCGACAACGTGGAGTTCCTGATGAACCTCAGCCGCGCCGACAAGAAGGCCGGCCGGGGCTACCACGAGCTCATTGACCTGGGGCTGATGGAGATCGAGGCGCTCACCTACATCCGCGGGCGCTCCATCCCCAACCAGTACATCATCATCGACGAGGCGCAGAACCTCACGCCCCACGAGGTGAAGACGATCATCACCCGCGTGGGCGACAACACGAAAATCATTCTCACCGGGGACCCGTTCCAGATAGACAACCCCTACGTGGACGCGACCAACAACGGACTCGTCCATGTGGTCAACCGGTTCAAGAATGAGAAGATCGCGGGTCACATCACCATGGCCAAGGGCGAGCGCAGCGCTCTGGCCGAGCTCGCGGCCAACCTCCTCTAGCCCCCTGCGCCGTACGAGGAAGCAGTCATGAAGGGAGACGGACAGGCAGCGGGTTCCACCCAGGGCACAGAGGGTGACGGCCAGGAGCAGAAGCCGCTCATCGAGTACCCCACCGTCTACACCTTCAAGGTCATGGGGCGGCAGGAGCCGACGGGGTTCGTCGAGTACGTGCGCGACCTCTTCCGGTCGCTCATGGGCTCGGAGATCTCCCCGGACTCCATCCGGGAGCAGCCCAGCAGCAAGGGCACGTACGTGTCGGTGAGCGTGTCGGTGTACCTGCTGTCCGAGGAGCACCGCCGCTCCATCTACGCCCGGCTGAGGCAGGAGCAGCGGGTCGTCTACTACCTCTGAGGGCGGCCCCCGTCCGGGCGTGCGGGGGGAATTGGCGATTGCGGGCTAGCGGTGTAGAAGGGGCTTCTCATGAGCCCGGCTGAGTCCTTCCCGCTCTACTTCCCTGGTGATGCTCGGCGCCCCTTCAGTTCCGAGGTGGCGACCCGACGCTTCGCGAAAGTGGCGCAGTTGGAAGAGGGAGGGCGTGTGCTGGAGCTCGGCTGCGGTCCTTCCGGCCCGGCCAGCGTGGTGCTTGCCCAGGAGTTCGGCTGCTCGGTGGTGGCCGCGGACGCGGATGAGACGATGCTCATCCACATGCGAGACAGGGTGCGCTCACTCGGGCTGGACGGCCGGGTGGATGTGCGCCGCGTGGACCTGCGCAAGCCCGTCTTCCGCGAGGGCGAGTTCGACGCCATCCTCTGTCAGGGCCGGATGTTCATGGCGCTGCCCGATGCGTTCGGCACCTTGCGGCCTCTGCTGGCCCACCAGGGCCGGTTGGGGATTACCTACCCGGTCCGGGTGGGACGGGTGACGCCTCGGGCCGTGCTCGAGTTCTGGGAGCGTCGCCTGGGTGCTCCGCTCCTGCTGCCTCGCGAGCTGCTCCAGCACCTGGCTCTGGCCGGCTTCGAGCCTGAGTCCGTCGAGTCCCTCCAGGACGCCGAGCTGGATGCCTTCTACCGGGAGCTGGAGCCCCTCCTCGCCAAGGCCTCCGCTGAGCAGTCGGTCTGGCTGCGCGAGGAGATGGCCCTGCACCGCGAGAACAACGGCAAGGCCACCTCGAGCTACGCGTTCGCCGTGGGCCGCCGTCGCGAGCCCGGGGAGAAGCCTCCGGCCACGCGCGATCGCGGGTAGCTGTAGCCTGGCCGGGTAGGCAGACCCTCATCCCAGCCCCCTCCCCAGGGGGAGAGGGAGGGCAGGGCGCTCAGTGCACCGCGCCGTGGAAGTCCAGCAGCTCCACCGACTCGGGCGCCACGCTCAGCTTCACGTCCTCGCGGTAGCCCGCCGCGTCTCCACCCACCTGGAAGGGCATCGGCCTGGCGAAACGGATGTGGACGTCCTGGGTGTAGAAGTCGTGGATGCCCTCGGGGAACCAGCGGCCCGCCCACAGCTTCGGCAGGTTCGCCAGCACGCTCGTGGCGTTCAGCTGGCCCAGGCGCAGATGCATCATCCCCCGGCGCTCGCCCGCGAACGGGAACATCCGGAAGCCGTACCCGTAGAAGGGCATCGTCGCCGCCGCCGCCATCATCAGCGGGCCCTGGAAGATCCGCTGTCCCGGGGCGATGGGCGCGCCCACCGGGTTGCCGTCCGGCCCCACCCGGTACGCGTCACCGGCCTGGCCGTTGATGATCTCGCACTCCACCCAGGTCGGGTTGGACAGGTAGTGCGGCACCGTCTTGAGGGCCACCGCCGAGAAGTAGCCGCCAACACCCGTCAGTACCTTCTTGAGCAGTCCGCCGCGGCCGAGGTTGTCCTTCACCCAGAGGTAGTCGTTGAGCAGCTTCCCATCCACGCCCAGGCCCGCGAACGTCGTGCGCTGGCCATCCGCCAGCAGCAGATCCATCCGCCGGTGGCCCGGCACCTCGCCCGCGCGCGCTCGCACCACGTCTTGCAGGATGCCATCCGCGCCGTTGCCGGCATTCACGTACGTGGCCAGGCCGTTCCCCGTGCCCAGCTTCAACACGCCAAAGCGCGGTGCGCGCTTGCCGGCGAAGCGGCCCCGCGGCTCCAGCTGGCGGAACACCTCGCTCGCGAAGCCCTGGAACGTGCCGTCACCGCCACCCGTGAACACCATCGGGTAGTTGCGCTCCAGCACCGTCTGGACGATGCGCCGGCAGTCCAACTCCGAGCGCGACAGGAAGAGATCCTGCTCCGGCACCACGTGTGACAGGGACTTCACCAGCTGTGCGTCCACCCTGCGCGCATTGGCGTTGAGCAGTACCGCGATCTTGTGCTCGGGGGCACCGGCGACGGACGGATTCTGGCGCGGATCCACGGACCGAAGTGGCTGTACCAGCATGAGGCTGCCTCCAAAGGGGGGTAGAGGGGCTTCGGTCCTCCCGACTGCACATTCCCAGCCAATCGCTGACGCGAGGCGTTATTTGTGTCCTACCTCAATATTTCCGAGGGGTTGGCACGTTAGGTACTGATCGGATGCCCGGCTGGTTGCCACGCGCGGGTGGCGGAGGTGGAGAGCGCGTTACGCACCGTGGCAGGCCGGTGGCGCGAACGTGACGCGGCTTGACGCGGTTTGACACCCCGGGGTGGGTGGTTACGTTGGTCACACATCGGGGGTACTCGAAGCTTTCGCGGTACTTTTCCGCAGTCAATTCGGGAGGTTACACACCGTGGGCAAGATTATCGGCATCGACCTGGGCACCACCAACAGCGTGGTGGCGATCATGGAGGGTCGCGAGCCCAAGGTTCTCACCAATGAGGAAGGCGCCCGCACCACGCCCTCGGTCGTCGCGTTCGCGAAGGATGGGGAGCGGCTGGTAGGGCAGGTGGCCAAGCGTCAGGCCATCACCAACCCGGAGCGCACGATCTACTCCATCAAGCGCTTCATGGGCCGGCGGTACGAGGAGACCACCGAGGAGGCGAAGCTCGTCCCCTATAAGGTGGTGCGCGGCCCGCACGGCGACGCGCGCGTGGAGATCGATGGCAAGCAGTACAGCGCGCCGGAGATCTCCGCGCAGGTGCTGCTCAAGCTCAAGCGCGCTGCCGAGAACTACCTGGGCGAGAAGGTGACCGAGGCGGTCATCACCGTTCCGGCGTACTTCAACGACGCCCAGCGCCAGGCGACCAAGGACGCCGGTGAGATCGCCGGCCTCACCGTGCGGCGCATCGTGAACGAGCCGACGGCGGCGGCGCTGGCGTACGGCCTGGACAAGAAGAAGGACGAGAAGATCGCCGTCTACGACTTCGGCGGCGGCACGTTCGACATCTCCATCCTGGAGGTGGGCGAGAACGTGGTCGAGGTGCTCGCGACCAACGGTGACACCCACCTGGGCGGCGACAACATCGACCACACGCTCATGGACTGGCTGATCGCCGAGTTCAAGAAGGACAACGGCATCGACGTCTCCAAGGACAAGATGGTCCTGCAGCGCCTGAAGGAGGCGGCGGAGAAGGCGAAGATCGAGCTGTCCAGCACGATGGAGACGGAGATCAACCTGCCGTTCCTCACGGCGGACGCCTCCGGTCCCAAGCACCTCAACGTGCGCCTGACGCGGGCCAAGTTCGAGGCGATGATCGACACGCTCGTCGAGCGCTCGCTGGAGCCGTGCCGCAAGTGCCTGAAGGACTCGGGCGTGGACCTCAAGGACCTCAACGAGGTCGTGCTCGTGGGTGGTTCCACGCGCATCCCGAAGGTGCAGGAGGCGGTGAAGCGGCTGTTCGGCAAGGAGCCGAACCGCTCGGTGAACCCGGACGAGGTGGTGGCGGTGGGCGCGGCCGTGCAGGCCGGCGTGCTCGCGGGCGAGGTGAAGGACATCCTGCTGCTGGACGTCACCCCGCTGTCGCTGGGCGTGGAGACGCTGGGCGGTGTGATGACCAAGCTCATCGAGCGCAACACCACCATTCCTACCCGCAAGTCGGAGACGTTCTCCACGGCGGCGGATGGCCAGACGCAGGTGGAGATCCACATCCTGCAGGGCGAGCGCGAGATGGCCGGTGACAACCGGAGCCTCGGCCGCTTCCACCTGACGGGGATTCCCGCGGCGCCGCGCGGCGTGCCGCAGATCGAGGTGACGCTGGACATCGACGCCAACGGCATCCTCAACGTCAGCGCCAAGGACAAGGCGACGAGCAAGGAGCAGAAGGTCACCATCAGCCACTCGTCCGGTCTGGCGAAGGATGAAGTGGAGAAGATGGTCAACGCGGCCAAGGAGAACGAGGCCGCCGACAAGGCCCGCCGCGAGCTGGTGGAGGTGAAGAACCAGGCCGAGGCCCAGGCGTACGCCGCGGAGAAGATGATCAAGGAGAACCGCGAGAAGCTGTCTCCGGACGCCGTGTCGACGCTCGAGTCGGCCGTCAAGGCGCTCAACGAGGTGCGCGAGGGCCAGGACAAGGACGCCATCAAGGCGGCGTTGGATCGCCTGCAGCAGGCCAGCTACAAGGTGGCCGAGGAGATGTACAAGGCCACGGGCGGCGCTCCGGGCGAGGGCGCTCCTCCTCCGGGTGCCGACGCGGGTGCGGCTCCGGGCAGCTCGGCCAAGCCGAAGGACGACGTGGTGGACGCCGAGTTCCGCCAGTCGTAGTCCGAGCCTGTTGAACCCTGGAAGGGCCGGTGCTCCCGTGGGAGTATCCGGCCCTTCTGTTTTATTCGCGCGCTCCGGACTCCAACCGATATGAATGAGCGCGAGGCCCCTCGCATGGGCCAGGCGGGAGGAGAGCCATGATGGCGCTGACGACGACGCCCCCGGGGCATGACGTCATCCTGTACGACGGGCACTGCCGCTTGTGCATCGGGGCCGCGAAGCAGTTCCAGCGGCTGTTGAGAGGTCACGGCACGCAGCTGCGCTCGTTCCGGGAGGAGGGGGTGCTGGCCGCGTACCCTGGCATCCCGCTCGAGCGGTGCGAGAAGGGGATTCAGCTCGTCCAGGCGGACGGGCGGATCTTCGAGGGGGCCGAGGCCGTGGTGCAGGCGCTGGGGCGCAGGCCGCTGGGCAAGCTGCTCTTCCTCTACTACGTGCCGGGGCTGCGGCAGGTGGCGGACTGGCTCTACGGCCTCATTGCCCGTTACCGCTTCCGCATCGCAGGTCGCTCCTGCCCGGACGGAGCGTGTGCCGTGCATTTCAAGTAGCGGCCCGCCGAGCCCTTCAAATGAGGCGGCGGGGAGGGCTACGATGGGCGCCCCGTGATCCACCCGCCCACGCCCGTCCATCCCCAGGCCGCGCAGGCCTTCCGCCACTTCTTCCAGGAGCTGCGCGAGGCCTACCTCGAGCGTGAGACGCTCTTCACCCAGATTGAACTGGCGCTGCTGTGCCGGGAGCACGTGCTCGTCGTCGGCCCCCCAGGAACGGCCAAGAGCGCCATCGCCTCGGCGGTGCTCGGCCGCATCCTCGACGAGAAGACGGGGCAGCCCTCGCTCTTCGCCAAGCAGATCGCCGAGTCCACCGTGCAGACGGACCTCATTGGTCCGGTGGACTTCAAGGTGCTCACCGAGACGGGCCGCACCGAGTTCATCACCGAGGACGGCATGCTGGGCGCCACCCACGCCTTCCTCGACGAGGTCTTCGACGGGCGCGACATGCTGCTGCGCTCCATCCTCAACGTCCTGCACGAGCGCGAGCTCAAGCACGGGCGCCGGGTGACGAGCGGTCGCATCGAGTGCGCCATCATGACGAGCAACCGCTACCTCTCCGAGGTGCTGGCGCGCTCGCCGGAGCTGCTGCTGGCCTTCGCGGACCGGCTCAGCTTCATCTCTTTCGTACCCAAGTCCTTTGCCCGGCGCCCCAGCCGCGCGGCCATGCTGCACCGCTTCGCCCATGGCATCCGGCCGGACCTGCGCGCCTCCCTCACCCTGCAGCAGCTGGATGTGCTCCAGGCGGCCGTGGAGCAGGTGACGGTGGCCAGCCACCTGCTCGAGGCCATCGAGATGCTCACCGATGAGCTGGAGCGTGCGCTCACGGCTCAGGTGTCCAAGCTGCCCGACTACGTTCCCACCAAGTACTTCTCCCAGCGCTCGGTGGTGAAGGCGCTGTGGGCCCTCAAGGCCGCGGTGGTGAGGGATCAGCTCTACCGCCGTCCGGACCGGCCGCTCGAGGCCACCGTGGAGGACCTGGACGCCCTGCGCTGGTTCTTCCTGCTCGGCGGGCCCCAGGCGGAGGAGGTCGAAGCGCTCCTCAAGGCGGCGGTGGATCCGCGCGAGCGTGCGCAGCTGGAGATTGTCCGCATCGAGCAGAAGGCCTTCGACGCCGCGCTGACCAAGGTGCGCGCCGAGCTCGGAACGGGAGTGGATCGCGAAGCGGCCTCGCTCGGCGCGCCGGATGAGAGCAAGGCGGTGGAGGCGCTCGCGCGCAACTTCCAGCCTGGCATCGTTACCACCACGGCGCAGCGCGTGCGCGCCAAGCTCGTCCCGGGGCCTCGTCACCCGGACAACCGGGTGGCTCTGCTGGGGGCCGCGCGCGGGCTGCTCTCGGTGGTGGAGCAGCGGATGGCTCGCGGTCCCGTCGAGGGCCCCGAGGCTCGGGCGGGGATGGCCATGTTCACCGCGCTCTCGGAGACGGTGGAGCTGTGCCGCCAGGTGCCGGAGCTGCGCCAGCGGCTGCCGGCCCTGTGCGACTCGGTGTCCCGCTTCCTCCTGCAGGCGCTCGAGTTGATGGCGCTCAACGCCGAGAGCCTCGCCTTCGACGAGTCGGTGGCGCTGGAGACGCTCGTCAGCCTCACGGACAACGTCTCCGATGAGATGGGCCGGGTGAGCGAGCTCCTGGCACTCCTCGCCGAGGGCAACTCGAGCGTGGTGGCGCGGTTGCGGGCCGCCGAGGCCGAGGCGCGCCGCCGGGCCGTGGCCGCCCTCCGTCAGCGTGCGACGAGCGCCTTCTCGGGCACGCGTGGCCGGAGGGATCCGCTCGATGCGCTCTCGGCGGATTCGCGTCGGCTCTCCCAGCTCGAACAGGCCCTGAGCAAGCTGGACGCCGCGCAGCACGGCCTCAAGCAGGAGCTGTTGCAGCCGCTCGGTTCCGCCTACGCGCGGGATGTGCTGTCCACCACGCCCTTCGAGCGCATCGACCAGTTCTCGCGCACGGTACAGACGGTGGCGGAGAACCTGCGGCGCGAGGGCCTGGCCCCCGAGCCCGTGTTGGCCGAATGCAAGGAGATCATCGAGACGCGGCTGCGCGAGTACGCGCGGGGCATCGGCCGCGAGGTGGCGAGTCCTCCGCCGGCCCCCCATGCCGCCGTCAGCGGCGAGGCCTACAACTTCTACCGAGGCGATTTCTCCACGCAGCTCCGGGATGGCGAGCTCGCCGCGCTGCTCGGGCTGGATGGGCAGCTCGCCTTCGCGCAGCACTCCTCCGCGGCGTCCTTCCTCTCCCACGAGATCCGCGATGCGGTGGCCCGGGTGGAGCTGGCCTTCGTGCAGACGCGCCTCAAGTACCTGCGCAGCTGGCTCACCCAGCTCCTCACGGATCTGCCGGCCCCGCGCTCCGCCCAGCGCCGCAATCAGGCGGATCAGATCTTCGATCGGCTGGTGAAGAGCCGCTTCCCGCTGCTCGCGCTCAAGGAGGGCGAGCTGGTGCGCATCAAGGGCGTGCTCGGGGTGCTGATCGCCATCCCCGGCGAGCTGGGCGAGAGCGCGCGCAAGCTGGAGAACGTGCTGCGCGGTATCGACGACGACTTCACCCGCTTCAGCAAGGAACTGCTGGAGCAGCGGGCCTCGCTGTGAGGGGGTGCTGACGCGTGCTCAGCTCGCGGCTCTCACGCCTGCGGCTCCGGTTGGACGCGCTCCAGGGCGCCGCGTCCCAGCCCGAGGGATTGCGGGGTTGGTGGCTCGGTCTCACGGCTCCGTCCGAGGTGGACCTGTCCATGCCCACCCTGACGGCGCTCGATCGCTCGCTGGAGCGGGTCGGGGTGCACACCCTCGCGGACGCGCGGCTGCTGCTCGAGCTCGGCGTGCGCAAGGGCAGGGTGGGCGACCTGGCCACGGGCTTGAAGACCCGAGCCCAGGAGTCCCTGGAGGAGTTCGAGCGGACGCTCGACGCGGTGGAGAAGATGCTCCGGGCGGGCCGGACGCCTCCAGGCGCGCGCACGGCACTGGAGCGAGGCTTCGTCCGGCTCGCGAGGGTCCTGCGGGTGGCGGATCTCTTCATGTCCCCCACGCCTCCGCCGAAGGAGGAGGGCTCTTTCGAGATCTTCGCGCGGCCCGGTCCGCTCTGGAACGACCGCGTGGCCCCAAGCACGGCCCGCATGGCCGTGGCCGAGTTCCTCGCGCAGCGGGCTCGCTCCAACGTGGATGACCTGGTCCAGAAGCGGCGCGACCTGGACATGGCCCATGAGATCCTCCTGCGCATCGGCATGGACCACGACCGCGACCGGGGCGTGGCCCTGCGCAGCGAGGTGTCCCAGGCGCGCGATCGTGTCCGGGAGCAGCCGGCGGCGCGTTCTCTGGATGCGCTGGTGCAGGAGGTGCGGCGCACCGCGCAGCGGGATCCCCAGATGGCGTGGCAATCGCTCCGGGGGCTCTACGAGCGCGCGCTGGAAGCCAATGATGCCCAACTGGCGGAAACGGCCCGGGCGGCGCTCGAGCCGCTGCTGCCTGCCCAGCAGCCCATGCGGGCCATGCTGGAGTCCTCCGAGCGGGATGACCTGACGCGCTGGTTCGGCGAGAAGCCCCCCGCCCACGAGGGCCCCAATGGCCTGCGCGAGCCACCCAAGGCCTCTACCGCGGACGACCTGCTCGCGGACCTGGCCTTCTCGCTCAAGCCCGAGCAGCTCTCCGCGTTCGAGCTGGCGGCGGGCTGCGGCCGCTACTTCGACGTGGAGGACGCCCTCACCGAGGAGATCGTCGAGCTGAACACCCGCAAGGTGCGGCCCGTGCCGCGGCGGGTGCCGTACCCCACCCAGAACATGACGTTCGAGCGCACGGGTGGCCTCCACGAGGTGCACAACTTCGTCGTCTCGGACCCGCGGTTGGTCCTGTACGACCTGGCCGCCCACAGCCAGACGGTGCGCGCCTACCTGGAGGACGAGCCGCCCCCCCGGCCCAAGAAGATGAAGCGCACCGCCGTGCGCGTGTATGTGTGTGATGCCTCGGGCTCCATGCACGGCGCTCGTGCCCGCTTCCGCGATGCCATCATCATCGCCGAGCTCAACAACCTCCGGGTCAAGGCCCGCAAGAACCAGCCCTTCGATCCGCTCTACTTCTCCTTTTTCAACGACACCCCCACCGAGCTGGCTCGCGTGGACACGGCTCGCGAGGCCACCCGGCAGATCGAGAAGCTCTTCCGCGACTCGCCCGCCGAGGGCCAGACGGACATCTCCCTCGCGCTCATGTCCGCCTTCGAGTCCATTCGCGCCGCGCAGGGGAGGGATCCATACCTTGCCCGCGCCACGGTGGTGCTCATCACCGACGGCGAGGATCGCGTCGACCTGGAGCTCATCCGCCGCACTCGGGCCCCCATGGACGCGCTGGACATCTCGCTCAGCTTCATCTCGCTCGGCGAGGAGAACCCGGACCTCAAGTCGCTCGTCCTGGAGCAGCGCGCCCGCGGCGGCCGCGCCTTCTACCACCACCTTTCCGACCAGGAGATCCAGTGGGCGCGCACCGAGTTCGACAGCCCCTGGCGCACCCTCCTGCCTCGCGACGTGCCCGTTACCCCGGAGGCCATCGAGGCGCTCGCGCCCCACCTCCAGGCGTTGGAGGCGCTCGCCGCCGGACGCACGCTCCCGTCCACCCCCGTGGCCTCCGAGGCCTCGTTCGACGCGCTCTTCCCAGAGGTGGAGCGGCTCTCCCGTCAGAAGGCGGCGGAGAGCCCCGGCCCCGAGGTGTTCGCTCGCGTGGCCGACATCCTCGACGCCATCGTGGAGGCCTCCGCACTCGCCCCCGCCGAGCGCCGCCCCACCGAGGGCATCCTCCTCCTGCAGCACCTGCTCGGGGTGTATCAGCTCCCCCCTGCTCGCTACCTCGCCGCGCTCGCCACGGGAGGTTCAGAGGTGCACGAGCGCCTCGCACGTGTCCGCCTCCTCTGCCGCCCATTCGAGTAGGCTGTCGCCGGTCATGCTCTTCGACTGGTTGCGCAAGAAGAAGACGCCCAAGAAGCCCGAGCGGCCCAAGGATCCGCTCGCGGCTTTCGATCAGCTCATCGAGGACCTGGAGCGACAGGGCGCTGAGATCCGCAAGTCCGCCGCCACGCTGCTGGCGCTCCGGGGCGATCTGGCCCGCTCCGAGGCTCGCTACGTCAAGCGTCTGGAGGAGCTCGCGAAACGGCGTGCCCAGGCGGACGAGCAGGGGGATGCGAAGATCTCCGCGACGCTCGAGCGCGATCGCTTGCAGGCCGAGTCCCTGCTGAACACCACGCGCGAGTCGCTCAACCGCGCCGAGCAGGATGGCAAGCTGCTGTTGGAGGCCGCCGCGGACCTCGGCAGCCGCGTGGCCGAGCTCCGCGTGGAGCGCGAGAGTGCCTCCGCTCGGCTCGCAGTGGGTGGGCTCGTCTCCACGGCCCTCCAGGAGCAGGTGGAGCGCTTCGAGAAGGTGCTCGCCGTGGATGCTGCCCGGGATGAGGTGGAACGGGCCCACGCGCTCGCGGACATCTACCGCGAGGAGCGTGGAGAGACCGTGAAGCCCTGAAGCGCTCAGGGCCCGGCGGGAGCCGCTACCGGTGCGTGGGCCTTGGTCGGCTCCTCGATGATGTCCTGATGGCTCCAACCCAGACTCCGGAGGGCCAGCAGCACGCTGCTGCGTTCGTCCGTCCACCGCACTCGTGGAGGCGCCGCGAGGGCCATCCGGCGCACCCACGCTTCACTGTTCAGGAAGGCGTCTCCCTGGAAGAAGCTCGCGTCCGGACTGAGCACCATCCAGAGGGCGGTGAGCGTGTCTCCGCTCATGGCCGTCTTCACCTGAGTGGCGTGCCAGCCGGACGTCCACGCATGTGCCAGGACGATGGGGGCCAGGTCCAGGTGGAGGTTGCTGATGTGCAGCGCCAGCACTCCCCCGGGCGCCAGGTGCCGCCGGTAGAGCTCCATGGCCTCCTCGGTGAGCAAGTGGACCGGGATGGCATCCGAGCTGAAGACATCCACCGCGAGCACGTCGAAGCCCTGGCCCTGGCCACGTTCCAGCTCCTGCTCGAGCAGGATGCGCGCATCCCCCTCCACCACCTCGGCCCGTGCCGGCGTGTCGCGCAAGAAGGAGAAGTAACCTCCCGCCCCCTGCGCCAGAGCGATGACCTGGGGGTTGATCTCATAGAAGCGAAGGGTGTCCCCGGCGCGTCCCAGCGCGGCCGTCGCTCCCACCCCCAGTCCCAGCACTCCCACGCGCAGCGATGGGGGCAAGCCCGCGCGCTCCTTGCGCTGCCGCTGCTCGGTGAGTGCCAGTCCGAGCCCCGCCTTGGGCGTGTAATAGGCCGTGGGCGTCATCGTCCGCCCCGGCTGGGCGTATTGGTAGCCGTGCATGACGATGCCGTGCCGGAGGATGAACACGTGGTCCTCGGTGCCTCGATCCGACTCCCACAGCTGCACCACGCCGAAGAAGCCGCGCCATGACCCGAGCACGTGGCCCGGCTTCATCACCGCCTGGCCCAGTGCGCCGGTCACCAGGACGAGCAACAGCGCCGGAATGGCTCGGAGCGCGGTCCGTGGGAGCGTCTCCTGGGGGGCGCGGCGCAACAGGACGAGCGCGGCCAGGAGACAGCAGGAGCCGAGCGCGAGTGGGTACTCCAGGTAGGAGCTCAACAGGCGCGGGGCCACCAGTTGGACGAGGACTCCGCCGAGCGCGCCACCCACGGACCCCCAGAGGTAGAAGGCACCCAGGTGGCGTGGCGCAGGCCGTAGCCGGTACAGCTCTCCATTGCAGAGCAGGGCCCCGGAGAAGAGGGCCGCCGAGTGCACGAGAAGCTGGAGGGACAGTGCGCTCTCCGAGCCCCGGTAGTGGAGGGCCGTCACTCCGCCCGCCGCCAGCAGCAGGAGCAGCGCGGTGAGGGGCCGCGAGTAGAGCGCCTCGCGCTCGAAGGCGAGGATGAAGGTGAGGAGGTACAGGGCCAGCGGCAGCACCCAGACGAAGGGGCCGGCCGACACGTCCTGCGAGAGCTGATTCGTCGTCGCCAGCAGCAGCACCGAGGCACATCCGCTCAGCCCCAGCCAGGCCAGGGTGCGCCCTATGCCCGGTGGACGCTCCCGGGCCTCTTCCTCTCGTTGAGCCTGTACTGGTTCGTCCGCGAGGCGCAGCACGCCCCGGGCGCACAGCGCGCAGCTTCCGGCGAAGAGGAGGAAGCCCAGGCCCCATCCCCACGCCTGGACGCCGCGTCCTAGCCAGGGCTCGACCAGGAAGGGGTAGGCCAGCAGGGCCAGCAGCGAGCCAGCGTTGGAGAGTGCGTAGAGCCGGTAGGGCGAAACGCCTGGCCGCACCCGGCTGAACCAGCTCTGCAGCAGCGGCGCGGTGGTGGACAGTGTGAAGAAGGGCAAGCCCAGGGTGGCCGCGAGCAGGGACAGCAGCCGCGCGGTGGAGAGGTCATCCGCCGTGGGGCGCCACTCGGGCCCGGGTGCCACGGGCGAGCCGTTGAGCAGCATGCGCCCGGTCAGCACCACCATCGTCACGCCGAGCAGCCCCAGGTGCACCTGCGCCTGCCGCCGCGGCGCCAGCCAGCGTCCGCTGGCATATGCGTAGGCGTAACCGCCCAGGAGCATCGTCTGGAAGAAGAGCATGCAGGTTGTCCAGACCGAGGGCGTGCCGCCAAACCAGGGGAGCGCGTACTTTCCCGCCAGTGGCTGCACACCGAAGAGCAGGAATGCGCCAAGGAAGAGGGTGACGGCATAGGGGCGCGTGGACATGGGGAGCAGGGACGATAGCACCTGCACTTCTGGGACAGCCCAGGTTGTCTGATTCAGGGTGCGACGGGGCGTCCCAGGTGCTCCAATGCGACCGCTCAGGAGGACGCGATGGGCTGCTGCCACTATCACCCCGTTGGAGAGGGCTGCGACACCGCCTTCACCGTGGATACCTCACGCATCACCTTCGGCCGCGGCTGTCTGGCCGAGGTGGGCGACCGTGCCAGGGCGCTCGGAATGAAGCGCGTGGCCCTGTTCTCGGACGAGCGTCTGGCCCGGCTGCCGCACTTCCAGAAGGTGCGCCAGTCCTTGAGCGCCGCCGGGCTGGAGGTCGCCGCCTACACCGACGTGCACGTCGAGCCCACGGACCGCTCGTTCCTGGAGGCGGCGCGCTTCGCCTCGGAGGCTCGCCCGGATGGCTACATCTCCCTGGGCGGCGGCTCGGTCATCGACACGTGCAAGGCGGCCAACCTCTACGCCACGTACCCGGCGGACTTCCTGGCCTACGTCAACGCGCCGGTAGGCGAGGGGCGCCCGGTGCCCGGCCCGCTCAAGCCGCACATCGCCTGTCCCACCACTTCAGGCACGGGCAGCGAGGTCACCGGTATCACCATCTTCGATCTGCTCTCGATGGCGGCGAAGACGGGTATCGCCTCGCCGGCGCTGCGGCCCACCGAGGCGCTCATCGATCCGGACTGCACCGCGACCCTTCCCGCTGAGGTGGTCGCCGCCAGCGGGCTGGACGTGCTGTCCCACGCGCTGGAGTCCTATACCGCGCGGCCGTATGTGCGCCGTCCCGCACCTCCTCGGCCGAGCCTGCGGCCCATGAGCCAGGGCGCCAACCCGTGGAGCGATCTCGGCTGCCGCGAGGCGCTGCGTCTGATGGGCCTGTACCTGGAGCGCGGAGTCGCGGACGCGGAGGACCACGAGGCCCGCGAGCAGCTGATGTGGGCCTCTACGCTCGCTGGCATCGCCTTCGGGAATGCCGGGGTGCACGCGCCGCACGGCATGGCCTACGCCGTGGCCGGGCTGGTGCGCGACTTCCAGCCCTCCGGTTACCCGGAAGGAGAGCCCCTGGTGCCGCACGGCATGGCCGTCATCGTGAATGCCCCTGCTGTGTTCCGCTACACCGCCGAGGTGAGCCCCGAGCGCCACCTGGAAGCCGCTCAGTGGCTCGGTGCGGACGTGCGTGGCGCTACGCCCGGTGACGCGGGCGAGGTGCTCGCAGGAAAGCTCATCCAGATCATGCGTGCCGTGGGCATTCCCAATGGCCTTGGCGGTGTCGGCTACACCGAGGCCGATGTGGCTGCCCTCACGGAGGGTGCCTACCCGCAGCAGCGCCTGTTGCAGAACGCGCCTCGCGAGATGACCCGGCCCATCCTCACCGACCTGTTCCGCCAGGCGCTGCGTTACTGGTAACCGAAGCAGGGGCAATCGCCATGTCCGACGTCGAGACCTCCGACCGCTACCGCTACTTCCTGCCCATCACCACTCGCTGGATGGACAACGACGTCTACGGTCACATCAACAACGTCACGTACTACAGCTACTTCGACACCGTCGCGAACCATTACCTCATCCACGAGGGCGGCCTGGACATCGTCAACAGTCCCGTCATCGGCCTCGTCGTGGAGTCCCGGTGCACCTACCGCGCCCCACTCGCGTATCCCGACCGTCTGCGCGCGGGCCTGCGCGTGGACAAGCTCGGGAACCGCTCCGTGACCTACGGCATCGGCATCTTCAAGGAGGGCGAGGAGCAGGCCGCCGCCCACGGGTACTTCGTGCACGTCTTCGTGGAGCGTCAGTCGCGCAAGGCCGTGGCCATTCCCGAGCGCCTGCGTGAGGCGCTCGCGCGGATCTCCGCGGCCTGAGGGTCCGGAGGCTCGGTGGGGTACAACCCGGGAGCTGGATACCCTCACCCCGTCCCTCTCCCGGAGGGAGAGGGGATGGTGCGGAGAGGGGAAGGGGTGGAGAGGGGAGGGGGTGGAGAGATGCGTTTGGCGGCTTTACGTGCGGCGCGCGGTCTGGTGCAGCTCCAGCACGATGTTGCCGCCCTTGAAGAGCCTCACCGCTCCCGACGTCTGGCTCACCACCAGCGCGATGCACTTCGTCGTCGACGTGATGCTCGCCGCCGCCGCGTGCCTCGCCCCCAGCCCCAGCGGGATCTTCACCATCTCGTCCGAGGCCGACAGGTAGCGCCCCGCCGCCAGCACCACCCCGTCCTCCCGGATGACGAATGAGCCGTCCAGCACCGAGAAGTTCTTGATGGCCTCTCGGATCTTCGGATCCAGCACATTTCGCTCGGCCTCCGACAAACCCTGGAACGGGTTGATCGTCATCTGCCGGCTCTTCTCCATCACGCTGGTGTGGTCCCCAATCGTGATGATCGTCCCGATGGGGTGACCCTCGAAGCCCTCCTGGCCCACCTGCAGCGCCAGCTGGATGAGCGCGTCCACCACCTGCGAGTTGAACTCGTCTCCCAGCTTCACGCCCTCGATCGTCAGCCGATCGTCCAGCGAGCCGCCGATGCGCATCTGCATCAGGGTGTCCGGCGGACGACCCAGCTTGCCTGTCATGCACAGGACCAGGTCCCCCTCCTTGAAGGCCCCCTGGGAGAGCGCCGACACGAGCGCTACCTTCACCCGCTCGGTGCGTGAGTAGTCGTAGGCGGGAATCACCAGCGCCCTCTGTTTACTGCCCAACAATTCCTCCGCTATCCGCGGAGAGGTCACTGCGTAGACGAGCTTGCGCTTCGCGAGCTGCCGGCGCAGGTCCTCGGGTGCGATGGGCACGTCGCTGATGTAGAGAAAGTGGTCCACGTCCCCTTTCCCAGCGAGCGAGAGGGCGGCTCGCAGGAACTCCCGGTCGAATTTCGAGGCATCGCTCATTGGGTACGACCTCGCCGCCTGTTTCTAAGGGTGGTCCAGGTCTCCTTGACACCAGACCGCAGGTGAATAAAGCTTTCCGGCCCTTTTTTACGGGGTATGGGCCCATTTCCCCGCAGTACGGGAGCCTAAGGCTGTGAACCAGAAAGATCTCAAGCGTTACAAGAAGATGCTCGAGGACAGCAAGACGAGCCTGCTGGAGAGCGCCAAGAAGACGCTGGTGGAGGAGGCCAGCTTCGATACCGATGATCTCCCCGATGAGATCGACCAGGCCTCCTCTGAGTACGCTCAGTCGATGGTGTTCCGCCTGCGCGACCGGGAGAAGTTCCTGCTGCAGAAGATCGAGCGAGCCCTGGGCCGCATCGAGGATGGCACCTTCGGCATTTGCGAGCGGTGCGAGGAGGAGATCTCCCCCAAGCGGTTGGAGGCGCGGCCTGTGACCACGCTGTGCATCCGCTGCAAGGAGGAGCAGGAGAAGAAGGAGAAGTCCTACGGCTGAGGCTGTAGGAGGGCAGGGGAGCTCCCCCGCGCACGGGCCCGCGTAAGAGCTCTCCTGCTTCTCGTCAGGCCGCCAGTTGGATCTCCACCCGGAGCAGCTGGCGGCCGATGAGGAAGTGGTCCCCGTTGTCCACGAAGACGGGACCGGTGAGCCGGATGAAGGTGCCGTTGGATGACCCCACGTCGCGCACCCGCAGGCGGTCCTGCTTCACACTCAGCAGCGCGTGACGCCCCGAGACGAAGCCGTCGGTGGGGAAGCTGATGTCGCCCTGCTCGCGCCCCAGCTGGTTGTCGCCTTCCTTGAGCGGAAAGGCCGCCCCGCGCAGCCCCCCCTCCAGAATCTGCACCAGCCGTAGCCGGTAGCCCGGGTCCACCGAGCCCCAGATGTGGGCGCCGCCCGGACCCACCGCCGCGGCGGGGATGGGCTCGAGCACCAGCCGCTGCCGCCCCAGGCGCAGCTCCCCGCCCACCGGCAGCTCGCGCTCCTGGCGCAGGCGGACGAAGACGCCATTGGCGCCCCCCACGTCCTCCACCGCCAGCCGCCCGCCCGAGAAGAAGAACCGGGCCTGCTCGGGCATGATGAAGGGGTCATCCGTCAAGACCAGGTCCCCCTGGGGGCCGCAGGTCAGGGTGTCCCCCGTCATTCGCACCACCGACTCGGGGCCGCCGTCCGCCCGCACCACCCGGAGGGCGACCTGGGGCCTGGCCGCCAGCTTCGGCGCGGCCATCACCATCGTGCCGGAGCGCATGGGCGAGCCACAGGCGTGACAGGTGGAGGCGGAGTCGGGGTTCTCGGCGTCGCAACGGGGGCAGTAGGAGGCCATGGCAGGCGGAGGTACATATCAAGCCCGGCCCGGGCTGGCTCGGGCGCTGAACATTGCCCGTCCACCTTGCGGGCGACCCGACGCTCGTGGGAAGTTCGGGGGCCAACACCCGACCCCTGAATTCCGGGAAGCCCCCCTTGCATTGCCCCAGCTGCGGCGCCGACGCCGGTGACGTTTCCAAGTACTGCTCCTCTTGCGACGCCCCCCTCGCGCGCGGTGAGGCGGACGAGTACATCGGCCTTACCATCGCCCAGAAGTACCAGGTGGAAGCCCTCATCGGAGAGGGCGGTATGGGCAAGGTGTACCGAGCCCGCCAGGTGGCCCTGGACAAGCTGGTGGTGCTCAAGGTGCTGCGCCACACGCTGCTGGGCGATGACCGCACCGTGGCCCGCTTCAAGCGCGAGGCCAAGGCCGCCAGCCGCCTCAACCACGCCAACTCCATCAGCATCCTCGACTTCGGCATCGCCGAGGACGGGGCCCTCTTCATCGCGATGGAGTTCGTCCCGGGGCAGGACCTGCACACCGTGCTCAGCAAAGACGGTCCGCTCCCCGAGCCGCGCATCGTCCGCCTCGTCAGCCAGGTGCTCTCCGCCCTCTACGACGCGCACAACGCCGGCGTCATCCACCGGGATCTCAAGCCCGAGAACATCATGGTGGAGCAGCGCCGCAATGAGCCGGACTTCGTGAAGGTGCTAGACTTCGGCATCGCGAAGATCCAGGACGCGGACGGCGACGGGCCCGCCCTCACGCGCACCGGCTTCGTCTGCGGCACCCCCGAGTACATGTCTCCCGAGCAGGCCCGTGGCGCCACGCTGGACCACCGCTCGGACCTGTACGCCGTGGGCGTCATCCTCTACCAGCTCCTCACCGGCCGGCTGCCCTTCGAGTCCGACTCGGCGGTGGGCTACGCCACCAAGCACCTCACCGAGGAGCCCCTTCCTCCGTCCCGCAAGCGTCCGGACATCCGCGTCTCGCCGGCCATGGAGCGGCTCATCATGCGGGCCCTCTCCAAGAGCCCGGATGACCGTCCGCAGGACGCCGAGGCCTTCAAGGCCGAGCTGATCGCCGTGGAGAAGGAGCGCGAGCGCCGCTCCAGTGCCTCGCCAGCTGTCCGGCGCACGGGGCCTGCCCAGGGAGTGCTCGCGCCGTTGCCGCGCAGGGCCACGCCGCCTCCCAGCGGAATGAGCACCGAGGTCACCGACCCGGGTTGGGGTGGTGAGTCCGAGGCTACCGTACGTGCCGAGCGGGTGCCGCCCGGTGCTGCCGCCGTGGCTCGCGCCGCGCCGGAGCGCACGCAACTGGCCCCTCCGAGTCGGCTTCCGCCAGAGCGCGAGCGTTCCCACCCCGTGCCAGTTGCCCCCGTGCGTTCCTCGGCCGAGCGTCCCCCGCTCGAGCGGGCCACGACCGATCGCTTGCAGATCGAGCGGGCTCCCGCGCCCACCGTCAACCAGGCCCTGATCAACGACAAGACCGAGGCCATCGTCGCCACCATTCCCGATACGGGCGGCGGCTTCGGTTTCCTCAAGGCCTTCGTCCTCACCCTGGCGCTGGTGACGATCGGCTTCGTCGCCTGGTGGATGTACACGAACTGGCGCAACCAGTCCCTGGAGCAGCCCTTCGTTCCGCCGAAGAACGCGCCCATCCCGGGCCAGGAGTCCAGGGCCTACCCGCCGTCCACTCCCAGCGAGCCGGCGTACGAGCAGAATGTCCCCGCGGACAAGCGCAACCCGCGCGAGGCTCAGCGTCGGCAGCAGACCGGGTACGCCGCCTACAAGCGCGGTGACCTCGGGGCGGCTGCCACCGAGTACCTTGCGGCCTTCTCGCTCGATCCGTCGCCGGAGCTGTCGCTGATTCTGGGCGAGGTGTACTGGGCGCTCGACAGCCATGACGAGGCGCGCGGCTGGTGGACGCGCCACCTGCGCGACCTGCCGGACTCTCACGCTCGCGCCACCCTCCTGCTCAAGGAGCCGTTGCTGGCCTCCGCCGCCGGGAGCAGGTAGCTCCGCGGCGCGCTCCTCAGCCCATCAGCTCCACTTGGATGATGTGCTGGCCCAGGCGCACGCGATCGCCAGGGCGCAGGGGCCGCTCCACCGAGGACGCCACCCGCACATACGTCCCGAGACCTCCAGAGAGGTCGCGAAGCTGGGCGCCAGCAGAGGTGAAGCTCAGCTCACAGTGCCGGCCAGCCATCCCTTCCTCCTGGGGATAGCTGAAGTCGCAGTTGGCCTGTCCGATGGTCAATAGGGGTGTGGACGTGACCACCGTGCGGCCGCTGCGGCCTCCCACCAGCACCTCCTCCACGCCGTAGACTCCCTGCCCGGGAGGAACGGGGGCGCCGTAGACGGTCGGGCGCCCGGCGAGGGGCGGCGGGGCCTCGAGCTTGCCGAGGAAGCGGAAGAGGCGCTGGCCGGCGACGAAGAAGGTCATGGGCGGGATCGTCTCCGCACCGGGGATGGTGACGTAGATACCCGAGGCGCTGGACTCATCACGCACATGCAGCACGTTATCCTTGATGAGGAAGGTGGCGTGCTGGGCGGAGACGAAGGTGTCGTCCGCGAAGAGGATGGCCCCTCGGGTGCGGCCCACGGTGCAGCCGGTGACGGGCAGCTTGAAGCGCTGACCGCGGGTCGTGCCGGCGACGACGGCCAGCCCGAAGCGGGAGGCGGCGGGAGCAGGGCGGGCTCCGGAGGCAGGTGCGGCGGCCGGTTTGGGTACCCCGGCGGCTGGGGCTGCAGCGGGGGTCGCGGGGGCGGCGGGGCGCGTGAGCGGCACTACGGGGGAGCGGGGTGCGGCCACTCCGGGCGCGGCGCGGGTGGCCAGGGGGATGCCACCGGCCGAGGCCACGGGGGCAGGGGTCCGCGAGGAGGCCGGACGGAGACCGGGCGGGGACTCGGGCGGACGGGCGGCCCCTGGAGGGGTCCGGGAGATACCAGGGGTGGGCTTGCCCGCCGAGGAGGCGGGCGTGGTCCTGGAAGGTGGCGGCTTCGCCGTGGCCGGCGCCTCGCTCAGTGAGGTGCCGCAGCTCGCGCAGACCTCCGCGCGAGGGGGGTTATAGCCGTCACAGTTCGGGCAGACCACGGCAAGGGCGGACAGCAGGAGCTGTGACATGGGCAGAGCGGACTCTAGAAGTGGCCGGAACGCGGGGTCAACGAAAGTGAGTCCCGAGCAAATCCCGAGGTTGTGACATTGCCCCCTCTGAGGGCGGCAGTTAGCATTGCTGACGATTCGATGATTCGCCTCAACGACATCCTCCAGCGGGTTGCCTCCTATCATCCGGACCCCGATCTGGACATCATCAAGAAGGCGTACGTCTACTCGGCCAAGGTACACCAGGGCCAACTACGCAAGTCGGGAGAGCCTTACCTCATCCACCCGCTCGAGGTCGCTGGCCTCCTGGCGGAGCTGAAGTTGGATGAAGCCTCCATCGTCACGGGCCTGCTCCACGACACCATCGAGGACACGCTCGCCACCGCCGAAGAGCTCACGGAGCTGTTCGGCCCAGAGGTCGCCCAGCTGGTGGATGGGGTGACCAAGCTGTCCAAGTTCTCAGCCTCGGCCACGCTCTCCCAGGAGGAGAAGCAGGCCGAGAACTTCCGGAAGATGATCATCGCGATGGCGCAGGACATCCGCGTCATCCTGGTGAAGCTGGCGGACCGCACTCACAACATGCGGACGCTGGACCACATGGCCGAGGAGAAGCAGCGCCGTATTGCCCAGGAGACCCTGGACATCTACGCGCCGCTGGCCAACCGCCTGGGCATCAGCTGGATCAAGACGGAGCTGGAGGATCTGTCCTTCCGCTACGTGAAGCCCCAGGACTTCGTTGCGCTGCAGGACAAGCTCAACAAGCGCAAGAAGGAGCGGGAGAAGTACATCGAGGACGTGAGCACCCTCATCCAGACGAAGCTGGAGGAGCGGGGCCTGAAGGGCGACGTGAGTGGCCGCTTCAAGCACGTCTACAGCATCTACAAGAAGATGAAGTCGCAGGGGATCGAGTTCGAGCAGATCCACGACATCATCGCCTTCCGCATCATCATGCCCGCGGTGCCCAGCTGCTACGAGGCGCTGGGCCTGGTGCACCAGCTCTGGAAGCCGGTGCCGGGGCGCTTCAAGGACTTCATCGCCATCCCCAAGCCCAACATGTACCAGTCGTTGCACACGACGGTGGTGGGGCCGCTGGGCGAGCGCATCGAGGTGCAGATCCGCACCCCGGACATGCACAAGGTGGCCGAGGAGGGCATCGCGGCGCACTGGGCGTACAAGGAGGGCAAGGCGGTCTCCGTCAGCAAGGACGACGAGAAGTTCGCCTGGCTGCGCCAGCTCATGGAGTGGCAGCAGGACCTCAAGGACCCCAAGGAGTTCCTGGAGACGGTGAAGGTGGACCTCTTCACCGACGAGGTCTTCGTCTTCACCCCCAAGGGGGACGTGAAGAGCCTGCCGCGTGGGGCCACGCCGGTGGACTTCGCCTACGCCATCCACTCGGACGTGGGTGGGCGGTGCGTGGGCGCCAAGGTGAACGGGAAGATCGTCCCGCTGCGCTACAAGCTGAAGAACGGGGACACGGTGGAGGTGCTCACCAGCCCTCAGGCGCACCCGTCCAAGGACTGGCTCACCTTCGTCAAGACGAGCCGGGCGCAGCAGCGCATCCGCGCCTTCATCAAGCAGCAGCAGCGCGAGAAGAGCCTGCAGCTGGGCCGCGAGCTGCTGGAGCGGGAGCTGAAGCGCTTCCAGCTCAACTTCAACAAGCTGCTCAAGAGCGGCGCGCTGAAGAAGACTTGCGAGGAGCTCGGCTTCCGGGTGGAGGACGATCTGCTGGTAGCCCTGGGCTACGGCAAGGTGGTGCCCAACCAGGTGATTTCCCGCGTGGTGCCGCCGGAGAAGCTGGCGGCCGGCTCGGGAGAGGGCAAGGGCGCGCAGGCGGAGTCCCAGGCGCAGAGCAGCAGCATGTTGCCGGGGCTGTCGAGAGTCACCGACTTCGCCAAGAAGCTGGTGGGGAAGCAGAACAGCAGCGGAGTGCAGATCGGCGGCGTCGACGACGTGCTGGTGCGCTTCGGCCGCTGTTGCAACCCGGTTCCAGGCGATCCCATCGCAGGCTTTATTACCCGGGGCCGGGGCGTGACAGTGCACACGGTGGGCTGCGACAAGGCGCTGGCAACGGATCCCGAGCGCCGCGTGGACGTGTCATGGGACGTGCGTGGCGACTTCAAGCGCCCCGTCACCCTGCGCGTGCTGACGGCGGACCGGACGGGCCTGCTGGCGGACATCTCCAACACATTCTCGAAGAAGGGCGTCAACATCTCCCAGGCCAACTGCCGGGCCACGGGGGATGACCGGGCGGTGAACACCTTCGAGGTCACCATCTCGGACCTCAAGCAGCTCACCGATCTGATGCGCACCATCGAGCGGCTGCCGGGCGTCTACTCCGTCGAGCGCATCTGAGAGCCGGACCGGGGGCTCTCGTCACTCCTCTCCCTCCTTCCTCCCTCTCCCTCTGGGAGAGGGTCGGGGTGAGGGTTTTGCCCTGAGCATCACCTCGCGTCCCGGGCCTGCGAGGGGTTGGCCGGCCGCCGTGCAGATGCTAGAGCCGCCGCGGACGCGCGGCCGCTCCTGGCCGCCTCGTTTCCGAGGTGAACTCATGGCTCGCAAGATTGTGCACTCCGACGACGCGCCCAAGGCGATTGGCCCCTACTCGCAGGCCGTGCAGGTGGACGCGGGGAAGATGACCTTCCTGTCCGGGCAGATTCCCCTGGATCCCAAGACGATGCAGATGGTGGAGGGGGACGTCGTTGATCAGGCCGAGCAGGTGATGAAGAACCTGGGCGCGGTGCTGAAGGCCTCCGGCCTGGACTTCTCCCACGTGGTGCGCTGCACCATCTTCCTCACCGACCTGGGCGACTTCACCAAGGTGAACGAGGTCTACGGCCGCTACTTCACCGGGGCGCCCCCGGCTCGCGCCACCGTGCAGGTGGCCGCGCTGCCCCGCGGCTCCAAGGTGGAGATCGACGCCATCGCCGTGTCCTGAGCGCGAGCGGGGAGAGGAGACCCTCACCCCGACCCTCGCCCAGAGGGAGAGGGAGCTCCCGCAAAGAGAAAGGCCGCCGGACCCACTTCGGTCCGACGGCCTTTTTCATTCACTCGCCTCGTGGGAGGCGGCGGGGACTACTTCTGGTCCGCCGCGACCGAGCCCTTCTTCTTCAGCTCCTCGTCGATGATGCGCTTGAAGGCGTCGGGAGGCTGCGCACCGACGACCGAGCGGCCATTGATGAAGAAGGTGGGGGTGCCGTTGACGCCCACGCGGGTGGCCTCGCTCATGTCCGCGGCGACCTGGGCATCGTACTTGCCGGAGTCGAGCGCGGCCTTGAACTGGCCCATGTTCAGGCCCAGCTCCTGGGCGTACTTCTCGAGCGAGGCGCGATCCAGGGAGCGCTGATTGGCGAACAGCTTGTCGTGGTACTCCCAGAACTTGCCCTGCTCATGGGCGGCGAGGGCGGCGGCGGCGGCCGGCTTGGCGTTCGCGTGGAAGGCCAGGGGCTGGTTCTTGAAGGCCACGCGGACCTTGCCCTTGTACTCGTCCTCGATCTGCTTGAGCGTGGGCAGCACGCGGCTGCAGAAGGGGCACTCGAAGTCAGAGTAGGCCACGATGGTGATCGGGGCGTTCTTCGGACCACGCGCGGGGGCATTGCCCACCTCGATGTTCTGCACGGGGGCCTCGGCCGGGGCCTGAGCCTGGGGAGCGGAGCCATTGGACTTCACGCCCTCCTCGATGAGCTTGGCGTACAGGTCCGCCTGCTTGGTGCCGGAGGCCAGCAGCTTCTCGGCGCGCGCCTTCTCCTCCTCGATGATCTTCTTGAAGTTGTCGAAGGGCTGGGCGCCCACGAACTCACGGCCGTTGACGAAGAACGTCGGGGTGCCATTGGCGCCCGCCGCGGTGCCGGCAGCGGAGTCCGCCTCCACCTTCGCGCGGAACTTGCCGGAGTCGAGCGCGGCCTTGAACTGGCCCATGTTCAGGCCCAGCTCCTGGGCGTACTTCTCGAGCGAGGCGCGATCCAGGGCGCGCTGATTGGCGAACAGCTTGTCGTGGTACTCCCAGAACTTGCCCTGCTCATGGGCGGCCAGGGAGGCCTCGGCGGCGCCCTTGGCGTTCGGGTGGAAGGACAGCGGCTGGTGACGGAACAACACGCGCACGTCCTTGGGGTACGTCTCCTTGATCTGCTTGAGCGTCGGGCCGACGCGGCTGCAGAAGGGGCACTCGAAGTCGGACCACTCGACGATGGTGACCTTGGCGTCCTTGGGGCCGAAGGCGGGGGCGTCGGCGGGCGCGTCCACCTTGCGGTAGGCCTGCGCCGGGGCCTGCTGCTCGCGCGGGTTGTTGCGGGGAGCCGACTCCACGCCCTTGGCGATGATGGCGGCGTACACCTGGCTGGCAGGGGTGCCCGAGCGCGTCAGGGCCTCGGCCTTGCCGAGCTCCTCGTCGATCAGGCCCTTGAAGTTGTCGATGGGCTGGGCGCCGGAGAGGAAGCGGCCGTTGATGAAGAAGGCCGGGGTGCCGCTGGCGCCGAGCTTGCCGGCCAGGGCCTGGTCGCGGTCGATGAGGGCGGTCAGCTCCGGCTTGGCCATGCTCGCCTTCCAGCGGGAGATGTCCAGGCCGAGCTCCTGGGCGTAGCTCTCCAGGTTGGAGTCCTCGAGGGCCTTCGCGTTGGCGAAGAGCTTCTCGTGGTACTCCCAGTACTTGCCCTGCTCACCGGCGGCCAGGGCGCCCAGAGCGGCGGGCTTCGCGCGGGGGTGGAAGGAGAGCGGGTTCTGCTTCATGACCACGCGCAGCTTGCTGCCGTAGTCCTTCTGGAGCTGCTTCACCGTCGCATCGGCGCGGGAGCAGAAGGGGCACTGGTAGTCGGAGAACTCGACGAGCGTGACGAGCGCGTCGGCGTTGCCCTTCACGGGCGAGCCGTCGATGGGAACCTTGAAGACGGTGGGGTCCACCTGCCGGGCATTCGGACGGGCGGCGTTGGCGGCAGCCGCGGGCTTGTTGGCTGCGGCGGAATCCTTCGTGGTGCCGCCGGTGATGGCGCGGCCACCAACGAATCCCAGCACCAGGCCCACCAGAAGGGCCACGATCACATTGGGTTTCATGAGTCTGTTCTGCTCCTAAGTACGTCGTCAGGTCCGACTACGGTCCCGGGCTTTGATCAAGTCAGCAGGGCGCGGGTAGATAACAGAGCCCGTTCCGAGCACGCAAGGCGGGCAGGCGTGCTCTGACTGGGTGAAGACGCCACCCAGGGCCCCGAAAACACAACGGTTTTTGGCGAAAATTCCTCCGGCGAGTCGCTCGCTCCGGGCCTACACTGGACTCATGCAGCCGGACGTACGCGTGGATGCCTCGGGGACTTACTGCCCGGTTCCCATCCTGGAGATCGCCAAGGCGGTGCGCCGGCTGGCGCCCGGGTCCCTCGTGGAGCTCGTGGCCACCGATCCGGGCGTCCAGGCAGACCTGCCCGCGTGGTGCGAGGCCACGGGCAATGCCCTGCTCGGCCTGGAGCAGCGCGGCACGGCCTGGGTGGCCTGGGTCCGCAAGGCGGGCGGAGGGGCGTGAGAGGGGGCGGGTTACCATCCGGACGCTGGTGACACGAACCGCCCCGGAGTTTCACCCGGGATTTTCCGGGGATTTCTTTTTCGCCCGGGGAGCCTGCCCGCTCTACGTGAGTTGCAGCACCCGCTCCTCCAGCCGACGGCCCCGCGAGACACCCAGGATGAGGACCCCTGTCTGCAGCAGGTGGCCCACGACGCGGCTGATGACCTCCTCGGGCTGATGGGCCTGGCCGTCGAAGCGAACGTGGAGGAGTGTCTCACCCTCCATTCGCGCCGAGATGACGCCGGGGAGGGACTGGAGCTCCGGGAGGATGACGGTGCCTCGGGCCACCTGGACGCGGAACTCGGCGCCCTGGCTGGTGAGCTCGGCCATGGTGCCGGCCTGGGCCAGCTTGCCCCGGTCGAGGATGGCCGCCGCGTCACAGAGCTGCTCCAGCTCCTGGAGGTTGTGGCTGGAGACCACCACGGTGGTCTGCTGATCCTTCAGCTCGCGGATGACCTGGCGCACCTGGTTGGCGATGCGCGGATCCAATCCGGCGGTGGGCTCGTCGAGCAGCACCAGCGGCGGCTTGCCCATCAGGGCTTGTGCTAGGGCCGCGCGCTTGGCCATTCCGTGCGACAGCGCGTGCGTCTCCACATCCCAGGCCTCCATCAGGCCCACCCGCTCGAGCGACGTGCGCGCCTCCTGCTCGGGCGTGCTCAGGCCGCTCAACCGCGCCCAGTATGTGAGCAGCGGCCCCACCTTCCAGCCGCCGGGCAGCATCGCGTCCTGGGGCAGCACGCCGATCTTCCCCTTGAGGGCCCCATCCTCGAAGGGGTTCACCCCCATCACCCGCACCGTGCCTCCGGAGGGGCGCAGGTAGCCGCACATCATGGAGAAGGTGGTCGTCTTCCCGGCGCCGTTGGGGCCGATGAGGCCGTACACCTCGCCCCGGTTGATGGAGAGGCTCACCCCATCCACCGCCACCTTGGCGCCGAAGCGCCGGGTGACTCCGACAATCTCGATGGCCCGCTCGCTCACAGGTCCCTCTCGCGCAGGATGAAGAAGGCGCCGCCGAGGAACAGCAGCGTGAAGACGGCATAGGCCGCGACGCTTCCCACGACCGCCGCCGCGTCCGGGTAGAGCAGCCGGGTGGAGTACCTCAAGGGCGAGAGGTAGCGGATGTTGCGCAGCGGGTGGCCCTCGTCGAAGAGGGCCGTCGTCCAGAGCAGGAAGGAGAGCAGCAGGACGCTGAAGTTGAGGATGAGGCTCACCGCGGGGCTGGTCGTGACGCTAGAGCAGAGCGAGGTGAGCGCCAGGAAGGCCAGGGAGAAGACCGTGGAGGCCAACCAGAAGCGGAGCACGTTGGTGCCGAAGGCCGCGAGGCCGAAGCCCGGCGTGGTCACCCAGGCGTACACGCACAGGCCCAGGTCGAGCACGAACACGAGCCCCAGGAGCACCGTGGTCTGTGCGAGGAACTTGCCCAGCAGCACCGACGAGCGGCGGGCCCGGACGGTGAGGTAGCGGATGGAGCGCGGGCCCACCTCGCCGCTCACCGAATCAAACCCCATCAGCGCCACGTAGAGCGGCAGGAAGAAGAGGCTGAGGTAGAAGACTCCCAGGACCGAGACCGGCATCTCCCCACTCGGGATGATCATGCCGGACTGGCTCATCTGCTGGAGGAAGGTCCGGAAGGCGGCCACCGCCACGAAGACCAGCAGAGAGAAAAGGCAGTAGAGCCCGAGCAGCGCCAGCACGCGGGAACTGCGCAGCGTGCGCCGACACTCGGCACTCCAGATCACTGCAGTCTCATTCAATACGTTCAAGGCAGGTGGACCCTACCGGGACCAAAGAGGGCTCGCCAGGATTCTCGCCCTCCAGGGGAACGCCTGCGATGGAATGGACGTCTCGATGAAGGCGGGTACCATGCCCCTCCCCCCTCCACCCCCCTCGCGCGACGGTTCCGCATGACGCTCTCCCGGGTCCTCCCCGCCACGCTGCTCGTCCCCCTGTTCCTCTTGCTCGTTGGTGCGGACGATGTCAGCCCGCTGGAGGCCGAGAAGGAACCGGTGGCTGAGGCCGCTCTCTCGGATGCCGGGCTGGCGGACGCGGGCGTGGCCGAGGTCTCGGATGGCTCCGACGCCGGGGTGATGCTGGGACTCGTCCCGCCTGCGCCGGTGCCCTCTCGTGAGCAGGATCCGCCCATTACCCGCATGCGCCCGCTGCCGGCGAAGCAGGACGTGCTCGCCCGCGCGAAGAAGGACGCCCAGGGGCGGTTGGTGGTGCCGGGACCCAAGGGCGAGGTGCCACTGACCATTGATCCGGTTCTCCAGTCGCAGCTCACCGGCATCCTCGGCCAGTACCGGGTGCCCTATGGGGCGGTGGTGGTGCTGGAGCCCTCCACGGGCCGTGTGCTGGCCATGGCCGAGCACTCGCAGGCCCAGCCGGGGCTGCGCGGACTGGCCACGCGCGCGGTGTTCCCCGCGGCCAGCATCTTCAAGATTGTCACCGGCGCGGCGCTGCTGGAGGCGGGCGTTACGCCCATGGAGGAGACATGCTTCCACGGCGGCAAGCGCCGGCTCTCCGAGAAGCTGCTGCAGGACAGCGCGCGGGACGGCCAGTGCCACTCGCTGGCCGAGGCCATGGGCAAGAGCGCCAACGTCATCTTCGCCAAGCTGACGCAGCGCTACCTGTCGCCCAAGGCGCTGAAGCACGCGGCGGCTCGCTTCCACTTCAACCGGGAGCTGTCCTTCCCGGTGCCTACGGACGTGTCGCTCGCCGCCGTGCCGGAGGAGGACGAGTTCCGCTTCGCCCAGACGGGCGCGGGCTTCGGGGACGTGTACCTCTCGCCGCTGCATGGCGCGCTGCTGGCGGCCGTGGCGGCCAACGGGGGCGTGTGGCGGGACCCCGTCCTCTTCGAGCCCGGCGCGGATGCACAGCCTCAGCCCCCCGAGCAGGTCCTGTCTCCCGAGGTGGCGCGCGATCTGGCGACCCTGATGGAGGCCACGGTGACGAAGGGCACCGCGCGCCGGATCTTCCGCGAACGCGGCATGCGTGTGCCGGGCGCGGTGGGCAAGACGGGCACGCTGGCGGACCGCAACCCCTTCCGCGACTACTCGTGGTTCGTGGGCTTCGCGCCCAAGGACAACCCGAAGGTGGCGGTGGCGGCGGTCATCGTCAACGAGCCCATCTGGCACATCCGCGCCACGTGGCTCGGCCGCGAGGCCATGCGTCTGGGCCTGGCTCGCCTGCCTCCGGGAGCGCTCGAGGCTCCCGCGAAGGACGAGGCCACCGAGCCTCAAGACGAGGCCCCCGCGGAGGAGGAGTCCGTGGACGAGGCGCTGTCCACCCAAGAGGTGGTCGGAGCCCCAGCCGCACCGGACAGCAAGGCGGCGATGACGCGCCCCTGAGCCTGTGCTCCCTCTCCCTCTAGGAGAGGGCAGGGGTGAGGGTCGTCCCCGCTCACCGCTCACCGGGAACCGGCGACGGTGTCTGGCATCGCGAGCCCTTCACGGGGTTCGCGCCGACTCGTACGCAGAGGGGGGGAGCACCACGTGGAGCCCAGGTCTCAGCAGTCTCCAAGCGCTGTCCAGTGGCTGTTGTTGTCCACCGGGGTGGTGGCCTTCATCGCCGTCTCGGGGGTGGTGGGGATGCGGCTGGTGCGCGACCTGTTGCCCAAGTCTCGTTGCTGCGCCCCCATCCACGAGGCAAAGGCGAATCTCAAGGCCCTGTACACCAACGAGTGGGCCTTCCTCCTGGAGAAGGACGTCTTCTCGGAGGACATGAACCCGATCGGGTTCGAGCCGGAGCTGGGGAATCGCTACACCTATTTCGCGGCCCCTCGAGGACGCGTGTTGAAGTTCGAGGAGCGCAAGACTCCACGGTCCTCGGTGGGCGGGTCGAGGTCGGCGGCCTACCAGATCGTGGCCGCGGATCCGCAAGTGCCGAAGTTCCGGGGCACCTTCGAGACCTTCGTGCAGACGGACTGCCCGCTCACGCCCGCGACGCTGCCGGATGGAACTCGTGCGGGTCTGGGAGTCACCCTGCCGGACGGAGGGTCCAGCCAGGGCGTGTTCATCGGCGCGGCGGCGGCCAACATCGACGACGACTCCACGCCAGACTGTTGGTCCATCGCCACGGTGGAGCGCGTGGCAGCCGATGGCTACCGCATCGCTCCTGGCGAGCCCTACAACGAACTCAACGACGTGGAGCACTGAACCGAGACGGGAACTTCTGTGCGCGGGCGGTGTCTGGTCCGCGCCGGAGGAGACCCTATGCGTCACGCCTGGATTCTGTTGCTGCTGCTGTCCGCTCTCACCGTGGGCTGTGCGACGGCCCGGACGGATCCGGGTGCCCGAGGCACTCCCTCCGCGCCCGGGTCGATGCCGGAGTTCATCGAGAATGACTACGCGGCGGCACTGCGCGAGGCGAGGACCCGCCACCTGCCGCTCCTGATCAAGGTCTGGGCCCCCTGGTGTCATGCCTGCCTGTCGATACAGGCCAACGTGCTGCCCCATCCCTCGGTGGCACCGTTCGCCGCGCGCTACGTCTGGCTGGCCATCGACACGGATGACCCCGCCAACGCCGCGTTCCTCCAGCGCTTCCCGATCGACACCTGGCCCACGGTGCTCGTGATCGACCCTGGCGGAGAGACCGTTCTGGCGCGCACGGTGGGCGGAGCCTCGGTCGAGCAGTTCGTGAGCCTGCTCGAGCACGGCCTGCGGGCCTCTCAGGGCCAGCTCGAGGCCGCCGACAAGGCCCTTGTGCTCGCGGATTCCCACTCCGCCGCGGGGAACCACGCCGAGGCGGTGCTCGCCTACCGGGAGGCGCTGAAGAAGGCTCCGGCGGGTTGGCCGGCCCGAGCCAGGGCCGTCACCACTCTGCTGAATTCGCTCGGTGCGGCCGGGGAGAGTGAGTCGTGTACCCGCACCGCCCTCGAGGAGCTTCCCCAACTCCAGGCCGCCGAGGATCAGACCAAGGTCGCCGCCGTGGGGGTCGCATGCTCCCTGGATCTTCCCGAGGGAGACAGTGCCGCGCTCCGGGGCCAGCTCGTTCTCGCCGCCGAGAGGACGCTCCGATTGCCCCCGGAAGCAGTGGAGCCCGACCTCCGGTCCAGCCTCTATGAAAGTCTGGTCGAGGCTCGCCAGATGAACGGCGATGAAGCCGGAGCCACCGCCCTTGCCGAGGAGTGGCTCGTCTTCTTGGAACGAAGCGCGGGTCGGGAGCGAACGCCGCAGGAGAAGACCGTCTTCGACGGTCACCGGGTGATGGCGGCGTTGTCCCTCGGCCGCCCGGAGCAGGCCGTGCCCGCGCTCGAGGAGAGCGAGAAGGCGCTGCCGAGCGACGACAACCCTCCGACCCGGCTGGCAATGCTCTACTTGCAGGCGGGCCGCCTGGAGGAGGCGCTGAAGGCGAACGATCGGGCGCTGGCGCTCGCGCGAGGTGCCGCGCGGATGCGGGTTCTGAATCTGCGCTCGGACATCCTCCTCGCGCGTGGAGACCGCTCTGGCGCGGAGGAGTGCCTCAGGAAGGCCATTGCCGAGGGCCGTACGGCGGCCGATATGAGCTCCCGCCGGCAGCTCGTGTGGCTGGAGAAGAAGCTGAAGGCGTTCGACGGTGCGGAGGCGGGTTCGGCACGCTGACTGAGCCGCCTCCAGGCATGGCGGGTGCTCCGCCGCTCAAGCACCGAGCAGCCGCTCTCCACATCTTCACGCTTCGTGCTACGGGAGAGCCGTGGAGACGTGGGTCACACCTTTCGAGCCGCAGCCTGTCCCTGGCGACATCGCGGGGGCCTTCCCGAGCCCCTTCGACGAGCTCGGTCCCCATGCCCTGGCGCGCCGGGCCGCGGCGGTGTTGCAGGCGGAGTTCCGGGCGGGCTTCGTCGCTCCCGGGATTCCTGCCGCGATGCTGGATGGCCCCGAGGGCGGCAAGATGTTCGGCGTGCTCGTCGTGCGGACGCCCGACGGACGCATCGGCTTCCTCCGGTCCTTCTCCGGCATGCTCGCCGGGCGATGGGAGGTTCCAGGTTTCGTCCCGCCCCTCTTCGACCGCGAGACGCGGGAGCGCGTGGAGCCCGCGGGCGAGGCCGTGGTGAAGGCGTTGCTCGCCCGTGCCGAGGCGATGCGGACCTCGCCAGAACTCGTCGACATTCGGGCCGCCCATGAAGCGCTGGAGGCTCGTCACGCCGCGGAACGCGCGGAGCTGCGCACCCGGCACGAGGAGCGGAAGCGGCTGCGCCACGTGCGGCGGGCTGAGCTGGAGGCCTCCGGTGCACTCACGGACGCGGGGAAGCGCGAGGCCCTTCATGCGCTCGACCAGGAGAGCCGCGGTGACAAGGCGGAGCGGCGCCGGATGGAAGCGGCCCAGGAGGAGGAGTGCCGGGCCATCGAGCCCAAGCGGGCGCGGCTGGAGCGGCGCCTCCGGGCCCTCGAGCGCCTGCGGTGGATCGTCTGCCGCGTGCTCATGAAGCGGCTCCACGACACCTATGAGGTGCCCAATGCTCGGGGCGAGCGCCGTCCGCTCCGGGCCCTGTACTCCCGCGGAGAGCCGCCCTCGGGTGCCGCTGACTGTGCGGCCCCGAAGCTCCTCGCCCATGCCTTCACGCACGGCCTGCAACCGCTGGCCCTCGCCGAGTTCTGGTGGGGTGCTCCGCCATCCGCAGGGGGACGCGCCGCCGGTGCGTTCTATGCCGCCTGCAAGGACAAGTGCGCGCCCCTCCTTCCGTTCATGCTGGAGGGTCTCCAGGTCGAGTCTCCGAGGGCCTTCTCGCCACCGGCCGTCGTGGCCCAGGAGCTGTCCGTCGTCTTCGAGGACGCCTGGGTCGTGGTGGTCGAAAAGCCGAGCGGTCTGCTCTCAGTGCCCGGGAAGGACACCTCGGTGACGGACTCGGTACTCGCCCGGCTGCGCGCCCGCTATCCGCACGCGACGGGCCCGCTGC
Organism: Archangium lansingense; assembly: GCF_026626635.1. Lineage (GTDB taxonomy): Bacteria > Myxococcota > Myxococcia > Myxococcales > Myxococcaceae > Archangium > Archangium lansingense. The sequence goes on from NZ_JAPNKA010000001.1 coordinate 5,707,284, forward strand.
TCGTGCATCGGCTCGACCTGGACACCTCGGGCCTGCTCATCGCGGCGCTCGACTCGCGCACGCACGCGGCCCTGCAGCGGCAGTTCATCCAGAGGGAGATCCACAAGCGCTACGTGGCCTGGATCGAGGGCGTCGTCCAGGGCGAGGAGGGCACCATCGACTTCCCCATGCGCGTCGACCTCGACGACCGGCCTCGGCAGATCCACGATCCCGTGCACGGCAAGCCGGCGGTGACGCGGTGGCGGGTGCTCGAACGCCGCGGACAGCGTACCCGGGTGGCGTTCTTCCCCCTCACGGGCAGGACCCACCAACTGCGCGTCCATGCGGCGCATCCGCTCGGGCTCGGCGCTCCCATCGTCGGGGACCGCCTCTACGGACACGAGGACGTCCGCCTGCACCTGCACGCGGAGTCGCTCTCCTTCCAGCATCCGGAGACGGGCCAGCTCGTCTCCTTCGAGCGCCCGGCACCGTTCTGACGCCCCGAGCACCGGGCACCTTCCGGGCGCGTGCCAGGCGAACTGGTCCGACCATCGGACCAGTTGCTCCCGAGTGCGTTCGGAGCCTCCCGCCACCAACGACTACGCCGTCATCGAGCCCTATATCGACTACCGGCGCGACGTGCGCTGCATGGCCATCGGCGATCGGCTCTGGGCCATGGCCCGCGAGGGTGCCGGTTGGAAGGCCAACGTCCAGACGCGCAAGCACCACGTCATCGATTCCCCTCCGCTCCTGGCCGAGCACACGCGGACCGCCATGCGCCACCTGGGAGCCGACATCCTCGCGCTCGACTTCCTGGAGACTCAGGAGGGGGAGTACGTGCTGCTCGAGGCCAATGACACCCCGGGCCTGTCCGGCTTCCCGGAGCAGCTCCGCTCCGAGCTGGCGGATTGTCTGCGCGACAAGCTCACCGCGGCATGAGCTTCACCAGCCCGGAGTCCACGAAGGCACGGAAGTACTTCAGTGCCTCCAGCTCCTTCAGCGGCGACATGGCGATGATGCTGCCCAGGTCTCGCTTGCCGTCGATGCGCGACAGCAGGTAGCGCTCGGGTGTGCCGAGCTGCAGCGTCTTGAGCTGCCCCGCTGACACCAGCAGCGAGGGCACCTGCGGCTTGTCCAGCATCTCCCGCCGCAGCGCCCCCACCAGCGCCGCCTCCGCCGAGCGCAGCAGTGCCTCCGTCTCAGGCGTGGGATCCATCTCGTGCGCACGGCGCGCCAGTGTCTCTCCGTCCCGGAAGTTGCCGTTCTCCAGGAAGGACTGCGCGGCCTGGATGACCTCGCTCGTTGGGGACTCGGCGCCGATTACATCCACGTCCACCACCTGTGCCTCGTCCTCGTCATCGGACGGCGGGGGCCGCTGACGCCCCGGCGGCGGCGTGGCTGATACCTTCACTGCTTCCAGCCGATAGAGTGCGTACAGGCGTTGGTACACCAGGAAGTCCGAGGCATGCAGCACCTTGGCCATCTCGTCGATCGTCAGACCCTCGCGAATGCGCTTCACCAGCTTCGCATCCAAGGTGCCCGGCTTGGGCGGCTCTGGCAGCCGGCCCTCATCCACCGTCAGGTACAGGTTCCCCGAGGGGAACGCCGCCCGGATGGACAGCCACGCCGTCTCGCGGAACTCGCCCTCGCGGTGCACGTCCGTCAGGTCCACCCGCGCGTCCACGCCCTCCATCGCCGCCACCGCGCCCGCGTCGAAGGAGAACTCGCCTTCCTCCCAGCGGAACATGTCCAGCAGCGTCTCGCGGAACTTCAGGGTGAGGGTGGCGCGCACCGTCTGCTCGGCCGCCAGTCCCGTCATCACCAGGATCTTCCCCAGCGGCACCCGCGTCTCGCGCTGGGTGGCGTACGCCTTGCTGAACTGCTCCTCGCTCAGGTGCCCCATGTTGATGAGGAACTGGCCGAGGAACTCGCGCGGCTGGTTGGAGCTGGCGCTGATCACCTGTCCGGTGCGCAGGAGGATCAGCTTGCGCACGCCCGCCCGCATGACCCGCAGCGTCCCGGTGGCCCTCCGGCTGCCGAGGTACGCGACGAGATCCTTCAACGGCATCGTCGAGAAGTCACCTGACAGGCCGCGCATGACGTCACATCCTTCTGCCGAATGATTGTCCGACTCTACTCGAAACCGAACTGTTGCCTCTGCGACCAGGCCAAGGAAGTGCTGGAGCGAGTGCGCGAGCGCATCCCCTTTGATCTGGTGGAAGAGGACATCCGGGCCAACCCGGACATCTTCGCCGCGTACCGCTACGACATCCCCGTGGTCATCATCGACGGCCGGGACACCTTCAAGCTCCGCCTGGACGAGGCCGAGGTCGAGGCGTGCCTCCTCCGGGCAACACGTGGCACGCCCGTTGCTCATTCCGGGGACCATGAGGAGTAAGTCCCTTCTCATCCCCAGGAAAAACAGGGGGATGCGGAGGGGTGGTGGTGGGTAGGGCTGTAAACCTGGGGAGAACGCCGGAGGAACGATGAGGAAAAAGGTTCTGGCCGGACGGGGGAGACGGTGGCGTTGAGGAGCAAGCACAAAAGGGCAGAGCAACCACTGACGGTGTTGGTGGTGGAGCCGAGGGCGGGAGACTTGGAGCACACGCGAGTGGTGCTGGGCGAGGCGGGCTTCCGGGTGGTGCCGGTGACGCGTTTCGACGCGGCGGGGCCGCTGTTCGAGGCCATCCGCCCGGACGCGGTGGTGCTGGCGGCGCAGCCCCCGGACTACGCGGCGGTGTCGGTGGCGCGACGGCTGCGGCAGATGGGCCGGGGCGCGGTGCCCATGCTGTACCTGGTGGACTCCGGGGACACGGCCACCTCCCGCCATTGCCTGGAGAAGGGGCTGTGCGTGGACATGGTGCCGCGCACGGGCTCGGGCGAGGAGCTGGTGCTGCGCCTGCGCGCCCAGCTGCGCCTCAAGGCGTCCGTGCGCCGGGCCATGCTGCCCGAGGACGCCGGCTCGGCGGCCATTCATGATCCGCTCACCAGCCTCTACAACCGCACCTTCTTGCTGGAGCTCATCGCCCTGGAGACGCGGCGCATCGAGCGCTTCGGGGGCAGCTTCTCGGTGGTGGCGGGGGCGCTCGACGACTTCCGCGCTCTGCGCAAGGAGTCCGGCAGGGGCCTGGCCGAGCGCCTGCTCGTCTACTGCGCGGTGGTGTTCGGCCAGACGGTTCGCGAGGCGGACGTGGTGGCCCGGGTGGGCGAGGACGAGTTCGCCGTGCTGCTGCCGGGGACTCCTACGGAGGGCGTGCCGGATGTGATGGCGCGCGTGGGCGAGCGCTTCGCCCTGGCGCGGCTGCAGGTAGAGGGCAGGGTGCTGCGCCCCTCGCTGGCCTTGGGAGCGGTGAGTTACCCGGACGTGGTGGGTTCTCCGGTGCAGCTGCTGAACAGCGCGCTGCAGTCGCTGCGCAGGGCTCGTGAGGAGCGCCGAAGCACCGGAATGGGACTGACGGTCTGACGAGGGATGGACCCGGAAGCGGGTGTCCCACGGAGTGAATCGAGATGGACAGGGTGAGGGGAGGCGAGGGGATGGATCGGATCGCGGTGCTGGTGGTGGACGACGAGGAGCAGGTGCGGACGTTCCTCGCCGAGCTGCTGAGCAGCTCGGGGTACCAGGTGCGCTGCGCGTCGAGTGGCTCCCAGGCACTGGAGATGCTCTCCGGTGGCTCGTTCGACGTGGTGCTGCTGGACGTGATGATGCCGGAGATGAGCGGCCTGGAGGTGCTGCGTCGCTACCGGGCCTCGGGCGGGGGCGTGCCCGTCATCGTCCTCTCGGCGCTCTCGGGCGCGGAGGACGCGATGCGCGCCATGAAGATGGGCGCCAGCGACTACCTCTCCAAGCCCTTCAGCAATGACGAGCTGGAGGACGCGATGGGCCGCGCCCTCGGGGCCAGCCGCATGCCGGCGCGCCAGGCGGCGGCGGGTGCTCAGGCTGCGGGTGCAGGGGCGTCCCGGGAGGAGGCGGGCGGGGAGCGGGTGCTCATCTCGCACTCGCCGGCCATGCGCAAGGTGCGCGCATTGGTGGAGCGCATCGCGGACACGGACGTGCCGGTGCTGCTGCTGGGCGAGTCCGGTACGGGCAAGGAGGTCATTGCCCGCGAGGTCCACGCGCGCAGCAACCGGCGCAACCGGCCGTTCATCAAGGTGAACTGCGCGGCGCTGCCGGGCGAGCTGCTGGAGAGTGAGCTCTTTGGCCACGAGCGGGGCGCCTTCACCGGAGCGACGGCGGAGAAGCCGGGCAAGTTCGAGCTGGCGGACCAGGGCACCATCTTCCTGGACGAGATCGGCGAGATGGCGATCCGGCTGCAGGCCAAGCTGCTGCAGGTGTTGCAGGACGAGGAGTTCTTCCGGGTGGGCGGCAAGAAGAGCGTCCGGGTGGACAGCCGCGTGGTGGTGGCGACGAACCGGGACCTGGAGCGGGAGATTGAGCTGGGCAACTTCCGCGAGGATCTCTTCTACCGCTTGAACGTGGTGGCCATCCGGCTGCCGGCGCTGCGCGAGCGCCCGGAGGACGTGGTGCCGCTGACGGACCACTTCCTGAAGAAGTACGGACGCCAGTACATGAGCGGGGTGGCGGAGTTGCCGCCCGAGGTGCTGAGGGCCTTCACCGAGTACGAGTGGCCGGGCAACGTGCGCGAGCTGGAGAACATGGTGCGCCGGCTGTGCGTGCTGAAGGATCCGACGCTGGTGCTGGACGAGCTGCGATCGGGAGGCCGTGCGCCGGCGAGCGCGCCGTCGCTGCCGACGTCGTACGGGGGAGACGGAGACGTGGATCCTCCGGCGCCGACGGTGGTGAGGACGCCGGTGCCTGCGGGTACGGTGACGGCGGCAGGCCCGGGCGGGGCGGTGCATGTGCTGGAGATGCCGGCGCGGGGGAGTGCGCCCTCGGCGGAGGTGCCAGTGAACCAGGTGGTGCCGACGCCGAGGTACGCGAATCCGTTCGACGTGCCGCAGCCACCGCCTCCGCCGCCGACGGTGCCGGAAGGGGAGATGTCGCTGAAGGACATCGGCAAGAGGGCGGCGATGCTGGCGGAGCGGGAGGCGATCCTGGCGATGCTGCAGCGCACGGCGTGGAACAAGCGACGTGCGGCGAGCAAGCTGCGCATCAGCTACAAGGCGCTGCTCTACAAGATCAAGGAATGCGGCATCGTGGACCCGAGGGCCGCGGCCGAGTTCTGAGCCGCTACTCTGGGAAGTGCACCACGCGGCCGCCGTCGCCCACGGCCCAGATGTCGCCCGGTGCACTGAGGGCGAGATCCCTCAGGGGCCTGTCCACCGTGGTCGCGGTGACCCATCCTCCCGTGCTCCGTCGGCGGATGGCACCGCTGGCACCGGTATCGGTGACGTAGAGGGAGGAGGGGTCCAGCACCACCACGCTGGAGAAGGGGGCCGTGGTGTTGTCCGCGGGCGGGGCCACGCGCGTCCAGCCGGTGCCCCCGCCCCAGGTCATCACCAGGCCGCCGTCCCCCACCGCAGCGGCGAGGCTCGTGCTGGCCATCCAGACGGCGCGCAGCGAGCCGATGTAGCCAGCGGGCACGCCCGCCAGGGTATGCGCCGTTACCGCCGCCAGCCCTCCCGAGCCGGGATAGCCGGCGATATGTGGCGCCGCGCCGTCGCCGTTCTTGTCACCGACGGCGAGCAGCTGCGTGGGAGAGAGGCCGTGGAGGCCTTGGTAGGTGGGGGGCGTCTCGTTGTAGTGCTCTTGCGGCGCGCTGCCCGGCGTCCACGCGTACAAGCGTCCCAGGTGGTCCACCGTGAAGAGCTGGGTCGTCCCTCCCGAGGTGAAGCCCTGGAGGCCCATGAGGTTGTTGGTCGAAGTAGGGACGGTGGTCTGGTTGAGGCAGGTGGTGCCGTCATGCTCGGCCAGGCGCCCGCCGTCACCGGACAGGAACACGTGCCCATCACTGGGCCGCACCCAGGCGGCGCGCCAGTTGTAGGCGCCGCAGCTCCCATCGAGGCTCTTGAAGGGCTGACCCGCCGAGGTCCGCACCGCGAGCACCCCGTTGTCTCCCGCCATCCACACCGGCAGTCCGCCCGGGCCGAGCGCCACGGTCTTCCACTGCCGGGTGACGGTCAGGGCGGCGTCCGTGAGCACCTTCCATCCCTTGCCAGCGCAGACACCGCCCTCGTCCCGCTGCGAGTCACAGGTATTGTCCCGATCGTCACAGACCTCGGCCCGGCCGCGCCGGTTGTGCGCGTCCTGGTCATCGCAGTCGTCCTTGTTGACGACGGTCGCCGCGGGAGGCGTCGCACCGGGGCACACCTGGACGGGGGTGGCACTCTCGTCGCCCGCACCATCTCCGTCCTGGTCCGGGTAGTAGGCGGTGGGCGCGGGCGCGTCGCATGCGAGGCCGTCATGGCTGGCGTTGCAGATGTACTTTCCGCCGGCACAGACGTTGGTGCACGCGGTGCCCTTGAGGGTGAAGCCATCGTCGGGCGAGCCGTCACAGTCGTCATCGACCTCGTCACAGCGGGTCTCGGTGGCGCTGGAGCGGGGCATGACCTCGGGGTTCGAGTCCATGCAGTCCATGGCGTTCTCGGCAAAGTTGGTGATGCCCTGCGCCACGGGCCGGGTGCAGCTCATCTGCGGCGCCGCCGCGCGGTCGCCAAAGCCGTCTCCGTCCCGGTCGGGGTACCAGGGCGTGCCCAGTCCCTCGCCCTGGTCGGTGCTCCCGTCGCAGTCGTTGTCGCGGTTGTCGCACACCTCGCCGCCGCCGGGCCGGATGCTGCCATCACCGTCGTCGCAGTCCGTCCCGCCGCCGGCCAGGGCGATGTAGCCATCCTCATCCGTGTCCGGCGCTTCCAGCGTGACGGCGAACCGCTCGATGTCCCCCTTCTGCTGGAGCGTCACCGTGTGCACGTCACGGGCGACCTCGGGCCCTTCGCAGGACTGCTCCTGGGCCGTGGTGGTGAGCTCCAGGGTGTGGCTCCAGTTCTCCTGCCGGAAGACGGCGAGCACCACGGTCGAAGGCCCGCGTGCGAGCACCTCGAGCCGTTGGCTGGCTTCCAGCGCCGGGTCTTCCGCATCCCGTGCATGGACGGTGATGCACCCGGCCTTGAAGCTGTAGGAGACCTCCACCCGCACGGCGGCTTCGGGCGCCCGGGGCCTGCATCCCGTGACGAGGAGGAGGAGGAGCGGTACAGATCGATGCATGAGGCCTGATTATAGAGTCAATCCGGCCTCTCGTGGGCGGAGGGCTGGCCCAGGCCTCAGGCCCGGTCGCGGCGGACCTGGACCTTCTTGCCGCGAAGGGTGGCTTGACGCAGGGCGGCGACGATCTGATCGGCGAGGGGCTCGGGCACCTCGACGAGGGAGTAGTTGTCCCCGATCTCGATGGCGCCGATGCGCCGTCCCTCCACGCCCGCCTCGCCGGCAATGGCCCCCACCAGGTCCGCGGGCCGGACGCCCGCGTGACGGCCTACGCCGATGAACAGCCGCGCCATGTCAAAGTCCTGCGAGGGACCCGCGCGCCGCTTGTCACCTCGGGGCGCCTTGGGACCTGGCCGCTCGCCGACCCCGGCGCGTGCCGCGGCCCGGGCGTTCTTGCCCGGCTTGGGGGGCCGCTCCGAGGGCTGGGGCATCGCGGGGATATCCTCCTCGGCCTCATCATGGCCCTCCACCTGCGCGTCGTGGATGAGCTTCACGGCGGCGGCGGCCACATCCACCAGGTCGAACTCGGAGGCGAGGTTCTCCACCACGGTGCGGTAGGAGTCGAGCTCGCCGGCCACGAGGGCCTCGCGCAGGGAGGCGCGCACCAGCTCGAGCCTGCGGGCGCGCAGGTCCGCCACGGTGGGCACGGTGGCCACTTCAATCCGCTGGCCGGTGAGCTTCTCGATGTTGCGCAGCAGCCGGTGCTCGCGCGGCTCGGCGAGGGTGATGGCCACGCCCTCGCGCCCGGCGCGGCCCGTGCGGCCGATGCGGTGGACGTATGCCTCGGGGGCGTTGGGCACGTCGTAGTTGACGACGTGGGACAGCTTCTCGATGTCCAGTCCGCGCGCGGCCACATCGGTGGCGATCAGCAGCTCCACCGCGTGCGTCTTGAACTGCTTGAGGACGCGGTCGCGCTGGGCCTGGTCCATACCGCCGTGGAGGGCCTGGGCGCGCCAGCCGCGGCCGTTGAGGGACACGGTGAGCTCGTCCACCTCGGTGCGGGTGCGGCAGAAGACGATGGCGGCGGTGGGAGCCTCGACGTCCAGCACGCGCCCGAGGGTGGCGGCCTTGAAGGCACGTGGGACGATGTAGGCAGTCTGGCGCACGCGGGGCCCGGTGCCGGGGGCGACCTTCTCCTTGGCGATGCGCACGTGGACGGGGGCCTGCAGGTGGCGCTCGGCGATGGAGGCGATGCGCGGGGGCAGGGTGGCGGAGAAGAGGGCCGTCTGGTGCTCCTCCGGGGTGGCTTCGAGGATGGCCTCCAGGTCCTCGGCGAAGCCCATGTCCAGCATCTCGTCGGCCTCGTCGAGCACGACGGTACGCACGGAGTCGAGCAGGAGCGACTGACGCTTGAGGTGATCCAACGCGCGGCCGGGGGTGGCGACGATGACGTCCACACCGCGCTTGAGCACGCGCAGCTGCTGGCCGATGGGCTGGCCGCCGTAGAGAGGGAGGACGGTGACGCCGAGCTTCTGGCCGTAGCGGTGGATGGCCTCGGCCACCTGCATGGCGAGCTCACGGGTGGGGACGAGCACGAGCGCGGAGGTGGAGTAAGGATCGAGCTTGCCGGGCGTGAGGTTCTGGAGCAGGGGCAGGGAGAAGGCGGCCGTCTTTCCGGTGCCGGTGGCGGCGATGCCGAGCAGATCCTTGCCCGCGAGCAGCGGGGGCAGGGCGGCGCGCTGGATGGGGGTGGGTTCCTCGTAGCCAAGGCCGCTGAGAGCCTCCACGAGGGCGGGCCCGAGGCCCAGTTGTTCGAAAGTCGGAATGTTCTCGGTGGGGGTGCTCACGATGGGGCGGGCTTGTACCATCCCTGTTGCCGAAGGTCTCTCGCTCCGTGTCCGAGTTGTCGGAGCGAGGTCACTATCCGCTGGGGCTGGACGGGGGCTCAGCGCGATGAGCTTGCCGGTATGAGCCTCGACGGTGTCCTTTGGCTCCCTGTAGCTTCGAGGCGAGGTCCCGCGAAGGAGGGCCAGGACCAAGAGGCTTCTCATGTCACGCTGGGTGTCGCTGCTGTTTTCCGTGTGTCTTGTGGGATGTAGCGGCACGATCCGAGGCGTTCATCCCGGCACTGGCCAGGACATGCTCAGGTTGGGGCTGCCCGTGGCGCCAATTGCCCAGTCTCCGCCGCGACAGCTCCAGGGAGTTGCGGGCGAGAGCTTGGGGAATGGCATTCCACGCGCAGTGCTCCGGCTCGTACCCCAAGGGGCCACGGCCGTGGCGGACACAGGAACTGTTGCCGCGACAGGAGAAGCCCTCGTGGCTGGTGGCGCGGTGCTGGCCGCAGGGGGCAGCGTTGTCCTGGTCTGCTTGACCATCAAAGCCACCCTGGACGGGGGATTGAGGAGTGCGAAAACAAAAACACAAGCCAGGGTCTTTTGTCAGAATCGCCCTCGCGGATGGCTCTTTCGGCTACGGAAGGCTACTCGAATCACCGTATGCCGCCTTCTATCAACACAGGACAATGAGTCCGGATTCTGAGCTGGATACGATCGGCGCGAGCCCCATGCTCTTCAAGACGGCTGTCCGCCATCTGGCCCTGGATTCGTGGGAGTTCATTGGGTGGAGAGCGCTCGAGGAGCACCTGTGTCAGCCGCTCGTCCGGTTCATGCAGGACGTGGGAGACTTCCGTCGCTGCACGATCTTTGACACGGCTGGCAATAGGAGAGCCGCCGAGCCCCAGGAATGTGTGGGCCTCGAGCGGGCGGCTGTGTGGGAACAGGATTCTATCGAGGAGCGCCTGCTCGATACCTTCATGGGGCGGCCCAATGCCGCTGAGGAGCACCTGAAGGTGCGGCTGCGCTAGCGCGACGAGCTCACTTCGCAGGCCATGGGCCTCCCGCCGTGTGCCCGGTCTGTCGCAGTGAGGTTGCTGCCCGCCAGGGTACCGGACGGGCGTTCAAGCCGCCGACGCGGCCCCGCGCACTTCCTTCAGCATGAGCACGATGCGAGCGCCGCCCTCGGGCCGGTTCTCCGCGGCGAGCGTCCCTCCAGCGCGAGCGACGTACTCGTGGCAGAGCGCCAGTCCCAGCCCGGTGCCTTTGCCGGGTGGCTTGGTGGTGAAGAAGGGCTCGAAGAGCCGCGGCAGCACTGCGGGAGCGATTCCCGCGCCGTTGTCCTCCACCTCCAGTCGCACTCCGCCTTCTACCCGCCGGGCCCGCACCCCGATGCGTGCTCGGCGCGGGGGCATCGCCTCCTCCACCGCATCCGCCGCGTTCAGCAGCAGGTTCATCAGCACCTGCACCAGGTGCCGTTGCCCCAGGCGCACCGCGGGCAGCTCTGGCGGGACGTCCACCACCATCTCCCCCAGGCTGTGTAGGCGGACCGACGTCAGCCGCCGGGCCTCCTCGATGGCCTCGGCCGGCGAGCCCTGCTCGGTGGTCGTGGGGTCTTCCCGGGCGAAGCGCCTCAGGTCCGTGACGATCTGCTGGATGCGCAGCACGCCTTGCCGCGTCTCATTCAGCAGCTCGCGCAGCTCCGCATTGTCCGGAGGCCCGTCCTCCTCGAAAAGCTCCCGCTCGAGGTAGTGCAGGTTGGACTTCACGAAGGCCAGCGGATTGTTCACCTCATGGGCCACGCCCGAGGCGAGCTGTCCCACCAGTACCAGCCGCTCCACCTCGGCGCGCTCGCGCTCGGCGCGCATCCGGAGGTGCTCGCTCTCGGCCAGTTGCTCCAGCGCTCTCAGCCGCTCCTCCTGCGCTACCTTCTCCGCCTCCCGGAGGCGCCGATAGGTGCGCCCGCCGTAGAGGCCGAACGCCCCGATGCAGCCAAAGGCGAGGACCTGGGGCAGGAAGGTGCGCGGAGGGACTCCGGCCAGGACGTTCAACACCACCACCGCGCCCAGCATCGCCCCGAGCGAGACCAGCGTCGGCAGCTCGGAGTCCGGGGCGAACAGGGCGAAGAGGAGGGGTACGCAGACGAGTGTCACCAGGAAGGGGCTCGCGGGTCCGCCGGTGAAGTGGATGATGGTTGTCACCGCGGGGATGCACAGCAGCGCGGCCACGGTTCCCGAGACCCAGGGGGCCAGCACTCCTGCGCCCACGCACACTCCGAGCAGCACGTAGCTCAGGCCCCAGAGAACCTGCACGAGCGCCAACATGGGGTTGACGGTGCCGGAGAGGAGGAGCCGGAGGAGGGGGATCGCCAGGATCGCACCCGCGGATACGAAGAAGATCCGCCGCTTGACTCGGAGCTGGGCCTGGAGCGCGGTGTTCTCAGCGAGCATCACCGTGAACGCTGCCACGTTGCGGTGTTCCCTCGCGACGACGCCTGGGATGCACTCCCACGGGCATCCGCTTTAGGACACATGCCCGAACGGGCGATAGACGGGCCCAAGCGGACTTCACTGGTAGACGTCTACCAGTGAGGTGGGTTTTTATGCTACATCAATGGTAGACGTCTACCACCAGGGCGTTGCACGAACATGGTTCCTCTCTACCTGTTGGGATGTGGCTATACGTTGACGCGGCTGGCGCGCGAGGAGGCTCGGCGGGGACGCTCCGTGCTGGCGGTGACGCGCGACGAGCAGCGCCGCGAGGAACTGTCCCGCGAGGGCATCCAGGTCCTCTCGCTGGCGGAGGCCCTGACGTCATCGAAGGGAGCCCATGTGGTGGTCTCCATCCCACCGGAGGCCAACCTGGATACCCCCCTGTCCGAGACCCTGGCGCGCGCCGGTCCTGCTCGCCTCGTCTACCTCTCCTCCACGGGGGTCTACGGCGGCGCGCGAGGACACGTGGACGAGGACACGCCGGTGGACTCCACCTCCCCGAGGGCCCGATTCCGCTTCGAGGCGGAGGCGAAGTACCGCGCGCTCGGCGGAATCATCCTGCGCATCGCGGGCATCTACGGCCCTGGCCGGAGCGTGCTCGAGCGCATCTTCGCCGGTACGCATCGCATCCCCCAGGAAGGTGGAGGCCGCATCTCCCGGGTACACGTGGACGACCTGGTGGAGGCCATCCGGGTGGTGCTGGCGCGGGGCGAGCCGGGGGCGACGTACTGCGTGGCGGATGATCGATCAGCGACCCAGACGGAGACGACCGAGTGGCTCTGCGCCCGGCTGGGGCTGCCGCTTCCACCCTCGGTGCCTCTGGCTTCACTGCACGAATCTCTACGGGGTGACCGGGCCATCTCCAATGCCCGGCTGAAAGCCCTGGGCTGGCGGCCTCGCTACCCGGATTTTGTCGCGGGTTTCTCGGCCATTTTGGACGCTGGGTCCTGAACTGACGGGCGCGATTCCGGCTACTTACGGCGCCGCTCCACCCGTTGCTCCCAGATGACGCGGCGCGCGGTAACAGTTCGCGCCCGCTCCGGTGTTGAGGTGCGCGCAAGGGATGGAGGGACGACGTTGGCCATCGATGTGGAAGCCTGCTACCGCCGGTATGGACCGATGGTGCTCCGGCGTTGCCGCTTCCTCCTGCGCGACGAGGAGCGGGCGGTGGATGCCATGCATGACGTCTTCGTCCAGCTCCTCGACCACCAGGAGGCGTTGAAGCAGACGGCGCCCTCCAGCCTGCTGCACCGCATGGCGACGAATGTGTGCCTCAACCGGCTGCGCTCGGAGCGCCGACGCCCGGCGGACTCGGATGAGGAGCTGCTGGTGCGGATCGCCTCGCTGGAGGACATGGAGGCTCGCACGGGGGCAGCGGCGGTGCTGGACAGGCTCTTCGGCCGAGAGCTGGTGTCCACGCGCACCATCGCCGTGCTGCACCTGGTGGACGGGATGACGTACGAGGAGGTGGCTCGGGAGGTAGGCCTCTCCGTCTCCGGTGTCCGCAAGCGCCTGCGCACGTTGCGCGCCCACCTGCAGGAACTGGAGGCCGCCTGACATGTCCCAACGCACGCCCGATTGGTTGTTGGAGCGCATCGCCCTGGGAGAGCTGCCCCCCGAGGAGTTGGCCGCCGCCCGCGCGCGGCTGGCCGCGGAGCCCGGTGGACTCGAGCGTCTTGCGAAGCTGGAGTCTGATGATGGGGCCACGTTGGCGAAGCTCCCTCCGTCCCAGGTCGGCGCGGAAGTCGAGCGCCGCCGCCGCGTGGTGGAGGCCTCTCGCTCGTTGTCCGCCTCCACCCCCTCGCGCCGGTGGCTGCCTGCCGTCGCACTGGGAGTGCCCGTGGCCGCGGGATTCGCGCTGCTGGTGCTCTTCTCCCAGCGCGAGCTGCCCGTGGAGCCCCGGCCCCAGCAGGTGGCGTTGCTGGAGACGACGCGCACCAAGGGCCTGGAGCCGAAGCTGGTCATCCACCGCCAGACGAGAGGAGAGCCCGAGCTGCTCGTGGACTCGGCCCAGGCGCGCCAGGGGGACGTGTTGCAGCTCAGCTACGTGTCCGGGGGCCGGCGCTATGGCGCGGTGCTGTCCGTGGACGGGCGAGGCTCCGTCACGCTCCACGCTCCGGAGGCGCTCACCGGCCCGCTCGAGTTGAAGAGTGGCACGGTGTCGCTGCCGAGCGCCTACGAGCTGGACGATGCACCCGCCTTCGAGCGCTTCTTCTTCGTCACCAGCGACGAGCCCTTCGACTTGGACGTGCTGATGGAGTCGGCTCGCCAACTGGCCCGCGAGCCCGAGCGGGCCCGCCAGGAGCCGCTGCCCCTGCCACCATCGCTCTCACAGGCCTCGCTCACGCTGAACAAGGCGCCCAGAGCCTGACTCACCGCGCGGCAGGCCGTTGCAGAAGCTGCGCTTTCGGCCCGGAGAAGCCGGGGGCCCGGATGGCTGCGTGGACCGGACCACACCTGAAGAGTTGCCTCTCGATTCGGGGTTTTCGGCGCGCCCCCTGGCCTGTCACGCTTCTGTTCCCGGCGGTACACTGAAGGACCCGGGAACAGGGGCCGGCATGCGGGCCGGCGAGAAGGGGCTATATGTCCACGCTGTTGGCGGCATTCAACGAGGGCGTCAGCCTCTCGATGTCGGGCAACCATGAGGCCGCGATCCAGGTGTTCGACCGCGTCCTGTCCCAGGATCCCAACCACGTGTTGGCGCTGAGTGCCAAGGGATCCTCGTTCACGAGTCTGGGACGTCCGCGCGAGGCGCTGAAGTGCTTCGAGCGCGCCATCGACATGGATCCCGAGACGGCCGAGCACTACCGCAACGCGGCCATCTGCCAGCTCGAGCTGGACGAGCCGGAGGCGGCGAGAGGCCTGCTGGACGAGGCCCTGCAGCTCAACACCGAGCTGCCCTGGCGCGAGGCGACGGCGGTGGAGATCGCCAACCTGGGCGAGGCGCTGCTGACGGAGTCGGGCAAGCACCGCACCCGGGGCATCGGGCTGACGGGCAAGGCGCGCTACCGGCATGCGCGCCACGTGCTGGAGATGGCGCTGGAGCTGTACCCGGCGCTGACGGATGCGGCCAAGGCCCTGGCGGACGTCTGGGCGCACCTCGGGGACACCGAGAAGCGCGATCAGTACACCCAGCTCGCGGGCCGGCTGCTGCGCTCCACCGCGGGCTGACTCAGAGCGGGCGCCACATGAGGTAGTGCGGGCCGATGCCAGGCAGCTCGAACTCGGCCCCCTCCGCGGCGAAGCCCAGCCGCTTGTAGAAGCCGGACGCCGTCGTGCGCGCGTTGCACCACAGTCGGGTGCCGCCCTGACGCGCCGCGTGATCGATGCAGGCCTGGAGCAGGGCCGCGCCGTAGCCCCTCCCCTGGTTCGAGGCGAGCACCGCCATCCCCCTCAGGCGCCACTCGGTGGTGGATTTGGTGCCCGGCCGGGGCTCCCGGTAGAGCGAGGCCACCCCGTGCTGCTCGTCCTCCACGTACAGCCCGAAGTGGACGGTGTCTGGAGCGTCGTCGCCCGGGTAGATGAGCTCCTCGGGGCGCTGGTGGGGGCGCAGCACGACGTGGCGGAGGTAGCGCGTCTCAGCGGCGGGAATCGGTCGGAGCTCGTACGGGGCCATGGCGCGGGGGATTCTCCCGGAGGGGCTGGAAAATAGGGGGAAAATTCAGCGGTATGCCGTCTGAGCGCCTCGTGCGTCCTGCTTCGTGGAAACCGGGCAACGAGGTCCACCCTTGAGGGGCACCGCCGTCATGGACGAGACGCCGATGGAAGCGAGGGGAACCCCTCTCGACTTCGATGCGCTCGTGGAGGGGGAGCAGGCGGCCCTCCTGCGGCTGGCGCGCCGGCTCGTCTGGGACGGGGAGGAGGCGAAGGACCTGGTGCAGTCCGCCCTGGCCGATGCCTACGAGAAGCGCCACACGCTGAGGGACCCGAAAGCAGGCCCCGCCTGGCTTCGGCGCATCCTCGTCTCACGCACCATGGGCCACCTGCGTCGGCGCCGGGTCTGGAACCTCGTGCGCGAGGTGCTGGACCTGGGTCCCGCCCCTGTGCCCTCACCCGAGGAGCGCTTCGCTGGTGCCGAGCGCTGGCGCGCCTTTGGCCGGGCCCTGCGGACGCTCCCGGCCCAGCAGGCCACGGCCTTCTCCCTCCACTACCTGGAGGGGCTCGACCTCGATGCCATTGCCGATGCGATGAACATCGGTCGAGGCACCGTTCGCATTCACCTCTACCGGGCGCTGCAGAAGCTCAAGGCCGCTGACGCGCTGCAAGGAGACACCCCATGAGCTGCCAGGACTTCGCAGCGGCCCTCGTGGACGAGCGCCTGCCCAGGCCTCCCGGCTTCCAGGCCCACCTGGAGACGTGCGCCTCGTGCCGAGCGCTCGCCGGACTCCACGCGTCCGCCACCTCGCTGCGCCTGCCGGACCCGCCGGCCCCGGCCCACGTTTCGCGCGAGGCCATCCTTGGCGAGGTTCGCCGTCGCCAGCACCGCCGCCGGATGATGGCCAGTGCCACCGCCACGGCTGCCGTGGTGGCTCTGGTGCTGCTCGTCGCGCCCCGAGTGCGGACGCCGGTGCCGTTCGAGACCGAGCAGGGGGTAGGGGGTCCCATCGAGGGGTCCCTGCGAGCCGGGGAGCCCGTGGGGGAGGAGCGGGTGGGGCAGGGGAGCGAGGTCGTCTCCGTCGAGGTGTTGTTCGACGAGGTGTACGGCTACACGCGCACCAACCCGAGTGTCGAGGACGAGACGTACCAGCCCTTTGGGGTGCTCGCCGCCTGGGTGCGCCCGCCGGACGTCACGGCGCTGGACTCGGAGCCCTTCCAGACGGCCCTCGCGGCCTTCCACGTGTCGCAGTCCCGCTGAGTCGAAGTGAAGACGCTGAAGTGAAAGGAGCAGAACCATGATGAAGAAGCTGCTGTGTGCCCTCGTGGTCCTCACCGCGGTGCCCGCCCTGGCGCAGGAGAAGCAGGAGGACGTACGCGTCCGGGTGTACGGGCCGGGTGCGGCGGCGCCGATGCCGCCCGCGCCGCCTGCCCCTCCGATGCCTCCCGAGCCTCCGCTGGCGCCGCCGTCCTTCGGGATTCCGGCGGACGTGGCGGCGAAGATCGGCCTGCCGCAGAACCTCGTGCAGAAGGTGCAGGACCTGAGCTTCGAATCCAATGACGCGCTGATCGGCCTGGAGGCGGACCTCAAGCGGGCTCAGCTCGCGTTGGAGAAGGAACTGCGTCAGCCGACTCCGAACGAGGGAACCGTGAAGGACCTGGTGGAGAAGGTGGGCCGTGCGGAGACGGCGGTGCGCCAGAACCGGGTGGGCTTGATGGTGGCCATCAAGAAGACGCTGGGCCCCGACTACTGGCAGAAGCTGGAGGCGGAGATGGGCCCCATGGGCATGGGGGTGGGTCCGCATCGGATCCGCATCCAGCGGCGCGTCGATGACGTGCGCGGGGCTCCGGGCGCTCCCGCGGCTCCCGGGCAGCCGCGCGAGGAGCGCAAGCCGTAGCGGTTGCCTCCTCGGAGTGCCGAAGAGGCCACACTCCGTACCGCCGTCCCCTTCCATCTCCCGGCCGAGTGTTCATGGTGCCGGGCATGGACGCCGACAAGAAGCATCAGTTGGACGCGGATGCGGCCCAGCTCCAGCGCTTGGGGTACGCGCAGCAGTTGTTGCGCGACATGGGCGGCTTCTCCAACTTCGCCGTCTCCTTCTCCATCATCTCCATTCTCACCGGAGCGGTGACGCTCTATGGCCATGGCCTGCGCTTTGGCGGGCCTTTCGTCATGGCGGTGGGGTGGCCGTTGGTGGCGGTGATGACGCTGACGGTGGCGGCGAGCCTCGCGCAGCTCGCCTCCTCGTTCCCCACGGCGGGGGCGCTGTACCACTGGTCCGCGATGCTGGGAGGCCCGCGGGTGGGCTTCTTCACGGCATGGCTCAACACCATCGGCCAGTTCGCCATCACCGCGGGCATTGACTACGGGCTGGCGGAGTTCCTGGTGGACATGCTCGGGTGGCCGCGGGAGCGGGGCTACGTGCTGCCGGTCTACGCGGCCATCCTGTTGTCGCACGCCGTGCTCAACCATGTGGGCGTGCGCGCGGTGGCGCTGCTCAACAACCTGTCGGCCTGGTACCACGTGGCGGGCGTGGCGGTGATGATTGGCGCGCTGGTGGCGTTCGCGCCCCGGCAGGATGCCGCCTTTCTCCTCACGCGCTTCTCCTCGGAGAGCAACATCTACACGTACGGCTTCCTCATTGGCCTGCTGCAGGCGCAGTGGACGTTCACCGGCTATGACGCCAGCGCTCACGTGTCGGAGGAAACGGTGGACCCCACGCGCAATGCGCCCTGGGGCATCTTCCTGTCGGTGGCGGTGAGCGCGGTGGTGGGCTACGCGCTGCTGGTGGGGGTGACGCTGGCGATTGGGAACCTTCCCGCCGCGGCTGCCGCGCCCAACCCGTTCCTGTACGTGCTGCGCGAGTCGCTCGGGCCGGCGCTGGGCGGAGCGCTGGTGTGGATTGCGATCGGGGCCATGTGGTTCTGCGGGCTGTCCTCGGTGACGTCCAACTCGCGCATGCTCTTCGCGTTTGCGCGGGATGGGGGGCTGCCGGGCTCGACGCACCTGGCGAGCGTGTCCCCGAGCTTTCGCAGCCCGCACGTGGCCATCTGGGTGTCGGTGGCGGCGGCCTTCGGGGTGGCCATCTGGAGTGGGGCCTACGCGGCCATGGTGGCGCTCAGCACGCTGGCGCTCTACGCCTCGTACGCGGTGCCCATCTGGGTGGGGATGCGGGCACGGCGCAGCGGGGCCTGGTCGCACCGGGGGCCTTGGGACCTGGGACGCTTCTCGACGCTGGTGAACGGGGTAGCGCTCACCTGGTGCGCGGTGGTGATGGTGCTCTTCATCCTCCCGCCCAACGAGCTGGCCGGGTACACCTTCGCGGGAGCGCTGGCGCTGCTGATTGTCTACTGGGCGGCATCCCAGCGGCATACCTTCGTGGGGCCGAAGGTGACGTTGCTGGCTCCGCACCAGTCCGGGCGGGTTCCGGGAAGTGAGATCTGCTAGGACGCGGCCCGAGGTCCCTCTTTCTGGAGTGACACACGTATGAGCAAGCGGCAGCAATCCGAGTCCTCTGAGCTGGTCAATGCCGCGGCCTCCATCGAGGAGGAGCTGCGCAGGTTCGAGTCGCTGGCGGAGGAGGTGCGCACGGGCACGATGCGCTCGCAGAAGAACCTGGAGAAGATGGGCAAGCTGCTCACCCAGGTGGCGGACTGCGACGAGCGGATGGTGGCGCACATGCGCACGCTGCTGGGGGTGCTCAACGGGTGGAGGGATCGGCAGCAGACGCTGGCGGCCGAGGTGAACGAGCGGGCGCTGGAGCTGCAGGAGCGCACGAAGGTGTACCAGGCACTGATGGAGCGCTTCGGCGAGCTGGGGCAGCAGGCGGCCTCGTTGAGCTCGCAGATGCACGAGGTGGCGGGGATGACGCAGCAGGGGCAGGCGATGAAGACGGAGGATGTCATCGCCTCGCTGCAGGCGGTGAACGAGCGGATGACGGAGGTAGCGGAGGGGGCGGGGAAGTTGGCGAGCGACGCGGAGGCGCAGGACTTCGTGGACGTATCGCGCGATGCCGAGTCCCTGAGGCAGCAGCTCCTCTCCGCGCGCAACCGAGCGAACCTGCTCCAGCAGAAGCTGCACTCGGCCAACGCCTGAACCCCAACTCCCTACGCCAATCAACCCAAGCCAATCAACCCAAGCCAATCAACCCAAGCCAATCAACCCAAGCCAATTTCCCCTCTCCCCTCGGGAGAGGGACGGGGTGAGGGTAGCCGTCTCCCGGGTTGAACCCGTGCAGCCACCCTCGGGTTCCCCTCAGCGAGCCTTGGGCAGCTTCGTGCCACTCATCTCGAGGATGAGCTTGAAGTGCTCGGGGGTCACCGAGGCCACGCTGAGGCGGCTCCGGGTGATGAGCGGAAACTCCTTCAGCTCGCGGGAAGCCTTGACGGTGGCGAGCGTCACCGGCTCGTTCAAGACCACCAAGGGGCCCACTTCGACAGAGGCCCAGTCCTCACCGGGCGCGGTGGGATCCGGCCCTGGCTCGGTGAGCACGCGGGCCACGGCCACCACGGCCTTGCCCTCGTTCGAGTGGTAGTAGAGGCACAAATCCCCGGGCTTCATGGCCCGGATGTTGTTGCGAGCCTCGAAGCTGCGCACGCCCGTCCACTCCGTCCTGCCGTCCGTCTCCAGCCGGGCGTAGGCGTAGACGGAGGGCTCGCTCTTGATCAGCCAATACTGGGGTTTCGCCATGGCGGTGCTAGATAGCAGGCTCATGGCCATCCAGGGATACGACGCGCTCGACGCTACCGCTCTCGCCGAGCTGGTCCGCAAGAAGGAGCTTCACCCCACCGAGCTGGTGGAGGAGACCATCTCGCGAATCGAAGCCGTCAACCCGAAGCTCAACGCCGTAGTCCACAAGATGTACGAGCAGGCGCGTAAGGCCGCTGCGGGCTCGCTCCCCGAGGGACCCTTCACCGGGGTGCCCTTCCTGGTGAAGGACCTGGACGGCTATCTGGCGGGCGAGCCCTTCGTGGGCGGGTGCCGGGCGCTGGTGGGCTTCATCCCGGACCACGACGCGGAGCTCATGGCGCGCTTCCGCCGCGCGGGCGTCGTCATCGTGGCCAAGACGGCCACGCCCGAGCTGGGCATCCTCGGAACCACCGAGCCGGCGCTGAACGGGCCGACGCGCAACCCCTGGAACCCGGAGCACTCGACGGGAGGCTCCAGCGGAGGCTCGGCGGCGTGCGTAGCGGCCCGGGTGGTGCCCATGGCCCACGGCGGCGATGGAGGTGGCTCCATCCGCATCCCCGCGTCCGCCTGCGGCCTCTTCGGGCTCAAGCCCACCCGTGCCCGCAATCCACTGGGCCCGGATGTGGGGGAGGGGTGGGGTGGTTTCGTCCAGCAGCACGTGCTCACCCGCAGCGTGCGGGACAGCGCTGCGATGCTCGATGCGACCCAGGGCGCGGACCTGGGCGCGCCCTATGCGGCACCGGCGCCTGCCCGGCCCTTCCTCCAGGAGGTGGGCACTGCTCCTGGCCGCCTGCGCATCGCCTTCTCCACCGGTTCGCTCTACGGCAAGCACGTGCACCCGGACTGCAAGGCGGCCGTCCAGGACGCGGTGAAGCTCTGCCAGGAGCTGGGTCACGAGCTCGTCGATGACGCCCCCCGATTCGATCGCGAGGAGCTGGTGCGCTCGTACCTGGTGAACGTCGCGGCCAACACGTCGGTGCAGCTCGAGGAGATTGGCCAGCAGAGGGGCAAGCCCGTGGACGCCACCGACGTCGAGCCGAGCACCTGGGCGCTCGCGCAGCTCGGCAACATCCTCACCGCGGCCGATCTGCAGCGGGCGCGCAACGCCATGCACCGCGCTGGCCGGATGATGGCGGCCTTCCACGAACGGTACGATCTCTTCCTCGATGCGACGCTCGCGTATCCGCCGATTCGCATCGGTGAGCTGGCACTCAAGCCCGCCGAGCTCGCCGCGCTCTCCGTGCTGCGCAAGCTCCCGCTGAAGCCCGCGTTCCTCAAGCTGCTCGATGAGCTCGCCGGCAACAGCCTGGAGAAGACCCCCAACACGCAGCTCTTCAACCAGACGGGGCAGCCGGCCATGTCGGTGCCGCTCTACTGGAACGCCGCCGGACTCCCCGTGGGTGTGCAGTTCGCCGCCCGTTTCGGGGACGAGGCCACCCTGTTCCGTCTGGCCTCGCAGCTGGAGCAGGCTCGCCCGTGGGCGGGTCGGAAGCCCTGACCTCCAGAGGCACCTCTAGAAACACCAAGGGCCTGCCCCCATGGTTGGGAGGCAGGCCCTGGATTGAGCCTCTATCGCTCGGCGAAGTGGCTCAGGTCCCCATCAGATGGGGCGCACGTTCTGCGCCTGCAGGCCCTTGGGGCCGCGGGCGATGTCGAACTCAACGCGCTGGCCCTCGGCCAGGGTGCGGAAGCCCTCGGACTGGATGGCGGTGTGGTGGCAGAACAGGTCCTCGCCACCGCCCTCCTGCATGATGAAACCGAAGCCCTTCGCGTCGTTGAACCACTTCACAGTACCAGTCGCCATTACTTGTCTTCTTTCTCGTCCGACGCGGTCGAATGCGCCGGAATTCCGCCGCTCTGTGCGATTCGGAAGCCCCTATGTGGCACCTTTGGCGCCACAAAGGAAGTCCCCCCTTTCATTTCTTCACGGGAAATGCCTGGGGTGTGTTCACCCGGAGCGCCCGACGAAGAGGGTATGAAGGGGTCCGCCGCCCTTGCCGCGCGCGGGAGTCTCCACCACCTCGGTGGCGAACCCCGCCCGCTTGAGCCGGGTGGCGAAGGCCCTGTCTGGCGAGGCGGACCACACCACCACTACGCCTCGGGGCTTGAGTGCGCGCCGGATGGAGGCCAGGCCCCGTTCGCCATAGAGCCAGCGGTTCTCCTCCTGCGTGAGCGCCTCGGGGCCGTTGTCCACGTCCAGGAGCACCGCGTCATAGTGCCCCTCCGCCTGGCGGAGCAGCTCTCCCACGTCGCGTGTTTCCACCTTCACTCGGGGATCATCCAGCGGCCGTCCGGCCAGGGGTCCCAGCACGCCCTGGTTCCACGCGACGACCGCGGGCACCAGCTCCGAGACCACCACCTCGGCATTCGGAGGCAGCCGTTCCAGCGTGGCCCGGACCGTGTAGCCCAGCCCCAGGCCTCCCACGAGGACCCGAGGCCGCTTGCCGCCGAGGCCCTCGCAGGCCACCTCGGCCATCTTCTCTTCGGATCCATGCTGGCGGCTGGACATGAGCTCGCGGCCGTTCACCCGGATGGCGAACTCCTCGTCACGTTGGTGCAGCACCAGCTCGCCACCGCCCGGAGCGGGCGCCCGATCAATCACCTTCCACGGCTTCATCGCCCCGCTACCTTACGCTCCGCGCGGGGCGCGTGCACTCCAGAAGCCGGGTCACAGTCCTTCCCCGTTCGCTTGGGTTAGCCTGGGGGCCGCTCCGTACGAACGCGGGGCCCCAACAAGCAGGTCGACTCCATGGAATTCAGACAACTCGGCGCATCGGGCTTCAAGGTTCCCGTCCTCAGTCTCGGCACGGGGACGTTCGGAGGCAGCAACGAGTTCTTCAAGGGCTTTGGCAGCAGCGACGTGAAGGAGGCCACCCGGCTCGTCGACATCTCCCTCGACTGCGGGCTGAACATGTTCGACACGGCCGACGTGTACTCGGGCGGAATGGCCGAGGAGATCCTCGGCCAGGCGATCAAGGGGCGCCGTGAGCGGGTGATCCTCTCCACCAAGGCCACCCTCCGCGCGGGCCCCGGTCCCAACGACGTGGGCTCGTCGCGCCACCACCTGCTCCGCGCGGTCGAGGGGAGCCTGCGCCGCCTGGGCACTGACTACATCGACCTCTTCCAACTCCACGGCTTCGATCCCGTCACCCCCGTCGAGGAGACACTCAACACGCTCGACGACCTCGTGCGCGCCGGGAAGGTCCGCTACCTCGGTTGCTCGAACTTCCCGGGTTGGCACCTCATGAAGTCGCTGGGCGTGTCGGAGCGCCACAACCTCGCGCGCTACGTGGCCCACCAGGCGTACTACTCGCTCGTCGGGCGCGACTACGAGTGGGAGCTGATGCCCCTGGGGCTCGACCAGAAGGTCAGCGCGCTCGCTTGGAGCCCGCTGGGTTGGGGCCGGTTGACGGGCAAGATCCGCCGCGGCCAGCCCCTGCCCGAGGGCACCCGGCTCCAGAACTCCCAGACGGCCGCGGGCGGCCCCCAGATTCCCGAGGAGTACCTCTACCGGGTCGTGGATGCGCTCGACGAGGTGGCGGCGGAGACCGGAAAGACAGTGCCGCAGGTGGCCATCAACTGGCTGCTGCAACGGCCGACGGTCGCCAACGTCATCATCGGCGCACGCAATGAGGAGCAACTGCGCCAGAACCTGGGCGCGATCGGCTGGAACCTCACCCCGAAGCAGGTGGCGAAGCTCGACGCGGCGAGCGCCACGCCTCCCGCCTACCCCTACTGGCACCATCAGCGGTTCAGCGAGAGCAATACCTTCCTGAATTCTTGATGCCTGCTTCAGGGCCTGTCGCCAGCGGGAAGGCTCACGGTGAACCGGGTGTATCTGCCCACTTCGCTCTCCACCGTCAGGCTTCCCCCGTGTAGCTTGACGATGTCGTAGCTCAGCGACAGGCCCAGCCCGGTGTTGCCACCTCCTGGTGGTTTTGTGGTGAAGAACGGCTCGAAGATGCGGCCTTGGATGTCCTTCGGGATGCCGGGCCCGTTGTCCTCCACCTGAAGGATGATGTTGCCGCCCTCGCGACAAGTGCGCAGGGTAATGGTGGGCACGTAGTCGTTGGTGGATCCGCGCTGCTTCAATGACACGGCATCGATGGCATTTTGGATCAGGTTCTGGAGCACGCGGCCCAGTTCCTGAGGCCTCGCCTGTATCTTCCCCACCGCGGGGTCAAACTCCCGTACGAACGTCACTTCAAGCCCCGGATTGCGAACACGCTCCCCAGCGTAGGTCAGCTTCAAGTACTGCTCCACGAGCGCTTCCACGTCCGTTGGCTCGAGCGCCCCGGATCGGCCCTGGGCATGCTCCATCATGCTCCGGATGATATGGTCCGCCCGCACACCATGATGGTGGACAACAGTCGC
The DNA here is from genome assembly GCF_026626635.1 of Archangium lansingense. Lineage (GTDB taxonomy): Bacteria > Myxococcota > Myxococcia > Myxococcales > Myxococcaceae > Archangium > Archangium lansingense. Next base: position 5,731,341 of record NZ_JAPNKA010000001.1, read on the forward strand.
GTTCTGCTTGAGATCCGTGATGAGGTCGCGGACCTCGCTCAGGGAAACCTGGGGCCGCTCCTGTAGCGTTCGCTCCAGTTCCTGAGCAAGCTCAATATTGGCCTCGGACATGTTGTTGATGAAGTTGAGCGGGTTCTTGAGCTCGTGCGCGATGCCCGAGGCGAGCTGAGCCAGGGAGGCCAGCTTCTCTGACTGGATGAGCTGGTTCTGCGTGCGCTGCAGTTCCTTGATGAGGGCCTGCTTGGCCGTGTTCTCCTGGTTGAGGGCTGCATTGGCCATTTCCAGCTCACGGGTGCGGTGTTGGATGCGCTCCTCCAGCTCCATGTTGAGCTGCTCCAGGTCCGTGCGGGCCTGATGCAAGGACGCGTTGCTCTGCCCCAAGGATTGCCCCATCTGGAACAACCCCTCACCGGTGCGTTGCAGCTCGGTGATGGAATAGGTTGGCCGTGGCTGCGCGTACTCGCCTTGGCCGATCCGCTGCATCATGCTCTCCAGGTCCAGCAGCGGTTCAGCGAGCAAGGTGCTCATCCGGCGCACCTTTCTGTAAAGCCACACGAAGAAGAGCACATAGAAGAGAATCAGACCGGCGATCATGCCCAAGCCCACACGGACGATGCGCCTGTTGAGTGCATAGGCTTCCGCGAAGATGTCTGCCTCGTCCACGACGACCAGGAGCTTCCAGTCAGTCCCCTTCACGGTGGACCAGGCCACCTGTTTGTTGCGCCCCATCAGTGTCACGGTCTGCAGCCCATGGTGCGCGGAGACCATGTGCTGGCCGAGTGCGTGGCCGTCCTCGCGCTTGAACAGATTGAAGGTGTCTGGCCTGAAGATGTCGTTCCGGATGGGCTCCTGGTAGGCGTATTGGGTGAGGTCTTTCAATCCCCAGTCTCGTTCCCCTTGGGCGGGCAGCGCGAGGATGGTGCCGCGCCTCCCCACCAGCATCCCATAACCATTCCAAGGCAGGTCCAGCTGGAGCACTTGCTGGGTGATGCGGTCGACGCTGATGTCCAGCCCTACCACCCCCTCCATGCGGTCACCACGCCCTGGGTAGAGCGGGGCGGCGGCCGAAGTCAGCCACCCGTGGCCGGCTGTGTCGACGTACACGTCCGTCCAGACAACCTTTCGCTCAGGATTGTGAGCCGCGTCTGCCTCGAAATAGTAGCTGTAGGTAGAGGGGTTATAGTCCGCACCGACCCACTCGAGGACTTCCTTATACTCTCTATAGGGGTAGAACCGGTCCATGTGATCCGCGGTGAGGACATAGACCTGGGTGACCAGCGGGTGAGTCTCCACGAGGCTCTTGAGCAGCGGATCGAGTTGAGAAAACTGCAACGCCTTGATGCGCTCGGGCTCACCGATGCGGGTGAGCCTGGAATAAACGAGACCAGCCCGGCCGGGGAGCTCATGTGTCGTATAGAGCGTGCCATCCTGGGAGAGGGCATAGCGTGAGCGCTCCTGGGTATCAGGGATGAACGGCGTCACGAAGGCCTGCTCGGCATGGTAGCGGAGCAGCTCTGTATTATAGGCCACAGAGGCAAGTTGTGAGCCGATGTGCTCGGCTTGCTGCTGAGCAATATGTTGGAGTTGCTCGGTCGCCAGACGTTGCAGGGTGGTGATGTTCTGATCGCGAATGACGCTGTTGGTGATGAGGTAGGCGGCAATGAGCGCCAGTTCGATCAAGAAGACTGGGATGAGCGCACTCGTGAGATAGGACCGCCAGATGAGCCGCAGCAGTGACACAGGCGTAGCGGCGCTTCTGTCCAGCGGCAAGCGCATGGTTGTCCTCGGAGATCGATGAGCCCCTCTTTGGTTACTTTATACCCTCTGGCCCTGGCTTCCTGGTACAACGGCACGTTGTCACCGCCTCGGATGAAGACACTGAAACCTTCCGCCGACACGTAGACGTCGCGCTTGCCTTCCCGGGTCACCCGGGCGAGCTGTCCGACTGTCGGACAGGTTCGTGCAGACTCCTCGGGACGGGGTAGGCTGCTCCCTCGAGCTGTTCGCAAGCGGGTTCCAATCTACTGGGGAGCGCATGTCTGCATGCCCATGCTGTTTGGAGGAGCTGCCGCCCGCCCGCCGGGGGCTTGGGGGCCGCCGCCTCGTGGGCAGCTGCGGCCTCTGTCGCGATGAAGTGTGCCAGGACTGCCTGCACTCGCAGGTCTGTGGCAGTTGTCTGTGGGAGTCGTTCGCGGCCCGCGGTGAGACGCCGTCCTTCCCCGAGCCGCCAGGCCGGCGCAGGCGAGCGGCGCAGGCGGCCTGCAAGCATGCTCGGGCAGTGCGGTGGATGCAGTGCTGTCCCGACTGTGGCATCGGGATGGAGTGGGAGGCCGAGCACGGCAACCCCGCGTGTGACGCGTGTGGAGCGCCTTCGCACGCCGCGTTCAACTTCTGCTGGGATTGCGGAGCGTCCTTCGAGGAGGACAACGAAGCCGGAGACACCGCCGAGGGCTACGCGCTCGACTTCGATTGCCACTCGCGCAAATGCCAGGGGAGGGTGGCGTGGCTCATGCCGTACTGTCCCTGGTGTGCCTCGGCGCAGCGTTGGCAACCTTCCGATGAGACGGATGCGCCCGTGTGCGTGGGGTGTGAGGCGAAGCTCGAGCCCTCCTGGGCGTTCTGCGCGGCTTGTGGCGAGGAGGCTCCGCTCCCCGAGGATTGTTTCACCTGCGGAGCGCCGCTCGAGCAGGCGGACTGCGCCGCGCGCTGCGAGCACTGCCGGCGGATGGTGTGTGGCGAATGCTTCGGCGATTACACGCTGCTGGAGCCAAGTGCCAGGCAACGCGAAGCAAAGAGCGGCAGCCCTGGGGTGCGCGAATTGTTGCTGTGCTCACCGTGTGCGGAGGAGCTCGGGGTGTCTCCGATTCGGGAGGAGGAGCCCCCTGCGTCGGAGACTCAAGAGGACGAGGCTCCGGAAAACGACGAAGAGCCCGTGGCGGCTCGGACCGCCCCTCCTAGCAGCCCCTGGGAAGTGCTCGGCGTGGCTCCGGGCACGCCGCTGGCCGAGGTGAAGCGGGCCTACCTCGCCCTCATCACCCAGTACCACCCGGACAAGGTGGCGCAGCTGGGGTCCAAGCTCCAGGCGCTCGCGGCGGAGGAGACGCGCCGGCTCAACCAGGCATGGAGCGAGCTACGCCAGCGCAGCGGCCCGGGGCATTAGAATCAGGGCCGCTGGAACGGATGGGGCCGTTCGTCTACAACCGGCGCTACTCCATGCTGACGACCTTCCGACGTGTGTCCGTTCTGGTCCTCACCTCCGTGCTCCTTGCATGCGCCACGCGTGGTGCGACGCCCACCTCCCAGCCCTCCACCGGGTTGCCGATGAAGACACCTTCCTCCCTGGACTCCTCCGCCGAGCAGTACGTGAAGCTGGTCCTCGCCGTGGGCCAGCATGACGCCCAGTACGTGGACGCGTACTACGGGCCCGAAGCCTGGGCGAAGGAGGCCGAGGCCGCGAAGCTGCCCCTGCCGGTGATTGGCGAGCGCACCGCCACGCTGGTGAAGCAGGTGGAAGCGGTGCCGGTGCCCGAGGATGCGCTCGTCGCGATGCGCCGCCGCTTCCTGCTGACCCAGCTCTCGGCCCTCGGCGCGCGTGTGCGGATGCTGTCGGGAGAGACGCTGAAGTTCGACGAGGAGAGCCAGGCTCTCTATGCCGCGCGAGACCCGGGGCACACCGAGGCGGAGTTCGAAGCGGTGCTCGCCGAGCTGGAGCGGCTCGTGCCCGGCCAGGGTCCACTGTCCGAGCGTCTGGAGCACTTCCGGAAGGACTTCGTCATTCCCAGGGAGAAGCTGGACGCCGTCTTCCGCGCCGCCACCGAGGAGTCGCGCCGCCGCACGCTGAAGCACGTGCCGCTGCCCGCCCACGAGGCGTTCTCCCTGGAGTACGTCAACGACAAGCCCTGGGGCGGTTACAACTGGTTCAAGGGCAACGCGAAGAGCGTGATTCAAATCAACACGGATCTGCCCATCTTCATCCAGCGCGCCATCGACCTCGCTGCGCACGAGGGCTACCCCGGCCACCACGTCTACAACGCGCTGCTGGAGCAGCACCTGGTGCGCGAGCGCGGCTGGGTGGAGTTCTCGGTGTACCCGCTCTTCTCGCCCATGTCGCTCATCGCCGAGGGCAGCGCCAACTATGGCATCGAGCTGGCCTTCCCCGATGCGGAGGCGTACCTGCGCGACGTCCTCTTCCCGCTCGCGGGGCTCGACCCGAAGCGCGCCGCCGACTACGTGCGGATGGAGGAGCTGATCGAGAAGCTGTCCTACGTGGTCAACGAGGCCGCGCGCCGGTATCTCGACGGCACCATGAGCCGGGAGGCGGCGCGCGACTGGCTCGTGCGCTACGGGCTGCTGTCCCCCGAGCGCGCCACCCAGCGGATGGCCTTCATCGACCACAATCGCTCGTACGTCATCAACTACAACCTGGGGCGTGACATGGTGAAGCAGTACGTGGAGCGGAAGGCGGGCCCGGGCGCGTCGCACGAGCGACGCTGGGGCGTGTTCCTCGAACTGCTGTCCTCGCCAGCGCTGCCGGCCGACCTTCGCTAGAGGCGCCTCGAAGCTACCAGGGAGGGTAGGCGCCCAAGGGGTAGTCCGGCACCCATTCCACCGTGGCGGAGGGGTGACGCGAGACGAGCTCCTCCAGGACTTCCTTCGAGGAGACATGCGCCTGCGTCGCGGCATCGAAGAGCAGCGGATCGAACTCGAAGATCACGCGCGTGCCTCGTGACGGCCCATGGGAGGAGGGATGCACGGGCGCGATGATCCCTCCGCGTGAGTATCGCGCCGCAACCCGGACGCCATCCCGTGCCGTCTGAATGGTCACCCGGCTGCAGAGGGCATTGAGGATGACTCCCACTCCGCCAAAGGGCCCCCAGACCTGGGGCTCCGGCTCCGGCTCCGGCTGCCGGACGGCCCGATACGTCTCGTCCGGCTCCAGGTGGAATTCGGTCATCACCCGGTCGATCCGGCTCATCGGCGCTCCGGCGACGGAGATGACGTCCAGCGGCCATCCACGTCCATCATCCTGGAGCTCGAAGGCCGGGCCGGGCGGGCCTGGCCACACCCGGAGCTCGACCCGGCTCGCCTCATTCCCGAACCTGGGGGACGAGAGTCGAGTGAGTGCGTGTTCGATCAGTCCCCGCGCCTGACCGGCTTGACCCTCGGCTAGCTCAACAAACAGCCCGGGACGGCGGCGGATGGACTCATGGATCCACAGCACCTTGATGGGATGGGAGGTCATGTTGTGGGGATTGGGATGTTCCCTCACGCATAACCCCTGCCCGGCGCGCTAGCAACAGAGGAGCCACGGTGGACGAGCGCTCCCTGTCGGTGCTTACGCGCGTGTTGGAGGGCCCCCCGAGGACCTGAAGGGATTAGCGGGCGGCCGCCTCGTCCTGGCCCACCTCGGCCATCAGCGAGGCCAGCTCCGCCTTGAGCTTGTCCTTGGCGCGGATCTCCAGCTGGCGGGCGCGCTCGCGCGAGAAGCCGAAGTGCTCGCCCAGCTCGCTCAGCGTCATCTCCGCGTCGCCCATCACCCGATGCTCGATGATGAAGCGCTCGCGCGGATCCAGCCGCTGCAGCGCCTGGCGGATGCGCTCGCGGGTGAGCTGCGCCTGCTGCCGGTCCGCCACCTCGTCCACCTGCGAGGCCGACTCCGACTCCACGAAGTCCAGGTGCGTGGCGTCACCCTCCTCACCCACCGGCGCGTCCAGCGACAAGTCCCGGCCGCCCATGCGCTGCTCCATCTCGCGCACCTCGGAGGCCTTCACGTTCAGCTTCCGGGCAATCTCCTCGGCGTCGACGATGTTGCCGTCGCCCGAGCCGAGCTTCTCCAGCTCACGCCGCGTGCGGGCCAGGCTGAAGAACAGCCGGCGCTGCGCCTGCGTGGTGCCCAGCTTCACCAGCGACCAGTTCTTCAGGATGTAGTTCTGGATGTACGCGCGGATCCACCACACCGCGTAGGAGATGAGGCGGATGCCCTTGTCCGGATCGAACTTCTGCACCGCCTTCATCAGGCCGATGTTCCCCTCCTGGATGAGGTCGGACATCTTGATGCCGTAGGAGCGGTACTCGTAGGCCACCTTCATCACGAACCGCAGGTTGCTCGTCACCAGGCGGTGACCCGCGGAGAGATCGCCCTGACGGAAGTTGCGGGCCAGCGTCTGCTCCTGCTGCACGGTGAGCAACGGGTACTGGCTGATGTCCGAGAGGTACGTGGTGAGGGTCTCAGTGGAGGAGAGGGAGGAGGTGGCGAGCATGGGTCTCTCGGGGGATGGAGGACGTTGAGCGGTGCGTTGCGACTTCGTGCCCATTGCCAAAAGCAACGGGGATGCCAGCAGCCCCCGGGCAACGTTCCTCAGTGAAAGCGGGTACTTGCATCACGAGCCCATCGTGACTAGGGCGGAATGCTGTCGTTTTTACAGGGCCTGGATTGGAGGTTTTTTCGGGCCCTACCTGGACGCACGGAAGCCCACCTCCTGTCCCGAGGTAGGGGGGGCTGTCCGGCAGCGGACGAGCGCCGGAGGCTGGCACGGGCCGAGCGTGCGCTGCCGGACGTCTGGAGCCCGCAAAGGACAGGGGGCCAACTGCTCGCACGGGCCAGTTGTGGATATTTCATCATCATGAAGAGCCCTCCAGAGCTGCCCTACCGCGAGCTCTTCCTGTCCATCGTCGAGGAGATGCCGGACGCGGTCTTCACCAAGGATCTTCAGGGGCGCTACACCTTCATCAACAGCGTGGGGGCGCACTACCTGGGCAAGCCGGTGGAGGAGATCATCGGCCGCACGGACAGCGACCTGATGTCGGCGGAGGAGGCGCAGAACACCCTGGAGTTCGATCGGCAGACGCTGCTGGCCGGGCGCACCCTCCATGCGGAGATGAGCGAGCAGATGGCGGGGGTGCGGCGCGAGTGGCTCTCCACCAAGGGGGTCATCCGCCGGCCGGATGGGCAGGTGGTGGGGCTGTTCGGGATTGCGAGGGACTTGTCACACCACCGGCGGGGCGAGGCGGCCCAGCGCCAGAGTGAGGCGCTCTTTCGGGCGGCGGCCAGCAACAGCTTCGATGCGTTCTTCATCCTCCGGGGCGAGCCGGAGCACTTGCGGGTGCTGCGCCTCAATACCCATGCGGAGTCCCTGCTGGGCTGTGAGGCGCGTGCGGCGGAGGGGCGTCCGCTCTCCGACTTCCCGCATGCGGTCTTCATCGCTCCGCGCCACCTGTGCGAGCAGGTGTGGAGCACCGGCCGGACCCATGACGACGAGGTGGATCAGCTCGAGCCCGGCAAGGGACGCCGCTGGTTCCGCCGCCAGCTGTGCGCGGTGGGCGACTGCATGGCCGTCACGGTGCGGGACATCACCGCGCAGCGCGAGAACGAGCTGCGCCTGCGGCTCAACGAGCGGATGGCCTCCATCGGGATGCTCGCCGCGGGGGTTGCGCATGAGATCAACAACCCGCTGGCCTTTGTCTCCGGCAACCTCGGCTTCATCGGCACGGAGCTGCGCAGGCTGGGGCTGCCGGAGGAGGACGCGCACGAGCTGATGGAGGCGATCAACGAGGCCCGCGAGGGGACCGAGCGCATGCGGCTCATCGTCGAGAGCCTCCGGGCGCTCTCTCGGGGCGATACGATGACCACGCACCCGTTGGATCTGCACGAGGTGCTGGAGAACTCGGTGCACCTGGCCTGGGGCCGGCTGCGCAGCCGGGGGCGGCTGGTGCGCGATTACGGGGAGCTACCCCAGGTGCTGGGCAACTCCGTGCAGCTCGCGCAGGTCTTCACCAACCTGCTGATCAACGCGGCGCAGGCCCTGCCCAGGTCGGGTGGGGAGATCCGGCTGGTGACGTGCATGCAGGGCACCTCGCAGGCGGTGGTGGAGGTGCGGGACAACGGCTGCGGGATTCCCGTGGAGAACCTCGAGCGCATCTTCGAGCCCTTCTTCACCACCAAGCCGGTGGGAGAAGGGACGGGCCTGGGCCTGTCCATCAGTCACGACATCATCCGCGGGCTCGGAGGAGCGCTCTCCGTGGAGAGTGTGGTGGGGCAGGGCAGCACCTTCCGCGTCCTGCTGCCCGTGGCGCACGAGCACGCGGCGAAGGACTCGCGCCCCGCGGATCACGAGCATCACTCGGTGGCCTAGAGCACCGGCTTGCTCCTGGGCAGAACTTTCGACGCACACATTCGTTCCCTGGTGACCCTATTCTCTGTTCCAGGGAATCCCATGATCGAACACGTTGTCCCACGCGCCCTCCTCGCCCTCGCCACTGTCGGCCTCGCCATTTCCATGAGCTTCCAGCCGCAGCAGGTATTGGCTGCCCGGGCGGACACTGCTTCACTCGGCGGGTCCGGCCGCGCTCTGACCTTCATCAGCACCGACAAGCCCCTCTACCGGCCCGGTGAGCAGGTGCTGGCGCGGGGTCTCATGCTCGAGGCCCGCGGCCATACTCCCCTCGCGAACCAGGCGCATGCCAACGTGGAGATCCGGGGTCCCAAGGGGGACGTCGTCACCTCCGCGAGGGTGGTGAGTGAGAACTCGGTCTGGGGCTACTCCTGGACCGTCCCGGAGGACATGGCCGGGGGCGAGTACACGCTCAGCGTCTCCTATCCCTGGACGGGCGAGGCCCCCGCTGAGCGCAAGTTCGACGTGCGTGCCTACCGCGCTCCCCGGCTCAAGTCGCAGATCGAGTTCCTCCGCGATGGTTACGGACCGGGGGACACGGTCACCGCCACGCTTGATGTGAAGCGTGCCGAGGGCGGCGTTCCCTCGGGTGCCCGGGTCACCGCCACCGCCCTCGTGGATGGCGTCACCGTGGCGCAGGTGCCGGGCGTGGTCGACGCGCGAGGGTTGTGCACCGTCAGCTTCAAGCTGCCTGGCCGGATTGAGCGGGGCGAGGGTTCTCTCGCCTTCGCCATCGAGGACGGCGGGGTAGTCGAGACGGCGGCCAAGACGATCCCCATCCTGCTGCAGACCCTGGATCTCACCCTGTATCCAGAGGGTGGCGACCTGGTGGCGGGTCTGCCATCGCGCGTCTATTTCCAGGCGCTGACGCCCGCGCAAAAGCCCGCGGACCTGTCCGGCGTGGTGATCGATCTGGCCACGGGCGCGGTGGTGGCGCAGGTGCGCTCGGAGCACGAGGGCCGGGGCCGCTTCGAGCTGACCCCGAAGGCCGGCGTGAAGTACGCGCTGCGCATCGACGAGCCCTCGGGCATCCGCAAGCCCTTCCCGCTGCCCGAGGTGAAGGCCCGGGGTGCCGTCCTGCGTGCGAGCGAGGACGTCATCCCCGCCGGTCGGCCCGTGGTGCTCACCGTGGGGCTGTCGGGGGTGAAGCAGGCGAAGGTGACCCTGAGCCAGCGTGAGGTGGAGCTGGCCTCGTCGCTGGTGGACCCGAACGAGAAGGTCATCCTCGACCCGAAGGACGCGGACGGAGTGCTCATCGCCACCCTGTGGGACGCAGACGGCCGTCCGCTCGCGGAGCGGCTGGTGTTCCGCCAGCCCGCGAAGGCCCTGTCCATCGAGGTGAAGGCGAACAAGCCGCGCTACGTGCCGGGGGACCAGGTGGAGCTCACCGCCCGGACGACGCGCGGGGGCCAGCCGGTCTCGGCGCTGGTGATGCTCACCGTCACGGATGACGCGGTGCTGGAGCTCATCGAGAAGCGGGATCAGGCGCCCCAGTTGCCGGTGATGGTGCTGCTCGAGCCCGAGGTGAAGGAGCTGGCCGACGCCCAGGTGTACTTCGACGAGAAGAACCCCAAGGCGAAGCTGGCGGTGGACCTGCTGCTGGGCACCCAGGGCTGGCGGCGGTTCGCGCTGGCGAACGCCGAGCAGTTCGTGGCCCAGCATGGCGATCTAGCCCGGCGCGCGCTCGCCGTCCGGGTGCCGATGCCTCCCCCGGAAGAGGTGTTCGACGAAGGGGCCGCCATCCCCGAGATGGCTGGGGCGCCGCCTCCCATGCCCGCCCCAGTGCCCCAGGCCGCGCAGGTTCCCCAGGCAAGGCCGGTCGCCAAGGCCGCGCCGCCCGGACCTCCCCCCGTTCAACCCGCCCCCAGGGCCGTTGCCGCCAAACCCGTGGCGCCCAAGGGCATGGTGGAGGCGGAGCGCAAGGCCAAGAAGGAGGCCTCGCGGCAAAAGGCGATCGTCGCGGACAGGGAGATGGCAGCGGAAGAGGACGTGGCGGGGATGCCCCTGTACTCCCAGCCCATGGTCTATTTCCGCGAGTACGCCCACACGGTGCGGCCCGGGCGCAAGCCGGGGGATCGCATGGACTTCTCGGAGACGCTCTTCTGGAACGCGGGCGTGCGCACCGATGCGAAGACGGGCGAGGTCCGCGTCTCCTTTGGCCTGAACGACTCGGTCACCAGCTTCAAGGCGTTCGCGGGGGCCGTGGGGGATGATGGCGCGCTCGGCTCGGCGGTGGCCACGATCGAGTCGGTGCAGCCCTTCTATCTCGAGCCCAAGCTGCCGCTCGAGGTGACGTCCGGGGATGTGATTCAAGTGCCGCTGGCGCTGGTGAATGGCACGTCCACGGCGCTCCAGGGAGCGGGGGTGCAGGTCGGCCTGAGCGGTGACGTGAAGGCGTCCTCCCTGGGCGTGATGAACCTGGCCGCGAACGAGCGGGCCCGGCGCATCCTGGAGCTGAAGGTCGGTGCCCAGTCCAGGCCCGTGGACGTGACGCTCACTGCGACCGCGGGCAACTACGTGGATACGGTGAAGCGCACGCTGAGCATCAAGCCCAATGGCTTCCCCCTCCGCATCTCGTTCGGCGGGCTGCTGTCGTCACGGCAGCCGGTGGTGCACTCGGTGACGCTGCCCGCCAACCATGTGCGCGGCAGCGTGAAGACCTCCATCGCGGTGTACCCCTCGCCCCTGGCGAACATGACCGAGTCGCTTGCGCGGCTCATCCAGGAGCCCTCCGGCTGCTTCGAGCAGACGAGCTCGACCACCTATCCGATGACGATGGCGCAGCAGTACTTCCAGACGCACAGCGGGGTGAGCCCCGAGCTGGTGGCGTCGGCGCGCGAGAAGCTGGAGAAGGGCTACAAGCGGCTGGTGGGCTTCGAGTGCTCGGAGAAGGGCTACGAGTGGTTCGGTGAGAATCCGGGCCACGAGGCTCTCACCGCGTTCGGGTTGATGCACTTCAGCGACATGAAGCAGGTGCGGGACGTGGACGCCGCCATGCTCGAGCGCACGCGGGCCTGGCTGCTCAAGCAGCGCGATGGCAAGGGAGGTTTCGAGCGGAAGCGGCGCGCGCTCCACACGTGGATCGAGGATTCCGACACCTCCAATGCCTACATCCTCTGGGCCCTGCTGGAGAGCGCGGACAAGCCGGCGGAGGCGGCCCGTGAGCTGGCCAAGGAGGTGGGCGCGCTGAAGGCGGCCGCCATCAAGAGCCAGAACAGCTATGTGCTCGCACTCGCCGCGAATGTGATGGCGCTCGTGGGGGAGGGGAATGAGGCCCGCAAGCTCATGGAGCGGCTCGCCGCGAAGCAGGGGAAGACAGGGGTGGTGGAGGGCGGCACCCAGTCGATCGTCGGCAGTTCGGGCGAGACGCTCCAGATCGAGACCACCGCGCTGGCGGTGCTGGCCTGGCTGAGGGAGCCCGCCCATGTGAGCAACGTGGAGCGCTCGATGCGGTTCCTGGCGGACTCGTGCGAGGGAGGCCGCTACGGCTCGACCCAGAGCACGGTGCTCGCGCTGCGTGCCATCGTTGCCTACGACCAGGCGCGCTCGGCGAAGCGGGCTGCAGGCTCGGTCCGCGTCTACGTCGATGGCAAGCCCGTGGGCAACGCCGTGAAGTTCGATGGCAAGACGCAGGAGGCGCTCAAGCTGCCGGACGTGTCCGAGCTGCTCACCGCGGGCGAGCGGAAGATCGAGCTGCGGATGGAAGGTGGCTCGGAGCTGCCCTACTCGATCGAGGTCACCTACAACGCCCTCGTGCCGGCCAGCTCGCCGGACACCCGGGTGGACCTGGAGGTGACGCTGGCGAAGAACGCCCTGACCGAGGGTGAGCCGACCGAGGCACGCGTCTGGGTGACGAACCGGAGCGACGAGAAGCTGTCCACCACGGTGGCGATCTTCGGTGTGCCGGGCGGTCTCGAGGTCCGGCATGACCAGCTCAAGGAGCTGGTGAAGAAGCACACGGTGGACGCCTACGAGGTCATCGGTCGCGACGTCGTCCTCTACTGGCGGGGCATGGAGCCGCGGAAGAAGCTGGAGGTGCCCCTGTCGCTGATCGCGGCGGTGCCGGGCACCTATACGGGCCCGGCCAGCCGCGCGTATCTCTACTACGCGGACAATCACAAGATCTGGCGCGACGGCCTCAAGGTGTCCATCGCTCCGAAGCAGTGAGTGTCTGGACATAGTCCGCAGGCGCGGTGGATGTCCCCTCTCCCTCTGGGAGAGGGATCATGCGCAACACGACTGTGTCCGCGAACTTCGTGGACACTCCACTAGCTCGACGGGTTCGCGGTTCGGAGCAGCCAGGCCCGGAAGGCGCTCACCTTGGGTTGGCGTTGGGCGCGCGCCGTGGTGAGGAGCACATAGGCCCTCCCATCCACCGCTTCCCCTGGGAAGGGCCGGACCAGCCGGCCGCTCTGCAACTCATGCTGCACCAGCGAGGTGCGCGCGATGGCGAGGCCCTGGCCGGCTTCAGCGGCTGAGAGCAATGCGGTCATCTCGCTGAAGCGCGGCCCTCGTGTCACGTCGACTCCCAGGGCGCCCACCGCCGCGAGCCAGTTCGGCCAGTCCGGTGTGTCGGCGTAGTGCAGCAGCGTGTGCCTCGGCAGATCCTCCACGCTCCGCAGTGGCCTCGGGCCGTGGAGCAGCGAGGGCGCGCACACCGGGAAGAGCCGCTCCTCACCGAGTGGATCCACGACGACGCCCGGCCAGGGGCCCTCGCCGAAACGGATGCTCACGTCCGCCTCCCCGCGTCCCAGCTCGGCTTCGTCACGCGAGCCATCCAGCCGGAGCTCAATCCACGGGTGCGTCTCGCAGAAGCCCCCGAGCCGGGGCGCGAGCCACCGCGTGGCGAAGGCGCGCGGTGCACCCACCACGAGCGTGGCCGGCGTGGGGTTGGCGGAGACGCGATCCACCGCCAGAGCAAGCTCCGCGAAGATGCGCGTGGCGCGCTCGGCCAGCTCCCGTCCCCGCTCGGTGAGCTCCAAGCCCCGCCCGGTGCGAGTGAAGAGCCGGCAACCCAGGTGTTCCTCGAGGTGGTGCACCTGTCGGCTCACAGCGCCATGGGTGACACCCAACTCACGCGCGGCGCGTCCCAGATGACGATGGCGCGCGGCGGCCTCGAAGGCACGGAGGGCATTGAGCGGGGGAAGGGGAGGCGTCATGACTCACGAGGGGGTTGTGAGAAAAACTCACCGTACCCGGGCACCTTAATCGATTGTCGCTCCAGGGGGCCGCGAGCATCCTTTCCCCGCTCGTCCGCCCCATTCCGCGGCGTGATTTCGAGCGAGGAGGTACCTTCCCATGGCCGCGACGATGCGACTGGCTCCCGCCCGGGACCTCTGGCGCGACCCCGTCTGGCGGCGCTGGGTGCTGGCGGCGTTCTTCGCCCGGCTGCCCGGAACGATGACGGCCTTCACCCTGCTGCTCGCCGGACGCTGGGCGAGTGACTCCTTCACGCTCGGTGCATGGATGGCCAGTGCCCAGGCCGTGGGCTCTGCCCTCGTGGCGCCCTCGCGAGGTCGGCTGTTGGATCGCACCGGCCTCAACGCGGGACTCCGGCGCGGGCTCCTCTGGCAGGCCGTGCTCGTCCTGGGGCTCGCGGTGGCGGCCCTGGTGCGAGCGCCCGCTCCGGTGCTGCTGATCCTCGCGCTGTTGCTCGGCGTGATGCCCTCCGGCCTTCAAGGAGGCTTCCGCGCGTTGCTCTCCTCGGTGGCTCCCGCTGGACGTCACGAGGCGGCCTTCGCGCTCGATGCGGTGCTGGTGGAGCTGCAGTGGGTGGTGGGCCCGCTGCTGGTGGGCGTGACATCCATCTCGGGCTCGCCCCTGGTGGCGCTGGGGTTGATGGGCGCGAGTGCACTCGTGGCGAGTGTGCTGTGCCTGGGGCTCCCCGAGCGCTTCTCCCCACCGGCCACCCCCATGCCCACCACGCCGGTGTGGCGGACGCCCGGGGCTCCACGGGTGCTAGGCATGGTGGCCATCCTCGGGCTGAGCTGGGGCGCGATGGAGGCCGCCTTTCCCTCGCGCCTCGAGGAGCTTGGCTCCAGCGCCTCGCTCTGGGGGGCCCTGGCCGCGCTGCTCTCGGCCGCGAGCGTCGCCGGAGGGCTCGCCCATGCGGTGCTGCCGATGGCTCCCGGCCGTCTGGATGGCACCTGGCGCGCGCGGGGCCTGCTGCTGGCATGGGGGCTGTCGTTGCTCCCACTCGGGTGGATGGCCTCCGTGCAGGGGCTGGCGGTGTGGCTCGTCGCCGCTGGACTCTTCCTCGCGCCCCTGACCGGTACGTTGACCTTCCTGCTGCAGCAGGCGGTGCCCCCTCTGCGGCACGCGGAGGGGTTCTCCTTCTACAGCGCGTGCTGGTCGCTGGGGGTGGCTGGGGGAAGCGCACTCGCGGGGGGACTGCTCGGTCCCTGGGGGGCCGCCCCGGTGCTGGCGGGAGCCGCCTTGCTGCCGCTCGGGTTCGCGCTCTTGTCCACGGGTGCTGGCAGACCTCGCACGTGACAGGACCCGGACACCTGTGGGGCCGCTCCTTGATTCGGCCCCCAAGGGTGTTTACCTGATGGAGCGGCCCGAGCAGCGAGGGCCCTCCCATGCGCGGGATGTGCTATGCGCCCGGGCGGACCGGATAGGATTCCGCGGCCTTCGGGCGCGCTCCGTCCAGTGAACGAAAGGCACGATTCGATGGCGTCACTCACCGAGACGTTGACCAACGAGAACAAGAAGGCGGCGGTCGTCGACGACTGCTGCGCGCTCATCGACGCCGAGGTCGCCGACAAGGGCGGCATCTCGGGGCTCGCCATCAAGGCGGGCTATAGCGCGGTCAAGAACATCAAGCCCGGCTTCATCCGGCACGCCGTCGTGGATCTCCTCCCCGACTTCGCCAAGGCGCTTGATCCCCTCTACCAGGAGGCCAAGACGGGCGGGAAGCCGGTCGGGGCCCACATCTCGACGAACGCGGGGCGCGCCGCGGATGCCCTGCTCTCCATCACCGATGGGAAGGTCCGCAACGCGCAGAGCGGCCTCGTCAAGGGCACCTACGAGAAGCTCCGCGGCACCGCGAAGAAGAACGTCGAGGCTGCCATCCCCCGCATCGGCAAGCTCATCGAGAAGCACGGGGGCTGAGAAGTGTGTGGACCCCACCGGGTCTCGGAGACACCCGGTGGGACGTCCTCGGAGCGCCAGGGGTCTCGGCTAATCGATGAGGCCCGGCCGGCACACGCCGTTGTCGCCGCCCGAGGTGGCCGCTCTACCTGCAGCCGTAGCGCCCCCTGCTACTTGCGGAACCGGTCCGTGGCCTCGATGAGCGCGTCCGTGGTGCCCAGCTCGTACGCCGCGTGCCCGGCGTCCGGGATGATCTTCAGCTCCGCCTCCGGCCATGCCTTGTGCAGCGCCCAGGCACTGTCCATGGGGCAGCACATGTCATAGCGGCCCTGGACGATCACGGCCGGGATGTGGCGGATGCGGGGCACGTCGTCCAGGAGCTGGGTGTCGCTGCTCAGCCAGGCGCGATTGATGAAGTAGTGGCACTCGATGCGTGCGAAGGCGAGGGAGAACTCGTCCTCGCCCAGGTGCGCGATGTAGTTCGCGTTGGGGGCGAGGTAGCTGGTGCGGCCCTCCCAGATGCTCCAGGCCCGTGCCGCCTCCTGGCGCACCTTGGGGTCATCGCCCATCAGTCGCTTGTGATAGGCCTGGACCAGATCCCCCCGCTCCTCGGGAGGGATGGGCGCGAGGTAGTCCTCCCACGCATCCGGGAAGATGGTGTGCGCGCCGTGCTGGTAGAACCAGCGGATCTCCTGCTGGCGCAGCAGGAAGATGCCTCTCAGCACCAGCTCCGAGACGCGCTCCGGGTGCTTCTGCGCGTACGCGAGCGAGAGCGTGCTGCCCCACGAGCCACCGAAGACGAGCCACTGCTCGATGCCCAGGTGGCGGCGCAGCGTCTCCATGTCCTCCACCAGGTGCCAGGTGGTGTTCTCCTCCACGCTCGCGAAGGGCGTGCTCTTGCCGCAGCCCCGCTGGTCGAACAGGACGATGCGGTACGCCGCCGGATCGAAGAAGCGCCGCTGTTTGGGATCCGTGCCGCTGCCCGGCCCACCGTGGACGAACACCACCGGCTTACCCTTCGGGTTGCCGCTCTCCTCGAAGTAGATCTCGTGGATGGGCGACACGCGGAGACGGCCGGTGTTGTAGGGCTCGATGGGTGGGTAGAAGGTGCGGAGAGGGGTGGATGCCATGGGCGCGCACCCTAGCAGACGAGGGCTCAGTGCACTCCGGTCTTCACTGGCTCCGGCTCTGCTTCCGACCGGTACGCGAGGCAGTCCTCCTCGCGTACCGGTCACCATCTTGAGGCTACGGCGTGAGCTCGACGATGCGCTCCGTCCGGATGTTGTTGTCCTCACGCAGCTCCTGCACCCAGCGCTCCATGTCGATCAGGGTGCCCAGGTAGTACGTCCCTTGGACCTGGGACCCAGGAGGCGGGGAGGCGTAGACGGAGACGTCCTTCGTGACGCAGCTGCCCGGCTGCAGCGGCTCCACGTCGATGCTGCCAATCGTCGTCTGGTCGAACATCGGATTGCCAGGAGCGGGCATCGTGAGCTGGTCGTCCGTCGAGAGCAGCACCTGCAGCCAGGCCGTGCCCTGGGAGGCCACCGTCCCCTGGTTGCACACCTTCACCGTGGCCGTGTAGCTCTGCCAGCTCTGCATGCTGGCCGGGCTCGTCACCTCGGTCACCACGAGATCGGCCATGTAGCCCACGCCCATCAGGCCGCTCACGTGGACGTTGTTGTCCTCGCGCAGCTCCTGCTCGGCATGGTTCGTGTCGATGGCGGCCACGAGGTAGTACGCGCCATCGCCCTGCGCCGCGGGCGGCCGGTAGGCGTTGGCGGACACATCCTTCGTCACGCAACTGCCCGGCTGCACGGGCTGGTCCAGGTTCACGTACCCGATGGGCGCCTGCTCCATCAGCATCCCCGGAGGCGGGGGCGGCTGGCCCGGAGAGGGCAGCGTCAGCTCAGTATCCATGGATAGGAACAGTTCCAGCGCCGCTCCATAAGAGTAGCTCTGGGTGGGGGTGGTGCCCTGGTTGCAGACCTTCACCGAGGCCGTGAAGGGCTGTCCGTCCATCACGCTCGCAGGAGCCGTCACCTCCGTCACCACGAGGTCCGGCCGATAGCCCACGCCCATCAGGCCCTTCACGTGGACGTTGTTGTCCTCGCGCAGCTCCTGTTCAGACTGGTACGGGTCGATGGCGGCCACGAGGTAGTACGCACCATCGCCCTGAGCCGCGGGTGGCGGCGAGGCGTAGGCTGGCACGCTGACCGTCACGCATTGCCCAGGCTGCAGGTTCTGGGTCAGGTTCACGCCTCCGATGGACTGCTGGTCCTGTGTCATGCCCGGAGGCGGGGGCGGCTGGCCCGGAGAGGGCAGCGTCAGCTCGGTATCCATGGACAGGAACAGCTCCACCGCCGTCCCATAGGAGTTGGTGGTGGAGGTGCCCTGGTTGCACACCTTCACCGAGGCCGTGAAGTTCTGGCCACCTTCCACGTTGGTCGGCGCGCTCACCTCGGACACCACGAGGTCCGGCCCGTAGCCCACGCCCATCAGGCCGCTCACGTAGACGTTGTTGTCCTCGCGCAGCTCCTGCTCGGAGTGGTTGGTGTCGATGGCCGCCACCAGGTAGTACGCGCCAGCACCCTGGGCCGCGGGCGGCCGGTAGGCATGGGCCAGGACACTCGTCGTCACGCAACTGTTCGGCTGTAGAGGCTGGTCCAGGTCCAGGCCGCCGATGGGCGCCTGATCCATCTGCGTTCCCGGAGGCGGAGGCTGGCCGGGAGCGGGCAGCGTCAGCTCGGTATCCATCGACAGGAACAGCTCTACCCTCGTGCCATAGGAGTTGGTGGGGACGGTGCCCTGGTTGCACACCTTCACCGAGGCCGTGAAGCTCTGGCCATCCTCCAGGTTGGCCGGAGCACTCACTCCGGTCACCACGAGGTCGGGTCGGTAACCCACGCCCACCAGGCCCTTCACGTAGACGTTGTTGTCCTCACGCAGCTCCTGCTCGGAGTGGTGGGCGTCAACGACGGCCACCAGGTAGTAGGCGCCATCGCCCTGGGCCGCGGGCGGCCGGTAGGCACTGGCGGGCATGTCCTTCGTCACGCACTGCCCCGGATGCAGGGGCTCGTCCAGGTTGTCGATACCGATGGACACCTGATCCATCGTTCCCGGAGGCGGAGGCTGGCCCGGAGAGGGCAGCGTCAGCTCGGTATCCATCGACAGGAAGAGCTCCACCGCTGCCCCGTAGGAGTTGGTGGGGGCGGTGCCCTGGTTGCACACCTTCACCGAGGCCGTGAAGCCCTGGCCATCGTGCATGTTGGCCGGAGCGCTGACTCCGGTCACCACGAGGTCGGGCCGGTAGCCCACGCCCACCAGGCCGCTCACGTGGACGTTGTTGTCCTCACGCAGCTCCTGCTCGGAGTGGTGGGCGTCAACGACGGCCACCAGGTAGTAGGCGCCATCGCCCTGGGCCGCGGGCGGCTGGTAGGCACTGGCGGGCATGTCCTTCGTCACGCACTGCCCCGGATGCAGGGGCTCGTCCAGGTTGTCGATACCGATGGACACCTGATCCATCGTTCCCGGAGGCGGGGGCTGGCCGGGAGCGGGCAGCGTCAGCTCGGCATTCATCGACAGGAACAGCTCCACCGCAGCCCCATAGGAGTTGGTGGGCTCGGTGCCCTGGTTGCACACCTTCACCGAGGCCGTGAAGCCCTGGCCATCCTGCATGTTGGCCGGAGCGCTGACTCCGGTCACCACGAGGTCGGGCCGGTGTCCCACGCCCATCAGGCCGCTCACGTGGACGTTGTTGTCCTCACGCAGCTCCTGCTCGGCATGGTTCATGTCGACCATGGCGGCCAGGTAGAGCGCGCCATCCCCCATGAAGTCCGGAGGCGGCCAGGCGTTGGCGAGCACGCTCTTCGTCACGCACTGCCCGGGGAACAAGCTCTTCTCCAGCTGCACGTTCCCGATGGAATGCTGGTCCGTCGACGGGCTCGTGGGCGGATTGCTCGGGTCTGGCAGCGTCAGCTCATCATCCGTGGACAGGAAGAGCTCCACCTCCGACCAGTAGGAGTAGTTCTGAGTGGGGGCGGTGCCCTGGTTGCACACCTTCACCGAGGCCGTGAAGCTCTGGCCGGGCTCGAGGTTGGCTGGCGCGTCCACCTGGGTCACCACGAGGTCGGGCCGGTAGCCCACCCCCATCAGGCCGCTCACGTGGAGATTGTTGTCCTCGCGCAGCTCCTGCTCGGCATGGGTCGTGTCGACCATGGCGGCCAGGTAGAGCGCGCCATCCCCCATGAAGTCCGGAGGCGGCCAGGCGTTGGCGGGCACGCTCTGCGTCACGCACTGCCCCGGATACAGCCGCTGGCTCAGCTCCACGTACCCGATGGACTGCTGGTCCACCACCGGGCCCGAGGGCGGCATGGGCGGGTTCGGCTGGGTCAGCTCCGCATCCGTGGACAGGAACAGCTCCACCCGCGTGTCATAGTGAGAGTTGTTGGGCTCGGTGCCCTGGTTGCACACCTTCACGGAGGCCGTGAAGCTCTGGCCGGGCTCGACACTGGCCGGCGCGTTCACCTGGGTCACGACGAGGTCGGCGCGGTAGCCCACGCCCACCGGGCCGCTCACGTGGACATTGTTGTCCTCACGCAGCTCCTGCTCGGCATGAGTCGTGTCGATGGCGGCCGCCAGGTAGTACGTGCCATCGCCCTGGGCCTGCGGCGGCAGCGAGGCGTAGGCAGGCACGCTCTGCGCCACGCACTGCCCCGGATACAGTCGCTGGCTCAGCTCCACGTACCCAATGGACTGCTGGTCCACCAGCGGGAACGGGGAGGGCATGGACGGATCCGGCAGCGTCACCTCGGCATCCATGGACAGGAACAGCTCCAGCCGCGTGTCATAGGGAGAGCTGCTGCTGGGCTCGGTGCCCTGGTTGCACACCTTCACGGAGGCCGTGAAGTTCTGCCCAGGCCCGAGGTTGGCCGGCGCGTTCACCTGGGTCACGACGAGGTCGGGCCGGTAGCCCACCCCCATCAGCCCGCTCACGTAGACGTTGTTGTCCTCACGCAGCTCCTGTTCGAAGTGGTCGGAGTCGACGACGGCCACCAGGTAGTAGGCGCCATCGCCCTGAGCCTGTGGCGGCAGCGAGGCGTAGGCGGGCACGCTCTTCGTCACGCACTGTCCCGGATTCAAGGACTGGTTCAGCTCCACCTGCCCGATGGAGATCTGATCCATCGGCGTGCTCGGCCAGGGCGAGTACGGGTCCGGCAGCGTCAGCTCCGCATCCGTGGACAGGAACAGCTCCACCTGCGGTCCGTAGTAGGAGCCGCTGCTGGTGGGGGACGTGCCCTGGTTGCACACCTTCACGGAGGCCGTGAAGTTCTGGCCATTCCAGACATTGAGCGGAGCGCTCACCGCGGTCACCACGAGGTCGGAGCGGTAGCCCACGCCCATCAGGCCACTCACATGGACGTTGTTGTCCTCACGCAGCTCCTGCTCGGAGTGGTGCGGGTCGACAGCGGCCACCAGGTAGTAGCTGCCATCTCCCTGCGCCTGTGGCGGCAGCGAGGCGTTGGCGGACACGCTCTTCGTCACGCATTGCCCCGGATTCAAGGACTGGTTCAGCTCCACGGACCCGATGAAGATCTGATCCATGGGAGAGGGTGAGGGCGTGTTCGGATCCGGCAGCGTCAGCTCGGCATCCATGGACAGGAACAGCTCCAGCAGCGGCCCGTAGGAGGAGCCGCTGTTGGTGGGTCCAGTTCCCTGGTTGCACACCTTCACCGAGGCCGTGAAGCTCTGGCCGGGCTCCACGCTCTTCGGGGCACTCACCTCCGTCACCACGAGGTCGGAGCGGTTGCCCACGCCCACCAGGCCGCCCACGCGGACGTTGTTGTCCTCGCGCAGCTCCTGCTCGGCATTGTTCGTGTCGACAGCGGCCACCAGGTAGTACGCGCCATCCTCCTGCGCCTGTGGCGGCAGCGAGGCGTAGCCGGGCACACTCTGCGTCAGGCACTGCCCCGCGTAGAGATGCTGGTTCAGCTCCACGTACCCGATGGAGATCTGATCCAGCGGCGTGCTCGGCCAGGGCGAGTACGGGTCCGGCAGCGTCAGCTCCGTGTCCGTGGACAGGAACAGCTCCAGCCGCACCGCGGAGGGGGAGCCGCTGGTGGAGTCGGTGCCCTGGTTGCACACCTTCACCGAGGCCGTGAAGCTCTGGCCAGGTCCGATGCTGGCCGGGCCACTCACCTCGCTCACCACGAGATCGGAGTGGTAGCCCACGCCCATCAGGCCCTTCACGTGGACGTTGTTGTCCTCACGCAGCTCCTGCTCGGCGTGGTTCGTGTCGATGGCGGCCACCAGGTAATACGGGCCCTGGTCCTGCGGGGTTGGTGGCGGGTTGGCGGAGGCGGGCACGCTCTTCGTCACGCACTGCGCGGGATACAGGGGCTCGTACAGCTCCACGTAGCCGATGGACGTCTGCTCCATCTGCGGGCCCGGGTAGGGATTGTACGGATCCGGCAGCGTCAGCTCGGCATCCGCCGACAGGAACAGCTCGAGGCGCGGCGTGCCGCTGACGGGGTTGGTGCCCTGGTTGCACACCTTCACCGAGGCCGTGAAGGACTGTCCGGAGTTGGCGTTGGTCGGAGCGCTCACCTCCGTCACCACGAGGTCGGAGCGGTTGCCCACGCCCACCAGGCCGCTCACGAAGACGTTGTTGTCCTCGCGCAGCTCCTGCTCGACGTGGGTCGTGTCGACAGCGGCCGCCAGGTAGTACGCGCCATTCTCCCCCATCGCCGCGGGCGGCAGGTCAGCGTTGGCGTACACGCTCTTCGTCACGCAACTGCCTTCAGACAGCGGGTCCAGCTCCACGTACCCGATGGACATCTGGTCCATCTGGGGGCCCGGGTAGGGCATGTACGGGTCTGGCAGCGTCACCTCGGCGTCCGTCGACAGGAACAGCTCGAGGCGCGACCTGCTGTAGGAGCCGCTAGAGGTGGAGTGGCCCTGGTTGCACACCTTCACCGAGGCCGTGAAGCCCTGTCCGTTCCATAGGCTGGCCGGCGCGCTCAGCGCCGTGACCACGAGGTCGGGCCGGTAGCCCACGCCCACCAGGCCGCTCACGAAGACGTTGTTGTCCTCGCGCAGCTCCGGCTCTGCATGGGTGGTGTCGATAGCGGCCGCCAGATAGTACGCGCCATCCATCTCCATCGTCGCGGGCGGCACGCTGGCGTTGCCCTGCACGCTCTTCGTCACGCACTGCCCTGGCTGCAGGGTCTGATACAGATCCAGGGACCCGATGGGCATCTGGTCCGCCGGCGGGCCCGAGTAGGGCATGGACGGGTCCGACAGCGTCACCTCGGAGTCCATCGACAGGAACAGCTCGAGGCGCGGCGTGCTGTAGTAGCCGCCGGTGGAAGTGGTGCCCTGGTTGCACACCTTCACCGAGGCCGTGAAGGACTGTCCGTGCCGCATGCTGGACGGGGCCTTCAGCTCGGTCACCACGAGGTCGGAGCGGTTGCCCACGCCCACCAGGCCCTTCACGAAGACGTTGTTGTCCTCGCGCAGCTCCTGCTCGCTCTGCTGGCTGTCGATGGCGGCCGCCAGGTAGTACGCGCCGTACATCCCCATTGCCGCGGGCGGCAGGTCAGCGTTGGCATACAGGCTCTTCGTCACGCACTGAGCGGGATACAGGGTCTCGTACAGCTCCAGGTACCCCAGGGACCGCTGGTCCGCCGGCAGGCTGTAGTAGGGCTGGGACGGGTCCGGCAGCGTCACTTCGGCGTCCATCGACAGGAACAGCTCGAGGCGCGACGTGGTGTACGGGTAGTAGTAGCCGCCAGCCGGGCTGGTGCCCTGGTTGCACACCTTCACGGAGGCCGTGAAGCCCTGTCCGTATTCCAGGCTGCTTGGAGCGCTCACCTCCGTCACCACGAGATCGGCGCGGTTGCCCACGCCCATCAGGCCCTTCACGAGGACGTTGTTGTCCTCGCGCAGCTCCGGCTCCACATGGGTGGTGTCGATGGCGGCCACCAGGTAGTACGCACCGTCGCCCTGGCCGTGTACGGCAGGTGGGCGTACGCGGGCAGGGTCTTCGTCACGCAGCTGCCCGGGTACAGCCTTTCGAGCTGCAGTTCCGCGATGGTCACCTGATCCACCGGCGGGTAGGGCGACGGCATGTACGGGTCCGGCAGCGTCACCTCGGAATTCGTCGTCAGGAGCAGCTCGAGGCGCGCTCCGGGGTAGGAGCTGAAGGTAGTGCCCGTGCCCTGGTTGCACACCTTCACCGTGGCCTGGAAGCTCTGGCCAGACCACACATTGGCGGGGGCACTCACCTCCGTCACCACGAGGTCCGGCCGGTAGCCCACGCCCATCAGGTCACCCACGAGGACGTTGTTGTCCTCACGCAGCTCCTGTTCCACATGGTTGGTGTCGATGGCGGCCGCCAGGTAGTGCGCACTGTCGCTCGGATCCTCCGGTGGCAGCATGGCGTGTGCGGGCACGCTCTGCGTCATGCACTGCCCCGGGTACAGCGGCTGGGTCAGGTTCACGGACGCGATGGGCATCGGGTCCACCGGCTGTCCGGGGGCCGGCATCGAGATCGTCGCATCTTCCGACAGGAACAGGTCCAGCCGTGCGCCGGAGTAATAGCCGCCCTGGGTCGGATGGGTGCCCTGGTTGCACACCTTCACCGTGGCGAGGAAGCTCTGACCAGGCCACACGCTGGCGGGGCCACGCACCTCCGTCACCACGAGGTCCGGCCGATCGCCCACGCCCATCAGCCCGCTCACGAGGACGTTGTTGTCCTCACGCAGCTCCTGCTCCAGCCGGTTCGTGTCGACGGCTGCCACCAGGTAGTACGCACCGTCGCCCTGGGCCGCGGGCGGCAGGGCGCTGGAGGCGTACACGGTCTTCTTCATGCAACCGCCCGGGTACAGGTTGTCCACCTCCACGTAACCGATGGACACCTGATCCGTCGGGATGCTCGGGGACGGACTGCCCGGCTCCGGCAGCGTCAGCTCGGCATCCATGGACAGGAACAGCTCCACCCGGGACCTGTCGTAGTACGGGTAGTAGGAGCCGCCGCTGGTGGGGGAGGTGCCCTGGTTACACACCTCCACCGTGGCCTGGAAGCCAGGTCCATTCCGCACGCTGGCCGGCGCCTTCACCGAGGTCACCACGAGGTCGGCCCGGTGGCCCACGCCCATCAGCCCGCTCACGAGGATGTTGTTGTCCTCGTGCACCTCTTGCTCGACATGGGTGGTGTCGACGGCGGCCGCCAGGTAGTACGCGCCGTCGCCCTGTGCCGAGAGCGGCAGGTTGGCATGCGCATACACGCTTCGGGTCTCGCACTGTCCCGGGTACAGCTCGGACATCTCCACGGAGCCGATGAGCGCCTGGTCCGCCACCTCGTTCGGCGGAACGTTCGGCGCCGGCATGGTCAGCTCGGCATCCGTCGACAGGAACAGCTCCACGAGCGGTCTGCTGTAGCTCGTGTCGGTGCCCTGGTTGCACACCTTGACGGTGGCCGTGAAGCTCTGCCCGGGCCATACGCTGGCCGGGCCCCGTAGCTCCTTCACCACCAGATCCCGTCCGGAATCCAGGGCCGCGGCGCTGCTCCGCGGGGTTGCTGCGTCAGCGGTTGCGTCCCCCCGGCCGCAACCTGCCAGCGCCAGCACTCCCAGCACGAGACAGCGCGTGGCTCCCTTCCGCGCGTCTGGCCTTCTCATGTCTACCCCCTCTGCTTTCGGCGTGAGCGTTTCGCTTCCGGGCGCGGTGGACCGCGACAGGCTCCGCCCCGTATGCGTCGAGGGTAGAGGATAGCAAAACCCGAAAACAGTGGATACGTAGAAATGCAGTGCCACGAGAGCGTGACGAGGTCTGGCCCGAGCAGGAAAGGCCTTTTCTTCTATCTCCGCGGGCTATGCTGGCTCACGCCCCGAGTCGGGGCGCACTTCACTGGAGGAGTAAGAGATGAAGAAGAACCTGCTCGTTGCAAGCGTGTTTCTGCTCGGTCTGGGCCTTGGGGGCGCGTCGGCCAATGCCTCCAACCTCATCACTCCGGGAAGCGAGGGCACCCAGATCACCGAGGAGATGGCCCGGTGCGTTTCCGCATGTGAGCTGGCGGGTGGTTCCCACACCACCTGTTGGAACTGCTGCGTGAAGAATATCTGCCCGATCGAGATCGACTGAGCGGCCGCTGGGCCCGCCAGGGCTCGCTCGGCCAGGATGCCGGGCGAGCCTGCTCCATGAACGTGCCCACCTTGCGTAACCACCTCGACAGGTGGGCACTGTTCTTCCCCACCGGAGCGGGCCTCCAAGCCTGGTCCCTCCGGCGCCCGTAGCTTTTTCAGGCCTCCTTGGCGATGCCTGCCGAGGGCACCGTCACCTTGCTACCGCCGCCCAGCACGGAGCTGCCCGCGAACAGGCCCACGCCCACCAGCGCCAGCGTGGCCGCCTCCGCGTAGGAGCCCAGCACCGAGCCGAGCAGCGTCATCATTCCCGCGCCCACCGTGAACATCGCGATCACCGCACCCGCCGCCGCCTTGCTCATAGCCGCCGTCCGCTCCTCACTCACCCTGGCCCTGTCTGGGCCTGGGTTTCTCGGGAGATGATTTCAAGCGGCGTGCCACGCTTTGCTGCGAGGAAGTGGGAAAAGAGCTGGGACAGCGTGGGAAATGCAGTTCCCACAGTGAGGGAGAAAGGGAGAGTGAGCCGCGCACGCCCCATGGGCCGATGCCGGAATTTTTTCCCGGACATCCCACCGGCTTCCGCTGGGGTGTAGAGCGTAACCCATGACGATCCGGGGACTTTGCTTGCCTGAGTCCTTTGGCACACCCGCTGCTTATGCCTCCCGCGAACATGTGGCCCCTGTCCTTTCTGGAGGCCCGGGGCGTTGGGGAGAGGCGAGCGATGGGAAAGACGAGCGCGAGGTGGTGGGTGGTGCTGGGATTGCTCCTCCTGTCGGGGTGCGCCCACCGGACCACGGCGCGGGTGGACAATTCGGACCAGCCGTACCGCATCGGTCGTGAGGACGTCCTGGATGTGGCGGTGTGGCGTGATGCGGATCTCTCTCGCACGCTGCCGGTGAGGCCCGATGGTTTCATCTCCCTGCCCATGGTGGGCGAGGTGAGGGCCGAGGGCCGCACGCCCAATGAGCTGGCCGATGAGCTCCGCGAGGCCCTCAAGCCGTACGTGCAGGAGCCCCGGGTCACGGTGATCGTCCGCGAGGTGAACAGCAGCCGCGTCTTCATCACCGGAGAGGTGGCGCACCCCGGCGCCTACCCGCTGCGTGGCCGGGTGTCCATCCTCCAGGCCATTGCCCTGGCAGGCGGCTTCACGGACTTCGCGGATCGCGACGCCATCGTCGTCCTGCGCCGCTCGGGGGCGACGCAGGCCGCCACGGCGGAGGGCTCGGGCACGGGTGGCTCGGGCACCACGGGGAGCGACTACATCTCCGTGAGCTACCGCGAGCTGGTGGAGGAGCCGGAGAAGTACGAGCCGCTCATCCTGCGGCCGGGCGACACCATCATCGTGCCGTAGCACGGTGGGGCACCGGAGGGCGTGGTTCTGGGTCGGAGCGTGGGGATGGAGGGTGCCGTGAGGGTTTCCTGGAAGAGATGGTTGGCGGCGGCGGTCGTGGGGACCTCTCCGGCCGCGCTCGCGGGCACGGTCGTGGAGCCTCGGGCCCGGGTGACGCTCGAGGAGCGTTACGACGATGACTTCCGGCTCAATGACGCCGGCGCGACGGGCGGTCAGTTCATGACCAAGGTCACGCCGCGGGTCGGGCTGGACCTGAAGGATCCGACGCTGACGCTGGAGAGCTTCTACGCGGCGGATGTGCTGATGCGGCACGGCACCGGCCGGGTGACGTTGGATCACCGCGGCGGGTTGACGGTGCGCAAGCTGCTGTCGCGCCGCCTGCGGGTGGAGGTGTCCGGCGGCGTCTATCGGGTGACGGACCCTGCCTCGCTGCCGCGTGAGAGCGTGGCGCGCTCGAACCAGCCTGTCCTCTACGGTCAGTCGCGGGTGTACGTGACGGGGCGGCTGAGCCGGACGGTGGACCTGGGCGTCGGCTATGCGTTCGAGGGCGTGAGGGTGTTGGAGGTGGGGCGGGAGCCGGGCTTCGTGCACAACCCGTTCGCGGAGCTCTGGCTGCGCACCACGCGCAGGCTGTCGCTGGGACTGGAGTACCGCTACCAGGGCTTCATCTTTGGCGACAGCTTCGAGCAGGCGCACGGTGTCTCCGGCGCGCTGCGCTACCGGCTGTCGCGGCAGACGACCCTGACGGCTCGCGGCGGTCCGGTGTCCTTCATGGGGCCGGAGGGGACCGGGGGCGTGGTTCCTCGGATGCGGCTGGAGCTGCTGCACGAGGCGGGGCCCTTCGACATGGGCTTTGTGGCGGGGCATGACCTGGTGGGAGCGAGTGGCTTCACCAACGCGCTGTGGGCGGACTTCGCGGGCCTGGTGCTCAACCGGCACTTCAATGGCCGGGTGTCCGTCTACGGGGTGGCCAGCTTCTTCCGCAACGGACGCGCGCCAGGGGAGGGGGCCTTCACCTGGGATGAGAACGCGCGGGTGGCCCAGGGCTACGCGCTGGGCGCGGGGCTCGAGTTCAAGATCAACCGGTATCTATCGATGCAGACGACCGTGGATCGCATCGCCCAGGTGGGCGTCGACGAAGCGGCGGCTGGAGTGAATCTGGCCCGGAACGTGGCAGCGATCCGGCTGCACATGAAGGCTTGGTGACACGTGGAGCGAGGAGGAGGAGCGCACATGGAGCGTGGGATGACGGCAGACCAGGTGCTCAAGGCATTGTGGCGCCGGAAGGTGCTGGTCGGGGCCATCGTGCTGGGAGTTTTCGCGGTGGGAGCCGCCATCGTGTTGAGCCAGCCGAGCGTGTACGAGGCGACGGCGGTGGTGCGCGTGCAGCATCAGCGCCCCGGAGAGGAGATGGTGCAGCGCACCGTCAGTGAGCTGGTGGAGCAGCGGCTGCTCACCGTCCGCCAGGAGTTGATGGCGAGGCCGGTGCTGCAGAAGGCCATCGAGGAGATGAACCTCTATCCGGACATTGTCTCCGACAAGGGAATGGAGGCCGCCGTCAACCGCATGCGCAAGGACATCACCGTGCGCGTGGAGGGGGAGAGCGCCTTCGAGCTGACGTACGCGAACGGGGATCCGAACGTGGCGGCGCAGGTGGCCAACCGGCTGCCACAGCTCTTCGCCGAGCAGGCGCAGAAGTCGCGCCAGGAACAGGCGGCGCGCGCCACGAAGCTCTTCGAGGACGAGGTGGTCGCGCTCTCCAAGAGCGTCACCGACTGGGAGAAGAAGATCGCCCAGTTCAAGGTGGACCACCAGGGCGAGCTGCCCGAGCAGCTGGAGATGAACATGCGCGGGCTGGAGCGCGTGGGCGCGCTGCTGCAGACGAAGTCCGAGGAGCTGCGCGTGGCCGAGGCCCGGCGCTCCGATCTGGCGCGGGCCCGCAACGCCGCGGACAGCGAGGCCGGCCGGTTGGAGACCGCCGAGCACTCCCTCACCCAGGGGCTGGTGGCCGCCCGCTCCACGTGGACGTCGGATCACCCCGAGGTGAAGCGCCTGGCCGCGGAGCTCAACACCATGCGTGAGCGCCGCAAGGACGCCGAGGGCCGCCAGTGGGCCGAGCGTCAGGAGCGCGCCCGCGTGGCCGACCTCATCACCACCATCCAGAAGGAGATCGAGTCGCTGCACCAGGAGGCCAAGAGCTATCAGGCGCGGCTGGATCGCACCCCGCAGTGGGCCCATGCGCTGGGCGTGCTGAACCGGGACTACGAGATTGCCCGCACCAAGTACCAGAGCGTGGTGTCCCGCCGGGTGGAGGCGGAGCTGGCCCAGGAGCTCGAGGCCAAGAGCGCGGAGAGCCTCTTCAGCGCCATCTCGCCGGCCGGTGTGCCGGTGGCCCCGGCGAAGCCGGATCGGTTGAGCGGACTGCTCATCTGCTTCCTGCTCGCCCTGGGCGTGGGCGTGCTCACCGGCGTGGTGATGGAGATGCGCGACGACAGCATCCGCGACACCCAGGAGCTGCGTGAGCGCCTGCCTCTCCCTGTGCTCGCGGTGGTCCCGAACATGCAGGGCAAGGCGGAGAAGCGGGTGCTGATGCCCGCCACGGGAGGCCGCAATGGAGTGGTGACGCCGTCTTCGTCGGACTCGCCACTCAACTAGGAGACTTCGGGTGAACAACGCGGAATCCGGGAGGAATGGAATGGAGCAGCAAATGGAACGGGCGGGGAATTTCCTTCCCCGGGTGGATGACGCGGCGGGCTCGCCCAACGCGGTGGACAAGCGGGTGGTGTCGCTGACGGCACCGGCGTCGGGTGCGGCGGAGCAGTACCGCAGCCTCTACTACCGCCTGGAGCGGATGCGCGAGCTGCGTCCCCTCAAGATGGTGGGCATCACCTCGGCCATGCCCGGCGAGGGCAAGACGGTCACCACGGTGAACCTGGCCCTGGTGGCGGCCCGGGCGAACATGGACCGGCGCATCCTCCTCATCGACGCGGACCTGCGCCGCGGCCAGGTGGCGGACGTGCTCGGCATCAAGGGCAGGCCGGGCCTGGCGGAGCTGCTGAGCGGGGAGTGCGAGGTGAGGGACCTGGTGCGTCGCTTCCACGCCACGCGCATGGCCGTCATCACCGCGGGCGCCACGCCCGAGGAGCCCACCCAGGCCCTGGCCAGCGCGAAGATGAAGCAGTTCCTCAAGGTGGTGCGCGAGCATTTCGACGAGGTCTACGTGGACCTGCCGCCCACGCTGCCCTTCGCGGACTCGGCGATCCTGGGGCACCAGACGGACGGTCTGCTCATGGTGGTGCGCGCCAACGTCACCCCGGCCCGGGCCGTCAACCAGGCCGTGGATCAGCTGGGTGGGGCGCCCATCCTGGGTTGCGTGTTGAACGGGGCGGAGATGAGCGACACCCCGTACCTGAAGAACTACGTCCGGAAGTAGCGGGCGGACGAGGCCACCCGGCCGCGCGGGAGGAGGGGCGTGGCCGGGTGTCGTGAAGTGGCAAGGGAGGGACGGGCGAGGCGGTCGGAGGGAGATACGTGCTTCGGGTTTTTCATCATTACTTTTCATCCAGGAAGCTGACGCTCTTCATCATCGAGGGCGCCGCCATTGCTCTGGCGTGTCTGCTGGGGGAGGTGGCTTGCGCCAGGGTGCTGGCGCCGGCGGACACCCATCTGCCGTGGGCCCAGACGATGCCGGGGTTGCTGCTGCTGGGGGCCACGTTCGTTCCCACGTTCCAGTTCTCGCTGTACCTGATGGATCTGTACGACCTGAGGGTGGCGGCGGAGGACCGGGGCCGAGGGTCTCGGCTCCTCAAGGCCGCGGGGGTGACGACGGCGGTCGTGGGGTTGTTGATGCTGGCGGTGCCGGCGGTGCTGCCGGTGCGGCTGCCACCAGGGGCGCTGCTGGGCGGGGCCGTGGGGGCCTTGGTGGGGACGCTGCTGGTGCGCTCTTCTCTGCGCGCGGTGGTGGGTGTCCCCAGCCGGGTGCTCATCGTGGGGGATGGTCTCAAGGCGCACGCGGTGGCCAACGCCATCGAGCAGGGCGGTGAGGACAGCTTCCAGGTGGTGGCGCTGGTGGACCCTCGCGTGCCGGTGGCTGGCCGCGAGGCCGAGCCGGTGGATGTGACGGCCGCGCGGCTCGGGGCCGAGTACGTGGTGCAGGCGGCGGATGACATGCGCGGGGCAAACTGGATGGAGGCGCTCCTGCGCTGCCGTCTGGCCGGGCGCCGGGTGTATGAGGCCGCTGGCTTCTGCGAGCGCGTGCTGCGCCGGATTCCGGTGGCGCACCTGCGCACCAGCGACTTTGTTTTCGCGGACGAGCTGACGGTGTCGCGTGGCCGGCGGTGGGCCAAGCGTGTCTTCGACATCCTCGTGGCTTCCGCGCTGCTCCTGTGCGCCGCGCCCTTCGTGCTGCTGGTGGCGGTGGCCATCAAGCTGGACTCGAAGGGGCCGCTCTTCTACCGGCAGGAGCGCGTGGGGCTCAACGGCACGACGTATTGGCTGTGGAAGTTCCGCAGCATGCGCACCGACGCGGAGAAGGACGGGGCGGTGTGGGCCCGGGCCAATGATGATCGCGTCACCCGGGTGGGCCGCTTCATCCGCAAGACGCGCATCGACGAGATTCCCCAGGTGTTCAACGTGTTGATGGGGGACATGAGCTTCGTGGGGCCGCGGCCAGAGCGCCCCATCTTCGTCGAGCAGCTCAAGAAGGAGATTCCCTTCTATGGACTGCGCGAGGCGGTGAAGCCCGGCCTCACCGGGTGGGCGCAGATCCGCTACCCCTACGGGGCCTCGGTGGAGGACGCGCGCAACAAGCTGGAGTTCGACCTGTACTACGTGAAGAACGGCTCCCTGTTCCTGGATATGGGCATCATCTTCCATACCGTGCGGCACGTCTTGCTGGCGCGGGGAGCGCGGTAGGGCAGTACGGGCCGGAGCGGCTCGGGTGGAGTGACATCGCCGGGGGCCCGGCGGTGGGTTGTAGAGGGTGGGCGTTGGAGGGGATGGGACATGCTCGAGTCGTCGGACTTGCCTCTCGACGAGGCCTGGGAGAGGGATGCGCGCAAGGGGCGCCGGACGGCCAACCGGAACGAGCTGATGCAGGCGCTCGACGTCCGGCCGACGCGGATCGTCGCCATGGGTGGCGGGACAGGGCTTCCCATGGTGCTGCGCGGTCTGGCTCGGCGCGCGGATCCGAAGCTGGGGGATCCAGGGCTGGACATCACCGCCGTGGTGGCGATGAGCGATGACGGAGGGAGCTCCGGCCGGCTGCGACGCACGCGCGGAACGTTGCCTCCCGGGGATGTGCGCAACTGCCTGGTGGCCCTGGCGGGTGGCAAGGGCACCAGCCCCTTGAGCGAGGTGTTTCAGTACCGCTTCGCCGGGAAGCGAGGGCTGGCGGGCCACGCGGTGGGCAACCTGCTGATCGCCGCGTTCGCCGAGCTCAAGGGCGACTTCCTGGAGGCGGTGCGTGTCTCCGGAGAGTTGCTGGGGGTGAAGGGCCGGGTGCTGCCGAGCACCACCTCGCCGGTGCAGCTGGTGGCGCAGATGGAGGACTGCACCGAGGTGGTGGGCGAGCGCAACATCAGCCGTGCCCATGGCCGTATCCGCAAGGTGCTGCTCAGCCCGCGCTCGCCGCCTCCGGTGGATGGGCTGATCGAGGCCATCCGCACCGCGGACCTCATCGCCATCGGGCCGGGCTCGCTGTACTCGAGCGTGATGCCGAACCTGCTGGTGGACGGGGTGGCCCAGGCGCTGTGCGAGTCGCGGGCGCTGAAGGTGATGGTGGCCAACCTGATGACGCAGCCGGGGGAGACGGACGGCATGGACTGCTTGGACCACGTGCGCGCCGTCATCGACCACGTGGGCCCGGTGCTGGACGCGGTGCTGATCAACGGCGCCCAGCTGTCCGAGGAGGCCGCCCGGCGCTATGCCCTCAAGGGCCAGTTCCCCGTCCGGGTGGATCGTCGCGCCCTCATCAGCGCGGGCGTCGTACCGGTGGAGGCGGACCTCCTCAAGGAGAGCCCGCGCATCCGGCACGACAGCCGGAAGGTGGCGCGCTGCCTGCTGAAGATGGCGCGCACCGGGTTGTAGCGAGGGGAAGCGGCCTGCTCAGGCCGCCTGTCCCTTGGCGGCGGCGGGAGCGAAGGGGGACTCCGGCTTGCGCTTCAGATCGGCGGCCGAGGGCCTGGAGGTGAGGACCTTCAGGATCATTCGCGGGGAGAAGAGGGCCGCGGGCGATTCGAGCATGTGCATCACCCGCGAGAACGTGCGCAGCGCCTCCTCGTCGTAGCTCGCGAGGTGCTGGAAGCGGTCGCCGTACCAGTTCGTCAGGCCGAACGCGGGCGGACGCTTGCCCTCTACCTCGGGGAGGCGCAGGTCTCCGTTGGTCGCCATGCTCCAGGGCACCGTCAGCAACTGGCCCACCTGCTGGCGGTAGCGTTGGGACACACCGCCCAGGCCCTGGCGCAGGCACTCACCCAGCGTATGCGCCTGCAACGCGCCCGTGGTCATGCCCTGGCCGTAGATGGGGTTGAAGGAGCAGAACGCATCCCCCGCGGGAGCGAGCCCTTCCGGGAAGCGCGCCATGCGATCGTAGTGGCGCCGCTGGTTGTGCGAGAAGCGGAAGACGTGGATGGGCCCGAGCGGCTCGGCCTTCTCGAGGACCTCGTGGATATGTGGCTGGATCAGGCCCCGAGTGAATTCGACGTAGCCGGCATCATCCATGGGCGGTTGCGTGCCCAGCCAGCCACCGAGTGAGACGAGCAGATGGCCATTCTCGATTCTCTCGATCACCGCCAGTCGCTTTTCTCTGGGGAACTCGGGCGCGATGCTCATCATCGTCCAGTCCGCGGTGAAGCCCGGCGGTGCCCGGAAGAGTCGGCTCGCGTAGACGACGTCGACGTGGATGTGCGTCTCCTCCACGCGGGGATAGCCCAGGGCCTCCAGCCACTGGGGCGTGCGCGAGCCTCGGCCGCTCGCGTCCACCACCAGCTCGCCCTCGAGCGTTTCCTCCTGTTCTCCACCTGGGGCACGCAGTTGGACGCCGGTAACGCGGGCCTTGTCCGCGCTCATCTGGAAGCCCGTCACCTCGCGGCCATCGAGGATGCGCACGTTGGGTAGGGCCTGGAGGCGCTGGCGGATCACCCACTCCAGCAGCGGCCGGCTCTGCGCGTAGAAGATGAGGCCGCACTTGATGCGCGGGCGCCAGAGGCCCCCCATGAACCAGGCATGGTCCCCGGTCATGTCCATGAAGTGGGAGCCGGCAGCCTTCAAATCCTCCTGGAAGCCGGGGAAGACGTCGCACAGCACATTCATGCCGCGCGTGAGCAGGCCGTGGACGTGTGACGTCTGGGGGACGCCCTTACGGGGCTGGGGACTGTCCTCGAAGCGGTCACGCTCCACCAGGGTGACACGCTCGAAGTGGCGAGACAGCACGCCCGCGGCGATCAGGCCGGTGGTGCTGCCTCCGTAGACGATGGCGTGCTTTCCGGCGGACGTGGCGGGCAGGGATGTCGAAGTGCTCATGGGGACCTCGGTGCCGCGGATGAGGGCCTGAAGCGTAGGCGACAACTCGCCTCAACGTCGAACACCTGACTGCTCGCTCGGTCAAGCCACCTGGGACTGGGGCTTCCTGGCGGCGAGCGGCTCCGGCGCGGGATGCTGGGGGGCGGTGTCGAGCCGGGCGGTGAGCACCTTGAACACCATCCGCGGAGAGAACAGCACCGCGGGTGATTCGAGCATGTGGACCACCCGGAAGAACGTCTGCCTTGCCTGCTCGTCATGGAGCGTGAGCCGCTGGAGGCGGTCGCCGTACCAGTTTGTCAGGCCGAACGCGGGCGGACGCTTGCCCTCCACCTCGGGGAAGCGGAGATCTCCGCTCGTTGCCATGGACCAGGGCACCTGGAGCAACTTGCCCACCCGCTGGCGGTAGCGCTGGGACACGCCGCCCAGGCCCTGGCGCAGGCACTCTCCGAGCGCCTCGGCCTGCATCGCGCCCACCGTCATGCCCTGGCCGTAGATGGGGTTGAAGGAGCAGGACGCATCCCCCACCACGGCCAGCCCTTCGGGGAAGCGGGGCATGCGCTCGTAGTGACGCCGCTGGTTGTGCGAGAAGCGGTAGTGGTGGATGGGCCCGAGCGGCTCGGCGTTCTTGATGGCTTCGTGGAGATGCGGCTGGGTCAGACCCCGGGCGAACTCGAGGAAGCCCGCGTCATCCTCCGTCGCGAGGCCTTGACCGAGCCAGCCTGCCAGTGTCACCAGCCAGCGGCCCCCCTCGATGAGTTGGAGCACGCCCAGCCTTCGCTGCTCGGGCAGCTTGGGTGAGAGGGCCATGCTCTCCCATCCTGGCTCGAAGCCCTCGGGCTTCTGGTAGAGGCGGGTGGCGTAGCGCACGTCGACGTGGATGCGTGTCTCCTCCACGCGGGGGTAGCCCAGGGCCTCCAGCCACTGGGGCGTGCGCGAGCCGCGGCCGCTGGCGTCCACCACCAGCTCGCCCTCGAGCGTCTCCTCCTGGCCTCCACCCGGGGCACGCAGGTGCACGCCGCTGACGCGGGCCCTGTCCGCGCTCGTCTGGAAGCCCGTCACCTCGCGGCCATCGAGGACACGCACGTTGGGCAGGCCCTGGACGCGCTGGCGGATCACCCACTCCAGCAGCGGCCGGCTCTGGATGCCGACGCCGAGCCCGCTGCGGATCCGCGGGTACCAGGCGCCGGCCGAGCACCATGCCTGGGACTCGGTCATGTCCAAGACTCTTCCTCCGGCGGCGAGCAGTTCCTCCTGGAGGCCGGGGAAGACGTTACCGAGGATGTTCATGCCCCGCAGGTGCATGCCATGGAGCTGCGTCGACTGAGGGACGCCCTTGCGCGGCCGTGGCGCGTCGTCGGAATGGTCGCGCTCCACCAGGGTCACTCGCTCGAAGTGGTGGGACAGCACGCTCGCGGTGACCAGCCCGGAGATGCTGCCACCGCAGACGATGGCGTGTCGGCCGACGAGCGCAGCGGGAGGGAGGGGCGGAGTGCTCATGGGACCTCAGTGTTGCGGATGGAGACCCGAGCGTAGGCGACGGCCCGGACGAACGTCGAACACCGGACAGCTCGCCTGCCCGGACCACCCGCTCTCACCCTGCCTGCTCGTGTCCGGGAGCCCGAGGAAATGCCGCGTGTGGGTTGTGGGCAGGCGCGTCCGTTACCACCTTCCGGCGCACGCGGGCTCTGGGAGCCTCGCGCCGTCAGGAGCCGGACACATTCACATGGAAGCCAGACAGCTCTCCCCCGCGCCAGGCGTCATCGAGGTGTCGGATAGGGCCGCCTTCATGGCGCTCGAGCAGGAGTGGAACGCGCTCGTGGAGTCCACGGCCGACGAGCCCTTCTGTCGTCACGAGTTCATCCGGGTATGGGTGGACAACTTCGCCCCGGAGTCGCGGTTGCGCGTGCTGACACTGCGCGACGAAGCGGGCCGGCTCAGCGCGGCCCTGCCGCTGATGGCCGGGCGGGCCTCGATGTATGGGGTGCCGGTGCGGCAGCTCTCCGCTACGGCCAACGCCCACTCGTGCCGTTTTGACGTGCTGGCGCGCGAGCCCAAGGTGGCCGTGGAGGCGTTTCTCTCGTACTTGCGCGCGGACCGGAGCTGGGACGTGCTGCTGCTCACGGACGTACCCGAGGGCGGTGCCGGCTGGTCGCTGTACGAGGCGGCGAAGGCGGCGGGGCTGTCGGTGGGGACGTGGGAGTCGCTGCAGTCGCCCTACATTCCGCTGCCGGGCTCGTGGGAGGCGTACCAGCAGACGCTGCAGTCCAAGTTCAAGGCCAACTGCCGCCGTCGGCGCCGCAAGCTGGAGGAGAAGGGCCGCGTCACGGTGGAGAGGGTGGAGGGCGGGCTGGAGCTGGAGGCGAAGCTGGAGGAGGGCTTCGGCCTGGAGGCGAGCGGCTGGAAGGGCCGGCGCGGGACGGCGATGGCGCAGGACGTGCGGACGCGGGGCTTCTACTCGGAGCTGGCGCGCACGGCGGGGTACGCGGGCCGGCTGGCGCTCTATTACATGCGGCTGGACGGGCGCGCGGTGGCCTTCCAGTACGCGCTGGAGTACGGCGGGCGCTACTTCCTGCTCAAGCCCGGCTACGACGAGTCGCTGGGGGACTGCAGCCCGGGCCAGCTCCTGATGGAGGACGTGCTGCGCGACTGCATGTCGCGGGGCCTGCGCGAGTTCGACTTCCTGGGGCCGGACATGGTGTGGAAGCGCGACTGGACGGACAAGGTGCGCCGCCACACCTGGCTCTACGTCTTCAACGACACGGCATTGGGCCGCGCGATGTGCGCGGCGAAGTTCCGCTGGGCCCCGGTGGCCAGGGAGGTGGTGGCGAGATGGAAGCGGTGAAGAATACCCGGTTGTTCGTTCCCGCCCTGCCGACGTTGTGGCCGGGCATGTTGCTGGGCCGCGGTGAGCCGAGCGGCTTCATGCCCTTCAGCGCGCCCAACGTCCGCTGGTTCTACTTCGCCCGCAACGCCGTCTGGCTGACGGTGAAGATGCTGGGGTTGGACAAGGGCGAGGTGTTGATGCCGTCCTACCACCACGGGGTGGAGGTAGAGGCGG
This sequence comes from Archangium lansingense, assembly GCF_026626635.1. Lineage (GTDB taxonomy): Bacteria > Myxococcota > Myxococcia > Myxococcales > Myxococcaceae > Archangium > Archangium lansingense. The sequence goes on from NZ_JAPNKA010000001.1 coordinate 5,768,673, forward strand.
TGGCGGATGCGGGGGCCACGCCGCGCTTCTACCGGGTGGGAAGCCGCTGGGATGTGGACGTGGAGGACGTGGAGCGTCGCATCGGGCCGAAGACGAAGGCGCTCTACCTCATCCACTACGCGGGCTTTCCCAGCCCGGCCGAGGAGATGCGCCGGGTGGCGGACAAGCACGGCCTGCCGCTCATCGAGGACTGCGCGCTGTCGCTGCTGAGCTCGGACGGCTCGGTGCCGCTGGGGACGACGGGAGACATCGGCATCTTCTGCCTCTACAAGACGCTGCCGCTGCCGCACGGTGGGGCGCTCGTCGTCAATGGCCCAAGGCAATACAGCCTGCCCGAGCCGCCCACGCCGCCCTTCACGTCCACGCTGAGCCACACGCTCTCCTCGCTGCTGCAGAACCTGGAGCTGCGTGGGGGTAGCTTCGGACGTGGGGTGCGCCGCTTCATCCGGAGCCTCGGCAAGGGGGCGGTGAAGGCCGCGGACATCGAGCGCGTGGCCACGGGGACACAGCACTTCGATCGGCGGCACGTGGACTTGGGGATGAGCCCGTTCGCGAAGCGAATCGCCCAAGCGCAAGACATGGAGGCCATCGTCGAGCGGCGGAGGCGCAACTACTTCTTCCTGCTGGGACGACTGAGGGACGTATCGGCGCCGCTGTTCAACCAGTTGCCTGCGGGAGTGAGCCCACTCTTCTACCCGCTGGTGGTGGAGGACAAGGCGGAGGTGCTGGCGCGGTTGCACGCGCGGGGAATCGAGGCCATCGACTTCTGGCGGCACATGCACCCCTCGTGCGACGCGTCCGCCTTCCCCGAGGTGATGCAGCTTCGGCGGAGCATCGTGGAGATCCCGTGCCACCAGGATCTCACGCCGGAGGTGATGGCGGAGGTGGCGATGGCGGTACGAGGCGCGCTGACGGTGGACCGCCGAACCCGCAAGCACGCGGGCTGAGGTCCCCGCCGCGAGCAATACGCCTCTCCAACGCCCCTCTCAAACCTCCCTCCCTCTCCCCCCGGGAGAGGGTCGGGGTGAGGGTATTTCGAGCCATGAGGTCAACACCGTGATCCACGAAGCGGAACTGTCGCCCACTCCGAGCCCCGCGCGGTGGCTGGAGGTGGACACTGTCTGGGGACTGTCCAACCTGGCGGGCCTGCGAGGCGCCTGGAGCGACCTGCTCGACGAGAGTCGCGCGGGCCCATTCAACGCGTGGGAGTGGCTGTACCCGTGGTGTCGGCGTATCGGCGCGGACCGTAAGCCCTTCGTGTTGCGGGCGAAGGACCGGTCGGGGGCGCTGGTGGGCCTGCTGCCACTGGGCGTCGAGCACCAGTGGGTGCTCGGGATGCCGGTGCGGCGGCTGGCGTTCCTGGGCGAGACCCACGTAGGCAGCGACTACCTGGACGTGATCGCCCGACGTGGCCGTGAGGAGGAGGTCGCGCGCATCTTCGCCGAAGCCCTCTGGGAACTGAGGGATCAGTGGGACGTGCTGGACCTGACGGACCTGCGCGAGGACACGGTGACGGTGCGGGTGCTGCGGGAGACGTTCGAGAAGTACCGGGCGGATCTGCGGATGTCCACGCGGTACGTGTGCCCGTACGAGACGTTGTCGAAGGGCGAGTCCTTCGATGACTTCCTGAAGCGCACGAGCCGGCGGGACAACTTCCTGCGCCGCAAGAAGTGGCTGGAGAAGCAGGAGGGCTACCGCATCGAGAAGACGGAGGCGCCGGGCGAGCTGGCCGGACCGCTGACGGACTTCTTCCGCCTGCACACGGCTCGGTGGGAGTTGGACGGAGGCTCGCAGGGAATCCGTGGCCGGGGTGTCGAGTCCTTCCACCGTGACGCCACGCAGCTGCTCGCCGAGCGGGGGAGGCTGCGCCTGTACACGATGAAGGTGGGAGGTCGGGCGGTGGCCTCGGTGTACGGCATCCTCCATCAGGACAAGTTCGTCTACTTCCAGTCCGGCTATGACCCGGCGTGGCGCAACCGCAGCGTGGGCCTGGTGCTGGTGGGGGAGACCTTCCGCGACGCCATCGAGGCCGGGCTCACCGAGTACGATTTCCTGCGGGGCACCGAGTCCTACAAGTCCGACTGGACCACGCAGCAGCGGCGCACCGTGTCCGTGCGCGTGCTCTCGCCCGGTGGGGGAGGGGAGTGGCTGGTGAGGCGTGAGGAGACGATGCGGCAGGTGCGCGAGGTGGCCAAGCGCGTGCTGCCCCAGGACATGGTCGAGCGCGTGCGTCGCTTCCGGCGCAAGCTCTCCGCGGTGCGCGGGTAGGCACCTGACGGGCGCCAGCGCTCAAGGCACGAAGCGCTCGGCGAGCAGTTGCAGGCGGCGGCGCAGGACACGCGTCGCCGGCAGGTCGGCCTGGAGCCCATCGACCGCGAGCATGAAGACCTCGGAGAGCTCCTTGCTCTCCAGGAGCGCCTGCGTGAGCTTGAGCTGCTGCCGGACGTGCCTGGCCTCCACCTGGGGGAAGAGCCGCGAGCAGACCTCGTAGAAATCGGCTGCCATGGGCGCGCCCATCAGCTCGTCCCACGGCTCGAGCAAGAGGATCTCGTACACGCGCAGCAGCTTGTCTCGCCGGGTGCCGGGCGAGGCCAGCACCTGCTCGGCCCGGGGGTAGCGCTCCTCGAAGAGCTCCTCGATGACCGCGGTGAAGATGTCGTCCTTGTTCTTGAACTTCCGATAGATGAGCGGTCGCGAGATGTTCGCTCGCCTGGCGATGTCATCGAGCGAGGTCTTCGCGTAGCCGAACTGGAGGAAGCACTCCCGCGCGGCCCGGAGGATCGCCGCCCGGCGTAGCGCGTCACGCTCCTGGCTCTTCTCATCCGACATGCGATCAAGTTGACAATATTTATCTAATTCGTCAACTTGTATCACCATGAGGATTCGCAGCAGATTGGCGCGCGCGGCGCTCGGGACGGGGGTGCTGCTGGTGGTTGTCCTGGTCGCCATCGCCGCCGACGCGTGGACTGCCCTGGGCGCTCGTGCCGACGGTGCGCGACGCACGCGGATGGAGCGCTCGCCACAGTGGAAGGACGGGCACTTCGAGAACCCGCAGCCACTCTGGAATGACTGGTGGGGCTCGATATCGGCCATGTTCAAGGCGAGCCCCGACGTGGGCCCCGCCGAGCCGCCTCCCTCCGTGCCTGGCGACCGCCGCCAGTTCGAGACTCCGCCGGCCACGGGTCTGCGCGTCACGTGGCTCGGGCACTCCACAACGCTGATCGAGATCGACGGGCACCGCGTCCTCACCGACCCCGTCTGGAGCGATCGCGCCTCGCCGCTGAGCTGGGTAGGCCCCAAGCGCTGGTACTCCCCGCCCATTGCGCTCTCGGAGCTGCCGCCCATCGACGCGGTCGTCATCTCGCACGACCACTACGATCATCTGGATCATCCCACCGTCTCGGCGATGAAGAACTGGAACACCACCTTCGTGGTGCCGCTCGGCGTCGGTGCGCACCTGGCCGCGTGGGGCGTGCCCGAGGCGCGCATCGTCGAGCTCGACTGGTGGGAGCACACGCGGGTCCGCGGGCTCGACATCACCGTGACTCCGGCGCGCCACGCTTCGGGACGGACCGCTCTCGACAAGGACGCGACGCTGTGGGCCGGCTTCGCGATCCACGGCCCCGAGCACCGCGCGTACTACTCGGGGGACACCGGGCTGTTCCCGGCGATGAAGGACATTGGCGCGCGCCTGGGGCCCTTCGACGTGACGATGATCGAGGTGGGCCAGTACCACAGCGCCTGGCCCGACTGGCACATTGGACCCGAGCAGGCGGTGCTCGCCCACCGGATGCTCCAGGGCCGCGTCCTCCTGCCGGTGCATTGGGGGCTTTTCACGCTCGCCGCCCACGGCTGGACCGAGCCCATTGAGCGCGTGCTCGCGGCGGCTGCGCAGGGGAATGACACGGTCATTGTCCCCAAGCCTGGCCAGAGCATCGAGCCGGGTGCCCCGTCGCCGCTGGAGCGCTGGTGGCCGAGCCTGCCCTGGGACACCGCGGCGCAGCACCCCATCGTCTCTACCCAGCTCGACTGACACCCTCGTAGGGGTTCGACGACCTACCGGCCCAGCTCGCCGCGCAGCTGCTGGATGGCGGCGAGCAGCGGCGGCGGGTGCATCTCGGAAGGCACCTCCACGGCGAAGCGCTCGAACAGCTCCAGCGCCTTGGCCTTGTCGCCCTGCCGCATCGCGATGGCGCCCAGGAAAAGCAGCGCCTCCTGCGCGTCCGGGTACGTGTCCACCAGCTTCATCAGATCCTGCTCCGCGCCCGCCTCGTCCCCGCGCACGGCCTTCAGCACACCCAGGTGCACCCGCAGCTCCACGCTGAACGGGTCCAACGCCAGCGCCCGCGTCGTGACGCGATCCGCCTCCTCGAACATCTGCCGCCGGATGAGCTCGTGGCTCAGCAGCGCCGCGGCATCCAGATCCGCCGGGTTGTTCTTCAGGCGCTCCATGGCCCGGGTCAGCTCCGGATCATCCTGCGGCTGCATCTGCTGCGCGTTGGCGCCCATACCTGGAGGCACACGGCCCGTGGCGGCGTCGTCCTCGCCCCGGGTGCGCTGCTCGGACACCAGCGTGTAGCTCAGCGTGGCGAAGAACAGCACGATGCCTCCGCCCCACAGCGCGCCCTTGAGCTGCGGAGAGAGGAGGCCCTTGGACACCGGCGCCTCCTGCCTCGCGCTCGGGGTGTTCTGGGAGGCCTCACGCTTCTTCAGGTGCTCGTCCTTGGCGCGCAGCGCCGCCACTGCCTCCTGCTCCAGCCGCTTGCGCTCCGACTCGTAGCGCTCCGGCTCCAGGGCATGCTTGTCCGCCGCCAGCTCCTTGAGCTGCTCGATGAGTGACTGGTAGCGCCGCTCCAGGTCCTCGAGCGCGCCATCCTTCGACTCCGGCGCGGGCGCTCCGTCCTTGCGGCGCTGGGTGAGGAGGAACAACGCGGCGGCGATGAAGCCCACCGCGAGCACGATGAGGCCGGGCGTCCAGTTGGTGGTGGTCGGGTTCATTGATCCAGCTCCCGGCGCACGGCCGCGAGGTACGGGTCCTCGGATTCGGTGGAGGCAGGGGGCGCCGCGGGCGTGGAGGCCGCCGGAGCGGACGGCGCGGGCTCACGCCGGACCTGCCGGAAGATGACGAAGGCTCCGCCCAGCAGCAGGGCCACCGGGCCCAGCCACACGAGCAGGTTCACGCCCTCGGCCTTGGGTTGCAGCAGCACCCACTCGCCGTAGCGGGCCACGAAGTAGTCGCGGACCTCCTGGTCCGACTTCCCCTCGGCCACCAGCTCGCGAATCTTGTCGAGCTGGGCACGGGCCATGGAGGAGGGGCTGTCCGCGACGGAGAGGCCCTGGCACACGGCGCAGCGCAGCTCCTTGCCGAGCGTTTGCACGCGGGCCTCGAGGGCCGGCGCGAGGGGTTCACTTCCGGCCTGTTGGGGCGCGAACTGGCCCGAGGCGAGAAAGAGGGTGAGCGTGAGGAGGGCAGCGGTCATGGGGTGGCCGGAATCCGGCTCACCTACCTAGCGCCCCTGACCGGGTGTTGCCCAGGGAAACCCGAGGGCAGGAGGGCAGACCCTCCGCCTGGCCGCCCGCCGCCTGGGTACGAGGGGTCATTGGGAGGGGGGGGGCTTGGAGCGGCTCTGCCGCATCATCCGCAGGCGTATGAGTCCCGTGGCCATCAGGCTCAGCAGGCGGAACTCCGCCGGCTCCAGCCTTTTCACGGTACGGACCAGACGGCGGATCTCCCCGGGTTCCTCGACAGGCCGGGCGGGCGTCTCCTTGGTCCAGAAGTTTTCCTGGGCGGGTGTCAGTCCCAGCAGCACGTCCGAGGGGATGCGCAGGACCTCACACAGTTTCTTCAGGGTGGGGACGCTGGGCAGCATCCCTCCGCGTTCCAAGCGGCCATATACCTCCGTGGCGAGCCCCACCCGTTCGGCGACGTCCTCCTGGGTGAGATTGGCTCGGACTCGAGCCGCCCGGGCCGCGGTCCCGATGGTCCCAGCCAGTCCTCGTGGGAGTGCCATGCCGTGCGTTCCTGAGAAAGAAGTAGAAGGCGCGGGGCCCGGAGCATCCGGGCCCACGTGACTTCTAAGATAACCGGAAAAGTGGTGACTTCAAGAGTCATGTGTGAGGTAGACACGACTTTCGAGGTCGTAGGTTGAACGTCCGCCCCGGTACCTCCCTGTCATCGTTCTTGGAGCTTCGAGGGACGCGTGTTTACCTTTCGAGTCATCCCGCGGATACCCCCAAGGAGTGCTGCACATGTCGATCCGGACGACCCCTGAAACCCCCACTCGAGAGACCCACCCGGTGGTGTTCGATTCGGGGATGGTGAGTTACGAGCTGGTGCGCTCGTTGGGCCAGGGCCATCACGGAGAGTTGCTGCTGACGCGTCAGCGTTACCACGACGGCGCCGGAGGCCTCACCGTTCTCAAGCGGCTCAACCGCGTGGTGCGGCAGGAGGACTACCAGCGTCTGGTGGAGGAGGCGCGCCTGGGAGGCCAGCTGCGCCACCCCAATATCGTCTCGGTGCAGCTGCTCGGCGGCACGCCGGACGCGCCGCTGCTGTTGGTGGAGTACGTCGAGGGCGAGATGCTGGGTGACCTGATGCGTCTGGTTTTTCGTGCGGGCCGCTCCTTCTCCGAGGCCTTCGCCTGCTATGTGACCTCTGAGGTCGCGGATGGTTTGCACTACGCGCACGCCCTTCTGGACGACACGGGCCGGCACCTGGGCATCGTCCACCGGGATGTGACCCCGCGGGGCATCCTCCTGGGCCGGCATGGCGAGGTGAAGCTGACGGACTTCGGGGCAGCGTGGTCTCGGCTCGAGGGGCGCATCTCCACCGAGGGTGACAGCGACATGGGCAACCTGGCCTACAGCTCCCCCGAGCGCGCCATGCTGGACAAGCTGGATGGGCGCTCGGATCTGTTCTCTCTGGGACTGGTGCTCCTGCAGCTGCTCACCGGCCAGCACCTGCTGGATGCCGTTGCCCGCCATGAGGCGGAGGTGCTCAGCCGCCAGTTGCGGGCGCGCGGGGACGGCCGAGTGCCGGGCCTCGAGGCGCTGAGTGCCTCGCGCACCGGCGCGCTGATGAAGCGGATGCGCCAGCTCAGTGCCCAGCATGTGCAGGTGGCGTCGCGCTCGCTGTCAGAGGGGCTGCGACCCATCGTCCAACGGGCGCTCGCACCCCAGAAGGAGGACCGTTATGCCACCGGGGCGGAGCTGGCCCAGGCGCTTCGAGATCACCTGTGGAGCTCGGGGGTGCGCTACGGGCGGGCCGAGATGGCGGCAGAGGTGTCCTTCCTGGCAAAGGTCTCCCTGGAGGATCTGGAGCAGCCCTCGGGCACCCCGAAGCGGGGCAGGGGGGGGGCGGCTCGGGGCCGCCGCGGGGGGCCTGGAAAGGCGTCCTGAGGCTTGGCCTGGGGCCCCGGGCCGTGTTAGTCCGCCCCCTTCCTCTTCCGTGAGAAGGAGTCCGGAAATGGCTCGCCGTCACATCCGCGTCGTCGGCGCGATGCTACAGAACGCCGAGGGGCGCTACCTCATCACCCAGCGTCCGCCCAAGGCGACGTTGCCGCTGCTGTGGGAGTTCCCTGGAGGCCGGGTGGAGGAGGGGGAGAAGGACGAGCAGGCCCTCGCGCGGGAGATCCGCGAGGAGATGGGCGTGGAGGTGGAGGTGCTGGAGCAGGCCCTCCACACCCACCACGACTATCCCACCTACGACATCGACTTCCGCGTCTACCGTTGTCGGCTCACCAGCCCCGAGTCCGCCATCCAGCACCTGCGCGTGCACGATCACCGCTGGGTGACGCTGGAGGAGATGTCGAAGTACCAGTTCCCCGACGCGGACGCGAAGACGCTGGCCAAGCTGCTGGGTCTGGAACCCTGACGTGCGTCGTCGTTCCGCCCTGGTGCTCGCGGCGGTGTTGCTGGGGGCCTGCACGACGAAGAAGCCCTCCAGCCCCGATGCCTCCACCGCGGCTGCTGATCCGCGCTACCCTCCGGCCGAGGGGTTGCCCGGCTGCCTGCTCTACGGGGAGCCCCGGAAGATTGGCCAGGTGCCCCTGGAGCTGGCGGAGCTGTCCGGCCTGGCCGCCAGCACCCGTCATGAAGGGGTGTTCTGGGCCCACAATGACTCCGGCAACACCTTTCGCGTGTTTGCCCTCGAGGCCTCCGGCAAGGTGCTCGCCACGGTGACGCTCACCGGGCTCGAGCCGAAGGACGCGGCGAGGATGGATCTGGAGGACATCGCCCTGGGTCCCTGTGCGCCGGGCGGGTCGGACGCGTGCCTTTATCTGGCCGACATCGGCGACAACTTCGAGCGCCGGCAGCAGGTGCGGCTCTTCCGCTTCCCTGAGCCGGAGGTGGCCGACGCCACCGTTGCCGTGGAGACGTTGGCCTTCACCTACCCGGACAGGCCTCATGACGCCGAGTCGCTCATCCTCGAGCCCCGAACGGGCCGGCTGGCGGTTATCACCAAGGAGCGCGACTCGCTGGGCGAGGTGTTCGCGCTGGACGGGCTGGCGCCAGGCTCGGTGACGAAGGCCACGCACCTGGGCACGCTGAACGCGCCCGAGGGGGTCGATTATCGCACCACCTCGGCGGCACTCCACCCGTCCGGCCAGCGCCTGCTGCTGCGTACGTACACGCGCGTGTGGGAGGTGCGGGCCCCCGGGGCTTCGCGGCTGGAGGAGCTTGTCCGAGGACAGGTCGCGGAGGTGCCCGGTCCCAGCCAGGCCCAGTCCGAGGCCATCACCTGGTTGCCCGGTGGCCGCTCCTTCGTGTTGGGCTCCGAGTTCGCCGGCCAGTTCGTGTACCAGGTCGACTGTCGCTGAGCGGCATCTCTGGAGGGCACGTGTTCGCTGCTGGGCATTGCGCCTGCCCGGATGGACGAGCGCTGTTCCGGCGTTACCACCATTGCCTGGCTGTGTTGGGCATGCCGGGTTGACCGGCGGGCAGGTGTGAACATCTTTTGCCCGCAGATTGGTCGTACCGCGTACCACCAGGGGTACGTGTCATGGGGGAGGGGGAGTGCGTCGACGATGAAGCCTCAGAACACCATGCCGCCGGGGATGAGCCCTCGCGGAAAGAAACAGGAAAAGCCTCAGCCGCCTCCCGCCAAGGGGTTCCGGTTCGGCTCACCGCTGGGCTACATCCTTCTGCTTGTCCTGGGCTTCATGCTGTTCAAGAACGTTTTCCAGGACGCTGGAGTGCAAAGGAAGACCTACGGCGAGTTCCGTGCCGCCCTTCAGGAGGACAAGTTCTCCAAGGTGCAGGTGTCTCCCGAGTGGGTGCGGGGATACCTCAAGGGCACCGACAAGCCCGCCGCCTCCGACAATGCCACCGGTGGGGGAGAGCGCCTGCGCCCCGAGCTCAGCGAGCTGCCGTGGCTGGCCTACCGCATTCCAGGGGACGATGAGCTCGTGCCCCTGCTGGAGCAAAAGCGCGCCCAGGCGGAGCTCGCCCAGCAGCAGGGAAGCAAGGACAGCTTCCAGTACGAGGCCGTGCCCCAGAACAACTTCAGTGATGTGCTGTGGATCTGGCTGGTGCCCCTGGGCCTCGCCTTCCTCTTCTGGAGCTTCATGATGCGGCGGATGGCCGGAGGCATCGGCCAGGGTCCGCAGAGCGTCATGAGTTTCGGCAAGACGCGCGCCAAGGTGCAGGCCGAGGCCGACACCGGCGTGGGCTTCAATGACGTGGCTGGCGTGGACGAGGCGGTCGAAGAGCTGAAGGAGATCGTCGAGTTCCTCAAGACGCCGGAGAAGTTCCGCCGGCTGGGTGGCCGCATCCCCAAGGGTGTGCTGCTGGTGGGCCCGCCGGGAACGGGCAAGACGCTGCTGGCCCGCGCCGTCGCGGGTGAGGCGGGAGTGCCCTTCTTCAGCCTCTCCGGCTCCGAGTTCGTGGAGATGTTCGTCGGCGTGGGAGCCGCCCGAGTGCGCGACCTGTTCGCCCAGGCCACCGCGAAGGCCCCGTGCATCATCTTCATCGACGAGCTGGACGCTATCGGCAAGAGCCGCAACGCGGGCGTCGCCGGTGGCCATGACGAGCGCGAGCAGACGCTCAACCAGCTCCTGGCGGAGATGGACGGCTTCGACAGCCGTGCCGGCCTCATCATCCTGGCGGCCACCAACCGCCCGGAGATTCTCGACAGCGCGCTGATGCGCCCGGGCCGCTTCGACCGGCAGGTGCTGGTGGATCGACCGGACAAGCGTGGCCGCGAGCGGGTGCTGGAGATTCACTCCCGGGGCGTGAAGCTGGGACCGGACGTGGACCTCAAGTCCATCGCCTCGCGCACCCCGGGCTTCGCGGGCGCCGATCTGGCCAACGTGGTGAACGAGGCGGCCCTGCTCGCCGCGCGCCGCAACCGCGACGCCGTCATGCGGGCTGACTTCGAGGAGGCCATCGAGCGTGTGGTGGCCGGCCTGGAGAAGAAGAACCGCCGGATGAACGAGCGCGAGAAGGAGATTGTCGCGCACCACGAGGCCGGCCACGCGGTGGTGGGGTGGATGCTGCCCAACGCGGAGCGGGTGACGAAGGTGTCCATCATCCCCCGCGGTCTCGCCGCGCTGGGCTACACCATGTCCCTGCCGCTCGAGGACCGCTACCTCATGTCCTTCGACGAGCTGCGCGACAAGATGGCCTCGATGATGGGCGGGCGCGCCGCCGAGGAGATTTTCATCGGCGAGGTCTCCACCGGAGCCTCCAACGACCTGAAGCAGGCGACGGAGATCGCCAAGCTGATGGTGCGCGACTACGGCATGAGCTCACTGGGGCCGGTGGCCCTGGGCGGCGAGCCGCAGGCCTTCCTTCGCTCAGCCGGGGGGCCGGAGATCCGCTCCTACTCGGAGCAGACGGCACGGATGGTGGATGATGAGATCCGCAAGATGGTGACCGAGGCGCTCGAGCGGGCCCGGAACGTGCTCACCACCCACCGCGACAAGGTGGAGGCGCTGGCCGCCCGCCTGCTCGCCACCGAGGTGGTGGAGGAGGAGGAGATCCGCCGCCTGCTCGGGCCCAAGGCCACCGCGGAACGGGGCCTGCTGCATCCGGAGGCCCGTCAGGTTATCTCTGCACACCCGGTGGGTGGCGATGAGACGCCTCCGCCCGGAGCCCAGCACTCCAACGGGAAGCTCCCAGACGCCTGAGACTCCGGGCGCCCGCCCGCCTGCTCCCTGGCCTTGCCTTCGCCCTTTCGTGCTGCATGTTCTGCGGTGTCGAGAGGGCGAAATTATGTTGGCCGGGAAGGAGGGAGAGGCCGTGGAGAATCGAATCGGTAAGAGCTATACGGCGCGTAAGGCACTCTTCGCCAAGGGACTGAGAGAGGGCCGTCTCACGGTGCAGGAGATAGAGAAGGCCCTGCCCGCGGGGACCCTCACGGCGGCCGAGCGGTGGTTGCTGTACTACTCGCTCCGTGCAGCCCAGGTGGAGATCATCGACGAGGTGACGGGCCAGGTGGATCACGGCTTCATGTCGGATCAGCCCTCCGCGCCCGCCGAGCACTAATCCCGCCGTCCGTACGTTGACACACACCCGGGGCTGGTTACGTTCGCCGCATGAACGGCAATCCCCGGACAGACGGTCCGTCCCAGGACACGCAGGCTCAGGAGGCCGCCGCCGCGGCCGCGCCCGAGGCGTCGTCCTCCGAGCAGCAGCAGCCGCCGGCCCAGGAGGCCGCGCCTGAGGTGGATGCGGAGAAGCAGCGGTTGGAGGCAGAGCTGACTGCGGCCCGGCGTCGCGTGGATCAGCTCGCCCGTGCCTACCAGGAGCTGGAGAGGGACCGCGAGGAGTTCAAGCAGCGCCTCACCCGCGAGCGGGAGCGGATGATGGACGTAGAGCGCGGCAATGTGGCCACCACGCTGCTGGAGGCGGTGGATGAGCTGGATCGCTCGCTCTCGATGAGCGGGGCAGACGCCTCGTCGCCCTTGGCGCAGGGCGTGAAGATGATCCGCGACGGGCTGCTGTCGAAGCTGCAGCAGACGGGCATCGAGCGCATCCAGGTGGTGGGCCTGCCGTATGATCCCAACACGGCCGAGGCCACGGACATGGAGATCACCACCAACCCGGACGACGACCAGAAGGTGGTGGCCGAGGCCCGGGCGGGCTACCGGCTGAAGGAGCGGATCATCCGTCCGGCCCGGGTGAAGGTAGCGAAGTACATCGCCCCGGCCCAGGCCTGAGCCTCACCGTGGAGGTTCCCTCTCCCTCTGGGAGAGGGGTAGGGTGAGGGTCTACCCCCCTCGCCCCTCCGTACCCTGAACACGGACCCAGGCACTCCTGGGAAATAGGCGGAGGGAGTGGTTGTTCGATCCCATCGCCATGGCCCGTGTCGTGAACCCCCGGTTGGTCTCCCTCTTTCCCCTCCTCGCTGTGCTCTCACTGGTGCTTGCCTCCCAGGCGGGAGCACAGCAGGGACCGCTCGCGCCGTGGCTCGAGGCACGGGCGCGGGAGCATGCGGCCTGGGCAGAGGACTCCACCCGGGTGAACAGCGGTCCGATGGGGCTGTGGAGAGAGTGGGCCTCCAGCGAGCCGATGCTGCCGGGCTTTGTGCCGCCCACCTCGCTGGCGCCGCTGATCCGGGCGGTGGAGTCGGGGGTGGTGAACATCAACGTCATGGGGGCGGTCCACCCGCTGCGAGGCACGGCGCGCTCGGCAAGCGGCTCGGGCTTCATCCTCACCCCGGACGGGCTGGTGGTGACGAACAACCACGTGGTGGCGCGCGAGAACGAGGCGGCGAGCGAGATCATCGTGCGCCTGTCGGACGGGCGCGAGTTCTACGCCGAGGTGGTGGGCCGCGACGCGTCCACGGACGTGGCGCTGCTGCGGCTGCTGGGCAAGGGCGTGGGAGGGTTGCCGGCGGTGTACCTGGGGGACTCGGATCGGATGGAGGTGGGGGACTGGGTGGTGGCCATCGGTAACCCCTTCGGACTGGACCACTCGGTGTCCCACGGGATGATCTCCGCCAAGGAGCGGGTGATCGGCGTAGGCCCCTTCGACGACTTCATCCAGACGGACGCGCTCATCAACCCGGGCAACTCGGGCGGGCCGCTCTTCAACATGCGCGGCGAGGTGGTGGGCGTGAACACGGCCATCATCACCGAGGGGCAGGGCATCGGCTTCGCGGTGCCCATCAACCTGGTGAAGGATCTGCTGCCCAACCTGCGCAAGAACGGCCAGCTCCAGAAGGGCTGGCTGGGTGTGGAGATCGTCGAGCAGCCGCAGGTGGGCACGCGCGCCGCGGTGGTGAAGAAGGTGTTCCCCACCAGCCCGGCGGCGCAGGCGGGCATCCGTCCTGGAGATCAGGTGGTGGGGGTGAACGGGAAGCCGGTGGACTCGTTCCAGCAGCTGCTGCGCAAGGTGGCGATGCTGGCGCCGGGCTCCGAGGCGAAGTTGACGCTGGTGCGCGACGGTACCTCTCAGGATGTGCTGGTGAAGCTCACCGCCCGTCCGGCGGAGGAGGCGTCGGCGGCATTGGCCAGTCCGGGCAACCTGAGCGAGCTCGGCCTGGTGCTGCGGGACATCACCCCCGAGGTGGCCGCGCCCATGGGCTTGGAGCCCTACGCGGGGGTGCTGGTGTCGGGGGTGGTGCCGCGCAGCGCGGCGGCGAACGCGGGGCTGCGGACGGGAGACGTGGTGACGGAGGTCAACCGCCGCAAGGTGAAGGACATCGCGGCGGTGAGGGGGGCGCTGAACAAGGGCGCGGGCGCCTCGGTGCTCCTGCGCGTGCAGCGCGGGGACCTGCAGCAGTACGTCGCGCTGGAGCCCTGAGCCGCCCGGCGCCTACTTCTTCTTGCCCTTCTTGCCCTTCTCGCCGCCGCTGGCTGCGGGTGCCTCGGCGAACCACAGGCCGAGCGGCTCGCCGGTGCGCGAGTGGGTGAGGAGGATGGCCTCCACGCGCGCCGCCACGCCCTGCATCTTCCCGCCCCGCTTGCGCGGCAGCGTCCACACCCCCTGCGGCGTGAAGACGATCTGCGCGCGGATCTGCCGGCCGGAGAAGAGGCGCAGGAAGTCGGGGGCGGCCCAGCCCTCGGGCGTGGTGCCGGAGATGCGGATGAGGGGCAGCAGCGGGTTACCCGCCGAGTCCGTCTGGGTGGGCGTGCCCTGGGTGAGGGCGTAGGAGCTGCCCGGGAAGTACGGAATGACCTGGATGGTGTAGTTGCCGCTGCCGGGCTGGTACGGGCCGGGGCTGAGCATGGTCGCCGCGTCCTCGCCGACGATCATGTAGAGCTTGCGACCGCCGTACTTTCCACGGAACGCCTCGGCGTCTTTGCGGCACGTGGGGCTGACGAACACGCCAGCGCACTCGCCAATGTACTTGTCCAGGAACGTCGAGAGGCTGCCCAGGGCTTCGGCCTGATCCCTCAGCTGGGCGAAGCGCGCATCCACGTCCGCCAGGGCGAGCGTGGGCAGCAGGAGCAGGACGGCCAGGAAGAGTCGTGTCACGAGGGAGCTACTCCAAGAAAAAGGGAAAAGAAGAGGGGAGGGCGATGGTGCCACCCCGCGGTGCTTCCGGGCACCCAGGAGATGGGTACGTGGCGGTACGTGCTGGTATGTGGCGGTATGGGATGGTGGAGATTTTGACTACATGTCCTCACCATGTAGTTTCTGTGGCACCTTCCACCTACCCGGAGTCATCGGTTGGCACCACAGGCCCAGGTCCGAGAGCGACGTACCCACCTGCGTTTCGACAAGGTTTTCACCATCTACCTCTCGACGGAGGGGGGGCTGAGCCGGGGCATCGGCCGCAACATCAGCGCCCAGGGCCTGTTCGTGGAGACGCGGGAGCATCTGTCGCTGGGCGAGCGGGTGAAGGTGACGTTCGCGGGGGAGGACGGCACGGAGATGACGTGCCTGTGCGAGGTGCGCTACCAGGTGGCGCTGGCGTACGGGCGCAAGGACGGGCGCGAGGGCAACAGCCGCGGGGTGGGCCTGCGGATCGTCGCCTACGAGGTGCAGGAGGATCAGCCGCTGCTGCTGGTGGCGCGTGAGCGCGTGATGCACTGACGAGCCGCCGGGGGGTGGAAAAGCGAAAGGGCACGGCCGCCAGGAGCAGCCGTGCCCTTCGTGCTTCAGGGGGAGGGGCTTACTGAGAGAAGCCCTCGAGGAGGTAGTGGGCCTCGATGCGCTTGAGCGCGAGGATCATCGCGGCGCAGCGGGGATCCACTTCCTTGCCGATGGCGAACGGACGGCTGTCGTGCGTGTCCGAGCGGCGGGCCTGGTTGCGGGAGATGTCGCGGATGATGCGGTAGTTGCGCTTCATCGCGTGCTCGAGGCGCTGGTTGACCTCGGCCTCGCTCCAGCGCTCCATGCGCTTGTTCTGGATCCACTCGTAGTAGCTCACCGTCACGCCGCCGGCGTTGGCGATGATGTCGGGGATCATGTCGATGCCGCGCTTCTGCAGGACGCGATCGGCCTCGGGGGTGGTGGGGCCGTTGGCGCCCTCGGCGATCAGCTTCACCTTGAGGCGCTCGGCCACGTCGGCGGTGATCTCTCCGCCCAGGGCCGCGGGGATGCAGATCTCCGCCTGGATCTCCCAGAAGTCCTTCTTCTCGATCTTCTGGGCGCCGGGGAACCCGAGCACGCTCCTGCGCAGGTTCTTGGGATCATTGACGTGGGCCAGCAGGGCGGGCACGTCGATGCCGTCACCGTTGAAGATGGTGCCGTCGGCGTCGTTCACCGCGAGCAGGCGGGCGCCCATCTTCTGGAGGATGGCGGCGCCGTGGCTGCCCACGTTGCCGAAGCCCTGGAGGATGAAGGTCTTGCCCTTGAGGGTCTCGCCCTTCTCGGCGTAGTAGTCCTCGATGCAGAAGGCCACGCCCTGACCGGTGGCGGCCGCACGGCCCTCGGAACCGCCGATGCGCACGTCCTTGCCGGTGACGATGCCGCGCAGGTTGTGCCGCTCGCGCTCGCCGTCCGAGTACTGGCGGTACATGAGCGCCATGATGTCCCCATTGGTCCCCACGTCGGGTGCGGGGATGTCGATGTTGGGGCCGATCAGGCTCTTGAGCCTGTACATGAAGCGCAGGGTGATGTTCTCCAGCTCCTCGCGGCCGTACGAGCGCGGATCGATCTGGATGCCACCCTTGCCACCGCCGAACGGGACCTCGGAGATGGCGGTCTTCCAGGTCATCTCGGCGGCGAGCGCCTTGAAGAGATCCAGGGAGACCTCGCGGTGATAGCGGATGCCGCCCTTGTAGGGGCCGCGGGCCTGGTTGTGCTGGACGCGGTAGGCCTTGAAGCGCTGCGACTCGCCGGGGACGAGCTGGTAGACGTTGCCGTCCGGCAGGCGCAGGTGGCCGCGGCTGATGTTGACGTCCGAGCCCAGCAGGGCGCGGCCGTTGAGGATGATCTTCCCGTCGGCCAGGCGCTCGAGACCGTCGGGGTTGCGCACCTGGGTGACGGAGAGGCTGGCGAAGTCACGCGCCTGCTCGGGGGTGAGCGGCACGAGGCGGTCCTTCAGCTTCGCGGTGACGTAGAAGATGTGCTCGTAGTCGGGCTCCTCGAGCTCGAGCCGGACGCGCTTGTCCAGACCAATGAGGTCGGCGGCGCGATGGAAGATCTCCATCGCCTCCGTGTAGACGGTGCGCTTGGGCGTCGGGGCCGGGGCGCGCATGAAATTCTCTTCGCTGGCCATGTGAAAAATCGCTCCTTGGGGAAAGGCGATTGTTGAGTAAAGGCGGGGCCCTTATGCGCATAGGCCCCCCCTTGAGGTCAACCGCTCGGAGGCCTTGTTGGAATCCAAACTTTTAGTTGTTTCGGGTAGTTAGCCAACGCGGCGTGTCATTCACGCCGGGTGCTCGCCTGGAAGCTCTCCGGGGCTGGGCGCAGAAGTGGGCGGGGGAAGGGCGGGGGGCGTGGGTGGGGGATGAAAGAAGTGCTTGCCCTGGTAGGAACCGCGTGTTACTTCGCCGCCCACATTCGGTGACGCCAAAAAGCGCCGTCGTTGTGCCGACATAGCTCAGTCGGTAGAGCAACTGATTCGTAATCAGTAGGTCCCCAGTTCAAATCTGGGTGTCGGCTCCAAAGAAAAGGGTCGGTCACGTAAGTGGCCGGCCCTTTTTGTTTTTCCTGTCGGGTAATGCCGACACGGACCTGCCAGTCTCCAACTCCCGGAGGTAGGCGTGTCCACCCGTCTTGCTGGCTCACGCCCGTCAGGCACGCAGCCGCGCCCCTGGTTGAGGGCTTGGGCCCTCATTGTCCTCTTCCTCCACGCCGCGTGTGTCACGAGCGTGCCTCGGGGAAGCCCGCGGACACCCCCTTTCCATGAGGCCGCGCGATCATCCGCGGCTATCGAGGAGGCGGAGAGCGAGGTCGCGGACGAGCTGGTTCGCCTCTCCCTGCCCACCCGATTCGGGGCAGTGCGGGTGAGCGACTTCGAGCTCAACGAAGCCCTCACCGTCCTGGTGCTGAACATGCCGCTGCGGGTGGCCGGCTCTCACTTCCCGCTCTATCTCCACCGGAAGCTGGCGCTGGCCTCGGTTCCGCTCACAGGCGAGGAGTGGCGCACGCCCCTCGCGCGGTCCTACGGAAGCTTCTGCGAGCGGCAAGGTACGCCGGGCGACTGCCTCGGGTTGTTCAAGGACGGGCCGGGCCTGGACGGCGAGGACAAGCGCGACCTCGCCCTGGCGCTCTCCGTGAATGCGGCGCTGGAGGCCCGCGACGCGGAACTGCGCTCCATGTTCTCCACGACGCAGCTGTGGATGACGCTGAGCCTCACCCTCGTTGGATACATGGCTTTGATTGCGGCACCCGAGCCCGTTTCGAAGGGCGTCGCCGCTGCGCTCGCTCTGCTCATGTGGGGCTACCTGGGTTGGGAGCTCTTCGACCTGGTGCGGGCCTACTTTCAGCTTTGGGAAGAGGCGGCGGAGGCCAGCACGTTCGCGGAACTGCGCGAGGCGGGAGACCGATTCGGCAAGGTCATCGGGCCCAACAGCGTGCGGATTCTGCTCCTGCTGGGTACGGCGGCGGTGGGGGATACGGTGGCGCTCGTGTCCAAGGCCCCGACGCTACCGGGCTTCGCGAAAGCGGCCGGTGCGCTCGAGTCCCATGCCGGCATCCGAGACGTGCTGACGGCAGTGCAGGAAGCGGACAAGGTGAATGCCGCCGTGGCCGAGGGCACCTTCAGTGTCGTCCTGCCCGCCAACGTCTTGAGCATGGCAGCGAGGGGCTCTCTGACTCGCGCGGACCCGCCGAAGAAGAAGCCGGACGTGCACCACATCGCCACCATTGAGAACGAGGTTTCCACCGCGCGTGGCGGACCCTGGACACCACGGCTCAAGAAGATCTTCGACAAGGCCGGCATGAGGATGAAGGACGTGGAGAACACGGTGCCCATCGAGGGCCACAAGGGGCCTCATCCTGAGCGGTATCATCGCATTGTGTTCCGAGAACTGGACCAGGCGATGCAGGGCTGCCGTGGTGCCACGGAGTGCCGGGCTGCGCTGACGAAGGCGCTCGGCGTGCTGGCCAAGGAAATCGCCACGCCGGGCACGGAACTCAACCAGCTCGTTACCCGAGGTGTGTCGCGCTAGATATCCGGCATGTCTCAGCGCTTCTTCGAGTTGTACGACGATGTTTACGTTCCGGGTCGTTGGCACCTGGACAATCCGACCGACAGACAGGGGCGTGAGGTGGACGACCCCTGGGTATTCAGGAGTGGCGAACCCGTGCGCATCGAGGGGCGATTGAAGGTTCCCATCGAGCATGCGGGTAGAGCGCTCGATTTCAGTCTCGCGGGCCTGAGCGTCCCCGTCGTCCATGTCAGGGCAGCCAACATTTTCACGGAGCTCGCCCCTGACGACGTGCAGCTCCTCCCCGTGGACATTGAAGGCCAGCCGGACCAGTACCTCATCCTCGTGGCCACGCGGCTCATCCCCTGTATCGATGAGCGGGCTTCCCGGATCCGGCTCTGGACGCACGAGGATGGGCTGCCTCACAAAGTCGGGCAGTACGCCTCCGTGCGTGACATGCGCATCGATCCGTCGAGAGTGGGCGGTGCCAGGGTGTTCCGCGCTCGGGGGTGGTCAGGCCCTCTCCTCATCTCCGGGGACCTCAAGGAAGCTTTGGAGCGCGCGGGCATTACCGGGGTGAAGTTCGAGGAGGTCTGATGGGATCTGAGCTGCGCCCGAGGAGCACCCTCCAGCGCAGCAGGATGGTGAAGTCGCTCACCGTCTTGGTGTTCTGGTGTGGGAGGTCAGCGCCCGAGCTTCGGGCCGCCAAAGCGGACGCCCAGTTCGAGCCCCACCATTGCCAGGAGGTCCCTGGGGATGAACTCCCCGACGACTCCCACGTAGACGCGGTCGAAGAGCGTCGCGCCCACCGCCGCCTGGAGGCTCGGCCGGAATCCCTCGCCGAACATCAGAGGCACCCCGACTCGCGTGTAGATGGGTCCGGCGTCGAGTCGGACGGCGGGTGTCACCGCGAGTCGGAAGTCCGGAAACCCCCACGCGTCCTGCACGGGTACCATCGCCGACAGGCCGAGCTCAGCAGCGAAGAGTCGCGACAGACGATAGGTGGGGACGATATCCGCGGTCACCCACCCTCCGTCCCGAAGCGTGTGCGTCCTGATGGCGCTCACTCCGCTGAATCCGATGAGCGGCCGGACGCCGAGCCCCAGCCGAAGCTCGAAGGTGTTCTCAACTGGAGCGTGGGTCTCCGCTTCGCCCGACTGGGCCAGTGCCTGCGGCGCCCCCAGCAGCACGAGCATGCAGATCAAGTGGCGCATCGTCATAGCCGCTCCTCGAACCACTTCCAGATGAGCTCGTCCGACTCGGCCCGGTGGGTGGCATCAATGTCGTGGCCAGCGCCTTCGAGGTACTGGACGTGGACTTCCTGCCCGAGCACCTGCGCCGATGCCGCGAAGGCTCGCTGCACTTCGGGGACAACCATGGTGTCCGCGGTTCCCTGGAGGATCAGCAGCGGCACCTTGGGCCCGCTGCCCATGTAGGTGAGGTTGCTGACGTCGGCGAAGACCTCGGGCGCATCTCTCACCTTCGTTCCGTCCGGTAGCGCGAGGAACCGGGTGATGTAGGGTTTGATCCACCACTCCGTCGTCTCATAGACGGAGGCGGGGTCACCGGCGCCGCACATGGATAGCACGGCCTTCACCTCGAGGTTCTCGCTGTAGGGGCAATAGGTTGGCTCGAAGCGTGCGTCGTTTCGGGCGTACGCTGACATCATCGCGAGGTGCCCGCCGGCGGATCCTCCAATCACACCCACCCGGGTCGTATCCACTTTGTACGTGGCGGCATTCGCGGCGAGCCACCGGAGCGCACAACGCACGTCCTCCAGCTGCGCCGGCCAGGGATGGAGGGCCTTGCCGTGTCCATCGTCAATGTTCGCGAGTCGGTAGTTGATGGTCACCCCGACGAAGCCCCGCTGGCTCGCTTCTTGGACTCGTTCTTCTAAATACCCGTCGTTCAAATCTCCGATGACCCATCCGCCACCGTGGATGAAGACGATCGCGGGAAAGGGCCCCGGCCCCTCTGGCACCGCGATGTCGAGTGTCAGCGGATGCACCCCACCGGGCTCACTTGGGCTGGGCACCTCCGCGTACGTGACCTTGCCTTCCGAGCTACTGAAAAAACCACCGCATCCCGTGAGGGCCAGAACCAATGCCGCGGGCAACAACCATCTCGTCTTCATGACGTGAGCTCCTCAATTCGCGGCAGTAGTCCATTTGTTGGAGAACTTCTAGCGATCTGCTCACGCAGCGAACTCGACGTTCTTCGGTCGTGCGAGGAGCAGGTGCTGCTGGCAGGAGAGGGTGTTGGCCGCGGCCTACAGGCCTGGCGCCCCCTGTTGTCTCGAGCCTACAACCCCCGCACCGCCGCCTCGTCGTTTCGCGGGTTTGGCGTTGGTCCGCCCCTTGCTCATGGGGAGCGCGAGACCCCCAAACACGAGGAAACTCTCATGAAGAAGATGATCGGCGCCCTGGCTTCCCTCTCCCTCGCCGCGTGCGGCCCCCAGATCGAGACGGTGTCCTTCAAGGACGGCATTCCCTCCCAGGAGATGGCGAAGCTGGACGTGCCCTCGACGACCTCGCAGCGCATTGACGACGGTGTCGCCACCGTGCGGCAGCAGTCCTATGGCGACCTGTCCGGCACCTGGCTCGTGACCGGCGGCACGGTGCTCGTCGTCAACGGCGCCACCCTGTGGACGCTTGGCTCGCTCAACTTCGTGGCGGGTTTCGAGCCGACCTCCGACGACGGCACCACCGCTGTGTGGGGTCCGCACACCAACGAATGGGAGCGCACCACCTGGAAGCTGACGGCCGTGCGCACCGCCCCCAACGCCTTCAAGTACACCCTGGAGGCCAAGCCCAAGGGCACCGCCGACAGTGAGTACGCCGCCGTCATCACCGGTTCGCACACGGTGGCGGTGGATGACGACGGCAAGGCCATCAAGGGCTACGGCGAGGGCCGCTTCGACATCGACTACGACAAGGTCGCTCGCCTCCCGCACCAGGACAGCAAGAAGGGACGGGTCAGCTTCCACTACGCTCGTCCCAACCCCACGGCCGCTGTCACCGTGGACGTGGACCTGAAGGAGTTCGTCAACGACGACGCCGCGCCCAACTCGGCCGCCTACCGCTACAGCCAGGTGCCCGAGGGCGAGGGCTCCTTCGAGTTCGCCGTCGACTCCAACATCCACTGGTTCGATCTGTCCAAGATTGCCCTGGAGCGCTGGAGCATCAAGAGCCGCTGGACGTCCACGGGCGCGGGCCGCGCGGACGTGCGCGCCTCCGGGGGCGATCTCGCCAGCCCCGTCACGATGAACGAGTGCTGGGACACGAAGTTCCGCTCCACCTTCCTGGACGGCAGCACGCCCTCGCAGACGAAGTGGGGCGTCGAGTCCGAGGGCTGCGCCTTCGTCGGCGCGTCCTACTCCACGCGCTGAGGCTCACCGGCACCAGGTCGTGATGCAGACCTTGTTGCGGCAGGCTCCCGTGGGGCCGCAGTCCCCGTCCATCAAGCAGGCCTCTCCGGGGGCTACGTACTGCTGGCACACGAGCTGGAGGAAGGCCCCGAAGGCGCACCGGCCTCCGAGGCAGAGGGCCAGCTCCTTCGTGCCATCCGGGTCGTAACAGGTCTGTCCGTGCTCCCTCCAGGGACGGCAGCGCGCCGTGGCGGCCTCGCAGTAGAGCAGGCCGCCACACTCAAAGGCCCCGGGAGTGCAGGGCTCGTCCAGGCCCCGGGCCGGGCGGCACTCGCGCGGGGCGTCCGATCCCGCGGCCACGTTGAGCTTCACGCAGGCCTGGCCGGGCTCGCACTCGTCGGCGCTCTTGCACACGCCGGATGCCTTGCGCGCGACGCACGCGTTGTCCACGCACGCGGCGTTGGCCTCCGGCGCGCAGCGGACTCCCCAGGCGCAGGACTCGCCCAGGTTCGCATGCGCGCGGCACACGTTGAGCGAGCAGGTGGAGCCGGGCTGGCACGGGACGCTGCCGTCACACCCTTTCCCCGCGGGCACGTAGCGCTTGCACACGCCCGTGCAGCCGGTGCTCGTGTCGCACCAGCCGCCCTGGCAGTCCAGGTTGCTGCCACACGGGTTGCCTTCCGTCGCCTGGGGCTCCAGGGCCTCGCAACGCGCCAGCAGGTTGCCCTGGCTGAAGTCGTCGAGCGTCATCGCGCCGCAGGGCAGGTCGCGCAACTGGCGGACGCAGGCGCCGAACCGCTCCGGGACGAAGGTCTGCCGGCCCGTCTGGACGCTCGCCACCACCGAGGCGCACACCGACTCCGTGTCCGCCAGTCGCTGGTAGCTCTCTGGTGTCATCCCGCCGTAGCACTGGTCCGCGCGCCGGGCGAGCGTCTCCATCGCCGTGCGGCAGGACTCGAGCAGGTGCTCCTCGGAGCGGGCACCCGCCACGCAGCTCCCCTCGGGGGTGCAGCGCTGGGCACTCGGGCACTGCAGGTCGTCCTGACACGGCGCGCCCGTCACCTGCACGCTGCAGCCCGCCAGGGCCATCATCATCACTGTCAGCCATGCGCGCACGTCAGAAGCTCCCCTCGATGAAGAACAGGGCCGTGCCCGCCAGCAGAGCCACGCCCGCGGTGCCGGTGAGAATGTTGGAGGCCCGCGCCCGGCTCAGGGACGAGTCGTGCAGCCGCTGCGCCTCGGCGCGCTCGTGCGGTCGTGCCAGCAGCTCCCGCGAGTCGGAGCGCGCCAGCAGCCCGAGTGTCACTGCCCCCGCCGTCGCCACCCCCGCCGCGCCCGCCGCCACCCACGTCCAGACGCGCCTCCTGGATTGTCCTGGCTGGACCTCGCTCGCCACGCCGCTCTTCGCCAGGGGCGTGAGCATCAACTGGAGCTCGAGAGGCTCGCCGGGCCGCAGCTCCACGTCGCGCCGCAGCGGCTGGTAGCCCTCGTGTGTCACCTCGAGCAGGTGCGGGCCCACCTCCAGCTTGTCGCCCCAAGGCGTCACCCCGCGCGCCTGGCCATCCACCTGGACGCGCGCCCCCGCGGGCTCGCTGGAGACGGTGACCTGGGGGCGGCGCTCCTCTTCGAAGCGCTTCTCCAGCCGGGCGATGAGTGACTCGACGAGCGGTCGATCCTCCGCGCTGGGCACCATGCGCAGGTAGTCGCGGTAGTAGCCGATGGCCCGCTGGAGATCGCCGAGCTTCTCGTAGCACTGGCCCAGGTTGTAGAGCACCACGCCGTTGGCGAGCGTCTGGTAGGCGGCCTCGAAGGCGGCGGCGGCTTCGGCGTAGCGGCCCTCCCGGTAGAGGGTCGTTCCGCGCTCGAAATGCCGGCGGGCGATGGTGCGGGCGGCACCGGGCTCGGCGGCGCTCGCCTCCGTACCTCCCAGGGCGAGCAGCAGCGCGACGAGGAGCGCCGGGAAGGACATGCGGCGGTGGCGGGTGGTCATCGTTGGTTCAGAAGGGGTTGGGCTTGAGGTCCTGGACCTTGCCGGTCCGGGGCTTGTCGGGCCGCACGCGTCGCGGAGGGGGCTTCTTCTGCGTGACGTCTAGCTGCTCGTCCTCGGGCGGGCGCTCGAGCTCTTCGGGGACAGGGGCTGGGGCCGGCTGGGGAGCGGCCTCCTTCGGAGACTCCAGGGCTGGAACCGGCGAGGGGGCCGCCACCGGCGCGGAGACGGTGGGAGGCTCTACGGCCGGGCCGCCCGAGGTGACCGCCCACAGTCCCGCGCCGCCGAGGAGCAGCAGCGCGCCCATGCCTCCCACGAGGAGCCCGCCGCGCCTGCCACGGTGGACCGACTCCAGGCTCTGGGTGGCCACCACGGTGGGCTCGAGGGGCTCGGCCACGGCAAGTGGAGCGGGTGGTGCGGCGGCTGGGAGCTTAGGTACGCGGCCGGTGGCCATGGCCGGCGTGAGCTGGAGGGGCACACGTCCCGGGACGAGCGCCTCCAGCCCGGCGCGAAACGTCTCCAGGGTGGGGCGAGCGGCCGGGTCCTTGGCGAGCGCGCTCAGCACCAGCGCGTCCAGCTCCGGAGGCAGTCCGAGGTCCGGGCGGTGCCGGCTGGGGGGATCTGCGGTGGCCTCCAGGTGCTGCAACATCGTGGCGAAGGTGTTGTCCCCGCGGAAGGGGAGCGAGCCGGTGCAGACCTCGTAGGTGAGCACACCCACCGAGTACACATCCGCCCGGGCATCCACCGTCCCACCCGCCGCCTGCTCCGGGGCCATGTAGTTGGCGGTGCCGAGGATGGCGCCCGCCTCGGTGAGAGCGCTACCCGGCTGTCCCTGCATCACCTTGGAGATGCCGAAGTCCACCACCTTGACGAAGTCCGCCTGCCCCTGGCGCTGCAGGAGCATCACGTTCTGCGGCTTCACGTCCCGGTGGACGATGCCGCGCGTGTGCGCCGCCTCGAGCGCCCGGCACACCTGCATCAGGATCGGCACTGCGCGCCACAGTGGGAGGAAGCGCTCGCGCAGCAGCAGCGCACCGAGGCTCTCTCCTTCCAGCAACTCCATGACGTAGAAGAGCTCACCGGTGGGGGTGCGGCCCAGGTCCGTCACGTTGACGATGTGCTCGTGGCCGATCTGGCTGGCGGCGATGGCCTCCTGCTCGAAGCGGCGGGCGAAGGTGGGATCTCTCGACAGCTCGCCGCGCAGCAGCTTCACCGCCACGCTCTTGCGCAGGCCCAGGTGCTCGGCGAGGTACACCACGCCCATGCCTCCCGCGCCGAGCGGGGACAGCAACCGGTAGCGGCCCTCCAGCACGGCGGGCAGCAGCGCCGCGCCGTCACGGGGGCAGTACGAGACGTCCTCCGCGTACTCGCTCTGGCACGTCGGGCAGCGCGGCATGGGGGCTGGTGTCATAGCACGAGGGCAGGGGTGGTCATGGACGTCAGCGCACCGCGTGCTTGCGTAGCAGCTTGATGACGTGAGCCCGGTCCACCTCGGCCTCGCGCGCCATCTGGCTCACATTGCCACCCGAGGCCGCCAGGCGCTGGCGCAGGTACGTCTCCTCGAAGTGGGCGAGCCAGGCCTCCTTGGCCTCCTTGTAGGGCAGCTCCACACGCACGGTGGGGGCTCCGGCTGACGCCGCCGGGGTGCTGGCCGCCTGGAGGAACGAGGCATCCAGCGCGCCGGAGAGGGCCACACTGCGCTCGACGAAGTTGCGCAGCTCGCGCACGTTGCCGCGCCAGGGCAGGGTAGAGAGCTGGTGCAGCGTTTCGGGGCTGGGGGCGGTGAAGGGCCGGGGCGGCAGGCCGAGCGAACGGAACGTCTCCGTCCACAGGTGCTCCAGCAGGTGCGGCAGATCCTCCAGGTGCGCGCGCAGCGGCGGCACACGCACCATGCCCACGGCGAGGCGGAAGTACAGGTCCTCGCGGAACTGCCCGCGGTTGACTGCCTCGCGCAGGTCACGGTGCGTGGCGGCCACGAAGCGCACGTCCACGCTTCGGTACCCATCCGCGCCCACGCGCTTGACCTGCCGGCGCTCCAGCGCGCGCAGCAGCTTGGGCTGCACGGCCAGGGGCAGCTCGCCCAGCTCGTCCAGGAAGAGGGTGCCTCCGCTGGCGGCCTCGAAGGCGCCCCGGCGCTCTTGGGTGGCGCCGGTGAATGCGCCCTTCTCGTGACCGAACAGCTCGCTCTCCACCAGCTCGGCGGGGATGGAGCCGCAGTCCACCACCACGAAGGGGCCCGAGGCCCGCGGGCTGGCCTGGTGGAGCGCCTCGGCCACCAGCTCCTTGCCGGTGCCGCTCTCGCCCTCGACGAGCACCGTGGCGTCCGTGGCGGCCAGGCGTGCCAGTTGGGCGAACAGGGCCCTCATCACCGCGCTCTCGCCCACCAGCTTGCCGAAGCGGGGCTCGGGGTGCAGGGGCAGCACATCCCGCGTGGCCACCAGGGAGAAGCGCACCGTGGTGCCACCGAAGGTCAGCGTGGAGCCGTCCGCCACATAGGCGTCCTGCACGCGCACGTGGTCCACCTTCGTGCCGTTGGTGCTGCCCAGGTCCTTCACCCGGTAACCGATGCGCTCGCGCACCAGCTCGGCGTGGAAGCGCGACACGGTGGTGTCGGTGAGCACCAGATCATTGCCTGGGGCGGAGCCGACGGTGAGCTTCTCAGCGGAGCTGCTCACCGTGGTGCCCGCGTCCGGGCCGGCCGACACCTCGAGATTCACCCTCCGGACGGAGAGCCCACTGGCCGGTTCCTGCGCGGGGATAAGCTCGGTACGCCCTGACATGTCCGCCGTGCATAGCACCTTCCGTCCGGGGAGGGCACGCGGCGAGGAGGCACGGGGACGCCGGCGTCACGCTTCCTCGTCACCCCGGCCTTCGAGCAGGGCGGCGGAGAACGGGCTCGCGGCTTTCTTCCCAGGCCCGGAGGCCCCCTGGGTACTCCCAGCGGCGAGCGTCTCCGACACCAGGCTGGCCACGTGCCAGGGCTGCTCCGCTTCGGAGCCGGTGTCCACGTCCAACAAGGCGCGCGCCATGTCTCCCGCGGAGGTGAAGCGCTCGGCGGGGTGGGGGAGCAGAGCGCGCTGGAGGACGCCCGCCAGGGCTGGCCCGGCCCGTTGCAGCAGGTGCTCGGCGGGCTCCAGGCGCGCGTCCCGCACGGCGAGCAGCAGCTGTGCATCCGTGGCGGCGGCGAAGGGGCTGCGGCCCACCACGGCCTCGTAGAGGAGCACCCCGAGCGAGAAGAGATCGGCTCTCGCATCCAGGGGGCCGCCGCGGAGCTGCTCGGGGGACATGTAGCGCAGCGTGCCGCGCGTGCTGCCGGGCCCAGTGCGCGAGGGCGTGCGCAGCCCCTTGGCGATGCCGAAGTCCCCCAGCTTCACGTCTCCGGTGTGCCCCAGCAGCACGTTCGCGGGGCTCACATCTCGGTGGACGAGCCCCAGCCACTCGCCCCGGGTGTCGCGCAGGCCGTGCACGTGCTCGAGCGCGCGCAGCAGACACAGGCCCAGGTGCCGCACGAGCGCGGGCGCCAGTGGTCCTCGCGCGGCGAGCGCCCGGGCCAGGTCCACTCCCTCCACGTACTCCAGCACCAGGTATGGCGCGCCCGCCTCCAGCCCGAAGTCCAGCACGGAGACAACGTGCGCATGGCCGAAGGTGGCCATCAGCCGCGCCTCCTGAGCGAACATCTGCCGGTAGGCCTCCTGTCCGGCCAGCTCTGGCAGCAATCGTTTGACGACCACCGGCTTTTCGAAGCCCTCGGGCCCGGGCAGGACGCCGAGGAACACCTCCGCCATCCCTCCGCGCGCCAGGCGGGACACCAGCCGGTAGCGGCCCACCGTGCCTGCCTCTCCTCCCTGCGTCATTGCGTCAGTATAGCGGGCGAGCGCTCAGTCCTGGACGTCGTCCTGGCAGATCGAGCCTGCGCCACAGACGAAGAACGCGGTGTTGAAGAAGTCCGTCCCGCTCGTGCACGAGGTGGTGCGGATGCGCTCCAGGCACTTCTCGAACCCTGTCTCATTGATGGCAGGGCAGTTATCCGCCGTCCACGTGGCCTGGAAGAAATCGCGGGCCTTCACCTCACACTCCATCCGGTCCTCGAACTCCTTGCCCTCCCCGGAGCCGATTTCCTCACACCCCGCGTAGTAGTCGCAGGTCGCTCGGGTGGCCTGGCCTTGTGCATCCGTGCGCGAGGTCGGGCCACACGCGGGGAGAAGAAACAGCAGGGACAGCAGGGAGAGGGAGGAAGCGTTGCGCATAGGGGTGACTCGCGAAGCAGGGTGAGAGGTGGGCACGACGACGTGCTCCCCATGAGCAAGGGGCGGGCCAATGCCAAACCCGCGAAACGACGAGGTGGCGGTATGGGGGTTGTAGGCTCGAGACAACAGGGGGGCGCTGGATCTGTAGGCCGCAGCCAACACCTGCGCGCTCCCGGGCCTGCTTGGCGTGAGAGTCGAATCTGGAGCGGCGACACCGGTGGTTTGGAGTGGCCTCAGCCCCGCCGCTTCGGTCCATTCCGCGTGACGGGCGAGACTGGGTCCTTCGGCAGGTGCCTCAGCCCCATCCAGCCGAGCGCGGCCACCTGGCGCGCCACGTGGTCGATGGAGAAGGCGCGGCCCTCGGCCGCCCACCACTGCCCCACCTGGGTGACCATCCCGACGAGCGCGTTGGCGTAGATGGGCGCGACCTTCGGATTGTAGCCCGCGTGCTCGAACTCGCTCTGGAAGATGTCGCCCACGCGCTGGGCCAGATCGTCGATGACACGCGTCAGCCCGCGCCGGGCCTCGTCGTTGGGCGAGTCGCGCGTGAGCACGGCGAAGCCCGCCGGCTCCTCCTTCACATACGTCATGAAGGCCATCACCGCGGCCTCGAAGCGCCCGCGCGGGGTTCCCTGCGCGATGCTCTCCGACACACGCGCCACCAGGTTGTCCATCTCCCGGTCCACGATGGCCGCGTACAGGCCCTCCTTCGCGCCGAAGTGCTCGTAGACGATGGGCTTGGACACCCCCGCCTTCTGGGCGATCTCCTCGATGGAGGCCGCCTCGTAACCGTTCGAGGCGAAGACCGACCGCCCCACCTCCATCAGCTGCACTCGGCGCTCCGCACCCGAGAGGCGTTGTTTCTTGGCCACGTTGACCTCGAACCTACGTTTGGGTAGGTTACCGAATCGAAAGTTACTCAGCGGTAACCCGCCGTGAGAGAGAGGGAGTCCCCGTGTACCTCGCCGCTTGCTTCGCTGTCTTCGCCATCGCGTACCTGCTGAACATCTTCACGATTACAGTGGGTTACCATCGAGGCCTGGCGCACAAGGCGGTGCGCATGCATCCGGTCTTGCGCAGGTGGGTCATCCACGGGGGCAACTGGTTGACGGGTCTGGACCCGAAGGCGTGGGTGGTCATGCATCGCCTGCACCATGAGCACTCCGACACGCCCCTGGATCCCCACTCGCCGGTCAACGTGGGCCTCCTCGGCATCGCCCTGGAGCAGCTGCGCAGCTACAAGCGAGTCATCGTGGGGCTGCTGAAGAATGACCCGGCGTACACCCGGTACGCGAGGGATCTCGACTTCCCACTCAACGTGCTCAACCGCACGAATCGCTGGTACCTGCCCTACGTGGTGCACGGACTGGTGGGGCTCGGGCTGGCGCTCAGCGTGGGCTGGCTGCTGGGGGCGTCCTACTTCTTCGGGATGATGAGCCACCCCGTGCAGGGCGGCCTCGTGAACTCGCTCGGCCACGCGGTGGGCCCGCGCAACTTCGAGACGTCCGACAACTCGCGCAACAACCACCTTGCCGCCTGGCTCATCTTCGGCGAGGGCTTCCAGAACAACCACCACGCCTACCCCGGCTCGGCGTCCTTCTCGTACCACCGCCACGAGGTTGATCTGGGCTACGGCGTATGCGTGGTGCTCGAGAAGCTGGGCCTGGCCACCATCAACCGCGCCTACCTCATCCCGCGCGCGCAGCGCGGGGCGGTGGGCGTAGCCGTGACGGTGATGGCGGAGCCCCACGAGGTCGAGGTGCGGTCGTGAGCTCCGTGGGGGTCGTCGTGAAGCCCCGCATGCGGGGCGTGCTGCACCAGTTCGCGGCCGCCGTGGCTCTGGGGGCTGGGCTCGTCCTCATCTCCATGGCGCCCAGCGAGCGGTCCGCCACGGCGGCCGCGCTGTTTGCCGTCAGCCTCGTCACCCTGTTCACGGTGAGCGCGACGTACCATCGGGTGAACTGGTCCGTACCGGCGAGGGCATGGATGCGGCGGATGGACCACGCCTCCATCTTCGTCCTCATCGCGGGCACCTACACGCCCGTTGCGCTCATCGGCCTGCCAGAGGCGGCCGGCAACAACCTGCTGCTCGCCGTCTGGAGCGGGGCGCTGTTGGGGGTGCTGAAGTCGCTGTTCTGGGTCAATGCGCCAAAGGCCCTCACGGCGGCGCTCGCCGTTGGGGTGGGCTGGACGCTGGTGCCCTACTTCAACGAGGTGCGCCGCTCGCTCGGCATGACGGAGCTGGCGCTCATCCTCTTGGGTGGGGTGGCCTACACGGTGGGCGCGGTCGCGTACGCCTCGAAGCGGCCGAAGCTTCAGCCCGAGGTGTTCGGCTACCACGAGGTGTTCCACGCGCTGACCATCGTGGGCGCGGTGCTCCACTTCGCCGCGGTGCTCTTGCTGGTCCGCTCCGCTCCCGCCTGAAAGCCCCTCCCGCGGCTCAGGTCCGCTTCCGGAAGGGGAAGCTGTTCCCGCGCAGTGCGTGAACTGGCATCGCTATCCCCTTGAGGTAGCTTCAGCAGCCAGTCGCTATGCCGAACATTCGGGTCCTGACTTGGAACGCCTTTGGTGGGAGCACGGCGAACCTCGCCACCGCCATCAACTCGCTGAATATCGACGTCACGGTGCTTCAGGAGACCCACAACAACGGGGCCAATGCCTTCTACAACCCCCTGAACGCCCTCGGTGGTTACACGGTGTCAGGCCCGTTCACCGAGAATGTGACGCGGCAGACTCCCACCGGGAACAACTTCTACCCGGATCCGAGCCAGCGGCGCTCCTATGCGGTGGTGACCCGGAACGCGACCGTCGGTGCAGTGGCCGCCGCCTTGGTCGACTACACCACGGATGGAGCCTACGTCATCCCCAACAGTGCCTTTAATGCCGGCATGCAGGGCTTCACCTACCGCCCCCCGCTGCGAGTGACGTTCACGCATAACGGCAATGCCTGTGTCATCTACAACTGGCACGCGCCGCTGATTCACCAGAACGCCCGAGGCATCCAGTTGTTCGATGGTTGCAATACGCTCGCCAATGACGTGGCGGGCGGCAACCTGGTCATCATCGGGGCGGACATGAACAACAATGCGCTTCCAGCCCACCGTTTCGCGGCCTTCGATGGGCTCGCGGACGGCTACGATCATCTGCTCGCGGCCAACACAGTCGGAGCCAATCCGGTGGTGGATCTTCGCACGCTGGCTGGCGTGACAGCGGTGCAGATCGGTTATCTCAACGCGCTCTATTCCGCTCCGCACTGGGCGGTTCCAGCGCGTATCAGCTACTGAGTGGGCGGGCTCAGGCGTTCAGTCTCAAGTGGGAGCCTGGTACGGCACCTTCTGCCAGTACCGCTCGCCCTGTTCTTTCTCCCAGCGCACCTGAGCGACCGTGCTTCCTCGGACGAGCACCAGCTTCCCGTTTCCCCGTGCGTAGGAGCCTTCGAAGACCCCCTCGTTATCGACCTGATACTCCTCTGTCCGACGCCGCCAGATGATGTCCTGGCGCGACTCGCGCTGGCGGGCTTCTATCCGCTCCCGTCGGATCTGGCGGTAGTCTTCGGACGACGGCAGTGTCTTCAGCCCAGGCCGGTGCGGCTTGGTCAGGTATGTGGGTCGGGGCTGGTGCGTTGGATCGACGCAGATGCCCACCTCACAGAAGACACATGACACCATTCACCTCCGCGATTCGCTTTTGCTGAGCCCTGCTTCTGTGCAGGCGAGTATAGAGCGCCCCATCCGCTCGCACGAAGAAGCAGCAGGGTTCAGGCTCTACGGGCCTGGGGGGAACGGCGCCTGCGCGGAGTCCCCTGGGGTGGAGGTGAGCTCGTTGCGAACCACGAGTCCTCCCTTCATCACGAATCGCACGCGCAGCAGCTCCGTCACGTCCGCCAGCGGGTCCCCGGAGAGGGCGATCAGGTCCGCGTACTTGCCGGGCGCCAGCGTGCCGACGTGCTCCTGGAGCCCGAGCAGCTCCGCGGCCCGCGAAGTGGCCGCCCGGATGGCTTCGATGGGCGGCAGCCCCGCGCGGTGGAGCGCCACCACTTCCCAGGCGTTGCGCCCCTGGTTGCGTGCCGAGTTCGCGTCGAAGCCGCTGGCGATCTTCACGCCGAGCTCGTGGGCGAGCGCCACCACCTTGCGAATGGACTGAAGCCTCTTGTCGTAGGCCTGCTTCGCCTGCTCGTTGGGGGCCTCCGCCACGGCCACCTCGAAGTAACCGAGCGTGGGGACGAGGACGGCTCCCTTCTTCTTGATCAGCTCCAGTGCCGCGCGGTCCGCCTCGTGGCCGTGCTCGATGGAGTCCGCGCCGGCCTCCAGGGCATTGCGGATGCCTTGGCTCGACACGGCGTGCGCGGCAATCTTGCGCCGGGCCTTGTGCGCCTCCTCGATGATGGCTCGCATCTCCTCGACGGTGAGCGTGGGATTCTTCCAGTCCGCGTAGATCTTGAGGAGATCCGCGCCATGGCCGAGCTGCTCCCGCGCCGCGCGGCGCGCCTCCTCGACGCCACTGATGGTTTGCGCGCCGGTGGGACGGTCCTTCAGGTCGGGTGAGAGGCCGAACGGGTAATAGCTTCCCACCGCGGCAATTCCCCGGGTGGACACCAGCATCCTGGGGCCTTCGACCAGCCCTTGGCGGATGGCGTCTCGCAGCGCGACGTCCGCGTAGAAGGCTCCCTCGCTCTCGACATCCCGGACGGTGGTGAATCCGGCGCGCAGCGTGGCCCTGGCATTCGCCGCGCCCTCCAGGGCTCGGAAGGCCTGGGACTTGGTGATCAGATCCACTGCGTAGCCCTCGGGTGTCTCCGGCATCCGCGCCAGCAGGTGTGTATGGGCGTCGATCAGCCCCGGCAGAACGGTGGCTCCGCCGAGATCGAGTACCTCGGCCCCTTCAGGCACCGGCAGCCCGGGCCCCACCGCCGAGATCCGCTCGTTCTCGATCACGATGACCGGGTTCTTGATGAATGCGCCGCTGTGCACATCGAGCAGTCGGGCCGCGCGGACGACTAGCGGCTTCTTCGGAGCGCTCTGCGGAGCATGCTGAGCCGCCGCGCTCGCGGCCAGGAGGAGCAACGGCAACACCCTGACGAACAGGTTCATGACACCGCATCATGCAGGAAATCGGTCCAGCGAAGGTGTCAGACACTTCGGTGGGACGAGGTCCATTCTTGGTGAGGCGCGCCCAGGTCGTCGGCGTCGGCCCCAGGGAACTGCTCCGCGCCAGCTGCTGAGGGGGCGGGTTGGCGCGGAGGGGGCTGACAGATGCCACCCGGGTTGTGCGCCGGGCGGCGAGGTCATCAATGCGGCATCCGGCCTAGCTCTTCGAGCCTTGGCGCGCGGCGTCGACACTCCAGATGCCCGAGCCGTGCGCGGAGATGTAGAGGAAGACGAAGCAGTAGAGCGCGGCGAGCTCGCCCTTGTTCACGATGGGGAGGATGTTGCCCTGGTTGGGGATCACGTGCCCCATGAAGTAGGCGACCGCCATGGTGCCGCTCGAGATGAAGGCCGCGGGTGCGGCGAACAGCCCGATCAAGACGAGCACGCCGCCCACGAACTCGATTCCTCCGGCGCCGTAGACGATGAAGGGGGGCGCCCCAGGAGGCACTCCGCCGAACAGGCCGAAGAGTTTCTGCATCCCGTGAAACATGAACATGAATCCGGTCATGATTCGGAGCAGGGCATAGATGCGTTCAGCATGCGGCTTCAGGAATCCCATGGTTTCTCCTTGAGTAGGGCACGACACGCGCTGAGCTGACCTCATCAGATATGCGCGGCTCGTGCGACATGGACGACAGGCAAGACCTGCACGGGCCTTTTAACGCCGTGGCGGGGGACCGTAGCGGCCGGAACGATACTCGCCCATCACCCTCAGGATGTCGGCCTGCGTGTCTCCGATGAATGGTCCATAGCTGACAAGCGGCTCTCCCTGGGGCTGACCGGCGTACAGCAAGGCTCGCGCCCGAGTGGTTCCAGTGATGCGGATGGAGCTGTCCCCAGCGCTCTCCGGGCGATCCAGCCAGCCCACCTGTCCGGGTCGCAGTACCCGCTCATCCGGGCCCACCGCGAGCTCACCCTCTAGCGCGTAGAAGAAGCCGTTGTACGAGCCAGGCAGGTCCTGCTCGATGGACGCGCCCGGCTCGAGCAGGAACTCGGCGAGGGTGACCGGCACGTAGTTCTTCGTCTCCGACCGCACCCCTCCCGAACTGCCGCTGTACAGCCGGATTTCCACCCCCGCTTCGCGCCGGACCGGGAGCCCCGAGTAGGGGATGTCCTGGAAGCTGGCGGGAGCCCAGCGCTGCGCCTTGGGCAGCGTCAGCCAGAGCTGGAGGATGCGGGCCTGGCCCGCGGCGTTCTCCAGGCCTTCGCCATGGACGACCCCGCTCCCAGCCGTCATCCACTGCGCGTCGCGTTCGCCCAGCCTGCCGCCGTCGTGGACCATCCCGCCCTTCAAAACCAGGGTCACTGTCTCGAAGCCTGCGTGCGGATGCGGCCCTCCAATCGGCTTGCCGTCGAGCCGGTCGTCCATGAACAGGATGAACGGATCGGAGAGGGCGTAGTCCTCCTGCGAGATGACCGGCACCACCGTGTGCGCGGGCCCGAACTGCCCCGGCATCGGAGCGGGAAGGTCGATGACTCGCTCCAGGCGGCGCTCCACCACTTGCTGTTGATGGGTGCTGGAATAGCGATTCGAGGTGTTTGCCATGGTCCGAAAATGCAGAGGCCGCATTGGACGTTCCATGGCATCTAGTCCAAAAGAATTGACCAGTCGTCCAGCCCACCAGGACGATGGGGGCACCGACGTCTTCGCGGGTGTGCCGGCGGCCAGCGCTGCTCGGCTATGCGGCGAGGAAGCCGCCGTCGACGGCCAGCGGCGTGCCGGTGACGTAGCCCGCACCATCGGAGCACAGCCAGAGCACGGAGCTGGCAACCTCCTCTTCCGTGGCCATCCGCTCCATCGGGTGCTCGGAGACGAGCCCCCGGACGATGTCGGGCATGAACGCCTCCGCCTTGCGCATGCTGGGAGTTCCGGTCACGCCGGCGCAGAGGGCATTCACGCGGATGCCGCGCGTCGCGTACTCGAGCGCCACGGACCGCGTCATTCCGACCACCGCGTGCTTCGAGGCAACGTAGGCGTGATTCGCCGCCCGTCCGGCGAGGCCGAAGATGGAGCTGATGTTGACGATGGCGCCTCCGTCCGTGGCGAGCATCGCCGGGATTTCATGGCGCATGGCCAGCCAGACGCCCCGGGCGTTGACGGCCATGACGTCGTCCCAGACGTCCTGGTTCGTGTTCTCCAGCGGGGCCATGTCACCGGCGCCCGCACTGTTGACCGCGAAGTCGAGCCGGCCGAAGTGCTTCACGGTGCCTTCCACGGCTCTCGCCACGGAGGCTTCGTCGCGCACGTCGGTGGAGAAGAAGACGACGCGGGCGCCTTCCGCTTCCAGGGTCGCGCGGGCTTCGCGTCCCGCCTCTTCGCCCCGGGCGGCGAGCGCGACATGGGCGCCTGCCCGGGCGAAGGCTCTCGCCGTGGCGAGGCCGATTCCCGAGGTGCCTCCGATGATGAATGCGACGCGTCCGGTGAAGTCATAGCGAATCATCGTGATTTCCTTTCCGAGCCCAGTCCGTTGCGGATGAAGAGGATGGCCTGACGGGCGAGGGCCCGCCGGCGCTTGAGGTTCAGTCGTTTGCGGAGAGCGTCCGAGGCGAGGACCTCGTGGAGCTCGGCGCCGAGCTCCTGGAGGATGACGTCCGTCAGGCCGGGACCAATGACGGTGGCGACAAAGCGGGTGGCGATGTCCAGGTCCGGGGCTTCGAGGGCACCGGCGCGGGTGCCTTCCTCCAGAACGGCGCGCAGCTCCACGATGCCGGCCTCGCAGATGGCCTTGTAGAGGCCGCGGACCTCCACCACCGCGGTCGGAGCGGCGGCGGCCGCGGAGAGCCGGGCGAGGCGAGGGTGCTCGACGAGGAATGCCATGCCGCGCTCGATGAACGTCTCGAGGCGATCCCAGAAGTCGCCCTCCGGGGGCGCGGCGCCAATGAACTCGCGCTTGCGGCGCGGGGCTTCCTCGGTGAGGAGCCAGCGGTACAGGTCCAGCTTGTCCTCGAAGTACTGGTAGACGCTGCCCTTCGGGATGCTCGCGCGGCGCGCGATCTGCGAGAGCGAGGCCTCGGTGTAGCTCCGGTCGGAGAACTCGACGATGGCCTCGTTCACGAGGCGGTCCCTGCGCTCGTCGGGGAGTCGGAAGAAGGTGCTCGTTGGCATGTGACCGGTCAGTCATATGACCGATCGGTCGCATTGGCAAGAGTCGTAAGTCCTTTGCATTGAAACAGGGCACTCAGTAGCGTCTTGCGGATGCACTGGCATCTGCACTCGAAGAGCGCGGCCATGCTGTCCGTGATGCTCGCGATCTCTGGACTCGTAGGGATCGACGCACACGCCCAGCAATGCAGTCCTGAAAACCCTCCGGTGGTGGAGCCTCCGAATGACCGGATGAGCGACACGCGGTTGTTGAGACGCGTCGTGCTCGGGCTCACCGGGACCACACCGACCCTCGAGCAGTACGAAGCGATGGCGGCTGCGGCCACGCCTGAAGCGCGAGAAACGCTCCTGCGGTCGGCGCTCGATGAGGCGCTCGCCTCGCCGAAGTTCTACGAGCGGATGCTTCGCTTCGGGCACGAGTGGATCGCGGTGGGCGCGTACACCACCGGCGCTGCCGGCGACGCGTACCAGGGTGACATGTCAGGCCACCTCTTCAAGTGCGCGGCCAACAGCCTGCACCCGGGCGCGTACTACCACGTGAACGAGTTCGGGTCGAAGGACCCGGCCAAACAGTGCAGTGATCAAGATGCAGCCGGCAATCCCGCCGTGCCCGAGGTGAACTCGGTCGAGCCCTGGTGGGCGCCGGGGACGACGGTCCAGGTGCTCGGCAAGGCCGGCTCCAACGTCACCCAGGTCCCCGACTCCAAGGGGCAGATGCTCGACTGCGGCATCGCGAGCGGTGGCTACTACGATCCCATGCTGCCCGCCGGGTGCGGTTGCGGACCGAACCTGGTGTGGTGCTCACCCCTCGTCGGTCTGAATAACAAGAGCAACCACGACCTCGGCGTTCAACGACGCCATCCGTACGAGGAACCCGCGCGCCTGTTCGCGCACCTCGCGTGGCATGACCGGCCGCTCTCGGATCTCGTCATCGGCAACTACTCGGTCGGAACCAACTGGCTGCGCGCGCTGTACGTGCGCTTCGGCCGGCAGATGGGCAGCAACGCGGTGGATGCGAATACGACGTGGTGGCGCCCAGACGCGGACACCGCCCCCCGCGACCCGCTGCACCCGGCGCCGAATGATCCGCAGGCATGGCGCGAGTTCGTGGTCGAAGACTTGGAGCCCTACCACCTCGCGCTCACCGGCAACCGGGCTCCCTCCGGCAGTCTGGATCGCACGTACAACTTCGATCCCCGCACCACGATCGAGGTGCCGAAGGGTCTTCCCACCGCCGGGGTGCTCACCATGATCGGCGCGATGTCCTCGTTCCCGCGCGAGCGCGTCCGAGCTGCGCGCTTCCTCGAGATCTTCGCCTGTCAGAGCTTCTCGCCTCCTCCCGCGGACGTGCACTTCCCTCCGTACGACACCGATCCCGCCACGGGTGGAACGTGCCTGCACTGCCACAAGACGCTCGATCCCGCGGCGATCTCGTTCAAGCGGTGGGATTTCAGTCCGTTCCCGAGCTACTACGTCCCGTGGCCCTTCATGCCGGGCGTGGGCCGTAACCGCATCACGAAGGACTGGCTGTCCGGGCAGTATCCGCACAACGGCTCATCGCCGGGCTATCGGTGGAGGAACGCGTTCCTTCCCAACACCGTGTTGACACCGGTCACCCCCGAGCAGCTCACGGCCAATCCGGAAGCGGTGCTGCTCGACACGATGCCCGATACGTACACGCTGCTCGGTCAGCACGGCGACGGCACGATGGGTCCGCTCGGGTTCGGGAAGATCCTCGTCCGCTCCGGCGAGTTCGATCGCTGCGCCGCGCGCAAGCTCTACGCGATGTTCATCGGCCGTGAGTTGAACCCGGCCTCCGAGAAGCACTTCATCGACAAGCTCGCGAAGGAGTTCGTCGCACGCGACCGCAAGCTCCGTTCCTTCATCCGTTATCTCTTCGAACAGCCCGAACTGCGGAGGGGCCTGTGATGAGCACGCTGCGTTCGATACTGAGAGCCGCTGCGCTGGCCGCACTCGCGCTCACCGTTGCCGCCTGTCCCAAGAATGACGATTGCGCACCTACGGGTAGGAACGATGAGATCCGGCTCGGGCTCGCACCCGCCTGCGAGGGCTGCCACATCACCGGCAACAAGCCGTTCTTCGCCTCGCTCACCGCGTTCGAGAACGGGCTCGTGTACGACGAGCGGTACGTAAAGCCCGGGGATCCCGAGAACAGCATGCTGATACAGATGCTCGAGGGAAACGCCCCGGGAAGCTACCCCCAGATGCCGCCGGGTCAGCCCTACGGCGAGCTCATCGCCAACGGCCACGTCACGCTGACCATCGAGCAGGTGAAGGCCTGGATTCGCGATCTGCCTCCTCCACCCGCGCGGCTGGAGACCTCGGATCCGGAAGAGTTCAACGTCCGCCGGCTCACCGCCGAGGAGATGGTCGTGACCTTGATGGATCAGCTCGGACTCACGCTCGAGGACTTCGTCAGCACGAGCGATCCCAATTGGCGCAACAAGGCGTACGTGGTGAATGGCGGCAAGCTCTTTGTGTGGCCCGGTGATTGGGCGCCCGGCATCTCGGGCGAGTACGTCTCCGACTCGCGCAGCGTCGAGCGGTTCGATGCGCTCGGTGGTGGCAACTCGCTCCTGTACCGCAAGCGGGACGTGGGCTTCGGTCCCTCCGCCGGGCAGACGTTGGTTCAGATGTCGCAGGCCTGGTGTGTGCGCGCAGTGGACAAGAAGAGCAACACGGCGGTGTTGCGCTACGTGACGCTCGCCGACACCTCCTCGAAAAACCCGGACGCGGTGCAGAAGAACCTGCGCGCGCTCTACCTGCGCATGCTCGGACAGCCGCCTTCGGACGCGGAAGCGAAGGAGTTGTACGAACAGGTCTATATGCCGCTCGAAGCGCAGAGCACGCGCCTTGCCTGGATCGGCGTCTGTGCGACGCTCATCCGTCACCCGCTGTGGATCACCTACTGAGCCGAGGACACCATGACGACCACTTCTCGTCGCACGCTGCTCAAGTGGGCTCTCGGAGCGGGGCAGTTCGCGCTCCTCGAACGCGCGGGGCTTCTCGGCTCGCGCGCCGCGCACGCCACGGACATCGATGTCCCCTCACGGCTCGTGGTGCTCTACATCCCGGGCGGCTACCGGCCGGCGTACTACTTCACCCCGATGGACGACGCGGACATTCCGCTCAGTGTGCCTGCGCCCTCCACCTACAGCGGCGAGCCCGTCTTCTTCGACGCGAGCAAGGTGGTGAACCTCGCGCCCGCGAACGGACCCTACAAGCCGCTCCGCACCTGGCAGTCGTGGAACCCCCTCAACCCCGCCGAGCGCGGCAGCTTCAGCCCGCTCATGTACGGCTACTCGCACTTCGCACTGCACGAGCAGATGAGCGTGCTGCACGGCATCGACCAGGGCACCAACGACCACGCGAGTGCGTTCATCGCCTCGATGTGCGGTGTCGCCGGTGCGGACTTCCGGGCGCCCGCTGTTCATTCGGTGATCGCGAATCACCTGTTCGAGAAGTACCGCGAGAGCAGACCGCTGCCGTTCGTGGTTGTCGCCGGTGAACGCGGTACGCCGCTCGGGATGGGGCTTCCTTCACACGCTTCGCCCGTGCGCGTTCCGTCGATCGAAGCGCTCAAGCCGCAGCTCTCCGCGAAGCCCTCGGACAATCCATGGTGGACGGGGCTCGATGCTCGCGCCGAGGGGCCCGAACTGGACGGGAGCGGTCAACCCACCGGTGGCACACTGAAGACGACCACGGTGGAGCGCTTCTCGCTCTCGCGCGCTCAGCAGAGGATGGGCCGCTCGACGGCGAAGGTGGACAGCTACCTCGAGGGCCTGCATGGCTCGCTGTCGTCGGTCTCGCGTGTACTCGCAACGGATGTCGTGTCCGTGCTGCAGGGCACCAAGGGCATCGACACGCTGACGGCGAACCGTCCAGGGTACCTGTCGAGCTATCTCTCGA
This sequence comes from Archangium lansingense, assembly GCF_026626635.1. Classification (GTDB taxonomy): domain Bacteria; phylum Myxococcota; class Myxococcia; order Myxococcales; family Myxococcaceae; genus Archangium; species Archangium lansingense. The sequence continues at coordinate 5,808,945 of NZ_JAPNKA010000001.1, forward strand.
ACCAGTCGTTCACGTACACGTTCGGCCTCGCGAACTTCCACCTCACCGGGCTCGACCCTCGGATGGATCTCGCGCTGCGCCTGCTCAAGTCGGACCTCTGCACCTCCGTGCACGTCTCTCTGCAGCTCGACTTCGACACGCACAACGGCTTCGGTCACAGCTTCAGCTGCGCGCACGGCCGCGGACTGATGGACTGCGTCGCACGCTTCATGGGCGAGCTCAAGGTCACGCCTGCTCCCGGCAAGCCGGGCAAGACGCTGCTCGATGACACGCTCGTGCTGGTGATGAGCGAGTTCGGGCGCAGCTGGGCCTCGCGCAGAAGTGATAACACCTACACCCTGCCGGATGACCACCACCCGTACACCTCGGTCTGCTTCGCGGGTGGAAACGTGGCGGCGAATCGGCAGGTGGGCTCGTACACCCCGCGTGGGCTCGGCGTTCCGGTGGACATCATCGAGGAGAACGGCCAGCCCTCGAAGCGCGTGCCGAGGGCCGCGGACGCCGTGACCACCGCGCTGCGGATCATGGGCATGGGCACGCACGACTTCTTCATCCCCGGTGGCTACGGAGAGGTCGTGGGGCTCCGGAAGGCGTAGAGGAGGTTTCTTCTGCGCAAGACCCTTGATTGCTGAGGCAGGTCGCGCAATTTGGCGGAGCTTGTTCCCGAAGAGGGGACTACGCTCCGCCGGTTGATAGAGAAGGCGCTGCACACCAGGACACGCACCATGCCCAAGCGGTTTTTCGAACTGACGGCCAATGTCGACCTCCCAGGATGCTGGGAGTTGGGCTCTCTCCTCGACAGCCAACGCCAGCGGCTGGAGGACCCCTGGCGCTTCACAGCAGGCCGGTCAGCGTCCGCCACCCAGGGTCGAATCACCATCCCGGTCGAGCGCAGCGGTAACCCGTTGGACTTCTCTCGCGCGGCTTTCGGTACGCCCGTCGTTCACTCCCGGGTCGCCGCGATCTTCACCGAGCTGGCCCCGCAGGATGTCCAGCTCGTGCCCGTGGACGTCGAAGGCCAGCGAGAGGAGTACTTCATCCTCAACGCGACCCGCCTGGTGAAGTGCATCGACGATCAGGCTTCCGAGGAAGTGAGCTTCTGGCGGCCCGAGGATGGGCTCCCGGAGAAGGTCGGCACGTATTTCTCCGTCTCCGGCATGCGCATTGACACGTCCAGGGTTGGAGACGCGCAGGTGTTTCGCACCTGGGGATGGGATGCGCTCATTGTCTCCGAGGACATCAAGTCGGCACTGGAGCGTCTGGGCGCCACGGGCATGATGTTCAAGGAGGTCACCGAACCGAGCCCCGCCTCCCAGGAGGCGCGAGAGCTGAACCGTACGTTGGTTGAGCAGCGCCAGCAGATGGACGCGTTTCGCGACGTCGCCTGGAGCACATTGGGGACGCTGGACGAAGACATCATCATCCCGATTGCCGTGGGTGGCTCCTGGCCAGCCCTGCGGCAGCGCTGGCGCGTCATCCGTCGCGAGGCCGGGCGCACCATGCTTGTCACGCACGGGCTTTCGGATTCATTCATCGAGCGCCTGGAGCCCTCTCTGGGTTTCGGCTTGGAGCTCGCCCTCGAGGTGGATGAGAGCGTGACGGATGTGTCGAAGAGCTGGCCCTTGCCGCTGCTGGAGCGCGTGGCTCATGAAGTCGCTGAGCATGAGCACGTGAGAGAAGGGGCGAAGGCGGGCCTCCTCTCCCTGGAGGTGTCAGGGAAGGGCCTGCCCGAGTCGCTCGTCACCGGGGAGGGCAGGGTGGGCGTACTGCTGGGCATGGAGTCGCGCTCGCTGCCGAAGCAGTTCTCCGTACCGCACGGCGAGGTACGGCTCGTTACCGTCAAGGCGCTGCTTCCCTCGGAGCTGGCGTACGTGAAGGCTCACGGCGCGGAGGGAGGGGCCGAGCTGGCTCGGCGCTTCACGGAGAGTGGCGAGGAGCACCTGTCCCGAGCCTCTCGGCCTCCGGTGGTGTAGCGACAACCCCTCGTTGTCACGCCATTCAGTGCACGGAAGCGGTAGGCGCCTCGGCCTGAGGCTCCACCGGAAGGAGGAGCCTCGAGGCCCCCTCCGTTCCTCCGAGCTCAATCGTCTGCGCGGCCACCACGGGCGTCGTCTCCTCGTACCAGGGGCGTGCGGTGTTCAGGTGCGCCGACAGCATGGGGTAGTTCGACGAGGACACCCAGAGCCCAAGCCGGTGTCCCTTCGTCAGCACCCAGGCGGTGGGACGGAAGTCGATCTCCACCTCGCGCTCGCTGCCGGGTGCGTACGGAATGGGCGCTGGCGTGTCCTCCAAGGGTAGCCGCAGGGTCGCAGCTCCGTCGGTGACATGCAGCGCGCGCCCCTTCTCGTCCACGTCGACGAGCTTGGCGACGAAGGCGGTGTCCTCCGCGCTCGATCGCACGCGAAGACGCAGCCGCGCACGGCCGGCGATTCGCATTTCGGACTCCGCCGGTGTTCCAACGAAGCGCAGCACGTCCTGTCGCGCACAGGGCCACGTCTGAACCACCGGGCCTGGCGGGGTTCCCTGGCGACCCAATATGGCGAAGGCCAGCCCGCGGCCCCCGCCCTCGCTCCTCCAGGGCTCAGCGGGGTCATAGCGGTAGGACAGCGAGACGGGCATGACCGGTGACTGGCCGCTCAAAGAAGATGAAGCACACGCCCCAGGCGCCCCCTCGGCCGGTGCTGTGTCCAGGAAGAGCACCTGCTCCCGGGTCGCGGGAGGCCATGCGGGCAGGACTCGGGCACCGTTATCTCCATGACCGGCGACGACCACGCGGCCCGCCTCATACGGCAGGGGTACGCCTTGGAGCGCATGGCGCAGCCACGGGATGAGGAACGCCCACTGGTTCATGTCGTCCTTGATGCCGGGGTTTTTCAATGCCCCGCTCTGCATGCCCAGATGGTTCCATGGCCCCAGCACCAGCATGCTCCGCTCGCGCGAGGCGAGTGACTCCCAGGTATGGAGAGTCGCCGGCAGGAAGGGATCATCGAAGCCACCGATGAGGATCATCGGAGGAACCCCGAGCCGTTCCGGCAGCCGCCGCAAGGCCACGGTCTCCGGCCGCTGCCACAGCCCGCCACCGGGCTCCAACGCCTTCAACCACTCCCGGTAGAAGGGAAGCGGCGCGCCGAAGGCGGCGACATCCGCCTCGTAGTGCGGGCGGTGCTCGAGCATCTTCCGGTAGGCCTCCCCCGGAGCTCTGTTCCCGCGACGGGATGGCATGAAGGCCGCCCAGGCTGTCAGCAACTCATGCGGAAACAGCCCCCGCTCGGAGACCACCTCCTGGAGGTTCGTGCCGAAGACGGAAACGGCCACCGTCTTCACTTCGACCGGCAGCTCGCCCGCCACGGCGGCGAGCGCCGTGCCTCCGAGGTACGACACACCATAGAGCGCGATGTTGCCGTCGACGAAGGGCTGCCGCGCGAGCCACCGCAGGGTGTCCTCGCCATCGGCGACCTCGTTCACCAGGGGCCACCACTCGCCGCCACTGGCCATCCGTCCTCGCACGTCCTGCAGCACGCAGCCCAGGCCGTAGCGGACGAACAGGTCACAACTCAGCTCGATGAAGGGCCCCAGATCGTAGGGGTTGCGGATGAGCACCACGGGAGCGCGCTCCACGCCCTCCGGCAGGAGGATTCGCGTGGACAGCTCCACACCATCCCGCATGCGCACTGCCTCTGTTCGCCAGGTGCCCGGCCGATGGGTGAAGTCCGGGAGCGAGTTGGAACTCCGCCGGTCTTCCTGGATGGCGTTGCGCACCAGGCCACAGCCCACCGTGCAGCACCCCAGGAGAATGACGAACAGCTGGCCCCAGAATGAGCGAACACTCAACATCCGCTGAGGATATCCACAAACCTCATGGAGCGGCGTTCTCCGGCTGCCATGGTGGCGCCGACACGCCGGCCTGCTCGTCCTCAGGCCGTCTTCACCACACCGTGCTCGACCGTGACGGGCCAGGGGGTCAGCCGCTGGCCGGAACACGGGCCTCCGACGCACACCCCATCGTCCAATCGGAAGAGCGCTCCATGCCAGGAACAGGCGATCAGCTGGCCGTCGGGCGTCAGATAGCCATCGAGCTTCTGCGCGAGCGGCAGTCCCTGATGCGGGCAGCGGTCCACGTAGCCCCGGACCTGCTCGCCCGTACGCACCAGGAAGCCGTGGAAGAAGGCCTCGTCAATCTGCAGGACGAAGTTGCGCGCTCCGGGAGCCGCGAGGGCGTCGAGCGTACAAAGCGCGACGCCAGCAGGAGTCTCGAAGACGCGCGTACGGCCCGTGCTCATCGACGCGGAACCGCGACGGTCTGCTCGATTGCTCCGAAGAGAGAGCGTCCCGACTCGTCCTGCATCTCGATGCGCACGCGGTCCCCGTGGCGGAGGAACGGCGTCTTGGGCGCCCCCGCCAGGAGCGTCTCCACGGTCCGTACCTCGGCGATACAGGAGTAGCCGAGCCCGCCGTCCCGGATGGGCTTCCCGGGACCGCCATCCGCATCGCGGTTCGACACGGTGCCCGAGCCGATGATGGAGCCCGCGCAGAGGTCACGCGTCTTCGCGGCGTGTGCCACCAGGGTGCCGAAGTCGAACGTCATGTCGACGCTCGCGTCCGCACGCCCGAAGGGCTCTCCGTTCAGCGACACGCGCAGCGCCCCGTGCAACTTGCCCTCGCGCCACGCGCTGCCGAGCGCATCAGGCGTGATGGCCACGGGCGAGAACGAGGAGGCCGGCTTGGATTGGAAGAACCCGAAGCCCTTGGCCAGCTCCGCCGGGATGAGGTTCCGCAGCGATACGTCGTTGACCAGCATGACGAGCCGGATCGCCTCGAGCGCTTCCTCACGGGTCGCGCCCTGCCGCACGTCTCCGGTGATGACCGCGACCTCGCCCTCGAGGTCACAGCCCCAGCTCTCGTCCGCGAGCGGGATGGGCTCACGCGGGCCGAGGAAGCCATCCGAGCCGCCCTGGTACATGAGCGGGTCGGTCCAGAAGCTCTCGGGCATCTCCGCCTTGCGCGCCTTGCGCACGAGCGCAACGTGGTTCACGTACGCCGAGCCATCCGCCCACTGGTAGGCGCGGGGCAGCGGCGAGGCACACTCTGCCTCGGAGAACGCTTTCTTCGGCGCGCCGCCACGATTCAGGGCCGCGGCGAGGGCTCGAAGCGGTCCTTCGCAGCGCTCCCACTCGTCGAGCGCACGTTGCAGCGTCGGTGCGATGGCCGTGGCATCGGCGCACCAGGCCAGGTCGTCCGAGACGACGACCAGGCGGCCGTCACGTCCTGATTTCAGTGAGGCGAGCTTCACCGCTTCGTCTCCGAGCCCGTTCCGGGCAGGCGAGCCTTCGGAAAGTTGGACCAGCAGGCGTCGTAGTCGCGCTGCAAGGCGGGCGTCTCCATCGCGAAGCGCGTCGGAGCGATCACCCAGCGGGTCTCGAACATGAACGCGAGCGTGTCGGCGATCTTGTGCGGCGCGAGGTTCACGGCCACCGCGCGCTCGTAGGTCTCACGGTCGGGGCCGTGGCCGCTCATGCAGTTGTGCAGGGACGCGCCGCCCGGCGTGAAGCCCTCGGCCTTCGCGTCGTATGCACCGTGCACGAGCCCCATGAACTCGCTCATGATGTTGCGGTGGAACCACGGCGGGCGGAAGGTGTTCTCGGCGACCATCCACCGTGGCGGGAAGATGACGAAGTCGCAGTTGGCGACCCCGGGGCTGTCGCTCGGCGAGGTGATCACCGTGAAGATCGACGGATCCGGGTGATCGAAGCTCACCGTGCCGATCGTGTTGAAGCGCGACAGGTCGTACTTGTACGGCACCAGGTTACCGTGCCAGGCCACCACGTCGAGCGGCGAGTGGTCGAGCTCAGCGGCCCAGAGGCGGCCCTGGAACTTCTGCACGACGCGCGTCGGGCGATCCACGTCCTCGTAGGCGGCGACCGGGGTAAGGAAGTCGCGCGGGTTCGCGAGCCCGTTCGCGCCGATGGGCCCCAGATCGGGGATCCGGAACAGCGCGCCGTAGTTCTCACAGATGTACCCGGATGCCGCCCCGTCGGGCAGCTCGGCGCGGAAGCGCACGCCGCGCGGCACGACACCGATCTCGCCCGGGGAGAGCCCCAGCACGCCCATCTCCGTGACGAGCCGCAGCCGCCCCGCCTGCGGGACGATCAGCAGCTCACCGTCAGCGTTATAGAAGACGGTGTCGGTCATCGACCGGTTGGCGACGTACTGGTGAATCCCCACGCCCATGCCTTGCGAGGGCGAGCCATTCCCACCGAACGTGACCAGACCCTCGATGAAGTCGGTTGGCTGGGTCGGGCGAGGGAGCGGATTCCAGCGCAGGCGGTTGGGCGTGGTGGGTGTCTCGGTGAAGGGTCCGCTCCGCAGCTGGCCCTCCGGCAGCGGACGGAACGACCCATGGCTCGAGCTGGGGCGGAGCCGGTAGAGCCAGCTCCGGCGGTTCTCGCGCCGTGGCGCGGTGAACGCCGTACCCGAGAGCTGCTCAGCATAAAGTCCGTAAGGAACGCGCTGGGGAGAGTTCTGACCCTCCGGAAGCGCTCCCGCAACGGCCTCGGTCGCGAACTCGTTACCGAAGCCCGACATGTATCCGTCGATCGCCATATTCCCTCCCCGCGGTTCCCTCTACCAGATGCCTACGTCCTGGTCGCCACCTTGATGACGCCGCGGCGGATCTGATCGAGCTCGATGGACTCGAACAGCGCCTGGAAGTTTCCGTTGCCGAACCCTTCGTTGCCCTTGCGCTGGATGATCTCGAAGAAGATGGGGCCGAAGAGGTTCTCGGTGAAGATCTGCAGCAGGAAGCCCTCGGCCTTGCTGCCGTCGATCAGGATGCGGTTGTGCTTCATCCGCGCCAGGTCCTCCCCGTGGCCCGGCACCCGCTTGTCCACCAGCTCGTAGTACGTCTCGATGGTGTCCTGGAAGATGACGCCGCGCTCGCGCAGCTTCTCCACCGTCGTGTAGACGTCGTGGGTGGACAGCGCGAGGTGCTGGATGCCCTCGCCGTTGTACTCGCGGATGAACTCCTCGATCTGCGACTTCTCGTCCTGGCTCTCGTTGAGCGGGATGCGGATGGCGCGGTCCGGGGCGATCATCGCCTGCGAGAACAGGCCGGTCGCCTGGCCCTTGATGTCGAAGTACTTCTGCTCGGTGAAGCCGAACACGCGGTTGTAGAAGCTCGACCAGGTGCGCATCTCGCCGCGGCGGACGTTGTGCGTGAGGTGGTCGAGGATGTCGAGGCCAACGCTGTTCTTCGCCTCGGCCTCCTTCGCACCGGGAATCTGGCGCCAGCCGTCATAGAGCGAGCCCTTCTCCCCGTAGCGGTCCACGAGATAGAGCAGGCTGCCACCGATGCCCTGGAGGACATAGCTGCCAGCGCCCAGGGTGCCCGACATCGGGTCCGCCGGACGCGCGCCACGCTCGATCGCCAGCTCGTAGGCCTTCTTCGCGTCCGCCACCCGGAACGCCATGCCGTTGGCCGAGGGGCCATGCAGCTTCCGGAACTCGGCCGCCTGGCTGGCTGGCTCACGGTTCACCAGGAGATTGATGCCCCCCTGCTTGTAGCGGATGACGTCCTTCGTCGGGTGCGTCGCGTAGGCCGTGAAGCCCAGCCGCTCGATCAAGTCGATCATCTTGCTGGGATCCGGCGAGGTGAACTCGACGAACTCGAAACCATTCAACCCGAGGATGTTCTCCGCCGCGCTGCTCATCACCCATGACCTCCGTTGAGCCCACCAGATAGTAACATCTGAAACAGTAACATCTGAAACTAAATATGCAAGCCAGCGTGCAGGCGCTTGTTGAGCTGCGAATGACCTGGACGCACTGCGAATACCCTGGATGCGCTGCGTCAGTGTCGCGTCAGCGACGGGTGAGGACGCGCTCGGCGGCCGTCTCCAGGCGGCGGAGCACGTCCTTGAGCTCGGTGATCTCCCGCTCGCTGAGGCCCTTGAGAACCTCTGCCTCCAGCTCGAGGGCGGCAGGGACGACGCGGGCGTAGAGTTTCTGCCCCTCGGCCGTGAGCGAGAGGCGGAGGGAGCGGCCATCATCGGCGTTCGTCACGCGGCGCAGGAACTTGCGCCGCTCGAGCACCTGGGCGGCTCGGCTCACCGTCACTTTGTCCATTTTCGTGCGGCCGACGATCTCTTGTTGAGTGAGCTCGCCGTTCTGCGCCAGCACGGTGACGACACGCCACTCGTGCATCTTGAGGCCAAAGTGCTCCTCATAGGCCCGTGCGATGACCTGGCTCACCGCGTTGGAGGCGAGGGAGAGCCTGTACGGCAGGAACTCGTCGAGCTTGAGATGGGAGCGTGCCACAGTCGCACGGTATTACACCCCGAACCCTCACTTCACGCGTGCAAAAGCTGCGCGCCAGTCTGCCAATCCGCAGGACTTGCGCGCCCCACGGTCCGCTCCTGAGGGTCGTCCCTGGCGTGCTTCTTGCCTCGTAAGTGCCCGAGAGCTGGGGCAATCAGGGCGGTTGCCCGGTGGAAAAGCAAGCCCGAGCCCAGCCAGGTTGATTTCTATGGAGGAGACGGTTGCATCCACCGGTGTTTCCGGCTTTCGGGCGCGGTAGAACCTTCACCTACGAATGGCCGAGACCTTGTTCGAGGAGTTGAAACGTTACGTAGGCTTCGGGGCAGAGGACGAGCAGTCGCTCCGTTCCCTGCATGAGGTGGCCCGGGAGGAGTTCCCGGCCATCGCAGAGGTCTTCTACGACCGCATTCTGGAGCACGAAGGAGCGCGCAGCGCCCTGGCGGGTGAGAGCCAGGTGGGTCACCTCAAGGTGACACTGCGGGCCTGGATGGAGCAGTTGCTGCGCGGGCCCTGGGACGAGGACTACTACCTCCTGCGCTGCCGCATCGGCCGCATGCACGTGCGCATCGCGTTACCCCAGCACTACATGTTCGGCGCGATGAACGTCCTGCGGCAGGAGTTCAACCGCCTCATCGACGAGCGCTACAACTGCCAGATGGAGCAGCTGCGCGCCGCGCGGGTGGCGCTCGGGAAGATCCTCGATCTCGAGCTGGCCATCATGCTGCACACCTACCGGGAGGATCTGCTCGCCCAGCAGGCGCGCAATGAGCGGCTGGCCACCTTCGGCCAGCTCGTCGGCTCCATCGGGCACGAGCTGCGCAATCCCCTGGGGGTCATCGAGACGTCGCTCTTCATCCTCAAGGGCCGGCCGATGGCCAGCGACGAGCGGGCCACCAAGCACCTGGGCCGCATTGGCGAGCAGGTGGCGCTGGCCAACCGGATCGTCACGGATCTGCTGGACATGATTCGCGACCGGCCGCTCAAGCACGAGCCCCTGCGGCTGGACGAGGTGTGGAAGGACGCGCTCACCTCGGTGCATACGCCTGCGGGCGTGTCCATCCGCGCCGAGGGGCTGGAGGCGCTTCCCACGCTCCAGGGAGACCCCGGGCAGATGCGCCAGGTCTTCGTGAATCTGCTGGAGAACGCCGTGCAGGCCGTCGGAGAGACGGGCACAGTGATGCTGACTGCCTCGACGGGCCCGGATGCAGTGGAGCTGGTCCTGGAGGACTCGGGTCCGGGCGTCAGTGACACCATCCGGCGGCGGATCTTCGAGCCGTTGATGACCACCAAAGCGCGGGGCATCGGCCTGGGCCTGCCGCTCGTGAAGCGCATTCTGGAGCGCCACGGTGGCTCTATCTCCTACGCTCCACGTGAGGGCCGGGGCGCGCGTTTCGTCCTCAGGCTTCCTTCCCACCCTTCCTCCAGGTAGGCGACGGAATGAGGAAATACCTGCTGCTGGATGACAACGAGGCCTTCGCGGAGAACCTCGCGGAAATCCTCCGGGACGGGGGAGACGAGGCCACCGTGGTGACGGAGGGCGCCCATGCCTTGGAGCTGGCGCGCGCTCAGCTCTTCGATGTGCTCCTCACCGACATGAAGATGCCCGGCATGAGCGGGGCCTCGGCGGTGCATCGGATCCGCCAGGTGGATCCTGGGCTCGCCGCCGTGGTCATCACCGCCTATCCCGGCGAGGACGACCTGGAGACGGCCCGGCGAGAGGGGCTGCTCGCGGTGTTGCCCAAGCCCGTGCCCATCCCCGCACTCGTGTCGCTGCTGTCCGAGGCCCGCCGGGACGGATTGGTGGCGCTCGTCGAGGATGATCTGGCCCTCAGTGACAACCTCACCGAGGTGCTACGCGCGCGGGGTTTCTCGTGCATCACCGCGAGCTCGGTGTTGGATGCCGACCAGCTCGCCGCGGTGCGTCCCTTCGCGGCGCTGGTGGATCTGCGGCTGCCGGGGGGCCCGGATGGGGAGGCGCTGCGCCGGCTGCGGGCTCGCTTCCCAGAGCTGCCAGTGTTCGTGATGACGGCCTACCCGGAGGTCCTCCTGCCCGAGGCCATGCCGGAGCATGCGGGCGTCTTCTCGAAACCTTTCGATCCGGCCGCGTTGCTGAATGAGCTGGAGCGCGCCCACGCTTCGCGCGCGCGGAGGACGTCATGAGCCTCTCCAACCGTCCCCGCGTGCTCGTCGTCGACGACAACGCGGCCTTCCTCGACAACCTCCAGGAGCTGCTCGGTGATGCGGGCTACCAGGTGTACGGGGCCAGCAGCTGCCGCGAGGCTCGCGAGCGGGCTCGGGAAGGCTTTGACGTGGCCCTGGTGGACCTGAGGCTGCCGGACGGGGAGGGGACGGCGCTCGCCCGGGAGCTGAAGGAGAAGGTGCCCGAGTCCGAAGTCGTGCTCCTCACCGGTTTCGCCACGTTGGAGACGGCCGTGTCGGCGGTGCGCGCGGGGGCCTGTGCCTACCTGATGAAGCCCTGCGCGCCCAATGAGCTGCTCCTCACGTTGGAGCAGGCCATGCGCCAGGTTCGCCTGCAGGAGGAGAAGCGAGAGCTGGCGCGCCGGGCCCAGGTGACGGAGAAGCTCGCCGCCGTGGGCACCATGACGGCGGGGCTCTCGCATGAGATTCGCAATCCGCTCAACGCGGCGGCCCTGCAGCTGTCGGTGCTGGAGCGGCGGATCCGCCGGCTCGCCGAGGAGCAGCAGCCCCACCTGCTGGATCCATTGCTGCTGGTGCGCGATGAGATCCGCCGGTTGGATCACATCCTCGAGGACTTCCTCCAGTTCGCACGGCCGCGCGAGTTCCGCCCGGAGTCGGTGGAGGTGAAGCTGCTGCTGCGGCGCGTGGTGGATCTGCTGGGCGGCCAGGCAGAGTCGCGCCGGGTGCGGCTGATGCTGGAGGGCGACGGGGGCGAGTCGATGCCACCCGTCATGGGAGAAGAGGAGCGGTTGCGTCAGGTGCTCATCAACCTGGCCATCAACGCGCTGGAGGCCACGCCGGCCGAAGGGCTCGTCCGCGTCGCCGCGAGCCGCGAGGGAGACATGGCGTTGATCATCGTGGACGACTCGGGCTCGGGCGTCCCGATGGAGATCCGCGACCGGCTCTTCGAGCCCTTCTTCACCACCAAGGCCCAGGGGTCCGGCCTGGGCCTGTCCATCGTCCACGCCATCGTGACGCAGCACGGTGGCTCGCTGGAGGTTGGCAGCTCGCCCGAGGGCGGCGCGCGCTTCTTCCTGCGCCTGCCGCTGGCTCGCTGAGCGCTACTCGGAGGCGGCCTCCTTCTCCGGGTCCTCCTCCTCTTGGCTGGCCGGCGCGGGCTTGCCATCCGCGGTGGTGCCGTATTCCTTGAGGCGGTACTGCACCTTGCGCACGCTGATGCCGAGGATCTCCGCGGCCCGCGAGGTGGAGCCCTGCACCATCTCCAGTGTGCGGAGGATGGCCTCGCGCTCGATCTGCGCCAGCGTGGCGCCCGGAATCAACGAGGAAGGGGAGGAGCCGGTGGGCCGAGGGCCCCGCAGTACAGGCGGCAGGTCGTCCGTGGTGAGCTCATTGCCCGCGGCCAGGACCACCGCGCGCTCCATGGCGTTCTCCAGCTCGCGAATGTTGCCCGGCCAGTCGTACGACAGCAGCGCCTGCAGCGTGCCCGGCGCCAGCCCCCGTACGTCCTTCCCATAGGCCTCGCTGTACTTCTCCAGGAAGTGGCTCACCAGCGCGGGGATGTCGCTCTTGCGCTCGCGCATGGGCGGCAACGTCACCGCCACCACGTTCAGCCGGTAGTACAGGTCCTCGCGGAACCTGCCCGCCTTCACCTCTGCCACCAGGTCTCGGTGCGTGGCCGCGACGATGCGCACGTCCACCTTCAGCGTCTGGGTGCCGCCCACGCGCTCGAACTCGCGCTGTTGCAGCACGCGCAGCAGCTTCACCTGCACCCCCGGGGAGATCTCCCCAATCTCATCCAGGAAAAGGGTGCCGCCGTCGGCCAGCTCGAAGCGGCCCTCCTTGCGGGCCACCGCGCCGGTGAAGGCGCCCTTCTCGTGGCCGAACAGCTCGCTCTCCAGGAGGCTCTCGGAGAGCGCGGCGCAGTGCACCTTGACGAAGGGCTTGTCGCGCCGCGGCGACTCCTGGTGGATGGCCTGGGCGATCAGCTCCTTGCCCGTGCCGGACTCGCCGAGGATGAGCACCGTGGCGCGGGTGGACGCCGCCCGCCTCACCACGTCGTAGATGGCCTGGAGTTGGGGCGCCTCGCCGATGATGTTGTGGAAGCGCGTGCGCTGACGCACTTGCTCGCGCAGGCTCTCCGCCTCGCGCTTCAGGGCCCGTTTCTCCAGCGCCTTGCCCAACACCACCAGCACGGCGTTGGCGTCCAACGGCTTGACCAGGTAGTTCTCGGCGCCAGCGCGCATGGCCTCCACCGCCGTCTCCACGCTGGCGAAGGCCGTCATCACGATGAACGTGGCGTCCGAGCCTTGCTCCCGAGCCTTATTCAGGAAGGTGAGCCCGTCCATCTTCGGCATGCGCACATCCGTCAGCACGGCGGCGGGCGAGAAGTCTGCCAGGCGGGCGAGCCCCTCTTCTCCGTTGGAGGCCTCAGCCACCTCATAGCCCTCCTCACCGAGGATGGTGGCGATGGCGCGGCGGGCATTGACCTCGTCGTCGACGACCAGGATGCGTTGCGTGGACATGGTGTGGACCGTAACAAGCAAGCGCCCCCCGAGGGGCGGATTCCTGAACGGTGAGCAACCATGCCCCGCACGCCTCGTCAAGGTTCATAACAGGCCTGCTCGCCCCCCTTCCCGCCACCTCCAGGTCTGCGGATGACGGCAATCCTCCTCGAGCGCCGCCGTGTGTTGCTCATCCCAGGTGTCGATGATGGGCTCGATGCGGGGGGTGAGCCTCAGCATGGAGCTGGGAAAGCAGCGCTCTGGGAGCGCCTCGAAGATGTGCCGCGCGGCTGCCGCATCCTGTTCATTTCGGACAGCCACATGGGGGCGGACGATCAGATCCGTGTAGTGGGGAAGCCCATCCGGACCATCCACCCGTCGGGCCACGGCAGAGCTTTGGTAGAAAAGTACCTCCACACCCAGGGCACGCGCTTGCTCCAGGAAGGCCAACAGGGTTCGCCCTTCCACGGCGCCAACCAGCAGCGTCTCGGGGTTCCATTGCCCCTCCAGGCCGGTGAGCTGCTCTCCCAGCGGAATGGCTGAGGCCCGATCTCCGGAGAGCAGCGCGCCACAGCCGCTCTGCCATTGGAGCCGTGTCTCGAACTCGCTGATGGCAACGTAGGTCACATCTCACCTCCGAGTGTCGTTCCCTCGGAATGAGACTTTCAAGGTGCGTGCCGGAGGAACCCGGGCCCGGCGGGGAACGCTCTTTCCCGAGCGTCGGGGCGGGAGCCCGGGCGCCCGCCTGCTCACTAGGGCCGAACGAGCAACACCGGCTTGGTGCTGTTCTGAAGCACCTCCTGGGCCACCGAGCCAACCAGCGCTTTGCTCAGCCCCGAGCGTCCATGGGTGGCCAGGCAGACGACGTCACAGCTAAAGCGCTCGGCCGCCTGGTTGATGGCCTCGGACACCCTCCGGCCATTCACCACCTCCACCCGCGTGGAGACGCCGCGGACGGCTGCCTCGGGGGGGATGAGCCCACGCAGCACCTCGGCTATGCGCTCCTGTTGGGGCGTGTGGACCGGGGAGGTGACAGGCCCCCCCACCGGCTCCAGCACATGCAGCAGGTAGACGGTGCCACCCGCCGGAACGATTGAATAGGCGTGGCGAACGGCGCTGATGCCCACCTCGGAGAGATCCGTCGGGGCCAGCACGCGGCGCACCTCGGGGATGGTGATCGCGGACACCGCGCTGGCTGGCACGCACAGCACGGAGACGGGAGCCTCGTGGATGATGCGCTGTGACACCGAGCCGTACCACCACTTACTTGCCCCGGTGCGCTGGTGGGTGCCCACCACGATGAGGTCCGCTTCTTCCTTGCGCGCCAGCGCCACCAGCGACTCGGCGGGCCGGCTCATGCTGGGATCCAGATGCACCCAGACCGCTCCGTTGCCGGGCATGTCTCCCAGGCGGGCCGTCAGGTCGCGCCGCAGCGCCTCCTCCACCTCGGGCGTCACATCGGACTCGGGAGAGAGGGGGACGCCGTAGCGCACGTGGGCATCCGCGCCCCAGTAGTGATGGGCGGCCACCACCTCGCAGTTGCCGAGCGTCCGCAGCTTGCGCACCCAGGCCACCGCGGCCTCGGAGGGCGGAGAGAAGTCCAGTCCCAGCAGGACGCGCAGGCTGCGCTCCCCGCGAGTCCAGGCTGTCAGAGGGTCCGCGGCGCGGACGACCAGGACGGGGCACCGGGCCGACTGCACCACCCGCTCCGCCACGTTGCCGATGCGCCAGCGCGGCGCCCGCTGCCCGTGGTGGGACACGATGATGAGCGAGGCGTGAACGAGGGCTGCGTGCTCGACAAGGACCTCGTCTGGGGGTCCCTCCCGCAGGTGGAACTCCACCCGGGTGTCCTCGGTGCGCAGCTCGGCGGCCAGGGCCTCCAGACGGGAGCTCAGCTCGCGGCGCAGGGCCTCATCGGTCGTGGAGGTGCGGCCAGTGCTGCCGTACTCGGTGACATGCACCAGGTGAAGCACCTCGCCAGTCCGCCGGGCGAGCACCGCTGCCGTCCGGGCCGCGGCCATCGCCCGCTCCGAGAAATCCGTTCCGAAGACGATCGACATGGTGCTCCCCTCTGGCCCTTCTCAGGCCTGTGTCGCCCGGCTCATGCTTCGTACTCGGCCGCGAGGCTGCGGCGGTCCATGTCCTCGATGAGGTGCTGGGCGTAGCGGACCATGTCCGCCTCGGTGAGGATGCCGATGAGCGTCCCATCCGCCCTCACCACGGGCAGGCAGCCGAACTTGTTTTCCAGCATCAGCTTCAACGCCTCGCGGGAGGGCGTGTCCGCGCGCACTGTCTTCACGTCGCGAACCATCATGTCCGAGGCCCACAGCGCCTGCTGGGCCGGATCCGCCCCGCCGCACTGGGCCGCGGCCTTCAGCAGGTCACGATGGGTGACGAGCCCGACGAGCTTGCCATCTCGTACCACGGGCAGGTGGCGGATGCGGTGCAGGCGGAGCAGCTCCTCCGCTTTGGCCAGATTCTGGGTCTCGGTGATGGTGACCAGATCGCTGCGGGTCATCAGCTCTCCAACGCTCTGCATGTGCATGTGCATGGCCCTGTCCTGAGGAATCGTGGGTCTTGAAAGAAGCTATTGCAGGATCGGTTCCAGGGCGTGTCCCCCTAAGGGCCCGCCACGTTGGCTGCCCACGGCTGGCTTGTCCGGCGCAACGTTTTCGCTCTGCGTGTGACTGTCCGCAGATGCTGCGGTCCCGTCTGTTCGCTGGCTGGCGGACAGGAGGCCCTCCAGGCGGTTGATACCCGGTCCTCCGGTGAGCTAGACCCTCGCCCTGTCGCTAGGGGTGCCCCCGATTAGGGGCTGAGACGGCCGTGCTGCGGCCAACCCTCTGAACCTGAACCGGTTAGTACCGGCGGAGGGAAGCGGCGGGCGCTCTACGCCTCGCCTGTCCTCCGTGTATTGAGGAGAGAGACGTGAGCGGAGCTTCGAAGAGCCTCAAGGTAGATGGGAAGGTGCTGGAGGGGATTTCCCGCGGGCCCCTGCCGGCCTCGCGCAAGGTGTACGTGCCCGGCGTGCTGCACCCGGACGTCCGCGTGCCCATGCGGGAGATCAGCCAGACGCCTACCCGGCATGGTCATGGGCCGGACGCGAAGGTGACGCCCAACCCCTCCATCTTCGTTTACGACTCGAGCGGCCCGTATACGGACCCCAACGCCTCTATCGATCTGCGGGCGGGGCTGCCCGCGGTGCGCTCCGAGTGGATCCACCGCCGTGGGGACGTGGAGGAACTGGCGGGCATCACCTCCGAGTATGGCCGCTCCCGCGAGGCGGATCCGCGCCTGGCCGGGCTGCGCTTTGGCCATCGCCGCAAGCCGCTGGTGGCGAAGTCGGGGGCCAACGTCACCCAGATGCACTACGCCCGCAAGGGCATCATCACCCCCGAGATGGAGTACGTGGCCCTTCGCGAGAACCTCAAGCGCGAGGCCGTGGCCGCCGAGCTGTCCCGGCAGCACCCGGGCCACTCCTGGGGCGCGGCCATCCCGCGGGAGATCACCCCTGAGTTCGTACGGGACGAGGTGGCGCGCGGCCGGGCCATCATTCCGGCCAACATCAACCACCCAGAGTCGGAGCCGATGATCATCGGCCGCAACTTCCTGGTGAAGATCAACGCCAACATCGGCAACTCGGCCGTCACTTCCTCCATCGAGGAGGAGGTGGAGAAGATGGTGTGGTCCATCCGTTGGGGCGCGGACACGGTGATGGACCTGTCCACCGGCCGCAACATCCACGAGACGCGCGAGTGGATCCTCCGCAACGCCCCGGTGCCCATCGGCACGGTGCCCATCTACCAGGCGCTGGAGAAGGTGGGGGGCAAGGCCGAGGAGCTCACCTGGGAGATCTACCGCGACACGCTCATCGAGCAGTGTGAGCAGGGCGTGGACTACTTCACCATCCACGCGGGCGTGCTGCTGCGCTACATCCCTCATACCGCGAAGAGGGTGACGGGCATCGTCAGTCGCGGCGGCTCCATCCTGGCCAAGTGGTGCCTGACCCACCACAAGGAGAACTTCCTCTACACGCACTTCGAGGAGATCTGCGAGATCCTCAAGGCGTACGACGTCAGCTTCAGCCTGGGTGATGGGCTGCGGCCGGGCTCCATCGCGGACGCCAACGACGCGGCGCAGTTCGGCGAGCTGGAGACGCTCGGTGAGCTCACGAAGTTCGCCTGGAAGCACGACGTGCAGGTGATGATCGAGGGCCCGGGCCATGTGCCCATGCACCTCATCCACGAGAACATGACGAAGCAGCTCGCGGTGTGCCACGAGGCGCCCTTCTACACGCTGGGGCCCCTCACCATGGACATCGCCCCGGGGTACGACCACTTCACCAGCGGTATCGGTGCGGCGATGATCGGCTGGTTCGGCACGGCGATGCTCTGCTACGTCACGCCCAAGGAGCACCTGGGCCTGCCTGACCGGGATGACGTGAAGGAGGGCGTCATCACCTACAAGATCGCCGCCCATGCGGCGGACCTCGCCAAGGGGCACCCGGGTGCGCAGATCCGCGACAACGCCCTGTCCAAGGCCCGCTTCGAGTTCCGCTGGGAGGATCAGTTCAACCTCTCGTTGGACCCCGAGCGTGCTCGCGCCTTCCACGACGAGACCCTGCCTGCCGAGGGGGCCAAGGTGGCCCACTTCTGCTCCATGTGCGGCCCGCAGTTCTGCTCGATGAAGATCACCCAGGACGTGCGCGACTACGCGGAGAAGGTCGGGGTGGGGGAGCAGACGGCCCTGGAGTCCGGCATGGCCGAGAAGAGCGAGGAGTTCAAAAAGACCGGCGGGCAGATCTACCGCTGACCTGCTCCGGGCTCATGACCTGCCGGGTCATTCTGGGTGACCTGGCAGGTCGCTGTTTCGTGACTTTTCCCTCGGGTTGGCGGAGGATGATCCCCGCCAGCACAAGGAGTGGTCATGGATACGCAGCAGCAGATGGGCTCCTACATCACCGGTTCCCCTGTTCCCACGACAGAGGAGAGGCAGTGGGCCATGCTCGCTCACGTGCTGACCCTGGCGCCCTACATCATCGCGCTGCCGTTCATCGGCTTCGTGGGGCCTCTCGTCGTCCGGGGCACCAAGGGGCAGGCGTCGGCCTGGGTGGACGCCCACGCGAAGGAGTCCCTCAACTTCCAGATCACCATGCTGATCGGCTACGCCGTCTCCCTGGTCACCGCCTGCGTCGGCGTGGGAATCGCCCTGGGCATCGTGCTCGCCATCTACAGCGCGGTGATGGCGATCGTCGCCGGTCTGAAGGCGTATAACGGAGAGGTGTACCGCTACCCGGCCATCCTCCGGCTGGTGACGTGAGCTGGCGGTAGGGGCGCGCGGGCGGCTCAGCCGCCGATGCCCATCATGGACAGCAGGGCGGTGCGGGTACCGGGCTCGGTGAAGCGGTGCCCCTCCGGCTTTTCGCCCAGGGCCTGGCGGATGGCCAGCGCCAGCTCCGAGTCCGTGGCTCCACCGCGGATGAGCGTGTGCAACGGCGCCTGGGCGCGCCCACCGAGGCAGCTGCGCAGGTCTCCATTGGAGGCCACGCGCACGCGGTTGCAGCCGCCGCAGAAGTTCTGGGTGAGGGGAGAGATGAAGCCCACCAGTCCCCCGGGCGCGCGCCAGTACTGAGCCGGGCCCGCAGCGGGGCCGCGCTGTGCTTCGTCGGGGACCAGGCTGAGCCCGGTGTCCTGGAGCCGCTTCACCAACTCCGCGGTGGGGACCGGGGTGCCCTGGCCGAAGGGCATCAACTCGATGAAGCGCGGGGTGAGGCCCCGGGCGTGGGCGTAGGCGATGAGCGCCGCCACCTCGGTGTCGTTCACCCCGCTCATGGCGACGGTGTTGAGCTTCAGCGAGGCGTAACCCGCCGCCGCGGCCGCGTCGATGCCGCGCAGCGTGGA
Source organism: Archangium lansingense (assembly GCF_026626635.1). Taxonomy (GTDB): domain Bacteria; phylum Myxococcota; class Myxococcia; order Myxococcales; family Myxococcaceae; genus Archangium; species Archangium lansingense. The sequence continues at coordinate 5,827,819 of NZ_JAPNKA010000001.1, forward strand.
GGCGAAGTCTCCCTGCTTGGAGATGCGCCGGAAGGTGTCCTCGGACAGGGTGTCCAGGCTGATGTTGAGCTGGGTGACGCCCGCCTCGCGCAGGGGCACCGCCAGCCGCTCCAGGTGGCTGGCATTGGTGGTGATGGCCAGCCACTCCACCCCGGGAACCGCAGCGATGCGCTGGGCCACCTCGAGGATGTCCGGGCGGATGAGGGGCTCGCCCCCAGTGAGCCGCACCCGGCGGATGCCCATGCGGGCGAAGACGGAGACGATGCGCTCGAACTCCTCGGGCGTCAGCAGGTCCTTCTTACCCCCCCAGCTGGCCGGCGAGCAGTACGTGCAGCGGAAGTTGCACCGGTCCGTCACGGACAGGCGCAGGTACGTCATGGTCCTCCCCTGAGCGTCCAGCAACGGCGGTGTCAGGGGATCCCTGGATGGGAGGGGGGCGGTCATGAGAGGGTCTCGACTATTAACCGACGGGCCGCCGTCTCGCATCCCCTCATTCTGAGCCTCAGTCGCGTGAATTACCCTGGCGCCCCCCGGCCAGGACCGACAGGACCACGGGCTGCTCGGGGCGGTTGGCCGTGGCCGAGGCCCCCACCGCCGGGGTGGGAGGAGTGGTGGGCGCGGGGCTGGTGGGGGCGCGAGGCGCCGGGCTCGTACTGGGAGTCCCAGGGCCGGGGATGCTCTGGTCGAAGTCGTCCATGTCATCGGTGAGCCGGGCCAGGGTGGCCTCGGCTTCCTGGGCCTGAGCCTCTGCCTGCACCAGCGTCAGCTTCCGCAGCTGCATGTCCTCCTTGATCTTGATGAGCGCCTGCTCACCGATGTCGAGGAAGGCTCGGACCACTTCGCGATCGAACTGCGTCCCGGCGCAGCGGGTGATCTCCGCAATCGCGTTGGCAAAGGTGGTGCCCTTGCGGTAGGGCCGATCGCTGGTCATCGCGTCCAGGGTGTCCGCCACGGCGAAGATGCGCGCGCCGATGTGGATCTCCTGGCCCCGGAGGTTGCGCGGGTAGCCCTGACCATCCCAGCGCTCCTGGTGCGAGAGCACGATCTGCGCCGGCGTGGCCAGGAAGGGGATGTTCTGGATCATCTGGAAGCCGATGTCCGGATGCTTGCGCATCTCCTGCCACTCTTCCGGCGTCAACTTGCCCGGCTTGAGCAGCACGGCGTCCGGCACGCCAATCTTGCCGATGTCGTGCAGCAGGGCGCCGCGGCCGATCTCTTCCAGCTCCTGGCCCTTGATGCCCATGCGCTCGGCGACGGCGCTGGTGTAGCGCACCACGCGCTGCGAGTGGTCCGACGTCTCGTGCTCGCGGGCGTCCAGCGCCGCCACCAGGGCCAGCAGGGTGGACTGGTAGGTGTGGGCGATGTCGCGGAGCGCGTTGCGCAGCTCGGTGGTCCTGTCACGCACCTTGCGCTCCAGCTTCTTCTGGTAGCGCTTGCGTGCCAGCTCGATGCGGCGCTTGGCGAGCGCCCGCTCAATGGCACGGATGAGATCCGTGAGCTTGGGTGGCTTGAGGAGGTAGTCGACAGCGCCGCGGCGCAGGCAGTCCACCGCGGACTCGGTGTCGCCGTAGCCGGTGAGCATGATGACGGAGGTGTCCGGATAGCGCTCGCGCAGCTGCTCGAGCAGCCACAGGCCATCCTTGCCCGGCATCTTCATGTCGCTGATGACCAGCGGCGTCTCTTCCTGGCTGGCGATGTCCAGGGCCATCTCGGCGCCACTGGCCACCACGCAGTTGTATCCCTCCTCCCTGAGGAGGACGGAGATGACGTCGCGCACGGAATCGTCGTCGTCGACGATCAGGATCCGGGGAGGTACGGGAGGGATGGCTTCCACGGGGGTCGATTCTAGGAGGATCGGGCCGCGGAAGGCCAACCCGACGCGGTTTTTCGACGCTCCCGGCTGCTCGGCCGGGTTCTCCAGGGGGTGGAATGTCTCCCTGGCGGCTCAGCGGCGGGGGAAGCGATCGAAACGGAACGGTGCGAGGTCCACCGAGGTGGACTCTCCGAGGACGGCTTGGGCCATGAGCCGGGCCGTGATGGGGGCCAGGAGGATTCCGTTGCGGAAGTGACCCGTGGCCAGGAAGAGGCCGGGCAGGGGTCCGGCACCCAGGATGGGTAGGTGATCTTCCGTATAGGGACGGAGCCCCGCCCAGGTCTCCTGCACCGGGGCCGAGGCCAGCGCGGGGCACAGCTCCATGGCCAAGGCGAGTATCCGGTGCAGACCCTCGGCCGTGACGTTCTTCTCGAAGCCTGCGAACTCGAGGGTGCTGCCGGCGATCACCCGGCCATCGGCTCGGGGGATGACGTAGCCCTTGTCGGAGAAGAGGACGTGGGAAAAGAGCGGCAGTCGGGTCTGCAACTGCACCATCTGCCCTCGGGCCGGGCGCACCACGCGGGGATCCACCGACACCCCCTGCACCAGGCCAGACCAGGAGCCGGCGGCGATGACCACGGCATCCGCGCGCAGGGTCTCCCCATCCAGGTCCACGCCCACCACGCGGCCGTGCTCCTCCACCACGCCGCGCACGTAGCCAGTGCGGAAGGTGGCGCCCACCCGGGCGGCGGCCATGGTGAGGGCCCGCGTGAGCAGCCGGTTGTCCACTTGATGATCATCTGGGAACCGGGCGGCGGCCACCACCTGCGGGGACAGCTGGGGCTCCAGGGCATGCACCTCGGCGGGGCCGAGCAGCTCCGCACGCAGATCCAAGGCGCGCTGCCAGTCCACCGTGGCCTTCAGCCGCTGGGCTCCTGCCTCGTCGAAGGCCAGGTGCAGCAGTCCGCTGGGCAGGTAGTCCACGTTGACGCCCGTGAGGGCGTGCAGCTCCGCGGCGAAGTCCGGGTACAGGGCCCGGCTGCGCAGGCACAGCTCGAGGAAGGGCCCGGGGCCCTCGGACTCCATCTGGGGCGCGAGGATTCCACCGGCCGCGCTGGAGGCCTCGGCTCCCGGAATGGAGCGCTCCAGAACCGTCACCCGCGCTCCGGCCTGGCGCAGCCTCAGGGCGATGCCACAGCCCATCACCCCGCCACCCACGATGATCACGTTGGCGTCACGCATCGCGCCGCTTGTGCTTGCTCCGAGTGGGGTTTGCAAGCGGGGTTTTCGCGCTTTGTGAGAAGGCCGGGTTGACGGCACGGGATGTTTCCGCTACCTAATGATCCCGTGCGTTTCGCGTCCAACCACCATCACCATGCGCATCATCATCGGCCCCCCGACGGGACCGCTCGCCGTGCGCATGCTTGGGTGACCGCGTAGAGACGCCCCCCGAAGCACCCGCCGCAGTGAACGGAAGCCCGTCCCACCCAGGACGGGCTTTTTTCGTTTCCGCGCTCGTCCTCCTGCCCCTCAGGTACTCACGATGCTGAAGATCGCTCTGCCCAACAAAGGCCGCCTCTCCGACGAGGTTCGCGAGCTGTTCAACGACGCCGGGCTGGAAGTGAAGGTCCGAGGAGAACGAGCCCTCACCGCGTCGCTCGGTGGCGAGTTCGAGGCCATCTTCGTCCGCGCCCAGGACATCCCCGAGTTCGTCGCCGATGGGGCTGCCGCCGCGGGCGTCACGGGGTGGGATCTGGTGTGCGAGTCCGGCCGCGACCTGGACCTGCTGATGGACCTGGAGTTCGGCCGGTGCCGGCTGGTGGTGGCCGCCCGCGAGGAGAGCGGCATTCAGAAGCTCGAGGACATCCAGGACGGGGTGCGGGTGGCGTCGTCCTTCACGCGGCTGACGCAGGAGTTCTTCACGAAGCGCGGGCAGAAGGTGACGGTGGTGCCGGTGTCGGGCGCGACGGAGATCGCCCCGCACCTGGGCATCGCGGACATCATCGTGGACCTGACCTCCACGGGCTCGACGCTGAAGATGAATGGGTTGCGTGAGGTGGGGACCATTGTCCAGTCGAGCGCGCGGCTGATTGCCCGCAAGGACCACACGCCCGAGGCGGCTGCGAAGCTGGAGGAGTTGCGTCAGGCGCTGAGCTCGGTGCTGGCGGCTCGGGGCAAGCGCTACCTGATGGCCAACGTGCCGCGCAGCGTGCTGCCGAGCGTGCGCGAGGTGCTGCCGGGCCTCAACGGCCCCACCGTGGTGGATGTGCAGGGCGGTGACTTCGTGGCCGTGCACGCCGTGGTGCCCGCCAAGAGCATCTACCGCACTATCGCCGCCCTGAAGAACCTGGGCTGCGAGGGCATCCTCGTCACCCGCATCGAGAGGCTGATGCCGTGAACCCCTCCCTGCTCAAGTACCGGGGGCGCCTCAAGGCGCTGTCCCCCGAGGCCCGCCGCCGGTTGATGGACCGCACGGGCACGTCGGATGCCCGCGTCGCGCAGCGCACCGCGGACATCATCGCCCGCGTGCGCCGGGATGGGGACAAGGCGCTCCGCGAGATGGCTCGCGAGTTCGACCGCGCGGAGCTCCAGTCCCTGGAGGTGCCGCGCTCTGTGTGCGAGGCGGCGCTGGCCTCGCTGGAGCCGAAGCTGAAGGACGCGCTGACCCGAGCGTCGCGCAATATCGCCAAGGCGCACGCGGCCCAGAAGCCCCAGGCCACCGAGGTGGAGACGGAGCCGGGCATCATCGTGGGGCGCCGACCGGATCCCCTCGGACGCGTGGGTGTGTACGCGCCGGGTGGCCGCGCCGTGTACCCGAGCAGTGTGCTGATGGGCGTGGTGCCCGCGAAGGTGGCCGGGGTGGGGGAGGTCATCGTCTGCTCGCCCCCGGGTCCGGATGGGAAGCTCTCGGAGGGGGTGCTGGCGGCGGCGGCGCTGGCGGGTGCGGATCGCGTCTTTGCCCTCGGTGGGGCAGGGGCCGTGGCGGCTCTGGCCTACGGTACCGAGAGCGTGCCGCGGGTGGACCGCATCGTCGGTCCCGGCAATGCCTACGTGGCCGCGGCCAAGCTGCAAGTGGTGGACGCGGTGGCCATCGACGCGCCGGCGGGGCCGAGTGAGATCCTCGTGGTGGCGGACAGCTCGGCGGACCCGGAGGCGGTGGCGCGGGAGATGCTGGCCCAGGCCGAGCACGACCCGGATGCCTGCTGCGTGACGGTGGCGGTGGGGGATGTGTTGGCGCAGGCGGTGGCCGCGGCGGTGGAGCGGGCGGCGGCTCGGGCGAAGCGTCAGGAGATTGTCACCAGGGCCCTGAGCGAGCGCGGCGCGGTGCTGAGCGTGGACTCGCTGGAGGAGGCCTGGCCCTTCGTGGCGGACTTCGCTCCCGAGCACCTGCTCATCGCCACCACGTCTCCGCTGGAGGAGCTGCCCAAGGCTCGCAACGCGGGCACGGTGTTCGTGGGTCAGTACGCCTCGGTGGCCTATGGCGACTACATGACGGGTGCCAACCACGTGTTGCCCACCGCGGGCCTGGCCCGGGCGTACTCGGGGCTGAGTGTGCTCGATTTCTATCGGTGGACCACGTACCAGCGCGTCACGCGCGATGCAGCGGCCCGGCTCGCTGACGACGTGGGCCTGCTGGCCGACAGCGAGGGCCTCTTCGCTCACGCCGAGGCCGCTCGCGGCTGGAGGAAGTCATGAGCCTGCCCTCGCGCGCCTCCTACCGGGACATCCCGCTGTACTCGCCCTCCAAGGTGAAGTGCAGCGTGGACTTGAGCGACAACACCAACCTCTTCGGCATGCCCCCGGCTGCCGAGCGCGTCCTGCGTGAGACGGTGGCTTCGCAGGTGAGCCGCTACCCCGTGGGCTATGCGCCGGAACTCAAGCAGGCCGTGGCGCGCTACACGGGCGTGGAGCCTTCGCGCGTCACGACCGGGTGCGGCTCAGACGACGTCATCGACAGCACCCTGCGCGCCTTCTTGGAGCCCGGTGAGCTCATTGCCTTCCCGGACCCGACCTTCGTGATGATGTCCTACTTCGCGAAGGTGAACGGCCTGCGCTACGCGCCAGTGCCGCTCAAGCCGGACTTCGACATCGACGTGGACGGGCTGCTCGCCACGGGGGCGAAGCTCATCTACGTGTGCTCGCCCAACAACCCCACGGGCACGGTGGCCTCGCGGGCCGCGCTGGAGCGGCTGGTGGACAACGCGCCCGGCATCGTCCTGCTCGACGAGGCCTACGCCGAGTTCGCCCGGGAGAGCCACCTGGACCTGGCCTCGCGGCCCAACGTGCTGGTGACTCGCACGCTGTCCAAGGCCTTCGGACTGGCGGGCCTGCGAGTGGGCTACGCGGTGGGCAACCCCACGCTGATCGCCGAGGTGGAGAAGGCTCGTGGGCCCTACAAGGTGACGGGCCTGTCCGAGCGCATCGCCGCCGCGGCGCTGTCCGAGGACGTGCCGTGGATGAAGGCCCGGGCGGAGGAGGCGCTGGCCATCCGCGCCCGGCTGGTGGCCGAGCTGGAGATGCTGGGGCTGAAGACGCTGCCGTCCGAGGCCAACTTCGTGATGGTGCCTCTGCCCGGCGCGCCCGCGCTGGCGGAGCGGATGCGGCAGCGGGACGTGAACGTTCGTGCATTCCAGGGACTGAAGGGCATCGGGGACGCGCTCCGCATCGGCTGCGCCCCGTGGACTCAGATCGAGGCGGCGCTCGGTGCGCTGCGGGAGGCGCTGCGGTGAGAGTGACGCTATTCGACTACGGAGCGGGCAACCTGCACTCGCTGGCCAAGGCGCTCGCCCCGGCCCCGGACGTGGAGGTGCGCGTGCAGGAGGACCCGATTCGGGCACTCGACACGGACGTGCTGGTGCTGCCGGGGGTGGGTGCCTTCGGCGCGGCGGCGGCACGGCTGGCTCCAGGACGCGAGCAGATGCGGCGCGCGGTGGAGGCCGGGCTGCCGTGCCTCGGCATCTGCCTGGGCATGCAGCTCATGTTCGACTCCAGTGAGGAGGGCGGCGGCGAGGGCCTGAGCCTCTTCCGGGGCCGGGTGACGAAGCTGCGCTCTCGGCGTGTGCCCCACATCGGGTGGAACTCGGTGGAGGAGGACACCGCGCTGAGGAGCGCGAAGCTCGGCACTGTCTACTACGCGCACAGCTTCGTCTGCCGCGCTGAGGAGCCTGGCGTGGTGGTGGGCTGGACGACGCACGAGGAGGACCGCTTCCCCGCGGCGGTGCGGCGCGGGAAGGTGCTCGGCGTGCAGTTCCACCCGGAGAAGAGCTCGGTGGCGGGCGTGCGCTTCGTGCAGGCCTTCCTCGAGGAGGTGCGCACGTGATTGCCATTCCTGCCATTGACCTGCGCGAAGGGGCCTGCGTGCAGCTCGTGGGCGGCTCCTACGCCGACGAGCGGGTGCGCGTGAAGGATCCGCTGGATGCGCTCAAGCGCTGGCGATCGTACGGCTTCAAGACCTTCCACGTGGTGGACCTCGACGCCGCGCTGGGCAAGGGCTCCAATGAGGGCCCCATCGGGAAGCTGCTGGCCCATGAGCCGGGCCTTACCTTCTCGGTGGGCGGCGGGGTGCGGAGCACGGCCAAGGTGGAGTCGGTGCTGGCACTGGGCGCCTCCTACGTGGTGGTGGGCACGAAGGCCATCGAGGACGCGGAGTGGCTGCGCGAGGTGGCCGAGCGCTATCCGGGCCGGGTGGTGGTGGCCGCGGACGTGAAGGGCCGCGAGGTGGTGACGCGCGGCTGGACTGCGGGCAGCTCCCTGGACATCGCCAATGTGCTGAAGACGCTGGAGCCGCTGCCTCTGGGTGGCCTGCTGGTGACGGCGGTGCACAAGGAGGGGCAGATGGAGGGGGTGGACCTGCCGCTGATGGAGGAGGTGGCCCGGTCGAGCCGTCATCCGCTGTTCGCCTCGGGCGGCGTGACGACGGTGGAGGATCTGCGGGCCCTCGGGCGCGTGGGGGCCTTCGGGGCCGTCATTGGCATGGCGCTGTACACGGGCACGCTGGACGCCACCGAGGTGGCGCGGGAGTTCGCATGACCACCATCGTTCGAGAGACGAAGGAGACGAAGGTCACGGTGGAGATCTCCCTGGGCAAGGGCATCGCCAAGGTGGACACGGGCCTGCCCTTCTTCGATCACATGCTGTCCACCTTCGCGCGCTACGCGGGCCTGGACCTGACGCTGCACGCTCGTGGCGACCTGCGGCACCACCTCATGGAGGACGTGGCCATCACCCTGGGCACCGCGGTGCAGAAGGTGATTCCCGCCACGGCGGCCCGCTACGGCGAGCGCACCATCCCCATGGACGACGCGCTGGTGCAGGCCTGCATCGACGTGGCCGGGCGCTTCTATTACCGCGGGCCGCTGCGCAACAAGCTGTACGAGCACGTGATGCGCTCGTTCTGCGAGCACGCCAAGGTGACGCTGCACCTGCGGATCCTCCGCGGCAAGGACAGCCACCACGTGACGGAGGCCGCCTTCAAGGCGCTCGGCATGGCGCTGCGCGACGCGATGGTGGACTCGGGAGTGGTGTTCAGCACGAAGGGCTCGGTCGCCCTGGAGGTGAAGTGAGATGCTCACGCGGCGGCTGATCGTCTGTCTGGATGTGAAGGGTGGACGCGTGGTGAAGGGCGTCCAGTTCGAGGGCCTCCGGGACGTGGGCGACCCCGTCGAGCTGGCCATGCGCTACGAGGAGGCGGGTGCCGACGAGGTGACGTTCCTCGACATCTCCGCGAGCAACGAGGAGCGCGGCACCTTGTGGGACCTGGTGCACCGCACGGCGGAGCGGTTGTTCATCCCCCTGACGGTGGGTGGCGGCGTGCGCACCGCGGACGACGTGGGCCGGGCGCTGCGGGCCGGCGCGGACAAGGTGAGCCTCAACTCAGCGGCGGTGGCCCGCCCCGAGGTGCTCACCGAGTGCGCCGAGCGCTTCGGTGCCCAGTGCGTGGTGGCGAGCATCGACGCCAAGCGCGACGGCGACCGGTGGCGCGTGTACACGCACGGCGGCAAGAAGGCCACGGAGTTGGACGCGGTGGCCTGGGCACGCGAGTGCGTGAAACGTGGAGCAGGTGAAATCCTGCTCACGAGCATCGACCGGGATGGGGCCCGTTCGGGGTATGACCTGGAGCTGACGCGGACGGTTGCCGAGCAGGTGGACGTTCCGGTCATCGCCTCGGGTGGTGCGGGCAACGCGGAGCATGTCCGGGCCGCGCTGCAGGAGGGCAAGGCGGAGGCGGCGCTCGTCGCGGGAATCCTCCACGACGGCGTCACCACGGTTGGGGCGATCAAGTCGCTGCTCCAGAAGAGCGGCCTTGGGATCAGGAGCCTCTGAATGGATGCGCAGGCGTTGATGCAGGCGGCAGAGGAAGTGGCGCGCAGGTCGGGAGACGTGGCCCTGGGCTTCTTCCGCCAGGGCGTCACGGTGGATACCAAGGGGGACGGCACGCCGGTGACGGTGGCGGACCGGACCGCCGAGAAGACGGCTCGCGAGTGGATCGAGTCCCGCTTCCCCGAGGACGGCATCCTCGGAGAGGAGTTCGGCGAGACGCGGGCCGGAGCGAAGCGCCGGTGGATCCTCGACCCTATCGACGGGACGAAGACGTTCATCCGGGGCGTGCCGTTGTGGGGCACGCTGGTGGCGGTGGCGGAGGGCGAGCGGATTCTCGCGGGCGCGGCGTACTTCCCACCCGTAGGGGAGATGCTGGTGGCGGCGCCGGGGCAGGGGTGCTGGTGGAACGGGAAGCGGACGCGGGTGTCGGCGGAGGCAGACCTGTCTCGGGCGGTGGTGCTGTCCACCGACGAGCGCTTCCTGGCGCACCCGGATCGCGGGGCGAAGTGGCGGGCCCTGGCGGCGAAGGCGTCCATGGACCGCACGTGGGGTGACTGCTACGGCTACCTGCTGGTGGCCACGGGTCGGGCGGAGGTGATGGTGGACGAGTTCCTGTCGCCCTGGGACGCGGCGGCGCTGCAGCCCATCATCGAGGAGGCCGGCGGAGTCTTCACGGACTGGACGGGGACGCGGACCTCGTTCGGTGGCAACGGGATCGCGACGAACGCGGCGCTCGCGGAGCAGGTGCGCGAGCTGCTGGGCGCCAAGAGGGCATGATGCTGGATCTCTCGAAGCTGGACTTCACCAAGGGCAACGGGCTGGTGACGGTGGTGACGCAGGACGCGCACTCGGGCGACCTGCTGATGGTGGCGCACGCGGACCGCGAGGCGTTGGAGAAGACGCTGGAGACGGGCGAGATGTACTACCGCTCGCGCACGCGGGGCCTGTGGCACAAGGGCGGCACGAGCGGGAACGTGCAGCGGGTGGTGTCCCTGACGGCGGACTGCGACGGGGACGCGGTGCTGGCCCGGGTGGTGAAGGCGGGCCCGGCGTGTCACACCGGGGCGGAGACCTGCTTCGGCGCCGAGCCGGTGGATGCGCTCGTCGAGCTGGACCGGACCATTACCCAGCGGGCGGCGAAGGCTCCAGCGCCGGGGGAGAAGCCGAGCTACACGCGGCGACTCCTGGACGACCGCAACCTGCGCCTGAAGAAGATTGGCGAGGAGGGTGCTGAGCTGGTGACGGCGTGCGCGGATGGGGACAAGGAGCGCGCGACGGAGGAGGCCGCGGACGTGCTCTACCATGTGCTGGTCGCGGTGCGGCCGCTGGGCATCACGTTGGATGATGTGAAGGCGGTGCTCGCACGCCGGGCGGGACGGACACCCCCTCCCGCCGCGAAAGCTACATCCAGCGCTGGAGGCTGACGTCCCACTGGCTGCGGATCAGCCCCAGGAAGCTCTCCAGCTCCGACTCTCCCAGGCCCAGTCTGCACGTGAGCTCTGCTCGGATGAGTCGGAGCAGACGCTCGCGTGCGCGGGCAACCCGGTACGCGACGCTGGAGCGCGGCTCGCCGAACATCTTGGCGAGCCGGTCCATGGTGAAGCCATGAACGTGGTGCAGTCGCAGCAGGCTGCGCTCTTGCTCGGCGAGCGCCGCGGTGGCCCGCCGTAGCGCGTCCGTCAGGGCCTGGCGCGCATCCTCCGTGGTCAGGAGGCGCTCCGGATCCTCCGGGCACAAGAACCGGCTCAGCGTCTCCTCGGGCAGCTCCTCGAATCGCTCCTGGTGTCCCTCGCGTTTGTGCAGCGCAATCAGGATGCGCTCGGCGGCGATGCGCACCCAGGCCAGCAGGGGGCCACGGCCAGCGTAGAACGCGAGCTTGGGCTGTCCCTCGTCACCCCGGCCCACGAGCAGCCGCTCGCGCAGCATCTGGAGGATCTCGTCCGTCTGCGCCGCCGCGCCAGGGCCCAGCCGGGCGGGGACCTTGCGCAGCACTTGTTGATCGAAGGTGCGGAGTGCCTCGGGTGCTCCATCCAGACAGGCTCGCGCCAGATAGAGGTCCGCACCGTGCAATTGATGGAGCCATCGAGCCGCGTCCTCTTCCGGAACCTGGAGCGCTAGATACGGGATGAATCGCTCGGGAGCGAGCACGACGGATGGCCATGCCGCCTGCCCCGCGTCCAGGTGTTTGCGCAGCGAGGTTTCCAGGCCGTCCACCTGCCCCAGACGGATGCGCTGTGCATGCGGCAGGAACGCCGAGAGACACGTCTCATCCTGTTCGTAGCTCATGGTGTTCCTCGCTGCCGCTGCCAGTCGGAGACCGCCTTCAGCTTCCGGTGGCCGCGTGCTCCCAACGTTTCCAGCTCCACCCTGGCCTCTGCGGCCAGGGCGTTGGCGCGCTCGGGCTCAGAGGGGTTCTGCTCGGCGAGAGCCCGGGCCAACATGAACGTGGCCCACGCTGCATCGCTCCGGTCCCTCGGCGCCTGTCGATGGATCTCCCGCGCTTTCTCGATCAGAGGGATGGCTCGCTGGGGTTCTCTCGACGTCAGCAGAACCTCCGCCTGGCAGATGAAGTCGAGCGCGACATCGGGCGCGGCTGGCCCCTGGGCCGCCTCATCGAGCGCCAGCGCCTTCTGGCAGTACTCGAGCGCCAGCTTCGGATTGCGGCTGGCGAGCTCCACCTCGGCCAGGACCCGGAGCGTGGAGCTTCCCGAAGCGCCCTTCTTCCCCCGCACCTGTTCGGACAGCTCGAGGGAGCGCAGCAGATCACTCCGGGCTTCGCGGAGGCGGTTGGCTCGCAGATGGAGCAGCCCCCGGTAGGCCAGGGGCAGGGCGGCTCGCGGCGTCTCGGGGCCGAGTGCGCCCTGGACGCTCTTCAGTGCTCGCTCGAACCACTTCAGCGCCTCCTCGGGTTGCTGGGCATCCATTGCCCACTGGCCCAGGGCGCAGAGCACGAGCATGGTATCGGGGTGGTCCTTGCCCTTGCTCCGCTCCATGATGGCGAGCGCCCGGTCCAGGTACCCGCGGGCCTCCTCCAGCTTTCCTTCCTTCCTCAGGGCGACGCCCAGGTTGTTGAGCGGACCAGCGAGGCTCGGATGATCGGGCGTGTGGGCCACCTCCTGGAGCCGGAGCGACCGCCGCCAGGCTTCGATTGCCTCCTCGCGGCGTCCCAGGTTGATCAACGCCACGGCCGTGTTGCTCAGGTACACCGCGAGGCCGGGATGCTCCTGCCCCAGCAGGCGCTCGCGGATCTGTTGTGCCTCGCGGAACAGCTCCAGGGCTTCCACATTGCGGATCTGTTGCGAACGGATGCGCCCCATCGGAGACAGGAAGCGGGCCGCGAGCAGGCTCTCGGGCCCCTGGAGCTTTCGGGCGAGCTCCAGGCCCTTCGTGAGCTCCCGCTCCGCGTCCTCCAATCGTCCCTGCACCACCAGCATGCTGCCCAGCCGCAGGTGCAGTTCGGTGGTGATGGTCGGAGCGCGCTCGCTTCCCAGCCGCTCCAGCGCCGCCCGGGCATGCCTCGTGAGGCGATCCACCTCATCGGCACGCGCGAGCTGATCCCCAATGAGCCAGACCAGCAGGCTCCAGGTCCTCACGACCACCTCGTCATCCCGACTCGCCTCCGCCGCCCAGAGCGCACGGTAGAGGATCTCCTCGGCTTCCTGATGCTTGCCGGTGAGCCCGTGGAGCTGTCCATGCTCGAGGAGCACCTCGGCCTCCAGCGGCTGGAAGTCGAGCGTCCGGACTTCCTCGAGCAGCGCGGAGGTGGTGGCGAGCGCCTCGGGATGTCTTCCCGCCTCGGTCTGGACGCGAACCTCCGCGAGCCGGCGCCGGACCGCATCCACTCGCGGGCGGAGAGCATCGGGCGGCTGGGGACGGGTGGAGAGCGCGGGTGCGTCCCTGCATACCGTCAGCCCCTCGATTGCCCCCACCATCTGGGACGCCTTCTCCAGGATTTGCTCATCCGCTCTCTCGAGCACCTCCACGGTGGCCGAGAGCTGCCACAGCCGGGTGTCGAGACAGGTGGTCGTCTGCCAGGCGGAGGGATTCTCCCCGGCCTCGGCCGCGAGACAGGTCTCCATCCGCAGCGTGCGCCACTGGGTGACGTGGGCATCGAGCGCCGTGGAGACCTTCTCCCAGACAGCCGCCGCGTACGGTTTGCCCGTGCCGAGGAGGGCTTCCTTGACGCGCTGGTGGTGCTCGGGGCTCCACGCCTCAGCGAGCCGATCCACCTCGCGCTGGCAGTGCACCTCGCGCCGCCGGGTGAGGGTGCCGTTCACCAGAACGAAGAGGAGAGGGACGGCGAGCGCCGCCGCGAGCCAGGGCAATACGCGCCGCGAGCGGGGCTGGAGGGCGGACAGCAGTTCCTCCATCGACGCGTGACGGTCCGCTGGGCGGTAGCGCAGGCCCTTGAGGATGGCGCGTCGCACCTTCGCGGGAACCGTGCCCCGGGTGGACGGGGGCTGTACTCGTTCTTCCCGCATGGCGCGGAGCCGATCCTCCGGGTTGTTGCCCGTGAAGGGGCGCACGCCGAAGAGAGCCTCGTAGAGGGCCACACAGAAGCTGAACTGGTCGCTGAGGGCATCGGCGCGCTGACCCCGTAGCGTTTCGGGTGCCATGTAGGCCGGGGTTCCCACCAGGGCACCGGAGCGGGTCAACGGGTCGGTCGAGAGGTCTCCCGTCGCCGTGCCATCCGCGGTTGGGGGGACTGCCGTGTTGTCCCGATTGGGGGGCCCAGCCAGGCCAAAGTCCGTGATGCGAGCCCGGCCATCGTTCCCGACCAGGATGTTGGTGGGCTTGACGTCCCGGTGGACCAGTCCCGCGGCATGTGCGGCCGCCAGTCCGTGGCCCGCCTCCTGGAAGACGTGGAGCACCTCCTGCCAGGAGTGGGGCTGCTCGAGCCACCCGGCCAGCGTGGCCCCCTCCACCAGCTCCAGCGCGAGGAAGACGCCCTCCTCGCACGTGCCCACGTCATAGATGGCGACCACGTTCGCGTGCGAGAGGCGGGCGAGTGACTGAGCCTCCCGCAGCAGCCGCTGCCGCAGCTCGTGGGCCTCCTGGCTGCGTGCTCGCAACAGCTTGAGGGCAATCTGCCGGTCCAGCTCGGGGTCATACGCGGCGTACACGACGCCCATGGCCCCCTGGCCCAGCCATGCGAGCACCACATAGCGCCCGATGGTGCTGTTGCGCGCGAGCGGCGCTTCCTCCTCCAGGGCCGGGCCGGATGGCCCCGAGCTCCGTCCCGCCGCCAGGACACGCTCGCACTCGGGACAACGCAGGATGTGCTCCAGGACCTCTGCCCGGCGCTCGTCGGAAAGAAATCCCGCGAGGAAACTGCTCAGCGTTGTCTCGTTCGGGCACTCCATCCTGCACACAGGATAACCCGAACCCCTTGAAATTCCTCACACTGTGGCGGTCCGGGCATTCCCTTGAAGGTTTCACGGTCGATTCTTTGGACGCCGACTGGCTCGCCATCTCCTCCTATTGGGCTCCCCCCGCCCCCGCCGTCCGCGAGGGAAAGGAGCCGCCCATCACTCGCGAGTGACGAAGTCCGGAGGAATCAATGAAGAACAAGCCAGGAATCGTCGTGCTCGCCGCCTCGCTGGCCTTGGCCCAGGCGTGCGGCACGAACGAGCAGCAGCAGCCCTCCGCGGTCCCCACCGTGGAGGCGGATGTGAAGGTGCCGACGGAGGCCTCCGCACGCGAGGACGACTCCCTCGATGCGCTCTTCCGCGAGGCGGGCCAGGAGTTCAACGTGCCGCCCGCGCTCCTCAAGTCCATCTCGTTCGTCCAGACGCGCTACCAGATGGTGGAGGGGGCCGAGGAGTTCGAGGGACGCCCGACGGTCCACGGGCTGATGGCTCTCTCGGGGGCGCAGCTCAAGGAGGGCGCGAAGCTGGCTGGCGTCACGGTGGAGCAGGTCAAGAAGGACGCGCGTTCCAACGTCCGGGCGGCGGCGGCGCTGCTGTCGCGCCGCGCGGATGCGCTTCAGGTGGACCGGACGAAGGCGGACAAGTGGGCGCCGGCAGTTGCCGAGGTGTCCGGCATCGAGAACGAGGAGGGCCGCCGCAGCTTCGTCCACAACGAGGTCTTCCGGGTGGCTCGCCTGGGGCTGGGGACGCTCTCGAAGGAGTGGGCCGCGAGTGGACAGGGCCTGGTCGTGGAGGAGCTGGGTCAGCAGGCCCAGGCGCTCGCGGGTCCGGACTACGCTCCGGCCGTGTGGCGGCCCTCGCCCAACTTCAACGCCCGGCCCATGGGTGTGAAGATGGTGGTCATCCACACCTGTGAGAGCAGCTACTCGGGGTGCTGGAGCTGGCTGACGAACACCAGCTCGGGGGTGAGCGCGCACTACGTGGTGCGTGAGGACGGCGGGGAGATCAGCCAGCTGGTGCGCGACGGGAGCCGGGCCTGGCATATCGGTGCCACCTACCAGTGCAGCAACAACAGCGGGGTGGAGTGCGGGCTGAACGGGAGAAGCTCCAACGACTTCACCATCGGCATCGAGCACGGCGGGTATGCGTCGACGGTGAACTGGCCGGTGGGACAGATCGACGCCTCGGCCCGGCTGCTGTGCGACATGACGCGTGACCACGGGATTCCCCGCGACCGTTACCACATCGTGGGGCACGGCCAGCTGCAGCCGTACAACCGCACGGACCCCGGTGCCAACTGGCCCTGGACGGACTACCTCAATCGCGCCAACGCGCACTGCGGCACGGCGTGCGTGATCATGGGGGACATCAAGGCGAAGTATGACGCGGTGAACGGCCCCGTGCTGCTGGGCAAGTGCCAGGCCGGTGAGCTGTCGACGCCGGACGGGGTGGGGCGCTTCAACCACTTCGAGCGCGGCAGCATCTACTGGACGCCGACGCTGGGCGCCCACGTGGTGATGGGGCAGATCCGCATCAAGTGGGAGCAGCTGGACTGGGAGCGCGGCGCCCTGGGCTACCCGCTCACCGATGAGCTGACGACGCCGGACGGGGTGGGCCGCTACAACCACTTCGAGCGCGGCAGCATCTACTGGACGGAGGCGACGGGGGCCTGGGAGATCCACGGAGACATCCGCGAGAAGTGGAAGCAGCTGGGCTGGGAGCGGAGCGAGCTGGGCTACCCGGCGAGTGGAGAGCTGAAGACGCCGGACGGAGCGGGCCGCTACAACCACTTCCAGAACGGAAGCATCTACTGGACGCAGGCGACGGGAGCGCACGAGGTGAGAGGTCTCATCCGGGCGAAGTGGGAGCAGATGGGGTGGGAGAAGAGCTACCTGGGCTACCCGACGACGGATGAGCAGGCGACGCCGGACGGGGTGGGCCGCTACAACCACTTCGAGCGAGGCAGCATCTACTTCACGCCTGCGACGGGCGCGCACGAGGTGATTGGAGACATCAACGCCAAGTGGGTGGCGCTGGGCCGTGAGGCGGGACTGCTGGGTTACCCGCTGACGGACGAGACGAAGACGCCGGACGGGGTGGGGCGCTTCAACCACTTCCAGAACGGCAGCATCTACTGGACGTCGACGACGGGAGCGCACGAGGTGCATGGCCCCATCCGTGCGAAGTGGGAGTCGCTGGGCTGGGAGACGGGAGCGCTGGGCTACCCGGTGAAGGACGAGTACGCCGTCACGGGCGGGCGCGAGAGCGAGTTCCAGAAGGGCTTCCTCACGCTCAACACCGCCACCAACACCGTCACCGTGCGCATGAAGTAGCAGGCCCGGCGGACATCTGAAGTCCGCATCGGGCCATCGAAGTCCGCATGCGGCGGGAGAGGTCCCATCCGCCTCCCGCCGCATGGTCACACCTCCGTCGGTTTCCCCCTCCTTTACCCCCCGAGAAGACGCATGCGCTTGTCACGCCTTTGGATGCTGTTGTGTGCCCTGACCGCAGTTCATTGCGGTGTCCCCGATGAAGAACCCCGTCCCGTGGATGAGCTGACCGGCGAGGTCCTGCTCGATCTGGCTGGGACTCACGACATGCACCGGCTGATGGAGGATGCAGACCTGACTGGGTGGGGCTGGATTACTCCCGCGCAGGTGCAGGGGTTCCTTCAGCAGAAGGGCTCCTATCTGGCCGGGTACAGGGATCCCGTGTGGGGCAACAAGACGGCCGCCACGCTCATCGTCGAGCGCTCGCGCGCACATGGCATCAGCCCGCTCTACATGCTGGCGCGCATCCAGATCGAGTCAGGCCTCATCCAGAGCGGTAACTCGAACAACCTGGCCAAGGCCACCGGCTGCGGCTGCCCGGACAGTGGTGGCTGCAGCTCGAACTACGCGGGCTTTGGAAACCAGATCGAGTGTGGTGCCGCGAAGATCCGGAATTACTTGAGGGATCTGGACGCGGGCAGGCCCACGGTCAGCGGGTGGAAGGTCGGTCTCACCAAGCAGACGCTGGATCCCTGCACGGTGACGCCCGCCACCAAGGCCACCGCCGCGCTCTACACGTACACCCCCTGGGTGGGCGCGTATGCCATGCAATGCGGAAGGACCACCGTGGGTGGTTCGTCGCTCGTGTCGGCGGTCTTCGCCCGCTACCGGACCGATTACAACTGGGGCTCCAGTTGCGTGATCATGGGGGACATCAAGGCGAAGTACGACGCGGTGAACGGGCCCGTGCTGCTGGGCGCGTGTCAGGCCGGTGAGCTGTCGACGCCGGACGGGGTGGGGCGCTTCAACCACTTCGAGCGCGGCAGCATCTACTGGACGCCGACGCTGGGCGCCCACGTGGTGATGGGGCAGATCCGCATCAAGTGGGAGCAGCTGGACTGGGAGCGCGGCGCCCTGGGCTACCCGCTCACCGACGAGCTGACGACGCCGGATGGAGTAGGCCGCTACAACCACTTCGAGCGGGGCAGCATCTACTGGATGGAGGCGACGGGGGCCTGGGAGATCCACGGGGACATCCGCGCGAAGTGGGAGCAACTGGGCTGGGAGCGGAGCGAGCTGGGCTACCCGACGACGGGGGAGACGAAGACGCCGGACGGAGCGGGCCGCTACAACCACTTCCAGAACGGAAGCATCTACTGGACGCAGGCGACGGGAGCGCACGAGGTGCGTGGCCTCATCCGGGCGAAGTGGGAGCAGCTGGGATGGGAGAAGAGCTACCTGGGCTACCCGACGACGGATGAGCAGGCGACGCCGGACGGGGTGGGTCGCTACAACCACTTCGAGCGAGGCAGCATCTACTTCACGCCGGCGACGGGCGCGCACGAGGTGATTGGAGACATCAACACCAAGTGGATTGCGCTGGGACGTGAGGCGGGACTGCTGGGTTACCCGCTGACGGACGAGACGAAGACGCCAGACGGGGTGGGGCGCTTCAACCACTTCCAGAACGGCAGCATCTACTGGACGGCGACGACGGGAGCGCACGAGGTGCACGGCCCCATCCGCGCGAAGTGGGAGTCGCTGGGCTGGGAGACGGGAGCGCTGGGCTATCCGGTGAAGGACGAGTACGCCGTCACCGGCGGGCGCGAGAGCGAGTTCCAGAAGGGCTTCCTCACGCTCAACACCGCCACCAACACCGTCACCGTGCGCATGAAGTAGCAATCCCCCGGACAGTGCCCCCCAACGCAGGATGGAAATCCCCATGAAAGTAGAAGGCTTGCTGAATCCCCGTACGTGGCTGTCAGGTCTGTCACTGGCGTTTCTGCTGAGCGGCACCGGCTGCGGTTCCGAGTCCCCGAATGCGGACACGCAGGAGGCGCCCACGCAGGAGGCGACCCTCACCAATGCCTTGGCGCGGCCCAACTTCCAGGCCCCCTTCCCCTGCGGGCAGTCCTGGACGTACAGCCACCACAGCGCCGAGGTGCGGCGCGCGCTCGACTTCGTGAAGAATGGAGGGGGCACCAACGGCCAGCCTCAGCTCGCCTCGGCGGCGGGTTACGCCACGCGCCACTTCGAGTCCGGCGGCGCGGGCAACTACATCAAGATCGACCACGGCGGCGGGTGGACGACGTACTACTTCCACCTGTCCGCCTTCTCGGTGCCGAGCGGCATCCAGGTGGCGCAGGGCCAGCAAATCGGCGTGACGGGGAGCACCGGCGCGAGCAGCGGAGCGCACGTCCACTACGAGCAGCTGCTCAACGGCGTGGGCCAGGACATCATCCTCAACGGCGTGTCGCTCGCGCCCTATCCCGGCAGCTACGGCTCCAGGAGCATCACCAGCAACAACTGCACCACTTGTGTGATCGTGGGGGACATCAAGGCGAAGTATGACGCGGTGAACGGCCCCGTGCTGCTGGGCAAGTGCCAGGCTGGTGAGCTGTCCACGCCGGACGGGGTGGGACGCTTCAACCACTTCGAGCGAGGCAGCATCTACTGGACGCCGACGCTGGGCGCGCACGTGGTGATGGGGCAGATCCGCATCAAGTGGGAGCAGCTGGGCTGGGAGGTGAGCGTCCTGGGCTACCCCATCACCGACGAGCTGACGACGCCGGATGGAGTAGGCCGCTACAACCACTTCGAGCGGGGCAGCATCTACTGGACGGAGGCGACGGGGGCCTGGGAGATCCACGGGGACATCCGCGCGAAGTGGGAGCAACTGGGCTGGGAGCGGAGCGAGCTGGGCTACCCGACGACGGGGGAGACGAAGACGCCGGACGGAGCGGGCCGCTACAACCACTTCCAGAACGGAAGCATCTATTGGACGCAGGCGACGGGAGCGCACGAGGTGCGTGGCCTCATTCGGGCGAAGTGGGAGCAGCTGGGGTGGGAGAAGAGCTACCTGGGCTACCCGACGACGGATGAGCAGGCGACGCCGGACGGGGTGGGCCGCTACAACCACTTCGAGCGAGGCAGCATCTACTTCACGCCTGCGACGGGCGCGCACGAGGTGATTGGAGACATCAACGCCAAGTGGATTGCGCTGGGACGTGAGGCGGGGCTGCTGGGCTACCCGCTGACGGACGAGACGAAGACGCCGGACGGGGTGGGGCGCTTCAACCACTTCCAGAACGGCAGCATCTACTGGACGTCGACGACGGGAGCGCACGAGGTGCATGGCCCCATCCGTGCGAAGTGGGAGTCGCTGGGCTGGGAGACGGGAGCGCTGGGCTACCCGGTGAAGGACGAGTACGCCGTCACGGGCGGGCGCGAGAGCGAGTTCCAGAAGGGCTTCCTCACGCTCAACACCGCCACCAACACCGTCACCGTGCGCATGAAGTAGCGGACAATCTCCCCTCTCCCCTCGGGAGAGGGACGGGGTGAGGGTATCCGTCTCCGTGCTCAACCCCACTCGGACGTCCACTCGAGTGGGGGGCTATGGTTCCCCTCCTGGCGCGCCTCGCACAGCGGGGCGTGCGGGGAGGGGCTCGATGCGCTCGCCGAGCATGATCACCCTCGGGCCCTGAAACGTAGAGGCTCACTCGACGAGCGCGAGCTCGACGCGGCCGTGCTGCTCGTCGGTGGAGGCCACGCGCACGCGCAGCGGCATGCCGATGGTGAAGGTGCGCGAGGCGCTCACGAGGGACGTCTCACGAGGGTCGGGCTGGTAAGGGCCGTTGGGCAGCGCATCCGCGGGGAGGGAGGCCTCCACCAGCATGCCGTCGAGCTGGATAAGCAGACCGGAGGGGCGCACCCGGGTAATCCGGCCCGTGAACTCCCGGCCCACGTGGCCGGCCATCACCCGCGCCTCCAGCACCCGGTGGCGATCCTTCTCGGCGCGGCTGGCGGTGCGGGAGCGCTCGTTGAGGTGCACCGCGAGCTGCTCGACGGAGGGGTCCTCGTGCACGAAGTCACGCCGGCCCCGCAGGTACTGCTTGAGGGCGCGGTGGACGGAGAGGTCCGCGTAGCGCCGGATGGGCGAGGTGAAGTGGAGGTAGGCGCGCGCCGCGAGACCGAAGTGCATGGCCGGGACCACTGTGTAGCGCGAGGGGCCCAGCGAGCGTCGTAGCACCGAGCGCAGCGCGGGTTCCGCGGTACAGTCGGCGATCTGCCGATCAAACGCGGAGAGCGCCAGTGGGGTGAGTCTGCGGCCAAAGCCCGCGGCGAAGCCCGAGTGCTGCGCGAAGGCGGCCAGATCCGCTACTTGTTGCGGCTCCGGCTCATCCTGGACACGGAAGAGCGAGGGGACACCGCGATCGATGAGCCAGCCGGCGATGGCTTCGTTGGCGGCGACCATGAAGCGCTCCACGAGGGTATGTGCCGTCGTGGGCCGCACGGCCTCGATGCCGGAGACCTCGCCCGTCTCCTCGTCGAAGGTGAAGCGGGCCTCGTCGCGCGACATCTCGATGCCGCCGCGTCCGGCGCGAGACACCGCCAGCCGCGCCGCCGCCGCGCGGAACCAAGGCATGGCCTCGCGCACCGCCGCCATCGGTTCGGACACCTCGCCCTTGTCGAGGTAGTCCGCCACCTCGGTGTAGCTGAGCTTCGCCCACGAGCGGATGAGGCTCTCGTAGACATCTGCCGCGGTGACGCGCCCCTCTGGGTCGATGCGCAGCTCCACCGTGAGGCACAGCCGATCCTCGCCGGGCACCAGGCTGAGCCAGTTCGCCGACAGCTCCTCGGGGAGCATAGGCAGCATGGCACCGGCGAGGTACACGCTGGTGGCTCGCTCGCGCGCCGTGCGATCCAATGCCGAGCCCTCGGTGACGAACTCGGCGGGATCCGCGATGGAGACGAACAGGCGCAGGGCTCCGTCGCCCGCGGGCAGCACCGAGATGGCATCGTCGATGACTCGCGTCGACGGGGCGTCCACGGTGACGGTGGGCACCTGGCGCAGGTCGCGCCGCCCCCCGAGCGCATGGGGCATGGCGAGCACATGCTGCACCTCGGCGAGGACCTCCGCATCGAAGTCGCGGCGCAGCCCGTGGCGTACGATGATGCGCTCCAACGAGCGGTCCGCGCCCGGCTCCAGCTTGCGCAGCAGCCAGGCCTTGCCCTCGGCGATGCGCGCCACTACCGCGTCATTGGGCTGCACCTCGACGCCCGCTGTCTCCAGCGGCCAATCGCCATTGGCCACGTCCCGGTCGATGCGCAGGTGGACCGCTCCCTTGCGCAGCACCACCTCGCCGTAGACCTCCTGGCGCGGACGCTTCAGGAGGGACAGTCCGCTCGCGCTCCAACGGCCATCGGCCGAGGCCGTCACCGTCGCGGAGACAACGTCGTCAGCGAGGTACGGGTTCAGCTCGGGTGGCGGGATGAACGCGGAGAGCACCTCGTCGGAGCCGGAGGGGTGAACGACGAGGAAACCGAAACCACGAGGGTGGACGTCGATGCGGCCAGTGACGGTGCGCGAGGGAGCAGTCGTTTCCATGGGACGCCTGCATGCTATCCCTGCCAGCAACGGGAAGGGGCACCATCCGCGGCTCAACGCGCGGGGACGAGCTTGTTCCCCTCACGCCGCCAGGCGACCGGCAGCAGGGCTCGCACCTGGGTGGCGCCCTCGGGTTCCTGTCGTTCCACCTTCGTGCCTTGTTCGTCCGAAGACACCTTCCAACGCACCCCGGTGGGGCCTAGGGACTCGCTCGCCGTCGCCGAGGGGGGCTGGCGGGGCGGCTGCTTCGGCGTACTCCAGGTCTTGCCTCCGTCACGAGTGGTGATCGCTCGGACCGGGGCGTTCTCTTCGTTTGCGTCCGATAGCCACACCGTGCCCCGCTGGCCGTCCGTCCACTCCATCTGTTCCGGCCACTCGGACCAGACCGCCTTGGGCAGCGTGCTCCGGCGTTTCCACGTCGCCCCACAGTCCGAGCTCGCGAGCAGCTTGAGCTCCCCCGGGCCTTCCGTGCTCCACCCCACCAGCGCGCGGCCCTGGCAGCCCTCGAACTCCACGAAGAGCACCTCGCTGTGCTCCACGTCGGGCAGGACCTCGGTCCAGTGAGCTCCACCGTCTGTGCTGCGCAGCAGCAGGGCGCGCAGTGGGTGCGAGGGCACGGAGAGCTTGCCGAAGAGGTAGAGGCCCGCCTTCTCGTGTGCGGGAGCCGCGAGCCCGGAGACGTGCAAGATGACCTCGTCACCGGGCTCGGCTGCGCCGGCTTTCAGTTCCACGGGCGGCGGGGGAGCGGCGGCGAGCAGCGCGCAGATGCACAGAGAGAGCATGGGGTCTCCTGGATGGGAAGACCCTCACCCTAGCCCTCTCCCAGGGGGAGAGGGGATTCCACGGCTACGGCTTGGGGAGCCCGCGTCCGGCCAGCGATACCAGGTCTGCCTGCAATCCCAGGACCGCGAAGCCGAAGTTGCCCCAGTTGTAGATGTTTCGCTGTTTCACGTCCGCGCCACCCCCGAGCAGCCGCAGCCGCGCGTAGGCGTTCACGTCTCCGTTCGAGTTCAGCGGCACGCCCAGCGTCAGCGCCACGTCGTAGATGCCTCCCGTCGTGTTCCCCAGCAGCCCGAAGGTGGACAGCGCGTCCGCCTCCAGCCCCGCCCATACCCGCGACGGCAGCTCGTAGCGCAGCCGCGTCTTCAGCGCTCCCACCACGCCGATGTCGCTCTCCTTCGCGTAGCGCGTACCGTCCACCGCGCTGAAGTTCACCAGCGCGTTGCGGATCTGCACGCTCGCCCCGATGTCCCAGCTGAAGCGCTCGCCGTTGACGAGCCGGTACAGATAGCTGGCCCGGTACCCATCGAAGAGATAGCGGCTGTCCACCACCATGCCCGTGGGGAACACAGTACCCCGGAAGTCGATGTCCTTCGCGAGCGTCGCCCGCGTGGTGATGTCGAACGGTGCGTACAGCAGGATGATGCCGTGCCGCTCGCC
The DNA here is from genome assembly GCF_026626635.1 of Archangium lansingense. GTDB lineage: Bacteria > Myxococcota > Myxococcia > Myxococcales > Myxococcaceae > Archangium > Archangium lansingense. The sequence goes on from NZ_JAPNKA010000001.1 coordinate 5,851,639, forward strand.
CAGCCGTGCCTCGAGCGCGATCCGTTGGCTGCGGTACAGATTGTCCTTCTGGTTGATGTCGTCGGCCTCGTAGTCCGTGCCGGTCGGGCCGTAGCGCCCGTCGTTCTGGAAGATGTAGGCCGGTCCCGTCTCGTATTCGGCGACGAGCGCCTTCAGCGGGCTCTGGGCCAGGGCCGGAGTGGTCATCAGGAGCACGGCGATCAGATGGATTCGCATAGCGGCCCCTTCGATGCCGCACCGCTCACCGCGTTCCGCGTGCCTCCACTTCATTCAACGTGAGCTTGCCTTTGTCCGGAAACACACTGAGCGCCTCCACGTCCAGCAGCGGCACCGGCAGCGTGCAGGTCTCCCACTGGCCGGTGCCCTTGAAGCGGCACGCCACCGGATCCACGAAGCTTGTCTTCGTGTCCGGATCGTTCCTCCCCAGGCCCTCCAGGGTGCGCACGACCGCGCGCAACGTGCCCGGACCCGTGCCGCGGACCCGCAGGGCCGAGAGCTTGCGCACGGGCGGCTCGAATACCGCGCTCAGTGCGCCGTCCTTCTCCCAGCGCTGCGCCTGGGGCGTCGCCGTGAGCGCCACGCTCGTGGTCTCCTGCCCGTCGAAGGCCTTCTCTCCGTTCTGGGCACCCACGGTGCGGTCCGATTTCAGCACGGCGCTCTCCCCAGCCGGCTTCTCCTGAACGAGCTGCGTCAAGGCCGGCACGCCGCCTCGCACCACGGCCGCATGCAGCACGTTCGTCGGGAGCTGGCCCGCACGCGCGCACGTCGGCGCGAGCTGCCCAAGGGTCTCCTTCTGGACGTCCGTGAGGGTGTCCCGGGTCAGCGCCGCGGGGGCCAGCAATGAGCGCACCACCTCGGCACAGGCGTCCGGAGTCCCCGGTCCGGCGTGCTCCAGGTACCAGCGCAGGTCGGCGGGGTCCGCCGGGCGCCCCGTTCCCCCCGTGCCTCGTCCCATCACCGCGCGTGTGACATGGCTCGCACACGGGTTGGCCCCGGCCGGGCAGCGTTGACACAGTGCTTCCAGCAGCTCCCGCAGGGGTGCCGCTCCCGCCTCGAGCTGGGCGCGGGCATCCAGGGCCGGACCGACCTCACAGGCGCGCACTGGGAGCTCGGGGCAGGCACCGAGCTGTTGCCGGGCCCTCGTGAGAGCGGCGGGGTTCTCGGGGGCTCGCACCGCTCCTTCCAGGGTTCGCTCCAGAGTGCGGCAGGCCTGGTCGCTCGCGGGGGCCGGTGCTGGCGTGGGGCGCTCGACCCGGCGCCCGGACGAATGGGTCACGAAATACAGGCGCACGAAGGCCGCCAGGGCCAGGGTCATCAGCAGCAGGGTTCGGAGCGGGAAGCGTCGCACGATTGCAAACTCCTTGATTCCGGCCGGGATGGGTGGTTATCAGCGCCGCTCGGGTACATCCACTCCGGAGGCGTTTGTGGCTGAGACTTTCGACGTGGTGATCATCGGTTCGGGCCCCGGCGGGTATGTCGGTGCGATCCGGGCCGCGCAGCTGGGGCTGAAGACGGCCATTATCGAGAAGGACAAGCGCCTGGGTGGCACCTGCCTCCATCGCGGCTGCATCCCCACCAAGTCGCTCCTGTGGTCCGCGGCCCTCCTGCACCACATCCGTGAGGCGGCGGACTTCGGTATCGAGGTTCCGGCTCCGGTGGTCAACTGGGCCAAGGTCCAGGAGCACAAGCAGAAGGTGGTCACCAAGGGTGCCAACGGCATCGACTACCTGATGAAGAAGAACAAGATCACCGTCATCAAGGGCCACGGCCGCATTGCCGGCAAGGGCAAGGTCGAGGTCGCCCTCGAGGGTGGTTCCAAGCAGACGCTGGACACCAAGAACATCATCATCGCCACGGGCTCGGTGCCCAAGTCGCTGCCCAATGTTCCGGTGGACCACAAGCGCGTCCTCAACAGCGACTCCATCCTGGAGCTCGACCGCATCCCCAAGAGCCTGATCGTCATCGGCGCGGGCGCGGTGGGCTGCGAGTTCGCCTCCGTCTTCAACCACATGGGCAGCCAGGTCTCCATCGTGGAGTACATGCCCAACCTGCTCCCCATCGAGGACATCGACTGCTCGAAGGAGCTGGAGAAGCACTTCAAGCGCCGGAAGATCGATCTGCACACCGGCGCCAAGGTGGAGAAGGTCGAGACCACCGCCACCGGTGCGAAGCTCACCATGACCGTGGGCAACGAGACGCGCACCATCGAGGCCGAGTACGTCCTGTCCGCCGTGGGCCGCGCCCCCGTCAGCGAGGACATCGGGCTCCAGCTCACGTCCATCAAGCCCGACCGTGGCTTCATCAAGACGGACAACATGATGCGCACCACCGAGCCGAACGTGTACGCGATCGGTGACGTGATCCCCACGCCGATGCTCGCCCACGTGGCCAGCGCCGAGTGCGTCCTCGCCGTCGAGCACATCGCCGGCAAGAACCCCGCGCCCATCAACTACGACCTCACCCCGTCCGCCACCTACTGCTACCCCGAGGTGGCCTCGGTCGGTCTCACCGAGAAGAAGGCCAAGGAGCGCGGCTACGACGTCAAGGCCGCCATCTTCCCGTTCTCCGCCGTCACCAAGGCCTCCATCTCCAACGAGGCCTTCGGCATGATCAAGGTCGTCTCCGACAAGAAGTATGACGAGGTGCTCGGCGTCCACCTCGTGGGCCCCCACGCCACCGAGCTCCTCGCCGAGGCCTGCGTCGCCATGCGCCTGGAGATCACCACCGAGGAGCTCGCTCACACCATGCACGCCCACCCGACGCTCTCCGAGATCATCAAGGAAGGCGCCGAGGCCACGCTGGGTCACCCGATCCACATCTGAGTCTCCGGGCTTCCGGGTAGACCCTCACCCCAGCCCTCTCCCAGAGGGAGAGGGGGCATACACAGTAGGGCGTTGGGTTGTTCTCAGGCCGTTCGAGACTCTTCTGTCTCGGACGGCCTTCGCATGTCCGGTGGTGGGTGCACTGGCACGTGGCCCAGCAGCTCCGATAGATCGAACGCGTCCAGCAGCGCGTGCCCATGGAGATCGTTGTTGAAGTAGACCCAGGCCGTTCGCCCCTTGCGTCTCCACTTGTCGAGGTCGCATGCCACCGGCCACAGCGCCTCGCGGCCATAGCGCCCCGCGTAGCGCGAGCCCGCCCCGTGGAAGCGCACGTAACGGAAGCCTCCCGTGAGTCGCGGTGGTGGCACCGGCACCAGGTCGTGTTCGCACACGGCTGATCCCCGGCGCTCCAGCACCTCTAGCACCTCCTCGTGGTACCAGGCCGCGTCGCGGAACTCGACGACGTACTGGAGGCCTCGAGGCAGTGCGGCCAGGAAGCGATCCAGCCGTTCTGGATCCGGTTTCTTCATGTGCGGCGGTAGCTGCCACAGCACCGGGCCCAGCTTGGGTCCCAGGCGCAGGATGACGCTGAAGTAGCGCTCCAGGCCCTCGCCCACGTCCGTTAGACGCTTCATGTGCGTGAGGAAACGGCTGCCTTTGCACGCGAACCGGAAGCCCTTCGGGGTCTGCTCCCGCCAGCCGTCCACCGCGTCCGCCGTGGGCAGCCGGTAGAAGGGGGCGTTGAGCTCCACCGTGGCGAAGACCTGCGCGTAGTAGGGGAGCCAGCGACGGGTTGGCAGCCCGGCTGGGTAGAAGAGTCCCTTCCAGTGCTTGTAGACGTAGCCGCTCGTCCCCAGGTGGATGGCCCTCATGCCTCAAGCATGGGCACTCCCGCTGTCCCAGGCGGACTGCCGCCTGGTGAGTCGTCCGCTCATCCTTCGAGCAAGCTGCGCTTACGGCCTTCGCGAGCAGGCCGAGCCTCTTCTTTCGCCCCTTTACTGCCCGCTCCCGATTGAGTCGTTACAACATGCGAGACTTCGAGGAAGCTAACGCCTCGCGTCAAGGCTTCCCCCTTGACCCTGCTTTCGCCCCAACCGTAGAAGGCCCGCGACCCATGGCAACTCCTGATCGTTTCCCCCTGCCGCAGGTATCTGAATCCACCCGCAAGCCGGAGTGGTTGAAGGTGCGTCTCCCGAGCGGTGATGGGTACGAGCGGGTCAAATCCATCGTGCGTCGCACGAAGCTGTCCACGGTGTGCGAGGAGGCCCGTTGCCCCAACATCGCCGAGTGCTGGGGCGGTGGCACCGCCACGGTGATGCTCATGGGAGAGGTGTGCACCCGCGCCTGCCGCTTCTGCCACGTGAAGGTGGGCGCGCCCCCTCCGTTGGATCCGATGGAGCCCATCCATCTGGCCCAGGCCGTCAAGGAGATGGACCTCGAGTACATCGTGGTCACCTCCGTCAACCGCGATGACCGGCCGGATGGAGGCGCCAGCCACTTCGCCTCGGCCATCCGCGAGCTGCGCCAGCACTCGCCCAAGACGATCGTCGAGGTGCTCATCCCCGACTTCAAGGGTGTGGAGCGCGACCTGGCCACCGTGGCCGAGGCCCGCCCGCATGTGGTGGCCCACAACGTGGAGACGGTGGAGCGCCTCACGCCCACCGTGCGTGATCGCCGCGCCACCTACCGCCAGTCCCTCAAGGTGCTCGAGTACCTCAAGCAGCGTCCGGAGAAGCTCTACACCAAGACCTCTATCATGGTCGGTCTGGGCGAGACGGACGCCGAGCTGGAGCAGACCTTCAAGGACCTGCGCGCCGTGGGCGTGGACGTGCTCACGTTGGGCCAGTACCTCCAGCCTTCCCAGTACCACCTGCGGGTGGAGCGCTTCGTCACCCCGCAGCAGTTCGCGGACTACAAGACGCTCGCCGAGTCCTACGGCTTCCTCTACGTCGCCTCCGGACCGCTCGTGCGCTCCAGCTACCGCGCCGCCGAGTTCTTCATGAAGGGCCTCATGGAGCGTGAGCGCCTGGGTCTCGCCGGCAACACCTGACGCTTTCTCAACACCCTCACTCCGAAACGGACCCCCGCGAATGGCGATCTTCGAGTTCAAGCTGCCCGATCTTGGCGAAGGCGTGCAGGAGGGCGAGCTGGTCAAGTGGCACGTCAAGCCCGGCGACGTCGTCAAGCAGGACCAGACGCTCGCCGAGGTGATGACGGACAAGGCCACCGTGACCGTGCCCAGCCCCAAGGCCGGCCGTGTCGTGCAGACGCACGGCAACGAAGGCGACATGGCCAAGGTCCATCAGATCCTGGTCACGATGGAGATCGAGGGCGCCGCTCCGGTTCAGGCCTCGGGTCACGGGGCTCCCGCCGCTCATGGTGCTGCTGCCGCTCCTGCGGCCACGGCTGCTCAGGCCACGGGTCCGCAGGCCGCCTCCAAGGTGCTCGCCACTCCGCTCACTCGCCGCATGGCCGCTGAGCACGGGCTGAACCTCGCGGAGATCTCCGGCTCCGGTCCGCAGGGTCGCGTGATGAAGGCGGACGTGGTGGCGGCCCTCGAGGGTGGTCACTCCGCCCGCAATGAGGTGGCTCCCGCCGCCGCTCCCGCTCAGGCCCGTCCGGCCGCGCCCTCCGTGGCCCCGGGCCGCGGTGACGAGCGCATCCCCCTGCGTGGCCTGCGCAAGAAGATCGCCGAGAAGATGGTGCGCTCGAAGTTCACCGCGCCTCACTTCGGCTTCGTCGAGGAGGTGGACTGCACTGAGCTCGTCGCTCTGCGCAAGCGCCTCAACGACACCCTGGCCGCCGCTGGCGAGAAGGCAAAGCTGTCCTTCCTGCCCTTCATCATCAAGGCCACGATCGCCGCGATGAAGAAGTACCCGCACCTCAACGCCAACATGGACGAGGCCGCCCAGGAGCTCGTCGTGCGCGGCGAGTTCAACATCGGCATCGCCGTGGCCACCGGCGAGGGGCTCACCGTTCCCGTCATCAAGAACGCGGACCGTCTCTCCCTGCGCGAGATGGCCGAGGAGGTCGTTCGCCTCAGCACCGCCGCGAGGGATCGCAAGCTGAAGATGGACGAGCTCACCGGGGGCTCCTTCACCATCACCTCGCTCGGCCAGACCGGCGGCATCTTCGCAACGCCCATCATCAACCACCCCGAGGTGGCCATCATGGGCATCCACCGCATGCGCAAGCGTCCCGTGGTGGACAACAACGGTCAGATCGTCGTGCGCGAGATGATGAACGTCTCTATCTCCGCCGATCACCGCGTCATCGATGGTCAGGTCGCCGCTGACTTCGTGTACGAGGTCATCAAGTACCTGGAGCACCCGGACATGCTGTTCCTGGCCATGGCCTGACGGCCGGGCCGTCTGCCGGGGGCGCGTGCCTCGCCGGGAGCGCTCGCGCAACCGCGCTCCCGTCCTTCGAGGAGGTTACGCTTCCCCATGGCCGAGAACGTTCGCGACGTCATCCGCGCGGCCCAGGCCGCGGAGCTCGGTGGTGACAAGCCCCGCGCCATCGAGCTGCTCCGGCTCGCCGTCGACCTCTGCCGGCGCTCGGGCAACAAGCCCCGCGCCGAGCAGCTCCTGCGCTACATCCTCCGGTTGGATCCCTCCCGCAAGGAGGTGGAGGAGGAGCTCCGCCTGCTGGAGCGGGAGGAACCGCCGCCGCCTCCCTCCGCCCCCGAGCCCGATGAAGCGCCCGAGCCCGGGGTGTTCGTCCTCGAGGAGGACACCAGCTCTTCCCTCCAGGAGGCCCTGCGCGAGGCCGAGCTGTCCATGGATCGCCGGACACGTCCCGTGGCCCTCGCCGTCGAGGTGATGCGCTCCGCTGTGCTCGGTGTGCCGGTCCCCGGCAAGGAGGAGAAGGCTCCTCCGGTCACGGAGGCTCGGAAGGAAGACCCTCACCCCGGCCCTCTCCCAAAGGGAGAGGGGGTTGCTGCGGAGGGAGAAGGGGCTTTCATCGAGCGGGGGCCCACTCGGGCTGATCCGTCCCTCGACGCCTGGTGCTCCTTCTGCTGCCGGCCTCGCTCCGAGGTGGGCGCGCTCGTTGCCGGTCCCTCGGGTGCGTTCATCTGCTCGGCGTGTATCGGGGAGTCGGGTGCGCTGCTCGGAGGCGTGGCGGCCGTGGCTCCGGCCTCGCGTGGTTCGGCCTCCGCACCTCCTCGGCCCGTGTCTGTTGAGCTGGTGGGGCAGGCACTTGCCCGCGAGGCTCTCGAGCGCGGCCTGGAGGCGGGTGTTCGCCGCGTGCTGCTGCTCGGGCCCGAGGGCGCCGGAAAGAGCACGTGGATGCGGGGCTTCGTGGAGCAGGGAAGGGGAGTGATCGTGACTCCCGATTCGCTCGACCGCGCTCCGGTGGACTCCGTGCTCCTCGTGGAGGACGTGGACCGCCTCCCTCCCGCCGAGCAAGCCGCTCTGAGTACCTTCCTCGTCCGTCACCCTGCGTGCACGGTGCTGATGACGGCCCGGGGCGGTCTGGTGGCTTCGGGGCTTGTGCTCGTCTCGGACTCCGGCCGTGTGCCCATCCCCAGCACCGCCGCGCTCTCCGAGGCCGTGCGGGGCACGCTGCCCGTCGTCCTGTTGGAGCAGGTGCAGATGCTCGTCGCGTTTAGCGCTCCGAGCGTCGAGGACCTGGTCGAGATCGCTCGGCGCCAGCTTGCATCGCGCGAGGACTACCGGCTCTCCGACGAGGTGCTCACCGCCCTCGCCACTGAGGCCGCCCGCTCGCCGCGCTCCGGGCATGAGCTGCAAGCCCTCCTGGCCCGGGTGCCTCCCGGCTCCTGGCGCCTGGAGGTGAAGAAGAAGGGGAAGGCGAAGCCGGCCCGCCGTGGCCGGCGGAAGGGATCGTCGTGAAGACGCTGACGGTGTACCGGCTCGGCCGGGTTGAATACGAGGATGGTCTCCAACTCATGAAGCTCTTCGGCGAGACCCGCCGCCAGGGCCTCTGCGGAGACGTGCTGTTGCTGCTCGAGCACCCGCCTGTGCTCACCCTCGGCCGCGCTGCCAAGCGCTTCAACATCGTCGCCAGTGACGAGAGCCTCGCCGCTGAAGGTGTGGAGACCTTCGAGACGGATCGCGGTGGCGATGTCACCTACCACGGGCCCGGCCAGCTCGTGGGCTACCCCATCTTCCTGCTCCCCGAGGGCCGTCAGGACGTGCGCCGCTATGTGCGCGATGTCGAGCAGTGCGTCATCCGCACCCTCGCCGAGTACGGCGTCACCTCGGGCACCATCCCCAAGTGGCCCGGAGTGTGGATCGGCCAGGAGGACTCGCCTGATGCGCGGAAGATCGGCGCCATCGGCGTCCACCTCGCTCGCTGGCTCACCAGTCACGGCTTCGCGCTCAACATCAACACGCACCTGCCGCACTTCAACCTCATCGTCCCCTGCGGCATCCGCGAGGCCGGTGTCACCTCGCTGCAGAAGGAGCTCGGCCGCTCCGTGCCCATGGCCGAGGTCGAGGAGAAGATCGCCCGGCACTTCGCCGATGTCTTCGAGCTCCAGCGTGTCGAGCCTGCGCCACCCACGCGCACCGTGAGCGTCACGCTGGTGCGGGGGAAGGGAGCTGATGCCCGGGTGCTGCTGCTGCGCCGGCGCCCCGAGCGCGGTGGCTTCTGGCAGATCGTCACCGGCCGCTTGGAGCCGGGAGAGCAGCCCCGCGACGCCGCCGCCCGCGAGCTGTTCGAGGAGACCGGGCTGCGCACCGATGTGGTCGATCTGGAGTACCGCCACGCCTTCGCTGTCGGCAGCGTGGTGCCTCCACGGCTCGTCGAGGAGAACGGCTTCGCGGCCCGGTGCACCGCGGAGTTCGAGGTGCGGCTCGGTGACGAGCACGATGCTTATGAGTGGGTGGATGTTCCTACGGCGCTCGCCCGGCTCCCGTTCCGCGGCCTCCGCGAGGGCGTCCAGCGCGCCATCCGGGTGCTCGCGGAGTGACTCCGTAAACCCTCACCCCGACCCTCTCCCAGAGGGAGAGGGAGTAGTGGGGCGAGGGGAGGAGGGGCAGGGGACTACAGCCTGAACTACAGCTTCAGGATCTCCTGCTCCACGGCGGCGATCGTCTCCGGCCGGTGCTTACGCACCTCCTCGACGAACCTGTCCATCGCCGCGTCGTCGCGCGTGGTCTCGTGGTGGAAGAGCACCAGCTGCTTCACGTTCGACGCGTTGGCCGTCTCCACGGCCGACTCCCACGTCGAGTGACCCCAGCCGATCTTCGCCGAGCCCTTGCGGCCCCGGTACTCATCCTCGGTGTACATCGCGTCGATGATGAGCATGTCCGCGTCCCTCGCGAACTCCACGAGGTCCTTGTCCTTCTCGCAGCCGTGCTCCACGTCCGTCGCGTACACCACCGACCTGCCGTCGCACTCCACCCGGTAGCCCAGATTGCCTCCCGGATGGTTCAGGTCCATCGTGAGGATCCTCGCCGGGCCCAGCTCTATCTGCTGGCCCGCTTCCAGGTTCTTGTAGGCCATCTGCGCCTTGAAGGTGTCCTCGGCCGTCACCGGGAAATAGGGCTGCACCATCTGTCCCGACAGCACCTCCTTCACCGAGTGGCTGCCTCGCGGCGCGCCGTACACCGTGAAGGCGAACCTCGGGATGAAGATGGGCGTGAAGAACGGCAGCCCCTGCAGGTGATCGTAGTGGTAGTGCGAGAGGAAGATGGAGGCACGCGTGGGTCCCCCCGCCGCCAACAGCTCCCACCCCAGCTCGCGCACGCCCGTACCCAGGTCGAAGATGAGCAGCTCATCCCCGCATCGCATCTCGACGCAAGGCGTATTGCCCCCATAGCGCTGCGTCTTCGGCCCCGGTACAGGGATCGAGCCGCGCACTCCCCAGAAACGCACATGGAACGGGACGCGCGCCTCGGCGGGCGTTCCCTCTCGTTCGTTCTCAGCCAACCTTCGCTTCCGTGTCGTCGTCGTCCTCGGCGAAGAGCTCAATCAGGTGCCCCGTCCGCTCGCGCTTCGTCCTCAGGTAGCCGACGTTATGCGGATTATGCTCCGTACGCGAGGGAATGCGTCGTCGTACGGGAATTCCCTCTTCCACCAGGCCTGCAATTTTCAGCGGATTGTTGGTGATGAGGTCCACGGACCGCACCCCCAGCAGCCTCAACATCTCCGCGGCGATGTCGTAGCTGCGCAGATCGTCCGGGAAGCCGAGCTTCCGGTTGGCCTCGTAGGTGTCCAGCCCCTCGGCCTGCAGGGCGTAGGCCTTGATCTTGTTGCCCAGGCCGATGCCCCGGCCCTCCTGGCGCAGGTAGAGCACCACCCCGCACCCATTCTGGGTGACGAAGTCCAGCGCCCGGTCCAGCTGCTCCCGGCAGTCGCACTTCAGGCTGCCGAACACCTCGCTGGTCAGACACTCGGAGTGCACCCGGACCGGCACGCCCTCCAACCCCTGCACCTCGCCCACCACCAGCGCCACGTGCTCCCGCCCGTTGCGCTTCTCGCGGAAGACGACCGTGCGCAGCACGCCTCGTCCAGTGGGCACATCCGCTTCCGAGAACTTCTCCAGCAGGGAAGTGCTCTTGCGGGTCGGAAGAACCTGAGGTGTACGCGACTCGGACATGATGACCCTTTCTCCCGCACAACACTTGGAGGCACAAGGTTGGATGCAAACCCAGGCAGTTCGTTCCTCATGCCCCCCAGGACAGAGGTAGCAGTTCCACCTTGTCACCAGTAGCTAGCCTACTGGACGAGCGCGGGAAGTGAAGCAGGTGGGTGGCCGAGGCCGCGGAGCGCAGTGCCCCCGACGTCTGGGTGGACAGGGGCCGCGCCCACAGCTCGCCCTCCTGCCAGGTAGCCGTCACCCGGACATAGTGGGCGAGCCCCTCGGGCTTCTTCAGCTCGCCCGTCAGCCTGCCGGACACGCGTGGCGGCTCCACGTCCGAGTGTCCCAGCATGCGGCGCAGCGCCGGGCGGACGAACAGCTCGAAGGTGACGAGCGAGGAGGTGGGGTTGCCCGGCAGCCCGATGTAGACGGTGCTTCCCTTGCGGCCCACCGCCAGCGGCTTGCCCGGCTTGATGGCCACGCGCCAGAAGTCCTGCTCCACCCCCAGCTTCCCCATCGCCTCGCGCACGAAGTCGTGCTCGCCCACGGACATGCCCGCGCTCGTCAGCACCAGGTCAAATCCCCCGGCGGCCACGAGGTGCTGGTACACGTCCTCCAGCGTGTCCCGCGCGATGCCGAGCACCGAGGGCACTCCGCCCGCTCGCAGCACGGCCAGGGAGAGTGCCGGGGCGTTGGCGTCCACGATGCGGCCCTCGGCGGGCGCGTCCGCGCGGCACAGCTCATCGCCGGTAGAGAGGATGGCCACCCGCGGCCGGCGCGGCACCGGCGCCGTCAGCATCCCCTGGCCCACCAGCAGCCCCAGCTCCGGAATCCCCAGCGGCGTGCCCCGGGGCAGCAGCACCTCGCCCTCTCGTGCATCCTCGCCTCGGGGGCGGACGAAGTGGCCCGGCCCCACCGCCTCGAGGATCTCCACCGTGTCCCCTCCGGGTGCCAGCCGCGTCCGCTCGCGCATCACCACCGCGTCCGCTCCCGACGGCAGGGGGGCTCCTGTCATGATCCGCGCACACGTGCCCGGTTGGACCTCCTGGCGGGGCGTCTGGCCGGCGTAGATCGTCTCCTTCACCTGGAGGCGGACGGGCAGGGGGGCCGACAGATCGGCGCTGCGCACCGCGAAGCCATCCATGGCCGAGTTGTCCCAGGGCGGCAGGGTCCGCTGGGCACGCACGTCCTCGGCCAGGGCGCGCCCGAGCGCCTCCTCCAGCCGGACCCACTCGGGGGGCAGCGGGGAGACCAGGGCAAGCGTGCGGGCACGGGCATCCTCCACGGGCAGCAGCGGGGTATCTTCCTTCATGGGTCGGGCGTCCTCAGGATGATCTCCCAGGGTAGATCGGCTCGACCCCGGGTCTGGCGAAACAGACGTGTAGCGACTGGCTGTTTTTGGGATCAAAGTCCCTAGGAAATTCAAGACTTTGTTTGACAGTCCCACTGATCATCGTTACAAGCGCTGGTGATCGCATGGCCCGCGTCCGGGCAGATTCCGGTGCGCCAACCCGTTGAAAAGACACGGGAATTCAAGGAGACAGCGTCGATGGCCAAGCCCAGGTCCGGGGCCAAGAAGGCGACTCCCGCTGCGAAGAAGGTCAAGTCGACGAAGCCGGGTGTGCTCAAGAGCGCCTCCAAGAGCGTGGCCAAGGCTGCCGCGAAGTTGGTGACGAAGAAGGCCGCCGGTAGCGCGAAGCAGGAGAAGGCTCCAGCGGAGAAGAAGGCTGCACCCGCCGCCGCGAAGAATGCCGCCGCGAAGGCCGCCACCAAGGTGAAGGAGGTCGCCACGGCGGCTACCAAGATTGCCGCGAAGACGGCCGCCAAGGTGAAGGAAGTCGCCGCGCCCAAGGCCAAGGAGAAGGAGCCAGCGCCCAAGGTGAAGGAGGCCCCTCCGGCTCCCGCCCCCAAGGGGAAGGAAGCCCCTGCGCCCAAGGCCAAGGAGCCCGCTCCCAAGGGCAAGGGCCGGGAGGTTCCGGTGGCGCCGCCGGCGGCCGAGAAGCCCCGTCCCCGCGCCACCAAGCTGCCGCCCATGGCCGAGCCGCTCAACAAGCGCGACCTGGAGCAGCTGCTCACCGCCGGCACGGGCCGTGGCGTGGTGGGCGAGGGCAGCCTCAAGGGCCGCCTGACGGTGATCGACGGGCTGCCCAACCTGGTGGTGGTGGGCCGCGACAAGCGCGAGCTGACCTTCATCCTCCAGGGGCCGGATCAAGAGGTGCTGCCGGCCTACATGGACCACAAGGTCTCCGTCAGCGGACTCATCAAGAAGACCACCAACTACGGCGGCACGGTGGACGTGCGGAAGTTCTCCGCCAAGAAGCCCGAGGTGGAGGAGCCCACGCCGGAGCCGGTGGAGGCCGAGGTCCGGCTGCGCTACCTGTCCCCCGGCGAGGTATCCCAGGTGGTATCGGCCGGTATGGGCGCGGGCATGAAGGGCTTTGCCGCGCTGCGTGGCAACCTGGAGATGACGGGCGACGAGTTCGTGCTGGTGGTGTCCAACGGCGGCACCCGGCAGCAGGTCTCCTACATCCTCGAGGGCAAGGGCGCCAAGGGACTGCGCAAGTTCCTGGGCCACACCCTCGCCGTCACCGGCGTGGTGGACAAGTCCTCCGGCTGGGGTGGCCGCATCGACGTGGAGAACGTGGAGCCGCGCCCCTCGGAGGCCCGGCCCATCTCCCGCGAGGGTCTGGAGTCCGTCCATGTGGAGGGCGAGCAGCCGGCCAACATCGACGTGAAGCTCAACCACGCCTTCACCTTGCGGCTCCCGGAGCAGGCGGGTTTCACCTGGGCCATCGAGCCCACGGCGGCCAAGCGCGTGGGCCTGCGGGAGGCCAACTTCGAGCCCGCCTCGGACGGCGCCGCCACCCGCGAGTTCTTCTTCACCCCTCGCAACCCCGGTACTTCCGAGGTCGAGTTCTTCCTCGCCAAGGCCTTCAACCCTGGCCAGGTGGAGCGGTCGTTCAAGCTCACGGTGAACGTCAAGCCCTGAGGGCCCATCTGACACCGCGAGTCCACGCCTCCTCATCCTTCCGCCCGGGGGTCCCAAGTGGGACCTGCCGGGCTTACTTTTTTCAGGGCCCGCTGGGCTCCCTGATTCGGGACCTCTCGTGACCGACCTTCCTCGCGACGTGAAGCGCCACCTGGCGGAGTCCAAGCACCCGCTCGGCATCCAGGAGCTGTTGAAGCTCACCCACCTGCATCCCGGGCAGCAGACCCAGCTCAAGCGCACCCTGCGCGACATGGTCCGCAGCGGCGAGCTTCTCAAAGAGGGCAAGCGCTTCCGCTTGCAGACCGGGCGGCCACCCTCGACGGGGAGCGATGGAGAGGGCCGGGCGTACCCTCCTCAGCTCCGGCGTGGGCGCGAGGAGCAGGGGCCCGGTGGCAGGCGCGGTCGCGGGGACGAGCAGCGGCCCGGTGGTCCGCGCGAGGAACCGCGCCCCGAGCCCGATGCGCGCTTTGCCCCCCGGGGTCGTTTCTCGAAGGAGGAGCGGCCCGAGCCGCGAGGCCGCTTCGTGCGCGAGGGTCGCATGGAGCCCCAGAACCGCTTCGCCCGGGACGAGCGCGGCGGACCTCCCTCGCGTGGTCCGTCGGAGCAGGCGGGCCGTTTCGAGCCCCGGAACCGCTTCGCCCGGGATGAGCGTGGCGGGCCCGGCCAGCGCGGTCGTTCCGAGCAGCGGGGTTCCGGTCCCCAGGGTGGCTACGGCCGACAGGAGCGGCCCGGTGGCGGACGTATCGAGCAGGCGGGCCGTTTCGAGCCCCGGAATCGCTTCGCTCGGGATGAGCGCGGCGGGCCCAACCAGCGCGGCCGTTCCGAGCAGGAGCGTCGCCCGGGACGGGGAGGGCGCTTCGAGCGCGAGGAGCGTTTCGAGCCGCGAGGCCGCGGTGGCTGGGGAGGGCGTGAGCGGGGCGAGGGGCAGGAGTCCTCCACCGTGGAGGGCATCCTCCACGTGCACCGCGATGGCTACGGCTTCGTCCACCCCAGCTCGGGGGAGGGGGACAACATCTTCCTTCCGCCGCAGGAGGCCGCGCGGGCGCTCGACAACGACCGCGTGCTCGTGGAGGCCTGGGGCCGTCCCGGACGCATGGAGGGCCGTCTGCTGCAGGTGGTCGGCCGCACTCGGCAGCTCGCCGTCGGCACCTACATGGCGCACGGCAAGCGCGAGGCCCTGGTCATCCCCTACGACAAGAACCTCCAGACGCAGGGCCACATCCGCGTCCCGCCCACCCAGATGGCGCGAGACGGGGACGTGGTGAAGGTGCGGCTCGGCATCGGCGCGGAGCTGCTGGAGCCGGGTGAGGGCCTCTATGGCGAGGTCGCCGGTTCCATCGGCAAGCCCGGGGACCCGAGCAACGAGGTGCTCTCCATCGCCTATTCGCAGGGCTTCTCCGACGAGTTCCCTCCCGAGGTCATGGACGAGGCGGACCGCATCCGCCCGGTGGTGAGCGAGGAGGAGGCTCGGGGCGAGGAGCGCCGCGACCTGCGTCAGCTGCCGCTCGTCACCATCGACGGCGAGGATGCCCGCGACTTCGACGACGCCGTCTACGTCGAGCCCCACTCCGAGGGTTGGCGGCTCGTGGTGGCCATCGCCGATGTGACGCACTACGTGCGCGAGGGCACCGCGCTGGATGCCGAGGCCCTGCGCCGCGCTACGTCCGTCTACCTGCCGGATCGCGTGCTGCCCATGCTCCCCGAGCGGCTCAGCAACGGCATCTGCTCGCTGCGTCCCGACGAGGACCGGCTGTGCATGGTGGCCGACATGGTGCTCGACAGGAGCGGACGGCTCGTCTCCAGTGAGATCTACCCGGGCGTCATGCGCAGCCAGGCTCGCTGCACCTACAACGAGGTGCAGGATGTGCTGGACGGCAAGGACGTCCCCCACCGCAACGCCTTCAAGCCCCACTTCGAGCGGCTCATGGAGCTGGCCCGGGTGTTGATGCGCATGCGCAAGGAGCGCGGCGCCATCGACTTCAACCTGCCCGAGCACAAGGTGGTGATGGGCGAGGACGGCATGCCCTCGCGCATGGAGCGCCGCGAGCGCAAGGACAGCCACCGTCTCATCGAGGAGTGCATGCTCGCCGCCAACGAGGCGGTGGCGAAGTTCTTCGCCGACCTGGGCCTGCCCAGCGTCTACCGCTACCACGGTGAGCCCGATGAGGAGAAACTGGCCGTCTTCGCCCAGCTCGCCCAGGCCTATGGCTTCCGTCTCCAGGCCGAGGAGATCACCCCGAAGCAGCTCAATGCCTTCATGGCACAGCTTCAGGGTCACCCCGAGGAGCGCGCCCTCAACCAACTCCTGCTGCGCTCGATGATGCAGGCCGTCTACACGGCCTCCGACATCGGCCACTACGGACTGGCCGCCGAGTACTACCTCCACTTCACCTCGCCCATCCGCCGCTACCCGGACCTGCTCGTGCACCGGCTCCTCAAGGCGCACTGGTCCCGGCGCGGACAGGCGCGCGCTCCCGCCCAGCTCGAGCGCGAGGAGCAGCGGCTGGAGGACATGGCCTCCCAGAGCTCCGAGCGCGAGCGCGCCGCCATGCAGGTGGAGCGCGAGGTCGTCTCCTTCTACGCGGCCCTGATGATGAAGGACCGGCTGGGCGAGGAGTTCGTCGCCACCGTCGCCGGCCTCGTCGAGTTCGGCTTCTTCGTGGAGCTCGACGAGGTGCATGTCGAGGGGCTCGTCCGCGCCGACTCGCTCGGGCTTGGCACCCGCTTCGACAAGAACCTGCACTCCTTCACGCTGCCGGGCGGCTTCCGCGTGCGCGTTGGGCAGAAGGCCCGGGTGCGGCTCGTCAACGTGAACCTGGCCCTGCGGCGCATCGAGTTCGAGGCCCTGGAGGTCGCCGGCAGGGCCGTGTCGGCCATCCAGGAGGTCGGCAGGGAGGAGCGGCAGGCACAGAAGGAACTGACTCGGCAGGAGCGCAAGAAGGAAGCCCGTGCCGCGCGCGAGCGGGCCCGGGAAGAGCGGTGGGGCCGTCCTCCCGAGCGGGTCGAGATGTCCATGGCAGAGGCGGAGGCGCTTCGGAAACGGGAGGCCGAGGAGGCCGCCGCGGCTCAGGCTCCGGCAGCACCGGAAGAGGCCGCGCCGGTGGCGCCTCCCACCGTGGAGCGGCAGACCGAGTCCGTGGAGATCGTGGATCGGTTCACCCCGAAGTCTCCGGCGGGCTTCGATCGCATCCGCGCCCTGGCTGCCCTGGACGCGCGCGAAGCGCCTGTGGAGACCGGGAAAGCCGCCGAGGAGAAGCCCGCGGCTGCGAAGCGGGCTGCCGCCGGGGCTCGGAAGAAGACCGCTCCTCCTCCCGCCGTGAAGAAGGCCGCGGCGGGTGGGGCGAAGAAGAAGGCCGCGACCGCGAAGAAGGCGCCAGCCGTGAAGAAGGCCGCGGCCGCCAAGAAGGCTCCGGCTGCGAAGAAGGCGCCAGCCGTGAAGAAGGCCGCCGCGAAGAAGCCGGCTCGGGCTCCGGCTGCGAAGAAGGCTCCTGCCACGAAGAAGCAGGCCTCGGCCGCGAAGGCGCATGGTGCGTCGAAGGCCCGCCCCGCGGGTGGGGCCAAGGCGAAGGGCGGCGCGAAGAAGGCCACTTCCTCCCGCAAGGCGAAGAAGCGGTAGAGCAGGGGGGCTGGGGACGATCCGCCCCAGCCCTCGCGTGTCGTGGACCGCTTGCGCTGGCACTCGCGGTGTCAGCTACCCGCTTGTCCAGGGGGGAGGTGTTCCTCCGCCCTGCCCCTGTTCTGTATCCTTGCGACACGCCACCGCGAGCAGATTCTCGGGGCCGGTCCCGGGGGGGGCTCTTCCACGCATGTTGCACATTCGAGGCTACACACTTCGAGGGGCGATCAAGGCCACCGGGGCGAATCTGCTGTTCCATGCGGTGCGGGACGCGGACGGCTTGCCCCTCATCCTCAAGACACCCATGGCTTCCTCTCCGGGACCTCGCGAGCGCGAGCGCTACCACCGAGAGTTCGCCATCCTCCAGCGGCTCCGCGATGTGGGGGGCGTCACCCGACCCCACGCGTGTGAGCGGGTCCACGAGCGCCCCGTGCTTCTCCTGGAGGAGATGGAGGGCACCCCCCTGTCCGAGCTCACCGGTGCGCCGCTCGAGCCCGCCCGCGTCCTGAAGCTCTCCATCTCCCTGGCCTCGACCCTGGCGGAGCTGCACCGCCGCGGCGTCGTCCATAAGGACATCAAGCCCTCGAACGTCATCCTCACGCCCACGGGCGAGGCGTGCCTCCTCGACTTTGGTACGGCCTCCCTGCACCTCGTCGAGCACGTGGACGCGGCCCCTGCCTCTCTGCTCGAAGGCACCCTGGCCTATATGTCCCCCGAGCAGACCGGGCGGATGAATCGCCCGGTGGATTACCGCACCGACTTCTACTCACTGGGCGTCATGCTCTACGAGTTGCTCACGGGCAGCCGTCCCTTCCACGGGCGCGATGCGCTCGAGTGGTTCCACGCTCATCTGGCCCTGGTCCCCCCGTCTCCGCTGGAGCGGGTGCCGAGCCTGCCTCCCGTCCTGTCCGCCATCGTGATGAAGCTGTTGGCCAAGGTCGCCGAGGAGCGCTACCAGAGCGCCGACGGCCTGAAGGCCGACCTCGAGCGGTGCCAGGAGGGTCTTCTTCGGGGTGCGCACGAGGACTTCCCGCTCGGGGTGCATGACTTCCCCAGTCGTTTCCAGCTCCCCCAGCGGCTCTACGGGCGTGCCCCTCATGCTGCGGCCTTGCTCCAGGGCTTCGAGCGGGTGGCCCGGGGCGGTCAGCCCGAGCTCCTCCTGGTTCGTGGCTACTCTGGCATCGGCAAGTCCTCGGTGGTGCACGAGCTGCACAAGCCGGTGGTGCGGCGGCGCAGCTTCTTCCTGACCGGGAAGTTCGAGCAGTTCCAGCAGGACATCCCCTACGCCACCCTGGCGCATGCCATCAGCGGACTGACGCAGCAGTTGCTTTCGGGCACCGACGCGGAGCTGGCAGCGTGGCGCGAGCGCCTCCAGGCGGCATGGGAGGGCGAGGGCCAGCTGCTGGTAGACGTGGTGCCCCAGCTCGAGCTCATCGTCGGCAAGCAGTCGGCGGTGCTGGAGCTGCCCGCTGTCGAGGCGCAGAACCGCTTCAACCGGGTGTTCCGCAAGTTCCTTGGCGTGTTCGCTACTTCAGAGCACCCGCTGGTTCTCTTTCTGGATGACCTGCAGTGGGCGGATGGGGCCAGTCTCCAGCTCATCAAACATCTGCTCACCCATCCGGAGACGCCACCGGTGCTGCTCATCGGGGCCTATCGCGACAACGAGGTCAGTCCCTCCCACCCGCTGGTGCACTCGCTGGAGGAGCTTCGTAAGGCAGGTGTTCAGCTCACGGAGCTCCAGCTCGAGCCGCTTCGCATGGAGGAGCTTCAGCAGCTCGTCGCCGATACGCTACCCGGAGCGGACGAAGGGCTCATCCAGCCGCTCTCGGCGCTTGTTCTGGAGAAGACCGGGGGCAACCCGTTCTTCGTCTTGCAGTTCATGCGGACGCTCCACCAGGACGGCCTGCTGGTGCGTACGCCGCAGGGCACGTGGCGCTGGGATGCGGAAGGCGTCCGGGAGAAGGGCTACTCGGACAACGTCGTCGAGTTCATGGTGGGCAAGCTGCGCCAGCTTCCTCGGGAGACTCAGCATCTGCTGCGCCTGGCGGCCTGTGTAGGCAACACCTTCGACGTGACCATGCTGGCTCGCATCTCCGAGCACTATGAGCCCGGCGCGGCGGAGCAGGGGTTGGAGCCCGCGCTTCAGGAGGGACTCCTGGTGCGCGCCGGCCCGGAGCAGTACCGCTTCCTCCATGACCGCATCCAGCAGGCGGCCCATGTCCTCATCCCCGAACAGGAGCGCAAGGCCATTCACCTGCGCATTGGCCGGTTGCTGCTGGCGAGCCTGTCCGCGGAGCAGGTGCACGAGAAGCTCTTCGATGTGGTGAGCCAGCTCAACGCTGGGGCGGAGCTGATCCGCGAGCCCGAGGATCGTCGACGCGCTGCGCGTCTGAACGCCGACGCTGGTGCGAGGGCTCGGACCGCGACTGCGTTTCGCTCGGCCGCTGCCTACTTCGCCGCGGCCTTTCAGCACCTCTCCGAGGACCCCTGGGGGCTGGACTCCGAGTTGGCCTTCAAGGTCCGGCTGGAGCAGGCGCGCTGCGAGTTCATGAGCGGCAACATCGCTGACGCCCGCCGCCTGGTGCTGGAGCTCCTCCCACGGGCACGTACGCGCCCGGAGCTGGCGGCCGTCCATCGGCTGAAGAGTGAGCTGTACATCATGGCCAACGAGGTCCAGGCCGCCGCCGTCTGCCTGTTGGAGTGCCTGGCACGGATGGGCATGCCGATGCCGCTCCACCCCACCTGGGAGGAGGTGGAGAAGGCCAACGCGGAGGTCTGGGCCCTGTTGGGGGAGCGTCCCATCTCGAGCTTCATCGAGCTCCCCATGGTGGACGCCCCGGACCTGGAGGCGCTGATGAGCGTCCTCAGCGCGCTGTTCGCACCGGCGTACTACACGAGTCCCCAGCTCCTCATCCTCCACCTCAGCCGCATGGTCTCGCTCAGCTTGACCCTCGGCCACACCCCCGCGTCCGTTCATGGCTACTCCTGGTACGCGATGGTGGTGGGGACCACCTTCAAGAAGTACCGGGAGGGGCAGGCGCTGTGTGAGCTCGCCTGCGAGCTCGTGGAGCGCTACGACCTGGTCGAGCTGCGAGGCAAGGCGCTTCTCACGCGGATGCTGGTCAACTGCTGGACCCAGCCTCTCCCTGTCGCGTTGGAGCTGGGTCGCGGGGCCTTTCAGCATGCACTCCAGTCCGGTGACATCCAGAGCGCGTGCTTCGCCAGCAGCCATCGTGTCACCAACCGCCTTGCCCTGGGTCAACCCTTGGAGGAGGTCTACCAGGAGTCGGTTGCGTGCCTGGATTTCGCGAGCAAGGTGGGCTTCCTGGGCGTGAGGGACGTCATCCTCTTCACCCAGGCATACGTCCAGCAGTTGCGCGGGCTCACGCCTTCGTTCGGCTCACTGAACGGTGAGGGTTTCGACGAGGCGTCCTTCGAGGTTGGGGCGGCCTCCAACCAGAGCACCACGGTGTGCTGGTACTGGCTCACCCTGGCGCGGGCGCGCTTCCTGAGCGGCGCGTACTCGGAGGCGCTCGAGGCCGTGAACAAGGGCGCCGAGCTGAGCTGGGCCTCCATTGGCCAGCTCCCGCTCCTGGACTTGCACCTCTTCGGCGCGCTCAGCCTCGCCGCCTGCTACGGGGGGATGCCGCCCGAGAAGCAGGGGGCGGCGCTCGAGGCCATCCGGGGGCACCAGCGGCAGCTCGCGGAGTGGGCGGACCACTGCCCTTCGACTTTCCTCGCGCCCGAGCGGCTCGTCTCGGCGGAGCTCGCCCGTCTCACAGGGCAGGAGGGGGAGGCCCTCCGTGCCTACGAGCGGGCTCTCCAGTCCGCTCGCGAGCACGGCTTCGTCCAGACCGCGGCCCTGGTTTGTGAGCTGGCCGCTCGTTTCTGGCGGGAGCGCGACGTTCCTACCCTCGCCGAGGCCTATGCCCGCAAGGCCCGGGACGCCTACGTGCTCTGGGGCGCTCACGGAAAGGTCAAGCACCTGGACACCGAGTGGCCACTCCTGGCGTCCGCCGAAGGCTCCGAAGCCTCCGACACGGGCTCGACTCAGCTCGATGCCCTCACCCTGGTGAAGGCCCAGCAGGCCATCTCCGGGGAGATCGTTCTCGAGCGGCTGGCCACCACTCTGCTGAGTGTCGCCATTGAGAATGCCGGCGCCCAGCGCGGCGCCCTGCTGGTGCCGCAGGGGGATTCGCTCCAGATCGTGGCGCTCTCGGGCATCGCGCCCGAGAGCTCCACCTCCTGCTCGGACGGAACGCACCTGCCCTGGTCCCTCCTCTCCTACGTCAAGCGGACGCGGGAGCACGTGCTCATTGGCGACGCCTCCCAACCCCATCCGTTCTCGGCCGATCCCTGGCTCGCGCATGGCCGCGCCCGGTCCGTGCTCTGCCTGCCGTTGTTGCGTCAGGAGGAGTTCCGCGGGGTGCTGTACCTGGAGAACGACGCCGCCCCCGATGCCTTCACTCCGGCCCGTCTCTCCCTCCTTGGCCACCTCGCCTCGCAGGCCGCCATCTCCGTGGAGAACGCGCGGCTGTACGCCGACGTCAAGCGCGCGAAGATCGCCCTGTGTTGCGCCAACGATGAGCTCGAGAAGCGGGTGGAGGAGCGCACGCGGGAGCTCAAGCAGGCCCAGGCTCGGCTGGTGGATACGGCTCGCTCCGCGGGCATGGCCGAGGTGGCCGCCAACGTCCTCCACAACGTGGGTAACGTCCTCACCAGTGCTGTCATCAACCACCAGGTTCTGCGCCAGACGGTGAACTCTTCGCGCGTGGGGCGGTTGAAGCAGTCCACCACGCTGCTCGCGGAACACCGGGACTCGCTGGCGGACTTCCTCACTCGGGATCCGCGCGGTACCCAGTTGCTGGATTATCTCGGCGTGCTCTCCGATGAGCTGCTGTGCGAGCAGGCGACGCTGCGCGAAGGCATGGATGCGATGGGCATGCACATCGACCACATCCGCGCCATCGTTCAGATCCAACAGAACTACGCCAACAACACCCTCATCACCGAGGAGTGTGAGCTCTCGGGGCTCGTTCAGGATGCCTTGGGCATCCTCATGCCCGCGCTCCGGCGCCATGGCGTCACCGTCATCCAAGAGCTCGCCGCGCTCCCGCCTGTGCGCCTGGATAAACACAAGGTGCTGCAGATCCTCATCAACCTCATCAGCAATGCCAAGAAGGCCGTGAAGCCCATGCCGGAAGGGCAGCGGCATGTGCTTGTGCGGCTCGAGGCCGTGGGCCGCACAGCTCGCATCCAGGTGGTGGACAACGGTGTTGGGATTGCTCCCGAGAATCTCGAGCGGATCTTCGTCCAGGGCTTCACCACGCGCGAGGGCGGCCATGGGCTGGGTTTGCACTCCAGCGCGCTGGCGGCCAAGACGTTCGGAGGCAGTCTCAGCCTGGAGAGCGATGGGCCCGGCAAAGGCGCCACCGCCATCCTCGCGCTGCCGCTCGACACGGGCACGGATACTCTTGATTGAGGCCTGGTGCGCGCCTTGGAGAAACTGATCGTGCCTTCGCTGTTTCCACCTACCCACCACGGGGCTACCTCATGATCAAAGGCGTCCACGCGATGTTCTATTGCCAAGGGTAGGGCGAAGTCCTCCACTACGGCTCGCGGCTCGCGGCTCGCGGGCGAAGAAGCGGTAGGGCAGGGGTCTCGGGCCTCTATCCCTCACCCCAGCCCTCTCCCAGAGGGAGAGGGGGTTGGCACGGGGGCAACCCGGGGGACAGGTACCCTCCCCCCGTCCCTCTCCCGGGGGGAGAGGGGTTGTTGGGGCTCAGGCCCTCAGGGCCACCACCGTGACTCCGTCTCCGCCCTCGTGGTTCTCTCCCGGTCGGAACATGCGGATGTACGGCGAGGCCGCCAGGTAGTCCCGGATCGCCTGCCTCAGCGCTCCCGTCCCGTGCCCGTGGATGATCAGCGCTGATTCCTCGCCGCTCCTCATCCCCCGGTCCAGGAAGGACTCCAGCTCCGCCAGCGCGTCCTCGGCCCTCATGCCTCGCACGTCGCAGCGGTAGTTCGTCGCCTCCACCGCCTCCGGTGCCGCCGCCTTCGCCCTCTGAAGCTGCTGCACCTGCTTGTTGCGCTCCGGGAACTTCGCCTCCTTCGGCTTCGCCACCCGAGAGCCCGACAGCTCCGACACCGACACCCGCATCTTCATGATGCCCGCCGCCACCAGCGCCTGCTCCCCGTGCAGCTCCAGGATCTCCACGTCCTTGTTCAATCCCGAGTGCCGCACCCACGCCCCCACCCGCAGATCCGCCGGCGCCGGGGCCTCCACCTGGAACAGCTCCGCCCTCGCCGCCTTCGCCCGCTGGTTGGCATCCTCCGCCCGCTGCAGGAGTTGCGCTCTCGCCTCGGCCGCTGCCTTCTCGTTCGACTGCGCCCTCAGCACCTTCAGCAGCTCCTGCACCTCCGTCGCCGCCTGGTCGCTCGCCGCCGCTACTTCCTCGTTGAAGCGCATCAGCCGTGCCTTGCGCTCCCGCTCGAACTGCTGCTTCTGCTCTTCCAGTTGCGCCCGCAGCCGCTCGGCCTCCTCCGCCGCCGCCTTCGCCCGGTCCAGCTCGTCCTGCAGCTTGCGCCGATCCTCCTCCGCCGCCGCCAGCGCCTTCGCCAGCGCTCCTCCCGCGTTCATCGCCAGATCGCGCGCTCGCGTACAGATGTGTTCCGGCAGCCCCATCCGCGACGCCACCTCGATGGCCGACGACGCTCCCGCCGCTCCCAGCTGCAGCTTGTACGTGGGCGCCATCTTCTTCGCGTCGAAGCCCACCCGCGCGTTCAGGAAGCGCGGATCCAGGTGTGCCAGCGCCTTCAGCTCCTCCAAGTGCGTGGTCACCAGCACCACCGCTCCCTTGGTCAGCAGCTCCTCCAGCACCGCGATGGCGATCGCCGCGCCCTCGCGGGGATCCGTGTCCGCCGCGATCTCGTCGATGAGCACCAGCGAGTTCTTCCCCACCGTCAGGGAGATGTCTCGCAGCATCACCACGTGCGCACTGAACGTGGACAAGCCCTGCGACAGGTCCTGCGCGTCACCCACCGTCGAGTGCACCGTGCGGTAGAGCGGCATCCGCGAGCCCTCGCCCGCCGGAATCGGCAGGCCCGCTCGCAGCATCAGCGCGCACAGGCCCACCGCCGTCAGCGTCACCGTCTTGCCGCCCGCGTTCGGACCCGACACCACCATCGCCCGCGCCTCGCCCTTCATCTCCACGTCGTTGGGCACCACCTCGGTGTCCCTCAGCACCAGCCTTGGGTGCCGCAGCCGCAACAGCATCAGCTCGTTCACCCCGGAGAACTCGGGCGCGTGCGCCCTCAGGTCTCCCGCCAGCACCGCCGCCGCCTCCACCTCGTCCAGCTCCGCCACCGCCGCGATTCCCTCGAGCACCTTCGCTGACTCGCGCCCGAGCAGGTTCGTCAGCTCCTGGAGGATCCGCCGCTCCTCCTCCGTCACCACCGACTGGGCAATGGCCAGGTCGTTGCCCATCCCCACCAGCCCCTCGGGCTCCACGAACAGCGTCTGCCCCGTCTGGCTCGCGTTGTGGACGATGCCCGGCACCTCACCCCGGTAGTTGGACACCACCGGCACCACGTACCGCCCATTGCGGATGGTGTAGTAGTTCTCCCGCAGCTTCGGCAGGAAGCTCTCGTCGTGGAGCTTCTCCTCCAGCCAGCCCTTGATGCGCCGGTGCAGCCCGCGCACCCTGTCTCTCGCCTCGCGCAGCTCCGGACTCGCCCGGTCGGAGATCTCCCCGTCCGCCTCGAAGCTCCGGTCGATGCGCACCGCCAGCTGCTCCAGCATCGGCAGCCGCCGGGAGATGGCCGCCAGCCGGGGCACCACGTGCTGCCGCTCCTCCAGCGCCTCACGCGTGCGCACGAAGGCGAACAGCAGCTGCGCCGACGCGATGAGCTGCCGGGGCTCCAGCAGGCCGCCCTTCGAGGCCAGCTCCAGCGCTCCGCGCAGATCCGTCACCCCACCGAGGGGCAGGGAGAACTGCTCCTGGGCCAGCCGCCGGGCCTCGGTGATCAGCTCGAGGGACTCCGCCACCTGCTCCTCGGTGTCGAGGAACGGCCGGGCGAGCGCTCGCTCCCTTCCGGGTTCGGTGCGGCAGCGATGGGCCAATGCGCGGAGCACATCCGCGAATCCAAGGTCTTCGAGCGTTCTCTGAGCAATCTGCACGGTCATGGGTTTCATGCGCCGCCGGGGCGCCCGTCAAGAAGAAGGTAGGGTTTTGAAAGCCAGTTCCGCTCTGCTATCTGCCCGCCATGCTCTGGCTAGTGGTGGCGGGCACGCTCGCGGCGGCCATGGACGCATCGGCTCCCGGGGACCTGACAGCGGCTTTGGCCCGGGAGGCTTCGGGTGACAGCGCTGGGGCCCTGGAGTCCGTCCAGGCCGTGGTCCGCGTCTGGCCCGCAGAGGCTCTCCCCCGGTTGGAGGCGGCTCGGCTGTTGATAAAGCTGGGCGGCAACCTGGACCAGGCCGAGACCCATCTCGACGTGGCCGCCGCCGTGGCTCCTGATAACCCCCGGGTCCATTTCCTGCGCGGATTGTTGTGGGAGGAGCGCGGTCAGCCCCTGCGCGCGGCCCGCTCCTATGAATTGGCCGTTTTCTATCGTTCGTCCTACGAGGATGCCCGCTTCCGGCTCGCCGGCCTCTGGGCTTCCCTGGGCGACTGGCTCAAGGCCGAGCTCCACTACCGCTTCCTCGCCCGCGCCCGCCCAGAGTGGGTGCAGGTGCGCCTCCAGCTCGTCCGGGTGCTCGAGGAGCAGGGCAGGGTGGAGGATGCCGAGAAGGAGCTGCTCCGCCTCCAGAGCGAGCAGCCAGCCAACGCCCTGGTCATTCGTCGACTGGCTGACCTCTACGAGCGCACGGGCCGGGCAAAGCAGGCGGCGAAGCTGCGGGCGAGCCTGGAGCCGCCCGCTCCCCCCAAGAGGATGCGTCCTCTGCGCCCGTCGCGCCGGTAGGGAACCTTTCCTTCCCTCTTCGATTGCGCCAGAAGCGTCGCTGCATACACTGCGCCCGCCTTGAAGACCGCCAACCTCGCCATCGCTTTCACCGACATCCAGGGCTTTACCGAGCGTACGAGCCGGCAGACCCTCGAGGAGAATCAGCGCCTTCTCAAGGTGCACCACGATCTCCTCACGCCGATCTTCAAGGCCTTCGGCGGACGCATCATCAAGTCCATTGGGGATGCCTTCCTCGTCACCTTCGAGTCGCCTACCCAGGCCGTGCTCAGTGGCATGGCCATCCAGGATCGGCTCTGGCAGTACAACCGCTCCGCCCAGGAGGCCGAGCGGCTCGACGTGCGCGTGGCCATCAACGTGGGCGAGGTGCGGGTGGAGTCCAACGACGTCTTCGGCGAGCCCGTCAACATCGCCTCGCGCGTGGAGTCCATTGCCGAGGCCGGAGAGGTCTACTTCACCGAGGCCGTCTACCTGGCCATGAACAAGGCGGAGGTGCCCTCTCATGAGGTGGGTGCCTTCGAGCTCAAGGGCATCCCTGGGAAGATCCGCGTCTTCCGCGTGCCTCGCGCGCCCTACCGCGTGGAGGTGCCCTCGGTGGTGCACGTGTCGCCCGGGGCCGAGTCGCCGGTCTCCAACGAGCAGCCGCCCTTCGGCAACCTGGCCCTCTCGCGCTTCTCCGGCTCGTCGCTTGCGCAGGGTCCGGACTTCGCTGCCACCGCGGCCGCCCTGGGCTCCCGCGCGGCCTCCGTCGGCGGGCAGCTCGTGGAGCGCACCCGCACGATCATCCAGTCGGTGAAGGCCGCCCCGCGCTTCCCGCTCGCCTCGCGCAAGCTGATGGTGGGCGGTGGCGTGCTGGCGCTGGTACTCGGCATGGGCTTTGTGCTGCGGGACAGTGCCGCGGAGAACGCCATCGATGATGTGGCCGACGCCTCCTCCAAAGAGGAGAAGCTCAAGCTGGCGGTGGAGGCGCGCAAGCTCATCGACGCGGAGAAGGCCCCGGGGGAGAAGGCCTGGCTCCACGGGCAGCTCGCCGAGGCGCTGGAGGCGCCCAATCAGGCAGTGGGCCACTACCGGAGCGGAGTGAAGGCCGGCCATGGTGACTCGAAGGACCGGCTCATCGAGTTGTTGGAGCATCCGGACTGCCGCGTGCGCGTCACCGCCGCGGAGGAGCTGGGCGACCTGAAGGTGGCCTCCGCGCGCGGCGAGCTGGAGGATCTGGCCGAGGACGGGGGCCCTGGCGAGGAGCCGGGCGCGCTGTTCTTCGGTTGCGACTCGCGCAAGGCGGCGAAGAAGGCCCTGGATCGGCTCGGACACTGAATGTTTTGGGGGATGACATGAGAAGGGTGAAGACGGGACTGGATGTCTGGGTGGAGCAGGGCTTCGCGCCCCTGAAGGGCAAGAAGGTGGGGGCCATCGTCAATCCCACCAGTGTGGACTCGCGCTTCCGCCACCTGGCGGATCTGCTGGCCCAGGCGCCCGGAGTGAAGTTGGCGGCCCTCTTCGGCCCCGAGCACGGCATCCGTGGCGAGGCCCAGTACATGGTGGCCGTGGATGCGGCACGCGACCGGCGCACCGGCGTCCCCGTGCACAGCCTCTACGGCTCCACCTTCGAGTCGCTCTCGCCCCGCCTCGAGTGGTTGCAGGGCCTGGACGCGCTCGTCTTCGACATCCAGGACGTGGGCAGCCGCTACTACACGTACGTCTACACCATGGCCCTGGCCATGAAGGCCGCTGGCAAGGCGAAGGTGCCTTTCTACGTGCTGGATCGGCCCAACCCCCTCAACGGCGTCACCATCGAGGGCAACCTGGTGGGCGAGCGCTATCGCTCCTTCGTGGGCCTGTACTCCCTCCCCAACCGGCACGGCATGACGGCCGGCGAGCTGGCCCGCCTCTTCAATGACGAGCAGGGCTTCGGCTGCGAGCTGACGGTGGTGCCCATGGAGGGCTGGCGTCGCGAGGACTTCTGGTCCGACACCGGGCTGCCTTTCATCTCGCCCTCGCCCAACATGCCCACGCCGGACACGGCGCTCGTCTACCCGGGCATGTGCCAGGGAGAGGGCACCAACGTCTCCGAGGGTCGCGGCACCTGCCGTCCCTTCGAGCAGTTCGGCGCCCCCTGGGTGGACACCGACGCGCTGATTGCCCGCCTGGAGCGCGAGAAGCTCCCCGGTGTTGCCTTCCGTGCAGTTGGCTTCACTCCTACCTTTGACAAGTACAAGGGTGAGTCCTGCAGTGGGGCCTTCATCCACGTCACCGACCGTAACGCCTTCCTTCCGCTGCGTACGGGTCTGGCCATCTTCCAGGCCCTCTACGAGCTGGGCCAGGGCGGCAAGTTCGCCTGGCGGGAGGACGCCTACGAGTTCGTGGACGACGTGCCGGCCTTCGACCTGCTCTGCGGCACGGACCAGGTCCGCCGGGGCATCGAGGCCGGCTGGTCGCTGGATCGTCTGATGGAGGGCTTCGACACCCAGGCCCGGGACTTCGCCAAGCGGAGGGAGCGTCACCTGCTGTACGCTCGAGGATCGTGAGCCAAGACGTCATCGGGATCTTGTCCGACAGCCATGGGGACCTGGCCGCCTTCGACGCGGCCTACGAGCTGTTGCGGGCCAAGGGCGCCCAGCGCTTCATCTTCCTCGGTGGCCGTTATTCCGATCTGGACGAGTGGATCCTCGACCGGCGGGAGCGCAGCCGGGGAGGCCGCGAGTACTCGGGGGCGGACTTCATCGAGGACGTGGCGAAATGGCTCGCCGTCACCGAGCAGAGGCCCCGTCCGCGCTCGCTGTCCATTCCGGACGATGCCCTCAAGGAGCTCGAGGAGGATCCGCTGCTCGTGCGCGAGCACTTCCTGCGGACTCCGGAGCGCGACTCCATCCAGTACCGCGATCCCAGCATCCCCCGGAAGGTGCTGGACATGGTGGGCGACACGCTGTGCTGCCTCACCTATGACAAGAACGATCTGAGCCGGGACGACCTGGTCAACGCGATGATCTTCATCCACGGCAAGGAGTCCGAGCCGAAGCTGGTGCAGATTGGCCCGCGCTTCTTCCTCACGCCGGGTCGGCTGGCCGGGGCCGCGGAGCAGACGTGCGCCCTGCTGGAGCGCGTGGACAAGGAGCTGCGCTTCTCGGCCTTCCGGCTGGATGGGAACGTTGTCCTGGCTCCCCAGACGCTGGCGGTGGATCGCCGCACCAAGCTGTCCGTCAAGTGAGGCCCCCTTTGCAGGTTGCGCTCCTTGGAGGCTCCTTCAACCCGCCACACGTGGGCCACCTGCTGGCAGCCCACTACGTGCGCGCCACCCAGGGCGTGGACGAGGTCTGGTTCATGCCCACGTTCGTCCATCCCTTCCGCAAGTCGACGGCGCCCTTCGAGGACCGCGCGCGCATGTGCGAGCGGATGTGTCAGGACGCCGCGGGTTGGCTGAAGACCTCGCGGGTGGAGAGCGAGGTAGGCAAGGACGGGCGCACGGTGGACACGCTGGAGTTCCTCCAGGCGCGCTACCCGGAGCACCGCTTCGCGCTGATCATCGGCTCGGACATCATCAGGGATCTGCCGAACTGGAAGGACTTCGACCGCATCCAGCGGATGGCGCGCGTGGTGGTGCTCAACCGCGCGGGCTACCCGGCCGATGGCACCGTGGGGCCGCCGTTGGCCGTCGTGTCCTCCACCGATATCCGTGAGCGGCTGGCCCGAGGCGAGCTGCCCTCGGACCTGGTGCCACGCGTGGTGCTCGACTACGCCCGCGAGCACCACCTCTACGGGTTGTGAACCCCTCCGGACTCAGGAGCCAGTGCGCAGGAGTGCCGCGCGGGCGGCCTCCTTCTCCTTGCGCATCATCTCCTGCTCCACCGACTGGTAGAGCGCGCGGACGTTGGCCGCGCCGAAGCCCCGCGCCTGCTTGCGCTGGATGACCTCGAAGAAGAGCGTGCGCCGCTCGTGCACCGAGCGCGTGAACACCTGCAGCAGGTAGCCCTCACCCTCGCGGTCCACCAGCACGTTGCCCGCGCGCAGCACCTCGATGTCTTCCTCCAGCTGGCCCACCCGCGCCGTCATCGCCTCGTAGTAACCGGCCGGGCTGTCCAGCAGCGGGAACTGGCGCTCGCGCAGCCCCTGCGCCGACTCCAGGATGTCGTCGCACAGGAAGGCCAGGTGCTGCACGCCCGGCCCGCGGTGGTTGCTCAGGAAGCGATCAATCTGCCCCGGCAGCTTGCCGGGCATGGGCACCATCATGGGGAAGCACACGCGGCCAGTGGCGTCCTGCACCACCTTGGAGTTCATGCCGCCGTACTGCGTCTCCACGTTCTCCTCGTGGCACTGGTGCAGCCCCAGCAGCCGGCTGTAAGCGTCCACGGTGGCCTGGAGCGTGCCCGGCATCAGGCACAGGGCCACGTGGTCCAGCGTCGCCAGCAGCTTGTTCTCCGAAGCGCCGGACACCACGGACTGGAAGCGGCCGGGCCAGAAGTCGGACTCGGGGGCATCGCGCTGGATGAAGGAGTGCACCACGTCGCCCACCGGCGAGGCCACGGTGGCCCGCACCAGGCGTCCATGGGGGCCCACGTACACACGGGGCTCACGCACGGGCTGCCCACCGCGCCGCAGCGCGTCGTGGAAAGCCGCCGTTGCATCCGTGACGCGCAGCGCCACGTCCTTGATTCCGTCCCCGTGAGTCTCGACGTAGTCGGCGGCCTCGTGCTCGGTCTCCAGGGCCTGGGTGAGCACCAGCCGGATGTG
This sequence comes from Archangium lansingense, assembly GCF_026626635.1. GTDB lineage: Bacteria > Myxococcota > Myxococcia > Myxococcales > Myxococcaceae > Archangium > Archangium lansingense. Next base: position 5,882,307 of record NZ_JAPNKA010000001.1, read on the forward strand.
GCCCTGCTGGAGCAGGAGGCTGCGGCTGCCCTGCTGCCCCGTCTCGGGACCCGCCCGGCCCGTTACCCGGAAGCCAAGACCCGTACAAAACGGCTTCGCCGCCTCTTCCACGTTGCCCACATACATCTCGAGGTGGTCGATTCCGACGAAGTTCACGTGCAACTCCCCTTCGCGAAGTTGCCGAAATCCGGTTCAACTGCCCGGTGGTCAACATCGCGTGCGTGTTGGAGCTGCACTTTTACACACCTGGTGACAAAAGGGAATCCCCTTAAGCTTCGTAAACCTGGGAGGTGGGCTTACGCGGCGTTCCGTTCTTCCAGGGCTCGCATGAGCTGGATGAGCCGTTCCGCCAGACCGGCGGCGTTGGGATCATTCAGCATGTCGTGGTGCGCACCGGGCACCTCGAGGACCTTGAGGTCATCCGTGACCCACTGGCTCCATCCGAGCTTGCCGTCCGGGGCGGTGTGCTCGGGCTGGATGAGGGCCTTGAAGAGCACGGCGGGCCCCGCGTAGGGCCGGGGCTCGTAGCTCACCTGCGCCCGGATGTGGCGCGTGTAGGTCTCGTAGAGCCGCCAGGCCTGGTCGAGGTCCATGAAGGACCCGCCCAGGACGGTGCTCGCCTGTTCCAGGAGGTAGGCCAGCCGCTCGCGCCCGCTGAGCTGCAGCATCCGCGCGGAGTCCAGCGGGAGCTGCTGCCAGGCCAGTCCGATGAGGTTGCAGAAGGCGTACAGGAGGGACAGCTCATCCAGCTCGGTCTTTTTACCCGGCGCGTGGGTGTCGAACAGGGCGAGCAGCTCGACCTTCTCTCCCGCGGCCTGGAGCTGCTGGGCCATCTCGTAGGCCAGCACGCCGCCGAAGGACCAACCTCCCAGATAGTAGGGGCCCTGGGGCTGGACCTCGCGGATCTGCGAGACGTAGTGGCGCGCCATCACTTCCACCGAGGCGGGCATCGGCTCGACGCCCTCCAGCGAGGGATCACGCAGCGCATAGATGGGCCGGGCCGTTCCGAGCTGGCCGACGAGATCCGTGTAGCTCATCACGCCGCCGCCCGCAGCGTGGACGAGGAAGAGGGGCCGCAGCTGGGAGTCTCCGGCCTGCAGCCTCAGCAACGCACGCGGGGCTTCCGGGGTGCCTTGCTGCTGGCGCAACGCCTCGGCGAGGAGCTCGATGGTCGGGTTCTGGAAGAGCGTGAGCACGCTCACGCGTCGATCCAAGGCCTGGTACAGGCGCGACGTGACGCGAGTGGCCAGCAGCGAGTGGCCGCCGAGCTGGAAGAAGTTGTCCCGGATGCCGACGCGAGGCACGGAGAGGATCTCGGACCAGATGCGGGCGAGCAGCTCCTCGGTGGGCGTGCGCGGGGCGATGTACTCGGTGGTGGAGTTGCCGCTGGCCTCCGGAGCGGGCAGGGCCTTGCGGTTGATCTTGCCGTTGGGTGTGAGTGGGAGTTGCTCGAGCACGACGAAGGTGGAGGGCACCATGTGCTCGGGCAGGTGCTGCTTGAGGTGGGCGCGCAGCTCGGCGGCGGTGGGAGCCTGCTCGCCCGAGGGCGTGAGGTAGGCCACCAGGCGCTTGTCGCCGGGCCGGTCCTCGCGGGCCACCACGACGACCTGACGGACACCCGAGTGCTTGTCGAGGACGGTTTCGATTTCACCCAGCTCGATGCGGAAGCCGCGCACCTTCACCTGGAAGTCGGTGCGGCCGAGGTACTCGAGGTTGCCATCGGCGCGGTACTTCGCGAGGTCACCGGTGCGGTACATGCGAGCGCCCGGGGTGGTGCTGAACGGGTCGGGGAGGAACTTCTCAGCGGTGAGCTCCGGGCGGCCGAGGTAGCCGCGGGAGACACCGGCGCCCGAGATGAAGACCTCGCCGGGCACGCCCGTGGGCACGGGCTGGAGCCGCTCGTCGAGCAGGTAGACCTGGGTGCCGGAGATGGGCCTGCCGATGGTGGCGGGCTTGTCGGAGTGACGCAGGGTGAAGGTGGAGTAGGTGGTGGTTTCCGAGGGCCCGTAGAGGTCGTAGACGAGGGAGAGGCCGGGCTGGCGGTAGAGCTGCTGGACGAGAGAGGTGGCCAGGGGCTCACCGGCGAGGTTCACCACGCGGACGGAAGAAGGGAGGCCGCCGGAGCGCAGCAACTCCGCCATGGCGGAGGGGACGGTGTTGACGAGGGAGACACGCTGAGCAGCGGGCAGGGAGGGCAGCTCCAAGGCATTGCCAGCGAGGATGACGGTGCCGCCGAGGCTCAGGGGGAGGAAGAGCTCGAAGACGGACAAGTCGAAGGCAATGGAGGTGGAGGCAAGCATTCCGGAGAGGAGCTCCGGAGAGAAGACAGTGCGAGCCCAGGAGAGGAAGGAGACGGCGTTGCGGTGCTCGATGGAGACGCCCTTGGGGCGGCCGGTGCTGCCGGAGGTGTAGATGAGGTAGGCGAGGTTGGCGCTGGAGGCAGCGCGGACGGGGTTGCTGGTGCTGGCACGAGCGAGGACGTCGGAGTCCTTGTCGAGCAGCAGGACGTGAGCGGAGTGCGGAGGCAGGCTGTCCGTCACCTCGGACTGTGCGACGAGGAAGCGCAGCTGAGCGTCCTCGATGATGAAGGCCAGGCGCTCGCGGGGGTAGGCGGGGTCGAGCGGGACGTAGAGACCACCGGCCTTGAGGATGCCGAGCAGGCCCACGACGAGGTCCGCAGAGCGCCTGGAGCAGATGCCGACAGGCGTCTCGGCGGTGACACCGAGAGCGCGCAGGGAGTGTGCGAGCTGGTTGGCGCGGGCGTTGAGCTCGGCGTAGGTGAGCGAGCGCGTGCCGTCGATGAGGGCCTCGGCGTCGGGAGTCCTGGCGGCCTGGGCCTCGAAGAGCTCGTGGAGGGTGGCCTCGCGCGGGTAGTCGAGGGGGAGGTCGTTCCACTCCACCAGGAGCTTGTGCTGCTCGGCCTCGGAGAGCAGAGGCAGCTCGGAGAGCCGGGTGTCCGGGTGGGCCACGGCGGCCTCGAGCAGCAGGCGCAGGTGCTCCACGGCGCGAGCGATGGTGTCCTGCTCGAAGAGGTCGGTGTTGTACTCGAAGCCTCCAATGAAGCCGTCGGGGGTGTCGCTGAGCGCGAGCGTCCAATCGAACTTGGCGGTACCACTCGACTGCTGCATCGAGCGCAGGGAGAGGCCGGGGAGGTTCAGCGTCTCGGAGGGGGTGTTCTGCAGGATGAACATCACCTGGAAGAGAGGCGGGCGGCTGAGGTCGCGCTGGGGCTGGAGCTCCTCGACGAGCTTCTCGAAGGGAATGTCCTGATGCTCGTAGGCACCGAGCGTGGTGTCTCGTACCTGGAGCAGCAACTCGCGGAAGGACATGTCCGCGGAGAAGCGCGAGCGCAGCACGAGCGTATTGATGAAGAAGCCGATGAGGCCCTCCAGCTCGGTGCCACGGCGCCCCGCGATGGGCGAGCCCACCGAGATGTCGCTCTGTCCGGAGTAGCGGTGCAGCAGCACCTGGAAGCCGGCCAGGAGCGTCATGAAGGGAGTGACACCCAGGCGCATGGAGAGGGCCTTGATGGACTCGGAGAGCGCCTTGGGCAGGGCCACGCGCAGGCTGTCACCCCGGAACGTCTGAATGGGAGGACGTGGCCTGTCGGTGCTCAGCTCCAGGTGTGCCGGAGCGCCGGAGAGCTGCTGCCTCCAGTGGTTGAGCTGTGCCTCGAGCACCTCGCCCTGCAACCGCGAGCGCTGCCAGAGGGCGAAGTCGGCGTACTGGACGGGCAGCGGCGGCAGGGACGGCTGCTGGCCGGAGGCGAAGGCGGCGTAGAACGCGGCCACCTCACGCACGAGCACGCCCATGGACCAACCATCGGAGATGATGTGGTGCAGGGTGACGAGCAGTACGTGGTCATCCGGGGCCAGACGCAGCAGGCTGGCGCGCAGGAGCGGACCGTTGGCCAGATCGAACGGGCGCTGGGCCTCCTGATGGGCCAGTCTTTGGGCGACGGCCTCGCGCTCGGAGGCGGGCACGTCCTGGAGCTCCATCACCTCGAGCGGAACCAGGAGTGAGGGCGCGATGAGCTGGATGGGCTGGCCGTCGCGAGAGGCGAAGGTGGTGCGCAGGGACTCGTGACGGCGCACGAGCTCCTGGAAGGCCTGGCGGAGGGCCTCGGTGTCGAGCTGGCCGGAGAGCCGCAGGGCCACGGGGATGTTGTAGACGGGGCTGCCGGGCTCGAGCTGGTCGAGGAACCACAGCCGCTGCTGCGAGAACGCGAGCGGGAGGTCTCCCTCGTGAGTAGAGGGGCGCCGCGGTACGGCTTGCAGATCGCTCCGGGTGCGCTGGGCAGTCTCCAGCGCGAGCGCGAGCGCGGAGAGGGTGGGCGCCTCGAAGAGGGCGCGCACGGGCAGCTCCACCTGGAAGGCGGTGCGCACGCGGGAGAGGACACGGGTGGCCAGCAGCGAGTGGCCGCCGAGCTCGAAGAAGTTGTCCTCGGCGCCCACGCGGGGCACGGAGAGCACCTCGGACCAGATGGAGGCGAGCAGCTCCTCGGTAGGCGTGCGCGGGGCGATGTGCTCGGTGGCGGAGTCGCTGCTGGCCTCTGGAGCGGGCAGGGCCTTGCGGTTGATCTTGCCGTTGGGGGTGAGGGGGAGTTGCTCGAGCACGACGAAGGCGGAGGGCACCATGTGCTCGGGCAGGTGCTGCTTGAGGTGGGCGCGAAGCTCGGCGGCGGTAGGAGCCTGCTCGCCCGAGGGCGTGAGGTAGGCCACCAGGCGCTTGTCGCCGGGCCTGTCCTCGCGGGCCACCACGACGACCTGACGGACACCCGAGTGCTTGTCGAGGACGGTTTCGATTTCACCCAGCTCGATGCGGAAGCCGCGCACCTTCACCTGGAAGTCGGTGCGGCCGAGGTACTCGAGGTTGCCGTCGGCGCGGTACTTCGCGAGGTCACCGGTGCGGTACATGCGAGCGCCCGGAGTGGTGCTGAACGGGTCGGGGAGGAACTTCTCAGCGGTGAGCTCCGGGCGGCCGAGGTAGCCGCGGGAGACACCGGCGCCCGAGATGAAGACCTCGCCGGGCACGCCCGTGGGCACGGGCTGGAGCCGCTCGTCGAGCAGGTAGACCTGGGTGCCGGAGATGGGCCTGCCGATGGTGGCGGGCTTGTCGGAGTGACGCAGGGTGAAGGTGGAGTAGGTGGTGGTTTCGGAGGGCCCGTAGAGGTCGTAGACGAGGGAGAGGCCGGGCTGGCGGTAGAGCTGCTGGACGAGAGAGGTGGCCAGGGGCTCACCGGCGAGGTTCACCACGCGGACGGAGGAGGGGAGGCCGCCGGAGCGCAGCAGCTCCGCCATGGCGGAGGGGACGGTGTTGACGAGGGAGACACGCTGAGCAGCGGGCAGGGAGGGCAGCTCCAAAGCATTGCCAGCGAGGATGACGGTGCCGCCGAGGCTCAGGGGGAGGAAGAGCTCGAAGACGGACAAGTCGAAGGCAATGGAGGTGGAGGCAAGCATTCCGGAGAGGAGCTCCGGAGAGAAGACAGTGCGAGCCCAGGAGAGGAAGGAGACGGCGTTGCGGTGCTCGATGGAGACGCCCTTGGGGCGGCCGGTGCTACCGGAGGTGTAGATGAGGTAGGCGAGGTTGGAGCTGGAGGCCGCACGGACGGGGTTGCTGGTGCTGGAGCGAGAGAGGGACTCGGAGTCCTTGTCGAGCAGCATCACGTGGGCGGAGTGCTCAGGCAGGCTGTCGATGACGGAGGACTGTGCGACGAGGAAGCGCAGCTGAGCGTCCTCGATGATGAAGCCCAGACGCTCGCGGGGGTAGGCAGGGTCGAGCGGGACGTAGAGGCCGCCAGCCTTGAGGATGCCGAGCAGACCGACGACGAGATCAGCGGAGCGCTTGGAGCAGATGCCCACGGGCGTCTCGGCGGTGACTCCGAGAGCGCGCAGGGAGTGAGCGAGCTGGTTGGCGCGGGCATTGAGCTCGGCGTAGGTGAGCGAGCGCGTGCCGTCGATGAGGGCCTCGGCGTCGGGAGTCCTGGCGGCCTGGGCCTCGAAGAGCTCGTGGAGGGTGGCCTCGCGCGGGTAGTCGAGGGGGAGGTCGTTCCACTCCACCAGGAGCTTGTGCTGCTCGGCCTCGGAGAGCAGGGGCAGCGTGGAGAGGCGGGTCTCCGGGTTGGAGATGGCCGCCTCGAGCAGGATGCGCAGGTGCTCCACGGCGCGGACCACGGTGTCGCGCTCGAAGAGGTCGGTGTTGTACTCGAGGCCTCCCGCGAAACCGTTGGGCGTGTCGGTGAGCGCGAGCGTCCAGTCGAACTTGGCCGTGGTGCTCGACTGCTGCACCGGGCTCAGGGTGAGGCCCGGCAGGTTCAGCGCCTCGGAGGGCGTGTTCTGCAGGATGAACATCACCTGGAAGAGGGGCGAGCGGCTGAGATCGCGCTGAGGCTTGAGCTGCTCGACGAGCTTCTCGAAGGGAATGTCCTGATGCTCGTAGGCGCCGAGCGTGGTGTCACGCACCTGGAGGAGCAGCTCGCGGAAGGAGGCCTCCGGTGAGAAGCGCGAGCGCAGCACGAGCGTATTGATGAAGAAGCCGATGAGGCCCTCGAGCTCGGTGCTGCGGCGGCCGGCGATGGGCGAGCCGACGGAGATGTCGTCCTGACGCGAGTAGCGCGAGAGCAACACCTGGAAGCCGGCCAGCAGCGTCATGAAGGGGGTGACGCCCAGGCGAGTGGAGAGCGACTTGATGGACGCGGAGAGCGCCTTGGGCAGCGCCACGGGCACGCTGTCACCCCGGAACGTCTGCATGGGAGGACGCGGCTTGTCGGTGGGCAGCTCCAGATGGGTCGGCGCATCACCCAGTTGCCGCTTCCAGTAACCCAGCTGCGTGTCGAGCACCTCGCCCTGCAGCCACGAGCGCTGCCAGAGGGCGAAGTCGGCGTACTGGATGGGCAGCGGCGGTAGGTTGGGCTGCTGGCCGGAAGCGAAGGCCCGGTAGAGCGAGGCCACCTCGCGCACGAGCACACCCGTGGACCAACCGTCCGACACGATGTGGTGCACGGTGACGAGCAGCACGTGGTCGTGGGCGTCCAGTCGCAGCAGGGCGGTACGAATGAGCGGACCGTTGGCGAGATCGAAGGGGCGCGACGTCTCCTTCTGGACCAGGTCACGGGCCCGCGCCTCCCGCTCGGAAGCAGGCACGTCGCTCAGGTCCTGCACGTCCAGCGAGATGGAGAGCTCCGGGGCAATCCGCTGGATGGGCTGGCCGTCGCGAGAGGCGAAGGTGGTGCGCAGGGACTCGTGACGGAGCACGAGCGCCTCGAAGGCGCGGCGCAGGGCCTCGGTGTCGAGCTGGCCGGAGAGCCGCAAGGCCGAGGGGATGTTGTAGACGGAGCTGCCGGGCTCGAGCTGGTCGAGGAACCACAGCCGCTGCTGGGCGAAGGCCAGCGGGATGTCACCGGTGCGCGGAGCAGGCAGCAGCGCGGGCACCTGGAGCGCACTCCGGCCCTGGCTGGCGCGGGCCTCGTCGATCCTCCTGGCGAGCGCGGAGAGGGTGGGCGCCTCGAAGAGGGCTCGCACGGGCAGCTCCACCTGGAAGGCCGAGCGCAGCCGGGAGAGGACGCGGGTGGCCAGCAGGGAGTGGCCACCCAGCTCGAAGAAGTCGTCCTCGGCGCCCACGCGGGGCACGGAGAGGACCTCGGACCAGATGGCGGCGAGCTGCTCCTCGGTGGCGGTGCGCGGGGCGATGTACCCGGCCTCGGAGAGGGTGTGCTCCGGGGCGGGCAGGGCCTTCCGGTCCACCTTGCCGTTGGGCGTGAGCGGCAGCGCCTCCAGCACCATGAAGACGGAGGGCACCATGTACTCGGGCAGCAGCCTCTGGAGGCCGGAGCGCAGGGCCTCGGACTCCAGCGTGTGGCCTTCCGTCGCGGTGAGGTAGGCCACCAGCCGCTGGTTGCCCGGCACGTCCTCACGCACCAGGACCAGCGCCTGACGGACACCGGGCAGACGGCTGAGGGCGGACTCGATCTCCCCCAGCTCGATGCGCTGGCCGCGCAGCTTCACCTGGAAGTCGATGCGGCCCAGGTACTCCAGCGAGCCGTTGGCCAGCCAGCGCACCCGGTCACCGGTGCGGTACATGCGCTCACCCGGCGTGGCGCTGAAGGGGTTGGGCAGGAAGCGCTCGGCGGTGAGGTGCGGACGGCCGAGGTAGCCACGCGCGAGCTGGGCACTGGCGATGAAGAGCTCGCCTGGGACTCCCGGAGGCACCGGCTGCAGCGCCGCGTCCAGCACGTACACCTGGGTGTTGGCCACGGGGCGGCCAATGGGAATGGAGGGGCCGGACGCCTCGGCCGTGGCTTGGGCGAAGGTGGCGTCGATAGTGACCTCGGTGGGGCCGTAGAGGTTGACCAGCCGCACCTCGGGCAATGCCTCCGCGAGCCGGGGCGCCAGCTCCGAGGCGAGCGCCTCACCTCCGCAGAACAGCCAGCGCAGGTGCGTGGCCCGCGAGAGGGCGGGCTCGTCCAGCAGGAAGCGCAGCATCGAGGGCACTACCTGGAGCACGGAGACGCGCTGGCGCAGCACGCACTCGACGAGTGCGGCCGGATCGCGGTGGGCCTCGGGCGGGGCGAGCACCAGGGGCGCGCCCATCATCAGCGGAGCCCAGCACTCCCAGACGGAGGCGTCGAAGGAGAGGGGCGTCTTGAGCAGCACCCGGTGCTCGGAGGTGAGGCCGAACGTGGAGAGCAGCCAGGCCATGTGGTTGGCCAGGGCGCGGTGGGTGATGAGCGTGCCCTTGGGCTGGCCGGTGCTGCCCGAGGTGTAGATGGCGTAGGCCGGGGAGTCGGCGTGGACGCCAGAGACCAGGGGCGGGGCGGGCAGCGGCTCGATGGGCTCCTGCCACCAGGTGTCGAGGCACACGAGGATGGGCCCGGTGGGCAGCAGCGAGGCGAGGGCGTCCTGGGTGAGGAGCAACGAGGCGCCGCAGTCCTGGAGCATGAAGGCCAGGCGCTCCGAGGGGTAGGAAGGATCGAGCGGGACGTACGTGGCACCCGCCTTGAGGATGGCGAGCAGGGCCACCAGCATCTCGGGCGAGCGCTCCATGCACACGGCGACGCGCACCTCGGGGCCGACGCACAACGAGCGCAGGTAGTGGGCAAGCTGCGTGGAGCGCGCGTCGAGCTCGGCGTAGGTGAGCTGGCCGGAGTCGAAGACGAGCGCGGGGGCGTCAGGCGTGCGGTGTGCCTGGGCCTCGAAGCGCTGGTGGACGAAGACGCCCTGCTCGGAAGGCACGGCGGTGTCGTTCCAGGCCTCCAGCACCTGGTGGCGTTCGGCGCCGGAGAGCAGGGACAGCTCGGACAGACGCTGGTCCGGACCGGCGATGATGCCCTCCAGCAGCACGCGCAGGTGCTCGAGGATGCGCGAGGCGGTGGCCTTGGAGAAGAGGTCGGTGTCGTATTCGAGGTGGGCGGCGAGTCCGTCCGGGGCCTCGGAGAAGGTGAGCGAGAGCTCGAACTTGGCGATCTGGTGGGTGGCGTCGAGCGAGCGCAGGGTGAGGCCGGGCAGGGACAGCTCCTGCCGGGGCGTGTTCTGCAGGGTGAACATCACCTGGAAGAGCGGCGTGCGGCTCAGGTCGCGCTCGGGCTGGAGCTCCTCGACGAGCTTCTCGAAGGGCACGTCCTGGTGGGCGTAGGCACCCAGGGCGGTCTCCCGCACGTGGGCCAGCAACTGGCGGAAGGTGGGGTTGCCGTCGAGCCGGGTGCGCAGCACCAGGGTGTTGACGAAGAAGCCGATGAGGCTCTCCGTTTCCGCCTGGGTACGGCCAGCGATGGGTGAGCCGATGGAGATGTCGTCCTGGCCCGAGTAGCGCGCCAGCAGCAGCTGCCACGCCGCCAGCAGCACCATGAAGGGCGTGGCGCCCTCGCTCCGGGCGAGCTCCGTGACGGCCAGGCCCAGCTCGCGGGGCATCCGCGTGCTCTCCAGGGCACCGCGATGCGCCAGGACCGCGGGCCGCGGCTTGTCGGTGGACAGCTCCAGGGCGCGGGGGGCCTCGGAGAGCTGCTGGCGCCAGTATGCGAGCTGGGCCTCCAGCGCCTCGTCCCGCAACCAGCCGCGCTGCCACGTCGCGTAGTCGGCGTACTGCACCGGCAGGGCGGGCAGGGTGGCGGGCCGCCCCGAGGTCAGGCCCTGGTAGAGCGCGGCCAGCTCACGGATGAGCACGCCGGTGGACCAGCCGTCGGAGACGATGTGGTGCATCGTCATCAGCAGTACGTGATCCCCTGCGTTCAGACGCAGCAGCGTGATGCGGAACAGGGGGCCGCGCACCAGGTCGAAGGCGCGCACGGCCTCTTCGCCCGCGAGACGGCGCAGCTCGGGCTCGCGCTGGTCCTCGGGCAGGGCGCCCAGGTCCACCACGGTCAGCGGCACGGCCACGGTCGGGGAGATGACCTGGATGGGCTCCTCGCCCTCGAGCTGGAAGGTGGTGCGCAGGACCTCGTGACGCTCGATGAGCGCCGAGAAGGCCCGCTCCAGCGCCAACACGTCCAGGGCGCCCTGGAAGCGGACGGCCACGGGCATGTTGTAGACGGGGCTGCCGGGCTCGAGCTGATCCAGGAACCACAGCCGCTGCTGGGCGAAGGACAGCGGGATGCTCTTCGGGCGGGACCCGGGCCGCAGCGCGGGCACCGGACGCGCAGTCCTGCCCTGGCCTTGGGCCTCATCGAGCCGGCGGGCGAGCGCGGAGAGGGTGGGCGCCTCGAAGAGCGCGCGCACGGGCAGCTCCACCTGGAAGGCCGAGCGCAGGCGGGCGACGACCTGGGTGGCCATCAGTGAGTGGCCGCCCAGCTCGAAGAAGTGATCCTCGGCGCCGACGCGAGGCACGGAGAGGACCTCGGCCCAGATGGCGGCGAGCTGCTCCTCGGTGGCGGTGCGCGGGGCGACGTACCCGACCTCGGAGACCGTGGCCTCCGGGGCAGGCAGCGCCCTCCTGTCCACCTTGCCGTTGGGCGTGAGTGGCAGCTTCTCCAGCACCATGAAGGCGGAGGGCACCATGTACTCGGGCAGCCTCTCCTGGAGGAAGGAGCGCAGCTCGGAGGTGGCGGGGGCCTGCTCGGCGGAGGCGACGACATAGGCCACCAGGCGCTTGTCGCCGGGCTTGTCCTCGCGGGCGAGGACGAGGCACTGGCCCACCGCGGGGTGTCGGGCCAGGACGGACTCCACCTCTCCCAGCTCGATGCGGAAGCCACGCACCTTCACCTGGAAGTCGATGCGGCCGAGGAACTCGAGCGTGCCGTCGGCGAGCCAGCGCACCTTGTCGCCCGTGCGGTACAGACGCGCGCCGGGGACACCACTGAATGCATCCGGGATGAACTTCTCGGCGGAGAGCTCCGGGCGGTGGAGGTAGCCCAGGGCCAGGCCGTCGCCGCCGATGTGCAGCTCGCCGGGAAGGCCCGGGGGCAGCGGCTGCCGCCGCTCGTCCAGCACGTACACCTGGGTGTTCGCGACGGGGCGGCCAATGGGGAGCGTGGACACCGGGTGGGCCGGGCTCACCCAGGCGGTGCTGTCGATGCACGTCTCGGTGGGCCCGTACTGGTGGACGAGCCGCGCCCTCAGCGTGGAGACGAAGCGCGAGTGGAGCTCGGCGGTGAGGGGCTCGCCGCCGCAGAAGACGAAGCGCAGCGACTGGCACTGCTCGACGCCGGGCGTCTGCAGGAAGGCCGTCAGGGGCGCGGGGCCGAAGTGCAGGTGGGTGATGGCGTGCCGCACCACGGCCTGCACCAGGTACTCGGGATCCCTCTGGCCACCGGGACGCGCGAGCACCAGGCGTGCGCCGGCCAGCAGCGGGGCGAACATCTCCCAGACGGAGATGTCGAAGCTGAAGGAAGCCTTCTGGAGGAAAGCGTCCTGGGCTCCCATGGGGAACTCCCGCTGGCGCCAGGACAGGTGGTTGACGGCGGCGCGGTGGGCCACCTGGACACCCTTGGGCCGGCCGGTGCTGCCGGAGGTGTAGATGACGTAGGCGGGGCTGTCGGCAGAGGTCTGGGGCAGCGAGGTGCCCGGAGCGGGTGCGGGCAGCGACTCCAGCGTCTCCAACGAGTCCAGGCAGACGGCCCGGGCCTGATGGGTGGCGGGCAGCGCCTCGAGCAGGGCGGAGCGGGTGAGGAGCAGTTGGGCTCCGCTGTCCTCGAGCATGAAGGCCAGACGCTCGGCGGGGTACTCGGGATCGAGCGGCACCCAGGCGGCGCCGGCCTCGAGCGTCCCGAGGATGGAGACGAGCAGCTCGGGGGAGCGCTCGAAGGAGATGGCGACGCGGGTGTCCGGGCCCGCACCGAGCGAGCGCAGGTGCAGGGCGAGGCGCGTGGCGGCCTCAGTGAGCTGGCGGTAGGTGAGGGTGCCGGACTCGGACACGAGCGCGGGCGCGTCGGGAATGCGGTGCGCCTGGGCCTGCACGAGCGAGTGGAGCGTGGCCTCGCGAGGGTAGTCCGCGCGCGTGTCGTTCCACTCCACCAGCACCTGCTGGCGCTCCTCGGCGGTGAGGAGGGGCAGGTCGAGGATGGCGGTGTCGGGACGAGTGGTGAGTGCCTCCAGGACGGTCTGGTAGTGGCGCATCATCCGAGCCACCGTGCCGGCCTCGAACAGATCGGTGTTGTAGAGGACGGCGCCGCCGAGGCCACCGGGGCCCTCGATCATCGTGAGCGTGAGGTCGAACTTGGAGGTGGCGATCTCGAGCTCCACCGGGCGCAGGGTCAGGTCAGGCAGACGGAGCGCACCCATGGGGGCGTTCTGCAGGACGAACATCACCTGGAAGAGCGGAGCGCGGCCCAGGGTGCGCTGGGGCGAGAGCTCCTCGACGAGCTTCTCGAAGGGGATGTCCTGGTGCTCGTAGGCGCCGAGCGTGGTGTCGCGCACCTGGCGGAGTACGTCGTGGAAGGTGGCTTCCGGCGAGATGCGCGAGCGCAGGACGAGCGTGTTGACGAAGAAGCCGATGAGACCCTCGACCTCGGTGCCGCGGCGGCCGGCGATGGGCGAGCCCACCGAGAGGTCGCTCTGTCCGGAGTAGCGGTGCAGCAGCACCTGGAAGCCGGCCAGCAGCGTCATGAACGGGGTGGTGCCCAGGCGCAGGGACAGGGACTTGATGGACTCGGAGAGCGCCTTGGGCAGCGTCACGGACATGCTGTCACCCCGGAACGTCTGCACGGGGGGACGCGGCTTGTCGGTGGGTAGCTCGAGGGCGGACGACGCTCCGGAGAGCTGCTGCTTCCAGTAGCCGAGCTGAGAGTCGAGCACCTGGCCCTGGAGCCAGGAGCGCTGCCAGACGGCGTAGTCGGCGTACTGGATGGGCAGAGGCGGCAGGTTGGGATGCTGGCCGGAGGCGAAGGCCGGGTAGAGCGAGGCCATCTCGCGCACGAGCACACCCATGGACCAGCCGTCCGAGACGATGTGGTGCATTACGAGCATCAGCACGTGCTCGTCGGAGGCCAGGCGCAGCAGGCTGGCGCGCAGGAGCGGACCATTGGCCAGGTCGAAGGGCCGCAGCGCCTCCTGACCGGCCAGCTGCCGGGTCTGGCCCTCCTGCTCCGAGGCGGGCAGGTTGCTCAGGTCCAGGACTTCGATCGGAAGGGAGAGCTCCGGGACGATCCGCTGGACGGGCTGGCCGTCGCGCGAGGTGAAGGTGGTGCGCAGGGACTCGTGGCGGTGCACGAGCTCCTGGAAGGCGCGGCGCAGGGCCTCGGTGTCGAGCTGGCCGGAGAGCCTGAGCGCATAGGGGATGTTGTAGGCGGAGCTACCGGGCTCGAGCTGGTCGAGGAACCACAGGCGCTGCTGGGCGAAGGACAGCGGGATGTCACCGGTGCGCGGAGCGGGCCGCAGCGTGGGCGCCTGGAGCGCACTCTGGCCCTGGTTGGCACGGACCTCGTCCAGCTTCGTGGCGAGCGCGGAGAGGGTAGAGGCCTCGAAGAGAGCGCGTACGGGCAGCTCCACCTGGAAGGCCGAGCGCAGGCGGGAAACCACCTGGGTGGCAAGCAGCGAGTGGCCACCCAGCTCGAAGAAGTCGTCCTCGGCGCCGACGCGAGGAACGGAGAGGACCTCGGCCCAGATGGCGGCGAGCTGCTCCTCGGTGGGCGTGCGCGGGGCGACGTATGCGGCCTGGGAGACTGGGGCCTCCGGAGCGGGCAGGGCCTTCCTGTCCACCTTGCCGTTGGGCGTGAGCGGCAGCTTCTCCAGCACCATGAAGGCGGAGGGCACCATGTACTCGGGCATCCGCTGCTTCAGCCAGGTCCGCAGCTCCTCGGGCTTCAACCCGGGATGCTCGGCACCCTCACCCCGTCCCTCTCCCGAGGGGAGAGGGGAAGTGGGGGTAGTGGGGGTAGTGGGGGAAACAGGCACTACGTACGCCACCAGGCGCTTGCCGCCAGCGCCGTCGTCGCGCACCACCACCACGCACTCACGGACATCCGGGTGTCCTGCCAGCACGGACTCCACCTCGCCCAGCTCGATGCGGAAGCCGCGCACCTTCACCTGCGAGTCCGCCCGCCCGATGAACTCCACGCTGCCGTCCGCCCGGTAGCGCACCACGTCGCCCGTGCGGTACAGGCGTGCGCCTTCCTCGGTGCTGAACGGATGGGGAACGAACTTCTCCGCCGTCAGCTCCGGCCGGCCCAGGTAGCCCAGTGCCAGTCCGTCGCCACCGATGTACAGCTCGCCCGCCACGCCCACCGGCACCGGCTGCATCCGACCGTCCAGCACGTACAGCTCCGTATTGGCCAGCGGCCGCCCGATGGGCACCGTCACCGCGCCCTCCGCCACCTCCTGCACCAGGTGCCAGGTGGCGTACGTGGTGCTCTCCGTCGGGCCGTAGGCGTTCACCAGCTTCTGCGGCGGTCTACCGGCCAGTGCCGCACGTACCGCCCTCACATCCGCCGCCTCGCCGCCGAAGTGCACCTGCCGCAGCGTGCGGAAGGTGTCCGCCGACTCCGCCACCAGTTGGTTGAAGAGGGCTGTCGTCACGAACAGCACGCTGATGGCCTGCTCCAGCAGGAACGCGGCACACCTCTGGGGCGAGAGCACCACGTCCCTCGACATGCCCACCAGCGTTGCCCCGTTGAGCAACGCGCCCCACACCTCGAATGTCGCCGCGTCGAACGAGGCATTCGACGTCTGCGCAACCCGGTCCTCTGCCGTCAGGTGGATGTAGTTGGTGTTGCGCACCAGTCGC
Source organism: Archangium lansingense (assembly GCF_026626635.1). Lineage (GTDB taxonomy): Bacteria > Myxococcota > Myxococcia > Myxococcales > Myxococcaceae > Archangium > Archangium lansingense. The sequence continues at coordinate 5,897,457 of NZ_JAPNKA010000001.1, forward strand.
ACCACGCCCCGGTGCAGTACCAACACGCCCTTGGGGCGACCCGTCGAGCCCGAGGTGTAGATGACGTAGATGGGATGAGTGGCCTGAGCGCCGCTGCTCGGGTTGCTCTCCGGCTCGGCGTCGAGGCCCTCACCCGCGGCATCCAGGCACAACACCCGGGCGCCACTCTGCGGCAGACTGTCCGAGAGCGACTGCTGGGTGAGCAGCACCGTAAGCGAGGAGTCCTCCACCATGAAGGACAGACGCTCCTTGGGGTAGGAGGGGTCCAGCGGGACGTAGGCGCCACCGGCCTTGATGGTGGCAACCATGCCCACGACCATGTCGGCCGAGCGCTCCACGCACAGACCGACCCTGGCGCCCGGCTCCACGCCCAGCTTGATCAGCCGGTGTGCGAGCTGGTTGGCCCGCCGATTGAGCTCGCGGTAGGTGAGGCGCACGCCGTCGAAGTCCACCGCCACCGCGTCCGGCCTGCGCTCCACCTGCTCCTCGAAGAGCGTGTGGACACACTTCTCCCTCGGGTAGTCCGTCCGCGTCTGGTTCCACTCCACCAGGAGCTGGTGGCGCTCGGTCGCGGAGATCAGGGGCAGCGCGGAGAGCTTCTGCTCCGGTTGGGCCACGGCCGCATCGAGTAGGAGGCGCAGATGCTCCATGGCGCGAGCCGCCGTGTCCCGTTCGAAGAGGTCGGTGTTGTACTCGAGGATTCCGGTGAAGCCCTCGGGCGAATCGACGAGCGAGAGTGTCCAGTCGAACTTGGAGGTGCGGCCCTCGAGCTCCACCGGGCGCAGGGTCAGGTCAGGCAGGCGGAGCGCGCCCATGGGGGCGTTCTGCAGGGCGAACATCACCTGGAAGAGCGGAGAGCGGCCCCGGGTGCGCTGGGGTGAGATCTCTTCGACGAGCTTCTCGAAGGGGATGTCCTGGTGCTCATAGGCGCCGAGTGTTGTGTCGCGCACCTGGAGCAGCAGCTCGTGGAAGGAGGTGTCCGCGGACAATTGCGAGCGCAGGACGAGCGTGTTGACGAAGAAGCCGATGAGGCCCTCGAGCTCGGTGCCGCGGCGGCCAGCGATGGGCGAGCCGACGGAGATGTCACCCTGTCCGGAGTAGCGGTGCAGCAGCACCTGGAAGCCGGCCAGCAGCGTCATGAAGGGGGTGATGCCCAGCCGCGAGGAGAGCGCCTTGATGGAGTCGGAGAGCGCCTTGGGCAGGGTCACGGGCACGTTGCCACCCCGGAACATCTGCACGGGGGGACGCGGCTTGTCGGTGGGCAGCTCGAGGGCAGAGGACGCCCCGGAGAGCTGCTGCTTCCAGTAGCCGAGCTGCGAGTCGAGCACCTCGCCCTGGAGCCACGAGCGCTGCCAGACGGAGTAGTCGGCGTACTGGATGGGCAGAGGCGGCAGGTTGGGCTGCTGGCCAGAGGCGAAGGCCAGGTAGAGCGAGGCCATCTCGCGCACGAGCACGCCCATGGACCAGCCGTCCGAGACGATGTGGTGCATCACCAGCATCAGCACGTGCTCGTCGGAGGCCAGGCGCAGCAAGCTGGCGCGCAGGAGCGGACCGTTGGCCAGGTCGAACGGGCGCTGCGCCTCTTGCTGGGCGAGGTGCTGGGCGCGGCTCTCCCGCTCGGTGGCGGGCTCGTTGCTCAGGTCCAGGACGTCGAGCGGAATCGGAAGCGAGGGCGCGATGAGTTGGATGGGCTGGCCGTCGCGCGAGGCGAAGGTGGTGCGCAGGGACTCGTGGCGGTGCACGAGCTCCTGGAAGGCTCGCTGCAGAGCCCCGGTGTCGAGCTGGCCGGAGAGCCTGAGCGCGTAGGGGATGTTGTAGACGGAGCTACCGGGCTCGAGCTGATCGAGGAACCACAGACGCTGCTGGGCGAAGGACAGCGGAATGTCGCCGGTGCTCAGAGCGGGCCGCAGCGCGGGCGTCTGGAGCGCACTCTGGCCCTGGCTAGCACGGACCTCGTCCAGTTTCGCGGCGAGCGCGGCGAGGGTGGGGGCCTCGAAGAGCGCGCGCAAGGACAGCTCCACCTGGAAGGCCGAGCGCAGACGGGAAACCACCTGGGTGGCGAGCAGCGAGTGACCACCCAGCTCGAAGAAGTGATCCTCGGCGCCGACGCGAGGTACGGAGAGGACCTCGGCCCAGATGGCGGCGAGCTGCTCCTCGGTGGGTGTGCGCGGGGCGACGTACGCTGCCTCGGAGACCGTGGCCTCCGGAACGGGCAGGGCCTTCCTGTCCACCTTGCCGTTGGCGGTGATGGGCATCTGCTCCAGCGCGACGAAGGCCGAGGGCACCATGTACTCGGGCAGCCGCTCCTTGAGGAAGGAGCGCAGCTCGGAGGTGGCGGGGACCTGCTCGGTGGAGGCGACGACGTAGGCCACCAGGCGCTTGTCGCCGGGCCTGTCCTCGCGGGCCACCACGACGCTCTGGCGAACGCCCGGGTGCTTGTCGAGCACGGACTCGATCTCACCCAGCTCGATGCGGAAGCCGCGCAGCTTCACCTGGGAGTCCAGGCGGCCGAGGAACTCGAGGGTGCCGTTGGCCAGCCAGCGCACCTTGTCGCCCGTGCGGTAGAGGCGCTCACCCGGCACGAGGGCCAAGGGGTTGGGGACGAACTTCTCGGCGGTGAGCTCGGGGCGGTTGAGGTAGCCCCAGCCCAGGCCATCGCCGCCGATGTACAGCTCGCCGGGGATTCCCGGGGGGACCGGTTGCTGCCGCTCATCCAGCACGTACACCTGGGTGTTGGAGATGGGGCGGCCGATGGAGACGCTGTGGCCCACCTGCTCCACCGCGGTGAGCGCGTGGGTGGTGGCGAAGGTAGTGCTCTCCGTCGGGCCGTAGCCGTTGATGAGCAGGCCACCCTGGGTGAGGCGGGCCTTCACTCGCTCGGGGGAAAGCACGTCACCACCGGCGAGCACCTGACGCACGCGCGAGAGGGCTCCCAGTTGCGTGGAGGCCATCTGGTCGAAGAGCGCGGCGGTGAGCCACAGGGTGGTGATGCCGTGGGTGAGAAGGGCGGCGCCCAGCTCCTCGAAGGAAGGCGTGTGGGGAGAGAAGACGACGAGCTTGCCGCCGTGCAGCAGGCTGCCCCACAGCTCGAAGGTGGCGGCGTCGAAGGAGATGGGGGCCAGCTGCAACATCACCTCGCCGGGCCCGAAGTCGGCGAAGCGCGAGCCCATGACGAGGCGCACCACGCTCCTGTGGGGGATGCACACGCCCTTGGGCAGGCCGGTGGAGCCCGAGGTGTACATGACGTAGGCGAGCGCGTCGGAAGACACGGTGACGCCCGGGGAGGCCTCGCTCTGCTGGGAGACGAGGTGCGCGTCGGAGTCGAGCAGCACGAGGCGCGCGTGGCCCGAGGGCAGGCGCTCGGCAAGGTGGCGCTGGGTGAGGAGCAGGGGCGCGCGCACGTCCTGGATCATGAATTCCAGGCGCTCGCGGGGGTAGGAGGGGTCCAGCGGGACGTAGGCGCAGCCGGCCTTGAGGATGGCCAGGGTGGAGACCACCATGTCCAGCGAGCGCTCCACGCACAGGGCCACGGGCGTACCGGGCGTGAGGCCCAGGTCGCGCAGGTGGTGGGCGAGCTGGTTGGCGCGCGCGTCGAGCTGGCGGTAGGTGAGGTGCGAGTCCTCGAACTGCACGGCGACGGCGTCCGGAGTGCGGGCGGCCTGGGCCTCGAAGAGCGAGTGGATGCTGGCCTCGCGCGGGTAGTCCACGCGCGTGTCGTTCCACTCCACCAACACCTGCTGCCGCTCGGCCTCGGAGAGCAGAGGCAGCGCGGAGAGCTTCTGCTCCGGGTGGGCCACGGCCGCATCGAGCAGGAGGCGCAGGTGCTCCACGGCGCGAGCTGCCGTGTCCCGCTCGAAGAGGTCGGTGTTGTACTCGAGGATTCCGGTGAAGCCCGCAGGCGAATCGGCGAGTGAAAGCGTCCAGTCGAACTTGGCCGTACTGATCGATTGAGCCAGCGGGCGCAGGGTGAGTCCCGGCAGGTTCAGCGCCTCGACCGGCGCGTTCTGCAGGACGAACATCACCTGGAAGAAGGGCGAGCGGCTGAGATCACGCTGGGGCGAGAGCTCCTCGACGAGCTTCTCGAAGGGAATGTCCTGGTGCTCGTAGGCGCCGAGCGTGGTGTCGCGCACCTGGAGCAGCAGCTCGTGGAAGGAGGTGTCCGCGGACAGTTGCGAGCGCAGGACGAGCGTGTTGATGAAGAAGCCGATGAGGCCCTCGAGCTCGGTGCCGCGGCGGCCAGCGATGGGCGAGCCCACCGAGAGGTCGCTCTGTCCGGAGTAGCGGTGCAGCAGCACCTGGAAGCCGGCCAGCAGCGTCATGAAGGGGGTGATGCCCAGCCGCGAGGAGAGCGCCTTGATGGAGTCGGAGAGTGCCTTGGGCAGGGTCACGGACACGCTGTCACCCCGGAACGTCTGCACGGGAGGGCGCGGCTTGTCGGTGGGCAGCTCGAGGACGGACGACGCCCCGGAGAGCTGCTGCTTCCAGTAGCCGAGCTGAGAGTCGAGCACCTGGCCCTGGAGCCAGGAACGCTGCCAGACGGAGTAGTCGGCGTACTGGATGGGCAGCGGCGGCAGGTTGGGCTCTTGGCCGGAGGCGAAGGCCAGGTAGAGCGAGGCCATCTCGCGCACGAGCACGCCCATGGACCAGCCGTCCGAGACGATGTGGTGCATCACGAGCATCAGCACGTGCTCATCGGAGGCCAGGCGCAGCAGGCTGGCACGCAGGAGCGGACCGTTGGCCAGGTCGAAGGGGCGCTGCGCCTCTTGATGGGCGAGGTGCTGGGCGCGGCTCTCCCTCTCGGCGGCGGGCACATCCTGGAGATCCATCACCTCGAGCGTGACGGAGACGGAGGACGCGATGAGTTGAGTGGGCTGGCCGTCGCGCGAGGCGAAGGTGGTGCGCAGGGATTCGTGACGGTGCACGAGCTCCTGGAAGGCGCGCTGCAGCGCCCCGGTGTCGAGCTGGCCGGAGAGACGCAGGGCCGCGGGGATGTTGTAGACGGGGCTGCCGGGCTCGAGCTGATCGAGGAACCACAGGCGCTGCTGGGCGAAGGCCAGCGGAAGGTCGCCGGTGCGCGGAGTAGGCCGCAGCACGGGAACCTGGAGCGCACTCTGGTTCTGGCTGGCGCGGGCCTCGTCCAGCTTCGCGGCGAGCGCGGAGAGGGTGGACGCATCGAAGAGCGCGCGCACGGGCAGCTCCACCTGGAAGGCCGAGCGCAGGCGGGAGAGAACGCGAGTGGCCAGCAGGGAGTGGCCACCCAGCTCGAAGAAGTCGTCCTCGGCGCCGACGCGAGGCACGGAGAGGATCTCGGCCCAGATGGTGGCGAGCTGCTCCTCGGTGGGCGTGCGCGGGGCGACGTACCCGGCCTCGGAGACAGTGGCCTCTGGGGCGGGCAGGGCCTTCCGGTCCACCTTGCCGTTGGGCGTGAGCGGCAGCTTCTCCAGCACCATGAAGGCGGAGGGCACCATGTACTCGGGCATCTGCTGCTTCAGCCAGGTCCGCAACTCCTCGGAAGTGGGGACACTGGGGGAGGCAGGCACCACGTACGCCACCAGGCGCTTGCCGCCAGCGCCGTCATCACGCACCACCACCACGCACTCACGGACAGCCGGGTGTCCACCCAGCACGGACTCCACTTCGCCCAGCTCGATGCGGAAGCCGCGCACCTTTACCTGAGAGTCGGCCCGCCCGATGAACTCCACGCTCCCGTTTGCCCGGTAGCGCACCACGTCGCCCGTACGGTACAGGCGTGCGCCTTCCTCCGTGCTGAACGGATGGGGCACGAACTTCTCCGCCGTCAGCTCTGGCCGGCCCAGGTAGCCCAGCGCCAGTCCGTCGCCACCGATGTACAGCTCGCCCGCCGCGCCCACCGGCACCGGCTGCATCCACACGTCCAGCACGTACAGCTCCGTGTTGGCCAGCGGCCGCCCGATGGGCACCGTCACCGCTGCCTCTGCCACCTCCTGCACCAGGTGCCAGGTGGCGAACGTGGTGCTCTCCGTCGGGCCGTAGGCGTTCACCAGCTTCTGCGGCGGTCTACCGGCCAGCGCCGCACGTACTGCCCTCGCATCCGCCGCGTCGCCACCGAAGTGCACCTGCCGCAGCGTGCGGAAGGTGTCCGCCGACTCCGCCACCAGTTGGTTGAAGAGGGCTGTCGTCACGAACAGCACGCTGATGGCCTGATCCCTGAGGAAGGCGGTGTAGCTCTGGGGCGAGAGCACCACGTCCCGCGACATCCCCACCAGCGTTGCCCCGTTGAGCAACGCGCCCCACACCTCGAACGTCGCCGCGTCGAACGAGGCATTGGACGCCTGCGCAACCCGGTCCTCGGCCGTCAGGTGGATGAAGTTGGTGTTGCGCACCAGGCGCACCACGCCCCGGTGCGGTACGCACACGCCCTTGGGGCGGCCCGTCGAGCCCGAGGTGTAGATGACGTAGATGGGATGGGTGGCCTGAGCGCCGCTGCTCGGGTTGCTCTCCGGCTCGGCGTCGAGGCCCTCACCCGCGGCATCCAGGCACACCACCCGAGCGGCACTCTCCGGCAGACTGCCCGCGAGTGACTCCTGGGTGAGCAGGACAGTCAGAGAGGAGTCCTCCACCATGAAGGCCAGACGCTCCTTGGGGTAGGACGGATCCAGGGAAACGTAGGCACCGCCGGCCTTGAGGGTGGCCACCATGCCCACCACCATGTGAGCCGAGCGCTCCACGCACAGACCAACCCTGGCGCCCGGCTCCACGCCCAGCTTCAGCAGCCGGTGGGCGAGCTGGTTGGCCCGGCGGTTGAGCTCGCGGTAGGTGAGGCGCACGCCGTCGAAGTCCACGGCCACCGCGTCCGGCGTGTGCTCCACCTGCTCCTCGAAGAGCGTGTGGACACACTTCTCCCTCGGGTAGTCCGTCCGCTCCTGGTTCCACTCCACCAGCACCTGCTGCCGCTCGGCCTCGGAGAGCAGAGCGATGTCACCCACGCGCGAGGCGGTGGGCAGGGCGTGTAGGGCATTGCGCCAATGCTCGAGCAGCCGCTGCATGGACGCGTGCTCGAAGCGGGGCGTGTGGTAGACGGCCCGCAGGCGCAGCGCGTTGCCGGGGATGACAGAGAGGGTGAGCGGGTAGTTGGTGTGCTCGAAGCCCTGGAGGTCTCTCACCTGGAGCGAGGAGGCCGAGCCCGCCATCGTGGTGTCGAGAGGATAGTTTTCGAAGACGAGCAGGGAGTCGAAGAGCGGGACGCCGCGGGGAATCTGGCTGAAGGACTGGACCTGGACGAGCGGGGAGTGCTCGTACTGGCGCTGCTCGGACTGCTGGGTCTGGAGCGCCTGGAGCCAGGGCAGCAACGCCGAGCTGCCCGAAGACAAGCGCACGCGGGTGGGCAGGGTGTTGATGAAGATGCCCACCAGGGTGTCGGAGCCGGGCATCTCGGGAGGCCGGCCGGCCACGGTGCTGCCGAAGACGACGTCCTGCTCGCCCGAGTAGCGCGAGAGCACGAACGCCCAGGCCGCGAGCGTGAGCGTGTTCACGGTGAGCTGGTGCTGGCGGGCGAAGGCCTGCAGGGCGGCGGTGGCTTCGGCGCTCAGGTCCAGCTCGAGTGTGGGGGGCTGGCCCTGGCCGGGCGCGGCGTGGGTGTCCGCGGGCAGGGACGTGGGCGCGGAGAACCCTTCCAGGTAGGAGCGCCACCAGGCCTCATCGGCGGAGGCGTCGCGGCGCGACAGCCAGGCGATGTAGTCGCGGTAGGGCACCTGGGGGGCGAGCTGGAGCGTGCGCCCCGCGCGCAGGGCTTCGTAGAGGGAGAAGACCTCGACGATGAGCAGGCCGAGGCTCCAGCCATCCAGGAGCAGGTGATGGTGGCTCCAGAGGAAGCGCAGGCGCTCATTGGCCATCCGGATGGCCGTCAGCCGCACCAGCGGCGCGCGGCGCAGGTCGATGCCGCGCTGCTTGTCCGCGCGCAGCAGTTGCTCGAAGCGGGCCTCCTGCTCGGAGGCGGGCAGGTAGGTCCAGTCGCGCAGCTCGAAGGGCAGCTCCACCTGGGAGTGGACCGCCTGGAGCGGTGTCTCGAGGCCCTCCCAGTGGAAGGAGGAGCGCAGGATGGTGTGGCGCTGGAGGCAGAGCTTCCAGGCGCGCAGGAAGGCCGGCAGATCGATCGAGGAGGAGACCGACCAGGAGAGCTGCTCGAAGTAGGTGGAGGACTCGGGGGCGAGCAGGGCGTGGAAGAGCATGCCCTGCTGGGTGGGGGAGAGCGGGTAGAGGTCCTCGGCGTCCGGCCCGGCCTGCCGCAGCACGGTGTCCAGTTGCTGCTGGGTGAGGGCCGCGAGCGGGAAGTCCCCCGGAGAGAAGCGGCGGGCGTCCTCGGAAGTGCGCAGGGAGATGAGCGCGCGCAGATGGTGGAGGAAGCGCTGGGCCAGCGACTCGATGGTGGCCGCGTGGTGGAGGTGGGTGCTGTAGCCGAAGGCGAGCTGGAGGCGGCCCTGGAAGACGGAGCCGTTGAGCTCCAGCAGATGCTGGCGCGTACCCGAGGGCGAGAGGGCCTGGCCCGCGGGCTCGGAGGACAGCGAGAAGAGGCGGCTGGCGGACGCCGCGGTGTCGAGCTGGCCGAGGTAGTTGAAGGCGACCTGGGCCGGGGGAAGGGCCTGGAGCCGCCGGGCCACTTCGGGTGGGCCGAACGACTCGAGCAGGCCGAAGCCGAGGCCATTGTGGGGCAGGCGGCGCAGCGAGTCGCGCACGGCGCGCAGGCTCTCACCGGCCGAGCCACCGGAAGGCAGCGGCAGCAGCGTGGGCGTCACCGCGGTGAACCAGCCGACGGTGCGCGAGAGGTCCACGTCGTCGAAGAGCTCCTCGCGGCCATGGCCTTCCAGGTCGACCAGCACCCGGGACTGGCCCGTCCACTCGGAGAGGGTCTGCGCCAGGGCTGTCAGCAGCACCTCTTGGATGCGGGCGCGCCAGGCGGAAGGTACTTCCTGGAGCAGCAGCTTCGTCTCCTCGGCGTCGAGCGAGATGGAGACGGAGCGCGTCGAGGCGTAGGTGTTGGGACCGGAGGCGTCGGTGGGCAGTGCCACCACGTGCTGGCGGGCCTCGTCCAACCAGAGGGCCACCTCGGCGGCGAGCTCCAGCGACTGGGCGTGGGCCTGCAGGCGGCGGGCCCACGCCTGGAAGGAGGTGGTCTTCGCCGGCAGGGACGCCTGGGGTCCGTGCTGCAACTGCTGGTAGGCGGACTCGAGGTCCTCCAGCAGCAGGCGCCAGGAGACGGTATCCACGACGAGGTGGTGGAGGACGAGCAGCAGGCGCTGCTGGCCGTCACCGAGGTGGAAGAGGGCGGCACGCACCAGGGGCGGCTGGGAGAGGACGAAGCTGGCTTGGAGTCGCGAGGCCTCGGCCTCGAGGGCCCTGGACTGCTCGGAGGCGGGAGTGGAGGAGAGGTCCACCTGGAGCAGGTGGAAGGCCATCTCCTCGGGGCTGGCATTCTCCTGAACCCAGGAGCCCTCGTGCTGGCGGAAGCGCGAGCGGAGGGCATCGTGGTGGGAGAGCAGGTACTGGAGGGCCTTCTCCAGGACGGAGGGCTCCAGGGGCTGGCGCGAGGCCAGGAGCACGGACTGGTTGAAGTAGTGGGCGTGCTCCGGATCGTGCCGCAGCAGGTGGTGCTGGACGGGGGTGAGCGGCACCGGGCCGATGACGGGGCCCTGCTCGCCCAGTGGCTCGGAGGCGGGCTTCACCACCAAGGCGAGCTGTGCGACCGTCTGGTGCTGGAAGAGGTCCCGGGTGGAGAGGACGAGCCCGGCCCGGCGTGCACGCGCGACGAGCTGGATGCTGATGATGGAGTCACCCCCCAGCTCGAAGAAGTTGTCGTGGATGCCCACCTGCCGCGCTCCGAGCACCTGCGCCCAGATGTCGCACAGGAGCTGCTCCGTCTCGTTGCGAGGAGCGACGTACTCGGTGGCGGAGGCGGTAGCGCCATCGGGTACGGGGAGGGACTTGCGGTCGACCTTGCCGTTGGCGTTGAGGGGCAGGGCCTCCAGGGAGACGAAGGCCGAGGGCAGCATGAAGTCGGGCAGGCGCTGCTGGAGGAAGGAGCGCAGCGAGCCCGCGTCGAGAGGCTGCTCCGGGTGGGAGACGAAGTAGGCCACCAGACGCTTGTCACCGGGGACGTCCTCGCGGACGAGGGCAATGGCCTCGCGCACGGAGGAGTGGGCCAGGACAGCGGCCTCCACCTCGGCCAGCTCGATGCGGAAGCCGCGCACCTTCACCTGGTTGTCGATGCGGCCGAGGAACTCCAGGACGCCGTCGTTGCGCCAGCGGGAGAGGTCGCCGGTGCGGTAGAGGCGGGTGCCGGGAGAGCCGAAGGGGTTGGGGAGGAAGCGCTCAGCGGTGAGGTCCGGGCGAGAGAGGTAGCCGCGGGCCAGGCCGTCGCCGCCGATGAAGAGCTCGCCCGGGACACCTGAGGGGACGGGCTGGAAGGAGGAGTCCAGCAGGTACACCTGGGTGTTGGCGATGGGGGTACCAATGGGGACGGCGCTACCCACCTGCTCGGGCCGGGACATGCGGAAGCAGGAGGTGAAGAGGGTGCTCTCGGTGGGGCCGTAGCAGGCGGTGACGGGAATGCCGAGAGACTCCAGGACACGGCGCACGTGGGGAGCGGAGACGACGTCGCCACCGGTGAGCAGTTGGTGCAGGCCGCGCAGGCACTCGGGCTTGTGCTCAACCACCTGGGAGAAGAGGCCGGCGGTGAGGTGGAGAGTCGTCACCTGGTGCTTGAGGAGAGTCTGGCTGAGCAGCTCCAAGTCACTGGGGGACTGAGGAGGGAAGACGACGAGACGGCCGCCAAAGAGGAGAGGGCCCCACAGCTCGAGGGTGGAGGCGTCGAAGGAGACGGGGGCGATGAGGAGGAAGGTCTCCTCGGGGCCGAGGTGTGCGTAGTGGATGCCGTGGAAGAGGCGCTGGACGGAGCGGTGCTCAATGGCGACGCCCTTGGGGCGGCCGGTGGTGCCCGAGGTGAAGTCGACGTAGACGAGGTTTTGAGAGGTGACGCCTGAAACCGGAGAGGTGGTGGGCAGGCCCTCCAGACTGAGTTCCTCGACGAAGAGGGAGGAGAGGCCCTCGGAGACGGGGAGTTGGGCACGCAGAGCGCGAGAGGTGAGCAGGAGGCGGGGAGGAGCGTCCTCGAGCATGAAGGCCAGACGCTGGGCGGGGTAGGAGGCGTCCAGAGGGAGGTAGGCGCCACCGGCCTTGAGGATGGCGAGCAGGGAGACGATGAGCTCCAGGGAGCGCTCCAGGCACAGGGCGACGAGGACGTCAGGGCCAACGCCGTGGGAGCGCAGCAGGTGGGCCAGTTGGTTGGAGCGCTCGTCGAGTTGACGGTAGGAGAGGCGCTCATCACCGAACTCGACGGCGATGGAGTCGGGGCGCAGGGCCACCTGCTGCTCGAAGAGGTGGTGGACGCAGGAGTGGGAGGGGAAGTCGGCTGCGGTGTCGTTCCACTGCACCAGGACCTGCTGGCGCTCGGCCTCTGAGAGCAGGGGCAGCTCGGAGAGGCGCGCCTCGGGTGAGGCCACCACTCCCTCCAGCAGCACCCGCAGGTGCTCGCCCAGGCGCTTGATGGTCGAAGCGTCGAAGAGGTCGGTGTTGTAGACGAAGTTGCCCAGGAAGCCGCTCTGGGTCTCGCTGAAGGCCAGCTCGAGCTCGAATTTGGACACGTTCGTGCTCATGGCCAGTGGCCGCAGCGAGAGTCCCTTCACGTCGAGCTCGGTCACGGGGACGTTCTGGAAAGCGAACAGCACCTGGAAGATCGGAGAGCGACCCAGGCTGCGCGCGGGCTTGAGCTCGTCCACCAGCTTCTCGAAGGGCAGGTGCTGGTGGGCGTAGGCGCCCAGGGTCGTCTCGCGCACGCGCCGCAGCAGCTCGCGGAAGGAGGGGTTGCCCTCCATGCGTGTGCGCAGCACCAGGGTGTTGACGAAGACGCCGATGAGGCCTTCGAGTTTCGTCTGATCACGGCCGGCGATCGGCGAGCCGATGCAGAAGTCCTCCTGCCCCGAGTGGCGCTGCAGCACCACCTGGAAGGCGGACAGCAGCAGCATGAAGGGGGTGACCCCCTCGCGCTGGCAGAGGCTCTTGAGGTCCGCGGTCAGCTTCCGCGAGAGCGGCATCTCGAGCGTGGCCCCGCGGAAGGTCTGCTCGGGCGGGCGCGGCCTGTCGGTGGGCAGCTCCAGGGCGGGTGCGGCACCGGCGAGCTGTTGCCGCCAGAAGGAGAGCTGCCTCTCGAGCTCCTCTCCTTGCAGCCATTGGCGCTGCCAGGCGGCGTAATCGACATACTGCACGGGCAGCTCGGGCAGCGGCACGGGCTGGTTCGCCGCGAGGGCCTGATAGATCGCCGCCAGCTCTCGCACGAGCACGCCCATGGACCAGCCGTCGGAGACGATGTGGTGCATGTTGAGCACCAGCACGTGCTCCTGCTCGTCGAGCTTCAGCAGCGTGGCCCGCAGCAGCGGACCGTGCTCCAACTGGAAGGGGCGCTGGGCTTCTTCATCGGTCAGGCGCTGGGTCTCGGCCTGGCGCTGCTCGGACGGCAGGGTGGTCAGGTCCATGACCGCCAGGCGCACCGCCGCAGTGGGGGCGATGAGCTGCACGGCCGAGTCCGCCTCGAGGCGGAACGTGGTGCGCAGGGGCTCGTGGCGCCGGACCAGCTCCGTGAAGACGCGCTCCAGCAGGGAGACGTCGAGTGCCCCTTGCAGCCGCACGGCCGCGGGCATGTTGTAGCGCGCGGTGCCCGGTTCGAGCAGCTCGAGGAACCACAGCCGTTGCTGGGCGAAGGAGAGCGGCAGGGTCTGCTCGCGCGACACGGTTCGCAGGGGCGGCAGGACGAGCGCCGGGGTAGCGCGGAGGGAGGACTCCAGGGCGCGGGCGAGCGCTTCGAGCGTGGGGGCCTCGAAGAGGGTGCGCAGGGGCAGCTCCACGCCAAACGCGGCGCGGGTGCGGGAGACGAGCTGGGTCGCCAGCAGTGAGTGGCCGCCGAGCTCGAAGAAGTTGTCGTGGAGGCCCACGCGCTCCACGCGCAGCACCTCACTCCAGAGGGCGGCGAGCCGCTGCTCCGTCTCGTTGCGAGGAGCGATGTACTCGGTGCTGGAGGCGAGCGTCCCATCGGGTACGGGGAGGGCCTTGCGGTCGACCTTGCCGTTGGCGTTGAGGGGCAGGGCCTCCAGAGAGACGAAGGAGGAGGGCACCATGAAGTCGGGCAGGCGCTGCTGCAGGAAGGAGCGCAGCGTGCCCGCGTCGAGGGGCTGCTCTGGGTGGGAGACGAAGTAGGCCACCAGACGCTTGTCGCCGGGGACGTCCTCGCGGACGAGGGCAATGGCCTCGCGCACGGAGGAGTGGGCCAGGACGGCGGCCTCCACCTCGGCCAGCTCGATGCGGAAGCCACGCACCTTCACCTGGTTGTCGATGCGGCCGAGGAACTCCAGGACGCCGTCGTTGCGCCAGCGGGAGAGGTCGCCGGTGCGGTAGAGGCGGGTGCCGGGAGAGCCGAAGGGGTTGGGGAGGAAGCGCTCAGCGGTGAGGTCCGGGCGAGAGAGGTAGCCGCGGGCCAGGCCGTCGCCGCCGATGAAGAGCTCGCCAGGGACACCAGCGGGAACGGGCTGGAAGGAGGAGTCCAGCAGGTACACCTGGGTGTTGGCGATGGGGGTACCAATGGGGACGGCGCTACCCACCTGCTCGGGTCGGGACATGCGGAAGCAGGAGGTGAAGAGGGTGCTCTCGGTGGGGCCGTAGCAGGCGGTGACGGGAATGCCGAGAGACTCCAGGACGCGGCGCACGTGAGGAGCGGAGACGACGTCGCCACCGGTGAGCAGTTGGTGCAGGCCGCGCAGGCACTCGGGCTTGTGCTCAACCACCTGGGAGAAGAGGCCGGCGGTGAGGTGGAGAGTCGTCACCTGGTGCTTGAGGAGAGTCTGGCTGAGCAGCTCCAAGTCACTGGGGGACTGAGGAGGGAAGACGACGAGACGGCCGCCAAAGAGGAGAGGGCCCCACAGCTCGAGGGTGGAGGCGTCGAAGGAGACGGGGGCGATGAGGAGGAAGGTCTCCTCGGGGCCGAGGTGTGCGTAGTGGATGCCGTGGAAGAGGCGCTGGACGGAGCGGTGCTCGATGGCGACGCCCTTGGGACGGCCGGTGGTGCCCGAGGTGAAGTCGACGTAGACGAGGTTTTGAGAGGTGACGCCGGAGGCAGGAGTGGAGGTGGGCAGGCCCTCGAGGCTCAGCTCCTCGACGAAGAGGGAGGAGAGGCCCTCGGAGACGGGGAGTTGGGCACGCAGAGCGCGAGAGGTGAGCAGGAGGCGGGGAGGAGCGTCCTCGAGCATGAAGGCCAGACGCTGGGCGGGGTAGGAGGCGTCCAGGGGGAGGTAGGCGCCACCGGCCTTGAGAATGGCGAGCAGGGAGACGATGAGCTCCAGGGAGCGCTCCAGGCACAGGGCGACGAGGACGTCAGGGCCAACGCCGTGGGAGCGCAGCAGGTGGGCCAGTTGGTTGGAGCGCTCGTCGAGCTGACGGTAGGAGAGGCGAGCGTCACCGAACTCGACGGCGATGGAGTCGGGGCGCAGGGCGACCTGCTGCTCGAAGAGGTGGTGGACACAGGAGTGGGAGGGGAAGTCGGCAGCGGTGTCGTTCCACTGCACCAGGACCTGCTGGCGTTCGGCCTCTGAGAGCAGGGGCAGGTCGGAGAGGCGCGCCTCGGGCGAGGCCACCACTCCCTCCAACAGCATCCGCAGGTGCTCGGTCATGCGGGCAATGGTGGAGGCGTCGAAGAGGTCCGTGCTGTAGGCGAGGCCGCCCACCAGTCCCTCGGAGGTATCCGAGAGGGTGAGCGCCAGGTCGAACTTGGACACGCCGGTGTCGGACTCGAGGGGGCTCATCTTCAGCCCCGGGCTGTCGAGGTCGCTCAGCGGCAGCTTGTCCAGCGAGAAGGACACCTGGAAGAGCGGGTTGTGGCTGAGGTTGCGCTCGGGCTGGAGCTCTTCCACCAGCTTTTCGAAGGGTAGATCCTGGTGGGCGTAGGCGCCGAGGGTCGTCTCGCGCACGCGCCGCAACAGCTCACGGAAGGTGGGATTGCCCTCCATCCGGGTGCGCAGCACGAGCGTGTTGACGAAGAAGCCGATGAGTCCCTCGAGCTCGGCCAGGCGGCGGCCGGCGATGGGAGAGCCGACGACGATGTCCTGCTGCCCGGAGTGGCGGTGCAGCAGCACCTGGAAGACGGCGAGCACCAGCATGAAGGGAGTGACGCCCTCACGCTGGGCCAGTTGGGCGAGGGAATCGGAGAGCTCGCGGGGAATGCGGACGGGGAGCCAGGTGCCGCGGAAGCTCTGCACGGGCGGGCGGCGCCTGTCGGTGGGCAGCTCCAGCAGGGTGGGGGCGCCAGCGAGCTGCTGCTTCCACCAGGCGCTCTGTCGCTCCAGCTCCTCGCCTTGCAGCCAATCGCGGGACCACGCCGCGTAGTCGGCGTACTGCACGGGCAGCGCGGGCAGCGGCGAGGGCTCACCCCGGGCGAAGGCCGAGTAGAGCTGTCCCACCTCGCGCACGAGCACACCCATGGACCAGCCGTCGGAGACGATGTGGTGCATGTTGAGCACCAGCACGTGCTCCTGCTCGTCCAGCTTCAGCAGGGTGGCTCGCAGCAGCGGACCGTGCTCCAACTGGAAGGGGCGCTGGGCCTCCTCGTTGATCAACCGGCGGGTCTCGGACAGACGCCGCTCGGAGGGCTGGGACGTCAGGTCCACCACCGCCATGCGCAGCGCTGCCGTGGGGGCGATGATCTGCACAGGGGTGTCCGCCTCGACGCGGAACGTGGTGCGCAGGGACTCGTGGCGCTGGAGCGTCTCCGTGAAGACGCGCTCCAGCAAGGGGACGTCGAGCGGCCCTTCCAGGCGCACGGCCCCCGGCATGTTGTAGCGCGGCGTCCCCGGCTCGAGCTGTTCGAGGAACCACAGCCGCTGCTGGGCGAAGGAGAGCGGCAGGGGCTGCTCGCGCGACACGGGCCGCAGGGGCGGCAGGACGGGCCCGGGCGTGGTGCGGGCGGTGGCGTCGATGGCCCGGGCGAGCGCCTCGAGCGTGGTCGCCTCGAAGAGGGTGGGCAGGGGCAGCTCCACGCCGAAGACGGCGCGGATGCGCGAGGCAATCTGCGTGGCCAGCAGGGAGTGGCCGCCCAGCTCGAAGAAGTTGTCATGGAGGCCCACGCGCTCCACGCGCAGCACCTCGCTCCAGAGGGCGGCGAGCCGCTGCTCCGTCTCGGTGCCCGGAGCGACGTACTCGGCGCTGGCCGTGAGCGCCCCATCGGGAATGGGCAGGGCCTTGCGGTCCACCTTGCCGCTGGAGGTGAGGGGGAGCGCCTCGAGCACCATGAAGGCCGAGGGCAGCATGAACTCGGGCAGGCGCTGCTGGAGGAAGGAGCGCAGCGCACCGGCATCGACGGTCTCACCTGGGTGGGCCACGACATAGGCCACCAGGCGCTTGTCCCCGGGCTCGTCCTCGCGCACCAGGGCGAGGGCCTCGCGTACGGAGGTATGCGCCAGCAGGGCGGATTCCACCTCACCCAGCTCGATGCGGAAGCCGCGCAGCTTCACCTGGAAGTCGATGCGGCCCAGGTACTCGAGGGTTCCCTCGGACAGCCAGCGCACCTTGTCACCGGTGCGGTAGAGGCGCTCTCCGGGCTCGGAGGAGAAGGGATCCGGGATGAAGCGCTCGGCGGTGAGCTCCGGGCGGCCGAGGTAGCCACGGGCCAGGCCGGCGCCACCGATGAACAGCTCTCCCGGGACACCCACGGGCAGCGGTCGCAGGTGGGCGTCCAGCACGTACGCCCGCACGTTGTGGAAGGGGCGGCCGATGGAGATCCGTCGCGCGTCCACCTCGGTCTCGAGGGTGGCGCAGATGGTGGTCTCGGTGGGGCCGTAGGCGTTGATGAAGCGCCGGCCCGGTTGCCAGCGCGCCACGAGCTCGGAGGTGCAGGCCTCACCGGCGGAGGTAATCGTCTCGAGGGCTTGCAGTCCCTGGGGCTCGAGCTGGGCGAGCACCGAGGGGGTGAGCGTGGCGGCGGTGATGGCGCGCTGCTGGAGGAGCTGATGCAGGGGCGCGCCGGGCATCAGCTCCTCGCGGGAGCCGAGGTGGAGCTGGGCTCCCGCCATGAGGGTGGGAAGAATCTCCCAGACGGAGGCGTCGAAGCCGATGGAGGCGAACTGGAGCACGCGGCCGCCGGGCGCCAGCCGCATGTCCTCGATCGTCTTGCGCGCGGTGTTGCACAGGCCGTGGTGGCGCAGCAGGGTGCCCTTGGGGCGGCCGGTGCTGCCCGAGGTGTAGATGACGTAGGCGAGGTTGTCGGGCAGCACGCGCACGTCGGGGGCATGCACGGGCTGGGTGGCGATGAGGTCCCACTCCGCGTCGATCAGGACGAGCAGCTCGCTCTGCACGGGCAGCTCATCGGCCAGGTGCTCCTGGGCGAGGAGGACGGGAAGACGTGCGTCGCCCAGCATGAAGGCGAGGCGATCGGTGGGGTACGACGGATCCAACGGGAGCCAGGCGCCGCCGGCCTTGAGGATGCCGAGGATGCCGATCACCAGCTCCGGGGAGCGCTCGGCGCACAGGCCAACGAGCACCTCGGGGCCGACTCCAAGAGTGCGCAGGTGCCAGGCGAGCTGGTTGGCGCGCTCATCCAGCTCACGGTAGGTGAGGGACTGCTCACCGGACTGGACGGCGATGGCGTCCGGGGTGCGCCGCGCCTGGGCCTCGAAGAGGTGGTGGGCGCAGGTGTCCTCGAACCGGGCGGAGGTGTCGTTCCAGTCCACGAGGAGCTGGCGCCGCTCGGCCTCGGTGAGCAGGGGCAGGGTGGACAGGCGCAGCTCGGGGTTGGCGGTGGCCCCTTCCAGCAGCACCTGGAGGTGCTCCAGCAGGCGGGCCATGGTGCCCGCGTCGAAGAGATCGCTGCTGTAGTCGCACATGCACAGCAGGCCCGAGGGGGTCTCGGTGACGGCGAGTGTGAGGTCGAACTTCGCGGCGCCCGTGGTGTTCTGCTCGGCCCGGAAGGTGAGCCCCGGCAGCCGCAGCTCGGTGGCGGGCGCGTTCTGCAGAACGAGCTTCACCTGGAAGATGGGGGCGTGGGCGAGGCTGCGCTCGGGATTGAGTACGCGCACCAGCTCCTCGAAGGGAACGTCCTGGTGGGCGTAGGCGCCGAGCGCCACCTGGCGTGCACGGCCCAGCAGCTCGCGGAAGGTGGGATCTCCAGAGAGGTCCCCACGCATGACGAGCTGGTTGACGAAGAAGCCGATGAGGCTCTCGGTGTCGGCGTGCGTGCGGCCGGCGATGTCGGTGCCGATGACGATGTCCGTCTGGCCGGAGTAGCGCGCGAGCAGGGCCTGGAAGCTGGCCAGCAGGGCCATGAAGGAGGTGACCCCCTCACGCTGGCAGAGCGCCTCGAGCGCCTGGGAGAGCGAGCGGGGCAGGAGCCGCGAGAAGGTGGCGCCACGATAGGACTGCGTGGCGGGACGGGGCCTGTCGGTGGGCAGCTCCAGCAACTGGGGCGCATGGGCGAGCTGCTGCCGCCAGTAGGCGAGCTGCGTCTCGATTGCCTCGCCCTGGAGCCAGTTGCGCTGCCAGGCCGCGTAGTCGGCGTACTGGACGGGCAGCTCGGGCAGGGGGGACGGCTTTCCCTCGCTGAAGGACTGGTAGAGGGTGGCCACCTCACGCGCCAGCACGCTCATGGACCAGCCGTCGGAGACGATGTGGTGCATGTTGAGCAGGAGCGCGTGCTCGGTGCTGGCCAGCCTGACGAGCAGGGCGCGCAGCAGCGGACCCCGGGCGAGGGAGAAGGGCCGGCGGACCTCCTCCATGGCGACGCGGCGGCACTGGGCCTCGCGCTCGGGGGCGGGCAGGGCGCTCACGTCGGCGTGCTGGAGGGCCACGGGGGCGGGCGGCGCGATGACCTGGAGGGGCTCTCCGGACTCGGCGGGGAAGGCGGTGCGCAGCACCTCGTGACGGCGGACGAGCTCGGTGAGCGCGCGCTCCAGAGCGTCCGTGTCCAGCGCGCCCTCTAGCCGCAGCAGGGCGGGCATGTTGTACAGCGCGCTGTCGGGGACGAGCTGCTCGAGGAACCACAGCCGCTGCTGGGCGAAGGACAGGGGCAGGGACTGCTGGCGCGACACGGGCCGCAGGGGTGGCAGGACGGGCCCGGGTGTGGCGCCGGTGGAGGCGTCGATGGCCCGGGCGAGCGCTTCGAGCGTGGGCGTCTCGAAGAGGGTGCGCAGGGGCAACTCCACGCTGAACGTGGAGCGGAGGCGGGAGGCCACCTGGGTGGCCAGCAGCGAGTGGCCGCCGAGCAGGAAGAAATTGTCGTGGAGGCCTACGCGGTCCACGCGCAGCACTTCGCTCCACAGGGCGGCGAGCCGCTGCTCCGTCTCGGTGCGAGGAGCGAGGTACTCGGCCTCGGATGCGAGCGCCGCATCGGGAACGGGCAGGGCCTTGCGGTCCACCTTGCCGTTGGAGGTGAGGGGCAGCGCCTCCAGGAGGACGAAGGCGGAGGGCACCATGTACCCGGGCAGCCGCTGCTCGAGGAATGCGCGCAGCTCGGAGGCGGAGGGCGGCTGCTGGCCGGAGGAAGGCACCGCGTAGGCCACCAGTCGCTTGTCACCGGTGCGGTCCTCGCGCGCCACCACCACCACCTGGTGCACCGCCGGGTGCTGGGCCAGCGCGGCTTCGATCTCCCCCAGTTCGATGCGGTAGCCGCGCACCTTCACCTGGAAGTCGAGCCGGCCCAGGTAGTCGATGGTGCCATCGGCCAGCCAGCGCGCGCTGTCGCCGGTGCGGTAGAGCCGGGCGCCGGGCTGGGGCGAGAAGGGATCCGGGATGAAGCGCTCGGCGGTGAGCTCGGGGCGGGCGAGGTAGCCGCGGCCCACCTGGGCACCACCAATGTAGAGCTCGCCCGCGACGCCCGTGGGCACGGGCCGCAGATGTGCATCGAGGATGTAGAGGCGGGAATTGGCGATGGGGCGGCCAATGGAGACGGCGCCCACGGACGTGTCCTGGGCGGAGACGGTATGCACGCAGCAGCCCACCACCGTCTCGGTGGGGCCGTACTCGTTCACCAACTGGGTGAGCGGCGCATGCTTGCGCCAGAAGGCGAGCATGTCGGCGGTGAGGGCCTCGCCGCCGATGACGAAGGAGCGGGTGCGGCCAGCGGCCTTGTCAGCGGGAATCTGCTGCTCGAGCAGGCGCAGGTGGCTGGGGGTGAGCTTGACGAGGCTGAAGTTGTCGCCGCTCAGCAGGGCCTGACCGAGGCCCTCGACGCCCTGGGACTCGGGGATGAGGAGAACGGTGCGGCCCACCACGAGCGGGGCCACGAGGCTGGTGACAGTGAGGTCGAAGGAGAGCGAGGAGTGGACGGGAGAGCCGTTACCCTGGGCAATGGCATAGGCCTGGGTGCACCAGAGCAGGTAGTTGACGACGCCGCGGTGCTCCAGCATGGCGCCCTTGGGGCGGCCAGTGCTGCCGGAGGTGAAGATGACGTAGGCCAGGTTGTCCGGCGTGGCCAGGGGCGGAGGCGCATGGCGCGGCTGCGAGGAGACGTCCTTCCAACCCGAGTCCACGCACACCACGTGGGCCCCCTGCGGAGGAAGACCCGGCAGCAGGCGCTCCTGCGCCAGCAACACGGTGGGCCGAGCGTCCTCGAGCATCCACCCCAGGCGCTCCTGGGGATAGGAGGGGTCGAGCGGCACATAGGCGCCGCCGGCCTTGAGCGTGGCCAGCAGGGAGATGACCATCTCCGGGGAGCGCTCCAGATACAGGCCGACGCGGGACTCGGGGCCAACGCCCAGCGAGCGCAGATGCCAGGCGAGCTGATTGGCGCGCTCGTCGAGCTGGCGGTAGGTGAGCGACTGGCCCTCGAAGGTGAGGGCGACGGCCTCAGGCGTGCGCTCGACCTGGGCCTCGATGAGCTGGTGCACGCACACGTCGCGCGGGTACTCCGAGGCGGGACCGTTGCGCTCGACGAGCAGCTCATGCGTCTCGGCGTCAGTGAGCAGCGGCAGCTCGGAGAGCCGGGCCTCCGGGTGGGCAATGGCCGTGGACAGCAACACCCGGAAGTGCCCGGCCATGCGGGCAATCGTCCCGGGCTCGAAGAGGTCCGTGCTGTACTCGATGCGGCCGGAGAACCCCTCTGGACGATCCGACAACAGCCAGGTGAGCTCGAACGTGGCCCCACCCGAGGAGATCGGCACGACGCGCGCATCCAGGCCCGCGACGTTCATCGACGCCCCCTGCTGCGGCAGGAGCGCGAAGGACACCTGGAAGAGGGGATTGCGGCCCGGCTCTCGCGGCGGGCGAAGCTCCTGGATGAGCTTCTCGACGGGCACCTCCTGATGGGAGAGCGCTCCCAGTGAGGCCTCGCGGACCTCCTTCAGGAACTCGCGGAAGGGCAGGCTCCCCACAGGGCGCGAGCGCACCACGGCCGTATTGATGAAGAAGCCGATGAGCCCTTCGAGCTCCGCGTGGCTGCGGCCCGCGACGGGCGTACCGACGCAGATGTCCTCCTGGCCTCCGTAGCGCGACAGCAGCACGTTGAAGGCGGCCATCAGCACCATGAAGCCGCTCACGCCTTCACGGGTCGCGAACGCGCGCACCGCGTCCGACAGCTCGCGAGGCAGCGCGAAGAGGTGCTCCTGGCCCCGTCCGGAGAGCGTCGGGGGCCGAGGGTGGTCCGTGGGCATCTCCAGGGCGGTAGGCGCGCCCTCGAGCTGCTTCTTCCAGTAGGCCAGTTGCTCCTGGAGGAATTCTCCCTGCAACCGCTCATGCTGCCAGAGCGCGAAGTCGGGATACTGGAGGGGCAGGGGCGGGAGCGCGGGCGCTCTGCCCGACGCGAAGGCGTCGTAACAGGCGAGCAGCTCGCGCGCGAGTACACCGAAGGACCAGCCATCCGTGACGATGTGGTGCACCACCACCAGCAGCACGTGCTCCTGTTCGCCCAGCCGGTGCACCGTGGCGCGCAGGAGCGGCCCGGTGGTCAGCTCGAACGGGCGCTGGGCTTCGGCGCGTGCACGCTCCTGGAGTGCCTCCTCGCGGCGCTCGGCGGGCACGGACGTCAGATCGGCGCGCTCCAGAGAGAAGTCGGTGGACGGCACCACCACCTGCTCTGGGCCGTCGTTACCGGAGCGGAACGTGGTGCGCAGCGACTCGTGCCGCTCGATCACCGTTCGCAGGGCGCGCTCGAGCAACTCCGTGTCGAGCTGGCCCTGGATGCGCAGCAGGTTGGGCAGGTTGTACGCCGCGCTCGTGGGCTGCAGCTCGTGCAGGAGCCAGAGGCGTTGCTGCGAGAACGACAGCGGGAGTGGACGGCCCGGCTCACGGACTCGGTTGCTGGGCCGAGAGACCTTGTTACCCGCCTGTTCCAGTCGGCGCAGCAGCTCCGCGCGCTTCTCGGGCGGAAGATTGGCGATGCGCTTGGACAGATCGTTCATGGGGCTGGAAACTCCGTCGAGAAGATGTCGGGGGCGCGTGTGTCCGCGCTCTGCCCGAGCCCTCCAGCTTAGCCTTGCCGATCTGACACAGCCAACAGCGCTACAGGTGTGAAGGCCTTGCTCTTGTAGCCTCGTTTCCTCACGAAGAACTGCACTACGTCACCCTGTAAGGTTCTATTTTTGGTGAGAACCTCTAGGGTTATTCTCAACCGGCTGGATCTTGAGATCGCGGTAGTAAGGAGCTGCTGCTCGGGGGCAAGCGTGTCTGGTCGCCCTTCGTTCAGGCAGACGGAGTTGGGTTTCGGCCGTCTCGAAGCCTCCCTGAGCGCCTTGCTTTTGGCCAGGGAGGGGGGGCGTTCACAGATTGGCCCTGTGAGGAGCGCCTTATGAATCCGAGTAAGCCAGCGTCCCAGTCGGTCTCCCCGCGGCCGCAAGACTCGCCCTGGCACGCCTTGCCGTCCGAGAGGGTGCTCGAGACCCTCCAGACCCACGCTGAGGGGCTCTCTGAGTCCGAGGCCCGTGCTCGACTTGCGCGCCATGGCCCCAACGTGCTTCAGCACGTCTCCGGGGAGAGTCCGCTCAAGCTCCTGTGGCGCCAGGTGAACAGCCCGCTCATCTGGGTCCTGCTCGCGTCGGCCTCCCTGGCCATCGCCCTGGGCAAGTTGACGGATGGCCTCATCGTCCTCGCAGTGGTGGGGCTCAACACCCTGATCGGCTTCTTGCAGGAGTTCCGCGCGGGCAAGGCCATCGAGGCGCTCACGCAGATGGTGCCGGAGAACGCCACCGTCCTGCGCGATGGCCAGAAGCGGACGGCGCCCGCCGCCGAGCTCGTGCCCGGAGACGTGGTGCTGCTCGCCTCGGGCGATAAGGTTCCCGCGGACGTGCGGCTGCTCGCCGCGCGCAACCTCCAGGTGGAAGAAGCCGCGTTGACGGGTGAGTCCCTCCCCTCGGAGAAGCGCATGGGCGCCGTCGACGCGAGCGCGGGCGTGGGAGACCGCACGAACATGGCCTTTGGTGGCACCCACGTCACCTACGGCACAGGCACAGCGGTGGTGGTGGCCACCGGCGGTGCCACCGAGCTCGGCCGCATCTCCCAACTGCTGAGCGAGGCGGTGGACCTGCAGACGCCGCTGACGAAGGCGCTCGCCGTCATCAGCCGCTACCTCACCTACGCCATCCTCGTCATCTCCATCATCCTTTTGGCCGTGGGCCTGTTGCGCGGCTACGAGGTGGCCGAGTCGCTCCTGGCCGCCCTCACGCTGGCGGTGGCCGCCATCCCCGAGGGTCTGCCCGCCATCGTCACCATCGCCCTGGCCATTGGCGTGCAGTACATGGCCGCCCGCCGCGCCATCATCCGCAAGCTGCCCGCCGTGGAGACGCTGGGCAGCACCACCGTCATCTGCTCCGACAAGACGGGCACGCTCACCCGCAACGAGATGACGGTACAGGCGCTGTGGACGCCGGGTGGTGCCTGGTCCCTCTCGGGAGTGGGCTACTCACCCCAGGGCGAGCTGTGCCGCGAGGGGCAGCCTCCAGGCCCTCCGTCCGAGGACGCCCGCGAGTCGCTCGTGGCTGGCGCGCTCTGCAATGACGCCTCGGTCCGTTCCAGGGATGGCTCCTGGGAGCTGACGGGCGATCCCACCGAGGGGGCGCTGCTCGTCGCCGCGGAGAAGGCGGGCCTGAAGGTGGACGAGCTGCGCGAGCGCCATCCCCGTGTGGATGCCATCCCCTTCGAGTCCGAGAATCAGTTCATGGCCACCCTCCACGAGGGCGGGAGGGACGGCCGCTTCATCCTCCTCAAGGGCGCTCCCGAGGTGGTGTTGCGCCGCTGCTCCCTGGGCGAGGGGCTCGACACCGGCAGGGTGCTCGCCGAGGTGGAGCGCCTGGCGTCGCGTGGCATGCGTGTGCTGGCCATGGCGAGCAAGCCCGTCGCGGCCTCGGACGGCTGCCTCCGGTTCGAAGACGTGGAGGGTGGTTTCCGGCTCCTGGGGCTCGAGGGGATGATCGATCCGCCGCGAGAGGAGGCCATCGACGCGGTGAAGCGCTGCCACACGGCGGGCATCACCGTGAAGATGATCACCGGCGATCATGCAAAGACGGCGGAGGTCATTGGCGCGCAGCTCGGCATCCTCGAGGGGGGCCGGGTGGTGACGGGTGCTCAGCTCGCGGAGATGGACGAGGAGCAGCTGCGCGAGGTGGCCACGTCCTCCAACGTGTTCGCCCGCGTGGCGCCTGAGCACAAGCTGCGCCTGGTGCGCGCCCTCCAGAAGGAGGGGCACGTGGTGGCCATGACGGGAGATGGTGTCAACGACGCGCCCGCGCTCAAGCAGGCCAACATCGGCGTGGCCATGGGCATCACCGGCACGGCCGTATCCAAGGAGGCTGCCGACATCATCCTCACGGACGACAACTTCGCCTCCATCGCCGCGGCGGTAGAGGGTGGCCGGCGCGTCTACGACAACCTCATCAAATCGCTCGCCTTTGTGCTGCCCACCAACCTGGGGCTGGCCCTCATCCTCATCGTCGGCGTGGCCTTCTTCCCCATCATGCGGCTCGACGGTGAGGACGTTCCGTTGCTGGCCATGCTTCCCACTCAGTTGTTGTGGATCAACCTGGTAGCCACGGTAGCGCTCGCTCTGCCGCTGGCTTTCGAGGCCCGAGAGCCGGACGTGATGAATCGGCCTCCTCGCCACCCGGATGCGCCCGTGCTCAGTGGTTTCGTGGTGATGCGCACCCTGCTGGTCGCGGTGCTGATGTGTGCTGGCGCCACGGGACTGTTCCTCTGGGAGTACAACGCCGAGCTCGTACGCGTCGGTCACGCGCGGGCGCTCGCCGAGGCGCAGACCATGGCTGTCACCACGGTCATCATGTTTCAGATCTTCTACTTGCTGAACTGCCGTGCCCTGCGCGACTCCATCTTCCGCATTGGCCTCTTCAGCAACCCTGTCGTCTACGCCGGCATTGGGCTGCTGGTGCTGCTGCAACTCGGGTTCATCTACTTGCCCTTCATGCAGGCGGTGTTCGATACCGCGCCGCTGACGCTCGAGGCGCTGGGGTTGTGTGCCCTGGTGGGTGCCGCTGTGGTGCCCGTCATTGGTGTAGAAAAGTGGTGGCGCTCGCGGCGCGCCCGGCGAGACCGAGACAGGGAGCAGGAGCCTCGTGGCCGGTTCGGGTTGCGGATTCCTCGTCGCGCGACAGTGGGGTAGTCACCTGCGAGGTTAAAGAAGCACTTGGTATATAAAGTAATCAAATCGTAGGAGCCCCCTGGGTTGCTTCCCGGGTGGGCCTCTCATCTACTGACTTCACAAGGTCTCCCCCCACCTCGCCCCCCTCTTGCGGCTTCCCCTCATGTCGGCGCTGAAACGCATCCTGCTGGTCGAAGACAGTGAAAACGATGTCACCCTCATCTTGGCCGCTTTCGCCGAGGCTCACCTCGCGGACAAGGTGGTCGTGGCGAACGATGGCCAGGAGGCACTCGACTACCTGTACCGGCAGGGCTCTCACTCTGGACGTCCGGCGGAGAATCCGGCGGTGGTGCTCCTGGATCTGAAGCTGCCGCGGGTGGACGGGTTGCAGGTGCTGGGCAGGATGAAGAGTGATCCAGACCTGAAGCTGGTTCCGGTGGTGATGTTCACCTCGAGCCGTGAGGAGGTGGACCTCGTGCGCTCCTACAGTCTGGGAGCGAATGCCTACGTCATCAAGCCCGTCTCCTTCCTGGAGCTCGAGTCCGCGCTCGAGGGGCTGCGCGTCTTCTGGACCCAGGTGAATGAGCCTCCGCCGGATACGGCGTCCGTCCTGAAGGGGGGCGAATGAGCCTTCCCCATACCGAGGGGTCTCCTCCGGACGTGGGGGACCGGACACGGCCTCCGTTGCGCGTGCTCCTGCTGGAGGATGATCCGCTCGACGCCGAGCTCATCCAGGCGCGGCTGGAGCGGGACGGGCTCAGCGTGGCGCTCTCCCGCGTGGACTCGGATGGCTCCTTCACCCAGGCCCTGGCCGATCACGGCCACGAGCTCATTCTCGCGGACTACAACATCCCGGGATTCGGCGGCACTCGGGCGTTGGAGCTGGCTCGCCACGCCCGGCCGCAGCTCCCGTTCATCTTCGTGTCGGGGGCGCTGGGCGAGGAGCGCGCCATCGAGCTGATGAAGCTGGGCGCCACCGACTATGTCCTCAAGGGGCGCCTGGAGCGCCTGGTTCCGAGTGTCCAGCGTGCCCTGCGGGAGGCTCGCGAGAGCGCCGAGCGCCTGCAGGCCGAGCAGCGCCTGCGTGAGAGCGAGGAGCGCTACCGGCTGGCCATGCGGGCCACCCGGGACTCGCTCTGGGACTGGGATGTGAGGGCGGGCCGGATCACCCGGAACGATGGCCTCAGGGAGCAGTTCGGCTACAGCGTGCGCGAGCTGGATGTCGCCGGGGAGTGGTGGCTCAAGGCCGTCCACCCGGAGGATCTCGGGCGGGTGCTACACGGCCTCCAGACCGCCGTCCAATCTCCCGGAGTGGACCGGTGGGAGGACGAATACCGCCTGCGCCGCAAGGACGGGAGCTATGCCACGGTGTCGGACCACGGCTTCGTCGTCCGGGACGAGCACGGCCGGGCCACCCGGATGGTGGGGGCCACGCAGGACGTGACGGAGCGCCGGGCCGCCGAGGCCGAGGCGCGTCAACATGCCGAGTTCGCCCAGCAGCTCATCGGCATCGTGTCCCATGATCTGCGCAACCCCCTGGGGGCCATCTCCCTGAGCGCCTCGGGGCTCATGAACCACGCGGGCCTGGACGAGCGCAACGCCTTCTATGCTCGCCTCATCTTCACCAGTGCGGAGCGTGCCACCCGCATGGTGCGCGACCTGCTCGACTTCACCCGGGCGCGCCTCGGCGGTGGCATCCCGCTGCAGCGCAGGGCCGTGGATTTGTACGCGCTCGTCCGGCAGGTGCTGCAGGAGGTGGGGCTGAACCACTCTGGGCGGGAGATTCGCGAGCACTACCAGGACGCGGGCAGGGGCCTATGGGACGCGGACCGGCTGGCGCAGGTGTTGAGCAACCTGGTGAGCAATGCCCTTCAGTACTCTCCCAATGAGGGGCACGTCACGGTCTCGGTGGTGGGCGAGGCGGAGGCCGTATGGCTCAAGGTTCACAACATCGGCGACCCCATCCCTGACGGGCTGCTCGGCCGCCTCTTCGAGCCCTTGCAGCGTGGCGAGGAGTCCCCCGACAACTCCCGTCGCAGCATCGGGTTGGGCCTCTACATCGTGGATCAGATCGTCCGGGCTCATGGTGGCACCGTGGGCGTGCGCTCCTCCTCGGAAGAGGGCACCACTTTCCAGATTCACCTGCCGCGAATGCCTCCCTCTGTTCCAGGACGTGAAGGATGAAGACCCCCCAGTTCTTCTCCGACGTGAGCCACGAGCTGCGCACTCACCTGGCGCTCATCTTGGGGCCCGCGGAGGCCCTGCTCGCGCACGGGCACAACCTCACCGGAGTCCAGCGGCGGGACTTGGACGTCATGCGCCGCAACGCCCTCCTCCTGCTCAGGCACATCGATGATCTGCTCGATATTGCCCGGATGGACGTGGGGCGCATGAAGTTGGCGTATGCCGAGGTGGAGCTGGCGTCGCTGGTGCGCGAGGTAGCCCGGCACTTCGAGCCCCTGGCGAGTCAGCGGCACATCTCCTTCGTCGTGGACGCGCCCGTGCTCCTCTCCATCGAGGTGGATGTGGAGAAGCTGGAGCGGGTGGTGCTCCACCTGCTGTCCCATGCCTTCAAGTCCACCCCGGATGGTGGATCCATCCGCGTGGTGGTGGGCGGAAAGCCCGGAGAGCGGGCGCGGTTGGAGGTGGAGGGCACGGGATCCGAGCGCACGCGTGGCGTCGAGGGCAGGGAGCTTGGCCTGTCCCTCGTGCGGGACTTCATCGAGCTGCACGGTGGGCAAGTCCAGGTGACGGAGGTGCCGAGCGGCGGCGCGCTCTTCCAGGTGGAGTTGCCATGCCAGGCTCCCGAGGGGACGCAGGTGACACGGCATGCTCCGGAGGAGGAGTGGGGGCTCGAGGCGGGTCTGGCGCTGCGCAGCACCTTGGAGGAGCTCACCCCCCCTGCACCGGAGCGAGTCCACGAGGCGGTGGCGGCCCAGGCGGATGGCGCGGATGACACTTCGCGCCCCTCCGTGCTGGTGGTGAAGGACAACGCGGATCTCCACCGCTTCATGGTGGAGGCGCTCCAGGACGATTACCGCGTCATCTCGGCCTTCAATGGCCAGGAGGCGCTGGAGAAGGCTCGCTCGCTCCGGCCGGATCTCATCCTCACCGGCATCCAGCTCCCGCACCTGAGCGGTGATGCCTTGGTGACCGCGCTGCGCCAGGAGGAGTCGCTCGAGCGGGTGCCCATCGTGGTGTTGTCCACCCGAGATGACGAGGCGCTCAAGCTGAAGCTGCTGCGCGAGGGGGCCCAGGACTATCTGGTGAAGCCCTTCTCCGCCGAAGAGGTGCGGGTACGCGTGCGCAACCTCCTCCAGCTCAAGCACGTCCGGGAGGAGCTGGAGCGGCGCAACCTCGAGCTGGAGCGGCTCTGGGGGCGGGAGGAGGCGCACTACCGGGCCATTCTCGATGCGTCTCCGGCCGTCATCTACGTCAAGGACGTTCAGGGCCGCTACCTGCTGGTCAACAATGCCTTCGAGGCCTTCCTGCGCCGCAATCGCGAGGACATTCTCGGCAGGACGGATGAGCAGCTCTACATTCCGGAGCTTGCCGCGGTGTTCCGCCGAAATGACGTGGAAGTGCTGCGCCGTAGGGTTCCCATGGAGATGGAGGAGCTGGCGCCCCACGTGGACGGGCTGCACAACTACTGGTCCGTCAAGTTCCCGCTCCTGGACACGTCGGGCCGGCCCTACGCCCTGGGCGGCATCTCCACCGACATCACCCTCCAGAAGCGTGCGGAGGAGGAGCGTGATCGCTTCTTCCAACTGGCGCCGGACATGTTCTGCATCGCGGGCCTGGATGCCTACTTCAAGCGCGTCAACCCAGCCTTCACGCGCGTGCTGGGCTGGAGCGAGGAGGAACTGCTCGCCCGACCCTTTCTGGACCTCATCCACCCGGAGGACCGGGAGCGGACGAACCACGAGCTGGCGGAGATCGGGCAGGGCGCGCATGCCCTCCAATTCGAGAACCGTTACCAGTGCAAGAACGGCACCTGGCGATGGCTGTCCTGGACGACCGCTCCCGCGACTCCCGAGGGCATGATCTACGCCGCCGCGCGTGACATCACCGTGCAGCGCGAGGTGCAGGAGGCGGTGCACCAGCTCAACCACCAGTTGGAAAAGCGTGTGAGCGAGCGGACCCGGCAGCTCGAGGAGGCCAACCGGGAGCTCGAGTCCTTCAGCTACACGGTGAGCCATGATCTGCGCGCGCCCCTGCGCCACATCACCGGTTTCGTCGAGCTCCTCGAGCGTCATGCCCGCGGTAGCCTGGATGCCAAGGCCCAGGGCTACGTGCGAACCATCGCCTCGTCGGCGCAGCGGGGTGGTCAGCTCGTGGACGATCTGCTCGCCTTCAGCCGCATGGGCCGGGTGGAGATGCGCCAGTCGCGCATTGAGCTGGAGCCTCTGGTGGCGGAGGTGTGGGAGGAGCTCGCGCCAGAGCGCGAGGGCCGTCAGGTTGTCCTGCAGATGGGGCCGATGCCGGAGGCTCGGGGAGATCCCGCCATGCTGCGGCTCGTCTTCAAGAACCTGCTCGGCAACGCGGTGAAGTACACGCGCCCGAGACCGGAGGCCCGGGTGGAGATAGCGGCCGAGCAGGGTGAAGGCGGCCTCGTCGTCCACGTGAAGGACAACGGCGTGGGCTTCGACATGGCGTACGAGGACAAGCTGTTTGGCGTCTTCCAGCGGCTACACCGGGCCAGCGAGTTCGAGGGCACCGGTATTGGCCTGGCTCACGTGAGGCGCATCATCACGCGCCACGGGGGCCGCACCTGGGCGGTAGGAACCGTGGGGCAGGGGGCCACCTTCTCCTTCTCCCTGCCGGCGGCTCCCTCCGCCTGAGCTGTCTCAGCCGCGGTGCTGGCCGAGCCACTCCACCAGGAGCCGGTTGACCTCGGCCGGCTTCTCCTGGTGCAGGAAGTGCCCCGCGCCCTGGATGCGCTCGGTGCGCAGGCCCTTCGGGAAGCTCTCCGGCTTCACCCGATCGAACAGATGCGTGCCGACGCAGCCGTCCCTGGCTCCGGTGAGCGCGAGCGTGGGCACGAGCACGGGTTTGAAGAGCAGCTTCTGGGTGCGCCAGTTCGCCGGGCTGTAGAACCTGTAGAAGTCGCGGTAGTAGCCGAGGGCCGCGCGGGCCACGCCGGGTTGCCGGAACGTCCGCTTGAGCGCCTCCATCTCCTCGGCGGGCCACTGCCAACCGGGGGACCAGTCGCGCCAGAGCTTCTCGATGAACTGGAAGTCGTTCCAGCGCACCACGGCGTCCGACACGCCCCGGAGCTGGAAGAACAAGCTGTACCAGGAGTTGCGGAGCTGCTCCCGGTCCGTGAGCAGGCCCGACATGGCGTCCGGGGTGTAGGGCACCGCCAGCGTGGCCAGTGAGTGGAAGCGCTCGGGCGCCATCGCCGTGACGGCGAAGCCGATCAGCGCGCCCCAGTCGTGTCCCACGAGATGCACCTTGCGCACGCCCAACTGCTCCATCCACCCGAGCACGTCCTCCGCGAGCGAGGCGAGGTGGTAGTTTCTCCCGCGCGGTTGTGACGAGGGCTCGTAGCCGCGGAGCGTCGGGACGATGACGCGGTAGCCGGCCTCGGCCAGCACCGGCATCTGCTCGCGGAAGGAGCGGGCGTGGTCGGGGAAGCCGTGGAGGCAGAAGACGACCTCCGGTCCCTCTCCCATCTCCATGGCGGAGAACTTCAGCTCGTTGGCGCGAAGGGTCAGCCCCTTCAGCGCGGGGCCCTGCTCGGCCTTGCGCAGCGTTTCCATGTATCCCCCCGGGGATGCTTCAAGTTGTGACGCGACATGTCATGCCCTGATAGCAAGGGGCCTGGCAACCGCTTTCTTTCAAGGCGCGGAAACGTTTTTTGGGGTGGTTCGTACGTGAGTCAGGAGATGCGGAGTCCCACGGACGAAGAGCTCATGGAACGGTTCTGTGACGGTGACCAGGAGGCATTCGAGGCGCTTTTCGCCCGGCATGCCGGCCGCGTGCAGGGATACCTGGCGCGGATGGTGCGGGATGGACCGCTCGCAGAGGACCTGCTGCAGACGACTTTCCTGTCCGTCATCCGGGCGAGAGGCCGGTACGAGTTGGGTACCCGCTTCGCTCCCTGGCTGCTGACGATCGCAGCGAATGCGGCGCGGGATGCCCTGCGCCGTCGTCAGCATGCCGAGGCGATGTCGCAGGAGCGAGATGCCTCGCCCTCGTCGGTGGCCCCGGGCGTAGGTGATCCCGGGATGCGTCGGCGCATTGAGGACGCGCTGCAACAGCTTCCCCCGGATCAGCGCGAGGCGGTCATCCTCAGCAAGGTCGAGGGGTGGTCGTTCGAGGAGATTGCCTCGATGCGAGGCATCAGCGTGGGCGCGGCCCGGGTCCGGGCGCACCGTGGTTACGAGAAGCTCCGGCAACTGCTGGACGGACTGGAGGGCGCCTGATGCGGCCGTCCATTGAGCTATTGCTCGCGGAGGAGTTCCGGACCGATGGCGCGGTGCTCGAGCGGACGCTGTCCGTCGCTCGCGAGGAGCTGGCGCGCAAGCGTCCGGTGCGGCGCTGGCGGACGCAGGCGGCGTGGCTGTTCGTGGCGTCGGCGGGACTGACGGCCGCGGTGGCCGGAGTGCTGCTCGTGCTGGGGCAGACGTCCGGTGGCGTTCTGCTCGGCCGTGCCCCCATCCTGGCGTTGTTGTGGACCACCAGCGCGGTGTGCGCTTGGGGCGCCCTCTCTCCGCGCGGGCGGAAGCTCGAACCCTGGGGCGTGATGCTGGCCATGGCCAGTGCAGCGGCGCTCGTCTTCGGGCGGGGCTCGCTCGCGGCGGCGCCGTCCTTGCCGGATTGGGTCTGCACGGCCAGTCATGTCGGGGTGGGGCTCGTCCCGCTGGTGGTGGCGGTCGCCGTCCTGCGAGGCGCTGCCTTCCGCCCCCTGCGAGCCCTCCTGGCCGGCCTGGCCGTGGGCTCAACGGGTGCCTTCGTGGGAGAGCTCGCGTGCACCCAGGGCTGGCGGCACGTCTTGGTCTATCACCTGTCCGCCTGGGCGATCGCCGCCGTCGCGACGCTCGTCATCTCCAAGTCCCTCAAGCCCCGGTCCTTCGCACCATGATTCAGGATTCTTCTCTCATCGTGTTCGAGGACGTGGAAGGCGCTCCCGTGCGCATCGGCGAGACGGTGAAGCTCGTCAGCACGTCAGCGGATGGTTCCATGAACCGGCGGTTCCTCGGTCAGACGGGCGTCGTGGAGGCGCTGGTGTTCGATGACCCGGACCTCCAGTTCCCGCATGATCCGCTCATCCAGGTGCGCGTCGGCGACCTTGGCGAGGACCTGTTCTTCCCGGAGGAGCTCGAGCTGGCACCGGAGTGGGCAAGGCGCCAGATCGCCGAGCTGCGGCAGTCGGTACGGGACGCCGAGCGGCGCGGTGTGGAGCGGATGACCTGAAGCGGAGTCCGCTCAACGCTGTCGCAGCCGCTCGGCGAGCTGCCGCGGCTTGAGGATGTCGAACGGAACATCCTTGCGTCCGGCAAGCGCGAGCACCCGCTTGTCCTTGCTTACCAGCCAGGTGGCTCCCACGCGCGCGGCGAGGACGAGGAACTTCTGGTCATCCCGATCCCTGCAGCGGGGTAGGGGAGGTGGCGGCATTCCCAGGTCCTCGGGGGCCACACGCACGAGGCTTCGGTAGCGGGCTTGGGTTGCGTGCTGAGCCGCCTCGTCCAGCGCGAAGGAGGGATAGGCGAGGACGAGCTGCAGCTCCGTCAGGGTGGACTCATCCGCCCAGGCGGTGACCTCTCTGGCCGTCAGCGCGGAGACCAGCGGCTGGACGGCGGGGTCCTCGAACACCAGCATGTCCAGGACCACGTTGGTGTCGAGGACCAGTGGCAGCGGCTCTGAGGGGGAAGCGTTGGACATGGTCTAATGCCAGGTGACTCCGGGCGCGGGTTCGTCGCCCGTGACGGTTTTCATCCAGGAGCGCAGCGCGTCCGCGTCCGAGGGGAGCTCGTCCAGCCAGAGCCGCACGGTGCCGTCCCCACCTGTCCAGTGTGACCGCGCAGCGTCCGGACCTCCTCGGTGGCCAGGTCCCACAGCCATACCATCTTGTCGAGGCTCGCCGCCGCCAGCCGCGTCCCGTCGGGCGAGAAGGCGATGTCGCGGATCTGCCCATGGGGGACGGCCAGTCTACGGCATGAGGCCGCCGTCGGATCCAACGGGTCAGGATGCGCCTGCTTCCCTGCCTGCTGAGACGAGCGGGGCGAGCCACCGGCCGGGAGGAACCGGCCGGGGCTCTGGAGAAGACATACTCTGCCTACTGCGGATCGACGGGCATCACCTTGATGCGCTCGCCATTGGCGCCCTCGGTCTTGGTGGCGTTGGAGGAGCGCTGGGCGTTCGTGGGGGTGCCGATCGCGAAGCTGGCGACGCGCGACTGATGGGCGCCCTTGAAGTCGCCGGACACGGAGACGACCAGGTGGGAGCGGCCGGAGCCCCGCGTGAAGGCGACGTCATAGCTGGCGGTCGCGTTTGACGGGAAGTCGACGCCGTCGGCGAGCGTCGGCTGGCTGGTGACCACCAGGCCATCCAGTCCGCGCACGCTCACCCGGACGCCGGTGGCCGGGGTATCGAAGCGCAGGGTGACGCGGGCGGAGGCGTCCTGCATCTCGGCATTCACCACCACGGGGGCCTGCATCTTGCCGTGCACGACCTGCTCCGAGGCGGTGGACGAGGTGGTCGAGCTGGGGGTGGACTTCGTCGAGGAAGAGCAGGCCGCCAGGGCCAGCAGCGCGAAGAAGCCCGGGAGGGCTGCGAAGGTCATGCGGTTCATGTGTGCTCCTGAATTCATGGGTGAAGGGGAGGACCCTGTCACGGGCTCGTGATGGAGACGGAGGCGGAGTAGCTGACCCTGGGCTCCTCGTAGCCGGTCAACACCAGGACGTAGAGCGCGTTGGTCTGGGTGGCGACGCTGAAGGACTCGGTGCCGGTGATGAAACTGTCCGCGTAGCCCACGACCTGGCCCTGCTTGTAGAGCGCGATCCCCACGTCGTACGCGGAGTTCGCCGAGACAGTGACCTGGGAGCCCTTGCCCGTGAACACGAAGTACTGGTTCTGTGCCCGCTTGTTGGACTCGTAGTCACCATCGAGCGTGCCCGTGGTGCTGTACGGGAGCGAGCTGACGCCGACGTAGATGCCAGACATTTTCGAGTCCCCCTCGCCCCAGACCGAGGTGATGGGGCCCATGCTGTAACGGGCGAGCAGGGTGTCCACCGAGGCGTTGCTCACGACCTTCATCTCCTTGAGCGCGGTGATGAACGAGGCGATGGTCGTCATCGAAGGCGTCGTCTTCTGCAGACCCACCAGGGCGTCGTAGATGGGGCCGAGGCCGAGTGCGACCTGGTCGTACGACTCGTTCGTGCCGGAGTCGTAGAGGTCGTAGAGGAGCCGGTGCACGCTCGTCTCGGAGAACACCCCGGGCTCCGGATCATCGGTGTCCAGCGGCTCGGTCTCGGCATCGAAGCCGAAGGAGGTCAGCCCGTCGGGACCCCAGTGTGTGTCCACGTACAGGGACTCGGGCAGGAGGATGGCCGCGATGCCGTTTCCGTAGCCCTCGCCAAAGGCGATGCGCGGGTCGAGGATGTCGCCGCGGCCGTGAGGACCTCCGGGGCTGTCCGAGCGCGACAGGTTGTTCTCGAAGTAGTGACCCCACTCGTGGACGATGACGTGGCTGTCGAACTCGTCGGTGTCCGCGCCCTCCTTGCCGAGGATGTAGATCTCATTCTCCGACGGCGAGAAGTGCGAGGTGCTGATGAAGCCAGCGGCCTTGTCGCCACCCTGGGGAACGTTGTCCGGGCTCCAGTTCACCTTGAGGGCGGGGAAGGTGACGGTGCGGACCGCCATGAAGGCCCGGGCGGCGGTGTACATGGAGTCGAGGATGGCGAACGGGGCCGCCACACGGTGACTGGCCTCGTAGGCGTTTCCCGTCCAGCCGTGGCTGGCGTGCACGTTCAGGGTCGTGCTGGTGCTGGTGATGCTGCTGCCCATCGCCCAGATCGAGTTCGAGTCCGTGTTGTCCTCGACCTGGATCTGCGGACTGCTCGTCTTCGCGAGCACATCGAGCGAGAGCTCTCCGGTGGCGGCGGGCGTGTAGGTGAGCTGGTAGTTGCCCTGCTCGGTGGTGTTCGTGGTTGCGAGGATTCTCGAGCCCTGCCGCACCTGTACGACCGCGTTGCGCACGGGCCGCTTGGTGGCCTGGTTGAAGGCGAGCGTCCCCGAGTCCGTCAGGGACGAGTAGGTCGCCGGGACGAAGTCGTAGGTCACCTGACCGGTGAGGGTCTTCGGGGTTCCGCCGCCGCCGTCATCGTCGTCGTCACCTCCACCGGGGCACCCTGTCGCCAGGGCGAGGAGCGCACCGAGTGTCAGTGCGCGCCCGAAGAGGTGTGACAATGTCCTGCTGAACATGTGCATGCTGTTTCCCCCGCTGCCTCTCATGGCAACCAGACTGGGCCTGGGTCCCCTGTCTTGGTGTCAGGAATGAGACGGACGTGTTGGACCTTGGGGCGTACCATCGTCCCGCGCTGGTGTGCAAGCCGGGCCAGGACTGGCAGGACGTCGGGACGTCGCCCAAGTGAGCCAAAGACAAGCATCTCTGCCACTTGACTGTCCTCGGACTCGCGCCCTTGGAAAGTGAGCTGTGCAGTACAGAAACCGGTCCTCGCCCTGGAGCACGAGTTGTCGCTCGGGTGCGAGTGCACAGAGTACGGCCCCCCTCTCATTCGATCCTCAGACAGGAAGGTGGATTATGCGTCGGTACTGGACCGGTGTGTCTTCATTGCTATGCCTCAGCGCCCTGGCCACGGGTGGCGTCCCGTTCACGGCCGCCGCGCTGGACTCTTCTCCGGGAGAGTCCGCCACCTGTCGCGCCGTCACCCTGGTCAAGGGAATCGCCGCAGGAGGCGCCAGCTCCTTCCCGGACTATGACCTTCAGGCGCCCACCGTCCTGGGCAGGACGGCCTTCTTCGCCGCGAACGACGGAGTCAGCGGTCTGGAGTTGTGGAAGAGCCGTGGCGGAGAGACAGACACGGAGCGCGTGGCGGATGTCTTCCCGGGCTCGATGGGCTCGGAGCCGCGGTCGCTGACGGTGGTCGGCAATTCGCTCTTCTTCACCGCGAAGGGCGAGAGCCAGGGCCGCGAGTTGTGGAAGACGGATGGGACGGCCGAGGGCACCGTGCTCGTCAAGGACATCCGTTCTGGCCCCGAGGACTCGGGCGTCACTTCGCTGATGGCGCTGGGTGGCACGCTGTTCTTCGTTGCCGATGACGGCGTCCACGGCCCCGAGCTGTGGAAGAGCGATGGCACGCCGGATGGCACGGTGCTGGTCGAGGATCTCGTCCCCGGCCCCCAGGGGGCGGGGATTACCTCGCTGGCCGTGCTGAGGGACGCAATCTACTTCGCGGCCGATGGTGGGCCCCACGATGCCGAGCTGTGGAAGAGCGATGGTACGGAGGCGGGCACCGAGCGCGTCGCGACCGTCCGGGTCATCGAGAGCGATCCTGCCGAGCAGGTCCTCCACGGCCTGACGGTGGCGGGCGACACGCTCTACTTCTTCGCCGGTTCGTCCTTTGCGACGCAGTGGGACCTGTGGAAGAGCGACGGCTCGGGTCCGGGGACGGTCCGGGTCCGGAGCCTGGGCCGGAGCGCCGCCGACTATGAAGCGGGCCCCGTGTCACTGACGTCCGTGGGCGGACAGATCTTCTTCGTGTCGGGGGCGGGTGGCTCGCTGTGGCGGAGTGATGGCACCGCCGAGGGCACGAGCATCATCAAGCAGTCGAGCGACGCCCGCTTCCTGACGAACCTGAACGGCCAGCTCCTCTTCACCGCCTGGGATGACGCGAGCGGCTTCGAGCTGTGGCGGAGTGATGGCACGGTGGCTGGCACGGTCGTGGTCGAGGACATCCGTCCCGGACGCGACAGCTCGGCGCCCTTCTGGCTGACCGTGGTGGATGGCAAGGTGGTGTTCAGCGCGCAGACCGAGGAGGCGGGTCGCGAGCTCTGGATCTCCGATGGCACCCGCGAGGGGACGGCGCTGCTCCATGACATCGTTCCCGGACCTGGTTCCTCGGAGCCCAGCCGGCTGACCGTTGTCGGTCCGCGCGTCTTCTTCGTCACCGACGATGGAACCAGCGGCGCTGAGCCGTGGGTGCTCAACGACTGCACCCCGCCGGAGCTCTCCTGCCCGGCTGAGATGCTCGTGGAGGCCCGGGGTCCGATGGGGGCGCCGGTGACCTATGGGCTCGCTACGGCGAGCGACAACAAGCCCGGGAGCCCGACCGTCAGCTACAACAAGGCCTCCGGCACCGACTTCCCGCTCGGCAATACCTCGGTTGTCGCCACCGCGACCGACGAGTCCGGCAACGTGTCCTCCTGCTCGTTCCAGGTGAAGGTCCGCGACTCCACGGCGCCCCGGCTCACCTGCCCGCGCAACATGGAGGTCTGGAGGAAGTTCCGGTACGGCGCGCCGGTGAACTACGTGGCCGACGCCGCCGACGCGGTCTCCAAGCCGGCCATCAGCTACGAGCCCGCGCCCGGCAGTGACTTCATTGTCGGCACCACCCAGGTTCGCGTCACCGCCACCGATGCGGCCGGCAACACGTCGCGTTGCTCGTTCGATGTGAAGGTGCGGCGGGAGTACGACCCCCAGACGAACAGTGGCTGCGGCTGCGGCGCGGCCTCTCCCGGGGTGCTCTCTGGCTGGGCGCTCCTGACGGCCGTGTCGATGCTGGCCAGGCGCCGCCGCAGGTCCTCCGGGAAGGAGTAGGGAAGGGTGAAACACGAGGGCCCGGTACCCTCGCGAGGAGGAGACCGGGCCCCGTGGCTGCCGCGGACGGCGGACTACTTGATCTGCTTGTCCAGCGGCTTGGCCTCGGAGGTGCCCTGCTCCTTGGTCCAGTCGATGACGGGCGTCTGCCACGACATGCCCGTCTCGCCCGGCTCGGTGTCCAGCTTCTCGAACTCGAAGCCATCACCGCCGAAGTAGAGGTACTCGACCGTCGCGACCTTGTACTCCTTCTTCGCATCCAGCGGCTTGCCCTTGGCGTCCTTGAACTTGCCCTTCCCGGCGGACGTGAAGCCCGAGTACACCGCCTCCGGGTTGGCGAGCTGCTTCGCCAGGTCCGCGCCCTTCACCTCGACCACCATCAGCGAGTTCTCGAAGGGGAGCACCGAGTACACGCTGCCCTTGGTCACCTTGCCCGCGGGCAGGCCCTCGCGGAAGCCCTTGCGGTTGAGCACCACCGCGTCCGTGTCCAGCTGCTGCCGGATGGCGGTCGTCACCCAGCTGGCCAGCTGCTTGGAGTCCTTCTCGAGCGCCTTCTTCGTGAAGCCGATCTCCTCGCCCAGGGCCTGATCCAGCTTGGCCTTGTAGTCGGAGATCATCTTCGCGGTGTCGGCGTCCGCGGCCGGCGCACCCTCGCCGCCCGTCACGTCCACCGTCGTGAGCTCCACGCCCGTGACCTGCTCACCCTCGGGCTTGGAGGCATCGTAGGTGTAGGCCGCACGCAGGTACTTGTCGAAGCCACGGCCCAGCGACACGTAGGTGGTGTTGCCCTCCTTCGTGTTCACCGGCTGCGGGCAGCGGCCACCGGCCACCAGCGACACCTTCCACTCGGGGTGCTTGCTCACCACCGCCTGCAGATCGCTCGGGCACGCGTCGGCCAGCACCACCACGGTGTCGGCCCCGGCCTTCTGGGCCTCGCCTACCGCGCTCGTCAGCGCCTCCTCGTCGGGGAGGACCTCGAGGCCCTCGGCGCGCCCGGCCATGGCCGTGGACACCGTCTTGGGCGACGTCAGACCCACCACGCCGATCTTCAGGCCCTGGC
Source organism: Archangium lansingense (assembly GCF_026626635.1). GTDB lineage: Bacteria > Myxococcota > Myxococcia > Myxococcales > Myxococcaceae > Archangium > Archangium lansingense. Next base: position 5,936,943 of record NZ_JAPNKA010000001.1, read on the forward strand.
GATCGAACACCTTGAAGCCCGGCAGATCCCAGTCCTTGGCCAGCGCGGCGTCCTTCACCTTCAGGTTGGCCGCCAGGAAGGGGAAGCCGCTCGTCCTCAGGTTCTTCTGGAACTGCTCGCGGCCGTAGTCCAGCTCGTGGTTGCCCAGAGCGGAGGCAGCGAAGCCCATGTGGCCCATCACCGCCGACGTCGTCTCCCCGTAGAAGAAGGAGGAGATGGCCGGTCCATTCCATGCGTCGCCGATGGTCAGCGCCAGCGTGGAGGCGTCCTTACAGGCCGCCTGGCCATCCTTCACCTGGCCAGGACAGTGCTTCTCCTTGGCGGCCCACCAGCCGAGCAGCTCTGCCGCGCCGATGGTCGGCTTCTCCCCCTCCGCGGGGGTGGTCGGCACGAGCTGACCATTGGGGCTGCCGGTGACGAGCACCGTCACCGTGGTGGGCTTGGGGGCAGGCAGGGTGGTGGGCGCCGGGGCCTGCGGGGCCGGCGTGGGCGGGGTTTCCTGTGCGGAATTCTTCTCGCAGCCGGTGAGCGCACCCACGAGGGCGATGGTCACCACCGCCGGCTTGATAACGGACTCTCGATGCATGAGGGCTCCGAATTCGTTGTCGATACGACCGCGCGAATACCACACCTCCCCCCCGGGGTCCCCAAAAAGGGCACCCCCTCTTTCCAAGGCGCGTCGTGGTAGCGTCCCGGGCGTGCTGAACCGTGAGAAGGACACTCCGCCTCCCGAGACGGTGCGGGGCGGGGGGACCCCCACGCCTGAACCCGTCACGGACCGCGATCAGAGGCTCTGGCAGGTATGGGGGGAAGTGCGTCGTGGCGCCGGACACTTCTACCAACGGAGTGTTCCGCTGCCAGTGAACCGGCTGGCCCAGTTCGTCCACGGTCTCTGCTTGCCGTTCCACCTGGTGCGGACGCTGTGGGAGGACCGGCGGCTGCGGCGGCGCCACCTGGCGGTGAGCCTGCTTCAAGCGGTCGTCATTCTCGGGCTGGCGGTGCTGCTCACGGACTCGGGCACGGGGGTTGTGGAGACGGTCGGGCCCGAGGAGTGGATGGTGCAGCAGCAGGAGGAGGCCGAGGCCCGGGGGGAGCGGGAGCGCGAGCTCGAGGAGGTGGCGGAAGGCGCGGGCAAGCTCGCCGGGATGGCGGGCTCGGATGGGGAGAAGGTGCGGGTCGCGGTGGAGCAGGCCCTGAAGGAGGCCCATAAAGCCGAGGAGCTCCAGCGCGCGGCGAGGGAGACCGCGGGCAAGGAGCTCGAGCACCCGGAGAAGAAGCGCAGCTTTCACCCGATGGTGTACCTGGTGGCGCTGCTGTCCTCACTGCAGCTCGCCCAGTGGATCGTCATCGCCCTGTCGCGCGACTTCCACACGGAGCTCTCGCGCGAGGTGAGTCTGCGCTCCGGGGTGGCGCCGGAGGACGAGCCGATCACCCCGCGCGTACGGCTCAACGTTCCATGGGTGCGCAGCAAGATGAGGCGCCGCTGGCGGGCCCTGGTGGTGTTTGCGTGCGGGGTGCCTGTGCTCTGGCTCTTCACGCGGTTCCTTCCCTGGAGGGACAGCATCCTCGCCACACTGATGTCGCTCTGGGGTGCCTGGTGGTTCGTGGTCTTCACCGCCGGGAAGAGCGCCCTGGCTTGGAACGAGCAGGCTCCGCGCGAGCCCTGGTTCCTGCGCGGCTGGAATGAGCTCACCCGGCGCTGGGCGATGTTCGGCGTCTACAGCTCCATGTGGACGAAGCACACGCGCGAGGTGTTCTCCCCGGTCGCCAGCGTGGAGCGGAGGCCCTGGGGTTTGATGGGGCTCGCGGTGGTGCGGGCGCTCGCGGCGCTCCCGCTGGTGAAGTGCTTCCTGCGCCCCGTCATCCCCGTGGCCGCCGCCCATCTGCTCGCGGCCGATGCGCCCGCCAGTCTGCTCAAGGACAGCTCAGTTCCCGGCGACGCCTGACGCAGGATTCCAGAGCCGCTCCAGGAGCTCCGCTGGGACTCCCTTGGAGTGGAGGAACTCGCGGGTAGTGGCAGGGTTTACGAACCAGGGGAAAAGAGCCCGTGGATCGTACAGGCCATCGATCAGCGCCGTGGCGACAGCGGGCACGTGGTGTGCCGAGACCAGGACCGCCTGCTGGTGAGGGGCTGGGGGCATGAGCAGGCCCGCCGTCACGCCCATCGCGTACTGACCATACACCTGCCAGAAGTCATCGAAGGTCCGCTGCATCCACTCCGCGGTGAAGGGCTGCCCGGCGTGTTCCCGGATGCGGGTCCGGTAGAAGTCCGCCATGTGGGTCGCGTTGTTGCCGCCCTGCGCGGCCAGCGGATCATGCAGCATGATGGCATCGCCCAGGCCGAGCACTGCCTTGCCAGAGGGCAACCGGCCCACCGGGTGGCGGACGGTGGGCGTGAGGGTGCCGCGAAGCCAGCACTGCTCACTGGGGAGCTCCGCGTCCTGCAAGTCCTCGAGCTGTCCGGGGAGCAGGCCGCGCAGGTTCTGCTGGACCTCCTTCAGCAGCTCGCGGCCCGGCAGCGCACGCGGGAGATAGTCGAGCGGTCCGCCTGGGATGCCCTCGATGAGGAGGAAGCGGCCCTTGATGTTCTCCCGGCCATAGAACGGCGTGATGACCACCTCGCCCAGGCCGGGCAGGATCCGGATGGTCCCGCTGCGGAGCTCGGGCCGGAAGTTCTTCACGTGGAAGCCGGTGATGTGGCGCTGAGGTCTGTCGAAGGGGCTCCGCTCGGCATCTCGCGAGAACAGGGTGGAGATTGAACCCTTGCCGGTGGCGACGAGCACGAGGTCGAAGCCAGCCACGTGCCTGTCGAGCTCATCCTGGTTCGCCAGGGGGACGATGCGAATGGACGCTCCGCGGCGCTCCAGCTCTTTCATCCACCGGGAGTTCTTCAGCCGCTGATCGACGCTCCGATGCGGCCGCGGTACGGGAGGGGCAATGTGCAGCCCGACGCTGCCATCCGGGTTGATCAGCTCGAGGACGGCGCCTTCCCCTCGCGTCATCACGTCTTCCCAGAAGGTGAGCCCCAGCGCGGCTTCCTTCTTCACCGCGTCCTCGAAGAGCCCCATGCCCGAGGGAAGCTGTCCATTCAGGATGGCGTCGGCGGTCTGGTCGGAGAACAGCGTGACTGCGTGCCCATCCTCGAGCAGGCCGAAGCCCAGGAAGAGCCCTGCTTGCCCCGCGCCAACGATCGCGATGTTCGCCATGCCGCGATCCTAGCCCGTCAAGGGTCGCTTCTGCTCCTCCGGGGCCGGGGCTTGTTCATCCTTCGGCAGTGGCACCAGGTGCGCCCCGCTCAGCGGCTGATCCGACGCGTTGATGACGGCACGCAGTTGCTGGGTCACCGCGCGGAAGAAGCCCGTCAGCAGCTCGGGACGGTCCGCGAGGAGATCGAGGAAGTCACGCCGGTCGATGACCAGCACCCGTGTGTCCTCCACCGCGATGGCGTCCGTAGGGCGGGGCGCGCCGTCCAGCAGGCTCAGGTCGCCGAAGGTCTCCTTGGCACGCATTCGCAGCACGTGCTCGCCGTTGCTGCGGGCGTCCACCACACCCTCGATGATGACGTAGAGCGCGTCTCCCGGATCCCCCTGGCTGAAGACACGCTCGCCTGCGCGGAAGCGGGCCTCGCGGGCAATCGCCGCCACCGCCGCCACGTCGTCCACGTCGCTCTGCGAGAAGACGTGCACCTCCTCGAGGAGGAACAGCTTCTGCACCGTCGCCTGGCTCATGTCTCCCTCTTGCGATGGTGGCAGATCCATGCCGATCCGCCCCGCCACGTAACGCGCGCACGCGCGCAGCACCACATCCTCACTGCGGCACAGCCACGCCAGGTGCGCCTCGAGCTGGCCCGTCGTGCCCGGAGGCAGATCCCGGTGGTGCAACTCCACCTGCTCGCGCACCAGCGCCCGGTCCTCCTCGTTCGTCAGCGTCTCCAGCAGCTCCAGCGCGTACGCCCGCCGCCGCGCGTCCTGGCCCGCCACTTGCTGGTGCACGCGACGCATCACGTGGGGCGGGTGCAGCAGGCCCAGCAGGAAGAAGGACAGCTCCAGCGCCTGATCCAGGCGATCCCCCACCACGCGGGTGAGCAGCGCATGGTCTCCCAGCTCCGCACGCAGGTCGCGGTAGGGCTCCACCAGGGCGCGGTACACGTCACGCCGCCGACCCAGCGCCTCGCGGACCCGGTCCTCGTCCACCGGGTGCTCAGGGTGCTCATCGCGCAGGCGCGACAGCTCGGCGCCGATGCGGAAGTGCAGCCGGGCATCGTCGCGCACGTTGGAGAAGAGCAGGGCGTGTAGCGACCCTGGCGTGCCGATGAGGCGCAGCACTCGGGGCACCTGCAGCCGCATGGGCAGCGGCGCGGCCAGGTCGTTGAGCGTCGCCTCCAGCAGGGGCGTCACCTCATCCCCCAATGCGGCCAGCGCCTCGCGGGCCTCGCGCCGCTCCTCGCGCCAGGTGAGGAAGGTGAGCAGCTTCGGCGCCAGCTTCACGTAGCCGCCCTCGCCCACGGAGCGCAGCGCGACACGTCGCACCGAGCTGTCCGGGTCGTTCAGGTACGGCGTCACCATGGGCGTGTAGCTCGTGTCCTTCAGCCGCCCGAACAGCCGCGCCACCTCGCGGCGATCCGACACCGGCGCCTGCGCGCCCCGGGCCGCCATCGCCCCCAACGACACCTGCGCCGCCGCGCGCCACTTCGTGCTCAGCAGCGCCCCCACGGCCGCGCAGCGCAGCCCCACGTCCGTGCTCTGCAGCAGCGGGGGCAGCAGCACTTCCGCCCGTTCCGGCGCCAGCTTCGCCAACGCCCCTACCGCGCTGTCCCTCGGACGCCGGGCGCCCTGGGTCACCAGTTGCTCGAGCAGAGGCGCCGTCTCGGTGGCTCCCAGCTCCAATGCCAGGGCCACGGCGCGCTCCTGCACCCGCTCGTGCGTGTGGTGCAGCAGCACGGGCAGGTGGGGCCGCAGCGGCAGTCCCTCCTCCTCCATCAAGTCCAACGCGTGCAGCACCCGGTCCGGCGCGCTCGAGCCCAGCGCCTCCACCAGCAGCTTGCGATCCTCGCGGCCCAGTTCCTCGTCGTCCTCTCGCTGGGCGCCCACCTGCTCACCCAGTGCCTCCACGTAGGCGGGCCGCAGGCGCAGCAGCAGCACGCCGAGCAGTCCGCACAGGCCCATCACCGCCAGCGCCATGGTGACGCCGTTGGCCGCGCGGCCCGCGCCGATCAGCAGCACGCCCGCCAGTATGGTGCCGCCCTTGCGCAGCAGCCCGTCCACCGCGCCGCGCAGCGCCTCGCGCTCCTCGTCCGGCACCGCCGCGTACAGGAGCTGCACGCCCACCGGCAGCAGCGAGTAATTGACCGCGTTCTCCAGCAGCCGGAGCAGGTGCACCGGCCACAGCTCCTTTGTCAGCAGCGAGGCCACCGCCAGCGGCGCCATCGCTCCGGGCAGCAGCGCCAGGTAGCTCATCAACCCCATCCGCTTGAGGAGCCGCTCGGCCAGCAGCAGCTGGAAGAGCACGCACACCAGGCCGATCCACAGCTGCAGCGAGCCGAAGAGTGCCGCCAGCCCGTCCTCGCTGAGCGTGTTCTCCACGCGCAGGCGGAAGAGGTAGTCCACGAAGGAAGACAGCACCGCGAAGCTCACGCCCAGCGCCGCCAGCACCCGGGCATAGCTGCTGGTGGACAGGTACTCCCAGGCCGCTACCGACGGGGCCATGTGACGGAGGCGCATGGGCTGAGGCGCCTCGCTGTGGTGGAAGTGGAAGGCCACTCCCGCGGCGTAGAGCGACAGCGCGCCGCTCACGACGATGGAGGCGGTGCCAAGCCGCTCGGCGAGTCCCTGCACCAGCAGGCCGCCCAGCATGCCTCCCGCCATGCCCACCCCGTTGAGGGCGGTGAAGGCTCGCCGAGCCTCGCGCGCGTCGAAGGCCGACGCCATCCTCCCCCAGAAGCGCAGGGAGATGATCGTGGTGAAGGCGTCCACGAAGAGGTACAGCACCAGCGCTGGAATCCTCTGGCCCATGGACACGCCGGCCGCCAGTCCCAGCACCACCAGCCCGCCCGCTCCAGTGAGCACGCTGAGCGACTCGCTGCGGGCACCAGGCTCCCGGCGCGGCAGCAGCGTCAGTGTGGCCACGAGCAACGCGCCCACCAGGTACAGGTAGGGCATCGTGTGCGACTCGAAGCGCGACAAGACGAGTGCGTTGGCAGCCGTCTTGAGCTGCGTTACGCCGGCGATGAGGGCGAACTGGAATGTCGCCGCGGGCCACAGGCGGTGGCCCCAGGACTGCGACTCTTGGGCTGCCACGGGCAGCCCATTCTATCTGTCGAAAACCGGATTATCCAGAACGAAGCACAGGTGTCCGTGAGGCGAGGAGCAGGCAGGCGGGCGTCAGTCGTCCGCCGCGCCGCCGAGAATCCAGGAGCGGATGCGCACCAGCTCGCCCGGGTGGGCATCGAAGTGGTCTGGATTGTTGCGCGGCATACGGTTGCCACAGGCCGTCCCGGACACCTTCATCACGAGCCCGGAGGACTCGGGGTCACCAGGCGCCACCCGCATGAGGTCCGAGCACGCCCGGGTCAGCATCGGCGCCCCGACGAGCGCCACATGGCTGCTGCCCGGTGCCAGGTCCAATCCGCCACTCCGGCCGTGACATCCGGTGCACAGCGAGTCCCAGAGCACCTGGATGTCCTGGGCGTAGCGGGGCACGTGCACCGGCACCGTTACCATCCCGCGCACGGGAGCGTTATGGCCGTCGGACACGAGCACCTCGAAGGTGAAGGCCGTCTCGGCGCCGACTGGTGCGGAGAACCAGGTGACGGTCGCCCCCTCCGGCCCCGAGACGAACGTGCCCTGGGGCTCGGTTCCCAGCTGGCGCCAGAGGTACGTGAGGGCATCTCCATCCGCATCCTCCGCCAGCGCCGAGAGCGTGAGGGTGTCTCCGGCCCTCGCCGGCCCGGGAGAAACGACGGGCCCCTCGGAGAGCACTGGCGCGCGGTTGTGCCGCCGCTGCGGGGGTTGGACCGTTACCTGGACCTCGGCCTGCGCGGTGCCTCCGTTCTTGTCCGTCACCGTCACCCGCAGCGTGAAGATCGTTGTCTCCTTCACCACCGGCGCCAGCCAGGTAGGCGTGGGCGAGGTGGCCTCGCTGAACGTCCCAGCGGGTGATTCAGGGAATTGCCGCCAGGTGTAGGTGAGTGCCCCCCCGGCGGGATCCACCGCCTGGATGGAAAGCTTCACCGGGAGTGGTCCCTTGACCTGACCGGGTAGGGCAGCGGGGCCCCTGAGGATGACGGGCGCATCACATGCACAAATGAGCACACAGATCAGCAGGAGCCGCGTGAATGCACGCTTGCCAACGGAAGACTGCATGGCTCTCCCCCCTCCGGCGTACTGTCTCGCCGCAGCCACTGAAAGCTAGTCAGTGATGGCCAGCGTGCATGAGGTGAACTCATGGTTGCCTGCCGCCCCGCGTCTGTTTGAGTATGTGACGCGTTGGTCCTACGCTGGGGGCATCATGATTACCGCCGTACTTCTTGCCCTTCTCTGTTCGGCTCCCGATGCCACAGGTGCGGCGCTGCCGCCCGAGGCGCTGGGTGCTCCTCCTCAGGCGGACGAGTCGCCGACGGCCTGGGCTTGCACCGTGGAGACCCTGCGGGCAGGCCGCGAGTGCATCTTCGAGGCCGAGGTGTCGTCCTCCACGGATTTGCAGGCCCAGTCCGCGAGCAACATTCGTTCGCTCAAGGACATTGGCCACACGCTGTGTGTGCAGGCCGCGAAGCCGCCCTCGGGAGTGGCGGCGGACAAGAGCCTGGTGGCGCAGTGCGAGCGCAAGTTCGCCGAGGCCGCGGAGGATGTGTGTGGCCTGGAAGGCAAGGCGCCCATCATCGACGGTAAGGGCCGCTTCGCGCCGGCCGCGCGGGCCTGCTACCGCCAGCTGTCCCAGGTGCTGCAGGACACCGCGATGATGGCGACGGTGGCCTCGGCGTGCTGCCAGTGCGCCGAGAAGCGCGGCTGCCCGGGGACGGGGGAGCGCTGCCACGAGAACGTATCCCGCCAGGAGGTGGGCCCCGCCGTGCTCGCGTGCCTGGCCAACCAGTGCGGCGAGGCGTGCTCCCTGGTGATGCCGGCCTCGCAGACGACGTCCCGGGACATCCGGCCCGCGAAGCAGCAGGCCCGGCGCTCGTCCCAGGTCTCGGGGTCGCTGTAGTGGCAATCGCCGGGATGGAGCGAGGAATCATGTCTGCCTTCCAGAAGCTGTCGAAGGTGGCCGCGCGTTCGGGTGCGGCCCTGCTGTGTGCGGTGTCCGTGGTGGGGTGCGGCTCGTTGAGGCACTCCCACACGGTGGACGAGGAGTTCTCCAAGCGGCCCGTGTCGGAGGCACGGCCGGCCCGTGCAACCAGGGCCGAGGCCGCTCCCGAGCCCTCGCGGCCAGGGGAGAAGGCCTTTGGGGCCCGCTACGCGACCCCGGCGCAGTGCGAGGTGGCGGCGCGCAGGCTGCTGGCCTCGTCCCGGGACGAGGCGTGGGCGGCGCTGAAGTCGTGTGTCGAGCACACCCACTTCACGCTGCTCGACGCGCTGCTGCGCGATGCGTGGGCCGAGGAACTGCGGGTGCGGCCGGACGCAGCGCAGGTCATCGCTCAGGTGGTGGCCCAGCGCGGTGGCAGCGTGGAGGGAGAGCTGCCGAGGCTGCATGCGCGCAAGGTTCCCATCTTCGGGTTGTCGGCCGCCGTCGCGCAGCCGGACATCTACAAGGGGCGCTACCTGCTGCTGCGCGCCCAGGTGGCGGACGTGCGCAGCGAGGGCGACAGGCCCACGGTGTGGCTCGTCGAGCAGGGGCTGGGCTCGATGTCGCGTGAGCAGTCGGTGGGCTATGCGACCCGGAGGGACTCGGTGAGGGTGCACTCCGGTGCGGTCGGCGGGAACGTCGGGCTGCTCGGTCCGTCCAACCTGGACGGGCAGCTTGCCACCAGCGAGCGGGAGGTGAGCTCGAGTACGGTGGAGCGCTTCGACAACTTCTCCGACGAGACCGGCCGCGAGGCCCTCGGCCGCATGCAGAAGGCGGATCCGTTCTTCGCTCCGGGTAAGGACTTCGTCGTGCTCGCGCGCTTCGACGGGCTGCGCGTCACCTCCAGCAGCGAGGAGGAGGAGGACGAGGACGCGCCCAAGCTGCCGGTGCTCACCATCGTCAGCTACTACGCCCCGCATCCGCTCGTCGTGTACTGAGGCCGAGGCCCGGTCACGTGGGTTTTCCGCGTCTGACGAGCGCGCGGCGGTGCACAGTCGTCTGAGTCGAAGCGTCCGACTCCCAACGACTGCCACCCGCGCGCGTTCACGGTGCGACGTCCCACCGCACCCGCGTCGGATTCGATCGGCTCCCTGTGCTGCAATCGTCCGCGTTTGCTGGACAGGGGAATGGTCGTGCCCGTGCGCTTCGTCTCGAGATTGATGCTCGTGCTGGCTCTGGTGGGGGTCGTGCCCGTCTTGTTGCTCGGCGGGCTTTCCTTTCGCGCCAACCGCGATGAGTTGCACCGCCTGGTGGGAGGACTCCAGACACAGGCTGCCACGGAGCTTGCGCGCTCCTGCCGCCAGCTCGTCCTCACGGGCGTGGACAACCTGCGCGCCGCCACCGAGTACCTCCCACTCGAGGGCCTCGGACCCCAAGAGACCTCCGAGGTATTGAGCATCCCCCTGCGCCAGCTCGGGACCCTCAACCTGCTCGTGCTGGTGGACGCCCAGGGCCATGCCATCGCCCCAGCCGTGTTCTCGCCCGAGGGCGGTGGCAACCGGCAGCCCGTCACCGATGACTCGCGCGCGCTCTTCTCGCGCCAGGTGCCTGTGCAGGACGCCCTCTCCACGGGCGCGGCCATCGGCCCGCCGTACCGCGTCCCCGGGACGTCCGTGGGCCGCGTGGCGCTCGCGGTGCGCACGGGTGAGACCGCCTCGCGCCTGTTGCTCGCGGAGCTGTCACTCGCCGAGCTGGGACGCCAGGTGGCGGAGCTGTCCGGAGAGGACGGGCTGGCCTTCATCGTGGACTCCCGGGGCGCGCTGGTGGTCTCCGCGCACGGGCCGGGCGCGCTGAGCGAGGAGGAGCAGAGCCTCGTGGCCGAGGGCCTCTCCCGGCGCGAGCCCGTGGTGCGCACTGTGCGCAGCGTGGATGGGCTGGAGTACCTCGCCGCCTTCGTTTCCGTGCCGGACCTCGGCTGGGGCGCGGTGGTGGGCCGCAACGCGAGCACGGCTTTCGCACCCGCCGAGCACGTGCGGCGCTCGACGTTCTTCTGGGCGCTGATGGCGCTGGCGGCGACTGGGGTGCTTGGCTTCGTACTCGCCCGAGGCGTGAGCCAGCCCATTGCCCGGCTCTCCAAGGGCGTGGCCGCGCTCGCCGAGGGCCGCTATGGCGAGCGCGTCCCCGAGGAGGGCCGCGACGAGCTCGGACTGCTGGCCCGCTCCTTCAACCACATGGCCGGCGAGCTGCAACGGCGCGACGCCGAGCTGCGGCGCTGGAGCGAGGAGTTGCAGCAGCGCGTGGACGAGCGCACCCGGCAGCTTCGCGAGGCGCAGGATCAGATCGCTCGCACCCGGCGGCTGGCCGCACTTGGCTCGCTCAGTGCCGGCATTGCCCACGAGCTCAACAATCCGCTCACGGGCATCCTCGGCCTGCTGGCACTGTCGCGCGATGAGGTGCCCGCCACCTCGGCCGTGGGCCAGAGTCTGACGATGGCGCTCGAGCAGGCGCGCCGCATGGCGGGCATCATCCGGGAGCTGCGGCAGATGGCGGAGCAGGAGCGCGCGGGCGCGGGCCGGCCGTTGAACCCCGCCCAGCCGGTGCGGGCCGCGCTCCACGAGGTGCGCGAGGAGCTTCAGTCACGCGGGGTCACCCTGTCCTGCAAGCTGAGTGAGCAGGTGCCGCAGGTGCTCGGGCACGCGGATCAGCTTCAGAAGGTGGTGACGAACCTGCTGCAGAACGCCCTCACCGCGATGCCCTCGGGGGGCACGCTCTCCGTGGGGCTCGCGGCGGTGGAGGGCGACGCGGTGTGTCTGTCGGTGAAGGACACCGGCAAGGGCATCCCCGAGACGATGCGTGAGCGCATCTTCGATCCGTTCTTCACCACCAAGGACGAGCCCGGGCGAGTGGGGTTGGGACTGTCGGTGGCGCACCGCATCGTCGAGGCCCACCATGGCTGCATCCGGGTGGAGAGCGACGCGGGGCAGGGGACCACCATCACCGTCATCCTTCCCGCGGTCGGCGCGGAGGCACACCTCGCATGAGCACGAGATCGAAAGATTCACTGGGCCGGGCCCTGGCGCTTGGGCTGTGCCTGGTGTTCCTGCTGGCCATGGGGGGCTGGTTCTTCTTCGAGCGTTTCGGCGCCATCCCGCCGCAGCGGGCGAGACCCGTCGTGCCTGCCTCCGCCGAGTCGCGGCCCGTCCCGGCCGTGGTTCCGGACGTGCGCGCCACCGTTGTCGAGGTGGTGGGCTCGGTGGAGTGGGCCCACGATGGGAAGTGGGCAGCGCTGCAGGTGGGGCACCAGCTCGCTCCCGACGACTCGGTGCGTACCGGTCCCGGGGCGCGGGTGGATTTGAAGGTGGGGGACGAGGCCTCGCGCTTGTCCATCCCGGAGCGCTCCGAGGTGCGGGTGGGCGAGGTGACGCGCGCCGAGCACACCATCCAGCTGCAGCGCGGCCGCATCGACGTGGACTACCTCGGGCGGGAGGATCGGGTGCTGCGCGTGTGGAGTGAGAACGGAACGGTGGCCGAGACGCGGGCGGCGCGCTTCACCATGCTGCGCAGCGGAGCCAAGGTGGCGGTGGCTACCCGGGTAGGCTCGGTGAATCTGTCGTCCGCCGGCGTCACCGTCCAGGTGAGTGCCGGGCAGCAGTCGGTGGTGTTCGATGGCGCGAAGCCGCTCGCCGCGGAGCCCATCCCGCTGGAGGTGCTGCTGAAGGTCGCGTCCAAGGCCTCCGTCGCGGACTCGCTGTGTGTCTCGCTCTCGGGGAAGGTGCGCGTGGGGACGGAGGTGTTCGTGGAAGGTGAGCCCGCGGAGGTCTCCAGCGATGGCTCCTTCCGGGCGGAGGTCCCCCGCCGCGAGGGCCTCGGCCAGGTGAAGGTGGTGGCGAGGGAGCCCAGTGGAGAAATCCGGGAGCGGATGATGGCCTGCCGTCCGCGCGCCGGGCCACCGCAGGCGGAGTCGGTGAAGTTCCGCTGGGACGAGGCGCCCTGACGCCATGTGCTCGTGCTCGAGGTCTCTCCTGGTGGGGTTGCTGGTGGCCGTGTGGCCCGTGCTCGCGATGGGGGCGGAGGCCGTCCGCACGTCGCGAGGAAGCATCCGCATCCAGTGTGTCCCCGGGCATATGCTGCTCGGCGCGGACCGCGAGGCCGAGGTGCGCATCGAGCTGGAGCCCGAGGCCACCGGCCTCGAGCTGTTCGCCAGCCGTGGCGAGGTGGGGCCCGTGACGAAGGTGAAGCCGGGTGTCTTCCGTGCCACCTACGTGCCTCCGCGGCAGAGCCTTCCCGTGGAGGTCATCCTCGTCGCACTGGCGCGGGGAAAAGAGGGGGCACTCGATGGATGGGTGGTGCTTACGCTGTGGGGGCAGGGCGAGGCGGAGGTGCGCACCCGGGCCGGAGCTCCCGTCACGCTCCAAGTGGGGGGCCAGTCCTTCGGGCCTGTCCATGCGGACGCAACGGGCCTGGCGCGTATCCCCGTGGGGGTGCCGCCTGGAGTGCATGAGGCCTACTTCGGACGCAAGCGCATCGACCTCGGGGTTCCACCGCAGTCGTTCCTGCACGCCGTTGCCGAGCGCCGCGAGGTGCGGGCCGATCGCGAGGAGACGGTGGCCATCCGTCTCTACTCCTTGATGCCTGGGGAGAAGCCACCTCGCCAGGAGAACTTCTCCGTGTCGCGCGGCACCGTGAGCACGCTGGTTGAGCTGGAGCCGGGCGTGTTTCTCCTGCGCTGGACCGTACCCCCTGGACCCGCCGCGAGCCTGGAGCTGAAGGGCTCGGCGACCGGAGACAGACGGGGGGCAGTGAGCGTGCGGTTGGCGGCGGTGCCCGGCCCGGCACGGCACTTCGAGATGCGGGTGGACCGCGAGGAGCTCGTGGCCTCCGAGGAGGTGCGGGTAACAGTGGAGGTGTCCACCCGGGACGCCGTCGGCAACCCGGCACGTGCCGACCTGCGGCTCGAGTCCGACTTCGCGGGAGAGGGCGTGCTCACCGAGCGCCAACCGGGAGCGTATGCCGGGGTCTTCAGCCTCGCGCCTCGTTTTGGCACACGGGAGCAGGTCGAGCTGCGGCTGCTCGCGGATGGAGCCTCGGCTCCCGTGCTGACGCGGACCTTGAGGTTGCGCTCCGCCGCGCCTGCGCGGGTGTCGGTGGACCCATTGCATTCGCTGCTCATGGCGGATGGCCGGTCGGAGGCGGTCTGGCGCATCTCCGTGGCGGACCGCTTCGGCAACCCGGTGCGCGAGCCCTGGCCCGAGGCCGTGCTTGCTCGGGAGTTGGCGAGCTCGCTGCTGTCGAAGGAGCCGGGCACGTACGAGCTGCGGTACGTGCCGCCCGAGGCCCGCATGGATCATCTCTCCGAGCTGGAGGTGCGGGTGGGGGAGGTGCATGGACGCGGAACACTCCAGCTCTTGCGCCGCCGTCCGATGCTGCTGGTGGCGCCGAGGGTGGGCCTGGTGACGAACCTCGGGGATGTGCTGGCGCCATCCGCGGGGCTGCGGCTGGAGGTGTGGCCGCTGCGCAGTTGGCCGGCCGTGGGGCTGCTGCTCGACACCGGTTACCTGGGGTTCTCGCGGACGGGGGGCTCGGCGGCGCCGGGCTTCACGGGGCGCAACGAGTGGCTCGACACCACCGTGGCGGTGGGCTGGCGCACGCTGAAGGAGCAGGGGCTTCAGGGCTGGGTGGCGGCGGGACCGTCATTGGCCCGGGTAAGCAGCCGTGCGGCGTGGAGCGAGGGGCCCATGCTGGAAGAGGGCACGTGGGTGTTGGGCGCGCAGGCGATGGTGGGGGCTGGCCTCCCGCTCGGACGGGGACAGCCCTTCGTCGAGGCGCGTTTCTGCTGGTTCGATGATCCGTCCCTGAGCGTGCTGCGTGGTGCGCTGTGGGGCGGTGGTCTCCACCTGGGGTATCGCCTTGAGCTCATCTGATCGCGGTTTCTCTTCGTTTTTCGTACTCCTCGCCTTGTCTGTCCTGGGGGCTGCCTGTGTCCGGGAGCCGGGTTCCGAGCAGGATCCTCGTCCCCAACGCGTGGTGCCGGCCTGGGGGATGAACACGGAGCCGGTCTCCGTGCTCATCAAGGGGGAGAACTTCCTGCCACGCGCCACCCAGCACATTGGTGGCGAGGCGCCGGTGACGATGGATGCACATTTCGAAGCCTTCCTTGGCGACGTGGCCCTCGAGGAGGTCACGTGGGTGGATGGCCGCACGCTCCAGGCCCGAATCCCCGCGGGGCTCGCGCCGGGCTGGTACTCGCTGGTGGTGGCGGGGCCCGTGGGACGGCGCGTGGAGGTGCCGCGGGCGTATCTGTCCTCGGTTGTGCCGCTCGCACGGCTGGAGGCGCAGGCCTCGCTGGCGCAGGTGGATGTGTCGGTGGAGCAGCGGACCTGGCTGACGCTGACGGTGGAGAACACGGGGGAGGCGGCGGCGCTCTCGGTTGCTCCGGTGTTGAGCATCACAGGCGAGGGGAGGGTAGCGGTCATCTCGGAGCCCGGGCCCGCGGACATCGCCGCGGGCGCGAGCGCGTCCTTCGCGTGGGAGCTCGAGGCGGCCGAGCCAGGAGATGTGAGCTTCTCTCTGCAGGCCCTGGGACGCGAGGAGATGACGGGAGCGGAGCTACGAGCACCGGTCGTGGAGACGGGGCCGCTGCGGATACGCGAGCCTGTGCAATTGCCCGGAGCGCTGGTGGCGAGATTCTTCCCCCTGCCCCCGAGCGTCAACGTGGGGCAGGAGTTCGACATCGAACTGGAGGTGACCAACCCGGGTGATGTGGCGGTGCTCGGGGTGAAGCCCGAGGCCACGAGCTCCTCGGGAACGGGCGAGGTGACGCTGGCGCAAGGGTCGCAGCCGGAGCCGGCGAGCGTGGACATTCCCGGCAAGGGACGAGCGGTGTTCCGTGCACGCCTCGTTGGCTCGCGCGAGGGCTCATGCGTCTTCCACGCGGGGGCTCGCGGGGTGGAGCAGACGAGTGGGGCCCCGGTGGTGGCCTCGCCCGTCAACTCTTCCACGGTGATCGTGCGGTGGTCCTCGGCGCTCACCGCTACGCTCTCGGCGCCCTCCCGCGTCAAACCGGGAAACACCTTCGGTGTAAGCCTGAAGGTCACCAACACCGGGAGCACCGTGGCCCAGGGAGTGACTCCCTCGCTGCCGGAATCGAGCACCAACGTGGCGGAGCTTCTCAGTGGACCGAACTCCGCTCCGTTGGAGCTCGCGGGTGGGGCCAGTACCACCTTCACCTGGAGCTATCGCGCCGCCAAGCCGGGCAAGGCGTCCTTCAGCGCGGAGGCTGGTGGCCGGGACGGAAACACGGGAGCGGTCGTTGTCGCCGGGCCGGTCTCATCGGGTGAGGTCATCATCGTGCCCGAAGTGGAGCAACTCCTCCCGGATCCCCTCGGAGATGGCTCGCCCTTTGCCCATGTCCTCGGCTACGACGGCCGCGTCTATGTCGGCCCCAACAAGAGTGGCACCGGGGGCGTGAGCGTGGACCTGGACGGGCGCGGAGGCCGCAGCTTCGGATTCTTCCTACTCAAGGACACCGCGGGCAACTTCAGCCAGAACGCCTCCGCGGCGCCCTATCCGTCCATCGGCGCGACGGGCTGCAGGATCAATACGTCCGAGTGCGGCCCGGACAACGAGGATGGTCGCGGCTTCTTCTTCTCCGGCCGGGTGGGGACGCAGGAGTGGCTGGGGCTTGGCGGCGCCAAGAGCGGGGGGAGTCTGGACTACGTCTACCTCGGCCAGGACACCGATGATCTGAACACGATGTACATGCGGCACCTGGATCTCTCGGTCGTGCTCGGGTCTCAGACGCGGGGCTTCTCCGCGGCCCTCTTCTTCCAGGATCGCCTCTACCTCGGCTTTCCAGACACTGGAGGCAGCCGGCCCTACCTCCTCGTCGTCAAACGGCTCCCCATGGTGGATCCCGGCTACAACGCCTCCTCGGGGATGGATGTGGAGAACCTGACGGCCGACGAGATGCCCGGCATCAGCGTGGGCGGCTCACCGAGGAACACCGCCCCCATGCAGATGATCGACACCATGGCCGGGTTCAATGCTCGTCTCTACCTGGCCAACAATGGCGGGTGCGTCCGCTCGACGACGCCCACGCCGCGCTCCTACGGCTTGTTCCCGGGGGATTGGGCCTCCTGCACGCCTTCACTTCCGGCGTGGAACTCGCGCACCGGCAGGACGACCACCAAGACGGCGGACCTCGAGCCGGCGGACAAGGCCGTGCCGCAGCTGGCCGTGTTTCAGGGGCGGCTCTACCTCGCGCGCAACACCACGAGCAGGGCGGGGGTGAGAGGGCCGCAGCTCTTCGTGTGCAACCCGGACAAGACGGGCTCCACCGGGGACTGCGATCCGGGGGACTGGTCCCTCGTGGCCCCCAACTCCACGGGGGACACGCAGTTCACCCAGTTCAACGACCCGGACAACGTCTCGCTCTCGCTCCTGGTGGTCACCGCCAATGGCCTCTACCTAGGCTTCGACAATGCATCGCGGGGCGTGGTGCTGCTGCGCGCCTCCACGCCTGCCCCCCTCAACCGGAGCGACTTCACGGGACTGGCGGGATGCTCCGCTGCGCAGTTCCCCGCCGGGTGCGCGGGTCTGGGCGGCAATGGGCTGGGCGCGGGCGCCACGCGCATCTTCGATGGCAAGGCGCTCGGTGTCAGCGGCAGCGAGTCCGTCTACCTCACCGCCGGCAATGGCACTGGGCCGGCGGGGCTCTTCCGGCTGATGGACTGAGCCGCCTCACGGCGCCGCGGCGCTCGTGGTCTCCAGGGGCATCGCGGCGCGGGAGGCGCGCACGTGCGGGGGCAGGGAGAGGCGGAACGTGGTGCCCTCGCCCACGCGGCTGTCCACGGTGATGCTCCCGTCGAATGCCTCAACGATGGATTTGCAGATGAAGAGGCCCAGCCCCGTGCCCTCGCCCGAGGGCTTGGTGGTGAAGAAGGGCTCGAAGAGGTGCGCCATGTTCTCGGCGGGGATGCCCAGGCCGGTGTCCCCCACCTCGGCGCAGGCCTCTCCATTGGGGCCCGTCCACAGCCGGACGCGGATCTCATGATCGCAGCCATCGTCGGGGATGGCCTGGGCCGCGTTGACCACCAGGTTGAGGAACACCTGGGCCAGACGTGCCTCGTTGGCCCGCACCAGCGGCGCGTCCTGGTAGTCGCGCACGACGCGGGCGC
Source organism: Archangium lansingense (assembly GCF_026626635.1). Classification (GTDB taxonomy): domain Bacteria; phylum Myxococcota; class Myxococcia; order Myxococcales; family Myxococcaceae; genus Archangium; species Archangium lansingense. Next base: position 5,954,336 of record NZ_JAPNKA010000001.1, read on the forward strand.
GGTAGCGGATGTGCACCAGCGCCATCTTCAGGGCCGCGTCGAGCACCTCGCGCAGGTCCACCAGCATGCTCGAGTCGTCCGGGTTGCGAGCAAAGGCCTTCACATCTCGCGCGATGTCGCGCACGCGCTCGGCGCCGTCGCGGATGTCGCGCAGGGTGCTCTCCACCGCCTTCATGCGCGCGGCCAGCGCGGTCAGCTCCGGACCCGAGCCCTCGCGCGCCTGCCGCTGGAGGCCCTCGCGCAGGGAGGGCAGCTCCTCGTCCAGCCAGTCCAGGTTGGAGAGGATGTAGGCCAGGGGCGTATTCACCTCGTGCACCACGCCTGCGGCCAGCAGGCCGAGCGAGGCCAGGCGATCTGCCTGCACCAGCATGGCCTGCATGCGCTCGTGCTCCTGGCGCAGCCGGTATTGCTCCAGGGCCAGCTTGAGGCGGTGCTCCAGTGCATCCACCTCGAAGGGCTTGAGCAGGTAGTCAAAGGCTCCCAGGCGCAGGGCTTCGATGGCGCTGTCCACGTTGCCGTAGGCCGTGACGATGAGGGCGTTGCAGCCGGGCTGTACCGAGCGCAGCCACTTGAGGAACTCCAGGCCGTTCTCGCCCGGCAGGTTCTTGTCGATGAGCGCGCAGGCGAAGGTGTGCTTCGCTGCGAGCTGGCGCGCGGTGGCGGCGTCTGGAGCCAGGACGGGCACGGCGCCGGTGCGCTGCACAATGAAGGAGAGGATGGTGCGCAGCGACGGCTCATCGTCCACGATCAGCACGGACTCGGGAGCGGGATTGGCACTCGTTCGCATTGGTGTCTGACACCCCCACCCTTTGATCGTTTTTTCAGAGGGTGCGACAAACTGCGATCGACTCCTTGGGAGTGCAAGGGAGCAAGCTCAATCCAACCTTCACGGCATTTGCGGAAAGGTCGGAAGGGTTGACGAGTGGACAGCGAGGTGGCTTCGAAGGGGAGCGAGTCCTACAGCTACAACGCGAAGCCCACCAGGTGCAGGTCCCCCAGCCCGTCATCGAAGCGCCGGGCGTATTGGTAGAAGAGGGAGAAGGGGACGGCCTGCCCGAAAGTGGTGCGCAGGAAGACCGCGCCGCCCACGGCCCGGTGGTTGTCCCTCAAGTCGGTGCGGGCAAAGGAGCCAAAGGCCTCCAGCTCCACCTGGCTGATGAAGAAGGAGGGGCCCAGCCAGAAGAAGGACGTCCAGCCGTAGTCGATGATGATGCGGTAGCGGTAACGCGCCATGGCGATCATGACGCTGGTTGCGCTGAGGGCGAAGTCCTCGTAGCCGCGCAGGAACTCGGAGAAGGAGGTACCCGGCCGGAGGCGCAGCGGCAGGTCGCGCGTGTCACCGGGGCCCTGCCGGTACATGAGGGCCGTGCCGGACTGGATGCCGCCCACCTGGAGCAGCCCCTCGGGGGCGTTGGGCAGGACGCGGGCGATGGCGGTGAGCTGGAGGTTGTCGCGCTGGAGCAGGGGAAGGCCCGGCACATAGGCGGTCACCTCGGCGCGCACGTCCGCGAAGGGGTTGGCGTTGTCGAAGGCGAGCGGGTACACGCCGGCGCCCAGTGACAGGCCCAGTCCCCGCTGCGTGCCACCATAGGAGGTGCTCTCCCCGGCGAAGTAGGAGATGGCGGCCTCGGGTCCGAGGATCGACGTGCGCACGGCGGGGTCCGTGGAGGTGGCGTAGTAGTCCCGGCGCAGCGCCAGCAGGCTGAGGCTCACGGGCGTGGTCCAGAAGGTGCGGGACGTGGACAGCGAGGCCTGTAGATCCCTCTGGCCTTCCTGGACGATGCGCGCCACGGTCAGCCCCGTGTACCAGGGCGCCGTCAGGGCGGTGGCGTAGCTGAAGGAGACGCTGACATCTCTCAGCTTCGAGTTGCCCTCGGCCAGCAAGGCGTACTGGTGGAAGCCCAACCTGTCCTGCCCAGCGAGGGCCACGCCGCCGTAGAAGACGGGCCTGGTTGCGTCATCCTCATCGGGGAGCGCGTAGAAGTAGGGGGCGCGAAGCTCCGGCAGGAAGAAGTGCTCCAGCGGCGAGTAGGGCTCGTCGGAGAGGATGTCCAGCTCGTGCCCTTGGTACGGGGCCGACGCCTTCGAGGTGGCCTCGGCCGGCGCGGGAGTGGGGGAGGGCGCCTGGGCGATGGCCTCGGAGGGCGCCACCGGGGCGATGGGAGCGCGGTCCAGCGAGAAGTCGAAGTGATCGCGGTTGAGGAAGACCACTTCCGAGTTCCCGGCCGGGGCCACGTCCATGACGAGGTGCGGCGCATCGGTGATGCGTACCGGCTCACCGCCGGCCACCTCGAGGACATGGGCCTGCCACCGGCCCTCATGCACGCGCTGGAAGACGATCCGGCCCGCATCCAGCCAGCGGGGGGCGTAGTTGAAGTGCGTATCATCCGTGAGCGTGCGCACGGTGCCATCGGCCTCGAGCAGCGCGAGGTTCCATCCCTGCTCCGTCATCCGGGGGAAGACGACGCGCCCGTCCGCTGCCACCGAGGGGGGTCCGAGGGAAGAGTGCCCCTCGAAGCGCGTGAGCGGTGTGCTCTCTCCGGTGGCGAGCTCCAATCGGTGGAGGTTGGCAGTGTCGCTCTCGACGTGGACGAAGACGTAAGCGCTGCCATCAGGGGTGACGCTGCCGCCCATGCCCTTGATGCCCTCCCAGGTCTTCACCACCTCGCCGGTGCGCGCGTCCACCTGCCACACCCGCGAGAGGTAGCTGCCCAGCGAGTCGATGTCCGCGGCCACGAGGAAGAGGGAGGCACCGTCGGAGGTGAAGGACAGGCCGCTCATGAGGGTGGGGAAGGTGGCGATCCACCGGCGCCCGGGGAGGAACTGGGTGAGAGAGCGGCTGAAGCGCACGGAGCCGTCATGCTCGCGCACGGTGAGGTGGGCGACCTGATCTCGGCCCGCGTCCACGGTAGCGGTGGCGCCGTCCGGCGAGGCGGCGAGCCGGGCGAAGTAGCCCACCTTCGGGGCGAGCACTTGCTGGGAGGCGGGGCGCTCGCGCCGCTGCGTCTTCTGGGCGAGTGCCCAGGTGAACTCATCGAAGAGCTCGCCGAGGTCGCGGCCGTACACGCTGTCGAAGCGCAGCGTCAGCGCGAGCGGGGGGACGAGCGTCTCTCCCTGCTTCTCCACCAGCTGCCACAGCCGCTCCTCACCGTAGCGCTCCGCGAGCCACGCCACGAAGTAGCTGCCGGTGAGGTAGTTGCCGCCGAGCGGATCCATCCGCCGGTGCTCCGGGGAGAGGTAGCCGGGATTCAGGTTGCCGCCGAGCGCCTGGGAAGCGGCCTCGAAGTAGCCGCGCCACAAGGGGCTGTGGGGGCGGCCCTGGGACTTGCCCAGCCGTCCCTCGTAATAGGTGGCGAGCCCCTCGAGGAACCAGGACTCCGTCATGGTGTTGGGCTGGAAGAGGCCGCCGGTGATGGTGTTGAGCAGCCACCAGATGCCGTGCGTCTGCTCGAGCTGCACGTAGTGCACGGACTCGTGGCAGCCCACTTCGCCCAGCTCCGAGGGGCCGAAGCCCATCAGGTTGAAGAGCTCCAGCGACATGTGCGCTGGCATCACCATCTGCTGGGGGATGCTGGTGTAGTCCGGGCTGACGTACGCGTTATTGAAGTCCGCGCCCGTCAGGTAGACGAGCACCCGCTCCTGGTGGCCGGGCTTCCGGGGAAGGCTGCGCAGGCGCTCGACACAGTCCTCCAGGCGAGCGGCGATGCGCAGGGCCGCTGGCCGCAGCTGGGCCGGGTAGTAGAGCTCCAGCGTGCGCGTGGAGAGCTTGCGCATGTCCGACCGGGCGTACTCCGCCTGGACGTTCTGGGAGAAACGGGGTGTGACGAATGCACACCCGGCGAGGGAGAGGAGGAGCAGCAGGAGGGGGGGGAGGCGGCAGGGCATGCGCCCCCCATCCTAGGTGCGGCGACAAATCGTGGCGATGAACTTGGTTTTCGCGATAAGGAGCCGTCCATGGCCTTTCCTGCCCCTCCCCATGTCCAATCCGCCCAGGCCCAGGTCGCCGCGGCCCTCCAGCAGGTCGAGGGCAAGCCGGTGGATCTCCTCACGGTCTCCTGGACGGAAGTGGAGACGTCCATCCCCAAGCTGCTCGGCGGTGCCTTCCAGCCGAACGATCCGAACCACCAGGGCCTGGCCTTGGGTCTTGCCGGTGCGCTCGCCGAGCGCCTGGGCAAGGAGCACAACGCGTTCTGGTTCGTGAACCGGGACTCTCCTGAGGGGGCCTCGCTGGGCTTCCCCGAGGTGCCGATCGTGCTCTCGCCGTTTGGCGAGGTGATGAACGCGCTGGTGGCGGGCAAGCTGTCGCGGCTGGACGAGGTGGCCGCGGGCATTCGCCGCACGCTGGGCGAGGCGCGCTTTGGCGCCGCCGGCAATCGGCCGAAGCTGGGCCCCGCGGACTACCAGCGCATGGTGGATCCGGGCTTCATGCAGTTCCTGGTGGTGGATCCGGCCAAGGCGCAGAAGACGCTCGACACGAAGCCGGACGCGCTGGCGCGGGACATCCGTGAGGCGATCGGCCGCGCCACGAAGCTGCCGCCCGAGGTGCGCAAGCAGTTCGAGGGTCAGGTCGTCGCCGTCCTCCAGCAGATGGATGCGACCAAGTCGCTGGCGGAGCAGGTGGAGCTGGCCCCGCGCATCGCGGAGCTGATGATCCACCTGTTCGCCACGCAGGGGAACACCGGCGCGGCGCAGAACGAGTTCTGGGGCCAGCTGATCCTCCCGCTGGTCTTCATCGGCGCGCCGCAGAGCTTCCCGCCGGTGGACGAGGAGGAGCTGGAGGCCTTCAACCAGGGCGTGCCGCCGCTGGAGCTGTTCGTGGACGTGGTGCCGCACACGGTGCAGGCGCCGGACGACGGGCTGCTGGGCGCCTTTGATCGTTCCGAGGTGGGGCTGGTGCACCCGTCCTTCGAGCGCGCGGGAGTGCAGCGCTTCCTGAAGCTGAAGGTGGATCGCCTCAAGCCGCTGCTGGAGAAGTTCGACGCGAACCAGATGGTGGACGCGGTGCGCCGCTTCACCAAGTACATGGAGGAGAAGGCGGGCAAGGGCGCGCCGCCCAACCCGCAGAACGAGGAGATGCTGAAGGCGGCCACGGTGCTGCTGACGGATCTCAAGCGGGCGGTGACCGAGGCCAAGGGCGAGCTGTGCCTGCGGCAGATCACCGAGGCCGACGCCATGTCCGAGCAGGTGGTGGCGGAGATTCGTCAGGCGCTCAGCGCGCCGCGCATCATCCTGGCCTGAGTCGCCAGCTACTTCCCCTCTAACCACCCTCTCCCTCTGGGAGAGGGCCGGGGTGAGGGTTTTCGAGAAAGGGGCCAGACGGAACCACCCGTCGGCCCCTTTTGCATTTCCACCTACTCCATGCGCTCGGGCTCGATGATGCCCGCGAACGGCGCCCAGCTGTCCTCCATGGTGGAGTAGTCGTCGGTGAGCTCCTCGTCCTTGGCGATGTCGCGCAGGGCGAGCGTGAAGTGCCGGGTGGGATCGTTGCCGCAGCTCGGGTTGGGCGAGTGGTTCATGAAGCGCCCGTGGTCGCCGCAGAGCACGAGGGTGCCGCGCTCGCTGTAGGCGTAGCGCGCGAGGAACTCCTTCATCTTCGGCGGCATCTTCGCCACATCGGCGGGCGTGAAGCGCTGATCGAGCGGCTCATCGAACCCCCAGACGACAGTTCCCTTGGGGATGGGCTCGCCCGCGAACAGGCCAATGCCGTGAATGTTCGAATGGGAGATGTAGGTCTTCACTCGCATCATGATGCCTCTCCGCCTCGGACTTCGTAGGTATCCCTGTGGGACCCCTCTAATCACGGTGGCGCGACGCTCAAAGGGGGTCGGAGGCGAGCAGTCTCTCCAGAGTGGCGAGAGCATCGTGCGGCAGACGGTGTCCCACGAGCCGCAGTCCGCGCCGAGACAGTGGCCGGTAGACAGTGGCAACCTCGGGCGGGAGCGCCGCGAGGTGTGCTGTCACCACGCCCGCGTCCCCCCGGGCGATGGGGCCGGTGTAGCCCGCCGCCAGTCCCCGAGCCTCCACGCCTCTGAGTGCCGAGCGCGTCAGGGGCAGGAGCGCGGCCAGGGCGTCCTCCTCGGAGATGCCGGCGGCGCGGAAGGCCTCCACGGCCGCGGAGAGGGCGGCCACTACGCCCCCCGCGCTCAGCACGGCCCCGGCATGGTAGGCAGCGCGCTGCTTCTCCGGCACCCGCAGGGCACGCAGGCCTACGTCCTTTGCCATCCGCTCCAGCGCTTCGCGCAGCCAGCGAGAGCGGGTGCTGAGGGCCACTGAGTTTCCGGCCAGCGAGTCGCGCGGATCCGACACCGCCACCAGTGGATGGAAGGATCCGAGCACCTTGCCGCGCGGAGGACCCAGGGCCTCCAGCGACAGGGCGCCCGCGCAGTGCACCAGGGCGGCACCTCGCGCCAGCCGGGGTTTCAGCTCCTCGGCCACCGCGGGAACGGTCTTGTCCGGCACGCACAGCAGGCACACCCGGGCCTGGGCCAGGTCTTTCTCGGTGGCGGGCTTCAGCCCCAGCTCGAGCGCACGGCGCCGGCTCTCCTCGGAGCGCGCCAGCACGCGCACGGGCCAGCGCTTCGCGGCGAGCGCGAGGGCCAGCGCACCGCCCAACCGGCCCACTCCCACCACCACCACCTTTGGACGGCTGGGGCGCGGGGGGCTCACGGGCTCAGCGGCTCTCGCGCAGGAACTGCAGCTCTCCGGCCTGCACGGACACCTGGACCCGGTCGCCCGCCATGAACTCGCCAGCGAGGATCCGCTCGGCCAGGGGCGCCTCCACCAGCCGCTGCATCACCTGGCGCATGGGCCGGGCGCCCAGCTTCGGGTCGAACCCGCCCGACTTCAGCAGCAGCTCCACCACCTCGGCCCCAGCCGCGTAGGTGATCCCCTTCTCCGTGGTCAGCCGCCGGCTGCTCTCCTCCAGCAACAGGGTGGCGATGCGGGCCACCTGCTCCTCGGTGAGAGGCCGGAAGGGGAGCCGCTCGTCAATGCGGTTCCACAGCTCGGGCGGCAGGGACTGGCGCGCGGTGGCGCTCGCGGCGTCCATGTCGTTCTGCGCCTTGCTCGCCTCCGCCGCCGCGGAGCCGAAGCCCAGCGTGCGGCTGGTCTTGTGGAAGGCGTCCGCGCCCAGGTTCGTCGTGAGGATGATGACCGTGTTCGAGAAGTCGATGTGCCGGCCCTTGCCGTCCGTGAGGCGGCCTTCCTCCAGCACCTGGAGCAGCAGCAACTGCACCTCGCGGTGGGCCTTCTCGATCTCGTCCAGCACCACCACGCACGAGGGCCGGCGGCGCACGGGCTCGGTGAGCTGACCCCCATCGCCATAGCCCACGTAGCCCGCGGGCGAGCCGATGAGGCGCGAGACGCCGTGGCTCTCGGACATCTCGCTCATGTCCAGGCGCACCAGCGAGTCCTTGCTACCGAAGAGCACCTCGGCCAGCCCGCGCGCCATCTCCGTCTTGCCCACGCCCGTGGGGCCCAGGAAGAGGAAGGAGCCCATGGGCCGGCGCGAGGCGAAGCCCGCGTAGTTGCGGCGGATGACGCGGGCGATGCGGGAGATGGCCTCCTCGTGGCCGATGACGCGCTCGCCCAGGTCCGCCTCCAGCCTCAGCAGCCGCGCCGAGTCCGTCATCAGCAGACGCTCCTCGGGGATGCCGGCGATCTTCGCCACCACCCGCGCCACGTCCGAGGCCTCCACCAGCTCCTTGCCCTCGCGGCGGCTGCGCGAGCCGGCCAGGTCCACCACGGAGATGGCCTTGTCCGGCATGAAGCGCTCCGTCACGTAGCGCGATGCCAGCGACGCGGCCGCCTCCAGGGCTTCGGGGGCGTAGCGCAGGCCGTGGTGATCCTCGTAGCGGCCGATGATGCCCTGGAGGATCTCCACCGTCTCCGGCACCGACGGCTCGTGCACCACCACCGGGGTGAAGCGTCGCTCCAGCGCCGGGTCCTGCGAGATGAACTTGCGGTACTCGTCGTGCGTGGTGGCGCCGATGCAGGGGAACTCGCCACGCGCCATGGCCGTCTTCAGCTCGTTGGCGGCGTCCTGCGGACCCTCGCCCGTGGAGCCCGCGCCCACCAGCGTGTGGATCTCATCGATGAACACCACCACGCGGCCGTCGGCGCGCCGCACCTCTTCCTTGAGGGCGTTGAGCTTCTCGGAGAACGAGCCGCGCAGCTGCGTGCCCGCCACCAGCGTGGCCATGTCCAGCTCGAGGAGGATCTTCTCGGCCAGGGTGCCGCGCAGCTCCAGCAGCCGCTGGGCCACGCCCTCCACCACGGCCGTCTTGCCCACGCCCGCCTCGCCCAGCAGGCACGGGTTGTTGGTGCGCCGCTTGCCCAGGATGTCGATGACCTCCTCGATCTCCTTGGCGCGGCCCACCACGGGATCCAGCTTCCCCTCCTGAGCGAGCCGGCTCAGGTTGCGGCCCAGCGAGGTGAGCAGAGGGAAGCGTTTCTCGTCGAGCACCAGCGATGGAGCGGGGGCGCGAGCCGGGACGGGAGCCGGCCGGGGCGTGACGGCGGGCAGGGAAGTCGGCGTGGCCGGAGCCGTCACGGGTGGGGCGGGCGCCAGGACGGCGGGAACTGGCGGAGGGGTGCGCGTGGGCAGCGGGGGCACCGGCGTGGGCTCGGCGGCACCGGGCACATCCTCGTTCACCTCGTCGATGAGGTCGCGCGGGGAGAGCGCGGGCCGGGACGGCGTCCGGGGCGCCACGGGGGCGGGACGCGCGGCGAGCGCCAGGGCGGAGGCGGGCGGCGCCGAAGGGGGCGCCCCCAGGGGCCGGTTGGGGCGGGGCATACCCACCGCCATCGAAGGGTTGCGGCCCGGCTGGAGCCTCCGGGGCATGCTCCCGCTGAGACAGTAGGAGAGGGCGGTGTTGCCCAGGTTGATGAGGTGCAGGCCCGCCTTGGCCATCAGCTCGCTGGCGGCGCAGCGCACCCGGGTGAAAGCCACCAGCAGGTGCATGCAGTCCGTCTCTCGGGCGCCGCTGCTCTGGGCGATCTCCCTCGCCCGCATGCATAGCTCCCGCACGAGCCCGTCCTGCTCCGAGGGCTGCGACGTCATCCTCTCCAGGAGGCTGTCCTCGTCGACCCCCTTCTCCTTCAAGAGGAGCTGCGCCCGGTTCTCCACCGTGAACAGCGCCAGCAGCACGTGCGCCGAGGTAGGCTTCTGTGCCACGCTCTGGGCGATGTCATGGGCTTCGTGGAGTACCTGAGCGAGATCCGTGCTGTCGACCATTCGAGTTCCGGCAGGCGGGCAGGCGAGCACATACACCCTTCGGATCCGCGCGGCAAAATTTCCGCTACAGGTCACTACACCTTCTACCCCCGCGTAGGGGATGATCGGGGGAATTGGCCGGTTGCCTGCCTGTTGGGGGGAAATTGTCATCCGGCTTGCAATACGGGGCGCTCCTGGGCGTACATCCCGTCGCCACGTACCTCCACTTATGACCTCAATTGTCCAACCCACCCGTGTGCTCCTCGATCCGCTCGACGCGACGGGAGCCGCCATCGAGGCCCGCCGCTGGGTGTGGCCCCTCCTGATCCTCGCCGTGTGTGTGTCCGCTTCTGGGACGGCTTTTTCCCTCCGCTGGGACGCTGGCACTGCAGTAGTGCAGCAGATGCAAATGTCCGGTCAGCTCGAACGGACCACGGAGACGGAGATCTCCGAGCAGATCCAAACGGCCTCGCGCAAGGAGCTGGTTGCGGGGATTGCCAAGGGCGTCTTCGTGATGCCGCTGATGACGCTGGTGCTGGCGGCGGCGCTGTGGGTGGCCGCGTGGCTGTTCGACCGGACCGCGCCCTTTGGGCAGCTCATGTCGGCGGCGGCGCTGGCGATGCTGCCCATCGCCCTCTACCACCTCGTTTTCACCGTCTGCGCGCTGGCGCAGCACTCGCTCACTGAGGCGGGAGCGCAGGATCTGGTGCCCTCCAGCCTGGCGGCCCTGGGCGGACTGTCGCCCAATGCAGCCAAGGTGCTGCGGGGCGTGGATTTCTTCAACCTGTGGAGCGTGGCCCTGATGGGGCTGGGCTTCTCCTCGGCGACGGGGATGAGCAAGGGCCGGGCGGTGCTGCTGTGCCTCGTGCTCTACGTCCTGTTCATCGGGGTGTTCTTCATTGGAGTGCCCGCGATGATGGCCGGAGGGCCCGGCGGTCCGGGTGGTCCCGGTGGTCGAGGAGGTGGTCGATGAACGCGCTCATGCTTGCGGTAGTGCTTGCTGCTAACTCCACCCCTGTCAACCTGGAGGAGGCCCGCGCCAGGAGCCGGGAGAACGTCCAGGCCCTCACCGCCCTGCTGCAGGCCTCCAGTGCCGAGCAGGACATCCGCGTCGCCCGCTCGTCGCTGCTCCCCCAGCTCCGGCTCTCGGCCGGTGGCTCCGTGGGGTACAGGGGCCCCGAGCGCAACTACAACCTGGTGCCCGTGGAGGGCGGCGGCTTCGAGCAGCAGGTGGTCGACGTTCCGGCGGTGACCATCCCCAACTTCAACCTCAGCCTCAGCGTCAACCAGCTCATCTATGACCGGGCCGTGTGGGCTCGGCTGGAGCAGAGCGGGGCGCAGTACGAGGCGCAGCGGGGCGAGGCCCTCGAGCAGCAGGACACCTCCGAGCTGGAGGGCATCCAGCGCTTCTACTCACTCTTCCGTACCCAGGCCACCATCCAGGTGCTGGAGGCCAACGTACGCCGCAGCGAGCAGCAACTCGATCGTGCCCGGGCGCTCTTCCAGGCGGGCCGGGTGGGCAAGGCCGAGGAGCTGTCGGCGCAGGTGAACCTGGGCAATGACCGCATCGCCGTGGTGTCGCGGCAGTCGCAGCTCGCCACGGACCAGGCGCGGCTGTCCACGTGGCTGGCCATGCCGGGCACGGATGCCGTGGAGGCGGTGGACCCGGGCGTGCTCACCCAGGCTCCCACGCCGGCCCCCTCTCTGGAGCAGGCGCTGCAGGAGGCACGCACCCGCCGGCCGCTGCTGGTGGCGCTGCGTCAGCGCATCCGCGCGGCGGAGCTGCAGGAGAGCATCGCCAACGCCGGCTACCTGCCGCGCTTCACCTTCCAGGGCTCCTACAATCGCGGTGGCCCGGACCCGGCCGTCGTCTTCGCCCAGCCGCAGCGGCAGAACCAGGTGAGCGCCGGGGTGGGTCTGTCGTGGGATCTCTTCAATGGCCTCAGCACGCAGGCGCAGGCGCGCCGGGCCGAGTACCAGACGCGGGTGGCCGAGCTGAACATGCAGCAGTCCGAGCGCGAGCTGGAGGGCTCGGTGCGCCAGTCGCACGTGTCGCTGTTGGCGCAGATCACCTCCGCGGAGCTGGCCGAGGCCAACCGCAAGGCGGCTGCTGACGCGCTGGTGCTCGCTGAGGAGCGCTTCAACGCGGGTGTCAGCTCGACGCTGGAGGTGCGCGACGCGCAGCTCAAGCTCACGCAGTCCGAGCTGACCCTGTTGGAGAATCGGATCAACGTCGAAATCGCCCGCTTCACGCTGATGCGGGCCATGGGCACTCTGGCCCCGGGAGAAGCGAAATGAAGTGGTGGAAGGCGGTCATCGCAGGTGGTCTGTTCCTCGGAGCGGCGGCCATCACGGTGGGGGGTCTGAAGGATCGGCCCCCTCCCACGGTGGAGGCGCAGGTGGCCAAGGCTCGCAAGGGCAGCATCACCCGCACCATCACGGGCGCCGGCAAGGTGCAGGCGGCCACCACGGTGAAGATCTCCTCCAACCTCTCCGGCGATCTGACGGAGCTGGTGGTGAAGGATGGAGAGCGGGTGGCCAAGGGCCAGGTGCTCGGCCGCATTGATCGCAAGCGCTACGAGGCGGCGGCGAAGCAGGCCCTGGCGGCGCAGAACGCGGCGCGCTCGGACGCGCAGGTGTCCCAGGTGGATGTGACCCGCACCTCGGCCGAGCTGGCGCGCGTGGAGGATCTGAGCAACAAGGGCCTTGCCTCGGCCGCCGAGGTGGAGCTGGCGCGGGCGACCCGGGACACGGCCGCGGCCCGGCTGGCCGCGGCCCAGCAGCGTCTGGCCCAGGCCTCCGCTGTCTACGAGGAGGCCCAGACCAACCTCTCCAAGACGACGCTGTTGTCGCCCATCGACGGCAACATCATCGAGCTGTCGCGCGAGGTGGGTGAGCGTGTGCGTGGCTCGGACTTCTCCGAGGACGTGGTGATGACCATCGCCGCCCTCAACATCATGGAGGTGAAGTTCGAGGTGGGCGAGCACGAGGTGGTGCACCTCAAGCCCGGTCAGCCCGCGGAGATCTCCGTGGACGCGCTGGAGGGCGAGTCCTACCAGGGCTCGGTGGTGGAGATCGCCCAGAAGGCGCTCATCAAGAACCCCGGCACCGAGGCCGAGGTCACCACGTTCCCCGTGACGGTGGCGCTCAACACGCGGCCGGCGAAGGTGCTGCCGGGCATGAGCGCCGAGGTGCGCATCTCCGCCGAGCAGCATGACGACACGGTGCTCGTCCCCATCCAGTCGGTGACGGTGCGTCCGGAGCGGAGCCTGCCGGACTACCAGCCGCCGGTGGAGGGCACGGGCCTGACGGTGGCCCGCCGCGCGGAGACCCTGGCCAAGGTGGTCTTCGTGGTGGATGCGGACAACAAGGCGCAGATGCGCCGGGTGCGCACGGGCATTGCCTCCGACACGGACCTGGAGATCATCGAGGGCATCCTGGAGGGCGACAAGGTGGTGGAGGGCCCCTTCCGCACGCTGTCCAAGGATCTGAAGCACGGCGACACGGTGCGCGAGCCTCAGCCGGGCGGTCCCGGCGGTCCGGGTGGGAAGAAGTCGTGAGTGAAGCCAATGGCGCCGGGCCCTCCCGGCTCATCGATGTGCAGGACGTCACCCGTGTCTTCCACGTGGGTGGCGAGGAAGTCCGCGCGCTGCGGGGCGTCTCCTTTGGCATCAGCCGTGGCGAGTGGGTGGCCATCATTGGCCAGTCCGGCTCGGGCAAGAGCACGCTGATGAACGTGCTGGGCTGTCTGGATACGCCCAGCAGCGGTCGCTACATGCTCAACCACAAGGACGTGTCGCGCATGACGGACGACGAGCTCGCCGTGGTGCGCAACGAGGAGATTGGCTTCATCTTCCAGACGTTCCAGCTGCTGCCGCGCGAGACGGCGCTGGCCAACGTGGAGCTGCCGCTCGTCTACCGGGGCATGAAGACCAAGGAGCGTCGCGAGCGGGCCAAGGCGGCGCTGGCGAAGGTGCACCTGGAGCACCGCATGCACCACAAGCCCAACGAGCTGTCCGGTGGTCAGCGCCAGCGCGTGGCGATTGCCCGGGCGCTGGTGGCCGAGCCCTCCATGCTCCTGGCGGACGAGCCCACGGGTAACCTGGACTCGGCCACGGGCGAGGAGATCGTCCGGCTCTTCGAGGAGCTGCACCGCGGTGGCAACACGCTGGTGCTCGTCACGCACGAGCCGAAGCTGGCGGCGCGCTGCCCGCGGGCCATTCGGCTCAGTGACGGGGAGATCGTCGCGGACGGTCCCGGGCGCCAGGTGGCCCTGGGCGACGCGCCCGCGCCCCAGGCACAGGCTGTGGGGGGGGCATGAACAAGGCCGCGCGCGTGGATGTGATGGAGGGGGCGCGCATTGCGTTCTTCTCGCTGGGGGCCAACCGGATGCGCACCGTGCTCACCACGGTGGGCATCGGCATTGGCGTGGCCACGCTGCTGGCCATCATTGGCATCATCCAGGGGCTCAACACCTCCTTCGACAAGCAGCTGGCCTCCATCGGCTCCAATACCCTCACCGTCTCCAAGTTCCCCTGGGTGATGAAGGGCGACTGGTGGATGTACCGCAACCGGAAGAACTTCACCCTTCCGCAGCTGGAGCAGATCCGCGCGCAGGCGACGCTCATCACCGCCATGTCTCCCTACGTGAGCCGCACCGGTGACGTGGGTTTCAATGGCCAGCAGCTCTCCACCGTGGAGATCGCCGGGGTGACGCAGGAGTACTTCTCCATCGGCTCCTTCGAGGTAGTGGCCGGGCGCCCCCTGACGGGCGCGGATGACGCTGTGTCCCGGCCCGTGGTGGTGCTCGGGGCTACCGTGGCCGATGGCCTCTTCCCCGGGTTGAACCCCGTGGGCCGCTCTGTCCGCATCGACGGCCGGCCCTTTCAGGTGGTGGGGACGCTGTCGCGCAAGGGCAAGCTCCTGGAGCAGGATCAGGATCTGATCGTCCTGCTGCCCTTCAAGACGTTCTATTCCACCTTCGGCAAGGGCCGTCCCTTCAGCATCACCATGGCCGTCGAGCGCGTGGAGGATGTGCGCAAGGCGGAGGATCAGCTCGTGGGCGTCCTGCGGCGCGTGCGAGGCACGCCCCCGGGTGTTCCGGATGACTTCTCCATCAACCGCCCGGACCAGCTTGCCCAGACGTACGAGCAGCTGACTGGGGCGCTCTATGGCGTGGCGGTGGGGGTGGGCTTCATCACCATGCTGGTGGGTGGCATCGGCATCATGAACATCATGCTGGTGTCGGTGCGAGAGCGGACGCGGGAGATCGGCATCCGGCGCGCGCTCGGGGCACGCAAGCGCACCATTGTGTTGCAGTTCCTTTTGGAGGCCTCCGCGGTGTCCGCGGTGGGCGGATTGCTGGGCACGGTGGTGGGGCTGGGGACAGCCAAGGTCGTGGCCCTCATCACCCCGCTGGCGGCGGACGTGCAGCTCATCACCATTGTGGGCGGGGTGGGCTTCGCCGCGCTGGTGGGGCTGTTGTTTGGCATCTGGCCGGCGGCCCGGGCCGCGAACCTGGATCCCGTGGAAGCCCTCCGTTACGAGTGAGCACGCGCATGTTCCGACGCATCGAGGCCGGCCTGCTGGCAATGGCTGACAACCTGCGGCTGGCCCTGGGTACCTTCATGGGCAACCCGCTGCGCACGCTGCTCACGCTGCTGGGCATCGTCATTGGCGTGACGACGGTCATCGTCATGATGGCCCTCATCGAGGGCCTGCGCCTCAAGGTGAACAACGATCTGTCGCAGCTGGGCGCCAACACCTTCCAGGTGAGCAAGTGGCCCTCGGGCTTCGGCCGGGTGAACTGGCGCATGTACGCCAAGCGCAAGGACCTGACCATGGAGGACATGCGCGCCATCCAGGAGTCGTGTGCCTCGGTGGGCGTGGTGTCCGTGTCAGACACGGTGGGAGGCCAGAAGATCTCCACCGCCACCGTGGAGACGCGCCCCTCGGTGCGCGTCACGGGCGCCTCGTCCGAGTACATCGAGACCAGCGGTATCACCATCGCCTCGGGGCGCTTCTTCGGCCAGGTGGACGCGGTGGATGGCCGTCAGGTCGCCGTGGTGGGCATGGACGTGGTGGAGACGCTCTTCTCGGGCATGGAGCCGCTCGGCCAGCAGGTGCGCATCAAGGGCCGCCCCTTCACCGTGGTGGGCGTGCTGCAGCGGCGGGGCAGCTTCCTGGGCATGGTGAGCATGGACAACGTCATCATCGTGCCGCTGCGCGCCTACGAGATGCTCTATGGCGAGGTGGACTCGGTGAACCTCGCGATCCAGGCGCGTGAGCCGGATCAGCTCTCCAAGGCTCAGGAAGAGGTGACGGGCCTGCTGCGCCGCCGGCGTGACGTGGCACCCCTGGCTCCCAACGACTTCGAGGTGCGCACCAACGAGTCGATGACGGAGACTTTCAACAGCCTGTCGCAGGTGATCACGATCGCCAGCTTCGGCGTATGCCTGCTGTCGCTCGTGGTGGGCGGCATCGGCATCCTCAACATCATGTTGGTGTCGGTGACGGAGCGGACGAAGGAGATCGGCATCCGCAAGGCGCTGGGGGCGCGCAAGTGGCGCATCCTCGCCCAGTTCGCCACCGAGGCGGTGATGATGTCGCTGCTGGGAGGCGCCATCGGAGTGGGGCTCGGCTTCGGGCTGGCCTTCCTGTCGCGATGGATGCTGGGCGTCAACACCGTGGTGCCCGGCTGGGCGGTGGTGCTCTCACTGGTGATGAGCTCGGGCGTGGGCCTCGTGTTCGGCATCTACCCCGCGGCACGCGCCGCGAGGTTGGATCCGGTGGAGGCCATGCGCACGGAGTAGGGCGCAGGGCCCGGGCCGTCCGCTACGGCGCGGCGGCTACACCCACGGGGCAGCTCACCCCCGTGCCGCCCAGGCCGCAGTACCCGTTCGGGTTCTTGGCCAGGTACTGTTGGTGGTAGTCCTCGGCGTAGTAGTACTCGGGCGCCGGGCGCAGCTCCGTGGTGATGGTGTCGTAGCCAGCCCCGGTGAGCACCTGCTGGTAGGCCTCGCGCGAGGCCAGCGTGGTCTGCCGCTGCGCGTCCGTGGTCCAGTAGATGGCCGAGCGGTACTGGGTGCCCGTGTCGTTGCCCTGGCGCATGCCCTGGGTGGGATCGTGGCTCTCCCAGAAGACCTTGAGGAGCGTCTCGTAGGAGACCTTCTTCGGGTCGTACACGACGAGCACCACCTCGGTGTGGCCGGTGCGGCCGGAGCACACCTCTTCATAGGTGGGGTTGGGGGTGAAGCCTCCCGCATAGCCCACGGAGGTGGAGTACACGCCGGGCGTCTGCCAGAACTTGCGCTCGGCGCCCCAGAAGCAGCCCAGGCCGAAGATGGCCTGCTCCAGGCCCTCCGGGAAGGGCGGCTCGAGCGGCGCGCCGTTGACGTAGTGCTTCTTGGGGACAGGCATCCGGGTGGAGCGGCCGGGCAGGGCCTCCTCCGCGGAAGGCAGCTTCGTCTTGATGGGGTTGAAGATCCGCCACATGCCCCGAGCTTAACGCGAGGTATGGGCACGTGCCGGGAATGTGACGGCTCGCCCGGTGGCTCCCCCTTCTTTCGAGAGGCCCGGGATGGCTTAGAGTGTCGGGCAGATGACGGCTCCCCCCTCCGTACCTCCCGAGACTCCCGAGCCGTCCCCCTCCGAGCGGCCCCGGCTCATCATCAACGGAGAGCCCATGCTGCCTGAGGACCTCGGACGAAACCTGTCCGAGTCGGTGCTGCTGCGGCTGAGCGTCACCAAGGAGCCCTATGAGCCGCCCGAGCCTCCCCGCGGCAAGTCGCTGCCTGCGCAGGTGGAGGCCCTCCCGACGCTGACCCTGGCGGTGATTCTCGTGCTCGTCGGTCTGGGACTGGCGGCGCTGATCCTGCTCTAGAACGCCGCCCGGAACGGGCCCGGCTCAGCCCTCCTGGCGCTGGCCCTGTCCTCCCTGGCCCTGCTGGCGATCCTCCAGGGCCGTCATGATCTGACGGAAGGGAATCACGCGCACCAGCTCCGCGAGCGTGGTCTGTCCGGCAGCCACCTTCGCCAGTGCATCCTCCACGAGGGTGCGGAAGCCGTGTGCGCGCGCGTAGCGGCGGATCTGCGCGCTGTGGGCTCCCTGGGCGATCAGATCCTGCAACCCCGAGTCCACCACCAGCAGCTCGTAGATGCCGGTGCGCCCGCGGTAGCCGGTGTGGCGGCACTCCTCGCAACCGACACCCGTGCGGGGCTGGAGGCCCTCCAGCAGCGAGCCGAGCAGCTCTTTCTGCCTCCGGGTGGGCTCGGCCGGTGCCTCACACTTGGGGCAGATGCGACGCACGAGCCGCTGGGCCAGCACCGCGAGCAGCGAGTCTGCGATGTCGGCGTCATCCAACTCCAGGCCGCGGAGCCGGCCCACGGCGCCCACGGCATCGGCGGTATGAAGCGTGCCGAGCACGACGTGTCCGGTGGCCGCGGCGTTGAGCGCCATGCTGCCCGTCTCCAGGTCGCGGATCTCCCCCACGAGCATCACGTTGGGATCCTGCCGCAGCAGCGCGCGCAGCAGCAGCGCGTGCGACATCTGCGGGCTGACTTCCTTCTGGTTCACCTTGGGGACGTAGTACTCAATGGGGTCCTCCGCGGTGATGATCTTCTTGCGCCCGTCGTTGAGCTGCGCGAGCGCCCCGTAGAGGGTAGTCGTCTTCCCGCTGCCGGTTGGGCCGGTGACGAGGATGAGGCCTTCGGGATTGGAGAGCAGGTTGAGAAACAACCGCTCCGTGTCCGGGCTCATCCCCAGCTTGCTCACGGGGACCAGCCCCGCGCTCGAGTCCAGCACGCGGATGACCACGTCCTCACCGCCCGGGCTTGGCACCACGCTCACGCGGTAGTCGACGACCTTGTGCTCTTCGCTCCGGGCAATGACGGCGCGGATGCGGCCGTCCTGGGGCCGACGGTGCTCGGTGATGTCCATGTCAGCGAGTATCTTGATGCGGCTGACCACCTCCTTCACGGACTCCGGATCCATGTCCGTGTAGGCCTGATGCAGGATGCCGTCGATGCGGTAGCGCAGGTCCACATCGTCCCGGTAGCTCTCGATGTGGATGTCCGAGGCCTTTCGCTCGAACGCGCCAGCAAGCAGGTCATCCACGAGCTCGACGGGCGTGGGCGGCTGCCGCGAGGGCGGGCGCTTCTGGATGAGGAGATCCGCCTTCGTCTGGGGCCCGGCGCCGAAGCCCGTTCGCAGGGCCGAGTCGATCTCGTAGCGGTTGAGCTTCACTGGCCGGATGGGACGCTGCAGGAAGTCGGAGATCCTGAAGCGCAGGGCCTGGTTGTCGGGGTCCACCATGCCGATGGGGATGGGGGCGTCGGGGGCCTGCGCGTCGATCTTGCCCAGCACCACCACGGAGTGGCGGCGGCAGAACGGCTCCGGCAGCAGCCGCATGGAGTGGCGATCGAGGGCGTACTGCGAGAGCTCGGAGAAGGTGTCGGACCCCTGGGCCATGCAATTGGCATAACACGCCCCGCGCCGTGCTCAGGACTCCTGCCGCACGAGGCGGGAGATGTCTCCTCGGACGTGGACCGGGGGAGGGAGCGGCGTGTCCCGGCGTGCTACGCGCATGGTTTCAGACGGGGAGACGCGACGACGGTGGAGCGAGAAGGGCTCGATATGTGGCGCCTGCACTATCGTTCCCCGCTGGACGCTCCTGGTTGGGAGCAGCCATGAAGGGCAACGTCGGGCTCGGCCGGGGAGCTCGGACATCAAGGGGGTTTCGGTCATGAAGATGAATCGAGTGTGGGTCTCCACTGCGTTGGCGGCGGTGTTGGGGGGCTGCCTTACACCCCCTCCGGAGCCGCCTGTAGAGCCGCCGCCCGTGGAACAGCCGCCCTTCTTGTCCGACACGCCCCTCTGGACGCTGGAGGCCCCCGAGTCGCTCCGGCTGTCGTGCTTTGGCAACTCCATCGCGCTCGGAGACGTGAACGGGGACGGGAAGCAGGACCTGGTGGTCGCGGCGCCTCCATGCGCGGGGATGACCGGCAAGGGCTCGTTGGCCATCTACGCCGGCAATGGCTCCTCCTTCTCCACCGAGCCCGTCATTGGCGAGCTGGACTGGCCGAACACCAACCCGGCGGCGAGCGGGCGAAACAGTGGCGTGTCTATCGGCAATGTGAACGGCGATGGCTTTGCCGACATCCTCATCCGCGCTCAGACCGTGGGGGCGCTCGTCTTCGCGGGCAAGGCGGACCTCGGGGAGGTGCTCCAGGCGCCCCTGTTCCGCGTGCCGTACACCGGGACCCTCTACGCGAGCTTTCTGAGCGACCTGAATGGGGATGGACTCGATGACCTCGTCATCAGCCAGGGCTCGACGCGGCGGACGGGTATCTTTCGCGCCACCCCCACCGCGGATGCTCCGTTCACCCTGGTGAGGATGTTCACGGAACGGGCGCTGAGGGTCATCCGGGCGGGTGATCTCAACGGCGATGGGGCGAATGAGCTGCTGCTCGGGACCGCGGAGGGCGCCAGGCTCTTCCTCGGCTGTAAGACCGATGAGGCTGGGGTCTGTGAGGGCGGTCTGTCGTTCTCTTCGTCCTGGACGGCCCCCAACGAAGTGCTGGGGTTCTTCCCGGATCAGAATGGGGATGGGCACCGGGAGGTGATCCTCGGGGATCAGGGCCGTGCGGCGGTGCATCTCTTCCAGCCGGAAGGTGGCTTCTCGCCGACACCCATCTGGAGCATCCTCGGAGACGCGGCGTATCCCGGCTTCAGTCCCACGGCGTACTTCGTGGGGGACCTGGACAAGGACAACAAGGAGACGGAGTTCCTGATGAGCGCGGCGGGGCGCCTGTACGCGTTCTTCCCCAAGCAGGGGCTCTCCTCCGAGGTGCGCTCGGAGTGGGCCTGGCCGAAGAGCAACTCGCTGGGGGCCGCGTTCCAGGGCTACGTGCGCTTCGCGCCCGTGGGGGCCGGGGATCTCAACGGGGACGGCTACGCCGACTTCCTCGCCGGACTGGCTCCGCCGTATGACCAACTCACCCCTGCGACGCCCCAGCGGCCGGGACGGGTGGTGGCCTACGGCGGAGGCAAGGTGCCGCCCCAGGCGCCCACGCCCTTTATGCGATCGCCCGCGTCGTGTGGACTGGCGAGCGGCTCGGGCAAGCCGGATGTGACGGTGGACCCGGACGTCATCTCCCGCACGGCGTATGTCGAGCGGCGCGACTTCGCGGAGACGGCCTGCGAGGTGACGGAGCAGTGCGTGGGCGCGCCCGGAAACCGGCGCCTGCTGCGCTTCAGCGTCTCCATCCCGAACCTGGGCTCGGGCGCCGTCAACATCCCGTCCCCTGATGCGCGACCGGACCTCTACGAGTTCGACGCGTGCCACCAGCATGATCACCTCGTCGGGTTCGCCAGCTATGAGCTGGTCGATCCCCAGAACGAGGTGGTGGCGGTGGGTCGCAAGCAGGGCTTCTTCCTGGTGGACCTGATGCCTTACTGCGGAGACGCGCCGCCTTCGTTCATCAACACGGATGGCTCGCAGGGCATCTCGCCGGGCTGGGCCGATGTGTACGCGGGTGACTATCCGTGCCAGTGGCTGGACATCACGGACGTCCCGGACGGCACGTACACGCTGCGCATCGGCGTGGACAAGAGCAACCTCGTCGACGAGGAGGACGTCCATCCGAACTCCGTCGACGTGAAGGTGAAGATCTCCGGCACCACCGTGGAGATCCTCCCGTAGGAAGGGCCCGTGCTCCGGGGACATGCACCCCGGAGCATTCGGGACCGCGGCGAGCACTACGGAGGAGTCTCGCAGCCGCAGCCGCAGTCATCGAAGAACGCCGAGGCACCTTCGGGGCAGGTGAACCGGATGGCCGCACACCGCTCGGGATCCTTCGAGACGTAGGTCCGGTTCGGCTCGTCGTAGTTACAAGCCTTCTTCTCTTCCGCCTGGCAGATGCCGCCGCAGTCGGCGCCCCCCTGGTTGGGATCGCAACTGTCATTGGGGTCATCGACGCAGGTGAAGCCCTTGGCGCAGGGGATGCCGGCAATGCCGCCGCAGAACTCGCCTCCCTGGGCCGCCTGGACGGGCCCTGTCTGGTCGGCTGCATCGGCCGGACCGCAGGCCGAGCTCAGAAGGGCGAGACCCATGACCACCAGACTCCAAGGAATAGGCCGAAGGGACATGTGAACTCTCCTTTGCGAAACAGAAATCGGCACGGAGAGTGCGTTTGGGAGGGGACCGGCGAGTGGGCCCTCCTGCCCCAGGCTGGAGGGGGAGGCCTGCCAGGAAGGTGAATTTTCCTCCGGCGGTGCTTCGATGTAGATGGGGCACGCACATGGCCAGTCGGACGATGAAGCTGAAGCAGAGCACGGGCAACACGGGGAAGGTGAAGCAAGCGACCACGGGCAAGTCCCGGCAGGTGGCGAAGGCTCCCGCGCGTGGCGGATGGCTGCGCCGAGTGCTGATGCTGGTGTTCCTGGGGCTGGTGGTGTTCGCGTCCTACGAGTACGCGAGCCTGCCGGAAGCAGAGCCGCTGCTGAAGCAGAACCCGAAGGTGACGGCGCTGATGGAGCAGCGCGTGGAGGAGGCGCGGGAGGCAGGCCAGAAGCCGAGGCGCCGCCAGCATTGGGTGGGCCTGTCGAATGTGTCCAGGCACGCGATCGACGCGGTGCTGCTCTCGGAGGACGCGAGCTTCTACCTGCACGCGGGCTTGGACCCGAAGGAGCTGGAGAACGCGCTGGAGGAAGCGGTGCGCAAGGGGAAGCTGGGGCGAGGGGCGTCGACGATTACCCAGCAGTTGGCGAAGAACCTCTGGCTGTCGACGGACCGGAGCCTGCTGCGCAAGGGCAAGGAACTGATCCTCGCGCACCGGCTGGAGGAGTCGCTGCCGAAGAACCGGATCCTCACGCTGTACATGAACGTGGTGGAGTGGGGGAACGGGGTGTACGGCATCGAGGCGGGGGCGCGGGAGCACTTCGGGGTTTCGGCCTCGCAGCTCACGGCGGCGCAGGGGGCGATCCTGGCGTCGATGCTACCGGCACCGCGCAAGAGGTCTCCGACTTCGGGCTCGAGGGCGCTGAAGAAGCGGGCGCACTGGGTGATCGAGCAGATGGAAGCGGTGAAGCGGCTCAACGCCGAGCAGGCGAGGGTGGCGCACGCGGAGATCGATCAAATCCTCGACGGTAAGACGGCGGAAGACTTCGAGGACGAAGCCCAGGGCTGAGCAACCACCCGACGCCAATCACTCCTCAACCTGCCAATCACCCCTCAACCTGCCAATCACCCCTCTCCCTCCGGGAGAGGGACGGGGTGAGGGTATCCGGGCCCGTGTTCACCCCTCCGTGAACGCGAACCCGTGCCTCATCCGGCTACACTGTGAGGCATGCGTACGCGACGCCTCGTGGGCTCGGGCCTCCTGTTCATCACCCTGGTGCTGGTGGGGTCCTTCCTCGCCCCGGCGGAGGCGGAGACGCCTCCAGAGCGGGTGGTCGCGATCGTGCCGTTGGGCGAGGTACGGCAGGAGTTCCTGGAGAAGGTCCAGCAGGAGCTCCAGTCGCGAATGAAGGTGAGGATCCGCATCGATCCACCCAGGGAGCTGCCACAAGAGGCCTGGTACGCCCCGCGTCGCCGCTGGAGGGCGGATCGGCTGCTGGACTGGCTGGACGAGCATCCGCCGGAGGGGGCGTGGAAGGTGGTGGCGGTGACGGAGGCGGAGATCTCGGCCACGAAGGGGAACATCCTCGACTGGGGTATCGCGGGACTGGGGAGCATCGGCGGGCCGAGCTGCGTGGTGTCAGCGCACATCTACAAGAAGCACAGCAAGACGAAGGAGGCGCTGCTGCGTCGGCTGGGAGACCTGTCGGTGCACGAGTTCGGGCACACGCTGGGGTTCCCGCACTGCGAGGAGAAGGGCTGCGTGATGGCGGACGCAAAGGGCAAGGCCATCTCGTCCGCGGATGCGAGCTCGGGGCGCTACTGCACGAAGTGCCTGGGGCTGCTGCCCACCGAAGAGCGCGCGCTGGTGAAGTAGCGCCTCACGCTTCGCCGAGCAGCAGCGGCAGGATGTGCTCGGCGCGCCCCAGAATCTCCACGTCGAAATCGGGATGGCGGGGTTGCATGGGCGTGAGGTTGACCAGCAGGGTCCGCGCCCCCGCGTACTTCGCCCCACGGACGAAGTTCGAGGCGGGGGACACCGTTCCGGACGTTCCGACGGCGAGGAAGAGGTCGCACTCCCGCAGGGCGTGTTTGGCCTTCCATTCGGCATCCAGCGGGAGCGGCTCCTCGAACAGGGTGAGGTCGGGCCGAAGGGGCTGGCCGCAGGCGGGGCACGCGGGTGCTTGCGTATGCGCGACGGAGTCCTCGAACGGGGCGAGCGAGCAGCGCGTGTTGGAGCAGCGGGTGTGCCGCAGCGAGCCATGGAGCTCCACGACGTCTCGGCTTCCCGCTCGGGTGTGCAGCCCATCCACGTTCTGCGTCAGGAGGGTGAAGGAGCGGCCCGCTCCCAACCGTTCCTCCCACCGGGCCAGCGCGAGATGCGCGGCATTGGGCATTGCGGTGCGGACCTGTTCACGTAGTGGTCCGAAGAGGGACCAGACGCGCGAGGCGTCACGGGCGAGCATGTCGGCAGTGGGGAGCTCCTCCAGGTCTGGCCGGGTCCACAGTCCGCCGGGACCCCGGTAGGTGGGGAGCCCCGAGGCAACGGAGATGCCCGCCCCTGTCAGCACCACGACGTGGCGCCACGAGGCCGCCTGAAGCTGCGCGCGCAACGCCACCACCTCGGCATCACTCGTGAGGGAGACCGACATGGCGGGAGTCTACGGCTCCGCCAGACCCGAGGCGAGCAGCGCGAGCCGGGTGACGATCTGCTCCTCCGAGGGAGGAATGACCGCGCTGACCGAATGCAGGAGGTTGACGCGCAGACCGTTGCTCCGCAGCCAGGCGACCAGCTCATCCGCGTTGATGGGATCGGGCCGGACGAGGAACTTCCGAGCGATGGGCACGCGAGACAGGTACAACGCCTCGAGCGAGGACAGCTCACCCTCGGGGCCGGAGTAGACGGGCTCGGTGTGTTTGAACCAGGGCTTGATGTCCTCCAGGAGCCATTGGACCCGGGTGGTCTTGAAGCGCTCGAGCTTCAGGAACTCCTCCAGGTGGTTGCGCTCCAGGAGGATGCAGTCGTCGCCCGCGCACCACGCCTCGATGCTGAGGTGGTGTGCCAGGAGGCGATGCTGGCGCCGGCAATACTCGCGGTGGGGATCCATGGACATGTCCGTGTTCTCCTCGTCCTGACCGCTCAGAGAGTGGGGGCGCTGACCGGATGGTCGAGCCGGGCCCGTGCCATATCTCGCAGGCGTACCATCTCCGGCCAGCCCTCGGCAGCCGGAATAATCGGCTCGCCGACGGAGAGTGTGATGTGGCCGGGGCGCTGCAAGCGTGAGCCCGGGCGGAGGATGCACTGGGTGCCCTCGAGGTGGATGGGCACCACGGGCCTCCCTGCTTCGACCGCAGCCTTGAAGGCTCCCAGCCGGAACGGGAGCATCGCGGGCCCTCGGGCACAGGTGCCCTCTGGGAAGATGAGCAGCGAGGTGCCCTGCCGGAGCACTTCCGTGACATGTGCCGCCCCCTCGACTCCCCGGGCCGTGTCGAAGCGATCCACAGTGAGGTGCCCGGCGCCGCGGACCGCCGCGCCCACCAGGGGCCACGAGCGGACCTCCTGCTTCGCCACCGCGCGGAAGTCCACGGGGAGGGCCGCGAGGATGGCCACCGAGTCCACATAGCTGACGTGGTTGGCCACCAGCACCCACGGCCCGGGGCCGCGCAGGTGTTCAAGCCCCTCGACCCGCACTGGACATCCGGCGGCCCGCAGCATCCAGCGCGCGATCCGGCGCACCAGACGATCCGTGGAGGGACCTGAGCGCACCGTCACCAGCCCCACTCCGAGCATCAGCGCCGTGAGCAGCATCAACACGGACAGGTACACGGTGTAGAGCGCCGGTCCCACCGTGCTGGCCACTCGTCCTCCATGCGCCCTCAGGTGCGCCCCGGCCAGCCGAGCATACTGGACGAGCACCGCGCGCCTTCCTCGCAAGAGTTCCCCGTGGACATAGGCCTCTCGGGTGGCGCTCCGGCGGATCTTCCCGCTGGAGGTCTTCCGCACCGCGCCGGGAGGTGCCAGCACCACCTCGTCCGGTGGCAGGCCGAGCACCGCGGTCACCCGATCGAGGATCGCCGCGCGGAGCCTCGCTCGTGCCTCCTCTCCACGCTCGCGCGTCTCCGCGACCACCACGAGCCGCTCGGTCCCAAGCTCCTCACTGGGCAGCCCGAAAGCGGCCACGCAGCCCTTGCGGATGCCAGGCAGCTCTCCCACCACCTCCTCGAGCTCCGTGGGGTACAGGTTCCGGCCCGCCTTGATGATCAGATCCTTGCTTCGCCCAGTGACGTACAGCTCCCCTCCGGCCAGGTAGCCGAGGTCTCCCGAGTCCATCCACCCGTCATGCAGCACGGCACGTGTAGCCTCAGGAGCGTGGAAGTAGCCCGGGGTCATCGAGGGCCCTCGGAACTCGATCCGCCCCTCCACTCGCTCTCCGATTGGGCGGCCCGCGCCGTCCACGATGCGCACCTGGTAGCCCGGGAGCGGTCGGCCGCAGGACACAAAGCGCAGCGGAGTTTCCTCCCCCTCGTGAGCGGGCCGGGCCTCGCGGCGACGTGTGAAGTGCTCGCGCTCGATCGCCTCGATGTGGGGCGGTCGTCCCACCGGAGGAAAGGTGAGGGCGACGCCGACCTCCGCCAGGCCGTAGGCCGGGAACATCGTGCCGGGCTGGAAACCGTGGGGAGCGAAGCGCCGGGTGAAGCGCTCGATCGTCTCCGGGCTCACCGCCTCGGAGCCGTTGAGGGCCACGCGCCAGGAGCTCAGGTCGAGCCCCTCCAGCTCCGCGTCCTCCACCTTCCGGACGCACAAGTCATAGGCGAAGTTGGGCGCGGCTGCGAGGGTGCCGCGGTGGTGGTGCACGGCGCGCAGCCAGCGCGAGGGGCGCGCGAGGAAGGCCAGCGGCGAGAGGATCGCGAGCGGAATCCCGTAGTAGAGCGGCATCAGCCAGGAGCCGATGAGCCCCATGTCGTGGTACAGCGGCAGCCAGCTCACCGCGACGTCCTCGGGGTGGATGCGCAGCGCCTGGCCGATGGCGCGGATGTTGGCGAGCAACTGCGCGTGGGTGAGCAGCACGCCCTTGGGGGCGCCGGTGCTGCCGGACGTGTACTGGATGAGCGCGGCGTCCGAGTCCTCCAGGCGCACAGGTGGGGCCACCGCGTCCTTCCAGTCCAGTCCGGCTGGAGTGAGGGTTCGCCGCAGGGAGGGCACTCGGGCCTTCAGGAGCGTGCCCACCCGCTTCGCCTCGTCGAAAGTGATGAGCACCTGTGCCCCGGCGTTGCGCAGGATGCCGACCTGCCGCTCGACGTACTCCTCGAGATGATCCATCCGGAAGGGCGGGTAGAGGGGCACCGGGACCCCTCCAGCGAGCAGGATGCCGAGGAAGCATGGGAAGAAGGCCCGCTCGGTGCGCAGCATGAGGCCCACGGTGTCTCCATGCTGGAGCCCCTCGTGGAAGAGGGCCGCCGCCACCGCCGAGGCCGAGGCCCACAGCTCGCCGTAGTGCAGGGGACGCTCCGAGCCATCCTCCTGACGAAGGAAGAGGTGGGGGCGCTCCGGGTGGTGTTCCGCATGCCAGCGGAGCACGTCCGTCAGCAGGCGTGCCGAGTCCGGCGCGGCCATCCCTGGCGTCAGCGGAGCCCAGGTAGCCGGGGGTCCCTCCTCAGTGAGGGCGGGCACCGCCGTGGCGACGGCCTGTGCCAGGTCGCGCGGGGTGGACGCGCTGGCCACGATGGGATCCGGCAGCACCACGCCGAAGCGCTGCCCCAACCGGAGCAATAACTCCACCCGCTCCAGGCTGCCCAGTCCGAGGTCATGATCCAACGAGTCATCGAGGCCGATTGCTTCCCCGGCGCGCGGCGGAGCCAGCTCGGCCACGAGCGTCCCGATGACGTCGAGCACGGCGCGCTCGATCGCCTCCGGTCGGACGGGGGAGCCTCGCGGGAGCATGGGCCAGCCTCCAGATGTTCTAAATTTGGGGTGTGCTCACGAGGCGCCACACCCCCTGTCCGCCAGCGGGCTCTACGGAGGGCCCGGGGGTTGGCGCGAGTACAGGGGGGTGCTTAAGCGGAAGGCTCCCAACCTGGAGGACACTTCCATGCTGCATGCCCCACTCCTCGGCCGTGTCCTGCTGAAGTTCAACACCGGCAAGGAGGAGCTTCATGAGGATCTCTCCGCGGCGGTGTTCTCCTCGGATGGCAGCCTCTGGGTGGCCTCGGACGAGCACCACTCACTCGAACGCTTCTCCCCGGTGAACCCGCGCGTCTTCGGCGAGCACCGGCACTTCGTCATGGCGGAGCTGCTCGGGGAGGAGGTCCGCGAAGAGGTGGACATCGAGGCGCTGGACTTCCAGGACGGGCACCTGTGGTTCGTGGGCTCGCATAGCGCGAAGCGGAAGAAGCCCAAGGGCAAGGCGATGGTGAAGGATCTGGAGCGCCTGGCCACCGTGGAGCACCAGCCCTGGCGCTTCCTGCTCGCCCGGGTGCCGCTGCCGGAGAAGACGTCGGGCTCCGCCCGCCCGGCGAAGCTCAAGCGCGCCGAGGGCCGGGAGGACTCGGGGGTGAACGTGCTGGTGGAGCTGCTGCGCCAGGACCCCCACCTGGGGCCCTTCCTCGCGCCCGCCTCGCCGGATGATCCGGATGGCGCCCTGGCCATTCCCAGCAAGGACAACGGCTTGGACATCGAGGGGTTCGCCGTCCACGGGGACCGGGTCTTCCTCGGGCTCCGGGGCCCCGTGCTGCGGGGCTATGCCGTCATCCTGGAGATGGAGGTGGAGGAGGTGGGCAACGGCCTTCTCGCGCCCCGGCGGACGAAGAAGGGCAGCCCCTACCACAAGCACTTCCTGGACCTGGATGGCCTGGGCATCCGCGAGCTGTGCCGCCATGGGGAGGACCTGCTCATCCTCGCGGGGCCCACCATGCCGGTGGATGGTCCCATCCGGTTGTTCCGGCTGCACAAGGGCCTGCTGCTGTCTGGAGATACCCTCCACCCGCAGGAGAAGGGCGTGCTGGAGCCGCTCTTCGATCTGAAGGACGGGAGCAGGGACGACAACGCCGAGGGCGTGGCCGTGTTCTCCTGGTTCGCGCCGAACGACTCCGTGCTCGTCGTCTACGACACGCCCTCGCCACAGCGCTGCTACGGGCCGGACGGCGTGCTCGCGGACGTGTTCCGGCTCTGATGGCTCGACGATGACCTCTGGGAGCGGGGTCGCCGCGTAACAAGCATTCCTGAGCAGGGCTGTGATTGAGAAGCAATCCGGCCAAGCTGTTGCATCGTCTCAGGCCCCCATCCCGGTGAGCAGGCACTTTTGCTATATCCCCATCAGAAGTCACCGGGGTGCAGAAGGCGCCGGGTACAGGAGGCTTCGAGGATGCTGGTGGGTCTACTGCGATCACAGTCACAAGAGCAGGTGGTGGAAGGGTCTCCGCGAGTACGGGGACGAAGCTTGTCAGGGGCCGCTGTGGGGGCAGTCATCGCCGTTGTCGGGGTGTTCGTGACGGTGGCTGGCCTGGTCGTGTCCGGCCTGGGATGGCCAATCGATACCCTGGCGACGGCGATGTTTGGGCTGCTCCTGACAGGAATGCTTGGCCTGCTGGTGGCGGGTCTTGGCGCGATGTTGCGCCGGTTGCCGCTTTGGATGGTGGGTGTGCTGGCTGGCTCTGTCCTGGCCCTTGGGGCGCTCTTTGCGTTGATCAACTTGCCGCTGGGCATGATGGGGCTGCTGTTGATCGGGTTGCCTGCGGTGTTTCTACAGGGCGCCCTGGGGGCGGGCCTGGGAATGCTTCGGGATGGGGCGAAGGGCAGGTCCCAGCTCATCGCCGTTTCCCTGGTGATCCTGGCGGCCTGCGGGGACGTGGCCGGAATCGGGTGGCTGGTATCTCCGGGCACCAGGCCGGCTGGGGTCACGCGCCCCGCGACTGCTTCGCAGCAGAGTCATTCCCTGACAGATCCGTCGCAGGCCGGGCCGTATGCGGTGCGAACGTTGTTCTATGGCAGCGGGACGGACCAGCGGCGCCTTGAATATGGTTCGGGCGCGGAGCTGCGGACAACGCCGGTGGACGGTTCCCTCATCCTCTCCCGCTGGGGCGAGGGATTGGGTGGCGGGGTCCGTACCTGGTACTGGGGTTTCGATGCGACGCGCCTGCCGCTCAACGGGCGTGTCTGGTACCCAGAAGGTGAGGGGCCATTCCCGTTGGTGGTGCTCGTCCACGGGAACTACCTGATGCAGAAGGACTCCGATTCCGGCTATGGGTACCTGGGCGAATTGCTCGCGAGCCGTGGTGCGATCGTCGTTTCCATCGACGAGAACTTTCTCAACAACTCGTTTGCGGGAGGTCTCTTCGAAGATACTGACGCCCGGGCCTGGCTCCTGCTCCAGCACCTGAAACTCTGGCGGACCTGGAATGGGACCCAGGACCACCGGTTCTTCGGTGCGGTGGATATGACGCGAATCGCGCTGGTGGGCCATTCCCGCGGAGGAGATGCCGTGGCCCTGGCCCATTCGTTCAACCAGATGGAGCGATACCCTGGCAACGGTGCGCTCCTCTTTGATTTTGGCTTTCAGATTCAAGCGGTGGCGAGCTTGTCGCCGACCGACGGTGGGGCTCGCCCCGCGGGACACCCGCTGTCTCCCTCCGGCGTGAACTACCTGTTGCTTTGGGGTTCCCACGATGCCGATATGCCAGTCTATTGGGGCAGCCGACTCTACCAACGGGTATTGCCGGGCGAGAATCGTTTCAAGGCCAGTGTCTATATCCACCGGGCCAATCACGGGCAGTTCAACACCGTGTGGGGCGACAAGGATCTGGTCCTGCCCATGGGATGGCTCCTGAATAGAGCGGCGTTGCTGTCCGGCGCGGAGCAGCAGCAGGTGGCCCGGGTCTACCTCTCCGCGTTCGTCGAGGCGACGCTGCACGGAAGGAATGAATACCGGGAGTTGTTCAGGAACCCGGCCGTGGGTGCCACGTGGCTGCCTGAGACGGCCTACCTCCCTCTCTACGAAGACGGTGCCTATCAGCGGCTCGCCGGCTTCGAGGAAGATGCCGATGTATCGACCGCGACACTCCCGGGGGGCCGGGTGAGCGCGGAGAATCTCGTGCTCTGGCGGGAGGAGGAGTTTCGTCTTCGCATGGGAGTGGGGCAGGGGAACCATGCCGTGCGCCTGAAGTGGGAGGCCTCGGAGCGAGGGGTGGGCACCTACGTGGTGCGTTTGCCCGAAGGTCCAACCGGCGGTCGCGCCGTGGACGGAGCGACCCGCCTGGTGCTGGCCATTGCCGAGCCGGACGCGGCGTTTCGCATCGAGGTCGCGGATGCGAGCGGACGGCAGGGTTTCGCGTTCTGTGGAAAAGGGCCTCGTACGGACGTTTCGCTGTACAAGGTGCCGGCGCTCGAGCAGCTCTTCCTGGGGCTGCCGGCGGGAAGGATCTTCCGGCGCTGCGCCGTTCCGCTTTCCGACTTCCTGGCGGCGGAGCCCACGTTGGATCTCCAGTCGCTCCGCTCCATCACGCTTCGCTTCGATCAGACGCCGAAGGGGGAGATGCTCCTGGACGACGTCGGCCTGGAGTTCCCGGAGCGCGACAGCTAGGCGCCCCTGCCATGGATGACCACCTGTGGGTCGTCACCCGTTACGCGGACATCTCTGGCGTGCCACCTCCGCCGCTGCGGTGAGCACTCTCACATCCAGGTGGCGTCGCACTGGGGGCAGAGGGTTGCTCGGGCGTACTCGGCCTGTGGGCCCTCGAAGCCACAGGCGTAGCAGGTTCGCATCGCTTTTTGTGGGGGGTTGGCGACCGCTGGCGAGGCCGCCGCCCAGGTAGGGGTTACGGAGGCCTCGGGCAGGGACATGCCCGGCTTCCAGACGACTTCGATGTGCGGCTCGGGCAGGGGCTCCGAGTTGCCATCGACCACTGGGATGACGATGACCTCCGGGAGCTGGGTCGCCGCGTGAAGCTTGCTGTGCACGGCCTTCGAGAGGCTCGAGCCATCGCGCGTGGCCATCCCCACCTTGATACTGACCGACAGGCCTCCCGACAGCACGGAACTGAGCAGCGACTCACCGATGTCAACCCCGATGCTGGGCTCGAGCGAGGTCGACTTCATGTCGCTCTCCTTGGCGATCTCGAGGGTGTCGAAGAGCTTCCACGCGGGACGGACGCGCTCGGCCTTGGGATGAAGCGTCGACTCCACGCGGAAGTGGAGCTCGTCGATCTCCGCGGGGAGTGAGAAGGGCAGGCGCCAGCGCACCACCGTGCCCCCCTCGAGGGATGGCAGGGGAAAGCGGCCGAGCATCCGCCGTGCGGGGCCATTCTTCTGGTGCCCCAGGATCTGCACGGCATGGCCGGAGCCGAGCGGCTCGAAGGCGCCCTGGAGCCACAGGGTGGCGACGGCGTCCCCGAGGGGGCCTCGGAGGACGGGCTCCACGTGGAGGTGGATGGCGCCGAACTCGCGCGGCGTACGCCCGGTGTGGTCGAGAACGTCTGCGTAGAAGTCCATGGGGCAAGCATGCTCGCCGAAGTCTCCGGGCGATGGCCAGGAGCGGGGAGTTCAGAGCCGCTGCCTTCAAGGAGACAGGGAGTAGCCCGGCGAGGAGTGAGCGCTCTCGGGCTGGGGCGGGACTCAAGTTAGACAGTTGCTCACGGGAAGAAGGATGACGAGTCCTCGTCCGTGCGCTGGATCCCGCGAGGCGGATCCTTGAGCGCGAGCATCCGCTGGATGAACTCGATCAGCGGGCGGAAGGCCTCGGAGGAGATGATCTTCTCGAAGTCGGAATCGGACAGCTTCTTCACCAGTTGTTTCGCGCCATGGCCGGACCTGGGCTTCGGCAGCAGCTTGAGGAGCGCAGCCCGAGGACCTAGCGCGGCCCGGGCAATGTCCAGCTCCGAGACCTTCTTCCCGGTAACGCGCTCCAACAGCGCACGGTCGGAGAAGAACACGGCCTCGACCTCGGGTTTGGCGAGCACGACGAGCCACATGTGTCTGCGTGCACTGGTTCCGAACATCGTTTCGAGCTCGGTCTGCTGTTCCATCGTGAGATCGTGATCGATGGTGTCCGCGTCCACGATGAGTGCTGTAGGCCCTCTGCGGTTGGAGAGCAGTGAGTCCGCGGTTGTCCACGCACGCTGCTTGTTACCCGCAGCGCGGACGTGAATCTCTCGAGCACTCCTGCCGAAGCGTCTGGTCAGAAGCGCCTGGATCAGCTCTGTGTCGAACTCGTTCTCCGTGACCACATAGGCTTTCACGGGGGATTTCATGTGTTGCTCTCCAGCGTGTCATGCAGGCCGAGCCCCTGCTCGACGCTGCGTCTGTACTTCTCGTTCAATCCTTTTCGGAACGTCCGGTGCTTCAGGGCGTAGGCGACCTCATCACCCGTCCACAGCAGGATCGTCTGGGGTGCGACGAATTTGACGAGCGTGGTGACCGGGCGGGAGAACCCGCCCCTGCTGAAGATCAACCCCACGGTGCTCGAAGGTCTGCGAAGCAACTGGTTCCGCATCTTGGCGATGGGAGCGATATCCACCGTGGCGGCGGTATCCTTCGCCTCCACGATGCAGGCGAGGCCGTCCACGTAGACGGCCCCATCGATCTGCTCCGTCTCACCCTCAGATTCCGAGAGTGAGACATTGGTGATGTAGGGCCACGTCACCGTGGCGCCCTCGAGCTCGAATGCCCGGAGCACCAGGTACTCGAACGCCTTCCCGGGCTCCCAGCCCTTCACCCGTCCCTCGACGAGCCGCTCGTGGAAGGCCCTCAGCCGGGCCCAGCCCATCGCCCTGATCCGTGACTTGTACGCGTCCTCGATTCCCACCCTCGCCCTCCCTCCACCGGTCGCTCCGCGACGTCAACTCCCGCCACCCTACCTCAGCCGTCTGACATGCTCAATCCATGACGTCATGTGGTCGGGTCTACTCGACAGGTGACACGCCTGGGCTTCTATCGTCTTGAATGCAGCGGCCACATGACGCAGTCTGTCGGCCGTTCCTCCCTTCGACAGGACCTGCCCGCGATGTTGCCCGTACTCCTGGCCGTGCTGCTCTCCCAGGCCCCGACTGCCCCTTCCCGCCAGCAGGGCGTCCCCATCGGCCAGGGCAAGACGCTCCCCACCGTGCGCCTCACCGCTCCCTCCGGTGGCTGGACGGTGGACCGGATGCTGCTCGTCGAGGGCACCGTCAGTGACACCACCATCGACCCGGTGGTCATCTCCATCAACGGCGACCGCTACCTGATGCGCACCTTCAGCGGGCGCTTCAAGCGCAAGTTCCCCGCGGCCAGCGGCAAGAACGTCGTCACCCTCATGGCCACCAATCAGGCCGGCACCGCGCGCGTCCAGGCCACCAGCTACGCGCAGATTCCTCCCGTGCCGCTCAAGGCCATCCTCACCAGCGACACCCAGGGCGTCTACACCGACCTCCACATCTACGAGCCCACCCAGGACAGTGTCTCCACGCCCAAGCCGGGCGAGGGCCCGGTGCTCGATCTGAAGAAGATGGGCCACGTCTACTGGGCCGACACCAACAGCCCCAGCGGCGGCACCTTCTACCTCAACGAGCAGGGCGACTCCTTCGACGACCCCGCCTACGGGCCCTACCTCTACGTCCACCGCGCGCCCCCCAAGGGCGTCTACCTCATCGCCACCAACTACTGGCCCAGCGGCGACAAGGCCCACACCGTGGCCACCCTCAACGTCGTCCTCTACGAGGGCACTCCCCAGGAGATGCGCCGCATGGTGCGCATCCCGCTCGCCACGCCTGGCACCACGCGCGTGCTGGCCTGGATCAACGTCCTCGGCGATGGCAAGGCCGAGGTGTATGTGCCCTCGCAGGATCCGGCGCCCAAGGGCTCCTCGTGGCCTCGCAACCTGGACGACGCCGTCAAGACGCTCACCAGCGGCGGCGTGGACTCGGAAGGCTGAGGCACCCGGCACGCCATGAGTGCGCTGTCCCTGCTTCTGATCCTCCAGGCGGCCACGCCCGCTTCAGCAGAGTCTCTCGAGACGTTGCTGCGGCGCGAAGTGGCCCAGGTCGCGCTCGCCCAGGTGCGCCGAATGGATCCGGCCTGGCACCCCGACCAGCGCGACTGCGCGGGCCTGGTGCGCTTCGCCTTCCGCGGCGCGTACCGGCGCTTTCGCCCCGAGCGGCTCGCCTCGCCCCTGTGGCTCGACGACAAGGGCCAGCCCGGTGACTTCGCCGACGCCGAGACGCTGCTGGCACATAGCTTCGTGCCGCTCGGCCGCGATGAGGCCACGCGCGAGGCGCTGCGTACCGGCGATCTGGTGGCCTTCCGCCAGGAGCGTGACGCTGGCCCCATCTTCCACTTGATGCTCGTGGTGCGCCCCGAGGATAAGGCGCACGCCCCCACGCGCATCGTCTACCACCCGGGCGACAAGGGGGCCGCGGTACGCACCGGCGTCCTCCAGTCGCTCGTCACCGAGGCTCCCCTGGAGTGGCGCCCGGTGCCTCAGAACACCGCCTTTCTCGGCTTCTTCCGCTTCAAGGAGTGGATGCGATGAACCCTCCCTCTCCCTCGCCGGGCGCACCGCCCCCGGCTCCCTCTCCCAAGGGTGGACCTCCTCGGGCTCTCCTCGTGGGCATCGGCGCCGCCGTGCTCGTCGTGGTGGCCCTGGTCGCCTTCCTCCTCGGCCGGGGCACCTCCGGCCCGGCGAAGGCGCCGGATGCCCAGGGCCCCTCCGCATCCTCGGGTGCGTCCGGCTCTGGTCAGGGCTCGGTCCTCCAAGCCCTGCCTCCCGCGCCCGGCAAACCGGGTCAGTTGGAGGTGCCCACCGAGCCGGTGCGCCCGGCTGTCTGGGTGGACGTCTACGCGCCTGGCAAGGTGCGCGAGGCGCTCGCGGGCAACCCATGGCTCAAGGAGCAGCTCCAGAAGCCGCTCGGCAAGGGCTTCGTGGGCGGGTGGGCCGCGTTCCTCGACACTCGGGGTGAGGAGCTGGGGGGCAGCTTCAAGGGCGCCGTGTTCGACATCATGGCCGGACAGTTCCTGGCCGCGCCGTTCCGCATGGTCTGGTACTCCGGCGAGTACCGCGCGGGCACGCCCGCCATCATCGTCCCCGAGCCGGGCAACGCCACCATGGCGGCCTTCGACTCGATGAGCGGCGTCGTGCGCCGCAGCGTGTTGGTGGCCTCCTCGTGCCCAGGCGGAGAGGGCGAGGTGCCCTCGGAGGGCTTCACGTTGCAGCGCTGGCTCATCGCCGAGCAGTCGCTGTGGGCCGCGCGTACGGATGACAAGCTGGTGTTCGGCCGGCATCCGGCGGTGGTGTTGCAGGGCCTGTGTGAGCTGCACCTGGACCTGGAGCCGCCCCAGGGAGTGGACGTGGAGCTGGGTTTCGCTCCCGAGCCGCTCGGCCGCGAGGCGCAGCTCCTCACGCACGTGATGGGCGTGGCCAACGGCATCCGGCTGCAGTTCGCCGTCGAGGGCAATCGGCTCGTGGGCCGGGGCATCTCCGGGCCGGTGGCGGACGAGCCCCGGCTGGATAGCGCGCCGCTCTCGGACGAGCTGCTGAAGCTCGTTCCCGAGGAGACGCCGGTGCTGCTCGCGCTCCAGCTCAAGCTGCCCGAGCAGTTGGACCGGGACTCGCTCAAGGCCTTCTGGTCCGGCAAGGGCTCTGCCGTGCCGCTGCGCACGCGTCAGGTGGCGATGGTGTGGACGCCTCGGGGAGATCCGGCGCTGCCTACCGAGGTGGCGCTGCTGTGGGGGCGGCCCGAGGACGCGGCGGCACTGGGGCAGCTCTTCTCGGGACCCAACGCGATGCAGTCCGCCACCTTGTGCGGGCACCACGTGCTGGCCTCTACCCAGGACGTGCTCGCGCGGCTGCGCAAGGCCTGTGAGGGCAAGGGGCCCAACATGCTCAACGCGGCGTCGCCTGTGGTGCAGGGGCTGCGCGCGCCGGGCTCGGTGTCCTTCGGCGTCAATACCGGGCGGCTGCTCGGCATGCTGATGGCGGATGGGTACTGGTCGCAGGTGACTCCGGTGGATTCGAGCAAGCCGCGGCCGCGCGCGGCACCTCCGGAGATAGAGGAGGCGCGGCGTGATTTGGAGACGCTGCCGTACATGGGGCTGCGCGGCACGGTGGATGGCAGCAGGCTGGTTCCGGGAGGGTTTGGGTCATGAGGTATTCCGCTCGCATCGCGGCGCTGGCCGCGCTGGTGTGCACTGGCGTGGCCGCGGCCAAGCCGCTCTACATCACCGTTCCTCGGGCTTACGGCAGCAGTGAGCCGGTGGCCGTGGACGTGGCCTTCGAAAACAAGGGGCCCGTCGAGTTGCGGGTGCTGAAGCCCGCGGACACCGACGCCTTCATCCGCGCCCAGGGGGACGTCCGGCGCGCCTGGCAGGCTCCGCCCACCACGGCGAATCCCGGTAATGCGCTCAGCCGCGGCTTCAACGCCGCGCACTCGCCGGGATCGTTCCTGCTGTTCGCTCTCAATGAGGACTTCCGCAAGACGGTGGCTCCGGGCCTGCCCACGCGTCCTCCTCCTCCGCCAGGCCGTCCGCTGGCTCGCGTGTCCGAGGGCGCCGAGAAGCTCGTGGGCATTCCTCCCGGCTTCTCCGTGGTGCGCAGCCAGTGGCTGAACCTGGACCTCGGTGGCGCCGAGCGCGAGTTCAGCGTCCCGGGCTTCGACACCTCGTTCTACAGCGGAGGCTTCGAGGAGCGCCGGGTGACGCTCGCGCCGCTGCCGGTTGGGACGTACATCCTCCAGCTTGTCCAGGGGCGCGTGGAGGGGCAGGTGGTGCTCGTCGTCACTGACCTCACCGTGCAGCTCAAGCAGACGGATGGGCAGGTGCTGGTGCGCGTGGCGGGGAGGGATCAGAAGCCGCGCGCGGGTGCGCAGGTGCAGGTGTACCTGTCCTCGGGCAAGGGTCCGAGCGGCACCACGGACGACAAGGGCGAGTTGACGCTGGCCGTACAGGAGCCGCGCCTCATCGCCACGGCCACGTCGGGCGGGGACACCGCCATCGTGGACACGGACTTCTACTCGTCGCTGGCGGTGGCGCCGGACGTGTTCATCTACAGCGACCGGCCCATCTACAAGCCGGGTGACGAGGTGAAGTTCCGCGGCCTGGTGCGCCAGCCGGACAGCTTCCTCGCGCGCCTCTTCACGCCGCGGCGGCGCGACGTGGCGGTGAAGCTCGTCTCGGCCGAGGGCCGCGAGGTGCAGACGCGCGCGAAGGTGGACGAGTTCGGCAGCTTCAACGGCACCGTGCAGGTGCCGGCGGATCTGGGTACTGGCGTGCTGCGGGTGATGGCCGAGCTGGACACGCAGCCGCACCAGGGCGAGGCGCGTGTGCAGGACTACGTGAAGCCCACCTTCTACCTGGAGCTGCAGCCGGAGAAGGAGACGGTGGTGCCGGGCGAGACGCTGCGGGCCACGGTGAAGGCGCGGCGGTACGCGGGCGGCGTGCCCCCGGGAGCGAAGTACGAGGTGTTCCTCTACCGCTCGCTGCTGGACGCACCGGCCTGGGTGGATGACGCGGGCCTGGGCGGGCAGGGGAGCGCGGTGACGTACGGGAGTGCCTCGACCTCGGAGGGCAGGCTGAGTGTCCCCGAGCGCCTGTTCTCCACGGTGGCCGAGCGCGGTGTGGAGGAGGACCCGTGGGCGAGTGCCGCGACGTTCGACGCCAACGGGGACGCTCAGATTGAGATCGCGGTGCCCGCGCTCAAGCCGGGCGAG
This sequence comes from Archangium lansingense, assembly GCF_026626635.1. Classification (GTDB taxonomy): domain Bacteria; phylum Myxococcota; class Myxococcia; order Myxococcales; family Myxococcaceae; genus Archangium; species Archangium lansingense. The sequence continues at coordinate 5,992,337 of NZ_JAPNKA010000001.1, forward strand.
GAGCGGCTGCCGTATCGCTACACGCTCACCGTGCGCGCGCGGGATGACCAGCAGACGTTCGCCAACGCGAGTGCGGCCTTCTTCCTCTCGAAGGTGGAGGTGCTGGGCTCCACGCGCTACTCGGCGGCGGTGGTGAAGAAGGGCACCGAGGCCACGCTGGGCATCCGCGCCACCACGCTGTCCGGCAAGCCCTATGGCGCCACGCCGGGCGAGGTGGAGTTCGTGCTGCGCAAGGCGGATGGCGGCGAGAAGAGTCTGGGCAAGAAGAGCTTCACCACGGCGGCGGATGGCACGTACCGCGAGAAGGTGCCCACCTCGGACGTGGGCGCTGTGGTGGCCCGCGTCACGGTGAAGGACAAGGGCGGCGAGGCCTGGGCGGGCGAGGACCAGCTCCTCGTCATCGGCGAGGCGGATGAGGCGGTGGCGCAGGTGCCCAACCTGACGCTGGCCTCGCTCTCGGGCACGCTGGAGCCGGGTGACACGGCTCAGCTCGTGGCGTTGCTGCCGGATGGTTGGGGCCCGGGTGGCTCGGATGAGGGCCCGGTGTGGGTGACGCTCACGGGCTCGGGGATGTACGGCACGCAGCTCGTGAAGCAGAAGGGCCGCACGTTGGTGCACGCTTTCGAGGTGGAGAAGCGCTTCGGCAGCGCGGTGTATGCCTCGGTGGCGTACCCGACGGCCTCGGGCCGCTGGGAGGAGCGCACGGTGGGCTTCCGCGTCATTCCCTCCGAGCGGACCCTCCGTGTCTCGCTGCAGCCCCGGCGCGCCGAGGCCACTCCTCTTACTGAGCAGGTCATCGACGTCCGGGTGACGGACCATGAGGGCCAGGGTGTGGTGGCGCAGCTCTCGGTCGGCGTGGTGGACAAGGCCGTCTACGCCATCCAGAACGAGTTTCGTCCCAAGGTGCTGGACTTCTTCTACCCGGTGGGCCGCAACAACGTGGCCACCTTCTTCTCGGCCGAGTTCCAGGGCTACGGCTACGGCGAGGCCCTGGCGCGGAAACTGGCAGGGCTGCCGGACCACGCCTTCGCCTCCATCAAGCCGCCCACGCGGCAGGCGAAGGACCTGGACAGGGACACGGCGTACTGGAGCCCCACGGTCGTTACGGACCGGGACGGGCGGGCGACGCTGCGCTTCAAGCTGCCTTCGAACCAGACGCTGTGGGTGGTGACGGGCGTGGCGGCGGACACCTCGGGCCGCTTCGGTGAGTCCACGGCCGAGTTCGCCACGCGCGGTGGTCTCAACCTGTACGCCGCGCTGCCGCAGTTCCTCCGGCAGGGGGACGAGGCACTCGCCTCGGTGCGTCTGTCGGCGGGAGAGGCGTCCAAGGGCAGCCAGTTGCTGGACGTGCGGCTCGCGGCGGCGGGAGTGCTCGAGTCCTCCGAGGCGAAGCAGAAGGTGGAGCTGGGTCAGGGCGGCGAGCAGGTGCTGCCCATCACCCTGAAGACGAAGAGCCCGGGCACGGCCGAGCTGGCGGTGGAGGTGACGGGCGGCAAGGAGCCGCTGCGCGACAGGCGCGTGGTGGCGGTGCGGCCGGCGGTGCTGGAGGAGCCGGTGAAGGTGTCGCAGTGGGGCGGTGGTGCACTGGCCCTGCCTGCGTCGGAGCGCGCGACGGTCTCGGAGGTGCAGCTGGTACTGCAGCCGTCGCTGGTGGACGCGGCGCTCTCCAACGTGCGCGAGCTGCTCACCTATCCGTACGGATGCCTGGAGCAGCTGGTGTCCACCACGGTGCCCAACGTGGCGCTGTACCAGACGCTGAAGAAGGCGGGCTCGCTGGAGTCGCTCGACACGGACAGCCAGTCGCTGCTGGCCGAGGCGCGCAGCCGCTCGGTGCAGGGCACGGCCCGTATCCTGGAGATGTCCGTGCGCGGGGGCGGCTTCACCTGGTTCAGCGGCTACAGCACGCCGGATCTGCCCATGACGCTCATCGCCCTGGACGGGCTGGCGTACGCGGTGGAGGCGGGGCTGGTGGACCGGAATGATCCGCGCATCACCGAGGGCATGCGCTGGCTGGAGGGCCAGGAGGGGTTGCCCTTCGAGTGGGACGCCACGCGGGCATGGGTGCTGGCGCGGCTGGACGGGGAGCGGCAGGCGGCCCGGGTGCGTGCGCTGGTGGAGGCCGCGCAGCCGGGAGATCTCTACCCGCTGGCACTGGCGGTGCTCGCCGCGGAGAAGTCGGGCGTGATGAGGGAGCCCGCGCTCAAGGGCCGCATCGACGAGCTGGTGGCTCTGAGCAACGAGGGCTTCGTCACGTTGGCCAACATGCCCGCGCCGAGCGAGGCCCTCTGGCGCTACCCGCTGCGCCGGGTGGGTCTCACCGCCATCCTGGGCCACGCGGCATCCTTCGGGAAGATGGACGTGGACAAGGCGCGCCGGCGGTTGCTGGAGGCGCTGACCGAGCCGGGGCTGTCCACCTTCGATCGGAGCACGGCGCTGCTGCACTCGATGTGGCTCATCGAGCGCGACGCGAAGGAGTTCCGCAAGCTGACGCCGCCCGAGGTGAAGGGTGCGAAGGGGCCGGTGCGCTTCACGCCGCGAGGCATGGGGCTGGTGGCGACGCTGGAGCCGGGGACGCGCACGGTGGACGTGGCGGGCTTCGCGGGCGTGGCGACGCTGAGGGCTACGGCGGCCACGCCGCTGGCGGAGGTGAAGCCGGTGGCCGAGGGCATGAGCCTCCAGCGCGCGTACTACGTGCTGCGCGAGGGCGGCCGGGTGAAGCTCGAGCCGGGCGTCAGTGTCAGCCAGGGCGAGGAGGTGTACGTGGAGCTGACGCTGGATGCGCGCGGCGACAACCGGAACCGCACGGCGTACTACGTGGTGGAGGACGCGGTGCCGGCGGGCTTCGTGCCGCTGGTGGAGGACAAGGAGTTCCGCGGGGCTCCGCACTCGCTGCCGCTGGCACCCGAGGCTCTCAAGCGGCGCTCGTTGAGCCCCGAGCGCGCCACGTTCTTCTTCGAGGAGCCGACGTGGTGGAGCGACAGTCCGCGCACGGTGGGGTACGTGATGCGGGCGCAGTTCGCGGGCACCTTCTCCGCGCCGCCGGCCTTCATCGAGGACATGTACGTGACGAGCATCCGCGGGCGCACGGCGGCGGACGTGCTGAAGGTGGCGCCGTCCCAGCGCACCATGGGCGACGTCGGCCAGGGCGGGTGGTGAAGCGGTGATGGGGTGGGCCGCCGTGACGGTCGCCATGTTGGCGGCCACCCCTGTCTTCCTCACGAGGGGAGACGTGACGCCCGAAGCGGAGTTGCGCGCCGAGGCCGAGGCCGCGTGGAAGGCGCTGGAGGCGCGCTATGTGGCCGAGGCTGGGAGTGCACCGAGCCGGGCCCCGGTGAACATCTCCCTGCGGAAGGGTGAGGGGATGTTGCCCTCTCGCAACGGGCAGGGCCGGCCGGGTGTGGTGGAGCTGCGGCAGGGCTTGCCCGGGGTGCTGGATGAGCGGTTGCGCGTGACGCTGCGGCACGAGCTGGCGCACCAGTTCCTGTGGTGGGCCTGCCCGGCCTCGGCGGAGGATCGGCTGTTTCACGAGGCCTTCGCCTTGGCGGTGAGCGGGGAGCTGGCCGAGTGGCGGGAGGCGCCCTACCAGTCGCTGACGAGCGCCTCGGCGGAGCTGGCGCACAACCCGGACGTGGACACTCCGCGAGCCCGGCGGGCTCTGGCGCGCGTGCTGAACGAGGACTCGGGTTTTCCGAAAGCCCTGACGCGCCGGTTGAGGCAGTGCCAGGACGAGGCCCGCTGGGCGGTGCCGCTGTCGGTGGACGAGCTGGCTGGCGTGGCGATGCAGGCGATGGCCTCGGCCACGGTGGTGCTCAGCCGCCACTCGGGCGAGGTGCTGTTCTCCGAGGGGGACATCCGCACGGCGATGCCGTACGGCTCGACGCTGAAGCCCTTCGTGGTGGCCGGGAGTGCGGTGTCGCCGCCGGTGCTCTCCCCGCGAGCGGAGGTGCCCGAGTGGATGTGTGGCGAGCGGCTGCCCGGCAAGGTGGACGCGCGGACGGCGCTGGTGCGCTCATGCAACGGGTACTTCCTGGACTGGGAGGGGCAGGGGAGCGCGCCGAGGGCTTTTGGTTCCTGGGGCGCGGTGCTGACCGCGGTGGGCCTGTCCGGTGTGCCCCTGGACATGGCGGACGCTATCGGACTGCGCTCGACGCTGCGCCTCTCGCCGTGGGGGCTGGCGCAAGCGTACCGGCTGTTGGCCGAGGCGAGGCCAGAGTTGATGGAAGTGCTCGCTGGCAGCGCCGCGCGCGGGACGTTGTCCGAACTGCCAGCCTCGAAGGCCTATGCGGGCGTGGCGGCGAAGACGGGGACGGTGCGGGACGCGGAGAGCCGGCCGAGGCTCGGGTGGATCGTCGCGGTGGACGAGGACCTGGTGGCGGTGGTGGCTCGGCCGGGAAAGATGCCGCGCGCCTTCGCGGACGAGGTGCCCGAGGTGCTGGCGAAGGTGCGGAAGAAGCGGAGCGGGCTGGAGGCCGCGCGGGTGCAGGTGCTGGGGCTGGTGTCGCCGGGAGCCATCGAGGCGCGGTGTCAGGGCGCGGGCTTCTCGCTGGAACAGGGCACGCCGCGAGCAATCCCCGAGGACTTCACGAAGCTGGAGCCGCTCGTGGCGAAGGGGTCGGTGGTGTGCCTCGGGAGCCCGTGGCGGGTGCGCTTCCCGGAGGTGCCGGCCGGCCGCGACTATGCCGGCATCTTCACGGGTTCTCCGCCGCCGCCCTACAGGCCGCCCGCCGGAGTGCCCACCAGTCCGAATGCCCTCAAGGCGCGGCGGGGCTCGGACTTCCTCTTTCGCACCACCCGGCTGCAATACACGGCGGGGGTGGTGGCGGCGGAGGACGCGACGTTGAAGGGCGAGGTGAGGGTGGCTCTGGCGCAGGTGGTGGCGCACAACGAGCGGCACGCCGACAGCCGGCATCCGGGCCGGCCGGTCTGCGACACGACGCATTGTCAGGCCTTCCTCGGGACCGTGCGTGTGCGGCCCGAGGAGGAACGGGCGCTCGCGGCACCGCCCCTTCGCTGGCGCGAGTGGCTGCTGTTCTCACAGGGGGGCCAGGAGCCGTGGCAGGAGACGCGTCCTCGTGGGCAGGTGGAATCCCTCCTGGGCCCCGGAGTGACGGGAGTGCGCTTCTCGGACGGACGCGTGCACTACCTGCTCACGAAGCGGGAAGGGGGCGCGGTCTTCGACGCCGCCGAGTCGCAGCCGTGCGAGCTCCTACGTTCAGCGCTGAAGCTCCCCGCCTGTCCGCGCACGGCCCGCTTCGAGGACAGGGAGGTCTCGTTCGAGGGGCGGGGCCAGGGGCACGGCGAGGGCCTGGACGTGGAGGCGGCGAAGGTGAGCGGTCTCGACGCCGGGCGGATTCTCGAGCGCGCCTACGCCAGGTGAGGCAACCCGTTCAACTCGGCCACCCGCTGGAGGATGTCCGAGGGTTGATGGACGATGAAGTCAGGGCCCGCGCGCGTGAGGACGTCCAGGGACTCGAGTCCCCATGAGACGGACAGGACGCGCAGCTTCGTCTTCTTGCAGGCCACCACGTCCCGCTCTTCATCCCCGACGTAGAGCACCTGCTCGGGGGTCAGCCCGTACGTCTTCAGGTAGCGGGAGATCACCTTGTCCTTGCCGAAGACGTTGCTGGAGCAATGGACGCGCTGGACGAGCGACTCCATGCCCTGGCGGGCCAGGAACCGCTCGATGTTCTCGTTCGAGTTGGACGAGATGATGCCGATGGTGAGCCCGTGACGGTGGAGCGTCTCGAGGACGGAGCGCATCCCGTCGAAGGCCGACACCGAGTCCACGACGTTCTTGAAGCTCCGGGTGACCTCCACGATCAACACGGGCAGCTTGTAAATCGGGACGTTCATCCTGTGGCATCTCTCCGGGATGGAGAGCTTGCTCAAGGTGGGGATGTCCGCTTCGAACAGCGGCTTGAACCGATGCTTTTCGGCCACCTGGTTGTAGACCGAAATGATCGCGGACTTCGAGTCGGCGATGGTGCCGTCGAAGTCGAACACGACGTTGGAGATCATTCCGCGGGCCTCAGTGCGCCGGCTTGAACGTCCCGGGCCGGGACGCCGCGGCCTGCCGCACGGCCTGCTCGAAGTCTTCCCGGCTGGTGAAGGTGTTGATGCCGCCCAGCTTGAGGCTGGCCAGCGACACCCCCATCAGCACCACCTTCGAGCCGAACAGCACGCTCAGGGAGTTGATCTTCGGCGCGAGCGGGACGGCGCGCTCCGTCATGATGGTCCGCGCCTCGGTGGCGTAGAGCTCCATCTCCTCCCAGTCGTGGAAGACGTCGGTCTTCGGCTGGGTGGAGACGATTCCCTCGATGCTCATCATGGCGAGGTGGGCCAGGTGGGCGTCGTACATGGCCCCCTGGAAGCGCGTCACGATGACGTGTGGAGCGGGCTGCCACAGCCGCAGCTCCCCGTTCGGGGTGGTCCAGGTCTTGGTTCCGTTCATGACCGAGTGCGCGAGCATGCGGGGCGAGTTACGGCAGCCGACAGCCGGAAGCAAGGACTGACGCGTCAGGGCCGTCGATGTGTGATGGGGTAGGGGTACAACCGTCGAGCATAGGTCATCGCGCCTGGGGTGCGCGCTCCGCCCAATCGAGGAAGAGGTCGTCCCGTGGCACGGAGAGTTTCCGAGCGGACTGAAGGACGGAGGGGTCCGCCCGGCCTTCCACCGTCTCGAGCAGGCGCAGCAGCCGTTCCCCAGAGCTGTCCAGGTTGTCCCGGGGGATGCCATGGGCCTCCAGCGCGGCGAAGAGGGCGGGCAGGTCCCCCGTATGGCGGAGGCCTTGGGCGCAGGCGCTTCCCGGCCGGGCGCGGAAGATGACACTGCTGAAGTCGCTGCCGAGCATGACGGCCTCGGGGCTCACCTCCCGCGCATAGTGCAGCCAGTGGGCCACGTCGTCGTCACAGGTCCCTGGCTGGAAGCCCTCCCATCGTTCAGCGAGGGGAACCTGCTGGAAGGGGGAGCGGAAGAGGCCGATGCCGATCAGCCCTCCGCCTGCGCCGATCCGCTGGGCCAGGGGGGTGCTCAGGCAGCGCGTTTCGCCCCAGCCCGCCCCGGTGTGCGAGTAGAGGAGCGGCACCCCCGCGGGCCCGGCGAGGGCGAGCACCTCCGAGATCGTCTGATCGCTGGCATGGGCCACGTCGATCAGGATGCCGAGCTGGATCATCCTCCGGACCGCGTCTACCCCGAGCGCGGTGAGTCCTCCGTCCCGTCCGTTGGTGAGGCCACCCACCAGCGCGCCGAACTGATCATCGGCCGCGTCCGCCAGCGGGTTGTCGAAGAAGTGGACGAGGGTGATGGACCTCGCTCCCGCGGCATAGAGCAGATCCACGTCCTCGATGCGCCGGATGCCCTCGCCACCCTCGACGGCGGGGATGAGCACGAGCTGCCCGTCCGCGAGCTTCCGCCGTGCCTCTGCGGCACTGTGCGCCAGCACGAAGTCCGGGTTGCGCTGGGCGAAGGACTCGAGCTCCGCCAGTTGGTGGAGGGCCTCACCCAGCGCGCTTCGGCCGGGACGGGTGGCGGGGGGCGGCCAGACCGTCGCGACGATGAGCCGCACGCCCGCTCGGCGCAGCGCCGCCGCGTCCACCTGGTTGACGAGGGACGCCGTGTGCGAGCCCGCCAGCACTCCTTCCCCGGGCTCCCCCTGGAAGAGGGGCCCGAGCGCCGCGCGCATGTTCACGTGCACGTGGAGATCGGCCCGGAGCACCTCGGGTGCCACCGCGGGAGTTGTCTCCTCCGGGAGCGGCCGGAGGACGGCACATCCCAGGCTTCCCACCAACAGCAGCGAACAGAGCCACGTACTCCGGATGACCATTGCCTCTCCTCTGATGGGGAAGCATGCCGGAAGTGCCAGGGGTAGGGGACGCGCAATAGGAGTGCTGAGAATGGGCGGAGCCCGCTGTAGGGTTGACGCCCCATGAGCCACTCTGACGCGGCTGCCTGGCAGCTCCCCTGGCGCGGGCTGGGCCTCAGCAGCAACCTCAACGCGGCGGACCAGCCGCACCCCTACCGGCTGCTCGCCGAGTCGCCCGGCCTCTTCGACTTCGTGGAGTACAGCGCGCCCCTGTCGCTCGACGAGACGCGGCAGCACGCCTCGCTCTTTCCCGAGATGTGGGAGCGTCGCGGCAACGTGCCGGTGCTCTTCCACCCCGTGCACCTCAACCTCTACGGCCCCGAGCTGGAGCCCGTGAAGGCCCTCAAGGACCTGGATGCGCACGCGCGCGCCGTGGGCAGCGCCTGGGTGGGCAACGACATCGGCTGGTGGCACTCGGGCGGGCAGCCATTCCCCGGCTACCTCTACTTCACGCCGCCCTTCACCGAGGCCGGCGTCCGCGACAGCGTGGCCCACGCGCTCCACGTTCAGTCGCACTTGTCCGTGCCGCTCGCGCTGGAGAACCCCGCTGCCTTCGCGAAGCGCGGCGAGCTGCACGTGCTGGACTTCATGGCCCGCGTCCACGCGCGCACCGGCCTGCCGCTGCTGCTCGACCTGGGACACCTGCTCAGCTACCAGCTCGCCGCCGGGCTGCCCCTGGAGGCGGGGCTCGACGGCTTCCCGTTGGACAAGGTCATCGAGATTCACATCGCCGGTGGCGTCATCACCCGGCGGAGCGGGCGGGGCTACTACGTGGATGACCACACCCAGCCAGTGCGCGAGGAGCTCTTCGGCCTGCTGGAGTCACTGTTGCCGCGCTGCCCCTCGCTGCGCGCCGTCACCTTCGAGGGCGATGGCCACCCGTCCGAGGTGGCCGCCCTCACGCTGCGCCGCCTGCGCAAGCTGGTGTCCACCTGGCCTCGGCCACCGCTCGAGCTCACGCCGGTGAAGGAGCCCGCGCCGGCCCTCACCCGCGAGAGCGAGCCGTGGTCCCTCTATGAGATCGGCTACGGCGCGAAGGAGGAGGCCGGAGGCGATGCGGAAGGAGCCCGGGCGGAGACGGACTTCCGCCTCGCGGTGGTGGCGGAGGAGCTCGATCGGGACTGGCCGTTGTCCCGGCTGCTGCTGGCGGGCACGCGGGACGGGCTGCGCACCTTCACGGCCTCCAAGGAGTTTCGCGAGCTCTTCGAAGGCCTGGGCCGCTCGCTGGGGCAGGCCTTCGCGGCCTGGACGCGGCGCCAACTGCGAGAGCATCCGGAGGACGGGCTCGCGGCGGCGGTCACCTTCGAGACGTTCCTGCCCAACGCCTTCACGCGGCCGGTGCCCGCCCCCGGTCCGGGGCAGGTGGGGCTGGCCGAGGACGTGCGCGTCGGCGGCTTCCCGGTGGACCTCACCGAGCTCGTTTTCGCTGCGAAGTCGCTGCGCCGCCACCTCACGGGGCGGGCCTGGGCGTGCGAGGTGCTGGACGTGAGTGGTCTGGAGTCGCTCACGCAGGTGGCCCGGCGTCCGGCTCCGGGCCCGTGGACCTTCGTCGTGCGGCGCAGGGGGCGGGGGCTGGAAGTGCTCTCGGTGCCGCCCTCGCTGCTGCAGGTGGTGCGCTCGCTCGCGCAGGGGCCCCGGCCGGTGGAGGAGGTGCCCGCCCCGATGTTGGCGGAGGGCCGGGCCCTGGGCGTGTTGCGTCGGGGCTGAGCCGCTCGGGACCCGCCCTGGGCCTTCACCTCAAGGCGCGGGGCAGGGGCCGCAGTCCTTGCCACAGTTATCGGGGGTCCTTCCCGTGCCGCATGACTCGGTGTACTGGCAGACGCCGTCGCCGCACCTGAAGACCTCGTTCTTGCGCATCCGCGTGGTGATGGGCCGGTAGGTGATGCCCTTGTAGGTGCACGAAGTGTAGAACTCCTTCGCCTCGTCCTTCTCGCAGACCTTGTCGCACTTGAGCCGGACGCGGACGATCGGGAGGCAGGGCTGCCGCTCATCGTCCTTCTCGTCCGAGCGGGCACAGGCGCGTGCGGAGCTGTTCTCGTGGTGGAGCATGCGTCCGTCGTTGCCGGTGTAGAGGCTCCCGCCGTTGAAGAGGTTGCCGAAGAAGCAGGCCTCCCTCTCCGAGAAGTCCTCGAGCTCCTCTTTGGTGTAGGGGATGGGCTCGTCCCGTGTGTTGCGTCCCAGCACGGAGATGGGCACCCGGACTCCGAACTTGTTCGTGTGTGCCGCGAGGCAGGCGGAGATGAGCTGCTGCTCATCCAGGGTGGCGGGAGCGCCGTTGGCCCAATCCGGCGCCAGGCCCAGATTTCCCGCCCACGTGTAGGTGATGCCCGTTGGCGCGGTGTAGCTGCGCGTCTGCCCCGCGGGGACGGCGCACTGGACGATGTACCGCATCACCTGGTTGCCCATGGCTGGATTCGTCTGGAACCAGGAGGAGAACTCGGCGGTGGACAGGCCGTTGAAGGCCAGGCCGTTGAAGGCCAGGCCGTTGAAGGCGAGCCCGTTGAAGGCCAGGCCGTTGAAGGCGAGCCCGTTGAAGGCCAGGCCGTTGGGGGACAATCCGTTGAGCTCGTACAGCGTCTGCTGCACGGCGGCGATCTCCTGCTCTTCCTCGGGCCCGGCCACGGGGCCGCAGGCGCTCGCCGTGGAGAGCAGGAAGACCGCGCACAGCAGGGCGAAGGGGGAGGGGACTGCTGGGGGGTGCTTCACCTGCCGAGACAATTCGACCAGGGCGTGTTGCATGGCATGCCTTTTGTGAAGTGCGAAGCGGGATCGGGTACGAGAGGGGATTCTCGGGGAGCCAGGAGGACGATGGTGTAGCTGCGAGGTGGAGGGCTCCACCCTCAAGGTGTCGCGCGCCCGCGAACCATGGAAGCGGGGCGCGCTGGGAATCCGTGTTTCATCCGGTTGTCGCCGGAGCTTCTGTGCAGTGGTGCGCGCCGCGGGTCCCGGAGGTATGGGGCGGTGGCGGTTTCTGGGCAGTTGGGCTCAGGGGCAGGGTCCGCAGTCCCTGCCGCAATTGTCGTAGGACTCGCCGGTGCCGCACTGCTCGGTCACCTGACAGACGCCATCTCCGCACGTGTAGATCTGCGAGCGGAGCAGCCGGGTGGTGATGGCCGGGTAGCTGATGCCGTTGTAGGTGCAGGACGGGTAGAACCGCCGCGAGGCATCCAGGGTGCAGAACTTCGCGCAGTCCTGCTCGACGCGCATGAGCGGAGCGCACGGCTGGTTCCCCGAGTCCTTCTTGCTGGAGAGGGCGCAGGCGCGTGCGGTGCTCTCCCTCTCGTTGAGTGGACGTCCATCATTGCCGGCGTAGACGCCCTCGGTGGTGAAGAGGTTGCCGAAGAAGCAGGCCTCCTTTTCCGAGTACAGCGCCAGCTCCCAGTCCGGGGTGGGGATGGCCACTCCCGTGGCGCTCAGCCCCTGCACGGAGATGGAGACGTGGAGCTCGTACTTGGCGACATGGGCCGCCAGGCAGGCGGAGACGATGCGCTGCTCGGCCAGCGTGGCGGGCGAGCCGTTGGCCCAGTCCGGCGCGAGGCCCAGCCCTCCTGTCCAGCTCCAGGTCCGGCCCGTGGTGGGGGACGTATAGGTGCGGCGCTCTGTGGCTGGCACGGCGCAGCGGACGACATAGGTCATCACCGAGTCGTTGAGCGCCGGGTCCGCCTGGAACCAGGTGTCGAACTCGGCGCTGGCCAGGCCATTGAGGGACAGGCCGTTGAGCGAGAGCCCGTTGAGCGACAACCCATTGAGGGACAGGCCGTTGAGCGACAGGCCATTGGTGGTGCGCATCTCCTGGAGCTCCTGGGGCCCTGATGTGAGCTGCTCGGGCTCGGGACCTGCTTCCATCGGGCCGCACGCGCTCGCGGTCAGCAGCAACAGCACGAGCCCCAGTCGACAGGCACCTGCGGTGGAGACACCGGTTTCCATGGGCTTCCCCCTGAGTTGCGATGGGTCCGGGCCTGGCGCCCGGGGAGCCTCAAGGGCGTGATCGCGAGGAAGATGCGCTCCAATTGCAGAATGCTCTTATGACTATAATCAGAAAAGCTGATTCAATTGAGTTTGCCTAATGGGTGTTCGTGGCCCGACAGAGGGCCTTGAGCGCGGGAGACCGAGCCCGCGCCGCGAGGTGAACTGGCAAGAGTGGAATTGTCGGCTTTCAGACGGTGCCTTGCGCCGGCCCACCCTGCTGCGGTAGTTCGCGCGTCATGTCGCCCCCCCTTGTCGTTGGCATCGCCGGTGGTACCGCCTCCGGTAAGACGACGGTCGCCCGGAAGGTCCGCGATGCGCTCGCCGACTGCCGCGTGGCCTTCATCGACCAAGATTCGTACTACCGGGACCTGTCGGACCTGACGCTGGCCGAGCGCCGGGAGGTCAACTTCGACCACCCGGACGCCTTCGACACGGACTTGCTCGTCGAGCACTTGCGTGAGCTGAAGGCGGGCCGTCCCATCCAGAAGCCGGTCTACGACTTCGTCACCTCCACCCGGCAGAAGCACACCGTGCGCGTGGACCCTGGGGACATGATCCTCATCGAGGGCATCCTCGTGCTGCACATGAAGCAGGTGCGCGACGAGATGAACGTGCGCATCTACGTGGACACCGACGACGACCTGCGCATCCTCCGCCGCCTCGAGCGCGACATCCATGAGCGCGGGCGCGACTTCGATCACGTGGTGAGCCAGTACCTGCGCCATGTGCGCCCCATGCACATGGGCTTCGTCGAGCCCTCCAAGCACCACGCCGACATCATCGTCCCCCACGGCGGCAACAACGACATCGCCATCGGGATGCTGGTGGGAGCGCTCCGAGCCCGGCTGATCAATCCGCACACGCAGCGCTGACCTTCAGCTACCCCATCGGCCTGCACGTCCAGATGTTCGCCCTCGTGCTGCCCATGCTCGCGGAGCGGTACGGAGACTGCGAGGAAGGGCTGCGGCAGATGGGACGGCAGGCCTCGTCCTCCTTCCTGGGCTCCGTCGCGGGGCGGATGATGCTGGTGGTGGCCAGGCACAATCCCAAGCTGCTGCTGGGCAGTCTGCCGTCCGCCTTCCGGGTGGCCACGAACTACGGGCACCTCCACGTCGAGTGGCCCGAGGCGCAGCGCGGGCGGCTGGTCGTGAAGAACGACTACATGCCGTACCTCTTTCACGAGGGCGTGGTGCTCGGGCTGCTCGAGGCGGTGCGCACCTCGGGCGTACGGGTGCTCGGGCGCCCGACGGGAGACCTCGACAGCGAGTGTGATTTCACCTGGGCGTGAAGGGACTCAACCCCGGCGGCGCAAGAAGTCCCGCATCGGGCCATGCAGCCGCCTGGCCTGGGTGAGCAGGCTCGCGTGGTTACTCGGCGTTGGCAGCTCGTGGTAGTGCGCCCGCACGCCCGCGGCGCTGAGCAGGTGGTACGTGTCGCGCACCCGTGACGGAGGCGCCAGCGCGTCCTCCGAGGCCGCCACCAGCAGCACTGGCGCCCGTATCTGTGACAGGCCGTCGGTGACGTCTCCTCCAGCGTAGGCCGTGCACAACAGCGCCCACGTGTTCGCGTCGAAGCTCTCCGCGAAGGCGTCGGCCTCGGCCTCCAGCGCCTGCTCGGCCGCGGCTCCGTGTACCAGCCGCAGGTACTCCAGGTACTGCTTGCGCAGCGTCCGCTTCGGCCCGCGGCCCGGCTCGTACTGGCCATCGCGGAAGTCCGGATCCAACCTCATCACGTGGCGCGTGAGGCCGAGCCGTTCGCGCAGGGGCTCTGGCAGGGCGCGCGCTGCCCCCAGCACCACCACCGCCGTCACCAGCTCCGGGAAGAGGGCCGCGAGCCTCAACGCCACCATCCCTCCGAGCCCCACGCCCACCAGCGCCCGTACGCGCTCCACCTTCATCCCGCGCAGCATGGCCGCCACCGCGCGTGTCATGTCCGTCACGGTCACCGTCGGCAGGGCAGCGCCGTAGGGCAGCCCCGCCCGCTCGTCCACCGTCACCGGTGACGTGGAGCCAAAGGGGCTGCCGAGCAGGTTCGGCACCACCACGTGCAGCGTGGACGTGTCCAACGGCCGCCCCTCACCGATGAGCTCCGTGCCCCAGCCCGAGGGCTGGAAGGCTGCCACCTCCGCGGGCCCCAACGCCTGGTGCGAGTGCGTCAGGTCGTGCAGCAGCACCGCAACATTGTCGTCGGAGCGCTCTCCGTAGGCATGCCAGGCGAGCTGGGCCCTGCCCAGCAGGCCGCCCTCCTCAAGAGGAAGTGCGACCGGTAACGCGATGGTGCCGGTGGTCTGGTACACGCGAGGCAGGTCTCATATCACTACGGCCGTCATTACCTAGAGACAGGAGCATCTCCGCGTGAAGCGTTATTTCGGAGTCATCGTCATCATCGCCGGCATCCTCATTGGCGGGGTGATGACGTACCGCAGCTCGAGTGCCAAGGCGCTCGAGGCCCAGCGTGAGGCGGACTTCACCCGCATCCAGAGGGAGTACCTGGAGCGCGTGGGGTGGATGCGCACCAACCCCGACGAGGCCTCCTACCGGCAGGAGCTCTCGCCCTTCTTCAAGACGTACTTCGAGCAGATCAGCGCGTACCAGAGCCGCTACAAGCTGAGCAAGGACTTCGACGCGTACCTCATCGAGCTCGAGAAGCGCGGCGAGACGGATGACCGCATTGCGGACCGCAAGGCCTTCTACGACTACACGCGCAAGGTGTTCGACCAGATGCGCGAGGGTCGCTACAAGCCGCAGTGGACGGCCACCGACAAGGGCATGCGCCTGGACGTCGTCAGCTCGGACGTGGTGATGGTGCTCAACAAGCCGCAGGTGCGGCTGCAGCTCGCGCTCTGGGGTGCTCACCGTGAGGAGCGCACGGACGGCAAGGTGAAGAAGATGGTCACCAGCGCCTCCTTCAAGACCCAGTGGAAGCTCACCGACGAGCGGGGGAAGCTCATTGGCGAGATGACGGGCGAGGATCCGTCCATGAAGGTCGACTTCCCCGAGCGCTTCATCGCCGAGTTCCCTCCGCAGATGGTGCTGGGCCACTACGACATGGACCTGGTGCCCAACGAGGTGAAGAAGATGGAGATCACCTTCAACGTGAGCTCGCGCGCGGCCTCGGGTGGCGATGCCACGGCCACCTACCTGTGGAAGATGGAAGTGCCCTCCGGCTGGCGGCTCGGCGCGGGTGAGAAGTGGGAGGGGGCCGAGGTCACCGAACGCTCCGAGGAGGAGATCGATCCCTCCAAGGCGCAGAAGAAGTAGCCCTGCAGGGGCGCGCGAGTGGCACCGCGAACCGAGCGTGGTGCCACTCCGCCTTCTACGCCCTTGATTCAGCGCGCTACGGTGCTACTCCTCGTGTGAGGAGGACGAGGAATGCTCGAAGGGCTGAAGCTGGAGGGCGTGGGGCCGAGCCCTCGGATGTCGTTCTCTTTCGCGCCGCGTCTCAACCTGCTGACCGGGGACAACGGTCTCGGTAAGACGTTCGTGCTCGATCTGGCGTGGTGGGCGCTGACCGCTCAAGAGCGGGAGCCGCTCCCTGCCCTGCCCAGGAAGGATTGGCCGGGAAAGGCGAGGGTCGAGGGCTCGCTCATCAGAGACGACGGCAGCCCCTATCCCTTTGTTCAGACCATTCCCCCTCACTCGTTCGAGTCGACCGGCAGGTTCGCTGCCCATCAAGGGCTGATCCTTTATGCGCGCGTGGATGGGAGCTTCTCCGTGTGGGATCCCATCCGTAACGACATGCGCTGGCAGCACGGCATGCATACGCCACTCCCAGAGTACGAGTTCTCACGGGAAGAGCTCTGGGACGGCTTGGCGCGGAACGGTCGTATCGTTTGTAACGGGCTCATCCGCGACTGGGTGTCATGGCAGCTCAAGAGGTCGGAGTCCTTCGAGCGCCTGCGGCGTGTCCTCCGGGTGCTCTCCCCGGACGGCCATGAGCCATTGACGCCTGGAGAACCCACGCGCATCGGTATCGACGACGTGCGGGACATCCCCACGCTGGAGTTGCCCTACGACACCGTTCCGCTCACCCACGCATCCGCCGCGGTCAAGCGGATCGTCGGGCTCGCCTACCTGCTCGTCTGGGCCTGGGAAGAACACCAACGAGCCGCCGCGCTTTTTCGGGAGGAGACCTCCAAGTCCCTCGTGCTCCTCGTGGACGAAGTGGAGGCACACCTTCATCCCCGGTGGCAGCGGCTCATCCTGCCGTCCCTGCTGTCCGTGGCCAGTGAGCTGCGTCCTGACGTCAAGGTACAAATCCTCGCTGTCACTCACGCGCCAATGTTGCTGGCCTCCGTCGAGCCCCATTTCGACCCGAAGCAAGATGCGCTCTTCATGTTCGACCTCGTTGGTGGCGAGGTGAAGGTCACGCGCGCTGACTGGCGGCCCCGTGGGGATGCCAACGCCTGGCTCACGTCCGAGGTCTTCGATCTCAAGGAGCCCCGCTCCGTGGAGGCCGAGCAGGCCATCACCCGTGCCAAGGCTGCCCTCAAGGACCCGCAGCTCCCTCTTGAGAAGGTGCGGGAGATCCACAATGAGCTCTACAGGCTGCTCAAGGATACGGATCCCTTCTGGCCGCGTTGGCTGGCTCGTGCCGAGGCCGCGGGGATCGAGCCGTGATCCACGTCGACCCCCAGCCCGAGCCACCGGATTTCGACTCCAAGGTCCGTCAGCCGGGCCAGTCCGATCTTGCGTCGCAGGAAGGTGAGCTGAGGCCGCATTGGCAACACTGCGCGGTGCAACTCTGGCACGCCTATCGTGGTGTCTGTGCCTACTCGTGTCTCTACATCCCACGCGGGACGGGTGCGCGCTCCGTCGATCATCTCCTGCCGAAGTCGAAGCGTCGCGAGCTGACGTATGAGTGGTCCAACTACCGGCTCGCCTGCGCCCGGATGAATGCACGCAAGAACGCGCTGGAGAGCGTGCTCGATCCATTCGAGGTCCAGGATGGCTGGTTCGCGCTCGAGTTCTCCACGCTCCAGGTCATTCCAGCGGAAGGGCTACCCGAACCGCTGCGTCAACGCGTCCAGGAGACCATTGATCGTCTGGACCTGAACGATGACGAATTCATCCAGGCCCGGGCGGCCTACTACGAAGTCTTCCGGAGCGGCGAAGTGCGGTTCAGCTACATCCGGAAACACTTCCCTTTCCTGGCCATGGAACTCATCCGGCAGGGAGTGGTTCGCGAGGACATCTGAGCCGGACGGCAAGCGCTCGTTCTGCCGGAAGAGTTCCTGTGAGATGGCGCTCCGTCACCCGAGCCGCTCGGACTCGGCGATCAGCTGCCGCATCAGCTCCGCCGCGGGAAGACCGCGGGAGAGCGCGGCGGCCTGGCCCGACCAGAGCGTCATGAAGCGGGGGTCTCCACGGGCCGCCGCGGCGTTTCGCAGCGGACCCGTGGCCCCGTGCTGGAGAGGGAAGGGGAGGATGGCCCCCTCTTCCTGGAAGGCCTCCGTCAGCTCATTGGCGAGGCCCCGAGCGGGACGGCCAGAGAGGGCGCGGGTGATGACGGTCATGTCATCCCGTGCCTCCCGGAGCGCGGCCTTGTAGGCGGGGGTGGCGCCCGACTCGGGGCAGGTCAGGAAGGCCGTCCCGAGTTGCACGCCGCTTGCCCCGAGCACGCGTGCGGCGGCGATTCCCCGCCCGTCCATGATGCCCCCGCTCGCGATGACCGGGATGCGCACGGCATCGGCGACCTGGGGGACCAGGGCCATGGTGCCCACCATCCCGGCCTCGAAGGGCTCCGCGAAGGTGCCCCGGTGTCCGCCCGCCTCGCTGCCTTGTGTCACGACGGCGTCGACTCCCGCGGCCTCGAGCAGCTTCGCCTCCCTCACGTTCGTGGCGGTCCCGAGGAGCACCATCCCTCGCGCTTTCAGCCGCTCCAGCACCGCGGGAGGCGGAATCCCGAAGGTGAAGCTGAAGATCGGGGCTCCGCTCTCCACGACGGCGTCCACCTGCTCCTCGAAGGAAGGCAGCGGAGAGCTGGGGGGCCGCGGCGGCTCGAGCCCAAGCTCCTGGTGGTAGCGCGCCAGCTCGGCCAGCATCCGGCTCGGGTCGGTTTTGGCGGGCGGTGGCTGGGGCGCGAAGAGATTGATGGCGTAGGGCCGATCGGTGAGCTCACGCACCCGCCGCGCGAACTGCACGATGTCCGCCGGCTTCATGTAGGGAGCCCCGATGGAGCCCAGCCCGCCCGCGTTCGACGCGGCGGCGACCAGTTCCGGGGTCGTGACGCCGGCCATGGGGGCCTGGATGATGGGATGTTCGATCCCAAGTCGCACCGCGAGCTGCCGCCACGTATTGGCCACTGCCATGACCTACCTCCGAGCGAGCCTGGTGCCCGCAAAGCGGGGAGGCCTCGTGGGATGGTTGAGTCTGGAGGGTTCTCCGCGCCAGTGAAAGTGCGGCTCGAGTGAAAGTGCGGCTCATCGGAGTGATTGCTCAGTTGCTCACGACCGCGAAGTGCGAGACGAGCCGGTAGGCCGAGAGCGTGCCGAGTTCATCCAGGAAGTAGAGGTTGAGCTGAGAGTCGACCTGTAGCGCCATCAGGCCCGCTCCTGCCCGTACCTCCGCCAGCACGTTGCCGCTGTCCGGGTCCACAGCGCGCACGCGCTCGCCCGGCACGAGCACTACCCCGCGCGAGATGATGGGCTGCAGCGCTTTGGAGAGCTGCTCGCCCGCTGCCCCCACGCGCCAGTCCACCTCGCCCTCGTCGCTCATCCGCGTGGCCGCGCCCAGCGCCGACGTCACCAGCACTCCGCCCGGCAGTCTCGCCAGCGCAAACGGTCCCGGCCCCAGGTGCAGCGCCCGCTGCCAACGCGTCTGTCCGTTCGCATCGAGGCACAGCAGCACGCCCTCGCCCTCCAACTCCCCGGCCACGTACAGCCGTTTCCCGCTCGGCAGTGGCGCCGAGGGTAGGGAGAGCGACATCTCGTACGTCCACGCCGCCTCGCCCGTGTGGGCGTCCGATAGCAGCAGGGCGAAGTGCGAGCCCTGTCCTAGCGTGGCCACGAAGCGCCGGCCCCACGGCACCGGAGTGCCCAGGAAGGGCAGGGACGCGCTCACCCGGAAGCGCACCTGTCCGTCCGTCAGGTCCAGCCCGTACAGGTACCCCGAGTCCGTTGCCAGCAGGGCCCGGTGGGCATGGATTCCCAGGTAGCTGCGCCGCGTGCGCGGAGGCGACAGGCGCCACATCTCCCGGCCCGTCACCTCGTTGTAGGCCAGGGCGATCCGGTCATCCGACAGGGTGAGCAGCAGCCCGTCCTGCCGCAGCAGCAGCGGGCCGATGCGCAGTCCATCGTGGTCGTGCAGCCAGCGAGCCCCCGCGCCCTTGCCGTGGAAGCCGCAGACGCGCACGGCGCTCGCCGCCAGGCTGTAGCCGTCCGTCGAGGCCGCCACGCCGTGGGTCGCCGCCCGCCTCCATATCTGCTTGCCCGACTTGCGATCGAAGGCGCACGCCATCTGGGGCGACGAGTACACCGGGCCCTGGCGTCCCAGCATGAGCCGCCCCCGATCCGCGTCCGCCAGCTTGCGCTGCTCCCACAAGTCATCGAAGCGCAGGCGGCGCAGGCGTCCCGGTACCTTCAACGGGCGTGAGGCCCCCGGGGACTGTGCCGCCCTCGCCATCGCAGTCCCGCTCTCCTCGGGCGGCTGCACCGCTCCGCGCAGGTGCGAGAGTCCCTCCCGACAGCGCTCGGCCAGCTCCACCAGGTAGGGGTTGCCCGCCAGGGAGCGCTCGCGCTCGGACATGGCCACCGCCAGCGCCTGCCCCAGGTGGTACATGGCCTCCACCAGCGCCTCGCCCCGCAGCGGGAATGTGGCCCTGCCCAGCCGAGCCTCTCCCGCCTTCAGGTCCAGTGTCAGCTCAGGACGCACACCCGCGGGCTCGAAGCTGAAGCGCGGCTCGCCCAGTTCCACCGCTCGTGCCAGGTCCGCCGCCTGCCGTGCCAGCTCCAGCGCCGTGAGGAAGGGGGGGCCCGACGTGCGCCATGCCACCGGCCGCTCCTCCAGCGACAGCCACACCTCTCCTGGGCACAGCAGCGAGGCCAGTGCCGGGCCCTTCTCCCTCGCCGAGCGCCGCAGCACGTCGTCCGTGTCGTCCAGCGCGAAGCCAAAGCCGGGCAGGGAGGGGGGCGCCACCCGCCGGGTGAAGGGCTCCGGACGCAGTTCCTCCGGGAAGTGGACCGGCTCCTCCAGCAGCCTCAGCGCCCGCTCGAAGCCCTGCCTGGCGGCCCCCGTCAGCCTCCGGGGGGCCACCTGGGTGAGGTCCTCCAGGAAGCCCTGCCCGCCGGCCCGGACCGCCTCCGCCAACTCCTCCGCGTCCAGCCGCAGCGGTGGGCGCAGCAGCCGGGCCGGCCTCGAGAGGCTCGCCACCTGGAGCTCGATGTCCGCTCCTGAACGTCGCAGCACCAGCTCCAGGTGCGCCTCCGTCAGCGACACCTGCGCCAGCCGCCGCCCTCCTACATGCAACCCCGCCACGGCCTCCACGAGCGCCGGCACCGCTTCCACGAGCGGCTCCTCCACCGCTCCCGGCAGCAAATTGACCCCGTCCAGTTCCATCGAAACGGAATCGTGCGGCGCCTCCGCGGGTTCGCGCTTCCATCGATGTCCGATGCGAAAGCGGATCATCCCTTCCCCATTCGTTGACAAGCCAGAATAGCGATGGCTAGCATCCGCCGCCTATACGGACCTACATTTTTGTAACCGTTCGATTTTGTTGGGGAATTCGCCGATGACTTTTTATGAGGCCGCTCTCCGCGTGCTGGAGAGCGAAGGACGTCCCCTCTCCTTCCTCGAGATCACCGAGAAGTCGATCGCTCAGAACCTGCTGTCCCACGTGGGCAAGACGCCCGAGCTGACGATGTTGTCGCGGCTCGCGGCGATGGCCCGTCGGACGCGCGATCGCAAGGTGATTGTCACCGCCAAGGATACCTTCGCGCTCGCCGATTGGGCGTTGCCGGAGGATGCCGAGGCGCTGGCTCAGACGGGAGTGATGGAGGCGCATCCAGAGGAGAGCCTGCCGCCGCTGCGGCCGGTCGAGCGTCACCCCGAGCCGCGCACCGACAACGTTCGGGTGGCCGGCCGGGGTAGCGAGCGCAAGCGCCGCCGGGACGAGGAGGAGGAGGCCGGACGGGGTGGACGACGCCGCCGCTTCCCGCCCATTCCGGAGGTGGTGTTCGAGATCCTCAGCGAGGCCGAGCAGGGCCTGCGCCCGGAGCAGATCCTCGAGCAGGCGCGCGGCAAGGAGCTGGCCGCCGAGGACGCCACGGTGGAGGCGCTGCTCACCGCGCTGCTGGAGGACAACCAGCGCCGCATCGACGCGGGCCGCCGTCCCCAGTTCTCCTTCTCCAAGGAGAGCGGGGCGGTGGTGCTGGAGCGTGCCGGTGCGCCGAGCGAGGCGCCGCCGCTGGAGCTGCAGGCCGCCTTCGCCGCCGCGCTGGGCATTCCGCTCGAGGACGGGCGTCCGGTGCTGCCGAGGGCAGGTGCTGCCGCCGCGGCGACTCCCGAGGCCCAGGCCGATGCCGCCCTGCTGACGACGGCTCGCACGGCGGTGAAGGACGCGCGCAAGGCCGTGGCGCGGGCGCTGCGCAAGCGCCTGGGCGAGCTGGACGTGGGCCCCTTCGAGAAGTCCGTCGTGAAGATGATGCACGCGCTGGGCTTCCGCGAGCTGAAGGTGGCCAAGCGCTCCAAGGAAGGTCCGCTGCTTACCGCCCGCAAGCGCGAGGGCAGCGTGGACCTGCGCTACGCCATCCGCATGCTCAAGGGCACGCCGTCGCTGGATCGCAAGGCGGTGCAGGAGCTGCGCAAGGACCTGGGTCACTACTCGGCCCAGGTGGGTCTGCTGGCGTGCGCCGGGGACGTGCGGGGCGATGCGCGCACCGAGGCCCAGGCGAGTGGCTCGCTGGTGATGCTCTGGTGCGGTGACGCGCTCGGCGAGAAGTTCCTCGAGGCGAAGTCCGCGGTGACCGTCACCACGGTGGAGCTGTACGACGTGGACGAGCGCTTCTTCGAGGTGGCGAAGCTCGAGGCCGACGAGGCCCAGAAGCGCCGCGAGGAGCGCCAGCGCGAGAAGCAGGCCCGTACTGGCGAGGGCGAGGAGGGCGGCGAAGAGGCCGAGGCCTCCCGCGAGAGTGGGACCGAGGAGGCGGCTCCGCCGTCGCGCCGCGAGGAGCGTCAGCGCGAGCGCGAGGAGCGCAAGCGCGAGCGGGAGGCGCGTCGCGAAGAGCGCCGCCGCGAGAGGCAAGCCGCCGCCCAGGCTGAGCAGGCCGAGGCCGCTGGTGCCGTGCCGGCCGCCGCCGCCGCCGCGCCCACCGAGGTCCCCGCGCCCGCCGGCCTCTCCGAGGAGGAGCAGGGCGAGGAGGGTGAGGACGAGGGCGAGGGCGAGGACGAGGATCTGGAGGCCGCGAGTGCCTTCGTCGCGGGAGGTCAGCCCGAGGGAGGCACTCCGGGTGAGGGCGCCGCGGCGGGTGAGCGCAAGCGCCGCCGCCGTCGCCGCCGGGGCCGTCGCGGCCGGGGTGGCCGGGGTCCAGAGGGCGCGCCGGGTGAGGGTGGTGAGGCCCCTGCCGAGGGAGCCGCCGCCGCTGCTGAAGGGACGCCCGCTGAGGGTGCAACCGCCGTGGCAGCCGCCGCCGCTGCTGTGCCCGCCGAGGGCGCCGAGGGCCTTGCGGCTCCAGGTGAGGCCGTGAGGACGGCCTCCGAGTGGCAGTCGCCTTTCCCGAGCGTCGAGAGCGCCGCGCCCGCCGAGGCCCAGCGCACCGCCGCGGAGGAGTACGCCCGGGTGGCCGCCGAGAAGGCGGAGTCCGCCGCCGAGGGGGCCCGTGCGCCCTCGGAGCCGGAGCCCTCCAGTGGGCCTGCTTCCTCGGGGAGCGGCTCGCCGGAAGGTGGAGCGGCCTGACTTCCTCGCGCTCCTGGCGTGAGGGGAGCGCGGGACTGGGTTAGGGTAGGCCGGTATGAAGCCCGGCCTGCTCATCGCCCTGGTGGCCCTGATGCTCGGCGCCTGCCGTTCGCGGGAGCCGAGCTTTCCGGTGGAGCACGTCTCGCTCAAGGGCGCGACGGTGGTCGACAACGGCCTGCTCGGTTGGGCCCCGTCGAGCGTCCACGAGCTCTTCACCCGTACGCTGCGCGACAGCCGCCGCTTCGAGTTCCTCGAGGAGGGCGGGAAGGGCAAGGGCGAGAAGGACAAGCGCGCCCTGGAGGCCTGGTCGTTCACGCTCGAGCTGCCCTTCACCCGTGAGGCGCTCAAGGACGGCAGCTCGTTCTCCTTCGCCGAGGTGGGCGTCACCCTGGCGATGGAGCGTCCGGGCGTGGAGCATGATCAGCGCTACCAGGTGGTGGGGTTGGGTGAGGTCCGCGTAGAGGGCAAGACTCCCGAGGCGCGGCGCGAGGCCCTGCGCGAGGCGCTGCGCCGGGCCTTCACCCAGGTGACCCATGCGGCTGCGCTCCAGCTCGCGGCGGTGGAGCGGCCGGACGCTGCGCTGGTGCAGGATCTGCAATCCCAGGACGAGCGGGTACGTGAGTTCGCCCTGCGCGTGCTCGCCGACCGGCGCAACCCCGCGGCGGCACCGCTGCTCATTCGCCAGCTTGAGGAGGACGACCCGCAGGTGGTGCGCCAGGCCATCGGCGCGTTGGCGGAGATGAAGGCGCCGGGGGCCGTTCCCGCGCTCATCGATCTGGTGAAGGACCGGGAGGTTGGCTTCGTGCAGGAGGTCGTCTTCGCCATCGGAGAGATTGGCGGGACGGAGGCCGAGGCGTACCTCTTCACCGTGGCACAGGGACACGACCAGCCGGATGTGCAGGCCGCGGCCAAGCAGGCACTGGACACACTCCTGGCATCACGCAAGCTCGCTGCTCCGGAGGCGCGCGGCACGGACCGCGCGGAACACTGACACATATGAAGCTCTCGTCTGTCGTCGTACGGTGGGGCCTCGGGGCCTCGCTGGTGGTGGGTGTTGGCGCTTGCTCCTCGAGCCGGCAGCAGGTGGCCGAGCAGGAGACGCGTCCCTCCGAGTCGCTGGCCGCGTACTACCCTCTAGCCGTGGGCAACCGCTGGACGTACCGGGTCAACGGCCGCGCGGACAGGACCGTGGACGTGGAGGTGCTCAAGGAGGAGGACGGGTACTTCCACGACAACCAGGGCGGGCAGCTCTCCGTGGACAACTTCGGCGTGCGCGACCGCAAGCGCTACCTGCTGCGCGGACCGCTGGCCGAGGGCAACCAGTGGACCAACGTGGTGTCCGTGTCCTCCACCGAGCGCTACCGCATCCTCCAGGCGGGGGTTCCCTGCGATGCGCCCGCGGGCTCCTTCAAGCATTGCGTCCGGGTGGAGGCGCGCAACCGAGTGGATGCCCAGACCACCCTGGTGAACGCGCTCACCTTCGCCGAGGGCGTGGGCCTGGTGCGCATCGAGGTCTCCGCCGAGAAGAGCAACGGCGAGCGCCTGCCTCAGACCTGGCTGGAGCTGACCTCCTTCAAGCTTCAGGAACCGAGCCGCTGAGCACGAGCAGGGGAGACATCACATGAAAGAGATCGGCATCGCCCTGCTGGGACTGGGCAACGTGGGGCTGGGGACGTACCGCATCCTCGCGGACCATGCGAAGGACATCGAGCGGCGCTTGGGGGCACGGGTGCGCGTGCGCCACGTGCTGGTGCGCAACACGGGCCGGTCGCGGCCCGAGGACGTCCCCGCCTCGCTCATCACCCACGACATGAAGACCATCCTCGACGACAAAGAGGTGGCCGTCGTCGTGGAGCTGATGGGCGGGCTGAGTCCCGCGCGCGAGTACCTCGAGCAGGCCATTGCCTCGGGCCGCCACGTGGTGACGGCCAACAAGGCGCTGCTGTCGGCGCACGGCGAGGCGATCTACTCGAAGGCGCTGGCGCGCGGGGTGGACGTGCACTTCGAGGGGGCCGTCTGCGGCGGCATTCCCATCATCCGCACGCTGCGCGAGGCGCTCGCCTCGGACCGGGTGGAGTCGCTCACCGGCATCGTCAACGGCACCACCAATTTCATCCTCTCGGCCATGGCCAACGAGGGCGCCAGCTACGCGGACGCGCTGCGGCGTGCGCAGGAGCTCGGCTACGCGGAGGCGGATCCCACGCTGGACGTGAGCGGCATGGACGCGGCGCAGAAGCTGTGCCTGCTGGCCTCGCTGGCCTTCTCCGCGCGCGTGTCCCCCGAGTCCATCCTCGTCGAGGGGATTACCAGCCTCACCCCCGCGGACATCTCCCACGGGCGCGAGGCGGGGTACGTGCTCAAGCTGCTCGCCACGGCGCGCCGGGCTCCCGAGGGGCTGGACGTACGCGTGCACCCGGCCTTCATCCCCGCGGCCAGCCCCCTGGCGGATGTGAGCAGTGCCTTCAACGCCGTGCTGCTCCAGTCCGCGGCGCTGGGGGCCTCGCTCTACTCGGGCCGGGGCGCTGGGGCCCTTCCCACGGGAAGTGCGGTGGTGTCCGACATCATCGACACCTGTCGCAACCTCCTGGCCGGCGTCTCCGGGCGGCTGCCCCTGCCGTGCCCGCCCCACGTGCACGACGTGCCCCTGCTGCCCTCCGGGGCGCGCCGCGGGCCCGTCTACCTGCGCTTCTCCGTCAGCGACGAGCCCGGCGTGCTGGGGCGCATCGCCAGCGTGCTGGGAGAGAAGGGGGTGAGCATCAACTCGGTGCTCCAACGTCCTCCTCGCCCCGAGGATGCCCACGCCACCATCGTCGTCTTCACTCACGACACCCGTGAGGCGGATGTGGTGGCCGCGGTGCAGTGGATCGACTCGCTGCGCAGCACACGTGCACCTACCCAGGTCATTCGCATCGAGGAAGGGCCGGGAGTGTTGCTCGCCAGCCGGTAGGAGGGCAGGCGGGCACCCGAGCGAAGGTTCACCCACCGGCGGGGCTGTTGAAAGTCGGGCCGCCGGTCCCTACCCTGGGGGCCCTTTTCCCAGGGAGGTTCGCGGCATGGGTGCCACCGAGACGGCCGAGCAGACGCAGCAGGAGATCATCCTCGGCTTCCTCGCAGACGGGCGTGACGAGTTCCTCTCGGGAGAGGCGCTCTCCGCCAAGCTGGGCCTGTCCCGCACCGCTGTGTGGAAGCACGTGCAGTCGCTGCGTGAGAAGGGCTACCGCATCGACGCCGTGCCCGCGCGGGGCTACCGGCTGGTGGACGTGCCGGATCGGCTCTCGCCGCTGGAGCTGGCGCCGCTGCTGTCCACCCACCACCTGGGGCAGAGCATCCACTTCCATGAGTCGTTGCCCTCCACCAACGAGGCTGCCTTCCGGCTCGCCCAGGATGGGGCCGAGCACGGCGAGGTGGTCATCACCGAGCAGCAGACGGCGGGCAGGGGCCGTCGGGGCCGCACCTGGGTGTCTCCCAGCGGGCTGAACCTGTACTTCTCCGCCATCCTCCGGCCGGAGCTGCCGCCCCAGCGCGCCCCCGAGCTCACCCTGGTGGCCGCGGTGGCCCTCGCCGAGGCGCTGCGCGAGACCGATGCCGATGCCCTCATCAAGTGGCCCAACGACGTGCAGATCGGTGGCCGCAAGGTGGCGGGCATCCTCACCGAGCTGTCCGCGGAGCCGGAGCGCGTGCACTTCGTGGTGCTCGGCATTGGCGTGAACCTCAACGCGGGCCCCGAGGACTTCCCGCCCGAGGTGGCCACCACCGCCACCTCGCTCTCCCAGGCGCTGGGCCGACGCGTCAACCGCGCCCTCTTCACCACTGCGCTCTGGGGCCGCCTGGAGGAGTGGTTGGATCTGCACCACGAGGTGGGCTTCGACCCGGTGCGCCAGCGCTGGAAGGAGCTGTCCGCCACGCTCCGCCAGGAGGTGCTGGTGCGTACCGACCGATCGGAATTGCGCGGTGTCGCTGAAGACATCGACGTGTCCGGTGCACTGCTGGTGCGGACGGCGGGGGGCTCGCTGGAAAGAGTGCTCGCTGGGGATGTGGAGCAACTCCGGCCCCGCTAGACTGCGCGGCGAGCCATGCTTCTCGCCATCGACGTCGGCAACACCAACACGGTGCTCGGGGTGTACGAAGGCAAGCGCCTCCTGGACCACTGGCGTCTGGAGACGAGCGCCCGCCGTACCTCGGACGAGTACGGCATCTTGTTGCGCCAGCTCTTCCAGTCGAGCGGAATCGATCCGGACAAGGTGCGCGCGGTGGCCGTGTCCAGCGTGGTGCCGCCGCTGCAGTTCAACCTGGAGCGGATGAGCGAGCGCTACTTCAAGACGCGCCCCATGTTCGTCGGGCCCGGCGTGAAGACGGGCATGCCCATCCTCTACGACAACCCGCGCGAGGTGGGCGCCGATCGCATCGTCAACGCGGTGGCGGCCTACGACAAGCACCACCAGGGCCTCGTCGTCGTGGACTTTGGCACCGCCACCACGCTCGACGCGGTGACGCCGCGGGGCGAGTACCTCGGCGGAGCCATCTGCCCCGGCATCAACATCTCCATGGAGGCGCTCTTCCAGAACGCCTCGAAGCTGCCGCGCGTCGAGCTCGCCCGGCCCCCGCACGTGGTGGGCCGCAACACCGTGCACTCCATCCAGTCCGGCCTCTTCTACGGCTACGTGGGCATGGTGGATGGCATCTGTGCCCGCATCCAATCGGAGCTCGGCTTCGAGACGCGGGTGGTTGCCACGGGGGGCCTGGCGCCCCTGGTGGCCAGCGAGTCCACGCACATTCACGAAGTCGACGAGTTCCTCACGCTCGAGGGTCTCCGCATCATCTACGGAAGGAACCACGCCTCATGAGCACCGCTCCCCAGCAGATCCCTCCGGCCCCCGAGGGTTGTCCCATCACCGCCGAGTTCCTCCCGCCCAACATGCGCAAGCATGTGGACCCGGCCGCGCCCGTGCCCCTGCGGATGATGGCCGCCAAGGCCATCGTGCCCCTGGCGCCCGCGGACATGCTCGGCGCCCTCTTCATGCTCACGTTCGATTCGGACGCAGGCGTGCGCGAGACCGCCGCGAAGTCGGCTGCCGCCCTCCCGGATCGCTTCTCCGCGGGCCTGCGCGACGAGGGGGTCGCCGCCCCGGTGCTGGGCTGGTTCCTCACGCTGCTGTCCGCCAAGGACGCTCTCGCGGAGATGCTCGTCCTCAACCCCTCCACGCCCGATGAGGCCGTGGCCCAGGTGGCGCGCGGCTGCAGCGCGAAGATCGCCGAGATCATCGGGCAGAACCAGCTGCGCGTCCTGCGCCACGAGGACATCATCCGCGGCCTGTGCACCAACCCCAACGCCAGCCCGGCGCTGATCGACAACGTGTGCGACTTCGCGGTGCGCAGCGGCATGGCCGTGGCGGATGTGCCCCAGATGCAGGCCGCCCGTGTCCGCATCCTCGGGCCCTCCGCTGCTCCCCCCGAGCCTGGCCCCACCGCCGAGGAGATCCTCAAGGAGCTCGAGGACGCCGCGCCCAAGGTCGCCGCCACGGGCCCGGAGGAGGGCAAGGAGGGGGAAGATCCCACCGCCGCCATTCCCGAGGCCAAGAAGCTCAGCCTCACCCAGCGCATCATGAAGATGAGCATCGCCCAGAAGATCAAGCTGGCGACGCTGGGCAACAAGGAAGCGCGCAGCTTCCTCATCCGCGATACCAACAAGCTTGTCTGCACCGCCGTCATCCGCAGCCCCCGCATCACCGACGGCGAGGTCCTCAACTGCGCCACCAACAAGGCCGTCAACGAGGAGGTGCTGCGCATCATCTACAACAGCCGTGAGTTCACGAAGAACTACAAGATCAAGATGGCGCTGTTGAAGAACCCCAAGCTGCCGCTCGCCGTGGGCATGAAGTTCCTCAGCACCCTGCGCGAGAACGACCTCAAGGATCTCAGCCGGGACAAGAACGTCCCGTCCGGCCTCCAGGGTGTGGCCAAGAAGATGGTCGAGAAGAAGAACGAGCCCAAGAAGGACGACGGCAAGTAGGGCTCCGTTCACTCGTCCTTGCCGTACGAGCGATTGCGCAGCAGCGCCCGCCTGGCGAGTCCTTCCTTGCGGCGCACCGTGCAGCGGTCCCCGTCGCCGAGGTCGTTCGCTCCCGGCTCGAAACGGCCGGGGCACTGCGCCAGGATCGTCTCCAACGCCTGCCCCTCCCGCGTGCGTGCCAGGCACCAGGCGCCCTCGGGAGTCCAGGCTGCCTCGAATGAGGCCCGTTCGGGCTGCCAGCCCCGTGAGGGCTCCGTCGTCTGCGTGAGTACCGCGAGGTCATCGTACATATCGATGGGATTGTCCTGGCGGGTGTGGCTGCGCCCATCGCCGCAGTAGTCGGCCCGGGCCATGCGCGTGCAGGCCTGGTGTAGCTCCGCCAGTGAGTGTCCGTCCTTCTTCGCCCAGGGCGCGTAGCCCCAACTGATGCACTTGGCGATGGCGCCGTTCTCACACGCGAAGGTGAACCTTCCCGGCGCCTCCTGGCGAGCGCCTGTCTCGTCCCAGACCCCCTGCACTACGAGCGCGCGCGGCGAGGGTACCCGGCTGGTGGCGACGCACGGGTTCTCCCACGCGGCGCTCTGTTTGTTCCAGAGCTCGATGCGGTACCAGACCATCGACGGATTCCGGGCGGAGGGCTCGGCGGCGCACAGGGCCACCTCGACGCGCTGGCCATCGCTGGCGGTCCCCTGGAACACCGAGCCCACCAGCTTGTTGCGCGCGCGCGAAGGCGCCACCAGACGCCCCTCCTCGATGCGCAGCTCCTTCAGCCGGGTGCCGCCACGCAGCCGCACCTTGTCGAGGTCCACCGAGACCAGCACACTGCTCATCTCCTTCTCGACGGCTGTGCGCCCGGTGCCCCATAGCAGCGTGCCCTGGGGCCACACACTGCGCTGGGCCTCCTGGTCCTGGCAGGGTCGCGCCCGCTGCTTCTGCTGGGGTGTGGCGGCAAACGCGGGAACGCCAATCAGAAAACAGACAAAAACGAGCAATCTCTTCATTCGTGACCTCTCTTTAGTGGGATCCACGTCATCTATTGGCAATCACCTGGAGGGAACGGAGGCGCACACGCGCACGCCGACCCTGACGTCACGGGCCTCCAGCGTGCTGGCCTGTCGATTGGCGATCAGCGTGCCGACTTCACCGTAGTACCAGGCTCCCCCGAGCAGGACGATGTCCTGGATGTCTGGAGTCATGGACCGGGTCATCTCGAATGCGTTGCCTGCCATTCCAAGGAGACCAAAGGGACTGGCCGAGGCGGAGTGGGCGTCCACCTCATCAGGGCCCATTGCAGTCCGCCCGTAAGTCTCATCGATATTGGCATCGTCCTTCCGCAATTGATTGCCATGCGGGTGCTGACGGTCGTCCGCGCCGCGGGCGGCGCGCGTCCACTCCAACTCATTGCACAGGCGTGCGCCCGGCAGTCTCCCGGAGCGGTCGAGCCAACCCAGGTAGTCTTCGAGCTCCTCGGCGGAAATACCCGTCAGGGGAAGTCGGCGCCAGTCTTGTTCCTGGTGATGGCTCCGGCCGGGATAGCGAATGGGGTCGCCATCTCGCGCCGTGAGAACCCTTCCGTCCTCCAGACGAAAGGAGAAATGCCAGGTGCCACCAGGCGTTTTCCGCAGCGTGAGCGCGCTGCCCATGCCTTCCTGTGGTTTCGCGAGGTAACGCCTTTGCAGCGCATCGGCGGGCAGGGTGTCGAGGTAGGTCAGCCAATCGCGCAGCGTCACCTCGGTCTGCCCGATGAGATAACCCTGCTCGAGGCAGCGCTGGTGCAGCGGGGCGCTGAGCTCGAACTTCCGCATTACTTCGGGATCGGCGCTGCCCGCGAGGGTGCAGCCAGGCGGAATGTAGACGTACCCCTCGGGTATCGCGGAGGGAAGTTTGAGCTGGACCTTCTCGATTGCCCCTCGCTCGAGCAACAGGGGCAGCTCGACCGGTGCATGACCCTTGCGTGTGAATCGCAATTGATAGGAGCCCGCTGGCAGGCCCTTCCAGGTCATGGGCGTCTGGGCAGATGAGCGCTGGCCGGGCACGCTTTCACTGCGCAATCGACCCCCTTCGTCCACATAGCGTGTGAGCTCAACATTTGCACCGGGGGGCAAGGTCTCGACGTCGAGTCCGGCCGGGGCTTCGAGCCGTTGCAGCCATGCAGTGTTCTTGGCCGCCAATCGCCTGAAGTGCTTCTCGAGTCGGGCCTTCTCGTCCGCCAGGTGAAAGCGCTCGGCAAGCACGAGCCGCTCGTAGGTCAGGCCGATGAGGAGTTGGCGTGCGTCTTCATGCTCATGGGCTCGTTCGAGAGCGTCCTCGAGTGCCTGCTCCGCCTGGGTGAAGGCGGCATCGGCCTGCCTGAGCTTGTCGAGCGCCCGGGCCCATTCCTTTTCCGCGCGAGAGCGGATGTCCGGCGGCGGCTGCGTGGTTCTAGGGAGTTGGACGACGGTGGCATTGAACAGGGCCAGCGCTCTGTCACGGCTCCTGCTGGCGTTCTGGCCATGCTTTCGTCCTTGCTCATGCGTGTTCCGTGCCGTGGCCATCCGGGCGCTGATGAAGCGCTGCGTCTCCAGGTGTGCTTGCAGCCGGGGCCCGCCGTAGAGGGCTCCCATCATGAGCAGAAGGAGGATCGCCGCGCTCCAGCGGCGCAGTTGCTGGCGGCGTACGGCATGCCGGGACGCGCGGAGGAACTCCTGCTCGTGTGCTCCCAGGGTGGTGGGCTCGAGCGTCCGGGCCTCGTTGAGCTGACGCTTCCGCCAGAGCAGGTCCGTGGCGCGCCCCAGGCGCTCCCACTCGGCACCCGCGGTCTCGATGCGTTGCCGGAGCACGCGCTGGCCAGCGTCCTCGTCGAGCCACTGGCGCAGCGTGCCCCAGCTCGTGAGGAGGGCTTCGTGGGCAATCTCGTAGCTCGTCCGACCGCCTGTGGTTCGCGCATGAAGGAGGCGTCCTTCCACGAGTGCTCGCAAGGCGGTGCGTGCCTCGTCTGGAGCCGCGGTGAGCTCCTCCTCGCTTCGTTCGCCACGGGTCCCCTCCGCCGTGATGAGGAGGCCGAGCAGGCGACGTGTGGCCTGCCGTGCGGTAGGGGAGAGCCGCGCGAGCACTTCATCGGCGTGCCGGGACAGCGCACCCGCGACTCCTCCCATCGTGTCGAGCGCGGCCTGGGTGATGCAGCCCTGGGCCGGATCTCGACGCTCCCATAGCTCGGCCAGTGTGAACTGGAGCAGCGGCAGGCTTCCCGCACTCTGCACTGTGGCCTCGACGAGCGTCTGGAGGAGCGCCTCGGACTCGAAGCCCACGCCACGGCTGCGTGCGGGGCCAATGATGGCCTCGCGCACACCGTGGGCAGTGAGAGGCCGAAGCAGGTAGAGAGCTCGCTCGATTTCGTCGCCCAGGCCGGGGAGCGAACGGAGACGCGCGAGGAAGTCGCCGCGCACCGCGAGTAGGACGCGTACGCCCGCCGCCGGTAAGGCGAGCTCACCGAGGATACTGGCGAAACGCGCCGCCTGCGTGGGCTCGCTGAGGGTGAGGAGTTCCTCGAGCTGGTCGACGAAGAGGAGCAGTCCACGCCCCTCCTGGTGGACAGCACGCAGCGCCGGCCCCAGCTCGCCCGGTGCGTCGGTGAGCCGGGTCGCGAGCTCGGCCTCGGATTGCTGGAGCACGGGGGCGAGAGCAGCGGCGAGGGCCGCGAGTGGACGGCGGCCAGGCTCCAGCGTGAGGGTGGAGAAGTCGCGGTACTCATCGAGCGCGCCCTGGGCGATGCGAGGCAGAATGCCGGCGCGGCAAAGCGAAGACTTGCCAACACCCGAGTCACCGGCGACGAGGACACAGGGCTGTCGGCGCAGGCGTTCGAGCACAGCGCGGATGTCTGAGTCGCGTCCGAAGAAGAGCGTGCGGTGTTCTGCCTCGAAGGGGGCGAGACCCCGATAGGGATTGTCCGTGGCGAGCACTTCCGGATCGCGGAGCCGCTCGAGTGCTTCGCGGAGCGCCTCAGCCGAGGCAAAGCGTTCCTTTGGATCGGTGTGAAGACAACGCTCGATGATCGAGGCGAAGTCGAGGTCGATTCCCGGCACGAGTGCGGTGAGCGGGGGAGTGTCGCTGTGCGGGTTGTCTTGATGCCGGGAGGGAAGGGTGCCCGTGCAGAGTTCGTAGAGCACCAGGCCCAGCGAGTAGAGATCACTCCGTGGCGTCGCGGGTGCTCCACGGAAGAGCTCGGGCGCCATATAGCGCGGCGTCCCGGCGGGGGAACGCACACCGCCCGGTCCAGTGGGAGTACCCGCCTCGACGAGCTCGGCCAGACCGAAGTCGAGCAACTTCACCTCGCCCTCGTGGGTGAGAAGAATGTTGGCAGGTTTGATATCGCGGTGCAGCACTCCCTGGCGATGGGCCGCCGCAAGCCCGCGAGTCAGGCCAATACCCAGGTCAAGCGCTCGCCGCCAGGGCAGCGGCAGGACCAGCTCATTCAGGCTCTGACCGTCGAGGTACTCGGAGACGATGTAGGGATGGCCTTTGGCTTCGCCCACTCGGAACACTGTGACGACGTTGGGATGCTGCAGGCGCGCAATGGCACGCGCTTCGAGTTGGACGTGCTCGCGAAGCTGGGCGTGAGGTTGGGACGCGGCGATGAATTTCACCGCCACGCGCCGGTCCAGGGTGAGATCGTGCGCCAGATAGACGATCCCCATGGCGCCGCGGCCGAGTGGACGCTCCAGCCGGAACTCATCGAACTCGGTGGGCGGTAGCCAGTCAGTGGAGGAGGGGGGCTCGGTGGAGGCGTCGGTTGCGTGACTGGTTTCCGGCTTCATGCCTCCGAGTACGAGGGTGACGAGCAGGTCACGACACTCCGCGCATTCCGCGGCGTGGTCGTGGGCGCGTGACAATTCGTTTCGAGCCAGCCGTCCGTCGACCAGCTCGGCGAGGAGATCGTTTGTCAGACATTGAGAATCAATAATCTCGGTCTGTTCTGGCATGAACGCTCCGGGAAGACGCGGGGAGTGTGTCGATTCTCCAGCAGGGGCGGAACCGGGCCGGGTCACGGATCGTGAAAACAAGACATTCTCTGAGTTCAGTTCAGCAAGATTGCGGTGAGGTGGAAATACGGGTGCTTAGGTTGGAAGGAAGGGGGGAGGATGGAGGAGAAGAAGCCCAGTCTCATGAGGATTTTTCTCGAGCACATGTCGGTGCCTGTTGGTGTGCCGGCGGATGCCGACGATTTCGAGTCCCAGCTTCGTTGCGCCTGGGAGGCGGGGCGTGATCCGTGGCCGCAAGTCGCGCTGTCCGCGGAAGTCTTCGTGCGCTATCTGGCCCAGCGGTTGGACTCCGGTTGCAGGGGGATGCCGCTCGCGCTGGTGCTCAATCAGCTATCGCAGGGTGATCTCTATCTCGCATGTGCCTGCGTGCATGGCATGCCCGGGGCCATCGCGGCGTTGGAGAGCCACTACATGGCGAAGCTGCCCGCGTTACTCGGGTTCCTCAAGCGGTCCCCCATGCTGATCGACGACGTCTGCCAATTGGTCCGCATTCATCTGCTGGTGGGCTCGAATGGGTCGGGGCCAAAACTCGCCGATTACACGGGCCGGGGTTCGCTGCTGAGCTGGATTCGGGTCATGGCCGTGCGCATCGCCCTCAGACTGGGCGGGCAGATTCGGGAGACAGTCCCTGAAGAGAACCTCACCGCGGCTATCGTGGCCATGCCCGAGCCTGGAGCTGACACAGAACTCGAGCTCATCAGGCGCCGGTATCGCCGCGAGTTCCGCCGGGCCATGCACGAGGCCTTTGCCGAGCTGTCGAGTGTGCGGCGATACCAACTCCGGCTCCATTTCATCGAGCGGCTTTCCACGACCCAGATGGGCGCGATGTTCTACGTGAACCAATCGACGGTCTCGCGCTGGCTCAAGCATGCACGGCAGGCGATCCGTGAAGGGACGAAACGGCGCCTCCAAGAGCGGTTCGGCCTGTTTTCGAAAGAGTTCATGAGCCTCTGGAACGCCATCGAGAGCCAGTTCGACCTGAGCATCAGCCAGATTTTCAGAGAAGAGGAATGAAGAACCTCTTCGCTTCGCCCGGATACAGGGGCAACGCCCGTCTGGTCCGAATCTACCCCCTATGGTCAAAGATCCCTGTGTGACTCGTCCATGTCAGGTTTCATTTCGAGCTCTCGCCACGGTGGTGCTCCTCATCCTGGGTTGTGCGGCCTGTGCAACGGTGGAGAAGGTGCCGGTTGATGCACGACTGGTGGAGGCCCAGAAGGCATTTGACGAGGCAATGCGGAGCAGGGCGGAGGGGCGGTTCGCGGATGCTGTTCCACCCGCTGAGCGAGCATTGGAGCTGAGAGAGGCTGCTCTTGGGAACGCGCATCCGGAGGTGGCCAGATGCCTCAGTCTGCTCGGTGTTCTTCATATGGAGCTGCAAGATTACGTGCGCGCCGAGCAGCTTCATCAGCGTGCGCTCGCCATCCGCGAAGCCGCTCTTGGCAGGGATCATCCTGATGCGGCGGCATCACTCAACAGCCTCGCCCTCCTATACAAGCACCAGGGGGACTACAGACGGGCTGTGCCTCTCCTTCAGCGAGCGCTGGAGATATGGGAGGCAGCTCTTGGCGGCAATCATCCCCATGTTGCCGCGGCGCTGCAAAACCTTGCCCAACTCTACAACCTGCAAGGGCTCTACGCGCGCGCAGAGCCGCTCTACGTGCGTGCGCTTGGGATTTTCGAAACAGCATTCGGCGAGGAGCATCTCGACGTTGCTTCATCGCTCAATAATCTCGCTGGCTTCTATTATGCGCGGGGGAACTATGATCGAGCCGAGTCACTCTTCCTGCGTGCGCTCAAGATTCGTCGAAAAGCGCTCGGCGAGAATCATGCAGAAGTGGCTGGATCGCTCCATAACCTGGGCACCCTCCACATAGACCAGGGTCATTATCAGAAGGCAGAGTCTGACCTCTTGCGTGCGCTCGCGATTCGCGAAACGGCACTTGGGGAGAAGCATTCCCAGGTTGCGGATTCTCTCTGTAATCTCGCTATCCTTTATGAATTGCAAGGACGCTACGCGCGAGCAGAGCAACTCTACCAGCGTGCGCTCGCGATTCGCGAAGCGATCTTCGGCAAGAACCATCCTGATGTCGCCGAATCACTCAAGAATTTCGCCGATGTTAGCGCGAGGCAGGGGCAGTATGAGCGAGCCAGGCCGTTGTACGAGCGCGTACTCGCGATTCATGAAGCAAACTTCGGTGAGAATCATC
This sequence comes from Archangium lansingense, assembly GCF_026626635.1. Classification (GTDB taxonomy): domain Bacteria; phylum Myxococcota; class Myxococcia; order Myxococcales; family Myxococcaceae; genus Archangium; species Archangium lansingense. The sequence continues at coordinate 6,028,296 of NZ_JAPNKA010000001.1, forward strand.
CTCTGGTCGCCAGCGTGCTCCACAACCTCGGCGATCTCGACATGGAGGAGGGGCACTACGGGCTGGCCGAGCCGCGCTTTCTGCGAGCGATCGAGATCAGGGAAGCGGCTCTCGGTGGTAATCATCCCGACGTCGCCAACTCGCTCCAGAACCTCGCGACTATCTACAGAGAGCGGGGAGATTATGCAGGTGCGGAACCGTTGTATGCGCGCGCACTCGCGATTTGGGAGAAGGCCCTGGGCAGTAACAATCCTGACGTGGCTTCTTTGCTTTACGAATTCGCGACTCTCTACAGCGCTCAGGGCGATTACGCGCGAGCCGAGTTACTGCACGAGCGTGCGCTTTCGATCAGGGAGGCCGTTCTTGGAAAGGGGCATCCTGACGTCGCCCACTCGCTCCAGGCCCTCGCCCGGCTCCAGCTCGAGCGGGGGCACCTGTCCGCGGCCCTGCCGCTCTTCGAGCGTGCTTTCACCATCCATGAGGATCACCTCCGCCAGGAAGTGTACGGCTTCTCCGAGGCACGTCTGGCAAGCGTTCTGCGCCTTCTTCGCACGGATGAAGAACGTCTCTATGCTCTTGCCCGCGCGCACCCAGGCAATGACCGCGTCCGGCAGCTCGCGCTCTCCACCGTGCTGCTCCGCAAGGGCCGATCGGCTGAAGAAATTGCTGAAACGTCTCGAATCATCTACCGCGGTCTTGGTCAGGCTGATCGTGAAGCCTTCGAACGCCTGCGAGCTTTGCGCACCCAACTCGCGAGGCTGTCGCTCGCGAGTGCCGGCACTTCGTTGTCCGCCGACCACCAGCAGCGCCTCAAGGAACTCACTGATCAGGGTGATGCGCTCGAAGCAGACCTCGCCAGGCGTTCGGGGCCTCTGCGTACACTCTTCGCGCGCCCCTCTCTCAAGGAGCTCATCGGCAGTGTGGCCGCGGCCCTGCCTGATGATGGGGCACTCGTCGAGTTCATTGCCTATGAGGACAGAGCTCTCGTCTCCACTCCGGGTTTTCCCACCTCGCGGCGTCCAGGCCAACTGCGTTACCTCGCGCTTCTGCTTTTCGCGGATGGTCGTACGCACGCCTTGGATCTCGGTCCCGCCGCGCCTATTGACCAGGCCTCCCTGCGTCTGCATGCAGCGCTCGCTGATAGGGATGTGTCCTATCAATCCAAGGCTCGAGCATTCTACGTGCGTGCATTCCAGCCTCTGATTCCTTTGCTGGGCAAGGCGCGGCGGCTCTTCATTTCGCCTGACAGTCAGTTGGCCTTGGTTCCCTTCGCCGCTCTCCACGATGGTCGTCAGTTCCTGGTCGACCGCTTCGACATCACGTACGTCACTTCGGGCAAGGATCTGCTGACGCGTTCCGCGAATATTTCCCCGGCACAATCGGTCGTTGTCATGGCCGACCCCGACTTCGACTCCGCTCTTGGTACGAGTCATCTGGTAGCGGGGGGGGCGCGCTTGCCGACTGAGCGTTCCGCATCCCTCGAGCGTTTCTTCTTCACTCTTCGCCCGGAGTCCCGCGATCAGCCGTTGCTGCCGTTACCCGGTACGCGCAAGGAGGCCGAGGCCATCCAGCGCTTGCTGCCGCAAGCCCGGACATTGATGGGCCGCGACGCAACCAAGGAGGCGTTGCTGACGCTGGCGACGCCGGGGGTATTGCACATCGCCACCCATGGCTTCTTCCTGGAGGATGCCAAGGCCCAGGTGGGCACGCGTGCGGTAGGGCACTGCTGCGCCGCGGGGGAGATCCCGCCGATCAGTCTCTCCGACGAGCCACTGTTGCGCTCGGGCCTGGTGCTCGCGGGTGCTCGTGCTTCGTCGGCACGGTCAGATGCCTCCCGTCGAGAGGAGTCATGGGTGACGGCGCTGGAACTGGCTGGTTTGGACCTGTGGGGGACGCAACTGGTGGTGCTGTCGGCCTGTGATACCGGCCGCGGTCACGTCAAGCTCGGTCAGGGGGTCTACGGCCTGCGCCGTGCGCTGATGGTGGCTGGGGCGCAGACACTGGTGACGAGCTTGTGGAAGGTCAGAGACGAGGCGACACACCAGCTCATGGACAGTTATTACCGCAACTTGCTGGCCGGGCAGGGCCGTGGTGAGGCCCTGCGCTCGGCCATGAGGGAGTTGCGCAAGAGGAAACCGCATCCCTACTACTGGGCGCCGTTCATTGCCATTGGCCAGGATAAGCCCCTTCAGGGCCTGCTCCCGACAACCGGGGTGCGTTCAACTCCTTGAGTCCGCACCAGGAGGACGGCTATCGAGATGGCTCGATAGCCGTCCCCGGCTGGCTTGGAGAAATCAGAAGCAGCGGGCCTTGGCGGAGACAGCGGGGGCCGAGGCATTCCCGCCCAGGTACCAGGAACCCGAGGAGGCGTAGATGTCGATGTAGTCATTCACGCTGTCGAAGCGGCCCGCCATGTACGTCAGCGCGCAGACCCGGCCCGAGGTGACGCCCATGTGCGTGTCGTAGCTCTGGCTCGAGCTCCAGGAGTACTCGCCGCTGAAGCTGCTCACGTTGACACACCGAGCCTGAGCGCCTCCGTCGCCCTTCGCCGAGTCACCGAACAGGAACCACGAGCCTCCGCTCGCATAGACGCGGACCCAGTCCGCCCCACTGTCGAAGCTTCCGGAGACGCGCACCAGGAAGCACACCCGGCCCGTGGTCGTGCCCATGTTCGTGGGCAGTCTCTGGCCCGCCTTCCAGACGTACTCACTGGAGAGGCCGGTGGCGCTGGTCCGAGTCGCGCACCGGGCCGTGCCTCTCGTGTCACCGCCGCCCCGGAGGTACCAGCTTCCTCCCGAGGCGAAGATGTCCATGTAGCTGCCCGCGCTCACGAAGTTCCCCCGGATGCGGTTCAGGAAGCAGAACCGGTCCGCCGTCGCGCCCATGGGGGTCGCATCCGCGGGCGCGCTCCAGGTGTGCGCACCGAGGCTGGCCAACTCCTGCGTCGCGGTGCCCAGGGTGGGCTCGGTCTCATTGGGGCTCATCCCCTGGGTGGGCATCGGCTGCCCGGCGCTCCCGCTCTGCTCGTCCTGCATGTCCTCCGGGCCGCAGCCCCCCAGGATGGTGGCGGTCAACGGCAACACAACGGCGAAGTGACGCAGCTTCAAAACAGTACTCTCCTTGGGATTGCTCGAGTGCAGGAGCTCAATCGCCCCGGTGCACCCGCTCAGAAAGAAGAGACGAGCTGCGGAAGAACTATGCAGGGAGTTTTCCCATGCATTTCATGGCTGACTGCTCTCCCGGCGGGCATTCAGCACAGAATGTCTGTCTTTGTTTCTGGGGGCGAGGGGAGGGCCCGCTCGGGTTCAACCCGGGGCCCTCGATACCCTCACCCCGTCCCTCTCCCGAGGGGAGAGGGGAGGGTGAATCAGAGGAAGGGACTCAGGCGACGGCTTCCTCGTCGTCCGCGCCCGCCGGCTGCTCCTCCAGGAGCTGCGTGGCAATGGCCAGCGCCTTCTTCGTCTTCTCGCGCAGCTTCTCGTCGGACTTGATGCGCGTGTAGAGCCGCGCCACCCGATCCTCGTTGCGTGCTGCCTGCTCCTCCAGCTCGGTGATGCGCTTGCTCAGCTCGTCCGCTTCCTGGCCCGCCTGCGCCTTCACCGCCTCCATCTCCTCCCGCCAGCTGTCCCCCTCGCTCCTCGCCGCCGCCAGCTCCGCGTCCAGCTGGTCCGCGCGCGCCCGTAGCTCCTCCACCTCGCCCGCCTGCGCCTGGAACTGATCCACCTCGGCCTGCAGCGCCGATGCGCGGGCCGTGGCGCCACGCGCCTCCTCCTTCGCCGCCGTGAGCTGCTGCTCCGCCCGTCGCCGCTCCGCCATCAGCTGGTCCGCCTTCGTCTTCAGCGTCTTCAGCTCCGCGTCCCGCCGGGCGATCTCGTCCGTGGCCCCGCTGGCCTGCTGCTCCAGCGCCAGCAAGCGATCCTGCTGCTCGACGATCTCCTGCTCCTTCTGGTTCAGCTCGGTCTTGAGCCGGAGGATCTCCCGATCCTTCCGGTTGGAGGCCTCACGCAGCGCCAGGGTGGCCGAGTCGTTCTTGCCGACCGACGCCTTCGCCGTCTCCAGCTCCGTGCTCTTGGTTTCCAGCTCGGACTCGAGCTCCTGGACCCGCGTCTCCGCGGTGCTGGCCTGGCTTCGCGCATCCTCCAGGGCGCCTTCCAGCTCGGCCACGCGCGTGCGCAGGTTGCGCAGCTCGGCCGCGTCCGCCGCGGACATGGCCGGGGCCGCAGGCGTGCTCGTCGCAGCGGGCCGGGTCGTGGCCGCCGGCGTCGCGCGGGGAGCTGGCGTGGACGTCACGGGCGTTGGAGCCGGCCTGGCCGTGGCCACCGAAGCCGGAGTGAGGCGCGCCACCGGGGTGGGGGTGGGCTTCGGGGCTGGCGGGGGCTCCGGAGGCATGAAGCCCACCACCGTCTTGTCACTGTCCATGCCCAGCGAGTCGAGCGCGTTGTCGTCCTCGCCGCTGCTCAGGCTGTCGAGCCCGGAGAAGTCGTCCTCCGGCGAGCTCAGCTCCGGCGGGGCCTCCACCGGCTCCTCGATGCTGCCCGTCACGGGCGGATCATCCACGCTGTCGCCGAAGGGGTTGTCCAGCAGCGCCAGCTCGTCGCCGTGGCTCTCCAGCGGCTCGCCTTCGATGGCCAGCTCCTCGCCCTGCACCGGCTCGTCGCCCAGTCCGTCCAGACCGCCCAGGCTCAGGCCGTCGTCGACGACCTCACCGGCGGGCAGCTCGGGGAAGCCGATCAGCGCGCCTACGCGATCCACCAGCTCGTCGGCATTCACCGGCTTGGCCACGTAGTCATCCGCGTGTGCCTTCAGCTTGCGGTGCTGCGCGAAGCCGTCCGGGTTGCCGATGATGACGATGGGGATCGTCTTGAGATCGTCGTCCTTCTTCAGCTTGCCGCAGATGAGGTAGCCGTTCTGTCCAGCCGACAGGTCCACCGCGAGCACCACCAGCTCCGGCCGGTCGCGGCGGATCTGCTCCACGCTGCCCTTGCCGTCGGTGGTCTCCTGCACCGCGAAGCCGCGGGCCTCCAAGGCCTGCCGCAGGTTCGCGGAGAGGGTGGTGTCACTTTCGACGATCAGGATGTTCTTGGACATGGAAGGGCTGCCGGACCAGGAAGGGCGGGCGCGTTCCGCGTCGATGACGGGGAACGGCGGCGCTGGAAAAGTCGCTCGGGGAGGCTATCGGTGCCTTCCAGGACCGTCAATCTTCGGTCCAGTCGGATTTCCAGGCAGTCCAGCTCGTGGGGCAGGCGAGCAGCCTGTGCTCGCGAGCCCGCGCACGATTCAGGGCTGTAGCGCCACGGGGCGAGCGACGACGTCCGGCGTCACCGGACGCGACGGCCTGCTCTTCATCGCCCCCTGCTCGGCGACCATTCGGCGGATGTCCGATTCGTCGAGATCGCTCACCAACTCGTAGACGATCTCTCCGTCACGCCACACGGCCACGTTGTATCCGTGGCTGGAGCCCACCTGCACGGAGGGCAGGGGCGGGGCCTCCACCTCGCGCTTGGCGTCGTCGAAGACGAACAGTCCGATGCGCTTGGCGGGCGCGCCTTGCTTGTCCGCGTTGCGCTCGTAGCTGATGTACGCGGCGGGGCGATCCGTCACGTTGGAGATGCGCGCGCCGGAGAGCTGCACGTCACGCAACCGGGGCACGGAGACGCGATGGTCCAACTTCCCGTCGAACCAGGCCTCCACGTGCTCGTGCGAGCCGCCAGCAACCTCCACCGGCAACTGGCGGGCGTGCCGTCGCGCGGCGTCGTCCACGAAGCGCTGACGCTGCTCGGGCCGCAGCGCCATCCACGTGCCGCCGGCCACCACCAGCACCACCGCTGCCGCGCTCGCGCGCAGCCACCACGCCTGTGTGTCCCGGCGCTGTTCCTGGCGGATGCCCAGCTGGATGCGGGCTCGCAGGGCGTCCGGGGCCCGGGTGGTCTCCACCGCCTGACGCGCGGCCCGGCGCAGCGACTGCTGCATCCGGACTTCCATGTTCACCCGCTGCGCGCACTCGGCACAGCCGGTGAGATGCGCTTCAACTTCCAGCCGCTCCTCGGGCTGAAACTCACCATCGAGGTACGGGTAGAGGATGGAATCGAGTTCCTGGCAGGTCATGAGCGCTCAGGGCGGGAGATGGTAGAGGTCCCGTGCGGAAATATCGTGAAGAAATATTTCCGCGGCCATCAACCTCGATCTACCCCACCTTCTTCCTGCGGCGGTATTCTTCGAGATTCGCTGGCGAGCCTGCGGCCGCGGCCCCTGCTGCGTTCGCCTCCTCGCCGCCAGTTTCTTGACGCAGCACGCCAGAGCCCTGCGCATACTCGCGCAGCGTCTTCTGCAGCAGCTTGCGCCCTCGGAACAGCCGGCTCATCACCGTGCCCACGGGGCACTCGAGAATCTCGGCGATCTCCTTGTAGGAGAACTCCTGCAGGTCCGCGAGGATGACTACCAGCCGGAAGTCGATGGGCAGCGCGTCGATGGCGCGCAACACGTCGTCCGACAGCAGACGATCAAAGAAGTACTGCTCGGGGTTGGCCGCGAAGTCCGTCGCGTCCCGGCTCACGAAGCGCTCGTGCACCGCCTCGCGCTCCACACCTTCCACCACACTGCGTTCCTTCACCTTCCGCCGGTAGCGGTTGATGAAGGTGTTGGTGAGGATCTTGAAGAGCCAGGCCTTGATGTTGGTGCCGCGCTCGAACTTGTCGAAAAAGCGGTAGGCCCTCATGCAGGTGTCCTGCACCAGGTCCTCGGCGTCCCGCTCATTCTTCGTCAGCCTCAGGGCCGCGGAGTATAGCGGGTCGAGGTGGGCCAGGGCCAGTTCCTCGAATTCCTGCTTCGTCCGGTTGTTCTGCCTGAAGTCCAGCATGCTCCCGCCTTCCAGAGGCCCGAAATTACAGGCAATTGAGTCGTTACCTACCCGGCAATGTATGCACGGGAACAGACTGGGCAACAACACAAAGCCCGCTGGCGCCGTTTGCACGGCTGCCCCAGCGGGCGGGAGACAACCGACGGAGATAATTATTCCCTGATTTCGGGAGCAACCCCTCCGCCGGGGTGTCGCACTGTTGACTACCGGGTAGCGACTACCGGGCCTTGGCGCCGATGGCGTCGAAGATGGACAGGTACTTGTAGCCCAGGTCCTTGGCGACGGCCTCGTAGGTGACGTTGCCGTTGTAGGTGTTGAGGCCGCGGGCCAGGGCCTTGTCCGCCTTGACGGCCTCGACGAGGCCGAGGTCGGCGATCTTCCGGGCGTACGGCCGGGTGGTGTTGGTGAGGGCGAAGGTGGACGTCTGGGGCACCGCGCCGGGCATGTTGGCCACGCAGTAGTGCACCACGCCGTGCTTCACGAAGGTGGGGTTGTCGTGAGTGGTGGGGACGCAGGTCTCGATGCAGCCGCCCTGGTCCACCGCCACGTCCACCACCACGGAGCCGGGGCTCATCTCGGCCACGAGGGCCTCGGAGACGAGCTTGGGCGCGGCCGCGCCGGGGATGAGCACGCCGCCGACGACGAGGTCCGCCTCGCGCACGCTCTTGGCGATGCTCTCGGTGTCCGAGGCCAGGGTGGCCACGCGGCCGAGGAACACGTCATCCAGGTAGGTGAGGCGGTCCAGGTTGATGTCGATGATGGTGACCTCGGCGCCCATGCCGACGGCGACCTTGGCCGCGCAGGTGCCCACCACGCCACCGCCGATGATGGTGACGCGGCCGCGGCGCACGCCGGGCACGCCACCCAGGAGGATGCCCTTGCCACCGTGCGCCTTCTCCAGGCACGCGGCGCCGACCTGGATGGCCATCTTGCCGGCCACCTCGGACATGGGCTTGAGCAGCGGCAGCGAGCCGTCATCCAGCTGGATGGTCTCGTACGCCACCGCCGAGGCCTTCTTCTTCACCAGGGTGCGCGTGAGCTCGGGGTCCACGCCGGCCAGGTGGAAGTAGGTGTAGATGATCTGCCCGTCCTGGATGCGCTCGTACTCGGGCGCGATGGGCTCCTTCACCTTGACGATCATCTCGGCGCGCTTCCAGACCTCGTCCGCGCTCTGGACGATCTGCGCACCGACGCGCTGATATTCCGAGTCGGGGATGCCAGAGCCGACACCGGCGTTCGTCTCGACAAGAACCGTGTGGCCCGCGCTGGTGAGAGCGCGAACGCCCGCCGGAACCATGCCAACACGGTACTCGCGGGTCTTGATCTCCTTGGGAACTCCGACGATCACTTGAGATGCCTCCGAATTGTCCGCAATAAGGGACGAAAAGCGGGCGGACCCTAGGCAGGGGCCCTGGGGGAGTCAAGACGCGCTCCGGCAAGGAGCCGTACGGCTCGTGAATGCGCAGTGCGTCGAAAGGCGCGCCCGGCAGTGATAGTTAACGAGGTCATGACTTTGGCACCGAAGCTGTTGTTCGCGGACCCGAAGGGACGGGTGATGGAGCATCCCTATCTGGTGGCTACCCTGCGCAGCGGGGAGGAGCTCGTTCCCCCGCAGGACAAGCCCATCCCCCTGCCGTCCGCTGGCCGGCTCGTCCACCTGCCGGGCCGGCTCCCCGTGGGGATCGATCCCGAGACGGGCGAGTTGGAGCTGGTCCGCGAGATCAAGATGAACGGGAAGACCTTCGTGCCCAACGCGGTGGGCGCCCTGTTGCCTCCGGGCTACACGCGGACGTTCCTGCCCGGCGAGGTGAAGGCAGAGGGCCCGGTGCTTCCGCAGTGGGCCTATACCGCCGCGGCCTGGGGCAAGGACGGTCCGGTGGCTTGGGCCATCCACACCGACACGCGCTCGCACTGGGATCCGGAGAAGTACTCCACGCCCGAGCTGAAGAAGATCGTGGACGCGCACCTGGCGCGCTTTCCGGGCAACCGCGTGCTCAAGCAGCTCACCACGTGCGCGATGCTGTACCGGTGCTTCACCTCGCAGAACGTCTTCTACGTGCGCGACGAGGGCGCCATCCCCGCCTCGGTGATGTGCAACGCGCGTTGCGTGGGGTGCATCTCGGATCAGCCGGCGGATGGGCCTCCCGCCTCGCACGAGCGCATGAATGACGGGCCCACGGGCGAGGAGATGGGACAGATCGGCCTGTACCACCTGGAGCACGCTCCGGGCCGCACCATGGTCAGCTTCGGCCAGGGCTGCGAGGGCGAGCCGCTCACCCGGTGGAAGTTCATCGCCGAGGCCATCCGCTACATGCGCGAGCGCACTTCGCGCGGCTCCATCAACATCAACACCAACGCGAGCCTCACCAAGGGCCTCGAGGCGCTCTTCGACGCGGGGCTGGACGCCATCCGGGTGTCACTCAACTCGGCGTCGAAGGAGCTCTACGAGGCCTACTACAAGCCGGTGAAGTACGGCTGGGAGGATGTGGAGGCGTCCATCGCCCTGGCGCGTGAGCGCGGTGCGTACCTGGCGCTCAACCTGCTGCTCTTCCCGGGCGTCACCGATCGCGAGGGCGAGGTGAAGGCCCTGGAGCGGCTGGTGAAGAAGTACAAGGTGGATCAGGTGCAGACGCGCTCACTGTGCATCGATCCCATCCAGTACCTGGAGGTGGCTCGCGACAAGGGCCCGGGTGGAGAGCCCCAGGGCATCCGCACCCTGCTGCGCCGGCTCAAGGCGGCCCGGCCGGGGCTGATCATCGGCAACTTCGCGCGCGGGCTCGACGAGCGGGAGAACGCGGCCAGCGCCAGGCGGTAACACTGGGGTGGGCCAGGCCTCCCCCTCCCGGGCTGGGAGAGGGGAGCGGATGTGGTTGTCCAGTGAACACTTCCTCCTGGCTGGAGCCGGGGGAGGTGCCAGTCGGAGAAGTGCCCCCGCTTGAGCGAGGGCTACTCCTGCGTGGTGCTGGGGTTGAGCTCCTTCGCCACCAGATTGCCCAGCACGGCGTCCTTCGGCACGTAGCCGTCGGCGCCGGCCTCGCGGCAGATGCGCTGCAGCTCCTCCACGTTCTCGCCGGAGCACAGCAGCACCTTGATGCCCTTGAAGAGGCTGTTGCTCTTGATGAAGCGGCAGAACTGCTCGCCGTTCACGTTGGGCATGCGCACATCCAGCAGGACCAGGTCCGGACGCGTCTGCTTCTTCAGGATGATCTTCGTCGCCTTGTCCGCCGAGTCGGCGATGTGCACCTCGAAGCCCTTGGTGACCAGGTCCGCTTCGATGATGCGCGCCGTCATCTCGCTGTCGTCGACGATGAGGATGCGAGGCTTCCTTCCAGCGGCCGCCGCCATCTTCGCGGCCGAGGGGAAGCCCCCCGTCGCGGCCGGAGCAGGCGCAGCGGCAGGGGAGGGGGCTGCCGGAGCCGGAGGGGCCACCGAGGCAGGGGGTGTCGCGGGAGTCTGGGCAGGCGCAGCCGCCTGAGGCGCTACGGGAACTGGAGTTGGGCCGCGTGCAGCGACCGGTGCCGGGGTGGCCTGGGGCGCTGGAGCCGTGGGATGCGCCGCCGCGGGAGCCACGGGCCTTGCGGGCGCCGTCCCCGGAGTAGCCACCTGTGCCGTGGCCGGAGCGGTGGTGCGAGGAACTGCCGGAGTGGGGTGTGCTCCCGCCACGGGCGCCTGCGCCAGCGGACGGGGCTGAGCCACCTGTCCCGCGACAGGCGCGCGCGGAGCGGCCGGTGCCGGATGGGCTCCTGCCGCTGGGGCGGGGTGGGCTCCCGCCGGAGCTGGAGCCACCGGACGGGGCTGGGCCACCTGTCCCGCGACGGGGGCGCGCGGAGCGGCCGGAGCATGAGGAGCGGTTCCCATCGCCGGAGCAGGGTGCGCCCCCGCGGGGGCCTGAGCTACCGGACGGGGCTGAGCTACCTGTCCCGCGACGGGGGCGCGGGGTCCGGGCGCCTGACCTGGGGCCGCTGCAGGAGCCACTCGCGGCGGGGCGGCGACATTCGCCTGAGGCACGCCGGGACTGGTGGGCCGGGGGCCTGCCGCGGTGGCGGGGGGACGGGTTGCCGGAGCCACAGCGGGCGGGCGGGGGGACGCCGCAGTCCCCGTGGGGCGGGCACTCGGGGCCGCCGGAGCTGTTGCTGGCCGTGCGGGAGCTGCCGCACTTGCGGTGGGAGCGCCCAGAATGCGCATGATGCCGCTGATGACCGCCTCCAGGCCGCCGCCTTTGAGGATGTAGCCATCCGCGCCCGAGTTCCGGGTCTTGGCCGCGAGCTCCTCCTCGGAGATGTCCGAGTAGAGGACCAGCTTGGAGGTGACCTTCTTCTGGGTGCGGAGGTACTCGACGACGTCATCGCCGAACATCTCCGGCATGTTCACGTCCATGAGGATGAGCGCGAACGGCCCCTCGGTGAGCTTCTGGTCGAGGCTCGCCAGGTCGGTCGCCCCAGTGGCATGGTAGCCAGAGGCGGCGAGTGCCCGGACCGTCAGTTCCACCAGCATCGGGCTATCATCGATGACCAGTACGCGAGACATCTGCCTCCTCAAGGAATACTGCCGTTACCCTACACCGTTGAGTGGGCCCGGACCATGTGATTCGGTCCACCCTTGACCCTCTTCGCTAGCCTCCGGATACTTTGGCGCCTTGACCAACACTCCCCTTCAGCGTGCGCTGCGGATGGCGCCCGACCGAGCCGTTGCAGGCCAGGCCCGGCCGGAGCAGGAATTCTTCTGTTTCCGCGCGGGTGAGCTCCGCCTCGCGGTTCCCAGTGAGAATGTCCTCGAGGTTATCCGCACTGGGCTCCTCACGCCCCTTCCCCGAACCCCATCCTTCCTCTTGGGTGTTACCGGCCATCGCGGCGAGGTACTCCCTGTGATGGATCTCCTGCGCTTCCTTGGCAAGGGGGAGGCCCGCGTCGGGGCCAGGACCCGGCTCTTCATCGGCACCAGCGGCAACTACCGCGTCGGTGTGGTGGCGGATGCGGTGCTCGGGCTGCGGCGCATTCCCGTGGCCGACATCCTTCCTCCTCCTCTGGGTGGGGATGCGGCCGTCGAGCACTTGCTCGGCGTCTATGGCGGCAACTCGCCCCAGGACGCCATCGCGCTCGTCAACTTCACCAAGCTGCTCCAGAGCGCCCGGCAGCGGGCGGTGGTGCGATGATCTACGACGATCACGCGCCAGCGGTGAACGAGGTCGACCTCCTCTTCTTCGAGGTCGGCGGTGTCGTCTACGGCACCGATGCCCAGCAGGTGCTGCGCATCGACCGCTCCCACCCCGACGATCTCGAGGTGGCGGGGCTCGGCTCGCTCAAGCGTGGTGGCCGTGCGCTCGTCTTCGAGACCCCCGAGGGGGAGGGCCACCTGAAGGTGGACGCCATCCGAGGCGTGCGCCCCGTCCCCATCGTGGAGCTGCGGCGGCTGCCCATCGTGGCTGGCGCCGCGTCCTACGCAGTCGGTGTGTTCCTGGACCAGGAACGCCCCGTGATGCTCATCGATCTTGTTGAAACCTTGAATGCTCAAGGAAGGCACTGAAGGCAATGTCCCCCGCTGACACGAAGAACGAAGTTGTCCCGACGGAGGGCGCTGCTCCCGCCCCTCGCTCCAAGAAGGCCGGCTCCCTCAAGCCCCTCACCGACACCGTGATCGCGGTGCTGGCGGGCAACCTCGAGGCGCGCGTTCCCAAGAACGCCCTGGAGGATGATGCCGCCGACCTGGCCCAGCTCTTCAACCAGCTGCTGGATCGCCACGCCTCCGCCGAGCGCCGCAAGCAGGTGGCCGCCCAGGAGATCGATCAGGCCATCGACGCGCTCATCACCCTGGTGCGTGAGGGCGACCTGTCCCAGTGGAACACCTCCACCGAGGACGCCCAGCTCGGGCCCCTGCTCGAGGGTTTCGGCAAGGTGATCGAGACGCTGCGCACCTTCGTGCGGGAGATCAACGAGGCGGCCCTGCGCCTGTCCTCGTCCGCCAACCAGGTGCTCGCCGCGTCCACGCAGCACGAGACGAGCTCCACCGAGCAGGCCGCGGCCATTCACGAGACCACGGCCACGATGGAAGAGCTGAAGCACGCCTCGGCGCAGATCGCCGAGAACGCCGGCAGCGTGGCGCGCGTGGCCGAGGAGACCCTGGGTGCCGCTCGCGCGGGCCGGGGCGCCATCGGCGAGTTCATCCAGGCCATGCAGCAGATCCGCAGCGACGGCGTCGCCGTGGCCGACTCCATCACCAAGCTGTCCAAGCGCGTGGAGCGCATCGGCACCGTCGTCGAGGTCATCGACGAGATCGCCGACCGCTCGGACCTGCTCGCGCTCAACGCGGCCCTCGAGGGCAGCCGCGCCGGTGAGGCGGGCAAGGGCTTCTCCATCGTCGCGGCCGAAATGCGCCGCCTGGCGGAGAACGTCATGGAGTCCACCAAGGAGATCAAGAACCTGATCACCGAGATCCGCGAGGCCACGGCCGCCGCTGGCAGCGCCGCGGATGCCTCCAAGGAGGCCACGGAGTCCGGTGAGAAGCTGGGCGCGGTGGCTGCGCAGGCCGTCGAGGGCATCCTCGCTGGCGTGCAGGAGACGAGTGACGCTGCCCGCGTCATCAACCTCGCCACCCAGCAGCAGCGCACCGCCACCGAGCAGGTGGTTGCCTCCATGGCGGAGATCGAGGACGTGACGCGTCAGACTACTCAGGCCTCCAAGCAGGCCACGGGTGCCGCCGCCGAGCTCACGCAGCTCGCTGGCCGTCTGGCGGAGCTCATCAAGCGTTTCAAGGCCGACTAAGTCAGGAGCGGGAGGGGCACTCGGGGCGGATTTCCGTCCTGACGCCCTCTGGTCATGGACACCGAGTCCCTCAAGAGATCCCTCCTGTCGAAGTTCCAGGAGGTCAGCGCAGACCGTCTCCAGAAGATCCAGCTGGGTATTCTCGATCTCGAGAAGCCCACCGCGGATCAGGCGGCGGACGAGGTCGCGCGCGAGCTGCACACGATGAAGGGCGAGGCCCGCATGCTGGGCCTGGCCGCCATCGGCCAGTTGGCACATGCGGCCGAGGACGTGCTGCGCGCCGAGCGAGACGGGAGGGCGGCCACCGAGGTGGCGACGGACCTCCTGTTGCGGGCGTGCGACATCATCTCGGACCTTCTGGAGGACAACGAGGGCGCGCAGTCGGGCACCCCGTCCTCGCAGGAGATGGTCGAGGCGCTTGCCGCGGCTTCCGGGCACGCGCCTCCGCCCATCGGGGGCGTCAAGGCTCCCTCGCGCACCTCCATCCCGGCGGTGCCCGCGGTTCCCGTGGTGGAGGCCACCATCGAGGAGCACGCGGAGCCCGTCTACGTGCCTCCTCCGGCCGCGGCGGTGTCTGCTCCGCCCCCGCGCGCCGCCAAGGCCGAGCACGCCCACGAGGAGGGTCACTCCCACAAGGCGCTGGCCGATCGCAGCATCCGCGTGAACGTCGAGGTGCTCGACTCGCTCGGACTGCTCGCGGGAGACCTCCTGGTGGAGAGCGCGCGTGGCCGTCTGCGCGCGGCCGAGGCCGAGGCGCTGCTCCAGCGCTTCTCACGCCTGGGTGACCGCTTCCTCAGGCTGGCCGACATCTGGATGTCCCCAACGTGCTGCGCAACGACCTCGAGCGCATCGAGGGCGACCTGCACATGCTGCGCGACGACGCGTTCCGCTTCGTGCGCCGCAATGGGGATGGCATCGAGACGCTGCACGGCAACCTGTCGATGATGGCGGACCACGTGGCCGAGGCGCGCCTCGTGCCGCTGTCCACCGTCTTCGACGCCTTCCCGCGTGCCGTGCGCGACATCGCCCGGGCCCAGGGGAAGGAGGTGGATCTCGTCATCGAGAACGCCGACCTGGGTGTGGATCGCTCGATGCTGGCCGACGTGCGCGACGCCCTGGTGCACCTGCTGCGCAACGGCGTGGACCACGGTCTGGAGACACCCGACGATCGCCGCATGCTCGGCAAGCCCTCCGCGGGCCGGCTGCGCATCCGCGTGCGTGCCGACGGCGACATGCTCAGCATCGAGGTGGATGACGACGGCCGCGGTATGGACCCGCAGAAGCTGCGGGAAGTGGCCGTGCGCAAGGGGCTGCTGACCGAGTCCCAGGCCGCCGCCCTCTCCGAGCGCGAGGCCATCGAGCTCGTCTTCCGCGCTGGCTTCTCCACCCGCCAGGAGATCACCGACATCTCCGGCCGCGGCGTGGGCATGGACGTCGTCAAGAAGAAGGTGGAGTCGCTGGGCGGCTCGGTGGGCATCGTCAGCCGCCTGGGCCGTGGCAGCGCCATCACCTTGCGCCTGCCGCAGTCGCTGGCGTTGATGAAGGTGCTGCTGGTGCGCCTGGGTGACGACGTCTACGGCATGCCCGCTGCCGACGTGGTGGCGGTGATGCGTGTGAAGCCCGAGGACCGGATGGAGGTCTTCGGCACCCTGGCGGTGAAGCACCGGGGCAAGCCCACCGCGCTGGTGGGTCTGGGGCCGCTGCTGGGTGTCAACGGTGGCAACCGCTTCGACAAGCCGCCCGCCGTGGTGGTGCGTCACGGCGACGACCTGGCCGCCCTGGTGGTGGACGGCTTCGTGGATGAGCGCGAGGTGGCGGTGAAGCCCTGTGGAGGCGAGTTCCTCAAGGGCGCCGCCTTCATCGCCGGCACGGCCGCGCTGGAGGACGGCCGCATCGCCGTGCTCCTGCACGTGCCGGACATCATGACGGAGGTGCGCCGCGTGGCGCGGCCCGTCACCCAGGGCCAGTCCGCCAAGCGTCTGCGAGTGCTGCTGGTGGACGACTCGCCCATCGCGCGAGCCACCGAGTCCGCGCTCGTCAAGGCGCTGGGGCACACCGTGGACGAGGCCCAGGACGGCGAGGAGGGCTACCTCAAGGCCCAGTCCCAGGCGTACGATCTCATCCTCTCGGACGTGCAGATGCCCCGGCTGGATGGGTTCTCGCTCACGCGGCGGCTCAAGTCCACCGCGGGACTGGCTCGCGTCCCGGTCATCATCCTGTCTTCGCTCGCATCGCCGGAGGACAGGCGGCGCGGTGCCGAAGCAGGCGCGGATGCGTACCTGGTCAAGGGTGAGTTGGGCGTGGAGAGCCTGGCTCAGACCATCGATCGTCTGACCTGATGCGAGGCTAGGGGGAAGCTTGGACGTCGGCGCGTCCGCATACCGAGTGTTGCTCGTGGGCGAGGTGCTCCGGGGAGCGTCGCGGGGGTTGTTCGACGGGGTGGTGCTCGCCCCGGCCGGCAACGTCCTCGAGTTCTCCGAGGCCCTCGAAGGCGTCCAGCGCCTGCACCCGGACGTGGTCGTGGTGGACCTGTCCGGTCAGGAGGCCCTCAAGGCCATTGAGCGGGTGATGGCGGAGCGGCCCGTGCCGGTGCTCGCGCTCCACCCGGGCGTGCTCTCCGGGGCGGAGGCCTTCCAGGCGCTCGCCTTCGGGGCCGTGGACGTGGTGGATCGGCCGGCCGAGCCCGGCACCGACTTCTGGCAGACGGTGGGCCGCAAGTTGATGCTGCTCGCCGAGGTGCGTGTGTCGCGCCCCGTGCAGGTCCAGAAGCCCAACGTGCGCCCCGCGCCCACCGAGGCGCCGTATCCGCTGGTAGCCATCGCCTCGTCGCTCGGCGGGCCCAAGGCCCTCTCCGTGGTGCTGAAGATGTTGCCCAAGGACTTCCCCGCGCCCGTATGCATCTGCCAGCACATCAGCCACGGCTTCACCGAGGGCCTGGCCCAGTGGCTCGGCTCCGAGTCTCCGCTGCGGGTAGTGGAGGCCTCCGACGGCGAGGAGATGGCGCCCGGTAATGTCTACATCGCCCGCTCGGGCTCGCACCTGGTGGTGCGCTCCAAGGGCCGGCTGGTATTGGATACCAGCCCTCCCGTGCGCGGCTTCCGGCCCTCGTGTGACGTGCTGCTGACGTCGGCGGCGGAGTCCTTCGGCACGCGTGTGATGGGGGTCATTCTCACCGGCATGGGGCGCGACGGCGCCCGCGGACTCAAGGAGATCCGCGAGCGCGGCGGGCGCACCATTGCCCAAGACAAGGCGAGCTGCGCCGTGTACGGCATGCCCAAGGAGGCCGTGCGGCTCGGTGCCGCTGAGGAAATTCTGCCGCTCGAACAAATTGGACCAACCCTCATCCAGTGGGTGCAGACATGCTGACAGTGACCTCCAAGGCCCTGCAGCAGCTCTCTTCTCTCCTGCTGGAGCGGGCAGGGCTGAAGATCACTCCCGACGGCTACCACAGCCTCCGGCTGGCGCTGTCCACGCGCATGCCCGCGGTGGGGATCGTCAATGCCGAGGAGTACGTGAGGATGCTCCGCACGGCGGAGGACGAGCTGCGCTCGCTGTTGCCGCTCGTCACGGTGGGACACACGGAGTTCTTCCGCGATCCCAAGCAGTTCCGGGCGCTGGAGAGCCGCATCCTCCCGGACGCGCTGTGGCGGGCGAGGCGGGAGAACCGCCGGATCTCCATCTGGTCCGCGGGCTGTGCCACCGGCGAGGAGCCCTACAGCCTGGCCATGGTGCTGGCTGAGCAGGGCGCGCTCCCCATCGAGGTGGACCTGTGGGCCACCGACCTGAATCTCGCCGCGGTGGAGGCCGCGCGGCAGGGGCGCTTCTCGGGACGTCGCGTGGCCGGCATGCAGAGTGATCGCCGCACGCGCTTCTTCCGGCCGGTGGACGACGGGTACGAGATCGTCTCCTCGCTCAAGGACTACGTCCGCTTCGACGGGCAGAACCTCGCCGTTCCCGTCTTCGAGAAGGTCAAGCCGGAGTCGCTGGATCTCATCCTCTGCCGCAACGTCATCATCTACTTTGATCTGCCCACCATCCGCGCGCTGATGGACCGCTTCCTCGCGGCGCTGCGGCCCGGGGCTCTGCTGCTGCTGGGCTACTCGGAGAGCCTCTTCAAGGTCTACGACCGCTTCGAGATGGTGGAGGTGGAAGGGGCGTTCGTCTACCGGCGGCCCGTGAAGCCGCTGGCGCCGCGCACTTCAATCACCGCCGGGGGTACGCGGCACACGGTGTCCACACCCTCGGTGCTGCCATCCACCCGGGCCCTCAAGACGACGCTGGATGCCTCTACCAAGGTGCCCGCAGTGTCCTCGGGAGGCTCGGCACCGCGCAGGACGGTGGAGTTGCCCACGGCTAAAGGCCCCGAGGCTTCCCAGGTGGCGAACCCCTCGGCCTCCGAGTCACCCCGGAAGTCACTCGAGGTTTCCGCCGTAGGCTCCGAGGGGTCCCGCCCCCGCACGACAGGGGAACTGCCCGCGTGGTCGTTGATGCTGTCTCCGGGCGAGCGGCTGAACGCCGCCGTGCGGATGATCGAGCGCGGCGACTTCGTATCCGCGGTGTCTACCGTGGAGCAGCTCCTGACGGATGAGCCGGGCCACCTGGACGCGCTGCTCACCGTGGGCAACCTCTACTCGCTGACGGGACGCATCGTGGACGCGCGCGAGGCCTTCGCGCAGGCCATCAACCGCGAGCCGCTGTGCGTGGAGGCGCGGGTGTTCGGCGGACTGGCCGAGTTGCAGGCCGGAGAGCTCGCCGAGGCCCGCACGGAGCTCGGCAAGGCGCTCTTCCTGGAGCCCTCGCTGGCCATCGGGCACTACCTGATGGCGCAGGTGCACGAGCGGTTGAAGGAGCCCGAGGCGGCGCGGCGTCACTACCGCAACGCCATCTCGCAGCTGCGCTTCCCCCAGCGCCCGTTGGCCGGCCACTATCCGGAGCTGCCGGACTCGGCCGAGGCCATCTCCCGCGCGGCGCGTTATGCGCTCGCCGCGCTGGAGGAGGGCCCGCTGCTGTAGCCCGTTACGCCAGGCCCTTGTCGTCTTCGATGCCGCTCTTGCTCGGGTCGAGCGCGGCACTGAACTTCTTCTGCAGGTAGGACTTGGCCTGGCTGCGCAGCAGCATGCCGGGGTCGGTGCCCTCGCCCTGGATGGCGCCCTCGGTGATGGTGAAGTTGGCATCCAGGTTGATGCCCATCACCTTGCCGATCACCTTCGCTCCGTCACCGGACCAGTTGGCCTTCACACCGTACTTCTCCGTCCAGTACTTGAGGAGCTGCTCGACGCGCTTCCTGGCCTCGTCCTTCGGGAGGGAGTGGGGGACCTCGAACTTCATCGTGCCCATATGGCGCTCCTGGGGTCGTGAATGTACCCGCCCGGTCTAGTGATGCAGAGGCGGGAGGGGAACCTGGGTCTCGCCGCCGCGAGCACGGAAGTCAACATTGCTGTGACACGGCTGCATGGCTCCGGACGGCAAGACTGAATTCCGGGAGGAGACAGACGTCCCCGAAGCCGTGCGATTCCCGCTGCATCGGCCACGTGTTGGGGTTTGATGCCGCCGAGTCCGGACAAGGAGTGGTTCGAGTGTCCTCGCTGACCCGTTGGTTGTCCCTCGCCGCCGTCCTCGTGCTCGCCATGCCCGGGGCCGCCCGCGCGCAATACGCCTCCGATGCGCCCGTGCAGCCTCCGGACGCGGCCTCGTTGCGCACCGAGCCCCAGGCTCCGCTCACCCAGGAAGAAGGACAGCTTCCGCCCGCCGCCGCTCCCGTTGCGCAGGAACCCGAGACCAACGGGGCGATCCTCGACGGCCACCTGCGCTACGGCGCATTCCTCTCAGGCCCGGGCAGCCTCACCTTCATCCTGCACCACTCCCTCATGGGGGCGCTGGGTGGCTTCTTTACCCAGGGCATCGCCAACGGCTTCAGCCTCGAGCGCTCCTCCCGCGAGGCCATGCTGGCCGGCACGCTCATTGGTGCGGGGCTTGGCTTCGGCTCCTCGGCGTGGTGGCAGTTCTACAACTGGGTCGACAAGCCGATGGGCTACTTCGGCATCGGCAACTCCGTCATGGGAGGGATGTTCGCCGCCGGCTTCATGGACATGCTCACGCGGGACGCGAGCGCACTGGCCTGGGCCGCCTTCTTGGGCGCTGAGCTGGGCGCGTGGCTCACCGCGACGATCGCTGGAGGCCAGCTCCCGCTCGATGACGGCATGTTGGTGGCTTCGGGAGGAGGGTGGGGCCTCATCTACGGCGCGCTGTTGCTGGCCATCGTCCACTTCTCCGGCACGAAGATCTCCGGGCAGACGTGGGCGGACTCGCTGCTCATGGCACCGGCCCTCGGGGCGACGGCGCTCGCGGTGGCCACGATGAAATACAACCCCACCCCCGCGCAGATCCTCCGAGCCGATCTCTTCGGCGTGGGCGTGGGTGGCGTGGTGCTGTTGCTGTCCGGGCTGGTGCTCGGCGGGTTCGATCAGCCCACCCCGTACGTGCTGTCCTTCCTCGGCTCGGCGGCCGCCATCACCACCGTGAGCCTCCTCTGGGAGGAGGCCGCCGAGCGTCCCAGCATGGGCGTGCGCAGCACGGGGCGCTCCAAGGCCTACCGCTGCGTCTGGTGGTAGCTCGCCTGCTGGACGGCCGAGACGGCGCGGTGGCGGGTGGGACGGCAAGTCCCCATTTTTTGGGGTATGGCGCGCGTCCTTCCGTTCTCAGCCCTGCTTCCTTCGCTCGAATCGCACCTGGCGGCCGATGACGATGGCTGTCCCTTCAACGCGCCGCCCAGGTCCGCGTTCATCCGCCCGCTGCTGGATCGGGTGGACCCCACGGCGGAGCTAGGGCGGTTGCGGGAGGCGGGCTCCGTCCTGCGCGATACCCGGCCCGCTCTGTATCTGGCGGAGGTGTATAGCTCCGCGGGCCGGCTCGGAGGGCCTCCGGTTCGCTTCCTCCTGTGTGGTCTGGCGCCGGACGCAGCCGAGCCGCTGGAGGACGCGCCGTACCGGCCTCGCTCGGCCCAGGTGGAGCCCACCGTCACTCTGGCGGCGGACGACCATGGGGTGCTCCGGGCCCTGCTGGCGGAGGCGGCCGAGCGCAGCAGCACCGTGTGGCAGGGCACCTTCGAGGACGCGCCGGTGTCCCTGCGGCGCATCGAGCCCTCGCCCTTGGCCCGGCGCATCATGGCGGTGCTCGACGAGGCGCCCCTGCGCCCCCTGGCCGAGCTGGATGAGCGCAGGACGAGTCTGGCGGCCATCGTGCCGCTGTCAGATCCCGGGCTGCACTTCGAGCCGGTGCACCGCGCCATCCAGGGAGTGGAGACCTTCGAGGAGGAGACGTTCTTCGCCCTCGTGAGGGCGTACGCGCGCATCTATGACCTGGAGGAGCCCCTGACGACGCCTCGGGGCGTAGCCCTGGCGAACGAACGCCTGGCCACGTTGGTGCGGGGACACCACGCGGTGCTGATGGTGCTGCCCGGAGGGCGGGGGAAGATTCTCCGCTTCCGACAGGGCCTGGACCTGGCGCACCTGAAGGCCGCGCCGCGCAGCCCGACGTTGCGCAGCCTGGACCTGGCGCTGCTCAACGCACTGGTGCTGCGCACGGTGCTGGGCATCAAGGATCCCGAGGAGCCGGGGCATCCGCAGGTGTTCGCGGTGCAGGGGCTGGACTCGTTGGTGCGAGGCGTCCACGGGGGGACGTTCCAGGTGGGCTTCGCGCTCAACCCACCGCCGCTGTGGGAGGTGCGCGCGGTGATGGAGGCGGCGCAGTGCCTGCCGGCCAAGACGTTATGGGTGGAGCCCGCGCCGCCCGCGGGGCTCCTGTTCCTGGATCCGGAGGCCTAGGAGCGCGGGTGGGCGCCCCGCTGACAGAAGCGCTGGAGTGGCCTCAGCGCATGCCTCTCGAGCTCCGGCCCGGGGCTGGAGAGACGCTTGATTCTGTCTGTGGCGGCGAGGTGAGGTTGCTTCAACGCCGCCGGGGCTACCGCTTTACGTTGGATCCGGTGCTGCTCGCGCACTTCGCCGTCTACGAGGCAGGAGCGGTGCGGGGCCGGCTGATGGACCTGGGCACGGGCTGCGGGATCATCCCGCTCATCCTGGCGCGGCGGTTGGGCTGCGGGAGCATCACCGGGCTGGAGCTCCAGCCGCGCCTGTTCTCCCTGGCCGAGCGCAATGTGCACCTCAACCGCTGCGAGCGCGAGGTGTCACTGGTCCGGGGAGACCTGCGCTGCGTGGACCGGCTGTTCCCGAAGGCCAGCTTCTCCTTCGTGCTGTGCAATCCGCCGTACCGGGCGCGGGAGCAGGGGAGGATCAGCACGGACATGGAGAAGGCGCTCGCGCGGCATGAGATCGCCTGCGAGCTCCAGGATGTGGCGCGTTCGGCGGCGTATCTGCTGAGGAGCCGCGGCAGCTTCTGCGTGGTGTACCCGGCCTCGCGGCTGTCCGAGCTGATGGCCGTGTTGCACACGACGAAGTTGGAGCCGAGGATCGCGCGCATGGTGCACTCCCGCGCGGGGCGCCCCGCGAAGCTGGTGTTGATGCACGCCGTGAAGGGCGCACCCACCGGGCTGACCGTGCTGCCCCCGCTCGTCATCCACGCCGATGACGAGCAGGCCTTCTCCCGGGAAGTCAGCGCGATGGTGGAGTAGGGCGGGTCATCACGGCGTGGGGCTGGCCTCCTGCTGCTTCGCGTCCTGGGCGCTCTGCTTCTCCCGGCAGAACGCGAGCTGCTGCTTGATGACCTCGAGCGGCACCGCCAACTCCAGCTTGAACTCGCTGCCGTCTGGATTCACCTTCGCGAAGTCCAGCAGCTGCGCCAGCTCCTTCTCGCCCTCGGCCTGCGCCTTCATCCGCGCCAGCGACAGCGCGCCCCCGAGCGACTTGCCCAGGTCCGTCACCTTCGCCTCGTCCGCACCCTTCACCTGTGCCGTCATCGCGAAGTCCGAGCTCGCGTCCACGTGCAGCTCCACGTTCTGCGCCACCTCGGCCAGCCTCGACGCCAGCTCCTGCTGATCCTCCGGGAACAGCTTCTTGAGCTGCTCCACGGAGAGCACCCCGTACATCTCTCCGTAGGTGCTGCTCTCGGAGATGACGGGCGGCTCGTCCGGCCCGCGGCCCTCCACCCGGTCGATGACCTCCTTCACCCCGTCCGCCGACCGGCCGAACACCAGCATCTGGTTGCTCCACAGGCCCACTTGCGGCCCGTTCCGCCGCGCCACGCCACCGTCCGGCAGGTTGCGCGCGTACTGGGGCTCGAAGAGCCGCGCATCGTCTCCGTAGTCGTAGTTCGTCGAGCCCCGGCTGTTGAGCAGGTTCTTCAGGCGCTCGTCACCGAAGTTTCCGGACAGAATCACTCCGTCGTCCGTGATGACCAGCCGGTCCAGATCCTGGAGCGGGTCCACGCCCGTCTCCTGCTTGAAGCGCTCCAGGTCCGCGCCCTCCCGGTTCATCAGGCACTCCACCAGCATCTCCCCGATGGGCGAGTGACGGATGGCATTGGCCTCGATGACCATCGCCGTCTTCCCCGTGCCCCGGGGCAGCGCCGCCAGCACTGGATCTCTCGGGCGCACCGGCTGCTGCGCCACCGTCCCCGCGTCCACCACCGGCGCCACGTACGTCCGCCGCTTCTCCATGCGCTCGCGCTCCGCCGGCCGCAGCCGGTTCGGGAACGCCACCTTCGTAGGGGGAGGAGTCTCCTCTTCGCCCTGTCCCGACAGCATCAGCCACGCGGCCAGGCCGAACAGCACCACCGCGAACACCAGCCACAGTCCACGACGCCGCTGCTGCATCAGTAATCCCTCCCCTCGAACCACCAGAAGCCCACGGCCAGCACACCCAGGCCAAACACGAACACTCCCGCCAGCAGCATCGACAGCGACTGCACTCCCAGCGGCGTCGAGGCCGCCAGATCCATGCCCGCCTTCGCCAGCGAGGACAGGCGCGGCAGCACCAGCGTCACGCCCTTGAAGAGCTCCCGGCTCACTCCCTCCTCGATGAAGGGCGCGATCTTCGTCCGGAAGCCCGCGATGACGCCGCCCACCAGGGTGATGCCCCCCAGCGCCGCGCACAGGGCCGCGCTGCGGATCAGCGTCGCCGTCGTCAACATCACCGCGTACACCGCCGCGAAGCTCACGCATGCCAGCAGCGCGGAGATCACCGGTCCCGCCGT
Organism: Archangium lansingense; assembly: GCF_026626635.1. Classification (GTDB taxonomy): domain Bacteria; phylum Myxococcota; class Myxococcia; order Myxococcales; family Myxococcaceae; genus Archangium; species Archangium lansingense. The sequence goes on from NZ_JAPNKA010000001.1 coordinate 6,052,056, forward strand.
CCAGTACCCCGTCTTCACCCCGAAGATGAGCACCAGCCCCACCGAGCCGTACAGCGACCCGAACAGCGCCAGCGTCATCACTCCCAGGAACGTGCCCGCCAGGATGTGCCAGCGGCGCAAGGGCAGGGCGAGCAGGTGCTCGATGCGGCCCGGCGACAGCAGGCTCGGCGCGAAGTCCGAGCACGAGACGATGCCGAACAGGATGCCCCCGTAGAAGACGATGGCCGCCGCCGCCATGAACACCGGCTTGAGCGCCACGTCCACCGCGCGGATGTCCATGTCCAGCACCTCGCCGAACAGCCGCGAGGCCGCCAGCGCGCCGTCCACCACTTCAATCCGCAGGCTCAAGGACAGCGTCACCAGTACGCCCGTGACGCCCAACAGGAAGGCCAGGATGAACTTGCGCGAGGCCGCCTCGCGCAACACGTAACCCGCGATCCCCAGCACGCCGCTCATGCCGCCACCCCCATGGCCGACGCCAGCACCGACTCCAGGTCCTGCCCGTCCCGCTTGAGCTCCACCAGCAGCGCTCCCGACGCTCTCGCCTTGTCCAGCGCCGCGTTCAGCCCCGCCGCGTCCGCCGCCGTCACGTGGTACTGGCCCTCGGAGCCTGCCTCCGTGAAGCCCGCTCCGCTCAGTGCCCCCGCGTCCGCTCCCGGTGCGAAGCGCACCACCCACCGCTCACCGCCACGCGCCAGCTCCTCCAGCCGCCCCTCGCGCAGCACCTTGCCGCTTCCGAGGATCGCCACCCGGTCGCACAGCCGCTCGGTCTCCGCCAGCAGGTGCGAGTTGAGGAAGAGCGTCGTGCCGCGCTGCACTTCCTCCTGGAGAATCCTCCGCACCTCCACCCGGCCCATGGGATCAATCCCGTCCGTGGGCTCGTCGAGGATGAGCAGGGCAGGGTTGCCCAGCATCGCCGTCGCCAGCCCCAGCCTCTGCCGCATGCCCTTCGAATATCCGCCGATGCGCCGGCCCAGCGCGTCCCCCAGTCCCACTCGCTCCAGCAGGCGCTGGTTCGCGGCCTTGTCCGGCTTCAGCCCCTTGAGGTTCGCCACCGTCGCCAGGAAGGCCGGCGCCAGCCACGAGCCCGGCAGGTGCAGCCGCTCGGGCAGGTAGCCGATACGGGCCCGGATGCGCGGATCCTCGGGAGAGCCGCCGAGCACCCGTATCGTCCCCTCGGTGGGCTGGACGATCCCCAGGATGCTCTTGATGAACGTTGTCTTCCCCGCACCGTTCGGGCCAATCAGCCCAAACGCGCTGCCCTCGGGCACGGAGAGATCCACTCCCCGAAGCGCCTCATGTCCTGCGCGGAACGCTCGCCGGTAGGTCTTACGGAGTCCACTGACTTCGATGGCTGGCACGATGCGCACTCTACGACGGAGCCCGGCCCGCGATTGCCCTGCATGGCACACAAGCCACCGTCCGAGCCTGTGTTCCGCACGCTCGCGACGATCGCTGCGCACCCGGGAAGCACGGTTCGCACCTTTTTTCCGGGTGCTTGGAGCTCCCAATTTTTCGGGCCTTCGTGGTTTCGCACCCTTGCGGGGTGAGAGCGCATGGCCCGAGGTGTGCACACCCTGGAAAGCACAGGAGGCAACACCCATGTCCACGATCAAGCTGATGGAGCAGGAGCTGTACGCGGCACGCCAGGAGCTGGCGGATGCGGAGCGCGAGCTGCACGAGAACACCGAGGCGGCCCGGACGCGCTATGCCCGCGCGGTCCACGAGGCGGAGCTCGCCGAACGCATGGTCGCTCGCATGTCCAGGCAGCGAAGCTGGCTCGATGAGAGCTGGCGCCTGGCAGCTGTCTGAGCAGCCTCGATAAGGAGATTTCCTTTCCGGGGCCCGCCAACGGTTTATACCGTCGGCACATGGCTTTTCCGATCCACCGACCCCGCCGTCTGCGCCGTAGCGCGGCCCTCCGTGAGATGGTGCGCGAGACCACGCTCGCGCCCTCGGACTTCATCTATCCGCTCTTCGTCGTCGAGGGCCGGGATGTCCGCCGTCCGATCGGCTCCATGCCCGGCATCTTCAACCTCTCGGTGGAGCACGCCGTCGCTGAGGCGAAGCAGGCCCATGCGCTCGGCGTGCCCGCCGTTCTCCTCTTCGGCATCCCGAATCACAAGGATGCCCAGGGCTCCCAGGCCTACGCGCGCGAGGGCATCGTCCAGCGCGCCGTCCGGGAGATCAAGAACGCCCTCCCGGACATGCTCGTCATCGTCGACGTGTGCCTGTGCGAGTACACCGACCACGGCCACTGCGGCATCATCGAGGGCGGCCACGTCGCCAATGACGCCACGCTGCCGCTGCTCTCGCAGATGGCGGTGACGTGCGCCCAGGCCGGCGCGGACATCATCGCGCCCTCGGACATGCTGGACGGGCGCGTGGCCGCCATCCGCTCGGCGCTGGACGAGGTGAAGCTCACCGAGGTTCCCATCCTCTCCTACGCCGTCAAGTACGCCTCGGCCTTCTACGGGCCCTTCCGCGAGGCCGCTCAGAGCACGCCCCAGTTCGGCGATCGCCGCACCCACCAGATGGACCCCGGCAACGTGCGCGAGGCCCTCAAGGAGACCGACCTCGACATCGAGGAAGGCGCGGACATGATCATGGTCAAGCCCGCGCTGTCCTACCTGGACGTCATCCACCGGGTGCGCGAGCGCGTGGACGTGCCGGTGGTCGCCTACAACGTGTCCGCCGAGTACTCCATGGTGAAGGCCGCCGCGCAGAACGGGTGGATCGACGGAGATCGGCTGATGCTGGAGATTCTCACCTCCATCAAGCGCGCCGGGTCGGATCTCATCATCACCTACCACTCGCTGGAAGCCGCGAAGCTGCTCGGTTGACGGTTGGGATGAAGCTCCGCACGAGGGGCTTGCATCCACCCCCGGGCACGAGGATCAGAATCGGCCATGGCCACTCGAAAGAAGAAACGGCCCCCGCCTCGCAAGGCGGCACCCCCGGCGACGACCCGGCGCACCCCACGTGCCGGCAAGCGCCCGGGTGCCGCCCGCACCGCCATCCCGGCCGCCCCTGTGCGTCCCGCGGGACCCCTCCAATACAAAGTCGTCGAGCTGTCCACCGTGGACGAGGGGACGCTCGAGCGCACCGTGAATGAGTGGAGCGCCCGGGGCTGGACTCTGGACGGCGTGCAGTTCGCCATGCGCGAGTCCTCCAAGCGGCCTGCCATGGCCTTCGTCTTCTTCACCAGCGAGGGAGAGCCCGCCGCCCAGGATGTGGAGGGCGCCCGGAGCCGGCTCCGGCAGATGTCCGAGACGGGCTCGCCCACGGCCCAGCTGGTGGCCTCACCGGACTTCACTGGCAACGCTGCCACCACCTCCTCCTCGTACCAGTACCAGCGGCCCCCGGGCATGGTGAGCGCCCACGAGCGGCTCGCCCAGCTCGCTGGCCTGGACGAGCCCGAGCGCCCCGAGCGGGGCCTCATCCTGGAGCCCGAAGAGTGATCCCCTCCCATCAGGTCTTCTCCACTCCGCGCCGGCCTGGCCTGCGCGTGGTCCATGACGGAGACGAGCTGCCTGGCTCTCCCTATCCCAAGGCCTCGCTGTGGATGCGGCTGGGCGCGCGCATCGTGGACGTGGCCGTGGCCTGGGGCCTCTATGTGGTGTGCGGCGCCGCCGGAGCGGTGGTGGCGCTGCTCTTCCTGCTGCTGGCCGACGGCATGCTCCAGGGCCAGAGCGTGGGCAAGCGCATCTTCGGTGTGAAGGTGATGCACCTGCCCACGCAGTCGGCCGCTCGCCACCGCGACAGCACCCTGCGCAACGCACCCCTGGCCCTCATCGTCCTCTTGGGGATGATGCCGCCGCCGCTGGGCGTGGTGGCGGGCCTCGCCGGCCTGGTGGTGATCGGTGGCGTGGAGGCCCTGCGCGTGGTGAGGGATCCGCTCGGCTGGCGGCTGGGCGACACCTGGGCCCAGACGCAGGTGGTGGATGGGAAGGTCGTCGCCGGAGCAACGGTTGCAGCACGCACGCCCGTGACGGCCGCTCGCGTCCCGGGAAGATTCTTGTCCGCGGCCCGGCTTCGCCGGATCCGCCATTTGAAGAAGTCCAGAAGGGGAAAGCCTTGCGCATCGCGCTGACCTACAACCTCAGGTTGTCCGACTCGGAAGACGAGGCGGAGTTTGACACGCAGGAGACGGTGAACACGCTGGCCGCGGCCATCGAGCGGCTCGGCCACCGGCTGGAGCGCTTCGAGGTGAGCGGCCCGGCTTCCCGCACCGTCGCTCGGCTCGAGGCCTATAGCCCGGACCTCATCTTCAACATCGCCGAGGGCCGCCGCGGCCGCTTCCGCGAAGCCTTCTACCCGGCGCTCTTCGAGGAGCTCGGCTTCGCCTATACCGGCTCGGACGCGTATGCGCTGGCGGTGACGCTGGACAAGCAGCTCACCAAGCTGGTGCTCTCCAAGCACGGCATCCGCACTCCCGGCTGGCAGTTCGTCGAGAAGCTCAACGAGCTCAAGGCCGAGGACCTGCGCTTCCCCGTCATCATCAAGCCCAACTTCGAGGGCTCCTCCAAGGGCATCACCCAGGACTCGGTGGCCGAGACCGTGGAGCAGGCCCGCGAGAAGGTGTCTCAGGCCCTGGCCCGTTACCCGGCCGGTGTGCTGGTGGAGGAGTTCATCAGTGGCTCGGACGTCACCGTCCCGTACCTGGCGGCGGTGCAGAACGACCATGACGGCGTGCTCAGCCCGACGGAGTACGACATCGACCCGGCTGCCATCGCCGGCCGTAAGTACGCCATCTACGACTACGAGCTGAAGACGAAGAAGGAGAACGCCGTCAAGGTGCGCGCTCCGGCCAACATCCCTCCGAAGGTGTCCGAGGAGATGCGCACCATGTCGAAGAAGATCTTCCAGGTGCTCGACTGCCGGGACCTGGGGCGCATCGACTTCCGGCTCAGCGACGCGGGCGTGCCGTACTTCCTGGAGATCAACGCGCTGCCCAGCCTGGAGCCGGGCGCGGGCATCTACGCCGCCGCGGCCATGGAGGGCATGCACCTGGACGGAGTGGTCGGCGCCATCATCCAGAGCGCGGCGCGGCGCAACAAGATCAAGGACGGCAAGCGCCAGGGCAAGCCGGCGCGCAAGTCGGGTCCGCTGCGCGTGGGCTTCACCTACAACGTCAAGCGCGTGAAGCCGGTGTCCTCGGACGGCCAGGCCGTGGAGGACAGCGAGGCCGAGTACGACTCGCCCACCACGCTGCAGGCCATCCGCGAGGCCATTGCCTCGTGGGGTCACGAGGTGGTGGACCTGGAGGCCACGGCGGAGCTGCCCAGCGTGCTGGCCAGCACTCCGTTGGACATCGTCTTCAACATCGCCGAGGGCTTCAAGGGCCGTAACCGCGAGAGCCAGGTGCCGGCCATGTTGGAGCTGCTGGACATCCCGTACACGGGCTCGGATCCGGCCACGCTCTCCATCGCGCTGGATAAGGCGCTGGCGAAGAAGATCGTCCGTCAGGCGGGCATCCACACGCCCAACTTCCAGCTCATGCACACGGGCAAGGAGCGGCTCAACAAGGACTTCACCAACTTCCCGTTGATGGTGAAGCCGGTGGCCGAGGGCTCCTCCAAGGGTGTGGTGAGCAAGAGCGTCTGCCACAACGAGGCGGAGCTGCGCGAGGTGGTGAAGGAGATCGTCGGCAAGTACCAGCAGCCTGCGCTCATCGAGGAGTACATCGGCGGGCGCGAGTTCACGGTGGGCCTGCTGGGCGAGCGCCGTCCGCGCGTGCTGCCGCCCATGGAGATCGTCTTCCTGGACAAGGGGGACAAGACGCCCATCTACAGCTTCGAGCACAAGCTGGATTGGACGGACCGCATCCGCTACGACGCGCCGGCGAAGCTGGAGCCCGCGCTGCTGGAGAAGCTGAGGGCGGCGGCGCGTGGCTCGTTCATGGCGCTGGGGTGCCGCGACGTGGCGCGCATCGACTTCCGCATGGACGACAAGGGCCGCATCTACTTCATCGAGTGCAACCCGCTGCCGGGTCTCACTCCGGGGTGGAGCGATCTGGTGCTCATCGCCCAGGGCGCCGGCATGGATTACCGGGGCCTCATCGGTGAGATCATGGCTCCCGCCATCCGCCGCTATAAGGAGCGCGAGGCCCGTCGTGCCGCCGACGAGAGCGCGCTGATGAAGCTGGCCATGGAGAAGGCCGCCATCGAGAAGGCCGCCATGGCCGACGACAAGGCTGGGACCGTCACCGTGACGGGCTCGGGCTCGGGCTCCGGGCCGTCCTCGTCCGGTGAGCCGCCCATCCGCATGGACATGAAGGCCCACTGAGGCGGGACTGACGCTTCTGGTGTGAAGGGCTCGGCATTTCGAGGGAGACCTCGGGGCCGGGCCCTTCGTGTGTTTTCAGGAGCGGTGCCGCTCGGCCACGCGGTAGATGTAGTGCATCTGCTGCTGCAACGCATTGACCAGCAACTCCATCTTGCGCCTGTGGGCCTTCGCCTCGCTTGGCGGCACCTGCTGGAGCCACTATACAGTCCGCGGATGCAATCCCATCAGGAGCCACAGTGACGATCCAGAAGCCCCTACCGACCCCTGCCGACATCGGGCGCTACTACGACCAGATGGGGCCGTTCCTCGCAACGCTGCTCGGTGACAACATCCACGTAGGTTACTGGTCCGGCCCGGAAGACCAGAGCTCTGGCACCGAGGCGCAGGAGCGGCTCACCGATATGATGATCCAGAGGTCCCGGATCGGCGCTGGTCAGCGGCTGCTCGACATCGGGTGCGGCACGGGCCGGCCAGCGGTTCGGCTGGCGCAAGCAACGGGGTGCTCGGTAACGGGGATCAGCGTCAGCGCCATGCAGGTCGAGCAGGCGAACGCGCGGGCGCAAAAAGAAGGGCTCTCCGACCAGGTGCGCTTCCAGGTAGCCGACGCCATGGAGCTACCGTTCCCGGAAGCCTCCTTCGACGCCGTGTGGGCTTTCGAGTCGCTGCTTCACATGCCCGACCGGGCGCATGTCCTCCGCAACGCATTTCGTGTGCTTCGCCCCGGCGGCATCCTGGTGTTGACAGACGTGACCGAGCAGCACGTGCTGACCGATGAAGAGCGGACGCTGGTGTACAGCGGGCTCATGCTCACCTCGCTGCTGCGGTTCCAGGAGTACTCCCCGGTGGTCGAGGCCGCGGGGTTCTCCGTCGAAGAGGCCCTCGACATCACTCCCAATACCCGCCGAGCGATGGTTGGAACCGACAAGCTCATCTCCAAAGAGCAGGAGGGGATCAGCGCGGCGTACGGAACGGATTTCCAAGCGATGACGTTCGAGCTCTGGCCGAAGATAGCGGCCATCTTCACGGACAAGCTGGGTTATCTGCTGCTCGCGGCCGTCAAGCCAGCGTGACGTCCTAGTACCGGAATAGCTCACGGTTGACGCCAGGCTCGAGGCGTGAAAGGGCAAGCGCCGCGACGATGTAGGCAGTCGCGGCGTCCAGATGAAATCGGAGGTGGAGAGCACCGCGACGACTCAGTCGGCCGCGGCCTCCACGAGCTGGTGAGGCAGAGCAATCACTAGCGCCACGGCGCTGGTGGCGGCGCTGGCCAAGGCCGAGAGTGAGGGGGGGCGCTCAAGGACAAGCTCAACTACTTCGCCAAGCCAAAATTGCTGGTGGTGGACGAGCCAGGCTACCTGCCGTTCGAGAAGCGCATTGCCCACCTCTTCTTCCAACTGGTGGCGCGTCGCTAAGAGAAGGGCAGCATGCTGCTGATGACAGACTTTGCTGAAGCAAGCTAGAGCCTTGGCCCGGGGCACTTGTCCGTTTCACCGTCGGATTCCGTCACAGTCGGGTAATACCCTTGAGGAATCCAGGTGCCCCCGATTCGGTCCGCGACTCGCTGTTTACACGTGCTCTCGCTGTGGAATCCACAGTGCACCGAGTCGAGGACGCGCTTCCGATAGTAGGTTTGGCTCGTGGGGCAGTTCGGGTCCACATAGAGATCCACCGTGTGAAGCTCTATATCGACGCCGCTGACGTGCATGTCCGCATCGATGTGGCAGATCTGGTAGGAAGGGCCCGCGTAGACATAGGTGCTCTGCACGCACCAGCCGTACTCAGTGCTGCAAGTGGTCATGCAGGACCTGTAGTACGCTTCGTCCCAGTAGGGGTCGAACTGCTGGCAGTCGATCTCGCACTGATAGAGCGTCTCGTAGCACGACTCCTCGCAGCCGAGCGCCTGCGAGTTCGTCCCCATCTTCTCGGGCTTCTGCAAGTCCGCAGGGTCGACAGAGGTGCCGCACCCAATAAGGGACGATGTCACGACGAGCGCGACGACAGTTACCACGCGTGTAATGGACATGAAAGGGTCTTCTTTTCGTTGAGGATGGCAACTGGCCAGCAAGGCCGGGCTGCCATCGGTATGTGACCCACCCGTGTCAACCATCGGTAGGTCATGCCGCTGAGACTCAGAATCATTCACATCGGATGGAAGCCATCCGGCATTCAAGTCGTTGAGTGCCGACGGCGTTGTTGTACGAACTCCAGTACTGGTGTCGCATGAGTGGGTGTTCGGCTCGTCCCGAGTTCACTTTCGAGGGGCCGAGCAGGTCCCCCTCTAATTGAATGAGCCGACGAGGAGGAAAATGATGCAGAAAATCTGCGGGCTGCCCAGATGCCAGGGACTGAAGTTTCAACGAATGCGATTGGTTTCTATTAACTTGAGGAGACAAGCCCGTCGGTGCTCAGTCCACCCCGAACGGCCCGAGGGCTTGCAGCAGCGAGCCTGTACGACCTGTAAAAGATGACCGCACAAAATGTTTCACTGGACAATATGTTCAAAGTTTGACACGTGAGCTTCGTTTCAGAGGCTGGAGTGGTTTGAGCGAAAACCGGGTTCTTGCCTGGTTTCGCTCAAGGGTCGCGTTGGGGGTCGTCGGCTTGCTGGGTGCGAGGTTCAGGTGTCGGCGCAAGACGGGTTGCTGAGAAATGGTCTGGCTGAGGTGCAGGCGCGTCTAGCCGCTGCCCTCGCTCAACGGTTGGGGCTCGAAGTACATACACTCGACGTGCACGAGCGCTTCAGCCGGTATGGGCTCGACTCACTGAAGGCAACGGGTTTCATCGCCGAGGTCGGTGAGATGCTCGGGCGTTCGTTGTCACCCACACTCGTCTGGGAATATCCAACCCTCGAGTCCCTGGCCAGGCATCTCGCCGGAGAGCAGGGCCCCGCAGCCGCGCGACCCATCTCCCGTGCTTCTTCGGCGGACGAGCCCATTGCCATCGTCGGTCTGGCGTGCCGCTATCCCAAGGCACCGGATCCCTCGGCGTTCTGGCGTCTGCTCGCGGGGGGGAGTGATGCCATCACGGAAGTCCCTCCCGAGCGGTGGGACGCCGAGCGCCTCTACGATCGCGACCTCTCCGCGGCCGGCAAGGCGAACACCCGCTGGGGTGGCTTCCTCGAGCGGGTGGATGGGTTCGACCCCCTCTTCTTCGGCATCTCGCCCAAGGAGGCGCTCCACATGGATCCGCAACAGCGGCTCATGCTGGAGCTGACCTGGGAGGCGTTGGAGGACGCGGGGATCGCCGCGGAGCGCCTGCAGGGCTCGCCCACGGCCGTTTGCTTTGGGGTGATCTGGACGGATTACGAAACGCTGTTGCAGCGGTTCGGCTTGCGGCGCATCTCCCCGCACACGGCGACGGGGTTCCACCACAGCATCATCGCAAACCGCGTCTCCTATGTGCTGGGTCTCCGGGGCCCGAGCCTCGCCATCGACACGGCGTGCTCCTCCTCGCTCGCGGCGGTGCACCTGGCGTGCGAGAGCCTGCGCAGGGGCGAGTCGACGCTCGCCCTCGCGGGTGGCGTGAATCTGAACATCGCACCCGACAGCACGGTTGGCATGTCCAAGGTCGGCGCCCTCTCGCCCGATGGGCACTGCTTCACCTTCGACGCGCGCGCCAATGGGTACGTGCGCGGTGAGGGGGCGGGCGTGGTCGTGCTCAAGCCCCTCTCCCTGGCGATCGCGGATGGCGATCCCATCTATTGCGTCATCCGCGGGAGCGTCATCAACAACAACGGCGGCAGCAACGGCCTCACCGCGCCCAACCCCAAGGCCCAGGAGGAGATGCTCCGCCTGGCCTACGCGCGCGCGGGCATCGAGCCGTCCGAGGTACAGTACGTCGAGGCGCATGGCACTGGCACTCAGCTCGGAGACCCGATGGAGGCCCGCGCCCTGGGTGAGGTGCTCGGAGCGGGGCGGCCCGCCGACAGGCCGCTGCACATCGGCTCCTGCAAGACGAACATCGGCCACCTGGAGGCCGCCGCGGGCATCGCGGGGCTGATCAAGGTCGCGCTGTCCATCAAGCACCGCGCGCTCCCGCCGAGTCTCCACTTCGAGATACCCAACCCGCACATCCCCTTCGCGGAGCTGCGTCTGGAGGTCCAGCGCGCCCTCGGGCCCTGGCCCGAGCCGGAGCGGAAGCTCGTCGCGGGAGTCAGCTCCTTCGGCTTCGGTGGCACCAACTGTCACGTCGTGGTCGAGGAGTCGGACGCGCCCCGGGCGGAGCTCGTGCCCCTGTCGGGAGAGACTCCGGAGGCCCTCCGCGAGGCGGCGCAACGGCTGGTCGAGCGCCTCGACGCCCCCGGGGAGCAGGTGCCGCTGGACGAGCTGTGCCGCTCGGTCGTGGCCCACGCCGGTGGACACGCGCACCGCCTGGCGATGACCGTTCGCTCCCGGAAGGAGCTCCGGGAGCAGCTCGCGGGCTTTCTTCGCGGTGAGACCAGGGCGGGGCTGTCGACGGGGCAGGTGGCGCCCGGGCACTCCCAGAAGCCGGTTTTCGTCTTCTCGGGGCAGGGCTCGCAGTGGCCCGGCATGGGCCGGAAGCTGCTGCGGACCGAGCCGGTGTTCCGGGCCGCGCTGGAGCGGTGCGATCGGCTCGTCCGGGAGGAGCTGGGCTGGTCCCTGCTGGCCGAGCTGAGCGCCGATGGCGCGGCGGCGCGGCTGGCGCGCATCGAGGTCGCCTTCCCGGCGATCGTGGCACTGGAGATCGCGCTGGCGGCGCTCTGGCGCTCCTGGGGGATCGAGCCCGTCGCGGTGGTGGGTCACAGCATCGGCGAGGTCTCGGCCGCGCACGTCGCGGGCATCCTGAGTCTCGAGGACACCATGCGTGTCATCTGCGCCCAGGGGCGTCTGCTGAGCCGGCTCAGTGGCCAGGGCGCGATGGGGCTCGTGGGGCTCTCCTGGGAACAGTCCGCTCAGCTCCTGGCCGGCTACGAGGGCCGACTGTGCCGCGCCATCGACGCGAGCGTGGACTCGACGGTGCTGGCCGGTGAGCCGGACGCGCTCGCCGAGGTGTTTGCCACCCTGCGGCAGCGAGGCGTGTTCTGCCGCCGGGTGGAGACCGACGTGGCGGTGCACAGCCCTCAGGTCGAGGTGTTGCGGGGCGAGCTCTCCGAGTTCCTGAGGGGACTCCGTCCCGGCCGCGCGCTCATCCCCATCCTCTCCACGGTCACGGCCTCGCCGCTCGAGGGCGAGAGCTTCGATGCCGCCCACTGGGCGAAGAACTTCGCGGAGCCCGTGTTCTTCACGGGCGCGCTCTCCCACGCGATTCGCGAGGGGCACCGCACCTTCCTGGAGGTCGGCCCGCACCCGATCCTCAAGCACCCCATCGAGTCGACCCTGCGGCACGCCGGCCAGCAGGGGCTCGTCCTCTCGACCCTCCGCCGACAGGAGGACGAGCGGAGCGTGATGCTCGACACGCTGGGTGTCCTGTATGCCCGTGGCCAGCACGTCCGATGGGAGGTGCTCACGGGAGGCGCGGAGGGTGGGGTGGGTGCGCCCGCCCGTGAGGAGCCGGTGCGGCTCCTGCCGCTGTCGGCGCGCAGCCCCGAGGCGCTGAAGTCGCTGGCCGCGGCCTGGCGTGACTTCCTGGGGGACGGCACGGCCGAGGGCGCGACCCTCGAGGACATCACCTACACGGCGGGAGTGCGGCGGAGCCATCATGCCCATCGCCTGTCGGTGGTGGGTGGCTCGCGGCGGGAGCTGGCCGAGGCGCTGGAGGCCTTCGCACGGGGCGAGGCCCGTCCCGGTGTGAGTCAGGGCCGGGTGGGCCCCGAGGGCCGGGCCCGGGTCGCTTTCGTCTTCCCGGGGCAGGGGTCGCAGTGGCTCGGCATGGGCCGTCAGCTCCTGCGGGAGGAGCCGGTCTTCCGCGCGGCGATCGAGGACTGCGAGTGGGCGATGCGGGCCCACGTGGACTGGTCGCTCACGGAGGAGCTCGCCGCGGATGAGCAGCGCTCGCGCCTGGACGAGATCGACGTCGTGCAGCCGGTGCTGTTCGCGATGCAGGTGGCGCTGGCGGCGCTCTGGCGCTCGTGGGGGGTCGAGCCCGATGCGGTGGTGGGCCACAGCATGGGCGAGGTGGCTGCGGCGCACGTGGCGGGCGCGCTGAGCCTGGAGGACGCGGCGCGGATCATCTGCCGCCGCAGCCTCCTCCTGCGCCGTATGAGCGGGCAGGGGGCCATGGCCGTGGTGGAGCTCGGCCTGGAGCAGGCCCGCGAGGCGCTGGCCGGCTACGAGGCGCGGCTCTCCATTGGCGTGAGCAACAGCGCCCGCTCGACGGTGCTCTCCGGAGACACCGCGGCCCTGGAGGAGTTGCTGCGGCGGCTTGAGGGCCAGGGCGTCTTCTGCCGCCGGGTGAAGGTGAACGTCGCCTCCCACAGCCCGCAGATGGATCCGCTGAAGGAGGACCTCCTGCGCGCGCTCGAGGGAATCTCTCCCCTGCGCGCGGCGGTGCCCATCTACTCCACGGTGACGGGGCGGACGGGCGACGGGAGCGACTTCCATCCCTCCTACTGGGTCAGCAACCTGCGCGAGCCGGTGCTCTTCCATGGCGCCATCGAGCGGCTGTTGGAGGACGGCCACGGTGTGCTCCTCGAGGTGAGCCCGCATCCCGTGTTGCTCGCTCCCATCGAGGAGACGCTGCGCGAGTCGAAGCGGGACGCGATCGCGCTCGCCTCGCTGCGGCGGCAGGCGCGGGAGCGGCGGAGTCTGCTGGAGTCACTCGCGGCGCTGTACGCGCGGGGCGGCTCCGTCGACTGGCGGCAGCTGCACCCCTCGGGAGGGCGCGTCGTCGCGCTGCCCATGTACCCGTGGCAGCGGGAGCGGTATTGGCTCCTGGACGAGACGGTGGCCGCTTCACGGCACGTGAGTGCCGCGCGTGAGGGCGGTCCGGGGCATCCGCTCCTGGGCGGCTCGCTCTCCTCGTCCGTGCAGCCCGGCACCCACTTTTGGGAGCGGGCCGTGAGCACGGAGGTGTTCCCGTATCTCTCCGACCACCGCGTGTGGAGTGACATCGTCTTCCCGGGCGCGGGCTACGTGGAGATGGCCCTCTGCGCCGGAGCGGAGGTGCTGGGCGAGACGGGGCTCATGCTCGAGAACGTCTCGCTCAGCGAGATGCTCACGCTCGAGCCGGAGAAGGAGCGGCTCGTTCAGGTGGTGCTGAGCGAGGAGGGCGCGGGCCGGGCCTCCTTCCAGATCTCCAGCCGGGCCACGGGCGACAAGACCTGGCGCAAGCACGCCGAGGGCAGCCTGCGCCGGGAGGAGGGCGCGGCCCTGGAGCTGACCGCCGAGCCGCCCGAGTTGCTGCGGGAGCGCCTGGAGCTGGCGGTCTCCTCCGAGACGCACTACCTGCGCAGGCAGGAGCAGGGCCTCACGTACGGCCCCGCGTTCCAGTCGCTGCGGCAGCTCTGGAGGAGCGCGCGTGAGGGGTTGGGGCGCCTGGAGCTTCCCGAGCTGGTGTCCTCCGAGAGCGGGGCGTATCGACTCCATCCCTCGTTGTTGGATGCCTGCCTTCAGGTCGCGGTGGAGCTGGTCTCGCCGGCGGAGGCGGCGCCGGTGGGGACGCATGTGCCGGTGGGGCTCGGGCGGATGCGGTTCTTCCAGCGGCCCGGGCGCGCGGCCTGGGTGTGGGTGAAGGCCCTGGGGGATACGTCCGCGAGCGAGCGGGAGCACGCCTTCGACATCCGGATCCTGGATGAGCAGGGCCACGTGCTGACGGAGCTCGAGGGCCTGCGCGTCTACAGGCTCGAGGCGGGCGCCGCAGTGCGCAAGGAACTCGGCGAGTGGGCCTACCAGGTGGACTGGGAGGCGCAGCCGCTACCGGCGGAGCTGCCATGGCCGGCGCGCTCGCCGGGGAACTGGTTGATTCTCGGCGACAGCGGTGGCGTGGGCCAGCGGCTGGCTGCGTTGCTGCGGGCGCGTGGCGAGACCTGCGTGCTCGTCTCCCCGGGCGAGACGTTCGGCCACGCGCTGGAGGCGGGGGCACCCCCGTGCCGCGGCGTGGTGCACCTGTGGAGCCTCGATTGTGCCTCGAATGACGCGCTCACGCCGTCGGCGCTGGAGTCCGCGCGGCGGCTCGGCACCACCAGCGTGCTGCACCTGGTGCAGGCGCTCTCCCGGGCCGGCTGGAGGGATCCACCCAGGCTCTGGCTGGCCACGCGTGGCGCGCGCTCCGTCGGCAAGGAGCCGGAGCGGGTCAACGTGGCCCAGGCCCCGCTCTGGGGTCTGGGGCAGGTGCTGGCCCTGGAGCAGCCCGAGCTGCGCTGCACCCGCGTGGATCTCGACGGAGACGCGGACGCGTGCGCCCACGCGCTGTTCCGGGAGCTGTCGTCCACGGCGTTCGAGGATCAAATCGCATGGCGTGGTGGCACGCGGCTCGTGGCGCGGCTTGCCCGGGCGGCGGATGCGCTGGCCGCCCGGGAGCCGGCGACGTTGCTGCGCGCCGACGGCACCTACCTCATCACGGGTGGGCTCGGGGGCCTGGGCCTCGAGGTGGCGCGCTGGCTCGTCACGCATGGGGCGCGTCACCTGCTGCTGCTGGGGCGCCGCACTCCCTCGGCGGAGGCCGAGCGCACGCTCGCGGAGCTGCGCCAGGCGGGCGCCCACGTGGAGCCCTTCCAGGCCGATGTCGCGCTCGCCGGGGACGTGGCGCGAGCGCTGGCCAGGGTGGAAGAGGCGATGCCGCCGCTGCGCGGTGTCTTCCACGCGGCGGGCCTCCTCGAGGACGGCCTGCTGCTCAATCTCACGGAGGAGCGCTTCGCCTCGGTCATGGCGCCCAAGGTCCAGGGCACCTGGAACCTCCACGCGCAGACGCGTCATCTGCCGCTGGAGCTCTTCGTGCTCTTCTCCAGCGCGACCTCCCTGCTGGGCACCCCGGGTCAGGCGAACTACTCCGCGGCCAACGCGTTCATGGATGCGCTGGCCCATGCCCGCCGGGCGGACGGCCTGCCCGCGCTGAGTATCAACTGGGGCACCTGGACGAACGTCGGCCTCGCGGCGGCGCAGGCCAACCGCGGAGAGCGCCTCGAGGCGCGTGGCCTGCGGGGGATGCCGCCGGACAAGGCACTCCTGGCGCTCGGCATGTTGCTGGGGCAGGGCCGTCCGCAGGTGGGTGTGATGGCGCTCGAGCCGAGGCAGTGGTTGGGGTTCTACCTGGCCGCGGCGCAGTCGCCTTTCTTCACGCGGCTGTCCCAGGAGCGTGCCGGCAGATCCGCCGTGGAGCCGGGGCGGAGCCGGATCCGCGAGCGGCTCGAGGCCGTCCGTGGCTCCGAGCGCCGTGCCCTCCTCGAGCAGCTCCTGCGCGAGCAGATCGGCGGGGTGCTGAGGATGGAGCCGTCGCGCATCGAGCCACGCACTCCGCTGGGGAGCCTCGGCCTCGACTCGCTGATGAGCATGGAGATCCGCAACCGCCTGGAGGCGGAGCTGGGTCTGAAGCTCAGCGCGACGCTGGTCTGGACCTACCCGACGCTCGCCGCGCTCACCCCCTACCTGGCGGAGAAGCTGGGGCTCCCGTTCGAGGACAAGGACGGCGAGCCCCGGGCCGCGGCGGCTCCTTCACCGGCCGCGCCGAGCGCCGAGCCGGGAAGTGAGATCGACGAGATGTCGGAAGAAGAAGTCGAGCGACTGTTCGCTCAGAGGATGGCGCAGGGCAAATGACGAGCTTCGCCGAAAAGATCGCGCAGTACTCCCCCAAGAGGTTGGCGCTCCTCGCGATGGACCTCAAGTCCCGGCTCGACGCGGTGGAGGGCGCGCGTTCGGAGCCGGTGGCCATCATCGGGATGGGGTGCCGCTTCCCTGGCGGTGGAACCGATCCGGAGTCGTACTGGAACCTCCTGTGCAACGGGGTGGATGCCGTCACCGAGGTGCCTTCCTCGCGGTGGACCCGTGAGGACATGGCGCGCCTGGACCCCGAGGCCCTGGAGAAGCTGGGGGCTCGGTGGGGGGCCTTCATCGACCAGGTGGACCGGTTCGACGCGGACTTCTTCGGGATCTCGCCGCGCGAGGCGCACCGGATGGATCCGCAGCAGCGCATCCTGCTCGAGGTGGCGTGGGAGGCACTGGAGCGCGCCGGGCAGGACATGACGCGGCTCGCGGGCAGCCGCACGGGCGTGTTCGTGGGGCTGTACAGCGATGACTACGCGCTGCTGCAGATGAGCAATCCCTCGGCCCGGGACGCGAGCAGCGTGACGGGGACGCTCAACTGCGTGGTGTCGGGGCGCCTGTCGTACCTCCTGGACTTCCAGGGGCCCTGCCTGGTCGTGGACACCGCGTGCTCGTCGTCGCTGGTGGCGCTGCACCTGGCCACTCAGAGCCTTCGCAACCAGGAGTGCTCGATGGCGCTGGCGTGCGGCGTCAATCTCATCCTCTCGCCCCACTCCTCGAGCAGGGTGTCGCGGGCCCAGGCGCTCGCGCCGGATGGGCGCTGCAAGACCTTCGATGCGCGCGCCAACGGCTTCGTGCGGGGCGAGGGCTGCGGCGTCGTCGTCCTCAAGCGCCTGTCGGATGCGATCGCCGCGGGGGACCCCATCCTCGCGCTCGTGCGGGGCTCGGCCGTCAACCAGGACGGCAAGTCGGCGGGGCTGACCGCGCCCAACGTGCTCGCCCAGAAGGCGCTCATCCGTCAGGCGCTGCAGAGCGCGGGCCTCGAACCCTCCGAGATCGACTGTGTCGAGGCGCATGGGACCGGGACCTCGCTGGGGGACCCCATCGAGATGGAGGCGCTCCAGGAGGTCTACGGCAGCGGGCGCTCCGCACAGCAGCCGCTCGTCGTGGGCGCGGCGAAGACCAACATCGGCCACCTCGAGTCGGCCGCGGGAATCGCGGGCGTCATCAAAATGGTCCTCTCCCTGCGGCACCAGGCCGTTCCCCCGCTCGCGCACTTCCAGCGGCTCAACCCGCGGATCGATCTCGGCGACGCCCCCATCACCCTCCCGACGGCCCTCCACCCCTGGCCGGCGCGGGAGGACAGGAAGCGCCGTGGCGCCGTCAGCTCGTTCGGCATCAGCGGGACGAACGCGCACGTGATTCTCGAGGAGCCCCCCGCGGCTCCGGTGGCGCCGGCCACTCACTCGTCCGGTGCGCACCTGCTGCCGCTGTCGGCACGCTCTCCCTCCGCGCTCCAGGAGCTGGCCCGGAAGTACGCGGAGTACCTCGTGTCGTCGCCGGAAGTGCCGCTCCGGGACATCTGCTACACGGCGGCGCTCCGGCGGACGCACCATGAGTACCGCCTGGCCATCGCGGGAGAGTCCCCGGCCGTCATCGCCGGGAAGCTCCAGGAGCTCGCCGCCGGAGGGCCCGCACCGGCCCGACAGGGCGCGGACGAGCGGCGCAAGGTGGTCTTCGTGTTCCCCGGCCAGGGCTCGCAGTGGCTCGGCATGGGGCGGCAGCTCCTCGAGCAGGAGAAGGTCTTCCGCGAGTCCATCGAGCGCATCGACGAGGCCATGCAACCCCACGTGACGTGGCGGCTGCTCGACGTGCTCCGGGCGCCGTCCGAGTCGTCGCGGCTCCAGGAGATCGACGTCGTGCAGCCGGTGCTGTTCGCCATGGCCGTGGCGCTCTCGGCGCTCTGGCGCTCTTGGGGAATAGAGCCCGATGCGGTGGTGGGGCACAGCATGGGCGAGGTGGCCGCGGCGCACGTGGCGGGCGCGCTGAGCCTGGAGGATGCGGCGGCCATCATCTGCCTCCGGAGCCGGCTGCTCCGGCGCATCAGTGGCCAGGGCGCGATGCTGGCGACGGAGCTGTCCCTGGCGGAGGCGAAGAAGGCCCTCGTGGGACGCGAGGATCGTGTCGCCATCGCGGTGAGCAACAGCCCGACGTCGACGGTGCTGTCCGGAGATGCCGCGGCGCTCGAGGAGATCCGTGGCTCGCTCGAAGCCCGCAATGTGTTCTGCCGGTGGGTGAAGGTCGACGTGGCGTCGCATAGCCCGCAGGTCGATCCGCTGCGCGCCGATCTGCTCGCCGCGCTCTCCTCGGTGCGGCCGAAGTCCTCCTCCGTGCCGATTGTCTCGACCGTGACGGCGTCCGCCTGCGATGGCTCCGGCTTCGACGCCGCGTACTGGGTCCGCAACCTGCGCGATCCGGTGCTGTTCTCCACGGCCGTGCTCGAGCTCGTCCAGGGCGAGCACACGGTCTTCATGGAGATGAGCCCGCACCCGATCCTGCTGCCCGCCGTCGAGCGGTGCCTGCAGCACGCGGGCCGCGAGGGCCTGACGCTCGCGTCCCTGCGCCGCGAGGAGTCCGAGCGGACGGTGATGCTGGAGTCCTTCGGCGCGCTGTACCGCGCGGCCTGGCCCGTGGAGTGGACCCGGCTCTTCCCGGAGGGTGGGCGCATGGTCCCGCTGCCGGCGTATCCCTGGCAGCACAAGCGGTTCTGGATCGACGCGGCGGTGTCGCCCGTCCTTCCCGCCGCCGAGCAGGTGACGTCGCTGCGTGGCCGGCCGGTGAGCGTGGCGCATGGAATCGACGGAGAGATCTTCGAGCTGGAGCTGAGCAGTACCTCGCTGTCGTGGCTCGGTGCGCACAAGTTGGGCGGCGTCGCGGTGGTTCCGGCCTCGGCCCTGGTCGAGCTCGGGCTGAGCGCCGCGGCCGAGGTGCTGGGGACCGGGCCTCGTGAGCTCTCGGAGGTGGAGTTCGAGCGCGCGCTGGTACTGCCAGAGGCGGAGCGGCGCGTGGTGCAGGTGCATGTCTCGCCGGGCTCCGGTGGGCGGCACGTGTTCCAGCTCCACAGCCGCCCGGCGGGCGGATCGGCGCGAGAGTTGGGGTGGGTGAGGCACTGCCGGGGCCAGGTGCGGACCGTGGGCGCGCCCTCGGGCACTTCGGTGATACCCGATGCGGTGCGCTCACGCTGCGTGCAGCAGGTGTCGGGTCCGGCCATCTACGAGGAGCTCGAGCGCCGCAACGTCCAGTACGAGGCTCGCTGCGGACGCTCGGCGAGGCCTGGCGGCGGCCGGGCGAGGCGCTCGGGCTCGTGGCGCTCGGGCCGGAGCTCGTCCAGGAGTCAGCGCGCTACCAGCTCCACCCCGCCCTGCTGGACGCGGGGATGCAGACGCTGGCGCTCGCGATCGCCGCGGAGGCGGAGGGGCCCGCGCTGTTCATGCCCTTGAGCATCGAGGCGATCGAGTGCGTTCCGGGCCGTGCCGACGTGAAGTGGGCCCATGTGTCGCTCGTGCCCGCCGCCAGCCCGGACGAGCGGGTGGGCACGCTGGAGTTGCTGGATGGGGAGGGCCGCAAGGTGGCCGCGGCGCGCGGTGTGCGGCTGCGGCGTGTCGCGGCCGAGCGGCTCCTCGAGGTGCTGGGCGGGGCCCGCTCGCAAGACTGGTTCTACGACGTGGCCTGGGAGGCCCGGCCCGTGGGAGCAGCGGCCCAGCCGCGGCCCACGGATTGGATCGTGTTCCTGGATCGCGGCGGGTGGGGCACGGCGCTCGTGGAGGCGATTGGCCGTCAGGGTCACCCGTGCGTCACCGTGACGCGGGGCGAGTCCTTCCAGCGGCTGGACGCGGGGCGCTTCGTGGTGGACCCGAAGCGGCCCGAGGACATGGAGCGCCTGCTGCGCGAGCTGCCGGCACTTCCGCCGGGGCACGAGGGCCACGCCGTCTACCTGTGGGGCCTGGATGCGGCGCTCGACGAGCAGGGCGTCTCGCCGGAGTCCTCCATGGCCGCGTTGCATTGGGTGAGGGCGCTCATGGGCTCACCCGGACGCGCGCGGCTCTGGGTGGTGACGCGGGGCGCCCAGGTCACCGGCTCGGGGACCGAGCGCGTGTCGCTGGCGCAGGCGCCGCTCTGGGGCCTGGGCCGGGGCGTGTCCCTCGAGCAGCCGGACGTGTGGGGAGGCCTCATCGATCTGGATCCGGCGGGGGTTCCCGAGGAGAGCACCGCGGTGCTCCGGGAGATCTCCGCGTTCGGCGGGGACGGTGAGGATCAGCTCGCGTTCCGCGAGAAGCGCACGCTGGTGCCCCGCATCGTCCGCGGGAAGGTGAACGCGCCAGCGGAGCCGCTGCGCCTGCGCTCGGACGCGGCCTACCTCGTCACCGGCGGGCTGGGCGGACTGGGCCTGAAGGTGGCGCGGTGGCTGGTGGAGCGGGGTGCGCGGCACCTCGTGCTGCTGGGCCGCAGTGGAATCTCCGACGCGGGAGACGCGGCTTCGGCGCGGCGCCGCGAGGGGCTCGAGTCGCTTCGCGCTCTCGGTGCGACCGTCACCACGCTGGCCGCCGACGTGGCGGATCGCGCGAGGATGACGGAGTTGCTGCGCGAGCTGGCCGCGACGCTCCCCCCGTTGCGAGGCGTGGTCCACTCCGCCGCGCTCCTGACGGAGTGCCGGCTGGAGGACATGGACCTCGCGACGATGACGGCGATGCTGCGCCCGAAGGTGCTCGGCTCCTGGGTGCTGCACGAGCTGACGCGCGAGCTCGGCCTCGACTTCTTCGTGATGTTCTCGTCGACGTCCACCCTGTGGGGCGCCTCGGGCCTGGCGCACTACGCTGCGGGCAATCAATTCCTCGAGGCGCTCGCGCACCACCGCCGGGCCCTGGGGCTGCCCGCCACCACCATCCATTGGGGAACGTGGGACGAGGTCGGCGGGGAGCGTGCCGAGGGCGAGCGGGACTTCGCGCGCTTCGGAATGGAGCCCATGGCGTCGGAGCGGGCGCTCGAGGCGATGGGCCAGGTACTGCGCGCGGGGGTGGGCCACAGGACCGTCGCGTCCGTGAACTGGTCGGCGTTGAAGCCGATCTTCGAGGCGCGGCGCCGCCGGCCCTTCCTGCGGCAGGTGGGTGAGTCCTCGTCCACGCCGGGCACGGCGTCCTCGCGGGCGCGGTGGCTGTCGGAGCTCGAGTCACTGCCGCCGGCCCGCCGCTTCGACACGCTGGTACAGCGCATCCAGGGTGAGGTGGGACGGATCCTCGGGTTCCCGTCCTCCGAGCTGCCGCCCGCGGAGCGGGGCTTCTTCCAGATGGGCATGACCTCGTTGATGTCCGTGGAGCTGCGCAACGCGCTGCAGCGGGGCCTCGACAAGGAGCTGCCCGCGAGCCTCGCGTTCGATCACCCCACGGTGCTCGCGCTGGCGAAGCGTCTGGCCTCGAGTGTCACCGCGGTGGAGATCCCCCTGCCTACCACCGCGGCGGCACCGCAGGAGTCACGGCCCCAGGCCGCGCAGGCGGAGATCGGCGATCTCGCCGAGCGCCTGTCACAGGTGACGGAGCTGTCCGACGAAGAGGTCGAGCGGCTGATTGCACAGAAGTTGAGCTGAATCGGGCACGACTGCGATGAGCAAAGAATTCTACGAGAAGATCGCGAACCTCCCTCCCAAGAGGCTCGTGCTGCTGGCTCTCGAGCTGCATTCGGAGAGCGAGTCGCTCAAGCGCGCGCGTTCGGAGCCCATTGCCATCGTCGGCACGGCCTGCCGCGTACCGGGTGGTGCGCGGACGCCGGAGGCGTTCTGGCGTCTGCTGTACGAGGGCGTGGACGCCATCACCGAGGTGCCGCGCGATCGATGGGACGCCGAGGCGCTGTTCGATCCCGATCCCAGCAAGCCGGGCCGCACGTACGCGCGTTGGGGAGGATTCATCGACGGCGTGGATCGCTTCGACGCCGCGTTCTTCGGGCTCTCCCCTCGGGAGGCCTCGCGGATGGATCCGCAGCAGCGGCTGCTGCTCGAGGTGGCGTGGGAGGCGCTCGAGCGCGCGGGGCAGCCGCCGGATCAGCTCTCCGGGAGCCGGACGGGCGTGTTCCTGGGCATCATCGGGAGCGACTACGCGCAGCTCCAGGCGCGGCAGCTCGGCGCGGCCACCGACATCTACCATGTGACGGGGACCTCGCTGAACGCGGCCGCGGGCCGGCTCTCCTACACGCTCGGCCTCCAGGGGCCGTGCATGTCCATCGACACGGCCTGCTCGTCGTCCCTGGTGGCGCTCCACGTGGCTTGCCAGAGCCTGCGCAACCGCGAGTGCGACATGGCGCTGTCCGCGGGCGTCAACCTCATGCTGACGCCGGACGCGACGATCGCCCTGTCCAGCAGCCGGGGTCTCTCTCCCGACGGGCGCTGCAAGACTTTCGACGCCTCCGCCAATGGCTTCGTGCGCTCCGAGGGCTGCATCGTCTTCGTCCTCAAGCGGCTGTCGGATGCGCTGGCCCAGGGGGATGAGATCCTCTCGCTCATCGTCGGCTCGGCGGTGAACCAGGATGGCGCCAGCAGCGGCCTGATGGTGCCCAACGGCCCGGCACAGGAGCGCGTCATCGAACAGGCGCTGGCGAGCGGTGGGCTCGAGCCCTCGCGGATCTCCTACGTCGAGGCACACGGGACGGGCACCTCGCTGGGCGATCCCATCGAGCTGCAGGCCCTGGCTCGCGTGCTGGGGAAGGGGAGGAGTGCCGAGGCGCCGCTCGTCGTGGGATCGGTCAAGACGAACGTCGGGCATTTGGAAGCGGCGGCCGGGCTCACTGGCGTGCTGAAGACGATGCTCGCGCTGCGCAACGAGGCGATTTCGCCGAACCTGCATTTCAAGACCCTCAACCCGAACATCGCCCTCGACGGCGTGCCGGTGGCCATTCCGACCGAGCCCCGTCCGTGGCCGCGAGGCGAGCAGCCGCGCCTGGCGGGAGTGAGCGCGTTCGGCATCAGCGGGACCAACGCCCACGTCATCCTGCAGGAGCCGCCCGTGCGTGTGCCCCAGCCCCCGGCACCTTCGCGGGGCGCGGAGTTGCTCGTGGTCTCGGCGCGCAGCTCCGAGGCGCTGCGGGCGATGGCCGGGAGTCACGCGCGCTGGTTCGCGGAGAACCCGGGCGTGGAGCTTCGCGAGGCCTGTGCCACGGCGGCCCTGTCGCGCACCCACCATGAGCACCGGCTCGCGCTCGCGGGCCGCACGCCCGCAGAGCTCGCGGAGAAGCTGGAGGCGTTCTCGCGCGGAGAGTCCGCGCCGGGGGCGGCCGTCGGGCGCAGGTCGGGGTCGGCTCGCCGCCGCGTGGTCTTCGTGTTCCCTGGCCAGGGCTCTCAGTGGCTGGGCATGGGCCGGAAGCTGCTCGAGCAGGAGCCGGCGTTCCGGGCCGCGCTGGAGCGGTGCGACGAGGCCATCCGGGCCTGCGCGGGCTTCAGCGTCCTCGAGGTGCTCGCGGCCGATGAGGGCCGGAGCCGCCTCCAGGAGATCGACGTCATCCAACCCGTGCTCTTCGCCATGGAGGTGGCGCTGGCGGAGCTGTGGCGCGCGTGGGGCATCGAGCCGGACGCGGTGGTGGGGCACAGCATGGGCGAGGTCGCCGCGGCGCACGTGGCCGGCACGTTGAGCCTCGACGACGCGGCGAAGGTCATCTGCCGCCGTAGCCGGCTGCTGCGCGGCGTGAGTGGCCAGGGCTCCATGCTCCTGGTGGACCTGACGCTGGAGGAGGCGAAGCAGGCCCTGCGGGGCTTCGAATCGCGTGTCTCCGTCGCGGTGAGCAACAGCGTGCGGTCCACCGTCCTCTCGGGCGAGCCCGCGGCGCTCGAGGAGATCTCCCGCCACCTCGAGCAGCGGGATGTCTTCCGCCGCTTCGTGAAGGTGGACGTCGCGTCGCACAGCCCGCAGATGGACCCGCTGCGGCCGGAGCTGCTCGCGGCCCTCCAGGGAATCTCGCCGCGCGCGGCCCGCGTCCCCATCTGCTCGACGGTGACGGGGGTGATGACGGATGGCGCGGCGTTCGACGCCGGCTACTGGGCCGACAACCTGCGGGAGCCGGTGTTGTTCTCGAAGGCGGTCGAGCGGCTCGCCGTCGAGGGTCATGACATCTTCATCGAGCTGAGCCCGCACCCCATCCTCCTGCCCGCCGTCGAGCAGCATCTGCGGCACCTCGGGCGCGAGGGCGCGGTTCTGCCGTCGCTCCGGCGTGAGGAGGACGAGCGCGGTTCGATGCTGTCCTCGCTGGGGGCGCTGTACGCCATGGGTCACGAGGTGGACCTGCAGCGTCAGCACCCGGTGCGCGGCCGGAGGGTGGCGCTGCCCACCTACCCGTGGCAACGCGAGCGCTTCTGGGTCGAGGCGCCAGCGCGTGCGCGCCGTGCCAGGGAGGCCGGGCATCACCCGTTGCTGGGCGCCCACCTGGCGCTGGCGGGGCAGGAGGGCGCTCACCTGTGGCAGACGGAGCTGTCCGCGGACAGCCCGGCATACCTCGAGGACCACGTCGTTCACGGTGAGGTCATCTTCCCCGGCGCCGCGTACCTCGAGATGGCGCTCGCGGGGGCGGCGGAGGCGCTGGGACCCGCGAGCCGCGCGCTCGAAGACGTGAGCTTCCAGGAGATGATGGTGCTGCCTCGCGAGGAGGCGCTCGCGGTGCAGATGAGCTTCGCGCCGGACGAGGCGGGAGCGCCGCGCTTCCGGGTCTTCAGCCGGCCGGCGGAAGCGGGCGGGGCCTGGATGCTGCACGCCGAGGGGCGGATCCGTGAGTGCGCCGGAGCGGAAGCCTTCGCGCTCGGGGAGGCGCGGGGGCGGTGTACGGAGCGCATGGACGGCGAGACGCACTACCAGCTCATGCAGGAGCGAGGCGTTGACTTCGGGCCGAGCTTCCGCGTGTTGAAGGAGCTGTGGAAGGCGCCGGGGGAGGCGATTGCCCGCCTCGAGCTGCCGTCCTCGGTCGCCTCGGAGATGGCGGTCCACCAGCTCCACCCGGCGCTGCTGGATGCCTGCTTCCAGGTCATCAACGGGGCGGGGTTGGGCGAGCGGCGGGGCGAGACGTTCGTGCCGATGGCGGTCGAGAGACTCCGCGTCCACGGGCGGCCGGGCCGGGCGCTGTGGGGACACGCCCTCGTAAGGCCCGGCACGAGCAGCGGGAGGGGCACCGTCGAGGCGGATGTGACCCTGCTCGATGAGGACGGCCGTGTCCTGATGGAGGCCAGGGGCCTGATGTGCCGGCGCCTGGATGCGGTGCGGCGGCGCTCCGCGGACGAGATCGACGGGTGGATGTACCAGGTCGACTGGCAGGAGGCGCCGCGCGCGGAAGCATTGCCTTCCACGGAGTCCGCGCAGGGGGCGTGGCTCGTGCTCGCGGATCGCCAGGGCTTCGGCAAGAAGTTGCAGGCGGTGCTGCGCGAGCGTGGCGAGCCGTGTGTCCTGGTCTCCCACGGAGACGAGTCACGCCTCATCGAGCCGGGCCACTACGTCGTCGATCCGTCTCGGACGGAGGGATTCACGCGAATTCTCGAGGCCGAGTTCGGTTCCGGTCAGCCGGCGTGCCGCGGTGTCGTGCATCTCTTCAGCCTCGACGCGCCTCGGCCGGAGGAGGGGCCAGAGGCCTTGGATCAGGCACGGTCGCTCGGGGTGGAGAGCGCGCTCCACCTCACGCAGGCCCTGGTGTCTGCGGGCTTCCGTGACATGCCCAGGCTGTGGCTGGTGACGGAGGGGGTGCATGCCGCCAGGCCCGCGGAGCGTGCGCTCCACGTCGAGCAGGCACCGCTCTGGGGGCTCGGACGGGTCCTCTCGTTGGAGCATTCCGAGCTCCGGTGCTGCAACGTGGACCTCGGGGCCCTCGACGAGGCGCAGGCGCGCGTGTTCGCCGACGAGCTCCTGTCGTCGACACCGGAGGAGCAGGTCGCGCTCCGGGGTCCGGCGAGGTTCGTGGCGCGGTTGTCGCGCATGGAGCGCGCCATGGTCCCCGAGGCGGAGCTTCGAGCCGACGGCACCTACCTCATCACGGGAGGACTCGGTGGCCTGGGTCTGAAGCTCGCCGAGTGGTTGGTGTCTCGCGGTGCCCGCCACCTCGCTCTGCTGGGCCGGGGAGGTGCGTCCGCGGAGGCGCAGCAGGTCATCGACGCGCTGCGCGCGGCCGGTGCCGAGGTCCGGGTGTGCAAGGCGGACGTGGCGGTGCGGCCGGAGCTCGAGCGGGTGTTCGCGGAGCTGTCGGCCGGGATGCCTCCGCTCCGGGGCGTCTTCCACGCGGCGGCGGTCCTCGATGACGGCGTGCTCGTGAACCTCACCGCCGAGCGCCTGCGCGCGGTGATGGCGCCCAAGGTCCGGGGCGCGTGGAGCCTGCACGAGCTGACAGCGGCGGCTCCGCTCGACTTCTTCGTGCTCTTCGCGGCGGCGGGCTCGCTCCTGGGCTCGCCGGGACAGGGCAACTACGCGGCGGCCAACGCCTTCCTCGATGCGCTGGCGTCATACCGGCGGGGCCTTGGGTTGCCCGCGTTGAGCATCGACTGGGGCTCCTGGGCCGGGGTGGGCCTGGCGGCCGCGGCGGCCAACCGCGGCGAGCGCATCGCCCAGCGCGGCGTGGACAGCATGCAGCCGGCGCAGGCCCTCGAGGCGATGGGCCGGGTGCTGGGTGGCTCCCACGCGCGCGTGGCGATCATGCGCTTCGATCTGCGGCAGTGGCGCGAGTTCTACCTCACGGCGGCGCAGTCTCCGTTCCTGTCACGGCTCGCGCGTGAGCAGGCCACCGGCGGCGAGCGTCCGGTGGAGCGGGGTGCCTTCGTGGAGACGCTCCGGGCGGCAGAGCGGCTGGAGCGGGCGCGGCTGCTCGAGGCCCACCTGTGCGAGCAGGTCGGCCATGTGCTCCGGCTGGCCCCTTCGCGGATCGATCCCCAGGAGCCGCTCGGCAACCTGGGGTTGGACTCCCTGATGAGCCTGGAGATCCGCAACCGGCTCGAGGCGAGCCTGGGGCTGCGGCTCCCGGCGACGCTGGTGTGGCGCTACCCGACCGTGGCGGCGCTCGTCGAGCACCTGGCCGAGCGACTGCAACTTCCCATCACGAACAAGGCCGAGCAGCAGCCCCAGGACGAGGCGGCGGCGCTCGAGGCCGAGATCGTCAACAACGTCAAGCAGCTCTCGGACGAAGAGGCCGAGGCGCTCCTCGCGGAGAAGCTCGCCGCGCTGAACGAAGAGATTTGACATGGCAAACCGCAACGACGAGTCCAGCGAGCTGTCTCCCGCCAAGCGCATGCTGGTGGCGTTGGAGAAGATGCAGGCCCGGTTGAACGCCGTAGAGGGGGCCGCGAAGGAGCCCATCGCCATCGTGGGCATGGCGTGCCGCTTCCCCCAGGCGGAGAACGTGGAGTCCTTCTGGCGGTTGCTCCACGACGGTGTCGACGCCGTGCGGGAGATTCCCCTCTCGCGCTGGTCGACGGAGGAGACCGCTGGCATTGGCGATGGGGCCACGCGCTGGGGCGGTTACCTGGACGCAGTGGACGCCTTCGACCCGGGCTTCTTCGGGATTTCTCCCCGCGAGGCGGTGCGGATGGACCCCCAGCAGCGCCTGCTGCTCGAGGTCGCGTGGGAGGCGCTCGAGGACGCTGGCCTGGATGTGGACAAGCTCTCGGGCAGCCGCGGCGGCGTCTTCATCGGCGCGTGCAATGACGACTACCACTGCATGCAGGTGGATCGCCCGGAGACGGGGGACGCGTTCAGCGCCACCGGCATCGCCACGAGCGTCCTCTCCGGCCGGTTGTCCTATCTCTTCAACCTGCAGGGGCCGAGCCTGGTGGTGGACACCGCCTGCTCGTCCTCGCTCGTCGCGCTCCATCTGGCCTGCCAGAGCCTGAGGGCGCGCGAGTGCAACATGGCGCTCGCGGGCGGCGTGAATCTGATCCTCTCGCCGCAGTCCGTGCTGCTCGTGTCCAAGCTGCAGGCCCTCTCGCCCGACGGCCGCAGCAAGGCCTTCGATGCTTCCGCCAATGGCTTCACCCGCGGTGAGGGCTGCGGGGTTGTCGTCCTCAAGCGCCTCTCGGATGCGCTCGCGGATGGAGATCACATCCTGGCGACGATCCGCGGCTCGGCGATCAACCAGGACGGCAAGTCGACGGGGCTCACCGCGCCCAACGTGCTCTCGCAGCAGGCGCTCATCCGCCAGGCGCTGGAGAACGCCGGGCTGAAGCCGGAGCAGGTGAGCTACGTGGAGGCGCACGGCACCGGTACCTCGCTCGGCGATCCGATCGAAGCGGAGGCGCTGCGCGAGACCTACGGCGTCCCGCGCGCCGACGGCGGCGTGTGTGGCATTGGCTCGGTGAAGACCAACGTGGGACACCTGGAGGCCGCCGCGGGCGTGGCGGGGCTCATGAAGGTCGTGCTCGCGATGCGCCACCAGAGCATCCCGCCGCACCTGCACCTCAAGCAGCTCAACCCTCGCATCCAGCTCGAGGGCAGTGCGCTCACAGTCCCCACGCGGCTCACGCCCTGGCAGACTTCCGGGCAGCCACGCCGTGCGGGTGTCAGCTCGTTCGGAATCAGCGGGACCAACGCCCACGTCATCCTCGAGGAGGCACCCCAGCCCGCGGTGAAGTCCTCGCTGCCGCAGCGCCCGGAGCTGCTGCCCCTGTCCGCGCGCAGCCGTGAGGCGCTCCTGGCCCTCGCCGACCGCTACGCGGAGCGGCTCGGCCGTGACGGGGGAGGGAGCCTCTCCGATGTCTGCTACACGGCGTCCGCGCACCGCACGCACCATCCCCACCGCCTCGCGGTGCTGGCGGACTCGCGCGAGCGCACCGCCGAGCGGCTGCGGGCGTTCGTGCGAGGAGAGCTGCCGGGTGACGCCTGGGCGGGCCGCAAGGCGTTCGGCTTGCGCCGGAAGATCGTCTTCGTCTACCCGGGCCAGGGCGCGCAGCGGGCTGGCATGGGCCGGGAGTTGATGGAGAGTGAGCCGGTGTTCCGCGACACGCTGGTCAAGGTGGACCAGGCGCTGCGGTCCCACCTGGGCTGGAGCGTGCTCGACGAGCTCGCCAAGGATGAGTCGAGCTCGCGTCTGGCCGAGATCGACATCAACCAGCCGGTGCTCTTCGCGGTAGAAGTGGCCCTCACTGCCCTGTGGCGCTCGTGGGGAATCGAGCCCGACGCCGTGATGGGACACAGCATGGGCGAGGTGGTCGCGGCCCACGTGGCCGGGGCGCTGAGCCTCGAGGATGCCGCCTTCATCATCTGCCATCGCAGCAAGCTCATGCGCACCCTGGGGGGGCGGGGCGCCACGATGGCCATGGTCGAGCTGTCGGTGGAGGAGGCCGAGGAGGCGATCCGTCCTTGGAGCGGAAGGATCTGGCTTGGGGGCCTGAATGGTCCCCGCTCGCAGGTGCTGTCGGGGGAGCCGGAGGCGGTCAAGGAGGCAGTCGCGGCGCTCGAGCAGCGGGGCGTGTTCTGCCGCTGGGTGAAGATGGATGTGCCGTCTCACACTCCGCTGGTGGAGGTGATCAGCCGGGAGCTGGAGGGACGGATCGCGCGCATCTCGCCCCGTTCCGCGGAGATTCCCCTTTGCTCCACCGTGACGGGGGAGTTCCTCGATGGAGCGAAGCTGGATGCTGCTCACTGGGGGAACAACCTCCGCAACCCGGTGCGCTTCGCGGCGGCGGCGCAGCGGCTCCTCGCGGGCGAGTACGACACCTTCGTCGAGGTGAGCCCGCACCCCGTCCTGCTCCCGGCCGTCGAGCAGACGATGAACGCGGTGAGCAGGGAGGGCGCGGTGCTCGCGTCCCTCCGGCGTGGTGAGGCCGAGCGGCACACGATGCTCTCCTCGCTCGGCGCCCTCTATGCCTCGGGCCACCGCGTGGCGTGGAACCGGGTGTATCCGGGCAAGGGACAGCTTGTGAGGCTGCCCTCGTATCCCTGGCAGCGCGAGCGCTTCTGGCTGGAGCCCGCCTCCCGTGGCGCGCATGCGTCGCGCACCACCTCCGGACACCCGCTCGTCGGCGAGCGCATCGACCTGTCCGCGCAGGGGGACGTCGCGCGCCTCTGGCAGGTGCAGCTGGGGCCGAAGCACTTCCCCCTGCTCGCGGAGCACCGTGTCCAGGGCGTGCCCGCGCTGCCTGCGGCGGCCATGGTCGACATGGCGCTGAGCGCGGCGAGGCAGGTGCTCGGGGGGCCGGCCTTCCTCGAGGACATGAGCTTCAGCACGCTCCTGTCCTTCCCCGAGGACGAGGAGCGGGTGCTTCAGCTGTGGCTCTCGACGGAGCGCCCGGGTGCGAGCGCGTTCCGGCTCTTCAGCGCACCGGCCGTGCGCGAGGCGGCACCCGCCGAGCTGATCTGGACGCTCCACGCCGAGGGCACCCTGCGGCACGGGGATGCGTCCGCCGTGGAGGGCGCGGCTCTGGCCGGGCTCGAGGAGCTTCGCGTGCGCTGCGGCGAGGAGTCTTCCGTCGAGGCGCATTACCAGACACTCCGGGAGATCGGTCTGGAGTACGGCCCGAGCTTCCGCGTGGTGCGTGAGCTGTATCGGGCGAAGGGGGAGGCGCTCGGCCGTGTGCAGCTCGATGACGAGCTGAAGGCGGAGGTGGAGCGCTACGGCCTGCACCCGGCGCTACTCGACGGCTGCTTCCAGGTGCTGGCGGCGGCGCTCGAGGGTCTCGATGGCGAGGAGGGCGTCTACGTGCCTGTGGCGCTCTCGCGGCTGCGTGTCCTGGCGCGTCCGGAGGCCGGGCTCTGGAGCCATGTCCGGATCGTCGATGGGGCCTCCGCGGGCTCGAGCGTGGTCGAGTGCGACGTCACGCTCCTGGATGAGCAGGGGCGGGTGGTGGCCGAGGTTCAGCGGCTGGTGTGCAAGAAGATCGGCGCCGCCAGCGCGCCGGCCGACGAGGTGGGCCGTTGGATCTACTCCGTGCAATGGCAGCCGCAGCAGCGCCAGGCCCGGGTGGAGGAGGGGAGCTCGCGGAAGCAGGGCCGGTGGCTCGTCTTCGCGGATGCGCGGGGCACGGGCCAGTCGCTGGCCGCCGCGCTCGCGGAGCGCTCCGGTGGCTGTGTCGTGGTGGAGGCGGGGACCACCTACGAGCGGCTCGGCGAGGATCGCTACCGCATCAATCCCGCCCGGCTCGAGGACTTCCAGAAGCTCCTGGGCGAGGCCTTCGGCGAGCACTCGCCTTGCAGGGGCATGGTGCACCTCTTCGGGCTCGATACGTCCGAAGCGAAGGAGCCCGGGTCGCTCGAACAGACGTTGTCCCTGAGCTGCACCAGCGTGGTGTACCTGCTGCAGGCGTGGGCGCAGCGTGGATGGCGCGATGCGCCCCGGCTGTGGCTGGTGACGTCGGGGGTCCAGGTGCTCGCCCAGAACGAGCGCCCCGGCTCTCCGGCCTCCGCGCCCCTCGCGGGCCTCGCGGCGGTGATCACCCATGAGCACCCCGAGCTGCGCTGCGCGCACGTGGATCTGAGCGCCCGGCCATCGCCCGAGGAGCTCGCCTCTCTCACCGAGGAGTTGCTGGCCGACGGGGCGGAAGATCGGATCGCCCTGCGTGGGGCGGTGCGCTACATCGCGCGGCTGGGACGGGGAACGTCCGGGCGCGAGGCGCAGAAGCCTCTCGAGCTCACGGCGGATGGCACCTACCTCATCACGGGTGGCCTGGGTGGGCTCGGGCTGGAGGTTGCGAAGTGGCTCGTCCAGAGGGGCGCTCGGCACCTGGTGCTCACCGGGCGTGGCGCTCCCTCCGAGCAGGCGGAGCGGGTGCTGGGAGAGCTCCGGGCGAGCGGAGTCGGGGTGCGCGTCCACCGCGCGGACGTCACGAGTGCCGCCGACGTGGCGAGCCTGTTCGAGTCCATCGACGCGGAGCAGCGGCCGCTGCGCGGCATCGTCCACGCGGCGGGTGTCATCGCCGATGGCGTGCTGACGCAACTGGATGAGCCGCGGCTGCGCTCGGTGCTGGCGCCGAAGGTCCAGGGCGCGTGGAACCTGCATGTGCAGACGCAGGGCCGCCCGCTCGAGTTCTTCGTGATGTTCTCGTCGGCGGCGTCGGTGCTGGGCTCGCCGGGCCAGGGCAACTACGCGGCGGCGAACGCCTTCATGGACGCGCTCGCGCATCACCGGCGCGCGGCCGGACTCCCGGCGCTGAGCGTCAACTGGGGGCCGTGGGCCGACGTGGGGCTCGCCGCCGGGGCGACGAATCGCGGCGAGCGCCTGGCCCTTCGGGGCGTGGGCAACATGCCGCCCGCGCAGGCGCTCGAGGCGCTCGGCCGTCTCCTGGCGCGCGAGGTCGCGCAGGCCGTCGTGGTGCCGCTCGACCTGCGGCAGTGGCGCGAGTTCTATCTGAGCGCGGCGCAGGCACCCTTCCTCTCCGCGCTGATGCAGGAGCGGGTGGGGGGCACTTCCTCTCGCAAGGGCGGTGCGCGCGAGCAGCTCGCAGCGGCGGAGCCGGAGCAGCGGCTCGGACTCCTGGAGGCCTACCTGCGCGAGCAGATCGGCCGCATCCTCCGCATGGAGCCGGATCGTATCGAGCCCGATCAGCCCTTCGGCGAGCAGGGGATGGACAGCCTGACGGGCCTGGAGGTGCGCAACCGCATCGAGTCGGGTTTGAAGCTCACGCTGCCCGCGACGCTCATCTACGCCTACCCCACGGTGCAGGCGCTGACGACGCACCTGTTCAGCAAGCTGGAGCCCCTCCTCGACGCCGAGGCCCGCTCCGAGGCCCGTCCGGCGAAGAGCGAGACCCGCGCCTCCCGGGTCGAGTCCCCGGCGGTGCGGACCGTGTCCACGCAGACGGCCACGAGGCAGGAGGCCCCGGCTGACCAGGGCCTCGAGCCCCTCGCCATCGTTGGCATCGGCTGCCGCTTCCCGGGCGGCGCCAACGAGCCGGAGGCGTACTGGCGGCTGTTGTCTGAAGGGGTGGATGCCGTCCGCGAGGTCCCCGCCGAGCGCTGGCGGAGCAGCACGGACGCCGCCGAGCACAAGGGCACGCGCTGGGGAGGCTTCCTGGAGCGCGTGGATGGCTTCGATCCGGAGTTCTTCGGGATCGCGCCTCGCGAGGCCGTGGCCATGGATCCGCAGCAGCGGCTGCTGCTCGAGGTCGCCTGGGAGGCGCTCGAGGATGCCGGCCTGCCGAAGTCGCGCCTTGCGGGCACTCGCACGGGCGTCTTCGTCGGCGTGTGCGGCTACGACTACGCCATGCTGCAGGCGGAGCGCGGCGTCGAGGGAGACGTCTACTCGGTCATCGGCTGCTCCAACAGCGTGATCGCCGGGCGGCTCTCGTACCTGATGGATCTGCGCGGCCCGGCCATGTCCGTGGACACGGCCTGCTCGTCCTCGCTCGTGGCGTTGCACCTGGCCAGCCAGAGCCTGCGCAACCGGGAGTGCGACGCGGCGCTCGTGGGAGGCGTCAACCTGCTCCTCTCCCCGCGTCCGAGCTCCTGGCTCTCCAAGCTCATGGCGCTGTCCCCGGACGGGCGCTGCCGGACCTTCGATTCGAGGGCCAATGGCTTCGTCCGTGGTGAGGGCTGCGGCGTCGTCGTGCTCAAGCGGCTCTCCGATGCGCTGGCCCAGGGAGACAACGTCCTCGGGGTGATTCGCGCCTCGGCCGTGAACCAGGACGGTGGCTCCACCGGACTGACGGCGCCCAACGTGCTGGCCCAGCAGGCGCTGATCCGCGAGGCCCTGGCGGCGGCCCGGCTGTCGCCCCGGGACATCGGCTACATCGAGGCCCACGGCACCGGTACGCCGCTCGGGGATCCGATCGAGGTCGAGGCCCTGCGGGAGACCTATGGCGCCCGGCGCGAGGACGGCTTCCCCTGCTTCCTCGGCTCCGCCAAGACGAACATCGGGCACCTGGAGGCAGCGGCCGGCATGGCGGGCCTCATCAAGGTCCTCCTCGCCCTGCGGCACGAGGCCATCCCGAAGCACCTGCACTTCAAGGCGCTCAACCCCCGTATCTCGCTCGAGGACACGCCCTTCGTCATCCCGACGCAGCCGCAGCCGTGGCCCGCCGCCCAGCGGCGCCGGTACGCGGCCGTGAGCTCCTTCGGCATCAGCGGGACCAACGCGCACGTCATCCTCGAGGAGCCTCCCACGTCATCCCGTGCGCACCCGGCCGCCGAGGCCGGGGCCCAGCTCCTCGCCCTGTCCGCGCGGAGCGAGGGCGCGCTGCGGGCGCTCGCGCGCTCGTACCGTGAGCTCCTGGCCCAGCCGGGCAACGAGAGCCTCTCGTTCGAGGACATCGCCTACACCGCCGCGCTCCGGCGCAACCACCACGAGCACCGTCTCGCCGTGGCCGGCCGCTCCACGCAGGAATGGGGCGAGCAGCTCCAGTCCTTCCTCGAGGGCTCGGCGCCGCCGTACCTCTCCACGGGGGTCGTCGAGAGCCGGCGGGGCAAGGTGGTCTTCGTCTTCGGCGGTCAGGGCTCGCAGTGGCAGGGCATGGGGCGGGATCTGCTCGCACGGAGCGAGCCCTTCGCCGCCGCTCTGCGCGAGTGCGACACGCTCCTCGCCCAGCACACCGGGTTCTCGATCGTCGAGGCGCTCGAGGCGGAAGGCCCCGCGTCGAGGCTGGACGAGACGGAGGTGGCGCAGCCCGCCATCTTCGCGATCCAGGTCGCGCTCGCAGCGGCCTGGCGTGCGCTCGGGGTCGTCCCGGCCGCCGTCGTGGGTCACAGCGTGGGCGAGATCGCCGCCGCGCACGTGGCCGGAGCGCTGAGCCTGCCCGAGGCGGCGCGCCTGGTGGCGCATCGGAGCCGCCTCATGCAGCGGGCAACGGGCAAGGGCCGCATGGCCGCGGTCGAACTCTCGCCCGAGGAGGCCCGGCGCGAGCTCGAGCGTTACGCCGAGCGGCTATCCATCGGGGCCATCAATGATGCCCGCTCCGTGGTCCTCTCCGGCGAGCCGGCGGCACTCGGGGAGGTGCTCGAAACCCTGCGCGCGCGTGGCATCTCCACGCGTGATCTCGGCGTCAACTACGCGTTCCACAGCCAGCAGATGGCACCGCTCCAGCCCGAGCTGGTCGAGGTGTTGGGCCGTCTCGAGACGCGGCCGACGTCCATCCCGATGATTTCGACCGTCAGCGGCAGGGTCATCGAGGGCCAGGCGCTCGACGCGGCATACTGGGCGAGCAACATCCGCGAGGCGGTGCGTTTCTCCGACGCGGTGGACACCCTGCTCGACGAGGGCCACCGGCTCTTCGTGGAGCTCGGGCCGCAGCCGGCGCTCGGCCGGTACGTCTCCCAGGCGCTCGCGCGCCGCGAGCTGGAGGGCGCCGCGGTGCCCTCCCTGCGCAAGGGGCGGGATGGCCACACGGTGATGCTCGGTGCCCTGGGAGGGCTCCACGTGAAGGGCTTCGCCGTGGATTGGGCCCGGCTCTCCCCCTCGGGAGGGCGCCCGGTCTCGCTGCCCCTCTATCCGTGGCAGCGCTCCCGGTACTGGATCGACGCTCCGGCGGCCGCGGCCAGTGGCGTGGGCAGCGGCGCTCAGGCTCCGGGCACGACCCGGCCGGACGATTGGGTCTACGATCTGACGTGGCAGGCGAGTGAGCGCGGGGCGGTTGCACCGCGCGCGCAGCAGAGTGCCGGGGCGTGGCTCGTCCTCGGCCATCGCGAAGGCACTGGCGCCGCGCTGGCCGCGCTGCTCGAGGAGAGGGGCGAGCCGTGCTGGTTGATCATCCCCGGGGAGGAGGAGTCGGTACGAGGCCAGCGGGTACGGTCGATCGATCCGCGGCGCCCCGAGCACTTCGAGCGGCTGCTCCAGGCGGTCGGTCCGGTTCGAGCCGTCGTGCACCTGTGGGGAGCGGATGCTCCGCCGGCCTCGGAGCCCACGCTCGCGGAGGTTGAATCCGCGCAGCAGCTGGGGGTCCACTCGGCGGTGCGCCTCGTGCAGGCGCTCGTGCGGAGTGGCTCCGCGAACGGTGCCCGGCTGTGGCTGTGCACGCGTGGTAGCCAGCCGGTGGGCGACGTCGCGGTCGGCTCGCCGCTGCACGCGCCCATGTGGGGCCTGGGGCGGGTCATGGCCCTCGAGCACCCGGCGATCTGGGGCGGGTTGGTGGATCTGGATCCAAGCGCTCCGGCGGGCGAGGTGGAGGCGCTGTGGCGCGAGCTGTCCGGCTCCGATGGGGAGGATCAGCTCGCCTTCCGCGGTAGGGCCCGGTACATCGCGCGCCTCGTCTCCGCGCCTCCTGCTGCTGCGCTCGCGCCCGTTGCGCTCCGTGCCGATGCGACGTACCTCATCACCGGCGGTCTGGGTGGGCTGGGGCTGCACGTGGCGAGGTGGATGGTCTCCAAGGGCGCGCGGCACCTGGTGCTGCTGGGCCGGAGGGGACTGCCCGACCGCGCGGAGTGGCCGGCGCTCCCCCGCGAGGGAGACCTTGGCCGGCAACTCGCCGCGATCGAGGCGATGGAGGCCGAGGGGGTCATCGTGCACGCCCTCAGCGCGGACGTGGGTGACCCGGCCCGCATGGCGGAGGTACTCGAGTCGATCCATCGAAGCCCGGCTCCGCTGAAGGGCATCATCCACGCCGCGGGTGTGTCCACGCTCGTGCCGCTCGAGACGATGGACGAGGCGGCGCTCGCCTCCATCCTCCGTCCCAAGGTGACCGGTGGCTGGGTGCTCCACCAACTCACGCGCGAGCTGGAGCTGGACTTCACCGTCTACTTCTCGTCGGGCTCGGCCGTGTGGGGCTCGGCCCGGATGGCGCACTACGCCGCGGGCAACCAGTTCCTCGATGCGCTCGCCCACTACCGCCGTTCACGGGGACAGCACGCGCTGAGCATCAACTGGGGCCCCTGGGCCGCCGAGGGCATGGTCGCAGAGGAGGGCTTGCGCTGGTTCGAGCGCATGGGTCTCCGGGGTGTCACCGTGGAGGGAGGGGTCCAGGTACTCGAGGCGCTGCTCGCCATGGACGTGACCCAGCGCAGCGTCGCTCCGGTCGACTGGAGCCTCTTCAAGTCCGTCTATGAGTCGCGGGCGCGCAGGCCTCTGCTGGAGGCGCTCGGCCCGGTGCCGGCGCCCTCGGCTCCCGCGCCGCGTCCGGTGGAGCAGGCCGCCGGAAGCGAGGCGCTGGCGCAGCTGAACAGCGCCTCGCCCGCGCGCCGCAAGGAGTTGGTGATCTCCTGGGTCCGTGAGGAGGTGGCCCGGGTGCTCGGCTTCCCGTCGAGCGCCTCGGTCAAGCTGGAGCAGGGCTTCTTCGAGACGGGCATGGACTCGATCACCGCCCTGGAGCTGCGGCGGCGGCTGGCGGCCCGGCTCGGTGTCGAGCTCGCGTCGACGATCGCGTTCGATCGTCCCACCGTCCTGGCACTCGCTTCCCACATCCTGCAGGACGTGCTCCAGCTGGACGTGGAGGTGAAGGAGGAGGCCGAGCGCGCAGCGAGCAGCGCGACGGAGCCGATCGCGATCATCGGCATTGGCTGCCGGGTGCCCCAGGCCTCGGGCCCCGAGTCCTTCTGGCGGCTGCTGGAGGGAGGCGTGGACGCCATCCGCGAGGTTCCCGCCTCGCGGTGGAAGCTCGACGAGTATTACGACCCACAGCCGGGCGTCCCGGGGAAGACCTACACCCGGTGGGGTGGCTTCCTGGATGGGGTCGATCAGTTCGACTCCCAGTTCTTCGGAATTGCTCCTCGGGAAGCGGCGAACATGGACCCGCAGCAGCGCCTGCTGCTGGAGGTGGCCTGGGAGTCCCTGGAGCACGCGGGGATCGCTCCGGCGCACGTGGCCAACACCCGCACCGGCGTGTTCATCGGAATCGGCAGCAACGAGTACGCGATGCTCCACGGGGTGGGCAGTGCCTCGGCCCCGGGTGACGCCTATATCGCCACGGGCAACGACTCGAGCTTCGCCGCTGGCCGGCTGGCCTACGTGCTCCGGCTCCAGGGTCCGACGATGAGCTTGAACACCGCGTGCTCCTCGTCGCTGGTGGCCGTGCACCTGGCCTGCCAGAGCCTGCGCTCCGGCGAGAGCAACCTGGCGCTCGCCGGTGGCGTCAGCCTGACGCTCGCGCCGCACTCGACCATCTACCTCGCGCAGCTCCGGGCGCTGTCCCGGGATGGACGGTGCAAGACCTTCGATGCCTCCGCGGACGGCTACGTGCGCAGCGAGGGTTGCGGCATCGTGGTCCTCAAGCGCCTGTCCGATGCGAAGCGGGATGGAGATGACATCCTCGCCGTCATCCGCGGCTCGGCCGTCAACCACGATGGCCCGAGCAGCGCGCTCACGGTGCCAAACGGGGATGCCCAGCAGCAGGTCCTCCGCGCCGCCCTGGCCAACGCCGGTGTCGCGCCCGCGGACGTGGATTACATCGAGGCGCACGGAACGGGCACGTCGCTCGGTGATCCCATCGAGGTCCGGGCGCTGGCCAGGGTGCTCGGTGAGGGGCGCACGCTCGAGCAGCGGCTACTCATCGGCTCGGTGAAGACCAGCATCGGCCACCTGGAGGCGGCGGCGGGCATCGCCGGTCTCATCAAGGTCGTCCTCTCGCAGCGGCACGGGGTGGTCCCGCCGCACCTGCACCTCCAGCAACTCAACCCCCACATCGAGCTGGGCGGGTTCCCGCTGGACATCCCCACGAAGCCCACTCCGTGGCCGGAGCGCTCGCGTCCGCGGATCGCCGGCATCAGCGCCTTCGGCCTGAGCGGAACCAACGCGCACGTCATCGTGGAGGAGGCGCCTCCGCCCGAGCCCGTCGCGGCCCGGTCCGAGCCGGGCGCGCACGTGCTCGCGCTCTCGGCGAAGACGAAGGGCGCTCTCACGCAGCTCGCGGCGCGGGTCGGTGAGCACCTCGCCACGCACCCGGCACAGGCGTTCGCGGATGTCTGCCACGCGGCGAACACCCAGCGCACCTCGTTCGCGCACCGGCTCGCGCTCGTCGCGGAGTCGGCGGAGCAGGCCCGGGAGCGGCTGCTGGCGTTCGCGCGCGGGGAGGAGGTCCCCCGGCTGGTCCAGGGCCGTGCCGAGGGCGAGGACCCCAAGGTCGTCTTCGTGTTCACGGGGCAGGGCGCGCAGTACGCGGGCATGGGCCGGGAGCTGTACGAGACCGAGCCCGTGTTCCGCGCGGCCCTGGATCGTTGCAACGCGCTGCTCGAGGGCAGGTGGGGTGAGTCCCTCCTGTCGGTGATGCACGGGACGGGGTCGCGGATCGACGACACCGAGTTCACGCAGCCGGCGCTCTTCGCGCTGGAGTACGCGCTGGCGGAGCTGTGGCGCTCCTGGGGCGTCGAGCCCTGGGCCGTGCTGGGCCACAGCGTCGGCGAGTACGTCGCCGCCTGCGTGGCGGGGGTGATGGACCTCGAGGAGGCCCTCGGGCTCATCACCGAGCGCGCGCGGTTCATGCAAGCGCTGCCGCGCAATGGCGAGATGATGGCCGTCTCCGCCAGCGAGGAGCAGGTCGCGGAGCTCCTGGCTCCGTACGCGGATCGCGTCTCGATCGCGGCGGTCAACGGGCCGGCGGACACGGTGCTCTCCGGCGAGCGCGAGGCGGTGGAGGCGATCGCCGCCTCGTTGCAGGCCCGGGGCATCAAGACCCGGCGGCTCACCGTGTCCCACGCGTTCCACTCGCCGCTCATGGAGCCCATGCTGGACTCCTTCGAGCTCACGGCCGGGAAGATCTCCTTCCGCGCGCCCCGCATCCACCTGGCTTCCAATGTCACGGGCCAGGTCCTCGGGGACGGTGAGGTGCTCGACGCCACGTACTTCCGCCGCCACGTGCGCGAGGCGGTGCGCTTCCACGACGGGCTGAAGGCGCTCCGGGCGCTCGGCGGCACCGTGTTCGTGGAGGTCGGCCCGCATCCGACGCTCACCGGCATGGCGCTGAAGGGGCTCGGGGAGGACGCGGGCACCTGGTTGCCCTCGCTGCGCAAGGGCCACTCCGAGCAGCCGCAGATCCTCTCCAGCCTGGGGGCGCTCTACACCCAGGGCGTGGCGGTGGACTGGGCCGCGGTGGACGGTGGGCGCCGCCGGTCGCGTGTCACGCTTCCGACGTATCCGTGGCAGCACCAGCGGCACTGGCTGGAGGCGCCCAAGGCCTCTCGTCCGGCCTCGCCGGTCACGAGTGCGCAGGCGCTCGTCGGACAGCGTGTGCGCTCGCCCCTGAACAAGGCGATCGTCTTCGAGGGCCGCTACAGCGCGCAGTCGTTGCCCTTCCTCGACGAGCACCGGCTCTACGGGACGATCGTCGTGCCCGGCTCATGCCACATCGCCCGCATCCTCGCGACCGCCGCCCAGTCGCTCGGGGCCGGGCCGTACACCATCGAGAAGTGCCTCTTCTCGCAGCCCATCGTGCTCGCGGACGAGGAGGAACAGCTCGTCCAGCTCGTCCTCGCGCCCAAGGGGCAGGGCCGGTACGACTTCGAGCTCTACAGCCTCTCCGCGTCCGCCGACCCGGAGACCGAGGGCTGGCTCCTGAATGGTACGGGGTCGCTGCAAGTGGGCGGAGACGGGCCCGCGCGCCCGGCGCCCCTGTCGCGGCAGGAGATCGAGGCGCGCTGCTCGCGCCAGGTGGACTCGGGTATCTATGAGCGGAACTGGGACATCGGGTTCAACCTCGGCCACGCGTTCCGGTGGATCGAGCGCATCTGGAGCGGCGGGCGCGAGGCGCTCTGCCAGCTGCGCCTGCCAACGGAGCGGGATGACCGGGGGCTGTACATTCACCCGGGCCTCGTCGACTCCTTCCTGCAGGCGATGGGCACGGATCTCATCCGCGACGACGCGCAGCTGAGCACCGTCTACGTACCGATCTCGGTGGAGCGTTTCCGCTTCCACGAGCGGCCGAGCGGCCCCGTGTGGGCGTACGCCGTGCGCCGGGACGCCGGGGACGCCGTGGGTGAGGTGATCACCGGTGACGTGTACGTGGTCGACGCCGAGGGGCGGGTGCTCATCGAGATCGAGGGGTTGAAGCACAAGCGCGCACCGCGCGAGGCGTTGATGGCGGTGCTGCGCCATGGCCAGCGCGAGACGTTCTACGAGCTCGGCTGGATGCGTCAGCCCCTGCCCGACGGGGTGCCCGGGCTCGGCCGCTGGATCGTATTCGCGGACGCGGCGGGCACCGCGGAGGCCCTGGCGGAGCGGCTCCGGTGGAGTGGTTGCCGCTCCGTGCTGGTCCACCCGGGCGAGGCGTTCGTCCGCCACGACGGGGACCGCTTCACCCTCGATCCCCAGCGCGCCGAGGACTACGCGCGGCTGCTCGAGGAGGCAGTGCCGCCGGGCGAATCGCTCGGGGGCGTCATCCACCTCTGGGGGCTGCGTGGGCCTGGCGGAGAGGACCTGGAGTCGCTGCGCGCGGCGCACCTGCTGGGTTGTGGCAGCGCGCTGCATCTGGTCAAGGCACTGGCGGGCTCGCCCTCCACCGCTCGTCTCTGGCTGGTGACCCGTGGAGCCCGGGCGCTCTCGTCCGGCTCGAGGCCGCTCGCGCTGGAGCAGGTCCCGCTCTGGGGCCTGGGCGTCGTCTTCTCGCAGGAGCATCCCGATCGGTGTGGTGCGCTCGTGGATCTCGATCCCGCCGCCTCCGGAGACGATGCGCTGGCGATCTGGCGTGAGCTCAGCGCTTCGGATGGCGAGCGGCAGGTGGTGATCCGCGAGGGCCAGCGCCACGTCGCGCGGATGCGCGCGTCGCGTGACGAGCCGCGGACGGTGCCGCCGTTGCGGCCGGACGCGAGCTACCTGCTCACGGGTGGGCTCGGTGGGCTGGGCCTCTCGCTCGCGCGGTGGATGGTGGAGCAGGGCGCGCGGAACCTGGTACTCATCGGGCGCGGCAGGCCCAGGCCAGAGGCCCAGGAGACCCTCCGAGCCCTGGAGGCCGCTGGCGCGAGGATCCTCGTCCTCCAGGCGGATGTGTCGAAGCGGGAAGACGTTCGCCGCACCCTCGAAGAGGCGGGAAGGCTGGCCCCCCTGCGCGGCGTAGTCCATGCAGCGGGCGTCCTGGACGACGGCGTCCTCCTGCAGCAGGACTGGGAGCGCTTCACCCGGGTGCTCGCACCCAAGGTGGACGGCGCGTGGCACCTCCATGAGTTGACCCAGGGCGGGGAGCTCGACTTCTTCGTGCTGTTCTCGTCGGCGGCGACGCTGCTCGGCTCGCCGGGGCAGGGCAGCTACGCGGCAGCCAATGCCTTCCTGGACGCGCTGGCGCTTCACCGGCGCGCCCTGGGGCTGCCGGCGCTGAGCATCAACTGGGGCCCCTGGGCCGAGGTCGGCATGGCCGCGCAGCTCGCGTCCCGCTTCCAGGCGCAGGGCATCGAGGCCTTCTCTCCGGACGTGGCGCTGGGGGCGTTTGGCCGGGCGCTCGGTCATGGGCAGCCGCAGGTCACCCTCATGCGGGTCCACTGGCCGCGCTACCTCGAGCAGTTCCCGCGGGGCGCGGCGCCCACCCTGCTCGCGGAGTTGGGCGGCCGGCCGGAGGCCGGGTCCGAGGCTGGCGAGCGTTCGTCTCCCGAGCTTCGGCGCCGGCTCGAGACGGCGGAGCCACGCCAGCGGCTGTCGCTGCTGATGGAGCACGTGCAGGGCGAGGCGGTGCGGGTGCTCGGCCTGGATGCATCGTCCCCGTTGGAACCCCGGCAGCGGTTGTTCGAGGTGGGGATGGACTCACTGATGGCGCTCGAGCTCCGCAACCGCCTGCAGAACACCGTGGGTGCGTCGCTGCCGTCGACCCTGGTCTTCGATTACCCGACGGCCGAGGCGCTCGCGAGCTACTTGCACGACGAGGTCCTCGGCCTGCGGCAGCAGCCGGGTGGAAGCGCGCCGGGAGAGGCCGAGGACTCGGCGCTCCAGCGCATCATGGAACTATCGCAGGATGAGCTCGCCGCCTCGCTGGAGGCGAAGCTCTCGGCCCTGATGGAAGAGGGATCATGAGCAAGCAGGAAAAACCAGCCGAGCCCACCGCGCTGCAGCGCGCCGCGTTGCTCGTGGAGAAGTTGCAATCGCGTCTCGAGGCGGTGGAGCGTGCCCGCACCGAGCCGATCGCCATCATCGGAATGGGGTGCCGCTTCCCTGGCGGCGCCAGCGATGGTCCGTCGTACTGGAAGCTCCTGCGCGACGGCGTGGACGCGCTGCGCGAGGTGCCCGAGTCCCGCTGGGACGTGCCCGGCCATTACGATTCCCGCCGGGGTGTCCCCGGCAAGATGTACGGACTCCGGGGCGGCTTCCTCGACGACGTGGAGCACTTCGATGCCGATTTCTTCGGTATCTCTCCCCGGGAGGCGGCGAGCCTGGATCCGCAGCAGCGGCTCGTCCTCGAGGTCGCGTGGGAGGCGCTGGAGAACGCGGGCCTGGCGCCGGAGCGGCTCGCTGGCAGCAAGACGGGCGTCTTCATGGGCGTGATGTCCAGCGACTACATGGCGCGCCTGCTGAAGGAGAACGATCCGGCCCTCCTCGACGGGTACACGGCGACGGGCAACGGGTACAGCTTCGTTCCGGGCCGCCTGGCCTACGTGCTTGGGCTGCAGGGACCGTGCATGCCGGTCGACACCGCGTGCTCGTCGTCGCTGGTCGCGCTCCACCTGGCCAGCGAGAGCCTCCGCGCGGGTGAGTCCAACCTGGCGCTGGTGGGCGGAGTCAACCTGATCCTCTCCCCGGAGACGACGATCTGCCTGTGCAGCATGCAGGCACTCGCGGGCGATGGCCGGTGCAAGACGTTCGATGCTTCCGCGGATGGGTACGTGCGAGGGGAGGGGTGTGGCGTCCTCGTGCTCAAGCGGCTCTCGGATGCGCAACGCGATGGCGATTCGATCCTCGCGTTGCTCCGTGGCTCCGCCGTCAACCATGACGGTGCCAGCGGCGGACTGACGGTCCCCAACGGGCCGGCGCAACAGGCGGTCATCCAGCGGGCGCTCGA
Source organism: Archangium lansingense (assembly GCF_026626635.1). Taxonomy (GTDB): domain Bacteria; phylum Myxococcota; class Myxococcia; order Myxococcales; family Myxococcaceae; genus Archangium; species Archangium lansingense. The sequence continues at coordinate 6,095,763 of NZ_JAPNKA010000001.1, forward strand.
CAACGCGCGCATCGCCCCGGCCCTCGTGGGTTACGTCGAGGCCCACGGGACCGGCACGCCGCTCGGGGATCCGATCGAGCTCCGGGCGCTCGGCGCCGTGCTCGGCAAGGGGCGTCCGGAGGACAGGCCCTTCTTCATCGGTTCGGTGAAGACGAACATCGGCCACCTCGAACCGGCCGCGGGCATCGCCGGAGTCATCAAGACGATCCTCGCGCTGCAGCACAAGGAGATCCCCCCGCATCTGCACTTCCACACACCCAACCCGCATGTGGAGTGGGATCGCATTCCGGCGCGAGTCCCCGTCGAGCGCATCCCCTGGCCGGCGCACGAGGGGCGGCGCATCGCCGGTGTGAGCTCCTTCGGACTGAGCGGAATCAACGCGCACGTGGTGTTGGAGGAGGCTCCCGCCACCACCGGCACCGCCGCACCCGCCGAGGACGGGAGGCCGCAGCTCGTCGTCCTGTCCGCCAAGACGCCGCGGGCGCTGTCCTCCCTGGCGGAGACGTGGAGCACGTTCCTGAAGAGCGAGGAGGCGGGCTCGCTCGCGGACCTCAGCTACACCTCGACGCTCTGCCGCACCCATCACGACCACCGGCTCGCCCTCGCGGCGAGGTCCAGGCAGGAGCTCCTCGAGCAGCTCGCGGCCTTCGCCGCCGGGCAGAGCCATGCCGGTCTGTCCTCGGGACGCCGGGGCGCGGGGCTCGCACAGCGGATCGTCTTCGTCTTTCCGGGGCAGGGCTCGCAGTGGCTCGGAATGGGGCGGAAGCTGTACGCGGAGGACACTGCATTCCGGGAGGCCATCGATCGTTGCCATGAGGCGATGCGCCCGTATGTGGATTGGTCCCTGCGCGAGCTGCTGACGAACCCCGAGCAGCAGCCCCGCTGGAATGACATCGACGTCATCCAGCCGACGCTGTTCGCCTTGCAGGTGGCGCTCGCGGCGGTGTGGCGCTCGTTCGGGCTGGAGCCTCACGCCGTGGTGGGGCACAGCATGGGAGAGGTCGCCGCGGCGCACGTCGCGGGGGCGCTCTCTCTGGACGACGCGGCGCGCATCATCTGCGAGCGGAGCAAGCTGCTCAAACGCGTCAGCGGCCAGGGAGCCATGGCCGTCGTGGATCTCTCCCGGGAACAGGCGCAGGTGGAGATCCGGGGCGCGGAGGATCGGATCGCCATCGCGGTCAGCAACGGGCCGAAGTCGACGGTGCTCTCGGGAGACCCGGCCGCGCTGAAGGAGGTGCTGGAGCGTCTCCAGCGGCGCGAGGTGTTCTGCCGTTGGGTGAAGGTGGACGTGGCCTCGCACAGCCCGCAGATGGATCCGCTGCGCGAGGAGCTGCTGGTGCGGATGGCGGCCATCCGCCCCACCGGGAGCACGGTGCCGCTCTATTCCACGGTCTTGGGGGCTCCCATCGACGGCCGCGAGCTGGATGCCTCGTACTGGGTGCGCAACCTGCGCCAGCCCGTGTTGTTCGCAGATGCGGTCCAGCGCCTCATCCAGGATGGAAACGTCCTGTTCATCGAGCTGAGCCCGCATCCCATCCTCGTGCCCTTCGTGGATGCGATGTTGAGGGAGGGGGACACGTCGGGGCGGGGGCTCGTGGTGCCGAGCCTGCTCCGCGAGCAGGAGGAGTGGCATTGCCTGCTCTCGTCGCTGGGCGCGCTGTCCACCCGGGTGGATCGCGTGGACTGGCCGCGGTTGCACCCGAACAAGCGCCGCCGGGTCGCGCTCCCCTCCTATTCGTGGCAGCGCGAGCGACACTGGTTGGAGATCGAGCCCGCCGCCACCGCGCGCGTCCGGGCCGTGCGCTCGAGCTCCGGAGGTCATCCGCTCCTGGGGTCCTCGTTCACGGCCTCCGTGCACGAGGAGACGCGCTTCTGGGAGTCCGCGCTGAGCGCCACGGCGCCGTCGTACCTGGCGGATCACCGCGTGAGTGGCTCGGTGGTGGTGCCGGGCGCGGCCTATCTGGAGATGGCGCTCTCGGCGGCGCGTGAGGTGTCCGGAGAGACGGCGCACGAGCTCGTCGACACCTCCTTCAAGGAAGGACTGCTACTGCCGGAAGGGCAGCCGCGCGTGGTCCAGATGGCGCTGAGCGACGAGGGCGGAGGAGCCCTCTCGTTCCGGCTCTCGAGCCAGAAGGCGAGCACGGAGGCGGGCCTTCCGGCGGGCTGGATGGCACACGTCACGGGGCGGATCCGTCCCATTCCGGAAGGGCAGCCGGCGCGGGCGCTCGAGTCGCTCGATGCGATCCGGCGGCGCTGCCCCGAGGTGATCGCCCAGGCGGCTCACTACGAAGAGCTGGCGCGTCGTGGGGTGGCCTACGGACTGGCGTTCCAGGGGGTCCAGCAGGTGTGGCGTGGCCACGCGGAGGCGCTCGGGCACGTGCGCCTGCCCGAGCCGCTCGCCGCGGGGACCTCGGCGTATCGAATCCATCCCGCCCTGCTGGATGCGTGTTTCCAGTTGGTGGCCGCGGCCGTTCCCCAGGAGGACCTCACGCCCGATTCGGGTCCCGCCGTGCCCGTGGCGCTCGCCAGCCTGCGGTTTCATGCACAGCCGGGGACGGAGGTCTTCTGCCACGTGCGGCTGCGCCCACGGGAGGGCGTGCCGAGTGGGGTGTACGAGTTCGATCTCGCGCTGTGCGACGCGTCCGGCCAGCTCTTGGTGGAGGCGCTCGGGTTGCGCATCCAGCAACTGGAGACCCCGGCCGCGGAGCGCGCGGGGAAGGAGCTCTTCTTCGCGCTCGAGTGGCGGCATCAGCCCGCCGCCCAGCCGGCTCTCCCCGAGACCGCCAGGGCGAGCGGGCGCTGGTTGCTCGTCGCCGACGGCAGCGAGCTCGCCGACGCGGTCGAGTCCCTGCTGCGGGCGCGCGGCGGAGACGTCTTCCGCGTTGACCTCGCGGGGGAGGGGCCGGGGCGCCGCATCGTGGATGCGAGCTCGCCCCAGGCGTTCGACGCGGTGCTGGCCGAGGCCTTCGGCGGAGAACAGGTTCCTGGTGGGGTGATCCAGCTCGCAGGGATGCCGCCGCACGATGCGGAGCCCACCGTGGAGCCGATGAAGGGGTGCGGCGGCGTGCTGCACCTCGTCCAGGCACTCTCCCGGGCGGGGCTGTCGGGTTCGCCCAGGCTGTGGCTCGTCACGCGCGGCATGCACCATGGCTCCGCCAGCGGGTCGGCCTCCAGCCTGGCGCAGGCCCCGTTGTGGGGCCTGGGCCGCACGCTCGCGCAAGAGCACCCGGAGCTGCAGTGCACGCGCGTGGACGTCTCCGCCGTGATGGGCCCCGGTGACGCTGGAGCGGCGCTGGTGCGCGAGCTGCTCGTGGCCGACGCGGAGGAGGAGCTTTCCCTTCGCCCGGATGGCCGGCATGTCGCGCGCATCGTGCGCGGTGCTCCTCAGTCCGAGGGGGTCGCGGCGCTCGTGGCGGCCGTCCTGCCTGCCTGGTACGCGCTGTTCCACCTCGGACGGCTCGAGAAGGGAGGCCGCGTGCTGGTGCTCGGGACCGAGAGCGGGCTCGGGCGTGCCGCGGTCAAGTTGGCCAGAGGGGCGGGCGCGGAGGTCATCGCCGTTGCCACGACGGCCGGGCAGCGGGAGGCCCTGCGGGAGCTGGGGGTCGAGCGGCTCGTGGATCCGAGCGAGGCCTCGTTCGCCACGCGGCTGCTGGACCTGACCGGAGGACGTGGGGTGGAGCTGGCCGTCGTCGCGCCGGGCGCGGCCGAGCTCGAGCGGAGTCTGTCCGTGTTGAGTGAGGGGGCCCGGGTCCTCGACCTGCGTGCGTCGGGAGCACCGGCCCGTGCCGGTGATGCGAACGTCGCCTGGTGCGTGGTCGACGTGCCGGAGCTCGCCCGTCGCAAGCCCGAAAGGTTCGCGCGTCTCTGGAGGGAAGTGCGGGACGCGCGCGAGGCGGGGACTCTCCCACCGCCGGAGGTGGTCGCCCTCACCCTGAACGATCCAAAGGCGCGCATCGTGGTGCCCGCGACGGAGGCACGCCGGCTCCGCGCCGATGGGACGTACCTCGTCACGGGCGGACTCGGCGGGCTGGGTCTCTCGGTGGCGAAGTGGATGGCGGAGCAGGGCGCGGGCCACGTCGTGCTCGTGGGACGTGACACGGCCCTGAGCCCGGAACAGCAGGCGGCGGTGGCGGCGATCGAGGCCAGCGGGGCTCGCGTACGGGTGGCCCGGGCCGACGTGTCCGACCGGACGCAGCTCGCCCGGGTGCTCTCGGAGGCCGCGGAGGGGGAGCCTCCCCTGCGAGGTGTCATCCACGCCGCGGGTGTGCTGGACGACGGTGTCCTGGTGCAACAGACGGTGGAGCGGTTCCGCCGCGTGATGGCGCCCAAGGTCCTCGGTGGCTGGAACCTGCATGTCCTGACGCGCGAGCTGCCGCTCGACTTCTTCGTCCTGTACTCGTCGGCGGCCTCGATGTTCGGTGCACCGGGGCAGGGCAACTATGTGGCCGCCAACGCCTTCCTCGATGCGCTCGCGCACCATCGCCGGGCGCTCGGGCTGCCCGGCCTGAGCATCAACTGGGGGCCCTTCTCGGAGGTCGGTCTGGCCGCGGCCCAGGCCAACCGGGGAGAACGTCTCGCCCAGCGTGGCTCGGACAGCCTGACGCCCGCGGAGGGCAACGCGCTCCTGGGCCGGCTGCTCGATGGCGAGGTGACCCAGATGGCGGTCATGCCGCTCGAGCTCCACAAGTGGGTGGAGTTCTATCCCCGTGCGCGCACCTCCCCCTGGCTCTCGGAGCTGGTCCCGGCCAGTTCGGGCGCGGGCTCCGCCGACGCGAGGGACGTGGCCCTGCTTGAGACGCTGCGGACGGCGACGAAGGAGGCGGCGCGCGAGGCCCTCACGCGGTTCGTCCGGGAGCAGCTTGCCCGGGTTCTCCGCCTGGACTCCGCGCGCATCGATCCGGAGGTGCCGATCCAGGGTTTTGGCCTCGACTCCCTGATGGGGCTCGAGCTGCGCAACCGTCTGGAGTCGGGGCTGGGGCTGTCGCTGCCGGTCTCGTTGATCTGGAAGCACCCGACGCTGGCCGCGCTCTGCGAGCATCTCCTGGGTGAAGTCATGGATCGCACCCTGGCCGAAACGCTCGCGAGGGCGGGGGAGGGTGCTGAACCGGTAGCGGGTGAGACCGCCGCCGATGACAAAGAGGTCTTCGTCCTATGAGTGTACGTGAGTTGTTGGGCACCCTCGCGGCCAAGGGGGTGCGCCTGCGTGTCGACGGAGACAAGCTCCTGGTCGAGGCGGGCAAGGCCGTCCTCACCCCGGAGCTGCGCGCCGAGCTGTCGGCGCACAAGGGAGACATCCTGGAGTTCCTGCGCAAGCACTCCTCTCGGGAGGAGGCAGGAGCCGAGCCGGGACGACCCCCCACGAGGCCAGAGGTCATCCCTCTGTCCAGTGGGCAAGAGCGGCTCTGGTTCCTCGACCGGCTCTCGCCCGGCACGCCGCAGTACAACGTCCATCTCGGCATCCGCGTGCGCGGCGCGCTCGACATCAAGGCGCTGCGCCGGAGCCTGGACGCGCTCGTCCGGCGGCACGAGGTACTCCGGACGCGGTTCCCCGAGGTGGAGGGGAATCCCCAGCAGGTCATCGAGTCTCTCGAAACCGGTGTGGAGCTGACGCTCGTGGAGCTGCCGGGGCTCACGGAGCAGGCGCGCGAGGAGGAGCTCCAGCGGCGCTCGGAAGAGCTGGCCCGGCAGCCCTTTGACCTGGCGAAAGGCCCACTGTTTCGTGTCACGCTCGTGGCCCTGGGGGCCGACGACTTCGCTCTTTTCGTGACGAAACACCACATCATCACGGATGGCTGGTCACTCGGCGTCTTCGTCCGGGAGTTGTCGGCGCTGTACACGGCCTTCGTCAGGGGGCAGACGGCTGCGTTGCCGCCCGTGTCGATGCAGTTCGCCGACGCGGCCTTGCGCGAGCGTGCATGGCTGGCCGGAGCGTCAGGAGCCCGTGAGCGCACGTACTGGAAGGAGAAGCTCACGGGTTTGCCTCCGCTCCAGCTCCCCGTGGATCACACGGCCTCCACCTCCACGAGCCATCGAGGTGCCACCGTTCCCCTCTCCTTGTCGCCAGCGCTCAGCGAGGCCCTGCGAGAGCTCGCCAGCCGGGAAGGGTGCAGCCTGTTCATGGTGCTCTTCGCCGCGTTCTCGGCACTCCTGCACCGCTACTCCGGGCAGCCCGACTTCGGTGTGGGGACGGTGATCGCCAACCGGGGGAGTGTGCCGCCGGATCTCATCGGTTTCGTTGCCAACACCCTGGTGCTCCGGTGTGAGCTGTCGGGCGAGCCGACCTTCGCGCAATGGCTGGCGCGTGCCCGTAGGACCGTGCTCGAGGCGCTGGACCACCAGGCGCTGCCGTTCAGCGAGGTGGTGCAGTCGGTCGGCGCGCCGCGCGATGGTGGGCTCAACCCGCTGGTGCGTGCCTGCTTCACCCTGGAGAACATTCCAGCGCCGGCCCTCGAGCTGCCAGGGACGAGCTGGTCATTCCTCAATGGAGCGCCGGATGGCAGCGTGGAGGGGACGGCCAAGTTCGAGCTCTCGCTGATCCTGGCCTCGGGGGAGAAAGGCCTGGCTGGCATGCTCGAGTACTCGAAGGAGGTCTTCGACGACTCGACGGCGGCGCGGATGGTGGGGCACTTCCAGGTGCTGCTCGAGTCCATCGTGGCCCATCCCGAGGCTCCGCTATCGAAGCTGCCGCTGTTGACAGCGGAAGAGCGAAGGAGGCTCCTCGCCGATTGGAACGGCCCGGCGATCGACGTCCCGGCGGTGTGCATGCACGAGCTCGTGCAGGCCCAGGTGGAGCGGACTCCCCAGGCCGTGGCCGTGGTGAGCGGGCAGCGGACCCTCACCTATGCCGAGCTCAATCGCCGGGCGAATCAGCTTGCCCATCATCTGCGGCGGCTCGGCGTACGGTCCGAGGTGCGCGTCGGCCTTTGCGTCGAGCGTACGGAAGATGTCGTCATCGGATTGCTGGCCATCCTCAAGGCGGGGGGGGCCTATGTCCCGTTGGATCCCGCCTACCCGAAGGAGCGGCTGGCGCTGATTCTCGAGGATGCCCAGGTGCCGGTGCTGCTCACCCAGCAGCGCCTCGTGCCGGAGCTTCCCTCCACCCAGGCGCGCGTGGTGTGCCTGGACACGGACTGGCCCACCATTGGAGCCGAACCGGACGGAAACCCCGAGCGCAACACGACACCGGAGGCGATCGCCTATCTCATCTACACCTCGGGCTCCACCGGCAGGCCCAAGGGCGTCATGATCGAGCACCGCAACGCCGTGGCCTTCCTGATGTGGGCCCTGCGCGTCTTCTCTCCGAGCCAACTGGCGGGGACCCTGGCCTCGACATCGATCTGCTTCGACCTGTCGGTCTTCGAGCTCTTCACGCCCCTCAGCTGCGGCGCGAAGGTGCTCGTCGCGAAGAACGCCCTGGAGCTGCCAGAGCTGCCCGCGGCCCGGGAAGTGACGCTCATCAACACCGTGCCCTCGGCCATGGGCGCGCTCCTGCGAGCAGGCGCCGTGCCGCCCTCGGTGTCCATCGTGAACCTGGCGGGTGAAGCACTCGCGGGGGCGCTGGTCGAGCAGATCTACCGGCTCGACCATGTGCGAGCGGTGTTCAACCTCTACGGTCCGAGCGAGACTACAACCTACTCGACGTTTACCCAGGTGGGCCGCGGGCAGACGCCGACCATCGGGCGCCCCATCGGGAACACCCAGGTGTACGTGTTGGATCCGAACAGGGAGCCCATGCCCATCGGCGTGCCGGGCGAGGTCTACATCGGAGGCAGCGGAGTCGCGCGCGGGTACCTGGGCCGACCAGAGCTCACGGCGGAGCGGTTCGTCCATTCCCCCTTCGGTGGTGGCACCGAGGCCCGCCTGTACAGGACGGGTGACCTGGCACGGTGGCTCCCGGACGGGCAGCTCGAGTACCTGGGCCGGATGGATCACCAGGTGAAGCTCCGTGGCTTCCGCATCGAGCTCGGGGAGATCGGCGCGGTGCTGACGGAGCACCCGGCGGTCCGAGATGCCGTGGTGGTGGTGCGGGGGGAGTCGGGGGAGGACAAGCAGCTCGTCGCCTACGTGGTCGTGCGTGGCGAGAAGGCGCCCGCTCCGGGAGAGCTGCGTGACTACCTGAAGTCCAGGCTGCCCGAGTACATGGTTCCCTTTTCGTTCGTGAACCTCGACACCCTGCCGCTCACTCCGAACGGCAAGGTGGATCGCGCCGCGCTCCCGGCGCCCGAGCGCATGCGCTCGGGGTCGGCGAAGGAGCACGTCGCGCCGCGGACTCCGGGGGAAGAGTCCCTGGCCGCCATCTGGCGCCAGGTCCTGGGTGTGGAGCAGATCGGCGTCCACGACAACTTCTTCGAGCTCGGGGGACACTCGCTCCTGCTCTACCGGGTGCTCGTCCTCGCGCGCTCGGCGTCCGGCGCGGACATCCCGTTGCGCGCCCTGCTGCGGGCGCCGACCCTGGAGGAGATGGCGCGGACCATCGAGGCCGCGAGGACGGGCTCGCTGCCAACCCACGATGTGACGGCGGAGATGGAAGCGGATGCCGTGCTCGAGGCCGGGATCGATCCGGGCGGGGTGCGGCCGCCGGTGGCGGGGGCCGCGCGCACCGTCCTCCTGACGGGCGCCACCGGCTTCCTGGGTGCCTTCCTTCTGGAGGAGCTCTGCCGCAAGACGGAGGCGCGCATCTACTGCCTGGTGCGGGCCGCGACGGAGCAGGAGGGGCTGCGCCGGATTCGCAAGAACCTGGAGAACTATTCGCTGTGGAACGAGGCCCTGGCGTCCCGCATCGTCCCCGTCCGAGGGGATATCGGCCAGCCCCTGCTGGGGCTCTCGGAGACGGAGTTCCAGCGGCTCTCGGAAGAGATTGACGCGGTCTACCACAACGGTGCGCTCGTCAATTTCCTCTATCCCTACGAGTCACTACGGGCGGCCAACGTGCTCGGCACGCGGGAGATCCTCCGGTTCGCGACGCGGACCCGCCTCAAGCCGCTGCACTACGTCTCGACGGTCTCGGTGTTGCCCCTGGGACGCAAGGATCCGATCCGGGAGGATGAGCCTCTGGATGGGCCCGCGAGCCTGGTGGGAGGCTATGCACAGAGCAAATGGGTTGCCGAGAAGCTCGTGAGGGAGGCCTCACGGCGTGGGCTCCCGGTCACCATCCTCCGGCCGGGGAGGGTGACCGGCCATAGCCAGACGGGTGCCTGGAACACGGACGATCTGGTGTGCCGGACCCTCAAGGGGTGCGTTCGGATGGGGATGGCTCCAAGCGTCGATGCGCTGCTCGACCTGACGCCTGTCGATTACGTTAGCAGCGCCATCGTTGAGCTCTCCATGCGGCCGGAGTCGATTGGTCAGACCTATCACCTCGTGAATCCGCAGCTCGTGCGCGCCGATGAGATGTGGAACCTCATGCGGGCTTTTGGCTACGGGTTGCGCGGTCTGCCCTATGACGAATGGCTCGCCAAACTCGCCTCGGCGGCCGCGTCCGACAGCGAGCTGGGAGATCTGCTCATGTTCCTCCAGCAGGTCCCGCCCGAGGACCGGAGCGTTGGAGGGCCACGGATGGTGGTCTGCGATTGTGACCACACGCGGCAGGCCCTGGGCGGAACAGGGACGTCCTGCCCGCCGGTGGACACCCGCTTGATTTCGACCTACCTCTCATCTCTCGTGCGCCGCGGCTTCCTCAATGCACCCGAGACGAGGTGACGCGCGGGCACTCGGGCAGGCCGCGGTAGGTGCGCGTTTCGATCAGTCGTTGGTGAACATCGGGAATCGGCAGAGCGTCTCGAAGCCGAGGCGCTCCAGGAGCGGGGCGGAGGTGCTCGCGCGGGCGTGGCTGGTGGCGAAGGGAATGCCCCGCCCGGCGGCGTAGTGGAGCCGCGCGGTGACGAGCGCCCGGTACAGCCCTCGCTTGCGGAAGGTGGGGAGCACGACGCCGCCGAGCAGGTACACGGAGCGCTCGAAGGCGACCAGTCCCGCTGTGCCCGCCGGTGCGCCCCGATACCGCGCCAGGAAGAGGCGGTGGCGGCCCGCGGGGTGGGCGAGGACGAGCCGATTGAACGCGATGATCGGCGCTGGGTCCGTCATCTCCCAGCCCTCGGCCATGGTTCGCGAGTACTCCTCCACCGTGTGCTCGTCCACCTGCTCCACGGTGACGTCTCCCTCGGAGCTCGCCGGTGCGTCCGCGGTCTCGCGGATCATCCCCAGCGTCTCGTTCCGGCGCAGACCCCGGCGCTCGAGCCGCTCGGCGAGATCCGCGGGCCGGCTGTCGGGCCCCACGCTCCACCGGAAGCGCAGCCCGAGCCGGCGGTAGGTCTCGATCGTCTCGTCGATGACGGCGTCCGCTTCCTTCTCATCCAGGGCCGAGAAAGCCACCTCGTTGAGGCCGCCCTGGCGCAGCGAGGGCGTGATGAGCTGCAGCCAGCCGGGACGCTCGATGACCTGCGTATCCGGTAGCGGGATGAAGGCTCTTCGGGGGGGCTCCAGCACTTCGCGGAGGCGCTCGCTCCCGGTTTCGAGGTCACGGGTCGACATGGGGGCTCAGAGCATGACGGCGTGGGCGTCCAGCCCGAGCAGGACGCCGCCGATGGTCTCCAGGGTGGGCGGGGCGACCATGCCGTGCTGCGTGGCCACGTGAATGTCGCGCAGGCAGCGCTGCAGCGGGCTGGCGCGGTAGACGGCCGTGCCTCCCGCGGCCTCGTACATGCGGTCCACCGCGCGCGCGGCGCTCCGGGTGGTGTGCGTACACGCCAGCCGTAGCTCCGCCCGGTGATGCACGGACACCTCGCGGCGCGAGGCGGCCTCGAACATGGTGTTAACGGTCTCGAACAGGAAGGCGCGTGCGGCGCGGAGGGTGGCCTCGGCTTCCGCCACCGCTTCCTGCACCGCCGGCCGCGTGGCCAGCAGGTGGCGGCCCGCGGGCATGATCTTCTTCTGGAGCGCCAGGGCCTTCAGCTCGTCGATGGCACGCCGGGCGATGCCGAGCGCGACAGACGGGATGCCCAGGGCCAGCATCCCGAACGGCGGCATGCCGTAGAGCGGCCGGTCGAGACGGGGGCGCTCGGTGAAGAACGACAGGCTCCGCCCGGCGGGGACGAAGACGTCCTTCACCTCCATGTCGCCGCTGCCCGTGCCGCACAGGCCCGCGGCGTGCCAGGTGTCGTGCAGCGTCACGTCCTCGATGGGGAAGAAGAGCACGCGCACCTCGGGGACGTTCTCACCCAGCATGCGCGGGCGTCCGTCCTTCATCACCACCACGCCTCCGGCCAGCCAGCGGCAGTTCTGGCTGCCACTGGCCCAGGGCCAACGCCCGGTGACGCGGTAGCCGCCCTCCACCAGCTCGGCTCGCCCCATGGGAGCGGCCACTCCGCCGGTGATGACCTCCGGATCGCCGTAGATGAGGCGCGCCTCCGCTTCGGGCAGCCAGGCCGAGCAGATGGCAGTGAGGGAGCCGATCATGGCGCACCAGCCCGCCGAGGCGTCCGCCCGGGAGAGCGACTCGATGGCCTCGACGATGAGGGTGGGGTGGAGCTCGAGGCCTCCGTAGGCCTCGGGCACGGCCATGCGGAAGACACCCGCCTGGGCCAGCTCGCGGGCGAGATCGGCTGGCAGCCGGCGGGCTGTTTCAATCTCCTCGGAGCGAGGGGCCACCTTGGGAGCGAGTTCGCGGATGGCGGCGAGCATCGGGTGCTCTCCAGAGGGCTTCGCGGCGACGGCGGAGGAGATCGTCATGGGGCGGAGAGCGTACTCGAAACGCGAGGCTCCCGGACTCAGCGCTTCCGCGGCTTCCGCGGGCCCGCCGGGACGGCCGCGTCTCGTGGCGTCGGCAGCTTCCGCTCCGCCGCGGCCTCGCGCGCGATGTCCACGAAGGCCCGGAGGGCCGGTGAGACCTGGGCTCGGCTGGGGAAGTAGAGGAAGAGGCCCGGGACCACGGGCGCGAAGGGCTCCAGGACCACCTTCAGCGTCCCTCGCCGTAGCTGCTCGGCAAGCGTGGGCTCGAATGCGTACATGAGCCCCATGCCGGCCTCGGCCATCTCCAGCATCAGCGCCCCATCGTTGGTGACGATGGGCCCTCGGACAGGGATGCGCCAGGTCTGCTGCCCGCGCTCCAGCTCCCACTGATAGAGCCCACCGGTGGTGGTGGACCGGATGCAGATGCAGTCGTGGGACAGCAGATCCTTCGGCGTCTCCGGAGTGCCCCTCCGCGCGAGGTACGCAGGCGCTGCTACCACGACGAACCGGCAGGACTCGAAGAGTCGGACCTGCACCATGTCGCGCTCGATGGATTCTGACAGGCGGATGCCCGCATCGAGCTCCTCCGCAACGATATCCACGAAGCGGTCCTCGACTCGGACCTCGACCTCCACCTTCGGATGGCGTGCATGGAACCTGGGCAGTAGGGGAGCGATGACGATGGGGATGGCTATCGATGGGACGGACAGCCGGACCCTTCCTGTCACCTCGCCTGGCTGCGCCGAAGCTGTCTTGAGTGCATCGAGCGCCTGGTCTATGGCTGGCCCAGCGTTCTCCAGCAGGCGCCGTCCCGCATCCGTGAGCGCCACACTCCTGGAGGTCCGCGTGAGCAGGGTGACACCCAGGCGCTCCTCCAGTTGGCGGACGGCCTGGCTCAAAGCAGACGGAGAGACGCCCAGCATGGAGGCAGCGGGCGCGAAGCCGCGGTGGCGAGCGACGGCGAGGAAGCCGTGCAGGGCATTGAGTGGGGTGAGGGCCATCGTGAAGCTTTCCTAAATGACCCATGTGCGTTACGCCAGTTTCGAAGGCGGTGTGTCCGGCGCATATCAGGATGCGTTCGAGTCAATCCCCCCTCCTGAAGGAAGACCCCATGCTGAAGACCTCTGCTTATGCCGCTGCCGCCGCTGGCAAGCCCCTGGCGCCGTATTCGTTCGAGCAGCGCGAGCCCGGTCCCCATGACGTGCTCATCGACATCCTCTACTGCGGAGTCTGCCACTCCGACATCCACCAGGCGCGTGACGAGTGGGGCGGCTCCATCTACCCCATGGTGCCGGGCCACGAGATCATCGGACGGGTCCGGCAGGTCGGCCAGCACGTCAAGAAGCTCAAGGTGGGCGACATGGCGGGCGTCGGCTGCATGGTGGACGCCTGCCGTGACTGCTCGTCGTGCCGTCAGGACCTGGAGCAGTTCTGCCTGAAGGGCGTCGCCTACACCTACAACAGCACCGAGCTGGACCGGAAGACGCCGACTCACGGCGGTTATGCCTCGCAGATCGTCGTCGCCGAGCACTTCGCGCTGAAGGTCCCCGCGGGCCTCGACCCCGCGAGCGCGGCGCCGCTCCTCTGCGCTGGCATCACGACGTACTCGCCGCTCCGGCAGTGGAACTGCAAGAAGGGCGACCGAGTGGGCGTGGTGGGCCTGGGCGGGCTCGGCCACATGGCGGTGAAGTTCGCCGTGTCCATGGGCGCCGAGGTGACGGTGCTCAGCACCTCGCGCGCGAAGGAGGCCGATGCTCGCCGGTTGGGCGCACAGGCGTTCGAGGTCACCCGGGATGAGGCCACCTTCAAGAGGTTGGCGGGCCGGCTCGATCTCATCATCGACACCATCTCCGCGCAGCACGACTACAACCAGTACCTGAGCCTGCTGCGCCCCCAGGGCGCGATGGTGCTCGTCGGTGTTCCTCCGGAGCCGGCGCCCGTGGCCGCCTTCTCTCTCATCGGCGGAAACAAGCGGCTGGCTGGCTCCAGCATCGGAGGCATCGCCGAGACGCAGGAGATGCTCGACTACTGCGCCAAGCACCAGATCGTCTCCGACATCGAGATCATCCCCATCCAGAAGATCAACGAGGCCTACGAGCGCATGCTCAAGGGCGATGTCCGCTACCGCTTCGTCATCGATCTGGCGTCGCTCTCTGGCGCGAACGCGCGGTAGGCCTGCAAGGGGCCGAGGGCCTGGCTCCTCATTCGCTGGGAGCGTGGCATGCGGCCCTTCGGGGCATCACGTCCCTCCCGGCCCATGTCCACCCTTGAAGCGGACGACAAGTCCAGGTCTTCAAGGGAGGCGCGCATGGTTCGCGGTTTCGCCATTACCACGTCCACTTCGTCGATCCGGCTGGATGGGATGGGCCGGGGAGAGCTCACCTTCACGGTCTCCAACGCGTTGGGGCGTCCGGTGCGGGGCCGTGCCGTCGTCGAGCCGGAAGGTGCGACGTCGAAGGACTGGTTGGCGCTCGAGGGGGAGTCCGAACGCGACTTCCCCCCCGATGGCACCCATCAGTACACCGTCAAGGTGAACGTCCCTCATGGCACGCCTCAGGGGCAGCACGCGTTCCATCTGTCCATGGTGAACGTGGCCAATCCCGATGAGGAGTTTACCGTCGGGCCCTCGGCGAGCTTCCAGGTTCCACTTCCCCAGGCTCCTGCGCCGAAGAAGAAGCTCCCCATCGCGTGGATCGCGCTAGCCGCCGGCATCCTCATCATCTCCCTGGCCACCTTCTTCGCGCTTCGCGGCCGGGGTGGAGAAGAGGCTGGGGTGGGCGGTGCGGGCGAGGCGGGACAGGCGGATCAGGCCCCTCAGAAGCCGGCGTTCCTGAGCCTTGATGGCAAGCAGTCCTACATCGAGCTGGGCAACCCGAGGGAGTTGATCTTCTTCGGCCCCATCACGATCGAAGCGTGGGTCCGGCCGCGATCCTTGAATGGCATCCGCAACATCGTGGTTCACGGTCACTCCAACTCGCCACTCTCCGAGGTCTACCTCCGCATCAACAACGGGCGTTACCAGGTCGGCTCCTTCAACGGGCAGGACTTCTCCACGAGCGCTGACGTTCCCTCCTCGGACGTGGGCCGGTGGGTCTACCTGGCCGGGGTCTACGACGGCACCCGCTGGGTCCTCTACCGAGATGGGGAGTTGGCGTCCTCCACGGCTCAGACGCTCGGTTCCCTCTTCGTGGATGCGACGTGGGGCATCGGCGCCAGGGGCGGTGGGCGCGAGCGCTTCTTCCAGGGAGACATCCGCGACGTGCGCATCTGGAACATGCCTCGCGGCCAGCAGGAGGTCCGCGCGGACAAGGACCGGACCTTCACGGGCAAGGAGCAGGGCCTCGTCGGCTACTGGCCGCTGAACGAAGGGGACGGTGTCATCGCCCATGACATTTCCCCCAGCGAGAACCATGGTCTCATCCGCGATGCCACCTGGGGCTCGGAGTAGGGCGGCCGTCCTCCATATTCGATGTGGACAGTGGTTACATACTGCGCGAGAAGGGTGGTTGAGTGAGGAGGGCGGCATGGCCACCCGCGGCACCCGGAAGAAGACGGCGGACAAACCCCACTACCACCATGGAGATCTGCGCAGGGCGCTGTTGGACGCCTCGCTGACCCTCATCTCCGAGGAGGGCTTCGGTGCTCTGTCCCTCCGGGAGGTGGCCCGGCGGGCGGGGGTGACGCACGCGGCGCCCTACCGCCATTTCGCGGACAAGGAGGCGCTGCTGGAGGCGGTGGCCGAGGAGGGCTTCCGCGTCATGACGGCCCGCATGAAGGAGCGCATGGCCCGGGAGTCGACGCCCAACAGACGCCTGATGGCCTGCGGCGTGGCCTACGTCCTCTTCGCCATGGAGCACCCCGCGCACTTCCGGGTGATGTTCGGGCCTCACTTCACCCGGCCGCCGAAACTGGGTCCGCCCGGCGGGGACACGGATGCGTTCGGCCTGTTGGTGGACTCCATCGCCGAGGGCCAGCGGACCGGCGAGATGCGCGAGGGCGAGCCCCGCATGCTCGCGCTGACGTGCTGGTCGCTGGTGCACGGGCTGGGCTCGCTGCTGGTGGACCGGAAGCTGGAGTTCTCGGGCGTCACCACCGTTCCTCAGGCCGAGGCCCTGGCCTGGGAGCAGACGCGTCTGTTGATACAAGGGCTGGAGCGCACGACGGGCAATTGACCGCGAGAGCGCCTCGGCTAGGTTGGCGCCCCATGGCCAACCCCCCCGAGAGCGAGTCCACCGAGAAGCGCGTCCGAGCCCGGGAACTGGGCATCCCACTGGGGCGCTTCAAGACCGGCCGGCACAACGCCATCACCGACGTGGAGGGCGTGCTCGTCGGGCACAGCACCATCATTCGAGGCGAGGGGCCGTTGCGGCCGGGCCATGGCCCTGTGCGCACGGGTGTCACCGCCATCCTGCCCAACCGCAGCAACATCTTCATGGAGCGCCTGAACGGAGGCGGCTTCGTGCTCAACGGGGCCGGCGAGGTGGCCGGCATGACGCAGCTCATGGAGTGGGGCCTGGTGGAGACGCCCATGCTCCTCACCAACACCATGTCCGTGGGCGCCGCGTCCGACGCCCTGGCCCGTCACATGGTGGAGAAGTACCCGGGCATTGGTGACGAGCACGACGTCATCATCCCCATCGTCGGCGAGTGCGACGACAGCTACCTCAACGACATCTCCGGCCGGCACGTGCGCGCCGAGCACGTCTTCGAGGCCATCCGCAACGCCTCGGAGGGCCCTGTGCCCGAGGGCAACGTGGGCGGCGGCACCGGCATGGTGACGTGCGACTTCAAGGGCGGCATCGGCACCTCCTCGCGCAAGCTCCCCGAGGCCCTGGGGGGGTTCACCCTGGGCGTCCTGGTGATGAGCAACTTCGGCAAGATGCACAACCTGCGCGTGGGCGGCCTGCCCGTGGGCGAGGTGCTCGCCGAGAAGTTCAAGGACACGCCTCGGCGCGGGCAGACGTACGGCTCCATCATCGCCGTGGTGGCCACCGATGCCCCGTTGCTCAGCCATCAGATCAACCGTCTGTGCAAGCGCGTGTCGCTGGGCATTGGCCGGGTGGGCAGCTACGCGGCGCACGGCTCGGGGGAGATCGTGGTGGGGTTCTCCACCGCCAACATCATCCCCCGGCGCACCCAGAAGATGGTCTACAAGCTGAAGATCCTCCTGGATCAGCGCTTGGATCCCCTCTACGAGGCGGTGATGGAGGCCACCGAGGAGGCCATCCTCAACTCCATGTGCATGGCCACCTCCATGAAGGGGGTGAACGACAACTACGTCCCGGCGCTGCCGCTGGACGAGGTGCGGCGCTTCGTTCAGGCCTGCCGGCCCATCTTCGCCTCCGTGAAGAAGCGCCCCCAGCAGACGAGCGCCCCCGTGGCTCGGGAGAAGCCGGCGGACGTGGACAAGGAGGGCGAGGTGACGGCGGGAGCGGTGCTCCCCACCGAGGTCCGGGGGGCGGAAGGCATCCCGTATCCCACCCGGCCGGCCCCGGACGATATCGAGGACTCCTCATCCGGAGGATCTTCTGGTAGTTAGGCGCCCCTCGTCTGTCCTACCTCCATCAGGAGTCACCTACATGGCCCGCAGCAAGAGCAAGCACCGCCGCGTTCAGAACAAGATCAAGCAGAAGTGGAAGCGCCAGTTCAAGCGCAAGGCGGCCAAGGCGGCCGAGGGCGAGAAGAAGTAATCTCGCTCGGTTGCCTCGGACCCGCTCCGCGCGAGCACGCTCGCCTGCCTACTGGCGGGGCGCCGTGAAGGAGCGGGTCACCGAGCATCGCCGGGTGCTGCCGGCCATGGTGCTCGAGAAGTTCCCCAGCCACTCCCCCGCCAGTCTGGGCACGCCGCCGTCCCCAATCGCTGGGATGTAGCGCCCAGAGAGGACTGTCGAGTCGGGCCACTGGGTCCCTCCATCTGACTGTTGCCCCAGGCTGTTGCCCGCCAGGCTGAAGTCGTACGTCCGGTAGAGCGTGCCGCGCAGCGTCAGACCGTCCAGCGTCGCGGTGAGCTCACTGCCCTGGCGGCTGACCTCCAAGGGTCCCTCGGGCAGCGTCACCGTCATGCCGTCGCAGGCGGAGGGTGTTGTCCCCGGCGCCAGCTCCAGGCCGTAGGTGCCCTCCATGGGGGGGCAATCGGTGCAGCCCTGGGAGGAGCCCCCACCGCACCCGGGGGCGAGCAGCAGCGCTCCCGCCAACGTGAGGGCGAAGGTGGGGAAGCTGAAGCGTCCAGAAGTCATGGATCGTCTACCTCGCGAAAGAGGCCCAGGCTTCCCGCAGGGAATCGAAGTTCCTACGTTCTGTCGCATCCTGGGCGGGGTGGTGTCGTGGGGGTGGAGGGGTGGGCGTGACTGGGCTCGACACAAAACGGTGGTCCAATCTTATCTTCGCAGGGCTGTTTGCCCTGGCGCTGATTCTCTTCTCGAGAATCCTGCTTCCTTTCCTGATGCCGGTGCTGTTGGGGGGCTTCCTGGTGGTGCTGTTCCGGCCGCTGCAGGATGTCCTGTTCCGGACCCGGCTGCGGGGCTGTCCGTCGTTGTGCGCCGGCCTGTCCACGGGGGCCGTCTTCCTGCTCATCCTGGTGCCGCTGTCGGTGGTGGGGTGGCTGGTGGCCCGCGAGGTGCTGGGGCTGATGGAGCATGCGCAGGTGCTGCTGGACCAGATGAATCAGCAGCAGCTCGTCGCGAGCCTGCCGAGGGGCCTGCGGCGCTACGTGCCAGCGAATCTGCACGGCTCGCAGACGGAGCAGGCTCTGGTGGGGGCCATGGCCAGTGGGGCCTCGGTGCTCAAGGATCTCCTGGGGGCCGGCACGGAGCTGATCATCGATCTGTTCCTGATGTCGGTGGCCATGTACTACTTCTTCCTGGATGGCCGTCGTCTCTGGGCGGAGTCCACGCAGCTCATTCCGCTGGACAAGCGCTACATCCAGGCGTTCGCGCAGGAGTTCACCGACGTGGCGCACGCCATCGTCTACGGCAACACCATTACCGCCTTCGTGCAGGGGGCGCTGGGGATGGTGGGGCTGATGCTGGCGAAGGTGCCGCACGCGGGGGTGTGGGGCGCGGCCATGGCGCTGGTGGCGCTGGTGCCGGTGGGAGGCACGGCGCTCATCTGGGGCCCCATCGGTGTGGTGCTGCTGCTGGCCGGAAAGGTGAACGAAGGCGTCTTCCTGCTGGCCTGGGGCGCCTTCGTGGTGGGCAGCATCGACAACGTCATCCGGCCGAAGCTGTGCGGCTCGCGGATGACGCTCCACCCGCTGCTCGTCTTCCTCTCCATGTTCGGCGGGCTGGCGGTGTTCGGGATGATGGGCCTGCTGGTGGGGCCGCTCATCGCCTCGCTCTTCATGGCCATGGTGCGCATCTACCGGCGCGACTTCCTGGGGCTCCAGCCGCCGGTGCTGCCTCCGGTGTCCGAGCCCGTGTCCATGGTGGCGCAGCAGCCGCTCCCCGTGCGGCAGCCCGCGATGACTCCCGCGCCCTCGGTGGCCGAGGTCTGACGCTCGGCTTCCACGAGCCTGGACAAGGGCCCACACGCTGGGTGAGGCTGCTGCTCATCCATGATGGCCTCTGGACGCTGGCTGTATCGCTGGGGCGCGGTGCTCGCCCTGGCTGTGATGCTCACCTCGCAGGCCGCGCTCGCCGAGCGCGTGGCCGTCTCCGCGATTGAAGGAGACAAGAACAACAAGCTGCGCGCCCAGGTGACGGGGCTCCTGCGCAAGACGCGAAAGGTGCAGGTGCTGCCGCCCGCGGCGTGGGCCAAGGCGGCCGCGAAGCAGAAACTGCGAGGCCAGGCCGCCGTGGACCCCCGGGCGGTGGCTCGCCTGGCACCGAAGCTCAAGGTGGATGCCGTGCTCACGGGCTCGGCGGGGCGGACCTACAGCACCTTCAACGCCCGGCTCCTCGACGAGAACGGCCAGGAGGTGTGGACCGGGGAGTTCGTGCTGCAGCGCGGATTGCTCCCGAAGTATGAGGCCCGGAAGTTCACCCAGGCGGTGCTCGACGCGGTGAAGGCGGCGAACGCGCCTGCTGTCGCGCCCCCGCCAGCGCCCGAGCAGCCGCCCGTGGCCGACTCCGCGCCCGTCCCCGCCCCTCAGCCTGCGCCTACGGTGGAGCAGCCAGCGCCCGAGCCCCACGCGGCGGGCAAGGGAGAGCCGGAGGCGGTGAAGCCGGCCCGTCCGCTGGAGCCCGAGCCGTCGCCAGCGCAGGGGACCGCCTCCGCTCCAAAGTCCGAGGCCACGCCTCGGGCGCCGAAGCCTGCGCTTGTTCCGGAGTCCAAGCCCGTGCCCGCGTGGGTGGAGCTGGACGAGGAGTCGCACACGTACCTCACGGAGCTCGAGGGCAGTGGCGGAGGTTTTCCTGAGGAGGAGGGGGTAGCGGCCGAGGGCCGGATGCCTCCGCGGTTGAAGGTGCTGCTGGGGGCGCCGGTGACGTGGCGCCGGTATTGCGCGCGGCCGGGTGCGACGTCGTGCGCCGAGTACGACGCCCGGCCTCCGGAGCAGCAGGTGGGGGACATCACGGACTTCACCTCGAATGCGCCGTACGTGGGGATCGCCGCGGAGGCGGAGGTGTTCCCTCTGGCGCACTGGCCGACGCTGCTGCGCGGTGTGGGGCTCACGCTGGCCTACCAGCGCAGCTTCGCGCGGACGACGGTGCAGGTGTCGACGCCCGTTGGAGAGACGCCCGAGCGTGAGGTGTACGCAACGGACACGGCTTACGGAGCCATGCTCGCGTACCGCTACTTCTTCGACCTGGGGAAGGAGGGGACGCCGCTGTTCGGCTACGCCGGGCTGCGGGTGGGGGCGCTCGGCCGGGAGTTCGACGTAGGCGAGCAGGTGGAGACGCCGCTGCCGGTGGTGCACCGGTTCTACCCGGCGGTGGGGCTGGACGTGTCGGTGCCGTTGATGCGCCTGGTTCGTATCCAGGGCTCGGGTCAGCTCTTCCTGCGGCCCAATCCCGGGCAGTCGCCCTGGGGGGACGCTGATGGCTCGCTGGCGGCCGAGGTGCGCGACTACGGCGAGGCGGTGTCGAGCCTGGGCTGGGCGGCGGAGCTGGGCGTGGCGGGCGACATCTGGGGCCCGATTGGCTACTCCGCGCGTTTCCGGCTGGAGTCCTACAAGGATCGCTACACGGGGCAGGGCACCCGGCGCGGCTGGACCGAGGGCGGTGTGGCCGAGGAGTCCTACTCGAGCATCATCGCGGGGGTCACCGCCTCCTGGTGAGACCCCGGGCGATGCCCCGGGCCGTCACACCGAGATGAGGCCCTTGCGGATGCCCTCGGTGACGGCCTCGACGCGGTTGGTGACCTCGAGCTTGCGGTAGATGTGCTCGAGGTGGGTGCGGATGGTGGCCTTGGAGAGGTTGAGCAGCCGGGCCGCCTCGCTGTTGGACACACCCTTGGCGATGAGCTGGAGCAGCTCCGTCTCGCGGTTGGACAGCGGCTTGAGCAGGGGCTCGCTGGCCTCGGAGGGCGCGGCGGCCGGGGGCTCGGGCGCGGCGGGGGCGGGCGGTGAGGCCACGGGCTCGGTGGGCACGGGGCCCGAGTCCGGCTCCACGCGGAAGTGGCGCAGCAGTCGGCGCGCGAGGCTGGGCTGGATGACGGTGCCGCCAGCGCGCACCTCCTTGATGGCCTCGATGATCTTGTCCGCGGGCGTGCCCTTGAGCAGGTAGCCCGAGGCCCCGGCCTTCACGGCTTCGAGGACTTTGTCCTCCTCGTCGAAGATGGTGAAGATGAGGATCTCCACCTGGGGCCACCGCGCCTTGACCTCGCGGGTGACGTCGATGCCGCTCATGCGAGGCAGGCCCAGGTCCAGCAGGAGGACGTCCGGATTCACCCGGGGCACCTCCTCGAGCGCGGCCTCGCCGGACAGCGCGGTGCCAACGATGGTGATGTCCTGGTTGCTCTCGAGCAGGCGGAGCTGGTTCTTGAGGATCTTCGTCTGATCCTCGACGACGAAGACGCGGATGGGGGAGGGCGCGATCGCTTCGGTCATGGGCTGGTAGGTAGGGAGAAGGATACGCGGGTGCCGTTACCTGGCGCCGAGTCCACGATGAGGGTACCGCCGATCTTCATGGCCCGCTCGCGCATATTGAGCAGGCCATAGTGCCCGCGAGGCGTCTGCTTCAGGTCGAAGCCCTTGCCGTCGTCGCGGACGATGAGGTGCACCCGGTCCAGGTCGTAGTCGAGCTTCACCTGCACCTGCTTGGGCTCGGCGTGTTTGACGGCGTTGGAGAGGCACTCCTGGAGGATGCGGAAGAGGGTGAGCTGGGCATCCGGGGTCAGCTTGCGGGGCAGGCCGGTGCGCTCGAAGCGCAGGTCCACCTGGGTGCGGTCGCCGAACGTCTTCACGTAGTCCTCGAGCCCCTGGGTCAGCTCGAAGTCCTCGCGCATCATCTGCAGGTTGCGGCGCAGCTCCTCGATGGACTCCTCGGCGGTGGCCTTGAGCTCCTGGATTTCGGAGCGCAAGGAGTCGTCCTTCGCCATGCCGAGGATGAACTCGGACTGGATGATCATCGAGGAGAGCGAGGCGCCCAGGCCGTCGTGGATCTCCCGGGCCAGCCGGCTGCGCTCCTCCACCACGGCCAGCTCCTTGAGATCGCCCTGGAGCTCCACCACCTCGCGGTGGGAGGCGGCCTCGCGCTCGTTGAGGTACACGAGCACGTAGACGACGGTGAAGTTGAGCGCCGAGTACCACAGCAGGGTGAGGACCTCGACGGCGGTGACCTCGCGGTTGAGGAGCAGATCCAGCCGGGCGGTGATGGGCAGCGCCAGCATGGAGGGGAGGATCGCCAGCGGCTTGGGGAAGAGGATGGCGAAGAGGGTGGTGAAGATGAGCTGCGTGCCGAGCAGCGGGCTCTGCAGACCACCGCCGACCTGGGGCTTGGCGATGAGCACCACCACGATGAGCAGATCGAAGCACAGGGTGATGTACGTCACCCAGCGGCCGGCCTTGGGGTGGTCGATGACGGTGAAGTTCGCGACGCTGTAGAGGAGCATCGCGAAGTAGCCGGCGAAGGCGAAGTTGCCCTGGAAGCCGAAGTAGGAGGACCAGTCGGGCACCGCGAGGATGGCCAGGCCCAGGGTGAGGAACATGAGGCGCGCGTAGAAGAGGGCGCGGGCTCGGGCCACGAAGCGATCCTGCTCCCACGAGGCCGCGGCCTGCTCGGCGGAGACGCTGTCGGTGAGCTTGCGCCGCTCGAGCACCGCGCGCACGCGAGCACGCCGGTGCGAGTCGGGATTGTCTTCTTCGAGCGCGAGGGCGGGTTCCATCAGGCCGGCAAGCTTAAGGGACCTGCCGGGTTTTCGGGAATCCCGTCACTCGGGATGATGCCTGCCCCCCTGGTTTTGGGGGCCGGGGACTACTTCGCGGGCTGGGTGACGCAGGCCTTGCGGGCCTCGGGCTGGCGCTCGAAGACGAACTCGAGGCGGTCACGGCTCTCGCCGGTGGCCTCGTTGAAGAGCGGGGTGCCGCCCGCGTACATGGTGCCCTCGGCGTTGCCGTAGCTGTCCAGCTTGTGCTCCTGGAGCCACCGGTCCACGCAGGCCTCCACCGCGGCCTTGTCGCCACCCTGGGCCGTGGGGCCGGCATCGGTGGGGGCGGTGAGGCTGGCGCCGGAGGAGCCGGTCTGGCCGGCGTCGTTGGCGGAGGGGTTGTCGGCGGGCTGGTTCTCCCCGGTCTTCTTGGGGCAGCCAGTGGCGAGCAGGGCGACGGCGAGGAGGGCGAGCGCGTGTCTCATGAGTCCTCAAGAGGGAAGGAGCGGTGAAGGTGCTTCCGCGCCAGATGCGTGTGTCTGGGTGGCGACGGGGCGGGGCGGGAAGATATTCGTTCGGGTGCGGGGCGGGGCGGCTTTTCGCCAGGCGGGGTTGACGGCGGACGGGGGGCTCGGCGAGGGTCGCGCGCGTGGAACGAGTGGCTTCGGCACGGGTGCTGGTGGTGGGGGCGGGCGGATTGGGCTGTCCGGCCTCGCTGGCGCTCGCGCGCGCGGGCGTGGGACACCTGACGCTGGTGGACCCGGACCGGGTGGACGTGACGAACCTCCACCGGCAGCTCTGGCACCGCACCCCGGACGTGGGCCGGCTCAAGGTGGAGTCGGCGGCGGAGGGGCTGCGGCGCGCCTTCCCGGCCCTGCGGGTGGAGACGCTCGCCGAGCGGGTGGACGATCGCAACGCCGCCTCCTTGTTCCAGGCCCATGACGCGGTGGTGGATGCCACCGACGGTACGTCCACCAAGCTCTTCCTGTCGGACGTGGCGGTGGCCACCGGGGTGCCGCTCGTCTACGGCGGGGTGCTGCGGATGCAGGGGCAGGCGCTGCGCGTGGAGCCCGGCGGGCCCTGCCTGCGCTGCGTGTACGAGGAGCCCCCTTCGCCGGATGCGGTACCCACGTGCGCCCAGGCGGGGGTGCTTGGCTCGATGGCGGGGCTGGTGGGCGCGCTTCAGGCCATGCTGGTTCTGGAGCGGCTGTCGGGCTCGGCCCCGGCGGTGGACGGCACGGCCATACTGCACGTGCTCGACGGCGCCACGCTGCGGGGCCGCCAGGTGCGCGTGCGCCGCGCTCTCGATTGTGAGGGCTGCTCCCGCTCTCGCCCGCCCGTCTTCACCGAGGAGATCGACCGATGCATGCGGTGACCCGGACGTTGGACATCACCCGTGAGGTCTGCCCCATGACGTACGTGCGCACCAAGCTGGCGCTGGAGGCGCTCGACGAGGGCGCGGTGCTGGAGGTGGTGCTGCGGGGGGATGAGCCGCTGAAGAACGTCCCGCGCAATGCCCGCGAGGAGGGCCACGAGGTGCTGTCGCTGGAGCCTCGGGGAGACGGGATGCACCGGTTGCTGCTGCGCAAGCAGGGAGGAGCCTGAGAGATGGCCACGATTCGTATTCCCACCGCCATGCGGAGCCTTACGGGCAACAAGGGCGAGGTCCGCGTCGCAGGCGCCACGGTGGGCGAGGTGCTGAAGAACCTGGAGAAGGCGCACCCGGGAATCGGTCCGCGCGTGTTCGACGAGAAGGGCGCCGTGCGGCGCTACGTCAACGTGTTCCTCAACGACGAGGACATCCGTTTCCTGCAGGAGCTGTCCACGCCGGTGGCGGAGGGAGATCGCATCACGCTCATCCCGGCCATCGCGGGAGGGTAGGGCCATGGCGCTGCGCGAGGAGCAGATCCTCCGCTACTCGAGGCAGATCCTCCTGCGTGAGGTGGGCGGGCGAGGGCAGGAGAAGCTGCTGGCGGGAGGCGTGCGGCTGAAGGCGGCGGGGGCGGCGGGGCTGACGGCCGCGGCGTACGTGGCGGCCGGGGGCACTGCGGTGGAGTCGGGTCCCGAGCCCCTGGGGCCCGGTGCCGAGGGCTTCCTTGTCCAGGCGGGGGAGGTGGGCCGGTCGGGCTCGGAGGTGCTCGAGCGGGTGTTGCCGGAGCTCAACGCGGATGCACTGCCCGCACGTGGTACCGGGCGCCTGGCGGAGCTGCCCGCGGCCTGGGACGGAGAAGGCCCCTGGGTGGCGCTGGGCGGTGATGGGACGCGAGGAGCGATCGTCTTCCGAGGCGCCGATGGGTGTGTCGAGTGTTTCGAGGCCACCACGGCCGCGCTGGGGGCTCTGCCCTCGGGGGCGCTCGGGGTAGGGTTGGGCGCCTTGGGTGCGCTGATCCTCCAGCGGTTGCTGATCGGGCTGGGGCCGGCGCTGGGCGCGTGCGGGTGGGAGGCTCCGGGCCTGCTGACGGACCTGTCGATGAGGCGCTGTGGCAGGTGTGGTTGAGTCCCACAACGTTTCCATGGGAAAACCCGATAATCCCCATTAGCCCCGTTGCGAGCTTCGGACGGGCGCGGCAGGCCCCTCGGGCCGGCGAGGGGCCGCCGCGGTTGTTCCAGGAGCCAGGGTGAGTCCCCCGCTGCCAGAAGACTTGTCGGATGTCATCCGACACCTGGTGGCTTCCTATCCCCGGGAAGGTTGCGGGGTGCTGCTGCGCGCCGGGGACTCAGGGCCCTGGCGAGTCCGCCCCCTGCGCAACGTCCAGGACGAGCTTCATGCCCGAGAGCCTGTGCGTTTTCCTCGTACCTCCCGGACGGCCTATGCCTTCGAGCCGCGGGAGTGGCTCGGCGTCCTGATGGAGGCGGAGGCCCGGGGCGAATACGTGGCCTGTGTATTCCACTCGCATGTGGACGGCGATGCGGACTTTTCCGAGGAGGACCGGCGCCAGGCCACCCCGGACGGAGAGCCCCTGCTTCCGGGGGTTTCCTACCTCGTGATCGCTATCCACTCGGGGTATGTCAGGGATGTGAAAATTTTCTGGTGGGAGTGCGGATTTTTTCGGGGCCTTCGTGTTTTGCTTGACTTTGAGTCGATCCACCCCTCGAAAATCCCTTGAGAAGGCGGGCACTTGGCTGGCTGCCCCCCCTACCTGCGGAAAGGTGGGTGCGAATTGTCAAACGGTGCGTTTTTCGTCTATAACCCCCCCGACTTTTGATCTGCCGCGCTGTTGGGGGGGCACGGATGTAACCCCTTGGAGGCGCAGGGAGTTTGGGACCCGTTATGGCGCAGACGACTGGTTTTACCGTTTGGCTGACCGGCATGTCCGGGACTGGCAAGAGTACGATGGCTGCCTACATCGCGGCCCGGCTCAGACAGGTGGATCGCAACGTGGAGATTCTCGACGAGAACGAGCTCCACGACGATCTCTGGCAGGGAATTGGGGACAGCAAGGACGAGCGCAACACCATCGTCCGCCGGCTGGGGTATGTGGCCGGACTGCTCACGCGTAACAACGTGGCGGTGCTGGTGCCCTGCGTGAGCCCGTACAAGGCGGGGCGCGAGGACAACCGCCGGACGATCGGCCGCTACATTGAAGTGTACGTGGACTGCCCGACCGAGAAGCTGATCGAGCGGGACGGCACGGGCCGCTACAAGAAGGCGCTAGGTGGGGAGATCCCCAACTTCATCGGCATCACCGAGCCGTATGAGCCGCCGGCCTCGGCCGAGGTGGTGATCCACTCGGACTTGGAGAGCGTGGAGGACGGGGCGGGGAAGATCTTCCAGTCGCTGCTGGACCTCGGGTACGTGACGTCCGAGGAGCTGAAGATCATCACCGGCAAGAAGATGAAGGCGCAGCCTCCGACGAAGACCGAGGTGACGCGCGTGTCGTCGGCCACGAAGCCGAGCAAGGCGGCTCTGGCGGCGAAGGCGGCTCCGGCGGCGAAGGCCGCGGCGGGCAAGGGGGCCAAGGCGCGTCCTGCGGCTCGGGCGGCCCGGGTGGCCAAGCCGGCGGCCAAGAAGGCGGCGGCTCCCAAGCGCAAGGCTCGCTAGTCGAGTGGCCTGGGTCCCTCCTGGCGAGGGACCATGGGCCCGAGAGCAGTGAGGACCCCCAGGTTGCGCAGGCAACCCGGGGGTTCTTCGTTTATAGAGGTGCCCCCATGCTGACCCCCGAGCGGATTCAGGCCCTGTGTGATTCCTCCCGCCCCAAGCTGGACGCGATGCGTGCTGCGTTGCGCGTGCACGGCTCGGCGCTGGTGGCGTTCTCGGGAGGGGTGGACTCCACGTTCGTGCTGAAGATCGCGGTGGAGGAACTGGGGGAGCGGGCGTTGGCGCTGACGGCGCTGTCGGCGTCGGTGGCCCCGGAGGAGGAGCAGGAGGCGCGGGAGCTGGCGGCGAAGCTGGGGGCGCGGCACCTGGTGGTATCGAGCGACGAGCTGGCCAACCCGAGCTACGCGGCCAAC
Organism: Archangium lansingense; assembly: GCF_026626635.1. Taxonomy (GTDB): domain Bacteria; phylum Myxococcota; class Myxococcia; order Myxococcales; family Myxococcaceae; genus Archangium; species Archangium lansingense. Next base: position 6,123,183 of record NZ_JAPNKA010000001.1, read on the forward strand.
CCGACGAACCGCTGCTACTTCTGCAAGACGGAGCTGTACGACATCTGCGAGGCGAAGCGGAAGGAGCTGGGGCTGGAGGTGGTGCTGGACGGCTTCAACGCGGACGACTTCAAGGATCACCGGCCGGGGCACCAGGCGGCGAAGGAGCACGCGGTGCAGTCGCCGCTGGCGAAGGCGGGGCTGACGAAGGAGGAGATCCGGGCGTGGAGCCACGCGTTGGGGCTGCCCACGTGGGACAAGCCGCAGATGGCGTGCCTGGCGTCGCGGATTCCGTACGGGACGTCGGTGACGCGGGATCGGCTGTTCCAGATCGCCGGGGCGGAGTCGGAGCTGCGCAAGAGGGGCTTCCGGCAGTTCCGGGTGCGCTACCACGAGGAGATCGCGCGCATCGAGCTGGCGGCGGAGGAGTACGAGCGCTTCCTATCGGCGGAGCTGCGGCGCGACGTGGACAAGGCGATCAAGGCACTGGGCTTCAAGTTCGTGGCCTTGGACCTCGAGCCGTTCCGTTCGGGGCGGATGAACGACGCGGCGGGCATCCAGAGGCCGGCGGACGCCCACCCATTGCCCGTCGTGAGCTGATCCGCGCCTGATCCAACAGGTGATCCCGTGCTGATCCCAGGTTGATCCCCTGGCTGATCCGCGGTTGATCCGCGCCCCCACCTCCCTCGCCCCCCGGGAGAGGGCTGGGGTGAGGGTATCTCGCACCCCAAGTTCCCCTCTGTGAGCGTGGCCGGGATTTGGATCCGTGCGCGGATCGGACGTAGAGCAGAGCCGCTGCGTGCGCGGGGCGCCTGGTGATCCGATTCTGATCCCAGGAGATCCCCACATGATCTGACGGGTGCGGGGATTTTCTTGCGATCCGATGCGTCTGTGAGACCTTGTGCGCACCTGTAGGAGATCACGCACATGGACATGAATCCTCGCCTCACCTCGGTGGTGTTCCGTCTCAACCGCGAGAAGCTCGATGCCCTGAAGGAGCTGTCGCGCTCGACGAGGATCCGCCAGAGCGAGTACCTGCGGGAGGCGATCTCGGATCTGCTGACGAAGTACGAGGATCGCCTGGTCGACTAGGCGGCGACCTCGGAGTCCGTGTCCGCGGAGAGGGAGAAGGGAGGCGCCAGGGGGAGACCCGGGGCGTGGGCCCGCTCCCCAGCGGGAAACGGATCCAAGGTGGGCGGGTAGAGCACCTCCCAGAGCAGGAGCCCCTGAGCGGGGGCCTTGAGCCCTGGGATGGACGTTCCCGAGTCGAGCGCAGCGCGGAAGCGCTCCTCGGAGAGGACACCGGCGGCGGTGAGCAGCGCGGAACCCACGAGGTAGCGCACCTGGTAGCGCCCGAAGCCATCCCCGCGAAGGCGGGCCTCGAAGAGGCCATTGCCCAGCTCGTGGAGGTTGGCGGACTCCAGGGTGCGCGGCTTGCGCAGGCTGGAGTTCTCGTGGAAGGCGCCGAAGTCACGGCAGCCCACGGTGGTGCCGAGCACCTCCGCCACCCGCTCGGGCGTCAACGCACGTCCCTCCATCAGCCGAGGCTCGGCGGTGGTCTCCATGACGAAGGGCCGCCAGGCCTCGGAGACGGTGCCGCCAAGCTGAATACGGTAGCGGTACTCCTTGCCGGCGGCGCTCCATTGGGCGTGGAAGCCCTCGGGGGGGCGCCGGGCGACACACAGTCCGAGATCTGGCGGGAGCTGGGGTGGGAGCCGCTCGGACAGCATCTCCGAGGTGTAGAAGGGCGGCAGCCGGACGCTAACCACCTGCATGCGCGCATGGACGCCGCGGTCGGTGCGGCCAGCGGCCATGACGGGGTAGGGGACACCGGCCTTGCGCAGCGAGTCCTCGAGCGCTTCCTGGACGGTGGAGCCTTCCGGCTGGCGCTGATAGCCACGGAAGTGGGTGCCTCGGTACCAGATCCACAGGGCGGCGGGGAGTCTCTTCACGGGGCGTAGAGGGGGGAGCGAGCAGAGGGAAGTGGAAGGGGCGTTGTGATGACTCGTGCGGCCTGGGATACTTCCTAGCCCATGTCGGCAGCAAAAGACCTCCATGACCCCGAGAGGGAGCAACTCGATTCCCATTGGCTCTACCGCCAGGGGGATCTCGTCCTCGGTCCCCTGACCGGCCACCAACTGGTGGAGAAGCTGTACACAGGAGTGCTGACCGGGAAGACGGAGGTCTCCGCCACCGGCCCGAGCGGCTTCCGCAAGCTCGAGGAGCTGGACGCCTTCAAGCTGCACGTGTCCAAGGCGGCGGCGAAGACGCGAGTGGAGGCGGAGGCCCGGGCGCTGCGTTCGCGCCGCATGCGCCAGGGGCTGCTCGCGGCCTGCGTGGCGGTGGTGGTGCTCGGTGGGCTGGGGGCGGGGGCGTGGCAGATCGCCCGCTACTCGTCGGTGTACCTGCCGGGGGTGGACAAAGAGCTCTCCATCGAGGTGTCCGCGCCGGTCATCACCGTGGCGAAGCGCTCCAGGCCCGAGGAGCTGTTCGAGTACCCCGGCGAGCCGAAGCAGCAGACGTCGGAGCGGCCTCCCAGCAAGCCCACCGAGACGACGACGCCGGACAAGACCGACAAGCCGGAGAAGCTGGCCTCGCTCACGCCGGGGTCGAAGCCGGACCGCCGTCCCACGGGCGGGCGCCCGACGGGCCGGGTGAGCACGGACCCGGACGGCATGTCGACGGAAGTCAACTACGATCAGGCGGCCATCAACCGGGTGGTGAAGCAGAGCCAGGCCACGCTGCATCGGTGCTTCAAGGCGGAGGCCGAGCGCCGTCCGGGCTTCGCCGCCAAGGTGCCGCTCGAGTTCACCATCGGCAATGACGGCCGGGTGGCGCAGCTCTGGGTGGACCACCCTCAGCTCAAGAAGGGCCCGCTCTTCGACTGCCTGCTGGGCGAGATGAAGAAGTGGCCCTTCAAGCCCTACACGGGGGAGCGAGCCACAGTGAACCTGGCGTTCACCATCGGTAAGAAGTGAGGAGGGAGATGTAGGCAGCAGCGAGCCGCTTTTTTGCCCCCCCGGTTTTCCTGCCCGATACAGGGGGGCATGGTGACCGCTGCTGAAATCGACATTGAGAAGAAGGCCGCCTCCGTGCCCCCGGGCACCTTCCGCCACACCGTCCTGGTGGCGGCCAAGCGCTTCAAGTCCACCTGGGCCGAGCTGGGCAAGCTGCTGGTGCAGGTGCGGGACGAGAATCTCTGGGAGTCGTGGGGCTACAACTCCTTCGAGGCCTATGCCCTGAAGGAGCTCCACATCAAGAAGCAGACGGCGCTGAAGCTGACGCGCTCGTTCAGCTTCCTGGCCAAGCATGAGGCCCCCGAGGAGGTGTCCCAGCCGGACTTCCCCCAGAAGGCGCCCCCCTTTGAGGTCATCGAGGTGTTGGCGGACGCGGAGGAGCGCGGCCAGCTCTCGCCGCAGGAGTACCGTTCACTGCGCGACAGTATCTGGAACGCGGAGAAGCCGCCCAATGAACTGAAGAAGGAGTTCGTGGAGCGCTTCCCGAAGCCGCCGCCGGAGCCCCCTCCGGAGAGCCTCCAGGTAAGGAAGCTGGCTCAGCTGGCCCGGAAGCTGGCTGCCGAGGTGTCCGGGTGTCGCCGGGTACCCCATGCCATTGCTGAGCGGGCGGGCACCCTGGCCGAGGACTTGGAGGAACTCGCTTCGGGCGTGAACGACGCCTGAACGGGTGTTACTCAACGCTGACCCCGTCCGGCGGTGCACAGCCCGCCGGGCGACATATCCGAGATGGGCTTCCTGCGGATTCAGCCGGAGCCTATATTTTGTCGGACGGCTGTTCGAGACGTGGGCAGCCAGGCAACTTGGGTGTGGTGATGGTGTCGGCTAGGTAGGCTCCGGGGAACCGGGGTCGGTGAACTCGGAGGCGGCAGTGAAGAAGGAGCACCACGTCAACCTGTCCTGCTCGTTCTGCGGCAAGTCGCAGCGCGAGGTCCGCAAACTCATCGCGGGCCCGACGGTCTACATCTGCGACGAGTGCATCAAGCTCTGTAACGACATCATCGCGGACGAGAACGAGCGCGAGGAGGGCAAGCCGCAGGTCAGCTTGCCGACGCCGATGGAGATCAAGGCGTTCCTCGATGATTACGTCATCGGACAGGACCAGGCGAAGAAGGTCCTCTCCGTTGCCGTCTACAACCACTACAAGCGCATCTACCAGAAGAAGCCGACGGCGCGGCCGCGTCCAGGGATGAAGCCCTCGGGCTCGGAGGACGTGGAGCTGAGCAAGAGCAACATCTTGCTCGTGGGCCCCACGGGTAGCGGCAAGACGCTGCTGGCGCAGTCGCTGGCGCGCTTCCTCAACGTCCCCTTCACCATCGCGGATGCCACCAGCCTCACCGAGGCCGGCTACGTGGGCGAGGACGTGGAGAACATCATCCAGAACCTGCTCCACAACGCGGACTACGACGTGGAGAAGGCAGCGCGGGGCATCGTCTACATCGACGAGATCGACAAGATCGCGCGCAAGGGTGACACGCCGAGCGCCACGCGAGACGTGGGCGGCGAGGGCGTGCAGCAGGCGCTCTTGAAGATCATCGAGGGAACGCGGGCGAATGTGACGCCGCGGGGTGGGAAGAAGTACAACCAGCAGGAGTACGTGCAGGTTGATACGACGAACATCCTGTTCATCTGCGGCGGCGCGTTCCACGGGATCGATGGAGTGATCAAGCGCCGGGTGGGTGAGAAGGGCCTGGGGTTCGGGGCGAAGATCACGCACCGGGAAGAGCGCAGCGTGGGCGAGCTGCTGGCGATGGTGGAGCCAGAGGATCTGATGAAGTTCGGGATGATTCCCGAGTTCATCGGGCGTCTGCCGGTGGTGGCGACGCTGAACGATCTGAAGGAAGAGGATCTGATCACGATCCTCACGCAGCCGAAGAACGCGCTGATCAAGCAGTACCAGAAGCTCTTCGAGATGGAGAAGGTGAAGCTGACCTTCACGAAGGAAGCGCTGAAGGCGATCGCCAAGGAGGCGATGAGGCGCAACTCGGGAGCGCGCGGCCTGCGAGCCATCCTCGAGGACGCGATGCTGGACATCATGTACGACGTGCCGTACCGGGATGGGGTGAAGGAGTGCAAGATCACCGAGACAGTGGTGACCAAGCACGAGCCGCCTCAGCTGGTGATGGAGAAGGAGAAGAAGTCGGCGTAAAGCCCCCTCTCCCTCTGGGAGAGGGCTGGGGTGAGGGTCTACTCTCACCCCGGTCCTGGCCGTGAGAGGGGGGGACATCGCTGTGCCCGACTATCGAGGCAACACCACCATCGTCGGTCTGTTGGAGCGATGTCGCGATCTGCGCCGCTCCTCGACCGATGCCGAATCCCTTCTCTGGAAGCTGCTGCGTGCCCGGCAGTTGGCCGGCTTCAAGTTCCGGCGGCAGCACCAGTTTGGTCCCTACATCCTCGACTTCTTCTGCGCGGAGCGCTCCTTGCGCATCGAGCTCGACGGAGACCAGCACGCGCTTCCCGCAAACGTCGTGCGAGACGCTGGGCGTTCACGGTTTCTCGCGGAGCAGGGCGTGCGGGTGCTGCGCTTCGGCAACCGGGACGTTCTCCTTGAGACCGAGGCCGTGCTGATGCGCCTTTACACGGTGCTCACGGAGTCGGAGGGTCGACCCTCACCCTAACCCTCTCCCAAAGGGAGAGGGGATATTCACGGGCAGCAGTCCTTGTGACGCTACCGGCTTCAGCTCACCCGCACCGTGGTCTTCATTTCGCGGCCGGTGGCGGGATCCCTGGCGCGCATGGTGAGGATGCCTTCCACGTTCACGTCGAAGGTAATCTCCACCTGCACCGAGCCTGCCCGGGCCGGGCGGATCCCCGAGAACGTGAACTCGCCGAGCAGATCGTTCTTCACGACCATCTCGTGGTCGCCCTGGTAGATGCGCATGGCCAGCTCGGTCTGGTTGTCCATGCTCGTGGTGGCCACCACCTGCTTGGCGTTCGGAATCGGCGCATTGCGCGGGAACACCGTATGGAACGCCCCGCCCGCGCGCTCCAGGCCAATCGCCATCGGGATCACGTCCAACAGCTGCAGCCGCAGGCTCGAGTTGTCCTCCAGCGACTTGGCGTACAGCGCCGCGCCCACGGCCACGGCCTCGTCCGGGTGCACGCCCTTGCTCGGCGTCTTGCCGAAGAACTTCGTCAGCCGGTCCTGCACGACGGGCATGCGCGTCTGCCCACCGACCAGCAGCACCTCGTCGATGTCCTTGGTGCTCAGCCCCGAGTCCACCAGCACCCGCGCGACCATCTGGAGCGTGCGATCCACCAGGTGGTTCGTCAGCTTCTCCAGCATCTTGCGCGAGAACTTCATCTCGATGTTCAGCGGCTGGCCCTGCGCCGTCATCGTGATGAACGGGATGTTGAACTGCACCTCGTCGCGCGCGGACAGATCGATCTTCGTGCGCTCGGCCAGGTCCTTGATGCGCTGCATGGCCACGGGATCCGTGGCCAGATCAATCCCCGTCTTCGACGCGAAGTCCGTCAGGACGTGGTGGATGATGGCGTTGTCGAAGTCGATGCCGCCCAGGAAGACATCACCGCCGGTGGCCTTCACCTCGAAGATGCGGTCGCGAATCTCGATGATGGACACGTCGAAGGTGCCACCGCCCAGGTCGTAGACGAGCACCTTCTTGTTGACGCCCTTGCCGGCGCCATAGGCCAGGGCCGCGGCGGTGGGCTCGTTGATGATGCGCACGACCTCGAGGTCGATGAGCTTGCCCGCCTCCTTCACCGTCTGGCGCTGCCGGTCGTTGAAGTACGCCGGCACCGTCACCACCGCGCGCCTGATGGGCGTCTTGAGGTAGTTGGCGGCGACGTCGCGAATCTTGTTGAGGATCTTGGCGCTGATCTCCTGGAGGGAGAACTCCTTCTTGCCCACGTCCAGGACGACGTCGTTCTTCTTGCCGGGGCGCACCGAGTACGCCACGACCTTCTTCATCGAGTCGACGATGTCGCTCTTGAAGTGCCGCCCCACCAGGCGCTTGGAGCCGTAGATGGTGTTCCTCGGGTTGAGCTGCCACTGGCGCTTGGCCTCGTTGCCAATCAGCTCGTTGCCCTTGTCGTCGATCGCAAAGATGGAGGGGATGGTGTACTCGCCGCCCTTGTAGGGGATGAGCTTCACGTTCCCACCGTCCTCGACGATCGCGGCGCACGAGTTGGTCGTGCCGAGGTCGATGCCGATGATGGGATCCTTGTGCATCGCGCGTGGACTCCGAAGAAAGGGGGGCTCGGGGCGAGGGGGAAAAGCCCCGGCTCTTATCAACTCGCGAGGTTAGTGCAACTTCACTGGGGTCGCGAGCGAGAGTAGGCGTCCAGCACCCCGGGGAGCTGAAGCAGGTTCACCCCAGGAGCGTCCAGGAGGCCCTCGGCCGACAGCCCCGAGGACAGGCGCAGGGCCGTCACCTCCAGCGCCACCCCGGTCTGACCGGCCGGGTCCGCAGTGGCCCCTGCCGGAGCATCCGGCACTCGGATGGCTCCTCCACTCGCCTCCAGGGCGAAGAACACCACGTGCCGTCCCTGGGCCCCGGTGAGCGTCACTCGGGCGAGCCCCACGCCCCTTCCGGCCAGAGCGCTCCAGCTGGCCGGAGAGGGAGTAAGGGTCCGGCTCGCAGGTGTGTAGGAGGCGGTGGGGAGGGGCAGGAACCCAGGCATGGAGGCTCGGGTGGGGAGCGAGGGCGCGCGGATGATGCTCCCGCTCACGGACGCCCCCGATGTACTAGAAGTGGCGAAAATCCACACTCCGGGTGTACTCGCCTCTGCGCCTCCGTAGGGGGCCCCACTGCGCAACAGCACTGGCGGCACGGGCCGCGTCCCATCCGGCTGGGCCGCTCCGGCGGTCTGGGAGGCGAGTCCCAGGGGCATGAGTCCCGCCTCAGGCGAGAGCTCCACGGCGGCGACTACGGCGGTGTCGAGCCCGGAGGGCAGGTTGGGGATCACCACCTCGGTGCGGCGGAGCTGCTCGCGACGGGGGCGGTGGGTGAGGCCGGTGAAGCGGCTGTAATCCGGGAGGTCCTCACTGCCCTGGCAGCGCGTGGTGTCCGAGCACAGACCATCCCCATCGAGGTCCGTCGCATCCGGCGCGTAGGGCAGGTGGGTGATGGAGGTGAAGGCCTGGAGCGCGTAGTCCATCGCGCCGCTGTAGGCGAGCAGGTCCGTGGGGCGGAGGCTCGTGGCCTGGGCGAGTGGAAGCTTGCCGGCGAAGGCTACCGCGGTGCGTCGTCCAGCCTGTCCCAGCCCGTAGGAGCGCGACTTGAGCTCCGTGTTGCCCGCCAGCCCGAGGGACGCATACGCCACCAGGCTGCCAGGAGCGGGGATGCGCTGGGTGAGGCCGGGGAGGGGAACGAGGAAGGTCTCCCCGAAGAGGTTGGTGAGATCCACCGTCGTCGGATCCCCAGCGGACAGTACTGAGAAGCCGACCGAGAGCTCACCGGAGGAGTGAACCTCGTTGAAGCTGATGCCCGCGGTGAAGCCGGCGGCGCCGTGGACGGGGTTCTCCTCGAGCGGCAGCAGCACGTCGCGCGCGGACGTGGAGACCACGGAGACCCGATCGTAGCGAGGGAACCCGTCTGCTCGCAGCTCGCCCGAGGCGGCGGAGAAGCTGGCGGTGGCTCCGGTGAAACCAGGGAAGAGGGCCACGCCGGTCGCATCCGTCGTCACCGCGACGGGAGCAGGGCAGGGGCCGGAAGCGGGAGGCGCATCACACCCGAGCACTTCCACGCCAGCGAGTGGGCGCCGGGAGGCCGCATCCACCACGACGAGCCGCCGGCCGCTCTCCAGGACGGGCAGCACGGTGAGGGAGGTCTCCTGGGCGGACACCGCCGCGCCCACGGGCCGAGCCTGCACGCGCACCGTTCCGGCGGACACGGCCGTCACCAGTCCCGAGGACGACACCGTCACCGCGCTGCTGGGCGAGCCGCTCGCATCCAGTGCCGAGAAGCTGCCCTGGGCGAGGGGGAAGCTCGCACCGTCCAGCGTAAAGGCCACCAGCGAGAGCTGCACGGTGTCACCCACCACGAGCGTGGCCGTCCTGGGGCTGAGGGCGATGGAGACGATGTTGGCTGCCGGAGGCGCGGGGCGGCAGGCGCCATCCGTGCAGGCCTCTCCCGAGGCGCAGTCCGAGTGTCCCCGGCAACCGCTCGGCACACACCGGCTCGCCACACAGGTGAAGCCCGAGGCGCACTCCGTGCTGTCCATGCACGCGGCGCTCGGCTGGCAATGCGAATCCCTGCAGTACGCGGTGGCGGAGCAGTTCGTATCCACGAGGCAGCGCGGCAGCTCCTGGCAGATCTTCGTCGCGCAGTCGAAGCCCGGAGGGCAGGTGCCCGAGGTGAACGCCCGGCACTCGGTGTTGGGGCCGCACTCCGCGGTGGACTCGCAGGTCTGGTACTCGAGGCAGCGGCCCGCGGTGGCGCTGGTGCAATACTGGCCCGAGGGGCAGTCGGCCTGCGTGGTGCACCCAGCGCGGGCGCACGTCCCGGCTTCGCAGATGAAGCCCGCGCCGCACAGCTGATCATTCAAGCACTGGCGCAGACAGTCGCCCTGCCGGCAGACGTAGAGCAGCGAGGCCACGCGGGGATCCACCCCCGGCGCGCAGTCCACGGGCTGGACACACGGGGCCTGGCACACGCCCTGAACCACCTCGCAGCGCTGTCCGGCCGGGCAGTCCTCCGCCGAGGTGCACGCGGTGGCCGTCACACACTGGCCCTCGCGGCAGGACTGGTTGGCAGCACAGGCCGCATCCGAGCCGCAAGTGCAGCGGCCCTCCGTGCAGGCGAAGCCCTCGGCGCAGTCGGTGGCTTGGACGCACTCGGGACGAGGGGCGCACGAGCCTCCCGCGCAGACCTGCCGACTTCCGCACTCGGTGTCGTCCAGGCACAGCGGACCACATCCGCCCAGGCGGCATCGGCCTTCCGGACAGTCCGAGTCCGTGTCGCACGGTGTCGTTGAGGTAGGCGGGCAGGCAGAGAGCACTGCCAACAACAGAACGGAAAGAAGTACCCTGGACATCCCGCTCCCCGAGGGGAAAGTTCCGGGGGGTCCGCGCGACATGGCGGCGACCGTCCGGTGTGGTTAGTGGGTTCCTGAACTACAGCACAGAGGAGTCATCCCGTGGAAGCCAAGCGATACCTGCAGGAAGTGGGCGCCCAGGTGTCCGACGACTTCGTCAAGAATCGCTCCATCCTCTCCTTCGAGGAGTACGTCACGCTCTTCATGGGCGATCCACGGGGACAGTCGCGCAATGCGGCCCAATACCTGCGCGACGTGATGGACCATTACGGCACGGAGACGGTGTCACACCCGACGGGGAAGATCCGCCGCTTCAAGGTCTTCGACGTCCCCTCCAGCGAGCGCGATGGCCGGGTCGCGGGCCAGGAGGAGGTACAGAACGCCATCTACCGGCAGCTCGGCAACTTCACGCGCGCCGGCCGCATCAACAAGCTCATCATGCTGCACGGCCCCAACGGCAGCGCGAAGTCCACGCTGGTCAACGCGCTCAAGGCTGGCATGGAGGACTACTCGCGCCAGCCCCAGGGAGCCCTCTACCGCATCAGCTGGATCTTCCCCTCGGAGAAGCTCGTCAAGGGCTCCATCGGATTTGGCGGCGAGCGCGCGGCGGTCGCGGCGGCGGGCGCGGCGGCGGCGGGGGGTGATCTGTCCACCTACGCGCATCTGGACGCCGAGTCCATCGACGTGCGCGTCCCCTGCGAGCTGAGGGATCACCCGCTCTTCGTCGTCCCTCCCGTCGAGCGCCAGCGCCTGCTCGAGGGGGCGCTGAAGAAGAAGGGTCTGGGCAACGGGGACGGGCAGGGCGATAGCGACTTCGTCCTCTCCGACTACCTGGTGCACGGAGAGCTGTGCCACAAGTGCCGGAGCATCTACACGGCGCTGCTGTCCAACTACAAGGGTGACTACCTCCAGGTGCTGCGCCACGTGCGCGTGGAGCGCTTCTACATCTCGCGCCGCTACCAGGTGGGCACGGTGACGGTGGAGCCGCAGATGAGCGTGGACGCCATGTACCAGCAGGTGACGGCGGACCGCACCCAGCTCAATGTCCCGCCCGCGCTTCACAACGTGGCCCTCTTCGAGCCCCATGGCCCGCTGGTGCACGCCAACCGCGGTCTCATCGAGTACTCGGATCTGCTCAAGCGCCCGCTGGAGGCCTTCAAGTACCTGCTGGGCTTCAGCGAGACGTCCCAGGTGCCCCTGGAGCACTTCGTGCTGCAGCTCGACGAGGTGCTCATCGCCTCGTCCAACGAGAAGCACCTGGGGGCCTTCAAGGAGCTGCCGGACTTCGCCTCCTTCAAGGGCCGCATCGAGCTGGTGCGCGTGCCCTACCTGCGCCGCTACCAGCAGGAGCAGCAGGTCTACGACGCTCAAATCACTCCCACCACCGTGGGCAAGCACGTGGCCCCTCACGCCACCGAAGTGGCCGCCATGTGGGCCGTGCTCACGCGCCTCAAGAAGCCCATCCCGGATCGCTACCAGCCCGAGGTGAAGGAGCTGGTGGATCAGGTGACGCCGGTGGAGAAGATGCACCTGTACGAGGAGGGCGTGGTGCCGGACCGGCTCAGCCTCTCGCACGGCAAGGAGCTGCGGAAGCTGCGCACGGACATGTACGAGGAGTCCGACGCCTACCCCAACTACGAGGGTCGCAGCGGCGCCAGTGCCCGAGAGATCAAGACCGCGCTCTTCAACGCCGCGCAGAACGCCGACTACAAGTGCCTCAACGCCCTGGCGGTGATCGAGGAGCTCGAGGCCATCTGCAAGGACAAGAGCGTCTACGAGTTCCTCCTGCAGGAGGTGGTGGACGGCTACCACGATCATGAGGAGTTCGTGCGCGCGGTGGAGGCCGAGTACCTCGACCGGGTGGACGAGGAGGTGCGCGAGTCCATGGGGCTCGTCTCCGAGGGCCAATACCGCGAGCTGGTGGAGCGCTACGTCTACAACGTGAGCCACTGGGTGAAGGGCGAGAAGGTCCGCAACCGGATCACCGGTGCCAATGAGCGCCCGGACGAGCAGCGCATGGCGGAGCTGGAGGCCATCGTCATGCCGCGGGGCGAGGATCCGGGCGAGTACCGCCGTGGACTCATCTCGCAGATCGGCGCGCACAAGCTGGACAACCCGGACGCGGAGATGGACTACCCGCGCATCTTCCCGGACATGTTCCGCCGCCTGCGCGACCACTACTTCGAGGAGCGCAAGCGCGTGCTGCGCCGCAACAAGGAGAACGTCCTCAAGTACCTCTCCGAGGAGCGCGGCTCGCTGTCTTCGCGCGAGCAGACCCAGGTGGAGAGCACCCTCAAGACGATGCACGAGCGCTACGGCTACTGCGAGCACTGCGCCAAGGACGCCATCCTCTTCCTCATGAAGAAGCGCTACGGCTGAGCCTCGGCCGAAGCAGCCGGGCGGACGGGCGCCCGGCGGTCGCGATGCTTTCCGAAAATGCGTTACAGCGGGGATGATGGGGACTCTTTAAAGGTAGAGGGATTTTGTTCCCTCCACCTCCCGCTTCGGAGCGTCGATGAACCGTTTCTCCCTGGGCCTGCCCGCCCTCTTCGCCATGCTCTCCTGCGCCGCGGCCCCGACGCCGCAGCCGGTCTCCGAGATCTCGGGCACCGGTGGTGCGGGCAGCTCGCCAGTGGTGATGCAGCAGGTGGGCGCGCTGACTCCCCGGCTCACGCGCAAGGAGCAGGTGAAGCGGATTCTCCCCCACAACGTCCGGCTCTCCATCCTCGAGGACGGCAAGGCCCGGCGCACCGCCTCGGGCGTGGTCATCGGCAACGAGCAGACGCCCGAGGGGCTCGTCAGCTACGTCATCACCAACGCGCACGCGGTGGAGATGGACGACCTGAAGGAGCCTCACCTCGTGGCCATCGTGGACGAGCGTGCCGACTCCACCGAATACAAGGCCCATGTCGTGGCCACGGGCGTGGTGCCGGACATGGACCTGGCGTTGCTCAAAGTGCCCGGTCTGCCGCTGCGGCCCGCGCAGCTCGCCATGGACTCGGAGCTGGAGCTGGGCGATGACGTGGTGGTCGCCGCCTCGCCCTTCGGCCGAGCCTTGTCGCTCTCCGGCGGCATGGTGTCTCAGGTCGAATGGGACAAGGAGACCAAGCTGCCGCGCATGGTGAAGACGGACGCGGCCATCGGCTACGGAGCCTCCGGCGGCGGCATCTTCAGCCTGGAGTCCGGCAAGCTGCTCGCCATCGTCGAGGGTTATCGCACCGCCAAGGTGGGCTTCGCCGTGGCCGAGCAGAACTTCAGTTTCGACGTGCCCATGCCTGGCGAGACCTTCGCAGCCCCGAGCTCCAAGGTGCGCCTCTTCCTGGAGCAGAAGGGCTTTGCCCGGCTGCTCGGCAACAGCACGACGGCGACGAACCCGGGTACGAGCACCTCGCAGACCGCCAGCCGCTAGCCTCCGCGGGCTTCTGGCCGGAAATTCGACTGCGGGCCCCGCCACGGTACATCCGCCGGAGGAGGGGAGGCACGCATGGGCAACGAGCGGAGCTCGTGGGATCAGTACTTCATGGACATCGCGCGTCAGGTGGCCAGCCGCGCCACCTGCGACAGGAAGCACGTGGGTGCCATCCTGGTGCGCGACAGGACCATCCTCTCCACCGGTTACAACGGCTCCATCCGTGGCCTGCCGCACTGCAGTGACGTGGGCCATATGATGGAAAACGGACACTGTGTGGCCACCGTCCACGCCGAGGCCAACGCCATCATCCAGGCGGCCAAGAACGGCGTGCGGATCGACAGTGAGCGCGACAAACCCACCACGCTCTACACCACCGCCAGCCCCTGCTGGCCGTGCTTCAAGCTGATCGCGAACGCGGGCGTGCACCGCATCGTCTACGGCGAGTTCTACCGTGATCCGCGCATCTTCGAGTACGCGGCCCGGCTGAACATCGAGCTCGTGGGTCCGGGCCCTGCGGAGCAGCCGAGCGAGCGCTGATCGCTTCCCCCCGCACACTGTTGGCTGGTTCACGAATGTGGCGTGGACTCGCTCCTTGGTACGAGTGAATCGTTCTATCGGGGACACCTGAACAGCCGAGTGTCCGACGGTTCGTTGTGGGAATACCTCGCAGCCAGCAAGAATTACCGCCCCAGGGTTGACGGTACTTGGGCGGCTCCCTAAATCCTCGCAGCGACAGGGCGGCGGGTGTGAAGGGCGCCGGTCAATCTCTAGGAGCTTTCGTGATTACCTCCACGGCTGCGAGCAGCAGTGCGCCCTCGGTGCGCGAAGGGGCGGATCCAGTGGTGGATGCTGCACGTTACGGTGCGGTGCCCTCGCTGATGGACAGCCTTCTGCACGATGTGCGCAACCCCTTGAATGCACTCTCCATTCACCTGGAGGTGCTGTCCGAGAAGCTGAAGGGCGAGACGGGTCAGGTGCCCCCCTCGCAGGAGAAGAACCTCAAGGCCATGCGCGAGCAGATCCAGCGCGTGGATGGAACTCTGCGGCGCTTCGCCGAGTTCATCGTGAACCGCCCGGGCGTGCCCGGTGACGCGGACCTGTCCGATACGGTGACGCGCGCTCTAGAGGTGCTGGCGCACGAGAGCCGCAAGCGGCGTCTCCAGGTGCGTCAGGCCATCTCCGCCGGGGTGCGGGCTCGGCTGTCGGACACGGGCGAGCTGGGCTTTCTGGTGGTGCAGACCCTGATGAGGGCCTACGGCCGCTCGGAGCAGGGCGCGGAGGTGCTGGTGGCGGTGCGGACCGAGGAGTCCAGAGCCGTGCTCGAGGTGGTGGAAGCCACCTCCTCTCCCGCGGAGACCACCCCGGAGGCAGCTCTCGCCCTGGGGCTTCGGTGTGCGCAGCTCGGCGTGGATCTGCAGCTTCGCGCAGGGACGTGCCGGCTCTCCTTCCCGCTCGTCTGAGCCAGCGAGTGGTTTTCGAAACCGTTTCTTCACCTGGGTTGTTCTAGAGGTCTGGAGGTTCTCACGTGGGCAGCGCGCGAATTCTGGCCGTGGACGACGAGCGCGATACGTGCGAGGCACTGGCGGAGATGTTGACCGCCTGGGGCCACAAGGTCGAGACCGCGTTCGACGCGCACGACGCTTTGCGCAAGGCGGGCGAGTTCCGCCCGGACGTGGTCCTGTCCGACTTGGCCATGCCGGAGACGGACGGTCTGGGCTTGTTGCGCGCGCTGCGCGATGAGCTGCCGGACTGCCCGGTGGTGCTCCTCACCGGTCATGGCACCATCACCGCCGCGGTGGAGGCCATCCGCGAGGGCGCCTATGACTTCATCGTCAAGCCGCTGGATACCGCGCGGCTGAAGGTCTGCATCGACCGGGCGCTGGAGAAGAAGGAGACGATGCGCGAGGTGCAGGGCCTGCGCCGGCGCCTCAAGCAGCTCGGCTCCTCGGACTTCATCGGCCAGTCGGCGGCCATGCGCAAGGTGTTCGAGCTCATCGAGAAGGTGGCTCCCTCCAAGGCGAGCGTGGCCATCTCCGGTGAGTCCGGTACGGGCAAGGAGGTGGTGGCGCGCTCCATCCACAACCTGTCCCAGCGGCGCGACAAGCCCTTCGTCGCCATCAACTGCGCCTCCATCCCCGCCACGCTGATCGAGTCGGAGATCTTCGGCCACGAGAAGGGCGCCTTCACCGGCGCGGATCAGCGGCGGCCCGGCGTCTTCGAGCTGGCCCACGGCGGCACGCTCTTCCTGGACGAGCTCGGCGAGATTCCCATCGAGCTGCAGGCCAAGCTGCTGCGCGTGCTCGAGGAGGGCCGGCTGCGGCGGCTGGGCGGCAAGGTGGAGCTCGAGGTGGACGTGCGCGTGCTGTGCGCCACCAACCGCGATCTCAAGAAGGAGATCGAGGCCAAGCGCTTCCGCGAGGATCTCTACTTCCGCCTCAACGTCTTCCAGATCCAGCTCCCGCCCCTGCGCGAGCGGCGCGATGACGTCCCCATCCTGGTGCAGCACTTCGTGGAGAAGTTCCGCGGGGACTCGGCCAAGCGTGTGACGGGTGTGCACCCGGACGCGATGGAGACGCTCAAGAACCACGACTGGCCGGGCAACATCCGCGAGCTGCGCAATGCCGTGGAGCGTGCCGTCATCCTCTGCGACGGCGAGCTCATCATGCGCGAGCACCTGCCCCCCGACATGGCGGGCAAGAGCCCCGAGCGCCACACCTTCCGCTTGCCCTACGGGCTGTCGCTCGACGCGGTGGAGCGCGAGTACATTCTCGGGAGCCTCCAGCGGAACGGGAACAACAAGGCTCGGACGGCCGAGGTCCTTGGGGTGAGCGAGAAGACGCTCTACAACAAGCTCAACCGCTATGCGGCCGAGGCCCGCCAGCAGGGCGGCAAGGAGTCCCAGGGGAACACCCTGTCCGGTCACGGCGGTCCCTCTCTGGGTAGCACTCCAGAGATCCGCTGAGCGTCGTCCCACCGCCCCCTACCTACTTCGGCGGAACCTGCCCCGGAACCAACCTCTGCGGTTGGTCCGGCCAGCACTCCTGGTCCACGTCCAGATACCGGGAGAGCGGGCGCCAGGGCGTATGTTCCGTATGAGAGCGAGGCATGACGCGGTGCGCGAAACACAGGGTGGGATAGCCCGTCTTCGCTTGACTCACAGGGTCACTGCGGGCGATCCTCCCGCCACACACACCCACGGGGTAACCGGTGACACAGCTCCCTACTCAGGAGCACCTCCGGTGTGCCCTCTCCACGGTTGTCCAGAACAGGACGGAGACCGGCCACGCCTGTGGGCGTCAAGGAAGGCCACGTTTTCATGAGCGACGCGCGAGTTCTTCACTTCTTCGGCGGCAAGGGCGGGGTGGGCAAGACCACGCTCGCGGCAGCGTATGCGCTGCGGCTCGCGGATGAAGCGCCCAAGGAGAAGGTGCTGCTCGTCTCGTTGGACCCGGTGCGCTCGCTGTCGGATCTGATCCAGAAGAAGCTGTCGGCGAAGCCGGTGCGGGTGGACGAGGACGAGGCCGCCAAGGAGGCCAGGCCGGAGCCGAAGGGCAAGGGCAAGGCGGCGAAGGGCAAGGCGGACGGGGGCGTGTGGGCGATGGAGGTGGAGCCCGCCGCACTGGCCAAGAGCTTCCTGGCCAAATACGTGCCGGCGTTGCAGAAGGCAGCGGTGAAGGGTCAGCACCTGTCGGAGGAGGACCTGGGCAAGCTGTATGGCCAGGCCACGCCGGGGCTGGAGGAGCTACTGGGCCTGCTGCACGTGGCGGAGCTGGCCGAGAGCGGCGAGTTCGAGCGGGTGGTGGTGGACACGGCTCCCACCAGCCACACGCTGCGTCTGTTCGACATGCCGGTAGGGCTGCGCAAGTTCCTGGGCCTGGTGAAGGCGGGGGCGGAGCGGGCGGCTGGCAAGGGCAAGAAGGCGGCGGCGCCCTCGGAGGAGCAGGTGTTCCTCGAGGAGTTCGCGGCGAAGGCGGAGAAGCTGCTGGCGCTGCTGAAGGATCCGGCGCGCTCGGCCTTCCACCTGGTGGCGCTGGCCGAGCCGGTGCCCGAGGCCCAGACGCGCATGTACTTCGCGCAGCTGCGCGAGCGTGGGATTCCGGTGGTCGAAGTAGTTGTCAACCAGGTGGAGGACAAGGAAGGCTGTACGGCCTGCCTGGGCCGCCGCGGGTTGCAAGCGCCTCATGTGCGCAAGTACCAGGCGCTGGACAAGAACGTGCCGGTGCACCTGGTGCTCAAGCGCGAGGTGGCGCCGCAGGGCTTGGAGTTGCTCAAGCCCTTCGCCAAGGAGTGGGCGAGCGGCAAGGAGACGAAGACGATGGAGTTCGCCGCGTCCGAGGGCCCGCCGGCCCTGGTGCGCGCTCCGTCCATGCCGCCCATCGCGGCGCCGCCGCTGCCTCCCACGCGGCTGATCTTCTTCGTGGGGCAGGGCGGGGTAGGGAAGAGCTCGTGCGCGGCTGCCGCGGCGGTGACGCTGACGGAGAAGGAGGGGCCGGTGCTCCTCATCTCCACGGATCCGGCGCACTCGCTGTCGGACGTGCTGCAGAGCCGGCTGACGGACGTGGAGACGCAGGTCAAGGGCACGAAGGGCCTGTACGCGCGCGAGCTGGACATGGCGGGCTGGTTCAGCAACCTGCGCAAGCGCTGGAAGGAGAAGGCGGAGAAGGCCTTCGAGGGCGCGCCGAAGACGGGCAACGACGTGCCGGTGGATCTGCTGCTGTTCCGCAACCTGCTGGACGCGGCGCCTCCGGGCATCGACGAGCTGGCGGCCATGTCGTGCCTGACGGACGCGCTGGTGCAGGAGCGCTTCAAGCGGATCGTCGTGGACGGGGCGCCCATGGTGAACTCCATGCGCGTGGTGGAGCTGGTGGAGACGGCCAAGAGCTGGTTCACGGCGCTGCACGGCGTGCTGTCCAAGTACAAGTCGAAGGGCCTGGGCGATCTGGCCGACGACATGGCGGCGTTCCTCAAGCACATCAAGCGCTTCGAGGATGCGCTGGCCTCGCCCAACGAGTCGCGCTTCGTGGTGGTGACGCGGGGTGAGGACCTGGCGGCGGCGCGCAGCGAGCGGCTGGTGGAGTACCTGAAGGAGCGCAAGCTGCAGGTGGAGCGCGTGCTGGTGAATCGGGTGGGCCCGAAGGCGGACTGCCCGAAGTGCGAGAACCGGCGGAAGAACGAGCTCAACGCGGCGAAGGTGATCGAGAAGAAGATCGGCCTGCCGGTGACGGTGGCGCCCGCGCTGGGCCGTCATCCTGCCGGTCTGCGCGAGCTCAAGGCGTTCCGGACGGCCTGGTACGCCCTGAGCGCCACGGCGAAGACGAAGGCGGCCTGAGGCCAAGGAAGCCTGATCCTGATCCACCCTCACGCATCCCTCCCTCTCCCCTCGGGAGAGGGTCGGGGTGAGGGTATCGAGGACCCCTAGCTGATCCCGTCGTGACGCCGGTCAGGAAGTGCCCCCTCCCTCGTCGTGCTGGAGCGCGTGTCATGCGCCGGATGGCGCTGGCGCTTCGGTCATGGAGGAAAGGCGCATGAGCGACGGAGAGATGGAGCCAGCCCGGCTCGGACAGGTGAGGCTTCCCGACGGCCGGAGGCTGGGTTGGGCGGAGTGGGGTCCCGAGGAGGGCACGCCCGTGCTGCTGTGCTCGGGGGCCGCGACGAGCCGCTGGTTGGGCTTCGGTGGTGACGTCGTCGACCGTCTCGGGATCCGCCTTGTCACCGTGGATCGCCCAGGACTGGGAGCTTCTGATCCCGCGCCAGGGCGGACGCTCGACAACTGGGTGCAGGACGTCCGGCACCTGGCGGAGGCACGTGCGCTGCGCGGAATGGCGCTCGTTGGGTGCTCCCAGGGCGCGCCGTTCGCCCTCGCTTGCGCGGCGGCCGGGAGCGTGACCGGCGTGGCGGTGGTCTCCGGCACCGATGAGCTGGCCAGTCCGGGCTTCAGGGGCCTGCTCGTGCCCGACGTGCGGAAGCTCGTGGACTCCGTGGCAGCCGACCCGGCCGGTGCCGAGGCGTTCTTCCGCGGTTTCGGCAGCGCGGATGCGATGTGGGACATGATCCTCGCCATGAGCGGCGACGTCGATCGCAAGGTCTACACCGTTCCCGCGTTCGCACAGGCCTACCGCCGCGCTCTGACCGAGGCCTTCGCGCAGGGGTCGGCCGGTTACGCGCGCGACACCGTGCTGGCGATGGGCGCCTGGCCGTTCGATCCCGCCAGCATCACCGTCCCAGTGGACCTCTGGTACGGCGCGCAGGACACCAGCCCCGTCCATTCGCCCGATTTCGGTGCCTCCCTGGCCCGGCGGATTCCCACCTCACACAGGCACGTCCTTCCGGAGGCGGGGGGCTCGCTGCTGTGGACCCACGCGGAGGACGTGCTCCGCTCGCTCCTGAAGCGCACGAGTGTCAGGAAGCCTTGACTCACCAGGAGCCCAGCCGAGGGATGCGCGGAAGCACTCGGGGCAGCTGATACCTGAGCCGTTCCGCGAGCTCCTGGGCCGGGTGGAAGCGCTCCTCGCGAGGCCTCAGCGCACCGCGCTCGAGACGCATGGCGAGCGCGGGCCCCGCCAGCATCAAGCAGAGGGCGGGGACGATGCACAGCCCCATGGGGACGAGCGACGCGAAGACCAGCCCGAGAGAGCGGCGGACAGGTGAAGCGGAGATCGCGGGCGAGCGGGCCAGCGTGCCCAGACAGCCCGCGAACACAGCTCCACCGAGTAGCCCCAAGAGCGCGGCCAGCAACCAGCTCGCGCCGCCGAGCGCCGTGCCGAGCACCGGCTCGACGAGCCCTGGAGAGGAGGCCGCGAGCAGGAAGGCGAACAGGAACGGGGTACCCGCCACCATGGCCACCAATCCCCACTGATGCCCCGTGAGTCGCACCATCCCCCGACACCTCCTTGCTGGGAGGGTGGTCAGGGGGCGCTCGGCCGCCAAGTCCCCCGGGAGGGCTCCGGGGGTGGATTCGTCCTAGGCTTCGCACTCGGACGGAGAGTCCAGGAACGTCCCCAACTCCTCGAATTCGAGCACTCCGCGAGCGGTCATCCGGCCCGGGATGGGCTTCTTGCCCGGGAAGGTCAGGGTGATGGTGCGGCCCTTGACGGTGTACGTCCCGGCCTGCTCCTCGGTGCGGGTGGGGTCCTCGATGATCCGCCGCCACAGCACGACGCGCTTGCCTTCAGAGAAGGAGAGCTTCCGGGTGGAGCCATAGACGCCCTCACCGGGGGAGAACCAGGTGATGCGGCGGAGGAGCTCCGGGACATCCGCCTGGCGTGTGGGGGAGCGGCCCAGCAGCTTCTGCCAGCCCAAGGTATCGCGGATGGGATCCAGGTCCGCGTCCTCCTTGGCTCGGGCGAGCCGGCGCGGATCCAACTGGATGGCGGTGTTGAGCCGCTCGAGGATCGTCTGCCGGTGGGCCGAGTAGGGGCAGATCTGCCCTTGCTTGCGCAGCACGCCCAGGGTGGCGGCCACGTTGTATTGGGCGAGGGCGAACTTGGGGTCGGCCTGGGCGGCGGCTTCGAACTTCTCCAGGGCTTCGGGGTACTTACCGGCCTGGTAGAGGCGGAACCCCTCGGTATTGAGGGCGCGGGCCGACTGGGCGAACGAGGGGGCGGCCAGGACGAGGGTGAGCAGCAGGAGCAGGCGGTGCATGACACTCCGACGGAGGGGTGGGAGTGGGGATTCTACGCACCGCGTAACCGGTTGCGCGTTGTAAAGCCCTGGGGGCAGGTGATAGGGGTCCGGCGCCATGGCGAACGGCATCAACTATCCACTCGATTTCGAGCGCCCGCTCATCGAGCTGGAGAAGAAGATTGACGAGCTCAAGGCCCTCTCGGCGAGCGGCTCGGTGGATTTCACCTCGGAAATCTCCAAGCTGGAGAAGAAGGCCAAGAAGCTGCAGACGGAGATCTTCAGTGATCTCTCGCGCTGGCAGGTGGTGCAACTGTCGCGCCACAGCTCGCGACCGTACTTCTTCGACTACGTGGAGCACCTGTTCAAGGACTTCTTCCCGCTGGCGGGGGATCGCCGCTTCGGTGAGGACCCGTCCATCGTGGGTGGCTTCGCGAGCTTCGAGGGCCGGACAGTGATGCTGATCGGCCACCAGAAGGGGCGGAACACGAAGGAGAACATGGCGCGCAACTTCGGCATGCCGCGCCCCGAGGGCTACCGCAAGGCGCTGCGGCTGATGGAGATGGCCGAGCGCTTCGACAAGCCCATCCTCACCTTCGTGGACACGCCAGGCGCCTACCCGGGCATCGGCGCCGAGGAGCGCGGCCAGGCCGAGGCCATCGCGGTGAACCTGGAGGTGATGAGCCGGCTGAAGGTGCCCATCATCGCCACGGTCATCGGCGAGGGCGGCTCCGGCGGCGCGCTGGCCATCGGCGTGGGCAACCGCGTGCTGATGCTGGAGAACAGCGTCTACTCGGTGATCACCCCCGAGGGCTGCGCCTCCATCCTCTTCCGTGACGCCACCAAGGCGGCCAAGGCAGCGGACGCGATGAAGCCGACGGCCAAGGACCTCAAGGAGATGAACATCATCGACGAGGTCGTCCCTGAGCCGGCCGGCGGCGCGCACCGCGATTACTCCAAGGCCGCGGAGAACCTGGGCAAGGTGCTCCGCAGGAACCTGGCCGAGCTGTCGGAGCTGTCGGGCGACGAGCTGGTCCAGGACCGCTACCAGAAATTCCGCGCGCTCGGCGTGTTCTCCGGGCGTTGAGCCGAATCCAAGAAAGAAGCCAGAATCCCATGAGACCGCTCGTTCCGCCGTACATCGAGACCCTCAAGCCTTACGTCCCGGGCAAGCCCATCGAGGAGACGGAGCGGGAGTACGGGCTCACGGGCGTCATCAAGCTGGCGTCCAACGAGAATCCGTTGGGTCCCTCTCCCAAGGCCATCGAGGCCATGCGGGTGGCGTCGCAGAAGGTGCACCTGTACCCGGACGCGAGCAGCTACACGCTGGTGCGCCAGCTGGCCGAGCACCTGGGCGTGAAGCCGGAGGAGGTGGTGCTGGGGTGTGGCTCGAACGAGATCATCGAGCTGCTCATCCGCACCTTCACCACGCCCGAGGACGAGGTGCTGCTGTGCAAGGGCTCGTTCCCGGCGTACCGCATTTCGGTGCAGGCGCATGGCCGGCCCTTCGCGGAGGTGCCCATGCGTGAGGGGCACCGGTATGACCTGGAGGCGATGGCGAAGGCGATCAACCCGCGCACGCGGATGATCTTCATCGCCAACCCGGACAACCCCACGGGGACGACGTTCGGCCGCCAGGAGTGGGAGACCTTCCTGGCGAAGGTGCCGGAGCACGTGCTGGTGGTCCACGACGAGGCCTACTTCGAGTTCGTGGACTGGCCGGAGTACTTCAGCGCGGTGGAGTACTTCCGCAAGCACCCGAACGTGGTGGCGCTGCGGACGTTCAGCAAGATCTACGGGCTGGCGGGGCTGCGGTTGGGGTACGGGGTGATGGATGCGCGGCTGGTGGCGTACCTGCAGCGCACGCGGATGCCCTTCAACCTGACGATTCCCGCGCAGATGGGCGGGCTGGCGGCGCTGGGGGACGTGGAGCACGTGCGGCGCACGCGCGAGCTCAACAGCGAGGGGTTGCGCTACTACCAGACGGAGCTGCCCAAGCTGGGGGCGAAGCTGGCGGAGAGCCACGCGAACTTCGTGCTGGCGGATTTTGGGCGGCCGGCGATGGAGCTGTACGAGAAGCTGCTGCGCAAGGGCGTCATCGTGCGGCCCATGGCGGGCAACGGCTATCCCACGTCGCTGCGCATCTCGGTGGGGACGCAGGAGGAGAACGTGCGTTGCGTGACGGCCCTGCGGGAGGTGCTGGCCTCATGAGCCAACGCCCCTTCATCGTGGCGATCGACGGCCCGGCGGGCGCGGGCAAGTCGACGGTGTCGAAGGTGCTGGCGCGGCGGCTGGGCTTCGCGCTGGTGGATACGGGGGCCATCTACCGCAGCGTGGCGCTGAAGGCGCGGCGCGAGGGCCTCGCGTTCGACGACGACGAGAAGCTGGGCGAGCTGCTGACGCGGGTGCACGTGTCCTTCCAGGTGGTGGGCGAGGACAACCACGTGTTCCTGGATGGCGAGGACGTGTCGGGGGAGATCCGGACGCCGGAGAACTCGATGGCGGCCTCGCAGGTGTCGAGCCGGCCGGTGGTGCGAGCGGGGCTGCTGTCGCTGCAGCGGAGGCTGGCGCTGGAGACCCCGAAGGGGGCGATTCTCGAAGGCCGTGACATCGGGACGGTGGTGTTCCCGGACGCGGACGCGAAGTTCTTCCTGGAGGCGGATCCGGACACCCGTGCGCGGCGCCGCTTCGAGGAGCTCTTCCAGAAGGGCGTGGAGCGCTCGCTGGAAGAGGTGCTAGCGGATCAGATCAAGCGGGATCAGGACGATGCGTCGCGAGCGGTGGCGCCGCTGAAGCCGGCGGAGGACGCGATGCGGCTCGACTCGACGAGCATGCCGCTGTCCGAAGTGGTGCGGATCCTGGAGCAGACGATCCTGGCCCGGATGTCCAAGCGCTAAACTCCCTCTCCCTCTGGGAGAGGGACGGGGTGAGGGTATCGGAACCCATCGAGTTCCAACCCCTCGCCCCCACTCGAGCGCCTCTACTTCCGGCGCGAGAACCACCCCATCAGATCTTCCAGAGCACGGCGATCAACATCGTCGAAGGTGGCCTTGTGCTCGGAGTCGATGTCGAGCACGGCGATCAGCTCGCGATTCGGCCCGAAGACAGGAACGACGATCTCCGAGACCGAGCGACCATCACAGGTGATGTGGCCGGGGAAGGCGTGCACGTCTTCGACGACGACGGTCTCGCCCTTGGCGGCGGAGGTGCCGCAGACGCCCTTGCCGAAGCGGATCTCCAAGCAGCCGAGGGTTCCCTGGTAGGGGCCGACGCGCAGCAGCTTGCCGGGCTCCACGACGCGGTAGAAGCCGGTCCACAGGTGGCCAAAGGCGTTGTGGAGCAGGCAGCTCATGGTGGCCATGGCGGCCACGTCGTCGTTGATGCCCTCCAGAACGGCCTCGACGTGCCGCTTGAGCTCGGCGTAGGCCTCGGCCTTGGGCTGGCCGCGCAGATCCAGGGTGACTTCAGCCATGGTGTGTAATCCTCGAAACGAGGGCCGGTGGAGTGAGTCGTACCGGCGCGGGGCGCATCTTTAACCTGATCCGGATCTGACCGCGATACCGAGAGGGACCAGGAACCCCTCTCCCCCTGGGAGAGGATCCCCCGTCGTTCAAAGGGGGGGCAAGCCCCCCGGGGTGAGGGTGCCACGCCTCCCGGGTTGAACCTCGGGCTACTCGAAGATGGGGACGGAGTCGTCCTTGTCCTGCTTCGAGGGACGGGAGGAGGGCCGGGTCTCGACGGGGGCGGCCTTCACGGGCTCGAGCGTCACGCTCACGTCCTGCGCGTCCGACATGACGCCGGAGAAGTCCAGCTTGCGCGTCACGTCCTGGTGCTTGGGCAGGCGGAAGGTGAGCTCGTGGACTTCGCGGCGCAGCTGGCGATCCAGCGGGGTGGTACCGATCTGCACGTCACCCGAGAAAACGGTGGCGCCCTCGGGCGTCGAGCGGATGTGCACCAGGAGCATGTCGCTCACGACGGGGGCCGCGGGTTTCGGCGCGGGGGCCTGCACCTGCTTCACCTCGGCGACGGGAGGAGGCGCCTCCTCGACCGGCGGCGGGGTGGGGGAGCGCATCACCACGAACGCGCCGCCCGAGGCGATGAGCAGCAGCGGCACCGCCACGATCGCGATCTTCTTGCCCACGGAGCCGCTCTGCGTCTCTTCCCCGCGTGAATGGGTGTGGTGGGGGGCAGGGGCGGCGGCCTCGGGGCGCGGAGTCCGCTGACGGACGGCCGAGACCGACCCGGTGCCGGCTCGCGCAGGGGCCGCGCTGGACGGCTGCGAGCCGCGGGACGAGGGCTGGGCGGCCCGAGCCGCCGAAGGCTGAGAACCCCCGCGAGCCGCCGGAGCGCCGGGGCGGGAGCGCGCCTCGCTCGGAGAGGAGCGGCCCGGCTTGGACACGCTGCGCTGACCCGGCTTGCTGGTGCCGCCCGCCCTGCTGCTCTTGCTGTTGTTGCCCGCCTCGGGGGCCGAGCCGGTGGGGAGCGCATCGAGCTCCTCGGCCGACAGGTCCGCCACCGCGTCCAGCATGGCGTCGATGAACTCCTGGGCGTTCTGGAAACGGTCCTCCTTCTCGCGGGCGAGGGCCTTCTGGAAGAACACCTCCAGGGTCTTCGGCACGGGAGCGCCCTGGCGCTTGGAGGCCACGGAGGGCACGGACTGTGTCAGGGCGGCGGTGAGCGCCTTGCGCACCGTGTTGGCCCCGTACGGTGAGGTGCCCGTGAGGCAGTAATAGAGGACGCCGCCCATCGAGTAGAGGTCGGAGCGGTGATCCACGTGCTCGCCGCCGGCCTGCTCGGGAGGCATGTACTGGGGCGTGCCGAGCACCTGGCCGGTGGAGGTGAGCTGATGCTCGTCCTCCTGCTCGAGCGCCTTCACCAGGCCGAAGTCCAGCACCTTGACGAAGTCCCGCCTGTCGAGCTGCTGCACCATGATGTTGTGCGGCTTGATGTCGCGGTGGACAGCGCCCTGCTCGTGGGCGTGGGCGAGGCCGCGGCAGGCCTGCTCGATGACGTCCACCGCGCGGCGCAGCGTCATGGGGCCGTCGCGCTTGACCAGCTCGCGCAGGCTCTCGCCCTCCAGCAGCTCCATGACGTAGTAGCAGGTGCCGTCCTGGGCGCGGCCGAAGTCGTAGATGGTGATGATGTTGGGGTGACGCAGGCGGCTGGCGATCTCCGCCTCGCGCTTGAAGCGCTCGAAGAACTGGGGCGCGGCCGCCAGGGAGGGGTTGAGCGTCTTGACGGCCACCGGGCGCTGGACAGACGTCTGGGTGGCGCCGAAGACCATGCCCATGCCGCCCTGGCCGAGCACGTCTTCTATCTTGTAGCGGCCATCGAGCACCTGGCCGATGAGGGCCATCTGGGAGGCGCTACACAGGTGGTCGGAGCCATCGGTGCTACCGCAGTGCGGGCAGGGGGGAGCCATCAGGGCGCCGAGTATAGGCAGACCCGGGCTTCGCCGGGCAGGGGTCCTGACGGGGGGCCGCCCCGGGCCTGGGACAGGGGAGGGAGGGAGCGGGCGGGCATCTCGGCCGTTCCCGGAAGGCCGCTGGGCTGTTACACCCCCGAACCCGCCATGAGTCTCGTCATCGCCCAGGACATCTGCCTCTCCTACGGGAAGAAGGTTCTCTTCGACAACGAAAGCTTCGCCCTCAGCCCGAAGGACCGGATAGGCCTCGTTGGGGCCAACGGCACGGGGAAGAGCTCGTTGATGAAGATCCTCGCCGGGGCGCAGCACCCGGACTCGGGGACGCTCACCTACCGGCGCAAGTCACGGATCGGCTACCTGCCCCAGGAGCTGGCGGGCCTGCCCGAGGGCTCGGTGGTGGATGCGGTGATGAGCACGGTGCCCGGCCGCGACGCGCTGGAGGCCCGCCTGCGGGAGACCGAGGCGGCGCTCGGCAACGCGTCCAGCGAGGAGGAGCAGCTCGAGCTGGCCCAGACGCTGGCGGACCTGCACACGGAGTTGGACCACTTCGAGGACCACTACGGCCGGCACCACGCCGAGCGCATCCTCAAGGGCCTGGGCTTCCGCGAGGCGGACCTGGTCAAGCCCACGAGCGCGCTGAGCGGTGGCTGGCGCATGCGCGCGGCACTGGCGGGCCTGCTGTTGCAGGACCCGGACCTGTTGCTGATGGACGAGCCCACCAACCACCTGGACGTGCCGACGCTGGCGTGGTTCGACGGCTTCCTCAAGCGCTCGAACAAGGCGGTGGTGCTCATCTCGCACGACCGGGACTTCCTCAACCGGCAGGTGGACCGCATCCTCTCGCTGGAGATGGAGGGGCTGCGCTCGTACGTGGGCAACTACGACACGTACAAGAGGCAGCGCGCCGAGGAGATGGAGCAGCTCAAGGCGCAGTCCGAGCGCGTCGAGGCGCGCAAGGCGGAGCTGCAGGCGTTCATCGACCGCTTCGGCGCCAAGGCGACCAAGGCCCGGCAGGCGCAGAGCAAGGCGAAGCAGCTGGAGAAGATGGAAGACGTGCAGGTGCTCGAGGAGCGGGCCACCATGCGCTTCCGCTTCCCGGAGGTGGAGCGCTCGGGGCGTGACGTGGTGACGCTGGAGGGCATCCAGAAGCGCTACGGGGACACGGTGGTGTACTCGGGGCTGGACGCACGGGTGGAGCGCGGGCAGCGCATTGCCGTGGTGGGCGCCAACGGTGCGGGCAAGACGACGCTCCTGAAGATCATCGCGGGCGAGCTGGTGCCGGATGGCGGCACGGTGACGCTCGGGCACAACGTGGTGATGGGGTATTACGCGCAGCACCACGGCGACAAGCTGAACAAGCACAATAGCATCATCGAAGAGGTGCGACCGCTGGCGGCGGACAAGCCGGAGAGCTTCGTGCGCGGGGTGCTCGGCGCGTTCATGTTCTCGGGTGACGACGTGGACAAGCCGGTGGGCGTGCTGAGCGGTGGTGAGCGGGCGCGCGTGGCGCTGGCGAAGCTACTGTTGGTGCCGTCCAACCTGCTGCTGATGGACGAGCCGACGAACCACCTGGACCTGGACTCGACGGAGATGCTGATCGAGGCGCTGAAGGGTTACGGGGGCACGCTGTTGTTCGTGTCGCACAACCGGAGCTTCGTGAACGGGCTGTCGACGCACGTCTGGGACGTGGTGGGCGGGAAGGTGGTGCCGCACCCGGGCAACCTGGACGATTACCTGTACCACCAGGAGCAGCAGCGGCTGGCGGCGGAGGCCGCGGGGCTGGGCGACAAGCCGGCGGAGAAGGCGTCCACGGCGGGGCTGTCAGAGAAGGATCGCAAGCGGATGGAGGCCGAGGCGCGGCAGAAGCGCAGCGCGGTGGAGGGCCCCATCAAGAAGGAGATCGCGAAGCTGGAGGAGGCGATCTCCAAGCTGGAAACGGCGCAGAAGGAGCGCGAGACGCAGCTGGCGGATCCGGTGCTCTACAACGACTTCGCGAAGGCCAAGCCGCTGATGGACACGCACCGCGAGGGCAAGGAGCAGCTGGAGCAGCTCTATGCCCAGTGGGAAGCAGCCCAGGAGAAGCTGGCCGAGGCCTCCGCGTCGCTCTGAGTCAGCTCCCTCTCCCTTTGGGAGAGGGCTGGGGTGAGGGTGTCCCCTCGCTACCGGTGGTGACGGCCATCCCGGTGGTCGTCTCCTCGCCCGCCCCCTCGTCCGCCGCGGTGGCCGCCCCGATGGTCACCCCGGTCGTGGCCACGGTACGGGCTCGCGTCGTGGTAGCGGGAGCCGTCATGACGGCCCCAGGGGCGGCTCCGGTATTCGCGATAACGGCCCCAGCCCCAGGGCCGGTTCCATTCGTGATGCCGCATCATCGGGTAGCGCCGCCAGGTGTGGAAGAAGTAGTTGGGATGCCCCCATCCCACGGAGATCCTCGCGTGGCGGTACTCCGGCACGACGATCCGGACCGAGCCACGGGGAGCCCAACCTCCCTCGATGAAGACCCAAGAGTGGCCGCGCCGGCTCCATTTCGGTGCGATGAAGACCAGATTGGGCTGGGGCGGCGCGACCCAGCTTCCATCCACCCAGACGTACTGATTGCCGGACCAGTACCAGTATCCGGGGGCCCAGGTGAGGTTCTGGGCGGGAGCGGGCGGCGGGGTCTCCGCCTGGAGCTGGGGAGGTGCCTGAGACGTCGCGACCTCCTCGCTGTTCACGTCGATGGGAATCTCCACGTCCGTTGAGCCAGGCCTTGCCCAACCACCGGAGATCCACCGCCAGACGTCTTCTCCCTCCTGCTGCCAGTAGCCGTTGACGAACTGGTAGCCCGGCATCCGAGCGACCCAGGCTCCGGGCTTGAAGCGCCACTCGTTGCCGTCCCAATACCAATGGCCGGAGGTCCACACCGAGTCGGCGAAGGGCCTCGCAGTGGGCCTCTCCAGGGGGAGCGCTGGAGGCGGTGAGGGCGCCAGGGGATCCAGATCCACATCCGCTTCCTCGGTGTACCCGAGCTCTGGCGCGGCGACCGGCGCCGTCTGCGCATGGGCGGCCGGAGCCGCCAGACCGAGAACCAAACAGACCAACCATCGAGGCGTCATGACATCGTCTCCACGAATTGCCGCGTCATGGGTAGGACGTCTACCGCCTCAACTTATTCACGCCACGTGAGGGCAGGTGCTCCGAGGGCTCACCCGGCAACAGTCAGCCAGGCGATGACGGGCCCGCGCCGGTGCGCTAAGCGGAGGGCCCATGAGACAGACCACCGCGCTCCTCAGCCTCATCCTGCTTGCCACCACGTCTTGCACGCACGGGTCC
Source organism: Archangium lansingense (assembly GCF_026626635.1). GTDB lineage: Bacteria > Myxococcota > Myxococcia > Myxococcales > Myxococcaceae > Archangium > Archangium lansingense. The sequence goes on from NZ_JAPNKA010000001.1 coordinate 6,152,944, forward strand.
AACCGCCAGGAGGCTCCGGTGAGCCCCTCTGTCACGGACCTCGCCGAGCGCAGCCGCGCGCTCGCGAAGCGCGTCATCATCGCTGACGGCCACGTCGACGTGCCCTACCGCCTCGTCGAGAAGCTGGGGCCGGAGGGGGAGCCCACCGAGGACATCTCGCAGCGCACCGCCGGGGGCGACTTCGACTACCCGCGCGCCGTGGAGGGCGGGCTCGATGTGCCCTTCATGTCCATCTACATCCCCGCCGATCTCCAGGCGAAGCCCGGGGCCTCGAAGGCCCTCGCGGACTCGCTGATCGACATGATGGAGAAGATCGCCCGCAAGTCGCCCGAGAAGTTCGCCATGGCCCATTCGGTCGAGGAGGCCCGGCGCAACACCCAGGACGGCAAGGTGTCCTTCGCGCTGGGCATCGAGAATGGCTCCGCCATCGAGGACTCGCTGGAGAACGTGAAGCACTTCCACAAGCGCGGCGTGCGCTACATCACTCTCACGCACTCCAAGGACAACCAGATCAGCGATGCCTCCTTCAACACGGGCAAGCGCACCTGGAATGGTCTCAGCCCGTTCGGCAGGCAGGTGGTGGCCGAGATGAACCGCGTGGGCATCATGGTGGATGTCTCGCACCTCTCGGACGATGCCATCCGTCAAGCGGTGGAGGTGAGCCAGGTGCCCGTCATCGCCTCGCACTCCTCGTGCCGCTACTTCACGCCCGGCTTCGAGCGCAACATCAGTGACGAGCTCATCCGTGTCGTGGCTGCGAAGGGTGGGGTGGTGATGATCAACTTCGGCTCTGGCTTCCTCTCCCAGGCCGCCAACACCTATGAGCTGGAGCTCCGCAAGGCGATGATGGCCTTCGTCCAGGAGCGCGGCGTGGCCCGGGACGGCGCCGAGGTTCAGGCGTTCGTGGAGTCCTATATGCGCGAGCATCCCGTCCCGTTTGCCCGGGTGGAGGACGTGGCCGATCACATCGATCACGTGGTGAAGCTGGTGGGCATCGACCACGTGGGTCTCGGCTCGGACTTCGATGGCGTGGGCCCGTCGCTCCCCATCGGGCTCAAGGATGTGTCCCAGTATCCCAACCTCTTCCGAGTCCTGCTCGAGCGCGGCTACAGCGAGGCGGACATCGAGAAGGTCGCCTCCGGGAATGTCTTTCGCGTGTGGCAGCGGGTTGAGTCCCACGCCACCGGCCGCTGAGAACCGGGGGTTCAACGCCACGATCCCGGCGATGACGGCGTGCGCATGCCCCGTGCCCGGCCCGCATGCGCATTATCCCCCGCAGCCGCCACAACCGCCGCAGCCACCACACCCGCCCCCTCCACCGCCATCCCCGCCGCCGCAGCCCGCGGAGTTGGAGGAACTCGTGCTGCTGGCGGACTGGGTTTGCGACAGGTTGGCGAGTGGAGTCTTCAGCTCCGCGATGGTGGGCAGGTAGATGGCTGCGAGACCGTAGAGGCCCATGAGCATGAGGAGCTCCTTCTCCTGCAACGCGCGGCCAGCACCGGCCCAGGCCTTGGTGGCGAGTGCCGCGTTCTTCTGGCGCAGCGCAGAGAGGACACGATCGCCTCTGCGCGTACGCGTGGCTCCCCTCATGGCGCTGAAGGTCAGTGGAAGCGCCAGGTTGAGGAGGATGAGCATCAGGAACCCGACGGGGCGCTGGTCGCTCATCCCGTCGAAGTACTTCATGAAACCGATGAGCAGGATCGGCCCCAGGATGAAGAGAGCGGGGGCTCGGAGCTGGCCGCGTTTGTCCTTGGAGAGGAGTAGCCCCCGCTCGCGCAGATCCTCCGCGAAGAACTCCTCCGCGGTGCGTCGGGCCTGGGCATGGACGGTCGAGAGCGTCAGGCCTCCGTCCGAGAGTTGATCGTAGACGTCGCGCTCGAAGGGGTGCCAGGGCCTGCCGGGACCATCCCGCGGTCCCTGGGCGAGCCACTGGGCCGTGGGCTCATAGGTGAGGGATCCCCGGTCGACGAGATGGGCAATCACCGTTGTGGCAGTCCCGGCACTTCCTCCCGAGAGGAAGGCCACCGAGTAGGGATCGAGGTCTTGATCGGCTGGGTCGCCCTTGTCACCCAGCCCGAGCAGCCACCGTCTCAGCGCATACGTCGCGAGGAATCCACTGAGCAGCAGGACAGCGTAGAACACGAGGAACTGCGGTCCGCGCAGATCAAAGGGAAACATTATGCACCCTCCGTCCGAAGCCACTCGTTCCTGAAGGAGCGGCGGCGCGGGGTTACAGAGCGGTGCTGGAGGCGTTGGCGCCTGTTTTGACGGAGGCCAGGCGAGCGGGCAGGGGGCTCACCGCTCCCGCGCCTCGCGCCACCGGATCGTCGTGCGCCAGGCGGACCACAACAGGATCCCGAGCAATGCCTCCCCGAGGAAGAAGGGGACGGCGCCCCAGAGCACCAGGCGCCAGGCCAGCGTCTTGTCCATCGCGAGCGCCGCGTCGGCGGGCGTCTGCACGATGACGACGAAGCCCGTGTAACCCACCGGTGCGAAGGCCGCGAGCCAGGGGCCCTCCCGTGTCGCGAGGGGATCCCGGTGCTCGGCGACCGTCACGGTGGGCCAGGGCTCGGGCATCCGGAGCTGCTCGCCCTCCGTGCGTGGCAGGGACTGGCTGACCTTGTCGAACTCGCGAGCCAGGCCTCCATCGAGTGGCAGCGATTCACCGTGCCCGAGGTCCTCGTGGAGCAGGATGATGTAGCCCCCTGGCGCCGGTTTCCCGGCCTCGCTCCGGGTCCTGTCCCGAGGCGCGACGAGCACGGCGCTCCGCTGTCGGGCCTCGTCTGGATCGCTCAGGCGCAGGGAGCCCAGGGTGGCGCCGGTGCCCACCATGCCGACGAGCACTCCTTGCCATCCGCCCTCCGCATCGAGGAGCGGAATGGAGATCGCGAAGCGATGGCGATCATCGGCCTCCGATAGGAATGCGCTCGAGATGTAGGGTTGGGGCTGTCGCGCGAGGGCATGCCGCTTCGCGCCCTCGAAGTAGTCGCGCCAAGCGAAGCCCTTTCCCAGGAAGTCCCGGGGCGGCTCGGGCCAGCGGGCCAGCACCGTCCCCTGGGCATCCAGGATGAACCAGCTGTCGAAGGGGGAGTCTCCACCCGGGAGCTTCAATCCGAGTCGCGGATCCTCATGGGACTCGTACATCTCCCGGCAGAACTCCTGGAGGGCGGGCAGATTCTGGTGCTGGAGCAGCTCGCGAAGCCGGGGGGCGCTGGCGGCCCGCTCGATGGCATCGCTGTACTCCTCGAGCCTGAAGAGCACCGTGCCCGCGACCGTCCGGGCGGCGTAGATGTTCGTGCTCAACTCCTCCCTGCGCCGATCGTCCACCTGGGCTCGCGCCACGGTCAGGGCCGCCCCCGCGGTGACGAGGAGCAGCCAGATGATGCTGCCCACCAGGCCCGCGGGGACCGGGTGCCGCCGGCACCACCGCCACACGCGAGTGGCCCTGCCTATGGGTCGGGAGCGGATGGGCTCGCCCCGGAGATAGCGCTCCAGCTCCTCGGCCAGCTCCTCCGCTGAGCCGTAGCGGCGCTCCGGCTCTTTCTCCAGGCACTTGAGGCAGATCGTCTCCAGGTCTCGATCAATACGGGGGTCGAGCTCGTGAGGCGGCGTGGGCTCCGTGTACAGCACCTGCTGGAGGATCAGCGTGGGGCTGTCCGCCATGAAGGGCGGGCGGCCGGTGAGCAGCTCGTAGAGGATGGCGCCCAGGCCGTAGACGTCGGCGGAGGTGGTCAGGTTCCTGGACTGTCCGGCGGCCTGCTCCGGCGCCATGTAACTCGGCGTGCCCACCGAGACGCCGGACCGGGTGTGCTCGGCCTTCTTCTCCAGATCCCTGGCCACGCCGAAGTCCGCCACGTGCGGCCGTCCCCCGGTGTCGAGGAGCACGTTGGCCGGCTTCAGATCCCGGTGCAGGATGCCGCGCTGGTGGCCGTGGTGTACCGCCCGCGCGAGCACCGCGAGCGTCTCGGCGATGCGCCGGCGATCGCCCCGGAACCGCGCCAGGTTCTCGCCCAGGTTGCCACCGTCCAGATACTTCATCGTGAAGTACGGACAGCCGTCGTGCTCGCCGACCTCGTAGATGGGGACGATGTTCGGATGATCGAGCCGGGCCGCGGCTTCGGTCTCGGTGCGGAAGCGGTGCAGCTCGGCCTCACTGGCCAGCACGCCTCCGACGAGCAACTTCAGGGCCACCACGCGCTCCAGGCGTCGGTGCCGCGCACGGTAGACCACTCCCATGCCACCCCGCGCCAGGGGCTCGAGCAGTTCGTAGTCACCGAAACGCGAGGGACCGCTAGAGGCCGGAGGGAACTCAGGCTCCTCTTCGAGCGCCCCGCGTATCAGGCAGGGGGAGCACAGGCCCGCGGTGTTCAGGCTCGAGCCGCACCTGGGGCACAGGGGAGTGGGCGCGGAGGGTGTCATGCGCGTCCGGCCCCAGCGCTACTCCAGAGACACCAGCAACAGCCGGAGCTCGTCATCGATGTCCTCGGGTTGCTCGACTGTCTGGGCGATCTCGGCCCGGAGCAACTCCCGGTATCGGCCGCGGAGCCGGTAGGCCGCCAGCTTCACGGCGTCTTCGCTCATCTTCAGGGTCTCGCCCACCTTCGCGTAGGGCTGTTTTTCCACGTCTCCCGTCAGGGTGCCGCGCAGCTTCTCGAAGAGTTGCTGCCTGCCGAGCCGGGCGCATTCCTGCTCCAGTGTGGACAGGACGTGCTCCAGCAGCGTCAGGGCCCAGCGGCGCTCGTAGAGCTTCTCGGGCGTCAGGCTGTGCGAGGGCTCGTGCTGGTAGCGGCCCTCCGCGTCCTCGGCGTCGATGGACACGGGGGTCAGGCCGCTGCCGCGCTTCTGGGCCCGTTCCCGGTCCCACTCGTTGGAGAGGTAGTGCTTGAGTGAGGAGAGCAGCCATGAGCGGAACCGTCCGCGCTGGCGATCCACGGCGGCCAGGTCGTTCTTCTCGAGCATCCGCATGAAGAATCCCTGGACCAGGTCGCGCGCGTCCTCGGGTCCACGTCCCTGGCGCCGGGTGAAGGCATAGAGCGGGTACCAGTAGAGCCTGCACAGCGTGGACAACGCCTCGTGTGCCTCGGACGCGGTGCCCTGGCGCACGACGGCTATCAGACTCCAGTGCGTTGTCTGGAACTTCCTGGGACTTCCCCGAGGAAGTCCCTCGAGCACGTCCTCTCCGTCGTCCCGCCTGGGTGATGACATCGGCTCCCCCGATCGCTCCCGCTGCTAGAACCTAGCCTAGGACCGCGCTTGCTCGGATGGTCAATTGGGGAGGGCGTCGTGTTCACGCCTGGAACAACACGTACTACGCGGCTGGGCGGACCTTGCGCCGCGTCAAGAGCGAGGGCCCGAGGAGCAGCATCGCGCTCAACAGCAGGGCGGTGGGACCCAGCCAGTCACCCCAGGCCACCATCAGGGTGGACAGGCGCGGAGTCGGGGGGACGGTCAGAGCCAGGCTCGCGCGATGATCATCCGGCACCTCGGCGAGCACCTCACCCGTGGGGCTGATGAGGGCGGAGATGCCCGAGTTGGTGACGCGCACCTGGGGGAGGCGCGTCTCGATGCTGCGAAACGCCGCGTGCATCAGGTGCAGCTTCGGCGCTGGCGTCCCCGAGAACCACGAGTCATTGGACAGCGTGATGATGAGCTCGGCACCGCGGCGCGCTTCTTCGGCGACGTAGCTGGGGAAGATGGACTCGTAACAGATGAGGGGCGCGACGGTGAGCGTCCGGCCCTCGCCGAGCTGGAGAGGCAGCGTCTGGGGACCGGGCCCTCGCTTCCAGTAACCCGTCCAGGGCATCCACTCGCGCAGCCTTGGCGAGTCGATCAGCTCGGGGACCCACTCCGTCAGCGGGAAGAGCATCGTCTTGCGGTAGGCCGAGCGCTCCAGTGCTCCGTCTCGCCCCAGGCCCACGAACATGGCGGCGTTGTATTCGCGCTCCTGCTCCAGGTCGTACGTGCCGAAGAGCAGTGGGACCCGGCTGCGCGAGATGAACTCGCGGATCTCCGCGTCGAACTCGGCGCCCGCCTCGCTCTTCGGTGTGCCGAAGGTCGTCGGGTACACCGTCTCGGGCCAGATGAGCAGATCCACCTTGCGGTTCTGGAGCAGCTCGGCCGAGAGCTGGTAGTGCGTGTCCAGGATCATCCGGACCACGTCGTACGTGCCCATCTCCGCGGCGAGCTTCTCGTACTTCGTGATGTTGGCCTGCACGACGCCCACCACGAGCTGCTGTTTGGGAGTCTCGAGCTCGGCCACCTGCCGGAGGCGGAGCTGGCCGTACCCGAAGCAGCCCAGGATGAGCGCCGTCAGCATGGCCATCGGAGCCAGGGCACGCCGCGAGCCCTCGCGAAGGCCGTGGGCCGCGAGGGCCTTCCCGGCTGCGAGCACGCACTCGTTGACGATGAGGAGCACGAGCGTGAGGCCATGCGCTCCGGCGAGATCCGCGCCCTGGCGCAGTGACTCGGAGGCAAAGAAAGCCTGTCCCAGGGTCTCGGCGAAGAGCTTGGGGCTCAGCCACTCGGTGCCCACGTACACGAGTGCGGCCGTGAGCGTGATGCGCCAGAAGGCCAGCGGGCCCTCCCGGGAGGTGCGCCGCAGGTGGTAGCGGGCCAGCGCGAAGGTGATGAACTGGAGCTCCATGAAGGGCGCCAGCAGCAGCAGCGCGAGCCAGCACACTGCCAGGGGGGCCTGGGAGTAGCTCTGCAATGCCGCGGGGAACCATCCGAAGATGGCTGCGGTGAAGGCGAGTCCCATCACCAGGCCCGAGAGCACGGCCTCGCGCCGGGAGTTGACGCGGTCCAGCACCAGCAACCAGGGAATGAAGCACACCCAACCCACCGCCACCCAACGTGCCTCCAGGCGTCCGAAGAGCCACATGAGGCCCGTGGAGCCCGCCACGCCGAGCAGCAGGGCCGCCAGGCCTCTGGCGCGTACTGCACTCGCGCTCATGGAATGGGCTCCACTCCCTCTGGCCCTTCTGGAAGCTCCAGGACCTCGATGGGCATGCCCGCCGGGGCCAGCTCGGGCGGGACGACTCTGTTGGAGGGAAGCTCGACCGGCGTCCCCTTCGAGTCCACCGGCTTGTAGTCCGGATGGAACATGAGGATCGCCTTCACGCGCTCACCGCTGTCCGTGGTCTGGTAGTGGCGCACGTAACCGGGAGGCAGCTCGAAGTCCTCGGGGACGATGATGCCCTGCTTGAGGGGGCTGGTGCCCGGGCGGTACAGGTTGATTCCCTCGGCGGGTCCAGCGGGCGCCGCCTCCTGCTCCATGGGCTCCTGCTCGGGCGAGGGCTCGGACGGCTGGGCCGGGATGTTCCCGGGCGGAGCTGCCTTCGGAGCGGGACGGGACGGGGCGGGGGAGGGCGCGGGTGCACTTTGCGCGAGCTTGACGGGCTCGGCCTCGGGAGTAGTTGGCACAGGGGCTGGTGATGACACGAGCCAGGCACTCAAGAGCAGACACACGACGGTGAAGCCGAGCCCCAGCCCGACGATCCACATGCCGCTGCCACTTCGCTTCCGCTGGATGCGCGTCACGCCGTCACTGTCGACGTGCCGCTCGTACTCGGGATGCTGTGAACCCATTCTCGCCCCTGTTCTCCGGGACCCGTATGCTACGGGCCCCCTGTCGCCCGGGCAATCCGTTCCCCCATGACCCCCATGCATGCCGACGCACCCGCAGAGCCTTCCGCCAATGGCCAGGCCGTTGCTCCGCGCTTCCAGGTCCAGGCCTACCCGCTCGCCCTGCGCATCGTCGGTGCCGCGCTCCAGGTGCTGATCACGGCCGACATCCTCTGCGCCTCGGCGCTCGTCGTCGCCGCCACCTTCACGGGGGCAATGAACCCCAAGCCCCCTGCATTGGCGGGATGGCTCGCCCTGCTCGCGATTGTCCTGTTCGGCTTCACCCGGCTCATCCGCTGGCGCACCGCTGCTACGTTCTCGGTTGAGCCGTCGCGGTTCGTGCTTCAGCGCCGCGATGAGCAGTTCGAGATTCCTGTCACTGCGGTGGAGTCCGCCCGGGTCTGGCGGCTGCCCTTGCCGGGGGCTGGCCTGTCGCTGCGGATGAAGTCGGGGCGCAGCTTCCAATACGCGCTGCAGGTGGCGGATCCACTGCCGGTGTTGGAGGCGATGGGGGCAGAGGCGCGGCACCCGCTCACGGCTTTCGCGCACGCACGGGCAGTGGTCGTCCGCCGGCGCTGGTACCACCTGGCGTTCAAGTTCGTCCTGTTCCCGCTGGTGCCCGCCGTCATCATGTTCCAGCTCAACCAGCGCATCACCTACGGTGGGCCGTTTGCGCAGTACCACATGTACGGGCTGGGGCCGTACCTGCAGGGCTTCATCACGTATTGGTCCTACTTCACCGCGCTGCTCGTGCTGTTCGCCAGCATCTGGCGCGTGCTGGCCGAGTTGGTGGCTTTCGCGGCGGCGTGGATTTCTCCGCTGCGCGTGCGGGGTGTGCGGCGCTTCGTGGAGGTCGCAGTTGCGGTGCTCTACTACGGGGGCTTCTGCTCGCTCGTGGCGTGGAAGTTCCTCCAGTAGGGCGTCAGCTGCTCTCGGATCTGGGGTGTTGACGTCCGAGTCGGGTGGTGGACGTTGTGAGCGGAGGGCTGCGTTCGGGATGGAAGGCGGTGCTTGGATGAAGGCATGCACTCCTTCGTGTGGCTGGTCCTGGCGTGTGTCTGGCTCGTGGGCTGTGTGGGTGGCCACCAGCAGTTGCGTCAGTCCGTGGGACCAGGACCCGGGCCGGGCTGTACGAGCACGCTGGATTGCGCGTGCAAGAATGGGTCAGCAGCGGCCTGCGAGCAGCTGGGGACGGCGCCCAAGACGCCCGGACCTCCAGGTCCCGGACCTGTTCCGCCACCCGGTACGGGCACTGTGCCCATCACGAACGAGGTCCGCGCGACGGACAAGGACACCAAGGATCGGTGCTCGGATTATTACCTCAAGTGTATAGAGGCGGGTGGCGGCAGCATGAATGGCCATGCCTCGGGCTATAGCCGTTGTGCTTCCTGCCTAGCCTACTGCACATCTAATGGTTTCTGGCCAGAAGCGATCTACACGTGGAATGGAGTGCGGCTGTCATGCCCGGGCATCTGACAAAGGCAGAGGATGCTCGGTTGGACCGCCTGGCCCAAGAGTGGGATCGTCTCTACCTCTCGCTTCTGCGAGCGCCCATCGCAGAGAAGATTCCGGCGTTCAAGCAGCTCGAAAAGCGGTTTCTGAAGGAGATGCGTACCGCAGCAGGCAAACGACAGGTGCAGAGACGGATTACCAAAGCCCTTCTCATGGAGACCTGTGCTGGTCCTTGGAGAAGGTTCTCGCCGTACCTGCGGCGGATGGAGCGGCTTGGCTACCCCTCAATGGACGATCGCTTGTTGGTTTGTTGTTGGGCGGCGCAGGCTGCTAGAGGATCTCCCGTTGGACTGCGCAGGGCAGCCGCGCTCATGGCTGACTTCGAGCGGCGAGCTCGTGCCCGGCCACCGGCTCCAGAGGCGAGAGCGCAGGTCGAGTTCATGTTGACTCGGGCTAGAGACTTTATCGGTCTTGGCATCGAAGCCGCCGCGGAAGGATCCACCCGCCGCAAGGACGCCAAAACGCGCGGCCGTCGACCCACCGAATAACCGGAGGCAGTGCCCCGACGTCCGCGCAGTTTCTTCCTCAGCCCGTGCGGCGCTTCTTGTCGCGCTTCGGTTTGCGCTCGGACTTGGTTGGAGGCGTGCTGTCCGGAATGCTTTCCGCCGCCTTGCCCTCGGCAGGCCTCGTGGTGGGGAAGGGCGTCCCATCCGGGTGGACTGGCTCCGGAGGCTGGACTGGCTCGGACGGCGGTGCGGGTAGGCGGATGATGAACGTTGCTCCCTCGTCCGGTTTACTCTGCACCGACAGCGTCCCGCCGTGGTTCTTCACGATGCGCTGGCTGATGGCCAGGCCCAGTCCCGTGCCCTTCTGCTTCGTCGTGTAGAAGGGCACGAAGATGTGCTGCTGCTGATCCTGCGGAATTCCAGGGCCCGTGTCCGTCACGTGTAGCTCCACGAACGAGTCCCCCGCGGGGCGGAATTCCGTGAAGCGATCCGGTCGCACCGTCTTCACCGTGATGGTTCCCCCGGTGTCGGCCATCGCCTGCATCGCGTTCTGCACCAGGTTGATCAACACCTGCTTGAGCTGCTCCGCGTCCGCCTCCACCCGCGGCAGGGACTCCTCCTGCTCGACCTTGAGCCCGATGCCCTGCGGCATCTCGTTCTGGATGAGCCGCACCGTCCGCGTCACCACCTCATTCAGGTCCGTGGGCCCGAAGGTCTGCTTCAGCGGGCGCGCGTAGTCGAGGAACGCCGACACCACTCCGTTGAGGCGGTTCACCTCCTCGACGATGACCTCCAGGAACTCGCCCTCTTCGCCCGGCAGCTGCTTGGGATCCAGGCACTGCGCCGCGCCCTTGATGGCGCCCAGTGGGTTGCGGATCTCATGCGCCAGGCCCGCCGCCATCTCGCCCAGGGCCGCCAGGCGGTCTCGCTCACGGATCTTCTCGTACAGCTTCGAGTTCTCCAGCGCCGTCGCCAGCCGCTCGGCCACCTCCAGGATGAGGGCGATCTCGTCCGAGGCGTACGCCTCTGGCACGCGCTCGTCCCACATATTGAGGAAGCCGATGACGCGATCATTGCCCAGCAGCGGCACGGTGATGCCACCCTTCATCTGCAGAAGTGCCGCGCGCGTGTCGTTGAGCCGCTTCAGCTCGTCCCGGAAGCGCTTACCCTCCACCGCCTGCTGCCGCAGCACCACGATGCGCCGCTCCACGTTCTCCAGCAGCACCGCCTTCTGTCCCGACGCCACCGCGAACAGCACGCCTCGCGCCGCGCCCGTGTCCAGGAAGCTCACCGGCGCCGGCCCTCGCGCATCCAGCAGCCGGTAGCCCGGCCTGTCCTCCGCCAGCAGGTACAGCGAGGCGTGCGTGATGCGCCCCGATTCATGCAGCGCGTCCAGCACCATCCGCGCCAGCTCGGAGATCTCGATGACGCCCGCCATCCTCGCGCGCGCGTTGCCCAGCACCCGCAGCAGCTCGAAGCGCTCGCGGAAGAAGATGGCCACCACCTGCTCCTCCACCTTCACCCGCAGCGGCTCCAGGAGGATGAGCACCACGAAGGCCGCTACCACCGTGTTGAAGACGAAGAGCGAGGTGTTCTGCTTGTCCACCCAGACTGTCAGCACGGTGAAGACCGCGGCCAGGATGCTGGCCAGCACCGTCTGCGAGGCGATCTTCCCCAGCAGCTCCTGGAGATCCATCAGCCGCAGCCGCAGCAGCGTCTGGGCGAGGAAGAACAGGTAGAGCGTGGTGAAGACCGGCCCCAGGGTGGGGAAGGGCAGGCCGTAGCGCTCGAGCAGATCCAGCGCGGTGAAGAGGATGGCCGCCCCCGCACCGGTGGCCAGGTACGTCAGGCGCAACCGTTCGATACGCGACTCGGTGGTGCTGACTCGTCGGAGTAGCAACGAAACCGAGCCCAGCAGCGCACCGAGCACCCAGGCGCCCATGGCCAGCTTGGCCCAGCCGTTGAGGGCCAGCGGGGACACCGCGACTGCCAGGCCGAAGACGGCGGACAGCACAGCGAGCCGCCTGCCGAGCTGATGTGTTCCCTTGCTGACCCCCAGGAATTCGAAGAAGAAGGCAACGGCCGCGCCAGGAACGAGCGAAGCCAGTAGAATGGTGGCACCCACCGCCACTCTCGCCACCCACGGGTGTTCCGTGCGCGCGAAGAGGTTGTGGAAGAAGCTGGAGAGGTAGTACCCGCCCACCGCCAACGCGAAGACGGAGTAAAGCGTGAGCACCCGCGGACGACCCGCCCTCAACAACATGGAAACGCCCAGCGCCAGCCCGATGATGGATGCGAGGAGTGCGCTCTGTGTCCGGATGTCCATGCGTGGTGGCCAGTCTAACCTCCGTTCGCTCGTGGAAATTTTTTCCCTGCTTCCAGTTGTCTCCGTGGCTGCCCAGGCCCATCACCTGGGGACCCATTCCGCATGAAAGCCTTCGTCCCCCTGCTCGCCGCCGCCGCTGCCGCCACCTCGCTGGCCTTTGCCCAGGCGCCGCTTACCGAGGAGCCCTCCGCTGCTCCCCAGGCACTCACGGGCAATGCCCCGTCCGAGGCCCAACTCTCCCCACCTCCCGACGCGGAGAAGGTCCTCGTGCCCCCCGGGTACGTGGAGGTGCTCAACCCGGCGTTCCCGGATCCGCCCCCGCCGGCGCCCGTCCAGCCCAAGATCTTCAAGGGCCGTGCCTACGGTCTGGACGACCTGTCGCCGTACTTCGGCGAGGGCAAGCTCAAGGAGGCCAAGCAGGCCTTCGACAAGGGCTTCTACGTCCGCGCCCGCGAGTTGCTGGAGAAAGAGGGCAACTCGCTGCCTGTACGCTACCTGCGCGCCCTGAGCGCGGTGCGTGCCGGGGATGACAAGCGCGCCGCCGAGGAGATGGCCGCCCTGGCCGAGAACTACCCCGCGCTGCGCGATCGCTGCCTCACCCATGCCGGCGTGGCGCTCGAGTCGCTCGGGCGCTTCAACGATGCGGCCGTGCTGCTCGCCCAGGTGCCAGACAGCTCCCGGCTGTACGCCGATGCCCGCCTGGCGCTCGGCCGCGTCCTGCGCAAGGCCAAGGACACCGACGCCGCGGTCTCCGCGCTCGCCCCCCTGTCCAGCCGCTCCTCGCCTTCCTGGGGCCGCAATGTCGCCGCCGAGGCCCTCATGGCCAGCGCCGACATCGCCGCGCAGAAGAAGGACAAGGCACGTGAGCGCGAGTTCCTCTGGCGCCTGTGGGCCAACCATCCGCTCACGCCCCTGGCGCAGCAGGCCGAGAAGCGCCTCAAGGGCCAGCAGGCGCCCGTGGAGATAAAGGTGGCGCGCGCCGAGCAGCTCATCGAGCTGCACCGCAACAAGCAGGGCCTCGACGTGCTCGAGCCGTTGCTGCCGAAGCTGAAGCTGCCGGATGCGCTCGCCTGCCGTGCTCACTTCGCCTTCGGCAAGGGCATGCGCAAGGAGCGCCAGCACACCCGCGCCATCGCCACGCTCACCCCCGTGGTGGACAAGTGCCAGGATCGCGATCTGCTGCCGCGTGCCATGTACGTGCTCGGCTCCTCGCGCTCCATCGTGGACCAGGTGAAGGGCCCCGAGACGTACGAGCGGCTCGCCCGCGAGTACCCGGATCACTCCTTCGCCGACGACGCGCTCTTCTACGCCGCGGACCTCTATGTGAAGACGGGCCGCCTGGAGCTGGCCTCGCAGCGGCTCAAGGAGCTGGTGAAGCTCTATCCCCAGGGCGACTTCCTCGGCGAGGCGCTCTTCAAGGACTTCTGGATCTCCCGCACGCTGAAGACCGCGGACGCCGGGCTGCCCATGCTGCAGGAGATCGAGAAGCGCTTCGCCGATGCGGACGAGACGTACGACCTGGAGCGCGCGCAGTACTGGCGGGCGCGCACCCTGCAGGACAAGGGGGACAAGAAGGCCGCCGCGGACCTCTTCGAGATGCTCGCGGTGGAGCATCCGGCCACCTATTACGGGCTGATGGCCCGCACGGTGCTCGGCGAGCTGGAGCCGGCGCGGATGGAGCGCGTGACGGCGTCGATCGACTTCACCCAGCAGGAGCGCCGCGGTCCCTGGCCGCTGCACGCGGGGGCGATGGAGAAGGATCCACACTTCACCGCCGCGGTGGAGCTGCTGCGCCTGGGCTTCCCCGAGGCCGTCTCTTCGGAGCTGCTCGCCGTCAACCGCACGAATCTGCCGTCGGAGAACGTCCGGCTGCTGGTCCAGCTCCTGTCGCTGTCCGGTGACGAGCGCGCGGCCCATGCGGTGGCCCGAGTGGCCCTGCGCCGCGACCTGAGCGGCCGCATTACTCCGGAGACGCGGCCGGTGTGGGAGGTGGCTTACCCCAACGCCTTCCGTGAGCTCATCGAGAAGCACACCGCCGCGGCCGGCGTGGAGCCGGATCTGCTCCAGGCGCTGATGCGCGAGGAGAGCGCGTTGGATCCGAAGGCGCTCTCGTGGGCGGGCGCGCTGGGCCTCACCCAGCTCATGCCTTCCACGGCGCAGGCGGTAGCGCGCCAGCTCAAGCTCAAGCGGGTGACGACCCAGGCGCTGTTGGACCCGGAGCTCAACATCCGGCTGGGCGCGCACTACCTGGGCTCGCTCATCAAGCGCTTCTCCGGGCACACCCCGTACGCGGTGGGCAGCTACAACGCCGGTCCCAACGCCATCAACCGGTGGCGCGAGGATCGTCCGGGCGTGCCGCTGGACGCGTGGGTGGAGGAAGTGCCCATCGCGGAGACCCGTGGCTACATCAAGCGGGTGCTGCGCTCCTACAACACCTACCAGCTGCTCTACGGGCGGCCGGCCAAGGTGTCGGGCGTCCAGGCCGCCAGCCGGTAGCGTGAACTCCGTGTGAAGGGCAGGGGAGTGGGGTGGCGCGAGCGCCCCCGCTCCCTTACAATTCCGGTTGTGGGTGCACCCTCGACCGAGAACGGGGGGAAGAACGCTCTGCTGCGAGCGCTCCCCTCCATTGAGCAGCTCCTGCGCCGGCCCTCCCTCGAGGAGCGGCTGGCGGCGATTCCACGTCCTCGAGCCGTGGCGGCCTTGCGGCTGGCGGTGGCGCGCGTACGCGAGCGGTTATTGCGTGGCGAGGCCCGTCCCTTCGAGGACTCGGACGTGGACGAGGCGCTGCGCCTCCTGGCCACGCCCAACCTGCGGCCCGTGATCAACGCCACCGGCGTGGTGCTGCATACCAACCTGGGGCGAGCCCCGCTGGCCTTGGAGGCCTTGGCCCGTGTGGCCGAGGTGGCACGCGGCTACTGCAACCTCGAGTACGACCTGGACGAGGGCGAGCGCGGCAGCCGCTATGATCCCGTCGTCGAGCTGCTCACCCAGCTCACCGGTGCCGAGGACGCCCTGGTGGTGAACAACTGCGCGGGTGCGGCGCTGCTGGTGCTCGCCACGCTGGCGGCGGGCCATGAGGCCATTGTCTCGCGCGGGGAGCTGGTGGAGATCGGCGGCGGCTTCCGGGTGCCGGACGTGATGAAGCAGTCTGGGGCGCGCCTGGTGGAGGTGGGCACCACCAACCGTACCCGGCGCTCGGACTACGAAGCGGCGCTCACTCCGGACACCGGGGTGTTGATGAAGGTGCACCGCTCCAACTTCGCGGTGGTGGGCTTCACCGAGGAGGTGGAGGTGAAGGAGCTGGCCGGGCTCGGCCGCGCGCGCGGGGTGCCCGTGTTCGTGGACCTGGGCTCGGGTGCGCTGGTGCCGCTCACTGGCGAGGGCCTCACCGGTGAGCCCACCGTGCCGACCACGGTGGCCGCGGGTGCCGACGTGGTGGCCTTCTCCGGGGACAAGCTGCTGGGAGGGCCGCAGGCCGGCATCATCGTGGGTCGCGCCGAGCTGATCGCCCGCATCAAGCAGCACCCCCTCACTCGGGCGTTGCGCATCGACAAGATGACGGTGGCGGCCCTGGAGGCCACGCTGGAGCTGTATCGGGACGGGCGGCCGGAGGCCGTGCCCACGTACCGAATGCTCACCTGGCCCGTCGAGGAGCTCCGCGCCCGTGCCGAGCGCTTGCACGGTCTCCTGGTGATGAAGGGAATCAAGGCCCGGGTGGCGCCGATCTCCGGGCAAGTAGGCGGGGGAGCGATGCCCCTGGCCCGGTTGCCGTCCTATGCGTGCATCCTCACCGTTGGGGAGCCAGCATCGTTCCTGGAATGTCTTCGGGGAGCGGGAGTTCCGGTGATTGGGCGGATCTCGGACGGCGAGGTGGTTATGGACGTCCGGTGCCTGGCGGAGGAGGACCTCGGGCAGGTCGCTGACGTCGTTGGTACAGCCTCACAGGGAAGGCAGCCATGTTGAACAGCGCCGTTCTTGTCCTGAACCGCAACTATCAGCCGGTGCACGTCACCTCGGTGAAGCGCGCCCTCTCGCTGCTCTACCTGGGTGTGGCCAAGGCCATCGACGCCCAGTACCGCCTCTATGAGTTCGAGGACTGGGCGGCCCTGAGCGCCAGCGCTCCGCACGACAGCATCAACACCATCGATCGGCGCATCCGCGTCCCGCGAGTGGTGGTGCTCTCCGCCTACGAATACCTCCCCAAAGGGCGGGTGCGCTTTTCGCGACTCAACATCTACGCGCGCGACCATGACACCTGCCAGTACTGCGCTCGGCAGCTACCTCGCTCGGAGCTCAACCTGGACCATGTCGTTCCGCGCTCCCAGGGCGGCAAGACGAGCTGGGAGAACGTGGTGTGCTCGTGCGTGCCCTGCAACCTCCGGAAGGGTGGGCGCACGCCAGTGCAGGCAGGCATGAAGCTCCTCAAGGTGCCCATGCGGCCTCGCTGGACGCCCTTCTTCCGCGGCGCCTCCCGCCGCATCACCTACCGCGAGTGGTTGCCGTTCCTGAATCTCGCGGATGCCTCGTACTGGAACGTCGAGCTGCTCGACGACTGATGTCTCCGCCTCGGCGTTGGAGTTTTCCAGGCGGATTGTAGCGAGCGGCCCGCGGTGGTCGCTGCCTGCTTCGAGGGGTCTCCCATTGAGGCGCGGGTTCTGCCCGCGCGTCGGCTTTCCGGGAGACATCTATGCAGGGAAATCGCTGGCTGGTGCTGGGCGCGCTCGCACTGGTCATGAGCATCGCGGGCTGTGACTGTGGCGGCAATCCGGATCCCACCGGTGACGCTGGCGTCACGGACGACGGCGGATCCAATAACAATGAGGATGGTGGGGGCGGCACCTCGGATGGTGGCGACGGTGGCGAGACCCTCCCGGACGGTGGGTCGTCGGAGTGTCTGGCCACGGGCGCTGCCTGCAGCCGCGATTCGGGTGGCGCGTGCTGTACCGGCGTGTGCGGTGTGGACGGCCGTTGTCCGGAGCCCGATACGCTTTGCCGGAGCCCCGGCGAGGCCTGCACCTCTGGCGTCCAGTGCTGCACCAACGTGTGCGGAAGCGACGGCAAGTGCGGCGATAACCTGTGCCGCGACATTGGTGGCTCCTGCACCGGCCCTGAGCAGTGCTGCACCAAGACGTGCACCAATGGCACGTGTGCCCAGATTCCGAGCGACACCTCCTCCATGTGCAAGGTGGTGGGTCAGGCCTGCGGGGTGGACGGGGACTGCTGCTCCACCAACTGTCAGGCCGGCATCTGCGCTCGCGCCTACTCCTGCCAGGCCTACGGCGACGTTTGCACCAGCAACGCGGAGTGCTGCGGCAACGCGTGCTCGGCCCCCGCTGGCGGCGTGGGTCGGTGCCAGCTGATCACCGGCGGTGGCGGTGGCGGCTGCATCCAGGACGGCAATCCGTGCAGCAGCGGCTCCGGCTGCTGCTCGCGCACGTGCGTGGACCTCGGCTACGGCGCCACGGTCTGCCAGCCGGTGGGAGGCTGCAAGCTCACCGGAAACTTCTGCACCCAGGACAGTGACTGCTGCGGCGGCGGCAAGTACCCCGATGGCGGCGTGATCAACCCCAACGGTAGCGTGAAGTGTGTGGGTGGCCGCTGCGACAACGGGCAGTCGTGCAACGGCGTGGGAAATATCTGCGGTGCTGGCACCTTGCCGGACGGTGGCTCCGTCGACATCAACGCGTCCCAGAACTGCTGCGATGGCAAGAAGGCCGTGTGCAACGTGGACTCGTCTGGCGTGCCGCGGTGCTTCGGCGGCGGCGGTCTGGGGGGCTCGTGCCCCAGTGGCTACACCGGTGAGGCCGGCTGCTGCATCGCGGCGAACAACACCTGCCAGTTCTCAGAGCAGTGCTGCGATGGCGCTCTCTGCCTCCCGGCGAATGATGGGACCGGCCGGCTGTCCTGCCAGACGCCGACCTGCGCTCCGGTGGGCACGCCCTGCGACCAGGGAGGCGTGACGTGCTGCGCGGGCACCCAGTGCCTGCCCAGCTCCGAGCTGACCAAGGCCTGCCAGGTGCCCTACACCCCGCCTCCCACGGATGGTGGAACGCCTCCCACGGATGGTGGAACCGATGGGGGCACGGGCGGGGTCTGCCAGGCCAACGGCACCTCGTGCACCACCGGCACCCAGTGCTGCTCGAGCATCTGCTCGGCTGGAAAGTGCGAGGCGCCTGCGGCCTGCCAGCCCCAGAACGGGGCGTGCACCTCGGGTTCGGACTGCTGCTCCGGCTTGTCCTGCCAGGTACCCCAGGGGAGCACCACCGGCACCTGCCAGCCGGGAGCCACCTGCTCGTCCAGCGGCCAGGCGTGCTCGCCCACCAGTCCGTGCTGCACCGGCCTCTCCTGCCGCACCTCGACGGGACTGGCGTGTGACGGGACTTCGGCCTGCGTCTGCCGGATCCCCATCAACTAATTGGCCAGGGAGTCGACGCGGAGCGCGGGACAGGTTTTGATACGGGTGCTTTGAGTCCCCCCAGTCCCTCCTCCGCGTCGCAGCCCGCCCGTTCGTCCCCGCCCGCCCAGACCGCGGGCGCGGCCGTGCGCACGGACCCCGAGTCTCCGGGGGTCGTCGCACGCAACCGCCCCCACCGCATCATCGCGGTGGGCGGCGGCAAGGGCGGTATCGGCAAGTCGCTCGTCTCCGCCAACCTCGGCGTGGCGCTGGCTCTCAGAGGCCAACGTGTGCTGCTGGTGGACGCGGACCTGGGTGGCGCCAACCTCCACACGTGTTTGGGCGTCGCTCAGCCCACGGCCACCCTGTCGGACTTCATGCTGCGCCCCAAGGCGCGCCTGGAGGACGTCATCGTTCCCACCGGCGTGGCCAACCTGTCGCTGATCGCCGGCGCGTTGGACGTGCTGGACGCCGCCAACATCAAGTACGCCCAGAAGCAGCGGCTGCTGCGCAGCCTGCAGACCCAGTCGGTGGACTACCTCATCATCGACCTGGGGGCCGGCTCCAGCTTCAACACGCTCGACTTCTTCATCATCGCTGACCACGGTGTGCTGGTGCTGCTTCCCGAGCCCACCTCGGTGGAGAACGCCTACCGCTTCATCAAAGCCGCCTTCTACCGGCGGCTTCAGCAGGTGGAGTCGCAGTACGGCATCGAGCGCCTGGTAGAGAAGGCCCTCTCTACCCGAGAGGGCGCCGTGCGCACGCCCCATCAGATCATCCAACACGTGCGGCAGCAGAACGCCGCGCTCGCCGAGCGTCTCGAAAAGGAGCTGGCCGCCTTCCGCGTGAAGCTGGTGCTCAACCAGGCGCGCTCCGAGGGAGACCTGAACGTTGGAGCTGCGGTGGTCTCCGCGTGGAAGAAGTTCTTCGGCCTGGAGATGGATGACCTGGGGGCCATCCGCTACGACGACGAGGCTTGGCGTGCGGTACGCAAGCGCCGGCCCATCGTCCTGGAGAAGCCCGAGTCTCCTGCCGCCATCGGTATCCAGAGCATCGCCGATCGCCTGCTGGCGCTCGACGGAGTGACGGGGTGACGTCCGCCATGAAGCACTTCGAGCAACAGTCCTATTACGAGCTCCTGGAGGTGCCAGTCACCGCCTCGGAAGATCAGATCCTCGACGCCTACGCGCGTGCGATGGAGACGTACTCGCCTGACTCCATCGCCGTGTACACGCTGGCGGATCCAGAGCAGCTCGAGGCCCTGCGTGCGGGGCTCACCCAGGCCATGGAGGTGCTCTGCGCGCTGGAGCAGCGCCTCGAGTACGACCGGAAGATTGGCGTCACGCGCTCGCCCGAGGAGCTGGCCCGTCTGCGTGAGGAGTCCCTCAAGCGCGCGGCCGAGGTTCCCGCCGGAGATGTGCCCGCCAACGGGGCAGGGGGGCCGCCGGTCATGCAGGCCGCCGCCGAGGTGGCGCCCGTGGCAGAGGTGGCGCCTGCGGCCGAGGTGCAGCCGGAAGTCCAGGCCCAGCCCTCCGCCGAAGAGGCGAAGCCCGCGGTCGAGGCGGCGTCTGCGGCTGAGGTGACGCCGGAGGTTCAGGCCCAGCCCTCCGCCGAAGAGGAGGTGCTGGAGGCCGAAGTATTGACGGCAGAGGTGGAAGTGGTGGAGCCCGTGGCCGAGCCGGAGCAGGTGGCCGAGGCGAAGCCCACCGCACCAGAGCCGGCCTCCGTGCCGCCGGCCCCCGCCATCCCGGAGCCCCAGACCCCGGCTCCGGCTCCGGCGCTCAACGAGGCCCCCTCGAACGCGCCCGAGGCCCCATCCGCGCCCACTCCGGCCGCTGTCCCCGTGACGCCGTTGGCCGCGAGGCCGGGGGTGCTGTCCCGGTCCTTCACGCCCGCTCCTGTCGGGGGGCTCAAGCCGGCCATCCATGCCCGGCCCATGGCTCCCATGACGCGCCCCGGTTCGGCCGTGCCGCCCCCTTTGCCGCCGCGCAATGGTCTCCGGGCCCCCGTTCGCCCGGAGGCCGAGCCCCCGCGCCGTGTGGAGCCCGAGTCCGCCTCGCGCGACTCGCGCACCCGGCTCAAGACGGTGGTCGACATCCCGTCGGATGCCGAGTTCAATGGAGAGCTGCTGCGCCAGGTCCGCGAGGGCCGGAGCCTGTCGCTGCAGATGCTCGCGGACCGGACGCGCATCTCGTCCCGGCACGTGGAGAACATCGAGGCGGACCGCTACGACAACCTGCCCGCGTCCGTCTATCTGCGCGGTATGTTGATCAGCATTGCTCGCGAGCTGGGTTTGGATCCGCTCCGGGTGGCGAGGAGCTACATGGGGCTCGTCGCATCCGGTGAGAAAAAGCACCGCTGAGCCCCCTTGGGCCGCTCTGGCGTCCCCGAGGTGTCTGCTGGTTGTCAGCGAAGTTGACACCCTGGGGGGGGCTGCTTAGAAAGGTCCAGGATGACTGAAGAAGAAAAGATCAAGGCCATGCGGCTGGCCCGCGCGATTGCCTCGGATATCTCGCTCTACAACGAGCAGAAGATCATCAAGGGCATCGAGCAGGACAACCTCTTCGAGGTCCTCAAGGAGGAACTGGAGGAGGGCCGGGAGCTCTACAAGAGCCGTGTCAGCCAGGAGATCTTCCAGAGGATGAATTTCTTCGAGCGGGCCATCAACGACATCGTCCTGCGCTCCAAGGCGCACGTGAAGTCGAAGATTTGGTAGCCCCCGGCGCGCGAGAGCACCGAGCCCCGCCCGAAGCCCGTGGCGAGCGGCTGGATCAGTTCCTCGCGCGCACGTTTCCAGATCTGACGCGTTCGCGAATCCAGGGTCTCATCGAGGCCGGGCACGCTCAGGTCGATGGCAAGGCCGCCAAGGTCGCTCTGCGTCTTCGGGGCGGCGAGCTGCTCTCCCTCCAGATTCCCGCTCCCGTGGCAGCGGTGCCGGTAGCCGAGGAGCTGCCGCTCGCGGTGCTGCACGAGGACCGGGATCTCGTCGTGGTGGACAAGGCGGCGGGAATGGTGGTGCACCCAGGAGCAGGCCATGCCTCGGGGACGCTGGTCAACGCGCTGCTGCACCGGGTGAAGGATCTGGCCGGGGTGGGCGGCGAGCTGCGCCCGGGCATCGTCCACCGGTTGGACAAGGACACCACGGGTTGCCTGGTGGTGGCCAAGCACGAGACGGCCCTGGTGGCGCTGCAGAAGGCCTTCAAGACGCGGGTAGTGGAGAAGACGTACCTGGCGCTGGTGCACGGGACGCCCAAGGCCGCCGAGGCGCGCATCGAGACGCTCTACGGCCGCCACCCGGTGCACCGCCAGCGCTTCACCGGCAAGGTGAAGGAGGGCAAGCCCGCCGTCACTGTCTACCGGGTGCGCGAGGCCTTCGAGGACGCCGCGTTGGTGGAGGTGGATCTGCTCACTGGCCGCACGCATCAGATTCGCGCGCACCTGGCGGAGGCGGGCCACCCGCTGCTGTGTGACAGCATGTACGGCGCGGGCCGCAAGGCGAAGGGAAGGGCGGCGGAGGCGCAGGAGGCGTTGGGCCGCCAGGCGCTGCATGCGTGGAAGCTGTCCTTCCCGCACCCGCGTACGGGCAAGGTGCTGCACGTAGAGGCGCCGCTGCCCGCGGACTTCACCGCCGCGCTGAAGCTGCTGCGTGCGAGTGGTGCTCCCACGCCCCGGAAAGGGAAGAAGTAGTCCGGGGCGAGGGTTGTCCTGGACGCGAGAGGTGAGGCGGGGTTATGCCTCACCCTGTCTGGTGGGCTCATTGGGGAGCGCGCTGGACCCGGACGAGGTGCGCCGTACCCGGTCACGACAAGACGACGCCTGAGAAGGAGTGTGCGTCATGGCGTGGGTCATGCTCGTCGTCGCTGGTCTGCTCGAAATCTGCTGGGCCATTGGGCTCAAGTACACCGAAGGCTTCTCCCGTCCCATCCCCACCGTGCTGACGGTCGCGGCCATCATCGCCAGCATGGTGCTGCTCTCGCTGGCGGCGAAGAGCCTGCCCATCGGCACCGCCTACGCCATCTGGGTGGGCATCGGTGCCCTGGGGGCGGCGGTGCTGGGCATCTTCCTGTTCCGCGAGCCCATCACCCCCGCGCGCGTCTTCTTCCTGGCGATGCTGCTGACGTCCATCATCGGCTTGAAGCTCACGAGCGGCGGGGAGCACTGACTCCCGAGGCGCGGGAGGTGTGACTACACGCCTCCCAGCGTCATCGTCTGCTGGCGGCGGCTCAGCACCTTCACCGGCTGGATCGCCATCACCCGCATGAAGACCTGGAGCAGCTCCGGGTCGAACTTGTTGCGCATCTCCGTCCACATCAGCATCAGCGCCACCTCGGGGCCGTAGGCATCGCGGTACGGCCGCCTCGACGTCAGTGCGTCGTAGGCGTCGCAGATGGCGAGGATCTTCGCGTACACCCCGAGGCTCGTCTTCGGGATGATCATCTCGATGTTGCCTCGGCCGTCCCGGACTGCCGTGCCGAAGTCCGCCTTGTGCTCGAACGTCGTCACCACGCGCAGCAGCGTCGAGCGCGTGAAGCCCTTCTCCATCAGGATGTTGCGGATGGAGATGAGCGGCGCCTTCTTGATGAGCGCCTTCTCCTCGCTGCTCAGCGCGCCCTTCTTGGTGGACAGCTCCTCCGGCAGCGTCACCATGCCCGCATCGTGGAAGAGCGCGGTGTAGCCGAGGTCTCTCAGCTGTGCCTTGGTCAGCCCTAGCTCCATGCCGAACACGATGCTCATCAGGCACACATTCACCTGGTGGTACACGAGGTAGTCCACCTCGCTCTTCTTGAGCGTGGTCATCCCCAGGAAGTGCGTCTTCTGCTCGTAGGAGACGTCCACGAAGTCCTGGACGATCCGCAGCGCCTTGGCCGTGTTCAGCGGCTTGCCGGCCTGCACGGACTCCAGGTACTTCGACAGGAAGAACACCGCGCGCGAGTAGACCGTCATCGCGTACTTCTTGCGATCCACCTTCTGGTCGTCCGGGTTGGCCAGCTCGTCCCGGTTGAGCTTCTCCTTCAGCTTGGAGAAGCGGGTGACCTTCATGTTGAGCAGCTTGCGGCCCGCCAGCCCCTCCTCCTCCGCCGCCGCCGCCTGGTCCTTGCTGAAGATCCAGATGAAGTTCTTCAGGTCCGGCACCGTGACGGGCTTGTTGAGCGAGATGCCGCCCACGTCCTTGGCCCGCATCTCCCCCAGCA
Organism: Archangium lansingense; assembly: GCF_026626635.1. GTDB lineage: Bacteria > Myxococcota > Myxococcia > Myxococcales > Myxococcaceae > Archangium > Archangium lansingense. The sequence goes on from NZ_JAPNKA010000001.1 coordinate 6,176,437, forward strand.
GGTAGCGCTGGTTGTCGATGGAGTTCAGGTCCACCTTCACCAGCATGTTGTTGAGGTAGAAGGAGTCCTTGACGCCCACCAGCTCCAGCCGGCCTTCCTTGGAGATGATCTGGTTGACGATGTCCTGGAGCTGCAGCAGCGGCTTCTCGAAGACCGCGTTCTCCGGGTCGTACATCTTCACCGAGCGGATCAGCATGTACAGGCCCGACACCAGGCCGCGCGCCAGGGTCTGCAGCTTCTCCGAGTAGCCGCGGCCAAACTCGCCGACGTTCTCTTCCTGGCCCTGGGTGACCTTCAGGTTGTCCAGCATGGCTCTCAGGCCTCCTCGGTGTTGGACGTCTCGCCGAACAGCGTCTTCTTCGTCTGGTACATGGCCTTGCGCGCGGCGTTGAGCACTTCGATGGGCTGGCTCTTGTCCTCCACCACGCCCTGCAAGGCCTTGTACGAGGGGATGCAGCACGCGCCCGCCAGCCCAGCAACGGCCAGCAGCTTGTCCTCCATCACCTTCTTCTTATTGAGCAGCGTGGGCTTCACCGCGATGATCTGCAGCAGCATCGAGATGGCCCCGGGCAGCCCCGTGGCGCCCAGCGCCGTGTAGATGGCCGTGCGCTCCTCGATGCTCTTCTTCTCGAAGTTGGCATCCTTCATCAGCCGCACCAGGTCCACGTAGGCCTTGTCCCGATCGAACTCGGGCAGCAGCCGGGCCGCCAGCATGCGCACCTGGGCGGCAGGATCATTGACCGCATCGAGGATGAGCTTGCGCGCCTCGGCGGTGCGGCCTCGGGCGATGATGTTCATCACCTCCAGCTTCACCGCGAGGTTCTTGTTGAGCATCACCAGGCCGAACATCTTCACCCGGTCCGGATGGTTGCTCTTCTCCAGGATGTAGACCATGTCGCGCACGGTCTGCGGCCGCTCGGACTCCAGCCGCTGCACGAAGGGCTGCGGGTTCTCCTGCGCGAAGCGCGCCAAGGCGTCGCACAGCAGCAGGCGGTTCTCCGGCAGCTCAATCGTCTCCAGCGCGTTGAGCAGCGAGAACACGGTGGTGTTGTCCAACGCCTGGAGGTAGCGGGTGATGTCCACCGGGTGCTTCGGGCGTGTCGTCTTGAGCATCTCCGCCAGACGCATCACCCGCTGCTCCTCGCCCATCTTCAGGATGAAGTGGGACAGCAGCGAGCCGATGCTGCCGCGGGGCTCGCGCTGCGCCAGGGAGCGGAGCTTGAGGACCATCTGGTTGAGGGTGCCGTAGTCGTCCTGGATGAGCATGGCATCCAGGAGCTGGACGAAGACCTCCTCCAGCAGCGCCGAGTCGTCCACGCCGCCTTCGATCACCTGGAAGATGGCGCTCACCAGCTTGGGGAAGAGTCGGGAGCTCTCCTCCTCGGTGATTTCCCGCTGGAGCCGGGCCTTGAGATCGTCCGAGGCGTAGTTGCCGGCCACCACCAGGCCGCGCATCTGCTCCACGCCTTCCAGCTTGGAGTCCAGGTCCTCCGCGCTCACGCGGGCGAAGCGCAGGTAGTCGTCCGAGTTCGTCTTGAGGCGCGAGTAGAGGTAGCCGACCACCTTGTCGACCTCGACCTCGACCTCCGCCTCGGAGACCTCGTCCATCTTGAAGCCTTCGACGACCACGTACTCGACGTGCTCCAGGCCCGCTCTCCAGAGCTGGGCGAGCACGTCCTCGGCGCCGCGCTCGGGCTCGGACAGGGCGACGAGCGTGAACGTCACCAGCTCCGCGACCGTGAGGCCCGGCCGGAAGATGAGCTGCCGGATGCCGTCCCGGAAGAACTTGTAGGGCAGCGGCGTGTCCTCGGAGAAGGTTGGCTCGCCGTGCAGCATGAAGTTCTGCTGCTCCACCTTGAGGGACAGCGGGCCGTGCTTCTCCGTGTACGCGGCGAGGGCCTCGGTGGCCCGGGTGAGGAACTCGGGGAACCGGGCCTCGTTGTGCCGGTACATGCCGATCTGCTTGATGCCTTTGAGCAGATGGAAGGTGAAGTTGCGGGCTGCCTCCAGCTTCTCCAGGACGGCGGGGTCCGTCGCGGGGGCCTGGGCGGCGCTACTGGCGGTCTGTGCCTGGGGGGCCATGACGTCCTTGGATGGGCGAGCGGGGGCGGGGGAGAGTTCAGTGTACCCCGTTTCTTCCCGTTTCGCCTCACGGGAAACGTCAGGAACCCGAGGGGTTTTGCCGACTCTGGGCCCGAAGGGGTTACTCCGCGTGTAGGGTCTGTGCACCCTTCCTCTCTCAGGGTGGAGGGGCCATGGCGGGGCGCGCTTTGAGGGGATTCCGCAGTGTGGGAGCGTCTACCCATTGGCTCCCGGACGGGAGTGGGAGAGAGATGCGGATGGTGTGCAGGAGGGACGAGCCGTGACAACCGCCGGAAACATCATGCGGAGCAGGGCTCTGCTGACGAGCGAGAGCTTGCGGTACACCCCGGGAAGCGTGCTGGGCCACCGCATCGTCTCGCTGCGAGGAGACGGTTTCATCGGGGTGGCGGCCGCGACGAGCGCCTCCGAGTACGTCGTCCTCCTGCTCCCGGGGGTCACGCTGCTGCGCGAGCGCAAACCGGACACCAGCGTAGGGGAGGCCGTGTTCTGCGAGGCCCAGGTCCAGCGCAGCACGCTGGTGCTCACCATCAACGTCGCATGGCGCGAGTCCCCGGCCACGCCTCAGCAGTGGCGCGACACCTTCGCGGAGGACCTGGAGATCGAGAGGAAGTCGGCCGCGTTCCGCGAGAAGCTGGAGTTCGTGGACGTGCCCGAGGCGTTCAGGGACCTGCCCGACCGTGTCGTCCGCCGCTATGCACCGAGATCGAACCTGTTGCGGCTGTTCCAGGACGTCTGGCTGGGGGCGTCCCGCATCAACTTCGAGATCATGGCCTCCGTCGACAGGCCGGAGGACACGGCCCCCCGGGGGTTGGATCCGATCGTCGAGCAGGCCGAGGTCTTCGTGGACCGGGACCTCATCCACACCTGGCCGGGGCTCGAGCCCGGGTCTGTGAAGGATCCGTGAGAAGAACTACTCGTCCTCGCGCTTCCTGCCACCGCTGAGCCGTTCCAGTCCTGCCCGTCTCTCCTCCGCCAGATCGTCGGCCAGGGTGAACGGGTAGATGGCTCGGCGGTTCACGTTCTTCCAGCAGGCCGCCACGTGGTGCTTGCCGTCGATGGTAATGAAGGCGTGCCTTGGCGGGTCGGGGAGGGCGGCGAGCCAAGCCTCGGCCTGCTCACGCGTGTCGAATGTGGCTACCACTGGTGGAAGACCTTTTTCCAGCCGGTTTTCGATGAATTCGGCCACGACCGGATAGGGAGCGAAAGGCCACTCCCTGTCTTCACGAGTCGCGGATACCACGTGGTATTCATCACCAATCAACACCCTGGCCTTGTAGGGCGGAACGGTCTGGTGCTCCAACCAGGCATCGGCTTGCTCGAGCGTCTCGAACGCGGCGATCACGGGCGGAAGCGTGCTGCTTCTCCAGTAGCCCAGATAATCCTCAAGCCCCTCGTGCTGGCCAGAAGACTCGATGAAGACGAGTGCGTCACTGGCGCCCCGCAGGGTTTCCTTGTCTTCGGCGGATTGCGTCTGGGCCCGCCGTTGCTCAAGGTAATGAATCACATCGGCGAAGGCGAGTGACCGCACATGCCCTGGCTGCAGGCCCTTGCGGAAATCCTCGAAACGATAGAGCTGTCCGGTGTTGGAGAGAAACGCAACGGCGCCGCTGGCGATCTGGAGGAGTTTCCTTTCCTCAGCGGAGCGGTTGTTGCGCCGGTATTCGAGAAGCAGCAGAACCGCGTCGCCCAGAGGATTGTCGGAGCTCACTGAAACGCCTCCGCGAGGTGGGGCTCAGCGGGAACATCAGGCGACGTCAGGAGAAAAGCGGGTGCCAGTATCAGGATTCCCACGCTGCTCATGACGACGTAGAAAACCACGCCCGTGATGATGACGGCGCCACCTACGGAGAGTTCTTCCTTGTGGCGCTTCAGCCAATCGACAGCCTCGCCGGTAGCTCGAAATTCGAGAGGTTCCACAGCCTGTCGCGTGAGTCTTCTGCGGCAGTCGTTGCTCTCCTTGCGACACTCATCCGCGCAATACGCATTCAGGGCGGCTCGCGCATTCTTGTAACTGGCAATGTAGTGCTCGGCGTGTGGTGGAAGAGGGCTTCTATTGCACCTCTTCGTGCATTGATCCCACACTTCAAAGCAGGTTTCGTCAATCTGGTCGTCATCCATTGACGTACTTGTCCGCTTGAGGGAGCCGCCGATACCTACCGTTCCAAGCAGGTGCTGATACTGCTGCAGGTCAAAGTCCTCGAGCGGCTTCCAGTTGTGCGTCACCCGCCCGTCCGGCGTCCCCTGGATGACGAGTACGAATCTGCCCAGGTCGTGCGGGCCGGTGGGACCTCGGGTCGCCGTCACAGGCCTGGTCGCCGTGCAGGAGACGAGGAGAAGAGCGAGGCTCGATGCCGTGAGCTTCTGCGGGAGGGTTGTGATGCCCATGTCGTGCGCGTGTAGTACATGGGCACCATGACGTCCAAGAGAAAGGGATAAGCGCCCGTGCTTCTCCTGCTGCGTGGGCTACTTCGCGGGCCGGGCCTGAGCGGCGCTCTCGCCCCGTAGGCCCGTGAGGAGCATCAGGACGGTGAGGAGGGCGAAGAAGCCCAGGCCCCACAGGTTGGACTCCTGCAGGAAGCGCGAGAACGGTGTGTCACCGAGCATCCCCGGAATGTCGATGGCTCGCGTCCAGGCGCCGTCGCTGGCGATCTCCAGGAAGGCGATGAGCACTCCCGCGATGGCTCCGCCGGCGATGTAGCCCGAGGAGAGCAGCGTGCCAGGGGAGAACTCGGACTCGGCGGCGGAGCCCCCTCGCACCCTGTCCACCACGTAGCGCACCATGCCGCCCACGAAGATGGGAGCGGTGCTGGAGATGGGCAGGTACGCGCCCACCGCGAAGGGCAGCGAGGACACGCCGCACAGCTCCAGCATCAACGCGATGAAGACGCCCACCAGCACCAGATCCCACGGCAGCTTCTGCGTGAGGATGCCGTCGATGATGAGTGCGAAGAGCTGCGCCTTGGGCGCGGGGTAGCGGGTGAGGGGAACACCCTCGTAGCTGGTGATGCGGCCACCGATGCCCGGGTCCACCACGTAGTGGATGGCCCCTGCTTCATCCAACAGATACGTGCCGGTGGGCACTGGCGTGTCCGCTCCTCGGACGTAGCCCGTGCGCCAGGTGCGCTCGGGACCCTGTGTTACCGCCCCCAGCTCGGACAGCTTCACCGTCTGTCCCGAGGCCAGCCTCACGTCCGTGGCCGCCACCCGCTCCATCGGCTGCGCGCTCCAACTCCGCAGCTCGGTTGCTCCGCCCGGCCCCTGTGCCACCTCGAGTCCCTGTTTCCACAAGGGGCCCTTCAGCTCGGCGAGCTTCACGCCCCGCGCCGCCAGCGCCTGCTCCGACACTGCCCACGGATACGTGTGCTGCGTGCGTGTCTCGTCGCCCACCAGGCTCACCTTCTGGCCCGGATGTGTCTCGGGGATGACGGTGGTGGCGCCCCGGTTGAGTACCACCAGCACCAGCCCGATGAGGAGCGCGCTGGTGAGCACGCCTACGAACAGGGCGATCTGCTGCCGCCGCGGCGTTCCTCCCACCAGGAAGGCTGTCTTCAAGTCCTGCGCCGTGGTGCCTCCGTTGGAGGCCGCGATGCCCACGATGGCCGCCGTGGTGAGCGCCATGAATCGGTCCTCGGCGCTCGTCCAGCCCAGCATCAGGTACACCAGGCAGGTGAGCAGCAGCGTGGCCACCACCATGCCGGAGATGGGGTTGGACGAGGAGCCGATCTCTCCCGTGATTCGAGCGCTCACCGTCACGAAGAAGAAGCCACACACCACGATGAGCAGCGCGGACAGGATGTTGACCTGAAGCGGCGGCGCCAGCCAGATGGCCAGCACGAGCAGCGCGCTGCCCGCCAGCACCAAGGTGATGGGCAAATCCTGCTCGGTGCGCAGCAGCACTGGCGCTGCCTCCTTGCGCCGCGAGGCGAGGAAGGTGTCCAGCCCGCGTCGGAAGGCGTTGAGGATGGTCGGCAGCGAGCGAATGAGGCTGACGAGCCCTCCGGTGGCCACCGCGCCCGCGCCGATGTACAGCACGTATGCGTCCCGCACCGTGTCCGGATCCATGTCCCGGATGAGCTGGCCGTCCGGTCTCAGCAGTGGTTGCTCCAGCCCGCTGCCGAAGAAGGTGATGAGGGGAATCAGGATGAGGTAGCTGAGCACGCCCCCCGCGAAGGTGATGGACGCCACCTTGGGGCCAATGATGTAGCCTACGCCGAGCAGCTCCGGGCTCACCTCCATGGACACCGAGCCGCCCGCGTAGCCCACCCGCTGCGCCACCCCGGCCGCCGTCGTCTTCACCTGGCTCAGCGCCGTGCCCACCACCTCCTTGAAGAGGTGCAGGCCCGCGTAGGCGAACTTGTACAGACCTCCCACCGCGAAGCCGAGGATGACCGTGCGCGCGTTCGTTCCGCCCTCCTCACCCACCATGAGCACGTCTGCGGCGGCGGTGCCCTCGGGGTAGGTGAGCTTGCCGTGCTCGTGGACGATGAGCCCCTCGCGCAGGGGAATCATCATCAGCACTCCCAGCACGCCGCCGAGCGACGCCACCAGGAAGGCGTGCATGAGATCGATGTCGTAGCCCAGCAGCAGCAGCGCTGGTAGCGCCGCGGCTACTCCGAAGGCGAGCGACTCGCCGGCCGAGCCCACCGTCTGGACGATGGTGTTCTCCAGGATGTTGGAGCGGCCCAGCGCCCGGAAGATGGCGATGGACAGCACTGCCACCGGGATGGAGGCAGACACCGTCAGGCCCACCTTCACCGCCAGGTACACCGACGAGGCCCCGAAGACGATACCCAGCACTGAGCCCAGCGCCAGCCCTCGGAACGTCAGCTCCGGGCGCGACTCGGAGGCCGGGACATAGGGTTTGTGGGTCAGGGGCACAGTGGCCTGGGCGATGGGGACGCGATCCTCGGAGATCGGCGGTTGGCCGTGGGACAAGCGGGCGCTCCTCGCTGCGGGGAGGCGGCCCTTGTAGCAGACGTGCGAGCTCAGGGATCGCCGCTCGCCATGTATCTGCGGCCCCGAGAACACGAAAGCGCCCCCACCGCGAACAGTGGAGGCGCCTCGGGTGCTTCAGCCGGGAGCCCTCCCGGGCTCCTCCAGGACTACTGCATGGACGCGGCCGTTTCCGGATCCACCTCGGCCATCAGCGCGGCCAGCTCCGCCTTGAGCTTGTCCTTGGCGCGGATCTCCAACTGACGGGCGCGCTCGCGCGAGAAGCCGAAGTGCTCGCCCAGCTCCTTGAGCGTCATCGGCCGCTCGTTCATCACGCGTTGCTCGATGATGAAGCGCTCGCGCGGATCCAACCGCATCAGCGCCGTGCGCACCCGGGCGTTGATGAGGCCCGCCTCCTCCTTGTCCGCGAACTCGTCGTCCTGCGGTGCGCTCGCGCTCACCACGAAGTCCACGTGGCTGTTGCCCCCGTCCTCGCCCATCGGCGCGTCCAGCGACAAGTCCCGGCCGCCCATGCGCTGCTCCATCTCGCGCACCTCGCCGGGCTTCACGTGCAGCCGCTTGGCAATCTCATCCACGTTCGCCACTGAGCCGTCCGCGTCGCCGAGCTTCTCCAGCTCGCGCCGCGTGCGGGCCAGACTGAAGAACAGCTTGCGCTGGGCCTGCGTCGTCCCGAGCTTCACCAGCGACCAGCTCTTGAGGATGTAGTTCTGGATGTACGCGCGGATCCACCACACCGCGTAGGAGATGAGGCGGATACCCTTGTCTGGATCAAACTTCTGCACCGCCTTCATCAGGCCGATGTTTCCCTCCTGGATGAGGTCGGACATCTTGATGCCGTAGGAGCGGTACTCGTAGGCGACCTTCACCACGAAGCGAAGGTTGGAAGTCACCAGCCGGTGGCCCGCGGCGAGGTCGCCCTTGATGAACCGGCGGGCCAGGGCCTGCTCCTCCTCCACCGAGAGCAGGGCGTACTGGTTGATCTCCGAGAGGTACATGGCCAGCGAGCCCGAGTTGGACGACTGCTCAGTAGAGAGCTGCATGGTTTCTCCCGAGTGACCCCGTGTCGGGGCCGGTGAGAAGTGATTTGGAGCCGCGTGACAACCTGATGGAGGGTGGCTAGAGCAACGTGTGTGCCACGCCCTCACGCGGGATTTCACCAGTCGCAACGCATACTTGGCCGATGCGACCGCATGGCTGTGGACGGAAGTCCGTAAGCGTTACAGCGCCGGTGTCGTTCCACCGGGCGACGGGGGCTGTAAAGAATGCGCCTCTGTTCTCAAGTGGCCTCCAGATGCCCCGTCTGCAATTGAACTACGGGGCAGGGACGTCGGGGGCTTCCATCGCCCCCTTCGTCCCAACGGGTAATAAGGGGGCCACTTGTCCTCAGCCGGAATCATTCTCGTGCCCCGCCGGAGTGCAGGCGGGTGGACGAGCGCTCGACGGGTGGGGCCTCTCCTCAGACTCCTCAGGAGGCGCGCGCCCTGGGGGCCTGCTGCTGCTTCCGGGCTTCGATGTGCTGCTTCAGCTCCTTGAGGAGCCGGGCCGACTCGCCGGGCTGCAGCGGACGCTGGCCGAAGCGGGCCTCCAGGTAACGGCGCGTGAGCGGAGACACCGCTGGGGCCAGCGGGTGGGCCTCTCGCGTCAACCGCGCTGACACGTCCTCGAGCGTCTCGCCGTCACTTGCTCGTACGCCCACCGTCGCCAGCTGGCGCTCCACCGCGTCCACGAAGCGGGTCGCCTCGAGCACCGGACTCCGGGGTTTGCGCTTCGAGAGGTACCTCCACGTCCAGTACACGGCCGCGCCCGCCAGCGCTGCCGTCAGCCAGGCGCGCAGCGGTGGCAGCTGGGTCCGCTCCTTGTCCTCCGGCTCTTGCGGCGGACGCGACAGGTTCCGCATGAAGTTCATCTGATCGCGGAACGAGTAGTCGATGACAGACGAGCGCCACGCCTGTTCGATGGCCTCATAGAAGGAGATGAGCGACTCCAGTAGCTCCAGCGACTGGTTGGCGCGGAACGCCGGGGGCGTGGCGTCCACCGTGACGAAACCGCGCCCGGGTACCAGCACGTGCGTCCACGCATGGGCATCTCCGGCTCGCACCAGGTATTCGTCACCCACGCGCTCACCGCCGAAGAAGCCCGTGGCGAGCCGCGCCTCGAAGCCCTGGGTGCGCAGCATCAGCGTGAGCGCCGTGGCGAAGTGCTCGCAGTGGCCCGCCTTGCGCACGAAGAGGAACTCCATCAGCGGATCCGCCACGTCCCCGCCCAGCTCGAGCGTGTACGTGTACTCACGCTGCAGCCAGGCAGAGAGCTTCTGGGCCGCGGCCAGCGGATCCGTCTCGTTGCCCACGATCTGCTGTGCCAGCGCTTCGATCCGCGGATCGATTCCTTCCGGCAGGGCCAGGAGCTGATCCATCTCCGTCTGGGTCAGCTTGCCCGGATCGGTATCCGTGCCTGGTGGCACGCTGTACACCTCATAGGAGTACCCGAGCGCCTCTTCCACGAAGCGCAGCTCGTCCCCGCCCAGCTCCTGGAGTCGGGTGCGCCGATCGCCCGTGGCCGTGTGCATCAGGGCGTTGCCCAGCTTGGCGGGCGTCTCCAGGGCGATCAGCGTGCGGCTGCCATAGGCGGGCAGCAGCTCGATCCGCTGATACACCTGGTTCTCCGCGCCCGGGCGCAGCGTCACGCGCGTGCGGCGGCGGTTGTTGGGTGCGCCGATCGTCGACCACTCCTGGCCGTCGAAGGTGTCGTAGGTGCGGCCCAGCCAGTAGGCCTCGAGCCGCTCGCTGCCGGGCGCCGGCGCCAGCTTCGCCCGCAGCACCACGCGGGGATTGCTCTTGAGGGTGCCCGAGCCGCCCAGGCGCACGGTGTCGGAGAAGCCGCTGGTGGCCGGGCCGAGCCCCGGGGACGCCCGGCGGATGCCCATGTTCCAGTTGAGGCGCGGGAAGAGGACGAAGAAGGCCACCGCGCCAAGCATCGCGACGAGCACGCCCATGGACAGCGGGCGCATGACGTGGCGCACCGGCACCGGCTCGCCCGGGGGCACCGCCGCCTCCACCACCGCCAGTCCCAGCGACAGGCTCGACATCACTGCGAAGACCAACAAGCACACCGCGAAGAGCAGCTCACCGGAGAGCGCCGCGCCGCCGGCGATCATCAACAGGCCGGCCAGCAGCACCTGCCCGTCCGTGGAGGGGCTCGTCTCCGACAGCAGCCGTTGTGAGGCAACGAAGCCCGCGAAGGAGCAGGCGGCCACCACCAGGTCCATCTGTCCCGCGGCCACCGCCAGGTAGAGCGCGCCCGCCATGGGCATCAGCAGTATCGCCGTCAGCCGGGGCGCGCGGGCGAAGGGCCTCCAGCCCATCAGCGACACGAGCAGCGCCACCAGCACGAGCCCGAGCGCCCACACGGGCACCTGGCCAGACACGGCCATGGAGGCGAAGGCCGCCCCCGTGCCCAAATCTCTCAGGATGAGGCGCAGCCGGTTGGGCCGTGTCATGCCGCTTCCTCCCGCTGCTCCTCGAAGCCCAGCCACGCCAGGGCCCGGAGGATGGCTCGCTCCTGTCCGCTGCCTGCGCCGGGGCGCAGCCGCTCGTGGGGCAGCTCCAGCCCCACCTCATGGCCGGCCTCGAGCAGCCGGTGCGCCTGCTCCGCCACCTCCTCGCAGCGCCGCTCCAGCGCGTCACCTGTCAGCCCGGACTGCACCCCGAGGATGTACGTGCGCCGCTCCTCGCGCTCTCGCTCCACCTTGAGGAGCTTGCCCACCGAGGCGCTCTTCAGCCAATGCACGCGCCGGGCGTCCTCGTGCTCGCCCAGCTCGCGCAGGCCCGCGATGTCTCCGGTGCCGTCTATCCGGTGGGGGTTGTTGGCCTCGCCCACGTGCCCCACGGCCGCCTCGCCCGGATCCGTGCAGCCGAAGCCCCGCCGCGGGTAGACGAGCAGCGTGCCCTCCAGCGTGAAGATGCGCGTCTTGGCGAAGAGGCCCAGCGGCCAGGTGGTGGTGATGCGCACGCCCGACAGCTTCACCGGGCCCCGGCGCGGCGCGGTGAGATCGGCCCGCACCACGTGCTCGGGACCCGCCGGCAGGTAGCCCACGCCGCCCTCGCCAGTGAGCGGCGAGTCCACCTCGGCCAGGGTGAGGGCGAAGGCATGTCCCTGACGGCGCGTGAGCCCCCAGCGGAAGGCAAAGGGCTCTCCGGCGAACGCTCCGTCCATTCCCACGCGCCGTACCGACAGATCCTTCAGGCAGCGCTCGGACAGCACGCCGGAGAGGATGATGACGCTCAGCAACAAGCCCAGCACCAGATAGAGGAGGTTGTTGCCGGTGTTGAGCGCGCCCAGGCCCACGCCGAACGTCACCACGAGATAGGTGCGTCCCATGCGCGTCACCTTGAGGGTGCGCGGCGGGCGGAGGGCAGCTCGGAGGCGCTGCCAGACGGAGCGGGGCCGAGTGCTCACCGGGGCGCTACGACCTTCCGGGCGACCTCTTCGACCAGATGCGTCGCTTCGTCACGGGTGTAGGCGCCCTGGTTGGCGCTGCGCAGCAGGAGTCGGTGGGCCAGGCACGGCGCCAGCACCGCCCGCACGTCGCCGGGCGTCACGAAGTCGCGCGACTCCCAGAGGGCGTAGGCACGGGCCGCCATGCCCAGCGCGAGCACCGCGCGGGTGGAGGCGCCGCGCTCGATGTCGCCATGCGAGCGCGTGGCCTGGGCCAGCCGGACGATGTACTCGGCCACGGTGTCGTCCAGGCGCTGGGCGGCCACCTGCGCGCGCAGCTCCGACAGCTCCTCGGGTGACGTCACCGCCGCCAGCGCCTCCACGGGCGACGAGGCATCGCGCGTGGTGAGCAGGCGCGCCTCCACCTCGGGAGAGGGGTGGCCCAGCGACAGGCGCATGAGGAAGCGGTCGAGCTGCGAGTCCGGCAGCGGGTAGGTGCCGGAGAAGTCCACCGGGTTCTGCGTGGCCACCACGGTGAAGGGGCGGGGCAGGGCGTGGGTGGCACCATCCAGGGACACCTGCCCTTGAGCCATGGCCTCGAGCAGCGCGGACTGGGTGCGGGGCGGGGCGCGGTTGAGCTCGTCGGCGAGGACGAGCTGGCGGAAGAGCGGCCCGGGCCGGAAGGAGAACGTGGCCGTCTGGGCGTGGAAGACCTGGGCGCCGAGGATGTCGGCCGGCATCAGGTCCGCGGTGAACTGGATGCGGGAGAAGGAGAGGGCGAAGGAACGGGCGAGTGCTTCCACCAGCGTTGTCTTGCCCACTCCGGGGACGTCTTCGAGCAGCAGGTGCCCACCGGCCACGATGCAGGTGACGGCGAGGCGGACCTCCTTGTCCTTGCCCTGCACCGCCAGCGAGAGATTGGCGGCCACACGCTCTAGCGCGGCCCGCGCGGTGGCGGGAGAGGGAAGGGAACTGATGGCTCTGGCAGGGGAGTTCATTCCGGCCGGCACTCTACTCCAGCCGTGACGTCCCTGAACCCCCCGCGATTGGAGATCGCCACGAGGAGCAGGCAGGCAGGCGGATTACTTCCGGGATTTCCGTAATCCGCCTGGGCTTCTGGTCAGGCGAGGACTTCTTCCGGCGTGTAGTACGCGCGTGGCGGGGCGATGACGCCCGTGGTCAGGCCGAAGTAGCGGAACATCCGCTCGTGGTGCCCGGCCAGCCCCCGGAACTGCACCTTGCGCTCCGCCATCCCGTGGGTGAGCACTGCCACCGCCGAGTCACGGAACTCCTTCAAGTGGGTGAAATCCACCACCACCTCGCGCGAACCCAGCTCCTCCAGCGAGCTGCGCAGCGTCATCGCGGTGCGACCATCCAGCGTGCCCGTGAGCCGCAGGGTCAACTGCCCCGCGAGTTCTTCCCGTTGAATCTCAAGCCCCGCTACCATGGTTCGTCTCTCTCCAATAATGCCGCATGCGTCCTTCTGGGAACCGGGCGTTTCGGGACGCCCGATCCGAGGTGGAACCACCCACCCCGGCGCATCAGACCGGCGACGTACAGTGCTTCCGTTTTCTCGGGAAAGGCAGTCACGTCACTGAAAAAACCGCCCCAATGTCGGGCATCCACCGAGCAAACTGTCCGTTTCCCATCAACCCGGTCCGCCAGAAGTTTTCTTCTGCGCTTCCCGCTGGGAGACCTCGCGTGCCTGCTGGGCCTTCAGGCGGCGGAACTCCTTCATCACCTTGGCCGGGTAGCCCGCCATGAAGCGCTCGCGCTTGTCCCTCTTGGCGAGGATCTTCTTGGCCAGCCCCGGGCCCGCGTTGTAGGCCACCAGCGCCCGCTCCGGAGAGCCGAAGCGCGCGATGAGATCGGCCAGGTAGGCCGTGCCCAGCTCCACGTTCAGTTCCGAATCGAACAGATTGGTGTGGCGCTGCAGCTTGAAGCCCGCCTTGTCCGCCAGGTAGCTGCCGGTGTCCGGCATCACCTGCATCAGTCCCATGGCCCCCACGTGGGACACCGCGTAGTTGTTGAAGGAGCTCTCGCAGCGGATGACCGCCACCACCAGCATGGGATCCACCTTGTTGCGCCGGGCCTCGCGGACGATGGCCATGGCCAGCCGCCGCTGCTGGCGCTCGGGTAGCCGCGAGGCCTCCACCGCCACCGTCACCCCCAGCGCCTCCGCCTCCTCATAGAGCGTCGCCTCCTCCTCGAGCCGTGCCAGGTGGGCCTCCTGCGCCGCCAGCTTCGCGCGCAGCTCCGCCACCTCCGGACTGCTCTCCCCTGGGAAGTAGGGCTGGAAGGCCCCCGCCTCCATCCCCACCAGCATCGCCGCCGTCACCATCGCCACCGTCCACCCTCTCATTCACACCCTCCCCACGCGCTCCAAACGGGCCAACGCGTCCGTGTGGCAGATGACCGCCGCACAAAGCAGCCGGCGTGCCATCCGGCAAATGCCTGGAATCACGAGGAGGACGTGGGAGGTGGGAAGTGGTGAACCGGAAAAAAAGTCCGATCTGGGAACCCCTTTGCCCAACTCGAGACTGTCGAAAGGAGGGGTTGCGGAGGCTCATCAGGCGTCCCAGCTTTGCGCACGGTTCCGAGACCATCGGGAGAGGAGTGGGCGGCGTGTACTGGACGATGAGTGCGATCCTGTTCGTGCTGTGGGTGCTCGGGCTGATCAGCGGCTCGACCGAGGGCAGGTGGGTTCACCTTCTATTGATCTTCTCCATGGTGACGCTGATCCTCGCGCTGGCGCGGCGGGGCAGGGGAGCCCTGGCATGAGCCGCCGGGCGCCAGCGATCATCGCCCTGGAGCTGCCGCGGGATGCGAGCGGCTTCGTGCGGCGCGAGTGTCCGCAGTGTCAGCGCGACTTCAAGACGCGGCCCTGCCGCCATGACGCGAGCATCCTCCAGCGCCGGCTGGCCTCGCTCTTCCCCTTCGAGAACGCGCACGAGAGCTTCGACGAGGTGCCGGACTGGTGGTGCCTCTATTGTGGGCACCGGGCCCCGGGGGACGAGTGGCTCACCCCGGCCCAGCAGGCCCATGTGGAGGCCCTGGCGCGCGCCTGGGCCAACCACGTGCGCTACGAGCAGCTCGCCTACGTGTCGCGCACCCTGTCGCTCAACCCCCGGCCCACCTTTGTCAGCGTGGAGCCGGAGGCGCTGCCCGGGCCCATGCCCCAGGACGCGGATGACCTTCGGATCATCCCCCTGGTGTGCTGCGGCGAGGAGGTGAAGGCCCTCTGGGACTGGGAGGGGCCGCTCTACTGTCCGCGCTGCGGCTCCCGGCACGGGGGCTTGAGTGGTCGGCAGCAGATCCACCTGGAGTTCATCCAGGAGTAGACGGAAGCCGGCCCGCGGGGGCAGTCTCCGGGCCCGATGAGGCGGACGGCCCGGCTGGCTCTACCGCTTGCCCTCCTGGTGGTGGCCGGGAGCGCGAGCGCCCACGATGCGGACATTCTCTATGCGCAGCTCTGGCGCCCCGAAGCGAGCGGGCCGGAGGTGCGCGAGCGCCTCACGCTCACGGCGGACTCGCTCGCCCTGCTCATCCCCGCCGACGCGGATGGGGATGGCGCGCTCACCCAGGCGGACCTGGACGCGCGAGCGCCAGCGCTGGCGGTGGGCATCTGGGACTCCATTCCCCTGAGCGCCGGGGGCCAGCCCTGCACCCGCACTGGCACCAGCGCCCGGGTTCGCGAGTCCTTCGTGGAGCTCAGCGCCACCTTCCAGTGTGCGCCCGGCGAGCTGCGCCAACGCTTCTCCCTGCTGTCCGTGCTGCCGTCCAACTACAAGGTGGTGCTCGGCAGCTACATCCAGGGCGAGCAGGGGCAGCGCTTCGCGGATGCCTCCCAGCCCACACTGGTGGTGTCCGAGCCCGGACAGCCGGATCGCGAGCGCATCTCGGGGATGCTCGACTGGGTGGGCCTGGGCCTGGTCCACATCTTTGGAGGGATTGATCACCTGGCCTTCCTGCTGGCCCTGCTGCTGGTGGGCGGGAGCTTCCGGCGGGTGCTGCTGCTGGTGACGGCCTTCACCGTGGCCCACTCTTTGACGCTGGGCGCCACGGCGCTGGGCTTCATCCTCCTGGACGACGCGCGCACGCGCTGGGTGGAGGCGGCCATCGCCGCGTCCATCATCTGGGTGGCACTCGAGAACCTGGTGCTGCGCGAGCACCGGCACCGGGCCCTGCTGACGTTCCTGTTCGGGCTGATACACGGCTTCGGCTTCGCCAGCGTGCTGGGGAGCTACGGCCTGGGCGACTCGGTGGTGACGGGACTGTTCGGATTCAACCTGGGCGTGGAGCTGGGGCAGGCCGCCGTCGTGGCCCTGCTGCTGCCCATTGTCCGGCTGGTGCAGCGCCGGCCCGTGCTGCACTCCAGGACTGTGCGCGCTCTGTCGCTCCTCATCCTCGCGGCCGGCGGCTATTGGTTGATGGAGCGCGCTTTGGGCCCGATCGGTTGAATCCTGGCGAGTCCATCCCTAGTTTGCTCGCGGGATTGGGGGCAGCACCTGGGGAGGGCCGATGGGCGCAAGGCATACCCGCTTGGCCGCAGCACTGGCCGCGGCATGGGAGTCCGAGGTGGTGTCAGCACGTCGCATGACGATGCTGGCCGAACGGCTCGGAGATAGCCGCGGGCGGGCGCGGCTGATGGTACTCGCCGCTTTTTGCAGGGCACACGCCTCGCGGTTGCTGGCCCGGCTGGCGGCACTCGGCCGCGGGCCCCTTCCGGTCCCGCCCGAGGAAATCACCCTCGATGACGACACGGTGATGGAGCTGCGCCGGGAGGGGGCCTTTGCCCGCGCCTCGGCCGCCCGGTATGAGTCCACCGCGGAGCTGGCTCGCCAGCACGCGGACCTGTCCAGCGCCTGGGTCTGCGAGCTCAACCGCACCGAGGAGCAGGATCGGGCCCGGGAGCTCTTCGCCCTGGCCGAGGGCGCCGCCCAGGCCGCCGCCGAGGCCAGCCTCTCCTCGGCCGCCGCCGCTCCGGCCGATAGCTGACAGCTTGCTCGCCTTGGGCGTAAAACACGCCTCATGCCCAAGGCGGAGAGCTACAACGATCTGATTTTCCAGCTTGGCGACCTCGCGAGAGATCGCCTGGCGGGCAAGCCCAACTGTCCCCGGACCATGGATCGCGTCTACCGCGCCGAGGCGGCGCTGGTGGCCCGCCGGGACGAGTTGGCCGTGCTCGAGCAGCAGATGAACGACGAGGACGCGGCCTGGCAGGACTACCTCGCCCAGTATGAGGGGAAACGGGCGGCCGAGTTCGAGATCGTCAAGAAGTGGAAGAAGGCGGTGGACGCCGTGGAGGGGCAGACGAAGACCCTCCGCAAGACGCTGACCAACCGCCGCGCCGACCTGCGCTACGCCCAGGACGCCCTCAAGAAGCTGGAGAAGAAGCACTCCGACCTGGAGCTCGTCACCCAGGAGGAGTCCAAGCTGGGTCTCTCCCGCGACAACATCAAGAAGAACCGCATCCAGATGATGCGCCTCACCCGCGAGGTGGAGGACCTGGATCGGCAGGTCGAGCTGGCGCTCACCCCCAAGCCCGGCCAGCCCGGTGCGGCGGGCATCCTGGCGCACAAGCGCATGCTCGACATGGAAGACGCGATGAACGCCCAGAAGGAGGCCGTCGACGAGGCCATGGCGGAGATCGACCGGGCGATCGCCGAGAAGGAGACCGAGGTCCAGGCCGCGGAGGATTATCTGGACCAGGCGCTGTTCCTCCTCGGCGAGGACGTGTATGCCCAGCGCATCCAGGACGCGCAGCTCGCCTCGTTCTACCCGCGGCTGGATCGCGCACAGTGAAGCGCCGCCCGCCCTCCGTGCTTGACGGTAGGGGGCCAACTGCTACATTGCGCCGCTTCCTGGCGTCCGGGGAACTGAAGTCGGACGCAAACTGCTGGATTCATTGATGTTTTCGCGCAAGACGCGCGAGCTGTGAGGACGACGTGAAGGGTCTTATCGGTAAGAAGATTGGAATGACCCAGGTGTTCAACGACGAGGGCAACCTCGTTCCGGTGACGGTGGTTGACGTCAACACCTGCCAGGTCGTGGGTAAGCGGACGCCGGAGAAGGACAAGTACTCGGCGGTGACGCTGGGCTTTGGCGAGGTTCGCGAGAAGAGCCTGAGCAAGGCCGAGGTGGGCTTCTTCAAGAAGAGCGGCGCGAAGCTGCGCCGTCACCTGAAGGAGTTCCGCGTGTCCGCCGAGGACGCCGCGGGCTTCAACGTGGGCGACGCCGTCAAGGCGGACCTGTTCACCAAGGGCCAGCTGGTCGACGTCACGGGCATCACCAAGGGCCGTGGCTTCCAGGGCGTCATGAAGCGCTGGAAGTTCAAGGGCTCCCAGACGGCCACCCGCGGCACGCACGAGTACCGCCGTCACCCGGGCGCCATCGGTCAGCGTAAGACGCCCGGCCGCGTGTACCCGAACAAGAAGCTGCCCGGTCACTACGGTGTGGATCAGGTCACCACCCAGAACCTGACGGTGGTGGACGTGGACGTGGAGAAGGGCCTGCTGCTCATCAAGGGCACCGTCCCCGGCCACAACGACGGCATCATCGTCGTGCGTCCGAGCATCAAGGTCGCGCTGCGCGAGCAGCACAAGGCGGCCCGCACCAAGTAAGGCCGTACCCCTGTGTGTGCCCCCTCCCTCGCCAGGGGGAGGGCCGGACCATCGTCCTACCGAGACTCCAGGCACCGCCACAGGTTCCTCGACGCCCCGCACCGGCCACCGACCGGGCGGGGCGTTCGTGTTTCCAGCCTCTGGAAACGTTGGCCAGCGTGCGCTGGCATGCCGTGTGTAGAGCATTCCACAGCCTGTGTGAGCCTGGTCCCTTGCTCCCGGCTGATCGCGTGCCCACATGTCTGCGCCACACGGCCATGAATGCACGCAACCTTCCCCGTTTCGTTTCGCTGGCACTGGTGCTGACGGCGCTGTCTGCCTCAGCGCAGGAGCAGGTGCTGGACCCGGCCGCCGTGCGCCATCGGCTCTTCTCTCCGGGGGAGCGGCTGGAGGCGTCCTTCACGGTGGGCCTGCCCGCGCGCGAGTACCTCACCGCGCACTACAACCTGAACGCCGGCCTCGCCTACAACTTCTTCAACACGCTCGGCGTGGAGGCACGCGCTGGCTACGCGCTCAGCCGCCACACGGGCCTGGCGCGCTCCATCTCCGAGAGCTTCCTCGCCCGTGAGGACAAGAAGATCACGGACGAGCTCGAGGACATGTGGGAGATGAATCTGCACGGCGTGGTGGGAGCTCGCTGGGCACCCATCTACGGCAAGCTGTCGCTGCTGGCGGACGAGACGGCCCACTTCCAGGCCTATCTCTGGGCCGGTGGCGGGCTGGCCTCGCTGCGGCGCCAGTCCATCATCCAGTGCTCGCAGGTGGCGGACCGCGAGCAGGGCGTCTGCGGCCTCTGGCGCGTCGAGACGCGCATGGCGCCGGTGGCCTCTGGAGCGGTGGGCTTCCGCTTCTTCCTGGCCAGCGGGCACGCGCTGCGCTTCGAGCTGCGCGACTGGGTCTTCACGGACCAGTACCGCGTGAACGTGCAGCGAGAGCTCTGGGAGGCGGGGCAGGAGAGTGGTGAGCCCGCGGCCAACCCAGGCCTGACGCACCTGGTGCAGTTCGATATCGGCTACTCCTTCATCTTCTGAGGCTGAACGTCCCGCATGCGAACGACCTCGTTCCTCGCCGTTCTCCTGTCCGCGACGTTGGCGTCCGCGCAGGAGGAGACCCCGGCGCCGCCCCTGGAGACGGCGCCCATCCCCGTGAAGCCGGAGCCCAAGCCCCAGGAGCCCGAGCCCGTGGAGTCCACGCCCGTGGAGCCCGAGCCGGAGTCCCAGGCGCCGGCGCCTCCGTCGGACGCGCCGCTGGCCACGGCCGGGGAGCCCGAGCTCCAGCCCGTGTCCGATCCCAACTCGCAGCGCCTGGTGAATGGGGCGCCGCTGCACAACCCGAACGTGGCCGTCCACGTGGTGCAGAAGAAGCGCTTCGCGGACGAGGGCCGGCACGAGTTCACGCTCTACCCGGTGGTGGGGCAGGTGAATGGCCGCTTCACCGAGCACGCGGGCAGCGCGCTGCACTACACCTACCACCTGCAGGAGAACTTCGCCCTGCAGGTGTCCACCACGTACAACTGGTACTCCAACGAGAGCCTCTTCAACCTGGAGCTCATCGACAAGGTACGTGAGCAGGCGCAGGCGGCCTCGGCGCTGCTGCTGGTATGGGGCGCACAGGCAGGCGTGGAGGTGACGCCGCTCTACGGCAAGTTCGCCTTCTACGACAACCACCTGCTGCAGTTCAGCCTGGTGATCAGCGGCGGCGCCGGCATCGGCTCCACGCGCGTGCTCGTCCGCCCCGAGGTCTCCAACCAGGTGGATGGAGAGACGTTCACCGTCCCGGCGCGCTTCGGTGACACGGGGTCGAAGTTCCTCGGCTCGGTGGGCGGCGGCTTCCGCGTGCAGTTCGGCGACTCCATGGCGCTGCGCCTGGAGGTGCGTGATCTGGTCTACACCGCTCGCGTGGACCGGGTGGATGGCTGCAACCTGCAAGACTTCCAGAAGCTGGAGGATGCGCGGAGCACCGGCCAGTCCTTCTCGGAGCTGGGACTGACGGGCAGCTGCCAGTTCCAGAAGTTCGACGGGGTGGACCCGAAGACGCGCAAGAACTACCGCGAGGACATCGTCCTGGGGAAGGACCTGGTCGGCAATCCCTCCTCGGACGTGCTCAACAACCTCAGCTTCTACGCCGGCTTCTCCCTCCTCTTCTGAGGCCCGCGCCATGCACCGATTGATTCTCGCCACCTTCCTGGTCCTCGCGCCGCTGGCCGTCTCCGCGCAGGACATGACTGCGTACAACCAGGCGCTCGCGACCTTCAACGCGGGCAAGCTGGACCTCGCGGCCCCGCTCTTCTTTGATCTGGCCGCCAACGCGATGGACGCCGACATGCGCGCCCGGTCCGAGTACTACCTGGCGCAGACGTACGCCCGGAAGAACCTGCCCATCAGCGCGCTCGTCACCTACGCGGCCATCGTCAACGCTGGCCCCGAGCACCCGTTCTACCTCCAGGCGCTGGAGGGGCTGGTGGACGTGCAGCAGAAGCTCAACGAGCAGAACCTCGTGCCCAACATCCTCGACAAGGCCTACACGCCCCAGGTGCAGGACAAGTGGGTAAGGCTGCCTCGCGAGGTGCTGGCACGCATCCACTACCTGGTGGCCACCATCCGCCAGCGTCGCGGCCGCTTCGAGGAGGCTCGCGCTCTGCTCGAGGCCGTGCCGCCCGACAGCCGCGTCTACGCTCGGGCCCGCTACCTGCTGGGCGTGGTGCTGGCGGATCCCCACTTCCCGGGCCGGCCCGGTGAGGCGGATGCGCTGGATGGCGCTGCCCTGTCCGCCTTCAAGGGCGCGCTGGATGCCAAGGCTCCGCAGCTCGCCCATGACGAGGTGAAGCAGCTCTCGCTGCTGGGCATGGGCCGCCTGCACTACGGCCGCCACGAGTACCCGCAGGCCGTCTCGGCCTACGAGGCCCTACCGCGCTACGCCCGCTTCTGGGATCAGGCCCTCTTCGAGAACGGCTTCGCCCGCTTCCAGAACGAGGACTTTGGCGGGGCGCTCGGCAGCCTCCAGGCGCTGCATGCCCCTCAGTTCGAGGGCGCCTTCCAGCCGGAGTCGTGGGTCCTCAAGGCGACCGTCTACTACTACAGCTGCCTCTTCGACGAGGTGAAGACCACGCTGGCTGCCTACGAGCAGCTCTACGATCCCATGGCGAAGCAGCTCGAGCCCTTCTCCGGGGAGGACGTGGACCTGCTGAGCGCCTACAACCTGGTGGCGGCGGAGAACCGGCGGCTGCCGCGTCCCATCTACCTGTGGATTCGCGGCAACGAGCGCATCCAGGACGTGATGCGGATGATCGAGCAGGTGGACGCGGAGAAGCGTGTGGTCAACGACATCCGCGACTGGGAAGGCACGGGCATGGTGCCGGAGCTGGTGTCGTCGCTCGAGGAGGTGCGTGGCACGCTGACGCAGATCGGCGGCCGGTTCGCCAAGAGCCGCCTCCAGGAGGCCGCGCAGAACCTCCGCACCTTCGCGGATCAGGCGGAGATCATTCGCGTGCAGACGGCGCTCGACGAGAAGGATCTGCTGCTGGCGGGCGTAGACCAGAAGGCGATCCTCAAGACGCAGTCCATCTACCGGCCGAAGATGCCGGGGGCCGCGTGGAACTACTGGAAGTTCCAGGGCGAGTTCTGGCGCGACGAGATCGGCTACTACCAGTACACCCTGAAGCGCGGCTGTCCGGCGAAGCTCCAGGAAAAGTAGTCCTCTACGGGGGTGGAGGATGCGAGGGGGCGGGCCCGTGCGCTTCGTGCGCGGGCGCCGCCCCTTCGTGTTTGTTCAGCCCTGAAATCCCGCTCGTGGAGCACTTCTCATTCCAACCCTGCATTTCTACTTTCCATCGTCCCTTTCGGTAGGTGGTGAGGGAGGCGATGGGGGCGGCCCGGCTTCTCCAGGAACTCGGGGCGGGTGGGACGCACACGGTGCGGCTCGTCCGCCGGGAGCCCTCTTTTTCCTCGTACCCACCACAGGAGCTCGCATGAAGGCGGTCCTTCGTTTCGGTGCGCTGGCGGTGGGTGTGGCGCTCACCGCGGGCGGAGCAGGGGAGGCGGCACAGCCCTCGGGCAAGCCCTCCCAGGCGGCGGAGTCGCGCAAGGGGGCCAGGCAAGGTCCTTCCAAGTCCAAAGAGGCCGCGCGCCAGGCCTCCCAGGAACGAGAGCCCGAGCGCCAGGGGCCCGCACGCATGGGTCCGGTGCGCATGGGTCCGGGATCGGACAGCACGCCGCGCATCGCCGATGCCCAGAAGGACGGGCTGGCGGACCGCAAGCGCGACGAGGCCATCGAGGGCTTCAAGCGTCTCATCCCCAAGCTTCAGGAGGGCTCGCACCGCAGGGCGGACATGCTCTACCGCCTCGCCGAGCTCTACTGGGAGAAGTCCAAGTACCTCTACCAGCAGGAGATGAACCGCTACCTCGAGGCGGAGAAAGCCTATGACGCGGCCACCGCTCGGGGTGAGCAGCGGGAGGCGCCCAAGGCGGACCACCGCGACAGCGAGCGTTTCCGCGCCGAGACGATGCGCATCTACGAGGACCTGCTGAGCGGCTACACGGACTGGCCCCAGCGCGATGAGATCCTCTTCCTCCACGGCTACAACCACCAGGAGCTCGGCCGGCGCGATGAGGCGGTGAAGCGCTACCTGCAGCTCATCGAGGAGTTCCCCCAGTCGCAGTTCGTGCCGGACACCTACGTCCAGCTCGGCAACCACTACTTCGACAGCAACAAGCTGAAGGAGGCGCGCGACTACTACGAGAAGGCGCGCGCCTCGAAGGTGCCCAAGGTGTACGCCTACGCCGTCTACAAGCTGGCGTGGTGCGACTACAACGGCGGTGCCTACGACGAGGGCCTCGCGAAGCTGCACGAGGTGGTGGAGTACGCCGGGGACCGGGGCGAGGAGCTGGGTGACCTCAAGACGGAGGCGCTCAACGACGTCATCGTCTTCTACGTCAAGCTGGACAAGGCGAAGGAGGGCATCGCCTATTTCAAGGCGAAGGCCCCCGAGAAGCGCCAGGAGCGGCTGATCTCCAAGATGGCCGCCCAGCTCATGGACGTGGGTCTGTACGACAGCGCCATCGAGACGTACCGCGTCCTCATCCTGGACAGGCCCAGGGGCCCCGGCGCGCCGGACTACCAGCAGTCCATCGTCCGCTCCTACGAGGGCCTGCGCCAGCGCAACCAGGTGCGCGCCGAGATGAAGCGCATGGTGGAGCTGTACCGGCCCGGCGGCGAGTGGTGGCAGGCCAACACCGGCAACAAGCCCGTGCTGCGCAACGCCTTCAGCGTCACCGAGGAGGCCATGCGCGTCATGGTCACCGACTACCACCAGGAGGCGCAGAAGACGCGTCAGGTGGAGACGTACCGGCTCGCGCGCGACATCTACAAGCAGTACGTGGACACCTTCGCCACCAGCGAGGATCCCGAGTTCATCTCCGACTCCGCCTTCAACATGCGGTTCTTCTACGCGGAGATCCTCTGGGCCCTCGAGGAGTGGGAGGCCGCCGCCGCTCAGTACGACGCCGTGGTTGCCTTCCAGATTCCGGAGCGCGACTCGGCCCGCGAGGTCTCCAACGAGGCCTACCGCAAGAACGCGTCCTTCGCCGCCATCATGGCCTACGACAAGCTCGTGAAGATCGAGCGCGGCCAGCTCACCAAGAGCGATCTCAAGGACGGCCAGAAGGTCGACGAGAACAAGTCGAAGGGCCAGGTCGAGAAGAAGGGCCGCATCTCCAAGAAGGACACCGATCAGGCCGAAGAGCCGCTCACGCGCTTCGAGGATCGGCTGGTGGCCGCGTGCGACACGTACAACAAGCTCTACCCGGACAACCCGGATGAGATCGACCTGCGCTACCAGTCGGCCCTCATCGTCTACGACCGCCACCACTACATGGACGCGGCCCGGCGCTTCGGGGAGATCATCAACAAGTTCCCCGCCGAGCGGCGCTCGCGTGACGCGGCGGACCTGACCATGTACGTGCTCGAGTCCCGCGAGGAGTGGCTCGAGCTCAACAAGCTCTCCCGGCAGTTCCTCGCCAACGAGAAGCTGCTCAAGCCCAGCCCCGAGTTCGCCGCCCGCGTGGGCCGCGTCGTCGAGGGCTCGCAGTACAAGTGGATCCACGAGGTCGTCTACCAGAAGGAGAAGAACCCGGCGAAGGCCGCCGAGCTCTTCCTCGACTACGTGAAGGAGTTCCCCCGCTCGGAGAACGCGGACCGTGCGCTGACCTCGGCCATGGTCATCTTCCAGGAGGCCGGGCAGCTCGACCGGGGCGTGGCCGCCGGCGAGCGCGTCCTCACCGACTACGCGGGCAGCCCCTTCGAGACCAAGGTGCGCTACACGCTCGCGCGTCTCTACGAGAAGCTCGCCGAGTTCCGCAAGGCCGCCGCCATGTACGCCGCCTTCGTGGACGCCCATGACGCTGCCTCCCGCTCCGTCGACGCTCGCAAGGCGAAGCCGGTGGCCAGCAAGGGCAAGGACTCGAAGAAGAAGGACACTCTGTCAGGCGACGCGCCGAGCGCGGACGAGGCTCGCTCCAGCAGGGACGAGGAGCGCCGCGAGCTGCTCGTCGAGGCCAGCAAGTGGGTGCCAGATGCCCTCTTCAACGCCGGTCTCTGGTGGGAGGGCGTGGGCGAGTCCGACAAGGCCATCTCCTCCTACCGAGCGTATATCTCCCGCTTCAAGGACCGGCCGGATGTGCCGCAGCTCGCCTACAACATTGGCCTCGTCCACGAGAAGGACGGCAAGCCGGCCGAGGCCGCGCGCGCCTTCGAGTCCTTCGCCGTGACTTACGGGCGCGACTCGCGCACCTCGGCCGGCCAGCTCTACCTGGCGCGCTACCGGCAGCTCATCGCCTACCGCAAGCAGAAGAACACCCGCGACACCGAGCGCATGCAGGGCGAGCTCGTCCGCGGCTGGGCCCGGCTGTCCGCGCAGGAGAAGCAGCGGCCGGACCTCCTCGATGCCTACGGCCATGCGCGCTTCCTCGCGGTGGAGGCCGACTGGCAGCGCTACATGGACATCCGCTTCAAGCGCGTCGCCACCATCCGGCGCGACCTGACCGCCAAGCAGCAGTCCATCCAGAAGCTGGAGAAGGCCTACGTGGACGTGCTGGCCACCGGCTCGGGCGAGTGGGGCATCGCCGCGCTCACCCGAATTGGCCTCGCCTACGCGGACTTCGCGCGCAACATCCTCGAGTCGCCGGATCCCGCGGGGCTCGACGAGGAGCAGACGTCCATGTACCGCGCCGAGCTGGAGAACCTCGCCCTCCCGCTGGAGGACAAGGCCACCGAGGCGCTCGAGAAGGCGCTGGGCAAGGCCTATGAGCTGTCGCTCTACAACGAGTGGACGCTGGCCGCGCAGGATCAGGTGAACCGCTACCGCCCCGGGGCCTACGCGCAGGTGCGCCAGGTGCCCTTCCGCGGCAGTGAGTTCTTCGTCACCTCGGACGTGGCCAAGGAGCCTGGCCTCCCAGAGCTCAGTCAGGCTGCTCCCGCCGAGCCGCCTGCCGCTCCGGCAGCTCCTGCCCCCACTGAGGCCCCGGTTCCTACGGGCAACGCGGCGCCCCTGCCGCCTACTGCTTCCGGGGAGGTCCGGCCGTGAAGAAGGTGACGCACATGCACTCGCAGGCCTCCGCAGGGAGTACGTTCATGGCGTTCCGCCGCACCCTCGCCGTCGCTTCGCTGGCCTTCACGGCCGCGTGCGCCACGACCTCGCAAGTGAAGCCTACGTCGGTGGCCTCCGCGGCACCGGCTCCCGTGGAACAGGCTCCCGCTCCCGCTCCTGTCCCCGAGACGAAGAAGGAGCGCGACGCGCGGGAGATCTTCGCCCAGGCCGTCGCCGCCTTCCACGCGGGCGACTACGTGAAGGCGGAGGAGGGCTTCCGCGAGGTGGTGGCCAAGGCACCGCAGAGTCTCAACGCCCAGTTCAACCTGGGCGTCATCGCCGAGCGCCAGGGCCGGAGCGCCGACGCGCAGGCCGCCTACGAGAAGGTCCGCTTCCTCGAGCCGGGTCATGTCCCCACGCTGCTCAATCTGGGCCGCATCTACCGGACGCAGGAGAAGTACGAAGAGGCCATCTCCCTCTACGAGGCTGGGCTGAAGGTGAAGGGCCGCGAGCACGAGCCCTCGCTGCTCAACAACCTCACCCTGGCCTATCGGCTGGCCGGCAAGTACGAGCTGGCCGAGGCCACCGCTCGCCGCGTGCTTGCGCGCCACCCGGATGATGCCGAGGCGTACAAGAACCTCGCGCTCGTCTATTACGACCAGGGCAAGTACCGGCTCGCGGAGCTGGTGCTCGCCAATGCGCGCAAGCTCGATGAGAAGGACCCCGGCATCTACAACAACCTGGGGATGGTCTACCTGAAGCTGGAGGACCGGGCCCGTGCGCTCACCCAGTTCCAGAAAGCGGTGTCGCTCGACGAGCGCTTCGCCTCCGGCTACGTCAACCTCGGCGCCATGGCGCTGGCCTGGCGCGACTACGCTGGTGCCGAGCGCTCCTTCTCCAAGGCCGTTGAGCTGGAGCCCGGCTCCCACGAGGCCTGGCTCTACTACGCGTACGCGCTGGACGGGCAGAAGGGCCGCGACGCCAAGAAGGGGCTCGCGGCGGGCGAGGCCTTCGAGAAGGTGCTCTCGCTGCGCGCGGAGTATCCCGAGGCCGTCTGTGGCGCGGGCTGGGCCTACGCCGTCGAGCGCGCTGGTTGGGACAAGGCCGAGGGCTTCCTCCAGCGCTGCAAGGACCTGAGCTCCACGAGCGCTCAGGACAAGCAGATGATCGACGCGAAGCTCCAGGGCCTCGCGGCCATGCGCAAGAGTGGCCAGCCCGAGCCCGCGCCCGCGCCCGAGGAGAAGGCACCCAATCCGGCCGCGGTCGGAGGCAGTGGTTCGATGCTCGACAAGGTGTCCGATGACGCGGCACCGCAGGAGGGCGCGCCCGCGGAAGGTGCGACGGCTCCAGCAGCCGAGGGCGGGCCAGCGACCGAGCCTCCGGCTGAGACCCCGAGGGCCGAATAACCTACCGGCCCCAGTGGGAAAATTTTTCCACTTACTGGGGCCTCACGTGGTGCGGGTGAAAGCGCTTCGCTGGGATTTCGCGGCATTCCATCACCCGAGACGTTGGTGCAGGGCGTGCAAGAGAGCTGGACGGAACCTCATCAGGGACCCGCTGTCCCATCCGACGAGGAGGCCTGACATGAGACGACTGGCAGCGGTAGTGACGGTGGTGGCGTTTTGGGCGGGGCCGGCGCTCGCGGAGGAGGAGCCGCAGCAGACCCAGGTGAAGGTCATCCAGGAGGAGGACAAGGTCGTCGTTCGCAAGAAGACGACGATCGACTTCACCGACATGGCGGTGGAAGGCGAGCTCACCAAGCCGGAGGGCTCGTACGTTCTCAACCGGAAGAAGACGGACTTCCAGAGCCTCATCCGGGTCCGCGACAACTTCAACCCCGAGCTGCAGAAGTCGGTGGACAACCTCTAATGGGCGGCGTGGGCATGAGGGATGGAAGGGAGGAGGAAAGATCCTCTATGGCGGCGGGGAAGAAGAACGCATTGACGCTGCGGATCACCGGGCCGGATGGTTCCGTGCACGAGGCCGTGTCCGAGGCCGAGAGCGTCATCGTCGGATCAGGCGCTCAGGCGGCGGTGAAGCTGTTGGACCCGCGGGTCTCGAACCTTCACGTGATGTTGAAGGTCGAGTCCACCGGTTCGGTGACGGCCATCGATCTGGGCAGTGAGAATGGCACGCAGGTGGGCGGTCAGCGGGTGGTGGGACCGAGGACGCTCTCGCCGGGTGACGTGCTGATGCTGGGCAGCTCTCGGGTGGAGGTGCTCTTCGGGAGCTCGGAGCTGCCTCCACCGCCCGCGGGCGCGCAGGTGGAGAGTGGGGCAGCGCTGCAGGGCTCGATGCTGCACCCTCGAGCACCAGAGCCAGTGTCGCGCGCACCGGAAGCGGGCAACCGGGTGGTGCCACCGGGCCTGCGCAACCGGGCAGCCCCCGAGCAGCCGGTGCGAAACACCTCGGCTCCGGCGGCTCAGAAGGCGCGGTCGCTCGTGGCGGCGCACATTCGCGAGCCGCTGCCTCCCGAGGCGCTGCCCACCAAGGACGCGAAGGTCCTCCAGGTGCAGCTGCTCTGGGGCGATCAGATGATGTCGGTGCAGCATTTCCGGGACGGAGTGCCGGTCACCATCGGCGAGGCGAAGAAGAACTTCTTCCACGTCTTCGAGTCCGAGGTGGGCGCGCGTCACGTGCTGGCGGTGGGGCGCGGCGAGCTGTACGAGCTGCGCGTCCCCGAGTCCGCGGGCGTCATCGTCACTCACAACGGTGATGTGCGGACCAAGGACAGCCTGCGCGCCGAGGGCAAGCTGACGGCCTCGGGCAAGGAGCACGCGTACACACTCGGCCTGCATGACCGAGCGGAGGTGTCGCTGGGCACGCTCACCTTCGTGGTGCGCTACGTGAAGCCGTCGCCAGCCGTGCCGGTGAACACGCTGGGTGATGCGGACTTCACCTGGTTCAAGGTCGCCGGCATCAGCTTCGTGGCGGCGGGTGCGTTCCTGGCGGCCATGCTGCTCACGCCGCGCTCCGAGGCCCCCTCGGGCGACGACATCTTCGCCAGCCAGCAGCGGGTGGCGAAGTTCCTGGTGCAGCCGGCGAAGCAGATCGACACCAAACGGCTGGACCTGAAGGGCGTGGAGGAAGGCGCCAAGGCCAAGGGCGAGGAAGGCAAGTTCGGCAAGGAGGAGGCGAAGAAGGCGGAGGCCGATCCCTCCAAGCCGGGAACCAACATCGTCAACAAGAACAAGCGTGAGCAGGACCGCAAGGTGGTGGGCCGGGTGGGCCTGCTGGGCGCGATGAAGAACCTGAAGGGGGGCGCCTCGGATGTCTTTGGTCCGGGCGGTCTGGGCACGGGCATCAACAACGCGCTGGGCGGCCTCAAGAGCGGTGCGGGTCTCGGGGATGCGCAGGGCGTGGGTGGACTCGGCTCGCGTGGTGGGGGCACGGGCGGTGGCGGTACCGCGCTGGGCCTCGGTGGCCTGGGCACCAAGGGCAATGGCCGGGGCGCGGGTGACAACGGCGGCATCGACCTGGCGGGCCGTGGGAAGACGGTGACGAAGATCGTCCCCGGAAAGACCACGGTGATTGGCGGCCTCGACAAGGACGTGATCGCCAAGATCATCCGGAGCCACCAGAACGAGATCAAGTACTGCTACGAGACCGAGCTCAACAAGAACCCGAGCCTCGCGGGCAAGGTGGCGGTGGCCTTCACGATCGATCCGGCGGGAGCCGTGTCGGAGGCGAACGTGACGGAGACCACGCTGAACAGCTCGGCCGCGGAGAACTGCATGCTCTCGCGCATCCGCCGCTGGAAGTTCCCCGAGCCGAAGGGTGGCGGTGTGGTGGCGGTGACGTACCCGTGGCTCTTCTCGCCCGCGGGTGAATAGCCGCTCGCGTCTCCATCCAAGCGTAACGAAAACCCCTCTCCCCGTTGGGGAGAGGGCAGGGTGATGAGGGTCGTCCCGCTATGAAGAAGTCGCTGCTGGCCGCCGTGCTCGCGATGCTGCCCACTACCGCTCTGGCGGCCACCCCGCCGGAAGGTGTCCCGTTGGAGGTCCGCCGTGGCTTCTTCACCGAGGCCGACATCGGGATGTTCTTCACGCTGGGCGGGGAGAACATCTACTCGAACGCGCAGACGTACCTGCAGCTCGGCGTGGGGTACGACCTGACGGACAAGGTCTCGCTGGGTGTGCACTTCGGGTTGGGCTCGTCGGCGGCGAACTGCTTCGCCGGATATCTGCCGGGCACGAACGTGTGCAGCATGTCCGACAACTTCACGGTGGCGTTCGCCGACGTGACGGCGGCGTACATGGTGCCGCTGGCGGAGCGCCTCTACCTGATGCCGAAGGTGGCGGCGGGCCTGTCGCGGTTGGATCCGGCGCCAGTGGGCAGCGCGGATCCAGGAGCGGCCCTGACGGCGCCGAACGCGGGGCTGGGCATTGGCATCGAGTACGCGACGCCGATGGACCACTTCTCGGTGGGGGCGGACTTCCTGGCCCGCTACCTCATCGGGCCCAACATCCCCACCTTCGCCTTCTTCCCGCGGGTGAAATACACGTTCTGAGCCCGACGGGTTCGGAACCTCCGTCGAGGCACTGAAAGCCTCCCGGGCCGGTCAACCGGAGCAAACCCCGTTCGTGCTGAGATGGTCCGCCACCCGCCACGGCAGCACGGTGGTCGGCGCGCCCAGGTTCGCGAGCGAGTGCTGGAGCGTCCGGACCATGGTCTCCTCCCCATCGCCAGGGATCGTCCCCGGCTCGTGCCACCAGTGGGCGTAGGGAAGGAAGTGCCGGGCGCGGACCCGCTGGCAGACCTCGGCCACCCCGGTAGGCCCGAGCGTCAGGAGTTGGTTCTTGAGGGAGCGGAACCGGCGCATCTGCTCCGGCGGCAGGCTCAGCCAGTAGGTCCCGGTCGCGGTGATGTATTCCGGAGCAAAGGGCGCGAACTCGCGCAGGTTGCTCAGCACGAAGTCGACGGGGCCGAAGCGCTCGAGCACCTCGTCCGCCACGCCGGCCATGGTGCCGCGCACGTCGTTGCCGCTGTCGACCAGGACCCAGGAGGTGGTTCCCATCGAGCGGAACAGGTAGGTGTTTCCCCAGTTCCGGAGCTCGGGGTGCCGGGGCGGGCCGTCCCGGAGCGGCTGCTCGCCATAGAACGGCAGCACGGCGATCTCGATGTCCCCCACGCGCACCGGCTCGGAGAACCACTCCAGCTCGCGCACGTCCGTGAAACCACAGCTCCGCAGCCGGTTGGCCATGTGGTCGCAGATCATGCTGGCCCGTGGGACCCGGGGGACGATGAGGGTCGTCTCCGGCGGGAACATCATCAGCGTGGCCAGGTTGAAGTGGTCTTCGTGCCAGTGCGAGATGACGATCGCGTCGACCAGCCCCTCCACGTCCGAGCGCAGGAGGGGGTGTCGCGCCGAGGGGGCCATGCTCGAGTGGAACTGCGGATCGATCAGGACGCCGGAGGACTGGCTCCGGTGGAGCAGGGACGCGTGCTGGAGCCGGTGGAGCCCGGGCTTGGAGAAGCGTGGGTTCGGGATCTCCCGAGCGGCCTGGAGGAAGCCGTCCTCCAGGAGGCTGTCGAACAGCTCGACGAGCTCCTCGTCGATGGACTGGCGTATCTCGTCCGCGCTCATCCGGCCGCACGCGCATCGCCAGAGCAGGCCGGCGATGGCCGGCAGGAGTGTGTCCTCCCCCGGATCGAAGCGGATGACGCGCCGGGTCGCCGTGTTGGCGATCTGCACCTCGACCACGCGGTTCTCGGCCGGAAACATCAGCTCGTCCCGGAGACGGAAGTCCTGGCCGTCCGGCCCGGCCGTGAAGAACGACGTGGCCTCGGCGTGCTTCCCTGTCACCTCGGAGAGGACCTGAGCGAACGGCTTGCCGTCGACGATGGCCTGCGCGGCTTGCAGGACCATGGGGCTCCACTGTTTGCAAAGCGTGTCCATCCACGTCTTCACGCTCACACTGGTCTCGGGATGGAGTCCGATCCTCTCCTTGTCCATGCGCATCTCCTGGAAGGAGTAGAAACCACAGCCCGGCCATGTGCGTCCACAGCGTGGATCCGGGACGCGTCCGTTCAACCAGCCAGGGAGGTGGGGCGGGCGGGTTCCATCTGGGCGCGCACGAGCCGGGCGTAATGCCCCTGGAGCGCGAGGAGCTCCTCGTGCCTTCCCATCTCCACCACCTGCCCGGCCTCCATTACCAGGATGACGTCCGCGCTCCGGACCGTGCTCAGCCGGTGGGCGATGATGACGCGGGTGCAATGCAGCGAGGCCAGCGCCTGATGCACGTGACTCTCGGTGATGGCATCCAGGGCGCTGGTGGCCTCGTCGAGCAGCAGCACCGCGGGCTCATGTGCCAGGGCCCTCGCCAGGGCCATCCGCTGGCGCTGGCCTCCGGAGAGCATCAACCCCTGGTCGCCCATGGGCGTGTCGTACTGGAGGGGCATGGCCATGATGTCGTCGTGGATCTGAGCCAGCCGGCTCGCCTCCATCACCCGCTCCAAGGGGAGGTCCGGTCTTCCCAGTGCGATGGCCTCCCGGAGGGTGCTCCCGAAGAAGGAGGGGTTCTGCGGAACGACGCCCATCTGGCCTCGCACGGATTGCAGATCCAACTCCCCCAGGTCCACGCCGTCGTAGCTCACCCGTCCGGAGGTGGGCAGGTACAGCCCCAGCAGCAGGTTGGCCAGCGTGCTCTTGCCCGCGCCGGAGCGGCCCACGAGGGCCACGAGCTGTCCCGGCTGGATGCGGACGGACACGTCCCGCACCACCAGGGGCGAGTCGGAACCGAAACGGAAGGAGACGTTCTCCAGCTCGATGGCTCCCTGGAGCCTCACTTCCTTGCCCGGGCGATCCATGGGGCGCTCGGGCGTGGCGTCCAGCACGTCGTTGAGGCGCTCCAGGTAGCTGCCCAGCAGTTGGAGGTTGCCGGCGGTCCCCACGAGGCTGGAGAGCGGGACGAGCAACGCGCTGGCCATCGCGTTGAGGGCGAGCATCTCCCCCAGCGTCAGCTTGCCTTGCATCACCTGGTAGGCGCCCATGGCCAGGAGCACCAGGGGCGAGGCCAGCTTCACCATGCTCGTCAGCGAGTCCACCCACAGCGTCATCCGCCCGCGCGCCAGCCCCACGTTGAGCACGTTCACGAAGAGGCTGGCGTAGTCCTGGACCACCCGTTGCTCCGCCCCGAACGCCTTCAGGGTCTGCATCCCCGTCAGCATGGCGATGCTGTAGCTCTGGTTCTTGGCGTCCAGCTCCAGGTTCTGCGACAGCAGATGGCGCCGCTGCCATGCGGAGAACAGGAGCACCAGCACCTGGACTCCGCACAGTGCCAGCACCACCAGCCCCATCCACGCGTTGGTGAACAGCAGCAGCACCAGGTAGAAGAGCACCAGCGTGCCGTCCAGCAGGGTGGAGATGGCCGAGGTGGAGAGCGTCTCGCGCACCGTGGCCTGCATGCTCATTCGCGTCAGCAGGTCGCCCGCCGGGCGGAGCTGGAAGAAGGAGTAGGGCAGGCGCACCAGGTGCTCCAGGAAGCCCAGCGTCATCGACGCGTCGAGCCGGGTGCGCAGCTCCAGCAGCAGGTGGCCGCGGATGAGCGAGGCCAGGAACTGGAAGACCGCCAGCGAGGCCAGCGCCA
This sequence comes from Archangium lansingense, assembly GCF_026626635.1. GTDB lineage: Bacteria > Myxococcota > Myxococcia > Myxococcales > Myxococcaceae > Archangium > Archangium lansingense. The sequence continues at coordinate 6,209,721 of NZ_JAPNKA010000001.1, forward strand.
CCGACAGCACCACCAGCAGGTGGTAGTCCCCTCGCGGTACCACCCGGTCCACCACCATCCCCGTGACGAGGGGCACCGCCAGCGAGAAGAGCTGCAGCGCCGCGGACGTCACCACGATGCGGCCCAGGGTGTCCGACTGACGCACCAGCGGCAGCAGGTAGCGGAAGGCGCCGCTGCGGCGCGAGGTGAGGTGGTGGAAGTCCTCGGTCGGCTCGAACAGCAGCGCCACGCCGGTGAAGCTCTTGCGGAACTGCTCCAGGGATACCTGACGCCGCCCCTGGCCCGGGTCCACAAGGTGGACGCAGTCGGGCCCCAGCCGCTCGAACACCACGTAGTGGTTGAAGTTCCAGTGGAGGATGCTGGCCGGCGGCAGGTAGGGCAGCGCATCCATATCGAGGGACACGCCCTGACCCCGCAGCCCCAGCTTGCGCCCCGCCGCCAGCAACGTCTGGGCCGTGGTGCCGTCGCGGGTCGTGCCCGCCAGCTCGCGCACCTGCTCCAGGCTCAGCTCCCGGCCGTGGTAACCCAGCACCATCGCCAGACACGCGGGGCCACAGTCCGTCATCGAGAGCTGACGCACGTCGGGGACGCGGTGCCGCCGCTGCGCGCGCTCCTGCAACGAGCGCAGCACCGGGAAGCGGTCGAGCAGTCCCTGCTTCGGTTCATCCGCCATGGGAGAAGAGCCCCTTCAGGCCGGGAATCAGCGTCATCAGGATGGACTCGGTTCGCACCCGAGCCTCCACCCGCGCGGGCATGCCATCGAAGTAGTCCAGCGTCCGCCCGTTCTCCTCGAAGGAGGACGGCAGGCGTGCCTTCACCAGCACGATGGGCCCCTGCACCTCCACCGCGTCCGCCAGCTCCGGCCCCAGGTAGCGCTTGAGCTCGCCAGGGCCGATGACCTGATCTCCCACGGACTCGATGACCAGCTCGCTCCAGGCATAGCGGAAGCCGTTCAGCTCCACCCGGAGGGACATGCCGGGCCGCAGCAGCGGCCGGTAAGAGCCGGGGAGGAAGGCCTGCAACATCACCGGGGTCTGCTCGGAAGCCAGGGACAGCGCACGCGTGCCGGGGGTCAGGTACTGGCCCGGCTGGATGCGCACGTCCCCGACGAGGCCCGCGAAGGGCGCTCGGAGGCTGCGCGCCTCCAGGCGGGTTCGCGCCAGCTCGCGCTCGGCCCTCAGCGAGGTCAACGCCTGCCGCGCCGCCACATCCGAGGGGTCCCTCAGGTAGCGCACCAGGTGCGACTCGAACTCGGATTGGAGGCGGGTCAGCGCGCTGCGTTCCTCCTCGGCCTGGAACGACACCAGCAGCGCCCCCTCCCGCACGCGCTGGCCGGGCTGCACATGCACCTGGGCCACCATGCTGGCCATGGGGACCGTCAGGTCCGTGCGGCCCTCCAACCGCACCAGCGCTGGGCCCGAGGCGTACTCGGAGATGGTGCCCACGACGCCCAGGACGAACGCCTCCGCGAGCACCGCCACCAGCAGCCAGTAGGCCCACACCGTCCAGGCCGGGGACAGACGCAGGACGTCTCCCTTGGGCGGCTGTACGCCGCGCTGGTGGTGCTCCAGGGCCTCCTTGCGGAAGAGCGAAGGTTTGTCGCTCTGGCCGGACGCTGGTTCAGTGCTCATCGCTCTTCCGCTTCGACATCATCCCGTTTCCATCCGGCGTCGCGTCCGAGGACACCTCGACCCGCGCCACCGTCCCCGTGGGCAGCGGATGCGACGGGTCGGCCGTCTCCAGGCGAGCCATGGCGAAGACCATCCGGGAGGCCACGTCCACCTCGGGCGCCACGTGGGACACCCGGCCGGAGAGCACTGCGCCGCCCTCCTGCACGCGCACGCGCACGGGCAGCTCCACCCTCACCGCCGAGGCCTCCTCCTGGGGCACGGCGAAGCGCACCTGCTGCGGCCCCTCCCGGAGCAGGTGGAGCACGGCCTGTCCCGGTCTCACCAGCGCCCCCGGGTTCAGGGCGCGGCTGGCCACCAGCCCATCGAAGGGGGCGCGCAGGGAGGACTCGGCCAGGCGTTGCTGGAGCTGCACCACCCGGGCCTCCCGCTCCGTCACCCGCGCCCGGGCGCCCTCGTGCTTCGCCGCCGCCATGCGCTGCTCGTACTGGGCCCGGATCAGCTCCTCCTGGGAGAGCGCCCCCACGCTGAGCTGCTTCGGATCCTCGCGCCGCCGCAGCCGATCCTCCGCTTCGGCCAGCGCCAGCTCTGCGATCCGCAACTCGGCGCGCGCGGACTGCAGCTCCGCCTCCGCCATCGCCCGCTCCTGCTGCAGCGCCCGCATCTCCAGCGTGGCCAACACTTCGCCCCGGCGAACGTGATCCCCCACCTGCACCCGGACTTCTTCCAGCCGCCCCTCGATGCTGGGGGCGAGGTCCAGCGCCTCCTCCGAGATGATCACGCCCAGGAACCCCGCGGAGGGGGCTTGCGCGGCGGGAGCCTCCACACGGGCCGGGGCCGGCGGCGGCGCAGACGTCGGCTCGGGAGCGGCGCGCAGCCGCAGCGCCCCCAGCACGCCCAGGGTGGCCAGCAGCACCCCGCCCACTCCGCTCATGATTGCCCGGGTTTCCATCGACGCGAGTATAGGAGTATAAGCCGGCGCTCTCGATTCTGGTTCGGTGTTGCCGGGGTGCCTGGCCGCAAGCTCCTTCGGCGACCCCCGGCTGGACCCGCGCCGCGTGACCCATCGAGGATTCGGAAGCATGACCTGGAAGGCCATCGTTGGCGAGGAGAAGCGGGAGCAGCTCCAGACGCTCCTGCGCGCGTATGCGTCCGGCCCCATCTCCGTCCACCCCGTCCCCTCGCTCTCCAGCGGGTTCGCGGGGGCCGCGCTCTTCTGGGGGTCGCTCGCCCTGGAGCTGGACGATGCGCCTTCGCTCTCCCGGTGTGAGGAGGCCCTGGAACGGGCCATGGACTCCATGGCCTCCATTCCCAGCAACGCCTGTCTCCACCAAGGCGTGACGGGAGTCGCCTGGCTCCTCCACCACTTCCACCGGCGTGGGCTCGTGGAGTGCCCGGACGAGACGACCTCCGAGCTCGAGCTGTTGCTCTTGGAGCGTCTCCGGCACCAGCGGTTTCCCGTCTATGGCCTCTTCGACGGACTGGTGGGCCTTGGCGTCTATGGGCTCGAGCGGCTCCCGTCCGCGTGGGCCCGGGAGTTCCTGGGCGAGGTCGTGCGGCAACTGGCCGCTCTGGCCATCGAGACGGGACAGGGCACGACGTGGCGGGACCTGTTCGGGTCGCCGGAGGCCGAACGTCCCCAACCCCGGGCTGACTCCTACAACCTCCGGTTGACGCACGGCGTGCCGGGAGTGGTCTCGGTGCTCGCCCGGTGCGCCGCCGCGGGAATCCACCGTGAGCAAGCCTCTCACCTGGCGCGCTTGGGCGCCGACTGGGTCCTCGCGCAGCGGCAGGAGGGGCGTTTCCCCTCGCTCTTCATCCCGGGCGGACCGCCCACCCAACATTGGGATGGCTGGGGCTCTGGAAGCGCGGGGGTGGGGATTGCTCTGCTGTCCGCGGGCCGCGCGCTGGGTGACACACGGCTCGAGCAGGAGGCGCTCTCCATCCTCCTCGACGTCGCGGCGCGGCCGGAGCCCGAGGCGGACCTCGAGGACGCGGGCATCTGGTTTGGCTCGGCGGGGCTCGCGCACATCTTCAATCGCGCGTTCCAGGCCACGGGGGAACCTTGCTTGTACGAGGCGGCCCTCTCCTGGCTGCAGCGCACGGTCCGGTTCGCCAGGCACTCGGCGGAGGGGAGCTTCTGGATGCACACCTCTTCGCGATCCGACCACTTCCTCTCGGGTGGGCTGGGGACCGCGCTCGTGCTGCTCACGGCCAGTTCCTCCAACGAGCCGACGTGGGATCGCATCTTGATGACGGACGTGCAGGGGAGCGACCCCCGGGCTTGAGCGCCTGGCGCTCCGTACGGGCAGGGGCGGACCTTCTCCGCGCGAGGTGCGGCTGGGTGTCGCGGAGAAGGCCCTGGGCACTACCTCGCGCCGGCCGAGATCCTCAGCGGCGCGAATGAATGAAACCGCGTTCCGGGAAGGCCCGGTTCGCGCTCAGCAAATGTCGGTACAGGTGGTCCAGCAGGTGCAGGTACCGCCGTCGCTCTGGTTGCACGACGCCACGATCGTGGCGTCGGGGTTGCACAGCGCGCAGCACGTCGGATTCCCGCAGACACTGCCGGTAATTCCGCCCGCGACCTTCTCGAGATCGGAGTTCTCGAGAACGCGCATGGTCTCCTTGTGGAGCGCCAGCTTCTTGGTCTGAATCTTGGCCATGATTCCCTCCCAAATCAGCGTTGATGTGATGGTTGGTGACTCAACTGCCGTAGCCAATGTACCTTGGCAACACATCGAGTCAATACAGCAAAACAGGGTTCTCCCGCATCGCGGGTGAACTGGAGTGAGGACGAGAGCACGTGAGCTGGAGTGTACTTGTCGAGGGGGAGTTGCGGCGTGAGGTGGAGTCCGTCCTGCGCGGCTTTGCCTCGGGACGCCACACATTTGTCGGACCTACGCTCGCCTCGGGAACCGCGGGCGCTGCCCTCCTATGGGGCTCACTTGCCCTGGAGCTGGGTGACGAGACCGCACAGGCGCGCTGCGAGGAGGCACTCGCGCATACCTTCGATGCGCTCAGCGCTGCTCCGAGCGATTTCTCCCTGTACCAGGGTCTGTCCGGGACCGGCTGGGTGCTCCTGCACCTCCATCAGCGCGGGCTCCTCGAGCCGCAGGACGAATCGCTGGAGCAGATCGAGCCACTGCTCATGGAGCACTCCAAGCGCTCCTCGCTCTACTACGATCTCATTTTCGGCTACGTGGGCCTCGGGGTCTATGGACTCGAGCGGCTTCCCTCTCCCTGGGCGCGTGAGTTCCTGAGCATGCTCGTGGGCCATTTCGCGCGCCTGGCGATCGAGACGGAGCAGGGCGCGACCTGGCACAGCCATCCCGAGACGATCGGCGAGTTCCGTGATCTCTTCCCCGAAGGCACCTACAACGTGGGACTGGCCCACGGTGTGCCGGGAGTGGTCTCCCTGCTCGCCCGGTGCGCCGCGGCGGGGATCCGTCCCGAGGAGTCGGAGCGCTGGGCCCGCGCCGGCATCCGGTGGTTGCTCGCGCAGCGCATGGGGGATCGGTTCCCGTCGCGGTGGTATCACAACCGCCCCCCCGACAAGGCCCGGGACGCGTGGTGTTATGGCAATCCAGGTGTGGGAATCGCACTGCTCTCGGCGGCGCATGCCCTGGGGGATGCGCAGCTGGAGCGCGAGGCGATCTCCATCCTGCTCGATACGGCAACACCCGGCCGGGAGACGGGGGTGGTCGATGCCAGCCTGTGCCACGGCTCCGCGGGGCTCGTGCACATCTTCAACCGTGCGTACCAGGCCACCGGGGATACGCGGCTGAAGGAGGCCGCGATCGATTGGCTCCGGCGGACACTCAGGCTCGTCAAGCGCGACGGCGACGAGGTCTTCTTCGACGCGGTGACCTTTCCGCGGGACGAGAAGGGACATCGCAAGCGCGAGATCGTGCGGGACGATGGAATTCTCACGGGAGGGGCGGGCGTGGCACTGGCGCTGCTCTCCACCATCTCCCCGAGTGAGCCCACCTGGGATCGCTTCTTGATGACAGATGTGCCGGCGGCCCACCGCGCGCTGGCCGGAGGCGCATGATGCGAGTGTCGCGTGCAGTGCCAACCCACCGCGCCTCCGGGTTCTTCCTGCTGCGTACACCCTTGCGCCCCATCACCGACCTCCTGGACTGGGGGGGACTGGATGTCAGGAGCGCGAGCGCTCCGGCGGGGGCGCTCGGGGACGCGATCTCCAGTGACGTGCGTGCGCTCCGCGAGCGCTTCCGGATGGTGGTGGAGCGCCCCTCGTTCCGTGACGCCATCTTCACCGCCTCGCCGAGTCTCGCCGAAACCCAGCCGTACTGGGACAAGGCGCCGGATTCGGAGCGTGGCAAGAAGTTCGAGCACGCCGCCATCCGTTACTTCGCGCGAATGTCGGGCCGGTGCACGCCCTTCGGACTCTTCGCGGGGTGCTCTCTGGGGTCCGTGGGTGACGGCGGCACGCGCCTGGAGCTCGCTCCTGCCTCCTCGTACCGGCGCTTCTCCCGCTTCGATGTGGACTACCTCGAGACGCTCGTCCAGACCCTGCGGGGCCGCGTGGCCGAGCCCTCGCGCAAGCTTCGCGTCAACTCGAGTCTCTACACGACGGACACGGACCATCGGTATGTCGAGGTTCGCGTCAAGGACTCGGCGCGTGTCCACCACTTCGTGCGCGTGACCCGGACGCCGTACCTGGATGAAGTCCTCGCACGGGCCCGTCACGGCGCGACCGCCGCGGCCCTGGCCGAGGCGCTGGTGGCGTCGGATCCCGAGATCCAGCAGGCGGAGGCGCTCGACTTCATCGCGGAGCTGGAGCACTCCCAGCTCCTGACCTCGGAGCTCGAGCTGCTGGTGACAGGGGGAGACGCGGCCCGGGAGCTGCACCGGGTTCTTCGTGCCCTCCCCGGACAGCAGTCTCTGGCCGAGCTCCTGGGGGGCGCCATCGCCGACCTGGAAGACGTGGATCGCCGCGAGCTGGGCAGCGGAGGCGAGGTCTTGCGGCGGCTCGAGCAGCGGCTGGAGAAGGCGCCCGTGCCGTTGCGCCGCAACAATCTGCTGCATGTCGAGCTGCACAAGCCCGGCAACCTCCGCCTCTCCTCCGAGGTCACCCAGCGCATCCTGGCGGACGTGAGTGCCCTCTCGCGCCTGGCGCGATCGGCGTCACGCGGGGGGTTGAAGGAGTTCCGCGAGGCCTTCGAGAAGCGCTTCGAGACGAGGCTCGTGCCTCTGGCCCTGGCGCTCGACGAAGAGAGCGGCGTGGGCTTCGGGAAGGCCGATGCCGATCAGGCGGAGATGAAGGGCGCCGCCGTGCTCGCGGGCTTGCGATTCGGGGGGGCCAAATCGCGTGCGCGTGAAGCCGAGGACTTCCCGTCCGCTCTCCTGCTCGCGAAGCTCCAGGAAATCTACAGCAGTGGCTTGACCGAGCTCACCCTGAGTGACAGCGACCTCGATCAGTTCGGGCACAATCCGCAAGAGCTCCCCGATGCTTTCGCCCTCTCGGGTTCGCTGCTCGCCGCGTCGCCGGAGGCACTCGACCGGGGAGAGTTCAAGTTCTTCCTCGACAACTTCCTGCCCAACTCTGGCTGCTCCATCCTCGGGCGGTTCGCCTCGGGCAATGATGAGCTGCGGCAGCAGATGGTGGAGCACATCCGTGCAGAGGAGTCCCTGCGGCCGGATGTCGTTTTTGCGGAGATCGTCCACCAGCCCGACGGGCGAGTGGGCAACATCATCGCCCGCCCCGTGCTGCGGCAGTACGAGATTCCGTATCTCGGCCGGTCGGGCGCTGGCGAGGCCGCGGAGATCCCCCTGGACGACCTGTGGGTGACGGTCCGTGACGGGGAGCGCGTGGTCTTGTGGTCGAAGCAGCTCAACCGCGAGGTGGTGCCCCGGTTGGCCACGGCGCACAACACCCCGTTGTCGACGTTGGGAATCTACCGGTTCCTGGCCGCGCTGCAGTACCAGGACATGCTCTCGATCCGGTGGTCCTGGGGCCCGCTGGACACCGCGCCCTTCCTCCCGCGCGTGACGTACCGGAACATCATCCTCGCCTGGGCACGCTGGCGCGTCGATGGCCAGGAGTTGCGCCGCTGGTGCGAGGCTCCCTCGCTGGCCGAGCAGTTCGCGGCGGTGCAGGCCTACCGGGCCCGTGCGCGGCTGCCACGCTGGGTGTGCCTCGTCGAGAGCGACAACGTCCTGCCCGTCGATCTCGACAACGTGTTGAGCGTGGAGAGCATGCTCCAGGTGGTGGGGCGCCAGCAGGTGGTGCTCCTGGAGGAGTACGGGCTGCTGGAGAGCGCGCCCTGCACCCAGGGCCCGGAGGGCCCATTCGTCCACGAGCTCGTCCTGCCGTTCGTCCGCCAGGAGCCGCGCAAGACGAAGCGCTTCTCCCTGGGCGGCGATCGCGGCCACGAGCGCGAGCGTTCCTTCGCGCCCGGCTCGGAGTGGACCTACCTGAAGCTCTACTCCGGGGCCCACACCCGCGACGCCCTCGTGTCCGACCTGATCACCGCCTTCTCGCGCAAGGCCGCCGAGGCCTCGGTGCGCTGGTTTTTCATCCGCTACGCCGACCCTCAGCACCACCTGCGGCTGCGGTTCGCCACGAAGGACACGCGCCTGCGGGCCGCGCTGACGGACGAAGTCCATGCGCTCACCCGGCGGTTCTTCGGTGACTATGGCGTCTACCGCGTCGAGCACGACACCTACGAGCGCGAGACCGAGCGTTACGGAGGGCCGGATGGTGTCGAGCTCGCCGAGGCGTTGTTCCACCACGACAGCGTGGCCGTCGCCTCGAGCGTCCAGCTCCTGCGTTCCTCCGAGGTCGCGGAGCGTTGGCCCTATGTGCTCTGGGGCATGCACCAGGTGCTCGAGGCGTCGGGGCTGGACCTCGACGCACGTGTGCGCCTGCTGACGGACATGCGCGCCGACTACACCCGGCGGCTCCGACTCGAAGCGGCTTTCGAGCACGCACTGGGCAAGCGGTTCCGGACCTACCGGCCGCGGCTCGAGAAGCTGCTCGCTGGCCAGGTGGCCGCCTTGCAAGAGGGCCCCGCGCACGAGGGCATCTGGAAGACGTACGGCGCCGCGTCGAGGCCTCTCTTTGGAGAGCTGCGGACGCGTGGGGCCGCCGGTTCACTGAACAGGCCTTTTGCCTCGCTCCTGCCGAGCTTCCTCCACATGCACGCCAACCGCATGCTGCCCGCCGCGGCCAATCAGTACGAGGTCGTCATCTACGACTTCCTCCTCCGCCTCTATGACTCGGCCCGGGCCAGGGCGAAGAAGGGTGGTGGGTAGAAGAAGGCCCCGGACTCGGACGGACCGACCTGACAGGAGCCGGTCGGGTTAGGATTCGGGGATGCTCACGCTCCGCGCCGCGCTCTGCTGCAGTGTCCTGTTGGGGGTGCTGTCCTCCGGCTGTGCCAGCTCGTCCGCCACGATGCGCCAGGGGGCTGCGGGCGGGGAGGCGGGAGCGCCCGCGACCGAAGCCGCCGCGCAGACACCTGACGCCCCCGTGGAGACGCCGGCGCGGGAGCCCTCGGGCTATGGCTACACGCCGGAGGACCCCATCAAGGTCGGCGGAGGGCCCGCGGGCGAGCATGAGTACCTGCAGTACCTGCGCGGTCCCGAGGGGCAGCAGCTGAGCTTCGAGCGGCTCGGCAGTTGCTGCGGCTTCGAGGACCCCTCCCTGCCCCTTGGCGGCGGCATGCTCGATATGTACGAGGTGACGTACGAGGGCCTGAAGAAGCCGGTGACGCTCTACCTCGACATGTACCGTCGCCAGGAGCCGCGCGCGCCCACTGGCTTCCGCCTCGACTGAGGCGATGGGTGTTCCGCAGTCGGGTAGGGGGTCCCACTCCATCGCGGCACTCCGTCAACGCAACGATTGGCGCTTACGGAAATCGGGAGAGCTCGACCCGCTTCATGGGATAGCGCTCGTGCAACGGCGCGAGCACCTGTTCGACGAGCCCGTGCACGTACGGGACGAGCCGGTGGTTGCGAAACACCGGAACCTTGTTGGCACGGATTCCGGTTCCGCCGGAAATCGGCGCGCTGCTCAGCACGAGCGCTGGACCCTCCTGGCTCGCCGCGCCGAGGGGGTCGACCCGGCCGAACAGGCCCTGCCTTCACGTTCGACGAGGGACCGCGCCGAGTGCAGGCGCTCCTTTTCGGCTCCAGCACGAGCTTCGGGCCGAACTGGATGGTCGAGGTTCACGGCATCTCCACGGTGGGTGACCCCGAGGCCTTCGCCCCGGCGCTGCTGGAGATGTTGGCCTCGCGGCGGACGAACCCGGCCATCCTGCAGCGCCAGCTACAGGAGCGCGCGCGGTCGGCCGCGCAGCACCAGGCCACCATGGCGATGCTCGACCAGGGTGCTGCCACCCTCCGAGCGAACCATCAGCAGAACATGGCGACGTTGCAGGGCATGGCAGCGAGCCACCAGGCGCGCATGGCGTCTCTCCACGAGAGCCATGACGCGCACAATGCGGCCTGGCAGCGCCAGCAGACGGCGCAGGATGCGGCGCACCACGCGCAGATGCACACCTCCGATGACGCGCACCGCCGCTTCCTCAACGTCATCGCCGAGGAGCGCACCGTGATGGACGGCGAGGGCAACACCTACCAGGTGGCCGACGGCTACGACCGCTACTTCCGCCGCCGCTCCGACGGCGCCTGGATCGGTACCCGCGACCACCGCGACCTGCGTGGGATCCCTGGGGTGAACCCCGAAGACTACGACGAGGTGAAGATCAAGGTGTAGCCAGGACCGATGCCGATTCTTGGGATGGAAGCCGGGATAGACCCTCTTTCAGGGTGGAGCCTGAATCCCTCGGGCCCATTGCCTCGAAGGTCCCATGAATCCCAGAGTCACGGTTTCGGTGCTGGCCTCTCTTGTCCTGTTCGGATGTGGAGACGTTGCAGTTCAAGAGGCGGCGGAGCCCGGTGCACTGAGTACGCTTTCCCAGGCGGTCTCGGTGAACACCAACGCCGGCTTCCTGGTGGTCTACAACGTGAACTACGAGAACCTGCCGACCGCCAGCGAGCAGTGCGCGGGGGACTGGCAGGACCTCATCTATTACATGAAGACCCAGGCGTACTCGCCGGATGTCTTTATTGTCCATCAGATGAGCGGAGCCGCCCAGGCCGCCGAGCTCGCGAAGTACATGCAGGACAACCTGCCCGGGTTGTATGACTACGTCATTGCCGAGGCGAACCCGGAGGCCATGAACAGCCCCTGCGGTCCGGCGAAGGACTATCAGACCAACGCGATCATCTATCGCACGGGCCGCCTGCAGCCCATCTCCGGAACCAAGGCGACGTGGCAGGTCTACAAGGGCGCGAATGGCTCGTGCGTGCCCAACCATCAGGCGCGCACCATCAGCGTGCGGATGGCCTTCACGGACCTCATCACCAACAAGAAGGTCGTCCTCGGCTCGTCACACTGGCCCACCGCGCAGGAGGGCCCGAGCTCGGACAGCGGGTGTGCCGAGAAGAACATCCAGCTCACGGACACGAAGATGCGGGAGATCAGCGGCGCCAACCTGAGCATCTGGGGCGTCGACTCCAACGAGGGTGACTACGCCAACGGCGGCTACAAGGACTGGTACAAGCAGGCGAACTCCCAGGTTCCCAGCACGACCGACTACAGCTGGAACGATCCCATTTACGAGGCCTGCGGGGGAAGCCGGAGCTGCCTCGACGACAACTGGACGGGTGGGGCGGGCGGCCGCATCGACTACCTCTTCTTCAACGCGGCGGCGACCTCGTCGTACGGCAAGACGAGCACCTACAACGAGGGGGATGCCGCCGACCTGCAGTTCACCGGGTCCGACCGGGAGGATCTCAACTACTCCGGCCACCGCGCCGTCAGCGCTCGAATCCACTACTAGCGGAAGGGGGCGCCGCGAGCCACCGGGCGAGGCTCCCCAATCCCACAGCGGCCGTGAGGTAGAGCAGGGGCAAGCCAGCCCGTACCGCCTGCACCCTCGGGGATCCACTGGACGGGAGGATGATCCGGTTCACCGCTCGCAGCGCAGCGCCACCGCGTGAGGGTTGTCGATGTAGTCCTGCCAGAACGCTCGGCCGAACTTCGAAATCCCCTCGGGCGAGCACTCGGGGCGCGTCCAGGTGAGGGTGTGGAAGCCTGCTTCGCGCAGCGCTCGCTCGTACGTGTCCCGGCCCCAGTAGGAGAAGTGGATGGTGAAGGGGCTCTTCGTGAGCAGCTCCGCGGAGATCGCCTGTCCTTCACGAGGGGCCTCCGGGAAGTCCAACATGGTTATTCCATAGCGGGTGCTGTTGGGGCCCTTCGCGCTGAACTCGGGGTTGAAGGAATAGGTGACGAAGCTGCCTCCCGGCTTCACGTGGGCATGGATGTTCCGGCACATCTGAAGCAGGTGCTCAGGCGAGCTCGCATAGTGCAGCAGGTAGATGGCCGTCACGACGTCGAACGAGCCCAGCGGGGGCATGTTGGCCACGTCGGAGACGTGGTAGTCGATGCCCAGCGGTTGTGCCTCTTCGTACTCTCGGGCACCGCGAATCATCTCCTCCGAGATATCCACCCCCACCACTCGCGTGGCGCCTCGCGTCTTGAGCTGCCGCGTGTACAGCCCGTCACCACAGGCCAGGTCGAGGACGTTCTTTCCCTCCACGGGGCCGAGCGCCTTGAAGAAGGTATGCCCCTCGATGTACTCCGAGCGCACTGGCAGCACGTCCCAGTCCGCGACTTTGTTTCCAATCTGATCGTATTGTGCCGACATGTCCCACTTCCTTTCCTGGCCGTTCACGAGCAGGGCTGCACTGCACCGTGAGGGATGCTCCGTGAGCCGACCCGTTGCGAGCAAGCCCTGGCTTGCAGCCGGGGTCGCCGTGCTGCTGATGGCTGGTTGCGCCACGACCCGAGCGCAGCCGCTCTCCGCCGGAGCGGAGCAGCGCCCGGCGAGCTTCATCAACAAGGTCTGGAAGGTCGATGCCTCTCCCACCATTCAGAAGGGGCAGCTGTACGTGTTCCTCTCGGAGGGGACGTTGGTGATCGCAGCCGGAAACGGCACTCCGTCTCTGGGCACGTGGCGCTACCAGAAGGGGGCGCTCACGATGGTGGAGGAGTCCATCGCATACCCGGTGGACATCTTGGAGTTGACCGCGGACACCTTCAGAATCCGCGTGAACAACCCGGGTGAGCCCGTGGAGATGACGCTCATCCCCGCGGACGGAGTTCCCCTGGCCGAGTGAGGGCGAGCTGACACCGGGTGAGCGGGTGGCCGGACAGGCGGGAGGCGGGGATACTTGACGGTGGCGGCCCTGGCCTTCACCCGTTAAGGAGGGCGCTACCTCCTCGTCCCGACACCTCCGAACCGACAGCATGCGAAAGACCCACCGTCCCCTGACCACCGTCGCCCTGGCCTTGAGCCTCTTCATGGCGGCGCTGGAGATGACCGTCGTTTCCACCGCCATGCCCACGGTGGTCAGTGAGCTGGGCGGGCTGCAGAGCTACGCCTGGGTCTTCACCGCGTACATGCTGTCCTCCACCGTCACCGTGCCCATCTACGGGAAGCTGGCGGACCTCTATGGCCGCAAGCCCGTGCTGCTCTTCGGCATCGGCCTGTTCCTCGCTGGCTCCATCCTCAGTGGTCTGTCCACGTCGATGAACATGCTGATTGCCTTCCGCACGCTGCAGGGCTTGGGGGCGGGAGCGATGCAGCCCGTGGCACTCACCATCATCGGAGACCTCTACACGCTGGAGCAGCGGGCGAAGGTGCAGGGTGTCTTCAGCGGGGTGTGGGGCCTGGCGGGGCTGGTGGGCCCGCTCACCGGTGGCCTCATCGTGAAGTACCTCACCTGGCACTGGGTCTTCTTCATCAACGTCCCGGTGGGGTTGGGCGCCCTCGCGCTGCTGGTGGTCTTCTTCCACGAGCAGGTGCAGCACAAGCCGCAGAAGCTGGACTATGCGGGCGCGGCGCTGCTCTCGGCCGGAGTGGTGGCGCTGCTCTTTGGCGTGCAGGGACTCGGCCGGAATCTGCTGGCGCTGCCGGTAGGGATCGTACTGCTCGTCGCCTTCGTGCTGGTGGAGCGCAAGGTGGCCGAGCCCGTCATCCCCATGTCCATCTTCAAGATTCCCGCCATTGCCATCTCCTCGGTAGCGGGTGCGCTCTTCTCCGCGGCGATGTTCGGTGCCACCACCTACGTGCCGCTGTACGTGCAGGGCGTGCTGGGCGGCTCGGCCACGCTGGCCGGTGGGATGATCACCCCGATGATCGTCGGCTGGCCCGTGGCGAGCCTGTTCGCGGGGCGGCTGTTGCTCAAGACGGGCTTCCGCCCGCTCATCGTCGGAGGGCTGGGGCTGACGGTGATTGGCACGGGGGCGATGGCGCTGTTGCTCAAGCCGCAGTCATCCTTGCTGATTCCAGAGCTGGCGATGGCGCTGTTTGGCATTGGCCTGGGCTTCACCGCCACCGCGCTGCTCATCGCCGTGCAGACCAGCGTGGGCTGGGAGCTGCGCGGGGTGGCGACGGCGAGCCACATGTTCTTCCGCACCATCGGCGGGGCGCTCGGGGTGGGATTGATGGGCGGCGTGGTGGTGTCCCAGCTCCTGAAGGACCCGCGGGTCCCCGTGGCCGCTGCCAACGAGCTGCTTGGCCCCGAGCACGGTCGCGGTCTGCCTCCGGCCGTGTTCCAGGCGCTGAGTGGAGCGCTCGGCACGGGCTTGACGATCAACTTCTGGATCATCTGCGCCGCCTGCGTGGGGGCCTTCACCGCCGGGCTTTTCTTCCCCAGGGTGAAGCGCGGCGAGGGCGTGACCCTCTCTTCCACTGACGCGGCGGCGCCTCACTGAGACGCCCAACGGGGAGCGCTGATTCGAGCCCGCCCCCGCGGTGCGGCCGAGGCAGTGACGGTCCGTGACGATCGTCCGCGCCTCGAGCTTCGCCCGGTCGGAGTGTTTTCCCAACCCGGCCCTGAGGGAAGAAATCACCCCCAGGGCCGGGCACTGCTTCACACATCAGGGATCGAGGGTGGCCGTGATGGACACACCGCTGTAGTCCGCGTAGCCGTACATCATCACGTAGTAGGTGCCCGGGCTGATGACGTAGGTGGCACACGACTCCGTGGTGCCGCCATTGTTGGACTTGCACTCGTAGGTGGACGTGGTCGGCTGGACATCCCGGCTGACATACACGTCCGAGTCCCCAGTGCCGCCAGTGGTCCGCACGGTCAGGAAGTTCTGGCCGGACGGCACGGTGACGCTCCAGTAGCGCACCGAGTCCTTCGCCCCGGACAGTCCGGACACCGTCTGGCCGAGCGTCAGCACACCCGTGGGGGGATTGGGATTCCCGCCGCCGGTGACGTAGTTGCCGCGCAGGGTGGCGTTGGTGAGTGTCTGGCTCGAACCCGCGTTGTAGACGCGCACGTGCCAGGTGCCGGCCGCGGGCGAGTTGATGGTGCACGACTGGCTGTTGTTGCTGGAGCCGCCCATCGTGCCCTTGCAGTCATAGGACGACAGCGTGGGCACGGCTTCGCGCTTCACGTACAGGTGGGCGGTGCTCCCGGAGCCGCCGTAGGTGTTGAAGGTGACGCTGGTGGCCCCCGACGGGACGTAGAGCGTGTAGTCGCATGAGAAGCCCCCCGGCGGCGCGCTCACGCCGTACGTGGGCGAGTTGTTGGTGAGCGGGCTGGTGGATGTGCACCCCGGCTGGCCTTCCGACAGGGTGTAGGTGCCCGTGATGCCCACGCCGGAGAACGTCCCGGTGCCGTACAGGCGTGCGTAGTAGGTCCCGGGGGTCGTCACGGTGACGGAGCAGCTCTCCGTGTTGGTGGAGTAGCTGGATTTGCAGTCGTAGACCGTCTCGGTGGGGGAGGCTTCCCGGCGCACGAACAGGTCGCCGTTGCCGGTGCCTCCGCTAGTGGTGAATTCCACGCGGGTGGCCCCGGTGGGGACATAGAGCTTGTAGATGCAGGACCAGTTGCCCGTGGTCGCGCCCACGCCGACCGCCGGAACGCCGTTGCTCAGGGTGGTGCTGCTGGTGCAGCCACCCGTGCCGGCAGGCGTGGACGTCGCCCTCAGGCTCAGGCCGCTGAACGCACTGTAGCCATAGAGCTTCACGTAATACGTGCCCGCCTGCGCGCCGGAGATGGCACAGGCCTCCTCGTTGCTGGGGCCCTCGGAATAACAGTCCTTATCTCCCGACGTCGGCTCCGAGCCACGCTTCACGTACAGATCCGCGTCGCCCGAACCGCCGGTGGTGGTGAAGGTGAGGTTGCTGTTCGAAGAAGCGACGGACAGCGTGTACGTGCAGGACCATTCCCCTGTGTCCGCGCTGATGTCGGTGATGGCCACGTTGGGCGTGAGGGCGATGTTGCCGGAGCAGGCGGCCATGGCCTGCACGCGTTCCTCCGGCGGCGGTCCCTTCTTCGCCACCGGGGCTTGTTCGCCGGCCTCGGGGGTGGGCTCCGCTGCCGCCTCCGGGCCCTGTTCCAGCTCCGCGCCGCAGCCCGTCAGGACACACGTCAGCCACGTCGCGGCCAAAGCCTTCCATGCAAGACGTTTCAATTTGTTCCTCATTTCGTGAGAATGTGTTTCATCCGGGGCGGCGAAAGCCTGTCGTCACTGGCCGCCGGATGATGCGAAAGCTATCAAGCGTGTCTGACATTCCGGCTGGGCGAGTAGAGATGTGCGATGCGTCCGAGCGCTTCGATGGCCCCGCGGCGCTCCTGCGTCATCGCCACCGGCGGCTTCTTGTCCACCGCGAAAGCGAATGTGACCGCCAAGGCGATCGGGTAAGAGACTGCACTCGAGGAGACTCAGATGCCGAAGACGATGACGCTGTCCCAGGTAATGAAGAAGCTCGAGGACCAGGGCGACGAGAAGGTGCGCCAGCGCTACGTGCGCGATGGCGCGGGCGACAACGTTTTCGGCGTGCTGCTCGGCAAGATCCGCAGCCTCGCAGAGGCGCTCGGGACGAACCACGGGCTCGGCCTGGAGCTGTGGGCGACGGGCAACCACGAGGCACGCATCCTCGCGTGCATGCTGCTCGATCCCGCGGCGCTCACCGAGAAGGAGGCGCGCGCGCTCCTCGAGCCGCTCTCGAACCCGACCCTGGTCGACGAGCTCGTCGGACGTGTGCTCGTGCATGCGCCCATCGCCGAGGCGCTGCAGGTGCGATGGATGGACGGCAGCAAGGAGCTTCCCCTCCGCGCTGGGTGGAGGCTCCTCGCCGGGCGCATCGCGCGCGGGCTCGCGAAGGACCTCGACGTCCGCGCGACGCTCGCGCGCATCGAGCGTGAGTTGCCGCCCGCACCGTACCGGGTGAAGGAGGGCATCAACTTCTGTCTCGTCTGGATCGGCATCCACCTGCCCGCGTACACCGCGGAGGCCATCGCGATCGGCGAGCGCCTCGGCCGGTGGGACCCGCGACCGATCCCGAAGGGCTGCACGTCGAGCTACGCGCCGGAGTGGATCGCGGCGTCGCTCGCGCTGCGTCGAGGCGAGAAGACCGCGGCACGAAAGACGATGGAGGCGGCTGCAAAGGCGAAGGCCGCTCCTGTCAGGAAGAAGAGCGCCAGGAAGAGGCCAGCTGCCCCGAAGAGGGCGCGCTGACATCGCGCGCCAGGCTCGGCAGGACTTCGGCTGGCTCAGAGGCTGGAGGCACAAGGTGGCGCGAGCTCTTCGAGGGCGGAGCCGTGACGCTCTCGTGCTATACGGAGAGAGACGCGCCCCCCAGTCGGAGGCTCCCTGTGAGGAACGGGCTCTCTTCAGAAGTCCAACTCCCGGCGCCGTTCCCCTTACGTGCACTGGATGCGAAGGCTCACCTCGTTGATGTGGACCCGGCACATGAAGAGATAGAGGGTCCCGACGTCCCCCCATTCGGCGTCCACCATGGGACTGGGGGACAGTTGCACCAGCAATTCCATCCCCTGGCCACACGTCCCGCAGTCCGGGGTTTCATCCGGGCCGTTGACCCAATGGGGGTAGCCGCCCAACGCCAGGCCTCGGTTGCGCGTGTGCGGATGGCTCAGGTCCTCCGCCCGTTGCAACTCCCCCGCGGCACGCTCGACGACGTCCCAATTGGCCCAAGCCTCGCGGGAGCCGCTGGTGCCCGGCACCGCCGCCCAGAGTTCAGGGCAGTGCCGCTCGAAGCCCACCGCATCCGGTAACGAGAGGCCCAACCGGGCACGGACAAAATGCTGGGTGAAGGGAGCTGCCCGCGAGCGGAGCACGATCGCTTCCTGCTCCGCCGCATGCGGGTAGGCGCGTACACACCAGGACCGGGCTGGCCCCTGCTCCTTACCCCAGGGATGGCACTCCCAACAGTAGAAGAAGGTGATGAATGCCACCTCCAGCCGGGGCTCGTGGAGCGCGTCATGGCGGTAGTCCACCTGGCATACGAAGCGCAGGGCCCCGTGGCAGCGGCCGCAACGGGGCCATCTCTCGCCCCTGAGTGCGGTCGGCCTGCCGCCGAATTGCGTGCGGAACTTCCTCTCTGGCTTCTGCGCGCGGGCTGCCGGCAACAAGAGCGTGCGCTGGCGCAGCAGAGGCGTGAGCCAACGGACCACATCGGTTCTGTCGAGGGGGGGCTGCATGTCTCGCCAAGGTGCCTGCCGCACCCTGGTCCTGGCAAGGCTCCAGGCGGTTAAAGGTTCTCCTGGAAGTGGCGTATCAGCCTCGCCCAGACCCGCTCGCTCATGAGGGGGTCGGCGAGCATGTGCGTGGAGCCGCTCAGCGGCAGCACCTCGTGAGGCTTGCCGGCGCGGAACAATGCATCGGAGAGCTTCAGCGTGTGCGAGAAGAAGACGTTGTCGTCGAAGGTGCCGTGGACAAGCAGCAGCTTGCCGATGGGCTTGTCCTCCTTCGCGAAGGTGAGCAGGGAGTTCTTCTCGTAGGCCTCCGGGTGTTCCGCTGGCAGTCCAAGGTAGCGCTCGGAGAGGTAGCTGTCGTAGTCACGCCAGTCCACCACCGGGGCACCGGCGAACGCGGCCTTGAAGACGTCCGGGCGCGAGAGCGCCGCGAGCGCGGACATGTACCCGCCGTGGCTCCATCCTTCGATGCCCACGCGCGTGAGGTCCATCTCCGGCACCTCGGCGGCGAGCGCCTGAAGCGCGGCGATCTGATCGTCGAGTACGTCGGCGAAGCCAAACTTGATCTTCCGCTCCCACGCCCGGCCGCGCAGCGCCGTTCCGCGGCCGTCGAGCTTCACCACGAGGAAGCCGTGGTCCGCCATCCATTGTGCGGTGAGGTTCATCGCCATGCTCTGCTGAACCATCGGATAGGCGGCCCCGTAGATCTCGACGATGACCGGCAGCTTCACGCCCGGCTTGAAGTTCCGGGGCCGGATGAGCGCGGTCCAGAACCGCTCGGGCCCGACCTGCCGCAGCTCGAGCCGGGGCTGGTACGGAGGCTCGCGCGCAACCGAAGGAAGCTCGCCGAGGCGCGTCCCGTCGGACCGATGGACGTATACCCGGCGCAGGCTCGTGGGACCTTCGGTCGTGACGACGATCAAGCCGCCCCGGGCGGAGACGACCGCCCTTTCGAGCGCGGGGCCGCCCGAGGTGACGCGCTCGGGCTCACCGCCGCCCTTGACCCGCCACAGGTACCGCTCGGTCGGGTTCGGCCCGCCCAGGAAGTACAGGATGTCTTCCTTCGGCTGATAGTTCACCAGCATCTGGAAGCCGGCGCCCGGCTTCACCAGCGACCGCGCCAGGCTTCCGTCGGCGCGGCGGAGCTCCACTTCCGAGGCCCCGTTGCGCTCGGTGGACCAGAGAAAGCCGCTGCCGTCCTCCAACCATTCGGGGAAGCCCTGGTCCAGCTGGAGCCACGCGTCGTCCCTCTCGACGAGGAGCGGGCGCGTCTGGCCTGTCCGCGGGTCCGCCGCGAGGAGCACCTCTTCCGTCTGCGCGCGGTTCTGGACCAGCAAGGTGAGCGGGCCCGCCTTCGGCCACTTCACCGTTGCCATGTAGGGGTACTTCTCCGCGTCCCACCTGACTTCCTTCGCCGGGCCACCCGCCACCGGCACGACGAAGAGCCGCACCTTCGCGTTCGGCTTGCCGGGCCGCGGGTACGCGAACGGTTGGGCGCCCTGCTCGAGTCTCGCCGGGTCGGCGAGGTTGAGCTTCTCGACGCCGGACGTATCGGCCTCTTCGTAGGCGATATGCTTCGCGTCGGGGCTCCACCAGTAGCCGGTGAAGCGGTACATCTCTTCCTGCGCCACGAACTCGGCAAGGCCGTGCGTCCGCTCGGGAGTACCGCCACGCGTGACCTGGCGCTCTTTGTTGGTGGTGAGCTCGATGCGGAACACGTCGTTGTCGCGGACGTAGGCGACCTGCTTGCCGTCGGGCGAGAACCGCGGATCGATGACCCCCGCGCCCGCGTTGAGCTGGGTGACCTTCCCGGAGCTGCGCTCGACGACATAGAGCTTGCCCGAGAGCGTGAGCAGCACCTTCTGCCCATCGTTGGAGAGCGCATACGAGGTGAAGCCCCGGCCTGAGACGCGCATGCGCTCGCGGCGCGCCTTCTCCTCGGGGGACAATGTCTCCTCCGCGCCAGCGATGACACTCTCTGGCGTGAGCAGCTCGCGGGTTCCTCCGGTGGCGACGTCGAATGCGAACAACGAGCTCACGCCCGACGCCGGGGGGCTTCGGAGGAAGAGCACCGTCTCTTCGCCGGGTGTGATCCCCACCGCCATCGGCCGGCCAAGGTTGAAGTTGCGCGTCTCCGCGAGCTGCCGGAGAAGGGTGTCGGATTCGGATGGAGCGGCAGCGCTCACCATCGCGACCGCGGCTAGCAACTGGAGCATATGGAGCACCTCGTCCGGCCGAGTCTGGCTGTCATTCCGGTGAAACACCCGCGGATTCGTATCTCGGAGCTCCTCGAATCGCCGGGCGCTGTCATGGCATCATCGCGGCCACTTCCATCCCCCGGAGACACCCTATGCAGAGCAGGCGGAGCTTCCTTTGGGCTGCAGCACCCCTCGCGGTTCTGACATGTCTTCTGGGAGGAGCCCTGTCTGGGTGTGGAGGGACGGACGTTTCAGCGGACCTCGGCGAGCCGCTGGGAGATCGGTCCGTCGCCCTCTCCTATCCAGAGGGGAGCAGCAGGACGGTGACCTCGCGGCGCGTTGTCTACAAGGACTCCTCTGGCAGCTACCAGGCCGCGGCGGGGTTCGAGGCCTTCCGAGCGGCCGGGGCCCCGGACAGCGACCTGTTCGCCATCCGCATTGCCGAGGTGGACGCGCCGAGCGTGCGCAACGCCCTGGTGGTGATGTCCGCGGGGCAGAAGATCTCGAGCAGCGGCCACATGAGCGGGGTGACGGGCCAGGCCTCGAACTGGGATGACACGTGCGGTGATGTCTCGTGCCCCAATGTGACCCTGGATGGGCGCTCGCTCGCGATGAAGCTGCGCCACCAGGGCTGGCTCCCCGCGGCCACGACGTGGATGGCGGTGGTGAACGACAACAACTTCGATCACCTGTCCGACAGCGGCACGAAGCAGCAGCTCGTGAATGGCTTCGTGCAATGGCTGCAGGCCCAGGTGCGGCCGGAGACGCGCTCCATCTACCTGGCAGGGAGCTCGCGAGGAGGATGTCTGGTGATGCTCATGGCCCAACAGCTTCGCAACAACCCGAGCCTCGATGGGATTGAGCTCTACGTCTCCTCATTCGATGGGGTGTGCAAGTACACCCAGGGAGAGCTGGGCACCACCGGGGACAAGATCAACAACCCGGTGCGGCCGTCCTTCACGTCCTACGGTGGCTGGGCCACGGACCTCTCCGCGCAGTTCCCGCGCCGGGCCCGGCTTCACATCTTCCACATCGCGGGAGGCGAGGAGGTGGCTCCTCTCACGGGCATCCGCGCGTTCTCGGCGTACTCGGGCACGCCGCCCAAGACGGGCTCGAACCTCGACTGGGGTTGGTACAAGCAGAACTGGGTGAAGTGGAAGCACAAGGAGATCGGCAATCCCTACACGGAGCCCTCCTCCTCGGAGCGAGCCCAGGCGGTGTCGGAGACGCTGGACGCGCAGCTCACGTGGCTCGACGGGTGGTTTTGAGCAGGCGGGGTGTCAGCCTTTAGGGGGGCCACCAGAAGTGTATGTTTTGGGGCCATATGCCATTGAGGCCGATCTGGTGAGCTGCTCCCGAGCACGCTGACGCGTCAATGACACGTCAATGGCGTGTCAGCCGGAGCTCGGTGGAGGGAGCTCCCGAGGAATCCCAGGCATTTCCGAACTGGCATGGGCCGTGCTGTCTGGCGGGATGTCTCAGCTACCGCGCTGACTCGGAGAGGGAAGGCCCCATGCAAAAGCCGAGCGGGTCCTTTGTCGCTCTCCGAGCTCCATGAGGGTTCGACCTTGTCCGCACATCCCGTCGTTGTTCCCGAAAGGCACATGAAGCAGGAGTCCCGAGCTTCTCAGTCCCTTCATCCAGAAAGATGGCGCCTGACGCGAGCCGAAGGAGGGTTGTGCCTGGAGGGGAAGCCGCTCTCGAGCCTCGTGGAGCGCTGGGGGAGCCCTCTCTTCGTCGTCCACGCCGACCAGCTCGCCGAGAACGTCCGGCGCTTCCAGCAGGTGCCGCCGGGCCAGCAGCGGGGTGTCGAGGTCTTCTATTCCTACAAGACCAATCCGATCCCTGCCGTGCTCCAGAGGCTGTCGCAGCTCGGCGTCGGAGCCGAGGTGGTCTCTCCGTACGAGCTGTGGCTCGCCATGCGGCTCGGGGTCGCGCCCGGAAGGATCATCTACAATGGCCCGGGCAAGACGCCGAGTGTCGCGCGCACGCTCGTCCAGAGCGATCTCCTGCTCACCAACCTGAATCATCGCGAGGAGATCGCGCTCGTCGCACAGGCCGCCGCGGAGCTTGGCAAGCGGCCCACTGTGGGCCTGCGCGTGGCCACCTCCGATAGCTGGTCGGGCAAGTTCGGCATCCCGATCGCTGGAGGGCAGGCGCTGGCGGCCTACGAGGAGGCGCTGTCTCATCCCTCCCTCCGGGTCGTTGGGTTGCACGCGCACCGGGGCGTGGCCATCGAGGATGCCGATACCCTGGAGCGCTTCGTTCGAGAGGTGCTGGAGTTCTGCGACGCGCTCCACGCCCGGCTCGGGCTCGACGTGGAATTGCTCGACCTCGGCGGGAGCCTGGCGGTCCCCACGGTCCTGCCGCTCAACGACTCGCCTCTCCCTCTCGCCGAGCGGGTCAGCCGCAGGCTCTCGATCGACGGCTACCTCTCGCTGCTCGTCGAGCGGGTCGAGGACCACTTCCGTCGCGCCGGCCGTCCGGCACCTCGCATCCTGCTGGAGCCCGGACGCGCGATGACCGGGAACACCCAGATGCTGCTGTGCCGGGTCAGCAGCCTCAACGCGGCCGGAGAGGGGCCCGCGCACGCGATCCTGGACGCCGGCGAGAACATCGCCCACATCCTGCACCGCGAGTATCACGAGATCTTCCACGCCGAGCGATGGGGCGAGTCCCCGAGCGAGACGTACACCCTCGACGGCCCCACCTGCAGCCCGATGGACCGCCTGCGGACCACGATCGATCTCCCGCGGCTGCGGCTTGGAGACACGCTCGCGATCATGGACGCGGGTGCCTATCTGGTCTCCTTCTCGAACTCCTTCTGCTTCCCGCAGCCGGGCATCGTGGTCCTGGACCAGGGCCGCGAGACGCTCGTCCGTCGCGCGGAGACCTACGAGGACATGATCGCCAGGGATCTCCACGCGAACGAGGCCTCCCGATGAGGGCTCATGCGCGGTTCACGTATCCGCCGCGGGATGAGCCGTCCTGCGTGTTGCGTGGTGATGCCGTCGAGCTCTCGCTCGGGCGCGTCGAGGTGACGTATCTCGCGCCCGGGGAGCCGCCGCGGCTCTCCGTCGCCGGGCAGCCGCTGTCGATCGAGAACGCGCTGCCGGCCATGGACACGGCGGCGTTCGCCCTGGCCGCGGGTTCGGACAGCATCCTGATCTCGGATCGCGACGCGAGGCTGGCGATGCTCGTCCCACGTGACGGCTCGTCACTGCGGGAGGCGCGGGTCCCGCTCTATGTCACGGGTCCGGATCCCAGGCACGAGGGCCAGTTCCGCGTGAGGGTCCACGGCGCGCCGGTTCCCTCGGGCGTGATGTACGTCGCGCAAGCCTTCGGGCACACGACGGGCTGGGTCCCGGCCGTGCACGGAGCCCTCGCCAGGCTCCCGGACCCGGTGCCGTTCACCGCGGCGATCCGGCGGCAGGAGGACGCGGCATCCGCGCTCCGGAAGGCCGAGAACCCGGCGGGGCTCCACGTGGTTCCGCTCCATTACAGCGACTCGGAGTCGGCGACGATCACGCCCGCGGATGTCTCCAACGTCTCGCGCCCGGCGCTGCTGAACCGCGAGGCGGCCCTCCTGTGGATCGCGGACAACCGCGAGCTCGCCCGGGCCAGCGCGGGCGCGGCCGCCATCGTGAACGACTGCCGGCCGGAGACCTGGATCCTGCACCAGCTCGCCGAGCATGCGCGGCGGAAGGAAGTCCCCCTCCATGCAGTGCGGTATGCGTTCGAGGAGTTCGAGTGGCTCAGGCGGCTGGCGCGACAGGCCCGGTCGACGACGGTGGCACCGGGGCTGGTCGAGCTCCTGGTCGCGTCCGCACCAGCGATCCACACGCGGCGCGAGCTCGAGGACGCGCTGAGCGCATCGGGGATCGATCCGCGGCGCAACCCCTCGGTCGACTTCGAGGCCGCGAGCCGGGAGCTCATGGCTGGCGTGCCGGAGAGCGGCACGATCTGGTATCAGGCCGTCAACTGGCGTGACTGGCAGTCGCTGGAATCGGGCAAGCGGCCCTACGTGGTCATCCCGCCGCTCGGCCAGGCCAGCGTGCTCTCTCCGGAAGAGGCTGCGGTGCGGGCCGGAGCCCTCCTGGCCCGATACTCGCCGGCGCTCCAGCACCTCTTCACCCCGCGGGATCCGCGCGGCGTCGTGCTCGTGTCGCAGGGCAACGGCTTCTCCGCCTATAGCCGCCGGCACTGGAGCGCGATGCTGGCGTTGGCGGCACAGATGGAGGAGACGCACTTCTTGCTCGCGGGTGGGAGCGCGGAGGATCGAGCGTGGCTGTCGCTCGAGCTCGAGCGCTCGCGGCTCGCGAACGTGACGCTGCTCGGATGGATCAACGAGGACTGGAGCACGTTCCTCCGGGCTCTCAGTGCCAAGCCACGGGCGACCTTCGTCTGCCGCCCGGGCCTGAGCAGCATCGGCGCCGCGCTCGTGAACGGCATCCCTCCGCTCCTCATGTCGCCTGATCCGCTGGAGGGGCCGGATGGAGCCGTGGACGCGATCGCCGCGGAGGTGGCCATGGAGCGCGCGGTCTACGCGTTCCAGCTCGAGCGGCTGTATGCCACCCGGTGCACCACGCACCGGGATTCGCCGCTGCCGATCCTCGTCGACACACTCGGCGGCGATCTGGAGCGGGCGCTGGCCACGCTGCGCCGTGCGGTGGATCCAGCCGTCCAGCTGCTCCAGCGGGAGGCGATCAACGGGTACTGCAACTGGTCGCGTGTCGCCCATCTCATCGCGAGCGTGCTCGCGCGTGAGGCGGTCTCCGGCGCGCTGCCGATCCAGCTCAAGCGCCAGGTGCGTGACCAGGAACTCTCGGTTCAGCGCGAGCCGTCCGGCGCGCACCCTCCTTCCATACAGCACGTCACGGCCGCGAGCGCAGAAGCGCAGGTGTGAGCCCCAACCGAAGCACGTGAGGACCATGATGCCCCAGCGTTTTATCCCCCCTCGAGACGCCTACGAACTACGACTATCGCGAATCTGGGCGGACATCCTGCACAGAGACTCCCTCGGAATCGGGATGAAGGATGACTTTTTCGAGCTCGGCGGCGACCGTGGTACGGCGGAGGCCGTCCGCGCCGCGACCGTGGCTCAGTTCGACAGCCCGCTCTCGATGGAGACGTTCCTCGAGGAGCCGACGATCGAGCGCATCGGCTGCCACCTGCGCGCGCGCTCGAGGAAGCTCAACGAGCAGACCGTTGTCCCGCTCCAGCCGCACGGCTCGAAGCGCCCCTTCTTCTTCCTGCCGGGAGGAGAGGGGAGCGTGCTCAACTACTACGCGCTGGCGCGCTGGATGGCGCCGGATCAGCCCGTCTACGGCCTCCAGACGCGAGGGCTCCATGGCGCTCGCCCCCCGTTCGATCGCGTCGAGGACATGGCGGCCGACCACATTGAGTCCATGCGTGCGGTGCAGCCGCGCGGACCCTACCTCCTTGGGGGCCACTGCTCCGGCGGCATGGTCGCGCTGGAGATGGCCCTGCAGCTGCAGCGCCGCGGGGAACAGGTGGCCGTGCTTGCCGTGTGCGACGCCTGGTCGCCCGCCAACGCCCGTCTCCGCCTGCCGAACGAGACCTTCCTGGACGACCTCGTCGAGTTCTACTCCATCATCGCGGCTGGCTCCCGGTACTGGTTCGATGTGGACATCGGGCTGAAGAGCGACGACATGCGCGCCCTCGAGCCGCGACAGCGAATCGCGCACTTCATGGACCTCTCCAGGAAGCACGGTGCCTATACGCCGGACGAGCCCGACGAGCGCATCGAGCGCATCCTGGCGCTCTTTCGCAGCGTCAGCTATTCCGGCTACGAGCCGGCGGAGCGCTTCCATGGCCCGATCACCTTCCTGCGCGCGCTCGACAGCAAGTTCTGCGAGACGCTCACCGAGGGGTGGGAGGACGTCTCGATGAGGCCGCTGCGCCTGCGCATGGTCCCGGGCAACCATGTCTCGCTGCTGACCGAGCCGCACGTGAAGGTGGTGGCGAACGAGATCCGCATCGCCATCGCGGAGGCGCAGGTGTCATGAGCGGGCTCTCCTCCTCACGCCGAAACATCATAATGCATGTTGGCGCCCTCGCCGACGGCCAGGCAGCCTCGGGCTACGAGCTTCCCGGCGGTCGGCCCGTCAATCTCGTTCTGCGTGGCGCACGGCAGCGCGATCTGCCCCCCGACCTCCCACACCGACGCGTCCGGCACGAAGCGGGCCGATGCACGGCGCGCGGCGTACTCGCGGATGCGCGCCCGCTCGACCTCCTTGACCTGCTTGAGGAGCGCGAGATCGATGCCCGCCTCGTCGACGAGATGGCCCGAGGAGTCCGAGCAGGCGATGGGGTGGGGGTGGAGCTGGCGCGGCAAACCGCGCCAGCTCCAGTTCCAGAACTCTCAGCTTGGAAACGCTCGCCCTGTGTTGGCTGCTGTTACCAGGTGCCGGTATTGAACTGTTCGCGGCCACTGGTGTTGTAGGCGCACCATTTCTTGGGACCCGTCACAGGCTTGAAGAAATGCGTGATGCGAATCGTGCCGAGCTCCGATGTGCGCGTTTCTGACTTGACGTAATCGTAATAGTTCTGGGACGCAATGAAGTCCTTGGTCTTGCACTGGGCACGCGAAGGGATTGTGGCCGCCGCCAGAGCACTGGTCGGCGCGATGGTCACCAGTGCGCCCGCCACAGCAGCGCCGGCGAGTAGGGTCTTGATCTTGTGCAACATGATGCCCTCCAATGGTTTGTCAGGTGATCATTTTGCAATCATGTGTGTCGTCGATGTGGACGAGCAGGGAGGCGTCACCTCCACGTCTCGGCAACAGGACGGCATGCTTCGTGAGGCATTGTTCGAATCACGTCATGAGGCAGCTCCTTGTCATGGCTTCCTCCACGCGGCATTCCCGCCAGGGGTGAAGTGGGTTCGCCGTGGTCGTGACGGCCAAGATCACGCCGTGCCGGTTGCTCGTGAGTCAGGCGAACGCCGCTGCGCCCTTCTTCTCGTCGTCGCTGCGTGCATGCGGGGAACCGTCTAGCGGGACGGCTTCACCCAATGCTTCTGCACGCCGAAAGGCGAAGGAGGTTGCGGTTCCTGTGGATAGAGCTGGCGCGGCGAAAGTGTGACTCGCGGGGGACCCGCCGGAGGCCCTCCCAGCCGAACGGCCAGGGCTTGCTCAACCCCCCTCTGGGCACACGCCGGCCCAAGCGGTCCGCGTCGACCTTGCGGGCTCCCGAGACGACGACGCTCACCGCCTCGTACAGGAGTCCTGCTGAGGCTAGCGGCGATGCTGGTCAGTCGATGAGCCCATGGGCTCGGAACATCCGCTCCAGGATGTAGCGGATGACCGGTTGCTTGCGCTGGTTGTAGTCCATCACCATGCCGCCCTCCGCGTTGATCTGCTCCGCCGACGCGAACTTCGCCGCGGCGTACTGCTCGCGATCCTCCGGGTGGGCGATGAGCCAGTCCCGCAGCATGCGGTGCCGGATGGCCTCCGGGCAATCGGGGCTCCAGATGTGGATGTTCGCGGGCGGCGAGTCGCTGCGGGCGAACCGGTGCTCGTGGAAGACCGGCTCCCGGAACAGCACAGGGAAGCCTGCGGCCTCCAGGGCCGGGCGGTAGGCGGCCTCGTCCCTCGAGTCGGGAACGGTGAGGTCGATGTCGATGATCGGCTTGGCGGGCAGGCCCGGCACCGAGGTGGAGCCGACGTGCTCGATCGAGAGGGCGACGTCGCCGAGCGCAGCGTGGATGCGCGCGGCGAGCTCCTCGAATGCATCGGGCCAGGCCGGGTCGTACGGCACCACCTCGATGTGCTCGCTCTTCGGCGAGGGAGCGAGGTACTCGACGCCGTTCGGGTCGTACTCGTGGTTGCGGACGATCTCTGCTGCGCTGGCCATGGCGGCCGAGTGTAACGAGGGGCCCGAACCCCTGTCAGCTTCGGGTGGGATTCCGCGTCCAGGGGGGCGGCTTGGACGCGGAGGAACACGCCATGTGCCGATACGGTCTCTATGGCCCCTACAAGGAACATCGGGCCTGCTTCGACTGTCGCAAGAGTTTCAAGTGGCCGCGCGATGCGCATCGACCTCCACCCGAAGGTGTTCCGCCCGAGGTGAAGTGCCCTCAGTGTGGCGGTCCCATGGTTGACCTGGGCCTGGACTTCAAACCGCCGCCCCAGCGTAGCGTGCGTCAGTGGGAGAAGGTTCGTGTCCTCTACGCCCATGGGTACGAGTATCGCTCGTGTGGGGACGGTGGGCCCGGGTACCGTCCCCGGACGCTGAGCGAGGTGCCCGCGTTCCTCGCCCGCCAGCCGCCTCGCTCCCAGGGTGAGGCCCTGCTGCGGCGCATCGCCCAGAGACGTCGCGGCTCATGAGGAGCATGAGCTGCCCGGTCGCTCCATAGAAGTGTGTCCACCCGCCACGCCACCCGTTCGAGCTTCATCCGCCACACCTCAAGAGGAGAAACGCCATGGGCTATCGCGTCGAAAAACCCACGGACATGTTCGAGTCCGTCCGCTACAACATCAAGACCACTCCCGAAGTCCGCGCGGCGATGCAGAGGAAGGTCAAGGAACTCGCCGCACACATCGAGGAGCGCGAAGCACGGATGCGGCGCATCCGCGACGAGTACCAGATCGACGCCGAGCGTCTCGCCGCCCTCATCATCCAGTACCAGAACAACGACTCGGGCTTCGTCTCCTACCAGGCCCAGGGCGACTCCAAGCGCGACGTCGTCGTCCCCGCCGGGGTGATTGCGAACATCATCCGCGAGAGGGAGATGATCGACTCGGAACGCGGGCAGATCCGCAAGATGGAGCTCATTCTGCGCAACCTCCCCGACACGGAGCTCTACAACGACCCGAAGACGGGCGAGGTCAAGTCCCGCCAGCCCCTGCACGAGCTCACCGATGAAGAGCTCGAATTCCTCGGATTCTGACCGCGGTGGAGCCCGGCGCGGTGCGGATGGCCAGGGATGGCACTCCCAACAGTAGAAGAAGCGGTCGTTCCTGGGAGGGCGCCTGGGCAGGCGTGTGCCCAAAGGGGGCTGGCTGGCGGGCGATGGTGATGCGCTTGGCCCAGGAGGTCTGCTGCTGGGGTGGGGGAGTGGTCATGGGCCTCACCGGTTCAGGGCGAGGCACACCATACCTGGAGGTGGGCCGTGTGCGCTGGCCGGGTGCCGCATCCCCTCCCAAGCGCACAGCTCGCGGGTGCCCACGATGAGGAAGAGCAGGGAGTCCCCCTCGAACTGGTCGACACGCAGCCGACGGCGCCAGTCGGCGAGATCCACGAGTGAGGGTGTGGGAGCTGTCTCCGGGTGCGTGTGCCACTCTCCGAGGTAGTGACATGTGCCTCCCGAGTCGAGCCACCGGGCATCAATCACCTTCTGATGGCTCGCCTGACTCCGATGGAAAGCCAGGCGCAGACGGCGATCCTCCTGCACGGGGACCGTCACCTCGTCGATGATGATGTCACGGCAGCCGACGATGTGGCGGCCGAGAAGCACACCGCCTGCCTCTGTACTGTCTGCGTCCAGCTGCCGGAACAGAAGCAGCTGTGCGAGCGCTGTGGGAGCAACCTTCACCAGGCCGCCACCCGCGCGGCGGAAGAGCAGCCCCTCCTCCATCATCACTCTCCACATACCGGGCAGTTCTCGCACCGATAGAGGAGCCGCTCCGCCTCCAGCTGGTCGGGCTCGGTCTTGTAACGATGGGTGACCGTGTACCCAGCCTGCTCGAATGCCCGTCTGTCTCCTTTCCACGACAACAGAGGTGCCTCCTCGACCTCACCCCTCAGCACCCGTAGCGCGAGGCGTGCCGCCAGTTCGGCGGTGCGCAGGGCATCGAGATCCGCGAAGGGCAGGTGTTGGCTCCCACAGCCGAGCGTGTCGTGCGTATAGGTCACGTCCGGAGAGGCGAAGGCGGCTCGATTCTCCAGAGGCCCGCCCACGTTGGGGCGTTGATGGATGCACTCCAGGCAACCGCGAGCCAGCCCTTGTGAGCCGCGCACATGCGTCAGGAGTACATGGCCGCCCAGACCCAGTGGCTCCACCCAGGCGAAGATGGCTGGAGGGAAACCCGGATCAGACCAGAGCCGCTCGTTCAGGTCGAGCTCGATGGTGGGGTGGCCCAGGGCGGAGATGATCAGGTCGTACGCACGCAACCCGGCGGGGTCATTCTGCAGGAACTGCTCGAGCGCCCCCGCGTGCGGAGTCACTTCGACATATGGGATGAGACGTTCGAGCTCATGCTTGAGACCCAACACCTTGGGCTGTCCTACCTGGGCCATTCCACAGACGTGCCGATAGGTGTTGGCCAGCTCGAAGACATCTTGATCGACCAGCGAGAGCTGACCCACCCCTGCTCGGGCCAGTGCCAACGCGATGTGCCCGCCCACGGCGCCACACCCGGCGAGGAGCACCCGACGCTTCCGGAAGCCGACGCTCGCCCCTCCCCGAGGTGCGAGGAAGGCATGATCGTACCGCAGCAGCTCGACGGGCACGACTTGGGCGTCGGCGTGTTCCTTGGCCAAGGGGTGCCCACCACGGAGTTGTTCCAGGTGGACGCCAATCAGCGCCCGCTCGCCCCGAGGGCGCCGCACTCCGAGCACCACGAGTTGTTGACTCCCCACACGGCGCGCCAGCAGCTTCTCGAGCTTGAGGTGATCCTCCTGCGGCAGTGCACGGATGTACTTTCGGAGACCCGCGAGCGTGCCCAGCTCTTTCGGCTCGAAGTTCGGGTCGACCGCGACCGGGTCGATGGGGATGTATAGGGCTCTCTCGGTGCGCGCGAGCGTTGCCTCATATTGAGGCAGACGCTTGAGGATGACTTTTGGCTCATCGGCGACAGCCAGCAAGTCCCCCAGCACTGTGTAGAGGGCCATGGTGACATACGGATGCTCTCCCGCCCCGATGTCGCAGCCGATGCCGTCGTATCCTCGGAGGGAGAATCGGCTCCAGTAGGCAATGACCTCCTGGGCGAACTCCTGGGCACGGCTGCCCGAGAGCATGTCGCTGAGCATCGCCCGGGCACGAAGCAGCGCCTCGTACGCAACCCCCCAGGGGTCATGACGATCGAGCAGATTGGCTCCCGCCTCGTAGCAAAGCTGACGATCTCCCACCAGGTGGGGGAGCTTGAGATCAGGCTCGACTTTTTCGATGGTGATTTCCGGCAGGCAGCCAGGAAATGTCCGTGGCAGGGTGACACGCAGCCGGAACCGATGGTCCTGGAGGGTCAGATGCCCCGTGAGAGCCACCTGCTCGGCCTGACCCACCTGGGTGCTTCCGGTGGAGGACAGGGGCCCGATTCGCCACTCCTCGAGAACCCCCTTGCTGGCCAGGTCCTCGAGGATCTCCCTGTGCGTCGGTGGAGTCTTCTTTCCGGGAGCAGGGGACATGGGTTCAGGCGGACACGCCACTGGTGGCGATGGCAGGACCGCCGCGCTGCCCCGTGTGCGTCTTGTCAGGGACGGGGAACTTGTCGCCGAAGTGCTTGCTCATCAATTCGCAGGCGACCACCGGGTCTGGCTCGCGGGCCGCCTTGTCCAGGCCTTCCTGGAGCTGAACCAGCCGCTCGCGGAAGGTCGTCAGCTGGCCCGTGGTCATCTTCTCGAAGATGTCCTTATGGGGAGCGACCGGGACCGGTACCGTCAGGCGATAGAGCGGGGAGCCGTCCTGCTTCCAGTCGACCTGGGTGAAGCGGGTGAGCAGCACGTCGACGAAGAGCCGCATCGCCTTGAGGTCATCGCAGTGGGTCGTGTGGGCGAAGGTGTCGTGCGTGACCTGGGGTTGGAACCACTGCCCCGCGGCAACCGTGAGACCGATGCCCGAGGGCGCATTGTTGCCATCCGTCTTGAACTTCTCCGTCTTCCACCGCTTCAGGGCCCGGATGATCCGCAGGAACTGCTCTTGCTTGTCACCATCCGAGAACCGCTTCTCGACCCAGTCTCCCAGCCCTTGGGGATCGGACTCCTCCCACCAACGCTTCTGCTCATCCGCGTCACGCAGTCCCTTGGCCAGGAAGAGCCGCCGCGAGGAGCTCTGAGGGTTGTCATAGGTGTAGATGGCGAGGTCCACGTGGTAACCCTGCTCGCCACCGAGCTTGTAGTAGACGGTGACGCAGGAGCGCCTGATCCTGGCTCCGAGATCCGTGTGATTCTTCAGCGCATCCTCGACCAGCACCTTCAGGTCGACGGGGTTGGGATACTCCGACTTCGCGCGGTTGAAGCGCAGGCCTACGTCGATGTCGTACTCATTCCCTTCCGCCGGCTGGATTCCCGTACCCATCTCGTAGCTGCCCTGGTTGATATGGTCGAACGATGGAATCTGTTTCTGGGCGCGGAGCCGGTCGAGAATCGCATCCCGCTTCTCGCGGAGCATCTTGTTCTCGCCGAACCGCTTGAGCCGGATGGTCTCGTCGAATTGCACGAACTGCTTCTGGATATTGGCCATGTCTATTCTCTCCTTCAGGACTCGTTGAAGAACACCGCGTTCATTTCCCGAGAATGTCGACAGAGGGACGGCCTTCTACCGCGGCCTGGAGGCAAAGCCTCCACCGGTAGCGGGGGGAGTCCCCGGAAGCGAAGTTGTAGACGAAGCACGGAGGCAGCCCGGTTGATGCCAGCTCACGGCCCAACAGGAACGCCACGCTGACGGGCACCGCGGCAAAGATGTGAACGCCGCCGTCGAACGCCCGCTTCCCCGCGATGAACCGGTCGAACGAGGCACGGAGCTTTCTCGCGTACTCCAACGCCTGCTTTTCCTGGCGCACCACGCCGCGGCCGGGCTCGTCGAGCCGGAAGTGCAGATCCAACCGGACCTGGTCATCCGGCAACGCCTCCTGGCAATCCTCCAATTCGACCTCCGACGAGATCGAAATCCGCACTCGCACGGCGGATCCGGTGGAGTGGGGGCGCTGCTCCAGCTTCAGTTCGGGTATTGCCTCGTCCGCGGCCTTCGACCAGGTGAAACGCCCCGACTCGCGGTCGTGTTCGATCACATGCACCGGACGGGTGGTCGTCACGATGTGCCCCGCCAGCGCCGCCAGTGGAATGAGCGGGAAGCCGTAATACAGCAGCGTCGTCCCCTGCTCGGAGAGCGCGCGCTTCAGCCCACCCTCGGGATCCACGAGTGCATTCACCGCGGGCTCCACGTACGCCCACTCGCGGTTCTTCAAGTGCTCCGTCTGATTAATCAACACCTTCCGTGTCCGGCGCCGCGCGAACAGCGCGGGGGCGTCCTCCGCCTCGGGCGCGGAATGGGTCTTGGCATAGGCTTCGTGGCAGAGCAGGACGAGGTCTCCGGCGGGCGCTCCCTCGGACACGACCGGGGCGGGCTCCACCCGGTCGGCGGGCTCCTGGATCCCACGCTGGATCAGTACTCCCGCCGCCTCGGCGCGCATGTACAGGGCAGGGGTGCACCATTCGAACGAGTCACGCACCGTCGACCGCATGGCCAGCCGGCCTTCGGCGACCGCGTCATCGATCGAGGCTCCTTCCGCGAGCCGGGTATAGAACTCCGCTGTGAATGCCATCGCCGCCCGATCGGAGATCGCGAACTGCATGGCGATGACCGCGGCGACTCCCTGGGAGACCAGTGCTCCCGCAACGCTCCCGTGGCCATTGACCGACAGCGTTCCGCCCGCCGACTGACACGCATTGAGGACCACCAACTGCGGAGTGAAGCCACTGAAGCGCTCCGCAACGTCCTGCGCACGCAGCAGGACGGGCTTCCCCTCCTCATCTCGCAGGTAGACCCACCCGATCCCGGTGTCCTCATCCACCTTGCCGTGCCCCATGAAATGAAGCACGTGAGGCTGGAAGGCGCGGAGCCTGCGCCGCAGCTCCAGGTCGGTGGGCAGGTCCAGGGAGTCCCATTGGACACCGGAGATGCTGGACAGAGCTTCGGTGATGCTGTCCTGCTCGGCCTGGTACTGGAGACCGCCACACCCGCGCGCTCCTGCGCGGACCAGCAGTACCCGGAGAGGCGGAGCGAACGTCGGTGGCCGGGGCGGTTGTGTCACATCCAGCCAACGGACGATTGAGAGACGGGGGTCCAACGCCGCGTGGCGAGCCGGGAAGACCTGGGGGATCCGTAAGACATCCCAGGGAAACTCGGCGAGCCACGCGAGTTCGGTGTCATCGAGGTCGAAGTGCAGACAGATGCGCAGACGCTGCTGTTTCTCTTCGGGTGAGAAGAGCACGCTCAGCGATTTCGTCAGGGCGTCGCGCACCCGGCCCTCCGGGAAGATCGCCTCGTACAATTCCTCGCCGAGCCGCGCGAGTTCGCCATCGATCGCCGCGTCATGTGATTTCGATTGCAGCAACGCCGCTTGAATCTGGTGACGCAGCTCCTTCAGGCGAGACACGGTCAGGAGCAGCGGCGTGACCGCGCTGGCGCTGCCGACGTGAGATGAGAGGGCCACCCGGTAGGAATCCTGCCCGTTCTGCGTGAAGCGTAGGTGGACTTCCCTGTAGCTGTTCATGAAGTGCTCCGCGCAAAGCCAGCCGGCTTCAGGACTCGAGTCCTGGCTCGACTTCTTGTGGGATCGTGCCCGAAAAGGTTCGCGACAAATCTTGGGCACGAGCGCGGCCGCGCGCCATCTGAAAGATGTTTACGCGGGAGTGTAAACATCTTTCCCGCAATGACTGACGGGAAATCGCCTCTCTCGTTGCTATTTTGGGGTTGTCATGAACGATCTGAATTCCAGAATCATCGCCGAGACGAACGCGCTCGCCGAGGAGTACAGCCAGAAGTTCAAAGGGGATCCAGAGGGCGAGTTGCGCGCATGGCTCGAGATCGCGGCGCGCCGGGAGGCGCTCGTGTACGAGGTGTATGGCGAAGCGCAGCGCAAGGTGCGCCTGCCCGACCCGGAAAGCGGGGCGGAGCGCGCGGCCTGGGATGCGTTGACGGAGATCTGGCAAGAGGAGGCGGTACACACGGAATGGACACGTGCGCGCCTCACCTCCGGGCTGGTGAGTCTCGGGGGCGGGCCGCTGGCTCCCGCGATGCTTCAGGCCATTGGAACGATCGAGGGGCGGTTGCTGTGCAGCCTTACGCCGGCGCGGCCGACCTTGGGCCAGGCCCTCGCTCAGCTTTTCGTCACGGCTGGAGTCGTGCTCGCCCCGGGCACCGTGCCAGAGTTTGCGCGGGAACTTGGCTCGATGAACGTGCGCGAGTTCTTCGAGCTCGCGGCGACGTTGGAGCTGACCGCGAGGCAGGCCTACCGGCGGATGAGCATCTTGTTGAGCTCGCTCCGGGCGAAGCGGGAGGAACCCTCCGTGCAACTTCAAGGGCTCCAGCGCGAGTTGCATCGCGCGTACCTCGACGAGGACTTTCACCAGAGGGCCTTCCTCCGGATGACTGGCTGGATGAACGCCGCCGGACGGTTCAAGCGCGGGTTGAGCGAGCGGGAGTGCGTCCAGCAGATATGTGATCTGCTGCCACTGGCGCCGGAGCCCATCCGGGGGACCGAGCCTCGCGGAAATTCAACCTACGTGGTGACGGACGGGGGGATTGGCGCGCTCGCCAAGCGGCACGGCATCGAACTCGTGGTGGTTCCGGAGGAGTAGTCCATGTTCAACGCGAACAGTGAATGGCTGGACAGGATGCGGAGCGTCGGTGACCCCGGTGTGGACGCGCTGATCGCCGAGCACGTCGCGACTCGGGGTCCGGAGTCGCTGGAGCTCTTGCTGCGGGATTTGTTTCGAACCCAGCGGATGCCCGAGGCCGATCCATTGGTGCGTAGCTACCTGGAAGTGCTGCCACGGATCGAACTCGTAGACCGGGAAGTGATCGCCAGAGGGCAGGACCTCTTCGGTCTCTATGGACCGGAGGTGCTCATGATCCTGGGCTCCTATTCCCTGCCACTGGCCTACGCCGCGGGCCACGGCGTCCAGGTGGTCTATCGCTCACGCCGGCTGAAGGACGAGCCCATCCGCCGTCTCTGCGACACGGCGCAGATGGTCGTGAATGTCATGCAGCCCGGTGAATTGGAGGAGGGTGGGGTGGGTTGGCTCGCGGCGCGCAAGGTCCGGCTGATTCATGCGCTCGTGCGACGGCGGGTCCAGTTGGATGCCGCCCATCCCTGGCGTGCGGAGTGGGGGTTGCCGATCAATCAGGAGGACCAGGCTGGAACGTTGCTGTCCTTCTCCATCGCCACCCTCCAAGGGCTCAGGAGGATGGGGGCGAGGGTGACATCGGAGGAGGCGGACGCGTACATCACGGCGTGGTCCGCGGTGGGGCGTCTCCTCGGAGTGGACCCCTCGCTCCTGCCCCCGAGCGAGAAGGAGGCAGCCCTCCTGGCCCTGCGGATAGGTGCGCGCCAGGTCCGGCCCACGCCGGAAGGACGTCAACTGACGGCGCAGTTGCTGAACTCAGTGCAAACGCTGTTCCCTGTCGCGGGGTATGCCACGAGCCTTACCCATTTCTTTCTCCAGGATACGGTCTTTGGAAAGAACGTGGCCGAGGCGCTGGATCTCCCGAAGGCGAACTGGACGAGGTGGTTCGTGATGGTCAGGGCGGCCGAGAAGCGGACGATCCTGAGCTTGCTGGACTGGGTTCCGGGGGCGCGGCGGCGCCGCAGCTGGGTGGCCAGGCAGTTCGCCCAGCGCATGATTCTCCACAAGCGCCCGGATGGGGGTTCTCCCTTCGAGGTGCCGCCGGCCTTCAGGGGGCGTTGGGGCCTGCATATGGATCGGTAGCGCCGTTGCGTCAGTCTGCTTTGGCGCGAATCGCACCACGGCAGACTTCCAGCAGCTCCTTCCGGCTGCGGACGCCCAGCCTCTTCTTCGCCCGTCCCACGAGCCCGCGCACCGTCGAGTGAGAGATCCCCAAGTCGTAGGCGATCTGCTTGTCGTGGTGCCCGAGCAGGGCGTACCCGACAATCACCTTCTCCCGTTTGCTCAACAGCGCCGGACCGGTTGCGGTGGGCTCGTTCTGGCGGGCGACGATGTAGCGCTCGCCGTTCTGCTCGATCTGGTCAACCAGCGACCAGCGCCCGGCCACGAGCGCCTTCCTGATCTCCAGGGATTTCTCCGGGTCCTTTCTCCGGAGGGGCCCCCGCGACTTCTCGAGCATCAGCACCGCGTGCCGCAAAAGGTCGCGGGCTTTCTCGCTTCGCGCCTCCCCGGTCGCGTCGTGGAGCTTGCCGCTGGGGTCGAAGATGGCTTCGAGGTCTGCGTCGGCCCGCCCTGACGGGAGCCCCTTCAGCGCGTGTCGCAAGCGAACGGCGGTGGAAAGGTGCGCGGCGATACGTCCCCATTGCAGCACCTGCGCCGCCGACGCCCGGGTGAGCCGCGACTGGCCCGCGTGAAATCCACAGCCTCGTCCGGACGGCTCGGCGGCGGTGATCCAGAAGGAGTCGTACATCCCGAACTTCTGGGCGTACTGCTTCATGTGCGGCTCATCCAGGAACCCCCGCCGCTTTCCCATCATCTGGCTGCCGGTGATGCAGGGCCCCATGCGGAAGGGCCGTTGGCGGATTTCGGGAGCCATGGTCTGGAAGATGGTCGGGTAGATCGCCGCGAGCTTGTCCGGAATGCCCAGGTGGCACCGTTGCACCACCTCTGGCAGGCCATCTCCCGGCCGGTAGAACTCGAAGGCGGCCACTCCGAAACCGTCATCGAGATGAGGAAGCACCGCCTCCGCAAGCCCCGTCAACCACGAGGCGTCCTCCAACTCCACGCGGTAGGCGGCCTCCACGATGCTCAGTAGATCAGCTTTTTTGGCCATGCGACTGCCCCTTGGCAGACCTCGAGCATACGACAAGTCAGCGTGGCTTGACCCAAGTGGGGATCGCCATCGTCGGTGGTGTTGAGTACGTCCGTCTTCTGCTCACGGATGGGGAGAGGCGAGGAAGGACTCGACGCTGGTGGCCTGGGCGGCCTTGAAGGCGATGCACAGGTCCACGGACTCCAACACCTGGGCGAGCATCCGGGTTCCTCCCGGCGCGCGGGCCATGCACTCGGTGAAGAAGTCAGCGACGTCCTGGCGGTGGGTGGGATCGCAGTACTTGGCGGCCACCCGCGCCATCTTCTCAGGAGCAGGATGTACGTCTCGCGCAGGTCCACGCCGAGCTCCAGCAACAGCTTCAGGTGAAGACATGGGCCAGAGCGGTGCGAGCGCGGACTGGCGGGCGGGCTTCCAGCGCATGTCCGAGGATGTCGCGCATGGACGCGTCCGCGCCATCTTCTCGCCGGGTCACCTTGCTGCTCACCCGACTCTCGTAACGCCTGGCGTCTCCGGCGACGGACGGGTGGGTCACCACCACCAGGGTGTTTCATCCCTTGGCTCGATGAGCCACCGGGACTTCGTCCCCGGGGGAAGGGGACGGTCCCTGGGGATGAAGCGAAGCACCCGCCCTTCGTCGTAGCTCTGGACGCCACGGGTCTGGACAGGCTCCTTCCCCCACTTGGGAAGAGGATCCAGCCTTGCCGACAGGAGCCGGCCGTACTCTTCCTCGTCCCGCTGCCCCCAGGCAGTATCGACTGCGTCGTCGTAGGCGGTTAGCCGCTCCGCCAGCGCCTTGAGGGAGGTAGCCGACTGGATATACGCCTCCCACTCCTGAGGTGTTCTCTTCATCTCTCAGACCAGCGGGTGGACCGACACGTCGAGGGGGGGCACCTGTTGAGCACGCAGGGCGTACTGCAGCAGGGTCGCCCCGTCCTCACTCTCCGCGAAGAAGCTCCGCACCGGTCCGAACAGGTGCTGAAGCTCCTGCGGGGTGCAGGTGGGCAGGTACACCCGGAGGATGCGGGGGTCGTAGTACCGGAAGTAGAGCTCCTTGCCTTGCTCGGTGCGCACCAGCAGCAGGGACTGCAGGTGCTTGCGCACGAGCTCCCTGTCGCCCGTCGCCTGCAGGAAAATCCCCCAGCTCTTGCGCCAGGCGTGCTCGGCCAACCAGCCGGGGAAGGGATCGGACCGCCTGAGCCGCACCAGGTAGGGCGCCACCCGCGCCAAGGCGGCGGGCATCACTCCAGAGAAGAGGCAGTCCACCTCGAGGTCACAGCCCTGGATGGCGGGGAGGATGGCCTCGTCCCGGGCGGCATCCAGGAGGACATACACATCCAGGAGGTTGCGCGCCTTGAGGGGTGGCCACACGCACTGGAGGAGCTTCTCGACATGCGGAGGGGACATGGGCACCTGATCGTTCAGCTCGTAATCCCTCGTTTGATGTTGTCGCACACCTCGCAGAAGGGGGTGCCATCCTGTGCCGCGGCGCTCAAACAGCTGTCCTGCTGGGCCACGTTGACGTTGCGAGCGGGACTGGCCTGGGGCGCTGGCGCTGGCTCCTTTGCCAGCTCCGCCGCATCAACGACATCCGAGGGGATGGTGGGCGCCGGTTGTATGAGGTGGCCCAACGCAGGCTGTCTCGGCTCGCGACGCAACGCCACGAGCCGTTGAGACTGGAACACCTCGGTGAACAGCCGCTTGAGCTGCCTGGCTTCCTCCAGGGGATTCGTGGAGGAGGGCACCCGGCCCACCGACCCGAGCATGTCGCGGAGCGGGCCCTGGGAGAACTTCAACCAGCCATCGAACTCCCTCTGGAGATCCTCGAGGGGGATCACCAGGGCGACCTCCGCCTCGCTCAGCTCGAAGGCCCGGATGATCTCATACTCCTTGGAGGATCCCCTGAGGCGCCAGGAACGGCGCTGGGCGGGAACGGAGTTCTGCATCGTCACTCCTCGAAACGGGGTGGGGCTCGGTGGGCCTCCACGCACGTGGCCGGCCTGCCGTTTCATCACCGCTATACTATACCCACTATACTATACCCACTGGGCGGCGAAGAAGGCGTAGACCATGCCGAGCATCAAGGCACGGGCACCCCTGCGGCGAGGTCCTGGTGGGTGAAGGGCTGCACCGCACGGCGTTGCGCGAGTGAACGGGCTCCACCTGGCTCTGGTCCATCCACAGCTCGAACCGGGCCGGAGCGGGGCTCGCGCCTCCCAGCCATGGGGTGTGCAAGTACAGGACTCCCGTTGCGTCCTGATGGCCCTGCTCCCACTCGTCATCGTCGATGACGAGCCGAGTGGGGGGCCGACTGGCGGCACTTCAGATGTTCACTCGCAGGTAGACCTCGTAGAAGCCGTGGTTGTCGCTTCGGGCGTCCATGGGCACGCTCAAGCCAAGCGACGAGCCCTCCATGAGAGCACCATGGCTATCAACATGGCGCCCATGTAGTCGATGTTCAGGTGGTTCATGAGGATCTGCGTGGCCTCGGAGATCGACTTGCCCTGGATGAGCTGGAACAGCTCCTTCCGCGAGATCATGGCCGCGTTGGGAACGTAGGCCGCATAGGTCCCGATGTAGTCATCCTCGTTCTTCAGGAAGCCGATGATGGCAGCGATGACCGCGGCGAACAGGGCGATGATCTCCGCGGGGATCCCCGTGCCCATCCCCGTCTCGATGAGGACCTGGGCCATGTCCGCCCAGCTGTCGATCGTGAGCTGATCGATCAGGACCCTGAGGATCTCCGTCAGCACTGCGATTTCCTTGTCGTATTGATTGCTGTGGTCCGCCTCCCAGGCGTCGATGGTGAAGCACAGCCCACCGCCGGGGACGTTGTTGTTCCAGAGCGTGTTCGACCTGAAGGTCCGCTCGTCGCCCTCGTCCATGCTGAGCTCTTCGGACACGTACTTCGTGCCCGTGATGCCGTCGCAGACGGCGAAGCCGAAGAAGGGCTCATCATTGCCCACCTCATGCGTGCCCTCATGGCAGTAGACCGTGGTGGCTCGCGCGGTGACCCATCCCAGGCTGGCTCCTCGGGCCGCGGCCAGCTCCGCGGCGGTGATTCCCACGCAGGACACGGACCAGCCCAGCTCGCGCTGCGCCTGGAGGAACTCCTCGCCAGGCGGGGGCGGCCGGGCCTGGCTCAGGTCCTCCTGGATTCCCAGCTCCGTCCTCTTGCGTTGGAGCTCCGCGTCGGAGAGCCCCGAGAAGGCCAGGTGACGCTGGTCCAGCACCTGGAGGTTCTTCATCTGGACGACCTGGGGAGCCATCGCCTTCAGCTCCGCGCGGAGGTCGTCCGTGGAGAACCCCGTCTCCACGCCCAGGCGCGCGGCGCGCTCCGGGAAGAGCCGGCTCCGCGCCTCCAGGGGCGCCTGGGCATAGGCGCTGCCCAGGGCCGAGAGGTCCTCGTCGGTGAAGCCCACCTTCTTGAAGCCCTGCACCAGCGCCTGCTCCAGGCCCGTGAGCGCGGCCCGCCGGGACTGCCGGGCGAACGCGTTGAGCATCACCCCGGCCAGCAGGTTGTGGCTCCGGTTGCGCTCCCACCGTGTCGGCGTCCCGCTTCGCGTCCCCGCTCCACTCAAAGCCCGGTTCAGCTGCTCCACCATCCGCTGCGTCGTCTGCTGTTCAGCCATTGCCTGGAAGCTCCGTTCGTGTGGAGCGCGCGGTCTATCCAGGCAATGTCACGCATTCGTCAACCCCTCTCGGGCTTATCTGAAATCAGACGAACGCGACTTGCCGGCTCAGCTCGCGGCGGACGCGTGGAGTCGACCGGAAAACATCGCAGCGATCACGCCGCCATCGACGAGCAGGTCCGTGCCCGTGATGAACGAGGCGTCGGGGCCAAGAAGGAAGGCGGTCGCGTTCGCGATGTCAGCGGGGGTTCCGAGGCGTCCTGTCCCGGACGCAGCGACCATCGCCCGCATCATGCCGCCGTGCTCCCCGGCGAGCTCCTGCTGGCCCATCGGGGTGGCGATGACGCCCGGGCTGATGCTGTTGATGCGTGCTCCGCGTTCACCCCAGGCAGCGCTGGCGCCCTGGACACGGAGCTGGTTGGCGCGCTTGGAGAGGCCGTACGCCGCACCGGAATTGGTTACGGCGTCGGGCCGCACGAACGGCAGCTCGAGCAGACCCTCGCTCGGCGTCATCCGGAGTGCTGCCTCCTGCTCGGGAGTCAGCCGTACTGACATGTGTCCGGCCATGCTCGCGATCACGACGCCCGCCCCACCGTCGGCCACGACGCGGCCGAACTCCTCCAGCACGAGCGCGACGCCGAGCAGATCGACCCGGAGGATTGCCTCGACATGCGCCTGGAGAGGGGAGAGTCCGGCGGTGTGGATCATCTGCACCACCTTCCCCCTGGAACTGGCGGTCTCGGCGAGCGACCGCACCGATTCCCGCGACGACACGTCGACCCTCTGGGTCGAGACGTCGTAACCGTCGCCCCGCAGGGACGTCGCGAGCGATTCCAGGACGCCCTCGTTGAGGTCGGCCAGGAGGACCGTCCGCCCTGCTCCCTGCCGACGGGCGATGGCCTGCCCCATACCGCCCACTCCGATCACGACGACGACTTCCTTTCGCATGGCGCTCCCTCGATATCTCCCATTAACGAGACGAGTTGTCTCGTTAATGACGGCAAGATACTCCTCTGGGTACGCTCGCTCAATGCCCGACCGACAGCGCGGCCGTCCCCGCAGTGATCAGGCCCGACGCGCGATACTCGAAGCGACCCGGGAGCTGCTCGCGGCGCATGGCTACGAGCGGCTCTCCGTCGAGCGGATCGCCTCCGAGGCTGGCGTTGGGAAGCAGACGGTGTACCGATGGTGGCCGTCGAAGAGCGCCGTCGTCGCCGAGTGCCTGCTCGAGGGCTATCTCCTGCCGGAACAGACCGCGGTGCCGGACACCGGCGACGTCCGAGCGGACGTCCGTGCGTTGCTCGTGGGGTTGACCGATTACCTGGGGGAGCCGAAGAACGCGTCGCTGATGCGGGCGCTGGTCGCCGCTGCGTCCGACAGCCAGGAGGTCTCCGACCGTCTGTACAAACGGTTCACGGCCCCGTACCACGCGGCTGTCACCGAGCGTCTGCGCACCGCCATCCGCTCGGGCCAGCTGCGTGCGGCAGACCCGGTGCCGGTAGCCGACGCCCTCATCGGGTTCGTCGTGTACCGCCTCCTCGCGCGCACCGCGCTCTCCGAGGAGGCCTGCGAACATCTGCTCGATGCGCTCTTCACGGGCCTCGCCCGATAGGTGCCGTCCTCGAACGGTTGTCGGTCCGGACTCGAGGCCCTGGCCGGTACCGAGGGGGGACCAGGGGCACGTACGCCCGCTACCGTCGTCAGGCTTTGGGCGCCTCTTCGGCCGCCTGCTGCTTCGCCTGGACTTCCACGAGCCGCTGGCGGAGCTCGTTCATGTCCAGCGCGCGTACCTGGCGGATCAGGTCCTCGAGCACTGCTGCTGGGAGCGCTCCTGCCTGCTCGAAGAGCATGATGCCGTCGCGGAAGACCATCAGCGTGGGGATGGAGCGGATTGAGAAGGCTCCGGCGAGCTCCTGCTCCTTGTCGGTGTCGATCTTCCCGAAGGTGATGTCCGAGTGCTTGTCACTCGCCTGCTCGAAGATCGGTGCGAAGCCGCGGCAGGGCCCACACCAGGTTGCCCACCAATCGAGGATGACGATGCCCTCTTTCGACACGACATCCTTGAAGTTGCCTTTGCCCATTTCGATGGTCGCCATGGCCCTCACCATGTGACCCCATCGCGCAGAGTGCCAGTGTCTCCATGGAGGAGGCTGGGGTAGCTCACGACACCAGCCGGCCGTGGGATCGCTGGGATGGCAGCTCGCCTCAGTACGGTGAGGGCGCCATGTGCCCGCATTCGCGGTTTGCCGGGACCGCGAGGTCGAGCTTCTTGGGCTTGGGCAGGTGGAGGTTCTCCATGATGTGGATGAACTCCTCGCGGCTTTTGCCGGTCAGGCGCGGGTT
This sequence comes from Archangium lansingense, assembly GCF_026626635.1. Classification (GTDB taxonomy): domain Bacteria; phylum Myxococcota; class Myxococcia; order Myxococcales; family Myxococcaceae; genus Archangium; species Archangium lansingense. Next base: position 6,253,770 of record NZ_JAPNKA010000001.1, read on the forward strand.
GTGCCGCTTCTCCTCGGCGATGCTCGTCACCGTGCGGCCTTTGTAATCGTGGCCGGGGTAGACGAGCGTCTCGTCCGGCAGGCTGAAGAGGACGCGGGTAATGCTGTCGTAGAGCTGGTTCGCGTTCCCATTCTGGAAATCGGTGCGCCCGTTGCCGCGCACGAGCAATGCGTCCCCGGTGAAGACGCGGTCGCCGAGGCGGTAACTGACGCTGTCGTCCGTGTGTCCTGGAGTGGCGAGCACCTGGAAGATGAGCTGCCCGACGCGCACCTCGTCTTCGTGGCGCACCTGGACGTTGATGCACGAGGCTCCTCCCACTCCGCCCACCACCGTGCACTGCGTGCGCTCACGCAACACTCCCGACGCGGTGACGTGGTCAGCGTGCACGTGGGTATCGAAGACGTGGGTGAGGGTGAGGCCTAGCTCGCTCACCAGTTGCAGGTCGCGGTCGGCCTGCTCGAGCACGGGATCAATGAGGACGGCCTGCCGCGTGGCCTCATCTCCGATGAGGTAGGTATAGGTCGAGGACTCGGTATCGAAAAGCTGGCGGAAAATCATGTCGAGGTCTCCTGTCCGTGAGAGCCCAGGCCAGGGAAGAAGGATTCAGGACCTCCCCCGTCCGGTGTGAGACCGCGCCGGGCAGCCGAGGGGACAAGGGGTCGCCACCTGTCTCCTAGGGGGCCCGGTGATGAGGCCACCCCACGCGGGTGTTTCGTAAATCCCCGGTGAATCCTTTTCTGAGGAATCTGGCTCTAGCAGGGCATGACTTCTTCCTTCCTGCTTCCGCTCTTGGGTGGGGCACTCATCGGGTTGAGCGCATCGCTCCTCCTCCTGGCCAACGGCCGGGTGGCTGGCATCAGTGGTGTGGTGGGAGCGCTGTTGGCCCCCGTCCGCGGCGACATCGCCTGGCGCGTGCTCTTCTTCGGGGGCCTCCTCTCCGGTGGGCTGTTGCTGGCGCGGTTGCGCCCCGAGTCCTTCGCGGCCCCTGCATCCCTGAGTGCGGGCGGGGTCGTGCCGCTGGTGGTAGCCGGGCTGCTGGTGGGCTTCGGCTCGCGGTTGGGTAACGGCTGCACCAGCGGGCATGGCGTCTGTGGCATCAGCCGCGGCTCTGTCCGGTCCATCGTGGCCACGCTCACCTTCATGGCCACCGGCGCCCTCACCGTCTTCCTGGTCCGCCACGTCTTCTAGACGGGAGCTTCCCCATGCGTTCCTCCCTCAGTGCGTTTCTCAGTGGCCTGCTCTTCGCCCTCGGTCTGGGTCTTGGCGGCATGACAGACCCGGCCAACGTCCTTGGCTTCTTGGACATTGCCGGGGACTGGGACTTCCGGCTCGCGTTCGTGATGGCCGGTGCCATCGCGGTGCATGCGACGCTGCGGCCCCTCATTCACAAGCGGGAGCGGCCCCTGTTCGCCGCGAAGTTCCCCTCCTTTCCCGTCAGCCGGGTGGACCCGATGCTCCTCGCGGGTGCGGCCCTCTTCGGCGCGGGCTGGGGACTCAGCGGTTACTGCCCCGGTCCCGCGCTCACCGCTCTCTCCAGCGGCGCGCCTCAGTTGCTCGTCTTCGTGCCCGCCATGTTCGCCGGCATCTACCTCGCTCAGGTGGTGCAAGCGTGGCTCGCCGCGAGTGCGAGGACTCCGAGTCTGGGCACGAAGCCTTCACCGCAGTCTTCTGCCCCCATTTCAGGTGCACCACGATGAGGCGTCTCTTCTCCATGCTCGGTACGTTGCTTGCCCTGAGCGGACTGGCCTTCAGTTGCACTCCGCTGCGGCCCTCCGTCACCACCGTGAGTGCCGCTAGCACTCCCGCCCCCACGCGCAAGCAGCTCACCATCCTCTACGTGGCGGACCTGCACGCGCAGCTGCGCGCCCATCCCGAGCTGTTCTGGCATGAAGGGAAGGAGCGCATCGAGGAGGCGGGTGGCTTTGCTCGAGTGGCCGCCGCCATCCGGCGGATTCGTGCTGAGCGCGGCGGGGAAGTGCTGGTGCTCGATGCTGGAGACACCATTCAGGGCTCGGGCGCGGCGGCTCTCACCGAGGGAAGCGCTCTCACCGAGCCTCTCAATGCGCTCGGTTTCGATGGTGCGATCCCTGGCAACTGGGAGGTGGTGTACGGCCCCGCGGTGCTTCGCCAACGGGCCCGCGAGCTGAATTACCCGCTCTTCGCCGCCAACCTGCGCGATGCGCAGAGTGGTGAGCGCCTCTTCCCGCCCTATCTCGTGAAGGAGGTGGGCGGAGTGAAGGTGGCCGTCGTCGGCTTCACTGACCCGGACGTCCCGCGTCGCCAGCCCCCCGGTTACAGCAAGGGTCTGCGCTACGACGGTCCGGAGGAGTTGCCGGCGCTCGTGCGCGAGGTGCGTGAGCGCGAGGGAGCCCAAGTGGTGCTGCTGATGACCCACGTGGGGCTCGCCAAGGCGGTGGGCCTCGCCTCCCGGGTTCCCGGTGTGGACGTCCACCTGTCCGGGGACACGCACGAGCGCACCTACGTGCCCATCGAGCAGGCCGGGAGCTGGGTGGTGGAGCCCGGCGCCTTCGGCTCCTTCCTGGGCCGATTGGATTTATGGGTGGAGGAGGGGATGGTCGTGGACCGCCATTGGGAACTCATCGAGCTGACTGCTTCGCGCTTCCCCGAGGATCCCGAGGTGACCCGGCTGGTGGACGCCGCGCTTGCTCCGTACGAGGCGACGTTGTCCTCCCCGGTGGGCCATACGGAGGTGACCCTCGCGCGGTACGCGGTGGTGGAGAACCCGCTCGACAACGTGCTGGCCGACGCCATCCGCGCGGCTGGGGGGACGGAGATTGGCCTCTCCAATGGTTTTCGTTTTGGCACTCCGCTGCTGCCCGGGCCGGTGAGCGAGGCGGACCTGTGGAACCTCTACCCCATCGTCAACAAGCTGAAGACGGGCAAGGTGAGTGGCCGCCAGCTGCGCGCCTTCTGGGAGCAGGAACTGGAGAACGTCTTCGCCAGGGACCCGGAGAAGCGCTTTGGCGGGTGGCTGCCGCGTCCCTCGGGGATGACGCTGCGCTTCCGGGCCGACGCGCCCAAGGGGCAGCGCCTCCTCGCCCTGGAGGTGGGAGGCAAAACGGTGGAGGACGAGCGCCTCTACACGGTGACAGCCTGCGAGCGCGAGGGGGATGCCCCCGACATGGTCTGCCGCATCCCCGGCATCCAAGAGGCGCGCGTCCTCGACATCGATGCGCATGAAGCGGTGCGCCGCTTCCTTGCTGGCAAGCCTCGTCTGCATGGAGCGCTGGAGGGCCGCGCGGTGGGCGAGGACCTCCCGCTGGTGCTGCGTACCCAGCAGGTGCAATGAGTCCGACAACGGGAACATGACATGACTCCCCCTCTTGCTCCATCCGCGTCCACTGTCGGCGCACCTCCGCCAGGAAGCGTCTGGCGCCGCCGTCTACCGGGCCTCGGGCTTGCCGCCGGGCTGGCGGTGACCAGCTACTGGCTCGCCACGCTCCCCGGCCTCAAGGTGGTGGGGCCTCTGACGGTGGCCCTGCTCATCGGTATCGCGCTGCGCACGGCCCTCGGTCTGCCCGCCACGCTGGTGGAGGGCACGCGCTACTCGGCGCGCACAGTGCTGCGGCTGGGCATTGTGCTGATGGGGGCTCGGCTGGACTTCGCGCTGGTGGCGAAGGTGGGCCCACGCGTGCTGCTGCTCTCCCTGGGGGTCATCGTCGGTGGCATTGTTGGCATCCGCTGGGTCGCCAGGCGATTTGGCGTCCCAGAGAAGCTGAGCATGCTGCTGGCCGTGGGCACCTCCATCTGTGGAGCCAGCGCGGTGGTGGCCGCCAGCTCCGTCACCCGTGCCGATGAGGAGGACACCACGCTGGCGGTGGGCCTGTGCGGGATTCTGGGCACGGTGGGTGTCCTCTTCTACGTCTTCGCGGGGCCGCTGCTGGGGTTGAGCACGGCGCAGCTCGCCATCCTCTCGGGCGCCACGTTGCACGAGGTGGCGCAGGTGATGGCCGCCGCCTTCACTTGGGGCACCTCGGCGGGTGACCTGGGCACGTTGGTGAAACTCACCCGCGTGGTGTTGTTGGCCCCCGCGCTCGTCGTGCTGGGGCTCGCCTCCGGCGCGGGCGGCAAGGTGCGCTACTCGTGGAAGGAGCCACCCATCCCCTGGTTCGTGCTGGGCTTCCTCGCGGTGGGTGTCCTTGGCTCGGTGGGCGTGCTGCCCGATGCCGCGAAGTCGGCTCTCTCCATCGCCAGCGTCTTCCTCATGGTGATGGCCATGGCCGCCATGGGTCTGGGCACCCACGTCAGCATGATTCGCCGCGCAGGTATGCGTGTTGTCTACGCGGGCCTCGCCGGCTTCGCGGCGCTGGCGCTGTCGGCCTGGGGTCTCATCCAACTGCTGTCCATCCAGTGACGAGTGTCCCTGGTTTTGCGAAGTGCCCCCCCTCTCAACCTCGAATCGGAGTCCATCGAATGAACCGCCTTCTGCTGCTGCTCATCACCGCGCTTGCTACCGCTCCCCTGGCTACATTCGCCGCGGCGCCGTCACAGGCTCCCCAGGCTTCCGAGAAGAAGGTCCCCGCGCGCCAGGGCAAGCTCGTTTTCGTGTCCACCACGGGCCTGGAGGACCTCGGCACGCTCTCCAGCTCTTTGCGGCACGCGAAGGCGGCCAAGGACTCCGGCTATCTCTCGGACGTGGTGTGGCTCACCTACGGCCGTGCGATCGTGGTGTTGGACCCGACGGTCAAGGCGGTGCCGGAGTCCATCCGCAAGGAGGCTCAGGATGCGAAGGCCGCCGGCGTGCGGCTGGTGGCCTGTGGCAACGCGCTCGGGAAGTTCGACATCGATCCGAAGAAGCTCCAGCCCCAGGTGGAGGTGGTCGACAACGGCGTGGCGGAGCTCTCGCGCCTGGTGGCCGAGGGATATCAAGTCATTCGTTACTGAGCTTCACATGCACCGACTCTGGTAAGGACAGCCTACGCTCCTCCCTTCCTCGTCAGGACGGCCAGGAAGGACTCCTGGCGGTCGAGCGTTCTCCAATGGGATGTGACAGGAGCACGAGGAGGCGACCTGGGGATGTCGACGCGAACCGATGAGCAACTGATGGAGGCCGCGCGCTCGGGTGACGACAAGGCCGTGGATGAGCTCCTGGCCCGTCACGAGAAGCAGGTGTACCGCTTCGGCCTGCGCATGTGCGGCTCGGAGGAGGATGCCAAGGAAGTGCTCCAGGAGACGTTGCTCGCGGCGTTCCGTGGCATCCATGCGTTCCGGGGCGACGCGGCACTGTCCACCTGGCTGTTCCAGGTGGCCCGCACGCACTGTCTCCGCCTGCGTCGACCGCGCGCCGGAGCACCCGAGGAGTTCCAGCCACTGGATTCTCCCGCTGCAACCGACGTTGCCGCCGCGGATGCGACTCCGGATATGGCCTCCCATGCGCGGCAGATGGGAGAGATGCTGCAAGCGGCCATCCTCGCGCTGCCGGAGGCTCAGCGCGAGGTGCTCATTCTCCGGGACGTGGAGGGGCTCTCGGCCGAGGAGGCGGCGCAGGTGGTGGGAATCGAGGTGCGGGCGCTCAAGAGCCGGCTGCACCGTGCGCGCCTCCAATTGCGCGAGAACCTCTCCACCCTCATGGGGGAGAGCGCCCAGGGAGGGTCCGAGGGATGCTCGGAGTTGGCGCAGGAGCTCTCGGAGTTCGCCGCACAGGACGTGGACCAGGCCACCTGCGTGCGCCTCGAGGACCATCTGTCGCGCTGTCCGCGCTGTGCTGCGGCCTGCGACTCGCTCAAGCGCACGGTGTCCCTGTGCCGGCGTATTCCGGGGGATGCGGTACCCGCGCCGGTGCGCGCGGCGGTGCGCCAGGCGCTGTCACGAGCGTTGCCTGCCTCCGGGTGAAGGCGAACGAGGCCCGGGCCCCGATGTTCGGGGACCCAGGCCTCGGGTTTACGTCACGGCGCGGCGGCGGGAGCGATCGTCTCAGGCTCCGCACTGGCGTGCTTCGCCGCACCCCGGAGCTGCTGCATCAGCACATACAGGCCGGGGATGAAGACGAAGTTGACCACGGTGGACACGAGCATTCCGCCGAAGACGGCCGTGCCCAGCGAGTTGCGCGCGGCGGCGCCAGCGCCCTTGGCCATCATCAGCGGCACCACGCCCAACAGGAAGGCGATGGACGTCATGAGGATGGGCCGCAGGCGCACCTCGGCGGCCTCCACCACCGCGTCCACGGCGCTCTTGCCGCTCTCACGCAGCTGCTCGGCGAACTCCACGATGAGGATGGCGTTCTTGCTGGCCAGGCCCACCAGCATCACCAGTCCAACCTGGCAGAAGACGTCATTGGCGAAGCCACGCGCCAGCTGCAGTCCCAGCGCGCCCATGATGGCCAGCGGCACCGAGAGGATGATGACGAAGGGTAGGGTGAAGCTCTCGTACTGAGCCGCGAGCACCAGGAAGACGAACAGCAGGCCCAGGGCGAAGATGATCAACGTCTGACCGCCGCTCTCCTTCTGCTCGAGGCTGATGCCGGTCCACTCCGCGCTCATGCCCTGCGGGAGTTGCTGGGCGGCGACCTGCTCCATGGCCTCCAGCGCCTGGCCGGAGGAGATGCCTGGAGCGCTCTGCCCGTTGACCTCCACTGCGCGGAAGAGGTTGTAGTGGCGGATGACCTGGGCGGAGGCGGTGGGCGTCACCTTCACCAGCGACTCCAGGGGAATCATCGCCCCGCTGTCGGTGCGCGTGTAGAAGGCCCCGATGTCCGACGGGCTGTCGCGGAACTGCTGCTCGGCCTGGACGTAGACGCGGTAGGTGCGGTTCGCGTAGTTGAAGTCGTTGACGTACTGGCTGCCCATGTAGAGCTGCATCGTTCCGAAGATCTGCTCGATGGGCACGCCGAGCGCCTTGGCCTTCTGGCGATCCACCTCGACGTCCAGCAGCGGCGTGTCGGCGTTGAAGGTGGTGTAGACGCCGCGCAGCCGGCTGTCCTGGCCTCCGCCCGCCACCACTTCCTGGGCGGCCGTGGCGAGCTGGTCCAGCGAGAGGCCGCCTCCGACGTCCTCGAGGATGAACTGGAAGCCACCCACGCTGCCCACGCCACGGATGGCGGGGGGCTGCAGGGGCATCACCCGGGCTCCGCCGATGCTGCTGAGCGGTCCTCGGAGCCTCTCCACCAGCGCGGCCACGGACTGATTCGGGTTGGGCCGCTGCTCCCACGGCTGGAGGGGGACGAAGATGGTGGCGTAGTTGGGGCCGGTGCCCTGGAAGGAGAACCCGCCGATGGCGAAGATGGTGACCACCTCGGGCTGGGCCTTGAGCAACTCCTCCGCCTGGGCCAGCACCTTCTCCGTCTGGACCAGCGACATGCCCTCGGGCCCCTGCACGGAGATGATGAGGTAGCCCTGGTCCTCGTCGGGGATGAAGCCGGTGGGCGCCGAGCGGAAGAGCATCACCGTTCCCGCGATGCACAGGAGGAACGCCACGAGGATGATGACGGGGCGCTTGAGCAGCGAGCGCAGCCCCCGGCCGTAGGTGGCCTTCGTCCAGTCGAGCGCCCGGTCCATCCAGCGGAAGAAGATCCACTTCTCTCCTTGGTGGTGCTTGAGCAGGCGGGCGCTCAGGGCGGGCGTCAGGGTGAGGGCGCAGAAGGTGGACAGGGCCACCGACGCGGCGATGGTGAGCGCGAACTGGCGGTAGATGGCGCCCGTGGTGCCGGGGAAGAGGGCCACGGGGATGAACACCGCCACCAGCACGATGGAGATGGCCACCACCGCGCCGGCCACCTCCTTCATGCCCTCCCGCGCCGCCTGCATGGCGCTCAGGTGCTTCTCCGCCATCAAGCGCTCGATGTTCTCGATGACCACGATGGCATCGTCCACCACGAGACCCGTGGCCAGCGTCAGGCCGAACAGGGTGAGCGTGTTGATGGAGAAGCCCATCAGGTAGACGAAGGCGAAGGTGCCCACCAGCGAGACGGGGAGGGTGGTGGCGGTGATGAGCACGCTGCGCCAGCCGTGCAGGAACAGGAAGATGACGAGGATGACGAGCGCGATGGCCTCCACGAGCGTCCGCACCACCTCGTTGACGGAGGCGCGCACCGCGAGCGTGGTGTCGTTACCCGGCTTGTACTCGAGCCCCGGAGGGAATGACTGGGCGAGCCGGTCCATCTCCTTGATGACGCCGTCACGCACGTCGAGCGCGTTGGCGGTGGGGAGCTGGAAGACGGCGAGGCCCACGCCGGTACGGCCGTTGAAGCGCAGCAGCGTGCCGTAGCTCTCCGCGCCGAGCTCCACGCGGCCCACATCCTTCACGCGCACGAGCTTGCCGTCCGTGTTGCGCATCAGGACGATGTCGCCGAACTCCTCGGGCTCGACGAGCCGGCCGCGCGCGCGTACGGCGATCTGATAGGGCTGCTCGTCTGTGGACGGGGGCTGGCCCACCTGGCCCGCGGCCACCTGGAGGTTCTGCTCCTGCAGCGCCCGCACCACGTCCTGGGGGGTGAGGCCGCGGCGTGCCAGCTCGGTCGGGTCCAACCACAGGCGCATGGAGAACTTGCGCTCGCCGAAGATGCGCACGTCGCCCACGCCGCGCACGCGCTTGATGGCGTCCTTCAGGTTCACGTCGGCGTAGTTGCTGAGGAAGCTCGCGTCGTAGCGGTTGTCCGGGCTGGACAGGCCGAGCGTCAGCAGCATCTGGCTGGAGGCCTTGTTGACGACGATGCCCGTCTGGTTCACCTGGGCGGGCAGGCGCGAGGCGGCGCGGCTCACGCGGTTCTGCACGTCCACGGCCGCCACCTCGATGTCGCGCGTGGGCTCGAAGGTGACGGTGATCTGGCTGGTGCCGTCATTGCTGCTGGTGGAGGTGATGTAGCGCATGCCCTCCACGCCGTTGAGCTCCTGCTCGATCGGGATGGTGACGGCGCTCTCCACGACCTCGGCGCTCGCGCCCACGTAGGTGCTGGTGACGGTCACCTGGGGCGGCGCGAGATCCGGGTACTGCGCGATGGGAAGGGTGGGAATGGCGATCAGTCCCACCAGCGTCAGCAGGATGGAGCAGACGGCCGCGAAGACGGGCCTGCGGATGAAGAAGTCGACGAACACGGCGTTCAAGCCCTCATTTTTTCTGCTGTGGCCGGGCCCCGCTCCCCTCCCCAGGGCGCCCGGTCCTGCTCAATGCTTTCAGCGGCTGCCGCCGGCGGGTCCTCCACCGCCTTGGGTGTCCTGCGCGGCTCGGACGGGCGCGGGCGCGGGCTTCACCTTCACTTGTGCGCCGTGACGCAGCGCCTGCAGCGAGGTGACGGCCACCTGCTCGCCCTCCTTCAGCCCGCCCTCCACCACGTAGGCCATCTCCCCGAGCGTCCCGAGCTTGACCGGGCGGCGCTCCACCACCGTCTGGCCTTCCTTCTGCGTCACCACGAGGGCGAAGGGCTGGCCGCTCTGGCGCACCACCGCGAGCGCGGGCAGCTGCAGGGCCTGGCGGGTGGAGTAGACGAGGCGTGCACGCACCAGCTCGCTGGGGCGCAGGCCCACGGTGTTGCGGAAGGCGGCCTTGACCTCGACGAGCTGGGTGCGCGGATCCGCCTGGGGGGCCACGAAGAAGATGGGGCTGGAGATCAGCACCTTGCCCTGCGAGTCGAGCACCTCGAGCGGCGTCTCGGGGCGCAGCGAGCGGGCGCGCTCGGAGGGCACCGACACGCTCACCTCGAGCACGTCCGCCTGGGCCACGCTGGTGAGGGGCGTGGTGGCGCTCACGAAGTCGCCTACGCGGACCAGCACGTCACCGACGGTTCCAGCGAAGGGGGCGCGCACCGTGTTGAACTGCAGCTGCACCTCGCGCTGGGTCTCCGTGGCGGCGGCGGCGCGCGTGTTGGCTTCCAGTGCCTCCACCTGGGCCCGGGCCTGCTCCAACTCCTGAGCGCTCGCCAGCCCCTCCTTATAGAGAGACTCGATGCGGGCGCGCGTGCGGCGGGCCTGCTCCAGGTTCACCTCGGAGGAGGTTCGCTGGGCGCGAGCCGTCTCGAGCGCCGCCGTCTCCACGCGTGAGTCCACGTCGATGAGGGGGGCGCCGGCCTCCACCTTCTGGCCCGGGCGCACGTGGATGCGGCGCACGTAGCCGGCCACCTGGGGCAGCACGTTGACGCTCTGCCGCGACAGCAGGCTCCCGAGGTACTCGCTGGTATCGCGCACCTCGCTGGGGGCCAGCTGCACCACTTCAATTTCTCGGGGTGGGGGAGCAGCCTTGGCCGCGGGCTTGCCACCGCAGCCAGAGACTCCCGCCACGAGGGCGGCACCCCACACTCCCACAACCAGCGCCTTCAGGGGGCGTACCCTTCTCACCAGTCGCACCGGGCCTCCGTCAAGAATGCGTCCAGGCGCGCCTGGACAAGCTCGAATTCACGCAGGGCCAGTGCCAGCTCCGCCTGGCGCAGGGCTGCCCCGCTCTGTACCAACTCCAGGCTGCTGCCTCGGCCCACCTCGAAGGCTCGCCGGGTGAGCTGGTCGGTCTTCGCGGACAGCTCCCGCGACTCGGCCGCCGTCTTCACCAGGGACTCGGCCACCTCCACACTCCGCCGGGCGCGCGCCACCTCCACCTCCACATCGCGCCGGGTACGCTCAAGCGTCTCGGCCGCCTGCTGCTCCAAACCCGCGCGCTCGCGAACGATTCCCGCCCGTCCGCCTCCCTCCCAGATTGGCACCGACAGGACGGCGGCGATGCTCCAGGTGGCCACCCGCGCGGGGCCGGGATCGGTGGTGAAGGCGTTGAGGTTGCTGTTGATGCCGAGCGTGGGCAGGTAGCCGGCGGAGGCCTGACGCTTGCTCTCGCGGGCCGACTCCACCTGGGTGCGCGCGGCCTCCAGATCCGGCCGCTCGCTCAGGGCCTTCAGTGGGGTGCAGGCGGACTGGGTCTGCTCCACCAGTCCCTGAAGTTGGAAGGACGTGCTCACGCCCACCTGCTGGGGCAGGCCCAGGGCCAGGCCGAGCGCCTCGCGGGCCCGACGCAGCTGCTCGTCACCGGAGATGAGCGACTGCCGGGCAATCTCTACGTCCTGGCGCACGCGCACCACGTCCAGCTGGTTGCCCGCGCCCAGCTCCAGGGAACGCTGGGCCAGCGCCGCGCGCTCGAGGGCCCGGCGCAGACCCACGCGGTTGATCTCCGCGGCTCGCTCGGCGGCCACGGTGGCCACCAGGGTGCGCGCCAGCCCCAGGGTGAGGCGACGTTGCACGTCCTGGAGGTTCGCCTTGGCGCTGTCCTCGGCCGACGAGGCGGATGACAGCCCTCGCCAGGCGCTGACGTCCACCACCGACTGCGACAGCGACACGGAGCCGCTCACCAGCGGCACGGTGGGCCGGAGCTCGCCCCCGGTCTGTACGAAGAGCGGAGAGCCCGAGAGCCCCACGGGGACGTCGGGGTTGAGCAGATCGGTGGCGATACCCGCCGACAAGCGGCCATTGGGCAGAAGCGTCGCCAGGGCCTGCCGCCACCGGCCTTCCGCGCGCGTGACGTTGGACTCGGCGATGCGGAGATCCGTGGAGCGCTCGCGCACCAGTCCGAGCGCCTCTTCCCAGGTCCCCACTTGCTTCGGGGCGGGGGGCGCGGGGGCGAGCATCGGATCGTCCACCTGAGGCTGAAAGGGGGACGGGGCCGGCAGGAGTGGATCCTGGGCCAGGGCGGGGCCCGCGGTGAGTACCAGGACGAGGAGGGCGATACGGGAGGTCATGCCAGGGGGAACCAGAAGAAATCGGGTGTCGCGAGTGCTGTCCGGTTGCCCCCTATAACGGCCAGCATTTTCGGTGTCATTGACAATTGTTGTATGCAGCAATCATTGTATAGGGGAAATGACCCTCGCCGAGCAAGTGGGAACCCTGAGGCGGACCCTGTACCGGCTGCTCAGCCGCCAGCTGAGTGGCCGTACGCGCCGGCCCTTCAATCAGTTACTGGCCATGAAGAACATCGCCCTGAGCGGGGTCCGCACTCAGGCGGAGCTCGCCGAGCGGCTGCTGATGGATCCGCCGGCGGTGAGCCGCCTGGTGGATCGGCTGGAAGAGGATGGATTGGTGAAGCGCTGCGCGGGGGAGGATCGCCGCTGCGTCCGGCTGGAGGCGACCGACGCGAGCCGGGCGGAGCTGGAGGTGCTGAAAGAGGAGGCGGCGCGCCTGGATGAGGATGCTGCCAGGTACCTGACGCCCGAGGAGATGACGGAGCTGAAGCGCCTGCTGGAGAAGGTACAGGCGGGGCTGTCGCAGTCGCATGCCGCCGCACAGCAGCCCGTCGAGGGCGAGTCTCACGGCTGAGGGGGGCGAAGGGCCCGCGCTAGTCCGGCCGGAGGCTGGTGGTGGCCCCTTGCAGGTTCAGCAGCTCGAAGGAGCCCGTGGGCGCGAAGGCTGTGACGAGCAGCACCTTGTCGCCCGTCTTGTAGAGCGAGACCTCGAACAGGAACGGCTTACCGTTGCGCGCCGCGCCCCCGGTGAGGGTGGCGACACTCGCATCCTGGAGCGGGGTGCCGTTGTCGGAGGTCTCGGCGAGCTGGAAGTCGGGGTACTGCACCCGCAGGTTGCGCAGCTCCAGATCCCTCGCCTCCTTCAGGTTGGCCGTCTCCGCCTCGTTCCAGCGGTGCACGGCCACCAGCAGGCTCGCGGCGTGCTCCGGCTGAGACAGCCACAAGTCGACGCTGCCGTCCGGCGTCCGGGCCACCTCGCCCTTACGGCGGTACCAGCCATTGGAGGGCACGCGCAGCTTGTAGGGGTGGCGCTCGCCGACGATGGACTCGGCCTCGCCGAGCTGGCGCCCCTCGAGGTCAGGCCGCAGGGCGATCCGGGCCCGGTCGCTCAGGGGCTGGATGGTGGAGAGCCGGTTGAAGCCGATGAGCTCCACCGCCGCGCTGAGCAGCACGGCGGTGAGGCCAACGCCAGCGAGGAAGGACGAGGGCTTGCCCCAGACGAGCACCAGCGTGCCGCAGGAGAAGGCGAACACGACGAGGGTGAAGAGGTACTGGGCCTGGTAGAGGCTCATGCCTCCGAACAGGAACATGCCGACCACCAGCCGGACGAAGGCGACGGGGCGCAGCTGTGTCTTCCCGCGGAGGAAGCTGATGCCCAGAAATGCGTCGAGGCCCATGCCGACGAGCGTCCCCGCGAGCTGGGCCGCCCGGAGCGAGGCATTCGTCGACACGGAGGGGAGGAAGAGGAACTCGAACAGGTGGAGGACCGCGTTCCCCAGCAGGATGGCGCCGGCGACGGCAAGCGCGGTGCTCGCCCCGGAGGAGGGGGCAGCCTCGGGCTCCGGCTCGGAGAGGGGGACGCTCTGCCGGGCGGGAGCGGGCTCCAGGGACGGGATGTACTCCACGTTGGGCCTGTACTCCGGCTCACGGGCAGGCGGGGGAGCGACGGGGGTGCTCACCGGGGAGACGCGGATGGCGGGGACGTTCGCGACGGGCGTGATGGCGCGATCCGAGACGCTCGGTGCGGAGGCCCGGGGTATGGCGGGGACGCTCGGGATGGCCGCGGAAGAGGCGCGGGAGGCCGTCGAGGTCCGGCCGCAGCGGGGGCAGAGGCTCTGGGCCCTGGGCCTGTGCTTGAGTCCGCAGTGGGGGCAGTTGATCCAGTTACCGTCGTCCACCGTATCCCCTTCCTGGTCGTCCTCGGAGTTGCGGTCGCAGGGGGTACCGACTCGTGTCTTCTAACAGAGTGGGAGGGCCGGGAGATAGGTGGTCCCCCGACGATCTGTGCGTGGATGTCGTCCGCCCGATGGAACGCTCAGCCCTACTTCGACCTTCCGGCCTGGGTGGCCTCCGTCACGCCAGGTTGTGGAAGACCCGCTGGACGTCCTCGTCCTGCTCGAGTGCGTCCACCAGCTCGAGGATCTCCTTGGCCTTGTCCTCGGGCAGCTCGATGAGGTTCTGGGCGATGTACTCGGACTCCGAGGACAGGGGGTGGATGCCCCGTGCTTCGATGGCGGCCTGGAGCTGCCCGAAGTCGTTGAAAGCGCAGCGGATGATGATCTGCTTCTCACCCTTCTCGCCGGTGCCTTCTCCCATCTCCTGCAACCCGTGATCGATGAGGTCCAGCTCGAGCGCCTCCAGATCCAACCCCTCGGGGGCGAGCCGGAACACGCCCATGCGCTGGAACATATAGGCCACGCTGCCGCTGTTGCCCATGTTGCCGCCCCAGTCCTTGAAGTGCATGCGGACGTTGGCGACGGTGCGCACCACGTTGTCGGTCGCGGTCTCCACCATGACGGCGATGCCGTGCGGCGCGTAGCCTTCGTAGAGGACGACCTCGTACTCCTTGGCGTCCTGGCCGCTGGCGCGCTTGATGGCGGCCTCGACCTTGTCCTTGGGCATGTTCGCGGCGCGGGCGTTCTGAAACGCTCGGCGGAGGGCCGGGTTGTTGTCCGGGCTGGGGCCTCCAGCCTTCACCGCGATGGCGATGTCCTTGCTGATCCGCGTGAAGATCTTCGCCATCTTGTTCCAGCGGGCGAACATCGTGGTCTTGCGGGTTTCGAAAATGCGTCCCATGGGCCGGAGAATGGCCGAGCCCCCGGGTCTCCTTCAAGGCCGGCAAATGCAAAGAGGGCCGCGGGTAGGGGTCCTCTAGACCCTCACCCCGGCCCTCTCTCCCAGAGGGAGAGGGTGCTCGGAACCCGAGACACCCTCTCGCTGGTGGACTACGCCTCGCCGCGCTCCTCGCGCTTGCGGTCACGCTCGGCACGGTAACGCTCGCCCGAGCTCAGCGCCTTCTTGCGCATGCGCACCGACTTCGGCGTCACCTCTACCAGCTCGTCGTCGGCGATCCACTCCAGCGCCTTCTCCAGCCCCATCTCGCGCGGCGGCGTGAGGATGACGTTCTCGTCGCGGCCCGCCGCTCGGATGTTCGTCAGCTTCTTCTCGCGGCACGCGTTCACGTTCAGCTCCGACGGGTGCACGTGCTCGCCGATGATCATCCCCTCGTAGATCGTCACTCCCGCGCCCACGAAGAGATGGCCACGCTCCTGGATGCTGAAGAGCGCGTAGGGCACCGTCTCGCCCAGGCGGTCCGACACGATGGCGCCGTTGGCCCGCTTCGGGATGTAGCCGAACCACGGCTCGTACCCGTCGAACTGGCTGCTCATGATGCCCTCACCGCGCGTGATGGTGAGGAACTCCGAGCGGAAGCCGATGAGGCCACGCGCCGGAATGCGGAACACCAGGCGCGTGCGCCCACCGCCCAGCTGCGACATGTCCGACATGCGGCCCTTGCGGGGCCCCAGGCGCTCCGTCACCACGCCTACGCTGCCCTCGGGCACGTCGCAGAACATCAGCTCCATCGGCTCGTGCAGCACGCCGTCGACCGTCTTCGTCACCGGCTCCGGGTTGGAGGCCGTCAGCTCGTAGCCCTCGCGGCGCATCGTCTCGATGATGACCGCGAGCTGGAGCTCGCCACGGCCCACCACGCGGAAGGCGTCCGGCATCTCCGTGTCCTCCACGCGGATGGACACGTTGCGGTAGGCCTCACGGTACAGGCGCTCGCGCAGGTTGCGGCTGGTGACGTACTTGCCCTCCTTGCCCGCCAGCGGCCCGTCGTTGACCTTGAAGATCATCATCATCGTGGGCTCGTCCACGGTGATGCGCGGCAGCGCCACCGGCTTCTCCACGTCGGCGATGGTGTCGCCGATGGAGATGGCCTCGATGCCGGCGATGGAGACGATCTCTCCGGGGCCCGCGTCCGCGATCTCCGTGCGCTTGAGGCCCTGGAAGCCGTACAGCTTCACGATCTTGCCCTGCTCCACCTTGCCACCGTCGCGCATCACCGCCACGGGCATGTTGGGCGTGAGGCGGCCGGACTGGACGCGACCCACCGCGAGGCGGCCCACGTAGTCGTCATAGTCCAGGTTGGCCACCAGCAGCTGCAGCGGCTCCTGCGTCGGCGCCGGCGGGGGCGAGATGTGCGAGAGGATGGCCTCGAACAGCGGCTCCAGGCTCTTGCCCGGCTGCTCCAGCGAGGGCGAGCTCTGCCCCTGGCGGGCAACCGTGTACAGCACCGGGAACTCGAGCTGGTGCTCGTCCGCGCCCAGGTCGATGTAGAGCGAGTAGACCTGATCCAGGATCTCCTTGGGACGGGCGTCCTGGCGGTCGATCTTGTTGATGACCAGCACCGTCTTCAGGCCCATGCCCAGCGCCTTGCTGAGCACGAAGCGCGTCTGGGGCAGGGGGCCCTCGGCCGCGTCCACCAGGAGGATGACGCCATCCACCAGGCGCAGACCGCGCTCCACCTCACCGCCGAAGTCCGCGTGGCCCGGGGTGTCGATGATGTTGATCTGCTTGCCCTTGTAGGTGACGGCCGTGTTCTTCGCGAGAATCGTAATTCCCTTCTCGCGCTCGAGGTCGTTCGAGTCCATGACCCGCTCGGTCACGGCTTCGTTGCTGCGGAAGATGCCCGCCTGGCGGAGCATGTGGTCGACGAGGGTGGTCTTGCCATGGTCGACGTGGGCGACGATGGCGACGTTGCGAATGTTCTCTCGGGCAATCATGTCGAGGTGAGCCGGAGCTGAGTCCTCCGGCTGAGAAAATCGTGAATGGGCAAGACGCCCAGGCCCCGCGGGGGGACCCTGTGTGAACCACACAGGAACGCGGAGGGCGGGCGCTTATATGCCGTGGGTGTTCCGCCTGCAACGTGGCTGGAAGAAAGAAGAGCGGTCAGGTAGGCGAGGAAGCGACATCCAGGGGCTCTCGCTCGCTCTCCCGGAAGGGGGCAAGGGGAGCAGGAGGCGAGGCGGGCAAGTGCTCGCGCAGGAAGCGCTCCACCCGGAGCTCCACCAATTCTCGGTGCTCCAAGGGGGCGGCATGGGTGCCCTGGGGCACCATCATGAACTCGGAATCAGGAACGTGGGCGGCCATCCGCCGCGAGAGCCAGGCCGGGGTGAACTTGTCGTGCTCGCCCGCGATGATGAGGGTGGGGACGTCCACGTGGGGAAGGTGATCCCACGCGCTGTGGTGGGCGGCGGACTCCAGGGTCCTCACGAAAACCACCGGATCCATATTGGCCAGGTGGGTGAAGTAGGGGACGAGGTCGCTCTTGGCCAGCAGCGAGCGGTTGAGCTCCACGGAGAGGGCGATCTGCATGGCCAGCTCGGTGCTCAACAGGGTGCGGGTGAGCTGGGCCGCGGGCTGGGGGAAGCGCTCCACGGCGAAGCGGATGAAGGGGAAGAGCCGCTTGAGCCAGTTGCCGTCGTGGAAGGTGTCCAGCAGGGAACCGTAGCTGCCGCAGATGAGGACGAGCCCCTTCACCCGGTGGGCGTAGCGGCGGTGGAACTCGAGCGCCACCTGCACCCCCATGGAGTGGGCGAAGACGACGGCTTGATCGATGCCCGCGGCGTCCATCACCCGGTTGAGGTCGTCGCAGGTGTAGAGCATGCCGATGCGCTGGCGCTCGCGGGGCAGCCCCGAGCGGCCGTGGCCCCGGTAGTGCCAGCGCAGCACCCGGTAGCTCTGCCCCAGGTAGGGCGCCAGGTACTTCCAGACGAAGCCGTCGCAGCCGAGGCCATCGCACATCACCATTCCCGGCTCGCCCTCGCCCTGCACCTGGTAGTACAGCGCCGCCCCATCGGGGACGGTGAGGTAGTCCTGCCGGAAATAGTGGCTCATGCGCTCACGCGTCTGCCTCGGCGTCGGGCGGGAGACCCTTGTCGAGGCCGTACTTGGCGATCTTCAAGATAAGGTTGGACCGGCTGATGCCAAGCTCGCGAGCCAGCCGGCTCTTGTTATTGCCAGTGCGCAACAGTCCCTGGTGGATCATGTCGCGCTCCAACGTCTCCACGGCCTCGTGCAGCTTGCCGGCGGCGCGGGCGGTGAGCATGGAGAGGTTTCCGGGGGTCACCGCGTCGCGGATGCGGCTGGAGATGAGCTCGGCGGGCAGGAGATCCAGGTCGCCTCCGAGCACCAGCAGCCGCTCCATCTCGTTCTCCAGCTCGCGCACGTTGCCCGGCCAGGCGTAGGAGGCGAGCAGGGCCATGGCCTCGGAGGACAGGCCCCGGGCGCGCTGGCCCTCACGGTGGTGCTTGCGCAGGAAGTGGTCCACCAGCAGGGGCAGATCGTCCCGGCGATCGCGCAGCGGGGGCAGGTGCACGCGGATGACGTTGATACGGTAGTAGAGGTCCTCGCGGAACTCGCCGCGCTTGACCATCTCGCCCAGATCCTTGTGGGTGGCGGCGATGACGCGCACGTCTACCTCGCGTGGCTCGGTGCCGCCCACGGGCAGGAAGGTGCCCTCCTGGAGCACACGCAGGAGCTTCACCTGCAGGGCGGGGGACATGTCTCCCACCTCGTCCAGGAAGAAGGTGCCGGTGTCCGCCACCTCGAAGAGGCCCTTCTTGTCCTTCATTGCGCCAGTGAAGGAACCCCGCATGTGGCCGAAGAGGGCGCTCTCCAGCAGGTTGTCGTTGAAGGCCGAGCAGTTTTGCACCACGAAGGGGCCGTGCTGCCTCGGGCCGTTGGAGTGGATGGCGCGTGCCACCAGCTCCTTGCCCGTGCCCGACTCCCCGTTGATGAGCACGGTGGCCTCCGAGTTGGACACTTTCTGCAGGAGTTTGAAGATCTCCTGCATCGGCCCGGAGCGGCCGATGATGTCCTCGAAGCGGTAGTGCTCGCCGTTGCCCTGCGCGAGCCCCGGCGGGCCCCGCTCCTCGCGGCGAGCCTTCTCGGCCTCGAAGGCGGTGATCTCACTGGCGCCGTACTCCAGCAGGTCCGCCAGCTTCTCCAGGCCCTCGTCGCCGAGCACCGGCAGGCGCGCCACCGCGCGCTCCGCGTCCGAGACCCCTGGCCCCAGCTCGCGCAGGCGCGCCTTGAGCACCTCCAACTCCCGTCCCGAGGGCGGCTCGCGCAAAAAGCCCTCCACGAAGAGGAAGCCTTCGTACTCGTCTTGAATGTAGAGCGGGGCGCCCACCAGGCTGAACTGCAGGTGGCACGGCTGCACGGTGGCCCGGCGCAGGCGCCGGTTGGCTCGAAACTGCTCGTGCAGCTGGCGCACGGACTGGTTGCAGCGGCGCAGGCCCTCCCGCGAGCTGAGTGAGAGGCGGCAGCACTCGTTGGGCGTGGGCGGAATATCTCCGCCACGCTGCCAATCCATCACCAGGCCATTGCGGTCCGCGAAGTGGAGCTCCGCTCTCCACCACTTGCGGATGATTTCCCGCAGCATGATGATGGTGTGCAGGTTCTGGTGCCTCTCGAGGTCCATCTTCCGGCTCTTGGGGATGTTCAACAGGGGGAAAAACCTTGAACCTACGAGGTTTTTGGACTCTAGCCGTTTGCCGGCTCTCCGTGGATCTGCGTTCGTACATCTCCTTCACGTGACTACATCTCCACACACACATGGCGCGGCAGGGCACGAGCACGATCACGCTCATGGCGAGGAGTGTGCGGGACACGGTCATGGGAAACCCGCCAGGCCGCCGCATCCTTCCTTGAAAGAGGAGCGGCGCAAGGATCGGAGCCGGCTGGTGTTCGCCCTGGTGCTCACGGGCACCATCGCGGTGGCCGAGGCGGTGGGCGGCTACCTCACCAACTCGCTGGCCCTCATGTCCGACGCGGGCCACATGCTCACGGACGTCAGCGCGCTGGGGTTGAGCCTGCTGGCGCTGTGGTTCTCCGGGAAGCCAGCGGATCTGAAGAAGTCCTACGGCTACTACCGCATGGAAATTCTCAGCGCGCTGCTCAATGGCGTGCTGCTGCTGGGGATCACCGTCTTCATCCTGGTGGAGGCGTGGGAGCGGTTGCGCGCCCCGGCCGAGGTGAAGCTGGGGCCCATGGCCGTGGTGGCAACGGTTGGCCTGGTGGCGAACCTGGGAGCGCTCGGCTTCCTGCACCGCTCGCACTCGATGAACGTGCGGGGTGCCTTCCTGCACGTGCTGGGGGATGCGCTCTCGAGCGTGGGCGTACTGATTGGCGCCGGGGTGATGTACCTGACGGGCTGGTACATGATGGACCCGCTCATCTCGGTGCTCATCTCGGTGGTGATCGTCGTGGGAGCGCTCCGGCTGGTGCGCGACGCGGTGGACGTGCTGCTGGAGGCGGTGCCGTCGCACGTGGACCTGTCGGTGGTGAAGGAGCTGCTGCTGAAGGTGGAGGGCGTACGCGACGTGCATGACCTGCACGTGTGGACCATTGCCAGCGGGATGTATGCGCTGTCGGCTCACCTGGTGGTGCTGGATCCGATGGTCTGCAACAACGACGAGATCCTCACCGCGGCCAAGCACGAGCTCTTCGACCGGTTCGGGATCGATCACACCACCATCCAGATCGAGAGCGAGACCTACGCCCATCAGGGCGAGGTGCACTGAGCCGCTTCTCCCTGTCTCTCGAGGGCGCCAACGTCCAGGTGTCCGACGTACGGCTGACGACGCAGAGCCTCGTGCGCACGGCCACGTCGCTCGGAGTGTCCACCGCGCAGGGTTGCTCGGCGCCCTGACGCAGGGGGGGCCGGAGGCGCGCTGGGGTGGAGGGCTGAACGAAAATCCCCACATCGCGCTTGCGGCCCTCTCGGGAGCGGACGATTCTCGTTTCCCGGATGAACGTGCTCGACAAGGTGCTGACGCTGAGGCCGACGAGCGTGGTGGCGCGGCTGGGGGTCCGCTCGCGGCTCCCCGTGCTGAACCCACGCGAGTTGCTCGAGGCGCTCGAAGGGGTACCGGTGGCGCTGCCGTGCCTGCCCGTGCCCGTACGGCCGATGCTGCCCGGACTGCTGGCGGCGGCACGGGGCGAGGACGCGGTGCTGGGACTGATGTGCCCGCATCCGTTGGCGGACCGGGGTGCGGCCGAGCGCTTCATGGCCGCGGTGCAGGAGGTGGGCGAGGCGGACGGCCATACGCGCCCCCTCTTCCTGCAGGCGGGGCCGGTACGGGTGCCGACGGCGGAGCCGGAGGCGCTGGAGCAGCTCCAGGAGGGCATCTTCCGCCTGGTGGACGCGGGCTTCTCGCTGGTGTCGCTGGACGTGACGCGGCTGGAGGTGGATGCGGCGGCGGAGGCCGTGCGGCAGCTCTCCGGGCCCGTGGTGGAGCGCGAGCTGGTGCTAGAGGTGTCCCTGCCCGCGGGCCCCGAGGGCAGCGAGCTGGAGGGGGCTCGTGTGTTGCTGGAGGAGCTTCAGCGGCAGGGCCTGTCGGTGCGCTTCCTGCGCGTGTCCGCGGCCCTGCTGGGCGAGGAGGATCAGGACGTGCAGTTCCTGCAGAGCCTCGTGGAGCTGGCGGGGCAGCACGGGGTGGGGGTGTCGGTGGGGGAGGCCGGGCGGCGCTCGGCGCGGGTGCTGCCCACGTACGTGGCGGCGGGAGTGAGGAAGGTGGAGTGCGCGGCGCCCTTCGAGCGGCTGGCGCTGGCCTCGTACCCGGAGCAGGTGCGCGCAAGCTTGGATCAGAAGGCGGAGAAGGCGGGACTGAGGGCGGGGGAATTGCTCGGGGTGCTGGGCGCGCAGCTCCCGGCGCTGGACGCCCAGGAGGCGACGCGGCTGGAGGCGCTGGCGTTCACCGAGGCCTCCGAGGTACTGGCGGCGCTGGGTGCGTCGCGGACGGGTTGGAAGTCGATGCTCTTCCTGGCGGAGAAGCGGGGCGACTGATGCGGATTGTCGCGGGTAGTGCGAGAGGGCGGGCGCTGGCGGGCCCCAAGGCAACGTCGAAGCACATCCGCCCCACGGCGGACCGGGTGCGCGAGACGATCTTCAACGTGCTCGGCCAGTGGCTGGAAGGGCAGAAGGTGTTGGACCTCTACGCGGGGACGGGGGCGCTGGGCCTCGAGTCCGTCTCGCGAGGGGCCAGCTGGGTGGTGCTAGTGGACTCGGATCGGGAGGCGCTGTCGCTCTGCCGGACGAACACGGATGCGTTGGGCTTTGGCGAGCGGGTGGAGATCCTCGCGCAGCCGGTGGAGCGGGCGCTCGAGGTGCTCGGCCGCCGGGGGGACAGGTTCGAGATTGTCTTCGCGGACCCGCCGTACGCGGCCAGGGTGGTGGAGACGGTGCTGGAGGGGGTGGTGCGGAGCAAGGTGCTGGCGCCCGGGGGCACCGTGGTCGTCGAGCACGACAAGCGGGAGACAGCTCCCGAGTCCCATGAGGGCTTCGAGCGGGTGGACCAGCGGCGGTTCGGGGACACGCTGGTGAGTATTTTCCGCATTCCTTGACCGGTTGCCGGGGTGCGTCGAGACTGGGCTGGCATGCGCACCGCCATCTATCCGGGCTCGTTCGATCCACTCACCAACGGTCACCTCAGCATCATCCAGCGCTCGCTCCAGATGTTCGATCGGGTGATCGTCGCGATAGCGGTGAACCCGAAGAAGGTCCCGCTGTTCACCGAGGAGGAGCGCAAGCAGCTCATCCTCGAGGCGTGTCAGGATCCGCGGGTGGAGGTGGATGCCTTCCACGGCCTGCTGGTGGAGTACGCGAACCGGCGCGGCGTGAACGTGCTGCTGCGCGGCCTGCGGGCGGTCTCCGACTTCGAGTACGAGTTTCAGCTCGCGAACATGAACCGCAAGCTGGCTCCGGGCATCGAGACTGTCTTCATGATGACGGGTGAGGACTACTTCTACGTGTCGTCGCAGCTCGTCCGGGAGGTGGCCTCGTTCGGCGGCAACGTCGAGGGGCTGGTTCCCCCCAACGTGCTGAAGGTGCTGCGCGCGAAGTACTCGAAGCAGGGCTGAGGGGCGTCAGAAGCGCGCGTCGATGACGCGGTGAGCCGAGCGTCATTGGCGCAGTGTGGCAGAGACCGGATCTGTTCAGTCGTGACTCCAGGCTTCTTGTCCGGCCTGGGGCGCACTGGTAGGGACCGGCCATGAATCTTGCGAACCGGCTCAAGGCCATCAAGCCGTCCCCCACGCTCGCGCTCAACGCGAAGGCGAAGGCGCTGGCGGCCCAGGGTGTGGACGTGGTGAGTCTGGCGGCGGGCGAGCCCGATTTCGATACGCCGGAGTTCATCAAACAGGCAGCCATCGACGCCCTGAAACAGGGCTTCACCCGGTACACGCCCACGGCGGGCATCCCGGAGCTGCGCGAGGCCATCTGCGCGAAGCTGGAGCGGGACAACCGCCTCACCTTCGCGCCGGACCAGGTCGTGGTGTCCGTGGGGGCCAAGCAGGCCATCTACAACGCTTTCCAGGCGCTGCTGAACGAGGGGGACGAGGTCATCATCCTGGCGCCGTACTGGGTGAGCTACCCGGAGATGGTGCAGCTCGCGGGCGGCAAGCCCGTCTTCGTGCAGACGCGCGAGGAGGACGGCTTCGCGCCGGATCCAGAGGCCATTCGCCGGGCGCTCTCGCCGCGCACGAAGGCGATCGTCCTCAACAGCCCGAGCAATCCCTCGGGGGCGGTGTTCTCGCGGGCCGCGCTGGAGGGCATTGCCCAGGCGTTGCGCGGGCACGAGTGCCTGGTGGTGAGCGACGACATCTACGAGAAGCTGCTCTACCAGGGCGAGTTCCTGAACATCGGCAACGTGGCGCCGGATCTGGTGTCGCGGCTGGTCGTCATCAACGGCATGAGCAAGGCGTTCTCGATGACGGGTTGGCGCATGGGTTACGCGGCGGGGCCCAAGTGGCTCATCGCGGGCATGCAGATGATCCAGGATCAGTCCACGTCGAACGCGGCGTCCTTCGTGCAGAAGGCGGCGACGGCAGCGCTCAAGGGCCCGCAGGACATCTTCATCCCCATGGTGGAGGAGTACCGGGGACGGCGGGACATGGTGGTGGACGCACTCAACTCGATGGAGGGCGTGCGCTGCCGGCGGCCCGAGGGCGCCTTCTACGTGCTGCCCAACGTGAGCGGCCTCCTGGGGCGCACGTACAAGGGCGCGCCGCTGACGGGCGCGGTGCAGATGTCGGAGATCCTCCTCAACGACTTCCGTGTCGCCGCGATGCCGGGCACTCCGTTTGGCGTCGAGGGCTACATCCGGATGAGCTTCGCGACCTCGCGCGAGCAACTGCGCAAGGGCCTGGAGCGCTTCCGCGAGTTCGTGGGCTCTGTGCGCTGAGACACTTGTACCGTCCACATCGCCCGCATAGCTTCGGCCAAATGGTGGCGCAGTGACGATTTTCGATCGCGTCAGCGAAGCGCAGAAGTTGCTCGGCAAGAGCGGGGCGCATGCTCAGTCTCCCGAGGAGAAGAAGTTGTTTCTCCTCGCCATCGATGCGCTCTGGTTCGTCTGGCAGAATGGTCAGGCGTATGAGTTCGAGAGTTACCTCAAGGACGTCGAATCCAAGGCTCCCCCGCGAGTCATCGCTTCCTTCAGCACTCTCGACGAAGCGGAAGCCTGGCTCAGGTCAAGACCCAAGCCGCCCGATCTGGCCCTTGTACTGATCGCGGACCAGTATCACGTGGTCCTCTCCTCTCGAGAGGGAGACCGCCGTGCGCTTGTTCCAGATCTGGCGATCGCGATCCACATCGAGGAGATGACGCGAAACGGTCCCCCCCCGGTGGTGGCCACGTTCAACACGCGTGACGAGGCGGATGCCTGGTGGGGTGCTCAGTCCGAGCAGCCTGCGCAGGCCGTCATCCAGATTGGGAGCGAACGCTATCTGGCGGCGTTCTACGAGAACATCCAGCACCGCGCCATTTTCCCCTTCTCCGTTGTGGAGAGACTCCATGCAATTCGGAGGAGGCGGGAACAAAAGGAGGCGGGCGAGTAGGCTGCGGGCCACCTTCGGAGCGGTACTGGTCAGTCCGTATAGGCGAACGCCTTCCAGCTATCGCCGTCCTTCCGGTACAGGATGACCGCCGCACGCCCCGAGAGGTTGGCCACCGCGCCGTACACCTCCGTACCGCGCGGGACGATGGCGCCCAGCCGCGCGGGCGGCTTGCCGTACTTCTTCTCCAGCTCCGCGTAGGACAGGACCTCGATGTCGTAGAGGGTGACGAGGTCCGTCCGTTTGTTGCGCAGCGCCTTCACCCAGGTGACCACGAGGGGCTCGGGCGCGTCGAACCTCCGCTCCTCGAGCTGGAAGGGGAAGGAGATCAGCGGCACGGAGCTGCGCACATCGCCGGTGAGCAGATAGCCGAGCAGGTAACGGGCCTCGTCGCGCACCTCCTCCTGGACGCTGCCGGGCTCAGGCGCGGGCGCTGGGGGGGCCACGGGGGTCGGAGCCGCAGCGGTGGGGGCAGGGGTCGGAGCCGGAGTCGGAGCCTGGGGGGCAGGTGCCTGGGCCGCGACAGGAGTCTCGGCGGCGGGTGCCTCGGCGGAAGCCTCCTGCCTGCGGCGGCGGCGTGGCTTCTCGGCGGGAGCCGACTCCGCGGCGGGAGCCGACTCCGTGGCGGGGGACGCCTGCTCGGCTGCTGGGGCGGGAGCCGGTGTGGGCTCAGCGGCTGGCGGAGGGGCTGCGGCGGGGGCTTCCTGGGCCTCCTGGGCGAAAACGGGAGAGGCGAGAGAGAAGAGCAGGGCCAGGGACCAGCGACGCATGAAACCTCCGGAAAACGGAGTGCAGCCTAGCAGAGCGCCCGGCCGCCTGGGACCGACCTCCCTGCCGCCGGGCAAGCTTCCATCTTCCACCCCCCCCCGCTACCCGGTTCACACGGTTCGTGCAAGAGGGGGCGAAGGTTGCTATTGGGCCCCCCTCGATGCCCAAGCGTAACGATATCCGGAAGGTTCTCGTCATTGGCTCCGGCCCGATCGTCATCGGCCAGGCCGTCGAGTTCGACTACTCAGGGACCCAGGCCACCAAGGCGCTGCGTGAGGAAGGCGTCGAAGTCGTCCTCCTGAACAGCAACCCGGCAACGGTGATGACCGACCCGGAGTTCGCCCACCGCACGTACATCGAGCCCATCACGGTCGAGGTCGCCGAGCGGATCATCGCCCAGGAGCGCCCCGACTCCGTCCTCCCCACCATGGGCGGCCAGACGGCGCTCAACCTGGCCAAGGCGCTCGCCGAGCAGGGCATCCTCGAGAAGTACGGGGTGAAGCTCATCGGCGCCTCGCTGGAGGCCATCAACAAGGCCGAGGACCGACTGCTCTTCAAGCAGGCCATGGAGCGCATCGGCGTGGCGCTGCCCAAGAGCGGCTACGCCACCACCATGGAGCAGGCCCTCGCCCTGACCGAGGAGATCGGCTTCCCGGCCATCATCCGGCCCTCCTTCACCCTGGGCGGCACTGGCGGCGGCATCGCCTACAACCGCGAGGAGTACGAGGCCATCTGCCGCTCCGGCCTCAAGGCCAGCCCCACCTCCACCATCCTCATCGAGGAGAGCGTACTCGGCTGGAAGGAGTACGAGCTGGAGGTGGTCCGCGACTCGGCGGACAACGTCATCATCGTCTGCTCCATCGAGAACCTGGACCCGATGGGCGTGCACACCGGTGACTCCATCACCGTGGCCCCGGCCCAGACGCTCACGGACCGCGAGTACCAGCGGCTGCGCGAGGCGTCCATGCGCATCATCCGGGAGATCGGCGTCGACACGGGTGGCTCCAACATCCAGTTCGGCGTCAACCCGCGCGACGGGCGCATCGTGGTCATCGAGATGAACCCGCGCGTGTCGCGCTCCAGCGCGCTGGCCTCGAAGGCCACGGGCTACCCCATCGCGAAGATCGCCGCGAAGCTGGCCCTGGGCTACACGCTGGACGAGCTGCGCAACGACATCACCCGCGACACCCCGGCCTCCTTCGAGCCCACCCTGGACTACGTGGTGGTGAAGGTGCCGCGCTTCAACTTCGAGAAGTTCCCGCACGCCAACCGCACCCTCACCACCAGCATGCGCGCGGTGGGCGAGGTGATGGCCATCGGCCGCACCTTCCGCGAGGCGTACCTCAAGGCGATGCGCTCCATGGAGTCCGGCCGCACGGGTCTGGAGTCCCCCGAGCTGCCGGAGAACAAGGAAGAGCGGCGCAAGGTGCTGCGCGACTACGTGCGCGTGCCCCGGCCCGAGCGGCCTGGCTACCTGGTGCAGGCCTTCCGCGAGGGCATGACGGTGGAGGAGGTGCACGAGCTCTCCGCCATCGATCCGTGGTTCCTGCGCCACATCCAGGCGCTGGTGCACGAGGCGCGGCGTATCCAGGAGTTCGGCAAGCTGGAGAAGGTGCCGACGAGGTGCTGCGCGCGGCGAAGTCGGACGGCTTCGCGGACAAGTACCTGGCGCAGCTCCTGGGCTGCACCGAGGCCGATGTGCGAGCGCGCCGGCACGCCAAGGGCATCCGGCCCGTGTTCAAGCGGGTGGACACCTGCGCCGCCGAGTTCGAGGCCTACACGCCGTACCTCTACTCCACCTACGAGGAGGAGGACGAGGCGCCGCCCACCCCGCGCCAGAAGGTGCTCATCCTGGGCAGCGGCCCCATCCGGATCGGCCAGGGCATCGAGTTCGACTACTGCTGCGTGCACGCGGCCTTCGCGCTGCGCGAGGCCGGGTACGAGACGGTGATGGTCAACTGCAACCCGGAGACGGTGTCCACGGACTACGACACGTCGGACCGCCTGTACTTCGAGCCGCTCACCATCGAGGACGTGCTGGAGGTGTCGCAGCGCGAGAAGCCAGTGGGAGCCATCGTGCAGTTCGGCGGGCAGACGCCGCTGCGCCTGTCCGTGCCGCTGGAGAAGGCCGGGCTGCCGATTCTCGGCACGCCGCCGGACGCCATCGACCGGGCCGAGGACCGCGAGCGCTTCGCGCAGCTCATCGAGAGGCTGGGGCTGACGCAACCGGAGAATGGCGTGGCGCGCAGCCACGAGGAGGCCTACCGCGTGGCCGAGCGCATCGGCTACCCGGTGATGGTGCGGCCCTCGTACGTGCTGGGCGGCCGGGCGATGGAGGTGGTGTACGACCAGCAGAGCCTGGAGCGGTACATGCGCGAGGCGGTGAGCGCGTCGCCGGAGCACCCGGTGCTGATCGACCGCTTCCTCAAGGACGCCACCGAGGTGGACCTGGACCTGGTGGCGGACAAGACGGGCGCGGTGCTGGTGGGCGGGGTGCTGGAGCACGTGGAGGAGGCGGGCGTGCACTCGGGTGACGCGGCGTGCACGCTGCCGCCGCACTCGCTGTCGCCGGACCTGGTGGAGCGGATGAAGGATCAGGCGATCGCCCTGGCGAAGGAGCTGGGCGTGGTGGGCCTGATGAACGTGCAGTTCGCCATCCAGGGGAAGACGATCTACGTGCTGGAGGTGAACCCGCGGGCGAGCCGCACGGTGCCGTTCATCTCGAAGGCCACGGGCATGCCGCTGGCGAAGATTGCCTCGCTGTGCATGGTGGGCAAGACGCTGGCGGAGCTGGGCGCGACGCAGGAGCCCGAGTTCCGGCACGTGGCGGTGAAGGAGTCGGTGTTCCCGTTCGCGCGCTTCGCCGGGGTGGACGTCATCCTCGGGCCCGAGATGAAGTCCACGGGCGAGGTGATGGGCATCGCGGACGACTACGCGTCGGCCTTCGCCAAGAGCCAGCAGGCGGCGGGCGTGAAGCTGCCGAGGAGCGGCAAGGTCTTCATCTCGGTGAAGAACGACGACAAGCCGGCGGTGGTGGATCTGGCGCGGCGGCTGCGCTCGCTGGGGTTCCAGATCGTGACCACGGGCGGTACGCACGATTACCTGGCGACGAAGGGCATCGAGACGCAGAAGGTGCTCAAGGTGCAGGAGGGCCGGCCGCACATCGTGGACAAGATCGTGGACGGGCAGATCGTCCTCGTCATCAACACGACGTTCGGCAAGCAGGAGATCGCCGACAGCTTCTCCATCCGCCGCGAGTCGCTGATGCACAGCGTGCCGTACTACACGACGGTGCAGGCGGCGCGGATGGCGGTGGGTGCGCTGGAGGCGCTGCTGCGCAAGGATTTGACGGTGCGTCCGCTCCAGGACTACCTGGCCAGGAAGTAGGCCGCAGTGGTGCGCGTCCGACGGGGGTGCCTGCCGCCGGACGCGCGTGGTCTAGAAGTACCGGGAGCCATTGGAGAGGTACAGGTGGTAGCAGGTCCCGGCGGCGTCCCAGTAGATGTTGAAGTAGCCGTGGTGCAAGAGGGCCTTGTCCCAGAAGGCCGCCACCTTCGCGTTCGGAGTGCAGGACATCGACGTGACGGGCGCGGTGGCCGTGGGCGCGAACTCGGCCTTGAAGAGCATGGCGCCATCGGAGCTCACGCTGAACTCCGCGGAAGTGGCGCCGTTCTCGTGGTTGCGAAACGCGACCAGGCTCCCATAGCAATGGCCTGACGCGTCTGCGTTCCTGACGCAGAAGGCGGACGTGTACCTGGCTCCGCCGCGTGCCACCGTCCCCGCACCGAGCACCGCCAGGGTGAGCATCGGCGCCAGCCACTTCATGAATCGTTTCGTGTTCATTCGAGTGGCGCCAGAGCAAGTTGCGCGCCAGCACGCCGGCCAGGGGATTTCGACTCCGAGCGTCGCTGATTCGAGACCTGGGACTGGTGGAACTGGACGGGTAGGGCTTGTTCCGTAGCCGAATTCAGCCTGCGTCCGGGTTGCCCCCTCGCCCCCTCTGTGAACGTGCGCACGGAAGCACCTCACCGCGGCTCACCCCAGCGTCGACACCCCGGAGAGGGGACGGTAGCTTGAGGCCATGCGCCGTTTCCCCCTCGCGACGCTCCTGCTGGCCCTCGTGCTTCCGGCCTGTCTCCCCCAGGCGACGACCCGTCCGCCGCCACCACCGTCACTGACCACGGTGGCCAATGCGCTCTTCGAGTCCGTCGAGGACGAGGGCACGCTGGCGAGCGTCTTCATGGTGGACGCGGCGACGGGGGCACCGCTCTATGCGCGCCACGAGCACGTGCGCCTGCTGCCCGCGTCGACGATGAAGGTGGTGTCCACCTCCGCCGCCCTGTCCGCGTTCGGCCCGGACTACCGCTTCCGCACGCCGGTGCGGCTCGAGGGAACCCAGCTGGGCAACCTCTTCCTCGGGGATCTCGTGGTGGAGGCCTCGGGAGACCCATCGCTGGGCTCGTGGCGCTTCCCGGAGACCGCCATGGCCTGCGAGCAGCTGGCCGAGGCGATCCACGCGCGGGGCATCCGGCAATGGCTCGGGGCGGTGCGGGTGAACAACGCTGACGAGGGGCCCTATGGTCTCTTCGGCCCCGGCTGGGCCTGGGACGACGCGGCCTATGCCTACAGCGCCGCTCCCTCCCTCTTCGTCTTCCGCGAGAACGTGGTGGACCTGTCGCTGGAGCGTCCCCAGGGACAGGACTGCAAGTCCCAGCCCCGGAGGCCCATCGAGGTGCGCTACAGCCCGGCCTTCGAGGCGCCCCCCACCGTCGTGTACCTCGAGTCGAACGCCCAGCGCGCCGGGCTCGGCTGCGTGCGCGAGCGGGGGAGTGGACGCATCCGCTGTGTGTGGCGCTCGACGGCGGAGCAGTGCCCGAGCAAGGCGTCGATGCGTGTCGCCATCGATGAGCCACAAGCCTTGTTCACCTCGTGCATGGAGGAGTCCCTGGCCGTGCGCGGCATCTGGCGCGTGCCGGCCGCGCCGCAGACGGTCTCCGTGCCCTTGGCCACCACGAGTGAGCCGCTCCTGGAGTTCGTCAGCCCGTCGCTGGCCGAGCTGGTGAAGGTGACGAACAAGGAGTCGCTCAACCTCTACGCCGAGCGGCTCGGCCTGCGCTTCACCCGCGAGCGCACGGGCACCGAGAGCTACGCCGCGCTGCGTGACGCCATGGCGCAAGAGCTCACGCGCCGGGGCATCTCCACGCGCCTGCTGCGGGCGGCGGATGGCAGCGGGCTGTCGCGCTACAACGTGGCCACCGCGCGTGGGCTGGTGGGGGTCATCTACACCAGCCTGAAGGAGTCCTATGCCAACGCGCTGTTGGAGAGCCTGCCCATCGCGGGGGTGGACGGCACGCTGGCGAGCACCGCCGTCTCCAACGGGGCCCGGGGGCTCATCCGCGCCAAGACGGGGACGCTCTCGGGGCAGAAAGCCTACGTAGGTATCGCCGAGCGCCCCCATGATCCCGAGCACCCGCGCGTCGTCTTCGCGCTGATGCTGGGCAACATCGACGAGCAGCCCACGCTCACCGCGAATCAGGTGTTCGAGCGCTTCGCCGAGGCGATGGTGTCGCTGCCCCTGCGCTGAGCCGTCAGGAGCCCGAGGCTCCTTCTGGGGTATGCTCTCGCGAGAACCAGGAGAAGTCTCAGCATGCCGGCCATCGTCGCCACCTTCGTCCCTGTCGTGATCGCGCTGCTGTTGTGGTTGTTGGGTCAGGGCTCGCGGGCGGTCGCCCGAGGGGGGCTGTTCGCGCTCATCGTCACGTCTGTGATGGCCTTGCCGCCCCTCGCGCTCTGCATCAGCGTGGGCTTCACGTCGCTGGGGATGATGTTCATAATCATCTGGCTATTCGCCGTGGCGAGCGCTGGGGCCGGGCTGATCGCCTTCGTCGTGGGGTTCGTCGCGGCGAGGCGCTCCGAAGAAGGCATGAGCGGCGGAACCCAGGGCTGAGATGCCTCCGCTCCCGCCGACAACGAGAAGGAGTAGGAGGGGGCGATTCCCGCCGCTTCCATGACGGCACAGCGGTGGTTGTCACCCAGCAGGGGGGCGGCGAGGTCGCGGCGCATGGCTCAATCGAGCCCTCGCCGAAGCTCGCGGACAGCGCGCACATCAGCAAGTTCCTCGCGGAGTCCGAGGCGCTGGTGGCGCGCGCGAGAGGATGAGTTGGCGGCTCGACATCGACGGAGGCAATCATCGGTCGATTCTCCGATGAGCTTGTGCCTCCTCTAGAGTCCAACGGACATGCACTCGAAATCGACGTATGTCCTGGTCCCCGGAGCGGGCGGTGAGGCGTGGGGCTGGCATCTCGTGGTGCCGCTGCTCCGCTCGGCTGGACACGAGGTCATCGCTCCGGACCTTCCGGCCTCCGATGATTCGGCGGGCCTCGGTGCATACACGGACATCGTCGCGGACGCGATCGGCTCGCGCTCGAAGGTCGTCATCGTCGCGGCGTCGATGGGCGCTTATCCGGCGACGATGGTCTGCGAGCGCACCGACGTGGCTTCGCTCGTGCTGGTCGCGCCGATGATACCGGCGCCGGGCGAGACGCCGGGCGAGTGGTGGACGGCGACGGGCCAGGTCGATGCGGAGCGCGACCTGGCCATCCGCGAGGGGCGCAATCCGGACGCACCGTTCGACCCGGTCACGATGTTCCTACACGACCTGCCGCCCGAGGTCCTCGAGGACGCGCTCGCTCACGGTGGACCGACGCAGTCGAGCAGGCCGTTCGCGGATCGCTGGCCTCTCGCCGCGTGGCCGGATGTCCCGACTCGCGTCATCGCTGGCCTTCGCGACCGGCTCTTTCCGTTCGAGTTCCTGCGCTCGCTCTCGCTTCGACGGCTGGACATCGAGCCGGAACGGCTCGACAGCGGTCACCTCGTCGCGCTCGCACGGCCGCGTGAGCTCGTCGAGCTTCTGCTCAACGGGAACGAAGGTCGCGTGCCCCGACGCCGTCCGGGATGAGGAGGGTAGCCCTCACCGTCCGAACAGCGGCTGCTCGAACAGCCGTGACCAGCGGATCCGCCCCGAGTTCACCGGGGTGGCGAGAAGGGATTGCGCCGCGCCCGGATACTGCGCGATGAGCTTCGGTTGCGGCCAATCCTCGACCCGCGTATAGGACAGGCCATCGTGTCGCTGGCCCTTCGCATCTTCACGCTCGCGCTTCTCCTCGGTTGGCAGGTGGCCAGCGGAGTAGGGCTCGCGCACTTCTGCCCTAAGCAGGCCGCGACGGGCACCGCCTGCAAGTGCCCGCACGAAGAGAAGAAGGCGGAGACGTCCTCGCACGACGGGACGACGTTGCGGAAGGACTGCTGCGACGCGTTGGACCGGGAGCTCCTCGGGCCGGCCCTCGTGGACGTCTCCAGCCACGCGTCCCCGCTCGCGGTCCCACCGGCCTCGCTGCCGGTATGGCTCGCCTTCAAGGCTCCCGAGGGTGGTGGCCGCCTGTCGTTCGCCCTCTGGGATACGCCCCACGCCCAGGGGCCACCTGTCTTCCTCCGCATCCGCTCGCTCCTCATTTGAGCTCTCCCGGCGCGTGCCCCGGGTCTCCGGTCCTCTTTTCGCCATAGCGCGAGGAGGCTCGAGTCTCCGTGTGCCGTGTCGAAAGCCTTGAGGGGCCGGGCACGTTTTCGCGCTCCGGCCAGCCATTCCCTTCTGCTCTGGAGCTCGACTCACGTGTTGACACCTTCCGGGTGCGCGCGAGCCCTCGTGGCCGCCGCATTCCTCCTCATCTTTCCTTCAGCTTGCCAATCGGGCGGGAACAAGTCGCCCCAGGTCCAGCGGGCGTTGCGCGAGTTCGAGGGCGCCTACCCGTTGGAGGCCCGTCCTCTCGGCACGGTGCGCACCTTCGACCTCGTGGCCGAGCCCACCGAGGTGCCGCTCATCGACGGCCATCGGCTGCGCGTCTGGGCCTACAACGGCCAGGTGCCGGGGCCACAGTTGCGAATCCGCCTGGGCGAGACGTTGCGGGTTCGCTTCACCAACCGGCTGCCGCAGGAGACCACCATTCACTGGCACGGCGTGCGGCTGCCCAACGCCATGGACGGCGTGCCCCACGCCACCCAGCCCCCGGTGCAGCCGGGAGAGACGTTCGTTTACGAGTTCACTCCGAAGGACGCCGGCACCTTCTGGTTCCACCCGCACGTGCGCAGCAGCGAGCAGGTGGAGCGCGGCCTCTACGGCGTGCTCATCGTCGAGGACGTCGAGCCGCCGCCCTACAGCCGCGACGTGGTGTGGGTCATCGACGACTGGTTGCTCGACGAGACGCGGCAGATCTTCCCGCGCTTCAACACCCGGCATGATCTCGCGCACGACGGGCGGTGGGGCAACGTCATCACGGTGAACGGGCGCACTGACGAGGTGTTGCGCGTGCGTCCGGGCGAGCGCATCCGCCTGCGCCTGCTCAACTCCTCAAATGGGCGCGTGGTGACTCCGGACTTCTCGGGCCTGCAGGCGAAGCTCATCGCGGTGGATGGGCTGTACCTGAGCGCGCCCATCGATCCCTCGGGCTTCGAGCTGGCTCCCGGCAACCGTGTCGACATCGACCTCACCTTCAACCAGCTCTCGGGGGCGCCCCTGCGCATCGTGGACCGGTTCCACGCGCGTCAGTCCAACCACCTCGCGGACATTGTGATCGAAGGGGAGCCGCTGGACACGCCGACCTTCGGTTCGCCGGCGCGCGCGCATGTGCCTGCCTGGAAGGTGGGGCTCGAGGTGCCGGAGCACCACACCTTTCGCTTGAATGCGCGCGGGGGAGGCCCCCTTGGTATCGAGTGGACCATCGACGGCCTGGCCTTCGCCGGGCATGCGCACCCACATGCGTCGGGCCTGACGCTGAAGCAGGGCCAGTTCTACCGCCTGCGGTACGTGAACGAGTCGGCGCGCCTGCACCCCATCCATCTGCACGGGATGTTCTTCCGGCTGCTCGCGCGCGATGGCGTACCGGTGGATGAGCTGTTCTTCCGTGACACCGTCCTCATCCACGGGCGCGAGGAGGTGGACATCGCGCTCGTCCCCACGGACGCCGGCAGTTGGATGATGCACTGCCACATCCTCGAACATGCCGAGGCCGGCATGATGACAATGATTGACGTCAAGAAGGAGTGAGAGGAACCATGGAACTGATTCTGGTCTCGCTGGTGGGCATGTTGGTGTTTGGCGGCCTCTTCCTGGTGTTGTGCCCAGAGTGGTGGAGCACGAGCCTGGGCACGATCAAAGAGAAGAAGTCGTCGGAGAAGACGCGGGATGCCGGGGACTCCCGGGGTCCCAAGACAGACGCTTGAGGAGTCTCGCCCTTCAGGTCCCTGAGGGAGAGGGTGCTCGTGACCCTCTGCCCTCGGGGTTCAGCTGAGGGCGGGGATTCAGCCCAGGATGAGCTGCTCCAGCAGTGCCTTCTGGACGTGCATCCGGTTCTCCGCCTCGTCCCACACCGCCGACTGCGCCCCGTCTACGACGCCGTCGGTGATCTCCTCACCCCGGTGCGCCGGCAGGCAGTGCAGCACGATGGCCTTCGGGTTCGCCTTCGCCAGCAGCGTCTCGTTGAGCTGGTAGTCGTGCAGCTCCTTCATGCGCTTCGCCGACTCGGCCTC
Source organism: Archangium lansingense (assembly GCF_026626635.1). GTDB lineage: Bacteria > Myxococcota > Myxococcia > Myxococcales > Myxococcaceae > Archangium > Archangium lansingense. The sequence continues at coordinate 6,288,691 of NZ_JAPNKA010000001.1, forward strand.
CTGGCCCATGCTCGTCCACACGTCCGTCACCACCACGTCCGCCCCACGCACCGCTTCGGTGGCGTCCGCCGTCACGTGCACGCGCGCTCCCGCCTGCGCCAGCAGCTCCGCCGACGGACGGTAGCCCTCCGGGCACCCCAGCCGCAGGTTGAACCCGAAGAAACGCGTGGCCTCCACGAACGAGCGGCCCATGTTGCTCGCGCAGTCGCCCACGAAGGCAATCGTCTTGCCCTTCACGCTCCCCAGCCGCTCCTCCACCGTGAACAGGTCCGCCAGGATCTGCACCGGGTGACCGCCCTCGGACAGGCCGTTGATCACCGGTACCTGGGACGCCTTCGCGAACGCCTCCAGCCGGTCATCCCCGAAGGTGCGGAACATGATGCAGTCCGCGTAGCCGGAGATGACCCGCGCGGTGTCCTCGATCGTCTCCCCACGAGCGATCTGGCTGCTGCTCGAGGTGATCGTCGAGACCGTGCCGCCCAGCTGGTACATCGCCGCCTCGAACGACAGGTGCGTGCGCGTCGAGGACTTCTCGAACACCAGCACCAGGTGCCGCCCGGCCAGCGTCGTCACCACTTCCTTGCGCTTGCGGCTCGCCTTGAGCGCATGGGCCCGATCGAACAGGGCGCGGTATTCGGCCTCGGTACGGTCGGCCAGGGTCAGGAAATCGCGCTTCACAGTGCTGCCTCCTGCAAGGAATCGAAGAGGGCCGCGAGCCGGGGGACGGCATCCGCCATCGCCCTGGCCCGGGCCGCGTGGGACTTCAGCTCCGCAATCTGCTTCTCCACCGACGCCGGCCCGGTGCCTCCGGCGTTGGCCTTGCGCTCCACCGCGCGTCGCGGATCCGCGCTCTTCAGCACCTCGGCGTCGAAGCGTGGGTCCACCGACTGGGCCAACTCCAGCGTCACCTTGGCCAGCGGCAAGCCTCGCTCCTGGCACGCCCGCACCAGCGCCCCCGTTGCCTTGTACGCCGTACGGAAGGGAATCCCCTTCATCGCCAGCGCCTCGGCCACGTCCGTGGCCTGCATGTAGTCCGACTCCACCGCCGCGAAGCACCGCTCCTTGTCGAAGTGCACCTTGCCGAGCGCCAGGTGCAGCATCGACAGCACGCTCGTCAGCAGCGGCCCCGTCTCCAGCAGCACCTGCCGATCCTCCTGCAGGTCCCGGCTGTACCCGCCCGGCAGTCCCTTCACCAGCACCGCCAGCGTGTTGAGGTTGCCCACCGCCCGACCGGACTTGCCGCGGATCAGCTCGAAGACGTCCGGGTTGCGCTTCTGCGGCATCATGCTCGAGCCGCACGCAATCTCCCCGTCCAGCTTCACGAAGCCGAACTCGGGCGAGGCGAAGTCATAGAAGTCGGTGGCCACCCGGCTCGCGTGCAGCAGCGAGCGCATGGCGGCGTACGCGAAGTCCATGGCGAAGTCGCGATCGCCCACCGTGTCCAGCCCGTTCATCGTCAGGCGGGGGAAGCGCAGCAGCTCGCGCGTCACCTCACGGTCGATGGGCAGCGACGTACCGCCAATGGCCCCCACGCCCAGCGGCAGCGCGGACACCTGCTCCAGCACGAAGCCGAGCGCGTCCACGTCGCGGGTGAACATGGCCCCGTACCCGCACAGCAGGTACGCCAGCGAGATGGGCTGCGCCCGCTGCCGATGCGTGTACGAGGGGAGCAGCGTCTCGCGCTCTGCTTCGGCCCGGGCGGCCAGGCCCTCCAGCAGCTTCGCCAGCACGCCGAGCACCTCGGCCACCTTCTCGCGCACGTGCAGGCGCAGATCCAACGCGACCTGGTCGTTGCGTGAACGTGCGGTGTGCAGCAGGCCCGCTCGCTCCCCGAGGACGCGGGTAATCTCCGCCTCCACGGCCATGTGCACGTCCTCCTCGTCAGCCAGGACGAGCGTGCCGGCCTGAGCGCCCTTCCAGATGGCCACGAGCTGCTCGCGGATGGCGCGCGCGTCCTCCGAGGGGATGAGGCGGGTGCGCGACAGCATGGTGAGGTGGGCGATGCTGCCCACCAGGTCCTCGGTGAGCAGCGCCTTGTCGAGCGCCAGCGAGCTGGTGAATGCCAGCACCTCCGGGTGGAGGCCGGGCCCGCCGGAGGCGGCCGTCTTGGCAATCGTCACGGGGTTTCTTCCTTTCCAAAGAGGGACTTCAACTTCCGGTTCAGTGCGCGGGTCGACTTGCCCCGGGTCGGGGCGGCGAAGATGGTGTCATCTCCGGCGATGGTCCCCAGGTTCTCGGGCAGTCGGGCGTGATCAATGGCCGAGGCCACCGCGGGCGCGGCGCCTGGGCGGGTGCGGACCACCACCAACATCTCGTTGTCCTCCACCGAGAGGACCATCTCCCCCAGCTCCTGCAGCCGGGCCTCGCCCGAGGGTGGGGGAGCCTCCTCCAGCCCGTACACCGTGCCGCCCTGGGGCAGCGACACGCGCATGGCGCCGAGCTGGGCCAGGTCTCTCGACAGCGTGGCCTGGGTGACGTCGAAGCCCTCGCGGGCCAGGAGCTGTCCCAGCTCGTCCTGGGTAGGCACCGCATGGGTGCGGATGATGCGGCGGATGGCCTCCTGCCGCGCCGCCTTGTCTCCGTTGTTCCGAAGCGGACTCACGTTCAATGTCCTCACGGCCGGGCCTCAGCGGGTGACGAGCGTTCCGACGCCCTTGTCGGTGAAGAGCTCGGCGATGAGGCTGTGTGGCACGCGCCCATCGATGACGTGCACACGCTCCACGAAGCCGCCGCCCAGCGCTTTCAGGGCCATCTTCGCCCGCGTCTGCATGCTGCCGGCGAAGGCACCGGCCGCGAGGTGGGCCTCGAGCTGCGAGACCGTGAGCTCGTTGAAGAGCTCCTCACCCCGGAGGATGCCCGGCGCGTCGTGCAGGTAGATGAGCTTGTGGGCCTTGAGGGCGCTGGCCACCTCGGCGGCCACCGCGTCCGAGCCCAGGTCGTACGTCTGCCCGTCCTCGCCCAGTCCCACTGGGGAGATGATGGGCACGTAGCCCTGGCCCAGCAGCATCTCCAGGAACTCGTGGTTGACGCGCGTCACCTCGCCCACGTGCTCCCGGGAGCGGCCGTCCTCCGTCGGAATCCGCCGGGCCCGCAGCAGCGCGCCGTCCTTGCCGGACAGGCCCACCGCCCGGTCTCCCAGGCTGTTGAGGATGGTGACGAGCTCCGAGTTGACGGAGCCGGACAGCACCATCTCCACCACCTTGAGGCCCGAGGCATCGGTGATGAGCGCGCCCTCCTGGCGCAGGCCGAGCTTGTCCAGCGTGCGGGTGAGCTCCGGCCCGCCGCCGTGCACGATGATGGGCTGCAGGCCCGCCGAGCGCAGCAGCTCGATGTCCCGGCAGAAGGACTGCTTGAGGGACTCCTTCACCATGGCCGCGCCGCCGTAGCGGATGACGCAGCGCTTGCCGCGGAAGCGAGAGATGTACGAGAGCGCCTCGACGAGCAGCGTCGTCTTGAACGCGGGGCTGTAGTTGGCCAGCCGGTCGTCCTTGCCCACGCCGCCGTCGGGCCTCGGGACGATGAGCGAGGTGTAGTCCGCGTTGATCTTCACGTAGTCGTACGAGAGATCGCACCCCCACGCCACGGACGAGCCCTCGCCGCCGGTGAGGTCCACCTGGATACGGACCTCGGGCTCGCGCATGCGCGTCTTGAGCTGCACGGGATCATACGGCCGCGGCTCGCCCTGGTAGACGGAGATGCCCTGGATGCGGACGTGGGCCGAGTAGGGGTCCACGGCGTAGCCCTGGGTGCCGGCGCGCGCGCCTACGGTGGCGAGCACGCGGCCCCAGTTGGGATCGGCCCCGAAGACGGCGGCCTTCACCAGCGTGGAGCCGGCCACGGCGCGTGCCAGGTCCTGGGCGATGGCGGCATCCGGTGCGCCCGTCACCTCCACCTCCAGCAGCTTGGTGGCGCCTTCGCCGTCCGAGGCGATCTCCCGCGCCATCTCCAGGCACAGGTCCGAGAGCGTGGCGGTGAACTCCTTCAGCTCCGGCCCCGGGTCCGAGATGGGCGTGTTGCCAGCCCGGCCGTTGGCCAGTGCGTAGACGGTGTCGTTGGGGCTCATGTCCCCGTCCACCGTGAGGCTGTTGAAGGTTCCGGACACCGCCTCGCGCAGGGCGGCCGCGAGCACCCCCGGCTGGATGGCGCAGTCCGTGGTGATGACGGCGATCACCGTCGCGAGCGACGGGTGCATCATCCCCGAGCCCTTGAAGATGGCGGAGACCGTCACGTCGCGGCCACCAATGCGCACCGAGCGGTACGCCTGCTTGGCGCGCGTGTCGGTGGTCATGATGGCCTCGGAGGCGGCGTCAGGCTCGGAGCGCAGGGAGTCCTTGAGCGCGCCGAACACCGTCACCACCTTGTTCACGGGCAGCGGATGGCCGATGACGCCCGTGGAGGCGGTCAGCACGGCGGACGGAGGCAGGGAGAGGGTGCGGCCCAGCTCCTCGCGCAGGGTGCGCACGGCCTGCTGTCCGGCGGGGCCGGTGAGGGCGTTGGCGTTGCCCGAGTTGACGAGCACGGCGTGGATGCCCGAGGCGGGCAGGCGGGGCTCGGCGTCCTGCACCGGGGCGGCCCGCGCCTTGTTGGCCGTGAAGCAGCCCGCGGCGGAGCAGGGCGTGTCGCTGTAGACGAGCGCCACGTCCTTGCGCTGGGGCTTGAGGCCGGCGTGGATGCCGGAGAAGGAAAAGCCGAGCGGTACCTTCACGGATTGAACCCCCGCAAGGTGGAGAGGCCGAGCGTCTCCTCCCACCCCATCATGAGGTTGAGGTTCTGGACGGCCTGGCCGGCCGCCCCCTTCACCAGGTTGTCGATGGCGGCCGTCACCACCACGCGACCCGGGTCATAGCCGCTGGTGTCGGCGGCCACGGCCACCGTGCAGCGGTTGGTGCCCACCACGCCCTTGAGGTTCACCGCGTCCGGCGAGGACTCCACCGTCAGGAAGGGGCTGGAGGCATAGGCCTGCTCCAGGGCGGCGCGAGCCTCGGCGGCAGTTGCGCCCGAACGCAAACGTGCATAAGCGGTGACGAGGATGCCCCGCTTGAGCGGCAGCAGGTGCGCGGTGAAGGTGAGGGGCACGGCACGGCCGGCCACGCCCGCGAGCGTCTGGGCGATCTCCGGCGTGTGCTGGTGGCGCAGCACCCGGTAGGCGCGGAAGTCCTCGTCCACCTCGCTGAAGCTCATGTCCTCCGAGCCCTTGCGGCCCGCGCCCGTGGTGCCCGAGGCAGCGTCGAAGATGATGGAGCCCTCGTCGAGCAGCCCGGCCCGCAGTAGCGGCGCCACGGACAGCGCGCAGGCAGTGGCGTAGCAGCCCGGGTTGGCCACCAGCCGCGCGCTGGGAATGCGCTCGCGGAACAGCTCCGGCAGGCCATAGGCGGCCTGCTCCAGCAGCGCGGGCGCCGAGTGGGTGAAGTTGTAGAAGGCTGGATAGGTGGCGAGATCCTTCAGGCGGAAGGAGCCCGACAGATCAATGACCCGCACGCCCGCGGCGAGCAGCCCGGGCACCAGGTGCAGCGACGTCTCGGCCGGCGTGGCGAGCAGTACCACCTCGCATTCCCGGGCCAGCTCGGCGCTCTTGTCCTGCGGCGCATAGCGCAGCTGCCCCGTTGCTCCCATGATGCCCAGACGGCGGCCCACGGCCTCGCCCTGCCACCTGTCGCTGGTCACCAGCCGCAGCTCCACCTTTTCGTGGGCTGCCAGGATGTGGGTCGCCTCGACGCCGGAGTACCCGGACGCGCCAATGATGCCGATCGCCGTCTTATGCATGTAAGTGCATGAATATTCGCTACAGTGCATACAAGCAAGCGGCAAATGCATATTCCCCCTGGAGGGCACCACCATGAGAGTCTCATTCCAGAAGCACGCGGCCGGGTTGGAGCAGATCGACGCCCAGATCGGCCAGATGGAGGCCGTGTTCCAGCGGACCTCCGCCGAGGACCTGCGGCTCACGCAGCAGGAGTTCGAGCTCGTCCGGCGCTCGCTGGACACCGTCCGGCAGTCGCTGTCTCGACTGAAGCAGTCCGAGGACGATGACTGGGACCAGGCCCAGGCCCGCTTCGAGCAGGCCTGGACTGATTTCCAGGAGCACTCCCGGAAGATTACGGGCTCGTCCGCCGGGTAACTTCTTCTAATGAGGAGCGGGGCCCATCGTGTCGTGCGGTCCGCGGTCTCTTGGCTCGGGCTCCCGGGACGCGGTGCCGGCTTCGGGGCCGGTGGCGCCGTTCTCGCTCTCGGCGAGCCACCGCTCCCGTTGCTCCTCCTGCACCTCCCGCAGGAGCTCCTGGATGGCCGCCGCCAGCGGCAGGGCGATCACCGCGCCGATCAGTCCCATCAGCGCCGCGCCCATGAGGAGGACGACTGAGATGAGCAGCGGATTCATCCGGATGGAGTGGCGCTGGACGAGCGGTTGGATCAGGTTTCCTTCCACCTGCTGGTAGACGAGGAAGAGGCCCAGTGCGATCAGCGCCCGGTTGAGTCCCACCGTGGTCAGCGTGGTGAAGGAGACCAGCAGCGCCATCAGGAAGCTGCCGATGTAGGGGATGAGGCCGAGCACCAGGTACAGGCTCCCGAGTGCCAGGAAATAGGGCACGCCCAGCAAGAAGGTGCCCAGCGCCGTGGCCAGGCCGCCCAGCGTCACCGTGAGGGCGGTGCCCGCCAGGTAGCCGCTCACCGCCCGGTGCATGTTCTTCACCAGCTCGCGCACCGCGGGTCTGCGCGCGGGACGCACCCACCCCAGCGCCTGCTCGTAGAGATCCTTCCCGAAGAGCAGGGCGAAGAGGCTGAGCGTCACCACGGTGATGAACACCAGGACGCCATTCACCGTGGTGGAGACGACGCCCGGCAGGGACTGGGCGACCTCGTCCGGGAGGTGCAACAGCGCGTCCTGGACCTTGCGCTCCAGGTCGAAGCGCTCCTCGAGCCACCGTGTCCACTCCCAGGCTCGGACCTCGCTCACCAGCCCGGGCGCGGACCGGATCAGGCTGCGCGCCTGCTGCACCACCAGGGGCACCAGCGTGGCTCCCAGCAGGGCCGTGAGCCCGAGCAGCCCCAGGAACGTCACCAGCACACCCAAGCCTCGGCTCAGGCCCTGCCGTTGGAGCCATCGCACCAGCGGATCGATTGCCAGGGCGACGAACAGCACCACCGCCAGCAGCACGAAGACGGCGCGCAGCTGGATGATCATGTACGCCAGCAGCCCCAGGGCGAGCGCGTTGAGTCCCACCGTCCAGACGGTGCGGGGGGAGATCTGTGAACGGCGTGTAGGGTCCAGAGCGGGCATCCGGTGCTCAAGGTAGGCACGCACCGGCATCGGCTCCGTCTTGGGGCAGGAGGGCGGGCCACCCTGGGAGGCCTCGTCCTCCTGCCTGGACTGCTGCCCAGCGAGGAGACCGGTTCAGCGCGCGGGCACGGTGGTGGAGTAGGCGCCGCTCTGGTCCGTCAGCGTCTGCGAGAGCAGCAGGGCGGAGGGCTTGCCCTCCACATCCCCCACACGGAAGAAGCGGATGGACGCGTAGGGAGCGGCCGAGAGCGTCGAACTGGTGCCGTTGAAGCTGACCCGTCCAGTGACGCTGCGGCCCTTGGAGAGGGTGAAGGAGGAGAGCTCCAGCGCTCCATCCGAGGAGCCCTCCTCGGGCCGCACCGTCACGATGCGGCTGACGCGGGGAAGGTCCTCGGTGGGAATGAAGTCGAAGCGGTAGCGGCCCGGATCCATGGCCAGCTCGAAGCGGCCCTGGGCATCCGTGGTGCGCGAGGCCTCGAAGCTGACCGAGGACCGGGGCCAGTCGGTGAGCTCGTCAATCGGCTCGGCCACCACCTTCACCCCCGCGGCTGGTTGCGAGCCGCTGGGCTTCTGCAGGGTGCCACGGACCTTCATCCGCTCTCCACACTTCATGTCGGGCGCCACGAAGAGGCTGGTGCGCGGCACCTGGACGTACTTCAGGGTGAGGCCCGCTTCGGAGCCCGGAGGAGGCACGACGGAGAGCGCCATCGCGTTGCCAGTCTCGTTGGGCAGGGTGAGGAGCTCGAAGTCACCGTTCTCGTCGGTGAGCACCTTCTGGCTGCGGAACTGCCCGCCGCCGCTCACTTTGCCTTGGAGGGACACCGTGGCCTGCGCCACCGGCAGCCCTTCCCGGTTTACCACCCGGCTCCTGAACCGCACCGGCTCCCCATAGTCCCCCATGGACAGCGACTCCTGCAGACCCAGGCGCGGGTTCACGGTGAACAGCTTCTGCGGTACCAGGGCATCCGCGGAGGTGGGCACCACCTGGAGGACGACTGTGGACCGCAGTGCGGCCGCGGGCGGGAGCGCGAGGGTGAACTCCCCCGTCTCCCGCATCACCATGACGCTCTGGGAGAGGGGGTGCAGCTCCTCGTCCAGGGCCTGCACCTCCAGCTCCACATCCACCGGCCTCGCGTCCTGGCGCAGCACCTTGCCGGAGAGCCGCACGAGCTCGGAGGAGACGGGGAGGGTGAAGTTCAACGTCACCGAGCGGCCCGGCTGCACCTCCTGGGTGCTGGACAGGGGCGGCAGCTCTGCGTCGGTGGCGAGCAGGGTGACATTGTAGCGCCCCACGCCCACGGGCAGCGAGTAGCCGCCGTTATAGGGCACGAGCGTACTCTCGTGGCGGCGCACCACGCCGGGGATGAGGAGGCTCTCGCCCGTCATGCGCAGGGTGATCGGGGCGGAGTACGCGCCGCTGGAGGTCATCCCCTCCACGCGCACCTCGCCGTGGAGGATGGCGGGGTCGAACAGCTCGATGTTCTGCTGGCTCCGAAGGTCTTCCACCCGGAAGTCCTGGGCATGCAGGCCACCGCGGGGATTGGGGACCACCTCCACCACGATGTTCTTGCCGGGGTCTCCACAGCCGTCGATGAAGCACACCTCATCGCTGTCGCAGTCACTGTCACTGCGGCAGCTGACGACGGGGTCTGCTTCGTAGGCCGAGCCGCAGCCCGTGGCGAGGACCGTGGTGAGCAGCGCGAGCGAGGTGAGTCGTTTCATGGGCAGTTTCCTCGTGCCTCGGTCCGGACGAACCACACGTAGGTGGCGGCATAGCCGGGATCGATGACGGTGCCTCCATCCGCGAGCGGGATGGTCTTGCTCTCGGCGGGCTCGCGGCCCACCAGGGAAGTGTCGGTGACGACCACCTCGACGATGTGGTCGCCCGGGGTATTGAGCCTGTTGAAGTCAGCGGAGCCGAAGTTCACCTGGAAGGAGGCGCGCTCGTCGCGGACGACCTTGCTGCCGCTGGGCTCGATGGGGTCCCGCTCATCTTCTCCGCGGGTCTGGTTGGGGTCGTAGTCGACGTACCAGTACGCGAGGAGCCGGTTGTCGACGTCGGGGTCCTCGACGATGATCGAGAACTCCAGATTGCACAGGTCGGAGCCGTAGCCGCGAATGATGCGCTCGGTGGGTTGCACCTGACTCTCCACGATCCGTGGGGGACGGTTGCGCTGCATGGGGATCTCGCTGAGATAGCTCTCCTCCTGGGGGATGACGCACCCCCCCAGGACCCATACGGCGGCTCCAAGCCCCAGGCATTTCACGGCAGGGAGTCCTAGCAATTCGCTGGCCAGTCGGTAGGGCGAGGATTTCATCGTCAGAACAGGGGTTTGGCGAGGGTGCCACAGCCGGCAGGTGCTGGGAACCGCGACAGCCCTGTCACGATGATTCCTGGACAAGGGGCGCCTCCCCTCTTTCCCCCTGGGCAGGGGAGCGCCCGTGCCTCATGCCCTCGCGACGACGCACCGCTGCTCGGCCGCATGGGCGGGTGTGGTTACAGCAACTCCTCGTCGCCATCGCCAGGCGGCAGAGTCCCGCCGTTCTTCTCCACCTCCAGTTTCTCGAAGTGGCGGAAGATGGTGCGCGGGTCCACTCCCAAGTCCTTCGCCGTCTTGGTCTTGTTGCGGTTGTTCCGCTCGTAGACCTCCTGGATGTACTGCTTCTGCCAACGCTCGCGCGCATCGGACAGCGGCAGCACCGGCTCCAGGCTCTCCGGCCTCAGATCCAGATCGTCCGGCCCCAGCAGCGGCTTGTCCGCCAGCACCACCGCCTTCTTGATGCGGTTCTCCAGCTCGCGGATGTTGCCCGGCCAGCCGTACTTCTTCATCGCCACCGTGGCCGACGGCGAGAAGCCCTTCGCCTTCGAGTTGAACTCCTTGGAGTACTTCTGCAGGAAGTACTTGCCCAGCACGAACAGGTCCTCGCCTCGCTCGCGCAGCGGCGGCAGCTTCAGCGTCACCACGTTGAGCCGGTAGTACAGGTCCTCGCGGAAGGTGCCCTTGCGCACCTCCTCCTCGAGCACCCGGTTGGTGGCTGCCACCACGCGGATGTCCACCGGCTCGCCCCGGTGGTCTCCCACCTTGTAGACGACCTTCTCCTGCAGCGCCCGTAGCAGCTTCACCTGCAGCTGCAGCGGCATCTCTCCAATCTCGTCGAGGAAGAGCGTGCCGCCGATGGCCGCCTGGAACTTGCCCACCTTCGTGTTCACCGCGCCCGTGAAGGCGCCGCGCACGTGGCCGAACAGCTCGCTCTCCAGCAGGTTCTCCGGGATCGCCCCGCAGTTGATGGTGATGAACGGACCCTTGGTCCGCGGCGAGTGGCGGTGAATCTCCCGGGCGATCAGCTCCTTGCCCGTTCCCGTCTCGCCGGTGATCAGCACCGAGATGTCCGTGGGGGCGATCTTGTCGATGCGCCGGTACACGTCGAGCATCCCCTGGCACGCCCCGACGATCTCCCCATAGTGGGTGTCGTCCAGCCGCTTGCGCAGCTCCGTGTTGTCCAGCTTCAGGTCGTTCACCAGCAGCGCGTTCTGGATGAGCAGCAGCGCCTGGGCCGCGAAGATGGTGAGCATGTCCAGGCTCTTGGGCTCGAACCGGTTCACCAGCCTGTCATTGCCCACGTACAGCACCCCGAACAGCTCGTCGTTGCGCACCAGCGGCACGCACATCACCGACAGCAGCTTGAGGTTCACCACCGACTTGCTGCTCTTGAACTCCGGGTCATCCAGCGCGTCGCTCAGGATGAGCGCCTTGCGGGAGCGCACCACCTTCTCGATGATGGAGTCGGACACCCGCGACGTCGCGTCCTCGAGGTTCTCCCGCGACAGGTTGCGCGCCACCTTCACCACCAGCTCGCCATTCTCCCGCAGGATGAGGAAGCCCTTGTCCGCCCGCGTCACCTCGATGGCCTCGTCCAGCACGCTCTCCAGCAGCTCGTCCCGGCTGGAGCTGCCCAGCAGCCGCTCGCTGAAGGCGGTGAGGCGGCGCAGCAGCACCAGCTCGCGGCCCACCACGCCCGGCATGTCCCGGGTGTGCGAGTCCGGATCCGACGTGGGCTCGTGCGTCACCGAGAGCGCTGGGCTCGGGGGCGGGGCAGGCTTGGGCGCGGCGTCGTCACGGGTGAAGACGAGCTCGGTCGAGCCCACGCGGATGACGTCGGCGGTGGCGAGCACGTGGTTGTCGCGCTTCTTGCCGTTCACCTGGAACGTCGCGCCCAGGCTGCCGAGCTGGTAGCGCGTCCCATCGAAGAGCACGTGCAGGGCGCTGTCCGGGACGGAGGGATCCTCCAGCTGCACGTCATTGTCGGGCGAGCGGCCGATGCTGGTGATGCGCTTGTGGAGGGGGACCGTGCGGACCTTGCCCTCGGGGCTGCGGACGGTGAGGCTGGCCATGTCGACGCGTTCCTAGAAGGCGAGGGTGAATCCTGCACCCGCGCCGCCGGAGGTGGGGAAGAGGTGGAGGCTCGCCCGGGGCGGGTCCTGCTCGGGCGCGAAGGGCGGCAGGGTCTCGATGTTCGTGTTCACCACGCGATCCTGGTGGCGCAGGAGGGCGTCGATCACACCCGCTGCGTACACGGCGTAGAACCCCGCGGCAGAGCCCCACTTGAGTCCCGTCCAGGCCTCGGCCTGCCTCGCGCGCGCGGTGGGGATGTAGCGCACGGTGACCTTCAGCGGCCCACGGACGTCGTCCACCGTCACCGTCTGCGTCTCGACGAGGCTGTCGTACGCGAAGAAGGAGATGATGCTGGTGACGGCGAGCACGCCCTCGGAGGCCGCGAGCAGAGTGCCCAGGCCGGTGCGGCCCTGCTGGAACTGGCCCGCGCCGAAGGGGACGAAGTTCACCAGGAAGCTGCGCGACTCCACCTGCCGCACCGTCACCTGCCGCGACAGCACCTCGATGCGCCGGCGCTGCTCCTCGGCGGCCACGCGCTCTCGCTCGAGGCGCTCGGTGGCCGTTCGCTCACGCTCCAACCGCAGCCGCCGCTCCTGGCGCACCAGCTCCAGCTCCGCCGACATCTGCTCGCGGATGCCGTCCAGGTGCTGCACCGCCGGCGGGGGCACCGAGAAGGGGTCCAGGTTGAAGTCGGGCTCCAGTCGCAGCAGCGCGCGGAAATGGCGCGCGGAGTCCTCATTGCGGTTGAGGTGGAAGGCGCTCAGTCCGGCCAGCTTGTGCAGCTCCGCCAGGTCCTTGTCTTCCAGCCGGCCCCGGTCGATGCGTGTGCCCGCCCGCTCCAGCACTTCGGCGTAACGGCCGTGCTCATAGGTGGCGCGCAGGGTGACCACCTCCGCGTCCACCGGCTCCTCGGCGAACACGGTGGAGGGCGCGAGCAGCCCCAGTAGCAACAGGAGGCGGAGGCAGCGGCTCATTCGGCGACGAGCGCCCCGCGCAGGGTGGTGGACTGGCCAGGTTCGATGTTCGCCACGCGTTTCTCAGTGAGGTACCCGTTGTAGCTCACTTCGTACTCCACGCGGTGCTGGAAGCTCGCCGGCCCCCTCGGCGAGCGAATCTCGAAGGGGCGCGTCTGCGACTCGCGCACGGTGCGTGTCTCGCCGCCCACTCGCACCACGGCGTCCGCGGGCTCGTATACGAAGGACAGCCGCGAGCTCTTGAGCAGGGCGCGCAGGGCGAAGATGTTCTCCTCCCCCGGCTTCACCTCGATGGTCTCCTGCGCGTCCTCGCAGTAGTCGCAGGAGATGGTGATGGTGTGCCGGCCGGGCGTCACCTCCACCGCGTGCCGCGCGAGCTGCTGATCGCTGCGCGCTCCCTGGTCCACGCGGATGTAGCCGTATGGGCGCACGAGGATGGACACCCTCTCCAGCGCGACGCGGGCGGGCTCGGCGCGTGGCGGGGTGGGCCGCTTCTCTGGGGTCCGCGGAGGGGGCGGGGTGGGTGTGGCCTGTTGCGGTTCGGACGAGGGGGCCGTCTCCGCGGGCGGCGCACTCGGGCCCTTCGGAACTGGGGCGGGGGCCTTGGGCGCGGGGGTTGTGTCCCGAGGCGTGGGGGTCGTGGCCACCGGTGCGGCGTCCGGCTGCCGGAACAGAGAGAGGCCCACACCGAGCACTGAGGCCACCAGCAGGCCCGCGCCCAGCTTCAGCCCCCGGGCGCGCCACAGCTTCATGCGGCGCTCGCGCTCCAGTCCCTTGAGCAGCCCGAGTGCCCGCGCGTTGGTGGCATCCAGCGCCAGCACCTGGTTGAGGTAGGCCAGTGCCCGGGGCGTGCGCTTGTCGGCGAGCATCTGCTCACCGCGCTCGAGCAGCGTGGCGATGATCCGCGGGCGCATCAGCTTCTGGTACGAGGGCGGATCCACGAAGAAGGACGTGAGCTCCTCGCCCACGCGTGCGAAGCCGAGCCCCGCCAGGTAGTCCCCGAGCGCATCGCGCAGCTTGCTCGCATTCGGGTAGCGCCGCGCCGGATCCCTCGCGAGACAGGTGGCGCAGATGTCCGCCAGCTCGTCCGAGAGCGTGGGCACCCGCTGGCGCGGATCCTCATAGGCCCCGTCCAGAATCCGCTTGAGGGTGGCGGTGGCGTTGGTGGCCGTGAAGGGCAGCCGGCCCACGATGAGGGCATAGAGGATGGTGCCCAGCGAGAAGATGTCCGTCTCGGGGCCGGCCTCCTGGCCTTCGATGATCTCCGGGGCCATGTGCGCCGGCGAGCCCACCAGCGCACCGGTGACAGTCATCCGCTCCTCGATGTCGAGCAGCTTGGCGATGCCGAAGTCCATCAGCTTGAGGACGCCGTCCTCGCGGACCATCACGTTCTCGGGCTTGAGATCGCGGTGGATGACGCCGGACTCGTGCGCGTGGGCCAGCGCGGCGGCGATCTCATGGATGATCATCGCCGCCAGCTCGGGCAGCTCCAGCCGGCCCAGCGTGTCCACGCACTCCTTCAGCGTGCGACCGCGCACGTACTCGGTGACGAGGAAGGCGTCCTGCGCGCCCTCGGCCGAGAAGTCGAACACCTCCAGGATGTTGGGGTGATGCAGCCGCGCCACCGCCTTGGCCTCTCGGGCGAGCCGCCGGCGCGACTCGGACTTGTTGGCCAGGTGCGGGTGCAGCACCTTCACCGCGACCTCGCGGTCCAGTGCTGTATCCAGCCCCTTGTACACGACGCTCATTCCCCCGGAGCCCAGCTCCTCGAGGATGCGGTACCGCCCGATGTTGCGGCCGATGTGCGTCATGGGTGCCGAGTTTCAGTCTTTCAAGCCGATGCCCATCCAGACGCGAGTGTCAGGGGGGCGCGCGCGGCTATGACAGCGGCGTCGGGGTTGGATTCTAGGAGCCGCCCCCGTGGGGTGCAAAGCGTCAATCGCGCTTGATGCGGCGGCGCGCGGCGACCCTGTCCAACAGGGCTTGCAGGAGCGGCTCGGCCTGACGGGGCAGCTTCTGGTCCGTGGGGGAGGAGTTCACGGGGAGTGAGCGCGCGAGCCGGTACAGCTCCTCCAGCCGCTCGCGGAACAGCTCGTTCTCCGGATGCTCCTGGAGGGCACGGCGGTAGGCGGCAGCGGCACCCACATAGTCCCCGCGGAAGAAGAGGCGTTCGCCCTCGGTGACAGGGGTAGAGGGGCCCTGGGGGAGGGCATCGGGGTCGGCGCTGGCCCGGAGGGCCGTGAGGGTCTGGAGCTCCAGGGGTTGGAGCGTCTCGCGCAGGTTGGCGAGCTTGAGGGCGAGCGCCTCGTCCTCGGGGAAGGCCCGACAGAGCGTCTCGAAGAGGCTCAGGGCCTCATTCAGCTCTCCGCGGCGCAGGGCGCGTTCGGCATGTGCGACCATTTCGGCGCGGGCTTCGGGGTTCATCTCGGGCGCAAGGTTACCGTACGGAGCGCGGAAGTCACCCGGGGACTCTTGGGGCCTGCTCTGAAGGTGGAGCGGGTGTCACCCCGGGCAGAACCTCCGGCCGTCCGCCTGCCCTGGAGACGAGAGGCGGAAAATCTCATTATTCCTGGAATTCCCCATGCTGGCGATGCGCCCACCCGGCGTCGGGAAAGGGACAGGGGGCGAGGTGCTTCCGCTAGTGTGTGCCCCGCATGTTGACGATCCTCCTCCTCGCCGCGTTGGCCCAGGCTCCGGTCCCGACCGCGGACGCCCTTACCGGGGATGCGCCGGATGCGGGTACTCCGGCCGTTGTGCCTCCGCTGCCCGTGGCCACGCTGCCTCCGGCCACCCATGAGCTTTTCGAGCGCCTCAAGGGCCGCGTGGTCCAGGTGCGCATCATCGAGCGGCGCAGCGGCACCCGGTCGTCCATCGGCTCGGCGTTCTTCGTGAGCGCCGAGGGGCACGCCCTCACCAACTACCACGTCATCTCCGACATCGTTCTCCACCCGGAGGACTACACCGCCGAGGTGGTGCGCGAGGGCAAGGACGCCGAGGCCGTGCCCGTCCGGGTGGTGGACGTGGACGTGGTGCATGACCTGGCCGTCATTCAGCAGGACGAGCCGGTGAAGGACAGGTTCGAGCTGGCGCCAAAGGAGCCGCCTCAGGGCACCCGGCTGTACGCCATGGGCAACCCGCATGATTTGGGCACCACCATCGTCGAGGGCACCTACAACGGCCTCGTGCAGGACGCGCTCTACGACAAGGTGCACTTCAGCGGTGCCATCAACCCCGGCATGAGCGGTGGCCCCACGGTGACGGGAGATGGCCAGGTCATCGGCATCAACGTGTCCACCATGGGCAACCAGCTCGGCTTCCTGGTGCCTGTGGCGCATGCCCGCGAGCTGCTGAAGCGGGCGCGTGAGGTGAAGGAGAGCAGCCCCTCGGCCCTGCTGGCCGTGGTGGGCGCGCAGCTCCTGGACAACCAGCAGCGCATCACCGATCGGCTCCTGGCCGCGCCCCTCCCGACGCAACAGCTCGGGGACTATCGCGTGCCCGGCCGCTGGTTGCCCTTCCTCAAGTGCTGGGGTGACACCCCCCACCAGCCAGAGAACCCCTACACCATCACCAGCTACCAGTGCTCCTCCGAGGAGGACATCTTCCTGAGCGGAGAGCACCGCACCGGCGTGCTGGCCTATGACCACGCCTACGTGTCGAGCGAGCAGCTCGGGGCCCTGCGCTTCGCGGCGCTCTACGAGGCCACCTTCAGCAATGATCCGGGCGGCGTGGACGCCACCAAGGAGGACGTGACGAACTTCCGCTGCCGCGTGGACTTCGTGAAGGTGGGTGGCATCCCCACGCGCACCGCCCTGTGCCTGCGCGCCTACAAGAAGTTCCCCGGGCTGTATGACCTGGCGCTCCGGGCGGCAACCACCAATGCGAGCACCTCGGGCGTGCAGACGAGCCTGACCCTGGCGGGGTTCTCCGCGGACAACGCGCGCGCCCTCGCTCGCCGCTACCTGGAGGCGCTCGCGTGGACGAAGTGATCTTCCTGGAGGAGCTGGAAGGAGAGGACGTACACGCCCGGCACCGGCTGGAGCGCTTCCCGGTGACGGTGGGGCGCGGCTACACCAACGACGTCATCCTGGATGATCCAAAGGTGTCGGCCTCGCACCTGCGGATTGAGCGCACCGAGGACGGCCGGCTGGTGCTTCGGGATGTGGGCAGCCACAATGGCACGTTCCGCGTGGAGCCCTGGACCCGGCTGGCGGAGCTGGAGCTCACGGACGACGCGCGGGTGGCGGTGGGAGACACGGTGCTGCGCTTCCGCAGCCGGTCTCACGCGGTGGAGGACACGCGGATCACCGCCATTCCCGTGGCACCCCGGGGCCGTCCCTTCGAGCTGCCCTTCGCCTTCCCTGTGATGCTGGCGGTGGCGGTGGTGATCTTCCTCCTCCACGAGTACCTGACGAACTACCAGAAGACGGACTGGGGCTCGTTGGCGCTGGCGGTCGTCGTGCCGGTGTTCGCCTCCTTCGTCTGGGCGGGGCTCTGGTCCGTGGCGAGCAAGGTGGCACGGCGCGTGTTCCACTTTGGCGCACATGGCACCATCGGGAGCCTGGGGCTGCTGGGGCTGCTGGTCATCCCGCTGCTGCTCGGGCTGTTGACGTACAGCCTGGGACTGGGCGCCTGGGTGCGATGGCTCTACCTGGCCGGGTACCTGGGATGGATGGGCTTCGTGCTCTTCTGGCACCTGCGCTACGTGACGCGCGCGGAGCCCCAGCGGCTCGCCCTCATGCTCGCGGTCATCCTCGTGTGCTTCGGGGCCCTCACCCAGGCGGACTCGCTGCTGGGCGAGGAGGACTTCTCCTCCACCATCGACTTCGACCGCACCCTGCTGCCGCCTTCCTTCCAGGTGGTGCCCTCCAAGTCGGTGGACTCCTTCTTCGAGGGCACCCAGGAACTCCAGGAGGACGTGGACGCGCTCGCGAAGGAGGCTCCCTGAGCATCCAGGCAGGGAAGAACCGTCTCCCTCCGCTAAACTTTTCAAGGATCGCTGAGGAAGGTCGCCCTGCTCTGCTATCCTGTGCCGTCGAACGCACAGGATCGATTGAGGGGGGCACCCATGGGAGCGCCCGTAACACCCGCCTTTACGCTGCGAATCGGCTCTCAGGAGCCGGAGGCCCTGGTAGTCAGTGGTTTCTCGGGCCGCGAGGCACTGAGCCGCCTCTATGAGTTCCAGGTGGACTTCCACCCGCTGGAGGACGTGCCGCTGGAGTCCGAGGAGCTGCTGGGCAGCGAGGCGCTGCTCACGGTACGGCTGCCCGAGGACAAGACGCGGTGGGTCCACGGGCGGGTGCGCGCGCTGGACTCGCTGGGCAAGCACGGTGGTCGCTGGCGTTACCGGGCCTGGGTGGTGCCCGGGGCGTGGTGGCTCTCGCAGGTGAAGCGCAGCCGCATCTTCCAGGCCCAGGCGGTGCCGCAGATCATCAAGGCGGTGCTGGAGGAGGGGGGCGTGAAGGTGAAGCTGTCGCTGAGCGGCAGCTACGAGGCGCGCGAGTACTGCACGCAGTACCGGGAGACGGACTTCGCCTTCGTGAGCCGGCTCATGGAGTGGGAGGGTCTCTTCTACTTCTTCGAGCACACGGAGGACGGGCACCTGCTGGTGGTGGGCGACAAGCCCAACGTGCACGAGGCGCTGCCGAGCGGAGCCAAGCTGCCGCTGCGGGAGAACGAGGGCCTGGCCGAGGACAAGGAGTACCTCTCCTCGCTGCAGCGGGTGCACCGGTTGAGGCCGGGCAAGGTGCACCTGAAGGACTACGACTTCGAGAAGCCCTCGCTGGACGTGTCAGGCAAGACGCAGGACTCCAGCAACGGACAGGCCTCGCTGGAGGTGTACGACTACCCGGGCGAGTACGTGGCGCCGGGAGTTGGCAAGGGCGCGGCGAAGGTGCGGCTGGAAGAGGCGGTGCAGGCGGCCCGCACGCTGGAGGGCGAGGGCGTGTGCCCGCGGCTGACGCCGGGCTACCGCTTCGAGGTGGAGGACGCGGGCGTCCACGCCGGCGAGTACGTGGCGGTGGAGGTGGTGCACTCGGGCTGGCAGCCGGAGACGCGGGGGAGCAGGGAAGCGCTCGGCAAGCTGTACCGCAACAGCTTCAAGTGCATGCCGTCCAGCGTGCCCTTCCGGCCCAGGCGCACGACGCCCCTGCCGCACATCCCCGGGTTGCAGACGGCGACGGTGGTGGGGCCAGGGGGCGAGGAGATCCACACGGACGACCATGGGCGCATCAAGGTGCAGTTCCACTGGGACCGGGAGGGCCAGCGGGACGACAAGGCCTCGTGCTGGGTGCGCGTGGGACAGGCGTGGGGTGGCCCGGCGTGGGGTGCGCTGTACCTGCCGAGAATGGGGCAGGAGGTGGTTGTTCGCTTCCTGGAGGGCAACCCGGACAGGCCGCTGATCGCGGGCACCGTGTACAACGGAAGCAATCCGACGCCCTACGCGCTGCCGGACGACAAGACGAAGTCCACCCTCAAGAGCGCCTCCAGCCTGGGCAGCGACGGCTTCAACGAGTTCCGGATAGAAGACGCCGCGGGTGAGGAGGAGATCTTCGTCCACGGACAGAAGGACGAGGACCTCACCACCGAGAACGACAAGGACCAGCTGGTTCGTGCCTACGAGGACTTGCTGGTGAAGAAGGATCGCTCCCGCACGGTGGATGGCAATCAATCCCTCCGCGTCGTGCTGGACGATGGCAGTCTCATCGAGGGCAATCAGACCCTGCAGGTGACGGGCAACCGCTCCACGCGGACCATCGGCAGTCACGATGAGGACGTGGAGGGCAACCAGTCCATGACGGTGTCCAAGAATGTCACCGCATCCGTCGTCCAGGCGATGAGCGAGACCGTTGGCGCGGCCAAGGCGCTCAGCGTGGGCGGCTCCTATCTGATCAACGTGGCCCTGGCGAAGACCGAGGCCGTCGGCGGGCTCAAGTCCGTGCAGGTCGGTGGCGCCCTCTCCGAGTTCGTTGTCGGAAGCCGCCAGGAGATGGTCGAAAAGGACACCTCGGTCAAGGTGGGCGGCGACTACAAGACCGAGATCAAAGGCCAGGTCTCAGAGACGCTCGGAAAGGACTTCAAGGGCCAGGTGGGCAAGAAGCACGAGCTGGGCGTCAAGGAGGCCACGTCGGCGCTCGCCAAGTCCTTCGAGCTCAAGGCGGACAAGTTCTCCCTGGTGGTCAACGGCAAGCTCATCCTCAGCATGGAGAAGTCCGGCAAGGTGCACTTCGCGCCCAAGACGTTCACCGTCGACGGCTCGGACATCAAGGTCAAGGGCGGCAAGGTGAAGATGGAGCCGGCCGGCTCGATGAAGGACAAGTCCGTGAAGCTGAAGGAGATCCAGGCCCTCCAGGAGGACAAGGTCAAGAACTCGGTCCACGTGGAGATGGAGATGGCGGACAGCACCGCGCTGGCGGGCCAGAAGTTCGAGGTGAAGCTGCCCGATGGCTCCACGAAGTCGGGCAAGGTGGATGGCGGCGGGGCCGCGAGTGTTGCCGAGGCCAAGCCCGGCCAGTCGGAGATCTCCTTCCCCGACCTGGCCAAGCTGGCGGAGTGAACCCCCGAGCCTCGCATTCCCACTGAGAGACGCGCATGTCCCCACCGGAAGAGAACAAGGCGGAGATCCAGTGGCACCAGCTCTTCAAGCCCATGAAGGGCATGAAGCAGGGAGCCAAGAACCAGCTCGTCGTCGTCCGGGAAACGATCCCCATCGTCTTCGTGCCCGGCATCATGGGCACCCGGCTGAAGAACTCGAAGGGCGAGAAGGTCTGGGATCCGGACGACGCGCTCTTCATGCTGCGCAAGTACGGCCTGGCCTGGAGGGACGCCGAGGACAAGAAGGAGATGGTCGTCGGCAAGAAGTTCAATGAGAACTTCCTCGAGACCTACCTGGACGACGAGGATCACAACGAAGACAAGCTGGAGGACTTCCCGGGAGCGGACGAGCGGGGCTGGGGCGGCGTCTCCTGGAGTAGCTACGGAGCGATCCTCACCGCCCTCCACACCCAGAAGTGGAGCCCCCTGGCACGCCTGTGCTTCAAAATGCCCGTCTACGCCTTCGGGTACAACTGGACGGGCTCCAACACCACCGCGGGCAAGAAGCTCAAGGCCTTCATCGACGACATCGTCGAGAAGAACGCCTGCGAGCACGTCATCATCGTCACCCACTCCATGGGTGGTCTGGTGACGCGCTCGGCCTGCATCGAGCACGGTGCCAATGCCAAGGTGCTGGGCATCGTCCATGGCGTGCAGCCTGTCACCGGCGCGGCCGCCGCCTACTGGCGCATGAAGGCTGGCTTCGAGCGCACGAACCTGATGTCCATTCCCGCGGCCTGGGTGCTCGGGACCAACGGCGAGGAGGTCACCGCCCTGTTGGCCAACATGCCCGGAGGCATGCAGCTCCTGCCCAGCCATCACTACACCGCCAATGATGGCTCCAAGCAGTGGCTCCAGTTCGAGGACCACACCGGCAAGCAGATGGCCGCGCTCCCCAAGAGCGGCGACCCGTACGCGGAGATCTATAAGGAACAGAAGCAGTACTGGCGGCTGGTCAATCCCGCGTTCCTGGCGCCGGGGGAGGACGAGGACAGCCCCACCTCCGCCAAGACGCATTGGGCCGGCTACACCCAGTTGGTGGACAAGACCAAGGCCTTCCATGATCGCGTCGGGCTCAGTCCCAACGCGGAGACCTCCGTCTTCTACGGCTCCGGCAAGGAGCACCTCACGGCGGATCGCGTCCTCTACAAGCTGTCCCCCAATGGCTTCATGAAGAAGGCCGGAGAGTTCTTCCGGGTGATTTGGACCTGGGAAATGGCCGCTGCCATCGCCGGGGGTTGGGGCGCGGCCGTCTATCTCGGCTACGAGGCCATCACCTCCACTGACTGGTGGAAGTCCCGCGGTGGTTTCGAGGCGGAGATCACCCTGAACGACGCCAAGCTCCTGGTCACCCTGCAGCCTCCGGATGGCGCGGGCGATGGCACCGTGCCCGAGTCCTCCGGCAAGGGGCTCAAGAACGACGCCACGGGCGTTCCCAAGATTGCCCACGAGCCCGCCTACCAGGACAAGGTGGCCACCGACTTCACCCTCCAGGCCATCGAGAAGTACATCCGCGGCAAGGTCAAGAAGCGCATCCAGGGATAGCCCGCCCCGATGCCCTCGCCCCCGTTCCCTCTGCCACGCAGGAGCCCCAGGGCTGCGTTGAGCCTGCTCCTGCTGGTTCTCGCCTCCTGCACACGCAGCAGTCCCCCTTCGGAGGAAGTACGCATGAGCTCCCAGCCGGCAGAGCCCGTCGTCCGCAGTTGTGTCGGTCGTTTCTGCCTGGAGGTCCCCACCTCCATGGTGCGCAAGGCCGGCTCCTTCTCGCTCCAGTACGTCTCCCTGGACGAGGTGTTCTGGAAGGAGCCCGACGCCGAGGCCCGGACGCACGTGTGGAAGGCGCGGCTGGCCCGGATCGAGGCCCTCAAGCTGGAGCGGGAGATCCCCACGGACTCTCGGGGAGAGATTCGTGGCCAGCGGGAGCTCGCGCCCGGCCTGCGCGGAGTGCTCTTCCACGAGGACGACAACCCGGAGCTCGTCTCCTGGGGCGGGCTGCTGAACAGCGGACCGGTGGACGTGTGGATGCAGATCGACGGAGATCTGGATCGCGAGAGCGAGTGGGCGGCACGCCTGTCCGAGGTGGCCCAGTCGTACCGGCCGCTGGAGGCCCAGGAGAAGTGGCCCGTTCCCGGTAAGGACTGGTTCTACCTGAACTACGGCCGTGTCAGCCTCCCCATGAAGTTCAAGGAGGAGGCCCAGGCGCGCTTCGAGGGGCACCCGCTCGGGCTCAAGCTGGCCATCACCACCAAGACGGTCAGCCAGGTGAAGAAGCAGAGCCTCATGGACCGGCTCTCCGACTCCCTGGCCCTGGCCGGCGAGACCATGCAGGGCAGCCTCGTCACCCAGAAGTACAAGTCCCGCAAGGTGGCCGGGCTCGAGGGCGAGGAGCTCATCCTCCGCTACACCGAGGGAAAGAAGCGCCAGCTCTACTGCCTGTGGACGTACGCCGGAGAGGCGAAGTCCGGCAGCCACCCGAAGATGTCCATCGAGATGGAGAGCAACCTCGACCAGGACGACGCCAAGGTTGCTGTCTGGAACCAGGTGCTCGATTCCGTGCGCCCCGCGGGCTTGTAGCTCCGCGAGCGCTACATTCCGCGCACGGCGTGCGGTTGGTAGGGCGCCTCCAGCGCCTTCACCTCGTCCGGAGTGAGCGTTACGTCCACCGAGCGGATGGCCGCGTCCAGGTGCTCCAGCTTCGTGGCGCCAATGATGGGCGCCACCACGGCCGGCTTGGACAGCAGCCACGCCAGGGACACCTCGGCGGGCGTGTTCCCCCGTGCCGAGGCCACCTGCTTCACCGCCTCCACCACGTCCCAGTCGTGCGGGTTGTCGTAGAGCGCCACCGCGAATGCGTCCGAGCCCGCTCGCGCCGTGGCCTGCCGATCATCCAGCGACTTGCGCGTGCCCGCCAGCAGCCCGCGCGCCAGCGGGGACCAGGGAATCACCCCGATGCCCTCCGCCTCGCACAGGGGCATCATCTCCCGCTCCTCCTCGCGGTAGACGAGGTTGTAGTGGTTCTGCATCGAGACGAAGCGCGCCCACCCGTTGCGCTCCGACAGGCTCAGCGCCTTGGCGAACTTCCACGCCGCCGAGGAGCTTGCGCCGAGGTAGCGCACCTTGCCCTGCCGCACCAGTTGATCCAACGCGGCCAGCGTCTCCTCCAGCGGCGTGTGCGGATCCATCCGGTGGATCTGGTACAGATCGATCGTCTCCACCCCGAGCCGCTTCAGGCTCGCCTCGCAGGCCTGCACCACGTGCTTGCGCGACAAGCCCCCCATGTTGGGCCGGTCCGTCATCGGGTAGTAGACCTTGGTGGCGATCACCACCTCCTCCATCCGCGCGTAGTGGCGCAACGCTCGGCCGGTGACCTCCTCGCTCACCCCCAGCGAGTACATGTCCGCTGTGTCGAAGAAGTTGATGCCGGCTTCCACCGCTCGCCGGAAGAAGGGCTGCGAGGACTCCTCGTCCAGCACCCACGGGCGCCATTCGGGCGTGCCATAGCTCATGCACCCCAGGCAGATGCGGGACACCTTCAGGCCGGTATGGCCCAGGTTGGCGTATTTCATCTCGGACCTTTCATTGCTGTGGACCCTCTGCCCAGTAGGCGAGCCCCGCGGCGGACAGCCGGGTGACGCCTGCGAGGAAGTCGGGGTCCAGCGTGGAGGGGACGTCCGTGTCGCGGTGGTAGTGGGGATTGCGGAAGTTGGCGGTGTCGGTCACGAAGAGGGCGCTGTGGCCCGCCAGCCAGAAGGGGGCGTGATCGCTGCGCATGAGGTTGCCCGAGAAGGGACCGGAGCCGTCGATCGGCGCCAGCGCGCCCCGGAGCGGGACGAACTCCAGCTGACTCCCCAGCGCGTGCAGCTCCTCCAGCCGGGGACGGGACTGCTCGTTGGCGATGACCGCGATGAAGTCACCCGTGTTGGGAATGGGGAAGCCGGGCAGCCCCTGCTGGGCACCGGGGCGCGGATCCCTGTAGCCAATGCAGTCGAAGACGATGGTGGCCACGAGCTCCTCATCCGGGTGCGAGCGCACATAACGCGTGCTGCCCACCAGCCCAAGCTCCTCCAGATCGAAGCCCACGAAGCGCACGGTGCGCGCGAAGCGCTTGCCCGCCGCCAGCCGCGCCAGCTCCAGCATGGCCGCCACCCCCGAGCTGTTGTCGTCCGCACCCGAGAAGAAGGCGTCGTAGTGCGCCCCCACCACCACGACTTCCTCGGGGCGCTCGGTGCCGCGCAGCTCGGCGATGACGTTGGTGGTCGGGAAGGTGGGCCCCTCCACGTCTTGCGCGATGACGGTGTAGCCGAGCTCCTCGAAGCGCCGCTGGATGAGCTGGCGGGCCTTCTCGCGGGTGATGTGGCACACCGGATGGATCTCTGTGTCGAGCGTATCGAAGTCGAAGTTGCTGCAATCGATCGGGGTGTCCTCGAGGTGGGCAGCCACCAGTGAATCCACGTCCGACACCAGGCGGGACTTCTCGACGCCCGCGGCGAAGTCTCCTGCCTGGGTGATGGCGGCCTCTTCGATGGGAAGAGCCGAGGTACAGGCGCTCACGGCGAGCAGCAGGAGGGCGGTGGACAGGGCTCTCACAGCATCACCCCCACCTGGAGCAGGCCGAGCTGCAGGCGCAGCACGGAGCCCGGCCGGGGTGTGAGCAGGGTGCCCCAGTGGAGCTCCAGGGTGCTCGCGGTGAAGCGGCCGAAGGCGAAGCGCAAGGGCGCGGCGTGGATGGCCACGTAGGCGGGTCCGAAGAGCCCGGCCCGGGTGCTCTGGTAGTCATTGGGATAGCCGGTCGGAGCCGGGCCCACGGTGCGCAGCCCGCTGAGGCCCAGCTCCGGGCCCACCGCCGGCCGCCATACACCCATGTCCGCGGTGAGCTGGGCTCGGGCGTAGACCTCGAGCGGCGGTGAGCCACCACCGAGGTTCCAACGCACGCCGCCCCCCAGCCGCCATGTATCGAACTGGTACGCGTAAGCGGCTTCGAAGCCCGGGCGGTAGGGAAGGGCGAGCGACAAGCCACTCGTGGAGAACAGGGCTCCCCCGAGCGACAGCTCATGTCCGGAGGCCGCGGCCATCCCCGGAAGGAGCGCGGCGACAAGCATCATCCAATGGCGCATGGGTGCGGCACTCTATCCTCTCTCCCAGTAAAGGGGCGCGCGCCCGGAGTCTCAGCAGGCGCCCGGCCTCACACACAGGGAGTCTTGGAGTGTGGCAGGCCGAGAGTCTAAGGTTGCGCGCCTGAAACAGGGGGCACGATGAGCCAGTTGGAACCGCTCGGCCCCTCGCGGTCGTGTGGTTGCGGCATTGGTTTCCTCGCGCCTTCCGAGCCCTGCTCGTGAGGACCCATGCCGCTGCTGTCGCGAGAGAACCCTGCGCTGGCCGTCTCCCTTCCCGACAGCACCACTTTCGTGGACGTGCTTCGCGAGCGGGCCCTCCTGCAACCCGAGGCTCGTGTCTTCACCTTCCTCGACGAGGCAGGGGAGACCTCCATCACCTACCGCGAGCTGGACGAGGGCGCCCGCGCCGTCGCGGCCTCCCTGCGTCGACACCTCGCTCCCGGTGATCGGGCGCTGCTGCTCTACCCGCCGGGCCGTGAGTACGTGCTGGGCTTTCTCGGATGCCTCTACGCCGGCGTCATCGCCGTTCCCGCCTATCCGCCGGACCCCTCTCGCCTGGCACGCACCCTGCCAAGGCTCCAGGCCCTGGTGGCCGACTGCCGCGCCACCGCGGCGCTCACCACCTCCGCGCTGCTCGACATGGTCGAGTTCCTCACGGGGGAAGCTCCGGACCTCCGTGCGCTGCGCTGGTTGGCCACGGATGCGATTGAGCCCGGTGCCGCCGGGGCGTGGTCCGCGCCGCGGCTCTCCTCCGAAGACCTGGCCTTCCTCCAGTACACCTCTGGCTCCACCGGCACGCCCAAGGGCGTGATGCTCAGCCACCGCAACCTGCTGCACAACTCGGAGCTCATCGCGCTCGGGTTCGATGCGTCGCCCCAGCCCGTGGGCGTCATCTGGCTGCCCCCGTACCACGACATGGGGCTCATCGGCGGCATCCTCCAGCCCCTCTACCGCGACATCCCCACCGTCTTGATGTCGCCGCTCTTCTTCCTCCAGCGCCCTCTGCACTGGCTGGAGGCGATCTCCCGTCACGGCGGCACCGTCAGCGGCGGCCCCAACTTCGCCTACGAGCTGTGCGTCCGGAAGACGACCCCCGAGCAACGGGCCGCGTTGGATTTGCGCCGCTGGGAAGTGGCCTTCTGCGGCGCCGAGCCCATCCGACAGGAGACGCTGGAGCGGTTCGCCGAGGCGTTCGCCCCCGCTGGCTTCCGGCGCGAGGCCTTCTATCCCTGCTACGGGCTCGCCGAGGGCACGCTCATCGTCAGCGGTGGACGCAAGGCCCAGGCACCCGTGGTTCGCCACTTCGCACGCGACGCGCTGCTGCGCGGAGAGGCCCGGGCTCCGGACGCTGGGCACGAGGGCGTGCCGATGATCGGCTGTGGCGACTCCCTGAGGGATCAGTCGGTGCGCATCGTCGATCCCGAGACGTGTGAGCCGTGCGCCCCTGGCCGCATCGGGGAGATCTGGGTCCGTAGCGCTAGTGTGGCTCGCGGCTACTGGGAGCGGTCCGAGGACACCGCGCGCATCTTCCAGGCGCGGCTCGCGGGCTCCGGGGAAGGGCCCTACCTGCGCACCGGGGACCTGGGTGTCCTCGAGGGCGGCGAGCTGTTCGTCACCGGTCGGCGCAAGGACCTCCTCATCATCCGCGGACGCAACCACTACCCGCAGGACCTCGAGCTCACCGTGGAGCGGTGCGACCCGGGGCTTCGGCCTGGCTGCGGTGCCGCCTTCTCCGTGGACATCGCGGGCGAGGAGCGTCTGGTCGTCGTCCAGGAGTTCGCCGATCGCTCGGGTGCGGATCCGGAGGTGCGTGCCCGCGAGGTGATCGACCGCATCCGCCAGACAGTGGCCGAGCAGCATGAGCTCGGCGTGCATGCCGTGGTGCTGCTCGTGCCCGGGAGCATCCCCAAGACGTCGAGCGGGAAGATCCAGCGCCATGCCTGCCGTGCCGCGTTCCTCGACGGCTCTCTGGAGGCGGTGGGCTCCTGGCGCGAGGGGGCTTCTGTCACCCGTGTGGAGACCTCGTCCCTGGGTGGGCCGGACGAGCCCGCTCCTCCCGTGGGGGCGGGAGTGGAGGCGTTGCTGCCGTGGCTCTCCGCCTTCCTGTCTCGGGAGCTCAGGATTCCCCCCAGCGAGCTGCGAATGGACGTTCCGCTCACCCGGTACGGGCTCGACTCGCTGCGCGCCATGGAGGTGCGAGGCTCGCTCGAGCTGGCGCTCGGGGCGTCGCTGCCCGTCACCGCTCTCCTGCGCGGGCCCAGTGTTCAGGAACTGGCGGACATTCTCTTGGTGCGCCCGGTCCAGCAAGCCGAGACACCGCTCGCGCCTCAGACTCCGGAAGAGACTCCGCCCCTCTCCGAGGGACAGCGGGCGCTGTGGTTCCTGCAACGCATGTCTCCGGAGAGCACCGCGTACCACGTGGTTCGCGCGGCGCGGATCCGATCCCAGCTCGATGTCCCGGCGTTGGAGCGGGCCTTCCAGGCACTCGTGGCGCGCCATCCGTCGCTGCGCGCCGTGTTCCCCGAGGAGAATGGTGCCCCCGTTCCGCGGTTCGTGGCGCCCTCGGGCCCCTTGCTTCAGGTGGAGGAGGCCACTGGCTGGAGTGAGGCTCAGGTGAAGACGCGGCTCGACGCCGAGGCCCACCGGCCTTTCGAGCTGGAGCGGGGGCCGTTGATGCGCGTCCTGCTCCTCACCCGTGGCCCGAACGAGCACGTGCTGCTGCTCGCGCTCCACCACATCATCACTGACTTCTGGTCCCTGGGTGTCATGGTGGAGGAGCTGGGCGCGCTCTACACCGCGGAGACGGGAGGGCTCGCGGGCGTGCTGCCGGCGCTCTCCCCAGAGCCCGTGGAGGCTACCCGGGTGCTCTCCGCGCAGCTTGCCGGACCCAAGGGGGAGGCCCTGCGCTCCTTCTGGAAGGCGCGTCTCGGCGGCGAGCTGCCGTTGCTCTCGCTGCCCACGGATCACCCCCGGCCCCGGCTCCAGTCCTTCCGGGGTGACTCGCTCCCGTTCCACGTGGGGCCGGAGCTTGCCCGGAGCGTGAATGCGCTTGCTCGCGACCTGGGCGCCACGCCGTACATGGTGCTGCTGGCCGCCTTCTTCGCCTTCCTGCGCCGCTACACCGGACAGGACGAGCTCATCGTGGGAGCGCCCACCGCGGGCCGCACCCGGCCGGAGCTCCTCCGGCTCGTGGGCTACCTCGTCAACCCCGTGGCGCTGCGTGCCAGCATTCCCCAGGGCACCACCTTCCGGGAGCTGGTCTCCCAGGTGCGGAGCACGGTGCTCGAGGCGCTGGAGCACCAGGACATGCCCTTCACCCGGCTCGTGGAGGAGCTCCAGCCCACGCGCGAGCCGGGTCACTCACCCGTCTTTCAGGCGATGTTCGTCCTGCAGCGCGGACACCTGCCCGGAGAGGGCACCTCGTTGGCCTCCTTCGCGCTGGGTGACCCGGATGCACGCATGCGCCTGGGGGCGCTGGAGGTTGAGTCCCTGCCGCTCAACCGCCGGGGCTCGACGTTCGACCTCACCCTCATGATGGCTGAGACGGAGGGCGGGTTGGGCGCGTCGCTGGAGTACTGCACGGACCTCTTCGAGGCCTCCACGGCCGAGCGCATGGCGCGGCACTTCGTGTCCCTGCTGGCGGAGCTGGTGGAGGCGCCCGGGCGCCGGGTAGAGGAGGTGGAACTGCTGCGAGGGGAGGAGCGGGCTCGGGTGCTGGAGGACTGGAGCCGCGGGCCGCGCGTGCAGGTGCCGGTAGAGGGGCTGGTGCGGCTGCTGGAGGAGCAGGTGGCTCGCGCTCCGGAGGCGATAGCAGTGGAGGGAGGCGGGCAGCGGCTGAGCTACCGGGAGCTGGAGGCGCGAGCGAGGCGGCTTGGCGCTCGGTTGCGGCGCGAGGGCGTGGGGCCCGAGGTGCGGGTGGGCGTGCTGCTGGAGAAGAGCGTGGAGGCGGTGGTGGCCTTCTGGGGCGTGCAGAAGGCGGGCGGCGTGTACGTGCCGCTGGAGGCGGTGCTGCCTCGGGATCGCCTGGAGTGGATGGCTCGGGACGCGGGCGTGAAGGCGGTGGTGACAGTGCACGGGCTGGAGGAGCGGTGTCTCCCTCCAGAGGGCGCGCGGGTGGTGCGGTTGGAGGAGACGGGCGCGGAAGAGCTGGCCGACCTCGAGAGTGGTGTGCGGGCCGGCAACGCGGCGTATGTCCTTTACACCTCGGGCAGCACCGGAAGGCCCAAGGGCGTCGAGGTGCCGCACGCGGGGCTGTGTGATCTGGCGTACGCGAGGATGCGGGCGTTCGGCGTTGGGGCGGAGTGCCGGTTGCTGCAGCTTGCCTCGCTGGGCTTCGACGCCTCCATCTGGGAGTTCCTGCTGACGGTGTCCGTCGGCGGGACGCTCTATGTGCCCGAGGGAGGACGGGTGCCGCTGGGCGAGGACCTGCGGCGGGTGCTGGTGGAGGGCGCGGTGACGATGGTGACGCTGCCGCCGTCCGTGCTGGCGCTGCTGCCCGAGGAGGGGTTGGAGCACCTGCGGGTGGTGAAGTCCGTGGGAGAGGCGTGCCCGCCCGCGTTGGTGGAGAAGTGGGGCAGGGGACGGCGCTTCGTCAACGGATACGGGCCTACGGAGACGTCGGTGTGCGTCACCTGGGCCGAGTGCGTTCCGGGAGAAGGCCGGCCCTCCATCGGTAAGCCGCTGGCCAACGTGCAGGCATATGTGCTGGACGCGGAGCTGCGGCCCGTTCCTCCAGGCGTGGCAGGCGAGCTGTTCCTGGGCGGCCCCAGCATGGCGCGAGGCTATGTGGGGCGGCCGGAGCTGACGGCCGAGCGCTTCGTGCCCAACCCCTTCAGCCAAGAGGGCGGCGAGAGGCTGTACCGGACGGGAGACATGGTCCGGTGGAGAGCGGACGGGCGGCTCGATTACATGGGCCGCGCGGATGTGCAGGTGAAGGTGAACGGCGTCCGGGTGGAGCCGGGCGAGGTGGAGTCCGCGCTGCGCGAGGTGGGCGGCGCGAAGCAGGCCCATGTGAAGGCCTGGAAGAGTCCCTCGGGTGAGGCCCGGCTGGTGGCCTACGTGGTGCCCGGTGAGTCCACACCGCGCGAGCCTCGGGAGCTGCGCGCGCTGCTGCGCCAGCGTCTGCCCGAGTCCATGGTGCCCTCGGCCTTCGTCCACCTGGAGGCTCTGCCGCTCTCCTCCAGTGGCAAGGTGGATGGGCGTGCCCTTCCTCCTCCCGAGCCACCCGCTCGCTCCGCCTCCTTTGTTCCACCCCGCAGCCCGCTGGAGATCTCCATCGCGCGCTGCTGGGCCCAGGCGCTCGGGCGCGAGGCCGTGGGCCTCCATGATCATTTCTTCGATGACCTCGGCGGCAGCTCGCTCACCGTCGTCAGGGCCTGTGCCCTGCTGCGCGAGGAACTGAAGCGCGATGTCCCCATCGTCCACTTCTTCGAGCACCCCACGGTCCACGCGCTCGCCAGACGCCTGGATCCGGCTGTGAGCTCCGAACGCAACAACAACCACCAGGATCGCGCGGAGGCACGCCGGCAGGCCCTCCAGCGCCGCAACCCCCGAGGGAGCCGTGGCAATGGCTGAGCAGGACATGTTGGACGAGGGCACGGGGAACGACATCGCGATCATCGGCATGGCGGGGCGCTTCCCCGGCGCCAGTGACATCCACGCCTTCTGGAGGAACCTGCGCGAGGGCGTTGAGTCCATCTCCCGCTTCCAGTCGGAGGAGCTGGAGCCGTCTCCGCTCGTCCCCGAGACGCTGCGCTCGCACCCGGATTTCGTGCGCGCGGGTGGTGTGCTCGAGGGCGCCGACCTCTTCGATCACGACTTCTTCGACATCGCCCCGCGCGAGGCGCTGTGGATGGATCCGCAGCAGCGCGTGTTCCTGGAGTGCGCCTGGGCCGCGCTCGAGGACGCCGCGTATGATCCGGAGCGCTTCCCCGGGAAGATCTCTCTCTATGCGGGCGCCGGTCAGTCCGGCCACGTGCTCTCCCTGCTGGGCCACGTGAAGAAGGAACCGGCCGCGCTCTTCGAGGCGCTCGGCACCACCACCGCGGAGAACGTCGCCACCAAGACCTCCTTCAAGCTCCGCCTGCGCGGCGAGAGCATGGCCCTCTACACCGCGTGCTCCACGGGCCTCGTCGCCGTCCACATGGCCTGCCAGAGCCTCCTGCTGCGCCAGTCCGACATCGCCATGGCCGGAGCGGTCCGCCTGTCGATTCCCCAGCGCACGGGCTACCTCTACCAGGACGGGATGATCTTCTCGCCCGACGGGCATTGCCGCGCCTTCGATGCGCGCGCTCGGGGCACCGTGAGTGGCAATGGCGTGGGCGTGGTCGTCCTCAAGCCCCTCGCGGATGCGCTGCGCGATGGCGATCACGTCTATGCCGTCATCAAGGGCTCGGCCATCAACAACGACGGCCGCCAGAAGATTGGTTACACCGCGCCCAGTGTCGAGGGCCAGGCGGAAGCCATCTCCGAAGCCCTCGCATTCGCGGGTGTCGGAGCAGGGGACATCGGCTACGTGGAGGCCCACGGTACTGGCACGTCGCTCGGGGATCCGATCGAGATCTCCGCGCTCACTCGCGCCTTCCGCCAGGACACGGATGCACGGGGCTACTGCGCGCTTGGCTCGGTGAAGACCAACATCGGCCACCTGGATACCGCGGCGGGCATCGCGGGTCTGCTCAAGGCCACCCTTGCGCTCCACAACGAGGAGATTCCCGCCAGCCTCCACTTCGAGCGCCCCAACCCGGCCATCGACTTCGCCGGCAGCCCCTTCTTCGTCGCCTCTGAGCGTCGGTCTTGGGCTCGCGGCGAGCAGCCCCGGTTCGCGGGCGTCAGCTCCTTCGGCATTGGCGGCACCAACGCGCACGCCATCCTCGCCGAGGCCCCCCTTTCAGCAAGCCGCCCCAGCGCCCGGCCCCGTCAGCTCGTCACGCT
Source organism: Archangium lansingense (assembly GCF_026626635.1). Classification (GTDB taxonomy): domain Bacteria; phylum Myxococcota; class Myxococcia; order Myxococcales; family Myxococcaceae; genus Archangium; species Archangium lansingense. The sequence continues at coordinate 6,320,972 of NZ_JAPNKA010000001.1, forward strand.
CTCCGCGCGCACCGCCACCGCCCTGGAGGCTGTGACACGTGAGCTCGCCGCTCACCTGGAGGCCCACCCGCGCGTGGACCTGGCCGATCTCGCCTTCACCCGGAACGTGGGTCGCAAGGCCTTCGAGCACCGGCGCTCGATTGTCGCGGCGGATGTTCCCTCGCTGCTCGCCCGGCTGAAGGCGCCTCCCGCGGCGCAGGCTATCGCTAGCCTGGAGGCGGCCCGTGAGCAGCGGGTGGTCTTCCTCTTCCCCGGGCAGGGCGCTCAATCGGTGGGCATGGCGCGTGAGCTGTACGCCGCCGAGCCCGGCTTCCGCGAGCACGTGGATGCATGCCTCGCGCTGCTCACCCCTCGGTTGGGCAGGCCCCTGCGCCCGCTGCTGTACCCGGCTCCCGCTCAGGAGGCCGAAGCGCGTGAGGCGCTCGCGGATCCCCGCTACGCCTTGCCGCTCCTCTTCACCGTGGAGTACGCGCTCGCCCGGTTGTGGATGGATTGGGGCCTGGAGCCCTATGCCATGTTCGGGCACAGCTACGGCGAGTACGTGGCCGCGTGTCTCGCGGGTGTGTTGTCGCTCGAGGATGCGCTGGCGCTCGCGGTGGTGCGGGGCCAGTTGATGGCGCGCATGCCTCCCGGCGCCATGACCGCCGCGGGCTGCTCCGAGGCCGACCTCCAGCCGCTGCTCACCGGGGCGCTGTCGCTGGCCTCCATCAACGGCGCCAGCCGCTGTGTCGTCTCCGGCCCCGTGGAGGAGGTGGAGCGGCTCGAGCATGAGCTGGCGCATCGTGGGGTGGGCTCGCTACGGCTGCCCGCGCGACAGGCCTTCCACTCGGCGGACGTGGAGCCCCTGCGCGAGGAGCTCCAGCGCACCGTTGCGGGACTGCGGCTGTCCGCGCCCCAGCGGCCCTATGTCTCCAGCCTCACCGGGACGTGGATCCGCCCAGAGGAGGCGACGGATCCATCTTACTGGGCCCGGCAGATGCGCCAGCCCGTGCGCTTCGCCGCGGGTCTGGACGTCCTTCAGCAGGACGGCTGTGACGTCTACCTGGAGGTCGGCCCCGATCAGGCGCTCACCACGCTGGCTCGGATGCACCTGCGTGGCTCGGAGCTGGTTCGGGTGATCCCTTCGCTGCCTCGTGCAGGCTCCTCCGCGTCCGATCAGGGCGCGTTGCTGGAGGCGCTCGGTGCGCTGTGGCAGGCCGGGCTGGAGGTGCGTTGGGATCGCTTCTACGCCCATGAGCAGCGCCAGCGTCTGTCCCTGCCTTCGTATCCATTCGAGCGCCAGTTCTGCCGGCTCGAGCCCCGCTGGGTCGAGACGGACGTGGCTCCGGCTCCGGTCAAGGCTCCCGTGGCCGCTCCGGCTCCGGCTTCGGTCAATGTCCCGGCCCCCGTCGTGGCTCCGGCCGGCAAGGAGGCCCCCCGCACCGACGTCGAGCGGCAGGTGCTGGCCATCTGGCGCGAGCGGCTCGGTGTCGAGGACATCGGCATTCACGACAACTTCCTGGAGCTGGGCGGCAACTCGCTGATGGCGGCGCAGATGCTCACGCGCTTGCGCGAGTCCTTCCCGGTACAGCTCCCCCTGAGTGACCTCTTCGAGGCGCCTACCGTGGCGGGCATCGCCGGACGCATCGAGGCACGGCTGCAAGAGGCAGGGCCCTCGGGGAGTGGCGTTCCGATGCCTCGTCTCGTGCCCGTGCCGCGCGAGGGGGTGCTCCCACTCTCCTATGTGCAGGAGCGGGTGTGTGCGCTGGAGCGCTTCGTGCCCGGCAACCCGGCGCTCCACATGCCCATGGTCCTCCGGCTGACGGGCTCGCTCGACATCCCCGTGCTGGAGCGGAGCCTCGCGGAGATCGTCCGCCGTCACGAGGCCCTTCGCATCACCTACGCGTTCGTGGATGGCCGGTTCGTGCCTCATGTGCACTCCGAGCTGACGCTGGCGCTCCCGGTCATCGAGCTGGAGGGCTCTCGTGACGAGCGCGAAGCGGAGGCGCTGCGGCTTGCTCGCGAGGACGCCGCGCGGCCCTTCTCCCTGGAGCAGGGCCCCGTCCTCCGCTCCACCCTGGTGCGCATCGCTCCGGACTCGCACCTGCTGCTCGTCACGGTGCACCACGTCGTCTCGGACACGTTGTCCATGGTGGCCATCGCCCGGGAGCTGGCGGTGAATTACGAGGCGTTCCTCCAGGGCCGCCCCTCTCCGCTTCCCTCGCTCCCCGTGCAGTACATGGACTACGCGGCCTGGCAGCGGCGCGCGCTGGAGTCCGGTGCCTTCTCCGCTCAGCAGGCCTGGTGGCGCGAGCGCATGGCTGCTCCCCCTGGTCCGCTCGCGCTCCCCACGGATCGTCCGCGCGGGGCCTCGCGCTCGCTCATCGGCGCTCGTCGCCTCTTCGGCCTGTCCCGCAGGCTCTCCGACGCCGTCCTGGCGCTCGGTCAGCGTGAGGGCTTTACCTCGTTCATGATCCTCCTCGCCGGCTACAAGGCACTGCTGGCTCGCTACGCCGGCCAGGAGGACATCGTTGTCGGCACGCCCATTGGCAACCGCTCCCGCGGCGAGCTGGAGCCGCTGATCGGCTACGTGGCCCACGCCGTCCCGCTTCGCACTGACCTCTCGGGCGATCCCACCTTCCGCGAGTTGCTCGGCCGCGTGCGGGACACAACGCTGGGCGCCTACGCGAACCCGGACGTTCCTTATGAGCAACTCGTGCGTGATCTCGAGCCTCGGAAGGACCCCAACAGCTCGCGGGTGTTCGACGCCCTGTTCGTCCTCCATGCCGGCTTTGGCTCGCACCTGGAGCTGCCCGGGCTGCGTCTGGAGCACGTGCAGGTGCCGGATGCGCCCTCGCAGTTCGGCTCCATGCTCGCCAATCTCTGCATCTCCCTCGGCGAGGGCGAGCAGGGCTTCTCCGGTGACATGGAGTACGCGACCGAGCTCTTCGACGCGGCCACCATCACGCGAATCATCGGCCACTTCGAGGCGATCCTCGAGTCGGCCGTGGCGGATCCCGGCCTGCGCCTCTCCGAGCTGTCCCTGGAGACCCAGGCGGAGCGGAGCCAGCGGGAGGCCCTCGCGGTCCCGTCCGTACGCGAGGAGGGGGTCTCGATTATTGCTCTGCTGGAGGCCCAGGCCTCGCGGGCCCCGGAGGCACCCGCCATCATCTCCGGGGAGAAGAGTCTCTCCTGGGGTGGCTTGCGCGAGCGGGCTCGGCGTCTGGCCGGAGTGCTCACGAGCAGGGGCGTGGGGCCCGAGCAGCTCGTGGCCGTGTGCCTGGAGCCGTCTCCCGAGCGTCTCGTCGCCCAGTGGGCCGTGCTGGAGGCCGGTGGAGCCTGGGTGCTCGTGCCTCCGTCCCGGTTGAAGGAGCTGGCCTCGCTCGCACCCGAGGGCGCACCGGTGCCGTTGCTGCTCACGGACTCGCGGCTGCGCACCAGTGTGTCGTTGGAGGCCTCGCGGGTGTTGTTCGTGGACGCGCCTCTGGACGAGGTGCCCGGGCTCGAACGTCGCGCCTCCTCGGCCGGTGCCGAGGCCATGGTCTGCCTCGAGGCGCTGAGCGCGAACGAGGCCACTCCGCGGCGGGCCATCCACACACCCCGGACGGTGGCGCACCTGTTCCATGCGCTCGACCAGGGCAATGGAGGGACTCCCGGGGGCGCCTGGCTATGGGCCGAGGAGGCCGCGGGGCAGGGGAGCGGACTGGAAGTGCTCTGGGCCCTGTGCCGGGGCCTGCGCGTCGTCCTGCCGCGTGAGCCCGCGAGCGCCCGGTTCGTGGTGACGGGTCGGGACTCCGCGCCCCGCCGCTCGCTGGCCTTCAGTCTCTCGTACTTCGCCAACGACGAGGACTCGCTCGGCCGGCGCAAGTACCAGCTCCTCCTGGATGGAGCGCGCTTCGCCGACTCGCACGGCTTCTCCGCCATCTGGACGCCCGAGCGCCACTTCCACTCCTTCGGCGGCCTCTACCCGAGCCCCGCCATCACCGGCGCGGGCATCGCCACGATCACGGAGAAACTGGGCATTCGCGCGGGCAGCGTGGTCATCCCCCTGCACGATCCCCTCCAGGTAGCTGAGGAGTGGGCGATGATCGACAACCTCTCCGGAGGCCGGGTGGGGGTGTCGTTCGCCTCGGGCTGGCATGCCAATGACTTTGTCTTCGCCCCGGACAACTACGCGCGCCGCAAGGAGATCATGCTCCGCGGCATCGAGACGGTGCGGCACCTCTGGCGAGGCGGGTCGGTGCGCCGCCGCAACGGCGATGGCCAGGAGGTGGAGATCGCCATCCGCCCGAAGCCAGTGCAGGCGGAGCTTCCCTTCTGGCTCACGGCCGCCGGCAGCCCGGAGACGTTCCGGCTCGCGGGCGAGCTGGGCGCCAACATCCTGACCAACTTGATGGGCCAGCAGCTCGACTCCCTCGCCGAGAAGGTGGCCCTCTACCGCGAGACGTGGCGGCGGCACGGCCATCCGGGCCGTGGTCACGTGAGCTTGATGATGCACGCGTTCCTCGGGACGGATGTGGCCGAGGTGCGCCGCACCGTGCGCGAGCCGCTGATGCGCTACTTCCGCAGCTCGGTGGACATCTCCAGTGGCTTCGCCGCGAGCCAGGGCCTCAAGGTGGACGTGCGGACCCTCACGCCTCGCGACATGGACGCGATGCTGGAGCATGGCTTCGAGCGCCACCTGGAGGATGGCGGACTCTTCGGAACGCCCGAGTCCTGCGCGCCCACCGTCGAGCGCATGCGGCGGCTGGACGTAGACGAGGTGGCCTGTTTGGTGGACTTCGGCGCCAGCACCGAGGCGACGATGACCAGCCTCCAGCACCTGGACACCCTGCGGCGGCGCTCGCAGCCAGAGGGGACCGGGGCCGTGTCCTCCGCGCTGACGGAGAGCGGTGCGGAGGTGCAGTCGTTGCTCGCGCTGGTGCGCGAGACGGGCGCCACGCATCTGCACTGCACGCCCCCGCTGGCCCGCGCGCTCGCCGCGCTCCCGGGAGTCTCCGAGGAGCTTCGCTCCGTGCGGCGGCTGTTCGTCGAGGGCGCGGCTCCGGAGCTGGCCGCCTCGCTCGCACGTGCGGCCGGGGTGGAGGTGCTGCGCCGCGAGGAGGCATTCGGGCCGGCGGCGTGGCTGCCGGTGCGCGCGGAGGAGTCGGGCACACCTGTCTTCCTGCCTCCCGCTCACATTCCGGTTCAGGTGCTGGACTCCCGGGGACGGCCCGTTCCCGTGGGAGTCTCCGGCGTGCTCGCCATCGGAGGCGGTGGCGTCCCGCGAGGCTTCTGGAAGGAACCTCCCCTGGAGGCGGGAGCACGGCTGCTCCCCACGGGACAGCGCGCCCGGTGCAGGGCCGATGGTTCCGTGGAGTTCCTCGCGGGTGCTCCGGTCCGTCGTCCGGCGCCTGCCCCAGTCAAGGCTCAACGCCCGGAGGTGGCTCGCCCGGAAGCGGCTCGCCGTCCCGAGGGGCCTCCCGCCATCGCTCGTGTGCCGCGCGATCGGCCGCTGCCGCTCAGCTTCTCTCAGCAGCGGCTGTGGTACCTGGATCAGCTCGAGCCGGGGAACGTGGCCTACAACAACCCGTCCGCGCTGCGCCTGAGCGGGCCCCTGAATGCCGCCGCGCTGGAGCGTGCTCTCAACGAGGTGGTCCGCCGCCACGAGGCGCTCCGGAGCACGTTCGTTCTGGAGGACTCCGGCCCCGTGCAGCGCATCGCCGAGTCCCTGACCGTGCCCCTGCCCGTGGTGCCGCTGGATGTAGAGGGGGACCGTGACGAGGCGATCGCCCGGTGGGCCAGTGAAGAGGCTCGACGGCCCTTCGATCTCGCGGCCGGTCCGTTGATTCGCGCGGCGCTGCTGCGTGTCGACGGCACGGAGCACGTGCTGCTCGTCACCCCGCACCATATCGTCTCCGACGGCTGGTCCGCGGGCGTGATGATGAAGGAGCTGGCGGTCCTCTACGCCGCCTTTGTCTCCGGTGCTGCTTCGCCGCTGCCAGAGCTGACCGTGCAGTACGTGGATTACGCCGCGTGGCAGCATGAGTGGTTGCGAGGCCCCGCGCTGGAGAAGGAGCAGTCCTGGTGGAAGCAGACGCTCGCCGACGTTCCGGTGCTGCGGCTCCCCACCGACAAGCCCCGGCCGGCAGTGCAGTCCTACCGGGGTGCGCAGCACCGCTTCATCGTGCCCAGGCGCGTGGCCGACGCGCTGGGGGCGCTCGCGAAGCGCGAGGGTGCCACGCCCTTCATGGTGCTCATGGCCGCCTACCAGGTGCTCCTGTCCCGCTACAGCGGCCAGGAGGACTTCGCGGTGGGCACGGCCGTGGCAGGCCGCAGCCGCCCCGAGTTCGAGTCCCTCGTGGGCTGCTTCATCAACTCTCTGCCCTTGCGCGCCGAGCTCTCCGGGGATCCGTCCTTCGTGGAACTGCTCGGTCGCGTCCGCCGCACCGCCCTGGCGGCCTTCGCCCACCAGGAGGCCCCCTTCGAGAAGCTGGTCGATGCCCTGCACGTCTCGCGTGACCTGGGCCACACGCCCATCTTCCAGACGCTGCTGGTGCTCCACAACGTTCCCATGCCCACCGTGCAGCTCGCGGGTCTCACCCTGAGCGGCATGGAGCTCCACGCGGGCGCCGCCAAGTTGGACCTCGCGCTGGAACTGCGCGAGACGGCGGACGGGCTCTGGGGTGGTCTCGAGTACAACACCGAACTCTTCGATGCAGAGACCATCGCTCGCATGGGCGGCCACTTCGTGCGCTTGCTCGAAGGCATCGCCGCGGCTCCAGAGCACCGGCTCTCCTCGCTGACGCTTTTGTCCGAGGCCGAGCGCCGCCAGCTCCTGGTGGAGTGGAATCCGACTCAGGCGTCTCCGTCCTCCGCCACGGTGCTCGAGCTCTTCGAGGCTCAGGTGGCTCGGACCCCGGACGCGCCCGCCGTGGCCGATGCCGGTGAGGTGCTCTCGTATCGCGAGCTGGCCGCACGGTCCTGGCGCATCGCCTCGCTGCTGCGGCGGCAGGGCGTGGGTCCAGAGCACGTCGTGGCCCTCGCGCTGGAGCGCCCCACGGATGTCGTGTCCTCCATTCTCGGCACGCTCGCGGCCGGAGGTGCCTGGCTCCCGCTGGACATCTCGAATCCGCCGGAACGGCTGAAGCTCGTGCTCGAGGACGCGGGTGCGCGCGTGGTGCTCACCCGGGAGGCCATGAGTGGTCGCTTCGCGCTGGGAGAGGGACGGCCCGTGCTCGCCGTGGAGTCCGCGGCGTCCGAGTCCGCCGTGCTCCCCGCGTCGCGCCCGGAGCCCCATCACGCGGCCTATGTGCTTTTCACGTCCGGCTCCACGGGCAGGCCCAAGGGCGTGGTGGTGGAGCACCGCCAGCTCGTGCATGCCACCCGGGCTCGCTTCGAGGTGTACGGGACTCCGGGCATCTGCGTCCCGCTGTCACCGTTCACCTTCGATGCCTCGCTTGCTGGCCTGTTCTGGACGCTGCTCCACGGCGGCACGCTGCGCTTCCCGGATTCCGGAGTCATGGATGATCCGCGGGCGCTGGCCGCGTCCCTCTCGCGGCATGGGGTCACGCATCTCATTGGTGTGCCGGTGCTGTACGCGCAGATCCTCGCGGCGGCTCCGGCCGGTGGGCTCTCCAGTCTGCGCGCGGTGACCGTCGGCGGCGAAGCGTGCCCGCGCGACCTGGTCCGCGCCCATCACGAGGCCCTGCCCAACACGGCCCTCTTCAATGAGTACGGCCCCACCGAGGCCACCATCTGGAGCACCGTGCACAAGGTGGATCCGGCGGACCTGGGATCCGTTCCCATCGGCCGCGCCATCCCCGGTGCCAGGGTGTACGTGCTCGATGAGCGCCTCCAGCCCGTCCCCGTGGGTGTGCCCGGCGAGCTGTACATCGGCGGCGCGGGCGTGGCGCGCGGCTACCTCAAGCGGCCCGAGCTCACCTCCGAGCGTTTCGTGGCCGACCCGTTCGACACGAGCTCCGGTGCTCGGCTGTACCGCACGGGCGATCGCGTGCGCTGGCGGAAGGACGGGGTGCTCGAGTTCCTCGGACGCCAGGACGGGCAGGTGAAGGTACGGGGCTTCCGCATCGAGACGGGTGAGGTGGAAGCTGCGCTCGCTGCCCACTCCGGGCTGCGCGAGGTGGCGGTGGCCGCGCGCGAGGACGGGCGTGGCGGCAGACGGCTCGTCGGCTACGTCGTTCCCCACCAGCGTCCCGGTCCTACTGCGGACGCGCTGCGCGCCTTCCTGCGCGAGCGGCTCCCCGAATACATGGTGCCGTCCGCCTTCGTGGAGCGTGAGGTCCTGCCGCGCACGCGCAATGGCAAGGTGGACGTGGGCGCCCTGCCGGCCCCGGAGCTCCAGCCGGCCGTCCGCAGCGCCGCGTATGTGGCACCGCGCAACGAGCTGGAGGAACAGCTCGCACGCATCTGGTGCGAAGTGCTCGGCGTGGAGCGCGTCGGCGTGGACGACAACTTCTTCGAGCTGGGCGGGGATTCCATCCTCAGCATCCAGATCGTCACCCGGGCGGGCCGGGCCGGCATCGAGCTGTCGCCGCGCCAGGTCTTCCAGAACCCCACGGTGGCCCGGCTCGCGGCGGTGGCGAACACGCGGCTCGCCGTGCAGGCCGAGCAGGGACCCGTGACGGGCCCGGTGGCGCTGAGCCCCATTCAGCGCTGGTTCTTCGCTCAGGCCCCCGCGGAGCCTCATCACTGGAACATGTCGCTCCTCCTGGAGGTGCGCACGGCGCTGGACGCGGCGCTGCTGGAGCGCACGTTGGGGCTCGTAGTGGAGCACCACGACGCGCTGCGCCTGCGCTTCGCTCGCACGGACGAGGGCTGGCGGCAGGTGTGCGCGGCCCCGGGCGAGCCCATGCGGCTGGAGCGCGTGGATCTGTCGGGCGTGGCTCCCGAGTCCCGGGCCGCGGAGTTGGAGCGGCGGGCCACGGAGGCACAGGGCTCGCTCCGGTTGGAGGAGGGACCGCTGCTCCGGGCGGTGCTGTTCGACCTCGGGGCCGGGAACTCCGGACGCCTGCTGCTCGTGCTGCACCACATGGTGGTGGATGGCGTCTCGTGGCGCATCCTCCTGGAGGATCTGCTGGTGACGTACCAGCGGCTCGCGGCGGGTGCTCCGGTGGCGATGCCTCCGAAGACCACCTCCTTCCAGGCGTGGGCCCGGGGCCTCTCCGAGCACGCGCGCTCCGGGAAGCTGGACGCCGAGCGCTCCTGGTGGCTGGCGCGTCCCTGGGCTCGCGTCACGCGGCTGCCCGTAGACTCGCCGGGAGGGGAGAACCTCGAGGGCTCGGCTCGGAGCGTGAGCCTGAGCCTCACCGCCGAGGAGACCCGTGCGCTGTTGCAGGACGTGCCGCGCGCGTACCACACGCAGATCAACGATGCGCTCCTCACCGCGCTCGCGCGGACGGTGGGCCGCTGGTCCAGCAACTCGCTGGTGCTGGTGGACGTGGAGGGCCACGGGCGCGAGGAATTGCTCGCGGGTCTGGACGTCTCGCGCACGGTGGGTTGGTTCACCACGTTCTTCCCGGCGCTGCTGGAGGCCCGGGAGGCCGCTGGCCTGGGTGAGACGTTGCGAGACGTGAAGGAGCAGCTCCGCGCCGTGCCCTCCAAGGGCATGGGCTACGGGCTGCTGCGCCACCTGGGCGAGGACGCTGGGCTGGCGGGGCTTCCGTCGGCAGAGCTGAGCTTCAACTACCTCGGACAGGTGGATGGGGCGCTCAACGGCAACGGGATGCTCGCGCTCGCGCCCGAGGGCATGGGACCGCAGCGTGGGCCTCGCACCCGCAGGCCGTACCTGCTCGACGTGGTGGGCGCCGTGGTGGGCGGCCGCCTCCAGATGACGTGGACGTATGGGGAGTTGATTCACCGGAAGGAGACCGTCGAGAAGCTCGCGGCGGACTTCCTGGAGCGGCTGCGCGAGCTGATCGCGCACTGCCAGTCCCCCGAGGCCGGAGGCCACACGCCTTCTGACTTCCCGATGGCCAAGGTGAAGCAGTCCCAGCTCGACAAGCTTTCCGCCCGGTTCGGCAAGAAGACCAAATGAGCGACAACATCGAAAACCTGTACCCGCTCTCCCCGCTGCAGCAGGGAATGCTCTTCCACGTCCTCCAGGAGCAGGGCGTTGGTCTGTACTTCAACCAGCTCTCCTGCGAGCTGCGCGGGGCGCTGAACCTCCCGGCCTTCACGGAGGCCTGGCGGCGGGCGGTGGCGGCGTTCTCCATCCTTCGCACGGCCATCGTCTGGGAGGACGTCGACGAGCCCCTCCAGGTGGTGCTCACCGAGGTGGAGCTGCCGCTCGAGCAGGAGGACTGGCGCGGGACTCCGGCCGAGGAGCAGGAGGCGCGCTTCACCGCCTGGCTGGAGGAAGATCGCCGCCGGGGAGTCGACCTGGGCACGCCGCCGCTGCTGCGCCTGTCGCTGCTGCGCACCGGGGACTCGGCGTACCGCTTCGTCTTCAGCCACCACCACATCTTGCTGGACGGGTGGTCCGTTCCCCTCCTCATCAAGCAAGTCTTCGTCCTCTACGAGAGCCTCGTCCGGGGCCTCACGCCGCGCGTGGAGCAGGCACGGCCCTACGGTGATTACATCGAGTGGATTCAGGAGCGCGGGCTGGAGGAGTCCGAGCGCTTCTGGCGCCGCTCGCTCGCGGGTTTCTCCGAGCCCACCGAGCTGGGGAGGGGCTTCCCCCCCGCGGAGGGCTGGCCCACGTCCGGCCGCACCACCCGGCGGATTCACTTGTCCGCCTCCACCACCGAGGCGCTGAACGCGCTCGCGCGCCAGCAGGGGCTCACGCTCAACACCGTGGTGCAGGGGGCCTGGGCGCTGCTGCTCGGGCACTACGGGAGGACGAAGGACGTCGTCTTCGGCACCACGGTGTCGGGCCGTCCACCAGAGCTGCCCGGCGTGGAGGGCATGGTGGGCCTGTTCATCAACACGCTGCCGGTACGCGTGCGTCTGCCGTCGGATGAGCCGCTCATTCAGTGGCTGAAGGGACTCCAGGCGTGGCTGCTGGAGATGCGGCAGCACGAGCACTCGCCGCTGGTGAAGGTCCAGCGCTGGAGCGAGGTCCCCTCCGGTACGCCGCTCTTCGAGAGCCTGGTTGTCTTCGAGAACTACCCGGTGGACGCGGCACTCACGGCATCGCTGCCCTCGCTGGAGGTGCGCGACGTGCGCGCCGCCGAGGAGGACCATCACCCGCTGACGCTGGTGGCCGTGCCGGGCCGCGAGCTGCGGTTGGACCTCTCCCATGAGTGCGCTCGCTTCGACGCGGACCATGTGGACGGGATGCTGGGACAACTGCGTCTGTTGCTCGAGGCCATGGCCTCCCGGCCGGAGCAGCGGCTGCGCGAGCTGTCCCCGGTGGACGCGGCCGCACGCCAGCGGCTTCTCCAGGAGTGGAGCACCGCAGGCGGGCCTTCCACCGAGCCGGCTGTGCTCCATCACCTCTTCGAGGAGCAGGTGGCGCGGACGCCGGAGGCCGAGGCGCTGGTGTTCGGCTCCGAGCGGCTTACCTACGCGGAGCTCGATGCACGGGCCAACCAGCTCGCGCACCACTTGCGCGGGCTCGGCGTGAAGGCGGAGTCCCGGGTGGTGCTGTGCCTGGAGCGCTCTCTGGATCTCATTGTCTCCATGCTGGGCGTGCTCAAGGCCGGTGCCGCGTATGTGCCGGTGGATCCGGCGTGGCCGGCGGCTCGACTCCAGTCCTTGCTGGAGGACAGCGGTGCCGTCGCGGTGCTCGTGCAGTCGCGGACCTCTGCCTGGCTGGAGGGACGGGACGTGCCTCGCGTGGTGTTCGATGCGCAGGCGGACCTCGAGGCGCTCTCGCTGGCTCCTCGGACGGCTCCCGAAGTGCGGGTGCACCCCGAGCAGCTCGCGTACATCATCTATACGTCGGGTTCGACGGGCAGGCCCAAGGGCGTGCTGGTGGAGCACCGGAACGTCTGCAACACCGTGCGGGTCTCTCGTTGGGCCTGGGCCGTGGGGCCGGGCAAGCGGGTGCTGCAGTTCGCCTCGGCGAGCTTTGACGCATCCGTCTCGGAGATCTACGGCGCGCTGCTCGACGGCGCGGCGCTCGTGGTGGCCTCGCGCGAGGCCATTCAGCCTGGGCCGGATCTGGTGCGGCTGCTGCGCGAGCAGCGGATCACCTCGGCCATGCTCACGCCCTCCGTCCTGGAGGTGACACCTGCCGAGTCGCTGCCCCTGCTGGAGACGGTGATGGCGGCGGGCGAGGCCTGCAACCCGGGGCTGACGAAGCGCTGGGGCACGGGGCGGCGCTTCATCAACGTGTACGGGCCGACGGAGATCACCATCTGCGCGACCCTGGCCGACTGCGTGCCGGGTGCGCCGGTGACGCCTCTGGGTCCGCCGATCGGAGGCGCCCGCCTCTACGTGCTGGACGCGGAACTGCGTCCGGTGGCCCAGGGCGTGCGGGGTGAGCTGTACGTCGGCGGCGCGGGTGTGAGCCGGGGCTACCTCGGGCGGCCAGAGCTGACGGCGGAGCGTTATCTTCCAGAGCCCTTCAGCGGAGAGCCTGGGGCTCGCATGTACCGCACGGGTGACGTCGTCCGGTGGATGCCGGACGGGCAGCTCGAGTTCTTCGGTCGCGCCGACGAGCAGGTGAAGGTGCGCGGCTTCCGCATCGAGCTGGGCGAGATCGAGGCCGCCCTGCGCGCGGAGCCCTCGGTGAGCGAGACGGTGGTGGTGCTCCGCAAGGGAGCCCAGGGCGAGGCGAAGCTGGTGGCCTACGTGGTGCCCACTTCCCCCACTTCCCCCACTTCCCCCACTTCCCCTCTCCCTTTGGGAGAGGGACGGGGTGAGGGTGCCACGGCTCCCAGGTTGGATCTCTCCACGCTACGCGCCTCCCTGCGTCAGCGCCTCCCCGAGTACATGGTGCCCGCGGTCTTCGTGCTGCTGGACGCGCTGCCCCTCAATACGAGCGGTAAGGTGGATCGCCGGGCGTTGCCCGCGCCGGAGCAGGTGCGTGAGGTCCCTGGCTCCTATGAGCCTCCGCGTACTCCTGCCGAGCGCGCGCTGGCGGAGGTCTGGGCCCAGGTGCTCGGGCACGAGCAGGTGGGCATCCATGACGACTTCTTCGAGCTGGGCGGCGACTCCATCCTCGCCATCCAGATCATCTCGAGGGCCGCGCAGGCCGGGCTCCACATCAGCGCGAAGCAGCTCTTCTCGCACCGGACGATCGCGCAGCTCGCGGCGGTGGCGGGCTCAGCCCCTGGAGTTGTGGCCGAGCAGTCGCTGGTGACAGGGCCGGTGGTGCCTACGCCCATCCAGCGCTGGTTCTTCGAGCAGGAGCGGGTGAGCCCGCATCATTATAACCAGGCACTGCTCTTCGCCTTGCGCGAGCCCTGGGACGTGGCCCTGCTCGAGCAGGCGCTTCATCACCTGAGCCAGCACCACGATGCGCTGCGCCTGCGGTTCTCTCGGAGCGATGAAGGCTGGAGCCAGGAGCATGGAGGCTCCGAGGGCCGCTTCCCGCTGGAGCGGGTGAACCTCTCCGCTCTGGAGCCGGGGGCGCGCCGTGCGGCCCTGGAGGCGCATGCCGCTCGGACGCAGGCCTCGCTGGGATTGGACCAGGGGCCACTTGCGCGCGCGGTGCTGTACGACCTGGGGGCGGGAGAGCCCCGGCGGTTGTTGCTCATCATCCATCACCTTGTGGTGGACGGCGTCTCGTGGCGGGTGCTGTTGACGGACCTCATCACCGCGGGGGCGCAGCTCCGAGCGGGTGGTCCGGTGCAACTGCCGCCGAAAACCACCTCCTTCCAGCAGTGGGCGGAGCGGCTGGAGTCGTATGCCCAGACGCCGGCCCTGCGGGAGGACGCGGGGTATTGGCTGGGCCTGCCCTGGGAGCGCGCGTCCCGCCTGCCCGTGGAGCTACCCGGAGGTGAGGACACCGAGGGCGCCGCGCGTCTGGTGCAGGTGGAGCTCGACGCGGAGGAGACGCGGGTGCTTCTCCAGGAAGTGCCGCGGGTATGGCGAGCGCGAGTGGAGGAAGTCCTGCTGGCCGCGCTGGTGGAGTCCTTCCGCCGCTGGACGGGAGCGTCCTGCCTGCAGGTGGACCTGGAGGGGCACGGGCGCGAGGACGTGCTCGACAGCGTGGACCTGTCACGCACCGTGGGGTGGTTCACGAGCCTGTATCCGGTGCTGCTGGAGGCAGGGGAGGGTCAGACGCCGGAGTCGGGGCTCAGGGCCGTCAAGGAGTCCTTGCGGCGCATTCCCCGCCGCGGCTTGGGGTTCGGCGTGCTGCGCTATCTCTCGAAGGATGAGGCGCTGGCTGCCCGCCTGCGTTCGCTTTCGGCCTCGGAGGTCTCATTCAACTACCTGGGGCAGCTCGACCATGTGCTGCCGCCTGAGTCACCGCTCGCGCTGACCTCCGAGTCCGTGGGACCCACGCAGGACCCGAGGGCCCATCGATCCCACCGGATTGGCGTGAATGCTCTCGTCTCTGGAGGGCGCCTTCAGATCTCCTGGGCGTACGGCGAGCACCTCTATCGGAAGGAGACGCTGGAGTCCCTGGCTCGCGGCTTCCTGGACGCAGTGCGAGCCCTGCTCAGGCGCTGCACCTCGGAGGACGCGGCGAGCCTCCTCACCCCGTCCGATTTCCCGCTGGCACCCCTTGGGCAGAAGCAGCTCGATGCGCTGGTGGAGCGCGTGGCCCGGGGCAGTGCGCGCGGGCGGCGGAACCTCGAGGACCTGTATCCGCTCTCGCCCCTGCAGCAGGGAATGCTCTTCCACGTCCTGCGCGAGCAGGGCGGAGGCATGTACTTCAACCAGCTCGTCTGCGAACTGCGCGGAGCGCTGGACCTCTCCGCCTTCGCACGGGCCTGGCGGCAGGTGGTGGACGCACACCCCATCCTCCGGACGGCCATCGTCTGGGAGGGGGTCGACGAGCCCCTGCAGGTAGTGCTCCGCGAGGCGGAGTTGCCGATCGTTCAGGAGGACTGGCGTGAGGTGCCGGCGCCAGAGCAGGAGGCGCGCTTCTCCACATGGCTGGAGGCGGATCGCCGCCGGAGCTTCGACCTGTCCTCGCCGCCGTTGAGCCGGCTCGCCCTGCTGCGCACCGGGGGCGCGGTGTACCGCTTCGTCTTCAGCCACCACCACCTGCTGCTGGACGGGTGGTCCGTTCCCATCGTCATCCGCCAGGTCTTCACCCTCTACGAGCAGCTCTCGCAGGGGAAGGCGCCGCGGATGGAGCAGACGCGGCCTTATGGCGATTACATTGGCTGGCTCCAGGTGCGGAACCTGGAGGAGTCCGAGCGCTTCTGGCGCCACTCGCTCGCGGGCTTCTCCGAGCCCACCGATCTGGGCCGGGGCACCGCGAGCCAGGACGTGCCCGGAGTAAGCAGGGCGACGCGGCAGATCCACTTGTCCGCCGCCACGACCGAGGCGCTGAACACGTTCGCGCGCCAGCAGGGGCTCACGCTCAACACCGTGCTGCAAGGAGCCTGGGCGCTGCTGCTCGGGCACTACGCGGGGACGAGGGATGTCGTCTTCGGCACCACGGTGTCCGGCCGTCCACCGGAGTTGCCCGGAGTGGAGGGCATGGTGGGCCTGTTCATCAACACGCTGCCGGTGCGCGTGCGCCTGACGCGGGACGAGCCACTCGTTCCCTGGCTCCAGCGTCTCCAGGCGTGGCTGCTGGAGATGCGGCAGCACGAGCACTCGCCACTGGTGAAGGTCCAGCGCTGGAGTGAGGTGCCCGCGGGCACGCCGCTCTTCGAGAGCCTGGTGATCTTCGAGAACTACCCGGTGGACGCGGCGCTCACGGCGTCGTTGCCCTCGCTGGAGGTGCGTGACGTCCGCTCGTTGGAGTCGGATCACCATCCGCTGACGCTCATCTCGTCGCCGGCGCGGGAGCTGCCGCTGCACCTGGCCTACGACGCGACGCGCTTCGACGCGGAGCATATCGGCCGGGTGCTGGGGCAGTTGCGCCACCTGCTGGAGTCCATGGTGGCCCGGCCCGAGCAACGGTTGGGCGAGCTGTCTCCGGTGGACGCGTCCGAGCGGCAACGGCTGCTGCGGGAGTGGAGTGGGGTGGGGGTGGCTCCGGCGGAGGATGCGTTGCTGCACCGGCTCTTCGAGAAGCAGGCGGCGGCGTCTCCAGAGGCGGAGGCACTCGTCT
Source organism: Archangium lansingense (assembly GCF_026626635.1). Lineage (GTDB taxonomy): Bacteria > Myxococcota > Myxococcia > Myxococcales > Myxococcaceae > Archangium > Archangium lansingense. The sequence goes on from NZ_JAPNKA010000001.1 coordinate 6,337,077, forward strand.
TCGGCGCGGAGCTGCTGACCTATGCGGAGCTGGACGCACGGGCGAACCAGCTCGCGCACCACCTGCGAGGGCTCGGCGTGAGGGCGGAGTCCCGGGTGGTGTTGAGCCTGGAGCGCTCCGCGGAGCTGATCATCGCCATGTTGGGAGTCCTGAAGGCCGGCGGGGTGTACGTGCCGGTGGATTCCGCCTGGCCGGCGGTGCGGCTCCAGTCCCTGTTGGAGGACTGCGGAGCATCCGTGGTGATCGCTCAGGAGCGCACGGCCGCGTGGCTGGAGGGGCAGGACGTGCGGCGGGTGCTGCTCGACGCGCGGGCGGAGCGCGAGGCCCTCGCACGTGAGCCGTGGACTTCTCCCGGGGTGGAGGTGAGCCCGGAGCAGCTTGCCTATGTCATCTACACCTCGGGCTCCACGGGCAAGCCCAAGGGCGTCCTGGTGGAGCACCGGGGGGCCTGCAACACCGTCTTGTGGACCTGCCGCTCCTGGTGGGCGGCGGGACCGGGCAAGCGGGTGTTGCAGTTCGCCTCGGCGAGCTTCGACATCTCCGTCTTCGACATCTTCGGCGCGTTCAACGCGGGCGCGGTGTTGGTGATGGCTCCGCGCGAGGCGCTCATGCCCGGAGCGGAGCTGCTGCGGGTGTTGCGCGAGGAGCGCGTGGCCGCCGCCGCCTTCACCCCCTCCGTCCTGGAGGCCACCCCCGTCGAGGAGCTGCCCGCCCTGGAGTCGATCATCGTGGTGGGTGAGGCCTGCAGCCCGAGGCTGCCGAGGCGCTGGGGCGTGGGGCGGCGTTTCGTCAATGGGTACGGACCTACGGAAGTCTCCATCTACGCGACCTTCGCCGACTGCTCGCCGGACGCGAACCAGGTGTCCATCGGCCGGCCCTTCCCCGGGGTTCGCACGTATGTGCTGGATTCGCACCTGCAACCGGTGGCCGTGGGCGTGCGCGGAGAGCTGTACCTGGGAGGCGTGGGGGTGGCCCGGGGTTACCTCGGCCGCCCGGAGCTGACCTCCGAGCGCTTCATCCCGGATCCCTTCTGCGACGAGCCCGGTGCTCGCATGTACCGCACGGGCGACGTCGTCCGGTGGATGCCGGACGGGCAGCTCGATTTCCTCGGACGGGTCGATGACCAGGTGAAGCTGCGCGGGTTCCGCATCGAGCTGGGGGAGATCGAGGCCGCCCTGTGCGCGGAGCCATCGGTGAGCGAGGCGGTGGTGGTGCTCCGCAAGCGAGCCGGTGGCGAACCGTGGCTCGTGGCCTACGTGGTTCCTGCTTCCCCCATATCCCCTCTCCCCCCGGGAGAGGGACGGGGTGAGGGTGCCACGGTTCCCGGGCTGAACCTCGCCAAGCTGCGCACCTTCCTGGGTCAGCGCTTGCCCGAGTACATGGTGCCCTCGGTCTTCGTGCCGCTGGAGGCGCTGCCTCGCACCACGAGCGGCAAGGTGGATCGCAAGGCCCTGCCCGCGCCGGAGCAGGCCCGGGAAACGCCCGCCACGTATGAGCCGCCTCGCACCCCCGAGGAGCGAGCACTGGCAGATGCCTGGGCGCAGGTGCTCGGGCACGAGCGTGTCGGCCTCCACGATGACTTCTTCGAACTAGGCGGCGACTCCATCCTCGCCATCCGGATCATCTCGCGGGCCGCGCAGGCGGGAGTCCACATCACTGCGAAGCAGCTCTTCTCCCAGCCGACGATCGCCCGGCTCGCCGCGGTGGCGGGCTCGGCGTCCGAGCGGGCCGCGGAGTCAGTGGCGCGAGCGCGGGCCTTGGAGGGTAGGGAGCGCTTCACGCCGTCCGACTTTCCGCTCGTGAAGCTGGGCCAGCAGGAGCTGGATGCACTGGTGGAGCGGGTGGCGCGGGGAGATGCCAGGCGCCGCCGGAACATCGAGGACGTGTACCCCCTCTCTCCGCTACAGAAGGGACTGCTCTTCCACGTGCTCCACGCGTCCAGCGCGGACATGTACCTCAATCAGCTCTCCTGGGAGCTGGAGGGCCCGCTGGATGTCACCGCCGTGGCTCGCGCGTGGCAGGAGACGGTGGCCCGCCACGCCAGCCTGCGCACGGGCTTTCTCTGGGAGGGACTGGAGGAGCCGCTGCAGGTGGTGATGCGGGACGCGCAGCTTCCCATCCGATCGGAGGACTGGCGCGAGGTGCTGCCCTCGGAGTTCGAGGCACGCTTCGCCGCGTGGATCGCCGCGGATCGGCGCCAAGGCTTCGAGCTGGAGCGAGCCCCCCTGTTGCGGCTCGCCCTGCTGCGAGTTGGCGAGCGGGCCTGGAGATTGGTCCTCAGCTATTCGCACCTGGTGCTGGATGGCTGGTCGATGCCGCTGATGTTGCGCGAGGTGTTCGCCCGCTACGGGGCGCTGGTGCTCGGCGGCGCGAGGGACTGGCCCGAGGCGCCCGCGTATCGGGACTTCATTGCCTGGTTGCAGCGTCAGGAGCTGGGCGCCGCGAAGGAGTTCTGGCGCGAGTCGCTCGCGGGCTTCACATCTCCCACACAGGTGGGAGTGGATCGCGGTCCCATCTCGGGCGGGGTGCCCGTGCGCCGGGAGCGGCGGGTCCGTCTGACGCCCGAGCAGGCTGCCGCACTGCAGGAGCTCTCTCGCCAGCAGAAGGTCACCCTGAGCACGTGCCTCCTGGGGGCCTGGGCGCTGCTGCTGCGCCACCACGGTGGTGAGGATGACGTGGTGTTCGGCAACACCGTCTCCGGCCGTCCGGCGACGCTGCCTGGGGTGGAGGAGACCATCGGGATGTTCATCAACACGCTGCCGGTGCGCGCGCGTGTTGCCCGAGGCAAGCCCGTGGGGGAGTGGCTGAGGGAGCTGCAAAGCTGGCTGCTGGAGATGCGGCAGCATGACTACAGCCCGCTGGTGGAGGTGCGTCGTTGGAGCGAGGTGCCGATCGGGACGCCGCTCTTCGAGTCACTGGTGGTGGTGGAGAACCTGAGGGTGGACGGTGCGTTGGAGGGCGAGCTCGGGAAGGGAACCGGGTTGGAGATCCGCGACCTGCGCAGCTTCGAGCTCGACAGCTTCCCGCTGGTGCTGATCGCGGATCCCCACCAGGGGTTGGGGCTGCACCTCTTCCATGACGAGCGCCGCATCGACGGTGCGGACGCGCAGCGGCTGCTGGAGCACTTCCAGCGCCTGCTGGAGGTCATGGCGGAGTCGGCGGAGCGTCCGGTGGAGGCGCTGTCCCCGCTGAGCGACGAGGAGCGCCAGCGGGTGCTCCGCGAGTGGAACGCGACGGCGGTGGCGCGCGAGGGAAGAACCGGACTGGCGGCGCTGCTGGAGGCGCAGGTGGCACGCACGCCAGACGTGCCCGCGGTGGTGATGGGGCCGGTGTGGCTCACCTTCCGCGAGCTGGACGCGCGGGCGAACCAGGTGGCGCACCGGCTGCGGCGGATGGGCGTGGGCCCGGACGTGCGGGTGGGCCTGTGCTTGGAGCGCTCGCTGGAGCTGGTGGTGGGCTTGTGGGGCATCCTGAAGGCCGGCGGTGCGTACGTGCCGTTGGATCCGGGGTACCCGCCCGAGCGGCTGCGCTACATGCTGGAGGACTCGGGAGCCGGAGTGGTGGTGACCGCGGGTGAGGCCGCCGAGGGCCTGGTGGGACCCGGGCAGCGGTTGTTGCGGCTGGACGCGGAGGCGGAGTCGCTGCGTGGGGAGCCGGAGATGCCGGTGCCGGGAGGGGCGGGGCCGGAGCACCTGGCGTATGCCATCTACACCTCGGGCAGCACGGGCCGGCCGAAGGCGGTGATGGTGCGGCAGGGGGCGGTGGCCAACCTCGTCGAGGCGCTGCACAGCGCGGTGTACGCGGCGCTGGAGCCGGGGCAGCGGGTGAGCGTCAACGGCTCGGTGTCCTTCGATACATCGGTGAAGCAGCTCTTCCAGTTGCTGCGCGGGCACACGCTGGACATGACGCCGGAGCTCGTCCGCTTCGATGGCGAGGCGCTGCGCGGCTACCTGGAGCGCCAGCGGGTGGAGGTGCTCGACTGCGCGCCCTCGCAACTCCAGTTGCTGGTGGAGACGGGCTGGCTGGAGGAGGCCACGCGGCCGGTGATCGTGTTGGTGGGCGGCGAGGCCATCTCCGAGACGTTGTGGAGGCGCCTGGCGGCGTCGCGCGCGGTGCGTGCCTTCAACGTGTATGGCCCCACCGAGTGCACGGTGGACGCAACGGTGTGCCCCATCACGCTGGAGCATGGGCGCCCCGTGCTGGGAGGGCCCATCGAGAATGTGCGGCTGTACGTGCTGGACAGGATCGGACAGCCGGTGGGCGTGGGAGTCTCGGGCGAGCTGTACATCGGCGGAGCGGGACTGGCGCGCGGGTACCTTGGGCGTCCGGACGCGACGGCTGAGCGCTTCGTGCCGGATGCCTTCGGCGGAGAGCCGGGTGCGCGGCTGTACCGGACAGGAGACCGGGCCCGGTGGCTGGCGAACGGGACGGTGGAGTTCCTCGGGCGCGTGGACTTCCAGGTGAAGCTGCGAGGCCACCGCATCGAGCTGGGCGAGGTGGAAGCGGCCCTGCGCGAGCAGCCCTCGGTACGCGAGGCCGTAGCCGCGGTGCGTGAGTACGGACCAGGAGATCAGCGCCTGGTCGCCTACGTGGTCCCCACTTCCCCTCCCACTTTCCCTCCAACTTCCCCTCTCCCCCCGGGAGAGGGACGGGGTGAGGGTATAGCGTCCCCCGGGTTGAACCTCTCTGACCTGCGCGCCCGTCTGCGCCAGCGCCTGCCCGAGCCGATGGTGCCCGCGGTGATCGTCGAGCTACCCGCCTTCCCGCTCACCCCGAGTGGCAAGGTGGATCGCAAGGCGCTGCCGCTGCCGGGAACGACAGGAGGAAACAAGGGCTTCATCGCGCCGCGCACGGACACCGAGCAGCGACTGGCGGAACTCTGGTCCCGCACGCTGGGCGTGGAGCGCGTGGGCGTGACGGACTCCTTCTTCGAGCTGGGCGGGCACTCGCTGCTGGCCACGCAGCTCGTGTCGCGGGTGCGTGGAACCTTCGGAGTGGAGCTGCCCCTGCGCGCCGTCTTCGAGGAGCCCACGCTGGAGGGGCTCGCGCGGGCGGTGGAGCAGGCGCCGCGTCTGGCCACGGGGGCGGCGGCACCGCCACCGCTGGTGGCGCGTTCGAGAGGCGAGCCGTCGCTCAGCTTCGCGCAGCAACGGCTGTGGTTCCTGGAGCGGCTGCAGCCCGGTAGCGTGGCCTACAACATCCCCTATGCGGTGCGGCTGACGGGAGCGTTGGAGCTCCAGGCCTTGCAACGGGGTATCGAGGCGATCGTTGAGCGTCACCAGGTGCTGCGCACGACCTTCGGCGAGGAGGAGGGCTGGCCGGTGGCACGCATCGTGGAACGGATGCGGATGCCGCTCGAGCAGGTAGAGCTCTCTGGGTTGCCGGAGGCGGAGCGCGAGGCCGAGGTGCTCCGGCTCGCGATGCGGGATGCGCGGACGCCCTTCGTGCTGGCGGAGGGGCCTCTGTTGCGGACCACGCTGCTGCGCTTGGGCGAGTCCGAGCACGTGCTGCTGCTGACGATGCACCACATCATCACGGACGGCTGGTCCACGGGCATCTTCGTGAGGGAGCTGGCGGCGCTGTACAGGGCCTTCACACGAGGTGAGCCGGACCCACTGGCGCGGTTGCCGTTGCAGTACGCGGACTACGCGGCGTGGCAGCGCGAGTGGTTGAAGGGAGAGGTGCTGGACACGCAGCTTGCGTACTGGAGGCGGAAGCTGGCGGGTAGCCCGCCCGTGTTGACCTTGCCGCTCGACAAGCCGCGCCCCGAGGTACCGGAGTTCCGCGCGGGCACGCGTGCGTTCTCGCTGCCAGCGGAGCGGGTGGAGTCCTTGCGCGAGCTGGGGCGGCGGGAGGGGAGCAGCCTGTTCATGGTGCTGCTGGGCAGCTTCCAGGCGCTGCTGGCGCACTGGAGCGGGCAGGAAGACGTGGTGGTGGGCACGCCGGTGGCGGGGCGCACGCGGGCGGATGTGGAGGGGCTGATTGGCTTCTTCGTCAACACGCTGGTGCTGCGCACGCAGGTGGGCGGAGCGCCGACGTTCCGGGAGTTGCTGGCACGGGTGCGCGAGGGAGCGCTGGAGGCGTACGCGCACCAGGACGTGCCCTTCGAGAAGCTGGTGGAGGAGCTGAAGCCGGTGCGGGATCCGCGGTACACGCCGCTCTTCCAGGTGCTGTTCTCGCTGCAGAACGTGCCTCGGGCGCGGCTGGAGCTGCCGGGACTCACGCTCACGGGCCTCGATACGGATAAGGGAGGTTCGAAGTTCGATCTCTCGCTGTCGCTGGAGGAGTGGGAGGGAGGAGTGCGGGGCCTGTTCAGCTACAACGCCTGCCTCTTCGACGAAGGCACGGCGGCGCGGTGGATGATGGAGCTGGAGGCGTTGCTCGGCGCAGTGGCGATGGAGCCAGATCAGCCGCTTCCTCGCCTGCTGGGAGAGAGCACCGGGGCGCGTCCCGTGCCACCTCCGGCGCTGCTTCCTGCGCACCCGGCGCGGCTCGGGTACGTGGAGCCCGAGGGCCCGGTGGCGCTCGCCCTGGCCCGGATCTGGCGCGAGCTGCTTCGGGTGGAGCGGGTGGCCATGCACGACGACTTCTTCGACCTGGGCGGGCACTCGCTGCTGGCCACGCAGCTCGTATCGCGGGTGCGCAAGGAGCTCGGGGTGGAGGTGCCGCTGCGAGCACTCTTCGATGCGCCGACGCTCGGGGCCCTGGCCGCGCACATCACCGCGGTGGGTGGGGCGGTTGCCGCGGCGGTCACCCCCCTGGTCCGGGCGGTGGACACGGACGGGCCGCCGCCGCTCAGCTTCGCCCAGCAGCGGCTTTGGTTCGTGGAGCAGCTCCAGTCGGAGAGCACGGCGTACAACATTCCCTATGCGCTGCGGCTGGAGGGCCGGTTGGAGCGGGAGGCACTGGAGCGCGCGCTGGAGGAGGTGGTGCGCCGGCACGAGGTGCTCCAGGCCTCCTTCCAGAGCCGTGAGGGCGAGCCGGTGCTGCGCTTCTCCGGGCCCTCGCGGTTGCCGCTGACGCCGGTGGACCTGTCGGGGATGGACGCGGAGCAGCGGCGCGGGGCGGTGGAGTTTTTCGTCTCCGAGGAGTCGTCTCGGCCCTTCGAGCTGTCGCGGGGGCCGCTGCTGCGAGCGACGCTGCTGCGGCTGGGGGAGCAGGAGCACGTGCTGCTGCTGACGGTGCATCACATCGTCTTCGACGGCTGGTCTGCGGGCATTCTCTTCCGGGAGCTGGCGGCGCTGTACGACGCCTTCACGCGAGGGCAGCCGAGCCCGTTGCCGGAGTTGCCGCTGCGGTACGCGGACTACGCGAGGTGGCAGCGTGGGTGGCTGAAGGGCGAGGTGTTGGAGAAGCAGCTCGCGTACTGGAGGCAGCGGCTGGCGGACAGTCCTCCGGTGTTGGACCTGCCGCTGGACAAGCCGCGTCCGGCCCAGAGATCCCCGCGTGCGGGCCGGGTGCCGGTGGTGCTGGCGCGCGAGCCGAGCGAGGCGCTGGAGGCCCTGGCGCGCGAGGAGGGCAGCAGCCTGTTCATGGTGCTGCTGGCGGGCTACCAGGCACTGCTGGCGCGTTGGAGTGGCCAGGAGGACATCGTGGTGGGGTCGCCGGTGGCGGGGCGCACGCGGGCGGAGGTGGAGGGGCTGATTGGCCTGTTCGTCAACACGCTGGTGCTGCGCACGGATGTGAGCGGGGCGCCGACGTTCCGGGAGCTGTTGGGCCGGGTGCGCGAGGTGGCGCTGGGGGCGTACGCACACCAGGACGTGCCCTTCGAGAAGCTGGTGGAGGAGCTGAGGCCGGATCGGGAGTCCCGGCACTCGCCCCTCTTCCAGGTGCTGTTCGTCATGGAGAACCTCCCAGCGCGCGAAGTGGCGCTGCCGGAGCTGAAGCTGTCACCGGTGGAGCACGAGGGCGTGGAGGCGAAGCTCGATCTGACGTTGGGCTTCGCGCGGACGCCGGAGGGGCTGCGGGGCACTTTCTTGTACGACGCGGCGCTCTTCGAGCCGGAGACAATCGAGCGCCTGGCGAGGCACCTGGAGACGCTGCTGATGGCGGTGGCGCGGGCGCCGGACGTACGGGTGGGGGCGGTGGAGTTGCTGGTGGGGGAGGAGCGGGCCCGAGTGCTGAAGGAGTGGAGCCGGGGGCCGAGGGTGGAGGGGGCGGAGGAGGGACTGGGCCGGGTGCTGGATCGCCAGGCGGCGGTAACGCCGGAGGCGCTGGCGGTGGAGGGCAGCGGGCAGCGGCTGAGCTACCGGGAGCTGGAGGTGCGGGCGAGGAGTCTGGCGCACCGGCTGAGGAGAGAGGGAGTGGGGCCGGAGGTTCGCGTCGGCGTGTTGCTGGAGAAGAGCGTGGAGGCGGTGGTGGCCTTCTGGGGCATCCAGAAGGCGGGCGGCGTATACGTGCCGCTGGAGGCGGTGTTGCCCGCGGAGCGTCTGGAGTGGATGGCGCGGGACGCGAGCGTGCGCGCGGTGGTGACGCTGCGGGGCCTGGAGGCGCGGTGCCGGTTGCCCGAGGCCGTGTCCGTAGTGCGGCTGGAGGAACTGGAGGAGTCGGCGGGCGCGCTGGAGGCGGGAGTCCAGCCGGGCAATGCCTGCTACATCCTCTATACCTCCGGCAGCACGGGGCGGCCCAAGGGTGTGATGGTGACGCACGAGGGCGCGTGCGATCTGGTGAGCGGCAAGGTGCGGGCCTTTGGGGTGGGAGCGGAGAGTCGGGTGATGCAGCTCGCGTCGCTGGGCTTCGATGCCTCCATCTGGGAGTTCCTGCTGCCGGTGTCGGTGGGCGGGGCGTTGTACGTGCCGGCGGGCGGGAGGGTGCCGCTGGGAGAGGAGCTGCGGCGCGAGCTGGTGGAGGGGAAGGTGACGGTGGTGACGTTGCCGCCCTCGGTGCTGGCGCTGCTGCCGGACGAGGAGCTGGAGCACCTGCGGGTGGTGAAGTCCGTAGGCGAGGCGTGTCGGCCGGAGCTGGTGGATCGGTGGGCCCCGGGGCGGCGCTTCGTCAACGGGTATGGCCCCACGGAGGTGACGGTGTGCGCCACGTGGGAGGAGTGCGCGGTGGGCGGAGGCCGGCCGGGCATTGGCGGGCCGCTGGGCAACGTGCGCGCCTACGTGCTGGATGGGGGGATGAGGCCGGTGCCACCGGGCGTGGCGGGAGAGCTGTACGTGGGAGGCCCGGGACTGGCGCGGGGCTACGTGGGGAGGCCGGAGCTGACGGCGGAGCGCTTCGTTCCGGATGCCCTCGGTGGCGAGCCGGGAGCGCGGCTCTACCGCACGGGAGATCTGGTGAGGTGGAGGGCGGACGGGCGGCTGGACTTCCTGGGCCGCGTGGACGCGCAGGTGAAGGTGAACGGCGTCCGGATCGAGCCGGGAGAGGTGGAGGCGGCGCTGCGGGAGTTGGCCGGAGCGAAGCAGGCGCACGTGAAGGCGTGGAAGGGCCTCTCGGGCGAGTCGCGGCTCGTGGCGTATGTGGTGCCGGGAGAGGCCACGCCGCGCGAGGAGCGGGAAGTCCGCGCGCTGCTGCGCCAGCGGCTGGCGGAGGTCATGGTGCCCTCGGCCCTTGTCTGGCTGGAGGCCCTGCCCCTCACCTCCAGCGGGAAGGTGGATGGGCGAGCGCTGCCCGCTCCGGAGGAGGTCCGCTCGGAGGGTAGGCCTTGTGTCGCGCCGAGGAATGAGCTGGAGCGCACGCTGGTGCGCATCTGGGAGGAGTTGCTCGGGGTGGAGCCGGTGGGCGTGACGGACAGCTTCTTCGACCTGGGCGGGCACTCGCTGCTGGCCACGCAGCTCGTGTCGCAGGTGCGCAAGGAGCTCGGGGTGGAGGTGCCGCTGCAGGCCGTCTTCGATGCACCGATACTCGAGGCACTGGCCGCGCACATCACCTCGGTGGGTGGGGTGGCGGCAGTGGTGGCGCCTCCCCTGGTCCGGGCGGTGGACACGGACGGGCCGCCGCCGCTCAGCTTCGCCCAGCAGCGGCTGTGGTTCCTGGAGCAGCTCCAGCCGGGGAACACGGCGTACAACATCCCCGTCGCGTTGCGGCTGGAGGGCCCGCTCGACACGGTGGCGTTGGAGCGCGCGCTGGAGGAGGTGGTGCGCCGGCACGAGGTGCTCCAGGCCTTCTTCCAGAGCCGTGAGGGCGAGCCGGTGCTGTGCTTCTCCGGGCCCTTGAGGTTGCCGCTGGCGCCGGTGGACCTGTCGGCACTGGACGTCGGGACGCGGAACGAGACGGTGGAGCGGCTCGCCTCCGAGGAGTCGTCCCGGCCCTTCGAGCTGTCGCAGGGGCCGCTGTTGCGAGCGACGCTGTTGCGGCTGGGAGAGCGGGAGCACGTGCTGCTGCTGACGGTGCATCACATCGTCTTCGACGGCTGGTCTGCGGGCATTCTCTTCCGGGAGCTGGCGGCGCTGTACGACGCCTTCACGCGAGGGCAGCCGAGCCCGTTGCCGGAGCTGCCGCTGCGGTACACGGACCATGCGCGCTGGCAGCGGGAGTGGCTGAAGGGAGAGGTGCTGGAGGAGCAGCTCGCGTACTGGAGGCGGCGGCTCGCGGGCAGTCCGTCCTTGTTGCGGCTGCCCCTGGACATGCCGCGCGCCCCAGCCCGGACGCAGAGGGCGGGCCGGGTGCCGGTGGAGCTGTCGCTCGAGCTGAGCGAGGCGCTGGAGGCCTTGGCGCAACGCGAGGGATGCAGCCTGTTCATGGTGCTGCTGGCGGGCTTCCAGGCGGTGCTGGCGCGCTGGAGCGGGCAGGAGGACGTGGTGGTGGGGACGCCGGTGGCGGGGCGCACGCGGGCGGAGGTGGAGGGGCTGATCGGCCTGTTCGTCAACACGCTGGTGCTGCGCACGGATGTGAGCGGAGCGCCGACGTTCCGGGAGCTGCTGGGACGGGTGCGCGAGGTGGCGCTGGGGGCGTATGCGCACCAGGACGTGCCCTTCGAGAAGCTGGTGGAGGAGCTGAAGCCGGAGCGAGAGCTGCGGCACTCGCCCCTCTTCCAGGTGATGCTCGTGCTCCAGAACACGCCGGGCCACGAGGTCGCCCTGCGGGAGCTGAAGCTGTCACCGGTGGAGCGGGAGGGCCCGGCGGCGAAGCTCGAGCTGACGCTGGGCTTCGCGCGGATGCCGGAGGGGCTGCGGGGCGCGTTCTCCTACAACGCCTCGCTCTTCGAGCCGGAGACGATAGAGCGTCTGACGAGGCACCTGGAGACGCTGCTGACGGCGGTGGCGCGGGAGCCGGAGCGGCGGGTGACGGAGGTGGAGTTGCTGGTGGGGGAGGAGCGGTCCCGGGTGCTGGAGGAGTGGAGCCAGGGGCCGCGGGTGGAGGGGGCGGAGGAGGGACTGGGCCGGGTGCTGGAGCACCGGGCGAGGGTGACGCCAGAGGCACTGGCGGTGGAGGGCAGCGGGCAGAGGCTGAGCTACCGGGAGCTGGAGGCGAGGGCGAGGAGTCTGGCGCACCGGCTGAGGCGAGAGGGGGTGGGGCCGGAGGTTCGCGTCGGCGTGCTGCTGGAGAAGAGCGTGGAGGCGGTGGTGGCCTTCTGGGGCATCCAGAAGGCGGGCGGCGTATACGTGCCGCTGGAGGCGGTGCTGCCCGCGGAGCGTCTGGAGTGGATGGCGCGGGACGCGGGCGTGCGCGCGGTGGTGACGAGGCGCGGGTTGGAGGACAGGTGCCGACCGCCGGAAGGCACCTCGGTGGTGGTGTTGGAGGCGGTGGGCGAGGACGTGGGCCCGCTGGAGAGCGGCGTGCGGGCCAGCAACGCGGCCTATGTCCTCTATACCTCCGGCAGCACGGGGCGGCCCAAGGGCGTGGTGGTGACGCATGAGGGCGCGTGCGATCTCGTCCGGGGGAAGGCGGGGGCGTTCGGAGTGGAGGCGGAGAGCCGGGTGATGCAGTTCTCGTCGCTGGGCTTCGACGTGTCCCTGTGGGACTACCTGCTGGCGGTGGCGGTGGGCGGGACGCTGTACGTGCCCGCGGGAGGCAGGGTGCCGCTGGGGGAGGAGCTGAGGCGCGAGCTGGTGGAGGGGAAGGTGACGGTGCTGGCGCTACCGCCCTCGGTGCTGGCGCTGCTGCCGGACGAGGGGCTGGAGCACCTGCGGGTGGTGATGGTCGCGGGCGAGGCGTGCCCTCCGGAGCTGGTGGAGCGGTGGGGCAGGGGTCGTCGTTTCGTCAACGGGTATGGCCCCACGGAGGTGTCGGTGCTCGCCACGTGGGAGGAGTGCGTCCTGGGTGAGAGCCGTCCGCCGATTGGAAAGCCGCTGGCCAACACGCAGGCCTACGTGCTGGACGGGGCGATGAGGCCGGTGCCACCGGGCGTGGCGGGGGAGCTGTACCTGGGCGGGCCGGGGCTGGCGCGGGGCTACATGGGGAGGCCCGAGCTGACGGCGGAGCGCTTCGTGCCGAACCCCTTCGGTAGCGAGCCGGGAGCGCGGCTGTACCGCACGGGAGACGTGGTGAGGTGGAGGGCGGACGGGCGGCTGGACTTCCTGGGCCGCGTGGACGCGCAGGTGAAGGTGAACGGCGTCCGAGTGGAGCCGGGAGAGGTGGAGGCGGCGCTACGGGAGCTGGCCGGAGCGAAGCAGGCGCACGTGAGGGCCTGGAAGAGCCCCTCGGGCGAGACGCGGCTCGTGGCGTACCTGGTGCCGGGAGAGGCCACGCCGCGCGAGGAGCGAGAAGTCCGTGCGAGGCTGCGCCAGCGGTTGGCGGAGGCGATGGTGCCCTCGGCCTTCGTCTACCTGGAAGCGCTGCCCCTCACCTCCAGCGGGAAGGTGGATGGGCGAGCCCTGCCCGCGCCCGGGGAGTCGCGCCGGGAGGGCCGGACCACCCTGTCGCCGAGGGATGAGCTGGAGCGGGAGTTGGTGCAGGTCTGGGAGGAGGTGCTCGGAGTGCGGCCCGTGGGAGTGACGGACAGCTTCTTCGAGCTGGGTGGACAGTCTCTGCTGGCGGTGCGACTGGTGGCCCGGCTGCGGGAGCGGCTGGGACGCACCGTGCCGTTGGCGGCGCTCTTCGAGGGACCCACCGTCGAGGCGCTCGCGGCCCGGCTGCGCGCGGGCACTCCCGCCTCCGTTCAGGGCAACCGCGTCACGTTGCAGCCCGAGGGCAGGAACACGCCGACCTTCTGGGTGCACCCGGTGGGGGGCAACATCCTGTGCTACGCGGAGCTGGCGCGGCACCTGGGCACCGGACGTCCCTTCCATGCGCTACAGGCCACGGGGCTGGACGGGAGCGAGGCCCCGCTCACGCGCGTGGAGGACATGGCCCGCCGGTACGTGGAGCAGGTGCGTGCCGTGCAGCCCGAGGGGCCGTACCTCCTCGGAGGCTGGTCGCTGGGCGGGGCGGTGGCCTACGAGATGGCGAGGGAGCTGCGGCGCCAGGGGCAGGAGGTGGCCCTGTTGGTGTTGCTGGACAGCTTCGCCCCCGCCGGGCAGTCCACGCAGGAGCCAGACTCCACCACGCTGCTTGCGGGCTTCGCGGCGGATCTGGCTCGGAGCGCCGGACGAGAGCTGTCCCTCGCGCCCGAGTCCCTCGCGGGCCTGCCCCACGACGAGCAGCTCCGAGCCCTCTGGACGCAGGCGCGCGAGGCTGGGCTGTTGCCTCCCGGGATGGGCCTGGAGGAGCTGCGCGTGCTGCTAGAGGTGGCCCGGGCGAACCTGCGCGCCGTGGCCCAGTACAATCCCGAGCCCTACGAGGGGCGGGTGGTGCTGCTCCGGGCGCGGGACGCGCGGCGGGGCGTCGAGGTAGAGCCCACGCATGGCTGGGGGCGGCTCACCGCCTCTGGGATCTCGGTCGAGGAGGTCTCGGGTGACCACCACGGAGTCCTCCGGGCGCCGCACGTGCACGCGCTGGCGGAGCGGCTCGCTCGCTTGCTGGCGGAGGCGGAGCGAGCGGAGTCAGGGCGCGGGGAGCGTGGCACGGGTTGAGACCCGGGGCGGTGGTGAGGCACTGGGGGGTGGAGCGAAGGCGTCGACCACTCCCTGGGCCACCGCTGCGGCGAAGGCCTCCAGGGTGCGTTCCTCGCGCCAGCGCGCCACCTCCTCGAAGTCGAGCGCGTGGTGCGTCTCGATGATGATCGAGGGCATGGGTGGCGTGCGCAGCACGAAGATGCGCTGTCCGGGCAGGTGACGGCTCACGAAGGTCCCCGCCTGCTCGGAGTCGGGGGCATAGAGGCCCACGTAGTCCTCGCCGCCATAGGGCAGGAATCCCGCCTCGCCCATGCGCCGGGCCAGTGTCCGGGCGAGGGTGAGCCGCCGGGACAACAGGGGCTCGGCGGTGTCATCGGCGTAGAGCACGCTGTAGCCGGGGGCCGAGTCATTTCTCAGGCACCAATGCTCCTCCGGTGACCCCCGCCACCAGCTCGTCTCACCCCGCGAGTCCGAGTGGATGCTCACGAAGAGCTGTGCCCGCCAGCGCTCCGCCTCCTCGAGCCGAGTCTGGTACGTGGGCCGCTCCCCGGACTTCCGGCTCAGCTTCACCAGGAAGTGCCCCGTGGCCTCCAGCCGCTTCGCCAGATCCTGGGCCACCCGCAGCGTGTGAGCCTCCTCCGGCTCGCAGGTGACGGAGGTGTTTCCCTCGTTCCCGGGCGCGCCGTGTCCCGCGTCCAGGTAGAGGCGCTTCTTCCCGAAGCCTCGGGGGAACTCCACTTTCGCCACCGTGAGCGGGGCGCTCGCGGCGGGCCAGCGGGGTGGGGCCTCTGGCGCCGGGGCAGGGGTGGCGATCACGGCGGGGGCGGGGGTGGCCTCGGGCGGAGGGGGTGCGGCCCGGGCCTGCTCCTCGCAGCCGGCGGCGGACAGGGCCAGGCCCAGGAGCAGCGGCCACGCGGGTCTCTTCTGCATGTCTCCTCGGACCCCGGTCGGCCGCTCGGCGTTCCCACGTGAGCGAGGGGAAATGACAACGGGCAGGCCCCCGTGAGGGAACCTGCCCGTCATTCTACTTCAGCCCTGACTCAGGACCGCGCTAGGCGCGGACCTCGGGGGCCTGCTCCGTCTGGACAGGGACCGACTTCTCCCCGCCCTCCGGAGGAGCGATCGGCGTCTTGAACGGAGAGGTCTCGAGCGCAGCCTGGAGCACCTCGTCCATGCGGGTGGCGAAGATGAACTCGATCTCGTTCCTCGCCTGCTCCGGCACGTCCTGCAGGTCCTTGCGGCAGCGCTCCGGGAGGATGACGCGCTTGATGCCCGCGCGGTGAGCCGCGAGCACCTTCTCCTTGATGCCGCCCACCGGCAGCACCAGGCCACGCAGTGTGGCCTCGCCCGTCATCGCCGTATCGCCACGCACCCGGATGCCCGTCAGCAGGCTGGTGAGCGCGGTGAGGATCGTCACGCCCGCGGAAGGACCATCCTTGGGGATGGAGCCCGCCGGGAAGTGCAGGTGCAGGTCCGTCTTCTCGAGGAAGTTCGGGTTGATGCCCAGCACCTCCGCCTTGCTGCGCAGGTAGCTCAGCGCTGCCGTGGCGCTCTCCTTCATCACGTCGCCGAGCTGGCCGGTGAGCGTCATGCCGCCCTTGCCCGCCATCTTGGTCGCCTCGATGAAGAGGAGGTCACCACCAGCCGCCGTCCAGGCCAGACCCGTGGACACACCCGGCACCTCGGTGCGCTCGGCGACCTCGGAGTAGAACATCTCGGGCCCCAGGATCTCCTTCACCCGGTTGTTGTCCACGTTTTGCTTGTCCGTCTTCCCGCCGGCCACCTCCACCGCCACCGCGCGGCAGATGTCCGCGATGCGCCGCTCGAGGTTACGCACACCGGCCTCGCGCGTGTACGCGGTGGTCAGCGTGAGCAGCGCCTCGTCGGTGATCGTGAGGTGATCCGTGCTCAACCCGTGCTCCTTGAGCTGCTTGGGCACCAGGTGGATGCGCGCGATGCTCTGCTTCTCCTCGAAGGTGTAGCCCGACAGCTCGATGATCTCCATGCGGTCACGGAGCGGGCCAGGGATCGGATCCAGCTGGTTCGCCGTGGCGATGAAGAGCACCTTGGACAGGTCGAACGCCACGTCCAGGTAGTGGTCGCTGAACGAGTTGTTCTGCTCCGGGTCCAGCACCTCGAGAAGGGCCGCGCTCGGGTCGCCGCGGAAGTCCGCTCCGAGCTTGTCGATCTCATCCAGCATCATCACCGGGTTCTTCGTCCCGGCCTTCTTCATACTCTGGATGAACCGGCCCGGCAGCGCGCCGACGTAGGTACGCCGGTGGCCACGGATCTCCGCCTCGTCACGCACACCACCGAGCGACAGGCGCACGAACTTGCGGCCCACCGCCCTGGCGATGCTCTGACCCAGCGACGTCTTACCGACACCCGGCGGCCCCACCAGGCACAGGATGGGCCCACGCATGTCGTTCTTGAGCTTGCGCACCGCCAGGTACTCCAGGATGCGCTTCTTCACCTTCTTGATGCCGAAGTGGTCCTTGTCGAGCGTCTGCCGCGCGTTCTCGATGTCGAGGTTGTCCTCGCTGAGCTTGGCCCAGGGCAGGTCCGCGATCCAATCGAGGTAGGTACGGGCGACGGTGTACTCGCTGGAGGCCGCCGGAATCGTCTTCAGGCGGTTGAGCTCCTTGTTGGCCACCTTCTCGACCTCGGGCGGCAGGCCGGCCTTCTTCAGGCGCTCCTGCAGCTCGTCGAGCTCCTCCTCCTCCTCGCCCATCTCGCCGAGCTCTTCCTTGATCGCCTTGAGCTGCTGGCGCAGGTAGTACTCGCGCTGGGTCTTCGACATCTCGCCCTTCACGGCGGAGTCGATCTTGTTGGAGAGCTTGAGGATCTCGCGCTTGCGGTTGAGCAGCTCGAGCACGAGCTTCATCCGGGCCTTGAGGTCCACGGTCTCGAGGACGGCCTGCTTCTCCTCGATGGGGACGTCCACGTTGGCGGCGATGAGGTCCGCCAGGTGGCCCGGGTGGGTGATGGACTCGACCAGCTCGGTGGCCGCGGCCGGCAGCTCGGGCATCAGCTCGATGACCTCGCGCGCCAGCTTCTTGAGGTTGATGCCCAGGGCCTCCACCTCGACGTTCTCCGCCGAGGTCTTGTCCTCCACGGCCTCCACGCGGGCCTTGAGGTAGGGGGCCTCCTGCACCAGATCCATGACGCGGAAGCGCGCCAGACCCTGGACGACGAGCGAGTAGTTGTCCTCGCCCATCTTGAGGAGCTTCACGATGCGGGCAACGGTGCCCATGGTGTAGAGGTCGGACGCACCCGGGTCCTCCTCCTCGGCGCGGCGCTGGGTAACGACGCCGATCACCTGGTCGTCACGGACCGCATCCTTGATGAGGGCGATCGTCTTCTGCCGCCCCACCGCGAGCGGGAGCACGCCGCCCGGAAAGAACACTGAATTGCGCAGGGGGAGGATCGGCAGGACCTGAGGAATGTCCTCCTTGTTGATCATCCCCGGGGGCGCCATCGCGGCCGGCATGGCAGCGGCGCCGGAACCCTTCTTCTTGTCTTCGGACATGTAGTCGATGCCTCGGTTTCCAGCCCGGCCGGACAGCTTCCGAGCCGGTAGAACTACTCAGTTGTCGATCTTCTGTGAGAGTTGACCCAACGTAGCAACCAAAACGCACATGGCAAACGCGACCTGTGTTTTTCCTGTAGGCAGTCGGGTGCCGGACGGTTGCTCGCACATCCCCCGGAGGTGGGGCATGTTAAGCGGCCCCCCCCCTTTGTTGCGGCGCGGCGAGTGCTACATCCGGCCGCGTTCCAGGAGACCCCCCTATGCATCCCATCCGCTCGAGCGCGCTGCTGGCCGTCGCCCTGTGGGGCGTGGCGTGTACCTCTCCGGTGGAGGAGCCGGGCTCTACGCTGCCCGGCCAGTGTCAGGTGGACGCCCCGCTGATCTCGGCACAGAAGACGGATCTGCTCTTCGTCATCGACAACTCGGGGTCGATGGCCGAGGAGCAGCAGGCCATCGCGACGGAGCTTCCCGCGTTCCTGGACGAGCTACAGAGAGGTAACGACGTGGAGCAGGACTTCCGCGTGGGGGTCATCACGACGTCGGTGTACCTGAACGCCTTCTATGATAACCGCGAGCAGTTCACGGAATTTCCCGATCAGGCGGGGCGGCTGCAGCCGATCCCGGACGAGCTGGGCCGGCCCACGGCCGAGCGCTACCTGGACGAGGGAGATCCGGATCTGCTGGCCAAGTTCCGTCGCCTGGTGAAGGTGGGGACGAGCGGCAGTGGCCAGGAGACGCCCTTCGAGGCGGTGAGGCTGGCGGTGACGCCGCCGCTGTCCACGAGGCCGGTGGGGGAGGGGGGGAACGGGGGCTTCCTGCGGGATGGGGCGCGGCTGTTGGTGGTGGTGGTCTCGGACGAGGAAGATTGCAGCACCACAGAGAGGCCGCCGAGGGTGTTGCTGACGGAGGACACCAGTGTGGACCTGTGCAGCGAGCAGGCGGATCGGCTGACGCCGGTGCAGGAGTACGTGCGGCTCTTCCGGAACCTGGATGACGGGAGGGGGTCTGCGCGCGAGGTGCTTTGGGCGACGATTGGCCCGGTGGCGCTGGGGGACAAGAGGGCCGAAGCGGTGCAGGACCGGACGCCGCAGGGAACGGTGGTGCGCAACGTGGATTGCCCGACCTCGTATGGACCGGGATTCCGGCAGCGGGAGATGGCGGAGCGGTTCGATTCGGGGCTGAAGAACCTGGACTCCGTCTGCCGAGCGAGCTTCCGAGAGACGCTGGTGTCCATCGCGACACTGGCGAGGACGTCCCAGAGCATCGAGGTGGTGAACCTGCCGGATGCGAGGTTGGCGCAGGTGCTGGTGACGCGGGAGGACGGCACGGTGCAGACGTGCAGCGTGGCGGGGCGCGATCTGACGTACGAGCCGGCGGCGGAGGGGAGGGCGGCGCGCCTGTACTTCCAGTCCTCGTGCGAGAGGAGGCCGACGGACAAGAAGCTGGAAGTGAAGCTGCTCTGCGCCAACTGACCAACCCCCCTGGCCCAACCACCCCTCTCCCCCCGGGAGAGGGACGGGGTGAGGGTATCTAGACCCCAGGTTGAGCCCGTGCATGCCCCCTCTCCCTCTGGGAGAGGGCTGGGGTGAGGGTATGTGTGCCACCCCCTGCGTAACCCCCCGGAAACAGTAAAAAAGAAGCCGTCCGGTTGATCACCAGGCGACATTTCCTGGCGCATGTCAGAGCGCCCGGCATACTGAACCTCGTTTCAGGTCTGGTGGGGGACGAGGGACGTGATGAGTGCGACGGCCGAGAAGGTGTCGGTGACGGTGGAGGCGCTGAGGGAGCAGATCCGCCGGTTGCAAGCGGCGCCGAGGAAGTACCTGGCGGCGCTGCGGACGGGGGTGGAGGCCTTCGACGAGCTGCTGCCTGGGGGAGGGCTGCCATTGGGGCAGGTGGTGGAGCTGTGGGGTGAGGCGGCCTCGGGGAGGACGAGCCTGGCGCTGAGGGCGGTGGCGTCGGCGCACCGGGAAGGGCGGCTGTGCGCGTACGTGGATGGACCTGGGGAGCTCTACCCGCCAGCGGCGGTAGCGGCGGGGGTGGATCCCACCCGGCTGCTGATCGTGCGTCCGAAGACGGCGGAGCAGCTGGCGTGGTCGGCGGTGCAGCTGGTGAGGAGCGGAGCCTTTGCGTGCGTGGTGTTGGATCTGACGCGGGGCCCGAAGGGTGGGGGTGCGGTGCGTCTGTCCCCGGCGGAGGGCAAGCGGCTGATGGATGCGGCGGGGCGAGGGGGGAGCCTGCTGCTGCTGCTGACGGCGCCGGAGGCCCCGGGGGACGGGATGATGCGGCTGCGCACCGAGGCACAAGATGACGAGGGCCTGTCGGTGGAGGTGGTGCGAAGCCGGCAGGGAGGAATCGGCTCGCGGGCGATGGTGCCGTGGCGGGCGCTCTATCCGGAGCTGGCGGGAGGCGAGTCCCCATGGGGGGCGGAGCTGCCGCCGGCGGAGGACGTGACGGTGCCGGAGCTGCCGCGGGAGGAACGAGCCCCGAGCGAGGGCCACCGGGGAATCATGTGGCAGCGCCCGGGCCGGGACGGACCGATGCCGTCGCTGCGCGCGAGCCTGGATGCGGGCACGGCCCTGCACTGAGGCGAGGGGAGGGGAACGGACATGCGGCTGGGGTATCTGCACTTCTCGCGCTTCCCGGTGCAGCGCAAGGTCATCGAGCTGCCGGAGCTGGCGGGCAGACCGTTCGTGCTGGTGGAGGAGGTACGAGGCCAGCAGCGGGTGGCATGTGCATCCACGAGCGCGCTGAAGGCGGGCGTGCGGCAAGGGATGACGCTCACGGCGGCGACGGCGCTGGAGCCATCGCTGAAACACTTTCCCTACCGGCCGGAGGAGGAGCGGAGGGCGCTGGTGGGCATTGGCGAGATGCTGATGTCGCTGGCGCCGGGCTTCCAGCTGTCGGAGCCGGACGGGCTGTGGTTCGACGCGGGGGCGGCGCACCTGGTGAAGGGGGAGGAGGGGCTGTGCGCGAAGGTGCTGGCGCTGTGCTCGGAGCTGGGCTGGAGGGGCCGGGTGGTAGTGGCCTCGGAGAAGTTCACCGCGAGGGCGCTGGCGCGGCATGGGGCGCCGCGGATGAACGTTGTGCCGGAAGGAGAGGGCGCGCAGGCGCTGGCGCCGCTGCCGCTGAGTGCCCTGGAGGGCCCGGAGCAGACGGCGTTCGCGGCGCTCGGGCTGACGACACTGGGCGAGGTGGCAGGGCTGCCGGTGGGGGCGGTGACGGCGCGAGGCGGCGCGGCGGGCATGCGGGCGCACACGCGTTGTCGGGGAGGGGATGAGACCCCGTTCATCGCGGAGGTACTGGAAGAGGTACTGGAGGAGCGGCTGACGCTGGAGTGGCCGGCCGAGTCGCTGGAGCCGCTGCAGTTCGCACTGAAGACGGTGCTGGACCGGCTGTGCGGACGGCTGAGCGGCCGGAAGCGCGCGGCGGTGCGGATGAACCTGACGTTGAAGCTGGACCCATCGGGGCAGGCGGTGGTGCCGCTGACGCTGGCGAGGCCGACGGCGCAGGCGAAGATGCTGTTGGAACTGACACGGCACCGGCTGTCGGACGTGCGGCTCGAGGGGCCGGTGGCGGGGCTGCTCCTCCGGGTGGAGGAGGACTGCGAGGACCGGGGCCAGCAACTGGCGCTGGGGGACGCCCCCGAGGGAGACGCGGCGCTGGAGGTGGTGCTCTCGCGGCTGGCGACGGCGCTGGGAGAGGATTCGCTCTTCATGGCGGCGCTGGAGGACACGCATCGGCCCGAGGACGCATATGCGACGCGGACCTTCCGGCCACCGCCGATGCGGCGCGGACTGGAGGGGGAACTGCTCCAGTCAGTGGAGGCGGCGGAACCGGTGCCCGAAGTGATGAGGGAGAGGCCCTCGCGGATGCTGGGGAATCCGACCACGATCGACGTGGAAATGACGGCCTCAGGGGAACTGCTGGCGGCGAGGCTGGGTGGGCGGAGGCGCCGGGTGATGGCGCTGGTGGGCCCGGAGCGGCTGAGTGGGGACTGGTGGGACGCGAGGCCGTACAGCCGCGACTACTACCGGGTGCACTTCGAGGGACTGGGACCAGCGTGGGTGTTCCGTGACGCGAGGGACGGGCGCTTCTACCTCCAGGGCCTGTTCGATTAGCTACTTGCCGTGGATGGCGCGCTGTGTCCGTTCCATGCTGCTCTGGTCCACGCGAATCAATCCACTTCGCGGCGAATCCAGGTCCAGCACCAATGTTAGCGCGCAACTGATGACCATCGGAAGAATCACCAGCATCATCGCCGCTCGCGAAGGCATTGCCAGTCCCACGATGAACGTGGCCGCGAGCGAGAAGAAGATCAGCATCGCCCACGCCGCATGGGGAATGTGGTTCTCCAGCGCCGCCGTGCGCTTCTCGCTCACGTCGATCGTCTCGTTCAGCGTGGTGATGTAGTTCGCCATCAGCGCGTCGCGCCGCGCATCCGCTGCTTCGGATGCGGTCTGCCACAACTGTTGCTGCAACTCTCCGGCCTTCCGCAGCGCCTCTTCGTACGCGGTCTGGTCCGTCCCAGCAGAGAAGAACCGCACGCGCGCGTCCACATAATTCGGGAGCAGTGCGCGCGTCTGCGACCGTTGCGGCTCTGGCAGAAGCGATGTTCGCAGCCAGGTGGTGCCGATGGAATTGGCTTCTTCCACCTCCAGTTGATGTCGTGTGTCGTACCGCGACAACGCCATCGAGAAGGTGAAGCCGAGCAGCAGCGCCAGCATGCCCAGCACGGATGTCTCCAGCGAACTGAAATGCTCCTTGTGCTCCTGTGGAATCAGGCCGGGCTTTCGTTCACGCAGGAACGCTCCAGCCCATCCCGATGCGAGCAGAAGCACGAAGCACAGCGGAAGAAACAAGGCAGGTCTGTTCATGAGCCCCCCTCCGCGGTCAGTGTAGCCTCGGTTACGGGCCCGGAGTCTTCAGCCGCTTCAGCTTCTTCTCCAATTTGGGCGATACCAACACTTGGTTGTCCGCCGTCACCACCACGGCGGAGGCGCCGTGCTTCTCCGCGAGCGCCAGTCCCTCCTGGCCTCCGAGGATGAACACGGATTTCGTCAGCACCTCCGCGTCCACCGCGCTCGGAGCGAGCACCGTCGCCGAGCGCGAGGCCGTTGCCGGGTAGCACGTCCGCGGATCGATGATGTGGTGGTAGCGCTTGCCCTCCAGCACGAAGAAGTTCTCGTAGTCCCCGCTGGTCGAGAACGCCGCGTCGGAGACCTCGAGCACCGCGAAGACGTTGTCCGGCTCGCCGCGCGGATCCCGGATCCCCACCTTCCACGGCCGGTCCGCCTTCTTCCCCGCCGCGTAGAAGTCACCCCCGGCCTGCACGAAGAAGTCCTTGAACCCCTGTCCCCGCAGCTTCTTCACCGCCTCGTCCACGCCCCATCCCTTCGCCAGCCCGCCCAGCCCCAGTTGCATTCCCGCGCGCTTCAGCCGCACCTCGCACCCAGGCTTCCCACCGTTCGCCGCCGGCGCGAACTCCAGGTCCTTGTACGAGATGAGCGCGCACCGATCCTTCAGCTCGGCCGCGTCCGGCAGGGCAGGGGATAGGTCCGTCCCGAAGCGCCACATCCCCCGCAGCGCCGCCCACGTCGGATCGAACAACCCTCCCGTCTGCTCCGCTCCATGCACCCCTCGCCGCAGTGCCGCGCACAGGTCCTCGGGAACCGGCACCCACTCTCCGTCTCCCGCCTTGCGGTTCACCGCCGAGAGCTCACTGTCCGGGCGCCACTCGTTCATCACCTGATTGACGCGCTCGAAGGCACCGAAGGCCGCGTCGAAGCCCTCGCGCGCTTTCTCCGGAGTGCCTCCCACCAGGGTCACCGTTACCGTCGTCCCCATCATCGGACGCGTCTCGGTGCGGACTCGCGGAACGGGTGCGGCGGCCAGGACCATCACCAGCAGGGCACTCAGCATCATGACCCTCCTCCTGTCGGTACCCTCCAATTGACCTCATATCTGGGGCGTAGTACGCCATCCATTCCTGGTTTTGATAATCAATCGCAAAATCATCTCCTCCGCTTTCGGCGCGACTGGGGAGACGGGGCAGGGGACGATGACGTCCCGAGCCTTCGCGGGCGCCCTCGCCTTGCTGGTGGGGGCAGGAGTCACGGCGCGCGTGCTCGCGCTGCCCCGGCTCTTGCCAGACCTGGACGCGGTGAACTTCGCGCGCTCGCTCAGCCGCTTCGACCTCGCCGCGCAGGCCCCGCACTTCCCGGGCTACCCGGTGTACGTGGCCATGGCCCGGCTGGCCTCGGCCGCCGGGGCCTCCGAGGTGTTGGCGCTGGTCCTGCCCGGACTCGTCCTCGGAGCGGTGGCCATCGGGGCGCTGGGCCTCGTGCTGCGGCCGTATCTCGGGGCGGCCGGGGCGCTGGTGGCCTCGGCCCTGCTGGCGCTGCTGCCCCTGCCCGTGCTCTTCGGCGCCACTCCGGGCTCGGATGGGACGGGCCTCGCGCTCCTGGTGCTCGCCGCCTGTGCCGCGCTGATGACGCGCGACTCCGCGCCTCGCGTGGCGGTGCTGGCGGGCGTGTTGGCGGGCGTGGCACTCGGGGCACGGCCCTCGTTCCTCCCGGCGCTGCTCGGACTGGCCCTGGTGGTTCCTCGTGGCTGGTGGCTGGCGGCGCTCGCAGGCAGCGGAGCCGGTGTGGTCGCGTGGCTCGTCCCCCTGGTGGCCCTCACGGGCCCGGCTCAACTGCTGCGCATCGGCTCGGGTTTCCTGCTCGGTCACGCGGGCTCATGGGGCGGCACCGTGGCCGTGCGCCCGGAGCTTGGCTGGCGGTTGGAGCACTTCGGGTTCGACATCTTGGCCGCGGGCTTCGGGCTGCCCTGGCCCGGCGTGGGCGGTGACTCCGTAGCCGTGCTGGTCGCGCGTCTCCTCCTGTCGCTGTGCCTGACCGGGGCGCTGGTGGCACTCGTCTACGCAGCGCTCCGTGAGTCGCTGTCCGCTGCCGAGCGCCGGGTGGCCCTGCTGGCCCTGTCCTTTGGCGTCCCCTACGCCGCGTGGATGTTTCTCGGGCAGAACCTGCTCAAGGCGCGCCATGCTCTGCCCGTGGTGCTCGCGTTGGCGCTCCTGGTCGCGGTGGGCGTGGCGGTGCTCGCTCGCGCCTGGTCGTCCCGAGTGTCCCTCCCCATGGCCGGGGCCTTGGCCGTGAGTACGGCGGCCGTCATGTTGCCGGTGGCGCTTGAGCAGGGCCGCGAGCCCTCGCCCGCGGCACGTCTGGTGGCGCACGTGTCCTCCACGCTGGCCCCCTCCGGCACGCTGCTCTTCACCGGCGAGGAAGCTCGGCTCTTCGAGTACTACGTGCCTCACTTCCGCGCCGGCCGTCCCGCCACGGGCGAGCAGCTCCGCCGAGAGGTGGAGCGGGTGTCCGCCGCCGGGGCTGACGTCTACGTCACCTCCACCGCTCCGGGGGCCGAGGCGCTCGCGCCTCACCTGGAGCCCGTGTCGCGCTTCACGTGCGGCCGGCGTGTGCGCTCGCACGCTCACGACATCGTTCTCTTCCACTACCGGCCCGCGCCGCCGGCTCCTCCCCAGAAGGTCCTCTGATGCGCGCCCGTTTGCTTCTCGCCTTCGCGCTCTGCGTCGCTGCCTGCAAGGGCCCGCCCGCGGACTTCCAGCCCGTCCAGGACTCGGCGAAGGGCACGCCTCGTGCCTCCGTGTCCCTCAACCGAATCATCGCCGGCCGCTACCGCGCCATCTCGCCCTCGTGCATCGGACAGCAGTACACGCTGAACGTGGCGCCAGGAACGGCGGAGTTCCCCCGGGCGGGCGGGCTGTTCATGCGCCCGGAGCAGATCGTCGAGTTCCGCAACTACCAGCCTGATGTGGCCACCAACGTCACCTCGCTGTCGTCGCCCTCGCCGCTCTTCAGCCCAAACCTGGTGCGCCCCTACAACGTGGCGGCCGAGTCCGGGGAGACGTACTCCTACTGGCGCTACGCCTTTCCTCGGCCGGGCGTGTACGAGTACTTCGACACCAACATGGGGAGTCCGGGCCGGCAGGTGGTGGACTCGTACTACGGCACGGTCACATACGTGGGCGAGTCGAATGCGCCCAAGGCGGTGGTGTGCGTGGACCCGCCCAGCTGCCAGGCGACGCCAGAGTGTCTGGCCGGCACCGCCCCAGAGGGCACCGTGTGCTGTGCCTGCGTGAGCGTGTGTTGCCAGACGGATGCCGAGTGCACCACGGACAAGACGTGCCTGCGTGGCCGCTGCGTGGACATCGAGACGGGCGAGTGATTCGTATGACTTCGAGAGCCACCGTGGCGCGCCGCCATCACCTGTTCCTGCTGTCCCTGCTGCTCGCGCCCCTTACGGGCCTGGCGCAAGAAGAGGGCTCCACGCCCCCCCGGCCGGCGGAGGACGCGCCCCGGGTACCCGACGCAGAGAAACCGAAGCAGGACGAGGGTCCGCGCCTCGAGCTGGAAGGACTAGAGGATCCGGCCGGGACAGGCACAGCGGTTCCGATGCCTAACGCCGGGACACCCGAGTCGTCAGCAGAGGAGAGCTTCACCGAGCGACTCGAGCCCACCACCACGCTGGCGCAGCGGGCGGCGGCGATCCTCGATCGGACGACGCTGGGCGGCTATGCCGAGCACGACTTCATCTGGCCCGAGCAGGGCGTGTCCACGTTCCGCAACCACCGGTACGTACTCTTCGTCTACAGCCACATCTCCGAGCGCATCTCCACGGCGACGGAGATCGAGTTCGAGTTCGCGGGCACCCCGCTCAAGCGCGATGGCGTCCTGGGCGTAGGTGAAGTGCTGCTCGAGTTCTCGGTGGTGGACCTGATGCTGACGGACTGGGCCACCTTCCGGGCGGGAGTCATCCTGGTGCCGGTGGGTGCGTACAACCTGCGGCACGACGCTCCGGCGCAGGAACTGCCCGAGCGTCCCATCGCGTACACGACGATCGTCCCCACCACCTGGTTCGAGTCCGGCGCGGGCTTCCTGGGCAGCTTCGACCTGGGCCGTGACTGGCGGCTGTCCTACGAGGTGTACGCGGTCAACGGCCTGGACGCGAAGATCCTCGATGGCCAGGGCTTCCGGGCGGCGCGAGGCAGCCACCTGGAGGACAACAACGACGACAAGGCCATCACGGGCCGCGTGTCCATCTCGCCCTTCCTGGGGCTGGAGGCGGGCCTGTCCGGCTACACGGGGGCGTATGACCTCGAGGGCCGCCGGGTGAACATGGTCAACGCCGATGTCTTCTGGCGGCTCGGCGCGTTGGACCTCACGGGCGAGGTGGTGCGCGCCTTCATCGATCCCGGCTACGTGCAGGGCTTCCCGAACAACTCGACGGCCAACACGCGCGATCGGGTTCCCACGGGGATGTTCGGCTTCTACGGGCAGGCCAACTACCGCTTCCGCATCGAGCCCTTCTTCCGGTTGCTGCCGGACGAGTGGAAGGAGGGCCACTTCACGGCGTCGCTCCGCTACGAGGAGAAGGACACCGACACGGAGTTCGTCACCGTGGGAGACGTGGCGCGGCTGACGCTCGGCCTGAACTTCCGGCCGCTGCCGCCCTACGTGCTCAAGACCAGCTACTTCTGGGAGAAGAGCGGTGGTGATGGCGTGAAGCCTCACGTGTGGTCGGGCGATTTCTGGGACGAAGGCCATTGGACGTTCCTGGCCAGCGTGGCCTACCTCTTCTGAGAGCCGGAGAACCGATGCGTGCCCTGCTGCTCATCATCCCTGTGTTGCTTGCCGCTTGCGGCGGGAAGGCTGTGCGTCCGGAGGGGGCGCCGTCGCGAGTGGTGGTGGTGGGCGCGTCGGTGGTGGAGAGGCCCGCGCCGCGAGGGCTCGTCGGAAACGTGTTCGGTGGAGAGGAGCCGCGCGACGTGGTGGCCCGGGAAGGCGCGGAGGCCCTGCGCTCCCGAGGCTACAAGGTGTTGGGCGTGGAGCTGACGGGAGGGCCCGCGCCCACGGTGGAGCAGTCCGCGGCGTTGGCGCGTCAGTACCAGGCGGACGCCGCGGTGGTGTTGGTGCTGACCCGGTTGGACCTGTCAGTGGTGCAGTCGCTGGGGCAGGCCGAGGTCGAGCTGGAGTCGATGATGGTGGGCCCGGATGGTCGGGTCCTATCGAGTGACGATCGCCGGAGCAACACCACTGCGCGGGGTCTCTATCGCGCCCAGACGGATTGGCGCTCGCATGTCAGGCAGGCCGTCATCCAGGCGGTTCGGGAGTTGCCATGAGCGTGGTAAGGGGAATGGCCGTGAAGCACTTCGTGCTGGCGCTGGTGGTGGGGTTGTGGCTCGGGGTGTCGCTGCCCGCGCGGGCGGCGGGCACGTTCTTCACGACGCCGCAGGTCCTCAAGGAGTTCTTCCCCAAGAGCGAGCGGGTCTCCTACCGCAAGGTGAAGCTCGGCCCTGCTGAGCTGGCCGCGGTCCAGGGGCGGCTCGGGTACAAGCCAGCGAAGCCCGAGTACGTCATCTTCGTGGCCACCACGGGGGATCACGTGGACGGCTACGCCATCATCGACGAGGAGCTCGGGCAGCATGAGCAGATCACCTTCGCGGTGAAGCTGTCGCCCCAGGGCGTGGTCGAGCGTCACGAGGTGATGGTGTACCGGGAGTCCTACGGCCAGGAGATCACCGACGCGCGCTTCCGCCGCCAGTTCCAGGGGAAGACGGTGAAGGATGCGGTGCGGGCGGGGGTGGACATCGACGTGGTGACGGGAGCGACCATTTCGTCCAGGTCGATGTCCCTGGGGGTGCGCCGCGCGCTGGTGCTGCTGGACGAGCTCATTCTCAAGCCCGAACTGGGTGCGCCCAAGGGGTAGACTTCTCGTGCGTCAGTACGCTCGGCCGTTTCCCATTACCCGCCTCTCGCTGGAGGCGCGCGTCCTCTACACCGGCTTCCTGCTGTTCCTGGTGCTGGGCTTCATGTCCTCGGTGTGGCTGTACGCGGACTCGTTCGGAGGCCTGTCCGGACAGAGCACGGCGGAGTACTACCGGGGTGGTGCCGCGCCCGCCGAGCCGAGGCCAGAGGTAGACGCCGCGGGAGGTCCGGCGCTGGAGCTGCCCTCGGATGGGCCCGCGCTGGACCTGCCCGGGGAGACGGCGGCCGCTGTGCCCATGCGGCTGGAGAAGCCCGCGCGTCAGGTGATGGAGACGTTCCACTTCCACCTGTTCACGGTGCCGGTGGTGCTGCTCATCGTGGGGCACCTGTTCATGCTGACGGCGCTGTCCACGCGGTTGAAGGTGGGCGTCATCGCGGTGGCCTCGGTGGCGACGTTCGTGCACCTGCTGGCGCCGTTGCTGGTGCGCTTCGTGGGGCCCCAGTGGGGCTGGCTGATGCCGGTGTCGGTGGTGGGCGCCGCGGTGGGGTGGTTGCCGATGCTGGTATGGCCGCTGTGGGAGATGTGGCGGCCGGTGCCAGCCGCGGAGGTGACGACGGGATGATCAGCGTCGTCATCCCCGCTCGCGACGAGGTGCGCGCCATCGCCGGAGTGGTGCGGCGAGTGGGAGAGGCGCTGGCGGGGGAGGCGCACGAGATCCTCGTGGTGGACGATGGCTCGCGGGATGGCACGGGCGCGGTGGCGCGTGAGGCCGGGGCGCGAGTGCTGACCTTGAACGGGGTGGGCTACGGCGCGGCGATCAAAGCCGGTGCCGCCCAGGCGCACGGCTCTCTGCTGGCGCTCATCGACGCGGATGGGACATACCCGGAGTCAGCGCTGCCGGAGCTGCTGGGGGCAGTTCGCGGAGGCGCGCGGCAGGCGATTGGTGCCCGGCCCAAGCTCGGGGCCTCCGAGCCCATCGCACGCTCGGCGGTGAAGGCGCTCTTCCGGGGCGCGGTGCGGTGGCTGGGGGGCTTCGAGGCACCGGATCTCAACTCGGGCCTGCGGGTGCTGCGCACGGCGGATCTGCTGTCGCTCGCGCCGGTGCTGCCGGACCGGTTCTCACTCACCACGACGCTGACACTTGCCCTGGCGGCGGCGGGGGACCCCATCGTCTTCCTGCCCATCGACTACCACGCACGCGTGGGCCGTTCGAAGTGGCGGCCGGTGCAGGACACGTGGCTGATGGGGCGCACGGTGGCGCGAGGCATCGGCTGGCTGCGCGCGGGTCGGGCACCGAAGACGCTCACGGCGCTGGAGCTGCCGGCGGTGGGAGGCACGGGGTGAGCGCGGTGGTGGTCATCGGCGCGGGGCCCTCGGGGCTGGCCGCGGCGCATGCGCTCGTCCGCGCGGGGAAGCGAGTGGTGGTGCTCGAGGCGGCCGAACAGGTGGGCGGACTCTCGGGCTCGTTCGACTTCGCGGGCTTCAAGGTGGATTACGGCCCGCACCGGCTGCACCAGGCGGCGGGGCCGGAGGTGCTGGAACTCTACCGGGCGGCCCTGGGCGGCGCGCTGCATGTGAGGGCGCGCAGCGGCCTGGTGCACGTGGGCGGGAGGCGGCTGCCTTATCCCCTGTCGCTGCTCGGCCTCGCGCGAGGGCTGGGGCTTGGCGAGGTGGCGAGGCATGGGCTGTCGGCGGTGATGGCGCGGCTGCGTCCGCCGGAGGGGAGTCACTTCGGAGCAGAGGCAGCGCGGCGGCTGGGACGGCACGCGGCGCGGGTGCTGTACGAGCCCGCGGCAAGAAAAGTGTGGGGCCTGGCGCCGGAGGAGCTGGACGCCTCGCTCGGACGGGCTCGAGTGCAGAAGGGAGGCCCGCTGGCGGTGGTGCGCGCTGCGCTCGGGCGCGGAGGTGCGTCCGCGGGGCGGCGGTACTTCTACCCGGAGGGCGGAGTCGGCGCGCTGGCCGAGGGTCTCGCGGAAGGACTCCGTCGGGCCGGTGGCGAGGTGCGGTGTGGCGCGGCGGCCGAGAGGTTGGTGCTAGAGCGCGGGCGGGTGAAGGCGGTGGTGGTGGCGGGGCGAGAAGTGCCGGCGGAGTCGGTGGTGGCGACAGTGCCGCTGCCGCTGCTGTGCGAGTGGACGGGGCGGGCGGAGGCGGCCGAGGGGCTGGGCTACCGCGCCCTGACGTTGCTGTATCTGCTGCTCGCGACGCAGCGAGGCACGCCGCAGGATGTGCACTACTTCGCGGACGAGCAGCTCCCAGCCAATCGGCTCTTCGAGGCGAGGAACTTCCTGGGCGGCGAGGGGCCCGCGGGAAGAACCGTGGTGGGCTTTGATCTGCCGTGTGGGGTAGGGGACACCATCTGGCGGGCTTCGCCGGAGGAGCTCACAGCGCGAGTGCGCCCAGCGCTGGAGCGGACGGGGCTGGCGGGAGTGGAGGTGCTGGGAGCCCGGGTGCGACGCATTGCGGCGGCCTATCCCCTATACCGCAAGGACTTCGCGGCAGCGCGCGAGCGAGCGTTGAACGCATTGAGTGAGGTGGAGGGGCTCTACCCAGCGGGGCGGAGCGCACTGTTCGTCCATGACAACGTGCATCACGCATGCGCGGTGGGATTAGCGGTAGGAAGACTGGTCTCGGAAGGTGAGAGTTCCCGGGTGTGGCGAGGCCGGCAGAAACCCTTCCTCGAAACGCAGATCGAGGACTGACTCGGTGCTATGTCCCCTCTCCCTTTGGGAGAGGGTCAGGGTGAGGGTCTTCCCCGGGCCGTTCCGTGGTTGTCGACCGCGGTAGGAGTTGAGTCATGAAGGTGCTCGTCACGGGCGCAGCGGGCTTCATCGGGTATCACGTTTGTGAGCGGCTGCTCGCGCGTGGGGACACGATCATTGGAGTAGACAACCTGGACACGTCGGGAGACGTGACGCTGAAGGCGACGCGGTTGTCGCGGCTGAAGGCGGCGCCGAACTTTGGCTTCCACCGGGCGGACATCCGGGACGTGAAGGCGTGCCGGGAGCTCTTCGACGGGGCGAAGCCCGATCGCGTGGTGCACCTGGCGGCGCGGGTGGGGGTGAGGGGGATGGCGGCGGAGGCCCCGGAGTACGCGGAGACGAACGTCTCGGGCTTCCTTCAGGTGTTGGAGTTATGCCGGCTGGCGAAGGTGGAGCATCTGGTGTTCGCCTCGTCGAGCTCGGTGTACGGGGCGGGCACGCCGGTGCCCTTCGCCGAGGATGCGCCGGCGGATCGCCCGTTGAGCCTGTACGCGGCGACGAAGCGCGCGGACGAGCTGATGGGACACGTCTACAGCCACCAGTATGGGCTGCCGGTGACGGGGCTGAGACTGTTCACGGTGTATGGCCCGTGGGGCCGGCCGGACATGGCGCCGATGCTGTTCCTCCGGGCGATGCTGGAGGGCCGGTCCATCGTTCTCCACGGCGAGGGGAAGATGCAGCGCGACTTCACCTACGTGGACGACGTGGTGGAGGCGCTGGTGCGGGTGCTGGACAAGCCGCCCGCGGGGGCGCCGCCGTACCGGGTGCTGAACGTGGGGCGGGGCACGCCGGTGACGATGGCGAACTTCGTGGACCTGCTGGAGGAGCAGCTCGGGACGAAGGCCTGGGTGGAGCTGCGGCCCGCGCAGCCGGGGGAGATGGAGGTGACGTGCGCGGACGTGACGGCACTGGAGCGCGAGACAGGCTTCCGTCCCTCGGTGCCCCTGGAGGAGGGGCTCGCGAGGCTGGTGGCGTGGTACCGGGGCACCGAGGGCTGAGCCGGAGCGCTTAGAAGGTGATCGCGGCGCTCACCGACAACGAGGTGTCGGTGGGCAGCTTGCCCGGGGCCGGAACGCTGTCGTACTGGAAGAGGAAGGTGGTGGCGATCGACAGCGTCTTCGTCAGCCGTACGGTGAGCTGCGTCTGGCTGTTGATGAGCAGGCGCGAGTCATCGACGAGGCTGGGCAGCACGCTGAACTCTTCCAGGAACGACACGTCCTTGGAGATGCCGTAGCGGAAGGCCACGCCGAGACGAGGGCCGCCGATCGACACGTCCGGCAGATTGGAGCGGATGGGGTAGTACTGGAAGCGCATCTCGCGGGCGTAGCGGAAGGCGAGGTCGGTGCGCAGGAAGGACTCACCGCCGTCCTTACGCTTCTGGTCCAACCAGATGATGCCGACACCCGCCTCGCCCGCGCCGCGGAACTCCACGCTGCGCACGTGGTCCGTGTCCGCGGCGCCCAGCAGGTAGCCGCTGATCTTCTCGTTGAACCGGCGGTCTCCGCGCAGCTGCAGGGCCGCGTTGAGCGCCGTCACCTGAGCCACCGTCTCCACCTCTCCCTCCAGCCCGGGCGGACGGCTCTCGCCGTAAACGCCCGAGGCCTTGACGGAGTAGATCCAGTTCTCCGACTTGCGCTCCGCGGCGACCAGGCCGTTGAACGTGACGGTGGAGGCGTTGCCGGTGATGAAGATGAGGCCCAGGCCCACCGTGACGTCCCAGACGTCCTTCTTGGCCTCTTCCTTCTTCTCGGCGGGAGTCTCGGGTTTCTGCTCGGCGGGAGGCGCCGTGCTGGCAATGCCTCGGGCGAGGCTCTCGATGGCCTCAGCCATGCGGGCGTTGGCCTCGGCGGCGCGCTCGGCGGCGGCGGCGGCGCGCTCGGCGGAGGTCGCGGCGCGCTCGGCGGCGGAGGCGGCCTGCTCGGGGGTGGTGGCCTGCGCCGGAGCGGAATGCTGCGCGGGAGCAGGGGTCTGGAACGTCAGGAAGGCGGACAGAAGGGCGTGGACAGGAAGCACGGCGGACTCGGCTGAGAAATGAAGGACTCTGGTGGGTGGGTGAAAGGCCACTCCGTTGCCAGAGCAACGCGGAGTCTTGGCGCAAAATCACCGCGGGTGCAATGATGAGGCGAGGGGGAACCCGACAGATGAACTGACTCGTCGGGAAAGGGAATCACCATGAAACCGTCCGCAGAGCAGAAGCCGGGCATCCGTTTTACCGAGAGGATGAAGGGTTACTTCGCCCTGGAGGGTGGCGCGGCGAGCAAGCCCGAGGAGTTCGAGGCGGCGGAGCAGCGGGGAGAGCGGGCGGGTTCCTCCATCGAGTTCGTGCTGACCATCACTTCCGATGACCTGGACAAGCTCGTCGATGATGAGCGGCACGAGGCCCAGACCGCGGGCACGGCGATGGCGCCGGCGTTGTCACCCCAGCCGCTGACGGTATCGCACGGCACGTTCAACCTGTTCGTGAAGGACGAGAACGCCGTCGAGACGCGGCGGATGAAGTACCGCATGCGGCTGACCGCCTCGGATGGACGCTCTTTCTTCTTCTCCGGCGACAAGATCGTCCGCGAGGGCCCGCTCTGGAAGGTGTGGCACGACACCTCCACGCTCTACATCACGCTCTACGAGGGCGTGGATGAGCGTGGGACGGTGGTGGGGAAGGGCGTGATGCGGATTGCCCCGGAGGACTTCATCCAGCAGCTCGGCACGCTCGAGGCCATCAACGCCCGGGACACCGAGGAGCGGCTGGAGACCCTGGTGCGCTTCGGCCGCTACTTCGCTGGCGTGGTGTACGACTACTACGGCGGGGCCACGTCACCGGAGTCCGTGTTCGATCCCGACGCGGCTCCCCGCGCGAAGCGCTCCCTCCGCGTGCCCGCGCCTCAGTTCGTTCCATTCAAGACGAGCGATGGGCTGGAGCTGCTGCTCACGCGCCACCAGGCTGGTTCCAAGGGACCCGTCATCCTCTCCCATGGCCTGGGGGTCTCCAGCCGCATCTTCACCATCGATACCATCGAGACCAACCTGCTCGAGTACCTGTGCGCGAATGGCTACGACGTGTGGCTGCTGGACTACCGCTCCAGCATCCTGCTGTCGGCGGCCAACACGCAGTACTCCGCCGATGACGTGGCGCTGAAGGACTACCCAGCGGCGGTGGCGAAGGTGCGGGAGGTGACGGGCGCGCCCTCGGTGCAGATGGTGGCCCATTGCTTCGGAGCCACCACCTTCAGCATGGCGCTGTTGGGTGGGCTCGAGGGGGTGCGCTCGGCGGTGATGTCGCAGATCTCCACCGAGTTCGTGGTGCCCAAGCTGGTGGGCCTCAAGGCCGGGCTGCACACGCCGAACGTGCTGGAGAAGCTGGGCTTCAGGTCCATGACGGCCTACACGGACACGAAGTCCGACTGGCTGGGGCGCCTCTACAACAAGGCGGTGGACCTCTACCCGGTGGACAAGGACGAGGAGTGCGACAGCCCGGTGTGCCACCGCATCACCTTCATGTACTCGCTGCTGTACGAGCACGCGCAGCTCAACGAGGCGACGCACGCTGCGCTGCACGAGATGTTCGGCCTGGCCACCATGAAGGCCTTCGATGGGATCGCGGACATGGTTCGCGCGGGCCACATCGTGGACGCCTCGGAGAGGGACAGCTACCGGCCTCACTTGGAGCGCATGGCGTTGCCCATCCGCTTCATCCACGGTGAGCGCAACGGGTGCTTCCTGCCGGAGAGCACGCAGAAGACGCTCGATGCGCTCGTCAGGGCGAACGGGCCGGGGCTGTACTCGCGGCGGGTCATTCCGGAGTACGGCCACATCGACTGCATCTTCGGCAAGAACGCGGCGAAGGACGTGTTCCCGCACATCCTCGAGCACCTCGAAGCCACGCAGAAGGCTTGAGCCTACGGCCTGGGCGCCGCTCGTCGTTGGGCGCCCAGGCTCTTTCAGCTTCGGCTTCTCTTGATGATGCCCCGGCAACGCCAGTCGAAGTAGTTGATGAGGATCCAGAAGTTCTTGAACGCCGGATTGCGCGTCTGCTTGTAGTGGTAGCGGTAGTAGATCTGCTGGGCGATGACGGCGAGGCGGAACAGGCCGTAGACCTCGTAGAAGGCCCAGTTGGCTGGCTTCAGCCCGGTGCGCTCGAGGTAGTAGGAGACCACCTCCTCGCGCCGGAGCATGCCGGGCAGGTGGGTGGGCTGACGGCGAGTGATGCGCATCAGCCAGGGATCGTCCGCATGCACCCAGTAGGCGAGGGTGTTGCCGAGGTCCATCAGCGGATCGCCCAGGGTCGCCATTTCCCAGTCGAGCACGCCGATGACTTCGGTGGGGCGCTCGGGGTGGAGCACCACGTTGTCGAAGCGCCAGTCATTGTGGATGACGCAGGTGGCGACGTCGTCGGGGGTATGGGCCGCGAGCCAATCGCGCACGGAGCGGAAGCTGGGGACGTTCCAGGTGCGGGCCTTCTCGTAGCGATCCGACCAGCCCTCGATCTGCCGCCGGGGGTAGCCGGCGCCCTTGCCGAGCGATTCGAGTCCCACGGCCCGGTAGTCCACCCGGTGCAGCTCGATGAGCTTGTCGATGACGTTGAGGCAGAGCTGCCGGGTCTGCGCCGCGTCCAGACGCAGCCCCGGGGGCATGCGCGAGCGGGGGATGAGGCCGGCGATCCGCTCCATCACGTAGAAGTCGGCGCCGATGACGCTCGGGTCCTGACACAGCCCGATCATGGTGGGCACAGCGGGGTAGACGGGCTTGAGAGCCTTCTGCACCGTGTACTCGCGCGCCATGTCGTGTGCCGACCTGGCCTTGGTGCCCGCGGGGGGCCTGCGCAGGATGAGGTCTCGGTTCGCGTACTCGAGACGGTAGGTCCAGTTGGAGGCGCCACCTGCGTACTGGGTGACCTTGGGCGTGCCCTCCAGCGAGGGCACCTGGGTCTTGAGCCAGGCGTCCACGGCGGCGACGTCGAGCTCCTCGCCTGCGCGTACCGCCCGGGCCTCATCGAGGGGGGGAGTGGATGACATGGGTCCTTGTCTATCAGGCCTGCTGCGTCCCATAGCTGCGCATCCGGCGGGTGCGCTTGCGGATCAACGAGGCATAGAGGCCTCGAGGCAGGAGCCGCTTCATCAGCCAGGCCTGACGGCCCTCCGAGTGGGGCAGGACATAGAACGCGCGCTGCTCGACCGCCCGGAAGATCCGGTCGGCAATGTCGTCCGCGGTGATGGGCGAGCGCTCGAGCAGCTTGCCCATGGCCGTTCGCAGGCCAGGGCTGGAGGTGCGCAGGGACTCGGTGAGGTTGGTCTTGAAGAAGGACGGGCAGACGAGGCTGACGCCGATGTGATCATCGGCGAGCTCGTTCTGAAGCGTCTCGGACAGCGAGACGACAGCGGCCTTGGTCGCGTTGTAGCTGCTCATCATCGGCACATCGAGCAGACCGGCCATGGAGGCCACGTTGACGAAGTGCCCGTGGCCCTGGCGCTTGAACAGCGGTGTGAAGACCTTGCAGCCGCGCACGACGCCCAGGAGGTTGATGTCGATGATCCATTGCCAGTCGTCGAGCGAGACCTCCTCGATGGCGCCTGCCTGGGCAACACCGGCGTTGTTGACCACCACGTCGACGCCGCCCCAGTTCGAGGCGAGCCACTCGGAGGCCGCGCCCAGGTCCTCCTCGCGGGTCACGTCGCAGCGGAGGTAGTGCGCGTGAGGGGTGAGGGAGGCGAGGGTCTTCTGGGTCTCCGCCCCCCGAGCGTCGTTGACGTCGGCGATGCAGACCCGCCATCCGGCGCGAGCGTAGCGCAGGGCGATGGACTGTCCGAGCCCGCTGGCGCCGCCGGTGATGAAGATGCGCTGTTCACTCATGATTCGCGGCTCCTGGAGAACCCACGCCGGGAGAGCTCGATACGGGCGATGAGACCCTTGTGGACTTCATCCGGTCCATCCGCGAGCCGCAGGGTACGCGCCTGGGCGAAGAAGCTCGAGAGCGGCGTGTCGTGCGACACCCCGGCGCCACCGTGGATCTGGATGGCGTCATCCACGACCTTCTGCAGCACGTTGGGCGCCACGACCTTGATGGCGGAGATCTCACTCATCGCGCCGAGGGCGCCGAGCTCGTCCAGCTTCCAGGCGGCGTAGAGGGTGAGGAGGCGCGCCTGGTCGATGGCGATGCGGGCCTCGGCGACGCGCTCGCGGTTGCCGCCGAGGTTGAGCAGCGGCTTGCCGAAGGCGGTGCGGTTCATTCCGCGGTCGATCATCAGATCGAGCGCCTGTTCTGCTGCGCCGATGCAGCGCATGCAGTGGTGGATGCGGCCGGGGCCGAGACGTCCCTGGGCGATCTCGAAGCCCCGTCCCGGGCCCGCGATGACATGGGTGAGAGGCACCCGCACGTCACGGAAGTGCACCTCGCCGTGGCCGTGGGGCTCGTCGTAATCGCCGTACACCGGGAGCATGCGCTGGATCTCCACGCCTTTCGCTTCCAGCGGTACCAGCACCATCGAGTGCTGATGGTGGCGATCTCCCCCCTCGCTGGGGGTGCGGGCCATGAAGATGGCGACCTTCGCTCGCGGGTCGCCGATGCCACTCGACCACCACTTCTTTCCGTTGAGCACCACCTCATCGCCCTGGACGACGGCCGTGGCCTGCATGTTGGTCGCATCCGAGGAGGCGACATCGGGCTCGGTCATGCAGAAGACGGAGCGGATCTCTCCGGCGAGCAGCGGCGTGAGCCAGCGTGCCTTCTGCTCCTCGGAGCCGTACCTCCAGAGCACCTCCATGTTGCCGGTGTCCGGGGCGTTGCAGTTGAAGATCTCGGGAGCCATGAAGCTGCGGCCCATCTCCTCGGCGACGGGGGCGTACTCCAGGGTGCTGAGGCCAGCGCCGAGCGTCGCATCGGGCAGGAACAGGTTCCACAGGCCCTGGGCTCGGGCGCGCGCCTTGAGCTCCTCCACGATGGGGAGGATCTTCCAGCGCCGCCAGTCGCCGCCATGGCTGGCCGCGCGGAGCTGCGCCCAATACTGCGCCTCCACGGGCTGGATGTGCTCGCGGATGAAGCGGCGCACGCGCTCGCGGTAGTCCTTGGAACGGTCACTCGGCTCGAAGTTCATGAGAGGCCCCTTGTCTCGACGCCCCATCCTGCGGCGGGGCCCCTTGATGAATCCAGTGAATGTTGGTCATGTGTCGCCATGAATGCGGCTCATGAATCGACGAGGCTGTCCCAGCTCGACCTCAACCTCTTCCGGGTGTTCGACGTCGTCTAGGGGCTGTCGCAAAATAAGTGTAATGAAAGTGATAATGAGCCCACCAGGCAGGCAGCCATGGGGCTGGTCGCTGCGTAAGAGGCATTTCGTGGGCATGTTGTATGCGTGAAAGTAGATCTCGAAGCCTTGCGCGCCAAGTTCAAGGCCCTGGCCCCCATCATGGACGAGAGGGTCAGCCGCCTGTGGGCTGCGGCTGAAGTGGAAAGCCTTGGACGCGGAGGAACCGCAGCGCTCCAGCGGGCAACGGGGATCAGTGGTCGTCGCATCTGGAAGGGCAAGAAAGAGCTGGCGGAGCTTCGGCGGCAACCGCCTTCAAGGGCTTCAACGTCGCGAGTGCGTCGGCCAGGAGGAGGAAGAAGGCGCCTGAGCGCAAAGGACGCGAGGTTGCTGGGTGACCTCCAGGCGCTGCTCGAGCCGGTGACGCGCGGCGAACCGCAATCGCCGCTTCAATGGACGACGAAGAGCGTGAGGCACCTTGCGTCGGAGTTGAGAGAGCGAGGGCATGAGGTGAGTAGCGACACCGTCGCGCGGATGCTGCACGAAGCGGGGTATAGCTTGCAGGCTCCGCGTAAGGAGGAAGAGGGAGGCAGCCATCCAGATAGGAATGCACAGTTTCGTTACATCGCTCGACAAGCGAAGGCCTTTCAGCGGCGCCGACAACCAGTGGTGTCCGTCGACTCGAAGAAGAAGGAGTTGATTGGAAACTTCAAGACCCCGGGTCGGGAGTGGCAGCTCCAAGGCCAAGCGCCCAGAGTCAACGCCTACGATTTTCCGGATATGGCTGAGGGCAAAGCGATTCCCTATGGAGTGTATGACTTGGCCCGTGACGAGGGCTGGGTCAACGTTGGGACGGACCATGACACTCCTGAGTTCGCAGTCCAGTCGCTTCGGCGTTGGTGGCTCACGATGGGCAGGCATGCATATCCTCATGCAAGAGAGCTTCTGGTGGTAGCGGATGCTGGGGGTTCGAACTCGGCACGGTCGCGGGTATGGAAGAAGTGCCTGCAAGAATTTGCAGATGCCACGGGGTTGAAGGTCTCCGTCAGCCATTACCCTCCGGGCACGAGCAAATGGAACAAGATCGAGCATCGACTCTTTGCCCAGATCACGCTCAACTGGCGAGGCCGACCGCTAACGAGCTATCAAGTTGTCATCAATCTCATCGGCAGCACCACGACACGCACGGGACTGTGTGTTCGGGCTGCCCTGGATACGAGGGAGTACCCCCTTGGCGTTCGCGTCAGCGCAGCGGACTTTGGGCAACTGAACATCCGAAAGAAGCGGTTTCACGGGGAATGGAACTACTCGCTCTCTCCGAGACGGCAAGCGAGCGCTCAGCTGGTGAAATAATTACACTTATTTTGCGACAGCCCCCTACCGGGAGCGGAACCTCACGCGGGCCGCCGAGATCCTGTTCCTGAGCCAGTCCGCGGTGAGCCACGCCCTGGCGCGGCTGCGGGAGCAACTCGATGATCCGCTCTTCGTGCGGCAGGGGCGCGGCGTGGCGCCGACCCCGCTCGCCGAGCGTCTGGCACCGGGGATCCAGGAGGCGCTCGGGTTGTTCCAGCAGGCCGTGGATCGCACCCGTCATTTCGATCCCCGGCGCGACGTGGGCCACGTGACCCTCGCGATGAACGACGAGCTGGAGCCCGCGTTCCTCCCACGATTCGTCACGCGTCTGCGCGAGCGCGCCCCCCAGGTCCGGATCGCGAGCGTGCGGCTCGATCGAGCCAGTCTCGAGAGGGACCTGGCGTCGGGGAGGTTGGATCTGGCCGTGGACGTGGCTCAGCCGACCGGGGCCGACCTGCGCCACACGCTGTTGCAGCGCGACACTTTTTGTGTCGTCAGCGCGCGGAAGCGGAGGTTGGATGTGGAGGCCTATCTGGCCGCGCGGCACGTCACCGTGTCCTCGAGGCGCACGGGCCTGGCCTTCGAGGACCTGTTGCTCAGCCGCCTGGGCTACCAGCGGGAGGTCTCCGTGCGCTGCCAGCATCCCGAGGCAGCGTGCCACATTGTTGCCGGCTCGGACCTGCTCCTCACGATGCCGCGGCGCCATGCGGAGGCGCTCAATGCTCCTCTCGGCAACCACCTCCTGCCGATGCCGGTGGAACTCCCGCCGGTGGAACTCCACCTCTACTGGCATCGCCAGGTGGACGGTGAGCCACGCAGCCAGTGGCTGCGCACGGAACTCCTTGGCCTGTCGGAGGGGCTGCGCGAAGACGTGAAGCCGAGAGGAGCGCGCCGCCAGTCGAGGAGCGGTTCGAGGTAATGACCACGTAACCGCGATAGGTCCAGTGCTGAAAGAAGCTTAGTTGCTCTAAGACTGCCGGTTATCGTTGAATTTTGTCAGGTAGGCCAGCACTTGCCGGAGGCTCTGAATCGGGACACGCGACGATGTCCAGGGTAGGCGTGCCGTTGCTGGCTGATGGAGAGTTCTGGCGTGCTGCTCGCTTCTTCGCCACGCCCCCAATGGGACGTGTGGACTCCGCTGTCTTCTACTTCATCTCCGAAGTGGAGGGGGGCTGAACATTGATTCAGATTGCGCCGATTGAACATTCTGCCAGAGCATCGCAGCCAAGTTCCTCAAACCATCGCCCGGAAGATGCTCCGCCAACCAGTCCAATCGAGCAATGTAGCTTCAATAGGGTACGTACCTGAGTCACAGACGCTCGAAGTCGAATTCAAGGATTCAGCTATTTACCAGTATCTCGGAGTCCCCGCCGCTCTTTACGATGCACTCATGCGTGCCCCATCGAAGGGGGCCTTTCTCCATGAAAGAATAAAGGATCGATTTTCCTATCGACGCATTCGGTAAGACCAGGAAAACAATGCAAATCAAAAGCATCAGAATCGAGAATTTTCGTGCCTACCGAGACGAGACCATTCACCTCAACAGGTACACGTGCCTCGTTGGGACCAACGGAGTCGGTAAGTCCACGATTCTCACAGCGCTAAATATCTTCTTCAGAGACCAGAGCGGAGCCAGCACGGACGTTGTCTACTTGGATGAGGAAGACTTTCACAAGAAGGACACATCTCGCCCCATCCGAATCACAGTCACCTTCAATAATCTTTCTCCTGAGGCACAACAAGACTTTCAGGCGTACTATCGTCAAGGTGAACTCATCATTTCCTCTGTGGCTTTATGGAGTTCCGAGACCCGAAAAGCGGAGGTGATGCAGTATGGCCAACGCATGGTCATGAAGCGATTCACCCAGTTCTTCGCCAAATTCGACGATGGGGAGTCGGCTGCAATCCTGAAGGAGATTTATAATCAGATAAAGAGTGAAATACCAGAATTGGGACTCGTTACATCAAAGAAAGAAATGCATACCGAATTGTCGCGGTATGAGAGTGCCCATCCCGAACTGTGCGAACCGGTGCAGAGCAAGGATCAGTTCTACGGGATTACGAAAGGTGCAAATCGTCTACAAAAATATGTCCACTGGGTGTATTTGCCCGCTGTTAAAGACGCCGCCACAGAGCAACTGGAGACAAAGAAATCTGCATTGGGGGTCTTGCTGGAGCGAACCCTGCAAGCTGCAGCGGCCTTCGATAACCCACTAAACGAGTTGCGCAGAGAGGTGCAGGCCAGATATCGGGAGATTCTCGAAAGACGCCAGGAGCTTCTATCCACCCTCTCTCAGTCCCTTGATACACGCATTAAAGGACTGGTTCAATCGGATGCGCACTTGCGAGTTGAGTGGCACAATCAACCCGAAAGCTACATCAATATCCAAGAGCCGGTTGCAAAAATCATCGCTGGAGAGAGTCGTTTCAGTGGAAACATGGCTCGTTTCGGGCATGGGCTTCAACGGGCGTTCCTGATTGCGCTGCTTCATGAGTTGGCAAATTATAAGGACTCGTCAAAGACAACGCTAATACTTGGGTGTGAGGAGCCTGAGCTTTATCAGCACCCTTCGCAAGCAAAGCATCTATCTAGGGTTTTTCAGACGTTGGCTAGCGCGTCTTCCCAGGTTCTTGTGTGTACCCACAGCCCTTAGGGGCTGTCGCAAAATAAGTGTAATTATTTCACCAGCTGAGCGCTCGCTTGCCGTCTCGGAGAGAGCGAGTAGTTCCATTCCCCGTGAAACCGCTTCTTTCGGATGTTCAGTTGCCCAAAGTCCGCTGCGCTGACGCGAACGCCAAGGGGGTACTCCCTCGTATCCAGGGCAGCCCGAACACACAGTCCCGTGCGTGTCGTGGTGCTGCCGATGAGATTGATGACAACTTGATAGCTCGTTAGCGGTCGGCCTCGCCAGTTGAGCGTGATCTGGGCAAAGAGTCGATGCTCGATCTTGTTCCATTTGCTCGTGCCCGGAGGGTAATGGCTGACGGAGACCTTCAACCCCGTGGCATCTGCAAATTCTTGCAGGCACTTCTTCCATACCCGCGACCGTGCCGAGTTCGAACCCCCAGCATCCGCTACCACCAGAAGCTCTCTTGCATGAGGATATGCATGCCTGCCCATCGTGAGCCACCAACGCCGAAGCGACTGGACTGCGAACTCAGGAGTGTCATGGTCCGTCCCAACGTTGACCCAGCCCTCGTCACGGGCCAAGTCATACACTCCATAGGGAATCGCTTTGCCCTCAGCCATATCCGGAAAATCGTAGGCGTTGACTCTGGGCGCTTGGCCTTGGAGCTGCCACTCCCGACCCGGGGTCTTGAAGTTTCCAATCAACTCCTTCTTCTTCGAGTCGACGGACACCACTGGTTGTCGGCGCCGCTGAAAGGCCTTCGCTTGTCGAGCGATGTAACGAAACTGTGCATTCCTATCTGGATGGCTGCCTCCCTCTTCCTCCTTACGCGGAGCCTGCAAGCTATACCCCGCTTCGTGCAGCATCCGCGCGACGGTGTCGCTACTCACCTCATGCCCTCGCTCTCTCAACTCCGACGCAAGGTGCCTCACGCTCTTCGTCGTCCATTGAAGCGGCGATTGCGGTTCGCCGCGCGTCACCGGCTCGAGCAGCGCCTGGAGGTCACCCAGCAACCTCGCGTCCTTTGCGCTCAGGCGCCTTCTTCCTCCTCCTGGCCGACGCACTCGCGACGTTGAAGCCCTTGAAGGCGGTTGCCGCCGAAGCTCCGCCAGCTCTTTCTTGCCCTTCCAGATGCGACGACCACTGATCCCCGTTGCCCGCTGGAGCGCTGCGGTTCCTCCGCGTCCAAGGCTTTCCACTTCAGCCGCAGCCCACAGGCGGCTGACCCTCTCGTCCATGATGGGGGCCAGGGCCTTGAACTTGGCGCGCAAGGCTTCGAGATCTACTTTCACGCATACAACATGCCCACGAAATGCCTCTTACGCAGCGACCAGCCCCATGGCTGCCTGCCTGGTGGGCTCATTATCACTTTCATTACACTTATTTTGCGACAGCCCCTTACTTCATCTCCGCTCGCGGATTTGAGGATGTTAGGGTGGTCCGGCGAGATCCCTCCGAACAAGAAGCACACATCACTTCAGCAACGCTCGAACAAGTTGCTTCAGTTTTGAGTACCAAGACTTCTCGCAATATCAAAACAAAGAACAATGCGCTCGTTAAACTGGAGCAGGCGCTTCAGCCCTCTTTGAATGAGA
Organism: Archangium lansingense; assembly: GCF_026626635.1. Classification (GTDB taxonomy): domain Bacteria; phylum Myxococcota; class Myxococcia; order Myxococcales; family Myxococcaceae; genus Archangium; species Archangium lansingense. Next base: position 6,380,840 of record NZ_JAPNKA010000001.1, read on the forward strand.
TGTTCTTCTCTGAGGTTGTCGTGTTGGTGGAGGGTCCTGAAGATGTTGCATGTATCACTGCGTGCCTTGAGTTGCTGGGCATCTATGATGACTTCATTCGCCTAGGCGGTCACTTCGTGGCTGTTGGCGGGAAGAGTCGCATGGTCGAACCCTTGGCCGTGGCCAAGAGCCTTAAAATTCCTACTTTTGTAGTCTTCGATGCAGATGGTGATGAAACCAAGCAAGGACATAGAGAGAAGCATGAAAAGGATAATCGAGACATATTGTGCCTGTGTAACTCGAGCGTAGAGCCGTTCCCGGCGGATACTCTCTGGGCACCGGATCACGTGATGTGGAGCACGAAGATTCAAGACGTCGTCGAGGCCGAAATTGGCCGGGAAGCTTGGATGAAGATCAAAGAGGAAGTTCGACAAGAGCACTCCCTCAATATCAAGGATGTTGATAAACATAGTCTATTTATTGCTTACTGCCTAACCCATGCTTGGGGCAAGGGTGCGCGGTTTTCTTCTCTTGAGCGGCTCTGTAATGCCATTTGCGCTTTTGCATCCGCAAAGACTGGACGCCATGGCCCGCCCGCCCGCCCTGTCCATCATGCTTCATCCTCAGGTCTTGCAAGCGGCGCGGCTTGAAGCCGGGATGCGGGAGAATGCGCGCCGCCGGGCCAGGCGGTGAGTCAGCTGCCTGTCGAGGCTGTTGCCCCAGGGCGAGTGGACTCCGAAGCGAGAACCTCGCTCACGAGGAGGTCACGGATGGCGTTGCCGAGTCTGTCTCCTAGGCTGTAGTCCACCGTGTATACGGACCCGTTCCCGACGAGACGCAGCCTCGGCTGCCCGTAGCTCACCTGGTCATCGAAGCCGAGCTCCTCCCCGAAGACGATGGCTTGCAACTGGCTTCTCGGCACTGCGACGCGTGACCACGTTCGTCCCGCCCGCTTGTAGCAGTAGCCCACGGCCTCGCCATCGACGAAGAAGACATCGGCGCCTGGGGGACGGCCCCACGCATCGAACAGGAAGTTCAGCAGCAGGCGCCGGAAGCTCGCGAGCCACAAGAATGCGGGCGAGACGAGCAGCATCCCCACGAGGAAGACCCAGGCCAGTCCCTTGGATGTCGGCGAGTGGGCGTGCCGCAGCTCCAGGCCCGCTGAGGTGGTGACGAGCTCGAAGCCCGCAGCGGCGACCTCGGACCTGGCCCACTTGAGGTCCAGCGATCGGGGGTCGAGCATGAGCGGGAGTCGCCCATGGCCGCGGTGCACCACCACGGGGGGCGGTCCCTGGTTCAGCTCCACGAGCTTCAGTCTGGCCACGGAAGCCACTGCGTACAACGCGGCCACGGCGGCGTGGCCCTGGCGCTCGCCGGAGACCGTGAAGCGAAAGGGAGGCGCCTCGGACGGTGAGGTCACCACCTCCACGGTATGGACCGGGACCGTGAAACGGAAACGCAGGAAGCCCGGTATCCAGCTTCGCGCCGGGCGTTCGACCCGGCTCACATAGACGGGCACGGAGCTGTCCTTGCTGCCCTCGTAGCGCGGCAGTGCCTCCGGCTTCGGGGAGGAGCGTTGCGGTGTGTCTCCATCTCCGGGGTCTCCCTCTCCCGACGTCAGGTTCTGCAAGAAGACCCAGAGGAGCACCAGCAGGACGAGGCTCCACAGCAGGACCTTGAAAGGAAAGGTGAAGAGCGACATCCAGCGGAAGCGCTCGTCACGGATGTGCATGACGACGAGCGCGTCGGCCCCCGCCAATCGTGCGCGCAACTCCTCTCGCACGGAGGCCGGCAATGCGCCGAGTGCCTGCTCGATGACCTCGCTCGCGGTGGCACCAGCGGCTCCCATGGGAGAGCTCAGTAGCCGAGCGAAGGCAGGGGGGGCAAGGGCTCCTTGCGTTCCACAGCTCGCTCCACCTCCTCCGCGTAGTGTTGCTGCATCGGCAGGTATGAGGAGCCGGGCTGGGCCGTCTCCGCGTCCTCTCTCACCTGATGGAGCACCTCGCGGACGGCGCTCGAGTCCGGCTCCCGCCGGACGCGCAGCCCCACTTCCCCGGCCAGTCGGAGCAGCCTCAGCACCACGGCTGGCTCCCCCGCGCCGTAGTGACTGATCTGCGCGGTGGCCAGCGCGAGGTAGTCCCGCAGCTCCAGCGCGCGCAGGAAGACGCGCGGGCGCCCCTCGGAATCGGCCAGGACGCGCGGGCCCAGCCGGAGCTGGCACAGCACACACAGCATGATGGCGAGCTGATCCACGGCCTCCACCGCGGTGGACGGATCATTGATTCCCGGCGAGAGCGCCTTAATGGCCACGTCCACGAGCTGCCGCACGCCCAGCGCCACATCCCTGCCCGGCTCCCTCCAGCGGCCAACGAGGACGGCGCGTTCCACACACCGGGCGATTCGCGCCTCCTCCTGATGAGCGCCTTCCTGGACTACCCGGCCCAGTGAGGCCCCCTTCATCACCGGCTCGCCGATGTTGACCTCCACGTGGATGGAGAGTCTTCGTTCCTCGGCCAGAGAGAGCAGCGCCCTCGCGTCGATGTCCACCACGAAGCCGGAGGAGGGCGCGGCGACCCGCCACCACGTGCCGGAGGGGACGGGCACCATGGAAGGAGCTTCCGGCTCCTCGCGGCGCAGCCGGTCCAGCTTGCGCGCGACCTTGAGGGAGGAGACCCGCACCCGGCGGACGATCTGCTCTGCGCGCACCATGTCGAGCGTGTACGTCATCTGGAAGACGAGGGCCGCGCCACAGCAGATGAGCATCAACATGGCCATGCTGAGCGCCGGCCTGGGCGCCACGTCTTGATTCTCCGTGAAGCCGAACGCATACACTCCCACGAGGCAGTAGACGCCAGTGGCCACGAACACGGGGATGAGGACGCGGGAGCCCGGTTTCCCGAGGAAGAGGCGCAGCAGGCGAGGGGAGTACTGGCTGGCTGCGTTCTGCAGCACCACCAGGGACAGCGACAAGGCGATGCTCAGGGTGGTGAGGACGATGCCAAATATCGAGGCGAGGACCTTGCGTGCATCGCTCACGGACGCACGCCAGGCCAGGCCTCGCAGCCATCCGTGAGCGAGGCCGAAGGGCTCGATCACGAAGAGCACGGCCAGTAAGGCCCCGAGCACGGCCCCCACCGCGGGGAGGATCCACGCGCTGTCGCGCACCCACAGCCTCACCCGGTGGAGTCCGCTCCCGGACGGGCCCGGCCGCGGCTTCACGTGCGGCGCTCGCAGCCCCCGGGGCGCGGGCTCTACTCCCACACTCATGTCCCAACCTCCTGGCCAGAGGGACGCGGAAAAGTTGTGGCCTGGAGTGTTGGTTCTCAAGCACTCGAGAGGGAGGCACGGAGGAAGCCGGCCCCCGGATGCCCGTTCCTCCCTCCCTGGAGGGCGGGTCATCAATCCGAGGTGACGTCCACGCCGCCTCCCTGCACCCGCCAGCGCGTGGTGGTGCAGCGCTGCGCGAAGTGCGCGTCGTGTGTCACCAGCAACAGCGCTCCGGGGTACTCGCGCAGGGCTTCCTCCAGGTGCTCGATGGAGGGCAGGTCCAGGTGGTTGGTGGGCTCGTCGAGCACGAGTGCCCAGGCGTGCTGCCCAAGCCCGCGCGCGATGAGCAGCTTGCGCGCCTCGCCCGGGGACGGCTGCTCCGAGGCGAGCAGGCGATCCGGATCCACCCCGAGCGCCGCCACCAGGGACAGCACGCGGCCCTTCTCCGAGGGAGGCAGCTCGCGCACCGACTCGATCGCCTCCTCGGTCTCGTCCGCACTCAGGTCCTGCGGCACGTACAGCACGCGCTCCAGCGGCACGCGCGCCTGTTCGAGCAGGGCCCGCAGCAGGGTGCTCTTTCCCGCGCCATTGGGGCCCTCGATGCGGATACGGGCGTCCCTCGGGACGTCGAGCCGTAGCGCACCGAACAGCTCCACCTCGCCCGCACACAATCGGGGCACGTCGAGGCTGAACATCAGCGCATGGGGCGGGCGGACGTAGTCGACGAAGATGGAGCGGCCGAGCGTCTTCTCCACCTCGATGGACTCGACGGCGCTGGCGGCGCGCTCGACCTCGCGGCGGACGAGGGTCACACTGCGGCCGAGACGGGCATCCGCCCAGCTCGCGAGGTTCTTGGCGCCCAGGGTGCGAGCGTCGCTGTCGTACTTGTTCCTCATGCGGCTGCCGGCGTTGCGCGCGGCGGAGGCGGACTCCTGCTCCCGGCGCGTCTGGTCGAGCCGCTGCTGGAGGCGGCGGTGCTCCTCCTGCGCCTGCTGCCGGGCGCCGCGGCGGCCCTCCAGCTCGGCTTCCCAGGCCTCGCGCGCGGCGGAGTAGGCCCCGGGCCACAGGCGCACGGTGCCCCCGTGGACACGCAGCGTGGAGGTGGTGAGGGCCTCGAGCAGCTCGCGATCGTGCGAGACGAGCAGGCCCACCCCGCGGAAGCGGCGCAGCGCGGAGATGAGCCACTCCCGGGCCTCGGCGTCGAGGTGGTTGGTGGGCTCGTCGAGCAGCAGTACGTCCGGATCGCGCGCCAGGGCGGCGCCGATCTGCCAGCGCTTGCGCTCCCCGGGCGACAGCGTGGGCCACCGCTCCAGGGCAGTCACATCCAGCCCGAGCTGGCCGAGCAGCCTCCTCGAGCGTGAGTCATAGGCCTCGGCGAGCGCGGTGATATCGGGGGTGAGCTCCTCGACCCGCTGCGGACAGAGGTGGACGAGCGCCGAGGTCGGCTCGAATTGGAGGTGTCCGCCCGAGGGCTGGAGCTCGCCGGAGAGCAGCCGCAGCAGGGTGGATTTGCCGGCGCCGTTGGAGCCGACGAGGCCAGTCCATCCTGCGGGCAGGTGGAACTCGGCATCAGAGAAGAGGGTAACGGCGTCGGAGAACGCGAAAGAGACGCGATGGGCGCGAACGAGTGACACGAGGAACTCCGGAATCGTTCCGGGCACGCACGAGGGGCCCGGGGGTTGGCTGAGAGACAGCGCCGACGATTCAGGAGTGGATCTTCAATGGAGTACGAAGCCTCGTGTTCGAGGGGGCCCGGGCTGCCGGGCTCGGACTGCAACGCCCGGACGTTTTAACCAACGACGGGCCCCCGCGCAATCCCTGACGAGTCGTCCTAGCGGACAGGCAGGGAGGCAGGCGCGGTGGCCTGGGCCTGCCGAGCGAGCCGCCACGCGCCGATGGACGCGGCGATCGCCGACGTCGTGCTCAGCAGGAGCGCCAGGGCTACGTTGTGCAGCGCTTCCTGGAGCCCGAGGTAGAGGACGGACGGCCCCTGAGCGGCCAGCGGGCCGGCGTAGGCGCGCAGCAGGTTCATGACGCCCGTGATGAAGCCCAGGCCTCCCGCGAAGATCGTGAAGAGCCCCAGGGTGAGCATCAGCGGGACGTAGCGGGACTCCGGGCGGCTGGCATACCGCAGGCTGGTGAACAGCAACGCCAGACCCGCGATGAGCGTGGGGTACATCCCGAAACCACCCGCGATGAACGCTTCCTTCATGGGCTCTCCCTTTTGGTGATGAGCATCCCCTCGGACAACGGGGGGCGCGGAAGGTTCCAGCGCGGGGACTCGATACCCTCACCCCGGGGGGCTTGCCCCCCTTTGAACGACGGGGGGATCCTCTCCCGGAGGGCGAGGGGATGTTGACGTGGTGAGGGGATTGGGTGGTGCGTGTTGCGGCTACTCCTCGGAGGGGAGTGCCGGACGGTTGCGCACCGGTACGGCGGGCGGCTGGGTCTGGAGGGTGCGCGTGAGCGACTGGGCGCTCAGGGCCGCCGCGCTCGGCGCGGACTGAGTCTTGGTGGTGCCCTCCTTGGCGAACACCTCCTTGAGCGTCGCGATGCTGCCCAGCGCCGCCGTGGCCTCGTAGGGGACGAACATCTTGTTGTCGCCCTTGCCCAGCTCCTGCAGCGTCTCCATGTAGCGCAGCGCCAGCACTTCGGGCGTCGCGCCGCCGCCGGCGTTGATGGCATCGAAGACCATCCGCGTGGCATCGGCCTTCGCCTCGGCATCCAGCAGCGTGGCGCGCTTGCGGCCCTCGGCGCGAGCCACCTCGGCGTCACGCTCGGCCTCGGCGCGGAGGATCCGGGAGATCTTCTCGCCCTCGGCCTGGAGGATGGCGGCGGACTTGTCACCCTCGGCCTTGGTGACCTCGGCGCGACGCTCGCGCTCGGCCGTCATCTGCTTGGCCATGGCTTCCTTGATGGCGGAGGGCGGCTCGATCTCGCGCAGCTCCACCCGCGTCACCTTCACGCCCCACTTCTCGGTGGCCTCATCCAGCACCATGCGCAGCTTGCTGTTCACCGTCTCGCGGCTGGTGAGCGTCTGATCCAACGTCAGCCCGCCCATGATGTTGCGCAGGTTCGTCATCGTGAGCTGCTCGATGGCCAGCGCCAGGTTCTCCACCGCGTAGAGCGCCTTCGCGGGATCCACGATCTGGTAGTAGATGACCGAGCCCACCTCCATGGTGACGTTGTCATGGGTGATGACCTGCACGGTCTCGAAGCCCATGACCTGCTCGCGCAGGTCCACCAGGTGGCTGCGGTTGAAGCGGTTGCCTACGCGCATCTCCATCACGCGGGGCGAGTCGAAGAACGGGATGAGGATGTTTGGCCCGCTATTGGCCACGTGGTGGAACTTGCCCAGGCGCTCCACCACCATGACCTTGGCCTGGGGCACGATGCGCAGGCCCTTGACGATAGCGAACACCACGGCGACCGCGGTGATGACAAAGAGGACGGTACCCGTACCCATCTAACGACCTTCCTTCTTCTGCTTGGGGAGAACTTCCAGGGATGCGGCGGGGCGCCGCACCCAGAGCTTCAAACCTTCCACCTGCTCGACGATGACGAGCTCACCCGGGGCCACTCCGCCGCCCAGGGAGCGTGCGGACCACAGCTCGCCGTTGATGCGCACCGTGCCGCCGTGCCCGTCGACGAGCGCCTCGGTCACCAATGCCTCCTGGCCCACCATCGCCTCCACGCCTGTCTTCATGTTGGACGCGTTGCGCATGAAGGCTTTCTTGAAGATGGTGCGAGAGCCCGCGAAGAGCGCCACCGAGACGAGCATGAAGATCGTGAGCTGGACGTTGATGCCCAGCCCGATTGCCGCGGCGAGGGCCGCGACCAGCGCCCCCACGGCAAACCAGAGCACCACGAAGCCGGGGAGGGCCATCTCCAGCGCGCCCCCGATGATCGCGGCGAGGATCCACAACTGCCAGCCATGGATGTCCATGAATGCTCCTGTCCGGCCGGGAGCTTGCCACCTCGCGGATGGAGTGCGCCAGGACCGACCGTCCCCGAGCCGACATTCCTCGACCCCGAGAGTGGGGGGCGGGGTAGGCTCCGCCGCCGTCGAACCCCCTGGGGGTGTGGGGGCCCAGTGTGAGGAGGCACGAGATGGCCGGAAGAGTCGAGGGCAAGGTGGCGCTGGTCACGGGAGCCGCATCGGGGCTGGGCAAGGCCGCGGCGGCGATGCTGGTGCGCGAGGGCGCTCGGGTGGCGCTCACCGACCGTAACGAGGCTGGTGTCCGAGAGGTGGCCGGGGCCCTGGGAGAGTCCGCGCGCGCCTGGACGCTGGACGTCACGAAAGAGGCGGACTGGGAGCGGGTGGTGGACGAGGTGGTGGCCACGTTTGGCCGGCTGGACGTGGTGGTGAACAACGCGGGCATTGGCATCTCCAAGGACATCGAGTCACTGTCACTGGAGGAGTGGCGGCTGGTACACGCGGTGAACCTGGATGGGGTGTTCCTGGGCTGCAAGCACGCCATCCGAGGCATGCGCAAGAGCAGCGCGAAGGGCTCCATCATCAACATCAGCTCGGTGGCGGGGCTGGTGGGGGTGGACACCCTGCCGGCGTACTGCTCGAGCAAGGCGGGGGTGCGCCTGCTGACGAAATCGGTGGCGCTGCACTGCGCGCGCAAGGGCTACGGCATCCGCTGCAACTCCGTGCACCCCACGTTCATCGAGACGCCCATGGTGGATGACCTGGCCAGCTTGTCGGGCGACATGGCAGCGGGGAAGGCGAAGCTGGCGCGCATGATTCCACTCGGCCGCATTGGCGAGCCGGACGATATTGCCTACGCGGTGCTGTACCTGGCTTCGGACGAGTCCAAGCTGATGACTGGCTCGGAGCTCGTGGTGGACGGTGGCAGCACGGCGATGTGAGCAACCCTCAACCCCGGAGCGCACCATGCCCTTCCTGGACGTCAACGGCACCCGTCTCTATTACGAGGACACCGGGGGTTCGGGAGAGCCCATCGTGTTCAGCCACGGCCTGCTGTGGAGCGGCCGGATGTTCGACAAGCAGGTGGCGGCGCTGAAGGACCGCTACCGCTGCATCACCTACGACCATCGCGGCCAGGGCCAGAGCGACGTGTGGGAGGTGGACACCGTGGACATGGAGACGGTGTACGCGGACGCGGTGGGCCTCATCGAGAAGCTGGGCGTGGGGCCGTGCCACTTCTTGGGGCTGTCCATGGGCGGCTTCGTGGGTATGCGGCTGGCGGCCCGGCGGCCGGACCTGCTGCGCTCGCTGGTGCTGATGGAGACCTCGGCGGATCCGGAGCCGCCGGAGAACATTCCGAAATACAAGCGGCTCAACCTCGTCGCGCGCTGGTTGGGGCTGGGACTGGTGACGGACCCGGTGATGGGCATCATGTTCGGCCGCACATTCCTGGAGGATCCGGCGCGCTCGGCGGAGCGGAAGGAGTGGAAGCGCCGGCTGAAGGAGAACCGACGCGACATCTGGCGCGCGGTGAACGGGGTCATCCAGCGGCGCGGCGTGTACGAGGAGCTGCCGCGCATCAAGACGCCGACGCTGATCCTGGTAGGCGAGGAGGACGTGGCCACGGTGCCGGCCAAGGCTGAGTGCCTCCACGGGGCCATCGCGGGCTCGAAGCTGGTGAGGATGCCGCGGGGTGGGCACACCTCGACGGTGGAGGAGGCGGGGCTGGTGAACCCCGCGCTCGCGGGCTTCCTGGAGGACGTGTCCCCGGGCAAGCAGCAGGTGGGGTGAGGGGAGGCCGAGGATGGGAGTGTTGACCCTGGTGCGGCATGGGCAGACGTCCGGCGAGTGGTACGACCGGGACCGGCTGTCGGAGCTGGGTGAGCGTCAAGCGGCGCGGCTAGGTGAGGTCTGGGCGGCGTCGGAGCATGCGTTGGAGGCGGTGTACGTAGGGCCCGCCCGGCGCCACCAGCAGACGTGCGAGGCGGTGCGGGCAGCCTACCTGGCCCGGGGGCTGAGGTTCCCCGAGCCGGTGGTGCTGCCGGAGCTGGACGAGTACGCGGCGGAGCCACTGTTCCGGGTGCTGCTGCCGAAGCTGGCAGAGCGGAACGCGTCGGTGCGGGAGGTGATGGAGTCGGGCGCGCTGGAGGGTCGGGACGGAGCGCAGCGGCTGTTCCGGCTGTTGGATCCACTGGGCCGGGCCTGGGCTCGGGGCGAGCTGGAGGATCCGGCGGTGGAGCGCTGGAGCGAGTTCGTGTCGAGGGTGGAGGCAGGGCTGCGGAAGATGATGAACCAGCCGGGGAGGAAGGCGGAGGTAGCGGCGTTCACGTCGGCGGGGCCAATGGCGGTGGCGGCGGGGCTGACGTTGGAGGCGAGCGCGGAGAAGGTGTTCGCGCTCAGCCTCATGGTGTGGAACACGGCCTGTACGGACTTCCTCTTCTCGGGAGAGCGGATTTCGCTGCGGAGCTTCAACGGGACACCGCACCTGGTGGAGCCCGAGCTGCAGACGATGCGCTGAAAGCCTCTCAGGCCTGCGGAGGCCCGAGTCCCAGGAGGGCCTTGCCGAGGATGTCGCGGGTGACGGCGGAAGACCAGGCCATCAGCGGCCCGCTCATGGCGTCGCGGACGTACCGCTCGATGGGGCGGCTCCGGAGGTAGCCCGAGCCTCCCGCGATCTCCAGGGCCGCGGTGGAGATGGAGATGGCGGCTTCGTTGGCCACGGCCTTGGCCTGCATCTGCAGGAAGAGGGCGTCTGGAGCACGCTCGTCGGCGGCGATGGCCGAGCGCATGGCCAGGGAGCGCGCCGCCTCCAGGCGGATGCTCATGTCCGCCACGGAGAACTGGACCCACTGTAGCTCGGCGAGCGGTTTGTTCTCCGGCGGCAACCGGCGCTCCTTGGCGTAGCCGATGGCGAAACCCATCGCCGCCTCGGCGATACCCAGGGAGATCCAGGGCAACCCCACGGCGATGGCGTTGGTCTGGGTGGGATCGAGCCGCAGCCTCCGGGAGTCTGGCAGCAGCGTGTCCTGGAGGTGCAGGAGCTGGCTGCGGGTGGCCCGCATGCCCATGGGATCCCAGATCTCCTCCGCCCGGACGGAGTCATCCTTGTCGATGAGGAAGAAACCAGGCTGGCCGTCACAGATGGCGCTGGTGAAGAGGTACTTCGCGCCCTCGCCGCCAGAGACGAAGCGCTTGGCTCCCGTGAGGCGCCATCCCTCCTCCACGCGGCGGGCGTGCAGCAGCGGCGTCAGGAACTGGTTGCCGCTGGTGGGCTCGCCCAGGGCATTGCCGAACCAGGCGCCACGGCGGAGCTCGGCCTCCATGAAGGCCGCCTGCGCCGGGTCCACCAGGGCCCGCAGTGCCACCGCTGTGCCCTGGTGCATCAGCCAGGCCGTACCGAAGGAGGCATCCCCCCGGGACAGGATGCTGACGAGCCGTCCGAAGGTCAGCCACGAGATGCCATCCAGGAGCGCCGTATTCAGCGGCGAGTGGCTCATGGCCGCCTTCCCCTCCTCGGGAAAGGTGGCCTCGCGATCGTGCTTCGCGGCCTGCTCCGCCAGCAGTGTCCGCAGCCGCTCTGCTTCCTTCAGATAATCCACTTCCGTCATCGGTGCCCCCAGTTGGAGTAAAGCGAGTCATCCTACCGCTGGCGCTTGCGGCGCATGAAGACGGCAGCGCCCATCAAGGGCAGCAGCAGGAATCCTCCTCCCACCGTGGCCACGGTCCGGAGCCGCCAGTTCTTCCAGGGCATGGCGAGCTTCTGGTTGCGCAGCCGATCGAAGTCCGGCTCCGGGCAGCTCTGGCCGAACTGCATCGGGTCGGAGATCAACGCTCCGTTCTTCACGTAGGTGCTCCAGAGCCGCTGGACCCGCTCGGGAGCTGTGTTCAAGACGAACCGCGCGGAGTGGCACAGGAGTGCGGCGTAGGCCTGACTGCGGGGAGGCACCAGCGCCGCGGCCTTCTCGGCGAGCTCCGACGCCGTGGTGCGGTAGTGGAAGCGCACGGTGTGCGGTGGCGCGTTGGCACTCAGCCGAGCACGCTCAGCCTCCGAGGTGAGCAGCAACTGCCCCAACATGGCCTTTGTCTGAGAGTCCTCGGTCGTCTGCTGCGTCTCGAGGTTCCACTCGCCTATGTCGAACTCTCCAGCCACCCAGGTCCAGTCGGGAGCCACCTCGGTGCCCATCAGCGCCATGCCCGCGGAGCGGGCGAGCCGCGACGCCGAGTAGAGCGCCTGCGCCTCATCCAGGTCTCGCCAGGCCGACCGCGCCTGCTCGAGCGCCTCCACATACTTGCGCGCGGGCTCCTCCCACTTCGTCCCCCGGAAATACTCCAGCGCCTCCTGACCCCGCCCGCTTCGCAACAGGCGTCGCGCGAGCAGCAGGCGGATCTGCGCGTTCACGTCCTTGCGCTCGTTCTCCTCTTCCCACAAGCCGGGCTCGGGCTTGCACTGAAACTCCGGGCCGGAGGCGTGGGCCACGATGAACCGCTGCAACTCCTCCACCGTCAGCACGCGCTCCGCCACGTAGGCGATATCCGGCCAGGAACAGGTCTTCAGCGCATGCTCGGCCGCCTGATGGAAATCGCCGCGCAGGAGCGCCAGGATGGTCCGTTCACCGCCCAGGTGTGCCCGTGGACGCAGCGGCTGCATCCAGGGCTGGGGCGACCAGTTCTCCTGCTCCGGGAAGCCCTCCGCGGCCTCCGCGAGGAACTGATCCGCCGCCGCCTTGTCTCCACGCCGCAGCGCCAGCTTCGCCTTCACCCAGGCGGCGAGCGGGGTCTGTTCCTGTCCCGCGAAACGCTCGGCCAGATCGAAGCGTCCCGCGCGCCACGCACTCGCCGCGAGCCGGTCCGCCCCGGCCAGCCCGGGCACGGCCGCGAGCGCCTCCATCAGACGTGGCAGTGGCGTGGGGGACTGACCACTGTCCAACCACAGCGTCTCCTGCCCGCGCGTCCAGGCATAGGTCGCCATCAGGCGCTGCCCCAGGGGATCCCTCACCACCTGCTGCAGGCGTGCCTCGTCCCGGGCAATCGCACGGGCCATGTACAGCAACGAGACCGCCCCGATCCCGCTCCCGTGGGCCGCCTGCTCCGCGTAGAGCCGGAGCGCTCCCACGTCGTTCCCCTCTCTCATGAGCAGCCGGGCCTCCTCACCGAGGCTCGCGACCGCCAGGCCCAGCGGATCGTCGAAACCCTGGCGGACCAGCTCGCGCACCTCGGCGAAGCGTTGCGGTCCCTCATGCTCCGTTCCCGCGCCCGCCATTCGTCCCAGCATGAATGCGGCGAAGGTGGAGAACCGGCGGCGCTCCTCCCCGGGCAGCGCGAGCACTTCCAGGAAACGGGCGCGGGCCTCGTCCCAGTGGCCCGCCTGGAAGGCCTTCGCGCCAGACTGGTACAGCTCCGTTTCGCGGGCACCGCCGCCCGTCCGCGCCCCCTCTGGCTCCTCGTAGGTCTCGACGACGGCGAAGGCATCCGCCGGCTTTGGCAGCAGGTGCGAGGCCTCGTGCAGGAATGCGCCGTCAGGCAATTCCGACAGCGTACGGGCCCGGTTGCCCAATGCATCGGGCGGGAAGTCGGGGCCGCAGGCGTGCGCGCGGCGCATGGGGGTGAGAGCCACCAGGAAGACCAGGAATGTCAGTGCACTACGGAGCAGCAATGGCCACCTCGGATCCCCGCACGAAGCCGATGACACGGCGCTCGCCAGCGCGCAGTCGGGGAGGCGTGCGCGCCACGAGCGAGGTCCCCCGCGGGGCGTAGCCGCCCACGCCATCGAGGACCTCGAGATTTCCAGAAAGGGTGAGGCGCGCGGGAGCCTGGGCGTCCACGCGGCCGGTGTTCTCGATGACGATGTCCAGCGTGCCTCCGCCCGCGTCCACCAGGCGCGGGAGGAAGCGAGGCTCCAGCGGTTCGCCCCGCACCACCGCCGAGAGGGTGGGCAGGCTCCAGGCCTCTGGATCGCCCCGGTGGCCGAGCCGGAACCAGAGGATGCCAGCGACGCCCTCCACGGGACGCTCGCGCAACCCGGCGAGGAAGCGGGCCACCTCACGAGGCTCCGCGGCCAGGGGCGTCCCGTCGCGCAGCCGCACGCGGTAGGTGGGGAGCGCCACGTGGAAGGGACGGCGCGTGGCCCGAGACCAGGCCTCGGTGAAGCTTCGGGCCTCCTCGGGAGTGAAGAGGGTAGGGGCGCGCACGGCGTGCACTTGGAGGACGATGCCGTCGGGAATGGAGACCAGCCGGGCGAGCGCTGGCGAGGAGCTCCACGTGGGCAGCGCCGTGAGGGTGAGCGTCAAATCTCCGAGTGCCGTCCGCTCGCGAGTCAGCCAGTCCGCGTAGGCGTCTAGCGCGGTGGTGGCGCAGTCATGGTCGAGCTCGATGCCCCGGACGCGTACGCCCTGGGCCCGCCAGGCACGCGCGTGGGTGGCGACCTCCTGGAGGGAGATGCCCTCGAGCGGCGCCGTGCCATCCACCCGCATCACCGCCACCACCTCGCGGCCGCTGCGCGCCAGGGCTGCCACGTCCACCGCGACATCCACTGGCGTGCGGGCGGGTCCGGAGCGCTCGCGCGCCAGCACACGAAGGGCACTCAGCTCCGAGGGGGCCTCCGTGATGGCCTGGCTCAGCTCAGGGCTCCAGTCACGCTGCCAGACATAGGCCTCATGGACGAGGACCCGGGGTTGCGATGAGTCCCCCCGCGTGCACGCGAGGCCGAGCGCGAAGAGCACCACGCCCACCCACCCCCAAGTGCGCCGCTGTATCGAGGACACCACGGGATTCTATCCAACGAGCAGGAGCAGGGAGCGCATGAAAGTGCTCCATTGCACGAACGAGCGGGGGATGGCGAGCCATCACCAGCCACCTCGGCCCCCTCTCCCTCGCCCTCCGGGAGAGGGTCGGGGCGAGGGTATCGAGCTACCCGGATTCCCATCCGTGTTCATCCCCTCTCCCTCTGGGAGAGGGCCAGGGTGAGGGTCTGGATCAGACGTCCCGAGTCCCCATCCGTCCACACACTCGGCAAGAAGGTCACGCGGGCGGATCCCACTTCCAGAGTGACGTGACACGGCGGGTAGGAACAACATACCTACCGGGGCGGACCTTCCGCCTGAACGGCTGCTCAGTAGGTTGGCGATCGTGTACGCCGAGCTGGTCTGCCGGTCGAACTTTTCGTTTCTGCGCGGGGCTTCGCACCCCGAGGAATTGATCCAGGCTGCGGCGGAGCGGGGACTGTCCGCCGTGGCGCTGGCGGATGGGGATGGGCTGTACGGGGCGGTGAAGGCCCACCTCGCCGCGAGGGAAGCGGGGATCAAGTACCTGATCGCCAGCGAGCTGACGCTGATGGATGGCCCGCGGGTGGTGGTGTACGCGCAGGACGCGAGGGGCTACGCGAACCTGAGCCGGCTCATCTCGAAGAGTCGGATGCTGCACCCCAAGGGCGAGGCGGGCCTGCCGTGGCGAGAGCTGGCGGAGGGCAACGAGGGGCTCCTGGCGCTGCTGCCGTACCCGGTGGCGGCGGCGCAGGTGGCCCCGTTGGCGGACTCCTTCCGCGAGCGCTTCTACGTGGGCATGTGCCGCACGCTGTCCTCGGGAGACGAGGCGCGGGTGGCGCAGGCGAAGGCCCTGGCGAAGACGCTCGGAGTGCCGCTGTGCGCGCACAACGACGTGCACACGCACCAGCGGAGCCGCCAGCCGTTGCAGGACGTGCTCACGGCCATCCGGTACAAGACGACGCTGGGGCAGCTCGGGACGAGGCGGCTGCCCAACGCGGAGCGGACGCTGAAGGGGCCGGAGGAGATGGCCCGGCTGTTCGCGGACTGCCCGGAGGCGCTGGAGAGGACGCTGGAGCTGGCGAGCCGCTGCAACGCGACGCTGGACGGGTTGCGCTACCACTTTTCGGAAGAGGACCTGCCGCCGGGACAGACGACGTCGACGTGGCTGCGCGAGCTGACGTACCAGGGGCTGCAGGTGCGCTACCCAGGAGGCGTGCCGCCCGAGGTGGTGAAGCAGATCGAGCACGAGCTGAAGCTGATCGCGGCCCTGGACTTCGCGGGGTACTTCCTGGCGATCTGGGACATCGTGCGGTTCGCGCGCTCGAAGGGGATTCTGTGCCAGGGGCGAGGGAGCGCGGCGAACTCGGCGGTGTGCTACGCGCTGGGGGTCACGGCGATCGATCCGGTGCGGATGGGGCTGCTCTTCGAGCGCTTCCTGAGCATGGAGCGCAAGGAGCCGCCGGACATCGACGTGGACTTCGAGCACGAGCGGCGCGAGGAGGTGCTGCAGTACGTCTACGAGAAGCACGGCCGGCACCGGGCGGGCATGGTGTGCGAGGTCATCTGCTACCGGGGGCGGCTGGCGCTGCGTGAGGTGGGCAAGGCGCTCGGGCTGTCGCTGGACCAGGTGGATCGGCTGGCGAAGGTGGCGGGCTCGCACGGCGGCGAGATGTCGCCCGAGTTGCTGAAGGAGGTGGGACTGTCGGAGGAGGACCGGCGGGTGCGGCAGACGCTCGCGCTGGCGCAGGAGATCGAGAGCTTCCCGAGGCACCTCTCCATCCACGTGGGCGGGTTCGTGATCACCCGCGAGCCGCTGGTGGAGATGATCCCCGTGGAGAACGCGGCGATGAAGAGCCGCACGGTGGTGCAGTGGGAGAAGGACGACCTGGAGGCGGTGGGCGTCCTGAAGGTGGATCTGCTGGGGCTCGGGATGCTGACGGCGCTGGCGAAGTGCCTGGCGCTGATCAAGGAGCACCACGGCCGCGAGCTGACGCTGGCCACGATTCCGGCGGAGGATCCACAGGTCTACGAGATGCTGTGCAACGCGGACTCGATCGGGGTGTTCCAGATCGAGAGCCGGGCGCAGATGAACATGCTGCCGAGGCTGAAGCCGCGGTGCTTCTACGATCTGGTGGTGGAGATCGCGCTCATCCGGCCGGGGCCGATCGTCGGGGACATGGTGCACCCGTACCTGCGGAGGCGGGAGGGGAAGGAGCCGGTGGTGTACCCATCGGAGGATGTGCGGCGGATTCTGCAGAAGACGCTGGGGGTGCCGCTCTTCCAGGAGCAGGCGATGAAGCTGGCGATGGCGGTGGCGGGCTTCACTCCAGCGGAGGCGGACGGATTGAGGCGGGCGCTGTCACACAAGCGGGCGGAGGAGCGGCTGGGGCCATTCCACCAGCGCTTCGTGGAGGGAGGCGTGGCGCGGGGATACACGCCCGAGTACGTGGACACGCTGTTCCGCCAGTTCCGCGGGTTCGCGCACTATGGTTTCCCGGAGAGCCACTCGGCGAGCTTCGCGCTGCTGGCGTACGCGTCGTCGTGGCTGAAGTGCCACTACCCGGCGGCCTTCACGGCGGCGCTGCTGAACTCGCAGCCGATGGGCTTCTACGCGCCGCATACGCTGGTGGCGGACGCGCAGCGGCACGGAGTGAAGGTGCTGGGCGTGGACGTGAACCACTCGGGGTGGGACTGCACGATGGAGGAGGGCGGGGCGCTGCGGTTGGGGTTGCGGATGGTGCGAGGGCTCCAGGAGGCGGCGGGGCGGCGGGTGGAGGCGGCGAGGCAGGGCGTGCGCTACGCGAGCGTCGGCGATCTGGCGAGGCGGACGCGGGCGCCCCGGCACGAGCTGGCACGGCTGGCGTTGTCGGGGGCATTGGGGAGCCTCAGCGGTTCGCGGCGGGACGCGCTGTGGGAGATCCAGGCGCTGGGTCCGCTGGAGGAGACGGACCTGTTCTTCGGGATGGCGATGGACGGGACGCAGGTGGAACTGCCGCAGATGAACGTGGCGGAGCGGGTGAGCAAGGACTTCGAGACGGTGGGCGTGTCGCTGGAGAAGCACCCGCTGGAGCTGTTGCGGCCGATCCTGCGTAAGCGGGGCGCGGTGACGGCGGCGGGGCTGGAGCGGGTGCGAGCAGGGGCTCGGGTGGCGGTGGGCGGGATGCTCATCTGCCGGCAGATGCCGCCGACGGCGAAGGGGTTCTGCTTCCTGTCACTCGAGGATGAGACGGGGATCGCGAACCTCGTGGTGTCACCGGACGCGTATGCGCGGTTCCGTAAGGACATCCACGGCGCGCTGTTCCTGGTGGGGCAGGGGACGCTGGAGAGGACGGGGAAGGTGTTGAACGTGAAGGTGCAGCAACTGGAGCCGATCGCCTCCGGGCTTCCAGGCTGATTCAGCACCCGGCGGAGCCAACGGCGCGCAGTTGGGTCTCCCGTCCATTTTCGGTGACGCGGATGGTTCCACCATTGATGATGAGGAGCTCGAGCTCGAACCTTTCGCCCAGCTCGAGATCGACCTGCGCTGTCACCTTGCCGTCCTTGCTGCGGAAGGTCTGGGATGTGTACTGCCCATAGAACTCCCGGCCACTGCCCTTGATGCGCTCGAATTCGAGGATCCTTCCGGAGATCATCATCCTCATCGAACCGGGCTTCGTACCGTTATGGAAGACATAGAGGCCCTCGAGATTGGAGCGCTCGGGCTTCCAGAGACTCATGCCGCAGCCGCTGAACTGGGTCTGCTTTGATGTGAACTCACCGATCTCTGGCGGCTTCTTCTTGGGTCGAGATTCCTTCTGGGGTGAGGGCGCATTGTCTTTTCCGGACTGTGCGGTGGCGAGGGCCGGCCCGAGCAACAGTGCACAGGCGAGGGCGAATCGCTTCGTTGTCTGAATCATGGAGGCTCCTTCTGATGGAGGAAGCCAACGTAGCCATCGCGAGGAACACGCTCAAGCACGCAATAGGGAGCGCACGAGGTTCAGTGGACGACGAGCCGGGCGCGCTGTGCCGCCGGGCGCACCCGTGCGGTGGTGCCCGCGTTGAAGGCGAGGAAGTCCTCCTCCACTCCATCGCTGAAGATGACGCCCCCCGAGGGCATCCGCGACTCCACCTCCAACTCCTGCTGAGTGCTGACGAATCCGGCCACCAGGCTGGCCGCCGAGTGCCGGCTGATGAATGGCTCGCGCACCACGAAGGCCAGTCGCGGGTCCTCCCATGTGAGCCGCCATGGCTGGCCCGGCTGTCCACCCGTCGCCTCCGTGAGCCCGCGGGCGAGCGTGAACACCGAGGACAGCCAGCCGCTCGAGCCCGCGCCCGTGGAGACGATGATGCCACTGGACGACTGGGACTCGGCACGTTGCTCGTAGTGCAGCGTGTAGCGGGCGGAGACGTGAGTGCGCGCTCCGAGAAACAGATCGTTGAACCCGAGCAGTCTCTGGCCATCGCTCAGCACCACCTCGGCGAGCGTCACCTCGCGGAAGCGGGCGTGCTGCTCCAGCACGTGGCGCACCGCCACCCGCGCCTTGTCGACGCCGAAGGGCAGGAGCACTCCATCGAAGCGCTCAGGGTCCGGGTTGACGCCGACGATGGGCTGCGATCCCACGTACTTGGCCACGTTGGCCACCAGGCCGTCCTGGCCCACCGTCACCACCAGCTCCTTGCCGGTGAAGAGGAAGGTGGGCACCAGCGAGCGATCCACCTGCTGCACCGGCAGGCCGAGCTCCAGCAGTTTGTGCAGCGCATCGAGCGAGCGGCGGTAGGTGTCATCCTCCCGCGCGTAGTCCTCGAAGTCCTGGCCGGCGTGCTCCAGGTAGAAGCGCGCCTGCGAGCGCGTGTTGAAGCGCTCCACCAACTCGGCGAGCCTCGTCTTGCGGGTGACGAGGACGATCTTCTCGTACTCAGCCATGGCGGCCCTGGTTGCCCGACGGGGCCGAGAGCAGGGTGCGCAGCAAGTCCGGGGACACGTTCAGCTCGCCGATCTTCCCCGCGTTCTCCGCCATCTCGCGGAAGGCGAGCGCGATGTTCAGCTTGGGATCGTTCCCTCCGCCGGCCGCAGCCATGAGCACCTTCCAGTCCATGTCTCGCACCGGGGCGAGCGTCTTCTCCAACGCATAGGCCTTGGCCTCAGCGGCCTTGCGCTCGTTTTCGCTCCAGCGCTCCATGAAGGAGGCGCGCTGCTCCTCCACCGCGATGTCCGCGGCGATCTGCGCCTCGCGGATCTGCCGCTTGCCGGCCTCCACGGACAGCTCGGTGGCGATCTCGCTCTCCTTGATGCGCCGCTCCTGCTCCACGGCGGCGTTGCGGCGGGCGTAGATGGCTTCATCCGCGCGCCGCTGGAGGGCTTCACGGGCCTCGGCCTCCAGGGCCCGAGCCATCTCCGGGGTGGGGCGCGCCGACAGCAGCGCGAAGCCCTGCACCTCCACACCGAGCATTCGCACCGCCTCTGTCTCCCGGAGCCCCGCGAGCACCTTGGCCTCGATGGTGGCCGCCTGCACGAGCACCTCGCGCAGGGGCATGGACTGAACCACGGTGCGGGCGCGCACCTGGGCGATCTGGACGAGCCGCTCCTCGAGCTTCGAAGGGTCCTCCGAGGCGTACTCGCCCGAGGGCTTCACCGAGTAATCCAGCAGCCCGGCAAGCAGCTTGGGGTCCGCGACGCGGTAGGTGAGCTGTCCCTGGAGGGTGACGGCTTGGAAGTCCTGGGTGACCTCGTTGAAGGCGAAGGGCACGTCCGAGCTGGCGAGCGGCACGGCCACCACGGTGGTTGTGGGCGCCCAGTAGAAGAAGGAGAGGCCCGGCCCCTCCCGCTTCACTCGGCCGTCCTTGAACTGCATGACGTACGTCGTCGGCGGCGCCTTCATGTACCGGATGCTCATGGTCCACCCCTCGTCCTTTCATCTTCGTGTTTTTATGACACCAACATAGTGTCTGTTGGACACGAGTGCAACAAGGAATGAATTCGAGATGCCCCCTCTCCCTCTGGGAGAGGGCTGGGGTGAGGGTGTTCCCCACGAGGTGTCCTACGCGTAACGTGAGCGGCGGCGGTCGCGCGTGGGGGAATTGACCCTGGTGGCGCTGGTGCTCCTCACCTGGAGTCCAGGGAGATGTTCCAGCCCTCGGGGTTGATGGGAATACGGTCCGCCGCGCCCGGGTGACCACGCGCCGCCTGGATGCGCCGTGCGCTTGCCGGCCAGTCCTGCTCCGGCCCGAAAGGACCGAGTTCCCAGCGGGGGAAAGCCAGGCCGATGATGGCGATACAGAGCACGCGTGGTGCCCAGCGGTGGAGGGCGGCAGTGGCGGCCACCCAGAGCACCACCGCCACGGGCGCGCAGTAGAACCAGTAGCGTCCCTGGAAGACGTCGGTCGTCAGCACGGGCCCGAAGGGCGGCTCGCGCACGCTCCATGGGCGCACCATCCAGGTGAGGGCGACGAGGCCGAACACGCAGCTGGCCACCAGGAGGAGCACCTGGCGGCGCTGCGACGGCAGGCGCATCAGCCCTCGCCCCAAAACTCCGAGCAGCGCCACCGCACAGAGCAGCTCCACGAGCAAGGGGCGGCGAAAGTAGGAGCGGGTGAGGCTGTCGCCGAGCACGGGGTGCAGCAGGTAGCGGGTGTTGAGTGTGTGGAATGTCCCTTGGGCCACCTCAAACCAGCGGACCGGATCCGTCTGTGGGAAGGAGGACACGGCCTCACGGAAGGCGAGGACGTTGACGGCCGCCCAGCCGAGCGTGAGTGCTGCCGCGGCCCACTCCGGCCAGACGTACCGGAACTGGGCCCCCGCACGATGCCGGAGGAGGGCCCGGCCGGCGAACGCGGGAGCGAGGATGACCAGCTCGCCAGCGGTCGAGCCGACCACCGCGATGAAGAGCAGCTCGGCGGCCCCAAGCGGCCGGTCGAGGTCCTGCAGTGCGATGAAGGCCGCGGCGTAGAAGGCGATCGAGTGGAGGTTTGCGAGATTGCCGGTCACCTCCCACATCCCGGGGGCAAAGCACAGGGCGGCCGAGGTCAGGATGCGCGCGGCGTCGTGAGGAACGAGCCCACGATGACAGCGGCGGGAGAAGAGTGCCGCCATGGCTGCATACGCCACCAGGGTGAAAGTGGTCACCGTGACCGCGAAGAACTCCAGCGGGAGCTGCGCGAAGAGCACAGCCAGTATTCGGGGCAGCACGTGCAGGTAGCCGGCGTACGGCTCCAGGATGGGGGCGGCGCCCCGCTCGAGCGCTTCGCGCAGGAAGAGCGAGCCGTCCTCGGCCCATAGGTGCGCGCGGGCCAGCCGCTCGTGGGAGCGCACGAGCAGCAGCACCAGGCACACTCCGAAGGCGAGGAGCGCGGGGGAGGAAAGTGGCCGGAGCTCGGACGCTGCGTGAGGCGAGCACCGGGCAGCCGTCGCCGCGTCGGTTGGGACCCGAGTGGGAGGCGCTATCATGTTGCCGCCATCACCACCGCCAGTCCGTGCACGCTCGCCTCGCTGGAGCTGCGGGGGCGGTGTACCTGGGAGAAGCGCTTCACGAGGGCGAGCGAGAGGCAGAGGAACATCGAGAAGGTGCGGAGTAGAGTCCGGCCAGGGCGAAGATGTCTAGCGCCATCATCGAGGCACACAGGCTCATGGATCGTCTCCTCCGAGGAGCGAAGCGGATGTTGCTCCTGGTTCTGGTCACGGTGGTCATTGTGTACGTGGGCATCTGCGTGCTGGTGTTCCTCAACCAGCGGCACATGGTGTTCCCGGTGCCTCCAGGGGCTCGTGAGCCCTCGCTGGCTGGAGCTACGCTCCTTCGCATCCCAGGGCACGAGGGCTCGACGGTCTACGCGCTGCACGTGCCCGCGCCTGCAGGGGCGCCGACCGTGGTGCACTTCCACGGCAATGGCGAGCAGCTCGCGGACGGAGCGTGGCTGGCGCAGCGCTTCCAGGAGGCGGGGCTCGGCTTCTATGCGGTGGAGTACCCGGGCTACGGGCTCGCGG
The DNA here is from genome assembly GCF_026626635.1 of Archangium lansingense. Lineage (GTDB taxonomy): Bacteria > Myxococcota > Myxococcia > Myxococcales > Myxococcaceae > Archangium > Archangium lansingense. The sequence continues at coordinate 6,402,741 of NZ_JAPNKA010000001.1, forward strand.
CGGAGCAGGGGCCCTCGGAGAGCGGCATCTATGCGGCGGCGGAGGCCGCGCTGGAGCACCTGCACCAGAAGCTGGGCGTGCCTCGGGAGCGCACGGTGCTGCAGGGACAGTCGCTCGGCTCGGGCGTGGCGGTCGAGATGGCGAAGCGGGGGCACGGCTCGCGGCTGGTGCTCATCACGCCTTACACTTCTATCGTCGAACTGGGGGCTCGGCTCTTCTCGTGGCTGCCCGCGAGCCTGCTCGTGAGAGATCCATTCGACAGTGCGGCCAAGGCGCCCGGGTTGAAGCTACCGGTGCTCATCGTCCACGGCACGCGGGATGAGGTCATCCCCGTGGACATGGGGCAGCGGCTGGGAACCCTGTTCCCGAACGCCACTGTGCGCCTCCTTGAGGGCAAGCGTCACAATGACGTGCTCGATCGACCGGCCGTTCTCCATGAAATGATGGAGTTTGCGCGAGACGGAGCACACAAGACTGGCACAGGTCCGTCGGAGCCTTGAATGGCAGGCATGGCGCATGCGACGGCTCGCTGTCGACCGGGTGCTAGGAGCTTGTCGGAGAATCGCCGAAAAACGACTCCTACATACCAACCATAGCGGTGTGTTTGAGTCGCACTACCCCTCATGTAGTGGGTAGCCGAGGTATTCCGACAGGCTCCTAGCGGAAGGCGTCGACTGCCTGAACGACGCCGAAGACATCCCGTATGGCGCCTACACCTGGTGGTGAACCGGGTCGTTTATCCAAGTCCCCGTCAGTATTGAGGACGACTCCACAGAAGGGGTACCTGCCTCCTCTTGGGAAGCGAATCTCGTAATAGCGGATGGCGACAGTGGAGCCGCTTCCAGCCCAGATATGCCCGTACAGTAGCGTCTCTGCAGGCAGCGCTCCCAGGGCTTGCATCAGGGAGCCCTCGACCGGTCCATCGGACAACGTGAACGGCGCCTGCCCGTACTTGTTTTCGTCAATGAGGATCCCAGCAGTATCACCCGGGGAGATGCCCCAGGTGTTCATTGCATCGAGCGCATTGGCTGGACACGCCTGAGGGCCAGGTAGCCCATCCGGGCGCAGGGACACACCCGAACAACCGGTACCCAAACCCATGAAGAAGACACCGAGTAACACGACACGAATCCGGGTTGCACGCATGTGAGGTTGGCTCCACTCAACGAAAAGCATCGACCACCCGGACTATTGCAGCGGCATCCGGGATGATCCCTGCACCAGGAGGGGAATCCGGTCGTTTCGTCATGCCGTTGGAACCGTCAACAGCAATGCCGCAGAAAGGGTATGTCCTGCCATGAGGAGTGCGGGCTTCGTAGTAGCGAATGACTACGTCGGGACCTTCGGTCCAGACCTGCCCGTGGAGGCGAGTACCGGTGGGCAGCGCACCGAACTCATCTTCCAGTAGGCTCTCGATGGGTCCATTGAGGAGTACGAGGGGGTTCTGCTCCAACCTGGGATCAATGCGGATGGGACCTCTATCGGAGACCGCAAGTCCCAGTCGCTGCATTGCTTCTAGGGCTCTGGAGGGGCAGTCCTGGGGTCCCGGTCTGCCATCCGGCCGTGTGGAGACGCCAGTGCAGCCGGAACCCAGGGACATGGCTGACAGCAGGAGCAGGTGTGTGGAGACCTTCTTGATGGGAGTGGCGATTCGCATCGTTCAGTAGGATAGGACAGGAGCCAGTTGGGTAGGGATCCTTCTCAGAGCTTCAGATCGATGAGGGCGAAGTCCCTCAAGCCATTCTTCCTGAAGACCTCCATCAGGAAAGAGCCGCTCCCATCTGGGTTGAGCAGCGAGGTCACAATGACGAGATGTCCGGTCTGACCTGGAGCGATACGGGTGGAGTGCATACGAACGGCGTAGGGCTTGCTCTCTCCTGTGGCCATGTTCGTGAGCCGTACCTCTCCCAGCGCCCATGGCTGTTCCCGCGATTTGTTGGTGATGGTGAATAAGGCTGCTACGTACCCGGGGACAATTTTCTCGGGAAGCAACAGCAGGTCGACATCTGCTTCGATGTCCGTCCCAATACCAGGGCTTTTCAATGTCCACCTCTGCCGTGTGGTGAGAGAGTGTTCACCGAAAGCCTTGTTGAGTACCAGGGTCGCCAGGGCGTGCTCCGTTGAGAGCGCCTCCTGCTGATGGCGGAGGTTTTCGGCCTGGAGTCTGTTGTTCTCTTCTCGCTCATCCTCCAGGGCCCGTTTGAGGGCGCGAACGGATTCTGCGTTGAGGAAGACGTCCACCTGGGTGTCCACCGTTTCCTGTGCGGCAACGAGGGTGAAGGGGAGGGCCGTTCCGTCCATGAGCGTCACCGTGAGTGGGACACGGTCCTTTGGTGAGAGTTCATGCAGGGCGACGACGACCACGGAACTTCCGCCCACGAGCGGAGGCTCGAAGCGCGCCTCCCACCCGCCGAGTTTCGTGAGGGATGGGGAAGGCGGTATTTCGAAGCGGAGGGTTGTGGAGGTGTGCGCGGCCACTCGGATCTCCGGAGTTGACCCCGGTGGCTCGTCGGAAAGGAAGAGGCTGCGATGCATTGGCTTCGGTCTGGCAACCGTAGGACTGGCTGCGATGGTCGCGGAGACCAGGCAGAGCGTGGCCAGCAGCAGCGACGGTATCCAGTAGAGAAGGCGTGACCTCATCGGTCATGGGCTTATAGCAGCCTTCTGGAGTCATGTGGAGTCAGGTGCTGCGCGATCGGACGGATGCTGCACATGCCGGTGTCGATGGAGGGCTCTGACGACGATCAGTCCGCAGACGCGGAGGGGCTGGCACAGCGCTTCCAGGAGGCAGGGCTCGGCTTCTACGCGGTGGAGTACCCGGGCTATGGGCTCGCGGCGGCGCAGGGGCCTTCCGAGACCGGCATCTATGCGGCGGCGGAGACCGCGCTGGAGCATCTGCACCAGAAGCTGGGGGGGGGGCCTCGAGAGCGCACAGTGCTGCAGGGGCAGTCGCTTGGCTTGGGCGTGGCGGTCGAGATGGCGAAGCGGGGCCACGGCTCGCGGCTGGTGCTCATCACTCCCTACACCTCCATCGTGGACCTGGGGGCGAGGCTCTTCTCGTGGCTGCCCGCGAGTCTGCTCGTGAGGGCTCCGCTCGACAGCGCGGCCAAGGCTCCCGCGTTGAAGCTGCCGGTGCTTATCATCCACGGCACGCGGGATGAGGTCATCCCCGTGGACATGGGGCAGCGGCTGGGAGCCTTGTTCCCGAACGCCACCGTGCGCCTGTTCGAGGGCAAGCGTCACGATGATGTGCTCGATCGGCCGGCTGTTCTGCTGGAAATGATGGAGTTTGCGCGAGACGGAGCCGTCAAGACAGGTCAGTAGGAGCCTTGATCGGGGCAATGACACAGTCCGCGGTTCACTGGTGGATGTACGGCGAGGCTCTTCTTGTGTCTGCCCGTAAGACTGTCTGCTCGTGAGATTTCTATTCGACGGCGCGACCAATGCTTCCGCGTTGAATTTGCTAGTGCCCACTGTCCACGGACCACTGGATGAGGTCATCCCCGTGGACATGGGGGCAAGCGGCTAAGAATAGAGATCCAAGACGCCACCGTGCTCCGCTCAAGAGCAATCTTTGCAATGACTTGAGTTTAGATTGGTTTTTCCCGCCTGCACACTCGCTCATTGAATCGTCATTACCTCGCGTACGGCACTATCGGTCGATGATGTGCCAGACGTAAGGATGGCCGAGACCCTGCTTCTGCGTCCAGCGAGCGGCTGCCAAACAGTGATTCCACTCAGTCGAACGGGAAATGCAAGTCGATGACGATCCACAATCTCCAGTACATTGCTAACGAACGTGCGGAGGCTCGGATCCAGCCCTCGTGACAAAGCTCGTTCTTGGCGGCCACTCCCTTTTTGCAAATACAGCTTGCGAAGAATTGTCAGCAAGACGCGCAATGGGCCTGGGATGGACGGGTCGGCTACAATAGATGCATTTGTTTGTTGTTGCGTGTCGAAATTTGTAATGTAGCAACCTTCGACCCATGGAGGTAAATCGTATTCCGTTGAGCAGCCAATCACCTGCTGTATTAGGCAGCCAGTAACTTTCACCCCCTGTGGTTGCGAGTCGCCCAAGACGAGCGTACCGACCGTCGCCTCGGTAAGTTCCCAGTTTGTCGGTATCGGTGTGTCACTAAAATCCAAGGTGTCGACATCCGCTGCATTGATTTTCAGGCCATCGCAATTCAGTTCATCTAGAGCGGGATGTGCATGAGGGAATGTGAGTAAAACATCAGCCGCTAGCGTTGGAGCGTTCCATCGAATTGCGGCTTCACGCGCAGCTATAATGAATTGAGTTGGCTGGATATCATGGGAGAGTCTGGTTCCGGCGAGTGAAGCGCCAAGAGGTCCTAGTCCATGCTTCCATAGGTGCGCTTTGAGATTGTTGGCATATGGGCTAATCACGTGTTCGATCACATGCCCAGCGCGCAGTGCGTCAAGTATCTGGTCGTCGATGAATGATCTGTCGCCTGTCTGGGCGTTTCGTGCGCTTAATCCTGGAAGCCGCTGGAGGAGTGGGCGTGTTTTATCGTCAGGATAGGCATGTACTATCTCTCGGAATGCTTCGGCGACTTCATCTTCTGTGAGTGGGCCAAAGCCATCTGGCTTGGTCCGAGCAGTTGAGGCTAGTAATTCCAATATCCGCCGGATTGCTTGCGGATCAAGGTGGGATCGATGAATTCTGGACTCTCTGTCACATACGGCGTTGATCAAGAGGTCCCAAGCGCGGGCGGGCTCGACGTCTGTATTTGCTAGGAGTAGGTTTAGCGTGCCATCTGCAGCGAGTTTAGCGAGAAGCAACGGCCTTCGAGGGAGCCAGGCAGGCAGAGGTGCGGAGTAGCCGATCCGTTCGAGAAACCTCTGGGCCTCAGGTTCAGAAAACTCTCCCAGTGATAGGAATAGGTCGTCGCGACGAAGCCCCATCGACTCCCGCAGTTCATCGTGGCTATCGAAGTAGTGTGCTCGGCCTGCGATTATGATTCCGCACTTGTTCCGAGATTCCACAACGAATGCACGAACAAGTGCGACGGCGGCTTTTCGAAGCTCGCGCAATCGAATGCTGCTTCCCGCTTCCCAAGCTACAGAGGCGATTTCATCAAACCCATCGAGCATCAATATCAGTCGACCTGCATTGAACGCTCTAATGAGTTGCTGGGGCGAAGACATGCCGACGCGCCGGGCATGCCGCTCTAGCGCTTCGTAGGCGTCATCCTGGCCCCAGTGTTCTCTGAGATTGAGGAGGACAGGACAGTATTCGATGTTGCCTTTGAAATAGCTCGTTCTCAGGTCGCCAAATACCTCCTTGAGCGTGAGGCTCTTGCCCATTCCGAAGTCACCCAACAGGCATATAATCCGCTTGTTGGTGAGTTCCTGTGCTACGTTTTTTACTGATAAGCTATCGATGGTGGAGTTGTTTGGGCGAATCGCAACTGGCTCGTAGTTGAGAGTCCATGTTTGATTGCTATCTGTTTTCGGGTCTGTTGCGCTGCCGAATGGATGATTGACCCGTAGATTTAGATATTGCCCTGCATCAAGAAGTCGTTTGCCTAATTCGGCCAACGAGAGCACCGCGATGCTGCGTTCCTTGCCATACTGAACTTGATCAGCAGTAGGCTCCTCTAGTGTCACGAAGATTAACTTTACGAGTCGATTCCTCCTTTCTTCTCGCGTTTTGAAGGAGATCATCTTTCCTGAGTCGCTCTTCAGTTTTTCAAGAGTCCGTTGGGTCGTGCATTCAATGTAGTAGGTGACATCAGCGGTCTCGATGATGCAGTCGCGCTCAAGGCCATCCACATAAGTTGGCGCACCTGCGCCTGGTTCGGCATCCCAGATTGCCCGCGCCAGCGACCTCACGGCTTTTTCGAATTCAGATCCAGTCAAGGCAGTTCCTTAAAAAAACGCCAAATTTTTGGCGCATATATGCATTGGATTGCTGCGGAACGAACATTGCGAATAAGGAAAAGAGTCGGCTGTCTACGGCGATAATCAAACCGTTGTGCCGGAGTTAATATTCTTCCTCCTGACAAGGGAGTTCAGGGCGATTTTACGACACCAGCAGCCGCGCGTCGTCCAGGTCTATGTCGGCGATCAGGTCCACGCCGTTACGCATGAGCCGCCGCGCTGCCGCCATGGCCCTCGGGCCGTGTCCGTTGTCCAGGCACCACTGCGCGTGCTCCACCAGCAGCGCCAGTTCGTAGGTGCGGCCCAGCGTCAGTGAGAACCGCCTTGCCCCAGCTTCCACCCCCGCCGGGTTCTCCATCGCCTTCATCACCCACGCCCGCGCCTTCTCCAGCGACTCCTGCGCCGCCGCCACGCACGGTCGCAGGCCCGCGTCCTTTGCTGCCACCAGCCGCCGCTCCGCGTCCGTGTATAGCGCCTCCAGCGCGCCGCCCTTCGCCATTGCTCTCAGCGTGTCCAGTGAGAGCACGTTCGTCGTTCCCTCCCAGATAGACAGCACCTGCGCGTCCGCCAGCAGCCTCGGCAGCCCCGTGTCCTCCACGTAGCCCGCTCCGCCGAAGCTCTCCACCACCTCCGACGTCACGTGCACTACCTGCCGCCCTGTCGTCAGCTTCGCCAACGGCGTCACCAGCCGCTGCAGCAGCAGTTCCTCTTCCGTCGCCGTCTTCGCCTCCATCTTCCCCAGCAGCTCTACCGCCCGGAACGCCAGCAGGAAGCCTCCGTGGAACTCGGCCTCCAGTCCCGCCAGCGTGTCCACGTGCAGCGGCTTCTCCGCCAGCAGCGCCCCGAACTGCACCCGCCGCTTTGCGTAGTCCCTCGCCAGCGCCAGCGCCCTCCTCATGCTCCACGCGGCGCCCATCGCGTTCCACGTCCGTGTCACGTTCAGCATCCATGACATGTTCCGGATGCCGTCCGTCAGCCCCGCCACCGGCACCGCCAGCGTCCCGTCCAGCGTCAGCTCCGCCGTCGGTACCTTCCTCGTCCCCAGCTTGTCCTTCAGCCGGTTGATCTGAATCCCGTTCAGCCTCCCGTCCGCCCCTCGCGTCTCCACGTAGAAGATCGCCAGGCCCTTGCCCCCAGGCCCGTTCCCCTCCGGCCGCCCCAGCGTCAGCGCCATCTGCGACGTCGTCGCCGAGGTGAACCACTTCGTCCCGTACAGTCTCCACCCCTCGGGCGACTGCCTCGCCACCGTCTGCGTCAGCCCCACGTCCGAGCCGCCCGTCCGCTCCGTCATCCACTGGCCCGACGTCCAGAACGTCTTCGGGTCCCTCGACGTCAGGTGGGGCAGGGCGCGCTGGAGCAACTCCTGGTTCCCCAGGGACAGCAGCGTTCGCGCCGCCCCGTCCGTCATCGCCAGCGGGCACGAGTAGACGTCCAGCGACGGCTGTACCAGGTAGTTCAGCGTGAACTGGTGGATGCGCGAGCGCTCCCCGTTCTTCTGCTCGTACGCCACCGCTACCAACCCCCGCTTCGCCGCCAGCGTCTCCGCCTCCTTCCACAGCGGCGACACCTCGATCTGGTCCACCCGCTGGCCCCAGGCGTCCCACTGCGTCAGCTCCGGCTCGTTCAACCGGTCCCTGAGCTGGAACTCGTACAGGTCCTTGCCTCCCAGCTCGCCCAGCTCCCGGAGCTCGTCCTCGAGCCCCGCTCGCATGTCCTGGGGCAGCACCCGGTCCAGGTAGCTGCGCAGCAGTGCGTCGTCCTCGTACTGGTTTCCAAGCCTCGGCGGTTCCTGGAAGAAGCTCATACGGGGCAAGCTAGCACCGGGCCGCCCCAGAGGGGCCTGCGTCTCGCCCCCCTGTTTTCCTCGACTGGATCAGGGCCTCTCGGCCACTTCCTGCTAGACTCGCCAGCCTCAACCCGGAGCAACATCCATGGCCGAGCAGCGGAGGCCGGGGGCGAATCCCCCTCCATTCGAGTCCCCCGAATTCGAGACCGACACGGGCCGCACCGTCACCCCTCGGGAGACTCCCGTCCCGAGCAACGTGCTCTCCGCGCCTCCCCGGCCCCGCGTTCCCCCCGGGCAGGGCCCCGCCCAGGGTGGTCCCGCGCGGCCTCCGGCGCAGGGTGGTACCGCCGAGCGCCGGTCCATCGGTCCCAGCCCCTTCCTCGAGCGTCGCACCCCGAGCCCTCCGAGTCCCGAGGCTCGCCGCGTCATCTCCAACCTCCCCACGGAGCAGCTTCCCCCTGTTCCAGCGGAGCTGCGCCGCCAGGCCACTCCCATGCCCAGCATGGACCTGGCCGCCGTCCCCATGGAGAAGCGCTCGGCCCCGCCCGTGCCCAGCATGGAGATGGCTCCGGTCCCCGTGGAGCAACAGCGGCGCTCGGCTCCGCCGGTGCCGTCCATGGACCTGCCCTCCGTCATCGTCGATCAGCGCCGCTCGGCTCCCCCCGTCCCGACGTCGGAGCTGCCTCCCGTCCCCGTCGAGATGCGGCGTCCCACGTCCGGTGGCATGCCCGTCCAGGGCGCCGAGCGGAGGATGACCGGCACTCAGCGCCGCGCCGCCATCGCCGAGGGTGGGGGCGCCGCCAGCTCCACCTCCTTCTGGCCTGCCCAGCCGCGCACGCTCGCCGAGACGGGCCTCACCGCCACCATGGTGGAGGAGCTCGTCCTCAAGGCCATCTTCTTCGCCGGCGAGATGCGGGGCATGGACATCGCCAACCGCCTCAAGCTGCCCTCCACCGTCATCGATGAGATCGTCGAGGGACTGCGCCGCCAGAAGTACATCGACATCCGCGGCGGCGGCGGCTCGGGCGTGGGCAAGTCCACGATGATCTACCAGCTCACCACGTTCGCCACGGACGTGTTGCGGCAGATCCTCGACCGCAATCGCTACAACGGCCCCGCTCCTGTCACCCTCCAGGAGTGGATCGACTCGGTGAAGAAGCAGACCGTCCGGGGCAATCGCATCACCCGCTACCGGATGGAGGACCAGTTCGGCGACCTCATCATCCGCGACTACATCTTCGATGGCATCGGCCCCGCCATGAACTCGGGCCGCGCCATCTTCTTCTACGGGCCCCCCGGCAACGGCAAGACGGCCATCTGCCAGGGCATGGTCAACTGTTTCGATGGGGAGATCTTCATCCCCCACGCCATCCTCATCGACGACTTCGTCGTCCGCATCTACGACAGCATCCTCCACCGGCCTGTCGAGGACGACGTCAACACCCCGTCCTATGACCGGCGCTGGGTTCGCTGCCGTCGGCCCCTCGTTGTCGTCGGCGGCGAGCTCACCCTCGAGATGCTCGACCTCGTCTACTCGCCCGAGGTCAAGTACTACGAGGCTCCCTTCCAGATGAAGGCCACCAACGGGATGCTCCTCATCGACGACTTCGGTCGTCAGAAGGTCTCCCCGAAGGACCTCCTCAACCGGTGGATCGTCCCGCTCGAGAGCGATGTGGACATGCTCACCCTCCACACCGGCAAGAAGATCCAGGTCCCCTTCGACGTCTTCGCCGCCTTCTCCACCAACCTCGATCCCAGCGACCTGGTCGACGACGCCTTCCTCCGCCGCGTCCGCTACAAGCTCGAGGTCCAGCCCCCCGACGAGGAGCTGTTCCATCAGATCTTCGAGGTCATGTGCCGCAAGCGCGGTGTCATCTACGACGCCGACATGGTCCAGTACCTCATTGATACTCACTACAAGCCCATCGGCCGCCGCTTCGCCGCCTGCCAGCCTCGTGACCTGCTCGATCAGATGATCGACATGGCCCACTACCGCGGCATGTCTCCCCAGCTCGACCAGGACCTCATCGACTCGGCTGTTCGCAGCTACTTCGTCCGGTTTGACAAGGAGCGCGGCTCCGGGCGCTGAGCGAGGCGGGGTGGGGGTAGACCCTCACCCTAACCCTCTCCCAAAGGGAGAGGGGATTTGGCGAAGGGTCCCCAGGGGCTCGGCTCGAGCCACTTGCGGACCTCGTCCACCGGTACGTTCGACAGCACGTCCACGATGGACAGGCCCAGCACGAAGCGCTCTCCCTTTCTCCCCTGGTCGTACGCCGGATAGCGGAACTTCTGCCACAGCAGCCGCACCCCCGCCTCTCGGAACGGCCCCGGTCTCAAGTACAGCGAGCCCACCGCCGAGTAGTACGTGTCCATCCCCAGCTGCGTGCAGTACGACGCCAGTCTCCCTGTCTTGTCCGGGTGCGAGCGGTCCAGTGTCGACGCCAGCTCTACCCGCGGTTTGACTCCCAGCGGTTCGTAGAAGAGCGCCATGCTCGCCAGCAGCGTGCGCAGCAGCGAGCCCGGTCCCCGCTCCTTCGCCGCCTCCGCGTAGAAGCCCTCCAGTCTCGGCAGCACCTGGCTCCGGAAATAGGGTCTCCTCCCGTACAGCATCGTCAGCGTCGCCAGGTGCTTGCGCGTCCACGGCTGTCCCGTGTCCACCGCCAGCTCGGAGATTCGCGTGTCCCGGTGCGCTCCCTCCAGGGGGATCGTCAGCCACTGGAAGGCCGACTCGGCTGGCGGGGGCAGGGGAGTGCCCGGCGGAAGTGCGACTCGCGCCCTCCGCTGCCAGCCCCTCCTCAGCCACTGCACGTTGTCCAGCACCAGCAGTGTGTCCGCCCTCGCCGCCTGCTCGTAGAAGTCCAGCCACGGCAGGTAGTGGGGTTGCTCCGCGACCAGGACTCCAGACTGCTGCTCTGTCACGGCGCTCAGTGTAGGTGTCAGATGCGCAGGCGCGCCACCACTCCCGCCAGGTCCGACTTCCAGGGGCCGAACCGCTCCTCCAGTGAGCCCCCCACCACGTATGCCAGCACTGGGCCCATCCGGCGCGGGCTCGGCGCCACCGGCTTGCGCACCAGCACCAGGTTGAGGCGCTCCGCCAGCGCCGGCATCTCATTCGGCAGGTCCGCCCCTACCGGCAGCAGGCCTCCCTGGCGGCGCGTCCATACATCCACGTAGCCCGCCAGCAGCAGCTCCCGGTACGTGGGCGCCCCCATCAGCCCCAGGTTGGCCGGCGTGTTGAAGTCCCCCACCAGCACCACCGGCAGCGGCTCGCCACGCAGGGTGCGGATCAGCTCCCCCGCCTGCGCCACTTGTACGCGCAGCCCTGTCTCGTCCGGCGCCGGTTCCAGGTGCGTGCTGACGAACCGGTACTTCCGGCCCTCCACCTTCGCCGCCACCGACACCCAGCCCCTCGGCAGCGCCACCGGCTCCTGGCCCGGTCGCGACACCTCCCGGTGTGCGACATAGTTGCCCGCCCGCGCCTCCTTTATCTCCACGTCCGCCCTCGCGAGGATGAGGTCGAAGTCCGTCAGCCGCACGTCGTCGAACGTCGGCGCGCTGCTCGTGAGCAGCGGCAGCTCCACGTCCGCATTGCGCACCCGTGCCACCTCCCGGTAGTGCAGCCCGCGCGCCTCCAGCTCGCCCAGCAGCACAGGCAACACGTCCAGGTACATCGCCTCCGCGGGCTGGGTGCCGCCGAAGAGCGCGTCCCCCGGCGACTGCAGCCGCACCTGCGTCACCTGCTGCAGCCCGATGAGGTGCGGCCGGGCATATTGGATCTCATCCGCCAGCTTGCGCGCCCGGGCCCGCACGTCCTCTTGGCTCAGCGCCCCGAGCAGCTCCGCGGCCCGTGCCGGCTCCTCCGCCAGGGGGCCCTCCAGCAGCCGCTCCAGAGGCGTCCCGCCCGAAAGGCTGCGCGTCATCACCGTGAGGGCACCCCGGTCGAATAGCTGGGAGTGCTCGGCTGCGGACTGCTCCACCCGTCCGTCCACCACCTGGGGCAGCGTCGCCACCTGACAGGCGCCGAGCGCCACCATCCATAGCCCCACCGCGATGCCGTACCTCATGTGTGACCTTCCCCCCGGACCGACCCCGCCCCGAGCAACCCGTGCCCGCTTGCCTGCGGCGGACAACCCCGGAGAGATAGGGCGCTCCTGCTTGGACGCCAGGGGTCCAGGCCCCGAGGCGCACCCTGCCGACCACCATTGAGCACGTCGAGGTCGCACAAACGTTGGACACGTGGCAATAATGAGGGCCGCCCGCCGGCTGTGCTGGCGGCCATGGTCCCCCTTTGTCCCTCCCACCTCTCCCCCATGCGGAGCGAACGAGGATAGGCTTCCGTCCAACGGAGAGCCGTCCTCCCGGTGTCGGGTGCTCTTGGTGGACCGGAAGGGCCTCGATCTAGCCTCGTCTGTTTCCTTAGAATTCGCTCCAGCCTCCATGCGCTTTCTCCTCCTCAGTCGCGACGGTGACCATCCCATTGGGGCGGAGCTTGCCCGGATGGGACATGAGGTCGTGGTTGCCTCGGGACCCGAGGTCACGGCCGCCACCATTTCCCTGGTGGACGTGTTGGTTGTCGGCGCCGAACAGGTCCGCGAGAAGTCCGAGTGGTTCAGCCGGCTGCGCGCGCAGATCCGCGCCGCCGAGGTCTCCGTGCTCGGCATGGCCGCCAGCCTCGCCGAGGAGGACATCATCCCGCTGATGGAAATCGGCGTGGACGACTACCTGGTGGCGCCCTTCGATCCGGTGGACGTGCGCGCCCGCATCGCCCTGTTCGAGCGCCGCTGCTACGCCTTCATGCGCCGGCAGTCCCACGAGGAGTCCGCGCGTGGGGAGATCGAGCGGCTGGCGGCCATCATCCAGACGCAGAACGACATCGCGCTGGCGGGCCTGGATCTGGACGTGGTGATGCGGCTCATCGCCGAGCGGGCGATGATCCTCTGCGGCGCGGGCGGCGCGGCCGTGGGCATCATCGAGGGCGAGGAGATGTTCTACCGGGTGTGCACGGGCTACTCGAAGCAGTTCGAGGGCGCGCGCCTGCCCATCGCCAACACCATGGCCGGCAGCAGCGTGCTGCGCGGCGAGGTGATGCGCACCGACGACACCGAGAGAGATCCTCGCGCCAACGTGGAGACGGCGCGCCGGCTCAAGGTGCGCTCGATGCTGAACGTGCCCCTCAAGCGCGACAACCAGACGGTGGGCGTGCTGAGCATCGCCTCCCAGGTGCCGTTCGCCTTCGTGGACTCGGATGAGCGCACCCTGGAGCTGATGGCCGGCCTGCTCGGGGCCGCCATGGGCAACGCCGCCGAGCACGCGGCGAAGCAGGCGCTGATGACGGAGGTGGCCTCCATCGTCACCGCGCTCCAGGAGAGCCAGCACCTCTTCGACTCCTTCCTCAACAACAATCCGGCGCTCGCCTACATGAAGGACGAGGCCGGCCGGCGCGTCTTCGCCAACGAGCCCTTCCGGCGCTTCTTCGGGCTGTCTCCCGGCCTGGACGTGAGCACCATCCCCGACGAGCAGTTCATGCCGACGGAGACGGTCGCCCACCTGCGCGAGCAGGATGATCAGGCCTTCAAGTCCGGTCAGCCCTCCGTCTCCGAGAGCATGATTCCCACGCCGGAGGGAGAGCAGCGCCAGTTCCTCACCTACCGGTTCATCGCCCGTAACAGCTCGGGCCAGCGCTTCCTCGGAGGGGTGTCCTTCGACATCACCGAGCGCAAGGCCGCCGAGGAGGCGCTGCGCCGCTCCGAGGAGAGCTTCCGCGCCCTCATCGAGGGCTCGCCCGAAGCCATCTTCGTGCACCGCGGCGGGCCGCTGCTCTACGTCAACCCGTCGGCGTGCTCCTTCCTGCGGCTCAAGGCCAACGAGCTGGTGGGCCGCTCGCTGCTGGACTTCGTCCACCCCGAGGATCGCAGCGCCGCTGGCGGCATGCTCGATGGCATGCCCAGCCGGGGCTCCTCCAGCCGGGTGCGGGAGATCCGCTTCCAGCCTCCCGGGGGCGGCCTGCTGACGGCGGAGATCAGCAGCCTGCGGCTCGTCTTCGCCGGCCAGCCAGCAACCCTGGTGAGCGCGCGCGACCTGACCGAGCGCAAGCAGATCCAAGCGCGCCTCGTCGTCGCCGACAGGCTGGCCTCGGTGGGTACGCTCGCCGCGGGCGTGGCGCACGAGATCAACAACCCGCTCGCCTTCGTCATCTCCAACCTGTCCTTCCTCACCGAGGAGCTGCACACCATCTCCTCGCTGCTGCCCGAGGGGCAGCTCGGCGAGCTGGAGGAGGTGCTGGCAGAGACGAACGAGGGCGTCAACCGGGTGCGGCTCATCGTCCAGGACCTGAAGACGTTCTCGCGAGGCGACGAGGAGCTGCCCACGGCGGTGGATCTGCGGCGCGGCATCGACTCGGCGCTGGCGCTGGCCCGCGGCGAGCTGCGCCACCGCGCCACCGTGGTGAAGGAGGTGGCCGAGGTGCCGCTGGTGGAGGGCAGTGAGGCCCGGTTCGGTCAGGTGGTCCTCAACCTGCTCATCAACGCCGCCCACGCCATCGCCGCTGGCCAGCCGGACAAGAACGAGATCCGCGTCGTCCTGCGCTCCGAGAGCAACCACGCCATCATCGAGGTGAAGGACACCGGCTGCGGCATGCCCCGCGAGGTGTTGGATCGCATCTTCGATCCGTTCTTCACCACCAAGCCGGTGGGCGTGGGGACGGGGCTCGGCCTGTCCATCTGCCACGGCATCATCACCGGCTTCGGCGGGGAGATCACCGCCAGCAGCGATCTGGGCAAGGGCAGCACCTTTCGCATCAGCCTGCCCGCCCTCCGCAGCAAGCTGAAGGCGGGGTAGGGCGCCTCAGCGCGAGGCGCGGCGGAAGAGTGGGAAGAAGTCCCGTGGGGCCTTCTTCTTGCGCACGCAGCGCGTGTCCGCGCTCATGTAGCAGGCCGAGAAGCCCCGGCGGCGCTGGCCCGTGCGGCTCGATGCGGAGCGGTGCCACACGTAGTTGTGGAGGAGCAGCACCTCGCCGGCCTCCACGGGCAGCGGCACCGCCAGCCGGTCCGCGTCTCGCGCAGCCACTTGGTCTGGCGGCACCACGCCCCCGAGCGCCGTGGCCAACCCCCAGCGGTGGCTTCCCGGCACCACCTCCACGCAACCCCCGTCCAGCGGTGCATCGTCCAGCGCCGTCCACAGTTGCAGCTCGGGGTCCTTCGTGAGGCCCCACAGCTTGCCCCCGTCCTGGTGCCAGGGCAGCTCGCTGCCTCCTCGCTGGCCCTTGTGAAAGAGGATGGCCCGGTAGAGGCAGAGGTCCCCGGGGATGAGCGTCCGGGCGATGCGCTCGAAGAGCGGGTTCTCCATCCACTCAAGGAAGCGCGGATCCTTCTCCAGCTTCTCCAGCTTGCGGTAGTCCAGCGACGGGCCCTGCCAGCCGAGCCCAAGCGGCGCGTCCTCATACCGGCCCGTGGGCGCGTCCATCTGCCAGAAGAAGCCCGGGTAGCTCACCCGGCCCAGCATCAGATCGTCCGCGCGCTCGCGCAGTGCCTCGAGGCCCTCCGCGCTGAGCAACCGGCCCAGGCGCGCGTACCCGTGCTCGGCGTAGTGCGCCAGCGGCCCGGCGATATCGAAAGTCTCCGCATCCACCGCCAGCATGCTCACCTCGCGTACGTGGCGTCCGTGCCCAGCCACTCCCGGGAGATCTCGTCCACGCGCGTGGCCACCTCCGGGGGCAGCGGTTTCGCGCAGGCGTCCAGCGCCGCATCCAGGTGCTCCACCGTTGCCGGGCCCGCCAGCACCGAGTCCACTCCGGGACGGCTCGCCAGCCACGCGTAGGCGAGCTCCACCAACGTGAGGCCCGCTGCCTCCGCCACCTCCCGCAGGCGTCCGGCCTGCTCGAGGAGACGCTCGGACCAATAGCGGCGCTGGTAGAGGCGGTTGCCGTCGAAGCGCGAGCCCGGAGGGATGGGACTGCCCGGCACATGGCGTCCGGAGAGCAGCCCTCCGGCCAGCGGGTTGTAGACGGTGGTGTGGATGGGGTAGCGCCTCGTGAAGGGCAGGTACTCCACCTCGAGCTGGCGCACCAGCACGTTGTAGAGCACCTGGGACACCACCGGGCGAGGCATGCCGCGCGCATCGCACAGGCCTCGGAGCTCCAGCAGTTGCCAGGCCGCGTGGTTGGACACGCCCCAGTGCCTCGCCTTGCCGGCGCGCAGCATCCCGTGCACGGCGTCCAGCGTCTCCTCTACCGGCGTGGAGGTATCCGGCGCATGCAGGTAGAGCACGTCCACGTAGTCCGTCCCGAGCCGCTTCAGGCTGTCCTCCACCGCACGCACCACTTGCCCTCCGGAGAGGCCCTCGGACTTCCCCCGGATGCGTGCCAGTCCCACTTTGGTAGCGAGACCCACCTCCGCCCTCCGGCCTCGCAGCGCCTGACCGAGGAGGCGCTCGGCCTCACCGTTGCCGTACGAGTTGGCGGTGTCGAAGAAGAGCACCCCGCGCTCCAGGGCCCGGGCGACGATCCGCTGCGCCTCGGGTGCTGGGGTACGGGCTCCGAAGTTCATCGTGCCTACGGACACGGCCGCGGGCGGCGCTCCGGGACCCGAGGGACGCGGTTCGAGCCAGGGCGAGAGGGGAGGGGTCGGAGCGGTCTGGCTCATGGAAGGGGGTAACGATACCCAAAAGTGAACGCCGGGCCTTGCGCCGTTGGGGGAGCGTCCGAATGGTGGGGGGGAACATGCCCTACCTGCGCCTCACCCGCTTCGTTACCGCGCCCGATGGCACCCGCGTTGCGTACCACACGCATGTGGGCAATGCCCCGGAGAGCGAGGCTGAACCCGCGCTCGCCTCCCGCTCGTCGGTGCTGCTGACCAATGGCATCGGCACGTCGGAGAACTTCTGGCGGTACATCGTCGCGGACCTGGAGCAGGACCACCGGGTGGTGCACTGGGACTACCGCGGTCATGGTCGCAGCCAACTGTCCGCCAATGGGGACTACGCGCTGCGCGTCCACGTGGACGACCTGGAGCGTGTCACCGAGGAGATGATGGTTCGTGGTGATGGGCGCCCGCCCCACCACGTGGGTTTCTCCATGGGCGTCCGGGTGGTGCTGGAGCTGTACCGGCGCCGGCCGGAGCTGGTGCCCGCGATGACGCTGATTGCTGGCAGCCCTGCCTCGCCGGATCCGAGCGCCTGGTTCATCCCGCTGCCGGGTGGACACGCCACCCTGGGCCGTGCCTTGAAGACCCTGACGCCGCTGGTGCCCAAGGTGGCGCCGCTCGTCCACCAGGTGCTCGCCTCGCGCCTGGCATATCCGCTCGGGCGCGTCTCGGGGTTGCTGCGGGCCCGAGCCCCACGCGCGGACATCCTGGAGTTCCTGCTGGCCTTGCGCCGGATGGATCCGCAGGCCTTCTGGATGATGATGCGCGGCCTGGTGGATTGCCCTCCGTGCTGGGACGTGCTGCCAGACGTGCGGGTGCCCGCGCAGCTCATCGCCGCGAAGAATGATCTTCTGATTTCCCTGCGCGAGATGGAGCGGATGCGCGCGCGGATGCCGGAAGCGGAGTGGGTGCTGGTGGCGGACGCGGGCCACGCGGGCCTGGTGGAGGCGGGCACGGAGATCGCCGAGGCCGTGCGAGCCTTCCGTCAGAGATGCGGGGTGGGCCCGGCGTACCCGGTGCTTACGCACTGAGCCGTTTGTAACGCCACGCCGTAGCCGAACCCCTTGCGCCTCACGGAGCCGCGGCCGGCTGCTGTTGCTGCGGCTGAGTTCTCGGCCAGGCTCTCACGGCGGGTTCCTGCTCCTGCTGGAGCCCGTGCTGCAGCTCCAGGAAGACGCCGTTGGTCCACCCGAAACCGACGACATTCTCCGCATAGCCGGCCTTGACCTTCACCTCCGAGGAGCGCGTCACCATGTTGTACTTCTCCCGGATGGTCCCATCGCGGCGAAAGTCCTCGGCGACCGTGTCGAGGAACTTCCGGGAGAGCCGGTCGGCGTCCGCCCCAAAGCCGTAGCGGCGCAGCCCCTCGACGGTGAGAAGCTGGATGGGAGCCCACCCGTAGGGGTAATCCCATTGGGTGTGTGACTCCTGGCGGCTCATCGCCACACCGCCGGGCTGCTCGAAGCGGGAGAGTTTGCCCGCCACGGCCCGTGCCTGCTCGGGGGACGCCAGCCCCACCCAGAGCGGATAGAAGGTCGTCGCGTACTCATAGGTCGAGCGCTTGCCGGCCACGAAGTCGTAGTCGAAGTACATGCCACGCTGGGCGTCCCACAGGTAGCGGTTCACCAGCTCCTTGCGCCGTGCGGCGCGCTCCCGCCACGTACGCGCTTCCGCGGTGCGGCCCAGCAACGTGTTGATGCGCTCCAGGTCCGTCTCTGTCTTGTACAGCAGGCTGTTCAGGTCCACCGAGGCGTAGTGGTGCATGCTCGCGTTGAAGGGCCCGTTGTGGAAGGAGACGTCGAAACCCGACTCGCGCATGCTGCGGTCGCCCTTGTAGTAATCCTCCGTGAGCGTGAACGACTCCATGGCCGTGCAGCTCGTCGTCCCGACCTTCTGCTCACAGACCTGGAAGGTGAACACGGGGCTCGTGTCGGTTGTCTGCCGGGTCTCCGGGTTCACCTCGCGCAGATAGGGCTTGCCGGCCTCCGGGTTGCGCAGGAAGTACGCCACCACGTCTCGATAGTAACGGGCGTGCGTGTCGAGCTCGGGCACCGGCCCCTCGCCGAAATCAAAGTAGCGGGACAGCCCTGTCTGCCCGGCCAGGTGCTCTCCCCGGACCCACATCTCGTAGTCGCGGGTCAGATAGGGCAGGGCCTCGGTCAGCCACGCACGCTTCTCCGCCTCTCCGAGGGAGTCATGGACCGCCAGCACCATCGAGGAGAGAAAGGGTGGCTGGGAGCGGGTGAGGTAGTAGGTGCGGTTGGCGTTGAGCACCGCGCCGTAGTGCTCGAGCTCGAAGAAGAAGTTGCGCACCATGCCCTGGGCCAGCTCGTCCCGCCCGTCGCGCAGCAGCCCGCGGAGGATGAAGTAGCTGTCCCATCCGTACATCTCGTTGAACATGCCGCCGGGCACGACATACGGATGCTCCAGGAAGAGCAGCCCCGGCGGATCAATCGCCTGGACGTTCGCCTGTCCTGGTTCAGTGATATCCGAGGGCAGACGCTGGATGCGCACCTGAGGGCATCTCTGGCGCAATTGCTGGACCACCAGGGGCTCGGGCAGATCCTTGGGCAGATAGAGCACGGAGCGCTCCGGGACCTTGGGATCCGCCAGGACCGAGCATGTCTCCAGGGAGCGCGTCAGCACATCCCAGTTGAGCGAGATGTACACGCGGACGTCCCAGTACTCGGGCAATTTGGCCTGGGGAGCCGCGTTCGCCACCAGCGAGAGCGCGACGATGAGCCCCGGAACCCATGCGGGCATGCGAGACCGTCGAGTGCCTGCCATGTTGCCCCCTTCCTTCACCTATCCCTGGGAGAGAAGCTTGCCGCTCATGCGCCTGGCGGCAACGGATGACGGGGTAGGGCGGAGCGTTCGACACCAGACAGCAGCAGCAAACAAGAAGCTTGTCTCGAACGTGCGCCCGTGAGACCTTTCGTTCCGGCACGGGAAACCGTGTCGTCCATGATCTCTCTTCGCTAAAAACCTCCGCCCCATGTAGCGACCTTCGAGTGTGACGACGTCTGTCACCCTTGGTCGGTGTGCCGTGCGCATGCGAGGAGCGGAGATCCGTCCCCCTCAAGTTCATCAACAGGTCTTCGGGCTCCAGGTCCGCGGACCCGCCACCTCTTGCCGTCGCGCGTCCCCGTGCGAAGCGCACCCGTGCGCGACGGAGAACCACAACTCACGCCATCGGAGCTCCTATGCAATCCCAGATGCGCAAGCTCAAGTACCACGTCGCAACGACCCTCGACGGCTTCATCGCTCGCGAGGACGACTCGGTCGACTTCTTCCCCTCGGACATCTCGCCCGATCACGTGATGGACTATTTCCACTCGTTGCTGTCGGAGTACGACACGGTGGTGATGGGCCGCGGTACCTACGAGCCCGCGCCGAAGGTGGGGATCACGGACCCGTACCCCTCCTTGGAGACCTACGTCTTCTCGCGCACCATGAAGGAGAGTCCGGATCCGCGCGTGCACCTCGTCCGAGAGGATCCCGTCGCCTTCGTGCGGGAGCTGAAGTCGCGTCCCGGCACGCAGGTTGACATGAGCCGTGCCGTGCGCGCGGCCAAGATGAGCGTTCCCAAGGACATCTACCTGTGCGGCGGCGGGCCCCTGGCAACGACCCTCTTCGACGCGGGCCTCATCGACGAGGTCATCATCAAGCTGAACCCGGTGCTGCTCGGGTCGGGCAAGACGCTCGCGCCGCACCTGGCTCGGAAGGCTGACCTCGAGCTGCTCTCGACCAAGGTGTACCGCAACGGCGTCGTGCTCCTGCAGTACGCCGTCAAGCGCTGAGGCTCGGCAGGTAACGTCCTCCCATGGCGTGGAGTCGGAGTATCCTCCTCGCCATGGTTTCCTCACGTCCTCCCGCAGCCTCCTACGTCATCATCGACGCCGAGAACGTCGACTGGGCCGTGTCCAACGTCGTGGGACGCAAGCCCGAGCCCCAGGATCGTGTGCAGTTCGATCGACTGGTGGCCTTCTGTGAAGAGCACTTCCCTAAACCCGTGCGCTGCATCGTGGTGCTGAACGCTCGGGGTGAGCAACTGCCGGACGTGATGATCGGCTTCGTGCGCGCCCTGAAGACCGCCGGCTGCGACGTGGTGCTCCTCCATGGACGGCCTGACCAGAAGGTGGTGGACCTGGGCATCCTCAAGCTCCTGGAGGCCATCCGCACCCAGCGCCCCAAGGCCGCGGTGGCGCTCGCCAGCCACGATGGGACGGATTTCGCGGATGCCCTGCGCCTGCTGCTCGAGGAGAAGCGGCAAGTCGCCATCCTGGGTCTGCGCGAGTACATGAGCCAGCGCTTCCGTGAGCTCGTCCCGGCCGGGCTGGAGATCCTCGATCTCGAGCTGAATGCCAAGGTGTTCCAGAGGCCGCTCCCGCGCCTGCTCCCGGTGCGTGTGGACGAGTTCGACCCCACGCTCTTCCTGTAACGCAGAGGGGCTCGGCCGTGGTGGCCGAGCCCCCGTTCCGCTACTTCGCCACGGTGATCGTGTACGGGGTGACGGTGGCCTGCTGAGACTGGTACGCCACCTTGACGTAGAAGGTGCCCGCGGCGGTGCCGCTGTTGAAGGACTTCGTGCCCGTGCCGCTGGCGAGGACGCTGGCCTTGTTGGTTCCGTAGACGGTGAACATGACGCCGTTGCTCGGGGACAGTGTCGCGGTGTACGTGGTGTTCGCGGCCAGTGACACGGTGAAGTAGTCCACGTCGGTGGGGACCTGCAGCTTGCCGGAGGTGGCGGCGCCGAGGACGAGCGCCGTGCCGTTGGTGTCGGTGTCTCCGTGGTCATCCAAGCCCTGATCGATGAGCTGCCAGGTGTAGGGGGAGGCCTTGTTGTCCCCGGATGCGAGCCGCATGTAGTACGTGCCCGCCGAGGTGAACCGGTAGGTGATCTGGGCGTTCTGGGCGCTCGTGGCGTCCGACGTCAGCAGACTTCCTCCGGCGTTCATCAGGTACAGGTTGCAATTGAAATTGCTGGCGGCGTCACAGGTGAAGGTGAGCGTTTGGGTCGCCTGGGCCTGGAAGGAGAACCAGTCCTCGTCCCCGGGGAAGTCCACCTTACCGGCGGTCGGGGTGGTGGAGGGGGTGACGGCCGTGGCCGTGGGCAACGTGTCGCCGTGGTCGTCCACGCCCAGGTCCTTCAGGGTCCACTTGTAGGTGGTGGTGATGTTCTTGGGGGAGACCGGCAGGAGCCTCACGTAATAGGTGCCCGTCGTACCGAGCTTGTATTGCACGACCGCGCTGCTGGTGGTCGTAGACGAGGAGGAGCGCACCGCCGAGCCCGTGGCATCCAGAATGCTCGCGTTGCAGGTGACGTTGGTGGGGGCGCACGTGAACTCGTAGATGTGGCCCGCCTGCGCCTGGAACGACAGCATGTCCACGTCCTCGGTGATCTCGAATTTTCCGTCCGTCTGGGTGTCAGTCGGGACAGTGACCGGAGTGGCCGTGGCCAATATGTCGCCGTAGTCATCCACGCCCAGGTCCGTGAGGAGCCACTTGTAGCCGCCGTCGGTGAAGGCCCCCGTGGTGGTGATCCGCACGTAGACGGTGCTTGCCGTGTCGAACTCGGCAGCCACCGCCTGGGTACCGGCGAGAGTCGTGGAGCCGCGCTTCAGCACCGAGCCCTGGGCGTCCACGAAGGCCACGTCGCAGGTGAAGTGGGCGGGCATGCTGGGGACGGTGGCATCACAGGTGAACTGGTAGATGTGGCCCGCCTGGGCCTGGAACGAGAACACGTCCAGGTCTCCCGGGTAGTCGAGCGTGCTGCTGGTGGGCGTCGTGCTCGGGGTGGCCGGAGTGGCCTGCGCGGGCGTGTTCGCATCCGCGTCGATCCCCAGGTCCGTGAGCGTGTAGCTGTAGCTCTCGCGCCGCTTGCCGGTGCGCTCACTCAGGCGCAGGAAGTACTCACCCGCGGTGGCGACACGGTAGATGAAGCTCGCCGTGGTGGCGGACTCGCTGGAGGCCAGCACGGCCGTCCCATCCGTGCCGAGCAGCTCCAGCCGCAGCAAGGCGGTGGTGGGGGTGGCGGCCCATGACGCCTCGATGCGGTAGGTGCGGCCACTTCCCTCCAGCTTCATCCGCACCACGTCCACGTCCCCGTTGAACTGCAGCATGCCGGAGCCAGGCGTCTGCGCGGGAGTCATCACCGTGGTGGCCTGGGCGGGCTCGTCCGCGAGGTCGTCCGTGCCCAGGTGATTGAAGGAGACCTCGTAGGGGCCCACCGTGGAGCGATTCGCCGAGACGATGCGGGCAAAGAGGTTCCCAGTGGTGCGAGCCTTGTACGCCAGGCCCATCTCCAGCTCCGAACCGGTCTCCGAGGCGAGCACGGTGGTGCCATCCGCGCCATACAGGTCCACTCGCAGCCGCAGCTCCGAGCCGCCGATGGCGACCACCTCGTAGATGTTGCCGCTGGTGGCGGACAGGCGGAACCAGTCCTCGTCCGAAGGGGCGCTTATCGTGTGCGATTCCCAGGCGCTCAGGGTGTCCACCGGGCGCGCGAGCGACGGGCACTCGTCGGGCTCGAAGGCGTCACCCTGGGAGTGCCGGCGCGCGCAGTCGGGCGGCGGATCCTGCTCGCAGGTGTCACCGACGGGGAAGTACCCGGAATTGCATGCGCAGACTGCCTGTCCGCTCGACACCGAGCAGACTGTCTTGTTCGGCGCGGTGCAGGGATTGGGCTCGCACGGGTTGGGAGGCGGAGGCGGCGGTGTCGTGACATCCGGCACGCATGCCCCACCTTCTACGTGGTAGCCCGGCTTGCACTCGAGCTCGGTTCCAGGACAACCCGCGCACAGCACCAGCAGCACCCACGCGGGCAGCGCGGTGAACACATTCCTTGGGAAGACGCTCATGCAGGTGCGATTTATCACAGTTGGCGCAATGCGCGGCCGGACGTCAGTATGGAGGCCTGAGCGGGAGGACGCGGCGTGCCGAAACCCCTGGTGGATGTGGACGCGGTGGAGGCGCCGGCCTTCTGTCTCGCCGATGAGTTGTTGCCCTTCACCTCGGCGTGGCACTCCCACCGCAAGCACCAACTCCTGTACTCGTCGCAGGGAGTGATTCACCTGGAGGTGGAGCGGGAGCAGTGGTTGCTTCCTCCCCAGCGCGCGGCGTGGCTGCGCTCCGGGACCCGGCATCGGATTCGTGTCTCCCAGCCGGTGAGCCTGCGCACGGTGTACCTGGAGCCGAAGTTGGTGCGCGTGCCTCCCGAGGGGGAGTGCCGGGTGTTTACCATCGAGCCGCTCGCGCGGGAGATGCTCCTCTACTCCACCCGCTGGGGTCCGGAGCGTCCGCCCAGGGATGCCCTGGCGGATGGCTTCTTCGGGACGCTGGCGCTGCTGTTGTCCGAGTGGGCCTCGGGGGCCCAGGAATGGCGGCTGCCACGGGCCCGGACGCCGGAGCTGGAGCGGGCCATGGCCTTCACGTTGAATCACCTGGGCGAGCCCATCTCCTTCGAAGACGCGGCACGCGCTGCGCGGTTGTCTGGGAGGACGCTCTCGCGGCGTTTCGAGGAAGAAGCCCAGACGACGTGGCGGAGGTTCCTCCACGACGCGCGGATGCTGCGCGCCATGGAGCTGCTCGCGGAGGAGGGGGCCCGGGTGACGCAGACGGCCTACGCGGTGGGCTTCGAGAGCCTTGCCTCGTTCACCCATGCCTTTCACGCCTTCACCGGCGAGCGCCCCCGGGACTTCCGGCAGCGGGTGGCTCGAGGCTCGGAGCCTTCACTTCGTGCTGCGGCCTCATCCTCGATTCGTTAGATCGCGCGTCTCCGCGCCCGTCGGCGCGCTCGTCTGGATGGGAAGGTCGACACCATGGAATTTCGGCAACTTGGCAGCTCAGGCTTCAAGGTCCCCGTGCTCAGTCTGGGCACCGGGACGTTCGGTGGCACCAACGAGTTCTTCAAAGGCTTTGGCGAGAGCGACGTGAAGGAGGCCACCCGGCTCGTCGACATCGCGCTCGATGCCGGGATGAACATGTTCGACTCGGCCGACATCTACTCCGGTGGCGTGGCCGAGGAGATCCTGGGCCAGGCGCTCAAGGGCCGGCGCGAGCGGGCGATCATCTCCACCAAGGCCACCTTCCGCGCGGGCTCCAGCCCCAACGACGTGGGCTCGTCGCGCTACCACCTCATCCGCTCCGTGGAAGGCAGCCTGCGCCGCCTGGGCACTGACTACATCGATCTCTTCCAGCTCCATGGTTTCGATGCCGTCACGCCCGTCGAGGAGACGCTCAACGCGCTCGATGATCTCGTGCGCAGCGGGAAGATTCGCTACATCGGCTGCTCGAACTTCTCGGGTTGGCACCTCATGAAGTCGCTGGCCGTGTCGGAGCGATACAACCTGGCTCGCTACGTGGCCCACCAGGCGTACTACTCGCTCGTCGGGCGCGAGTACGAGTGGGAGCTGATGCCGCTGGGGCACGACCAGAAGGTCAGCGCCGTCGTCTGGAGCCCGCTCGGGTGGGGACGGCTCACGGGCAAGCTCCGGCGCGGCCAGCCCCTGCCGGAGGGAACGCGGCTGCAGAACGCCATGACGGCCGCGGGCGGTCCGCAGGTGCCGGAGGAGCACCTCTACAAGGTCGTGGATGCCCTGGATGAGGTGGCGAAGGAGACTGGCAAGACGGTGCCGCAGATCGCCCTGAACTGGCTGCTGCAGCGTCCCACGGTCGCCAATGTCATCGTCGGCGCGCGCAATGAGGCGCAGCTGCGCCAGAACCTGGGGGCTATCGGCTGGAACCTCACCCCGGCGCAGGTGGCGAAGCTCGACGCGGCCAGCGCCACGCCCTCGGTCTACCCCTACTGGCACCAGAAGCAGTTCACCGAGCGCAATCCCTTCCCGACCTCCTGAGTCCCAAGAGGTAGGCTCCCCCTGTGACCCCCGCTCGCTCCCAGAGGGAGCGGGGAGACACACGGAGGGACTGGAAAAGCGCGCGCCGCTCGGGCAATGAACGGGGTGTGCGGATTGTCTCCTGGAACGTGAACGGGCTGAGGTCGGTCCACAAGAAGGGCTTCCTGGACTGGTTGGCGGCCGAGAAGGCCGACGTGGTGGGCGTGCAAGAGGTGCGCGCCCGCGAGGACCAGCTCCCAGAGGAGGTGCGCGCCCCCAAGGGGTGGCGTACCTCCCACTTCGTCGCCGCCGAGCGCCCTGGCTATAGCGGGGTGGGCCTCTTCGCCCGCAAGCCGCCGGATGAGGTGGAGACGGTGCTGGGCGTGAAGGAGATGGACGCCGAGGGCCGGTTGCAGGTGGCCCGGTTCGGCAGCCTCACGGTGGTCAACTGCTACTTCCCCAATGGCAACGGCAAGGAGCGGGACAACAGCCGCGTGCCCTTCAAGCTGGCCTTCTACCGGCGCCTCTTCAAACGGCTGGAGAAGGGCCTGCGCGACGGCGAGCGCATCCTGGTCATGGGGGACTTCAACACAGCGCATCAAGAGATCGATCTGGCGCGCCCCAAGGACAACCGGGAGACGAGTGGCTTCCTCGCCGAGGAGCGCGAGGAGTTCGACCGGTGGATCCGCGCCGGCTGGCTGGACACCTTCCGTCACTTCGAGAAGGGGACGGGGCACTACAGCTGGTGGAGCCAGCGCTTCGGGGTTCGCGAGCGCAACGTGGGCTGGCGCCTGGACTACGTGCTGGCCTCACCCGGGGCCATGCCCTACGTGAAACGCGCCGCCATTCACCCCCATGTCCTCGGTTCCGACCACTGCCCGGTAAGCGTGGATCTGGACCCCAAGGTCCGCCGCTGATAGGCCGGGAGACTTCATGAACGCACTGCTCTCCATGTATGCGTGGCTGGAAACCGGCCTGGTGGCCCTGACGGGCTTCTGCCTGCAGGCTCCGATGGTCATCACCTGGCCCTTCGACAAGCGCAAGGTGATTACGGGCCGTGCCTTCCGGCTCATCGGTGTCACCGCGGCCAGGCTCAACCCCTTCTGGAAGTTTGGCGTGTACGGCAAGCCGGTGCCCCCCGCGGGCCGCACCGTGGTGGTGAGCAACCACGAGTCCAACGCGGATCCGTTCCTCATCTCCTTCCTGCCCTGGGAGATGAAGTGGCTGGGCAAGGCCTCGCTCTTCAAGATTCCCGTGGTGGGCTGGAGCATGTGGCTGGCTGGGGACATCCCCGTGCGCCGCGGCGAGAAGGACTCCGCTTCGGCCGCCATGGCCACCTGCGCTCGCTGGCTGGACAAGGGCATGCCGGTGATGATCTTCCCCGAGGGCACGCGCTCGAAGACGGAGGATCTGCTGCCCTTCAAGGACGGCGCCTTCCGGCTGGCCATCGAGGCGGGCGCGGACATTCTGCCCGTGGCGGTGAGCGGGACGCGCCGGGCGCTGCCCAAGCACTCGTGGCGTTTTGCTACCTCGCGCGCTCTGGTGACGGTGGGAACGCCCATCTCCACCAAGGGCATGACGCTCGCGGATGTGGATCGGCTCAAGGACATGGCCCGGGAGCAGATCCTCGCGCTCCGGGCCACGATGATGCCGCTCACGGGCGTCGAGGGCGGGGCGCCCTCCGAGCATGAGCGGGCTGTTACTCCTCGGTAATGCGAAGCTCGCAGTTGCGGCTCCCCTTGCCGCTGAGGGCTTTACCGATGAGCTTCTGGAAGAACTCCTCTCCGTTGATGTTGATGGAGAGCTGGTTCTTCTCGCCGGCGATGGTGGCCCCCTCGTCGGCGTGAATCGATCCGCCGATGGCGTTCACATCCCCCGCGATGGTGGCGCCCTTCTGGATGTAGACGTCCCCGCCGATGGCCGAGACGTCCCCGGACACCCGGGCGCCGGCCTCCACCGTCACCTTGCCCCGGAGCGCCGCCACGTCATTCACCGTGGTACCCGCGCGGACGATCACGTTGCCGTCGATGGCTACCGCGTCCCGGACCGCGCCCTTGCCCTCGACGACCAGGTCCTTGCCCTGGGAGACCAGGTCCCCCTTCTTGACGCTGATGGTGCACTTCTCGTCCTTGGCCTTCTCTTCCTTCTTGGCGTCATCTCCCGCGTAGGCGGCGGGCACGGCGAGCAGCGAGAGGATGGCGAGGGCGGACAGCAGGGGCTTGGACATGGTGCTTGGGCTCCAGGAGAGCGGCCGCTCGAGGCGGCGCATCCGGTTCTACGGCTGTCCGCCGGAGTGATTGCCCCGCTCAACGTCTTCGGGCCGACGTGAGGGGAGGGGGACGCTTGACGCGTTGTCGAGCGGCTCACTACGCCTGGGAGGGTGAAACGCTTCCTCGACCAGCTCCGGCGCGATCTCTCCATGGTGAGGGACGGGCTCGCGGGGCGGACCCCTCCACCACTCGTGCGCCGCGCGGGCAGGGCTCCGGCGTCCTCCGTCCGGAGCGCCGGGTCCCCCTCGCGGATCGCGGATCCGTCCGAGACCCTGTCTGGCGCTCAGCCCGTGGAAGTGCGCCTGGGCGGGGTGTCCCACCGGCTGATGGCCGCGCCGGGCGCCACGGTGCTGGAGGCCGGGCTCGCCGCGGGACTGCCCCTGCCGTACTCCTGCGCCGTGGGCGGCTGCGGGACGTGCCGGCTCTCGCTGCTCTCGGGTGAGGTCCACCTGGAGGAGCCGAATTGTCTCTCCCTCGAGGAGCGCGCCAGCAGGCAGGTACTCGCGTGTGTGGCGCGGCCGCTGTCTCCAATCACGGTGGAGGTGTCGCGATGAAGCAGCTGTTGACGTTCCTGCCCCCCAAGGCCCGGGCCCGGTTGGATCCCTATCTGGAAGCACTCGGCATGGTGGCGGAGATGAGAGATCCCCGAGTGCTGGGTGCGCTGCTGCCCTCGGCCGTGCGCGGGCTTCTGCTGCTCCGTGGCAAACAGGGAGTCCCCACCCGCATCGCCTCGCGCCACCACGCCCACTTCGACTGGAGCTATCCCGCCGATCAGCCGGAGATGGCCGAGCTCTACCAGCGCGCCAAGCGCGGCCAATGGGACGGGGCCGATCTGCCGTGGAACCTCTCCGTGGATCCGTTCAACCCCGAGGTGCCGCTCCTGCCCGAGTCCTTTGTCAATTTCGAGGCCCTGGAGGTGCTCGGCATCCGGCTGGATGCACGGGAGAAGCGGCGCTTCACCGCGGACCTCGCCGCCTGGATGCTCTCCCAATTCCTCCATGGTGAGCAGGGCGCCCTCTTCGCCGCCGCCCAGGTGACCGAGGCCGTGCAGTTCTTCGATGGCAAGCTCTACGGCTCCACCCAGGTCATGGACGAGGGCCGCCACGTCGAGGTCTTCCACCGCTACCTCGACCAGAAGCTGAACAAGCTCTATCAGATCAACGACAACCTCTTTGTCATCATCGACGCGCTGATGAGCGATGGCCGCTGGGACATGAAGTTCCTCGGCATGCAGATCATGGTGGAAGGCCTGGCGCTCGGAGCCTTCGGAACGCTCTATCGGCAGACCCGAGAGCCCTTGTTGCGCGAGCTGCTCTCCCGCGTCATCCAGGACGAGGCGCGCCATGTGCACTATGGCGTGCTTGCCCTGCGCGAGCAGTTCACCTGCCACCTGTCCGAGCGCGAGCGCCAGGAGCGCGAGGACTGGGCCTTCGAGATCGCCCTGCTCATGCGCGACCGTTTCATCGCCTACGAGGTGTATGACGAGTGGTTCGCGGGGCGCCTGTCCCGTGCCCAGTGGCGTGGCTTCGTGTCCGTGGCCCCGGGGCTGGAGAACTTCCGCCACACCATGTTCTCGAGGCTGGTGCCCAACCTGCGGGAGATCGGCCTGATGAGCCCTCGCATCCTTCCGAGGTACGAGGAGGTCGGGTTGATGCGTTACTTTGGCGGGGCCGCGGCGGATCGCGTCACTGCCGCTGACTTGCTGGCCGAGGTGGCTTAGCTGGAGAACGAACGCTTCTGGATTCAGGTCACCCGCGACGGTCCGCACATGTTACGAAGGAGGGCTTGCCGAGCTGGGGCAGGGCCGCGCGGGGATCTACCCCGCCGGGCCGAAGACCCATCGGGGGGCGCGAGAGCGGGTGGACGTTGGCGCTGGCGACGAAGGCGAAGTTTCTAGATTGGTACCTCGGTGGGCTCAACTTCCAGGTGGTGCACCACCTGTTCCCGCGGGTCTGCCACCTGCACTACCCGGCGCTCTCGCGGATCATCGAGAAGACCTGTCTGGAGCACGGCGTGCGCTACCGCACCCAGGACAATGTGCGCGCGGCGCTGGGGAGCCACGTGCGTTGGCTCAAACGGATGGGCCGGCCTCTGGCTGCGGAGGCCGTGTGATGAAGATCGAGAATTCAGAGAAGGTCCGCTTCGGGCGTGGGCAGAAGTTCCGGCTCTCCACGAAGGGCAACGAGGCCGTGTCGGCCTATACCCTCCTCGTCGAGAGGTCTCGGGCGGGCATGGGGCGTGCGCAGTTCGACGCGGCCCGGGGTGAATGGAGCGGGCCTCGCGGGCTGACCTCCGAGGATGGGCTCTTCCTCGTGGAGTTCGGGGTGGGGGAGCGGACGATCTCCGAGGTGACCCGTAACCTCGATGACTGTGCCAGCCCGAGGGAGGTCAAGGCCGCGGTCGAGCGGCTGCTGGAGTGCGGCATGCTCGAACCGGTGGTTGTGCAGGCCCCACCCCCTCCGCCGCCGCGTCGCTATTGGTAGTCCTCTGGGCCCCCGAGCCCGTGTGCCGGTTGTCCATTCGACGGCACATCTGGTCCACCGTGCGATTCAGCCTGGGGGCTCGCATAGCGAAGTTGACCCTGCCTGTCCCAAGAGCAAGTGAGGGGGGGACTCAATGGGGGCTTTCAGGTGGTTGTGGGTATGGGTGCTGCTGGCGCCCCAGGCCGGGTACGCCCGTGAGGTGTTCGAGACTGCCGGGAACTTCAGTGAGACGCGGGCCAATTCTCGTGAACCTGCGGTGGCGGTGGTGGGCAACCATGTCTTCGCCGCGTGGATCGACATGAAGACGGGTTACGGGGACGTCTACTTCCGGCAGAGCGCGGATCGGGGGCTGACCTACAGTGCGGCCCAGAAGCTGAGCGACAGCCACGCGCGCGCCTCGGACGTCCAGGTGGCGCGGATTGAGGGCGATATCTACGTCGTCTGGGCCGAGGAGGGCATCCGCCTCCGGGCGAGCCACGACTTCGGGGTGACCTTCGGCCCCATCCAGGTGCTGAGCGCACGCGGCACGGCGCCTCGGATTGTCGCCATGGGTGGGAACGTCTACGTGGGCTGGCGCGGCTCGGAGCGAGGAAGCGACCTCTTCTTCCGGGCGAGCCACGACTTCGGCGACACCTTCGAGGCGCCCATCGAGCTCAGCGAGCAGGCGAAGGGGAGCGATCTGTCTCTCGCCGCGGAGGGCGACTCTGTCTACGCCGTCTGGGACGATGGTTCCCAGGTGTTCTTCCGCCAGAGCATGGACGAGGGGCGCTCGTTCACGCCCACGCAGGTGCTGGATGAGGGGAGCGCCGCCTCCGAGGACGCGAGTCTGGTGGCGCAAGGGACGGGGGTGTACGTCGTCTGGCGGGAGGGCAGCGGCTGCGCCAGTGAGATTGCCTTCCGCCGGAGCATCACGCGCGGCGCCAGCTTCGAGCCCATCCTGAACCTCAGCAACAACGCCGTGGCCTCGCTCGATCCGCTGCTCGAGGTGAAAGACGCGTTCGTCTACGTCCTTTGGAAGGAGAAGGTGGCGGGCAGCACGGACATCTTCTTCACGCGGAGCATCGATACAGGTGGCACCTTCGAGGCGCCCAGGAACTTGAGCCAGACACCGGGCAAGTCGTCGCAGTACGCGCTCTCTACGTCGAGCGGCTTCGTCCGCATCGTCTGGCGTGACCGCTCTGAGGGCGGGGGCGACATCTTCTATCGCTCCAGCGCTGACCGGGGGGCGAGCTTCGAGGAGACGCAGAACCTGAGTCAGTCTCCCGGGAAGTCCACCTCGCCGGTCATCATCTCCTCGGGCAGGGCCGCCGAGGTGCATGTCCTCTGGGAGGAGGACCTCCCCGGCAATCGGGAGAGCTTCTACCGCCGGGGAGTGCTGGCGCCCTGAGCTGAGGCTCAACCGCCCACGAGCTCGCGCAGCCTCGTGGCGAAGCTGCGCACGTCCTCCTCGGTGGTGTCGAAGGACGTCATCCAGCGCACCTCGGAGATGGACTCGTCCCAGACGTAGAAGAAGGTGTGCTCCTGCATCCGAGGGATGAGCTCCTTGGGCAGGGACGCGAAGACTCCGTTGGCCTGGGTGGGCCGGGTGATTCGCACCTTGGGCAGGGAAGAGACTTCCCGGGCAAGCAGCGCCGCCATGGCGTTGGCGTGGCGCGCGCTCTTCAGCCAGAGGTCATCGGTGAGCAGCGCCTCGAACTGGGCGGACACGAAGCGCATCTTCGAGGAGAGCTGCATGCCCTGCTTGCGGAGGAACCTGAAATCCGGCGCCAGCTTGGGATCGAAGACGACCACGGCCTCGCCCATCATCAGGCCGATCTTGGTGCCGCCGAACGAGAGGATGTCCACGCCGCAGTCGGTGGTGATGGCGCGCAGCGGGACGCCGAGCGCGGCGGCGGCGTTGGAGATGCGGGCGCCATCCATGTGCAGGTACAGGCCATGGCGGTGCGCCAGGTCCGCGAGCGCGCGGATCTCCTCGGGCGTGTAGATGGTGCCCAGCTCCGTGGACTGGGAGATGGAGATGACGCGGGGCTGCACGTGGTGCTGGTCTCCCAGGCCGCGGATGCGTGGCTCCACCAGCGCCGGAGTCAGCTTGCCGTCCGGGGTGGGGATGTCCACCAGCTTGCAGCCGGTGGCCTTCTCCGGGGCGCCGCACTCGTCCACGTTGATGTGCGCTGTCTCGGAGCAGAGCACGGCGTGGTACGGCCGCAGGAGCGCGCTCAGGCCCAGCACGTTGGCGCCCGTACCGTTGAAGACGAAGTGCACGTCCACGTGCGAGCCCAGGTGCTCACGGAATTTCGCCACCGCGCGCTCGGTCCACGGGTCGCCGCCGTAGGCCAGGGCGTGGCCCACGTTGGCTCGGGCAATGGCCTCGAGGATCGTCGGGTGGATCCCCGCGTTGTTGTCGCTGGCAAAGCCTCGCTTCGGATTCATTCGGTCGTTCGCTCCTGTCACTCGTGTACTTCAGGGCCGGCCCTGTTGCGCCTTGCCCTGCTTGAAGAGCTCCTGCTCCGCCTTCTCGCGCGGGTGATCTCCCGCCAACCTCGCGTCGATGGCCAGCTCCAGCTCCACGTCCTGCCGCGAGAACACTGCCGCCGCCGCCTGCTCCAGCACCACGTCTCCCGCTGCCTTCGCCAGCACCCAGTCCGACAGCCTGGGCTGGGCCTTGGCCCGCTCACGCGCGCGCTCGACCGCTTCCTTCAGCTCCGGCTGCGCTCGCAGCACCGCCGCCACCTCCGAGCCCGAGGGGCCCGTCAGCGCATGGTGCATCATCGTCGCCGTGGTCTGGATGCGCCGCTCCTCCTTCAACACCTTCGCCAGTGCCTCGGACTTCGCCGCCCCGCGCTCCACCGCCGCGAAGGCCAACGCCGTCTCCAGGTCCCCGCTCACGCCGAGCTGCGGCCAGAGCTTCGCCGCCTGACGGTAGGTGTCCACCAGCGCGTCGAGCTGCTCCGCCTTCGGCTCGATGAAGTCGCGCTGCCAGAGCAGGACCTCTCCCAGCAGGTGCCATGCCGCCGCGATCGTGGGCGCGTGGTTCGTCTGCTTCGCCCGCTTCAAGGTCGCCTCGGCCCGGGCCACATATTGGGCCACCCATTTGACCAGCTTCGCGTCCATCTCGCCCGACTCCCACTTGCGGCGGACCTCGGCCCTCGAGCCTCCCTCGAAGGCAGGAAGCGTCTCCAGCCGCTTCGCCAGCGCCGCCAGTCCCCGCTCGTCCCGGTGCAGCCGCAGCCAGGCCAGCTGCCGCTCCCAGGCCGAGGCCTTCCCGGGCGCCAGGGTCTGCTCCTGCTGGCTCAGCTCCTGGCTCCGGCGCAGGGCGGGATCTCTGTCCATCGCTCGCAGCACCTCCTCTCGCAACGGGCCTCCGAGCAGGACCCTGAGCAGCTCCTCCGCCTCACCCTCCTTCAGGTGCAGCGGTTTCGTGCGCACCCAGCGCTCCAACACGGTGACGGTGCCCAGGTACTGCTGCGCGTCCGCCAGGTTGCCCATCACCAGGGCGTTGTCCGGCTCCAGCCGCACCGCGTTCTCCAGGTGCCGCATCGCCGAGCGCAGGTGCGCCACGTCCCCCGTCGCCAGATACCGACCATGCAGCGACAGGGCCGCATTGTTGGCCGACGTCGAGCTGTGCTTCGCATCCCTGGCCCGGAAGGCCACGCACTTCGCGAAGGCCCGATCGGCCTCCTCCAGTCGACCCTCGCGCAGCGCTCGCTCCGCCTCCAGCTCCAGCAGTGAATCCTGGATGTTCGGCGAGCTCGTATCGCTCCTGCGCAGCCACTTCTCCTGCTCGTCCTCATCCGTGGCCATGCGCGCCATGAGGGACGCCGCCCAGTGCTTGTACGTCTCCTCCGTCGCGGTGGAGTACACCTCTTCGGCGAGAGGCCGGGCCTGATCGATCCGATCCATCTCACGGTAGACGCGGGCCACCTCCAGGGTGAGCTCCGGCTGCTTGCGCTCCACTACGCCGCGCAGCTCCTTGTCTCCCTCTTCGGCCCGGCCGAGCCGGTGGTACACCTGTCCCAGTCCCAGGTGGAAACGCGGATCTCCCTCGGCCTCCTGGCGGATGGCGAGGAAGACCCGCTCGGCCTCACCCAGCAGCGCCTGGCGCGCCGTGCCTTCCGTCTCGTTGGCCCGCTGCAGCTTCACCATGCCCAGCATGAGCGAGGCCGGCACCACCGGCTGGTGACGCAGGTACTCCTCGCGCAGCTTCTCCAGGCCGGGGTCCTTCTCCATCCGCTCGGACAGCCACTCGCTGAAGATCTTCTGCTGCTGCTCCTCGCTGCCGGAGGCCACCTCCAACCGGCTCGTCACCTCCGTGGGGAGCTGGCCCGCTCGCGCCTGCGAGATGAGCCGATCCTCCAGCGCGCTCGACTCTTGCTCGTACTTGCGCTGCACATGCTGGAAGGGCTCCAGGTGCTCGGCGATGAAGGCGGAGAGCACCGCATCCGCCTCGGGGAGCTGTCCCAGGTCACGGTGGCAGAGACCGAGCATCATCTGGGCCTCGCCCGTGAGCCGTCCCACAGGCCCGAGCGCAGTCAGGGTGGCCAGTGCCCCCTTTGCGTCACCCTCGCTCCGCGCGATGCCGGCCACCGCTACCGCCAGCTCCTGGTTGCCCGGAGACGCCTTCAAGGCCTGGACGAGCTTCGCCTCGTCACCCTCCTCGATGAGTGCCGTGTCCTTCGCGTGCGCGGCGTGGGCCGCCTCCAGCCGCGTGAGATAGAGGGCCACCGTGTCTTTGTGGGACTTGTCCAGGTCCCTGTGTCGCCTCCACGCCTCCACCGCGCCAGAGGTTTCCATCCACAGCGAGGGCGCCTCGCCGAAGGAGTCGATGATGGCCTGGGCCGCGTTCAGTGACTCCTTCCCGGGCAGCTCGACATAGAGCGCGAGCGCCTGCAGCGGCCTCTCCTTCACGAGCCGCTCCGCCAGGGAGCGCTTGATCGCCACTTGCCGCTCCATCAGCGCGGGCGTGCCATTGACCACCCGCAGTCCGGCTTCCACCACCGCGAGCGCCGCCCGTGCGTCCGCCGGCGTCTCCTGGCCGATCTCCCGGGCGCAGCCGTCGAGCCGCTCGCCCAGCCGGGCCGCGGTGGCGCCGACGATGAAGTTGGAGGGCAGGGTGGAGACGCCCCTCACCACGCGGCCCACCGCATCCACTGCGTCCCTCGTGCAGGGCGTGGGCAGACCCGCGAGGCTCAAGCGCACCACTGCGTCCACCGCCTGGGCGCGCGCCGACGCATCCTCGTGCGCGTCGATGACGGAGCGGTAGCGCTCGATGGCCTGCTCGCGCGAGAGGGTGGCCTCCGCCGACTGGACCTCCTCCAGCGCCAGCCGCGCCAGGCGCTCCGGCGAGTTCAGGTAGCCATCCACGCCCGACCAGAGGAGCAGCCCCGCGGCACCAGCGAGCACCAGCCGCTGCCACACGCGCGTCACCGGGCCGAGCGACTCCTTGGTGTAGAACTGGTAGGCGTTTCCGTCCACCTCGCGCACCCGGTAGGAGGCCAGCGGGAACACGGGGATGAAGATCAGGCTGATGAAGGTCGTGGCTATATAGGATCCGTCCGGGGCCTCATCGCGCTTGCCGTACAGCCCCACGCCGCAGCCATTGATGCGGAAGAGGGAGGGGGCGCCCTTGAGGGGACGAGGGCCCCGCAGCGCAGCACGAGCCGCTGCCTTCAACGCGGGCTGGCGGGTGTCCTTCGCCACGCGCTTGAGGAGGGCGTCCGCCTTCCCGAGCTGGCCCTTGCCCAGGAGCCACCCTGCGTACTCGAAGCGGCAGAAGACCTCCGGCTCGGCCAGTCCGGCCTCGAGCTCCGCGCGCTGCGAGGCGTCCTCGGACAGCCGCACGGCTTTCTCCAGCAGGCGGCGGCAACCCTCGGCGCTGCCCGTGGCGTGCAGGAGCGCCGCGGCCCGGGCGACCACGCCCGCCACCCGCTTGCGCACGAGCACCTTCAGCTCGGCCTCCTCGGCCTCCTCCAGCGCACCGGACAGGCCGTCGAGCACCTTGTCCAGGCCTTGGCGCACCATGTCCACGCGGACCTTCATGCCGGCCCAGTCTGTTCGATCCGGATCCGGCTCCAGCACGTCCTCGGCGAGCAGCCCCGCGACGTGTCGGATGTCCTCGGCCAGCGTGTTCAAGCGCTCCATTGATTCCCCCCCTCCAGGGACTGAATACGCGCGGGACCATAGGCGATACGCGGGGTGGGTGCGAGCCCCCGCACGGCAGGCGCCACTCTTGCAGTCCTCGCCGGATGGAGCCCTCGGGAGGACCCTCATTTGGACATGACGAACCACCGGCGCGACCTCGCCATCTGGGGGTACGCCTTCGGCTACTTCGCCTGCTACGCGCCCTACAGCGCGCTCACGAAGGCCCTTTCACATGGCGCATTGGAGGGGATGACGCGCGGTATCTCCGGCTTCGAGCTGCTGCCGTGGAGCACGCTCGCGTCCGGACTGGGCATGTTCCTCTTCCTCACCGGCCGGGGTTGGTGGCAATACGCGAGCACCCGTACGTTCCTGGGCCTGCGGATTCCCTTCCCTGGGCCGTGGACGTTCCTCTCGGGGCTGTGCTCCGCCGCCATCATCGCCACCACCACGCTCGCCTATACCTTCAGCGGCACGTCCATCGTCTTCATGATGCTGCTCATGCGCGGTGGGGTGCTGATCCTCGCGCCGCTGGTGGACGTGCTGAGCCAGCGCCGGGTGGCGTGGCCCTCGTGGGTGGCGCTTGGGCTGAGCTTCGCCGCCGTGGGGGTGGCCACCGCGCCCGGCGTGGATGCCCGAGTCACCACGGCGGCGCTGGTGGACCTGGGTGTGTACCTGATCGGCTACTTCATCCGGCTGCGCTTCATGAGCCGCCTGG
This sequence comes from Archangium lansingense, assembly GCF_026626635.1. GTDB lineage: Bacteria > Myxococcota > Myxococcia > Myxococcales > Myxococcaceae > Archangium > Archangium lansingense. The sequence continues at coordinate 6,439,510 of NZ_JAPNKA010000001.1, forward strand.
CCAAGACGGGTGAGCCCTCGGCCGGCATTCGCTACTTCGCCGAGGAGCAGATGGTGGCCACGCCTGTCCTCGTGGCGGTCCTGGCGGTGGCGGCGCTCATCGGCGAGGGACCCGTGCTCTTGGACATCCGCCATGGCTTCACGGAGCTGTTCGCGCGCGGTCGGGTGCTCGAAGAGCTGCTCGTGGGCGTGCTGTCGCAGGGCACCGGTATTTTCGGCGGCCTCATCCTCCTGGACCACCGGGAGAACTCCTTCTGCGTCCCGGTGAACCGCGCCTCCAGCATCGTCGCGGGCGTGGTGGCCACTGGACTGCTCTCCGTCCTGCTCGGCCTGCCAGGCGTGGGGACTCGGGAGTCGGTGGGCGCCGCGCTCGTGATGGGGGCGATGCTGGTGCTCAGCCTTCCTGCTGTGCTCCAGGCGCGTCGGGCGGCAAAGCGGGACACCCAGCTCCCGGGCTCGGAAGCGGGGACCGGCGCTTCGGGGCGGTGAGGGGAGGGCGGCGGCTCGAGGCCACCGCCTCCGGGCTCACTTCTCCTCGGTCACATGCAGGGTGAGGACAGGGCAGTGGGCCCGGGCAATGACCTTCTGGGCCACGCTGCCCAGCAGCAGTCTCGGCAGGCCCCGTCGGCCGTGCGTGCCCATGACGATCAGATCAAACCCGCCCGCCTCGGCGACGCGGAGGACGGCCGCGGCCGGCTCTCCCACTTCCAGCCGCTGGGTGATGGGACCCGGAGCTTTGAGCGAGCTGATGAGCGTTGTCAGTTCCTTGCGTGCCGCCTCGAGCGCCGTCTTCTCCAGCGACTGGGGATTCCAGCCCGGTGCGGCCACCAGGAGATCCGGCGCCACGTACTGGGGCGGCTCCCAGGCGTGCATCACCTCCATGGAGGCGTTGAATGGCCGGGCGAGCTGCACCGCGTAATCGATGACGGCCTTGGAGCCCTCCATCAGGTCCACGGGTACGAGGATGCGAGAAGGCGTTGGCATTGGTATTCCCTCCGTTGCGGCCCGGACCCCGACGTGGGGCGGGCGTTCTGTGGCTTCATCCCTGAAAGATGTGTGCCAGGGCGGTTTCACGCACGGTACGGTGTTTGCGCGCAAACTCTTCCGTGCGGTGGCGGAAGGGGCGCAAGCCTTGCGCCTGACGGAAGCCTGCCCGGAGGGGTAGGGCGGGCGTAAGCCTCCGATCCAGCCCAGGTAGTGGAGGTGCTGGAGGGGTCGCAGAGTGCGCGGCGCGATGACGACGAACACAGCGACGACAAAGACGGAGCCGGCGTGGTTGGAAGCAGCGCGGCAGCCGAGGTGGACCCCGGAGGTAGCAGCAGAGGTGGTGCGAGCGTGGGAGGCGGAAGGAGGTACGCAGTCGGCCTTCATGCGCAAGTACGGGTTACCGCGCGAGAGGCTGCGCTTCTGGACGCGCAGGCGAGAGGGAAAGGAGGGAGCGCGGACGGCCATGGCCTTCGTGCCCGTGGAGGTGGCGCCCGCCGAGCGGAGTGAGGTGGGGCGGGAGCAGGGGGAGGCGGTGCAGGTGGAGGTGGGCGGGGTGAGAGTGAGAGTGGATGCGAGAGCCAGCCAGGAGTTGGTGGCGCGGGTGCTGCGGGCGGTGAAGGAGGTGCAGGGGTGCTGAGGCTACCGGAGGGGGTGAGAATCTGGGTGGCGACGCAGCCGTGCGACATGCGCAAGCAGGCCGACGGGCTGAGCGCGCTGGTGCAGGGCAGTCTTGGGCAGCAGCCGAAGTCGGGCCACCTCTTCGTCTTCTTCTCGAGGAGAAGGGATTTCGTGCGCATTCTCTTCTGGGACGCCAACGGCTACTGCACCGTGAGCAAGAGACTGGAGGCGGGGCGCTTTCGGGTGCCGGCGCCCGTAGAGGGCCAGGCCGCGGTGCACCTGGAAGCGCGGCAGCTCGCGGAGTTGCTGTCGCTGGTGGAGGCCAGCAGCGCGGTACGGCGAGGCGAGGTGCATTGAGTCCGCGCTTGCGCGCCCGGCCCCACTTCGTGCATAGGCACGGTGCGCATGACTTTTCCCGTCACCATTGAAGAAGAGAGGGGCCAGCAGGAAGAAGCCCAGCCGACCGCCTTCGAGGCGGACGACATGGAGGCGGTGCGCGCCTACATGCTGCAACTGCTGATGGAGGGCCGCGGCGAGCAGGCCGTTGAGATGTTGTTGGGCCTGTTGGGTCGGCTGCGCGAGGAGCACAGCTCCACGACGGTGCGACTCCAGCAGGCGCTGCGGCAGCTGTACGGGCGGCGCAGTGAGAAGACTCCCGCCAGTCAGCTCCAACTCCTGCTGTCATTGTTCACCCAGCAGCAGTCCGCCGAGCCAGAGGCCGTGCCCGCCACCGTCGACGGTGCACAGGCAGCCGCCCCAGCGGCCCCGCCGGCCGACGCGCCGAAGAAGACGCCCAGACGCGCGCCCCTCCGCGGCGCCCAGGCCCTGCCCGCGCACCTGGAGAGGCGCGAGGTGCTGGTGCAACCCGCGGCCGAGGAGTGCGTCTGCCCGGGTTGCGGTGAGCAGAGGCAGCCCATGGGCGAGGAGGTAAGCCAGCGACTGGAATTGGAGCCGGCGCGCTTCTACGTGCGGGTGGAGAAGCGCCCGAAGCTCGGGTGCCAGCGCTGCAAGGAGGGGGTGGCCGCCGCGCCCGCCGGTGAGGCGCCATTGCCGGGAGCGCTGCCCGGCCCGGGGTTGCTGGCGCAGCTACTGGTGGGCAAGTACCGCGACGGGCTGCCCCTGCACCGCCAGCAGGCCATTTTCGACAAACGCCACGGGGTGAGGCTGCCCGCCTCCACTCTGGGCGACTGGGTGGCGGGGGCCAGTGACTTGCTGGCGCCCGTGGTGGCGCTGCTCAAGCAGCGCACGCTGGCGGACGCCTTGCTGCACACCGACGACACCGGGGTGCGCGTGCTGGACAGGGACGACGCCCGCGGCATCAAGCGCGGACACCTCTGGCCGTACGTGGGAGTGGGCGGCAACGTCTTCGTGGAGTACACCCCCGATTGGAGTGGCACGGGCCCCCAAGGGGTGCTGGCCGACTTCCGGGGCTACCTGGTGGTGGACGGCTACAAGGGCTACCAGTCCCTCTTCGGCCCCACCTCTCCACGCATTGAGGTGGGCTGTTGGATGCACGCCCGGCGTGGCTTCGAGCGCGCATACGTGGCCGGAGACGCTCGCGGCGGCACGGTGCTCACGCTCGTGCAGAAGCTGTACGCCGTGGAGCGGCAGGCCCAGGACGCGGGGCTCTCCGCCGAGGCACGCCTTTGCCTGCGCCTCGAGCACAGCCGCCCCGTCTACGAGGAACTCTTCGGCTTGCTGGAGGAGTGGGCCCCGCACGTGCCCGCCAAGACGCCGCTGGGCAAGGCCATTGCTTACGCGCGCAACCGCTACCTCCCCCTGGGCCGCTTCCTCGAGGACGGACGCCTTCCGGTGGACAACGGCGAGGTGGAGCGCCTCATCAAGCTCATTGTCCTCGGACGCAAGAACTGGCTCTTCCTGGGCAGCGATGCCGCTGGCCACCGGGCCGCCAGTGTCTACTCCCTCGTGCTCAGCTGCTACCGGCTGGGCATGGACCCGTGGGCCTACTTCCGCGACGTGCTGCCCAAGCTCGGCGACACCCGCTTCCCCGCCTCCCGCCTCGCGGAGCTCCTCCCCGAGTCGTGGGCTCAGCAGCAGGCTCAGCAGCGATAGGCTTGTCGACGCGCCATCCATCACGCGGCCACCGTGCCATGCTCCTCGGTGGCCGACACCATGGGCTGGACCGGAGGCTTACGGGCGGGCGCCCGAGATGCCCAAAATGAAACGGCGGCCCCGCGAGGAGCCGCCGTCTTCTCCCTCGCCTCACTTGGAGGTGCGGGGGGATGGCCTGGGATTACAGGCCGATGGTCGCCAGGCGCGCCTTGATGGCCGAGGCCTCGACGCCCGTGTTGAAGGAGCTGCTGCTGTAGTTGGAGCCGACGCCCACGTGGTGCAGGCCGATCACCTGGTGCGCGTAGGTGGTGCCCGCGGCGCCGAACACCGGCGAGCCCGACGAGCCGCCCAGCGTGTCCGCGTTGTAGGACAGCTCGTTGCTGCTGTAGTTGGTGTTGAGCACCGAGCCCGGCGAGTACTTCTTGTTCGGCACGCAGCTCGGGGTGGCGACGTAGTCGCAGTTCTGGTGGACGATGTACATCGCCGAGCTGTTGGTGGCGTTGCCGCTGGCCACCGTGAGCTTCCCGTACACCTGGCCGGGCAGGTAGCCATTGAGTGCCTTGCACTGGATGACCGTCAGGTCCTCGGCCGTCCAGGTGCGCACGAACGTGGAGCAGTCGTACCAGATGCGGCTGGCGGAGGCGACGCCGTCCTCGTAGTTGAAGGACACCCTGGCGCCCACCGCCTCCGAGCTGCTGCCGATGCAGTGGTTGTTGGTGATGACCTTGTCATCGGCGATGAGCCACGCGGTGCAGCGGCTGCCCACGGCCGGAATCGACAGGTAGCCCACCGCCTTGGAGCGGGCCCGCTCGGTGCTGGTGGAGCTCAGCGAGGTGGCGGCGGTCCAGTTCACCGAGCCGACGATCACAGGGGACTCCACCGAGTCCGTGGTCTCCGCGTTCGGAACGTCCTCGGGCAGCTCGGCCACACCACAACCCGTCAGACCTACCACCAGGAATGCACGGACAAGCTTCAGGCTCATATGGGGGTTCTCTCCGTCGCGCGGGGAAGTGCGCGCGGCGGACGCTATGGCATGTGTCGTGCCAGCCCCGTAGGTGGCCGTTTTTCCTCGGGCCGAGTCCTTCCTGCTCTGGTCAGAGTGGAGCGTGTTTGCTCCTGCTTCTGGGTTGCAGATGTAAATGGATTGCACAAATCCGGACGAAAGCTGAGTCGGTTCCGGAGCTTATGGATTGCACGCGTCTGTCCAGAAACAGGACATTGGGTTTTCTGGGATTCGTAGCGAAAACGGACAATTCGCTCGGGCTGGGCCGGAGCAGGGTGGCCTGGAGGGCGCTCGGCCCGGCACGCCCTGTGGGCGGTGCTCCGGGTGCCTAGCTACCCTTTTGGGCGAGGCAAGGAGGAACCATGCGTCCACCCATCGACTCAGGCACGGTCCTGATCACCGGGGCCTCCTCGGGGATTGGACGGGAGCTCGCCCGCCAGCTCGCCCGGAGGGCACGGACGCTGGTGCTGGTGGCTCGCCGGGAGGAGCGCCTGGAGGCCTTGCGCGATGAGCTGCACGCTCGCAACCCCACCCTGGGCATCCTGGTGGAGCGGTGCGACCTGGTCCACCCGGACGAAGTGGACTCGCTGCTGGACTCGCTCTACCGGCACCTTGTCCGCGTGGACGTGCTGGTGAACAACGCCGGCTTGGGGGACTACAGCCTCTACGAGCAGGAGAGCTGGTCGCGCATCCACCAGATGTTGCAGGTGAACGTGACGGCGCCCTTGCTGCTGACGCATCGGCTGCTGCGGCTCATGGTGGAGCGCAAGCGCGGCGGCATCCTCAACATCAGCTGCGGGGGAGCCCGGGCCTTCGTCCCAGGGCTGGCCGTCTATTCCGCCACCAAGCACTTCCTCGATGGCTTCACGGAATCGCTGCGGCTGGAGTTGAGGGGCACGGGGGTGGTGGTGACGCAGGTGGCGCCTGGGCCCGTGGACACCGAGTTCAGCGAGGTGGCGGGTACGGGGGAGCGTGCCGGTAGGGTTCCGGCGTGGATGCGCATCTCTCCGGCACAGTGCGCCCGCGAGGCCATCGAGGGCTTCGATCGCGCCCAGCCCCTCGTGTACCCGGGCTTCGCCTACCGGTGGATGATGCGGCTGTCTTCGCTCATGCCTCGGGGCATGCACAGGGCCGCGGGTCTTCCGGGCGCCCGGAAGCTCCGGTACGGCACTTCGCTGCTGGCGCCTGCTCACCCTGACACCGGTCGGCGCGTGTTGCTTGCCGGGGAACCCGAGGGGGCGTGACACGGGGGAGAACCCGAGGGACAGATACCCTCACCCCGTCCCTCTCCCAGTGGGCTGAAGAATGCACACGCAGAGGGAGAGAGGGAGCAAGGGGTGAGCAAGCTGGATGGAGCATGACGTGAGCGGTAGGGCCGGATAGAGAGGCAGCCCATGGAAGCTGCCCCTTTGTATCTGACGTACGAGGTTCTCTATCCAGCAGGGAGTTTCGGTCCGCTTGAGGAGGTGTGGCTGAGGGAGAGGTTGCTGCACACCCTTCACCTGATGGAGGGGCAGCCCGGCGTCACCATCAACCGATTGGGCACCAGCCGGGCGGAGCGAATGGGGGCCTACCGCATGCTGGAGAACGAAGACGTCAGCTTCCAGCAGCTGCTGGAGCCAGCGGCCCGGACAGTGGGCAAGGCGGTGGCGAAAGGGCAGGCGGGAGAGGTGGCCTTGTGTGTACACGACCGGACCGAGGTGGAGCTCAGCCATCTGTCCATGAGCGGGGTGGGCCAGGTGGGCAATCCCGTGTGTCAGGGCTTCTTTCTGCAGACGGCGTTGGTGGTGCAGGCCGACGGCGCCGCTTTTGGAGTGCTGGGAGCGCGCACCTGGGCGCGCCCGGCCGCGCAAAGGGGAAAGGCCAAGAGCAGGAAGCAGCGGCCCTTCGAGCAGAAGGAAAGCGGCTTGTGGTGGCAGGCCATGGTGGAGGCCGAAGAGGGAGTGGACGAGCCAGGGCGACTGCTGCACGTCATCGACGCCGAAGGAGACATTTTCGAGTTGTTCTCCCGCTCGGCTAGCGCGTCGTATCAACTGCTGGTGCGCGCCGGCCAGGACAGGCGCGTGGAGGGAGAAGGGGGGAGGCTGTGGGCCACCATGGAGGGGCTGCCCGTGGTGGACAGCCGGCTGCTGCACGTGTCGGCGCAACCAGCCCGGGCGGACAAGCCGGCGCGCACGGCACGCGACGCCACGCTGGTGCTGCGCTACGTCCCTCTCACGCTGCTGCCTCCCGGGCGCCAGGGTGGGCAGCCGGTGCCGGTGTGGGGCGTGCTGGTGCGCGAAGAAGAGCCGCCACAGGGACAGAAAGCAGTGGAGTGGCTGCTGCTGAGCAACGTGCCCATTGAAAGCGTGGAGGCGGCCTGGGGCGCGGTGTCCACCTACCAGAAGAGGTGGGGGATTGAGGAGTTGCACAAGGCCCTGAAGACGGGCTGCCGCCTGGAGGGGCGCCAGCACCAGAGGCGCGAGCACCTTGAAAACCTGCTCGTCCTCACTCTGCTGGTTTCCGTCAAGATGCTGCGCCTGCGCACCCTGAGCCGCACTCTCCCGGACGAGCCCGCAGATGAAGTGTTGGAGCCCGCCGAGGTGCAGGTGCTCCAAGCCATGGCACCCCAACTCTCTCCACGCATGCGACTGCAAGGGGCGCTGACGCTTCGTCAGGCCCTGCTGCTCATCGCCGCCCTAGGCGGTTACATGGCCAACCCGGACAAGAAACCTCCGGGCTGGCTCGTCCTCTGGCGCGGCTACGAACGGCTGGGCGACTACGTCGCCGGCTTCACCCTCGCCCAGCACCTTTCCTCCGCTCCCCCGCCTACTTAGCGTGTGCAATCCTCAGCCCAGTGGGAGAGGGGTTGTTTCCGCGGTGTTGTTTCCGCGGGTGGGGTTTCTGCTCAGCCGATGATCATGTCCTCTCGCTCCAGCTTGCCTTCCTGGAAGCGGCGCAGGTTGAAGCGGGTGAAGAGCTCGTCGGACTCGCCCGTGGTCATCCACCCCGCCATCCGCTCGGCCACCGCCGGGGCCATCATGAAGCCGTGCCCCACGAAGCCCGACATCTGCAGCAGGTTCTCCAGGCCCGGCGTACGGCCCAGCACCGGGTTGTTGTCCGGCGTCACGTCGTAGCACCCCGCCCACTGGCGCAGCACCTTCACGTGTCCCAGCTGCGGCATCTGCTCCAGCAGCGCCTGCGAGAAGCGCGACACGAAGCGCAGCGTCGAGCCCATGTTCAGCCCCGCTGGCTCCTTCGGATCGCCCATGCCACCGACGATCTCCCCGCGCATCGACTGGCTGAAGTACAGCCCCGAGTCCAGCACCGACACCAGCGGGCTCACGAAGGGCTTGAGCGGCTCGGTGCTGAGGATCTCGTGCCGGTGCGGCTCGTTGGGCAGCTGCACGCCCACCAGCTTCGCGATCTCCGGGCTCCACGCCCCCGAGGCCAGCACCACCGTGTCGCAGGCGATGTCGCCGCGATCCGTCTTCACCTTGCGCACCAGGCCGTCCGATGCCTCGAAGCCGATGACGTTGGTGAACGTCTCGACCTTGATGCCCGCCTTGCGGCAGCCGTTCGCGTAGCCCCAGAGGAAGGGCCACGGGAAGATGACGCCGTCCTCCGGGTTGAACGAGGCCGCCTGCGCACCCGCGAGCGACAAGCCCGGGACGATCTCCCGCGCCTCGTCCACCGTCAGCAGCCGTGTGGGCACGCCGTGCTTGTTGTGCAGCGCCACGTTGCGCTCCAGGCGCTCCGCCACGGCCTTCGTCTTGGCCATGAAGAGGTAGCCACCCTGGCGCAGCCACACGTTGATGCCCAGGTCGCGCGCGAACCGGCCCATCAGCTCGATGGAGCGCTTGGCCAGCTCGATGTTGGCTGACGTGCCCCACTGCATGCGCACGCCACCGCCGTTGCGTCCGGACGCGCCCGCGCACAGGTAGCCGCGCTCGAGCACCACCACGTCCGTCTCGCCGCGCAGCGACAGGTTGTACGCCAGCGCCAGGCCCATGATGCCGCCGCCGATGATGACCACCTTCGCCTTCGCCGGCACCGGGCCCTCGGGCCGCAGCGACGGCGGGAAGACGGCCAGCTCCTCGGGTACGCCGCCCACGGGAGGCTGGGACTCGTCCACCGGCACCGAGGCCAACACCGACAGCTCCGTCGGGTAGAGCGGCGGCCGGGGCGTGAAGGGCAGCAGGCCCGCAGGCTTCTGCGCCTTCTCCTTGCACAGCAGCGCCGCCACCGCCGACAGGCAGCCCTTGCCCTGGCAGATGCCCGTGCCGAAGCCCGTGAAGCGCTTCACCGACTCCACGTCGGTGAAGCCCTTCGACACCGCGTGCCGGATGTCATCGGACGTCACGTCCTCGCACGAGCAGATGAGCGTCCGACTCATGACTGGCCTCCCGTGAGCGAACCAGCGAGTGTCTCGGCCGCGCGCCTGCCGTCCGCCGCCGCCTCCGCCGCGCTCCTTCCGCCGGTCACGTCGCCGGCCACATACAGGTCCTTCGCCGCGGTGCGCCCGTCCGCATCCGCCACCACCGCGAACACCTCGCGCGCCTCGTCGAACTCCACCTTCGCGCCGCCCTGGCGCGCCAGCTCGAAGCTCGGGCTCGTCGCCGCCGCGACCAGCACCGCGTCGCAGTCCACCTTCACCCGGCGGCCGGACGCGTCCGTGTAGCTGAAGCCACTCACCTCGTTCCGGCCGTGGGCCTTGGGCTCGCTGCCCTGGGTGGCTCCAGCCGGCGCCTCCGAGGGCACCGGGCCCTTCAGGTCCACCACCGCCGCTACCTTCGTGCCGTGCTCCTTCATCAGCCGCGCCAGCGCATACAGCTCGGGGCCCCAGCCCACCAGCGCCGCCACCTCGGGCGCCACGCCGTAACGGCGCATCAGCAGGCTCGCCGCTCGGCCCGCGTACACGCCCGGCAGATCATTGTTCTCGAAGGGCAGCAGCGGCGGGTGGCCGCCCGGCGTCAGCAGGAAGCGCTCGGCGTACACCTTGAGGAGCCGCAGTCCCTCCGGCCCGTTCTCCACCACCGCCAGGAAGCGGCCGGCCTCGTCGTCATACAGGCCGATGACCGTGGCCCGCATGCGCACGCTGCCCGAGGGCAGGGCCCCCGCGTCCAGCGGCTTCGGCGCATCCGCCTCCGGCGCGCCCGCCACGAGACGGCCACCCAGGACGCTCTCGCGCTCGAAGAGGAGGAAGGACACGCCCTTGCCGGCCAGCACCTGCGCCGCCGCCAGGCCCGCCGCGCCACCGCCCACCAGCGCCACGCGCGTGCGCAGCGTCTGCACGGGCATGCGCTCCGGAGCAGGGGAGGCCGGCAGCAGTCCGAGGCCCGCGAGCTGTCGCGCCACCTTGGCCATGACCTGCTCGGCCACCGGCACGCCGGCGAACATCTCGTGGTGATCCAACCCCTTGGGGAAGAACCAGTCGATCGCCTCGAAGACGTCCACCTTCGCGGAAGGGTAGGCGTTCTGCCGCTCCAGCTTCATGCCCTGGCGGGCCGGAGTGCGGCACGTGTAGACGTTGGGCACGCCGTCCACGCGCATGAGGCAGTGCGAGCACGCGCCGGAGAAGCAGTAGGGACCACGGGCGCGGTGGTACTTGATGGAGCGGGCGAGCACGGGCTCACCAGCGGTGATGAGCGAGCACGCGATGGGCTCGCCCTCGACCGCGGGAACCGTTTCGCCCTCGAGGTCCACGGTGATGGACTTGCCGCGCGCGGCGGCATCTGGGAGGCGACGCATAGGGTGCGCGGACAATGTCCCAGCCGGCCCGGGCGGTCAAAGGCCACCCGGCCCTCCCGCTCGCTCCCCTGACAGCGGATATGACAGCCCGGGTGATGGGGGACGGTACCCCGGCTTCTCTCCAGGCTGGCGCGGTGCGTCAGTCCCGTCTGGCGCGCTGCGCGAGCAGGAGCGCGTCACAATGTTGGAGTTGTAACTGTCTTGCCCTCGAAACACTCCGGGGGACGACCCGAAGCGCCCCCGCGCCCCGTGCCGCCCCCCGAAGGGTGCTACCCGTCTTCAGTCCCGCCCGCCGCTCAGGCCGGGATGTGGTCGGAGATGATGGGCTCCGGCATGCCCCGCGGGCGGCGTCCGAGCTGGGTGCGGATGACCGCGCCGAAGCCCACCAGCGCTGCCGCCACCACCACCAGCGGTCCCAGCACCGGAATCTGTCCCACCACCAGCAGGACCAGCAGCCCCAGCGCCATCACCATCGCCTGCGTCTTCCGGCCGCGCATCACCGGCAGCCGCATGCCGATGGTGCTCGCCACCGCCGTGAAGCCCACCGCCATCGCCAGGGGCGGAATCAGCCACAGCGCCATCGCCACGGGGATGCCGATGATTGTCACCGCCAGCACGATCGACACGATGAACAAGGGGAGCGACGCGGGAATCAATGCCAGTGCCCCCGCCAGACCCACCACTCCGCCCTTGAGCGGCCTGGCCTGGATGTCCGCCGTCAGTGCCTTCATCCGCTCCGGGAAGAGCATCTGTCCCAGGAAGCCCAGCCCGAACAGCACCGCGAACTGGATGAGGAAGGTGGCGAAACCGTTCTCGTCGTCGTCGTCCTGCTCCTCGTGCTCGTCGTGGCCCGCGTGCTTGCGTTTCGTCTTCTTCAGGTTCTCCTTCAGCTCGCCGGACACCAGCTTGCCGATCTTCGCGCCGCCGAAGGACTCGGTGCTGCCCTCCACGTGCGCCCCTTCCTGCTTGATGACGGCGCCGCCGAAGGACGACACGTCACCCTGCACCGTGGCGCCCGGGCCGAGCACCACGTTGCCGCCGAAGGCGTGGGCGTCTCCCTCCACGTGGCCGGTGATCTCCAGGTTGCCGCCAAAGACGACCGCGTCATCCTCCACGTGCCCCTTCACCGTCAGGTTTCCGCCGTAGACGACGGCGCTGTCCACCGACTCGCCTTCCTTCACCTCCAGCGAGCGGCCACGGGCCACCACGTCCCGCGAGCCGTTGCTGGAGCTCCGCGCCTGCTGCATCTTCTCGCGCATGCGCTCCTTGATCTCGTCCTCGTCCACGGCGCTCTCGGCGATCTCATCCGCCTCGCTCTGAGGCACCGGTGGCGTGGGCGGTGGAGGAGCCACGGCCGGCACGGGAGGAGTCGGCGGCACGGGGGCCACGGGGGCCGCCGCCGCGCTTCCCTGGGCCGTTCCCGCAGCCGCGGAGCGCACGGTGAAGATACCGTCCTGCTCCTCGATCTGCAGCGAGTGGGCGCGGGCCACGGTGCGCAGGGCCTGCCGGGCGCTGACGTTGTTCAGGTAGACCTCGGCGGGAGCGTCCAGCGAGCCGATGACCACCACGTTGAGTCCGCCTTCCTCGGCGATCTCCTGGAGCGCATCCTTCAGCGTGCCGCGGAACTGGACGCTGATGGTGTCCTCGGCGTGTGCCTCAGTGTCCTGCGTCTGGGCGAGCGCGAGGGGCGAAGCGAGCAATGCGGCGGAGAGCAACAGGCTCCGGGTGTGTGGAAGTTTCATGGCGACACTCACGCTTCGGAAGGGGTGGGACCGTTGCGGGCCAGGCGCTTGAGGCCGAACACGGAGGAGAAGACGACGAAGGCGACCAGGACGAGCAGGGGACCGGCGGCGGTGCTCCACAGGGCGTGGACTCCACTCAGCAGCGCCTCGGTGAGTGCGGTGCCATCCACCAGCGTCCGGGCCAGCGACTTGCCGAGCCCGCTCAGGGCGGCGTCACTGGTGAGCAGCAGCCCCAGCCCCATCATCAGCGAGGCGCCCAGGATGGACAGGCCCGTCCACAGCTCGCGGCGCACCGGCGTGGGCTCGGCGGCCACCCGCGCCATCACCTTGTGCACCAGGTCCGGCGGGGGGAGCGGATCCGCCAGCCGGCACAGGTCGTGCTCCAGCAGCCGGTGCTCCTCGATGATGGCGGTGCACAGCGGGCAATGCTTGGAGTGCTCCAGGGCGGGGCCCTCGCCGGCCTCCAGCTCGTTGAAGAGCACCTCGAGGTCCGGGCATTCGATGGAGGTCGGCGTCATGTCGGATTCTCCGGGCTCATCTGCTTGCGGAGCTTCTCCCGGGCCCGGAACAGGCGCGCCATGATGGTGCCGGGCGCGCAGCCCAGGACCTGGGCGATCTCCTTCGTGGTGCGCTTCTGCACGTAGTAGAGCGCCAGCACCTCCCGGTCGTCCGCGGACAGGGTGCCGAGCGCCGTCTCCAGCGACTGGCGCTCCTGGCGGGCGATGGCGCCTTCCTCGAGCGAGGCCTCGCCGTTGGGCAGGAACTCCTTCATCGGCTCGAGCTCCTCCGTCTTCACCTTGGTGCGCCGGCGCAGCAGGTCCAGGCACAGGTTGCGGGTGATGGCCATCACCCAGAGATCGAAGGGGCGCGACTCGTCGTACTTGTGGAGGTTCTGGTAGGCGCGGAGGAAGGCTTCCTGGGAGATCTCGGAGGCCTCGGCCTCGTTGCCGAGCAGGCGCAGCGCCAGGCCGTACACCGGGCGCTGCACGCTGCGGACGAGCGACTCGAAAGCCGAGGGGTCTCCGCGCCGGGCGGCGACCACATCCGCCTTCCAGGGGAGGGCCGCGGCGTCATCGGCCATCAGCATGCCGATGGCCTGGGCGAGGTCCGCGACGTTTGCTGCATTGAGGGCGAGAGCGTTCACGCCCTGGTCTACGGAGCATGGGAAGCCTGATTGCGCCGCCGGAAAAATCAGCGGCCCCGGTCACTTCTTCTTCCGTGATTCCGGGCGTTTGGCCGACTGCTCGCGCCGGGCCTGCTCTTTGGCGTCTTTTTTCTGACGCTGGCGCTCCAGGAAGCCGGCGGAGGGCTGGGAGGGCCGGGTGTCCACCTCCTCCCGGGTCTTGGGACGCCTGCCCGGGGTGGGAGCGGCCTCCGGGGCGGGGGTGCGCCGGGCGGCCTTCGGACCCGCCATGGGCGCTCCCTTGGCCACGGGGAGGGGGGGAGTGGGGGAGGGGGCGCGGCGGGGACCCCGGGGGGCGTAGGCCGTGTCCGCGGACTCCCGCTCGCCGTCCCGGTCCTCGACGGGGGCGCGCCAGGACTCGCGGATCTGCTGCGCGCTCTCCTCCTGGTACTCGAAGTGGAAGAGCCGCTTGATGACGAGCGTGGCGTAGGCGCCGGGGGGCAGGGTGAAGGCGATGTTGACCTTGAGGTAGCCCCGGTTCAGGTCGTCGTTCTGGACGCGGCCGATGACGAGCTTGTGGGGGATGACGACGGTGGGGCGCTCCTCGTGCTTGAAGTAGAGCATCCGCGGGGCCTCCTCGACGCGGAGGTCCGCCAGGGCCAGCTTCTCGCGGCCGAGCACCCAGTCCACGGCCTGCTTCACCTTCGGCTCCTCGATGAGGCTGTCCGGGGCGAGCAGCGGGAAGGTGGAGTCGCGCAGGGCGTTGAGCACCTCGGGGTCCGCGTCGCGGTGGAAGAGCAGGGTGCCCGCCTGGTACTTCAGGGGGAAGAGGTTCTCGCGAGGCAGCAGGAGCTGGAGGTAGCGCCGCACGCCCTCGTTCCAGAGGTAGCTCTGGTAGGTGAAGAGCAGCATGGCGCGGTAGGACGCGTCGATCTGCAGGAAGGCGCGCAGGTAGTCGCCGGGGTGGTCGCGCAGGGACTTGAGGATGCGGTGGTACTTGCGGCTGCCCTCGAAGGGCACGCGCGCGTCCCACCGGCCCCAGTTCTCCCGCCAGAAGGCCTTCACCTTGGCGTCCTCGCTCCGGTCCAGCTCCGAGGGCTGCGCCAGGTAGTTGCGCAGCGCGGCCTCGAAGTCGCCGCGGATGAGATCCTTGGCGATGAAGCCCTGGCCGTGCTTGAGCGAGCCGAAGCGCTGGCTGTCGAAGTAGTTCACCACGCCCAGCCGGTTGATCTCCGCGGCGGCCAGGTTGAGCGGACCAATCGAGTCCTCCGTCAGCATGCGCACGGTGACGGCGAAGCGGTTGGAGGTGATGTTGGCGGCCGACAGTGGCTGGTCCGTGCGCCCCAGGTACTTCAGGCGCAGATCCGGGTCCTGCATGTCCACGTCCGCCCCGTCCACCGCGATGAGCTGCTCGGTGCGGCCCTGCTTGTCCTTCAAGCCGCAGTACGAGATGGAGCCGGGCTTGAGGCCGAAGGCGTCGCGGATGCGGTCCGCCGCGTCGAAGGTGGACAGCTTCTGCTTGTCCATCAGGTAGACGCGGTGGCGTCCGCTCGGCACCTCGTCGAAGCGGTACGACTCCTTGACGGAGAAATCCTCGGGTTTCTGCTTGATTCGCACGAGGCTCCCTTAACAGCGGGAGTGCCCTGAGAGGAAGGAACGAATGGCCGGGGGCCTGACAACCGGACATCCCACGGCATAACGTGCCGCCCCGCTATGAGACTTCTGCCTCTGCTCGCCCTGCTGACCGTCACTGGCTGTGCCTCCACCCTCTCCACGATGCAGACGGCGAAGCCGCTTGCCCGGGGCCAGTTTCAGGTGTCCGGCGGGACGGGCCTCTTCACCCCGGTGGGTCAGCTCGCCACGCTGATTGACCAGGGCATCGACCAGGGCAAGGAGATCAACGAGGCCATCAAGTCGGGCCAGCCCTACCACCTGTCCGAGGACGAGGCCCAGCGGCTGCTCGGGGTGGGCATGGCTCTGGCGGTGGCGCCCCCGGGCCCAGCCAACGAGCTGATGATCCGCACCGGCCTGCTGGAGTCCAACACCCTGGACCTGGGCGTGCGCCTGAGCACCACCTCCATGCGCTTCGACGGCAAGGTGCGTCTGGCGCACGGCGGCGACCCCGACGACTCCCCCCTGCCCGACTACAAGCGCAAGTCCTACGATCTGGCGATCGGCCTGGGGTACTCCCGCCACGTCTTCAAGAGCCCCGTCCTGGACGTGCTGGAGATTGTGAAGGTCGACGAGTTCTCGCGCTGGGACCTGGAGGTCCCCGTCTACCTGAGCATGGACCTGGGCGACATCTTCAAGCTGTACGCGGCCCCCAAGTACATCTACAGCCACACCTCGCTGGACTCGAGGCTGGTGGACGTCTCCCAGTCCGGCCAGAACGTGACGGGCTTCGACGTATCCCTGCCGGCCGAGGTGTCCAGCCACTTCTACGGCGCCAGCGTGGGGTTTGCTTTGGGCTACAAGTACGTCCACCTCTATGCCGAGCTCACCGGCGGCTATACCGACTGTCGCCCGGTCGTCTTCGGCCAGCAGCGCGATCTGGGGGGGGTCACCCTGTACCCCTCGGTGGGCATCGCCATCAAAAATCCCCTCCCGTTTTGGGGCCGAGCCTCCCGGGCGGATTCTCCGGTAACCACGGAAAGCCCGATTACGGTCCCCTGAAACAGCCGGTCAGGCGGGCGACCGTGGCCGTTCCGGCGTTTCAGCGGCTCTGGTAGTGTCCCGCCGGTTGCCGTCGGTGTTCGGGCCGTCGAGGTCTCACGCGTGAGTCAAGGTTCCACCCAATCCGCAAAGTCCGTCAGCCCTCGGGGGCCGCACCTCAAGGGGCGGTTCCCGGATGGAACAACCGGGGATTTCCCGCTTGGGGATTTGACGACCCTGGGCCGCCACCCGTCCAACACCCTGAGGTTGGTGGACCGGGAGGTGTCCAAGGAGCACGCGACCATCGAGCGGATGGGGCGCGACTTCATCCTGCGCGATCTGGGCTCCTCCAACGGCACGTTCGTCAACGGGCGGCGTGTCGCGGAGCTGCGGCTGCGCGATGGGGATGAGATCAGCCTCGGTACTTCCAAGCTCGTCTTCCACTCCGGTGAGGCGGTCCCGGCGGCGCCCCCCGTTCCGGGCCCCAGCTCCGGACCGGGGCGAGCCGCTCCCCGGGTGACGGTGGTGGCGCAGTCGCACTCCATCCCCGCGTTCCTCGCGCAGATGGATCAGCAGGTGCCGCAGAACTTCCGGCCCGCCGAGCAGATCCAGGAGCTGGCCACCCTCAAGCGCGAGTACGAGAAGCTGCGCATCGCCTACGAGTTCCACCGCCAGGTGAGCCAGCAGGGCAAGCAGGCCGATCTCTTCGAGCAGATTCTGGCGGTGGCCTTCCAACTGCTGGCAGCGGATCACGGCGTCATCCTCAAGCCGGGCACGGACGGCCAGTTCACCCCGGTGGCGGTGAAGCACCGGCAGGGCAGCCAGCCGAACGTGATGGTGTCGGACACCGTGCTGCAGAAGGTGGCCGAGACGAAGAAGGGCGTGCTCACCGCGGACGCCATCATCGACGAGCGCTTCTCCTCCTCGGAGAGCATCGTGGCGCAGGGCATCCGCTCGGCCATGGCGGTGCCGCTGCTGTCCAAGGGCCAGGTCGAGGCAGTGCTGTTCCTGGACTCGCGCCAGCAGACCAACGCCTTCTCGGAGAAGGATCTGACCATCCTCTCGGGCATCGCCGCGCAGGCGGCCATCGCCCTGGAGAACGCGGCCCTGGGCGAGCAGATCCAGGCCGAGGCCATTACCCGCGCCGAGCTCAGCCGCTTCCTGTCGCGGGCGGTGGCCGAGGCGGTGATCCGCGGCGAGACGGAAGACCTGCGGCAGAGCCGGCTGGCGGAAGTGACGTGCCTGTTCGCGGACATCCGCGGCTTCACCACCCTGTCGGAGAACGAGTCTCCGCAGGAGGTGGTGTCCATGCTCAACGAGTTCTTCACCCTGATGGCGGGCGTGGTGTTCCGCCACGAGGGGAACCTGGACAAGTTCATCGGCGACTGCGTGATGGCGGTGTGGGGTCCTCCGTTGGTGCACCCGGACGATCCGGCGCGGGCGCTGCGCGCGGCGCTGGAGATGCAGGACGCGGTGGAGGTGCTCAACGGCTCGCGCATGGCGGCGGGCAAGCGGCCCATCGAGGTGGGCATCGGCGTGAACACCGGCCAGGCGGTCGTGGGCTACATGGGCAGCACCGAGCGCCATGAGTTCACCGCCATCGGCGACACGGTGAACACGGCCTCGCGCCTGTGCGGCCTGGCGAGGGGCGGCGAGGTGGTGGCCAACCAGAGCACCGTGCAGAAGGCCGGCATCGGCTTCGAGGTGGAGCCCATGCCCGTCACCCAGGTGAAGGGCAAGGAGCGGGGGGTCCAGGCGTATCGGGTCCTTGGGCTGGAGATCACCAACTCTCAGCGATGACGACCTTGAACTGCCCCAGCTGTGCACGTGCGCATGACGTGAGCGGCCTCGCGGACGGCCACGAGGTGGTATGCGCCTGCGGTGCCCGCTTCCCGGTGCGCACTGCGCCGGTCTCCCCGCTGGCGCCCGAGGTGTCCGCGCCCACGCTGGTGCGCCACTCGTTGCCCGTGGCGGGGACGGCTCTGGAGCTGCGGCCGCCCGAAGGGGAGGGCACGTTCGTGGGCGGCTCGGTGGAGCTGCCGGGCTACGAGCTGGTGCGCGTGCTGGGCCGGGGCGGGATGGGCGAGGTGTGGCTGGCGCGGCAGAAG
The DNA here is from genome assembly GCF_026626635.1 of Archangium lansingense. GTDB lineage: Bacteria > Myxococcota > Myxococcia > Myxococcales > Myxococcaceae > Archangium > Archangium lansingense. The sequence goes on from NZ_JAPNKA010000001.1 coordinate 6,457,545, forward strand.
TCGCTGCACCGCATGGTGGCGGTGAAGGTGCTGCCGCCGCGGCTGGCGAAGGATCCCGAGTTCGTCACGCGCTTCGACAAAGAGGCCACGGCGCTGGCGGCGCTCAATCACCCGAACATCGTGCAGATCATCGATCGCGGGGTGGCGGGAGATCACTACTACTTCGTGATGGAGTACGTGGAGGGGCGCTCGCTGCGCGACGTGATGCGCGAGCTGTCTCCTCCCGAGGCGCTGCGCGTAGCGCTGCAGGTGGCGCGGGCCATCGAGTCCGCGCACGACAAGGACATCATCCACCGCGACCTGAAGCCGGAGAACATCCTGCTGGATGCGCGCGGGCACGTGAAGGTGGCGGACTTCGGGCTCGCGGGCATCCGCCGGCCGGACTCGCGGCTGCAGCTCACCGCCACGGCGGTGGCCATGGGGACGCTCAACTACATGGCCCCGGAGCAGCGCCGGGACGCGAAGAACGTGGATGGGCGAGCGGACCTGTTCTCGTTCGGTGTGGTGCTCTACGAGATGCTCACCGGAGAGCTGCCGGTGGGGCGCTTCAAGCTGCCGTCCGAGCGCGTGCAGGGGTTGGACAAGCGGGTGGATGAGGTGGTGGCGCGGCTGCTGGAGAACGAGCCCGAGGCGCGCTACCAGAAGGCCGCCGAGGTGTGCCAGGCGCTGGAGGGGCTCGTGTCGAGCACCTCGCTGCCGCCGGGGGCGCTGCGGGCCGAGGAGGAGCGGAGCCCGGTGAAGCGTCGGCTCCGGTGGGGTTGGCGCAAGGTGAGCACGGTGCTCACGGTGCTGGGCGGCCTGGTGGTGATCTTCGCCGGGGCGAGGAAACTGCTGGGTCAGGCGACCCTCTACCAATCGGCCAACGGGAAGCTGGTGCTCGGCACGTGGCTTCCCCGGTGGATAGATACGGGCAAGCCGTGGCCGGCCAACACGGATGGGGATCTGTTCGTGTCCTCGGAGATGGAGGACCTGGCGGATGGGAAGGTGCGGCTGGGGGTGGACTTCGCGGCGGGTGAGGAGGAGCTGAACGCCCACGCGGGGACCTGGAAGGTGGAGAACGGACTGCTCCAGGTGATTCAGGGGGGCGATGAGGCCGGCGGCGGGCAGCTCATTCCGCGCGCGTACCTGGCCCACCGCTACTTCTCCAGCGATGACTTCTCCGCCGAGGTGCTGATGAGCGCGAGCCCCCTGGCCCGGGGCTACGCTGAGCAGCCGCCGGACACGCAGCACTACGCCGAGCTGTCCTACCGAGTGGTCGGCTTGCAGGTGTCCGTCTACGCCATTCCGGAAGCGGGCATGCGGCTGAGCTGGCGCTACACCACCCCGGAGGGAGAGGACGTGGTGGGCAACAGCTCACAGGACGTGGAGAGCCTGGTGCAGGACGAGACGCCAGTGCCCCAGACTCCCTTCCGCGTGAAGTTGCAGCTCAAGAAGCGGAAGAACGGCGTGGACGTGAGCGCGTACCTCAACGGCTCCTCCGAGCCCTTCGCGCACAAGTTCCTGCCGGGCCTGCATGGGCGCTCGGCGAAGGTGGCGATGGGATGCCGCAATCTGGTCTGCACCTTCGATGAGCTGGTGGTGCGAGGCGTCCAGACGAAGAAGTCCGCGCACAACAAGGTGGCGGAAACCGAACAGGAGTGACGGGAGGGCTCCTCCCGCAGGGTGAGGCCGCGTCCGGTGGTGCACGGGCGCACGTCCCTGGTGTGCCCTTGCGTGCACGAGGAGCCGTCTCCACCTTTGGCCGGGACGGGGCCCGTGTGTGAATGCGGGCCGCGGTGTGACTCGGGCAGAGGGGGAGCCATGGACTTGCGGTGGGCATTCGCCCCGCTGTACGCGGCGGGCCTGGGTGCACTGGTGGTCGCGGCGTTCGCCTTCGGGCGCAAGGATGCCCGGACCTTCATGCCGCAATGGCCAATGGCGTGGTTCGGGCTGCTGGCGGTGCTCTTCGCGATCGTCACGTTGCGTTACCGAGCTGGACCCTTCATGTGGCTGTCCCCAGGAGTGCTGGGCGACGGGTTGGGCTTCGCGCTGCTGGTGGTGGCGGCGGGGCTGGCGGTGGCGGGCTCGCGGGTGTGGCTGCGCGCGGATGCGCTGCGGGCCGAGGCGCCTCGGAGCATCGACGAGGGCGTGGCGGCGCTGCGCGAGGGGCGCTCTCCAGGGTGGGGCGTGTACCGGGGCCGGCTGGCGTCGAGCGATCAGGTGACGTCACCGGGCGGGGTGGTGTGCGCCTTCTACGAGGCGGAGCTGCGCGGGGTGATGCCAGACGGGAGCAAGGGACCGCTGCTGTCGGTGGAGCGGGCGTACGCGCCGGTGTTGCAGGTGAGGGGAGAGCGGGCGGAGGCGGCGGTGAGCTTCTCGCCGAAGCTGCTGCTGGCGCCGCTGCGGATCCTTCGCTGCCAGATGGGGAAGCCATTGGCGGAGACGGGCACGGGTGTGCTGGCGGAGGGCCGCGCTGTGGAGGAGTCGCTCTCGTACGAGCGGGTGGGGAAGCTCGGCGAGGAGTGCCTGGTGGTGGGGGAGCTGAGACGGGGACCGGTGCCGGGCGTGTACGAGCTGCGCGGGAAGCAGGGCGGCCCAGCGATGGTCATCCTGGGCAACGCGGGCGAGGGGACGGGCAAGGTGCTGACGCGGCGGGCGTGGACGCTGTTCTCGGTGGCCGGTGGGCTCACCGTGGCGGCGGCCTGGGTGCTCGCGGGCTGAGCCGGGGTTGCCCACAATGCGTCAGTCGCCCTGTTACCGATGGTAACAGAGGTTACGAAACCACACTGGATGCGGTGCGGCGACGTGGGCCGGCCAAGAGTGTGGGCTCTTATGGTACGGACGTTGCGTTCGCAGCATCCAGGCACCCATTGACCCCTCGACCCCAGGGAAGCCATGAAGAATGCTCGATTCGCCGCAGTGATCGTCTCGGTGGGACTCTGCTCGGCCACCCACGCACTGGCCCAGACCCCCGGCACCGGTGATGCCACCCCTCCGTCCGCCACCCAGTCCACTCCGACTCCCACTCCGCCGCCGGCCACCGCTTCAGCCCCGGCCGCCGCCGAGAGCGACGAGCTCCTCTTCCGGTTCTACGGCACGCTCAACCCGCGCTTCGTGCTGGCCAACGGAGCGGTGGAGTCCTTCAGCCAGCCCAATGCCTCGGCCATCACCGCCGCGGGCAACCCCGTCTACGCCAACTTCCCGGACGACTCCCGTCACTCCTTCCAGGTGGCGCAGTCGCGCGTGGGGTTCTGGCTCAACGAAAAGGGGCCCCTGAAGGCGCAGGTCGAAATCGACTTCGTGGACTTCACCAAGGCCACCCCCACTGTCGCCAGCTTGCCCCGCCTGCGTATTGCGCGCGTGGACTACTCCTTCCATTCCGTCCACACGGTGTCCCTGGGGCAGGACTGGGATCTGCACGCCCCCCTCAATCCGCACGGCATCAACCTGGTGGGAGCGCTCTTCCAGTCGGGGAACAGCGGCTTCATGCGCCAGCAGTTCAAATACTTCTACACCACGCCGAGCTTCGAGCTGGGAGCGGCGGTGGGCTTTCCCGCCCCCAACGTCACGCCCAAGGATGCGTTCCTCGAGATTGGCGCGCTGCCCACCTTTGCCGTGCGCGGAACCTACAAGTTCGGCAAGAGCCGAGTCGGCGCATCGGCCATCGCCACGCGGATCCCCTTCAACTTCAAGGCTCCGGACGAGCGCTTCGCCGCGGCCTTCGCCGCCGCTCTCTTCTCGGAGCTCTCGCCCTCCGAGCACACCAACATCCGGGTGGAGCTCAACTTCGGGCAGAACTCCGCCAACCTGGGCCTGCTGACGCTCGCACAGGGCCGCGCCGCCGAGGACCTGCAGGAGTTGGGAGGCTATATCTCGGTCCGCCAGGTGTTGACGGGCATGCACTCCGTCTACGGCATGGCGGGCTACCAGAAGGTGCTCGAGCCCTCGAAGGTGGTGCCCAGCTACGATAACCCCCCCACGGGTAGCGCCACCCTCTCGGGCACGGGTCCCGGGATGCTGCACAACGGCACGGTGCGCCTGGGCTACGAGATCAAGCCCATTCGCAGGCTGGCCTTCGTGCTGGAGGGCTTCCTCTTCCAGTCGCACTTCCAGCTGCAACCAGCGGACGTGGGAAATTTCAACGCGAATCGCACCACGCTGGGCCTCGAGACGGGCGCCATCCTGACCTTCTGAGTGAACTCAAGCCGTCACCTTCTGGAACTGGCGCACGCTCAGCCCGAGCAGCGCGGCGGAGAGGGCCATCAATGCAAGCACGTTGGGCAGCAGATCCATCAGCCCCGCGCCGCGCAGCACCACGCCGCGCATGATCTCCACCATGTGCGTGGCTGGAAGGATCCGCCCGAGCGCGTACAGGGGCCACGGCAGGCCAGACACCGGGAAGATGTAGCCGCTGAGGAAGATGGACGGGAGAATGAAGAGCTGAGACATCTGCTGGGCCTGCGCCTGGGTCTTCGCGCGCGTGGAGACGAACAGCCCCAGGGACAGCAGCGCGAACAGGTACACCACGGCCATCGCGAAGAGGAACACCAGGTTGCCCCGGATGGGCACGCTGAAGGCGAAGCGCATGGCCAGCAGGATGAGCGTCATTTCCCCCATGCCCAGCAGCAGATAGGGCACCAGCTTCCCCAGCATCAGCCCGAGCGGGTGTACAGGCGTCACCAGGAGCTGCTCCAGCGTGCCCTTCTCCCGCTCGCGCACGATGGCCACCGCCGTGAGCAGCGTGGCGACGATCTGCAGCAGCACGGCCACCAACCCCGGGATGATGTAGTTGGCCGTGCGGCCGCTCGGGTTGAAGAGGATGAGCGGGCGCGCATCGATGACCGGCTCGGCCGCGGAGCCGATCCGCTCGGAGACCGCCTCCAGGTTCAACTTCGCCGCCAGCCCGTTCACCGCCGCCAGCGCCTGCGAGCTGACCACCGAGTCCGAGCCATCGATGAGCACCAGCATCGAGGCGTGCTTGCCGGGTGCGGCCCCCACTCGCGCGGCACCGAACTGTGGAGGCACCACCACGCCCACCTTGGCCCGGCCCTGGATGATCCGCTCGCGAGCCTCGCTCGGGTCCGAGGTCACCAGCACCACGTGAAAGGTCTCGGTGGCCTCGAGCTGCTCTACCAGCTCGCGGCTGGCGCTCGTCCGGTCCTGGTCCACCACCACCGTGGGCACGTGCCGCACCGTCTGATCCAGGAACCCGAACAGGATGAGCTGGAAGAGGGGAATGGAGAGCGCGGCCATGAGCGTGGCTCGGTCCCTCCGCACATGGACGAACTCCTTGCGCATGACGGCGACGAAGGAGTCCCAGATGGCACTCAGCTTCATGGGTGCACCTCCGCGAGCCTGGTGCCGGGGAGCGCTGCTGGGCCCGGACTCTCTCGCTCGCGTGCGGCCTGCTCGGTGAGCGCCACGAAGACGTCCTCCAGCGAGGGCGTGATGGGACGGACCTCCGCTCCGGGGAAACCCGCTTCCTCCAACCGTGCGAGCACCTCGGTGTCCGTCAGTCCCGTGTCCACCAGCACCTCCACGGACTGTCCGAAGAGGGTTGTGCCGTAGCACCAGGGCACGGTTCTCAGGAAGGCGAGCGCGCGTGCCGGGTGCGGTGTCTCCACCGCCAGTCGGCGTTGGCCCGGACGGTGGACCGCGGGCAGTTGCTTGAGCTCCTCCGGCGTGCCCGTGACGAGCAGCTTCGACAGGTACAGGTACCCCACCTCGCCACAGCGCTCGGCTTCGTCCATGTAGTGCGTGGTGACGAAGAGCGTGACGCCCTCGGCGGCCAGCAGGAAGAGCAAGTCCCACAGCTCACGCCGAGCCACCGGATCAATGCCGGCCGTGGGCTCATCGAGGAACACCACCTGCGGCTGGTGCATCAGCGCCGCCCCGAGCGCCAGCCGCTGCTTCCACCCGCCCGACAGCAGCCCCGCCCGCCGCTCCAGGTACGGGCCGATGTGCGTGAGCTCCACCGCCGCCTCCAGCCGCTGCCTCGCGCGCTCTCCGGACAGGCCGTAGATACGGGCGTAGAACCGGAGGTTCTCCAGGACGGTGAGATCCTCGTACAGGGAGAAGCGCTGGCTCATGTAGCCGATGCGGCGGCGGATCTCCTCGCCCTCGCGCGCCACGTCCAGGCCGAGCACCCGGGCTCCGCCCTCGGAGGGAGCCAGCAGCCCGCAGAGGATGCGGATGAGCGTGGACTTGCCGCTGCCATTGGGCCCGAGCAGCCCGTAGATGGAGCCGCCGTGGACTTCGAGATCCACGCGGTCCAACGCGGTGAAGTCCCCGAAGCGCCGGGTCAGCCCCTGGACGGAGATGGCGGGCTCGGGCGCGCTCACTTCGGCACCGTGACGTACGCGGCCATCCCCGCGCGCAGCGGGTGCTGGCCGTTCTGGCGCAGGCCGATGCGCGTGGCGAAGACCTGCGAGGCGCGCTCGTCCGGCGTCTGGAGGTTGCGCGGGGTGTACTCGCCCTGCGTGGCGATGTTCTCCACCACGCCCGTGAAGGTGCGCTCTGGGAAGGAGTCCACGTGCACGGGGAGCTCGCTTCCCGGTTGCAGCCTGCCAAGGTGCGTCTCCGGTATGAAGATGCGCACGTAGACCTGGTCATCCTCCACCAGCGTGGCCGCGGTGGCATTGGGCGCGAGCAGGTCTCCGGGCCGCAAGTCCAGGGACTCCACCCGAGAGGCCACGGGCGCGCGGATGGTCAGCTCCCCCTGCGCCACATTGATGGCCTCCAACCGTCCCCGCGCAGTATCCACCAGCCCTTGCTGCGCACGGACATCCGCGTCCGTCCCCTGTTCCAACTCCTGGAGCCTGAAACGGCGGGCGTCGCGCTCGGCACGGGCCTGGCGAAGTGAGGCCTCGGCGGTATCGAGCTCGGCGCGGGTGTTCACCTGCTGCTGGAAGAGGGTGCGAGCGCGCCGTGCATCCAGCTCTGCCTTGTCCAGGCCCACCTGGGCGGCGGTGAGCTCGGCGCGGGCTCGGGCCACCTGCTCGGCGAGGCTGCCGGTTCCTCGCGTGAGTCCAGGGCCCCTCAGCTTGTCGAGCGCGGCCTGGGCCTGGAGGAGCTGTCCCTCTGCCTGGAGGCGCTGGGCTGGCAGGTCTCCCTCTTCGAGAATCATCAGGGGTTGGCCAGGCTCCACGCGCTCGCCCTCACGGACGAGCACCTCCTTCACCCGGCCACCCACGCGCGAGCCCACGGCGATGTCCCGGGCCTCCACGGTGCCAGCCCAGGTGTACGGCTGGCGGGCCGCCCAGGCTCGGTAACCCGTCCAGGCAAGCAGCGCGATGGCCACCAGTCCTAGGGGAATGAGCCGCCGGGGTTGCTCGCGCACCTTGCGAGTGACCGCCACCTTGCGGGGCAACGCCGCCACTGTCCCCATGTGAGCCACCATCCCGGACACAGCCCCTCGCGGCCGCGCCCCTGTGTGCACTCCTCGTCGAGGGTCTTCACGGGAGGAGGAGGGGAGAAGCGGCGCGTGACTCACCCCGCGGTATGGGGCGGCCGCTCGGCCGCACCCTCCCGGTTTCCATCAAGGGCCAGCTGCTTCGCCGTCCGGCTCGAATGGGGGATGCGTGGGGGCCTGGCGCGACGTCACCTCTGGCACGGGCTGTTGCTCGGGGAGCCGCGGCAGGCGGACGCGCACGTGAGTGCCTTTGCCCGCCTGACTCTCCAACTCCACCTCGCCCCCATGGAGCAGGAGGAGGCCTCGCGAGAGGTACAGCCCCAGACCCATCCCGCCGCGATCATGGGGCGTTCCCGCATGAGCGCGGTAGAAGCGCTCGAAGAGCCGCTCCCGTTGCTCCTCCGAGATGCCGATGCCCTCATCCCGGATGGAGACCTCCACCTCCCCCCCATCCACGGTGAGCGCTATCTCCACGGGAGTGCCCGCGACCGAGTAGCGCGCGGCGTTGTCCATCAGCTCGGAGAGCACCTGCTCCAGCCGTGCCCTATCGCCGAGCACCCACGCGTCTGGCCCCGGCTGCACGTGAATCGGATGGCGCGGATGGTGGGCAGCGGTGAGCGCGGCGGCCGTTTCCACCAACGAGCGCAGACGCAGCTCCTTCTTTTCGAAGTGCAGTCGGCCGAGCTGGAGCTGGGAGGCATCCAGCAACGTGCGCACCACCCGGTCCATCCGGTCCGCGCCACGGCTGATGCCCTCGAGCTGACGGCGCAGCACGGGGGCCGGATGCGCCGTCCGGCAGGCGAGCTGGGCAAAGGACTTCATCACCGCCAGAGGCGTCTTCAGCTCGTGCGCGGCCATCTTCACGAACTCGCTCTGGAGACGCTCCAGCTCGATGGCCTGGGTGACGTCGCGTCCCACCGCCACGGCGGCGACGACGAGGCCCGACTCATCCCGGATGGGGGCAGCGTTCACCCGCACGACTCGCATCCGGTTCAGCGGGGGCAGGGTGAGGACGAACTCGGTGTCGATCACCTCCTCACCCTTCAAGGCCCGGAGGAGGGGCAGGGACTCGAAGGCCAGCTCCTGCCCATCCAATCCCTGGGGGGAGTGCTCCTGGAACTCGGTGTCGAGGCGATGGCCCTCGAATGAGGAGTACCCGAAGAGCGCCAGCGCGGCCCGGTTGGCGAGGGTGATGTTTCTCTCGGCATCGACCACCATGACGGCTTCGACCATGCTCTCGATGATGGCCTGGAGCTCCGCCGAGCGCCGCCGGACCTGGGCGAGCAGCCGCCGCCGCTCCTCCTCCTGTCGCTGGCGTTCGGCGAGCGTCCGGAGCAGGGCTCGGGTCCTCTCGGAGCGGGCCATGACCATTCCGCTTGCTCCCAGCCCCATCCAGAGCAGCACGCCCAGGGCCACCAGCAACCACCGCTCGCGGCGTACGTCCGAGAACAGCATGTCCTCTGTTGTCGAGGCGAACACCCTCCAGCCGGTTGTCGGGACGCGCACCTCGGTGGTGCGCCTCTCACGGTCCAAGCCGTGCTCGCGCTCCCACGCTTGCAGGTCCTCGAGCGTGAGCTCGGCAATGCTCAGTGGAGAGCGTCCGCGCTTGTGTGCCCAGGCGAGGAGCTCCTTCTCCCGCGGGTGCGCGATGAGCGCGCCTTGGGGGCTGACGAGATAGAGGGTCTCCGCTGGGGAGACGTTGGCCTGGCGGACCACCTCTCCGATCATGGGGAGGGTGAGATCCAGGCTCACGACCCCCCGCTGCCGGCCCTGGTCGTCGAAGAAGGCCCTCGTCAGAGCCACATATGTCTGGTCCAGATCGAAGTAGGGCTCGGTGACGGTGATGAGCCCGCCACGCTGCGACGCAAGCAGGTACCAACCTTGACGGGGGTAGTCATAGGAGGACGTGGACCAGTCGTAGGTGATGACCTGGGGTGCGCCTCGTCTACTCCGGTCTTGGTAGACATAGGGGCCCATGTAGTGCACGCCGGGCTCGAACTGGCCGGGCTCGAACCACAACCCGAGCCCATAGACCATGTGCGTCGGGCCGGAGGCCAGCATCCGGCGGAGCAGGTCCTCGACCTCATGTTTCCCCTGGATGGGACTCGCGAGCGCGGCCAGGGTATCCAGGAGCTGCTCCGAGGCGTGGAGCGGATAGCCGAGCGCGGTCGCCAGCTCGTGAGCACGAGCGGTCTGCTGGGCAAGGGCCTCCTGCTCCTGGCCGTGACGTGCCCTTTTCTCGAACATGAGCAGGCCGCAGGTGAGCGCTACGCCCAATCCCACGACCAGCAGCAGGGCGAGCGAGGGCGGCCAGTGCGCGGATGCCTCCTGTCGGTCTCCCTCCGGGTTTTTACCTCGTGGCGATGGAATCCCTCCTGCTCATCCTTCATGGATGAGGGCCTGAGAGGGTCCTGCCAAGGGGGCGATACGGGCGGCCCGTTCGCGCGCCACAGGTCCGGGCATCGGGGCTACCCCTCGTCCGCGATGCCGTACTCCTTCAGCTTCCGGCCCAGCGTGTTGCGGCCGATCTGCAGCACCTTCGACGCCGCCGTCCGGTTGCCCTTCACCGAGTCCAGCACTCGCAGGATGTGCCGCTTCTCCACCTCGGCCAGCGGCAGCAGCTCTCCGGTAACACCCTCTACCGCCGCCTCGCTGCTCTCCACCGGGGCCGGCGCCGCGCCCACCACCTTGGGCAAGGGCAGGTGCTCCTCGAGGATCTCCCCCTCACACAGCACCACCGCGCTCTCGATGCAGTTCTCCAGCTCGCGCACGTTGCCCGGCCACCGGTAGCGCTTGAGCCGCTCCAGCGCCACCCCGCTCAGCCTCGGCAATGGCAGCCGGTGCCGCTTCGCCGACGCCGCGATGAAGTGGCGCGCCAGCCGCTCGATGTCCTCTCCACCGCGCTCGCGCAGCGGCGGCAGCACCAGCTCCACCACCTTGATGCGGTAGTACAGGTCCTCCCGGAACTTCCCGTCCGCCACCATCTTCACCAGATCGCGATTCGTGGCCGCGACGATGCGCACGTCCACCTTGATCGTCTGCGTGCCGCCCACCCGCTCGAACTCCCGATCCTGCAGCACCCGCAGCAGCTTGCCCTGCACCGGCAACGGCAGCTCGCCAATCTCGTCGATGAACACCGTGCCACCATCCGCCGCCTCGAACTTGCCCGGCATCCGGTGGTCCGCGCCCGTGAAGGCTCCCTTCTCGTGGCCGAACAGCTCGTTCTCGATCAGCGACGCCGGCAGCGCCGCGCAGTCCACCTTCACGAAGGGCTTGTCCCGCCTCGGCCCGTTGACGTGCACCGCTCGGGCGAACAGCTCCTTGCCGCACCCGCTCTCGCCGCGCAGCAGCACCGTGGCGTCCGTGGGCGCCGCCTTCTGGATGAGCCGGTAGATGACCTTGAGCGGCTCGGACTCGCCGATGATCCGGTTGAAGAAGTAGCCGACCGGCGCCTGCGGCTGATCCTTCGCCCGCTGCAACTCCTGGTAGAGGCTCGTGCTCTGCAGCGCGTGGCTCACCTGCACCGCGATGGCCATGAGCCGCTCCACGTCATCATCCGTGAAGCGCCCTCCACCGCGCCGGTTGAGCACCTGCAACACCCCGTAGATGTTCCCCACCGAGTCGCGCAGCGGCACCGCGAGGATCGTCGTGGTGCGGTAGCCCGTCAGCCTGTCGATGTCCGCGAAGAAGCGGGTCTCGCCCCGGGCGTCCGGCATGTTGACGGGCTCGCCGTGCGCGGCCACGTAGCCGGCCACGCCCTGGCCCACCTTCACGCGGATCTGCGACACCTCGGGCAGGTGCGCGGCCCGCGAGAACAGCTCGCCGCGCGCTGGATCCAACAACCACAGCGTTCCCCGGTCCGCCTGCATCGTCACCGCGATGCGATCCATCAACGTCTGGAGGAACGCATCGAGATCAATCTCGCGCCCGACGAGCCCGCCGATCGGGAGCAGCACCTGACTGATGTCCGGGGAAGAGGCCATGACGGGCAGGGGGGGAAGCTCGAAGTCCGGGGGAAGACTATCGCAGTGCGGGCCCATGTGCCCCTCCGGATCATCCGCAAGCAGCCCCGAGGACAATGCGCTTGCCCTCGCGCGCCGGCTCGGTGGCGACGAAGTAATTGCGAGCCTCCTCGGCCATGTTCTCCACCTGGTCATCGTTGTGCGCCGGGTCATGGTGGAAGAGGAACAGCCGGCGCGCGTTCACCGCCGAGGCCACCTGGGCCGCGTCCACCATGGTGGAGTGGCCCCAGCCCTTCTTCGGGATGCCCTTCATCCCGTTGTACTCGTCCGGGGTGTACTGGGCGTCCAGGCACAGCGCGTCAGCGCCCTCCATCCACCGCGCCACGCGGGGATCCAACGAGGCCAGGGAGATCTCCATGTCCGTGGCGTAGACGAAGCTGTGGCCGTCCGCCTCCACCCGGTAGGCGAGGCACCCCTGGGGATGCGGCGCGTCGAAGGGCGTCACCCGGAAGGGCCCCACCTCCACCGTGCGTCCGTGCAGCGCCGAGCCGAACGTCATCCGCGAGCGCATGGTGGACAGCGGCACCGGGAAGTTGGGCGGCTCCATCTGCTTGGCCAGCACCGACTCGAGCGCCTGCGCCCCGTCCGTCCCCGGGCCGTACAGCGTCAGCTCCGTGGTGGGCAGGTAGCCCGGCGTGAAGAAGGGGAAGCCCTGCACATGGTCCCAGTGCAGGTGCGAGAAGAAGAGGGTGGCTTTCTGCGGCGCGCCCTCGCGCATCATCGCCTCGCCCAGCGCCCGGATGCCCGTGCCCGCGTCCAGAATGAGCCGGTGCCCCTGGCTCACCACCTCCAGGCACGAGGTGTTGCCTCCGATCCGCGCCGCGTGCGCCCCCGACACCGCGATGCTCCCCCTCACTCCGTAGAATCGCACTTCCATGGTCGCTCCTCCTCGAAGGCTGCTGGGGCGCTCCATTCCGGCCGCCCCTTCTGCCCCTGGGAAAAGCAAGGACGTTGCCAACGTCAAATGGCTGGAATTGCTGGGAATCCGGGGCGGTGGGATAGATCGATCGCGCCATTCCGGCGCACCTGGATGGAGCGCACGGTCCGATCCGGATCGATCGGGGGCGCGTGGGGTAGCCGGGCATTGTGTGGGAATGGACGCACATGGAAGACTCGGCGCGCCGCCCCTTTGTGCGGCAAGAGGGGGAACTTCCGCGTGTATCCCGATCGCTTCCGGCTGCCCCAGGTCACCGAGCATGTGCTGACGTGGCTGGAGCGGCGCCGGCCCGGGTTCGGAGAGTGGGACGGAGAGGTGGAGGCGCAGCTGCTGGCCGAGGCGCGGCTGGCGCTGGCGGACGTGGCCCGGCGCTTCGCCGAGGTGGCGGAGGATCCCGGCTACTGGGAGCGCCTGGAGCGCAGCATCTTCACGGTGGCGCTGCCGCGCTACTTCCAGCTCACCCGGGAGCATCACGGGCTGCAACGGGCCAGGTACGGGCTGTGGCGAGGGGGGGATCTGATCTCGCGGGCGGCCTACACGGGGGTGGGTATCGCCGCGGCGGTGGTGATCGCCGTGACGGCGGTGCCGGACTGGATGGAGCCGCTGCCTTTCGCGCTCATCCTCTTCGGGCCCTTCTTGCCGGACATGCAGCAGTCTTTCTTCGAGCGCCGCTACCGGCGGCAGCTCGCCACGCTGGTACATGACATGGGTGTGGAGCAGCAACAGCTCGAGGCGTATCGGCCCCTGGACGAGCCCGTCCGGCCGGCGCTCGAGCGCCTCTCCGAGCCGGAGTCCCCGGAGCGGAGCGGTGGGTCCTCTTCGAAGGAGAAGGTATGAGCAAGGCGGGAGATCAGATCCTCTCGGCCCTGAAGCAGCCCCGGATGCGGCTGCTCTGGCCGATAGGTGTGCTGCTGTTCGGTGGCCTCTTTGCGTACAACGCATGCACCGTCTACATCCGGCCGTACGAGAGTGGGGTGAAGCAGGTCATCCTGGGTGGAGAGAAGGGCATCCGGGACACGGTGTATGGACCGGGGCTGCACTGGGTGACGCCGGGGGCCGAGCGCATGCACCGCTTCCCCATGGATCTGCAACTGCTGGAGATGGCGGACAACCCCTCCGAGGTGGGCGAGGGCGCGGATCACCGCGTGGTGCGAGCCATCAAGATCCAGACGTCTGAGGGCTACACGGTGTCCGCGGACGTCACAGTGCTCTACCGCATCGAGAACCCGTACAAGGTGATGACGCAGATTGGCCCGGGGCGGCTGTACGAGGACTCGGCGGTGATTCCGCGAGCGGAGCAGGTGCTGCGCCGGACGCTGGGCGAGATGGACGCGGATGACTTCTACAAGGGAGACCGGCGCGACAAGGCGGTGGCGCAGGCGCAAAAGCTGCTGGTCGCGGAGCTAGAGCCCAAGGGCATCAAAGTGACGCACGTGCTGCTGCGGCAGTACCGGTACGACTCGCGCTACCAGCAGGCCATCGAGCAGCGGAAGATCCAGGACCAGTCGGTCTTCAAGAACATGGCGGAGGCCGCGGCGGCGCAGGCCGAGGCGGAGAAGAACAAGATCATCGCCCAGGGCCAGGCCACGGTGCAGGTGGAGCTGTCGCGCGGAGACGCGGAGGTGGCCAAGCTACGCTCGGAGGCGGATCTGTACCGGCGCACCAAGGCGGCCGAGGGCGATCTGGTGGTGAAGTTGGCCAGGGCCAAGGGAATCGAGCTGGAGAACGCGGCGCTGCGCGGCGCGGGTAGCGAGAACATGGTGGGCCTGAAGATGGCGGACGTGCTGGGCGGCACGCAGGTGATTGTCGTGCCCACGGACGGCGAGGGCGGGGTGAACCCGTTGGATCTCAACGCGGCGCTCCGGCGCTTCGACGTGAAGGGGATGTGAGCGCCATGAATCGCATGGACTTGCGGATGCTGGGGCTGTTCGTGGTGCTGGCGCTGCCGGTGGTGCAGGGGTGCGCGTGCCACTCCACGGAGGCGAACGAGGTGGGCGTGCTCACGCGGAAGTTCACGTTGGTGGGCTCGCGGGGCGTGCAGCCGGAGACGTACGCACCGGGCGCCACCTACTTCTTCTTCCCGCCGTTCTCCACGGACTGGGACACCTTCGAGACGAAGCTACAGAACCTGCTGATGCGGGCGAAGGCGGAGGGCGAGAGGGGCCGCACGGACGACATCGAGTTCAAGACGGTGGACGGCAACGACATCGCGGTGGACGTGACGGTGGCCTGGCGGATTGATCCCGCGAAGGCGCCGCACCTGATGCAGAAGGTGGGGCGCTCGACGCTGGACGTGGAGAACCGGCTGGTGCGGCCGGCGACGCGAGCGCTGGTGCGTGATGCGCTGAACGTGCTGCGCTCGGAGGACTTCTATACGGCGGACAAGCGCTTCGCGGCGGCGGAGAGCGCGCGCAAGCTGCTGGAGGATGCGCTGCTGCCCGAGGGCGTCATCGTGGAGCAGGTGATTCTGCAGGAGCACCGCTTCAACCCCGAGTACGAGAAGGTGATTCGAGAGAAGAAGCTGGCGGAGCAGACAGCGGAGAAGCTGCGCTCGGAGGCGCAGGCGGCGGCGGAGGAGGCCAAGCGCAACCTGGAGTCGGCCAAGGGCACGGTGTCGCAGAAGATCGCCCAGGCGATGGGGGAGCTGGAGCAAACGAAGCTGGCGGCGGACGCGGAATTGGTGCGGGCCACCAACGAGGCGACGGCGATCCTCAAGGAGGCCGAGGCAAAGTCGAAGGGCATCGCGAAGGAGAACGAGGCGATGGCGGGCGCGGGCGGCCGGACGATGGTGAAGCTGCGCATCGCCGAGGCGCTGATGGGCAAGCAGATCATCTTCATGCCCAGTGGCGGGCGCAGCGGGGCCACGCTGCAGACCATGGACATGAACCAGATCCTCACCCAGTACGCGACGAGCAAGTCCACACAGACATCGAGCAACCAGCAGTGACCACAGCCGCTCCCTCTCCCTTTGGGAGAGGGCTGGGGTGAGGGTCTTCCTGGATATGGAGCATCGGAGCAGAGCGGGTCGCCCGAGCCCCGGAGAGGTCATCCTGATCGTTCCCCACAACTGGGGGACGCTGGAGATCTCGATGCCGTATTGGATGGCGCATGGTCCGGGGCTGCGGCCTGGAATCCAGCCGGTCGCCGCCAGGCATGCGATCACGGGGAAACCTCTTCCGTTGCGCATCCTGCCGCTGCGCTACAGGAATACATGCTTCTCGAGATGGCTCATCCGCGTGGGCCTCCTCCGAGACCCCTGGTCGAAGTCGAGCCAGAACAATCCCTGACATGACGGACTTTGTGAGACCGGGGGTCTGGCGTTGTGAGTTCGTGCTGGTACTTCCGCCAGACCTGGGTGGGGCGAGCTTCAGGTCGGTCGCCTCATTCGTAATGGACTTCGTGCTGTACGCACGGCAACCCGAGGTGAACCTGCGCTCCGGTTGCACCGCGCCTGAATCGAAGCTGCTTCCCGCGGAGTGGCCGACCCGGGCCGTCATGGTGACCGAGCCGCTCGGCGAGCCGGAGGAACTGGAGACCCTCCACGTGGGAACTCAACACGTGAATCTGTGGTGGCTGGTGCCGATCCACGGGGCTGAATACAACCTCATCCAGCAGCAGGGCATCGAGGCATTTCACGCGTTGGAAGAGGCTTCCGAGTGGAGCCTCGCCGATGTCCGCCGTCCACCGCTCGTCTGAGTGGTGGCGTCACTCCTTCCAGATCCATGAGGAAGACACAGATAAAGAAGCTTTCAACGGAAGAGTTGATCGAAAAGGCCAGGCTCCTTTCCGCTGAGAGGTGGCCAGCGATTCATGCGGGCAAACCGAAGGAGGCAAACCGCATGTATGATCTCCTCGTTGCAATTCGCCAGGAGCTGCGGGCAAGAGGTATCGAAGCGCAGCGCCAGTTATTGAAGTTGATCGATGATCCAGACCCGGGAACCCGTTGCTGGGCTGCTGGCTCGGTCTTGGAGTTCGCACCAAGCGAGGGGGAGCGGGTGCTGACCGAAATTGCTAGACACGTTGACGGTCTGGTGGGGTTCTCCGCGGAGAGAACGCTTGAGCAATGGAAGGCAGGCACCTTCAACCCGCCTTGATGTCACTCCTTCCAGAGCATCTTCCACGGGTGCTTGCGCAGATCCGACAGCAGGGTCTTGAGGTCGTCGTACACCTGCTTGTCCTTCTGCAAGGCACCCACCGTGCCCTCTCCGGCCTCGATGCGCGCGAGCAGCCGGTCCGCCTTCGTGGCCATCTGATCGAGCTTCTCGCCCGCCGCCGTGTAGCGCTCCAGCGCCAGCTTCAGCCGCTCGCCATCCTTCGCGTCGAGCCCACCCGTCACCATCGACAGTCCATTGAGCGTCTTCGCCGCCGAGCCGGAGATGCCGGGCAGTTCCCGCTTCATCAGCGCAGCCGTCTCCGCCGCGTCGCCCAGCAGTTGCGCCCCCGTGCCCCCGGGCTGCATGGCCTCTCGCGCGACCTTCGCCAGCATCCGCAGATCCTTCGCCGCAGCGGTCAGATCGCTCGTCAGGGTCTTCAGGTCGCCCCGGTTCTCGCTCAGCACGCCGTCCAGCGTGCCCGTCAGCCGCGACAGGTTGGTTGCCAGGTTGCGCATGCCCTCCGGGTCCTCCGCGAGCGCGCCGCTCGCCACGTCCAGGAAGGCCGAGAGCTGCTGGGCCACCAGATCCAACCTCGGCGCGTCCGTGCCCCGAAGCGAGCCACCAGAGGAGGGCAAGGGAGGTGCGGCTGCGGAACCAGGGTTCAGCTCCAGGTACGGCTCGCCCAGCGGTCCCACGGTGGCCACCGTCACCCGCGTGTCCTCGCGCAGCGCCACCATCGCCTCAGGCTTCACCGAGAGCCCCATGCGCACCGGCATCGGCCGGCCCTGCGCGTCCCTCCGGTCCGGCTCCAGGTGGATGTCCTCCACCCGGCCCACCACCACGCCCCCCAGCTTCACCGGTGCGCCCTTCACCACGTTGCCCGTGTGGCTGAAGTCCACCGAGAGCACCGTGTCGCGGCCCATCGTCAGCTCGCCCATCAGCCACAGCAGCCCGAGCACGCCCACCAGCGCCGCCAGCACCAGCGCGCCCACCTTCATTTCCAAGCGACGCTCATCCATCCGATGCGCTCTCCAGGAAGGGCGCCGTCAGGGCCCGTAGCTCCGG
Organism: Archangium lansingense; assembly: GCF_026626635.1. Taxonomy (GTDB): domain Bacteria; phylum Myxococcota; class Myxococcia; order Myxococcales; family Myxococcaceae; genus Archangium; species Archangium lansingense. Next base: position 6,475,053 of record NZ_JAPNKA010000001.1, read on the forward strand.
CTCCGAGGATGCCAGGAACGCCTCGGGCGTGCCCAGGAAGGCGCAGCGCCCCCCGCCCACCACCAGCACCCGGTCCGCCAGCGTCCGCAGCAGCCGGTAATCATGGGACACCACCAGCGCGCCCAGCCCTCGCGCCTTCACCGAGGCGAGCACCTCCTCCACCTGCGCTGCTGCCCTCCGGTCCAGCCCCGTGGTGGGCTCGTCCAGCAGCAGGTACTCCGGTCGCAACGCCAGCGCCCGGGCAATGGCCGCCCGCTTCTTCGCCCCCGGTCCCAGCTCCGTGGGCAGCCGATCGGCCGCCGCTTCCAGCCCCACCTGGGCCAGCGCCTCGTGCACCGCCTCCGGAGAGAGGCCCGGGGCCGCCATCGCCACGTTCTCCCGCAGCGTCCGCCAGTCCAGCAGCGCCGGGCCCTGCACCAGGTACGGCGCCCGCTGGCGAAGGGCTCGCAGGGCCCGCTCGGGCAGCGTGTCCACCCGCTCACCGAGCAGTTCCACCCGGCCCGCCTCCGGCTTCAGCAGCCCCACTGCCAGCCGACACAGCACGCTCTTGCCCGCGCCGCTCGCGCCCGCCACGAAGGTCAGCTCGCGCGTGGACAGCTCCGCGCTCAGCCCCGTCAGCACCCGCCGGCCGGATTCGAAGGTCACTGCCACCTCGGAGAAGCGCAGCATTTCCCCTCACACCCCCAGCGCCTGGAAGCCGAGCGCCACCACGAAGGCGATCAACAGGCAGCCGAAGCACGCCGCCACCACTCCGCGCGTGGTGGCCTCGCCCACCGCTTCGGCGCCTCCGCGTGCGGACAGGCCCGCCACCGCCGCCGCCAATGGAATGTAGAGGCCACAGCCTGCCCCCTTCGTCAGCCCCGCCAGCACGTCCCACCCGTCCACGAACCGCGCGTCCATGAAGGCCGTTCCGTCCACCCCGAAGGCCCAGCTCGCCGTGGCCACCGCCGACAGCGTCGCCGCCATCGTCCCCACGATGCACAGCAGCGGCACTCCCACCAGCCCCGCCACCACCCTCGGCGCCACCAGGTCCGCGTAGGGGTCCCCCGCGGACATCTCCAGCGCCTCCACCTGCTCGTTGACGCTCATGGTGGACAGCTCGGCGCTGTGGCTCGCCCCTCCGCGCGCCGCCGCCAGCAGCGCCGACACCACCGGGCCGAACTCACGCACCAGCAGCTCGAAGTAGGGCGGGCCCACCACCGGCAGGTTGCCCGTCACCTTGCGCGCCTGGCTGTCCGCGAACGTCACCAGCACCGCCCCGAAGAAGGCCATCCCCGACATTACCAGCCACATGCTGCGGGAGCCCGTCTCGTGGAGCTGGTGCAGACACTCGCGCCAGGACAGGCCGTTGCGCACGCCCGCCCGCACCGTGCGCGCGAGCATCAAGGCCGAGGCTCCGATGGAGGCGAGGGGGTTCATGGGGGGCGCCGGATGCTACCAGCCTTCGATAGATAGTAATCGTTCACGCCTCTGGCTTGGCCGAGTTCGTCTCTGTAGGCAGGTGCCCTATCTCCGATTCGATCTTGCCCACAATCGTCGAATCCACTCGTTGGCGGAAGCGGGTGGAGCACTGCTTAGCGGAACTCCACCTGGAGCGGATTCGATGAGGTGCAAGAGGGTCCACGCCAAGCCGAAGCAGTCGTCAGGGCCGAAACACGATATCAACTGTGCTGCCTCCTCGTCGGTGACTGGGGCTTCAATCTTCGACAGTAACTCCTCATGAAGGGCGATCTGCCCCTCAGGCGCATTGGAATCAGGTAGTGGGCCCAGCCTGACAAAGGCCGAGACCGTTTCTCGTAGAGTCATTATGGGGAGCGTCGGATGCTACCAGCCATGCGCAACCCTTCGGAAGCATTCAAGCGATACAGCTCATCGATGGAACGGCTCTTCCGACGGTTCCAGAGTCCAGATGACCGTGAGGCCAATTGCCTGATCCCCGCTGTAGACTCCCTGCATGCCCGATGAATACCGGTTCCTCGTGGATGGACGCATCCCCGTGCTCAAGGTGCATGACGAGCCTCGGCCCGGCCCGGCCGTCCTCGTCCTGCACGGGCTCGGTGCGAACGCGGACGCTCAGCGCTCGGAACTGAACGTGCTCGCCACCGGGGGCCTGAGTGCCGTCGGTGTGGACGCTCCGCACCACGGTGCTCGGCGCGACGGGTGGCTCGATGAGATGGCGGGGCTCGGTCCGCCCGAGTCCCATGCCCGCATGCTTCACGCCATTCGCCACGCCACCTACGATGTCTCACGGGTCATCGATCACGTGGTCTCCGAGGGACACTGGCCCATCGGGATCGTCGGCATCTCGTTTGGCGCATACACGGCGCTGGCCGTGGCAGCCAATGACTCGCGGGTGCAGGCCACCGTGTCCATCCTCGGCTCGCCGGACTGGACTCCCCGAGAGGGACCCATCACCGAGGAGATCCGCGAGTTGATGCATCATGCGCCCGTCCACCGCCCCTGGGACTGTGCGCGCCACCCGCTGCTCTTGCTCAACGCGGGTCGTGACAGCATCGTCCCGCCGCACTGGGCCCGCGACTTCGCACATACCATCTGGGCGTGGCACCCCGGGCTGCACGTCGAGCACTTCGAGTACCCGGAGTCGGACCACATGATGCGGCAGGAGGATTGGGACGACGTCTGGCGCTGGACGCTCGGCTTCCTCCAGCGGAACCTCTACCGGGAGTGACCGGCAGCGAATGCGAGGTCCGTGGCACCCTCACCCCGACCCTCTCCCGGAGGGCGAGGGAGTGGAGGCGCGGACTCAGCTCAGCCACATCGCCAGCGTGGTGGTGAGCAGGAAATCCAATAGGAAGATGGCTCCACATCCGTGCACCACCGCGCCGGCCGCCGCCTGACCCACCGCCCGCGCGCCTCCCCGCGCTCGCAGCCCCACCGCCGTCGATACCAGCGCGATGGCCAGCCCGAAGGCGCTCGCCTTCACCATTCCTCCCAGTGCGTCCGTCGCGTGCAGCATCTGCTCGAAGCTGCCGAAGAAGGCCCGCACCGGCAGCCCCAGCGTGAAGAAGGCCGCCACCGACTCGAAGAGCACCGCCACCAGGAAGGTGAGGGCGGATAGGGCAGACACGCTCACGGTCATCGCTACCACGCGCGGCGCCACCAGCACCGCGAAGGGATCCAATCCAATCCCTCTCAGGCCCTCGAGCTGCCCGCCCACCTGCATCGTCGCCAGCTCCGCCGCGTTGCGCGCCCCCAGCCGCGCCGCCATCACCAACCCCAGCAGCAGCGGGCCGAACTCCCACAGCACGGCGTACCCCGCCGCCCACCCGAGGATCGCCCTCGCCCCGAAGCGCTCCACGTACAGCGACGTCTGCACCACCACCGTCGCCCCCGTCAGCGCCGCCGTCGCCAGTGCCAGGGGCAGCGAGCCCCAGCCGAACTGCACCAGTCCGCGCAGCAGCTCGCGGCGATCCATCCGCGCCAGCCCCAGCACCGTACGCGCCAGCACCAGTGCCACCGTCCCCACGCCTCGAACCGCGCCCAGCGTCTCCTGGCCGAGCCACGTCAGCGCCGCCGTCACGCGAGCGCCTCGTCCGTCAGCGTCTCCACCTGCGGGGCGGGCGGGCCGTCATACGTGAGCTGCCCATTGCGCAGATACAGCCAGCGCGAGAGGGGGAGCTCCGGCGGGACGTCGGGCGCGGCAACCACCAGCGAGCCGCTTCCGGCCACCTCCAGGAGCACCCGCGCCACCTGCCTCGCCGTGCCGGGATCCAACCCCGCGAAGGGATCGTCCGCCAGCAGCACCGAAGGACTCGCCGCCAGTGCCCGCGCGATGCCGGCCCGCTTGCGCATTCCTCCGGACAGTCGCTCAGGCAGGGTGTCCGCGGCTTCAGAGAGGCCCACCGCGCGTAGCACCTCGTCCGCGCGCGCCTCCGCCTCCTCGCGGGGCACTCGCCGGCGCTCCAGGGGCAGCAGCACGTTGCGGCGCACGGTCAGCGAGTCGAAGAGGGCATCCGTCTGAAACACCATGCCGAACGCCGCCTGGCGCGCGCGCTTTCCGGCGGGAGCCATCCTGGCCACGTCCTCACCATTCCAGAAGACCTGTCCGCTGGCCGGCGTCACCAGTCCCGCGAGCGCCTTGAGCAACGTCGTCTTGCCCGCGCCCGAGCGCCCCAACACGAGCACCCGGCTGCCGGGCGGAAGAGTACAGGCCACCTCCTGGAGGAGGGGCCGTCCGCCCTGCCGAACCGAGAGCCTGTCCGCGCGCAGCTCCATGTCACTCCCAGCTCAGGGAGGGCCCCAGCGCACCAGCGTGCCGCCTTGGCCCGCGGCCCACTGCTCCCGGGGACTGATGGCGTCGAGCGACAGGAGTACCTGGGCCTGCGGGAAGGGCTCGCTCCAGGCCGTGCCGTCGAAGCGGTGGAGGTACGTGCCGCCCTTGTTGGAGAGCGCGAAGACGAGGTTGTCATGGAAGGCAGCCACGTCCAGCAGATCCGGCGCCGCCGCGCCTCCGGGTGACGGCAGTTTCCGCCACGTCCCCGCCTGACGCGCGAGCACCAGGCCATCATCGCCCACCGCGTAGGCGCGCGTTCCGTCCGCCACGGACACGCCGCGCAGGTAGCCCGTGCCCACGTCCGTGGGAAGCTCCTCGCGAATCCAATTTCCCGAGGCCGCGTCGAGGCGGAAGGCGCGGGGCAGGGGATCGCCGCCCGGCTGGAAGTCCTCGGCGCCTACGGCGAGCAGCGAGTCCGGGCCGAGGCCGTGCACGCTCTGCAGGTTCGCCGCCAACCGGGTCACCACCACCGGTGCGGAATTGCTCACCTGTCCACTCCACTCCCAGCGCAGCACGTGGCCGCTGCTGGTCACCGCGTACACCGTGGTGGTGCCGTTCCGCTCGAAGCCCACGAGGCCGGTGACAGTGCCCGGCACCTCGTTCACCACTCCCATGGTGCAGCCGGAGGTCATGGGCCGGGCGCTGGCGAGCGTGCCCTCCGCGGTGCCGAGGAAGACGCGCCCGTCGCTCGGCCTCGCCCAGGCCACCTTCCAGTCACTCGTGGTGCCGCACACGCCCGTGGAGTCCGCCACCGAGGCGCCGTTCACGTGCGCAAGCCAGCCGCCCGGGCCCGCGAGCCACGCCTTCCCCGGTGCGTACGTCGTCACCGCCCCCCACGCCGTGCTCCAGAGGGTCCGCGTCGTCCAGGTGTTCGCCGCGCAGACGTTTCCTTCGTCCACGCCACCCTTGCAGTCGTTGTCCAGCCAGTCGCACACCTCGGTGCCACCGATGAAGCGCGAGGTGTCATCGCAGTCGTCCGGAGTGGACTTCGCGCCCGCGGGCGCCGTGCACGACAGGGTCGCGACCGTGCCGACGAGCCCGTCTCCATCTCCGTCCACGTACCACGTCGCCGGGAGCTGGGTGCCCTTGCACTCCGCCGCCCCCGAGCCATCGGTCTTGCACTGCTGGGTGCCGGCGCAGCCGAGCTCCGTCGTGCACGCGGAGCCCAGCCGGAAGTCCTCGTCCTCCGCGCCGTCGCAGTCATCGTCCTTCCCATCGCAGCGCAGCTCGGGCTGGTTCGGGTGCACGCTGGCGTCGGTGTCGTCGCAGTCTCCGGCCTCCTCGGCGATGCCCGCGCGCAGCACGCAGGCCACCACCGCCCGGTTGCGGTCTCCGTACCCGTCACCGTCCGCGTCCACGTAGAAGCCGCGCTTGCCGGTCGCATCCTCCTCGTCGCCGGAGCAGTTGTTGTCCTTGCCGTCGCACGGGTCCGGGACCCCGGGGTGCACGGTGGGGTCGGTGTCATCGCAGTCCGTGCCCTTTCCGGATGCGCTCGCCGCGACGAAGCCGTCTCCGTCCAGGTCCTCCGCGCGCAGGTCCAGGTACACCACCGTGCTGCCGCTGGCGGGGACCTCGACCTGCTGCGTGCTCGTGGCCACCACCGGTCCCGAGCAGGAGACTTCGTGCGCGCTCGCGATCACCTGCAGGCGCCGGCCCCAGTCTGGCTTGCGGAACACCGCCACCGTCTTGGCGTCGCTGTTGCGGTCTTCCACCGTGAGCTGCTGCGTCTCGGTGCGGCTCGTGTCCGCTTCATCCAGTGCCGTCACAGTCAGGCACCCGGGATGGAACGTCGCGTAGAAGATTTCCACACGCACGGCCCCGGCCCCCGCCCCGCTACAGCCGCACAGCGCCAACATTCCTACCGCCAGCAGGAATAAACGCATCGTTCGGGCATTCCCGGGCGCGCCGCGCCCCACTCGAAAAGTCTTCGTCCTTCTCCCCATTAGCCCGATGTGCGATGCAGCGTCCAGAGAGGTGGGTTCCGGTGGTCGTGCTCGCTCGGGTCCTTTGAATAAAAAATTGGGCCTGTCGTCCGACCGTCCCCAGGAACATCTCCCTTCGCTCGAGCATGCATTTGATCCGTTCCGCCGTTGTCGTCCCCGTGTGCGCCTGGCTCGCCCTATGTGTGCCCCAAGCGCGCGCACAGGAGCAGCAGCCCGTCCCGGGGCCTGGAGCCGAGACCCCGTCCACGCCCGGTACGCCGCCTGAGCCCGCGCAGGGGCCGCTGACGCTGGAGCGCGCGGTGTCACTCGCGGCCGAGCGCAACGAGACGGCGCTATCGGCCCAGGCCCGCTCCGAGGCCGCCGAGGCGCGTGTGGCCCGCGCCCGCGCCTTCTTCCTGCCGAGGCTCAACGTCAGCGCCACCTATACCCGCCGCCTGGCGGAGGTGGTGCGCGAGGTGGGCGGCGAGCAGGTGGTGGTCCAGGCGCGCAACGCCCTGTCCGGCAATGCCACCGCCACCGTCCCCCTCCTGGATGCGCGCGGCTTCCCGCTCCTCAAGGCGGCGAATCGCGACCGGGAGGCGACGGCGCTGGACGCGGTGGAGGCTCGCCGGCAGGTGGGTTTTCAGGCCGCCGACGCCTTCCTGACGACGCTGGGCTTGCAGCAGGTGGCCCAGGCCGCCGAGCGCCGGCTCGCCTATGCCCGGCAGTCGCTCGAGGAGGCGAAGGCCCGGGCCAAGGCCGGCCTGGCCAGCGTCAATGACGTGACGCGCGCGGAGCTGGATGTGGCCACCGCGGAGGCGGAGCTCGCTGACGCGGTGGGTCAAGCCGAGACGAGTCGCCTGGAGCTGGGCTACCTGCTGGTGGCCCCGGTGGAGGGCCCGCTGGCGGCGCCCGAGACGCTGCTGGGCGAGGCCTCCCGGCCCGTGGAGTCCTTCGCCGGGCTGGCCGAGAACGCCCTGGAGCGCCGCCCGGACATCCTCTCCGCGAACCTGCGGGTGGAGCAGCAGCGGGCGCTCGCTCAAGAGCCCCTGGCGCGGCTGTTGCCCACGCTGTCGGCCACCGGGCAGTACAGCCTCACCAACGAGGCGGGCCTGTCCGGCCGCAACTGGAACGCCTTCGTCGCGGTGAACCTCGGCTGGTCGCTCTTCGACGGAGGCGAGAGCTACGCGGATCGCCGGGAGCGGCTGGCGCTGGCCCGGGCCCTGGAGTTGGACGCGGCGGCGCGGACGCGGCGGGTAGACGTGGCGGTGGAGCAGTCGCACGTGGCGCTGCGTACCTCCCAGTCCTCGCTGAACCGGAGCCAGGTGGCCTTCGAAGCCGCCCGCCAGAACGCGGAGGAGACGAGCATCCTGTATCGCCAGGGGATTGCATCGTCCCTGGCATTGAGCGATGCGCAAGTGAGGCAGTTCGAGGCCGAGGTAGCGCTGGCCCGGGCTCGGTATGCATTGGGGTCCGCCCTCCTGGGGCTGCGGGCCGCTGTTGGACTCGATCCGCTGGGGAAGGAGCCGTAAGTGAAGATCCGTGTGGTGACGATGGCACTGGGCGCCGCGCTCGCCCTGGGGACGGGGTGTGGCAAGCCAGCGGGAGGTGCTCCAGCGGCGCAGGGCGGTGGCAAGGGTGGCGGGAAGGGCGGCGGCCCCGGCCGTGGGCCGATCCAGTTCCCCGTAGAGGTGCGGCCCGTGGAGTCGCGCGACGTGGAGTATGTCGTCTCCGCGGTGGGCTCGGTGGAGGCCTTCGAGCAGGTGCAGATCACCGCGCGCGTGGCGGGCGTGGTGGAGCAGGTGCGCTTCATGGAAGGGCAGGCGGTGAAGAGGGGCGAGGTGCTCGCGGAGATCGAGCCCACGCGCTACAGCATCGCGGTGCGCGCGGCGCAGGCTTCGCTGGAGAAGGCGCAGGCCGCGAAGGCCGAGGCGGAGTCGGCGGCGGGGCGGCGCACGGCGGCCAACGAGGTGAAGCCGGGCCTGCTGCCGGCCGAGCAGATCGACACCGCCGAGGCTCGGGCGCGCACCGCGGCGGCGGATGCGAGCGCGGCACAGGCGGCGCTGGATCAGGCCGAGCTGAACCTGCGGGATGCGTACGTGAAGGCGCCGATGGAAGGCGTGTTGCAGACGCGCACGGTGCAGACGGGGCAGTACGTGCAGCCGGGTACGGTGCTGGCCACGCTGCTGCGGCGGGATCCGCTGCTCCTGCGCTTCGCCGTGGCCGAGTCGGACGTGGCGCGGCTGAAGCCGGGCATGCCGGCGCGCTTCACGGTGCGCACGGACTCGCGCACGTACACGGGGAAGATCAGCTACGTGGCGGACGCGGCGGATTCAGCCAGCCGCATGGTGAAGGTGACGGCGGAGGTGCGTGGCGAGGAGGCCAAGGCGTTGCGGCCGGGGGCCTTCGCCACGGTGACGGTGCCGGTGGAGACGGCGAAGGGGGCTCCGGTCATCCCCCAGACGGCGGTGCGTCCCAGCGAGCGCGGCTTCCTGGCCTTCGTGGTGCAGGACGGCAAGGCGCGTGAGCGGGTGGTGGAGCTGGGGCTGCGCACGGCGGACGGGCTCGTGGAGGTGCGTGAGGGCCTGAAGCCAGGCGAGGACCTCGTGGTGCGCGGTGGCGAGGCGCTCAAGGACGGCGCCGGAGTGCGCGTCGCCGAGGGCCCCAAGCCCGCCGTCACCGGTGAGCCTCGCCAGGAAGTGGAAGGGAGCACGGGAGGCGCGGCCCGATGAGCATCACGGACGTCTGCATCAAGAAGCCCGTCTTCGCCTGGATGCTGATGGCGGCGACCATCGTCTTCGGACTGGTGGCGGCGCAGGACATCGGCATCAGCCAGTTCCCGGACGTGGACTACCCCGTCATCAGCGTCAACGTGTCGTGGGAGGGGGCCTCGCCGGAGGCGGTGGAGACGGACATCATCGAGCCGCTCGAGGAAGCGGTGATGCAGGTGGAGGGCGTCAAGGCCCTCACCTCCAAGGCGAGCCAGGGTGGTGGCAACATCACCGTGGAGCTCGACCTGTCCATCGACGTGGACAAGGCGCTGCAGGACGTGACGTCCAAGGTGAGCCAGGCGCAGAACCGCCTGCCGCGGGACGTGGATCCGCCGGTCATCTCCAAGAGCAATCCCGAGGACAACCCGATCGTCCAGGTGGGCGTGTCCGGCCCCTTCTCGCGGCAGTTCATCTCCGACTTCGCCCGCTACCGGTTGAAGGAGTCGCTGCAAACGGTGCCGGGCGTGGGCGAGGTGTCGCTGGGTGGCTCGTTGGATCGCAACGTGCGCATCTGGGTGGACGCGCAGAAGCTGGATGCGCGCGGACTCACCGTCTCCGATGTCGTCACTGCGCTGCAGCGTGAGCACGTGGAGCTGCCCGCGGGCCGCATCGAGACGGCGGGTCGTGAGGTCAACGTCCGCGTCATGGGCGAGGCGTTGGACCTGGAGACGCTGCGCCACCTGGTGATTCGCGAGGGCAACGGCTCGCCCATCTACCTGTCCGACGTGGCGTTGGTGGAGGACGGCTTCGAGGACGAGCGCCGCATCGCCCGAGTGGACGGCCAGCCCGCGCAGGGACTCGGCATCCGCAAGCAGCGCGGCGCCAACGCGGTGGCGGTGGCCCAGGGCGTGCGCGCCAAGCTGGCCGAGGTACAGAAGGACGCGCCTCCGGGTCTGGAGGTGGGGATCAACTTCGACTCCACCCAGTTCATCGAGGAGAGCGTCCACGAGATTGAGTTCGAGCTGTTGCTGGCCTGTCTCCTGACGGCCTTGGTGTGCTGGGCGTTCCTCGGCTCGCTCTCCAGCACGATGAACGTGATCCTCGCCATCCCCATGTCACTGCTGGGCACGGTGGCGGTCATCTACTTCCTGGGCTTCACCCTCAACACCTTCACGCTGCTGGGCCTGTCACTGGCGGTGGGCATCGTGGTGGATGACGCCATCATGGTGATGGAGAACATCTTCCGGCACGCGGAGGAGGGGAAGAGTCGGGTGGCGGCGGCGAGCGAGGGTACGCGGGAGATCACCTTCGCGGCGCTGGCGGCCACGCTGGCGGTGGTGGCCATCTTCATCCCCGTCATCTTCATGAAGGGGGTCATCGGCAAGTTCTTCCTCCAGTTCGGCGTGACGCTGTGCGTGGCGGTGATGCTGTCCTACGTGGAGGCCATCACCCTGGCGCCGGCGCGGTGCGCGCAGCTGCTGAAGACGGGCCGCGAGGGCCGCAGCAAGGTGGGACTGGCCGTGGACAAGGCCTTCACCTGGCTCGAGCACCACTACGGCAGGGTGCTGGCCCAGGGGTTGAAGCGGCCCTGGTGGGTGCTGGGCGGCGCGGTGGCGCTGCTGGCGCTGTCCGGCTTCGCCTTCAAGAGCCTGTCGAGCGAGTTCGTCCCCTCGCAGGATCAGGGCCGCGTCATGGTGCGCATGCAGACGGCGGTGGGCAGCACGGTGGATGAGACGAACCGGCTGTTCCTGCGGGCCGAGGAGTTCCTGCGCAACCGGCCCGAGGTGTCGCGCCTGTTCGCGGTGGTGGGCGGCGGTGGCGCCGGGGTGAACGGCGGCATGCTGTTCGTCACCCTGGTGCCCCCGGACCAGCGCATGCCCATGTCCGAGTTCAACCAGGTGCTGCGCAAGGAGTTCAACTCGTACCCGGGCCTGCGCGCGGTGGTGATGGACCTGTCGCAGAGCGGCTTCACCGGCTCGCGCGGCTTCCCGGTGGAGTTCAGCGTGCGTGGCTCGGACTGGGAGCGGCTCATCGAGTCCAGCACGGACATGCGCGAGACGCTCCAGGCGAGCGGCAAGGTGGTGGACGTAGACACGGACTACCAGGTGGGCATGCCGGAGCTGCGGATTACGCCGGACCGGGCGCGCGCCGCGGACCTGGGCGTGTCCATGCAGGACGTGGGTTCCACCCTCAACTCCCTGGTGGGCGGGGTGCGCGTGGGCAAGTACAGCACCGGTGGGCGCCGCATCGACGTGCGGCTGCGCCTCTTGAAGGATCAGCGCTCGCGGCCGGAGGACCTGTCGATGTTGAAGGTGCGTACCAGCTCCGGCGAGCTGGTGCCGCTCTCCTCTCTGGTAACGCAGGAGGAGCGTCCGGCCCTTCAGGCCATCACCCGCAAGGATCGTGAGCGCGCCATCAGCATCTTCGCGAACGTGGCCCCTGGCTCGACCCAGCAGGAGGCGATGGAGACGGTGCAGCGGCTGGCTCGGGAGCTGCCCGGAGGCACCCGCGTGGTGTTCGGCGGCTCGAGCGTGGCCTTCAAGGAGTCCATGGACAGCCTCCTCTTCGCCCTCTTCCTGGGCATCGGGGTGGCCTACATGGTGCTGGCCTCGCAGTTCAACTCGTTCCTCCACCCCGTCACGGTGCTCACCATCCTCCCGCTGTCGGTGGCTGGAGCGGCCTTCGCCATGTGGGGCACGAACACGACGCTCAACATCTTCAGCATGATCGGCCTGCTGCTGCTGATGGGCATCGTGAAGAAGAACTCCATCATCCTGGTGGACTACGCACTGCAGCAGCGCGAGCTGGGCGCGAACGCGGTGGAGGCCATGCAGCGGGCGGGGCCTGTGCGCCTGCGGCCCATCCTCATGACGTCGCTGGCGACGATGATGGCGGCAGTGCCCGCGGTGCTGGCGCTCGGGGCGGGCAGCGAGACGCGCGCTCCCATGTCCGTGGCCGTGCTGGGAGGACTCTCCGTCTCCACCGTGCTCAGCTTGCTGGTGGTGCCCGCCTTCTACGTGGTGGCGGACCGGATGAAGGCGCGGCTGGCACGGATTCGCGGTGGCTCCGGGGGCTCCGATACTCACGACTCGGGTGCTGGAGGCGAGGCTTCGGCCATCGCCGAGCCCGAGGAGAAGCCCCGGCTCGCAGGGAGCTGAGCACATTCCGCTCGTAGAGACGAAGAGGCCCCCGGGAGGTGTGCTCCCAGGGGCTTCTTGCGTTCACGTCGGAGCCGGTGGGGTAGGGGTCAGTACTGGCCCTTGAGCGAGACGCCCGAGTACGCGCTGTAGCCACGCAGCATCACGTGGTAGCGGCCAGCGCTGGTCTGCGCGGCCATGTTGCACGTCTCGTTGTTGCCGCTGAGGTAGGGGCGGCAGCCATACGAGGAGGTGGTCGGCTGCGAGCCGAACTTCACGTACATGTCCGCGTCTCCCGTGCCGCTGCTCATGGTGAAGGCCACGGGCAGGTTGGCCGGGACATCCAGGTAGTAATAGGTCTGCGAGCTCGCGGCGCCCGAGAGGTTGGTCTTCGCCACACCATTGGTGAGCGCCGTGGCGGGAGCGGGCGGAACCGTGCCACCCACGCCCACGGCCTCCCAGGCCTTGCTCACCGCGGAGGCTTCCGCTGAGCCCGAGCCGTAGAGCGTCGCGGCAGCCTGCTCGGTGTACGTCTTGGCCTGGGCGAAGTTGGTGCTGGCCGTCATCAGGTCGCGGTTGGCTCGGTAGATGATGGCACCGGCCTTCTGGATGCCGATGGCGGGCACGAAGGTGGTCGTCTTGCCGCGCGGATGCGTGCCGCCCTGGCTGAGTAGATAGAAGGCCAGGTTGGCGATGCCCGAGTTGAAGTGCACTCCAGCGTTGTCAGAGGTGCCCGTGTAGCGCTCGGGGTAGTAGTCGTAGGACGAGCCGTCCACGGTCGGGCTGTACATATAGCGGAGCGCGTCACCCGGGATGTTCGGCGTCCACACGTCTTCGGCGATCTGCCACACGGCCTGGTCCGCCACCCAGCCTTGGGTCCAGGCCTGGCAGTAGGCGGCGAAGATGTCGCTGATGCCCTCGTTGAGAGCGCCGGACTCACCCGAGTAGGTGAGGTTGGAGTCGTAGCTGGTCACTGCGTGGGTCAGCTCGTGCACCGTCACATCGAGGGACCTGGCCAGCGGCGCGGAATCCACGCCGTTGCCGTCGCCGTACACCATCTGGCTGCCGTTCCAGAAGGCGCTCACGTAGTTGTTGCTGTAGTGGACCGTGGCCTTCAGTTGGGCCCCGGCGTTGTTGTACGAGTCACGGCTGAAGTTCTGGTAGTAGCAGTTGTAGGTGAGGCCGAGGTTGTCGTAGGCGCTGTCCACAACGGGGTCGCCCGTGGGAGGATCTCCCTCGCGGCGGACGCTGGTCCCGGGAATGCTGGTGCCATTCCCCCCTGAGTAGACGATGCGGTAGAGCGCGGAGTGGATATCCGAGGTGCGCTCCGCGACGGAACCATCCAGGGCGTTGACGAAGACATGATCACGGATGGGCAGCTCCGAGCCCTCACCCGTCACGACGACCTCGAAGGCCAGCTTCAGCCGACCGTCCGTGTCGGAGCGCACATAGACGAGGCGCGGGCTCTCCTCCGTGGAGGCACCGCCTGGGGTGGCCGCGAGTGCCGCGAAGCGGGCGGCCTCTGGGGAGATCCGGGGGCGGAAGGGGAGGGCCTCACCATCGCGGGCCGAGCCGTTGGCGGCATAGACGGTGCCGTTCTCATCCACGTGGACGACGAGCTCATGACCGACGACGGGAAGCCCGTTCTTGGTCTGGTCGTAGCGGATGTGCGTATGGCCCTGCTCATCCCGGGTGAGCCGGCGGACGACGAGATCCGAGGCCTGGAGGCGGAAGGCGGGGGCGATGTTGGCGAGGGCGGCGTTGACCTGGGCGTGGGCCTGGGCGGCCGAGAAGCCCCGGAGGGAGCTTTCCGACGAGCCGAGTCGGCCGCGAATCATGTAGGGGACGCCATCCACGTGAGCACCGAGCACCTGAGCGGCGGGCAGTGCGGCGAGGGCCGCCTGGACGTCCTCGGTGGAGGTGAGGTCAGCGGACGGTTCCAGAGATTCAGTGTCACAGGCGGTGAGCGCGAGCGAGAGGCAAGCTGCGAGCATCCGGGTACGCATTCAGTACTTCCCCCTGAGGAGGCGGCAGGGTGCCGCCGAGTGGGGGAGAATGAAGGCCCGCCAGGACGGGATTCAAGGGAAAGTCTGTAGATGTTGACTGGGGGACATTTCGGGATGAATTTCCTATTCGGATTCCTCCCCTGATTCGTCTGCCTCCACCTCTTCCCCTTCAAGAGGTGCGCTCATGAATGTAAACCTCCCAGGCAATCGAATAACCATGAAACCCTTGCCAGCGATTCTGACGCGTTCAGCGTCCTCGGCTTTCCCGCTGGCAAGCCATTTGTCTGCATCTTCTCGTGTTGCGAACTCATGAGAGACTTTGAGCTTGAATGATGGGTCGAAAAAATTCCTGTAGAACCTGCGGAAGTCATCCTCTTTCCTGGTGTGGCGGGGATAGATCAACGCAATCTGTGCAAGTTCGATTGCGTCCCTTTCCGGTGAGCCCTCCGGGTGCTTCTGGCTGATTGAGTTGAGAATCTTGAGGATTGCGTCTGTGTCGAAGTCTTCGATGTAGGGCATGATCGCGCCGAGTCTTTCGCGTTTTTGTTCCTGGAGGCAACGATGACGACTCCTCTGTCTGCCCGGCCACGCGCCAGCTCTACGGGGGAATGCCCAGCGTCAATTACTTTTTCCCCTTGGCGACAATTACACTTCCCCATCGGGTTGATGTTCTGACTGCGTTCACTTCATCGTCGCCATAGTCGTCGCTACGTCCGTCGGAGCCTCTGAGTCGGTCACCTCCTGTGCCGTGGTGTTACTCGTCCCCGGGCGCCCTACGCGGGGCCTTGTCGACCGTCTCCCGGCTCTTGGCCTTCTCGCTGCGGTAGCTGTCGCCGGTGAGCTCCAGAATCAGCGCGTGGTGCACCACCCGGTCAATCGCCGCCGCAGTCGTCATCGCGTCCTTGAAGATTCGGTCCCACTGCGAAAACACCAGGTTGCTCGTAATCAGGACACTCCTCCTCTCGTAGCGCTGGGCCAGGAAGGTAAACAGCACCTCCATCTCCTCCCGGTCCTGCTGGATGTAGCCGATGTCGTCGATGATGACCGCGTCGTAGCCGTCCAGCCGCCGCAGCTCCTTCTCCAGCAACAGGCTCTTCTTGGCCAGGAGCAGCCGCTGCACCAGCAGCACCGCCGGGATGAAGAGCACCTCGTAACCACGCTGCACCAGCTCGTGGCCTATGGCGCTCACCACGTGCGTCTTGCCGCGGCCCGGCAGCCCGAAGGCCAGCACGTTCTCCGCGCGCTCGATGAAGCCACCCTCGCACAGGGCCGGTAGCTGGCGGCGCACCTTGGCCGGCAGCTTCTCCTGCTCGAGCGTGGCGAGCGTCTTGTCCGTGGACAGCCCCGAGGCCTTGAGCAGCCGCTCTATCCGTCGGCCCCGGCGCTCGCTCAGCTCCAGTTCCACCAGCTGGCGCAGGTAGTGCGGGCATGTCCAGCCCTCCTGTCCGGCGCGCCTGGCCAGCTCCTCGTGGTGGGCTGCGAATGCCGGCAGCTTCAGCGCTCGCAGCAGCATGGCCAGCGTCTGCTGCTGCTCGCCCTCGGCGCTCGCCGCTGCTCGCAGGGAAGTGGAGGTGGTGCTCATGAGGCCACCTCCCGCTGCTCCACCAGCAGCGCGTCATAGCTGCTCAGGTCCACCTCGGGCTGTGCCAGCTGGGGCACCTCAGGCCTGGCTGGCGCCACCAGCGCCTTCACCTGCTCGGCACCGCGCAGTCCGCCCTCGGCCAGCAGTCGCGCCAGCACCTGCTCCACCTGGGACTCCAGCGTGGAGGCCGCCAGGTGAAGAATCCGCAGGTACTCCACATCCGCGGCTCTCCTCCCCTCGTGCACCCGCTGCAACTCGTCGTACGCCTGGCGGAATACCAGCGAGGGGAAGAGGTCCTCCCGGTAGCGATACTGCGCGAAGGCCCCTGGCTTCTGCACCAATGACCAGATGATGTGCCGGTAGTTGATTCGGTGCCCGTTGCGACCCACCAGCCTGTCCACCACCAGCTGCGGCTTTCCCGCGTGCAGCACCTCCAGCCTGTCGTCATACACACGCACCCGCACGCGCTGGCCCACCAGCCGCGAGGGCACCGAGTACGTGTTGTGCTGCACCCGGATGGTGCTCCACGCCGTGACGACTACCTCCTGCTCGCTGTACTCCACCAGCCGCTGCACCGACAGCGGCCTCATCGCCGCGAGTTCCTCCTCCACCTTCCCTCCGCGCAGCCGGTTGGCCTTCTCCAGCACTCCCTGCACCCAGCTCTCGTACGCCGCGGCGCTCTCGAAGTCCCGGCTGCCGCGCATCAGCAGGTGCTGCAACAGCCGGCGTTTGAGCGCGCCGTTGAGCGCCTCCACGTCCCCGTTCTGCTCTTTCTTTCCCACCTCAATGGTGCGCGGCTCCATGCCCAGGTGCTTCATGAGCGCGAGGTACTCGGCGTTGAAGCCCCGCTTGCCGTTGCGCAGGTCATGCGTGGCGCTGGTGGAGTTGTCCGTCTGGTGGTAGCGCGGCACCTTCCCCAACCGAAAAACAGCCGCCTGCACTCCTCGCTTGATGGCCGCCATGGACTCCGAGTGGCACACCGTCGCCCATTCCCAGTTGGAGTAGGGCAGCACCGGGTGGCACAGCAGGTGCGCGAAGGGCTCGCCTCCCACCGTCACCTCCAGCTCATTGGCCCACGTGAAGTCCGTCTGCATCGCTTCCCCGGGCCGATGCTCCTGGGCGAAGAACACCTGCTTCTCCGGCCCCTGCTGCGCTCTCCACTGGCGCACTTTCCGCTGCAACGTGCGCAGCTGCCCCGGCTTGTAGCGGCCCGGCTCGCGAGCACACAGCTCCTCGAAGAGCGTCTTGGCCTCCAGCTCCGGCGCCTCCTTCAGCCGCTCGGCCAGGCTGTCCCACTGCTCCTCGAAGGGGTCCTCCCGTGTCCTCCAGGTGCGCTCCTGCTCGAGCTCCGAGGGGAACTTCCCCTCCTTCATGTACTTGCGTGCCGTCTTGCGGTCCATCCCCGCCCGGGCCGACGCCAGCCCCAGGCGACCGTGCTTCGCCATCTCTTCCATCAGCTTCCTCACCTGGGCATCCGTCGTCCTCACCCGCCCATCCGAACCTCCGGAGTCACCGGGTTTCTACCGACGGCTGCCGTCACTCAGGATGGGGAGGTGTAGTTGTCGTTGATGGGGAGGTGTAGTTGTCGCTGAGCAGGGGAAGAAGGAAGCCGTCTATTCAGCCTCTGGCCGTGAGCAGCAACAATCCTTCGCGCCGCGCTTGGGCAGTCCGGAGGGCGCGGGGAATGAAGGAGAACAGATCCTCGGGGCGGACGCGCTCATTATTCCCACGATTCAGCCAGCACCTGGCCCGCGCGAGCATCTCCGGTGAGGGTCGTTCGAGCACAGCATCCAGGGCGGGTAGAAGCTGGCCAACATCGCTCGGGGCCACGAAGAGGGCGCCGAAATGGCCGGGCAGGCGTGCTGCTTGCTCCGCCCCCAATCCGAAGTGCAAGGCAGCTGCGGCGGGGATGCGGTCGGTCATGACAAGGCCGGCATTCGCCGCAGTGAACTCAATGCCCCAGGCGTTCGCCTCCGCGCCCGTTCTGATGAATCCCTGCCCGAATGCACTCAGCGCCTCCGGGCGGAAGAGTTCCTCGAAGTCCACGGCTCCCTCGGAGTCCGTCCACGTGTCAGGACGTGCAGGCTCGGGCACGAGCTCCGGCGACAAGGAGCTGGAGGCCTCGCGCCAGCGATCGAGCACTCGGCGGGCGCTCTGGGACACGGGTGAGGCGGTGACAGCCTCGGCGAAGTGTGCGGCGATGCTGGGGGCCTGCTCGGGGAGGATTGTCAGAGACAGCCAGAAGAAGGTCACGCCCATGGCGCAAGAGCATAGACCTCCCTCACGCGGGCCTGCGAGCGACTGTTACCGAACGTTCTGGATGAGGCAGCGGACGTATCTGGGAACGAGGCCTACGGAAACCTCAACTCTGGGATGGTGATGACACGTGATTTCTCATCCCAGAGCTTCAGCTTGAAGTGACCTTGGGCCTGCATCCTGCTCGCATCGACTTCGAGAATGACAGGGCCTTGGTTGTTGGGCGCAATGGCAGCATCCTGCCGAAGGCGTACCCCCGGCACCTCATTGTCGTTGGCATCCAGGAGTGACGCCCGGAGCGTCATCCAGGGCTCCGGGCTGGAGTTCTTCAGCCACACCTCCGCCGCGACAGTCTCATCCGTGCGGTAGGTGACGCCCCTTATGAAGGACACGGGTTCATCTGGCGGCGCAGGCATGTCCGGTTTGAACTCCAGGGTCTGGACGCCATTGTGTCCCACGATGCCATCGGCGATGAGGCTACTCAGTCCTCGAGTCTGATCGAGCCGGGCGCGCAGTTGCTGATTCTCTTGGAGAAGTTGCTGGTTCCTCGCGCGCTCTTCCTCCACCTCCTGCTGGTAGGACTCCCGGGGGCGTCTGTCGTGGTACACGTTGACTTGCCGGGTGGCTTGTCCAGGGTGGGCCACGAGGGTGAAGGTGACGAGCTCCTGAGCTGCCCCAGTTCCAAGACGGGCCGTCAGCCGGAAGTGATCTCCGCGCATCATGTCCTCTGGAGGCACGAAGCTGATGCCACGCCGGCCGCGTAGCACCTCCACAAAGCGCACCTCGTCCTGCAACTCCAGACTCACGGGGATGGTATCGAAGAGGATGCCCGTCATCATTCCCGGGCTGACACAGATCTCCCAGGTCTCCGCAGTGGGAGCTGACGCCAGCTCGATGCGCTGCGAGTCCCCGCATACGGCTGTCGGTGTCTCGATAGGGGCGCCTTGAAGAATGATCAGAACGAGTAGGGAGGGAGGGGAGGGGAGCACGGGGGGCGGGGTCTCCAGTGTGGCCTATTCGAAGCGCTCCACCGCTTCGACGCTCATGAGGTTGGGGACGAGGGTCTTCTTGGGGGTACTGCCGGGCGCCATCGCGATGCCGAGCCCCCGGCTCGTGGTGAGCTGCATGCAAACCGGCACGATCTCCCCATTGGCCAGTCGAGCTTGCGTGAAGCGGCCATAGACATGGTTCTTCGCGAAGTAGAACCTGCCGAGCAGCTGGGCGTCGGCCGGGAGCCCCTTCAATGAGCTGAAGAGCAGGACCATGGTGTCTCCCTCCGAGACGACTGCGTCGGGATGACGCTCGGGGCTGTAGGCCGGAAGGAAGACGCCACGATAATTTCCATGCTTGAGACCAAGCTTCTTGTGGGATGCGAGTGCCTCGGGCGGGCAGTCTTCAGGCGGGGGGCGGTGCTGTGGGGCGCTCACGCAGCCGGCTCCCACGCAGGTGGCGCTGCCCAAGAGGGTGGTCGCGGCCAGGGAACGGAGCTTCTGGGAGTTCATTGTCTTGGGTTCCTCGCTGGACGTCGCGCTGGCGACGGGCGCGGGGGTGGGTGACTTCTGAAGTCCCGCGCCGTTGCCAACTTCTCCCGTCACCTGGGGCGGAGCCAATTCCTGGCGAGTAACTGCCTTTTGCGGTGGGGCCGGGGGAGGAGACTCGCGACGTTGGATGAAAGGCGTCACCACTCCTCCCACAATGGCGGTCGCGAGAATGAGCCCGGTGCGAGGCCATTTCCGCCGTTTGGGAGCCAGGTTCTCGGGTGGTACCGCCGGAGCGGGGGGCGGGGCAGGGGCAGGGTTCTCCTCGCGCCTGGCTTCTGGGAACAGCCGTACGCGCCAGGATTTGTCTGCCTGGGCCCATTCCGTCGATAGGGCCTCCGCGAGCTCCCTGGCATCCGCGTACCGGTCCTCGGGGTTCTTCTCCAGCATCTGCATGCACAGCTCGCTCAAGGCCGGGGGCACGCGCGGATTGAGCTCATGAGGCGCCGGTGGTGTCTTCTCGAGGATGGCGCGCACCATTCCAGGCTCGTTCCGGTCCCCGAACGGAAGCGTGCGCGTCAGCAGGATGTAGGCGACGACGCCCAGCGCCCACAGGTCCTCTGCCGGCCCGATCTGGTAGGGCTCGCCTTCCCATTCCCGGGCTTGGCGCAGCGTCTCGGGGCTGCGGTACTCCGGGGTGCCTGGCGGCAGCCACTGTGTCAATCGTGGCGCCCCCTCGAGGCCCGCCGCGCCGAAGTCCACCAACACCGGCAGCCCGTCCGAATCCCGCATGAGGATGTTGGCCTCCTTCAGATCCCGGTGCACCACGCCCGCGGCATGCACGTCCGCCAGGGTGAGCGCCACCGGCAGCATCACCCTGCCCACCAACTCGAGCGCGGTCGGATTCACCTGCTGCATCCACACGTCCAGCGGGAGCCCTTCGACGAGCTCCAGGGCCAACACGAGGAAGCGCGGTTGTTCGTCCGGCCAGAAGCCAAACCCGTGGAAGCCCACGACGTTCGGGTGCTGCATCCGGCGCAGCGCGTCCGCCTCGCGGTTGCCTCGAGGGGCCAGGGATACCAGCTTGATGGCGAAGGGGCGCCCGTCCCGCTTGGCCCGGTAGACGGTGCCGAAGCTGCCGGAGGCGAGCAGTCCCTCGATAGTAAAGCCCGCCACCACCGTACCCGGAGCCAACCTCAGCCCGGGAATGTCACCGTGGCCCCATCCGCCGCTACCGTCGAGCATTCCGTAAGCCTCCGAAAAGCGGAAGAGGCTACCAGAGCGGTCGAGAACAGCCCCGGACGTGACGGGTTGGGCAGGTGGGCGAGGGCGGGAGGAAACCCAGAGGGTTCACTTCGACGAGTGGAAATCCTTCGCGTACTGCACCAGGGCCTCCTCGGCTTCAGTCCCTGTCCACCCGAGAGGGATCATGCGCTCCAGCTTCTTCCCGTTTACCGAGACGATGAAGTAGCGATCGCAGCGGTCGCCCTCGCCATAGGAGATGCCCAGGCGCAATCCGAGCTGCCGCGCCCGGGTTTCGAGTCGGGCCGTGGTGGAGGTCGAGTAGAAGCGTGGGAGGATGAGCACGCCCCGGCTTCAACCAGAACGCGTGGCTCCGTTGAAGGACCACCTGGGGCGTCACCCTTCGGGGTCACCCTTTACGGTGGGGTGTCCACTACACCTCTTCGAGAGGTGCCGGTCTCAAGGGGTTGCGCGCCCGCCGATCTCCGGGAAGCGATCGTAGGCCCGTTTGAGCGCGTCCAGGTGCGCGGGGTTGTCCAGGTCGAGCGGCGCATCGGTGAGCCTGACAACCCACCCGCCCGTCGCGGTACGCCGTGAGCGCGAGAGCAGGTCCGCGTCGCGGGCTGGGTCCGGAAAGCCGATGGCTCGTGCGGCGGCGGCCGACCAGTAGTTGAGCCACCCAAGGTAATAGGGAATCTCCGGCGCGCGGATGTGCTGGAAGAGTTTGAGTGCTGGCAGCCCCCGGGGTGGAGAAGGTGGCCCGGCCAACGTGGGCGCCGTCTGCTCGGCGATGTCCCCCGCTGCACCGAAGGGCGTCATATGACCCCAGCGGGCGTGTGCGCCTTCCGCCACAACCTCCAATACACCCATCGCTGCCGCGACCACCGTGGCATTCACTGGCAGCCTCGCATGGACTTCAAACTGCGGCTCGTCGCAGGGGCCTGCCGGGCTTTCCCACCCGGTAAGTGTCACGACGTGATTGTCGTCATCGTTACAGAGGAACGGAAACCCGCCGTCTGTCCTGTCTGACGCGACCCACTCATCGCGATCAGGCAATGCAATGAGATCTTCTTTTTCAGAAGTCGTCCACCCCAACCGCAAGCCGGGAACTGCGTGCTCCATACCGTGAACGACCGCAAGAGGGCGCCCATCATGGCTCACGAGCGTCGGCGCATAGACGACGAGGTTGAAGCAGTCTTGGGTGGTCGACATTTCAACACCAAGCTCGCTGGAGATTGGCGAGCTTCGGGTCCCGGCTTGCAGAGAGCATGCTTTCGCTCTCTTCCATGTCCAGGTGGAACTGCCGCGGAGTGCTGCTACACCCAAGGAGCACCGCGAGCAGGACAGCCCATGTCCGACGCAAGAGCATGAAGAGACTCACTAGCGGCGCTTGGTCGTCAGCCAGCGGCTCACGCTCACCTTCCCGAAGCGTCTGCCGAACAGGTACCAGGTGAAGACGGCTCCGAAGATCGCCGCCGACAGGGCAATGCCCAGCAGGCCCAGCACCGGTAGGCCGTGGAACTGCCACGGCGTCTGCGCGAACGAGATGAACGCCCCCACAATGAGCCCGCATGCGCACAGACCCATGAACATCACGATCGCTGCGCTGCGCAGGTTGTCGTTCAGCTTGTCGAACTGCTCCGCCCTCACCGTCACGCTGAACTTCCCAGACTCCAGATCCAACAGGATCTGCGACAGCTGCGTGGGCAGATCCTGCGCCAGCGATTGGAAGCGCAAGAGCGTGCGCATCAGTCCGCCCTGGAGTTGGCTCGGATCATACCGGTCCGCCAACAGCTCCTTGGCGTACGGCATCGCCACCTCGAGGATGTTCAGGTCCGGGTACAGGCTGCGCAGCATGCCCTCGGTGGACACCGAGGCCCGGCTCAGCAGCGCGTACTCCTTGGGAATCCGGATCCGGTACTTCACCGCCAGATCCAACAGCTCCCGCATCAGGCTGCGCGCGTCCACCTGGCCCAGCGTCGCTGGCAGATGTTTGCCGAGCAGCGCCTCGATGTCGTTGCGGAAGCCCACCAGGTTGGCCCGCGAATCTGGCACCCCCACCCGGTAGAGGATGCGCGCCACCGAGTCGCTGTCCTTCAGCGCCACCGCCAGCGACAGCATCACCAGCGTCTCCTGCATGGCGCGCGACAGCCGGCCCACCACCCCGAAGTCCAGCAGCGCCAGCCGGTTGCCCTCCAGCACCAGCAGGTTGCCCGGATGCGGATCTCCGTGGAACAGCCCGTCCTCGAAGAGCTGCCGGAAGCTCGCGTCCAGGATGTGTCCCGCCACCTCCCGCCGGTCCTCCGGTGACAGCTCCGCCTGGCTGATCTTCACCCCCCGGATGAACTCCATCGTCAGCACCGTCCGGCTGCTGAGCGTGTCGTACACCCGCGGAATCTTCATGTACGGCCGGTTGCGGTTGTTGTCGAGGAAGGCCCGGATGTTCGAGGCCTCGTGCACGAAGTCCAGCTCCTCGTGAATGGCCCGGTCGAACTCGTCGATGATCCCCGTAGGTGAGTAGATGCCCGTCTCCTCCACCACCGCTTCCAGCAGCCTCGCCAGCGAGCGCAGCACCACCAGGTCCGAGTCGATCTGCTCGGAGATTCCCGGCCGCTGCACCTTGACCACCACCTCGTCGCCCTCCAGCGTCATCGCTCGGTGCACCTGGGCGATGGAGGCCGCCGCCAGTGGCTGGGGATCGATCTGCTTGAAGAGCTCGCTGGAGTCGCGGCCCAGGGACTCGCGGAGCCGCGTGTACACGTCCTCTAGCGGGAAGGGCTCCACATGGTCCTGCAGCGTGGCCAGCTCCTCGATGTACTCGGCCGGCAGCAGGTCCGCGCGCGTGGAGAGGATCTGCCCCAGCTTCACGAAGGTGGGGCCCAGGTCATTGAGCAGCATCCGGAAGCGGCGGGCGGTGGAGGCTCGCTGGGCCTCGGGCGATACCTCCACCTTCTCTCGGCGCCCGAGCAGGCGCCACACGCCCGCACGCTCCAGCCACTCGCCGAAGCCGTGGCGCGCTGCGATGACCCCAATCTGCCGGATGCGGTTCAAATCCTGGAGGAGCACGGTGGCCGGCACCTTTCCACGGGGCCGCGCCGCCCGCAAACCCCAAGAAGCCCTCCGCGCGCCGTCTCAGGCCGCCCCGGAGGCGGGCTCGGAGGTCGTTTCCGGCCCGGGGCGGGGCGTGGGTCCAAAACGCAACAGCAGGTAGCCCACCACCGCGGACAACAGGGAGCCGAGCAGGATGCCCAGCTTCGCCTCCGTCAGCAGCTGCGGCTCCTGGGCGAAGGCCAGCCCCGCCACGAACAGCGCCACCGTGAAGCCGATGCCGGCCACCACCGACACCCCGTACAGCTGCATGACGCCCGCCCGACCCGGCATCTCCGCCACCTTTACCTTCACCGCCACCCAGGTGAAGAGGAAGATGCCCACCTGCTTGCCCACGAAGAGGCCGAGCATCACCCCCAGCGGCAGCGGCTCGAGCAGATCCGCCAGGCTCATCCCCTTCAGGGAGATGCCCGAGTTGGCCAGCGCGAACAGGGGGACGATGGCGTACGCCGACCAGCCGTGCCACAGGTGCACGAAGCGGGTGAGCGGCGGCTCGATGTCCTCGAGCTGCTCCTCGATGTGCAACAACTGGTTGGCGCGCAGGGCCTCGTCAGCGGGCTCGCGCAGGAGCTGGCCGATGAAGCCGTGCAGGTCCTCCAGCACCTCCCGGCCGCGGCGCATGGGCCTGGCGGGAATCATCATTCCCACCACCACGCCCGCGATGGTGGCGTGCACGCCGCCGTGGTGCATGGTGTACCAGAGCGCCCCGAGCAGCACCGCGTACACCAGTCCGTTGCGCACGTAGAACCTGTTGCACACCCCCAGCACCGCGGTGACGCCCACCGCCCCCAGCAGCCACTCCACGTGCAGCCCCGTGCCGTAGAACATGGCGATGACCAGGATGCCGCCGATGTCGTCGAAGATGGCCAGCGCCGTGAGGAACACCACCAGCCCGTGGCTCACCCGGCCCTTGAGCAGGGTGAGGCAACCAATGGCGAAGGCGATGTCCGTGGCCATGGGGATGGCCCACCCCTTGAGCGCCGGCGTGCCCGCGTTGAGCGCCGCGTAGAGGGCCGCCGGCACCACCATGCCGCCCACCGCCGCGATGAGCGGCAGCATCGCCTTGGACAGGGTGCGCAGCTCCCCGGCCGCCAGCTCCCGTTTGATCTCCATCCCCACCAGCAAGAAGAAGATCGTCATCAACCCGTTGTTGATGAATTCACGGACGGTGAAGTGGGAGAGGGCGCCCCCCGCGCCGAGGGCCAGGGGGGCCTCGAACAGGGCGGTGTAGCTGCCGGCCCAGGGGGAGTTGGCCCAGACCATGGCGGCCAGGGCACAGAGCGCCAGGAGGATGCCGCTGCTGGCTTCGAGGTGGAAGAACGCCTGGAGGGGCGCGACGGCGGCTTTGAAGAGCCGGGGGACCGGGAGGGGCTGTGCAGTAGTGGTAGGGCGGGTCTCCATGGCGCGGAGCAGGTTGCCCGCTGGGGTGGTGCCGGGCCAACCGTTTTCGGGGGAGGTTCCTCCGATTTTCCCGGCCCGGAAGGACCGCTTGTCAGGGGGGCATGCTAGCCATCACAGGAGTAGGAGCGAGCGGGTGGACGGCAGAAGTCATGTGTTCTGTTGATCCGGAACCGGACGCATGACACAAGGGGCGGCGATGGGCGCGACGCAAGCGAAGGCAGGCAAGGGACACGGGGACGAGGCCGAGGCACCGGTGGAGGCCACGGGCGAGACGGCCGGGGCGCGGGAGATCGGTGCCCTCACCCCGATGATGCGGCAGTACCTCGAGGTGAAGGCGCTCAATCCGGACGCCATCCTCTTCTTCCGGCTAGGGGACTTCTACGAGATGTTCTTCGAGGACGCGGTGCGCGCCTCGGAGCTCTTGCAGATCACCCTGACCGCGCGGGCGAAGAACGCGGAGAAGGTGCCCATGGCCGGGGTGCCGTACCACTCGGCGCGCCGCTACATCGCGAGGCTGGTGGAGCACGGGCTGAAGGTGGCCATCTGCGAGCAGGTGGAGGAGGCAGGCAGCGGGCCGGGCATCGTCCGGCGCGAGGTCACGCGCGTCATCACCCCCGGCATGGTGCTGGACGAGGAGGCGCTCGAGCCGCGGGCGAGCAACTTCCTGGCCGCGGTGTACCCGGGGGCTCAGGGCTTCGGGGCGGCGCTGCTGGAGGCCTCCACGGGTGAGTTCTTCAGCCTGGAGGCGGAGACCACGCAGGAGTTGGTGGAGGCGCTGGCCCGGGTAGAGCCGAGGGAACTGCTGGTACCCGAGGGGGAGAAGGACTCGCCGGACACGGCCTTCATCGTGTCGCGCTTGTCCAAGCCGCCGGCGGTGGCGGAGCTGGAGAAGGCGGCTTTCGAGCCCGGACGGGCCACGGTGTACCTGCGCGGTCACTTCGCGGTGCAGTCGCTGGAGGCCTTCGGGCTACAGGACGCGCCCCTGGCCACCGGGGCCGCCGGCGCGGCGCTGCGCTACCTGAAGGACACCCAGAAGACGGCCGCTGCCCACGTGGACAGGCTCAGCCGCCATCAGCGCGGCGTGCACCTCCTCATGGACGAGGCCTCCCGGTCCAACCTGGAGGTGCTGCGCACCCTGCGGGACGGGGGACGCAAGGGCTCGCTGCTGGGGGTGTTGGACAGGACGGCCACGGGACTGGGTGCACGCAAGCTGGCCCGGTGGCTGGCCGCGCCCCTGTGCTCGCTGCCGGAGATCAACGCCCGGTTGGACTCGGTGGAGGAGCTGTCCCAGCGCAGCGTGTGGCGCGAGGAGATGACCAACCTCCTCAAGGAGGTGGGAGACATCGAGCGGCTGTGCGGCCGGCTGTCGCTGGGGGCGGGCAATGCGAGGGACCTGCGGGCCCTGGGGCTGTCGCTGGCTCAGCTGCCTCGGCTGGGGGCGGTGCTCGCGCGCTGCGAGTCCCCGCTGCTCAAGTCGTTGGCGGGGCCGCTCAGCTCGCTGCCGGAGCTGACGGAGCTGCTGCTGGGGGCGGTGGTGGACGAGCCGCCCACGGGCCTCAAGGAGGGCGGATTCATCCGTCCGGGCTTCCATGCCGAGCTGGACAAGCTGGTGGAGCTGTCCACCTCCGGTAAGGACTTCCTGCTGAAGATCGAGACGCGGGAGCGGGAGCGGACGGGCATCAACTCGCTGAAGATCCGCTACAACAGGGTGTTCGGGTACTACCTGGAGGTGACGAAGGCGAACCTGCACCTGGTGCCCCCGGACTACATTCGCAAGCAGACGATGGTGGGGGCCGAGCGCTTCATTACTCCGGAGCTCAAGGAGTACGAGGAGAAGGTGCTCACGGCGGAGGAGCGGCGGAGCGCGCTGGAGCTGGAGCTCTTCGAGCAACTGAGGGCGCAGGTGGTGAAGGAGGCGCCGCGGCTGCGCTCGGCGGCGGAGGCGGTGGCCACGGCGGACGCGCTGCTGTCCTTCGCTCGCTGCGCGGCCGAGTACGGCTATGTGCGGCCAGTGGTGGACGAGTCCGAGGTGCTGACCATCACCGCTGGGCGCCACCCAGTGGTGGAGCGGATGCTGGGGGCAGGGGAGGCGTTCGTTCCCAACGATGTGAAGATGGACTCGGAGGACGCGCAGATCCTCGTCATCACCGGCCCCAACATGGCGGGCAAGAGCACGGTGATGCGGCAGGTGGCGCTCACGGTGCTGATGGCGCAGGCGGGCAGCTTCGTGCCGGCGGGCGCGGCGCACATCGGCCTGTCGGATCGGATCTTCACGCGCGTGGGCGCAGCGGACAACCTCGCGCGAGGGCAGTCCACCTTCATGGTGGAGATGACGGAGACGAGCCACATCCTGCACCACGCCACGCGGCGCAGCCTGGTGGTGCTGGACGAGATTGGCCGCGGCACGTCCACCTATGACGGTCTGTCCATCGCCTGGGCGGTGGCCGAGCACCTGCACGACAAGGTGGGAGCGCGGACGCTCTTCGCCACGCACTACCACGAGCTGGTGGACCTCTCCCGGGAGAAAACCCGGGTGAAGAACATGTGCATCGCGGTGCGGGAGCAGGGCGGCAAGGTGCTCTTCCTGCGCAAGTTGGTGCCGGGTGGGGCCAACCGCTCCTACGGTATCGAGGTGGCGAGGCTCGCGGGCCTGCCCCCGGAGGTGGTGACGCGGGCAAGGGACATCCTCCAGAACCTCGAGTCCGGGGAGTTCGACGACAGTGGGCGGCCGAGGCTGGCGCGGCGGACCTCCTCGCGGGCGCCGTCCCCGGGGCAGCTGGGGCTGTTCGGCGGAGCCGCCGAGCCCGGGCCCAAGCTGGAGCCGTCGCACCAGAAGGTGCTGGAGGCGCTGCGGGGCGTGAAGGTGGACGAGACGACCCCCATGGAGGCGCTCAACCTCCTGGCGAAGCTTCAGCGGGAGTTGAAGTAGGGGCGGACATTAGAGGGCGGCTCCTAGACGTGGTGCCTACGTCAGCAGGGTGGCCTACACTGTCCCCGGAACCATCCATGTCCGACCTGGTGCGCCGCGCGCATACCGCCCTCTTCGAGCACACATCCGACGGCGTGCTGGTATTGGATCTCGAGTACCGGCTCGTGGAGGCCAACGGCGCCGCTCAGCGGCTGCTCGGGGAGTCTGGCGACGCGCTCCGGGGCAGGCCTATCTCGGAGCTGTTGCCGCAGTGGACTCCACCTGAGCCGCTGTCTCCGGAGGATCCGCCTCGGGACGGAGAGTGGGTGTGGCACGGGACGGTGAAGTCCCCGCGCCAGGCCCACGTTCTGCGCGTGCGCTGCGTGCCCCTCCCGGAAGGCCGGGTGCTGCTGCTGAGGGATCTGACGGCGCACGCGGAAGTCGAGGCCATGCTGCGCCAGCAGAAGGAGTATTACGAGTCACTGGTGCTCAACAGCCCGGTGGCCATGGTCACCATCAACCTGCGCTTCAACGTGGTGTCCTGGAATCCAGCGGCCGAGCGGCTGTTCGGCTACACGGCCCGGGAGGCCATGGGCCGGAACATTCTGCGGCTGGTGGCGAGTGAGGGGCCGATCCGGGATGAGGCCGAGAGCACCTCGCGCGAGGCGCTCGAGCGCGGTCGTATCCAGCTCCTCACCCGGCGCCTGCGCAAGGATGGGACGCCCATCGACGTCGAGCTCCTCGCGCTGCCGGTGATGGTGGAGGGGGAGCAGGTGGGCTTCATCGCCATCTACCATGACCTCACCGAGCTGCGTCGCCTGCACGAGCAGGAGCTGGCGCACCTGCACACCATCCAGAGCGAGCGCGAGCGGGCGGATCAGCTCCTGCTCAACATCCTGCCCAAACCCGTGGCGGATCGGCTCAAGCATGGCCAGCGGATCATCGTGGAGAACTTCCCGGACGTGACGGTGCTGTTCGCGGACCTGGTGGACTTCACCCGCTTCGCTGCGCAGCACTCGCCGCCGGACGTGCTGCAGGTGCTGAACATGGTCTTCTCCATCTTCGACCAGCTCACGGACGAGTTCGGGGTGGAGAAGGTGAAGACGATCGGCGACGCGTACATGGCGGTGGGCGGGCTGTCGCTCCCCCGGGACGATCATGCCGAGGCCATGGCACGCCTGGCGCTGGCCATGCGCGCCGAGCTCTTGAAGCTGGGCGATCAGTTGCAGATTCCCCTGCACCTGCGCATTGGCCTCCACTCGGGCCCGGTGACGGCGGGAGTCATCAGCGGCAAGAAGTTCGCGTATGACCTGTGGGGCGACACGGTCAACACCGCGAGCCGGATGGAATCTCACGGCGTGGTGGATGGCATCCACCTCTCCGAGACGGTCTACGAGCGGCTGCGGGGCCGCTACCGCTTACAGGATCAGGGAATCGTCCCCATCAAGGGGAAGGGACCCATGCGAACCTGGCTGCTGCTCGGCGTCCCGTGAGCCGGGGTGTCTAGCTACGCGCTCGCCCGCTCACCGCGCTGATCGGGGGTGGTGGGCAGCTCCAGCGTGAACGTGGCCCCCTTGCCCGGCCCGGGGCTGTACGCCTTGAGGGAGCCCCCCAGCTCCTGGGCCGCCAGGGCACTGGAGTGCAGGCCGAAGCCGTGCCCGTCCTCGCGGGTGGTGAAGCCATTCTGGAAGATGCGTGTGAGCATCTCCGGCGCGATGCCCATGCCGTTGTCCCGCACCTCGATGTGGACATGGCCAGGGGAGGAATTGGCCAGGCTCACCGTCAGGTGCCGCTGCCCCTCGGGCACCACGTCCATGGCGTACTTGGCATTGCTGATCAGGTTGACCAGGATCATCAACACCTTGTGCTTCTCCGTCACCACGGCGGGCATCTCGGCCAGCTTGCGCTCCACCTTGACGGAGTGACGGCCGAGCGCAGCCTGATTGATGCGCAGGGCGTCCTCCACCAGCTCCCCCAGATTGACCGACTCATAGAGCTGCTGGGGCGTCCGGGCGTAGCGCTGCTGCAGCTTGACGATGGCGCCAATGTGCTCGGTGTGCCGGCTGACGTCGCCGAGCAGGGTCTGAATCTCCTGGCGTTCCACCTGCATGTATTTGCCCAGCCGGGTGATGAAGGGCAGCACGTTCTTTCCGCGCTCGTCCTGGGAGAGGAAGGTCGGGAGGTCGTTCCGGTGCTGCTCGAGCAGCTCCGCCACCTTCTCCACACTCTCGAGCTTCAGCGCGGTCAGCCGCTCCCGGGCCAGCAGCGTCGAGGTGAGGACGCTGTTGAGCACGTTGCCCACGTTGTGCAGGACGTTGGTGGCGATCTCCGCTCTGCCCACCTGCCGCGCGGTCTCCACCAGTTTCCGGTGGACTTCCTGAAGCTCCCGGGTTCGTTGCTCCACCCGTTGCTCCAGTCCTTCATTGGCCTGCCGCAGTGCCTCCTCGCGCCGGTGGATCTCATCGGCCATTCGTTGGAAGGAGCTCGCCAGATGCCCCAGCTCGTCGTCGCGCGAGGTGTCCAGCTCGACATTGAAGTCCCCCGCTTCCAGTCGGGCGGTGGCCTGGGTGAAGTCCAGCAGCGGGCGGGAGATTTGCTGCCTCAGCACCCAGTACATGATGACCAGCTCCAGCAGTAATGACACCACGCCGAACCCCAGCACATAGCGCGCTGCGCGGAAGGCGGCCGAGGACACCACCTGCTCGGGCAGCACCGTGACGGCGATCCACTCCGGGCCCTGCAGCCGGGCCACGGCAAGCAGCTCTCCGTACTCCGGGACCTCCAACAAGACCTCGCCGGGGGGAAGATCCTTCAACTTTTGGAAGATGGCGTGCAGGTGGGCTCGAGCCTCCGCGGTGCCCGCATGCGCGGAGACATCCTCCGGCTTCCCGGTGTTCTTCTGGATGTCGTAGACGCCCTCTCCGCTCTTCATCTTCATCTCGGGGTGGGCGATGAGCTGACCATCGTCGCGGAGCAGGATGTTGTAGGCCCCGGGGATGTGGTTGTTGATGGTGCGGCCCATCAAATCGTTGAGGAGCAGGTCATGGGACATGGTCCCGACATAGCGGCCGTCCACATCCAGCGGGGTCGTGACGGTGACCATCCACGTCTGGGTGGGCGGATCCTCGAAGATGCTGGTCCAGACGGATTCCCGCTTCGGGTTGTGCTCGGGCTGGGCGAGGGTGAAGTACTCGAAGTCCTTGATCGAAAAGGTGGCCTCGAGGTCCTGGAAGTAATTGGGCCCTTCTGGCCAATACCCCACCACCACGCCCTCCGGCAGCATGATGCCGGTGTTGGTGAAGCGGACATGGAAGGCGGGCGCATACTGGGACACCACATCGTAGGCGGCCACGAGCCGGCGGCGGAAGTCGGCATCGAGCGTCACGTCCTTGGGAACGAAGACGCCCGGCATTCGCGTGCCATCGAAGAGCTCGCGGCGGTTGCGGAGTGTCCCGTCGGGACGCAGGGCGAACAGGCTGTTGAAACGGGCGTCCACGTCCTCCTGGCTCAGGGTCCGGAGCCGCTCCGCCATGGCCACCTTCATGGCGGCGTGGTTGTCTTCCGCCAGCACGAAGAGGGTCTGCTCCCGCTGGCTGCGCTCCGTGACGTTGCGCTCGAGCTGCACGAGGGCCTCGTCGCGCAGCGAGTGGAAGATGTGGAGGTAGCTGAAGAGGGTGGTCAGCGCGATGATCACCGCGATGCGCACGCCCATCTTGATGAGCGTCGAGCGCGCCAGGGAGGACCGGGCAGGGAGGGAGGACGCGTGCTGTCTGACGACCATGTTGAGGTGCTCGGTCAACTGCTGGGGTGATGCTCTACCGGTACGCCCGGGCCGCTCCTCGCGGGAACAGCCCGGGCCTCACCGGACTGCTCAGGGAGTACTGAGAGGATCCGCCGGATTGCTGCCTGCCGCCCGCTCGTCACCATCGAGGAACCCGTCCAGGTCGCGATCGATTCCGATGCGTTGGCCCGAGCCCGGAGGCGTGCAGGTAAACGTCAGCGCACCGCCGCCCGTCATGAGGTTCGTGCGGAGGGCCGCGTCGGTCAGCAGCGGCTTGGACAGGCGGTCGGCCTTGAAGCTCCCCCCCTGGTAGACGAAGCCCACCTCGGCCAGCGCGATCCGGCCCTTGGCCACCAGATCGCACTCGCCGGCGTTCGCGCGCGCCACCAGCAGACTGAGGCGGGGGGCCACCACGAGGGCGTTGCTCGGCGTGAGCGTCACCTGCTGGCCGACGATCGGCGCCAGGTTGCTGTCAAAGGCCAGCAGGAACTGCTCCATGTCCGACTTGGCCTGGCGGCCCGCGGGCGTGTCCGGAATGCCCACCGAGTTGAAGATGGGGTGGAAGTCGAAGCCGCTGTTGAAGCGGAACAGCGTGTCGAGGGAGCCGTCGCTGTTGAAGCCGAAGCCGCGGACCTGATCTCCGAGGAAGGGGTCGGCCAGCTTGAAGCCGAAGTCGTAGCCCACGCCGAACATGCCGATCTTCTGGTACATGTTCCGCAGCTGCGGCGTCTTGGGGAAGATCGCCGTCGCGACGAAGGCCGGGCGGCCGTCCGTTCCGAAGAAGCCCTTGGCCGCGCCTGCGCTCGGGTTGGCGTTGGGATCCAGCGTGTGGCAGGAGTTGCACGAGCCGTGGAAGAAGCTCACGGTGTCGAAGTAGAAGTCCCGCCCGGCCTGCTGCGTCGGCGTGAGCGAGTTGTCCAGGTTGCGGACCGGGTTGGGCGGGTACGTCACCTGGAGCATGAAGTCGGTGAACTGCTGCATCTCCGCGGGCGTGAGCTGCGCGCTCCTCCCGAGCAGATCCATGAACGCCGGGTTGAACTGCTCGAACGCCGCGGCCTCGTCAAAGGCTCCGTCGTCCGGCTGGGCGCTCGACTCGGTGTAACCGCCGGTGCGATCCCCACGCCAGTGCATGGGCCCGTGGTTCGCCATGCCGCGCAGGCTCTGGGTGGACAGCGGCCCCTTCACCGGGTGGAAGTTGGGATCCTGGCCGAACGTGGGATCGTTGCCGAACTCGGGCGGCACCTGGGCGATGGGGTTCGGGTTGACCTTGTACACGCCATCCGGGTTGCCGAGGTTCCACACCAGGCTGTCGAAGTCGCCGAAGATGTGGCAGCTCGCGCAGGACGAGTCGCCGTGGCTCGAGCTGTGCTTCGCGTCGTAGAGGAACCGGCGTCCCGCCACCACGTTCGCCGGCTCGGGGTTGTGCAGCGTCAGGTGGGCGATCTCCTGACGCGTGGTGGTGTTGACGACGGAGATGCCGTTGTCGAAGCGCGTCAGCACATACATGCGCCCGCAGTTCTCATCCAGCACCATGCCGGTGGGACCGCCACCGCTCAGGGGAATCTGGTTCGCGATGCTCGGCACGAAGGTGTTCGCCTCGAGCGCGGCGGTGGAATAGACGCCGATCTTCGAGGAGCCAAACGCGGCCACGTACAGGGTGGAGCCGTTGGCGCTCACCACCATACCGAGCGGCTGCGCGAGGCTCTTCTCATTCTCCGCGTTGGGGATGGGCGCGCAGCAGGCCGCGTAGTTGATGTGCTTGTTGAGGTGCCGAGGGGCGACACCCGTGGAGCTCAGCACGGAGATCCGGCTCTCATGCAGGTGACCGCGGAGCGTCTCGCCCGCGAAGGTGCCCGGGCCCTCGAAGCGCAGATCATTCCGGGCCTCGGTGTTGCTGACGTACACCTTCCCGCTCACCGGGTTGACGGCCATGTTGAACAGGATGGTGCCCACGCCCGAGTAGTAGCCGGCCGAGCCGGAGAGCTGCACCGGCGGGGTGGCGTTGGCGTCAATCGCGAACACGTCCTTGTCCGGCAGGGAGAACTTCACCTTGTCCGTCCATGGCCGGCCCAGCGAGTCCACCCAGTCCTGGCCGTTGAAGTGAACGATGACGGAGGTCTCGGGTGCCGGCTTCCCCTCGAAGTTGACATTCGGTCCCGGGACGCCGCCCACGGCCTCGCCGCCGTTGGGCACGAGGATCTCATGAACCACGGTGGAGCGGTTTCCGGAGTGGAACGCCGCGGCGTAGACGCGCGAGCCGTCCGGCGTCACCGCGAGCGCGCGAGGGGTATCGCTGAAGAGGTTGACGATCGTCAGCGGGTTGCCGCCCAGCGAGGTGCCCAGGTTGGTGGCATCGAAAACCCAGACGTCCGCCCGGCCCACGCCCGGCGTGGTGAACTGCGGATCAAAGGGGACGTTCTGCCCGCGGTGGGCTGCCGTGATGAAGGCGCGGCTCTTGCCCGTCCCGCCAAAGACAATGTCGCGCGGCTCGTCACCGACGAGCAGGGTGCGCACCACGGTGCCACCGCGCCCGAGCGTGTTGTGCCGCACGATGCTCACGCTGTCGGACAGGTGATTGACGACCCAGACCTCCTCGTCGCTCCGCGCCGCGACCGCGACCGGCTCGAGTCCCACGGGCACCGAGGAGATGTGGGTGAGGGTGCCCGCTACCACCTGGAAGATCTCCAGGCGGTTGTCTGGCGTGTTGACGGCGTAGAGGAACTTGCCCCCCGGAGAGAGCGCGAGCGGCCGGACCTGTCCGCTCTCGAAGAGCGTGAACGATGACGCGGACGCTGCCTGGCTCGAGGCCAGGACTACGAGCCACATCGCGGCGAGAGCTGCCTTCATGCGGACTCCATACGAAGAAAGAATGAACTGCGACTGCTCGCAGCCGAACCCAAGCCTTTCCATCAGGAAGCTGTTCGGCGTCAAGCTGGGTGGAAAAATTCCGATCCCCCTGTGTCCGTCGTGACCCGGAACAGCGATTGGGCAGGCCGCGCGAGCGCCCGGCGCATGTTTCCAATGCTGTCCACTGAGGATCTCGAACGCGCCTTGGGATTCTACAGAGCGGATGCGGGCGAGCGGTGTGCCGATCCTGCTCGAGCCAACCCACACTCACGCGGAGTGCCGGGGCTCCTCGTCTGATTCCACTGGGAGTGGCAGGGCTGCCTCCTCCGCGGTGGTGGAGCGGGGGCGCTCGAGCAGCGCGAGCACGGCGGGGAACAGCACCGTGGTGCCCAGCGAGGCGCAGACGACGCCCAGCAGGGCGATCTCCCCGATGGAGCGCAGCCCCGGGTGGCGGGCCGTGAGGAGTGCGCCGTAGCCCGCGGCGTTGGACAGGGTGGCCACCACCGCCGCGACGCCCGTGGTGCGCACCACGTGGGGCAGCGAGCCCGGCCCCTCCTCCCGGTAGCGGTGGTAGAGGTGCACCGCGTTATCCACGGCGATGGCCAGCAGGTTGGGCAGCACCACCGCGTTGATGAAGTTGAGCTTGAGCCCGTAGAGGTACATCGCCGCCGGCAGACAGGCGAGCCCGATGTAGAGGGGCCCGGCTACCAGCCCCGCCCGGCGGAGGCTGCGCAGGCTCAGGGTCATCATCGCGAACACCGCGAGTGCGGCGGCGAGCAGCAGCCAGGGGCCATCCACCCTCACCAGCTCGAAGATGCGGTAGGCGATGAGGTTCGGATCCAGCACCTGCACCTGGAGGCCCTGGGCCCGGGCCAGCTCCCGCAGCTCGTCCATCTGGACGCCGAAGCGGTGCAGCGCGTCGGTGTCGGAGAGCGACTCCTGCTTGAAGGCGAGCACGAAGCTGCCCTCGCCATCCATCGCGGTGAAGCGGCGGCGCACCTCGGCGGGCAGCTCCTCCACACCGTAGGGCCTGGCATTCAAGAGGGCCTCCAGGCGGCGCAGCGCGGGGCCCACGCGCTCCGAGTCCCAGGCACTTCCGGGAATGCGCTCGAGGAACGCTCGCAGCGCGGTGCGCTCCGCCTCCACGTCAGCGCCCGTGCGCGGCAGGAAGTCGCTGAGGGAGACCACCTCCGCGAAGGTGCGATCCGTGCTGTGGCGGGCCTCCAGCTCACGCAGGGTGGTTGCGAGCTGGCCCGCCTTCGAGACGTCCTCGGCGAGGAAGATGGTGGGCGAGTGCCGCCGGCCGAGCTGGGAGATGATGTGATCATCCAGCCGGGTGGCGGCGAAGTCTCCGCGCAGCTTGCGCATGTCGGGCTCGAAGCCAATGGAGCCCACCACCGTGGCGGACCAGGCGGCCAGCGCGCACATGCTCACGACGATGCCCACCAGCGCGGGGCGGGACAGGCGCCACGCCTCGCGGCGGGGCCGGGCGGGAAGTGGCAGTTCGGCGCGTCCGGGCCGGAGCCGCTCGGTGAGGGCGATGAGCGCGGGGCCACTCAGGTACGTGGCCAGCACGGTGAGCATCACGCCGGCGGCGGCGATCCATCCGAACTGGGCGAAGGCCTGGAACTGCGCAAGCGTGAGCGCGGCGAAGGCCGCGGCGTTGGTGCAGGCCGAGGTCAGCGCGCCCTTCCAGGTGCCCAGCACGGCCTCGACGAGTGCCTCCGCGGCGGGAAGCTGGCGGCGCTCCTCGCCATGGCGCATGGCCAGGTGGAGGCCGTACTCGATGCCCAGCCCGATGAGGATGGCGACGAGGAAGCCGGTGATGATGTTGAGGTAGCCGATGGACTGCTGCGCCACCGCGAAGGTGACGAGCAACCCCACGCCCACGGGCGCCCCCACCACGAGCAGCGCGGAGAGGCGCCTGCAGGACAGGACGACGATGAGCGCCGCGATGGCGCAGGAGAGCATCGAGGCGCGCGTGAGATCCGCGCGCATCCTCCGGTCCTCCTCGAGTCGCAGCACGTGCGCGCCGGTGGCGTCCGTCTCCACTCCAGGGAAGTCCCGTGCCACCTCCGCGCTCGTGGCCCGCACCCGCGTCACCAACTGCTGGGCGAAGGCGAGATCCCCGGTGACGCCCGAGGGCTTCACGAACAGGTACAGCTCGCTGCCGTCCGCGGGGCTCAGGTACTCGCGCACGGCGGCGCGGGGCGCGTAGCGGCGGGCGATCTCCTCCATCGAGGGTGGCTGAGGTAGGTCCTCGCGCTCCACGAGGAGGGGGAGGGCGGCGCGTTTCTCCGCCTGGAGCACGGCCTCGAGGTCCCCACGCAGGGCACGCAACTGCTCCGCCGGGAGCAGGAGCAGGGCACGCTCCTCGAAGAAGCGCGTGTCGTAGCGGAACTCGACGTAGCGGACCTCTTCCAGGGCCTCCAACCGCGGCGCCAGCGCGTGGGCGAAACGGCGCAGGGTCTCCGGGCTCCCGCCGCGGGCTCGCAGGACCAGATAGCCGTCACCGCCGGCCTTATGGGACACGACCTCCAGCTCCCGAACTTCTTGAGTGTGCGCGGGGAGCAGCTCCACGAAGGAGCCCCGGAAGACGAGCCGCGAGGCGAGCAGACCCGACAGCAGCGCCGCTACCACCACACCCGCGAGCACCAGTCCGGGCCGCCGGTACGACAGCCGGGCGAAGCGCTCCATTCCTCTGTTGAAATCCAGATGCAAATCCAAGGACCCTCACAGATCATGGGAGCCAGGTCCGGCATCTTCTGGCTTCCTCCTCCGTGTGTCTCATGAATGCGCGGCGAGCCCAAGCGTCGCGAAAGCCCGGAAACAAATTGTAAGCGGGGCAGGGCTCGCGGGGTGCTCTCAGTAGTACGCCACGAGCGTCACGCGGACCTGACTCCTGCCCGCGAAGGAGGGGAGTGCGTCTTCGACACCCGTGACGGGGTCGAATGTTCCAACGATGCCCACGCCCCCGGCGCTCGGGCCTCCCACGGTTCGGAGCAGCTCGAACTTCCACTCGCTCACCACCGAGTCGCGGCCCATCAGGACCTCGGGCGGAAGTGACGGCAACTCCTCTTCGAGGTCCCGCACGGCCGCCACGGCAGCCTGATCCAATCCCCTGTTTCCAGAGGGTGAGAGGATCTCCACGGCGAGCACCTTCCCGTCAGCGGCCTGGGTGAGGCGCACCACCGCCACGCCTTCGCTGTGCGTCCACTTGTGGGGAAGCGTATAGGCCAGGTTCCTCTGGGCCTCCTCCATGCTCGGGTGTGAGGCCGGTCCACTCGCGAGCGGATCTGGCCGGCGGGGGTGGTCGAGCGGATCCTCCATCTCGCCGGCGCGGGAGAGCACGCTCGACACGTCGCGGGCTTTCTGGGCCACCT
Organism: Archangium lansingense; assembly: GCF_026626635.1. Taxonomy (GTDB): domain Bacteria; phylum Myxococcota; class Myxococcia; order Myxococcales; family Myxococcaceae; genus Archangium; species Archangium lansingense. Next base: position 6,513,109 of record NZ_JAPNKA010000001.1, read on the forward strand.
TCTCGTCCGTGGTTTGTGCGCGCTCGACGTCCGCATGGCTCTGGCGGAAGCGACTCAGGAGTTGCTTGCCCATGTCGCCGAAGTACGCGTGCGTCAGACCGCTCTCGGCGCGCCGCCGGGCCACAGTGTCGCGGGCTGTCTCGGCAACGAGCTCCTGGGGAGATGCCGGGTGCGCAGGTGCTCGAAGGCGGGTGCCCGGAGGCCCCGGCTCCGGTGGGGGCACGGGGAAATCCCCCTGGGGATGGAGCGCCAGGGAGTCGGCGCTCGGAAGCAGCGAGGGGTTCTCCGGACCTTGCTCGGCACGGGGCACGTCACTGGCCAGTGGGGCGGACGCGGGTGGGGAACTCGGCGCGGGAGAGCCGGGACGGGTCCTGCCGCCACCGCGCCCCGTCTCGCGCTCGCGCGTCTCCGGGCTCCTCGATGGCGGGGCCGAGGCAGGCGGCGGACTGGGGCGGGCAGGGGGGATGTCGACGATGATCACCTCCACCGGGCTTTGGGTGGGGGGAGGGGGCGCGGGGGGTTGCTCGGGCGGAAGTGGGATTCTCTGCCACCACCACAGGAGCACCAGGTGCAGGGCGAGGCTGAAGGCCAGGGCGAGCTTCAAGACACGGGATGGGTGCCTCATCTGCCCAGGCCCTCATGGTCGCGCGAGCTGCAATCCAAGGGTAGGCACGGGGCGGCGGCGGTGACTCCTAGGGTGGACGAGGAGCCAGGCCCCCGACTGCCCGCCCTGACACGCTTCCACTCACCTCGGATGGGGGGCCGCGGCTTCTCTGTTCGCTCAGTGCCGCGCTGCTGGCTTGCATGGAGGCCCGAAGCCCGGCATGGATGACCCCCGATGACTGCCCGCCTGCCCTCCACTCCCTCGCCTGCAGTGACGGAACACCGTCTCTCCGTCGCGCCCATGATGGACTGGACGGATCGCCACGACCGCTACTTCCTGCGCCTCATCTCCAAGCGCACGCGGATGTACACCGAGATGGTCACCATTGGCGCCATCCTTCACGGCGACAAGGCGCGTCACCTCGACTTCTCGAAGGAGGAGCACCCGGTCGCGCTCCAGCTCGGAGGCAGCGATCCGGAGCAGCTCGCCGAGTGTGCTCGCATCGCCGAGCAGTGGGGCTATGACGAGGTGAACCTCAACGTGGGCTGCCCCTCGGACCGCGTGCAGAACGGCATGTTCGGCGCGTGTCTGATGGCGAAGCCCGACCTCGTGGCCCGCTGTGTCGAGGCCATGCGCGGAGCCACCCGGCTGCCCGTCACGGTCAAGCACCGGCTCGGCATCGACGACCTGGACTCGTACGAGCTGCTGACGCACTTCGTCCGGACCATCCACGGGGCGGGCTGTGACACCTTCATCGTGCACGCGCGCAAGGCGTGGCTGCAGGGACTCAGCCCCAAGGAGAACCGCGAGATTCCTCCGCTGCGCTATGAGGTCGTGCGCCAGCTCAAGACGGACTTTCCGCACCTGACCATCGTGCTCAACGGCGGCGTGAAGTCCCTGGAGGATGCGCGCACGCACCTGGAGTGGGCGGATGGCGTGATGATCGGCCGCGAGGCGTACCAGAACCCGTACATGCTCGCCCTGGCGGACGGCCTGCTGTTCGGTGAGGAGAACCCTGCGCCCACCCGGCGCCAGGTGGTCGAGGCCCTGGTGCCGTACGTCGAGGAGCTGCTGTCGCGCGGTGTGCACCTGTCGCGCGTCACCCGGCACATCCTGGGGCTCTTCGCCGGGCAGCCGGGAGCGCGTGGCTGGCGGCGGGTGCTGAGCGAGCGCGCCTGCCGGGGCGGAGCGGGAATGGAGGTGCTCCGGGATGCGCTCGCCCAGGTGCCGGATCGCGTCCTGGACGAGCCGCCCGGGTCCGAGCCGGCCCCGCTGGCCGCCTCGGCGTAAGGGCTGTCAGTACACGTTGTACTTGCGGCGCAGCGCCTCGTGCTCGTCGGCGTTGCGCGAGGGGTGCAGGCGCCGCTCGGAGTCGTGGAGGTAGTACCAGAACTCGCTCGTCTTGGGGTTGAGCGAGGCCTGGAGCGACGCCACCGTGGGCGCGCCGATGGGGCCCGGCGGCAGTCCCTTGCGGTGCCGCGTGTTCCAGGGGTCCTCCAGGTCGCGCAGGCGCTTGAGGAAGGCCTGCCGGTCGTTCCACTCGGCCAGCTCGTAGCGGGAGGTCGCATCCACGCCGAGCGGGAAGCCCTTGTCCACGCGCTTCCAGAGGATGCCCGCCACCAGCGGACGCTGCGCCGGCACGGGCTCCTCGCGCTCCAGCATCGAGGCCATCACCACCACCTCGTGCAGGCTGCGCCCGCTGCGCTCGATGGCCTCGCGGTGGGGGGTGTAGAAGCGCTCGGCGAAGGTGTCGAGCTGGCGCTGGATGAGCTCCTGCACGTTGAAGGCGCCGGGCACCACCCGGTAGGTCTCCGGGTAGAGGTAGCCCTCGAGCGAGGCCCGGGGGAGGGTGAAGGCGGCGGTGTAGCGCGCGGGCTCGCTGGCGGCGGCGATATAGGCACCGGGCTTGATGAGACCCGCGGCGGCGAGCGCCTCGTCGGTGTCTCGCAGGCGCCAGCCCTCGATGACGACGAAGGGGACATCCTCGGGGATGGGGGCGCCCTCGAGCGCGGTGGAGAGCTCCGCCATGGTCATGGACGGGCTCACCGCATGGCGGCCCGCCTTGGGGGCGAAGTGACCGCGGCGGTAGAGGTGCCAGCGCCAGATTCGGACGTCGCGGATCAGCCCCTGGGCAGCGAGCTGGGTCCCCAGGCCGCGGCCCGTGGTGCCCTTGGGCACGGTGAACTCCACGGTGGCGGCGCCCGGAGGGGCCACGGCGCGTTGGACCTCGCGCTCCGCCCAGAAGAACGTGCCGGCGACTGCGCTCACGGCGAGGACGAAAACCCCAACCAGGACGAGAAGAATGCGCTTCATCGGCGGCGCACATTAGCACCCGTCCGCGCGGGCCCTAGGAGATGTTGGGGGCGGGACGCCCTCCGGACGCCCCTCTGCTCGCCCGCCGACTTCACACCTGGCCGGTTTGCAACACCCGGCGGGGGTTCACCGGCTGGGTGTTCACCGCTGGTGGCCGAAGCGCACATCCATCGCCGGGTGCTCGGTGGCGAGCTTGCGCAGGCGGCCGAAGCTCTCGGCGCTCTCGAGGAGGTCGCCGGAGAAGGTGCCCGGCTCGACATCGTGCTCCCAGCCCCAGCGCGTGTGGCTCGCGTCACCGGTGAGCAGCACGGGGCCTTCCGGAGTGCGCACGAGGTACGCGGTGCTGCCCGGCGTGTGGCCCGGCACCCAGAGCGCCCAGACCGACCCGTCCCCGAAGATGTCGAGCACTCCGGCGAAGCGGCCCGTGGAATCGGCCTCGAAGGCCCACTCGCTGATGGCGGCCTTGCCCTGGAGCGCGCGGTCGGTGCTGCCGCGCACGAACGCGTGAATGAACGCGCTGGACGCGGTTTCACCCGGGCCGGAGTAGATGGCGGTGCCCGCGGGCACGTCCGGCATTCCCGTGATGTGGTCGAAGTGGAGGTGCGTGATGAACACGCCCTGGAGCGGCTCCTGCTGCCTGGCGAGCCAGTCCCCCAGCGGGACGAGGAACTTCATCGTCTCGAGCTTCATGGCGGAGGCCACCAGGCCGCTCATCGCGGACTCCTTGGGGTTGTCTCGCAGCGCCTTCTCGACGCCGGTGTCCACGATGAAGGTGCCGCGCTCGGGGTGGCGGAGCACGTGGAAGTACACCTGAATCTTCTCCGGGCCGTCGGTGAGGCCGGCCTCCTTCGCTCGCGGGTGCTGGAGGTTGATGAGGCCGCTGCGGTCCACCTGCCAGTCGCTGGACGCGACCGTCTCGAGCGAGACCGGGCCCGGCTGGTCGATGACCGCCAGCAGCTCGGAGGACGAGCGCGAGACCCCGAGGGTGGACTTCTGGGTGGCATGGGTGCTCACCGCGCAACCGGTGAGCAGGGCAACGAGGGCGGTGACGAGCAGGTTTCTCATGGGCGTGACTCTACCCATGCGTGAATGGATGGAAATCGGGCATTTCGGCATAATGCCATCCAGATATGGATATCCCCTGGGAAGACGTGCGGCTGTTCCTCGCGGTGGCGGAGACGGGCAGCTTGAGCGGAGCGGCGCGGAGGCTCCGCATCGGTCAGCCCACTGTGAGCCGCCGCCTGGCCGCGCTGGAATACACGCTCGGCGCGGCGCTCTTCCGGCGGGGCGTGGAGGGGGCCTCACTCACCAGCGCGGGCGAGCGGCTGCTGGGACCGGCGAAGAAGATGGCGGAGTGGGCCGGTGAGGTGGGACGGGCCGTGGAGTCCTCGGACCGTTCGCCCCGGGGGCTCGTCCGCATCACCGCGACTCCCTTCCAGTCCTTCGACTTCCTGGCTCCCTTCGGGGCGTGGCTCGCGGGCAAGCACCCGGGCCTGCGTCTCGAGGTGCTCTCCAGCATCCAATACCTCGACCTCAATCGGGGCGAGGCGGACCTCGCGTTGCGCGCCAAGGCACCCACCCAGGAGGGCCTGAAGGAGGTGCTGGTACTCGAGTTCGAGAATGCCGTCTTCGTTTCGAAGTCGCTCGCCGCGAAGCTGCCGCGCAAGCCATCCCTCGCCGAGCTCCCGTGGATTGCCTGGGCACCCCCATTCGACATGGTGCCGCCGAATCCGCAGCTCGAGGAGCTCATTCCCGGGTTCACTCCGGCGTTCACCTCGGACAACTACCTCGTGCAGCTCGCGGCGGCGGAGGCCGGTCTCGGGGCCATGGTGATGGCCCGCAACCGGCACCGCTTCTCCCGCCCGTCCTCGCTCGTACCGCTGCCCATCGACCTGGGGCCCTACCAGCGCAGCTCGCTGTACCTGGTGTGCGCGAAGTCGGCGCTCGACATCCCTCGCGTGCGCCGTGTCTCGGAGCTCCTCGTGTCGGAGCTGGAGAAGGTAGGGGCCTCCTCCAGCTCCTGAGCAGCTCAACGCTCGCGCAACGCGCTCAACACCTCGCGGGCCACGGCCGCGGACGAGGCGGGGTTCTGCCCGGTGACCAGACGCCCATCCCGCACCGCGAAGCTCTTCCACATAGGGCCGCGCTCATACTTGCCACCCAGCTCCTTCAGCCGAGTCTCCAGCGCGAAGGGCACCACCTTGTCGAGCTTCGCAGCCACCTCCTCCTCGTTGGAGAAACCGGCCACCCGCCGTCCGGCCACCAGCGGCTTCCCGGCCTTGTCCTTCACCCCCACCAGCGCCGCGGGCCCGTGGCATACCGCCGCCACCACCGCCCCTCGCTCCCACTCCTGGCCCAGCATCCGGTGCAGCGGAGCGTACGCGGCCAGGTCCCACATGACGCCGTGGCCACCCACCACGAAATAGGCGTCATAGGTGTCCTTCACCTTCTCGATTGCGAGGGTGTTCTCCATCTTCTTCACCGCGGCGGGGTCCGCGAGGAAGGTGCGCACCACCTCCGAGGACTCCTGGAGGCTGCGCGGATCCGCCGGGGCCTTGCCTCCGTGCGGCGAGGCGATGTCCACCTGCGCTCCTGCCGCGGAGAACTCGGCGTAGGGCGCGGCGAGCTCTTCCATCCAGAAGCCGGTGCGCTCACCACTGGTGCCCATCTGGTCGTGGCTGGTGACAATCAACAGGATCTTCAACACCTTCATCGCAGTCATACCGCCCATGGCTCTTGCTCCTCATGCGGGGCGGGGTCTTCCCGCCACCTGATGGGACGATGAATAGCCCGGGGGCTGGGTGTAGGAACTCTCGGGTTTCTTCTCATAATGTAGAGCCATGCTTGTCAATCACGAGGGGCTCTGGACGCTGCTGGAGGTGAGCCGTGCGGGGACCCACGCGGCGGCGGCAGCGCGGCTGGGGGTGACGCCGTCGGCGGTGGGGCAGCAGCTCAAGGCGTTGGAGGGACAGTTGGGGCTGGCGCTCTTCGAGCGGGTGGGGCGGCGCTCGCGGCTCACCACGGCCGGGGCGGTGTTGGTGGCGCGGCTGGAGGAGCACCTGCCCGCGGTGGAGGCCGCCATCGAGGAGGCGAGGGCCGAGCAGACAGTGGTGCGCGGCGAGGTGAGGTTCGGGGGCCCGGCGCCCTTCTGTCGTGTCTGGCTGCGGCCTCGCCTGCCGCCGCTGTTGGCCCGCTACCCGGAGCTCACGCTCTCGGTACGCTTCGGGGTGGCCTCGGTGCTGCTCCACCGGCTGCTCGCGGGGGAGGTGGATCTGGCCGTGCTCAGCGTCCCCGCCGACGAGGTGGCGCTGGAGTCGCGCCCCATTGCCCAGGAGGAGTTCATCGCGGTAGCCGCGCCGCGCTACCTCGGTGAACGGGGGATGCCACGCACCGTGACGGACTTCTCCGCGCAGCGCTACATCGCCTTCGACGAGGATCTGGCCATGCTAACGCCCTGGTGGCATGCCGCCTTCGGGCCGCGCACCCCACTGCCCAAAGGGGTGGTGTGTCATATCGCCAACCTGGATGAGATGCTGGCCCTGGCTGAGGCCGGCTGCGGCATCGCGGTGCTGCCGGACTACCTGGTGGAGGACAGTCTGAGCGCCGGGCGGGTGCAGGCGCTCAAGCCGGAGCGGCGGCGCGGCTCACTGCGCCAGCCCCGAGGCACCCTGTGGCTGGCCTGGCGACGCGCGGCGGCGCCAACCGCGCGCTTCCTCGCGGTGCGTGACTGGCTGCTGGAGGCCAGCCCGGCGGCGCTTCAAGGGCCTCGTTGAGTCCGACGCTTCACCCCTCGAAGCGGTACATGACGTCAGTGCGCAGCACGTACTTGACGCCACCGCGCACCACCGCGCCCTCGTGCAGCACCCTGTGCTCGAACAGCAGCCCCAGTCCCCGGGCAGGGATGACCTCCTGCTGCAGACCGGGGAAGCGCGTCTCTCCGCCCTCACACTCACTGTTGAGGTAGACGAGCAGGGTGAGCAGGCTCCGCTCGTCGGGCGAGCGGACGAAGGCCCCGTCCTTGTGTGGCGCGAAGTACTGCCCCGGCTGGTAGCGGTAGCAGCGAAAGCGCTCGTTGGTTCCTACCGCCCGCCAGCCGCCCACGAGCTGCGGGATGCAGGGCCTCACGCGCTCGAAGAGCTCCGCCGCCAGGGCCACGTCGTCGAACATCACCCGGTCGTTGTTGCGGATGTCCGGGCGCATCACGAAGCCAAACGGCGTGGTGATGGGCGCCGGGGCCGGTCCCAGGGACTCGATGCGCTGGCGTATCGCCTCGCACTCCGCGTCGGACAGCACGGCGGAGAGGGTCCGGATGAATGGCTGCTTCAAGTCCACCTGCGTCGATGCATCCATGGCGATCCCCCTGAAAGCGAGCTTGGTGTAATATACACACTAATGTGGCTTGCGCAAGGGGCTTAGTGTATTAAGGACACCCATGCGTTGGGTGCGCGAGAGCTTCGCCGCGAGAGGGCATGGGGACCGGTTTGTGGCGCCATGGCGTCCGGTGGGTTGAGGTCCAGCAGGACGTGTGAGAATGGTGGCCTCTGTCCCCTGGAGGCCCCACCTCGATGCGTCGTGCCCTGCTCTCCGCCTTCCTGCTCTTCTCGGCCCTGCCCGCCAGCGCCGCCGAATCCCACGCCCAGAGTTCCTGGCCCCGCATCCGCAAGGCCCGCATCCAGCAACTGCTCCCGCGAGCCATGGAGCGGGCCAAGGTGGAGGCCTGGGTCGTGCTCTGCCGCGAGAATGACAATGATCCACTCGCCATGCACGTCGGCTGTGAGAACGCTGGCGGCCAGGCGGCCTTCCTCTTCCTGAAGCAGAAGGATGGGGTGCGCTCACTCGCGCTCTCTCCGGCTGGTGAGGCGAAGGCACTCCAGGATGTGGGCACCCACGACGAGGTGGTCTCCCTGGAGCGTGGCACGGACCTGTTCGCCCGGGTGGCCGCGGCGCTCTCCGAGGCGAAGCCTCAGCGCATCGCGGTGAACTCCTCGAGCACGCTCACCGTGGCGGACGGGCTGTCGTCCACCCAGCGTGAGCGGCTCGAAGCGTCGCTTCCTCCCGCGCTGCGCCGCCGCCTCGTCTCGTCCGAGGAGCTCGTCTTCGAGTGGCTGTCGGTGAAGCTGCCCGAGGAGGTGGAGATCATGCGGCGCGCCGCGGCGCTGACTGCCTCGCTCCAGGAGGAGGCCTACCGCACTGTCGTCCCGGGCAAGACGCGTGACTCGGACGTGGCGCGCTTTCTCAAGAAGCGCATCGCCGAGCTCGGCGTGGAGGATGGCTGGCAACCTGACCAGAACCCCAACGTGAACTCCGGTCCGGACCGTGGCCACTCGCACGCGACGGATCGCGTCATCCAGCCGGGTGACTTCATCCAGACGGACTTCGGCATCAAGGTGGAGGGCATGTGGAGCACTGACATCCAGCGTTTCGCCTACGTGCTCGCCCCGGGACAGACGCAGCCTCCACCGGAGGCGCTGGAGAAGTGGGAGAAGTCGAAAAAGGGCAGCCGGGTGGCGCTCGCGGCGATGAAGCCGGGCGTGCGCGGCTACGACGTGGACAAGGCCCAGCGTGACTGGATGCGCGAGGCGGGCTCGGAGCCGGTGATGTGGGGCACGGGCCATCCGGTGGGCTACTGGGCGCACGACGTGGGCCCGGCGCTTTCGGGTGCTCAGAAGGGCAAGCCGCCCGAGGGCTGGGCGCTCCGGCCCCTCCGCCCCGGCCAGGTCTTCGGCTTCGATGGCTTCTTCGCCTGGAAGCTCGAGACTCCTGCGAGACGAAGACGCTCTCGGTCGAGGAGATGGCCGTGGTGACGGAGAAGGGCGCGGAGTACCTCATCCCGCCTCAGGAGGATCTCATCCTCATCCCCTCGCCAGCGGAGCCCCGCAAGCCGGGCAGCGGGGGGTAATGCTCAGAGCACCTGTCGGAACGTGAGGCTCATCCGCTGGGGAGCCTCGGGCTCGGGCGGCAGTGCGTGCATCCATTCGTCCTGTACGCGCTGCTGCATCACCAGCAGGGAGCCGCTGTGCAGCGGCACGTCCACCACCTGCTCCTTCGCCTCCTTCCGCCGGAACCGCAAGGTACGCGGGCCACCCAGGCTGACGATGGAGACGGTGGTGCCCGGCTGGAGATGTGCATAGGAGTCCGAGTGGAATCCCATGCTGGATGCGCCCTCCGGGTAGAAGTTGATGAGGCAGTTCGTGATGGGGTGCTGGACCACGCTCTCGATCCGCCGCGCCAACGCATCCAGCTCCGGGGGCATGGGCACGTACGGGTACTCGATGCCGGAGTAGTTGTACGGCGCACCGAAGCTCGCGGTGAGCCGCGCGCGCATGCGCGTGTCCCAGGCGATGGTACGCTGGAGCAGTTCGAAGAGCGACGAGGGCTCGGACACGAAGGACTCGGCGAGCCCCGCACCCGCGATGCGGGGATGAGGCGTCATGGCTTGTACCCCTCAGAAGGCTCCCGCGGGCAGCAGCAGGCCGAGTACGGCCCGCTTCTGCTCGAGCGCCGCACGCCGGCCCTCGCCCGTCAGCTCGTAGTAGCGCCTCGGCCGGCCGCCACGCTCTGGCAGGGGTTCTCCCTCGAAGCTGCGCACCAGTCCCTCTCGCTCGAGGGCCTTGAGCGCCGGGTACACCGAGCCCTCGTTCAGGACGATCTTCCCATGGGTCCGGGTACGCACCTTCTCGATGATCTCCAGTCCGAAGCTCCTGTCATGCATCAGCACGGTCAGGATCGCGGTCCGGGTCGAGAGGGGGGTATCCATGGGCCGGGCAGGCTACCTCGGACTTTGAGGATTACAACCCCGAGTCACGGGCATGCCCGCCAGTTACCAGATGGAAGCAGGGCAGGGCCGTGGGGCCCCGCCCGCGTGCAGCGACTACTCTTGGCCCTTGCCGCCGCTGTTCCCGGTGGCCGCCGTCTCTGTCCCGAGGATCGCGTGGACGCCGTCCTGCACCGAGTGGGCGCTGACCCAGAAGAGGGTGGAGAGAATCCTCGCCTGGATCTTCCACTTCGGTTGTCCCTCCTTCACCATCTTCTGGAGGGCCTCCAGCGCATCGCCGAGCTCCTCGGTGCTGATGCGCTGGGGGAGGTGCGCGCCCATGGAGTCGAAGAGCCGCCGGGCCTCCAGCAGCAGCTCCGACTGCTCCGGGAGCTTCGCTGGCACAGCCACGGGCTGCGCCTCTTCCTTCCTGGCGGGGGCGGTGGACGTCACGGAGGGGTGGCGCGTGGCGCAGGGGCCGGACATCACGTTCCTCCCGCGCCCGCGGGTGAGCCCATCATCGAGCGCGAACCACTCATCCCCGTATGTGGACTCCGGCTTGTGCTCGTCGTTCATCGGAACACCTCCGTGGGATGCAACAGGTTGAGCCCTGCAACGTCTTCGTTACGGAAAATCCGCTCGTGGTTACCCTCCCGAATGCCTATGGCATCCCACATCGCCCGGCCTGTGTGGGATTTCCGGTGCTTTCGTGGGATGTAAGGTACCTAGAATTTTGAGGTTTGCAATTTAAAAATTCCACATCCAACGGACTGTTGAGGTCCTGACAGTTTGAGGACTCACGTCCCGAGCTGCTCGAGTCCCACCGTGACGCGCAGGGCCGCATCGGCCCACGCCGCCGCGAGCGCCGCCTCGTCCGAGGCCTGGCCCGAGGCACGGGCCGCTTCCAGCTTCGTGGCGAGCGATCCCAGGTCATCCGCCAGGCGCTTCATCCCGAGCTCCCGGACACGCGCGGCCACAGCCGAGAGCCGAGACGTCCAGGCCGGGACGACATGGCGCAGGCCCTGATGCACCGCGTCAGCCAGGCAGCCTTCCAACTCGGCGAGGGCCGCCGGGAGGGGGGGCAGCGGGGGCCTGTCCTCCGCCGTGCGCAGCGGCCCCGTCGCGGCAGCGGGTTGCAGGTCGAGCACCACCACTCCCGAGCCCTCGCATGACAGGGCCAGCGGCTCGACGATGAGCCCGCGGGCGGACCTCCGCACCTCACCTGAGAGGTAGCGGAGCTGCCCGCGTTTTCCACCCAGGCCCTCGGCGAGCGCGTCCAGTGCCCCGGGGGCCACCCGGCGGTGGGACAGCTCCACGAAGAAGGTGTGCCCTCCCGCGTCCTCCAGCTCCGCGCGCACCATCTGGGCGCCCGGCGCATAGGTCACATCCACCACGCGGGAGACCGCGAAGGCGTGCACGTTCTCGGCGAGCTGACGCGGCCGCAGGAAGCGTGGCGGCCGGGCCCGCAGGATTGCCTCCAGCACGGAGACGTCCTTCACGAGCAGCGGCGCTGGCAGCAGGCTCCAGTCTCCGGACTGAGGCGTCACGGAGGTGCGCTGCAGCCCCCGCGTGGAGAACACCACGAGGCGATCCGGCTGACGGGTGGCGCCCGAGGTCACCACCTGTCCTCTCCCGAGGGCCTCGAGCGTCGCGCCGGGCGCTCCCTGCCGACGTCCGAGCTCAGCGCCATTCTCGGGTGTTTGATCCTCCGCATAGGTGAAGGCACGGCGCACCACGAGGAGGCCTGCGCTGGCCGGGTCCGCCAGCACCACTTCCGCGCGGCGCTCCCTGCCATCGGCGAACAGCCGCGTCCCGAGCGACACCAGCCGCACGTAGTCGAGCTTCGTCTCCGGAGCCTCGTCCATGCCCAGCACCGCGCGAGGCGGTACAGCTCCACCGGTGCGAGCGGCGCGGAGGCGAGCGAAGAGCTCCGCCAGGGTGGCCGAGAGCTTCGCCGGGGCGTAGCGGGCACCGCGGCTCACGTAGGCCCCGAGCAGATCCTCAATCTCATCGAGCGCCGCGAGCGGCCAGGCCATCTTCACGTCCGCGAGGCTCGAGCGCGCCAAAGCGAAACGTCCCGCGAGGCCGGTGCTGGCGTGCTGGGCTCCCTCCAGCAGGAGGAAGCTGGCCAGATCGCCCGCGGCGTCTAGTGCGGGTCCACCTTCGTGCGACTCGACGTGTTGGCGCGCCACCTCGACGGAGAGCTCGCGGCTCGTGGCGTCCTTCTCATCGGCGGCGCGGAAGGCCCAGATGGCCAGGGGCAGGTGCTCGCAGCCCGTGCCCACCGAGCAGTCGCAGCGCGCGTAACCCAGGTTCCGGGGCACGAGGAAGCGCACCGTGCATGTGGCGAGTGACACCGTGGGCACGTCCTCGCCCACGAACGTTCCCCGGCGCACTTGCGCGAGATAGCCGCGCTCCCGGAGGGACTCGGCCCGCTCCAGCGAGCGGCGGGGAATCAGCTCCGCCAGGGCCTGGTCGTCCACCGAGCCCGGAGACCAGGGGGGCTCCGGTGCGGTCTCCGCGGCCTTCTCCGGGGCCGGCGCCGCGCTCGCGCTGGAGAGGGTGGGGTAGGCGAGCGCCACGGCCACGCGGTGTCGGCACACAGTGGTGGCGTTGCAGGTGCAGGGACTGTCCTTCAGGCTCTTACCCGGGAGGAGCCGGGCCGAGTTCCCATCCTCGAAGGTGCCCACCACCGTGCCATCGGCCAGCTCTTCCAGCCGGGGTCCCTTGCCCTGCTCGATCTCCTTCTGCGCGCGCTTCACCAGCCCCAGGTTGGACAGGCTGGCGATGGCCTGCGGGGTGAGGGCGAGCAGATCGGGGCGGCTCATGCGCGCACCTTCTCGGCGATCCACGCCGCGAGCTGGCCGGGCGTCATCGCTCCCACGTGGGCGCCCACCTCCACCAACCGCCGGGCGAGGTCCCGGTCGTAGTTCGGGGTCGCATCCGGTTCGAGCGCCGCGAGCCCCATCACCTTCGTTCCCTGGGCGCACAGCTCCTTCACGCGGCGCACGAGGAGCTCGGGGCTCCCGCCCTCGTAGAAGTCCGTGATGAGGACAACGATGCTTCGCCGGGGAACCTCGATGAGCCGCGCGCCGTAGGCCACCGCTTGCTGAATGTCCGTGCCTCCCCCGAGCTGCACCTTCATCAGCAGCTCCACCGGGTCGGTCACCTCACGGGTGAGGTCCACCACGGCGGTGTCGAAGGCAATCAGGTGCGTCTGGATGCCCGGCAGTCCCCACAGGCAGGCCGCGGTGACGGCCGAGTGGATGACCGAGGACACCATGCTGCCGGACTGATCCACCAGGATGATCACCTGCCAGCGCTCGGTGAACCGCCGGGTGCGCGAGAAGAACGAGGCATGCTCGATGGTGAGCTTGCGCTCGGTGGGGGAGTACCGGTCCAGGTTCTGTCGCAGCGTCCGCCGGAAGTCGAAGTTGCGCGCCACCTTCAGCGGAGAGCGACGGCGCCGATCGAGCACGCCCGAGAAGGTCTGGCGAACCTCCTTGCTCAGCTTCTCCATCAGATCTCGCACCACCTTCTCGATGATGCGGCGGGCCACGGCCAGCACCTCGGGATTCATGAGGTGTTTGGTGCGCAGCACGGCGCGCAGGAGCGTCTCGTTGGGCTCCACGCGCGAGAGCACGTCGGCTCGCGTCACCACCTCGTCGATCTTGTAGCGCTCGACGGCATCGCGCTCGAGACGCTCGATGGTCTCCTTGGGGAACAGGGTGTGGACCTCGTTGATCCAGTCCGGGACGGTGAGCGAGGACGGGCCCGAGCCTCCCTGGCGCCCGCGTACATCGCGGTCAGCGAGGTCTCCCTCGCGCCCGTACAACCACTCGAGCGCCGCGTCCATGGCGCGGGCCTGCGAGTCCAGGCTGTTGCCGAGTGCTCCCTCCGCCGCCTCGCCGAGCACGAGGCGCCAGCGCGCCAGGGGATCCAGCGTCATCGCGCACCTCCCTCGACGGGCCGCAGCAGTCCGTAGCGGGCCAATACCTGCTCCACCTCTTCGTCCAGCGCCGTGCCCGCGGCGACGAGCGCCGGATCCACCTCGAGGCGGATCAGTGCCCGTGCTCCCGCCGGGTCCTTCCCGTGGAGCGTCAGGAGCGTCCGGGCGATGTCCTCCTTCTCCTGGGGAGGGAAGAAGCCGAAGGCCAGGCGCAGCGCCGGGAGCGCGACGAGGAAGTCCTCCTGGGGCAAATCGCGGAGCACCTCGTCCAGCACAGCGGTGACGGGAGGTGCACGCACTACCTGCTCGCGGGCAAGCCGGAACAGGCCGGCCAGGAAGTCGCCCAGGGTTGCGGGACGTGCCGCGGCCCGGGTCGCGCGGATGGCCGCGGCCTCGGCGCTTGCTTCGTCGGAGAAGCGGGACAGGGACCAGAGCGCTCCGAGCGCGGCACCTCGCACAGCGGGCGGTGCGCGGAGATCGGCCAGGCGGCGCTCGAACACGGCGGCGGCATGGTTCTCATCGAGCCCGAGGGCCTTGCCCGCGAAGCGGAGTGTGTCACGCAGCGCAGCCACGGCCCGGAGGTGTCCCTCGTCCGCCGGGAGCGCGGGTCCGTCGAGCTGTTCGAGCAACCAGAGTCCCCGATCGAAGGCCGCCGAGATGACAGCGCCCACCTCGGCCGAGCCCTGGGCTCCGAGCAGCACGTCATGGCGCCAGACGGAGAGGAGCCGCTCCAGGGCCGTGCCCAGACGGGAGAGGTCCGGCTCATGCAACGCCTGCGCGGCCACGGCCTCCAGCACACGCTGCGCGAGGCCCTTCGAGCCGGTGAAGAGGCTCTCGGCGAGCAGCAGCGCGAGCTTGCCCAGGTCCGGGCCCGCCTGGAGGAGCGCCTCCTCGAGCCGACCGGTGGCGGCCACCTCCAGCGTGGGACCCCAGCCCGAGGCCTCGATGACCCAGGAGATGAAGTCCTCCGAGAGCGCCACCGTCCAGGACTCCTGGAGCACCGGCTCGGTGGGAAACGTAGGGCCCGCGTCCCGCGTGAATCCGGGGATGCCGAGCACCCTCAGTCGGTGGAGCGCGCGGCTGCGCTCCAGGTGCGACGGCTCGCGCAGCTCCACGCTCACCTTCCGGGCGCGCCCTTGCGGCTTGAGATCGTGTGCGGCGAGGACGCGCTCCACGTCGGCCAGCAGTGGGGGCCTCGGTGTGAGGTCGCTCAGGCGTCCTGTGCGCTCGCCCGAGAAGGCACGCAACACCTCGACGAGGAGCGGATCCGTGTCCGGGGAGAGGACGCCACGCATCGTCCACGGCAAGGCCACGTCGAGGGCATCCTTCACCAGGGCGGCTGCCATCCCGTCGAGCAGGTCCGAGCGCGCCAGGGCCGCATGGGAGCGCAGGCGCCCGAGTCCCTCGGCCATGACCGAAGCGGCGATGAGATCCGCCGAGGAGATATGCTGCCCCCGGCTGCGCAACCGCTGGACGGCGGCGCGGAGCATGTGCTCCGGGGCCTTCTCGGGGCCGAGCTCCCACACCGCCTGGTAGAAGGCAGGGGAGGGCATGCCGGACTCATAGCCGGTGAAGGAGTCCAGGCGGCGGAAGCTGTACGGCACGAGGTAGCTGCGCGCGGACGGGTGGCTCGGCGGGGTAGGGAAGGTGGCGCCCGGCTTCACCGTGGCTCGCGCGAGCACAGGCGCGTGGAAACCACCGCACACCACCATCACGGGGCCATCTCCCAGAGACAGCGCGGCTTCCACATGCGCCAGCATGAAGGCCTCGCGCTGCCGGTCGCTCTCGGTGGCCTCCTCCTCGCTGCGGAACGAGTCGAAGTAGACGCGCAGCCGCTCCGCCAGAGCGTCCAGCTCACACGGCTGCTCGAAGAGATGATCCCAGAGGGCATCCATCCCCTCCAGGCCCAGCTTCCGGCAGAGCGTCTCGATGAGCCGGGCGGTGCGGCGCTCCCCATCCGAGTAGCGGTTGCGCACGCCATGGAAGGACTTGTCCCAGGCGGGTAGGTCCATGAAGCGCACCTGGGCCCCGGCTGCCTTGCCCTCGGTCAGGGCCACCCACTCGGGCGAGTACGCGCAGAAGGGCGTCCACGAAGCGTGCGTCCGGGCCTCGTCGCGGTAGCTGCTGAAGACGGCGAGGGGCAGCTCGTGTGGCAGGAGCAGCTCGTCCAGGCGGGCATTCATGTCCGCCGGCCCCTCGATGAGCACGTGACGAGGCCGTACCGTGCGCAGCGTGTGCGCCACGATGCGAGCGCACGCCGGACTGTGGTGGCGCACGCCAACGACATGGAGGCCCGGAGTCCCCTGCATGCCCACGCTCTCAGCCCGGCAGGAGGTGGCGGGCCTCGTACAGGGCGCGCCATTGGGGTCCGGTGCGGCGAGCCACCCGCTGCTCCAGGTACGAGCGCAGGCGCTTGAGGTCCTCGGGGCTGTCCTTCGCCGCGGTCCCGGCCAGCGTCTCCACCAGGTCCGCTGCCGAGCCGCCATCCCCACGCAGGTAGTAGCCGCGCACGCCCACCGCGTGGGCCACCGAGACGGCCTCCGCCGTGGAGAGCACCGCTGACAGCCGCTCCATCGCCTGACCGTCGCTCGTCTCACCGGCGCGCAGCTCGCGGAACGTGGTGACCAGCACCTCCAGCAGATCCTCCGAGGGCGTTATTGGCACCCCCGAGCGCTTGAGCAGCCGCGCCGTCTCGTTGCGTACCAGGGACAGCTCCGTGTTGAAGTCGCCGATGGGGAACACCGTCTCGAAGTTGAAGCGCCGCTTGAGGGCCGCGCTCATCTCGTTGACGCCGCGGTCTCGCGTGTTGGCGGTGGCGATGACGTTGAAGCCATCCTTCGCGAACACCATGGCCTCCTCGTCTCGCAGCTCTGGCACCGCCAGCACCCGGTCCGACAGCATGGAGAGCAGCGAGTCCTGTACCTCGATGGGGCAGCGGGTGATCTCCTCGAAGCGCACCACCTTGCCCTCCTTCATGCCCGTGTAGAGCGGGGCGGGCACGAGCGCGCGGGGCGTGGGCCCCTCGGACACCAGGAGCGCGTAGTTCCACGAGTATTTGATCTGATCCTCCGTGACGGATGCGCCGCCCTGGATGGTCAGCGTGGAGGTGCCGGAGATGGCGGCGGCGAGCAGCTCGGACAAGAGGCTCTTGGCGGTGCCGGGCTCGCCCACGAGCATCAACCCGCGGTTGGTGGCCAGCGTCACCATCGCCCGGTCCACGAGGCTCGGGTTGCCCACGAACTTGCGCTGCACGCCCAGCGATTCGTCTCCGAGGATGAAGCGGCGCACCGCGTGCAGGGACATGCTCCAGCCCGGGGGCTTCGGCGCATCATCCTTCTCGCGCAGCCGCTCGAGCTCCTCCGCGTAGAGGCTCTCCGCGGGAGGCCGCTGGACGTCCTTCGCCGTGCCACTTTCGGACGGGGTGGGGGCCGTGTTCTTCTTCCGGGTCGTCGCCATCAGGAGTTCCTCGTACTCAAGAGCGACTGTACGCGCCAGTCACTTCAGGGCGTACCGCGGCGAAGATCCAGAGCTTCGTGGACGAGCGGTTCTCCGCCGAGGAGCGGGCCATGCTCCAGCCCGGGCATCCCTTTCATGAGCAGTTCGCGACGCTCCTCGAGTTCGGCGTCGTCCACCCCGGGCACTTGATGCACCGCCGTTTTGTGCTACGTACTCCCCAGCCATTCGACGCTCCGATGGCGGCGCGACGGAAACGTCGTGGCCGTAGGGCGTCCTCGGATGGCGTTCCACATGTGGCGTCGTCCGAGTCTTGACCCCCTGACTGGAGGCAGACCGTGTCCGATACCCAGCTCCCCGTCCTCGATTTCGTTCTCACGAACTACAAGAACTTCAATGCGCGCGCGACACGCGACGCGCTCCTGTCGTACTGGCGCCACATCTCCGCGGGGGGCCGGATGTTCTGGGCCGTCGCCGGAGCCATGTCCTCCGCCCAGCTCGGGATTACGCTCGCCCCCGCCATCCGCGCGGGCCTGATCCACGGCCTGTCGGTCACCGGCGCCAACCTCGAGGAGTCCCTCTTCCGGCTCGTGGCCCACCACGGCTACAAGGACTTCCCCAACTACCGCTATCTCACCAAGAGCGACGACACGAAGATCCTCGCCGACCGGATGCGCCGGGTCACCGACACGAGCATTCCCGAGGACGAGGCATTCCGCGCGGTCGAGAAGATCATCGTGCCCATGTGGCAGCGGGCCACGGCGAGCGGTGAGCGCCGCTTCTGGCACGAGTACTTCTATGAGGTCATCCAGGCCATCGAGCCGGCAGCGTACGAGGGGGACCCCGAGGCCTGCTGGCTTCTCGCGGCGGCGCGCGCGCGGCTGCCCATCGTCGTGCCCGGCTACGAGGACTCCACCTTCGGCAACATCTTCGCCTCGTACGTCAAGACGGGGGAGTGCGACGCCCGCATCGTGAAGTCCGGCATCGAGTACATGGCGGACTTCTACGGCCGGTACCAGGAGCTCTCGGCGGGCGAGGGCATCGGGTTCTTCCAGATTGGCGGCGGCATCGCCGGGGACTTCCCCATCTGTGTCGTGCCGTCTATCAAGTATGACCTCTCCCAGCCCGTGAAGCCGTGGGCGTACTTCTGCCAGATCAGCGACTCGACGACCTCGTACGGTTCGTACTCCGGCGCGACCCCCAACGAGAAGATCACCTGGGACAAGCTCACGGAGACGACGCCCATGTTCGTCATCGAGTCCGATGCGACCATCGTCGCGCCGCTCGTGCTCCGCGCGCTGCTCGAGTGCAAGCGTCATCCCGCGGAGGCGGAAGCCCTCATCGCCCGGCACGGGGGGTAGTCCCCGCCCGGGGGGCGTGCCGCTCTATTCCTCGGAGCGGTCGCCCTCCCAGTCGGTTTTGATGTGGGGCATCACCCGAAGTGGTCGACCGAGAACCGGTCGTTGAGATCCATATAGAGTGAGGCCACGTGATCCGTGACCACATTGAGCATGGCCTTGCGATCCTTCAGGACGAACTCGCCGGTGTTCGGGTCCATGAACTTGCACCCCTTGGGCCCCACCTCGATGCCCATGACGTGCCCGGACCCCCCGCTGTTCGAATGCATGTGCAGGGCGTAGAAACCCGGCCTCTGGGTGGCGCTGTCAAGGACATGGACGAAGTCGCCCTTGATGAGCTCGGTGTCCAGCATCCGGGTGTGCGATAGTCCTCCCCCGAGGTTCGCCGCCTCCTGTTTCTCGATCTGGGCGATTCTGGCACCCGTGTCGGAGATCTTTTGTTGGGTGGCGTTCATTCTCGACTCCAGATCCGCTGCCCACTTCATCACCTGTCTATTCCGACTGGGCGAGAGCTGCCCCGCTTCCATTTGTTGGATGAACGGGGTGAGATCTTTCAGATCCTGCGTGTGCTGATCAGCCTCGGCCTTGTTCTGCTGCAGTTCATTCTTCAGCGGACGCAGCCGGTCCTCGAATTGCGCTTGTTTTACAATCAGTCCCTGCATGTCGTGATGCAGTGTCTGGGTAAAGGCCGCTGAGGCCTGGTCCATGGAGGAATTCTGGGCGCCATGCTTGATCCATTCTCCGGTCATGGCGTTGCAGACCCCACCATTTGTGCCGGGACAGGACCCCTGGGCCGTGAATTGGGTGAGACGGGTTCCCTCGTTCTCCTTCACGGCATCCTCACAGAACTTCTGGATGTCGGGCCGAACCCCCCATGGCGGCCTGGTGGGGGAGGACGGCGAGGACGCCCGCGAGGAGCGCCCATAGCCCACGGTGCCAACCCGCGCATTGAGCGCGGCGTGCTCCTGAGGCGACGGCGGCCGCTGGGAAGGAGAGGACGCTCGTGGCGACTGCCCACCGTACTGACTCCTGTCCGAATGGCCCGGGGTCGAAGTCGGCTCTGGAGCCTGCGTCGGGTTCGACTGGGGAGACCTCGCCACATTGGCCGGAGCGGTAGATTGCTCTGATGGTCTCGCGGGAGTGTTCCTGCCGGGCGAATTGCTCCTGACTCCTTGCATATAGTCCTCCACGACGCTGTCTCCAGTCCCTGTTGAGTGAGCCCCGGGCTTCCGAATTGGAGGAGACGCGACCCATGTACCTTAAGCGGTATAAGCGGGAAATAAAGGCTCACTGAAAGCAACCGCAGGTTGGCTCATTTTCCTCGAATATGAGAACCCCGTCCGGTGCCCTGGCACGGCGTGTCAGGGCGCTTGCCGGCGATGACCACCGCGCGTACCCAGCCGAGGCGTCCCGGGCTAGACTGGGAACCCGCCGGATGAGCGATGCCAAGCCAATGAGTCGGCCGCCAGGCGGGCGGAAGTGCCATTTCCACTTTCGGAGTCTCTCGTGACCATCAAACAGACCAGGAACGCTCCCATACCGAAGACGCTCACTTCAGCGCCCTCGGCTCCGGCCGCCAACCCGACGAACGTGGCCAAGAACAGTGCCGCGCATGAAACCTCGGCGACTGGGCGCACGGGCCCGGCCACGGGGCAGCAAGTCCAACAACAGCAGCCGCCCGCCTCCGCCCCGCCCGGCTGGCATCAGGACCAACTCGGCAAACCGAAGGCGACGCCCCAGGACACCTCCGCGAAGGCGATGTTCCAGTCGAAGGAGACCGTCGCCGCGCTGAATTCGCGGCGCAACTCCGTCTTCACGACTCGCGCCTCCCAGGGGACCCCGAAGGGCGTTGAGGCCAACCCCGCGGAGATTGCGTCGGCGTCAGGCTCCCTCCACGCCATGGCCAAGAAACCGTCCAAGGACTACACGCAGCTTGCGACCAACCACCAGGCGCAGCTCAGCGCATGGGTCGAGCAGGGGCGAGACCCGGTCATCCAGGCTTCCTCCCAGGCGGGAGGAGTCTGCTCCGTGATGGTGAATGAGTGGGCCCGCTCGGGCCTGCTCGGCGCCGACGCAGAGGGTGCTTTCCGCGCGCTCCTGCACTCGGGCTCGTATGGCCATTTCGTCGAGCTGCAGAAGGAAGGCGAGTTCGTGCAGAACCAGGTCGTCAAGAACGAGCAGTTCCTCGTTGCCGACGACCTGGCGAAAAATCACATGACCCTCAATGATCGGAGGACGCTCCAGCAGCAGTCCGCGGCGCGCGACCGGAACAACACCATCCCAAACCTCACCACGCGAGATGTGACGCCCCAGGGCGCGACCATCTCCTCGCATCTTGATTTCGGCTTCGCGTTGTCGAGGGTGGTGCGGAACGAGTTTCCCCCGGGGAACACGAGCGCGTTCTTCAAGCTGGGGATCAACGACAGCAATGGAGACAGCGGCCACGCCATTGGCATCAAGGCCAGCCGGCTGCCTGGAGGCACGGTGGAGTTCTCGGTGCTGGATCCCAACACGGGCGAGTTCACTCAGATCCCCCAGGACCGATTCGCCGGGTTCTGGAAGGACCACATGGCCCAGACGTACGACAACGCGTATCAGAATGGAACGTGGTCGTTGCTGCACGTGACGTGATGTACGGCGGCGCCGCACAGACCGGCCCTTGCCTCTGCCCCGGCCAACTGCACGGTGTCCTGGCCCCGGAAGGCCGGTTTTCCCTTGCTTTTGGCGCGGAGCATCATTGAAGTCCACGCGCCTAACGCTGCGCGGCGGGTTTGTCCGCACGCATCAAGGACTCCATGCGCTCAATGACTTGCATCTTGTACACTTGCGAGCTGCAAAGAGGGCACTCCCCCTGGGGAATCGCCGTGACGACCACGTTCCGTCCCGCCACCACCATCTCGACTTCGATGAAGCGGCCTTCGTACAACCCGGCACAGGGGCAATTTCCGTAATCGTATCCACCACCGCCGTCGTTGGCTCCCATGGGGCCTGGGAAGGTAGCACATCTCGTGAAGAAGATAACCCATCCCCCCCTGCACCGCCCCCACAGCACTGCGCGACCGCGACCCCTGGAGCAGCGGCGACGCACCGCCCGGGGTCAGGCCAATCCGGGGGTCAACACCGGCATCAATGAGTTGGACGAAGAGGAGCGCGGACTCGAAGAGGGCGCGGACGTCTCCACCGGACATCAGGACAAAAGAGACACGGAAGAGCAGGCCTGGCGGCGGCTCGAGGAGTTCCGGAACAGGGGCAACCTCGAATTTGGGCAGACGAAGCAGCGGGGCGCGAGCACGGACGGCGTGGAGTCTTCCGGTGCCAGGGGAGGCTCGTCCGCGCAACACCTCACCGCGGAGGCGCAGAAGGCAGCGCAGGCCAATCCCCAGCGGAGCATCTTCGGGACTCAGCGAAAGCTCGTGGAGACTCCACGGGCCCAGAGCCTGCCGGCCCAACCGGGACCGCCCGTCGCCCCGCCCGTCTCCGTTCCCGCGCGCCCTCCCTCGGCGCCCACGAGCGCCTCGGGGCTGCTCGCCACGGGCAAGCCCATGGGAACCTACCTGCGTGAGTTGCCCTCCGTTCCGCCCAGCGGCGCCGCGGGACCTACGCAGGCCATGGCCGCGGTGGAGGAGGCGCGACGGCTCCTGACCCATGTGGAGGGCATCGAGCGCGTCAGCCTGGGTGAGAACAAAGCGGGGCAGCAGGTCGTCGTTGTCGTCGCCAGGCGGGGACTCAGCCTCCAGTCAATGCTCGCCGTGCCAGAGAAGATCCAGAACCTCAACACGGTCATTGTCATCGCGCTCGATGTGCTGCCGCTGCGGCGCAACACCAGCACGGAGCTGCGCGCGCCCTCGAGCCCGCCGACCAGCAAGCCCCCCCACACGCGTTGAGCAACGCGGGCTTCAGCGGGAGGGGAGCACCGGGAATTAGGTGGGTCACTTTCTCATATCAGTAAGTGACCAGGATGAGAGACCATTCACGGAATGCGTTGGTCGGTCCAACAAACGAGACACCTTTCGCGCATCGCCTGCGGAAGCGCGTCTGTGACAGGGGCGTGACCACAACCGCGCCGCAAATTTTTGCCTCAAACGAAAGATGTGTTCTTTCTGCGTAGCCTGCTTACCCTGTGTTTCCATTCATTGGGGGAAATCTCGTGCACTCCAAGAGCCGAACCGGAGCGCCGAACAACCAGACAGAGCGCCTGACAGCAGGCCCTTGAAAGGAAACCATCTGATGAGAGCAACGATTATCGCGGGCATCTCCCTGACCTCCTTGCTGGCGAGCGCCGCCCTGGCAGGAACCGAGGCCGATGAAGCAGCGGCCAAGGCCGAGCAGTCGGCGCAGCGCGCTGAGGGAGCGGGCGACATCTCCACGATGCAGGGGAGCGGTCCGTTCAATACCATCCAGGACATCAAGAACTACGACGCGGCCACCCAGAGCTCCGCGCGCAGAGTGACCTTCGTGGACGGCGTGGTGGTGCAGGATCTGCTCGGCTTCGGTCCGGCCGATATCACGGAGTACTTCCTCTGCAGTGACAATAAGTATCGCTTTCAATGCTGGGATCCCTACTCGCGGGCTCCGACCTGGGACGGCTCGCTGCTCTCGATGTTCTCGGGCGCGGACACGCGGATCTACATCGATGGCGTGCTGTACCGGTCGAACACGGGGGCCTATGGGCAGACGGTCCACATCACGACCTGCTACGGCGACAGCAGCCCGGTGATGTGGGGGCCGTACGCGTACTACCGCGTGACGTTCTGGCAGACCCTGTCGGGCACGTTCATCAACCGCACCTGCTCTACGCCGTAAGCGCTACGTCCCAGCCATGGTTGAGCGCCGATAGCACGATCGCGCGCAGGTAGACCCGTTGGGTCGGCGACACACAGCTTCGCCGACCCAACCATCCACCGAGACTCTCGGGGCCGGGAGGTATGTGATCAGGGGGCCGTGGAAGGAACCGGGCGCGCTACCCGATGCAGAACCCTGGACGTATCGATCGCGAGATCGGTGAAGATCTGCCACCGCGACGCCTCGTGACCTGTCGGGGGAGGCCGGGGAGGGAGGGGATCCCCCACTTCGCTGGTGCAGACAGGGAAGATGACTCCCGTGATGGGCAGGTCCGGCGTGCCTGGCACCGACGGTTCCACCTCTTCGTCTGGCACCAGGACATTCGCGGTGTACACGGTGACGGGCACACCGGCACCATATGCGACCGAGAGGAAGCGTGAGGTGGTCGTGGGATCGTTTGCCCGGAGCCGGTACATCACCGTATTGCTCGAGGCATTCACTCCCACGGCCATGAAGTCGCCGAGGTTCTTGCAGTAAGCCACCACCAGGTGGGTGATCGGACCCGTGGGCAGCGGATCTCCCGCGAGATAGTCCTGGATCGCTGGCAGCGAAGTGACCAGCGGGCTCCGGGTGCTTCCCGCGTTCTGGACGACGGTGTCTGTTCCCGGTCCACAGGTAAAGCCTCCCAAGAAGAGGAGGCACACCAGCAGCAGAGGCTTTCTCATCGTTGATCTCCTTGTCACTCGAAGGCCAGAACGGCCTGGACCCACTCGGATCCGCTGCGCTTCAGCCACGACACGCGCTCGTCGCGCAGCGCCACCGCCACGGGCTGGCCCGCCTGGATTCGGGCCCGCACCGCCTCGAAGAAACGCACGGCCTGCTCATCTGGAATGTCCACCGTGGCCGCCAGCACCGCCCGAGCCCCCGCCTCCAGGAAGGCGACGGGAAGGTTGAAGGGCTCATGGGACGTCGGAGCCGTATGCGCCGCTCGACACGCGGCGAGGATGACCAGGGGCGCCCCTTCGAGACGCCGCGCCCGCACCTCGCCGGCTGTCAGCGCGTAGCGTCCGTCCGACTCGGGCGTCAGCACCAGGAGCGAGGCGTCCGAGATGCCCAGGTTGACGAGCCCGTGGGCGTGGATCTCCACCTCCGTTGCACGCGCCATCGCCTCCAGCACGCGGCTCGGGGTCGCCGCGGCCCCGGAGAGCAGCATCCCTCCTGGAGGTGGTGGTCCCCAGCCCCTCAGAGGGGCGAGCGCTAGCCCGGGGGGCGGTTCCACGTTGGCCACCACCAGGCGGCGCGCGGGCACCGCGGGAGACGCTTGGGGCTTCGGACGCGGAAGGAAGTAACTCCAGGCGATGTCCGGGGGGAGCATTCCGGACCTTCCGTGGAGCGGCGGTCGCGCGGCCACGACGACTCGCTCACACGCCCGCAGCGGCGCGAGCAGCTCCTCGGGGATCAGTCCCGCCACGTTCCCCACCGGTCCGGTGCGGCGATCGTCGTACCTTCCATGAAGCTGCCCGTCCACGCCGCGGACGACGACCAGTGTGCGCTCGACATCCAGTGCGACACCCAGGATGCATTGCTCTGGCAGCGCGCCCCCCAGCTCCTCGGCGAGGAGCGAGAACACCCGATCGAACTCCCGGGCCTTCCCCGCCGCGAACAGCAGGGACGCGTAGCTGTAGGCTCGTGCCTTGCGCGCGTCCACGTTCCAGCGCGGGAGCTGGGCCGCCTCGGACAGGGAGCGCCGCAGCAGCGCCTCCCCCGCGGGGCGGTCCTGCTCGATGAGGAAGCGCCCCTCGGATTGCGTCAGGAGCGCGAGCTGCCCCGCGTTCAGGCTCCCGGAGGCACGAAGCTTCGCCACTCCCTTCGTGAAGTGCTCGGCGTCCCCGGGTGACGGCCGCAGGCGCGCCAGATCGGCCAGCGCCTGTGCGCCGCTGGGAGACAGGGTGCCGGGGCACTTCAGCGCCGCGTCGATGTCCCCGCGGGCCTCGTCCACTTCGAGCGCATTGAGGTGCGCGGA
This sequence comes from Archangium lansingense, assembly GCF_026626635.1. Taxonomy (GTDB): domain Bacteria; phylum Myxococcota; class Myxococcia; order Myxococcales; family Myxococcaceae; genus Archangium; species Archangium lansingense. Next base: position 6,538,345 of record NZ_JAPNKA010000001.1, read on the forward strand.
GGCGCTGTTCGCGAAGACGAAGTGTCGCAGCTCGCAGCGCCTGGGCTCGCGGGCGAGGGCTTCGTGCAGGTAGGCGCGGCTCAGCGCGGGCTGGTGCCGGAAGCGGGAGAGCTGCCCCAGCTCGAGCAGCACGAGGCCATCGAGTCCCCAGGCGCCGTCCTTGCGGTTCCATCGCCAGGCCGCCTGGGCATGCTGCACCGCCTCCGCTGGCCGGTGGAGCTGCCGGTAGAGCGTGGCCACCTCTCGCTCGATCTGGGCGCAGCGGTAGGCCACCGGGGACTCCCCGCACTGCTTCAGCGCCGCGAGCAGGTGTTGCTCCGCCTGGAGCAGCTCGCCGCGAGACAACAGCACCTTCGCCTGCTCGTGCTCCGCGAGCAGGAGGAACCAGGGATCTCGCGTGGCCGTGGCGAGACGCTGGTACTCCTCCAGGTTCGCGGCCACCGTCCCGGCGTGCAGCAGCGCGCCCAGGAGCAGGTTGTCTTCCCGGGCGGCGCGGAGCCGCTCGAGGAAGGCCGGCACCCCACCCGGGATCGGCTCCCGGCGGACCAGGCGCGCATAGTCCTCCGACAGCGGAGCGCGGCGGCGGAGATCCCGACTCTCGGCACCGCGGACGGCATCACGCAGGACCGTGCCGCCCTGGAGCGCGTCCAGGGTCTCGGCCATGGGGAACAGCGCGCGCAACTCCTCCACCGTTCGCGCGGTGCGCAGCGCATCGTAGAAGTAGAGCCGGAAGAGACCGGGGGTCTGCTGGAGCTGCTCGGCGGAGGGAATGGAGGCATGGGCCACCAGCGCTTCCCCCGCCTTCAGCGCGCCCTGCCAGTGCTCCTGCCCTTGGGTGGCGTGGGCTCGCAGCGCTTCCGCGCGCTGTCGTGCCTCTTCGGCCCAGCCCTGCTCGCCGAGGGCCGCCACCGCCTCGAACTGCTCGGCCGCGGTCAGCTCCAGGTCGAGCCGCGTCAGCGCCAGCGCCCGGTTCCACATCGCCTGTGAGTGGCGGGGCGCTTGTTGCAGCACTGCATCCAACCGCCGCAGTGCCTCGGATGTGTCGCCGCGCAGCAGGTCCACCACCGCGCGATCCGTCTCCACGTCTGGCGAGTCCCCGGCACGCGCGAGGTACGGGGCCGCCGACTCCGCGTCCATCCGAAGCAGGTAGGCGGCGGCAATCCCACGCAGGTCTCCCGCCTCCTCGAGCCGCGCCATCTCCGACAGCGGCACGACCTCCTGCGCTCCCGGCCCTCCCGCGCGCAGCGTGTCATAGGGGTGGTACAGGTCCGCGCCCGGATAGCTGGAGCGCAGCTCGAGCGAGCGCGTCGGAGCACCCGTCCTCCACAGCAGCTCCGCCCGTGGGCCACGCGCTTGGGGCAGCACGAAGAGGAGTGCCGCGGAAGCGATGGCCGTCACCAGCACCGCGAGTCCGCCATGCCGGGCATACCGGCTCCACCGGGGTTGGAAGGCCCGGGACTGCTTGGGAGGAGTGCTCGGGGCGCCCGGCGCCACCGGTGCCACGAGCTCCTGCGCCAGCGCCTTGAGCTGAAGCAGCCGTCCCAGCTCGTCCTGGCACACGGCGCAGGTGGCCAGATGCAGCCGGACGCGCTGGGCCTCGTCGGGTGCGAGTTCGCCGTCCACGAGGGCGTGGACCCGTTGGCATGCGTCAGTCACGCGACACCTCCGACTCGGCTCCGATCATGGGCGCAAGCAGTTCTCGCAACCGTTGGCGGGCGCGGACCAGCCGCGACCCGACCGTGGGGCGGGCAATCTCGAGCTGGCGGGAGATCTCCTCATATGTGCGGCCCTCCAGTTCGTGCAGCTCGTAGACGCGGCGGAAGTCTTCCTTCAGTCCACCGAGGGCGGTGCGGAGCTGGTCGGTGGTGATGGACGTCCAGGAGGGCTCGGGGCCGGGCTCCGGCGATGGGCAGGACTCCTCGACCTCTGGACCCAAGGGCTCCTCTCGCTCCGCCCGGGCCCGTTGCCGCCGGCAGCGATCGAGGAACAGGTTCCTCAGGATGGTGAAGAGCCAGGCACGGAGGCGCTCCTCGGAAGGAGGGGACTCCGAGCTGCGCAGCGCTCGCTCGAAGGTGTCCTGAACGAGGTCCTTCGCCTCCGAGGCATCTCCGCACAGGTGGCGGGCCACCTCGAGCAACCCCGGTTCGTAGGCGGGGAGGCGCTTCGCCAGGCGGAGCGCCTCATCCTCGCTCCGGGTTTGAACAGGGGCCCTCACGCGAGCGCTACGGTCTACCTTGTCTTTCCGGGAAGTCAAGAATTCCCGTCCGTTGGAAGAGGCGAGCCAGATCATGAGGAAGTGAGGTGCGTCTAGTGAGGTGCGTCAGAGGTCTCATCGGTCCAGACGCACCGCCCGGGGATTGTTCCCGGGATTTTTTCTCCCCGATTTTTCGAGGGCGTTCCGAGGACCTCGAACCCCACGTCGAAAAATCTTCGGAATAGTCCGGAGCAAGTGCGTCTGGACGGGTGAAGAGGCCGCTGAAGGGCTTCTGCAACCAGGCCCGCGCTCTCGCGGGCGGAGACCCACCATGAATCGCAAGAGTCTGAACCGGCACCCCAGGCGGGTGCTCCGGACGGGAGGCGTGTTGCTTCCTCTCGTCTGGGCCCTGGGCACGACGCAGGTCGTCGGCGCCGCTACCTCTACCCCCCCTCCTGGCTCGAGCACCTCCGTCGAGCCCGATGCGCCCTTGCGTCCGAAGCTGAGCGCCGCGGAGCTGGAGCGGCTGGGGCTGTCATTGGGCGTCCAGGCCGAGCAGGTGATGGCGGAGCTGAATGCCACGCGTACTCGCCTGGGGCTTGGTCCCGATGACGAGCTGCGGGTGATGCAGGCCCAGCTCGACCCATACGGGATGGCCCACTTCCGCTTCGAGCAGTACCACCGCGGCCTTCCCGTGCTGGGGGTTGGCATGGTCGCCCACCGCGATGGGACGAGCGCGACGGAGACGTACTACCTCGCGCCGTTCCTCTCGGTGGATACCGAGCCCACCATCGATGAGGCCCAGGCGAGGAGCCTCGCGATCGCGGCTTCCGGACTGCCCTCGACCGAGCCGCTGATCACGGAAGTGGAGCTGGCGATCGAGCCGCTCAAGCGAGAGTGGTTCGAGCCGGACGCCACCGGCGCTGTCACCAACAGCGAGCAGGCGCGCCGGGAGATCGCCGGTTATCGCCTCGTCTATCTCGCGCGGGTCGCGCCGGAGGAGGAAGAGGTGCCGGAGGCCCCGTCGGGGGATGCACCCACGGGTGTGCCACCCTCGCCAGCTCCCTCGCGCGCGGTCGACGCGTATTCGTTGGACGATCTGGAGCCGGAGCGGGGTGGCAGCCGGGTTCCGGCATCGAAGCCCGTGCTCGTGGATGCCCCCGTGCAGGTGGTCATCGACGCGGAGACGGGCCGGCTCATCTCCCAGCGCCAGGACGTGCGCCATGCCGGCCAGGCGGTCACGAGCCTGGGCCACTCGTACCAACACGGCGATGTCGAGCTCAGCACCCGCTACAACACGGGGGAGAACCGACACGAACTGCAGGATCCCTTCCGCGGTGGCAACCAGATTCGAGATCTGAGGAACGGGACCAAGGGCCGGCTGGGGAAGTCCTACCTGTACACGGGAAAGGACAACGACTGGGGCGATGGTGCGGAGTTCCAGGACGGCGACGCCACTGCCAGTGCACGCGGAGAGACCTCGGCCGTGGACGTGGCCTATGCGATCGAACGCACGTGGGATCTGCTGCACAAGGTGTACGGCCGGAAGGGCCTCGATGGAAAGGGCTCCGCGATCAGGGCCCGGGTTCACTACGGGCACAACTACAGCGATGCGCACTGGAACAACTACTACCAGGCACCGTACTTCGGCGATGGCGAAGATCCGCTGCCAGGGACTCCGGCGCTGACGGACCTCTGGGTCATCGCTCATGAGCTCGGCCATGGCCTCTGGCAGTACGAGCTGGGGAAGTGGGGTGGACCCCTCTCCGACGGCATCAACGAAGGGCACGGCGACATCCTCGGTTCCCTGGTCGAGTTCTATACCCACGGTCATCAAGGCCTCGGGACTCGCGTCCCGGATACGCGCGCCGGGTGGAACTGGGTGCGTCGCATGGTCGACCCGGAGGGATACCCCGAGCCGAACGAGAACGGGGACGTGCGGACCGGCCTGCGGTACTGGTGGTCGAACATCAGCTATGAGCCGGAGCACGTCATCGGCACGCTCTATGGCCATGCCTTCGTCTTCCTGGCGCATGGGGCCTCGAGCAATCCGAACTCCACGCTGTACAGCAACTTCCTCCCCAATGGCATGGCGGGGATTGGCGCGGATCGGGCGGGTGATCTCTGGTATCTGGCCACCACGGCCTATCTCCCGAAGGATCCGGGCTTCAACGACCTGCGCGCGGCCTACCTGTCGGCCGCGAAGCAGCTCTACGGTGAAGGCAGCCGCGTGCACAACGCCGTGAAGGATGCCTTCGGTGCCGTGAGGGTGGGGTATGTGGCGACCGACAACACGGTGCCGGAGATTGTCGAGACCCACGTGGCCACGGTGGACGAAGGCGAAGGCACAGCGTTCGTCGAGGCCTCCGTCGCGGACGATACCGGGGTGCTCCGGACGCGCTTCAAGGCCGGCTCGAAGGAGAGCGTCTCGGACTTCGCACCGTTCCAGGCCTATCTGGATCTCAGCTCGCTGAGCCTTGGCTCGCATCCGGTCTATGTGACGGCGGAGGATCGCACGCTCAAGACCGCGCAGAAGACCTTGTCGATGGTGCTGGTGGGGGCGAACCAGCTCCTGACCAACGGCACCTTCGAGGCGGGCACCACCGGTTGGTCGGCCAGCGCGGGGGTTCTCGCGAAGCACGCGGGCAAGCGCCCGAAGCCATTCATGGGCAACTGGAGTTCGAACTTCAGCGCGAGTGGCAGTTTGAGTCAGGCGGTGCTCATTCCCGCGGATGCCACGTCCGTGCCGCTGAGCTTCCGCTACCGTGTCGAGCCCAATGCAACGGAGGCCGCGAAGCTGTCGGTCCTGGTCAAGGAGCAGGGGACGGGCGTGCAGACCGTGCTGGCCGCCTACGACCGGCAGGATGTGAACTACTTCCCGGCGGCTCGTTCCTATCGGCGGGCCTGGTTCGATCTGGCGTCCTTCCGGGGCCGTACGGTGCAGCTGAGCTTCGTGTCCAGCGCGGGGACGGGGGAGTGGGACTTCAGCGTTGACAGCGTGAGCCTGACCTACGCCGCGCCGATCAAAGTCAGTGCCCCCGCGCTCGTGCTGAATGAGGACGAGCAGACCCTGCGCTTCACGTTCATGGGACTCAGCGGGTATGCGCCGCACCGGATCCGGAAGGTCGAATACGTGGTGGGCGGAGAGGTGAAGGCGACGACGACCTCCAGCGGGGGGTCGCACATGGCCGTCGTCTCCACCAAGGGCTGGCCCACGGGGAGCACCTCCGTGGTGGCCCGGGTGTACGACTACGCTGGAGCCCTCGTGGGACAGTCGCCCGCGGTGACGCTGACACTGAAGGGCGTCAATCAGGCGCTGGTGAATGGCGATTTCGAGGCGGGGCCCGCGTCCTGGCTCCTCAGCGGTTCGGCCTCGGTGGGGACCGACTCCGAGGGCGTCAACCACGCCTTCCTCGGGCAGCGGTACGGCCGCCTGGGGGGCAAGGGAATCCAGCAGGAAGGCTTCATTTCCCAGATCGTGGGCTTGCCGGCGGGCCTCCTGAGCGCGCAGTGGAGCTACCGCGTCCAGATCGACACGGATGAGGACAACGTTGGAGGTACCGACAAGCTCCAGATGGAGGCGCAGGTGCTGCCGGATGGCGAGTGGCAGGTCCTGGAGGTCATCGATGCCAATGACGACATCAGCACCGGTGACACCTTCTATGGGTATCAGAAGCGCACCGTGAACCTGACGGCGTTCAAGGGGAAGACGGTGCGGCTGCGCTTCCGGGTGCGAGAGAATGCTGCCCTGGCGACCACCTACCGCATCGACAACGTCAGCGTCACCTACACGCAGTTGATCATCAGCAACTGAGCCCGTGCGGTGCCCCGCCGCGAGATGGCGCTTGGCGGCGGGGCTACTGCTCCCGGCGTCAAACCGGGCGCGTACGGTAGCCGTTGCGGCCAGGAAGTCGTGTCAGTAGAGCCTGGTCAGGCGCACCCGGTACTCGAACTCGGCCTCCTCGTCTTGGGCTGAGGGGAGCAACGCCAAGGGGGAGAGCATGAGCTGGCCCGAGGCGAGGGATGACGCGATCGACTGCGACAGCCCCTTGGGCGGACGGTGCCAGCCCTCGACCAGCCACCGGGTCTTGAGCTCCTCCTTGTTCCGCATCACCTCCGGCGGGGGCGGTTTCAGCTCTCCCAGGGAGGCGGGCACCACCTTGAGCACGAAGGCGTCGAAGAGGCGGTTGCCCGAGCTCTCCGTGAGCCGCGACCCGAGGAGGGTTCCCGTGGGGGAGTGGCGCAGCTCCAGTTGGACCGTGAGGAGCGCGCTGCGGCTCTCCAGAGCCTCGAGCGTCTCGAGCGCCTGTGCGGAGGCAATCATGCTCCTGGCCGCACTCTCGTCGCGGAAGCGCGCCGCGAGTTGCTCGCTGTGCAGCGGCGTCGTGGATGGGGGCGTGATGCCTGGGCCTCCGGTCTTGCCGTACTGCTCGGCGGCCTCCGTGTAGTTCTTCAGCAGGCCCGCGATGGGATTGTCGATGCCGAGCTCCTTGGGCTTGCCACCGGCGGTGTGTCCGAGGGCCTCCGCGAGCGAGTCCCGCATCTCGCCCAGATAGGGATGCCCTCCGATGCCCTGGGCGCGCACCCCGGCCGTGTCGTCATCGGCCCAGTCCTGCAGCTGGGCGGTGAGCCGTTCGGAGGCCTCTTCGTTGGACTCGGGCCGCAACTCGGGATCGCCCGGGCGCAACGTCCGCCCGCCGCGGGGCTCCGGCGCCACGGCCAGGGAGCCTGTCGAGGCAGGCGCTTGCATCCAGGAGGGCAGGAGGATGGGCGCACGACGGGGTACCTCCTCCACATTCGTCGCGTCCGTTGTTCCGGCGGCAAGGGGCTCTGGCTGCCTCTCCACGGGCTCGGGAGGAGGGGAGGAGGGGCTCTTTGCGACAACGGGGCCTGACTTCTTCTGCCGGCGCTCGGCGCGCGGGACGGACCGGGTGGGCGGGGTCTTGGTTTCCGGAAGCGCCGACGGGGTCACGGGCACCGAGGCCGGTGCTTCGCGGAACTCCACTTCCACGGTGAACGACTCCGCGGGCATGGGCCGAGCCGCCGACAAGGATGGCTCCGTCGACCACAGCCAGACTCCGAGCAGCAGGTGCAGGAGCACCGACAGGAGGAGGGGTGGGAGGACCCTGTTGCGGGAAGCAGGCTTGCTCATGACGGAGCCATCCTCTCCTCCGGGGAGTGAGCAGACAAGCACGTCCGCTCGCGGTGGTTCATTCCGCGCCGAGCCACCGCGGAGGTGTCAGGCGAATCTCAGTGGTCGCTGTCACATGGAACAAGAAAAACTGGAATTCCTTGAACAAGGCGTTGTACGAGCCACCGGAACCCAGCCGGACTCCTGGCCCCCAAGGAGAGTCATGCTTCCCAGCTTCCCAACGACACTCGTCTCATTTCTCGCCCTCGCAGTGGCCGCCGGATGCGCGGGCCCGGAGGACACCCATTCCGAGCTCGCGCCTGGCGATGCATCCTCGACCGTTTCGCAGGGGCTCGGGGTCTGCGACGGAGTCACTTGTAGCGGACACGGTGTCTGTCAGGACAACGCCGGCAGCGCTCTATGTGTCTGCGACGAGGGCTTCGTGGGAGCCTCGTGCGCCACGCGCGGCTCCAACTTCTACGCGCGCTCGCTGCTCGTCCCAGGGCTGGCGGACCCCGACGTCTACAAGGAGAACGATGATCTGTTCTTCCTCACCGGTACCGGTGACGCGCGGACCCTGCCCATCTACGAGACCCATGATCTGTCGAGCTTCCGCTTCAAGCGGGGTTACGACCCCTCGGCCGCGGATCCGACCTACGACTACTGCATGATCTGGGCGCCGGATCTCGGCAAGAACAACGGCGTCTACTTCCTCTACTTCTCCGCGCAGCGGGTGCCCAACGGCTCCGCCTGTCCGGCTTCCGGCCAGGATGTGACGACCTTCGTGGCCTCGGCGCCCGACCTGAACCTCAACTTCGGTGCGCCCCAGCCCATCAATCCGAACACGACCTATCCGCGCACCACCATCGGCTCTGCCTGCACGCCGCAGGGCTGCAACCGGAACATCCGCATCGACTCGGCCACGTTCAATGACACGTCGGGCCGCTGGCTCTTCTATGTCTGGTTTGACCGGGGCAACAACATCTCTTCGTTCAACACCGCGGCCCCGGCCACCGTCTACAACCACACGGGTCCGGCGCTCTACACGCTCCCCGCCCAGGACGAGACCATCAACGAGGCTCCCGAGCTCCTCAAGCGCAACGGCCTCTACTATCTGCTCTTCAGCACCGGCTGGTACAACAGCCAGTACGCCATGAAGTACATCATGGCGGACTCGTTGCCCGCGCTCACTCGGGCGCGTGCGGTGCGGTCGCTCTCCCAGCCGATGCGCAATGACTCTGGGGCGCTCATCCAGACGCACGGCCACAACGTGGTGGTGGACCGCCGCGGCGAGTTCTTCAACATCTTCCACCAGGGCGCCTTCCAGCCCGCGGGCACCTTCACCTCGCGCAGCACCTACAAGCAACGCATCGCCTTCAAGCCCGATGGCTCGATGCACTCGCTCAACCAGGTTCATCTCCGCTGGACGCGGCTGGCTGGGTACAACTACTCGTTGGACCTCGTGCTGCGCGATGGGACCGTGATTGGCCCGTGCATCTATGCCGGCATCATCGGCTCGGCGAACAAGACGGTCTTCGACGGGGTGTGCCCCAGCGCGAGCAGCCGCATGGTGAACAAGGGCGACATCGCCGCCTTCCGCATCTTCTATTCGAACAGCAGCACCTGGGGGCCCTTTGTCGAAAAGGCGTATGACGGCGTCTCGGATGACGTCTTCCTGGAGCTTCCCGGGGGCACCACGCCCTTCGTGGACTTGAGCTGGAGCGAGGAGGAGACGGGCGCCCAGTACTCCATCGACGTGCAGCGGCGCGACACGGGCGCGTGGATTGGCCCGTGCATCGGCGTCAACCCCGTCAACCGCAGCCTCTCCTGGACCTACAGCGGGCGTTGCGACACCCCGGGCATCAACGTGGCCATCTCCAACATCAGCAACTTCCGCATCTGCTCCGCGGTGGGCGGCGACTGGGCTCACGCGCGCTGCGGCGCCACGGCCTACGATGGCAAGAGCATGCATGTGCCGATCGTGATTCCGTGATGGATGGACAGCATCAGGGGTGATGGGCCAACCTCGCCGCCACAAGGGCCGTTTCACGCGGCTGGAGCTTCGGGCCGGAGAGGGCTGCTACGGATATGCGTCGGTGGCTGGGATTTGGCGTGGTGCTGGCCGTGCTCGTGGCCTCGCTCGGGTATGTCTTTTCGAAGCAGGGAGGTCTGGCGTCCGGTTCTGAGGGGCGGGGAGCGCGAACGGAGGGGGACTCCACCGCGCGCTCACTTCCGGTGAGTGCGCTGCTCGCCGCGCCCCTGCCTTCGTCCCGGGGAAGCAGCTTCATTCGCGGTACGGTGCTGGGACTCGACGGCCGTCCCATGGCCGGCGCGATGGTCGTGGCCACCGCTCCCACCCGGGATGAAACACTCTCCGAGCTGTCCTGTCCCTGCGACGACGAGCGTGGAAAGAAGCTGCCCCAGTGCGGCTGCGCCCAGGGAATCCTCCAACTCGTGGAGCGAGTGGTGGAGCGTGAGGGCGAGGCCCCACCTCATGCGCGCACCACCTCGGATGCGGAGGGTCGCTTCTCCCTCGAGGGGCTGGAAGCGGGCTCCTACGCGCTCTGGGCCGATGGCTCTTTCGGCACCGTCCTGCGCGAGAACGTCCCGGCGGGCTCGGAGGGCATCGAACTGTGGGGGGTCCCGGGCATGACCCTCTCGGGCCGCATCCACGATGAGGATGGGAACGTCGTCGCGGGGGCGCTCGTCACCGCGCTGCCCGACGGGCCCAGCCGTTTCTTCGATACGCTCTCGGATGCCCGGGGAAACTGGCGGATCGGACCGCTGCCTGTGGGGCGCTACCACCTCGTCGTCACCCATGCGGGCTTCCTGCCCGGGCACGAAAGTGTGGACGAAAGCAGTGAGCTGGAGGTGACGCTCTACCGGCCGCTGCGGCTCACGGGGCAGGTGCTGCTGGAAGGCCGCCCCGTGGCCGGAGCCCGGGTACTCGCCGAGGGAAAGAAGCACCAGCGGCACACCTCCACGGACGCCGAGGGGCGCTTCACCCTCGAGGACCTGGGGCCGGGCACCTATCAGGTGATCGCCACCCACGCGGGCCTGGATGCGGTCCGTCGTGCCTCTCTCGAGCCCGGGAGGGAGCCCCGGGATGTCCTGTTTGAACTCGGCACGGACGCGCGGGTGACGGGGACGGTGCGCGACCCGGCCGGCCACCCCATTGCCGGCGCCAGAGTCTGGGTGAGGCTCAGCTCGGAATCCGGCAATGACGACAGGGAGGACGCGCATACCGCCTCGGATGGAACCTACACGCTCGGACCGCTTCCCCTCGGCAGGTATCACCTCTTCGCGGCGGCGCCGCAGTACCATGCCTCGTCGCACATCGTGAACGTGTCGGCAGAGGAGCCCAACTACCAGGACTTCACCATCGATCCCTCACTCCTCATCGAGGGCCGTGTGCTGAACGCCGCCGGGCAGCCCCTCTCGGGCGTGAGGCTCGAGCTGGAAGAGGAGGCCACCGGGGAAGATCGCCGCTCATGGAAGGACTCCACCTTCTCTGGCAAGGATGGAACGTTCGTGCTCGAGGCCCTGAGGCCGGTCAACCACCACCTGCGAGCCCATCACGATGATTTCCTCCCCACGGCCCAGACCGCCGTGGCTCCCTCGAGTGGAGTCCAGTTGATGCTGCGGGCCGGAGCGCGAGTGGAGGGCGAGGTGGTGGACGAGAAGGAGGTCCCCGTCCCCCTGGCCCAGGTCCTGTTGCAGCCCGCCGAGGATGCCCACGGGTATGGCTTCGAAACGCCCGAGGTGACCCTCACGGATGAGCGGGGGCGCTTCACCCTGCAGGGCCTGGTACCTGGAGATCACTTCGTCACGGTGTCGTCGGAAGCGGGAGGGGAGATCCGGCAGCACATCCGGCCCATCGAGGTGAAAGAAACGGAACCGGTGAAGGTGCGGCTCCAGCTCCCCGAGGGACTGACACTGTCGGGCCTCGTTGTCGATGGTGCCGGGAATCCTGTTCCCGGAGCAGACGTCACGCTCGTGCCCGATGAGCTGGAAGACCCCGAGCAGGAGATGCTCTACCGGCGGCGGCAGCGAGAGCCTCGCACGGGAGCCGACGGCCGCTTCCAGGTGCGCTACCTCGCGGCCGGGCGCTACCTGTTGCGCGCGAGCGCGAAGGGCCACGATTTCGACCCGGTCGCGAATGGGCTCGATGGCAAGGAGGACGGCTTCCAGGGCGTCAAGGCCGTTGCTGGCGCCACCGACGTGCGCATCGTCCTCAATAAGCGCGCACGGCTTCGTGGGCGTGTGGTGCGCCCGGATGGCACCCCCGTCACGCGCTTCGAGATCAACCAGAAGCAGGTGGTGGATCCCCAGGGCGCATTCGCCCTGCCCATCGAGCGGAGCAGTGAAGAGAGGCTCGTCTTCACCGCCCCGAACCTGGCCGGTACGACACGAGAGGTCGTGCTGAAGGAGGGGGTGGATACCGAGCTGGGAGAGGTGGTGCTCACCGCGGGCCGCGAGGTGCGAGGCAGGGTGGTGGATGCGGTGAGCGGAGCGCCCGTGGCCGGGGCGGAGGTGCGCGTGGATGACGACCCGAGGGACCTGGAGTTGAGCCTGCGGTCCAGGGTTGGCGAAGTGAGGACCGCGCACGATGGGACCTTCACGCTGACCCACGTGGAGGAGAGTCCGCTCACCCTTGGTGTGGGGCACCCGGATTACAAGCAGACGCTGATGGCGCTCGCCCCGCGGCAGGCGGAGGTGGCGGTGGCCCTCGAGACGGGGGCCACGCTCCAGGGCGAGGTGTACCTCTCGAGCGGGTTCGGGTTCGAGGTCGTCGCCTGGTCGCCGCCGAGCTTCTCGAGGCGCGCGCGCGTCGTGGGGAACGAATACGTGATACGAGGCCTGCCCGCGGGCACCTACGCCGTCATCGTCCGAACGAAGCGTCCCACCCATGCGCGCAATGTGGACGTCCCCCCCCGGCAGGTGGAGATTCCCGCCAGCGGCCTGGTGGTGCTCGACTTCGCGCAGAGCCCGGCCGAGGTCACGTTGCGGCTGCGGTGGAGCGGGACTCCAGTGCCGATGGCCGGCTACTACCTCGTGGAGGGAAGCATCCCCCTCCCGGATTCACCTCGAGCGGTCGAGCGGCTGAGGGAACTGGTCTTCGCGATGGGAAACTCGAACGCCGGTATCTTCCACAGGCTGCCGGAGGGGCACTACACCCTCCTGGTCCAGGCTCTCGTGAATGGGGAGCCTCACTGGCACCGGGAAGAACTGGATCTGGCCGGGGAGGGGGAGGTGTCTCACGACCTTTCTCCCCGGTGGGTGCGTGTTCCGGGCCTGAAGGAGTGATGGCTATTTCATGGCGGCGACCAGGCCCGAGGCCTCGTCCAGCCACGCCTTCATCAGCTTGTCCTGCTTCGCCTGCTCCCGCGCGGGGGATCGGTACGAGGGCCTGTCGGGCGCTACCTCGCCCAGTTGCCTCCGCTGCTCGCGGTAGGCGTTCTCGGTGAGTGGATTGCCCCGATGGCCTTTCAGTCCCACCGTGGCGTACTCCTCCTCTGGGACTCCCTTGTCCATGCCATCGGGGATGGTGCTGCCACGAGGAATCGCGGTCCCCGTCGTCAGGTGGTGCGCGTGAACGAGCTCATGGAACATCGAGATATGGCCGGGCATCTGGGCCCAGCCCTCGGTCGAATCCGGGACGACGGTGTCTTCGCCCGAGTGGCGCACGGTCGTGTTGCTCCCCAGGCCCGGCCCGCCAGGCTTCGCGAACCCTTCCAACCTGTCCGCCACCGTGGCTCCCGTGGGGATGGCCTTGAACTTCTCGGGATCCGCCTCGGGCTTGAGGGTTGTCGTGTGTTTGGCGGCGGGGCGCCCGAGCGCATTGATGAGCGTTCGTCCTGACTCCGTCTGCATCATCTTGGCGATGTTGCCCATCATCCGCTTCTGGTAGGCGTCCTGGTCCCGGGCATCGGGCAGATCCGAGGCGTCTATCCTGAGCTGCACGCCCTTTTTTCCCGCCGCGATGGCGTCGTATTGCTTCTTGAGGCTCTCGAGCTCGGCGGGCTTCAAGCGGTTGCCCTTCGACACCTGGTCGGGGTCGCTGGGGTCGATGATGTTGAACAGCGCGTCCAGGTCGTGGACCCGGTTGATGACGGCCCCGTGTGACGGCTGGATGACCACCCCGGGGTCCGCGCCTGGAATGCGGGCAGGCTGGCCGGAGATGGCCTGGGATGCGGCCCGATCCGCCTCGGATTCGAGGCCCGGGTGGGTATTCACCGGCGCGCCTTCACCCGAGGGCACCGCCACGCGTCCGTGGTATTGCTGCACCACGTGCGCGAGCTCATGTCCGATGAGCCGTTCTCCCGTGGCCGAGTCCGGCTGGTAACGGCCGGGTGCGAAGTGGATGTGAGTTCCCTGGGTGTAGGCGAGGGCGCCCACGGACGAGGCGGCTTTCCCCTCGTGGATCCGCACCGAGGAGAAGTCGGCCGCGAAGGAGTGCTCCATCCTGCTGCGCAGCGCTTCGGGAAGAGGGCGTCCTCCGGTGGGGCGCGGGAGTCGCACGTCGGGGAGCCGGAACTGGTGCGCTCCGGCCTGGACCGCTTGGAGCCGCTTCGAGGCCCGTGCTCCATCTCGCGCGAGCTGGACCGGAGCGGACTCCGCCGTCAGGGGAGCGGAACGAACGGCCACGGACTCGAATCGATGGCCAAAGCGCTCCGCGGAGGACTCCAGGGACTCCAGGGAGAGGTGACCAGGCGCCTCCGGCTGTACGGGCTCCTGGTCAGAGCTGACGGGCTCGGAGGTCGCCTGGCGGGCGGCCGGTGCCGGATGGGGAGCTCTCACAAGGGAGGGGGCGCTCAAGGTGGACGTCTCCAGGTCACATCGAGGCGTAGGCGGCTGATGATTCTCCGTTCGCAAGGAAGAGTCGAGGACAGTCAGCCGAACCGCGCGCCGAAGGTTCTCCCCTGGCTGGCGGCGACGGGAGAGGAGCCGAAGAACCGGCAGCCGCTAGCCTGATTCCGCTCCCGCTTGGGAAGCAGGCTGCTGGGGTGGCGGGGGCAAGCGTGGCCGTGCCAACTCTGACGGTGCTGCAAATCGTGGTGCTGGAAGTGGAGCTTGCGCGGGAGAAGAACGATGGCGGTGTTCAGGCGCGAGATGGTGCTGCCGCAGGATGATGAGACCCTGGTGGGGCAGCTCTTCATCTCGGAGCGGCCCATGGGGGTAGTGGTCTGGGGCAACGACGACACCAGCGAGCGCTACAGGCGCCAGACCGTCCGCCTGGCAGAGGAGCTGGCGAAGTGCGGCCTCGCCAGCCTCCTGTTCGGGCTCTGGACGGAAGTCGAGGAGGGGCTGCAGGCCGGATGGGGGGTGGATGACGAGGCACGCCTGCAACGTGCGGCTCGCCGGCTGGAGCGGACGTGCGCCCTGCTCGCCCGCGATGCGCAGACGCAGGGAATGCGGCTCGGCCTTTTCGGGACTGGCAGCGGAGCGCCTGCCTCGCTCCTGGTTGCCGCGCGCCATCCGGCGGAGCTCTCCGCCATTGCCTGCTGTGGCGGACGCCCGTCCCTGGCCGGGGCGGCTGCGGCGAGGGTGCGGGTGCCCACCCTGCTCGTCGTCGGCAGCGAGGATGAGCACGGGCTGCTGGAGGCTCAGCGGCTGAGCAGCGAGCTCGCGGGCGAGCATTCTCTGCGGCTCATTCCAGGCGCCTCCAGCACCCTCCACGAGCCGGGGGCTTGGGAGGACGCGGTGCACATCACCGGCGAGTGGTTCCACGATCATTTCCGGGCCGCCGTCGAGCCGCGCAGCGACGGTTGGGCGGATGCCGAGGGGCGCTTTGTCTGAGCGCGCCGGCCACCTCCATCAGGCCCTCAGCGCCGGGGAACGCCGACCGCTTCCAGGCGCTCCCGGACGTCGCGCAGGCAGAGGTCCTCCCCAGCCCCCGGCTGCCGGTGTTCGGGTGACTGGCAGCGGACGTGCACCGTGAGCGCCACCTCGTCCTCGTTCCGGTCCTCCGCGGACTCGTACAGCGCCGGCGTCGCGGGAACTATCTCCGTGCGGCTCGCCGCCTCGCCCGGGAGGACGAGCCGCTCCACGAACGACTGCAGCTCGCGGAGCAGCTCGACGCACTTCGGGCACATCGGCGTCCCCGGCCCCGACTTGCCGTGCGCGGCGAAGAGCCGGACCCGGAATCCGACGACCTCGCGGTGCTCGCCTTCGACCACCTCGCGCTCGACGTCGTAGTGCACGTGACGCTCCCGTGCGAACTGCCCCAGTGCCACGCGGTCGGGTATCTCCATGGTCAAAATCTAAGCAGCCGGCACTCGCGAACCGCAGGAGCGCTCGGTTGCTCACTACAGCCTCTTCCAATCAGGAGGGGCGCAGCCCTTCGAGATCCCTCACCAGCTCGGAGAAGAGGATGGGGTCGAGCGACCCGAGCGGGTACCGGCCCTCCTTTCCCCAGGTGTTGGGCTTGCGCACCGTGACGGTGCCCAGCGTCTGCTCGGGGGACTCGGAGAGCATGCCCGTGTAGAGGCCGGGATCGAGGTCCAGCTCGATCATGCGATCGGGGCCGAGGTGCTTCTCCATCCACCCCACCACGCCCGCGTCCTGGGGCGGGCCTCGGCGCCAGCCGCGCGCCTCGAGCCCCAGCACCTTGCCGGTGGGCACCTTCAGCCCCTTCACGCGCGCCAGCTCCATGCCCGTGCGCTCCTCCGCCGTCGGCGAATAGGTGGGGCGGCCCAGCTGGGCGAAGGGTTGCAGCAACTGGTAGTCCGCGAAGATCTGTCCCCAGGCGCCCGCTGGCTGCGCATCGAGCTCCAGCGCATGCGGGATGCCCACGCTCGCATCATCGGGGAGCGTCCACGTGTCCTCGTTCAGATCGGCGAACGTCCGGTCCTCGGCAACTCGGAAGGTAGTGGCCAGCTTTCCGTCGGCCGTGTAGCTGCTCCAGACCAGACGGCGCACCACGTGGATGAGCAGCGGGTGCTCGACGAAGAACTGACGGAATGTCCCCGCGCTCCAGCGGCGCCGGGCGCACATGGCCAGCTCCATCCGGAGCACCTGGAGGCCGGCGGCCGTCTTCGCGTCCTTCTTGAGCGCCTTCCACCGCTCCTCGGCGGCCTTGGACTTCTCGGCGTCATCCTTCTTCGTGGGCTTGGGCAGATCCTTGAGCCGTGCGCCGGTGGAGTCCTTCACGAAGGGCTTGAGCTGCTCGTCGAAGCCGACGGTGAAGGTGCGCTCGCCGAAGTCCAGCGCGAGCGAGCCGTTCTCGTCCAGCCCGAGGTCCGGCACGAGCCGGTCGGCGAGCTCGTCCCGCGTCAGGCCGCGCTCCTCGGCAATCTGCGCGATCTTCTCCCGGGCCCGCTCCTGAAGGCCCTTGAACTTCACCTTCTCGGCGATGCCGTTGAGGTAGATGAGCGTGACGTCGGTGCCGATGGTCGCGAGCACGTCCAGTCCCGTGACCGCGCGCGCGTGAGCCGCCTCCCCAGGCCAGGCGCGAATGAGCGGCGCGAGCTTCCGCGCGCACTCGTCGTCACCCAGATGGCCAAGCGCCTGGAACGCCCAGGACTCCTTGTGCGGCGCACCGGCCACCATCCACGCCTCGAAGAGGCCCCAGGCGAAGCGGGCGAGGCTCGCGGGGTCGCAGGCAGCCTTTACCTGTGCGACCCCCGCATAGGGCTCCTCGAGGGAGGAGATGGCCAGACACATCCCGAGCGTCTCGACAGCCGCGACAGGCAGCTTCGCAGAGCGATCGGCGAGCAGCGGCCTGGGCAGGCCTCCCGCGGCGAAGAAGTCGGGCAGCTTCGGCAGCTTCTGGGGGAAGAGCAGCAGCGGATCGAACGCGAGCACCCGGGAGGCCGCCTCGCGCACCTGGGGCGAGATGCGGCCGGCCAGGTCGAGCACGGTGGCTTCGTGTCCGTTGGAGGCGAGCAGGCGCAGCGCGGCGCACGCGGCGTCCTTGCTCTTCCCCGGCTTGCCGAGCGCGACGGGGAGGAGCCCGGTGGTGGCGTGCTCGGGATGGCGGAGCAGCCAGGCGCGGGCATGGGGACGGGCCTTCTTCGAGCCCGCGAAGGCCTCGGCCACCTGCGGAGCGAGCCGTGTGACGCCGAAGGGCAACAGCAGGCGGTATTGCTCTCCTCCCTTGTTGTTGACGCTCGTGAGGACAGCGGGGAGCGCCGCGGCCCCGAGGTGCGTGGCCATGGCGGGCAGCCACATCTCATCTGCCCAGCGGTCGGACTCGAAGTGCGCGATGTGCTCGAGGGCGAGCTCCACGGGGGCGTACACGAAGAAGCTCGCCCGGGGTTTGGCCGTTCCCGGGGCCAGGGTCTTGCGCGCCTCCTGCCATTGCGCCGGGGAATAGGTCGAATACCGCTCACCGTATTCCCAGCCCTTCTCCTGGGCCCACGCCTCGCGCTCTCCCTCGCGCCAGACGAGGGCCTCGGGAATCGCGGGCGGTGACACGCCGTCGAGGACGGGGAGGGCGGCGGGCGTCCCGGCGTGCCAGGGCGGGTTGGCGAGCACGGGCGGCAGTTGGTCCGGACGCGCCTCGGGGACGTCGGGGCCGGAGGACACCAGCTGGAGGCTGGAGACGAGCTTGCGTGCCTCCTCGGACAGCCCGGGCAGCTCGGCCTTCACGGCCTCGGGGGCGCGGCGCACGAGCGTGGTGAGCACCACACGCTGGGCCTCCGCCTCCTTGCCGCGCTGGGCAGCCCTGGGCACCAGCAGGCGCAGCGCGCGGCCGGGCCAGCGGAGGCCGGCCTCGAGCGCGTAGGGCGTTACATCCTTCTCGAGGTGGTCGAGCAGCAGCACCATCGCCTCGTCGGTGTTGATGACGGAGACGAGCTCCGCCCAGCTCCGCCGGCTCTCGGCATTGGAGTACTGCTGCGTGGCCATGCCCTGGAGGATTGCGACCGCATCCACGCCCACGCCGTCGAGCAGCGAGGGCAGGTAGTCCCGGGGGTGGTAGCCGCCGAGCAGGTACATCCCCTGAGCGAAGGGCGCTATGAGCTCGAGGGTGGCGCGGTCCGAGACCGAGCAGAGGAAGAGATCCGACTGCTGGTCCGGGTGTTTGGCGTAGGCCTCGGCCTCGGCGCGGACCCAGGCCTTCTCCGTGGGGAAGAGGAAGGCCGCGCCCGCACGCTGCTCGGCGGTGGCCTGCTCCAGGAGGGCCGCGGCGGCGTCGCGGGCGGCCGCATAGCCCGCATCATCGGTCTGGGTGGCGAGCAGGGCACGCAGCCGGGGCAGGCCGAACAGCGCCCCTTGCTTCAGGGAGTTGTACCAGTGGGGGTTCGTGCCCCGGCGCGCCACGGGCCTCTGGGACGTGTTTTCGAGGTACATGGCGAGCGACAGGAGCACGGCCCGCGTCGCGTGGACGGGCCCTCCCAGGGAGAACAGCAGGTCGACGACGGGCTCAACGGCGGGGGTCTTGTCGTTGTATTTCTCTTTGTTCTGCACGTAGGTGAGGAGGACGGCGTCCTCCTCGGGAGTCCCGATGGCGGGCTCGAAGCGTTGCAGCAGCATCTCGACGGCCTTCGTCTCCGCGGCGAACTCGCCCACCTTGTCGTGCGGGGTCCCGACGGCCTTCCGGATCGAGGTCCAGGTCTTCTTCGAGATGGTGGGGGGACGAACCGGAACCTGGAGTCCTCCCCGCCGGGGATGCACGCGTTGCACGAGGGACTCGCTCCAGGCGATGGGCGAGTGGGCGTCGAAGAGCACAGGTGCCACCGGAACGGGAGCTGGCGCGGGTGCCTCCGGGACGGAGTCAGGAGCCGGAGCGGAAGCCGTCTTCGCGGCAGCCTTCTTCCGGGCGGGAGCTGGAGTGGTCTGCTGCACCTCGTCCGGATCGGCAGGAGGATTCGGGGTGGTGGCGGGGGTCGCGGCCACCAGGGTGTTGGTACCGCCCGCGACCTCCGAGTAGCCCTTCTTCTGCTTCTCGGCGATGAGCTTGTCGTGCTCTGCCTGAGCCTTCGAGGTGCTGGCGAAGGACTTCTGCTGGGTCTGCCCGTCGGTCCCGATGCGTCCCCAGCGCACCGTGAACTCCGTGCCCTGAAGCTCGATCTCCCAGAACTTCTTCGCTGAGCCTTCGACGAACTCGAAACGCCGCATGCCTCTCTGCCCTCCGGAGGGGAGCGAGAGTAGCGTGCTCCCGCTCCGGAAGTGGAGGCACTTGTGGGGGCCTCAGTTGTTCGGCGCGCCCGCGAGAATCCAGGAGCGGATGCGGGTGAGCTGGCCCGGATTGTTGTCGAAGTGGGACTCATTGCCCTGCGGCATCCGGATGCCGCAGACGGGGGTGGGGCCGAGCTTGTTCACCAGCAGGGACGTATCCGGATTGTTCGGCACCACGCGCGTGCGCACGACGCCGCTAGAGGGGCCGCAGGGGGCTCCAGCGGCAGGGGTGTTGACGAGGGATGCGTGGGAACTGCCTGCAAGCAGGTTCAATCCGCCGCGGCCAGCGCTGCTGTGGCAGCTCGTGCACTGCGCGTCCCAGATGGGCTGGAGGTCCCGGGCGTACTGGGGAACGGCGACCTGTACGTCCACCGTGCGCGTCACGGAGTCGACCCCATCGGACACGGTGAGCTCGATGGTGAAGGGCGTGGCCGCGCTGATATCGGGCGAGCGCCACTGGGTCGAGGAAGCCGTCGTACTCGTGAAGGTGCCCTGGCCCGCCGTGCTCGTGGTCCACGAGTAGGTAAGCGGATCCCCGTCCACATCGCTGGCGTTGATGGAGAGGTTGACGGTGTCACCGGCGATCACCGAGGTGGAGGAGATGGTGATGGCCGCGTCCACGTTGGGCGCGTTGTTGAGAGCGGGCACGTTGGCCACCGTCACGTCCACCGTGGCCTGGGCCGAGCCACCCTTTGCATCCGTGACCGTCACCTGCAGGGCGAAGGTCGTGTTGCTCGAGAGGAAGGGCGCCTTCCACGTGGGAGTCGCCCCGGTCGCGTTGCTGAAGGTGCCCGCCGGAGAGGCCGGAATCTGCGCCCAGGAGTAGGTGAGCGCATCGCCGTCCTGGTCGCTGGCGGTCGCCGAGAGGCTGGTGCTCGCGCCCTCGTCGATGGAGGTGGGCGTGGCCGCCACCTGGGTGATGGTGGGGAGGCGATTGGGGGCGGAGATGGTGAAGGAGATGGGCTCGGACGTGGTGGCGTTGCCTGCCGCATCGAAGGCCTTGGCGGTGAGCTGGTGGCTCCCCTGGGCTTCAGTCGAGGCGTCCCACGTGCATGAGAAGGTCTGGCCAGAGCTCTTGGCCGCCGCGTCCATGCAGACAGACTTGCCGGAGACGGAGAACTCGATCCGGGACACCTTGCCGGAATCGTCGTCGGCGGTGGCCTGAAGCGTCCGCTGGCCGGTAACGCTCTCTCCCGCCGTCACACCGCCCGTCACCCGGACGTTGGTGGGGGCCTGGGTGTCCTTCTCGTCGAACGGATCGCAGCCAATGCCCCCCAGGCTCAGCAGAAGTACCGCGTGCAACGATTTCTTCTGAAACGCGTGCATGAGTCTTCCTCGCTCTCGGGCACCGCTCGGGTGCCCGGAACTTCGGACTATCGCACGCCGGCCCCACGCGAATCTCCCCGCGAGGGCCTCTCCATCCTGGGCTCAGCCCTGCGGCACCGACCAGCTGCCCGTCCACTCCGTAGGATGGTCCGGGTGGAGCGAGGTGAGCTTGTAGTTGCAGTGCTTCTCGCCGCTCGGATCCGGGCTCCGGATGGTGTACAGCGGCGACAGGCGCGAGCCGCGCTCCGTGCCGGCGTACTGCACGTCGTACTCCTTGCTGGTGGTGTTCGTGCTGGTCGTCTCGCCGCGCTCGGTCTTGCGCGTCGTGGTGCACTCGGCCTCGAACTTCACCCGCCAGGTGCCCTTGTCGCCCACGCGCGGCACCTTCAGCTCGGCGCGCATCATGTACTCGCCCGGCGGCAGGTCCTCGGCGTTGGTGCCGAGGAACTCCGTGCAGTCACGGCCCTGGCCCTTGCAGATGCCGATGCTCTGATCGTTGTAGGGCTGAACGCCCTCGCGCACATCCGAGAGCAGCGGGCCCACCAGGCCCTGCTCGAAGGACGTGAGTCCCGCCGTGCTCCCCTGCGAAGACGAAGAAGTCGTGGAGCAGTCCGCCGCGCTGGCCGTGCCTCCTCCTTTACACGAGATGAGCGCGCCCGCCGTGGCAATCAGGATGAGTGTCCGCATGTTCCCCCCCTCTTCACGAGGTGTTGAATAACGGATGCTCTTAACACACCGGCTCCGGGGGCGCGCTGTGAAGGATTTCACACATGCTCACGCGCACTCACGTACAGTGGCCGGCCACCACGCGCCAGGCCGGGGGGGAGACAAGGCCGCGCCGTGCGGGCTCCATTCCCTCTGGAGGGCACTCATCCTTTCCGGAGAAACAGCATGGATGCACCTATGTCGTTCCGTCTCAACCCGAAGGGCCCGGTTGCCGCACGCTATGCCGCCGGCAAGGTCCCGATGACCACCCTCATCGAGGACTACATCCACGAGCGGCTCGACATCGAGGGGGACTTCCGCACCTTCATCCGCGAGCGGCACTCGGTGGCCGACTACAAGTTCGTCGCGGACCACTTCAAGTTCCTGCTCACCAACTTCCTGCCCGAGGTGCTCATCCACTCGCAGGAGCAGGACCTCCGCATCGGGCGCGAGCACTACGACCGGGGCAACGACTTCTTCGGCTGGTTCCTCGGACCGCGGATGATCTACACGTCCGGCTTCTTCACCTCGCCCAACCAGACCCTGGAGCAGGCGCAGGATCAGAAGATGCAGCTGGTCTGCGACAAGCTGCAGCTCAAGAAGGGCGAGCGCTACCTCGACATCGGTTGTGGCTGGGGAACGCTGGTGGCGACCGCCGCCAGGGACTACGGCGTGGATGCAACGGGCATCACCATCGCGCAGAAGGGTGCCGCGTACGGCACGGAGCAGATCCAGCGCATGGGCGTGAGCGAGCGCGCCCGCATCCTCACGCTGGACTACCGCGACATCCCGGCCGGCCCGTACGACAAGATCTCCTGCCTGGAGATGGCCGAGCACGTCGGCGTGAGGAAGTTCCAGGACTTCATGAAGCAGGTGTACGGGATGCTCGCCGATGACGGGCTCTTCTACCTGCAGATCGCCGGGTTGCGCGCCAAGAAGGGCACCCTGGGCTTCCACTTCGAGGATCTGGTGTGGGGCCTCTTCATGAACAAGTACATCTTCCCGGGCGCTGACGCCTCGATGCCGCTGTCCTTCGTGGTGAGCAACCTGGAGACCGCGGGCTTCGAGATCCACAGCGTGGAGAACGTGGGCATCCACTACTCGCTCACCATCTCGCGCTGGTACGACAACTGGATGGCCAACCGCGCGGACGTCGTGAAGACCTACGGCGAGTGGTGGTTCCGCCTCTGGCAGATGTTCCTCGGCTGGTCCGTGGAGATCGCCGCCCAGGGCGCGTCCACCTGCTTCCAGGTCGTCGCCAACAAGAACCTCGATGGCTTCAACCGCATGCGGTGGGTCGGCGCCACGAACCTGGGGGAGCGCGACCTGAAGTCCAAGTAAGGACGTGGACCGGGGATCGCCGCCGTCAGATGCGGTGATCCTCGGTCTGCATGGGCAGCTCGATGGTGAAGGTGGCGCCCTTGCCGGCGCCATCGCTCTCGCAGGTGAGGCTCCCGGCCATCTCGATGGCGGACAGTGCGCTGATGTGCAGCCCGAAGCCGTGGCCGCCCTTCTTGGTGGTGAAGCCCTGCGAGAAGATGCGCGCCTGGTGCTCCGGGGGGATGCCCGGGCCGTTGTCGGCAATCTGGATGCGCAGCCGATCGTCGGGCGCGGGCTCGACGCGGATGGTGATGCGCTTGTTCTCCTGGCCGCTGTCGATCAGCGCGTGCTGCGCGTTGCTCAGCAGGTTGAGGATGATCTGCAGCAGCTTGTGCCGATCCAGCAGGATGGGCGGCACGTCGGCGTACTCGCGGCGCACCTCGATGCCATGGCGGGAGAAGGAGACGGACTGCAGGCGCAGGGCGTCGTCGATGAGCCGTGTCACCGACATCAGCTCCACCATGCCGGCGAAGCGCGCGTGTTCCTGCTGCATGCTGACGATGGATTTGACGTGCTCGAGTCCCTCGGTGAGCGTCTGCTGCTCGGTCAGCAGCGCCTGCTGCTCCTCGGAGAGCTGGTCCGCCAGGGCGATGAGGTAGGCCGGGAGCTGCCGGCCGCGGGGATCCGTGGCGAGGAAGGTGCTCAAGTCGCTGGAGTGCTCGCGCAGCAGCTCCGCGGAACGGACGAGCCCTCCCACCCTCAGGCTCCGGATGCGCTCGGTGACGAGGTTGGCCGAGACGTTGACGCTGTTGAGGGTGTTGCCCACGTTGTGCAGCAGGCCGGTGGCCACCTCGGCCATGCCCGCGTGGCGTGAGACATCCAGCAGGCTGCGGTGCATCTCGCCGAGCTTGATCTCCGCCTCCTTGCGCTCGGTGATGTCCCGCCCGAAGAGCGTCAACCCCAGCGGCCGGCCGTCCTCGCCGAAGACGGGGTTGAAGGAGATGTCCAGGATCTGCATGCGGCCCCCTCGCACCTGGGTGTCCTCGATCCTCACCCGCTGCCCGCTGAAGGCCTTCTCGACACACCGCTGCCAGCCCTCCTGGTGGTGCGCGGGGGCGTGGATGAGCAAGGGCTCGCCCGGCTGCGGCTCCTTCCCGTAGTGCTCGCGGTAGGCCCGCAGCAGCGCCGAGTTGGCGACGATGAGCCGCCCCTCCGCGTCGAGCGAGCACACCTGATCCTCGGTGTTCTCGATGAGGCTCTGCAGCTTGCGCTCGCTCTCCTTCAGCGTGCGCAGCGCCTGCTCGCGCGCCGCGTGGGCCTGGTTGCGCGCGGCCGTGTGCAGCCAGCTCACCGCCCAGATGCACATCATGCAGAGGGCCGCGAGGAGATCCACGATCCACAGGTTGCCCAGGTGGAGGGGCTCGGTTGCACGGGCGCTGAAGTGGATGGGGTGGATGAGGCCCACGAACAGGGCCACGGGCACGGTGAGGATGAACCCCAGGCGCGCCCCCATCAGGTACACCGACATCGCGGGCAGGAGCATGCTCGCTGCGTGCGAGGCCGAGAAGGCCCGGGTGCTGGTGATGCAGTTGAACACGAACGAGGCGGCGATGGTCGAGCAGATGATCAGCGCGGACAGCTCGTGGGAGGTGCGCCGCCGCAGCATCACCAGCGCCGCCATGTTCATGGAGAAGGAGAAGAGCCCGATCGTGCCGTGCATCCATGGCTGGGGGCTGATGGGCAGGGCGAGCAGCAGCACCGTGTCGATCAGCATCAGCCCCAGGGCGATGCACACCAGCAGGCGGCAGCGGATGACATCCTCCGGTGCGGCCCGGCGCAGGGACTCCGACAGGAAGACGTCCAGTCGCGTGAGGATCCACCCCCCCAGCTTCTGATTCCAACGCCCCAGCCCGTGTGATCTCACGGGCTCCGGAACAGGCTGTCCCGCCTTGATGGTGGAAGTGCTCGACATGACGAAGGTGCGTCCCCCACGCCCGCGAGCCCGCGGACGGTATGTCTTCAATCATACACTGTCAGCGTGAAGGGCTCCCCCCCGCGTGGAGGTGGGTTCCCGAGGGGGAGTGCCTGCTTGGGGCGCATCCGGGAGTCCGGCCTCGGCTCCATCTGTTTCGGATCCAAATCTCCGGGATGGCTCTTCGTGCGGGAGGCGCCTGGCTCTCCGATATTAGGGGGGAGGTAGCCCGGGAGGGGCGTTGCACATGAGGCGTGAGACCGGCGCGGCCCCGGAAGAGGTCGGGGCCGAACGGGAGCTGGAACGGAGACTGATACTGGCCACGCCGGCGGACAGCGTGCGCGGGATGTTCTTCCGCAGCGTGCTGGAGGTGATGTGGGCACTGGGGGACGAGGCGTCCGTGGAGCACTGCGTCGAAGTGTGTGGGAGGCGCAAGTTCGCGGACTTCACCTGCTACCCGACGAGCGACTTCCTGCTGTTGCTCTGGACGGCGGCCCGGTTGCTGGGCACCGCGTACGGGGACTTCCCGGGAGCGCTGCGGGCGCTGGGGCGCCGGGGGGCCACGGATCTCTTCGCCTCCTCGACGGGCAGGCCGCTGCAGTCCCTGATGGCGGGCAACCCGCAGCGGCTGTTGGACAGCCTCCCCATGGCGTACGCGGCAGCCTCGGCCAATGGCGGCAGTTGCGTGGTGGTGTGGGCTCGGTCGGGCAGCGCCCTGGTGCGGCTGGAGCAGGACTTCCTCCCCCGTGCGTATGTGGAGGGCGCGCTGGCGGCAGCGCTCGAGGTGGTGGGCACGCGCGAGCCGCGGGTGTGGAGCCGGCAGTTGGAGCCTCTCTCCAGCGAGTACGTGTTGTCCTGGGGGTGAGATGTGCGGGGCTGGGTGTAGGATGGGGCCATGCAGCTCGCCATCCCCCAGGCCCCCCGACGCGTTCCCCTCTCGAAGGTGCCCGGCGCCATTGCCCGGCTCGTCCGCGTTGTGGCCGTGGGGTTGGTGGTGATGGCGGTGCTCGGCGCGGGCGCGGGTGCGCTGGGCCGCTTCGTGGTGGAGGAGCAGGCCTTCCTCTCGCGGGCCGAGGAGCTGGAAGGCCAGCTGGCGGCGCTGACGCTCCCGCCTCGGGGCGAGCGAGAGGGCGCCGAGGCGACGCTGGAGGTGCTCTACGCCGTGGGGAAGATGCAGTACTCGGCCAGTGGGGTTCGCACCTACGCTGAGTACGCCGAGGGCCTGGGACCCGGGGCTCGCGTCCGGCTGCTGGTGGATCCGCGCGTGCCGGAGAAGCCTCGCGAGGCGGGGTACGTGCGCGCGCGCGCGAAGACGCTGGGACTGGTGCCTTGGGGCCTGGCGCTCGGGGCGCTCGTGGGCGCGGGCCTCTTCGCCAGGGAGCTGCGGCGGACGTTGCGCGCGGAGCTGGAGCCGCTGCGCAAGGGCATGTTGGTGTGGCTGACGCCGGACGGCCCGCTGCCGGAGTCGAGCCGGGAGGTGCTCTTTCCGGCCAGCTACTGGAAGCAGGACCAGAAGCACGCGGTGCGCGCGCGCCTGCGTCCCGGCCGGGCTCCGGTGCGCAACGGGGACAAGGTGCTGGCGGCGGTGCTGTCCTCGCTGCCCGGCCAGGCCCGGGTCATTGACGAGGAGCTGGCGCGGACCCTGGGGTGGGTGCGCTGAGGGGCGAAAATTTGCGGGGGTAGGGGGGCCGTGACACACACCTGTAGCCCTCGCCGTCCTTGGAGGACCGACCATGCTCCCGCGCTTCGTCCTGCTCCTGGCCTTGCTGCTGCCGATCGCCACCCAGGCGAAACGGGATCCGGCAGAGACCTCCTACGAGGAGGCGCGCCGGTCGTACTACGCCCTCAAGGATGACGCCGCGCGGCGCAAGCTGCGGCACCACTGGCTCAAGGTGGCGGCTCGGTTCGAGGCCGTGGCCGCCAACCATCCCAAGAGCCCGCGGGCTCCGGACGCGCTCTACACCGCCGCGGAGCTGCTCAACGAGCTGAGCCGCATCTCCTTCGTCGCCGAGGATCAGCAGGCGGCCATCGCCGACTACACGCGCGTGGTGGAGTCCCACCCGCGGCACCGGCTGGCGGACGACGCGGCATTGACGCTCGCGCGCATGTACTTCGAGCGGATGGATCAGCCCGAGGCCGCGCGTCGCGTCATCAACGGCAGCCTCAAGGCCAATCCCAAGGGAGATCGCGTCCGGGATCTGAAGGCGCTGCTGGCCTCGCTGCCTCCGCCCCCCGCGCCCAAGGCACCGGCTCCCGCGCGTGAGAAGACCCCGGCCCGGACTCCTCCGGAGTCGTCGCCCGCGCCCGCCGTGGCCACCACCCAGCCCTCCAAGCCGGCCACCTCCGAGCCGCTTCCGGTGATCCGCGTCGATCTGTCCAAGCAGGCCGAGTCGCAGCCGGCTCCCGCTCAGCAGACCGTGGCCTCCGCCGCGGCGGGGGAGAAGCCCAGCACGTCGCCGCTGCTCGACGCCATTGGCCGGCACTCGCGTGAGCCTGGCTCCACCGCGCAGGCGCCGCAGCCGACTCCTGCTCCGGAGTCGAAGCCCGCGGAGGAGCCCGTGAAGGTGGCGGAGCAGCCCACGAAGCCGGTGGAGCAGCCCGTGAAGGTGGCGGAGCAGCCCGTGAAGCCCTCCGTGGAGCCCACGAAGCCGGCGGTGGTGGAGCCCGTGAAGGTGGCGGAGCAGCCCACGAAGCCGGTGGAGCCGCCCACCAGCGCTCTCGCGTCGAACAAGTCCGTCACCGCTCCGGTGGACGAGCACGTCGCCCAGGCCCGCCTGAAGGCGGCGGCCAAGGTGTCCCATAACGCCGAGCTGACGCTGGCCGAGCAGCTCGGGCTGAAGGTGCGCCGGGTGGTGATCGACGCAGGGCACGGTGGCCACGACACGGGTGCCATCGGCCGCAAGGGCACGAAGGAGAAGGACGTGACGCTGGCCATCGCGCAGAAGCTGGCGCGCGAGCTGCGCACCCGGGGGCTGGAGGTGATGCTCACCCGTGACGGCGATCGCTACCTCAAGCTGGAGGAGCGCGCGCGCATGGCCAACGAGCTGAGGGGTGATCTCTTCATCTCCATCCATTGCAACTCGGCGCCCACCTCGAAGCTGCGCGGCATCGAGACGTATACGCTCAACACGTCCGCGGACCGCTACTCCATCCGCCTGGCGGCGCGCGAGAACGCGTCCTCGGAGAAGGGCATCAGCGATCTGCAGTTCATCCTCGCGGACCTGGCCACCAAGGCCAACACGGAGGAGTCCACGCGGCTGGCCACCCGAGTGCAGAAGAGCCTCGTGAGCCACCTGTCCAGCCAGTACAAGGGCGTGAAGGATCTGGGCACCAAGGAGGCGCTCTTCTACGTGCTGCTGGGCACGAAGATGCCGGCCATCCTCGTGGAGACGTCCTTCCTGTCCCACGCCGAGGAGGAGAGCCGCCTCGCCTCGGACACGTACCAGGAGGACGTGGCCCAGGCCATTGCCCACGGCGTGGAGGACTTCCTCGGCCGGCGTCAGCTCGCCAAGGTGCAGGTGGATTAGCGGCGCACCCTTCGGACGGAAGCCTGCCCCCGGTTCAGTTGAGGACGCGGCGCAGCTCTCCTCGGGCCGGAGTCTCCGACACGGGCGGCTGGCGAGCGATCTGCTCGCTGGCGGCCTGGAGCACCTTCTCCCGAGCGCCCTCGGGATCTCGGAAGAAGTGCGGCGTCCACAGCCGCACCAGCTTCCAGCCCTGGCCCTCCAGGATGGCCGTGCGGAACAGATCCCACTCCACCGGGTCCGCCGCCTTCGGGTAGCGCGTGCCATCGCACAGCACGCCCACCGTGACGTCCCCGGGGCGGCGGGGGTGCTGCAGGGCCACGTCCACGCAGAAGCCGTCGTTGCCCCAGTGCACGTCCGAGGATACGCCGTGCGTCCGCGCCAGGTTCTCCGCCAGCGCCCGTGCGAAGTCCGAGCCCGCTTCCGTCTCGCGCTCGCGCACCACAGGCTCCGGCTGCTCCCGCACTTCCTCTGTCTGCCCGGACTCGCGCGCGTACTCCTCCGCGAGCCGCTCCGCGTACTGGAGGTAGGCGAAGAGCAGCCAGCCCCCGTTCGGCTTGCGGCCCTGTTCCACCGGAGGCAGCGCCGAGTAGACCTCGCGCGGGATGGACGACACCAGGTGCACCTGCTGCCGCGCCCGCGTCACCAGCACGTTCAGCCGCCGCCCTCCGCCCGCGCTCCCCAGCGGCCCGAAGCGCTTATAGAAGCGCCCCTTCGCGTCGGGGCCGTACGTGGTGCTGATGATGATGTGATCGCGCTCGTCGCCTTGGACGTTCTCCAGGTTCTTCACGAAGAGCCCCTCGAACGAGCCCTCGCCGCGCCGCACCCGTGCTGCCGCCAGCTTCGCCGCGAAGTCCGCGTCCGCCGCCGCCAGTTCCTCCAGCACCTCGATGATGGCGTCGCGCTGCGTCAGGTTGAAGCACGCCACGCCGATGGACGGCGGCTCCGGATGCGAGAGCAGCTCCTTCACCAGTGTGCCCACCGCCCGCGCCTCCACCACGTTCACCCGCTTCTCGTACAGGCCTCCCGCGTGGATGAGCCGCAGCGGCGCGTGCTCCACCTGGTTGGACGGGTGCCCCGGAATGGCCTGCAGCCGCGAGTCATAGAAGTGCTCGTTGCTGAACCCGATGAGATCCTCGTTCTGAGAGCGGTAGTGCACGTCCAGGTAGCACTGGTCGATCTCCAGGTTCAGCGCCGCGCCGAGCAGATCCTCCACCTCCGACTGCTGATCCTCGAAGAGGCCCTGCTCGTCCTCGGTGTCCAGCTCCTCCTGGCTCTGCACGACCGCGGTCTCGAAGAAGCGCGTGGGCGGCAGTTGCTTGGGATCTCCCGCGATGACCACCCGCTTCGCCCGCGTCAGCACCGGCAGCGCCTCCTCCAGCCGGCACTGTGAGGACTCGTCGAAGATGACCACGTCGAAGAGCTCCCGCCGGGGGAAGATCTGCGCCACCGTCTGGGGGCTCGCCATCCACACCGGCCGCATATCGAAGAGGGGATCTCCTCCCTCGACGCTCGCGCCCGCGGCGATGACCTGGCGTACCCGTAGCGCGCGCTCGCCCCGCAGCAACAGGCGCCGGCGCAGCTCCGCGCCCAATCCGTTGAGCCGTCCTCCCGTGGCGGCCAACAGCCGATCTCGCTGACACTCCGTCCAACGGTGGAGGATGACGTCGCGCACCAGCTCGCGCTTGCGTGCCTCCAGGGCCCGGTAGCGCGTCTGGCTCGCGTGGATGCGGTCCGCGTCGATGTGCTGGAGCACCGGGCTCTCTTTCACCCGCGCGGACACCTCAGCGGCCAGCACGGCCTTGCGCACCGCGCACCAGCCGCTCTCCGCGTCCGCACCGGCCAGGGCCAGCTTCCCGGCCGCCGTGCCGAGCGCCGGAGGCAGTCCGGCCAACAGGGTTTGGATTCGCAGCAGCCCCTCCACGCTGGACAGCCGCGCCGCGAGTGACACGAGGAGTGGCTGCACCTGTTCGCCCGCGCGCAGCGCCCGGCTCCGGCTCGTGCGCCAGTCGGAGGCGAAGAGGCCCACCTCGGCCAGCCGGGACTCCAGCCGGACCACGGCCTCGCTCCGGGTGGCGGACTGGCGCAGACCCGCGAGCAGGCGTGCCCGCGCCGTGTCGTCGGCCTTCAACGCGTCCCGGACCGCCTGTCGGCAGGAGGCGAATACCGGCCGCTCCAGTTGCAACAGCACCTCGAAGAGCGCGGTATGGGTCCTCAATCCACGGGCGAGCGCTTCATCCGTGAGGGGCTCATTCGGGCCCGGGGCGAGCACGCCGTGATGGAACTCAGTGAGCAGAAGTCGTGCTCGCACACCCGTGAGGAAGCGGGAGACGCGCTCAGCGGTCTCGGCCCCCACGGTGAGTCCGAAGCGCCTGAGCACCTCGGCGGCCTTCGCCCGGCGGGTGAAGAAGAAGAGGAAGCGGTACCACTTGCGCGCCACCAGCAGCCAGGACGCGAGGAACGCCAGCGACTGCCCCAGAGCGCTCAAGCCCAGTGGCTCCGAGCGGTGCACCAGGGCCAGCTCCGTGTCCAGCGGGCCCTCGTTCAGCACCTTCATCTGCGGCGCCAGGCCCTCGAGCTGGGTCTTCGTCGCCTGCACGGCCTCGGACATGGACGAGGCCCAGCGCATCAGCCATTCGGGACGCGCCTCCTGCAGCACTCGCTCCAGCTTGTCGGCGAGCTCGGCACGCGCCCGGCCCTCGGCAGCTACGTCTCCCGTGGGAGAGAAGGCCGGGATGTCCGGCGAGGCCTGGGCATCCGCCTCGCGCGCGGCCTCCACGGCGGATGCCATCCGCTCGCGGTACGTGGCAAGCGGCGTGGACAGGTAATCCCTCAGCTCGGTGCCGAGCGAGGTGCGCCAGGGGTTGTCCGGGTAGCCCTCCTTCCCGGCACGCTCCAGCACTTCGCGCACCTCGCGCTCGTGGGGGCGCGACTCGGCCAGACGGAACGAGCCGAGGGACTCCGTCGCGCCGGCCAGCGACGCCTGAGCCTCCTGGCCGAACCAACTGCCCACCAGCTCGTGGAAGGAGGGCTCGGTGCCTCCGGCGGGCCGCTCGGAGAGGGCTCGATCGGCGGAGGACAGCTCGTCGTGGAGCGCCTGCATCTCGGTGTCCACGCGGGAGAGCTCGGCCTTGGCGGCCGGGTTGATCCTGGACTCGGTCAGGTTGTCGAGCTGCTCGCGGATGCCGAGGTAGAGCTCGCGTTGGTCTCTCTGTGCGTCGTGCACCACCGCGCAGAGCGAGCCCAGGCCGAGGTGCTCCAACCGATGCTTCACGACATCGAGCGCGGTGCGCTTGTCGCAGACGAGGAGGACGCGCTCCCCGCGAGCGAGGTGGTCTCCGATGGCGTTGGCGATGGTCTGTGACTTGCCCGTACCGGGAGGTCCATGGACCACGAGTCCCCGGCTGCTGCGAGCAAGCCGCACCGCCCGAGACTGGCAGGGGTCCGCGTGAGAGACGAGCCGGTCCTCACCCGCGCGCCAGGAGCCCTGGGTTGCCGTGTCCTTCTTGGGCGTGCCTTGGGCGCCTAGAGAGACGCTCACGCGCAGGAAGCTCTCGATGGGACCCTGGACGGGCTCGCCGTCCACGAGGGCCCGCATGTCATCCACGAGGCTCTGGTTGGACAGGGGATAGAGGCCGAGCACGGCGCACGGGAGGATGGCAGCGCCGGCCGTGGTCTCGTCCTCGGAGCGCGGGGTAGGGGAGAGAAGCGTCTCCGGGGTGAAGGGCGCGGGGGCGGGCAGCTCCAGGGCACTGGCCACGGCGTTGGATAGCTCGTTGAGCTCGCGCCAGGGATCCTGGCCCTCCTCGTCGGCGAACAGCTCTCCGAGTCGCTTGCCCGTCTGCCGCTCCACCCAGGCGATGAGGGCGGTGTTGGGCATGACCCGATCCGCACCGTCGGCGGCGGACTCGAGCTCCAGGCCCGGCGTGCGGCCCTTCTTGAGGGTGAGGCGCACGGGGATGAATGCGATAGGAGCCAGGACGCGCTTGGTGCTGGCAAAGCCCCGTGAGTCTTTCGAGCCCGGAGGCAGGTGGAGCAGGGGAAAGCCGACGTGGAGCACCTGGGCCCCGGTGTCCTGCTCGAAGGTGCGGGCGTCCTCGGTGATGGTGTTCAGCTTGCGCAGCAACGCCTGCCGCTCGTCGTCCTCACGCCTGGACGGAGCGTCCGCGTCATCCTTCGAGGAGCTCGTGGCGCGCACGGAGAGCTTCACCGTGGCCTTCTCCCCGAGCAGCCCGGCCAGTACGGCTTGGGGCGGGGTGCCATCCAGACGGCTCAGCAGCGTGAGGTCCACGCGCTGGCGGCTGTTGTGCGGACGGCAGTTGATACTCGGGCCCGACGCGAGCGAGGCGTACAGGCGATCGAGCATTTTCTCGAGGAAGCGGTTGCGGGGCTCCGACGACAGGGCGCACCTCCTGGGATGGGGCACGTCCTATCACAACGGCAGGAGGCCTTCCGGCACCGGCTTCGTAGTGCCGGGCCCGGCTGTACCGGGTTCCTCAGCTCGCTGCGGCCGAGCGCCACCGGGCGAGCGTGTCCCGCACGTACTCCCCGTAGCTCCGGGGAGGACGACCGAGCAGCTCCGTGGTGCGTGCGACGCTGCGGGGATCGGTCGGCACGTAGAAGCGCGAGATCATCCGGTAGGTGTTGAGGAAGTCCTCCTGCTTGCGGCCCGAGAGGTGCTCGCGCAGCGGGCGCGTCCAGGTCTGCTCGTCGTCACCCGTGTAGCGCACCTCGCGGCCCAGCGCGGCGCTCCACACCGCCGCGCACGCGGGCCCCGAGAAGGTCGCCGGCCCGTCCACCGGGTGTGTTCCCGAGGGGATGGACGGGTCGAGCATCGCTCGGGCTGCGGCGTCGCCCACGTCACGCACGTCCACCCGGTTGAGGCCCTTGTGTCCCAGAGGCTGGGAGAAGATGCCCTCCAGCAGCTGCTCGCGGAACAGCTCGTCGTTCTGGCAGAAGTTGGAGGGCATGAGCAGGACTGGATGGGTCCGCGAGTGGCGGACGCGCTCGGCGATGGCGAACTTCGGCCGGTAGTGCGGAGCCATGCGGCCAAACGCCCCCCGCTTGAGGGCGCGCACCATGCGGTTCGGCCCGTCCACGTGGACCCCCACGAAGACGAGGCGCGCGCCGGCCGTCTCGCACGCCTCCACGACGTTGCGGGCCAGCTGCTCCTCATCCTCCTCATGCGGGGAGGAGTAGAAGGTGGAGGCTACGCCGTCCATGGCCCGCGCGAGACAGGCGCGATCCCGCACGTCGCCCACCAGCCGTTCTACGGTGTCGGGCAGGTAGGCGAGTCCGTTCGAGGTGCGCGTGAGGATGCGCACGCGAGCACCCGCGTCCAGCAGGGCACGGGTGACTTCGCTGCCGACGGTGCCCCGGGCCCCGAGGACCAGGACGGTGCGCTGCGCGGTGTGGACGGATGGACCCTGCATGATTTCCCCCCGGGTGTGCGGGGCTCGTGCCCCGGCGTAGATGGCGAGGGACATAGCCGCCGCGGGGCGGGGAGGTGCAATGGCCCTCCGCGACAGGGGAGGGCGTATCGTCCTTTGGTCAGCGGAATGCGCGCGCTGTGTTCACTTTGGAGAGTGGCTTCACGCGCGCAAGCAGCTCGCTCAGTACGGATAGAGCTCCGCCGCCGCCTGCGCGTCGCAGGACGTGAGGGCGGCCGTACACTGGGTGGGGTCCGTGTACATGATCGAGTTGCAGTTGGAGTGGTGGTAGAAGCCGAGGGAGTGCCCGATCTCGTGGAGCGTGACGGTCTTCGCGTAGTGCGCACCCGTGTAGTACGTGTTGTTCAGCTGGATGGTGCTTCGGGTCATGCAGCTGCCCGACCAGGAGTTCCCCGCGTACCCGTACCAGCCGGTGTAGCCGTAGTAGGCCTCGTAAACCGTGACGTCGGAGGTGCCGCTGGAACGCCAGTGGAGATACAAGCTGTTGTTGATGCTCGTGTGCATCCACGCGTTCATGGAGTCGCCGACCGGCCAACGCGTGCCCGTGTAGTCCGTGAAGGTGACGTTGGTGGGGTTACGGCACCACTTGTAGCCGAAGCGTGCAAGCCCGCACCAGCTCTGGGCGCTCACCGTGTCGGGGCCCGCTTTGAACAGGGGCTCCTCGCGCGTGTCGGGGCCCATGTACTGGACGGCCCGTGCGCGGGCCTCGACCCGGTCGAGCAGCGCGTCGACCGACTTGCCTTGAACGAGGCCGTCTTGCACCAGGACTCGACCCAGCGGTCCGCCGGTCACGGAGTAGACGCCCGTCATGGAGCTCGCGGCCATGGGCTTGGTGCCCCCTTGCGGCGTGAGGAAGAGGACCGCCTGCTCGCCCACCTTCGGCAGCGGGTTGTCCTTCGGCGCGAGCGTGCATCCGTCGGAGAGCAGGCCGCCGGGGAACATGACGTCCACGGTGGCCCCCTGCGCGATCACCCCGCCCGAGGCGGTCTTGAGCTCCAGCGAGGAGCGCGCGAGGTCGTTGATCCTCACGGTTGCGATGGTCACCGGAAGGTCGGTGTAGATGCCGCTGGCCTCTCCGGAGGGTTGCCCCTCCAGCTTGGACTGCGCGTAGGTGCGGATGACGTCGAAGCGCGTGGACTCCACCCGACCGCCGATGATCAACGCCGAGTGGTCGGTCAGGTCCTCGACCGAACCCTCGTGGCGGATCCAGTCCATCTCGAGCGTGTGCTCCATTCCTTCAGCGTGCGCGTGGGTGGGCCTCGGCGTCCCGGGCACCCATGCCGTCACGTGAGCGTCCTTCGAAGCGGGCTCGCTCGATTCATCCACTCCGCTGCTGGTGCATCCCACCATTCCCAACAGCGCCAAGGGCACGACCCAGGAACGCGTTTGTTTCCTCGTCACGATCATCTCCTTAGGTGAAACACGGACACTTCCCCGTAAGGACGGAGAAACGTGGCGCTCGTCCCACGAGAATCTGAAAAAAAGTGCCGGGGCTGCCACGGCGGAAAAAAGTGCTCGTGGCGGAGGCTGACGGGCCCATCAGTCCGTCATGAGCACGCGCAGGCTGACGTCGAGCTGGCTGCCTACGAGGCGCAGCAGGCTGTCCAGCTCGTCGGGCGCCAGCCTCAGCCGTACCGTCAGCTCCTCGCGGGTGAGCGCCAGCAGCCGATCGCGAGCGCGGGCAATCCAGCGCGCCACGGTGGAGCGGGGCGCCTGGTAGGTGGCGCTCACCGCGTCCATGGACAGGCCATGCACGTGGTGCAGCCGCAGCAGGTTGCGCTCCCGGGCCTCCAGCCGGCCCAGCGCGGCGCGGAAGGCCGCGCGGAAGTCCTCCTGGTGCCGCTCGCGGATGAAGGCCAGCTCAGGGTCCGCGCCCAGCCGCTCCGCCAGCGCCACCGGGGCCTCCTCCATGGGCCGCTCGCGTGGCGCGGCGCGTTGCAGATCGATGTGGAGCCGCAGCGCCACCGCCCGCACCCACTGCCCCAGCGGGCCGCGCCCGGAATAGGAGGCCAGCTTCGGCGGTGCCCCGTCCACCGGGACGAGCAGCCGCTGGCGCAGCATCTGCCGCAGCTCGTCCACGAAGGAGGGGTCCTCGCGCGGTAGCCACGTCCCCACCTGGGACAGCACGTGCGCGTCGAGCGCCTCGAGCGCCCGCGCCTCCCCCCGCACGCAGGCGAAGGCGAGGAAGACATCCTCCGCGCGCAGGCTGACGAGCACCTCGCGGGCCTCGCCCGTGGAGGGCAACCGCTCCGCCACGTGGGCCAGGAAGGCCCCCGCGTCCATGCCCACCTCCGGCCACGCCTCGCGCGCCTGTCGCACCAGCCCCGCGAGTGTTTCCTCGAGGCCGGGAAGCGCCCGCAGCGCAGGGACGAGCGCGCGCGGCGCCCGCGACAGGAAGGACTCGGTGTGCTCGGACGTCACGGACCACCTCCACCGGCAAGCCCGCCTAGACACGGGCGGGAATGAGACACAGCGCCCCGGCTCAGGAGGGGTCGTGGGCGGACAGCCAGGACTGTACCTCGCGCGCGCGGGGCGCGTAGAAGGGCGCGCTGCGTGCGTAGGCTGCCTGGGCCTCTCGTGCCAGCGAGAGCGCCCGGGGCCGTTCTCCTTGCGACCGCCAGAGGACACGGGCGAGCGCGAAGCGTGCCCGGCCTATGTCGTGTGGGGGCAGCTCCACCCGAGTGGAGAGCGTCACCGCCCGCTCCAGCGGCTCACGGGCCTCGCGCAGCTGGCCGCCCTCCACCAGCGCCTCGCCCAGCATCCCGAGCGTCTGCGCCACCCGGGGGTGTTCCGTCCCCAGCGCCTGCTCGCGCAACTCCAGCGCCCGCCTCAGGTAGGCGAGCGCCGGGCGCACCCTGCCCAGGCGCAGCTCCACGTGCCCCAGGTTGTACAGCGCGCTGGCCACCTTCGGGTGGCCGGGGCCGAGCGTGGACTCCCACAGCGCGCGTGCCGCCTCGAAGTGGGCGCGCGCGTCTTCCAGGCGGCCCGCGTCCAACGCCACCGAGCCCAGGTTGTTGCGCGACAGGGCCACGTCCGGATGCCGGGGACCGAGCTGTGCCTCCTGGAGCGCGAGCGCCTCGCGGTAGGCCTCCTCTGCCCGCGGATGCTGTCCCAGGTCCAACCGTGCATTGCCCAGGCTCAGCAGCACATTGGCCATCCGCAGCCGCTCGCCGTCCCCGCCCTTGCGCAGACTGGCCAGGGCGCGCTCGTAGTGGGGCAGCGCCTGCGCAAGTTGGCCCTGCCGCGAGAGCGCATCGCCCAGGTTCACCCGAATCACACTGGTGCTGGAGTGCTCCGCCCCGAGGAGGCGCTCGGCCAGGTCGAGCGCCTCGCCGTAGCGTGCCACTGCCTCGGCCACCTTTCCCTGGAGCCGCAGCGCGGTGGCCACGTTGCTGAGGTGCCCCGCGCGCAGCGGGTGCTCCCGGCCGTACACCGCCTCCGTCAGCGCCAGGGCACGCGCATACTGCTGCTCCGCCTCGGCGTAGCGCCCCATCGCGTTGAGGGCCATGCCCATGACCGTCAGGACCTCGGTGAGCGCCACGTCCTGGGGCCCGCGCGCCCGCTCCAGCAGGGCCAGGGCCTCACGGGCGTCCGTGAGTGAGCGCGCGTACTCGCCCTGCCGGTAACCGAGGGTGCTGCGGACACGGTGCAGCTCCGCGGCCACCTCCAGGGAGGCTTCAGGCCCCAGGCGTTCCAGGGCCGCCTCCGCCATGCGTGCCGTGCGCTGGGCCTCCTTCACCAGGCCCATGCCCTCGACTTCCGTATAAAGGAGGCGGTTCCACGCTTGCGCGGCCGCCTCATCGTCGTGCCCGGCCTCCGCGACGCGCACCGCCTCCTCCAGCACCTCGCGCGCCGCCGCGAAGCCGCCTGCGGTGCCCCGCAACTCGCCCTGCAGGAGCAGGGCCCGCGCCAGCGTGGGCCGGTGCCCCAACCTTCGCAGTGCCGCCACCACCTCTTCCAGCCGGGGTAGCACGCGCGCATGGAACCCGGCCGCGCCCTGCACGCGCAGCCCGTCCAACTCCCGGCGAAGCGCCGCCAGCTCCCACCGGGCCTCCAGGGCTTCCGGCAGCGGGTCCACGCGGGCGAGCGCGTCCCGGTCCGCGCACGCGGCCAGGGAGGGGAGCTGCCGCGCGGCTTCGGGCGCCCGAGGGAGCGCCTCCCGATCGTCCCCCTCCAGCAGCTCCACCAGGACGTGCAACGCCTCTCGCCGGCCATCCAAGCACGCGGCGCGCAGGTCCATCAGCCGCTCGGACTGCGCCTGCCGCATGCGCGTGTCCTCGCAGGACTGCTGCTCCTGGGCCACCAGCGCCTGGGCATAGGCGTCCAGTGCCCGCGCGGTGGATTCGAAAGCGTCTCCCGGCACTGGCGGCACTGCCTGCCGGAAGCGCTGCTCCAGTCGGGCCCGGCGCGTCGCGTCCCAGGTGCCCTCCAACCGGGCCTCGAAGCCGGTGCACACCTGCGTGGCGTCACTCCATGCCAGGCCGAAGCCCACCGCGGCGCTGGCCGTCACGCCCGTAGCCAGTGCTGCCGCCCAACGCCAGCGGCGCGTGCGTGAGCCGGACTCGAGCCGGACGAGCAGCGCGTCCAGGGAAGGGTGGCGCTTGTCCGGCTCGGCGGCCAGGCCCCGCAGCACGGCGTCGCGCACAGCGCCCGGCACGCGAGAGCCGCGAGGCGGCGGCGTCACCCGTCCCTCGCGCAGGGCCCGGACGCGCTCCTCCACAGTGCCACCCGCGAAGGGCCGCTGGTCGAAGAGTGCCTCGTACAGCGCGACGCAGAAGCTGAACTGGTCGCTGCGCGCATCTGCACGCAGGCCCCGCCACTGCTCCGGGGACATGTACGCGGGCGTGCCCAGCCGGACGCCGGTGAGGGTGTCGCCTTCTGGCGACGGGGTCTGCCGGGTGGGGCGCTCCCTGGCCCATGGCTTTGGAGGGGGCAGGGGAGGGAGCATCGCACGCGCGAGGCCGAAGTCGGTGACGCGCACCTGGCCGTCGTCCCCCAGCAGCACGTTGTCTGGCTTGAAGTCGCGGTGCACCAGCCCCACCGTGTGCGCGGCGGCAAGCCCCTGGCCCGCCTGGAGGAAGCGCGAGAGCACCTCGCGCCACGGCCGCGGTGCCTCCGCCAGCCAGCGGCGCAGCGTCCGTCCCCGCACCAACTCCATGGCGAGGAAGACGGTGTCGCCGTCCAGGCCCACGTCATGCACGATGACGACGTTCGGGTGGGACAGCCGGGCCAGCGCCTGGGCCTCGCGCACCAGCCGCCCGCGCGCCTCCGCGTCCGCCACCGCCCCGGGCTTGAGCAGCTTGAGCGCCACCTCCCGGTCCAGGTCCGGATCATACGCGGCGAAGACGACTCCCATGCCCCCCTCGCCCACGCGGCGCAGTAGCACGTAGCGCCCCACGCGCGCCCCAGGCTCCGGCGTACAGCCCGGCCCGAGCGGTGCCATGGGCTCCTGGTTCTCCTCGGACAGACCCTCCTCCCCCCTGAGTCCCGCCACCACCGCGCAGCATGCCGCGCACCCATCCAGGTGGGCCTCCAGCCGGACCACGGCGTCCGCGGACAGGCGCCCCTGCTCCCATTCCAGCAGCTCGTTCTCGTCAGGGCACGGCGTCATGGGAATAAGCGCAAGATCGTATAAGCCGGTAATATACACTTCACCGGGAAGACCCTGCTGAAGTGAGGACGGGCACGTCGGACGCAGTCGACGCCGCGCCCGGGCTCGGGCTCGTGGTACCCACGGGTATCGCGAGCAGGTCCGCATTGGAGGCATCGACCAATGGGTCTCGGTCCGCAGCCGCGATCTACGCGTAAGTCGCGAACGAGCTGCTGAGGTGAGCCTCAGCGCCAGCCGAGAACTGCCTTGAGCAGCGGCAGGCGCACCACGGTACCCGGCAGTCGCAGGGGGTGCAGTTCCATCCTCAGCCCCGCCTCCGCGAAGAGTGCCTCCACCTCCGTGCGTGCCAGCGCGTGAACGGGCACTCCGAGTGCGCGCCGCAGCATCGCCAGCCGCAATGCGTCCGTGCCACGCTCCAGCATCGTGGGTTTCACGTCCTCGTGGATCCAGTCCCGGGTCGTCACGGCGCCACCGGGGGCGAGTACACGTGCCCAATCCCGCACCACTGCGGACCGGTCCCCGGGAGGGATGAGTTGCAGCAGGAAGTCCGTTTCCACCAGGGCGAAGGAGGCGTCGGGCAGCGGCAACTGGCGCGCGTCCGCCAGGAGGAAGCTCACGCGCTCGTCTTCACGCACCACCGCGCGCGAGCGCTCCAGGGCCTCCTCGGCGATGTCCAGGACATACACTTCGGGTCGCAGGCCGTGCTTCGCCAGTGTGTCCAGGAAGGTCCGCGTCGTCCGCGCCGAGCCGGTGCCACATAGCAGCACCTTCGCGCCGGGGGCATGCAGGGGAGCCGTCGGCTCGGTGAGTACCCGGGCGAGGGCCCAGGCGTAGCAGCGCCGCAGGTAACCCGAGTGCCAGGATTGGGATGCCCAGAAGGCCGTGCGCGAGTGATAGGAGTCAGGAGCGTGCATTGAGGGAGTCGCGAATGCGGCGATGGACGCCCGAGCCACTGTAGTGCACACCCGGCTCACGTCATGAGAGGAGCTTGAGGTTGGTTTCAACGGGGTTGGAGTCGCACTGGTACCCGCTCGCCTGGAGTCGAGAGCTGGGCCGGCGCCCGTTGGGGGTGAGCCTGCTCGGCAGGCGGCTCGTCCTCTTCCGGGGCCAGGAGGGAAGGGTGGCGGCGCTGGAGGATTTCTGTCCCCACCGGGGAGTGTCGCTGTCGCTCGGCACGGTGCGCGCGGGGAACATCGCCTGTGCCTATCACGGCTGGCGCTTCGCCTCCGATGGGGCCTGCGTCCATGTGCCGAGCGCCACCGCTTCCACGCCGCCCGCTCGTTGCCGTGTCCCCTCCTTCGCCGCCGTGGAGCAGGAGGGCATGGTGTGGGTCCGTCTGTCCGAGCAGGGCGACGCCGCCCCGCCTCGCTGGGCGTGCTGGGGCGAGCGGGGCTACGCCTTCACGGAGTTGGTGACGGAGGTGGAGTGCCCGCTGACGTGGGTCGTCCAGAACTTCGTCGACTGCGCGCACACGGGCATCCTCCATGGAGGGCTCTTCCGGGGTGAGCCCTCGCGTGACATCGAGGCGCACGTCGAGCAGCGGCCGGAGGGTGTCCACGTGGAGACTCAGGGCGAGACGACGCCCGAGTCGCTCGTGGCCCGGTTGCTCTCGCGAGGCAAAGGCTCCATCCGCCACACGGACACCTACCGGGCCCCGCACACCGTGGAGGTGAACTACTGGTGGGGCGAGCAACACCTCGTCACCACTTCGGTGTGCACGCCGCTCACCGAGCGGAGGACCCGCATCTACACGCGCCTGGGTGTGCGCTTCGGTCTCCTCAACCGCGTGGTGCTGGCGGCGATGCGGCCCCTCACCGCGCGCATCCTCGCGCAGGACGTGCGCATCCTCGAGGACCAGGCGCGCCAGCTCGAGCGCTACCCGGACCGTCCGCTTGCCTCCACGCCCGCGGATCTCCCTTGTCTCTGGGTGCACGACGTCCACCGGCAGTTCTCCGGCGAGCGCTCGCCCCAGCCCGTGGAGCGGCGGCGGCGCGTGGCCTACCGGTTGTAGCCACCGCGTCTCAGAGGAAGGCGAGGTCGACGTGCACCGGCACCTCGGGAGGGCAGGTGGGCACGGGGGGGTCGCCGATGGCCATGGTGAGGACGTGGGTGCGCATCCGATTGGCGGGGCCGTGCACGTGCGGGGAGCCCCGGGCCTCCAGTCCATCCTCGATGACGTTGACGATGTGGCCCCCCATCCGGTGCGCCTCGTGGAGCAGTTGCCGCAGCGCGGGCGCATCGAGCCGCTCGCGCACGGCGAAGGCCAGCTCTACCGTCTCGATGCACTCGCCCGCGCGCGGGAAGGGGTGGGCCCGGGTGAGGGGCCGCAACAGATTCCAGGTGGCGGCCAGGGCTCGCAGGGCGGGTGGGGTGGAGAGCAGCCGGAGCTGGCGGGCACGGGTGGGATTCCAGAGCGCGGTGACGAAGAGCCCGTCGGCGCGGCGGCGGAAGAAGCGCAGCTCGGGGTAGGTGGCACGCACGGTGGCCATGGCGCCCGGTGGGGGAGCGGGCGCGAGGAAGCGGTGGCTCCATTCCCGGGGCAGGGCCTCCAGCTCGGCGTCGGTGGGGAGCCACTCCTCGAGCACGGGCCGTGAGGGGGCGGAGGGGAGCGCCAGGAGCAGGCGGCTGGCCGTGACGAAGGTGCGCTGGATGGTCGTGCGCTGCCCGTGCTTGCCCGCCGTCATGACGGCCAGCGACTTGTCGTTGCCCTGGTTGATGAGGCCCCACCCCTGGTGCACGCCGCGCGAAGCACAGTGCTCGCGCACGGTGTCGAACAGGGCCCGCACCACGCCGGTGCCCCGTGCGTCGGTGGCCACGCGCAGGTCTCCGCCGTAGAAGAGCTCGGCGGGTTGGAGCCGTCCTTCCACGTATGCCATGCGCCGATCGATGCGCGCATGGGCGAAGCCCACCAGCCGCTCGCCGCGCCAGGCGAGCACATCGAAGCCGCTCCCGCCCAGGCTGAGGTACGCGAGCGCGCG
This sequence comes from Archangium lansingense, assembly GCF_026626635.1. Lineage (GTDB taxonomy): Bacteria > Myxococcota > Myxococcia > Myxococcales > Myxococcaceae > Archangium > Archangium lansingense. The sequence continues at coordinate 6,580,679 of NZ_JAPNKA010000001.1, forward strand.
CTGAGCGCTGCGCTGGATGATGAGGGGCACGCCGCCCATGGCCGTCTCCGCCTGGAGTTGACGCACCTGGGCCCAGTGGGTTTCCTCGGAGTCGACGATCTGGATGCGGAGGGGGGATGTCACGGCGGCGGCCTCCTTATGTTCCGGTGAAAGTGCGGTCAAGCGCACAGGGGGGTGGATGCGGCCGGACTTCCCGTGGCCCCAAGGATTAGAACCCTGGCCATGAGCGTTCCGCCCATCCCTCAACCCCCCGCGCCCACGCACCGCGAGGCCCTCGGCTCGCTCCCTGGATTTCCGCACGGTGGCCCCGAGGATCGGCTGGCCCGCGCCCGGGAGTACCTTCGCGAGTCCCACGCTCGCGTCGAGGCCTTCCACCGCGGTGGTGCCGCGGGCCTGTCCACCTGCCGCCTCCTCTCCACCGCCACGGACCGGCTCGTCCACGGGCTCTTCTCCGAGCTGTCCTCCGAGCTCCATGCCCCTCCAGGCCTCGCCCTCGTCGCGCTCGGTTCCTACGGACGCCGCGAGCTGTCTCCCCACTCGGATCTGGATCTGCTCCTCCTGCGCGGTCCGGGTGTTTCCGAGGAGGCCACCGCCCCCCTGGCCCGTGCCTTTCCCACGCTCTTGTGGGATCTCAAGCGCGCCGTCGGCTGGAGTGCTCGTGGCCCCGACGAGTGTGCCCGCGCCGCTGACTCCGATCACACCATTCGCACCGCGTTGCTCGACGCGCGCTTCCTCACCGGCGACGCCTCCGTCTTCCAGCTCCTCTCCGAGGAGGTCCTCCCCGAGCTCCTCACCCACCGTGCCGACGCCTACATCCAGGACAAGGTCCAGGAGCTGCGCTCGCGTCGTGAGCGCTTCGGCGACTCCGTCTTCCTCCTCGAGCCCAACCTCAAGCAGGGCGATGGTGGCCTGAGAGACCTGGAGACCGCCCTGTGGATCGCCCGCGTCCGCTTCCGCACGCGCGGCCTCACCGGCCTGCTCCAGCAATCCATTCTCCCCGGCTCCCAGGTGGCGCGCCTCAAGGCCGCCCGCGACTTCCTGCTGCGCATCCGCCATCAGCTCCACTTCCTGCGCGGACGCAAAGAGGACCGGCTCACCTTCGATCTCCAGGAGGAGGTGGCTCGCTTCCTCGGCTATCAGCAGGGCCCCGTGCTGCCCGTCGAGGCCTTCATGCGCGACTACTACCTGGCCGCCCATGCCCTCCGTCAGGCCGCCGATGGGCTCATCGCCCGATGCGAGGAGCTCAGCACCGATCGGAAGATCTCCTTCCTCCCCGAGCGCCGGCTCGGCGCCTTCAAGGTGTTCCGCGGCAAGCTCACCCTGCCGGACCCGGGCCTCTTCACCCGCGAGCCCGCAACCCTCCTCGACTTCTTCCGCACTGCCGAGGAGCACGGACTGCCCCTCTACTCGTGGGCTCGCGAGCAGGCCGTGCAGGCCCTGCCCGCGCTCGAGGCCGCCCGCGCCACTCCCGCCGTCACCTCTGCCTTCAAGGCCCTCTTCGCCCGGCCCGGCACCCGCGGCGAGCTCCTCTTCGAGCTGCATGATGCCGGTGTGCTCGGCGCCGTGGTGCCCGAGTTCGGCCGCGTCACCGCCCACCACCAGCACGACCTGTACCATGTGTACACCGTCGACGTTCACACGCTCTTCGCCGTGCGCCGCCTCTATTCCCTGCGCGCCGGAGACCTGGTCGAGCAGGAGCCCGCGCTCTCCCGCGAGATGCGCGACCTCAAGGATCCGCTCCCGCTCTACCTCGGCATGTTGCTGCACGACGCAGGGAAGGGGATGGGGGGCAACCACTCGGAGAAGGGCCGGCTGCTCATGGTGGCCCTCGGGGAGCGCCTGGGCCTCACGCCCCGCCAGCGCGAGGTGGCTGAGTTCCTCGTGAAGGAGCACCTGGCGATGAGTCACACCGCCCAGCGCCGCGATCTGAGCGACCCGGCCCTCATCGCCGACTTCGCCCGCACCGTGGGCGACGTGGAGAAGCTCACCTGTCTCTACCTCCTCACCTGGGCGGATATCAGCTCGGTGGGGCCGCGCATGTGGACGGGCTGGAAGGCGCAGCTCTTGCGCGAGCTGTATGACAAGGCACGGGCCCACCTCCTGGGCTCGGCGGCGCCTCAGGGCGAGCGCTCTTCCGAGCACGTGCGTGAGCGTTTCCACGCACGCTGGGCCCGTGTCCTCGGCGAGCCGCGGGCACGTGAGCTGGGGCAGGTGCTTCCCGAGCGGTATTTCCTCGGGACGGACCCTTCGCGCGCCACGCTTCACGGTCGGCTGCTCGCGTGCGCCCGCAAGCGCCCCCTGGCCGCGGCGCTCCGCCACCACCCGGAGGCTGGTTACAGCGAGCTGTCCCTCGCCGTCCAGGACAGGCCCGGTCTGCTCGCGCTGCTCGCCGGAGTGCTGTCCGCCCATCGCATCGACATCCTCTCGGCCCGCATCGTCTCCACCTCGGACGGGCTCGCGCTGGACGTCTTCGATGTGCGGCCCCCGCATGGGCTGCTGCTCGAGCGCTCCCGCTGGCGCATGGCCCGGACGGATCTCCTGCGCGTCCTCATGGGTGAGACCTCCATCGAGGACGTGCTGCGCCGCCGTCGCTCCGGCTCTGTTTTGCAGCGCCATCTGCCGCCCGTGCCCCCGAAGGTGACGGTGGACAACCGGGCCTCCCGCGACTTCACCGTGGTGGACGTGGTGGCCCAGGATCGGGTGGGCCTCCTGTACGCCATCTCCTCCGCCCTGACTCGCGCGGGCGCTGGGATTGCCCTCGCCAAGGTGGCCACCGAGGCCCATCGCGCCGTGGACTCGTTCTACATCACCCGCCAGGGCACCAAGGTGGAGGGCACGGGTGACGAGGCGGCGCTGGTGGGCGACATCACCGCCGCCCTGGAGGCGCTGGAGCGCGACGGCGCGGAGGTTCGCGGTTGAAGGGGCTCACGGGCCCGCGGACGGCAGCTCCTGGAAGGTCGAGATCGCCGGCTGGCTCAGCTGGCCCCTTACCCGGGGCGGCCGGCCGAGCGGCGGGGCCTGGGGCTCGGCCTTCTCCGGCTCGTCGGCCGGGACGTCTTCGCTGATCTCCCGGAAGATGCGGCGGCCGAGCACCGCTCCCAGCACCAGCGACACCACCATCCCCACGCCGGACACCACCGTCATCACCGTCCGGCCCTGCGCCAGTCCACTTCCGAACTGTGCCGTGAGGAAGGTGCCGGGGACGGTGCCCAGCAGCACCCCCAGCGCCAGCGGCCAGAAGCGCGCCTTGGCCGCCGTCGCCGTGGCGATCATCACGTCCGTGGGCAGCAGCGGGTTGATGCAGGTGAGCAGCGCGAACTTGAAGCCATGTTTCTTCGCCGCCCGGGTGAGGGCTGGGTAGCGGCTGCCCGCCATGCGCTTCATCAACCGCGTCCCCAGCCAGCGCGACAGTCCGAAAATGAGCGCCGTGGCCAGGAAGCTGCCCAGTAGTGAATAGAGCGTCGCCGCCCGGGTCCCGAAGAGCATCCCGCCCACCGCGGTGAACACCTGGCCGGGCAGCAGCGTCACCGGCCGCACCGCCAGGAAGAGCACGAAGGCCACCGGCGCCCACTTCCCCATGGGCTCCAGGAAGGCCTGCAGGTCCTCCTGGTTGAGGAAGTCCGGGCCCAGCAGCCTCAGCATGGTGAGCCCCCCAATGGAGGCCAACACGGGCGCCAGGATCTTCAGCCAGGCCTTGAGACCGCCACCTCCGCCGCCACCGTTCACGCAAGAGCTCCCTCGCAGAATTGCGGTGAAAGGTGGGACATCGAACGGGAATCGGCAACGTGCACTGGCGTGTTCTTGACACTGAAGCGTCCGGGCGGGCAGGCCGTAGTCTCGCCCGCCGGGACAGCGTGTACCCCTAACCCTGGGTAATTCCTCGGGTTCTCGTGTGCTCTGTCCGGTGTGAACGGCTGGCGGTGTACGGAGCTTGCTTGCATCGGGGCGCTTCCGTCCCAAGTTTTGGGGCAAGGGGCACCCTGGCGGGGAAGGGGAGAAAGTAGGAGGAGAGACGACATGCAGCAGGACAAAGACAACAAGGGCAGCATGACGGTGGCCGAGGCGGGACGGAAAGGCGGAGAGACCGTCCGCAATGAGCGGGGCCGGGAGTTCTACGAGACGATCGGCCGCAAGGGCGGAGCGACAGTGAAGGCCGAGCGAGGCCGCTCCTTCTACGAGGAGATCGGTCGCAAGGGCGGCGAGACCGTGAAGGCCGAGCGAGGGGCGAAGTTCTACGAGGAGATCGGCAAGAAGGGCGGAGACCGGGTGAAGGCCACTCGGGGTCCGAACTTCTACGAGGAGATCGGCCGCAAGGGCGGCCAGAAGGTGAAGAAGCTGATCGAGGAGGGCAAGCGGGCGGCCAGGGCTGCGATGGAGAAGCAGCAGGAGGCTGGAAGCCCGCCGGCGGGACAGGAGGAGCCCGGGGCATCTGCCGCGCCGCCTCCCACTGAGCCGGGCCCAGATCGCACCGAGTAGCGTGACGGGAAGGCCGCGGACCAGATAGACACGGGTCGTGTACCTCTTCCTCGCGTTCCTCGACCACGCGGACCAACCTGAGCGGGCCATCCGACGGCTCCGGGACTTTGGTATCCCGGAGCCGTTGGTTGTACGGGCCCGAAGTGCCGCGGCCACGCTGTCAGCTGAGGTGCCTGTCTTCGCCGGCCTGCGCAGTCTCGCGCTCGGGGCGGATGAAGACAGGCTCATCCTGGTGAGCCTCCTCCCGGCCCAGTCGGCCGAGGAGGTGGAGCGGCTCGTCCAGCGCGTTCAGTTGGAGATGGATGCGGACGACCCTCCGATGGGCCGGCTGGTAGCCCTGCCGGTGATCGCCGCGCCCATGCATCGTCGGGAGTGACGACACGCGCCGAGCGGTGTAATCACCTTTCTCGTGCAGGCGCTGCTCGTCCTACTCGCCATTGCGGCGCTCTCTTTGCTGGCCTCGAGCCGGGTGGTGCTGGACCCTGGCCGTTTTCCAGCCGTGGCGCACCTTGCCGCCAGTGGACTGCTCTTCCTCGCCTGTGGGGCGCTCGTGGGGCCGGGCACTCTGGGGGTGCTCTCCTGGAGCGACCTGACGGCCCTGCGGCCGGTGCTGGCCCTGGGGCTCGGGGTGGCCGGGGTCATCATTGGCCTCAACCTGGAGCCCCGGGTGCTGCGGCTGCTGCCTCGGGAGGTGTACGCGGCGGCGCTCGCTCATGCTGGGACGGCCTTCCTGTGGGTGGCCTTGCCCCTGGCCGGTCCGCTGCTCTTCACCATGGGTCTGCCCCCCGGGGCCGCGGTGGGTGCGGCGGCGCTGCTGGGTGCGGCGGCGAGCCTGTCCTCTGGCCACTTCGCGGTGCTGGGCTACCGCAGCGGGCGGATGGACCGCCGCAGCGGCCTGTCCGTGGCGCTGCTCACCATGCTGGATGATCTGGTGGGCCTGGGGGTGCTCGTGCTGGCGCTCGTCTTCGGCGCGGCGGGCAATCCACTGGAGGGGTTTGGGCTGGTGGCGCTCGCGCTGCTGCTGGGCGTGGCGTGTGGTGCCCTGCTCGCCTTCCTCATGCATGGGCTGAAGGAGCAGGACGAGCTGATGGCGGTGCTGCTGGGCGGGGTCGCGCTGGTGTCTGGGGCCGCGGCGTACCTGCGGGTGTCGGCGCTGCTGGCGGGAGTGGCCTGCGGGGCCACCCTGGCGCTGGTGGGCGGACGGGCCGTGGAGCAGGCGGCACGTGGGCTCGGACGCTTCGAGCGGCCCTCGTACCTGTTGCTGATCTTCCTGGTGGGAGCCCATGTGCAGGCGCGGGACATGATGGCCTGGGCGCTGCTGCCGGGGTACCTGGGCCTGCGCTTCCTGGGCAAGGTCCTGGGAGGCGCGTTCGCGCAGCGCATCGCGGGAGGCACGCTGGCGCTGCCGCCGCGGCTGGGCTACGCGCTCATCGCCCAGGGCGGGCTCGCGCTGTGTCTGGTGGTGGAGTACCTGGTGTTGGTGCCGGGGACCCTGTCCCAGCGCGTCTTTGACGTGGTGGTGGCGGGGGCGGTCATCAACGAGCTGCTCGGCAGCCAGGCCTTCCGCTACGTGCTGGCGCCCGCCTCGGCCCGAGCGCGGGGAGGCATGTCATGAAGGGCGTGCTCCTGCGGCTGACGTTGCTTTTGCTGGTGCTGGCGGCCATCGGCAGGGCGCAGGCGTGGCGCGTGGACACGGGCACGTCGGTGACGCTCGCGGCCGGAGCGCTGCTGCTGTGCGGGTTGTTCGCTGGCAAGGTGGCCAAGGGGCTCGGGCTGCCCCGGCTCACGGGCTACCTGCTGGTGGGCGTGGCGGTGGGGCCCTATGCCCTGGGCTTCATCCCTGGCGCGGGAGTGAAGGGGTTGGAGCTGGTGAAGGGGCTCGCGGTGAGCCTCATTGCGCTGGTAGCGGGCACGGAGCTGCAGCTCCAGCTCATTCGCCGGGTGGGCGCCAAGGTGGCGGCCCTGTGCGTCGGCGTCTGCGGGGTGACGTTCCTGGTTGTCTTCGGGGCGCTCTTCGCGCTCAAGCCGGTGCTGCCCTTCCTGGCGCCCTTGACGGTGCCGCAGGCGCTGGCGGTGAGTGCGCTGGTGTCCATGGTGGTGGTGTCCTTCTCTCCCACGGTGACGATCGCCATCGTGCAGGAGACGAGCGCGCGTGGCAGCTTCACCGAGTTCCTCATGGCCCTGGTCATCATCGGGGACCTGGTCGTCATGGTGGGCTTCGCCCTGGCGGCGGGCCTGACGCGGGCGAGCTTCGGCGGAGGGCTGGACGTGGGAGGGCTGCTGGGCGGGGTGGGGTGGGAGTTGTTCGGCTCGGTGTTGGTGGGCGGCGTGCTGGCGCTGCTCCTGCTGGTGTACATGCGGAGGGTGAAGCGCGAGCTGCCGCTCTTCCTGGTGGGGCTGTGCTTCGTCTCGGCCGAGGCCGGGGCGCGCCTGCACCTGTCTCCGCTGCTGATATCGCTGGCGGCCGGGGCGCTGATCGCCAACCTGGACGAGCGCGAGGGCGAGCGCATCCACCACGCCATCCAGAAGGCGGGCCTGCCCATCTTCGCGCTCTTCTTCGCCGCGGCCGGGGCGGGGCTCAAGCTGGACGCGCTGGTGACGGTGGGGCCGGCGGCCCTGCTGCTGGTGGCGGTGCGGGGCGTGGCCATCTACGTCTCGTGCCGGCGCTTCTCTCCGCCGGAGGATCCCCGGCTGCGCCGCTACCTGTGGATGGGGCTCATCTCGCAGGCGGGCGTGACGTTCGGGCTGGCGGCGCTCATCAGTCGAACCTTCCCGGACTTCGGGCCGCAGGTGGAGGTGCTCATCGTGGCGATGATCACCGCTCACGAGCTGATTGGCCCGGTCCTCACCCGGCGGGCCTTGGAGCGGAGTGGCGAGGTACACTCCGAAGAGGCCGCGGGCCCGGCTTGAGGAGATACGTGTATGGCGTCAGCGCCGATCATCGAGGTGAACACGGAGCACCCGCAGCCGAGGCACGTGCAGCGCGCGGTGGAGGTGCTCTCCAGCGGCGGGCTGATTGCCTACCCGACGGACACCTACTACGGCCTGGGGTGTGACCTGGGCTCGAAGAAGGGTATCGAGCGGCTGTATCAGCTCAAGGGCCGGGACAAGAAGAAGCCCATGGCCTTCCTGTGCCCGGACCTGTCGGACGTGGCGAAGTATGGGCACGTGAGCAACTTCGCGTACCGGACGATGAAGAGCCTGACGCCCGGGGCCTTCACGTTCGTGCTCGAGGCCACGCGGCTGGTGCCCGAGGCGATGATGTCCAAGCAGAAGCAGGTGGGCATCCGGGTGCCGGACTCGGAGCTGGCGCGGGCGCTGGCCGCGGCGCTGGGGCGGCCCATCGTCACCACCTCGGCCACGGACGCCGAGGGCGAGCCCCTCATCGACGCCAAGGACATCAAGGACGCGCTGGGGCACGGGTTGGAGCTCATCCTCGATGGCGGGGTGCGGCTGATGGAGCCCTCGACGGTGGTGTCGTTGATCGGCGACCAGATCGAGGTGCTGCGGCAGGGCAAGGGCCAGCTAGACTGAAGTCTGGGCAAAGAGAGGAAACCGCATGCCGACTACCATTCAAGACGTGCCTCTGAAGACCATCACGGGCGGTGACGCCAATCTTGGCGATTACGCCGGCAAGGTCCTGCTGGTGGTCAATGTGGCCTCCAAGTGCGGACTGACGCCGCAGTATGAAGGCCTGGAGAAGCTCTACGCCGAACGCCGCGGCCAGGGCCTGGTGGTGCTGGGCTTCCCGGCCAACGATTTCGCTGGCCAGGAGCCGGGGACGAACGAGGAGATTCAGGGGTTCTGCCGGTCCACCTTCGGTGTGGATTTCCCGATGTTTTCGAAGATCACGGTGACCGGACCGGACATCCATCCGTTGTACCGCGAGCTCACTCAGCGGTTCCCCAAGGCGGCCTCGCGGCCTGGCGAGAACTTCCGCGAGCGGCTGCAGGGCTACGGCATGACGCCGAACCCCGAGCCTGGTGTGCTCTGGAACTTCGAGAAGTTCCTCATTGGCAAGAACGGCGAGGTGGTCGCTCGCTTCGCGCCGGACGTGCCGCCGAACGATCCCCTGGTGCTCTCCGCCATCGACAAGGCGCTCGCCGCCTGAGGGCGTTCCCGTTCCTAGAACAGGACCGGAATCCGGGTGAACCCACGCAGGTTGGCGACACTGCCCCACTGCATCTCCTCGGCGGGGACCGCCAGCCGTAGCTTCGGGAAGCGCTGGAACAGGGACTCGAAGGCGATCTGCCCTTCGAGCCGGGCCAGCGGCGCCCCGATGCAGACGTGGATGCCCTTGCCGAAGGCGATGTTCCGGTGGGCGTCGGGCCGCGTGATGTCGAACACCTCCGGATTGGCGAACCGCGCCGGATCCCGATTGGCCGAGGAGAGCCCCACCGACAGGTTCTCCCCCTTGGGAATGCGCGTTCCTCCCAGCTCCATCTCCTCCAGGGCGATGCGCGGCGTGCTGATGTAGTCGACCGGTCCCCAGTAGCGCAGCGTCTCCTCGACGAGCCCCTTGGCCAGGCCGGTGGGGTCCGCCAGGAAGCGGGCGTGCTGCTCGGGGTGGGTCAGGAGCGCGAAGACGCCGTTGCCAATCAGGTTCACCGTCGTCACGTGCCCGGCGAAGAACAGGATGAACACCATCGACACCATCTCCCGGTGGCTGAGGGTGTCCCCATCCTCCTGGACGTGGAGCATCTGGCTGATCATGTCCTCGGCCGGCGCACGCCGCTTCCGCTCGAACAGCCCGTCCAGGTACTGGCTGAACGCCCGCAGGCTGGCCCGAATCCGATCATCCCGCATGGCGTCCTTGCGATCGGCGCGCAGGAGGAGCTCCGCCCAGCCATGAACCTGCTCTCTATCCTCCGCCGGGATGCCGAGCATGTCGCTGATGACCGTGACGGGCAGGGGGTAGGCGAAGGACTCGATCAGGTCCATCCGGCGCTCCGACACGGCCTCACCGCGCTCGGCCGCCTTGCGCTCGATGGTGTCGAGCAGCTCATTGACGAGCCGCTGGATGCGCGGCCGGAGCAGCTCCATGGCGCGAGCGGTGAAGTTGGGCTGAACCAGCTTGCGCAGCCGGGTGTGATCCGGCGGGTCGAGCATCAGGATGCTGTGCGCGAGGGGCCGGAACTCCTCGGGCATGGTCGCCTCCAGCCGCGCCCGCTGCTCCGGCGTCATCACCGAGCGCATGTCGGAGGCGTAGCGATCACTGAGGAGCACGGACACCGCGTCGTCGTACCGGCTCACGAAGAGCCTGTCGCGTCCGGGAACCCTGCCGGACTCGCGCGCTCGTGAGCCCTCCGGATTGACCCCATCCGAGATGCCGCGGCCGAAGGGGCAGCGCACCACGGGTCCCAGGGCCCGCAGCTCGGCATAGATGGCGGGGGCGTTGGCCAGGAACTCGGGGTCCTCCCTGTCCAGGACCACGGAGTCCTGGGTGGGAGCTTCCCGGAGGGCCCTCGCGGGGCAGGTGCCGTCCTGGGTCTGCACTGGCGTCACGGCTTCCTTCTGCTCGTCCATCCGGTTCGTCGTCATGGTGTCCTCCGTCGTTGGTGTCACTTCTTCCGGCCCTTGCTCGCGGGCGGCACGCGTCTGCGCCGGGTGGGGCGCACCTCCTCGTCCTCCAGCCCCTCCTCGGGGGGCGAGGGCGTGTGTTGCTCCAGCGCGCCGAGCGCTCGCTCCATGAGGTCCAGCGCGCGGCCCAGTTCCTTCAGCTCCGCCGGGGAGGCGCTCGCGAACTGGGCGGCCAGGTCACCGGTCAGCGCCTGACGGACCCGCTGGCTCACCGCCAGTCCAGCCTCCGTCAGCACCATGCGGAGCCGCCGCCGGTCGTCGGGCTCGGCCTCGCGTCGCACGTAGCCCTGCCGCTCCAGGCGGTCGAGCAGTCCGGTGATGACGGCCGGCGTGACCAGCAGCCGCCGCGCCAGGAGCCCAGGAGAGGAGACTCCCTGCCGGATGGCGTAGAGCATGGTGAGCTGGCGCAGACTCAACTCCCCGCCCAGGTGGTTCGCCTGCACGCTCGTGGCGGCCCAGCGGTGGAGGCGGGACATCAGCTGCAGTGCGCGCTCCGCGTGCTCGATGAGGGGGTCGCTCCGAGTCATCGCTCCCTACCCATTCGCGGGGGCGCACAGCCGCGCGCGCAGCGTGGCCACGGGGGTCTCCCAGTGGTCTTCGAACCTGACGCTGAGGAACTGCGGGGACGCGCGGCCTCGGCGAAACGCGGCCCACAACCGCTGTAGGTACTCGGATCGCCCGATGCTGGACTGCGGAGTCTTGAGGAGCCCGATCGTGCCGTTCAACAGGACGAACGCCGTGGTCCGGAGTCCCAGGTTGCCCAGGACGTACGCCTGCAGCTCCATCTCGCCCACCACGTCCGTGCCGTAGCCCGTCAGCACGTGCAGCAGGTCATGCGTCTCGCGGTATCGCTTGGAGATGAAGTGGATGTCGTTCTCGAGCTCGAGCGTCGTCTCGAAGGGGAAGATCTTGTTGTCGCGGTAGTAGCGCGCGAACTCATGGCCGAGCGTTCCCTCGGGCATGCGCTCGAACGCGGTCAGATCCAGTTCCTTGCCCTGTAGAGAAGGGCGCTCGGACAGCAGGCGGCGCCCCTCCTCGCCGCGCTGGAACTGCTGGACGAGCGATGCGTAGACGTTGGCGTTCAGACTCAAGTTGAACGTCTGGCCGGCGGTGGGATTCGTTGGGTCCTCCTTGAGCACCCCCAGGCACTGGCTCGCCACGCGCAGGCGGGTGAACAGGGAGGCGTTGTCGGGCAGGGACAGAGTCTGGGCATCGCTCATGGGGGCCGGCTCACAGGATGGGGGATGGGAGTTGATGTGGGCTCAGGGCGGACAGGCTCATCCCATTCGTTTATGAGGTAAATGATATACGAAGCAAACCATTCGATCAACGCGTACCCATCGGTGCGTCATGTTGAACGCCAGCTCCCTCTCGGAGGTGTCGGGCTGAGGTCCGTCGCATCCGGAAGGTTGCTCGCTCACCCCGCTGGGCTACCCTGCACGGACGATGGAAGGGTACCTCGACGCATTCATCGCCTTCATCCGTGCCGAGCGCGGCCTGTCCGGCAAGACGGTGGATGCCTACGCCGCGGATCTGGCGGTGTACTTCGCGGACCTGAAGCGCAAGGGCATCATCGACGTGGTGCGCGTGCAGCCGGATGACATCACCGGCCACCTGACGACGCTGAACACACGCCGGCTCTCCCGGCGTAGCCAGGCGCGGCACCTGGCGGCCATCCGCGGCTTCCATCGCTTCCTGGTGGCCGAGAAGTACGTGGAGAAGGATCCCACCGAGGACATCGACACCCCGCGCTCGGCGCGCAAGCTGCCTGTCTTCCTCACGCTGGAGGAGGTGGAGCAGTTGCTCGCCGCTCCGGACGAGCGCACGCCCGTGGGCATGCGGGACAAGGCCATGCTCGAGGTGCTGTACGCCACCGGCCTGCGTGTGAGCGAGCTGGTGGGCCTGGGCATCAACGACATCCAGCTGGGTGCCGGCTATCTGGTGGCGAAGGGCAAGGGCTCCAAAGAGCGCATCGTCCCGGTGGGCAGCATCGCGGCGGAGAAGGTGCAGTCGTACCTCGCGGGGCCCCGGCAACTCCTGCTGGGCGAGCGCGAGTCGAAGGCGCTCTTCATCACCCCGCGCGGCGATGGTTTCACCCGGCAGGGTTTCTGGAAGCTGCTCAAGCGCTATGCGCTCAAGGCGGGCATCCGCAAGCCGCTGTCACCTCACAAGCTGAGGCACTCGTTCGCCACGCACCTGGTGGAGCGCGGTGCGGATCTGCGCGCGGTGCAGGCCATGCTGGGCCACGCGGACCTGGCTACCACGCAGATCTACACGCACGTGAACAGCGTGCGGCTGCGGGCCGTCTACGACAACGCCCACCCGCGCGGAGACGACGTGCGCGGGCGGGGAGGGGCCCTGGGCAGCCGCGTGGCGAGGAAGAGGGCAGGGGGCACGTAAGCCCCCACCACCCACCTCACGTCATCACGGCGTGGGGGCCGCCACGTTCTGGCCGCCCGCGGGAGCCGGCTGGCCCTCGACCGGAGCGGCGGCAGCAGCCGCGGCCTCGGCCGCCGCCTTCTCGGCCGCCAGCTTCGCGGCCTCCGCCTCGGCGCGCTTCACCGTCTCGGCCTCCGCGATCTTGCCCATGGCCGCCAGGCCCTTGTCGAAGTCCTTCCCGAGCATCACGTCCATGTTCACGAACAGGCCGAAGGCCTTGCCCATGAAGTCGTTGGTGCCATCCATCTTCCACGTCACCGTCACGCCCTCGGCGGCCGGGGTGAAGGTGAAGGTGGTCGGGCTGGTGGACGCGAACGGCCGGATGAACTCCAGCTTGATGCGGACGAGCTCGTTGGCCTTGCTCTCCTCGATCGTCATCCGGCCCTCGCCCACGTCGTCATTGCCAGACCAGCCGTACTTCGCGCCCGTGCCCGCGGCGGCGCCCTCGAAGGTGACCTTCTGGTTCGGGTCCAGCTTGTCCCAGGGCGACCACCCACCCCAGTTGTGGAAGTCGTTCACCAGCGCGAAGGCGATGTCCGGCGACGCCTTGAACGTCGCGCTGCGCTGCACGGAATACTCGGCCGGCTGCATGGCGATGACACCGCACAGCGCCACGAGAACGCCGGCGACACCAAGGAGGATCTTCTTGAGCATGGAGGATTCTTTCCTGAGAGGTGAGAAAGCCGGCGCGTCATAGGGGAAAGCGCTTGCCTCTCGCAAGAGTCCGGGAGTGTGGACTCCCCTGGGCGCTGTCTTGAGCCTGTCCGTGTGGGACGACCCTACCGGAAAAGTCAGAACCCGGTGTAGAATAGCTGGAGCAAGGGAGGCGGGGCTTGGCCTTGCTGGTTCTGACCACAGAGGTAGGAGGAGACGGCGATGGGGAAGGGAAAGAAGCCGGCGACGTACGAGGACATCGAAGCGCTGCCGGTCGGGTGGGTCGGGGAGTTGTTGGGGGATGAACTGGTGGCCTCTCCTCGACCGGCCATGCCCCATGCACGGGTGGCCTGGGCCTTGAGCGTCCTGCTCGGCCCTGTCTCGGATCTGGGGCAGCAGGAGCCTGGCGGTGGGTGGTGGATCCTCCATGAGCCGGAGCTGCACCTCGGGAGAGACGTCCTGGTGCCAGATCTCGCGGGGTGGCGTCGCGATCGGATGCCCGTGCCCCCCTTCATGGATGAGCCCTACTCGACGGTGGCCCCGGATTGGTTGTGCGAGGTGCTCTCGCCCTCGACTGAGGCAGTCGACAGGAAACGCAAACTGCCGCTCTACCACCGCGAGGGCGTGAGCCATGTTTGGCTCATTGATCCGTCGGTGCGCACCCTGGAGATCTACCGTCGGCAGGAGCGGGACTGGCTGCTCGTGGCTGGTTGCAGCGGTGACGGGGAGGTCATCGCCGAGCCGTTTGACGCGCTCCCGTTGACGCTGGGCTCACTGTGGTGGCCACGGGTTGGAACAACACGAGCTCAGATACCCTCACCCTAGCCCTCTCCCGAGGGGAGAGGGGATTGGCTCTCAGCGCCCCACGATGGGGATTCCGAACGGCTCCGTCTTCGCGCGCCGCCTCGGAGCCCCGGTGTCCGGCATCACTCGGGCGATTCCCGATTCCATCAGCCGCTTCAGCGCCCGGTATGCCGCCAGCTCGCCCATGGCCGTGTTCCGCAGCACCTCGCGCACGCTCCGGCTGCCCCGCAGCTTCGTGTACAGGTACAGGTCATCCGCCGTCAGCGACGGCGGGGGAGGGCGCGGCAACGGCTCGAAGTACAGCCGTCCGTCCAGTGCCAGCACCTCGTCCGCCAGCGCCACCGTCAGCCGAACCTCCGCCTCTCGGTACAGTGCATGCGCCTCCGGCACCGGCGCTCGCTCCAACACCTGTGCCGCCACCGCCACCGCCTCCTCGTACCGGCCTGCCTCGACCAGGCGCCGGGCCAGCTCCAGCAGATCCGCCAGCTCCGTTGCCTCGCCCACCTTCGGGCCCCTCGGCTTGCGCGGCGTCAGCGCCCCGCGCCGGTACAGGCGCAGCACCCAGCGCGCCCCGTGCAGCGGACCCTCCGGCGATGCCGCCAGCAGCTCGCTCAGCGTCGCGCCCTTCTCGGCGAGCTGCAGCAGCTGATCCTCCGCCGCCGACACCGTCTCCACCGCGAACTCTCGATACACCCCGAACAGCGTGTCCGGCCCCGGGAAGAGATCCCAGAACACCTTCCACTCGAGCAGCCGCGTCAGCGCGTCCCGGTGCAGCTCCTTCAGGCCCAGCTGCAGCTCCACCGCCCGTCCCAGCGGCGGCAGCCCCGGACGAAACTCCACCTCTCCGGACTCCCACCCGTAGCAGTCGAAGAGCGCTTCACGCGCCTTGTGCGCCATGGCCTCCGCCAGCCGCGCCCTCGCCACCAGGCCTCGCTCCACCAAGAAGGTGCCAAAGGGCACCCCCAACGCTTCCGCCTCCGCGAAGGCCTCCGCCGCCCTCGTTGCATCGAGGATTCGAAGCCGCGCCAGCACCTGTCCCAGGTGCTCCGTGGCCTCGCTGGAGCTCTCTCCCGCCAGGTAGCCGCGCTGGAAGAAGAAGTGTCTGCGCACCGCCCCCCGCTCGACCCGCAGCATCCCGTCCACCGCTGGTTCCTCGAAGAACGCGGGCATCAACAGCTGCAGCCGGTAGCTGGCCAGATTCCCCTTGAAACGCTCCATGTCGACGACTTCCTTCTCGCTGGGGGAACAGCAGGGTAGCCAAGGCCGGACCCCTCGGCAACCCTTTGATTTCACAGCTTTTCCTCCTGGGTCCCAAGAAGTTCCCAGTAGTCGGTCTGCTCGGGGAGCGGGCGGCCGAGTTCAATCCGAGCAACGCGCTCGCAGGAAAGTTGCAGGGTGGCCCTGGGTGTGCGAACCAGGGCTGTCACCCCTTTCGTATATAGGCGTGGGAGTCATGCGGATCCTCTCGGGAGTCCAGTCCTCGGGCCGGTTGCACATCGGCAACTACTACGGCGCGCTCCGGCAGTTCGTGCACCTGCAGGATGAGGGCGAGGCCTACTACTTCATCGCCAACTACCACTCGCTCACCACCGTGCGCGACGCGAAGCTGGCCGAGGAGCTCACCCGCGAGGCGGCCATGGCCTACCTCTCGCTGGGTCTGGATCCGAAGAAGGCCGTGCTCTTCCGCCAGAGCGATGTGCGCGAGGTGCTGGAGCTCTACTGGATCCTCGGCACCGTGGTGCCGATGGCCAACCTGGAGCGCGCCCACAGCTACAAGGACAAGCTCGACCGGGGCATCAGCCCGGACTTCGGCCTCTTCGCCTACCCGGTGCTCATGGCCGCCGACATCCTGCTCTACAGCGCGGACTTCGTGCCGGTGGGCAAGGATCAGATCCAGCACATCGAGTTCGCCCGCGACTGGGCGGTGAAGTTCAACATGACGTACGTGCCGGGCTACGATCCGCAGGATCCCGAGGGCAAGGAGAAGGGGCACGCCCCCGGCATCCTCAAGCTGCCCGCGGCCCGGGTGCAGGAGAGCACCGCCACGGTGCCGGGCGTGGACGGACAGAAGATGTCCAAGTCCTACGGCAACACCATCGAGCTCTTCGGAGACGAGAAGGAGATCAAGAAGCGCATCATGGGCATCAAGACGGACTCCACGCCCGTCGAGGCGCCCAAGCCCACCGAGAACGTCCCTCTGTACGATCTGCTCAAGCTGATGCTGCCCGAGCAGCGCTTTCAGGAGGTGGATGCCTCCTGGCGCGCGGGTGGCAAGGGCTACGGTGAGTACAAGAAGCTGCTCCTCGAGGCCTTCCACGAGACCTTCGGTCCGGCGCGCAAGCGTTACGAGGAGTTCAAGAGCGATCCCGCCGAGCTCGAGCGCATCCTCCAGGATGGCGCCGAGCGGGCCCGTGCCGAGGCGTCCCAGCTCATGAAGCGGGTCCGCAGCGCCGTGGGCGTTCCCTAGCGCGTGAAGGACGTCTGGTGAGCGCAGGCCGTCGCAGCGCCCCTCCCACCGAGGAGACCCTCGAGGCAGACGTGCCCCTCAGTCCGGGCGACGCGTTTCGCATCGCCCTGCCCAATTTCGAGGGACCGCTCGACCTCCTGCTCCACCTCATCAAGGAGCACCGGCTCGACATCTTCGACATCCCCCTGGCGCTCATCACCGAGAAGTACCTCGAGCACCTGGAGAAGATGCGGGAGATCAATCTCGACATCGCCGGCGAGTTCCTGGTGATGGCCGCCACGCTGGCGCACCTCAAGAGCCGCATGCTGCTGCCGCGTCAGGACATCGCGGAGCAGACGGCGGACGCGGTGACGGAGCTGCAGCAGGAGGACGTGGGAGATCCTCGCGCCGAGCTGGTGCGCCGCCTGCTCGAGTATCAGAAGTACAAGGACGCCGCCGAGCAGCTCGCGATGCAGGACATCCTGGATCGCGACGTCTTCCCGCGCCGGGTGCCCGTGGAGGCCGTGCCCATCCCCGAGGAGGAGGTGGGCCTGCAGGAGTTCTCGGTCCTCAAGTTGATCGAGGCGCTCGACCGGGTGTTGGAGCGCCTGGCGCCCAAGCTGCAGCACGAGGTGGTACGCGAGAAGGTGAGCATCTCCGATGCCATCCAGCGCATCGCCGAGCGCTTGAAGGCCCAGGGGGCGTGTTCCTTCGAGAGCCTGTTCGATGAGCATCGTACGCGTCAGGAGGTGGTGATCACCTTCCTGGCCATCCTGGAGATGGTGAAGCGGCGGTTGCTCAAGGTGAGCCAGGAAGCCCCCCTGGCGGACATCATGCTCACGCCCAACGGGGATGCCCTGGAGCGGCTGGTCCCCACGGAGGTGGATGAGAGTGAGTACCGGTAACAACGGTCCCGAGGACACTGGAGGAAAGCCCCCGCGCTCCTCCGGAGGCCCCAGCCCCTTCACCGAGGAGGAGATCGCCGCCGTCACCGGTCCCGGTGACGAGGACGAGCTGGAGGACTCCGACGTCGCTACCATCG
The DNA here is from genome assembly GCF_026626635.1 of Archangium lansingense. Classification (GTDB taxonomy): domain Bacteria; phylum Myxococcota; class Myxococcia; order Myxococcales; family Myxococcaceae; genus Archangium; species Archangium lansingense. The sequence continues at coordinate 6,598,120 of NZ_JAPNKA010000001.1, forward strand.
AGGCCGACGAGGTCCCAGATCTCCAGTCGTCCTTCGAGAAGCTCGTCGTCAAGAGCCGCAACCTCTCCCCAGAGCGCATCCGCACCGTCGTGGAGAGCGTGCTCTTCGTGGCCGAGAAGCCGCTGGATCTGGATCAGCTCTACGAGGCCACGGGCATCGAGCGCGAGAAGATCCAGGAGGCCCTCAACCTCATCTCTGGCATCCACCGCGACGGCATCAGCGGCATCGTCCTGTACGAGGTCTCGGGCGGGTGGCAATTCCGGACGGATCCGCACTCGGGCGAGTACGTGCGGCGCTACCTGCGCGTGAAACCCCAGCGCCTCACCCGCGCCGCCGTGGAGACGCTGGCCATCATCGCCTACCGGCAGCCCGCGACGCGCCCGGAGATCGAGGACATCCGCGGCGTGGACTGCGGCGCCGTCATCAAGGCGCTGTTGGATCGCAAGCTGATCAAGATCCTCGGCAAGAAGGAGGAGGTGGGCCGGCCCATGCTGTACGGGACGACCCGCGAGTTCCTCGAGTTCTTCGCCCTCAAGGACCTGTCCGCGCTGCCCACGCTGCGCGAGTTCCACGAACTGACGCAGGAGCACCAGGAGATCGTGGAGAAGGAGCGTCCGACGGCGCCTGGGGCCAGCGGCACCGTGGAGACGCTGGGGGATCCGGAGTTCCAGAAGCGCATGGAGAAGAGCGTGGCGGCGTCGGAGGCCGCGCTCGAGGAGCTGGAGCAGGCCATGGACGCTGCGGACAAGACGCAGAAGGCCGCTTCCGGCATCCTGAACCCGACCCCTCCGCCGCCCGCCGAGGGCGACAAGGGATCAGAGCCTGCTTGACGGCTGGGCGAAGAAGTGGAAGGTGGCGGTAATGGCAGCTGAAAGATTGCAGAAGTACCTGGCGCGCGCGGGTGTGGCCTCGCGGAGACACGCGGAAGAGCTCATCACCGATGGTCGCGTCACGGTGAACAACCAGAAGGTGACCGAGCTGGGCTCGAAGGTGGAGCCAGGGGACCTGGTGACGGTGGACGGCAAGCTCGTCACGCCGCCCGAGGAGTCTACCTACTACGTGCTCTACAAGCCGGTGGGCGTGGTGACGACGCTGTCGGATCCACAGGGGCGTCCCACCGTGGCCAACTACATCGAGGAGACCGGCAAGCGGCTCTTCCCGGTGGGCCGGCTGGACTACGACGCCGAAGGGGCCCTGCTCGTCACGGACGACGGGGCGCTGGCGCACAAGCTGACGCATCCCAGCTTCCAGGTGCCTCGCACGTACCTGGCGAAGGTGAAGGGCTCGCCGGACGCGGCCACGCTGGAGAAGCTGCGCAGCGGCGTGCGGCTGGAGGACGGCATGGCCACGCCGCTGTCCGTGGACGTCTTCGAGCAGGCCGAGCGCAACACCTGGCTGAAGCTGGTGGTGGCCGAGGGCCGCCCGCACCTCATCAAGCGGCTGTGCGCCGCGGTGGGGGCCCCGGTGGTGCGCCTGTTCCGGCCCAACTACGCGGGCATCTCCGTCGAGGGCCTGCGCCCGGGCGAGATGCGGCCGCTGTCGGAGAACCAGGTGCGCATGTTGCAGGAGGTGGCCGACGGCAAGGCCACGCCGCCGGAGCGGGAGCTCAAGCTGCCGCCGCGGCGCCATGGGCGCTCGGCACCGGGCTTCGCGGAGGCGGACCTGGATGATGAGGATTTCGGCGAGGAGGCTCCTCCCGCACCGGCGCGTTCTCGTGCGGCGGCGAAGCCCGCGCCGCGGGGGGCTGCCCGGACGGAGCGTCCCGAGCGCAAGGGTGTGAAGGCGGAGCGTCCGGCACGAGCGGCCGCTGGCGGTCCCGAGCGCAAGGCCTTTGCCCCGCGTGGCGAGGGTGGTTCCCGGCCGGCGTTCCGTAGCGCGGCGGGTGGCCGAGCCGAGCGTCGCACGTGGACGCCCAACGAGGATGAGCTGGAGGAGAGCCCGAGCAGCCGTCCCGAGCGCAAGGAGTGGGCGCCTCGGGGCGAGGAGCGCGGCGAGCGCGGTGCTCGTCCTGAGCGCAAGTCCTTCGGCGCAGGCGCGGGTGGTCGTCCTGAGCGCCGTGAGTGGGCGCCTCGGGGTGAGGAGCGCGGCGAGCGCGGTGCTCGTCCTGAGCGCAAGTCCTTCGGGGCAGGCGCGGGTGGCCGTCCGGAGCGCAAGTCCTTCGGAGCAGGCGCGGGTGGCCGTCCGGAGCGCAAGTCCTTCGGAGCAGGCGCGGGTGGCCGTCCGGAGCGCAAGTCCTTCGGGGCAGGCGCGGGTGGCCGTCCGGAGCGCAAGTCCTTCGGGGCAGGCGCGGGTGGCCGTCCGGAGCGCAAGTCCTTCGGAGCAGGCGCGGGTGGCCGTCCTGAGCGCAAGTCCTTCGGGGCGGGCGCGGGTGGCCGTCCGGAGCGCCGTGAGTGGGCGCCTCGGGGTGAGGAGCGTGGCGAGCGCGGTGCTCGTCCCGAGCGCAAGTCCTTCGGGGCGGGCGCGGGTGGCCGTCCGGAGCGCCGCGAGTGGGCGCCTCGGGGTGAGGTGCGTGGCGAGCGCGGTGCTCGTCCCGAGCGCAAGTCCTTTGGTTCCGACCCGAGTGCCGAGCGCCGGGTTCCTGCGCGTGGCCCTCGTCCGGAGCGCCGCGAGTGGGCGCCTCGGGGTGAGGAGCGTGGCGAGCGCGGTGCTCGTCCCGAGCGCAAGTCCTTTGGTTCCGACCCGAGTGCCGAGCGCCGGGTTCCCGCGCGTAGCCCCCGTCCGGAGCGCCGCGAGTGGGCGCCTCGGGGTGAGGAGCGTGGCGAGCGCGGTGCTCGTCCCGGACCACGGAGTGCCGAAGGCCCCGCGCGCCGCGGTGCGGCACGGTCGGGAGGCGAGGAGACTGGCGAGGGCTCGAGCTCCTTCGTGAACTGGCGTGCGAAGAAGCAGGAGCCCAGGACCGAGTGGAACTCTCGTGCTCCTCGGGGCGCGGGCGGGCCTCGGGGCGCGGGCGGGCCTCGGGGCGCAGGCGGCCCTCGGGGCGGTCCTCGCGGCGCAGGTGGTCCTCGGGGTGCTGGGGCGCCCAGGGGGCGAGGGGGCCCTCGCAAGGGCCGCTGAGTCGTGGGCGGTCGCGCGCACCGCTGATATAACCGCCGGCGTCTCACGCTTTCCCTCCCCGGAGAACGATGCGAACCGGCGCGCGCACCTTCCTTGTCGTCCTGTCCCTTCTCGTCTCCGCGGGATGCAGTGGTAGCCGGGATCAGTTGCTCGCGGACCTACAGAGCCCTCGCCCCGAGGTGAGGGCTCTCGCCGTGAAGAAGCTGGCCGAGGACGCCCGTCCCGACGACCTGTCCCTCTTCACCCGCGCGGCCAAGGACATGGCCTCCATCGTCCGCGGGGAGGCCGCTGCCGCACTCGGCAAGAGCCAGGATCCCCGCGTGGTGGATCTGCTCGGCGAGCTGCTCGAGGACTCCGATGTGGACGTCCAGGGCCAGGCCGCCATGGCGCTCGCACAGGTGAAGAACGACAAGGCCAAGGCCTACCTCACCCTGCAGTACGGCCGCCGTGGCCGCCAGACGCGTCAGGTGATCGTCCAGGCGCTCAAGCAGGCCAACGTGCCGGGCGCCATGGCCGAGGTTGTCGCCGCCGAGTCCAAGGCCATCTGGGACCGCAACCTGCTGGCCCTCAACGAGGGCTCGCTGCCCGAGCGCGTCGGCGCCGCCGAGGAGCTGGGCAAGAGCGGCCGTCCCGAGGCCTTCAACCGGCTGCTGCCCCTGGTGCGCGACAGCCAGGTCATCCTCGCCGCCGCCGCGGTTCGCGGCCTGGGAGACCTGGGTGACAAGCGCGCCGTGCCTGCCATCCTGCCCCTGCTGGATGAGAGCTTCCCCGAGCTGCGCGAGGCCGCCATCACTGCCCTCACGCGGCTGCAGGAGCTCCAGGCCATTCCCCGGCTGCAGGCCGTGGCGGTGGAGAAGAGCTCCGTGAGCCCCCTGGCCATCGACGCCCTGCTGGCCATGCCGCGCCAACCCCAGACCGATGCCGCGCTGTGCTCTGTCGCGCTCGACGCCGAGACCAGCGAGGCGATCCCCGTCGCCCGGGCGATGCGCGAGCGCGGCGGCTGCCCCATGGAGCCCATCGTCGAGCGTCTGTCGCGCCCCTCCACCGCCGTTGGCGGGCTTCAGGCGGTGATTGGCCTCGGCCCCGTGGTCAAGGACCTGCTCCCCAAGGTGTTGCCCTTCATCACCCAGGGCGATGCCATGCTGCGCGCACTCGCTGTGGACGCCGCCGCGGCCATCGGGGATGTCGCCGCGGCACCCGTGCTGCAGAAGGCCTACGAGCAGGAGCTCGCGTCCGTGCAGGCGCTCCGGCAGGACTGGGTCACCCAGCCGCTCCCCGAGCGCTACGGGCCTGGGTTTGATCCCTCTCGGAAGGAGGAGGGGCAGGACAAGCGGGGCGAGAAGCACTCCGGCCTCATGGCGCGTGTGAAGGCGCTCAATGCGGCCAAGGCTCGCGACCTGGGTCGACCCGTGGTGCGCCAGCGTACGCCCGCGGAGCTGTTCGATGACGTGGAGTCGTCCCGGCTCGAGCCCCTGGCCGGGCTGCTGCGCGCGCTCGGGTCCGTGAAGGCTCCTGGGGCGCTGGAGCTGCTCAAGGGCTTCTCCGGGGACTCCAGCGTGACGCTGCGCACCGCCGCTCTGGTGGGCCTGACGCGGCTGGGGCCCGAGGGCGTGACGATCGCCAAGGCCGGCATGTTCGAAGCCGATCGGGATCTGCTGAAGGCCCTGGCCCAGGCGCTCGCCGAGCAGGGTGACGCCGGTCGGTCCGCGCTGCTGGAGCTGCTGCCGCAGATCAACAGCGAGAAGCTGGTGGTGCTCGATGCGCTCGTCAAGGCGGGTGCCCCGGCCTCCGCGGCGGGTGAGCTCCAGAAGGTCGTCTCCGAGGGAGGCCCCGAGGTGGTGCTGGCCGCCACGCTGCTGGGCCGGATGAAGGCGAAGGAGGCGGTGCCCACGCTGGTGAAGGCGCTGCAGGAGCCCTCGGGCGTCGGCCGGCGAGATCTGCTCACCGCCCTGGGGGAGATCGGCGACACCTCGGCGGCTGAGGAGGTGGCACGCGACCTGTTCCATGACCTGCCGGAGATCCGGGCCGCGGCGGCGGGTGCCCTCACGAAGATGGGCACGGGCGCCCAGGCCGACTCACTGGACGCGCTCAAGAGTGACTATTACCGTCGGGTCCGAGAGGCAGCGGTAACGGCGTTGGCCAAGACGACGACCGCAGCCGAGGGGGCACGCTGACATGGAGCCACGGCAGCTCAGGGACAAAGCCAACGAAGCCCTCACCAAGGGACGCTTTTCCCGAGCCGCCGAGCTCTTCGAGGAATACTGCGAGCTGGATCCGAAGGACTACCAGGCGCGCGTGCGTCTGGGAGATGCCTGGGTGAAGGTGGGCGAGAGCGCCCGTGCCATCTCCGCCTACCAGGCCGCCGCCGAGGGCTTTGCTCGCGAGGGATTCCTCCCGCGAGCCATCGCCGCCAGCAAGCTCATCCTGGAGCTGGATGCGTCGCATCAGGGCGTCCAGCAGATGCTCGCCAACCTCTACGCCCGCCGTGGCGGAGCGGGGGGCTCAGCGCGAGCAATGACGCCCAAGCCCCTGGAGGCCCCTCCGGTGGCGAAGCAGGCCGCGCTCTACATCGAGCTGCCGCCGGACATCGACGAGGCCCTGGCCCAGGACTCCGAGCCCGAGGCCCCCTCGTCCTTGTCGGGTATCGAGGTGGATCTGGACCTCGAGGACGCGAGCGCCGCGCCGCCTGAGGCGCCCGCTGCGGACATCGAGGTCGAGCTGGATCTCAGCGAGGCGGAGAAGGGGAGCCCGGAGGCCGCGCCTACCCAGGCCACCGTGGCGAAGTCCGCACCTCCAGGTCTGCGCCGCCGTTCGAGCGACGTCCGGCCAGCCGTCACGGAGCAGCCGCCCAGTCCCGCGCCTTCCGCACCCGCGCCTCCACCCCAGCCCCTCCGAGTTGCAGCGGTGCAGCTCGCCTCACCGCGCCTCGAGCGCTTCACGCCCCAGGAGGGCGTGGACTTCCAGCCCCCGGTGCCGGGCAGTACGCCCTTCACAGAGCTTGCCGTCCAGGCGGACTCGCTGCTGCACGCGGTGGAGCTGGCGGCGCTCGCGGGCACGGAGCAGGCCTCGGAGCCGGCAGCGTCCGGGCCCGTGGCTGATACCGAGGAGCCGGGCACTCCTGTTGGCGAGGAGCCCGTCACCGAGGCGGCCCCCCAGGACGAGGCGCTGCCGAAGATCCCGCTCTTCTCGGACCTGCCGCGCGACGCCTTCATCGCGCTGTTCGAGCGCTGCCCGCTGCGCCGCTTCCCCGAGGGAGGGCGCATCATCGAGCAGGGCACGAAGGGAGATGCCTTCTACGTCATCTGCGCGGGCCGCGTGCGCATCGTGCGCCAGACCGGTGCCGAGCAGCGCGATCTGGCCGTGCTGGGCGAAGGGGCCTTCTTCGGTGAGATGGCGCTGCTGTCCGGCGCGCCGCGTTCGGCCTCGGTGGTGAGCGCCGCCGAGGAGACGCAGGTGCTGGAGATCTCCGCCCCGGTGCTCGCGAGCCTCTCGAGGCGCTACCCGCAGGTGGCCCGGGCGCTGCGGCGGTTCTGCCGGCAGCGGCTGCTGTCGGACGTGGTGAACACCTCGGCGATCTTCCAGCCCTTCGGCCGCAAGGATCGGCGCGAGCTGGTGGAGCGCTTCCGGGCCCGCGAGGTGCGCCGGGGCGACACCATCATTCACGAGGGCCAGCAGGTGGACGGCCTCTACGTGGTGCTCTCCGGCGAGGTGGCCGTCTCCAAGGGAGAGCAGTCACTGGCCCGGCTGCGCGAGGGCGAGCTGTTCGGAGAGATGTCCCTGCTGCAGAAGACGCCCGCCAATGCCACCGTGACGGCTGCGCGCAACACCTCGCTGCTGCGGCTGCCCCGCGAGGACTTCGACACCCTCATCCTCACCCATCCGCAGATCCTCGCCCTCGTTTCCGAGCTCACCGAGTCCCGGCAGCGCAGCAACGAGGCCCTCCTCGGAGGGCATGAGAAAGTCTCGGGGGAGACGCTGGAGCCGCACGAGGAGCTGCTGCTGTTCTGAAGCCTGCTCCCCCTGGGAGAGACTGTCCTCCCTGTGACGCCGTGCGTTGGGTCGAAGCGGAAAAGTGCTGTATGTGTGAGGAATGGGGCGGATCTCATTCCTCGCATTGCTGGTGCTTCTCACTGGGGGTTGTGCTTCGCAGCGTCTTGCGGGCTCGGACCTGGATCGGATCTCTCGGCCCGCGTTCATTTCCCGGATCGAGATCGAGGCGGGTCCGCACAGCCTCGTGTTCCAGAAGGACAGCGCCTACAAGGGCAAGCTGAAGAAGCTGGAGCCGAAGGAAGCGGATCGCCGGCTGCAGGCGAAGCTGACCGGGGCGGTGTCGCGCTTCGAGGTCTCCGAGCGCCTGCGGGTGAACACGTTCCGGCAGCTCCCCGAGGAGCGGCCGTGGGTGGACGCGTTGGCGCCGGCGCGGGTGGCGACGATGCTGGAGAGCTTCTTGGTGGAAGAGGTTCCGGCGAACGCCCCGGACTACGATCTGCTGACGCGGCTGGGAGCGGACTCGGTGGTGGAGTTCGTCATCCAGGACTACGGCATGCGCAGCGACCAGGGGCGCGCGGGCGCGTACATGCGGGGCTACGCGCGGATGTTCAAGATCAACGGGCGCGCGGAGATCTGGCGCCGTCCCTTCGAGGTGGACCGGGTGTCCGAGGGCGCTGAGCACCTGGATCCCTTCAAGGTGGGGAAGGATCCCTCGTTGTTCCGCCAGGAGCTGACGGGGATGCTGGACGTGGTCGCCGCGCAGTTCGCCGAGGAGCTGCGCCCACCGGATCGCAAGCCGGGCGCGCCGCCGCCTGAGGTCGCGGGGCCGGACAGTACGCACACCACGGGCCGCGAGCTGCCGGCTCCTCCGAAGCCCGCCGAGCCCGACCTGGCGCCCGGTGAGCTGCCGGATCCGGATCCGTAGCCGCTAGAAGAGCGCGTGCTCCGCGAGGAGCACCGCGAGCCCCAGCACGAAGCTGATGAGCGTGATGGGGATGCCTACGCGCAGGTAGCCGAGGAAGCTGAGCTCGGCCTTGCCGCGGGCGGCCTCGAAGACGATGAGGTTGGCCACGCTGCCCACCAGCGTGAGGTTACCGGCCAAGGTGGAGCCGAGCGCCAGCACGTGCCAGCCCAGCACGGGATCATGCAGCGTGGGCACCCAGGCGCGCGCCAGCATGACGAAGGGCACGTTGCTGAAGAGGTTGGAGGCCACCAGCGTCAGCCCGGCGAAGCCGAGTGTCTCGCGCCAGGGCGGCCCGGACATCAAGGGCGAGAAGACGCGGTAGATGTCATCGGCCCAGCCGGCCTTGTTGACGCCGTAGACGACGACGAAGAGGCAGGCGAAGAAGAGCAGCAGGACGTAGTCCACGCGCTCGATGGCCTTGCGAGGAGGCTCGGAGCGGCGGGCGAGCGTCATCACCACCGCGGCACCCGCCAGGGCGCTCCAACTCATGGGCAGGCCGATGAAGAAGGCGGCGACCACGCCCAGGATCGTGACGAGCGTGAGCCCGAGCAGCGGCCGGTCCACGGGTGGCGCGGGTGGGTGGGTATCGAAGCGCTCGTGAGAGAGCTCCTTGCGGAAGACGAAGAGGAGCCCCGCGATGACCACGGCGGTGGAGAGCACGGCCGGCAGCGCCATGTAGGCGACGAACTGCGCATAGGGCAGGCCGGAGGCGCCCTGGATGAGCATGTTCTGGGGGTTGCCGGTGAAGGTGGCCACCGAGCCCGAGTTGGAGGCCATGCACACGGCCAGCAGGTAGGGGATGGGAGGCAGGCGCGCGTCCTCGACGACCACCAGCACCAGCGGGGTGAGCATCAGGCAGATGGTGTCGTTGACGAGGAAGGCGGAGAGGAAGGCGCTGGTGATGGCCACGGCCACGAGCAGCAACCGGGGCGTATGGGCCTTGCGCAGCGCCCAGGCTCCGGCGGCGCGGAAGAAGGCGGCCTGGGAGAGGTAGTCCGCGAGCAGCATCATCCCCAGCAGGAGCACGAGCGTGTCCATGTCCACGGCGTGCCGGGCGGGGTCGGAGCTGTAGTTGAAGACCTCGGAGGGGGCGACGACACCGGCCACCACCATGAGGACGGCGCCTACGAGCGCGCCTCCGGGGCGATCCAGCCTGGGGAAGGGGAGGCGGATACCGGCGATGAAGACGTAGGTGAACAGGAAGATGGCGAGGGCCAAGGCGGGCGGACAGTAACCGAAAGCCTTCTGTTAGGCTGGGGTGGACTTCTTCGGAGGGGAAGGGGCATGGCAGGCGCCGACCGCCAGGATGGACCGGTGGAGATCGACGGGAGCGAGGGCGAGGGGGGAGGACAGATCCTCCGCTCGGCGCTCTCGCTGTCGCTCATCACCGGGAGGCCCTTCCACATGAAGAACGTGAGGGCCCACCGCCAGCCAACGGGGCTGAGGCCGCAGCATCTCGCCTGCGTGCGGGGGGCGGAGGCCATCAGTGGGGGCCAGAGCGAGGGCGCGGCGGTAGGGGCGTCGGAGCTGCTTTTCGAGCCGGGGCCGGTGCGTCCGGGCGACTACGTGCTGGAGGTAGGGACGGCGGGCAGCACGCCCTTGCTCTTCCAGTGCCTCTTCTATCCGCTGGCGCTGGCGGGGGGCGGCTCGCTCACCTTGCGCGGGGGGACGCACCTGCCTCACAGCCCCAGCTACCACTACGTGGTGGGCGTGTGGCTGCCGGTGGCGAAGGCCTACGGGCTGAACGCCTCGCTGCGGCTGGTACAGGCGGGCTTCTACCCGCAGGGAGCGGGGGAGTTCATCGCCGAGGTGGAGCCGGTGCGCGACCCTCCGAGCCGGGTGGAGCTGCCGGCGCGCGGGACGCTGCGGGACATCTCGGTGGGCTCGTTCGTGGGGGGGCTGCCCTTCGGCATCGCGGAGCGGCAGTCCAAGGAGGCGGTGGCGGCGCTGCGCGAGCGGGGCATCTACAGCCACGCGGAGAACCGGCCGCTGCCGACGACGCACTCGGTGGGCACGGTGACGTTCATCCTGGCGCAGTTCGAGCACACGATCGCCGGCTTCACTGCCCTGGGTAAGCGGGGGCGCCCGGCGGAGGACGTAGGGCGCGAGGCGGCGGAGGAGGTGGCTCGCTTCATGGAGAGCGGGGGCGCGCTGGATGAGCACCTCGGGGATCAGATCCTCCTGCCGGCGGCGCTGCTGGCGGCGGGGAAGCTGGGCCCGGCCTCGCCGGGGACGACGCGCTACACGACGGCGCGGGTGACGGAACACCTCACCACGCACGCGTGGCTCATCGAGCACTTCCTGCCGGTGCGAGTGACGGTGGAACCAGGGGGCGCGGTCGAGGTCGCTCCGGCCTGACCACTCCTTTGCACCGCCCCCGATGGCGGGCCTGACTCCTCCCGTGCGACAGTCCATCCCGATGAGCGCTGCCCTCGACGTCGTCCTCGAAGCCGGAGACATCACCGCCACGCGTGCGGACGTGGTGCTGCTCAAACACGCCCAGAGCTTCTACGGCGCGGATCAGGCCGTGGCAAATCGGCTCGAGGGCGTGGGCGTCTCGATGGCACGGTTGTCCGTGCCCGTCGGAGCGCATGCCTTCGTCGACACGAATGGTGCCATCGCCGCGCCCCTGGCCCTCTTCCTGGGGACCGTGAGGCTGGGGCACTTCGGCTACCACGAGATCCGCCAGTTCGCGGACCGGGCTCTCAAGGCGCTCGAGTCGCGCCCGGGCATCCGCCACATCGCCTGCACGATCCATGGCCCCAACTACGGCCTGGATGAGGACGAGGCGGCGCTCGCGCTCGTCGGAGGCCTCGTCGAGTCCTTCATGAGGGGGGCAGGGCCGGAAGGCCTGGAGCGCATCACCGTGGTGGAGCTGCACCAGCGGCGCGCGGAGCGGCTCCGCAGGGCTTTGGAGCGGGGACTCGGGAAGAGCCCGGGGGTGGAGCCCCTGCCGAGTGGCTGGGGCTTCCGCGTCAAGCGCATGAGCCAGGTCGTCCAGGCGCCGCCGCTGGCCACGGCCGGAGCACAGTCACTGGCCAAGCCGCACGCCTTCGTCGCAATGCCCTTCGCTCCTGAGATGGAGGATGTCTATCACTACGGCATCCTGAGCCCCGTGAAGGGCGCGGGCCTGCTGTGCGAGCGCGTGGATCAGGTCGTGTTCGAGGGCGCCATCATCCAGCGCATCAAAGAGCGCATCGACACCGCGAAGGTGGTCATCGCCGACCTCTCCATGGCCAACCCGAACGTGTACCTGGAGGTCGGCTACGCGTGGGGTAAGGGGCGGCCGACGATTCTGCTCGTCCGCGACCTCAAGGAGCTCAAGTTCGACGTCGCGGCCTACCGCTGCCTCGTGTACCGCAACATTCGAGACCTGGAGACCCAGCTCTCGCGCGAGCTACAGCATTTCGGCTGAGCATTCGGGGGCACTACTTCTCTTCCGGCCCTGGGGACTTCGGCCGGAAGAGGGGGCACCTGAGCACCGGTTGAGGCGGATACTTCTGCGGCAGCAGCGGGCAGAGGATGAACGTGGAGGTTTTGGTCCGCACATACTTCGGCGGTGCCGCGCAGCGGTGACACAGGCTCGTGGGGTAGGGGAGCGAGGACGGCGGAGTTTCATCCATGGCCCCTACCCACGCCCGGACCGGGAGCGGATGTCAAGCGCGAGCGTCAGGGGTGCACGGCCTGACGCCCGCCGAGCCCCTCAGGGCGTGTTGGCGTTGAGGCAGGCACGTTGCCCGCCGGTGAGGAAGTAATCGTTCGTGCGCAGCAGCAGGTTCCCGTTGTCGGTGGAGGGGGTCGTCTGGGCTTGCTCGCCAGCACCGAAGATCATGCCGATGCCGTGAGCGGCGGCCACCTCCTGCGGGTGGTCGAAGAAGTAGTCCAGACGGTTGTCCTTCCAGTGCTGGTCGTAGCCAGGCATCGACATGTTGCCCACGGGGATCTGCCACCACAGGTTGGGCCGGCCCATCCGCTCCGAGAGCGCCTTGGCGAACCGGAAGGCCTGGCGGAAGTGGGGGAGCGTGGTGTTGGTCGTGTCCCACCAACTGTTCCGTCCCAGGCGCACCTGGTAGTACTGGGCGTCGCGGTCGCTCGTCTCCACCACGACGAAGTCCCCTGCGCCACCACCGCACGCCAAGAGGAAGTCGGCCACCTTGCGGGCCTCGCCCTCCACATCGAGCGAGGGGTCCTTGTTCATCATGGCGTCAATCTTCGTCGCCCACGCCGAGGCATGCAGGCCCACCTTGGCATTGGGGGCGTACTTGCGAACCATGGCGATCATGCAGCGGCCCATGCCGGCGATGGTGTTCTCCACGTTCGCGCAGTCCGTGGGATTGGCCGAGGCGACCGCCGCCGGAATCATGTGAGGATTGGGATTCACATGCTGCGCATACGCCCAGAAGTCTGGCTCAATGTGAAGCAATGCGGTGGAAGTACCAATCTGCTTCAACACGAAACGCCAGTCATTGTAGTAGCGCTGCATCATCGAGACGTTCTGCGCTGCGGCGACCTCCTGCGAGCCTTCCGCCACGCGACTGGCGTGGAGCATCTCGTAATAGGTGATCATCGGGATCTGCCCCAGGTTGATGGTCTGCTGGAAGTAGTCGCGCAGGTACTGCCCTGGAGCGACCTGATCCCACTGCCAGCATCCCCACCACCCGCAGCCATTGGGATTCGAGTTGGAGCAGGACTGCCCGGCGGCGGAGCAACTCGTGCTGCACGAGTTGCACGGCTCCACGCTGTCGAACAGGCCTCCGGCGAGGTAGATGTAGCGGAGGTCGAACGGCGCCAGCCCAGCCACGGAGCTGTCCGTCTGCCCGCCGATGAGCACATGGTCCTTTCCGAGGGACTCGAGCAGCGGCTGGCCGAGGCAGCTCGCGGGCGGAGGCGTGCCGGCGTCCGAGCCGCTCCCCGCGTCCGGAGTGCCAGCGTCCGAGCCCCCGGAGCCCGCGTCCGGAGTACCCGCGTCGTAGCCCGTGCCCGCGTCCGGAGTGCCAGCATCTGGCGGGCACCTCTTGCAATTACCGCCACCTCGGGGGGCTGCCTCGGCCTCAGGGGGTGCTCCGCTCAAGGTATAGAAAAACAACAGCCCAGGGACCAATAGCAACAACCAACGAGCGCTGGATTGCATGAGGTGCCTCGCGAATTCGTGTCGGAACCTTTGACGTAAAACAAGACTCGCGATCCACGAGGGCGGCCACAATCAAATCCTCTTCTTCAATCTATTTGATGAAAGTGATTGCGGTGTGGATAGAAGTTTTCAAAGGAATACGAGAAACTCCCGTGCTGGCGAAAGTTTTCAAGGAGAATCCCCGTGCGAGCGCACCTCCGACGTACTTGGACCTACTTCCGGCTGGGACGAGGTTTTTCCCAGCGCCTCGAGCCCTGGCTGCTCGCCCCGGTGCTCGCCGGGTGTGCGTCAGTTCAATCCATTTCATCCGCTCCACCGATAAGCGAGCAGTGCGAGGTACGGAGTATGGGCGGTCCTGGGGACGATGGTGCTTCAGAAGGGCTCGCGCTCGATGACGCTGGTGGGGGTGTTGTCACGGGTTTCTTCTCCGAGACGGTCGATCTTGGCGCGGGCCCCATCCATAGCGCGGGAGGCACCGATGTCTTCGTGACGCGCTTTGGTCCCTCTGATGAGACGCTCTGGGCGCGTGCTCTGGGCGGTGGGTCCGCTGCAGTGGCGCACTGACTTCGGTGGCCAGACGCCGCTCGCCGCCGCGGGCTTCGATGCGTTCCTGTCTCGCCGCACCGGGGACGGAACGCTCGTGTGGGAGCAGCGGCTGACCCGGAGCGATGTGCAGGCGCACGGCGTCTCGCTCGATGCCCAGGGGCGTGCGTGGGTGAGCGGGCACTTCAAGGAGTCGCTCACCGTGGGAGCTACGACGCTACGGTCTCAGGGGAAGAGCGATGTGTGGTTCGGCGCATTCTCCGGCGATGGCCACCTGCTCGCGGCGCGAAGCTTCGGGGGGACGAGCTCGGAGTATGGCTATGCCATCGCGGTGTCACCGCGTGGTGGGGTAGTGCTCTCGGGACAGTTCGATGCACCTCTGCACGTGTGCGGCCGGACGCTCGCGAGCGCCGGGGGCTCCGATGCGTTTCGCGTGCGGGTGACGTTGCCACTGGATGGGGAGCACTGAGACGGCGCTGCGCCTGAGCGGGTGTCTGGACACCTGCCGGGCAATCAGATGATGCGCCGGGCCATGACCCCGTGGCTCCGGGCACCGGGTTGCGCGGCTCGCACCCTGCGTTACCTCAGATCAATGACCGACGTATCCCACGCCCATGCGTCGCCGCGCGATTACACGCTGCCCGAGGGTTGCCCCGCCTGTGGCGCGGATCTGCCTGTGCGCGTCTCCGCGGCCGGTACCCACGGCGTCTGCAAGCACTGCGGGTGGTTTGGCCGTCCACTCCTCACGGTGACCCACCAGGGTCTGCGCATCACGTACGAGGGGGCGCAGGCCTGAGTCCTCCGGCTTCGAGCGCGGCATGGTGCCTCGCGGTGAACAGCAGCGCGAGCGCACTCAGGCCATGCCAGGCCGCGTGTCCTTGCAACCAGTGATTGTCCGGGTCGCACCACACCCGCGTCACATCCGCCACCGAGCATGCCGCCGCCGCGGCCATCAGTCCCACCGCCAGCCAGAAGTCCCGGTACGACTCGCGCGGGTCTGCCCTCCGAGATAGGTGCAGCTCGGTTCCCACGATCACCAGCACCGCCCCCAGCACCACGAGCTGGTAGGGCACCTGTGCGAGCCGCATCATCGGCACGAGCAGGGTGCACCCCACCGTCAGCCCGGCGTGTACCGCTCCCACCCGCTCGCGCGGCAACCAACCTGCGCGGTGTAGGTTTAACGACACCAGCAGGAAGACGAGCACGTACATGCCCACGAAATCCAGGAGCTGGGTGGCGAAGTTGTTCGTCGCGTGGAAGGCGAAAGAGAACGCTCCTACGAGCAACGTCGTCCACGCGAATCGCGCCATGGCGCGGCTGCCCGTGACTCGCCACCTCCACGCACACCACAGCGCAACCGCCAGGTAGGCCAGGTTGGACCAGGCATTCGCGGGTTCGTTCACCCAGGCGCACATCGTGGCCTCGCACCACTTCACGTTTGGCTCGCCCCAAGTGACCCTCATGTCCCACCAGGGGCAACCCGGTTGCAGGAGTCTCTCGGGCGCTGCCATGCCGTTCATGGCTCGAACCTAGCTTCCAGCAGATGCAGAGAGCGGTCGGATATCGTGCCTACATCCGCGCACACCTCGTGCTCCAGCTAGAGCATGTCATGCCTACATTTCGCGACACGACCGCGTCCAAAAGCTCGAATATGCCATGCCTACATCGGCATCTTTTGTATGCAAGAATCTCAATTAAATACATGTATGTGATTATGGCTGTGCGACAAAG
Organism: Archangium lansingense; assembly: GCF_026626635.1. GTDB lineage: Bacteria > Myxococcota > Myxococcia > Myxococcales > Myxococcaceae > Archangium > Archangium lansingense. The sequence goes on from NZ_JAPNKA010000001.1 coordinate 6,613,533, forward strand.
CCAATCGCAATTGGCGTGCGTGTGTTTGGTTTTGTTGTCTATGTATTTCTTTGTTTTTTGACTGTCTTTGTCTGTGGCAATAAAACACAATCATTTAACTGATTGTTGATTGTGTTTTGTTGCTGCAAGCACAGGCGGTTGTTGATGTTTGTGTTGTGCGTTGCGCTGGGAATCCTTGCATCTTGGGGGTGAGAGATTAGCCCAATGGGTTGCTGGCGCCGCGCAATGCCTCATCAACGAGCCACGAAGGCACGGACAGCGCTCCGGCCATCCGCTGCAACTCCAGGAAGCTCTCGTTGGTCACGTTCCCGTCCGGGGCCTTCACCAGTGCGAGGTGCTGCACCAGCCGGGCCCGCTCGGGCAGGCTCACCGCCTGGCGCACCTGGGCCAGCACGTCTCCCCATTCACTCCGCGAGGCCTCGGGGAGGGGCAGGCGCTCTCCCATCGTCAGGACCCGCCTCATCAACCCGGAGTGCGCGGCGCCCTCGTCCAGATAAGAAGGATCCAACTCTCGGAGATCCCACGCCAGGAGGGTGTCGGCATCCTCGTCCGACAGCCCTTCCTCGCTCGCGTAGCGGCCCGCGATCCTCAGAAAAGTCCTTGTCTGGGAGAAGGCCACGAGGGCACGCAGCCGCCATGGGCTGAAAGGATGGGCTCGGAAGCTCCCGAGCGCTTCGTCGTCCTCGGAGGGAGTCTGGCGAGCCGACGGGTCAGACAGCAGCGCGTTCACCCGGCGCGTCGCGGCCTGTAGCTCGGATTTCACGGACCCAGAGGTCCATCCGCTCGCCAGTTTGAGCAGGACATTCGCGGAGACCTCGAGCTCCTTGGCGCACAGCAGTCCCGCCCGGTCAGCGCTGGCCTCCGCCGCCCGGTTCCACCGGTACAGCCCGAGGAGCGCGGCGTGGGGGACGATCCTCCCGGATTCATCGCTGGCGACGGCCGTAGCCGGCAGGGGGAGGTTGAAGTGCTCGAAGGCGAGGTGGCCGAGCTCGCGACCGAGGATGAAGCGCAACTCGGCCTCTTGGAACACCTCGAGGAGCCGCGAGGACAGGACGATGGCGGGCGTCTCCGGCGGGGCGTAAATCGCCGCGGCTCGGATCATCGGCTCCGAGCTAACGAACACCTCCACCGGTTCCTTGTGGCCCAGGATTTCCCTGCAGGCGGCCAGTGTATCCAGGACCACCGGGGCCACCGCGCGCGTCAGCCTGAAGGCGTTGGAGAGCAGCTGCCTCCGCCTCGCGATCGAGCCGGACCTGACCGGATCCTTCTCCGCGCGCCGCACTGCCCGCTGGATGTCCTCATGGGCGAGCAGCTCGTCGTGCAAGCGCCGATCGATCGCGGACTGGAAGATGCTCGGGTTCACATGCGCCATGGTGCGGTGGTCTCCTGGCGCCAGCGTACCTCATCGGGATTGGCACGCCCCATCCCTTTACGGAGGAGGACGGCATAGGATGCCGGGTACATGGCCCCTTCCGATGCCGCGCCCGGGACCCTCGAGTTCTCCACTCCGCTCGTCTGTCAGCAGCTCTGGAATGGGGACCACCAGGTGTTCCCCGTGGCCGCACCAGCCCTGACCAGCCACGCGCCCACCCTCGAGGCCTGTCTGGGGGAGCAGCGCCTGTTCCTCGAGGAGCACCTGTCCAAGGCGGAGCCCGAGGAGCTCGCCCGCTTCTCTTTCCCCGAGCAGGTGCGGCTCGAGATGCTGGAGATCCTGGCGCCCCGTGCCGATCTGCCCAAGCGGTTCGTCAAGCCCGTCACCGTCGAGCTGGCTACGATCGTCGTGCCGCTCCCGGAGGAGACCTGGGTCTTCGTCCCAGCGATCGATCACACCGTCTTTGTCGGCAAGAACCAGGACGTCCGGGAGACGGTGCGCGCGGACGTGGAACGGCTGCTCGCCGCACAGGAGCCAGGAGCCCATGAGTACCTGCGGCTGTTGCCTCCGAAGTCCGTGACACTGGAGACCATCCAGCTCGCGCTGCGCCGTCAGGACGCGAGCGACAAGGCCCGGCAGGCGAAAAAGAAGCTGGAGGAGAAGCTCAAGCGGGAGCAGGCGCATCAGGTGCTGCTCTCCGTCTCCACGCCGCTGCACGATCGCGACGAGGTCCGGCACGGTCCGCCCCTCATCGCCCGGGACACCGAGCTCGCGCTGCTGTCGGCCCTGCTCGGAGGTGAGAAGCGGCAGGGGGTGCTGCTCGTCGGTCCGGAGCTCGTGGGTAAGACGGAGCTGCTCCACGCCTGGATTCGCGCCGAGCGGAAGGCAGGCCGCGAGCGCCGGGTGTACGCGACGAGCGGCTCGCGGCTGATCGCCGGCATGTCTGGCTTTGGTCAGTGGCAGGAGCGCGTGCTGCGCGTGATGCGCTCGGCTCAGGACCTCGACGCCGTTCTCTATTTCGAGAACCTTGGTGAGCTGCTCGCGCAGCACTCCACGGAGCATGTGGACATCCCCGGCGCGATGAAGCCCTTCTTGGAGGAGGGCCGGGTGCGCTTCCTGGGTGAGCTCTCCCCCGAGGCGTTGGATCTGCTCGAGAACCGGCACTCGGGCCTCTTCGCTGTGCTCGGGCGTGTGCGCCTGGAGCCACTGGGGACACGGCAGACCCGCGAGGTGCTCCGGACTCGGTCGGCCTGGCAGCAGAAGGCGGAGCCGTCCCGGTCCTCGCTGGCCGAGGACGCGGTGGATCCACTCGTGGACCTGGCCGAGCGCTACTTGCCGAGCCGAGCGCTTCCGGGCAAGGCGGTGCGGCTCTACGAAGAGATGCGTGCGGGCCTGCAACAGGAGCGTACGGGCACGGGCCAGGTTCCCATGCTCACCCGCGAGCGCGTGTACTCGCTCTTCAGCCTCAAGACCGGCGTCCCCGAGTTCCTGCTGCGCGAGGATCGCACGCTGCTCGCCGCCGAAGTCGAGGCCCACTTTCGTCGCCAGCTCGTCGGCCAGGAGGCGGCGGTGCGCCGCGTCGTGGAGACGCTGTGCATGGTCAAGGCGGGGCTCCAGCCCCAGGGCAAGCCGCTGGCCACCTTCCTCTTCGTGGGCCCCACCGGCGTCGGCAAGACCGAGCTTGCGCGGCTGCTCGCCACGTTCCTCTTCGGCTCGCCGGATCGGATGTTCCGCTTCGACATGAGCGAGTTCATGGACGGTTGGGCCGCCGAACGGCTCATCCGAGGCAACAGCCAGGGCGAGGGGCTGCTCACACGCCGCGTCCGGCAGCAGCCCTTCTGCGTGCTCCTGCTGGATGAGATTGAGAAGGCGCACCCGGCCGTCTTCGATCTGCTCCTGCAGGTCTGCGGGGAAGGGCGGCTCACCGATGCTCGGGGGCAGACGGCCTGGTTCCACAACGCCATCATCATCATGACGAGCAACCTCGGGGTGGCGCACCGCCGCGCTCCCCTGGGCATCGGTGCCACCTCGGTGGATGACACCTCCTATTACCTGCGTGAGGTGCACCGGCACTTCCGGCCCGAGTTCGTCAACCGCATCGACCAGCTCATTCCCTTCCATCCACTCACCCCCGAGCAGGCGGCGGAGGTGGCGCGGCTTGGCGTGGACAGGTTGCGGCATCGGCGCGGACTGATGCAGCGCGGCATCTCGCTCGACGTCCCCCCTGAGATCATCACCGCGCTTGCCATCTCCGGCTACCAGGAGGCGTATGGCGCCCGGGCCATGCGCAGGCATCTGGACCAGCAGCTCGTTGTTCCCATCGCCCGCGCACTCTCCTCCGCTGGACCCGAGGCCCAAGGCGGACGTGTGGAGATCTCCTCACCTCCAGAGGGGCTCGCGGTGGAGCTGTCCAAGGGCAGCCCGAAGTCGGCGCGCAACCAGCTCGACCTCGTGCGCGACATGCAGCGGCAGCGGCAGGCCATCGACGGGATCTTCCGGTTGGAGGCCGTGGAACAAGTCGGCGAGCGGATCCACTTCCTGGTGGCTCAGCTCGCCCAGGGGGAGCAGAAGAAGATGCGAGGGCCCGAGGCCGCTTCGCTGGGCCAGCTCCAGCACGAGCACAGCCGGCTCGGGGCACTCTGGAGCGAAGCCTGGCGGTTGCGCTCGGCCCTCCTGGCCGCCGAGGAGCTGGCGCTGATGGCCCTCTTCGAGCAGCAGGATGCTGCCCCCTTCGTGGATGATGCCCACGAGCAGCTGCAGGCCATCCGCCGGCTGATGCCGTCCGTGCTGCTCGCGCTCCAGCCCCGGCGGGATGAGATCACGTTGAGCATCCAGGAGGCGGGTGAGACCCGTGGTCTTGAGCGCTGGATCCTCCCGCTGCTCGCGGACGCTCCCCGGCGTAGCTGGACAGTCATGGGCCGCGTCGCTGTCACCAGCAAGAGCAGCGACCGTTCACGCAGATGGGACGACAAGCTTCTCGATGCAGAGGAGCTGAGGAAGGCGCTCATCGCCCCCTCGCGTACCTTCCGGGAGGTGCTGCTCTCGGTCAGTGGGACCAATGCTGGAGCCTTCCTGGCGCTCGAGGCCGGGGCGCATCGCTTGCCCCTCACGGAGAAGGACGAGCCGGTCCTGGTCAACATCAAACCCGTGGCGATGTTTGCCCATCTCTTCCAGAAGGAACTCGGGCTGCCGGCCATCGCTCCCCAAGCGCCACTGCGCGTCAAGGAGTTCCGTCTGGCGCCGGCTGTACGTGAGTTCCTCTCCGATGGCGGACTCGTGCTGTTCGCGGGCGCACACACCTTCCCACTGGATGGCCGGGACTACTTCCAGGAGCTCGAGTTGATCCTGCTCGAACACATCCTCTACCTCGCACGCACCGGAAACTTTGATCCGGAGGGGAGTCTTTCCTTCCCGCTCGACGTGCTCAGGGGGACGGCTCGATGAACCTCACCATCGCCGTCTACCAGAGCCGTGACGCCACCGGGGGCTTCCGGTGGACCACGCTTGCGCTCGGCCCCCATACGCGCAGCCGCGAGGGTCGGAGCACGGTCAAGCTCCAGCAGAAGCTCGTGGACGACCTCCGGAGCATCATTGGCGAGCTGCCCGTTCGGGAGCTGTCGTACTTCCAGCTTCCCCGAGGCATCCGCCTGGAGCGGGTCCAGCTCGAGCTGGACTTCAAGCGTGTGCGTGCTGGGACCGAGACGCCTCGGCTGTCTGGCCTCTTTCCGCTCATCCTCGAGCCGCGCTGGCGCACGCGCGACGAGCCCATGACCATCGCCTACCACCCCTCGCGCCAGAACGAGTGGTTTCCGGTCGATCCCAGTGCCAGTCTGGAGGACCAGGCGAAGGTCTTCTTCACCCGTGCCTGGGCCGCACTGGATCCGCACGAGCATGAGGCCCTGCGTACCAACCGCAAGGACAGCCTCAAGGCGCTCGCGTTCATGGCCCGGCCGAAGTCGCTGCTCGATCAGCTCGGCAAGAAGAAGGGCCCCTGGGACGATCTGGAGCTCGAGGACCGGCAGGGCAAGAAGAAGCAGAAGAAGTCGAGCGGGGGCACCCAGGTGGTGCACAAGCTGGGCACCAACCTCACCCTCCAGGCCGCGGAGGGCACGCTCGACATTGGGATGCCGCGCAGCCCTTATCGCGAGCAGCTTCAGCTCCTGCTCGGTGGCGAGCGGCGTACACCGGTGCTGCTTGTCGGGCCTCCCGGCTGTGGCAAGCGGACCCTGCTCAAGCGCTTCGTGGCCGAGCAGCTCGAGGTCGATGGTTTCCAGACCCATCGCAACCTGGACAAGGTGACCGAGGTCTGGTCCATCGCCGGCAAGCGGATCATCGCCGGCATGAGCTATGTCGGCGACTGGGAGCAGCGCTGCATCAAGCTGCTCGAGGACGCGAGGGGAGGGCGCCGCATCCTCTTCGTCGAGGATCTGCATGCCTTTGGCCGCATTGGCCGTACGCGAGACAGTGACACCAACCTCGCGCTCTTCTTCCTGGGAGCGCTGTCTCGTGGCGAGATCACGCTTGCCGGCACGGTGACGCCGGAGCAGCTCCAGCGGTTGGAGTCCGACGCTCCGTCTTTCGCTGCGCTCTTCACCCAGCTCCACGTGCGTTCCACCGGCACGGACGAGACGCTCCGGATGCTGCTGCACGAGGCGCGCGAGCTGGAGTCCAAGCACCACACCTCCTGGTCACCTCCGCTCTTCCCGGTGCTGCTCGAACAGGCCAGCTCGCTCTTTGCCGGGGCCGCGCTGCCGGGCAAGGCGCTCGATCTGTTGCGCGAGCTGGCCACCGAGCAGAGGCATCCGGGCAAGGAGATCGATGTTGGCGAGCTCTTCGAGCACCTCTCGCGCAGGACGGGCCTGCCAGACTTCCTTCTCCGCCCCCAGGAGCGGCTGGCGCCGGAGGAGGTCCACGAGGCCCTGTCTCGCAAGGTAATGGGGCAGCCAGAGGCGGTGCGGGCGGCATGCGATCTCGTCTCGCGCATCCACGCAGGGCTTACCGACCCCCGGCGGCCCTATGGCGTCTATCTCTTCACCGGCCCCACGGGCACTGGGAAGACGGAGCTTGCACGCGCGCTGGCCACCTATCTGTATGGCGATGCGTCGCGCCTGGTCCGGCTGGACATGGCCGAGTTCCAGACGCCGGATGCCGTCGCGCGGCTCACGGGCGATGCCTGGCAGCCGGAGGGGCGGCTGACGCGCCTCATCCGCGAGCAGCCCTTCTCACTCGTGCTGCTCGATGAGATTGAGAAGGCACACTCCTCGCTGCTCAACCTGCTGCTGCAGACGTTCGACGAGGGCCGGCTGACGGACGCCTCGGGCGAGACGGCGGACTTCACCCACACCGTCATTGTGATGACGAGCAACCTCGGCGCCCGGCGCAAGCCGGCGGTGGGCATCGGTGAAGCGGATGCGCGCTCCCTGGAGCTCGATGCCGACCGAGCCGTGCGTGAGTTCTTCCCGCCCGAGCTCTTCAACCGCATCGATCGCATCGTGCACTTCTCCCCGCTATCACGAGAGGTGGGCGAGAAGGTCGTCGAGAAGGAGCTGGCGCGGCTGTTGTCGCGGCAAGGTCTGGTCTCGCGCAACATCTTCGTGTCCGCCGACGAGGCGGTGAAGCGGCGCATCGTCGAGGAGTCCTTCGATGCGCACCTGGGCGCTCGGCCGCTGAAGCGCTACCTGGAGGAGAAGGTCGGGCAGGTTCTCTCCGAATCCATCATCCGGGGGCCCCAGGCCCTCATGCGGTTGTTCCAGCTCTACACCCGTGATGGCCGTTTCGAGGTGCAGGCCGATGCGCTGATTCCTCGGGAGCCAGTGGCACAGGGCTTCGCGCTGGAGCCGCTGCTGTCGCTCCCCATTGCGAGGCTGCGCGAGAAGATGCTCGAGCTGCGCGAGGTGGTCCAGCAGATGCGCGGGAGCGAGGCCCTGGGTGCGCTGTCCGAACAGGTCCGCTTCCACCTCGAGCGTCTGCGCGCGGGAGAGCGCGAGCATGCCGAATCGCTCTACACGCTCGATGCGATGCGCATGTACCTGGAATCGTTCGAGGCGCAGCTCGAGTCCTTCGCCCGTGCCCCCGAGGAGGCAGAACTGGAGATGATTGAGGCCGAGCGCTTCGGCGTGGAACGGATTGGCGCTGACCGCTGGTCCCAGGGGACGCGCATCCGGCTCTTCTCCCGGCGCGCGCTCGAACCCGTGAAGGTTGTCTCCCGCGAGCAGATGCTCGATGCGTTGTCGGAGGTGTACTTCCTGCAACGCATCCTCCGCGGGCTCTCCAGTGCCGATCAGCACGTGGTCATGTTGGAACTGCTCCCGCTCGGCCAGTGGCGCCAGGGTGCATCCTCCGGCTCTCTGCTCTCTCGCTGGCTCTGCTCGGCCTACGCCCACTCGCGCGGGGAGATCGAGTCCTTCGCCGCGCACCTGCCCGGAGGTGCCGTGGTGTCCGGTGGGGCCCGGCAGCTTCGGGAGTTTCTCCATGCGTCCATGCAGGAGCCGGTGCATGTTGCGCTCAAGCTGGTGGGTCCGGGCGTGCGACCTTTCTTCGAGGGGGAGTCCGGGCTGCATGTCTGGCAGTCCTCGGGCCGGCTCCCGGAGATCGTCAAGGTCCGCATCCACGAGGCGAACGCGCCATCACCCTCGGAGCTGCTTGCGCTGCACAGCGCGAAGCTCCAGGCCTTCCACAAGGCGCGCCAGGAGGGCGTGCGCCCGCTCCCGGAGGATCCCGAGTCTGCGGCCCCTGTTGTCCGTGCCTATCGTTTCGAGCCGCCGGTCCGTCCTGGCGCGGTGTCGGTGCTGGAGCTCGATGACTATCTGCTGACTCACAGTGGCAGCCATCGCGTGCGGTCTCCTGCGGAGGCCCTGCCGGCCCTGTGGCGGTTGCGGATGAGCGAGCGGGTGACTCCATGAGCGACAAGAGCCTTCGCGTCTACTTCACGACCCACCACGACGGCCGGCTCACGGGCCAGCTCCTGCCGGTCTGGGAAAGCTTCTTCGATGAGCCCCCTCCCTCCGCTTACGGCAACAGCGAGGCGGAGGTCTACGCGCTGCTCGAGACCCGGAGCCGGTTGATGCTGCTCGACGACCCGGCCGCGCTCGACCGTTTCCTCTGGGAGGAGACCCTGGAGGCGCGGACCATCAGCGTGGAGATCCACCCGCAGACGGTGCACAAGAAGCGGCCAGTGATTGCCAAGGCGTTGGTCCCGCTGAAGCTGACGTACGTCTACGGGAAGCTGGAGAGCGGCGCCTGGCGCGTGAGGGTGCCGCGCTTCGGCTGGTCGTTCGTGATCGAGGACCTCTCCATCGCACGAGAGGTCTTGCAGAACGCTCTCACCACCGCGCTGCTCGGGGAGAAGCCCAAGGGGCTGTACGACTTCCGCCATGAGGGCGCGGAGTACGTGTGCAGCTGGGATCCGGGCGGACTGCAGCGGGATACCCAGCGCGGCACGGGTGAGGAGCGTCCTCCAGAGGTGCTCGAGCAGATCAGCGAAGAGCTGACCTCGCGGGCCCTGGGCGGGCGGCAGCCGACGCTGGTCTACGACGCTGAGTCGATGCAGTCCTGGATTGCCGCCGTGCGGCGTCAGCCACCGCAGTCCTTGCTGCTCGTGGGTGGCCCGGGCTCCGGCAAGACGAGCCAGGTGCTGAGGCTCGCGCGGCTGATCGCCGAGCTGCGGCGCGAGGACAAAAAGGCCCAGTTGCCGAAGATCTGGCGCACCAGCGCCGAGCGGATCGTCGCCGGCATGGTGTACCTGGGCATGTGGCAGGAGCGCTGCCTGAAGATCGTGGATGCGCTCTCGTACGAGAACGACTACCTCTACGTGGACCGGCTCACGTCGATCCTCGCGCCCCAGTCGGACGGCTCGTCCATCGGAGATTTGCTACTTCCCGCGGCGATGAGCGGGGAGATCTCCCTCATCGCCGAGTGCACCGAGGCCGAGCTCGAGCGCTGCCAGCGGCGCCTTCCGGAGGCGTTGCGGCCCTTCCGTATCGTCCGCATCGAGCCTCCCCCCGCCTCGCAGGTGCCGGAGCTCATGGTGCGCTACCAGGCGGCGAAGCGCAGCCGCGTGAGCATTCATTCCCTGGGGCTGCGGCAGCTCGTCGGGCACCTGGAGACGTTCCAGCGCGACAGCTTGTTCCCGGGGAAGGCCTTCCGCTTCCTCGACTGGCTGGAGCAGCAGGGCGAGCGCGGCAAGGCCCGGACGCTCTATCCACGCGACGTCTCCGAGGCCTACGCGCGTTACACGGGACTGCCGCTCCAACTCATCAGTGATGAGATTCCCGCAGAGCAGACCATGCTCGCGGCGCAGCTGCGGCAGGGCGTCATTGGCCAGGATCGCGCCTGTGAGCTGGCCGCGGGCGTGTTGGCGCGGTTCAAGGCGGGGCTCAATGATCCAGAGAAGCCGGTGGGCACGCTGCTCTTCGCCGGGCCCACGGGCGTGGGGAAGACGGAGCTGTCCAAGCAGCTCGCTCGCACGCTCTTCGGCAACGAGGACCGGATGATCCGGCTCGACATGTCCGAGTACATGTTGCCCGGCTCGGCCCAGCGGCTGATGGAGGTGGGTCCCGGCATCACCAGCCTCGCCGAGCGGGTGCGGCAGCAGCCGATGTCGCTCGTGCTCTTCGATGAGATCGAGAAGGCGCACCCCGAGGTGTTCGATCTGCTGCTCGGCATCCTGGGGGAGGGGAGACTCACGGACAGCCTCGGGCGGCTGGTGGACTTCCGGATGGCGGTGGTCTGCATGACGAGCAACCTCGGCGTCGAGCAGTCCGAGCCTGCGGGCTTTGGGGCTGAGCGTGGCTCGGAGGACTTCCTGCGCGCCATCCGTCAGGCGTTCCGTCCGGAGCTGTTCAACCGCATCGACCACGTCATCCCATTCCGCCGCCTGTCGGAGGCGGACGTGCTGCGGATCGTGGACCTGGAGTTGGAGAAGGCGGCCTCCCGGGCGGGACTGCTGCGGCGCAGACTGCGGCTGGTTGTGGAGCCGGACGCACGGGCCTGGCTGGCCCGTCACGGTTACGACCCGAAGCTGGGTGCCCGACCCTTGAAGCGGCTTATCGAGGCGAAGGTCATGGCTCCCATCGCCGTGAAGCTCTCGGCCGAGGCGGGGTTGGAGGGCGCAATGCTCCCGGTGGTCGTCGCCGGCACCGAGGCCGAGCGGATGCTCCGGCCGGAGTACCGAGCCCTCACCACGGTACTCGAGGGCTGAGCCACAGGACCAACCTCGGATAGCCTGGGCTCGCCGTTCGACCTTCATCCCCCCTGCACACATGATCGCCACCGCGCTCCTCGTCTTCCTCGCCGCGACGCCGTCCGGCACCGATCCCCTCCGCGCCTCCCTCCAGGAGCGCATCGCCCAGGTGAAGGGCGCCACCGTGGCGGTTGCCTATCAGCACCTAGGCAACCCCAAGGACTCGCTCTACCTGGAGGCCGATCGTTCCTTCCATGCCGCCAGCACCATGAAGGTGCCGGTGATGATTGAGTTCTTCCGCCAGGTAGATGCCGGCAAGCTGTCCCTGGGCCAGCAGCTGCCTCTGGCCAACCAGTTCGCTTCCATCGTGGATGGCTCGCCGTATGCCCTGGATGCGAAGGACGACGAGGACGCCTCCCTCTATGAGCGGCTCGGCAAGCCGGTGCCGGCGCGCGAGCTCGTCGAGCGGATGATCACCCGCTCCAGCAATCTGGCGACCAACACCGTCATCGCCCTGGTGGACGCGAAGCGCGTCACGAAGACCCTGCGTTCGCTGGGAGCCCAACAGATGAACGTGCTGCGCGGTGTGGAGGACGGGAAGGCGTACCAGAAGGGCCTCAATAACTCCGCGACGGCGCGCGACCTCGCTACCCTGATGACGGCCATCGAGCAGGGGAAGGCCGCGTCACCTGCCTCCACGCAGGCCATGCGCACCATCCTCCTGGCCCAGGAACTGAACCTGGAGATCCCCGCTGGACTGCCGCCGGGCACACCCGTGGCGCATAAGACGGGGCAGATCTCTGGCGTCCTCCACGACGCCGCCATCGTCTACCCGCCCAACCGTCCTCCCTACATCCTCGTGGTGCTCACCAGCGGCATCCCGGACGAGAAGGTGGCCCGCGCGCTCATCGCCGACCTCTCCCGGCAGGTCTACGCGCACGCGACGCGGTAACGGATCCAGGGTCTTATGCCTCCCGGCGCTCTGCCTTGTCAGGAGCAGCCGGCTCGCCCTCGGGCTTCATCGCGCCCACCAGCGCCATCATCTGCGCCACCATCGTGGTCAGCGCCTGGCCCTCCTGCGCACCCGCGCCCCCTCCGATGGTGACGGAGCGCAGCTCCTGGGGCTGAGGCATCTTCTCGGCGATGGACGGCAGCAGCTCCACCATCCGCGCCTGGAGGTTGGCCGAGCTGAGCCCGTTGAGGATGCGCTCGCGGCTCTCCAACTGCTCCAGCTCCACCTGCTTCTGCCGGTTGGCCGCGGTGCGTTGCAGGTCCTGTAGCTCGATGGCCGTCAGGGCCTCGCGCTTGCGCTGCGCGGCCTCTGCCTCCTGCTTCTGCTTCGCCACGTCCGCTTCCACCGCCAGTCGTGCCTTCTCCAGCTCGGCTCCCTGGAGCGCGGACTGCTGCCGATCGACGGCCAGCTTCCGGGCGTCCTCTTCCTCGCGCTGCTGCCGCCGCAGCCGCTCGGCCTGCTCCCGGTCGTACGCCTCCGCTTCCTTGCGCCCGCGCAGCATCGCCAGCTCGCTGTTGGTCTCCAGCCGCGTCCGCTCGCGCTGCTGCTCCACCTCCTGCTCCCGGTGGGTGATGGCATCCTCCGTCTCCAGCGTGGCCAGCCGCGCCACGCGCTCGCGCTCGGCCCGGAAGGGCTTCTGCAGGCTCTCCCAGAGCCGCGCCGAGCTCACTACCGCCTCCTTGATCTGTACCGTGACGATGCGCAGCCCCAGGCCCTTGTCGCCGCCGCCACCGCCCTCGGCCACATGGCGCAGCCGCGCCGTGAGCTCCTCGATGATCGGCTGCTTGTCCGAGAGCACCGCGTCAATGCTCATGGTGGCCACCTTGTCCTTGATGGCCGCCTCGGCTTGCTCGCGCAGCTGCACGTTCACCACCCGCATCGGGTCCTCGGCGTCCGTGAAGTCGAGCTTTTTGTACGCGGTGGCGAAGTCCTCGATGATCCACTGCACGTAGCCCTGCACCAGCAGGCCCTGCAGCTCGCGGCAGATGCTGTGCGCGTTGATGAGGATGGTCTGCATGGCTCCGGGCACGACCAGGAACGAGTCCGTTGCCGGGTTGAAGCGGAAGGAGACGCCCAGGCCGATGTGCAGGGGCTGGGCGTGGCCGCGGCGGGTGTGCACGACGTAAGCATTGGGAGGTACTACGACCGTCTTCCATCTCCAGAAGCCGGTGATACGCACGTCCACGGCGTTGCCCGGAATCTCGCGAGGGGGGGCGGCCAAGGCCCGAGCGGCTCTCGGTGCCATCTGGGCCGCCTGAGCCATCGGCATCACGGCCTTGCGTGCCTTCAGGTCCACCTCGAGGCGCTGCTGCTGCTCGCGGACCTGATCCAGGTACTCGTTCCTCACCGGCTCGTGGTTCATCGACATCGAGGCCCCCATGTCCCGGAGGGGCGCCGGTCATCGGCACGCCGTACCCGGAGACTTCGCGCGCATCTAATCAGACTTCGGGTGTCGCTCGCTCCACTCCGTGGCCGTCTCCCGGATTGAGGTGGGGCTCTACCATGGGGCTCCCCTTGTCCCACCCGTGATACGTTTCGGGGTGCCGTGACCGAACGTCCTTCCATCCTGGTGGTCGATGATGATCCGCACCTGCGCGAGGTGGTGAGCTTCGCCCTCTCGCAGGCGGGCTTTCACGTCGAGCAGGCCTCCAACGGACGCGCCGGCCTGGATCAGGTGCGTCGCTCCGTGCCCGCGCTCATCGTCCTGGACATCATGATGCCTGAGATGGACGGGCTGGAGATGTGCCGCGAGGTGCGCCGCACTCATGAGGTCCCCATCGTGTTCCTCTCCTCGCGGGAAGACGAGGTGGACCGGATCCTCGGGCTGGAGCTGGGCGGCGATGACTATCTCGCAAAGCCCTTCAGCCCGCGCGAGCTGGTGGCGCGCATCAAGGCCGTGCTGCGGCGGGCCCGTGCCAACGCGAGCCCCGCGGCCCCCGCGCCCTCGTCCTCCCAGGTGCTGCAGCGCGGACCTCTGCGGATGGACCTGGACCTGTGGCGTGCCTACTGGAACGGCCAGGAGGTGGTGCTCACGGTTACCGAGTTCCACCTGCTCGCCGCGCTCCTGCGCGCGCCCGGCAAGGCCTTCACCCGCGATGAGCTGATGACGCGCGTCTACGAAAACGTGGTGGTGAGTGACCGCACCATCGACAGCCACGTGCGGCACATCCGGCAGAAGTTCGCCTCGGCCGGGGGCGAAGTCATCCAGACGGTGCATGGCCTTGGCTACCGGCTCGCGATCCCCTGACCGCCAGCGCGCCCGCCCGCGCTTGTGGATGGTCTTCGCGGCGGTGGGGCTGGGCGCCCTCGTGATCGCGCTGCTCGGCCTGGTGTTCGTCCGCGTCTACGACAACCAGCTCATCCGCCAGACGGAGACCGAGCTCATCGCCCAGGGCACCGTAGTCGTCTCGGTCTACGGTGAGCTGCTGCGCGAGAAGGTCGGGACGGAAGACTACGGCCTGACCCGGGTCGCCGCCTGGCCCTTCGCGTCGCCCGCGGACTCGCAGCTCCAGCCCATCCTTCCCTCGCTCCGGGCCTCGGACGACGCGCTGCCCGCGGTGGAGGATCCACCACTCTCCGCCATCCCCGCAGAGCCTCGTGCGCTGCAGGCCGGCGAGCAGCTCTCTCCGCTGCTCGTCCAGGTGCGGCGCTCCACTCTGGCCGGCATTCGCGTGGTGGACGCCCAGGGCGTGGTGGTGGCCAGCAGCTCCTCGGGTCTGGGGACCACGCTGCTGGCCCGCCAGGAGGTCCAGCGCGCCCTGCGGGGCGAGCCCCGCAGCGTTCTGCGCCGACGCCTCGCCGATCCCGATGACGCGCCGCTCGCCTCCCTGAGCCGCGATACCGGAGTGCGAGTGACGGTGGTGCTGCCAGTGCTCGTAGGGGAGAAGGTCTGGGGCGCGGTGGTTCTCTCCCGCACGCCCATGACGTTCGCCAAAGCGGTCTATGCGGATCGATGGAACCTCACAGCTACCGGGCTGGTGCTGCTGGGGGTGGTGGCGTTGATGTCGCTGGCCGCGGCGGCGTTGGTGGTCCGTCCGGTGAGAGCCCTGGTGCGGCAGACGCGGGCCATCGCCGCCAGCGCACCCGAAGGCTTCGAGCCGGTGGCGCGTCCGGTGGTGGAGGAGCTGGCCGAGCTGTCCGAGTCCCTGGCCGGCATGGCCACGGCGCTGAGGGACCGTAACCAATACATCCGCTCCTTCGCGGCCAACGTGTCACATGAGTTCAAGACGCCGCTGGCCTCCATCCAGGGGGCGGTGGAGCTGCTGCGCGACAGTGCCGACAGCATGTCGTCCGAGCAGCGCGAGCGTTTTCTCTCCAATGTCGACGCGGATGCCCGGCGGCTCACCCGGCTGGTGCAGCGGTTGCTGGAACTGGCCCGCGCGGACTCGCTGGTGGCGCGTCCCTCTCAGACGGAGGTGGCTCCCCTCTTGGTGGCGCTGGCGGAGCGAGCCCGAGCCCAGGGGTTGACCGTAGAGGTAGGGGCCGTGCCCGCGGGGCTCGCCCTGGGCCTGCCCGCCGAGGTGCTGGAGGACATCGTCTGGCAGCTCATCACCAACGCCTCACAGCACGGGGGCGAGGGAGTGCGCGTACGGCTGGAGGCCGACATGGCGGGTGAGGGGAGGGGACGGGTGGTGGTGCGCGATGATGGGAAGGGCATCTCCGAGTCCAACCGAGTCCGTGTCTTCGACGCCTTCTTCACCACGGCACGCGAGCGAGGAGGCACAGGGCTCGGCTTGACGATTGCCCAGTCGATGCTGCGGGCCTTCGGGGCCAGCCTGGAGCTGTTGCCGTTCGAGCAACAGGGGGCGGCTTTCGCGGTGGTGGCGGGGGCTCACCGCTTGTGGATGGGCCCTTCCTCGGGCTAGACCCACCCCTCGCTCGAGGTGGCCCCATGCTAATCTGCGTCCGTGACGCGGCAGGTGGGGTGCCTGCGTGCCTAAGGGGGCCTGACCCAAGGGTCTGGGCACTGCAAGGAAGCAACACCATGATGAAGAACGAGAGACTCGTTTTCGATCAGACCGTCGAGGGGCTTTTCGTCCGGGCTCTTGGCAACAAGATCACGCCCGCGCTCAAGCAGCAGTTGAGGCAGGCGGGGTTGGACCTGGACAAGCGGCTGCTGCCAGCCTACCCGGTGGAGGTCTGGGAGCGGTGCCTGGGCCTGACGGCGAAGTCGTTGCACCCGGGGAAGCCAGATGCGGAGGCCTTCCGGCTGCTCGGCGAGCGGCACATCGAAGGGTACAGCGAGACGATGTTGGGCCGCGCCCTCTTCGGTGTGTTCCGGCTGCTGAACCGCAAGCGGAGGCTGGCGCGCGTGCGGCAGAACTTCCGCGCGGGCAACAACTACCAGGAAGTCCTCATCACCGATGTGGGGCCCACCCAGGTGGACATGTGGTTGAACGAGCGCGGCATGCTGCGCCACTTCAAGCACGGTATCGTTCTAGGCACGGGGCGCTGCGCGGGGGACCACGAGACGACTGCGGAGCTGCGCCACTATGATGCTGAGGGCGTAACATTCCGCATCTCTTGGCCCGAGGAGCTG
This sequence comes from Archangium lansingense, assembly GCF_026626635.1. Taxonomy (GTDB): domain Bacteria; phylum Myxococcota; class Myxococcia; order Myxococcales; family Myxococcaceae; genus Archangium; species Archangium lansingense. The sequence goes on from NZ_JAPNKA010000001.1 coordinate 6,629,638, forward strand.
CGCTGACGTGATGTGACGCTGCGCTTCTTGCCGTGCCGCGTTAGCTCTGCGAGGGTGCACGTATAGGGGGGTGACGTTATGCCGACGAGCGAGCAAGCGAACCTGCCACGCTGGAAGAAGCAGGCGGGGTTCTTCGAGATCTGGTTCCTGTGTGTCCTCGACCCGGGCGGCGAGCGCGCCTGGTGGCTGCGCTACACGATCTTCACGCCGGCACCGGGCGCTCCCGGTGAGCCTCGGGCCACGCTGTGGGCGGCGGCCTTCGACTGCGCTTCGCCGGATGGGCCCGCGGTAGCAGTGAAGGCCATTCATCCGATCTCGGCCTTCGATGCTGGGACACCGGGCCGCTTCGGCATTCGCATTGGCGATGCGGAGCTGTCGCCGGGCAAGTGCCATGGCAGCGTCGCCTCGGGCGGGCACTCCATCGCGTGGGATCTGCGCTACACCCCCGAGTCCACCCAGGCCGTCCGGCGCACGCCGCGGGGCGTGGGGCTGCTGCCGTTGACCACGCACGTCAATCACTCCCACGACGACATCACCTTCAGCGGGACCGTCACCGTGGACGGCAAGCAGATGGAGGTGCGCGGTGCTCCGGGTCTGCAGAAGCACCTGTGGGGCCACCGGCGCATCGAGGAGCTGACCTGGCTGTACTGCCCGACGTTCCGCGAGGACTCGGAGGCCCGCCTGGAGGCCCTCACCGTGCGTCCCCGCCGTGATCGCGGCCCGCGCCTCACACCCATCTACCTGCGCACCGCGCAAGCACAGCACTCCTTCCATGAAGTGCCCGGCCTGCTGTTCACCAAGATGGAGGCGCCTCGCCCCGGCGAGCTGCTCTTCCAGGCGACGTCCGCCACCGTGTCCGTGAAGGGGCGCGCCTGGTGCGATCCGCGGACGCTGGTGGGCTACGCGTACAGGGACCCGGAGGGCTGGGACGTGCACGTGGCCCAGAGCGACGTGGCCAACTGCGAGCTGGAGTTCTTCTCCCGCTCCCATCCCTACGCGGCCTGGAAGCCGGACGGGAAGAAGCTCACCTCCGCCGTCGGCGCCCTGGAGTTCCATGGCCCTGAGCGGCTCGAGGGCGTGCGCTACGTCGAGTGGGACGGCACCGTGCTGCCGGAGCAGGCGGCTCCCCTCAAGGCGGTGGAGGGCACGTGATGCTGACCCTGGCGTCGCGCGCCGTCCCAGCCGTACTGCAGGCGCTGGATCCGGCTCGTACTCCCGGACGCACGCAGCCCCTGGTGCTGGCCCCGAAGCGGGTGCATGCGCTCGGCCTCACCTACGCGGCCCATATCAACGAGACGGGCAGCGAGGCGGGAGGCCCGGCCGTCTTCGCCAAGGACGCCTCGTCGCTGCTGGTGCAGGGGGACTCGGTGGCGAGCCCCTCGCGCGACGCGATGCTGGCGGCGGTGGCGAAGCTGGATGCGGCGCTGTCCTCGCGGGTGGCCTCGCGCTTCCCAGAGCTGCCGCCGCTGCTGGACTACGAGGTGGAGCTGGGTCTGGTGCTGCTGGAGGAGGTGCGCGCGGACGCGCTGGAACGTCCGGACTTCGCGCCACCGGTGGGCTACTTCCTCGCCAATGATGTGTCGGCGCGCACGGTGCAGGTGCTGGGCGAGGGCCGGCCGGACCGGATGGCCTTCTGGGGCGCCGCCAAGAGCTTCCCGGGCTTCCTCGTGGCCGGACCCGTCCTGTGGGTGCCGGACGCGCCCCAGGCCGAGGCGTGCCTGGATGTGACGCTCACCCTCACCGTGAATGGAGAGGTCCGCCAGCGGGGCCGGACGATGGATCTCATCGCCTCGCCGCGCGAGCTGCTGCGGCTGGCCGCGCGCGCGGTGCCCTCTGGGGTGCTGGAGAAGGGGGACGCCGTCCTCACCGGGACGCCCGCGGGAGTCGCCTTCACGGTGCCCGCGTGGAAGCGCAAGCTGGCGGCGCTGCTGCCGGGCCCCACGGCGAGGCTCTCTGCCGCGTTGCGCACCCACGCCACCAACCCGCGCATGTTGAAGGCCGGGGACGTGGTGGAGATGGACGGCGGCGTGCTGGGCCACCGTCGCATCACCATCACCGGCTGATCAGGCCTGGGCCTCCAGCGCCTGGAGGATCACCGGGTAGGTGTCGCGCGAGGCGGTGCTGCCCATGAAGGTGTCCAGGTGCCCGTACCCCTCGAGCACCTTGCGCTCGTAGAGGCCCGCGCCGTTGGCCTCCCTCAGCCACTCGTACGTCTGCTCCGAGGCGGTGGGCAGGTACGTCTGGTTGTGGTCGCCCACCACGAAGGTGATGGGGAGCTTGAGGTGCTTCGGATCCAGGTAGTCGGGTGGCCTGGCGTTGCCGTAGCGCCGGAGGTTCTCCTCCTTGCCGTAGTCGTAGCGCACCGCGTGCCCCACCCGAGCCATCTGCGCCAGGTGGCGGAACGTCTGCATGTTGCAGCGGCCGAACTGCTCGTGCAGCCGCTCATGTGTCTGGGTGTTGATCCGCGCGTGCCGGTACAGGCGCCCGTACAGGAAGGAGAGCCGGTGGCACACCGTGCTGTCGCACTCCCTGTACATCAGGTCCACCATCGTTCCGAAGGCGGCCTGGAGCCTCGGGTTCTGCGTGCCCTCGCCCGGGGTCATGTAGTTCACCGCCACGTCCAGCATCTCCGGCAGCCGCAGCCGGGACTTGACTAGCGTGGAGCGGGGCACTCGGTGGTGCAGCGCCACCTGAGAGGCCACCACGCCGCGCACGTCCGGCAGGTACCCCGCCGCCAGCGACATGAAGAACATCACCGAGCCGGCGCAGTGCACCACCGCCTGCACGCTGTCCGCCTTCGTCACCTCGCGCACCTTGCGCACGGCGGCGGGCATGTCGTGCTCGGCCGCCTCGTCCAGCGAGAACTGGCGCAGCGGGAGCTGGGTGCTGGCTCGCCAGTCCAGCAGCCACGTGTCGTAGCCGTGGCGCACCAGGTACTGCACGAAGTTCTCCGAGATCGTGGGCAGCTTGAACATGCCGCTCCACACTCCGGCCCCATGTACCAGCAGCACCGGTCCCTTCGTGCCGCCCTGGTGGCGGGTGAGCCGAAGCGGGACGCCGTCACCCGCGTTGAACTCGTACCGCTCGGAGGCCGGCTGTGTGTCCATGATCCTCATGGCCCTCTCCTCGTTCACAGGGACGGCCCGAGGGCCGCCCGGGTTGTCAGAAGCCGCGTGCCACGGCCTCGGCGATGCGCTCGGACACCGCGCTGATGGTCATCACGGGGTGGAAGCCGATGGAGGTGGGAATCACCGAGCCATCCGCCAGATAGAGGCCGGGGTACTGGAACACCTCGCCCTCGGTGGACACCACGCCGCGCTCGGGGGACTCGGCCAGGTGCGCCCCGCCCAGCGAGTGCACCGTGATGGGACGCTGGAAGAGCGACCAGGTGACGAGCGGCGCGTAGGTGCCGCCGTACTGCGAGGCCAGCTCCTGCATGGCCCCCGTCATCCGCTGGATGAGCGCCTTGTTCTCCGCGGCGTAGTTCCACTCGATGTCCAGCTGGCCGCCCTTCATCCCCATGCGCCCGTTGGCGTTGTCCCGGCCGATGCCGAAGAGGTTCGTCATGCGCGCGGGGTCCGCCGAGGTGCGGGCCGGCTTGCTGAGCAGCCCCTTGGCGAAGGCCATGTTGAGCGCCGGCCCCAGCAGGGGCCACAGGGGCGCGCCGATGCCCTGGAAGAGACCGCCGATCCGCGGCTGTCCCAGGCCCGCAAGCACCTCCATGACGGGCTTGTTGAAGGTGGGGGCGGCCATGGTGAAGGAGGGCTCGGCGTCGAAGAAGCGCATCACCGTGGAGACGTCTGGTCCCACCCAGGGCTCCAGGTCCTCGCGGCTGTTGAACACCGAGCCCAGGAAGTCACCGTTGCCCGAGTACCCATGGCCCAGCCGTGCGCTCAGCTTGGGCAGGGTGCGCGTCTTGTCGCGGCTGCGCAGGAGGATCTCCACCGTGCCCAGCGTTCCGGCGGACAGCACCACGCGGGCCCCGTCCACCGAGCGCCGCTCCCCGGTGGCCAGATCCTGGTAATGCACCCGGTAGCCGCCGCCCGGCGCCGGCTCCACGTGGGACACCTGCATGCGCGGCCAGATCGTGGCACCGAGCTTCTCGGCCCGGGCCAGGTACGTCTGATCCATCGTCTGCTTGGCGCCGAACTGGCAGCCGAACTCGCACTCCGCGCAGAGCTGGCACGGCTTGCGGCCCGGGCCGGGCGACTCCGTCCACGCCACCGCCTCGGGCGGATCGAACACCTCCCGGCCCATGCGCTCGGCGGCGCGGCGCAGGACGTTGCGCTTGCGCAGGGAGATGGACTCGGGCATCGGCGTCAGGTGCAGCTCGCTGGCCACCTTGTCGTAGTAGGGCTCCAGCGCGGCGCGGGTGTAGCCCCGGGGCCAGCGCGGATCCTCGAAGACGACGGGGTCCGGCCGCACGTGGATGTTGGCGTAGACGAGCGAGCCACCGCCCACGCCACTGGCCACCACCGTGCCGATGCCGGAGAGGAAACGTATGTCGTACAGGCCCTGGGCCTGCTCGCGGGAGGAGTGGCGCCAGAGCAGCTCGTCCGTGCGCTTCACATCCCGAGGAAACTGCCCGGGGCTGTAGCGCCGGCCGCGCTCGAGCACTGCCACCGACTTGCCGGCCTGCGCCAGCCTCAGGGCGGTGATGGAGCCTCCGAAGCCGGAGCCCACCACCACCACGTCATACCGGTTCGCCATCGCAGCCATGTGTCTCTCCTATTCCATACGCGGGCGGACGAAGACGTCCCAGAGCGTGCCCAGGAACATGGAGCCGAAGCGCCAGTAGGCGTCGGCCTTCGCCTGCGTCGAGGTGGTGCCGAGCACCTCGAAGGTGGTGAGTTGCTCGGCAAAGTCCTTCTTGTTCAGGCGGATGATGCCGCTGGACACCACTGGCCCGTTCTTGTCCTTGCCTCGGCGGATGACGGTGTACAGGGTGGCGGTGGCGCCCCACACGTCGAAGTCACCGTGGTCCTTCACTTCCTTGTAGCCGTCTAGCAGGTAGGTCTGACCGTCCTGGCCAACGAAGGGCAGCAGGTAGATCATCCGCCGCTCATAGAAGCTGTCCGTGTCCACGAAGAGGTTGAAGACGCCGTTCTCCACCTTGGCGCCCTCGGGCGGGGTGAGGCCGGCGACGTGGACGGTGCCCTGGGCAATGCCACCGTGGGCAGGCTCGGCCAGGAAGCGATCCAGGTTGGCCAGGGTGATGGTGACGGTGAACTCCGCGACGGTGTTGGCTTGCTGCCCCGCCTTCTCCGCGCCCGCGAAGTCCTCCGCGGGCGTGTGGCCCTGCGCGTGGAAGCCCGTCATCCGCTCGGTGAAGCGCATGCCCACCACCGTGCTGGGCGAGGCCACCGTGCCTCCCGCTGGGATCGTCACCTTGCCCACCAGGTCCTCGCGGGGAGTCGCCAGGGCCCGCTCCGGCGCCTTCCAGTCCGCGTTGCAGAGGATGCCACGGATGGCCTTCTCCACGTTGCGCTCGGCCACGGCGGCGATGGTGGACGCGGGGTTGACGCCGGTGCTGGAGGGCAGGGCGGCGCCGTCCAGCACGTACAGCCCGGGGTAGCCGTGCACCTCACCGTTCGGGTCGGTGACGCCGTAGGCCTCCTCCTCGGCCATGACGCAGCCGCCCAGGTTGTGCACGGACACCGGGACGTGGAGCCGCTCCCACAGCGGGTTGTAGGCCACCTGCGCGCCCAGGGCCCGCGCGATGTCCTGACAGAGCTGCTCCTGCGTGCGGTACAGCGGCAGGTTGGAGGGCACGTCCCACTGCGCCTGTAGCTCGCGCGTGAGAGGCACCAGCTCCAGCCGCCCGTTGGCCTTGTCCCGGCCCATGGCCAGGAAGATCGACTGGAAGCGCCCCTGCTCGCCGTCGATCGTCGACATCTCCTTCGCACGCTGGCGGAACACCTTCACCAGCTCCTGCTGCATCAGGTCCGTCGGAATCCGCGCCAGGCTCTGGGCCGGATTGAGCACCTGGAGGAGCCCCGCCACCTGCGCCGGGTGTCCGCCCTCTTGGAAGAGGAACCACCTCTTGTCCGCCCCCTTGCCCTCGTCCACCACAATGCTGGTGGTGATGGTGGGACCCACCGCCGGCTCCCACGGCTCGCGCGTGTCGAAGGCGAAGGCGAGCAGGTCTCCGTTGGCCGAGTAGCGGTAGCCCAGGGTGTCACTCAGCTCGGGCAGAGTGCCCAGGTCATCCCGGCAGCGCAGCAGCAGCTCGGTGGTGTTCACCGCGCCCGCGCACAGGAAGACGCGCTGTGCGTCCACCGTGCGCTGCACCCCATCCGCCGCATGGTCTGTGTAGGTGACGCGGTAGCCCGGCGAGAGCGGCTCGATGTTGATGACCTCAGCCTGGGTGGTCACCTCGGCGCCGCGCTGCTCGGCGACGGCCAGGTAGTTGAGATCCAGCGTGTTCTTCGCCCGGACGTTGCAGCCGATGTCGCACTCGCCGCAGTAGTTGCAGCCCTCTTGCGGCACACCGAACTTGTTGGGCAGCTCCTCGCCAGCCGGAGTGAAACGCACGGCCAGGTCCGGGTGGATGAACTGCGCCTCGCGCCCGAGCTGCTGCGCCACCTCGCGCATGCGCTTCGTCTTGGTGGGCAGCCCCCGCGCGGACGTGGTGATGGGCTGCACGTCCAGCATGTACGCGACCAGATCGTAGTACGGATCCAACATCGCCCGGCCGTAGCCCGCGGGCCAGCCATTGGCGAAGGTCTCCTCGGGCGGGCGCAGGTGCACGTTGGCGTAGATGAGCGAGCCGCCTCCGTAGCCGGCCGACTGCACGACGCTCATACCCGACAGGAGCTTCACATCGAGCAGGCCCTGCTTGTTCATCCACAGCCAGCCGTTGAGTGGACTGTCCCAGTCACGCGGGAAGCCACCCTTGGGATAGCGCCGGCCGCGCTCCAGGACACGCACTGAAAGGCCCGCTTGCGCCAGACGGCAGGCCGCCACCGCACCGCCAAAGCCGGTGCCGATGACCAGGGCATCGTACGTCTTGGTCATGTGTACCCCCCTGTGGAGCCGTCTCTCCCGTGGAGAGTCTGGGTGGATGTCGGGGCTCCCGAAGCGCTGGAACCCTAACACGGCGCGGCGCATTCGTGTGTGTGGATCCGTCGGGAGCTGCCAGCGATGATGGCCGCTCTACTCAGCAGGTCCTCGCTTCGAACCACCGCTGAGGTCAGCCAGGCCAGGGTGCTGCGATGGGGGGCCAATCGACAATGAAAGGGTGGAACCTCGTGAGCCGGTACTGGTTCGGGCTGTTGGGAAGTCTCGTCTGTGTCCTCGCCTTGGGTTGCGCTTCCTCTCCGCCTGCTTCCCCGGCTGTCCCCACCACGAAGCGCCCCAGCTTCCTCTCGCCGCCCGAGATCCTCGAGCGCATGGAGAAGTCGCCCGTTTCGTACAAGGTGGAGCCCCAGGATTCGCCACCCGGCGGATGGGCGGAGCAGCTCTGGCCTCGCCAGCTCGAGCCCGTAACGTGGCCGCAGGTGGTGGAGGAGGGGGGCAGCCGGGTGCTCCGCGAGTGGCCCCAGAAGCCAGAAGTGCAGCAGCTTCTCGCGGAGGCGGAACCGCACTACCAGGCACAGCGTTTCGAGGAGGCGGCACGGCTGTACGCCCAAGCCACCGAGCGCTGCCCAGGGTGCTACCTGGCGTGGCTCTTTCGCGGGGATGCCGCCCTCTTTGGCGGCGATCCCACCACCGCACTTGCGCACTACGACAAGGCCGCGGAGCTCAATCCCTACGACTATCGGGCCCACTTCTACCGGGGGAGTGCGCTGATACGGCTCGAGCGCTCCCAGGAGGCCCGTGAGGCCTGGGCCTGGTCGCTCGTGCTCAATCCGCGCAACCCCATCATCCGCCAGTTCTTCCAGAACAACCGCTCCGTGGGGCTCGCCATCACCGACGATGTCATCGTGCCGCGAGGGCGCGCGCTCGCTCAGGACGATGGGGTGGTCATCCACTTCGATCCCGACCATCACCCCGCCTGGTTCGCCTATGCCAACTGCAAGGCGCTCTGGTTGGGCGAGCCCTCGCACCGCCAGGAGATGACGGGGAGCACCGAACACCGCTTCACCTCCGCCGAAGAGCTCGAGTGTCTGGCGTCGGCTGTCAGCCTCTACGAAAGTGGGCTGCGGAAGGGAGAGGAGGAGCACGAGGATCGCGCGCTCTCCAGGTTGAGTGCCATCGTCCAGGGCAAGATGGCCACGGAGTTGATCCTCTTCGAGATGGCTGCCCGCGTTCATCCGCAGATAACGCTCACGCTCGACGACGAGGCCCGGAAGCGGCTGCACGCGTACGTGCTCCGGTACGTGCTGGTGCCCACCGGGGGCACCTGAGCCCGGGCCCTGTTCTCCGCCCCTTCTTCCATGGCATAGACCTGCCCATGGAAACGTCGGCCGATATCTCCCACCTGCCGCTGCCTCCCGGCAGCTCGGGCCTCCCGCTCCTGGGCGAGACGCTCGCCTTCATTCAGAACACCGGCAAGTTCGTCGAGGATCGCCGCCTCCTCCACGGGGATGTCTTTCGCTCCCACGTGCTGGGAGATCCCATCGTCTTCCTGCTCGGCCCCGAGGCCAACCGGTGGATTTTCGCTGGCGAGAACAAGTACCTGCGCAATCGCTGGCATCTGGCCGCCCGGAAGCTACTGGGCAAGCAGTCCGTCGCCATGCTCAACGGCGGTGACCACCTGGATCGCCGCCGCCTGCTCGCCCCGCACTTCACCTACGCCGCCATGCGCCACTTCGTGCCGCGCATCGAGGCCATCGTCCAGCGGCACTGCGAGCAGTGGCTCTCGGGAACGCAGCCGTTCAAGGCCGTGGACGCCGTGCGTGCGCTCGTGTTCGAGGTGGCCATTGTCCTCATGATGGGCGAGAGCCAGGTGGATCCGGCCTACATGAGCCGCCTGTTCAAGCAATGGGTGGCGGGCCTCTTCGCCGCGGTGCCAGTGGACCTCCCCTTCACCGCCTTCGGTCGTGGCGTTGCCGCCGAGAAGGAGCTGCGCGCGTACATCGACTCGCTGGTGGCCGAGCGTGAGAAGCGGACCGAGCAGCCCCCTGACACTCTCGGCTCACTCCTCTCGGCGCGGGATGAGCAGGGCCGGCCGCTGTCTCGCGACGCCATCATCGACGAGCTCGAGCTCCTGCTCTTCGCCGGCCATGACACCACGGTGACGGCCACCTCCAACCTGATGATGCTGCTCGCGCAATACCCGGAGGTGCTGGAGCGGTGTCGGCGCGAGCAGCAGGAGCTGGCCGAGCAGGGGCCGCTGACGCTGGAGTCGCTCCGGGCCATGCCCTACCTGCATCAGGTCATCCAGGAGGTGATGCGCTTCATCCCGCCCATCGCAGGTGCCTTCCGGGTGACGACGGAGGACGTGTCCTACGGCGGCTACCGCATCCCCAAGGGCTGGCAGGTGTCGCTGAACATCCGCGCCGCGCACAAGGGCGCCCCGTGGACGTCCCCCGAGCGTTTCGATCCGGAGCGCATGGGCCCCGATCGCTGCGAGCAGAAGCCGCAGGGGGCCTACATTCCCTTTGGCGGTGGCCCTCGGGTGTGTGTCGGGCAGCACTTCGCCATGGTGGAGATGGCCGCGGTCGCCGCGCTGCTGCTGCGCGACTACCAGTGGGAGCTCGTTCCCGGGCAGGACCTGAGCCCGATTCCCTTCCCGATTCCGCTCCCGCGCGATGGACTCCTCGTGCGCTTCTCGCGGCGGTGAGCTCTGGACAGGGAGCCCTCCGGGCGAGAGCTCGAGCAACTGGTCCGACCATCGGACCAGTTGGTGAATCGCGCGCCCGGGAGGCTGGCGGCTCTCACCTCACCGGAAGTAGCTCTGAGAGATGTCCACCGAGTAGCCCAGCTCCAGCGTGGGCGCGGAGGCCGCCACGAGGTACTGGCGGAAATGGAGCACCTTGCCAGGCAGGGGCGTTTGCGTCTCCAGTCCGCTGTCCGCTTCCGTGGCCTCATACTGCTCCATGCTGCCGCCCTCGCGCCGGTAGTTGAAGACGGCCGGGAAGTGCGCCCGGGCCTGCAACGTGGCCACGGGCCAGGACACCCGCGGCAGCGCCAGCTTCAGCCGGCCGGACAGGTGGAAGACGCCGAGATCCCTCGCCAGCACCACCTCCAGCGTGGCCTCCGTTTCTCCGAACCGCGTCGGGGCCACCTTCAGCTTCAGCCGGCCGTCCTTCTCGTCAGGCACCAAGGGTACGGAGTCGAGCAGCACCCGCTCGAGGCGGTGGCCCTCGGGAAGCTCCAACTCGAGCTCCTGCTCGCGATCCAGCCGCAGCGCATAGCGCACGCGCACCGAGGCTCTGCCCTCCAATGTGGACACCCAGGAGGCATGGGCCTCGGGGATGCTCGGCTCTAGCGGCGGACGCACCACCTGACGGGCCACCTTCGGCGCGACGGCCGTGCGCCAGCCGATCCTCAGCACGCCCTGCCGGGGGTACACCTCGGAATCCTCACCTCCAGAGGCGGGCGGCTCGGTCAGGGTGAAGGCCGAGGCATCCGCCTCCAGTCGGATCGGCACCGGCGTGACGTGGGGTCCGAAGCGCAGCTGTACCTGGCGGTCGGGGCCGCTGCTCGTGGGCCGGAGCGCGAGACTGACGTCGAAGCTGTAGCGGCCGGGCTCGCGCGTCACCAGGCTGAGCTGGTCCTCCAGTGCGCCCACCGTGGCGTTCTCCAGTGAGGGGAGCGCGGTGAGGTACGTGTCCGCGTCGAGCCGCAGCAGCCGCACCTGCGTCCAGCGATCGCTGGCGAGCACCTCCACCTCGAAGTGCGCATCCACCAGCAGTGCGTCCGCGGTGAGGCGGCCCTTGAGCTGGCTCTTCACCACCAGGGCGTCCGTGGGGGGCGCGGGAGGCGCCTGCTCCGGACGCTGCGCGTACAGCGGGAGCAGCTCCTGGAGGGGAATCGTCGCGGAGCCCGAGACAGTGGCCGAAGGGGAAGCAGTTCCCGCCGAAGCGGTCAGCATCAATCCGAGTACGAGAGACGTGGTCCACATGGTTCACTTCGCTTCCTGGGGAACGGGGGCGTGAGGGGGCTCACCGCCGGGTGGGAGATCCGAGAGCAGGGCGCGCACGCTCGCGCGGGTGGAGAGCGCCATCAGGCCGAGCAGCGCCGCGAGGATCTCCAGCGTGTAGATGAGGCCGGTGTAGCCCTGGAGGATGACGGCGGTGGTGGGCACCACGAGGGTGGCTCCCCAGACGCCCGCCAGGTGAGAGGCCTTCTCCTGGGGATAGAGGCGTTTCGCGTAGGCGACCACCGCGGCGCCGAGTCCCAGGGTGGCCAGCCCGTAGGCCACGTAGAAGTTCATGAAGGCCGCGAGGTACGCGAGCAGCACGAAGAAGAAGCCATAGGCGGCGGCCAGCAGATACGACTCGTAGAAGGCGAGCGGCCTGCGATGGCGGATGCTGAAGGCGGCCAGCAGGCCCATGAGGGCGAGGAAGGGGACCCAGGCCCGGCCCGCCATGATGGAGACGACGTTGTCATAGGCCTCCACCGAGGGGAGGACGACGCCGAGGTTCACGCCCGACTCGAGCGACTGGAAGGCCCAGTCGAGCGCCACGGTGCCTCGTCCAGTCTCCACCTGGGTGGCCGAGAGGACCTGGGGCGGGTAGTCGAAGTTCTCGCCGCCCTCCACGGCCATGTGCAGCCGCACGTCACGGGCCGGCAGGGCGGGATCCAGCTTGTAGATGAAGGAGTCGAGGCCCCGGGCGCGATAGCGGATGGAGAAGGTGCTGGTGGCGCCCTGGGAGATGCGGCCCGTCCAGACGAGCCGGTTGCCGGACTCGCCAAGGTCCAGGTCCGACTCGGCGCCATTGACGAGGAACTGCAGCTCCGAGAGGAGCACCTGGGACTTGTCCACCTCGATGGGGAAGATGAAGGCCACGTCGATATCGTGGCCCTCGCGGTTGACGACGGCGTAGTCGGCCGAGAGGGTGAAGTCGAAGCCGGAGAAGTAGCGCAGGCCGCGCTTGCGGTAGTTCATCCGGGACTGCACCTGCACGTGCTGCTTGTCGAAGGGCAGGGGCTTGAGCTCGGTGAAGATGGTGCCGCTCTGCACGAAGCGCAGCGAGGGAGCTGGCTGGACGACGGGGGCGCCCCAGCGCTCCTCCACGTCTCGGGCGAGCTCCGAGCTGGCGAAGTCCGTCCGGTCCACCACCTGGCTGGCGATGACCGCGGTGGCGAAGACGACGATGAAGAGGCTGCCGAAGACGTGGTGGCGAACGAGCCACCCGAGCGCCCGCCGGACCGGCGAGTCAGACGGGCGCGGGGGTGTGGGCGTAGGCGCGGGAAGAAGGGTGTCTGGGCTCATGGGCCCAGAGTGGGGCAGGGGGGTGCAACGGGAATGGATGCCCTGTGCACCTCCCGGGGAATGTTCGTGCAGAAATTGTGGAGGGCCTACGGCACGGTGAAGAGGCAGCGGGTGACGGGGACGATGATGTCCGCGAGCACATAGAGGTAGTACGTCCTGCCGCTCGTCAGTGAGTCGGGCCGGCCGGACGCCGGGAAGCGCTGCGACAGGCCGGTGGGGACGACTCCGTACCGCACCGTTCCGCTCGTGACGGGCGTGCCGTCCACCGGCACGTCGATGCGCCAGAGCGTGCCCTCGGGCAGATCCAGGTTCGGAGGCACCGTTGGCGACGTGGCGTCCGCCTCGAGCACGTACACGTAACGGGCCTTTCCTCCCCGCCAGGTGATCGTCCCGTCCGCGCCAACACCCTCTCCATTCTCACAGGCCACCGGTCGGTAGAAGCGCTGAACATCCAGCGGTCCCGCCCCATACGTCTGGCCCGCGAAGTCCTCGCGCTTGTAGCCTCGGTGGAAGAGCTCGGTCTCGAAGAAGCTCATGATTCGCGCGGGATCCGTCGTGACAAAGATGGAGTGGTGGGGGGTCTCGGGCGTGGCTCGCGAGAAGCCGTTGTTCTGCTCGGGCGGGTACGCGCCAAAGCCCACCGTGTTGATCCACCCGGCCCCCATGGCCAGGCCCCTCGGGTTGAAGGAGTTGATGAAGTTGCCCGGTGACTCGACGTACCAGTTTGACGGGCCCTCGGGCGCGCGCGTCGAGTGGCAGCAGACGCAGGCCGTCGCCTCAATCTGCGACCTCACCCAGTTGACCTCCGCGACGTACGCCGGATCCTGCATGCGCGGCTCCTCCCGCTCTGCGTTCTCTGCTGGCGCCACCGGGTAGTACGGGCGCTGCGTGCGCACGCGATCGCAGCTCGCGTAGTCCATGAAGCTCCGGCCGGGCTCGGTGGCTCCGGAGATCATCTCCCACGTGCACACCTTCCCGCCCGGCGAGCTCCCGGGAGGCTCGCCCTGCTTGGGCTCAACACAGTTGCGCACCGGCTGCTGGAACGTTGGCAGCCCCGTCCCACCACCCGAGTCCACCACCTGCCCACCGCACACGGGGGCGGGGTCGAACACGCCGCCACCGAACAGCTCACACCCACGCTGCATGGAGCCGCACTTCTGCGCGTCCACTCCCGGGAAGGAGATGCGCGTCCACTGATCGTTCTCGCCACCCAGGAAGCAGTAGCCCAGTCGCTCCTCCAGGTTGCACGCCGAGCCCAGGACCGCCGTCGAGCCCTGATCCTTACAGTCCTCCACCGCGGCCTCGTCGGTCCACTCACCGACATAGTCGCGGCACTCCTCGAGACTGCTGAACTGGTTCGTATACGTGCAGTGGCCCACCACCTTCTCGGGAACGAGGGGGATCTCTCCTCCACCGCACTGACACCCAGCGACGAGGCAAAGCAGTACCAGCACCGGCGAAAATCGCGGTGAACTCATTGGCAACTCCCAGGTGGATTGTGGAACTAGCTCTTCGTGTAGCCCTTCAAAAACCCGTCCAGGTGCTGCTCGACGAAGCTCTCCATGACGAGCGGACGGCAGCGGCGGCCCTGCAACTGGTGCTGGTGGAAGAGCGCCAGCAGCAGCGGAGACATCAGCGCGAGCGCGGCCACGCGTGCATTCGGCACGGACAGCTCTCCTCGCGCGTGGAACATGATCAACAGCTCCTCTACGGAGCTCAGCGTGGGCTCGAGGATCGACGAGACGTAGATCTGCCCGAGCTCCGAGTCGGCCATGCCCTCGGAGAAGCCCGTGGCGTGCAATCCGCCCAATGCTCCCGACCACGCGGCGGCGATCTGTCCCAGGAGCTGGGTGAAGGCTTCTCTCACCGGCAGCTCCGCCAGGGACTTCGCCCAGGCCTGGCGCTCTTGTCCGAACTTCAACAGGTGCTCGAAGGCGGCCTGCACCACGCCCCGGCGATCGCCGAAGTAGTGCCTCAGCGTCCCCGCGTCGACTCCAGCACCTTCCGCGAGCACACGCAGACTCGGGTGCGAGCCACCCGCCATGAGCATCTGCTGGGCTACGCTCTGCAGGAGCCGCGAGCGCGTCTCATGATGATCCCGGTTGCGAGAGCCAGATATCCTTCCCATGTGCGGGATGGATATTCGATGGGTAATCCCATCGCCAGCCTATCGTGTAGGTTTTTATCCTTCCTCAGTGAGGAAGTTTATTCGGGTGCGGTGCGCTCCGGAGAGAGCTCGAGCGCAATCGCTCCGGAGGCACGCCCGGCCCCTTCGAGACCGGGGCTTACTTCTTGCTGGCCGCGCTCCCCTTTGGCTTCGCCGCGTCGAGGGTGAACCGGCCCGCCTTCTTGTCCCACTTCAGCTCGCGGGACACGTCCCCTGTGGGGCAGGGGGAGTTTGCCTTGGCGGAGGCCTCATCACCTACGCCCTCGAGCATGGAGGGGGTGAGCATCACCGAGGCGTGAACCGTGGTGCCCTGGCGTGGGAGCGTGAAGCGGATGCCCTCCTTCTCGAGCATTCCTCTGACATCCTCCCTCAAGGCCGCCAGGCACTTGGAATCGAGGAAGTCCGCGAGCCGGAGCGCCGGGATCGCGGTGCTCGTGACGGCCTTCCACTTGCCTCCGTCCGGCTCGACGAGCGCGATACGGCCGGTGCTGGCCATCCCATCGAACATGCTCGTGCTGATGGCGACGAGCGGGGACTTGTCCTCTTTGAGGAAGAGGGCCACCTGCGTCTTGACGTCACCACCTCCCGTGCCCTCGTCGATGAACTGGATGAAGCCGTTCTTCGTGTCGACGGTGGCGGAGATCTCCGCCTCGGTGTCCATCGAGTGGGTGATCCATCCGCCCTTCGTCTGCTTCAGCTCGTACTTCGTTTCGCTCGGGAAGAGGCTGGTGGGAACTTCCTGGTAGTAGTCCATCACGCTCTTGGGAGCCGCGGCGCCGACCTCGAGCGTCGCCAGTGCCAGCCCCAGCGCCAGCGTGATGGGAAGGTTCTTCGAAAGCATGTGTGTCCCCCTATGGCCGTTGAATGGCCAGCCGTCATTATCGGCATCGGGACGGGGAACGATCCATCCGTCAGGGCGCCGTCTGGGGACGCGGGTACTTCAGGAGGGACCCGGGGGGACGGATGCCCTCGCGCAGCTCTGGGGCGTCCTCGGGCGGAAGCGTCACGAGCTTCAGCGGAATCACCCCCGCCCAGCAGTTCAGCGCCAGGTCCTCCTCGTCGTCCTTCGGCGGTCCGGTGCGCACCTTCGCCGAGGACTCCTCCAGGGGCAGCCGCAGCACGGACGTCGCCTTCATCTCCTGCGTGTTGGGAGGGCGCACCTCGGCCCAGCGGCCGCGCAGGACGTGATCCGTGATCGCCTCCAGCGCTTGCATCTTCTCCGCCTCGTCCGTCACCAGCGTCGCGGTGCCCAGCACCACCACCGAGCGGTAGTTCATGCTGTGGTGAAACGCGGAGCGCGCCAGCACGAGCCCATCCAGCAGCGTCACCGTGAGGCACACGGAAACGCCCTGGGCGAGCTGGCGAGCGATCCGGCTCACCGATGCACCGTGGAGGTACAGGTTCCGTCCGATGCGCCCGTACACCATGGGGAGCACGTACGGCTGACCGTCTACCGCCAGGCCCACGTGGGCCATCAGGCCCTCATCGAGAATGGCGTGGATGGTTGTCTCCTCATACGAGGCTCGCTGAGGAAGGCGGCGGACGGTGGCTCGTTCACTGGGAGGGGGCGTGTTCATGCGCCTCTTCATGCTCCCGGACTGGTCCATCCAACAGGCCCAGTTTCCACAAATCTGATGGACCAGTGTCCGCCAACCGGGGCAGGCTCCCGTCCATGAAGGGCTGGAACCTGACGCTCGACCTCCACGCTCCATCTCCAACACCCCTCTTTGTACGCATCGCTCGCGCCTTGGAGGAGGACATCCGCCGTGGCCGACTTCCACCTGGAGCGCCACTGCCTGGAAGCCGCACCCTCGCGGAATCCCTGGGAGTGCACCGCAACACGGTGCTCGCCGCCTATCGGGAGCTCGAGACGCAAGGGTGGATCTCCACCTCGGCGGCGCGTGCCACCTACGTCTCGCCCACGCTGCCGGATGTTCCCGCCCGCTCCACCGCTGGAGCGCCCCGTACGGCCATGCCCACCCAGGTGGGCTTCTCCCTCTCATCCACCTCCTTGCGCCGCGAGCAGCCAGATCCCCCTCGCGGCACGCTCGTCCTCGCCGGAGGCGCTCCCGACATCCGGCTCCTTCCCGCGTCCCTGCTCGCGCGCGCCTATCGCCGTGCACTGAAGCTCCAGGGCAAGCACCTGCTCCACTACGGCGACGCGCGGGGTCTCCATGGCCTGCGCGCCGCACTCGCCGGGATGCTCTCCTCTCTGCGAGGGCTCGCCGTCCGCGCGGACGATTTGATCATCACGCGGGGCAGCCAGGGCGCGGTGGACCTGGTGGCGCGTACCCTGGTGACGCCCGGGGACACCGTGGCCGTGGAGGCGATTGGCTACCGTCCCGCCTGGCACGCCTTCCAGCTCGCCGGAGCCCGCCTCGCCCCCATTCCACTGGACGGGGAGGGCTTGCGGGTGGAGGCACTCGAGGCGCTCGCTCAGCGGACCCCGGTGCGCGCCGTGTACCTCACGCCCCACCACCAGTACCCCACCACCGTGACGCTCTCCCCGGCGCGGCGACTCGCACTCCTGGCGTGGGCTCGCACGCACCGCGTGGCCCTCATCGAGGACGACTACGATCACGAGTTCCACTACGAGGGCCGTCCCATCCTGCCCCTCGCGAGCGCGGACCGGGACGGGCTGGTGCTGTACGTGGGCACGCTGTCCAAGGTGCTGGCCCCGGCCCTGCGCCTGGGCTTTCTCGCCGCGCCTCGTCCCTTCCTGGAGCGCGCCCTCGGGGTGCGCGAGGCGGTGGACCGGCAGGGTGACTCCGCCCTGGAGGCGGCCGTGGCCGAGCTGCTGGAGGAGGGCGAGGTACGGCGTCATGTCCGCAAGATGCACGGCATCTACCGCGCCCGGCGCGACGTCCTGGTGGAGGCGGTGGGGCGCGAGCTGGCGGGCGCGCTCACCGTCTCGTCTCCCGCGGGAGGCATGGCCCTGTGGGCGCACTGCGCACCGGACGTGGACGCCGCGGCCTGGGCCCGTGCGGGACTGGAGGCAGGGGTGGCCTTCACCGCCGGGGGCGACTACAGCTTCGACGGTCGGCCTGTGCCCGCAGTGCGGCTGGGCTTCGCCTGCCTGAAGGAGTCCGAGCTCGCCGAGGCGGTGCGGCGCATGGCTCGCTCCCTCCCCAAGAGCCCTCGTCCATGGAAACAGGAATTATCAGCGAGAATGGGAAAAGCTACCCGCTCGTGAGCTGATCCTCTATCCTCGCCGCGCTTCACTTCAAACCCCCCAAGGAGAGCACCATGAAGCGCATTCTCGTCCTCGCCGTCGCCGCCATCGCCCTGGGCATGGGCCTCGCCTCCGCCCCCGTGCAGGCCGATACCTGCGCGCCCACCTGCTACAAGCACCCGATCACCGGGCAGCTGATCTGCACCTCGCCCTGTCCGTAACGGCTCGGAGCTCGGCTTCGTGGTGATGAAGGCCTCATCCGGGCTTCCCGGGTGAGGCCTTTGACGTTACGGCGCGAGGAGGGAGCGGTAGTCTGGGCGCGGACTCCCATCCAGGAGGCGCCATGCGCGCGGTGGTGATGCAGCACGAGGAGCACGAGGGGCCGGGGTTGCTCGGGCCAGCGCTGGAGGCAGCGGGCTTCACGCTGGTGAAGCGCTTCCGCACCGTCAAGCGCGAGGACCTGAACGCGGAGCTGGTGGTGGTGCTGGGCGGCCCCATGGGCGTCTACGAGGCGGAGCGCCATCCTTTCCTCGGCGAGGAGCTGGGGCTGGTAACCGAGCGGCTCGCTCTGGGGCTCCCCGTGTTGGGCATCTGCCTGGGCGCGCAGCTCCTGGCGGCCGCGGCTGGCTCCGAGGTCTTCGTGGGGAAGAACAGTCTCGAGGTGGGCGTGGCTCCTGTGCGCTGGACGAAGGAGGGACTGGCCGATCCCGTCATTGCCGGCGTGCGTCCGCGCACCACCGTGGCCCACTGGCATCAGGACACGTTCAAGGCCGTGCCCGGAGCCACGCTCCTGGCCTCGACGGATCGCTACACACAGCAGGCCTTCCGACTTGGTGACTCGTACGGCTTCCAGTTCCACCTGGAGCTCACCGCGGACGAGCTCGACCGTTGGTTCACGGCGGGCGCCGAGGAGCTGGTCGAACTGTACGAGAAGAACCTGGACGAGCTGCGCTCCCAGCTCCCCAAGCTGCACTCGGCGGAGGCCGAGAACCGAGAGCTCCTCGAGCGGCTTGCCCACCACTTCGCCCGGGTGGCTCGCGCCGCCCGGTGAACACAGGGTGGGGCAGGGGGCCTTACTCCGTCTCCACCCCAATCTTCGGGCAGATGTCGTTCATGGGGCAGGCCTCGCACTTGGGCTTGCGGGCCGTGCAGGTGTAGCGGCCGTGCAGCACGGTCGCGGGCCCGAAGAAGGTCCACTGGTCCTGAGGGATGAGCTTCATCAGGTCCTTCTCGATCTCCTCGGGCTTCTCCTTCTTGGTGAGGCCCATGCGCTGGCTGACGCGGGCCACGTGGGTGTCGACGATGACGCCCGAGGGGAGATTGAAGGCGGTGTTGAGCACGACGTTGGCCGTCTTGCGGGCCACTCCGGGCAGGGTGATCAGCTCGTCGATCGTCTTGGGTACCTCGCCACCGAAGCTCGCGAGCAGCTCGCGGCTCATGGCCTGCACGGACTTCGTCTTCTGCTTGAAGAAGCCGGTGGGCTTGAGGTCCTCCTCGAGCGCGGCGGTGTCGGCCTCGGCGAAGGCCTTGGGGCCGGGGTACTTCTTGAAGAGGGTCGCGGTCACCCGGTTGACGCGCTCGTCCGTGCACTGGGCCGCCAGAATGGTGGCGACGAGTAGCTCGAAGGGCGTGCTCCAGTTGAGCTCGTAGCGGGCACCTGGATGGGCCGTGTGAAGGCGGGAGAGCAGGGTCTTGGCGGTCTGGGCGGCGGTCATGGTGGGGTTCAGTCAGGAGAGGCGGCTGAACCCAGTGTACCGAGCGCGACCGACACGGGAAGTCCACGAATGGGACTTCAGTGGGGACGGGCTGTCTCCTCCTGATTCGGGCGGGTGGAGGAGCGCGGGCGTGCCGCCGACCGCACACTGTACGGCGACGAGGGGCGTTGGGCCGGCAGGAGGGGAACGGGGGGAAGGACGAAGTCGGACAGGGAGCGGAGGCCTCCCGCGAGCACCGCGCACGCCAGGCGCAGGAAGCCCACCGGCTCCAGGCCTCGGGCCCGCACCGCCGCGGAGAGCCCCAGCGAGAAGCTCACTGCCAGGTTGATCACCCCCACCCCGAGGAGGCCCACCATTGCCCAGAGGAACTCCGGCTCCACGAGCCGCTCGGGCCCCAGCGCCGTGCCAGCGAAGGCGAGGGTGCCGGCACTGAGGGTGACGTGCCGGACGTCCATCGGCAGGCCGAAGAAGCGGCACACCGCGGGTGTCATGCCCAGCAGCAGGCCGAGGCTGACGTTGGCGCCCAGGCCGCACGCGTGACGCGCGAGCGCATTGCCCAGCCACTTCGCCCGAGCTTCACCCAGCAGGCACCGCAGGCCCGGGTGACGCGCGAGCGCCTCCGGCAAGCGCTGGTAGTGCACCCAGTTCTCCAGCCAGCCGCCGAAGACGCTCGAGCACCACAGCAGCACTCCGGTGATGGCGGCGAAGGGGAGCGTGCCGCTCTTGAGCGGGTGGAGCGAGCGCACCACGTACTCCGCCTCATGCGTCTCCAGCATCGATCGACCCCAGAGTGCCTGGAGGAGGAGGCCCACCAGGGTGACGGTGACCACCACTCCGCCGAGGTTGCCGTAGACCGAAGCGAGCTGCGAGCGGGTGATGCAGGCCAACTGCTTCACCAGGCTGTGCATCCCCTTGTCCCCAGCCTTCACATCCAGCGAGGCCGCCAGGGCCGCAGCCGTCATGGAGGGCTGCTTGGTGGCCAGGGTGAAGCCGAGCAGCTGGATGAGCAGGAAGCACAGGGCGTAGTTGGCGGCGGACGTCAGCCCCTCGAAGAAGAGCGGCAGCGCCGCGAAGGCGATGGTCAGTTTGAGGGCCGCGGTGCCCGCGGTGAGCAGCCCTCCGCCTGCCGCCGCGCTCACCATCCGGTGGTATTCGCCCGGGGTGGTGGTGATGTAGTGACGGCCCACCTCGCCGGTGTGCTCGAAGATGCGCCGCGAGATGTAGCGCACGCTGCTCCGGAAGAGCGCCGCCACACTGCGCTCTCGGGCATGTGCATCCACCAGGGAGGAGAGCAGCCGAGTGGCGGCGCCCGGCGTGGCGCGGGAGTGGTCCGGGGCGAGCAGCCACAGCAGCGACTCCAGCCGATCCAGCGCGTGACCAAGCTGCTCGAGCCGGTAGACGAGATCCGTTCCCACCGCATGGGCATCCATGTGGCGCAGCACTCCCTGCGCGGCGGCGCGGCAGCCGGCGATGGCCTCAGCGCAGGACTCGCGTCTCCACTCCACCGCGAGCCCCTGTGCTCCTGCTCGCACCTCAGCCCGGAGGGCCTCGCACGCGCGCGGCAGGCGGACGAAGGGGGACTGCTCGAGCGACCCCGGAGGCCGCCGCGCCAACACGTCACTCGCCAGGCCCAGGGCACTTGCGCGTGTGGCGAGCACGAGCACGGCGTCCTCCACGGCTTCTATCAACGGGGCGAAGGTGGGGGCTCGCAGTAGGGCGCAGAGGGCCACCACATGCTCCTCGGACAGCTCGTCCAGCCAGGCCTGTCCCTCCTTTCCGGGGAAGAGGCGCCACACGAGCTGTGCCAGGTCCTGCTCGTCCGGCGCGGGGGGCACCAGTTGCTGTCCCAGCCTCGCGATGGCGTCTCCCAGGAGACCGCGGCCGGCGGACAGGCCTGGCTCGGTGAACAGACTCAGCGCGGAGGTCTCGGAGAGCACCGACGTGATGACACCACGCAAGGACTCGCACCATGCGGGTGCCTCGCCGAGCACCTCCACCAGCAATCTCAGGCGAGCCGAGCCCGGGGATTCCACTGGCGCCAGCCGCCCGCGCCGCGAGGGTGGGGCGCCAGGGGCCTGGAGCCAGCGGGCCAACTGCTCCAGCCACGCCATGCGCATCGCGAGTGGTGCCCAGGGCCGGGCCGATGTCAGTAGTGCATGCAGCTCACGCAGCCTCTCCTCGGCCTCAGGTGTCCTCGGGTAGCAGGCCATCAGTTGCTCCAACGGGGGCGAGAAGAGAACGGGCGCTGGGGGCGGGGCGGGAACGGGGCTGGCGAGCATGAGTGGTGGGAAGTTTGTCCTCAAATCAACAGAACGCGAAATGGGCGGGTCATGCCTGCCTGCACTCCGGACGGGTCCGAGAGACCTGGGGAGGAGGGGAGGCCGGAACAGCTTGCTGCCTGTCCTGAGCGGGCAGCACAGCCCTCGATTCTGCATAACGTTCGCGGCTCTAGCCTATCGATATGCAATTCATTGGGAGTCCAATGCAATGCATGAAAATGTTTGCCTGATGATCAACGGCAAGAACGCGATCGTTCGACTTGTTCCAGAGCCGCCGGGAGCACGGTGTCCACAGGGCGGCACTGCCGTACTGTCCGGGCTCGACACGAACACCGACGGGCTGTTGCAGGGGGACTCGCTGGCCCACGTCCGCCGGTGCCGCATGCCCCCCCTCCGTGGCGCGGGGGCGCATGGACGGCCCCGGTGGGCGTTCTCCGTTGGAGCCGCACTCACCGTCCTACCCTCGGGCGAACCGGGCTGGAAACGGCGCCGGACGCGACAAAAATTTGTCCGCAAATCGAAAATCGTGAAACTGCGTCCGCGCCTGCCCTCCCTCTGTACGGGGGCGTGGGCGTCCACTCCGGCGCTGTTCGACAGGAACTGGCGGGTCCTGAGCGAACCCAGCGACGCTATAGGTGGTGACATCGGCGTTTTGCGCTCTAATGGAGTCCCCCCTTGTCCCATGGGCCGCGCGGCCGCCGGACATGCCCCAGGAGTACCCACCGTGCCCCTTCCAACCCCCGTTCCCGCCCCTGGACTGGAACACCTGCTCTCCCTGGTCACCCCCGCGGATACAGCCCGCGGCATGTTCTTCAACGGCCTGCTGGATGCGGTGCGCTCGTTCGGGAGCGAGGAGGTCCGGGCCAAGGTCCTCGCGGCCGCCGGTGATCGGAAGTTCGTGGACTTCCGCAGCTACCCGGTCTCGGATCTCCTCAAGGCCATCTACACCGCCACGGATCTGCTCGGCCCGCGCATGGGCGGCAGAGACGCCATCCTGCACCGGCTCGGGCGGCGGGCCACCGAGGACTTTCTCCACTCCACCGTCGGCAAGACGATGGTGGCGCTCGCCGGGACGGATCCGCACCGGCTGCTCGCCAACTTCCCCAACGCCTGCCGGGCCTCGTTGAGCTATGGCGAGCGCTCCGTGGAGAAGCTCGGGGACAAGCACGTGCGCATGATGGCCCGCCGTGACTTCCTGCCCATGCTCTACATCGAGGGCATCCTCACCGCCGTGGTGGAGCAGGCCCCCGTCCAGAACCTCGTGGTGCGGGGCCTCCGGATATCCCCGCTCGACGTGGACTACGACATCAGCTGGTCCTGATTCGCCAGGCGCCGAGGCAGGCGCACGGTGAAGGTGGTGCCGTCCTCCTCGGAGGAGCTCACGTCGATGGTGCCGCCGTGTCCGAGGACGATCTGCCGGGTGATGAAGAGCCCCAGCCCGAGGCTCCCCTGGCGCGCCCCGGCCTCCGGACCCCGCTGATAGGGCTCGAAGAGTCCCGGGAGCACCTCAGGGGAAATGGGGTGGCCTTCGTTGTGCACCTCCAACAGGACGTCCTCACCCTCACTTCGAGTGGATACCCGCACGGGCGTGCTCCTGGGGCTGTGCTGGAGCGCGTTGCCTACCAGGTTGGTGACGACCTGGGCCAGGCGATCCCCGTCCCATTCACCCCAGCCGTCCCCGCTGGCCTGGAAGGAGATGCGCCGCTCGGGCCAGGCCAGCCGCACCTCCGCTACCACTCTCCGCACATGCTCGTGGAGGTTGAGGGGCTCTCGGTGCACGGGGATGCCCCGCATGCGTGCCTGGTTGAAGTCGAGCAGGTCGCGGATCATCCGGCTGGCCCGGTCCGCCGAGCTGTGGATGCGGTGGGCCGCCTTCGTGGTGCGCTCGTCCACGTCCTCGCGCTTGAGCAGCGTGGTGGCGGACAGGGCGATGGCGTTGAGGGGCGTGCGCAGATCGTGACTGACGATGGCCACCAGATCCTCGCGCTCCTGGATGGCCGCCTGGGCCTCCTGGTAGAGCCGCGCGTTGTCGAGCGCCATGGCCGCGCGATCGGCCACGCCTCGGGCCACCTCCAGGTCCGTGGTGGTGCACGTGGGGCGGAACCGGTTCCAGGCGAAGGAGATGATGCCGAGCTTCCGGTCCCGGGCCACGAGCGGCACGAGGATGACCGACCTCATGCCAAGCGCCTCCAGCAGGGCCCGGTGTTCCGCGCTGCGGGCGACGGAGTCCAGCCACTCGGGGGTGACGTCCGGCTCGGCCAGGGGCACGCCGTTGTCCAGGAGCTGGAGCATGACGCCTCCATTTCCCACGTGGGGCGGGTACATCATCGAGTGGTGCAGGTGGGCCTGCCGCTCCGCGTCCCGAGCCGTCAGCTCCAACCGGTGTAGCTGCCCGTCTTCGCCCAGAAGATCCACCATGCAGTAATCCGCCAGGTGGGACACCACGAGCGAGGCGAGGCTCTTCAAGGTGGTGTGGACATCGAGGGATTGGGACAGCAGCGTGCCCACCTCGACGAACAGGGCCTGGGCCTCCTCGGCGCGCTTACGCGTGGTGATGTCTCGCACGATGCAGGTGAAGAAGCGCCCCTGGGGCAGGAGTGTCTCGCTGACGGAGAGCTCTAGGGGGAAGACGCTCCCGTCCTTGCGCCGGCCTTGCACTTCGCGCCCGATGCCGACGAGCTTGCGCACTCCCGTGCCGAGGTTCCTGCGCTGCTGGGGCTCGGGCACCAGGTGGCGCATGTCCCGGCCGATCAGCTCCTCGGGCACATAGCCGAAGATGCGCATCGTGGCCGGGTTGACGCTCTGGATGGCACCTTGCTCGTCGATGGTGATGATGCCGTCCACCGCCGTCTCCAGGATGGCCTCGAGTCGCCGGGTTGTCGCGCGGAGCGCCTCCTCGGCCTGCCGCCGTGGCGAGATGTCCCGGGCGATCTTCGCGAACCCCCGCAGGCCCCCCCGCTCGTCACGCAGGGCACTGATGAGGACGTCTGCCCAGAACCGGGTGCCATCCTTGCGCACCAGCATGGCCTCCGTCCGGTACAGCCCCTCGGAGGCGGCGATGCGCAGCGACTCCTCGGGCACTCCGGCCAGGACGTCCCCGGGCAGGTAGAAGAGGGCCATGGAGTGGCCGAGCACCTCCTCCTCCTTCCAGCCCTTGATGCGCTCGGCCCCTGGATTCCAGCTGGCCACCCGGCCCTCGGGATCCAGCATGAAGATGGCGTAGTCCTCCACGCCCTCCACCAGGAGGCGGAAGCGCTCCTCGGTCGCGCTCTCGGCGCGCTTGCGCTCGGTGATGTCCAGCACCGCGCTGGCCACGAGGAAGACCTCACCGGCGCGGTTGCGCACCGGGGCGTGGTTGATGAGCCAATGGTGGATCTCTCCGCCCGTTGCAGGGGTAGTGCCCGTCACCTCCTGCCCGAGGACCGGCTGCCCCGTCTCCAACACCTTGCGGCGCATGGGCTCGAGTTGGGTGGCCAGCCCGGGAATGACCTCGTTGACGCCCTGACCCAGGATGTTCTCGATGGGGGCACCGATGATGTCCGCCAGCATCTGGTTGACGCGCACGTAGTGCAGCTCCCTGTCCATGAAGGACAGCCCCACGGGGGCAGTGGTGAGCAGGGTGTCGAGCAGCGCCAGTGCCTCCTCCGTCTTCTGGCGCTCGCGCACCAGCTCCGTCACCTCCACCGCGTGCACGAAGACGCCCTCCACCTTCCCATCCGCTCCTCGGTTGGGGGCGTAGACGAAGTTGAAGAAGCACTCCACCGGCAGGCCGCCATCGCGGTACACCCAGACCCGCACCTCATGGCCTACAGCGGGCTCGCCCGTGCGGTAGACGTTGTCGAGCAGCACGCGGAAGCCCTGATCCTCCAGCTCCGGCAAGGCCTCGCGGAGGGGCTTGTCCAATATCTCCCGCGCCCCGATGGCCTGGTGGAGGCGGGGGTTGGCCATGGTGAGGATGTGCTCGGGCCCTTGCAGCACGAAGATGAGGGCGGGCGCTTCCTGGAAGAGGGCGGCCAGGCGTTCGCGTTGGGCCTCCGACTCGCTCAGCTGCCGGGCACGCGCGGCCTCGGCCTCCTGGTGGGCGGTGAGCACGTCCTGGCGCCGTGCCTCGTCGTGCCGCAGGGTGTACGCGTCCGCGGCTTCGGTGATGCCGGTGACAATAGAGGAGACCAGGATGCGGACCTCCGCATGGGAGACGGGCACGCCTGCCTCCGCTGCCTGGTCGAGGATGCAGTCGTGCAGGACTCCATACTCACGCACCACCGCGGGGAGAGCGAAGCCGTGGTCCAGGCGCTGGCTCCTGTGCGCCCGGGTCTCGGCGCTCCGGTCCGGCACCGAGGCCGTTCCCCCGTCCCGAGCCCGGTGCAGCACTTCGGTCAATTCCTGGAGGTAGTCCTCGAGGTAAGCCTCCAGCGCGGACCGCGTCCGGCGCTCCGGTGCCAGGCCCGCGTGCAACCGCTCCATCCACTGCTGGGTGATGGTGTTTCGACGGGAAGCCAGCAGGTCCGCCAGGGAGGCAGGCGGGCTCGTGGGTAGATGCGTCTCGAGGTTCACTCCGAATTTCCTCCCCCAGGGTGGAGCCAAAAGCTCCGTTCCAGTGAGACACCAACAGCAGGGGAAAGTAGTCCCCACCTTGCGGAGAAGCGCCTGGAGGTCTACGTAAGACCCTGGGGCGAGTGCCAGCCGCCCGGGCAACGCCTAGGGGTCGACGGGTTGCCTGGTGGCCGCACGCGGCACTGAGCCACTACGCGCGGGGGCGCTGGAGCGGTATCCGGACCCGGAAGGTCGAGCCGACTCCCACCTGGCTGACCACCTCGATGTCTCCGCCATGAGCCCGCACGATGCGACGGGAGACGGAGAGCCCCAGCCCGATGCCGGGGATCTCCGCGCTCGAGCCCTTGCTCCGTCTGAAGGGCTCGAAGATGTGCTCGTACTCGTCGGGAGCAATGCCCACGCCCTCGTCGGAGACGGAGAGCGTCACCTCTTCCTTGGACTGTGCGAGCAGCACCCGCACGAAGCCTCCCCGAGGCGAGTACTTGAGGGCATTGCTCAGCAGGTTGGTGAGCACCTGGGTGAGCCGCGTTGGATCCCCCCGCACCGAAACGGGCAGGTTGGGCACGGAGAGCTCGAGCTGGTGTTGCTGGCTCGAAGGCCGGTGGAGCTCGACCACATCCGCCACGAGCTCGCGCAGATCGCAGTCCTCCAGGCGGAGCTCGAGGTTGCCCGCCTCGATACGGGTCTGCTCCAAGAGGTCTCCCACCATGCGATCCAGCCGATCGAGCTGCGCGGAGATTCGAACGAGCGACTCCCGGACCTTCTCGGGCGGAGGCGGCTCCGGTGCTCGGAGGATGACCTGGGCCGACAGCTTGAGGGCATTGAGCGGGGTGCGCAGATCGTGGGCCACTCCTGCCAGGAACTGGACATGCCGCGCGTCCTGGCTGACCAGGGTGTCCGCCATGTCGTTGAACTCGGCGGCCAGCTCGCGGAGCTCGGGGGCTCCGACCTGCTTCACCCTCGACTCCCGCTGTCCGGACTTGAAGGCCGCCAGGGCCCGGCGGATCGACAGGAGCGGCAGATAGATGCGCGTGCGGGTGGCGGCGAGCACCAGCGCGGCACCCATCACGATCCACACCGCGAGGACCAATCCGATGAGCCTCGCCACCTCGCTCCCTCGTTTCGCCTCATCGCGGACAGCGCGAGCTCGCTCGATGTTCGCGGTGGACACGGCCTCGGTCGCCTCGACGGCTTCCCTCAACCTGGAGAGCTTCTCCTGGGCTGGAGCGCGAAGGTACGCGTCGACCCGGTTGCGAGCGGATGCGATCAGCTCCCGCTGCTGGGCGGTCTCCGAGTACTGCTCGATCTGCTGCAACTGCTCCAACACCCGGCGGCGCGCCTCGTCCACGCTGATGGGCGGCCCCACACCTGGAGGGGCATCGATGCTCGCGAACTCCTGGACAATCTGGAGGATGAAGAGGGTGAGCGCCAACCGTTCGGCGGAGTGCACTCTCTCGATGGATTCGCTCAGGCTCGTGGTCCGAGACTGGAACTGGGTGCTCATCCAGAACAAGCCAGCCGCGGAACCAAGACTCAGGAGCACCAGCAGAACCGCACCGATGAGGAAGAGGATCCTCAGCCGCATGACGACGCCCTCCAGGTGAGATCCGCCACCATACTCAGACGGGTTGGCGTGGGCTCATCCTGGGGCGCCGAGTGACGACTTCTGGAGGGTGGGCTCCGCGGCGGGGGTCAGCGGTGCCGGTTGTCGCGAACGTCCTTCCGGTCCTCGCGCTGCTCCTGCCGGTCCTGCCGCACCTCCTGCTTGCCGAGCCGCACCAGCTCCACGATGAGCTCGCGCTTGCGATTGAGCTGCGCCGGAGAACGGGCCCCCATGAGCGAGTTCAGCTCCCGCGCGATCGTCTTCCGCGCCGCCAGCGAGGCAGCCTCCACGCGTGCGTCCCGGAC
Source organism: Archangium lansingense (assembly GCF_026626635.1). Taxonomy (GTDB): domain Bacteria; phylum Myxococcota; class Myxococcia; order Myxococcales; family Myxococcaceae; genus Archangium; species Archangium lansingense. The sequence goes on from NZ_JAPNKA010000001.1 coordinate 6,657,758, forward strand.
ATCATCCCGGTTCTCCGCGCGGCTCTCGCCCCACTCCTTCCGCGCCTCGGCCTTGGCCTGGGAAGTCTCGGCGCGGCTCTCGGCTAGCTCGGCGCGCAGCAGCTCGCGCAGCCGGTTGTCCACCGCGGCCAACTCGGCGGCGTTGTTCCTGCGCCCTCGCGCCGCATCGAAGCGCTCCAGCACACGCTCCAGCTCGGCCACGTCCATCCGGTCATCCGAGCGTTGGGCGGCGTTCTGACGCACCTCGTGGCGATCCTGTGCTCGCTCCATGCGGGATTGAGCGTGCGCGGAACCGGCGAGCAGCAGCGAGGCGACAAGGGCGGAAGAGAACGGCTTCAACGTCTTCATGGTGGAGACTCCCGGTGTGGGTTGTTGCCAACACCCATCTGGACGGGGGGAGCGGGTTTTTATTTCAACGCCAACCTTTAAAAGTGGGCCGGACACTGGGCTGCCCGCCGAGCCCCGCCCCCAAAGCGGCGTCTTAAGATTCTCTTACGACACTCCTGGTAGGAGACTGGCGCCATGGGCGAACGCATCCTGCTCATCGAGGACGATCCGCAGCTCGGCGCACAGATCGCCGATTTCCTGGGCCGTGCGGGCTTCGAGCCCACCTGGTGGACCGAGGGGCGCCCACTGCAGCCGGGTGAGGCCACCGCCTACGGGCTCATCATTTTGGATCTGATGCTGCCCGGTACCTACGGCATGGACATCCTCCGGCAGCTCCGCGAGGGCTCGGACGTGCCGGTGCTCGTCCTCAGTGCTCGTAACGACACCGCGGACAAGGTGCGGGCGCTCAAGCTGGGCGCCGACGACTACATGACCAAGCCCTTCTGGCCCGAGGAATTGGTGGAGCGTGTCCGCGCCCGGTTGCGCCGGCCGGTGATGCATCGGCAGAGCTTCCTGGAGATCGGCGCGCTGCAGGTGGACCTCCAGTCGCGCGAGGTCCGCGTCGATGGCAAACCGGTGGAACTGACGCGCGTGGAGTTCGATCTGCTGGCTGCGCTCGCGAAGAGGCCCGGCGCCGCGGTGACGCGCCAGTGGCTGGTGGAGAACGTGCTGGATCCAGAGCGAGAGGGCTCCGAGCGGACACTGGACGTGCACGTGTCCCGGTTGCGGCGGAAGCTGGGCCCGGGCAAACACGTCGAGACGGTGTGGGGCATCGGCTACCGGTTGGGCGAAGGAGGGGAGACGTGAAGCTGCGCATGCGGTTGGCGCTCACGACGGTGGTGGTGGCCATCCCCGTTGCGCTCTGCATGGCGTGGATCCACCTGGCCGTCGAGGCGCGCGCGCTCGAGACCGCGCTCTCCGAGTACGCCCTCGCGCACATGCTCTCGGGAGGACGCGAGCGTTGCGAGGCCTCTCCGGAGTCCTGGAGCAGCGAGCCCCGGGGACCACCGCTCGGAGAGCCCCCTCCGCGCCGGGGTGGGCCACCGCCCTCCGGAGACTGGCGGGAGCAGGGCCTGAGACCTCCTCCAGAATGGCGGGACGGAGCCCCTCCGCCTCCACGCGCCGAGCTCCGGGACAGGCCTCCTCCAGCTGGAGGCCCAGGCGGGCCGGGCGGTCCAGGAGGACCACGTCCACCGCGGGGCACGCGGCTGTATGCCTACGACGCCCAGCTCTCGGCTCGGAACTCCGCTGCGCCTCGTTTGGACGCAGCGCTCGTGGATGCCATGCAGCAGGGGCAGGAGGTGGCCAGCCTGTCCTCTGGATTTGGAACGGAGGAGCCACGACAGGTCCTGGTCCGGATGCCCTGGGGCGCGGGGCCATGTGCTTTCGTGCTCGTTCACTGGCCGGAGCGGCCCGGCCCGAAGGGGGAGCGGAGCTCGCCGATCCCCTTCGACGTCTGGCTGTTTCCCTCGGTGATCTCCCTCGCGGGAGTGCTGTTCGCGCTGGGTCCGGTGGTGGGCCGTCTGCGCCAGCTCACCCGTGAGGTGCGGACCTTTGTTGGCAGCGCCTACCAGGGCTCCATCACCCTGCGAGGCAACGATGAGATCTCCGAGCTGGCGCGAGCCTTTGATGAGGCGGGGCACGAGGTGCGCGCACAGATGGAGCTGAAGGAGAAGCGGGAGCAGACCCTGCGCTCCTTTCTGGAGAACACCACGCATGACGTGATGATCCCCCTGACGGTGCTCCAGGGTCACCTGGCCGAGCTGCAACAGCGCTCGGCCCGGGGAGAGACGGTGGAGGTCTCAGTTGTCGCGGCGGCGAGCCAGGAGGCCCACTACATGGCGGCGCTCATCCACAACCTGGGGGCCGCGGCGCGGCTGGAAGCAGGCGAGCCCTCTGTGCAGCGTGCCCCGGTGGACCTCAATGCCCTGGTGCAGCGGTGCATCGGCCGCCATCGTCCCATCGCACGCGGGCAAGGCGTGCAGCTCGACTACGCCGTCCCGGAGCCGGCGGTGCGGGTCATCGGGGATGACACGCTCATCGAGCAGGCGGTGAGCAACGTCATCTACAACGCAGTGCGCTACAACTCGCGCGGAGGCCATGTCGCCGTGGTGCTGGAGCGCCTGCCGGGAAACACGTTCCGTCTGCGGGTGTTGGACGATGGGCCCGGCATCCCCGAGCACGAGCTGCCGCACATCGTCGAGCGGCGCGTCCGGGGTGATGCGGCCCGCACTCGAGGGCCCGGGGGACACGGCCTGGGCCTGAACATCGCCTGGAGGGTGTCTGTGCTTCACGGCTGGAGCCTGCAGCTGGGGCGCTCGGAATACGGCGGGCTCCAGGTGGACTTCCTGGGGGAGCTGCCTCCTCCATCCGAGCAGGGCGGAGGAAGCAGTCCGGCGACGGGTCCCGGGTAGGCTCCCGAGCCCGTCAGCAGCGACGAGCCCGCTCAGCCTTGAGGAGGAGGGGGAGGCGTGCCGCCATCCCAGCCCGGAGGCGGACGCACGCCACCATCCCCAGGAGGAGGACCGCCGGGGCCACCACCGCCACTACCGCCCGGGATCTGGCACGACGCGTTCGAGAGCGAGGAGCGGATGACGAGGGTCTTCCAGGCCAGCAGCGCACCGTCCGACAGTGCCCAGGAGGGGCAGGAGGATGAGGGCCGTGCTGCCTGCCCAGCCCTCATCACGTCTCTGTCACTCTCGCTTCCAGCGCAACTGGAACTCTATTTCGTCCACCTTCCCCTCGCGCTCGTGCTCGATGTTGAAGAGCGCATCCGCGGGGATTCGCAGGCGCTCGCCCGCGACCTGGATGGTGAAGGCCTTACCGGCCTCGATGGCATCGGCCAGCCGCCTCAGCTTGGCGGCGAACTCCTTGCGCGGATAGCCCTTCTCGATGTCTCGCTCAGGTCGCTTTGGCATCTCTTTCCCTTCGGGTTGGTTCCTGGGGCGTTCCGTAGAGAGCGCTCAGGTCGTGTGCGAGCTCGCCGAGGCGGGCGCGCAGTTCTGGTGGCTCGAGGACCTCGGCCCCACGGCCGAGTATGACGAGCTGCGAGAGAGCGATCGAGAGGCGTTCGAAGTCGATCGTCACGGTGCCCGCGCGGAGCCGTTCCCGCTCCGAGCCCGGGCGCATGGCGGCGAGCTCCTCGGCTCCCTCTGCAGTGAGACGCATGGTTACCTCGAAGCGGGCCCGCTGGGTCGCGAACCGCTTGCACCAGTCCTTCCAGAACGCGCGGAGCTCGAACTCCGTGGGGCGCACGAACGAGTCGGTGAGCATGCGCGCGCCTTCGACCCGCGCCCCGCGGAAGACCTTCGTGGCACCCTTGTCGTCCGCGACGAGGTACCAGTGGTCGCCCTTGATGACCAGGCCGTAGGGATTGACCACCCGGGTGCTCCGAGCGCCCTCGAAGTCTCGGTAGGCGAGCCGCACCTGGCGATCCTGGAAGACGGCCTCGCGGAGCACGGCGAGGTGCGGCACTGGATCCTTCTCGCCGAACCACGAGGACCCATCGATGTGGAGCCGTTGGCGTGCGTGCTCGGCGGCCGTTCGCTGGACACTGGGGAGCGCCGCGGCGAGCTTCACGAGCCCTGTTCGCAGCGGGCCCGCCAGTCCAATGTCGTCCAGGGCATCGATGGGATGCGCACTCGCGAGCGCCTGGATCTCCGGCTCGGTCAGGCCCGTGAGGTGGGTGCGCCAGCCCGGGAGCAATGAGATGCCGCCGGTCGAGCCGGGTTGGGCGTACACGGGGACCCCCGCGGACGAGAGCGCATCCAGGTCCCGGTAGATCGTCCGCGGCGACACCTCGAGGCGCCGGGAGAGCTCCTCGGCCGTGTGTTTCCGTTCGTCCTGGAGCAGGAGCATCAGACTCACCAACCGGTCAGCGCGCATGGTGGCACCAGGGTAGCGTCCATTCCTGACAGGAGGTGTCAACAATCGCCCGTTAGGGTCGCCGCCCTCATCTTGGGGAAGTGGACGCGCAGCTTGAGGGAGACGACATGAAGACGCTGGAAGGAAGAATCTGCCTGGTCGCTGGGGCCACGCGTGGTGCGGGGCGCGCGATCGCCTGCATGCTCGGCGAGGCTGGGGCGACGGTCTACTGCACGGGCCGTAGCACGCGGACGCAGAAGGAGAGGGGGAAGGGGCCCGGTCCCTTTCTCGAGCTGGATCGGCGTCCCGAGACGATCGAGGAGACGGCCGAGTGGGTCACTGCACGGGGAGGCAAGGGGATCGCCGTGCGCGCCGACCACACGGTCGAGTCCGAGGTCGAGGCCCTCTGCGCGCGCATTCTTGACGAGCACGGCCGGCTCGATGTGCTTGTGAACGACATCTGGGGAGGGGACGAGCTGACCGAGTTCGGAGCGCCCTTCTGGAAGCTCTCCCTGGAGAAGGGGCACGTGTTGCTCGATCGGGCGATCTGGTCCCACATCGTGACGAGCCGCCATGCCGTGCCCCTCATGCTGAACGGGGAGCGCGGGTTGATCGTCGAGGTGACTGATGGCGATCACTTCGGTTATCGCGGCAACCTGTTCTACGACCTGGCCAAGATGTCAGTCATTCGGCTCGCCTTCGCGATGGCCACCGAGCTCCGGAAGAAGCGGGTGACCGCTCTGGCCGTCACTCCGGGTTTCCTCCGCTCGGAGACAATGCTCGAGCACTTCGGCGTCACTGAGGCGACCTGGCGCGATGGCGCGGCGAAGGATCCCAACTTCATCGCCTCGGAGACGCCGTACTACGTGGCGCGCGGAGTCGCGGCACTCGCCGCGGACCCGGACGTCCGGCGCAAGGCGGGCCGGGTCTTCAGCTCATGGGATCTCGCCAAGGAGTACGGCTTCACTGACATCGACGGGCGCAAGCCGGACTGGGCGGCCCACTTCCACGAGACGTACAAGCGCGTCTATCCGGTGGCGGATGAGCGCGCGTACGCCTCGTGGTTCGACGGTCCCATCGACATCGCGTTCCCGGACTTCATCAAGGACGACTGAGGCGCGGGCGCTCAGCTCCTCATCCACCGTGCTCCCGCTGACGCCGCTGTATGCCCCGGCGTCAGCGGGTCCCGGGTCTGGCTACACCGCGCGGTCGCGCAGGAACGGATACCGCTCGCGAACCTCCGCCACCTTGTTTGCTTCGAGGGTGACGAGCGGCACTCCGGGCGCCGTGTCGGGCGCGAGCTCCTCGCCCCAGGGGCTGAAGGCCGCCGAGCCGCCGTCATACGTCAGCCCACCCGCGGTCCCGGTGCGGTTCACGCCGACGAAGTAGCTCTGGTTCTCGATGGCGCGGGCTCGCAGCAACGCGTCCCAGTGGGCGCGTCGGGCCGCCGGCCAGTTGGCGATGAGAATCATTGCGTCCACGTCCCGGGCCACCGCTCCGAAGAGCTCGGGGAAGCGCAGCTCGTAGCAGATGAAGAGCGCGATCCTGACTCCGTCGATGGTCAGGCGGGTAGGGGTGGTCCCCGCCCGGTAGTGCTGGTGCTCCCCGCCGTAGGCGAACAGCCGCTGCTTGCGGTGCACCGCCGCCACCCGCCCCGTGGGCTCGAAGGCAATCGCCGTGTTCACCGTGCAGGGGGCGGTCGCGTCCGCGCCGTCCTCCTCGCGCACAGCCACGCCGGCCACGAGCCAGACTCCGGAGCGCGCCGCCAGCTCGCCCAGTCGCGACACCACCGGGCCTGCCAGCGGGGTCGCCTGCGTCTTGTCCATGGTGAAGCCGGTGGTGGCCATCTCCGGCAGCACGACGAGCCGCGCACCGCCGGCCGCGGCGCGGGTAATCAACGTCTCCGCGGCGGCGAGCGAGGCCTCGGGCGCGTGCCAGCCCGTGTCGTACTGCCCGAGGGCCACGGACAGGCGGCCGCTCATCGGGCCGCTCCGCCCAGCAGCGCGACACGCAGCAGCTCGGCGCCCTCCAGCACCATCTTGGTGTCGCAGCTGAAGGCGAAGCGGATGGCGTTGGCGCACGAGTGGCCGAAGGCGTCGCCCGGCGCGCTGCCGATTCCCTGCGCCGCCAGCCTGGCCGAGAGCGCGTCAGCGTCGGCCACCTGCAGCCGCTCGTAGAGGACCGGCTCCAGCTCCGCCCACACGTAGAAGGCCCCGCGCGGGGTGAACGGGCGCACGCCGGGGATTCCCTCCAGCGCCTTCACCAGCACGTCACGCCGTTGGCGGTACTCGGCACGCATCGACTGCAGATAGTCCTGCGGCCCCGTCACCGCCGCCAGCGCGCCCCACTGTGCCAGGCTGTTCACGCCGTTGATGGTGCAGCGCAGCAGCTTCTGCACCCGCTTCTGCAGCAGCGGCCACGCGGTGTGCAGATAGCCCGTGCGCAGCCCGCTCATGGCGTGGCTCTTGGAGAAGGAATAGACGCTGATGACTCGCCCCGCCCAGTCCCCCGCCAGCGAGGCGACGGAGTGGTGCACGTGCGGATCGTAGATGACGTCCTCGTAGGCCTCGTCCGAGACGATCCACAGATTATTCGCGCGAGCCAGGGCGATGATGGCCTCCAGCGTCTCGCGCGGCATGACGGCGCCAGTCGGATTGTGCGGCGTGTTGACGAAGATGGCCCGCGTGCGCGGGGTGATCGCCGCCTTGATGGCCTCGGGGCGGTAGGCGTAACCCTCCTCGGCGCGCACCGGTACGCCCACCGGCTTTCCTCCCGCGAGCTTCACGTTCTCCGCCACCTCGGTCCACATCGGATCGGGGAGGATCACCTCGTCCCCCGGCGAGAGCAGCGCTCCGAAGGTCACGTACAGCGCGTGCATCGCGCCGTTGGTGAGGAAGACCTGCTCGGCCGTCGCGCCCTTGATCCCATTCTTCTTCACTAGCTTGTCGGCCAGTGCCGCCCGGAGCTCCGGGATGCCGTCATTCGGCACGTAGTGCGTCTTGCCCGCCCGCATCGCCACGGTGATCGCCTCCGCCACGTGCGGAGCAATGGAGAAGCTGGGGTCACCGGACTCGAAGCGGATCACCCGCTTGCCGGTTGCCTGGGCACGGAGCAGCCCCTCGCGAATCTGCACGATCTTTCCGAAGGAGATCGCATCCAGGGTGTGCGCGGGAAGCCTCTCGGTCACGGCCGTTGACATCGTCTTGCTCTCCTCGAACTGCGGGTTGCGGATGGGGGAACTGTTGAGGGGAAATAAAAAAGCCCGCCAGCGGGGGGCTGGCGGGCTCGAAGGGAACAACCTCCAAAGCAATCACCTGACCAGAGCCCCTCTCGAGAGCTGGTTGCGCTTGGCTTTGAGGTTGGTCTTCTGGGTGGCGAGCATGGATCAGGGGCTCTTGCAAAACTGAACGCCACGTCATAACGCGGCGCGGCACCGCCGTCAACCCCAGGGCAGCCTCCTACGAATTTGTAGGAATTCCTCTTCGAGGCGACAAAAACGTAGGACAGAGACGCGCCCCTCCTCTGGGAAGGAGTACGTATCGCGAGGTGGCCTTCATTTCCGGGTGCCCTTCAAGGGTCCTACAATTTTGTCGGCTATCCCTGGGGAAAATACAAATTTGTAGGAAATAGGGCGGCCAGGCATTCCACCAGACAGGCGGCTTCAGCCCGGGGTTTTCCTCACGATTTCGAGGGGATGGCGCCACCCCCGGGCGTGAGAGGGCTTTGGCCTTTCTGTTGCACTGGCACCGGGGTGTGCGGGCCTACCGGGCCCATCGCCGTGCGAGGTGAGGATGCCGAGCGGAATCGTCGGAGCCGATGTGGCGTGGGTGCTGGTAGCGAGCGCCCTGGTGATGTTGATGGTGCCAGGCCTGGCGCTCTTCTACGGAGGCATGGTGCAGGGCAAGAACGTGCTCTCCACCCTCATGCACAGCTTCGGCGCTCTGGCGGTGGTGACGGTGGTCTGGGCGCTGTGGGGTTACTCGCTTGCTTTCGGAGAGAGCCACGGCGGCCTCATCGGAGGGGCCACTCACCTGTTCATGAAGGGGGTGGGGCAGGAGGCCAAGGGCACGCTGCCTCACATCCTCTTCTTCCTCTTCCAGGGCACCTTCGCCGCCATCACGCCCGCGCTCATCAGCGGTGCGTATGCCGAGCGGCTCAAGTTCTCCGCCTTCCTTCTCTTCACCGTGTTGTGGGCGACGTTCGTGTACGCCCCCGTGGCGCACTGGGTCTGGGCTCCGGACGGCTGGCTGCTGAAGCTGGGCGCGCTCGACTTCGCCGGTGGCGCCGTGGTGCACCTCACCAGTGGTGTCTCGGCGCTCGTGGTGGCGCTCGTGGTGGGCCGCCGCCGAGGGGCGCGTCAGCCCCCGCACAACCTCACCTTCACGCTGCTGGGCGCGGGGCTCCTCTGGTTCGGCTGGTTCGGCTTCAACGCGGGCAGCGCACTCGCCGCGAATGAGCTGGCGGCCGTCGCCGCGGCGAACACCCACCTGGCGGCTGCGGCCGGTGCGGTGGCGTGGGGCCTCGTGGACCTGGTGCGTCTGAAGAAGGTGACCGCGCTGGGCGCTGCCAGCGGGCTTGTCGCGGGCCTGGTGGGCATCACTCCCGCGGCCGGCTTCGTCTCACCCATGGGCGCGCTGGCCATCGGGCTCCTGGCCGGCTCGGTCTGCTATGGCGGCGTCCTCCTCAAGGAGCACTTCCGCTACGACGATGCCCTGGATGTCGTCGGCGTGCATGGAATTGGGGGCGCGCTCGGTGCCCTGCTCACTGGAGTGTTCGCCACGGTGGCCGTCAATCCGGCCGGGGCCGATGGTCTGCTCGCGAGCGGACAGTGGGCCCTCCTTGGCAAGCAGGCGCTCGGCGTGCTGGTAGTGGCTGCCTTCTCCGCGCTCCTGACCTTTGTCCTCCTCAAGGGGGTGCAGGCGGTGGTGGGCCTGCGTGTGGATGCCGAGGCTGAGTTCGAGGGGCTGGATCCCCACGTCCATGGCGAGCGCGCCTACCACACCGGCATCTCGCTAGGTGGCCACAGCGCGGTGCCGCGTGATGCGTCTGCCCCGGTGGTCCGCGAGGAGAAGGAGAAGGCGCCGATCGGCGCCGACCCCGTGATGGAGGGTTGATCACCCGGCCCTGTCGAGCGCCTTCCGCCGCCACCGCCGGGCTCCCGCCACCAGCAGCGACTGGTAGAGGGTCGGCAGGGCCCGCTGCACCAGATCGATCAGCACCGCGTCGGTGCCAATGAGTTGGCGCCGGCGATTCTTGAGGATGGCCTGGAGGATGTCCTGGGCCGCCCGCTCCGGCGTGGTCGCGAAGGCCTTCTCGAAGTCGCGGGAGGCCTGCGCATCCACCCAGCCCTTCCGCTCGGTGACGCGGGCATTCCGGGCGATGTTCGTCTTGATGCCACCGGGGTGCACGCTGGTCACTCCGATGGGAAGCCCCTCGATCTCCAGCTCCTGGCGCAGCGCCTCGGTGAAGCCCTTCACTGCGAACTTGGCGGCGTTGTAGGCGCCCTGCGTTGGCACACCGATCAGCCCGAAGACGCTGGAGATGTTGACGATGTGCCCATCCCCGGAGGCCTTGAGGTGCGGCAGGAAGGCCTTGGTGCCATGCACCACGCCCCAGAAGTTGATGTTCATGAGCCACTCGAAGTCCTCGTAGCGCACGTCTTCGATGGTGGAGCCCAGGGCCACGCCAGCGTTGTTGATGATGACGTTGACGCCCCCGAGCTCGCGCGCGACCTGCGCCGCCCAGGCCTCGACCTCCTCACGTCTGGCCACATCGACTCGGGCGGTGAGTACCTTGACGCCCGACTGGCCGCACTGCTCCGCCGTCTCCGCCAGCCCCTTCTCGTTCACATCCGAGATCGCGATATGGCAGCCGCGCTGCGCCAGCAGCTTCGCCAGAGCCCGGCCGATTCCCGAGCCCGCGCCGGTGATCGCCGCGACCTTGCCCTGTACTGTCTTCATTCCTGACTCCGATGGGGTGGGGTGATGGGAGCACGCTGGTACTCAGCAGTACCATCGACTGTGGTACGATCGGGTACCAGATGCAAGCCCCCCCTGTGACTGGCGAGACGAGCCCTGAAAGTACCGAGAACCCGAACCGCATCCGGTTGCTCGAGGGGATGGCGGCGGCGATCACCGAGAAGGGCTATGCGGCCACCACCATCGCGGATGTCGTCCGGCACGCGCGGGTGTCCAAGCGCACCTTCTACGAGCACTTCGAGGACAAGGACGCGTGCTTCCTCGCCTCGTACGTGCGGGCCAGCGAGGAGACGCTGCGCGCGATCGCCACTGCCGCCTTCGCGGCTGGCCTCCCATGGGAGGAGCGGATCCATGCCGCGGTACGCACCTACCTCCACGTGCTCGAGGAGAAGCCAGCGCTGACGCGGACGTATCTGCTGGAGATCCTCGCGGCGGGCCCGCGTGCGCTGAAGCTGCGGCGCGAGGTACACCAGCGCTTCGCCGAGCAGCTGCGCGAACTGGCGCAGACGGCTCGCGGTGAGCACTCGGAGCTGCGCGAACTCTCACCGGCGATGGCGACGGCGCTCGTTGGAGGGATCAACGAGCTGGTCCTCGTCGCGGTCGAGAAGGGGCGCGCGGGTCAACTCCGGGAGCTGGCGGAGACAGCAACGGAGCTGGTGCGTGCGGTGCTCGTGGCGCCGGAGAAGTAGGCGGCTGGGTTCGCGCCGGATCTACTGGGCCGCGGGGGCGTGCTCCTCGTTGTCGACGATGGAGCGGGCTCCGGCGGCGTGGGCGCAATGGGCACAGCAGTAGAAGGTGCCGTTGGCCTCGATGCCGTGGCCGATCACCTTGCAGTCACAGTGGTCGCAGACGGGGGCCAGCTTGTGGATGGCACACTCGAAGCTGTCGAAGGTGTGAGTGACGCCAGCGGTGGTGACCTGGAAGGCCAGATAGTAGTCGTTGCCGCAAACCTCGCACTTGGCCATGGAAGCCTCCTGGCACAAGAGTGGGGCCGCGCATGCCCCGAGGCGAGCCTCCTGCCCCCGGGTCCGAGCGGCTCGCGTCAGCCGCTGGCTCTCACCCAGGCCGCCTGCCCATCGCCAGGCTGTCCGGCCTGGGGGCATGGGTGGGTCCGAGACCTTCCCGTGAGAGGATTCCATTACAAGTGAACCGAACCCGGACCCGTTTCGGCTGACGCGTCCTTCGTGGGGCTGACGCGTCAACGACCGAGGCTGACGCGTCAATTGGGTGGTGTCGCTGTAGCTTTGAAGCGAGCTCCAGAGGCATTGCGGACTGACGCCCCCTGGTATGTCGCTTGCTCTGAGCCAGGTCAGGCGGGACGAACTCCTCGCCGTGAACCCCATGTCAGGGTTCAGCAACAACAAGCATCAGCAGTCGCGGATCCCAGTCACTCCACCTGTATCTGAAAGAAGGAGCTGGTAACACATGGCGACGAATATCACGTTTCTGATCGATTCCACGAAACTCCAAAAAGGAGGGCCCTCCATCAACGCTCCGGTGGCTGTAAGCCATCCGCCGTTCGTCCTGAACGGTAAGCCGATGGACCCGGAGTACAAGGTACCCATCGGGGGCGGGGAGAATGTCGTCATCTACACGGAGGAGGCGAATCATTCCCAGTCCGTGAAGGTCGCGCCCTGCGGCATCGTCGCGCATACCTTCAAGGGGGAGGCACTCAGCCCCAGCATCATGAAGGACCCCACGCTGCGGCCCATCGACATCCCCAACTTCGAGCTGTACCCGGGCCCCGTGCCTGATTTCATCGCGTACCTCCCCGATGACAACCCGCAGTGGACGGCGGCCCCCCCTTCCTGGCCGTATTGGGCCGGCAATCCCCTCATCTCGCAAGGCCTCTACGCGAGCATGACGCGGACCTACGTCCCGTACGTTACGTTCAATGGCAGCCGCATTGTGAGCGGTGAGCTGCAGTACGGGTTGGTGTTCGGACTGACGAGGGATGGGACAAGCGTCGAGTATTTCTACTTCGACCCCTATCTCGTCATCAACTCGTAAAGCTTTCCCCACGTACGCTGATCGCGCAAGCCGGACGCAATTGATTGGGCATCCCTTGCGCGAAGCCGTGCAGTAAGCCACCGCTCCTGCCCAGCTCGCGAGTGCCCAGGGGGTGATACCCCTGGGCATCGATGGGCAGGATGAACATGTCAGGCGAGGTCGAAGAGCAGGGCCTCGACCGGCTCGGAGGCGGTGAGCACCAGCCGGGACTCCTGGGACACGGCCACGCCGTCTCCGGCCTTCAGCTCCACGCCGTTGAGCGTGCCCTTGCCCCGTGCCAGCTGAACCCAGGCGTGGCGGTCCGGAGCCAGCGTGTACTCGGCCTGCTCGCCCTTGCCCAGCAGCGTGCTGTGCAGCACCACGTCCTGGTGCACGGTGAGGCTGCCGTCGCGCGCGTCGGGGCTGGCCACCACGCGCCAGCGGCCCTGGCGCTCGGACTCGGGGAAGGCCTTCTGCTCATAGCCGGGCTTCAGTCCTCGCTGGTTGGGGACAATCCATATCTGCAGGAAGTGCAGCTCCTCGTTGGCGCCGTTCATCTCGCTGTGCTGGATGCCGGTTCCCGCCGTCATGCGCTGTACCTCGCCGGTGCGCAGCAGTTCCTCGCCGCCCGTGCTGTCGCGGTGCGCGATGGCGCCGCTGAGCGGGTAGGTGATGATCTCCATGTCCCGGTGCGGGTGCGTGTCGAAGCCCTCGCCCGCGGTGACGCGATCCTCGTTGATGACGCGCAGGGAGCGGAAGCCCATGAAGCTGGGGTCGTAGTAGCCGCCGAAGGAGAAGGTATGGTGGGAGTCCAGCCAGCCGTGGTCGGCATGTCCGCGTGCTTCAGAAGGTCGAACGGTCATCATGGGGTGCTCCTTGTCTCCATTTGGACCCCCCCAAGATGACGGCGAGGCGGGTGCTTCGCCAGACGTGAATCCAGGAAGGACCGTTCCATCCATGGGACAAACCAGGCCGCGGCTCGCCGTGTGTCGTTTCAGCTGAAGGATCGGAGGAGAGCCGCGCGTAGATGTGAGGAGCCATGGGAGGGCGTGGGAAGAGAAGCCGGAGGAGGGACGACACTTCTGTGGTCCGCTGGCAGCATGGTGGAGCGAGCGCCAGAGGGGACTCTCCGACGAGGCCTGACCGGTGCTCACCCAGGGAGCCGGTGGTCTATCTCACCACCTACCCCGGCTTTTCCAGCGCATGCGTCTTCAAGATGTCTCCGCCGCCCGCGCTCTACGAAGTGGACCTGCGTGAAAGCCAGCCCTGGATGAGGAAGCGTCCGGGGCGCTCCGGGCTGATGGTGTTCGAGTTCTCCCACGACGATGCGCACATGTTGGCGGCGGTGGTTCAACGACACCCGCAGGGCAGGGATGGGTGCACGACGAATGCCTTCGATGCGCTCCTCGTGGTCGAGCGCTCCCTGTTCGAGCGCACCGGGTTGGAATCGCTCGTCGGTGCCAGTGTCCGGCTCGATGAGCCGGCGGAGCCGATCGGCCAGGCACTGCAGGGCTACGTGGGCTGGCTGCGCTGACGTTTCCGCGGCCAGCGTCCGGGCAGCGGCATGCGCTCGGCTCCTCGTCGAGTCCGCGCCGGGGCGGGGCTCCATGAGCGCCCGCTCCAGCGGACGCCTCACGGACAGGTGTCGGAGTAGACTGTTGATGGTCACCAGGAAGCGCAGGTTCCTGGTCATGGGTCGCCGGGAGTTGCCTGACTTCAAGACCACTCCCTGAGATGGGTGTGGCCGAGAAGTTGAGGGGGGGAGAGTGCGCCGGTGGAGTCCACGGTCGCGCGCGTCCTGAAAAGACGGAAGGCCCACCAGTAGCGGCTGGAGGGCCCTCCTTGGAGGCGCGCCCTGGTGTGCGAGAGGGGCGAGCCGGTGAGGAAGAGGTAGCGCACTCCGGGGCGCGGCGCCAGAAGCCGGCGCGCGCAGGAGTGTCGTGGAGGCGCTGCGCTTCGTGGTGTGCGGCCGGCCCGAGTGTCGGCAGGTGTTCTTCCTCTGCTCTGCGTGCGACCGTGGCCAGCGCTACTGCGGGCCGCCGTGCAGTCGAAGGGCGCGGGCGGAGTCAATGCGCGCGGCTGGTGCGCGCTACCAGCGCACCCGGGACGGACGGCACGCACATGCCGCGCGGCAGGCGGCCTGGCGGGAGCGGCGGCGAGAGAAAGTGACGCATCAGTCTCCCGCTGCCGTGGCGCGGACAGCCAGTGTGCCCGTCGCGCCGGCCCCGGCCGCCACGCAGGTGGCCGCGGAGCCGAGCGCAGCGAGGCCACTGCCGCATGCACCGCCGCCCTCCATCCCCGCCTGCACCTCGTGCGGGCGTCAGAGTCCCTTCCTGCGCCACACCACGCTTGCGCGCACCCACGTGGGCCGGCGCTTCAGGGCTGCCCGTCCGCCGTGAGGTGGGCCCATGATTTCCCCCGAACTCGCCGCCCGCATCCGCCGACTGCACTTCGCCGAGCACTGGAAGGTGGGCACCATCTGCTCCGAGCTGAGCGTGCACCACGACACCGTCCGGCGCGCCCTGACGCTCGAGCGCGTCAGCGGCACGGGGGTGAAGTCCGTCAGGCCCACGCTGCTGGATGCCTACAAGGGCTTCATCCAAGCCACCCTGGAGGCCCACCCACGCCTCACCGCCATGCGCCTCTTCCACATGGTGAAGGCGCGCGGCTACGTGGGTGGCCCGCTCCAGGTGCGCCGCTACGTGCGCACGGTGCGTCCCACCTCTCGCGCCGAGGCCTTCCTGCGCCGCAGCACGCTTCTGGGCGAGGAGGCCCAGGTGGATTGGGGACACTTCGGCACGCTGTCCGTGGGCAACACGCGCCGCCCTCTGTGCTGCTTCGTCATGGTGCTGGGCCACAGCCGCGCCCTCTACGCGCGCTTCTTCCTCGACATGACGCTGGAGAGCTTCCTCAGGGGCCACGTGCTGGCCTTCCAGGCGCTGGGGGGCGTGCCGCGCGCGCTGCTGTACGACAACTTGAAGTCCGTGGTGCTCGAGCGCGCCGGAGACGCCATCCGCTTCCACCCGCGCCTGCTGGAATTGGCTGGCCACTACCACTTCGCACCCAAGCCCTGCGCCCCCTACCGCGGCAACGAGAAGGGCAAGGTGGAGCGCACCATCCGCTACCTGCGCGACTCCTTCTTCGCCGCGCGCACCTTTAGCGGCGTGGATGACCTCAACGCGCAAGCGGCGCGGTGGGCGGCCGAGGTGGCCCACGCGCGCCAATTGCCCGGCGACGTCACCGGGCGCACCGTCGCCACGGCCCTCGAGGAGGAACGCCCGCGGCTGCTGCCCCTGCCCGCACACCCGTTTCCCACGGACGTGGTGCGCCCCGTCGCCTCCGGCAAGACGCCCTACGTGCGCTTTGACTCCAACGACTACTCCATTCCACACACCCTGGTGAAGAAGCCCCTCACCCTGGTGGCCTCCGAGACACGCGTACGCGTACTGGACGGCTCCGAGGAGGTGGCCTCCCACCCGCGCTGCTTCGAGAAGGGCCGCACCCTGGAGCAGCCCGGCCACCTCGCCGCTCTCGCCGACGCCAAGGCCCGCGCGCACGAGCTGCGCGGCCGAGACTTGCTGCGCGCCTCCTGCCAGCAGGCAGAGGGCTTCCTCGCGGCCCTCGCCCAGCGCGACCTCTCGCTGTCACACCACACTGCTCAATTGCTGAAGTTACTTACGCTCCACGGCGCACGCGCCCTGGATGAGGCCCTCGCCGAGGCCCTGCGCAAGGGGGCGGTGAGCGCCCCCGCCGTGGCCCACCTCCTGGAGCAGCGCGCTCGCCGCCAGCGTCAGCCTCCACCACTCACCGTGGTGCTGCCGGATGACCCGCGCATCGCCGCCTCCCGCACCCGCCCCCACTCCCTCGCCGACTATGACCGCCTCCTTAACAAGGACTCCGCCGATGACGACTCCACTCGCTGACCGCCTGGCCTCCCTCGGACTGCACGCCACCTCCCAGGGCCTCGCGGACCTCATCGCCCGCGCCACGAAGGCCAGATGGGGCGCTACCGAGTTGCTGGAGCACCTGGCCGACGAGGAGCAGAAGGAACGCGGCCGCAGAAGTCTCGAGCGGCGCCTGTCTCGCAGCCGCCTTGGCCGCTTCAAGCCCATGGCGGACTACGACTGGGGATGGCCCAAGAAGATTGACCGCGAGGCCGTCGAGTCCGCCTTGCGCCTGGATTTCCTGGAGCGCGCGCGCAACGTCGTCATTGTCGCCCCTCAGGGACTGGGCAAGACGATGATCGCGCAGAACATCGCCCACCAGGCCGTCCTCAAGGGGCACTCCGCTCTCTTCGTCACCGCCTCCCAGTTGCTGCTCGACCTGGGCGCCCAGGACACCAGCCGCGCACTGGACCGCCGCCTGCGCCACTACACCAGCCGCACCAGCCTGCTCGTCATCGACGAGATGGGCTACCTCGCCTACGACGCGCGCAACGCGGACCTCCTCTTTCAAGTCGTGGCGCGCAGGTATGAACAACGCTCATTGGTGATGACCACGAATCTGGCGTTTTCGGACTGGCCGACCATTTTTCCCAACGCCGCGTGCGCCACCGCGCTGATTGACCGCGTCATCCACCACGCGGACGTCCTCGCTATCGAAGGCGAGAGCTACCGCCGCCGCGAGGCCGAGGAGGCCGCGACGACCAGGAGGGCGAAGTCCAAGCGCTGAGCCTCACCTCGGACCGGGATGCCGGACCCCCGGCACACCTCCAGCGTCCCAGTCCAAATTTCCGCGTTTCCTCGTGAACGCCAACATAGACGGGCGAGCGGGTGAGAGTGCCGGTCTCGTCCATCCGGAGCGTGGTGCCCGCGATGAGCCCGGACACGGCGCGTGCCGTGGCGATGAAGGAGGAGGGGCTCGTCACCTCGACCTGGTAGATGAAGCGGCACCCACCGAGCCAGGAGCTGTCCGGACCCACGGGGCGCGTGCCATCCGTGCAACTCAAGGGCAGGAAGCCCGTCTCCGCGAGGTTGCTCGAGTACCTATCCTTCTCCTGGAAGAAGGCCTGCTCCGTCGTGAAGAGGGCCCGGATGTTCGCGAGGCCCTCCTCCTCCTGGGCGGTGCACACGGACGTGGTGGGCACCCGCTCTTCCCAGGGGATGTAGCGGCGCACCCCGGCGCGCTCCAACCAGAAGACGATGTTCTGGATCGAGGGTGAGCCGATCTGCAGCGTGACGTCCGCGACCGAAGTGCCCGCGGCCCCTTGCCCGATGACAGTGAAGGCGGGAGTCGGCGAACCCGACACCGACGTCACCCGATAGGCGAAGTGACAGCCGGCCACCCAATCGGGTCCGGGCAGGGGCGCACGCGAGCCATCCGTGCAGCTCATGGGCCAGAAACCCATCTGCGCGAGGGTGCTCGGATACTGGTTCTTCTCCCAGAAGGACGCCTGCATTCCCTGGAAGATGTGGCTCATGGCCAGGACGCCCTCGCTCTCGTGAGCGGAGAAGGACCCGGTGGGCTGGCACTCATTCCAGTCGACGAAGCGACGCACTCCGGACTGCTCCAGCCAGAAGATGATGTTCTGGAACGAGGGCGAGCCAATCTGTAGCGTGACGTTCTCGGCCGGAGTGCCCGCGGCGCCCTGCGCGATGGCGGTGAAGGACGCAGCCGGCAGACCCGTCACCGACGTCACGTGATAGGCGAAATGGCAGCCCGCCACCCAGCCGGGACCGGGCACGGGCGCACGCGAGCCATCCGCGCACGCTGCGGGCGAGAAGCCCACCTGCGCCAGATCCTGTGAATAGCGATCCCTCTCCTGGAAGGAGGACTGCTCCGCCTCGAACAGCGACTGCATCTCGCGGATGCCCTCGCCGCCGACCCCTGCACAAGTGTCCTCCGCCATGGCCACCGGGGACCACGGCCCGCACAGCACTCCCACCACGGACAGCCACCGCATTCGACGCATCATGTGAACCTCCTCCTTCCGCGCTCCTGTTACCCGCGGACACCCCGGGGTCAATATCGGTTCCCAGCGGGCATGCCGTCCAATGCCAAGTGCTACCGGCAACGCCGCGGGCGAGTCGCATGTGCACCCCGGTGATGCTCACATCGGCACTCAACCCACTCATTCATCAAGAGAGGACCGGTGGCAATGGAGTGGCCGGCCCAACCACGAGCAGGCACATGACTGATTGGAAGACCGAAACGGCGACCGTCGACTTCCGTGAACTCGACATCTCCGAGCTGGCAAGGGTCAGTGGTGGCTACGCCAGCGAGGTGATGTTGAACCCTCAACCGCTGCCGCCGAGATCGATGCGCTATCTCTCGTCGTTGTCTAGGGTGCGGCTGAATCCGCAGCCTGAGCCGCCGGGCATTTTGTTTTCGCCAGGGGTGTCTCTCTAGGAGTTGGGTATGTCCGTCTCTGTCTGTCCAACCGTCGTCGCCCAGGCACCTGCGTCGTTCGTCTGGGCGCTGCTCGTGCAACCCAGAGCGATGGATCGCTGGTGGGACGCGGAGTCGTTGGAGGCGCCGGATCGTCCGCTGGTCCCAGGAGACCGCATCATCGCGCACCCGAAAGGGGCCCCAGGCTTCCTTCGCATCACCGCCGACGTCACGTTGGTGGATACGGAGAACCTGCAGTTCGGGCTCGACATCCGGCTACCACTCGGCCTCCGCAATGAAGAAGTCATCCGTATCACCCCGCTCGGCCCGGAGCGCTGTCGCATCACCTTTGGGTGAAACTTCTCGTTCCTTCCCGGGTGGAGGGGCGCCATGGTGAAGAGGCTTCTCAGCAAGAGGCTCGTCGATGAGCCCGCGGAGGCGCTGGAGCGGCTCAAGGCCGCGGCGGAGTTGGACAGACAGAGAAGGACATGAGAAAGGACATCCCTCGTCCTATGGGACGAGGAGCGCCAGCGCACCGTCACCCTCGGCAACGTGACGTTCCCTCCGTAGCGGTCGCCTGTCGTATACCTGGGCTCGCTCAGGCCTCTGTCTCGCCCGGGGTTGCTCTCTCCTGGAGGAGCAGGGGAGGTTCAGACTTGATCGCCGCCCCGGCGCCTGGTGGCGCAGACACTGGCCCTGAGCGCACCCGCGGCCCACTGGGTGTACCAGTGGGCCGCGAGGACAAACTTGTCGTAGGAGTTCTCCCTCGTCAGAAGCCACCCGAGGTGGCCGGGCGGGCACCGCCGGGAAGAGTTTCGCCACGCTCACCGACGAGGACGGCCGACGCTCCTGAAGGTATCCGGCCGTGCAGGGGTCCGGCCCGGTCGGGCACGGACCTCATCCAGGCCTTCTCCCTGCTGGGGGATGGCTCCCCAGACACCGCTGGATTCAGCGCGGCGCCTCAGTGCCGCTTCTTGCCACCGAGGTAACGTGCGAGCGAGGCGTCCAGGTCGCGGGGCTCGGGAAAGCCCACGACGCTGGCTCCACCCACGAGGATGCGGTCGTCCTCGTCCACGGCCACGGCGAACGCCTGGTCGCCGAAGATGGGGCTCAGGCCGAAGTCGCTCGTCACGAGGCCGCCCGTGCCGAAGCTCGGGTCCAACCGGCCCTGCTTGTCGTAGCGGGCGATGCCGAAATGGACGCCGCCCCGGACATCGTCGCCGACGATACCCGCCGCCACGATACGGCCGTCCGATTGGACGGCTACGTCCATGGCCGAGTCCGAGGAGCGGGAGAAGTCCGTGAGGGTGCGGCCCCCGTCGCCGAAGCGGGTGTCCAGGCGGCCCTCGGAGTCGAGACGGGTGAGGCCGAAGGCGAAGTGGCTCTCGCCGGGCCTGGAGACACGGCCGGCCAGCACCACCTTGCCGCCCGGTTGGATGGCCACGCCCCACGCATCGTCATCCGCGCCGAGGAAATCCACCGTCGTGCGGCCACTCGTGCCGAAGGACGGGTCCAACGTCCCATCCGGGCGCAGGCGGATGGCGGCGTAGTCGTCGCCGGAGCCGGGCACGGCGGCGCTGCCCGCCACGACGATGCGGCATCCCGGAAGAATGGACATGGCGAGCCCGAAGTCGGCTCCCCCCGAGAAGTCCACGTTGACCGTGCCGCCGCTGCCAAAGCTGGGGTCCAGACTCCCATCCTTGCGCAGACGGGCGATGGCGAAGTCATAGCTGGAGCGCGCGTCCAGGGTCAGTCCCGCCACGACGATGCGGCCGTTGGGTTGGATGCCCACGTCATGGGCCAGCGAGACGATGTGGCCACCGAAGTCGATCGTCGTCCATCCCCCGGTGCCGAAGGACGTGTCCAGCCGGCCGTCCTTCAGGTAGCGCGCGACGAGGAAGACGTCGCGAGGGGCCGAGGTGGTGGTGAAGCCGGCGATCACCAGTTTCCCATCCGGCTGGATGGCCACCGCGCGAGCCACGTCCGTGCCGCCGAAGTCCGTGGTCACCCTGCCGCCCTCGCCGAAGGAGGGGTCCAGCCTGCCGTCCTCCAGGTAGCGCATCAGCGCGACGTTCGTGTTGTTCGTCAGCGTGTTGCGTGTCGAGCCAACGGTGACGATGCGCCCATCGCGCTGGATGGCGAGGTCCTCTATCTGCTCGGCGCCGCCGGAGAAGTCGGTGGTGACGACGCCCCCCGAGCCGAAGGACGGATCCAACGTGCCCGCGCGGGGAGTGGGGGTGTCCCATTCCGCCACTCCCATGGGCACGACAGACTTTGGCGCCTCCGCCCACGCCCCCGCACCGGCCAACGCCAACCACACGCCCACCCACCGCCCATACCCGGGCCCTTGTCGTTTCATGGCATCCCCCTCTCCCGGCGTTTCGCCTTCACCGGGTGAGGGACGTTAGGCCATGGCAACGCCTGGGGAATCCTGTCCAACTGTCCATGCCGGTGTCATGAGCCTCGTTGAGAGCCGGGGGGAATGCCAGGAACCGAGCCGCTTGGCGGGGGCTCGGTTCCACCGGAACAAGGGCGTCTCCATGGGCTTGCGCGGGGTGATTACAGCACTGTGTTCGCGGTGGCGCCCGTGCGCGGGAACGCTGCCCTCCGGGCTCAGGGCGAGAGGTTCAAGATGGGCACCAGCCCTGGCTCGGCCCCGGCCTCCACCACCCCGCCACACCCCAGCAAGCCCGCACACACGAGCACGCCCCAGACCCACGGTCTCCAGTCCCATCCCATGGTCTTCCCCCTCACCCGAGCGACTACTCCGTCAGCCTCAAGGTAACGGCGGTATTCCGAAGGAGCATCGCCCCCGAGTGCTGCCAGGAGCCGATGAGCAGCCGCTCGCGGACTGAGCGCGGAGCCCCCACCCCCATTACGCTCGGGTGGAGTGATCGAGCCTTGCAGGCTCGCGCCATGGACAGCGAGCGCTGCGCTCACCTCGGAAGGCCGCACCGAATCCAGGTGAGGATGGCGGTCCGCTCCTCGAGCGTCATGGGAACACCGGCAGCGGGGGGCGGCATGGAACAGTCGCGCAGAGAGAAGCGAATGGTGTCCTGCCAGTCCGCGACATGTCCGTAGTCAGCCAGTGACCAGGGGCCTCCGGGAGCGCCGGCGTGGCAGGTGATGCACCGGCGCTCGAAGATTGGCGCCACGTCCGCGTAGCGAGGCGCAGGGTCCGGACAACTGGTGGGGGGCGGTACGTCGCACGCGTAAGGCTGCTCGGGGTCCGTCCCACTGTCTGGAAGCACGGTCCCTGCGTCCGGCTCGCTCACTGGTGGGGCAGGTGTGGGTGTTCCACACGCCACTACCAGGAGGCAGCCGCCGATGAATGCCCATGAAATGACGTCACTCCACGTTCTGTCGCGCATGCGAGCCGAGTCTCGTTCAGGGAAGCAGTTCAACACGTGCGACAATTCGCCTCATTGGCAGGGCCACGTCAACTCGCAGAATGCGCATGAACTTTGGAAGAGGGCATCGCATGAATAAGACGGTAGTAGCGCTGATGGCAGCAACGGGACTCCTCCTGGCGCCGGAAATCGCCAGCGCGCACATCTCGGTGGCCTCTGGCCCTGGCTTCGCCAATACGACGCAGGAAATTGCCTTCGGCGTGGGCCACGGCTGCGCGGGTGCGGACACGTACACCGTGAGAATCGAGATTCCCGCGGGAGTGACGTCGGTGCGGCCCGTGCGGAGTGACTTCGGCAAGGTCTCCGTCGAGAAGAACGCGGCGGGGGATGTGACAGCCGTCGTCTGGCAGAAGGCCGACCAGGAGCTGCTCGAAGGCGATATCAGCTACTACAAGCTCACTGTTCGGCTGAAGGTTCCCAACAAGCCGTTCACCACCCTGTACTTCCCGACCCATCAAACCTGCAAGGCGAGCGATGGGACTCTCTCCACCACCGACTGGGTCGGCACGCCGACGAGCGGAGCAGGTGTGGAGCCCGCGCCGGAGCTAAACATCGTGCCGGCGAGGAAGGCGGGTTGGAACAAGTTCACTGTGCCGAGCGCGCTCTCCGACCTCGGTGTCTTCTTCGGCGACGCGCAAATCGTATGGAGGGGCACGGCGGCTTACAGCGCCAACCCGGCCACCACGGAGTTGGTGAATGCGACCTCGGGCGTCTCGACGCTCACGGAGCTGCAGGCCAACGACGAAATCTGGGTGAAGTACTGATGCGACGCGCGCGAATGAAAGCCCGGTGGTTGTGGCTCCTCGTTCCACTGGTTGCGGCTTCATGCAGGGAGGAGCCGCCTCCAGCGCCGCCACCGGACAGCTTGACTGCGTGTGTGGAGCAACCCACCGCGCTCCCGGGCCCCCCTTCGGGGCAGCTTCCCTGCGAGCTGCTGCCACCCGGCTTCTCGCGGTAGCACCGCCGCCAGGAGTAGACGTGGTGCGAGGTGTCCTCCGGACCGTGTACCTGGGGTTGTCGCTGCTGCTGGCCACGGGGTGCGGCAACACGACCCCGGAGCCGTATGAGTGGAAGCTTCCCGCCGGCTTCCCCGACCCGGCTGTACCCGAGGACAACCCCATGAGCACCGCCAAGGTGGAGCTGGGGCGGTACCTCTTCCATGACAAGCGGCTGTCGGCCAACGGCACCCAGTCCTGCGCGAGCTGCCACCGTCAGGAATACGCCTTCACCGATGGACGCACCACCGCGCTGGGCTCCACGGGCGAGCACCACCGGCGCAACTCCATGTCCCTGGCCAACGTGGCCTACGCGGCCAGCCTCACCTGGGTCAATCCCGTGGTGCCTGGGCTGGAGGCCCAGGCGCTGGTGCCCATCTTCGGAGAGCACCCCGTGGAGCTGGGGCTGGCGGGCCAGGAGGAGCTGCTCCTCCAGCGGCTCTCCGGAGATGCCCGCTACCCGAAGCTCTTCGCCAAGGCGTTTCCCGAGCAGAAGCAGCCGGTGTCCGTGGTCTCGGTGGTACGCGCCATCGCGGCCTTCGAGCGCACGCTCCTCTCGGGTGGCTCACCCTATGACCGGTACTCCTACCGTGGCGAGCGGGATGCCCTGTCCGTCTCCGCCAAGCGCGGAATGAGGCTCTTCTTCTCCGAGCGCCTGAAGTGCTTCCGCTGCCACCAGGGCTTCGCCTTCACGGACTCCGTGAAGCACAAGCTGATGGTGTTCCCAGAGATAACATTCCACAACACCAACCTCTACAACGTGGATGGGCACGGCGCCTATCCCGCCACGGACCAGGGGTTGGTGGAGTTCACCGGCAAGCCGGAGGACATGGGGCGCTACCTCGCTCCCACCCTGCGCAACATCGCCGTGACGGCGCCGTACATGCACGACGGCTCCATTGCCACGCTCTCCGAGGTGATTGACCACTACGCGGCCGGCGGCCGGGCCAGCGCACAGGGGGGAGCGCTCAGCCCCATCCAGAGCGAGTTCGTCCGCGGCTTCACCCTCACGGCCCAGGAGAAGCAGGACCTGCTCACCTTCTTGGAGGCGCTCACGGATACGGAGTTCCTCATGGAGCCGCGCTTCTCGGACCCGCTCGCCTCTGTTCCCTGAGGACCGCGCCCCCAGGGGAAGTCTCTTGTGCGTTCACGGTTGAATGGCACTCGGCTCGGGCTTTGGTCGCTCGGCGACGGGCATGTAGCATTTGCCTTGGTGCTCGGCCTGGTCCTCGTAGCAGGGCGGGCGCTTCGCCAACTCAATCCAGCATCCGCCGTTGATCTCCACTTCGCCTTTCCTGGGCATGCAGGGGGTCTTGGCCTGATTGCGGAAGGGCTTCGCGGGTAGTGGATAAGTGATGGTGGAGGGGGTCGGCTTGGCCGTCTGAACCAATAGGGCAGGCGCATCAGGAGAGGCAGTAGCCTCCACGGCCCCATTGGGAGCAGTGGGCTCCTTGTGGCGCATATGCACCAGCGCCAGGAGCAGGGCGCACACCGCGGCAGCGCTTGCCACGCCCAACCCCAGGCGCCACTGGGGGCGAGATTCATAGTTCTCGGGGACGGCGCGGGCCATGCGCTGCACAGCCTCGCGCACACCTTCAAATGTGAACACCAGCGACTCCACCGACTGCCTGTCGGGAGCTCTGGACCACGGGGTTTGCTCCACTTGCATGGCGACGTAGCCAGGTGAGGCCGACGAGGAGATGAGACTCACCCGCCAGTCCTTCATCGCTGACGCGTCCTGCTCGGCGTTGAGCTTGAGCACGAGGGCCGTTGCCCCGCTTGTCTCGTGCATGGCCCGATAGAGCTCATCCTGGCTGTGAGTGGTTTGCGGCATCTGCTCCTGGAGTTGGTACGGCCCCAACTGCTCCGGATTCTCCTCACGGGTCTCGGCCTGCTTCTGCTCGTCCACGCATGCTCCTCCCTGGCCCCTGAGCCTGCCAGAGGCCTGCTGCTCTTGTTCGCATGGACCGGCTCCAACTGCCAGGAGGTACTCGGTGCATCAGGGGGCGGCCTACTGCACAGGTGCACTCTTCGCCCCCGGTCTCAGAAGCGCACGGAGACCTCGGCCTGGAGGAGGTCGACGTCGCGCGAGGAGCCCGTCTGCTGGAGGAAGGTGCCGGCGAAGAAGCGTGACGCGGTGGCGTACACATGCACGTAACGGCCGAGCTCCCAATCGGCCGTGAGGTTCACCTGATGCCCTACCCAGCGGCTGCGACTTCCGCCAGGCGGTCGCACCAGCATGCCGCTCGGACCATAGACACCATCCTCTACGCTCTGCCGCCAGAAACCGGTCCACTCGGCCGACAGCGCGAGTGAGCGGCTGGGGTACAGACGCAACACGGGGTGCAGGTCGATGAAGTTGTAGGGTCCCAGCAGGGCGATCTCCCCGAAGTAGCTGCCGCGTGGGAAGAGTGGATTGAAGGTCCCCAGCGACGGGGCCTCCGCGTCCGGGTCCCCGGAGGCGATGTCCGCCATCACTCCCAGCCTCGGGGACAGCGGTAGGTGCTCGAGCGTGAAGCCGGTGTCGCTTGCCACCGTCCAAGCGAGGAGGGGCGCGCCCGAGAAGCGGCCCACCTGCAGCACGGCTTCGAGGTTGTAGTCCCACCGCCCGGACGTCCCCCACCACCGGGTGCCCAGGGAGTGGCGCTGCTCGCGGCCCTCGCCCTGCGCGTAGCGGGCCTGACTGTTGGAGAAGCCGAGGTAGTAGAGATCCACGTTCCCACCCGGGAGTACGGGCAGGGGATGCACCGCGTACAGGCCCCAGAAGCCCTGGGAGCGCACCGGGCCGTCATCGAAGACGCCGGGCTCCGTGGCGACAGGCCTCACGACGAAGGCGGAGAGATCCCATCGGTGGAACCGGAGCCGCGTGCGTGCCCCATCGAAGGTCCGGCGCACGTTGGGGCCCTCGCGCACCGAGATGAGGCGGGCCGAGCCGAATTGCAACTCCTGGCGCCCCAGCCGCACCTGGAGCCCCTCGTCCGCGCGCTCCCATGGGCGCAGCTCCACGAAGGCCTGGTGTACATCCAACCGGTCCTCGTCCGTGGGGCCGGGGCCTCCCTCACGTCCGAGCGTCCACCCGCTCTTGAGCTGGAAGAAGGCCCGAGCCAGGTTCCACAGCCACACATCCCCGTGCAGCATGTAGCGCTGTAGCCAGGCCCCGTCCGCGGCGGGTGTCTCGGCCCAGTCGGGGTGGCGGTAATACTCCACCCGCTGGCGCAGATCGCCCCCCAACGAGAGGAACACGGAGCCCGACTCGGTGAGCGGGAGGTACTTCAGCCCATCGAGGGGCGCGCGAGGTGCGTCCGGGGCGCGGAGGTAGCGGTAGTCCTCCTCTGCGCGGAGCACCTTGAAGGGGGGCGGCGAGGACGGCTTCTGCGGGGCCTGGGCCTGGGCGTGCCCGCCAACGAGCAGCCCCACGACGAGCAGCGCGAGCATGGTGGTCCCTCCGCGATGGGGCGGGCGGCACATTCGAGGTTGCCGGGCCCGCCCCGGTGGAATCGCGAGGGACATATCAGGCGAGGTCGAAGAGCAGGGCCTCGACCGGCTCGGAGGCGGTGAGCACCAGCCGGGACTCCTGGGACACGGCCACGCCGTCTCCGGCCTTCAGCTCCACGCCGTTGAGCGTGCCCTTGCCTCTTGCGAGCTGAACCCAGGCGTGGCGGTCCGGAGCCAGCGTGTACTCGGCCTGCTCGCCCTTGCCCAGCAGCGTGCTGTGCAGCACCACATCCTGGTGCACGGTGAGGCTGCCGTCGCGCGCGTCGGGGCTGGCCACCACGCGCCAGCGGCCCTGGCGCTCGGACTCGGGGAAGGCCTTCTGCTCATAGCCGGGCTTCAGTCCTCGCTGGTTGGGGAGAATCCATATCTGCAGGAAGTGCAGCTCCTCGTTGGCGCCGTTCATCTCGCTGTGCTGGATGCCGGTTCCCGCAGTCATGCGCTGCACCTCGCCGGTGCGCAGCAGTTCCTCGCCGCCGGTGCTGTCGCGGTGCGCGATGGCGCCGCTGAGCGGGTAGGTGATGATCTCCATGTCCCGGTGCGGGTGCGTGTCGAAGCCCTCGCCCGCGGTGACGCGGTCCTCGTTGATGACGCGCAGGGAGCGGAAGCCCATGAAGCTGGGGTCGTAGTAGCCGCCGAAGGAGAAGGTATGGTGGGAGTCCAGCCAGCCGTGGTTGTCATGTCCGCGTGCTTCAGAAGGTCGAACGGTCATCATGGGGTGCTCCTTTTCTCCGTTTGGACCCCTCCAAGATGACGGCGAGGCGGGTGCTCCGCCAGATGTGAATCCAGGAAGGACCGTTCCATCCATGGGACAAACCAGGCCGCGGCTCGCCATGTGTCGTTTCAGCCCTCCGGGTGCTCCGGGCCATCCGTGACGGGCTCCGTGGGGCCGACGTCCTCCCGGGCGCGCTCTTCACGAACTTGTCCAACTGTTGGACAAGTTTTTCAGCTGAAGGCCCGGAGGGAGGGGGCCCATGTCAGGCTTCCGCGTTAAGCATCCTGCCCTCACGACAACCCCTGGGAGACGACAATGAAACAGGCCTTGAGGGATCGACGTCCGACCTGGTTCGCCATCACGCGCCGCAATCTCCTGAGAGGCGCTCTCGCGACAACCCTGGCGGCAAGCGTGCTCACCGCATGCGACGAGGACGACAAGGTCACCCACTGGTACGGAAGCTGGAGCGCGGCACCGCAGGACTACAACGAGCCGTTCCCCGCTCCTCCACCTCCCAGCTTCTTCGACAACCAGACGATCCGGCAGGTACTGCGAACCTCGATCGGTGGCGATCAGGTACGCGTGCGCTTCTCCAACCTGTTCGGTACGAGCCCGCTCAAGATCGATGGGGCTCGCATTGCGCTCAGCGCGGGCAGTTCCAGCATCAAACCAGCCTCTGACACCGAGCTGCGTTTCAATGGGAACGCGTCCGCTACGATTCCGGCTGGCGGCGAGCTGTGGAGCGATGCCGCGAAGCTCGAGGTGGGGGCAGGGGAAGACCTGGCGGTGAGCCTGTTCCTTGCCACTGAAACCGCCCTGTCCACGATGCACGCGCTGGGCCTGCAAACCCACTACGTGGTCGCCGGCAATGCCCTGTCCACCGAAACCCTCTCGGGCGCTGAAACACGCAGCTCGTACTACTTCATCTCGGGCGTTGATGTGCGGAGCAGCGCCAAGGCCAACGTGGTGGTGGCCTTCGGCGATTCCATCACGGATGGGGCGGGTACCACCCCGGACACCCACCGCCGGTGGCCCGACTACCTGTCGCGCCGTCTGCAATCGGATGGGAGCGCCGTCAGCGTCTTGAATGCGGGCATTGGAGGCGGCCGGATACTCACGGATGCGATAGGCCCCAGCGGCGTCAACCGCTTCGAGCGAGACGTGCTGGGCCAGACCGGCGTCACCCATGTGATCTTCCTGCTGGGCATCAATGATATCGGCCTGTCGGCATTCGTGCCGGAGCAGGAGGTCTCGGTTGAGCAGATGACCGCGGGCACGCAGTCGCTCATCGACAAGGCCAAGGCCAAGGGGATCAAGGTGCTGCTGGGCACGCTGCTGCCCTGGAAAGGGGCAAATCCAGGCGGTGCGCCCTACTATTCGGAGGCTGGCGAAGCCAAGCGTCAGTCCTTCAATGCCTGGATACGCGCCAACAAGACAGTCGACGGTGTGATTGACTTCGACCAGGCCTTGCGCGATCCAGCCGACCCCCTGGCCCTGTTGCCAGCCTATGATAGCGGCGACCTCCTGCACCCGAATGACAAGGGCGCCGAGGCCATGGCGAATGCGGTGGATATCCGTCTGCTCGCAGTGCAGCCCTGACAACCCGCTCCTGCGTGCAGGTGGACGCCTGGGTTGGGCTCAGGGAGGCAGCCCGGTGGCGAGGGCCTCGCGGATGGTGGCGGACGTGTAGCTGGTGCCCCAGAGGGCGTTGACCGCCGCCGCTACCTCGTCCGCTCCGAAGACCATGCTCCCGTTCGTGAGCTCGAAGAGCACCATGCGCGGGTCGGCCAGCTCGCGCAGCAACGGCGCCACGGAGGCCACATCCCGGCCATACCACTGGAGGACGCGCACCTCCCACAGCCAGGCCAACAGCGTGGACTGCGTGTAGGGGACGAAGAGGTACTGGGTGGGGCTGCCCAGGTTCGTCAGCAGGTGCCCCAGATACAGCGTTTGCACCGCATGCCCGTATTGCTCCACCAGCGGGCCGTGGTTGAGGGGGAGGGTGTTCCAGTCGGGCACATCCAGGTGCTGGAAGTAGAGCGGCGTCATCGTCGGGCCCACCAGGGCCGCCAGGGTCTGCGTCTGCTCCACCGGGACGAGGGTGTCCCAATCCTCATGGAGGACGAGGAAGGGCATGTCCAGCTTCGAAGCGAGGTGCTCTCGCGTCCACCGGCTGTAGTCCGCCCCCGGAGTTCCCGGCCGCCCGCCGGTGGTGGCGATGATGCGGCGGGCATAGGGCTCGAAGAACGTCGCGTAGCGATCCCTCACCACCGGGTCCGTCACCCGCGAGGGGATGACCTGATCGAGATAGTCGAACTGCCGCGCGAAGTCCGAGAGCGGGAAGAGGGCCACGCCCACCTTCGGACGAGCCTCGGCCGGTGCGTCCGCTGCGGCGTACAGTGCCTCGAAGCCTCCCCACGAGCCGCCGAAGATTCCGATGCGAGAGCGGTCCACGCCCGGAGCCTGGGCCAGGAAGCTCATCCCCGCGTGCATGTCGTCCCGATCATTCTGGATGTCGCCGCCCGCGTAGAAGCGGCCGAACACGGCGAGCACTCCGAAGTCGTGGTACAGGTAGAAGAAGGCCTCCGCGGTGATGAGCTCGGGCGTGCTGAGGGTGTAGACAATCGACGAGGAGCCCGAGTGGTAGTGGGGCTCGCTGTCATCCGGGAACATGCCGGAGCCGCGCGTGGCCCACTTCGCGTCCACGGCCTCGCCCGTCCAGGAGATTCCGTCGTAGGGGCGCGTGAGCATCATCGTGGGCCAGACGCCCGGGTTCCGCGGTGGGAACCACTGGGCATACGTGGGCGCCTTGCCAGGCTCCTGCAACTTCAGGAGCTGGTACTGCCAGAGCTGCCCCCAGGCCTCGGCTTGCCCCGTGCCGAGCACCGTTACCACCAGCCCGGTGTTCTCGGCTCCTGAGGTGTTGGGAGTGTGTAGGGTGTCGTCAGCCGCGAAGGAAGGGCCACCCGCGAGGGTCAACCCCAGGAACATCAGCAGGAAAATGCGCATGTCCTGAAGACACCGCACGCGCGTTTTTCTGAAAGCGGCGGACGCTCAAAAGTGCGCTCAGAGCGAGCGGATGAAGGCCACGAGCGCGTCCCGGTCGGCACGCTCCAGCCGCTTGAAGCGCTCGCGCGCGGCCTCCGCCTCGCCGCCGTGCCAGAGGATGGCTTCCTCGAAGCTGCGGGCCCGTCCGTCATGGAGCAGGCGGAGCTGGTGGTTGACGGTCTCCAGCAACCCCAGCCCCCACAGCGGAGGCGTCCGCCACTCCGAGCCCGTCGCTTCCGCGTCTGGACGTCCGTCTGCCAGCTCCTTGCCCATGTCGTGCAGGAGCAGGTCCGTATAGGGGCGGATCGTCTGTCCGGACAGCTCGGGAATGTCAGCCACTTCCCCGGTCCGGTACTCGGGGTGGTGACACGAGGCGCAGCCGGTCTGCTGGAAGACGGCCTGGCCCCGGCGCACGGCGGGCGCGTTCCAGTCCCGGCGCGCGGGCACCGCGAGCAGCCGGATGTAGAGCGTCGTTTTCTCCAACATCTCCGCCGAGAGCACGGGCTCCCGGGCCTGAGTCACCGCGCGGCAGGCCTCCTGCTTCGGCGTGCAATTGGGCTCGGAGTAGAGCGGCGAGGTGACTCCGAGGTCCTCCGAGTAGGCCTTCGCGATCTGCTGCTCCAGGGTGGGCTGGCTGGCCTTCCACCCGAACCTCCCGAGCACCGTCTGGCCCGTTCGCGTGCTGGTGACCCGGTTGGGGCGCCCCGAGATCCCATCACCGTCGGTGTCCTCGGGGTCTGCCCGGGCGAGGAGATCCGCCTCGGGAATGGCCTCGAGCAATCCCAGGCCGACGACGGTCGCGGGAATCCGGGGCGACCACTGGGTCTTGGGCGCGAACGGTCCATAGCCCAGGGGAGAAAACTTGTAGTGGGGCCGCCGCAGTGTGTACGCCGTCGCGTCGGCATAGCGGCCCTTGACGGGGACGTACTTCACCTGGACGGTCCCCTCGGCGGGGATTCCCGGTGTCCCCCGGTCGTTGAACTGCCCGCCATAGACGGGCTCGGGTGCGCCTCCTGGCGCATCCGCCGTGGGAACACTCAGGCGGATGAGGAGCGGCGCTTCGGGCCCAATCGCGTCATAGGGACGATCGCGGCCATCCTTGAAGTGGCACGAGTTGCACGCCTGGGCATTGGTGAGGGGGCCGGCCAGGGCCTCCGGGGGAGCGCTCCAATCCCTGACGAACAACGCCTTGCCGTCGCGCAGGGTCTTCCAGCGCCCGGGCTCCATGTTGCCCAGCGCCCTGCCAAAGGCATTGAGGGTGGTGTCGAAGACCGTCGTGGCTCCGCCCGACAGTTCCTCTCCAGCGGGGGAGGCGGGGGGCTCACTCGGCGCTTCTCCAGGAGCCGCGGCCAGGACGACGGTCAGACACCACCAGGCTTTCATCATGGGCAGGTGCCTCCGCTGGGCGTGTACGGGTGTTTCGAGAAACTACGGAGCGGAAGAGGGGAGTGAGGGCTCCCTCCTTCCGCTCCGGGACGACAGGTTACTTGCTGATGCCGACGGTCTGATCGCCGAGCCGCGCCGAGCCGCCCGAGGTCTGGAAGAGGATCCGCTCGAAGCTCAGGTAGGGGTAGCTGCCCGAGGCACGAACCTCCTCGGTCAGGACGAGCTCGTCGGCCTCCACGGTGGTGCCGTCCGCGAGGACCACGGGGGTCACCGCATCCCGGATGATCCACCGGCACGCACCCAGAAGGGCCTGGTCGCGAACGTTATGGAACCCGATGGGGCGAGCGCACCGGACGTCGCAGTAGGCGCACGAGCCGTAATGCATCACATTGCAGTTGGCGAGACAGTCGGGGACCGTCTGGTAGTACGGGCGGCACGAGGGACCGGTTCCGCCGCCAATGGGCAGGGCCCGGGCGGCGACCACCCCGTTCGGAATCCTGCTGACCTGCGCCACGAGCTCGCCCTGGCGATAGGCCTGGACCATGTAGGTGGAGTCCGCTCCCGAGCCAGAGAAGGTGGCGGAGATCTCGCGCGTGTCTCCCTTCTTGACGCTGGTGGTGCTGCTGATCGCGGCGCCATCCGACACGGCCGTGAACGTGGTCTTCTGCTCGGGGTCCTTGGAAGAGGTCTCGTACGCGGCGGTCCAGTCCGTGGCCTGTCCCAGGGAGACGGAGGCACCGTCCGTACCGGCCGCACCGAGGTTGGTGAGCAGGACGCTGGTCTCATCCGCCTGACGCACCTGGGCCTTACCAATGGCGCAGATGCTCAGCCCTTCCGACTTCACGCACTGCTGCGCGTGGCTCTGCGCGACGGGGAGGACCAGGGCCACCAGGGCGACCCAGTACGAGTTTCCGAGGCTTCGCAGCGAACGCATGAACATCTCCTTGCCGTGTGACCAGGACGGGGGGTTGGTCGGATCGAGATGTCTTCAACATCGGTGCCAAGGCGTGAGCGCCCTGTGGCCTAGAGGGGAGAAGCCCGCTTTGCCTGGAAATTGTGGTCTCAGGGACAACGGGGGTGGAGAGGCCATGTTGCTCGACTGGCAACAGGCTCGCCCCGGGGCCTGCTGTCGGAGGGCGGGTGGTTGTGGGCCTCACACGCCGTCATGGCCTCCGAGATGCATAAGCGCTACAAAAGCAGGCCCCTCTCTCTTTCCCCCGAGCGCTCCATGGCAAACGACATCAAGTCCATCGACATCGACGTGCGCGTGCAGATGATGGATGGCAATCCCTGCGCCACCTGGTCCTTCGACCGTGAGGAGGGTGGCCGGGACGCTACCCAGGTGAAGCTCTTCAGCGGGCAGGAGTATCAGGTGACCTACCGGCTGCTCGATGCCACCTCCTGGAGCCTCGCTGCGGTATCGCTGCGCAGGGTGTACGACTCCATCAGCGCCGGCTTCGTGACCCTCACCCAGGGCGAGACGATGCAGACCCCCCAGTCGCTGGAGGATGGAGCCGGGACGGTGTCCGTCACGAGCTTCAACCCGGACGCACTCACCCTGAACATCACGAACGCGCTGTCCTCGGGCAGCGAGGCCTTCACCCTGGGCCTGTCCCTGACGGTGTCCGCCAACTCTCAGGGAATCCCCAAGCAGTCGAGCCAGGATCCTCAGGTGGTCCTGGAGCCGATCACCATTCCGCCGCCGCCCATCCTCGTGAGCGCCTGACAGGCGGGTGCGAGGCGCCGCTACGGGCCCGCTCGAGCCGGAACGACGCCTCCTCCAGCGAGGAGCGCACGGCGGACACGCAGGGACTCCTCGTCTCCGTAGCCCAGCTTGTCCAGCGCCTCGAGCAACGGGCGGGCCTCGTCCGCGCGACCAAGCCCCAGCAGCAGCCGGGCCCGGATGTCGAGCGTATGGGGCTCCGAGGCTTTCTCCTCGGGGCCGAGCAAGGTGAGTGCCTCGTCCCAGACGGTGCGCGCACGGGAGGAGGCCCCGGCGCGCGCCTCGAGCTGCCCGAGCTGCCACAGGCCAGACGCTCGCCACAGCGGGAATTCACGCTCCGCCGGAGCCTCTGCCCCCAGCTTCTCCAGCATCGCCAGGGCTTCCTGTAGGTGGCCGCGAGCCCGCGTGTCCTGGCCCTGTGCTCCGTCCAAGGAGGCGAGCGACATGTGGCCGCGCGCCAGTGCGAAACGCCACCCCCGGTGATCGGGTGACTTCGCCAGGAGTTCTCTGACGATGCGCAGCTCCGTGTCGAACATGGAGCGTGCGGAGGCCAGGTTCCCCAGGATCCGGTGGCAGCGGCCCACCTTCTCGTAGCGCAACAGCAGCTCGCCACGCCACGTGACGTTGTCCGCGTCATGCTCGGCGAGGCGCTGGGCCATGGCGAGCTCCGCCTCGTACTGCGCCAGCGCGCCGCGCGTGTCCCCTTGGAAGAGCAGGATGTCCCCCACGTGACTGCGGGCAATCCCCAGCAGGCGCCGCAGGCCCGCGTCTTCCGGTGCCCTGGCGGCCAGGGACTCCAGGAGCGCGAGGTTCTGCTGGGACCACTTCAGCGCCTCGGGCAGCGCCCCCCGGCTTCTCGCGGCGGCACCGAGCTTGGCGTACACCTGGGCCAGCTCGCGCTCGAGCAGCGCGTCTTCCGGACGCTGCGCGCGCAACGTCTCCATGATGGTGGCGCTCGCGCCCAGGGCACTGCTCGCCGCCTGGCCGTCTCCCAGGAGCTGCTGGATGGAGGCAATGTTGCTGTGCGCGTAGGCGAGCTCCAGCTGCCAGTCGGTGTTGCGCGCATCCATCGTCACCAGGCGTCGCGAGATATCGAGGTAGGACTCGAAGTGTTGCAGGGCGCCTTTCAGCTCCTTTTGCTGGAGCAGCGAGAAACCCACCCAGTACTCACTCTGGCCAAGTGCGAACAGCCACGCGCCATTGCCTGGCTCACGCGCCACGAGATCGCGGGCCACCTGGAGCGACTCGAGAAAGGCCCGCGAAGCCTCCGCGAACCGCCCCTGGCCGAAGCGCACCTGGCCGATCTGCCCCAGCACCTTGGAGCGCTGCATCAGCTCCTCGGGAGACTGTTCCCCTTCCGGCATCGTGGCGAGGTACTCCAGCGCCTTGTCGCCTACGTCCTGCAGGATGCCGAGCCGGCCGAGGGGCTCGAGCTTGCCGTACAGGTCTCCCAACATGAAGGAGATGAGCCGATCCGCCTGATGCCGTCGCAGCTCTGCCTCCGCACGGGCGGCCTGCGCCTGCTCTCCGGCACGAACGGCGCTCAGGGCGAAGACGGACACCACCGCGAGCATGAGGGTCAGCGCGGCGGCCCCCCACACGGCCAGCGTGCGGCGCCTCCGGGCCTGCTCGAGCGCGAGCTGGGAGCGCTGTTCGGCCTCGCGTTGTGCGCGGCGCTTCTCGAGGTTCCTCAACCGCTCGGCCACCTCGCGCGCATCGCTCGTGCGCCGCCCTGGATCGCCATCCACGAAGCAGGCGATGTCCTCGGCCAGCAGCGCGTCCCCCACGTCCCGCTGCCAGCCGGGCGCGAGCAGGCGGGAGAAGTCCCCCACCACCATTTGATAGAGCAGCACGCCCAGGGAGTAGATGTCGGCCTGGAGGGTGGCGTGCTGGCCATTCATCAGCTCGGGGGCGAGATAACGCGGCGTCCCGGCGCCAGGGCTCGCTCCCGACCCATCGGCGGTGGTGAAGCCGAGCGCGGTGATGCCCTGGGCCTCCAGCACGCTCCGGTCCGTGAGCAGGCCAATGCCGAAGTCCGTGAGGCGAATGGACGGAGAGCCCCCGGGCTGGGTATGGACGAGCACGTTGGCCGGCTTGATGTCCTTATGGAGGATGCCCACCGAGTGGGCCGCGGCGAGCGCGGCGGCCACCTGCGCGACCAGCTCCAACCGGGTAGCGAGCGGCACCTGCCCCAGTCCACCCTGGCGGGCTGCCCAGTCAATGAGAGAGCCGCCCGCGGTGTACTCGGACTCGAGGAAGTAGGGCGGCGCGTCGAAGCTCCAGTCGAGGATTCGGGCGATGTCCTCGCGCTCGCCCAAGGCCTCCTTGAGAAGGCGGAAGAGCGTCACCTCGCGCTGCAGGGCGCGAAGCCGCTCGGGCTGGAAGCAGAACTTGAAGACCCGGCGCTCGCCGGTGACCGCGTGCGCCGCCAGCCACACCTCGCCGAAGCCACCTTCTCCCAACCGCTCCAGCAGCCGCCAATGGGGACGGCGCGGCAGGGCCTGTCCCTCCGCGGGCCTCCAGTCTGGCATCGATGCGTCGCCGGACTCGGGCACCTCCGGGGCGGAGTCGGGTGCGACGAGCGCCCCCACGGCCTCTCGAACGCGCGAAGCGGTGGGCTCATCACCGGACCGCTCCCCCGACGCTGGAGTGGGCCTCGGTGAGTCTCCCTCGCGCGAGAGGGGCGGTGCTGCCTCCACGGGCACTCGGGCGGCTAGTGCTGTGAGCTCCGCCGCCACCAGGCGCGCGCTCTGGGGCCGGCGCTCGGGCTCCTTTTCGAGCAATCGCTCGACGAGCGCCACCAGCTCCTCGGGCGCTTCGGGCCTCGATTCCGTGAGCGGCGCGGGCGCCTCGCTCGTCACCCTCCGCAACGTGTCGAGCAGGTTGCTACCTCGGAAGGGCGAGCGGCCCGTGACGAGCTCATAGAGGAGCACGCCAAGCGCGAAGATGTCCGAGCGATGGTCCACGGCGCGGCCACTGGCCTGCTCGGGGGACATGGCGTGGACCGTGCCGAGCAGCACTCCCTCCTGCGTCAGCGTGGGCGACGGGGAATTTCC
Organism: Archangium lansingense; assembly: GCF_026626635.1. Taxonomy (GTDB): domain Bacteria; phylum Myxococcota; class Myxococcia; order Myxococcales; family Myxococcaceae; genus Archangium; species Archangium lansingense. Next base: position 6,694,128 of record NZ_JAPNKA010000001.1, read on the forward strand.
CCACAGCGGCAACGCCAGGCCGAAGTCGAGAATCTTCGCCTGGCCCGCGGACGTGACGAGGACGTTCTCCGCCTTGAGATCCCGGTGCACCAGGCCCTTGGCGTGGGCCTCGCCCAGACCGTCGGCGACCGCGCTGGCGAGCCGCAGGGCCTGGGCAAGTGCGAGTGGCCCCCGCTTGATGAGTGCCGCCACCGACTCCCCGGCGACGTACTCCATGACGATGCAGTCGCCGTGCTCGGTGTCGAGGATGTCGTAGATCTGGACGATGGCGGGATGGTTGAGGCGCGCGGCGGCCTGAGCCTCCCGGCGGAAGCGGGCGCGGGCCTGCGCGTCGACAGGGCCATCCGCGCGGATGCGCTTGAGGGCGACGTGACGATGCAGGCGCTCGTCGTAGGCGAGATAGACCTCGCCCATCCCGCCACGGCCGAGCAGGGACTCGATGCGGTATCCACCCAGGCGGAAGATGTCGGGAGTTTCAATCACGGTGGGAAGGGGATGCGCGAGGGAGGTGAGGCTTGAGGCCGAGGTTGCGGATCAGCCGGTGCAGCGAGTTGACGTGGATGCCGAGCAGGGCCGCCGTCTCGCGGTAGTCGCCCCGGGCCTTCTCCATGGCGTCGAGGATGCTCTTCTTCTTCGAGGAGGTGACGGTGGCCTGGAAGTCGCTGGGGGCGGCACCACCGCCCTCGAGCACCTCGTCGGGCAAGTCCTCGGGTTGGATGAGCTCATCGGCGCCCAGCACCACGGCACGCTCGATGACGTTGCCGAGCTGGCGCACGTTCCCGGGCCAGTCGTAGGACTCGAGGGCGCGGAGGGCCTCGGGTGAAAGGCTCACAGCGCGGCGACGCAGCCGCTCGCCGTGAAGCCGGGCGAAGTGGCGCGCCAGCAGGGGGATGTCCTCGCGCCGCTCCCGCAGAGAGGGCAGGGTGAAGGAGATGACGTTGAGGCGGTAGAAGAAGTCCTCGCGGAAGTGGCCTTCGCGCATGGCCGCTTCGAGATCCCTATTGGTGGCGGTGATGAGGCGCACGTCGACCTGGAGGGGACGGGTGCCGCCCACGCGCTCGAACTCGCGCTCCTGGAGGACTCGCAGGAGCCGGGCCTGGAGCGACGGAGGGATTTCGCCCACCTCGTCGAGGAAGAGGGTGCCGCCGTGGGCCAGCTCGAGCTTGCCCTCCTTGCGAGCCACGGCGCCGGTGAAGGCGCCCTTCTCATGGCCGAACAGCTCGCTCTCCAGAAGCGTCTCCGAGAGCGTGGCGCAGTTGATGGCGACGAAGGGCGCGTTGGCTCGCGGGCTGGCCTTGTGGAGTGCGCGCGCGGCCACCTCCTTGCCCGTACCGCTCTCGCCGCGCAGCAACACCGTCGAGTCAACGGGCGCGGCACGGGAGATGAAACGGAAGAGACGCTGCATGGCGGCGCTCTCGCCCACCACGCCGTGCTCCAGGCTCGCTCCCTGCAAGCGCTGGTTCTCCCGCTCCAGACGGGCCAGGTGCTGGGCGTTGGCCAGACCGTGGGCGGAGATGACGGCCGCCGCCGTGAGCAGTTCTAGATGGTGCTCGGTGAAGGCGTGGCCCGAGGAGGTGTCGAAGTAGAGCAGGCCCAACGGTCCCTCGCGTCCCGGTAGGGGCGCGCACAGCACCGAGCGCACAGCGGCCTCGCGCAGGCTCTCGGCCTCGCGCAACCCACCGTCCACCGCCACGTCCGTGTACAGGCACCCCTCCTGGCCTTGCAGGACGCGGCTCACCAGCGTGGTGCTGACGGGAATGGACATGCCGCCGCCGCCGCGCCGGTCGTGGGAGGCGACGGCCACGGTCTCTCGGGAGCCCGGCTCGCACAGCAGGACGCTGGCGCGCTCCGCCGGCAGGACGGCCAGGAGCAGATCGAGGACGCGCGCCGCCAGTCGCTCCACCTGCTGGAGCTCGTGCACCGCGGTGCTCAACTCGAGCAGGGCCTGGAGGTCCGAGGCGATGCGGCCAGGGCCCGGACCCACCGACCCGGCCAATGCTGCCTGGAGCTTCCGCGGCTGGAGGTACAGCACATCCTCGGGCCGCCGCTGCACGGTGCTCCACGAAGCGGCATCTGGAGGCGAGGCCCCCCTCCCCACGGTAGGGGCTGGCACGTTGTCACACAGGAAGAGGAACGAGCTGTCGCCCACCTGGAGGACATCGGTGTGCTCGAGCTGCCGCACACGCGTGGGCACTCCATTCACGAAGGTGCCATGGCGGCTGTCGAGATCCCTCAGCACCCAGTGCCCGCCCTCGGTGAGCAGCTCACAGTGACGGCGCGACACCACCGGATCGGTGAGCCGCACCTGGCAGTCCGACTGGCGGCCGAGGACGAGGGGTTCGAGCCCGAGCTCCCAGGTGGAGCCTCGATGCGAGCCGCTCAGCGCGATGAGACGAGGGGTCAACCGTCACACTCCTTGACGACGGTGCAGGACTATAGCCCACCGGGGTTGTAACCGTTCGGTTAGTCGGACTCGCCCGGCGGTTAGCGCCCGCGGCTCCCTTGGTCAGAAGTCTCGTGCGCGCTCCGAGGGACGGCCTCATTCCCCCGAGTGTTTCCCGCGCGGCATACCGCTTGCTCTTGGGGCGGGCGCACCTTCCAACACAGGAAACAGCACCCATGTCCGACTCTTTTGGCGTCGTTCAGCTCGCTTATGACATCCCCATCGGTGGTCAGTTCAGCTTCACGGTGGATGGCGTCATCGCCAGCAACAGCTTCTGTCTGGGCCTGGCGGGGTTCGTCTTCGACTACGGCGACAATGACAACAACATCCTCGATATGGGCGTGTCCCTGACCGGCATCTCCCTGTCCACCGCCAATGGCAAGTCCACCATCACGGGCACCGTGAATGGCGTGCTCGAGGACGACGACCACCACACGGGCAACGTCTACACCCAGGTGATCCTCATCGCGGCGTTGCCGGGCCCGTACTCGCAGGTGACGATGGCCAACCCCCCCAGCTTCTCCAGCGGCGGGACGAGCGAGCAGATCCCCCTGACCGTCGAGTCGCCCTCACTCACCGGCATGCTGTCCGGCTTCTCGATGGGCTACTCGGGGGACTCGGACCAGGGCGTCAACCAGATCGGCGCGACGGTCACCGCCTATCTCAACAGCGGCAACATCGCCACGATCGGTGGTTCCTGCGTGCTCGCGGAGAGCAGCAAGACCAAGGCCACGAACCTGTCGCTCTACGGTGCGCTGCTCGCGGATGCCAGCTCCTCGCCTGTCTTCGAGATCAAGGCCTTCCGTGCCAAGAAGGGCGGTGCGACCAGCGTGACGTTCGACAACGAGGTCTCCATGGCGCAGGCGCTGCTGGTCGGGTTCAACGTGCAGTACTCCGGAAACCACGATCACAAGGTGAAGAAGATGAGCGTGTCCTACAACAACTTCTATTCGCCGACCGGCTCCAACGCGGGGCTCCAGCCGGACCACAAGACGTTCATGTTCCTGGGGCCGCAGCCCTTCATGCGGGACGACAGCGACAACAGCCAGGACGACAACCTCTCCTATGCCGACTACGTGGTCATCGGCGCGGTGAAGACGCAGTCCTGATCCCCATCCCCACTCCCCGACGTCTCCTCCTCACAAGCCTCCAGGGATAGCCATGTCCGGTTCCGCGCCTTCCATCCGTGGTTTTCAGCTCGACGCGACCAGCGTCGGCGACGTGCGCAGCAATGTGAATCTGTTCAGGGGCGACGTGAACCTGAGCCAACCCCTGTTCACCATGCCGGGCCGCTCCGATGATCAGGCGCTCGACGTGAGTGTGACGCTGCTCTACCAGAGCAATGTCAGCCTGCAGGCCTGGAGCTGGAACCGGTCCCAGCCCACCGGGGTGCTGGGGCTGGGGTGGAGCCTGCCGCTCGAGCGGATCGAGCTGCGCTCCGGGCTCACCCCCGAGTCACGCCAGTACCAGCTGGTGACGCAGGGGAGTGGGGCGGCTCTGATCGCCGAGCCGCAGGGGCCCACCCTCTTCAGCCTCGCCACCAGCGAGGCGTCGGGGCTGGAGGACGGCGCGGTGGTGCCGGCCGGTCTCGTGAGCGGCTTCGCCCGCTTTGGAACGGTGCTGTCCGCCACGGCTCGGGCGAGCCTCCAGGAGGATGGGAGCTGGGTGCTCTCGGATGACGACGAGCAGCGCCTCTTCCGCCTGCTTATGGGGAACTCGGTGACGGTGCTGGATGGGGGCCAGAGCTTCCAGCTCCAGAGCTATGCCTTCTGGCGCATCATCTATTACGCCCCCTATGAGCGCTGGGCCATCACCGACGACACCGGGCTGGTGAAGAGCTACGGAGGCCTCGCTCCGGCCAGCACCACCACGGGGCGCTCCAACAGCCTCGCCTGGTCCGTGGTGTGGTCGGGCGGGGAGGGCGCTCCCCTCTGGAAGGGCCCGAGCACCACGACGGCCGGGCAGCAGCGCTCGGCTCGGGCCTGGTACCTGGAGAGCGTGAGGGACGTCTGGGGCGACGTGGTGCGCTACGCCTACAACGAGTGGGATCCGGTGAGCGGGGTGATCCCCGTGGTGGAGCAGCGCGTGGGCAGCAGCACCGGGCTGGCCTACACCAAGGCTGTCTACCTCACCACCATCACCGACGTGTTCGGGCGCCGCGCCCGCTTCAGCTACGGCGACAAGCTGTGGAGCGACGATGATGGCCGGGCGCGCGAGTACGCGGATCCCCACAAGGACGTGCCCGACAACAGCCCCAATGCGTGGCAGGACGCGTATGAGACTCGCTACCTCTCCGGCATCTCGGTGGTGGAGACGGACGGGACGGAGCTGTTCGGGGTCTCCTTCGACTATGCCCCCAATCCCGGCAGCGCCGATCCCGCGGTGGTGAACCTGACGAAGGCCACGGGCCGCCTCGCCGGAGATTGCGCCAAGCGCCTGTTGACCGCCATCCAGGTTCGCGGGGCAGATGGCGCCACGCAGCCGGCGACGCGTTTCGCGTACCACACCGACGCGACGGCGGAGGGCTATGCGCCCGGCGCGCTCGCCAGCCTGACGACTCCAGGCGGCGCCGTGGCCCGGTATGCCTATACCTCGCAGGATCTCGACGTCTGCCAGCGCGACGTCGTGGTCACCGGTCCGGACACGTCCAATGGCCAGGTCACCGACACACCCCGCATCTGGTACGGCTCCGACTACGCGGTGGTGGTGTGGTACAGCTCGTCGCCCACCCGGCTGTCAGTGCAGCGCTACACGTGGCAGGGCCGATGGATCGCCAGTGGCGAGCCCCAGACCCTGACCACGAACGCCATCCTCCTCGACACACTCCAGGTGTGCTGCGGACGCGACTTCTTCTCGCTGTCAGTGGAGGGCGTCAACAACACCTGCTCGCTGTTCCTCTTCTCGCGAGACCCGGCCCGGCCCTGGTCCTTTGCGCCCGTTCAGCCCGACGGCACGCTGGGCGAGGATGGTGGCGCGCCGGTGGTGCTCACCACCGTGGCGGCTGGCGCCGACAGCATCGTCCACCTCGCGGGCCAGGACTTCGTGCTGGTGGGCAACCAGTCCGGCTCCAGCGCGGCACGGCTCAGCCGCTACACGTGGAGCTTCAGCGAGTGCCGCTGGAAGCTCACCACCCACGACTCCCTGCCCAACCAGCCCTTCTGGCTCACCTGCGGATCGAGCCATTACTTCCTGCTCGAGGCCGATGGCACCGCCACGCTCTCCTGGGTGGATGCCACGGGCACGTGGACCACGAGCGCTCCCACCTCCCGACCCGCCTGGTGGCCTACGAGCGTCAACCTCACCACTCCCTTTGCCCTCACCCCTGGCGAGGCCATGGTGGCGGTGGCCTACCAGACCGGCACGAGCACCAGTCCCAAGGTCGCGCTCTCCATCTACCAGTGGGATGCTCAGCACCAGCTCGGCGTCTACACCTATCCCAGCAACCTCTCTGGCACCTTGCCGGTCAACGCGGTGAGCCCCCCCCTGGGTATGCCGGTGGTGGTCGAGGACACGGTGGTGGCGCTCGGGCCGTGGGTCCTCCGCTTCGACGGGAGCACGTGGGTGCTCAACTCGTCGCTCTACAAGTCCCAGAGCGCGGGCATGGTGCGCTACAGCCACAGTGCGTCCTTGTCCCTGTGTGTGTCGCTCGCCAGCAGCAGCGCGGTTCCCGTGGTGACGGCCCTGGCCTACGACGGGAGCGATTGGGCTCAGCTCCGGCCCATCACCCCCAGTGCCCGGCTGCCCGCGGCCTCGGGCACCGCGGGCTCAGTCCAATCCTGGCCCAATGCGGGCAGTGGAGACTGGGCCACGGTGGGCCGCTACCTCTATTTCCGCGGCAACTCGCCGAGCTGGGCGGACGCGCTGGCCGGGACGCCGGAGGATCTCCAGTCCCTGGTCAATCAGTCCCTGGCTGGCGACTCCCTCTCCACTCGCTACGCGGTGAACACCCAGACGCTGGTGAACCAGGGCCCGATGTTCCTCGCCTTCAACGTGGAGGACACCCAGAGCGCCTCCGCCGCGAATGCGTGGACGCTGGGCGTGGCGCCGCTGGGCAATGGTGCCATCCTCCATGGCTCGCCCATCGAGATCACGAGTGATCGCCTGAGCGACGGCGGTCCAGGTCAGTCGGCCGCGGGCCAGGCCACGCTGTGCACCTTCCCGGCGGGCACGAAGGACTTCTCCCACGCCACGGCGATCACCCTCCGGCGCTACGCCGGCAACAGCCTCACCGCGGATCCCTCCACCCCCACCGCGCAGCTCAGTGGCAACATCCGTCACTACGCCGTCAGCGCCTTCTCCGTAGACGATGGGCTGAGCCAGCGCACCACTCGCATCGTGCCCGATGCCAGCTCGGCCGCCTGTGACAGCTCCGGCACCGTCGCGAAGTACTACGCCACCACGGTGGTACCGGGCAGCGACACTCCGACGAGCACGCCCTTCGGGAGCGTGAAGAGCACCTATATCAACGGGATTGGCGGCGAGACGGCGGGCTTGGACATGATGCTCGACGGGCTGCTCTCCTCGGTGGAGCTCCATGACGCGAGCGGTGCGCTCTTGAGCACCCTCTCCATGACATGGGACGTCTACCGTCAGCGCGCCGCCAGCCCTCAGGCTCCGGCTGCCGAGGCGGTTGCCCTCTACGGCGGCTTCGTGGTGCGCGCCTCCCTCTCCCGCAACACGGATGGGGTCCTCGTCACCCGGAAGACCGGGTATGTGCAGGACGGCTTCAAGGCGCCCTGGTCCTCGCGCTCCGTGAGCAACAGCTCGTCCCAGGTTGGCAGCACCGGCACCGTGGAGACCTCCACGAACCTCACCACGGGCGCCGCCACGGTGAGCCCGCTCTACGCGGCGCTCAACATGCTCTCGGCGCAGGCGGGTAAGAGCACCACCTGGCAGTCCGATGGCCAGCCGTCGGTCACCACCACCGCCTCGGCCTCGCTCGCGGTGGGGGTGCTCAACAGCCGGGGTGTGACCGTGCCGGCCCAGTCCGGCAGCTACGCCTGGAATGGCACCTCCGCGCCCACCTTCTCGTGGAGCGATTCATCCGTCCCGAGTGGCTGGACGTCCCTGGGCCAGGTGTCCCAGTGGGATGCGTACGGCCTCATCACCGAGCAGGTGGACGCTGGCAACGTGCCAGGCTCCATCCGGCGTAGCCGCCAGCTCTCCCTGCCCATCGCCGGCTGCAGCGGGGCGCGGCTCGCCGATTGGCGGGCCACCACCTTCGAGCAGGACGATCCCGGCGAGGGTTTCTCCGCCCAGGGCGGCTCCTGGTCGAGTGACTGCTGGATGGGCACGCGCTCGCTGTCGCTGGCCCCGAGTGGCACGCTCACCGTCTCGCTCGGCGCGAGCGCCGGTACCCTGGTCTGGTCGGGTTGGATTCATGCCGCCCAAGACGCCTCGCTCCAACTCACCGCCACCGCCGACGGCGTGACGCTGCCCACCCAGACCGTTACGGGGAAGGGGGGCTGGGCTCACGTGCTCGTTCCGGTGACGCTCGCCACGCGGGTGGAGACACTCACCCTCACCCTGGTCAACACCTCGGGGGCGGCGAGCCTGGTGGACATGGTGGCGGTGTGCCCGAAGGAGGCTGCGTTGCAGCTCCAGACGGTGGCGTCGGTGGCCCGCCAGGTGACCGCGCAAAGCAGCCTGGGCGGGAGCACCACCCGCTACCACTACAGCGCCGCGGGCGTGAGGGTGGGCCAGAGCGGGCCTGGAGAGCAGCTCCAGGAGTGGACAGTGAACGGCCTGTCACGCCAGGCCACCGCAAGTGATGGCTTCACCCCGAGCCACCCCAATGCGAGTTGGAGCCTCCAGCCCGCGGGGGGAGGCCGGGTGGAGACCTTCCGCCAGGGTGACGACTGGGCTCGGCGCTGGGTCCCCTCGCAGGGCAGCACCTGGTCGCGGCAGGACGGAGCGCTGACGCTCCAGGGAGCCCTCGACGCCGCCGTGCCCGAGAAGGGAGTGGACGAGGGCTTCGCGGTGGTGGTGGAAGTGGCGCGGCAGGGCAGTGGCTGGATGGGGTTCCGCCTCGGCTCACTGTCGCTGGGCTGGGACAACGGCTGGTCCTGGCCCGGTGGTCCGGCGCCTCTCTGCACGCCGTCCACGCTCGGGGCGCTGTGGATGTTGGTGGTCGCCGATGGACAGCTCCAGCTCGTCGTCGATGGGCTCTTGATCTTCTCCGGCGCCTTCGATGCCAGCGGCCTCACCACGCTCCGCCTCGACACCGGGAACGGCTCGGCCAGGCTGCGCAACCTCGGCCTGCTGCGAGCCCCCCGCCTCCGGGTGGAGTGGCAGGACGGCACCACCCAGGATCGCCAGAGCCAGTACCGGTGGGGAAGCGACACGCGGGTGAGCCAGGTGGTGCGCGACGCGCTGGGACGCACCGTGGCCGTCACCCGCATGGCCCCGGGCTCCTGCCGCCCGGATACCGCGCTCGCGCCCCTGGCGTTCCGGCCAGACTTCGTCGATGAGAGCGCCTTCCTGGCCACGCTGGGCAGCACCTGGGAGATGACCGGGGCGCTCGCGGATTACTACGCGGACGAGGATGGCGCCTTCCCCTACTCGGGCACGCGCTACGAGTCCTCCGCGCGCAAGCGCAAGCTCGAGCAGGGTGCACCGGGCGAGGCCCTGGCCATCACTGAGGTGGACAACACCCCCGTGACGGATCGTGCCACCACCTCCTGGAGTTATGGCAGCACGCTCGTTGGCGCGGGCCCTGTCCGGCAGCACACCACCCGCAACCCGGTGGGACGCGAGAGCCAGCGCACCCTGGCTGGTCCCCAGTCGGTGCTCGCGGCGGAGACCCTGGATGCGAGCTCTGTCCCCACCGGGCGGGCCAGCCAGGTCACCTCGTACGCCAGCGCTTCTGATGGAGGGGTGAGCACCCGCCTGCTGCAGACCCCCAATGGAGGGGGCACGGGCGTGCCGTCCGTAGACGAGTCCTACGTGAGCCGGTCGATCCTCAACCCGCTCGGCCAGCAACTTCGGTTGAGCGATCCCGACACCGGTACCACCCGCTTCTGGTACACCGCCGAGGGGCAGGTGCGCTTCGCCGCCCCCGCACTCGACGCGGGCGAGCAGGGGCTGGTGTACCAGCGCTACGACGCGCGCAGCCGGCTCGTGGAACTCGGTACCCTCGACACCAACGTGGATGATCAGACCCTGGCCACCCGGGTCAATGACATGAGCTGGCCCGACAGCGGCGTGGCTCACACGGTGCGCCGCCGCTGGGACTGGGATGGAGATGGCCAGCGGCCGTATGAGCTGGGCAACCTCACCCGCGTCACCACCACGCTGCCCGCCCCTGAAGGGTTCTCCAGCGCCACCACCGTTACCGAGTCCTTCGAGCACGATGCCAGTGGCCACGTGGTGCGCGCGGACCTGGACGTGTCGGCCGACACCGCGTTCAACACCTCCATCACCTACGGCTACAACGCACAGGGCGAGGTGGTGGAGCTGCGCTTCCCCGAGGGCAGTCCGATCCCCGCCGTCCACTACGGCTACAACGACCAGGGACAGGTGGAGACGATCGGCACCTCGCCGGGCGCCGATGACATCGCGCGCTACACGTACACCCTCGACGGCGCTGTACAGACCGAGCAACGCGGTGCGGGTCGGCTCCAGGGAGCACTGGCGTGGACGGGCGCCGGCTGGCCGCTGGGCCAACGCCTCACGGTGGACGGCGCGACGGCGTGGAGCCAGACGCTCCGGAGGGCCGCGGACGGCTCGGTGTCCGGCTTCCTGGAGACCTGGGCCGGAGAGAGCGAGGTCCAGTGGACCTGCACCTACGACGGCAATGGCCGGCTGACGCGCTGCCAGCCCAGCCAGGGGGCGGGGGACGAGCAGATCACCTCCTACGACGCCAACGGCAACATCCTCGGCGCACGGCTCGATGGCACCTCGCTGAGCGCCACCCTCGCCGGCGCCAGCAACCGGTTGGGCTCGGTCACACTCGGAGGCAGCGACTCGCGCGTCACCACGACCGCCACGGGGCATGTCTCCGCCTGGGGTGACTACAGCGCGATCATGGATCGCTGCCTCGGCCAGCCCGTTCGCGCGGCCCGGGGAGGCACCGTGCTGCGGTTGGCCTACGGCGGGCAGGGCCAGCGGGTCCTGCGCCAGGTGGCCGGGGGGAGCACCCGCTTCGTTCATTGCGGAGCGGGCAGCGTTCCGCTCCTGTGGAGCACCGGTGGCGCGGTGTCGGTGGCGGTCTGGGGCCCCACGGGGCTGGTGATGGTGGCCGATGCCAGCGGCCGCTACTTCCCGGTGTGCGACTCCCAGCACACCGTCCACGGCCTGCTCGACGCATCGGGCAAGCGGGTAGCGCGGTGGGATTGGTCGGCCTTCGGTGGGCTGGTGTCCAGCGAGGGCGACACCGGGCGGCTCTTCCTCGGCTACCAGGGCCAGGAGTGGGACGCGGATCTGCAGGTCCACAACTTCGTGGCGCGCCTCTACGATCCGTCCCTGCGGCGCTTCCTCGCTCCCGATCCGGCACGCCAGTACTCGAGCCCCTACGTATTCGTGGGAGGCGACCCGCTGCGGAACGTCGACTCCAGCGGACAGGCATCGGGAGCCACCATCGCCATCGGTGTGACCTCCGCGGCCATTATGGCGGTGAGCGTGGCGGGCATCGCGCTGACCGTGTTCACCTTCGGGGCGTCCGACGCGGTGGCGGCGAGCATCGATGCCAGCCTGGCCGCGGCGGAAGCAACGGAGGTGGGCGCGGCGGTGGCGGTGGACGCGGCCGAGGTCGCGGTGGATGTGGGGGTGGAAGCCGGGACCGAGCTGGCGGTGGAGGGCACCGCCGAAGCGGTGGGCACGGCGGTCGAGGGAGGCGGCGAGGCCGCGGCGGCGGGCTCGGAGGCGGCGTCCGAGCTGGCAACCGGAGCCGAGGCGGGTGCGGAGGGGGCGACCCGGGCCGTCTCGACCGGCGCACAGGCCAGCGCCAGCACCAGCGAGAGCGCGCTGAAGAAGCTCGGAACGGAGATGCTCAAGAGCGGCGTCAAGGGCACCATGCGCTCGGCCATCAAGTACGACGTGCAGGGCATCGCCAACGATGACTGGTCGTTGAAGGGCCTGCTGGGGGCCATGGGCAAGGGGTTCGTCGGCAGCATGGTGGGCGGACTCATCTCCGGAACGATGGAGCTGGGGTTCGCCCGGTACATCCCCGGCTACAAGGACTTCGGCGTGTGGCGCAAGGCCTGCCTCTCGCTCACGGCCTCGACGGTGTCGGGCATCGCGTGTGGCAACATGGGGCAGATGCTGAGCAACGCCCGCAATGGCGATCCGCTCTACAGCCAGCTCGGCCGGAGCACGGTGCTCGGGGCGGTGAACGGAGCGGTGAGCTACGCGGCCTGCGAGGGCATCGTCAGGACGATCGGAGCACCCGCCGGCTACACGGTGGCGGTGTCGGCGACTGTGCTGACCACCTTTGGCGCCCTCGGGCTCAACTCCCAGGACGCCTCCACGTCGATGTCGGCGAGCGGGCGCTGACTCAGCGGAAGGCCTCTGGCATGCGGACCGCATGCCAGAGCCTCGCCTGGTGCAGACTCTACGTCGCCGGGTGCCTGGCCCACTTCGGGCTCATCCAGGTGCCTCAGTTGCTGGTGCCGTAGATCGCATCGCGGACGGAGACGGTGAAGGCCCCCGCCATGCCTTCGAACGCCGTGTTGGTGAGCGCCACGACTGTCAGGCGGCTCTGCGGATCCACGAACCAGTTGTGGCCGTAGGCGCCGCCCCACTGGTAGGTCCCCGCGGACTGCGGGCTCCGCGTCTTCGCCGGGTCAACGAGCACCGCGCCGACGAAGCCGAAGCCCCAGCCAGGCCCCTGGGTCGCGGCCTCCGGGCCCACCTGAGCGGAGCTCAATTGCTCGACGGTGGATGCCGCCAACACCGGCGTGCCGCCCGTTCGCAAAGTCTCCAGGAACTTCAGGTAGTCACCCGCCGTTCCCACCATGCCCGCCCCGCCGGACGGGAAGACGCGCGGGTTCAAGGCCCGCCCGGGAGCGAAGTGGACCCCGGCGCCGTTGAAGGCCACGACCTGCTCTTTGCCCATGCGCACCGGCTCCGGCTTTCCGTCCGCGTAGGGCGTCGCGAGCCGGCTCACGTCCTTCACGCTAAACCCAGTGTCCTTCAGGCCCAGCGGCCCAGTGACGAGCCGCTCGACTACCTTGGGTAGGGGCGCGCCTCCGGCCTTGGCAACGACTGCGCCCAGGACATCCGTCGCCACGGAGTAGCCCCAGCGCTTCCCGGGCTCGTAGGACAGCGGCACCGAGGCGATCCGGCGAAGGTTCTCATCCAAGGACACCTCGGACTGGTCCAAGCCATCCGAGACCCCAGCCCGGTGATACGGCCCCTGCTCGGACTCCGTGAAGCCGTAGGTCAGGCCCGCGGTATGGGTCAGCAGCTGGCGCACCGTGATGACGGGCTCGCGGCCGTCCGCCAGCTTCGGCCGGAAGGTGGGAAGCCACTTCGTGATGGGCTCGTCCAGTGTGAGCTTGTGCTGATCCACCAGCGCCAGCGCCGTCACGGCCACGATCGGCTTGCTCATGGACGCCAGGCGGAACACCTCGTTCTCCCGCATGGGCCGCCCCGCCTCGCGATCCGACAGGCCCGCGGCGCGCCGGTAGATGACCTTGCCGTCCTTCGCGACGACGACGACGGTTCCGACGATGCGCTTCTCCGCGATCGCCTGGTCGATGACCCCGTCCAGACGCGCCGCGAGGGCGCGCTCCTCGGAGATGGCAGGGGAGGCGGGTATGGCGGGGGCCTGAGCGACGCTGACAGCCACCAGGGCGGTGGCGATGGCAGAATACATGGTGTGGTGCTCCTGTTTATTGAGTGACCACTACACAAATAAAAAGCCCATCACCCCATTTCAAGAGTGATCGCTATGAAAACCAGCACCACCCCAGAACGGCGTCCGCGCGGGCGTCCCCGAGGCTTCGACAGCACGAAGGCGCTCGATCAGGCCCTGGAGGTGTTCTGGCGGCAGGGGTACGAGGGCGCATCGATCGCCGACCTCACCGAAGCGATGGGAATCACCGCGCCCAGCCTCTATGCCGCGTTCGGGTCCAAGGCTGAGCTCTACCGCCAGGTCCTGGAGCGCTACCAGGCTCGGCAAGGCGCCTCGACGCCTCGCGTGCTCACCGAGGAGCCCACCGCTCGCGGCGCCGTGGAGAAGATCCTGCGGGAGGCCGCCAGGGACTTCTCCAGCCGCAAGCATCCGCCTGGGTGCATGATCTCGACGGCGGTCCTGACGTGCGCGGAGGAGAACCAGCCGGTCGCCGAGCATGTCGCCGCACTGAGAGCCGGTACGCTGAAAGCGCTCCGGGCTCGCATCGAGCAGGGCATTGCCGAGGGGGAGCTATCGGCCGGGACGGACGCGGCGGCGCTCGCCCGGTACTTCGGCGCCATCATCCAGGGGATGTCGGTGCAGGCGCTGGATGGCGCGAGCGAGGCCGAGCTCCTCGCAATCGGGGAGCTCGCGATGCTGGCCTGGGACAAAGTGGCCCAGAAGTCCTCGTCGCCGCGAGTCAGGTGAGCGCGGGGCGGCTGCGCTCGGCGTCGCGCCACCGGGTGGGTGATACGCCCTCCCAGATGTGGAACGCGCGCGTGAACGAGTTCAGCTCCTCGAAGCCCAACAGGAAGGCGACCTCGCTCGCGTCGAGATCGGTGCTGGCCAGGAGGCGGCGCGAGGTGTCGCGGCGAACGTCGTCGAGCAGTCTCTGGTAGGAGGTGCCGAGCTCCTCCAGGCGCCGCTGAAGGGTGCGCGGGCTGATGTGCATCTCCCTGGCAACCTTCTGGACGCTGGGGCGCTCTCCGCACATGCGGCGGCCGAGAGCCGCCCTCACATCGTCGGCCAGCGAGCGCGACGTCAGGCTCTCACTCAAGGCGGCTTCCAGCCCCGGCAGCATCACCGCGAGCAGATCCGCGTTGTGCGTGACGAAAGAAAGAGCGAGCGCCGTCTCCTCGAGCACGAGGAGATCGAGCGGCGCGTCGAAGCGCACCTCGCACCCGAAGTGCCGCCGCAGCATCGCCTCGTCGGAGCGGCGCCTCGCCAACTCGACGCGCCGCGGCATGATCGCGCGTCCGGAGCCCCGGCGCGCCAGGGCGAGAAGGGATGCGAATGTCGCATCGACGAGCATCATGGGGAGCGTTTCTTCGACGTGCACCCAATGGAATCCGATTCTCGCTTCACCGCCCACCGTCTCGACTCCCACGGTTTCCGCGCAGCAGAGACGCTTGTAGCGCGCGAACTTCTTCAGCGCCTCGCCCAGGTTCGGAGAGTGCAGCGCCGCGAGCGATGCGACATCGAGCTGGTGCGGCAGCGCCTCGGTGCCCACGCGCAGCGCGAGGTCCCGGCTCCCGCTGACCTCCTCCAGGGCGCGCCAGAAGGAGAAGAACTCGTGGATCGTCAGCCGGGCCTTGGGTGGTTGGAACCGGGAAGGCAGGACGTCGGCGTGTCGCAACAGGCGAGGCACGTCGACGCCCAACGCCGCGAGGCGGTCGAGCAGCGCGCTCGGTACGGTAACGAGATCGGCAGGCACTTCAGCTCCTCTTGGACATCAGCATCTTCGCAACAGGTGTCTCAGAGAAGTCGATCATGCCATCGAAGTCGGTGGACAGGCTGAGCGCCTTCCACTTCGCGTCCTCATCCGCCCGCGCGGTGGCGGCGGTGCCGGCGACGAACACGGCGTCGGAGCCGATGAGGAGGCGGAGCGGCGGCTGCTTCTCCGCCGCCACCCGGAGGATGGCCTGAGCGACCTTGGTGGGATCGCCCCGCGTGATGTCGGAGTTTCCGCGGTGGGCCTGGGCGAATGCGCCAACGGTCGGCTGGTAGTCGCGCTGGATGTCATCCACCCGCATCGAGGCGCCCGCCCAGTCGGTACGCATGCCGCCGGGCTCGACGACGGTCACGCGAATGCCGAGGGGGCCGACCTCCTTCGCAAGGACCTCGGAGAACCCCCCGACGGCCCACTTCGCGGACTGGTACGCCGCCAGACCCGGGGTGGAGACACGCCCACCGACGGAGGAGATCTGGATGATGTGGCCGTCGCGTTGCGCACGCAGGACGGGTAGGGCTGCGCGCGTCACGTTCACGACACCGAAGAAGTTCGTCTCGAACTGCGCGCGGAAGTCATCCTCTGCCACGTCCTCGATCGAGTTGACGTTCGCGTAGCCAGCGTTGTTGACGACGACATCGAGCCGGCCAAAGGCGGAGGTCGCAACGGCCACGGCCGCGCGCACGGCGGCGGGATTCGTTACATCGAGCGCGACTGCTCGCACCTGATCGCCGTACTGGGCAACGAGCTCTTGGAGATCCTCGGGCTTGCGCGCCGTGGCCACGAGGCGGTGGCCAGCAGCAAGTACGGCCTTCGCGAGATCGCGGCCGAGGCCGCGCGAGCTTCCAGTGATGAACCAGACCTTCGACATGGGAACCTTCCTTTGTGGAGCGGAGCTTCGGTCCCATCAGTAACGGGACAGGCCTGGGCGGAGCGAATCCGATCGCGCCAGAAAATCATCGAATCGCGCCATGGAGCCCCACGGAAAAGCGTGCCGCTCGAATAGGGTGCCCTCTACTCCGTCCGACGCTTCACGCGCCTGGTTGCATGGCTGCGGATGCGGCTACACGCCGTCGGCCTGTGAGAGCGACAAGTAACTCTCCTATACTTCAGAGATGACATCCCAGAGACCGCCGCAGCCGACCTGGTGGGCCGAGCGCTTCGCCATCATCCGCCGGTACGACGAGATGGAGTCCCGCCTCACGGCCTCCGTCAGCGAGCGGATGCTCGACCTGGCCTGCCTTCGGCCGGGAATGAGGGTGCTCGATGTGGCGTCGGGGATGGGCGAGCCTTCCCTCCGTGCCGCGCAACGGGTGGGCCCCCCTGGCTTCGTGCTGGGAACGGACCTGTCCGACGGCATGCTGGAGGCGGCACGGGAGAAGGCACAAGCCCAGGCCCTCTCGAACATCGAGTTCCGCGTCGCGGATGCGGAGTCGCTCGAGGTGCCGGAGCAGTCCTTCGATGCAGCGACCGTGCGCTGGGGGTTGATGTACATGCCCCGGCCCGATCGGGCGCTGGAGCGGCTCTGGCAGGCGCTTCGTCCTTCCGGACTCATGGTGTGCGCATGCTGGGCGGGGCCCGAGCAGGTCGAGTACGCGACACTTCCGCGCAAGGCCGTGGTTCGCTTCCGTCCGCTTCCCCCCGTCGAGCCCGATGCTCCGAGCGTGTTCCGCTTCTCCGACCCCGAGCAGCTGCGCACGCTGTTGACGCGCAGCGGGTTCACGATGGAGCACGTCGAGTCCATGCACGTCCCTGTGATGGAAGCAGCAGATGGGGCGGGAGTCGTGCGCTGGATCTACGAGCTCGGGGGGCCCGTGGCGAAGCTCGTGAAGGAGCTGTCGCCGGAGGAGCAGCGCGCATGGGAGGAGGAGGTCGCCCGCGAGAGCGAGCGCTATCGGACTGGCGGGAAGGTCCTGCTCGGCGGAGTGACGTGGCTCGTCGTGGCGAGGAAGGTCGGGGTTTGAAAACACCTGTTACCCCTGATGCGCTCGCTGGCGAACGCGTCTGAGAGATCCCCCTACCCAGGGTCCTCAGATTCCGCTCTGGTGGCTGCTGACGGGAGGTGAGCTCTCCGATGCGCCGGGAACGGGTACGACGCTGGTTGCTTCTCACCGGGTTGGTTGTCCTGACCGGAGTGGCCATCGTGTTTGGGAGCGACCTCTTCGAGGGGCACGCTCGGGATACGCTCACCCCGGAGGAGCGGGAGTGGTTCGATCGCCATGCCGACAGCCTCGTGGTCGGGAGCTACCTCAACGCCCCCTTGTCGTTCATCAACGGCAAAGGCGAGTTGAGCGGCATCGCCGTGGAATATCTCCGGCTGTTGGAGGGGAAGTTGGGCGTCGAGTTTCGCAGGGCTTCTCCCACCAGCGTCAGCGAGCTGCTCCAGGACATGCGCGCGGGACGGGTGGATCTGGCAAGCGGGCTGACCCGAACCCCCGAGCGCTTGGACTACCTCCTCTTCTCCGAGCCGTACGTCCGCATTCCCAACCTCATCGTTGTACGCCAGGGCACGTGGGAGATGCTCACCCTCGAGGAGATGCAGGGGTTGAGGATCTCGGTCGGCGAGAACTTCGGAGCCCATGAGTATCTGAAGCGCACCCATCCCGAGCTTCAGCTCGTCCCCGTTCCCAATGATCTCGAGGGACTGTTGCGCCTGTCGACCGGCGAGGTCGACGTGATGATCATGCATGTCGCGTCCCTGTCCTTCCACATCACCCAGGAGAACCTGACGAACCTCCATGTGGCGGGAAGAATCCCTTACGAATACGAGCTGTCGATCGCGGTCCGGAAGGATCAGCCGATCCTGCAGCGCATCGTCCAGAAAGGACTGGACCAGATAACGGAGAAGGAAAAGGAGAGCATCTGGAGGCGCTGGGTCTACGCGAGGGAGCCACCGTTCTACCTCGACCCCCTCTTCTGGCGGGTGGTGGCGATCCTGATCGTGGGCGTGGGTGTGGTGGTGGGGACGGTCATCACCTGGAACAAGGCGCTGAAGCGGCAGGTGCAGGCGCGGACCCACGAGCTCGCGGAGGCGCATCGGAACGTCTCGTTCCTCGCGGAGGCCAGCATCATCCTCTCCGAGACGCTCGATTACAGTGAGACGCTGTCCCGGCTGGGTGACCTGTGCGTGCGCCACTTCGCGGACTGGTGCGTCATTGACGTGGTGACAGAGGGGAGGGTCCGCCGGCTCGCGGGGGCTCATCTCAGCCCGGCGAAGCGGCCCCTGCTCGACATTCTCGCCGAACGCTACCCAGCTCAAGAGGGAAGCCCCAGTCCGGCCGGCGAGGTGCTTCGAACCCACCAGCCCCAGCTCTACCCCGAGCTGTCAGAGGAGGAAATCCGGTCCACGTGTGTGAGCGAGGAACATGCGCAACTCATCATCGCGCTCGGAACCCGAAGCGCCATCTCGGTGCCCCTCATCTCGCGAGGACACATGCTCGGGGTGCTCACCCTGGGATCCGGACCCCTTGGGAGGCGCTATGGGAGGAGGGAGCTCGAGCTGGCCCAGGAGGTGGCTCGACACGCCACCGTCGCGTACGACAATGCCAGGCTGTATCAGCAAGCCCAGGAGGCCATTCGAATCCGAGATGCCTTCCTCATGGTCGCCGCCCATGAGCTTCGCACGCCCCTGACGTCCCTGAAGCTCCGCATCTCGATTCTGCAACGGCTGGCCCATGAAGCCCCAGAGCAGCAGGTTCGCACCGACTCCCTCCTGCGCGAGCTGCCCCGCATTCAAGCCCAGGCCGATCGACTTCGCACACTCATCGAGCAGCTCCTCGATGCCTCGTGCATCGGCTCGGGGCGTTTCGAGCTGATGCGGGAGGAGTTTGACCTCTGCCAGTTGGTGCAGGACGTGGTGGATGACCTGCGCGATCAACTGTCGCGCAGCGGCTCCCAGTTGGAGCTTCGGACCGGGTGCCCTGCCATGGGAAGGTGGGATCGGCTTCGCTTGGAGCAGGTCGTCACCAACCTGCTCGCGAATGCCATCAAGTTCGGAGAGGGAAAGCCGCTGGAGGTCCGGGTGGAGCCCGGGCCGGACACGGTGCGGATCGTCATCCGGGACCAGGGCATCGGTTTCCCGATCGAGGCCAAGGCACGTATCTTCGAGAAGTTCGAGCGGGCGGTCTCCGAGCGTCACTACGGCGGGCTCGGGCTCGGGCTCTTCATTACCCGGCAGATCGTCGAGGCCCACGGCGGCACCATCCTGGTCGAGAGCACTCCCGGGGAGGGCTCGACCTTCACGGTGGTGCTCCCATATGGCGAGGCGCTTGCGGCCACTCCGCCATCCGCATGACTCACGGACAAGGCGGTCACCCCGTCACTGCAGCAAGAACGTGTTCGACGTGCCCACGTGGCCGGCGATGTCGGTGACGCGGATGGCCATGTCCGACTGGACGGAGTCGACCACGACCTGTTGCGTGAGCACCCCGTCCACGAAGGGCTCGCTCACGCGCGGGCCAACGGTGCTGCCAGCCCCTGTCTCCAGACGCACGTTGCCGCGGAACGCCGCCGCGTTGGCGCCGGTCGCGCGCACCGTCACCGTGAAGGGCACCAGGCGCCGTTGCGGGCCGATGGGGTCGATGCTGTAGCTCTCCGGCCACTCTCCCTCGACGACGGTAAGGCCGCCCGTGCGCACGGCGGTGCGGCCGTCCCCGAGGGTCACCTTCACGTCGTAGCTGCCGGGCGCGAGCATCGACGGAACGCGGGTGGAGATGACGCCCTCGGGCGAGACGGCGAGCGTGGGCACATCGAGCGGCCCGATGCGCACCGACACCTGGGTGTCCACCTCGATGGTTCCTTCGTTGTAGTCGACCGTCGCGGGAAGGATCAGCTCGGCGTCGAGGGCAAGCGCCGTGGCCTCGCTCGCGCGCATCTCCGACGGAGAGACCGAGTGGATGACCGGCTCCGGCCAGTCCTGGCAGGCCATGAGCAAGACCAGCGGGGCGATGGAGACGAGCTTCCTCATGGCAGCTGATACCTCACGCCCAGGAGCCCCTGCACACCAATGGAGCGCCCGGTGACAAAGGGGATGTACGCCTCTCCGAGCCCCACTCGCCCGTCGAGGAATGGCTCGATCGCTCCGAACGGAAAGCGCAGCTGGGCCCCCGCGAGCAGCTCCCAGCCAATCGACGAGCGCACGGAGCTCTCGGAGAAGTCGCTCGAGAGGTGGTGCAGCGCCAGTTGCGGCCCCACGCCAGCGCGCACGTCCACGCCGAAGTGTTTCATCCGCACGAGGTTCATCCGCCCGACCGCGAGGAGTGGGAAGGAGTGCAGGGCGGAGACCCCCACGCCGGCTCCGGGGACGTTCGCGCGGAAGCGCGACAGCCGCCAGCCGAGCTCCACGTCGAAGGAG
Organism: Archangium lansingense; assembly: GCF_026626635.1. Classification (GTDB taxonomy): domain Bacteria; phylum Myxococcota; class Myxococcia; order Myxococcales; family Myxococcaceae; genus Archangium; species Archangium lansingense. The sequence continues at coordinate 6,714,487 of NZ_JAPNKA010000001.1, forward strand.
AAGCGACCCCAGCCGGGCGGCGTCAGGGTCAGCTGCGCCGAGCCCTGGGGGCCGCGGTTGAAGCCACCGCCGTAGAACGCGCCACCCGCGAGCGCGAGGGAGTATCGCATCTCCTCCGCGGGCTTCGTCGCGGCCGGTTGAGTCCCGGTGCGCGAAGGCGCTGCCGGCGGGGGCTCGGGGCTCGCCTCCCGCGGAGGAGCCTTCGGCTTCTTGCGGGAGGTTCCGCGGGTGGAACCCTCGGGAGCAGCCACGGCTGCGGTAGAGCAGAGCAGGAAGAGGAGGGCGAGCCAACGCATGGAGTGGGCGAAGACAATCCCAGCCGGCGGCAGTTGTCGAGCCCCTTCACAGAGATCCTGCGTCCTACACGTTGCTCATTTCGACTGCCTCCGCCCGGCATCATACCGGAGGGAGGCCGTGACGTCTGTCTTGCCCCTGCTCAGGGGATGCTGGGCGGGAAGGTGTGTGTCCCGTCCGGGTTCAACGGCAGCTTCGTGACGCCTCGCACGGCCTGGAGGGGGAGGGGGCCGTAGAGGTGAGGGAAGAGGCCGGGGCGGGAGCCGCGGGCAGGCGGTTCCCAGCGCAGGGCGTCGCCGAGCGCGGCGACGTCGACCTCGACCAGGAAGAGGTCCAGCTCTCCGGCGCGGTGCCTGGCGGCGCTGGTGCGCACCTGCGCGGCGGTGGAGAAATGGAGGAAGCCGTCACGCGTGTCGTCGGCGCTGCCTCGGTACTCGCCCACGGATTGGGCCGCACGCCAATCCTCGCCACGCACCAGGGTGTAGATGGTGGTGACGGCTTCAGGCGGGCGGTCTTGGTCGCTCATGCGGGCATCATGCCATGCCTCCTCGCGCGGCCCAGGGCACGGGCGTGCTCGGAAGGTTCGGCGGGTGAAGCACAGCGGCCCGCCCTGAAAGCTCAGGGCGGGCTGCCGCATTGACAGAACGAGAGGTGTTACCTCGGCTTCAGCAAACGCCGTCGCGGGATGCGCAATATTCGAAGCAGACGGAAGGCGAGGTGGGGCTGCGGCACTCGGATCCGTCGCAACAATATATGATGATCCAGGAAGCGTGCTTCGTGCCTGAATCGGATGCGCACTGCTCCGTGCACTCGGCAGCGGAACCGGTGCACGTGGTGCCGTTGCCGCACGACATGTACACCTCTTCGGTGGACGTGCCGCCACAGCCCGCCAGCATCCCCACTGCCATCAACCCTGCGATGATTGCCCTTCGCATACTGTGATGTGTCTCCTGGGTGAGAACTGCACGGGCCACGATAAGCCAGGGCGTCCCCGCTCAAAAGAAGTTGGTCCTGAGGCCGGTTCAGGGCGTGGGTGTCACAGCGGCGCCGGTGTCGGCGTCGAACACTTCGATGGCGGTCATCGGGCACAGCTCGGCCGCCGCGAGCACGGCGTCGTCCGGATCGACCTCGCTGAGCAGGGCTTGTGAGAGGCCGTCCACGAGGTGGAAGTAGCGGGGTGCCGTCATGACGCACATCCCGCAACCGCCACAGTTCTCCGTGACCCGCACCCGCCAGCGGAGGGGCAGGGAGGTTTCGCCGCTCACCACGTCACCTCGAGGCGTGCGGGGCAGCGGGCGATCAGCCCGGGCTTCCACGGCACCTCGTCGCCAGGGACCGCGAGCCGCAGGTTCGGGAACCTACGGAGCAGGCCCTCGAGCGCGAGGCTCAACTCGGTCCTGGCCAGCGACGCCCCGAGGCAGTGGTGCGCCCCGTGGCCGAAACCGAGGTGCGGGTTGGGTCTGCGGGCGAGGTCGATCTTCTCGGGACACGTGAAGACGCGCTCGTCACGATCCGCGGACGCACGCTGGAAGATGACCGTGTCCCCCTTGCGGATCAATACGCCGCCCAGCTCGACGTCCTCCGTCGCTCGCCGCGGGAAGCTCCCGGTCGAGCGCAGCGGGATGTACCGCAGCAGCTCTTCGATCGCCGTCGGCAGCAGCGAGGGTTCGGCCACCAGCTGGGCGTAGAGCTCTCGGTGGGAGAGCAACAGGAAGAAGCTGTTCGAGATCATGCTGAGCGACGTCTCGTGGCCGGCCATGAGAATCCCGATACCGGTTCGAGCGGCCTCGCGCAGCGTCAGCCGCTCGGTGTTCATCGCCTCCAGCAAGGTGCTGACGAGGTCGTCCGTGGGGCATGCGCGGCGCTGTTCCAGCAACTCCTGGAAGTACTCCTCCAGCGCCGTCCGGGACCGGTCGATCTCGACGGGATCGTAGGCCGTGGTGGCGACGAAGACGTCGGAGTACCGGCGGAACCGCTCCCGATCCGCGTAGGGGATGCCGAACAACTCGGAGATCATCACGACCGGCATCGGGACCGCCAGACTGGCGACCAGGTCCGCCGGTGGTCCCTGTGCAACGAGCAGGTCGAGCTGCTCATCCACCACGTCACGGATCCGGTCGCGCAGCTGCTCCACCCGCCGCATCGAGAAGGCCTTCACCACGACGCGGCGGATCCTGGTGTGCTCCGGTGGATCCATCGTGAGCAGGTTTCCCGGCCGCAGCGGCAATGGGGTGACCCGGGCGGTATCCGGCTCCGTGGCTTCCAGGGAGCTGAACCTCGGGTCGGCCAGGAATTGTTTGATCTCGGCGTAGCCGGTCAGCAGCCACGCTTCACCACCGAACGGCATCCTCACGCGGCTGATCGGCTCCTCCCGGCGCAGTTCCGCGTACCGAGGGTGGAGGTCCAAGGCCCGGACGGGCCCGAACGGATAGTTCGGTGGTGCACCGGGGAGCGCCTGAGCATCCCCACGATTGGAGTTCCTCGTGCTCATACGTGGACAGAGTGGCGACCGCGCCTGTTGTGATACGTCGGCGCCGTCAGAGCACCGAGAACTCGTCGGCTCCTTGCTGGCCGCGGCCTCGAGCGCCACGCTCGCCTCCTTGGCACCTACTTGGGGGGGCGCCCGACGAGACCGTCGAGCAGGCGCTTCGCGAGGGCCGTCACGGTGTCGCGGCGGGTCTCGTCGAGCCGCTCCCACCCGAGGACAGAGAGCGACACGGGCTCTATCGTCGTGAATGCGGAGAGCGAGGTGAGCAGCATCACCGCGCCCGCGCACTCCTCCTCTCTACCGGGGCGGCGATTGCGCGCGATGGCCAGCAGATCGGCGACGAGTCCGATACCGGGGCTCCACAGCCCCTCGAATAGCACCGCATAGCCCGGGCCCTGCTCGCGCATCTCGCGCTGCACGAAATCGGTGGTGAGCCGTTGCTCGGCATCGGCGGTGATCGCCTTGACGAGCGCGTCGAGGATACGGTCGAGCCAGTCCCGCGCTTCCGTGGCCGAGAGCGACCCCTTGTTCGCGGCCTCGCGAGCGGCGCTCACCAGCGGCAACAACCGGCGACTGTACTGTTCGACGATCTCCTGCGCGCAAGCGCGGTGCAGCCCCTCTTTGTTGCCGAAGTGGTAGGCGATCACCGGGAGCGAGACACCCGCCTCGGCGGCGATCATCCGGGTGGTGGCGCCCGTGAAGCCCTCACGAGCAAAACAGCGCATGCCCGCCTCGAGGATCCGGGCCCTGGTCATCTCCGTCGGCGTCAGGCGGCTTTTGGTCTCGAGGCTCATGCTCCGTCATATAGGCAGGGAGGAGTCTGTTCCGGTAGGGCGCGCTCCTCGCCCTTCCGAAGCAGGTGCTCGGGTTGTTGCAGCAGAACCTATCAAGTGATATACGAAATATATCAACTGATAGGGGTGGCGATATGGCTTTACGTGAGTCGGTAGCGGCCGAGCACGAAGCAGCGCCGGCGCAGGCGGCAAAGCGGGCGGCTGCACGCGAGTGGAAGATCGACTTTCTCACCCCCGCCGGAGAGCCTTCGTTGGTCCCGCCGGACTCGGTGCAGTGGCGGGTCTACCGCAACCCGATCGCCATGGGCATTGGCGGAGTGGCCGCCGTGCTGCTCGAGTTCGCCGACCCACGGATCCGCAGCGGGGTATGGGACCACTCGATCTACAAGGTGGACCCGATCGGACGCTCGCGACGGACCGGGGTCGCGGCGATGGTGGGGGTGTATGGCCCCGCCTCGGTGGCGCGCAAGGTGATCGCCGGCGTCACGAAGATGCACGCGCGCGTGTCGGGTGAGACCCCCAATGGTCAGTCGTACCGTGCGCTCGATCCGGTGCTGCTCAATTGGGTCTCCGCGACCGCTGCCTTCGGCTTCTTCAAGGCCTACCACACCTTCGTTCGTCCGCTCTCGCCGGAGGAGCAGGTGCGCTTCTTCGCGGACGGGAAGCCGGTCGCCGAGCTCTACGGCGTCACGCAAAGCGTTGGGTCGGAAGCCGAGTTCGTCGCGATGATGGAAGGGCTGCTGCCAGGTTTCGAGCCGCACCCGATCAACCTCGAGTTCCTGAACATCATCGAATCGGGCCGTGCGGCGCCGTCCGTGCCGCGCTTCCTGCACCGCGCGATGGCCCGCGGCGCGGTCGCGCTCCTCCCACCGGTGGTCCGGAAGAGATTGGAGCTCGGGAAGGAATGGGACCTGACCGCGCTCGACCGTCTTGCGCTGACCTCCGCCGGCCGGCTCGCCAACCATTGGCGCGACCGCAACTCTCCCGCCTGGCAGGCGGCGCTGCGTCTCGGTCTGCCAGGCGATTTTGCTTGGCGATCGCCATCGATGCAGAGAAGCCTGCTCAAGACCTCCCTATCGGAGCCTTCCCCATGAACAACTCCCTACCCGGTGCCAGCCTCCAGTCCAGCGAGCACGAGCGCGATACGAGCGGCGTCCCGGCGGGCTGCCCCTTCGGTGGCCACGCGCGGAACGAACGCGCCGGCGCAGACATGCCCGGCCCGACCTATCGCCGCCCGTTCTGGCGGCCACGCTCTCCGGAGGTGCGCCGCGAGATATCCCGCCTGGATGCGCGGCGCGACTGCCAGCGCATCGTGCACCTGCTGACGGCCTACGAGTTCCCCTTCGACATGCAGCGCGCGAACGAGCTCGCGCTCTTCCACACCTTTGGTAGCCGTTCCGTCGCGCGCCTGCTGGATCGTACTGGCGAGTTCAGCAAGCGTGGCCAGAAGCGCTATGACGACACGCGGTTGCTGATCGCTCATTTCATGGAATGCGGCTGGGACGTGGAGACCGGCCGGCGCTCCATCGAGCACATGAACCACATCCACTCATTCTTCCGCATCTCGAACGAGGACTTCCTCTTCGTGCTGTGGACCTTCATCGACTTTCCCATCCGGTGGATGGACGACTTCGGCTGGCGGTCCTTCACGGCGCACGAGCGCGAGGCCTGGTTCTACTACTGGTGCGAAATCGGCCGCCGGATGGGCCTGCAAGGCATCCCCGAGAGCAGGGCTGCCTATGACGACTACATCCGCGCCTATGAGGCCCGCGAGTTCGTGCCCAACGAGGCCAGCCACCGCGTAGCCCAGGCCACCATCGACATCATGGCCGCCTGGTTTCCCCGTCCCTTGCGCGGACTGATCGCTCCCATCAGCCTCAGCCTCGTTCCGCCGCAATTGCTGCCCGCCATCCAGTTCTCGCCCCCTCCCGCCTGGGTCTCCAGACTGACGCGTGCCGCGCTCAAGCTGCGCGCATGCGCCAAGCGCTATGTTTCATTGGAGCGCTACCCCACGCGAATCAAGAACAGCCCCAATCGCACCTACCCCGGTAATGACTATCAGATCGAGGCCCTCGGCCCGGAATTCGCCCAGCGCCACGAGGCCTGAGCCGAGAGGCGGCTCGCGGGCAAGCCCCTCCGGAAAGAGCCCGGAGCGGTGCTCGCGGGCTCCTGATCAGTCCTGCTGGAAGTGGCTGGGCTTGCCGTCGAGGTGCACCAGGCGCCCGAGTCTCGCGGCCTTCTCGCGCGGCATGAGGGTCCAGGTGCCGTCCGCGCGGCGCAGGGCCACCGAGTGCCAGGGGGTGGTCCAGGCGTCCGGGGCGTCGAGGAGGCGGATGCCGAATTTGGCCGCGCCGACGGGCTGGGGGTGGATGGACAGTCGTACGGCGTTCGGGTGGTGCTCGGCGATGAGGTCGCCCCAGGCGCGGCTGCGCTGGATGACGCCGTAGGCGCGCCACCGGCAGGCGCGTTGGAGCGCGGTGCGGGTGCCGGGCCAGTGGGGGGTGTCCTCGACGAGGAAGCGGGTGATGCCCCGGTAGAGGGCGAGGGTCTGGTGGTTGGCGTGGATCTCGGCGCGCAGGTCGTCCAGGGCGGGGGCATATTGGTCGTGGACGTGGGCGCGTTTCGCGGGGTGCGGAAGGTTGCCGAGGACGTCGCGCAGGTCGAAGACGCTCAGCTTCTTCAGGCCCAATCGCCCTATCTGTGCGCGGAGCTCGTCGGTGTAGGCGTCGATGTGGCCGTCGGGGACGCCGATGAGGTCGCCGAAGATGTGGCCGTCGGAGCAGATGACCACCCGGGCGCCGGGCGGGTGGATCCGCTGGATATCGGTGCACAGGGTGTTCAGGAAGGTGAGGGAGAGACGTTCTCCCTGGTCGGGCAGGTGGCCCAGGACTTTGTCCGGGTTGGGGGACTTGCAGGGGAAGGCGGGCAGGGTGAAGACGACGGGAGCGCCGTCGCGTACGAAGGCGGCGATGTTGCGCAGCTGGTGGGGGAACGCCGTCGCGGGGGCGGGGGTTGGGTCGGTCGTGCGGTGGTGAGGCAGGAGGAGGTTCAGGATCGCGGAGCTGATGCTCGTGGAGAGGGCGTCTGGGGTGGTCGTCATCTGCATGGCGGGTCTCCTGGAGGCATGGCGGTGGCGTTACGGCCGGGCGCCGTCGGGTAGCGGGTGGGGGTTGGGCGGCCGAGGCTGGGTCGGGCGGTGCGGCCGGACGCGGTCAGCCGTGGGGTGGTGTCAGAGGCGTCGGTCGTAGCCGACGGGCAGGTGGTTGGTGCCGCGGCCGAGGACGGCCGGGATCCACTCGAGGTCCTCCTCTCTGATGGTCAGGTGCAGGCCGGGCAACCGGGTGAGCAGGGTGCCGAGGGCGATCTGGAGTTCGGTGCGGGCGAGGGTGGCGCCGGGGCAGAAGTGGATGCCGTGGCTGAAGGCGAGGTGGGGGTTGGGGCTGCGGTCGAGGTCGAGGGTGTCGGGGTCGGGGAAGCGGCGCGGGTCGCGGTTGGCGGCGCACAGGGAGACGATCACCGAGTCGCCTGCGGGGACGCGCGTGCCGTGCAGGTCGCTGTCCCGGTCGAAGAAGCGCCAGGTGGTCAGCTCGAAGGCGCTGTCGTAGCGCAGGAGTTCCTCGACGGCGCGGGGCAGCAGGTCCGGGTTGCCGCGGAGGCGGGCGAGCTGGTCCGGGTGACGGAACAGGGCGATCAGGGCGGTGGTGAGCTGGTTGGTGACCGGTTCCTGGCCGGCGACGAGGAGCTGGAAGATCATCGAGTCCAGTTCCTCCGGAGTCAGTTCACCGTGGTCACGGGCCACGACGAGGCGGCTGAGCAGGTCGTCCTCCCCGTGCTCGCGTTTGTAGGCGACGACGCCAGCGATGTAGCTCTGCAGGCCGTGCAGGCGTGCTTCGTACAGCGGCCGACCGGGGTCGGTGGGGCCAACTGGCTGGACGACCTTCCCCCAGTCGCGGTCGAAGCGGCCTGCCAACTCGGGTGGGAGACCGATGACTTCGGCGAGGACCTGGAAGGGAAAGCGGGCGGCGAAGCCGGTGACCAGGTCCGCGGGGCCGTACTCGGGGAGCCCATCGACGAGCGCGTCGGCCAGCTCCTGGAAACGGGGGCGGAGCTGTTCGACGCGTCGGGACGTGAAGGCGTCCGTCACGAACCGGCGCATGCGGGTGTGCCGGGGCGGGTCCTGGTGGAGCAGGTGTACCTGGAGCTGGGAGTGCTGCGGCTCCGGCATGATCGCGGCGCGGGCCCGCCAGCGGTCGTTGCCTCGGTCGTGGTTCTTGCCGAGGCGCTCGTCGTTCAGCGCGGAGCGCGCGGCCTCGTAGCCGGTGACGAGCCAGGCCCGGACGCCGCTGGGGAAGAGCACGCGATGGACCGGGCCGGCCTCACGCATCCGCTCGTACAGGGGGTAGGGGTTGGCCTTGTAGGGGCAGCCCGTGAGCGGGACAGGGTCGGGCAGGGTGTCTGGCTCGGTGGCGGGCAGGGGGTCGTGAAGGGTCATGGGTGCTCCTCAGAAGGTGAGTTCGGGCTGGTAGTGCTGGGAGCGGGTGTCGCCGTGAAAGGACGCCCAGCCGGTGATTCAGACGTTGGTGATGGCCGCGGCGTGGATGCGCCAATCCACGAGGAATTCGGGCCTGCTGCGTGGCCCACGTGCGGGTAGAGAAGTGAACTGGTTTTGTGAGGGCAGTGAGTGCCGGCCTAGATGCTCGGTATTCGAGCAAGGCTCGTCCGGCTCACGCGCGGCATCACAAGTGCGAGGGAGTCGCAATGCTCCGCGGAAGGTGTCCGCGGCCTGAAAAATGCCGAGGCCGGAAACCCCTGATTGCTCAGCGGCTTCCGGCCTCGGCTTTTGTGTCCCTGACGGGATTCGAATTCAGTGATCGACGATCAGATGGGCAGATTGTTGACGAGGTCCTTCACTTCCTGGGGAGCGGCATCGGTCTCACCCAGGGCGCCCGTGTAGGCTCCCAGCAGCGCGGAGGCGGGGTTGACCTTGCCAGTCCCCAGCGCCCCGAGCACACCCTCGGCGGCCCCCTTCCAGGTCTTGACCATCCCACCCAGGCCCCCCTCGATGACGCCCTTGACGCCACCCTCGGAGTTGCCAATCCCGGTCAGGACATTGCTGACGCCCGGCAAGAACCACAGGTGCTTGCCCGCCTCGCCGGCGAACCACTGGAAGTTGTCCTTGTTGCTCCCGTCCTTCTTGACGTGGGTGTCGGACGTGGTCGGCAGCCGGTGCTCCGAGCCCAGGGAGGCGTAGCCCTTCTCGGCGAAGTCCTTGACCATTCCGGCCTCGGTGCCGTGCCGGGCGTCTCCATCCTTGGTGATGCCCTCGATGTTGCCGTCTCCCTTTCCGCCCTTGACCTTGCCCGTCCGCTCCCCACCGTCGGAAATCTTGGAGCTGTCGATGTAATCCAGCACCTTCGCCAGCCGGTAGACGGCATCGGGGTTCTGACGGGAGTCCTTCAGGTCGAGCTTGGGATCCACGCCGGTCTGCTTGCACAGCTGCTCGAACTTGATGTCCTTCTGACGGCCGAGCCTGGCCAGCGCGGGAGAATCGTTGACGATGTCCGCCGCCGAGCGGGTGTCCCCCTGCGGCCGCTTGTCCGTGGCCTGGGGAATGGGCGTCCCGTCCGCCGCGAGCGGCGCGGCGGCCTTGCTCGGGGCATTCTTGCTCGCGGCCGAGGGGCTGCGGGGAGCGGTGGCCATGGGGGCAAGGTCCCCGCCAAAGCCAGGGGGCAGGCCGCCGGCCGAGAAGGGGTCCATCATCGGCGCACCGGCCAGCTCCGGCGGCAGGCCACCAGCGGCGGCGTACGGGTCCATCATCGGCGCACCACCGAGGCCCTGGCCCAGGCCCGCGATCGCGTAGGGGTCCATCGCGGGCGCACCACCGAAGCCCTGGCCCAGGCCCGCGATCGCGTAGGGGTCCATCGCGGGCGCCATCAGCTGCGGCGCCATCATGCCGAGCGTGGAGGCGGCGTCGAGTCCGGCCCCGGCCAATCCTGCGGCCCCCTGGGCGACCCCGCCGAAGGCCTCACCCACGCCCCCCAACATATTGCCCAGCCCGTTGAGCTTGGGGTTGTTCAGCCCGGTGGGATCGAAGCTGTCCCGCTTGAAGCCCGGACCGTTCAGGCTCGGCTTGTTGCCGTTGATGTCGGGGCGCGGCGTGAACTGGGGCTTCACGTCCGGCTTGGGAGCGCTGGGCTTGAAATCCGGAATCTTGTTGCTGCCGCCCTTGAAGAGGTTGCTTGCACCACCGAGTTTGATGCCCATGACGCGCTCCGGAAGAAAGAGGATTGAGAAGAGGAAGCCGAGATGGCGAAGCGTTATTGCAGCGTGCGTGCCAGGCCTTGGTCCCTGGCCAGACGCTGTCTTCTCAAGGGGTTAGGCCAAGGGAAGCGCGCCTCAGGGGGGCCTGGTGACAGGGCTCACCAGACAGAGGGTGGTGAGTCGAGTCACCACTGATGAGCGGAGTCACCAGGGGCGAGTGGAGCCTGTTCGACGATTAGATGGCTCCAAGGGCGCTCTACACGGCCTGACGCACCAACCCGGCGATCATCCCGGCGACGAATGTCAGGTTGAGCGGCTTCGGGATGAAGAGCACGTCGAGCCGGGCCAGGCGCTCCGCCCCTGCGACGCGGCGGTCCCGCGTGCTGGTGGCGATGATGTGGACGGGCTCGTGGACCGTGCGGCGCAAGGACTGGATGAGCTCCAGCCCCGAGAGGCCTCGCGGGAAGTCGAGCTCGGTCAAGACGACCGAGGCCGGATGCTGTTTCAACCACTCCAGCGCGCGGGTCGCCGTGGCGAATCCGGGATGTTCGCCACGAGGCCGTCCCTCCTTATCTGGGCGGCGTTTCCAGCTCCCGCTTCCGGCGCCGCACATCCACGCCGTGCGCGCTGCCGTGGATGCGCTCCCCCTCGCGGTACTGGAGCACGCTCGAACTGAAGAGGGAGCCGTCCTTCGCCTGCTCGTAGAGCTTGGAAACCATTGGCAGGTGCCCGGACTTCATGAGGAGCTTGCACCCCTCGGGGGCCGAGCGGGCCCAGCACTTGCCCTCGCCGTCCGGCGGGTTGCGGATCCAGGTGAGCGCCGGGTGTGCGACTCCGTTCTCGAGGAGCGAGCCCGAGATGACGAAGACCTCCTCGCCTCCGGCGGGTTGGGTCACGAGGTTCTCGGTCCCCGGCTCCCAGAGTTCGATCCAGACGCGCTCGCCCGTCCGCTGGCTGGTATGGAGCGGACGCCGGCGGATCCTCCCGCTCGTGCTCGGGGCGTCCTCCCACTCCGAGAGGTCGAGATCACAAGTGTCCTCGACGATGATGGGCTCGCCCTCCTCGGCCACCTGCGACACCTTGACCCAGAGCACCGCATCGTCGTTCTGGGGGTCCACGTAGGGCGCATGACACCAACGCATCGGATGCCGGACGTAGAAGCCCGGCAGGTAGTCGCCCGTGTGATCGGTGAAGACGCCACTCAGCACGTAGAACTCTTCGCCATGCGGGTGCGCGTGGTATGGGTCCCGCACGCCGCTCGCGAAGGACACGACCGACGTGCTCGGGACGAACTGCCCGTTGCCGTAGCGGTCCAGGAACTTCCGGTTGATCCCGGGGATCCACGGGGAGGGCGACCAGGGGACGGCGGCGGTCTGGACCACCGCGCGCCTGCCGAGCTCGGAATTGACGTTGATCGTAGGGCCCTCGACGAGCGCATCCTGATCGTGCGCGAGCATCCTTGCCGCCATGGGATTCTCCTATGCATGGGTTGTTTCCCCGAGCCTCTTGAAGGTCGCTACGGCGCGTCGCGGTTGTTTGGATTTTCCGGGCCGATACACCTCTCGCCCGGCTGGCGACCTGGCGGGGGGCTAGGGTTTTCGATGGATGCGGTGCGTGTCCGGAGGGGCCAGCGGGGAGTGCTCTGGGGGGTCGTGCAGTTGACGCGTCACCGCCTCGCTTGGCGCGTCAATGACACGCCACCCCCCTGACCGCCGCTGTTTCGTCCGCGAGCCCTCGCTGGGACGACGGCCCATTTCGGGCGGCATGCTGCGTGCACACGCATCCCCGCGGCACTTCAGGTGCACACGAGTGCCGTGTTGACTCAGGCCCACCGGACAGGGGGCCCCCTACCGGAGATGAGCTACAAAAATGCGCAAATTCTTGACTGTCTTTTCGCTGGGGAGCTGTCTGCTGATGACTGGCGCTGGAGCGCAGACGCCGCCCGCCGCGCAACCGCCCTCGAATGCGTGCTACCTGTGGAAGGGGCGTGGAGGTGCGCCCACGGAGGGCTACATGGCCACCCATGCGAGCTGCCGTCCATGGAATAGCAATTACGGGTGGAGCTTCCTCAAGAACAACAATGGGGTGGGCTACTATCGCGGAACATTCAAGGACGCCGTGGCCACCCCCTCCACCTGGGCGGTCTACGCCGACTTCGGCTCAGCGGTTGTCTCCTCGAAGGCGGACTACGATTCCTTCGTCGCCAATACCAAGTTGTCCGGCTCATGCGGGGAATGTCTGCACTGAGTCGTCCTGCGCTGGCCGGTGCCTGTGCGCGCCGGCTCGGTCGCTCCGAAGGAGAGGGCAGAGGATTTTAGAACCGCTGCCCCCTCGGTCTGACCTGAGAAGGGACTCGCCGTCTGCGTGGTGTGCCACTTCCCGTGGAGCTACGGCCGGTGCTGCGCGAGCAGCCAGTTCCAGACCTGCGGGTCCTTGTAGATACGCTCCCAGATGGAGTGGTTGCCGTCGTGGTACAGCGTGAAGAGCAGGTTGCTTTTGCGTATGCCTGTAAAGTATTGATGCGAGTGCCGCACCGGAGAGGGGGCGGTCGGGGGGGGGGCCGGTTGCGAAGGTCATGGCATTCCCCACCGAAAATGGAGGGGACATGCGGTTCAATCATCACCAGTCGCGCGTCGCTGGAGTGCTGTGCACCGTCATCCTGGGCTGGACGGGCAGCCTCTGGGCGCAGTCGCGCTCGTCGAGTTCGCCGCCGTGGAAGCAACTGCCGCCGACGGGCGGCTACGGCAGCCCGAAGGTGGGCTACGCGGTCACCAAGGAGACGGTCTCGACCGGGCCGGACACTGTGACCATGTGCAAGGACGTGAAGGCCATCGTCAAGGCGGCGGCGAAGAACTTCGTGCAGCTGCGGGGCGCGCCCAAGCGCGGGGCGATGGAGGGCGTGTCTGTGTGGGAGTCCACCAAGGGCGTGCAGGAGTTCTCCAACTGCGCGGTGTACCGGGCGGAGGAGCTGGGCGACTACGTCATGTGCGTGCAAACCACCGAGTGCGCCAAGGGCAAGGACAGCTTCCACGCGATGTCGGCCGCGTTCATGAGCTGCCTGAAGAACTGGAACTGGCAGGACGGCCAGGTGGGCCGCGATTTCCGCGATGAGCAGCAGCGCATGGTGACGGCCACCAACGACGATGGCCTGCGCATCACCTTCGAGCTGGCGCGCGCCAAGGACTCCTGGCCCAAGTGCGACCTCTCGTTGTCCATCGAGGTCGTCGACTACTAGCCGGGCGAGGTGCTCAGGGCGTGGGCTCCATGGCGAGCACCACGCCCTCGGGCCGTTCAAGCACCGCGAAGCCCATTCGGATTCGTTGATGACGTGCGCCGTGCTGCCGCATGAGCGAGCCACGAGCTACCCTGGGAGAGCGCCTTTGCCCATAGAGTGCGTGGTGAATAAAGCGGCTCAAAGAGTGGAGCGCCCTCCGATCTCCGGGAAGCGCTCGTAGGCCCGTTTAAGCACGTCCAGGTGCGCGGGGTTGTCCAGGTCGAGCGGCGCCTCCGTGAGCTGCACGACCCACCCGCCCGTCGCGGTACGCCGTGAGCGCGAAAGCAGCTCCGCATCGCGGGCCGGGTCCGGGAAGCCGATGGCCCGTGCGGCAGCATCCGACCAGTAGTTCAGCCAGCCGAGGTTATGCGGAATCTCGGGCGCGAGGATGTAGTCTGGGAACCTGAGCGCTGGCAGCCCTCGTGGCGGAACTCCTGGCTTACGCACTGGATCGGTCGTCTGCCGCGAAATCTCCACGGTCGCGTTGAAGGGCGTGGCGTGCCCCCAGTACGCACGTGCGCCTTCCCCTACGGCCGCCAGCACATCCGCTGCCGCCGCAAGGCCGGCTGCATGCGCTGGCAGCGACGCATGCACTTCAAAATGCGGCGGGCCTTCTGCGGAAAGACCGTTCGGGTTTTCGAGCCCAAAAATTGTCACAGGGTGGGCGTCGTCATCGTTGCAAAGGAACGGAAACCCTCCGTCTGTCCTGTCGGACGCGACCCACGCATCGCGGTGGGGTACTGCGATGAGGTCGTCCTTCTCCGAGGTTGTCCACCGCAAGCGCAATCCAGGAAACGCACGCTCCATTCCATGAACTATGGCAAGCGGGCGCCCATCATCGCCTACGAGCGCGGGGGCGTACACGCTGACGGTAATGCCATTTAGAGCAAACTCCATATCAACACCACTCCATCACGGCAATGGTGAGGGTTTTATCCAATTTCTCAAGTGCTTCTTTGTGTGCGGCGCTTTTGACGCCAACAACGAAGTTATAGCCACACTCCTTGGCGAGTCTGGCTTCGCGTCGTATTTCCGGCAACTTCACTTTGGCGAAGAACGCTTGTGAGCGAGGCGAGTGTATATCGAAATCGTCAGTCTTGACTTCCCACAGCGTGCGCACGGCGAGTTGCAGCGCGTCAAAATCCTTCCCATTGACGCGAACATCCCAACCGGAGAAGCTGTTGTACGGAATTCTGTCGGCGCACTTGTTGTGATCGTTATTTCCGCCTCGGTGCGGCACCGGAACGGGCATGCACTCCGGGCGGCGATCTCGCTCCGAGGTCTCGGGTGGCTCCGGAGGAGGGAAATCCGGCCCTTTTGGCTCAGGCTTGGGCTTCTGTTTCGGCGAGGGTTCCTGCGGAGCGGGCTTTGCTTCAGACACGGGCCGCGTTTCAGGCGCGGGCATTACGACCTCGGGCTCGTCCCCTAACAGCTCATACGCATCCAGGGTCTCTTTGATGGCGAAGCCCACCACTACAACGCCTGCCACAATCACCGCTCCCACGACGAGCTCCGGGGCCGCCAGGACGCAGACCCCGAGCCCCATGGCAGCGGCACCCGCAGAGGCAACCGCGCATCGTCCTGTGGGGTCGTGAAACTCGATCCGGTCATGGTCGAGGGCATGAAAGCACCGCTCCGCCAGCACGGGCCAGGGCTCTGAAGCCTCCTGTACGGCGCACCGCCCCCCGTCCGTCCAGGGCAGCGTCGCCGCTCGCTGGAGGTTGGCGAGCCTCGGGTCTCGGGCCGCTGGCTCTCTTGGGCTGGGCGCTGACGTAGCGCAGGCGGAGACATAGAGCAGAAGTGCGATGCACGCTCGGAAACGCATGGCTACGTCCTCCAACTAATCCAGAACCTGGAGAGTCCTGGTGGAGCTGTGATGGTGAGGAGGCTCGGAGAGTACACGAGCAAGGCAGCTTGGCGCGGGAGAGCGCCAGCGGCACGGGTCTCGGGCGCGGCGGGGCACACCATGAAGCGGCGCGGCGTCACTGGAACCAGGGGCGGTGAGCACAGCGCGGTTCAGCACGGGCGCGGCGCAAGTCGTGGAGTAGCAAGCCGGCCTTCGACTTCCTCACCTTCGAGGAGGTCGAGCGCCTGAGCAACGCCGCTGAGCCGGAGTGGCGAACGTTGATCCTGTTGGCGTTCAAGATGGGGCTGCGGCATGGGGAGTTGATCGGGCTCCAGTGGGGCGATCTGGACTTTCAGCGCGGCAAGCTCAAGGTTCGGCGCACCATCTGGCAGGGTGAGACGGGGCTGCCAAAGTGTGGACGGGAAAGAACGGTGGACCTTGTCGGGCTCGGCATTGGACGCGCTCAAGGGACACCGCCACCTGCGCGGCCTTACGTGTTCTGCCAGGAGGACGGCCAGCTGCTCACCGCAGCACCGCCTGGAGCGGGCACTGAGCCGAGCGGGCATCACGTGCGAGCAGGGGTGCATCACATGGCACGACCTGTGGCACATCGTCACGAGGACGAGGGCAGACGCACCGAACTCCACAAAATTTGGGCTTCAATGGTGGACTTGTGACAAGACGCGCGCCCGTCGTCACCGATTGTTCCGAAAGGCACAGGTCTCACGAGAATATTTATGAGCATCTCCGCGGCGCTCCGTTCTCTCTCCTTCGTCCTGATGGTGGCAGTTGCGGTGCCGGGTCTCACGGCCTGCGATCCCCCGGGGCCAGGCACTCCAGACTCAGGGATTCCCACTACGGGAGATGACGCAGGTCAGACAGGTGGCCCCGACGGGGGGACCTCGGATGGAGGCGGTTGTGTGCCCTCCGCCGCCGAGCTGTGCAATGGCGTCGATGACGACTGCGACGGCGAGGTGGACGAGGGCTTTGAGCTCGGGACGGCCTGTGACGGTCCAGACAGCGACCGGTGCACGGAGGGGAAGGTGGTCTGCGGCCCCAACGGAGGCACGGTCTGCGACGACACCACCGGAGACTCGGTGGAGCTCTGCAACCTGAGCGACGATGACTGTGACGGCGAGGTGGATGAGGGCTTCCACACAGGCGAGGCCTGCGATGGCAACGACTCGGATCAGTGCGCCGAGGGTCAGTTCGTCTGCAGCGCCTCGGGCGGGGCGGTGTGCAGCGACATCACCAGCAGCACCGTGGAGAGCTGCAATGGCGCGGATGACGACTGCGATGGTCAGGTGGACGAGGACTTTGACCTGCAGAAGGACCCGGCCCACTGCGGCAGGTGCGACGTTGTCTGCAGCGCGTCGGAGTCGTGCGTCAATGGTGCCTGTCTGCCGAACTCGGAGCTGAACTGCGGCGACCACCGCGATGACGATGGCGACACGAAGACCGACTGCGAGGATTCGGATTGTGACGGCCAGGCCTGCGGCACGGGCTGTCGCTGCGAGGGGGGCATCGGGACCGAGACCGATTGCAGCGATCGCCAGGACAACGATGGCGACACGAAGACCGACTGCGAGGACTCGGATTGTCCGGCCTGCACCACCCTGCGCTCGCTCACGCTCAATCCTGGCAACGTCCAGCTCGTCGTCCAGGGCAGCACGGGGGCCGTCCAGGCGTTCACCGTCACGGGGACGTATTCTGATGGGCACTCGGAGGACATGACGGGCCAGGCCGTCTTCAGCATCGACGACACGCGGCTGGGCTTCTTCAACGTGGCCACCTTCACCTCGAGCACCACGGTGGGTGGCACCAGCACCGTGCGCGCCCGGATCGGCTCCCTGTCCGTCTCCACCTCCCTCACGGTGAAGCTCGCGCATCGGATCGTGGACGCCAGCTCCACCTCCATGCCTTCGCAGCCGGAGACGCGGTTCGGCGGCGCGGAGGACGCCTCTCTCAAGCCGCAGATCGTCTATCCCAGCAGCGGCACATTGCTCCCTCCCAACATGACGCAGCTGGAGATCCACTTCCTGCCCGGCCCCACCTCCAACACCCTGTTCGAGCTGACCTTCAGCAACGCCATCACCGACGTGCGCGTCTATCTGCGCTGCTACGTGCCGAGCGGCTTCACGCTGCCCTCCGGAGTGAGCCGCGGCTGCATCTACACGCCCTCGGAGCAGGTCTGGAGGTTCGTGGCTGAGAGCAACCGTGGAGGCCAGCCCGTGCAGCTCGTCCTGCGTGGCACGGAGGACTCGGGCAGCGGCACGGTGGGCGTGTCCGAGCCCATCTCCCTCCACATCTCGCGCTCCATGCTGAGGGGCGCGCTGACCTACTTCACGACCGCGAACGGCACTGGCCTCATGCGCTACGACTTCGGCAGCGCGTCCCCAGGCAGCGTCGCCACCCTGTTCAGGGCCAGCAACGTCAGCAGCACCTCCGTGCCCTGTGTGGGCTGCCACGCGGTGAGCCGCAACGGCAAGAAGATGGTCGTCGAGGCCAACGGGCAGCACGATGGCCGGCTCGCCCTGGTGGATCTGTCCACCTTCACGCCCACCACCAAGGTTCCCCTCGCGCAGGGCGGCACGAAGCTGAGCAGCTTCCAATCGTGGAACCCGGATGGCTCCCGGTTCGTCGGCGTCTACGCCGACCAGGGCGCCACCAGCTACAACCTGAAGCTCTTCGACGGTGACACCGCTGCCCTGTTGGGTGAAATCCCCAATACCGGCACCCAGACCCATCCCGCCAACCACCCCGACTGGAGCGGGGATGGTCAGCAGATCGCCTACATGTCCATGGGGGTCGCCGGGACGAACCAGCGCAGCTTCAAGGGCTCCATCAACGTGGTGACGGCGCAGCCGGGTGGCTCCTGGAGCGCCCCGGTGACGTTGGTACCGTCGCTGAGCGGGAAGAACCGTTACGCCCCGGCCATCGCACCCGACTCGTCCTTCCTCGTCTACAACGAGTCCACGTGCCCCTCCTCGGTCGAGTCGCACACGGACTGCAACTCGGAGACGGATCCCTCCGCCAGGATCTGGGCCGCGTTGCTGAACGCCAGCGCGGCACCGGTGGAGCTGGCGCGCGTCAACGCCCCTGGCCCCATGGATGGAACCACGGTGAACCTGACCAACAGCTACCCGCGATGGAACTCCGTCGTGGCGCAGGGTGTAGCGGGCCATGCGCGGGTGATGTGGGTGGCGTTCGCCTCGACCCGCATGTATGGCCTGCGCTCGCCGCCGTCGTCCATGGGTGAGAACCCCAAGAGCTCGCGCCTCTGGGTGGCGGCGGTGGACCCGGACAAGCTGCTCGCGGGGGAGGATCCCTCCTTCTCGGCCTTCGCGCTGCCCTTCCAGGAGCTCACCGCCTCCAACCACCTGCCGCAGTGGACGGGGTACGCAGTGGAGAATGGCTGCTCCACCGCGAGCGAGGCGTGTGGCTCGGGCGGCGGCACGTGTTGCAATGGGTTGCAGTGCGTGAAGCTCGACGCCGACCCGCCGCAGCCCTGCGACGTGTCCGGTGCTTGCGTGTGCCAGCCCATTCCCCAGTGCCAGCCGGAGGCGTCGGGGTGCTCGGCCGCGGCGCCCTGCTGCGATGGGCTCCGCTGCCTGGATGCGAGCGGCGCGGACTGCACGGGAGGCAGTTGCTCCTGCCGTGCTCCCTGCGTTGGAACAGGCCAGAGCTGCAGCGACGGAAGCCCGTGCTGCGACGGTCTCGTGTGCAAGCCCGGGTCCTCGGGCGGCAACACCTGCCAGGTCGTCCTGTCCGGCCGCTGAGCCGTCGGTAGGGGAGGGGACTGCCCGGGTCTCGTCGCTCAGAAGCTGCCGGCGAGACCCAGCACCGCCCCTCCCCTCGGGGTGAAGCTCAACATGGGCTGGAGGTGTGCCGACGAGGACATCTCGAAGGCCACGACGCTCAGGGCGTAGGGCAGCAGCATCGCGGCGCCCGAGAGGGGATTGATGTTTCCCCGGGCGAGGACGAAGGCGCCGGCACCCGCCGCCATGCCCAGGGCCATGCCTCCGAGCGTGTGTAGAATGTGGCCTCGGCCCCCCAGCAGACTTCCGCCCCACCAGGTGCCCAGCGCGAAGCCGAGTCCGCTGCCCAGCCAGCCCCCCAGGAACGGGTAGAGCGTGCAGCTATCCGGGGGATCCTCCGGAGCCTCCTGCGGGCACAACGAGCTGCCGAGGCGCACCCCCACGAGGGTCAGGCCCACGCCGGTCAGCGCGCCGGCGCCCAGCTCTGCCGCGATGCGAAACGCAGCATGGGGCCGCCAGGGCTGCTCCACCTCGGACTCGAATTCGGACTCCTCGGGCGACTGCAGCAGCCGCAGTGCATGAGGGGTCTCCTCTCCACGGAGGCCCTCCATGGCGGGTGGGACGAGCGAGCCCCGTAGGTTCGCGGCGAAGCCCACGCCGGGCGTGAGGAGCAGCAGGGTCAGCAGACACGTCATCGGGCGAGACAGTGGGTGGAGGTTCATGCCCGGGCCTTTGTGCAACCCCCAGGCCGAGGCCTCTTCCCTCGGAGCCGCGAATGGCGAGGCCCCCCTCGCGCGGCTGCGGTCTGACATGGCCGCCATGACGAAGATGTCATGACGCAGGGCTCCGGTTGCTCGGCCGTCCCCCGGAAATGACTCGGGGGCCGAGACCCTCAAGGCCTCGACCCCCGGCTTCAGCTGTTCAGCGATTCAGCGGCTTAGAGCATGTCCTTCAGGGCCTTGAGCGCCTGGATCTTCACGACCTTGCGCGCCGGCTTGGCCTTGAACACCGTCTCCTGGCCCGTGAACGGGTTGATGCCCTTGCGAGCCTTGGTGGCCGGCTTCTTCACCACCTTCATCTTCATCAGGCCCGGCACCACGAACTTGCCGGGACCGCGGCTGCCCACGCTCTTCTGGATCTGCCCGCTGAGCGCCTCGAACACCGAGGAGACCTGCTTCTTGCTCAGCCCGGTCTGCTCGGCGATCGATACCAGCAGCTCCGACTTGGTCGGGCCCCTGTCGGAGGATGCAGCCTTCTTCGCAGCGGTCTTCGTCTTCGCGGCCATTCTGGTTCTCCTGTGAAAAGGGATGGATCTGCGATGGATCTGAACTGCCCTTATCTATTCAGACGCGATTCGGCAATGGATCAAACGACTCGGCGGTGCAGATCCGCTGGGGAGCCGACGATTTAGCCGGTTTTTTGGGCACCGGGCGCTCCCCCCATCAATCCCCGGGCTCCAGCGCCAGGACCTTATGTCAGGACGTGCGGCCACCGGAAGAGTGGGGCTCACCAACTCGTGCGTACCGGACGTCCCTCCTCGTAGCCCGCCTGGCTCTGCACGCCCACCACGGCCCGCTGATGGAGCTCCTCGAGCGTCCGCGCGCCCGCGTAGGTGCAGGAGCTGCGCACGCCCGCGATGATGTGATCGATGATGTCCTCGACGCCGGGGTGATCGGGGTCCAGGTACATGCGCGAGGTGCTGATGCCTTCCTCGAAGAGCTCCTTGCGGGCGCGCTCGAAGAGCGACTCGCCGCGGGAGCGGGCTTTGACGGCGCGCTGCGACGCCATGCCGAAGTTCTCCTTGTAGAACCGGCCATCGCTGGCGCGCAGGACGTCCGCCGGGCTCTCGTAGGTCCCCGCGAACCAGGAGCCGATCATCACGTTGGCCGCGCCCGCCGCGAGCGCGAGCGCCACGTCGCGGGGGTGCCGGACGCCTCCGTCGGCGCAGATCTGCTTGCCCAGCTTGCGGGCCGCTTCCGCGCAGTCCAGCACCGCGGAGAACTGGGGCCGGCCCACCCCGGTCATCATGCGAGTGGTGCACATGGCCCCGGGCCCCACGCCGACCTTCACCAGGTCCGCGCCGGCCGAGATGAGATCGCGCGTCCCCTCGCGGGTGACGACGTTGCCCGCCATGATGGGCACGGTGGGGTTGAGGGCGCGGACGATCTCCACCGCCTCGAGCATCCGGCGCTGGTGGCCGTGCGCCACGTCGATGACGAGCAGATCCGTCCCCGCGCGCAGCAGGGCCTCGGCCTTGCCCTTCACGTCGCCGTTGATGCCGATGGCCGTGCCGATCAGCAGCTGGCCCTTCGCATCCAGCGCTGGCTTGTAGAGCGTCGAGCGCAGCGCTCCCTTGCGCGTCACCACGCCGACGAGCCGGCGGCCGCGCACCACTGGCGCGCAGGAGAGCCGCCTGCTGGACAGGCGGTCGAAGATGGGCTCGAGCGGCGTGCCCTCGTCGATGGTGAGCAGCTCGGTGGACATCACCCGGTGGAGCTGGGTGAAGCGGTCGAAGCCGGTGGCGTCGTTCTCGGTGAAGATGCCGACGGGCTCCTCCTGGTCGTTGACGACGATGACGGCCCCGTGGGCGCGCTTGTGGATGAGGTTGAGCGCCTCCTGGATGGTGTCCCCGGGCCGCAGGGTGATGGGCGTCTCGTAGACGGGGTGGCGCGACTTCACATAGGCGATGTTGCTCTCGACGATGTCGAGGGGGATGTCCTGGGGCAGCACGGCGATGGCCCCGCGGCGCGCCGCCGTCTCGGCCATGCGCTTGCCCGAGACGGCCGTCATGTTGGACACGACGATGGGGATGGTGGTGCCCAGGTGATCGGCCGGCTTCAGGTCCACGTCCAGCCGCGAGCCCACCTCCGAGCGGCCCGGCACCATGAAGCAGTCGTTGTAGGTGAGATCGTAGGGAGGCTTCTGGTCATCGAGGAACCGCATCACACCCTCCAGAGGGGCGTACCGTAGCGCTTTCGGCAAGGGCTCGCTCCGGCCCCGAGCGAGTGCGTTGGCCCCATTGATTGGAATCCATCCGGAGGGCCGCGTATTTTGTCGCACATGAGCGAAGCCGGGATGATGGCGCCGGTGCTGGACGTGAGGGGGCTGGAGAAGACCTACGGCGACGTGAAGGCCGTGCAGAAGTTGACCTTCCAGGTCGCTCCCGGCGAAGTGCTCGGGCTCGTGGGGCCCAACGGGGCGGGGAAGACGACCACGCTGCGCTGCCTGGCGGGCATCCTGCCGCCCTCGAGCGGGCGCCTGAGGGTGGCCGGGTATGACCTGGCGGCCTTCCCGGTGGAGGCCAAGCACTCGCTGGCCTTCCTCCCGGACGAGCCGCGCCTCTTCGAGTACCTCACCGTCTGGGAGCACCTGAACTTCGTGGCCCGGTTGTACGGGGTGGCGGACTGGGAGGAGCGGGCCCGGGCGCTGCTGGAGGAGATGGAGCTGGCCGGCAAGGAGAAGGCCCTGCCCGGGGAGCTGTCGCGCGGGATGAAGCAGAAGCTGTCCATCGCCTGTGGCTTCCTGCATTCGCC
Source organism: Archangium lansingense (assembly GCF_026626635.1). Classification (GTDB taxonomy): domain Bacteria; phylum Myxococcota; class Myxococcia; order Myxococcales; family Myxococcaceae; genus Archangium; species Archangium lansingense. The sequence goes on from NZ_JAPNKA010000001.1 coordinate 6,736,735, forward strand.
CCGGCTCATCATCCTCGACGAGCCGCTCACGGGGTTGGATCCGCTGGCCATCCGCCGCATGAAGGCGTCGCTGCGCCAGCGCGCGGAGGCGGGGACGGCGCTGGTGCTCTCCTCGCACCTGCTGCCGCTGGTGGAGGAGCTGTGCCACCGCATCCTCGTCATCGCCGGAGGGCGCGCGGTGGCGCTCGGGACGCTGGCGGAGATCCGCGAGCAACTCAGTGGCCCGGACGGCTCGGCCGCGTCGCTGGAGGAGCTCTTCATCCGGATCACGAGCGCGGCATGAGCTTCCCTCGTGCGGTGACGTTCCTCTGGCTGGCTTCGGCTCGCAACCGGCTGATCCGCCAGATCCAGCGTTTGCGTCAACCGAAGTACCTCGTGGGCGCGGTGGTGGGCGGGTTGTACGTGTACTCCGTGTTCCTGCGGCGGTGGGTGGGACTCCAGGCCCAGGAGGGCACGGTCCCTCCCTCGGTACAGCTCTTCAGCCAGTTCATGCTCGTGGCCGCGATGTTGGGCACGGTGCTCTCCGCTTGGACACTGGGGCCAGACAGGCCCTCGCTGTCCTTCAATGAGACGGAGGTGCAGCAGCTCTTCCCCGCGCCCGTGTCCCGGCGGGGGTTGCTGCATTACAAGCTCGTGCGCGGCCTGGTGGGCGCGGCCACGGGGGCCCTTTTCTCCACGATCTTCGTGAGCCGTATGGTGTCCCCGCAGCCCGTCCTCTTCTTCCTCGGCGCCACCGTGACGCTCGCCACGGTGCACCTGCACGTGATGGGGGCCTCCTTCGTGCGGACGCGGCTCGCCCAGCGTGGTGGGGTGGGGACGGCGCTGCGCTGGGCCGCTCTTGCCGCTGTGAGCGCCCTGCTGGTCGGCGCGGGGATCTCCGCACTGCGCGAGCACCCCTTTCCCCTGCGGTTGGGTCATCCCCGGCAGCTCCAGGACTGGCTGGTCTCCTTGATGGACTCGCCGGCGCTGTGGCCGGGGCGGTTGCTGGTGGCCCTGCCGCTCGCGCAGGACGTAGGGGCCTTCGTGAAGGCGCTGCCCCTCGGGCTTGGTCTGCTCGCCATGCACTACGTCTGGGTGATGAGGGCCTCGGTGCCCTTCGAGGAGGCAGCGGTGGTTCGGGCCGAGGAGCGGGCCCGGCTCCGACAGCAGCTCTCGCGGGAGGGCGGTCGCCCCACGCGCCTGAATGCGAGTGCCGCGTTCTTCCGGCTCGCCCCCACGGGCAGGCCGGAGGTGGCGATCATCTGGAAGAACCTCGTCGCCGGGCGGCGGCTGGGTGGGGCAGGGCGGCTGCTCGCCGCGGGGCTGGTGGGTGGACTGGTGGCGGCGGTGGCTTCGGGCGGGGGCATGTCCCAGGCACTCGCCAACGTGCGCCTGTTCATGGCCCCGCTGTGCGGAGGGCTCGCGGTGGTGCTGTGCTTCTTCGGGCCGTCCGCCTTGAGGTTCGATCTGCGGATGGACCTGCCCCGGCTGGAGCAGCTCCGGGCGTTGCCGCTCTCGGGAAGGCAGGTGGTGGCGGCGGAGCTTGCCGCGCCCGCGCTGCTGCTCGGGGTGGCTCAGGTGGGGCTCATCCTGTTGGCGATGGCGCTCGCGGTGTGGCAGGGGGGCGCGCTCACGGAGCTGTGGTTGGCCGGAGGACTGGCGGCGGTCTGGGTGCTGCCGGCGGTGTCCCTCGGGGCGCTCTTCGTGCAGAACGCGGCGGTGGTGCTGTTTCCGGCGTGGCTGCCGCCCGAAGGCGAGCGGGCGCGTGGGCTCGAGGCGCTCGGGCAACGGTTGCTGACCCTGGTGGGCACGCTGGTGGTGCTGCTGGTGGGGATGGTGCCCGCGGCGTTGGTAGCGGTCGTGGTGGGTCTGGGACTGGATCTGCTCCTGGACCTCGGGGTGTGGGCGCTGCCCTTCGCGGGACCCGCCGCGGCGCTGGTGCTCGTGGCCGAGGTGGCCATCGGCGTGGTGGGCCTGGGCCATGCCTTCGACAGGCTCGACGTGTCGACGGAGGGGACTGGGGCGCAGTCCTGAGGGGAGCTTTTGGCCGGGGCCGTGCAGGTGCCTCAATGCGGCCCGGCCACCTCGGGGGGCGCAGAGAGCGTGCGCACCACCACCGAGCGGCACGCCGAGCACACGACGCCGCTGCGCTCCCAGTGCACCTGCTCCTCCATCTCCTGGGCGGACTCCGAACTCGCCTCGAGTTGCTTCAGGAGGGAAGCGAGCTCGTCTCCTGAACTGGATCCCGGGGCCGGGCCGAGCACGTCCTGCTCACCCTGCAGGACGAGGGAGAAGCGGTAGTACACCTCGCTCGCGGCGATACTGCGGCCGCATGTGGCGCACATTTTCGGTCGAGGGCCGGACATGACGGAGACAGTAACCGGAAGCGAGGCCGAGGGCCTACCGGAGCGTCCAACGGAGTCCCTCCGCGTGTCTCAATCGAGGAAGCGGCGCCACCACCGCCGGACTTCCTCCTCCGTATAGCCTCTCCAGGCGTTGACATAGCCAGGGGAAAACGCGTCCGAACAGGGCTCCAGCACGCGCGCGAGCTCGCGGTAGGCGGGGAGGTCGCGGCCCTGCGCCAGGTCTCCAGCTTCCGGCCACAGCCCGAGCGTCACCAGCGCACGCTCGCCTTCTATCTCCTGCACGGTGGTTCCAGGCGAGTGGAGCCGGGCGCGCAGGCCCGCCGCGCCCTCCAACTCTCCGAGCACAGGCTGGCCCAGGAAGTTGAGCCAGTGCACGCCGTCCACGCGCATGCCCTGGCGGCACAGGAGTCCCCAGCGGGACACGTCCAGCCCCGGGTAGCGGAAGAGCTCGGCGCGGATTTCGGGCAGGAGGCGGGTGCGAGAGCCCAGAAACTCGAAAGCGAGGCCGGCATGGCCGGTGGAGAAGCGCAGGGGAGAGGCCATCTCCAGGGCCAGCTCGCGCACCCGTCCCGGGCCGTGCTGCTCAAGGTACTCCGTGGGAAGGGTGGCGCTCAACACGCTCACGCTGCCTTCCGGAGGAGAACGCCACGGAAGGCGGGCGCAATACGTGAAACCGTAGCCAGTGGGATGCGAAGGATCGCCATCGATGCTGAGGTACGTCTCGAAGCCGTCCTTCACCATTCGGTCGAGGAAGCCCTCTTCATGGTCATCGGCGAAGCGGACGAGCCGCTCTGGACGCAGCAGGTGGCGAATACGAGCCCACTGGTCTGCATTCAGAGCGGAGTATTCGCCGCCACCCGGAGCCCAGCCGCAGACGGTTTCGGGCCCTTCACCTACAGCTTGTATGTAGCTATCGAGGGCTCGGCTCACCCCTGTTGCCAGCTCCACATGGTCATGGGGCATGTAGAAGGTGATGCGAATGGTCTCGCGGATGAGCAGCCGTTCCCCCCGCCGGGTGGGGCCGTGATGGCGAATCCGGGGGTAATGCTCATTCATGACTGATTCCAAGTTGGGGCGTCACGATAGCCGAGGGGCAGTTGCCACCCAGTTCGTCATAATTCTCCAGTTGCTTACGAACGTCGGAATCTTTGGGGCCGAGTGGGTTGCTCTTGCTCGCGAGCGTACAGGGAAATTTGAAGTCGAGGATGCATTGAACCTTGGTCGGAGTGCGCGCCATGTGCAGGACGATGTCTGGCTTGAGAGAGCCCTTCCATTGGTCGGTCAGGACGGCGCGCCCTTGCGCCGAGCCGGGTGCATAGCGGGGTTCTATCGAGATGTTTTCCGGGAACCGGGTGACGAGTCGCAGCCGGACACAGGCGAAGGCGGCCTCGTGCTTCATCGTCCCGAGTTCTATAGCCCGCGTCACTTTGTTCCCCTTCTCGTCGTAGCCGACCACCCTGTCGCACTCGGCGTCGTCCGGGTACTTGCCCTCTCCATACTCCCGCTCGTTGATCTGGAAGTCCGCCTCCTTGGCGCACTCGACGAGAATCTGCTCGATGAGGCGCAGGTCGGCTTCTTCGAGGACCTCCTTGAGGGTGGCGAGGGCTCTGGCCACTTCCAATGCGCGTGAGAGCCACGGGATGATGGCCTCCTCGCCCGGCGCCGCGGTGTAGCAGGCGGGGTTGTTCAGGCATCCGCTCGTCGCCGAGTCCGTGGACTGGGCGTAGTAGCCTTGCGGAGGCGGCCTCATGGGCTGTTGTGTGGCGCACCCGGCCAGCAGCACGGCACCCACCACGATGCACAGCCACAGTTGCGTCGTCACCGGCCGGGCACTGTGCACATCGAGGCCAAGGAAGGCTGAGCGCGGAGGCTCCTCCACGCGCATGGGGACTGCCGTATTCATGAAGGCTGCTCGCTCTGGAGGTACGTGCCCGGTGGGTGGCCAGACGTAGCACCACCGGGGACGCATCCGAAGCAACAACCTCGTGGGACCCCGGGTCACCGGCCGGGGAGGCGAGCCGCTGACCGCGGGCGTCGGGAGCCGCCCCCCGCTCTCAGGGTGCTCCCTTTCCCGCCCGGAGCTGTGCGACAGCCTGTTCGAGCTGCCCCGTGTAATCCACGCCCGTGTCCTCGTCGATGAACCGCTGGCCAGGCGCCTCGAAGTAGCCGGAGCGGGCGTAGGCCACCTTGAGGAGCCGGACCTGCTGCTCGGGGTCCAGCTGGCCCCAGCCCCGGCCCGTGTCCAACGCCGTGCGCCAATCCGAGCCCTCCCCGAACCAACTGCTCCAGAGCGTCTCGCAGACGTAATCGGTTCCCCCCGTCTGGTACTGCCAGACGTGGCCCATCTCCTGGATGAGCAGGTGCATGGGGAGCTGGAGTGCACCGGAGCCCTTCCGAGGGATGTCCCGAGGCACGTAGAGGGTATGGCCGAGCGCGAAGGGGCGGCCGGGCAGTCCGAGCAGCCCGAGTCGTCCAACCTTGAGGCGCACGCGCTCGTAGTCGATGCTGTCGCCGAACACCTTGCGCAGCTCGGCGAGCTGCTTCGGATCGAGTCGGACGCCCACGGGCTCCAGGCCAAGGAGCGTCTGGACTCCGCTCAGCATCCGGCCGCCCAGGCTCAGCAGGAGGTCCAAGGGAAGCTGGACGATCTTCAACACGCTCCGGACCAGCTCACGGCCGCCCGTAGACGGCTTCCCCGTGAGGAGCCCGGCGAGCCCGCGCGCGAAGCACTTCACGATCCACCACAGGTTCCGGATTGCCCCGAGGCCCGCGCTCACGAGACCGGCGAGCAGGGGGGGCGGTGTCCATCTCCCCGAGGTCCCAGGCGTACTCGGCGCCAGGACCTCAACGTCGGGAGTGGATGCGGCGAGAAGAGCGGACCGGGTGCCCATGGAGCCTCCAGAGAGCGGCCAACCAAGGCTCGGCACGATCGGCAGCACTCGCCAGGGAGGACACCCACCTTCGAGGGCCAGAGCGTGCTCGCCAGCGCACACTCGGGCCCGGCCTCGTCGGACACCCGACAAGGGACGTCTCCGGCGCCGCGTTTAGGGCGACAGTCCCAGCGCGGTGCGCCCCAGTTCATGGGCTCCACGCGTCGCCTCGAGGGCCGTGGCTCCGGCCAGGGTGCGGAAGGCCCGCTCGTGGAAACGCTCCTGGGGGAGGATGCGGCGGAACACCGCGCGCACGTCCTCGGGGGCCTCCGGGTCCGAGGCGATCACCTCGATGCGCGCCAGGCGCATGCGCTCCGCATGGGCGCCCACGGCGCAGCCGCTCTCAAGGTCCTGGATGGCGGCCAGCGGCTGCTCCCAGTAGCGCTCGGCCTTGTCCTGGACGACTGGTTCGAGGCCTCGGGCTCGCAGCAGCCCTCCCACCCATTGGGCGTGCTGGCGCTCCTGTGCGGCGATGACGGTCAGGATCCGCCGGGCCTTCGCATCACCCTGAGCATGCGCGTCGCGGAGCGCTTCGATTCGTCCCGCCGCGGTGGCCTCTCCCCGGTACTGATCGAGCAGCCAGGCCAGGAGTCTGGCCGGCTCCTTCCGGGTCTCTTCCCACCACTGCTGGCTCGTCCGTGTGCCTGGCATGGCTTTCTCTCTCCTGGCCGGGGCCTGGATTTCCCTCCCGGTCACGAACACGGTACGAATCACACCTATCGGAGGGAACTCGAAAGAATGGATGAGCTATCGCCGCAGCCGATACTCGATGGGGAGCTTCTGCGGGCCTTCGCCGCCTTCTCCGAGGTGCGGAACTTCTCCCGCGCGGCGAAGCAGGTGGGGCTCTCGCAACCGGCGCTGTTCGAGCGGGTGAAGCGGCTCGCGGATCACGTCGGTGCACCGCTGTACGAGAAGGAAGGGCGCACGCTGAAGCTGACGCCCACTGGGGTGCGGCTCGCCGCCTTCGCGCGGGACATGCTCACGCGTGCGGGCAGGCTGACGGGCGAGCTTCAGGGCCAGACGGCGGAGTCGGTGACGATCGCCGCGGGGGAGGGGGCTTACCTCTACCTGCTGGGCCCCGCGCTGTCCCGCTTCGTCGCCAGCGAGCGTGCCCTCCTGCGAGTGCTCACCCGGGGCGGGCCGTCGGCGTGCGAGGCCCTCCAATCGGGCGAGGCGCACCTCGCCGTCGGTGTCTTCGACATCGTCCCGCGAGGGCTCGTGGCGAGGGAGCTCCTGAGTGCGCCCCTCTGCGCTGCCTTTGCGCCTCACCACCCGCTGGCCAGGAAGCGCACGGTGAAGCTCGCGGATCTCGCGGGGGAGCGGCTGATCCTCGCGCCCGAAGGGCAGCGTCAGCGAGACATCGTCGGACGTGCGGTGGCGAGCCTCGGCGTGTCCGTGGCCCCTCCCGTGGAGGCGGATGGCTGGCCGATCATGCTCGCGTTCGCGGCGGCCGGCTTGGGCGTCGCGGTGGTGAATGGCATCTGCCGGCCCACGTGGGGAGCCGTGTTGCGACCCGTGCCCGAGCTGGGCTCGGTGACGTACCGGCTGCTGTTGCGCCGCGACGCGCCCCACTCGGAGGCGCTAGAGCGGCTCGTGTCACTCGTGCTGGAGGAGGCGGGAAAACTCCAGCCTCCAGAATGAGCGAGGGGGGGCGACTACTGCTGCTCGTCCTCGGCCTCGCCGGCACGGGCGCTGGAGACGCCGAACACGTTGGCCTCGGCCATCTCCTTGGTGGTGCCCCTGTAGGCACGATAGGCGAAGGGCGCGGCCACGAGCATCGCGATGACCCCCAGACCAATGGCCTTCCAGGGAATGGGCTCTTCCTTGATCTGGATGTCCTTGCCGTAGGAGTTGATGTTGTACTTCGGGCGGGAGCGGAGGGCGTCACGCTCCTCTTGGGTCATCTCTTGGGTCTCGAAGTTCTGCAGCTGCCGCCGCTGGGCGAGGGCGGCGCCGCCAGTGACGAGCACGAGGACGACCAGCAGACGCGTGAGGGAGGGGGGGCGCATGGGAGTTGAGCCTACCACGACCTTACAAGTGCGTAGAACAGGGCTTGCGTCGTCCCCGGCGCTCCATTAGGCGCCAGACCCGTGCGCCTCCTCGTCATTCCCCTGATCAACCTGCTGGTGCTGTTGAGAGTCCTGCTGGGTCTCCCGTTCCGTCTGCTAGGAGCGAGGAGCCGGCCGGCATATGTGCGCTTCCGGCTGGCGGGGAATCCCCCCTACCGGGAGCGGCCCCGTCGCTCCCGCCTGCCCCTGGGGTTGGGAGGGCAGAGCCGCCCGGAGCCGGCCACGGTGACCTCGCTGGAGGGCTTCCGCAAGGCCCTGGAGGTGCTGGCGAAGGACGAGAAGGTGAAGGGCATCCTCCTGGTAATGGAGGACCTGGAGGTGCCGCCGGCGAAGCGGGAGGTGCTGGTAAAGCTGCTCGAGGGCTTCCGGGCGGCGGGCAAGCGGGTCGTGGCGTGGGCCGTGAGCGTGGACAACCTGGGGTACCAGGTGATGTGCGCGGCGGACGAGGTGCTGCTGTCCCCGGCGGGGAGGTTGGAGCTGGTGGGCTTCGCCGCGGAGGCCACCACGCTGGGCGAGGGCCTCGGCCGGCTCGGCATCAAGGCGCACTTCTTCCGGAGGGGGGCATACAAGACGGCCCCGGAGCTCTTCACGCACGCGCGCGTGTCGGACATCGAGCGGCAGACGGTGGAGTCGTTCCTGGACGAGCGGTACGTGGATCTGGTGGACAGCGTAGCCAGGGGGCGACGGCGCACGCCGGAGGAGGTGCGGGCGTGGATCGACTCGGGCCCCTACAGCGCGAAGCGCGCGATGGCGGGGGGCCTCATCGATGGAATGTGTGACGAGGCGGATCTGCCCGCGCGGATCGGAGCGAAGGAGGACGAGGAGGAGGGCCTGGAGCCGATGCCGATGTACCTGGCGCGCCTGCCGTGGCCGCCGGTGCGCTGGCGCCCGCTGCGTCCAAGGCCTCGGCTGGGGGTGGTGCCGGTCTCGGGGATGATCGTCCCGGGTAAGGGCGCGGCGGGGCGGATGGCGGGCTCGGAGACGGTGGTGAAGGCGCTGCGCTCGGCGGCGAGGAACCGGAGCGTGAAGGCGGTGGTGCTGTACGTGGCGAGCCCGGGAGGCTCGGCGGTGGCCTCGGAGCTCATGCTGGAGGCGGTGCAACGAGTGGCGAAGAAAAAGCCGGTCATCGCCTTCGTGGACCAGGTGGCGGCGAGCGGCGGCTACATGGCCGCGCTGGGCGCCAAGGAGATCTGGGCCACGCCGCACGCGGTGGTGGGCTCCATCGGCGTGTTCGGGGGGAAGTTCGAGACCTCGGAGCTGATGGAGAAGTTGGGGGTGCACCGCACGCTCATCACCCGGGGGGAGGTCGCGGGCATCTACTCGAGCTCGAGGGGCTTCACCGAGCGCGAGCGGGCCTTGATGGAGGCCGAGATGGAGGAGACGTACCAGGCGTTCCTCGAGCATGTGGCGAAGGCACGGGGCCGGACGACGGAGGAGATCCACGCGCTGGGAGAGGGACGGGTGTACAGCGGCACGCGGGCGCTGGGGGTGGGGCTGGTGGACAAGCTGGGAGGCTTCGAGGAGGCGTGTCGTCACGCGATGGGGCTGGCGAAGGTGCCGGCGGAGCAGCGCTTCGACCTCCAGATGTATGGGGGCCCGGACCGGGGCTTCTCGCTGCTGAAGCTGCTGTTGGGGGGCGCGTCCGCGGGGACTTATGCCTTCTGCCCAACGGCCTGGAGCCTGTTGGGGTTCAAGGCGGGGGAGCGTTTCGAGTAACCTCCCGCCTCGCATGGCGCGCCCCTGTCCCCTCTGCGAGAACGAGCTGCTGCGGCCCTTGCGCGTCTCCCATGTGGAAGTCGACACGTGTCCGCGCTGTCACGGGTTGTGGTTCGACCGGGGCGAGCTGGAGCGTTTTCCGGATCGGCCCTCGGCGCGAAGCTTCCTGGCCATGAAGGGCCAGACCTTCTCCCGGTGCCGGAAGTCGGGGCACCCGGTGGGGCGCGCGGAGGCGATGTGCCCCACGTGCCGGAGCGAGCCCGTGCGCTGTCCGGCGTGCTCGGAGCGACTGCGGCGGGTGGTAACGAGTGCCAGCCCCGTCGACGTGTGCCCCTCGTGCGAAGGGGTCTGGCTGGACGCAGGCGCTTTCGAGGCGTTGGGTGGCGTGACAGTGATATCCCAGCCGAAGACACGGCCCGCGCCCGCGGCGGCCATGGAGTGTTCGCGCTGCGGGGTGGGGCTCAAGGTCTCGGAGGCCTATGTCTACGATGGTGACGTGTATTGCGGTGCATGCCGGCCGCCGGGTGCCGTCTCGGGGGCGGCGTTGAAGAAGGGAGCGCAGGGAGGGCCGCTGCGCAGGGTCCTGGGAGCCCTGTCCACGCTGTCCCTGGCCGCCTCCCTGGTGGCCACGGGCTGCGCTCACACCCCGAGCCCCTCGAACGTGGCGAAGTCCTACGCCCAGGCGCTGGAGGAGAACCGGCTGGCGGACGCCTACGCGCTGACGAACGCTCCACCGGAGGCCCAACCCGGGTTCCTGGAGCACTACGCGGACGCCTCGGTCCGCCAGGCCCGGGTGAAGGAGGTGCGCGCGGCGCTTCCGGAGCTGCAGGCGCGAGCCCCGGCCCTCACGCTGCTCCAGGTGAAGGACGGCTGGCGGGTGGTCGAGGAGAAGCCAGAGGATGCACCCCGGGCAGTATTGAAGCGCTTCCTGGACGCGGTGGGAGCGAGCAACTGGGCCACGGCCTGGTCGCTGCTGAGCGATCCCCTGCGTGCCCGCTACACCCCCGAGCGTCTGCGCGAGGACTTCAAGCGCGAGCCCCAGTCAGCCGAGCGGGTGCGCCGGGCGCAGCTCGCGCTGAAGGGGGGCGTACGGGTGACGGCCTCGGGGGCGGAGTTCCCGATTGGCAAGGGCCGGGCGGTGCGGCTGGTCCGGGAAGCAGGCGAGTACCGGGTGGCCGCCATCGAATGAGAAGAGGTGCGGCCGGGGAGGCGCTGGATTAGAGGAGGTTGACACCAGGGGGGCCGCTGGCTATCTCCGCGCCCTTCCGTGGGGGGACCCCCCAACCCCCCGGATTCCAAAAGGATTCAGGTACTCCAGATGAGCGTTTCCGAGCGCGACATCCTCGCGGCGATGTCGAAGGTGATGGATCCCGAGCTGCACATCGACCTCGTGAAGGCCGGGATGGTGAAGGACGTCCGCGTGGACGGCGACAAGGCGAAGCTCAAGATCGAGCTGACCACGCCGGCCTGTCCGATGAAGGGGAAGATCCAGGCGGACGCCGAGGCAGCGCTCAAGCAGGTGCCGGGGCTGAAGACGTTCGACATCGAGTGGGGCGCGCAGGTGCGCTCGGCGCCGCAGGGCATGGCGCAGGGCCAGGCGATCCTCCCGCAGGTGAAGAACGTGATCCTGGTGGGCGCCGGCAAGGGCGGCGTGGGCAAGAGCACGGTGGCGGTGAACCTGGCGGCGGCGCTGGCGCGCGAGGGCGCGAAGGTGGGCCTGCTGGACGCGGACTTCTACGGCCCCTCGGTGCCGCTGATGACGGGCATCACGGAGAAGCCGGTGAGCCCGGATGGCAAGTCGCTGCTGCCGCTGGAGAAGCACGGGCTGAAGGTGATGTCGATCGGCTTCCTGGTGGAGGCGGATCAGGCGCTCATCTGGCGCGGCCCCATGCTGCACGGGGCGCTGATGCAGCTGGTGCGGGACGTGCGCTGGGGCGAGCTGGACTACCTGGTGCTGGACCTGCCGCCGGGCACGGGTGACGTGGCGCTGTCGCTGTCGCAGTCGGTGAAGGCATCGGGCGCGGTGCTGGTGACGACGCCGCAGGACGTGGCGCTGGCGGACGTGGTGCGCGCCAAGCAGATGTTCGACAAGGTGCACATCCCGGTGCTGGGCATCGTGGAGAACATGAGCCAGTTCGTGTGCCCGCACTGCTCGAAGGCCACGCCCATCTTCAACCGGGGCGGCGGCCACAAGGCGGCGCAGATGTTCAGCATCCCGTTCCTGGGAGAGATTCCCCTGGAGCTGAAGATCCGCGAGGCGGGTGACGCGGGTGTTCCGGTGGTGCTGAGCGCCCCGGAGAGCGCCGAGGCCCAGGCCTTCATGGCGATGGCGCGAAACATCGCGGGTCGCGTGTCCACCGAGAACATGCGGGTGGCGGTGAAGCTGCCGGTGATACGCTAGCGGCCCCCCGCGACCCCCGAGGACCCCTATGGCGCCTGGCAAGGCTCCCGAAGAAGACGACGACTTCGACCCGCTGCTCGGAGACGAGCCGGAGCGGGAGGAGGGGGCTCGCGCGGGCTTCGTGCCCGAGTTCGTGCGCAAGGTGGCGGTGGCGGGACTGGGCGCTCTCTTCATGACGGAGGAGGGCATCCGCTCGCTGGCCGGCCAGTTGAAACTGCCCAAGGAAGTGCTCGGCTACATCCTCGGGCAGGCGGAGAAGACGAAGGACGAGGTGGGCCGGGTCGTCTCCGAGGAGCTCCGGCGCTTCCTCCAGTCGGAGAAGCTGCGCGACGAGCTGCTCAAGCTGGTGTCGGGGATGACCATCGAGGTGAAGGCGCAGATCCGCCTGGTGCCTCCCGAAGGCCGCGAGGACGAGGAGTCGAGCGGCGAGACGGGCACGCCGGGTCGTACCAAGGTGACCGTCACCGAGCTGCACACGCGCCGCGGCGGTAAGAAGACCGCGACGAAGAAGGAGTAGGGGCGTGGAAGGTGAGGCGCGGCGGAACTGGCGACAACACCCGCTGCTGAAGCGGCTTCCGTTCCTGTTGCTCATCGGGCTGGGCCTGTGGCTGTGGCAGGGCACGCAGGCCCCCTCCCGCGAGCTGGTGTGGCGTCTAGAGGGCCCGGGCTGGAACGATATTCGGGCGCTCGACTTCCAGGTGAAGAACGCGGACGGCGAACTGGTGAAGCGGGAGACGCGCTCCTTCCAGATGGGGCCGCCGAGCGCTCTCAGTCTGACGACGGATGATCTACCCTCGGGGGCATACGAGGTGTGGGTGTTCGCCCGAGGTGAGAGCGGACCGTCCCGACCGCCCCTTGTGGAGCGGCTGACACTCGGGGACGAAGATGTACATGTCGAGCGGGGGCTACGACTGCCCGTGAGCCGTTGACCGGTGGGGAGGCCAGGGCTATAGCGCGCCCGGTTCCTCGTTTACCGAGCAAGGGGTCGCGAACGCCATGGCATCGGAGCACATCATCGTCGTCGGGGCAGGTCAGATGGGGTCGGGCATTGCCCAGGTGGCGCTGCAGGCGGGCCTGCGGGTCACCCTGGTGGACGTCTCGAAGGAGGGTCTCGCCAAGGGGGCCGAGCGCATCAAGGCCGGTCTGAAGAAGCTGGTGGAGAAGGGCAAGCTGGACGCGGCCAGGCTCGAGGCGGCGAACGCGAACCTGGCCACCGCCACCAGCGCCACCGAGGTGAAGGACGTGGACTTCGCCGTCGAGGCGGTGACGGAGAACGAGGACCTCAAGCGCCGCATCTTCCTGGAGCTGGACAGCGTGGTGAAGCCGGGCGGGATTCTCGCCACCAACACCTCGTCCATCCCCATCACCCGGATCGCCGCGGCGACGAAGCGCCCCGAGAACGTCATCGGCATGCACTTCATGAACCCGGTGCCGGTGATGCAGCTGGTGGAGCTGATCCGGGGCGCGGCGACGTCGGACGCGACCTACCAGACCACCAAGGCGCTGGCGGAGAAGATGGGGAAGACCACGGTGGTGTCCAAGGACTTCCCGGGCTTCATCGTGAACCGCATCCTCATCCCGATGCTGAACGAGGCCTGCTTCGCGCTGCAGGAGGGGCTGGGGACGGCGGAGGACATCGACACGGCGATGAAGCTGGGCACCAACCAGCCCATGGGCCCGCTGCAGCTCGCGGACTTCATCGGCCTGGACACGGTGCTCTACATCGCCGAGGTGCTCCACAAGGGCCTGGGTGACGACAAGTACCGCCCGAGCCCGCTGCTGCGGCAGTACGTGGACGCCGGCTGGTACGGCAAGAAGAGCGGTCGCGGTTTCTACAAGTACTAGGACGGGGATACTCACATGGCCTACGAGAACATCCGGCTGGAGACCGAGGACGCGATCGCCATCCTCACCATCGATCGCCCCAAGGCGCTCAACGCCCTCAACAGCAAGACGCTCCAGGAGCTCGAGTCCGCGTTCAACTCCCTGCCCGCCACGGCCCGCGCGCTCATCATCACGGGCGGCGGCGACAAGGCCTTCGTGGCCGGCGCGGACATCTCGGAGATGGCGTCCATCAGCGCCGCACAGGCGCGCGAGTTCGCCGCCCTGGGTCACCGTGCCTTCGCGACGCTCGAGCAGCTCCCCATCCCGACGATCGCCGCGGTGAACGGCTTCGCGCTCGGCGGCGGATGTGAGCTGGCCCTCGCGTGCGATCTCATCTACGCCTCGGAGAAGGCGAAGCTGGGCCTGCCCGAGGTGAGCCTCGGCGTCATCCCCGGCTTCGGCGGCACGCAGCGGCTCACCCGAGTGGTGGGCAAGATGCGCGCGAAGGAGCTCGTCTTCACGGGTGAGCGTCTGGACGCGGCCAAGGCGAAGGAGATCGGCCTGGTCCTCGACGTCCTCCCGGCGGATCAGCTCCTGGCCCACTGCAAGGCGGTGGCGGGGAAGATCCTCAAGAACGGTCCGTTGGCGGTGTCGCAGGCCAAGCGGGTCATCGAGTTCGGCGCGGACCAGGATCTCCGGGCGGCCAACGAGCTGGAGCGCCAGGGCTTCGCGGTGCTCTTCGGCTCGGAGGACCAGAAGGAGGGCATGAAGGCCTTCCTGGAGAAGCGCGCGGCCGGCTTCACCGGCAAGTAACCGGGGAGTCGCCCCGCCGGATGTCCCGGGGGGCCCCGGGTAGACTAATGGGCGCGGCAACTGACGCTTGCCCGCCCCCCATGCAATAGCTGTTCCCAGGGGCGAAGCCCCGTATATGTACGTTCGCGCCCTTTCCCCACCAGGAGTGCCATGAACTTCGAGCTGAACGACGTCCAGCGCGAGATCCAGCGGATGTGTCGCGAGTTCGCCTCGCGCGAGCTGACCCCCAACGCCCGCAAGTGGGACGAGACGCACCAGTGGCCCACCGATGCGGTGAAGAAGCTGGCCGAGCTGTCGCTGCTGGGCGTGGCGGTGCCGGAGCAGTACGGCGGCGCGGGGCTGGACAACGTCTGCTACGCGCTGGCGATGGAGGAGATCAGCCGCGGCTGCGCGTCCACCGGCGTCATCATGAGCGTGAACAACTCGCTCTACTGCGATCCGGTGATGAAGTTCGGCAACGAGGCCCAGAAGGCCGAGTTCCTCACGCCCTTCGCCCGGGGCGAGAAGCTGGGCTGCTTCGGCCTCACCGAGCCTGAGGCGGGCAGCGACGCGGCCTCCCAGAAGACCGTCGCGGTGCGCAAGGGTGACGAGTACGTCATCAACGGCTCGAAGAACTGGATCACCAACGGCCCCCGGGCGGACGCCATCGTGCTCTTCACGATGACGAACAAGGAGGCGGGCAACAAGGGCATCACCGCGTTCCTGGTCCCCACCAACACCCCGGGCTTCATCCGCGCCGAGCCGGACAAGAAGATGGGCATCAGCGCGGCGCACTCCTGCAGCATGTTCTTCGAGGACATGCGCGTGCCGGCCAAGAACATGCTGGGCAAGGAGGGCGATGGCTTCAAGGTCGCCATGAGCACGCTGGACGGCGGGCGCATCGGCATCGCCTCGCAGGCCCTCGGCATCGCCCGCGCGGCCTTCGAGGAGGCGGTGCGCTACTCGGGCGAGCGCAAGACGTTCGGCAAGTCCATCCGTGAGCACCAGGCCATCCAGTTCATGATCGCCGACATGGCCACCGAGATCGACGCGGCCCGGCTGCTGGTGCTGCGCGCGGCGCTGCTCAAGGACAAGGGCGTGCGCCACTCGTCCGAGAGCGCCATGGCCAAGCTGTACGCCAGCGAGATGGCCAGCCGCGTGGCCAACAAGGCCCTGCAGGTCCACGGCGGCATGGGCTATTCCAAGGAGATGGACGTCGAGCGCCACGTGCGCGACGCGCGCATCACCGAGATCTACGAGGGGACGAGCGAGATTCAGCGCATCGTCATCTCGGCCAACCTGTTGAAGGACTAGGAGTCGAGTCGTCCATGAATCGTTCCCTGATGATGGTGGTGGTGCTCGGGTCGGGCCTGGCGTTCGCGCAGGGCACGGCTGGGAAGAAGGGCGCGTCCGGCAAGGAGACCGCACCCGAGGCGGCTGCCCCCGCACAGGAGAAGAAGAAGGCGGAGCCGGTGCGGCCTCCGCCTCCGAACATCGCCCGCATGCCCTTCACCCCGGACTCCATCCGCGAGGTGATGCAGTACCACTCGCGTGACGTTCAGGAGTGCTACGAGGAGCTGCTCGCGACGAAGGGCAACAAGGTGGAGGAGGGCCGCATCATGACGACCTTCACCATCTCGCCCGACGGCTTCGTGCGCAACGCCAAGGTCGCCAAGAACGGCACGACGATCAAGGACGCGCGGCTGCACGAGTGCGTGGTGAACGTGCTCTCCGGCATCAACTTCCCGCAGACTCCGGATGGGCGCGAGTACCCCATCGAGTATCCGTTCAACCTCAAGGCCATCAAGTAGGACCCGCTCCCGTGAACCTCGAGCTCACCGAGACGCAGACGCTCATCCGTGACACCGCCCGCAAGTTCGCGCGGGAGCGCGTGGCGCCCCAGGCCCGCAAGTTCGACAAGGAGGAACTCTTCCCCGTCGAGCTCTTCAAGGAGCTGGCCTCCCTGGGGTTGATGGGGGTGAACATCCCCGGCCAGTACGGCGGCGCCGAGGCGGGCGTCGTCTCCTACTCCCTGGCGATGATGGAGATGTCGGCCGCGTGCGCCTCCACCGCGGTGGCCATGGCCGTCACCAACATGTGCGCCGAGCTCATCTACAAGTTCGGCACCGACGCCCAGCGCGAGAAGTACGTCACGCGGATTACGTCGGGTGAGGCGGTGGTGGGCTCGTTCGCGCTCTCCGAGTCCCATGCCGGCTCGGATCCGCGTGCCATGCGCACCACGGCGGTGCGGCGCGGGGACAAGTGGGTCCTCAACGGCAGCAAGCAGTGGATCACCTCCGGCGCCTACGCGGGGGTGATGGTGGTGTGGGCCCTGACGGGCGGGCAGGGGAACAAGGGCATCTCCGCGTTCATCGTGGAGGGTGGGACGAAGGGCCTCATCATCGGCAAGCACGAGGACAAGATGGGCCTGCGCGGGTCCAACACCGTGAGCCTCACGTTCGAGGACATGGAGATCCCCGCGGAGAACCTCCTGGGCAAGGAGGGGGATGGCTTCAAGCTGGCGATGATCGCCCTGGACGGCGGGCGCATCGGCATCGCCTCGCAGGCGTGCGGCGTGGCCCGGGCGGCGCTCGATGCTGCCATCCGCTACTCGAAGGACCGCAAGGCCTTCGGTCAGCCCATCGCCGAGTTCCAGGGGCTGCGCTTCATGCTGGCCAACATGGCCACGGAGCTCCAGGCGGCCGAGCTGCTGACGTTCCGGGCTGCCTACCTCAAGGAGGAGGGCAAGCCGTTCACCCGCGAGGCCTCCATGGCGAAGCTGTACGCCAGCGAGATGTCCAACCGCGCGGTGGACAAGGCGGTGCAGATTCACGGTGGGTACGGCTACATCGACGAGTTCCCCGTGGAGCGCTACTTCCGCGATGCCCGCGTGCAGACCATCTACGAGGGCACCAGCGAGGTGCAGCGCCTGGTGATCGCCCGCGAGACGTTCAAGCTGCTCGACTGAACGCCCGCCCCCTGGCCGAGGGCCCACAATCCTGGTGGATCTCGTGCGCCAGGGTGATGGTGCAACTACCCATGGGGTAGCACCTTCTCCTCCAGGGCAGGCGCCAGGAGCCCGGGCGACCTGGCCTGTGGGACAGGTGTAAAGGGCTCCGGGGGGGTCCCGGACTGTCCGGGGCCGGATTATCAAGACTGTGAACAAGTACCGCGTGCTCGCTTGACTGCCGGTGTAACCGGTGTCTAGGGTGCGCGCCTTCGAGTCAATCTCATTGTGGGATCGGCTCGCGGGCCACTCGTAGCTCCCCGCGAGTGGCTGCCGTCAACAACCGGGGGCAGCAGTACCGTTTCGAAGGACTCCCAATCTCATGCAGCAGAATGTGAACCAGCAGATCGGAGATGTCGGCGACGAGGATTTTGCCGCGATGTTCGAGGCCTCGCTCAAGGAGCGTGGCGGCGAGGGCATCCTCAAGGAAGGCGAGATCGTCAAGGGCACCGTGGTGCAGGTGACCAAGGACTACGCCATCGTCGACATCGGCTACAAGTCCGAGGGCCAGGTTCCGATCTCCGAGTTCACCAGCCCTCGCGGCGAGGTCTCCGTCAAGGCGGGCGACCCTGTCGAGGTCCTCCTGGAGAGCCGCGAGAACGATACCGGCATGGTCGTCCTCTCCAAGGAGAAGGCCGACAAGATGCGCATCTGGGACGAGATCAGCGCCGCCTGCGAGCGCGATGAAATCGTCAAGGGCACCATCGTGGGCCGCGTGAAGGGTGGCCTTTCCGTCGACATCGGCGTGAAGGCGTTCCTCCCCGGCAGCCAGGTGGATATCCGCCCGGTGCGCAACCTCGACCAGTACATCTCGAAGGAATTCGAGTTCAAGGTCATCAAGTTCAACAAGAAGCGCGGCAACATCGTGCTCTCCCGCCGCGTGCTGCTCGAGAAGCAGCGCGAGGAGATGAAGAAGGAGACCCTCAAGAACCTCAAGGAGGGTGCGGTCCTCAAGGGCGTGGTCAAGAACCTCACCGACTACGGCGCCTTCATCGACCTCGGCGGCATCGACGGCCTCCTCCACATCACCGACATGTCCTGGGGCCGCATCGGTCACCCCAGCGAGATGTTCAACGTGGGTGACGAGGTCCGGGTCGTTGTCCTCAAGTTCGACCCGACGCAGGAGCGCGTCAGCCTCGGCCTCAAGCAGATCCAGGAGGATCCGTGGCACCGCGCCGACGAGAAGTACCCGGTCGGCACGCGCGTCAAGGGCAAGACGGTCTCCATCACCGACTACGGCGCGTTCATCGAGATCGAGCAGGGCGTCGAGGGTCTGGTGCACGTGTCCGAGATGTCCTGGACCAAGCGCCTCAAGCACCCCAGCAAGATGCTGGAGGTCGGCCAGGAGGTCGAGGCCGTCGTTCTCGACATCGATCCGAAGGCCAAGCGCATCGCGCTGGGCATGAAGCAGATCGAGCAGAACCCCTGGACGCTGCTCGAGGACAAGTACCCGATCGGCTCCGTCATCAAGGGTCAGATCCGCAACGTCACCGACTTCGGCGTGTTCGTCGGCGTCGAGGAGGGTGTGGACGGCCTGGTGCACGTGTCCGACATCTCCTGGACGGTGCGCATCAAGCACCCGGGCGAGATGTTCAAGAAGGGCGACGAGGTTGAGGCGGTGGTGCTCAACATCGACGTCGAGAACGAGCGCTTCAGCCTCGGCATCAAGCAGCTCCAGCCGGATCCCTGGGACACGCTGTCCGAGCGGACCCCGGTGGGCAGCCGCGTGAAGGGCAAGGTCACCAAGGTGACGGACTTCGGCGCCTTCGTGGAGATCGAGCCCGGCATCGAGGGCCTCGTGCACGTCTCCGAGCTGAAGGAGGAGCGCGTCGAGAACCCGCGTGACGTGGTGCAGGAGGGCCAGGAGGTTGAGGTCAAGATCATCGACATCAACACCCAGGACCGGAAGGTGGCTCTGTCGATGAAGGCCCTGATCGGCGAGGGCGACGACTACCGCGAGTACCTCCGCCGCCAGGCTGAGGGCTCGAAGGCGCGCCTCGGCGACGTGATGGCGAGCAAGCTGAAGAAGTAATCAAGCGGTTCGCCCCTCACGAGAGGGACACACAAGCGGCCGGGCTTCCTTCGGGGGGGCTCGGCCGTTTGTTTTTCCACACCTCGACGCGCCGTGTCATGAGTTGATTCCGAGGAGTCCTTGGAGCCAGAAGCCCATCTCTCGGGACAGTGGACGCTCCAGCCCCCGGGCGGGCAAGGAGGCTTGACCCTCCCACAAGGCACAGTGATAAGGGCCCTGCCGACGGTTATTTGAAGTCATCTCCCAGCATCCCAAGGAGGCAGTTCATGGCTCGTGAAGTGGTCATCGTGGGCGCGGCCCGTACCCCCATCGGGGCCTTCCAGGGAGCCCTGTCGAAGCTGACGGCGCCGCAGCTCGGCGCGGTTGCCATCAAGGCGGCGCTCGAGCGCTCGGGCGTCTCCCCGGATCAGGTGAATGAGACCATCATGGGCTGCGTGCTGCAGGCGGGCGTGGGCCAGGCCCCGGCGCGCCAGGCCGCCATCTATGCCGGCATCCCGGACACCGTCCCCGCCGTCACCATCAACAAGGTGTGCGGCTCGGGCCTCAAGGCGGTCATCGCCGGGGCCCAGGCGGTCGCGCTGGGTGACGCCGAGGTGGTCGTGGTCGGCGGCATGGAGTCCATGAGCAACGCGCCCTACGTCAGCCACGCCATGCGTGGCGGCGCGCGCATGGGCAACGTGGAGTTCAAGGACGCGATGATCCTCGACGGCCTGTGGGATCCCTACGGGAACGTCCACATGGGCAACTGTGCCGAGGAGTGCGCCGTCAGCCAGGGCATCAGCCGCGCCAACCAGGACGAGTACGCGCTCGAGTCCACCAAGCGCGCCATCGAGGCGCAGAAGGCCGGCCTGTTCACCCGGGAGATCGTCCCGGTCACCGTGCCCGGTGGCAAGGGCGG
Source organism: Archangium lansingense (assembly GCF_026626635.1). Lineage (GTDB taxonomy): Bacteria > Myxococcota > Myxococcia > Myxococcales > Myxococcaceae > Archangium > Archangium lansingense. The sequence goes on from NZ_JAPNKA010000001.1 coordinate 6,756,749, forward strand.
TGACGTGGTGGTGAGCGAGGACGAGGGCCCGAAGAACGCCAGGCCGGACAAGATTCCGACGCTCAAGCCGGTCTTCAAGAAGGACGGCACGGTGACGGCGGCCAACGCGTCCTCCATCAACGACGGCGCCGCGGCGCTGGTGCTGATGAGCGCCGAGCGCGCCAAGGCCGAGGGCCGCACCATCCTGGGCCGCATCACCGGCTACGCCGGGGCCGCCCGCAAGCCGGTGGAGTTCACCATCGCTCCGGCGGACTCCATCAACAACCTGTTCAAGAAGACCGGCCACAAGGCCGCCGACGTGGACCTCTGGGAGATCAACGAGGCCTTCGCGGTGGTGGCGCTGGCGAACAACAAGCTCCTCGGCCTGGACGCCTCGAAGGTGAACGTGCGCGGTGGCGCGGTGGTGCTCGGCCACCCGATCGGCGCCTCGGGCGCGCGCCTGCTGGTGACGCTGGTGCACACGCTCCAGGACACGAACAAGAAGCGGGGCGTGGCGTCGCTGTGTATCGGCGGCGGCGAGGGCATCGCGCTGATGGTGGAGCGCTAGTCCAACGCGGGACGAACACTCCCTCTCCCCCTGGGAGAGGGGCGGGGTGAGGGTCTCAACAGGGCCCTCGCCCCGTTCTCGTAGGAGGGGTTCATGAACAAGATCATCGCGAGCGCGGACGAGGCCGTCCGCGACATCCCGGATGGCGCCACGCTGATGAGCGGCGGCTTCGGGCTATGCGGCAATCCCGAGAACCTCATCGCGGCGCTGCACCGCAAGGGGACCAAGGGACTGACCATCATCTCCAACAACTGCGGCACCACCGAGCTGGGCCTGGGGATTCTCCTCAAGGCCAACCAGGTGAAGAAGATCGTCGCCAGCTACGTGGGCGAGAACAAGGTCTTCGAGCAGCAGATGCTCTCCGGGACGCTCGAGGTGGAGCTCAACCCGCAGGGCACGCTGGCCGAGCGCATTCGCGCGGGTGGCTGTGGCATCGCCGGCTTCTTCACGCCGTCGGGCGCGGGCACCGAGCTCGCCAAGGGCAAGGAGACGCGGATGTTCGATGGGCGGCTGCACGTGCTGGAGACGCCGCTCAAGGCGGACTTCACCATCGTGCGCGCCTGGAAGGCGGACACGTGGGGCAACCTGGTGTTCCGCAAGACGGCCCGCAACTTCTCGCCGATGATGTGCATGGCGGGAAAGGTCACCATCGTCGAGGCCGAGCACATCGTGGCCGCCGGCGAGATCGACCCGGACCAGGTGCACCTGCCCGGCATCTTCGTGCACCGCATCATCCAGTCGAAGAATCTCGAGAAGTGGATTGAGCGCCGCACCGTGCAGAAGAAGGCTTGAGAGGACGCCATGCCCCTGACCCGTGAGCAGATTGCCCAGCGCATCGCCCAGGAGCTGCGCGACGGCTATTACGTGAACCTCGGAATCGGCATCCCCACGCTGGTTGCCAACTACATTCCGAAGGGCATCGACATCATGTTCCAGTCCGAGAACGGCATTCTCGGCATGGGAGCCTGGCCCGTGGAGGGCGAGGAGGATCCGGATCTCATCAACGCCGGCAAGGAGACGGTGACGGTGGTGAAGGGCGCCGCCTTCTTCGACTCGGCGCTGTCCTTCGGGATGATCCGCGGCGGCCATGTGGACCTGGCCGTGCTCGGCGCCATGGAGGTGAGCGAGCAGGGAGATCTCGCCAACTGGATGATCCCCGGCAAGATGGTGAAGGGCCCGGGCGGCGCCATGGATCTCGCGGTGGGCGCCAAGCGCGTCTTCGTGACCATGGAGCACGTCAACAAGGAGGGGAAGCCGAAGATCCTCAAGAAGTGCTCCCTGCCCATCACCGGCCTCAAGTGCGTCAACCACATCGTCACCGAGTACGCCCTCTTGGACGTGACGCCCGAGGGCCTCGTGCTGCGCGAGCTGGCTCCCGGCGTGACGGTGGACCAGGTTCGGTCCATCACCGAGCCCACCTTCAAGGTGGCGCCGGACGTGCGTGAGATGAAGATCTGAGGCTTCCAGGCCTCTCGCTGTACCCGCCGCGGTCCTGGAACACGGGGCCGCGGCGGAATACCCAGACCGGAGCGGAGGTCGAATAAGGATGGCGCCCGGAGGGGTTGCCAGTTCCCCGTTTCCCATGCTGCCGGATACACCCATTGAATTGACGATCGACCGCCTCGGGCAGCTCGGAGAGGGCGTGGGCTCCTACGAGGGCCGCACTGTCTTCGTGCCCGGTGCCTTCCCTGGCGAGCGGGTGCGCGTGCGCCTGGAGCAGGAGGGCAAGGTGGTGCGCGGGCACCTGCTCGGCGACGTGGTGGCCCCGAGCCCGGACCGAAGGCGCTCGCCGTGTGCCCTGAGCGCGCGGTGTGGTGGGTGCGACTGGCTGGAGCTGGCTGAGTCCGCCCAGCGCGCCGCGAAGCAGGAGATTGTCCTCTCCGCCCTGGAGCACCTGGGCCGGCTGAAGCGGGACAGCTTCGCGGTGCGGCCCCTGTTGATGGCGCCGACGGAGTTCGGCTACCGGCGGCGGGCGGTGCTGCACCTCCTGAAGGACGAGCTGGCCTACTTCGGGCGACGGAGCCATGACCGGGTGCCAGTGAGCGAGTGCGGCGCGCTGGTGCCGGTGCTGGCCGGGCTGCCGGGGAAGCTGGGGCCGCTGCTCAAGCCGGTGTCGAAGGACGCGGAAGAGGTGCACCTGCTGGCCGAGGGCAGCAAAGCGGCCTTCGCGGTGCTGCTGAAGGGCCAGGCGACGCCCCGGCATGTCGAGGCGTGCGAGACGGCGGTGCGCACGCTTCGGCTGGAGGGCGCGGTGCTGGTGCCGAAGGAGGGCTCACCGCGAATCATCGGCAAGCCGGTGCTGCGCTCGGTGTCGCCGCTGCGGCCGGAGGTGCCGCTGTACCTGCGGCCGGATGCCTTCTCGCAGGCGCACGCCGAGGCCAACGTGGGACTGGTGACGTCGGCGGTGTACGAGCTGGCCCCGCGAGAGACGGACACGGTGTTGGAGCTGTACTCGGGCAACGGCAACTTCACGTTCCCGCTGGCGGCGAGCGCGGCGTCGGTGCTGGGGGTGGAGTCCTCGCCGGCGTCGGTGGAGCTGGCGCAGCGCAGCGCGCGAGAGGGTGGGGTGACGAACGTGCGCTTCCACCAGGGGGATGCCCGGAAGGTGTGCGAGGGCCTCATCCGCGAGGGCAAGCGGTTCGACCTGGCCCTGGCGGATCCTCCGCGGACGGGGGCACCAGGGCTCGCTCGGTGGCTCAAGGCCCTGGGGGTGAGGCGAGTGGTGTACGTGGCATGCGATCCTGGCTCGCTGGCGAGGGACGCTGCGGGCCTGGTGGAGGCCGGTTACAAGCCGCTGGCGTTGCAGGTGGTGGACATGTTCCCGCAGACGCACCACGTCGAATCCGTGATGTCCTTCGAGCTGCCTGCGTAAAGCCCCCTCTCCCTCTGGGAGAGGGCTGGGGTGAGGGTCTACAGTCAATGGACGCACGCATCGTCGAGTTCGCCGAGGTCCTCCGCCAGAACGGGGTGCGTGTGAGCACGTCCGAGGTCACGGACGCGGCGCGGGCCACCGCCGAGGTGGGGCTCCAGGACAAGGCCATCTTCCGATCGGTGCTGCGGACCACGATGGTGAAGCGCCACCAGGACGTGGATGTCTTCAACCGGGTCTTCGACTTCTACTTCTCGGGGGCGGCGAAGACGTTCGAGGCGCTCGACAAGTCGCTGGCGCAGCAGATCCAGGAGCAGGGGCTCATCGAGGGCGACAACCTGACGATGCTGCTGTTCCAGATGAACCAGCTCTTCCCCGAGCTGTCCCCGCTGGCCCAGGCGGCGCTGATGGGGGATCGGGCGAGGCTGGCGCAGATCTTCCGCTCGGCCACGCTGCAGCTGGACCTGTCGCAGATGCAGAGCTCGATGCAGACGGGCTTCTTCTCGCGGCGGCTGCTGGTGGCGGCGGGGATCGACCGGGCGCGTTCAGAGCTGAAGACCTTCGAGGACGAGTTGCGCAAGCGGGGCCTGCCGGCCGAGGGCGTGGAGATCGTCTCGCGCCATGTGGCCGAGGCCATGCGCAAGGTGGAGGACGCTGCGCGGCGTGAGGTGAAGCGTCAGGCCGAGGCGCGCATCCGCAAGCCCACGGGCGGGGTGGCGGACAAGCCACTGTTCCAGCTCAGCCAGGCCGAGGTGAGCCAGATGGAGACGGCGGTGAAGACGCTGGCCGAGAAGCTCAAGGCCCGCCTCATCCGCAAAGCACGCTCGAACCGGCGGGGAGCGCTGAACGTGCGCCGCACGCTGCGCCGCAACCTGCCGTGGGGTGGGGTGCCCATGGTGCCCCAGTTCCGCGACCGCCGCCCCGAGCGCCCCGAGGTCGTCGTCCTCTGCGACGTCTCGGACTCGGTGCGCAACGCCTCACGGATGATGCTGCTCTTCACCTACACGTTGCAGTCACTCTTCGTGCGTGTGCGCTCGTTCGTCTTCGTGTCGGACGTGGGCGACGTGACGCAGTACTTCAAGGAGCAGGACGTGGACAAGGCGATCGATCTGGCCACCATGGGTCAGGCCGTCTCGCTCACCGCCAACTCCAACTACGGCCGCGCGCTGGCCATGTTCGCGAGGGATCAGCTCGGCAGCATCACCCGCCGGACCACGGTGATGATCATCGGGGACGGTCGCAACAACTACAACGCCAACAACGCCTGGGCCCTCAAGGACCTGAAGCAGAAGTGCAAACGGCTCCTGTGGATCTGCCCCGAGGATCGTCCCAACTGGGGCTTCGGGGATAGCGAGATGCTCACCTACTCGAAGGAGTGCCACCAGACGGTGGTGGTGAACTCCGTGTCCGATCTGTCCCGCATCGCGGAGCAGCTCGTCCCCGCCTGAGAGAGACAGCCATGTCCCGTTCCATGTTCGATGATCTCGAGGTGTCGCAGGCCAGCGCCATGGGGGCTGCTGACTCCCGGACGCTGCGGTTCGCCGCCCACGCCCTCACCCAGGCAGACCTGGAGGGTCTCATCCGCTACCAGGAGGCCTTCCTCTCCCACCTGGAGCAGGGGCAGTCCCCGGTAGAGCCCAATGCGCTCACCACCGCGCACGAGCTCGGCCTGAAGGCCTCCGGGTTGGCGGTGAAGGTGGTGGAGCTGGGCAACGCCATGCTGCGCGCCTACAGCGGCCATCACTGGACGGCTCGCCGGCTGCGCACCCGGCTGGCGGAGCTGGAGCAGCAGTCCGATGCCACCTCGTCCGAGAAGGCCAGCAAGGCCCGTGACGAGCTGCGCCGCATCGAGGACCTGGAGCCCCTGGCCCGGCGCTACGGGCAGGAGGCGATCGATCTGATGAACCAGCACGAGGACCGTCTGGTGGCCCTCCATACCCGGATGCAGAAGGCCCTCACCCGGGCGTAGGAGGGGCTCGCCCGCGCCCCTGCCTGGGCGCTGGAACCATTGCAATCCGCCGGGGCTCGTCGGATAAGGGCCCGTTCTCCGTACGGAAAGACCCATGAAGCGCTACTTCATCCACACCTTCGGCTGCCAGATGAACGTCAACGACTCGCTCCGCATGAGCGAGGTACTCGGCAAGCTGGAATACCGGCCCACGCCGGTGCCGGAGGAGGCCGACCTCATCATCCTCAACACCTGCTCCATCCGTGAGAAGGCCGAGGACAAGATGCTGTCGGCCCTGGGCCGCTACCGCACGGTGAAGCTCGCCCGGGGCACGCTGCTGGGCGTCGGTGGGTGCGTGGCCCAGCAGGAGAAGGACAAGCTCCTCAAGAAGGTGCCCTACCTGGACTTCGTCTTCGGTCCGGACTCCATCGCCAAGCTGCCGGACATCATCGGCCGCGTGCAGGGCGAGCGCGAGCGCGTGGTGGAGACGGCCTGGGTGGACTCGGAGGAGTACGTCTTCCCGCGCGCGGACCCCGAGACGAGCCGCGGCAAGGTGACCGAGTTCGTCACGGTGATGAAGGGCTGCGACAATGTCTGCTCCTTCTGCGTGGTGCCGCATACCCGCGGCCGCGAGGTGAGCCGGCCCTTCCCGGACGTGCTCGCCGAGGTGGCGGACCTGGCGAAGGTGGGCGTGCGCGAGGTGACGCTCATCGGGCAGAACGTGAACTCGTACCAGGGTGGCATCAGCTTCGCGCAGCTCCTGCTGCGGACCGCGGAGGTACCGGGCATCGAGCGCGTGCGCTTCACCACGAGCCACCCGCACGACCTGTCCGACGAGCTGATCGAGGCCTTCCGGACGCAGCCGAAGATCACGCCGCACTTCCACCTGCCGGTGCAGAGCGGCTCCAACCCGGTGCTCAAGCGGATGCGGCGCGACTACACCGTGGTGCAGTACCTGGAGCGGCTGGAGAAGCTGCGCGCGGCGCGTCCGGGCATCGCGGTGACGACGGACATCATCGTCGGCTTCCCGGGAGAGACGGAGGAGGACTTCGCCCTCACGCTGGAGCTCACGGAGAAGGTCCGTTACGACAACCAGTTCTCCTTCATCTACAGCCCCCGGCCGAAGACGGGCGCGGCGCTGAAGGAGGACGAGTGGGGCTTGGTGGCCCACGAGGTGAAGATCGAGCGGCTGGAGCGCCTGCAGAAGATTCAGCGGCGCATCAGCGGGGAGATCACCGCGGCGCAGGTGGGGCAGGAGGTGGAGGTGCTGGTGGAGGGCCACTCGCGCTACAACCCGCTCAAGCGTTTCGGGCGCACGCCGGAGAACCGCACCGTCAATTTCGACGGGGACGCGCCGGCGGGAGCCTTCGTGAAGGTGCTGGTGGAGAGCGCCACGCCGAACCAGCTGTCCGGCAAGCAGACGGTGGTGCTGAGCCAACCGTTGGTGGTGCCGCCCGCCGACCTCCCGAGCCCCGAGCTCTCGTGCGTCGTGGGCTGAGCCTCCCGCCCGAAGCGTAAGGCCGTCGACCCCCGTGCTGGCCGTTAACGTGACGCCCGCCAGCGTGCGTGTTAGGACCACCTTGCATGGAGGTTGCAGCAGCACTCAAGGCTTCGCCGCTCTTCAAGGATTTCACCGACGTCGGCATCCAGATCTTCGCCGCCATCGGGGTCGCACGGGCTTTTCCCAAGGGATCTGCCCTGTTCTTGGAGAACCGTCCTGGCGAGTCCCTCTTCATCGTCGGGGACGGCACGGTCCGGCTGAGTGCGAAGAACACCACGGGCGAGGAAGTGACGCTCGGGGATGTGGTGGCCGGAGAGCCTCTGGGTGAACTGACCCTCATCCAGAAGGGCGATCGGCTGTGCACCGCCGTTGCCATGACGGATGTGACCGCGGTGGAGATCCGTCACGCGGACTTCCAGAAGCTCACCATCCAGAAGCCCCAGGCCTGCATGAAGCTGCTGATGGGGATCGTCAGCCACTTCGGTCAGAAGGTCCGCGACAACAAGGACGCCATGAAGTCGCTTGTGGGAAAGACTTGAGCAGCATCCCACCTTGCGCGCCGTGCTACCTTCCTCGCGGATGATGCGAGGGACGTCCGAAATACCTACACGCCCACACCTGCGGACAGGGGAACGACCCTCTGTCGAGGCCTGTTGAGGAGGGGACGGGCGCACGAACGGACGCCCAGGCGGTCGCACTCCGAGCAGCGGACGCGCCTGGTGATTATGAGTCGGCCAATGGGGGCTCGGAGTTTTGACGACGCGTGCCCGGTTGATGCGGGGACGCTGGAGACCTGGGCGCGGATGACGATGCCTGCCTGGTCTCCCCGGACGTGACAGAGAGACGAGCGTGCAAGAATTTCTCACCAACGTGCTGGGCAGTACCCAAGGCTTCTTCGCCTATGCCGCCGTCTTCGGCATCCTGGTGGCGTGCGGGCTCGGCGTGCCACTGCCCGAGGACATTTCGCTCATCCTGGGTGGCTTCCTCGCCCACAAGGGCGCGGCCAACCTGTCGGTGATGATGCTGGTCGGCTTCCTGGGCATCCTCGTCGGCGACAGCCTCATCTTCTACGCCGGCCGCCGGCTGGGCTCGCAGGTGGGTCGTTCTCCCACCGGTTTCTTCGGCAAGTTCATCACGCCTGAGAAGCGCGCCCGAGTGGAGGGGCTATTCGCCCTGCACGGGCAGAAGATCGTGATGATTGCTCGTTTCATGCCTGGGGTGCGCGCGGTGACGTACTTCAGCGCCGGTTCCGCGGGCATGTCCTACTGGCGCTTCCTCTTCTGGGACGGCCTGGCGGCGCTGCTGTCCGCGCCCTTCTTCGTGTGGCTGGGCTTCCACTTCGGCGACAAGCTGGACTACGCCATCGACCGGATGAAGGAGGGGCAGTTGGTGGTGTTCGGTGCCCTCGCGGTGGTGGGGCTCGGGGTGTTCCTGTGGCGGAAGCGGATCGCGGCCCTGCGCGGGGCGGCGATGAACGCGGCGGTGAAGGCCTCGCCGGTGCCCGCGCATCTGCTGACGGGTGCGGCCGCCGAGGTCCAGCCGGCCGCGGCCCCGGTGTTCGAGATGGCGGAGAAGCCCTCTGGCACGGAGCGCCTGCCCATCCGCGACTGAGTCTCAAAACATCGCTTCCCCAGTGAGCCGGAAGGGAAGGGCCCGCGCATCGGGTCCCCCTCTCCGGTTCACGCGCGTCCGAGGATCCGCCTCAACCAGCCCACGAGGCCGCCCGGGGCCACGTCTCGAGCGGTTGCGGCAATGGCGATGGGCAATGCCACGGGCGGAGCCGCGGTGGGCTTCTGCACCGGGCCTCCGACGACAGGCATGCCCGGCAACGACTGCCTCCGCGCCATGGGAGGAGGCTCGGGCTGATGCGGGTGGTTGGGCCCCAGCTTCGCATTCACGTCTTCGGGGGAGTCGCGGGTGGTGAAGAGGCTCATCACCTCGACGCCGCTGATCGGCTCGCGGGCGGTGACGGTGAGGATGCACTCATTGTTCACCGCGAAGGTGACGGACACCTTCACCGAGCCGCGGGGCCCTCGGGGCAGCCCGGAGATCTTCAACGTCCCCAGGTACTCGTTCTCCACGGCTCGCTCCGAGTCTCCCTGGAGGATGATGAGCTCCAGCTCCTGCTGATCATCGCGGCTGGTGGAGATCTGGTAGCCCTTGGTGGCGGGCAGTGGGGCATTGCGCTCGAGCACGGGCTTGAAGCGGCCGCCGGGCAGACCCACGCCGATGGCCATGGGTAGCACGTCGACGAGCTGCACGCCCTCGTTCTGAGCCAGGCTGTGGGCCAGCAGGGCCGCGCCGAGCGCCACGGCCTCGTCCGGGTGCACGTTCTTGGTGGGGGCCTTGCCGAAGAACCAGGAGATCTTCTCGTGGACGAGGGGCGAGCGGCTCTGGCCTCCCACGAGGATGACCTCGTCGATGTCCTTGGCGCTGAGCCCCTTGACGTCGAGCACGTCGGCGCAGACCTGGAGGGTGCGGTTGACGAGCTCCTCGGTGAGCTCGACGAGCTTCTCGCGGGTGAGGGAGACGTCGAGGTCCACGGGCTTGCCGTCGACCATGGTGAGGAAGGCCACGTGGACGCGGACCTGCGAGCGCTCGGAGAGAGAGCACTTGGCGCGCTCGGCGGCGTCTTGGATCCGCTGCATGGCCACCCGGTCCAACTGGATGGAGAGGCCGGTCTGATGATGGAACTGCGCCATCAGGTGCTCGACGATGGCAGTGTCGAAGTCGATGCCGCCCAGGAAGGTATCTCCGCCGGTGGAGACGACCTCGTAGAGGGTGTCTTTGAGCTCGAGCACGGAGGCGTCGAAGGTACCGCCGCCCAGGTCATAGACGAGCACGCGCTGGGTGAGCTTGCGGCCGAAGCCGTAGGCGAGCGCAGCGGCGGTGGGCTCGTTGAGGATGCGCTCCACGTGGAGCCCGGCGAGTCGTCCGGCCTCGCGCACGGCCTGGCGCTGGTTGTCGTTGTAGTAGGCGGGGACGGTGACGACAGCGCGAGAGACGGCCTGACCGAGCTGGTTCTGGGCCACCTCCTTCACCTCGCGGAGGATGAGGGCGGAGATCTGTTGCAGGCTGTAGATGCGATCCCCGAGCCGCACCGCCGCTTCCCCGTTGTCACCGGGGGCGATCTCGTAGGCGAAGCGGTCCTTGATCTGCTGGACGATGGGGGAGTCGTAGGGGCGGCCGACAAGGCGCTTGGCGCCGTAGACCGTCTGCCGGGGGTTGGTGAGCATCTGCCCCTTGGCGGGGTGGCCCACCACGAGCCTGCCGCGGGTGTTGAGGGCGAGGATGGAGGGCACGGTATTGTGCCCCTCACGGCTGGGAAGGACGGCTGGCTTGTTCTGGCGGACGTAGGCGGCGCAGGAGTTGGTCGTCCCCAGGTCGATGCCGATGACGGGCCCGATCCGTTTGGGCTCCTCGGTGGGGGCCTCGAAGGCGGGGGCGTTGGGGACCATCGGCGTGGCCGACGGGGCGAGTGTCTGGGTGGGATCGGGAGGCGGCGCGGGACGGCTCGAAGCCACCGCGGGAGCCTGAGCTGCCACCGGAACGACTGGGACCTCCACGGCGGGAGGGAGCGCGGGAGGTGGCGCAGAGGGCACGGCTCCGGGATGAGGCGTGTGCGCGGGCCGCTCGGCGGCAGGAAGAGCCCCGGGATGGGGTGTATGCGCGGGCCGCTCAGTGACGGGGAGGGCTCCAGGGTGAGGCGTATGCGCGGGCCGTTCGGCGGTAGGGAGGGCTCCGGGATGAGGCGTGTGCGCGGGCGGCGGAGTGAACGCGGCGATGGTCCCGGGCCATGGGGTATGGGCGGGGACCAGGAGCTCCTGCCCGGGAGCGGGGGTGAGCGCGGGGGCGACCGCTGGCTCATCCGTCAGCGCCGGAGGCTGCTGCCCTCCTGCGGGGACCGAGTAATCGGCCGGTCCAACTCCTGCTGGGAGTGGGGGAAGGGATGACTGGGCGTGCGGCAGGGGAGCGATGGCGGAGTCGAGGAGCTGCTTGGTCGCGGGGTCCACGGTGAGGAAGCGGAACCCCATGCCGGAGACGCCCTGACCGCTCTGGCCGGTGACGAAGTGGATGACGGCCGTGGCGTAGATGATGCGGGAGCCATCAGCCAGCTTGAGATCCAGGGTGACCGTGGAACCAGGAGGCTTCACCGTCTTCGCGCGCAGATAGATGCCGCCGCGGGTGACGTTGGCTCCGTACTTCGCCACGAACTCCTCGGCGGTCGCGAAGGGCAGCTTGACGACCAACCCGATGGCTTCTCCCATGGTGCGCGAATCCTAACATCAATCGCCTGCATGCCGGGGAGACGGGCCCTGAAAAGGCGGTTTTGATCGTTGCGCCCCTGGCCTTCACCCCTTATGGAAGCGGCTTCACCGCGGGCATGACCCGCTGCTCCCGGGAGCCCCCATGCTGACCTCCGACGTCCGGCTCGCGCTGACCTTCGATGACGTGCTTCTCCAGCCAGCCGAGAGCTCCATCCTTCCAAAGGATGCCAACCTCTCGACCCGGCTGACGCGCAACCTGCGGCTCAACATCCCGCTGCTGTCCGCGGCGATGGACACCGTGACCGAGGCCCGTACCGCCATCGCCATGGCGCAGGAGGGCGGCATCGGTGTCATTCACAAGAACATGACCCCCGAGCAGCAGGCGCTCGAGGTCATGAAGGTGAAGAAGTTCGAGAGCGGGATGGTGGTGGATCCCATCACCGTCGAGCCGCAGGTGCCGCTGGCTCGCGCCATCGAGCTGATGCGCCAGTACAACATCTCCGGCATTCCCGTGGTGCAGGGCCGCAAGCTGGTGGGCATCGTCACCAGCCGCGACGTGCGCTTCGTCACGGACCTGGGGCAGAAGGTGGAGTCGGTGATGACGCGCAAGCTCGTCACCGGCCGCGAGGGCATCAGCCAGACGGATGCCCAGCAGCTCCTGCACGAGCACCGCATCGAGAAGCTGCTGATCGTGGATGAGCAGTTCGAGCTCCGGGGCCTCATCACCATCAAGGACATGGAGAAGCGGCGGACTCGGCCGAACGCGGCCAAGGACGCCATGGGCCGGCTGCTGTGCGCCGCTGCGGTGGGGGCCTCGGCGGATCGCGAGGCCCGGGTCGACGCGCTGGTGAAGGCCGGCGTGGATGTGATCGTCATCGACACGGCGCATGGCCACTCCAAGGGCGTCATCGACGCCGTGCGCGACACGCGGAAGAACTTCCGCGGCTTCGAGCTGATCGCTGGCAACGTGGCCACGGCCGCTGCCACCCGGGCGCTCATCGAGGCGGGTGTGGACGCGGTGAAGGTGGGCATTGGCCCCGGCTCCATCTGCACCACGCGCGTGGTGGCCGGCGTGGGAGTGCCCCAGCTCACCGCCATCGACGACTGCGCGCGCGAGGCGGACAAGCACGGCGTGCCCGTCATCGCCGATGGCGGCATCAAGTACTCCGGCGACATCGTCAAGGCGCTGGCCGCCGGGGCGAGCACGGTGATGATTGGCTCGCTCTTCGCGGGCACCGAGGAGGCGCCGGGCGAGGTCATCCTGTACCAGGGCCGCAGCTACAAGAGCTACCGGGGCATGGGCTCGATGGGGGCGATGAAGCAGGGCGCCAAGGACCGCTACTTCCAGTCGGACGTGGAGGCGGTGAAGCTGGTGCCTGAGGGGATTGAGGGGCGCGTGCCGTACAAGGGCAGCCTGGGCATGAACATCCACCAGATGTTGGGTGGGCTGCGCAGCGGCATGGGCTACGTGGGCTGCGGCACCATCGAGGAGCTGCGCACCAAGGCGGAGTTCGTGCGGATCACCTCGGCCGGGCTCAAGGAGAGCCACGTGCACGACGTGATCATCACCGAGGAAGCGCCCAACTACCGGGTGGAGTAGGGCGCTCGAGTCGGCCGGAGGGGGCCCCCGTGAAAGGGCCCCGAGCCAGCCAGCTACTTGCCGCGCTTGCGGCCGCCGGCGTTGGCGGGCTCCTCCTCGGCCTTGGCCGCGGGAGCCACCTTCTTCTCGGCGTTGACCACCTTCGCCAGGAGCTGCTCCTTGTCGTCCGAGTTGAGCGTCTCGATGGCCTGGCGCAGGGTGTTGAAGTCCAGCCGGGCCACCGTGACGGTGTTGCCGCCCTTGACCTCCTGCACGGTGGGCAGCTCCACCAGCTCGCGCACGTAGGTCTCGAACTCCACCTTCACGTCCGCGGTCTGCTGGATGCAGTTCTCCCGGGCGGCGACCAGCTTCTGGCTGCCCTCGGTGTAGTTGAGGTCCGGGTTGCGGTTCATCGCCTCCTCGAAGGTGGCGTTGCGCTTCATCAACGAGGTGTAGAGGTCGATGTAGCCCATCACCCGGTCGGTCTCCGGCCGGTTGACGTTGCGGGCCTGGTTGAGGGCATCGCCGGTGTCGTCGCAGTGGACCTTGCTCAGCGCCTCGGCATCCGGGGTGTCACTGGCTGAGGAGCGGGACGGAGACTCGCGATCCAGTCGCTCCTCCGAGGAGATCTCCTTCAAGCAACCGGTGGCGGACAGCAACAGGACGGTTGCAACGGCGGGCAGGCGCATCCAGGACCTCTTCGAGCGGGACTTAATGGTTGATTTCCGAAAGTTTGTAGCGATAAGGGCCGCATCCGTCAACGCGCGCCCCCCATGGAGAGTGTGGTGGATATTCACGCTGAGAAGATTCTGATCCTCGATTTCGGGAGCCAGTACACGCAGTTGATCGCCCGCCGGGTGCGAGAGCTCGGTGTGTACTGTGAGATCCACCGCCCGGATCTCCCGGCAGAGGACATCCGCCGGTTCGCCCCGCGCGGCATCATCCTCTCTGGAGGACCGGCCTCGGTGGAGGCGGAGGGCTCGCCGAGGTGCGATCCCTTCGTCTTCAGCTCGGGACTGCCGGTGCTGGGCATCTGCTACGGCCTGCAACTGATCGCCAAGCTGCTGGGAGGCCGGGTCGATCGCACCGCCCACCGCGAGTACGGCTCCGCCGAGGTGGAGGTACTAGCGGCCCGAGGGCCCCTGGCGGGATTCAAGCTGGGCGACCGGGTGAAGGTGTTGATGAGCCACGGGGACCGGGTGGACACGCTGCCCCCGGACTTCGAGGCCATCGGCCGTAGCGGCAACTCGCCCTTCGCGGCGGCGGCGCACAAGAGCAAGCCCCTCTACGGCCTGCAGTTCCACCCCGAGGTGGTGCACACCCCGATGGGCAAGGAGATACTGCGCGCCTTCCTGTTCACCGACTGCAAGGTGAGCGGGAGCTGGACGATGAAGGGCTTCATCCAGGAGGCGGAGGAAGCCATCCGCCGCCAGGTGGGCGAGCACGGCCGGGTCATCTGCGGGCTATCGGGTGGCGTGGACAGCTCGGTGGCGGCGCTGCTGCTGCACCGGGCCCTGGGTCCTCGGCTGCAGTGCATCTTCGTGGACAACGGCCTGCTGCGGCAGGGTGAGCGCGAGCAGGTGGAAGCGCTCTTCGTGGACCGCTTCCACGTGCCGCTCAAGACGGTGGACGCGCGGGCGCGCTTCCTGACGGAGCTGGCCGGCGTGACGGACCCGGAGAAGAAGCGGAAGATCATCGGCCGCGAGTTCATCACGGTGTTCGAGGCGGCCGCGCGTGACGTGCAGGGCGCCGAGTTCCTGGCGCAGGGCACGCTGTACCCGGACGTGATCGAGTCCGTGTCGTACAAGGGCCCGTCCGTCACCATCAAGAGCCACCACAACGTGGGCGGGCTGCCGGAGAAGATGAACCTCAAGCTGGTGGAGCCGCTGCGCGAGCTCTTCAAGGACGAGGTCCGCGCGCTGGGCCGTGAGCTGGGGCTCCCGGATGAGATGGTGTCGCGGCAGCCGTTCCCGGGTCCGGGCCTGGCCATCCGGGTGCTGGGGGAGATCACCGAGGAGCGGCTGGAGCTGGTGCGCCGCGCGGATGCGATCGTCCAGCAGGAGATCCGGGACGCGGGGCTGTACAAGGAGCTGTGGCAGGCGTTCGCGGTGCTGCTGCCAGTGCAGAGCGTGGGCGTGATGGGGGACGAGCGCACCTACGAGTCCACCTGCGTGCTGCGCGCGGTGACGAGCGTGGACGGAATGACGGCGGACTGGGCGCGGCTGCCGTACCCGGTGCTGGAGCGCATCTCCACGCGCATCACCAACGAGGTGCGCGGCATCAACCGCGTCGTCTACGACGTCTCCTCCAAGCCGCCCGCCACCATCGAGTGGGAGTAGCCGCAGGGGCAGGGTGAGCGGAGAAAAAACAAAGGGGCTGCCCGGATGCACTCGGGCAGCCCCTTGATATTTCAGCGAGAGAGCCTCTGGGGACTACAGGCCCGGGCTGGCCTTCACGGTGGGCGTGGTGCCGGGGCGCAGCTCCTCGAGGACGCGGTCGGCCTTGTAGACCGTCTTGAGCGCCTCGATGAGGGCCTCACTGTGGACGGCGACGGTGCGGTTGACGCTCTCGTCGAAGCCGTAGTCACCGCCGAGCGACTGGATGTTGCCATCGAACACCAGGCCGATGATCTCCGCGTCCTTGTTGATGACGGGCGAGCCCGAGTTGCCGCCGATGATGTCGTTGGTGGTGACGAAGTTCATCGGGGTGGCGTTCGGCAGCTGCTTCTGCGCAGCGAGCCAGCTCTTGGGCAGGGCGAACGGCTCCTCACCGGTGTGGCGGTCGAAGGTGTTGCCCATGACGGTGATGGGGTTCACCTGCTTGCCGTCCTCGGTGTAGCCCTTCACGGAGCCGAAGGACAGGCGCAGCGTGCCCGTGGCGTCCGGGTAGATGCCAGTGCCATAGACCTCGAACTTCGCCTGGGCGATCAGCTCGCTGTTCTTGCGGATGACGGCGTCGATCTGCTCCTCGTGCGTCTTGCGGATGGCGCGGGCGTCCGGGTCCACCAGGGTGGCCAGCTGGATCATCGGATCCTTGGAGGCCTCGACGGCCTGCTTGCCGCCCTTGTAGAGCTGCTCGCGAACCTTGAGGTCGGCCAGCTTCGAGCCCTTGATGACGCGGGTGGCCAGCGACGCGGGCGACTCCTTGCCGAGCAGCTTCTTGACGAACGGGTGATCCGCGCCCAACTCCTCGCGGACCTTCGTGAGCGCGAACGTCATCTGGGCGATCTCCAGCTCGGGGTAGATGGGCGCCTTGCTCATCAGCTGGGTCTCGAGCGTCCGCAGGCCGGCCTCGTTGAACCCGCGCATGCGCTCGGTGTCCGGCTTGGTGCGCTCCTCGGCGGCGCGCACCAGCGTGCGAGCCATGCCGAAGAGGTGCGAGCCGAGGCCGCCCTCGATGTTCTCGTAGTCCTTGCGGATGTTGCGGTAGGTGTCCTGGGCGCGGGCGATCTCGTCCCAGGCAGCGCCGTACTTCGCCTTCATCTTCGGATCCGCGTTGACCTTGGCGCGCAGCTCCTGCTCGGCGGCGACCTTCTGGGCGAAGAAGGCCCTGTCAACCAGCTGCTCGTGCTTGCCCTTGATGGACTTGATGGCGTTCTCCACGCCGAAGAGCATGTTGCTGGAGACGCGCTTCTGCTCGACGCCGCGGTTCTGGAACTCGGTGACCATGCCGCGCATCTCCGAGAGCTTGAAGAGCTGCTTGGGCAGGCCCGTGTCACGCAGGTACTCGAGCTGCGCCACCGTCAGGCCGCGCGAGGTCCTTCCGGGGTGGCCGGAGACGAAGGTGAGATCGCCTTCCTTGGCGCCCTTGTCGGACCACTTGAAGTACTTGGGGGTCTTCGCGGGCTTGCCGTCCTTGGCATAGGCGCGCACGAAGGTGACGTCCAGGTCGTACCGGGGGAACTCGAAGTTGTCCGGGTCGCCGCCGAAGAAGGCGATGGCGTGCTCGGGGGCGAACACCAGCCGCACGTCCTGGAAGCGCTGGTAGCGGTAGAGGTTGTACTTGCCGCCCTGGTAGAGCGTCACCACGTCACAGCGGACATCCGCGGCGCCGTCGGTGCAGGCCTTCTCCAGCTTGGACATCTCGGCCTTGAGGGTGTCGGCGTACGCCTTGCCGGTGAGGCCCTGGGTGGCGGCGTTGAGCTTGTCCGTGACGTCGGTGATCTCAACGAGCTGGCTGACCTCGAGGGCCGGACACTGGATCTCCTCGGCCTGGGTCCTGGCGTAGAAGCCGTTGGCGATGAAGTCCTTCTTGGCGGTGGACAGCTGCTGGATGCAGCCACGGGCACAGTGGTGGTTCGTCATCACCAGGCCGTCCGGGGAGACGAAGCTCGACGAGCAGCCGCCACCGAACTTGGCCGAGGCCAGACGGACATTGTTGAGCCACTCCTGGGAGGGCTCGAAGCCGTACTTCTCTTTGACCTTGGCGGCGGGGAAGTTGTTGTAGGTCCACATGCCCTCATCAGCGAGCGCGGGGGCGGCGCCGATGAGAGATGCCACGATGAGCAGACGCTTCATGGAGTTGAAGTTCCTTTCCGGGAGCCGGAAGAGATGCGGCGGGGTTTGTCGTGGGAACAGCCGGTCCCGGTCAAGCGGGGAGAAAATTCCCGGCCCCTGAACTCATGAGCGGGACTTTGATTTCCGATGGCGGGGGCGCGGCGATTGACGCGGCTCGTCGCGATCGGACCGGGACCTGGGGAGGGGGGAGAAACATGCCGACCATGGCCACCGACGCTGGGCTGGAGACCCCCTGGGATGCCCACGGGCTTAGTTTACATAACGCATCTTATCAGACCCCATGTCAGAGGGAAACGGGGTGGAGTTCGGCCGTCCTCGGGCCCGTTCCCCAGCCTCCCGGGAATGCCACTCCGGACCTTGGAAACGGCGTTTCCCAGCACCCGGAGCCTGGCTTTCGCACTTCTCGTCCTCGGTGTTGGGACATAGGGTCTGCGCGCCCTATGCGCTTCCTCCGTTTGAGCTTCGCTGTCTGCGCGACCGCACTCGCCGTGGCCGGATGCCCCAAGCCCTCCGCCCCTACCGATGACGCGGGCGTCACCGCCGCCGGAGAATCCGAGACGGCCGCAGCCGACGCGGGTCCTGGCCCCGCGTCATTCACGCTTCAGTACGCGCTCCCGGATGCTGGCCTGGAGGTCATTCCCGTCGTGGGCGAAGAAGAAGGCAGACCGCTCATCGATTCCACATCGACGCTCGAGCTGCGCAGCACACTGGTGCTCCGCAACTACCGCATTCGCCTGTTCGACGAGGCCGAGCGCGCCATGGCCTCGGACGACTCCGCCGAGGAATCCCCCAACGGGCTGCTGTACCGGATCTCCCTGCCCACGCCCCTCAAGACCGGCCACAAATACACGCTGGTCATCGACGCGCAGACCGGCACGTCGATGACGGATTCCCAGGGCCGCGAGGTCCCCGACATGCGGATTCCCTTCCAGGTCTCTGGTGAAAAGGAAAAGCCGCCGCCGCCCGCGAAGAAGAAACAACGTCGGCGCTGATTCTCAGTGCTCGTTCCGCCTCGGAGCCGCCTCTGGGAAAACATCCGGCTCCAGGATGTCCGCGGACTCGCGCAGGAGCTCCGCCTCCTTCACGGCCACGAGCACCTCCCGCGCTGCCTCCGGCCGCCCGTACGAGTGCCCCTGCACCACGAGGAACTCCCGGAGCGCATCCCGCAGTTCCAGGCCGGACTGGTAGCGCTCGGACGGATCCCGCCGCAGCGTCCGGTGCACCACAGCCCGCAGCGACTCAGAGACCCCCTGAGTGGCCCGCTCCACGTCCTCCGGTCCGAACCGCTGGATGCGTGCCGCCATCTGCGTGATGGGCACCCAGCTGGGCTCCTCGCAATGCGCCTCGGCCAGCGCGGCGGACACAGGCCCGGACGTCTGCGCTGCCTGCTCCACGTCCTCCAGATCGAACAGGTGCCTGCCCGTGAGCAGCTCCAGCATCACCAGGCCCAGCGAGAACAGATCCGAGCGGTGGTCCACCTTCTCCAGGCGCATGCGCTCGGGAGACGCATAGGCAATGTCCCCGCGCAACACGTTGGCCGTGGTGGCCTCGCGCCCGGGCAGCAACGAGTACGCTACGCCGAAGTCCACCAGCTTCACCTCGCCGCTGCTGCCCACCCGGATGTTCTCCGGGTTCACGTCCCGGTGAATGATTCCCAGGGGCTGTCCATGCTCATCCGTCCGCGTATGCGCATGGTGAAGCGCGTCCGCGACCTCGGACACCACGTGGCAGACGAAAGCCTCGGACATGGAGCGCTGTCGCATGGCCGTGACGCTCAACACCGTTTCCAGGGAGTGGCCCTCCACGTACTCCATCACCACATACGGCAGGCCTCCATGCAGCACCAGTTGGAACACCTTGGCGATGCCCGGATGATCCAGCCGGTACGCCAGTTGGACCTCTTCCGTCAGCCGCTGCTTCTGCTTCTCACTGACCGGCTGGGACAGCCGCTTGATGATCACGGAGCCCGCGGGCCCCTTCGCGTAGCGGCGCCGGGCGAGCATCAGCTCACCATTGCTGCGCCGTCCCAGTTTGCGGACGAGCTCATAACGGGTCCCATCCACGGAGAAAAGCAGCCGGGGGTGGTTCGAGGACTCGGGCCTGTCGATGGACACTCGGGCTCTCCTTTGCGACGCCAACGCCGCGCCAGTGAAATACCGGAGGTAGGGTCTAAACGCCAAACCTCCAGCGTCATCCACCCTACCAGACCGGACTGACACGGTTGCCCGACTTTTCCCCTCGGGTCCGCGAGGCGTCAGTCCTGGTGCAGCTCTCGGTCCTGGGCCCGCACGCGCTCGAGCACCCTCAGGTCGCGCTCAGTGGGTCCCAGCTCCATGATGAGCCGGCTCACGTCGTAGAGGACTTCACCCCGCTCGAACACCGGCACGCGCGGTTCGGCCTCCAGGTTCAGGTCGTCCAGGGCCCGGTTGTACGCCTTGTCCATCAGGGACCGGAGCTGGAATGAGTCATAGAGGTTGTACTCCACCAGGAAGCGCAGGGCCTCCACGTCCCCGCGCGCCAGGTACGCGCGCCACAGCAGCACCGCGTCCCACCCGTTCACGCCCTTCATGTGCGGCGGCCGTCCCAGCCCCAGCTTGTCCTCGATCTCCTTCAGCCCGCCGCCCATCCCCAGCCGCCGGCACACGAAGCGCAAATCAATGTGCGCGTCCGGCGTCGGGAAGCGCTTGCCGAAATAGTCGCGCAGCACCGGCACGTCGAAGCACGAGCCGTTGAAGGTCACCCACAACCGCCGCTCCGCCATGGCCTCCGGCAGCTCGTCCATGTTGCGGCCCTGGATGAAGACGCGCAGCCCCGCATCATCGAACAGGGCCACCACCGTGGGTGCTTGCTCCTGCTTTCCGTCCGTCTCGATGTCGAAGTAGACGGCATCGTGTGCGAACTCGGGGTACAGCCGCCAGTGCTCCCGAGGTGGCACCATGGCGGCCAGGCCTTTCAGATCGCGCCGCTCCAAGGCCTCGCGAGCCAGCGCCAGCCGCCGGCGGGCCGCCTCGTCCAGCTTCTGGCCGAGCACCGTCCCGTTGCCCGGGAAGTCGTCCCAGGTCTGAATGCCTCGGGCCCACAGGTCCTTCTCCTTCCAGGGACCCACGCCCGGAATGAGCTGGAAGGTGCGGCGCAGCATCAGCCCAGCGGACCCAACCTGCCCGCCACCAGGTCCTCCAGGGGCGGAATGTCCGCCTCGCAGAACGGCAGCGCCAGCATCTCCGCCGGCGTCAGGTACGCCAGGGCGTTGGCCCCCAGCGTCTTCGGCTCCCCCGACTCCAGCCGGGCCACGTACAGCGCCAGCTCCACTGTCAGGTCCGAATACTCGTGTCTCCCCGCCCATAGCCGCCTCCCCACTTGGAGCCGCACATCCAGCTCCTCCCGGCACTCCCGAGCCAGCGCTTCCGGCTCGGACTCTCCGGGCTCCACCTTGCCGCCCGGAAACTCCCACAGGAGCCCCCGGCTCCCGCCCGGCAGCCGTTGCTGTACCAGGAACCGCGAGTCGTCCCCAGGCTGGGGAATCAGGGCGGCCACCACTCGGACCGCCCTCTTCGCGGCCCCCTGCGTCAACCGCTCCTCCCGTCCAACCGGAGGGCGTACAGGTAGCCGTTGTTGGACAGCACGTACACCTTGCCGCCCACCACCCGCGGTGGAGCCGAGATTCCCTCTCCCGGGTTCCACGCCAGGCGCGACTGGCCCGTGCGCGGGTCCACGAAGAGCAACGAGCGCTGTGCAGGTACCAGGAGCATCCCCTTGACCAACACCGGCTCCAACCCGGCCCGTTCCTGGAGGGTTTGCGACCAGAGGAGCTTCCCGTTGTCGCCCAGGTAGGCATCCAGGCGATCGTCACCCGTGGCCACCACCACCTGGCCGTGCACCATCAGCGAGGTGATGCCCTGTGCCACCGAGTTCCACACCACGTCGCCCGTTTCGGCGTCGAGCGCGTAGAGGCCACCCGCGTACGAGGCGGCGTATACATGGCCCGACTCGTCCAGCACCGGCGTGGTGTCCACGTCTACGAACTGGGTGACACTGCTCGGCGCCAGCGACTTCTCCCATCGCACGCCGCCGTCCGCCAGGTCCAGTGACACCAGGGTGCCATCGGAGAAGCCCACCCAGGCCGTCTGTCCACGCACCGCCGGCGCGGAGGCCCGGTGGATGGTGAAGCCCGCGGGCGGATCTCTCCGGTACAGCCACGCCAGCTCACCCGTGGCCCGCTTCACCGCGAACAGGGTGTCGCTCTGCGAGGCCACCAGCACCAGGTCGCCCGCGAGCACCGGCGCCGTCGCCAGCGCCTCGCCCGCGGCGTACTTCCACTTGAGCTCGCCTGTCTTCGCGTACAGGGCGTGCAGCACGCCGTCCGTGCCGGGCACGTAGACGATGCCGTCGTCCGCCGTCGCGCCCGCATAGAAGCGGTTGCCCACCGCGTAACTCCAGACCTCATGGCCCTCGAGGTCGAAGCTCCGGACGTAGCCGTCCCGGGTGAGCGTGAGGACGCGCTCGTTCCGGGCGTCATACGTCGGCTGCGCGTGCTCCCGCGGTGCGTACTCGAGCAGCGTGGGGCTGACGAGCCGCTTCCACCAGTCCACCGAGAAGAAGTGGCGTGGAGGCTGCACCGGGGTGGTGTCCGGGCTGCCGAACACCGGGACCGTGGTGCATGCACCGAGCAGACCCGCCATCGCGAGCCCACCCACCCAACGCTTCCACCGGCTCGCGGCGCGCATAGTCAGGCGGTCACCCCGCGTCCGGCGTCTGGGTGGCCGCAGGCTGCGTCTTCGGCTCGGGCACCTTCACGCCCTGCGCCGCCAGCACCGCCAGCCGCTCGGTGGCCAGCCGCCCCGCGGCCGCGTTTGCCTGCGTGGCCTTCAGGTCCGCCAGCAGCTGCGCCGCCTCGTCCTTCTTGCCCTGCGCCACGAGGATGCGCGCCTGGTGGTACTGCCCCATGCCCTGCATGAACTCACCGGCGTTCACCTGCTCCATCTGCTTGAAGGACTCGAGCGCCTGGTCCAGCTGCCCCTTGGCCTCGTGGGCATAACCCTGGCCCTCGTACGCCGAGGTCAGCAGCGGATCATTCTTCGGGGCCCCCTTGGTGTACTCGCCGAAGGCGGCCAGCGCCCCGTCGTAGTTGCCCAGCCGGTACTCGGCCTTGCCTAGCGGCAGCGCCGCCGTCACCGCGGAGTCCGTGCCCTTGTGCGCCGCACGGAACTCGGTGAGCGACTTGACGGTGGTCTCATCCCGCTCCTTCTCGGACTTGAAGGGCGGCAGCTCCCCATCCGCCGGCTGCAGCGGCACGCCCTCCACCACCGGACGCTCCAGCGTCTCCAGCGTCTGGCCGAGCTGCTTGGCCGCGGCCTCCCCGCTCCGGTTGGAGAAGTACTGCACCAGCGCGGCGATCAGCCCGCCCACGACCAGTACGACAGCCACGGTGCTGATGATCTGGCCGCGCTTCTGCAGCCAGTCACTCGCCTCGGCGCCGTACAGCTGGAAGGCATCGGGAGCACTGAGCTCCTGCTTCGTCATCTTGTCGGACTTCTGGGCCACGATGGTTCGCACCTCTGTACAGAGTCGAAGGGCGCGCAATTTACGGAGCGCGCACCAGCAGTGTCAACGCGGACAAGTCCTCAATGCTTCGACTTGCCGGCCAGCTTCGGCCGTTTGCGTGCCGCGCGCTTGGCCTGTCCCGGGCGATCCCGGAACAGCAGCCGGATGGGCACCCGGAGATCAAAGGTGCCGCGCAGCTGATTGGTGATGTACCGCTTGTACATGTCCGGCACCCCGTCCGGCCGGTTGCACGTGATGGCGAAGGTAGGAGGCGCCGTCCCCACCTGGGCCATGTAGTACAACCTCAGCGGCCCGCGTCCCACGATGGGCGCCGGGTGGTTGTCCGCCATGTGCTCCAACAGACGGTTGAGCTGTGGCGTGGGAGCCCGGTAGCGGAACTGCACCGCCAGCTCCACCGCCAGCTCCAGCACCTTCTCCACCTTCGAGCCCGTCAGCGCCGAGGTGAACACGATGGGCGCATAATGCACGAACTTCAGCGCGTGCTTGAGATCCTCGCGGAAGAGCTCCTGCTTGCGCTTGTCCGTGCTGATCAGATCCCACTTGTTCACCACGATGACCAGCGCGCGGCCCTTCTCCTCGGCGATGCCGGCCAGCTTCGCGTCCTGATCCACCGCCGGCTCCGTGGCGTCCATCAACAGCACCGCCACGTCGCTGCGCTCCATCGACTTCAGCGCCGCCACCACCGAGAACTTCTCCACCCGGTGGGCAATCGTCTTCTTGCGCCGAATGCCGGCGGTGTCCGTGAGGATGACCTTGTGGTCCTTGTACGTCAGCTCCGAGTCGATCGGATCCCGCGTGGTGCCCGGCACCTCGCTGGCCACCACCCGCTTCTCCTTCAGCAGCGCGTTGACCAGGGTGCTCTTGCCCACGTTGGGCCGGCCGATGATGGCCACCCGGATGGGGCGCTCCTCCTCCTCGGCGGGCGCCTCCTCAGCGCCTTCCTCCCCACCCTCCCCCGCCTCCGCGGCTTCCTCGGCCTTGGCGGCCTGCTCGCGGGCCTCGAGCTCCTCCGGAGACAGAGGGGGCAGCTTGCCCATCACCGTCTCCATCATCGAGCCCACACCCAGGCCGTGCTCGGCCGAGATGGGGAACACCTCACCCAGTCCCATCTTGAAGAACTCGCCAGCGAGGGCCTGCAGGGTGCCCGACTCGCTGTCCAGCTTGTTGGCGGCCACCACCACCGGCTTGCCGCTCTGGCGCAGGTAGTGGGCCACGTCCTGGTCCGCCGAGGTCAGACCGACCCGGGCGTCCGTCACGAAGATGATGGCATCACACTCCTCCACCGCCAGCTGCGCCTGCTCGCGCACCTGCTGCAGCAGGGAGTCCTTCTCCCCGGGCACAAAACCGCCCGTGTCGATGATGGTGATGTCCCGGCCCTCGTACTCCACGTCCCAGTAATGCCGGTCGCGGGTGACTCCGGGGATGTCCTCCACCAAGGCGATGCGGCGCCGGGCGAGGCGGTTGAAAAGCGTGGACTTGCCCACGTTCGGGCGACCCACGATGGCGACCAGAGGCTTCATTTTCGTACTTCCTACTCGTAACCCAGCTTCTTGAGGCCCTCGGGACGCTCGCTCCAGCGAGGCTCCACCCGGACCCGTAGCGAGAGGTACACGTGCGCCCCCAGCAACCGCTGGATGGCCTTGCGCGCGTCCGTCCCGATCGTCTTCAGCATCTGCCCCTGTTTCCCGATGATGATGGCCTTCTGGCTGTCGCGCTCCACGTAGATGGAGGCGGCAATCCGGATGAGGCCCGCCAGCTTGCCTGGGGGCGTTCCAGGTGGTGGCTCGCGCTCGGACTCGTCGAAGAAGTCCACCAGCACCGCCGTGGAGTACGGAATCTCCTGCCGGCAATGCCGCAGCACCTGCTCGCGGATGTACTCGGCCACCAGGGTCTTCTCCGCCTGGTCCGTCAGCACGTCCTCGGGAAAGAGTGGATCGCCCTCGGGCATGTGCTGGAGCACCGCCTTGAAGAGTTGCTCCACGCCGTCGTCATCCTTCGCGGAGATGGGCACCACCTCGGCGAAGGGGAACTCGTTGCGGTACAGCTCAATCAGCGGCAGCAGCACCGGCTTGGGCACGGTGTCGATCTTGTTGATGATCAGGAAGGTGGGCTTGCCCGCCTTCTGCAGCCGCTCGAGGATGAACCGGTTGCCCGGGCCCACCTCGGGTTTCTCCCCGCCCGTCGGCTCGACGACGAACAGGACCAGGTCCACGTCGTCTACCGCCTGCAGGGCTATGTCCACCATGTAGCGGTTGAGTTCCCCCTTGGCCTGGTGGATGCCGGGGGTGTCGAGGAAGGCCACCTGCCCCTCCGGACGCGTCACCACGCCCAGAATCCGGTTCCGGGTGGTCTGCGGCTTGGGGGAGACGATGGCGAGCTTCTCGCCTGTCAGTTGATTGAGCAGCGTGCTCTTGCCCACGTTCGGACGGCCAATGAGCGCGGCGAACCCGCTGCGGTGTGTCTGCTGAGGAGCCATCTAAAGCTTCGAAGGTCGAAGGTGATCAGGGAGCCCCCCTCTGGAGGGCGCTCCCCAAGAACTACTCGGAACGACAGAAAACATCTGGCCTGCTGTAAACTGAACCAGCCAGGCAGGCAACCGCCTCCAGGGCGGCTCGGGATGCCTAGGCCGGTGCGCTGGTGGAGATGGTCAGCTTGGTGATGACCACGTCCTTCTTCGGCCGATCGTTCGGGCCCTTGGCGATGTCGTTGGCGACGCGATCGGCCACTTCCTGGCCCTTCAAGACCTCGCCGAAGATGGTGTGCTTGTTGTTCAGCCACGTCGTCGGCGCCACCGTGATGAAGAACTGGCTGCCACCGGTGTTCGGACGGCTCGTGTTGGCCATGGCCAGCTTGCCCTTCTTGGCGAAGTCATAGCCGTTATTGAACTCATCCTTGATGTTGTACCCCGGCCCGCCCACTCCCTGGCCGAGCGGATCTCCACCCTGGACCATGAAGTTGGAGATGCAGCGGTGGAAGATCGTCCCGTCGTAGTAGGGCTTGCCCGTCATCTTCTCGCGCGTCCCCGGGTGCACCCACTCCTTCTCGCCCGTGGCCAGTCCCACGAAGTTCTGCACCGTCTCCGGCGCGGCCTTCGAGAAGAGCTTCACGACAATCTGCCCCTCGGTGGTGTCGAAGGTGGCGTAGAGATCATTGCCCGCACGCGCCTCGTCCAGCATTCCCATGGCTGCCTCCCAGATTGAATCCCACTAGCGGATGGGCGCGGGACCTTATGCTCCACCCCCCAGGCGGCCAAGCAGTTTCAAGCCGGGGTGTCGTCCTTCGGACCCGGAACGGCCACCGGCGCCTGCTCGGCTGCCCCTGGAACCCCGGGATTCGCCGTCCCCGGCGACGCCGTGGCCACCTGTCCCGGCTTCTCCCCCCGGTTCAACAGCGCCAGGGCGCCGTGGGCCGCCGTCTGCTCGGCGTCCTTCTTGCTGCGGCCGGTGGCGCGCGCGTACACCTCCGTGCCCAGCACCACCTCCACCTCGAAGATCTTCTCGTGGTCGGGGCCTACCTCGGAGACGATCTGGTAGCGGGGCGTCAGCTTGAGCCGCTCCTGCGCCGCCTCCTGCAGCTTCGTCTTGTAGTCCTGCCGGCTGAGGGCCTGCGCCACCCCGTCCAGGGCCTCCGCGAAGTGCCGGTCCACCAGCCCCATCACCGGCTCCAGCCCCGAGCCCAGGTACACGGCCGCGAACACCGCCTCCAGCGCGTTGGCCAGCAACGAACTCTTCTCCCGGCCGCCGCTCAGCTCCTCGCCCCGCCCCAGTTGCAGCAGCTCGCCCAGCCCCAGCTGCCGGGCAATGCGCGAGAGGCCCTCCTCGTTGACGATACGGGCGCGCAGCGGCGTGAGCTCCCCCTCCTTCATCTGGGGGAAGCGCTCCATCAGCCGGTGACCCACCGCCAGGTTGAGCACCGCGTCCCCGAGGAACTCCAGCCGCTCGTTGTCCTGGAAGCCCTCGCCCCGGTGCTCGTTGATCCAGCTCTTGTGCGTCAGCGCGGTGAGCCCCAGCTCGGCACGGGCAAACACCGTCCCCAGCCGTTCCTCCAGGGCCTTCACTCGCTCGGCGGGTTGCAAGGTCGCCAAAACCCTTACTCCTGTGGAGCGTCCGCGCCGACCAGCTTCACGGCCTCGGCGGGGACCTTCAGCAGATCCGCCACCAGCGGGACGACCCCGGGGAAATCATCCAATTCGAAACGTTCCGCCCACACCTTGCCCTGTGCCCCCGCCAGCAGACCCCGGAAGGTCCGGCCGGCCACTCGCGCCGCTGCGAAACGGTAGGGTCTCCCCTCCACTTCGAGCAGCACCAGCAGCTCCAGCCCACTCCGCGGGGGGACGAGCGCTCCCTCCCCGAAAGCCCTGAGGACCTCCGAGAAGCGCACCGGCTCCTCCCCTGCCTGCTGTGCCGGAGCCGCTTGCCCCGGCTGCTCGCCAAACAGGGCGGCCAGGTAACCCACCAGCGCGCCGCGCTCGCGAAACTCGGACAGCTCGAAGGGGTGGCCCTGGGGAACGGTCAGGTGCTGCCCGTCCCGCATCGCGCTCGACACCTGGAAGTGGCCCTGGCGATCCGCCACCAGCGTCAGCGCCAGGCCGTGCTCGACCACGTGCGTGGACAGCCCCAGCGACACCGGATCCACCTGAGGGCTCAACCCCAACGCCCGCAGCTCCGCCGATCGCCGCTGCACCTGGAACAGGTGCTCATTGAAGGCGTCCGTCAGCTCCGCCTCCACCTCTCGGCGCGCCTGCACCGCGCCCAGCGGGATGGGACGCAGTCCCACCACCTCTGGCGGCGACACGGGCACCAGTCGATCCCCCTGAACCTGGAAGCCCACCCGCTCCACCTTCCGGGCTCCTACCGGGTTCTCCAGGGGCTCGCTCAGGACGAGGGTCGCCTCCAGGCCGTCCCCCTCGCCCCGTACCTCCAGTCCGAGCTGTTGCAGCCGGGCCTTGTCCATCACGCCTTCTTGAAGACCTCGCGGGCGATGATCGTGCGCTGAATCTCACTCGTTCCCTCGCCGATCTCACACAGCTTGGCGTCGCGCAGGTAGCGCTCGACAGGGAACTCGCGGGTGTAGCCGTAGCCACCGTGGATCTGCACCGCCTTGTTGCAGGCCCGCGTGGCCACCTCCGAGGCGAACAGCTTGGCCATGGAGGCCTCCTGGCTGTACGGCTGGCCCGCGTCGGCCAGGTACGCCGCGCGGTGCACCAGCAGCCGTGCCGCGTCCGTCTCCGTCTTCATGTCCGCGAACATCCAGCGCAGACCCTGGAACTCGGCAATGGGCTGACCAAAGGCCGTGCGCTCCCGGGCGTAATGCACCGCCTCCTCCAGCGCCCCGCGGGCCAAGCCCACCGCCAGCGCGCCGATGGTGATGCGGCCCTTGTCGAGGATCTTCATCGTGTCGATGAAGCCGTGGTCCACCTCGCCCAGCCTCATCGAGTCCGGCACTTCCACGTTCTCCAGCACCAGCTCCGCCGTGTCCGAGGAGCGCATGCCCAGCTTGCCGTGGATGGAGCGCTGGCTGAAGCCCGGCATCCCCTTCTCGAGGATGAAGGCGGTGACGCCCTTCTGCTTCTTGGCCGGCGAGGTGACGGCCAGCACCACGAACACGCTGCCCACCGTGCCCTGGGTGATGAACATCTTGGCGCCGTTGAGCACCCACTTGTCGCCCTTGCAGACGGCCGTGGTCTTCATTCCCGCGGAGTCCGAGCCGCTGCCGGGCTCCGTCAGGCCCCAGGCGCCGAGGTACTCGCCGGTGGCGAGCTTGGGCAGGTACTTGCGCCGCTGCTCGTCATTGCCGAACACGCGCAGGTGGCTGGTGCCCAACCCGTTGTGAGAGGCCACGGTGAGGGCCAGCGAGCCGTCGTAGCGGGCGATCTCCTCGACCGCCACCGCTACCGCGAGCGAGTCCATGGCGGCGCCGCCGTACTCCTCGGCCACCAGCATGCCCAGCACGCCCAGCTCACCCAGCTCCTTCACCACCTCCATCGGGAACTTCTCGTCCCGGTCCCACTCGCGCGCGTAGGGCTTGACCTTGCGCTCGCAGAAGTCACGCAGGGAGGACTGGAGGGCTCGATGGCTTTCGGGAAGTTCGAAGTCCATGTCGGGATGTATAGCAGAGGGTGGAGGGGGGACCATCAAACCGGGTAGACGCCGTGCTTCTTCGTCGCCCGGGGCTGGAAGCGCCGGGAATACAGCTCATAACGCTGGAGCAATTCGGTCCGGAGCCGGTCGCCCGGGACGATCTCATCCACCACCAGCTCGCTCGCCAGCTTGTAGATGTCCACGTCCTGACGGTACTCGTCCCGGAGCTGCTGCACGTAAGCGGCCCGCTCGGCCTCCGGCTTCTCCTGGATCTTGTTGAAGTAAACGGCGTTCACCGCCGCCTCGGGGCCCATCACGGCGATCATCGATTGGGGCAGCGCCAGGGTGGCGTCCGGAGCGAAGCCCGGGCCGCTCATGGCGTACAGGCCCGCGCCGTACGCCTTGCGCACCACCACGCAGATCTTCGGCACGCTGGCCTCGGACACCGCGGAGATCATCTTCGCTCCCGCCCGGATGATGCCCGCGCGCTCCACCTTGGTGCCAATCATGAAGCCCGGCACGTCCGCCAGGTACAGCAGCGGGATGTTGAACGCGTCGCACAGCCAGATGAAGCGCGCCGCCTTGTCCGCCGAGTCCACGAAGAGCACGCCGCCCTTGTACTTGGGCTGGTTGGCGACAATACCCACCGGCCGCCCGTCGATGCGCGCCAGACCCGTAATGAGCTCCTGGGCGAAGAGCTTCTTCACCTCGAACCAGCTCCCCTCGTCGATCAGCTCGGCGATGAGCGCGTGCATGTCGAAGGGCTTGTTCTGGTCCGCGGGGATGATCTCGTCCACCCGCTTGCCGCTGGCCTTGGGGGCCTTGGGCTCGACCCGGGGCGCGGGCTGGGTGAAGTTCTCCGGGAAGAAGGAGATGTACTTCTTGGCCGCCTCGATGGCCTCCTGCTCCGTCTTCACCAGCACGTCGCCGACGCCAGACACCGAGCAGTGCATCTTCGCGCCGCCCATCTCCTCGAGCGTCACCTTCTCGCCAATGACCATCTCGGCCATGCGCGGGCTGCCCAGGTACATGGAGGCGTTGCCGTCCACCATGATGACGATGTCACAGAAGGCGGGGATGTACGCGCCGCCAGCCGCCGAGGGCCCGAAGAGCAGGCACACCTGCGGCACCTCGCCGGACATGTGCACCTCATTGTAGAAGATGCGGCCCGCGCCCCGCCGGCCGGGGAACATCTCCACCTGGTCGGTGATACGCGCTCCCGCCGAGTCCACCAGGTACAACAGCGGGCAACGCAGCGCCTTGGCCGTCTCCTGGATGCGGAGGATCTTCTCCACCGTCCGCGCCCCCCAGCTCCCCGCCTTCACCGTGGAGTCGTTGGCCATGATCGCCACCGGGCGCCCCGCCACCTTTCCCACGCCAATGATGACGCCGTCCGATG
The DNA here is from genome assembly GCF_026626635.1 of Archangium lansingense. Lineage (GTDB taxonomy): Bacteria > Myxococcota > Myxococcia > Myxococcales > Myxococcaceae > Archangium > Archangium lansingense. Next base: position 6,787,019 of record NZ_JAPNKA010000001.1, read on the forward strand.
GCAGGTCCGCGTCCAGGTTGTTGGCGAGCTTGGCGTCCTCGACGAACGAGCCCTCATCCACCAGCAGCCGGATGCGCTCACGGGCGAACAGCTTGCCCGTCTCCCGGTTCTTCGCGTGGTACTTCTCGGCCCCGCCCTTCTCCACCTGGGCGATCTTCTCGAGCAGTTTCTGATCGAATGACATGGCGCCGGGGGGCATACCAGAAAGGTGCTCGCCTGGCTGCCCTCTCCGTTCACTCCCCACCTTGGGCACGCCGCGTCATGGCCCTACTCTGACCGGCAGCGGACGCCCTCCCCCTCCCCTGTCACCCAGACGTTGCCCAGGGGGTTCCCCCCCTGCCCTCCCTCCCTAGCTTCTTGTCTGTAGAGGTGGGCTGCCGTGGGGGAGGCCACCTCTCGATTGGCTGTGGCCAAGGAGGAGGACGGAATGTTGTTCGCGAAGAAGGCCAAGTGGGCGATGAAGAGTGACCTCTATCGGAAGCTGCTCGCCCGGAAGATCATCAAGGACCTGCCCAAGTTCGCCAAGAACCAGTGGGACGACTTCGACGCCGATGACGTGCTGCGCTACGTGGGCCTCACCACCTACAAACCCGCCCGTAGCTCGTTCGCCGGCATCGGTGCGTTCTTCATCGGCTGCGCCGTCGGCGGCATCGCCGCGCTCATGCTCGCGCCCAAGAAGGGCACCGAGCTGCGCACCGACGTGAAGGACAAGGCCATGGGCTACCTCGGCAAGCAGGGCATCAACGTGGGCCAGGAGAAGCAGGCCAACGCCTAGCCGCCGCCAGGCTGTCCATCAGACAGGTCGGGGTTCCAGGTCGTGCTCCCCTGCCCTGACTGAAGAGGGATTGAGGCTCCGGAGGCGTCGCACACCGCGCGCTTCTGGGGCCTTTGTTTCATTCAAGCCCCTGAAATCACTGGGCTTTGTCAGTACACGCGCAGCAATTGGGTCCGGATGTCGAAGTGCGGCCGGCGGAGGTCCGGGATGATCACCTCGCCCCGCGTCTCCTCGAAGTTGCCCGACAGCAGCCCGAATGGGATCAACGCCGAGATGTAGGCCGCGTCATCGGCACCGAGCTCGTCGAGCTTCGAGAACCGGATGGTGCGCGAGAAGCTCACGTTCCCATTGATGCGCCAGACGCTGCGCACGTTCCCCTTCGACCTCACGGCGAAGTGCTCCGACGCGGGCCCGAGCACCTCCAGCGACTTGGGGACGCGCTCGACAACATACGCATCGAAGAGGGGATTGCCGGAACTGTCGAGCAGCTTCACTGACAGCACCTGGCCCGTGCGCGACTGCTCCAGCTCGAGCGTCACGAGCAGCCCGCCAGCGGCCTTGCTGTACGTCTCCAACATGTCCACGTTCGAGGGCCTCGAACGGGCACGTGTCCCCGCCGTCCCCGAGCGCGCCACGTCCTCCAGCCGATCCGTACCCGTGGGCTCTCCCATCGCGTCCGGGTTGCCCGTTGCGCCATAGCGTCCGGCGCTCGAAATGAGGTCACGCAGGCCCTGCATGCGCCCCGGGGTCGCCTTGAAGAAGTGCTTGAACACTCCCTGGTACGCGAAGAGTGGCGCGCCGGTGAGCCCCTTCTCCAGCGCTCTGTCCATCTCGCCGAAGTAGGTGTCGATGAGGCCATTCTGAACGCGCAGGCTCGCCATGCCGTCGTCGAGGAAGCCCTGGACGCGACCCTGCACCCGCTTGCCCTCCTCGGCGAGGAGCTGCCCGGGAGTGGGTCCATCCCCCGGCCTCCACGTGCGCCCCGTGGGGGCTCCTGGAGTGGCTCCCGTGGAGGGGCCTACCGCCAGGCCTTCGGGGCCCGGGAACAGCCGCACCTGATGCGGCACATCCGGAACCTCGGGCTCATCAGCCTTGGCTTCGGCCTCGGCTGGAGGCGGAGCGGATGGAGTGGCGGCTGGAGGAGGCGCGGCGGCCGTGGCGCTCGGAGGGGGCGGAGCGGGAGGCGGCGCGGTGCGGGGTGGTCGTGGAGTGCCACGAGGCGGCCGGACGGGCTCCGCTGGTACTGGCGGCGGAGGCGGATCCACGCGCGGTGGGGGTGTGCGCTCGACCACTTCGAACTGGAGCGGCTCCTGGCCAGTGTCCGATGAGGGCTCGCGCTTCGTCGGCGGCGCCAGGTACAGCAGGAGCCCCAAGCCCAGGTGTAGGGCCAGCGAGAGGATCAGGGCCTGGAGCAGGCGGGAGCGCCGCATCGAACCCCCACGCTGGCAGAGATGCGCCCTCCACACAAAGGATGGAGGTACGGGGGCGTACAGAACCGAGCGGGAGAGGCGCTCCTCTTCGCTTGCATGGCCCCTCCCCGCTCAGTCCATCAGGGCCGCGGGCTGCGCGCCTGCTCGAACCAGCGGCGCCAGGCCGCCACGTCGTTGCCGAAGTCCTTCCCTGCCAGCTGCGCGAGCACCTTGCGCGCGGGCTCGTGATCGATGTCCGAGCGCATGCTCGCCATCTCCACCAGCACCTCGCCCGCCTTGTCGAGGATCTGCTGCCGGTGGGCGGTGCCCTCGACCTCCATGATGTGCACCAGCGTCCAACCCGCCTTGTTGCGATCGCTCGCCAGCGGATACCAGAGCGCCTCGAGCACGGGCTCGATCGGGACGATGCCGGGCTTCTTCGACACCTCCTGCGCCGACCCGAGCCGGCGCAGTGCCTCGTTGCGCACGCCCTGGTCCGGGTCGCGCACCGACGGGAGGACGGCCTTCGCCATCTGCTCGGGCGAGGACAGATAGGTCAGGAGCATGAGCGCGTTCATGCGCTTGCCGCTGTCCTTGTCCTCGCGCAGCACGCGCACGAGTGCATCCACGTTGCGAGGCACTCCGTCGATGAATCGCTGCTCCAGGGGTGCGAGCTCGGGGTGATCGAAACCTCCGTAGCACCCCATGGGCGCACGGCAGGTGCCCATGCCCCACTCGGGGACCGCACCTTCGTTGCGCAGCTTCCAGAACGTCTTCAGATAGTCCGACCAGGCTGCGAGCAATCCCTCCGGATCGGCAACCTCGCCCTTTGGCTCGGGGTTGAAGGCCATGCGCCACTCGTCCCCGTTGTCGACCAGATCCACCGTCACACTCATCCTGTGCTTCTGGTCCTGGCCCACTGACATCCGGATGAACGCGAAGGCCCCGGTGTCGGTGAGCCGCTTCTTGCTCTCCATCAGGTTCGCGACGAACTCCTTCTGCTGCTTCTCGTTCTGCACGTCGAGCTCCGTACCCGGAGCCGGCAATGTGATGAGCTCGAGCAGCTTCTCCTTGGGAATCTTGCGCGAGCCGAAGACCTCCACGCCCTGGAACACATAGATGGAGCTGGGCTGCTGCGGCGCCTCGGCCTTCGCGGGTGGCGGTGCTTCCGGCGTAGGTGCAGGCGCGGATGTCTGCTGGGTGGGTGGCTCGGCCTGACGGGTGGTGGTGGTGCAGCCGGCGAGCAGGGCGAGACTGATGACGAAACGTTTCATGATTCCCCCCGGTGCCTGGATGCAGGCACAGGCCCGGCCAACTGTAATGGCACGTGGACGGGCCAGCGAAGCGAAGTCTCGGACGCCGCCCTTGCTTCTCTCCCCTTCCTGGAAGTCTTCACGCGGAGCGGAGCGCGCACCGGAGGCTCGCCGCTGACCGAGGCGTGGGACATGATGCGCGCCCCTCGCAGTCCATGAGGCTCCCCATGCATCCTGCTCTCAAGTCTCGCGTGTGGCCGCTCGTCGCGGCGCTGCTCTCCACCGGTGTGACGGCCCCGGCGTATGCCTCCGAGCCGAAGAAGCCCACCCCCGCTCCAGCCTCCTCCCCTGCTCCTGCCCCTGCCGCGCAGGCCTCGCCCGCCCCCACCGTCCCGGAGGCGAAGCCGGAGGACGTGGCCACTCCCGAGTCCATCGTGGCCGCGCTCTATGACGTCATCTCCGGACCCAAGGGCCAGGCGCGCAACTGGGATCGCTTCCGCTCGCTCTTCGTGCCCGGCGCCCGGATGATCCCTTCCGGCAAGCGCAAGGACGGCACCATTGGCTTCCGGCAGATCACCACCGAGGAGTACATCTCCAACTCCGGGAAGATGCTCGTCGAAGAGGGCTTCCGCGAGCGGGAGATCCACCGGGTGGAGGAGCGCTTCGGCTCCCTCATACACGTCTTCAGCACCTACGAGGCCATGCGCGAGGGGGAGCCCAAGCCCTTCATGCGCGGCGTCAACAGCATCCAGCTCATCAACGATGGCAAGCGGTGGTGGGTGCTGACGGTGGCCTGGACCGCGGAGACTCCCGAGCAGCCGCTGCCCGCGAAGTACCTCCCTGCCTCCAAGGGCTGAGGTCAGCGCGCCGCCGCGAGAAGCAACAGGAAGAGCCCGTTGATACCCAGTCCCACCGAGGCGTGGAGGGGACTGGCCCGCGAGGAGCCGACGGCGAACTCCAGATGACCGATCGGCCCCAGGCACAGCTTCAAGCCGAGCTCTCCGCCGTAGTTGAGTCCCATGCCGGGGGGTGCACCCGGCAGACCGCCGAGCATCACCCGCGCGTAGGGCACGGCCCAGGTGGACTCGAAATGCTGGTATCCGACGAAGCCGTTGAGCTCCGTCGCGCCCGTGCCGAAGGCGGCGTGAAACCCGAGGTGCAGCCGGCGTGACAGGAAGAGCATCGGCTGCACATTGAAGGCGATTGCGGTCCCGAGGTTCCCCTGGGAGTCCATCCGGAGCTGAGAGACAAACTCCGTGGCCGGCTTGTCGATGGCGGGCGCCTCGAAGCGCAGGCCCCGGGCAATCTCTAAATCCGGCGGAGTCCCCCGGGCCTGGTAGAGGTCCGCCAGTGCCTCGTGTCCCTCTGGGAACTCCTCCAGGTACGCCTTGCGGAGCGGATGCTCGGCGGCGTCCAACTCGCCATGCTGGATGAGGAGCTGGCCCTGTGTGATGCAGCTCGTCACGATTCCACCCTGACAGGCCTGTCCATATGCGGCCTCGGCCTGGAGCTCCTCTCCCCTTCCAGCGAGCTGGTCTCCCCAGTCCACGCACGCGCTCGAGCTACCCGCTTCGCAGTCCTTCTGCGGATGGTAGGCCACCGAGGTGGTGGCACAGGCCGCGGTGACGAGCGGCAACAGCACGGCAAGCCAGACAGGGAGACGCACGAGGTGATGATGCCGCTTCCGGCCGCCGCACGTCCAAATCCGAGGGCGCCCTGACGCCTCTGTCGCGATTCCGCATCGCGCTGCCCCACGGGAAACCCCACCGCTCGCGCGTGGTTCGTGCCTTGCACAGCCGCTCCGGCGCAACCCATCTCTCCTGGAGCCTTGATGCGTCTCAAACCCTTGCCCTTCGTTGTCTGTCTCCTCCAAGCAGCCCTGCTCCTCGCGGTGTCGCTGCGGGCGTCTCCCGCCGAGGCGTGCTCGCAGCCACCGGTACCTCGTACCTATTACACGCTCGCGGAGAGCATCCCTGGCGATGGGGCCTCGAACGTCCCCCTCGACGGAGTCCTGCTGTTCACGTCGCGAGGCTGGGCGCTCGAAGGCATTTTCGAGGACGCCCACACGGGCGTTCATGACGTTCTCACCGTCACCGTGACGGACCTCGACACGGGTGAGCTCGTTCCCGGGCAGCTCCGCTCCTGGTGGGGAACGCCCTCGGGTGAGGTGTGGCAGCCCAATGCCCCGCTGCTCCCGAACCGGAGCTACTCCTTCGTCGCGGCCTTGCAACAGAGCGATCCCCGGCCCGGGCAAGCCCAGGGTCCCACGGAGCTTCACGGGACCTTCTCGACGGGAGAGCAGCTGTCTCCTCCTCTCGAGTTTCTCGGCGAGCTGGACGTAGAGCTCGAGTCCTTCGAGCAGGACAAGTACCACTGCGATCCCGGCATGTGTTCCTGTGACAACAAGGTCGGCCGGGAGGTGGCCACCCGCGCCCGGATCCGCGTTCCCGGCGTCCAGGGCGGAAGCCCGATCGGGAGCTATGACTTCGATATCTGGGTGACGGACAACACGCCCTATCGCTTCGATGTGCCTGCGCAGGAGCAGCGTCGGGAGCACAAAGTCATGGACTCATGGAGGGCGCAGTCCGCGGGCGAGCCCGTCGAGACCCTCTTCGTGTTCCATGGTGGATATGACTTCAGCTACAAACCCTGCTTCGCCTGGCGCGCGGTCGACCCCGCGGGGCGTACGCTCGAGGGCGCTCCGATCTGCCCGAAGGAGACAGTCCATCCCCGGGGCTTCGCCTTCGGATGCTCGGTGACCCCGGGCACCGAGGGCACGGCGTTCCTGGTGTTGCTCGGCGCGCTGCTCACCGTGTGGCGCGTCCGCCGCCGGCCCATGGCGTAGAGATCATGGGCCATGCAACGCGCTCCCTACTTCAGCACGTAGGTCGCGAGCACCTTCTGGAGCTCGAGGATGCCCGAGCCCTTCTTGAACTGCTTGAGCAGGGGCTCGGGCGAACCCGACACCCAGATCTTCAGCTCGGAGTCGGTGTCGAAGGTGCCGGCCGTCTCCACGCAGAAGCGGGTGATGGACCGGTACGGCAGCGACATGTACTCGACCTTCGAGCCGGTGAGCCCCTGCTTGTCCACGAGCAACAGCCGCTTGTCTGTGAAGAGGTAGAGGTCGCGGAAGATCTTGAAGGCCCGCTCCAGCTTCTCGTTGGGCGCCAGGACCTCGGCCGCCTCCTCATGGAGCTTGCCGATATCCACCTCGGATGCGTTGCCCATGAGGTTGTCCAAGAGGCCCATGTCTCATCTCCGTGAAGGGGTTGAGCGGCGCGCTATAGCACGCGGTGCTCCCCTGAGTCCGGGCCGGCGGCGATAGTCGTCGTGACCAGACACAGGAAGAGGCGATGAGCACCAGCGTCTGGCGGGTTACACCCAGTTCGTCGGCGTGGAGGAGCGCAAGGCTCCGCGGGTAATGGAGGCGGTCAGCCTCCTGTACCGGGACTGATAAGCCCGCCCGCCCACGGGCCGAACGCTTCCGCGGGCTTTTGTGCCCATAATTTCACCCGGGTAGAACCAAGTAGACTCCATTTTACCCGGGCATTATGTCTTGACCCTGATTTTCACCCGGGCAATATTCTCCCACATGGAGTTTGTCCTGTGGGGATTGTTTTTACCCGGGTGGTTTTGGGGCCACGGAAAGGAGCCGGGCATGGGCGAGGAAAAGCAGAGGAATTACACGGGGTTCGCGGGGCACCGGCTGATCGCGTCGGGAGAGCTGACCGAGGTCGCCTTGAAGGCCAAGGAGTGGCTGGACCGGGGAGACAGCGCGTCGATCCTCATCTTCGAGGACGAGACGGGCAATCCGGTCGACTTGGACTTCCGGGGCTCGCTCTACGAGTTCTTGGACAAGCTGGAGAAGAAGCGGGCCCGGCGGGCCGAGGCTGAGCTGGCGGCGGAGGAGACGAAGAGGTCCGGTCCGGGCCGGCCGAAGCTGGGCGTTGTCTCCCGGGAAGTGTCTCTCCTGCCCCGCCACTGGGACTGGCTCAACTCGCAACCGGGTGGGGCCTCGGTGACGTTGCGCAAGCTCGTCGAGGAGGCGAAGCGCAACAACGTGGGTGCGGATAGAGCCCGGCGCTCCCAGGAAGCGGCCTACAAGTTCATGGCCACCCTGGCGGGAGACTTCCCCGGCTTCGAGGAGGCCTCGAGAGCCTTCTTCGCGAAGAATCACGAGCGCTTCGAGCAGCTCATCCAGCCCTGGCCGGAGGATGTCCGGAACCACGTCAGGAAGCTGGTGGCGATCGCCATCCGGGATCAGGAGAGTGCGTCCGCATAAAGTCCGTCCGCATGAAGATTGCCGTTCTCGACGACTACCAGCGCGTCGCTCAAGGCCTTGCGGATTGGAGCCGTCTGCCGGCTGGCAGTGAGCTCGTCATATTCGACCGGCACATCGCCGACAGCAGGGAGCTGGAGGCAACACTCCAGCCCTTCGCGGTGCTCGTCATCATGCGCGAGCGCACGCCCTTCCCCGCCGCGTTGATCGATCGGTTGCCGAACCTGCGTCTGCTGGTCACCACTGGCGGGCGCAACGCGGCCATCGATCTGGAGGCGTGCCGGGCGCGCGGCATCACGGTGAGCGGTACGGGCAATGTCGGCTCGCCAACAGCGGAGCTGGCCTGGGGCCTGATCCTGGCGCTGGTGAAGCGTATCCCGGCGGAGGAGCGCGCCCTGCGCGCGGGCACATGGCAGACCGGATTGACCGAGGGCCTCGCAGGCAAACGCCTGGGTCTGCTGGGCCTCGGGAAGCTGGGCACCCAGGTGGCGCGGGTGGGCCAGGCCTTCGGGATGGAGGTGGTGGCCTGGAGCCAGAACCTCACCGCGGAGCGTGCGGCCGAGGCGGGTGTGCGCCGGGTGGAGAAGCACGAGCTGTTCGCCACCTCGGATGTCGTCAGTCTGCACCTCATCCTCAGCGAGCGGACGCGCGGAATCGTCGGCGCCGGGGAGCTGAACGCGATGAAGCCCACCGCCTGGTTCGTCAACACCTCCCGGGCCGGGCTGGTGGACGAACTGGCGCTGCTGAACGTGTTGAAAGAGCAACGGATCGCCGGAGCCGGGCTGGACGTCTTTCCCCTCGAGCCCCTCCCCGCCCACCATCCCCTGCTCTCCCTGCCCAACGTCGTGCTGACGCCGCACCTCGGCTACGTGACGCGGGAAAATTACGCCGTCTTCTACCGCGATGCGTTGGAGGACATTCTCGCCTGGCGGGCTGGCGCACCGGTGAGGCTGCTCACGTGAGAGGCCTTCCTTGGTCAGCGAGCCCGCGTTCCTCTTAAGATCTCCTCCGATACCTGACTCGGAGGGGTGCGATGGAGACTCGACCCGGCGGGAGCGCGGAGTTGGAGCAAGCTCAGCGCGGTATCCAGCGCATCGCGGGGATGGGGGCTACCTCCGTCAACGTCGCGTTGATCTCCACGTTCTGGGGCAATTGGCGCGTGGTCTTCGCCGTCGTGGCGGTGGACCTGGCGCTCATCTCGACCAACACCGTCCTCCTCGAGTGGCTCACCAGGAAAACCAGCCGCGCCCAGGCGGAAGCGATTCGGATGACGCTCAACGCGGCGGGCATCATCCTGGTGGGTACCCTCACACGGTGGTCGGTGCTGCTCTGGGTCTTCGTGCCCTACAACATGATCTGGTACTTCGGGCTCGATCGATGGGTCCGACTGCGGATGGCCCTCTATCTGGGGGCGATCAACACGGTGGCCCTGTCGACCGGCGCTGACCCCACCACTGCCCTGGCCTTCTCCCTGGTTGGCATCTTCGGGTACCTGGCGTCCGAGAAGCGGGTCTCCATGCTGCTGATGAAGCACGAAGAATTGGAGAGGGCCCACCAGGAGTTGCAGCAGTTGCACCAGCGGGCCATCGAGCAGGAACGCCTCTCCAGCCTGGGGCTGATGGCGGCGAGCGTGGCGCATGAGATCAACAACCCGATGAGCTACGTGACGAGCAATGTCGACTCGCTGCTCCAGGATCTGCGGGAAGAACAGAACCTGTCCTCGCCACTGAAGGAGTACGTGGACGATGTGCTCCCGGCGACGCTGGACGGGATCAAACGGGTGAACTCCATCGTCTCGGACCTGCGCCGCTTCTCGCGCGGGGATTTCGAGGGGTACAGCCCCTACAACTTCGACGCGGAGGTGCGCACGGCGCTGCGCATCGCGAGGATCCAACTCGGTCACGTCCGGGTGGAGGAAGCGCTGGACGAGGTGGGGACGGTGGTGGGCCGGCCGCGCCAGCTCGTGCAGGTGCTGGTGAACCTGCTGGTCAACGCGGGGCAGGCCACCCCGTCGGGCGGAGTGGTGCGCCTCGTCACGCGCCGCCAGGGCAACCGGGTGCACGTGGAGGTGCGAGACACCGGCTCGGGCATGTCCGAGGAGACGAAGCGGCACCTCTTCGAGCCCTTCTTCACCACCAAGCCGCCTGGGTTGGGCACGGGGCTGGGGCTCTCCGTGGTGCACGGCATCATCAAGGCCCATGGCGGCCGCATCGAGGTAGAGAGCGAGCTGGGCAAGGGCACGTGCTTCATCATCGACCTGCCGAACGTGCCGCCACTGCCTCCAGAGAACCCCTCGGGCGGAGACCTGCGCGCGGCTCGCTGAGCCGGCGAGAGGGGCCTGTTCGCCAGGAGGCACTTGTGCGGCGGGTCCCGTTCAACAGTGGGGGGTAGCTGTCTCCCCCCGGGCCGTGTCAGCTTCTCTTTCGAGGCACATTGGGCGAGGCACATTGGGACTCGCATCCGGCAGGAGGAAAAGCCATGAGGAAACAGGTGCTGGTCGCCACGGTGATGCTGGCCGCGACCCTCGGGACGGGCTGTGTGAACCGGCGGCAGGCCGCGGGCGTGTACGTGGGCGAGCCAATGGTGGAGACCGGCGTCTTCACCCACGTGTGTGAGGAGGGAAAGGCCTGGGTATTCGATCCGATGGCCCCCTGGGAGAAGAAGGTCCAGGTCTGGGTGACACCCGAGACGAGTGTGGTCGAGAACGGCATCCAGACCGATCTGGACGCAGTCAAGGCGGGACGAAAGGTCCGCCTGGTCTACGAGCTGCGGCGCGATGGGACCGGAGTGGCCGAGCGCATCGACATCATGAGCAAGGTGACAGGCGAGGAACCGCCCGATACGGACACCTGAGGGGCGTCCAGGGGCTGGCCCGTGGCCGAGTGCTACACTTCGAATAACCGTGCCTATGCGGCACGGTCCACAGGGGGGCAGTCCTTGGCATCGCACACGCACTCTTCGAAGACGATCACCGGCAACGCGCACGCGGTACGGCATCCCGCTGGCGTGGAAACCACGAAGGCAGAGCCCGAGGGACTCGACGCTGAGGCCGCGGCCCGTCACGGGCACCGCTTCGGAGGCATTTCCGTCACCGCCCCGGCGCGCGGTGCATCCATGGGGGGCCAGCCGCTCCCCGCGTCCCTCCAGCAGGAGATGCAGCGGACGCTCCGGACCGACTTCTCCGATGTGCGCCTCCACATCGACTCGCGTCCGTCACTCCACCGCAAGGACGCCCTCACCCAAGGCAACCACATCCACGTCTCGCCCGAGGCGTACCGTCCTCACGAGCCGGCGGGAAAAGGCTTGCTCGCGCATGAGCTGACCCACGTGGTGCAGCAGCGGAATGGGCGCGTAGCGCAGCCTTTGGGGAGCGGTGCGCTCAACTCCGCTCCGGGGCTCGAGAGTGAGGCGGACGCGGTGGGCATGAAGGTGGCGCAGGGAGGCCTGGTCCCCCTTCACGGCCCGCGGCCGTCACCGGCGGGCGGGATGGCGTCAGGGCCCGCTGCGGCAGCTCCCATCCAGGGGGGCAACTTCCTCACCGATTTCTTCAGCAAGCAGCTCAACAAGTTCAAGCGCAAGCAGGTGGACGCCCTCACCAAGCACGAGAATCTCCCCGAGGACAAGCAGAGCCTCCTGGAGTCCGCGGAGGAGCACGACGCGAAGCGCGCCCACAAGCTGTCCAAGATGAAGAAGAAGAGCGCCAACGTGGTGGCGAGCGGCGCGATGAAGATCGCCTCGGTGCCAGGCCTGAGCTCGGCGGTCAAGGGCGCCAAGTCGGTACGCAACGTCTACAATGATCAGAAGACGCTCGATGAGCTCGCGGTCGCCAAGAAGTTCGCGCAGGGCAGCGATGACGATCAGCTCCAGCTCCTCCACCCGCTCTCGCAAGTGGAACCCTCGGAGGACGCCGCCGAGATGATCTCGAATCTCGAGACGGTGACGAAGGGGAAGCAGGCGGCGCATGCGTCCGCCGCGCTGCTGCCCATGACGGACAAGGTTCGCAAGAAGCTCCAGAAGAAGCAGATTGAGAATGCCTCTGAAGAGCTGCAATCGGGCGTCGAGGTGAACGACCCCTATTCGCTGCACTCCCTCCAGACCGTCAGCAAGAACAACAAGAAGAAGGCGAAGTCCGCCAGGACCGCCAAGCAGATAGCCAAGATCCTCTGACAGCGCTCGGTGGCGAACGCACAGACCACCGAGCGGAGCCCATGTCCTCGCACGCCCTCCCCGTCTTCTACGATCCACGCCAGAACGCCTCGAATCCGGGAAGTGCCAGCCCGAGCGCCCACAAGCCCGCTGAGGCCATGGCGTCCTGGTGGGCGCTCGGTGTTCCCCTGGAAGTCCACAGCTTCGAGCCCGTGCGCCCCGAGCAGTTCCACGCCGTCCACGACCCCGGCTATGTCGATGGCATCTTCGCCGGGACGCGCAAGAACGGGTTCCACAACACCTCGATCGATGTCGCCGAGTCCCTGCGCTGGACCAGTGGCAGCTTCCTGGCCGCCGCGCGCTGGGTGGCGGCCGGTGCTCCCGTGGCGGTGTCGCCCACCAGCGGCTTCCACCACGCGGGCTGGAGCGAGGGCGGCGGGTACTGCACCTTCAATGGACTGATGCTCGCAGCCAGGGCAATCCTCGAGGAGGGGCTCGCGGACAAGGTCGGGATTCTCGACCTGGACATGCACTACGGAGATGGCACCGACTCCATCATCCTCAAGCTGCGGCTCACCCAGCGCATCGAGCACTACACCTTCGGCCTCTCGGCCGTTCAGCACGGGCCGGCCCGCGACCCGAGCGGTACCGAACGCTGGCTCACTGGACTGCCGGAGATCCTCGATGGCTTCCGGACCAAGGGTTGCCAGGTGCTCCTCTACCAGGCGGGAGCGGATCCCCACGTCGATGATCCGCTCGGGGGCGTCATGACGACCGAGCAGATGCGCCGGCGTGACGTGATCGTCTTCGAGAAGTGCCGCGAGCTGGGCCTGCCGGTGGCCTGGAACCTCGCGGGCGGCTATCAGCAGCCGCTCCGCAAGGTGCTCGAGCTGCATGACGCCACCCTGCTGGCCTGTGCCCGGACCTTCGGCCAGGTGGCTTGATTCACGGGCCAGGCAAGAACGAACAGCGCAGGGCGATGTCGTCCACATCGGGAACGTCCTGGTCCGTCCGCCGCTTCAGACGGGACCGCCGTTTCGCTGGACGCGGAATCAATATTTCATTAAACATGTTCATTGAACGTGTCCAACGAACCAGAATCCAAGAAGCAGCCAGGCCTCCGAGCCACGCAGAAGGCGGCCACCGGTCAAGCGGTGCTGGAGGCGGCACGCGAGGAGTTCGAGCGTGTCGGTTTCGAGGCGGCGAACCTGCGGGCCATCGCGGCGCGGGCCGGCGTGTCCGCCGGAACGGTGCTCCACCACTACGGCGACAAAAGGGAGCTGCTCCACGCCGCGCTGTTCGATGATCTCGAGGAGACCTTGCGGAGCGCACTCGCCGGGATTGGCCCGGGATCGCTGGAGACGCAGCTCTCCGAGCTGACGCGCGCCGTATTCGGGTACTACCAGCGGCGCCCGAAGCTCTCGCGGACGCTGCTCAAGGAGTCGCTCTTCGCGGACGAGCCGTGGGCGCAGAAGTTCACCGGCCAGGTGGGCATGGTGCATGGGGCGATCGCGCGGCTGGCCGAGGAGGCGAGTGCGCGGGGGGAGCTTCGGCCCGGCGTGGACGGCGCGTTGTTCGGTGCCGCGTACTTCTCATTCTTCTACTTCGCCCTCATTTCGTGGGTGCAGGGCGGACATGGCGCACCGGTGGCAATGGTGGAGCGCCTGATCAGCCAGCACCTCGAGGGTCTTCGCCCCATCCAGAAAGTGCCCAGAAGGAGAGACCGATGAAATCCGCGTTCAGAGGCGAGCAGGCCAAGGCAGTACTCTCGCAGTGGTTCAACCGCTTCCGCGACCGTCTGAAGGTGCCGACGGAGAGCCGGATGGTGAAGACCCGCTTCGGCGACACGCATGTCCTCGTCGGCGGCCCAGAGGCGGGGCCGAGCCTGGTTGTGCTCCACGGGGCGCTCGCGAGCTCGGCGCACGTGCTCAGCGAGCTGGCCCCGCTCCTGGAGCGGTTCCGGATCTACGCGGTGGACATTGTCGGACAGTCGGTGAAGAGCGCGGATGCGCGGCCCTCGGTGTCGAACAACGAGTACGGAGAGTGGTTGAAGGATGTGCTCGATGGGCTGTCACTGGAGCGCACGCATGTGGTGGGCGTGAGCTGGGGCGGCTTCGTGGCGATCCGGCTCGCGGCTTTCGCGCCCGAGCGCATCAACCGGCTGGCCCTCCTCGTTCCCGCGGGTGTGGTGAATGGCTCCCACTGGGATGGGTTCGTCAAGGTCGGCCTCCCGATGATGCTGTACCGGATGTCCCCCACGAAGCGGCGCCTCGACGCGTTCGTCCGGCACATGCTCACGAACACGGATGACGACTGGGTGCCCTACCTGGGTGATGCCCTCCGCTCGTTCAACATGGACATGCGGGTGCCCTCGCTCGCGACGCCGGAGGAGCTCCGTGGACTGAAGGCGCCCACGCTCGTGCTGGGTGCGGACCTGGATGTGAGCTTCCCGGGAGATCGGCTCCTCGCCCGCGCGCCCCAGCTCTTCTCGACGCTCGCCGATACGGAGCTCATCAAGGATTGCCGTCACTGCCCTCCGACCACGGACGCCTTCCGGCGCTGGCTGTCGGAGCGCATCAGCGGCTTCCTGCTCGCGAACTGATGAAACTCTACGAAGGCCCAGGTGCCGCTGCTCGCCGTGGTGGGCGCTCGGGATGGAAGCGCCCCCCTGTGGCGCGAGGCCTCGCACACCTGGCCCGCGGCCGGCCTGCGCCTGGAGGTGCACGAGGTGCCGCAGCGGGGCCACGAATGGCTCCTGGAGGACGCGGCGGCACTTGCACGCGTCCTGGAGTGGCTTCAGGTGCTCGGGACGCCGCTCAGCTCGCGGCCTGGCACGCGTTGACCTCGGCCGTCCGCGAAGCCTGCTCGTCGCCCGGCTCGAAGGACGCCTCGGCCTCTTCGCTCGTCACCTGCTCGTCCTCCGGGGGCGCCACCAACAGGCCGCAGAGGTTCTCCCAGTAATCGCCACAGGTGGTCACTGGCGCGCCCGCCCGCTCCCAGCAGGTGCACAGGAGGCTCGCGTTGCTGGTGTTGCCGCACTGCTCCTCACACCCGGGGGGACGGGCGGCGGCGGTGCCGGCAAGGGTGAGTGTCATGAGCAGGGGGCCAAGGATGCGCGCTCGGAACATGGGGGACTCCTGGGTGAAACGGGGGGAGAAACGGATGCTATGTCTTTCCCCTCTCTGCGTCCATGTTGACCCATACCCTGCGTTTGGGTCACCGCATCGCCCGGCCAAGGCGGACCTACTTGCCCTTGGACTTGCCGCCCTTGGGCTTATTGCCGCCCAGCACCGAGCCCGGCTTCTGCAACTCGAGCACGTAGTAGGTCAGCGCCCAGCGCTCATCCTCTTGTAGCTGGGTGAAGGCCACCATCGTCGAGCCCGGGATGCCCGTGGAGATCGTCTTGAAGACCTCGTCGGGCTTGTTGCCCTTCTTGAAGGGCTCGGTGAGGAAGTTGCGAGGCTTGGGGACCAGGACCGCGGCCATCTGCCCGGAGGCATCACCCTTCTCTCCGTGGCAGGCAGCGCAATTCTTGCCGAAGGACGGCTTCGCCTTCTCGAGCATCTCCTTCGTCGGGGCCGGCGCCGCACCGAAAGCC
The DNA here is from genome assembly GCF_026626635.1 of Archangium lansingense. Taxonomy (GTDB): domain Bacteria; phylum Myxococcota; class Myxococcia; order Myxococcales; family Myxococcaceae; genus Archangium; species Archangium lansingense. Next base: position 6,802,479 of record NZ_JAPNKA010000001.1, read on the forward strand.
AGGCTGCTGCCGAGCATCCCCACCACCATCATCCACTTCGTCAGGTTTTCACGCATACGTATGACCTCCCCATCCAGGTGTACATGCCCCCGGTATCGAGGGCCGCGCTTGGACCATCCAAGCGATTGAAAGGAACGAAAAGCCTGCGTCAGTAGCCGCTCTCGGGAGGCCCGAGGAAGTGAGCCTCCAGCCGCTTCACCTGGCCGGAGGCTTCGTCCGTCACCTCCAAGTAGAAGGTGAACGGCAGGGCCTGGCCGCGCTCCACGGTGAGGAAGAGCGGCACGCGAAAACTCTCCAGCGAGGCGAGCTTCACCTGCTGCTGGGGCACCACCACCGAGGCCGCCACCGGGCTGTCCACTCGCAGGGAGAAGGTGGACTCGGTGGGGTTCTTGTTCACCAGGTGCAGGTCGAACTGGTTGCGAATCATGCTGCCCTCCAGCAGGTACGTCGTGCCCTGCAGGCGCAGCAGGTTGGCCTCGAAGGGAGTGCGGCGGGCGAGGCTCACGCCGAGCGCGAGGACGGAAGCCAACAATAAGCCCCCGTAGAGGAAGAGCCGGAGACGCGACACACGCCTCCCCTGCCCCGCCAGCCCGTTGAGCGAGTCGTAGCGAACGAGGCCCCTCGGCCGACCCACCTTGTCCATCACCTCGTCACAGGCATCCACGCACTGCGCGCAAGCAATGCAGTCCATCTGCAGCCCGTTGCGGATGTCGATGCCGGTGGGACAGACCACGACGCACCTGCGGCAGTCCACGCAGTCGCCCAGGCGCGGGGGCTCCACGCCCTCGGCCTTCACCTTCTGCACCCGACCCCGAGGCTCTCCCCGTCCCAGGTCGTAGCCGATGATGAGCGAGTCCCGGTCCTGCATGGCGGACTGCAGGCGCCCGTAGGGACAGAGCACCACACAGAGCTGCTCTCGGAACCAGGCGAAGTTGAAGTAGAGCGCGCCGGTGACGGCCATGGCCCAGGCGAAAGCCACGGGGTGTTGGACGGGCCCATCGCGCACCATGCCCGTCAGCCCCTGCGCGGAGACGAAGAGGCTGAGCGCCACGTGAGCCAGGAGGAGCGACACCGCCACATAGGCACTGTGCTTGCCCACCGCGCGCAGCACCCGCTCCACTGTCCAGGGCCCGGCCGCTGTGCGCAGACGGCGCTCGCGCGGGCCGTCAATCCACCGCTCGATGCGGCGGTACACCCCCTCGAGGAACACCGTCTGCGGGCAGGCCCAGCCACACCACACCCGGCCCAGCCACGCCGTGGCGAAGAGCAGCCCGAAGCCGATGGTGGTGAGCAGGAAGAGGACGAGCCAGAAATCCTGCGCGTTGTAGGTGTTCCCGAAGAGGTAGAAGCGGCGCGCGGCCACATCGAGGTGGATGGAAGGGCGCCCTCCCACGTGGACGAGTGGCAGCGCGACGTAGATGGCGATGAGCGCCGCGAAGACGACACGCCGCCAGGTGATGAAGCGGCCCTGGACGTCCGCGGGGTGGAGCGCCAGCCGCGAGCCATCCTCCTTCACGGAAGGAAGATGGCCCATGCCTGGGCCCGGTGGCTGAAAGTGCGAGGAGGCCATGGCGGACGCCCTACTTCTCGGGCTCGCCTTGCGGCGCCTTGCCCGGAATGTTCGTGTTCTTGAGTGTCAGCACGTACGCCACGACAGAGCGCACGCGCTGCGGGCCCAGCACCTTCTCCCAGGCGGGCATGCCCTTGGCCAGCACCCCCTCGTTCACCACCTTGTTGATGTCCGTGGGCTTACCGCCGTGCAGCCACGCGTTGTCCGTCAGGTTGGGGCCGATGATGCCCTCGCCCTTCAGGCCATGGCAGGCCGCGCAGGTCTGCTGGAAGTTCTGCCGGCCCTCGTCCACCGTGGCCGAGTCCTTGGTCAGCAGCATCAGCCCCGCGTCCGAGTCTGGCTTGGGCTTGCGAGCCTCGGCCAGCCGCGCCGCCTCGGCTGCCTCCGCGCGGTACACCTCCAGCGAGCCCCGCCCCTCGCCCGTCGTGTGGAAGTAGTACCAGTAACCGAACGCGAAGCCGACGGTGATCCAGAGGAGGAACAGCCACCAGTTGGGCAGGTGGTTGTCCAGCTCTTCAATGTCGTCATAGACGTGGACGACGCCAGTCTTGTCCTGGGCGCTCATGGATGATCCTCCGGCCCGGTCAGCGGCAGCCGCGCGAGCCCATCGAAGTCCTGGCCGCGTCGAGCGAGGAGCACCCACGCCACGACGCCGATGAAGAGAGCCAGGAAGAACAACATGGCGAAGAGGGGCAGCGCGGTGAGCTGCATGCCCGCGAAGAACTGTTTGTACATGGCTACTCTCCTCCCGTGGTCGACGAGACGGGCTCGGGCGAGCCGGGCTTGGGGAGATCCTGCGGCCCGCGTCCCAGCCGCTGCAGATAGGAGACGAGCGCCACCATCTCCGAGTCCCACGCCACCTGCACACCCTGGGCCGCCAGGTCCGTGACGATCGTCTCCGCCTGGGCCCGCTGGCGCTTCTCAGCCCCGTCCACGTCCGCGTTGGTGTACGGCACGCCCAGCTTCTGCATCAGGGCCAGCTTCTTGGGCGCCGCCTTCACGTCGATCTTGTTCGCCGCCAGCCACGAGTAGGCCGGCATGTTGGAGCCAGGGCTGGTGGCGCGCGGATCCATCAGGTGCGTGTAGTGCCAGAGGTTGGGGTACTTGCCGCCCACCCGGTGCAGGTCCGGCCCGGTGCGCTTGCTGCCCCACTGGAAGGGATGGTCGTAGATGAACTCCTCGGCGCGGGAGACGTCGCCGTAGCGCTGCGTCTCGGCGAGGAAGGGACGGATCATCTGCGAGTGGCACACGTAGCAGCCCTCGCGCACGTACAGATCCCGCCCTTGCAGCTCCAGCGGCGAGTACGGCTGCTGGCCCTCGCCGTGGTGGGGCACCGCCTGCTTCACCAGGATGGTGGGCAGCAGCTCCGCCACACCTCCCACGAGGATGGCCACCAGGGTGAGCACGGTGAAGGCCAACGGACGGCCCTCCACGAGCGCGAACCACGAGGGCCTGCCCGCCTCACGCTGCTTGCGCGCCACGACGAAGGCCAGCGCCCCCAGCACCACGATGACGCCCGTGAGGACGAAGAAGCGCACCGGGCTGCCCCAGCCCAGGAAGATGGACACGCCGATGATGGCCAGGCCGAAGACGAACGGCCAGCCGGTGAGCACCGCTCCGATGCCAGGCCGAGCACCCGTGGGCACCGCCTCTGGCTCCACCACCACCGTGGTCTCGGCGTCCACCGGCTTACCGGAGCGCGCCGTCTTCCACAGGTTCCACATCATCATCACGAAGCCGGCCAGGTAGAGCAGGCCGCCCACCATGCGGACGATGTACATGGGCCGGATGGCCAGCAGCGTCTCCACGAAGTTCGGGTAGAGCAGCGTCCCGTCCGGGTTGGTGGCGCGCCACATGAGGCCCTGGTTCACCCCGGACACCCACATCGCGATCATGTAGAGAAGGATGCCGACGGTGGCCATCCAGAAGTGCGCGTCCGCGGCCTTCGTGGAGTGGAGCTTCGTGCCGTACAGGCGCGGCATCAACCAGTAGAACATGCCGGCCGCCATGAGGCCGTTCCACCCCAGCGCTCCGCCGTGCACGTGGCCGATGATCCAGTCCGTGTAGTGGCCGAGCGCGCTCACCGACTTGATGGACAGCAGCGGCCCCTCGAGGGTGGCCATGCCGTAGAAGGTGACGCCCGCCACGAAGAACTTGAGGACGGGATCCTCGCGCAGCTTGTGCCAGGCACCGCGCAGCGTGAGCAGGCCGTTGAGCATGCCGCCCCAGGACGGCGCCCAGAGCATGAGGCTGAACACCATGCCCAGCGACTGAGCCCAGTCCGGCAGCGCCGTATAGAGCAGGTGGTGCGGGCCGGCCCAGATGTACATGAAGACCAGGGCCCAGAAGTGCACGATGGACAGCCGGTACGAGAAGACCGGGCGCTCGGCCGCCTTCGGCAGGAAGTAATACATGATGCCGAGGATGGGCGTGGTCAGGAAGAAGGCGACCGCGTTGTGGCCGTACCACCACTGCACCAGCGCGTCCTGCACTCCAGAGAAGACGGAGTAGCTCTTGAGCGCATTGAGCGGCAGCGCCAGGCTGTTGACGATGTGCAGCACCGCCACGGTGATGATGGTGGCAATGTAGAACCAGATGGCGACGTAGAGCTGCTTCTCGTGGCGCTTCGCCAGCGTCCAGAAGAAGTTGATGGCGAAGACGACCCACACCAGCGTGATGGCAAGGTCGATGGGCCACTCCAGCTCGGCGTACTCCTTGGAGGTGGAGATGCCCAGCGGCAGCGTGATGGCCGCCGCGACGATGATGAGCTGCCAGCCCCAGAAGTGGATGCGCGAGAGCGTGTCGGACGCCATCCGCGTCTTCAGCAGACGCTGGGTGGAGTAGTAGACGCCCGCGAACATCATGTTGCCCACGAAGGCGAAGATGACCGCGTTGGTGTGCAGCGGGCGCAGGCGGGAGAAGGTCAGATAGGGAATGCCGAAGTTGAGCTGCCACCACGCGAGCTGGGCGGCGATGAAGACGCCCACCAACAGGCCCACCGCACCGAAGAGCATCGAGGCGATGATGAACCTGCGGGTGATGGTGTCGTCGTAGACGATGCGTTGCTGTTGCACGGAATCACCTCGGGAAGTCGGACTGCGATGGCGGAGGGGACGGCGGCGCGGGGCGTGCGCTGTCGTCTTCGAGCGGGAAGAGGGAGAGCCGGTCGGAGTGCTCGTAGTCGCGGTGCCGGACACTGAAGGCGAAGAGCACCACCGAGCCCGCCACGAGCATGAGGCTGACGAAGACCTGGAGGACGAGGACGCTCATGCGTGCACCTCGGTGAGCGCCGAGGAGGAACTGGCGGAGCGTGGGCGCCGGGGCGAGAGGGCCGCCAGGGTGAAGAGGATGAGAGACAGGGAGCTGAGCGGCATGGCCACCGCCGCGCGCAGCGGTGTCATCAGCCCCGCGAGACACACCGCTACGGCCACCCCGTTGTAGAGGAGGGCCACCGCCAGCAGCCGGTGCACCATGCGCCTCAGCCGGAGAGAGAGCGCCAGCGACTCGCGGATGGCGGACAGGCCCTCGCCCAGGAGGAAGAAGTCGGACTTACCCGGCAGCACTGGCCGGTCGATGGCGGGAGTGCCCGCGCACAACGCGCGCTCGAAGGCGAGGCTGTCGTTGACGCCATCCCCCAGGTACAGCGTGTCCTGCTGGTCGAGCCGCGCCACGGTGGCTGCCTTGTCCTCGGGACGCTGGCCTCCCAGGGCCTGCTCCTCGGGAAGACCCAGCGCTCGGGCCATGGCGCGCACGCGCTCGGGCGCATCCCCCGAGATGAGCCAGACCTCATGGCCCGACTCGCGCAAGGCGCTGAGCTCCCGGCGCGCATCGGCGCGCACCGACTCGCGCAGGAGGAAGGTGGCCACGGGCTGGCCCTCCCTGGCGAGCACCGTCCCCTCCCCCACTCCGGCGCTGGGAGCCGCCCAAGCAGCAGCCCCCAGTCGCCACGTGCCGTCCGGACGGACCAACTCCAGGCCCTGTCCGGGGTGCTCCGTCACCTGCGCGCCGGACGAGAAACGAGCTCCCTCGCGCGCCAGCTCCTCCGTGAGACAGCGGCTCACCGGATGGTTGCTGCGTGCCGCCATGTCGAAGGCCACGTCGCGTACCTCGGGCGCGAGCGCCCGCACCGCCCCGCGATCCACCAGCTCCAGCCGCCCCAGTGTCAGCGTTCCCGTCTTGTCGAAGAGCACCTTGCGCACGCGTGGCAGCCGCTCCAGTAGATCCTGGCTGCGCACGAAGAGGCCCAGCCGTCGCAGGCGGGACTGCGTGAGCTCGTAAGCGAGCGGCACGGCGATGCCGATGGCACAGGGGCACGTCACCACCAGCAGGGACACGGCCACCTCGAGCGCCCGCTGCTCTCCCTTTGGCCACCAGAGGGCGAAGCCTGTCAGGGACACGGCCAGCACGGTGAGCACCCAGCGGCGCGACACCGCGTTCCAGAAGCGCGCATGCTCGGGCACGCGGCCCGCCGAGGCAGGCGCCTGGCGCAGCAGGGCCACCAGCGGTGAGTCCTGGAAGTCCGTCCGAGCGCGCACATGAGCCGCCGAGCGCGCGGCGTTGAAGGCCCCGGCGGGAACCTCGCCACCCCGCTCCACCGTGCGCACGTCCGGCTCGCCAGTAATCCAGTCGGTGGAGAAGCTGGCGTGAGCATCCAACAGCTCGGCGTCCACCGGCACCAGCTCACCCGGGGCGATCACCAGGATGTCCCCTGCCCGTAGCAATGCGGCGCGCACGGTGACGAGCCGCTCCCCTTCCTGGCGGCGTGCGAAGAGGCCCTCCGCTCCATCATCCTCCAGGAGGAAGCGGCGGTTGCGCTCGAGGACGCGCTGCTGCAGCCAGCGCCCCACCAACATCAAGGTGACGAAGGTGTTGAGGGTGTCGAAGTAGGTGAGGTCTCCCCGCCCGTCTTGCACCTGCACCACCGAGGTGGCGTACACCAGCAACATGCCCAGGGCGATGGGCAGATCCAGATGGAGCACGCCGCTGCGCAGCCCTCGCCATGCGGAGCGGAAGAAGGGCCAGCCGCCCACCAGCACCACGGCAGTGGAGAGCCATAGGCTCAGCTGCGTGAAGAGCCGGAAGAGTTCGCCCTCCTCCGGAGTGAGCCCCACGTAGAAGCTCACGGAGAAGAGCATCACGTTCATCGTCAGGGCGACGCACACCCCGAGGCGCAGCGGCAGATCCGTGGAGGCTGTCTCTGGGCGCTTGCGGCTGGGGCCGAAGAGATAGCCAAAGGACTCCACAGTGCGCAGGAAGGCCGTCACATCGAAGGCGCCCCTGCACCAGGCCAGCCGCACCTTGCCCAGCGCTGGATTCACCGTGAGCGATGCGCCTCCGGGCTGGCGACGGAACAGCTCGTTCATCAGCCAGACGCAGGCGGCGCAGTGAATGCCCTGCACATCCAGCTCGAGCACGAACACCGGGCCGGGCGCGGCCTCGCTCCGGGCCACGAGCGGCTCCAACCAGGTGAAGCCTCGATCCTTCTTCGGCTCGGCCACGGGAGCAGCCTTGCCACTCGCGAGGCTGTAGTACCGGCCCAGCCCCTGCTCCAGAAGGAGTTGGTGCACGGTCTCGCAGCCGGCGCAGCAGAACTCCTGGCGCGCGGCCCCTTCGGGCACGGGGCTGCCGCAGTGGCGACAGGCGATCGCGGACGGCTCGCTGGAAGTGGTTGCAGGCATGCGCGAGTGTTCTCTTGCGAACGGCATGCCGCTTGCGAACAGGCGAGGGCATGACCCCCTCTCTCACCGTTCTCGAAGGGCTCCCGGGCCTGCTCACAACGCCGCCCGTGGTGGTGGCCGGCGCGGTGGGCGCGCTGGTGGTCGGCATCACCGGGAGCGTGCACTGTCTATTGATGTGCGGGCCGCTGGCCTGCGCCGCGTTGCCCGGAGTGAGTGGCCCCGAGCGCTGGCGCGCGGTGCTCTCCTATCAAGGAGGGCGCGTGGGCGCGTACGCGCTGACGGGAGGTCTACTCGGAGCGCTGGGCGGTGGAGTGACGCGTGCGCTGGCGGTATCGGCGCGGCCCTATCTGCCGTGGCTCATGGCGGGCGCGCTGGTGGCCTCGGCGCTAGAACTAGGCAAGCGACTGAGGCCGGTGCCGGGGCTCTCGCGACTGGCGAGTGCCCTCATGCGACTGGGCGCAAAGTTTTCGTCCGCGAGCCGCGCGGGCGCAATGGGTGCGGTCACGCCCTTGTTGCCGTGCGGCTTGCTCTTTGGGGTGTACGCGGCGGCGCTGGCGAGCGGCTCCTTCTGGGGAGGAGCGTTGCTAATGGGTGCATTCGCGTTCGGCGGAGTCCCGGCCCTGCTGGGCACGCAGCTCCAGTCGGCCCTGTGGCGTGAGCAGTCCTGGCTGGCGACATTCGTGCTCAAACGCGCCATGCCGCTGACGGCCGCGGCGGTACTCATCTATCGCGCGGTGAGCACCGCCTCGGGTCAGCCGAGCTGTCATTGAGCCAGGATGACGGACTCCATTCCCAATTCTTTTTGGGCATCTCTCCGCGCGGATCGCGTGGGGCACCGTGAAGCGATATGCCTCCACGCCCTTGAAGCGCTGAGCAATCATCCCCTGCGGTGGTCGCGTCGGTATGTGCCTGGAGCCACTCCACCCCAGCGCTTGAAAGCCCGGTTGAACGAGGCCTCGCTCTGGTAGCCGATGCTCTCCGCGACCTCGCTCAGCGGAAGCTCGCTCTCACGAAGGAACTGGGCGGCCTTCGTCATCCTCCACCGCCCGAGGTATTCCAACGGAGGCTCCCCGACGAGCGAGCTGAAGCGCGCGGCGAAGCTGGACCTCGAGAGGGCGACGGCCGTCGCGAGACTCTCCACGGTCCAGGGATCGGCGGGTCTCTCGTGGATGAGTGAGAGGGCTTTGCGGATCTGCGGATCCGCGAGCGCACACAGCCCGTGCTCCTTACAACCGTTCCCCGCGATGTGCGTCCGAAGGGCCTGCACGAACAGGATGTCCGCGAGCCGGCTCATGATGACGGCCGCCCCCGGGCTGGACGAGGCACTCTCCGTGATGAGCAGTTGTACGATCGGCGCCAGCGAGGGGGACGTCACGGGATCGTCCGCGGTGATGTGGATGACGCGCGGAAGCCCCTCGAACAGCGGCATGCGAGGCGCGGCGCCGAGCCGGAAGGACCCCGCGACCAGGCTCGTACGGGCCCCATCGCCGCCGATCCGGATCGGCCCTACCCCGCGGGCACGCTGACATTCGCCATGCCCGAGAGTGTGGAGCGGGCTCCCTTCCGCATCACGCAACGTGTGCCCGCCACCGTGCGGAAACAGCGCCAGATCTCCGGCGGACAGGATGATGACCCCGTCTACTCCCTCGACCTCCAGGCGAGCGCTTCCGCGCGCGACGACGATGAGGTGAGCACCAGGGCTCCCCGGGAACTGGATTCCCCAGGGTGCACCCAGCTCGAAGCGGCCGTGCATGAGGGTCGACAGGCGCATTGCGTCCAGCACATCCGCGAGGACGTCGGTTACCGGCTCGTCCGCCGAGCCTGGACGATCGGTCAAAATATTTGGACTGGAGGCCATGGCACGTCCATAGCGGCCCGGGCATTTTCTGTCCACCAGACCTCTTCAAGGAAGAACCATGGCAAACGCTTCGAAGCTCCTGTCCCCCTTTCGCCTGGGCCGTCTCGAACTGAAGAACCGGATGGTGATGGCGCCCATGACGCGGAGCCGGGCGCTCGTGGACGGCAACGTGCCCAACCCCCTGGCACCGACCTACTACGAGCAGCGCGCCTCGGCGGGGCTCCTCATCACCGAGGCCACCCAGGTCAGTCCCCAGGGCGTGGGGTACATCCGCACGCCTGGCATGCACTCGCCCCAGCAGGTGGCGGGCTGGAAGAAAGTGACGGATGCCGTCCATGCGGTGGGCGGAGTCATCTTCGCGCAGCTCTGGCATGTCGGGCGCGTCTCGCACCCGGACTTCCATGACGGCCAGTTGCCCGTGGCGCCCTCCGCGATCGGCTACGAGGGCGAGGTCTTCACCTTCAAGGGCAAGACGCGCATCGTGACGCCGCGAGCGCTCGAGACCGAAGAGCTTCCGGGCATCGTCGAGCAATTCCGGCGCGCGGCGGAGAACGCCAAGGAGGCGGGCTTCGATGGCGTCGAGCTGCACGGCAGCAACGGCTACCTGCTGGATCAGTTCCTGAGGGATGGCTCCAACCAGCGCACCGACGCCTACGGCGGCAGCATCGAGAACCGGGCGCGTTTCCCGCTGGAGGTGACCCGAGCGGTGGTGGGCGTCTGGGGCGCGGAGCGAGTGGGCTACCGGCTCTTGCCGCAATCGTTCGCCTACGCGGGCATGACGGACTCCACCCCGGTCGAGACGTTCACCTATATGGCCCGGGAGCTGAACCGGTTGGGACTCGGCTACCTGCATGTGACCGAGGCCGTGTCGGGCAACGGGGTGCCGAGCGAGGAGCAGCGCATCTCTCCGCTGCTGCGCAAGGCCTTCCAGGGCACCTTCATCGTCAACGGCGGCTACGACGTGAGAGCCGGAGAAGCAGCGCTCGCTCGGGGAGAAGCCGATCTCGTCGCCTACGGCGTGCCGTTCCTCGCCAATCCGGACCTGCCGGAGCGCTTCAAGCGCGAGGCCCCGCTCAACCCGCCAGACTTCCCCACCTTCTTCACGGGCGAGGAGAAGGGCTACACGGACTACCCGGCGCTGCGCTGATCCAGCACCAGGCTTCAGATAAGGAAGGGAGCGGGCGGCCCCTTGGACCTACAGCCGCCCGACAGCACTTGAAGCGGGATGGCCCAGAGGAATTCCCCATATCACTGACGGAATTTCTCTAATGAGAGCAATAAATTCTCTCACAAGGAGCTGTCATGCGACCGCTGAGCCGTCAATTCGCTTGGGCCATCTCTGGATTGCTCGTGACACTGGCATCCCTCTCCTGGGCGCAAGGGGAGCCAGCGGGGTCCTGCACCGACCCGAGAGTATGCAACAAAGTCTGTAACCGTACCTGCAGGGCCCCATCGGGAGAGATCACCAATTGCGGTGACTTCCATGCCTGGACCTGCATCTATGAACTGCCTCCCGGTGTCTCCTCGGAGGAGCTCTGCAGCACCAGGGGCGGCCCCGTCTCCGCCCCCAATTGCACAGCAACGCCATGCAAGACGGTCACCTATCCAGCAATCGTCATCACCACCACCACCACGGCGGAGTGGAACAACAGCACGCGTAACGGAATATGCGGGGTATGCTCAACGCGAGTCCCCTTCGTCAAAACCAGGACCTCTCTGGGTCTTTGGAAGCAATTGATTGATACCGTGAACAATCGCTGCAACATCTATGAGAACTTTCAGACCATCGAAGGCGACTTGCTATGCAAGCAAGGCGATCGCATCCTCTGCAGCAATGAATTGAGATTCGCGAACGTCTCTTGCGATCAGTTCCTGCACCCAAGCGCTCCACGCTGCCGTTCCGTGGGCTTCTTGGAAGACGGTGGTGAAGAGGTCCTGGACGTGTCAGCGCCGCCGCCACCAGCGCCCGAAGAGGAAGCGCCCGCCGGCCCGACGTGCGAAGAGATGGGCGAGGGATGGTTTGCTTCGGGTGATGGTGCCGCGTGCGAAGAGTATTGTGGCGAAGAATGCCACATCAAATGGGATTGCGGTGGGCAACCCTGCCAGCCTCACCATTGCTGGAAGTGCCGGTGATGGGGTCTCCACCCGGCACCTGCTGCTCAGGCGCCGAACCACCCCTTCTCGCGGGCCTCCTCGAGGCGGGCTTCCAGGTAGTTCCACAGGGCCGGACAGCCCGCTTTGATGGGGGGAGCGATGCGGCGGACCACGCGCTCATGGCTGATGCCGTTCTCGCGCCAGCTTTGACCCTGGTTGGCGAGGTTCAGCAGGACCGGCATGGCCCGGTCGGCGGCATGGGCGAAGCGGGCTTCCGGGGTCTCACCGCTCTCGAACTCCCGCCACAGCGCGAGGAAGGACGCGGCTTGAGGCTCTGGCAGCATCCCGAAGATCCGCGTTACCGCCGCCAGCTCCGCCGCCTTGCGCTCCTGCCAACCTTCCGTGGCGAAGACGATGGTGTCTCCGGTGTCGATCTCTCCGATGTCATGCACCAGCAGCATGGCGACCACCCGGTGGATGTCGATCGGAGCCTCGGCATAGGGCGCCAGCGAGGCGGCCAGGAGCGCGATCTGCCAGCTGTGCTCCGCGGAGTTCTCATAGCGCTCGAGGCCCAGAGGGCGGACCTTCCGCGTCACCGCCTTGAGCTTGTCCAGTTCGAGAATGAAATCGACGATCTGCTGCATGGGGCTGCCTCCTCCGGTCGAGCCCGAATAGCCCCGCGCCTTCGCGCGAAAAACTGGCTAGGGTTCCGGTCAGCCCGGACAGCGGTGTCCGGAATGAGGGGTCGTCGTGGACAGGCTGGGAGCACTGAACGTCTTCGTGCAGGCGGCTGAGACGCGGAGTTTCGTGGCCGCGGGGCGGCAGCTCGGGGTGTCCGCCTCCGCCGTGGGCAAGGCGGTGGCGCGCCTCGAGGAGCGGCTGGGGGTTCGCCTCTTTCACCGCAGCACGAGAAGCATGACGCTCACCCCCGAGGGGCGCCTGTTCCTCGAGCGTTGCCGGCGGATCTTCGGCGAGGTGGAAGCGGCCGAGCAGGAACTGTCCCAAGCGACCGCCGCGCCGAGGGGGGCCCTCCGGGTCAGCCTGCCGCTCTTTGGCACGCTGCTGATGCCCACCCTCGCCTCCTTCATGCGGACGTATCCAGAGATCCGGATGGAGTTGGACTTCACGGATCGGCTCGTCGACGTCATCGAAGAGGGCTTTGACGCCGTGATACGGACCGGCGCAGCGAGCGATTCCCGCCTGATGAGCCGCAAGCTCGGGACGTTCCGCCACCGGCTCGTCGCGTCGCCGGAGTATCTCGCGCGACACGGGCGCCCGAAGGTACCGGAAGATCTGCGTACTCATGCCTGCCTCCACCACCGGCACCCGGTCACCGGCAAGTTGGAGCCCTGGCCGCTGCTTCGTCGCAACGACGGTCCGGAGCTGGAACTGCCGGCCACCATTATCGCGAGCACAGTCGAGGCGCGGATCTACCTTGCCGAGCAGGGCTTCGGAATTGCCTGCCTGCCACCCTTCGCCATCGAGCGCCAGCTCGCGGAGGGAAAGCTGGTGTCGCTCCTGGAGAACAGCATGAGAGACGTCGGCACACTGCGTGTGCTCTGGCCAGCGAGCCGCAATCTCTCTCCGAAGGTCCGGGTGTTCGTCGACTTCCTGGCCGAGCACCTCTTCAAGGACTGAGGCCCGTTTGCTTCAGCGATCCTGCTGCTGGCCTGCTTCCTGGTAGGCCTCCAGTCGTCCTGTGCCACGCCTCAGAAAAGGCAAACCGCCCCAGCGCGGAAAGTCATCTTTCTCATGGCGAAGACACGGGCGGGGACCACGGTCGTCATCGGCATGTCAGCTCCTCATGGTTCCCTCCCCAATCGAACCGGGGAGGAGCATGTTGGACATGAAGAACAGTGGAACCAGGATGAGGAGCACCTTGGGGCTTGCGGGTTTTCTCCTGGTGCTCATGGCGGCCCTCGGAGCCCAGGCGGAGCCGCCCTCCTCCAAGCTCCCTGGCCGTAAGCCGGACTCCAAGGAGCCCTGGGGCGCTTTTCTTGGCAAGGCCGCACATTTCGCCATTGGCAGAGCGTACCGCGTGCAGCACCCCTCCCGCGTCGTCTTCCTCGACACCGTCGACCTCTACAGAATTGTGGAGAAGGGAAAGTTGGGGGACCCCGAGCGTCTTCCGGAGCTCGTGAGGCTCTTGCGCCCGGACATCACCGATACCTACGCCCTCGTGCTGTTCGAGCTCAAGCCGGACAATGAGGAGTCGCGCGGGGAAGGGAGAGAACAGGCGGGGCGCTACCTGGCAGCGCTCAACAAGGCCGTCGAGCCTGACAAGAAGCTCGTGGGAGGCACCGGCTTCGAGGGGTCGCTCTTCCTCGAGTTCGAGAACGGGGGAGCACTCTGGCAGTTGTCCTGGCGCACGCCAGAGCCCGGAGTGACGCTGTACCGCTGGAGCTACCGGCGCAAGAAGCCCCATGCTTCTTGGAAGGAGCGAGCGGCCCAGAAGGAAGAGGAATTGCCCAGGGAAGAAATAGAGCAACGTGGTGAGTTGGCCGAGCAGGCGATCCGGGCCGCCTATGACGGGGGCGAATGGCCCAAGGGCTTCCAGGGCCAGGTCTACCTGCCTGTGGACTGCCGCTGAGCGGGCGGGAGGCGTCTGCCACCCTCGGCGCGAGCGAAGTGCCTGGCGCTTGAGGCGCGTCTGACCGCTGTGGTAGGGCGAAAAGCCATGACCCCGGAACAGTCCTCTGTGCTCGAGTTTCCAGCATGGCTCTACGGCACCATCGCCGCCATCCGCCGCAAGGCGAGAGCCGAGGGGCGCTGGTGGGCCCGGGAGTACCTCAAGACCGGTGCCTTTCCCCAGCCCCGGCAGATGCGCCAGGTGCCGCCCGGCGAGGTTCTGTTGATGCACTCGGGGGCCGACTTCGACACGGGCGACCCCCGCTGGCGGATGCACATGTTCGGCGCCGTCTTCATGGACTTGAATGAAGGCGTCCCGAAGGAGGAGCGTCAACGTATGAGGGAGGCCTTCGAGTCCTTCTGCCTCGGCACCCCTTGGGGCGCCCTCGAATATACCGTGTCTCCGTCCCCGCCGCGGAGCGCGGAGCGCGTGGCGAACCGGCTCGCCTCGGTGCTCCGCTTCTGGGAGGTGCTCCAGGGCCCTCGCTACGCGTTCTGGTCGTTCGAGCAGAAGTACACGCTGGACGAGCTCATGGAGGATATCTACGGCAAGACCCTGGAGGCCTGGTGCCCCGGAGGCCCTGCCTCGGTTCGCGAGCACCTGGCCCTGACGGTGGAACGCATGGCTCGCGCGACCCGAGAGGACTGCCTGGAGGCCGTGCTCCGGGTGATGCCTGTCGTGGTGGAGATGGACGCCGACTTGAAGCACCGCGAGGCGCTCAGCGACACGGACTTCCTGCGCGAGCGCCTCCGCGCGCTTCCCCCGAAGGACTTCGAGGATGTTTCCAGCGCCGACAAATACGCGGTGAGCGGGCAATTGTGGGCCTGGAACAGGGAGTTGGGGCGTCATTAGCATCAACGGGTTGGGTCTCCGCTGTGCTGGTTGTGACCCTACCGTGTCAGCTCGCCACCGGCTCCGCGGTGCCCCGGGGCTCGAGGCGCAAGGGCTGCGCGCGGCCATAGGTGAGTGAGCGCCACAGCCACTCGGCCGGTCCGAAGCGGAAGCGCGACAGCCACCAGTGACTGAACGGTATCTGCAGCGCGAAGACGGCAAGCGAGACCGCCACGCAGCGCGACGGCGGCATCCGGCCCACGAGGCCCAGCCCCCAGCCGTCATAGATGCAGAGGCTCACCACGGACTCCAGTAGATAGTTGGTGAGCGCCATGCGGCCCACCGGGGCCAGCACATTCATCACCCGCCGCCACCGCTCACGCTGGAAGAGCAGCGCGAAGGCGGACACATACACCGCGGCCAGTCCCAGGTAACCCAGCTCCGAGACGGCGGACAGGACGAACATCCAGGAATCCTTCGTCGGATCCACCAGGCCAGCGATGCGCAGGCGCTGAATCACCAGCCCCGTGCCATTGCCCAGCACGCCCAGCACGAGCCCCCAGACGAGCAGCCGGCGGTGCCAATGGCGGTTGCGCTCCACGTCCTGCAGCAGCAAATGCCGCCCCGCGATCAGGCCCAGCAGGAAGCGACCCAGGATGACGACCATCCAGAGCAGCCGGTTGACCCGGAAGAACGAGTCCACGTAGTAGCGCGCGTTCGCCGACTGGGTCGTCCAGAAGGAGTCGCTGGAGAGCCCCGCCAGGAACTGCGCCCGCAGTTGGGCTTCGTGGCTCTCATGGGCCTTGGCCGCCTCGGCCGCCGCCTGCGCGCCGTGCAGCAGGATGGGGACGAAGTTCTGGAGGGCGTGCACCAGCAGCGGCACCACCAGCATCAACACCACCACCCAGGTGAGCAGCACCCGATCCGAGCGCTGGTAGAAGAGCAGCAGCGCGAAGCCCACCACCGCGTAGGTGGAGAGGACGTCGCCCACCCAGAGGGCGAAGATGTGCGTCACGCCAATGCCCAGCAGCACCAACAGCCGCCGCGAGTACAGCGGGACGATGGAGGTCCCCCGAGCCTTGGCGCGGGAGAGCTGGATGGAGAAGCCCAGCCCGAAGAGGAAGGAGAAGATCGTGACGAACTTCTGGTTCACGAAGAAGTGGTAGAGGGAGCTGACGACGGTCTCGAACGGTGGAGCCGCCAGCGCAAGGGCCTGGTCGCGAGGCAGCAGGTTGCGGCCGCTGAACCAGGTGAAGCTGTTGGACACGAAGACACCGCACAGCGCGAAGCCACGCAGCACATCCAGCAGCGACACGCGTTCGGAGAGGTCCACCGGGAGGGCTGGGGCGCTGGGGCTCGGCGTGGGAGAAGTGGGGGCGGACATGCTCCCAGCAGATCCCCGCTTCCTCCTTGCGTCAACCTCAGCGGCTGCGCGAAGAAGAACGCCAAGCCGATGAAGCGGAGGAGGATCTCACCCATGCGACACACCCTGGCCCGACTCTCCCTGACCCTGTTCGCGGTGCTCGCCGCGTGCCATGAGGCCCCCGAGGTGGGGAGGGAGCCCGAAAATCCAGAAGCAGCGGCACTCATCAACGCCCGGACACTGACGTGCTCCGCCCTCCAGGTGCTGCGCGGCTCCATCGGGTCGGGACAGGGAGCGCAAGCCCTCGCCAGCCAGACCCTGTCCGGCACCGAGGATCGCTGGGCCGAGTACGTGGAGTTCGCCGCCAACAGCTCGGCGACATGCACCTATGCGCTGCCGCAGGACGTGAGTGCGTCGGCGATACAGGCGGCGGAGGTGAGCATCAACTACCGCGGCCCCACGCGTTCGGAGATGCGTTGGACCTTCGAGGCCTGGGACTACCAGGCCGGTGCCTGGGTGGTGGTGAGCGACAACACCTTCGCCAGCTCCTGGAGGTGGACATCCACATCGCTCGCCCTTCCCTCTCCGGTGGGACGCTTCGTGAGCGGTGGCCCCTTCAAGTTGCGCTACGGCACGACGTCCTCGGCGGATGCCTCGCTGCTCGATCTGCTGGTGGTGCGTATCCAGCTCGAGGGGACGGACGCGGGCACCTCGACGCCAGACGCTGGCAGCTCGACACCAGACGCGGGGGCCTCCGATGCGGGCACCGTTCCGCCCGTGCCCTGGGAGGGTGTCACCAGCTTCACCTACCAGCTGACCCAGTATTCCAACGACCGGCTGGACCAGATTGCCGCCTCCAAGTTCAACCTGGCCATCATCGAGCTCTCACGTGATGGATCGAACGGCTACTTCCGGAGCGATGAGCTCACGACGGTGAAGGCCACCGGCAAGCAGGTGCTCGCCTACTTCGAGATCGGCGCCATCGAGGAGTACCGCCCCGAATGGAGCCAGGTGCCCGCGGACATGAAGCTCGGCGCGGTGGACGGCTGGCCGGACGAGCAGTACGTGAAGTACTGGGACGAGCGCTGGTGGCCCATCGTCCAGGGCCGTATCGACCAGGCCCTCGCCGCCGGCTTCAATGGCTGCTACCTGGACATGGTGGTGACCTACGAGGAGATCGCCGCCAACGCCGCGGGCACCAACCGTGACGACCTGGCGCGCAAGATGGTGGCGCTCATCTCGCGCATCAGCCAGTACGCGAAGTCCAAGAACCCCTCCTTCCGGGTCATGCCGCAGAACGCCCCCGAGCTCATCGACTACGCGGGCTATCTCGACGCCATCGATGGGCTGGGCATGGAGGACATGTACTGGTCGGACGACGTGGCGTGCTCCGCGGACTGGTGCGCGGAGAATCGTACCAACGCCGCTCGCGTGCGTGCCGCGGGCAAGCTCGTCCTCTCCGTGGACTACGCGGTGCAGTCCGCGCACATCGCCGATGCCTATACCCGCTCGCGTGCGGCTGGCTTCGTTCCCTACGTCTCCGTACGTGCGCTCAACAAGATGACCGTGAACGCTGGGTGGGACCCGCAGTAGGGTACGCGAATGGCGACCTGGACCCGGGCCGCCCCTGTGCAGGTCCCCGTTCACGGGGCGCCGTGGAACACCGCCTCGACGTTGTTGCCGTCCGGGTCGAACACGAAGGCACCGTAGTAGGCGGGGTGATAGAGAGGCCGCTCGCCGGGGGCGCCGTTGTCCTTCCCGCCCCCCTTCAGCGCCGCGCGGTGGAACGCCTCCACGGCCGTCCGGTCCTTCGCGGTGAAGGCCACGTGGCGGGGCGAGGCGGGCTCCTTCACTTCTATGACCCAGAGGCAGAGCTTGCCGGGCGGGCCGAAGGCACACATCCGGCGGCCGGGGAACTCCGGGTCCCACGTGGCGGTCATCTCCCGCTCCAGGCCGTAGCCCAGGGGGGCGAGCGCCGACTCATAAAATGCTTTCGTTGCGGGGTAGTTGGTTGCGTAGAAGCTCAGGTGGTCGATCATGGTGACGCCCTCCTATCAGAGCATCTCGGACCGCGCTTGACCGTCCCTGCGCGGCGAGAGCTTCTCGGGCGTCCCCGTAGTGCTGGTGATTCGAACCTGTCTCCCCTGCCCTGCGCTACCAGATGCGCACGCGCTGCTCGGGCGCGAGGTAGAGCGTCTGCCCGGGCGCGGCACCGAAGGCCTGGTACCAGGCATCGATGTTGCGCACGGTCGACGCGCGGTACTCGCTCGGGGAGTGCCCGTCCGTCAGCAGGATGCGACGCAGGGTCGGCTCCCGGTACTTGTTGCGCCAGACCTGTCCGAAGCCGAGGAAGAAGCGCTGCTCGCCAGAGAAGTTATCGAGCACCGGTGCCGGCTTCCCGCCCAGCGACAACCGGTAGCCATCCAACGCGATCGCCACACCGGCGATATCGGCGATGTTCTCTCCCAGGGTCAGCTCGCCATTGATCGCGAGGTCCGGCAGCGGGCGGTAGGCGCTGTACTGTGCGGCGAGCTCCTGGCCGGCGGCCTTGAACTTCTCCGCGTCCTCCTTCGTCCACCAGTTGGCCAGCTTGCCCCGCGCGTCGAACTGCGCCCCCACGTCATCGAAGCTGTGCACGATCTCGTGCCCGATGACCGAGCCGATGCCGCCGTAGTTCACCGCTGGATCGGCATTCGGATCGAAGAACGGCGGCTGCAGGATGGCCGCGGGGAAGATGATGGAGTTCTGCTGCGGAGAGTTCAGCGCGTTCACCAGCTGCGGCACCATGAACCACTCCGACCGGTCCACCGGTTTGCCGAGCTTGTTCAGGTTGCGCTGGTACTCGAAGCGCCACGCGCGCTGCGCATTGCCGTAGGCGTCCCCGCGCACAACCTCCAGTCCCGAGTAGTCCCGCCACTTCTCCGGATGGCCAATGCCCACCTGGAGTGTGCCCAGCTTCTCCTTCGCGCGCGCCTTCGTCTCCGGGGACATCCAGGCCAGCGTGTCGATGCGCTGGCCCAGCGCCGCGACGATGTTGCGCACCATCTTGTCGGCCTCGGCCTTGGCCTCCGGCGGGAAGTACTTCTCCACGTAGAGCTTGCCGATGGCCTCCCCCATCGCCTCGCCCGTGACATCGACGCCGCGCTTCCAGCGCTCACGCTGCTGCTTCGTTCCAGAGAGCACGCGGCCATGGAACGCGAAGGACTCGTCGACGAAGGCCTTGGGCAGGAAGGGCGCCGCGCGTGCGATGGTGTGGAAGGTCAGGTAGTCCTTCCAGGTCTGCACGGGCTCGCTGCCCACCAGCTTCGAGATTCCCGTCAGCGCGCTCGGCTGCCAGATGATGAACTCGCGCTGCTGCCCGAGTCCCGCGGCGCCAAGGTAGGCCTCCCAGTCGAGGCCGGGCGCGCGCTTCGCCAGCTCGTTCCGGGGCCAGGGGTTGTTGACCTTGGTCACGTCCTGCGTGTCCACCTGGGTCCAGTGCACCCGGGCGATGTTGCGCTCGAGCTCGAAGATGCGCTTCGCCTTGGCCTCTGCGTCGGGGATGCCCGCCAGCGTCAGCATGGCGGCGATGTGCTGCTGGTACTTCTGACGCACCTCCGTGAACCGGGCGTTGTCCACGAGGTAGTAGTCGCGATCCGGCAGGCCCAGGCCGCCCTGCAGCAGATAGGCGGCGTAGCGCGACGGCTCGTTCAGGTCCTCGGTCACCCAGAGGCCGAAGAGCCGGCTCGTGGTGACATCCCCCGTGTTGAGCGCGTCGACGTCCGTGCGCAGCGTCTCGCCCAGGGCCGCGGCAAGCTCCTTCCGGGTGTTGATGGCGACGATGCGATCCAGCTCGGGCTTGAGCGGCGCCAGGCCCTTGGCCTCGATGGCCGCCTCGTCCATGAAGCTGGCGAAGACGTCACCCAGCTTGCGGACCTCGCTGCCCTCGGGCGCGTTGGCGCTCGCGGCATTCTCAATCAGCTCGCGGGTGCGCCGGCTCGCCTCTTCCGCCAGCTTCGTGAACATGCCGTAGCTGGACCGGTCCGCGGGGATCTCCGTCTTCTCCAGCCATGTGCCGTTGACGAAGCGGAAGAAGCTGTCACCGGGCGCTACAGACGTGTCCATGCCAGCGGTGTCGACACCGAAGCTGCCATAGGTGGGCCGAGCGGAAGGAGCCGCCGGGGCCTCAGCGGCCGGCTTCACCTGCGCTGGTTCGGCCGGCTTGTCCATGGGCGCGGAGGTGGCGCACGCGGCGAGCAACGCGGATGCACTGGCCGTGAGCACCACGCGCGTGGCACTCGGGATACGTCGATTCCGTGAGGTCATGAGCTGGAGAGTCCCTGAAAAAAGTCCGCGCCCCAACAGCGAAATCCGCCACTTAATCCCGAGCTTCGGCGGCCCGCGCGAATTCAGGGGTGAGGCCCCGTCTCCTCCGGTGCCTCGATCAGGTCCCGGAGGATGCGGAGCAGCTGGCTGGGCTCGATGGGCTTGACCAGGTGCATGTCGAACCCCGCCTCACGCGCGCGGAGGCGATCCGAGTCCTGCCCATAACCCGTGATGGCGACCAGCTTGATGCCCTTCAATGCGGGCTCCTGACGGAGCCGCGACGCGAGCTCGTAGCCATCCATCACGGGAAGGCCCACATCCAAGAGTGCGACGTGGGGCCGGAAGGCGCTGGCTGCCTCGAGCCCGGCGGGCCCATCCAGGGCCATCTGTGTGACGTACCCCTTCGTACCCAGGAACTCGGTGAGCAGCTCGACCGCGTCGCGGTTGTCGTCCACGAGCAGGAGGCGCACGGCATGGGGGTCTCCCCGCAGCGTGAGGGTCTCCGGCGGCGGGCCTGGGTCCTCCCGCTCTGCGCTGGCGAGCGGCAAGACGAGCGGCAGGCGGACCATGAACTCACTCCCACGGCCCAGGCCCTCGCTGTGCACCGAGACGGTGCCTCCATGCAGCTCCACCAGACTGCGGACAATGGCCAGGCCCAGGCCGAGTCCCCCCTGGGAACGATCGAGCGACCGGCCTTCCTGGACGAACATGTCGAAGATCTTCGGCAGGATGTTGGGGGCGATGCCCGCGCCATTGTCCCGGACCCGCACCACGGCCTGTTCGCCCTCCCCCACCGCGCTGACGACGATGCGCCCTCCGGGGTCCGTGTACTTCGCGGCATTGTTGAGGAGATTCGCCAGCACCTGGGCGAGCCGGGCCGGGTCCCCATCGACGAGGAGCGGTCCGGCCGGCGGGATCATCTCCAGGTAGTGCGAGCGCTGCTCCAAGAGGGGACTCGCCATCTCGGCGGCCTTGGCCAGAACAGCCGCGAGATCGATGCGCCCCCGCTTGAGCTGAACCTTTCCCCGCGTGATGCGAGAGACGTCGAGCAGGTCATCCACAAGCCGGGTGAGGTGCTCGACCTGCCGTTCGATGATGGTCCGCTCGCGCTCGAAGGCGCTCCCATCCTTCATGCGCATGAGCTGGAGGGCCGTGACCATGGGCGAGAGCGGATTGCGCAGCTCATGGCCGAGCATCGCGAGGAACTCATCCTTGCGGCGGTCCGCCTCGCGTGCCTCCTGGTAGAGCCGGGCATTATCGAGCGCCACACCCGCTCGTAGACCCAGCTCCCCGACGAGCTCCAGGACCTCCGTGTCGAAACGGCCCACCTCCTCGGCGCCCAGGACGATGGCACCCAACACCCGGCCGCGCGCGGCGATCGGTGCCATGACGGAGTTGTTCGTGACGCAGGCGCGCGGCCCGCCCCCCGCCGAGAGCAGCGAGAGGCCCAGCTCTCGCGCGAGCCCAGCCTTCATCGGCTCTTGGTGGACGGCGAGCGTCTTCGTCTCGTCGTCGCCAGACGGGGTGCGCTCCACCATCTGGATGACGCCCCAGTCCGCGAACCGGGGCACCAGGAGATTGGCCACCCAGGTGAGGGCCGCTTCCAGATCCAGCGACGAGCCCAGGGTGGCGCTCACCTCCGCCAGCAGATCCGCGCGCTGCTGCCTGGCTTCCGCCGTGAGCCGGGCCCGACGCTCGGCATCGAGCAACCGGGCACGATCACATGCCTGGGCCGTTTGATGGCCGATCGCCTGGATGAACGCGCGATCGTCCTCCTCGAAGGGCCGTGGCTCGGGAAAGTTGAAGCCGAGCACGCCCAGACATCGGTCCTCGACCAGCAAGGGGACGGA
This sequence comes from Archangium lansingense, assembly GCF_026626635.1. Classification (GTDB taxonomy): domain Bacteria; phylum Myxococcota; class Myxococcia; order Myxococcales; family Myxococcaceae; genus Archangium; species Archangium lansingense. Next base: position 6,824,657 of record NZ_JAPNKA010000001.1, read on the forward strand.
GGCGTAGCCTGAAGGATGGCCCCGGTAGCCATTGCCAAAAACTCCCCGCTTCTGGCGATAGGCCTCCGCGATTGGCAGATCGGCCTCCACCGGAATGAGCTGGTAGTCGCGCAGCACTGGCTCGGGATAGCCCACGGCACGGATCAGCCGCAGTCCTCTCCCCGTCTCATCGGTCAGATACAAGCTCCCGGCGTGGGCTCCCATGGCACCCAATCCCCAGGAGAGAATCACGTCCGCAACCTGGGAGACGGTGTGTGTCCGCGAGAGCCCATCCGCGACGGCATGGAGCATTGCCAGCACGGAGTTCACGCGCTGGAGGCGGCTCCGCTCTTCGGCGAGCCGGCGCTGTGCGAGCGCCTCCCGGCTCGACTGCATCGCGAGCGCGGCCTGGTTGGCGATCACTTGGAACAGGTGCTGCTCGTGAGCCGTGGGGAAGTTCGCCCGCCAGGAGCCAATGATGATCCTCCCAGCCTCTCCCAGCGGCTCGGTGGAGATCACCCGGACGGTGGTCCGGCCTACTGTGTTCGGCCGTGGCAGCTCGAAGGTCGCCGGCGAGTCGGGGCTTGCATCGCCCCCCACAGCCAGGAACGCCTCGCGGTCCAGGTCCGAGGGAAATTGGTACTCGAGGTCCCCCTCTGGTCCGTGGATTCTCAAGAGGGCGACGTCCAGACGCAGCAGGGAGACGAGGGCGTCGAGGGTGCTTCGAGCAATCTCCTCCGGTTCCCTGCCTCGCCAGCCAGAAGGCAGCTCGAGCAGGGTGAACAGATCATGAGCCTGCCGGCGAAGCGCAAGCGCTCCCAGATCGGCAAGCACGGGCATGCGGAAGGTGGTGCGCTCCATGACCAATGGAGTGCCCTCCTCGACTCAGGAGCGCCTGCCCTTGGTGGAGGTGCCGAGCAGCTCCTCGGGCGGAACGTAGTAGGGATTCTCGCGCAGCGCGCCCTCGATGATGGTGAAGGGGTGGGTCCGCAGCACGTCCATCACCGCCGAGCCGCTGAAGCGATTGAGATCGTAGACGCAGATGGCGGGCTGCTGCAGCCGGTTGAGCAGGTGGTTGACGCGAGCCTCGTACTCGATGAAGCGGTCCACTCCAGGCCGCTCCTCGATCGCCCACTCCATGTGGCCCATCATGCGGACGCGAGAGAAGCCCTCGGCCCGGCTCGTCGTCACCACCTCCTCGATGAGTGCCATCATCGCATCCGAGTCGAACCGGCCCTCCTTGAGGTAGGCGTCGTTCCACCCCATCACCTCGAGCTGCCCTGTCCGAGTGCAGTCTTGGACGGGGACGCCCATCGTCTCGAGGTTCTCGAGGTGCTTATGTTTCAGGAGCGGATCGCAGATGTGGACCGCCTTCTCGCCCGCCTCGATTCCCTCTCGGATGTAGGAGCGAAGCACCTCGTACTCTTCCTCACGAGACCGGAAGAACGCGGCGATATGAAAGTGCTGGAGCTTCTTTCCCGCGACGGTCACGTCCCCCAAGGCCGTCCTCCTTGTTCAGGGTCAACGAGCTCCCGGCCATGGACCCCCCGGCCGATGCCCTTTCAGGGCGAAGCTGTTGCTCTTGAAAATACTACCCTTACTGGAGGACTCGCGCCGTGCTGCCCCAAGAGAGCCGTCTGATAGCGGACAGCGCTCTCAGAGGAGGCACGGCTAGCTCACACTCTCGGCGCTGTACCGGGCGATGAGGCCGGTGCGCACGGCATACCGGAAGACACGCGTGAAGAACCCGCATGCCAGCAGGATGTAGAGCAGGGCCAGTCCCACGCCCCAGAGCAGCGTGATGGCCGAGAAGGTCCCACCCGCGACGATCGTCCGCATGCCCTCGAAGACATAGGATGGTGGCAGCAAGCGCGAGACGGCACGCATCCATTCAGGGAGTGTCGAGAGCGGGTAGAAGACGCCCGCGAAGGGCGAGACCACGGCGGGAATGGGCCAGATGAACCACTCAGCGGACGGCCCGAGCCGGAGCACCACGGCGGCGCCGAAGATGCCGAGCGCGATTCCAAAGAGGAAGAGCACCAGCAGGAACGGCACGAGCATCAGGCCGTAGGAGAACATGGACAGGCCGAACGCCGCCCCCGCCACGAGGAGCATCACCACGAGGCCGATCGAGCTCGTCGCGATGCTCGAGAGCACGAGCCCTCCGACGTACTCGGTGATGGAGAGCGGCGTCGCGAAGACATTGAGGAAGTTGCGCGACCACACGTCCTCGAAGAACGCCATGGTCACGCCCTGCATGACGCGGATCAGGAAGTCCCAGAGGAGCACCGCGCCCAGGAGCGCGGGGACGAAGTCGGCGCCAGGCGCGGTGATGCTGTTGAGATAGCGGGACATGAAGCCCCAGAGCACCATGTCGATGGCAATCCACACGAAGAGCGGGAAGATGCGCGAGGGGCTCCCGCGAATGAGATAGAACTGGCGGAGGATGATGGCGGCAGCGCGGTTGAAGGCCATGGGGTTCAGGCTCGCTCCAGCGCGAGCGGCTGCCGCGCCACGGTGATGAACAGCTCCTCGAGGGTTGCTTTGCCGTGCTCGCGTGGCAGGGTTTTCGGGTCGCCCTCGAGCAGGAGCTTCCCGTGCGAGACGAAGAGGACGCGGTCGCAGACCTCCTCGACCTCGTACATGTTGTGCGAGGTCCAGAGCACGCCCCCGGTCCCCTGGGAGGCGAACTCGCGGATCCGGGCGCGGATGTCCTTCGCCGTCGCGGGATCCAGTGAGGCCGTGGGTTCGTCGAGCAGCAGGAGCTGCGGACGGTTGAGCATGGCCTTGGCCAGGGCCACCCGCGTCTGCTCGCCCGAGGAGAGCACGCCACACTTCGTGTCGCGGAACCTCACCAGATCGAACTGCACGAGCAGCTCCTCGATGCGTGCGGAGAGCCCCTTCACGCCGTAGATGAGGCCGAAGACACGCAGGTTCTGCTGTACGGTCAGATTGCCGGGCAGGGGCGCGTAGACGGCGGCGAAGTTGGTGCGCTCGAGCGCCTGGGCCCGGCGCTTCGCGAGGTCCACTCCTTCGATGAGGATGGACCCCGCGGAGGGCTCGAGGACACCGAGGATCATGTTGATGGTCGTGGTCTTCCCGGCACCGTTGGGGCCGAGAAGCCCGACAATCTCATTGCGGCCTACGTCGAACGAGATGCCATCGACCGCGACGGTGGTGCCGTATTGTTTGCGCAGCGCTTGCACCGAGAGGACCTTCCCCGCTTGTCCTCCAGGCTCGTTCCTCGTCAGCATGTCCCACCCTTTCCTGGCTCCATCTATAGTCGCGCCCAGGAAGAGCCTCCATGCGCAAATCCGCCCGCGGGCACGCATGTCCTCGTCGTCCGAGGTGGAACGGACACGCTCGATGGTTTCACACTCGATGTGTCACTCGTTCCTTGAAAGATTTCGCTCTGCGTGAAGCCCTCGAAGTTCGAGGGTGACAGCGATGTGTCGCTGTGGTTCTGAGGCACGCATCTATGGATGCTGCGTGTCGCCCTCTCCTTCTCCTGCTCGCCCTGCTCACGCTTCCCGGCCTCGCCCGGGCCCAGCAGGGTGTCCCCTCGGCGGCAGCTGAGCCGCGCACCGTGGAGGTGGAGCTCCACGCCACCGACGCGGGCACGACGGCTGTCTCCTCCGAGGACGCCACGCGCCTGGGGTTGGCTAGCGACGACGGCACGGCCGAGCTCGTGCCTCCCTCGCTCCTGGCCGACTCGCCCGCCGCCTGGCCCGAGGGCCTCGAGGGCACCGCTGGCGAGGTGGGGCTGGAGCTGCTGATCGACGAGCAGGGCCACGTCGCCGACGTGACGGTGGTCCAGGCCCCCGCGGAGGCGCGTCTCACCGAGGCGGCCCTCGCGGCGGCTCGCGGCCTGCGCTTCACTCCCGCCACCATGGGCGGAGTGTCCGTCTCGGTGCGCCTGCCCTTCGTCTACCGCTTCGAGCCTCCCGCAGAGCCCGCCACCACCACCGCCCAGGCCCGTATCACGGGAGAGGTCCGCGCGCGCGGCACTCGCCGCCCCCTGGTGGACGCCACCCTCTTCCTCGATGGCAGCGACACCCCCGCCGCCACCACCGACGCGCATGGCCTCTTCTCCCTGGAGGTGTCCGCCGGAGCCCACCGGCTCGAGGTGCGTGCCCCGGGGCACAAGCCCTCCACCTTCGAGGAGACACTCGCCACCGGCCAGTCCCTCCAGGTCATCTACCGCCTGGAGCCCGGCCGGGTGAACCCGTACGAGACGGTGGTGCGCGATGAGCGCCCGCGCACCGAGGTCACCCGTTTCTCGCTACATGAGCAGGAGCTGCGCGAGGTGCCCGGCACGCTGGGAGATCCGTTCCGTGTCGTCATGCTCATGCCCGGCGTGGGCAGCCTCGCCTCGGGCATCAGCTACCCCGTGGTGCGTGGCAGCCAGCCCGCCGCCACCGGCTTCTTCCTGGATGGCATCCGCATCCCCATGCTCTACCACCTGCTGCTCGGGCCCGCGGTGGTGCACCCGGACTTCATCGACACCGTGGACTTCTACCCGGGCACTCCGCCGGTGCAGTACGGCCGCGTGCTCGGTGGTGCGGTGGAGGGGCGCCTCTCCCGCCCGCGCGAGGATCGGCTGCACTTCACCGCCTACGCGGATCTGCTCAACAGCGGCGGCTTCGTCGAGTACCCCTTCGAGTCCACCGGCACCAGTGTCAGCCTGGCCGGGCGCATCAGCTACTCGGCGATGCTCATCTCCCTGATGGCCAATGCCCTCCGCGACGAGAACGCGCAGCGGGTGCGCGCCGGCTTCTGGGACTACCAGGCGCGCATCGAGCAGAAGGTGGGCCAGGGGCGCCTGCGGCTCTTCGTGCTGGGCAGCTCGGACGACGTGGGCCTCTCCCCTGAGATGCGCCTGGGCAGCACCGGAGGCGGCGTCGCTTCCGGCTTCCACCGGATCGATTTGCGCGGCACGCACCCCCTGGCCGGCGGCGAGGGCGAGCTGGCCTTCACCCTTGGCTGGGACTCGATGGGGCTGGTGGGAGATGGGGCGATGCCTCAGCTGCCTTCCGGTCAGTTGGCGGTCCGGCGCGTGGGCGAGTTCGGCCTGCGGCAGACGAGCTATGCGGCACGCACGAGCTGGAAGCGGCAGTTCTCGGACTCCCTGGAGTTGCAGGTGGGCGGTGACGTGGAGCACCGGCGCGCCGCCACCCTCATCATTGGTGAGGGGCGTCCTCCAGGCTGGCGGCCCGAGGACGAGGCGGATCCGCTCAAGAACCCCTCCTCGTTGGCCACCTTCTCCGGCGCCTATGCCTCCGTGACATGGCGGCCCACCGAGCGCTGGACCGTGGTGCCCGGCTTGCGCGTGGACGCCTACCACCTGGTGCCCGGCATCACGCATACCGCCGTCGAGCCGCGCCTGACTGTTCGCCACGCCCTCTCGGACACGCTCACCCTCAAGGGCGGCGCGGGACTCTTCCACCAGCCCCCCACCGTGCTGCTGCACATCCCCGCGCTGGACACCGCGGGCCTGCGCTTCGGCCTTCAGTCCGGTGCCCAGTTCGACGTAGGTGCCGAGTGGAAGGCCGTCGAAGGACTCGAGCTGAGCGCGGACGTCTTCTACAACCCGCTGTCGCGCACCGTGGAGTTCGACCTGGCCGACGTGGCGGAGAACCGGCGGCGCCGCGATCTCGCGCAGGTGGACCCCAGCGCCAGCGGCTACGCCTACGGCTTCGAGTTGATGGCTCGCCACCCCCTGGGCCGCAACTGGTTCGGCTGGGTCTCCTACAGCTTCCTCCAGAGCAAGCGCCTCGTGACCTTCAACCGCATTGGCGATGACAACCGCGTGGTGGAGACCGTGCAGGGCACCCTGCCCTTCGCCTTCGAGCAGGCCCACGTCGTCAACGCCGCGATCAGCTACAAGTTCGGCAACAACTGGACCGTGGGCACCGTGCTCCACTTCAACACCGGCCGGCCCGAGACGGGGCAGATCACCTCGCTCACCCAGCGCTCCATCACCGGCTCGGATGGCCAGAGCGCGTGGGTGCGGCAGGATCTGGACCGCGCCGATCGCCTGGCCCCCTACTTCCGCGTGGACCTGCGCGTCGCGAAGTCGTGGGCCATGAAGGACTTCACGCTCGACGCCTACCTGGACATCCTCAATGCCTCGCTCCAGCAGGAGGTCGTTGCCTATGAGTACATCCGCGGCCTGGACGGCCTGGAGCGCAAGCCCATGACCCTTCCCATCATCCTCCCGCTCGTTGGCTTGAAGGGGACCTACTGACATGCGCCACCCCCATCGCTTCCTCCTGCTGCTGCCCCTGCTCTCCGCCGGCTGCCAGCAGCGCTACCCGGAGGACCCCCTCTTCGGCTACAGCCGCGCGGTGAACACGGACGGCTCCCCCATACCGGGGGCCACCATTGCGCTCGAGCGGGCTCCCCCTGCCCCGCTCGATCCGGCGGGACCCGGGGCGCCCCCCACCTTCAGCCCCTATGGGACGTCCACCACCCAGGCCAACGGCGAGTTCACGTTCCAGGTCCTCTGGGGCGACGTAGAAGAGAATCGCCCCGACACGTACATCCAATACCGCTTCCGGCTGGCGCTGCCCCTGGATGCCAACGGCCAGGGCACCTTCCTGTCCTTCATCCTCAACGGCGATGTGGAGCTGCCGGCCCTGCAACCCTGGGATGCCCGGCTGGCCGTGAGCGACAGCCCCCAAGGGCCCACCCTCACCTTCGCGCCCGCCCCGCCCACGCCCCCGCTGCCCCCGAGTGGCAAGCTGCGGTTCGTCTACTTCCATGAGCAGGGGTCGTCCGCACCGCAGGAGGTGCAGGTTCCCACCACGACGCCCGAAGCCATCGCGCACTTCTTCAGCGGTGGTCTCCCGATGTGGCGCCAGTCGGGGGTCACCTCTCCTTGGGTACCGGGCCCGCACCTGATGGAGGACTTCGCCAGTCCCGAGGTGCAGCTGCGCGCCTTGTCACTGGGAGAGTGGATCTTCAGCCCCGTGGGAGGCAGTTGGAGCGCCACCTCCTTCCGGCAGGAGTGGCGCACTGGCCGTCTGGCGCTTCCGGCTGGAGCCTCTCGGCCCATCAGCCGTGGGGCCGCATGCCAGCCCTCTCTCTCGGGCGAGTGTCCCTGGACGGACGGTCAACTTACCCCCGTCACCATCTCCGGGACCGTGGAGCATGGCCCCCCGGAGTCGCTCGTCATCACCCTGGCGGAGCCCACGCACCTGAGGCGTGCCGTCATCCGCGGGCTGCACTTCGAGAGCACCCTCAATGGCCCGGAGCGTGTGCGGCTGGAGGGCAGCGTGGATGGGCAGCAGTGGACTCCGCTCGCGGAGGCCGTTGTCCGCACCTTCGAACCCCAGCGCATGGACCTGGATCTCCAGTCCAATGCCTTCGCCAATGAGTCCTCCTGGGACTCTCCCTTCCAGGATGAGAGGCTTGCTCCTCCCCGCGAGGCCTTGGTGTTCCTGGACCTGCCCTTGCAGACCCAAGAACCCGTGCGCTACGTCCGCCTCCGCGCGGAGCCGGATTATCAACCGGGCCGCAACCTCTACCTGTACTCCCTCGCCGAGCTGTCCGTGTTCCCCTAGCGGCTCGCGGGAAGTGCTCGGAGAGGGGGATTAGTGATCCGTGCGGTCCGTTCCGACGCTCCGCACGGTGTGCACCGCCGCGTCCACCTCGGCGAGGATGCGGCGCGCATGGCTCAGGAAGACCTCGCCAGCGGGTAGCAGGCGCATGCCGCGGGGCGTGCGCTCGAAGAGCGGGGTACCCAGCTCGTCCTCGAGCGCGAGGATGTGGCGGCTGAGCGGAGGCTGAGAGAGGTGAAGCCGGCGCGCTGCACGGCCCACGTGGCCCTCTTCGGCCACCGCAATGAAGGACTGGATGTGTGTGAGGCTCACGGCCGCCGAGGTTAGCGCGCTCCCGGGAGCGGGTACACCCGCGGAGGGTCCTCCACCTCGGGCCGTGTGCACCGTGGGACGGAGTCCATGCCGAAATAGCATTGGACTCCGTGGCTGCTCAGAACCCGTGGTCAGCCCTCAGCGGGGCCAGACCATGACCCAGACCCAGACGGGCGACCACATGGAGGCGGGGCTGGGGGTGCGCGTGGCCGCGGGTTGGGCGTCGCGGCGCTTGCGGAACTCGTCGAGGTTGATGACTTCGGCAGCCTGGTTCATGGCGGATACCGCTTTCCTGAAGTGGCTCACTGCCACCGTCCCCTCATCGGGGAGCGCTCAAAACCATTATCGGAAGGAGCCCTCCGCCAGTTGCGCGGATTCTTGTCCGCCCCAGCGGATGGCGGTGTCCAGGCCTCTGTAAACCCCCGTGAAGTGGGTGTAACGGCGGCGGCTATACCACCCGCCCATCCCAGGGAGAGGGAGGGGGGTCCCGGGATTGACCATCCACCTCGGCACGTGGTCCTCTGAACCTATGGCCAGTGAAACGTATTCTGGGGGAATGGCCGCATTTGGAATCCTTCGTCCTCGCCTGCGAAACGGGGAGCATGAGTACCTGCTCCTCAGATTCCACGAACCACTCCCCGAAGGACATGAGCACATCGCGCTCGGGGACTCGTGGCAGGCCGAGCGCCGGTTGCGCGAGTTCGCGCAAGACTCCGTCAACCTGCGGACGCTGCGCGAGCTCGTCTACACCCAGGTGAACGCGCGGCCCTATGAGCCGCTCTCCGAGGAGAGCGTGCTGCGGCAGGCCGCCACGCTGCTCTCGAGCAAGCACGTGAGGCTGGCCCGCGCACCCCTGCCGAAGATGCCCGGGGTGATGCAGCCTCGCGAGAAGGTGGAGAAGAAGCCGCCTCCCGAGGTGGTCGAGGAGAAGCTGCGGCTGATGGTGCAGATCGTCGACGACGTCACCGAGGATCCGATCACCGACCTGGAGCTGAGCATCAAGCTGCCCGACGGCTCCAAGCAGAAGGTCACCACCGACGACGAGGGCCGCATCTCCCTCTCGGACGTGCCCAAGGGGCGTGTCGACATCACCTCGGCGATCGACGGCGCGACCCTGGCCGAGACGCTGGCGTTCGCGAAGGCCGGTATCCTGAAGTCACTCGACTCGGGGAAGAAGCGGCGCCGCCGCATGGCCCCCTCGGGGAAGTTCCTCGCGCGAATCTCCGAGCACAAGGTGTCCGACGGCGAGACGCTGGAGAGCATCGCCGAGACGTATTCGCTCACGGTGGATCAGCTCACGAAGTTCAATTGGGGCACGACCGACCCCGAGGAAATCCAGCGGCACTTGTTCATCGACGTGGGCTGCACGACCAAGGACGACACCGGCAAGTTCGTGCTCAGCCGCCACGACGACCCCGGAGTCATCTACATCGCCCGTCCGCTGGAGATGAACTGGGTGGCGCTGGAGGATCGCCACATCTGGCGAGTGAAGAAGGTTCCGGAGCCGAAGCTCTACCTGTTCTCGGTCTGATTCATACCAACTCGGAGACCCACGATGATTGCTCCTGGCCCGACCCTCGAAACCGCGCGCCTCCTCCTGCGCCCCACGGCGCTGGAGGACCTGGATGGCTTCGCGACCCTCATTGGTGACCCGGAGTCCGCGCGTTTCCTGGGCGGAGTGCAGCCGCGCTCGGTGGCCTGGCGGGCCATGAGCGCCATGGCGGGCTCGTGGGCGTTGCAGGGCTTCTCCATGTTCTCGGTGATCGAAAAGGCGACAGGCCGCTGGGTGGGCCGCGTCGGTCCCTGGATGCCAGAAGGCTGGCCGGGGCCGGAGGTCGGCTGGGGTCTGCTGCGCGAGTGCTGGGGCCGCGGCTACGCCACCGAGGCGGCGGCGGCCACCATGGACTGGGCCTTCGACCACCTCGGCTGGACCGAGCTCATTCACTCCATCGCGCCGGAGAACACGCCGTCCCAGCAGGTCGCCATCCGGCTGGGCTCGCGCCTGCTGGGCCCTGGGAAGCTGCCGCCGCCCTATGACACGACTCCGGTAGAGCTCTGGGGCCAGGACCGCGACACCTGGCGGGCCAGGCGGAAGAAGACCTCCAACCCCTGAGCTGACGAGAACCTCGCACCCGGGGGCCTCTCTCCTCCCCCGGTGTGCTCCGCCGCTCCGGCTCAGTTCGCCGTGGCCTTGTCATGCCTCCCCCCTCGGGGAACGAAAAGTCCGTTTCCCCACCATCGGTGCTGGCCGGGCGGAGTGCGACATCTGCTAGGGTGGACTCCGGAGGTATCCCACCCTGGCACGACTCCTACCGTCGCTTCTGCTGGTACTCGTCCTGACGGGCGCAACGGCGACAGCGCAGCAGCCCCAGTCTCCAGCCCGCGAGCAGCAGCAGCGGCAAGTCGTCGTCCTCAACGGCCCGGGTGAGCCGGTTCCCGAGGTGCGGGTGGCGGCCGGTGTGTCCACCTACCTGCGCTTCAACGCTCCCATCGACAGGGCCTCGCTGGAGGTGGAGGGGCGGGCGACGCGCTTCAAGCTGGTGGACCCAGGCGAGTACACCCTCACCCTCGAGGTGGCCGTCGAGCCGGGCCCCGGGGAGAAGCTGGGCGTGCGGGTGCGTTACAAAGACGGCAGCTCCCCGGCGTACGCTGCCCTTGCTCTCGTCTCCCACCCCACGCTGGTGGACAAGGAGGTGGAGGTGGTGCGCCGCCCGCGCACCGTCGAGGCGCTGGAAGCCAGGCTGTCCCACGTGGAAGCCGAGCTTGTCTCCTTGAAGGCTCAGTGCGCGCAGAGCGGGCTTCCCAGTCTCGCCTTCTCCGGGGTGCTCAACTCGGAGGGGGTCAGCGCCAAGAGCTTCTTCGGGAAGCCGGCTCCCGGCTACAAGGGCGGCCTCGAACCGGGGCCTGGCACCAGCTACCGGGGCACTCTCTGGGCCATGGTGGTTGTCCAGGTGCGCAACCTCCCGGGACAGCCCGCCTGGGTGCCCGGCGCGGCACTGCTCACCAGCGTGAAGGGGACGCCGGTGAAGGTGCTCTCGGTGCACATGGAGAAGCCCCAGCTCCAGCCGGGGGAGTTCGCGCTCGTGGCCGTCATGGTGGAGCCCCCCGCCTCCAACGAGGTCCTCTTCCGACTGGAGTTGATGGACACCACGGGCGGGCGGCGCCTTCCCATCACCGAGGTTGAGCTCTAGGAGGGCCGGCCCATGACGACGGAACCCCAACACCCGGACCACCTCCAACCCGGCCATGTGGTGGGGCCCTGGCACATCGTCAAGGTGCTGGGCCGCGGCGGCTCTTCCAGGGTCTTCAAGGTGGAGCGCGACGGCCAGCCCTACTCCATGAAGATGGCGCTGCTCCCTCTTACCCAGTCCAAGGAGGAGCTCACCGAAGAGCAGTACGTGGAGGAGAAGAGCGCCTACCGGCGGCTGGCGCATGAGGCGGCGGCGCTTTTCACCTATGCCTCCCACCCCAACCTGCTGCGCGTGTATGGCGTGGACTTCTGGCCCAACCCCACCAAGGGCTACGCCTTCATCATCACCGACTTCGTCGACGGAGATAACTGGCACCAGTGGCGCTGGCGCAAACCCCGTCACGCCGCCGAGGTGGTGGACGTCTTCTCCGGCGTGGTGCGCACCGTGGGCGTCCTGCACGCGCGCGGCGTGCACCACCGAGACTTGAAGGCGGAGAACATCCTCATCCGCAGGAAGGACGGCCGGCCTTTTGTCATCGATTTTGGCACCGTGCGCCTCCCCGGGGCCTTCACGAAGACACTGGGCCTGCCCGAGGGCGTCCTGCACCTGCTGCCCCCCGAGCTCCTGGCCTACACGCGCACCGAGGCGTGGAAGCGGGGTGAGCCCTTCCTCGGCGGGGTGGCCGCGGACCTGTACGCACTGACAGGCACCCTTTCGACCCGGAGCTGCCGGACAAGGAGCTGCTGGCCGCCATCGCCGCCGTCCCGCCGGCCGCGCCCCACCTGCTCAACCCCCTGGTGCCGCACTCCCTCAGCGACATCACCCTGAAGCTGCTGGAGAAGCGGCCCGAGGACCGCTACCCCAACACCGAAGCCCTGCTCGAGGCACTGGATCAGGCCACCGAGAAGCAGAGAAAGTCCCCCGCCTGGAAGGTGCCCCTCACCGCGCCGGAGAGCCCGGCAGAGGCTCCGCCCAAGCAGGCGGAACCGGAGCAGGAGGCTCAGCACCCCCAGGCAGCACCCGCAGGTGAAGCAGCTCCGACGCCGGAGGATACGCGGCCGCCGGAGGACGCTCGCGAGAAAGCGCCCGACAAGAAGCACCGCACGTGGCGCGTGGGGCGCCTCGCCATGGTGGGCCTGCTCCTCCTCGTCGGCCTGTTCCTTGCGCCGTGGCTGGTGCGATCCACACTCGCGCGGCCCCACATGTCGGAGTCCATCGCATCCGGCCCTCCCGAGAAAGGAAGTGCGACCGTGCCCCCTCTCACCACCCCCCAGGACTCGACTTCCTCCAGCCGCTCACGCTTCGGAGTCCTCGCCGTGTGGCTGTGCACCGCTGCTGGCCTGGGCTGTCCCGCCGCCCAGGTGAAGCCAGAGTCAGAGGACTGCCCCACCGAGGCCCAGTACGCCATGTTCGAGGTGCTGAAACTCAACACGGGCATGCGGCTCCAGGCCATCGTCGACGTCAACCAGCCTGGGGACCCGACCGAGGAGGGCATCTACCGTGACGGCCCCATCGTCAGCCGCGTGGTGCAGCGCGAGGGGACTTCGCCGCAACTACCCGGTGGCACCCTGTTGTACGGAAAGCTCTGGACGGGCCCTGGGATTCAGAATTGGAATGGAATGGAGGCGGTGCTGGGGCGCTACACCGAGGCGCTGCTGCCGGACGGCCGCAAGCTGCCGGTGTGCATCGTCCTGGGCGGGTATGAGGGTCGCTGGCGCAAACTGCCCGGCTCCAAGCCCGGGGCCGTTCGACTGTTTCGGGAACTCCCGGTGGCCGCCGTCAGGCGCTGGCCGTGAGGCATCACCCATCGAGCCTGGTTTGTGGCCCGGAGGTCTCACGTCGCGGCCCCTCTCGTCACGACGGGGGCCGGCGAGCAGTTACGTGAGAAGACGGCAATGGCGAAAGTCGAGTCTGACACCTGGGTCGGACACCCAGCCTATTCCCGTCGTATCTCGAAGCCGGCGGTGACGTAGCCAGCGTAGGTCTGGATGAAGGACGTGCTCTCCCCGTTCTTGGTGACGAAGATGTCGAAGTGCGCAGTGCCTCCGAGGTTGTCGGTGAGCGTCGCGGTGCCGCTACAATCGGGCTCGAGGGTGTAGGTGCCAGTGTAGGTGATGCGCGTGATCTCACCATTGGTACTGACGGTCGCCGAACCGGTAAAGGTCCCGTTCGGACCTGGGTAGGTCTCGGCCGTGCAGTGATGGATTGTCGAGCACGGCGGCGAATGGAGGGTAAGGTCGAAGTCAGTTCACCTTGAGGGAGATGGGCGCTGACGTCGTGACATTGCCCGCTGCGTCATACGCCTTGGCCGTCAGCGTGTGCCACCCCTTGGGCACGGTCAGCAGGCCCCAGCTCAGGCTGTAGGGCGCCGTGGTGTCCGTGCCGATGACATTGGCGCCATCGTAGAACACCACCTGGGTGACGCCCCGGTTGTCACTCGCGCTGGCCTGAATCGTCGTGCTCAGGAAGGCCGAGGCCCCGTTGGCCGGTGAGGTGATGGCCACGGTGGGCGCGATGCTGTCCACGGTGACCGTGCGGCTGGCGGACTGCGTGACGTTGCCCGCCAGGTCGTAAGCCTTCGTGGTGAGCGTCACAACACCATCGGCCAGGACCGTCGTGTCCCAGCTCACCACGTACGGCGCCGTGGTGGTCGTGCCGAGCAATGTCCCGTTCGCATAGAACTCGACTCGCTCCACCCCATAGGTGTCACTGGCGGTGGCGCTGACCGGGACGATGCCACGCACCAGGGCGTTCTGCGCCGGAGCGCTGATCGCCGTCGCCGGCCCCGTGCGGTCGACTGTCACCGTCACGCCGGCAGAGGTACCCACGTTGCCAATGGCGTCATAGGCCTTCGCCGTGAGCGTATGAGCCCCCTCCCCTACGCCCACCGTGTACCAGCTCAGCGCGTACGGCGAGGAAGTATCCGTGCCGAGCAGCGTCGCTCCATCATAGAACTCGACCTTCGTCACCCCTCGGGAGTCACTGGCGGTGGCATCGAGCGTGACATAGCCCGCCTGGAAGAACATCCCCGGCACGGGTGACGTGAGCGCCGCCTCCGGCACGCTGTTGTCGGTGTTTACCGAGACTGCCGTGGACGTGCGAACGTTGCCCGCGATGTCGAAGGCCTTGGCCGTGAGCGAGTGGGCCCCGTCCGCCACGGTGGCGGTGTTCCAGCTCACCGCGTAGGGCGCGCTGGTGTCGGTGCCAATCAGCGCACCGTCCACATAGAGCTCGACCTTCTCCACCCCGGAGGAGTCGCTGGCCGTAGCGCTGATCTGCACGGTCCCTCCGACCAGGGCGTTGCTCGCCGGAGCGCTGATGGACACTGTCGGCGCGGTGTTGTCCACCGTCACCCCCACTCCCGCGGAGGTGCTCACGTTGCCGACGCCGTCATAGGCCTTCACCGTGAGCGTGTGAGCACCGGACGTCACGCTCGTGGTGTTCCAGCCCGCCACATAGGGGGCCGTGAAGGTCGTGCCGATCAGCGTCGCACCGGCATAGAACTCGACCTTGGTGACCCCCTGGCTGTCGCTGGCGGTGGCCTCGATCACAACGGCGCCTCGCAGGAGCGCTCCCTGGGCGGGTGACGTGAGCGCTGCTCCCGGCGGGGTGTTGTCGGTGAGCACTCCGACCACCGCGGAGGTGGTGGCGAGGCCCGCCGCGTCGTAAGCCTTGGCCGTGAGTGAGTGGGCCCCATCCATCGCGCCAGTGCTGTCCCAGCTCGCCGCGTAGGGCGAACTGGTGTCGGTGCCAATCAGCGTCCCGTCCACGTAGAACTCGACCCGCGCCACTCCCTGGTCGTCGGTGGCCGTCGCCGTCAGCGAGACCGTGCCCCTCACCAGCGCATTGTTGGTGGGCGCGGTGAGCGCCACCGTCGGGCCCGTGTTCACCGTGAAGATCACGTCGTCATGGTCATCCAACGCGCCGGTGCTGCACGCCGATCCGCTGATCCCTCCCACTCGGAACTGGGCTCTTACCGCCTGCAGCTTGCCCCCGGGCAGCACGTACTCCGTCGAGAGCACCTGGGCCCCCGTCGCTCCCGGCTGGAGCGTGGTCAGGTACGTCCACGCGGGATTGAGGGCATCGGTCGCGTAGAACAGATCGAGCGCATCCGTGGCCGTGTCGAGCGCCAGCACGTGGACCTCGATCCGGACACGCTGGCCCTGCGTGAAGTTCTCTCCATCGACGCTCGACAGCCTGATCCGGTTGATCTTCTGCGCCTCGAGGGAGGCCGTTCCGTCGGCGCAGGCCGCGTTGATCGTGTTGGGCCCGTAGCTCTCCGCGGTGTGCCGGCCCTTCACGGTGGCCGTGGTGTCGCAGATGGGGGTCGGCGTGGAGCACTTCGGAGCGCGCAGGTAATAGTAGTCGTGAATGGCGCTGCCCGGCTGGCTCGTGCTCACCGTCAGCTGGGTGCTCGTCCCCACATTGCCCACCGCGTCATACGCCTTGGCCAGCAGCGTGTGGCTCCCGTTGAACCAGAAGCCACTGTCCCACTCCACGCTGTAGGGCGCCGTCGTGTCACTCGCCAGCAGCGCACCGTCCACGAAGAACTCGACCCGGGTGACCCCCTCGTTGTCCGTGGCGTCCGCCTGGAGCGAGACCCCGCCGCTCACCGTCGCCCCACCGGCTGGAGACGTGATCGCCACGGCCGGGGCCGCGTTGTCCACCGTCACGCTCACCTCCGTGGAGGTGGCGATGTTGCCGTGGATGTCCCGGGCACGCGCGCTCAGCAGGTGACCGCCGTTCGCCGCCGTCTGGGTGTTCCAAGAGTAGCTGTAGGGCGAGGACGTATCGGTGGCGAGCAGCACCCCGTCCAACAGGAACTCGACCTTGTTCACCCCGGAGGCATCGGTGGCGTTCGCCGAGAGCGTCACCGTCCCGACGAGCCTCGCCCCACCGACTGGCGCGGTGAGCGCCACGGACGGAGGCACCAGTTCCTGCACGACAGTCACCGTCACCGGCGCCGAGCTCCCCTCATTGCCAGCTGCGTCGTAGGCTCGGGCGGTCAGGGGGTACATGCCGGTGTAGTACGAATCGCACGAGCAGGTGTAGGGAGCGGAGGAGTCGGAGCCGATCAACCGATCGTACGCATAGAAGTCGACCCGGGTGACGCCCTCCGGATCCGAGGCGTCGGCTGTGAGCTCCAGCATCCTGCTCAGTCTGGAGCCCGGAGCAGGAGAAGTGAGGGCCACCACCGGCACGGTCAGGTCGTTGGCCGCCGTCACCGTTACGGGCTGTGAGGTCGTCACGTTTCCAGCCAGGTCACGCGCCCGGGCGGTCAGCGTGCGGCTGCCGTTGGGGCCACTCCGGCTGTTCCAGCTCACGCTGTACGGGGCCTGGGTGTCCGTTCCGATCAGGGTCTCCCCATCCAGGAAGTCCACAGACACCACGCCGAAGTTGTCGTTCGCCGAGGCCGTCAGCGTGAGGGTGCCAGTCACCGTGATGCCAGGGGCGGGAGCGGTGAGCACGACCCCGTCCGGTGCAACGGTGTCCGTCTCCTGCGCGCCGACTGGGAAGACCACGTCGTCGCGATCGATGTACGAGTACTGGGACGAGGGCGGCGCGCAGGTCCCGAGGGACCCGGCGGCGCGGAAGATCGCACGAACGGCCTGCAGGTTTCCCGCGGGCAGGACGTACTCCGCCGAGAGCGTCTGGAAGCCCGTCGCAGTGGGCTTGATCGTGGCGAGGTACGTCCACGAGGGCGACCAGGTCGCATTCGCCGTGTAGTACAGGTCCAGGTAGTCGTAGCTGGTGCTGACGGCATACACATCGGCCTCGATCCGGACCCGCTTCCCGGCGGCCATGGGCGTGCCATCCTCTCGGATGATGCGGATCCGCTCGAGGGACTCGCTCTGGCGGTAGGAACCACTCGAGCCGTCGGCACAGCCGCCCAGCGTGTTGGGCGCGTTCGGCTCGCCGCCTTGCGCCTGCTGCCCCCTCGAGCGAACCATCTCCCGGGTATCGCAGCGAGCCGCCACGGAGTCGCACCGGGGAGCCATCAGGTTCGTGTCGAAGCGCGCGTTGCCTGCATTGCTCACCTGCACGGTGACGGACGCGCCATACGCGATGTTGCCCCCCACGTCCCGGACCATGGTGGACAGGTTGTGGCTGCCATTGGAGATCTCCGCCGAGTCCCAGGAGATGGCGTAGGGCGCCGTCGTGTCGCTTCCGATGAGGCTTCCATCCACCAAGAAGAACACCTCGGCGATTCCCCGGTCATCGCTCGCGCTCGCCTCCAGGGAGACCGTGCCGCTCAGGGTCGCTCCGCTGGTGGGCGCGGTGAGCGCGGTCTGCGGCTGGACGAAGTCGTTGTCCACCAGCACGTTCACCGTGCTCGGGGGCGAGGCGTTTCCGCCCGCGTCATAGGCCGTTGCGCGCAGCACGTGCGGTCCGTTGGCCACTCCCCAGCGGGTGTTCCAGTTCACGGTGTACGGCGGCGCGGAGCTGGTGCCAATCAGGTTACCGTCCGCGTGGAACTCCACGCGCACCACGCCCCGGTCATCGCTGGCGCTGGCCTCCAGCGGGACCGCCTGGTTCAAGGTCGCACCTTCCACCGGCTTGATGAACGCCACCTGCGGCAGCACGTAGTCGTTGTCGATCAGCACGTTGACCGCGACCGAGTTGGAGGCGTTGCCAGCCAGGTCATACGCCCGAGCAGTGAGGGCGTGCAGACCGTTGGGCACCGTCCGGGTCGCCCAGCTGAACTTGTAGGTGTAGGGCGAGTAGTTGCTGGTGCCGAGCAGCGTGGCGCCGTCGTACAGCTCCACGCGGCTCACGCCGAAGTTGTCGCTCGCCTCCACGCTCACATTGATGACGCGCTCGAGCGTGGCGCCCTCCACCGGCGAGGTGATGGCGACGACGGGCGGCGTGACATCCGCCTCCTGTCCCACCGTGATGACGAGGTCATCATGGTCGGTGAACGGGTTGGAGAAATCGTTCGGGATGCAGGGCGAAGGAGGGGTCTGACGGCTGTTCCCGCGGTAGATGCCCCGGAGGACGTGCCGTCCGCCCGCCGGAACCACGTACTTGCTCGTGAGCGTCCAGACTCCGATCGCATTGGGCGGAAACAGGGTGTCCACGAAGGTCCAAGAGGGGTTGCTCGGATTGGACGCGATATAGAGATCCAGCGACTGGTACGAGTAGGACGCGGTAGCCTGGACCGTGGCCTGGACCGTCACCTCCTTGCCCTCCGCCAGCGCGGTGCCATCACTCCGGATGACGACGAGCCGCTCCACCGCGGCCGTGGGACCACCGACGCCAATCGAACCATCCTCGCAGGCGCCGCCCAGGGTGCTGGGTGGATGGAGCTCGGGGCTGAGGAGCCCCCTCCCCGCCAGGAGATCCGCCGAGTCGCACTTGCTGCCCACGGCCGCACAGGCGGGCGTCCCCCAGGAGGGATCGTACGTCGCGACTCCGGCGTTCTCGATCGTCACCTCCACCGGAGCGCTCGTCGTATGGTTGCAGTTGGCGTCGGAGGCCTGGGCGGTGAAGACCCCCGGGCCATTGCCATGGGTGGCGCTGTCCCAGACCAGCTCGAAGGGAGGCGTGTTGTCCCAGACGAGCATGCGGCCATCGAGGTAGAAAACGACTCCCGCAACCCCCACGTCGTCCGTTGCATTGACGGTCAGGGTCACCGTGCCGCTCAGGACCGAACCGGACGAGGGCGAGGTGATGGCGATCTGCGGTGGAGTGTTATCGGTCCCGGTGCAGGCATACGGGTCGATGGACTGCCGCAGCGTGCCGGGGTCGATGACCTGGCCGGGTGCCGCCGTGGGTTCAACGGAGGGGTGCTCACACGAAGCGAGCACGAGTCCTGCCGCCAGCAATGTCACCAGGGTCCGCATGGTCCTCCCCCTTGGGGTGCGAAGTCCGCTTCTTCCTGAATTGAAGAAATTCAGGATAATTGGATCATTCGCTGTGCGGAATGTGACCTTTTTCCCTCCCGGCGGGAGACGGCTCCTCGCCGTCCCCCTGCCCGGTTCTCGTACTCGCGGACTCAGTTCACCTTCACAGTGACAGGCGCCGACGTGGTGACATTGCCCGCTGCGTCATACGCCTTGGCCGTCAGGGTGTGATTCCCCTTGGCCACGAGCAGGACGCTCCAGCTCAGGCTATAGGGCGCTGTGGTGTCCGTGCCGATGACATTGGCCCCGTCGTAGAACACCACCTGCGTGACGCCCCGGTTGTCGCTGGCGCTGGCCTGGAGCGTAGCGCTCAGGAAGAGCGAGGCCCCGTTGGTCGGTGACGTGATGGCCACGGTGGGTGCGGTGTGGTCCACCGTGACGGCGACACCCGCGGACACGGTGACATTGCCCACCGCGTCATAAGCCCGCGTGGTGAGCGTGACGCTGCCATTGGCCCAGGCCGTCGTGTCCCAGCTCACCGCGTACGGCGCAGTGGTGGCCGAGCCCAGCAGCGTCCCATCCGCGTAGAACTCGACCTGCGCCACCCCGATGTTGTCGCTGGCGGTGGCGCTGACCGGGACGGTGCCTCGGACAGCGGCGTTCTGCGCCGGAGCACTGAGGGCCGTGGTGGGCGCGGTGTTGTCGATCGTCACCGACACCCCAGCGGACGTGCGGACCTTGCCGGCACTGTCATAGGCCTTCACCGAGAGCGTATGGACGCCCTCCCCCACCCCCACCGTGTTCCAGCTCAGCACGTAGGACGCAGTGGTGTCGGTGCCGATGAGCGTCGTGCCGTCGTAGAACTCGACCTTCGTCACCCCGGAGGAGTCGCTGGCGGAGGCCTCGAGCATGACACTGCCTCGGAGGGAACTGCCTGGCGCGGGAGACGTGAGCACCGCGTCCGGCGGGGTGTTGTCGATGTTCACCACGACCGCGGTGGAGGTGCGAACGTTGCCCGCGAAGTCGTAGGCCCTGGAGGTGAGCACATGGGCCTCGTCCGTCACGGTGGTGGTGTTCCAGCTCAGGGTGTAGGGCGCGCTGGTGTCGGTGCCAATCAGCGTCCCGTCCACATAGAACTCGACCCGCTCCACCCCCTGGGAGTCGCTGGCGGTGGCGCTGACCTGGACGGTCCCTCCGACCAGGGCATTCTGCGCCGGAGCACTGATGGCCGTGGTCGGCACCGTGTTGTCGACCGTCACCGACACTCCGGTAGAGGAGCCAGCGTTGCCGATGCTGTCATAGGCCTTTGCCACGAGGAGATAGGTGCCCCCGCCCAGGCCCGTGGTGTTCCAGCTCAGGGTGTAGGGCGGGCTGGTGACGGTGCCGACCAGCGACCAGTTCGCGTAGAACTCGACCTTGGTGACGGGCTCATTGGCGCTGATGGCGGCCTCGAGCTGGGCCGTGCCCCGCACGTACGTCCCCGGCACGGGTGAGAGGAGCGTCGCGCCCGGCGGAGTGTTGTCGGTGGTCACCACGATCGGAGGCGAGGAGTTGGACAGGCCCGTGATGTCATAGGCCTTGGCGGTGAACGAGTGGACTCCGTCCGGCAGGTTGGCGGTGTTCCAGTTCGCGCTGTAGACGGGAGGGCTGGTGGAGGTGCTGATCAGCGTCCCATCCACGTAGAACTCGACCCGCGTCACCTCCTGCTCGTCGACCGCTCTCGCGAACAGCCAGACCGTGCCCTTCACCGTCGCATAGCCGGGGCTCATGGTGAGCTCCACCGTCGGACCCGAGTCCACCGCGAAGGCCAGGTCGTCATGGTCATCCAGAGGACCGGTGCTGCACGCCGAGCCGCTGTTGCCGCCCACCCGGAACTGCGCGCGCACCGCCTGCAGCCTGCCCGCGGGCAGGACGTACTCCGCCGAGAGCACCTGGCTCCCTGTTGCGCTCGGCCGCAGCGTGGTCAGGTACGTCCACGAGGGATGGTTGGCATCGCCCGCGGAGAACAGATCCAGCGCATCCATGGCGGTGTCGAGAACGTTGACGTGGACCTCGACCCGAGCGAGCTGGCCCTGCGTGAGGAGCCCGCCATTGACGCTCGACACCTTGATGCGGTTGATCTTCTGCGCCTCGAGGGAGTCCGCACCGTCAGCACAGGTGTTGCCGAGCGTGCTGGACCCTCCGTAGAACTCCCCGGACTGCCGGCCCTTCACATAGCCCGTGGTGTCGCAGACGCTCCCCTGCGAGTAGCACTCCGGGACGCGCAAGTAGTAGTCGTACCCGGAGCCACCGGGCTGGTTCGTGAACACCGTGACCTGGGCGCTCGAGGTCATGTTGCCCGCCACGTCATGGGCCCTGGCCACCAGCGTGTGGTTTCCGTTGAGCCAGAGGCCCGTATCCCAGTCCACGCTATAGGGGGCCGTCGCGTCGCTCGCGAGCAACACTCCATCCACCAGGAAGTCGACTCGGGTGACCCCCACGCTGTCCGAGGCATTCGCCTGGAGGTAGACCATGCCCACCAGGGCCGCCTCATTGGCGGGTGAGGTGAAGGTCACGATCGGGGCCGTGTTGTCGAGCATCACGCTCACCACCGTGGAGGTGGCGACGTTGCCGTGGAGGTCCGTGGCGCGCACGCTCAGCGTGTGGCTGCCGTCCGCCTTCCCCCGACTGTCCCAGGAGTAGACATAGGGAGGCGCGGCGGTATGGGTCCGGATCACCACTCCGTCCACCAGGAACTCGACCTTGCTCACCCCGGACTCATCGGTCGCGTCCGCGGAGAGCGTCACCGTCCCGAAGAGCCAGGCCCCATTGGCGGGCGCGGAGAGAGAGACAGTCGGAGGCGTGCTCTCGAGCACGACGGCCACCACATCCACCGGCGCGGAGATCGCCACGTTGCCGGCCGCGTCGTAGGCCCAGGCCGTCAGCGTGCGGTTGCTGGTCTGGGTGACCCTCGGAATCCAGGTGGTGGTGAAGGGCGCGTAGAAGTCGTAGCCGATCAGCGAGAGGCCATCATAGAACTCGACCCGGGTGACGCCCTGATCGTCCGTGGCGAGCGCGGAGACCGCCACCGAACTGCCCACCCTGGCGCCAGCAGCCGGCGCGGTGAGGCTCACCACCGGCACCACCAAGTCATTGTGCGTCGTCACCGTCACGGGCTGCGAGGTGACCTCGTTTCCAGCCAGATCGCGGGCCCGGACCGTCAGCGTGCGGCTTCCGTTCGGGGCGCTCCGGCTGTTCCAGTTCACGCTGTAGGGGGGCTGGGTGTCCGTCTCGATCAGGGTCTGCCCATCGAAGAAGTCCACGGCCGCCACACCAAGGTCGTCGCTCGCCGAGGCCGTCACCGTGACGGTGCCAGACACCGAGGCGCCGTTGGAGGGCGAGGTGATGGCCACCTGCGTCGGTGGGAGGGAGTCCGGCTCCTGCGCGCCCACCGCGAAGACCAGGTCGTCGACATCGGTCTTCGATCCTCCCTGGCAAGGCCCGGTGGTGGCTCCGGAGTTGCGGAAGGCCGCGCGAATGGCCTGCTGGCCGCTGGCGGGCAGGACGTAGTCCGCCGAGAGCGTCTGTAGTCCCGTGGCCGTGGGCTTGACGGTGGTGAGGTACGTCCACACGGGCGCCCCGCTCACACTCGTCGTGTAGTACAGGTCCAGGAGGTTGGAGGTGGCGATGTAGACCCAGACGTCGGCCTCGATGCGGACCCGCTTCCCGGCGGCCAGGGGGGTGCCGTCCTCCCGGATGACCCGGACCCGCTCGATGGACTCGTCGTACTGGTAGTACCCGCTCGTTCCGTCGAGGCATCCATCCAACGTGTTGGGCATGTTCAGCTCGGGGCGCAGCGTCGCCCGTCCTCGGACCAGAGTCCGGGTGTCGCAGCGCGCCTCCACCGCGTCACACCGGGGCACCTTCAGGACCGGATCGAACTGCGCGCTGCCCGGGTTGCGCACCTCCACGGTGATGGGAGCGCTCGTCGTGTAGTAGGGCGCCTGATCTCGCGCCCTGGCGGTCAGCGTGTGGGTGCCGTTGAGCACGTCCGCCGAGTTCCACGAGACCGCGTACGGCGCCGTCGTGTCGGCGGCCCAGAGGCGCTCGCCGTCCACGAAGAACTCCACATCGGCGATCCCCTGGTTGTCGCTCGCGGCCGCCTCGAAGGAGACGATGCCGCTCACGGCCGCTCCGTCGAAGGGCGAGGTGATCGAGATCTGCGGAGGGGTGAAGTCGTTGTCCACGAGCACGTTCAGCGTGCGCTCCGTGACGTTGCCGGCCGCGTCGAAGGCATTCACATGGATGACTTTCGGCCCGTTGGTGAAGAGCCGGGTGTCCCAGCCCGTCTGGAAGGAGGAGAGTGGAAAGTAGTAGCCGGAGAAGTAGTTGATGGTGCGGTCATCCACGACGACGGAGACGTACGTCACGCCGCGGTTGTCGCTGACGGAGCCCGAGATCGTGATCGTCTGGCGCACGGTCGCGCCTTCCGCGGGCGTGCTGATGCTCACCGTTGGCGGCACGAGATCGTTGTCGAGGCGGACAGTGATCGGGGCCGAGGTGGAGACATTGCCGGCCAGGTCATACGCCCGGGCAGTGAGGGTGCGGTTGCCGTTGGGCACCGTCCGGGTGTCCCAGCTCAGCTTGTAGGGCGTGGACGGAGAGTGGCCGCTGGTGGCAATCAACGTGCTGCCGTCGTACAGCTCCACGCGGTTCACGCCGAAGTTGTCGCTCGCATCCACGGAGACCTCGACGACCTTGGAGACTGTCGAGCCTCCCGCCGGAGAGGAGATGTTCACGAAGGGAGGCGTGGTGTCCGGTTGCGTCCCCACCTCGATGACGAGGTCGTCATGATCCGCAAGAGGGTCCGAGGAGCAGGCGGAAGCGGTACCGCTGCCCGAGTGGTACACGCCCCGGAGGATATGCCGCCCGCCCGCCGGAAGCAGGTACCTGGTCGAGTGGGTCCAGGTTCCCGCCCCCTGGTAGGGCAGCTTCAAGGAGGCAATGCGAGTCCAGGAGGGGTTGCTCACGTCGGGCGAGACGTAGAGGTCCAGCACCTCATTGGCGGCATTGGTGCTCGCACGGACCGTGGCCTGAACTGTCACCTCCTTGCCCGCGACGAACGCGGTGCCGTCGATCCGGGTGACGACGAGCCGCTCCAGCGAGGGGCTAGCGCCATACGTACCCTCCGTCCCATCCGCGCAAGCGCTGCCCAGGGTGTTGGGCGCGTGGACTTCGGGGCCGAGGTCTCCCCTGCCCTCCAGCAGCCATGCCGAGTCGCACTTGTTGCTCGGGGCCACGCACTCGGGAGCTCCCCAGGTGGAAGAGAACGCCGCGTTCCCGGCGTTCGAGAGCGTCACGTTCACCGGAGCGCTCACCGCCTCGTTGCAGTTGGTGTCGTAGGCCCTGGCCGTGAGCACCGCTGCGCCATTGCCAGCGAGGGCGCTGTTCCAGACCAGCTCATAGGGAGCCGAGGCATCCCAGCCGAGGGAACGATCGCCGAGGAAGAACTCGACCCGCGTAACGCGCTCGTCGTCCGTCGCGGTGGCCGTCAGGGTCACCGTGCCGCTCAGGGTGGAGCCAGTGGAGGGCGAAGTGAGCACCACCTGTGACGGGCTCGGGCCATTGCCGGTGCACCTGCGCGCGTACAGGAGCAGGTTCGGAGAGTTCGCGGGGAGGGAGCTGATCGTGCCGGGCGTGGCGCTGCTCGTGAGCTCGGCGGAGACCTGCTCGGGGGTGGCCTGGGAGTGGCTCTCCAGGAAGAGCGCCGCCACACCCGCCACGTGCGCGCTCGCCATCGAGGTGCCGCTGAGCGCCGCCAGGGTGGTGTCGTCGGAGTACCAGGCCGCGGTGATGCCCTCGCCCGGCGCGAAGAGGTCCACGCAGGAGCCGTGGTTGGAGAAAGAGGAAGCCCAGGCGTCGGAGCGGTTGGTCGCCGCAACCGTCATGGCGGCGGGAACCCGGGCGGGAGAGACAGTGCACGCATCCTTGGAGCCATTGCCCGCCGCGACCGCATAGAAGACTCCGGCGTTGATGGAGGCGGCGACGGCGTCATCCACCGCCTGCATCGCCTCGCCCGCCAGGCTCAGGGTGGCTACCGCCGGCTTCACATGATTGGCGGTGACCCAGTCGATGCCGGCGATCACCTGGGACCAGGTGAACGAGGGGCTGCAGCCCACCACTCGTACGGAGTGCAAGGTGACGCCCTTGGCCACGCCCGAGGTCGCGCCGCCGAGCGTGCTCGCCACGTGCGTGCCGTGGCCGTTGCAGTCGTTCGAGCCGTTGCCATCCGCGATGGCCGAGAAGCCGTGGACCGCGCGCCCCCCGAACTCGGCATGGGTGAGACGGATGCCCGAGTCGATGACGTAGGCGTGAACCCCGCTACCGATGCTGTTGTAGCGGTACAGCTGGTCCAGCGGCAGCGTCCCCTGATCGATGCGGTCGAGCCCCCAGGGCGCGTTCGTCTGCGTGCTCGCGAGGGAGGCCTCGCCGTCCTCCTCCACATAGCGCACGCGCGGGTCGTTGCTCAGCCGCAGCGCGTCCTCCTGCGTCATCGTCGCGGAGAAGCCATGGAGGGACCGGGAGTACACCTGGTCCAACGTGGCCCCATGGAGCGCGGAGAGCTGGTGGGCGAGCTCCCCCACCGGCGCCTCGGCCAGGGCCGCCTTGTCGAGGGCGACGATGTACCGGCCCGGCACGGCCTTCCCGGTCTTCATCAGCCGGCTTCCCGCGACGAAGGACTTCACTGTCCGCGTTGGCGCTTCCGGCTCGGATGCGGGTTCCACGGAGGCGCGCTCGCACGACGCGAGCACGAGTCCTGCCGCGAGCAGTGTCACCAGGATACGCATGGGTTCTCCCCCCAGGGGGTCCAGACCTCTTTCCTGGTTTATTGAAGAAATCCTGAAATATTGGATCGCCCCCCGTCAAAAACGGGCCGACTACGCCGCACTGGGGCGAGGGGCGGAGCTCGTCAACGTCACCGTGCCTACGCTCGTCATCGCCACCCCGGAGGATCCCACCACCCCCGCGTCCAGCTCGCGACACCTGGCGGGGCTCCTGCCGCGCTCAACGCTGGTGACGATCGATGGGATGGGGCACGCGCTTCCGCGCGCTGTTCTGCCCCGGCTTTCGGAGGCGATCCTGAACCACCTGGAGGCATTCCCGACGAGGAGCTGAGGAGGACCCAGGCCTTTCGCGGAGGAGGGGGACGGACTTGCGAGTCCACCCTGGCAAGCCCGTCACCCTGTTGCTCCAGCGCCAAAGGGCCTCACCTTTTGGGAGACCCCCCAACAAGGAGTTGGTCCATGAAGAAGCTCCCCTTCCTGGTTGCCACCTGTGTGCTCGGCTTGTCGGCCTGCGCCAGCAGTTCAACGGCGCGTCCGGGCAACGTGGGAGATTATCTGAACGAAGTGGACGTCGCCCGGAGGGACCGCATGAACGCCCCCACCGTCTACAATGGTGAGGCCACGGGAGCCGCGGGCTACCTCGTCACCACGGATGATGGACGGGTCTGGGCCCCTGAGGTCCCCCCGGGCAACACCGTGACGATGACTCCCTCTGATGTCCGGCGGGCCGTTGAAGAGTGGGAGAACACCCTCTCCAGCGTGACCGACGAAGGCCCCACGGAGAGTGCGCCGCAGCAGTAGTCACGGTTCCGTATTCCCACACCTGGCGAGGCCGCTGACTGGCCCGAGAAGGCTTCGCCAGGAAGGCCGCATGCACCTCACGGGCCAGCCCGCGAGCCCTGGGAAAGACCTGGCGCCCCACCAGGCACCGGCTTCCCGATAAGCTGGCGCGGCATGTTGTGGCTCGCGCTCACGCTCCTCCTCCTCGCTGCCGTGGTCGTCGGGATCGTCATCGCGTGGCGGCTCCGCCCGACGCCAGCCCTCTGCCAACCCCAGCAGTACGACGCCGCGCCGCAGCCGGGGACGTTCGCGGTGCGGGCGCTCGAAGCGATGCCGCCGATCGTTCGCGACACGCCCGTCCTCGAGTCCCAAGCTCCCGCCTGGCGCGAGGCCATGCAGCAGGCAGGCAGCCGGCTGCGCCGCTCCGGGGTGCGCCACGTCGTCTTCGTGCACGGCACCTTCGTCGGCCACGACCCTACCCTGCTGCTCTCCGCGCTCGAGGGGCCGCTCTCGGCCCTGAGCCCGGGACTCATGCCGTCCCTGCGCCGCCTCTCCAAGCTCCCGAGCGATCGCGTCCTGCGCGATCTCGGCAACTACACCCCCGAGTACGTCTCCCTCTTCGAGAAGGCGCTGGGCGGCGACGTCCACGCCACGCGCTTCGTCTGGTCCTCGGCGAACAACCATGTCGCCCGCCTGCGTGCGGCCGTGGAGCTGCTGCGGCTCCTCGCCACCTCGGAGCACGGGAGCAAGCGGACGCTGCTGCTCGGGCACAGCCATGGCGGCCAGGTGCTCGCCCTGCTCACGCAGCTCGTCTACCCGGCGCGGACCGCGGAGGCGCTCTGGCAGGCCGTACGCGACGCCGGCGAGCCCACGGAGGTCCTCCAGGAGATGGCGAAGAAGGTCGCCCGCGCGCGGCTCGACATCGCCACCTTCGGCATGCCGCCGCGCTATGGCTGGGCGGCGGGCCGGCGGTGCCGCGTCCTCCATGTCATCAACCACCGGGGTGCGGAGCCGCGCGGGAGCACCGTTGCCGGCGTCCTCCAGACCGAGAGTGGCGACTACGTGCACCAGTGGGGCATCGCCGGTTCGGACCTGCCGCCGGGCAACGCGAAGGAGCGGGAGCTGGCCGCGCGGCTCGATGCCATCCTCGGCGAGGGCTATGACGTGAAGGCCTGGCTCCAACACGTGCGCCACGGCGCGCGCGTGCCGCGGGACGGGTTCAGCTACCTCGTCGACTACGGCGACCGAGGTACGGGCACCCTGCCCAACTGCCTGGCAACATGCTTCGGGCACGGCGTCTACACGAGCTATGACGCCATGCTCTTCAACGCCCGCCTCCTCGCGGACCACTTCTACCGGTAGCGCTGTCCTCCCGGCCCCTCGGAACGAACCTATATGACCACCCCCATCGACCCTTCCACCATCGACACCGAGCGCCTCATCATGCGCCGCCCACGACTCGAGGACTTCGAGGAAGCCCTCGCGATGTGGGGAGACCCGAACGTCACCCGATTCATCAGCGGCAAGCCGTCCACCCGCGAGGAGATGTGGAGCCGCCTGCTGCGCTACGTGGGCCACTGGGAGCTGATGGGGTTCGGGTTCTGGGTGGTGCGCGAGAAGAGCACGGGCCGGTTCGTCGGCGAGGTGGGCCTCGCGGACTTCCGGCGGGACATCGATCAGCCGTCATTCGCGGGAGCGAAGGAGGCGGGCTGGGTGGTGTCTCCGTCGGTTCACGGAAAGGGGTTCGCCACGGAGGCCGTGAGCGCGGCGCTGAAGTGGGCCGAGGGCAAGTTCGGTCCGGAGCGAGTGGTGTGCATGATCGCCCCGGAGAATGAGGCGTCCCTCAACGTCGCGCGCAAGGTTGGCTTCCGTGAGTTCGCACGCGGCACGTACAAGGGCGAGCCCTCGATGATGCTCGAGAGGGTCCCCGGGGCGAAGTGAGCCCTGTCAGGAGCGGACGCGAATCACGAGCTTGCCGAAGGGCCCGCGGTCCAGGTGCTCCAGCGCCTTCGGGAAGTCGGCAAGCGGGTAGACGGTATCGACCACGGGCTTGAGCGCGAGCCGATCGACCGCGCGCGCCAGGTTCTCCAGGCCGCGCCGATGTCCGACGAGGATGCCCTGGATGACCCCATGCGTCTGGAACAGCGGCAGCACGGGGAAGCGGACTTCGAAGCCCTCCAGCACGCCGATCAGGGAGATGCGCCCGTCGGACGCCAGGGCCTTCACGGAACGGGCGAGGTTGTCGCCACCGACCAGCTCCAGGATGTGGTCCGCACCCTCGCCCCGGGTGAGCTCGAGCACGGCCTTCTCCCAGTCAGGCGTGTGGCGGCGATGGATGCCGTGGGCTGCCCCCAGCCCCTTCGCGCGGGAGAGCTTGTCCTCATCCCCTGAGAGCACGATGACCCGAGCGCCCATGGCCGAGGCGATCTGCACGGCGAACAAGGACACGCCCCCCGTGCCCTGCGTCACCACCGTCTGACCCGGGCGCAGTCCCCCCAGCTCCACCAGCGAGGTCCAGGCGGTGAGCGCAGCACACGGCAGCGTGCTCGCCTGCAGGTCATCCAGCGTTTCGGGGGAGGCCACCAGCCAGCTCTCGGGCATGGCCACGTACTCGGCCAGCACGCCCGGCACGCTGCCGCCCAGGCTGCGCACTCCACCATTCGCGCGAGGCACCGGACCGTCTACCCAGTCGGTCTGGAAGTTGGCGATGACCCGAGCGCCTTCCTTGAAGCGGTGGGTGCCCGCCCCGGTGGCGACGACCTCCCCCGCCATATCGGAGGTCGGGACGTACGGGCTGGGCGCGCCCGAGTACCCAGCCCCATCCAGGAAGAGCTTCTCGCGGTAGTTGAGGGACACCGCCGAGACGCGAACCAGGACCTCGCCTGGACCTGGGCTGGGAATCGCCACATCCGCCAGCTCCAGGTTTGCCCGGCCGGACTGCCTCAGCTGCCAACGCTTCATCGTGCCACCCATCGTTTGCTCCCAGTCAGTGCGTGAAAGAGTCGCAGCGGATATAGAGGCGAGTGAGTTTCTCCAGTAGAGACATTGCGTCGGCTCACTGGAGACACGAAGTCGCCAATAGGAGCGGAGTCATGATGGAGCGCTTCAGTGGAGTCCTCGCGTTCGTCCAGGCCGCCGAGGCTGGGAGCTTCGCGCTCGCCGCCGAGCGCATGGGCCTGTCGCGCTCGGCCGTTGGCAAGAGCATTGCCCGGCTGGAGACGCACCTGGGAACGCGCCTGTTCCTGCGCACCACACGGCGGCAGAGCCTCACCGAGGATGGCCAGGCCTTCTATGAGCGCTGCGTGCGCGCGCTGGCGGAGCTGGAGGCTGGCACTGCGGCGCTGGACTCTGGCCGCCGCGCCCCGACTGGCCGTCTCCGAGTGAGCGCGCCGGTGATGTTCGGCCGGCACTGCGCGGCTCCCCTGCTCTGGGAGCTGGCCCAGCAGCATCCCGGGCTGGAAGTGGAGATCTCCTTCAGCGACCGCGTGGTGGACCTCATCGAGGACGGCTACGACCTGGCGGTGCGCGTGGCCCCCCTCGCGGACCATGCCGGCCTGACGGCTCGCAGGCTGGGCGCCCAGGAGATGTTGGTCTGCGCCGCTCCGGCCTACCTCGCCAGGCACGGCCATCCCGCGACACTGGCGGAGTTGGACGGCCATACGGCGGTCGTCTACGGGCGCAACGGCATCTCCAAGCCCTGGCGGTTCCCGGATGGCCAGGGGGGCGAGAAGATTGTGTCGGTCCCCTCGCGCCTGCGCTTCGATGACGTGGAGACCATCGCTGACGCCGCAGTGCAGGGCGCCGGGCTGGCGTGGCTTCCGTGCTGGCTCGTCGCGGAGCACCTGCGCGACGGGCGGCTCGTCGCGGTGCTGGAGCAGGAGCGCCGTTACGGCAATGAGGTCTACGCCGTCTGGCCGCAGAACAAGCACCTGCCCTCGAAGGTACGCGCCGCCATCGACGTGCTCGTCGCGCGCATTCCCGAGCGGCTGTCGAGCGCCACCCTTCCGGACAAGCCCCTACGTCGTCGCGCCAAGGTTGGCGAGGAAGGCCTCCGGATCATCGAGTGAGACAAACACGCGGCGGGCCTGCACGGGAAACGTGTGGGCCCGATAGGGCTGGCGTGCATGGAGGCCGCAGCCGCCCGCGGGTGGAAGCCGTCAGTGTCCTGAAGCACAACAACCGGCGCCGTCCACGTCTGAGACGCACCGCCCCCCTACATGCTTGTTCGCCACTGACTTACCCGACCCCTTACGTCCGGGCCCTCCTCCTCTTCTCTCTGGTAGCGTCCACTGTTTCCAGAGGGAGGTGGGATGCTCGACGAAATCGGCGGACAGGCATGGGGGGAGGTGCCGCGCCTCACTCCCGGCACAGAGGTGGCTGGCTTCACCGTAGAGGGGACGATCGCCTCCGGCAGCTTCGGCACCGTGTACCGGGCGAGACGGAGTGGGCGGCTCTACGCCATCAAGCTGGTGCGCATTGACCCACGCGGTGACCGGGAGGCTGCCGC
Organism: Archangium lansingense; assembly: GCF_026626635.1. Lineage (GTDB taxonomy): Bacteria > Myxococcota > Myxococcia > Myxococcales > Myxococcaceae > Archangium > Archangium lansingense. Next base: position 6,855,656 of record NZ_JAPNKA010000001.1, read on the forward strand.
GCTGCGCCTGGTGCGGCACCCCAACGTGGTGTCCTTCCACGGGTATGGCTTCTGGCCAGAGGACGAGCCGCGCTTCCTCGTCCTGGCCCTGGAACTCGTCGAGGGTCGCACGCTCGACGTCTGGGCGGCAGAAGAGAATCCCTCCGCGCTCGAGCTGGTGATGCGGTTGTTGTTGCCCTTCGCGCTCACCCTGGCGGACGTGCATGCCTCGGGCGTGGTGCACCGGGACATCAAGGAAGCCAACATCGTCGTTCGCGAGGCGGACGGGCAACCGGTACTCGTGGACTTCGGCGCGGCGGGCCTCAAGGAGGGCGCGCTACGCCTCACCATGCGGCTGCCGCCGGGCACCGCGGAGTACCGCAGCCCAGAGGCGTTGCGCTTCGCCCGGGAGTGGGAGGGCGAGCCCTACCCCTTCGCTCCGGGGGACGACCTGTGGGCGACGGGCGTCGTCATCTACATCCTGTTGACGCGCGCGCTCCCCTTCGGAGACCGGAACGGCCCGGACCTGAACCGGGCCATCCTCGAGAAGACGCCGCCGGCCCCGCATGAGCTCAACCCGCGCGTGCCCCTGGCCCTGAGCGAGTTGTGCATGGGGATGCTGGAGAAGGAGCTCGAGGCCCGCTACCCGGATGCCAAGGCGCTCGCGGAGGACCTGTTGGAGCTGTGCACCCAGGCGGACAGTTCCTGGCGTACACCCCTGTTCCCTGGAGGCGCCCCTGTGCCGCGTGCTGCCGCGCCAGCGCCGATGGCGCCCGGAAGTCGGCTCCCTGGGCGGTGGCGGGCTGCCGGGCTCGCTCTCGCCGCGGCCTTCCTGCTGTGCGTCGCCGGAGACGCCCCACTCATCGCATCCCCTCCTTCCCCCGCGACGCCCCAGGCCACTTCCGGCCAGAAAGTCGAGGCAACGGCCACGGCAGTGGACGTTGCGCACGGCGCGGCCCCCACCCCCGCGCCCGTCGCCACCGTGGCGAATAGCGAGGAGCCCTCAATGAAGAAGACGTCCAAGATGGTCCGCAACCTGGTTGTCGCCGGCTGCGTGGCCGGTTCGCCTGGCTGCGTGAGTGGTCCGCAGCCGCGCCCCCCGCCCCCTCCGGAGGACTGCCCGCCCGGAGCTGCCGCCACTCACGAGCGCTTCGTTTTGGTTTCGACGCACGGCATCAACCTCGTCCTTCCGCTTCCGCGTGTGGAAGTGGTGCCCCTCCAGGAGGGGCCCGTCACCGCGGAGATCATCGGCCGGTGGGGAGGGCTCCCGGATTTCACCATCTTCTCCGGACGAGTCGTCATCGGCGAAAAGCGTGTCTATGGCCGCTTCACCGAGGCCCGGCTCCCCTCCGGAGAGATCGTGCCCGTCTGCCTGCAGATGAAGTCGGTGGCGGATCCCGTCCTCGGCGTCGTGATGGAGCCCGGCAGCACAGCCACCCGGGCGCTCGTCATCTCTGGCGTCAGCGTCCGCGCCGTACGCCAGTTCGAGTAGGTCCGCGCTGGAGGCAACGTCCGATGCTCCCACCCCACCCACTCTCCCTGATCGTCCTGGTGCATCTTCAAGGAAGCCCCCTGGCGACGCCAGCACCCTCCCCTACCGTCTGTGCGGACAACCAGCGCGTCGAGCTGTCACTGGCGCCCACGGTTGCGGTGCCGGAGGTCTGCGTCAGCCCGGGGCTCCTGTCGGGCTTCACCTTCGACGCGCCTGCCGTCGTAGAACTCCAGGATGAGGTGCGCTTTGCGGAGGTGATGCGCGGCAGGAGCGGCATCAGCTTCGTGCCGCCTCCGGACATGGTGCCTGGGGAGCATCTCCGTCTCACGGCGCGCTGGGGAGAAGGCTCTTTCGAGCAGAGTGTCACCTTCTCCCTGGTGGCGCACTCGGGACGGGCGACGCATCAGGTGGAGGTGTACCGCGACAAGCGCTCCCGAGAGTCCATTCAGCACGAGCTCGCCCAAGAGCGCGCGAAGAATCAGCAGCTCCACGAAGAGAACGAGCGAATCCGCGAGGAATACCAGCAGTTGCGTACCCGACTTGAGCGGGCGGGCAGACTCCAGGGGTTGTATGCGAGCGGAGCGCTGGGAGAGGATGGAGTCAAAGCCACGCCACTCGCGGTTCCGATGGGACAGCAGCCAGGAGTCGGCGCCCTCCTCATGACGAGAGGCGTCAGCTACCGTTCCGAGAAGACGGTTGCGGTGGAGTTCTTGCTGATGAACGCCGGCACCGACTCCTGGTTGGCGACAGGGGCATCCATTGAAACCGCCACGGGAGAGCGGCTGGAGGGCGTGACGCTCTGGCAGGAGGAGGCCATTGCACCGGCAGGGTCTCGGCGGGTTTTCGTGGAGGCCGAAGCTGGCCCCGGCATGCCACGAGGGGACGTCACGGTGCGCCTGTGGGATGAGAGCGGGCGCACCATCTCCATTCCCAAGGTGACGTTCCCGTAGAGCGCGGCTGCAGACGAAGGCCCCTCCCTCCGAAGTTGGGGAGTTGGGCCTTCTCTCGAATAGAGTCCGCTCCATCTCCGCGACATGGAGGCGACAATGGAAGCGAAGAAGGTTCGTCTGACCAAGGACAAGGAGACGTACCTCGCCACGCTGTACGGCAAGGCGATGGACGCCGCGGTCGAGAATCCGATCCTCGGCGACCACTTCGCCGCGGACGCCGTCGCGCGCATCGACTACGACTTCACGGAGTTGAAAATGGAGGGCGGGGGCGAGATCACCCTGCCGATGCGGGCCCTGCACTTCGACCAGTGGACGCGGGCGTTCCTCGCCGCGAACCCCGAGTCGACGGTCCTGCACCTCGGCTGCGGCCTCGACACCCGCGTGTACCGAATCAACCCGGGGCCAACGGTCCGCTGGTTCGACGTCGACTTTCCAGACGTCATCGCCCTGCGCGAGCAGCTCTATCCGGAGCGCGAGGGCTATCGCCGGATTGCCACCTCGGTGACCGAGCTCTCCTGGCTCGATGCGATCCCTGGAGATACGCCGGTGCTCGTCATCGCCGAGGGCCTGATGATGTACCTGCACGAGAAGGACGGGACGGCGTTGCTCCGGCGGATCACCGAGCAGTTCCCGAGCGGGCAGCTCGCGTTCGACGGCTACAGCCGAACGATGATCCGCTTGATCTCCCGCCTCACGTCAGCGCGCGGCATGAAGGTCTCGCTCGTCTGGGGAGTCGGTGATCCGCACGATCTCGAGAAGCAGGTTCCGAAGCTTCGCCTCGTCGAGAGCGTCGAGTTCCTGACGATGCCCGACCTGGTCCGCCGGCTGTCCAAGAACTGGTTCTCCGGGGTGATGCAGGGGGTCATGGGCCGGCTGCCGTTCTATCGGAACCTGATCCGTCACCTGCGCTACGAGTTTTGACGGAGCTCGGGGCTCTCAGAGCCGTCTCGTCACCATCCGGTCCCATGCCCGATCCGAGAGGACGCGGTTGAGCGTCAGCAGCATCTTGCCGAGGTAGCCCACGACGTAGCGGACCTTCGGCGACGGCGAGTCGATGGCCTCCCGGATCGCCTCCGCGACCACCAACGGCTCCGACGCCTTGCTCTCGCCGCTGAAGGCCTGGTCGGCTCGCTTCGCCATCGCCTCCGCCATGATCGCGTAGGCGCCGTGTCCGGAGACGTCGCGCAGCTCCTGGGCGGTGCCCTTCTCGAACTCCGTCTTGATGATGCCTGGCTGGATCAGCACCACGCGGACGCCGAACCGCCCAACCTCCTGGCGGAGCGAGTCGGAGAACGCCTCCAGCGCGTGCTTCGACGCGTAGTACCAGGCGCCCAGCGGGAGCGCGATCTCTCCGCCGATCGACGAGACATTGATGATGGTGCCCGACCCCAGCGTGCGCATCGACGGCAGGACGAGCTGGACCAACCGGGCCAGGCCGAAGAGGTTGACCTCGAACAGGTGGCGCGCCTTGTCGAGCGGCGTGTCCTCGATGGAGCCGTGCAGCCCAACCCCCGCGTTGTTCACGAGGACGTCGATCCGTCCCTGCGCGTCGAGAATGGTGCGCACCACGCGCTCCACGTCCGCATCGCGCGAGACGTCCATCGCAATCGGGTGACCGCCAGCCGCACGGAGACTGTCCATCCGCTCCACGCGTCGCGCAGCGCCGTACACGATATGGCCGGCACGCACCAACTCCAGCGCAGCGGCCAGGCCGATTCCAGACGAGGCACCCGTGACGAGACAGACCTTTCTTTCAGCCATGTGCAGCTCCTCTTGCTCTCGCGTGGCTCAGCGGCGCTCAGGCTGCTCGCCGTAGATCCACGCGCGGTACGGCGGGATGAGCTTCTCGAAGACGGTGATCAGCTCCGCGGCTGCGGTGGCCAGGGCCTTCGAATTCGGTGTCGTCGCTGGCTCGCAGGCAGTCCTGATGACATGCGCGAGCGCCTCGGCTTTCGCGTGCACGTCCAGGCCCGCGTCAGTCGGATCCAGCGACTGGAGCAGGTAGAAGCCGGAGTGCACCGCCTTCAGGACGTACGTCAGGTTCGGCACGTCGCGCCTCAGCAGCCCGTGCTCCGTCAGCAGCGCGAAGAACCGCTCGGTCGCGAGCAGATCGGCGCTGCGCAGCGGACTCGCCTGCAAGCCGCTCCGCAGGGGCGCCAGGTCTCCGGTGACGAGGGACCGCAGCACCGGCCGGGCGCTCACGATCAGGAACGACTCCGACAGCAGACGGTGAGGCAACACCGCGCGTGGATCGCGGCGAAGCTGGTCGAGCAGCCCCTCCACGTAGGCGATCGCCTCGCGTAGGAAGAGGGCCTCGAAGAGTTCCTGCTTGCTCCGCCAGTGCAGGTACACCGTGCCTTTGCCGATGCCCGCCTCGCGCGAGATGTCATCGACCGTCACCTTCCGGTAGCCGTGACGCACGAGGAGGGTCGCCGCGGCATCCAGGATCTGATCGGCACGAAGCGCGGGCGGTGGGGAGCGATCCGGCAAGCGTTACCTCTCCTGACTCCGTGACCAGATTTGAAAATTGGTCACACGGTCACAAGCTAACGCCCAGCGCTGTTGCGGTCAATGCGCACCGGGTACTCCCCAGCTCAGCGACTCTCAGGAAGACCGAGCGCTCTCACGGCCGCAGCTCGGCCTGACCCAAGATGCGCTGGAAGTAGCGAGCGAGGAAGTCCGCAAAGGCCCGCACCTTGAGAGGCGTGAGTTGCCGGTGCGGGTAGACCAAATAGATGTGGCGATGGGTCACCGGATGCTCGGTGAGGAGCGACACCAGAGCACCCGAGCGCAGCTCCTCCAGCACCAGGTAGCGCGGGAGGTTGGCGATCCCCCGTCCCAGGAGGGCCGCCTGCCGCAAGACGAGATTGTTGTTGGCGATGAAGCGGCCCTGGACCTTCACGCTCCGAGTGCCCTCGGGCCCTTGGAACTGCCACTCCCTCACCACGCGGCCGGGCTTGAAGAGGAGGCACTCGTGGTCGGCCAGCTCCTCTGGAGTGAGAGGCCTGCCCGCACGCTGGAGATAGAAGGGGCTCGCGCACAGGACACGCTCCTCGGCCGCGAGGCGCCGAGCCACCAGCGTGCTGTCCTTCAAGGTGCCGGCGATCCGCACCGCCGCGTCGAAGCCCTCCTCCACGAGGTCCACCACCCGATCGCTCGCCTCGAGCTCCACCTGCACCTCGGGGAAGGCCTCCTGGAACGCCGCCGCCGCGGTCCCGACATGGACCTCGCCGAGCACCGCGGGTACGGAGATGCGCAGGGTTCCCCTCGGGCGCTCATCCAGGGCCGCCATCGCGAGCCGGGCATCCTCCAGCTCCCCGAGCACCCGCTGGCAGCGCTGGTAGAAGATGCTGCCCGCCTCCGTGAGGCTCAGGTGGTGAGTCGTCCTCCGGAGCAGCCGAGTTCCGAGCTGTGCCTCCAACTGGGCCACCTGTTTGCTCACCGCGGAAGGGGTCAGCCCCAACCGCCGCGCCGCCGCCGAGAACCCCTTGTCATCGACGGCTCGCACGAACGCGACCAAGGGCATCAGCCCCTCGAGCAGCACCGGACCTTGCTTTTTCCGTTCAGGCACAAGCGTCGTTCCTCAGGGCCACGTTCTCAACCACCCGGACAAAGCGCAAGTAGAGGCGTGAGGGCTCCGCTCTGGAGCCCCGGTGCGGAGGACTCCTCTGCACCACACCGGAAAGACGCCATGAAGACCTCAACACCTCCAGAAGAAGTATCGCTCCCCTTCCTCGGCCTCACCCACGCGACTGCGGGTCACTTCCTGCTGCGGCTCGCCCTCGGCATCAACATCCTCGGACATGGCCTGGTCCGGATCGGCAACCCCGGAGCCTTCGCCGACGCACTCGTGCAGCTCTTCGCCAACACCTGGATTCCCTCTCCGCTGGTGCGCCTCTTCGCGCTCCTGCTGCCCTTCATCGAGACCGTCCTCGGCGTGCTGCTCACCCTCGGGCTGCTGACGCGCACCGCGCTCTTCGCCGGGGGCCTCCTCATGGTGGCCCTCATCTTCGGCACCACCCTGCGAAGCGATTGGGAGACGGTGGGGCTTCAGATGATCTACGCGGCCCTCTACTCCGCGCTCATGGCCACGGCTCACTTCAACCGCCTCTCTGTCGATGCCTGGTGGGCCAAGAACCGGAGCCACCCTGTCTCGGACTCCGCGCAGCGCCCGGCTTCGGTCTCGTGAAGCACACGACCTCGGGGTCACGCCGCGCTGCGTGCGGTCCCCTGCCCACCTCCATCCCCGGTACCCCACACAGCGGCTTTATATGCCTTGACAGGCATATGCCTCGAAAAGCATATAAAGGTCATGCTGAGCGCGTTCGAAGTCGTGGCGGAGCCGAACCGCCGCCGGATCCTGGATCTCCTCCGTGAGGGACGCCGTCCCGTGGGGGAGCTGGTGGACCGGCTCGGGCTGACCCAGCCCACCGTGTCCAAGCACCTGCGCGTGCTCAAGGATGCGCGACTGGTCGACGTGGAGCAGGACGCCCAGCGGCGGCTGTACCGCCTGCGTCCGGAGCCTCTCGTGGAGCTGGACTCGTGGCTCGCGCCGTACCGCGAGCTGTGGTCCCGACGGCTCGACGCGCTGGAGCGCCACCTGGACACCATGGCGGATGACGCGCCCGCCCCCACTCGCCGGAGCCCGGCCCCGAGGAGGAAACAATGAAGCACGGAACGCTGACGACGAAAGGCAACAAGGTAGAGCTCCGGTTCGAGCGGCGCCTCAACCATCCGCCCGAGAAGGTCTGGCGCGCACTCACGGACAACAAGGAGCTGGCCCACTGGTTCCCCGCGCGCATCGAGGGCAACCGCCAGGCCGGCGCCGAGCTGCGCTTCTTCTTCGCGGAAGGCGACCCCACCACCGGGAAGATCTCCGTGTTCGATCCGCCGCGCGTCCTCGAGTACACGTGGGAGGGAGACCTGCTGCGGTGGGAGTTGAGGCCCGAGGGCACGGGCTGCCTGCTGGTCTTCACCAACATCCCGGGTGACCGTGCGAACGTCGCCCGCGACGCCACGGGCTGGCACATCTGCCTCGACAACCTGGAGGCCTCGATCGACGGGAATCCCGCCGCCGGATTCGACAAGGAGCGCTTCTCCACGCTCAACGCGGAGTACGCCGCGCGCTTCGGCCTGGGCGCCTTCCCCGCCTTCATGACGGGCCCGGCGAACCGTGTCGCGGCCACCTCGCTGAACATCCCCGGCGTCGAGGCCTACGCGTTCGACGGCGCCGATGGGACCCAGCTCACCCTCTTCCACGCGAAGAGCGACGCGACCACCGGCGAACAGTGGCGGGACTCCGACGAGTACCTCGTGGTCCTGGAAGGCAGCTACGTGGTGACCATCAATGGCATGGACATCCACCTCGGCGCCGGGCGGGAGTTCGTCATCCCCATGGGCGCGCGCACCTCGGGACGGTTCACCGCGGGCACGCGGACGATTCACGCTTACAAGGGCAAGCGGCTCGAGCGGGCGAGCGCGTGATGAAGGAGTTGGCGTCTCTGGCCCGCCTCGATGGCATGGCGCAGGCGGAGCTGTGTGCTCGGGGTGAGGTCTCGGCGGATGAGCTGCTCGACGCGTGCCTGGCGCGCATCGATGCGTTGAACCCGCTGCTGCGTGCGGTCGTTACGATCGCTCGTGAGCAGCCTCGTCCGGCGAGCCCGGGGCCATTCTCCGGGGTGCCCTTCCTGGTGAAGGACGCCACGCCGTGGCCAGGTCTGCGTTGGTCGCTCGGCTCGCGGCTGTTCGCGGCCAACATCGCCCAGCAGCAGACGCCGTACGGCAGGAGGCTCGAGGAGTCGGGGCTCGTGTGCGTCGGCAAGAGCGCGATGTCGGAGTTCGGGCTGCTCGGCAGCACCGAGACGCTGCTCGAGGGCGCGACGCACAACCCGTGGGACCTCGCCAGCTCGCCCACGGGCTCATCCGGAGGCAGCGCGGTTGCGGTCGCCGCGGGGCTCGTCCCGCTCGCGCACGCCAATGATGGCGGCGGGTCCATCCGCAACCCCGCGTCGGCATGCGGTCTCTTCGGCTTCAAGCCGAGCCGTGGCCGCACGGTGCCGGCGAGCTTCGCCAGCTCGGACTTCGGGGACATGACGAGCGACCACTGCATCAGCCGCTCGGTGCGAGACAGCGCGCTGTTCCTGTCGATCACCGAGGATCGTTCGAGTGGTACGCCCGTCGGTTTCGTGCGCGAGCCGATCGCTCGCAAGCTGCGCATCGCGACCTGGACGCGGACGATGCTGGGCGCGGAGCCGGAACCCCCGGTGCGCCGTGCCTACGATGAGGCGGTGGCGTTGCTCACCGAGCTGGGTCACCAGGTCGAGCCGATTGTGCCGCCCCCCTTCGATGGTCCCGCGCTGAGCGACGCGTTCTTTCTCGTCACGGGTGCGGCCATCGCGGGCGTCGTCGAGATGATGGATCAGACGCGCGACGTGCCCGTGCAAAGCGACGAGCTCGAGCCGTTCACCTGGGCGCTGATCGAGACCTTCCTCGCGCGCGGTCCCGATGCGCTGCCGTACGCGCGCGCCGTCTTCGCGCAGGCGGTGCACGCCTACCACGAGGCGACCCGAGGGTACGACGTGGTGCTCACGCCGACGCTCGCCACCGAACCGTGGCGCATCGGGCACCTCTCTCCGGTTCTCGGACGAGAAGAATTGATCCGCCGTACGGGGCGCGCCGTCGGCTACACGCCGATCCACAACATCGCGGGGTGCCCGGGAATGTCCGTGCCCCTCCACTTCCCGGAGAAAGGTCTGCCCATCGGCACCCACTTCGCCGCGGCCCCCGGCGCCGACGCGCTGCTCTTGGGTCTCGCGTACCAGCTCGAAGAGGCGCGCCCGTGGAAGGATCGTTGGAGCCCCTACTCGATTCCTGCCCTCTTCTGATCCAACGGCCCCTGTATAGTGGTCCCTTCCAAAAGGAGGGGACCATGCGGAGCGTGGCGCGTGTGGCGGTACTGGTGTGCGCGTTGGCGGCGGGTGGCGCTGGGGCCGAGGACTGGGAGCAGGTGTCCAATGGGGACATCGCCATCAAGGCCCGGCCCTACACGGCCGTGACGGGAGGGCGGGAGGTATGGGCCGAGGGGGTGCTTCCGGTGAGCCTCCAGGATGTCCAGGCGGCGCTGACGGATCACGACAGCTTCCGGCACTTCATGCCGTACGTGACGGAGTCGCGGCTGCTGTCGCGGGGCGAGGATGGCACGCGGCTGACGTACACGCGGCTGGACTTCCCCATCATCTCGGATCGCGACTACGTGCTCCGGGTGCTGGACGAGCCGGTGCTGGGCGCGGACGGCAAGCAGGTGGCGTTCCATCAGAAGTGGACGCCGGCCTCCAGTGAGTTGCCGGAGCGCGCGGGCGTGGTGCGGCTGCGTCACAACCAGGGAAGCTGGTACTTCACCCCGCGCGCCGAGGGCGGGGTGCACTTCGTCTACCGCTTCATCGTGGAGCCGGGCGGCTCCATCCCGGGTTTCCTGGCGGGTGTGGGCCAGAAGGACGCCGTGGAGGCCACGGTGCGCGGGGTGGAGAAACGCGCACTCAAGCTGGCCGCGGACCGGGCGCCGGCGAAGTAGGCCCGCGAGAGGCGTGACCTACCGCGCCGCCGAGTACGCCCCCTCCAGTGAGAGCAGGGTGACGTTGCCGCCCTCCAGCGGCGCATCGAGGCGGTAGCCGGTGTCGAGCACGAGCCGGATGGCTCCGCCCTTCCCGGTGCTGCCCTCGGTCAGCTCGAGCCGGAACCTGTGTCCGGGCTCGTGGTTCACGGTGCACGTGCCGGAGAGCGTGGCGGTGTTCCCCGACAGGCCGAAGGCCTGCAGCTGCGCGCTGTGCAGCGTCAGCCCGAGGTCGTGGTCCTGGAAGGTGAAGTGACCCACCGGCTGGAAGGTCCCCGGTATCATCATCACTCCCACGCCGAAGGTGGCCTTCTTCCGCGCGAGCTTCGCCCAGCCACCGCCCATCACCATCCCGGGGGAGTTCACCACCGTGAAGGTGCGCGTGAAGGTGGTGGCGTTGCCCAGTCCGTCCTTGGCGGAGACGACCAGGGTGTGCTCCCCGGGCATCAACCCGGAGACCTCCTCACCGGAGGAGACCGGCGCGCCGTCGAGCGTGGCCGTCAGCTCCGCAACGCCGCTCCACACGTCCTCGGCGCTGAACTCGATGCGCTGCGTGCCGTAGGGGTAGACCTCTGGCTGGGGCGACAGGACTGAGATCGCCGGAGCATCCGCATCCACCCGCACCAGCGCCGAGAACTCCTCTCCGAAGTCCCCACCGCGCGCATCCGCCTTCGTCATCGTCAGCCGGAGGGGGTACAGGCCGCTCGCCGAGGGTGACACGAGCGGAACGTCGAACGTCTTGGTGTCCCCCGGGTGCAGGATGTCCGCCTCGTCGATGGAGATACTCTCGGGTGCGGAGAGCTCCGTCTGTCCCTCCAGGACGCGCAGCTGCCACACGGTGTAGGGCGCGTAGACGCCGTTCACCTGGCGGTGGCCCCAGTTCCACGTCATGCCCTCGTTCTGGAACGTCACCGACGCGTTGAGCACCTGGTTCGGTCCAACAAGGGTCGGCACCTTGCCCGCCACGAGCTTCGAGGCAAGGCGCGGCTTGGGGGTAATGCCGAAGTAGCGGCAGACGCCCTCGTACATGCCCCAGGCCGACGTCGCCTGGAAGATGGGATCCTGGAGGAAGAGGTTGTCCGGGTACCACTTCCAGCTGTCGTGGAAGGCCAGCTCGATGAGCGCCGCCGGCATCTGCGCCTCGCGAATCTCACCGAGGTTGGAGGTCTTCACCCCGCGGTCGTTCCACCGCGAATAGCCGCCGTAGTCGAAGGGGCTGGGATAGGGCGCGTAATAGGGCCATTCGGGGACGCCCAGCGCCGGGTACGGGTTCACGTAGGCCTGGCGGCCGTAGCTGTCGTCGAAGTACTCGCGAATGGACTTCACCGCCCCGTCGTTCAGCGCGGCGGCGAAGCGCTTCGAGCTCTCCTGCAGGTGCGGGTACTTCGCCGTGTACCAGTAGGTCTCCGTGCCCCGTGCCGCGCCCTCTCCGAAGGCGTTGGTGTGGAGGCTGATGGAGAGGTCCGCCCCGACATAGTTCGCGTAGTACGGACGCGCCCGGATGTCCTTGTCGCTCTGGGCGCTCAGGCTCGGCTCATCCCAGACCCAGCGCGGGACCCCGTTCTCCTCGAGGTAGTACTTCGCGGCGACCTGCTTCTTCGGCAGGGGGAAGGCCGTGTTCGGGTAGCCGAAATGATCGTGGTCGTAGAGGCCCGCGTCGTCGGAGAGCTCGCGCGTGAGGAACACCTGCGCGCCGGACGACTCCAGGTACTCCTTCATGAAGCGCATCACGTGGACGGTGATGTCGTCCTCGTAGATGGAGCCCCACTGGAAGCCACGGTTCCAGAAGTACTCGTCGCTCGGGGTATAGGTGCTGCCCGTCCAGCCAGCGGGAATCCCCGTCTTGGCGTTCGGGCCAGTGAGCGTGCGCTGCGCACGCACCCAGCGCCGGGTGGTGTTGTTCCAGTAGCTCCCGTGGCTCGGGTGCAAGGCGATCTTCTTGCCCTGGAGCTCCAGCGAGAGTGCGTCCACGGGCGGCTGCGCGGCGGCGAGGCTGCGCGCCTGGGCGGCGGGGGGCTCCGAGGAGGCTGGCAGGTACGTCCAGAGCGGCTTGCCGTCGACGAGGATCTCGACCTCGCGAATCTCGGAGAAGAAGTCCAGGCCCGCGACCAGCTCACGCGTCATCTCGTCAGCCTGTTCGTCACCGAGCCCCTGCGCGACAGCGTCGGGGCTGAGCTCCACCACCGCACGCTCGTCTTGCAGCTGCACGCTCAGCACCCGCGTGCCGGAAGGGAACGCGGACCTCTCCGCGACGATGCGCTCGAGGTTGCGCTGCGGATCCACCTGCGCGAGCGCTGGCGCTGCAACCAACAAGACCGACAACCCACCCAACCCGTACATCGCCTGCCGAATGCGCGTCTTCATGAAGTGCTCCTCTCTTGGATGGGGATATAGAGCAATTCATGCAATAAAAGTAACTCAAGATTTCGAGTCACCGTCACGGCCACGGACGCTCGGGGCAACACCTCGACGTGTGGCTTCTCCGTGACCGTGAACCCCGGGCCGCCCTCCTGCGCCTCTCCGCGTGGGCCGCGACTCGCCGCCGGCACACGACTGGGACGTAAGGCCAGGCGAGTCGCGCGGCTGGGTGAGCGGCGCCACCGGCTGAAGCACCTCCACGGGGGGGGAATCGAGCTGCGGCCAGGTGCTGCGGCTCCCCACCCCGTCTCTTATTGCGGACTACTGGAAACAGACCACCTGGCCACTTTGCACCGCACAGTCGTTACAGTCCTGGGCTGTCCACACACCCGAGGTGCACCTCAGGGCGCGGTCCGGGTTGCTCACATCGCACTGGAACAGGTTTGCGTTGACTGAGGCACATGCGTCCCCTGCCTGAGCGCGCGAAGTGTCACAGGTGAGCCGATCGTCGCCCTCGACGCACCCGCCGCTCCCTCGGCAGGGGATCGCACGCAGGGTGCCGCCCTCGCAGAAGAGGGCGGAACTGGTGCTGTCACACGTGGCATTCCCCTCCGGACTGCAATCATCGCCAGCCTCCGGCTCAGTAGCACATGCGGAGAGAGCAAGGATCGCGAGCACAGCGAAACGCTTCAACATGGCGTGTCTCCTGGGTTGGGCCTGCGGCGCGCACCGTAGCAGCGATGTGGACTTCACGAGCCAGTCCTCCGTGCCCACTTTCGTGTGCTCAACTTCTCCTTCCACGCCGCCACCGCCTACGTCATCCTTCGCAACATTGAGCTGGAGGGACTTCCTCGGCTCTCGCGGAAGGCGTCAGGGGGCTCACGGCCCCCCGTCCCTGATCGATGATCCCCGGTCCCGACTACATCATCGGCTGTCCCTCGTGCGGCGAGCCCCATCGCCGGGGCTCGCTCATGTCCGGCAACACCTCGGGCGCGCGCTGGTGGTCGGACGGGAAGCGCGAGGCCCCCATGCTCCCCTCCCGTCCCCTCGTGGTGCGGTGCCGCGGGTGCAGCCAGTACTTCTGGCTCTCCCGGGGCGAGCCCCTGGGAACCATCGCTCCCTTCCACTTCCAGCCCGTGCCGGTTCGGGACGTGCTCCTCACGGACGTAGGGCCCCGGCGCATCGAGGTCATGGCCACCCTGCGCCGCGTGCTCGGCGTGGAGCTGCACGAGGCGAAGGCCTTGCTCGAACGCGTTCCCCTGGAGCTGGCTTCGGATGTCACCCGGAGCGACGCCGGGAAGCTCATCGAGGAGTTCCAGAAGGCCGGGGCCACCGCGCGCGTCCGGCCCGTGTGGGCGCCCCCCGAGCCGCCCCGAGTGTCGAACCATTACCTGGTGGCGGTAGGACCCCGGCGCCTCGAAATCATGGCCTTGCTGCGCGAGCACTTCGGCGTGAGCTTGAGCGAGGTGAAGCAACTCCTGGAGCGCCTGCCCCTGGAGCTCCACCCCCGCGGCGGGCTGGGCTTTCACCAGCTCGACGAGCTCATCAAGAGGTACCGGGCCGCGGGCGCGGTGCTGGAGCGCTACCCGCTTCCTCCGTCTCCGAAGCCAGCGCCGCTGCCCGGAGAGGAGCTTCCCCCGGAGTGGCTGGAACTGCCCGGCATGGAGGAGTTGCCCGAGGCGGACCTGCTCGCAGCCCTCGCGCAGGGGGTGACCCAGGACAGGGATGAGGAGCGCGAGCTGCGCTCGATGGCGTGGTGGGCGAGCAATGATCCCTATCGCGAGCCCGGAGCTACGTGGAAGCCCTTCGCCGAGCGCGAGCCAGCGGCCTGGGAGAACCTGCGCGCGCTCCAGGAGCTACTCGATCCCCAGGAGCCGCTGGAGCGATGGATGAAGGCCGAGGCCCTGCGTGAGCTGGAACGCTTCGACGAGGCCCGGGAGCTCCTCACCTGGGAGCCACCGCAACCGGAGCTGCAGCAGGTGGCGGCGTACCTCCGGGAGCTGGCGGAGCAACGCGTGCCGGAAGTACGGGTGGTGGTTGGCTCGTAACGGCGCGGCCCACGTGGGCTCAAGACCACCCGGCGCGGCCAAGGGCGCACGCCGGGTGGAGGTGCTTCATTTCAGCTCTTGACCGACTTGGCCGTCTGCTCGGCGGCCTCCACCTGCTTCTCGCTACACACCTGCTTCGAGGCGTCATCGGCCTCCTGCGTATTCGTGGTCACCTGCGGGGCAGCCCGGCACTTGTCCACGCAGATGCCATACTTGCCACAGTTGGACGTCGTGCTGCCGTTGGAGCACAGGATGCTGCAGGCCTCCGCGCACGAGCAGACCTCCTCACACGGCAGCGGCGCCGCAGAGGCGCCAGGGGCGATGGACAGGACGGCAAACAGCGCGGCGCCAGACAGCATCTTCAGCAGCTTGGTCACGGTCTTTCCTTGCAAATGTGAATTACCAGACAGCACGGACAGACTATTCAGATCGCAAACGTTCACAAGCCAATACTTTAATTCGAAATATTCTGGCTGAGCTGTTTGGATTGCTTCTGATTTGTCACAGACGTGCAACGCCTGTATGGGTTTCCCGCATAGGGGTTTCCCGCAGTATGGGTTTTCCGCAAACCGCTCTGGAGAGGATGTCGCAGGAGCCCCGTGTTCTCACCCGGTGATAGGAATTCTTGGCGCCTGAATGTATGGGTCGCCCTGGTGCAACCGCTGGGACAACGCCGTGGCCGAGAGCTTTCAGCCACGGCGCTCTGAAACCCATCCGCGATTTCAGCGGCCCTTGTAGGCGGGCTTGCGCTTCTCGGCGAAGGCCTTGAGGCCCTCCAGCCGATCCTCGGTGGCGAGCACCTTCTCGTAGTGGCGCAGCTCCAGCGCGAGGGCCTCGTCCAGCTCCAGCGACAGGCCCTCGTCGATGGCGTGCTTGGCCGTCGCCACCGCGATGGGGGCGTTCTCCACGATGCTCTCCGCCATGGAGTACGCCGTGTCCAGCAGGTGCCCCTCCGGCGCCAGCCGGTTCACCAGCCCGATGCTGAAGGCCTCCGCCGCGTTGAGGCGCCGCCCGGTGAGGATCAGATCCTTCGCCCTCCCCGGCCCCACCAGCCGCGCCAGCCGCTGCGTCCCACCACCCCCGGGAATAATTCCCAGCTTCACCTCGGTCAGCCCCAGCTCGGCCGCCGGAGCCGCCACCCGCAGGTCGCACGAGAGCGCCAGCTCCGTGCCTCCGCCGAACGCCGCCCCGTTGATCGCCGCGATGAACACGCAGTCGCTCTTCTCCAGCGAACGCAGGGTGCGCCGCAGCCCGTCCAGGAAGGCGCGCACCTCCGGCTCGCTCATCGTGCTGCGCTCCTTCAGGTCCGCCCCCGCACAGAACGCCTTGTCCCCCGCCCCGGTGATGACCACCGCCCGCGTGTCGTGCCCGCGGGACACACGCGTCACCATCTCCTCGAACTCCTTGAGCATCGCCCGGCTGATGGCGTTGCGCCGTCCCTCGCCGTCAATGGTCCAGATCTCGATGGGTCCTCGTGCGTCGACCTTGAACTCCGCCATGTACCCTCCCTTACCGGGCCCTACACCGGGCCACCAATCAATCCCCCAGCCTGCGGCGACTCGACGGGCCTGACAAGGCGGAAACGGTTAGTCTTTCTGACGATGCGCACTGCGTTGAACCGCTCCCTCGCTCGTTGGGCTCCCTGGCTCCTCCCGGGCCTCGGGCTCGCTCTGCTTGTCTCTTTCGAGGCCCTCGCCCGCGGCGGCGGTGGCGAGAACTACAAGTCCTCCCGCGACCGCGATTCCGGCGGAGGTGGTGGGGACGGTAGCGTCCCGATCGAGCTCATCTACTGGCTCCTCCGGCTCACCTTCCGCTATCCCCACATCATGCTGCCGCTGATCGGGATGGGGGTGGCCGCCTGGTACTTCTACCAGCGCAACCTTCACCCCACCGGCGCCACCCAGCGCGCCTTCGAGCAGCGCGAGGCCGAGCAACGCACCACCGTCTCCACGCGCGACGTCCAGGGCTGGGTCAACGCCCTGCGCCTGAAGGATCCCCAGTTCGAGCTCCAGCCGTTGCTCGACCGGACGAAGCAGCTCTTCCTGGCGCTGCAGGACGCCTGGTTCGACCGGGACATGTCCCCCGTGCGGCCCTTCCTCTCGGATGCCACGTACCAGCGCTTCGAGGTCCAGCTCCAGCTCATGAAGGACCAGGGGGTGCGCGACGCCATCACCGACATCCAGGTGCTGGACGTGCAGCTCATCGGGCTGGACCAGAGCGAGTGGTTCGACACCGTGCACGTGCGCGTGCGCGCCCGGATGCGGGACTCGGAGGTCGCCGCCTCCGCCTCCCAGGCCGAGGCCGTTGCCGCCGCGAAGCGCGCCCCGCTGGAGGCCTTCACCGAGGTCTGGTCGTTCGTCCGCAAGCCCGGCGTCCAGACGCGCATCGGCGAGGATCTCTTCCAGGGCAAGTGCCCCCACTGCGGCGCCCCGTACAAGGGCGGTGCCACCAACCGCTGCGAGTACTGCAACGCCATCGTCAACTCGGGCAACTACGACTGGACGCTCTCGGAGATCACCCAGGGCATCGAGCACGTGCGCCACTACGCCCTGGTGGACAACCTGCGCGAGGCCCGCGAGGCCGATCCGGCCCTCAACCTGGAGATCCTCGAGGACCGCGCCTCGCTGCTGTTCTGGAAGTGGATCGACGCGCAGAGCCGCGGCACCACGAAGACACTGCACAAGGTGGCCGCGCCCCAGGCCATCGGTCGGCTCGACGAGGAGCTCGACGGCCTGAGGCAGGAGGGCCGGCGGAAGGTGTTCCTGGAGTGCGCGGTGGGTGGCGTCATCACCCGCGGCATCGAGCTGAACCCGGACGGCTTCGACCGGGCGCACATCGAGGTGCGGTGGAGTGCTCGCCTGGGGATCGGCCCAGCGAACGAGCGCCCCCCTGCCCTGCCCACGGTGCCGCAGCGCTGGGTCTTCACGCTGCTGCGCAAGCATGGCGCTCAGACCAACACGGACAATGGCATGTCCACCAACCGGTGCCCCCAGTGCAACGCGCCGCTCACCGAGTCGGCCGCCACCACGTGCGACTACTGCGGTGCGGCGCTTGGCAGTGGCGAGCAGGACTGGGTGCTGGCCTCGGCGGATCCCTTCGAGTCCTGGGATGCCCGCGAGCAGCGGCACTTCGAGGCCTCCGCCCGTGCCCCCCGCCAGAGGAACGGGGTACGCCCCCCCGCGGTGGACGAGGCGGCGTTCGCTCGAGGGCCGGTGGATGACGTCATCACGGATCCCCAGGAGCGCCAGCGGTTGCTGTACATGATGGCCGCGCTGGCCGCCTCGGATGGGACCGTGGATCGCGCCGAGCGCAAGCTGCTCGAGCTGTGCGCGCGCCGCTGGAGCGTGCCCTGGAGCAACGTGGAGATGGCCCTCAATACAGGGCCCCAGCTCTTCACGCGGCTCGTCCAGCGCCGCACCCCCGAGGCCGAGGTCTTCCTGCGCAACCTGGTGGAGATGGCGCTGGTGGATGGGCGCATCGATCGCAAGGAGCGGCGGATGCTGGAGTTCGCCGCCGGCCACCTGGATCTCACCGACAAGCTACCGGAGCTGCTGCGCGACCGGTAGCTCAGGCCCCTGAACGCTCATTCACCTGGAGCGGCTCACACCACGACTTCGCGCCGTGGCAGGGTAAGCGGCACCTGGCTGGTCTCGTCGGTGTAGCAGTAGACGAGATACGCCAGGGTGAGCGGCAGCGTAACGATGAAGGCGATGCCGCTCGTGACACTGGCCACCGAGGAGAGCACCAGCAGGACGAGCCAGTTGAGGAAGTAGGCCGCCCAGTCCTTCCTGCGCTGGAAGATGCGGCCGCTCTCGGAGATCGCGTCGAGCGTCTTGCGGCCATCGGCCGCGAGCATGGGGGCGTGGAACCAGTAGAGAGAGAGGAGCACGCCCGGAATGATGAAGAGCAGGAAGCCAATGGCGATGGGAATGCCCATGGCCAGGGTGAGCCCCCAGCTCTTCAGGAAGTTGCCCTGCCGATCGAAGGTGGCCTGCCAGCGGACAGGGCGTCCGGTGCGAGCACACTCGAGCACTTCCTGGAGCAGGTTGAGCGTGAACCAGGGCCCGGGGATGATGACCATCCACCCGACAATCGCCACCAGACTTCCGAGCAGCAGTCCCCCCGCATTGGCGACAAAGAAGTCCCAGGTCCGCTTGATGCGTTGATCGATGTGCGAATCCATCATGGCGTGCAGGCCTCCATCTGGGGGGAGAGTGCTCCCCTTCCTTGGAATGGAATGCACTGCGAACCTTTGTGACTCCCCCAGGTCCAGGCCTGGCAGCCGGGCCCCCGCCAGTCAGGTCGGTGAGCATGGGCGGGGGGTGGGCTTGTCGCACTGTCCACACCCGCCCTGCTCCAGACTGACTTCGAGGGCCGCCCAGTGTGCTTTCCGCGCCGAACTGTTCGCGCCCCGGCAGAGGATGCCGTAGCGGCCCAGCACGCCCCAACTTGGAGACACCGTGGGCCATGCGCCCCGGCGTATCAGGAGGGGGAAAATCATGTTGGCAGTCTGGTCTCGAAGACTCGTACCACTCGTGTTGGCACTGGGCCTCACGCACTGCGGAGGCACGGATCCGGATTCGCAACCACCCGCGCCCGAGACAGCATCCAGCGAAGCCGAGATGCGAAGCTCCTGCCCACGCGCGAGGCTCGTCGAGGACATCAACGAGGGCCTGGAGCCCTCGAGCATCGCGAACCTCACGGACGTGAACGGGAAGCTCTTCTTCACGGCCGACGATGGCGAGCACGGCGTGGAGCTGTGGAAGAGTGACGGCACGCGAGGAGGGACGCGGCTGGTCAAGGACATCACGCCCGGCGCTGCGGGCTCGTCCATCCGCGAGCTCACCGAGGTGAATGGCAAGGTCTTCTTCGCCGTGGGCTCCGAGCTGTGGAAGAGCGACGGCACGGAGCGTGGCACGGTGCGCCTGGCCACCTTCGAGAGCGAGTTCGCTGACGTCTTCCCGCGGAACCTGTTCGAGTACCGGGGCAAGCTCGTCTTCGAGGGGTTCGACGAGGAGCACGGCAGCGAGCTGTGGGTCAGCGATGGGACGTCTCGTGGGACCCGGCTCCTGCTCGACTACAACCCCGGCCCCGAGAGCAGCGGTCCCAGCGACTTCGTCGAGCTGGATGGAGACCTCGTCTTCGAGGTGTTCGACGAAGCCGATCTGACGGTCAAGCTGGTGAAACTCGAGGACTGGAGGCGCGTGGTCGAGCTGGCGGACCTGGGAGACGAATCCAGCGTCCGGAAGACGCTCGTGGTGGGGCACCGGCTGTTCATCTACTACACGGACGAGGGAGATCCGACCATTGCCGTGACCACGGGAAGGCCGGGGACGTTCCGGGATCTCTTCTCTACCCGCAGCGTCGGCGCCAGCGGCGTCCGCGATCTGGTGGCCCTCGAGGGCAAGGTGTACTTCCAGGTGGGCTCGGCGCTCTGGGTGACCGATGGCACCGAAGCGGGCACGCGGCTCGTCAAGGACGTCCTGCCCGACTCCGGGGAAGACGACGTGCTGCTGTTCCTCACGGTGTTGAGCAACCGGATCTACTTCAGCGCGGATGATGGCGTGGCCGGACGCGAGCTGTGGATCAGCGACGGCACCGAGGGCGGCACGCGGCTGTTCGCGGACCTCAACCCGGGTCCCGCCAGCTCCTCGCCGACGGATCTGCTCAACGTGCACAACAGCAAGCTGTTCTTCGCCGCGGATGACGGAGTGCATGGCCGGGAGCCCTGGAAGCTGCACCGCGGCGGGACTCCGGAGCTCCTGATGGACATCGCGCCCGGAATGGCGTCGTCCTCGCCTCGTGGCTTCATCCGCTCCGACGAGGACATCTTCTTCGCCGCCGATGACGGCCGCAGGGGCGAGGAGCTGTGGGCCACGCCCAAGGAGCACAACGACTGCCGCCGGTAGGCTGTTGAACCTCTGGGGCCGGCGTCAGGCGTCCGCCGCGCCGGCCTCCAGACTCTCGGGGTGGTGGCTGTTCAACGGGAGGGTAAAGCGAAAGGTAGAGCCGTGCCCCGCCTCGCTCTCCACCCAGATGCGGCCACCATGGCGCTCGACGATGTCCCGGCAGATGTAGAGGCCGAGACCGAGCCCCCCGAATCCAGTGATGGGCGCATTCCGTGCCCGGAAGAAGCGCTCGAACAAGTGCTTCTGCTGATCCGCCGGGATTCCAATCCCCGAGTCCGAAACCGAGATGACGGCTTCCGCCCCGGAGCTGGCGCACGAGATACGCACCGTCCCCCCCGTGGGGCTGTACTTGATGGCGTTCTCCAGCAGGTTCGTCAGCACCTGCGCGAGCCTGCCGCGATCTCCGTGGATGACAATGTCCTCCTGGGGCTCCTCGCAGGTGAACGCGTGATGGACACTCACCGGTTGGAAGTCCGCCAGGACCTCGCGGATGAGCTCCAGGAGCTGCACGGGCTTGCATTCCAACTCCAACCGCCCCGCTCCAATTCGCGAGGTGTCCAACAGATCGTTGATCAACCCCGACAGCCGTTTCACCTGCGCGAGTGCCTTCTCCACGATGGCGGAAGGCGCAGGCTGCCCGGTCCCCCGTTGCTTCAACATCTGCAGGTGGAGCTTGAGCGGGGTCAGCGGGGTCTTCAGCTCATGTGACGCGATGGAGAGGAAGTCATCCCGCACGCGGATGGCCTCATGGGCTTCGCTCAGCAACCGCTCTCGTTCCTCCTGCGCGCGGCGCTCCGCCGTCACCTCAACCACCACGGCGCCGACTCCCACGATGCCACCTCTCGACGTCTGGACGGGGTAGTAGCTGACGCGCCAGTGGCGCTGCTCCCCCGGGCTGGACGGGACCATGCCCTTCAGCTCGAGGTCGATGATGGGCTCACCCGTTTCCAGGACCCGCCGCAGGTGCGGCTCGATGAAAGGGGCCATGTCTTGCGTCGCCTCGCGCACCGTCAGGCCCACCTCGTCCTCTCGGCGCCTTCCATGAAGCGCTGCCAGCGTGTCGTTGAGCCGGAGGTAGCGCATGTCACGATCGAGGAACCCCAGTCCGATCGGCGCGTTGTTGAGGAAGGTGTCGAGCAGTGCGAAGGACTCTTCCGCCGCCACGCGAGCAGCCTGCTCTGCCACCAACAACCGGTCCCGCTCCTGCTCCGCGCGGACACGCTGGGTCACATCCCGGAAGCTCCAGACACGGCCGATGATGGTCTCCCCCTGACGCTGGGGAGCCGAGGCGCGCTCGATGACGCGCCCATCGCGCAGCTCGATATGATCGTCGAGGCTCTCCGCCTCCGGGGCCGCATACAGTTCCCGGACCCGCGCGAGGAACTGCTCCGGGTGCTCGAGCAATCCGAGGACGTGTTCGATCACCCGATCGTCCCGCCGGAAGTCCATCACCTCATCCGGGATCCGCCACATGTCCTGGTACCGCCGGTTGTAGGCCACGATCCTCCCATGGAGATTCACCACGAGCAGCCCATCCGTGGTCGAATCGAGCGTGGCGCGCAGCAGTGAGACCATGTGCTGCAGGCGCTCCTTGTTCCAGTGCTGCTCGGTGACATCGACCATGATGCCGCGCAGCTTGATGGGACGCTGGTCCTCGACAATCACCGAGACGATGTCGCGCAGCCATACGGTGCGTCCGTCGGCCGCGATCATCCGATACTCGAACTCGTGCGGTCTGCCCTCCGCCGTCGCCTTCACGCAGAAGGCAGGGGCCCACTTGCGGTCGTCGGGATGGAGATGGCTGACCCAGAAGTCAGGCTCCTCCAGCCACCTCTGGGTCGGATAGCCGAGCAGGCGCTCGGCCTGCTTGCTGACGAGTGTGAAGCGGACATCCGACGCGTTGGCCTCCCAGACAATGCCGTCGATGTTGTCGATGAGTTCCGAGTGCTCCTGCTGCGCGCGGTTGAATTCCCGCACCACCTGCGCGAAGTCCGTGACATCCGTGGCGATCCCGACCGCCGCGACGATGGCGCCCGTAAGGTCTTTCACCGGCGCCACGCTGCACCGGTACGTGTGTCCGCATGTCGTGACGTCGAAGCCACCCGTTTCACCTTGGAGCGCCCGGTGGTGGGCCGTGGCCCAGGCCTGAGGATCCGCGAGACGTACTGCGGTGCAAACGGAGCCAGCGGCCTCCGCCTCGGGAGATGGCGGGCTGCACCAGGTGAGCGACAGGTCTCGGTCCACCAACCAAGCCGGGCTGGGCAGCCCCTTCGCCAGCAACTCACGGAGCTGCGCTTCACCCCTTGGCGAGTAGAGCATCCTTCACCTCTTCTTCCGTTCGCTTCGGACCTGGAGCCGCCGCGGCCTCCCCGCGCGGTTGGTTCCTAGAGGAAAGTGTCCACGACATCAGGCCCTCCCCACCCCTCCTCACGGTTGCGGAAGGTCCTGACAGTCGCTCGTGGCCCGGTGTTCTCGCTCCACTGGCGTTCCAGCCATCGGTTCCCCCCGAGGGCCTCACCTGGCAGCCTCTCATCCCCGCCCTCGCTCGATTGGGGCTCCCCAGCAGGCCCCTCGCCAGATTGATGCAAGGGGGGCGTCATGCAGTTCGTGCCATTCGCGGAAGGTATCGAAGTCAACGGCCAGACGGCATGGTCCATCGTGGCTGGCTTCAAGGCGTTCTCGGTCCTGGCCAGCACCTACCTCCTCGAGGAGGGAATTGGCACGCTGGACCGGGATGGGGTCGCGCTCGTGGAGCCGGAGGCGTGGTATCCGCAGCGCGCGTGGCTGAAGGCCTTCGAGAAGATCAGTGCGCACATGGGAGACGCCGTGTTGTTCGAGATCGGCAAGGCCATCACGCACAACGCAGTCTTCCCGCCATCGGTGAAGGACATCCACACCGCCATTCAGGCCATCGACATCGCGTACCACCTCAACCACCGGAAGCAGGGCCAGCTGATGTTCGACCCGGCCACGGGCTCCATGCTCGAGGGCATCGGCCATTACGGCTACGAGCGGCTCGAAGGGCAGAACAGGATCATCTCCGTCTGCGAGAACCCGTACCCGTGTGCGTTCGACCGAGGCATCCTCACGTGCATGGCCGAGCGCTTCGAACCCTCCGTCCAGGTGGTGCACGACGAGACCCGGCCCTGTCGCAAGCGAGGCGGCAACAGCTGCACGTACCTCATCACCTGGAAGTGAGTCGCCTGAGCCGCCACGCGAACACGAGGAGAACCAGCGTCCAGCAGGCTGGCTCCGCCGAGCTGGCGGCACATCCGAAGGTGGGGTCCGGAGGCATCTCGTTGAGGGGCTCGGGGCCCTGGTTCGGATCGCCTCCGGCGATGAGCTCGTCCACGTCCGGCGTCCCGTCCCCATCACTGTCCACGGCTTCGCTGCGCATCAAGGCCAACGCGGCTCGGAGGCTGTCCTCGTCGTGCGCTTGCAGCCCCCTCTGGCGCATGGAAGTGCCAAAGGGCGTGTTCACGGTTCCGCGCGACTGGACTCCGATGTGGCACAGCGAGCAGTCCGGCGTGTAGGAGAGCTCGAGTTCTCTCCGGACAGCCCCCGGGAAGTTGGGAGTCGCGAGTGCGGAGGGAGCGGTGAGCAGTGCCAGCGCGGCGAGTCCTGGAATGACGAGGCGGGAAGGCGGGTGCATGGCATTCACGAGGCGCACGTCAGGTCAGAGGGAGAGACGGAGCTGCCCCAGGAGGCTCAGCACATTGGGCTCGGGGGCGCTCTGGCCGGGGTGGCTCAGGATGGCGTCGAGCCGGACCTCCAACTGCGGAAGGATGAAGTAGTCGAACGAGAGCCAGCCTCCGAGCGCGGTGACGTGGACCCCGGGCCGCTGAAGGACCTCGGCGGTGGCCAGCAGGTGGAAGCCCTGCTTCAGCTCGTAGTCCACCTGGAGCAGGCCGGTGTAGCCGCTCGCGAGCGGTCCCCCCTCGGGCCTGTCGAGCAGCACATCCGCTTCCAGCAGGAACACCAGCGGTTTCACGGGCGCCACCCGCGCGAAGACACCATGTGCCTGGCGGAGGAAGGAGGGCCGCTTCGTCACCACGTCGTACCTGGCATGGGTCAGCAGGCTGCTCACCCCGAAGGCGGCTCGGGTGAACGGGGCCCATTCGACATAGCCAGAGTAACCGCGCTCCCGGTAGAGGTCCGGGTGGAGCTGGAAGTTGCCGAGGATGGCCATCACCTCCGTCCGGAGTCCCTCGATGTTGTAGGCCAGGGCCACTCCATGCTGCTGCTGCTCGTTGTGATCGGTGCGCGTGAGCTGCCGCGCCCACAACGTGTGCTCGACGGTGCGCAGACCAAAGGGCAGCGTCATCCGTCCGGCCCGCAGCAGCAGGGTCTGGTCCTCGTTGGCCAGCCCGAGCCAATGCTCTCGGGAGACCACGTTGTTCTCCTCGAAGTTGGTCAGCGCGGCGAACCTCGCGCCGCGCGCCACGAATCCCACGGAGCCACCGGCCCGGACGGGCCCTACGGCGATGTTCGCCCGGAGATCGCTCACCATCTGGAGGGGCCGCACGTCGGTGTCATCGCCGGCCCGCGTGACGAGCCCTCCGCCACGGAAGGACAGGCCCAGGTTGAGCCAGTCCGGCAGGGTGACCGCCCCCAGGAGGAAGGCTGTGGTGGGACGCACCTCCTCCCCTTCCTTCTGCTCCCCGTATCGAGCCGCGAGGAGCAGCTCGGACTGGGCCCGTCCGTACGGCGTCAGGAGGGCCCCTCCTGAGGGATCGTGATGACACGTGGCACAGCTCGCGTAGCCGTGACGGATCATCCATGGAAAGGCCTCGGCGCGAGCAGCGACGAGACACACCACGACCAGCAGAAAGAGCAGCCCCTGGCGCATACGCTCTTCGCGCTCCCCCTACTTCCGTTTGAAGCTGAAGGCGACCGAGGTCTCGATGTCTGGCTTGACGGTCACTCCGAGGTAGCTCGGGATGTCGATGCCAAAGTCCTTGATGTTGAGCGGCACGCTCCCGGTCGTCTCGTAGACCTCACCATTCCTGCGCACGGTGTACGTCACGGGCACGTCCTTCGTTTTGCCATGAAGGCTCAGCTGTCCGGTGACGGTCTGGGTCACCGCCTGCCCGCTCTCGGGGAGACGGATGGCGCTCCAGGGCACCACCAGCACGGCGTCGGGGTACTTGTCCGTCTGGAGGTACTTCTCGCGCATGTGGCGATCTCTCAGATCGGTGCCCGTCTTCAGCGTGGCCAGCGGCACGACGTAGGTCACCGTCTGCCCGTCGTCCTTGATGGAGAGCTCGTGCGTCGTGCCCTCCAGCTTGAAGCCACCGGGGCCCTTGCCATTGAACCTGGCGGTTGCGTCTCCCACGCGCTCCACCTGCGCCATCGCCGGCAAGGCGGTCAGCAACCACAGCACACACACGTGTCCGAGTCGCATCTCCCCTCCCCTCACGGCGCGCCGCAGGAGAGCCACTCACTGAGCTTGCGCCGCTCGTCGTCCGGGGGCCTGGGCTCACTGGGCGGCATCGACGTGTTCACATTGCCGTCGGTGACGCCGGCCTCCTCGTTGATCTCGTCCGCGTGGGCGCGGACGACATCCAGCATGTCCCAGTTGAGCCCTTCCGGAGCGCCGTTGCGCTGGGCGCCGCTGAGCGTCGAGCTGTGACAGCGAGTGCAGTAGCTCTGGAAGAACTGCGTTCCGAAGTTCTGCGCGGTGAGGGTGGTGCCACCTGGTGGGCAGGTGGTGCCCCCTCCTCCACCGCCCCCTCCATTGCCGTCTCCACCGCTACCGCCACACCCGCCGAGCGCGAGCAGGACGACACCACCGATAGCGGCGAGCAACGGGCGGAAACGTTCAGTCATGGCAAGAGCCCTCCGGGCAGCAGCCCGCGCGAGCGGGAAATGGGGAGGGCACGATAAGGACGACAGAGCAGAGGGATAGCGTCCGCAAGTGCCGATCCGAGTTACCTCGGCAACGTTCGCATCCCGCGGGCCCCGTTACTCGCCCGCGCTGTTGTCAGCTGTGCTCAGACCGCTGGGCGTCCGAGGGGAGCGCGGCCTCCTGGCGGAGCATGCGCACCTCGCGGAGGAGCTCCGAGGCGGCCTCCAGGAGTCTCTGGGGGGCCGGAGACGTGGCTTCGCCCGAGGGCTGCGGGCCTCGTTCATCGTCGGGGTCACCCAGGCCGGAGTCGCGTGACTGCCGGAGGTGGGCCAGGATGCCAGCGCGAAGCTCCGCCGCGTTGTCCACTCCACGCAGGTAGCCTACGTGCAGCCCGCCGTCATGCGAGTGCTCGCCTGCGTCCCCCTTCGCCTCTCCACCTCCCGCCGTCCACACTTCCAGATCGGCGATGCCCAGGAGCCGCTGGATGGGGCCCTGCCGGATGCCCACGTGCTGGACGTTGGCGAAGGTCATTGTCTGCTCCCGAGTCGAGAGCACGCCCTCGCGGATGCGCAGGCTGTGCTCCGAGACCAGGTACCAGCGCAGCTCGTAGTCCAGCCGCAGGATGGCGTAGCCGACGGGAAGCTGCAGGAGGAAGCCCACACAGGCGAGTGCCTCGATGTAGGGGGCGAGCTCGATGAGGAATGGGAGCCGGAGCCAGCGCGACCAGAAGGGCATCATCAGGTAGCCGACCACCAGACCCACCGCGCCGCCGAACTGGGCAAGCCCCCATTTCACCTGGCGATAGCGGTAGTACGCGGGGGCCGCGCGGAAGACGCGGACTGAATTGGATGCGTCTTCCGGAGGCTTCGGCTCCGGAGGAACCCGCGCCACCTGGAGCACCCAGTTTCGAATCGTATCAATCGGCACGGGAACCTCCCCGAGGGGGCCGCATGGACTCGCGCAGCGCACGCACCTCGCTTGCCACTTCGCGAAGGGTCGCGGTGAGTTCCTCGAGCGTCGCCGCCTCCGACGAGGCGACTCGGGGGGCCAGTTCGCGAGGTGGAGGCGTTCCGCGCAGGGGCCGGCTGCCGCGCATCCGGGCATAGAGGAAGTCCCGGAGCGGCTCGAAGAATTGAAGGCCCTCGATGGTCATCTCCGCCTTCGCGCTCCCGCTCGCGGTCTGGACCTGGATGCGAGCGAGCCCCAGCCACCGCTCCAGCACATTGCTGGTGAGGTGGATGTCCTGGATGCGGGCATAGGTGAGGCTCACCTCACGCCGGAAGAGGACGCCCCAGCGCATGGAGATGCCCTCCTCATCCACCTCGTACACGAGCGTGCGGAAGCGGAAGTAGGAGTACAGGAGCTTCACCCAGAACGCGGGGCCCAGAAGCAGGGACTCGAGTGCGGAATAGGTGAGGAGGTTGCGATGCGGACGCAGCGTGGCAGGGAGGTTGGGGATGGGGCCCCACACCGCTGGTGGTGAGACTTGGCCCGGCTGCTCGCGAGCGGGGTTCTCGTGGTTCATGAAGTCCTCCCTCCAGAGACACTCTACGTATCAGGCGAGCCAGGTATTGCGCAGCTTCGGTGCCGAGCCCTGTGTCCGACCAGCGGGTCCGTCCAAGGGTTGACAGGATTTTTGAGCGGTTTTCGTCAAGGGGGAACCGGTGGTGCACGGTGCCCGCCCGGACCCATTCCCTCTCACCACCCGACCCTCAATCCCAAGGACCCACCCTTTGTCCAAGAGCCTTGCTCTCTCGCTGTGTGCCCTGTTCGTGTCCGGTTGTGGCTCCGAGCAGTCTTCCACCACCTCCATCCAGACCCGGAGCGCGGCCCTGCAACAGTCCGCCGCGACCCACGGCTACGAAGTGGAGCTGTCCGCCGGAGAGGAGGTACTGATCGAACCCGGATCGGGCCATCAGGTCATCGGGTACCTCGATGGCTTCTACGCCCATCTCCAGCCCGGACTCGTTCGCGGCTCGGTCCAGATGGACGTGGACGCCGCCAGCGCTTCCGGTCCCTCCGACAGCGTGGATGATGGCCAGTTGGCGTTGCAGCTCCACGACGGGACGAACTGGATTGACCACTCCGTGCGTAACGTCCGCTTGACGGAGTCCTTCTACGGAGAGGTGCGCAACACCCTGCCCGAGAGCACACCGGTGCGTTTCGAGATCCGCGTGCGGCGCCGGGCCCACGAGACGCGGCGCGTCCACGTCTCCTTCGCGCGCCTGTTCGGCGCCCAGTGCTACCCGGACCTGTCTCAACCCTACGCCGGCTGTCTGTGATCGATCCAGCCGGTCTCGGTTGGGTGTGAACCTGTCTCCCCTGCCCTGGCGCCCCGGTTGGACAACTTTGATTCATTCCCCCTTCTTGAAACGCCTGGAAGAAGACCCACCGGGTGTTCTCGCGCTGGAGCAGTTGGAGCGTCTGGAACGTGGTGTCCCTGGGGAAGCGCTTCTTCAAGGTCTTCACCACGCTCGAGGGGCTCAGCACCGTCACTGCGAACTGGCTGTCCTTCTCGGGGTGGATGGCGACGAGCCGGCGCTCACCGCTGGAATCCACCACGGCCTCGAGCTTCAGCACGGGTGGCTTGGGAAGCAGCGCCTCCGCGTTTGTCCTGTCCGTGCAACCCCATCCCACAGGCACAAGCCGAGCACCCAGACGATCCGCTTCATGGGTCCGAGCATACCTGGCATGGGATGAGGTCGCTGGAGGGAGACCCAAGCGGGGTTGAATCACTTCTTTCCCAGCCAGTACACGGGGCGCCGAGAGCGGATTGCCGCCTCCAGGAACTCCGAGAAGGAACTGGCGATTGGCCTTCAGTACTCCGGGTTCGGCCACGCCTCAATGAAGTGACAGTCGCTCAATCCTCAGTCTCCCTGCTTCCAGGTGTCCGGTGGCTCCGAGGGAGGCTGGCGGCAGCGCGCCACGGGAGGCAGGCCGGGAAGGCCGGCAGGTGGCGTCTTCATGCCAGCCAGCTCCGCCAGGACCAGCAGTGCCAGGCCCTCCACGCAGACCTTGGCATCCGTGGCCCAGCGCTCCTGGGAAAGACTGCCGCGCTCGCGCAGCCCGGCGTACTTCCGAGCCCTGGCGGAGACCATGCTTCGTAGCGCGTCCTCGAAGCCCCGCTCATCGCGCGCCAGCAGTGCCCGGGCCACGTCAAGTCGCGGCTCCTCGGAGCCCTCGAGGACGGCCTCGAAGCGATCCAGGCTGGCCCGCGCCTCCGCCTCGGGCTGGCCCAGCAAGCAGTGCTCCATGAGGAAGCAGAAATAGAGGAAGTCCTCCTCGTATTCGAGGTTCGCCTGCCGCACCCGCGTCGCGAGCGTGGCGATCTCCCGGGCCCCCTGCACGTCACGAGCCGCCAGAGCGTCGAGGAAAGGCGCACTCCGGCTGAGTGCCACGGGAGGCGTGACACCTACCTGGAGCGCGAGCGCGAGGAAGGCCCTGCCGCTCCTGTACAGGCGGGACTGGAACGTCTCGGTGTCGCCCAGCAACAGGAGTGCGACCACGCCCAGCAGCCGCTGGTTGCCGCAGAACTCGAGCACCTCCCCCGGGCTCCCGCCGCCCTGGAGCAGTTGGGGCAGCTGCTGCTGGTTCCGGTAGCGGGCGTTGCTCCCGTAGACGGGAAGGAACTTGTTGCTCATGGCCGCCCTTTCGGCGCCCGCAGGACGAGGATTGCGCCCACCTCTCCATGCTCCGCGCTCGACAGCACCAGAGCCTCATCGCCCATGGCGTACCTCCGGGCGAAGGCGCGCGCCGCGATACAGACGCCCACCGCCCCGCTGGCCGCGCCCACATCGCCCAGTGAGACGCCAGGCAGCAGCAGCCGGACCCGCTCCAGCCGCTCTCGCAGGCGGACCTGCGCGTGTCCCCAGGCGAGCGCGCGCCACTGCTCCCCGTTGAGGTCACAGAGGAGGTCCCCCTCCAGTCCCTTCCCCGGGGGGATGCCGGCAAGAGCCTCTCCGGCGGCGCGTATCAGCGCCTCTCCCAGCTGCGGCTGTCCCTCCACGAAAGAGCCCGCCTCACGGCCCGTAGCCACCGCAGCCGCCACCGCGAGCACCGGGGCGCCCCGCTGCCGGGCGGACCCCATGGGCTCCACCAGCAGGCAAGCCCCCGCCTCGCCGGGCATCAACCCCACCGAGCGGTCCGGCGTCTTCAGCCGGTGCCGGGCCTGCAGCCACTCCAGGCTCGTCTCGTCGAGGTACGAGTCCACCGCGAGCACCACGACCCGCTCCACGTGCCGGGCTGCCAGCCCCTGCCGCGCGAGCTGGAGGGCGAAGGCCGTGCCGGCGTGGCCCGCGTGGACGAAGTGGACCCAGCGCGGCCGGGACGCCAGGCCCAGCGTGCGGACCAGGCGCTCCAGCCATGTGGCCATCATCAGCTCGGGGCCGGAGTCCCGCACCTCCAGGTAGCGGGCCGCATCCAGATGCGGCAGGACGCACACCCACCCGGTTTGGCTCCAGAAGCGCGTATCCGAGGGCGGGGGCAGCCGGGCCGTAGCGCACAGGTCCTCCACGCACGCGTGCGCCAGTTGGAGCCAGCGCCCCAGCGGCCCGAAGCCGTCGGTCAGCCCGGACACAGGGTGGCCCATCAGCGGCACCGGCTCCAGCAGGTCCTCGTCCGTCACATAGACATCCGGCAGGGGCTGCGGGCGCGTGATCCCCGCACGGATGGCCGCGCAGGAGGACGCGGCGTCCCAGCCCAGGCTCGACACCATTCCCAGTCCCGTCACCGCCAGGGAAAGCGCGCTCATCCGCGGGGCCTCAGGTGGCGGCGGAGAACGTGAGCGGCGTGAAGATGATGTTGGTGAAGCCCCTGGCCCTCAGCGCCTCCGCCAGAGGCTGCGACACGATGTAGGCCGCAGGCTTCTCCACCGGACGGAAGAGCGCCGGCAGCGCTTCGGCCTTCTTCGGGTCCAGCACGCACTGGGCCACGTGGATAACGCCGCCCTCCGGACCGATCTCCACTCCGCTGGCCACCGGCTCCAGGCAGTCGCGCGTGCCAATGGGGTTGATGAAGAGGTAGTCGCGGCTGTACAGCCGCTTGCGGTGGTCATAGAGGTCGAAGGGCAGGTACTCCACCTCTACCCCCTGACAGTGCTCGGCGATGACCTGCTTCACGTCCTTGTGGACGACGAGGTAGTTGTCCGCATTGCCCAGCAGCGATGACAGCTGGATGCCCGCGTGGTCCTCCCTCAGCGAGACCCGGGCCCGCTTCGGGTAGTGGGGGGTGGCTGGCTTGCCGCGACCCAGGGTGTAGCCGCGCATCTCCATCCCCTCGGGAGTCCCCCACGTCAGGGCCAGCTCCGGGTTCTTCATGTCGCCCAAGGTACTGAGTTGGAAGAATTGCATGGTCGGGTCTTCTCAAGAACTCACTGATTCCGCCGCCCGATCTCCTCGACGGAGACGATGCCGTGCTTTTTCCGAGCCTCGGCGACCTCCTCGTAGGTCGTGCGCGCTACGGTCTCCAGCGACTTCGCTAGGTTCTTGGTCTTGGGCGCGTTCTCATCCTGCTTGTCGTGCTCCTCCATGATCTGTTCCTGCACTTCCTGGATGGCCTCCTTCACCTTGCTCAGGATGTATATGTCATAGAGGTTGTGACTGCACTGCTTCGTCTCCCGGTGGATGGGCAGTTCGAGGACCTCACCCACGAGCTGGTCCATGGGCAGGATGAGCATGTTGTCCTTATGGTGGACGCAGTAGGGCGCGTCCAGCATCTTCTCCGCCACCCAGGCGGCGACAGCGGCGTTCTTCTTGAAGACCTCGAGCAGCCCAGTGCGCAGCGTAGCGTCCGGAATGACGTGGTGGGCCTCGTGGTAATAGGGGACGTTGCAGTCCCACTTGAAGTTGCGATTACCAGGGTCGACGTCCCAGTCCTCCTCCTTGCTGGGCTTGTTGACCTCGTGCAGGTACATGCCCTTGTTGTCGGGAGACACCGACACATGCTTCTCCCCCTTCGCCTTCAGCGCATTGACGGTCTTCGCACCGCCCCGGAAGAGAATCGACCAGCGCCCTGTCCCCACCTTACCGAGCCGGGTCCTGTCCAGCTTGTACTTGCCCTTGTTTTCCAGGGCCTTCTTGAACGCCTGCCAGCGGTGGAAGCAGGACTGTTCTTTGAAACCCGGCTCATGCTTCGCCAGGCACTTTCCTCCTTCCACATCGCCTACCGAAAGGTGGGGTATCTTCCTTCCCTCGAAGGCAATGTGCTTGGTGGTCGCCATGAGCGGAGGATATTGAACCGGCTCTCCCCGGGCAATCCACCGCCCAAGGCAGCCGCTCCCCAGATGCGGTAACATGAAACCACGGAGGCCCAGGCGATGCCCGTCAACACCGGTGTGAACAATGGGCCCGCGCAGTACTCTCCCGCGAGGCGGGTGGGGCATGTCCCTCCCCCATCGCTCAGGCCTCGAAGTCCGCTCATGAGCGCACTCCCTATCCCGAGCAACACCGCTTAACTAGGCGCGTCTGCCATGGCCGAGCACTCCGGACGACTACTGCGCTGGGACATCTACGAGGAGCACCTCAACGAGGCGGCCTTCCGCTGGAGCCAGTGGGAGGCGGCGCTCGACTTCACGTTGGAGGAGACGGCGGAGGTGGAGGAACAGGTAGCAGCCCATGTGGACGGCCTGGTTGTGGGCGGAGAGCCCGTGGCGCGCAAACTGCTGGAGCCCGCCTTGGCGGAGAAGCCCGAGCGCATTGTCGCCGCTGCCCTGGCGCTACTCGGCGCCGAGGAGCCCACCGGCCCCGCAGCGGTGCTCGCCGCGCTGCCCACGGCCGAGCCCCCCGCGCTCGCCGCACTCCGGCGTGCCCTCGAACTGGCTCCCTCCGCTGCTATTCCTGCGGACCTGCCATCGCTGCTGAAGCGTGAGGACGCCGTCCCCGGGCTGCTCGCCCTGGTGCTGGACACGCTGGGCGCACATGGGCTGGCCACCGCGCCGGTGTGCCTGCCCTTTGTCACGCACCCGGAGCCCCTGGTGGCTGCCGCCGCCCTGCGCGCCGCCAGCCGTGCGCGCCTCGCACTGGAAGTGGTCGGGTAGGCCAGGGAGGTCACCCTCCCCGGCCCCCCACAGAGCCGGACGTGCGGGACTACCTCAATTTGAACCGCCTCCCCTGCCCCGCCCCTGGGCTCAATTCACCCCGGCCGCGGAGCCGATGGGCTTGACCTCGGGAGCCGGAGACTCCGTCAGCTCCACCGCCAGCGCGTCGACGCCGTGGTAGCCCTTGCTGCTCACCTCGCCACCCCGGTAGAGCGCCCAGCCCTGGAGCTGGCCCGGCTGGAAGGCACGCGTCATATGCCAGAGCTGCGGGCCACTGTTCGCCAGGTACAGATAGAGAGTCCGCTTCGCGTTCCACGGATTGGGCAGCGCCACGGCGAGCCCGTCATCCGAGCGGCCATACGTCTTGCCCTGCCAGCGGAAGAACCGGCGGCCGATCTCCACCGGCAGCTTCTTCTCCGCCGCCAGCCGCGCCACCAGCCCGTTGTCCTCTGCGCCGCCGAGCACGAACAGATCCCTGCTCGCCAGCTCCTGATCCGTCACCTCGGCGTCCGGCTTGAGGGGCGCGAGCACGTCCATGAAGGCATCCGCGACGATATCGCGGAAGTTGAGCGTCAGCGTGCGATCCGCCTCCACCCCTCGGGCCGTGCCGTGGACGAAGAGCAGCTGGCTGAAGTCGTCCATCGCGTTGGACAGCACCTGGAAGTGCTCGCGCGGCACGGGGATGTCGTTGGTCGTGTTGAACACCACGCGCACCGGCTGCTCGGCCACGTGGAAGGTGAAGGTGTCATTCGCGCCCTTCACCTCCACCCGCTCCAGCGTCGAGCCCTTCGCGGTGAACAGCTCCACGGTGGTGACGAAGTGGTAGGGCTTGCCGCCCTGCTCCACCTTCAGCGTCACGTCGTAGCCGTCCTTGGCCTTCGTGCTGCTGGCGCGGATGCGAGGCTCGGGCAGGCCACCGCGCTCCACCCACTGCGAGACGAAGGGCGAGAGATCCTTCCCCGCGGCCTCCGAGGCCGTGCGCACGAAGTCCGCCGTGGTGATGTTCTTGTTGGCGTAGCGCGCGTGTACGGTGCTCATCACCTTGGAGAAGGCCTTGTTGCCCAGCAGCAGGCGCAGCTGGTGCAGCAGGAAGGTGCCCTTGAGCCGGGGAATGGCATAGGTGCCGTAGCGGCCGTACGAGGTGCGCGCGGACACGGGCACCACGTCCCCCTCTCGCGAGGAGAGGTAGAGGTAGCGGGTGTTGAGATCCGCCAGGGCATCGCGCTGCTGGTCGAAGGCCTTGTCCGCCGAGTCCGGCAGCTTGTTGAGCAGGTTCCAGTAGGCGGACGTGCCACTCACCAGCCAGTTCTCACCGTCGGTAGCGGGGAACATGGTGTTGGCCCACAGCAGCTTCTTGTCGAAGCCAAAGGCCTCCTTCACCTTGGACGTATCGCG
Source organism: Archangium lansingense (assembly GCF_026626635.1). Lineage (GTDB taxonomy): Bacteria > Myxococcota > Myxococcia > Myxococcales > Myxococcaceae > Archangium > Archangium lansingense. The sequence goes on from NZ_JAPNKA010000001.1 coordinate 6,890,277, forward strand.
CTTGGAGGCCGGAGCCTTCTCCTCCTTGTTGGCGAGCGACTTCGCGCGGGCCTCCTTCAGCTTGTCGGCCACGAAGATGGGGCTGAAGGTGGTGTAGCCGAGCGTCAGGTGCGGCGTGGCACCGGGCAGGTCCTGGATCCACCGGCCGCCCACCATCTTCTCGCGCAGGGTCGTCTTCCCGTAGTGGGCGATGAACACGAGCTTGCCGGCCATCTCGCCGGTGGTGAGCTTGGCGTCACAGGCGTGAGGCCGATTGATGGGGCTGGAGGCCATCATGCGAATGGCGTTCTCCAGGTCGATGCCGCCCTTGCCGTGCTGCTCGAAGTACTTCTGGAAGGCGATATCGCGGTTCCACGTGTTGAAGGCCAGGTCCACCGGGGCGTTCTGGGGATTGGGGAGGTACTCCTTGCGCACCTCCAGCTCCCGATTGTTGTTGTTGGCCCAGATGAAATCCTTGAGGTTGCCCGGGGTCTCGGCCGTCTTGCCCGCGCCACCGGTGCGCCACAGCTTCGTCTTCTTCGTGCCGAGCGTGAGGCAGGCGCCCTCGCCCGTCTTGGCGTCCGCCAGCGTCCAGTCGTTGCTGTAGAGGCCGTTGTTGCGATCCTTGAGGATGCGGGCCACGTCATCGATGGAGTTGGCGTACTGGGCCGCCTTGCGGATGCGGTTGCTCTGCGGCGTGCCGTCGGGATCGAAGGGCGTCTGGCCCACCGTCGTCTCACCGATGACGATGCCCGCGTCGTTGATGAACCAGTCCGCGCCGCTGTGGATGCCGCCCGGGAAGGTCTGCATGACGAAGCGGTGGCCCTTGGTGGGCTGCACGTCCGCGATCACGTCCCAGTGCACGCCCGTGTAGCCGTTCCACATGAAGATCTGCCCCATGATGAACTGGCCATCCTTCGTCGCGGACTTCGTGGCCACGAAGGACGAGCAGTGGTCACCCTCGCCTGCCCGGGCCGTCTCGTCCTCGGCCTTCATGAAGACGCGTCCGGACAGCGACGTGGCGCTCACGCGGTTGGCATCCTCGAGCTGTCCCAGGTCCACCACCGAGTTGAGGGCCGCCACGTCGAGCAGATCCAGCTCGCGGTCCTTGAACTTCACGCCGGCCTTGTTGACGCCGTCGGCAATGCCCTTCATCTCCTCGAGGTACTCAGGATCGTACTTGCGCAGGAAGAGCGAGTCGGTGAGCAGCCGCACCTGGCTCCAGCCATTCGCCGCGTCCTGGCGGTTCTTCTGGACGCCCACCTTCTCCATGTAGCGGACGATGTCGTCGGCCAGGAGCTCGCCGTACTGCTGGCCGCGCTCGTACGGCTCGCCCTCGATGTGGACGTACTTCCAGCCGCCGTCGTCATAGCGGAAGCCCTTGCCCGCCCAGCGCACGGACTCCATGGGGAGGTAGGCGGTGATGTCGTCCACCTCCTCCAGGCGCACGTCATCCACCCAGGCGGTGCCGCTGGCCTTGCCGTTGCGGCCCAGGTGCACCTGCACGCGGTCCGTTCCCTGGATGGCGAAGAAGAGCACCGAGACGCGGCCATCCTGGTCCGCGCCCAGGGTCGGCGAGCAGTTGGTGAAGGGGAAGCTCTTCATCGACAGGCAGGCCCCGAGCGCCGTCGGGTAGCGCGCCTGGGGATCCGCCTGCACGCCGCGGGTGCGCACCCATGCGCTGAGGCGGTAGAGGCGGCCCACCTGCAGCTTCACGGGCTCGGACTGGACGGTGGTCTCAGCACCGAGAGCCGGGTTCTCGATGACGAGCCCCCGCGCGCCCTCGGCCTTGCCCTCGGGACTGGAGGCCACCCTGCCCCCACCCGATACGCTCCAACCGGTGGGCTGCCCCGAGGCGGCCTGTGCCTCGAAGCCGGCGTTGGTCACGGACACCTGCGCGGCCCGCGAGGAGGGCGCGTGGAGCGCTCCCGCGGTGAGCAGCAGGGCGCCGATGAATCGCGAGATCATTCGGAGAGGGGTCATGTCCTTGCCGGTGGGAGATGAAAGGGGGTTGCGGGCCTGCCTACTTGTCCCGTCCCCCTGTGGGGCGTCAACCGCCGCCCGGGCGCCCCACCACGGGGTCCCGCGCTGACGCAGCCGGTCATCTCCGGCTCGAAGTGCCCGGATTGACTCGGAAATTCACGGAGGGAGAAGGCCACGAAAGGCGGAACGAACTCCCTGCCCCGCGTCAAATTCCCAGGAAATGCCTGCCTGGAGACCAGGCTGCATCGACGCTTTACTTTGGCCAGGAACAATTTCGGGTCATGCTCCGCCGCGAGTGCGTTCTACATCCTGGATCATCCTGTTGCTGTGCGCCGGCTGCACCGCGCACGTTGCGCCCACTGTCTCTCCGTCGAAGGTGACGGCAGCCGTACAGGAGGCCTCGTCGGCCCCTGCCCCGACCGCCGTCCAGCCCGCCGTAGCGCCGGCAGCTTCGCAGGGAGCCGAGTCCTCACAGGTGCCCGAGAGTCTCCCGGAAGCCGTGGCGCAGGTCGTCGAGCACAATGACGCGGCCGCGACGGCCGCCGCCGAGGCCCCTACCGACAGTGAAGAGGCCGCCGAGGACGAGGAGCTGGCGGACACCCCCGACACGGACGAGGGCGAAGCTCAGGAGGCGCCCGCGAGCGCCGAGGTTCCCAATGGCCCGCTCTACACCGCGGAGCTGTCGGACGAGCAGCTCACGGACCTGTGGAAGAAGGAGCCGACTACCCTGGGCTCCATCTCGGTGGGGTTCGTCGAGAGCGGCCGGATGGTGAACTCGGTCCGCGTGCCCCAGGCCCAGGACAATGAGTGGATCGTGGTCTCGCCCGAGCTGGCGTGGGCCACCCAGGAGACGGTGGACTACCTCTCCACGGCCATTCGCGAGGTCCGCGCCCAGTATCCGAAGGCACCCCCCATCCGGGTGAACCAGCTCAGCTCCCGCGAGGGCGGCTACCTGCGGCCGCACAAGAGCCACCAGAACGGCCGGGACGTGGACCTGGGCTTCTACTACCCCACCGCCGAGCCCGTCCGCGTGCGGGCGCGCGAGAACCACATCGATCTCGAGCTGAACTGGGCCCTGCTCAAGTCCCTGGCCATTCACACCGACGTGCAGATGATCCTCGTGGACAAGCGTGTCCAGAAGGTCCTGTACGACCACGCTCTGCGCAAGGGCGAGAGCAAGGAGTGGCTGGACTCGCTCTTCAACGCCGGAGCGAAGTCCCTGGTGAAGCACGCGCGCGGCCACCGCGATCACTTCCACGTGCGCTTCTTCAATCCGCGCGCCCAGGAGCTGGGCCGCCGCATCGCCCCGCTGCTCGCGCTGCAGCCCGACAAGAACATCCAGATGCACCGGGTGCGCTCGGGCGACACGGTGGGCGGCATCGCCCTGCGCTACAACTCCAGCATCCAGTCCATCAAGAAGGCCAACCGGATGCGCGGCTACTTCCTGCGCATCGGCCAGGTGCTCGCGGTGCCCCTGCGCGGCCCCTGCACCCGCTGCCCCGTTCCGCCGCCCCTCGTCGTCCCGGCGCGGCGGCTGCCCCCCATGCTCGAGCAGGCTCCGGCCGTGGCCTCGCAGGAGACGCCCTCCTCCCCGACGGAGCCGCAGCAGCCCTCCGTCGCCACGCAGGCGGAGAGCACGGGCGGAAGCGCGCCGGCGAGCACGGAGACCGGGACGCAGCCCCTGGCGCCCGAGACTCCGGCGCAGGAGCCCGCGGTTCAGGGCACTCCGGCCACCAGCCACACCTCGTCCTCGGTCATGCAGATCGGCCCAGCCGCCTCGCGGTAGCCCGTGGACGTCCCCTCTCCCTCTGGGAGAGGGTCAGGGTGAGGGTCTTCCCGCTCCTGGTCCGAGTAACCGGACGGGTTGACGACCCTCACCCCCCGCCCTCTCCCAAAGGGAGAGGGTGCATGCGCAACACAGCAAACTACATGTTGCGCCGGTACTGACCGCCCACCTCGTACAGCGCACGAGAGAGCTGGCCGAGCGTGCAGACCTTACAGGCGTCCATCAGCGCGGTGAAGATGTTGCCGTTGTCCAGCGCGGCACGCTTCACGGCCGCGAGGGTCTGGGACGCGGACGCCTCGTTGCGCTTCCAGAAGGCGTCGCGGGCGCTGATGGCGTAGTCCTTCTCCTCCTTCGTGGCGCGGATCACCTCCGGCGGGGTGATGGTCGGCGAGCCCTTGGGATCCAGGAAGGTGTTCACGCCGATGATGGGCAGCGTCCCGTCGTGCTTGAGCGTCTCGTAGTAGAGCGACTCCTCCTGGATCTTCGAGCGCTGGTACATGCGCTCCATGGCCCCGAGAACGCCGCCGCGCTCGGAGATGGAGCGGAACTCCGTCAGCACGGCCGCCTCGACCAGGTCCGTCAGCTCCTCGACGATGAACGAGCCCTGGTTCGGGTTCTCGTTCTTGGAGAGGCCGAACTCCTTGTTGATGACGAGCTGGATGGCGAGCGCCCGCCGCACACTCTCCTCGGTGGGCGTGGTGATGGCCTCGTCGTAGGCGTTGGTGTGCAGCGAGTTGCAGTTGTCGTTGAGCGCGAGCAACGCCTGCAACGTGGTGCGGATGTCGTTGAAGGCGATCTCCTGGGCGTGGAGGCTCCGGCCAGAAGTCTGGATATGGTACTTGAGCTTCTGCGAGCGCTCGTTGCCGCTGTACTTGTCACGCAGCGCCTTGGCCCAGATGCGGCGCGCGACCCGCCCCAGCACGGTGTACTCGGGGTCCATGCCGTTGGAGAAGAAGAACGACAGGTTGGGCGCGAAGTCGTCGATGTGCATCCCTCGCGAGAGGTAGTACTCGACGAAGGTGAAGCCGTTGGCCAGGGTGAAGGCGAGCTGGGAGATGGGGTTCGCCCCTGCCTCCGCGATGTGGTAGCCCGAGATGGAGACCGAGTAGAAGTTACGGACCTTCTGCTCGATGAAGTACTGCTGGATGTCTCCCATCAGCCGCAGGGCGAACTCCGTGGAGAAGATGCAGGTGTTCTGCGCCTGATCCTCCTTGAGGATGTCCGCCTGCACGGTGCCTCGGACGGCCTGTAGCGTGGAGGCGCGGATCTTCTCGTACGTCTCGCGCGGGAGGACCTCATCGCCGGACACGCCGAGCAGCAGCAGCCCGAGCCCGTCGTTGCCCGGGGGCAACTCGCCCTGGTAGCGCGGCCGGGGAATATCGCGGCGCTGGTAGAGCTCGGTGATCTTCTTCTCCACCTGCTCGGTCTGGCCGTTGGCGCGAATCCACTTCTCGCACTGCTGGTCCACCGCGGCGTTGAGGAAGAAGCCGAGCAGCATCGGCGCGGGACCGTTGATGGTCATCGACACCGAGGTGGACGGGTCCGCGAGATCGAAGCCCGAGTAGAGCTTCTTCGCATCGTCCACGTTGGCGATGGACACGCCGGAGTTGCCCACCTTGCCGTAGATGTCCGGGCGGTGGTCCGGGTCCTCACCGTAGAGCGTCACCGAGTCGAACGCCGTGGACAGGCGCTTGGCGGGCAGTCCGCGCGAGACGTAGTGGAAGCGCTTGTTGGTGCGCTCCGGACCACCCTCCCCCGCGAACATGCGCGCGGGGTCCTCGTTCTCGCGCTTGAGCGGGAAGACGCCAGCGGTGAACGGGAAGGCGCCCGGCGCATTCTCGCGCAGCAGCCACGTGAGGATGTCGCCCCAGTCCTCGTACCGCGGCAGGGCGATCTTGGGGATGCGCAGATGCGAGAGCGACTCGGTGAAGAGATCGATCTCGATGACCTTCTCGCGCACCTGGTACTGGTACTTGGCCGCCGCGTAACGGCGCTTCGTGGCCGGCCACTCGTCCAGCAGCCGCTTGCACTCCGGATGCAGGCGCGACTCCAGGTCCCCGTAGAACTCCACCAGCTCGGAGAGGAAGGCGGGCTCGCCCTCGACGCGCTGGGTGACCTGCACCACGTCCGAGGCGTCCCGGGGCTCGACGATCTCCAGCCGCTTCTTGCCCACGTTCGCGCGCAGCGCCTCGATGGTGCCGTGCAGCTGGTACATGCGACGGGCGAGCGCGGCCTGGGCGCGGACGAACTTGTCGTAGGACTCGCAGGTCTCGACGATCTCCGCGAGGTACCGGGTGCGCTCGGGCGGGATGACCCACTTCTTCTCGCTCATCCCCGGGGTGATCTCCATGTGCGACTGGAGCGAGGCGCCGGTCTTCCGGACGAGCGTGTCCATGATGGCCCGGTAGAGCTGGTTCATGCCCGGGTCATTGAACTGCGAGGCGATGGTGCCGTAGACGGGCAGCGCCTCGTCCGGCGTGGAGAAGGCGTTGTGGTTGCGCTTCCACTGCTTGCGCACGTCCCGCAGCGCGTCGAGCGAGCCCCGCTTGTCGAACTTGTTGATGGCGATGACGTCGGCGAAGTCGAGCATGTCGATCTTCTCGAGCTGCGTCGCCGCGCCGTACTCGGCCGTCATCACGTAGAGCGAGATGTCCGAGTGCTCGGTGATCTCCGTATCGGACTGGCCGATGCCGGACGTCTCCACCACGATGAGATCGAACCCGGCGGCCTTGCAGATCTCGATCGACTCGCCCACGTGCTTGGACAGGGCGAGGTTGCTCTGGCGCGTGGCCATGGAGCGCATATACACGCGCGCGTTGTCGATCGCGTTCATGCGGATGCGATCGCCGAGCAGCGCGCCGCCGGACTTGCGCTTGGACGGATCGATGGAGAGCACCGCGAGCGTCTTGTCGGGGAAGTCCGCGAGGAAGCGGCGGACCAGCTCGTCCACGAGGCTCGACTTGCCGGCGCCGCCGGTACCGGTGATGCCCAGCACGGGGACGCGCGGGGCGCTGGCGTTGAGCTTCGTGAGCGCGTCGCGGAGCGCGTCACCCGCGGAGGCGAAGTTCTCCGCGACGGTGATGAGCGAGGCGACCTTGGCCGGCTCGCGCTGAGGCAGTGAGGACAGCACGGGCTCGAAGTCCGGGGTGCGCTTCTCGAAGTCGCACTTGGAGATGAGGTCGTCAATCATCCCCTGCAGCCCCATCGCGCGGCCGTCGTCCGGCGAGTAGATGCGCGTCACGCCGTAGCGGTGGAGCTCCTCGATCTCAGTGGGGAGGATGGTGCCACCGCCGCCGCCGAACACCTTGATGTTCGCGCCGCGCTCGCGCAGCAGGTCGATCATGTACTTGAAGAACTCGACGTGCCCACCCTGGTACGAGGTGATGGCGATGCCCTGGGCGTCCTCCTGGATGGCGCAGTCGACGATCTCCGCCACCGAGCGGTTGTGACCCAGGTGGATGATCTCCGCGCCCGAGGCCTGCATGAGCCGGCGCATCACGTTGATGGCCGCGTCGTGCCCGTCGAAGAGCGAAGCGGCCGTCACGATGCGCACGTGGTGGCGGGGCTTGTAGGGCGTGGGGATTGGATTCGGTTGGGGGTTTCGCATTTTGAATTCAGGTGGTGGCCCGGCGATTCGCCTTCTTCTCGCGCTCGCCCAGGGCCGCTTGGAGGAACTTGCCCGCGAGCTTCCGGCCGATGAGCTCCTGGGCGACCATGCCCGCCTCGACGAGCTTGTCGAGCTGGATGCCCGTCTGGACACCCATTCCATGGAGCATGTAGACGAGGTCCTCGGTGGCGAGGTTTCCCGCCGCGCCCGGAGCGTAGGGGCACCCGCCCAGCCCGCCGATGCTGGCATCGAACGTCGTCACGCCCATCTGCAGGCCCACCAGCGCGTTGGCCAGGGCCGTACCGCGCGTGTCGTGCAGGTGCAGCGCCAGCTTCTCCACCGGGAGGTGCTCGAGCAGCGCGGAGAGGATGGCGTCCGTCTGCCGCGGCGTCCCCACCCCGATCGTGTCGCCCAGGCTGAGCTGGTAGATGCCACCGTCCACCAGGGCCCGGCTGATCTCCACCACGCGGGAGATGGGCACTTCGCCCTCGTAGGGGCAGCCCCACACCGTGGACAGGTAGCCGCGAACCCGCAGGCCCGCCTTGAGCGCCGCCTCGGTCGTCTGGCGCGCCTCGGCCACCGCCTCGGCGATGGTCTTGTTGATGTTCTTCTTCGAGTGGGCCTCGGACGCGGAGATGAAGACGGCCGCCTCCTCCAGACCCGCCTCCTTGGCGCGTGCCAGCCCCTTGAGGTTGGGCACCAGCGCCGAGAAGGTCACTCCCTCGCGCCGCCCCACCAGGCGCAGCAGCTCCTCCGCGTCGGCGAGCTGAGGAATCCACTTCGGTGACACGAAGGACGTCACCTCGATGCGCTTCTCCCCCGCCGCGATCAGCGCCTCGATGAGGCGTGCCTTGTCGCGCGTGGGCAGCGTACGCAGCTCGTTCTGCAGGCCGTCGCGAGGACCCACCTCGTAGACGTCGACCCGTTCCGGCAAGTTGCCGAGCCCGGCTCCGCGCGGGCGGCGATATTCGTTCGAATCAGCCATGTCGCAGCTCAGCTCCCACGATGAGATCCGTCGATGTGCCTGAAGCCTGCTCCCCCTCCAGCCCGCCGTGCACCCAGCACACCGAAAACCCCGTGGATTCCAATAACCGCGTCAGGTCCGCGAGGGGATGGTAACGGATGGCGTACTGGCCTGTAAGAACGCGTCCGTCCGGCCTTGTCAATCGCCGGGTAGCCTCATCCCGGCCACGCACCGCGTCGAAGTGGCTCCACTCCTCCAGCAGGCTGCCGTCCGGTAATCGGGTGGAGAAGGAGGCCTCGGGCTGGGCGGCCAGGCGCTCGTAAGGCACGGTGTGAAACACCAGGCGTCCCCCTGGCTTCAGGCACCGCGCTACCTCGCGCAGCAGTGCCACGTGCTCCTCGTCCGAGAAGATGAACAGCGTCGAGTACCAGGAGTAGGCGCCCGCCAATGAGCCCGTTCGGAATGGGAGGGAGCGGAGGTCCGCTCGCACCGCCGGAAAGCCCGGCAGCCGTTCCTGGAGGGACAGGGCATCCAGCTCCAGGCCGACGACACGACCCGCCAGGGGGCCCCGGGCGTTCAGGCGCGCGGCATGCCGGCCATGACCGCAGCCCAGGTCCACCACCGGTCCGGGCACCTGGAGATCCTGAAAGCACTTCGCGAGGTACTCCACCTCCCTCTCCGTCGTCTCCTCGGAAAGGAACGGCAGTGTCGAGCGGAGGTAGAGTTCGCCGAAGAAGCTCACGGTCTTGCGCGGGCATGTAGCACCCGGGTTTAGGGGTCGCAAGCCGCCCGGCTCCCGGGTTCCGGACGTCAGCGTCCCCGAGCCAGCCCCACCTTCAACCGACGCGCCGCTTCATCCAACACCGCTTCCGTCTTGCAGAAGGCGAAGCGCGCCATCCCCTGCCCCAGGTGCTTGTGCTCGGGGCTGTAGAAAACACTCGGAGGGATGGCCGCGACTCCCACCTCCGTCACCAGGTGCCGGCAGAAGGCCACGTCGTCCGCGAAGCCCCGCCCCGTGATGTCCGCGATGATGAAGTAGCTGCCCTCGGGCGTGTACGCCTTCAGCCCCGCCTCCGTAAGCCCCGCCAGCAGCCGATCCCTCTTGGACAGGTACATGGCGCCCAGCTCCTGGAAGTACGCGTCCGGCATCCGCAGCGCCGCCGCCGTGGCTGCCTGCAGCGGTGAAGCGGTGGCGAACGTCACGAACTGGTGCGCACGCTGCACCGCGTCACGCAGGGGCGGCGGGGCGATGATCCAGCCGATCTTCCACCCGGTGAGGCTGAACGACTTGCCGGCGCTGCTCACCGTCAACGTCCGGTCCGCCAGCGAGGGCACCGTGGCCGGGCGCACGTGACGCGCCGGGCTGAAGAGGATGTGCTCGTAGACCTCGTCCGAGAGCACCTTCACATCATGCTCGGCGCACAGGCCGCCGAGGAACTCGAGCTCCTCGCGGGTGAACACCTTGCCGGTGGGGTTGTGAGGCGTGTTGAGGATGAGCAGCCGCGTGCGAGGGCCGAAGGCCGCGCGCACCTCGTCCCGGTCGAACCACCACGCGGAGTGCGAGGCATCCGGCGGGCGCAGCGGCACGTAGCGCGCCTTTGCCCCGACGAAGCCAAGGTTGGCGTCGTACGAGTCGTAGAAGGGCTCGAAGACGATCGCCTCGTCACCGGGGTCTACCAGGCCGAGCATTACGCAGAGGATGGCCTCGGTGGCACCGCTGGTAACGGTCACCATGGTGTCGGGATCAATGCCGGTGTGTCCGTGGAAGCGCGCGCCGTGCTCGGCGATGGCCACGCGCAGATCGCGCAGTCCGGGACTGGGGGCGTACTGATTCACCCCGTCGGTGATGGCCTTGCGAGCGGCCTCCTTCACGGCCTCGGGCCCGTCGAAGTCAGGGAAGCCCTGCCCCAGGTTCATGGCCCCGTGCTTGAGGGCGAGAGCACTGAACTCGGAGAAGACGGTGGTACCGAGATGGGCCACGCGGCCCGCGAGGATCTGCCTGCTCATGCATACGCTCCCTATGTTCAGGGGCGTACGATAGCGTCCATTGTGACCGGGCGCGCTACTGTGTCGCGCCGGGCGATCGTCCGGCTCCAACCTACGGCCAGGCCCACCACCACCATGACCAGGGGCACCGAGCACAGCAGGTCCGTGGCGTAGTGGAAGCGGCCCACCAGGGTGGCGGCGATGAGGCCGAGGCCCGGCAGCACCATCACCCGGAAGAAGCGCGGGGAGAAGCGCCAGGCGTAGACGAACACCAGCAGCGTGGTCCCGGTGTGCCCCGAGGGGAAGCAGTCCCGCGCGAAGGTCGGCAAGCGCATCAACGAGTCCAGGATGGGCGTCAACCACATCCCCTGGAGCGGCCTGTCGAAGGCGAAGAAGAGGAAGTAGCGCGGGCCGATGGCCGGCACCAGGGCATAGAAGAGATAGTTGAAGGTGAAGAAGAGGCTGAGCGCCAACAGGTACTCGTCGAAGGCGTCCCGGCGGCCGGTGAAGTACAGCACCACGCCCAGCATCAGCGGCCAGACGAAGTGGCCGTAGTAGCAGACCATCAGGATGTCGGTGAGCCAGGGCGGCACCAGGTGCCCGAACGCCACCGAGGCCTGGACGCCGAACAGCCGTTGATCCAAGGCGACGAGCTGGGCGTCGCGCAGCACGGGGGTGGTGGCGGTCACCAGCGGACCGAGCACCCCGTGGCTGAGGCTGAGCACCGGCAGCAGCCAGAAGGAGGCCAGGAAGGCCACCAGCCGGTGCCGGGGGAAGTAGGACTCCAGGGTGCGCAGAGCCAGGGGCCCGAGCGCGAAGATGGCGAAGTAGACAGCGGACCCCGTGGCGCCAGGAGCCCAGCTTGCTGGGCCCACGAGCGTCAGGGCGGCAAATGCGCACGTGACGACAATGACAACATCGACCGCTCGCAGGTGTACGTCCCGGACGCCCGCGCGGGCGCGGTCATACGAGGTCCAGGGGCTCACGCAGACTTACGCTCCCCCGGTTCTACGGCGGGCTCCTTCACGCCGATGTCCAGGCTCCGAACCATTCCCCTCTCCGTCTTCCGGCCGTTCCAGCGCTCGATCAACGCCAGCATGGCCGGGAAGAAAACCGTTGTTCCCAGGAAGGTGCACATCACGCCCAGAAGTGCAATCTGGCCAATCGACCTCAGGCCGGAGTGATGGGAGATCAACAGTGCGCCATAGCCGGCCGCGTTGGACAGGGTGGCCACCACCGCCGCGAAGCCCGTGTTCCGCACCACGTGGCCGAGCGAGCCCGGGCCCTCCTCCTCATACCGGTGGAAGAGGTGCACCGAGTTGTCCACGGCGATGGCGAGCAGGTTGGGGAGCACCACGGCGTTGATGAAGTTGAGCTGAACGTCGAAGAGGTACATGCCTCCAGCCAGGCAGAGCATGCCCAGGAACAGAGGGCCGGCCACCAGGCAGGCGCGCTTGAAGCTGCGCAGGCTGAGGAGGATCGTCAAGAAGACCACTGACGCGGCGGCCCAGAGGATGAAGGGGCCATCCCCGCGCACCATCGAGAAGATGCGGGCGGCGATCCGGTTGCTATCCAACACCGCGAGGTCCACACCCCGGGCCTTGGCCCCAGCGATGACCTCGTCGATCTGCGCGGCCCAGGCCGACAGTTCGCGGGTATCGTGGTTGGACACCGAGGGGAACAGCAGCAGGAACATGCCCTTCCCGTCCTGGGCTTCGAAGCGGCGGCGCACCTCGAGCGGCAGCTGGTCCTCGCCGTAGGGCTGGGCCTCCAGCATCTTCTTCACGCTCTCCAGGCGTGGATCCTTCTGGGCATCCTCGGGCAGCTTGTCCAGCGTGGCGCGCAGCGCGGCGATCTGCTCCTGGTGCGCCGGCACCTCCTGCGGCAGCAGGTCATTGAGCGAGGCGACCTGCTTGAAGGTCGACTCCGCACCGTGCCGGTTCTTCACCTCGAGGATGACGTCCTGGACCGCCTGGGCCTGCTTCAGGTCGTCCACCAGGAGGATGGCCGGGTTGAGGTGAGTGCCAAGCTGCGCGCTGATGTGGTCATCCAGGGCCACCGAGGGCGAGTCACCCTTGAGGGCGCGCATGTTCGTCTCGAAGCCCACGCGCGGCAGCACGTAGACCGAGTACGCCGCGAAGCCGAGCACCGCCACCAGCAGACCGGCGATGACGGACGTGGGCCAGCGCTTGTGAGACACGGACGACACCTGCGCGGGGGCCTCGGGCGCGTGGGCCGCGGCCGACTCGCGCCCCGGACGCAGACGCTCGGCGAGCACCAGCAGCGCTGGACCCAGTCCGTACGCCACCAGCACCGCCATCAGCACGCCCACTCCGGCCAGTAGACCGAACTGCTTGAAGGCCTCGAACTGGGCGAACACGAGCACGAAGAAGGCCGCCGCATTCGTCAGCGCCGAGGTGAGGGCTCCAGCGAAGGTGCCCCGCACGGCCTCAGCCAGCGCCTCGGCGGCAGGGTGCTCGCGCCGCTCCTCCCAGTAGCGCATGGCCAGGTGGATGCCGTACTCCAGGCCCAGGCCGATGAGGATGGCCACCAGGAAGCCCGTGACGATGTTGAGGTGGCCGATAGCCAGCTCCGCGAAGGCGAACGTCAGCGACACACCGAAGACGACGGGCACGCCCACCACCGCCAGCGCCCACAGCCGCCGCGTGGCCAGCAGGATGATGCCCACCGCCATCACCGCCGAGAGGATGGCGGCGCGCGACAGATCCGCGCGCATCACCTGGTCCTCTTCGATGCGGGCCTGGAAGGCACCGGCGTAGTCCAGCTTCACCCCGGGCCAGCCCTGGGCCACCTCGTCGGACACGCGCTTCACATCGTCCACCAGCTTCTGCGCGAAGACGATGTCGCCCGCGGTGCCGCCCGGCTTCACCATCAGGTACACCTCGGAGCCGTCGGCGTTGCCGAGGTACTCGCGCATGGGCGCGTCCGGGCTGTACTTCTTGACGATGGCGTCGAAGTCCGGCGGCGCATCCGCCTCATCGAGCAGATCCACCGCAATGGCCTGCTGCTTCTCGTAGCGCAGCCGCGCGTCCACGTCCTTGCGCAGATCGCGCAGCTTCTCCGTAGGCAGCAGCAGGAGGCCGCGCTCCTCGAAGAAGCCCACGTCGAAGTGGTGCTCGACGTAGCGCACCTCGGGCAGCGTCTGGAGCTTCTGGGCCAGCGCGCCGGAGAAGGTCCGCAGCGTCTCGGGCGTGGCGCCCTGCGCACGCACCACCAGATAGCCGTCACCGCCGGCCTTCTGCGCCACCCGGTTCAGGTCTTGGACCTCGTGGGTCTCACTGGGCAGCAGCTCCACGAAGGAGCCACGGAAATCCAGCCGTCCGGCCAGCAGCGCGCCGCCGAGCGCCAGGATCGTGAACGCCAGCAATACCCGCCAGGGCCGTGCGAGCGTTCCCCGGATGAAGGCCTCGGACCCACGCCGTCGAAGAGAGTCAGCCACGCATTTCCCCAGTCGATGAAGAGGCCAGCAGAAAGCAGACTTCCCGCTCTCTGTCACGGCCTCAACGAAACTGGGGAACACCCTCCGGCCAGGAAGCCTTCCACCTACCGACCGGAAGGCATCCGCGCGTCACCCCACCCCGAAAACCAGGGCATGTAAGTCCCGGCTGTGCAGCCGGTTGCGCACTTGCCCGCCCACCGTCGGGAATATCCGAGGTGTCAACCCCCACCTGGGGATTCCATGCCAACCCCGGGTCATGGCGCCGGACAGGTCGGTGTCTTGACACCCGGAGGGTGACTCAATAATGACGGCCACTCCTAAGCCCCCCGAGGAGGAGGACGCGCGCTTGCGGTGTCCCGAGTCGGAACAACCACCGCAGGCAGCACGCCCTGGAGATCCGCGGAGGCGGATCTCCCTCAACAGAGAAGACCGCCATGAGTGACGTTTTCGAGAAGTGCCGGAGCTGGAAGGACTACCGCATTGCCAAGGCCACGGGGCTCTACCCGTACTACCGGGCGATCGAGGAGTCGTACGGTGCCACCGAGGTCCAGATCGAGGGCCGCCGTATCATCATGGTGGGCTCGAACAACTACCTGGGCTTGAGCGCCGACCCGCGGGTGAAGGAGGCGGCAATCAAGGCGGTGGAGCGCTACGGCACCACGTGCTCCGGCTCGCGCCTGCTCAACGGCACCCTGGCGCTGCACGAGGAGCTGGAGCAGCGGCTGGCGAAGTTCCTCAACCGCGAGGCCGCGGTGGTCATCTCCACCGGCTTCCAGACGAACCTGGCGCTCTCCTCCATCCTGGGCCGCCACGACATCGTCTTCGCGGACCGGCAGAACCACGCCTCGCTGGTGGATGGCATCCGGCTGTCCTTCGCCACCGAGCGCAAGTTCCGGCACAACGACCTGGAGCACCTCGAGCAGCTGCTGCAGCAGGCCGCCGAGAAGGAGCCCAAGGCGGGGAAGATCATCATCACCGACGGCGTGTTCTCGATGGAGGGCGACGTCTGCAACCTGCCCCGCATCGTGGAGCTGGCGCAGAAGTACGGCGCGCGGGTGATGACGGATGACGCCCACGCCATGGGCGTGCTGGGCGAGCAGGGCCGCGGCACCTCGGAGTACTTCGGGCTGGAGAAGGAGACGGACCTCGTCATGGGGACGTTCTCCAAGAGCTTCGCCTCGCTGGGCGGCGTGCTGGCCGGTCCCTCGGACGTCATCAACTACATCCGCCACAAGTCGCGCTCGGTCATCTTCTCCGCGTCCATGACGCCGGCCTCCATCGCCTCGGCGCTCAAGGCGCTGGAGATCATCGAGGCCGAGCCGCAGCGCCGCGCGCGCCTGCTGGACATCGCCGAGAAGATGCACAACGGCTTCCGGGCCATGGGCTTCGACACGGGCGTGTCGGTGACGCCGGTGGTGCCGGTGCACATCGGCGACCAGGTGAAGTGCTTCCGCTTCTGGAAGGCGCTGCACGAGGCGGGAGTGTTCGCCAACCCGGTGATTCCGCCGGCGGTTGAAGCGGGCCACGCCCTCATCCGCACCAGCTACATGGCCACGCACACGGATGAACAGCTCGACCGGGTGCTCGACATCTTCGAGCAGATTGGCAAGAAGCTGGACGTGATTCCGCAGACGCGGCCCTCCACGTACACCCCGGTGCAGATCGCCCGCCCGGGCACGATGGTGCGCAACAACAAGGCCTCGGAGAAGTGGGCCGCCGCCAGCGAGGGCCAGAACGGCCACAACGGCTTCACGCTGGATCAGCTCTCGCGCATGTCCTCGCGCGAGGTGGCCGGCAAGCTGTTCGACGCGGTGGAGACGCTCACCTGGCGTGCGGCCAACCTCCAGCCGGAGGACATCCGCAAGCTGGGCCAGGTGCCGATGAAGCTGTGGGAGAAGCGGGCGAACATCCCCGGCATCCTGCTGGAGAAGGGCGCCAGCTTCTTCATCCGCAACGGGCAGCACGAAGACAGGAGCTAGGACAACCCCATGGCCGTCGCCGCCGAGATGCAGAACACCGACTCCAAGCTGCCCCCCCTGCCCGCCGACGTGGAGGTGACTCCCGTCCGTACCTCGGCGGATCGCACGGCCTTCATCCGCCTCACCTACCCCATCTACAAGGGCGACCCGAACTTCGTGCCGCACCTGGAGATGGAGCGCCGGGACTTCATGGACCCGAGCAAGCACCCCTTCTTCGAGTTCGGCGAGGTGGAGTTCTTCCTCGCCCGCCGGGCCGGGAAGGCGGTGGGCCGCATCGCGGCGGTGAACAACCCTCGCTACAACGAGTTCCAGGGCACCAACGTCGGCTTCTTCGGCCTCTTCGAGTGCGTGAATGACGCCGGCGTGGCCCGGGCCCTCTTCGAGAAGGCCACCGAGTGGCTGCGCGCCAAGGGCTTCACCTCGGTGATTGGCCCGATGAGCTACTCCACCAATGGCGAGGTGGGCCTGCTCATCGAGGGGTTCACCACCCCGCCGGCCATCATGACGACGTACAACCCGCCCTGGTACGCCGCGCTCATCGAGGCCAACGGCTTCACCAAGGCCAAGGATCTGTTCGCCTGGGAGCTCTCCTCCTCCACCCCTCCGCCGGAGAAGGTGGCGCGCATCGCCGAGAAGATCCGCCAGCGTGAGGGCGTCACCGTGCGCCCGGTGAACCTGAAGAACTTCGACGCCGAGGTGGCCCGCGTCAAGACCATGTACAACGCGGCCTGGGAGAAGAACTGGGGCTTCGTCCCGATGACGGAGCACGAGTTCGACCACCTGGCGAAAGATCTGAAGCAGATGGTGCGGCCGGAGCTGGCGCTGGTGGCCGAGGTGAAGGGTCAGCCCGTGGGCTTCGCGCTCACGATTCCCGACGCCAACGAGGCCATCAAGGCCGCCAATGGCCGGCTCACCACCTTCGGCCTGCCCATCGGCCTGGCGAAGCTGCTGCTGGCTACGCGCCGCATCCGCCGGCTGCGCCTCGTCCTGCTGGGCACCGTCGAGGGCTACCGGCGCCGCGGCCTGGACGCCATCCTCTACCTGGACACGCTCAACAAGGCGCGTGAGCTGGGCTACGAGGGCGGGGAGATCTCCTGGACGCTCGAGGACAACCACCTCGTCAACCGCGCCATCGAGTCCATGGGCGGCAAGCAGTCCAAGCGGTACCGCGTCTACGAGAAGCCCCTGTAGACGCGGCCGGAACGGCGGGCGCTACTTGATCGACTTCTCCAGCTGCGCCCGCTTGGACTTCAACGTGGTCAGCAGCCCGTTGAAGCCCTTGTCGGCCAGGATCTTCTTGAACTGGCCCTGGTAGGTCTCCAGGAGCGAGATGTCATCCGTGACGATGTCGTAGATGCGCCACTCGGCCTTCTCGTTCGCGCGGAAGAGCTTGTACAGCACGGGGAGCCTGTCCCGGCTCATGATCACCCGGGTGCCCACGGTGGCCTCGTTGCCCTGAATGGACTCCTCGCCGTACTGGATCAGCGCCCTGCCCTGGTTGAGCGCCTTCTGGGCGTAGGAGGCCCGCAGCAGGCCCTGCATCGTCTCCGAGAAGTCCTTGCGCTGGGCGGGCGTCAGCTTGCCCCACGTCTCGCCGAGCGCCCTCTTGGACAGCTCACCCCAGTCCACGAAGCGATCCACCGCCTTGGAGAGCTGCTCCGCGGTGGCCCCCTTCGAGGTGATGATCTTCTGGACCTCGGTGTTGCCCGACTTCACGACATCGAGGGGACCGGGTGCGGCGGCGAGCAGCACGGCGGCAAGCAAGGAAGCGAACATATCGATGTGACTCCGGGGTGCTGAAGGAGAAGGCAGGAGGGATGACACTTCGCAACGGGGACTTATTCACGATTCCCCAGGCGCGGTGCCGCTCATCGGGGCCAATCCGGGCCAGCGTTCGCGCCGCAACGAAGATACAAATGATCTGCTTGGTACATGGCTCGCGCGTGGGCAGAATCCGCGCCGTCAAGTCAAGGGGCCTCCCGCCCCTAACCCCGAGGAGCACATGGCGTATACCGATCGCGTCAAGCAGATCCTCTCGTGGTACCCGTCCGACAATCCGGGCACGCTGACCAACCTGGCTCGCCTGCTCAACACCGGCACGCTCGCCGGCACCGGCAAGATGGTGATCCTCCCGGTGGATCAGGGCTTCGAGCACGGCCCGGCCCGTTCCTTCGCCCCCAACCCGGCGGGGTACGATCCGGACTACCACATCCAGCTCGCCATCGAGTCCGGCTGCAATGCCTACGCGGCGCCCCTGGGCTTCCTGGAGGCGGTGGCCGGCAAGTACGCCGGTGAGATTCCGCTGATCCTCAAGCTCAACAACTCAGACACGCTGGGCAAGCCCGAGCACCCCATGTCCGCCGTCACGGGCTCCGTGAAGGACGCGGTGCGCCTGGGCTGCGTGGCCATCGGCTACACCATCTACCCCGGCTCTGGTTACCGCAACGAGCAGTACGAGGCTCTGCGGGATCTGATCGCCGAGGCCAAGGAGCACGGCATGCCCACCGTGCTGTGGGCCTACCCGCGCGGCAGCGTCTCCAAGGAGGGAGAGCAGGCCATCGACGTGATCTCCTACGCCGCGCAGATCAGCGCGCAGCTCGGCGCCCACGTCATCAAGGTCAAGCCGCCCAAGGACTTCCTGGAGCAGGCCGAGGCCAAGAAGGTCTACGAGAAGCACAACATCCCCACCAAGACCATGTCGGATCGCATCCGCGACGTGGTGAAGTCCGCCTTCAACGGCAAGCGAATCGTCATCTTCTCCGGCGGCGAGTCCAAGACCACCGAGGACCTCCTGGAGGAGATCCGTCAGATCGCCGCCGGTGGCGGCTTCGGCTCGATCATGGGCCGCAATGCCTTCCAGCGCCCCCACGACGAGTCCGTGAAGCTGCTGAAGGACGTGATGAACATCTTCAAGAACGCCAAGTAATTCTGACGTAGGCGGAATCAAGCGGCCGCAATCCTTCAGGACCGGCCGCTTTTTTTCCGTGAGAGTGTAGAAAAGGCGGGATGAGTCAAAAAAGACATCCGGGTAATTGAAGACTCACTACCGCTTTTTCCCTCTGAGAGGCTTCCCCCTCCACTCAAACGGCAATATTTCTCCTCAGATTCCGCGATTGCCTGTATAAAAGTTTTCTGATATTAAAATCCGTAAGAATATCCATGGGGCTTGCCCGACCCCCCAAGCCGCCCAGCCCCGGAGGTTCGCTATGCTGACGTTGGTTGCCGCTGTGCAGGATACGATGCCGACGCGCGGAACCTCGGGTGCCAACTCCCACGTCATGAACGAGCGGAAGTCCCCACAGGCCGGGCCCCCGGCGGCAGAGCAGCAGCAGTCTGCATCCCCGTCCCCTGTGGACTTCGTGTCCTGGGCGAAGACGGTGCAGTACCAGACACAAGTGGTGCTGCATCAGATCCTGGAGCTCGAGGACGAGCGGCACCTGGATCCGGCGTGGAACAAGGTGCTGGAGCAGGTGCGCAGCTACAGCCTGCGGCCCTCCAAGCGCATCCGTCCGGGACTGGTGCTGGTGGGTTACGCCCTGGGGCGGGGCGACACGCGGGCGCCGTCGGGACTGTGGCGGTTCGCGGCGGCCACGGAGCTGCTGCACACCTTCATGCTGATCCACGATGACGTCGCGGATCAGGCAGACACGCGCCGCGGCGGTGCCGCACTCCACAAGATGCTCGGCGAGGGAAGGCTCGGCGAGAACCTGGCGGTGGTGATTGGAGATCACCTCTACGGGCGCTCGCTGGAGGTGATGCTGGGCTGCAACCTGCCGGACGCGGACGTGGCCACGCGCTACTTCCTCAAGGTGTGCCGCTACACCGCCGCCGGGCAGTACATGGACATCCGCCTGCCGCACCAGCCGCTGGCCGAGCTGTCCATCTACAACGCGCTCCGCGTGGCCTACCTGAAGACGGCCCTCTACGGATTCACCGCGCCGCTGGTGTGCGGGGCGATGCTCTCCGGCGGTGATCCGGAGCTCATCAACAAGCTGGAGCGTTTTGGTCGCTACGTGGGCACCGCCTACCAGCTGCGCGACGATCTGCTCGGCCTGTACGGACAGTCCTCCGTGGTGGGCAAGCCGACCGACTCGGATCTGGCGCAGGGCAAGCGCACCTTCCCGCTGCTCGCTTCCTACCTGCGCGCCACGCCCGAGGCCCGCCAGGAGCTGGAGACGCTCTGCATCCCCGGCCCCAAGGACGAGACGATGCTGCAGCGGGCTCGGGAGCTCGTGGAGCAGCACGAGGGCCGCGCCGCCACGGAGCGCATCATCGAGCGCTCCACCAACGCCGCCTCCCGCATCCTCCAGAGCCTCCCCGAGGCTGGCGGTCTCAAGCAGATGCTACGCGATCTGCTCCAGATGCTGATGATCCGCGAGGCCTGAGTCGTCGCGACGCTCAGGCGTCGCCCCGGCTGTCCCGCGTCACCATACAGCCCCGCCCTGCCCTCTCCTCGAGGTCCACCTCGCCGCCTTACAGGCGCAGAGCCTCGGCTCTTGAGTGACTGGGCGAAAATGAAAAGGCCCGCCGGGTTTTCACCTGGCGGGCCTTCTTCATTGTGGAGCTAATCGGGATCGAACCGATGACCTCTTGAATGCCATTCAAGCGCTCTCCCAGCTGAGCTATAGCCCCGTATTCACTTGTGCCTTCGACTGGGAGAGACGAGGCCCGCCTGGATTTCCTGACGGGCCTCGCCTCGGAGTGGAGCTAATCGGGATCGAACCGATGACCTCTTGAATGCCATTCAAGCGCTCTCCCAGCTGAGCTATAGCCCCACAATGCTGCAACCACCTGGGGAGCGGTTGCCAACGTCGAAAGCGGCGCTCTTCTACAACTTCTTCGTGCGGGGTGCTACTCCTGAATTCGTCCCGCCCGCGTTTTTTTGCTTCAGCCGCTGGGCCGCCTCCTCACCTTCCTGGAGGAGATCGCTGATCTCCCGGGCCTGGGCG
The DNA here is from genome assembly GCF_026626635.1 of Archangium lansingense. GTDB lineage: Bacteria > Myxococcota > Myxococcia > Myxococcales > Myxococcaceae > Archangium > Archangium lansingense. Next base: position 6,910,970 of record NZ_JAPNKA010000001.1, read on the forward strand.
TCGGCCTTCTGCTGCACCTGCTCGATCGCCTTGAGCAGCGGAGCGAACGAGGAGGACAGCTCCAGCTTGCCCTTCTGCACCTGCTTGAAGACGGCCTCGCCCAGCTCGCGCAGGGCGCGCTCCTTCTCCTTCTGGATGAAGTCGCTCTGCGTCTTCGCCTTGGCCAGCTCGGCGTGCTTCTCCACCTGCTGGCGCAGCTGGGTCATCTGGGACTGGGCGGACTGGAACGCCTCCTGGATCTGACGGAGCGTCTCGGACTGCTTCGGGTCAGCGGCCACCGGGAGCAACCTCTCGGGAAAAGGATCGCCTTCCTGCGTAGCGTGCGTCCGCCGCGACTGTCAATCCTGCCTGCCCTCTCTCAGCCCTTGCGAAGCCGGGCCGCGAAGAAGCCTCCGCCAGGTACCCGGGAAGGCAGCGCCCTGAGGAAGGGGCCGTCGCAGAGCACGGCCGCACGCTCGGGGCCAAAGAGAGGGGCCAGGGGCTCCACCGTGAAGCCCGGCACCTTGGCGAGGAAGTCGCGCACCACCGTGTCGTTCTCCTCGGGCAGCAGCGAGCACGTGGCGTACACCAGCAGCGCTCCAGGCTTCACCTGGCCCGCCAGTTCCTCCAACAGCCCCAGCTGGGTGTCGTGGAACTCCCCCACCGACTTCGCGGTGATCTTCCACTTCTGATCCGGCTCCCGCGCCAGCGAGCCCGTTCCGCTGCACGGCGCGTCTACCAGCACCACATCCGCCTGCTCCAGCGGCAAGGGATGCGGGAAGGACACGTGCCGCAGCGACAGCTCCCGGGCCCGCTCGCGAGCCTGCGCCAGCCGCCGCCGGGAACGGTCTCCCGCCACCACCCGTCCTGCCTTGCCCACCTCGTCCGCCAGCGCGAGCGTCTTGCCGCCCGCCCCGGCGCACACGTCCGCCACCGTCTGCCCCGACAGCGTGCCCTCCAGCGGCCGGCAGGCCTCGACGATCAGCTGGCTGCCCACGTCCTGCACCTGCAGCCGGCCCTCCTTCATCACCCGCGTCTCGAAGACACGGTGGCTGGCCTCGGCGATGCGCACCGCATCCAGCGCCACGGCCACCGGCTCCGCCGCCACGCCCTCCTCCGCCAGCCGCGCCAGCACCTCGGCCCGCGTCCCCGAGGGCCGCACGCGGAAGTGCAGCGACGGCTCCTCGTCCAGCGCCGCCAGCATCGCCTCCAGCATCGGCTCCGGGTGCAGCTCGGCCAGCCGATTCACCAGCCAGTTGGGAAACGAGTAGCGCGTGGCCAACCGCTCCGCGCCCGACGCCGGCACCGGCGGCTCCGGCAGCGGCGACTCCGCCACCTGGGCCAGCAGATCATCCTTGATGGTGCGCGGGCGCACCGGACCGGGCAGCTTCACCTCGGGGCTGATGCGCGCCCAGCTCGCCCCGCAGAAGAGCCGACGCCAGAGCACGTAGCGCACCAGCGTCTGATCCTCCAGCAGGCCAATCTTGCTGGGAGGGTGCCCCAACGTGCGCGCCGCCAGATCCAACAGCCGCTGGTGCCGCGACATCTCGCGCACCGCCAGGGCAGTGAAGCGCCGCTCCTGGCCACCCAGCCCCTCCGCGTCCTTCAACGCATTGGCCAGCGCTGCCTTGAGCGGATCCCCCTTCAACACCGACAGGTGGGCCTCGAGCGCCGCCGTCGCCGCGCGCCGCGAGGGACGCCCCAGACGATCCTCATCCACGAATGTGCCAGGCCAGAGAGTGCTCACGCTCGAACCGCCAGCGCCCGCTATCCGCGCAGCGCCATCGAGACGGCCAGACATCCCTCGTGGGTCCGCACCTCACGCGGTCCGGCCGCCAGATAGAAATATTGGTGCCCCACCCGCCGCTCGCCCTCTACCTCCAGCGAGCCCTCCACCACCATCACGCCCGAACGCCCGCGGAGCGCCGGCCGGGAATAGCTCGCCCCAGGTGCCATCCGCGCCCAGACACACCCGCCCGACTCCTCCAGCACCTGGAAGCCCGCCGCCACCTCCGTCCACGTCCCCGCCGGAGGCCCGCGCTTCGCCGCCTGCTCCACCTGTGTCCCCAGCCCGACGAAGCGCTCCACCAGCGCCAGGATGTCGTCGATCTGGAAGGGCTTGGCGAGCACCGCGTCCGGCTCGTGCGGCCGCAGCACCTTCACCACCTCCTCAGAGGTGGCCGCGCTGACGATCGCCACCGGCTGCAGCCGTTGACGTGCCGCCTCCAGGATGATGCGCCCGCCCTCCCCCGTCTCGCCGATCCGCAGATCCGTCACCACCAGACAGAAGAGCTCCTCGCGCAGGGCGGCCAACGCCTGGGCCACGCTGCTCGCATCCCGCACCTCGGCCTGCTCGGCGATCAGCTCCCCCATCCCCTCGCGGAGACTGGCGTCATCCTCCACCAGCAACACCTTCATCGGGGACCTCCGCCCGGGAATCCGGAGTCTCACTGCGCGCCTGGGGGGAGTGCCCCTTCCCATCGGGCGAGAACTCCCCGGATTGGCCCTCCCCGGACTCGAACCGGGACGCGGGGTCAGCCGCAGCGGATTTTGAGTCCGCCTCGTCTACCAATTTCGACAGAGGGCCCCTTGGGGCTGGAACAAGCGGACGTATACCTCGATGTCCGCTCGGACGCATCCAAAGATTGCGGTCCTATAGGCTGATGGATAAACGGGCGCCATGTACAACCTTCTCATCGCCCTGGGTGTGGGTCTCGTCATCACCCTGGGTATCAAGCTCTCCGGTATTGGCTCCATCTGGGCCGGCATCATCCCGGGCACCATCGCCCTCGTGGGCGTCTACCTGGTGCTCGCCCGGCGGATTGGCAACCAGCTTCAGGTCCTCATGGGCTCCGTTCAGAAGGAGCTCCAGACCCAGCCCACCAGCCAGAAGGACGCCCAGTCGCGTGTCGAGCGAGCCATCAAGATGCTGGAGAGTGGGCTCTCCTTCGAGAAGTGGCAGTTCATGGTGGGCCCGGAGATCCACTCCCAGATCGCCATGCTCAAGTACATGTCCAAGGATCTGGACGGGGCCCAGGCACACTTCGCCAAGGCCAGCCCGCGCAACTACATGGCCAAAGCCATGCAGGGCGCTCTGTACTACCAGCGCAAGGACTTCTCCGCGATGAAGCAGGCCTTCGAGGCCGCCGTCACCTCCGGCAAGAAGGAGCCGCTGGTGTGGGCCGTGTACGCCTGGTGCCTCGTGCAGAACAAGGAGAAGGACGAGGCCCTCCGGGTGCTGGGCCGCGGCGTGGAGGCCAACCCCTCCGACGAGAAGCTCAAGAACAGCCTCTCTGCCCTGCAGAACGACAAGAAGCTGAAGATGAAGCCGTACGAGCCCATGTGGTGGCAGTTCGGCCTGGAGTCGCCTCCGCCCCAGATGCTCGGCGGCGGCGGCGGGCGGCGCGTTCAGTTCACCCCCCGACGCTAAACCCCGCCTCCCGGGAATTCCTACTGGTGGGATACCCGGGAACGCTGCAACTCTTGCCTAGTCGGGGGCACCTCCTCCGGTGATGGGCGCTGCAAGTCCCTGGAATCACTCCCCCCTCTGAAGATGTGAAGAGGGGCACGGCCTTTGCTCTTGGGCTAACGCATGATCGGGCCCGAACGCCCGGCCGAGTGGTGGAGTCAGCGGATTTGGCAGCCGGGGGTCTCGGGTGAAGGAGGAGGACGTGGGGTGCACGCCGTGGGCGGCGGCGGATGATGGGCGGGAGGGTTCACCCTCCGGGCGTGGCACCCGAGACTTTCGGCCTGCCATTACCAGGCAGGCGCGGGAAGTGGAGCGGACCATGGAACGGCATGAGCGCCCCAGCGAAAGGGCCCTGATCCTGGTCGTGGAGGACGACCCGGGCACACGCGACAGCCTGGTGGAGCTGCTGGCCGCCCGGTTCGATGTGCTGGGAGCCAGCGATGGGCAGTCGGGCCTGGTGCTCGCCCGAGAGCACCGGCCAGACCTCGTGCTGCTGGATCGCTTCCTGGACCATGAGGACGGCCTGGCGGTGCTCGAGTCGCTGCAGCACGACAAGGCAACCGAGTCCGTGCCCGTCATCTTCCTCACCGGCGACTCCGACGAGGCCACGCTGGAAAAGTGCCTGGAGATGGGCGCGGTGGACTTCGTCCACAAGCCGGCCAGCGCTCGCGAGCTGATGGCCCGCATCGACCGGGCCCTGCGCCAGAGCGAGCAGCAGCATCGGCTCCAGGTGCTGGCCCAGACGGACGCGCTCACGGGGCTGGCCAACTTCCGCGCCCTGTCCCTGCGGCTGGACGAGGAGTTCAAGCGCGCCAACCGCTACCAGTATCCGATGTCGGTGGTGGTCATCGACCTGGATCATCTCAAGGCCATCAACGATGGCATGGGCCACGACGTGGGCAACCGGGCGATCCTGGCGCTGGCCAGCCACCTGCGCACCAACCTGCGCGAGGTGGACTTCGCTGCCCGCTTCGGCGGCGATGAGTTCGTCGCGCTGCTGCCCCACCAGACGGCCGCCGAGGCCGCGGTGTTCGCCGAGCGGATCCGCGCCGGACTGCGCACCGTCAAGGTGACGCGCAGCGACGGGCGGCCCGCACCCTTCGGGCTGAGCGTGAGCGTGGGGATTGCGGATCACTCGACCGCCCAGCCGCGGGAGAGCACCGAGGCGCTGCTGAGGGCGGCGGACGCGGCGCTCTACGAGGCCAAGCGCGAGGGCCGCGATCGCGTGGTGGTGTACGGCGGAGCGACGGAGCTGCCGCCCCCCAGGGTTCAGCGGCACTGACAAACCAAAACCCCCAGAGGACCGATGGACGGTGGAGTGAGGGCGCGGATGAACGGGAGCAAACTGGCGAGCGGTTCGAGGGTAGCCATCGTCGGGGGTGGGATCGCCGGAGCGGGGCTCGCCGCCTCGCTGCTCTTCAACGGGAGGGCTCGCGGCTGTGCGCTCGACGTCCGGGTGTACGAGAGCGGCGAGCCGGGCACCATCGCCCCGCCGGCCCTGCTCACGCCCGAGTGCCGCTCCCGTCTGGCCGCGCTCGGCTGCCGCGTGCCCCCGGAGTGGCGGGCCCATGAGCTGCGCGGGGTGGAGATCCTCTCTCACGGCAACCGAGAGGTGCTGCCCTCGACTGCCGGTGGCCTGTGGGTGGTGGATGGGTGGCCGCAGGGCCAGGGCGGGCTCGCGTTGGTGCGCGAGGTGCTCGCGGGCGCGGCCACGTCCCAGGGTGCGCGCTTCGTGCCCCGTCGGGTGGAGCGAGTGGAGAACCAGCCCTCGGCGCCGGATGCTCCCGCCGCGGTGCGCAAAAGTGGCCCGCTCGTGGTGAGAGCCCAGGGCAGCGGTGAGCGCTTCCATGCGGTGGCACTCGCCACCGGCGCCGGGCCGTCCATGGGCGAGGCCTTCTTCCCAGGCTTCAGGCCCGCCCCCACCGTGGCGGCAGTGCAGGCGCGGCTGCGGCATGCGTCGCCCCGGCTGTCCGTGACGCCGCTCGCGCGGCTGTGGCTCTCGCCCCTGCCCTCGGTGGACGGGCTGCTGCTGCTGCCCGGCGCGCACTCGGTGTACGCGCTCGCCTTCGGGGCCGCGGTGACTCCGGCGGACCTGTGCCAGGCGCTGATGATGGCGGCCCGCGACGGGCTGGTGGAGGAAGGCTTCGAGCTGGCCGCGCTGGAGACGACGCGGCTGCCCTACGGTCCGGGACGTACCCTGGTGGCGCCCGGACAGCTCGCGGTGGGCGCGGTGGCGTTCGGCCATCCGCTGCAGCTCGGATTGTCCGAGACGCTGGCCTCGTGCAGCCGCGCGGCCGTGGCGCTGCTGGACGCCGGACTGGAGGGCCAGGCCCTGGAGCGTCGCTACGTGCGCGAGGGTCTCCACGAGATGCTCGAGGACTCGGCCGCGGGCGCTCGTGCCGTCACTTGGCTGCGCCGCGCCGGACGCCGGGCACCCCAGGCATTCCTGTCGGCTCGCAACCGCGGCACCTCGGGAGGTATGGGCGGCGGAGGCCTGCTGGGGCTCTCCTCCCCCACTCCCCTGTCCCTGCTCAACACCGCTCGCTGGGCCGGCATCCGCGAGACGATGTCCTCCTGGGTTCGCACCGCCGTGGAACCCCTGCCGGCGACGATTCCCTCGCTCGAGCCAGACCTCTACTACATCGTGGATGACGACCCGGACCAGCGCGAGGCAATGACGCAGCTGTTGGAGTCCACGGGGGCCCGGGTGGTGGCCTTCGCCGACGAGCTGGCGCTGTTCTGCGCGGTGGCGCGCCGCCCGCCCACGGCCATTCTCCTGGACGTGGTGCTGCACTGGGTGGACGGGCTGCGGCTGTGCGAGGGCCTCAAGCAGCACCCGCTCACGCGCGACACGCGGGTGGTGGTGATGAGCGGGTTGAACCGGCCCCATGTGCGCCAGCGCGCGCTCGACGCCGGCGCCGAGGCCTTCCTGCCCAAGCCCGTGGATCCCGAACGGCTGCTGCGCCAGCTCATGGGCCATGTCCCCGCCAGCGCCCCGGCAGCCCAGCCGAGCCGGTCCGCGGAGGGCAGCGTGTCCGACGAGACGGGACGCTACGCTTCCTGAGTTCCTGGCGAAATCTCAGCTCACACCACGGATTTCCGAGGGCTCGTGCGCGTGCAACCCCGCGAAACACCGAGCGCCAGCGCGGGAATGCACCTTGCAACCTGCGCTGTCCACCATGAGAAAATACCTCTGCGCGTTCCTGCTGTTGGGACTCTCCGCGTGTGGCCCGGACGGCTTCTTCTTCGATGACATCTTCCACGACGCGGGAGCCGTTCAGGGGCTCGGGACCTACCGAATCTCCGACAGCGGAGTTCAGTGCGTCCGGGCGCCCTGCCCCTCTCTGCTCGTCTCGCCACTCGACTCCCGCTCGGGGATCCGGGTGAGCGGAATCGAGTTCCCCTCCAGCATGTCGCAGCAGAAAAGGCAGGAGGTCTCCAACCTCATCTACACGCCCGAGGGGCTGGTGGCCCATGGGGCCCCACGCGGCGAGGGCGACGCGCGCGTGTTCGTGGTCCAGTCCCTCCCCGAGCGGTAGTCTCCCGAGCGGGAGCTCCGCGTTCGAGCGACTGGCTCAGGCAGAGGGTTGCGCCTGCTCCGCGGCCGGCCCGTCCCCTCGCAGCGAAGGGCTCTGATGGAGCCGCGGGAGCTCGACGGTGAAGGTGGAGCCCCTGCCTGGCTCGCTCTCGACGGAGATGTCGCCCCCGAGGACCTCCGCGCTCTGGCGGGCAAGCCACAGCCCGAGCCCCAACCCACCGTAGTGCCGCGCATCCACTGCGCGCTCCAATCTTTCGAAGATCCGCGCGTGGTCTTCCGGGGCCACGCCAATACCGTGATCGACCACCTGGAGGCGCACGCGCTCCGCCTGCGCCTCGAGCCTCACGAAGATGGGGGCGCCGGCTCCGAACTTGATCGCATTGGATAGCAGGGCGCACACGATCCGCTCGAAACACTGGCGATCACATTCGCCAGGGATCGGGTCCGCGCATGCCAACCGGAGCTCCGTGCGGGCCTTCGCCGCCGCCTCCGCCTGCTGTTCGATCTGCTCCACCACGACCTTCCGGAAGTCGAGCGGCTCGTACCGGGGCACGAGCCTGCCCGTGGAGAGCTGCGTGATGTCCAGCAACTGATCGCTGAGCTCCTGGAAGCGCCGCATCTGGCGCAGCGCGGCGGCGATCGGGGGTCTCAGCCGCGCCGCATCCACCTGTCCCCCGGCTGCGCCGTCCACCACCCGCAGCAGGAGCTGGATCTGCATCTTCATGGAGGTCAGCGGCGTCTTCATCTCGTGGGCCGCGATCGACAGGAACTCGTCGCGCATCCCCAGCGCCCGCTGGACCTCGTGGAAGGCCCGCTCCGCCTCCTGCCGCGCCCGGCTCTCCTCGACGAGCAGGCGATCCCTCTCGGCCTCCGCCCGGCGCCGGCTCGTGATGTCACGGAAGCTCCACACCCGCCCGACCACTTCCTCCCCCAGGCACTGGGGCCGGGAGAAACGCTCGAAGACGCGGCCATCCTCGAGCTGGATCTCGTCCTCGCTCTCCAGCTCGGGATGCGCGTAGAGGTATTTCACACGAGAGGCGAACGCCTCGGGCTCCACCAATTGATCGCGCACGAAGGTCAGCGCCAGCGCATCTTCGCTACTCTCGAGGACGGACGGAGGGAGCCGCCACAGCCTGGCGAAGCGTTGATTCACGGCGGTGATGTGGCCCTTCCTATCGACGACGAGCAGACCATCGGCGGTGGACTCCAGCGAGGAGTGCAGCAGGGAGAGGAACCGCGCCAGTTCCCGGGTGCGCTCGGCCACCCGCCCCTCGAGGTTCTCACGCTCTTTTTCCAGGGCCTCCCGCATCAGATGCCGCTCCTCGAAGGCAGCGGCCAGGACGAGGATGACGGCGTTGAACACCACGAGCCGGGCCTGGTACTGGGCGAAGGTCCGTGCGAGCGCCACCTCTCCAGCGTTCATGAAGACCAGGGAGTAGATCGTCACGGTGGCCCACATCAGATTGGTGAGGACGGCCCCCTGGGCGCCGAACCGCAAGGTCATCCAGATCATGAGGGGGGTCAGCAGATACGTCATTTGGATGCCCACCTCGCCAAACCACCGCTGGAACTCGAGGGCGATGAGGATGGCGGCCAGCGTGAGCGCTGCCGCCAGCACCACTTCCCGGCGCGATCGGCGCGGACGCCCTGTCGGGCCCTCGGAGAGAGCCAGGATGAGGGTGGTCACGACCAGGACGCCCGCGGTGTTGGCGTTGAACCATATCCAGGCCTCCCGGAGGAACGCCGGTCCGAGCTCGACGATCCCCGCCGCCAGCAACACGAAATGGGAGGTGAGCGCGACGAGCGCGGAATGGACGAGGCCCCCGATGATCACGAAGCCCAGAACCCCGCGCACGGTATGGGGCCAACGCATCGTCCCCACGTACCGGCGGATGAGCCAGACACTGACCACGGTCGCAAACGCGCGCCCCACGCCCATCAGGAGCGCAGCGGTGTAGTGCTGCAGCGCGGAGATGGGGACCTCACCTGGAACGACCCATCGCTTGGGGGCGAACAACCAGGCGGCGAGCAGGGAGCCGAGCAGGACTGCGGGCCATCGCGAGGTGCCGCGCAAGAGCAGCATCGCGAGGGCAAAGCCCCCAGCCGGCCAGATGGTCAACAACCGGCCATCGGGCATGAGGTTCATCCCGAGCCAGGTCAGCAGCAGATAGACGCCGGTAATCGCGAGAATCTCGGGGACGTAAAGAAGACGAGCTCGCCGGCTTGCCGTCCCCCCCTGCTTCCGTGGAGACCCTTCTGGTGCCGCCGATCCCACGTGCGCATCCATTTCGCAATGCTCCCCAGTCAAGAGAAGCCCGGAGCAAAATCAGGCATGCCCGACGCCACCTTGGGCCGCGCGTGCCCTCTGGAGCCACCGCGCACCGAGGGATCAATCGGTAGAGTGCGCCCTACCCCTCCCCAGCGCCGGAACCTTTTTCCTTCAACCACACGTCATACGGCGGCTCGACGAAGCTCGCCCCCGCTTCCTTGCGGAACCACGTGAGCTGTCGCTTGGCGTAACGGCGCGTCTCCTGGGCCGCCTGCTGGATGGCCTCCTGCACCGTGAGCGTCCCATCCACCACCGCCTTCGCCTGCACGTACCCCACGCTGCGCATGGGCGCGGCCTCCGCGTAGCCCCGGGAGATCAGCTCGCGCACCTCGTCCACCAGCCCTCGCTGGAACATGGCGGCGGTGCGCGCGTCGATGCTCTGGTACAGCGCCTCGCGCGGCGGCGACAGCACGTGCATCCGGAAGGGATACCGGTCCGCGGCGAACGCATGCTCCTTGCGGAACTCGGAGGCAGGTTTGCCCGTCTGTTTGTGGATCTCCAGCGCCCGGATGGTGCGCACCAGATCCTTCGGCGGCAGCTTCGCGGCGGTCTCCGGATCCACCTCGGCGAGCTTGCGGTGCACGGCCTCCCGCCCCTCGGCGGCGGCGAGCGCCTCCAGCTCAGCGCGCAGCTCGGGGTCTGCGCCCGGTGCCTCCACCAGGCCGTGCAGCAGGATGCGCAGGTACATGCCCGTGCCACCCACCACGAACACGGGCCGGCCCCGGGAAGTGATGTCCTCGATGACCGCATCCGCGCGACGCTGGTACTCGGCGGCGGAGAAGGGCTCGAGCGGCTCCACCACGGAGATGAGGTGGTGTGGCACAGCGGCCAGCTCCTCCGCCGAAGGCTTCGCCGTACCGATATCGAAATACCGGTACACCTGCTGCGAGTCCGCGCTGACGATCTCCCCACCCTGGCGGCGGGCGAGCTCGATGGCGAGCGCGGTCTTCCCAGACGCGGTGGGCCCGGCGATGACGGTGAGGAAGGGCTTCATCTCGGACCTCGAGCGCCGCCGGAGCTGCGGCACCCGGCGTTCACCAACTGGTCCGATGGTCGGACCAGTTCACGTCTCAAGAGGCCGCGGGGGCCGAGGGCCGAGCGAGCGCCTCGCGCACGGCGGAGGCCAGGTTCTCGAGCCGCACGGGGATGGGGTCTCCCCCCGCCATGGGCTTGAGCTGGGCCTGACCGCTTTCACGCTCGGCCTGTCCGAGCACCAGCGAGAAACGAGCGCCCGTCTTGTCCGCACGCTTCATCTGGCTCTTGAGGCTGCCGCCACGCGTGTCGAACTCCACGCGCAGGCCCTCGCGGCGCATCCGGCTCACCAGCCCGAAGGCCACGTCCGAGGAACCCTCGTCCGCCACGGCGATGAAGAGGTCCACTGGCGGAGCGAACTGCTGGCCGCTCTCCTTGAGCAGCAGGCAGAGCCGATCCAACCCCAGGCCGAAGCCCACCGCGGGCACGTCCGGCCCACCGAGGCTCTTCACCAGCTTGTCATAGCGGCCACCCCCGCCCACGGTGCTGGCGGTGCCCAGCGCCGGGTGCGCGGCGATGAACTCGAAGGTGGTGCGCGTGTAGTAGTCCAGGCCGCGCATGATGCGCGGGTTGACCACGTATTTGATCCCCAGCACGTCCAGCTTGCGCTGCACCTCGGCGAAGTGCGCGCGGCACGGCTCGCACAGCGACTCGAGGATATTCGGGGCGGCGTTGGCGATCTGCTGACAGCGCTCGTTCTTGCAGTCGAGCACCCGGAGCGGGTTCTTCTCCAAGCGCACCTGGCAGTCCGAGCACAGCTCGCTGGCGTGAGCGCGCAGGTGCTCCACCAGCCGGTTCTGGTAGCCGGGCCGGCACGCGTCGTCGCCCAGCGAGTTGATGTTGAGCGACACGTCCTGGAGCCCCAGCTTCTGCAGGAGCTGCACGACCATGTCCATCATCTCCACGTCCTGGGCGGGCTCCTTGGAGCCGTAGCCCTCGGCGCCGATCTGGTGGAACTGACGGTAGCGGCCCGTCTTCATCCGCTCGTAGCGGAACATGGGGCCCATGTAGAACCAGCGGGTGATGGGCTCCTGGTTGCTGATGGAGTGCTCGATGTACGAGCGAGCCGCCGGAGCGGTGCCCTCGGGACGCAGGGACAGGCTGCGGCCACCCTTGTCCTCGAAGGTGTACATCTCCTTGCCGACGATGTCGGTCGTCTCGCCCACGCTGCGCACGAAGAGGGCGGTGTCCTCCACCATGGGCGTGCGCACCTCGCCGTAGCCGAAGCGCGAGAAGATGTCCCGGGCGGTGCGCTCGACGTGCTGCCACACCTCCACGTCGCCGGGGAGGATGTCGTTCATGCCCTTGACGCCACTGACCTTCTGACTCACGGAATCTCTCCAATCCGCCGGCCCATGCGCACCACCGCCTCGGGCTGGAGGCTGTCGTCCCACTTCACCCGCCCCGGCTCGAAGACGAGGATGACGGTGGAACCCATCTCGAAACGGCCCAGCTCCCCGCCCTTCTCCACCGGCATGGCGGTGTTGTAGCGGTGCACCTTGCCCGGCTTGCCCGTGTGCGTGACGACGTCCTCGTACGCGGCCTTGATGCGGGACACGCAGGTGGCGCCCACCTTCACCACGGCGCACTTGCCAGCCACCGTGTCCAGGTAGGTGACGAGCCGCTCATTGACGCAGAAGAGCGCCTGCTTGTTCTTCACCGAGGCCGGGTTGACGGGCCAGAACTCGCCGGGGATGTACGAGTAGCCGGTGATCTTCCCGCCCAGCGGCGCGTGGATGCGGTGGTAGTCGCGCGGGGACAGGTAGATGGTGGTCCAGGCGCCACCGTGGAAGGGCTTCGCGGCCTCCTCGTCACCGAGCAGCTCGCCCACCGAGTAGTGGATGCCCTTGGCCTGCATGACGCGGCCGTGCTCGGCGTAGCCCACCTGGGACACGGCGCCGTCCACCGGGGACACCACCACCTTCTCGCCCGGATCCACGGGGCGCGAGCCCTCCTTCAGGCCACGGGTGAAGAACTGCGCGAAGGTCGGGTAGTGCTCCAGGGCGAGCTCCGCCTCGGCCACGTCCACCTTGTACGCCTTGGCGAAGGCCTTGATGGCCGCCCGGTGCAACGGGGCCGGGGCGGGCAGACGGGTGGCCATCCCCACCGCCGTCGAGAGGGCGGACTTGGGGAGGATGTTCATCAACTTCATGAAGGTCTGTTCGTTCATGAGACCGGTTCCGCGTGGGGGGATATCTGGGAGTGAGATGCGCGAGCCCGCTTCAGCGACCGCCGTCCGTGGCAGGGCCACCCGTGCCGCCATCCACGGGGATGACCTGGATGGCGCTCTTGGGCACCTGGGCGAGCACCTTGCCGTCTTCGATGATCAACACCTGATCCTGCAGCGGGGCATACTGTTGGCGACACGCCGGGCGGTCCGCCAATTCCCAGCGGTCGCGGCGGCCGCGGCCCTTCACCTCGAGCGACTCGCCCTTCTGGAAGCAGCCGGAGCTCGCCAGCTGGGCCTCCGGGGTGCCGACCCCGGGTACGCCCGCGGTACCACCATCGGCCCCGGCGTCAGTGTCAGGGGCCTCGTCAGGCGGCTCGGAGGCCGAGGGGCCAGGCGACGTGCTGGGGGCGGAGTTGAAGCTGGAGGGGACCTGGGTCGGAGTGCGCGCCTGGGCGAGGGCGTCGGCCTTGGCCTTCTCCTGGGCCTCGGCCTGCTGCTTGCCGGTCTGAATGCGGGTGCGCAGCTCCTGGGCGGCCGGGGCGTCCAGGCTGTCCGAGGGCACCTGGCTCAGCAGGGACTCCACCTCGGCCAGCTCCGGGTCCAGGAAGGCGTCATCGCCCTTCTCCGCGTAGAGCTTGCCGAAGCGCGTGTGCGCCTGGGTGTACTCCTCGGAGGGCTTGGCGGGCTTGCGGCAGGCCACGGGGGCCGCCGCCACGAGGAGGGCCGTCAGGAGGCCCACGAAGGTCCGGCTGGAAAGGGAGCTGTAGGGACGCACAAGGCCGGTTTTCTACGCCATTTCCGGACCGCCGCGCCCGTTTTTCGACTCACACCCCGAGGAACAGTCGCTTGCCGAAGTTGAGCGCCAGCGAGGCGTCGAAGATCTTCTGCGCCGCGGACTCGATGTCGTACTCCACCCGGAGGTACTCCACCGTGCGCGCCCCGGTGTCGCAGATCACGAAGCACGCCCGGTTGTCGTAGTCCCGAGGCTGCCCCACGCTGCCCACCGAGATGATGTACTTGTAGCCCCGGCGGATGCCGAACTTCTGCGCCACCACGTCATGCACCTCGCCATTGCCAATGGCGAACGCCTTGCACAGGTGGCTGTGCCCGATGAACGTCACCTCCGGCAGGTGCTCCACGTACGGCGCCAGCTCCCGCGCCTGCTCCAGCGCGAAGATGTACTCGTACGCCTTGGGCTCCACCGGCGAGCCATGGCTGAAGCCCACGTCCCCAATCCGGTACGTGTACGGCAGGCTCTTGAGCCACTCCATGTTCTCGTCGGACAGCACCCCGGCGGACCAGTCCAGCGCGTGGCGGGCGGCGTCGTAGTAGTACGAGTAGTCCATCCGCCCGGCCACCGCCGCATCGTGGTTGCCCAGCAACGTCACCTCCGTCACCGAGCGCACCAGATCGCAGCACGCGTTGGGCGAGGCCCCGTAGCCGACGATGTCCCCCAGCGAGACGATGCGATCCACCTTCTGCTCTTCCGCAACCCGCAGGACCTCCGTCAGGGCCTCGATGTTGGAGTGGACGTCAGAGATGATCGCGATTCGCATGGTGGGTTCTCGCCGGTGTCCACGTCCGGTCTTCAGCTACCGAACGCGGCCCCTCTCTGCTCTTCGGAGATGATGCGTCGCAGCAACGCCTGCGCGCCAGAATCCAGCACCTCGAACTTCAGCCCCATCCCTGGCGGCCCCTTGTCATGCCGCTGCGGCCGGCACCACACCACCGTCGCCTCGGCCATGACCTCGCGCACCTCGCCGCTGCTCAGCCGCAGCAGCGTGCGCCGCCCCAGATCCAAGGGGGTGTTCGTCTGGAGGAACAACCCACCCTCGCTCAGATTCGCGATGCGCGCGTAGAGCGTAATGTTATCCGACTCGCACCAGCACCGCAGGCGCGAGGGGAATCGTGAGTGCTTTCGGTTCTCCGTCCGCAAGCCCTTCGTCCTCCGCGATGCCAGGTCGTTAGGCGCTTCCCTGACGCTCCATGACGCTTTCCCTGGAAGCGGGATTCGCGGCAGCAAAGATTAGGGACAGCATAAAAATCCGTCAAGCTCGGCAACGGGGCATTCTGCCCCACCCATCCCTGCTCAACCCTCCAGGGAGCCCAGGTCCTCGAAGTGCGTGAGGCGCTTGAACTCCGTGAAGCGGGCGCGGATGTCGGAGCGGCTCACCTCACGCAGGCGCTCGAGGCTGAACTTCTCCACGGTGAAGGAGGCCATGACGCTGCCCATCACCATGGCGCGGCGCAGCACCTCGGCGTCCACGTGGTTCGAGGTGGCCAGGGTGCCCATGAAGCCGCCAGCGAAGGTGTCACCGGCACCGGTGGGATCGAACACGTCCGCCAGGGGCATGGCCGGGCAGGCGAAGATGTGGTCCTGCTCGAAGAGGAGCGCGCCGTACTCGCCGCGCTTCACCACCACGCGCTGGGGGCCCATGCCGAGGATGGCGCGGGCGGCGCGGACGATGTTGTGCTCGCCGGTGAGCTGGCGGGCCTCGGCGTCGTTGACGAAGAGCAGGTTGACGCGCTTGAGCGTCTTGAGGAGCGCCGGCCGGCTGCCGTTGATCCAGAAGTTCATGGTGTCGGCGGCCACCAGCTTGGGCGCCTTCACCTGATCCACCACCTGGGACTGGAGCTCGGGGTGGATGTTGCCGAGGAAGACGTACTGGGAGTCGCGATACTTCTCGGGCAGACGGGGCGAGAAGGACTGGAAGACGTTGAGCTGGGTGTCGAGCGTCTCGGCCTCGTTGAGCTGGAAGCCGTAGCGGCCCTTCCAGCGGAAGGTGCGGCCCTTCTCCCGAGTGACACCCTCGAGGTCCACGCCCCGAGCCTTGAGGAACTCCAGGTGGGCCTGGGGGAAGTCCTCACCCACCACTGCCACCACCTGCGTGGGGGCGAAGAAGGATGCCGAGGTGGAGAAGTAGGTGGCGGAGCCGCCGAGGACGTCCTCCTTCAGACCGAAGGGGGTTTCCACCGAGTCCAGCGCGACTGAGCCAACGACAAGAAGAGACATGGGGCTTCCAGGGAGAGGGGCCTTCGAACCAGGCACGGGGCTCCCAGGGGACCGCCCGTGCCGTGGCGAGGTACGACTTTTCACCCGGTCAGGTCAAGCCATCTGGCAGTGGACCCGCACTCAGGGCGTGGGTAGGACGGGCAGCAGGGCCTTCAGGTCGTCATCCGTGAAGTAGACGCCGCCGCCGAAGAAGAAGTCGCGGCCGGCGAGCATCCGCCGGGTATTGGTGTCGCGCCGGGGATCATTGAGGATGTCGTCCATACCGGCGACGACGAAGAGCCGGTCGAACGCCTGGGCCCTCAGCGAAGTGCGGATGCGCGGGTAGCGCAGCTCGGCCACGGAGAAGTTGAAGGCGTCCACCGACAGCTTCAGGTGGTCCTTGAAGAAGTGGAAGTCCGCGCCCAGGCCGCCGGTGGACTCGATGATGCCGAAGCGCAGCGTGGTGAAGTAGTAGCGCTTGGCGAACTGCGCGCTGAACTTGAAGGACTCCTTGGTGATCGTCTGCTTCTGGATGACGGGCTCGCCCGAGGACGGCGGGTTGGTCTGGACGTACTGCGTCTCGACGGTGCCGCGCGGGTCATCCACCAGTTCCAGCAGGTAGTACTTGTCCGGCTTGGGGGCCAGCCGCAGCGTCAGCATGTTCTTCGAGGTGCCCTGCTCCATGAGGTAGGTGGCCTGGATGCCCACTTCCGTCTGGAGACCGGTGAGGCGGGAGGAGAAGTCGGACAGGTCCTCCATGGACTCGGAGAGCTTCTGACCCAGGCGCTTGTCGGTGAGCAGCGTGCCCACGGGGCCCTCGCCGTTCTTCACCTTGGTGGTCACGTCCTCCAGGTTGGCCAGCGTCTTGTCCAGCCGGCTCATCGTCTGCTTGAGGCTGGCCACGCTGTCCTTCAGGTCCCCTTCCCCACCGCTGCCCACCAGCTTGTTCACCGTGGACAGCACCTCGCGGGTGTCGCGGGTGATGACCTCGATGTTCTGCACGATGTGGTTGACGCTCTCCTCGTTGGACGCCGTAATCCCGCGCACGTCGGAGCTCACGCCCTCCACGTTGCGCAGGATGGCATCCAGCCGCTCGGAGCTGGCGCGCACCGTCAGGTCCACCGCGTCCGACACGCGGACGAGGTTCTCCACGATCCGCTCCAGCGAGCCGGCGCCCTTGTCCCCGCCGAGCACGTCGCGCAGCGCCCCCGTCACCTGCTGGATGTCCGAGGTGATCTGGCTGAGAGAGGCGAAGACGGCCTCCATGCCCTGCACGTCGACAACCCGGCGGATCTCCTCACCCTCCTGGAGGGGGGGCGCCATCTCGGTGCCCGGGTTGAGATCCAGCAGGTAGTCGCCCAACAGGGACTCCGAGCGCTTGGCCAGCGTGGCGTCCTGGTACATGGCGACGTCGCGGCGGATGCGCACGGTCACCTTGGCGCGCGTGCCCTCCAGCTTGATGCTCTCCACCTCGCCCACGGGGAGACCGGCGATCTGGATGCGGCTCTTGGGCCCCAGGCCCGAGGCGTCCCGGAAGTAGGCATAGGCCTGGAGGGCCTCGTCCTCACCCAGCCCCCCCTTGCGGGTGAAGAGGACGAAGCCAAAGAGGAGCCCTCCGGCGACGATCACCAGCAGGCCTACACGGAACGGTGTGACAAGCTTCTTCACCGGGTGTGACTCCTAATCATTCTTTCCGAACCAGGTCTGCAGGAACACCTTCACGGCCGGGTGCTGTGAGGAGCGTAGCTGCTCCGGGGGTCCCTGCTCCAGGATCACCCCTTTGTTGAGGAAGGCGATCTGGTCCGCGATATTGAAGGCCGACGCGATGTCGTGGCTGATGACCACGCTGGTGATGCGCAGCTCGCGCTGCGCCGCGAGGATCATCTCGTCCACGTAGTCGGTGGTGATGGGATCCAGCCCCGTGGTGGGCTCGTCGTAGAGGACGATCTTCGGATTCATCACGATGGCGCGCGCCAGGCCCACGCGCTTGCGCATGCCGCCGGACAGGTCCGCCGGGAACTTGTGCTCCGCGCTCTGCGGCAGGCCCATCAGATCCAACTTCTCGCGCACCAGCTTGCGGATCTCCTCCTCGGAGAGGCCCCGGTGCTCGCGCAGGGGGAACGCCACGTTGTCGTAGACGTCCATGGAGTCGAAGAGGGCGGCGGCCTGGAACACCATGCCGAACTTGTGGCGCACCCGCTCCAGCTCCTCGGGGCCCATGGGGACGATGTCCTCCCCATCGATGACCACCCGCCCCTCGTTCGGCTTGAGCAGGCCGATCATGTGCTTCATCAGCACCGTCTTGCCCGAGCCCGAGCCGCCGAGGATGACGCAGGTGCTGCCCTCGGGCACGGACAGATCGATGCCCGTGAGCACATTGTGCACCCCGAAGGACTTGTGCAGGCCGGTGATCTCGATCATCGGCCGGGAGCTCGTGTCCGTCATGTCAGTGCAGGAGCACCCCGACGATGAAGTCGAGGATGAAGATGGAGAGCGCGCTGGTCACCATGGCCTCGGTGGTGGCCTTGCCCACGCCCTTGGCGCCGCCCGTGGCATTGAAGCCCTTGAAGCAGCACACGAGCGTCACCGCCAGGCCGAAGACGGCGCCCTTGATGAGACCCTCGTAGACGTCGATGGGATCCAACCACTGCTGGGTGCGGCTGATGAAGGTACCGGCGGACACGCCCTGGGTGCCCACCGACACGACGTAGGCGCCGAAGATGCCCGAGGTGTCGAAGAGCAGCGTGAGCAGGGGCACCATGAGGAGGCCGGCCAGCACCCGGGGCACCAGGAGGTACTGGATGGGGTTGACGGCCATGGTCTCCAGGGCGTCCACCTGCTCGGTGACGCGCATGGTGCCCAGCTCGGTGCACATGGCGGAACCGGCGCGCATGGTGACCATCAGCGCTGAGAATACCGGGGCCAGCTCGCGCGTGAGGACGAGGGCCACCGTGGGGCCCACCAGGCTCTGCGCGTCGAACATCGCGAAGGCCCGCGCGGACTGGTTGGCGAACACCATGCCGGTGAACAGGCCGGTGAGCAGCACGATGAAGACGCTGCCCACGCCCACGAAGTCGAGCTGGAAGAAAAGGTTGTGCCAGCGATACGGCCGGCGCACGCCCCAGCGCACCACGTCCACGCCGAGCGTGACCAGGTGGCCCACCTCTTCCACCGTCTCGATGGCACCCTGACCCAGGCCTTCGATGGACTGGGTGAGCAGGGAGGGCTGCTTGGGCTCTTCGGCCTTCTGTGCGTTTTCGGATGCCACGGGTGGGCCCTACTCTACGTGCCTCTCTCCCCGGAACAAGCAAACGCTCTACCTCCAGAGCCCCCCTCCGCCTCCAGGCACCCCAGGCATCCAGGCGCCAACCCCCCCTCCATGACACATGGTGACAAAGGGGTTTCTCCCGCGCGCGCTTGCCGTTATGTTCCGCCGCCCTTTTCATCCCCCCTTCAAAAAGAAGCGAGAAGCACACACCCATGGCGACCCAACACAAGGTCGGCGGCGAGGTCGACGCGTTCTGTACCCGGTGCCGGCTCACGCTGGCCCACACCATCCTGGCGATGGTGGGCACGAAGATCGCTCGAGTCCGGTGCAACACCTGCGGCGGAGACCACGCCTTCCGCTCCGCGCCGGGCACCACCGACAAGCCGAGCGCCTCGGCCCGCTCCAGCGCGAGCAGCAGCACGAAGGCGCCGCGGGCGAGCCGCGCCTCCGCCGAGGACAAGGTCATCATCTCCTTCGAGGAGCAGCTGGCGGGCAAGGACATCGCCAACGCCCCCCGCTACAGCCCCAAGGACACCTACCAGCCGGATCAAGTCATCCAGCATCCCACCTTCGGGCTGGGACTGGTGACGGCGGTGCGCGGGGACAAGGTGGACATCACCTTCAAGTCCGAGACGAAGACGCTGGTACACGGACGCGGCGGCGCGCCGGCCGAGAAGCCCGCTTTCAGCCCGCCCAGCGCGAAAGCTACGGGCCCAGCGGACAAGCCGATGGTAGAGCCGACGGAAGAGGCCGCTCCCCCGCCGGGCAGCCCCGCCGAGGGTTGACAGAGACGC
The DNA here is from genome assembly GCF_026626635.1 of Archangium lansingense. GTDB lineage: Bacteria > Myxococcota > Myxococcia > Myxococcales > Myxococcaceae > Archangium > Archangium lansingense. The sequence goes on from NZ_JAPNKA010000001.1 coordinate 6,930,541, forward strand.
CAGGGAGGCTGGACGGTAGGCCTCCTCTCTATGCGCGCGCCGCTCTTCACGCTGCTGCTGTTGCTGACCCTGCCCCCCTTGGCGGCGGGGGCGGCGCCCTTCCCGGTGACGGCCACCCCTGCGCAGGTGGTGCTCGGCCGGGACAAAGCGGTGGTGGTGCAGGTGAAGACGCCGCGTGGCACCCCTCCGCTCCGGGCCGTGGCCTCCACGGGTAGCCTGATGCCGCTGCCCGCCACCGCTCGGGGCGTGTATTCCTACCGCTGGATTCCTCCGGACATTCGCTACCCGCTGCTGGCAGTGCTCGCCTTCTGGGTAGACGCCTCCGAGGGCCCTCCGGAAGTCACCACCGTGAACATCCCCCTGCTGGGCCGCACGGATCTGGAAGTGGCCACGGACGTGGGCGCAGGTGCTCAGGTGGTGGTGGAGGTGGCCGGCATGCGCTTCGGCCCGGTGACCACCAACCGCAAGGGCCGCGCCAAGGTGCAGGTGGAGGTCCCCCCCGGTGTGCGCGAGGCGCTCGTGCTCGCCACCGCCAAGGGCCAGCAGACGCGCCGCACCACCCCGCTCGACGTACCTCCCGAGCGGCCCCTGGTCGCGGTGGTCAGCCCGGATGTGCTCCCGGTGGGAGGCAACGGGTGGCTGACGCTGCTAGGCGAGGCACCCATGCCCATCACGGAGGTGGATCTAAAGGTGCAGGGCGGAGGCCTGGAGGAGCTGGGCCCGGGAGTGTTCCGCCTGAAGCCGGAGGACGGGGCGAGCGCCGTCGTGGTGGACGCCCACCTCAAGGACGGCACGGGCGCGGCACGCGTCACTGCCCCCGTGTCCGCCCCCATCGTGGTCGACGTCTCTCCCCAGCCGCCCCCAGTGGAGCCGCCCCCGGTGAAACCCGACCCCGGGGTGGACTGGAGCCAGTACCTGAGCTGGCGCTTCGTGTCCCTGCACCTGCTGGCCGGGGGCTTCTTCGCTGGCGGCGACAACCGCGGGCCCCTGGTGTCAGCGGGCCTGGGCTACCGCCTGCCTCCGCTCGGAGGCCGCATCACGCTGGAGGCCGAGGCGGGACTGCGCCAGGTGATGAGCCAGCCCAGCCTGGGTCCCACCGGGCCTCAACTGGACTCGCGGGTGCTGGGCCTGCCCGTGCTGCTGTCCGCGCGGGTGCTCGCCTTCGAGCGGGGGGCCCTGTCCCTCCACGGCCGCGCGGGGGCCGGCGTCCTGTACTACGACCAGCGCGTGACGAGCGCCTCCTTCGAGCAGACGCTCATCCAGCAGGGGCGTACGTTCATGGCCTTCTTGGCGGCCCAGGCCGACTGGCGCCTGGGCCCAGTCAACGCCCTCTTCGAGCTGCGTGGAAGCTACGCCCCGGCGCAGGCGCAGCAGATCGACGCACAGCTCGGCGGACTGTCCGCGTCCCTGGGCCTGAGGTACGCCTTATGAACAAGCTTCTCCCCCTTCTCCTCACGCTGCTGTGTGCGTGCGAGACGGTGACCCCCGTCCAGAAGGAGTTCCAGATCCTCGAGATCACGCCCCGCGAGCAGTTCACCAACGAGTCCAAGAGCGTCACGGTGAAGCTCGACGTGGAGCCCCGCTTCCTTGTGCACTACGGCGAGAAAGAGGCGCGGATGATCGAGGAGCCAATGCTGGAGATTGGCTCGCAGACGGTGCCGCTGGACACGTACCTGGGTCACGGCCAGTTCCAGGGCCAGGTGGGCCTGGGGTTGCCCGTCGGGCGCTATGAGATCCGGGTCAAGCTGGAGGAAGGACGCGAGGCCACCCTCCCCGACGCCTACGAGGTGAAGCCCTCGGTCGGATTCTGGATCGGTACCATCGGGGACCAGTACCTCAACGAGCCCTTCACCATCACCCTGCATGCCGCAGGCCCAGACGCCGAGCACTTCGAGGGCACCGTGCTGGTGAGCCTCTACAAGGGCGGCTCCAACACCTTCTCCTTCCCCAGCGGCCCGTTCACCGCGGGGGTGCGCCAGCAGGAGATCACCATCGACACGCCCGGCGACAACTACCTGATCGTGTTGAAGGACGATCAGAACAACGGCGCCACGTCGAACAAGTTCCGGGTGCTGGTGAAGGACTGATTCGCGAGACGCATGAGCATGGATACCCCTCCTCCCCTCTCCTGGCAGTTCAACCTCGGACGGATCCCGGTCCTGGTCGAGCCGACCTTCTGGCTGATGACGCTGATGCTCGGGTTCGCCATCAAGAACCCGGCGCTGGTGGTGTGCTGGATCGCCGTGTGCTTCGTGTCGATCATGGTGCACGAGCTGGGGCACGCGCTGATGGCCATGGCCCTGGGCAGCCGCGGGGTGTCCATCCGCCTCTATGCCTTCGGAGGGCTGTGCTACCACGAGGTGCTGAGCCGCTGGCGCAGCGTGGCGGTCTCGTTCGCCGGGCCGCTCGCGGGCTTCATCCTCGCCGGGCTCGTGTACCTGGCCACTCCGGTGCTGCCCCTGCACAGCTCCATGGGCTACGCCACCTACAAGTTCCTCCTGTACGTGAACATCTACTGGGGCCTCATGAACCTGCTGCCGGTGCCTCCCTTGGATGGGGGCAACATGGCGGTCGGCGTGTTCGGACCTACCCGGTACCGCATGGCCCTGGGGCTGGGCGTTGTCGCCTCCGCCGCGGTGGTGGCCTGGGCGGTGATCTCGGACGACACCTACCTCGCGGTGCTCTTCGGCCTGCTGGGCGTTGGTTGCATCCAGAAGCTCGCGACGGCGAAGGACCTCAAGCCCTTCAAGCCCGTGAAGGTCGCGGAGGTTGAACCGGATGCGCTCGCGCGCGCCTGGCAGGCGCTGCGCTCGGGCCAAGAGACCGAGGCGGCACGGCTGGGACACCTGGCCCTGTCGGCGGCGAAGCCGGGCGAGGAGAGCAACGCGGCGAGGGATCTGCTCGCCTGGGTGGCGCTGACCGAGGGCAATGCGCGCGCCGCCGTGTCACACCTGGAGAAGGTGCAGCCACCCGAGGCCGCGCGGCCCTACAGCCTGGCCATGGCGTATGAGGCGGCGGGCCTGCACGAGCGCGCCCTGCCCCACGCCCTCGCCGCGCTGGAGAAGGAGCGCACGGAGGCGATGGCCTCGCTGGCAGTGCGCCTGCTGGTGACGGCCTCGCGGCTGGACGAGGCCGAGCGGATCGCTCGGGAGTTCTCCTGGAAGGCGCCGGCGAAGCGGGACACGCTGCTGGCGGACGTGGCGGTGGCCCGGGGAGACTTCGGTGCGGCGGCGGCGCTCCATGCGAGCGCCTTCGAGGCCGCGGGCAGCGCGGAGGACGCCTACCAGGCGGCCCGAGACCACGCACGCGCCGGCCAGGGAGCGCTGGCCTCCGAGTGGCTCAAGCGAGCCCTGGAGGCGGGCTACGACGACTTCGAGGAGCTCGGCCAGGATCCCACGCTGGCCGAGGCCCGCTCCGTTCCAGAGATCGCCGAGCGGCTCGCCCGGGGCACCAAGGGTGTCGCCTAGAGGGCGGGCACCGGCCAGCCAGCGGGATAGTTGAGGTACGCCGTCCCGGCCGAGGCCTTGAGCCAGAGCGGCTCGAACTCGGAGCGCAGGTAGGTGCGCTGGACCGCGGCATCAGTGGAGGCCGCGGGATCATTGAGGATCGGGTTGCCGGACGCGTCGAAGCCCACCAGCACCATCAGGTGGCCAGCGCTCGAGCTGATGGGCGCTCCGGTGAGCTCCCCGTTGCCCCAGGAGATGCTGAGGATGGCGGGCACGCCCGCGGAGATCCACGGCTCGAGCTGCGCCAAGCTGGTGAAGCGCGTCACGTGGGACTGGAGCCCCTTCGTCGCGGAGTAGGCGGTGTTGAAGGGCCAGTTGCCATGGCCCCGGAAGATCCAGTCATAGACGCCGCTGACGGCCGCCCGCACATGCGGCTCGCAGGCACCCGTGTCGCCCGCCCAGTAGCGCAGCACCATGGACGTGGACGTGGGGCTGCACCAGACCTGGCCACCATCCGGGTACACCATCTGCGAGCACTCCGGCACCGGGAGCACCTGGTTCCAGTGAGCCGGGTTGCCTACGGAAGCAACGGGGTTCTTGTCCGGCGAGGTGGAAATGGCGACAGAGCTGGCACGCATGCGCGGCAGGGCCACGCCATCCGCGCTGAAGAGCCGCACCTTCACCTGGAAGGCCGTCGCCGCCGCCTTCTTGTTGGTGACGACCAGGGTGTCGATGCCCACGTAGCCGTAGGTGTCCGACTGCGAGCCCGCCGAGTGACGGCGCACCGTCGAGTAGTCAGCGGACCACACGCCCAGGTTGTACCACTTGGTCCACACACCGCTGACCTGGGCGCGGATCTGCGTCTCCACCCAGGTGCCGGTGGGCGTCTCCGCCTCCCAGGAAGCGACGGCCTCGCGGAAACCAAAGCCGGCATTCATGACGGGGCTGGTGGCCTCGCCGACGCGGAAGCTGCCACCGTTGTAGAAGTTGCCACCGCTGTAGGCGCCGGGCGCGTAGGGATCCGTGCCCGTCGCGGCCGTCTGAGGATCCACCTGCAGCGAGCCATCCGCCGCCAGGGTCACACCGCTGCGCTGCCACGAGGAGAAACCACCCTGGCTCGCCGCCCAGCGCGAGAAGCCACTCTGGCCCGCCAGCGCCGGGGACACCCACGTGAGCGTGACGAGTACCGCGAGCACGGCCGTCCTGAAGTTCCGCATGAACCGCCTCCTGAAATCGGGGGGTTCATTTTTTACGCGTTTTCCAAGAAGTTACCAACGTGGTTCGCGGACAACCGTCCACCGCCCACCGGGCTCAAGGGGCGAGCTGTTCCCGCAGCGCCCTCGCCGCCTGGAAGTCCGGCGAGTCGTGGCGGTCCGCCTCGAGCCGCTCGCAGATCTTCTCCAGGAGGCGCCAGGCCGCTTGCGGCCGGCCCACGTCCCGTAGCAGCCGTCCCAGGCTCAACGCCGCACGCAGTTCGAAGAGCCCCGAGCCCTGTCTACGGGCCAGCCAGATGGCGCGCTGCAGGCTGTAGCGTGCGTCGTCCTCGCGACCCCAGGCGCGGAGCAGCTCGCCATACAGCCGGTGCAGCTCGACACCATAGGAGAGCTCTCCCGTCGTCTCCTCCCAGGCCAGCGCTTCCAGAATGGCGGACATGCCCTTGCGCACCTGTCCCCGCTTCAGCTCCACCTCCGCGAGCAGGATGAAGTTGTAGGGCATCCCGGCCCGCAGCCCCATCGACCGCCAGCCGTCGATCGCCTTTCGCAGGAGCACGAGGCCTTCCTGCTCCTGGCCCAGCATGCACAAGGCCCAGCCCCGGGTGACCGCCGACAAGGAGAAGAAGATCCAGAAGTCGTACCTACGGGAAAGCTCCTGGGCCCGGGTCGCCAGCTCGAGTGCATCCTGGACTTCCCCACGGATCTGGCAGGTCACGCCCGAGTAGGTCAACGCATAGGCCAGGGTGTGCGGATGGCCGATACGTTCGGCGTGCTCCCGGGCTTCCCGGCTGTAGCGCCGCGCCTCTTCCAGCTCACCCAGCGCCGAGAAAATGATGGACGCAACACTCCGCGCGCCTACCGTCGGGCTGAGCCCATAGCGCGCGGCGATCGGCAGCTCCTGCTCGACCTCCGAGTCCACGCAGGCCACCGACCGCTCGATGTGCTTGCGGGCCAACCGCATCCGTCCCCATATGAGGAAGTCGGTAGCCATCATCCGGTGGCCCAGGGCGAGCAACGCCGGGCGGTGCTGGCTGCGGCCGAGCCCCACGAGGTGCCTGGCCAGCTTGTGCCGCAAGTGGAAGTCCGCCCGCGCATAGCTGATGAAGGGCTCCCAGTAGGCCAGCTCGCTGACCTGCACCGACTCGCCCTGCTCCCGGATGAGCTGCCGCACGCGATCGTCCGCCTGCTGCACCTCTGGAGCCCGGAGCCCCCGCGTCTGCATCAACGGGAGCCCCAGCCCCATCAAGAGCTGCAGCTCCTGCTGGTTGCGCTGCCCGGACTCCGGCTGGCCGCGCAGCACCTTCAACGCCAGGGAGAGATAGCGCACCGACTCCGGGTAGTCGGCCTTCATGCTGGCGCTCTGCCCGGCCCGGGCCCAATAGGGAATGGCGTGCTCGGGCGCCCCGGCCTCCGCGTGATGATGCGCGAGCACCTCGGGCCGCGTCTCCGCCACCTCGGGGAAATGCCCCTCCAGAACCTGGGCGATGTGCTGGTGGTACCGCCGCCGCTCGCGCCGGGACAGGGACTGCAAGGCAGCCTCCTGGATCAACACGTGCCGGAACAGGAACACGGGCCCACCCGCCCCCTGCCATTCCTGCAACAGGCCCGCGTTCTCCAGTCTCGCGATCACCCACCTCAGCTCTGCCTCTCCGCGCCCCGTCAGCTTCACGAGCAACGCCAGGGAGAGATCCCACCCCACCACCGCGCACAGCTGCGCCAGGGCTTTCTGGCGCGAGGGCAGCAGATCCAACCTCGCCAGCAGCAGCTCATGCAGGGTCTCCGGAATGGAGGACGGAAGCTCTCCAGGCTGGGCGGAGCGGGAATCCGCCTGCTCCAGCACCATGCGCGTCATCTCCTCGATGAAGAGCGGAACGCCATCCGTCTTGCGCACCAGCTCCTGAAGCAGCTCCGAGGGCAACTCCCTGCCGAGGGCAACCTCCTTCACCAGGGCCGCGGAGGACTCGGCCGGCAACCGCTCCAGGGCGAGCGGGTGGAACCAGGGCCTGGCCGGCCAGGGAGGCTGGAAGTCCGGGCGCGCGCTGAGGGCCACGAGGATGCGCTCCTTGTCGACAGCTCCGAGCAGCGAGCCCAGCAGTTCCAGCCGGAGGGAGTCCGCCCATTGCAGGTCCTCGACGGTGAAGAGCAGCGGCCGCTCCCGAGCCATGCGCCGCAGCATCTCCACCAGCGCTTCGATGACGCGCTCCCTGCGCCACTCGGGCGTGAGCACATGCACGGGAGAGTCCGCCGGAACGGGAAGCGAGATGAACAGGCCGATGAGGTGCGCCTGCTCCTCGCTCAGGCCGAGCGCGCCCAGCCGCTCCACCAACTCCCGCAGGTGCTGAGGCGGCGTGCCCTCCGGGGAGAACTGGAACAACTGCTGCAGGACGGCGCTCGGCGGTTGCAGCGAGCCGGCACTGAAGCGAGGCCAGCACTGGAGCGGTATCGGCACGGTGGCTTCGGCAGCCACCCGCTCGCGCAACGCCTGGAGGAGAAGGGACTTGCCAATGCCTGCCTCACCACTGACGAGCACGAAGCTCCCATGCCCGCTCCGAGCCTCCTCCCACAGCTCCACCAACCGCTGCCGCTCACGCTCCCGGCCCACCAGCGGCAGGGAGCCCTTGGCGGCCAGCGAACGATCGAACCGGGAGGCCACCTCCCGCTCTCTCCTCACACGATGGACCTCCAGGCTCATGGACCCGGACAGCCCCTCGAAGGTGCGAGCTCCCAACGGCTCGGTCTCAAAGACGCCCCGCACCAGCCGCCGCGTCGTGTCGCCCATGGCCACACCACCGGGCCCGACCTGTCGCGCCAGCCAGGCGGCCACCCCGGGCGCCTCGCCCTGAATGGAGTGCTCCTCCAGAACCACCCGATCCGTGCGGACCCCCAACCTCACGGCGAGCACCCTCTCGGGCAGGTGCGGCAACTTCTCGCGCAGGACTTCTGGGAGCAACCGCGCCAGGCTCAGCGCCGTCCGCACCGCACGCTCCGAGTCATCCTCCCTCGCCCGGAGGCAACCGAAGCACGCCAGGACCTCTCCCCCCATGCTCAGCAGAAGCGAGCCGCCATGCCTGGGAAGCAACTCCTTGCAGGCCTGATGGAAGGCCGTCTGGAGCTCACCAAGCTCCTCGGGGTCGAGCTGCTCCAGGGAGCCATTCCGGCGCGTGAGCTGGCAGCACACCAGCGTCACCTGCCGCCGCTGGGGTCCCCGCGAGGTCTCTTGCCGGAAGCCGAGCCGCACCTGCACCTCGTGCAGCTCCTCCCTCATCTCCCGCGCGGTAGGGAATCGCTGCTCAGGTTCCTTGGCGAGCGCCATCGACAACAAGGCGTCCACCTCTCGCCGCAGCTCCGGGCGCATGGCGCGTACCGAGGGAATGGGCTCCGCGGACGTTATCCGCGCCTGCAACTCCTCGAGGGGAAAGACGGGATACGGCAACCTGCCGGTGAGCATCTCGTACAGCACCATGCCCGCCGCCCAGAGATCCGTGCGCGCATCCTGCGCCTCGCCCCGCCATTGCTCCGGAGCCATGTAGCCCGGTGTCCCGGCGGTGGGCAGGTACCGCGCATGAGGTGTAGCCGCCGCGGTGAACCACGCCAGTCCGAAGTCCAGCAACTTCACCGTTCCCTGCCGGGTGACGAAGACATTGCTGGGCTTGAGATCTCGATGGATGACCTGATGCTCATGTGCGTGTGCCAGGCCCGCGAGGATGGCATCCAGGATCTCCAGCGCCCGCTTCGGCTCCAGCGGCCCTTCCCGCTTCAACACCGCGGCCAGCGACTCGCCCTCCAGACACTCCATCACCAGGAAGGGCAGCCGGGTGGCGCCGGGCCTGTCGATCCACTCACTCACATCGAAGATGCGGACAATGTGCTCATGCGACAGCTGGGCAATCGCTCTCGCCTCTCGCAGGGCCTCGTCGGTGAGTCCCCAGCGAGGAACCAGGAACTTGAGTGCCACCTCGCGCTGCAGCTCCTCATCCCGAGCGCGGAATACCCACCCCATGCCGCCGTGCCCCAGCTCCGTCCGCACCTTGAAGCGCCGCCCCTCCCTGCCCCCCAACCATTCCCCGGGTATGGGCAAGCGGGGGGGCGAGTCCGCCAGGATCACTTCCTGGAGCAGCTCCCGCTCGAAGCTCGATAACTCGGACTCCTCCGTCCCCTGGCTCGGGGCCGGGCAGGACGGCGGGCCCTCCCAGCCTGGATCCCTGGACATGATGATGCTCCCAGCCTGGCTCCCAAGCACCCGCGCACCTCGAGCCAGCCCTCCATGAAGCTAGGGATCCGCCAGGGCACGAGCCACCGGGCCCGCCGGGTGCATCGCGGCGGGCCCGTCCCTTCCAGGCAGTCCGGGCCTCCCCTCTTCACCTACCCGCTGCGCCCACGCGCACCCAGGGCGCGAACGCGTTATCCACATTGGCGAGCACGGGCGCCAACTCCGGGTAGTGCCTCGCCAGGACAGTGCCCATGGTGTTCTGATCGACCCAATCGAGCCCCGCTCGGGTGTAGTTCTGCTCGTTGTACTCCGTGGTGAAGAACCGGTCGCTCTTCAGCCGGCGCGACGCCATGAGGATGAAGATGCGGAAGGCCGTGTCGCTGAAGCCGAAGCCCGGCGGAGGCGCCTCGGCGTACAGCCCCACCATCAGATCCACACGGTTGATGTCTCCGTAGACTCCGTGGAGCTCCCGCTGCCAGGTCTTGTTCGTCGTGAGCTGATCGAAGGACTTCAGGCGGGGCATGCGCAGGGCCGCCCGGAAGTCGTTGTACCGGGGCACGCCCCGCTCTCGATCTCTCAGGATGTCGATCGTGGCCAGATCGATGCGCGGCGGCAACACCGACTGGGCCCCCACGGGCTCGTGGTCCCGCAGGAAGTCGGGGTAGTTGTGCAGGGTGATGGCCCCCGGATGGGTCATGCCGAACGAGTAGAACAGGTCCTCCATCGAGGACTCGCGCTGGACCTTCCGGGCTCCGCTCCCCGCCAGCTCGCGTATCGGCTTCAGCCGCAGGAACCGGGGATCCGCCAACGAGCGCAGCGGGACCTGATCGGGAATCAGCGGGTGCATGCGGTAGACGGCCGCGAACTCCTCTGTCATCGCATAATCCACTCCGTAATGGTCCGTCGGTGAGCGGGGAATCCCGTTCAGCACCTCCTTGTCCCGGGTCAGCTTCAACAGCCGAGACACCTTCTGGTTGGCAATGCCCGTCCAGTTCACATTCATCGCGATCTTCAGGACCGGGTGGCCGAGGATCGCGGTAGTCCACTCGACCGTGTGGATCTTCGCCATGAGCGCGCAGTTGACGTGCTGCGCGTGGCGATAAAGCTCCTCGTCGGTCAGATCGGGATGGGCCTGCTTCAGACGATCACAGATGGCGTTGTGCTCCAGCGTGAACAGGTTGTGGAGCAGGCTCAGGCCCAGCCACCAGTTCTGGGTCATCCCGGTACGCTCGATACCATTGCCATCCACGGGCAGGAGCCGGTCCGCCCCGATGACGAGCTTGCCGTCCACGCGGGAGCGGAGGCTGTCGCTGACCAACGGGTCGTCTCCGTAGAGCTGCGAGGCGTCCCACCAGTGGGTCCGCTTATTGACGTAGGACGGTGGATCCTTGCCCGCGATTCCTGGCGAGATGGGCAGCGTGCGCGGCACGCGCATCGGCTGCTGGTGCCAGGTGTCGTGCTTCTCGATGGGAATAGAGTGATCGTTCTTCGAGTCCGCATCCAGCGCGTGCTCGAACCAGTCATGGACTTGGAACTGGATCCAAGCCGCGGCGAGCAGGTTGAGCGTCACGGCGGGCTTGAAGGTGTCCCGGGCCAGCAGAATCCGGCTGACCTCACGGGGGTTGGGCGTCATCAGGGCCGACCCCGACTCTGGGATGACCTTGTCGAGCTGGACATTGCGCCCAAAGCGCCGATCCTTCGCGCCCATGAGTGGGTCCTTGAGATCGGTCCTCGTGCCATCCGGTCTCCGTCCCAGGACAGACACACTTCCATCACTGGGAGCCGCCATGGGCTCCGGCGGCGCCAGCATCGAGGTGCTGTACAGGTTCTTCGCGCGCAGACGGCGGCGAAGGGCCACGAGGGTCAAGATGGCGAGGGTCTTCCGCTGCTTGTACCAGGGGTAGCGCCTCGAAATGCGCTCTAGCGCGTAGCTCGTGAAACGATCCAGGACAGGGGTATTCGTACGGGTTTGCATGACGGAGTCCTCGAGGTGATGGGTTCAGGCGTTGATGTTGGCTTCGAGAATGTTCGGCGTGACCTGCCAGAGGGCCGGAGACCCCGCGGCCATCCGGGACTGAAGGGCCTGGAGCTCATCCTGGAAGGTCCGCATGGCGGAGGCTCCCTCGTTGTCCAGGGCCAGGTACGAGAAGTCTTCCAGCAGCGACGTGCGCTTCACGTTCAGGATGAAGTTGGCGTTGACGAGGCGCTGGTAGATATCCAGGGGCAAGCGCTGTCCATTGCGGTAGACGCGCACCGGCTGGACATGGGGCCAGAGCTGGTAGTGCCACAGCCCGGTGCCGATGGCCTCGTGCTCCACGGACTCCAGGTAGATGATCGCGGCGACCAGCCGGCTCACACCTGCGAGGGTGGGATTGCCGCCGATCCACTTCGTCGTCCCGTTGGGCAGGAGGCGCTCCAGCTCGAGCAGCCAGAGACCAAGGTGCTCATCCCGGCGGATGCCCTCGTCCGTGTAGTACAGGCGCAGGTAGCGCTCAGCATGAGCGTGCATCACCTGGAAGAGCTCCTGGCGGTTATCCAGGACCGGTGTCGCGAAGCCATACTTCGGGATGCCGCGCTGCCGTGCGTCCTCCTCGGGATCAAACCGGGAGATGTCGAACTGGTCGTGCGTGTCATCCAGCAGCCTGCACATGTCCTGGTACTCGAAGCTGAAGATGTCCCCGAAGTCCCCTCCCGGGGTGAGCTGGCTCTTGATGGCGAGCAGGTTGCTGTCCTGCGTCCCATACACGTGGGGCCACAGCAGCCGACGCACGGGATGCTCTGCGGGAAGGTTGTTGCGTGTCGCGATCGCGGCCGCGGAGGCCCCGATGAGGTGGACCCAGTTCAGGTGCCGCACCACCGACATGTGCGTCGTGGCCGCGCACAGCGCGATCTTTCGTGACAGCTCCCACTTCGGGTCATCCGGCTTCGAGATTCCCAGCTCGGAGTCGATCTGGACCACGCGGAGCCGCTGCTCCCTGTCCATCTGGAACAGGACATGGACGCCCAGGGAGTGGAGCCCGTCGCGGTGCGCATAGCGCTCGAACTGCCGGAAATTCCACTCGTAGCTGTCGTGGGTGACCTTCTGCAGGTAGCAGGCATAAGGGCTCGCTACAGCCAGGCGCGCGAGATCGACGTCGCCGGTGTATTCCGCGGGCAGCTCGGGAGCCGAGAACAGCTTCCGGTGGCGCCTGGTGCAAGCCGCGTCGAGCGCCTTCCAGTGATCCGCGTCGATGGGGGGCAAGCCCTTCTTCATCGGAGAGAGGAAGCGCTGCAGCACCCTGTGCTGAAACCAGTAGAGCCCTTGCCTCAGCCATGAGCGGAATGCAGGCCAGGAGCGCCACGAGACCTCGTCTCTGGGAATATGGCTGGCGACCCGGACCTTCCTGACGGGGATCTCCTTCAGCCGGCGCTCGAGGCTGACCACCTCAATCCTCTTCCCGCTCTCTTGCGGGGCGGGAATCCTCACCAGCTTATTGAGACGGTATTTGATCGTCGTCCATCCATTCCAGATGATCCGCTTGAAATGCCAGACACTTCTAGAGATGACCTGTCTACGCTTGCTGATGCGCTGCATACACGAGTCTCCTTCTCTCGGCGCTCGCCGAAAGCCCATACACGATGTAAGGGATTGAGCGGGTGAGCCTTGATGTAGGACTCACCCATTGAGGAGGAGTGGATCGGTCCTGAATGTGACGAAAACGTGGCGGGACACCTGGCGCGGGCGATCAGGGGACCCGCGCCGGGCTCGCCTCCTCCTCCAGCAGCGCACGCGCCTCCTGGATGTCGGGCGAATCACCTTCCCCAGCAAGCGACTCGAGCAGCCTCATGAGGAGCTGCCGGCTCAGCTCTGGCTGGCCCTGGTCCCGGAGCAGACGCCCCAGGCTCACCGTGGCACGCAGCTCGAAGAGACCGGACGCCTGCGACCGCGCCACCGCAATGGCGCGGAGGAAGCTGTCCTTCGCCTCGGCTTCCCTTCCCGCGGTCCTCAGAAGCTCTCCCCTCAGACGATGGAGCTCGGCCTCGCAGCCGCGCTCCCCCGTCGTCTCCACCCAGTCCAAGCCCTGGCTCACCGCCCGCTGGCCTTCCTCCAGCTGCCCCAGCTTCAGGTGGAACCCCGCGAGCACCGCGCAATTGTTGGGCATTCCCGCCCGGACGCCCCGCGCCAGCCATCGCTCGATGGCCTGCTTCAACTCCTCGAGATGATCCTCGGGCCGGCCCAGCTCGGCCAAGGCCCAGATCCGGATGAGCTTCGACCAGGAGTTCCACAGCCAGAAACCCCGCTCGCTGGAGATGGCGATGGCCTCGTCCGCCCATTTCAAGGCGAGGTGTACGTCCCTGCGGAACTGACTGGCCGCGGCCAGATAGGTCAGCGCATAGGCCATGGTGTGGGGGTGGCCGATGCGCTGGGCCAGTTCCACGGATTCCCGGGCACGCTGCCGGGAGCGCTCCGGCTGGCCGAGCATCGCAAGCACGATGGAGGTATGGGCCAGCGCCGACGTCAGCGGATTGGTCAGGTACCGCACCGCCAGCGCCCGGTGCTGCTCCAGGTCGAAGTGCGAGACGGCCATCGCATGCTCGAAACCTTCCAGGGACTCCCGCAGCCGTCCCCAGAAGAAGAAGTCGGTGGCCATCATCCGGTACCCCTGCGCGAGCATCTCCTGGTTGTGCTGCCGCCGGCCCAGGTCCACCAGCCACTCCGCCAGCTCGTGGGCCAGCGGATATTCCGCCCGCGCGAAGTGGTAGGAATAGATGCCCCAGTACGCCAGCTCCAACCGGGGCAGCGCCTCGCCCACCTGGTAGAAGAGCTCACGCACCCGAGCGAACGTGCGCTCCACCTCGGGGGCGAGGTAGCCCCTCATCTGCACCAGGACAATCCCCAACCCGACCTGGATCTGCAGTTCCTGGCGGCGGCGCTCGTCAGAGTCCGGCAGGCGCCGCAGCAACTCCAGCGCCCGGGAGAGATAGCCCACCGCTTCCTGATTGGCGTATTGCAGGGCCGCTTGCCGCCCGGCCTGGGCCCAGTAGTGGAGGGCCGGCACGAGCTCCCCCGCCTCCGTGTAATGGTGCGCGAGCACCTCGGGCCGCTCCTGGACCTCCTTGGGCGAGTGCTCCGCCAGGGCATGCGCGATGCGCAGGTGGTACTGGCGCCGCGTACCCCGTGACAGGGACTGGTAGGCGGCATCCTGGATGAGCGCATGCCGGAACTCGTACGCGGGCGAGCCCGGCTCGCTTTGCTCCTGCAGCAGCCCCGCGTCCACCAGCCCCGAGAGCTCGCGCTGGAGCACCGCGTCGCCATGCACCACTCCAGGCTCCGACAGCGCCGAGAGGAAGGAGAACGTGAAGCCGCGGCCCACCACAGCGCACAACTGGGCCAGCGTCTTCTGGCGCGAGGGCAGCAGGTCCAACCGAGCCAGCAGCAGCTCATGCAGGGTGATGGGGATGGGGCACTCTGGCCCACCACAGGCCGCTGGAGTCAGCTCCAGCACCATCCGCGTCATCTCCTCGATGAAGAGCGGAATGCCATCCGTCCTGCTCACCAGGTATTGAATCATCTCGGCCGGCAGGCCCCTTCTCCCGGCAACCTCCTTCACCAGCGTTGACGCCTGCCCCGCCGGCAGGCGCTCCAGGGTGAGTTGGTGCTCCCAGGGATGATGGCTCCAGGACGACCGGAACTCCGGACGGGCACTGAGGACGACGAGGATTCTCTCGCGCTCGATGGAGTCGAGCATGTAGCTCAGGAACTCCAGGTGGGTGGAGAAGGCCCAGTGCAAGTCCTCGACGGTGACGAGCACCGGCCGCTCCCTGCTCCGTTGCAGCAGCAGGTCGCGCAACGCCTCGAAGGCCTGATCCCTGCGCCGCTCGGGGGTGAGCAGATGCAGGGGGGAGCCCTCGGGCAGGGGCAGGGCCAGGAGCTCGCCGATCAAATGCGCCTGCTCGGCCGAGACGCCACGCGTCCCCAGTTGCTCCTCCAACTCTTTCAGTTGCTGCTCTGGAGTGCTCTCTCTGGACAGCTGGACCACGTCCTGGAGGAGATCAAGCACCAGCGAATGGGCGCGAGCATTGAAGCGGGACCAACACTGGAGGTGGATCCACGTGGCCTCAGCCGAAGAGACGTGCTCACGCAGCTCGAGGATGAGACGGGACTTGCCTATCCCAGCCTCTCCCCGCAGCAGCACGCAAGCGCCCTGCCCTCGCCGGGCCCATTCCCACAGCTTCAGCAACCGGTCCAGCTCACGCCTGCGCCCCACCAGCGGGGTGAGCCCGCCCGCGGCAAGCGCCCGCTCGATCCGGGTGGCCCTCGGCACCTCTCGCAGCACACGGTGGACTTCCAGGTGGACGGTCCCGGCCAGCCCTTCGAAGCTCCGCGTCCCGAGCGGCTCGGTGACGAAGCCTCCGAGCACCAGCCTCCAGGTCGTCTCGCCGATCACCACCTCGCCCGGCTGGGCCTGGCGAGAGAGCCAGGCGGCAATACTGGGGGCCTCTCCGTGCAGAGTCGGTGTCCGTTCCCTGGAGTCCGACGAGGCGTCCTGCAGCACCACCTTGTCCGTCCGGATGCCCACGCACACGGCCAACGCGGCAGGCAGGTACGGCAGCCTCCGCCGCAAGACGGCCGGCAGATTCCTGACGAGGTGCAGCCCCGCGAGCACTGCCCGCTCCGAGTCGTCCTCTCGGACCTGATGGCACCCGAAACAGGCCAGCAGCCCGCTTCCCATGTACTGAGGGGGAGAGCGGCCCCCGTGCTGCTGGATGATCTCCGTGCAGGTCTGCTGGAAGACGGTCTCCAGCTCGCCCAGATCTTCGACATCGAGCCGTTCACCGGAGCCACCACCGAGCCCCGTGAGCCTGCAGGACAGCAACGTCACCTGACTGCGCTGGGACTCGACAGAGGGGGACTTCGCCCCCGCGGGCTCGGACTCCGAGGTCAGCAGAGCCTCCAGCTCGCGCACCTCCTCGCGCAGCTCCCGAGCCGTCTGGAAGCGCCGGCCTGGCTCCTTGGCCAGCGCCGTGGCCAGCAGCCCCTCCACCTTCCGAGGGACCTCCGGGCAGTAGTCGCGCACCGAGGGCATGGGGTCGTCCGAGCTCACGAGGACGCGCAGCTCCTTGCTGCTGGCTCCCTGGAAGGGAAGCCTCCCGGTGAGCATCTCGAACAGCACCAAACCCGCCGCCCAGATGTCGGTGCGCTCGTCCTGCGGCTCGCCCCTCCATTGCTCTGGTGCCATGTAGGCCGGCGTTCCCGCCGCGAGCAGCCGCTGGGAAACGGAGGCATCGTTGCCGCTCAGGTGGGCCAGGCCGAAGTCGAGCAGCTTCACCACGCCCAGACGGGAGATGAAGACATTACTGGGCTTGAGATCCCGGTGGATGATGTGTCGCTGGTGGGCGTGATCCAGCCCCGTCGCGATGGCCTCCAGGATCTCCAGAGCACGCCGCAGGCCGGGCTTCCGCTCCTGCTTGAGGAGCCCCGCCAGCGACTCTCCTTCCAGACACTCCATGACGAGGAAGGGAATACGCGGCTCACCCGGTGCGCTGTGCCACTCGGCCACATCGAAGATGCGGACGATGTTCTCGTGGTCCAGCCGAGCGATCGCTCGCGCCTCTTGAAGCGCCAGGCTGGTGAATCCCCGGTAAGGCAAGAGGAACTTGAGTGCCACCACGCGCTGCAGCTCCTCGTCCCACGCACGGAATACCTGGCCCATGCCTCCATGCCCGAGCTCCCCGCGGATCTCGAACCGCAGACCATCCCTGCCGCCGAGCCGCTCCTTGGATAGCGGCAACCTTGGCCACGGCTGCAACGCGAGAAGCTCCTTCACGATGGAATCATCGAAGTCCGAGCGCGCCGACCCGACGTCCTGTTCGCTCGTGAGCGGAGGAAGAGACCCGCCGTCCTGGCTGGATTCCTTGCGCATTCGAGCCCCCAGCTCCTTCCAGGCGCCAGCTCCGAAGAGAGCGCCTCAGAATGGAAGCTATGAATGCGGCAAATAGAATGTCACGTCTCACTCGGAGACAGATCACGAGCGCGACCAGGCAACGGATCGCACGAATCAGCTCCTGGTTTTGTTGAGGAATTGAAGCTGGTGGCCCGCGCACCACAATCCTGCTGGGTCGCGATGAGATTGCTCCTGTAGCTTCGTTCGAGAAAGGAGCATTCGACATTGGCCCCATCCGATGATGACTCCGATTCCAAGCCCCAGCTCAGTCGCCGCGCTTTCTTCAAGGGCGCGGGCGCATCGGCCCTGAGCGTCACCCTGACTCCCTCCGCGGCTGGAGCAGCGAACGCCTCCCCGGCGGTCGTGGGTCCCGAACCTTCCTCGCTGACCCTCTCCATCAATGGCCGCACCGTCACCGTCCAGGCCGACCCCGCTACGACGCTGGCCGAGCTGCTGCGCAACCATCTCGGCATGACGGGCACGAAGATTGGCTGCGACCGGGGCGCCTGCTCAGCTTGCACGGTGTGGCTCGACGGCGAGGTGGCCGCGAGCTGCATGACGCTGGCCTTCGACGCCCGGGGCCGCAAGGTCACCACCATCGAGGGGCTCGCCAAGGGAGACGAGCTCCACCCGGTCCAGCGCGCCTTCGTGGAGAACGATGCGATGCAGTGCGGGTTCTGCACTCCCGGAATGGTGATGAGCTGCGCCGCGCTGGTGGATCGCAACCCGAAGTGCACGCTGGATGACGTGAAGCAGGCGGTCAGTGGCCATCTGTGCCGGTGCGGCACCTATCCCAACGTCTTCAAGGCAACCCTGGCGGCGGCCAAGGGCGGCGGAAAGGCAAAGGGGAACAGCTGATGCAGGACGTCAAGGACACCACCGATCCCCGGGCTTCCAACAAGCCCTCAGGCGAGCGGCCTTCTCCCACTCCCAACCCGGGACCCTCCCGGCAGCAGGCGCTCCCGTATGGGATTGTCGGCGAGGGATTGAAGGAGGTCACCCGGCGGGTACCCGAGGACGAGCCCCCTCCCCTCCCCGAGAACGCGAAGCTCAAGTCCATTGGCAAGCCGGTCTCGCGTCTGGATGGCGTGGAGAAGGTCACCGGCAAGGCCCGCTACACCTTCGATGTGCAGCTCCCCGGAATGCTCTGGGGCAGATGGGTCACCGCACCGCTGCCCCATGCGCGCATCAAGTCCATCGACACCTCGGAGGCCGAGCGCTACCCGGGCGTCCGTGCCATCCACATCCTGGAGCGCCTGCTCTCGTCCGCGCAGCTTCGCGATCCCAAGGCCGAGCAGGGCAATCGCTACCCCACCGTCCGCTACGCGGGCCAGCCCATCGCCGCGGTGGCGGCCCACACTCCCCGAGCCGCCGAGGCCGCCGCGAAGCTGATCAAGGTGGAGTACGAGCCCATCCCCCATGTCTGCCAGCTCGAGGAGGCGATGAAGGAGAACGCGCCTCGCGTCTTCCCCGGCCCCACCGAGCAGCCGGCGACGGCGGGAGGCGGCGGCGCGCCCCCGGGCCTTCCCCAGAGAGGCAACGTGCGTGGTCCCGACTCGAAACCCCTCGGCACGCCGGGCGCGCGCGGGGACGTCGGCAAGGGGCTTCGCGAGTCCGACGTGGTGGTCGAAGCGGAGTACCGGACCCAGGTGCAGACCCATGTGCCCATGGAGCCGCATGGGCTCGTCGCCGATTGGCGGGACGAGGTGCTCACGCTCTACGCCTCCACCCAGTTCGTCAACAGCGTCCGGGAAGAAGCGGCCGAGCATTTCGATCTGCCGAAGAGCAAGGTCCGGGTGATCAGTGACTTCACCGGCGGAGGCTTCGGCGCGAAGTACGGGATTGGCAACTACGGGCTGATGGCCATCCACCTCTCGCGCAAGGCTCAGGCGCCGGTGCGGATGATCCTGGATCGCCGGGATGAGCACGTGTCGGGCGGCAATCGTCCGAACAGCATCCAACGGCTCAAGCTGGGCGCGAAGAAGGATGGCACGCTCGTCGCGCTCCAGCTCCACTCCTATGGCACTGGAGGTATCGCCGGCGGCGCGGGCGTCGGCTTCTGCCACGCCACCCTCTACAACTGCCCGAACGTGCTGGTGGAGCAGTACGACGTCTTCACCAACGCCGGCCCGTGCGCCGCCTTCCGGGCACCCGGCCAGGTTCAGGGCATCTTCGGCCTGGAACAATCCATGGACGAGCTGGCGGAGAAGATCGGGATGGATCCGCTCGCGCTCCGGGCCAAGATCGACATCTCGGGGACGGATGACTGCCTGGCCCGGGCCCATGAACGCCGAGTGGGAGCCGAACGGATCGGCTGGAGCAAACGGCGGCCCGCGGGCGCCGACAAGGGACCCATCAAGCGGGGAATCGGGTTCGCCCAGTCCCAGTGGGCCTACCTGGTCCAACCGAGCACCATGTGCGAGGTGCGCGTGTCGGGGGATGGCTCCGTCGAGGCCTTTAGCAGCACGCAGGACATCGGGACGGGGACGCGGACCATCCTGGCGCAGGTGGTGGCCGAGGAGTTCGGCCTGCGCCCCGAGGAGATCGGCGCCCATATCGGTGATTCCCGTTACCCGATGGGGCCCGCCTCCGGAGGAAGCCGGGTCACCAGCTCTCTGACTCCGGCTGCCCGCAACGCCGCGTACCGCTGCGCTCGTGACCTGGCCTCACGGCTCGCCCCCCTCCTCAAGGCGAACGCGGACGAGATCGTCTTCGCCGATGGCAAGGTGATGGTGAAGGGTAAGGCCGGGTCGGCCATGCCGTTCCGCGAGGCGGTCAAGAAGGCTGGCTTCGCGGAGATCTCCCAGCAGGCCGGGCGCCGTGACGACTACGAGGGGTACGTGATGTCGACCCCAGATTTTGCACTCAGTCGGCATGGAATCGGCGGCGTGCAGTTCGCCGAGGTCGCGGTCGACACCGAGACCGGCATCGTCAAGGTGGAGCGGGTGGTCGCGGTGCATGACTGCGGGCGCCCCATCAACCCCAAGCTCACCGAGAGCCAGATCTACGGAGGCGTGACCCAGGGCGTGAGCTACGCCCTCTACGAGGAGAGACACCTGGACGCCGCGAGCGGTCACCAGCTCAACGCCAACGTGGACCAGTACAAGATCGTCGGCTCGCGCGAGGTGCCGAAGATCGAGGTCATCGTGCTGGAGCAGCTCGGGGCGCAGTCCTCGACGGATGCACGCGGAGTCGCCGAGCCCGCCAACGTGGCCACGGCGGCGGCGGTGGCCAATGCCTTCTACAACGCGACGGGCAAGCGCATTCGGACGCTCCCGATGACGCCCGCGAACGTGCTCGCGGCGCTGCGCGGCTGAGACGAATCGGAGGATGCATGCAGAGCTTCGAGTGGGTGGATGCTGAATCCGTGGAACAGGCCGTCTCGCTGCTGGGTGAAGGCAACGAGCGCATGCCGGTCGTCGCGAAGGCCGGCGGCATGGACCTGTTGGATCTGATGAAGGGAGGCGTGGTGATCCCCCACCGGGTGGTCAACCTCAAGACCATCAAGGGACTGGACGGGGTGCGCTTCGACGCGAAGCAAGGGCTGGAGCTCGGTGCCCTGGTGACCCTGGCCCGGGTGTCACGGGAGCCCGAGGTGCGCCGCCGCTATGTGGCACTCGCGGATGCGGCCGAGCACGCCGCGACGCCTCAGGTCCGCAATGCCGCCACGATGGGAGGGAACCTGCTCCAGCGGCCCCGCTGCTGGTACTTCCGGAATGACTTCTTCCACCAGGCCAGCGGCGACGACGTCGAGCGGGTCCGCGCCGGGGAGAACCAGTACCACGCCATCTTCGACAACCAGCGCACGGTGATGGTGCACGCCTCCACCCCGGCCACGGCCCTGGTGGCCTACGGGGCCTCGGTCGAGCTGACCGGCCCCGGGGGCAAGTCGCGGGTGGTGCCCATGTCCACCTTCCTGCTGCCGCCGGACATGAAGCGCCCGACCGACACGATGATCGCGCCCAATGAGCTGCTGACACGCGTGATCATCCCCGCTCCAGCCGCGGGAACGAAGGCGGCGTACCACAAGCAGGGCGAGCGGGAGAGCTACGACTGGCCCATCTGCGACGTCGCGGTGGTGCTGCAGATGGATGGGAAGACCGTCCGGCAGGCGTCGATCGCTCTCGGCTGGGTCGCGCCCACTCCCCGGCGCTCGGCGGAAGCGGAGAGGGTCCTCGTGGGGAAGACGCTCAACGAGGAGCTCGCGCGGCAGGCTGCGAAGGCCGCGGTGAGTGGAGCGACACCGCTGTCCAAGAACGCCTACAAGGTCCCGGTCCTCGAAACGGTGATCCGGAGGACGGTGCTCGCCGCGGCGGCCGCCTGAGGAGACGCATGGACTCGAACACCGAGCAGAAACCGCCGCGCGTCTGCCGGCGCTTGCGTTCGAAGGGAACGCCCGGCATCCGGTACGACGCGGCGGTGGACTGGGACGTGGGCTACACCTCGACCGCGACGTTCTGGTGCGTCTCGACGGGCGAGTGCGTCGGGCCCGACGACGACCAGGTGCATCCGCACGTCTGCGGCGAGGCTCGCGTCTGCTTCCGCGCTCCCACCGATGAACCGGCGGAGGGAGCGCGGGTCCTGGAGTGAGCGCCCTCCTCCGGGACGTGGCCTATGGAGGAGGAAGGCCGCAGGTCTTGTCGGCCAGGCAATGATCGGAAGTTGCCGGGACGCCACCCGAGCTCGGCCAGGGAGGTGCGGACCGCGCACCGTCTCCTGAGCGGCCAAGGGCAGGTCTCAGGTATCCGCTGGCGATCGCGCTCCTGTGAGGGGAAGTCCTTGGCACGCTGCAATGTGATGAGGATGAAGCAGACCCATCGCAGCAACCGGACGTGCATGCTTCTGCCCTCCTCATCGGCGTGCGTAAACCCTCACCCCAGCCCTCTCCCAGAGGGAGAGAGAGTTTTGCGCAGCAACTCCACGGTCCTCGCCATGTCCTCGGGCAGCGGAGACTCCAGCGCTCTCGCCTCCACTCCGGGCAGCACCGGCCACTCCAGCCTCGCCGCGTGCAACGGCGTGCGCGCCAGCACCTCCTCCTCCCCTTCCCCGCCTACGTCCTTCGCCTTCAACGGCTCGTCCCGCCCGTACTGGTGATCCACCAGCAGCGGGTGCCCTTCCGATAGCAGGTGCACGCGAATCTGATGCGTCCGCCCCGTCATCGGCTCGGCCTCCACCAGCGAGGCCGCCGTGAAGACCTCTACCGGCCTCACCCGCGTCCTCGAGGGCTTCCCCTCCTCCCCTGGCCTCGCCACCCGCATCCGCCCCTTGCGCGCCGGCACCAGCGCCGCGTCCACCACCCGCGGCGCCTCCACCCGCCCCTCCACCAGCGCCAGGTAACGCTTGCGCACCTTCCCGGACTCGAACGCCATCGACAGCGTCCGGTGCACCGCGGGCTCCAGGGCGAACACCATCACCCCCGAGGTGTCCCGATCCAACCGGTGCACCACGTACACCTTCCGCTTCAGCTGCTCCTCCAGCACCTCGCGCAGCGACGGGCCTCCGCCCTCACCACGTCCGGGGATGACCAGCATCCCCGCGGGCTTGTCCACCGCGAGCAGCCCCGCGCCCTCGAAGAGAACGCGGACGCCGCTCACTCGTAATCCGAGGCCGGTACCACCGTCACCGGCCCCAGCCCCGTCAGTTGCTTCTTCACCTCGGACGCCTTCCCCACCAGCACGATCAGCGGCGGCTGCGCGAACAGGTACTTCGCCGCCACCTCCACCGTCTCCTTCGCCTTCACCGCCAGCAGCCGCTCCCGGAACTTCTCCACCCAGTCGTCCCCGAGCCCGTGCACCCGGATGTCGCTGATGACCGAGGCCACCGACTCGTTCGTCTCCGTCCGCAGCGGGTACAGCCCCGCCAGGTAGCGCTGCGCCTTCTTCAGCTCCGCCGGGGTGATGCCCTTCGCACGCACCTTCGCCACCTCGGCGAGCGACACGTCGATGATCTCCCGCGTCTTGTCCGTCTGGGTGAACGTGGAGATGCCGAACACGCCTCCCGCGTTCAGCATGTCGAAGTAGCTGTGGATGCCGTACGTCAGGCCGCGCTCCACGCGCACCTCGTTCACCAGCCGCGAGGTGAACCCACCGCCCAGCACGTTGTTCATCGCCGCGGCCGGGAAGTAGTCCGGATGGCCCACCCGGAAGCCCGGCCCGCCAATGCGCACCTGCGTCTGCGTCTGCTCCGGCTTGTCCACCAGCAGCACCCGCCCCGTGGCCAGCGAGTCAACCGGCGGCAGCGCCACCGGTGCCTCCGGCCCGCCCGCCCAGCCCGCGAAGGCCTTCTCCGCCTCCCTTGCCACCACCTCCGGGCTCACCGCCCCCACCACCGACAGCAGCGACACCCGAGGGCCCATCTGCTCGCGGTGGAAGCGCACCAGGTCGTCCCGCGTGAAGGACCGCACGTGCGCCGAGCTCCCCCCCACGTCATGTCCGTACGGGTGGGTGCCCCACAGCGCCCGAGTGAATGCCCGGTCCGCCACCACTGACGGATCATCCAGGTCATTCGTGAACCCCGCCAGGGCCCGCTCGCGCGCCAGCTCCACCTCCCGCTCCGGGAAGGACGGCTCGCGCACCAACTGCCCCAGCACCGACAGCATCTCCGGGAAGTGCTCCGCGGGCGTGGTGACGAACAGCGACAGCACGTCCTCGCTGCTTCCCACCGAGAAGCTCGCACCCACGAACTCGATCGTCTCGTCGAGCTCGTCCGCGCTCATCTTCGCCGTGCCCCGGCGCATCAACCGTGCGGTGAAGTCGGCCAGGCCGTGCTTGTCCGCCGGCTCCATCGCGCTGCCAGCACGGATGACCAGCCGCATGGCCACCAGCGGCAGCACTCCGCGCTCGGCGGCCAGCACCTTCAGCCCACTGGATGTGGTGCTCTCGTGCAGGGCGGGCAGCGTCACGGCGACCGGAGCGGGCGTGCCCTTCTTCTCCGTCCCCTTCTTCGCCGGCGGCTTCTTCGCCAGTGTCTTCTTCACCGGCGTCTTCTTCGTGGCTCGGGTGGCCATCTACTCGGCGTCCTTTCCGTCAGCGGCTTCGTCCGCGGCTCCATCCGCGGTGGGAGTGAGCGTCACCACCGAGCGGCGCTCGGGCGCGAAGTACTTCGCCGCCACCGCCTTCACCTGCTCGTTCGTGACGGCCGCGTACACCGAGGGCAGCGTCAGCCCATCCCTCCACGAGCCGAGCAGCACCTCGTAATGGCCCATGGCGTGGGCCCGCCCACTGTTCGTGGCCAGCTCCCGCAGGTGGTCCGCCCGCAGGTTGTTCTTCGCCTTCTGAAGCTCGCGCTCCGTCAGGCCCTCGCTGGCCACGCGCGCCAGCTCGGCGTACAGCGCCTCCTCCACCTTGCGCGGCTCCGAGCCCGGCTTGAGCTCCAGGTAGACGATGATGGCGCCGGGATCCACCCTCCAGCCCCAATCCACCATCACCGACACGGCGAGCTGCGTCTCGTAGACGAGCTTCTTCACCAGCCGGCTGCCCTCACCCTTCGTCAGCGCGTACTGGATGATGTCCAGCACCAGCGTGTCCTCGCTGCGCCCCGCCGGGCCGTGCCAGGCGAGCATCAGCGCCGGAGACTGGGCCGGGTGGCGCACCTCGGCGCGGCGCTCGCCCTTCTGCACGGGCTCGGCGTTGAGCACGGGCTCGGGCTTGGGGCCCCGGGGGATGTCTCCGTAGTAGCGGCGCACCAGCGCCAGCGTCTCCTTCGGGTCAATGTCCCCGCAGATGTAGAGCACCGCGTTGTTGGGCGCGTAGTACGTGCGGAAGTACTGCTCGCAATCCTGGCGGGTGATGTTCTCGATGTCCTTCATCCACCCGATGACCGGCCAGCGGTACGCGTGCGCCTTCCAGATGAGCGTGCCCAGCTCCTCGTCCATCGTCCCGGTGATGTCGTTGTCCACCCGGACGCGGCGCTCCTCCATCACCACCTGGCGCTCGCTCTCCAGCGCGTTGTCGTTGATGCGCAGCGAGCGCATCCGGTCCGACTCCAGATCCAACACCGTCTCCAGCGCGTCCGAGGCAAAGTCCTCGTAGTACACCGTCATGTCCGTGGACGTGTACGCGTTGGAGCGGCCTCCGTTCGACTCGAGCACCTTGTCGAACATCTTGGGGCCGTACTTCTTGGCCCCGTTGAACATCATGTGCTCGAACAGGTGGCTGATGCCGGTGATGCCAGGGCGCTCGTTGCGGCTGCCCACCTGGAAGAAAGTGTAGAGGCTCACCACCGGCGTCTGGTGGTTGGCCAGCAGACGAACCCGGAGACCGTTGGACAGCGTGGCCTCCTGGACGTCGAAGAGGGACTGCAGGACGGGATCCGCCTTGCGCACGGCGGGGTTCGCGGGTGCCTTCGCCATAGGTATCCCACCGTATACACGGCTTTTCGTGGGGGGAAGCACGCGTTTCGGCCTCCGAATGTCGGGCATTCACAGTTGCTGCCCCCCGTTGGCAACCGGTGCTGGAGGAAGCGGGGTATGGAGCGCCCCAATGGAAACCCCATTCGTACCGCCCCTGGCCGAGCTGCTGGCCGACCCCCATCCCTTCTTCTCCGCCCTGCGCGAGGCTACTCCGGTACAGAAGGTAGAGGCCTTCATGGGCGCCTACGTCGTCACCCGCCATGAGCTCATCGGGCCCATCCTCAAGGACACCACCGTCTTCTCCTCGCGGATGATGGGGTTCGAGCAGGTGATGCCTCAGGAGCTCGGCGAGGACGTGCTCCGCTACTTCCGGGTCGAAAAGGCCCTCCTCTCGTCGGATCCGCCCCTGCACACGCACATGCGGACCCTGGTGAGCCGCGCCTTCACCCCTCGCCGCGTCGCCGAGCTCGAGCCCCACCTCCGGGAGATCACCCGCGAGCTGCTCGACACCATGCTCGCCAAAAAGGAGTTCGATCTCGTCGCGGACCTGGCGGCACCGCTGCCAGTCACCGTCATCGCCGAGCTGCTCGGCATCGAGCCGGAGCACCGCCTGGACTTCAAGCGCTGGTCGGATGCCATCATCCAGGCCGCCTCCTTCACCATCCGGGACAAGCGCCCGTTGGCCGACAGCATCCGGCAGCTCCAGACCTACCTGGAGTCCACCATCGAGCAGCGCCGCCGCATACCGCGCAATGATCTCATCAGCGCACTCGTCGAAGCGAGCGAGGCCGAGGGCGGTTTCCTCTCCACCCTGGAGCTCATCGACTTCGTCCGGCTGCTGCTCATCGCCGGCAACGAGACCACCACCAACCTGATCGGCAACGGCATGGTGGCCCTGCTGCGCCACCCCTCTGAGTGGGAGCGGCTGGTGGCGGACCCCTCGCTCATCCCCAATGCCATCGAGGAGATGCTGCGCTACGAAGGGCCGGCCCAGAGCATCCTGCGGATGACCACGCAGGACACGGAGATCGCCGGCGTCCCCATCCCCAAGGGTGCGCAGGTCATGCTCCTGCTGTCGGCCGCCAACCGCGACCCGCGCAAGTTCCCCGAGCCGGACAAGTTCGATGTGACTCGCGATGCCCAGGGACACCTCGCCTTTGGCCACGGCGTCCACTTCTGCCTGGGCGCTCCGCTGGCTCGGCTCGAGGCGAAAGTGGCCTTCGAGGAGCTCCTACGCCGAGTGCGTCGGGTCTCCTTTGCCCCAGGCCAGGAGGGCCATATTGCCTGGAGCGAGACCTTCATCGTCCGCGGTCCCCTGAGCCTCCAGCTGCGCGCTGAACGCCGTTAGCCCGCCCGGTGTCCGGTCAGGGGGGCATGCCGGGCTTGGGCACGGCATACTCCGGTCCTCCCCTGTCCGGAGCACGCATGGCCCCCGCCGCGCCCCCGTTGACCCCCGATTTCGCCGCCAACCCCTACCCCTACTACGCCTCGCTCCGTGAGGCCGGCCCGGTCCAGTTCCACGAGACCCTGTTGAGGGGCTGCTATGTCCTCAACCGTCATGAGGACATGGTCGCCGTCCTCAAGAATCCGCACCTGTTCTCCTCGAAGCTGATGGCGGCCGGCACGACGATGCCCAAGGAGCTTGGCGAGGACGCGCTCCGCTACTTCCTGGAGCCGAAGAGCCTCCTCGCGTCGGAACCGCCGCTCCACACGCAGCTGCGCACGCTGGTGAGCCGCGCCTTCACCCCCCGCCGCGTCGCCGAGCTCGAGCCGCACATCCGGGAGATCTCCCGCGAGCTGATCGAGGCCATGCTCGCCAAGGAGGAGTTCGATCTCATCGCGGACCTGGCCATGCCGCTGCCGGTCATCGTCATCGCCGAGATGCTCGGTGTCGAGCCCGAGCGCCGCCTGGACTTCAAGCGCTGGTCGGACGATGTCCTCCTGGCCTCCGCCATGCAGGGCACGGGCAAGGATCTGCCCCGGCTGAGGCAGAGCATCCTGGATCTCCATGCGTACCTGGAGTCCGCCATCGAGCAGCGCCGCCACACGCCGCGCAATGATCTCATCAGCGCGCTCGTCGAGGCGAGCCAGAGCGCGGAGGACGGCTTCCTCACCCCCCTGGACCTGATGGCCTTCACCCGGCTGCTGCTCATCGCCGGCAACGAGACCACCACCAACCTGATCGGCAACGGCATGCTGGGCCTGCTGCGCAACCCCTCTGAGTGGGAGCGGCTGGCGGCGAACCCCTCGCTCATGCCCAACGCCGTCGAGGAGATGCTGCGCTACGACAGTCCAGCCCAGGCCCTCATCCGCCTCGTGACCGATGACACGGAGATCGCTGGTCACCCCATCCCCAGGGGCGCTCGCGTCCTGCTGCTGCTGGGGGCCTCCAACCGGGATCCACGCAGGTTCCCCGAGCCGGACAGGCTCGATGTCACGCGAGAGGTCCAGAGTCACCTCTCGTTCGGCCATGGAATCCACTTCTGCCTGGGCGCTCCGCTGGCACGGATCGAGGCGAAGGTGGTTTTCGAGGAGCTCTTCCGCCGGGTGCGCCGCGTCGCCTTCGCCCCGGGTCAGGAGAGCAACATCCCCTGGAGCGCGGCCTTCCTGATCCGAGGCCCCAAGAGTCTGCGGCTGACAGCCGAGCGACACCAGCCCGCCCAGGCCGCCTGAGCCTCCCGAGATCCCTGCATGGCCCGCTACGCTTTCACCCTCTTCACCAGCGCCTTCCTGCTCTTCGGGGTCCAGCCGCTGGTAGGCCGGTACGCGCTCCCCTGGTTCGGCGGCACGCCCGCGGTGTGGACGACGTGCATGCTCTTCTTCCAGGGCGCGCTCCTGGCGGGCTATGCCTACGCGCACGCGAGTGCCACGCGCCTCTCGCCCCGCCGTCAGGTCCAGCTTCACCTGGGACTGCTCGTGGTGGCGGTGGGAGTGCTCGGGGCACGCGCGCTGCTCACGGGCTCCCCGGTGGCACCCGGGCCCGAGTGGCGCTCCACCGGAAGTGAAGCGCTGCTCACCGGCCGGCTGCTGGCGATGCTCGCCGTCACACTCGGACTGCCCTTCTTCGTGCTGTCCACCACCGCGCCCCTGCTGCAGAGCTGGTTCAGCCGCGCGCGGCCGGGCCTGTCACCCTACCGTCTCTACGCGCTGTCCAACGCCGGCTCACTGCTCGCGCTGCTGGGCTACCCCTTCCTCATTGAGCCCACCCTGACGCGCTCGGCGCAAGGCTGGGCCTGGGGAATGGGCTTCCTGCTCTTCACCGCCGGGTGCGCCGCGTGCGCGTGGGACGTGTGGAAGCGGGCCGCGCCATCAGCGTTGGAGCGGGAACCCGAGCAGAGTCCAGAGCAGGCAGCGGAGGCACAGCGGCCGGGCTCATGGCACTCACTGGCGTGGCTCGGGCTGAGCGCCTGCGCGTCGGTGCTGCTGCTGGCCACGACGAACCAGCTCTCGCGAGACGTGGCCGCCGGACCCTTCCTCTGGGTGCTGCCCCTGGGGCTCTACCTGCTCACCTTCATCCTCGCCTTCGAGCGCGAGTCGCTCTACCGCCGCACCGTTTGGGTGCCCCTGCTCATCATCTCGGTGGGCGGCGTGCTGCGCGCTCGATTCGAGGGTCCCCACTGGCCGCTGTCCTTCCAGCTCCTCGTGTACGGCGGCGCGCTGCTGGCCGGCTGCATGGTGTGCCATGGCGAGCTGTACCGCCTGCGTCCGGTGCCGCGCCACCTGAGCGCCTTCTACCTCCAGGTGTCCGCGGGCGGCGTGCTCGGCGGGGTGTTCGTCGGACTGGTGGCACCGCACATCTTCGACACCTATGGCGAGTACCCGCTGGCGCTCGCCGCATGCTGTCTCGTGGCCCTGGTGCCGCTGCTGTCGTCTCCCGCCAACGAGGGAGTCCTGCAGCGGCTGGGGCGGCTGGCCCGGGTATTCCTGCTCGCCGCCGGAGTGGTGGGGGTCGGCATTCCCATGCTGGACATCCGGCGCGAGGTGCGGGTCACCGCGCGCAATTTCTACGGCGTGGTGCAGGTGCTGGAACAGGGCGTGGGAGACCCGGAGATGCACCTGTTCGCGCTCAAGCACGGCACCACCACCCATGGCTTCCAGCTCGCCGAGCCCTCGCGCCGGCACAGGCCCACGGCCTACTTCACTCCGGACAGCGGCCTGGGGCTGGCCATCGCCGAGCAACGCCGGCTGCGCGAAGCCGAGGGGCTGTCTCCGGCCCTGCGCATCGGCGTGCTGGGCCTGGGCGTGGGCACCAGTACCGCGCTCGCGAAGGCCTCCGACGCGGTGCGCTTCTATGAGATCAACCCAGCCGTCATCGCGCTGGCCCAGGGAGAGGGCGGCTACTTCAGCTATCTGCGCGACACGCCCGCCCGGGTGGTGGAGGTGGTGCAGGGCGATGCGCGCATCTCCCTGGAGCAGGAGTTGGAGCGAGGCGAAGCGCAGGGCTTCGATGTGCTCGCGCTGGACGTCTTCAGCTCGGATGCCATCCCCATGCACCTGCTCACCCGCGAGGCCATGGCCCTCTACCGCACGCACCTGGCGCCCCGCGGCGTGCTGGCGCTGCACATCAGCAGCTCACACCTGGATCTGCAGCCCGTCACCCTCGCGCACGCACGAGAGCTCGGGATGCACGCCACGCTCGTCCTCACCCGCTCCCAGGGCGACACGCTGCGCAGCGCGTGGATGATCCTCAGCCCGGACGCGAACTTCTCCCGGGGCGACTCCTTCACCCGGACGGCCTCGCGCGTGCACCGCTTCGAGGCGACGGACGGACCGCCTCCCATCCTCTGGACGGACGAGCACCACAGCGTGTTACCCGTGCTCCGACGCGAGCCCCGCGAGCGGGAGTGACGGCCTCAGGCCCCGCTACGGCGCGGCGCTCGGCGGCTCGCCCACCGGCAGGAAGACCTGGAAGGTGGTTCCCTTCCCGGGCTCACTCTGGACCGCGATGCGCCCGCCCAGCTCGGTGATGATGCCGTGGCAGATGGACAAGCCCAGCCCCGTGCCCACCCCCTTCGGCTTGGTGGTGAAGAAGGCATTGAACAGCTTCTCCAGGTTCTCCGGTGGAATGCCCTCCCCCGTGTCCCGCACCGCCACCACCACCTGCCCCTCCTCGTACCGGGTGGAGACGTGAACCTCGTTCCCCTGGATGTCCCCGTGGGGGATGGCCTGGGCGGCGTTGATGAGCAGGTTGAGGAAGAGCTGCCCGAGCCTCGACTCGTTGGCGTGCACGGACGGCACCCCGCCGTAGTCCTTCACCAGCCGCGCGCGGTGGCGGATCTCGCTCCAGGCCATGTTCCCGCACAGATCGATCACCGCCTGCACGTCCACCGGCCCGCGCCGTTCATCGCTGCTGCGCGAGTAGATCTTCAGATCCCTGACGATATCCACCACCCGCTGGCTGCCGGACAAGGCCTCCTTCAGCGCGTCCCGGATCTCCTGCCCCCGCTCGCCCGCAAGCCCCTCGCCGGAGCTCGTCATCGCGGACAGCTCGTCGTCCACGAACTGCAAATTGCTCAGCATGTACGACAAGGGGTTGTTGATCTCATGCGCCACGCCAGCCGCGAGCGTTCCCAGTGAGGCCAGGCGCTCGGAGGCCAACAGCTTCTCCTGCACCAACCGGCGCTCGGTGATGTTGCGGGTGATAGACACCGTGGCCGGCTGTCCGTCGAAGAGCAGCGAGAGCGTCACTACCTCGCACAGCACCCGCCGGCCCTCATGATGCTGGAACATCACTTCGTGGGGGGCACTGATGCTGGAGGGCTCGGTGAGCGCGACCTCGCCCCCAGGCTGGACGAGCTCCGCGATGGGCCGGCCCCTCAGTACCGTCCCGCACGCATGGCCGAGCAGACTCGCGGCCGAGGAGTTGGCGAACACCACCGTGCCCTCGCGGTGGATGAAGATGGCATCCGGGGTGCGCTCGATGAGGGTGCGAAAGCTCTCCGACATGCGCCGCTGCGCCTCCTCGGCCTGCCGGCGCCGCCGCTCGCTGCGCACCCCCTGGAGAATGGCGCAGCACGTGGCCAGAAAGGGCTGGAGGAAGGCGATGACCGCGTCATCGTAGCCCCCGGGGCGGTTGGCGATGCCCACCATGCCCACCATCTCGTTGGCCGAGTGGAAGGGCAGGCCCAGGAAGCTGCACAGCGGCGGGTGGCCCTCGGGTAACCCTCCCCGACGGGGATCCACCGCCGGGGCGTTGGACACCACCGGCTGGCCGCTCGTCATCACGGCCCCGAACAGCGTCTTCAGGTTGGTGAACTCCAGGCCCTTGGGCGCCTCCCGGGCGTAGAACTCCCTCAGCTCCCCCGTCCAGGCGATGTTGGTGAGGGCGTGGGTGCGCAGCAAGGGCTCGCCCTCGGCCGTGCGCTGCACCTCGCCGATGAAGCCGTACTCGCTGTCCGTCAGCTTCAACAGCACCGACAGCAGCTTGTCGAAGATCCGGGGCATCTCGTGGCCCTGGATGAACTCCGTCTGCACCTCCGTGAGCGCTTGGAGCAGCAGGTGGCTGGCATGCAGCTCGTTCGCCGGGTCCCCCTTCCCGACCTTACCGGGGTGCCTGGACCACTCCATCCGTCCGCTCACCTGCTCTGCGATACCTAGCTTGTGCGAATTCGATACCGAGGATCCCACGGTTGGCAATGCCCCCTCCAACTCCATTGGCAGATTGGGAACACACTGGATCAAACAACTAAATCATTAGTTGCTAACCAACTAAGGCCTTAGTAGTTTGAAGCTCGGAGGTGACGGACCGTGACCAAGTCGTCGCAGAGCCCGGAGTCCAAGCCGCTCACGCCCGTGGAGCTGGAGTTGATGCACATCGTCTGGCGCAAGGGCGAGGTGAGCGTGGCGGACGTGCAGGAGGCGCTGCCGCCGGAGCGGAAGCTGGCCTACACGTCGGTGTCCACGGTGCTGCGCATCCTGGAGCAGAAGGGAGTGCTGCAGAGCCGGAAGGTAGGCCGAGGCCACCTGTACTCGGCGCTGCTGCCGCGCGAGGCCTACGAGGTCCAGAGCGTGCGCCACCTGGTGGAGACGGTGTTCGACGGCACGCCCTCGGCGCTGGTGGAGCGGCTGGTGGAGGCCGTGCCGCTCTCGCCCGAGGAGGTGGAGCAGCTGCGCGCCCTGCTGAACAAGAAGGGGCCCAAGTCATGAGCGCCCCCCTGAGAGCGCTGGCCACGGGCTACGTGAGCGTGGCGGTCCTCCTCACGGTGGGCTTCGTGCTGCTGCGAGCCGCCCTGGCGCTCATGAGTCGACTGGGGCTGCCCCTGTCGGCGAGGCAGACGCTGACGGCCGGGAGGGCGACGCTGGCCCTGGCGCTCCTGCTGCCCCCTGCGTGCATGGCCGTACGAGGGCTGGTGCCCACCGGGCCCCTCTTCACCTTCGAGCGCTCCGTGGTGCGGCTCACCACGCGGCTGCCAGAGCCGGCCTGGAGCCCGCGTCCAGTCGCCACCGCGCCCAAGTCCACCGAGACGCCAGCCCCCTTCCCCGTGGGCCTGGCCGTTGGGCTGCTGCTCGGGACGGCGGCGGGGGTGCACTGCGCGCGGCAGCTGCGCCAGCACCTGCGGCTGATTCGCCGGCTCGAGTCCCTGCCCCGCGTGCGCCAGGTGGGCCGCGTGGCCGTGGTGCTCAACGACGCGGAGGACACCGCCTTCTCCACCTGGTTCCCGAGGAGAGCCCCCCACCCCAGCGCCTGGGTGGCCGTGCCCTCCCGCCTCCTGGAGGACACTGAGGGCCTGCGGATGACGGTCCTCCACGAGCTGCAGCACCACCGCCAGCGCGACACCATGGTTGCCTACGTGCGCCTGGCGCTCGGCGCGCTCTTCTTCTGGAACCCCGTGGTGCACGCCTTCGGACGGTGGCTCGCCACCTGCCAGGAACTGGCCTGCGACGAGGCGCTCGTGTCCGGCGGCAAGGCCCGCCCGCATGACTACGCCCGGTGCCTGCTCGAGGCCGCGCTGCGCACCACCCACGCCCCACCCCTTCCCGCCGGAGTCACCGGCATGGCTCACCCCACGAAAAGGAGGATCGAAATGCTGTTCCAGCTGCGTCCCAGCCGTCCCCACCGCACCGCCGGACTCGTCGCCGCAGTGGCCCTCACCCTCGCCCCGCTCGCCCTCTGGGCCCAGACCGCCACGCGCAGCCGCACGGTGACGCTCGCCGAGGCCCAAGCGCTCGCCCAGTCCTCCCAGCGTGAGGGAGACGTCACCGTGGTGGTGGACGAGCAGGTGGTGGAGAAGCTCAACAAGTTGGTGGGCACGCCCAAGGGCCGCGCCTTCATGAAGAAGGCCATGGAGAACCTGGCCACCCACCGCGAGGCGCTCACCCGCACGCTGAGTGCCCGCAAGCTCCCCGAGGGCCTACTCGCCGTGGCGATGGTGGAGTCGGCGGTGACCAACATGCCGGAGGCCTCGAACCTGCCGTCGCTGGCGCCGGGTATGAGGGGCGCGGGGGTGTGGATGTTCATCCCCTCGACGGCGCGCCAGTACGGCCTCCGGGTGGACGCCGAGGTCGACGAGCGGCTGGACGTGGCGCGTGAGACGGAGGCCGCCGCGGCGCTCTTCTCCGACCTGTACGCCCGCTACAAGGACTGGCGCCTGGCGCTGGCGGCCTACAACCTGGGCGAGAAGAAGGTGGACCAGGTGATGAGCGAGACGGGCCTGCGCGACGCCAGCGAGCTGGCCCGGGGTGGGCACATCAACGATTACACCAGCACCGTGATGGCCGGACTCCTCATCCTGCGCAACCCGCACCTGCTCGACTGAGGGAGCCGCCCAGGGAGAAGTCCGCCCCCCCTGCGATAGTCCATTGCCGAAGGACCGGCGTTGGTCTTGAGTGCCCGGTCCCATGGTTGGCCTGCTTCTCCTCACCGTCGCCCTCACCACCGCCTCCGGACAGCTCCCGGTCCCCTCTTCGCCGGAGGACCTCCTGGGGGAGACGGTGGAGCTTCAAGGCGACGTGCGCGTGGTGACGGAGCCGGACAAGATCCTCGTCGCCCGGAAGAACGCGGTGTTGCGCACGGGGGCGTCGGTCATCCGCGCCGATGAGATCACCTACAATCACACCACCCGGGTGGCGGAGGCCCGGGGGAACGTGCTGCTGGTGATGCGCGGCCTGGCCGGTTTCGCCGAGCACCTCACCCTGAACCTCCAGGACCGCACCCTGACCGCCGAGGGCACCAACGGTGGGGGCGCCTCCTTCGTACAGAAGGAGGGCGTGACGCCGGAGCTGCTCGGCGCGCAGGAGACCTCCGAGCAGCTCGCGAAGGTGGGCAAGAACGCCTTCTCCTTCACCACCAAGGGCTTCCGCTTCCTGGAGGATGGCGCGTACGCGTTGGAGGAGTCGTCCTTCACGCCCTGTGATTGCAACGTGCTCACACCGACCTGGCGCATCACCACGCGAGGCGCGGAGGTGAAGCCCGGGGAGAGCGCCTCCTTCACCCTGCCCATGGTGCAGGTGTACGGCGTGCCCGTCCTCGTGGCGCCGTGGCTCTACATCCCCCTGTCGAAGCGCGCGAGCGGCCTGCTCATGCCCGAGGTGACGGGCTCGGGCCTGAGTGGCCTCCAGGTGGATCAGCCGCTCTTCCTCACGCTCGGAGAGAGCTACGATCTCACGCTCAGCCCGGGGTACGCGTTCGGCACCGAGCCGAAGGATCCAACCCAGGGCTCGCTCGGAGTGAAGGGCCCGCGCCTCGCCACCGAGTTCCGGTACGCGCCCACCGCCAGCATCAATCCCCCGGGAAGGGTGTGGCTGCAGCTCCTCTATGACCTCAAGCCCGAGCGGGATCCGCTCAACCCGTTCGTGCTCGCGCCCGGCGCGCCGATGCGAGGGCTGCGCGGCTGGGGCTTCCTGGAGCACCAGCAGAAGCTCGGGAACAACGTCTTCGCGCGGGCGGACGTGAAGCTCTACTCGGACGGCTTCCTCTTCGCGGATACCACGCCCAACTCCGGCTTCGGGCGCTCGTACTACTACATCCCCTCCACGGCCACGCTGTACCACCGGGGCCAGGACGACTACGCGGGGCTCGCCCTCGCCTACCGCCAGGACATCCGCTGGGGCTATCCACTGTTCAGCCAGGTCCAGCGCCCCACCGTCTTCCAAGAGCTGCCCACGCTGCGCTACTCCATCCCCACGGTGCCCCTGTTCGGCCCGCTCAACGGCAGCGTGGAGGTGGAGCTCTCGCGGCTCTCACCGCTCGGAGGGCTGCTGGGCGACGAGGGCACGGACGGCGTCTACTGGCCGCTGCTGCCGGATGCGGATGGCACGCAGGGCAACGGCGTCTTCGAGCCGGGCGAGCGCCAGGCACGCACCCGGCTGGACGTGATGCCGCGCCTGAATGCCACCTTCGACTTGGGCGGCGTGCTGCGGCTCACGCCCTACCTGGCGTTTCGCGAGAGCCTCTACCTGTACGAGGCGACTCG
Source organism: Archangium lansingense (assembly GCF_026626635.1). Lineage (GTDB taxonomy): Bacteria > Myxococcota > Myxococcia > Myxococcales > Myxococcaceae > Archangium > Archangium lansingense. The sequence goes on from NZ_JAPNKA010000001.1 coordinate 6,966,098, forward strand.
GGAGGCAAACCACCGCGCATACGGGATGGTGGGCGCGTACCTGGACACGGAGCTGTCGCGGGTGTTCGGCGAGGGAGACAAGGCGATCCGCCACAGCATCACGCCCTCGGTGGAGCTGCGCGCGGTGCCGCGCGTCTTCGGCCAGAACGCCCCCCAGGTCTATGACGAGGTGGACGCCGCCGTGACCCCGGATGGGTTCTTCCAGGGGCAGGTGGCGCTGAGACAGAAGGTGCTCGGACGCGTGGGAGCCACCGGCACGCGGGAGCTGGCGCGGTTGGACGTGGCGCAGGGAGTGGACTTCCTCGAGCGGCGGTTGGGGGAGACCTCCGGACGCGTCCTGGCGGTTCTGGGACCGGTGACGGCGGAGGCCCGGGGGCGGCTCGACCTCTTCACCCCCAACGTGGACGAGCGGTTGACCCAGCTCGCGGCGAGGATCGGCTGGGACATCATCGCGAACAGGCTGAACGTGAGCGTCGGGTACGATCGGGCCCTCGCGAGTTCGGAGCAGGTGCGACGGCCCATCGACATGCTCCTGCCCCCGCCCCTTGCCCCCCAGGCCCTGAATCCGGATACGCCTGTGTCCTGCTCGAGCACGGCCGCCTTCGCCAACAAGCCGATCGACAACCTGAGTTTGAACGCCGGGGCCAACTTCCCGTTCGGTTTGAACGTGGGGTACGGAGTCGTGGTGCAGCGGAAGGATCCGGCGCGATGTGATGTGCCCGAGCTGTTCACCCAGGCGCTGACCGTCTCCTTCAGCCCCTCCTGCGAATGCTGGCGGATCAGTGCGCGGGCATCGGTGGGCCCCGGGACGAACTTCGACTGGGGCCTGAGTGTGACGGTGCTGAACCTGGGCACCTTCGGGCGCTGAGCCCGGAAACGAGCGCCAGGAAATTCATCGACGGAGTGAGGCTAGAGAGCGCCTCCCGGGCGGTGAACGGGTTGCAGGGTTTGCGCATCGAAACAGTCCACCGGGGTTCCTGCGAACGCGGCGATGAGCCGCCGACGCATATCCAGGTCCGAGGCGAAGACCGTCATCCAGATTGACCAGAACCCGAGCGCCGTCGCCTGATCGACGATGAGTTGCCTCGTGGTCTCGCTGTCGTCCTTGGCCAGACAGGCCCGCGCGTTCTTGGCACGTCCCCAGGCATCGAGGCGATGCATCCAGCGCCGGTCGCTCGCCTGCAACTGTGTCATTGGAGTCTTGTCGAGCCCGGTGAGCGCGATCGTGCGTTGCGCGCTCTTCCGCTGTTCATCCGTCAAACCCGGCGCCGGTCTCACGACCCCATCCTCGGCATAGGAGAACGCACGGGCCGTGTTGTCGCGATCGGGCCAGTAGTAGCTGCCCGGTTTGATGGACTTGTCGCCCTTCGTGCTGTTGCAGTTCACGCAAGCGAGCAGGAAGTTGTCCCAGTCCAGCTCGTGCTTCGGATGGCGATGTTTCGGGAGGATGTGCTCGACAGCGAGGCTCGCATTGAGCTGGCTCTCGCAGAACGAGCAGTACTCACCCAGCCGGGCGATCAGCTCACTTCGCCTCATAGTACGCACGCGCCGCTGCCATCATTTCCTTGTGCCGGCGGCTGCGCTGGGGAACTTCGACACCCATCACCGCTTCGGCGATGTCCTCGATGCTGCGGCTGGGGAGTGTCTCCCTCGCCGGGTCATCGAGGTTGATGAGCTCGTTCCTCCGCAAGGACTGGATGATGAACGGCGAGTGCGAGGTGGCCACGAACTGGATGGCCGGAAAGACGCTGCGCAGGTCGTCCACCACTTCACGCTGCCAGAGCGGATGCAGGTGCAGATCCAGCTCGTCGATGAGAACGATGCCCGGAGTATTCGAGGGGGCCAGCTCCCGCAAATGCGGGTTCAAGGTGGCGGTCCGGTACGCGATGTCGCCCACCATGGCCAGCATGTTGCGGACGCCATCACTCAGCATCTCGAAAGGCAGCTGCCTGTCCTGGTTGCGTGCGACCAGGGTACCGAGCCGTACGTCGTAGAGCACCTCATCCCAACCGCGCAGGCACTGGCGAATGGAGTGCTTCACCGCGTCGAGCGTTCCGAGCTTCTGGCCCTTTTGAAGCTGGATCAGCTCCATCGTCTTGAACCAGGAGACGAAGCCCTTGTGGTCGGAGGAGGGATCGAGGCAGCCCGCGTAGCCTCGAAGCCTGGAGCCGGGCCGCAGGACGCGCGCACCGTCCGAAGCCTTGGAATGCCGCGTACGCCGCTGGAGCCACAACCGCCCCGTGCCGTAGTACGAGACGAGCGGGAGGGTGATCTCCGCACCTGCGCGCACCTGCTCGCTCCAGCGCTCCGCGAGCCGGGCCAGGTCACCGGCACCGCCGTGCGTCGTGTGCTTCTTCGGGCCTTCGAGGGTCCGCGTCCATTCCATGGGCGTGTCCCCGACGGTTCCGGAGCAGGTAATTCTCGATGGATAGATGGCCTCGAGGGAGGGCACATCCCCCAACCCATGCGTGACACGGCGAACGTCATCGCGGTGGATACCCGGAGGCGATGCGCCATCCAGGCCGAGAAAGATCGCCCCGGCCCCGATGGAGAGCGCATCGAGGATGGCCGTCTTCCCGGCGCCGTTATCACCGATGAGGAGGTTGAATGCTGGCGAGAGATCGAACGTACGGGACGCGAAGCCGCGAAAATTCTCGAGTTCGATGCTCTGGATCCTCATCCGCACTCCTGCCAGGAACCGCCAAGCGGGTGGTTTGTACCCCTACAGGTGCTTCCAGCGCACGCGAATTTCCCCTCGGTTGAAAAGAAGGGCTGCCCTCCGGGCTTACGCGACGGACTAGGACGCGCGCTTCTTCCGGGGGCGGCCACTCCCACCCTGATCGCGCGGCCCGAGCACCCTGTCGGCGGGAAGGCCCGCGTCGAGCGCCTCGCGCAACCCGGGAGACAAGCCGTCCATCAGCAGCACCACCGAGGCGTTCGTCCAGGCGAAGCCCAGCGTCCGCTCGGACCTGGGGGCCAGGAGCACGCCGCGATCCGCTCCCTGGTTGCCGTACTCGACGGCCACCTCGGCCGACCGCCCCACCACGTCGTACTTCTCCTTCACGAGGCCGTTATGGCTCCCGGCGATGTCCAGCACCATGGACAGCCAGCGGTAGGCCACCGCATCCGCCTCGGCGTGGAAGCCGTAACGGCGCAGGCCCTCCACCGCGATGATCTGGTGCGGCGCCCAGCCGAAGGGCCAGTCCCACTGCAGGTTCTCTCCGCCTGCCGCCTCGCGCGAAGCGCGGCTGCTGGAGGTCAAACCCCCGTCATGGAGGAAGCGCGGGAGCGCGGCGGCTACGATGGCGGCCTCCTCGCGCGAGGCCCAGCCCGTCCACAGCGGATAGAAGGTGGCCAGGCACTCGTAGCGGGAGCGGCGTCCGGCCACGTAGTCATGGTCGAAGAACAGCCCCTGCTCCGCGTCCCAGAAGCGCGTGCGCATGGTGCGCGCCCGGGCCCTCGCCGCCTTCGCGTACCGGGCCGCCTTCAGCGAGTCCTCGCCCTCCACCTGACGGAGGATCCCCGCGAGCTCCATCTCGTACTGGAACAGCAGCGAGTTGAGGCACACCGGCTCGTGGTGGTGCGTGGCCGTGCCGAAGCGATGGCACATGTCCCAGCCACTCTCGCGGATGGCCCGGTCGTGGCGGTGGAAGCCAGCGTCGTCCGGCCGCGAGTCGGCGTAGAACTGGGACAGGTCCTCGGCGTCGGGGCCCTCGGCATCATCCTTATAGCGGGAGAGCCCGCTCGGAGTGGCGCGAGCACCCGTGCGGAAGACCGTCTCGAGCTCCTGCTCGGCCATCCGGGCCACGCGCTTCAGCAGGCGCCGGTCCTCGCGCACCGCATGAAGCTCCAGGGCCAACCGAGGCATGAGCGGCGGCTGGGTACGCGACAGGTGGTAGCTGAGATTCGAGTTGGGGATCTTCCCGTAGTGCTCGATCTCGTAGAGCTGGTTCTCGAGCAGATCTCTCGCGAGCCCGTAGTGGCCGGAGGCCAGAGCACCGCGGGCATTGAAGTAGCTGTCCCAGCCGAACATCTGCACGAAGCGTCCGCCAGGAACGATGTACGGGCGCGGCAGGTAGAGCATCCCGGGCTGGCGCATGAGCGCCTCCCAGTCCCCGCGACCGCGAGGCTTCTGGAGCGGCACCATCTCCAGACCACCGGAGCGCCGAGCCTCGGCGCGCAGCTTCTTCAGGGCCTTGCGATCACGCGCGGGCACATACACGCGCTGCTTGCCCTCCGGGTCCTTCACCGGCATCACCTGCAGCGCCTTCTTCAGGTCCTCGGCGCGATCCGAGCGGCGAACGAGTCCCTTCCAGCCGTCGTCGATCAACCGGCGCAGCGTCTGGGTGCGCGGCTCCAGCATCCGCTCCACGGGGAGTCCGAGGGCCTCGCCCCGCCCTTCGAGCAGCTCCTCGGCGAGCACATCCGCGGCGTGCGAGAGCCGCTCCGCTCCAGCCAGCTCCAGACGCACGCCTGGGCCGATCTCGAGCTCCACCGCGAAGCGCAGCCCACCGTCCCGGGCGCGGCTGGCATCTCGCTCCGTGAGGCGACCGTCACCATCGAGGTCCAACGCCATCAGCACCTCGAAGGCGAGGCGCGCGCTGGACGTGGTGGCAGACAGAACCGGCGAGGCGAGTGGCTCCGCCGAGCGCTCGCGAGCGAGCCGCTGCGAGCGCGAGTTCTGGAGAGAAATGGTGGAGCGGGAAAGGCGCAGCGACGACGTCCGGGTGGGCACTCTTTCAACCTTCTGCGAGGAAGCAACGTGCAAGTTACACGAGTCCGCCTCGACGCCACATTCACCTCAGAAAGCCCGCCCGCTTCGCTGCTGGTCCGACGCTCCAACTGATTTGACGTCAAACGTCCCATCGCACACACAGTCACAGAAAGTGCTCCAGGGAAGGGTTTGGAGCACCTCACGCGCTGACTACCCTGCGACCCGCTCCACCCGACCCCCACACCCTTGGAGACCCATCGTGGACACACTTCTGCCGTTCCTCCGACCACTCACCACCTCCGCGCTGCTCCTGGCCTTCGTGGCGCTGGCTCCACCCGCCCGCGCCGACGCCACCCCGCTGGAGGACAACCAGCGCATCACCGAGGGCTACATCGAGATCGCCTACGAGCTGGGCGGACTGCTCGATCCAACGCTCCAGCCCGGCGGAAGTAGCAACGTGCGGCCCAACTGGTTCGTCTTCGCGCCACATGCCTCCCGCACAGGGGGTGAAGGCATGCTCGCCGCGGCCCTCGCGCGGCGGATCATCGACACGGCCCGGGGTCAGCCGTCCCTCTCGGTGCTCCAAGCGCTCGACCGCGTGGGCCTCATCGGCACCGTGCGGCTCACCGTGGAGAACCTCTCCCTGGATCTCGTCCTCCGGGGCCTGCCCATTGACGCGGCTGCGTCACTGGCCTCGCTCACCACGGCCATGAATGGTCAGGCCCTGGCTGATCCGCGCACCTTCGCCACCACCGCGTCGCGCTTCGCCTCGCTCTACTGGAGCGCACCGGGCTCCCTGCCGCTCGACAAGGTGGAGTCCGTGGTCCTCACGCTGGAGCGCACGCTGCACGAGGGCAACCTGGCCATCTTCACGGACATCGGCGGCTCGGCGCGCCTCTATCTGGACTGGCGCAGCGGCCTCACCGGTAGCGTGACGCCCGCGCGCGTACTCTCGGAGTTCTCGCTCCAGGACGCCGTGCCGCAGGAGTCTCAGCTCGCCTACTCGTACGGAGTAGCCCATGCGAACGACACGCCTCGGCCCTATCAGCTCTCCAGCATCTTCCCGGGCATGCACTGGAAGAGCCTGCTCGTGGCGGCCTTCGCGCTCTACGAGGAGGCCCGCCTGGCGCCGACTCCGGCCGCGCGCGACACCCTCATCGCCATGGGCAACAACTACGTGGCCTGGCGCGAGCAGCATGACATGGCGCAGCCCGTCTTCAGCCCGGCCGTGCCCCACCCGGACGAGGTGTCCCGCGCCGCGCTACTGCAGGCCCTCACGCCCATGCTCAGCACGGACTTCGGCACCCTCAAGTGGAACTACTCCGACTACGCGTACAGCCAGCCGGACCGGGACGGCAACATCCTCACCTCGCCGCCCACCGAGTACAGCTGGGCCGTCTTCTGGGATCGCTGGACGGGCATCCTCTACGCCTTCGAGCAGGCCTACGGCGCTCCCTCGGCGCTCTGGGTGATGCCGGAGCCGATCGTGGATCCCACCGCGGAGCCATCCAGCACCTGAGCCTTCCGTCTCAGCCCGCCCGGAGTCCATCCAAGCAGGCGGGTCCACGGGTGGGAGCGGCACCAAGGCCAGCAACGGACACGCCTTCCCAGGCGGGGTGTCTCGGAGACCCGCACCGGTGGCAAACTGGAGCACGCCCACATCTCTGCTACCGTTCACTTCATGCTGGCGTCTCCGCCCCCCCGCTTCCGGCTGCTGCTCCCTGGTCTCGTCTGCGCCATGCTGCTGCATGGTGCCTACGGTGCCAGCCGGATGGGGCCCACCGCACTCACCGCCTTCGTGCTGCTGGTGCTCGCGATCGCGGCGGTGCGTTGGCGGTTCGGGTCCTCGATGGCCCTCACGGCCGGCGGCGAACGGAGGAACGGTGCCATCCCGGAGCGCGCGCTGGCGAGGCTCGCGCACGAGGAGGCGCAGCCCCATTCGTATTCGATGCAGCGCGGGGCCTCCGTGGCCCTTCCCGCTCGGCGTACCTTCTGGTCGCGGGTGAAGATCTGGTTCAGCAGCACGTGCCTGCTGGTGTGCGGACTGTGGTGGATGCTGCTCGCCGCCATGCTCTTCACGCCGGATCCGGCGCCCGCGCTGGACAGCCTGTTCACCAACTCCAGCCTGATGCTCATCACCGTCTCCGTGCTGCTGACGGTGCTCTTCCTCGTCATCCTCCGCTCGGGTCTGCGTGGGCCGTCGGATCCCCTCGCGCCGCGGGACTGGAGTCACAAGGACGGCCTGCGCCACCAGCCCTACGTGCCGCACTCCCCGGACTGCTCCACGTCTCCGGGAAGCAGGAAGCGCCACCTGCGGCTGGTGCGCAACACGCCCTGAGCCCCGCCTCGACAGCCCCTGGTGCGGCCTCTACGCTGCCGCACCAGGGCAGGCTCGAGCCCTGGCTCACCGCCGCTGGCTCGCTCGCCGCCGGTACCGGGCAAGCGAACCAAGCATGAGCAAGCCCGTCAGCGAGACCCACGGGATGGCGGACGTGGAACTCGAGCTGCATCCCCCGAGCTCCTGAGGGTCGCCCGCTTCCTCCGGAATCAGCGGCACCTGGCTGTTGCCTGGGAAGTCCCCCTCCGTGCCGATGCCCGGCTCTTGTGGCGTTCCCACGGCAACGTCGTCACCAGGGCTGGCCTCGCCATCGGTGTTGGAAGGGGGGTCCTGCGGCGTGCCCGGGTCCTGCGGTGAGCCGTTGTCCGGGACCTCCTCACCGCCGGAGGCGCCGGGCAGCAGCGCCTCCTCCAGGGTCGTCGCCTGAACGAGGCCGTCGTGGTAGAGCACCGCCGTGGGCTGGATGGCCTCGTCCCGGTACAGCCCCATCTTCAGATAGTTGACGTCCGACGAGCTGAACATGGTGCGGGTGTAGCGCTTGGGCAGGACGAGCTCGCCGTCGTACCAGAGCTCGACGAACCCGGTGCTCGCGTCGGCCGACCACTTGATGTGCAGGATGAAGTCGTGCCAGTCACCGGCGGTGACCGGGGCCTTCGTCCACACCGTCTTGCCATTGACGATGAGGAACAGGGTATCCGGCATCGGCTTTCCACAGTCAGCGGCGCTGCAGCCGAGCACGAAGCGGACGGGCGGCGCGCCGCCGGCGCCCGGGTGGTGCCACTGCATGAACACCTGCCAGTTGGGCGTCATCGGATAGTCGGACGGCCAGAGCGTGCTCCAGCCGTAGTAGAACTCGGTGCCCTCCGAGGCGCCGTCGAACCTCACGAACTCGTTGCGGTTGCCGCTCGCGTTGATGGGGTCATCTCCCTGCCGCACCTCGGCCCGGAGCGAGTAGCGACCTTCGCGCACGGGCGACTCGACGACCTGTAGACGATCCGCGGCCATGCTCTGCGCCTTGCTGTACTGAGACCAGTCACCGGTCTCGAAGTCTCCGCGCCACAGCGTACTGGCCGCGGCGGGGGTGGCGGCCGCGAGACCCATGAGGATCGCGGTGGTCTTGAGCAACCAATTCGAACGTGACATCAAATTCCTCCGGATGGGGGGGGTTTATTGGAACTGCGATCGAACCAGGAGACGGGGTCCGCGCATTCCGCCCCCCCATTCCCTCTCACTCACGGAAAGGCCGAGCAGGCGAACGGTTCAATCCTGGCGAGAGATGTCGCAGGCCACCGGGCGAGCAGGCCTCGAAGCGATGGATGGAATAGGTGGGCCAGGTGACCGTTACGCGCCCCAACACGATCCCCCAACGCCAAAGACATGAGCGCTCATTGGCGCAACGGGGAGTCGCGTCTCACGCTGTCTGTCCTTTCCTGGAGCCCCATGAAAAAACCTCTCCTCGTGGTTGGAATGATGATGGCCCTCGGCGGTGCCGGTTGCGGTAATGAAATTCCCTCGGACACCGAGGGCACGCCGGAGGCCCTGGAGCCCGCCACCTCCACGCTCACGACACAGAACTGCACCCAGCTCACGCCCGCCTCGGTCATCGCCAAGGGCCATGACGGCAACGTGCCGCAGAACACACTGGACGACCGGCTCGACACCCGCTGGAGCAACCTGGGCCAGGCCTCGTGGCTCGACTACGACCTGGGCACCAGCAAGGCCGTGGCCGGAGCGGCGATTGCCTGGCACCTGGGCAACACGCGCACCAACAACTTCACCATCTCCGTTTCGCCGGACGGCCAGACCTATACACAGGTCTACAGCGGCCGCAGCAGCGGAACCACCACGGCGGCGGAGACGTACACCTTCCCGAGCGTCACCACGCGCCGCGTGCGCATCACCGTCAACGGCAACAATCTCAACGACTGGGCCAGCATCGCCGAGGCACGCCCGTGCGCCGGCACGCAGCCGACCCCACCCCCCTCGCCATCCCCAGCGGTGTGGCGCGGAGACTTCGAGACGGGGAATCTCTCGCAGTACAGCAAGACGCAGAGCATGGCCCCAGACCGCCTGCAGGTCGTCCAGTCGCCCGTGCGAGAGGGCCGCTACGCGCTCCGCGCCGAGGTGCGGCGGGGAGATGACCCCATCAACGCGAGCGGCAACCGCAACGAGCTCGTGAAGTTCGACGGCGCCTCGGAGGGCACCGAGTTCTACTACGGCTGGAGCACGCTCTGGCCGTCCGACTACCCGATGACGCCCAACTGGCAGGTGTTCATGCAGTGGCACCACCCGGGCGCCAGTGGCGCACCGCCCGTTCGCTTCGTGCTCGGCTGCAGCGCCGCTGACTGTGGGAAGCCGATGCCGGACACCCTCTTCTTCATCGTCAATGGCAAGACGGTGTGGACGAAGACCCCGGTCACCCGCGGTGGGTGGCACGACTTCGTCCTGCACATCAAGTGGTCGGCCAACGCGAGCGCCGGGTTCGTCGAGCTCTGGTACGACGGCGAGCTCGTCCTGCCCAAGCGCTACACCCGCACCATGTTCAGCGCGTCGGACGTCAACTATCTGAAGATGGGGCTGTACCGGGACGAGGCCATCCAGCCCACGGCGGTGCTCTTCCACGACGGCCTCGTCCAGGCCAAGACCCTCGAGGGCGCCGTGCAACCAGCCCTCCCCGGTGGCAGTGGACTCGTGGCCGCCGAAGCCCCGTAGGCCAAAGCCCCGGAGAAGGACGTAGCACCGCGGGACTCCCCCCTCACGGACGAGGGGGGGGGTCCCCTTCCGGCCCGCCCCCCCAAGCCCTCGTTGGAGGCCCTGCCCTGAAGTACGTCCCCATCATCGGGTGGCTCTCTTTCGCGAGTGACGCACGGGTGCCTCTCCGGGAAATGCCGGAGTTCGAGCAGGCAATACCTTGCCCGATGTGGGTTCTCGTCCCCCTGTTTCCGGGGGAGGCCGGCCCGGCGCGGTGGTTGCAATGCGTCCGGGTGGGGGGAAGTGATGAAAGAGGCCAACACGAATCTACGCGTGGTCGGAAGCAATGAGGTTGATCCGAAGCAGCAACAGAATCAGCCCGACCTGGAGCGGTCACGAAACCACCTCGAGCTGGATCGGCTGGTGTTCCACGCACGCAGTATTGTCGAGCGGCGCTGGACGTACTGGATGAAGAAGGGCGTGAAAGCGCTTTCGTTCTACCTGGACCTGCACCCGGCCGCTTGGAAGGTCGCCTCAGGCGAGGCGGCCATCCTCTTCTACCACAAGGTCGAGAGGCGGGCCCTCGACGTCTGGGGCGAGCCGGTACTCGATGTCCATGAGTTCGAGCAGCACGTCGCCTTCCTGACGCGCAAGTACCGGCCCGTCTCCATGTCCGAGCTCATCGCGGGACTCAGGGGCCAGACACGGCTGCCCGACAGGGCAGTGGCGTTGACCTTCGACGATGGCTACCGCAACAACCTGCACCTCGTCGCGCCGATTCTCGCCCGCTATGGCGTCCCGGCGATGCTCTTCGTCACCACCGGGTTGATCGGTACCGACCAGTGGATGTGGGCCTACGAGTTGGAGGAGATCTTCTCCCGATTCTCGCTCGAGGAGATCCGCCGGGCGTGTGGAGACCCGGTCATCGCACGGCTCTGCGCACTCGACCTGGCACCGCGAGCCTTGATGCTGGCCTGCGTCGAGTATCTCAAGGGGAGGCCGCACTCGGTGATGATCGACATCGTGGAGCGGCTTCGTGCGTCGTTCCGCATCCCGGTGAACGACGAGAACCGCTTCCTGTCCTGGGACGAGGTGAGGGAGCTCAGAAGCCAGGGCTTCGAGATTGGTGCCCACACGGTGACCCATCCCATCCTCACCCAGATCCCGCTGGCGGAGGTGGAGCGGGAGCTTCGTGCCTGTCGGGACACCCTGGAGGAGGAGCTGGGCGTCCCTCCGACGGTCTTCTCCTATCCCAATGGCACCACGAGCCCCGAGGTGTCGGCACTCGTGGGCCGCTACTTCGAGGCGGCGGTCACCACCCGGTCTGGATTCTGCTCGCGAGTGAATGGGCTCCTCGAGCTCCCGCGCATCGGGGCGCCCGTCCATGTCTCGGATCTGGCCTTCGAGCTGGCATGGAACTACTTCCGGTTGCAGGGAGCGGGGCTCACAGGTCCAAGAGCCCCGCCCGCAGGGCCAGCACCACGGCCTCCACGTGCGAGTTGACGCCCATCTTCCGGTAGATGTGTGAGAGGTGCGTGCGCACCGTGCGCCGCTCCAGCGTCATCACCCGCCCCACCTCGGCGTTGGACAGACCCTTGGCCACGTAACGCAGCACGTCGAACTCGGCCGGCGTCAGGCCCCAGGGGTTCTGCTTCTCCGCCTCGGGCGGCTTCGCCTGAATCGACTGGAAGTAGTTCCAGAAGCGCCGGGCGATGAGGGGCTCGAGCACCGTGCCCCCCTCCATCACCTCGCGAATGCCCGAGCGGATCTTCTCCGGCCCCACCCTCTTCACCAGGTAGCCCGAGGCCCCCGCCTGGATGGCCTCGTACACCTTCTGCTCGTCCTCGAAGGACGTGAGGATGAGCACCTCCACCTCGGGGGCGCGACGCTTCACCCGCCGCGTCACCTCGATGCCGTTGAGCCCTGGCAGCTCCAAATCCAACAGCACGAGCTGCGGGAGCACCCGCACCACGTCCTCCACCGCCTGCTCCCCGTCCTGAGAGCTTCCCACCAGTTCCAGCTCGGGGAAGCTCCCCAACACCTTGAGGAGGTTGCGCAGCAGGTTCGGCTGATCCTCGACAACGAAGACGCGGGTCCGGTCCATGGCCTCAGCGGTGGGGGGCTTCCTTGAAGAGCTGATTCAGCTTCTTGTGCTCGCCGCGCTCCAGACGCACGTCGAAGACCTCGCGCTGGCGCGGCACACCAATCGTCTCGATGATGAGCTCCCGAGAGCCCGGCTTCACCGGATAGCGCGTCAGGGGCAGGTTGCGCTTCACCCGCACGCCGTCGATATAGACGCGCGCCGGGAGGTTGGCTTCGATCGACAGGTACGCGACGCCGGTCTTGGGAGAGTCCTCGGCTCCACCCGAGGGAGTGACAATCTCGGGATCCGGCGGCGCAGTGGACCTGGGCCTGGAGGGCGCGGGCTCGGAAGACTCGGGCGGCTGCTGGAGGTACTGCTCCACGGCGCCGCTGACCGCGGACACCTTGGGGTCCGTGTCGAGCTGGGGACGCTGCGTAAACCTCCACACCGCGAAGGCAAAGCACACCACCCCCACCAGCGCGATGACTCCGGCCACGGCCAGCATGCGGCGCCGTTGCCGCTGATCCTCCAGGAGGTTGCGCTCCTCGGTGAACAGGCGGCGCTGGGCCACCGCCGCCTTGACCTCGGGGGACGTGGGCGGCGGCATGGGGATGTACGAGCGATCCGGCTCGGCGGGAGCCAACGGCTGCTCGGACGCATGGCCCCGCACCAAGGACGGCGGCACGCGCGCCCGCGTCACCGTGCCCTCGGAGACAGGTACGCGCGCCCGCGCCACCGTGCCCTCGGAGACGGGCAGGCGCATGCGGACCCCCGTCGGCTCAATCTTCGCGGTGTCGATCAGATCATCCGGATCCACCGGCGCCTTGGCGGGCTCCGGCTCGGGCTTGGGCTCGGGGCGGGAGTAGTCCTCCACCACGCGCAGGCGGGGATTCTTTCCAATGCGCGTGACTTCCCTGGGAGCAGACCCACCCGGCAGCACGGGTGCACGGCGCGGCTTGGGCGGGGCCGCCCCCGGAGGCGCCACCCACGTCTGCTCGTCGTCTCCCGGTGGGTTGGAACGCGAGGACTCGGAGCCCTCCTTCGGCCCGACCCGGGTGACCTGAGTCCCCTCCTTCGGCCGGGTGACCTGAGTGCCGCCCTGCTTCCCGAAGTGGGTGACCTCGGCCCCTTCCTTGGCGTCCTCCTTCAGTCCGACGTAGGTGGACTCGAGGACCTCCTTCGCGGCCTCGGCCCCGAGGACGTGGGTGGACTCCAGCAGACTCCTGTCCAGCATGGGCCCTGGAGCCAAGGTGGGCTCGGGCTGGTACTCCTCGAAGGCGGGCGGGGCCTCCATGGTGTCCGCCTCGCTGAGGGCCGGGCTGAACGAGGGCCGCACCACCACGGACTTCTCCAGCGCGTCCGCGCTCACCTGCGCTAGCGACACGCCGGAGATAGGCGTGAGCGCAAAGCGCTCGGAGAACGGCACCTGGCCGGGGGTCGCGGCGACCATCTCGTTGGGGAAGAGCTCGGACACGAAGCGGCGCGCGTCCTCGGCCCCCGGCAAGCCACCATTGGTGGACAGGAAGTTGCGCAGCGAGGCGGCGAACTCGGCGCACGAGCGGAAGCGCCGCCCGGGCGTGGCCTCCAGCGCGCGCAGGATGATCGGATCCAACCGCGCGTGGAGACGCCGATCCAGACGGCTGGGCGGAGGCAGGCCCGCGCGGCGGGTGCTGACGCCCCCATCGGGGATGACGGCCTCGCGCAGGGTGATCAGCTCGTAGGCGATGGCGCCGATGGAGTAGATGTCCGAGAGAGCGTCCGGGGGATCACCGCGGCCCACCTCGGGGGCGCGGTAGGCGCTGCGGCCCCGGCCCGCGAAGGCGCGCTTGAGCTCCGGCACCGCCAGGAGCGCCTGGAGCGACCCGAAGTCGCACACCGCGGGAAAGCCGATGCGCGAGAGCAGCACGTTGCCCGGGGTGATGGAGCCGTGGACGACTCCCGCCGCGTGGGCGCGCTCCACGGACTCGAGGAGCTGGATGACGAGCCAGAGCGCGGTGGCCGGCGGGAGGAGGACCTCCTTGGTGTTGAGCCGGTGCAGCGCGGTGCCCAGGGTGTGGCCCTCCACGGCCTCGCGCACCACGGCGAGCCGCTGCTTCACGAAGCCCATGTCGAGGACGGGGACGATGCCCTCGGGGATCAATGGATTGAGGACGCTGTAGGCCCCGGCCACCACGGTGGCGTAGCGGGAATCCGACGTCTTCGGCAGGAAGAGCTTGATGACGACCTTGGAGCCACTCGGCTCCTGGACGGCCTCGTACAGCTCGGCGAGATCTCCGGCCTCGATGCGGCCGGTCAACCGGTAGGCGGTGCTCATCCCTTCCTCTTCCGGGACCGGACGGCGTCGAACTGGAATCCGCACCAGACGCACGCCGCGCCCTTACGCCCGGGGGGCAGCTCCAGTGTACAGCCAGGGCAGCGCGGGCGGGGCCGGCTTGCTGTCCGGGGAGCAGCCGGCTCCTGACGCACCGGGCCCGGAGCGCGCACGCGTCGCGTCACGGCGGCGCCGCGCACCCTCACCTCGAGCTGGCGGACCCGGTCCTCCAGCGCCTCGATGCGGGCAGCCAGCCGCGCGTGGAGCTCGGCGTCGGACGGGGGGGAACGTCGGGCGGGAGTCCTCATTGCGGACCCGCGAGCGTGCCACGCCCGCTTGCAACCCCGCAAGGAGGACAACCCGTGAGAATGGTGCCGCCCGAGGGCCGCGTGTTATGTCTTTCTGTCTCGTGTCACCGAAACTTTCACCGACCGGACCTATCCCCGGGAGCCCGACGACCTCGGATCCCCTCCATGGCAGCTTCCGCTCCTCGCTCAATCGGGCCTACGCGGAGGAGGCCGAGCGCCGCGCCCAGCGCCTCTTCGACGATGTCGAGCTCGCCCGCCTGCTCAGCGTGCCGCGAGCCCCGGTCCGCCAGGTGCCTCGGGCGCGGGACATCTTCGTCAACCGCAACCTGCGCATGGCCGGGGTCGAGCTCATCGGCTTCGACATGGACTACACGCTGGCCATCTACCATATGCGCCGGCTGGAGCAGCTGGCGTACGACATGACGCTCGCGAAGCTGGTCTCCGAGCGCGGTTACCCCGCTGTCGTCGGCCAGCTCCAGTACGACCACCACTTCGTGATGCGCGGGCTGGCGGTCGACAAGGCGAACGGCAACCTGCTGAAGATGGACCGCTTCGGGTACGTGGGGCGGGCCTGGCACGGGCTGCGGCCGCTCGAGCGCGAGATGTGGAAGAAGCTGTACCGCAACCAGCGGGTGAAGCTGAAGGATCCGCGGTTCGCGTGGATCGACACCCTCTTCGCCCTGCCCGAGGCCTGGCTCTTCACCGGCATCATCGAGCTGCTGGAGTCCCTGGGCCAGCGGGTGGACTACGGCAAGCTGTACGACGACATCCGGGACGCCATTGACACGGTGCATCGAGACAACTCGCTCAAGCGCGAGGTGCGCAAGGACCTGGGGCGCTACGTCTTCCAGGACCCCGAGCTGGGCCCGGCGCTGCACAAGCTGCGCTCGGGAGGAAAGCGGCTGTTCCTGCTGACGAACTCGGCGTGGGACTACACGGACGCGGTGATGCGCTACCTGCTGGATGGGCAGGTGGCGGAGTACCCGAGCTGGCGCAACTACTTCGACTACATCGTGACGCTGGCGGCCAAGCCGGCGTTCTTCTCCGAGCAGCGGCCCTTCCTGGAGCTGGAGACGGCGGGGCCCGGCGAGGAGGCGCGCGTGGTGGGCGAGGCCACCCACCTGGAGCGCGGCACGGTGTACCAGGGTGGCAACCTGGTGCAGTTCGAGCAGCAGACGGGCCACGCGGGCGAGTGCGTGCTGTACGTGGGCGATCACATCTACGGGGACATCCTCAAGTCGAAGAAGTCCTCGCTGTGGCGCACGTGCATGGTGGTGCAGGAGATTGAAGACGAGATCACCTACACGGACGGGCAGCGGGAGCGGATCGAGCGGCTGTCCGAGGTGGAGCTGGCGCGGGAGCGGCTGGACGACAAGGTGGCGCACCACAAGGGCCAGCTCAACACGCTGGACCGGAAGCTGGAGCGAGGGGACGTGGAGGCGGAGGAGACCCAGCGGATGGAGGAGGAGCGGCGGAAGCTGAAGGTGGAGCTGGACAAGCTGCGCTGGGCGCTGCGCGAGGCGACGGACATCGCGGACACGCTGGAGTGCGAGGTGGAAGAAGGCTTCAACCCGTACTGGGGCCTGCTCTTCAAGGAGGGGCACGAGAACAGCCGGTTCGGCGAGCAGGTGGAGCGCTACGCGTGCCTGTACACGAGCCGGGTGTCGAACTTCCTGCACGAATCGCCGATGCAGTACTACCGCTCGCCGAGAGATCTGATGCCCCACGAGATGGCGGGCTCGTGGACGGCGAAGCTGTCACTGGTGGGCAGCGAGGGACCGCCTAAGGGAGATCCCTGAGCCGATTCCCCCACCTGGGGCGACGGACCTGCAGGCCGCAACGGCCGACGTGAAGCGTACCGAGGGGACCGCTCAGGACTACCCGACATGTCGTTGCGTGGGGACCACCGTCTGGGCCAGTCTCTGTTTCCCCAAACTTGAGAAACAGCCCCCTCTCCATGCACGCACACCCCTCCAGATGGCTCGTCGCGGGCGTATGCCTCATTGCCTCAGCGGCAATGGCGGAGCCCGCCGAGCCCGTCGCCCAAGGCATCTCACTCGGCTTTTCCAGCTTCCAGCAGATCGGGCTGTGGCGAGACTCCGAGCCGGCCATGACGCTGGACGCCGCGTATCAGCGGGCGCTCGGCACCCAGGGACCCGGACGCCACATCTTCGTGGGGGGCGGGCTGCGCTATGCCCTGCCCTCGGGCAAGACGACCTTCCCTCTCGAGGTCTACGGCCGAGCCGAGATTCGGACGCGGGTGGGCTTCTGGGAGCCCGCCGGGGGTCTGGAGCTGGGCCTCAGCCGGGTCGCGCTGCCCTGGCAGGCCGTCCGCGTCCCCATGGGTGAAGAGCTGTACGAGCAGAATGATGCCCTGCTGACCGGTCCGCTCTACTTCGCCGTCCACGCCGCCCCCCTGCGCTTCCACATCGGCCGCTTCATCATCGGAGGTCCTGAGGTGCAGTGGGGACCCGCGGGCCCTCCGTTCCGTACGGCCCAGCGACTCCACATTGGCCTGGCCCGCCTGGAGGTGCAGCTATGAGCGCCTCCCTTCGCTCTTCCCTCTTCCTGCTCGCCGCGGGCCTCGGCCTGGCGGGCGGCACCGGGTGCGCTCCGACGCCGCTTCTGGAAGGGACCGATGTCACGCGCCTGAAGACGCTGACCGAGGAGATCCAGCCCGAACGCGTCTGGAGCGATCTGCTCACACTGACGGAGCGGCATGCCTCGGATCAGTCCATCGACTGCGTCCCGCTGGTCCCCGCGGAGACCCGCGAGAAGTGGCCCGAGCTGTGCCACCTGTCCAACTCCAGGTCCGGTGAATGGGTGCGCTCGCAGTTCGTGTCGTTCGACGGGCTGCGCGTCACCGATGACGTGTCGTTCGGCGAGAACGGCATGCGCACCAGCAACATCGTCGCGGAGCTTCCGGGCACCACGAAGCCCGATGAGGTCATCCTCGTAGGCGCCCACTTCGATGCCTTCTGGCAGGGCGCCGATGACAACAGCAGCGGTGTCGTCGCCATGCTGGAGCTGGCCCGCGTGCTCTCCCGCTACAAGTTCGAGCGCACCATCCGCTTCGTCGGCTTCGACATGGAGGAGTACGGCATCTCCGGCAGCCACCGGTACGTGAAGGAAGGCAAGAGCGGCCAGGTCGTCACCGCGCTCGTGTTCGACAGCATCGGCTACTACTCCGACGAGGAGGGCTCCCAGGGGTCCATCCCCGGCCTGCCCTCGCCCTCCAAGGGGGACTTCCTGGCCATCATCGGCAACGACGACTCCAGCCGTGAAGCCGCGCAGGTCTACGCGATCAACAACTCGCTGGAGCTGATGAACACGGTGCCGCTCATCTCGTCGGGCAATGGCACCCCTACCCTGGGCTTCCCCCTGACGCTCAGCGATCACCTGCCCTTCTGGTTCAACCACCAGAAGGCCATCTTCCTCACCGACACCGCGCCGTTCCGCAACCCGCACTACCACCAGGAGACCGACACGCCGGACACGCTGGATCCGATCCGCCTGGGCCAGGCCACCCGCGTGGCCGCCGCGGCCATCGCCTTCTTTGCAGGGGGACCAACTCCATGAAGACCTCTCATCACTCGTGGCTCCAGGCGGGCGCGCTCGCGCTGGGACTCGCACTCGTGGGTCCTTCCCATGTCGCGAAGGCCGAGGAGTCCCCTGCCCCAAGTCACCGATTCACCGTCTACACCACCGCGGGCGCACAGGCGTACCTGTCCTCGGCCCGGACGATGGGCGGCGTCGGCGGCGGGCTCGGCCTCCGGGACACGATCAACGGGCGCTTCATCCTCCAGGCGGACCTCAGCTACCTGTCGATGCTCGGCAACACGGGCTCGCTGCGCATCGGTGCGGGCGTGCAGCGCAGCGGAATGTGGGCCCCGGCGGCCCTGCTCACCGTGACGACGCTGTTCGGCGAGCACCTCAGCTTCCTCACGCCCGAGCACCCGGAGCGCCTCACCAGTCCCGCCGTGTCCCTGGGCGTCACGCTCGCGCCGGTGCGCTTCGAGCTGGAGTCGGTGCAGGTCTCCGTCCTTCAGCTTGGTATTGGCGCGGGCACGGATCTGCCCGGCCTGGGTCTGAACTTCTCGCTCGGCCTGCTGGAGGCCGGTGTCACCTTCTAGGGAGCCTCTATGTCGCGTCACGCGCTGGCCGACGCTGTTTCCTTCTACGACGGGCTACTGCGGGGCGAGGTCCTCCAGCGCACGCACGAGACGCTCCTGCGGCAGTGCGAGGAGCGGAGGGCGCTCTACAAAGGACGCCCGCTGTACCGGGCGCTGCGCCCCCGCTTCATCACCCCGGAGCAGCATGCGGACTTCCAGCAGGCCTCCGCGGCGGTGTCCCGGGCGCTCGACACGGTGTACCTGCGAGCCCGCGAGGACGAGTCCTTCCGCCGCGAGCTGGGCGTCCAGGAGTGGGAGGAGTTCCTCATGCCCGTGGACGCGGGCACCCGGATGTCCAGGGTCAGCGGGCGCCTGGACGGCTTCGTCGGGCCGGACGGTGTCCTCCGCTTCATCGAGTACAACACCGACCCGGGTGGCCTCATCTACATGCAGGACCTCGGGGAGGCGTTCGCCGCCACGCCCGCGCTGGAGGCCTTCTCGCGCCGGTATGAGTTCTCCGTCCCGCCCATCGCGACGCCCCTCATCGAAACGCTGAAGGCCCAGCATGCGATCAGGAACCGGAGCGGAGTCCCGCAGCTCGCCTTCTTCGGCCCTCCCACCCCGGAGGACAGCGAGGAGGAGGAGCTGTACCGCGACTTCATCCAGGCCCACGGCCTCCCCATCCGGATTGTCACCTCCGAGGACGCGTGGACGCACCGGGATGGTCAGCTCTACGTGGAGGACTTCCGGGTGGACGTCGTCACCTTCATCGGGGGCGCCGGGTTCGCCGGGCTCATCGTGGGGTGCAACAGCGAGCACCCGGTCATGCAGGCGCTCACCGAGGGCTCGGCGTACTTCATGAACGGCCTGTTCCGGAACTGCGTCATGCGCAGCAAGGCGCTCTTCGCCGCGCTCAGCGATCCGGCACAGTCGGAGATGTTCGCCCCGGACGTCCGCCCGGCGCTGGCTCGCCACATCCCGTGGACCCGCATCGTTCGGGAGGGAAAGACCCGATACGACGGCCGGGAGGTGGACCTGCTCTCCTTCATCGCCGAGCACCGCGAGCGGCTCGTCCTCAAGCCGGCGAACGAGTTCGGCGGCACCGGGGTGACGCTGGGCTGGCAGACCGACGCCGGCACGTGGAGCACCGCTCTGAAGACCGCCCTGGAGGCGCCCTGGATCGTCCAGGAGCGGGTCCCCACACCCATGGAGAGCTACCCCATCTATGACGGAGGGCAGATCCGCTACGAGGAGCTGTACGCGGATCTCAACCCATTCGTGTGGAACGGCGACCGGCAGGCGGGCCTCCTGACCCGTCTCTCGCGAGACGCCATCGTCAACGTGGCCCAGGGCGGTTGCATGACGCCGGTGGTGGTGGTCCGTCCATGAAGCTGCCTGTCACCACCCGGCCCTTCCACGCCTTCCTGGTGACCTGGGTCGGACTGGTCGTCACCTGGTTCGGCTCGGGGCTGACGACCTTCGCGCTCGGCACGTTCATGTACCAGCGCAGCGGGTCCGTCACCCAGTACGGGCTCTTCCAGTTCTTCTACTTCCTGCCGATGATGCTGCTGTCCCCGGTGGCGGGTGCCCTCATCGACCGTTGGGATCGCCGCCGGGTCTTGATCCTGGCGGAGCTCGGCGCGGGCGTCAGCGCGGCCCTCATCTGGCTCCTGCTGCACACGAGCGACAAGGGCCTCTGGCAGCTCGAGCTCTGGCACCTGTATGTGCTGATTGCACTCGGCTCCTGCTTCGGCACGTTCCAACTGCCGGCCTGCTACGCCGCCACCTCGCTGCTCGTCCCCAAGGAGCAGCTGGGCCGCGCCAATGGAATGATCGAGCTGGCCTTCGGCGCCGGGCAGATCCTCGCCCCGCTGACTGTCGGCCAGGTGCTGGCGAGCATCGGGCTGCAGGGCATCGTGCTGATGGACGTCGTCTCCTTCGCCCTCTCCATCACGCTCCTGCTGTTCATCCGCTATCCCCCGACGCCCCCGCTGACCGAGGAGGCCCAGGCGGATCAGAAGTCGCTCTGGCGGGAGACGGTCAGCGGCTGGCACTACATCCGCGCCCGGCCCGGACTGCTCCAGCTCATGGTGTTCATCGGCGTGCTCAACCTGGTCACCGGCATGGTCATCGTGCTCATCACTCCGCTGGTGCTGAGCTTCACGGACGTGCCCACCCTGAGCCGGGTCATGTCCTTCGCCGGCGTGGGCATGGTGGTGGGCGCCGTCGTGATGACCGCGTGGGGGGGGCCCAAGCGCCGCGTCCACGGCGTGCTCGGCTTCTACCTGCTGTCCGCGTTCGCGCTGTTCGCGGCGGCCCTGCCTCCCACGGCGCTGATCGTCGCGGGGGGAGCCTTCGTCTTCATCATGTGCTCCCCGCTCATCCTCAGCTGTATGCAGGCCATCTGGCAGAGCAAGGTGCCTCCCGCACTCCAGGGGCGCGTCTTCTCCGTACGGCGAATGCTCGGCCTGGCCGCGACGCCTATCGCCGCGCTGATCTCAGGTCCCCTGTGCGACCACCTCTTCGAGCCCCTGCTGGCCCCGGGTGGCGCGCTGGAGCACTCCGTCGGGCGCGTGCTCGGTGTCGGCAAGGGGCGCGGCATCGCGTTCGTGTTCGTCGTGCTGGGCGTCACCATCATCGTCCACACGCTCGTGTCCTATCTCTCCCCGCGCATCCGCAACGTGGAGGACGAGCTGCCGGACGCCCTCGCTGACCACAGCGCGCCCCCGGACTCCGTCCCCACCCCCGGCACCGCCGCAGTGGGTTGATTTTTCTCACATTCCAAGAGAATCTGACCTTTCATGGTTCTTTACGACGAGAACACCCTGGAGCAGGTCCCCTGGCCCAACACTCCAGAGGGACGGTTCGCGCGCGCGTATCTCACCCCGCTGATGAAGCAGGGCAGCACGGCCTTCTTGTCGGACAGGACCACGCTGCGGCTGGTGGAGCTGGAGGGGATGATCATCCCGCTGGCCATCAACGACGCGGAGTACGGCAACTCGCCGATGCTGTCGAACTTCGCCCGGTACGTGACCTTGCAGGTGAACGCGGTCGCGCGCGGGAACTGGGGCCCGGTGTACGGGCGGCTGGTGCGCGGAGTGCTCCACGGGTTGGGTGGAGTGCTCAAGGCCACGAGCATCGATCGGTGCGTCTACGTGGACCACTGGCTGGTGCTGCGCAACATGGGCGTCCTGCTGTCCGCGGATCAGGCGCAGCGGCTGACCCGGTTCCTCGTCGAGCGCTTTCCCCAGCACGCCATCGTCTTCCCGGCGCTGAGCCTGGCCACGCACTCGCCCCTGCTCAACACGCTGAAGGGGTGCGGTTACGAGAGCGTCTACGCCTTCCACACCCGCTTGCTGCTGCCCTACAAGGCAGAGGTGAGCCGGCAGGTGCGCGAGAACCGGCGCCGGGATGCGCGGCTGCTGGAGGCCAGCGGCTACAAGATTGTCGACGGCAAGGAGCACCCCGACTCCGGGCCTCGGCTGGCCGAGCTGTACCGGTTCCTCAACGAGGAGAAGTACTCGACGAATCAGCGGATGACGAACGCGTTCTTCGAGACGGCCCTGCGCGACGGGACGCTCCAGTTCCGGCTCGCGGTGAAGGACGGGCGCATCGACGGGTTCTTCGCCTACGCGGTGAAGCAGGACGTGCTCTTTCCGCCCGTCTTCGGGTACGACGTGAACCTGCCGCAGGAGCTCGGGCTGTACCGGGGACTGGTGCACCAACTCATCCAAGAGGGCGTGGAGCGCGGCATCGCCGTGGAGCTGGGCGCAGGCGCCGACCAGTTCAAGAGCATGCGAGGCGACAAGCCGATGCCTCGCTACAGCGCCGTCCACTTCCAGCACCTGTCGGGCTGGCGCCAGCGGGGATGGCGACTGCTGCAGCGCTTCGCCAACGGCTCCATGCTGGGCGCCTCTCGGGGCGTGCTGCGGAACATCGACGGCGAGGACGGCATGGTGGGCTTCGACCGCGTGCCCGAGACCTTCGCCCCACCCACGATGAGCCCTCGCGAGGCGGCGGATCTGCTGCGCCAGGAGCTGGGCGCACTGGAGCAGGCGCTGGAGGAGGCCTCCAAGCTGGAGGGAGAGGCCCTGGCGCGCGCCCTGGCCCCGCTCGCGGAGAAGCTCCACAACTGGCCCCAGCCCACGCGGCGCGTGATGGAGCTGCGCGAGCGGCTGGAGAAGCATGAGCAGCGCCAGCGACGCGGTGCCAGCGCCAAGGCGAAGCCAGAGAAGGGCCCACCGGTGGCCGACCTGGCCCGGCAGCTCCTCGAGGGCGCCGCGAAGCTGGGAGATGCCCTGCTGATCGCGAGCAACCTCGGTGACGCGTCCTCTCAGCAGCTACGCGCCGTGGCGGACAGTCTGCGGCAATCGGCCGGCTGTGCCGCCGTGGTGCTGGCGGCCACGCGCGAGGGCAAGGTAGTGCTCGTCACCGCGGCCACGCCTGCCCTGCTCCAGCGCGGCGTGGACGCCGGCCAGCTCATGGCCCAGGTCGCCCCCGCCGTCGAGGGCAAGGGCGGCGGCGCCCAAGAAATCGCCTGGGGTGGTGGCTCGCGGCCCGAGGGAATCGACGCGGCGCTCGAGGCGGCGCGCCACTTCCTCCAGGCCCGCCTCGGCGGCACCCCGTAACCACGAAGACAGTCATGAATCTCTACGACGAGAGCACCATCACGGACGCCCCATGGCCGGACACCGAGGAGGGGCGCAAGGCCCGTGACTTCCTCGTGCCCCTCTTCCAGCACGGGACCCAAGCGTTCTTCGAGGACCGCAGCACCCTGCGCCTGCTCGCAGTGGATGATCTGCTCATCCCCCTCTCCATCAACGACACCGAGTACGACAACTCGTACTTCTTCTCCATCTTCTCCCGCTACATCACCAGCCAGCGCGCCGCCCTCAAGACGGGCAACTGGAAGCCGCTGCCTCGCCTGGTCATGGGCAGCGCGCTGTGGGGCATGGGCGCCCTGCTCCAGGGGGCGCGCATCAACAAGGTCGTCCAGGTCGACAACTGGCCCACGCTGCGCAACATGGGCGCCAACCTGACGGAAGATCAGGTGCGCCGGGTCACGCAGTTTCTCGTCTCGAAGTTCCCCGGGTACGCCATCGTCTTCCCGGCGCTGAGCCCGGCCACCCACTCGCCCCTGCTCAACCACCTGAAGGCCGGCGGCTACACGTTTGCCTTCATGACCCATACCCGCGTGCTCCTGCCCTACGGCCACGAGCTGGATCGCAAGCATCGGGAGAACCGACGCCGGGATGCTCGGTTGCTGGAGGCCAGCGGCTACAAGCTCGTGGACGCCCGGGAGATGCCCGGCTGTGCCCCTCGGCTGGCCGAGCTGTACCGGATGCTCAACCGGGAGAAGTACTCGACCAACCCGTCCATCTCGCCCGCCTTCTTCGAGGCCGCCCTGCGCGGAGAGATGATCCAGTTCCGCCTGCTGGTAAAGGACGGGCGCATCGACACCTTCTACGGCTTCCACGTGAAGGGGGACGTCGTCTTCTCGCCCGCGGCCGGCTACGAGCTGAGCCTCCCCCAGGAGCTGGGGTTGTACCGGATCCTCAACAGC
Organism: Archangium lansingense; assembly: GCF_026626635.1. GTDB lineage: Bacteria > Myxococcota > Myxococcia > Myxococcales > Myxococcaceae > Archangium > Archangium lansingense. Next base: position 6,990,218 of record NZ_JAPNKA010000001.1, read on the forward strand.
TGCCTGATGCACGAGGCGCTGGACCGGGGCCTCGCCATCGAGACGGGCGGCGGCGCGGATCCCTTCAAGAGCCTGCGCGGGGACAGGCCCGTGCCCCGCTTCAACGCGGTGTTCTGCGACCACCTGCCCGCCCATCGCCAGGCGGGGTGGAAGCTGGTGCGCAAGCTCGCCAACGAGAACCTCATGCCCGTGGTCCGCTCGCGCCTGCGGCAGATCGACGGCGAGGACGTGGCGGGCTTCGACGGCATCCCCGAGACCTTCACCCCGCCCTTCCTCAGCCCCCGGGAGTCGGTGGCGCAGGTCGACGAGGCGCTGGAGTCGGTGCGCCGCGAGTTGGAGCAGCTCTCCACGGTGGAGCGCAAGGAGCTGGCCACCCGAGTCCCCGCGCTGACCAGGAAGATGGAGGACTGGCAGTTCCCCCCGCGACGCCTGACGGAGCTGCGCACGCAGCTCACGGAGTTGGATCAGCGCCGGCAGAACGACAAGCGGTCCGACAGGGTGTCCGCGCGGGCCCAGCGGGCGCAGGAGGCCCGGCAGCTCCTCGAGAGCGCCTCGAAGCTGGGAGACCTCCTGCTGGTGGCCGGCCACCTGGGAGAAGCGACCTCGCAGCACCTGCGCACGCTCGCCGAGGCGTTGCGGAAGTCTGTCTCACAGGCCGCGGTGGTACTCACGGCCACGCAGGGCGGCTCTGTGGTGCTGGTCACCGCGGCAGCGCAGGAGGTGCTCCAGCGCGGCGTGGACGCGGGACAGCTGCTGCGACGGGTCGCCTCCGCGGTGGACGCGAGCAGCGAGACAGGAGGGCCGGAGGTGGCCTGGGCGGAAGGCTCGCGCCCCGAGGGCCTCTCCGCCGTGCCCGAGGCAGCACGCCAGTTCCTCCAGGAGCGCCTGAGCGGCGCAGCCTGAAAGTGGTCTCCCGGCAATTCCTTGGGTCCTTGAAACCAGCCTGACCGAAGTCAGCGCTGGGAGGTTCTGAAGAGTCATGGCGTCCACTCCTGAAGAGAAGCGTGCATTGCTGGCCAGGCTCCTGCGCGAGAAGGCCCGCAAGCCCAAGGAGGCCCCCGCGTCCTTTTCCCAGGAGCGGATGTGGTTCCTCGACCAGTGGAACCCCGGCAGCGCCCTCTTCAACATGCCCGTGGCGGTGCGGCTCACTGGCACGCTCCACCTTGAAGCGCTGGAGCGCGGACTCCAGGAGCTCGTGAGCCGTCACGAGCCGCTGCGCACCACGATCCTGGAGAAGGAGGGCAGCCCCCTCCAGCTCATCGCCCCGAGCGTAGAGGTGCCGCTGTCCCTGGTGGACCTCCAGGAGCATCCCGAGGCCGATCGCGAGGCCCAGGCCTGGAAGCACATGTCCGCCGAGGCCCAGCGGCCCTTCGAGCTGAGCAAGGGTCCGCTGCTGCGCACGGTGCTGTACCGGCTGTCCCCGCGCGAGCACCTGCTGCTGTTCAACCTGCACCACGCCATCGCGGACGGCTGGTCCATGGGCGTGCTCGTCCGGGAGCTGGCGACCCTCTACCCCGCCTTCGTCGAGGGCCGGCCCTCGCCCCTGCCCGCCCTGCCCCTCCAGTACGCCGAGTACGCCGGCTGGCAGCGCGAGTGGCTGCGGGGCGAGGTGCTGGAGTCGCAGCTCGCCTTCTGGCGCTCGAAGCTGGACCCCAACGCCGTGCTGGAGCTGCCGGGGGACAAGACGCGCCCGGCCGCGCTCAGCTCCCAGGGTGTGCGCCAGTCGCTGGTGCTCTCGCCGGAGCTGACCCAGTCCCTCAAGACGCTCGCCCAGCGCGAGGGGAAGACGCTCTTCGCCGTCCTGCTGGCGGGCTTCCAGGTGCTGCTGCAGCGCTACACCGGGCAGACGGATCTGACCGTTGGCACGCTCGTGGCGGGCCGTGAGCGCGCGGAGCTGGAGGGCCTCATCGGCCTGTTCATCAACACGCTCGCCCTGCGCACCAGCCTCGCGGGAGACCCCACGTTCCGCGAGCTGCTGAGCCGCGCCTTCGAGACAGCGCGCGAGGCCCAGGCCCACCAGGACGTGCCGTTCGAGAAGCTGGTGGAGGATCTCAAGCCCGAGCGCAGCTCGCGCCACCTGCCGCTGTTCCAGGTGATGATCAACCTGCAGAACGCGCCCCTGCCCCCACTCCAGTCCCCGGACCTGCGGATGGAGGTGGTGCCCGTCCACACGGGGACGACCAAGCATGATCTGACGCTTTATGCGACCGAGCTGGCCGAGGGACTGCGGCTGAGCGCCGAGTACAGCACGGACCTCTTCGAGGCCCCGACGATGCTCCGGCTGCTGGGGCACCTGCGCTCGCTGCTGGCCGCCGCCGTCGAGGACCCGAATCGGAACATCTCGGATCTGCCCATGCTGACGCAGGAGGAGCGCCAGCAGATCCTCGAGGAGTGGAACGGGGAGAAGGTCGAGATGCCGGCCAACGCCTGCATCCACACCCTCATCGAGGCCCAGGTGGAGCGCACGCCCGAGGCCGTGGCGCTCGTCTTCGAGGGGCAGTCGCTCACCTACCGGGAGCTGAATGCACGCGCCAACCAGCTCGCCTGGCACCTGCGCTCGCTGGGCGTGGGCCCCGAGGTGCGCGTCGGCCTGTGCGTCGAGCGCTCGCTGGAGATGGTCATCGCCCTGCTGGCCACCCTGAAGGCCGGCGGTGCCTATGTGCCGTTGGATCCTGACTACCCCTCGCAGCGCCTGGTGTGGATGTTGGAGGACGCGCGTCCCGCGGTGCTGCTGGTTCAGCAACGGCTGCTCTCACGCCTGCCTCCGCACCAGGCCCGCGTGCTCTGCCTGGACTCGCAGTGGGACGAGATGGCCGCACACCCGAAGCACGCACCGCCTCCGCTCGCTACGCCGAACGGCCTCGCCTACGTCATCTTCACCTCCGGCTCCACGGGGCGACCCAAGGGAGCGATGAACGCCCACGCGCCCGTGGTGAACCGGCTGCTGTGGATGCAGGACGAGTACAAACTGGGCCCTCAGGACACCGTCCTTCAGAAGACACCCTTCAGCTTCGACGTGTCCGTCTGGGAGTTCTTCTGGCCGTTGATGATGGGCGCGCGGTTGGTGGTGGCCAGGCCCGGGGGGCACCAGGAGCCGGCCTACCTGGTGCGGCTCATCGCCGAGGCTCGCGTCACCACCCTGCACTTCGTGCCCTCCATGCTCCAGGTGTTCCTGGAGGAGCCGGGGCTCGAGCGCTGTGCTTCGTTGAGGCGCGTGGTGTGCAGCGGTGAGGCCCTGCCGCTGGAGCTCGCCGAGCGCTGTCTGCAGCGACTGCCCCAGGCCGGGCTGCACAACCTCTACGGCCCCACCGAGGCCGCCGTCGACGTCACCTACTACGCCTGCGTGCGCGGCGAGCAGCGGCGCTCGGTGCCCATCGGCCGCCCCGTGGCCAACACGTCCATCCGGCTGTTGGATCCGAAGTTGAGGCCGGTCCCTATTGGCGTGTCTGGCGAGCTGTTCATCGGCGGCGTGCAGGTGGGGCGTGGCTACCTGTCCCGCCCCGAGCTGACGGCCGAGCGCTTCATCCCGGATCCCTTCAGCGAGACGCCGGGAGCGAGGATGTATCGCACGGGCGACGTGGCGCGCTGGCTGCCCGACGGCAACGTCGAGTACCTGGGCCGGGCGGACTTCCAGGTGAAGATCCGCGGCCTGCGCATCGAGCTGGGAGAGATTGAGTCGGCGCTGGAGCAGCACCCCACCGTGCAGCAGGCGGTGGTGATGGCGCGCGAGGACGTGCCCGGCGACAAGCGGCTGGTGGCCTACGTGGCGGGACGCGGTGGCGCGGCGGCGGTGGACACGGAAGCGCTGAATGCGCGCCTGCGCGAGAAGCTGCCCGAGTACATGGTGCCCTCGGCGATCGTGGTGCTGGACACCCTGCCGCTCAATCCCAACGGCAAGGTGGACCGCAAGGCGCTCCCGGCCCCGAAGCTGGAGCGGCCGAAGGAGGAGCCCGTCGCCCCGAGCACCCCCACCGAGACCGAGGTCGCGGCGCTCTTCTCGGAGCTGCTGCGTGTGGAGCAGGTGGGCGCGAAGGATGATCTCTTCAAGCTGGGCGGCAACTCGCTGATGGCCACGCGGGTTGTCGCTCGGCTGCGCGCCCGCTTCGGTGTGGAGCTACCGGTGCGCGTCCTCTTTCAGCACTCCACCGTGCAGCAGGTGGCGCGGCTGGTGGACGAGGCGCGCTCCGGCGGGGAGTCGAAGCAGGAGCGTGAGTCTGGGCCGAAGCGTCGCGAGCGCCTGCCCGTCGTGCCCCTGCGAGACGAGGCCTCCGTGGATAGCGCGGAGGGACAGACCCAAGAGCAGCCGAAGCTCACAGCGGAAGAACGGCACCGCCTGCTGGTGGAGTGGAACGCCACGGCTGCGGACTTCCCGCGCGAGGCCTGCATCCCCCACCTCGTCGAGGCCCAGGTGCGCCGTACGCCCGAGGCCGTGGCCGTGAGCGCGGGCTCCGTGCGCCTCACCTACCGGGAGCTGGACGCGCGTGCCAACCGGCTCGCCCGGTACCTGCGCTCGCTGGGCGTCGGCCCCGAGGTGCGTGTCGGCCTGTGCGTGGAGCGCAACGCGGACATGGTGGTGGGCATGCTCGCCATCCTCAAGGCCGGCGCCGCCTACGTTCCGTTGGACCCGACCTATCCGCGCGAGCGTCTGGCCTTCCTCCTCGAGGATGCCCGGGGTCCCGCGCTGCTGGCGCACTCGCACCTCCAGGGCGTGCTGCCGCCCCACGACTCGCAGGTGGTGTGCCTGGACGCCCTGCCCGAGGCCGTGGCGCAGCAGCCCGACTCGCCGCCGCCGGGCGCGCTGCATCCCGAGAACCTCGCGTACCTCATCTACACCTCGGGCAGCACGGGCCGGCCCAAGGGCGTGGCCATCACCCACCGCAGCGCCGTGGCCTTCCTCACGTGGGCCCTGGCCACCTTCCCTCCCGAGGCGCTGCGGGGCGTGCTGGCCTGTACGTCGATCAACTTCGACCTGTCCGTCTTCGAGCTGTTCGCCCCGTTGAGCTGTGGCGGCACCGTCATCGTCGCGCGCAACGCGCTGCATCTGGCCGAGCTGCCCCAGGCCTCCGAGGTCAGCCTCGTCAACACGGTGCCCTCCGCCATGGCGCAGTTGCTGCGGCTCGGGGCGCTGCCGGCCTCGGTGCGCACCATCAACCTCGCCGGTGAGCCGCTCCCCGAGCCGCTCGCGCGTCAGATCTACGAAGTCCCCACGGTGAAGGATCTGTACAACCTGTACGGCCCCTCGGAGGACACCACGTACTCCACCTGGGTGAGGGTACGGCCCGGAGAGCCCATCACCATCGGCCGCCCGCTCTCCAACACGCAGGCGTACGTGCTGGACGAGCACCTGGAGCCAGTGGCGGTGGGCATGCCCGGGGAGCTGTACCTGGCGGGAGACGGGCTCGCGCGGGGCTACCTGCACCGTCCCGAGCTGACGGCGGAACGCTTCCTGCCGTGTCCCTTCGGAGCGGCGGGGGCACGCATGTATCGGACGGGAGACAGGGTGCGCTACCGGCCGGACGGCGAGCTGGACTACCTGGGCCGCAACGACAACCAGGTGAAGATCCGCGGCTTCCGCATCGAGCTGGGCGAGGTGGAGACGACGCTGCAGCGCCACCCGAACGTGCGCGAAGCAGTCGTCGTGGTGCGAGAGGACGTACCCGGCGACAAGCGTCTGGTGGCCTACGCCGCCCCTACTTCCCCTCTCCCTCTGGGAGAGGGACGGGGTGAGGGTGTAGCGCGCCCCGGGTTGGATCCCACGGAGCTGCGTGACTGGATGAGGCGCACGCTGCCCGAGTACATGGTGCCCCCGGCGTTCGTGGTGTTGGAGGCCCTGCCGCGAAACGCGAACGGCAAGGTGGACCGCAAGGCCCTACCCGCCCCTGCCGCCGAGCGCTCCAGCCTGCGGCCCTACGTGGCACCGCGCACGCCCACCGAGGAACTGCTCGCGGGCCTATGGCGCCAGGTGCTCGGCGTGGAGTCCGTAGGCGCGCTGGACCACTTCCTCGAATTGGGCGGCCACTCCCTGCTAGCAACACAGGTGGTGTCGAGGCTGCGCTCGACGCTGCGGCTCGAACTCCCCCTGAACGCCTTCTTCGAGACGCCCACGCTCGAAGCCCTGGCCCGCCGAGTGGACGCCGCGCGCGATAGCGGCAGCGCCCTCTCCGTCATCCCGCCGCTGCTGCCCGTGCCGAGGACGGAGCGGCTGCCGCTGTCCTTCGCACAGCAGCGCCTATGGGTGCTCGATAGGTTCGAGCCCGGAAGCACGGCCTACACCATCCTGGCGGCGCTCCGGCTCCAGGGGCCGCTGAACACGCGCGCACTGGTACGCGCCGTCCAGGCCCTGATGCGGCGCCACGAGGGCTTGCGGACCACGTTCATCGAGGACGATCAGGGCCCCACCCAGAGCATCCTCCCGGACGTGGAGCCCGCACTGGGGCTGGTGGATCTGCGAGGTCTGCCCGAGTCCGAGCGGGAGCGCGAGGCGCTCACCCTGGCGGCCGAGGAGGCGGAGCGGCCGTTCGATCTGACGCGGGCGCCGCTGCTGCGCGCGCTGCTGGTGCGGCTGGCGGAGCAGCACCACCTGCTGGTGGTGACGATGCACCACATCATCTCGGATGGCTGGTCCTCGGGGATCCTCATCCGCGAGCTGTCGTCGCTCTACGAGGCCTACTCCACTGGAGAGCCGCCCCGCCTGGCGCCGCTGTCCGTGCAGTACGCGGACTACGCGATGTGGCAGCGCCAGTGGCTGAAGGGGGGCGTGCTGGAGTCACAGCTCGCGTACTGGCGGAAGCAGCTCGCCGGAACGCCGACCGCGCTAGAGCTGCCCACGGACAAGCCGCGTCCCCCAGTGCCGTCCTTCCGAGGTGGGCGTGTGCCGGTGCGGCTCGGCCGGGAGCTGTCCGCATCGCTCCAGGCCCTGTGCCAGCGCGAGGGCGTGACGCTCTTCATGGCCCTGTTGGCGGGCTTCCAGACGCTGCTGTCGGCCAACTCGGGGCAGCTCGACGTGTCGGTGGGCTCGCCCATCGCGGGCCGTGCCCAACCGGAGCTGGAGGGGTTGATTGGCTGCTTCGTCAACACGCTGGTGCTGCGCACGCGGCTGCAAGGAGACCCAAGCTTCCGCGAGCTGCTGGGCCGCGTGCGTGAGGTAACGCTCGGGGCCTATGCGCACCAGGACGTCCCCTTCGAGCGCGTGGTGGAGGAGCTGCTGCCTACGCGGGACTCCAGTCGCTCTCCGCTCTTCCAGGTGCTGTTCGTGCTGGAGAACGCGCCGGGGTCGCAGCCGATGGGTCCGGGGCTCTCCATGCGCTTCGTGGACGTGAAGCGCCACTCGGCGAAGTTCGATCTGACGCTGGCTCTGTGGGAGGAGAACCAGGAGATCACCGGCGTGCTGGAGTACAGCAGCGATCTCTTCGAGTCCTTCACGGCGGCGCGGATGGCGGAGCACCTGCGTGTGCTGCTGCAGTGGGCGGTGGCCCACCCCGAGGAACCGATGTCCCGGCTGCGCCTGGCGCTGGCGAACGGGGACGTGCTGGTGCCGCTGCGCACGAGTGGCTCGAGGCGGCCCTTCTTCTGCGTGCACCCCATTGGCGGCAACGTGCTGTGCTACGCCGAGCTGGTGCGCCACCTGGACGCCGAGCAGCCCTTCTACGGCCTGCAGGCGCGCGGGCTGGAGGGAGAGCAGCCCCCGCTGGAGTCGATGGAGGAGATGGCGGCGCTCTACGTGGAGGCGCTGCGCACGGTGCAGCCCCAGGGTCCGTACCGGCTGGGAGGCTGGTCCATGGGCGCCGTGGTGGCCTTCGAGATGGCGCGCCTGCTGAAGGCACAGGGCGAGGAGGTGGAGCAGCTCGTCTTCATCGAGCCGAGCCCCACGTCGTATGCCCAGGGCACGCGGCTGGAGGACGAGGCGACGCTCAACAGCCTCTTCGCGGCGAACCTGGCGCAGACGACGGGGCTGCCGCTGGAACTGCCGGCCCACGTGCAGCCGGCGGACGCGAGCGCGCTGCTGCGCTACCTCTGGGAGGAAGGCCGACGCGTGGGAGCCTTTGGCCCCGAGGTCGGGCTGGCGCAGTTGCAGAGGCTCCAGCGCGTCTTCACCGGCTGCGTGAGAGCCCTCTATCAACACACGCTGAGCCCGTTGCAGCTGCCCCTCACGATGCTGCGAGGCCAGGAGGCCCAGGTGGGTGATCCGGACGCACCGGATCGAGGCTGGGCGGCGCTAGCGGCCCACGTGGAGATGCTGGAGGTGCCCGGGGATCACTACTCGGCGCTGCGCTCGCCCCAGGTCGAGACGGTGGCCCAGACGCTGGCGCGCGTGCTGGAGTCACCGCCTCGGAGGCTCCAGGCTGTTGGCCAGAAGGCCGGGTAGACCAGAGGCCCTGCAAATCCCCAGCAAGTTCCCCTCTCCCAGAGGGAGAGGGGACATCCCACTAGCGCGGGGCCTCATCCGGATCACCGGCATCGGCCACCACTTTCCACGAGCCGTCCGGCTGCTTCTCCCAGAAGTTCATGTACGTGCCGCGGGCCTCCACGACGCCTCCCGAGGCGTCCCGGGTCCTGCGCAGGTAGCGGCCCGTGGTGTAGGCGAGCCGTCCGCCGACGGAGAGCTCGGCGCGGCTCGGCTCCCAGGTGAGGGAAAAACCCGGAGTGGCGAAGACCGGCGTCATCGCGGCGCGGATGGCCTCGGGTCCGATGATGTGGCCATTGGAGCGCAGCATGACGCCATTGGGCGCGAAGTAGGCGGCCCAGCCCTCCCCGCCGCGCGCCTGCGTGGCGGCATTGAATTCCCGGTCGGTGCGCAGCAGCACTTCCTCGTCTGGTGTCATGGTCCGTTCCTGGTGGGAGATATGGTGGCCAAGCTACGTGAAGCCGCGCCCAGGGGTTTGACGATCTGTCCCGCCCACCGACCCCGGCCCCGCCCACCTGTCACGGTGGCCTCGGGGCAACCTGCCCCGTCTGAGGCACCCTGCCCCTCCGTGGCCCGGCACGCCCGAGGCGCCCAGACCCTCTGTAGCCCGGCACACGGGCTGCATGAGACTCCAGGTGTAATAGGGGATGCGCCAACGCCCCATACGGGTTATCCATGATGCGCCGCCAGGGTTTCTCCCCCTCTCCCTGGAGGGCTCCTGCCCCGGACTCGGAGATCAACGTCTCCGAGTTCCGGGGCAAGGTTTTTGGGGCTCCCAGCTACCGGAGGAGGCTCACTCGCACGCGCCGCGGACGGGGGTGATGGAGAGCACCCCGGTCTGGTCGATCTTCATCGTGGTGCCCGCGATGGGGCCGGAGATGGCGCGCGCCGTGGCGATGAAGGTCATCGCCGGGCCCGTACCCGACAACTCGACGCGGTAGATGAAGCGGCACCCGCCGATCCACGAGCTGTCCGGGACAGCGGCCTGCGTCCCATTCGTGCAGCCCATGGGCACGAAGCCGATCTCCTCGAAGTTGCTCGAGTACCGGTCCTTCTCCTGCAGGAAGGCCCGCTCCGTGGTGAAGAGCGCCCGGATGGCCTGGACCCCCTCGCGCTGCTGGGCCTCGCACGTGAAGGACGCGGCCGGCAGACACTCGTCCCAGCCCACGAAGCGGCGAACACCACCGCGATCCAGCGAGAAGACGAGCTTGCCCCCCGAAAGCCTGCCAATCAGCAGCTTGACGCCCGCGGCCGGAGTGCCCGCGGCACCCTGGGCCACGGCGGTGAAGGTCGAGCTCTCCGGAGGGTTCGTCACGGCCGTCACCCGGTAGGCGAAGTGGCAGCCCGCCACCCAACCCAGCCCCGGCACGGGCGCGCGAGAGCCATTCGCGCACGCCGCGGGCTTGAAGCCCACCTCCGCCAGATTCTGGGAGAAAAGATCCCGCTCTTGAAGGGAGGCAATCTGCGCGTCGTGCAGCGCCCTCATCTCGCGGATGCCCTCGCAGTCGATGCTGCCACAGTCGACTGGCGTGCCCTCCGCCATCGCTGGCAGCGCCCACGAGAAACACAACCCTCCCACCACGGACAACCACCGCATCGTGCTCCGCATCGTGTGAACCCCTCCTCTGTGTTCATGCGAGCGTAGCCGGAGCCATCGCGGCTGCGCTGTAAGGACTTACCCGGACGAGACCGCTGGCACTCGCCCCCAGATCATGGAGGTGTAACGAGAGCCAGGCTCGGCCTCGAGCCCCAGCTTCTTCAGGTCGTCCGAGTACTTCGAGCCCTTCACCACCACCCACCGCCGAGCCACGCGCCGGGCCTCCTCGAGCGTCTCCGGTGTGAGGGGGGCGTGCTCGGCGAAGCGGCGGAGCATCTCGAAGGCGGGCTGGGACTTCTTGGGCTTCTCGAACATCGGATCGAAGAGGACGACGTCGAATGAGCCCGAGGGCAACGAGCGCAGGTACGTGTGCGAGTCGGCGTGCACCGCCTCCACGCGGCAGGACTGAGGTCCGTAGTCGTAGGCCGCGAGGCCCTCGGACACGACGGCGTAGAGCGCGAGGCTCTTCTCCAGCCCCACCACCTTCCCCGTGGGCCCGGCCACCAGAGCGGCCACCAGCGCGTCCTGCCCGAGCCCCAGCGTGCAATCGAGGAGGTGGTCTCCCGCGCGCAGCTCGGCCACGCGGACGAGGGCGTCATCTCCCCCCACCTGCCCCGAGAGGATCCGCAGCCGGCGCAGGTGGGCCATGCCCGGGTTGAAGCTGAAGGAGCCCTCGTGGTCCCAGAGCGTGACGCTCTCGCGCTCGAAGACGATGAGGGCATCCGCCGAGGACTCCAGCATCGGGCCGATCGGCTCCTTCTTGCGCCTCGGGATGTAGGGCAGGTTCCAGGTGCGCGCGGACTCGCGGGCCCGCTTCACGAGGGACTCTTCCGGCTTGCCGCTCGTGGTCACGGCGAGGGGAACTCGGCTCCGCTCGTTCAAAAGACCCTCACCCCAGCCCTCTCCCAGAGGGAGAGGGAGCAGACACGGTTCTCAACCCTCGACGGCCTGGAGCTTGCGGCCTCCCTGGGCCTCGGCCACCGTCACCGACAGGTTCCGGCCGTGCCGCTTCGCGTAGTACAGGCACTGGTCCGCCTGCTCCACCAGAACCAGCTTGTCCGTGCCGTGGTCCGGCGCCGTCGCGATTCCCAGCGACAGCGTCACCTTCAGCGGGCCCATCTCCGTCTGGAAGACCTCGGCCTTGATGGCCTCGCGGATCCGCTCGGCGATGACCTTCGCGCCCTTGGCCTCCGTCTCCGGCATCAGGATGGCGAACTCCTCGCCGCCGTAGCGCGCGACGATGTCCGTGTCCCGCGCCTGCTGCCTGAGGATGCGCGCCACGCCCTTGAGCACCTGGTCTCCCGTCAGGTGACCATAGGTGTCGTTGACGCTCTTGAAGTGGTCCACGTCCGTGAGGATCAGCGAGCACTTGCGCCCGTAGCGCCGCGAGTGGGCCAGCATCTCGTCCGCCTTCGACTGGAAGGTGCGGTTGTTGTACAGGCCCGTCATGCCGTCCGTGGTCGCCATGCGCTCCATCGCCTCGTAGAGCTGGGCGCGCAGCACGGCCTGGGCGGCCTGGATGGCGATGACCTCGAGCATCCGGAGCACGTCGTGGTCCAGCGCGGCCTTGCGGCGCGAGCCCGCCACCAGCGTTCCGAGAATCCTGTCGCCCGCGGTGAGCGGGAAGATCTTCAGGGCCCCCAGGCCGCGTAGCTGCGTCTCCTCGTCGAAGATGACCTGCCGGTCCATGGCCTTGATGTCGCGACCGGGCAGCGGCGCGCCGTAGCGCACCACGTTGGCCACCAGCCCGTTGTTGTCCGGGAAGGAGCGGCCCTCGAGCGCCTTGCTCCCCTGCGCGGTGACGCCCAGCATCCGCGCCACCTTGTGGACGCGCTTGCCCTCCTGCTCGTTCACGATGGTGACGGCGCAGAAGTCCAGCCCCGCGAGCTGCCGAGCGCTCTCCAGCACCGCCAGGAACACCTGATCCGGGCTGCCGGCGCGGTTGAGCTCCTCGATGGCCCGGAAGAACCGGTCCTTCTCGTCGCGCGTCTTGCGGATGTACGTCATCACCCGCTCCACCTCGATGGAGCGCAGCACCTCGGCGGCGATGGTGGTCAGCAGCTTCTCGTCATCATCCGAGAAGGGGTTGTGCGTCACCCGGTCGGCCACCAGCACGCCGCGAACCAGGCCGCTGCCGCCCTCGATGATGGGCACGGCCAGCACGGCCCCCAGGGTGGGCGCGCTCTCGTCGTACCAGGTGATGCCCTTGAGCCCATGGGCCGAGTGCATCCGCACCGGGGCCCGGCGCTTGAGCACCCCGCCCAGCATGCCCTCGCCCGCGTTGAAGCGCTCGCGCTGCACGCGATCCGAGGCGCTGCGGCAGTCGTACAGCTTCAGCCCCTTGTCGTCCGACGTCAGCAGGAAGGCCGCGCAGGTGTTCGTGTGCAGGGCCGTCTCGGCGATCTCCAGCGCGGCGCCCACCGCGCCCTCGATCTCCTTCACCGAGGCAAGCAGCCACTTCTCCTCGTCCTTCACGTCGGGCGGGTTGTCGTGGGAGCCGGAGCTGACGAGCCGGAAGGTGCGGGCGCGCTCCTCGACCTCCTTGATTCGCTTCTCCACGGCGACGTTCTCCGCGCGGCGAGCGGCGGCGATGCGGGCGGAGAGCACCAGGTGGTACAGGCCAGCGAAGAGCGCGAGGAAGAGCGCGTGAGTGAGGAAGGAGGTGACGCTGCGCTCGGGGCCCTGCAGGGTGACGAGCGCATCGAAGGCGAGCGCCATGCCGAGCAGCGCCAGGCCAGCGTTGCGAGGCAGGAAGGCCACCAGGAAGGCCATGACGAGGTAGATGAGGGGGAACACCCCACCCCCTGCGATGGCCACCACGATGAAGGCCGAGGCGATGAGCACCGCCCCCAGCTCCAGATCGTCCCGGAGGAAGAGCGGAGCGCCCACGGCGCCGCGGGTGAAGCGCCGCCAGCCCATGACGCCGAGCCCGGCGAGCAGGAAGACAACGAGGGAGGCCTCGGTCCAACCGAGCGTGTGCAGACCGCGGAAGCCGCCCCGGGCCAGGTGGATGAAGGCGGACAGCACGCCCGCGGCGGGCACGGCGCGGAGCAGGGACTGGAAGAGCTTGGAGACTGGAGGGATGGCCGAAAGCGCGGACACGGTTACTCCAGATGGAAGACGAGCTCGCCCGGCTTGACATAGCCGAGCTCCTCGCGCGCGGCGCGCTCGAGGGCGGCGGGATCATTGCGCAGCGCGTTGATCTCGCGAAGAAGGGTGGCGTTCTGCTCGGACAGGACGCGGTTGCGCTCCTGGATGGCCTCGACGTCCTGGCGCAGACGCAGGTAGCGGCGGAAGCCCTTCGCGTCCACCGCTGAAACCAGCGTGAGGACCGCGGCTACACACGCCGCAACACCGAGGAGCTTTCGCCGCACCGTCATGAGTGGCCGGAAGGTACCAGCGACGACTCCCCCGGCAAGAAATCCGCTCCAGACCTGTAGCGGGCGTCGCCCTCGCGCTACACGGGCTGCGGCGCCTCGTCCCCTGGGGCCAACTCTCCCCTGCCCTCGGCGGCTCGCAGCGGGAGCTGAACGGTGAAGGTGGCGCCCTGCCCCGGTGTGCTCTCGGCCACCACCTCCCCGCCCAGCGAGCGCACCACGTACCGGGTGAGGAACAGCCCCAGACCCATGCCCCCATAGTGCCGGTCCGACACACCCCGCGAGAAGCGATCGAAGATGTGCGGAAGCTGCTCCGATGCAATGCCGATCCCCTCGTCTCGCACCGTCAGCCGCGCCAGGCGCCCCTCCGCCTCCACGCGGAGGAGTACAGGCTGTCCCGGGCCAAACTTGAGGGCATTGGAGAGGAGGCTCGACACCACCTGCTCCAACCGGCGTGCATCCCACCGCCCCACCACCGGCACCGCCGCGTCCACCTCCAGGGCGCACCCCGCCCTCAGCGCCACCGGCTCGAAGCGCCGAGCCACCTCGCGCACCAACGCCGCCAGGTCCACGTCCTCCAGGCGCAGCATCAGCCTGCCCGTCCCCAGGTGGCTGGCATCCAGCAGATCGTCGATGAGCCGCGTCATCCGCTGCACCTGCTGCTGTCCCGACACCACCCGCGCCTCCACCCGGCGGGCAAAGGGCAGCTCCGGGTAGGCCCGCGCCTCGCGCAGCAGCACTTGCAGCTTCAGACTCAACGGCGTGAGCGGCGTGCGCAGCTCGTGGCTGGCCACCGAGAGGAACTCCTCCCGCAGCCGCAGCGCCTCCTGCGCCTCGGCCAGCAGCAGCGCCCGCTCCTCCTCCAGCGCCTTCCTCCGGTTGATGTCCTCGATGGCCGCGAGGACGTACAGGGGCCTGCCCTCGTCATCGCGCACCAGCGACGCGGAGAGGTCCGCCCACACCACCGAGCCCCCTTTGCGCAGGTAGCGCTTCTCGCACGAGAGGGAGGAGATCTCTCCGGCCATCAGCCGGCGCACGTTCGCGGCGTCCCGCGCGCGGTCCTCCGGGTGGGTAAAGTCCACGAAGCGCTGCCCGAGCAGATCCTTCGCGCTGTAGCCGAGGATGTCGCAGAAGCGCTGGTTGAGCAGCAACCAGCGCCCATCCAGCGCCACCTGGGCGAGCCCCACCGCCGCCTGGTTGAAGGTGGCGCGAAAGCGGGCCTCGCTGCGCTGCACCTCCTCCTCGGCCCGCCGGTGCCGGCGCAGGCTGCGCACCAGCAGCCCCCCGCAGGCGCCAGCGGCCAGGATCGCGCCGAGCATGGCCATCCCCAACCGGGTGACGGCGCGCAACCGGGTCCGCTCCTGCTGGCGGACGGCCTCCTGGAGCGATTCCTCCTGGAGCGCCATCAGCCGGGCGAGCTCCTCATCCAGCCCCACCCTCAAGGGGCGAAGCTCCATCTCGAACTGGAGCTTCAAGTCCTCGACCCGAGCCCCCTGCTCTCGCCGGGCCACGATGTGGTCCATGAGCGCCTGGATGGCATGTTGGCGCTCGCGGATGCGGGCCAATACCGCCCGCGCGTCCTTCACGGTGAGGGTCTCCTCGAGCTGCCTCAGCCGCACATCCCACTCCTGGCGGGTCTCCTCCAGCTCACGGAAGATGTGCGGCTCCGGCGAGAGCAACCAGGAGCGCGCATACCGGGCGCGCCGCTCGCTCAGAAACAGCAGGTGTTGCACCGCCTCCAGGTCGGCGGCTTCCTGCACCAGGGCCACGCCCTGCTCCTGGGTGACCGAGCGCAGCGTCAGCACCGAGGCGAACCCCACACCCAGCGCGAGCAAGATGGCCACCCACAGGGCCCCGACCAGCCCCCCGGAGAAGAAGGACGCTCTCATCCGGCCGCCCCTCGTCCCGGGCCGAGGCACCTGAACCCGCGCGTCACCGAGAACGGGCGCACACGAGACAACCGGCTGTCCGTTGCTCCCGCCATCGTGTTGCACCTCCCGTGTCCGGAGGCATGCACACGCCCCGTACCTGGGTGCAAGTCACGACCGGGAGGACCAGCGTCCAGGAGACAGAAGCCCGGGGCCGCGCTTCAGCGCCGCAGGAGTTTTTCCACCGCCCGCGACGTGTCCGTGTGGCCGGCCATGCCCTGCCACGCGCCGGCTACCTGCCCCTCCTTGTCCAGCAGGAAGGTGCAGGGCAGCGAGGGAATGAGCCCGAAGGCGCTGCGCCCCTGCTGCATGGGCTCGTCGGACACGAGCACCGGGAAGTTGAGCGCGTACTGGTCCGCGAAGGGCGCCAGCATCTTGGCCCCGTCCAGATCCAGGCCCACCAGCACCACCTGGAAGCCCTGGCGGCCGTACTCCTTCTGGAGGGCCTCCAGCGTGGGCAGCTCCGCCAGGCACGGGAAGCACCAGGTGGCGAAGAAGGACACCAGCACCACGCGCCCGGGCAGCCGGTTCCAGTCCAGGGGCGTGGGCCCCACCGAGGGCAGCATCAGGGCCCTCAGGTACGGGGAGACTCCCGAGCCGCTCTCGGGCAGCTCGGGCACCGTGCGGCACCCGGCCAGCGCCAGCACCAGGGCGCACCCCACCGCCAGGGCCGTGCGCCTCATGCCTCGCTCTTGGCCACGCCACTCCGCTGGCAGTTCCGGCACAGTCCGTACAGCTCCATCTTGTGCGATGTCACCGTGAAGCCGTGCTTGCGCGCCACCGCCTCCTGCATCTGCTCGATGCGGTCATCCTCGAACTCGACGATGGTGCCGCAGTGGGTGCAGATGAGGTGATCATGGTGGTGGCGGCCGGCCGCCGCCTCGTAGCGCGTCTGCCCGTCGCCGAAGTTGCGCGCATGGGCCAGACCGCACTCGTTGAGCAGCTTCATCGTCCGGTACACCGTGGCCACCGAGACCCGGGTGTCCTGCTCGCGCACCTTGTTCCACAACTCCTCGACGGACAGGTGACCGCCCGTAGAGAAGAAGGTATCGATGATGAGGCTGCGCTGACGCGTGCTCTTGAGCCCGTGCTGCGCCATGTACCGCTGGAGCACCTCGTCCATGTTCTGATTCACGGCCCTCCTGCCTCCCGAGCCACCTTCATGGCCCACGCACCCTTGAGTGTCCACCGGCCGAACGGTAATGGCCCCTGGCCCGCCCTTCGGGTGTGACACCGACTTGCATCATTCTCTGGCTGTTTAGATTGGGGCCCGTTGGATTCATTGACACCCGTCTGCCAGCAAAGATAGAGGCACCCAGCCTCGTAAACGAGCATTTTTCCGCAACTTTCATGAACAGTCACTGGCAGAGACAGCGGCAACCCGATGACGTGCCCACCCCGGTGGCAGTAGCCGTCTCCGACTACTGCAGGCGAGCCAAGGCTCCCGCAACCCCCACCGAGGTCCGCGAAGCGCTCGCCCTGCTGTCCGAGGCCGACGACTTCCGGGTACGTACCTTGACCGACACCGAGCCGGCGGCCACGCCGCTTGGCCCCTTCGCGGTGGTGGACGTGCTCAAGGGCACGGCTCCCGAGCTCGCCGCGACGCGGCAGGGGTGCGGTTTCTACGACGTGGTGCAGGAGCTGGCCCGGGTGCACGAGGAGAAGCGGCCGCCCGCTCTCCCTCCCTCCCCCGAGGTCCCCACCTTCGCCACGCCCACCTTCCAGGCAGGCGTGCCGGCCCCCGTGCCCGCGAAGCCGGAGAAGGCGCCCAGGTCCAAGGGTGAGACGGTCCAGGCGCGGATCGCCCCCCGCAAGCGCACCGCCGCCGAGGCGGTCCCGCCCGAGTTCGAGGAGGGGGAGGAGACGTCGACCTTCCTCAAGCGCGACCTGCCCAAGCCGCGCGGCCGCTTTACCCGCCTGGAGGCTCCCAAGACGAGCTACCAGGAGCTGACTCGCACGTCGGGCAAGGAGCTGGTGGAGGCGGCGATGGGCTCGAATGAGCACCGCTTCGCCCTGCTCAACTCCCTGGCTCAGCAGTACAACGGCAGCCGAGGGGACCTGACGCTGCAGGAGCTGGAAGGAGTGCTGATGGCTCACGGGTTGATGGAGGCCATGGAGAACCGCGAACGCACGGCCATCCTCAGTGCCTTCACCGACAACCGCGGAGCCACTGGCCGGGTTGCCTGGGCGCTGGGCCTCAGCCCCTCCGAGCTGCGTCAGCTCGAGGCCAAGGTCGGCATTTCCCGGGAGGTCGAGGATCTGCGCGAGCGCTTCCGCCGCGAGGCCCTCTCCGCGCGCAACCTGACCCAACGGTTGGATCTGCTGGGGCGGGAGAAGTACCTGGTGGACCTGGGAATCAAGAAGCGTTTCACGGACATGCTCCGCAGGGAGCTCGAGGTGCTGGTGCGCGACGAGCTTCCGGAGGCGAAGACGCTCGCCGAGCTCGCGGAGGTGGTGGCCCGCAAGCACGGCGCCCCTTCCGAGCTCGTGCTCCGTGCACTCGAGCGCCTGGGAGTGGCCGAGGGCCTGCGCAAGCGGGGCTCGGATCACTCCCCTCATTCCACGCCCCAGTCTTAGTGAAGAGGCCAAGCCATGCCCATCTACGAGTACGCCTGTAAGTCCTGTGAGAAGACGATCGATGTCCTGCAGAAGGTGAGCGACCCCACGCCTGAGACCTGCACCGCGTGCGGGGCCCAGGGCTCGCTGAGCAGGGTCGTCAGCCGCTCCAGCTTCGTCCTCAAGGGCGGTGGCTGGTATTCGGACCTCTACGGCTCCACCAAGAAGGACGGGAGCAGCTCCAGCAGCTCGCCGTCCTCCAGCTCCAGCAGCAGCCCGTCGCCCTCCAGCACCAGCAGCTCGTCGGACTCGGGCTCGAGCTCCTCCAGCGCCAGCAGCACCCCGAGCGCCCCGGCGGCGGCCTCTGGCAGCAAGAGCTGAGCGGCCGAAAAGTCGCGCGGGCGGCGGACCGGAGGGAGAGTGGCCTCGTGCCATTCCCTCCCTCCAAGCGTCCTCCCCGCCGTTGTGTGCTCTGTGGCCACCCAGAGCTGACCGACGCCCGTGGTCTGGGCCGTTTTCTGCTGGTGCCGGATCCCGATGGCCGTGGACCCGTGTGTCCGCCGCTGAAGGGCTGTGGTGAGCAGCGACGCGCTCGCGACACTGAGGCGCTGACGCCGAGCCCCCGCTGAGCTAAGGAAGGCGCCCTCCCGCGTATCCACGCCGAGGTGCGTCAGATGCTCGTTCCCCTGCTGCTCGCGTCGTTGCTGGCCACGTCCCCCGCCCCGGAGTCGGCCCCTGCCGCCGATCCGACGGTCTCCTTCGCCCACTCCATCGAGGGCCGCCACGCGCGGCTTCTGGAGGGGCTGGAGCTGGCGGCCACCTTCAAGCCCTCCGAGACGCCCCCGCTGCGCCTCACGGATGCCATGCGCTTCGGCCTCATGGACGCGCCCCTCCCCCTGGACACCGGAGGCGCCATGGACTCCGAGGTGAGGCAGGTCGCCGCGCTGCTGCTGGGGCTGTTCATCGGCTTCGGCACGGGCCACCTGCTGGTGAGGGATCAGGACGGCTTCATCCTGTTCCTCATCGTGGACGCGGCGATCATCGTTGCCAGCGCCGTCTTCCGGCTGGCCTTGGGCGGCTGGTTCTGGGGCCTGGGAGGCGTCGCGCTGCTCGTCTCGCACGTCATCCAGGGCATCGACGCACTGGGCAAGGCGGGCGGGCCGCGCATCGTGGAGGTCACGCGCCAGCGGGCGGTGGAGGTGTCGGACGTCTCGGGCGGACGCGACACCCCGCCCATCACTACCCGGGCTTTCGCCTTCAGCTTCTGACGGAGACCGACCATGACCCGACGCCTCGCCCTGCTCGTTCTCGTCTCCGGAGTGCTCGCTACCGGCTGCGCCAGCCAGACCCTGCTGAGCGCGGAGGATCGCTCGAAGCTCCAGCAGGATCTGACCACTGGCCCGACCGCGGCGCGCTACCTGCGGGCCTCCAGCTACATCACCCCGTTCTTTGGGGACGCCTCGAAGCGACTACTGACGCCCTACCCGCCCGAGGAGGTGCGGCTGCTCAACGACACCAAGGGCAACCCCATCAACCCCGGTGCGGTGCAGGCGATGGCGCCGGCGGGCACGAAGGTGCGCGTGCTGAAGGTGGAGTTCCCCACGGCCTGGGTGATGGCGGAGCGGGTGCTGTACTCACCGCGCACGCAGCCCTGGGTGTACCTGGACGTGGAGGGCGTACCGGCGGGGCCACCGGTCATCCTGGTGCTCCCGCCGCAGCTCAAGACGAAGGAGGAAGTGAAGGCCGAGCTGGACAGGCACCTGGCGGAGCATGATCCAGCGCCGAAGATGGCGAAGTTCCAGGCGCGCTTCCAGGAGGCCATCAAGCAGAAGAAGGTGCTCGAGTACATGCCGGAGGGAGCGGTGGAGATGTCCTGGGGACCGCCGGATCGCATCCGCCGAACGCTGGACGGACAGCAGGTGCACCAGGAGTGGATCTACCCGGGAGAGAAGCGCCGGGTGTTCATCACCGACGGACTGGTCACCCGGGTGGACGAGGGCACGCCAGCCGCAGCGAAGTGAGCGCATAGAGGACTGCTGCCCGTGGATGTCCCCTCTCCCTCTGGGAGAGGGCTAGGGTGAGGGTCGTCCCCAGCTTGAAACCCACGGGGCGAACACCCTCACCCCGTCCCTCTCCCAGGGGGAGAGGGTCAGACGCCAGGGCCACACGCTAGCGTTGGCGACGCCGTCCTCCGCCACCACCCCCGCTCCGACGCTTGCCACCCCCCCGAGAGGCCTGGGCCTCCCCCGGGCGGGTGAGTCGAGGCAGCTCGCCGGCCATGACTGGGAAGAAGTCCCCGGCCAGCAGCGCGGCCACGAGCTGCTCCTGCGTCTGCACGGGCTTCTTGAAGAAGGTGGCGCCATAGCCCACCTCGTCCAGGGAGCCCCGGGCGTCGCTGCCACCGGTGCACGGCAGCTTGAGCGTCTCGGAGGCCTCGACTGCGAGGTCATTGGCCGTCTGCTTCACGCGGGCGTTGTACCCCTCCACCGCGCACAGCAGCCCGCCCAGCGTGCGGACGTAGTCCATCGCGGGGTTGGGCGAGTCCCGGTCATACGGCCGAGCGGCCACGATGGCGGCGCCCAGCGAGCGCACCTTGGGCAGACACTCGGCGGCGCTCCACGGCTTCTCGCGGTTGCTGCCCCAGATCTGCACCGGCTCGGGAGCCCGCTCCGGCTTCGGGAAGAAGCACAGGTACTGGCCCCGGTCGGTGATGAGCTCGAGGCCGACGAAGACCTTCACCTTGGACTTCGCGCCGATCTCGAACAGCTCGTCACAGCCATCCTGGGTGTTGGTCTCGGTGAAGGCCACGCCGTCCAGACCGAACAGCGCGGCACGGTCCAGGACCGCGCGCGGATCCAGGTCGCAACCCTTCGACAGGTAGGAATGCGCGTGCAGATCGATGAGCATGGGCGCCGGTCCCTAGCAGGCTCCCGTGGGAGCTGTCGAGTGTCGGCGCACCCTGCCCCGCTCGAAATCAGGCGTAGGCGTAGCCCTGGAGCCCGGTGGGCTTGGCCTGGCCGTTCTTCTCCTCGTGGGTGCGGATGAGGTAGCCCATCAGCATGAGCGAGGAGGTGTTCTCCAGTACCCGGGAGGGATCCTTGGAGATGAGGTTGGCGCTGTAGTTGAGGAAGAACTGGGCGAGTTCCTCGCCTGCCTCCTTGACGATCAGCGCGTTGAGAGCGGAGGGATCCATGGTCCGGATCTCATTGATGAAGTCCACCGCCAGGTCCTTCTTCGTCTTGACGTCCACGGCCAACCCCCTTCGCCCAACCCCTTGCCGAGGGCCCGTCCCCCGGGCTTCCAGATCCAGCGACCCAGGGAATCTAGGCACGTCCCCCCTGGCGGGAAGCCCCGGGGCCAGCCCGGGTAGCTACAGGTAAGCTTTTTTGACACCTGTGAATAGCGCGCGATAACCTTCCTCACAGTCAGTACAAAACACAGCGCAAGGAGTGGAAGGCGATGTTCACGGGCGTGAAGGTGTTCTCCGCGACGAAGGCGAAGGAGCGGGAAGAGCTGGGTGAGAACGTCACCCGCTGGATCAGGAGCAACTCGGATCTGGAGATCGTCGACCGGGTGGTGGCCCAGTCGAGCGACAACGAGTTCCACTGCTACACGCTCATCCTGTTCTACAAGCACAAGTCGCAGCCGTAGCCGTCGCTGTCATCGCCCCTGGCCTCAGGCCAGGAGTGCCCCGCAGAGTCCCCTGTCCGCGCAGCTCGCCAGGGGTGCATTTGTTTTACCCTCAGCACGTACCGAGGCTGGCCCCTAGGAGCCGGCGGCGACCCGCCAACGGGTATTGCCCCCTCCCCTGCCGCCCGGGCACTCCTCGTACAGCCTCCGCCCCGCTGGAACAACAGTGAGGAGCCGAAGCGGCGCCTGCCGTGCCGTCGGCCCCTGTTTCCAGCACTATCACCGCGATGAGCACTCAAGACTGGCGCCCTCGACTCACCACCATTGATGACCCCATTGCGGAAGATCATTGGTCCCACACGACGCAGGAGGGAGAGACAAAGGTCTCCAGGATCGTCGTCGGCCGTCCGCAGCCACTTCCGGGTGAGGCGGATCGAGCGTGGTACTGCCCGCTCTCCATCGAGGGCTACCTCCCCGGCATCAAGTGCGTCATGGGGGTTGGCCCCGTCGATGCGCTCATGAATGCGATGACCCTCGTGCGGAGGTTCTTCGAGGAGCACTCCGATGTCACACCCAGGGCAGGAGTTCCGCCCAGGCAAGATCCTTAATGCCGGATGGGTGGGCCAAACTCAGCGCGGCAGAACACCTGGCACGCAGCCTTCCCCGCGTAGATCGCCGACCAGCACAAGGCTTTTCTCTTCTTGTTGTCGTCAGGAAGGTTCCGACA
This sequence comes from Archangium lansingense, assembly GCF_026626635.1. Classification (GTDB taxonomy): domain Bacteria; phylum Myxococcota; class Myxococcia; order Myxococcales; family Myxococcaceae; genus Archangium; species Archangium lansingense. The sequence continues at coordinate 7,012,437 of NZ_JAPNKA010000001.1, forward strand.
GAAGTCCTCAGCCTCCTCGATGCTCGCATTGCAGGCCTTCAGGCACTCGAAGACATTCTTCATCTCGATGGGGCCACCATCCGGTCGCTCCTCCTTCGGCTGATCCGCCAGCCCCCATGACGGATTCAAGAGCAAGCCAGCGATCAGCATTGCGTTCCACTTCTGCAGCAAGACCGACCTCCCCTCATTGAAGAGTCCTGGCAGCTTCGCATGCAGCTGCACGGGAGCCAGCCCGTCAAACCGGCCAGCGGGCAGCCAGGTACACGCACTCTTCCCGTCCCGTTCCCGCCTACCCGCTCGCCTAGCCCGGGCGCCGGACAGGGGAGCGGCCCATCCCGGCCGGTGTGCACCGTGCGGAGCCATTCCTAACGTTCACGGGCCAACGGGCCGGACGCCGGGAGCGTCCTGCATCAACGCATGGTGAAAGACAGCGCCGGGGCAGCGTGGCGCGGGGACCTATAAAGGGGCCGCCTGCATTTATGAGCGAGAGAATCGGAAGCACGGTCATCGAGAACGTCCGGCCGCAGCTGGACGCGGGACGATGGCCCGTGAAGCGCGTCGAGGGCGAGACCCTCACGGTCAAGGCCGACATCTACAAGGAGGGCCACGACGTCCTGGTGGCCGTGGTGCGCTGGCGCCAATCCGTGCCCAAGGAGCAGGCAACCGGGTGGGCCGAGGTGCCCATGGTCGCCAAGGGCAACGACCTGTGGGAGGCCGAGTTCCCCCTGGCGCGCAATGGTCGCTACGAGTTCACCGTGGAGGCCTGGCCGGACCTCTTCGCCACCTGGGTCTCCGAGATCAAACGCAAGGTGGACGTGGGCCGCGATGTGCGCAGCGAGCTGCTCGAGGGTGCCGCCATGCTCCGCGCCCACGCCGCGCGCGCCCAGAAGGCCGGCAGCCCCGAGGAAGCCAAACGGCTCACCGAGGCCACGGCCCTCTTCGACAAGGGCATGAGCCCCAACGCCATCGCCGCGGCCATGGATCCGGGGCTCGCCCTGACGGCCTCCAAGTATGCGGACCGCACCCTCGCCACCCAGTACGACCGCGTGCTCGAGGTCTTCGTAGACCGGCAGAAGGCGCAGTTCAGCTCCTGGTACGAGTTCTTCCCGCGCTCGACGCCCCGCGACGGCCGCACGCACGGCACCTTCCGGGATGCGGAGAAGTGGCTCCCCTACGTGCAGTCGTTGGGCTTCGACGTCATCTACCTGCCGCCCATCCACCCCATCGGCCGCACCGCGCGCAAGGGCAAGAACAACAGCCTCACCGCGGGCCCCGAGGACGTGGGCAGCCCGTGGGCCATCGGCGCCACCGAGGGCGGTCACAAGGCGGTGCACCCCAAGCTGGGCTCGCTGGAGGACTTCCGGCGCTTCGTCCAGGCCGCCAACGCGCTGGGCATCGAGATCGCTCTGGACCTGGCCTACCAGTGCTCGCCGGACCACCCCTACGTGAAGGAGCACCCCGAGTGGTTCCTCCACCGGCCCGACGGCACCATCAAGACAGCCGAGAACCCGCCCAAGCGCTACGAGGACATCGTCAACTTCGACTGGATGGGCCCTGGGCGCTCCACGCTCTGGCCCGAGCTCAAGTCGGTGGTGATGCACTGGGTGGAGCAGGGCGTGCGCATCTTCCGCGTGGACAACCCGCACACCAAGCCCCTGCCCTTCTGGGCCTGGCTCATCCGCGAGGTGCACTCCGTCCGGCCGGACATCGTCTTCCTCTCCGAGGCCTTCACCCGCCCCAAAGTCATGAAGGCCCTGGCCAAGCTGGGCTTCCAGCAGTCGTACACCTACTTCACCTGGCGCAACTTCAAGCAGGAGATGGAGGAGTACCTCACGGAGCTCACCTCGCCGCCCGTGTCCGACTTCATGCGCGGCAACCTCTGGCCCAACACGCCGGACATCCTCCCCGAGTTCCTCCAGCGCAGCGGGCCCGGTGGCTTCCGCCTGCGCGCCGCCATGGCCGCCACGCTCTCCAGCACCTGGGGCATGTACTGCGGCTACGAGCTGTGTGAGGGCACTCCCGTCAAGCCGGGCAAGGAGGAGTACCTCGACTCGGAGAAGTACGAGCTCAAGGCGTGGGACCTGGATCGGCCGGGCAACATCCGCGACTACATCTCCCGGCTCAACGCCATCCGCCGCGAGCACCGCGCCTTCCAGCTCTACTCCAACCTGCGCTTCCACCGCTCGGACAACGAGCAGGTGATGTTCTACACCAGGCGCACCCCGGACGGCTCCAGCCAGGTGTTGGTGGCGGTGAGCTTCGATCCCTTCCATGCGCAGGAGTCCGTGCTGCATGTCCCGCTGCAGGAGCTGGGCATTCAGCCGGATGAGACGTACCAGGTCCACGAGCTGATGACAGGCGAGCGGAGCCTCTGGCAGGGGCCCACCGCGCACGTGCGTCTCTCGCCCGAGCAGCCCGCGGCCATCTGGGCCGTGTATCGTTTCCGCCGCAGCGAACAGGCGTTCGACTACTACGAATGAGACCCCACCCAGCTTATGACCCGGACGGATCCGCTCTGGTACAAGAAGGCAGTCATCTACGAACTGCACATCCGCGCGTTCTATGACTCGAACGCGGATGGCCACGGGGACATCCCCGGCCTCATCGAGAAGCTGCCGTACCTGCAGGACCTGGGCGTCACCTGCCTGTGGATCCTGCCCCACTACCCCTCGCCCCTGAAGGACGACGGTTACGACATCGCGGACTTCTACGCGATACACCCGGACTACGGCACGCTCGCGGACTTCCAGCGCCTGGTGGACGAGGCCCACAAGCGCGACATCCGCATCCTGAGCGAGCTCGTCGTCAACCACACCAGCGACCAGCATGCCTGGTTCCAGGAGGCGCGCAGGGATCCCAAGAGCCCCAAGCGCGACTTCTACGTCTGGAGCGACACGGACGACAAATACAAGAACGCGCGCATCATCTTCACCGACACCGAGCGCTCCAACTGGACGTGGGATCCGGTGGCCAAGCAGTACTTCTGGCACCGCTTCTTCAGCCATCAGCCGGACCTCAACTACGACAACCCCGAGGTCCAGGAGGCCATGCTGGACGTCATGCGCTTCTGGCTGAACATGGGCGTGGACGGCTTCCGCTGCGACGCCGTGCCCTACCTCTTCGAGCGCGAGGGCACCAACTGCGAGAACCTCCCGGAGACGCACGCCTTCCTCAAGCGCCTGCGCAAGACGATCGACTCGGAGTACCCGGACAAGCTGCTGCTGGCCGAGGCCAACCAGTGGCCCGCCGACGTGCGCGTCTACTTCGGTGACGGCGACGAGTTCCACATGGGCTTCCACTTCCCCGTCATGCCCCGCCTCTTCATGGCGGTGCGCCGCGAGGACCGCACGCCCATCGTCGAAATCCTCGAGCAGACGCCGGACATCCCGGAGAACAGCCAGTGGGCCATCTTCCTGCGCAACCATGACGAGCTGACGCTGGAAATGGTGACGGACGAGGACCGGGACTACATGTACCGGGAGTACGCCATTGATCCGCGCATGCGCATCAACCTGGGCATCCGCCGGCGGCTCGCCCCGCTGATGGACAACGGCCGGCGGCGCATCGAGCTGATGCACAGCCTGCTGTTCACCCTGCCCGGCACCCCCGTCATGTACTACGGGGATGAGATCGGCATGGGGGACAACATCTACCTGGGCGACCGCAACGGCGTGCGCACCCCCATGCAGTGGACGAGCGACCGCAACGCGGGCTTCACCCGGGCGGACTATGCCCGCCTGTACGCGCCCATCATCGCGGACCCCGTCTACGGGTACCAGAGCATCAACGTGGAGGCCCAGGAGCGCGTGCGCTCCTCGCTGCTCAACTGGCTCAAACGCATGATCCGGGTGCGCAAGCGCTACCCCGCCTTCGCCATGGGCAAGCTGCGCTGGGTCCACCCCGAAAACCGCAAGGTGCTCGCCTTCACCCGCGAGCACGAGGGGCAGACCATCCTCATCGTCTGCAACCTCTCGCGCTTCTCCCAGCCCGCGGTGCTCGACCTGCGGGACTTCGAGGGCCAGGTTCCCGTGGAGCTCATCGGTGAGACGCCCTTCCCGCGCATCTCCGCCATGCCCTACCAGATCACGCTCGGGCCCTTCATGTTCCTGTGGTTCCGCCTCGAGAAGCTCGCGCCAGGGAGGGGAATGCCATGACCACGCCCATTGACCTGACCAAACTCCCGGACTACCTGCGCAACCAGCGCTGGTTCGCCGGCAAGGCCTGGCCCATCAAGTCCGTGTCCGTGATGGACCACGCCCGCATCGAGCTGCCCGGCGGGCGTGACTTCACCCTCGCCGTGGTGGAGGTCCTCTACGAGCTGGGCCACCCGGACCGCTACCTGCTGCCCGTGGAGGGCAAGGACGATGGGGTGCAGGATGCCTTCGAGGACGTGGAGGTGCTGCGCGCCCTCTTCAACCTCATCCGCGAGAAGCGCGTTGTCTCCAGTGCCTCGGGCAAGCTGTGCGGCGAGTGGCTGGACACTCCCGAGGGGTTGATAGCCCTGCCCTCGCCCCTGCCCGTGCGGCGGCTTCAGGTGGAGCAGAGCAACACCTCGGTGGTCGTCGCCGAGAAGGTCATCCTCAAGGTCATCCGCAAGCTGGAGCCCGGCATCAACCCCGAGTACGAGGTGGGCCGCTACCTGGCCACCAAGACCTCCTTCCGGGCCACCCCCACCCTGCTGGGAGCGCTCCAGTCCGAGGGGCCCGCCGGCGCCACCCTCGCGGTGGTTCACCGCTACATCCCCGACGTCACCGACGGCTGGCGCCACACCCTGGAGCACTTCCGCCGAGGCGCCCGGCTCACGGACACCTTCCTCGGCGAGCTGCGCAGGCTGGGCCAGCGGCTGGGCGAGCTGCACCACGCGCTCGGCGCCCCCACCGACGAGCCGGCCTTCTCCCCGGAGCCCATCCACGCCGAGGACCTGCAGCGCTGGAGCGCCTCCATCGTGGGAGAGATGGGCGTCACCCTCAACGAGGCCTCCCGTCAGTTTCCCGAGCTGGAGGGCCGCCGGGAGGATCTCATCGGCTACGCCCGGCAGCTCGCGCACGTTCCTCCTGCCGGGCAGAAGATCCGCATTCACGGAGATCTCCACCTCGGCCAGGTGCTCCGCGCGGATGGAGACTGGCTCATCTTCGACTTCGAGGGCGAGCCGGGACGCAGCTTCAACCAGCGGCGGGAGAAGTACTCGCCCCTGCGAGACGTTGCGGGGATGTTGCGCTCCTTCGACTACGCGGAGGCCACGGTGGGGCTGGAGGGCCAGGCCGACGGCGAGCGCCTGGGACCCGCGCGCAAGGCCTTCCTCGAGGGCTACCGCGCCTCCACGCGCGGAGCGCCCTTCCTGCCCTCGGACGACGCCTCCTTCAATTCGATGCTTGACGCCTTCGAGCTGGAGAAGATGCTCTATGAAGTGCGCTACGAGTTGCAGAACCGGCCGGACTGGGTGCGCATCCCCGTCCAGGCACTCATGAGGATGGAGGTTCGCAAGTGAAGAAGCCGATGGATCGGCAGCAGGTGGATGCGGAGCTGCAGCAGGTGGTGGAGCTGAGGCACCCCGAGCCGCACCGCGTGCTGGGCATCCACCCGGATGGGGATGGCATGGTGGTGCGGGCCTTCCGCCCGGACGCTGTCTCCCTCCACGTGCTGCCGGAGTTCGGCGGGCGCATTCTCATGATGCACCGGCTGGGAGGCGTCTTCGAGGCACGCATCAACGGCAGGACCGAGCACTTCAACTACCTGCTGGAGGTCGAGTACCCCGGCAACAAGAAGTTCACCCTCAGAGACCCGTACAGCTTCCTTCCCACGCTGGGAGACATCGACCTGCACCTCGTGGGCGAGGGCCGGCACGAGGATGTCTGGAAGCGCATGGGGGCTCACCCCCTGCACCACAGCGGCATCAGCGGCGTGGCCTTCGCGGTATGGGCGCCCACCGCCGCGGGCGTGTCCGTGGTGGGCGACTTCAACAGCTGGGACGGGCGGCTGCACGCCATGCGGCGCATGGGCGCCTCGGGCATCTGGGAGCTCTTCATCCCCGAGGTGGCCGAGGGCACGCGCTACAAGTTCGAGATCCGTCCGGGCCACGGCGGACCCCGCCTGCTGAAGTCCGACCCCTACGCTTTCCGTACCGAGGTGCCTCCGGCCACGGCCTCGGTGGTGCACGACCTGAACCACTTCCAGTGGACGGACGAGAAGTGGATGACGGCGCGCGCCGGGAAGAACGTGGACCACGAGCCGTGGAGCGTCTACGAGGTGCACCTGGCCTCGTGGCGGCGCGTGGTGGAGGACGGGGACCGCTCCCTCACCTACCGGGAGATGGCGACCGCGCTCGCCGACTACGTGAAGCAGATGGGCTTCACCCACGTGGAGCTGATGCCCGTCTCGGAGCACCCCTTTGGCGGCTCCTGGGGCTATCAGGTGGGCAACTACTACGCCCCCACCGCGCGCTTCGGCCACCCGGATGACTTCCGGTACCTCGTCAACTACCTGCACGAGCAGGGCATTGGCGTGCTCCTGGACTGGGTGCCCGGGCACTTCCCCCGAGACGCGCATGCGCTGGGCCAGTTCGACGGCACGGCTCTCTACGAGCACGCGGATCCTCGCCAGGGCACGCAGCCGGACTGGGGCACCTACGTCTTCAACTTCGGCCGCAACGAGGTGCGCAACTTCCTCATCGCCAACGCGCTCTTCTGGCTGGACGAGTACCACATCGACGGCCTGCGCGTGGACGCGGTGGCCTCCATGCTCTACCTCGACTACAGCCGCAAGCACGGCGAGTGGGTGCCCAACCGCTGGGGCGGCCGCGAGAACGAGGAGGCCATCTCCTTCCTGCGCGAGCTCAACGACACCGTGCACCGCAAGTTCCCCGGCGCGGTGATGATCGCCGAGGAGTCCACCGCATGGCCCAAGGTGAGCCAGCCCACCCAGGAGGGCGGGCTCGGCTTCCACTTCAAGTGGAACATGGGCTGGATGCACGACACGCTCACGTACTACTCGAAGGATCCCATCTACCGGCAGTACCACCACAACCAGCTCACCTTCGGTCTGCTGTATGCCTTCAGCGAGCACTTCACGTTGCCGCTGAGCCATGACGAGGTGGTGCACGGCAAGGGCTCGCTGTACGGGAAGATGCCGGGGGACGCGTGGCAGAAGCGCGCCAACCTCCGGGCGCTGCTGGCGTGGATGTGGGCGCACCCGGGCAAGAAGCTGCTCTTCATGGGCGGCGAGTTCGGCCAGCCCGCCGAGTGGAACAACGATCGGAGCCTGGACTGGCACCTGCTGGCGGATCCAGGCCACGCGGGCATCCACGCGATGATGACGGACCTGAACAAGGTCTACCGGAGCCACCCGGCGCTCTACGACGCGGACAGCGAGCCGTTCGGCTTCCAGTGGCTGCAGCCGGACTCGGCGGCGGCCAACGTGTTCGCCTTCGTGCGGCGCTCGCGGCAGCCGGGAGGCCATGTGGTGTGCATCGCCAACCTGGCGCCCGTGCCTCGCGAGGGCTACCGCGTCGGCTTCCCCCGGCACGGCGGCTACGTGGAGCTGTTGAACACGGACGCCCGCGACTACGGCGGCTCCGGCATCGGCAACATGGGACGCATCCACACCGAGCCGTTCGCGTGGGACGGACAGGATGCCTCGGCCCCGCTGACGCTGCCTCCCCTCTCCGTGGTGTGGTTCACCCCGGGGTAGACCCGGCTGAACCGGGGCCTCCGAGTCCAGGAGCCGGGGTGGACTTCGGGGCCCAGAGAAGCCCCAGCTCGAGCGGCTCGGCGTCGAAGGGCTCGGCGCGGATCACTTCCTCGCCCCCATGACGGGCGACGAGCCGCCAGCCCTTCTTGCCTCGGCGGTATACATCCAGGGCGTGGGCTCGCGGGTCCACCAACCACGCATGGCTCACCCCCTCCTGGAGGTAGACGTCCAGCTTGCGCCCCCGGTCCAACGCGGCAGTGGAGGGCGAGAGCACCTCGCAGATCCAATCAGGTGCCAGGTCGAAGAAGGGCTCATCCCGCTCCAGCAAACCGGGCGCCCGCTCCCGGCGCCAGCCCGCCAGGTCCGGCACCAGCACCTGCCGTCCGAAGTGCAGCTCCGGCTCGTCCAGGATCCACCAGCCCCCCGGACCGCCCTGCCCGGCGTCGAAGCGATCCAACAGCGCGCCAAGCTTCGAAGCCGCCCGCGTGTGCCACGTCGCCGGCCGTGGAAAGGCCCACAGCTCGTCGTCGATGATCTCCCCCACCCACCCAGGCGGCAGTGCCTCGATGTCTTCGTAGGTGGCTGGACGCTTTCCCCGACCCATGTTCGCTCCTCCTCCTGCTGGCGCTCCCGCCAGACCACTCCCATCATACAGCAGGAGGTGACATCAGAGGTAGGGTCCACATGGCGACATGATCGGCGCCGTGGAGATACCCCGAGCGGAGTACCTCGCACGGCTCCATGTGGCGCTCGGCGTCAACGCGCGGCTCTGCGCCTCATCCCCCGAGGGGATGGACCCGCACCACACGCCCGACTTCAGCACCCTGCTTCCTCTTCTCCTGGGCCTTGGAGCCACCGCCGAGCCCGAGGTGCCTCTTCCAATACGAGCTCAGGAAGACACCCTCCGGATCCATCTTCTGGCGGACCGCCATGAACGCGTCCCACATCGGGTACTGCTGGCGCAGGTACTCGGGCCCCACCGCGGACTCCGCCTCGGGCAGGAACTTGCCCCAGTGGAGGCGGAAGTCGAACGGTTGCAGCAGCTCCCAGAAGCGGGCGTAGAACTGCTGCCGGTTGCCCTTGTCCGTGCGGAACCAGAACACGTCCACCCGGATGGAGTGCCGACCGTGACTGGGGCTCAGCCAGAACACACTCTCGTGGCCCGCGTAGATCTCGAAGGCATACGGACCAGTGAGCTTCATGTCTCCGATGTCCTGCTCGAAGAAGTCCCGAAGCTTGCTCATCACCTCCGCGCTCCGCTCGATAGGAATGAACAGCTCAGTGAAGTCCGTGGGCATGAGCTTGTCGTCGACCCCATTGTCCATCGGCAGGATCTCATGCCAGGGGCCTCGGAACTCCTTCGTCTCTCCCTCGCGCAAGTAGGCGTTGAGGACGAGCCGCACCAGTCTCTGGGTGAGCGGCATATACGGCGGGTCGTCGTGCGCGATGAAGTTGTAGAACGTGTTGACGAGGAACTGGAGGATGCGCGGGACCTGGACGAACGGCCGGCGGTTGAGCCCGGGGCGGCGCGTCTTCGACTCGGCGACGTAGTCGCGGCGTGCCCTCCAGAGCTCCACCTTGTCCACGCCCTTCTGCGGCCACCAGAGCAGCCGGGCATACGTGTCCCCGTCCTCCTCGAAGAAGTGCTGCAACCCCTTCTCTCCAGACTCGAAGAGCTGGAGCTCGTCGAGCTTCTCCGTCCTCCGAACGATCTGCCGGCCGACGAGGTCATACCGGGGCTCGCACTCGAAGGTGACCGTGGAGATGACGCCCAGCAGTCCCAGGGAGACACCCGCGGCGTAGAAGGGATTGTGCGCCTGGTCGTCCGGATCGTCCGGGTTGGGCGCCAGGTCATGAACCTTGCCCGTCCCATCGATGAGGCGGATGCCCACGATGGCCCGGCCCAGATCGTGGCGTGTCGTGCCGCCCATCGAGCCCGTGGAGAGGAAGCCGCCCACCGTCTGGTGGGTGATGCCGCCGAGGTCGGGCAGCGCCCAGCCCTTCTCCTCGAGCTGATACAGCAGGCTGTTCTCCTTGTTGGACAGAGGATCGCCGGGATCCACCCCCAGATGGCACCCCGCCTGGACCGTGACGCGCATCCGCTGACCGTCCTCCGTCTCGTTCCACTCGAGGATCCGGGTGTAGCGATCCAGCTGCACGTTGATGTGCTGCTCACCCTCGTCGGTGAAGATGGCCGGGTGCACGCAGTGGGTCGAGCCACGCACCCGGAGCTGGGCTCCCAGGGCCCGGGCACGCTTGACGAGCTGGATGAGCTCTTCCTCCGTCTGGGGATGCGCGAAGCGCGGATCCAGGGCCGGGTGGAAGTAGTCATTCAAAGCAAGCTGGACCCGGAGGCCCACGCCCGCCGCGACCAGCGAGAGGAGCGCCCCCCTGGTGAGGTCTCGCCGATCACCTTGGGGAACGCAATGCGGGAAGCTGGCGATGAGGGAGGCGCTCTCGAAAGCGAAGAACGCCAGCGCCACCGTGTTGGCAGTGTCGACGAGCACCGAGAATCGGCGGGCCTTCGCGCGGTCCACCCGCCTCAGCGCGTAGTAGCTCACGAAGCCGAGATACGCGATCACCGGCGCCTCGATGAGATGGAAGGCCCTGATCTGCCGGCGGCTCTTGCGCACGATGAACCGCCTCCGTCCGAGGAGTCGCGGGTGTGCCAGGAACACGCTGGCCAGGAGCGTCCCGGTGAGGGTGATCCAACCATAGCCCTTCACCTTCTTCTCCAGGCTCCGCCATAGCATTGCCTCGTGGTTGGACGACGGACGCAGCACAGGCGCTTCCGTCACCCCACCGGTTCCGAGCAATGTTCCGCTTTCCGTACTCTCGACATCTGGCGGCATGGCTGTCTCCTTGGGAGAAGACTCGAAGCACCCTCCATGGGCGCTCCGAGCCCCCGAGGTGGCACACTCCACAACCGCGAGGCGCACACCTCAGAGGGGTTCCCAGACGGTTGGAGATGTCGCCTGCGGAATGTGACCGCCGTCCCAGGGCGAGGCGGATACGAGCCAGTCGAGCTCGTGCTCCCCGGAGTGCTCGCCCTGGACCCTGGCGAGCAACTCCCTCGCGACACGCAGCTCGGGAGAGTCGAGGTGAGGAGAGAGAGGCTCGACGAGCTCCCGCAGCAGCCGCAGCGCATTCGAGCCTCGTCCCTGCTCCCGAAGCAATTGATACAGGCGCAAGGTGGCCCGGAGCTCGATGCACAGGGCCCCTGCTCTCCGGGCGCTCTGGATGGCCTCGTGGAAGTCGTTCAGCGCCCTGGCGGTCTCCCCGTTGCGCAGCAGGAACTCGCCCCGTAGCCGGTACAGCTCCGAGTCCTCGAGGTGCTGTCCCGTCCGCTCCGCCCAAGCCAACCCTTCCGCCACCGCCGCCAGGCCCTCGGAGCTCTGCCCCAACCTCAAGTGCGCATCCGCGAGCAGGCAGAGCAGATAGGGCCACCCCGTCTCCGCGTGGACCCGACGCAGGTGAGCGAGCCCCTCGAGCAACAAGGCCTGCCCCTCCTCCCGTTGGCCCAGCAGGACAAGCGCCCACCCGCGCTGGACGGGTGTCCACGACTCCAGGCGCAGGAACGGGTGCTGCTCGTAGACGGGGCGCTGCCGTTCCGTCAGCTCCAGCACCCGGTGCGCCTCGAACCTCATCTGGTAGAAGATGCAGGCCGCATGGCCCACCAGGAGGAAGGTGTAGGGATGGCCCAACCGCTCGGCGCGCCGTAGCGAGGCATCGATGAGCCGCTGCCCGGACTGCTTCTCGCAGCCGAGGATCAGCGCCACTCCCGCATAGGCCCGTGCCATCGCCAGCGGCTCGGGTTCGAGCACACCGAGCGCCTGGGGCTCCAGCTCCAGCTCCGGAGCCGCCGAGTCCAGGGCCTCGCAGAACAACCTGCGCGCCTTGGCCACATGCCCTTGCAGCAAGTGGCTCATGCCCCCCATCCACCGGCCGACCACCAGGAGTTGGGGCACCTGGATGCGCTCGCCCAACGAGACGATCTGCTCCGCGAGCCTTCCTGTCAGCGGGAAGTTCAACCGCATCATGTTCTGGTTGGCCAGGCCCCTGCAGGCGGCGACGAGGACGGAGGCATCCCTCACGTCATGGAACAACCGCCCGATGTTCTCGTAGAGCAGCGTCACCTCGGGCGCCGAGTAAGCCCGGCCAGCGACCAGGGCCTGTCCGAGGAGCACCAAGAACCGCAGCTTCTCGTCCATCCGCCGGTCCGCTTCAGGCAGACGCTCGAAGAGCCGAAGTGCCTGCTCCAGGTGACTGATGGACTCCTCGAACGCCGAGCGCTTCAGGGCCAGCTCTCCGGCCTGCGCCCAGAACCGGATGGCCAGCTCCAGCTCCCCGGCCTGGGTGTAGTGGTGAGCGATCAGCTCGGGCGGAGCCGTGGTGACACCCGAGGGCGGGTGCTCCAGGAGACGGGCGACGCGCTGGTGGTAGTGCCGTCTCCGCGGTTTCAGCAGGGACTCGTAAGCCGCCTCCTGGAGGAGGACATGCCTGAACTCGTAGTGGGGATCTTCCGCCTCCTCCCCCTTGCGCAGCAGCAGTCCCAACTCGACCAGCTCCTCGAGCTCTCTGCGCAGCATGATGCTGTCGCGCTCCGAGAGCGCGGCCAACTGCCCCTGCGTGAAGCTCCGGCCAAGCACGGCCGCCGTCCACGCCAGCTCCTTCTGCTCCTGGGGCAGCGGATCCAATCGGGCCATGCACAGCTCCTGCAAGGTGACGGGAAGCGGGCCCACGGGGGAGGCCGCCTCGCCGGACGGAGCCCGGGTGAGCACCATGCGGCTCATCTCCTCGATGAAGAGGGGGATGCCTTCCGTCTGCTTCACCAGCCGTGCAATCGCCTCCGCCGTCAGGCCCGAGTCCCTCCCGATAAGCCTACGAATCATCCTGGCGGTCTCGTCCGCGCCGAGCCGCTCCAGCATGATCGGATGCAGGCCGGGATGGGGCGGCCAGGAGAGCCTCTGCTCAGGGCGTGTGCTCAACACCAGGCACAGCCCCGCCGATTCGATGCGCTCGCGCAGCAGCGTGAGGAGCCGCAGCGTAGAGGGATCGGCCCAGTGCAGATCCTCCATGACGAGCAACAGGGAGCCCGGCCCGTCCTCCCCTGGGAACAACGCGGTGAGCCGCAACAGGAACGTGGCCAGCGTCTCCAGGGTCCGCTCCCGCTGCTGCTCGGGAGACAGCAACAGGGGTTGCTCCTCGCGCGGGGGCAGATCCAGCAGCGGCCCGAGAAGCTGGAGACCCTCTGGCAGGGGCATATCGAGCCCCCGCAGCATCTCCTCCAGCCGGGCCCATCTCCGCGCGGCCGGGGACTCCGGCTCCAGTCCGATCAGATGCACCAGCCACTCGATCACCGGATGGAAGGCGCTGCGGCTGAGCTGGGGCCAGCACTGACTGGACACGCAGCGCGCCCCGGCCCGCACCGCGTGCTCGCACAACTCCTGGATGAGCCGGGACTTGCCAATCCCCGCCTCGCCACTGAGCAGCAGCATCACGCCCTGCCCCTTGCGGGCAGCCTCCCAGCGCGCGAGCAACTGGTGCAGCTCCCGGGTCCGCCCCACCAGCGGGGTCAGTCCTCGGGCTTGAGCCCGCTTGAAGCGCGTGGGCTCCGGACTCTCACCCACCAGCCGGTGGACGCCGACTCGTGCGGCCCCCAGTGAGGAGTAGAAGACCTTCCAGCCCAGGGCCTCCGCCACGAACGTCCCCCGCGCCCCCTGCCACGTCTTCTCGCTGAGGAATGCCGAGTGGGGAGCCGCCTGACCCGCCAACCATGACGCCACGCGGGGCGCCTCTCCTTGCATGGAGAGCGAGAGCGCCTTCTGCCCAGACGGTGCCGGCACCTCCAGCACCACCAGGTCCGTATGCACGCCCACGTGAACCGCGAGCTCCAGCTCGGACGCCTGCGGCAACCGCTCCGCCAGCCGCGATAGCTCGAGCGCGGCCCGCACCGCGGACACGACGTCCTCCTCTCGGGCCATCGGATAGCCGAAGCAGCCCATCACCTCGTCTCCCATGCGCAGCGGCACCCAGCCGCCATGCCGCTCGATGACGCCCGAGCACTCCTGATGGAACACCGACTGCAGCTCGCTCAGGTCCTCAGCATCAAAAGACCCCAGGGAGCCCGAGAACCGGCAGCACACCAGGGTCACCTGACGCCGGTGAGGGACGAGGCGTGGGGGCGGCGCCTGGGTGAAGGGGAACAGGCTCCACTCCAGGACGCGCAACCGCTCGCGCATCTCCAGCGCGCTCTGAAAACGCAGCTCAGGCGCCTTGGCCAGCGCCCGTGCCAGGAACCGATCCACGGGCTCGGGCAGCTCCGGGTGGAACATGCGCACTGGCGGAACAGGCTCGTCCGAGAGCACATGATCGCGCAACGGCTTGTCCCCAATGGGATAGGGCAGCTCTCCCGTGAGCATCAGATACAGCAGCACCCCAGCGGCCCAGACATCGGTGCGTGGATCCTGCGTCCGCCCCCGCCACTGCTCCGGCGCCATGAAGGCGGGCGTCCCCGAGCGCTCCACATCCACCCCAAGCGAAGAGGCGAACCGAGCCAGCCCGAAGTCGAGGAGTTTGGCCCGCCCATCCCGGAGGATGAAGACATTGCTGGGCTTGAGGTCGCGATGGATGATCTGCCGCGAGTGGGCATGCGCCAGTCCCGCCGTGATGTCGCTCAGGATGCGCAGGGCGCGCCGCAACTCCAGGGGGCCGCGCCGCAACAGCGCCTCGAGCGACTGTCCCTCCAGACACTCCATGATGAGGAAGGGGGAGCCATTCCAGGCGGAGATGTCGAAGATGCGGACGATGTTCTCGTGATCCAGCTGGGCGACCAGGCGGGCCTCGTCCTGGAGCAGCTTGTCCAGCTCCCGCCCGGAGAACTCCCGGCCTGGGGCGATGAACTTGAGCGCCACAATGCGATGCAGCACCTTGTCCTGCGCCCGAACAACCTGCCCCATCCCTCCCCTGCCGAGCCCGCGGAGAATCTCGAAGCGCCTGCCATCCTGCCCTCCCAACCGCTCACCTGGCTGGGGCCCCAGCGAGTCCAACGGAGAGAACCGGAACGCCTTCTCCAGGAGCCGCTCAAAGGAGTCCCTGTCCTCTTTGGAAGGCGAAGCTTCCAGTGAGTCAGGCGACACCTCGGACGGAGTGACCTGACGATCGTCGGTTTGCCCGTCGGACCCAGGCGGCCTCTCCGGCGGAGGGACTTGGCTGTCGTCACCGTCCATGTGGGATCCCCCTCAGGCAGGTACGATGATGTCCGCCAGCCGGGATGACACAGCCCCCCCAAGAGGTCTCTTCCGCTCGCCTGCTGCCATGACTATCCGCGGGGTCGGGACTCTCTGAGTCGCGGCAGGTGGGCCGCACCCAGGGCTTGCTCGGCCCCCCCGTGGGAAGCAACGCCCGAGCGCACCCCCGCTCGCCTGGAGCCGTATTGCCGCCGGAAGTCCCGATGCGGACGGTGTCTGCAACACACCACACGCGGAGGGGCAGGAATGGCAGTCGCAACCATGACGGCGCTGGAAGGCCAGCTAGCCAATCACTCGGCGCTTCCTCTTCGGGCCACGCTCGGCTCGACGATGCTCTACCACGGCATCTCCAAGCTGAACCGGGAGGGCCTGGAGCAGACCTCGCAGTTCTTCGAGAACCTCGGCCTCGAGCCCGCACGGCCCCTGGCGCTCGCGACAGCCTGGACCGAGACCTTGGCCGGCGCCCTCGCCCTCCTGGGCATCGGCACGCGCGTGGCGGCCCTCTCCATTCTCGTGACCCAGGCCGTGGCCATCGCCAAGGTGCACGCCTCCAAGGGCTTCGACAACCAGAAGGGCGGGTATGAGTTCAACCTGTCCCTGATCGCCGCGGCACTCGGGCTGCTGCTCAGCGGCCCCGGCAACCTGTCCGTCCATCACACCCTCCGGCCCCACCTCGGACGCCGCTGGGGCCTGGGCCTGCTGCGTCACAAGAGCGTCAGCCCGCTCGGCCGGCTCGCCCTGCTGCTCGGGTAGGCCCGAGAGGCCCCGGCTCAGGCTGGGGCCTCCACTCCGTCAGGCCACGTTCGCCAGGAACGGCTCGCCAGCATTCGATAATGAGGACTCGACCTGCCGCTCCTGCACGGCAGGCCGAGACAGACTCTGCAGCGTTCCCAGCAGTTCCTGGGCCGGCTCCTTGCCGCGCCGCATCGACACGAACAACCGCCCCCGCCTCCCCGCGCTCTCCAGACACGACTCCAGCGAGTGCTTCACCAGCGGATGCGGGCTGACCTCCAAGAAGGTGTTGTGTCCCCCGTCGAGCAGCGCGCCCACCGCCTCGCGGAAGAGCACCGGCTCGGCCAGGTTGCGCACCCAGTAGCCCGCGTCGAAGCGAGGCCCCGCCAGCGCACCTCCCGTCACCGTGGAGATGATGGGCAGCCGCTCCGAGCGAGGGCGGAGTCCCCTCAGCAGCCCGTGCAGCTCCTCGCGGTACGGGTCCACCTGCGGGCAGTGCGCCGCCACCTCCGAGTCCACCCTGCGCGCCGGCACACCCTGCCTGCGCAGCACCCCCAGCACCTGCTCCAGCACCGGCGGCTCCGCGGCCACCACTGTCCACTCGGGGCTGGCATGGATGACGCGCCAGAGCCGGCCGGCGTACTCGGGCAGCACCTCGTGTACCCGTCCCCACGGCAACCCCACCACCGCCATGGCCCCCTGCCCCTTCAGCTTCCCCACGGTGCGGCCCTGGTGGCAGATGACCCGCATCGCGTCCTCCAGCGAGAGCACCCCCGCCACGTGCGCCGCCGCCACCTCGCCAATGCTGTGCCCCACCACCGCCGCCGGCTCTATCCCCCACGAGCGCCACAGCGCCGCCAGGGCAATCTCCATGGACACGATGGCCGGACAGCTCACCTCGATGTCACCCAGCCGCGCGTCCTCCGCCGTCAGCGCCTCTACCAGCGACCAACCCATCCACCGCCGCACCTGCGCGTCGCACGCCTTGAGCACCAGCGCGAACACCGTCGAGCGCTCCAGCAGCGCCCGGCCCATGCCCGTCCACTGCGAGCCCTGCCCGGAGAACACGAAGACCGGATTGCACGGGCCCTCCTTCGGGCCCGCCCGGCCCTCGTGACGCATCAGGGACTCCTTGGAGGTCCACCGCATGCACCACTCCCCTCACAGAGGCTGCTCCAACACCGCCAACACGACGGGTCAAAACAACCCCACCGAATCAATTCAGCAGAGGTGTATTATTAGTTGGTTTTCCAGGGAAAGTGAAGTGGGGCTTTCACGAATAATGGATTCTTCAACTTTTACCATCCTCTCAAGGAGTGCGAGGGCGCATTACACACACCCTGTGGCTGGCGGTGGGAGCCGGGTAGCCGTAAAAAGAAGAAAGCCATGAGCCAGGTTCATTACCAGTCATTGGGTCCCTTGATGCCTGGAGAGGGCTCGCGCCCCTTCCTCGCGTTGGCTCTTCAAGAGGGGGCCGCGCCGCGGCCGGTCGTGCTGGTCTGGGCGCCGCCCGAGGTGGCGCAGGACGCCATGCAGCGGGCGCGGCTGGAGCGGGAGACAGAGCGCGCCGTCGTCTTCGAGCACCCGAACATCCTGCGCGTGCATGGGCTGGTGACGCTGGAGGGCCGGCTGGCGCGGGTGACGGAGTACGCGGATGGAGAGCCGCTGCGCCAGGTGCTGGACGCAGCCCAGCGACTGCCGCCGGCGATTGCCGCGCTCATCGCCGCGGACGTGGCGATGGGGGTGCACTACGCCCACGTCGCGGGGAACGATGATGGGACGCCGCTCATCCACGGAGACCTGCGCCCGGAGACCGTGATGGTCTCCTTCAACGGGGTGTGCAAGGTGTCGGGGTACGGAGCGCTCGGGGTGGCACCGCGGGAGCGCAATGGACGGCGGGTGCGCAACCGGCGCCTGTACATTGCCCCCGAGCAGCTCATGGGCGGCCGAGAGGCCTCCTCGGTACTGACGGATGTGTTCCTCCTGGGACTGCTGCTGTACGAGTGCCTCTCGGGACGCAAGCCCTTCCAGGACTCCATCGAGCCAGACAAGGCGATCCTCAACCGCCCGCTGCCACCGCTGCCAGCGGAGATCCCCCTGGCCTACAACGAGGTGGTGCGCCGAGCGACGGCCAAGCGCGCCGGAGACCGGTATCCGAGCGCCCTCGCCTTCCGCGAGGCCCTGGTGGCCGTCTCGGGCGAGCTGCCCTCGTCCAATGCCTTCGCAGAGCTGATCGCAAAGGCGATCCCGCCCGACAACGAAGCCCGGGTCGCGCGGAAGAAGACGATCGAGAAGGGGCTGGAGGAGCTCGCCCGGCGTACGGCCGTGCCCGTCCTCCCGCCCGCGCCCGTCACCGGGTCCATGCCCGTCATCGCGCCCGCGCAAATCACCGGGTCCGCGCCCGTGGTCTCGCCCATCACCGGGTCCATGCCCGTCATCGCGCCCGCGCAAATCACCGGGTCCGCGCCCGTGGTCTCGCCCATCACCGGGTCCGTGCCCGTGGTCGCTCCCGAGCCCATTTCCGTCCGCACCCAGCTTCCCCCAGCCGTGCCCGCGGCACCGGTGGCTCCGGCTCCGTCCGCTCCGAGCGAGGCACCGCCCACCATGGCCGAGACCGCCGCGGTCCCGGCTCCGCCTCCGGCCAGGCCCGAGGCCCCGCCCGTGCGTGCGCGCCGCCCGTCCGCGCCCCTCGCGGTCGCGGTGGGAGCCGTGCTGCTCTTGAGCGCGGTGGGCACCGTCTGGAGCATCCGGCAGAAGCCCCCGCCCGATGACATGGGAACGGATGCGGGTGAGGAGCTGCGGTTCGACACGCCCGTGCTGCTCGAGGCCGCGCCCCCTGCCCCACCGGATGCCGGAGTGCGCGTGGCAGCGGCCCCACCACCGGTGCCGAGCGTGCCGCCCACGCCGGTGGAGATCATCGTGAATCCCGACGTGACGGTGTCCGTGAATGGCAAGGCAGTGGGCCGCTCGCCGCTGACGATTCCGCTCGCGCCGGGCCGACACATGCTCAACTTCCTCGATGAGGCGAGGGGGCTGAGGACGGCGCGGATGATCGACGTGCGCTCCACCCCGGACACGGTGACATTCCGCATCCGCCTGGGCATGGGCTCCATCCTGGTGCACGCACCGTCCGGGGCCCAGGTCACGCTCGACGGGCAGAGCCTGGGAACGGCACCGGTCTCCGAGAAGACGATGTTCGAGGGCGAGCACCACCTGCGCGTCACCCAGAACGAGGCTGTCTGGGAGAAGACCTTCATGCTGCCGGGAGACCAGCGCCTGGTCTTCAACGTGGACTTCGAGGAAGAGTGAGCCGGCCGCGCCTGCTCTTATGGTCCGTCGTCGGAGCCCTGGCGGCGGGGTGCGCGTCCTCCGCCACAACTCGTCGTGAGGGCGACCGCAGAGATAGGGCGGCGACAGAGAACCAGTCTGATGAACGAGCCTACAGGGACGCGGCGGAGAAGTTTCTAAAGTTCCTGGGAGAACAACAACAAGCAAGCCCGACTGTCATTCAAGCATCAGGGAAAGACGGAATAGTTCCCATGTATGAATGCATGGAATACGGGTGCCCAGACAGAGTGCTGTGCAAAGAGGCCAACGTCTACTGCCAGGTCACTCACTGCGGTAAGGGAAGTTGCCACGGCTGCCCGGAGCCATTCCCAGACGCACTCAAGAATCTCGCCATCAAACAATGGTGTAAGTTTGAATGCCTGCGAGGCTCTGTCCGACTTGGACCGGTCCTCGGCTTTGTTCCGAGCATAGGGAACATTTTCATCGGGCCATTTGGCTGCCCGGACGAATAAGAGCCGGTTTCGGCAGGAGACCCACCGCAAATGCCTTCGTCATCCGAAGAGAAAGCCGCTCGCATGGCCGCTGCCCTCAATGGATTGGGGCACATCGCAATGGGGCACTCGCTGGAAGAGGTTCGCCGCGCCAAGGGTGATGAAAAACTAAGAAAAGAACTCCACGAGGACGCAACTATCATTCTTGACCTGGTTGCACATGAGGCGAAACGCAAATTACCGGCTATTCGTCACCCTGTGGAATGCGAGGCCGCGCTCTCTCAGTTTCGAGACTTGGTGCAATCCATTGACTTCGATGATGTTGCGAGCATGACCGACCTCAAGACATGTGCTCGACACGCCCTCGAAGCCTTTGGAGTACCAATGCCCGCGTGAATCAAACCGAGGGACTTGGCCTCAACACAGGAGTCCGCGACAACACTGTTCAGGGCGCCAGCGCTTGCTCGAGATCCCGGATGAGATCCTTCGGAGCCTCCAGGCCGATCGACAGGCGGAAGATGCCGTCACCCGCCCAGGCCCGGTAGCGCTCCAGCAGCTCGGGCGGGAGCTGGAAGGAGGTCCGCTGCATGTCCTCCGTCGGCAGATAGAAGATGAGGCTGTGCGGCTTGCCGAGCGAGACGGCGTACTTGACCACCTTCAACCGCTCGGCGAGGCGGCGCGCCACGGCCGGAGCGTCCTTCGCCTGGAAGCAGATCATCCCAGAGGTGTTATGCAGCTGCCGCCGAGCAAGCTCCGCCTGCGGATGTGAATCGAGTCCCGGGTACAGGACATGGTGCACGCGCGGGTGCGTCTCGAGGAACGCAGCCACCTCCCGGGCCGTGGCCGCGTGGGAGGCCATTCTCTGAGGCAAGGTGGGCAGGCTGCGGAGGATCAGCCACGCGGGAAACGGGCTGAGCACCGCGCCCAGGTGGATGAGCGAGTCCTGCCGCAGCGCCGCCAGCTCGGTCCGCCGCCCCACGACGACACCGCCCAGCGCGTCTCCATGGCCACCGATGTACTTGGTCAGCGAGTGGATGACGAAGTCAGCCCCAAGAGCGATCGGCCGCAGCCCGATCGGCGTCGCGAGGGTCGCATCGACGGCGAGGCGAGCACCGGCCTCATGCGCGAGGGCTGCCACCGCCTCCACATCGGTCAGCTTCAGGATGGGATTGCACGGAGTCTCGATGTAGACGAGCCGCGTATTGGGGCGCAGGGCGGCACGCACCTGGGCGAGGTCCGAGGTATCGACAGGCGACACCTCCACGCCGAAGCGCCGCAGCTTGCCTCGGACGAACTCCGCCGCGCCCGCGTAGCAGACGTCGCTGATGACGAGGTGATCTCCCGGCCCGAGCAGATGCAGCAAAAGCCCGGTGATGGCGGCCATCCCACTGGCGAAGCAGAGGGCATCCTCCCCGCCATCGAGCTCGGCCAGGCGCCGCTCCAGAGTACGCACCGTGGGTGTGGACCAACGCGCGTAGAAGTAGGGCGACTCCTCCCCCATGTCCTCCGCGGAGAACCCCACCCCTTCCGGGTGGGCGCGGAAGGTGGTGGACAACACGAGGGGCGTATTGAGGGGAGCCCCCTCCTCCGAATCCGCATCGGCCTGCACGAGCCGGGTGCGCACGTCCCATTCTTCAGCCATCGATCACCTCGTGTGTGGAAGGGAGCCCATCATTCCACGGGGTGGATTGACGCTCCTCACGCTCCGACCCTATGTCCGCCCGGCGCATATGTCCCAGACAACGAATCCCCAGGTCGTGATTGTCGGCGCGGGCCCTGCCGGCATGCTGCTCGCCTACCAGTTGGTGACGAATGGCGTTCCGGTGCGCGTGCTCGAGCGGCATCCCGACTTCGAGCGCGAGTTCCGCGGCGAGTTCCTCCCCCCCTCGGCGCTCGGCCCCCTGGAGCAGCTCGGCATCCTCCCGCTGCTCGTGGAGCGCAAGCTCGCGTTCCCCGAAGTCGAGCGGCGTCTGCTCGTCGGGAAGACACGGCGGGTCATGGTCCCGGGCGGAAAGGAGCGGGGCTCGCTGATCTCCCAGGCTGGGCTCCTCGGGCTCCTTCACGAGCTGTGCGGCCGCTACCCCCACTATCAGCTCGACTTCGGCACCACGGCCCTCCAGACGATTCGCGAGAACGGCCGGGTGGTGGCGCTGAAGACGCGGCGGGAGGGCGCCGAGGGCCGTGTCGAGGGCGACATCTTCGTGGACTGCAGCGGCCGCAACAGCGGGCTGCGCAAGGACGTGGGCATCCAGGTCGAGTCCAACCAGGTGCCAGCAGACGTGGTGTGGCTGCGCTTCGACTTCTCGGACGCTCCGGAGGTGCTGCCCGAGAGCCTCGATGTCCACATGTTCGGTAAGGGGGTGGTGGCCGTCTTCCACCGGACGACGCGCTCCCGGTTGCAGGTGGCCTACAGCGCGCCCGGCGATCTCGGCGGCCTGCGGAAGAACCTCCCCGAGCTGCGGCGCCAGCTCATGCCCACGGTGCCCGAGAAGCTGCGGCCCCACCTCGAGGCGAAGCTCGACGAGCGCACCGAGACCCAGTTCCTCCGGGTCATCGTGGACCGGCTCGAGCGCTGGTATGTGCCCGGACTCCTGTTCCTGGGGGACGCCGCGCACACGATGTCTCCCTCAGGAGGCCAGGGGTTGAACCTGGCCCTGCGCGACAGCATCGTGGCCGCCAATCACCTGCTCGATGCCCTCCGCGCCGGTCAGCCGATCGACGAGCAGGTCTTCCAGAAGATCCAGGACGAGCGCCGGCCCGAGGCCGACCAGGTCCAGGCCATGCAGACCCGGGTGCACCGGATGGTCATGGCGCCCATGTTCGTCGAGCACCTCATGTTCACCATGCTCGGGCTCGTGCTGAAGCTCTCGAAGAAGGCCAGCGAGGGCAGCCAGGGTGTCACCCGGGTGGACCTGCGCTACGGCATCCCGGTGTCCCAGCTGCCCCCGCTGAACCCTTAACCCTTAGTAGGAGGGGTGGTCCTCGGCGTCCGAGGGGAACTTCAAGGTGGTGACGGGGGGATCCCTGTCGCACTCATCGTTGTCCGAGGGGAACTTCTTGGTGGTGGGAAATCCCGGAGGGGGGGGCCTACCACCCGAGGCCTGCTCGAGCTCCTGCGCCTCCAGCAACTGCGCGAAGAAGGGTTTACCGCCCTTCCGAGGCACCTTGTCCTTTGCGTTCTTCTTCATGGCCGGACTCCTCGTGGCCTGTTGGCCGATGGGGGTTCACGAGCCACCGCCTCGCCTCGTACTTGGGGGGGTTCTCGAACGAGCCGATGACTCGATAGTTGGAGTCCAGGGTGAACCCGATGTGACGGAGCGGCAAGTGCGCGCTCCCCTGCCCGCTCGGCCGGCACTGCCAGGGACGTTCAGGAGCCGGAAGCCCTGGGCAGCGAGGTATGTGCCTCCAAGCTGTCTCCCCGAGTGACGATGAAGCACATCCGGGACTTCGGGGTGAGCACGTCGAACGTGTGGGGAGCGCCCGTGCCGAAGTCGAGCAGCGACAGATCGAACCGGGAGATGTTGTTGATCAGCAGCCCGTGGTCCTCCGCCGAGGCGTTGAGCCGATCCAATCCCTCCTGCCCCTGAGTCCGCCTCACTTCCTCCATGAGCGCGTGGTACCGGAAGAACTCCGTGGCGCTCGCGGACTGAAGCCGTGCCCGGATGCGCGCCGCGATCTCTGGCAGCGAGAGCGTCGAAGCCTCTTGGGGCGAGAGCGGGACACGCAGCGGCAGCCCAGCGGTACCGAAGTACGACGCCGGGAGCAGCCCGGGAATGCGCCGGAAGTCGAAGATGATGCCCAGCTCCGGCTCCGCCGTCCCCTCCAGCGACGGTGGGTGGTAGAGCCGCCACAGGAAGGCCGCCAGCACGTCCGCGGACGTCACCTGGGGCTGGCTGGCCCGCGCCTCCCTCACCAGCGCATCCACCTCCTCGCGAGAGAAGCGCCGGATGTCCCAGGTGAAGTCCTCACGGCGACGATGGGGCGGGGGCGACCCGAGCCGGAATCCCGCACGTCCCAGCTCCTCCTCCAGTGAACGAGACCCGTCCAGTGCTCCGGCTGGCAGCGTTGGGAGCTCGGAGGAGACCGGAGCAGCCGGAGCCTGCCCGCGGACGCTCCGGGCCCACGCGCTCAGGAATCCCACCAGGCTGACGCCGTCGCCGAGCACATGCGACATGCTCGCCCCGAGGCACCCTCCCGCCCCAAAGCGCGAAACCTTCAGCCGGCAGAGCGGCCGTCCGGGGCCCGGCTCCGCGACGTCGAAGAGCCCAGCCCGTGAGACCTTGTCGTCGGAGGGCAGCTCGACTCCCGGCACGTCGCGGAGTGACACCGCCGCCTGCAACCTCGGGAACGCGGGCAGTGTCCTCGCCAGCCCTTCCGCCAACAGCTCCGCCTCGGGCAGCCGCTCGTAGAAGAAGGCGAACTCGATGGGGAGATCATCCGGCCCCGCGAAGAGTCCATCCAGGGCCGAGTGCGACAGGGAGTCCATCATGGCCACCTCAGGGGAAGCGATAGATGACACCGCCAGACTGCAGCCCCGAGCCAACCCCGAGGATCAACGCGGTGTCCCCGGGCTTGGGAAGCCCCGAGTGGAGGAAGTCGTTGAGGACGAGCCCAAGCGAGGCCGCCGCGCAGTTGCCGTGGTGCTCCATGTTGAAGAACGACTTCTCTTCGGGGATCTCCATTCCCTGGAGCCAGCGCCGCTGCACCTGAGCGTTGCTCATGTTGAAGAGGGTCCAGTTGGTGTCCTGCGAGCCCTTGGGGCCGAGGATCTCCCCACGCAGCCGCGTGAACGTCGCGTTGAGGTTGCCGGGGACCATGCGGTAGTCGACGACGTAGTAGTCCTCCAGCACCTCCGCGATGTTCTCGGGCGTGGGGACGTGCTTCGAGCCACCGAACTTCTTCACGGCGATGTCCCGATGCGGCTCCGTGGCCATGTGGAAGGTGGAGAAGCCACACGGCTCCGCGGTGTTCTCCCCGGACAGCACCAGCGCCGCCGCGCCATCGCCGAAGATGGTCGCCTGGAGCCACAGGCGCTTCTTCAGCTCCGGCTTGCAGAACGAGGACAGGGTGCTGGCCCCGCAGATGAGGACGTTGCGTGCCTGGCCCGAGCGAATCAACGCCGTGCCCATCATCAAGGCGTTGATCACGCCCGCGCATGCGGACATGTGTGAGAGG
The DNA here is from genome assembly GCF_026626635.1 of Archangium lansingense. Classification (GTDB taxonomy): domain Bacteria; phylum Myxococcota; class Myxococcia; order Myxococcales; family Myxococcaceae; genus Archangium; species Archangium lansingense. Next base: position 7,037,059 of record NZ_JAPNKA010000001.1, read on the forward strand.
GCCATCGTGTGGAGAGGCGCCCCCAGCCGCTTGTGCAGCGTGCACGCCCCATCCGGCGCCCCCTGGTGGGTCGGCGTGAAGGACACGTAGATGATGACCTGGATATCGCGAATATCCAGCCCGGCATCATTCAAGGCCCGCCGCGAGGCCTCGACGGTGAGATCGTCCTCGTCGATGTCATCGAGCCGATCCTTCTTGTAGTCGTAGCGCGTGTGCCGCGTCCTGACCCCGAAGGTGTCGTAGATCCACGAGGGATCCCGCCGGCCATGCCACTGGCAGATGTCCTCGTTGGTGAATGCGAGGGGCGGGAGCGCCATGCCGCTGCCTCGGATCAGAACAGAGGGAGAACCGACATTCGGGAAAGAAGTCGACAGGGCCATGACTGTCCTTAGGAGCCTGCGGGGAAGAAGGGGTCAAGGAGCGAGATGGGCGGGGGCTACTGCATCCAACAAGCTCCTTTCCTTGAATTGTAGGAAACACCCACGCCCGACCGCCATGAGAACGTGAGGGCAGTGAAGCGCCAGACCGTTGACGTGCTGAGCGGGGAAGAGTCTGTCTGGAACCCACATCCGAGCCGCTCGTGCACAACGCGCCGCGGGAAACACACAGATGAGGGGACAGCCGGCCGACCCGCTGTGGTAGACAGCGCGCGCACCTACTCACCTGGAAGGCAGGTGAGCGTCCCGCTCCGCTGCAAAGAGCGCGTGCACAACCCCATCATCAGCCAGGCACGGCAGGAGTCCCCTCCCCCGGAACCGCCAGGGGAAGGTCCAGCTCCGAGCGCGCCTGCTGCCGCGCCCGAGGAGGGCATTCATGCAGATTGCGAAGGACAGCGTTGTCTCCATCGACTACCGGCTCCACCTGGGAGACGGGAAGATCATCGACGAGAGCGAGCCGGGAGACCCGCTCATCTACCTGCACGGGTACGAGGAGATCGTCCCGGGGCTGGAGAAGGCGCTCGAGGGAAAGAAGGCGGGCGAGTCCCTGAAGGTGGTGGTCCCGCCCTCGGAGGGCTACGGGGAGTACGATCCGGATGGCGTGGAGGAAGTGCCGCGCGAGGACTTCCCGCCGGACATGGAGCTGGAGGCCGGCGGCGTTGTGAGCGCCACGGATGAGGACGGCGACGATGTGGAGTTCCTCGTGAAGGAGGTACGCGCCAAGACGGTGGTGATCGACTTCAATGATCCCATGGCGGGGAAGACGCTCCACTTCGAGGTGACCGTGCGCGAGGTGCGCGCGGCGACGAAGGAAGAGCTCGAGCACGGCCACGCTCACACTCCTGGCCACGAGCACTGAGCCCGCCCTGCCCTTCGAGGCAGAGGTCAGCCGCTGGCCCGCGGGGCGCTGTTCTGCGCCCCGGTCTCGGGCCGGAAGGGAAGCTCGAGTGTGAAGGTGGCCCCCTTGCCGGGGCCATCGCTATGAACTCCAAGCGATCCCTCCATCGAGCGGGCGGCGATCGCGCACGAGTGGAGGCCAAAGCCGTGCCCCTCCTTCCTCGTGGTGAAGCCGTGCTGGAAGATCTTGGTGAGCAGCTCCGGCGCAATGCCCATGCCGTTGTCGCACACCTGCACACGAACGCGGTTGTCCGCGGGGTGCTCGAGCTTCACGGTGAGGCGCCGCTCGCCGGGCGGATTGTCGTTTAGTGCATATTTAGCGTTGCTGATGAGGTTGAGGAGGATCTGCAGCAGCTTGTGCTTGTCCACCATCATGCGCGGCAGCGGCATGACGTGGCGCTCGAGCGTGATGCCATGCCGCCCGAGCGCAGCCCCGTTGATGCGGAGGGCATCCTCGAGCAGCTCCTCCAGAGAAGCCGGCTCCACCAGGCTCGAAGACGTGGCGTAGCTCTGCTGCAGCTCGACGATCATCCGGATGTGCTCGACATGGCGGTGGAGGGAGTCCGTCATGGACAGCATCTCGTCGCGATCGGAGGACAGGTTCTCCCCGAGCTTGCCGAGGAATTCAGGCAAGCGGCGACCGCGCTCGTCCGCCGTCATGAAGGCAGGAAGGTCGGCGCGGCGCTCCTCCAACACTCCGGCGAGCTTGAGGAGTGACTGCAGGCGCAACGCTCGCAGCCGCTCACCGAGGACCGTGGCCGACGTGTTGATGCTGTTCAGGACGTTGCCCACGTTGTGGAGCACGTTCGTGGCGAGCTCGGCCATGCCCGCCTGACGCGCGAGCTCCACGGCGCGGCGCTGGGTGTCCTTCAGCTCCTGCGTGCGCTCCTTGACGCGGAGCTCGAGGCCATCGTGGGCCTGGCGCAGAGCCTCGTTGGCCCGTGCGAGCTCCTCGGTCCGCTCGGCAACGCGGCGCTCGAGCTCATCGCGAGCACGGCGCAGCGCGGCCTCGCTCAGGCCGAGCTCCTCCGTCGAGGCGACGAAGGGCAGGAGCATGCGTTGAATCACGAAGACGAAGATGACGAGCGTGAGCAGGAAGGCGCCCACCGGGATGATGCGCTGGACGAGCCCGAGCTGCCTCAACTCCTCCTGGGAGCGGCGCTGGAGAAGCACTGAGACGTCATCGAGTGCTCCTGAGAGGCTTCTCGAGGCGGCGCGGAACTGCTCCAGGTCAGGGTTGTTCTTGAGCGAGCGGTTCTCGGACCGAAGGACCCTCACGTGAGCCGCGTGGGTTTTCTCCCACAACCCTGGCAGGGTACCGAGCACCCCGAGGATCTCCGGTTCCTGGATGCCGTTGAGCGGAAGCGCCCCACCCCCGCTTTTATCCCCTTGAAGCAGCGCATTGCTCACGGCCATGAAGCGCTGGGCCTGGGTCTGGGCGGCGCCCCTCTGCCGGAGCAACAGCTCCCAGTCCGACGACGCCAACCCGACGAGGGCGAGGTAGGTCGTGTTCTCGAACTGATCGACGATGGTGCCCAGAGCCGCCGCAGCCGCGACGTGCTGCTGGCTCTGGTCCACGCGCGCTTCGATCTCCAGCATGGCCGCCAGTGAGGCTGCTTGCAGGGCGATGCTCAGCGCGAGCATCGCCAGGAAGGGCCAGAGCAGCTGGCGCATCTTACGAGGCATCGATATCCCCCCTCGGTGCTCACCGGATGACGGTGAAGCCGGCCTTCTCTGCGGCGTCCTTCATCGCGCGGATGTCGTCGTAGGCGCTGTCCTGGACGATGACGAATCGCTCCAGCAGGGCCTCGTCGAGGAGCTTTCGTCCCTCGGGATCCTCGTGCATCGTCACGAGCGCCTGCTGGAGCTTGTTGCGCAGCTCCACCGGCAGCTGGGACGAGGCGACCAGCGGACCGGGGGTGGACGGGCCCGAGCTCTCGAGGACCCGCACCTCGTGAGCGTGCCCGATTCCCTTCTCCCGGTCGTAGTCGAGCACGAGGCTGTCGACGAAGCTCGCATCCGCCTTGCCGGTCGCCACCATGCGGATGGACTCCTCGTGGGAGCCAGACCGGAGGACCTTGCCGAAGAACCCCTGCGTCAGCCCGAGCTCGAGCATCCGGTAGCGGGGCTGGTTGTAGCCCGCGTGGGAGATCTCATCGTTGTAAGCGTAGGTCCGGCCCTTGAGGTCGTGGATCGTCTTGTAAGGGCTGTCCTTGCGAACGATGAGATCCGAGAAGTACTGGGGCTTCCCCTGGTACCGGGCGATCTTCATGACGGGCGCGGCGACGAGGTGGACGGCGGGCTGCGGGGTGTCGTGGAGCATCACGTACGGCAGGCCGCAGATGAAGCCGCTTTGCACGGTCCCCTCCTCGAGCATGCTGTTGATGGTCCCGTACGCCAGGCCGGTGACGAACTCGATCTGAACGCCGGTCTTCTCCGTCAGGTAACTGGAGATCCGCGAGTAGACGCCAGTCCCCAACTCGGAGACGTAGGCGGCGGACATGGCGAGCCGGATGGGCTTGCCTGCGGCCGTCTCGGGAGAACTCACGGCGGCGGGCGATCGCTCAGCGGCCAGAGCCGCCTCGGACTCCGGCCCACCGATGAACAACCACAGGGCGGTTCCTCCCGCGAAAGCGAAGGCCGACGCGAGGCCGATGAGCAGAGCGGTACTGCGTGCAAGGAATTTCATTCGTTCTCTTCAGAGCCCGCTGTCTCTTCAGGCGCGAGCTTTCCGGGCAGCGGTGACATCGCGCAGCAACACAAACGCCTCCACTGTGTCGATGGCTGCGAGTCGTGCCTCGATGGAGCGCACCTCGCCCCCCACCGGAAGCTCGAATCCGAAGACGTGCGCCGTGCGCTCACCGAAGGCCCGGCCCAGCCAGGTCAGCAGCCCCCGGGCGGCCTCCCCTGGCAAGGCGTTGGCCAGGTTTCCACCGGGCGGGAAAGCCAGCGCAGAGGAAGGAGTGGCCTCTCGGGACGCCTGGAACTCGAGACAGGTGCCGTCCGCGGCGACGCGCAGCAGCGCGTCCGGGAGCACCTGGAGCAACCCTCGGAGGTGGGCCTCGCTCTTGCGCAGCGCCTGCTCGGCCCGATCGCTCGCGGAGCGATGGGACCACTTCTCCACCAGCGCACACGCCATCTGGCGAACCTCGACGGCGTCGAATGGCTTCTTGAGGATGAGGAGGCGATCCGTCTGGCCGAACCTGGCGCTGACGCTCTCCCACGAGAAGTCCGAGTACGCCGAGCAGATGACTGCCTGGAGGCGAGGATCCTCCTGCCAGATGCGTGAGAGCGTCTCGACTCCGTCCCACCCCGGCGGCATCCGCATATCAATGAACGCGAGCGCGTAGGGGGTGCCGTTCTTCAGGGCCTCGCGGACCTTCGCGAGCGCCTCGGTGCCCTGGAAAGCACTCGTCAGCTCGAACTTCGGGGGTTTGGGCGTGGCCGACGCTTCACCCAGGAGCATCGCCTCCAGGGAGTCCAACTCGGAGGTGTCCTCACGGGGCTGGAGGATCCGGCGGAAATCATCATGGATGTCCTCATTGTCGTCGACGATGAGGATGCGCCTGTTGTGCGTGTGGTCCAGAGTCATGGGTCCCCCCGCATCCGATGAGCATTGCTGTCCTGCAATGCCCTGGCGCAATTACAAACCCTTTAAGAAGTGTACCGCCCGAAATTCCTGAAGTGCAACGCGGCCTCTGTCAGCCTTCGAACGACTACAGTGCTGATAGGTTTTTCCTTCCGCAGGAGCCTGCGGGAAAGGGGGCTGCTCCCCCGGCTACTCATGGCTGAGAGTCGCGGAGGGCCCATGCTGCTTGCCCCCGGGACCATCGGCTCCAGGGCCGCGACGCACTTGGATCGCCGCTTGCATTAGGGAGCGCCGTACCCCCACGGAAGGCACTCCTCCATGAGCAATCGGTCCGCACCGGCACAGACGATGGATCCACGGCCGAGCCCGTTGGTTCACGACTCCCAACAGGCGCCACGGCGGTTCGAGGTCATCCAGGGCGGCGAGGAAGCCCGCTCCGCGGCCGAAAAGGGCCGGGCGATGCTACGCGCCGCGGTGGAGGAGCGGCTGCTCCAGGTCCTGAAGGACGTCCATGGCCGGCTGGCCGCCTTCCTGAAGAACCCAGGCCGCCTGGGGGTCGTCAACCTGCCCCTGGTGCTCAGCGAGAGCTCCCTCACCTACGAGCTGTGGAAGGGACCCGCCTCCAATCCCGAGTACCGGGCCCAGATGGTGGCGATGATGGGCGTCGCGCCGAATGCGGACGACGCCTCGCTGGTGGGGGAGCTCATGGCCGAGGTGCACCAGGCCTTCGTAGACTTCCAGAAGGGCCGCCCGGGCAGTGACGCGCGGAAGCAGTACGAGGAGGTGCTCCAGGGCTTCGAGCTGGCGAACGTGCTGCCCGTCGTGCCCGGCCACGACACCGGCCCCATGCTGGCCGAGCTCGCCCGGCTGGGGATAACCCCCGAGAAGGACTTCTCCCGGTCGCTGCTGGTGGTGCCGCAGGTGGTGGCGGTGGGACTCAGCCCAGAGGAGGGCTCAACCTCCCAGGTCGTGATCGCCGGCCTGACCGTGCTCCAGCTCTGCAACCTGGTCGCCCATCTGCGCAACCTCAATCCCCTGCTTTCCAACCGGCAGGTGCGCCAGCTCCTGGTGCTCTCCGCCACGGATCTGAAGAAGGCCATCCGCAAGAGCATGGGGCAGGCCGAGGTGGATCTGGTTCAGGACCTGGCGCGCCAGCTCCTGCGGCTCCAGGTCGTCGAGCTGCTCTTCGTCTGAGAGCCCCCTCTCGATGCGCTGGAGGGGTGGTGACAGCGGTCACCAGGGGGTGACGGCAGTCACCAGGATCTCCGCCCCAAATGGTGACAACCGACACCAGCGCGCGCCTCTCCCCAGCGGGAGACGGGCCTCCTGCCAGCACCAAGAGAGGCCAAAAGGCCCTGGCACGGCTCCTGCTCTACGCCAACCCGTGCCGCGAACAAGTAGCCGCCCCTTCCACTGAACTCCCGAGGAACTCCCGCCATGGCCATCGCCCCCATCTCCCGTTCGCAGGTCTCCTGCCCCTCCTCCGTGCGCACGCCTGGCGCCGAGCCGGTCTCCACGCCGGCCCAGGGGCTGTCGAACCTCCAGGGCTCGCAGCAGAGCAACCCCCTGCGGCGGCTGCTCGAGGCCGACGGATTCGACTCTCCGCTGAGCGCGAAGAATGCGAGCGGCCTGGATGCAGCGGTGCAGGAGCTCGCGCGGCTGGCGCAGGTTCTGACCAAGGCCGCGCAGCTGCTGGGTAGCGAAGTCGGCGCGGGTGGCCAGGGGGTGCAGGGTCCGCAGTCCCTGGGAAGCCCGAGCCCAAGCCCTAGCCCGAGCGCCGGTAGTGCCGCGAGTGGAGGGGCACCGACGCTGGGCGGGGCGCCCGCGGCCCCTGTCGCGAAGGACGCTGGTGGTGCCGCGAAGACTGGCAACACGATGACCTTCACCAACGATGGCAGCTCGCCGATGACCATCCAGTTCACGCCCAACGCCGGGGACAAGGCAGTCGACTCCGTGACCCTGGAGCCCGGCAAGACGCAGACGGTGGAGTTCCCCAAGGGCTGGTCCGGCAACTTCCGCAGCGCGTCCGGCGATGGGGCGGCGGCCACGCTCGGTGAGGTCAAGTTCAACGGTGGCGGCGACCAGACCTACTACGACGTGAGCTACATCGAAGGAGACAACGCCTCGATGACCATCGCGCCGGAGAGCGGCGGCAAGAAGTCCGGCACGGAGGAGAACCTCCTGGCGTCCGCCCCCGAGTCGGTCAAGGCCCGGAATGCGGATGGCTCGGTCTACGGCATCAAGAAGACCACCACGTCCAACGTGCAGGACCAGGGAGTGGTGGACTTCTACCGGAAGCACGTCGGCGCCGACGAGGGCTACGTCATCCCCACCGATGATGCGAGCACGCTGGGGACCAAGGACACCCACCTGGTGGTGCGCATGAAGGACCTGGTTCAGGGCACGACGGGCCGCGTCTGATTGGCGGCCACGGACCTCCAGTGCCGCTTCTCGATGGTCCTCACGTTGACGGCGTCTTTGAGGGTTGCCAGGTACTTGGAGAGGGCTGGCAACTCCTTGTCATCCTCCTCCCCGTTGTACTCCTTCACATAGATGGCGTTGCCATAGTTGTGAGCGCACTTGGCGGGGGTGTCATCCACGATCAGGGTGCGCTCCAGCCTGTACCCCTTCCGCTTCAGCTTGTGCAGCTTCTTGACGTAGTTGTAGTGGTTGCTCGGGTCGAGATACCCGAACTCCTGCACCTGCGCCCTGTCGAGTGAGAACGTGCACCGGCTCCGTCCCCAGACGAACTCAGGGGTGAGCCCCCGGGGGAAGATCCGCTTCACGACCTCGCCCACGTAGTCATCGGAAGCAGAGGACCAGACCGCGAGGCGGAAATGGGCCGCACACTCCGTCAGGAAGTGATCCACATGCGGCCGCACATAGACGTAATAATCAAACAGACAGAAGTCCTCTGCCCGCGCCAGCCTCTGGGTTCTGGCATGGATCAAGGTCTCATCCAGATCCAATATCAGCAAGATCCTGTTGGTGTCTGTCATTGCCGCGTCACCTCGAGGCTCACCTCGCGCGGCGCGGAGGCCATCTTGAGCTTGGACACGGGCTTGCCGTCGACGTGCAGTTCGACCAGGCCCGGCTCCACGTCGAGGGTGCACTCCCCCACCGCCGGCTCGTGGGTCACCTCCACGTCTCCCGCGGAGCAGAAGCTGAGCCGCTCGCCACCGAGGTACGCCGCGACGCGATACAGCCCCCCTACTGGCTGCTTCGTCTTCTTGTCGAGGAGATTCACCTTCACCAGCGCCCGCCGCTCACGAAGCACCACCTTCGCCGTCTCGCCCTCGGGCACGAAGAGCGGCTTGAAGCCCATCTTGCGGAAGCGGAACCGCTCGTGCGGCACCTCGGGGCGCAGCTTGAACTTGAAGCGGCCCGTGTCATCGGTGCGCCCGCCCGGTTCAATGTCCACCTGCACCAACGGTGCGCCCTGCTCGTCCACCACCTGTCCCTCGTAAATGAGCCAGGGAATGCGCCGCAGCCGCACCAATACCTCCTGGCCTGGCGTCACCGGCAGCGGCTCGGTCGGCGTGTAGAAGTCCTCGGGCACCTGCGACACCTCCACCTCGTTCGGCGTGAAGGGGAGCTCCGCGCGGAAGCGGCCATCGGCCTCCGTCCAGACGAGCTCCATCGGGTGATAGGTGCCACAGCCGGCGCTGTCGACGTAGCCACTGAGCCGGGTGGTGTCGGTCAGTCTCAGCGTCACCTGAGCGATGCCCTCGCCCGCTTCGTCCACCACCCGCCCCTCCACCACACGGGCATGGCCCCCCAACGGAACGGTCAACGCGAGAACGAGGAAGAACCAGCGCATGGGGAGTATCGTAACGCGGAACCCCATGAACGAGCTGCATACCCGAGGACTCGCATTGCTCCGGGCGGGCCACGAGCACGAGGCCGCCAGCTATCTGAGGGAGGCCGTCTGCCTCTCGCCCGACGATGCACGCGCTCGCTATCACCTCGCCCTCGCCCACCGGCTTCGCGGGGAGCTCACCGAGGCACGAGCCGAGCTGCTGGCCGCGCTGGAGCTCGAACCCACCCTGGCGCCGGCCTGCGCGCAGCTCGGGAGCCTTGCCCTCGTCGCGGGAGAGCTTCAGGAGGCCATTTCCTGGCTGTCCCGGGCGCTCGCCACCCACCCCGGGCACCGGCTCTCTCGCTACCAACTGGGCGTCGCGCTGCGGTTCGCTGGACATCGGATGGAGGCAATCTCGCTCCTCCGGTCGAGCCTCGAACCGGGCCCGGGTGCTCTGCCGCCCGTCCTGGCGCAGCGGGTGCGCGGGCAGCTCGCGGATGCCTTGAACGATTTGGCCCTGGGAGCACGGCCGTTGGCCCAGTGTGCCGCGCCGTTGGTGACGGAGCTGCTCGAGGAGCAGGCGCCCCCGAGCAAAGAGGCGCCACTCCCGGAATCGAATGGGGAGCGGGAGTCACGGGTCGCGACCCCTCTGGAGGCCGCGCACCTGCTGGCGGGTGCCCGCTCCATCCTGGCGCTCACCGGGTCGGGGATCTCGGTGGGCAGCGGCCTGGCCACGCGCAAGGAGCTGTGGCAACGCTGGGACCGAGATGCGGCGGTCTCGGTGTTCAAGTTCCGCGAGGCCCCGGAGGTGCTCTGGGAGGTGATCGCCGACTTCCTGGGCGAGGGCCAGCACCGTCCGAATGCCGCGCACCTCGCGCTCGCGGAGTGCCCGGATCTGCTCGGCATCGTCACGCAGAACGTGGATGGACTGCACCAGGAGGCGCACCGCGAAGTCCATGGTGAGCCCGCGCCGATGCCCCCTGTCGTCGAGCTGCACGGCACCCTGCTCGAGACCCGGTGCCATGACTGCAACACCCGGCCCGGGCGGACCGCCGGCTCCTATGTGGGGACCACCACGCCACGTCCGCCACGCTGCGAGCGCTGCAACGGTCCGCTGCGGCCAGACGTCGTGCTCTTCGGGGAGCGGGTAGCGCCGGAGCGGATGAGCCAGGCGCTCGAGCTTGTACGGCGATGCGACGCGCTCCTGGTGGTGGGAACGGCCATGGACGTAGCGCCCGCTTCCGAGCTGCCGCGCATCGCTCGCGCGAACGGAGTGCCGGTGGTGGAGATCAAACGCACGGCCTCCCGCCTGTCCCGGAGCCTCGACACCGTGCTTGTCCCCGGAGAGGCGGACGCGGTGCTGCCCGAGCTGATCCAGGCCCTGCGGCGGATGCGCTGACTTACGAGGGACGCCCCCCTCGCCGGCCAGCACACAGATAGGAGAGGATGGCGGCCTTGTCTCCGGTGGCCAGCTCGTAGCGGGCACCCGGGGAGAGAATGCCCTGGCGTGCGGCGAGGGCCTCCACGGCGGCCTGGGCCTGGGTGAGCTGTACGCCGGCCCCACCACCGCCGAGCACGAGCGGTGCCCCCATCTTGAGGTCCAGCACCACCACCCATCGCCGCTCGGGACGAGGCTCCGACATGTCCACCACCACGAAGTCTCCCGCGAAGCGGCGCTGATCGCAGCGGAAGGCCCACATGTTCCGCTTGCGGCGCAGCAGCTCCCTCACGAAGGGCTTCTCGTCGCTCTTCAAGGCGTAGCGCTCGGACAAGAGCGAAGCGTTGGAGAGGGAATAACCCTCCTCCTTCGCGAGCAGGAGCGCCCAGGGGTTGGCGTGTGCGAGCAGGGGCAGCGAGACGGGCAGGACGATGGGAGGCTCGCGAGGCATGAGTGCTCCCCTATCTGGACCAGACGAGCGCCAGCTCGAGCTCGATGGCGTCGAACGGTTCAGCGCGTACCCGCGCCTCCCCGGAGAAGGACTGGACGGAGAGCCATTGACCTTCGGCGAGCCGGAAGATGTCGAGCGTGCGAGCCACCGGGTCCACATGCCACAGGTGCCGCACCCCCTCTCGGGCGTAGATGCGCATCTTCTGGCCCTTGTCCCTGCTCCGCGTGCGATCGGAGAGCACCTCACAGGCCCAATCCGGAACAAGGTCGTAATGGGCCGGAGCCGCATCCCCTCCGACAGCGTCCGGAAGGCGCTCGCGCCGCCACCCAGCGAGGTCCGGCACGAGCTTGTCTGGGCGCGGGCCGAGGTGCAGCTCCGGCTCGTCGAGGATGACCCAGCCTCCCGGTCCGCCCCTGCCGAGCATGAAAGGAGTCCCGATGACCATGCCCAGCCTCGACGCCACGTTGGCATGTGGGCGGGCCGGGCGCGGACTGAGGTACAGCTCACCGTCCAGGATCTCCGCCACCATCTCCGCTGGAGCCGCCTGGAAGGCCGCCTCGACGGACGGGGCGTTTCGCTCGGTGGACTCGGACTCGGGAGGGCGACGGGTGACCATGAGGGAAGATTTCCGCATGTCACTCGTGCGGTGCAATGCCGGGGCCGCGGATTGACAAGTACCGGGTTGAAGGAGCCAGCCAGACGCCCGCCCGCTCTGGAGACTGCGTTGGCGGGAGACACTCCCCTTCCTAGATTCGGCCTCATGGGGCCCCCACGTGTCCAGAGCGAGTCCGAGCGCGACCCGGCCTCCCCCGATGCACGCTACGCGCAGACCTTCCCGCGCCTCAGCCCCGACATGGCGGCGCGGGTCTCCGCCTATGGCACCGAGGAGTGGCTGCCCAAGGGAACGTTCCTCTTCCAGCGTGGGGACCGGAGGATCGACTTCTTCTTCGTGCTCGAGGGGTGCATCGAGATCCTCGACTTCGGGCCCGACGGCGAGCCGAACCTCGTCGTCGAGCATTCCGAGGGGCAGTTCACCGGCGAGCTGAACCTCTTCAATGACCGGGAGATCCTGGTGAGCGGCCGCACCACCACGGACAGCCGGGTGGTGCGGGTGAAGCACGCCGACTTCCGGCGCTTGGTGACGGGCGAGCCGGACATCGGCGAGCTCATCATGCGCGCGTTCATCCTACGCAGGGTCGGCTTGATCCAACACTCGCAGGGAGGGGTCATCCTCATCGGCCCCGGCCATGGGGCCAACACCCTCCGGCTGGAGCGCTTCCTGATACGCAACGGCTACCCCCACCGACTGCTCGACACCGAGGTCGACCCAGCGGCCGGTGGCTTCCTCGCCTGCTTCAAGCTGACACCCGATCAGCTCCCCGTGGTGATCGCACCGGGGAGGCGCGTGTTCCACAATCCCCCCAACGCCCTGCTCTCCGATGAGCTGGGGATCACCGAATCGGTGGACCCCGGTCACTCCTACGATCTGGTGGTGGTGGGCGCTGGACCGGGAGGGCTCGCCGCCGCCGTCTACGCCGCTTCCGAGGGGCTGGAGACGCTCGTCATCGAGGCCCTGGCACCTGGCGGGCAGGCGGGCACCAGCTCGAAGATCGAGAACTACCTCGGCTTTCCCACCGGCATCTCGGGCCAGGCGCTCGCGGGACGGGCGCAGGTCCAGGCGCAGAAGTTCGGAGCACGGCTGCTCATCTCGCGGGCGGTGACCGGCATCGACTGCGAGCGCACACCCTACCGGCTGCGGATGGAGGATGGCCGCACGGTGATGGCACGGGCGGTGGTCATCGCCACGGGCGCACGCTACCGCAAGCTCGACGTCCCCCAACTGGAGCGCTTCGAGGGCCAGGGCATCCACTACGCGGCAACCGCGATGGAGGCCCAGCTGTGCACGGGCGAGGAGGTGGTCGTCGTCGGAGGAGGCAACTCGGCCGGCCAGGCGGCCGTCTTCCTCTCACGCACTGTCGCTCGGGTCCACGTGCTCGTACGCGGGCGGGGACTCGCCGCGACGATGTCGGACTATCTCGTCCAGCGAATCCACTCCTCGCCCCGCATCACCCTGCATACGCGCACCGAGCTCACCGCGCTCGACGGGGACACGCTGTTGCGCGAGGTGACGTGGATCAACCGGGACACAGGCGAGGTGTCCACGCACCGCATCGGCAACGTCTTCGTGATGATCGGCGCCGAGCCAAACACCGAGTGGCTCCAGGGCTGCCTCGAGCTCGACAACAAGGGCTTCGTCAAGACCGGGTACGACGCCGAGGGACACCCGCTCGCCTCACCCTATGAGACCACACGCCTGGGCATCTACGCGGTGGGAGACGTGCGCTCGGGCTCGGTGAAGCGCGTGGCCTCGAGCGTGGGAGAGGGCTCGGTGGTGGTGCAGGCGATTCACAGGTACCTCAACCCAATGCCTGTCGGCCCAGCACCGGTTGAGATGACGGTGAGCCCCTGACGAAAGACCCTCACCCCAACCCTCTCCCAGAGGGCTGAAGAATGCACACGCAGAGGGAGAGAGGGAGCAAGGGGTGAGCAAGCTGGATGGAGCATGACGTGAGCGGTAGGGCCGGATAGAGAGGCAGCCCATGGAAGCTGCCCCTTTGTATCTGACGTACGAGGTTCTCTATCCAGCAGGGAGTTTCGGTCCGCTTGAGGAGGTGTGGCTGAGGGAGAGGTTGCTGCACACCCTTCACCTGATGGAGGGGCAGCCCGGCGTCACCATCAACCGATTGGGCACCAGCCGGGCGGAGCGAATGGGGGCCTACCGCATGCTGGAGAACGAAGACGTCAGCTTCCGGCAGCTGCTGGAGCCAGCGGCCCGGACAGTGGGCAAGGCGGTGGCGAAAGGGCAGGCGGGAGAGGTGGCCTTGTGTGTACACGACCGGACCGAGGTGGAGCTCAGCCATCTGTCCATGAGCGGGGTGGGCCAGGTGGGCAATCCCGTGTGTCAGGGCTTCTTTCTGCAGACGGCGTTGGTGGTGCAGGCCGACGGCGCCGCTTTTGGAGTGCTGGGAGCGCGCACCTGGGCGCGCCCGGCCGCGCAAAGGGGAAAGGCCAAGAGCAGGAAGCAGCGGCCCTTCGAGCAGAAGGAAAGCAGCTTGTGGTGGCAGGCCATGGTGGAGGCCGAAGAGGGAGTGGGCGAGCCAGGGCGACTGCTGCACGTCATCGACGCCGAAGGAGACATTTTCGAGTTGTTCTCCCGCTCGGCTAGCGCGTCGTATCAACTGCTGGTGCGCGCCGGCCAGGACAGGCGCGTGGAGGGAGAAGGGGGGAGGCTGTGGGCCACCATGGAGGGGCTGCCCGTGGTGGACAGCCGGCTGCTGCACGTGTCGGCGCAACCAGCCCGGGCGGACAAGCCGGCGCGCACGGCACGCGACGCCACGCTGGTGCTGCGCTACGTCCCTCTCACGCTGCTGCCTCCCGGGCGCCAGGGTGGGCAGCCGGTGCCGGTGTGGGGCGTGCTGGTGCGCGAAGAAGAGCCGCCACAGGGACAGAAAGCAGTGGAGTGGCTGCTGCTGAGCAACGTGCCCATTGAAAGCGTGGAGGCGGCCTGGGGCGCGGTGTCCACCTACCAGAAGAGGTGGGGGATTGAGGAGTTGCACAAGGCCCTGAAGACGGGCTGCCGCCTGGAGGGGCGTCAGCACCAGAGGCGCGAGCACCTTGAAAACCTGCTCGTCCTCACTCTGCTGGTTTCCGTCAAGATGCTGCGCCTGCGCACCCTGAGCCGCACTCTCCCGGACGAGCCCGCAGATGAAGTGTTGGAGCCCGCCGAGGTGCAGGTGCTCCAAGCCATGGCACCCCAACTCTCTCCACGCATGCGACTGCAAGGGGCGCTGACGCTTCGTCAGGCCCTGCTGCTCATCGCCGCCCTAGGCGGTTACATGGCCAACCCGGACAAGAAACCTCCGGGCTGGCTCGTCCTCTGGCGCGGCTACGAACGGCTGGGCGACTACGTCGCCGGCTTCACCCTCGCCCAGCACCTTTCCTCCGCTCCCCCGCCTACTTAGCGTGTGCAATCCTCAGCCCAGAGGGAGAGGGGGCATCCATGGCTCGCGTGGGCTACGTCAGCGCCGTAGCCTTCAACAAGGCTTTCAAGCGATGGCACGGCCTCGGACCCGGAGGCTACAGACGAGGAGCGCAGGGCAGCGGGCTATCCCCATCTTCCAATTAATGAACAGTAACCTGAAATTCCTGGATGAGCTCTAAATCGGGCAGAGTGCCCTCCCCTTCAAGGAGGTCATCATGGTCCGTAAGAGTCTGTACCGCAGCGTGTCCCTGCTCGGTGTTCTGGGAGCACTGAGTGGATGTGCCGTCGAGGAGCTGAAGTCGTCTGAAGAGAGCGCGCAGACCGAGAGCGCCGTCATCGTGTCCAGCATCACCGAGGGCGATTACGTCATCCGGTCCGCCATGACCCAGAAATGCATCGACATCTCGTCATCCAGCACGGCGGATGGGGCGAAGGTGCAGGAGTGGGACTGCAACGGCACCAACGCGCAGAAGTTCCACATCTCCCCGACGTCGGATGGTTACTGGAAGATCATCAACGTCAACAGCAACAAGGGGCTCGACATCAAGGAGGTGAGCACCGCGCAGAACGCGCTGGTCCATCAATGGACGTACGGCGGCGGGGCCAATCAGCAGTTCAAGTTCGTGGCCCGGGGCAACAACCAGTTCAGCATTCACGCGCGCCACACGGACATGGCGATCGATCTGTACTGGGGCTCGGCGGAGAACGGGACGATCCTCGTCCAGTACCCGTACACCGGTGGGGCCAACCAGCTCTGGACCTTCGACAAGCTCGGTGGGAGCGGAGCCACCGGGTTGGGCGCGATCCTCAGCGCGTCCATGTTCAACACCATGTTCCCGAACCGCAACCCGTTCTACACGTACGACGCCCTGATCGCCGCGGCCTCGACCTTCCCTGGGTTCGCCACCACGGGTGACACCGACACCCGCAAGCGCGAGGTGGCGGCCTTCCTCGCCAATGTCTCGCACGAGACCGGTGGCCTCATGTACGTCGAGGAGATCAACAAGGCGGCGTATTGCGACACCTCGTGGGGTCCTCCGGGCTGTAGCTGTGCGTCGGGCAAGTGGTACTACGGGCGCGGCCCCATGCAGTTGTCCTGGAACGGCAACTACTGCGCCGCCGGTAACGCGCTCGGACTGCCGCTGCAGGCCAACCCGGATCTGCTCGCGCAGGACGCGAACGCCTCCTGGCGCTCGGGCTTCTGGTTCTGGATGACGCAGACTGGCGCCGGCTCCATGACGGCGCACAACGCCATGGTCAACAACGCCGGCTTCGGCGAGACGATCCGCACCATCAACGGATCGCTGGAGTGCTACGGCCGCAACCCCGCCCAGGTGCAGAGCCGCGTGGACACCTACCTGCGCTTCACGAACCTGCTCGGCGTGAGCGCCGGCGGCAACCTCGGCTGCTGAGCTCAGAGCGCCGCGAGTTTCAGCTCGTGGGGGCCCTTCAAGGCGAGGCCCTTTCGACTGTAGTTCTGGACCAGGAGCACGCTCCTGGTCGTGTCGTAGGAGACCTGGGTGAAGTTGTCGTCCTGCTCGAAGCCGCGGCTGCGGTAGTGCATGGTGACGGAGCCGTCGATATCGAAGCCATCATCCTCGGCCTTCGAGTCGTGCACGAAGCCGAGCGGGTCCCCGTCTGCGAACGGGAAGGGCCAGTAGAAGGCCGAGGAGACGATGGAGAAGGCCTTGAGCGGCAGCTTCCCTCCCCGTTTCTTCTCGAAATAGATCTCCGACACGTTGGAGCAGTGCACGTCACCGGAGAGGAAGACGACGTTCTGGACATTGTTGTCGACGATGGCGCGCAGCACGCGCCGCCGGGTCTCGGGGAAGGCGGGCCATGAGTCGCTAGCCCCGCTTCCACCGCGCGAGCCGACGTCATTGGGCGCGAAGACGCCGGGCGAGACGACGAACTTGGGCACGTTGCCGCGCTGCTGCTGCATCTCCACGAGCCAGTCACAGAACTGGTCGAGCTGGCCCTTGAAGCCTGGGGCGCTCGCCTTGGCGGGATAGCCCAGCAGGTGGTTGCCACGCAGGGAGGCATCGGCGTCCTCGCGGATGCGCTGCGTGCGCACGTCGAGGACGAAGAAGGGGCTCTGGGCGCAATCGAAGCTGTAGTGGATGCGTTTGTCGAAGTTCCGCGGCCCGTGCACCCATTGGTAGCTCATGTACGCGCGGATGGCGTTGTGGAAGAGGTCGCGCTTGAGAGCATCCCGGAGGCGCGCCTGTACCCAGTTGTCCTCGATCTCGTGGTCATCGAGGATCATGTAGGTCGGCAGCGAGCGCATGAGCTGGCGGATATAGGGCGTGGAGAACGCCTCGATGTAGCGCTCCTGGAACTCCCGCCAGGTATCCGCGCGGCCCATGGAGAGGGTCCTGTTGAGTTTGTCGGCGTAGATCTGGTCTCCCATCATCAGCACGAAGCGAGGCTGGAGCGTGTCCTTGCCCCGAGCCTTCTCGACGTGCCGGGACATGGCCTGGAAGATCTCATCCGAGCGCTTGGACTGACCCATGACGCCCGGGTAGCGGCAGGAGCCCATGAGGAAGGAGAAGCCGCCTCCCGCCGCACTGGGAAAGGTGGTGAAGGAGACCTCGCCCTCATCCAGCCGCCGGAAGTCCTCCTTCCACACCATCAGGTTCTTGGGCAGCCGCTCGAAGACCTCCTGGTCCTCGACAATCAGCTCGGAATCGAGGCTGTCCACCGCCACCGCGCCCAAACGAGCCGTGTAGCGCGTATTGGGCTGGAGGCCGTCGAAGTCCACCGTGCCGGTGCGGTCATACTCGCGATGGAGGCGGAAGTAGCGCACCTGCTTGGGCTCCAGCTGGCCCTGCTCGTAGATCGCGGCCACCCCGACGGTGCGCAGATCCTGAACATCGGCGGCCCGGATCCACAGGCGGACACTGGTGTCCGTGGTGTGTCCGACGATGGGACCGACGGACGGCGGGCGAAGCATCTGAGGCATGGTGTCCCCCTTGGGTGTACCGAGGGGAACACTCTAGCGAAGGATGTGAGTGCCAGCACTCAACGCGGCAGCCAGACGGCATCGCTGGAGCCGCGCGGCACGAGCACGGTCTCGAAGCGGCGCGGCGTCGCCGACATGAAGACGTTCTCTGTTACCCCCTGATAGACACCGCAGGAGGTACGGGCGGTGAAGAGCTCCGGATCGATCAAAGCATGCGCACCCGCGGTTCCCGCGACGGACTTCACGTAGCCCTTGTCGAACAAGCCCAGCGAGAGGATCCAGAGCGCGGCCCGGCTGAGGGAGACGTGAACGCGATAGCTGCCGCCTTCCGTCGCACGGCGGGCGAGCGCCACCATCGCTCCGGTGGCTCCAAGCCAGGCAACCAGATAGTCATTCACGATCCCCGTTGGGGGCAGCTTTGGCTTCTCGAGCGTGCCTTCCGCCACCACCATGCCCGTGACCGCGCCCGCGACCTGATCGAAGCCGACGCGCTTCGCCCAGGGCCCGCCCTCGCCATGGGTACTGACGGTGACGTGAATCAGTCCGGGCCGGATCTTCGTGGCGGTCTGGAGGTCGAGACCCAGCTCTGTCAGCAGACGGGGACGGCGGTTGGCGAAGAAGATGTCGGCCTGCTCCAGCAACGCGCGGAGGTGGGCCGCCCCCCGCTTCTCGCGGGGCTCGAGCCGGGTCGATCTCATCCCCACATTGGCGGTGCAATAGATGGCATCGTGCTCTGTCTGGCGGGGACGCCAGACGTTGAGAACATCCGCCCCAAGTGAGGCGAGGGAGCGGCCAATACCGGCCCCAGCGATGACGTGCCCCATGCCGAGCGCACGGATGCCGGACAGCGGCTGCAGGCCGTGCGTAGGCAACGGCTCGGGTGCACTGTCCGCGATCTTCTCAATCTCGATCAGGGGGCGATTGGCGAGGTAGGCATAGGCCTCCGTCTCGAGGAACTCCTCGAGGCTCCGGATTTTGGCCATGACGATGCCCTGCTCCTCGCCCAGCGTTTCCAGCGCGTCGGCATCGTGCCGTGCGATCGCGCGGCGCAGTGCCTGGGGATTGTCCGCGCAGTCGAGCACCTCCAGCATCTTCGACTTGATGCCGGGATAGATGTTCGCGGGCAGCACCGTGCGCCCATCTCGGGTCGGGAAGAAGTCGAGATAGCTGGTGATGACGGGATCCGGGATGGACGCGGGATAGCCGTTGAGCAGCTCCCACTTCCTCTCGGTCGCGGGAGCGAGGCGGCGGATCGCCTGCGCGAGCTCGATGGAGATGTTCTGCCCGGCACCGCCACGCATCCGCCAGAGCTTCGCCGCCACCACCGACTGCTGCGCCAGCCCGAGCGCCGCCGAGCCGCCCAGCCGGACCACGCTGGGCATGAGGGGATCAAGCCCGTTGAAGCGAACCTCTCCGCCGCAGTCCTCGGGAGAGAAGCCCACCTCGGCGAGCAGGGCGGTCAGTTCCGCGTGAATGTCGAAGCGATCATGCTCGAGGGGCGTACGCACCGCTCGGGAGAGCGCCTGGGTCAGTGCAACCGGAGTTGAAGCCTGAGTCATGAGACTGCCCCTACCGTGCTTCCCCAGCGGCCTCAAGGACGCGAGCCGGGCCCGCGCTGGGGAATAAGCGGACAGTGTCCCTCGGGCTGCTGTTGCCATGCTCCACACCCCTCCCGCCCACCCCACTCCCCAGGTCACGGGCCGGCAACCCGCCAACCCAGCGAAATCGTTTGATTCCTAAGCAACTCCGGGCCGGTGGTGGCGCACCTCCGTGAACTCCTCGTGACGGCGAGAGCCGTCCCGCGTGAGTGGAACACGGATTGCTGAGGGGCAAGTCGTCGCGGCGGAAACCCCGCCAGAAGGGACGTGGAAGTGGAGTCGATGAAGTGGGCTGTACGAGGAGCGCGCGTGGCGTGCGTGCTCGGGACGCTGTACGCGATGCTGGCTGGAGCGAAGCCGTCCTTCACCGCCGAGACTGTACGAGAACGGGCCCGCGAGCTGGCCCACCGGCCCTACCAGGCCCCCGCGTCGACGCTCCCGTCCGCCTACGCGCAGCTCTCCTACGATCAATACCGGGACATCCGCTACCGCCCAGAGCGGGCCTGGTGGCGCGACGTCGGCCTGCCCTTCCAGGCCCAGTTCTTCCACCCGGGATTCCTCTACACCTCGCCCGTCACCCTGCACGAGGTGGAGGGTGGGAACGTGGTCCCGTTGCGCTTCTCGCCGGACCTCTTCGCCTATGGCTCGCTGGTGAAGGAGCTCCCCCCGGCGCCACCAGACAGCTTCGCGGGCTTCCGGCTCACCTACCCGCTCAACCGGCCGGACCACTTCGACGAGGTGGTGTCCTTCCTGGGCGCCAGCTACTTCCGCGCCCTGGGCCGGGGCAACGTGTACGGGTTGTCCGCCCGCGGGCTGGCCATCGACACGGCGCTCCCCCAGGGCGAGGAGTTCCCCTCGTTCCGTGAGTTCTGGCTGGAGAAGCCGGCTCCCGGCGCGGATCGCATCGTGGTGCATGCGCTGCTGGATAGCCCGAGCGTCACCGGCGCGTACCGCTTCGTCATCATCCCCGGTGAGCGGACGGTGGTGGAGGTCGAGGCGACGCTCCACGCGCGCAAGGCGGTGAAGCGGCTCGGGGTGGCACCACTCACCAGCATGTACCTCTTCGGTGAGAACGACCGGGGCGCCTACGACGACTTCCGGCCCGAGGTGCATGACTCGGACGGGCTCGTCTTGTGGATGAAGAACGGCGAGCACCTGTGGCGCCCGCTGCAGAACCCGGCCCGCCTGAGTGTCTCCAGCTTCCAGGTGGAGAGCCTGCGCGCCTTCGGCCTGTTGCAGCGCGATCAGACCTTCTCCAACTACGAGGATCTGGAGGCGCGCTACGACAAGCGTCCCGGCGTCTGGGTGGAGCCGGTGGGCGACTGGGGCCGAGGCTCGGTGCAGCTCGTGGAGATTCCCACGCCGCAGGAGGTGCATGACAACATCGTGGCCTTCTGGGTGCCCGAGGCCCCCTTCACCCCCGGTGCCGAGCTGCGCCTCGCCTGGAAGCTGCACTGGGGGCACGAGCCGCCCGAGCGCCCCTCCGTGGCCGTCACCACCGCCACGCGCATCGCCGCGGGCAGCACGGCGGGAGCCCGGCGCTTCGTCCTCGAGTTCTCTCGCGGTGGCCCGGAGGGAGCGGGGCCGGTCGAGGCGGTCGTCACTGCCTCGAAGGGACAGGTCCTCCACCCCATCGCGCAGCGCAACGACGTCACCGGCGGCTGGCGGGTCACCTTCGAGCTGGTACCCCAGGCGGGTGCCCCGGCCGAGCTGCGCTGTTTCCTCCGACGCGGATCCCAGACCCTCACCGAGACATGGAGTTACCTATGGACACCGTGAAGAAGCCGACCTCCCTCCCCTGCCACCCGGACACCCGCGCGGCGCTCGACACCTTCTTCCGGTCCTTCGGTTTCTCCCAGGAGGGCGAGCTCTCCCTCCTCGCGGAGTGGTCGCTCGGCACCATCACCGGTGTCGGGCCCCGGGACGCCCTGGCCCTCGCCCAGGCGCGCATGGAGGACTGGCTGGAGGGAACACTGGGCCCGGCGCACGCGAGCGGCGGCGCACTGCTGACGCGGGGCCGCGCGGCCTTCGTGCTGTGCGAGGGCGCGCAGTGGGGCGCCACGGTCCTCATGCGGGAGCCGGGCGCGCTGCCCGTGGCGCTCGTGAAGGCCCTGCGCGCCTCGGTGCCCGTCCCCGCTCCGTTGCCGCTCCCCACCCCCATGCCGGAGCAGCAGCTGGTGCTGTGGCCCCTGGGTGAGCTCTTCCGGCGCTGGTGGCGCGCGGGCGAGCCGGACGTCTCCATCTCCCGCTAAGGCACGGACGCTCTCATGTACGCGCATTCCTTCTCGCCCGGGACCGCCGGGCTCCGCCGGACGTGTGTCCTCGGACTGACCGTGCTCTCCACCCTCGCCGCCACGTGGGAGCTGCTCCGCCTGCTGAGCACGCGGGGGCTCACCGCGCCCGAGTTGGCGATGACGGTGCTCTTCACCCTGTGCTTCGCATGGATCTCCCTGTCCTGCTGGGCGGCGATCGCGGGCTTCCTCCAGCTCGTGCTCGGCGGGCGACTGCCGGGCCTGAAGTGGCCGGACGCCGGGGAAGAGGCGGCCCCGCTGAAGCGGCGCACCGCGGTGGTGATGCCCATCCACAATGAGGATCCGTCGGCGGTCTTCGCCAACGTGCAGGCCACCTACGAGTCGGTGGCGGCCACGGGGCACCTGGAGTCCTTCGATTTCTACGTGCTGAGCGACTCCACGCGCGCGGAGGCCTGGGTGGCCGAGGAGCTGGCGTGGGCGGACCTGTGCCGCCGGGTGGGTGGCCAGGGGCGCATCTTCTACCGGAGGCGCTCGGACAACACGGGCAAGAAGGCGGGCAACCTCGCCGACTTCTGCGAGCGCTGGGGCCGCCGCTACGACTTCATGGTGGTGCTGGATGCCGACAGCCTCATGTCCGGCGACACGCTGGTGCGGATGGCGCGGCTGATGGATCTCAACCCGCGCGTGGGCATCCTCCAAGCCCCGCCGCAGCTCGTGGGACGGAGCACGCTCTTCGCCCGCCTGCAGCAGTTCGCCGGCCGGGTGTACGGGCCCGTGGTCGCCGCGGGCGCGGCGGCCTGGCAGCTCGGCGAGTCCAACTACTGGGGCCACAACGCCATCCTGCGCGTGGCCGCCTTCACCGAGCACTGCGGGTTGCCGGTGCTGCCGGGACAACAGCCCTTCGGCGGCCACATCCTCAGCCATGACTTCGTGGAGGCGGCACTGATGCGGCGCGCCGGCTACACGGTGTGGCTGGTGCCGGAGCTGGGCGGCAGCTACGAGCAGCCCCCTCCCCACCTGCTGGCCTACGCGCAGAGGGATCGGCGCTGGTGCCAGGGAAACCTCCAGCACCTGCGGCTCGTCCTCGCGGGCGGGCTGCACCCCTTCAGCCGCGGGCACTTCCTCATGGGCGTGATGTCCTATGTAGCCTCGCCGCTGTGGCTGCTCTTCCTCTGTGTAGGGCTGGTGGCGGCGCTGCATGATCGCTTCCTGGAGCCGGAGTACTTCCCGGCGCACCGCACGCTCTTTCCGGTGTGGCCCACGTTCGACTCCGAGGGCGCGCTGCGGTTGATGGCGGTGTCCCTGTTCATGCTGCTGCTGCCCAAGGCCCTCGGGCTCGCGCTGGTCCTGGGGCGGCGGGAGCAGGCGTCGCTCATGGGAGGCCGGCTCCGGCTGGTGCTGAGCGCGCTGGCGGAGAGCGTGCTCTCCACGCTGCTCGCGCCGGTGATGATGCTCTTCCAGTCGCACTTCGTCTTCGGGACGCTGCTCGGCTACCGGGTGTCCTGGACGAGCCAGCAGCGCGATGACGAGGATCTGCCCTGGGCGGAGGCGGCGCGGCGCCATGCGGTCCACACGGCGGTGGGCGGGGTGCTGGCAATCGTGGCGCTCACCGTGTTCCCGGGACTGCTGCCGTGGCTGTCCCCGGTGGTGGCGGGACTGTTGCTGTCCATCCCGCTGTCGGTGTGGACGGCGCGTGCGTCGCTGGGCACGTGGGCGGCGAAGCGGGGCCTGTTCCTCATCCCCGAGGAGTCGGCACCGCCGCCGGTGGTGGCCCGCGCGCATGAGCTCGCCGGGCGGGAGCTGGAGCCGGTGGGTGACGGGCTGGAGCGGGTGCTGGAGGATCCGCGCGCCCACGCCCTGCATCTGGCCCTGTTGGCGTCCTCACCGGGCGCCAGCGCGACGCCCCTCACGCTCGCCTCGGCTCGCCGCAAGCTGATGGAGAGACGGCCGGAGCAGCTCTCCGCACAGGAGAAGCTGGCGGTGCTGCTGGACGCGGAGACGCTCGAGGAGGCGCGGCGCCCCAGCATCTCCCCGTGACATGCCAGCGGACCGGCTGACACGCCACGGGGCGGTCTCCGCCCTACCCCCTCACCTCATCAGCGGACCTGGATGGCGTCCGCGACGACCACGAAGCCCTCGGGGGCCCAGCGGCTCAGCTGCACCTTGTTCCAGCCGGCCGGGAAGCTCCACGAGCCGAGCGTGCTCCACGCGCCACCGCCCGTCTGCTGGTTCTTGTACACCGTGGCCAGCGTGGTGCCGCTGGCGTTCTTGATGATGTAGGGCGCGGCCGACGAGCGGTTGGTGCCCGCGGTCCACCGGGCGTCGATTGTCTTGGTGGCCGCCGCCGACAGGTAGAACCAGAACGTCGCCGGCTCGGAGACCGGCGCCGTCGAGGCGTACAGGTAGTTGGAGCCGTAGTAGCCCGCCGTCGAGGTCGCGGCCGTCCAGCTCCCCGTCAGCTCGATGTAGCCCTTGGTGGTGTCATTGGCGGCGTTGTTGTTGTCGATGATCAGGCCCGTGCTCGGGGTGCCGCCCGTCGTCCACAGGTACGTCACGTCGACCCAGTCGTTGTTGCTCATCCCCAGGTCCGTCCAGAACGATCCATCGGCGATGTCGATGCCCGCGGGATTGGCCGGACGGCGGCCGAACTGATCCAACCCGCCGTTGAATCCATCCTGGTAGGCGGCCTGGGCCTCGGGCTTGCCCTGCGGCAGGGTCTTCCACATCTCGCGGACGCTCGAGGGATTCCAGTAGTCATCCTTCGTGTTCCACGGGCCCACGTCCCACACCGACGTGGTGGTGCACCTGGCCGTCTTCGAGTAGCACACGCGCACCTGGTACTCGGAGCCACCGTTGGACGCGAGCGCCCGGCGCGAGGGCAGCGCCACGAAGCGGTCATAGCTCTTGATGACGTGGCCGTTGGCCGTCGTGCCGCCCACCAACCCCTCGCGCGTGGCGTAGATGCGGTAGGTCAACGCAGCCAGGGACTGAACGCCCTGGGTGGTGTCACCACCCTCCAGCGTTCCCTCCAGCTTCACGTCATGCACCACGGGGCCACGACCGTGCTCGTCCGCCACGAGCGCGAGCCGCACCTGCACCTCCGTGCCGGCCCAGGGAAGACGCACGGCCTCTCCCGTGCTGGAGATGCTCCACTCGCTCCAGGCGCCGCTGGCCGAGCGCACCCGGACATCCACCTCCACCCCCATCCCGAAGGTGCTCTTCGCCCGGAGCAGCGGCCGGACGGTGTCCACGGGCTGCTCCAGCCGGCGAGCCGGGAAGGTGTAGAGGCCCGTAAGGGTCCGAAGCCCCTCGGGCCGGCGCATGACGTTGTAGGGCTCGTACACCAGACCCTCGCCGGTGCGCACGAACTCGCCCGTGCCCTCTCCGGTGGTGAGCTCCTCCGTCCAACGTACGGCGCTGGCGCTCCCCGGAGGGGAAGCACGGAGAGACTTCGTCGCGGGCTCCTGCGAGCCCTCCGCGACCGCAGCGCCGCCCGCCAGCGAGACCCCCAACATCATCGTCATGAACGTCGACCGCAGCTTCGAGTGCATGAAGCGTCTCCTTGGAAAAATGGGAATACCGTACAGCCCATTCTTCCTAGGAGAACATTGAAAGCCCCTCGATGTCTCAGAAAAAGATAAATCTGATTCTCAGCTGCGCGGACGCGCCCCTGTCTCGCATCGAGCCCGTCCGCCCTATACGTAAAACTCCCATGCCCCCACCGAAGCTCAGTCTGGCGGTGACGGCGGTCACCACCCCACCCTCACTCCTCCTCGGGCGGGGCCTCCATGTACTCGGGGGCCTGGATGCCCAGCAGCGCGAACGCGCTCCGCAGCGTCTGCTTCAGCGCCGCCACCAGAGCGAGCCGGCCCTGCGTCTTCTCCGGGTCCGCGCTGATGATGGGGTCCGCCTTGTAGCGCGTGTAGTAGCTGTGGAAGTCGGTGATCAGCTCCTGGCAGAAGTACAGCACGTGGTGCGGCTCCAGCCGCTCGGCCGCGCTCGCCACCACGTCGGGCAGCTGGCTCATCTTCTTGAGCATCACCAGCTCCTCGGGCAGCGTCAGCCGCGCGAGGTGCGCCTCCGTTAGCCCCTCCAGCCCAACGAACGTCTGCCCCTTCTCCACCGCCTTCTTCAGGATGTTCGCGCACCGCGCGTGGCCATACTGGAAGTAGAAGACGGGGTTCTCCTTCGACTGCTCCTTCACCTTGTCCAGGTCGAAGTCGAAGCGCGCGTTCGCCGTCTTCATGAGGAAGAGGAACCGGCACACGTCCGCCCCGGCCTCGTCGATGAGGTCCTCCAGCTCGAACACCGTGCCCTTGCGCTTGCTGACCTTCACCTCCTCGCCACCCCGGGTGATGCGGACGATCTGCACCAGCAGGAAGTCGAGCTTCTTCGGCTCCAACCCGAGCAGGATCATCCCCGCCTTGATGCGCGGGGTGTGGCCGGCATGGTCCGCCCCGAGCACGTCGATGATGCGATCGAAGCCGCGCTCGTACTTCTCCTGGTGGTAGGCCAGGTCCGCCGTCAGGTACACGGGCGTGCCGTCGTGCCGGAGGATGACGCGGTCCTCGTCATCCCCGTGCTGGCTCGTCATGAGGAAGGTGCCACCGCGCTGCCGCTCGGCGTACTGGGCGGCCTTGCTGTCCTCGCTCCGGACCTTCTCGCCCTCGCGCCGGGCCTCGGTGGCCTCGTACGTCGCGCCGCGCGCCTTGTACTGCTCGGCCACCGCCTTCACCTTGCCGGCCGCATGCAGCGAGGCCTCGCTGTAGAACACGTCGTGGCGGATGTTGGCCTTCTCCAGGCTGGACTGGATGGCCTTCATGTTCTCCCGGATGGCCACCGAGATCGCCACGGGCAGCCACTCGGACTCGGGCGCCTTCAGGTAGCGCTCGCCCACCTCGGCCTTCCACGTCTTCGCGATGTCGATGACGTACTCGCCCGGATACTCGCCCTCGCCCAGCTCCACCTGCTCGCCGAAGAGCTGCCGGTAGCGCTTGTGCAGGGTGCGGCCCAGCGTCTCCACCTGCTTGCCGTAGTCGTTGATGTAGAACTCGCGCGTCACGTCATGCCCGGCCGCTTCCAGCAGCCGCGACACGGCGTCGCCCATGAAGGCCCCGCGTGCATGGCCGATGTGCACCGGCCCCGTCGGGTTCGCCGAGACGAACTCCACCATCACCCGCTTGCCCGTGGACTTCGGCGCCCGCCGCCCGAAGGTATCCCCGGCCCGAAGCACCTCGCGCGCCACGTCCAGGATGACGCCCGGCTTGAGGGTGAAGTTGAGGAAGCCCGGCCCCGCCACGTCCACCTTGGCGACGATGCCCTCCTTGTCCACCAGGCCCTTCACGATGGCGTTCGCGATGTCCCGGGGAGGCTTGCCCTCCGGCTTCGTGAGCATCATGGCCACGTTCACGGCCCAATCGCCGTGGGCCGGGTTCTTCGGGGGCTCCACGGCGTAGCCCGGCACCTGCTCCAGCTTGAGCGTGCCGGCCGCCTTCAGCGCCGCGAGCGTTTCATCGATGAGAGCGAAGACCTTCTGCCGCATGGTACGTCCTTCTCCAGTCACAGCCTTGAGGGCGGCGCACTGTATGCGGATCCGGTGTGGGCTTCACGGCTTCCGTATGCCCACTGACGGTGAACCCGCTGCGCGCTGACGGGGGACGCCCTCACTCCCGGGTGATCACCGCCGTCCTTCCGGGCTCGGGCGGTCTGGGAGGCTCGGGGAGGCGGGTCTCGATGGGCCGGCGCTCCTCGAGCTCCGAAGCCCGGCCGCTCGCTCCGAGCGCCTGGTTCAGCGAGGCGAACTGCGGATCCGTGGCCAGCCGCTCGAGCAGCAGCTCCCGCCCGAAGCGGGGCGAGGCCGTAACGAGCAGATCGATGACCTCCCGGGCGGGCCGCCCCTGACGCAGCAGCAACTCCGCGTAGCGCAACAGCGGATCCGCGAACCAGCGGTTGGCCTCGGCGGCCTTCCCGTAGGCCTCAATCGCCTCGGGGAGCTGGCCCCGTGCCTCCAGCAGCAGACCCGCGTAGTAGTGGGACATGGGGAGGTTGTGGTCCCCGGCCTGCGCGTAAACCCGCAGAGCCTCGTCCTCCCGCCCGAGCGCGAACAAGGCACTGGCCTTGCCCGCGAGGAACGGCTTGCGCTTGGGGTCCGTCTCCAGGTGGCTGCCCAGCAGTTCCTCGTAGGATTGCAGCGCCTCCTCGTAGCGGCCCTCTCCGAGTTGCAGCGCGGCCAGGTCCCCGAGCGCGTGGTACGCCCGCAGCCGGTCCTCCCGCGTCTCGCGCCTGGCCACCACCTCGCGCAGCGCCGCGAGCTTCGCCTCCACCGCCGCCTGCTGCGCGAGCGCCTGCTCCCCGGCCTGCTTCCAATCGCTGTCCTTCATGAGGGCACGCAGGTCCTCAGGCGTGGGCACGTGGACGTGGAGCATCAACGTCTGCTTCACCTGGGAGTCGCCGTCCTGGACGAGTACGCCCACCTGGTGGAGACCTGGAGATTTCGGGGCCACCCAGGTCACCGTCGGCCCGTTCTCCTGCTCCAGGCGCCCCCGTGCCGCCACCCAGGTGTAGCGCCGCGCACTGGCCTCCCCCGAGCCTCCTTCCACCTCGCAGCCCAGCACCACACGCCCCCCTACGGGCACGTCATGCGGGGTCGCGGTAATGCGGACGATTCGCAGGGGAGCCTGTGCCGGCCGTGAAGCGCTCGCCGTCTCCACCTGAGCGGAGGACGCGGAGGGCACAGGGGTCCGCACCGGGGCCCGCTCCGACTCGGACGGCGCCCCTCCCCCGCTCCAGATGGCGAGGCCACTGCCCAGCACCGCGGCGAGCCCCAGGCCCATCCACCGGGCCCGCCCCAGGCGCTGACTGGCTGACGACCTCATCCTCGCTCCTTCCCGGACGCCCGGGCGGACCATCCCCGAGCGCGGCTCCGGCTCACTGCTCCGCCCTCACCCAGGAGAGCATCCGGTTGGCGAGCGCGGAGGTGAGAACCTCATGATTCTCGTTGTAGTCATTGGACGCCCAGTCCTTCCACTGGGTGGGAGCAAGCGAGCTGTAGTTGACCGGGCAGCTCGAGCTGGCCGTCTCCGTGCCGAGCGCGTTGCCCGTCACCGCCAGCGCCGAGTCGGCGTTGATGAAGGCCGGCTCGAACTGGAGGCGCAGCCGGAAGGTGCCGCAGAGGGAGGCGCCCTCGTCCGTGTTGACGTCGGCGGCGGTGATGCTGCGCGAGCCCGCCACGCAGTCGCGCTGGCCCGGCTCCCAGTCGCGATCCTCCGAGCAGAACCACCCGGTATAGGTGAAGTCAAACAGACGCGAGTCGCCGCCCATCTTGGTGAAGCCGTTGGTGGGGTTGGCGTCGCTGAAGGCCAGCGCGTAGCGGGGAATGGCAGACGAAGGCCAGCCGATGCTCCCGTAATACAGGTCATGGTAGCCGGAGGTGTTGCTACAGGTGGAGTTCTCCGGCTCGTTGTCACAGGAGCACGTGGTGGCCATGCTGTAGGCCATGTCGTAGGCGGGCGGCGAGGTGAGCTTGCGCCGACCGGGGTGCGTCGCCGACTGGTGGCACATCAGGAGCGTCTGGACGCCGCGGTAGGCGCGGCCCAGGTTGGCGCCGAGCTGGGGCGAGTCCACGGAGTACCAGGCCTTCACCTTGCTCAGGATGTTGTTGGTGTTGTTGTGCAGGGTGTCGCGCAGCACGACGCCGCCCTGGCTGATGCCGGCCACCTGCACCTTGCTGCCCGCGGGCATGCGGCCGACGATGTCATCCACCCACGCGGCCACCTCGCCCCGGAACCAGCCGAGCCGCTGGTTGCCGTCACCATGCTTACCGATGATGACGTCGAAGCCCTCGGCGTTGAGCGTGCGCACCAGGTCGCCCATCAGCATCAGATAGTTGGCGGTGGAGTCCTCGTTGAGCGGATCGAAGCCGGTGATGATGAGCAGCGGCTTGTCGAGCGGACCGCTCTGCCAGTAGTCGAGGACGGCGCGGTAGGGAGTGGTACCGGCGTAGGTGACGGAGAAGGCGCTCTGCTGCGTCTGCCGGGGCGTCACGTCGGAGCGCTTGAGGAAGACGTAGGTGCCGCTGGTGATCACGGTCTCGCCACCGGCGAGCGGATAGGTGGAGACGCTGTAGCCCGAGATGTCACCACCGAAGCGGGTGCCCCGGATCGTGGGCGTCTGGGCACAGGCCGCGGCCGCGCGCGCCCACTCGTCGTTGGAGGTGGTGCTGACGGTGGAGATGGAAAGGTTGGAGGAGCCGCAGGTGTAGTCGAGCGTGTAGAGCAGACCGGGACGCGGCTGGTTGAAGAGGCCGTCGCGGATGTTGACGTAGAGGCCCGCGGCGCCCGGGCGGGTGAAGCGCCTGGCGGTGAAGTTGGAGAGGATGGCCTCGTTGTAGCTCACCGGATGGGCGACGGTGTTCTGCCCCTCCTGGAAGCCGGAGGTGGCCGAGCTGCCGTTGTCCGCGCCAGCGCCGTAGCCCCCGGTGACGGTGCCGTAGTGGAACTCGATGGCGCCGTCGCTGAAGAGCTTCACCTTGAAGGTGTAGCCGCCGGTGGCGGACTGCCCGTAGTGGTAGAGGTTGCGCCACTCCACCACGTAGGCCGAGCCCACCGCACCCGCGTACACGTCGCCACCCGCCCCCGGGTTCCAGTCGTCCCACATGGGGGCGATCATCCCGGCGGGCGCGGCGGTGGAGCCCGACCACGAGAGCTGAGGGTTGCTGATGCTGGAGGCGGTGGTGCTGCCGAGCACCAGGTAGCCGTTGCTCGAGACAGTCACCTGCGTGAAGGTCTTCCCATAGAAGGGGAAGGCGAACGGCAGGTTCACCACCTCTGAGCAGTCGTCACACCCCGACACCGTCGACAGCAGGGTCGGAGCCGAGCTGGCGTCGTACGCCGCCGTCGACGTGTTGTAGTTCGCGCTGGCGCTCCCGGCGCCGAGTCCCATCATCAGCGCGGTGAGCAGCGCGCTCTGCTTGAGTGTCCGATTCATCGAGGCTCCCTGCTGGCCGCCAGGAAATCGGCCAAGCATCCTGCACTCAGAGTAGAACCAGAAGTTCCAGAGAGTCCAGGGAGTCCATAAGAGTTCACCCGTACGGCCCGCGGCGCAGCCGCCCGACGCACTCCACCCGCAGCGATGTGGGGGCCAGCCGCGTCAGGAAGTCGACTCCCACCGAGTCAACGGCTCGCGCTTCGTTTCAGGCGGTGCGAGTCTGAATGCTCCCTTCTGAACCCTGCCCGGAAGGAGCCCCCGATGCGACCGCTGCTGCTGGGAGTCATCATTGTCCTGGGGTGCGCTCCGAGCCTCTCCCGTTCGCACGGGGTAGGCGTGATGGCTTCGGCTCCGACGGGGACGAGCCTGCTGGTGCGTGGCGGGTCAGCAGCGGACACGCTGGATGAATGGGCCGCCTTCCTCCCGGTGGAGTTCGACGAGGCAGGCCTCGCTGGCTGGAGTGCGGAGGCGCTGCGCTCGGCCGGCTACCGGCTCTCCGTCGTCGAGCTCGAGGACCCCGTCGAGTCCGGACCCGAGCGGGACCCAGAGAACGAGCCGGGTGAGTTCCTGTCGAGGCGTCCTCCCCGGCGGGGTGGCCCGGGTGGGCATCCGGGGCGACACCCGCCCGCGCTCAACCCTCGCCCGACACCGCAGCAGCGCCAGGACATGCAGAGGCGCGCGGCAGACCTGGCAGCAGTGCAGGCCGCGCGCAAGCTCTACCACCAACGATTGGCCGAGGCCCATGCGCTCTATCCCAACAGCCAGGGGTACCAGGACCACCACCTCGTTCCCGTGTACCTCGGTGGACCGAGGAGCGGCACGACGTACCGGATTCCCACTGCCTACCACAAGCTGCTCACCCGGGAGTTCCGGAAGGAATGGGGTTACGACAGGGGAGAACCCACTGCCCAGCGGCTTCAGGAAATCCTGCTCAAGGTCTACTCCCAGAACCCCATCCCCCAACTCATCGGAATCACTCCCTGACCATGCGCGAGATCATCGAATTCAGGATTGGAGAACCCGAGGCAAGTTCGTTTCTGGGAAACATAGGGAGAAGCCTGGGAATCGTCCGCAATGTCCGGTTGCCCCTGAAGGACGAGCGGGTCCGCCTGATTGGCGAGTTGGATCGCGAGTTCAACCGACGAGGACGCTCATTCTTCATGGGCTGGTCCATCTCCCGCCACTACACGCCGGAGGAGATCCAATCCGCACAAATGTTTGCTCTGCGCCCTCGCTCCATCTTCGAGCCCTGCGGTGAGATGAACGGAACGGAATATGACGAGTCGGAGGCCTGCTCGCTCTGCGGCGCAGGTGCACGTCAATCCACGGATCTGCATCTCGAGCCCGAAAGCATTCCGAAGCGGGATCTGAGTTTCACGATCGCCAGGGAGATTGTCATATCGAATCGGCTGGCCCAGGCCCTTCAAGCCCATGGCATCACGGGAGCCGGATTCCTACCAGTACGAGACCCAACGGGAAGTCTCCTCAGGGACTGGCATCAACTCACCATCACCTCCGCGCCGGTGGATATCGTTCCACCCACCCTGGTGGGCAACGATCTCTTCGATCTCGACGAGCAGGGGCAGTACCGCTGCCCTCAGGGCCATGTGCTCGGTTTGAATCGCCTCTCCGAGTTGTGGGTGCGAAGGGAAAGCTACGACGGCAGTGATCTGGTCCAGACGAGGCAGCTTACCGGTGCTCGACGGGGCGTGTTGCACCCGAAGCCCGAGTTCCTTCTCTCTCCGAAGTTGTATCGGCTCCTGCGCGAACTGAAGGTGGGCCGCCTCGTGGTGGAGGTGGCCTACTTGGCTTAGAGCGCCTAACAAAAGTAAGGTTTGAGGGAGCCGTCCCCTCGGGAGATCACTCCAGTCCTTACTTTTGTTAGGCGGTCTTAAGGCTCACTCGGACCAGACGAGCGCCACTAATGGAGTGCCCACGAAGTTGTTGGACATAGTCGCGACCGAGTCGCGCGACGACGCATAGGCGGGAGATCCCGTGTTGCGCCAAGAGGAGCAGTGAGCGGGGCCAGTGCCGGCGGGAAGGGCGCGCGCAATGCCGTTGCCCACCGTTTTCTGGACGCAGACGGGCACTGCGGCGGAAGCACCCCTGCCTCGCCAGCTGTGCGCTAGGAGGCAGTTACCATTCTCCACCAAACGTACCGCGCGTACACCTCACGGGGCCGGTGTTGCAGCGAGGGTGCTCGGTCATTTCAAACCTCGGCCTCCCTCCATGGACGTCCGCCAGATCCTCCTTTCCGAGTTCGGAAATGGACCAACCGGATGGTGACTCCGGAAGTTCGGCACGCTGTTCCTCGGACAAGTGCGCCCGGTACTCGGGATTGCCCAGCGTCAATTACTTTTTCCCCTTGGCGACAATTACACTTCCCCATCGGGTTGATGTTCTGACTGCGTTCACTTCATCGTCGCCATAGTCGTCGCTACGTCCGTCGGAGCCTCTGAGTCGGTCACCTCCTGTGCCGTGGTGTTACTCGTCCCCGGGCGCCCTACGCGGGGCCTTGTCGACCGTCTCCCGGCTCTTGGCCTTCTCGCTGCGGTAGCTGTCGCCGGTGAGCTCCAGAATCAGCGCGTGGTGCACCACCCGGTCAATCGCCGCCGCAGTCGTCATCGCGTCCTTGAAGATTCGGTCCCACTGCGAAAACACCAGGTTGCTCGTAATCAGGACACTCCTCCTCTCGTAGCGCTGGGCCAGGAAGGTAAACAGCACCTCCATCTCCTCCCGGTCCTGCTGGATGTAGCCGATGTCGTCGATGATGACCGCGTCGTAGCCGTCCAGCCGCCGCAGCTCCTTCTCCAGCAACAGGCTCTTCTTGGCCAGGAGCAGCCGCTGCACCAGCAGCACCGCCGGGATGAAGAGCACCTCGTAACCACGCTGCACCAGCTCGTGGCCTATGGCGCTCACCACGTGCGTCTTGCCGCGGCCCGGCAGCCCGAAGGCCAGCACGTTCTCCGCGCGCTCGATGAAGCCACCCTCGCACAGGGCCGGTAGCTGGCGGCGCACCTTGGCCGGCAGCTTCTCCTGCTCGAGCGTGGCGAGCGTCTTGTCCGTGGACAGCCCCGAGGCCTTGAGCAGCCGCTCTATCCGTCGGCCCCGGCGCTCGCTCAGCTCCAGTTCCACCAGCTGGCGCAGGTAGTGCGGGCATGTCCAGCCCTCCTGTCCGGCGCGCCTGGCCAGCTCCTCGTGGTGGGCTGCGAATGCCGGCAGCTTCAGCGCTCGCAGCAGCATGGCCAGCGTCTGCTGCTGCTCGCCCTCGGCGCTCGCCGCTGCTCGCAGGGAAGTGGAGGTGGTGCTCATGAGGCCACCTCCCGCTGCTCCACCAGCAGCGCGTCATAGCTGCTCAGGTCCACCTCGGGCTGTGCCAGCTGGGGCACCTCAGGCCTGGCTGGCGCCACCAGCGCCTTCACCTGCTCGGCACCGCGCAGTCCGCCCTCGGCCAGCAGTCGCGCCAGCACCTGCTCCACCTGGGACTCCAGCGTGGAGGCCGCCAGGTGAAGAATCCGCAGGTACTCCACATCCGCGGCTCTCCTCCCCTCGTGCACCCGCTGCAACTCGTCGTACGCCTGGCGGAATACCAGCGAGGGGAAGAGGTCCTCCCGGTAGCGATACTGCGCGAAGGCCCCTGGCTTCTGCACCAATGACCAGATGATGTGCCGGTAGTTGATTCGGTGCCCGTTGCGACCCACCAGCCTGTCCACCACCAGCTGCGGCTTTCCCGCGTGCAGCACCTCCAGCCTGTCGTCATACACACGCACCCGCACGCGCTGGCCCACCAGCCGCGAGGGCACCGAGTACGTGTTGTGCTGCACCCGGATGGTGCTCCACGCCGTGACGACTACCTCCTGCTCGCTGTACTCCACCAGCCGCTGCACCGACAGCGGCCTCATCGCCGCGAGTTCCTCCTCCACCTTCCCTCCGCGCAGCCGGTTGGCCTTCTCCAGCACTCCCTGCACCCAGCTCTCGTACGCCGCGGCGCTCTCGAAGTCCCGGCTGCCGCGCATCAGCAGGTGCTGCAACAGCCGGCGTTTGAGCGCGCCGTTGAGCGCCTCCACGTCCCCGTTCTGCTCTTTCTTTCCCACCTCAATGGTGCGCGGCTCCATGCCCAGGTGCTTCATGAGCGCGAGGTACTCGGCGTTGAAGCCCCGCTTGCCGTTGCGCAGGTCATGCGTGGCGCTGGTGGAGTTGTCCGTCTGGTGGTAGCGCGGCACCTTCCCCAACCGAAAAACAGCCGCCTGCACTCCTCGCTTGATGGCCGCCATGGACTCCGAGTGGCACACCGTCGCCCATTCCCAGTTGGAGTAGGGCAGCACCGGGTGGCACAGCAGGTGCGCGAAGGGCTCGCCTCCCACCGTCACCTCCAGCTCATTGGCCCACGTGAAGTCCGTCTGCATCGCTTCCCCGGGCCGATGCTCCTGGGCGAAGAACACCTGCTTCTCCGGCCCCTGCTGCGCTCTCCACTGGCGCACTTTCCGCTGCAACGTGCGCAGCTGCCCCGGCTTGTAGCGGCCCGGCTCGCGAGCACACAGCTCCTCGAAGAGCGTCTTGGCCTCCAGCTCCGGCGCCTCCTTCAGCCGCTCGGCCAGGCTGTCCCACTGCTCCTCGAAGGGGTCCTCCCGTGTCCTCCAGGTGCGCTCCTGCTCGAGCTCCGAGGGGAACTTCCCCTCCTTCATGTACTTGCGTGCCGTCTTGCGGTCCATCCCCGCCCGGGCCGACGCCAGCCCCAGGCGACCGTGCTTCGCCATCTCTTCCATCAGCTTCCTCACCTGGGCATCCGTCGTCCTCACCCGCCCATCCGAACCTCCGGAGTCACCGGGTTTCTACCGACGGCTGCCGTCACTCAGGATGGGGAGGTGTAGTTGTCGTTGATGGGGAGGTGTAGTTGTCGCTGAGCACGGGATCCTTCCATGCGCGGACAATCATCTCCTTCTTCATGGCGCGTTCTCCTGGGGCTGTTGTGGGTTCTCTCCTGCCCCACTGGATGGAGTGCGCATCCTGGCGGTGTGATGCTGGCAAGGCGTCAAGGGAAGAAAGCTCGCCGTCCTGAGGCAGCGGCGCGGCAGGCCATAGGCGGAATAGAGCCCATGCCCAGATTGCCTGGAGCTGTCCCAAGATGCACGAGTGGGTGAATCAGCATTTCTCCTGACTATGTCCAAAAACTTCGTGGACACTCCACAGACTCGGACTCAAGAGAACGACGGGTAACCATGAAGAATGGCTTCCGCGTGACCCTCGCGCCTTCAACAATGCCCAAGGGGAAATGAATATCGCGCTCACCGCCGCAAAGGAACCAAAACACGATCTCGCACTTGGACACCAATGCGCCTAACCTCCGTCTCCGTCAGGTAGTGATAAAGCTGGGGAGGCCTGAAGTCTGGCCACCTTCGTTTGATGGCGCTCCGCGGGATGGCTGGCTCAAAAGACCAGATCTCATCAAAGAGAATTCCATAACCAAGTGCTGCACCTCGGAAGTACAGATCGAACCCCTGCTTATCAATACCTGCTAGTCCTCCAATCTTCCGCCAGAGCACATCAGGAGATAGTTCTAGAACCTGATGCACCCGCCCACCGCCACCTATGACCTGCGCAGGGGAAGACACATAAAAAAGAACTAGATCCCCTCTTGAAAGCCGTGGACGTGTCCGTCGTAGCTCTACCTGCTTTGTCTGTTCGAAAAAGCGCTTCGCGTAGACCGGATGGAGAGAGAGCAGGAGGATACGGGGGGCGCGAATGTCGAGTTCAGGAGCGGGAAGCATCGTAAAGCCTCACGAACGCTTCAGGGGGAATCTTAATCGGAGACTGAAGCTGAGTGCGTATCCCAAACTCTTCCAGAACAGACAGCATCTGCTTGCGAGGAACTGGCCGACGGAGCGCCTCGGAGTCACAAAACCGCAGAGCCATGAGCCTCCCATTCACATCTCCCCTGGCTGTGTCCAGCACGTGTCGCCACTCGTAGATACCTAGACGCCGGAACCTGCGAAATACGAGCTTAGGTGTATCGATCACGACCTCCTCCAGCCGCGAGCACGCCCTCACCTCGCCTGTTCCTCCGAAGCGGCCCTTCTTATCCTGGCTGACGTACCAAAGGATTCGAGCTGGAGCCTTGAGGTAGGGAGCGTGCGCTGCCCTGTAGTAGGCCGCCTCCCGGTTGAGTGCCAGATCGATCCGAGCACCAAAGAGATCATGAGCAGCCAGCCGCTCATCAAAGAGATGCTGAGCCCATTGCGGCTGGATAGGGACAACATAGGTTGGCAAGACCGCATCCGACACCTTGGAGGGCCAAATGGCGCGCTCGAACTCTGCGGCAAGATGCGGATTCTGCCTCAAATCATCTGACGCAATACCAGCTATAGATGCCTGGGCAATCTCAGCTGCGCACAGCCTTTCGCTCAAGAAACTCCGAAATTGCCCAAGAAGCTCGCTTGCAGGCTCCAAACGGGCAATGCACGGACGGATCCACCCATCCTGTGTCTTCAAAAACGGATCCATTCGGATTGCCTGCTGGGTGTCAGAATCCAGCAACGAATCAGTAATCCGAAGCGAATGACAATCTTGCTGGACAGCTTTCTTGACACAATAAAAAAGAAGGTGTCGAGCAAGAGTAGGTGCCAACTGACTGGGAGCCACACGAAGAAGCGGGATTAGCAGTTCTCCAGATTCAGTACGCCTTCGGACAAGGATGGCCAGCGCATTCCCCTCAGGACCAGCCACCCACTCACACTCCGTCGTATGAGGCGTAGCAAGAAATTCTCTCAATCGAGAGAGAAATGAGAGCTTACTTTCACCGGCATTTGCATTGTGAAGATGTGGAGCCAGCAACTCATCCTGTCCCGTCTGCACATGGCCAATGTGCAGCATTGTCCCAGATAATCTCTTGGGTTGATAGCGTGACTCCTGGCTCAACGCATCAATGTGAAGGACAAGATCCGAAGGCCGGATGACAGTAATGTTATGGGCACGGTAGATGTCTTCATCCGCATCCAACAGACGCCCATCCCGAGTCACAAAAAAGGAGAAGCCACCCGCAATCGCGCGTGCGAGATGTCTCAGATCCGACTCGTCACTTGTACCTTGAGAAGGCAATCGTACCGAAAGCTCCTCATAGATGCGCGAAATCGTGTCCCAGGGGCAAGGCAAGCACTTCTCGAAACGACTGACCTCCTTACGGAGCCGTTTTCGCTCCTGTAGACCGTCCTTGTTACGAAGAATCTCATTGAACAGCTCGTCGGTTACGTACAGCCGCAAGCTGTCCCGAAGCCAATCGGCCAGAAGCGCTTTGGAATCAGCTCGCCGAGTTCCTTTTCCAGCAACCAGGTCGAAGAAGATGTTGGCATCAATGACAGCGCGCACCTGACCTTGCCCAGAGGGAACCGCAAACAGGCTGGGATGTGGATTTTCACGCCACCAGAAGGTCAATAGATCCCCATCATGGCTGCGCCCGACGCGCTCATTACTGGCAACAAAGCCGAGCTTTGGCCAAACGTTACTCACAGGGAAGTCTCGGCGACACCACAGTTCCATTCCACGATACACAGATTCAATGCGGCTCAGTTCTTCCACAAGCTTGCGAGCTGTGCCACACCCTCTCTTGCTTGAGTCAACGCACAAGTGGGTAATAGCGATGCGATCGTCCTTCCTACGATACAAGACGTACCCGATGCACTCGCCAAACTCGTCAAAGGCACCCAGAATGCACCGCCGCTCAGCCTGCTCGTCGAAAGCTCCCTCGGGAAGGAAACCAAGCGTGGCTGAGTGTTTCCGCCAAAGCTTTTTGACGGTGGGTAGGTGGGGTGAATTCGGAAGAATGACCTTGATCTTGACCATGAACCAGATCCTTTGTGGTCGCGTACGATGTCACGAGCATGCCAGGTGCGAAACTTCCGAATCGGCCGGCGATCTTCATACGGGCATCTGACATGCCGCTCTCGCAGCCCTGCGTAGTTACAGCTACTTGGATCTAGGAGCCTGTCGGAATACCTCGGCTACCCACTACATGAGGGGTAGTGCGACTCAAACACACCGCTATGGTTGGTATGTAGGAGTCGTTTTTCGGCGATTCTCCGACAAGCTCCTAGAGCTAATGCCTCCAGCAGACTTGCCATGGTGGCGCTGGAAGGCGACCCTGACCCGAAGTTGCTACGAACGAGACTTGGTTGTTAGCGGCGAAGGGATGATGCGAGAAAAGAGAAAGGCCCTGGAGTTTCGACGAAAGTCCGCGAAACTCCAGGGCTTTGAATGTTCGGGAATACAGGACTCGAACCCGTGCCCCCTTGCGCCCGCTCCCGAATCCAAGGCGCCTGCCCCGTCCCTCGCTCCCCTACTCCCCGCGGCGCAGCCGCTCGATGTACTCGGCGGGCAGTCCGGCGCTCTGCGCGCCGCGCACCAGGGCATCAATGAACCGCTGGCTGATGGGGCCCTCGGTGGACGCCCGGCGCGGCGACGTCACGAACGCCGTGGCCTGCAGTTCCTGGCCCTCGACCCGGACGCGCACGAGCCGCTCCACGGACATGCTCGTCACCGCGCCCTCCTTGTGCTGGATGATGGGCCAGTCCTTCCCGCCAATCTCGAACAGCCGCCCGTACACGCTCTTCCCCGGCGCGTCCGTCAGCCCCGCCACGCGCCCGCCCCACCACCTCGAGGGGAAGTCGTACACGAGGTCCACGTCCAGCGCCTCGGCCAGCTTGCCCTCGGGCAGCTCGAAGAAGTCGTAGCTGTGCTGCGAGCGCCACTCCTCGAAGGCGGCCCGGTCCAGAATGGTCGAGTACGCGAAGTACAGCTTCGAGGCGGCCGTATCCGCCGTGCTCCGCGCCTTCATGACCTGATCGTAATGCGAGTCCATCCGTGCCTCCCTCGGCTCCCAGGCCGCCTCACTGCCGGGTCGAATCCTCGCGCAGCGCGCCGAGGATCCCGGCCACGTCCAGGCGTGCCGTCTTGATGAACAGCCGTAGCGCGCGCTCCACGTGCTCGGCAAGCGTGGCCATCTTCTCCAGGCGCGAAAGATGTTCGCGGGGAACGTTCCCCGACTCCACCGCCAGCCGGTGGGCCTCGGCCAGGTCCGCTCGGATGCGCTCGATGAACCCCGCCTCCCGCTCCTCAATCACGTGCGACACCATGCGGATGAGGTCC
Organism: Archangium lansingense; assembly: GCF_026626635.1. GTDB lineage: Bacteria > Myxococcota > Myxococcia > Myxococcales > Myxococcaceae > Archangium > Archangium lansingense. Next base: position 7,076,647 of record NZ_JAPNKA010000001.1, read on the forward strand.
GTCTCGGCGCCGTAGCGCCAGGCGCTGTCCTGGGGTGAACGCACGCGGCGCACCACGCCCCAGCGCTCCAGGTCCCTCAGCAGCATGGAGACTCCGCCCTTGGAGAGCTCCAGCTCGCGCTCTATCTCACCGGCGGTGAGGGGCTCGCCGCGCAGGTACAGCAGAGCCCAGACGCGGCCCTGGTTGCGCTTGAAGCCCCAGAACTCGATGACGTTGCCCACCGCGTCCACCGCGATGGCTTCCCAGGGAGCGAGACGACCGTTGCCAGAGCCCTCCCCCCGAGCCCCTTCGAGACCGCCCGTCCACAGGTAGCCCTTCATGCAGCACGGCTCTCTTGCGCCTGGGCAGCGATGCCCACCGACAGCTTGCGCGCCCAGTCCACCAGCTCCGCCCCCGTCCCCTGCTGGGCGTAGTGCCCGAGCGCGTCCACGGCGGCCTCGAGCTCCTTGTTCATCCGCTCCATGGACAGCTCGACGGCGCCGGTGGCCTCGATGGCGTCGCCGATGGCACGGGTGCGCTCGGGGTTGACGGTGGTGAAGGCCCACGCGTCCTTGAGCTTGTTCTTCAGCGAGCCGTCGCGCGCCACCGCCAGGAGGATGGGCAGCGAGGGAGTGCCCGAGAGCACGTCCGCGTAGCGCGGCTTGCCGGGGTCCGTGCCGAGCACGTCGCGGATGTCATCCGCAATCTGGAAGGCCACGCCGAAGCGGCGGCCGAAGAGATCGAAGCGCTGGGCGGCCTCGGGCTGGCCGGCGAGCGTGGCGGCGGCGCTTCCGCACCAGCCGAAGAGCGAGCCCGTCTTGCCCTCGGCGACGAAGCGCAGGCGCTCCAGGGGCAGCTCCAGGTTGCCGCGGGCCTCCACCTCGGTGATGGCGGCGCGCGACATCTCCACCACCACGGAGAGGGCGGACTGGGTGAGGCGTGGGTCCAGGTGGGACAGGCGGTGCAGCGCGGTGGAGAGGATGAGATCTCCGCTCATCACCGCGACGATGTTGCCCCAGCGGGCGTTCACCGTGGGCCGAGCGCGGCGGTACATGCCGGCGTCCACCACGTCGTCGTGCAGGAGACTGGAGGAGTGGATCATCTCCGCGGCCACGGCCACATCCACCAGCTTCTCGGGGGCCACATTCACCGCGCCGCCGAACAGGCGTACCAGCATGGGGCGGGCGCGCTTGCCGCCGGTGCCGATGCACAGGTGGCGCGCGGCCTCCATCAGCGTGTCACCCTTCACACCCGGGCCCGCATCCCCGTCCGCCAGCATGGTGCCCAACCGCTGCTCCACGCTCCCCAGAAAGTCCGCCAGCTCACGCGCGAGTTCCATGTACCCCTCTTCTCCCTCTGCGCCGTTCATATAGTTCAAGACCGCGTGAACTGCACCTGCTTCCTGCATGGACGAGCAGGCGGAGGGGCCTGGAAGGGGGGCAGCCAGGCGCCAGGGGTCGGTTTGAGTGGGTGCGGCGCGTCATGAGACAGACCTGGGCCGTCCTGCGTCTCCACTGTCTCAAGGGTCCGCGTGTCTCTCGCCGTCCTGCGCCGCCACGTCCTCCGCAGCTTCGCTGCCCTGGCCTCCGCCGTCCCCCTCTTCCGGCCCGGCAACTCGCTTCCGGGCTCGGCAGCCCCGTTGATGGGAGCGCCGCCGGCGAGCACCACCCCCACCTCCGAGCCGGGCAACGCGGCGCGGCACGCCCTGCGCCACTCCCTGAAGACATCGGTGGCCGAGGGAATCGTGGCGGAGGTCTTCACCGCGTGTGCGGGGGCCACGGTGCTCACCGCGTGGGCGCTGGCGCTGAAGCTGGGGCCCTTGCTGGTGGGGGTGATGACGGCCCTGCCCTTCTTTGCCCAGTTCGTGCAGTTCCCGGCGGCGTGGCTGACGTCCAGCTTCGGGCACCGGCGGGTGGCGCTGACGGCGGTGTGCCTGTCGCGCCAGGTGATGCTGCCGCTGTGCGTGCTGCCGTGGCTGCCATTGGAGCTGGAGGGACAGCAGCGGCTGCTGGTAGTGGTGGCGGGGGTGTCGGCGGTGCTGGGAGTCATCGGCAACAACGCCTGGGTGGCGTGGATGGGCGAGCTGGTGCCCGAGTCCATCCGGGGGCGCTTTTTCGGCCGGCGCACGGCGCTGTGTACGCTGGGGAGCACGCTGACGTCGCTGCTGGCGGGCGTGTTGATGGACAAGCTGCGCCCGCCCGAGGGCGTGGGACTGGGCCTGCCGCTGCTGGCCGCGCTGGCCTGCGTGGCGGGCGTGATGACGACGGTGCTGATGGCGCGCCAGCATGATCCGGCACCGAACAAGGAGAAGGCGAAGCTGGACTTCCACGCGGCGCTGCTGCCGCTGCGCGACGAGCGGGCGCGCCGGGTGCTGGTGTACCAGGTGGCGTGGAATGCAGCGGTGGGGGTATCCGCGCCCTTCTTCTCGTTCCACATGCTGAAGAACCTGAAGATGAGCTTCCTGACGATGGCCCTGTACCTGGCGGCGGTGGCTGGGATGCGCATGCTGGCCGCGCCAGTGTGGGGCAGGCTCATTGATAGGCTGGGAGCGCAGCCGGTGCTGCTGACGTGCTCGCTAGGAATTGGCGTCATCCCGGCCCTCTGGCTGTTCCCGACGGCCACGTTCCTCTGGCCGCTGCTGGCGGACGTGGTGCTGGCGGGAGTGCTCTGGGGTGGCCACGGCCTGGCTGCCTTCGCGCTGCCGCTGTCGGTGGCGCCGCGCCGGGGCCGACCCTTCTACCTGGCGGCGTTCTCCACGGCGGGAGGCCTGGCCTATGCGGTGGCCTCGGCGCTGGGCGGGGGCCTCGCGAGCCTGCTGCCCACGGAGTTCACTCTCGGGGGCCACGTATGGGTGAACCTGCACGTGCTCTTCTTGCTATCCGCGGTGGCGCGGGTGGCCGCGGCCTTCCTGGCCATGCGCATCATCGAGCCGGACGCGAAGCCGGTGTGCTCACTGGGGGCGCTGCTGTCGCTGGTGGGCTCGCGGCTGAAGGCCCGTGCGGACCAACTGCCCGCTGCGGCTCCGGCGCTCGCCGAGCCCCGGTCCGCCAACGCGAAGTCCTGAGCGGAGGAGGCTCCGGGGCCCGCGAGGACCCCGGGCGCCCTGCTCACGTCAGTTGCGCGAGGGGTAGACGCCCTCGAGCGCGATGATGAAGTTCACGCACAGGAAGGGCGACATGTTGTTGTGCGGCTGGCTGCCACCCGCGATACCGATGGCCGCCGGGTTCATGGTGCCGTCGATGGGCGCGCCCCTGTAGTTCAGGTTCCCCCCCGTCGAGTCCGCCGCCAGGACCGTTCCCACGGGAGTCTCCGTGTCACCATCCTGGCTGCTGACATTGATCGTGTGGTTGTGCGCCGGCATCTGGTTGGCGATCAGGGTGACTGTCTCCGAACCGCCCTGCTCCCCCAGGGTGCGCGGCGACAGTCCTGGACCCTGGCCCGGCTGCATCGGGTACCGGCCGCGCAGGTCCGGCAGCGCGAAGGTCGTCTGCCCGTTGCCGCCATAGGTGGTGCCCAGGATGGAGAAGAGGGCCTGGTTCTGCGCGATGGGCAGGATCTGGCCCTGACAGAATGCCCAGCCCCGAGGCGCGAAGTTGCCAGCGAACATCACGATTTGCCCGATAAACGGCGTCGACATCTGTGCTCCCTGTTGGGTGTTGAGTGTCGAGCCGCCAACAAACCACGTCCCCGTACCGTGAGAAAGGAATTACTCGGCGTCAAGCTCTGACGGGACGCGTTGTGAAGACGATCACAGCATCCCACCAGGGACTGACACATACTGCGCGATTGCAACTGCAACAGGTTCTCGAAAGGACCCTGCCCATGCCGATGCTGCTGCCGCTCTCCCCTCGACTCCGATTGGGACCGTCTGGGTTCCGCGTCATGACTCTCTGTACCGCACTGGCCCTCTCGGCCTGTTCGAGCGGAGGCTCTCCGGGACCCCAGGGACCAGAAGGGCCGCAAGGCCCACAGGGCCCGCAGGGACCCGCCGGAGCGGCGGGCTCGGGTACCGTGGTACGGACCTCGGTCGAGCCGGAGGGCACCAACTGTGCGACGGCGGGCTCGAAGTTCGAGGTCGGCCAGGATGCCAACGAAAATGGCACCCTGGACGACAATGAGGTCGACGCCGCGCAGACGCGCTACGTATGCAACGGCGTCCAGGGTCCCCAGGGCGAGCAAGGCCCCGCGAATGGACCCGTGGGCCCCATCGGTCCCGAGGGGAAGCGCGCCCTGGTGAGCACCTCGGCCGAGGGAGCGAATCCCGCCACCTGCCCCACTGGCGGCATCAAGCTCGAGGCCGGCGTGGACGCCGATGGCAACGGCACGCTGGACGCGGCCGAAGTGGACATCACCCTGACCCGCTACGTGTGCAACGGTTCCCAGGGTACCCAGGGCCTCAAGGGCGACACGGGTGCCCAGGGCATCCAGGGCCTCAAGGGCGACACCGGCGCCACGGGAGCAGCTGGCGCCCGAGCCTTGATGAAGACGTCGAACGAGGCGACCGGTAGTTCCAACTGCGCCACCGGCGGTATCAAGCTCGAGGCTGGCGTGGACTCCAATGGAAACGGCACGCTGGAGACGACCGAGGTGGATTCGGCCCTGACCCGCTACGTTTGCAATGGCGCCCAGGGTATCCAGGGCCTCAAGGGAGACAAGGGCGACACCGGTACCCAGGGCATCCAGGGCCTCAAGGGAGACAAGGGCGACACCGGTACCCAGGGCATCCAGGGCCTCAAGGGAGACAAGGGCGACACCGGCACCCAGGGCATCCAGGGCCTCAAGGGAGACAAGGGCGACACCGGTACCCAGGGCATCCAGGGCCTCAAGGGAGACAAGGGCGACACCGGTACCCAGGGCATCCAGGGCCTCAAGGGAGACAAGGGCGACACCGGTGCCCAGGGCCCGGCAGGTAACATGGGGCTCTACGGAGATGGCTCGGCGGGCACGCTCTCCGTGGCGTCCGGCAGCACCCTGGATCTCACCATTTCCACCGTGTTCAGCAACCTGGTGACCCAGGGAAAGAGCAGCCTGCAGTTCACCACCATCGACATCGCGGGCACCCTCATCCTCCCGAGCGGGACGATGCTCCGCGCCACGGGTAACATCACCGTGAGCGGAACCATCGACGTGGCGCCCGGCACCGAGGACAGTGGTGGCGGCTCGCCGCATCCCGGCATCGCCGTCGCCCCCGCGGGCGACCCGAACGGAGGTATCGGGCTGAGCAACCTCCAGGCCCACCAGGTGCGCCGTCCCGTGGTTTTCGCCGGCGGCGCGGGCAGCCGCCTCGCCACGACGTCGGGAGGTGAGGGCGGCGGCGCACTGGTCATCGCCGCCGGAGGCAATTTCCTGGTCACGAGCACGGGCAACATCAACGCGAACGGCGCGAACGGGGGGAACGCTGCCGCCAGTATCGTGGGACCCGGGGGTGGAGCGGGAGGTGTCATCGTGATCGCCGCCAAGGGAACCCTCAATGTGAATGGCAACATCCGCGCCCGGGGTGGCAATGGTGGATCCGGCGGCACCGTCGCGAGTGGCGCTGGAAAGGGCGGCGGCGGAGGCGGTGGTGGCGGCATCATCCACCTCATCTCGACGTCTACGCCCACCATGGCAGGGTCCCTCCAGGTCCAGAACGGCACCGGCGGAAGCTCCGCGCCTCCCGTGGGCGCCAGTACCATCATCACGGCCGGTGGCGGTGGCGGTGCATGCGGTGGCGCTGGCGGTGATGGCAGCACCACCACAGCGGCAGGCGCCAACGGGGCGCTCGGTTACACCTTCCAGACGGTGGTGCCCGCCCCGGAGAATCTGCTGCTGTGACCTGAGCGGACGTCAACCCGTCCCCTCGTCTTGAAACAAACGGCCCGCGGGCGATGTCGCTCGCGGGCCGTGTCATTTCGGCCGCCATTCGAGGGCAAGATAGGGCTCCGACGTCCCCTGCCCCGCCTCGGCCACGGGCGTGAATCCCAGCCGCGTGTAGAGCCGTAGGGCCGGGTTGTTCCGCATGACGTGGAGCCGCAAGGGTTTGCCAACCGCCGCGGCCTCCTCCTGGAGCGAGCGCAGCAGCGAGGTCCCCAGGCCCGAGCCCCGGCACGCGGGCAGCAACGTCACATCCACCAGGAGCAGCTCGTGCTCGCCACGCACCACCCACTGGCGGCCCACGGGCTTGCCCTCGAGTTCGAGGATGCTGTGCCGCTCGGAGGGGTAGCGCGCCTCGTAGCCGCGCTTCTGCGCCATCCACTGCATGCGCAGGAAGGGCTCCTGCTGCGCCGCGCTCCAGCCCCAGGCCGCCATTTCCTCGGCGCGGGTGCTCGCGTAGAGCTCGAAGAGGAAGGCGTCGTCACTCGCGACGACAGGGCGAGAGCTGGGGCGGGTTGTCGGAACGGGGCTCATGCAGGCCTCACTTCGCGCGAAGTGCATCGCGGATCAACTCCCGGACCTTAGCCTCCGAACTCTCCGGGAGTGCGTGGCGATACGCCCGGGCCCCTGCCAAGAGCTCCTGAGCAGGCCCCGAGCTGGCGATCGCCTGGCGCTCGGCCTCGTCCGGGACGTCCTCCGTCGCACGCTCCGCCGTCCACTGGGAGGCTTCCAAGGCCATCAGGATCGCACGCCCGGAGGCCACGGCCTGCTCGCGCTCGGAGCCACCGCCCGAGGCTTCGTCATCGAAGAATTCCGCATTGCCGATCAGGTCGCGCAGCTCCTCGGTGCACGACTCGAGCCTGGCGTCCCCGGGTCGCCCTCCCCGCTCCAGCCATGCACACAGAGCCGTCAGGGCATCTTGTGGCAGGGTCGAGGAGGCGAAGTGGTGCTGCCAGCCCTCGTCCCTGGGAGCCCCCCGGCGCCACCGCTCCACACAGGCCTCGGCAATGGCAAGCGCGGCGCGGACGAGAACGAGCGTCCCCCATCGCGACAGCCCCCAGAGCCAATCCGAGAGTGGCCGTGCCCCAGGATCTTCGTCGAGGTAACTCTGAAGCCCATCGTCGCTCTGCCCGGTGGCCATGAAGGACACGGTAGCCCGGCATGAAGCCATTGTATCAATTACGTAAAATCATGTAATTCACGTCCTTCCATATTTCCAAGGAGATGAACGTGATGGGCATCAACAAGACGCGGGGACTCTTCATCGCGACGTGGCTGGCCGGAGCCGGGATCGCGGGATGTGGTCCCGCCCTGGAGCATGAGGCCGGAGACGAGACTCCGGGCACCGAGCAGCAAGCCCTCACGGAGGGGGCGCCGCTGACGACGCATGACGCGAGCTGCCTCAAGATGCAGGACCAGAACACGTGGACCACCTACGCCTCGTACATGACGGGCGTGGGCCCCGCACTGGGGCTGCCGGCCATCCTGCAGGACCTGAACCGCGCGGGCCCGGTGCTCACCTCCACCAATCGCCCGTCGGCCGTGGGCTACAAGGGCGGCTTCCGCTGGAACGACGGTGACATGGACACCACGGACTGGGTGCCCCAGGGCATGACCGCGGGCGTGTCTGGCAGCACCAACGTGGCCATCGTCGCCTGGCACTACACGCTCAGCAGCCCGGACAAGGGCGTGCGCGTCTCGGTGGCGGACATCTCAGACATGTCCCTGAGCGCGGTGAACTACCGCCACCTCCTGCTGGTGCGGCCCACCAGCGCCGGCAACTTCACCACCATCCCCGAGCACGGCGGCGGCCTGGCCTGGTACGGCAACTACCTCTACATGGCTGACACCGCGGATGGCGTCCGCGTGTTCGACCTCACGCAGATCCGCGAGGTGAGCACCAGCACCGCGTGTGAGACGGCCATCGGCAAGGTGGGCACGGAGTGGTGCGCCTACGGCTACAAGTACGTGCTGCCCCAGGTGAGCGCATACGTGGTGCCTTCGACGATCGTCAGCCCCTGCCGCCCCAAGTTCTCCTTCCTGGGCAAGGACACGCGTGGCGCCACGGACGTGCTGCTCTCGGGCGAGTACTGCAACAACACCGGCACGGGCTGCCCCTATGACGGCACCACGCCGGGGCTCGGCGGGCGGCTCTACCGCTGGCCGGTGGACTCCACCACCTGGCGCCTCAAGACGGTCAGCGGCGTGGTGACGCCCGAGCGCGCCTGGATCATGAACGAGCCCAACGTGCAGGGCGTGGCCCCCATCATGACCACGACGGCGACGACCTCGTATTGGCTGAGCTCGACGCGCTACAGCGGCGCCCTCTTCAAGGTGTCCACGGGCGCCTCGCGCACTGCCTACCTGTCCGGCAGCAGCCAGTGGGCCCGGATGCCCGAGGGCATGCACGCCACGGGCAGCGGCACCAACCTGTGGACGGTCACCGAGGGCTACAACAGCTCCACCAGCCCTGCCAGCGGCGGACGCGTGGTCTTCTTCGCGGACCAGGCCTCGCTCGACTGATCAACTGGGACTCGCGGAGCGTCTCCCGGAGCTGGAGCGCAGGACGCGCACGAGCTCCGGGAGGGCTTCTCCTCCAAGGCTCAGGAGGTGGGCAGATCGAGCTTGAAGCCCGAGCGCTCCAGCATCTGCTTGAACTCTCCCTTGGCGATGGCCTTGATGTAGGCGTCGCTGGGCTCGCAGAGCTTCTTCTTCACCAGCTCGAGCAGGGCATCGTTGAGCGTCTGCATGCCGATGCCGCGCGAGGTCTGCATGATGGAAGGAATCTGGAACGTCTTGCCCTCGCGGATGAGGTTGGCCACGGAGCTGGTGCACAGAAGCACTTCCTGCGCGGGCACGCGGCCTCCGCCGATCTTCTTGACCAGCATCTGCGAGATGACGCCCTTGAGGGACTCGGAGAGCATCATGCGGATCTGCTCCTGCCGGTCCGCGGGGAACTGGTCGATGATGCGGTCCACCGTCGAGGGCGCCGTGTTGGTGTGCAGCGTTCCGAAGACGAGGTGGCCCGTTTCGGCCGTCTCGATGGCGATGGCGATCGTCTCGAGGTCTCGCATTTCGCCGACGAGCACGATGTCCGGGTCCTCACGGAGGGCGGCGCGCAGGGCGTTCTTGAAGCCGTGCGTGTGGACGTGCACCTCGCGCTGGTTGACCAGACACTTCTTGTTCGGGTGGACGAACTCGATCGGGTCCTCGATCGTGATGATGTGGTCCTCGCGATTGCGATTGATGTAGTCAATCATCGCGGCCAGCGTGGTGGACTTACCGGAGCCCGTCGGACCCGTGACGAGCACCAGGCCCTTGCTGAGGTAGCACAGATCAAGGATGTGCTTGGAGAGCCCCATGTCCTCGGCGGTCATGATCTTCGTGGGGATCTGCCGCATCACCGAGCCGATGCCCTTGCGGTCCTCGAAGACGTTGACGCGGAAGCGGGCGCGGTCGGTCTCGTGGGCGAAGTCCGTGTCGCGCGTCTCCTCCCACTGCTTCTTGTTCTTCTCCGGAGCGATGCTCCAGAGCATGGCCTTGAGGCGATCGGACGTCATGGGCCGGTAGTCCTCCTGGGGCACCATGTCGCCGTCGACGCGCAGCATGGGCACCACCTGGCTGGACAGGTGGAGGTCCGAGGCCTTCTTGTCGAGCATGCGATTCAGCAACGCGAGCAGGGCCTGGCCCGCATCCGAGTCCGGCCCGTCGTTGACCGGAATCACCTGGATGGACGACTTCACCTCGGCGGCGGGAGCAGCCGGAGCGGCGGCCGGGGCCTTGGCGGCGGCCGGGGCGGCGGTGGGAACGGCGCGGGGCCCGGCGGTTGGAGCCGTGGGAGCGCGCGCCGGGACGGCACCGGGGCCGGCGGTGAAGGCGCCACCGGCACCGCGGGCGGCCAGGTCCATCATGTCCGCCGGGGAGGCCAGCTCCAGCTTGTCATCCTCGGAGGCGGGCGGCAGATCCAGGGCGGCAGGGCCCGGGGCCGGGAGCGGCACCGCGACGACGTTGGCAGCCGGCGCCGCCTTCTGCTGGGGCACCAGCGCCACCTTCAAGTGGCCCGAGACGTTCTGCACCTTCACCTGCACCGCACCGGCGGGAGCGGCATAAGAGAAGGTGGAGACTCCCTCGGTCGGGAAGCTGCCCCGCATGTCCGGGGGAAGGATCTCCGAGAGCGCGCCGATGATCTGCTGCGAGTTGAGCCCCGCCTTGACCATGGGCACGTTGCCCGCGGCGGTCCGCAGATTGATGCCGCTGCCGGTCTCCAACATGATGGCGACACCGGCTTCCTTGTAGAGCTTCTCGATGAAGGCGTCGAACCGAGCCATGGCTTTTCAGACTTCTCAGCGGCGAAGGGTTTCCACGTAGGCGACGTGGCGCTTGTTGACCAGCGCGACGCGCTCCCCCTCCAACACGGGGAAGAACGCGGGAGCGCTGTTGTTGAGGTAGTCGGTGAGGCGGGAGTGGGCCTCGGGCAGCACGTAGGTGATGAGCCCGCGCAGCTTCTGGCCGTCCATCATCGTCACCTCCACCTCGTGCTCGGTGGGGATGGTGAACTGATCGACGACGTTGGGCTCGTGCTCGGCGGCCACGCGCGCCATCGCGAGGTTCTCGCAGTGCACGAACGTCATGTTGTCCGTGTCCGCATCCACCGCGGGGATGAACTGCGAGCCACTGTTGTTGAGCAGGTCCGACAGCCGCTCACCCCCGGTGTGTCCGGGAGCGGCTTCGGCGAGGAACACGGCCACGTTGCGCGAGGCACCGCCCGGCAGGACGAACTGGGCCGCTACGCGTCGCTTGGGTACGGAGAGGGATTCGAGCATAGGAGGCAAGGTCAGCGTGATGTGCGTTGTTTAGCACACTCGACGATTCTCCCAGGAATCCGGACCGGGGGTGAGCGCGATTCCCACCCCCGGCGAGCCTCGACGGCCCCGGGCTCTACAGCCCTCTACAGCCTCGACGAGCGCGTCAGGAGCCCACCAGGAGAGCAGCCGAGCGGATGGGCACCTCCCCGCCCTCGTTCGGGGAGTAGTGTGGCGCGGTCCCATCCGACGGAGACCCGATGAAGCTCGACGACATGGTGGTGGCCTGGGTGACCTCGCTCCTCAAGAAGGAACGGGTGCAATGGCCGGAGGTCCTCGCGCGGCTCGAGACGATGTTGGGTGAATCCTGGTCCGTGCGCCGCCTCGCGCAGCCCAACACCTACTCCCTCGGCGCCCGCCTGCGGGACGGACGCGAGCTACCACTGGCCGGCTGGCTCGAGGGGCTCGGCACGGACGGGGAACCCCTGGAAGTGCGCGCGCTGGATCTCGGCAGCCGGGCCCCGGAAAAACTCCCCGAGCACATCGCCGCCGCGTTCGCCAGCACGCAGGCGCTCGTCCTGGCGCTCCGCTCGCGCGGCGTCTCCTCGGTGTACGTGCTCGAGACCGTCGTCAGCCACCGCAGCCTCATCTCGCCTGCCCAGCTCGTGGAGCTCGCCCTCCTCCAGCCGCACGCGGACCGCGTCCTCGAGGCCTGGGCGCGGGTCATCACCGAATCCAACGAGCTCAATGGCCGGCCCGCCGTCGAGGCGTCCCAGGTGGCGCGCTACCTGTGCTCCCGCGAGGGGGCAGGAGTGCTCGATTTCCTGGGCGGTGATCTGATGAGTGAGCTGCAATCCACCGTCCGCCGCGAGGGCGCGGTGGAGAACATCCCCGAGGCGTACCAGTCCTTCTTCCACACGTCGGGTCCCGACGATTTCGATCGCCAGATGCTCGGCCCGGACCGGCAGCACGAGTTCATCCCCTCGGAAGAGCGGCTGTACCTGGAGAGCGAGGCGACGGCCCAGGACTTCGTGGCGCTGGTGGAGGCCCAGCCCTTCGCGCGGGAGATCTGGGAGCGGATCGCCCGGAACCTCAACCAGTTCCTGGCGGAGGGCGAGAAGCCCTACACGGCGGAGTCCATCGCCGCGAAGCTCCGGGACGGAGGCCCCGAGGCTCACCGGGAGTTGCCCATGGGCAACCTGACGCAGGAATGGCAGGGGTGCTGCCGGGGGCATGGCGTCGAGCCCATCATCCCCGAGACGCTACGCGGGTGTCTCAGGCACCTGGGGCCCACGCCGGAGGAGCGGAAGCGTGACAAGGGACTGCTCCTGGAGCGGGAGAAGCTGCGCCTGAAGCCGAACACCGAGGGCTACCAGATGTACCTGTTCCGGGAGCTCGAGGACGCACCACCGCTGCTCGACTCCCCTGCCCGGCCCACCACGGAGGTCCGGGAGGAGTTCCTCGGAGCCCTGCGTGAGGCGGAGTCCTTCGCCGAGCAGCAGGACTCTCCCTTCTTCGAGGCCTTCAAGCTGGCGCGCTTCGTGCTCGAGAGCGACGCGTTGCGGCTCACCGGGAAGCTCTCCCCGGAGCGTGTGGACGCCCTCCAGGAAGCGCTGAAGGCGGCGGGGTTCAGCGAGCGCGCGGGCGAGGTATTCGGGCGCAAGGTCAACGCCGTCTCCGACTTCGAGCCGTTCCACCCCTCCGAGGAGAAGCTCCGCGGACTCCTGGCCTGCACGGTGGCGGATGTCTTCGGAGGGATGGGCTCGTGGAACGATCAGTACTTCGACACGCCGGAGGCCCAGGAGCGGTACGAGCAGGTCTCCAGCCGTCTCTTCGGCACCCTGCGCGCGTTCAACATGGCCATTCTCAACGCGGAGTAAGCCGCCACGCTGGAGATCTCAGTAGCAGCGGCCACGCCTCCTTGGCATGTTCGCCCCCCATGAAGACGTTCCGCTCCATCAACCCTGAGCTCCTCCCCAAGCACTTCGAAGCCGAGACCATCGAGAAAAAACTCGATGCCCGGTGGGAGTCGGAGGGCACCTACCGCTTCGACCCCTCGCGCTCCCGCGAGGAGACGTTCGTCGTAGACACCCCGCCGCCCACGGTGTCCGGCTCGCTGCACGTGGGACACATCTTCAGCTACACGCACACGGACGTCATCGCCCGGCACCAGCGGATGCTCGGCAAGAACATCTTCTACCCCATGGGCTGGGACGACAACGGCCTGCCCACCGAGCGCCGGGTGCAGAACTACTTCAACGTCCGCGCGGACGTTCGCACCCCGCACGAGCCCGGCCTCCGCCTGGAGCAGGCCACGGCTGAGTCCTCCAAGCAGCCGCCGCGCACGGTGTCTCGCCCCAACTTCATCGAGCTGTGCCACCAGGTGACCCAGCAGGACGAGCAGGTCTTCAAGGGTCTGTTCCGGCGCATCGGCCTGTCGGTGGACTGGTCCGAGGAGTACGCCACCATCGACGACGACAGCCGCAAGCTGGCGCAGCTCTCCTTCCTGGACCTGTATGAGAAGGGCCACGCCTACTCGGTGAAGGCCCCCACCATGTGGGACGTGGACTTCCAGACGGCGGTGGCGCAGGCGGAGGTCGAGGATCGGCCGCAGGCGGGCGCGTTCCACGACATCGAGTTCGGCGTGGAGGGCTCGGACGCGCGCTTCACCATCGCCACCACGCGACCGGAGCTGCTGGCCGCCTGCGTGGGCGTGACCGCGCACCCCGACGACGAGCGCTACAAGGGCCTCTTCGGCAAGCGCGCCATCACCCCGCTATTCCGCGCCCCGGTGCCCATCTTCCCCAGCGACCTGGCGGACCCCACCAAGGGCACCGGCATCCTGATGGTGTGTACCTTCGGTGACGCCACGGACGTGCTCTGGTGGCGCCAGCAGAAGCTGCCGCTGCGGCAGATCATCGGCCGCAACGGACGGCTGATGGCCATCACCTTCGGGGAACCGGGCTGGGAGAGCCTGGACGCCTCGGCCGCGCAGGGCTTCTACGCGGGCCTGCTGGGCAAGTCGGTGAAGCAGGCGCGCACGGCCATGGTGGAGCTGCTGCGGCGCGAGGACGGCGCGGCCAGGCCCGGCATGGGCATCCCGCTGCAGGGCGAGCCCAAGCCCATCCAGCGCGAGGTGAAGTTCTTCGAGAAGGGCGACCAGCCGCTCGAGTTCATCTCCACGCGCCAGTGGTTCGTGCGCCTCATGGACAAGAAGGAGCAACTGCTGCGCTTCGGCGATCGGGTGAAGTGGCACCCGGAGCACATGGGCTCGCGCTACCGCAATTGGACCGAGAACCTGCAGCTCGACTGGTGCATCAGCCGCCAGCGCTACTTCGGCGTGCAGTTCCCCGTGTGGTACCCGCTGGACGCGGACGGCAACCCCATCCACGACAAGCCCATCGTCGCCACGAGTGAGCAGCTCCCGGTGGATCCCACGGTGGACGTGCCCCAGGGCTACGACGCCTCGCAGCGTGACCAGCCCAACGGCTTCACCGCCGAGTCGGACGTGTTCGACACCTGGTTCACCAGCTCGCTGACGCCGCAGATCGCCTCGGGCTGGGAGCTGGATCCGGAGCGCCACCGCAAGCTGTTCCCCGCGGACATCCGCCCGCAGAGCCACGAGATCATCCGGACGTGGGCCTTCTACACCATCGCCAAGGCGATGCTGCACGAGAACACCATTCCCTGGAAGCACGTGCTCATCTCCGGGTGGATCCTCGATCCCGACCGCAAGAAGATGTCCAAGAGCAAGGGCAACGTCATCACGCCCATGCACCTGCTGGAGAACTACGGCGCGGACGCGGTGCGCTATTGGTCGGCCTCGGCGCGGCTGGGCACGGACACGGCCTTCGATGAGAAGGTGTTCAAGGTCGGCAAGCGGCTGGTGACGAAGCTCTTCAACGCCGGCAAGTACGTGCTGAGCCAGACGGCGCAGGAGCATCCCATCACCCATGAGCTGGACCGGGCCTTCGTGGCGAAGCTCGCCGACGTGGTGGAGGCCGCGACGGCGTCCTACAAGGAGTTCGAGTTCGCCCCGGCCCTGGCCAACACGGAGAGCTTCTTCTGGGCGAGCTTCACGGACACGTACCTGGAGCTGGTGAAGGCGCGTGCGCGCGGAGAGTCCTCCGGTGGCGAGGAGGCACGCGGCTCGGCGGTGGCGGCGCTGCGGCTGGGGCTCAACGTGCTGCTGCGGCTGTTCGCCCCCGTGCTGCCCTACATCACCGAGGAGGTGTGGAGCTGGGCCTTCGCCGAGGAGACGGGCCGCAAGAGCATCCACCGCGCCCGCTGGCCCGACGCGCGCACCTTCGCGGGCATCGAGAAGCCGGCCAACCCGGCCTCCTTCGCCCTCGCCGAGGCCGCGCAGCAGGCCATCAACAAGCGCAAGAGCGAGTCGGGCGCGGGCGTGGGCCGGGCGGTCACCCGCATGAAGCTCGCGGCGAACGCGGCCACCCTCGCCGGCTTCGAGCCAGTGCGCGAGGACGTGCTGTCCGCCACCCGCAGCCAGGGCGTGGAGGTGGTGGAGAAGGCGGAACTGGCCGACGGCACGTTCGAGATCGTGGACTTCGAGCTGGCCCCGGCCGCCGAGAAGGAGAAGGCCCCGGAGCCCACCGAGGCGTGACGGCTCCCGCGTTGCGGCCGAAAGGAGTTGTTCTCAATCCTTGTCGGCCGCTGGGGCCTTCACCGCGACCGGCCGGATGCTGAACGGCACGTCGACGTAAGCGTCGAGGGTGTTCAGCATCCGGGCCATGACCGTCGGCCGCTCTCCTCGAGCCCGGGCCAGCCGCATCTGAGCCTGGTGCCAGGCCGTGACGTAGCGGAGCTTTGGCGGGGTGAGGTTGATGGCCCGGCGCATCGTGCTCTTCAGGATCTTCCACGCGCGCTGCTGTCCCGGTCCCCAGGCCAGCCCGTACGCTTTGCGCCAGCGCTCCGGCAGGAGGCCCGCGGTGAGCAACTCATCGAGCTGTCCCTGGGTGAACGGCGAATTGAAGAGCAAGCTCGCCAGCTCGAGCGCCGTGTCTCCCACGCGCAGCGTCTCCCCCGCCAACTGCTCGTCATACCACGCGTAGAAAGCCTCGAGCGTGGGCGGCATCTGCTCCGGCAGGAGCCCGAACTGCGCCGCGGCGATCCGCGTCTCCTGATAGTAACGGCGCTTCTCCTCGAGGCTGAGCGGCCGCACGAAGGTATCGAAGACCACGATGGCGCCGTCAATGAGGGTGGCGAGCACCCAACGCAGCAGCTCAGGATCGTTCGCGCGATAGCGGCCGTCGCCCTGCGGGCCGGCGCCGGCCGGAAGTGAGCCGTTGACGCGACTGTGGAGGCTGTGGACCCGCTTCGCGGCGCCCATCGCCTCGCGGAGGCCACCGAAGACAAGCTGGTACATCGCCGTATAGGTGCGTCGCGCACGGCCGAGCAGGTCTCCCCGGAAGTTGCTGTTCTGGGAGACGCCAACGGCCACTGCCGGATGGGCGATCTGCAGCAGGATGGCGCGCAGTCCGCCGAGGAGGATCACCGGCTCGCGATAGATCACCCAGGTCATGCTGCCAGGGCCGTAAAAGCCCTCGAGTTCGCCTGCCGAGTGCTCCCGCAGGTAGTCGAGACACTTGCGGAAATGCTCACTGTCCTGGCTGATCTGCTGCTGCACTTCCGGCGGCAGAGATCGCCACATCGAGCTCGCCTGCGTACTCACGATTCTACCTCCACCGCGCTGGTCACGGCAGTCGCCGGGTGGAGGGCAAGTTACCACAGGGTCACCGTCATCCGGGCCTGAAGCCCGGGGCGAGCGGTCCATCTCTTCGGGTGCTCACCCCGGGTGCATCGCCTTGCTGCGTGAAACCCGCTGCCGTTACAGGCGCGCGGTCAGCGACAGCATGAGGCGCCGCGGGAGCACCGGACGGGCCAGGAAGATGTCCGGCACGGCTCCGATCGACTCGTCCACGCGCGGGTTACCCTCGGTGAGGCCAATGCTGTTGAGCGCGTTGAAGAGCTGCAGGTCCAGGGTGAAGTTCTCATACGTGTACCCAGCCCGGACGTTGAACTGGCTGTAGCCCGGCAGATCCACCGTGTTGGCGTTGTTCGAGAACCGGTGCCCCACGTAGTTCCAGTTGATGCCGAGCGTGGCGTTCCCGTACATGAAGGTGCCCGTCACGTCTCCGATGACCTGGGGAATCCGGCGGATGCGGTTGCCGGAGAAGTCATTCGCGCCCTCGTTGAACTCCGTGTAGCGCGGATCCTGCACCGTCAGCATGCCCTGCGCGCGGAACCACTTGATCGGCTGCACCGCGGCCTCCAGCTCCAGGCCCAGCGTCCGCGCCTTGCCTGCGTACACGGTGACGAAGCTCGTGTCGCCCGTCACCGGATCCACCCGGGCATCCTGGCTGGGGAAGTTCTCGATCTGCAGCCAGTAGGCCACGGCCGCCAGCGCGTACCAGCTCGCGCCCAGCTTGATGCCCGCCTCGTTCTGCCACAGCATCTCCGGCGTCTGCGGGAACGCCGGGTCGCTCGGGTCGGTGGCCGTGAGGTACTGGTCGAGCAGCGGCATCTTGTAGCCGCGGCTGCTGCGAGCGTAGACCGAGGCCGTGTCCGAGAGGGCGTAGTTCACGCCGCCCGAGAGCGCCCAGTCGGTGAGCGACACGTTCACGCGCTGGAACTTGCCGGTCCCGAATAGCGCGTTGTCATCCGCCGTGGTGGTGGGATCTCCCAGATCGAACGCCGCCGTGCGCTCCACGTTCTGCTGGTACGCATTGCGCTCGACGCGGCCGGCCAGGTCGATGCGGAACTTCTCGCCAATCTTGACCTCATCTCCCAGGAAGGCCGCCGCGATGGTCGCGTTGCCCGTGCCGTTGGTGTAGTTGCTGAGATAGCGGCGGAAGCCATTCTGGGTGACGTTGCGCACCACGTTGCCGGAGCCATCAAGCACCTGCAGTTCCAGGAAGCGCGGGCGGCTGCGCACGTCGGTGACGATGTCATTGAAGTACCAGCTGTTCCCCACCGTGTAGTAGCCGAGGTAGAGGCCACCGGAGAGCGTGTGCTCGGTGGCACCCAGCGAGCCATACTTGGTGAAGCGGAGCTGGTTGGACACGTTGCTCATGGGCTTGTTCACCAGCCACTGGCCACCCAGGTTCACGAGGTTGTTCGGCGTGGAGCACTCGCCGGAGCCGAACGCTGGCGAGCCGGGCGCGTTGACGCAGGTGAGCCGGTAGGGAGTCCCCTCGCCCACGACCGACCGGGCCCACGCGTCCGCGTCCCGGAGCTCGAACGGCAGCATCGCGTTCCAGCTGTGGTTCATCTGCATCACCCGGAGGTTGTCCTGCACCTCCCACCGTCCCTCGGGGAAGTAGAGGCGGAGCTCGGCCGTGGCGGAGCCGCCAATCTGCTGCTGGCCGTTGCCCAGCGGGAGGTCGAGCAGGCCTGCCCCACGCGGCAGCGGCACCTGGGAGTTCACCCCCTCGGGCGAGGTCAGCGTGCCATCGATCGGGAAGCCCTCGACGAAGTCGTAGCCCGTCAGCCGACCATCCCCGCCGAACCGGCCCCGGAGGGGCAGCGGGAGGTAGAAGGTGTTGCGATCATTGAGGTACTTGAACGTGGCACGCACGTGCCCGTTCACCTTGTCCGTATTGAAGTTGCGCAGGAGGCTGCCCTTGAACTGGCCGCCGGTGGACGCCGGGAAGCCCGGGTACCGCACGCCGTTGTCGAAGCGGTAGAAACCACCGACGGAGAAGCGCCAGTCATCTCCGATGGGGCCATTGAGATTGGCGTCGAAGCGGTACAGCCCCGCCGTGGCGGTGGAGGCCTTGATCGTCCCGGCCAGCTTGTCCCCTCCCGTCTTGCTGATGAAGTTGACGACGCCACCGGGCGCGTTGCTGCCGTAGAGGGCCGAGGTGCCACCACGCACCGCCTCCACGCGCTCCAGGGTCTCGTCCACGCGCACGAAGATGTCGTTGTTGACGAAGAAGAGCTCCGTGGAGTCGAAGACGGGCATACCGTCCTCCATCAGCGCCACGTAGCGGTAGGAGCCATCCGCCGGGAGGCCACGGACGAACAGGTTGCCGCCGACCTCACCGCCCGAGCTCTCCACGTAGAAGCCGGGAACAACTCGCATCAGATCCGCGGTGCTCCGCGGCATGCGGGCCTTGATCTCCTCCTCGTTGAGGGTCGAGATGGCCGTGCTCGAGCGGACCTTCCGATCCGGCGTCTGCGCCGTCACGACGATCTCCTCCACCGCCAGGAGATCCAACTCGAGCGCGAAGTTGGCCTGGGCCGGCGCATCCGCGCTCACCGTGACCTTCCGGCTCTGACTCATGAAGCCCTCGCCCCTCACGTCCAGGGTGACCTCACCTGGAGGTAGGCCCGTGAGGGTGTAGTTGCCCTTCATGTCGGTCTGGACACTCCGCTTCGTGCCCTTCGCCGCCACGGAGACACCCCACAACGGGTCTCCATAGGCCGCGGTGACCTGTCCCTGCACCGTCCCGCCCTGCTCCTGTGTCTGTGCTTGCGTCGTCCCGCCCTGCTCCTGGGCCCACGCCGCCTGCCCTGGGACGATCATGAAAGTGATTGTCATGCACAGAACAATCACCCGCCGCCACACTGCGTCTTGCGTGCTCCGCGCTGCATGGGGAACGCCTTCGAACCTGCTCGACGTCATCAACGAGGTGCCTCCTGTCCAGGTGAGGAGCGGGGCGTCCCCCCGAAACCACGCTCTTGGGTGTCAAACGAAGCTAGCAGACGTTAGGAAGGCAGACGCCATGGCAAATCCAGCGTGGACTCACCGGACGGCGGTCGTCTTCATTCCTCCCACCGAGGTCTGGCCGCCCATCCAGGCGATCCGCCGCGAGCATGATCGCCAGATCCAACGCTGGATGCCGCATGTCACCCTGCTCTACCCGTTCGCACCACGCGACGAGCTGCCCAAGCACCTGCCCGCGCTCGAGGCGGCCTGCGCCGCGTTGAGCCCGTTCGAGGCGTCACTTGCCTCGTTCCACGTGTTCCAGCACCGCTCGGACCGGAGCACCCTCTGGCTCGCGCCGGAGCCTCGCGAGGCCTTCACCCGCCTCCAGGCCGCGCTCCAGGCCGCGGCGCCGGATTACGCCCATACCTCGCGCTTCTCGGGAGGCTTCACGCCACACCTCAGCGTGGGTCAGTCGGGCAGCGCCGAACAGGTCTCGGCGCTCCGAGCGCAACTGAGCGAGACCTGGACTCCCCTCGTGTTCCAGGCCGCCGAGGTGAGCCTCATCGCGCGCGAGGGCAATCGACCCTTCGAGGTCGTACGAACGCTGCGACTCGGCCCGGGGTGACTCCGCGACAACTCGCCACAGGGGGGTGGATCGCCCTGGCCGTTAGAGTGCGCCGCAACATGTGGAAGTCCTGCCTCGCCGCCCCCCTGCTCGTAGCCACCCTTCTCGTCCCGCTGGAGGGGCAGGCCTGTGCCACCTGTGCCTGTGGCGATCCAACCCTCACCTCCATGGGCACCGAGCAGCCCTTTTCCGGGCGCCTGCGATTCGCCAACCAGGTGCGCGCCTGGGCCCTGACGACCGGTCAGGACGCCGCGGACGCTGCATCCCTGCGCGAGCTGCGCATGGATCTCTCGGTGGCCTACGCCCCCCTCCCCTGGCTCTTCCTGTCGGCCACCCTGCCCCTTCAGACGCGCTCGTTGCAGCAGGTCAGCCTTGCTCGTGAGACAGCGTGGGGACCCGGTGACATGGAGGTCGGCGCCAAGGTCTTCGTCTTCCGCGATCGCGAGTTCTCGCCGGATCACCTCGTCGGCGTGCTCGTCGGCGCCCGGCTCCCCACCTCGCCCACCGTGCGTGATGCGGAGGGGCTCCCGCTGTCGCTCGATGCCCAGCTCGGCACCGGCTCCCTGGATCCCCTCCTGGGGGTGTCCTACTCAACCTTCCGGGGCGACTGGTCCTTCCTCGCCAGTGCCACGGGCTACCTCCCCACGCGCGGGCGCGAGGGCTTCCGCGCCGGAGCCTCCCTGCGCACCACCCTGGCCGCTCAGCTCCAGCCGAGCCCACGCTGGGCCCTGCGCCTCGCCGTGGACAGCCGCCTCGAGGGCCCCAGCGACATCCTCGGCGTCCCCGACCCGGTGGGCAGCGGCTTGATCGCCTTCGTGTCTCCGGATGTGCTCTTCAGCCCCGTCACCGACGTGGTGGTGGAGCTCGGAGTGCGCGTGCCCGTCCTCAACCTTCTGCACGGCTACGTCCGCCAGAGCCCCATCCTCCAGGCCTCCGTCGTCTACGATCTATGAAGTCCCGCTCCTCCTCCTCCGTCCTCCTCCTGCTGGCCCTCTGCGCGTGCGGCACTCGCGAGGAAGGCCTCCAGCTCCATCTCGAGCTCGACTTCCGCCCCGCCCGTCAGGCGAAGGCGGAGGGCTCCACGCGCGAGTTCACCAACAACCAGGGAGACCGCATCACCCTGACTCGTGCACACGTCACCCTGAGCAGCGTGGAGATCATCCCCTGCCAGACGAGCAGCGCGTGGCGGTGGCTGCGCATGCTCTCCCCCATCGGGACAGCCCACGCGCACGAGGCCAACACGCCCCGGCGGCTGGGCACTCCGCACGTGAGCAGCCTGGAGCGCCCGGACGGCGAACCTCTGGCTCTGGGCACCCTGGAACCGCCTCCTGGCAACTACTGCCGCGCCCGGCTCGTCTTCGCGCCAGCAGATGCCGATGCCGAAGGCCTGGTCCCCGAAGTGAACATGGTGGGAAGAACGCTGCTGCTGGAGGGGCAGGTCCTCCCTGCCGACGGAGGACCCGTGCGGCCCTTCCGCCTGGAGTCAGCCAGCCTCATCAACGCCGAGCTCTCGCTGGAGGGGCTCTCCCTTTCCCCGGACGCGATGGAGACGAGCCGCACCCTCCACCTCGCTTATGACCGGTGGCTGGACGGCGTGGACCTCGCGTCACCTGAGGCCTCCGAGCAGGTGCTTCGCAACGTGGCCGCCTCTGCCACGCTCACCCCCTGAGCCCGGCGCGCTCGCCCCACTCTTGACGGCCATTCTCGCCGAGGCCTGCCAGTCATCAGCGCAGCTCCGCGCGCTCGAACACACGGGTGCCGAGCGCGAGTGCCACCCAGGAGCCCACGAAGGCCACGGCCAACGCGATGGCCGTGAAGAGCGGCACCGACGCGTCGAACCAGAGGAGGTTCGGTCCTAGGGCGACCAGGTCGCGCAGCCGCTCGCGCCCCTCGTACAGGTCGGGGCGGTAGAGCAGCACCACGGTGGGAATCATCGGCGGCATCCACAGCAGGAACGCGATGAGGAGTCCCTGGAACGCATCGCGCACCAGCAGCAGCGGGATGACGAGCACGCAGAGCAGCAGCACCGCCAGGGCCGTGAAGATGAGCCCAGAGCCGATCGCTCCCGCGACGCTCACGGAGGAGCCCTCCCCCACGAAAGGCCGCACCGCGAGTCCCGTGAACAGGGACATCACGACGCCCACCACCGCGGAGGAGAACAGGACAGGCCCCACGCGGGCCATCAGGAAAGCGCGGCGCGAGATGGGTTTGCTGAGCAGCATCTCCAGGGACCGATTCTCCCGGGGCTCGACGAGGGCGCGCATCAGCCCGGCGACACCGCCGAAGAAGGCCAGCATGTAGATGCCGGTGTATTCGTTCACCAGGATCACGGCATCGAGCCCGCGAATCAGGAACGCGCGCTCCATGAAGGCATTGACCCCGGCGGGCAGGCGCGGAATGAGCGCGGCCGTGAAGAAGACCACGACGATGCCCACGAGCAGGGCCACGAGGGGCACACCCCCAAGGGCATGGCGGGCCTCGATGAGACGGTAGCGGCGAAGAGTGGCCGGCATGGCGTCACACCTCCAGGTGGCGCGCCCGCAGGGCGCCGAGAGCGAGCACGGCCGCGTTGAACCCCAGCAGAATGGCGATGGGCGCCAGTAGGTGCACGGGGCGCAGGTCGTCCACATGGCCGAGCACGGAGATGCCATGGGTCAGGGGGTTGAAGGAGGAGAGGCCACTCCAGGCGGGGTTGTAGAAGCCGATGAAGGCCAGGCCCACGAGCAGGCTGAGCACCACCAGGCTCACGAGCGCCGCCAGCGCCCGCTTCTGGATGAGCACGGACATGAGGGCGCTGAAGCAGACAGCGAAGAACGCCGCGAAGAGGTGCACCGTCATCGAGGCGAAGAAGATCCCCGCGCGGAACCCCGGCAGGCTCCGGGCGACGAGGAGCGCGGTGAGCAGGTGCGCGCCAATGTAGAGCACTGCCATGACGGCACAGGCCGACAGCGTGCGCGCCAGGAAGTACGAGGCGGGTGACATGGGCTTGGACAGCAACACCGCGAGCTGACCTGTCTCCTTCTCGCGAATGAGCAGGCTGCCCGCGAGCACCACACCGAGCACGGAGATGCTCTTGTTCATCGCCAGGTCCGTCCAGATGAACAGAAAGAGAATGGAGGGGTCCGAGGTGGAGAACCAGCCCTTCAAGGCCGAGAGCACGTGCTCGGGTGGCTTCGCGGCAATCACCGGCATGGCGAGCGCCGCGTAGGCCAACATTCCCGCGGCCAGCCAGGTCTTCCGCTCGCCGAAGGTGGCCCGCATGTCGAGCCAGAGGAAGCGCGCCTTCATGCGGCCCTCCGCGCGAGCGACAGGTAGAGCTCATCCATGTTCGCCGAGCGGTGCTCGCTCTTGAGCGCCTCGATTGGGCCGAAGGCGACGAGCCTGCCCTGGTGCAGTGCCGCGACGCGCCGGCAGAGCGTCTCAATGTCCGACAGGATGTGGCTGGAGAAGAGCACGGTGACGCCGCGCTCGGAGGACAGGCGGCGCAGGTGCTCGAGCAGCTCGTGACGGCCGAGCGGATCCAACCCGGAGGTCGGCTCGTCCAGCAGCAGGATGCGGGGCTCGTTGATGAGGGCCTGGGCGAGCCCCACCTTCTGCGTCATTCCGGTGGAGAAGCCTCCGAGCTTCCTGTCCGCCGCGGCCTCGATTCCGAAGAGCTGGAACAGCGACTGGATGCGCGTCTCAGCCACGTCGGCGTCGAGCTCGAACATGGCGGCGACGTAGTGGAGAAACTGGCGCGCCGTCATGTGGGCCGGGAGCGCGTAGCTCGCGGGGAGGAAGCCGCAACTGCGGCGCACCTCGAGGCTCTCGCGCACCACGTCATGGCCGAGCACCCGGGCACTGCCCGAGGTGGGACGCGTCAGCCCGAGCAACATCCGCAGGGTGGTCGTCTTCCCCGCGCCGTTGTGCCCCATGAACCCGAAGATCTCCCCGGGCTCCACGTGGAAGCTCACTCCGTCCACGGCCCGGACCGAGCCGTAGACGCGGGTGAGCCGATCGATCTCGATGGCATGCATGGCCTTACCTCTTGGAGCCGCGGCCCGGGCTCCTGCTCGGGCGTAGCGGGGTGGAAACGGGCGCGGAGAGACCCGCGATGAAGATGTCGATGACGGCGTCGAGCAGCCGCTCGCGGGTGATGCGGTCCCCCGTGGTGATGATCCCGGTGTGGTAGTGCAGGAAGCGGAGCAGCCCGATGACGAAGGGCACCGCGTCAACGTCCAGATCGGCGCGGAACTCGCCCCGCTCGATGCCGTCGCGCACCCAGCCGCGAAACATCTCCACCTGGGCATCCGCCTTGCGCGGGTTGTCCCCGGACTCCGCCAGCGAGCGGAGCACCGTCAATTCGGGGTCCTCTCGAACGAGCCGCTCGAGCAAGACATCGCGGGAGAGCTCACGGTAGGCGAAACGCAGCGTGGCGCGCAGCCGCTCGCGAGGCGACTCCAGCGCCATCACCTCCGCGGCATACCGGCGCCCCGTCTCCTCGTGCAGGGCCCCGATGACCGCGTGGAGCAGGACCTCCTTGCTCTCGAACTCCAGGTAGACGGCCCCCTTGGCGATACCCGCCTCGCGGGCGATGTCCTCGATGCGGGCACGGCGGAAGCCGAAGCGCTCGAAGTGACTCTTGGCCACCTGGAGGATGCGCTGACGCCGGGCCTCGGCGGAGGAGCGGCCGGCCGGTGGGCTGGAAGAAGCTGCCATGTGGACATTTTGACCGGATTCAGATTTTGGGTCAAACGGTCACGGCAGGGCAAAAAAGAGACCGCTCCCCCACCATGCGGGAGCGGTCGTCGACGTCACGGCCTCACTGCATCTCGAGCACGTCCCGGCCGAGCAGGAGCAGCAGTCGGTCCTCGCGAACCTTGACGATGCCGTGCTCGGCGCCCACGTCCACGGGGACGCTGCCCGCTGCCGCGAGGTAGCGCCTCCCCGCCGAGGCGTAGACCACCCGCCCATCCGGGGCGAGCGCCTCGAGCCAGGCGTATTGGTCAGGCAAGGACACGAGCGAGATATCCCCCGAGGGGCTGCGCACCCAGATACCCAGGTTGCCATTGGAGACGAACGGCACGCGGAAGGCCGTCCACCCGTTGGCGACCTGGTAATCAGTCCTCGGACGCAGGCCCTCGCGCGGCTCGGCGAGGGGGACCTCGCTTCCGTCGGCCAGGATGATCGAGAGCCCCCGCGCGGTGCCGGAGCCTCTTGGGGCGACGGCGACGTTGATTCCGTCGGTCAGGGGCCATTGACGTGCGTCCTTGAGCAGGGTGGAGGAACCCGCCCGGTACCGGTAGACGCTCCCGTATCTCTCGTAGACGACATCCCCCGACGCACTCACGTCGGCGTACTCGGAGCTGTCCGCCACGTGGTCGGTCCTCCCGGAGAGGGTGTCGTACAACTTGAGGGCACCATTAAACGGCGTGGCCGACTCCTGGTAGATGGCATAGGGGCCGTTCACGTGCACTCCAACGCCTCCATTCGGGAATCGGATGTAGCCACTGTGGCGGAACTCGGTGCAGATGCTGCCCCGGTCCTGCCAGATGGCGCCGAACGGAGTGACCCAAGCCAGATAGCCCGACCCGAGACGGGCATCGACGGACGTGGCCACGTCCAGCAGCCCCACGACATCCACGACGGGCGACTTGTAGGCGACGCGACTGCCACCGAAGTCGAGCGCGAAGGCCCCCTCCGGAGCCGAGGCCACCTTCGTCAACCCGGGCGCCAGTTCCACCGGCAGGACCAGCGGCATGTCGCGCCGCCTGCCCAGGGCATCCGTGCCGGTCAACTGGACCTCCAGCAGCCCACCATCGTAGGGCCGCGCATCGAGCACGTAGGTGAGCCGGTTGGAGCCCGAAGCCAGGGGGGTGGAGTTGCCGCGAGCACGGAGCTCGAGAGACGCACACCCGGCGGGGGCGTCATCCACACAGGTGACGTCGATCGTCACGGTCTCGCTCTGCACGACACCCCAGTGACTCAAGCCCTGGACCTTGAGGGCCGGCGGCCGGTCCACGTGGAAGACGATGAGCTCCGAGTTCTCTCCGCCGAACTCGTCGCGTGCGGAGAGCGTGAGGAGCTTGCGTCCCGCGGGCTCCCCGTCCAGGGGGAGGCTGGCGCTGTACCGGGTGCACCATCTGGAGCCGCACGGAAAGTTGAACGCGCTCAAGTCGACAGGGAAGGTGCGCGAGCCGAAGGTCGCCTGAATCCTGCGAAGCTGGAAGCGGGAGAACACATCCACCGTCACCTCGAGCGTGTCCTGGTCCACGGTCGTGTTCGCCACGGGCGAGCGGACGAACAGGCTGATGTCAGGAGAAGGTGCAGGCGCCGCAAGCGCGGTGAAGAGCACCTCGTGCCCCGCCGTATCCGCGGCACGCAGGGTGTTGAGTCCCCGGGCCGAGCCGAGCACCCAGCTGTCCACGGCGGCCACTCCCCCCTCGTTGGTGCGCACGACGGCGGGCCCGACCGTCCCGCCTCCCGAGAGCACCGAGAAGGAGACCTCGGCCCCGGCGAGCGGGCGATCCCAGGCGTCGCGCACCAGGACAGAGGGGGAAATCGCCACCGGTGTTCCCGGAGCCGCCTGCTGCATATCTCCCCGGGAGATGAGGAACGCCTGGGGTCCGGCGGCTCGCACCGGCGTGACGAACACCACGACTGACTCCCCGATGGCCGCCTGCACATACTGATCGCCTACCGCGGACCCGGGGGTGAATGTCGTCCTCGCCAGCCCGTTCTCGTCCGTCACGACGCGATCGGCGCTCAGCGTTCCGCCCCCGTTGAGCACGGAGAAGGTGACCTCGACCCCCGAGACCACCGCGACGCCCGCGTCCGAGTTGTTCTTCGCCCGGACGACGAAGGCCTGCGGCAGGGGCACCCCTGTCAATCCCTTCTGCCCATTGCCCGAGACCAGCTCGACGCTCAGCGAAGAGGAAGCGGCCTGCGCCGTCGTTTCCGCGGTGGGTCCGATCGCAGAGCCCGGCTCCCCCCCTCCACCACATGCCGTCAGAAGAATGACTGAAACCCAGAATACTGCTGACCGCCCCAACTTCATGAGACGACTCCATGGACACCCGGACGCCGGCCCCCCTCGCCCCGGTGCGGTTTTCAAGACTTTGCGAATCGTCCGCTGCTGTCAACATCCGAAGCCGGACCTTCGAATGTTCAATCTCCACCGGGGAGTGAACGCATACGTTCAGGAAGGGAGCGAAGGCCGCATGTCTGGCCTATGACCCCGCCATCCTCGGAGATGGAGTGAAACCCGATATGGCGATGCTCACGACGAAGGACGACACGCAGCTCTATTACAAGGACTGGGGTTCGGGGCAGCCGGTGGTGTTCAGCCATGGCTGGCCGCTCACCGCCGACGCTTGGGAGGACCAGATGGTCTTCCTGGCCTCCCATGGCTTCCGCGCCATCGCCCATGACCGTCGCGGACATGGCCGCTCCAGCCAGCCGTGGAATGGCAACGAGATGAACACCTACGCTGACGATCTGGCCGAGCTGTTCGAGAAGCTGGATCTCCAGAAGGCCATCCTCGTCGGCCATTCGACCGGTGGCGGCGAGGTGACGCGCTATATCGGCCGCCACGGCACCCGCCGCGTCGCCAAGGTGGTGCTGGTCGGAGCAGTGCCGCCCATCATGCTCAAGACCGCCGCGAATCCCGGCGGCTTGCCGCTCTCCGCGTTCGATGACATCCGCAAGGGCGTTGCCGCCGATCGCTCGCAGTTCTACAAGGATCTGACCACTCCCTTCTTCGGCGCCAACCGCCCGGGCTCGAAGGTCACGCAGGGCATGCGCGACAGCTTCTGGCTGCAGGGAATGATGGGCGGCCTCAAGCCCCAGCTCGACTGCATCAAGGCCTTCTCCGAGACCGACTTCACCGAGGATCTCAAGAAGTTCGACGTGCCGACGCTGATCATCCACGGTGATGACGATCAGATCGTACCGATCGACGCCTCGGCCCGTCGCTCGGCCCAGCTCGTCAAGGGCGCGGCGCTGAAGATCTATCCCGGTGGCGATCACGGCCTCGCCGCCACGCACAAGGATCAGCTCAACGCCGACCTGCTGGCCTTCGCCCGAGGCTGACCATTTCCCCTCTCCCCTCGGGAGAGGGACGGGGTGAGGGTATCGGGTGAACCCGGGTTCAACCCCCTGTCCACACTGAGGGCCACGGGTTGGAGAACAGACTCGGGTACCCTCACCCTGACCCTCTCCCGGGGGGCGAGGGGGCAGTATCAGCGGTGTGCTCCTGGGAAAGGCTACTTCGCCTCGGGGGCGGGGCGCGGCAAGGCAACACCGGCTGGCGGCTGCGACGCAGAGGGAGCCTCCGCGGCGGGCTTCACCGCGAAGGGGCTCCGAGGCGGATCCTTGGCGTACGGATCAGCCCGGGAGATCAACCGCGTGGAGGATTGCTCCACCCACGCGGAGAGCCCGCCTGCCTCTACCACCGAGGCGCTCCGGCCGAGAACCTTCCGAGTCCGGAGATCAATGAGGCGCAGATCCACGGCGAGTCGTCCGGGGGAGATCGAACGCAGGCTCAGGTGCAGCAGGCGCGTGGACGCCGAGAGCCCGGGCGCTGCCAGGAGACAGCGCGGATCCTTCTGACACCCTTCGCCCCGGGACTTGAGGTAGCTGCCCAGGTCCACATAGGGCACCTCCAAACGGGTGCCGAGCGTCCGCCCCGCCTCGAGGGCGACCTTCTCCAGACCGGGGGCCGCGGTGGACACCACCGCCAGGGACGAGGCCGTGGCGGCGGACGGACTGGCAGAAACCGGGTCCGCCGAGAGCAGGAGCAACGTGAGTGCGGTGAGCAGCATCGGTGCCCCCTCCCCTACCAGCCGTAGCTCGCCGCGAGCCCCAACGTCGGTCCGCCGCCCTTCGAGGCGCGAGCCTGATAGCCAGCCAGAGCACCGAGGCTGAAGGCCTCGGAGAACCGGTAGTCCACGCGGTAGAGCAGCCTCACGCCGGTGGGCCCCGAGGGCACGTTGGTCACCTGCACCGCGGCGCTCATGGGGAAGCGCGGCACCGTGTCCCAGGCGAGCCGGAGCGTCCCGGCACCGCCGAGACCTCCGGTGTATTCGCCCTCGAGCTCCGCGCGAGCCCCATTGGGACGGCCGATGCGCACCCTGCCGCCAAAGCCCGCCGCGAAGCCGGTCGCATTGC
The DNA here is from genome assembly GCF_026626635.1 of Archangium lansingense. GTDB lineage: Bacteria > Myxococcota > Myxococcia > Myxococcales > Myxococcaceae > Archangium > Archangium lansingense. The sequence continues at coordinate 7,105,721 of NZ_JAPNKA010000001.1, forward strand.
CTCCAAGTGTCAGGCGCACGGCGAGGCCGAAGTACTGACTGAAGCCCACGTCCACCTCGGAGAAGCCATAGTCGAGGCCCGGGCGCAGCTCAGGCAGGACCTCTCCCTCCTGGGCGGTCAGGCCGAAGGGCGGCGTGTTCGCGCGCAGGTGCCCCACGCCGATACGGATGGAGTCGATCCGCAGGCCGCCCACCTGGGTGAACAGGCGGTAGAGGTAGTCCGCCTCCAGCCGGTAGTAACGGTCCGAGTAGCGCGTGCCATTGAGCGTCTGGGAGCCGTAGTCCACGTACTCGGAGAAGGCGCTCACGCGCGAGCGCCGCTGCCCGTACACCTCCATCAGGGCCTCGCGCTCCAGGGTGTACTGAGGCACCTCGATGAGCACCGGGTACGGAGCGTCGGCGCTGGCGAAACGCAGCGTCTCCACTCCATCGGTGTCACGGGCGGTGACGTAGTACTCCACGGGCACGCGCTGCTCGGGGGACAGGGGAACGACGGCCGCGTAGGTGCCATCCGCGCTCAGCTCGAAGGCCGTCTCGCGGAAGGCCGTCTCGCCGGCGGAGCGGTGGTGGGCCACGAGCGATCCAAGGCGCCAGGCCGGGGCCACCTCGGCGCGCAGCACGAGGTTGTTGCCGACCAGGACCTGGGCAGCCGGGACGTGCCGCACCTCGAGGGGCTCGGGAGGCGCGGGCGGAGTGGCGCTCGCCGGCGGCGTCTGGGGCGCCAGCAGCAGCAGGAGGCAGGTAACGGTGGAAAGGGTCATCATCGGAGGTGTTCTCTCGGGGTCCGCTACCAATGGAAGGTGGTGCCCAGCCCGAAGCCGAGGCCGGAGTGGTTGATGTCGCGAAGCTGGTAGCTCACGCGGCCGGCGATATCGAGCCAGGGGGTGACCGAGCGGCCCACCGTGTAGATGAGGCGCACGCCCAGATCCTCGCCGATGGGCTCGTTGGTGACGACGACCTCGGCGCTCATGGGCCAGCCCTTCACGGCGTCCCACGCGAGCGCGAGGCTGCCGCGCTGACCGATGTCCGCGATGGTAGCGCCGCGGATCAGCAGGGACGTGCCCGTCTCGCTGCCGATGCGCAGGCCGAGATCAAACCCGCCCTTGATCCCATCCTCGGTGACACCCGCGGAGCCCTTCAACAGCACCGAGAGGGACGGGTGAAGGCGCAGCTCCAGCTCGCCGAAGCCATAGGTGTAGCCCACCTCCTGACCGGGAACGCCCGTGTCGAGCAGATCGCGCGGAGTGCCAATGCCCCGATAGTTGCCGAAGCCCACGCGCACCGCATGCACGGTCGTATAGACGCGGTAGAGGAAGTCCGCCTCGAAGAGGTTGTAGACGTCGTTGCCCTTGAAGCGGTTGAAGTCGACGTACTCGTTGCTGACGCGCACCCGGCTGCGGTCGCGGAGCTCGATGCGCTCGTCACGAGGCGGCCGGCGGATGGTGATGGACTGAGGCCGGGCCGCGTTGCCAGCCGCGGAAAGAGTGGCACCCGCGGGCTCCACGGCCTCGACGTAGTACTCGATGCCCGGCTCCACCGCCGAGCCCTGGGGCAGCGTGGCACGGAAGAGGCCATGGGGATCGGCGCTCATGTGCACGGTGCGGTAGGTGGGCGAGCCCCGCTCGCGCCAGTGCACCATCGCCGCACGCGGCGTGGGACCCGCGAGGCTGGAGAGGGAGACAGTGATGAGCTCGTCGGTGAGCGCGCTGGTGGGAGCACTCACCTTGAGGACGGGCGCCACCGGCGAGGCGGGCACCTTCGTCGTCGAGGACGCCACCGGCGCCTCACGCAGCAAGGAGATCTCCGTGCGGATGGGGCCGGCCAGGTCCGACTGGGGCCAGTTGGAGAGGAAGCCCTCCCACACCTTCGCGCGCTCGGAGGGAGGAAGTCTCAAGGCGTTGTTCCACGCGGTGCGCAGGGCGGCGCGCTCGGCGTCAGACGGGCCGACGGTGGAGGGCGCGGTCGCCCCGGGAGCCTGGGCCTGAGCAGCCGGTCCCAACGTGGCAGGACGCTCGCGAGGAGCAGGAGCATTCACCGACTCCACCTCGTCACCCACCTCCATCCGGGCCAGGAGCTCATCTGGGGCGGAGATGCGCGAGAGCGTCTCACCCGCCTCCAACACCGTGACCTCGCCAAGGAGGAACCGATCGCGCAGCACCTTGCCTGTCGCCGGGTGGCGCGCTTCGATGATGCGGTAGACGCGCAGCCGTTCGCCGGGCTGCGTCGTATCCGCGCGCCCGAGGTCGACGAAGGCATCCGCGCCCTCGATGCGCAGGACGTACGCCGGGCGTATCGCCGCGAGGGCGGGAGCGGACAACAGCAACAGGAGGAGCGGGAGCTTCATCATCACCTTTCGGAGGCCCCACGAGGCGGAGCCAGAGGCCCCAGGTGAGGGGCGTGCGTGGCATTGCGGACTTCGTGCCAACCTTCGAACACGGGAGTCGTCCCTTTGGGCAGAGGGGCCAGAGGCCCGGAACCGCCACCAGGACGTTCCAGCCCATGTGCAGGGCGATTCACAGCTGTGCAGGAGTGGGCGGGAATTCCCGCCCGGGCGAGGAAAGCGGTTTCTCTACCGAGCCTGAAAAGACCGCGCCACCAGCCCCCCGGCCTTGCGCAGCACCAGGAAGAGCGCGAGCAGCAGGGTCGTGCTGTGCGCGAGGATCAGCGTCCCCAACTTCAACTGATGGAACCCAACGAGGACAGTGGCGAGCGGCTGCGACGGAGAGGGCACCAGGAAGATGACTGCGAGTGCGACCCCGTTCTCCAGATAGTCGAACAGCGTCGGGAGCAGGAAGAGCACGAAGCCCCGCCGAGCCTCGAACCGGGCATAGAGGGAGGGCATGCCGTGACGCATCAGGAAGGCCGCGGCGCCGCCAAAGGCGAAGCCCCCGGCGAGGGGAAAGACGAAGTCCGTGGCGGCGAACCACGCGTACAGGCGGCGGGAGTCCTCGGTGTAGAGAGGGAGCTGAGCCAGGACACCGGCCACGTCCAGGTCATTCTGCATGTCGAAGGGCTGGAACCCGCCCGTCACCGCGGAGAAGGCAGCGGTGATGGTGAAGAGCCCGTAGAACGACAGGCAGAAGACGAGGATGCCCGCGATGAACGCGAGCAGAGACCTCGAGAACCGGAGAATGAGACCCTGGAGTTGCAGCATGGAGGCACGAGGCTAGGCGATTCGAAGTTCCCACACGAGGGGTTGGCCGGGAGAGCGTCAGGCGGTTAGAACCCGGTTCCCCCATGGCTTCCCCCCATCCGGTCCCCACCACTCCGGCCACGCTCGGCAATGACACGGGAGGCGTGCGCGTGCAGCTCTCCGGCCTCCGGCGCACCTTCCCGGGTGGAGTCCCAGTGCTGGACGGAATGGACCTGGACGTCGCCGCGGGCTCCTTCGTAGCTCTCGTCGGCCCCTCCGGCTGCGGCAAGTCCACCCTGCTGCGCCTGGTGGCCGGGCTGGACAAGCCCGACGCCGGAACCCTCACCTTCTCCCCTCCCCTCGAACGCACCCAGGGAGCGCGCACGCCCATCGCCTACGTCTTCCAGGATGCGCACCTGCTGCCCTGGCGCTCGGTGCTGGACAACGTGGCCCTGCCCCTGGAGCTGGCCGGCGTGCCGACACCGGAGCGCCGGGCCTCGGCGCAGGCCCTGCTGACGGAGGTGGGGCTCGGCGACGCGACCTCGCGCTACCCGGCCGAGCTCTCTGGCGGCATGCGCATGCGCGTCTCTCTGGCTCGGGCGCTCGTCACCCGCCCTCGGCTGCTGCTCCTGGACGAGCCCTTCGCGGCTCTGGACGAGCTCACGCGCAACCGACTGGATGATCAGCTCCTCGCACTGTGGAAGGAGCTGGGGATGACCGTCCTCTTCGTCACCCACTCCCTCTCGGAGGCCGCCTACCTGGCCGAGCGCGCCGTGGTGCTGTCGCGGCGGCCCGCGCGCGTCATGCTGGATCGGCAGCTCGCCCTGCCCCGAGAGCGCGTCCCCGCCCTGCGCGCCGATCCGGACTTCGCCCGAGAGATGGGCCTGCTCCTCCAGGCCCTGGAGCGAGGAGACTCCGCATGAAGACCGCGCTCCTCCGCGCCCTTCCGCCCACCGCCGCGCTCATTATTCTCCTGGGACTCTGGGAGGGTTTGACGCACCTGCTGTCCATTCCCGCCTGGCTGGTGCCACCACCCTCGGCCATCGCCACCGCTGCGTCCCGGGATGCGGCTCCGCTGTTGAGCGCGGCACTCACCACGGGCCGCTCGGCCCTGCTGGGCTTCGGGCTGAGCGCCGGGGTGGGCGTACTCGCCGCCGTCCTTCTCTCCTCCTCGAGGCTGCTGGAGCGGGCTTTCTACCCTTACACCCTCTTCCTTCAGACGGTGCCCATCATCGCCATCGCCCCGCTGCTGGTGCTGTGGTTCGGCCCGGGCACACGCGCGGTGACCGCCTCGTCCTTCATCGTCTCGCTCTTCCCCGTCATCGCCAACACGCTCTCTGGGATGCGCTCGGTGGATCCAGCGTTGAGGGACATGTTCCAGCTGTATGGAGCGCGCCGGCTCGCCACGCTGTGGAAGCTGGAGCTGCCCGCCGCGATGCCCCACCTGTTCACCGGCCTGCGAGTCGCCTCGGGGCTGGCCGTCATCGGCGCCATCGGGGGCGAGTTCGTCGCCGGCTTCTCCGAGGACGCAGCCGGCCTGGGCATCCTGGTGCTGTCCGCCTATCGGCAGCTGCGCACGGATCTACTCTTCGCCGCGGTGCTGGCGGCCTCGGTGGTGGGACTGGCACTGTTCGGCGCGGTGAGCCAGGCGGGCTCCCGGCTGCTCAGGCGCTGGCACCCGTCGGGCTCGTGAGAGGGGTTCGCTTCCGTCCGTACGTGGCCGAGTTCACGCAGGCGGCTGGCAAGGACTCTCCGTGAGGCGTCAGTAGAGCCCGCCCAGTTGCAGCAGCCCCTGGTAGCGCGCGAAGTCGAGGCCGGCCACGGACGGAGCGAAGTCCTGGCCGAAGGGGACGTTGTAGGAGAACCGGGCATCCGCGGTGAAGACGGGGCCGAGCTGGTAGCGCACGCCCAGCCCCGCGGGGACGTATCCATTCGAATCACTCGCGAGCGCGCTCAGCGGGGAGGCCCGGACGGAGTAGAACTCGAACCCCACACCGCCCAGCAGGAAGGGTTGGAGCCGGGTATGGGTGATGCCCAGGGTGACGGCGAACTGGCCGCCGTTGCGCACGATGTCCACGCCGGTGGCCGGCTCCACCTGGCCCACGTCGGTGTCGAGCTCGTTGACGGCCCCGCTGTAACTCAGCTCGACGGTCACATGGGGAGTCGTCTTGTAGCCCACGACGACTCCATAGGCAGGACCGACTTCGAGCCGGAGGGCCAACGAGCCGGAGTACCCCTCCACGCCACCGCCCAACAGGAAATAGGGACCCTGGTCGGACTTGTGCTGCCAGTTCTTGTACGGCGCCGTCTGCCGGTACGATTCGTCTCCGCCCTGCTCATCGTCCAGAGCCCATGCGGCTCCGCTCCCCAGCAGGCACGAGCACATTCCGATCCAGGCCATCGCATGCATATCTGGACACCCTCGGTCCATAGGGTGTGTACGCCGCCATCCTCTTCACAGGTCCGCGTGCCGAGCAGCCAGCCGCTCGCACTCCGGCCCATGGCTCCCTTCAGAGCAGGGCAGCCAACCGACGGGCGGCCGCCAGCTCCGCTCCTTCTCGCGCAAAGACAGACAACCACCAACACACCCACAAACAAAACACATAAAAACAAAACCCACACAACAAGACCAACAATAAATGACAAACAAAATGCAAACAACAGGCCAACGCAAACAAACACAAGCAAATCAAAAAACACAAGACAACTCATCCAATCAAACACAGACACAAATAAACACCGGATGCAAGCCTTTGAGCGAGATACAACCCACACACCGCCCCACGAGTAGCGAGATGTAGGCACGATACACGCTCGATATGTATCCAGATGAAGAGAAATGTAGGCACGACACACCGACAGACGTGCGCAACTGTCGCGAAATGTAGGCACGATATCCGTCCAAGTGCTCGGTCAAGAACGGACGACGTCTCCTGCAGACAGCAATGCACCGACAGGGACTCACCCCGCCTCACGAGCCAGAGAACATGACATCGCGAGGCAGCCTCGAAGGACTTGAGTAGGATCAGCGCCGCAGAGGTCGCCAAACGCAGGCACCCTCCTACCCCACCACACACCGCGACACATACAGCCACTCCCACCTACAAATCCAGCAAGCATGCCGAAATGTAGGCATGGTATGTCGTACATCAGCCAGCCGCGAACACCAAGAATGGCGCCGCCATGAGCCATCCACCCGAGCCCCCATCCATCCGAGCCCCGCCCCGCCCCTCGCTCCTCGCCCTGTCGTATCTGGCCTTCATCAGCCTGGGGCTCCCGGACGCCGTACTCGGCGTCGCCTGGCCGTCCATCCGCGACACCTTCACCCTGCCCCAGACGGCGCTCGGTGCCGTGCTCGCCACGGCCGCCTCGGCGTACTTCACCTCGGGCCTGTTCGCGGGGCGGTTCATGCGCACCGCTGGCATCGGCACCCTCCTGGCCGGCAGCACGGTGCTTGCCGCCACCGGTGTCGTCGGCTACGCGGCCTCCCCCGCCTTCGCCCTCTTCCTGGCCGCGGCCTGCGTCGTCGGGTTCGGCTCGGGCGCCATCGACGCCGGGCTCAATACGTACGCCGCCCACCACTTCGGAGCGCGCCACATGACCTGGCTGCACGCTGCCTACAGCACCGGGGCCGCGCTCGGGCCGGTGCTCATGACGGCGCTCCTCACCCGCGGCGCGGGGTGGCGGGCCGGCTATGCCGCCATTGGCGCAGTGCTCGCACTCCTCGTGGTGGCATTCACGGTGATGCGTCGGCAGTGGAATGGCGGGCCGAGTCCTCGCACGGACGAGACCCCGGAGGCATCCGCCTCGCCAGCCGCCGTGGACCCAACGTCCCCCGGAATCACCGCGTGGGCCGCGCTCCGCCGCCCCAGCGTCTGGCTACAGATCACCATCTTCTTCCTCTACTCGGGCGTCGAGATCACCGCGGGCCAGTGGAGCTACACCCTCCTCACTGAAGCGCGCGGTGCCGGCACCGCGGCGGCCGGAACGTCGGTGAGCCTGTACTGGGGAGGCATCCTGGCCGGCCGCGTCGTGCTCGGCTTCGTCGTCGAGCGGGTGGGCAATGTCCGCCTGCTGCGGCTCGGCACCGTGGGCGTCATCACGGGTGCGCTCCTCTTCGCCCTCCCGGGAGTACCCGCCGCGCTCGGACTGGCGCTGCTCGGCTTCTCGCTCGCGCCCATCTTCCCGGGCCTCATGGCCGAGACGCCCCGACGGGTGGGTACGGATGCCGCCGCGCACGCGGTTGGCTTTCAGGTGAGCGCGGCGACCCTGGGCGTCGCGGCCGTCCCGAGCATCGCCGGCTTTCTCGGTGAGTGGCTCGGGCTCACGGCCATCGCCCCGTTGATTCTGGGCGTCGCGGTGTTGCTGGCCTTGAGCCACGAGGCGCTCATCGCACTGGCCGACCGCCCCACGCCCTCTGGGACGAAGAGCGGCCGCGCCTGAGCGCCGGAAATCCTTCAGCGCTTGTCCTGGCGCACGCGGACGAGGCCTTCCTGGGCCACGGACGCCACCAGCCGACCATCCCGAGTGAAGATGTGCCCGTACGCCAGGCCTCGCGAGTTGCCCGCCCAGGGGCTCTCCATGGCGTACAGCAGCCAGTCGTTCACGCGCAGGTTCCCGTGGAACCACAGAGCATGATCCAGGCTCGCCATCTGGATGTTGGGCTGCATGAAGCTGACGCCGTGAGGCTGAAGCGAGGTGGTGATGAGGTTGAAGTCGGAGGCGTAGCCAAGCACGTACTTGTGCACCTGCGGATCATCCGGCAGCGCGCCGTCGGCGCGGAACCACACGTACTTGACCGGCTCGCACGCCTTGGGCTCGAACGGATCGAAGCGCGTCACTGGACGGAGCTCGATCGGCTTCTCACACAGGAACTTCTCGCGGACGCGCTCGGGGATGAGGTGGGCCTTGCGGCGCAGCAGCTCCACGTCCGAGGCGAGCTCCTCTGGCGCGGGGACGTCGGGCATCTTCGCCTGATGCTCGAAGCCGGGCTCGTCCCCTTGGAAGGAGGCCATCATGGTGAAGATGGACTCGCCCTTCTGGATGGCCACCACGCGGCGGGTGGTGAAGCTGCCGCCGTCACGCACGCGATCCACCGTGTAGACCACCGGTAGGCTGGCATCCCCGGGGCGCAGGAAGTAGCCGTGCATCGAGTGCACGTGACGCTCGGGCACCACGGTCTGGGTGGCCGCCGACAGCGCCTGGCCTATCACCTGCCCGCCAAAGAGCTGCCGGAAGCCGAGATCCTGGCTGTGGCCCCGGAACAGGTTCTCCTCGATGGGCTCCAGCTTGAGCAGCGCCAACAGTTCATCCAGAACGCGACTCATCCCTCTCTCCTCTTCTCGACTCATCGCCGCGGGCGCTCGTGAACCCGGGCTGGTACGGATCCGTACCATGGAGGAAACGGCAGGGCTTCGCCAGTGACAGAAGCATGGATCTGGCCGGTGGACGGCGCGCGAGGAGCCATGGGAGGGCCCGGCTCCTGGTCGGGCAGGCAACCCGGGGACTTGCCAGGGCTGGGGCGGGCAGAAGCCAAGATGCGCTGCTGTTCGCCGAGAGCCGTCAGGGTGGGCCCGTAAACTGTCGTCCATGCGCCTCGGCGGCGAGGGACGGTGGCTCGGCCTGTCCCCCAACACCCCGGAGGAGACCTTTGCCCATGCGAATCCTGGTGGTACTCGCCTGCTTGATGGGACTGTTCGGAGCCCTTCCGGCTCACGCCTCGGAGCTCGAGGACGTGTTCGGCCGAGAAGTGCCGCTCGGACAGGGACGGCCGGCGGTAGTGCTGTACGCCAACCGGGACACCCGCGACGTGCTCCGGGAGCACGCCATGCGCTTCGCCTATGACCTGCGCCGCCAGCACCCCATCGTGGTGGTGCGCGTGGACCTGCGCGGCATCCCTGGCTTCTTCAAGGGCGCCGCGAGCCGGGAGATCCGCAAGATCCACAACGACTCGCTCGACAAAGTCCGGGCGCTGTTCCTCTCGCAGGGTCAGCAGCCGCCCGCGGATTTGGAGGAGTCGCTGTTCATGGTGGCCGATACCAACGGGGCCCCGCACAGCGCACTGGGGCTGGAGAAGGGCTTCCGCCAGGTGCTCGTCCAGGCCTTGAGTCCCAGGGGCCGGGAGCTCGTGCGCGGACCGTTCCCCCAGGCCGCCTCGGCCATCAACCGGGCGCTCACCACCCCGTCCCCGTCGCTCATCAGCGCCGTCTCCAGGTAACACCCTCGCGGGACGGCTCGCGCGAGGGTGTGCCTGGAGATGTACCCGGAGCGCGGCTCAGGGCGCAGTGATGGTCGTCTCCACCGCCGGGCAGGACACCGGGCGGGACTGGAGCTGATCCAGGGAACGCGGCACGTCCGCCTGCTTCTCCGCGACATCCATGAGGTCGCCGCGGAACTCGATGCGATAGCGCCCCGGATGCTTCATCTCATAGGCCTGCGACAGATCGATCTTCGCGTCCACTGACGCGCCGGGCGCGAGCGTCACGTACTGGTCCGCCTGCGGATTCCCGCGCTTCACCATCGGTCCCTGGAAGAGGACCTCGGTGCCCTCGCGGGTGATCCGGAAGTCCTTGCCCCTCACCCCCTCGAGCGGCGTGCGCCAGGTGAGCACGTACAGCGGTTGCGCCGTGCGGTTGGTGAGCTGGAACCGCAGCTCCACCGGTTCGCCCGCACGCACGCTGGGGGACACGCTCAGCACGCAGTCCAGGGTCGCCGCCATCGCTGGATTCTCCTTGGTGGGCTCCGGTGCCGCCTGCGGCGCCGGGGCCGGTTGCTGCTGCGCAGGGGCCGGCTTGGGCTCCGAGGCCTCCTTGCGCGACGCACATGCGCCGAGCGTCAGACAGAACAGTGCGACCCAACGGCTATATCCACGAGTCATGGGACGGATGCCCTCCTCCGAGAAAAAGAAAAACGGGAGCGTCGCCGCTCCCGTTTCACGCTACTCCACCTCAGCCTGGCTGATTACGGCAGCGAGGGGGTGTTCTCGGCGAAGTACTCGTGGTTGTCCGCGTTGTCCAGCGCGTTGGTGGGGTTGGAGCTGGCGAGGCTCTTGGCCGCGCTCTGGCCGTAGGCGTGGTCATCCGTGCCCGCCACCACGTTGAAGTGGCTCATCTCGTGGACCAGCGTACCCGCCTTGGAGTCCGTGCCCGTGGCGGGCGCGCTCCAGAAGGCGTTGCACACGTAGATCTTGTACGGCGAGGCCGGGTACACGTAGGCGTAGTAGCTGTCGTTGCAGCTGCAGTCGACCACGACCGCCGCGTTGGCGAAGGCGTTCTTGATGTTGGTGAAGTGGCTGCGCGCCGTGGTCAGCCGGGCGCTCGTGTAGGAGCCGAACCAGGTGGTGTAGCGCGTGGTGCCCGAGGAGATGCCGTTGAGGTACGTCGACGCGTTGTTCGAGTACGTCTTGGCGTTGTTCACCGCCGTGGTGATCGTCGACTGCTCGGAGGTGGTGCAGGCGCCGGAGAACGACAGGCCCATGGCCGAGACCGTGCCCATCGCCTCGGGCTGGCCGCTGGCGCGACCCTCGATCCACAGGTTCACCAGGTTGGAGTCGAGCTGCGCGGCCTTGGAGATCACCGCGCTGTGCTGCTCCAGCGAGCGCGCGGCGTAGCGGACGGTGTAGCTGCCGGTCTCGGAGAGATCATAGAAGCCGGAGACGGGCGCCGAGCCCGTCAGGCTCTCGCCGGGAGCCAGGGTGACATAGTCCTGGGCGGTCGGGGCCGCGCGCTTGATGTGGGGACCGATGTACTCCACCGGCTCGCCATTGCGCGACACCTCGAACAGGCCCTCCTTGAGGCGGCCGTCCGGGATGTAGAACTTGAGCAGCCGCACCGGCTGGGACGAGATGTTGGTGAGGGTGACCGTCACCGACACGTCCTCACGGGCGCTCAGCGAGGCCTTGCTCACCGAGAGGCTCACCGCCACCTCTCCCGTGGCCTGCGCACCCGCCTGCTCCGAAGCCGTCTCGAGCTCCTCCGGCGCGCCACAGGCGCCCAGCATGGACACTCCGACGAGTCCCCCTACCAGCCACTTGAAACCGCGAACGCTCTTGCTCACGTCGTGACTCCCTTTCTGACAGACAGAAACCGATAGCTCCATGGCTAATCCGGTTAATCTGTTCTTATAGCAGAAACTGGGAATCCGTCTACGCAGGATTAGTCACTGAAATATATGTTAATAATTCTGTTTTGAACGCAAACAATAATCAGGGCCGAGCGACCACGGTGAGGATGATGTCGCGAACCCGGCCGCGAACGGAGTCGACGTTCAGCCCCGCCTCGCGCAAGAGGGCCAGCGTGTCACGGTTGGGGTTGCAACCAACCGCCTTGCGCGCGAGGGGAGCGACGGCCTGAGCGAATCGGGCCAAGGGCCGGTCCCGCGGGAGCACGTGCTCCAGCAACAGCACCGAGCCACCGGGACGGCACACCCTGCGCATCTCGCGCAACGCGGCGAGCGGATCTCCAAACGTGCAGACCGCGAGCGTGCAGGACACCGTGTCGAAGCTCGCATCGGCGAAGGGCAAGGCGGTGACATCGCCCTCCTTGGCCTCGAAGGGGCGGCCCAGGGCCTGGGCGCGGCGCGAGGCCTCGTCGAGCATCGACCGCGAGAAGTCCAGGCCCGTCACGCGGCAACCCTCGGGGTAGAACCCGAGGTTCTTCCCCGTGCCGACAGCCACCTCGAGCACGTCCCCCTTGGCTCCCGCGAGCAGCTCGCGCCGCCACCCGTTCAGGAAGAGCCGATCCGGTAGCTGGGTCCACACATCATATTTCTGGCCGAGCTCGTCGTAGATCTCTCGAACGTCTGGATTCACCATGTCCACCTCCGTTCCGCAGTCTTCCACGCCCCATGGGGGTGTAGCGAGCGGCCGGGGGTGCGCCCTCACTGCTCCGCTTTCTCGGGGGGTGCGATGGGGCGGCAGTGAACATTGTCGGGGCAGCGGCCCTCAGAGCGGGGGATGCAGGTGCCGCAGCAGTTCATCTCGTCCGGTGCGCAGGGCGGAGAGCACGGGCCACAGTCCACCGAGCCGCCACACCCATCGGAGATGACACCGCACCTGGCGCGAGCCTTCAGGCAAGTGAGGGGTACACAGGCCTGGCCCGCATCCGCCCTGACCACGCCCGCGTCCTCGGGAGCAGAGGGAGCAGAGGCAGGCTCAGAGCGGGTCGATACACAAGAGAGGCCCAGGAGGCCTGTCAGCAGCACACACAGCAGCCAGGAGGGCCCGGCCAGTCGCGACACGGTCATGACGAGGGAGGTGAGCACAACCCCTCCCCCGTGGGTACGGGATTCGCCCGTGGGCGGAGCCCGCCCCGGACTCAGGTGGAGGCGGCGGCCTTCGCGTCGAGGATGGCGCTGAGCTGCTTGGAGAGCTGGGAGAGCTGGTTGGCCGTCTGCATCGTCTGCGAGGAGGTGGACTCGGCCTGACGGGCCGTCTGCGCCACCTCGAGGATGGCGGTGTTCACCTGCTCCACGGCCGTCGTCTGCTGCTGGGTGCTCAGCTCAATTTCCCGAGCCACATCCAGGTTGGCACGCACCAGCTCCACGATGCGCCGGAAGTTGCCGGCCACCTCGCCGAACTGCTTCGCGCTGCTCTGCACCGCCTTGGAGCCGTCCTCGGTGGCCATGATGGTGGTGTTGGAGGCGGCGCGAATCTCATCGATGAGCACGCGGATGTCCTTGGTGGCCCCACCCACGCGGTCCGCGAGCTTGCGAATCTCATCGGCAACCACGGCGAAGCGCTTGCCGTGCTCACCCGCCCCGGCGCTCTCGATGGTGGCGTTGATGGCGAGGATGTTCGTCTGCTCGGCCAGCTCGTTGATGATGTCCAGGATGCCGCCAATCTCCTGCGAGCGCTTGCCCAGCTCCAGCATGTGATTGACGATCGCGTCCACCTGGCGGCTCACCACGTCGATGGCCTCCTGGGCGCGCAGCACCGTGTCGTTGCCGGTGCGGGCAGCCCCGGCCGTGTCATCCGCCACCCGGGCCACCTGCTGGGCGCTGCCAGCGATCTGCCGCGAGGTGGACAGCAGCTCCTTGACGGTGGTGGAGATCTCCGTGGTGGCCGAGGCCTGCTCGCGCGCACCGGTGACCTGCTGCGAGGCCGCCGAATGGAGCTCGGCCGAGGAGCCCTGCACCTGCGCGATGGCCGTCTGGAGCCTCCGCTCCAGGCTCCGCCCGATGAGGGTGGCGATCACCCCGCAGATGACCAGGAGCCCGATGCCGTCGATCCAGTAGAACTTGTCCAGACCGAGCACCTCCTCGGTCTGCTTCGTATCCCGCTCCGCGAGGAGCTTCTCCTCCTGCTGGCGCAGCTCCGAGATGGCCGAGCGGAGGCCGTTCTTCAGCCGCGTACCGTCCCCGGCGTTGAGGCGGGCCAGGGCGGCGTCGAGGCCCTGGGTACGGCGCGTCTCGATGCTGGCACGCTGGCTGACCTGCTTCTGCTCGACGACGGCCGCGAGCGACTCCAGGCGCCGCAGCTGCTCGACATGGCCAGACAGGGACTGGCGCAGCAGCTCGAGCTCCTTGGACAGGAGAGTCTGGGCCTGACGGTAGGCCTCGAGGGAGGCCTCGTCGCCGGTGAGGATGTAGTCGCGGTGCAGCGCGTCCGCATCGTTGATGGTGGAGGAGATCCGCTCGACGTGGATGAGCGTCTCGTGGCTGAGCACCACGAGCGCAGAGGCGTCATATACGGCCTGAGTGCCCTTCCGCGTCAGGACGATGAAGCCTCCGATCAGCGTCGACATCAGGAGCAAACCCACGAGGAACTGCCGCCCCACTGTCCATCTCGAAAACATCGTCTCGTCTCCTCGACTGGGGGAGCGGAGGTCCCCGCAGCAGCGCGCCCCCGAGTCTAGTAGAAAAGGCGAAGGGCCCGGAACCGACTAGCGATTCCGGGCCCTTCTATAGCGAGGAGTACGGGACTTGAACCCGTGGCCTCCGGCGTGACAGGCCGGCGTTCTAACCAACTGAACTAACTCCCCATAGAGACGGCTCGGGGTTGCGCCCCAGCGCCGTCGCTGTCTGGGCCTTATTAACTGATCGCAAACCCGTGTCAAGACTCCGGTTTCTGGATCGGCTCCACTCCAGAAGCCTGGTCGCTCGCCCCCTCCTCGCGGCCGAGGATCCGCCCGAGCCACTCGGCGAGAGCCTGGACCTCCGGCGCCTGGAGGATGGAGTGGTGGTCGCCCTGGAGCTCGCGCACCTCCACGCCCCCGGCCGCCCATCGTCCCCAGCCGCCATCGGCCCGAGCTGACGGAGGCACGGGCGTCTGGAGCGCCCGGAAGAGCGTGACCCGGCCCCCATAGGACCCCGGCACGTATCGCCCGAGGGCGCGCAGGTTGTTCTCGAAGACACGGTAGAGGATGCGCAGCTCCTCGAGGCTCACGCCCCGAGGCAGGACGCCCGCGTTCCGGCCTTCGTCGAGCAACCTGCGGAGCAGCACCTCCTCGGACTCCGGGAGCGACTCCTCCACACCCAGAGTGGGCCCGGGCAGACCGAGCAGCCGGGCCGAGAACTCCACGAACCGGGAGGCAATCCAAGAGGCCCCAGCGCCATCGGGCAGACGCTGCTCGAAGGCGTAGGCGTCGAAGAGCACGAGTTGCTCTACTTGCTCGCCTCGCTGCTCGAGCAGCCGTGCCATCTCGAAGGCCACGAGGCCGCCCAAGGACCAGCCACCCAGCCGATACGGGCCCACGGGTTGGACCGCGCGGAGGGCCTCCAGGTAGCACTCCGCCATGGACTCGATCGTCTCGAGTGGCGTGCGCTCCCCTTCGATTCCCGGGGACTGGAGCGCGTAGAACGGCACCTCCGAACCGAGCCGCCGCGCCAGCTCCACATAAGGCAGGACGGTCCCGCTGACAGGGTGGACGCAGAAGAAGGGACGGCCCGAGCCCCCCGTCGACAGGGGCACCAGTGGGGACACGCGCCCCGGCGCCTGGCGCAGCCGCACCGCCAGTTCCTCGAGGGTGGGCGACTGGAACAGCGCAGCCACCGGCAGGCTCCTGCCCAGACGCTCCCGGATCATCGACATGAGCCGCATCCCCAGCAGGGAGTGCCCTCCCTGTTCGAAGAAGTTGCTCTGGAGCCCCACGGGTTGGAGGCCCAGCAGCTCCTCCCAGATGCGGACGAGCTGGAGCTCCAGCGCGTCCCGAGGAGCCACGAACGAGGACTCCAGCGTGGGCCGGAGTCCCTCGGGGGCCGGGAGCGCCTTGCGATCCACCTTGCCGTTGGGGGTCAGCGGCAGCACCTCCAGCACCACGAAGGCCGATGGCACCATGTACTCCGGCAGCTTCTCCCTCGCTGACTGTCTTAGCTCGGCCGCCTCGGGCGCCCTGCCCTCGGGCACCACGTACCCCACCAGCTTCTTGCCCTCGGCTCCGTCCTCACGCACCACCACCACCGCCTCACGCACCCCCTCGTGCCCTCGGAGCACCGCTTCCACTTCTCCCAGCTCGATTCGGAAGCCCCTCACCTTCACCTGCTGGTCGATTCTCCCCAGGTACTCCAGCTCCCCTCCCTCCACCCACCTCACCCGGTCCCCCGTCCGGTACAGCCTCTCTCCTTCCCCATACGGGTTGGGTACGAATCGCTCTGCCGTCAGCTCCGGCCTGCCGAAGTAGCCCCGCCCCTGGCCTTCTCCTCCCAGGTACAGCTCTCCGGCCACTCCCACCGGCACCGGCTTCATCTCTCCGTCCAACACGTACGCTTGGGTTCCCTTGAGCGGCCGGCCAATCGTCGGCTCTCTCTTCGTATGCTTCGGTACCTGCGCGTACGTCGAGTACGTCGTGTCCTCCGTCGGGCCATACAGGTTGAGCACACGCTCCACCCCTGGCAGCGCTTCCTCCATTGCGCGCACCAGCGCTCCCGCCAGCGGCTCTCCCGCCAGGTTCACCGTCCTCACCGACTTCGGCACTCCCCCGGTTCTCACCAGCTCCGCCATCGCCGACGGTACCGTGTTCACCAGCGTCACCTTCTCCGCCCCTGACAGCCCCGCCAGCGCCAGCGCGTTCTCCGCCACCACCACCGTCCCTCCCCTCGTCAGCGGCGCGAATAGCTCGAAGACTGACAGGTCGAAGTTCAGCGACGTCCCCGCCAGCACTCCCTTCAACTCCTCCTGGCTGTATTCCTCCCCCGCCCACCTCACGAAGGCCACCGCGCTTCGGTGCTCCAGCGCTACTCCCTTCGGCCTTCCCGTCGAGCCCGACGTGTACAGGATGTACGCCACGTTCCCCGGCCCTGCACTCCTAGCCAGGTTGTCCGTGCTCTCCTGCGCCACCCCTTCCTCCTCCAGCGCCACCCGGTGGGCTCCCACTTCCGGCAGCCTCTCCAGCACCTCCCCCTGTCCCACCACCACCAGCGGCCTGGCCTCTTCCAGCATGAAGCCCAATCTCTGTCTGGGGTAGCTCGGGTCCAGCGGCACGTACGCGCCTCCCGCCTTGAGCACTCCCAGCACCGCCACCACCATCTCCTCCGTACGCTCCACGCTCAGCCCCACCCTTACCTCGGGGCCTACCCCCAGCTTCTTCAAGTGGTGCGCCAGCTGGTTCGCCTTACGGTTCAGCTCTCCGTACGTCAGCCTCCTCCCCTCACTCTCCACGGCAATCTCTTGCGGCGTCCTCTCCACCTGCTGCTCGAACAGCTCATGCAGGCAGCTGTCCTCCGCTCCCGCGCTGCCGGTTGCGTTCCACCCCACCAGCACCTGCTGCTTCTCCTCCTCCCCCATCAGCGGCAGCTCCTTCAGCCTCTTCCCTGGCTCCGCCACCGCTGCCTGCACCAGCACCCCCAGGTGTCCCAACAGCCTCTCCACCGTCTGCCCTTCATACAGGTCGCTGTTGAACTCCATCCCTCCCCTCAGCCCCTGCTCCGTCTCCTCCATCCCCAGCGTCAGGTCGAACTTCGACGTCTTGCCTTCCGCCTCCACGGCCTCCAGCCTCAGCCCCTTCAGCTTCACTCCCGTCACCGGCGCGTTCTGCAGCACAAACATCACCTGGAAGAGCGGACTGCGGCTCATGTCCCTCTTCGGCTTCAGCTCCTCCACCAGCTTCTCGAACGGTACGTCCTGGTGCGCGTATGCCCCCAGCGTCACCTCCCGCACCTGTCCCAGCAGCTCCCGGAACGTCGCTTCTCCCTCCAGCCTCGTCCTCAGCACCAGCGTGTTCACGAAGAAGCCAATCAAGCCCTCCGTCTCCGCTCTCGTCCGGTTGGCGATTGGCGAGCCCACGCTCACGTCTTCCTGCCCCGCGTACCTCCCCAGCACCACCTGGAACGCCGCCAGCAACACCATGAACGGTGTCGCCCCCTCCTTCTGCGCCAGGGCTCTCACCGCTTCCTGCAGCTCCCTCGGCCACTGGATGCCCCGATACCCTCCCCGATACGTCTGCACCGCCGGACGAGGCTTGTCCGTCGGCAGTTCCAGCGCAGGTGGTGCTCCCTTCAACTGCTTGCGCCAATACCCCAGCTGAGCATCCAGCACTTCGCCTCGCAGCCACTCCCGCTGCCACGCTGCGTAGTCCGCGTACTGCACCGGCAATTCCGCCAGCGGCGACGGCTTGCCCTGCGAGAAGGCTTCGTACAGCCCCGCCAACTCTCGCACGAGAATCCCCATCGACCAGCCGTCCGACACGATGTGGTGCATCACCAGCACCAACACGTGCTCCCTCTCTCCCAGCTTCAGCAGCTTCGTCCTCAGCAATGGACCGCTGGCCAGGTCGAATGGATGCTGTGCTTCCTCCTCCACTCGGCGCTTCGCCTCACCCTCACGCACTGCTTCCGGCAACTCGCTCAGGTCCTCCACGCTGAAGGCAAACACTGGCTCCTGGCAGATGACCTGCACCGGTGCCCCACCTTCCGTTCCGAACCTCGTGCGCAGCGCCTCGTGCCGGCGTACCAACTCCTCGAAGCTCCTCTCCAGCGCACCCACGTCCAGCACGCCCGTCAGCTTCACCACCGCTGGCACGTTGTAGAACGCACTCCCCGGCTCCAACTGATCCAGGAACCACAACCGCTGCTGCGCGAATGACAGCGGCAGCACTCCGCCTCTCGCCACCCGCTTCAATGGCGACCTGACGCCTGCCTTCGTGGCCAACACCCGCGCCGCCAGCCTCTCCACCGTCGGCGCTTCGAAGATCGCCCTCAGCGGCAACTCCACGCCGAAGACTTCTCTCACTCTCGACACCAACTGCGTCGCCAGCAGCGAGTGCCCTCCCAGCTCGAAGAAGTCCTCGCGCACTCCCACTCTCCTCTGGTGCAACACCTCTGCCCAGAGGCTCGCCAGCTTCTTCTCCGTCTCCGCGCGCGACTCCACATCGTGCTGATCGAACAACTCGTGGTGCAGACGGGTGTCCTCCGCTCCCGCGCTGCCGGTTTCGTTCCACGCAACCGGCACCCGCTGTTTCTCCTCTCCCCCATTAGCGGCAGCTCCTTCAGCCTCTTCTCCGGCTCTGCCACCACTGCCTGCACCAGCCCCCTCAGGTGCCCCAGCAGCCACTCCACCGTCTGGCCTTCGTACAGGTCGCTGTTGAATTCCATCCCTCCCCTCAGCCCCTGCTCCGTCTCCTCCATCCCCAGCGTCAGCTCGAACTTCGACGTCTTTCCCTCCACCTCCACTCCCGCCAGCGTCAGACCCTCCAGCTTCACCTCCTTCACCGGTGCGTTCTGCAGCACAAACATCACCTGGAAGAGCGGACTGCGGCTCATGTCCCTCTCCGGCCTCAGCTCCTCCACCAGCTTCTCGAATGGCACTTCCTGGTGCGCGTACGCACTCAGCGTCACCTCTCTCACCTGTCCCAGCAGCTCTCGGAAGCTCTGCTCCCTCGACAGCCTCGTCCTCAGCACCAGCGTGTTCACGAAGAAGCCAATCAGCCCCTCCGTCTCCGCCCTCGTCCGGTTGGCTATGGCTGAGCCCACGCTCACGTCTTCCTGCCCCGCGTACCACCCCAGCACCACCTGGAATGCCGCCAGCAACACCATGAACGGTGTCGCTCCCTCCTTCTGCGCCAGGGCTCTCACCGCCTCCTGCAGCTCCTTCGGCCACTGGAATCCTCGGTAGTCGCCTCGGAAGGTTTGAACCGCTGGACGCGGCTTGTCCGTCGGCAGCTTCAGCGCGGGCGGAGCTCCCTTCAGCTGCTTGCGCCAGTATGCGAGCTGCTCCTCGAGTACCTCGCCTTGCAGCCACTCTCGCTGCCACGCCGCGTAATCCGCGTACTGCACCGGCAGCTCCGCCAGCGGCGACGGCTTGCCCTTCGAGTACGCCTCGTACAGGCCCGCAAGCTCCCTCACCAAAATCCCCATCGACCAGCCGTCCGACACGATGTGGTGCAGCACCAGCACCAACACATGCTCCTGCTCCCCCTGCTTCAACAGCTTCGTCCTCAGCAGCGGTCCTCTCGCAAGGTCGAACGGACGCTGCGCCTCTTCCTCCACTCTGCGCTTCGTCTCGGTTTCAGACAGCTCGCTCACGTCCTCCACGGGGAAGACGAGCGCCGGCCCCTCGGCGATGACCTGCACCGGTGTCCCGTTCTCTGCTCGGAACGTCGTGCGCAACGCCTCGTGCCGACGCACCAACTCCTCGAAGCTCTTCTCCAGCGCCCCCACGTCCAGCATGCCCGTCAACCGCACCACCGCTGGCACGTTGTAGAACGCACTCCCCGGCTCCAGCTGATCCAGGAACCACAGCCGCTGCTGCGCGAACGACAGTGGCAGCGCTCCTTCTCTCGCCACTCGCTTCAACGGCGGCGCCTTTACTCCCTTCTCTCTTCCCGCCTCGTCTACTCGCGCCGCCAACGCCTCTACCGTCGGCGCCTCGAAGACGTCCCTCAGCGGCAGCTCCACTCCGAGGGCTTCTCTCACTCTCGACACCAACTGCGTCGCCAGCAGCGAGTGCCCTCCCAGCTCGAAGAAGTCTCCCTCTGCCCCCACTCTCTCCAGCCCCAGCACCTCTTCGAAGATTCTCGCCAGCTTCTCCTGCACTGGTGTGCTCGGCGCGGTGAAACCCTCTCCCTCCCCCTCTCCGAAGTCCGGCGCCGGCAATGCCTTGCGGTCCACCTTGCCGTTCGGCGTCAGCGGCAACGCCTCCAGCTCCACTACCGCCGCAGGCACCATGTACTCCGGCAGCTTCTCCTTCATGAAGCTGCGCAGCGCTGCTGTCTCCAGTTCCTGCCCTGGCTTCGCCACCGCGTACGCCACCAGCCTCTTGTCTCCAGGTACGTCCTCCCGGACTACCGCCACCACTTCCCCTACCGCGGGGTGCCTTCCCAGCACCCCCTCTACTTCTCCCAGCTCTATCCGGTAGCCCCTCACCTTCACCTGCCCGTCCCTACGGCCCAGGAATTCCAGCTTCCCGTCCCCCTGCCACCTCACCATGTCCCCCGTCCGGTACAGCCTCTCTCCCCTCCCAAACGGGCTCGGTACGAAGCGCTCCGCCGTCAGTTCCGGTCGGCTCACGTAACCTACCGCCAGACCCTCTCCTCCCACGTACAGCTCTCCCACTACCCCCACCGGCACCGGCTCCATCTCCCCATCCAACACGTATGCCTTTGTGTTGGTTATGGGCCTGCCTATCGACACCCTCGCCCCTACCTCCTCCCCCCCCTCCATCCGGTTGCAGCACGAGAACGTCGTGTTCTCCGTCGGTCCGTAACCGTTGATGAGCACCCCTCCCCCCGCCAGCCTCTCCCTCACCCTCTCCACCGGCAGTACGTCTCCTCCTGCCAGCACCTGCTTCACCTTCCCCAGCGCCTCCCCCTGCCTCGCCTGCATCTGCTCAAACAGTGCCGCCGTCAGCCACAGCACCGTCACCCCCTTCTCCCCCAACGCCCTTCCCAACTCCTCCAGCGTCGGCGTCCCCGCCGGGTACACCACCAGCTTCGCTCCGCTCAGCAGCGCTCCCCACACCTCCAGCGTCGACGCGTCAAACGCCATCGGCGCCAGCTGCAGCACCACCTCTCCCTCCCCCAACTTCACGTAGTCCGCTCCCCTCACCAGCCTCACCACCGCCCGGTGCGGCACCCCCACCCCCTTCGCCCTTCCCGTCGAGCCCGACGTGTACATCACGTACGCCAGGTTCCCCCCTCCCACTCCCACCCCCAGGTTGCTCTCCGGCCTTCTGCTTATTTCCTCCCTCTCCCCGTCCACGCTCACCACCGGCTCCACTCCCACCGGTAGCTCCTGCGCCAACTTCTCCTGCGCCACCACCACCGCTACCCCCGCCTCCCTCTTCATCCACTCCAGCCGCTCTGCCGGGTAGCTCGCCTCCAGCGGCACGTAGCTGCCCCCGGCTTTGAGGATTCCCAGCATCCCCACCACCATCTCCACCGAGCGCTCCACGCTCAGTCCCACCCTCACCTCTGGCCCCACTCCTACTTCCCTCAGGTGGTGCGCTAGCTGGTTCGCCTTCCGGTTCAGCTCCCCGTACGTCAGCCTCTCTCCCCCGTACTCCACCGCAATTGCTTGCGGAGCCCTCTCCACCTGCTCTTCGAACAGCTCGTGGATTGCCTTCTCTCTCGGGTACTCCTCCTCCCTCCCTCTCCACTCCTCCACTACCCTCCTCTTCTCCTCCTCCCCCATCAGCGGCAGCTCCTTCAGCCTCTTCTCCGGCTCTGCCACCGCTGCCTTCAGCAATACCCGCAAGTGCCCCAGCAGCCGCTCCATCGTCGCGGCCTCGAACAGGTCACTGTTGTAATTGACCGTCGCCGCGACTCCCTCTGGCACCTCTTCCACCAGCAGCGACAGGTCAAACCTCGACGTCTTGCCCTCTGACTCCACTCCCTCGAGCGTGAGCTCCTTCAACTTCACGCCCGCTGTCACCGGCGTGTTCTGCAGCGTCAACGTCACCTGGAACAGTGGCGAGTGATTCAGGCTCCTCTCCGGCCTCAGCTCCTCCACCAGCTTCTCGAACGGCACGTCCTGGTGCGCGTACGCCCCCAGCGTCACCTCTCTCACCCGTCCCAGCAGCTCCCGGAAGCTCTGCTCCCTCGACAGCCTCGTCCTCAGCACCAGTGTGTTCACGAAGAAGCCAATCAGCCCCTCCGTCTGCGCCTGCGTCCGGCCCGCTATGGGCGAGCCCACGCTCACGTCCTCCTGGCCTGAGTACTTCGACAGCACCGTCTGGAACGCCGCCAGCAACACCATGAACGGTGTCGCTCCCTCTCTCCGGCTTAGCCCCTCCACCGCCCTCCACAGCTCCTTCGGCCACACCTCGTGCCGGCTCTCTCCCCGGTACGTCTGCGTTGCCGGCCGCGGCTTGTCCGTCGGCAACTCCAGCACGGGCGGCGCCCCTTCCAACTGCTTGCGCCAGTATCCCAGCTGCTCCTCGAGTACCTCACCTCGCAGCCACTCCCGCTGCCACGCCGCGTAGTCCGCGTACTGCACCGGCAGCTCCGCCAACAGCGACGGCTTGCCCTGCGAGTACGCCTCGTACAGGCCCACCACCTCCCGCACGAGAACCCCCATCGACCAGCCGTCCGACACGATGTGGTGCATCACCAGCACCAACACGTGCTCCCTCTCCCCCTGCTTCAACAGCTTCGTCCTCAGCAGCGGCCCTCTCGCTAGATCGAACGAGCGCTGCGCTTCCTGCTCCGAGCGGCGCCTCGCTTCCGCCTCACGCCCGGCTTCCGGCAGCTCGCTCAGGTCCTCCACCTCCAGCACTACCCGAGCCTCCGGAGAAATGACCTGCACGGGCATCCCGCCCTCGGCTCGGAACGTCGTGCGCAGCGACTCATGCCGACGCACCAGCTCCTCGAAGCTCCTCTCCAACGCCCCCACGTCCAGCACGCCCCTCAACCGCACCACCGCTGGCACGTTGTAGAAGACGCTTCCCTGCTCCAGCTGGTCCAAGAACCACAGCCGCTGCTGTGCGAACGACACCGGCAGCGCTCCTTCTCTCGCCACCCGCTTCAACGGCGACTTGACGCCCACCTTCGCGGCCAACACCCGTGCCGCCAACTTCTCCACCGTCGGCGCCTCGAAGACCGCCCTCAGCGGCAATTCCACTCCGAAGGCTTCCCTCACTCTCGACACCAACTGCGTTGCCAACAGCGAGTGTCCTCCCAGCTCGAAGAACCCTCCCCGCGCCCCTACTCTCTTCAGCCCCAGCACCTCCTCGAAGATGCTTGCCAGCTTCTGCTCCCCCGGCGTGCTCGGCTCGGTGAAACCCTCTCCCTCCACCTCTCTGAAGTCCGGCGCCGGCAAAGCCTTGCGATCCACCTTGCCGTTGGGCGTCAGCGGCAGCGCCTCCAGCACCACGAAGGCCGATGGCACCATGTACTCCGGCAGCTTCTCCCTCGCTGACTGCCTCAGCTCGGCCGCCTCGGGTGCATGCCCTTCGGGCACCACGTACCCCACCAGCTTCTTGCCCTCGGCTCCGTCCTCGCGCACCACCACCACCGCCTCGCGCACCCCCTCGTGCCCTCGGAGCACCGCTTCCACTTCTCCCAGCTCGATTCGGAAGCCCCTCACCTTCACCTGCTGATCGATTCTCCCCAGGTACTCCAGCTCCCCTCCCTCCACCCACCTCACCCGGTCCCCCGTCCGGTACAGCCTTTCTCCCCTGCCGAATGGATTGGGCACGAAGCGCTCTGCCGTCAGCTCCGGCCTGCCGAAGTAGCCCCGCCCCTGGCCTTCTCCTCCCAGGTACAGCTCTCCGGCCACTCCCACCGGCACCGGCTTCATCTCTCCGTCCAACACGTACGCTTGGGTTCCCTTGAGCGGCCGGCCAATCGTCGGCTCTCTCTTGGCCTGCTTGGGTACCTGCGCGTACGTCGAGTACGTCGTGTCCTCCGTCGGGCCATACAGGTTGAGCACCCTCTCCACCCCTGGCAGCGCTTCCTCCATTGCGCTCACCAGTGCTCCCGCCAGCGGCTCTCCCGCCAGGTTCACCGTCCTCACCGACTTCGGCACTCCCCCGGTTCTCACCAGCTCCGCCATCGCCGACGGCACCGTGTTCACCAACGTCACCTTCTCCGCCCCTGACAGCCCTGGTAGCGCCAGCACGTTCTCCGCCACCACCACCGTCCCTCCCCTCGTCAGCGGCGCGAACAGCTCGAAGACTGACAGGTCGAAGTTCAGCGACGTCCCCGCCAGCACTCCCTTCAACTCCTCCTGGCTGTATTCCTCCCCCGCCCACCTCACGAAGGCCACCGCGCTTCGGTGCTCCAGCGCTACTCCCTTCGGCCTTCCCGTCGAGCCCGACGTGTACAGGATGTACGCCACGTTCCCCGGCCCTGCACTCCTAGCCAGGTTGTCCGTGCTCTCCTGCGCCACCCCTTCCTCCTCCAGCGCCACCCGGTGGGCTCCCACTTCCGGCAGCCTCTCCAGCACCTCCCCCTGTCCCACCACCACCAGCGGCCTGGCCTCTTCCAGCATGAAGCCCAATCTCTGTCTGGGGTAGCTCGGGTCCAGCGGCACGTACGCGCCTCCCGCCTTGAGCACTCCCAGCACCGCCACCACCATCTCCTCCGTACGCTCCACGCTCAGCCCCACCCTTACCTCGGGGCCTACCCCCAGCTTCTTCAAGTGGTGCGCCAGCTGGTTCGCCTTACGGTTCAGCTCTCCGTAACTCAGCCTCCTCCCCTCACTCTCCACGGCAATCTCTTGCGGCGTCCTCTCCACCTGCTGCTCGAACAGCTCATGCAGGCAGCTGTCCTCCGCTCCCGCGCTGCCGGTTGCGTTCCACCCCACCAGCACCTGCTGCTTCTCCTCCTCCCCCATCAGCGGTAGCTCCTTCAGCCTCTTCCCTGGCTCCGCCACCGCTGCCTGCACCAGCACCCCCAGGTGCCCCAGCAGCCGCTCCACCGTCTGCCCTTCATACAGGTCGCTGTTGAACTCCATCCCTCCCCTCAGCCCCTGCTCCGTCTCCTCCACCCCCAGCGTCAGGTCGAACTTCGACGTCTTCCCCTCTGCCTCCACTCCCGCCAGCGTCAGCCCCTCCAGCTTCACTTCCTTCACTGGCGCGTTCTGCAGCACAAACATCACCTGGAAGAGCGGACTGCGGCTCATGTCCCTCTCCGGCCTCAGCTCCTCCACCAGCTTCTCGAATGGCACTTCCTGGTGCGCGTATGCCCCCAGCGTCACCTCTCTCACCTGCCCCAGCAGCTCTCGGAACGTGGCTTCTCCGTCCAGCCTCGTCCTCAGCACCAGCGTGTTCACGAAGAAGCCAATCAGCCCCTCCGTCTCCGCTCTCGTGCGGTTGGCGATTGGCGAGCCCACGCTCACGTCTTCCTGCCCCGCGTACCTCCCCAACACCACCTGGAATGCCGCCAGCAACACCATGAACGGTGTCGCCCCCTCCTTCTGCGCCAGGGCTCTCACCGCCTCCTGCAGCTCCTTCGGCCACTGGAATCCTCGGTAGTCGCCTCGGAAGGTTTGAACCGCTGGACGCGACTTGTCCGTCGGCAGTTCCAGCGCGGGCGGTGCTCCCTTCAGCTGCTTGCGCCAGTATGCAAGCTGCTCCTCCAGCACCTCTCCGCTCAGCCATTCTCTCTGCCACGCCGCGTAGTCCGCGTACTGCACCGGCAGCTCCGACAACGGCGAAGGCTTGCCCTGCGAGTACGCCTCGTACAACCCCGCCAACTCCCTCACCAGAATCCCTATCGACCAGCCGTCCGACACGATGTGGTGCATCACCAGCACCAACACGTGCTCCCTCTCCCCCTGCTTCAACAGCTTCGTCCTCAGCAATGGACCGCTGGCCAGGTCGAACGGACGCTGTGCCTCTTCCTCCACCCTGCGTTTCGTCTCGGTTTCAGACAGCCTGCTCACGTCCTCCACGGGGAAGACGAGCGCCGGCTCCTCGGCGATGACCTGCACCGGTGTCCCGTTCTCTGCTCGGAACGTCGTGCGCAACGCCTCGTGCCGACGCACCAACTCCTCGAAGCTCTTCTCCAGCGCCCCCACGTCCAGCACGCCCGTCAACCGCACCACCGCTGGCACGTTGTAGAACGCATTCCCCGGCTCCAGCTGATCCAGGAACCACAACCGCTGCTGCGCGAACGACAGCGGCGGAGCGGATTGCCGCTCCGCACGAGGCTTCAACGGTGGGACCGCCGAAGCGACTCCCGCGCTCATGGACTTCTCGACTCGTCCAGAGAGGGCCTCCACCGAGGGCGCCTCGAAGACGTCCCTCAGCGGCAGCTCCACTCCGAAGGCTTCTCTCACTCTCGACACCAACTGCGTCGCCAGCAGCGAGTGCCCTCCCAGCTCGAAGAAGTCTCCCTCCGCTCCCACTCTCTCCAGCCCCAGCACCTCCTCGAAGATTCTCGCCAGCTTCTGCTGCACTGGTGTGCTCGGCGCGGTGAAACCCTCTCCCTCCCCCTCTCTGAAGTCCGGCGCCGGCAATGCCTTGCGGTCCACCTTGCCATTCGGCGTCAGCGGCAACGCCCCCAGCTCCACCACCACCGCCGGCACCATGTACTCCGGCAGCTTCTCCTTCATGAAGCTGCGCAGCGCTGCTGTCTCCAGTTCCTGCCCTGGCCTGGCCACCGCGTACGCCACCAGCCTCTTGTCTCCAGGTACGTCCTCCCGGGCTACCACCACCACTTCCCCTACCGCGGGGTGCCTTCCCAGCACCCCCTCTACTTCTCCCAGCTCTATCCGGTAGCCCCTCACCTTCACCTGCCCGTCCCTACGGCCCAGGAACTCCAGCTTCCCGTCCCCCTGCCACCTCACCATGTCCCCCGTCCGGTACAGCCTCTCTCCCCTCCCAAACGGGCTCGGTACGAAGCGCTCCGCCGTCAGTTCCGGTCGGCTCACGTAACCTACCGCCAGACCCTCTCCTCCCACGTACAGCTCTCCCACTACCCCCACCGGCACCGGCTCCATCTCCCCATCCAACACGTATGCCTTTGTGTTGGTTATGGGCCTGCCTATCGACACCCTCGCCCCTACCTCCTCCCCCCCCTCCATCCGGTTGCAGCACGAGAACGTCGTGTTCTCCGTCGGTCCGTAACCGTTGATGAGCACCCCTCCCCCCGCCAGCCTCTCCCTCACCCTCTCCACCGGCAGCACGTCTCCTCCCGCCAGCACCTGCTTCACCTTCCCCAGCGCCTCCCCCTGCCTCGCCTGCATCTGCTCAAACAGCGCCGCCGTCAGCCACAGCACCGTCACCCCCTTCTCCCCCAACGCCCTTCCCAACTCCTCCAGCGTCGGCGTCCCCGCCGGGTACACCACCAGCTTCGCCCCGCTCAGCAGCGCTCCCCACACCTCCAGCGTCGACGCGTCAAACGCCATCGGCGCCAGCTGCAGCACCACCTCTCCCTCCCCCAACTTCACGTAGTCCGCTCCCCTCACCAGCCTCACCACCGCTCGGTGCGGCACCCCCACCCCCTTCGCCCTTCCCGTCGAGCCCGACGTGTACATCACGTACGCCAGGTTCCCCCCTCCCACTCCCACCCCCAGGTTGCTCTCCGGCCTCCTGCTTATTTCCTCCCTCTCCCCGTCCACGCTCACCACCGGCTCCACTCCCACCGGTAGCTCCTGCGCCAGCTTCTCCTGCGCCACCACCACCGCTACCCCCGCCTCCCTCTTCATCCACTCCAGCCGCTCTGCCGGGTAGCTCGCCTCCAGCGGTACGTACACTCCTCCCGCCTTCAGCACTCCCAGCATCCCCACCACCATCTCCACCGAGCGCTCCACACTCAGTCCCACCCTCACCTCAGGGCCCACTCCTACTTCCCTCAGGTGGTGCGCCAGCTGGTTCGCCTTCCGGTTCAGCTCCTCGTACGTCAGCCTCTCTCCCCCGTACTCCACCGCTATTGCTTGCGGAGCCCTCTCCACCTGCTCTTCGAACAGCTCGTGGATTGCCTTCTCTCTCGGGTACTCCTCCTCCCTCCCTCTCCACTCCTCCACTACCCTCCTCTTCTCCTCCTCCCCCATCAGCGGCAGCTCCTTCAGCCTCTTCTCCGGCTCTGCCACCGCTGCCTTCAGCAATACCCGCAAGTGCCCCAGCAGCCGCTCCATCGTCGCGGCCTCGAACAGGTCACTGTTGTAATTGACCGTCGCCGCGACTCCCTCCGGCACCTCCTCCACCAGCAGCGACAGGTCGAACTTCGACGTCTTCCCCTCCGCCTCCACTCCCTGCAACCGCAGCTCTTCCAGCTTCACGTCCGCAGTCACCGGCGTGTTCTGCAGCGTCAACGTCACCTGGAACAGCGGCGAGTGATTCAGGCTCCTCTCCGGCCTCAGCTCCTCCACCAGCTTCTCGAACGGCACGTCCTGGTGCGCGTACGCCCCCAGCGTCACCTCTCGCACCTGTCCCAGCAGCTCTCGGAAGCTCTGCTCCCTCGACAGCTTCGTCCTCATCACCAGCGTGTTCACGAAGAAGCCAATCAGCCCCTCCGTCTGCGCATGCGTCCGGCCCGCGATGGGCGAGCCCACGCTCACGTCCTCCTGGCCCGAGTACTTCGACAGCACCGTCTGGAACGCCGCCAGCAACACCATGAACGGCGTTGCTCCTTCACGCCGGCTCAGCCCCTCCACCGCCCTCCACAGCTCCTTCGGCCACACCGCGTGCCGGCTCTCTCCCCGGTACGTCTGCGCTGCCGGACGAGGCTTGTCCGTCGGCAGCTCCAGCACCGGCGGCGCCCCCTCCAACTGATTGCGCCAGTACCCCAGCTGCTCCTCCAGCACCTCACCTCGCAGCCACTCCCTCTGCCACGCTGCGTAGTCCGCGTACTGCACCGGCAGCTCCGCCAGCGGCGACGGCTTGCCCTTGGAGTACGCCTCGTACAGTCCCGCCACCTCCCGCACGAGAATCCCCATCGACCAGCCGTCCGACACGATGTGGTGCATCACCAGCACCAACACGTGCTCCCTCTCCCCCTGCTTCAACAGCTTCGTCCTCAGCAGCGGCCCTCTCGACAGATCGAACGAGCGCTGTGCTTCCTGCTCCGAGCGGCGCCTCGCTTCCGCCTCACGCCCGGCTTCCGGCAGCTCACGCAGGTCCTCCACCTCCAGCACCACTCGGGCCTCCGGAGAAATGACCTGCACGGGCATCCCGCCCTCGGCTCGGAACGTCGTGCGCAGCGACTCGTGCCGACGCACCAGCTCCTCGAAGCTCCTCTCCAATGCCCCAACGTCCAACGCGCCCTGCAACCGCACCACGGCCAGGACGTTGTAGAAGGCATTGCCCGGTTCGAGCTGATCCAGGAACCACAACCGCTGCTGCGCGAACGACACCGGCGCGGCTGCCTGCCGGTCCGCGCGCGGCTCGAGCGGTGGTGCCGCAAGAGCACTCCCTCTCCCCATAACCCGCCGTACCCTCTCGGCGAGGGCCGCCACGGTGGGCGCCTCGAAGAGCTCGCGCAAAGGCAGTTCGATGCCGAACGCGCTTCGGATACGGGAGATGGCCTGCGTAGCCAGCAGCGAGTGTCCTCCCTGAGCGAAGAAGTCTCCGTGGATTCCCACACGCTCCAGGCCCAGCACCTCGGCGAAGATGGCCGCAAGCCGCTCCTCGGTCTCCGTGCGAGGCACGGAGAAGTCCTCCTGCTCCGTTCCACGGAAGTCCGGCGCCGGCAGTGCCTTCCGGTCCACCTTGCCGTTCGCCGTCAGCGGCAGCGCCTCCAGCGCCACAATCGCCGATGGCACCATGTACTCCGGCAGCTTCTGCTTCAGCCAGGTACGTACAGTCTCGGGATTCAACCCGGGACCCTCGATACCCTCACCCCGTCCCTCTCCCGAGGGGAGAGGGGAAGTGGGCACCACGTACGCCACCAGCCGCTTGTCTCCCGCGGCCACTTCCCTCGCTACCACTACCGACTCTCGCACCGCCGGGTGTCGCTCCAGCGCCGCCTCCACCTCGCCCAGCTCCACTCGATAGCCGCGGATCTTGAGCTGGTGGTCCACTCGGCCCAGGAACTCCACCCGGCCATCCGCCAACAGCCTCGCCTTGTCTCCCGTGCGGTACATCCTCGCGCCCGGCTCGTCCGAGAACGCATCCGGCACGAAGCGCTCCACCGTCAGCTCCGGCTGTCCCAGGTAGCCTCGACCCACCGAGGTACCGCCGATGCACAGCTCCCCCGGCACGCCCACCGGCACGGGCCTCAGGTGTGCATCGAGGACATAGACTCGCGCGTTCGGGATCGGCCGGCCGAGCGGCACCGACGCGGACACACGTCCCCCGGGGCCACGCTCGACCCTCAAGGTCAGCACGCCCACCGTGGTCTCGGTGGGGCCGTAGTGGTTGAACACCACCAGCTCCGGCGAAAGCGCGTGCACCCGATCCATCAGTGACCAATCGGAGACATCTCCGCCCAGCACCAGGCGCTTGCGCGGCAGCACCCGCTCCGGGCGCGGCGAGTCCAGCAGGGCCTGCAGGTGCGCGGGCACGATCTTCAGGCAGTCCACGGCCCCGCCCTCGAAGAGGCTGGCCAGCGCGGAGGAATCCGAAGCACTCTCCTTCGAGACGAGGTAGAGCGCACCACCCCTGCAAAGCGTCGGGAAGACGGCGGTATTGCCCAGGTCCGCGGCCAACGTGGACACCGAGGCGAAGCTGGCTCCTTCTGGCAGCTCCAGCCTGCTCGAGACACCCTGCACATAATTGACGAGCTGCCGGTGCTCGATGGCCACGCCCTTCGGCCGGCCCGTCGAGCCCGAGGTGAAGATGACGTAGACGAGGTTCTCCGGCTGCACGACAGAAGGCGGGTTGGCCTCGCTGCGTATGGCCAGCCTGGCCGCGTCCGTGTCCAGGCACACCACCGCCCCACCAAAGCCACTCAGGCCCTCGGCCAGACATGAGTCCGTCACGAGCGTGCGCGCCCCGGAGTCCTCGAGAATGGCTCGCAAGCGCTCGGCCGGAAACGCTGGATCCAGAGGCACGTAGGCGCCTCCGGCCTTGAGAATGCCCCACAGGCCCACCAGCGCCTCCACCGAGCGCTCCAGGAACAGGCCCACCGGCACGTCCGGACCCACTCCCAGCTCACGCAGGTGCCAGGCGAGCTGGTTGGCTCGCTGGTTCAGCTCCCGGTACGTCAGCCTCGCCTCCTCAGCGACCACCGCGAGCGCCTCAGGCGTCCGCTCCACCTGCGCCTCAAAGAGCGCGTGGATGGGGGAGGCGGAGAACATGGCTCGGGTGTCGTTCCACTCCACGAGCAGCCGACGCGCTTCCCCTTCGTCCATCAGCCGCAGCTCATTCAGCCGCGTCTCCGGCCTGGCTACCGCCGATTCCACCAGCACCCGCAGATGCCCCAGCAGCCGCTCCACCGTCTGGGCTTCGTACAGGTCGCTGTTGAAGCTCACCCCGCCCGCGAGCCCCTGGGCGGTCTCGACCATCTCCAGCGTCAGGTCGAACTTCGAGGTATGCCCCTCGGCTCCGGCGGCCTCCAGGCGCAGCTCCGGCAACGACACGGCTGACTCCGGAGCGTTCTGCAGGATGAACATCACCTGGAAGAACGGGCTGCGGCTCAGGTCCCTCTCCGGCCTCAGCTCCTCCACCAGTTTCTCGAACGGTACGTCCTGGTGCGCGTACGCCCCCAGCGTCACCTCACGCACCTGTCCCAGCAACTCCCGGAACGTGGCTGTGCCGTCCAGCCTCGCCCTCAGCACCAGCGTGTTCACGAAGAAGCCAATCAGCCCCTCCGTCTCCGCCCTCGTCCGGTTGGCGATGGGCGAGCCCACGCTCACGTCCTGCTGCCCTGCGTACCTCCCCAGCACCACTTGGAACGCCGCCAGCAACACCATGAACGGTGTCACGCCCTCGCGCCGTGCCAGCGTCTTCACCGCCTCCTGCAGTTCCCTCGACCACTGGAAGCCCCGATGCGCGCCCCGGAAGCTGCGCACCGCTAGACGCGGCTTGTCCGTCGGCAGCTCCAGCGCGGGCGGGGCTCCCTCCAACTGCTTGCGCCAATACCCGAGCTGCTCCTCGAGCACCGCTCCGTCCAGCCATTCCCGCTGCCACACCGCGTAGTCCGCGTACTGCACCGGCAGTTCCGGCAGCGGTGAGGGCTTGCCTCGCGAGTACGCCTCGTACAGGCCCGCGAGCTCCCGCACGAGAATCCCCATCGACCAGCCGTCCGACACGATGTGGTGCATCACCAGCACCAGCACGTGTTCCCGCTCGCTCAGCCGCAGCAGCGTTGTCCTCAACAGCGGGCCACGCTCCAGCTCGAACGGACGCTGTGCCTCTTCCTCGGCTCTGCGCTTCGCCTCGGCCTCGCGCCCTGCTTCCGGCAGTGCGCTCAGTTCCACCACGGTGAACGCGAGCACCGGCTCCTGAGCAATAACCTGGACGGGTTTGCCGCCTTCGGCACGGAACGTCGTGCGCAGCGCCTCGTGCCGGCGCACCAGTTCCTCGAAGCTCCGCTCCAGCGCCCCTACGTCCAGCACGCCCGTCAGCTTCACCACGGACGGCACGTTGTAGAGGGAGCTCCCCGGCTCCAGCTGATCCAGGAACCACAACCGCTGCTGCGCGAACGACAGCGGCGGAGCGGATTGCCGCTCCGCACGAGGCTTCAACGGTGGGACCGCCGAAGCGACTCCCGCGCTCATGGACTTCTCGACTCGTCCAGAGAGGGCCTCCACCGAGGGCGCCTCGAAGACGTCCCTCAGCGGCAGCTCCACTCCGAAGGCTTCTCTCACTCTCGACACCAACTGCGTCGCCAGCAGCGAGTGCCCTCCCAGCTCGAAGAAGTCTCCTTCCGCTCCCACTCTCTCCAGCCCCAGCACCTCCTCGAAGATTCTCGCCAGCTTCTGCTGCACTGGTGTGCTCGGCGCGGTGAAACCCTCTCCCTCCCCCTCTCTGAAGTCCGGCGCCGGCAATGCCTTGCGGTCCACCTTGCCATTCGGCGTCAGCGGCAACGCCTCCAGCTCCACCACCGCCGCCGGCACCATGTACTCCGGCAGCTTCTCCTTCATGAAGCTGCGCAGCGCCCCGGCCTCCAGCACCTGCCCAGGCTTTGCCACCGCGTACGCCACCAGCCTCTTGTCCCCGGGTACGTCCTCCCGGGCTACCACCACCACTTCTCCCACCGCGGGGTGCCTTCCCAGCACCGCCTCTACTTCTCCCAGCTCTATCCGGTAGCCCCTCACCTTCACCTGCCCGTCCCTACGGCCCAGGAACTCCAGCTTCCCGTCCCCCTGCCACCTCACCATGTCCCCCGTCCGGTACAGCCTCTCCCCTCTCCCAAACGGGCTCGGTACGAAGCGCTCCGCCGTCAGCTCCGGCCGGCTCACGTAACCTACCGCCAAGCCCTCTCCTCCCACGTACAGCTCTCCCACTACCCCCACCGGCACCGGCTCCATCTCCCCATCCAACACGTATGCCTTTGTGTTGGTTATGGGCCTGCCTATCGACACCCTCGCCCCTACCTCCTCCCCTCCCTCCATCCGGTTGCAGCACGAGAACGTCGTGTTCTCCGTCGGTCCGTAACCGTTGATGAGCACCCCTCCCCCCGCCAGCCTCTCCCTCACCCTCTCCACCGGCAGTACGTCTCCTCCTGCCAGCACCTGCTTCACCTTCCCCAGCGCCTCCCCCTGCTTCGCCTGCATCTGCTCAAACAGCGCCGCCGTCAGCCACAGCACCGTCACCCCCTTCTCCCCCAACGCCCTTCCCAACTCCTCCAGCGTCGGCGTCCCCGCCGGGTACACCACCAGCTTCGCTCCGCTCAGCAGCGCTCCCCACACCTCCAGCGTCGACGCGTCAAACGCCATCGGCGCCAGCTGCAGCACCACCTCTCCCTCCCCCAACTTCACGTAGTCCGCTCCCCTCACCAGCCTCACCACCGCTCGGTGCGGCACCCCCACCCCCTTCGGCCTTCCCGTCGAGCCCGACGTGTACATCACGTACGCCAGGTTCCCCCCTCCCACTCCCACCCCCAGGTTGCTCTCCGGCCTCCTGCCTATCTCCTCCCTCTCCCCGTCCACGCTCACCACCGGCTCCACTCCCACCGGTAGCTCCTGCGCCAACTTCTCCTGCGCCACCACCACCGCTACCCCCGCCTCCCTCTTCATCCACTCCAACCTCTCCGCCGGGTAGCTCGCCTCCAGCGGTACGTACACTCCTCCCGCCTTCAGCACTCCCAGCATCCCCACCACCATCTCCACCGAGCGCTCCACGCTCAGTCCCACCCTCACCTCGGGCCCCACTCCTACTTCCCTCAGGTGGTGCGCTAGCTGGTTCGCCTTCCGGTTCAGCTCCTCGTACGTCAGCCTCTCTCCCCCGTACTCCACCGCAATTGCTCGCGGAGCCCTCTCCACCTGCTCTTCGAACAGCTCGTGGATTGCCTTCTCTCTCGGGTACTCCTCCTCCCTCCCTCTCCACTCCTCCACTACCCTCCTCTTCTCCTCCTCCCCCATCAGCGGCAGCTCCTTCAGCCTCTTCTCCGGCTTCTCCACCGCCGCCTTCAACAACACCTGCATGTGCCCCAGCAGCCGCTCCATCGTCGCGGCCTCGAACAGGTCACTGTTGTAGTTGACCGTCGCTGCCACCCCGTCCGGCAGATCCGTCACCAGCAGTGACAGGTCGAACTTCGACGTCTTCTCCTCCGCCTCCACTCCCTTGAGCGTCAGCCCCTGCAGCCGCACTTCCGTCATCGGCGTGTTCTGCAGCGTCAGCGTCACTTGGAAGAGCGGACTGCGGCTCATGTCCCGCTCTGGCCGCAGCTCTTCCACCAGCTTCTCGAACGGCACGTCCTGGTGCGCGTATGCCCCTAGCGTCACCTCTCGCACCTGTCCCAGCAGCTCCCGGAAGCTCTGCTCCCTCGACAGCTTCGTCCTCATCACCAGCGTGTTCACGAAGAAGCCGATCAGCCCCTCCGTCTGCGCGTGTGTCCGGCCCGCGATGGGTGAGCCAACGCTCACGTCGTCCTGGCCCGAGTACTTCGACAGCACCGTCTGGAACGCCGCCAGCAACACCATGAACGGTGTCGCGCCCTCTCTCCGACCGAGCCCCTCTACCTCCCTCCACAGTTCCTTCGGCCACACCTCGTGCCGGCTCTCGCCCCGAGACGTCTGCACCGCCGGACGAGGCTTGTCCGTCGGCAGCTCCAACGCGGGCGGCGCTCCTTCCAATTGCTTGCGCCAATACGCGAGCTGCGCCCCCAGTACTTCGCCGCGCAGCCAGTCCTGCTGCCACACGGCGTAGTCCGCGTACTGCACCGGCAGTTCCGGCAACGGCGATGGCTTGCCCTGCGAGAAGGCCTCGTAAAGCGTCGCCACCTCTCGCACGAGAACATCCAGCGACCAGCCGTCCGACACGATGTGGTGCATCACCAGCACCAGCACGTGCTCCCTCTCCCCCAGCTTCAACAGCTTCGTCCTCAGCAGCGGGCCATGCACCAGATCGAACGAGCGCTGTGCTTCCGCCTCGGCTCTCCGTCTGACCTCGGCCTGCCGTCCTGCCTCCGGCACCTCCTGGAGATCAATCCACTCCAGCGTTGAGCGGACCTCGAGCGAGATGACCTGCACCGCCGATCCACCCTCCTGGCGGAACGTCGTGCGAAGCGACTCGTGCCGGCGCACCAGTTCCTCGAAGCTCCGCTCCAGCGCCCCCACGTCCAGAGACCCCGTCACCCGCACGGGCGCCCAAAGGTTGTAAGACGTATTCCCCGGCGAGAGCTGCTCCAAGAACCACAGCCGCTGCTGCGCGAATGACAGCGGCAACGCCCGCTCCCGCGAGCCCCGCTTCAATGGCGGAGCCTTCGCGGTTCCAGCATTGGCGACCAGCCGCCCCAAGCGCTCCGCCAACAACTCCACAGTGGGCGCCTCGAAGACACTCCTCAGAGGCAGCTCCACGCGGAACGCCTCACGCACGCGAGCGACGAGTTGCATCGCCAGCAGCGAGTGCCCGCCCGCATCGAAGAAGTTGTCGTGCAGGCCCACCTTCTCCAGGCGCAGCACCTCCGCCCAGAAGCCCGCCAGCTTCTCCTCCAGCGGCGTGCGCGGTGCCACGTACTCCCGCTGCACACTCCCCGCCTGCTCCGGCGCCGGCAGCCCCTTGCGGTCCACCTTCCCGTTCGGCTGCAACGGCAACTGCTCCAGCACCACCACCGCCTGCGGCACCAGGTACGCCGGCAGCTTCCGCCCCAGTGCTGCGCGCACCTCAGCGCCCTCCAGCACCTGCCCGTCCTTCGCCACCGCGTACGCCACCAGCCTCTTGTCCCCGGGCACGTCCTCCCTCACCACCACCAGGGCCTCCCTCACTCCCGGCTGCCCCAACAGCCCCGCCTCCACCTCCCCCAACTCAATGCGGTGCCCCCGCACCTTTACCTGCTCGTCCCCTCTCCCCAGGTACTCCAGGCTCCCGTCCTTCCTCCACCTCGCCCTGTCCCCCGTCCGGTACAGCCTCTCTCCCTCCCCAAACGGGCTCGGCACAAACCTCTCCGCCGTCAGCTCCGCCCTGCCCAGGTAGCCCCTCGCCAGTCCCTCTCCTCCCACGTACAGCTCTCCCACCACCCCCTCCGGCACCACCTCCATCTCCCCGTCCAGCACGTACACCCTTACGTTCTTCAGCGGCCTCCCAATGGCCACCTCCCGCCCTGCCTCCTCTGGCTGCGACGTCGTCAGCTCCACCGCCGTCGCTACCGCTGTCACCTCCGTCAACCCGTACGTGTTGAGCAGCGGCACCGCATTGCCTACTCGCCGCCTCCACTGCGCCACTCGCTCCGGCACCGCCCTCTCCCCCCCAATCACCACCCACTTCAGCCCTGCCGGCAGCTTCCCCTTCCCCTCCTCCAGGCTCGCCACCACCTCGTGCCAAAAAGCCGTCGGCAGGTTCAGCTGCGTCACTCCCGCCGCCTCGCACTTCTCCAGGAATGCCTCCGGCACATCCAGCATCTCCGGCGTGCGCAGCACCAGCGTCCCGCCCCTTGTCAGGCACGGGTAAACCTCCTCCGCGCTCGTGTCCCAGCTCACCGACGCGAACTGCAGCACC
Organism: Archangium lansingense; assembly: GCF_026626635.1. GTDB lineage: Bacteria > Myxococcota > Myxococcia > Myxococcales > Myxococcaceae > Archangium > Archangium lansingense. The sequence continues at coordinate 7,142,709 of NZ_JAPNKA010000001.1, forward strand.
CTGTCCCCTGGCTCCACCGGGAACGCGTCCCACGCCGCTCTCACGAAGTTCACCAACGAGCGGTGTTGCACCACCACTCCCTTTGGCTTCCCCGTCGACCCCGACGTGTACAGCACGTACGCCCCTGCCTCCGCCGGCACCTTCACCTTCAGCTCAGGTGCTCCCTCCACCGGCCTCGACGCCTCTTCCACCTCCAGCCACACCCGTCCCGGTGCCTCTCCTAGCCTCTCCCTCAGCGCTCCTCTCGCCACCACCACCTTCGCCCCGCTGTCCTCCAGCATGAAGCGCAGCCGCTCCACCGGGTACTCCGCATCCAGCGGCACGTACGCTCCTCCCGCCTTCAGCACTCCCAGCAGCGCCACCACCATCTCCACCGAGCGCTCCACGCACACGCCCACCCTCACCTCGGGTCCAACCCCCTGCTCCCTCAAGTGGTACGCCAGTCTCGCAGCCCGGGTGTCGAGCTCCCGGTAACTCACCGTGCGGCTTCCTTCCTTCACCGCCACCGCTTCCGGCGTCCTCGCCACCTGCTCCTCGAACAGCGTGTGGACGCACGTCTCCCCTGGCAGCTCCCCTCTCCCTCCGTTCCACTCCACCAGCAGCCGGTTGCGCTCTGCCTCCTTCAGCAGCGGCAGCGTCTCCACCGCCCTGTCCGGTGCTTCCACCGCCGACTCGAGCAGCACCTGCAACTGCTCCAGCATCCGCTCGATGCGCTCCGCGTCGTACAGCTCCGCGTTGTACAGCGCCCCCAACGTGACGCCGTGGGCGAGCCGCGCCAGCATCACCGTCAGGTCCAGCTCCGTGCTCGCCTGCTCCGCCTCGAGCATCTTCACGCCGAGCCCCGGCACCGCCTCGACCTCTGGCAGCGCCTCCACCTGCGCGAAGAGCACCTGGAACAGCGGCGCCCTCGTCAGGTCCCTCCGCACCCCGAGCGCCTTCAGCAACGGCTCGAAGGGCACGTGCGGATGCGCGAAGGCCTCCAGCATCCCCTTCTTCGCCCGCCTCAGCAGCTCGCGGAAGCCCGGCCGCCCCGACAGGTCCGCACGCAGCACCAGCGGCTCGAAGAACAGGCCAATCAAGCCCTCCGTCTCCACCTGGTTGCGGTTGGCAAACGGCATCCCGAGCAGCAGATCCTTCTGTCCGCTGTACCTCGACAGCAGCGCCTGCACGCCGGCCAGTACCGCCATGAAGAGCGTGGCGCCCTCGCCGCGCGCCAGTGCATCCAGCCGCTCCACCAGCCGCGCGGGCAGCAGCACCATCCGCTGCTCCGCTCGTCCCGCCCCCGCCATGCGCCTGGGCCGATCCGCCGGCAACTCCAGCACATGCGGAACCCCCTCGAGCTGCTTCCGCCACCAGGCGAGCTGCGACTCCAGCACCTCGCCACGCAGCCACTCTCGCTGCCACACCGCGTAGTCCCCGTAGCCCAGAGGCAACTCCGGCAACGGTGACGACCGACCCTGCGTGAAGGCCGCGTACAGCGCCACCACCTCGCGCGCCAGCACTCCCATGGACCAGCCGTCCGACAGGATGTGGTGCACCACCAGCAGCAGCACGTGCCGCTCTGGCTCCAACTTCAGCAGGGTCGCCCGCGACAGCGAACCCGCCGCCAGATCGAACGGCTTCTGCATCTCACGCTGGATGCGCTGGCGCACCGCCGCCTCGCGCCCGAGCTCTGCCTCTGCCTCCAGGCTCTCCACCACCAACGGCAGCCCCGCCGACTCCTCGATAAGCTGGATCGGCGTCCCGCCACTCTCGACGAATCGGGTCCGCAGCGCTTCGTGACGACGCGCCAGCTCATGCAGGCTCCGCTCCAGGGCCACCACGTCCAGAGGCCCCGTCAGCTCCACCGCCAAGGCCATGTGATAGGCCGCGCTATCCCCCTCGAGCTGATCCAGCAGCCACAGCCGCTCCTGCGCAAACGAGAGCGGCAGCGAGCCCCCGCGAGGCACTCGCCTCAACGGCGGCACCTGCGCGGCCCCTGCAGCCACGGCCAGCGCCCGTTGCACCCGCTCGGCCAGTCCCGCCACCGTCGGGGCTTCGAATACCTCCCGCAACGGCAGCTCCACCTGCAGCGCGCTCCTCAGCCGCGCCACCAGCTGCATCGCCAGCAACGAGTGGCCACCGAGTGCAAAGAAGCTCTCATCCACGCCCACGCGCTGGACCTGCAGCAGCTCGCTCCACAGCCCCGCCAGCACTTCCTCCACCGGCGTCCGCGGAGCCGTCCACCGCTCCGCCGGCCGCTCGAGCACCGGCGCCGGCAGCGCCTTGCGATCCACCTTGCCACTCGGCAGCAGCGGCAGCGCCTCCAGCGCCACGAAGGCAGACGGCACCATGTACTCAGGCAGCTCGCGAGCCAGCAGCGCCCGCACGCCCGCCACGTCGACATGCTGACCCGTCCTCGGCGTCAGGTACGCCACCAGCCGCTTCTCCCCCGTCCCCGCCTCTCGCACCACCGCCACGGCCTCGCGCACCGTCTCGTGCCGCCGAGCCACCGCCTCCAGCTCGCCCAGCTCGATGCGGAAGCCGCGCAGCTTCACCTGGAAGTCGGCCCGGCCCAGGTACTCGAGCTCTCCGTCCCGCATCCACCGCGCCACGTCCCCCGTCCGGTACAGCCGCTCTCCGCCACCAAAGGGGCTCGGAACAAAACGCTCGGCCGTCAGGTCCGCCCGGTGCAGGTAGCCCCGCCCGAGTCCGACTCCCCCGATGTACAGCTCACCCTGCACGCCCACCGGCACCGGATCCAGGCGCCCGTCCAGCACGTACAGCTTCAGGTTGCCGATCGGCTTGCCGATGGGCACCGAAGCCCCATCCCAGTCCGGCGTGCACGCGAAGTACGTTACGTCCACTGCGGCTTCCGTCGGCCCGTAGAGGTTGTGCAGCTCGGCCCACGGCAGCTTTTGCTGGAAGCGCTTCACCAGCGCCCCGGGCAGTGCCTCTCCGCTGCTGAACACCTTCCGCATGCAGCGGCAACCGTCCAGCGTCTCCTCCAGGAATACCTCCATCATCGACGGCACGAAGTGCAGCGCCGTCACGCCCTCGTCCTGGATGAGCTTCGCCAGGTAGGTGCCGTCCCGGTGTCCTCCCGGCCGAGCCACCACCAGCCGCGCTCCCACCATCAGAGGCCAGAAGAACTCCCACACCGATACGTCGAAGCTAAAGGGCGTCTTCTGCAGCACCACGTCCCCGGGCCCCAGCCCGTACGCCCGTTGCATCCACTCCAGCCGGTTCACCATGCCCCGCTGGGTGTTCATTGCTCCCTTGGGCCTGCCCGTGGAGCCCGACGTGAAGATGACGTACGCCAACCCGTCTCCCGCCACCTCCACCCCGACGTCGTCCTCGTGCTCCCCGAGCGCCTCCCACCTGCCGTCCAACACCACCTTCGTGCCGCTCGACTCCGGCAGCCGAGCCTCCACCGCCCGCTGCACCAGCACTACCGGGCACCGCGCATCCTCCACCATGAAGCGCAGCCGCTCCTCCGGGTACTCCGGATCCAACGGCACGTAGGCGCCTCCGGCCTTCAGCACGCCCAGCAGCGCCACCACCATCTCCACCGAGCGCTCCGCGCACACGCCCACCCGCACCTCGGGCCCCACCCCGAGCCCCCGCAAGTGATGCGCCAGCCGATTGGCCCGTCGGTTCACCTCCGCGTAAGTAAGCCGCGTGTCCTCGAAGCACAGCGCCACCGCGTCCGGCGTCCGCCGCACCTGCTCCTCGAAGAGGCGTGCATACGGCACTGCGGGCACACCCTCCATCCTCGGCCCGCTCCACTCCTCCACCAGCCGCCGCCGTTCCTCTCCGCCCAGCAGCTCCAGCGCTCCAATTCCCCGCTCGGGCGCTGCCAGTGCCCCTTCCAGCAACCGACCCAGGTGATCCACCAGCCGGGCCGCCGTTTCCGCCTCGAAGAGCGAGGTGGCGTACTCCAGACTTCCCTCGAAGCCCTCGGGCGTCTCCACCAGCGACAGCTTCAAGTCGAACTGCGCGCTCCCGGCCTCCACCTCGAAGGCCCGGAACTGCGCGCCACCGACGCGCAGCTCCGGCATGGGCGCGTTCTGCAGCACGAACATCACCTGGAAGAGCGGGCTGCGGCTCTGATCACGCTCCGGCTGCAGCGCCTCCACCACGCGCTCGAAGGGCACGTCCTGGTGCGCGTACGCGCCCAGGGCCGCCTCCTTCACCCGCCCCACCAGCTCGCGGAAGGACACCTCTCCCGTCAGTCTCGCCCGCATCACCAGCGTATTGACGAAGAAGCCGATCAACCCCTCGAGGTCCGCGCGGCTCCGCCCGGCCACAGGCGTTCCCACACTCACGTCCTCCTGCCCCGAGTAGCGGTGCAGCACCGCATGGAAGCCCGCCAGCAGCACCATGAAGGGCGTGGCGCCTTCGGCCCGAGCGAACGTCTTCACCTTCTCAGACAGGGCCCTCGGCAACCGGCACCGGACCACCGCGCCCTCGTAGCGCTGCACCGCCGGACGAGGCTTGTCCGTGGGCAGCTCCAGCGCACGAGGGGCGCCCGCGAGCTGCTTCCGCCAATACCCGAGCTGCTCCTCCAGCACTGCGCCCTCGAGCTGGCGCCGCTGCCAGGCAGCGAAGTCCGCGTACTGCAACGGCAGCTCGGGCAGTGGCGAGGGCCGACCCGCGGTGAAGGCCCCGTAGAGCGTCACCAGCTCGCGCACCAGCACGCCCAGCGACCACCCGTCCGAGACAACATGGTGCATCACCACCACCAGGACGTGCTCCCGCTCGCCCAGCCGCAAGAGCAGCCCGCGCATCAGGGGCCCGCGGGTGAGCTCGAAGGGCCGCTGCACCTCCTCGCTCGCGCGCCGCTTCGCATGCTCCTCACGCGCCGCCTCGGGCACGTCTCCCAGGTCCACCACCGGGAGTGGGAAGGGAGCCACCGGCCCCACGACCTGCGAGGGCCCCGTTGGGCCTGTGCGGAACGTCGTGCGCAGCACCTCGTGCCGACGCACCAGCTCACCGAAGCTCCGCTCCAGCGCGCTCACGTCCAGCTCGCCCGAGATGCGCACCGACAACGGGATGTTGTAGGCCTTGAGCCCTGGAGAGAGCTGCTCCAGGAACCACAACCGCTGTTGCGAGAATGACAGGGGCAACGCGGGCCGGTTCGTCTTCTCCAGCCGCTTGGCCAGCAGCGCGAGCTTCTCCTCGCGAGAGAGCGTGGGCTTCTTCTCCGTCTCGTTTGCCATTGGCTCAGTTCTCCGACTCGGTGGCGTTCAGCAGCGCGTCCAGCTCTTCGTCCGAGAGCTGTTCCAGCGCGTCTTGATCCAAATTCTTTGAAACCCTCGGGATGGGCGCCTCGGCGATCCGTTTGGTCGATTCCGTCAGGCGCGAGACCGCATCCGCCATTCCACCGAGGGTGGGTGACTCGAACACGGCGCGGAGCGGCAACTCCACACCCACTGCTTCACGCACACGAGCAACGAGTTGCATCGCCAGCAGCGAGTGCCCTCCTGCATCGAAGAAGTTGTCGTGCAGGCCCACCTTCTCCAGGCGCAGCACCTCCGCCCAGAAGCCCGCCAGCTTCTCCTCCAGCGGCGTGCGCGGTGCCACGTACTCCCGCTGCACACTCCCCGCCTGCTCCGGCGCCGGCAGCCCCTTGCGGTCCACCTTCCCGTTCGGCTGCAACGGCAACTGCTCCAGCACCACCACCGCCTGCGGCACCAGGTACGCCGGCAGCTTCCGCCCCAGTGCTGCGCGCACCTCAGCGCCCTCCAGCACCTGCCCGTCCTTCGCCACCGCGTACGCCACCAGCCTCTTGTCCCCGGGCACGTCCTCCCTCACCACCACCAGGGCCTCCCTCACTCCCGGCTGCCCCAACAGCCCCGCCTCCACCTCCCCCAACTCAATGCGGTGCCCCCGCACCTTTACCTGCTCGTCCCCTCTCCCCAGGTACTCCAGGCTCCCGTCCTTCCTCCACCTCGCCCTGTCCCCCGTCCGGTACAGCCTCTCTCCCTCCCCAAACGGGCTCGGCACAAACCTCTCCGCCGTCAGCTCCGCCCGGCCCAGGTAGCCCCGCGCCAGTCCCTCTCCTCCCACGTACAGCTCTCCCACCACCCCCTCCGGCACCACCTCCATCTCCCCGTCCAGCACGTACACCCTTACGTTCTTCAGCGGCCTCCCAATGGCCACCTCCCGCCCTGCCTCCTCTGGCTGCGACGTCGTCAACTCCACCGCCGTCGCTACCGCTGTCACCTCCGTCAACCCGTACGTGTTGAGCAGCGGCACCGCGCTGCCCACCCTCCGCCTCCACTGCGCCACCCTCTCCGGCACCGCCCTCTCCCCCCCAATCACCACCCACTTCAGCCCTGCCGGCAGCTTCCCCTTCCCCTCCTCCAGGCTCGCCACCACCTCGTGCCAAAAAGCCGTCGGCAGGTTCAGCTGCGTCACTCCCGCCGCCTCGCACTTCTCCAGGAATGCCTCCGGCACATCCAGCATCTCCGGCGTGCGCAGCACCAGCGTCCCGCCCCTTGTCAGGCACGGGTAAACCTCCTCCGCGCTCGTGTCCCAGCTCACCGACGCGAACTGCAGCACCCTGTCCCCTGGCTCCACCGGGAACGCGTCCCACGCCGCTCTCACGAAGTTCACCAACGAGCGGTGCTGCACCACCACTCCCTTTGGCTTCCCCGTCGACCCCGACGTGTACAGCACGTACGCCCCTGCCTCCGCCGGTACCTTCACCTTCAGCTCAGGTGCTCCCTCCACCGGCCTCGACGCCTCTTCCACCTCCAGCCACACACGTCCCGGCGCTTCTCCCAGCCTCTCCCTCAGCCCTCCTCTCGCCACCACCACCTTCGCCCCGCTGTCCTCCAACATGAAGCGCAGCCGCTCCACCGGGTACTCCGCGTCCAGCGGCACATACGCTCCTCCCGCCTTCAGCACTCCCAGCAGCGCCACCACCATCTCCACCGAGCGCTCCACGCACACTCCCACCCTCACCTCGGGTCCAACCCCCTGCTCCCTCAAGTGGCGCGCCAGTTGGGCCGCCCGGGCGTCGAGCTCCCGGTACGTCACTGTGCGGCTTCCTTCCTTCACCGCCACCGCTTCCGGTGTCCTCTCCACCTGCTCCTCGAACAGCGTGTGGACACACGCCTCCCGTCGCAGCTCCCCTCTCCCTCCGTTCCACTCCACCAGCAGCCGGTTGCGCTCTGCCTCCTTCAGCAGCGGCAGCGTCTCCACCGCCCTGTCCGGCGCCTCCACCGCTCCTTCGAGCAGAGCCTCCAGCCGCTCCAGCATCCGCTCGATACGCTCCGCGTCGTACAGCTCCGCGTTGTACAGCACGCTCATGACGACGCCGTCCGCAACCCGAGTCATCATCACCGTCAGGTCCATCTCCGTGCTCGCCGGCTCCGACGGGATCAGCCTCACCCCGACGCCCCCTGGCAGCCTGGTGGGCTCCGGTATGGCTTCCACGTGCGCGAAGAGCACCTGGAACAGCGGCGCTCTCGTCACGTTCCGCTGAGCCCCGAGTGCCTTCAGCAGCGGCTCGAAGGGCACGTGCGGATGCGTGAACGCACCCAGCACCGACTTCTTCGCCCGCCTCAGTAGCTCGCGGAAGCCCGGCCGCCCCGACAGGTCCGCACGCAGCACCAGCGGCTCGAAGAACAGGCCGAGCAGCCCCTCCGTCTCCACCTGGCCGCGGTTGGCGAACGGCACCCCGATCAGCAGATCCTTCTGCCCGCTGTAGCGTGACAGCAGCATCTGCAATCCGGCCAGCACCGCCATGAAGAGCGTGGCGCCCTCGCCGCGCGCCAACGCCTCCAGCCGCTCCACAAGCCGCAAGGGCAGCAGCGTCGTCCTCCGCTCCGCCCGCCCCACCGCTGCCACGCGCCTGGGCCGATCCTCCGGCAGTTCCAGCACGTGCGGAGCGCCCTGCAACTGCTCGCGCCACCAGTCAAGCTGCGACTCCAGCACCTCGCCTCGCAGCCATTCCCTCTGCCATACCGCGTAGTCCGCGTACTGCACCGGCAGCTCCGCCAGCGGCGACGGCTGGCCTTGCGCGAAGGCCGCGTACAGCGCCACCACCTCGCGCGTCAGCACCCCCATGGACCAGCCATCCGACAGGATGTGGTGCACCACCAGCAGCAGCACGTGCCGCTCTGGCTCCAGCTTCAGCAGCAACGCCCGCGCTAGCCGGCCCTTCGCCAGCTCGAACGGCTTCCGCAGCTCCTGCTCGATGCGCTGCCGCACCGCAGCCTCGGTGCTGGCTCCCGGCTCCGCATCCAGGCTCTCCACCACCAGCGGCAGCTCCGCTGATTCCTCGATGATTTGGATCGGCGTGCCGCCACTCTCGACGAACCGGGTCCGCAGCGCCTCGTGACGCCGCGCCAGCTCGTGCAGGCTCCGCTCCAGGGCCGCCACGTCCACCCGGCCCGTCAGCTCCACCGCCATCGGGATGTGGTAGAAGACGCCGCCTCCGTCGAGCTGCTCCAGCAGCCACAACCGCTCCTGCGCAAACGAGAGCGGCAGCGAGCCCCCGCGAGGCACTCGCCTCAACGGCGGCACCTGGGTAGCCCCCTCCGCGGTGGCCAGCGCCCGCTGCACCCGCTCGGCCAGTCCCGCCACCGTCGGGGCTTCGAACACCTCTCGCAGCGGCAGCTCCACCTGCAGCGCGCTCCTCAGCCGCGCCACCAACTGCATCGCCAGCAACGAGTGCCCGCCCAGCTCGAAGAAGCTCTCGTTCACCCCTACCCGCTGAACGCGCAGCAACTCGCTCCACAGCCCCGCCAGCACTTCCTCCACCGGCGTCCGCGGAGCCACCCACTGCTCCGACAACCTGTCGAGCACCGGCGCCGGCAGCGCCGCCCTGTCCACCTTGCCGTTCGCCGTCAGCGGCAGCGCCTCCAGCGCCACAATTGCCGATGGCACCATGTACTCCGGCAGCTTCTGCTTCAGCCAGGTACGTACGGTCTCGGGATTCAACTCGGGGCCCTCGATACCCTCACCCCGTCCCTCTCCCGAGGGGAGAGGGGAAGTGGGCACCACATACGCCACCAGCCGCTTGTCTCCCACGGCCACTTCTCTTGCTACCACCACCGCATCTCGCACCGCCGGGTGTCTCTCCAGGGCTGCCTGCACCTCGCCCAGCTCCACCCGGTAGCCGCGGATCTTGAGCTGGTGGTCCACCCGGCCCAGGAACTCCACTCGGCCATCCGCCAGCAGCCGCACCCTGTCTCCCGTGCGGTACATCCTCGCGCCCGGCTCGTCCGAGAACGCATCCGGCACGAAGCGCTCCACCGTCAGCTCCGGCCGTCCCAGGTAGCCCCGACCCACCACGCTGCCGCCGATGCACAGCTCTCCCGGCACGCCCACCGGCACAGGCTGCAAGTGCCTGTCCAGGACGTACACCCGCGCGTTCGGGATCGGCCAGCCGAGCGGCACCGACGCGGACACCCGCCCCTCCGAGCCTCGCTCCACCCGGAAGGTCAACACGCCCACCGTCGTCTCGGTGGGACCGTAGTGGTTGAACACCACCAGCTCCGGAGACAGCGCGTGCACCCGGTCCATCAGCGTCCAATCTGAGACGTCTCCGCCCAGCACCAGGCGCTTGCGCGGCAACACCCGCTCCGGGTGCGGCGAGTCCAACAGGGCCCGCAGGTGTGCGGGCACAATCTTCAGACCATCCACCGCCCCTCTCTCGAGGAGTCTCGCCAGCACGGCTGGATCCGAAGCGCTCTCCTTCGAAATGAAGTGCAGTGCTCCACCTCGGCAGAGCGTTGGGAAGATGGCGGTATTGCCCAGGTCCGCGGCCAGCGTGGACACCGAGGCGAAGCTGGCTCCTTCTGGCAGCTCCAGCCTGCTCGAGACACCCTGCACGTAATTGACGAGCTGCCTGTGCTCGATGGCCACGCCCTTCGGCCGGCCCGTCGAGCCCGAGGTGAAGATGACGTAGACGAGGTTCTCCGGCTGCACAGTGGCAGGAAGGTTGGCCTCGCTGCGTGCGGCCAGCCGAGCCGCATCCGTGTCCAGGCACACCACCGCCCCGCCGAAGCCACTCAGGCTCTCGGCCAGACGCGAATCCGTGACGAGCGCACGCGCCCCGGAGTCCTCGAGGATTCCGCGCTGGCGCTCGGCCGGGAACGCGGGATCCAGAGGCACGTAGGCGCCTCCGGCCTTGAGAATGCCCCACAGGCCCACCAGCGCCTCCACCGAGCGCTCCAGGAACAGGCCTACCGGCACGTCCGGACCCACTCCCAGCTCACGCAGGTGCCAGGCGAGCTGGTTGGCTCGCTGGTTCAGCTCCCGGTACGTCAGCCTCGCCTCCTCAGCGACCACCGCGAGCGCCTCGGGCGTCCGCTCCACCTGCGCCTCGAAGAGCGAGTGAACGGTGGCCGATGGCATGGCGGCGCGGGTGTCGTTCCACTCCACCAGCAGCCGGCGCTCCTCGCCCTGCTCCAGCAGCGGCAACAACGCCAGCGGCTGCTCCGGCGACTCCACCACGGACCGGGCCAGCCCAGCCAGGCACCCGGCCATGCCCGCCACCGTGGCCTCATCGAACAGGCTGGTGGCGTACTCGAAGACGCAGCTCAGCCCCTCGCGCTCCTCTCGCACCGTCAAGCCCAGGTCGAACTTGGAGCTGCCGACGGGGACATCCATCACGCCGAACTTCAAGGAGGGAAGCTGGACCTCCGACTCGGGCGTATTGATCAGGTTGATGCTGGCCTGGAACACAGGCGTGCGGCTCGTGTCACGCGGCAGGTCGAGCACATCCACAATGCGCTCGAAGGGGGCGTCCTGGTGGGCATAGGCCTCCAGCGCCGAGTGCCGTACGCGCCCCAGCAGCTCTCGGAAGGAGGGAGCCCCCGCGAGCGGCGCACGCAGGGCCAGGGTGTTGATGAAGCAGCCGATGAGTCCCTCCAACTCGGGCCGGTTGCGGCCCGCGAGCGGCGTGCCCACCGCGAAGTCTTCCTGGCCGCTGTAGCGGTGCAGCAGCGCCTGGTAGAGGGCCATCATCACCATGAAGGAGGTGGCCCCCTCGCGCCGGCCGAGCGCCAGCAAGGGCTCGGAGACGTCGCGGGGCAGCACGAACCGGTACACGTCGCCCGCCCAGGAACGGGTGGCGGGGCGAGGTCTGTCCGTGGGCAGCTCCAGCACCGGCACTCCGGCGAGCTGCTTCTTCCAATACGCGAGCTGCGACTCCATGGCCTGACCGCTCAGCCAGCCGCGCTGCCAGACAGCGTAGTCGGCGTACTGCACCGGCAGTTCGGGCAGCGGGGACGGACGGCCCGCCAGGAAGGACTCGTAGATCATTCCCAGCTCGCCATAGAGCACCGTGGCCGACCAGGCGTCCGAGGCCACGTGATGGAGGGTGAGCTGGAGGAAGTGCTCCGACTCACTGATGCGGATCAGCACGGCCCGCATCACAGGCCCGCGCAACAGATCGAATGGCCTGAGGGCCTCGACACGTGCCAGCCGGAAGGCATCCGCCTCACGCTCCGCCGCCGACTCGCCCGTGGCCTCCCGATGCTCCAGCACCAGCGGCATCGAGGGGGCGATCTCCTGGCGTGCCCCATCGTTCCCGAGGACATAGGTGGAGCGCAGCACCTCGTGCCGTCGCACCACCTCATTCAATGCGGCCTCTAGAGGCGCTATCTCCAACTTGCCCGACAGCCGCAGCACCGCGGTGTTGTTGTAGGCGACGTCCGCCGGATTGAGCTGCTGCAGGAACCAGAGCCGCTCCTGCGCGAACGAGAGTGGCAGGGGCTGTTCTCGCGAGACACGCACCACTGGCGAGTGCATCCCCGAGGAAACCCGCGGGCTCGAAGCCAGGGCCTTCTGCGTCCCCTGCGTGTTCTGCACGGCCGTCGTGGTCCGAGCCGGACGGCGCGACTTCGAGGCACGGGGCGGAGCCACTCGCTCCACCTCTCCGTCAACGCGGTACCGGGCGCGCTGTCCTGTCAGGAAGAGCCGCTCGTCCGCACCTGCTCCGGGAGCGGAAATGAAGCGGGCTCGGGTCGCCTCGGGGTCCATCCAGAAGCCGCGCGGGACAGCACCGCCGCCGATCGCAAGCTCCCCCACGACACCGACGGGCACTGGAGCACCGGACACATCAAGGAGCCGGATTGCCCCGGTGCCAGCGCCCGGCCAGGCCGCCTCCACCACGGACGCCTCGAGCTCCACACGCTCCGAGGAGAAGGCCTGGCTCAGTGCCGAGACCGCTTCCGGAGCAACTGCCTCACCGCCCAGTACCAGCCGGCGCACGCTGCCCAGCGCCTCGGAGGCCCCGGGCAGCTCCGCCAGCGCACGGGCCTGCGACGGAGCACAGCGCAGCGCAGTAATGCCCTCGCTCCGGACGGTCTCCAGCAGCTCTCCGAATCCTCCTGCCCCCTCGGCGAGCACGGGCTCGGGACGCACCACGGGCGCCTGGACGCGCTGCCGCAGCACATCCAGCAGGCGGAGGCTGGACATGGTGTCCTCCAGCCCCACGCCGAAGTCCACGAGGCAGGCGATCTCGTCCACGTCGAGCGTCCGCACGCGCTCGATGATGCGCTCGCCGTCCTCCACCGAGCCGAAGATGCCGCCGTCCCGCAGCGAGTGCTCGACACCCTGACCGAGCAGCGCGTCCATGTCCTGCTCGGTCAGTCCGCGCACATCCACCTGGAGGCCCTGGCTGGCCATCAAGTTGCCGAAGATGTCCACCGAGCTGCGGAAGTACTTCTTGAGCGGCTCGCGAACGACGGAGCGGACCTCATCGAGATCCCTGCCCAAGAAGGTGTGGAGCATCAGCGTCACGTGACCGCGACCGGGCCCGTGACCACGCTTGCGCCAGGCCTCGCGGTAGAGCGCCACCTTCGCCTTGAGCTCGTCCAGGTTGGAGCCGATTCCGAGCACGTTGGTGAGGATGCCCGCGCCCACGTCTCCAGCCTGACGGAACGTCTCCGGGTTGCCGGCCGAGGTGAGCCACACGGGAACCTCGGGCTGCGACGGCTTCGGCCGCACCGCGAGCTCCACCTCCACTCCGGCACCATTGCGCCGCCGGACCGTCTCACCCCGCCACAGCCGCCGGAATTCCTCCAGCCGCTCCACCAGCACCTCGCGCCGCCGAGCGAACGTGTCCGGTGAGAGTGAGAAGTCATTGGCGTGCCAGCCTGTGGCGAACGACAGGCCCACGCGCCCGCCGGACAAGTTGTCCACGACAGACCACTGCTCGGCCACCTCGATGGGATCATGCAGCGGCAGCACGACGCTGCCCGCGCGCAGCCGCAGGTTGCGGGTGATCATCGCGAGCGCGCCGCTGATCACCGATGGCGCCGGGTACAGGCCGCCGAACGAGTGGAAGCGACGCTCCGGCGTCCAGATGGCGGAGAAGCCGTGCGTATCGGCGAACTTCGCGCCCTCGATCAACATCTCGTACTTGCGCTCGCCGAGTGAGTCCTCGTCATTGGCGAAATACGAGAGGCTGAACTCGAGCGGCCTGTGCGCCACCTGCTTCCGGCCCAAGACGGCGAAGCGCGCGGCCAGCCGCTCGGGCGGGAGGACGACACGCATTCCACGCGCGAGCGCCCAAAGTAGATCCAACCCCGAGGCGTCCGCGGCCGGGCCACCCGCCGCCAGCCACACCTCGCCCTCCCCTGCGCCCATCCGTGCGTCCAGCGAGGCCAGCAACCGCGCGATGTTGCGGTGGGTGAGCTGGATCCGGCCACGCCCACCGAACGCCTCAGAGGCGGGCACAATGAATGCCAGCCGATCATCCAGTACCGCATCCGTCGCCGCGCCGCCCGCCTCGGACAGCTCCGCGTCCACCGTCAGCATGCGCACGCCTGCCGGAGGCGACAGCGCCGCGGACCGGGCCACCAGCAGCAACCGGGGGCCCTCCGTCGGGAAGAGAGAGGGCAGCTCGGCCAGCTCACCCGAAGACACGGGCAGACAGGCCCCGCCCGCTTCCAGCACGCCCCAGAGCGCGATCACCGCCTCAATCGACGGCTCCAGCCGGAGGGCTACCGGGACTTCCGGTCCAACCCCCTCACTCCGAAGCCGAACGGCGAGTCCCCGCGCGCACGCGGCCAACTCGCGCCACTTCAGACGCCGCCCGCCCGAGCTGATCGCCACCGCCTCCGGCGACCGCTCTACGCGCGCCGCGAGCCGGGCCAACAGGCCGGGAGTGGCATCCACCTGAGCGGGAAGCAGAAGGCTCCGCTGCTCCGCCGGGGTCGCGAGCGGCAGGCGCGAGAGCCGCAGCTCCGGATTCTCGATGACCGCCGCCAGCAGCGTCTCAAGATGGCCCACCAGCCGAGCGATGCGCGCCTCGTCATAGAGATCGGTGGCGTACTCGACGAAGCCCGTGAAGCCCTGGGCGCTCTCCGTCAGGAGCAGCGTCATCTCACCGAGCGTGGCGCCGAACTGGGCAGGCGTGCCCGGCACTTCCACCAAGCGCATGTCGAGCCCGGGGACGGGCGGCGGGGCCGTGGTGACGTCCGCGTGCAGGACGAGGGCGGCGTCACAGAGCCGCGACTGCCCCGGATCGCGCCCGGGGGACACCTGTGGCAGCAGATGCTCGAAGGGCACATCCTGATTGGCAGAAGCGCCGATCGTCACGTCGCGGGCCCGCCCCAGGAGCTCGCGGAACGTCGGGTCGCCCGAGAGGTCAGTCCTCAAGGCGATGGCATGAGCAACAAAGCCGATGAGCGGCTCCAGCTCGCCCTTGGCGCGGTTGCCGATGGGCGTGCCCACCACGATGTCATCGCGCCCCGAGTAGCGAGAGAGCAGAGCCGAGAGCGCGGCCAGCAGCGTGGCGAAAGATGTCACGCGCTCGCGCTGGTTGAAGGCGATGAGCGCGGCGCCCAGCTTGCCGGTGAAGGACACGGGGAAACGCACACCGCGCAGTTGCTGCCGGGCCGAGCGCGGCCGATCCGAGGCCAGTTCCAGCGATCCGGGCAGCTCCGCGAGCACCTCGCGCCAATACGCCTCCTGCTCCGCCAGGGCACCCGCGGCCAGCGAGCGCCGCTCCCAGGACGCGTAATCCACGTACTGCACGGCCAGCTCCGGCAGGGGGGCCGGCTTTCCGTCGCGGAAGGCCTGGTAGTTCACCGCCGCCTCGCGAACGAAGGCCACCAGCGAGAGCGTGTCGGCGGCAATGTGGTGGACTGTCAGCAGCAGCAGGTACTCGGACTCAGCCAGCCGCAGCAGGCGGGCACGGACGATGGGCTCGCGCTCCAGCGAGAACGGCCGCTCCGCCTCCTCCAGCGCCAGCCGCATCGCCTCCGCCTCACGGTCTCCACCATGGTTCCGCAGCTCCACCACGGGGACCTTGATCTGGAGCGAGGGGGCGAAGCCCTGACGCACGCGCCCGTCCACCACGGTGTAGGTTGCCCGAAGCATCTCGTGCCGGCGGATGACTTCGTTGATGCTGCGCTCCAGTAACCCGGCGTCGAGCGCGCCGGAGATCCGGATTGCCAGCGGCATGTTGAGGGCCGGATTGCCGGGCTCGCGCTGCTCCATCCGCCAGACGCGCTCCTGAACGATGGAGAGCGGCAACTCGCCGGTACGGTCGATCCGCACCATGGCCTCGGGAGCCACGGGCCCGGTGGGTTGCGCCGCCTGGAGCAGGGACTCGATGTGCGCGGAGATCCCTCTCACGGTAGGCGCATCGAAGAGCGCGCCAAGCGGCAACTGCACGGAGAACGTCTCGCGCAGGCGGGTGAGCATCTGCGCGGCCATCAGCGAGTTGCCGCCCAGCTCCAAGAAGTCATCGTCAGGGCCGATCTCCACCGAGCCCAGACGCTCGCGCCAGATCTCCATGACACGCCGCTCAATCTCACTCCGAGGGGCGGCCACCGGAGCGGGAGCAGGCGTGCCCACGGGGGCCTTGGCGGCAACGGGAGCGGTGGGCGTGGCAGCGGAAGGCACGGACTCCAGCACGGGCAGCGCGGCCGTCGACTGGAGGCTGCAGGACTTCTCCTCGAACGGGTACGTGGGCAGCGGAATGCGCCTGCCGGGCCCGCCCGCGTGGAACTTCGACCAGTCCACCTCGACACCTGCGCTCCACAGCTCTCCAACCGAGCGCAAGAGTCCGGCGTAATCACTCTCCGAGGGTCGGCGGCGCAGCGACGGCACGGAGATCAGCCGCTTGTCCTGGCGCACGCGCGGGCGGCACAGCGACGTGAGATCCTGGCCCGGTCCCACCTCCAACAGGGCACTGCAGCCGTCCGCGAGCAGCACCTCAAGACCCGCCGAGAAACGCACCGGCTGGCGCATCTGCCGAGCCCAGTAGGCGGGATCCATGACCTCTTCGGCGCGAATCCACGTCGCGGTGAGGCTCGACACGTAGCGAAGCTTGGGCGCCTGGAGGCGCAGTCCGGAGACCACCCGCGCCAGATCCGGCATCAGCGGCTCCACCGCGCTGGAGTGGAAGGCATGGGCCGCGGGCAAGCGGACCACTCCCACGCCACGACCGGAGAGGGCCTGCTCCAGCCGCTCGATGGCCTCGACAGGTCCGGAGACGACGCAGCGGCCAGGACCGTTGACGGCCGCCAGCGTGAGCCCGTCGGCGAGCAGAGGCAGCAGCTCCGCCTCCTCCATGCCCACCGAGAGCATGGCCCCTGGCGGCATCCGTGCCATCAGGGCGCCTCGCGCCACGGCGAGCCGCAACCCATCCTCGGGAGACAGCACGCCCGCCACGCACGCCACCACGTACTCACCGTAACTGTGCCCCAGCATCGCGTGGGGCTTCACGCCCCAGTACATCCAGAGCCGGGCCAGCGCGTGCTCAACAATGAAGAGCGCGGGCAGCGCCACGCGCGGGTCCACCAACCTTCGGGCAGCGCTCTCCTCCTGCCCGGCCGCCGGGAGCAGCAGTGCACGCACCTCGGCCCCGAGCGACGGCTCCAGCCGGGCAAGCGCGGCCTCCACGTCCTTGCGGAAGCCCGGCTCAGCCGCATGCAGCTCGCGCCCCATGCCCACCGTCTGGACGCCTTGCCCAGGGAAGAGGAAGGCCACCCTGCGCGTCCGATTCGCCTCCACCGCCGCGGGGAGCTGGCGCAGCCGCTCCACCAGACTGGCCGCGTCCGCCGCCACCACGGACTGCCGGTACTCGAAAGCCCGCCGGCCCACGTTGCGCGTGAAGGCCACGTTCGCCAGCGCCACGCCGGGCTCGGCCTCCACGTGCGAGGCCAGCTCCCGCGCCATCGCCTCCAGGGCAGTGGGGGTCCGAGCAGACAACGTTACGAGCCGCTGCGGGCGGGCGTCGGTCGGAGCGGGCTCAAGAACGGGCGCTTCCTCCAGCACCACGTGGGCATTGGTGCCGCCGATGCCAAAGGAGCTGACTCCCGCACGGCGCGGAACCTCCCCGCGTGGCCACGGCTTCAAAGCCGTGTTGACGAAGAAGGGGCTGCGCTCGAAGTCGATCTCCGGGTTGGGACACTCGAAGTGCAGACTTGGGGGTAGCTCCTCGTTCTTCAACGCGAGCGCCACCTTGATGAGCCCGGCCACTCCGGCCGCTGCGTCCATGTGCCCCAGGTTCGTCTTGAGCGAGCCGAGGCCGCAGAAGCCCCGGCGCTCCGTCGTCTTGCGGAAGGCTCGGGTCAGCGCGGCGACCTCGATGGGATCTCCCAGCGACGTACCCGTTCCATGTGCCTCCACATACTGGATGTCCTCGCCCTCGAGCCCCGCGTAGGCGAGCGCGTCCGCGATGACCTCCGCCTGGCCCTCGACGCTCGGCGCGGTGTAGCCGGCCTTCTGGTTGCCGTCGTTGTTGATGGCCGAGCCCTTGATGACGGCGTGGATGTGGTCCCCATCCCGCAACGCGTCGGCCAGCGGCTTGAGCACCACCACACCCACGCCGTTGCTGGCCACCGTGCCGGCCGCGCGGTGATCAAAGGCGCGGCAGTGCCCATCGGGCGAGTAGATGAGCCCCTCTTGGTACACGTAGCCCGTCCGCTGGGGGCTGGCGATCCGCACCGCGCCGGCCAGCGCGATGTCCGATTGCCGCGTCAGCAAGCTCTGGCAAGCCATGTGGATGGCCACCAGACCGGTGGAGCACGCGGTGTACACGGCGACGCTCTCGCCCCGGAGCTGGAGCTTGAAGGACGTCTTCATCGCCACGCTCTCGGGACCGGACGTGGCCAGGTCCAGACCCGCCCCGGGATCCTTCCGCGCCTCGCCGAGCAGGGACAACAGGTGCCCAGAGGCTCCCGCGCCCGCGTAGAGCGAGATCCGCCCTGAGAAGCGCGAGGGATCATACGCGGCGTCCTCGAGTGCGGCCCAGGCGCACTGGAGGAAGAGGCGCTGCTGAGGATCCATCCACTGCGCCTCGCGCAGCGGGATGTCGAAGAAGCCGTGATCGAAGAGGTCCGCCCCCTCGAGGATGCCTCCGGCACGGACGAAGGCCGGATGGTTCCACACCTCCTCGGGGACGAGCGGCGAGCGCTCCAGCTCGTTCGGGGAGAAGAACGAGATGGAGTCCACGCCCTCCCGGAGGTTGCGCCAGAAGGCACGCAGATCCCTGGCACTGGGGAAACGCCCCGCCATGCCGATCACCGCGATGTCGTTGCCGTTGTCCTCGGGCTGCACGTTCTGGTCATCCATTTCCGCGATCCCTTCGCCTACCCTGCCGCCGGAACGCCTGCCGCCGCTGTTCCGCGCGATCCTCGTGAACCTCGTTGTCCTGCTCGTCCGCCACGGCCTCGCCATCCCTCTCCAGGGAAGCAGCGAGCGCACGCACCGTGGAGTGCTCGAAGAAGCGCGTCGCCGGGACGTCTCGCTTCAGCTCCTCACGAAGGAGGGCACAGGCCTTCACCACCGACATGGAGTTGCCACCCAGATCCGCGAAGAAGTGGTCCTCCACTCCCACGCGCTCCACCCCAAGCACCTTGGCCAGCACCCCTGCGATGCGCTGCTCCAGGGGCGTGGTGGCCTCCACGAACTCGACCCCGGCCGGACGCGACACCTCCGGCTCCGGGAGCGCCCCGCGATCCACCTTGCCGTTGGGCGAGAGCGGGAGCGCTGCCAGCGGCATGATCGCCGCCGGTACCATGTGCTCAGGTAGCCGCTCCGCGAGGAAGACACGCAGGGCACGCGAGTCCAGCACCTGCCCGGAGCGCGGGACGGCGTAGGCCACCAGCCGCTTGCCGCCGGCGGGATCCGGCCGAGCCACCACCACCGTCTCGGCGACGTCCGGATGCTTGCGGAGCGCCTCCTCCACCTCTCCCGGCTCCACGCGGAAGCCGCGGACCTTCACCTGCGCATCCAGCCGCCCGAGGAACTCCAGCGTCCCATCCGCCCGGTGGCGGACCCGATCGCCGGAGCGGTAAAGCCGCCCGCCAGGCTCCAGACCGAACGGATCCGGGATGAAGCGCTCCGCCGTCAGCTCCGGCCTCCCGAGGTAGCCCCAGGCCAGGCCGTCTCCACCCATGAGCAGCTCGCCCGGCACGCCTACGGGGACGGGCCGCAGCTCGCGGTCCACCACGTACACCCATGTGTTGGCGATGGGCTGGCCGATGGGGATGGCGCCCTCGGGAGCAACCCCCTCCATGACGTGGCAGGCGGTGAAGGTAGTGTTCTCCGTCGGCCCGTACCCGTTGACGAGGACGCCGCCACGGGAGAGCCGTTCGCGCACCGCGGCGGGTGGCAGCACATCTCCGCCTGCGAGCAGCCGCCGCACGCCCTGCAAGGCCTCGGGCCGCATGGCGGAGATCTGCTCGAAGAGTGCCGCCGTCAGCCAGAGCGTTGTCACCCCATGGCGATCCAGCACGGCCTTCAGCTCGTCCACCGTGGGAGTGTGCGGCGGGAAGAGGATTAGCCGCGCACCGTGCAGCAAGGCGCCCCACAGCTCGAACGTAGCGGCGTCGAAGCAGATGGGTGCGAGCTGGAGGAACACCTCGTCCGGCCCCCACCGCGCGAAGGACGAGCCCAACACGAGCCTCGCCACCGCGCGCTGCGGGATACAGACGCCCTTGGGCCTTCCGGTGGAGCCCGAGGTGTACATGACATAGGCCAGGGCCTCGCCCGGCACGCGGACACCTGGGGAGTCCTCGGGCTCACGGGCCACTTCGGTCCAGCCCTCGTCCAACAGCACCACCGCCGCGCCGCTCTCTGGTAGCACTGGCAACACCGAGCGCTGCGCCAGCACCACCGGCACGCGCGTGTCCTCCACCATGAAGGCCAGCCGCTCGCGCGGGTAGGTGGGATCCAGTGGCACGTAGGCGCCACCGGCCTTGAGAATGCCGAGTGTCCCCACCACCAGTTCCAGCGAGCGCTGCACGCACAGCCCCACCGGCGTCCCCGACCCCACGCCTCGCCGCAACAGGTGCCTGGCGAGCTGATTCGCACGCCGGTCCAGCTCGCGGTACGTGAGCCGCTGGTCTCCGAGCTCCACCGCCACCGCGTCCGGCGTCCGCTCCGCCTGCGCCTCGAAGAGCGCGGAGAGGCATGCGTCGCGTGGGTAGTCCACGCGGGTACTGTTCCACTCGATCAGGAGACGCCGCTGCTCCGCCGCGTCCATCATCGGCAGCTCGCCGAGGCGCCGGCCCGGGTCAGCCACCGCGCCCTCTAGCAGCACGCGCAGGTGCTCCATCATCCGGGCTGCCGTGGCCGGGGTGAACAGGTCCGCGTCGTACTCCAAAGTACCGGCGAACCCCTCGGGCGCATCGGTGAGCGAGAGCGTGAGATCGAACTTCGCCGTGTCCGTGCCCAGGTCCACCGGACGGAAGGACAGGCCGGTGGCGCCCCCATCCAGCTTCGGCGCTTCCTGGAGCGCCAGTACCGTCTGGACGAGCGGTGCATGGCTCAAGCTGCGCGGGGGCTGAAGCGCCTCCACCAACTTCTCAAAGGGCAGATCCTGGTGGGCATAGGCACCGAGCGTCGTCTCCCGCACGCGACCCAGCAGATCACGGAAGGTGAGCCCTGGAGAGAGACGGGTCCGCAGTACCAGGGTGTTGACGAAGAAGCCGAGCAGCTCCTCCAGACCGGCATGGTGTCGGCCAGAGATGGGCGATCCCACGCAGACGTCCTCCTGGCCCGAGGAGCGGGACAGCAGGAGTTGGAAGGCAGCCAGCAGGCCCATGAAGGGCGTGACGCCTTCACGGCGGCAGATGGCCCGGAACTCCGAGGAGAGCGTGGCCGGGAGCTGGACGCGAAGAGAGGCACCGCGGAAGCGCTGGACGCTCGGGCGCGGGAAGTCCGTGGGCAGTTCCAACACCGGCGGTGCGCCCGCGAGCCGCTCGCGCCAGTAGCCGAGCTGCGTCTCGAGGGCCTCGCCCCGGAGCCACCCGCGCTGCCAGACGGCATGATCCACGGGCTGAAGGACGGGGATGGGCAGCGGCGAGGCCCGTCCCGTGAGCTCCGCCTCGTACAGCGCCAAGAACTCCCGGATCGTCACGCCCAGGGACCAGCCGTCCGAGATGATGTGGTGCAGCGACAGGACGAGCAGGTTCGTGGTCTCGCCCGTGCAGAGCAGCAGCGCGCGGATGAGGGGTCCCCGGGCCAGGTCGAACGGACGCCGCGCCTCGTCAGAGGCCGCGCGCAGTGCCTGGACTTCACGCTCCGATTCGGGCAGCTCGCGGAGCTCCACGACCGGGAGGGATAGCTCCACCTGGGGGTGGATTCTTTGCGACGGCTCGCCCGCCTCGCTCACGAAGGTGGTGCGCAGCGCCTCATGTCGCTGGAGCAGTCCGGACAGGGCGCGTTCCAGGGAGGGCAGATGCAGGGGACCCTCCAACCAGGACGCCCAGGAGACGTTGTAGAGCGAAGTGCCCGGCTGGAGCTGATCCAACAGCCAGAGCCGCTCCTGCATCAGGGACAGCGGCAGCGGCCCTTCGCGCGGCACCGGGACAATGGGCGGTGGGCGCACCGCCTCGGGGAGCAGATGGGCCGCGGAGATCCGCTCGGCAAGCCGCGCCACGGTGGGCGCCTCGAAGAACTCCCTCAGCGACAACACCACGCCGAAGGTGGCGAGGATGCGCGACACCACGCGGGTGGCCAGCAGCGAGTGCCCTCCCAGCTCGAAAAAGCTGTCATGAGCACCTACGCGTGGAACGCCGAGCAGCTCTCCGAAGAGGCTGGCGAGCAGTTCCTCCACCGGGCCGCGCGGGGCGACATGGGAGGCATCCACCGCCCCCTGTACCTCGGAGGGCGCAGGGAGTGCGCGGCGATCCACCTTGCCATTGGGCGTGAGCGGCAGACGCTCCAGCACCACGAAGGCAGAGGGCACCATGTACTCGGGCAGGCGATCCGCGAGGAACCGGTGCAGCGCACGCGGCTCGACCCCCTGAGCCGACCCAGGCACGACATAAGCCACGAGCCGCCGCGAGCCCCCGGGAGCATCCTCGCGCGCCAGCACGGCGGCCTCGCGCACCGCAGGATGACTCAGCAGCACCGCCTGAATCTCACCCGGCTCCACGCGGAAACCGCGCACCTTCACCTGCGCGTCCACACGCCCGAGGAACACGACCGATCCGTCCGCCAAGAGCCTAACGCGATCGCCAGTGCGGTATAGCCGGGCACCGGGCTCGGCGCTAAACGGGTGCGGCCTGAAACGATCGGCGGTCAGTTCCGGCCGCCCCAGGTAGCCCCAGGCCAGACCGTCTCCGCCAATCCATAGCTCCCCTGCTCCACCCGGAGGCACCGGCTCCAGCGCCTCGTCGAGCACGTACTGCTCCGTGTTGGCAAGCGGCCGGCCGATGGGAAGCGTTGGGCTGCCCGCGGGAAGCTCACGCACGAGGTGCCAAGAGGCGAAGGTGGTGCTCTCGGTGGGACCGTAGACGTGGAGCAGCCGTTGCGGCGGCCCCTCACGAAGGACCGCGCGGACCGGCCGGGGATCCACCGCCTCGCCACCGAAGTGGAGCTGGCGCAGTCCGCGAAAGGCGTCCGGCACCTCGGTGGCGATCTGATTGAACCAGGCTGTGGTGATGAAGAGGACGCTGATGGCCTGCTCGCGCAGCCACGTGGCGAATGCCTTGGGAGCGAGCGCCACCTCGCGCTCCACGCCGACCAGCCGGGCCCCATGCAGCAGCGCGCCCCAGATCTCGAAGGTGGCCGCATCGAACGAGGCGTTGGACGCCTGCGCCACGCGGTCCTCGGGCACGAGCTGGATGAAGTCTGTCTCCACCACCAGCCGGACCACGGCCCGGTGCGGGACGCAAACGCCCTTGGGCACGCCCGTGGAGCCAGAGGTGTAGATGACGTAGGCGAGCTCCTCGGCGGAGGCCCTGGACTCCGGGGCCGTGTCGGGCAGTCCCTCGAGCTCCCCTACCCCATCCAGCACGAGCACTCGGGCAGACCCCGGCGACAGCCCGTCCCGCAGCCGCTGCTGGGTGAGCAATACGGGCACTCGGGCGTCCTCGATCATCCAGGCCAGACGCTCACTCGGGTACGCTGGATCCAGCGGCACATAGGCGGCGCCGGCCTTCAGGATGCCCAGCACACCCACGATCAGGTCCGCCGAGCGCTCCACGCACAGACCCACGGCCGAGCCTCGCGTGACGCCCAGCGATAGGAGTCGATGCGCCAGCCGGTTCGCCCGACGCTCCAGCTCGGCGTAGGTGAACGACACATCGCCGAAGGACACGGCCACCGACTCCGGCGTCCGAGCCACCTGCGCCTCGAACAGCGCGTGGAGGGTGGCCTCACGCGGGAATGCAGTCCGAGTGGCGTTCCACTCCACCAGCACCTGACGGCGCTCGGCCGCAGACAGCAGGGGCACGTCCCCGAGCCGCTGCACCGAAGCCGAGACCATCCCATCCAGCAGGGCTCGCCAGTGCTCCAATAGCCGCGCGGCGGTGTCCGCGGAAACGCGCTCCGAGCGGTGCAACAGCTTGAGACGCAGCTCGCGGCCCGGCACGGCGACAGCGGTCAACGGGTAGTGCGTGCGCTCGAAGGGACGGAAGTCCCCGAGCTCCAGGCCGGCCACACCTCGCGCGAGCGCGGCGTCCACCGGATAGTTCTCGAAGACGAGCAGGCTCTCGAAGAGCGGCGTGCCCCGGGGCACCTCGCTCCACCCTTGCAGACGCGCCAGTGGGACGTGTTCGCGCTGGCCCAGTTCCACCAACCGTGCCTGGAGCTCGCGCAGCCAGGGCACCAGTCCGTCCCAGGATCGGAGCCGGACGCGCATGGGAAGCGAGTGGATGAACACGCCCACCGCCTCCTCGATGCCCGGGAGCTCCGGCGGCCGGCCCGCGAGCGTGGTACCGAAGACGACGTCCTCGCCGCCCCCGTACCGCGACAGCAGCAGCGCCCACGCGCCGTGCACCAGTGTGCTCGGGGTGAGCCCGTGACGCCGCGCGAAGTCCTGGAGCGCCGTGGTGGCCCGCTCGTCGAGCACAACCTCCCGCTCACCTGCCCCGCGCTCGGCACCGGACTCACCCTCTCCTGGCAACGGAGTCGGTGCGTCCACGCCCGACAGCAGTTCCCTCCAGAACGCCTCATCCCGCTCGGGGCGCCGCTGCCCCAACCATTCGATGTACGAGCGGAAGTCTGGCGCACGCGAAGGCCGCCACGACTCGCCGCGAACAAGCGCCGCGTAGGCTTCGAGCACCTCCGCGAGCACCCGGGCCAGGCTCCACCCGTCCAGCAACAGGTGGTGGAAGCTCCAGACGAACCGGTGGACCTGATCCTCCAGACGGATCAACGCGAAGCGCATCAGGGGCGCTCGCGTCAGCTCGAAGCCACGGGCTCGGTCCTCTCGCAGGAACGACTCCAACCTGCGCGACTGCTCCTCTGCCGGAACGCCGCGCCAGTCGAGCTCGTTCCACGGTGTCTCCACCCGGCTCCGCACCACCTGGAGCGGCTCCTCCAGGCCCTGCCACAAGAAGTCCGTCCGCAGCGAGGGGTGGCGCTCCAGCACCAACGCCCAGGCCTCACGGAGTGCGTGGGCCTTTAGCGCTCCGGTGAGCATCCAGCTCCTCTGCTCGAAGTACGCCTCCGTCCCAGGCTCCAGCAGGACGTGGAACAGAAGCCCGTGCTGAAGCGGAGAGAGCGGGTAGCGCTCCTCGGGGACACCGTTCCGCGCGAGCGTCCGTAGCGCCTCGGCGCAATCGGCCGCCAGCGCCTCGATGGTTCCTCGGTCGTGCAGCGCTTCGCTGTACACCCAGGACAGTTCCAAGCGACCACCCGCGGCGCGAGCCACCACCTCCAGCACATGGCTCCGAAGACCCCCAGGACCATGAGAGGGACCCACGGACTCAGGTGCGAGGCCAAACCGGGATGCCCCCAGCGCGCCCGCATCGAGCTGCCCGAGGTAGTTGAAACAGACCTCGGCGGAGGGCCGTGCACGAAGCTGTTCGGCGGCATCATCCTGGCGCAGGTAGCGCAACAAGCCGTAGCCAAGCCCCCTGCCCGCCCGCCGCTCCCTCGCGGCGCGAACGGCTTCGATCGCCTTCTCAGGGCTCGCATCCTGGAGCTCAAAATGAACCGGGTAGAGTGCCGTGAACCAGCCCACCGTTCGCGAGAGGTCCACGTCCTCGAAGAGGTCCTCGCGCCCGTGTCCTTCCATGTCAATGCGCAGCCGGCCCTGGCCCGTCCATCGCGAGAGGGCCCGAGCCACACCCGCGAGCAGCACGTCATCCACGCCAGCACGCAAGGCAGACGGCAGCTCGTGCAGGAGCGCCCGCGTCACCTCGGGCTCCAGCGTCACCGTGACGGTGTTCTCGGAGCCTGGCGTATTGCTTCCCTCCCGCCGATCCCGAGGCAGCACGGGGACCTCGTCCCCAGTCTCCGCCAACCAGAAGGGCAACTCCGCCGCGACAGCCTCCGACCGCGCGTGTGCCTCCAGCCGACGCGCCCAGGCCTGGAAGGATGTCGTCTTCGCGGGCAGCGCAAGAGGCTCGCCCCGGCCGAGTTGGTGGAGTGCGCTCTGCAGGTCCTCCAGCAACACCCGCCAGGAGACGCCGTCGACGGCAAGGTGGTGGATGACCAGCAGCAGTCGGCCGGTCCGTCCCGCGCCTCGGTCGAACAGCACCGCGCGCAAGAGAAGCCCCTCGTCCAGTGACAGACTGCCCTGCACCTCGGACGCCACGCGCTCAAGCTCCGCGGCCTGCTCCGGCTCCGGAAGCGCCGACAGATCCACCCGGCGCAGCGGCACCTCGCGCCCAGGGGCAGAACAGACCTGCGCCCAACCCGTCCCCACGCGCGTCAGGCTCGAGCGGAGCGCGTCATGGTGCTCCACCAGCGCGCGCAACGCCCGCTCCAGGAGGGCGGCGTCCACCGGCTCGCGCGTCTCGAGCAACAGCGCCTGATTGAAGTGGTGCGCCTCCGGGAGCTCCCGCTCGAGGAACCAGCGCTGGATGGGTGTGAACGGCACGGGCCCGAGCACCGGCCCCTGCTCGCCGATGACGCGGCCCGACTCCGCCACGCGGGCCAGCTCGGCCAGGGTCTGGTGCTGGAAGAGCTGCCGAACGGTGAGGCGAAGCCCTGCCTGCCGCGCACGGGCGATCACCTGCAAGCCGAGGATGGAGTCACCGCCCAGCTCGAAGAAGCGATCGTGAGCCCCCACTCGCTCCAGCCCGAGCACCCCGGCCCAGATCTCCGCGAGCCGGCGCTCCATCTCATTGCGAGGCTCGACGGAGCTATCGCCACTCCCGGCGCGCACGCGAGCCGGCGCAGGAAGCGCCCGGCGATCCAGCTTCCCGCTCGGCGAGAGCGGCAGCGCCTCCAGAGTAACGAAGGCCGAGGGCACCATGTACTCGGGCAGCGAGTTCCCCAGGAAGGAGCGCAGCGAAGTGGGCGCGGGCTCATCCCCGGCAGGGATGACGTAGGCCACAAGGCGGCGATCCCCTGGCACGTCCTCGCGCACCACCACCGCCGCCGAGCGCACGTGCGGGTGCCGCAGCAGTGCGGATTCGATCTCCCCTGGCTCGATGCGGAAGCCCCGCACCTTCACCTGATCATCCAGGCGGCCCAGGTACTCAATGGCACCGTCCGCCAAGAACCGCGCGCGATCCCCGGTCCGGTACAGCCGGCCGCCTAGTGTCTCCGCGAAGGGCTCCGGGATGAATCGCTCGGCGGTCAGCTCCGGCCGCCGCCAATAGCCACGGGCCAGCGGCACGCCACCGATGTACAGCTCGCCCGGGACACCCGGAGGCACCGGACGCAGGTGCTGGTCCAGCACATACATCCGCGCATTGGCGATGGGGCGCCCGATGGGAACCAACGGCCGCCGGTCCTCGGGGACACACGCCCAGGCCGTCACATCGACAGCGGCCTCGGTGGGCCCGTAGAGGTTGTGCAGCTCCGAGCGCAGCCGCGTGTGGAAGAGCTCCCTCAGTTCCGGAGACAGCACCTCACCGCTGCAGATGACACGCTTCGGGCTGAACCGAGCGTCCAGCTCCGGCGCCTCCAGGAAGTGCCGCAGCATGGACGGCACGAAGTGCAGCGTGGTGATGCGCTCGCTGGAGATGATGCCGGCGAGCCAGGCCGGATCCTTGTGCCCACCAGGTCGGGCCATCACCAACCGAGCCCCCGTCATCAACGGCCAGAAAAACTCCCAGACGGAGACATCGAAGCTGAACGGCGTCTTTTGAAGGACACGATCCTCCGCGCCCAGCCCGTATGCCTCCTGCATCCAGAGGAGCCGGTTGCAGATGGCGGCGTGGGTGTTCATCGCGCCCTTGGGCCGCCCGGTGGATCCAGAGGTGTAGATGACGTAGGCGAGATGGCTTCCGGACAGCGCGACGTCCGGGCGCTCGGCGCGCTCGCGGCCCACGATCTCCCATTCGGAGTCCAGACACACCACGGCTGCGTCGCCGTGAGGGAGGCCCGAGGCGAGTCTTGCCTGGGTGAGGAGCACGGGCGCGGATGCATCGGCGAGCATGAACTCCACTCGCTCGCGCGGGTAGTCGGGATCGACCGGCACGTAGGCTCCGCCCGCCTTCAGGATGCCGAGCAGCCCCACGACCATCTCGAGAGACCGCTCGGCGCACAATGCCACCAACCGGTCCGGACCTACGCCCCGGGCGCGCAGATAATGGGCGAGCTGGTTCGCACGGCGGTCCAGTTCCCGGTAGGTGAGCTGCGAGCCCTCGAAGGACACAGCCACCGCGTCCGGTGTGCGGTCCACCTGGGCCTCGATCAGCCGGTGCAAGCAGGCCTCCGCGTCGCGGGGCAACCGGGTGTCGTTCCACGTCTCCAGCACCTGACGCCGTTCCTCAGACGTCAGCAGCGGTAGCTCCTGGACGCACTGTGCCGGCTCGCGGACGGCGCTCTCCAGGAGGACGCGCAGGTGCGCCAGCATGCGCTCGGCGGTGGCCGGCTCGAACAGGTCGGTGCTGAACTCCAGCGTCGCCGAGATCCCGCCCGCCCGCTCCAGGAGGATGAGCCGGAGATCGAATTTGGACGTGCGGCTCTCCTGCTCCAACGCGCGCAGGTGAAGGCCCGGCATGGAGAGCTCCGGCAGCGGATCCTCCTGGAGCACGAGCATCACCTGGAAGAGAGGACTGCGACCCAGATCACGCTCGGGCTGGAGCACCTCCACGAGCTTCTCGAAGGGAGCGTCCTGGTGGGCGAAGGCCCCCAGCACGGTCTCGCGAGCCCGGCCGAGCAGCTCACGGAAGGATGGGTTGCCAGCGAGCGACACGCGGAGCACGAGCGTGTTGACGAAGCAGCCGATGAGCCCTTCCAGCTCGGTCCGGTTGCGGCCCGCCACCGGGGTGCCCACGCAGAGGTCGTCCTGGCCGCTGTAGCGGGACAGCAGCGCGGAGAAGCCCGCCAGCAGGACCATGAAGGGTGTGGCGCCTTCGCGGTGGGCCAGCGCCTTCACCGCCTGGGACAGCTCGGGAGCCAGGACCGTGTGCCGGCTCGCGCCCTGGGAGCTGCGCACTGCGGGCCGAGGATGATCCGTGGGCAGCTCCAGCGAACGGGGCGCGCTTTCCAACTGGGACCGCCAGTACGCGAGCTGCGCCTCCAGCGCCTCTCCACGCAGCCATCCCCGCTGCCAGGCCGCGTAGTCCACGTACTGGAGCGCGAGCTCCGGCAGAGGTGAGTCCTCGCCCGCGGAGAAGGCTTGGTAGAGCGCGGCCACCTCGCGAACCAGCACACCCAGGGACCACCCATCCGTAACGAGGTGGTGGAGCACGACGAGCAGCACATGCTCGCGCTCGCCCAAGCGGAGCAGCGAGGCACGGAGTGGCGGACCCGAGACGAGCTCGAAGGGCCGCAGGGACTCCTCGTCCGCCAGCCGAGAGACAGCCTCCGACCGAGCCGAACCGGAGAGGTCCGTCAGATCGACCCGGGCCAGCGGGAGCCGAGCCTCCGCTGAGATGAGCTGGACCGCCTTGCCGTCCTCGGAGCGGAAGGTGGTCCGGAGAATCATGTGACGCCGGACGACCTCGAGGAGGCAACGCTCCAACACCGCTACGTCGAGCACGCCCTCCACCCGAACCACCACCGAATCGTTATAGGCGGCGTTCTGGGGATCGAGCTGCTCCAGGAACCAGAGCCGCTGCTGGGCGAAGGACAGCGGCAGCGCGCCCTCGCGGGGACCGGGCACCAACGGAGGAGTAGCCAGAGCCGTCTTCGGGAGAGCGTCGATGCGCTCGGCGATGGAGGCAACAGTGCCGGCTTCGAAAAGCTCGCGCAGGGCCAACTCCACGCCGAAGGACTCGCGAAGGCGGGAGACGGCGCGGGCGGCGAGCAGCGAGTGCCCACCGAGCGCGAAGAAGTCATCCCCTGCCCCGACCTGCTCGACGCCCAGCAGCTCGGACCAGATCTCCGCCACGCGACGCTCGGTGCTGGTGCGAGGGGCGACATGGCCTCGAGCCGCATCACGCAGCCCATCCGGTGCGGGCAGCGCCTTGCGGTCCACCTTCCCATTGGGCGTCAGGGGGAACGCGTCGAGCGTCACGATGGCTGAAGGAACCAGGTGCTCGGGCAGCAGCCGACGAGCGAAGACCCGCAGCGCGTCCGAGGAAGGGGCCTCCTCCGGCCGCGGGATGACGTAGGCCACCAGCCGCGCGCTCCCGGCCAAGTCCTCCCGGGCCACCACGACCGCCTGCCGTACGTCAGGGTGCTTCTCCAGAGCAGCCTCGATCTCGCCGGGCTCCACGCGGAAGCCGCGGATCTTGAGCTGGTGATCCACGCGCCCGAGGAACTCCACCGTCCCATCCGCTCGCCAGCGCGCAAGATCTCCCGTCCGGTACATCCGCGCTCCGTCCTGGGCGCTGAAGGGATCCGGCAGGAAGCGCTCGGCGGTCAGCTCGGGCCGAGCGTGGTAGCCCCGGGCGACACCCGCGCCACCGATGAACAGCTCTCCGGGCACTCCAATGGGAGCAGGCCGCAGCTGCGCATCCAGGACATAGAGCGCCGTGTTGGCGATGGGCGTCCCGATGGGAATCGGGCCCGGAGCCCCATCCACGCGGTGCGTGGAGGACCAGATGGTGGTCTCGGTGGGGCCATACATATTCAGGAGTTCGCCACCCACCGCGCCCCGGAGCCGGGCCGCAAGCTCCGCGGCGAGCGCTTCACCGCCCACCATCATCCGAGAGAGGCCCGTGAGTGCTGCGGGCGCCTCGGGTTCCAGCAACAGCGCCTGCGCGAGCGAGGGCGTGCACTGCAGGTGCGTGATGCCATGCCGCTGGATCTGCGCGGGCACCGTCCCGCCGAGCTGGCCCTGCAGACGGAAGTCGCGCTCGGAGCGCTGTCGCAGCGCATCCAGTGCGGGCAGGCTGGCCAGCACCGTGTCCGAGGCCACGCCGAAGTCGATGAGGCAAGCCACCTCGTCCACGCCGAGCGCCTCGATCCGAGCCACCTGCTCCCGGCTGGTCCGGGGCGTTCCGAAGAGCCCCGCCTCCTCGAAGTAGCGGCCGAAGGCGCGCTCGGTGAGTGCCTCCAGATCCCCGGGCCGAACGGACGCGGGCTCCAATCCGAAGGTGCGCACCAGTCCGCGCATCAAGTCCGCGGAGCTGCTCAGGTAGCGGCGGAAGGGCCCTTCCACCGTCTCGCGCACACGCTCCACGTCCTGCCCCACGAAGGTGTGGAGCATCAACGTGACGTGTCCCTCGCCCGGGTGGCCCGCCTCGCGCCAGGCCTCGCGGTAGAGGGCCACGCGCTCACGCAGCTCCTCCCACCGTTGGCCGAGCAGGTGCGTCAGGACGCCAGCGCCCAGCCGGCCCGCTTCGCGGAAGGTCTCGGGGTTGCCGGCGGCGGTGAGCCAGATAGGCAGCTCGCGCTGCACGGGACTCGGGCGGATGCGGACCTCCACCGGAGCACCGGTGCCACCGGGAAGGGAGACAGACTCCCCGCGCCAGAGCCTCCGCACAGTGTCCAGATCTCGCAGCGCCAGA
The DNA here is from genome assembly GCF_026626635.1 of Archangium lansingense. Lineage (GTDB taxonomy): Bacteria > Myxococcota > Myxococcia > Myxococcales > Myxococcaceae > Archangium > Archangium lansingense. The sequence continues at coordinate 7,173,926 of NZ_JAPNKA010000001.1, forward strand.
GCACGACGCTCGGCGTAACGATCGGGCGCGAAGACGAAGTCGTCCGCATTCCAGCCTGGAGCCACCGAGAGCCCCACGCGCCCCTTGGAGAGGTTGTCGACGACGGACCACTCCTCGGCAACCCGCACGGGGTGGTGCAGCGGGAGGACGACACTGCCAGCGCGAATGCCCACGCGCTCGGTGATGGCAGCGATCGCCGCGCCCGTGAGGGATGGATTGGGGTAAAGCCCGCCGAAGGAGTGGAAGTGCCGCTCGGGAGTCCAGACAGCCTCGAAGCCGTGACGGTCCGCGAAGCGAGCGCCCTCCAGGAGCAGCCGGTAACGATCTCCCCCTTGCTGTGCTCCGTCATCCGAGGCGAAGTAGAAGAGGCTGAAGCCCAGGGGCTTGCGCCGCGAGGTGCGGCGGGGAGAAACAGCGAGCGCGCCCTGTTCGCCCTGTACTGCGACCTTGAAGCCACGAGCCAAGGTCCAAAGCAGCTCCAGCACGGAGATGTCGAAGGACACGCTGGTGACAGCGAGCCAGGAGCCCGGCGTCGTGCCGACGCGCGCATCCATGCCGGTGAAGAAGTTGGTGAGGTTCCGGTGGGGAATCAGCACGCCCTTGGGGCGGCCGGTTGAACCCGAGGTGTAGAGGATGTAGGCGAGGTTGTCCGAGCGTACGTCGCTTGCGGGTGCCTCATCGGCCAGTTCGGGCCCCCCGGGCGGATCCAACGGGACCACGGTCCGGGCACCGGGTGGGAGCGCACCCGCCAGATGCCGGTGCGCGAGCACCACGGGAGCCCCGGAGTCCTCCAGCATGAACGCGAGCCGGGACTCGGGATATGAGGGATCCAGCGGGAGATAGGCGCCCCCCGCCTTGAGAATGCCCAGGAGTCCCGTCACCAACTCCAGCGAGCGCTCCGCGCACAGGCCAACCACCACTTCAGGCCCCACGCCCTGGGCACGAAGCCGCCGGGCCACCGCGTTGGCCCGCCGATCCAGCTCACGGTACGTGAGCGACTCATCGCCGCAGACGACTGCCACCGTGTCCGGCGTACGCGCAGTCTGGGCCGCGAAGAGCGCGTGGACACACTCCTCCGGGTAATCGGTACGCGTGGCATTCCAGTCCACGAGGACCCGCCGCCGCTCGTCCTCGGACAAGAGCGGGAGCGCGGAGAGGCGTTGGTCCGGGTTGGTGGTGATGGCGTCCAGCAGCACGAGCAGCCGCTCGGCCATCCGGGTCACAGTGGTGGCGTCGAAGAGGTCCGTGGCGTATTCGAGCCAGCCCTCCAGCCCCTTCGCGCCGTGTGCAAGCGAGAGGGTCAGATCATAGGCCGTGGCGCCCGGATCGAGATCCACGCATCGAGCCTCGAGGCCAGGCAGCACAAGCTCCGCGCCGGGCTCAGGCAGGAGGACGAACAGCACCTGGAACAGCGGCGCACGGCTCCGGTCACGCGAGGCCGGAAGCGTCTCGGCGATGCGCTCGAAGGGAACATCGCGATGGGCGAAGGCCTCGAGCGACGTGGCCCGGGTACGGGCCAGGAGCTCACGGAAGGAGGGATCACCGGACAGGGACGAGCGGAGGACGAGGAGGTCGAGGAAGCAGCCGATCAACCCCTCCAGGCTGGCCCGGTCGCGACCGTTGACGGGGGTACCGACGCAGAGGTCCTCCTGCCCCGAGTGACGCAGCAGCAGTACCTGGAAGGCCGCGAGCAACGTCATGAAGAGCGTAGCGCCCTCGCCGCGGCCGAGTGCTTCCAGCCGGGTAGAGAGCGCCTCGGGGAGATGCAGCGCGACCCGAGCCCCCCGGTACGACGGCGAGGGAGGACGGGGCCGATCCGTGGGCAGTTCCAGAGCGGCGGGTGCGCCGGCCAACCGTTGCCGCCACCAGGAGAGTGACTCCGCAAGAGCCGCCTTGGTGTCCCGCTCACGGCGCCAGAGCGCGTAATCGGGATACTGGACGGGAAGCGGCTGCAAGGAGGGCGAGGACCCCTGCAAGAAGGCCGCGTAGAGCGCGCTCAGCTCCCGGGCAAGGAGGGCAAAGGAGGCCCCATCCGAGACAATGTGGTGCATCACCACGACGAGCAGGTGCTCGCGGGCATCCAGACGGATCAACGTGGCCCGGAGGAGCGAGCCTCGCGCGAGGTCGAACGCAGCACTCGCCTCCTGCCGGGCCAGCCGGAGCGCCTCCTCTTCACGGCTCGGAGCAGGCACTGACTGAAGGTCCACCCGCCGGAACACGGACGAAGGCGTGGACGAGATGACCTGCCGGGGCGAGCCATCAATCTCCTGGAACGTCGCCCTCAGGACCTCATGCCGCTCGACAAGCGCCGTGAAGCTCCGCTCAAGAGCCCCCTCATCGAGCCCCCCCACAAGTCGGATGGCGGAGGGCAGGTTGTAGGCGGGGTTTCCTCGCTCGAGCTGCTCGAAGATCCACAACCGCTGCTGCGCGGACGAGAGCGGTGCATCTGTGCCGTCCGGACGGCGGGGAATGGAAGCAAGGCCCAAGTCCCCTGACGTACCGCGTGCGGCGAAGATCGTACGCGCCAGCGAGGCCACGGTCGGGCCATGGAGCAGCTCATCCATGCGGAGGACGGCGCCCAGGTGCTCGATGTCGTGAGCCAGCTCGACGGCGGCCAGCGAGTCCAAGCCAAAGCTCGTGATGGGCACGTCCTTCGCGAGCTCCTCCGGACGCACGCGGAGCCGCGCCGAGAGCCGTGCCACGAGCCAGGTCTCCAGTTCCTCGACGCTGCCCGGAGAAGTGGGGCTCTCCAGCGCCGGAGCCGCCGGGCCCTGCGCAACACCGTCCGCCTCCCGCCAGAACAGGAGCGCTCGGGGCCAGCCCGCGAGCAGCTCGGTGCGGCAGGCACGGCGTTGGATCTTCCCGCTGGACGTCTTCGGCAACGCACCGGGCTCGAGGAGCACCAGCGCATGGAGCTGCACCTCATGCGACTCCGACAGTGCCCTGCGGATCGTCCCCACCACCTCGTCGGGCGTCCAGGGCTTGCGCGGATCCACCTCATGCACCACCGCGAGCCGCTCCTCGCCCTCCACTTCGATGGAGAACGCAGCACCGCACCCGGGCCGGAGCGCCGGGTGACTCCGCTCGATCGTCAGCTCGAGATCCTGCGGGTGCAGGTTCCGGCCTCGGAGGATGATCAGATCCTTGCGCCTGCCCACGACGAAGAGTTCGCCACCGTGGAGTACACCCAGGTCCCCCGAGCGCAGGAACTGCTCCGGACCACCGTCCGCCAGACGCGCCTGGAAGGCGGCCTCGCTCTCCTCCGCCCGCTCCCAGTAGCCCTGGGCCACGCTCGGACCGGAGATCCAGATCTCCCCCACCCTGCCCTCCAGACACGGCCGCCGCGTCTCCGGATCCACGATCACGAGCGACTGCTCCGGCATCACCCGGCCGCAGCCCACCAGTGGACGCGCACCGGGCCCGTCTACGGCTTCCACAGCCGCATTGCGCTCCAGCGCCGCGGCCTCCCAGGTGCGAACGAGGACGCCCTCCCCCTTCTTGCCGCCCGAGGCGATCAGCGTGCCCTCGGCGAGGCCGTAGCAGGGATAGAACGACCCGGGGCGGAAGCCGGCGGGCGCGAACGCCTCGGCAAAGCGCGTCATGACCTCGGGGCGAATCGGCTCCGCGCCGCAGAAGGCAAGCTCCCAGCGGCTCAGGTCCAGCCCTTCCCGCTCCGGGGGCGGAACCTTACGGACACAGAGATCGAACGCGAAGCAGGGCCCGCCGCTGATGGTGCCACCAAAGCGGGAGAGCGCCTCCAACCAGAGCCGCGGGCGCCGGAGGAACGCGAGCGGGGACATGAGGGCCGTGTGAAAGCCGGCGTAGAGCGGCTGGAGGATGCCGCCAATGAGCCCCATGTCGTGGTACGGCGGCAGCCAGATGACGCCCACGCTGTCGGCCCGGACCTCGAAGGCGTGCGAGATGAGGGACAGGTTGTGCAGCAGGTTGCCGTGACTGAGCCGCACACCCTTGGGATCGCCAGTGGAGCCGGACGTGTACTGGAGGAAGGCCAGCGAGTCCCAAGCTGGCTCGGGGCGTTGCCAGCCCGCCTCGACGCCCTCGTCGATGGCGTCGGTGGCCACCCAGCGCAACGCGGCCAGCTCCGGAGCCTGCTCGAAGAGGCTCTCGCCCATCTCCCGGATGAAGGCGGTGGTGAGCACGACACTGGCGCGCGCATCACGGATGATGGCGCGCAACCGAGGGAGCGTGCGCTCGAGCCGCGAGGGCTCCGGCGGGTAGGCGGGCACGGCCACGAGCCCTGCGTAGATGCAGCCGAAGAAGCCCGCGACGTACTCCAGACCCGGCGGGTAGAGGAGCACAGCGCGCTCGCCAGCCCGCGCCACCGACTGAAGCGTCGCGCCGATGCGCCGGGCCCGGAGGTCCAGCTCCTCGTAGCTCAGCACCTGCTCGTCGCCATCCTCGAGGAAGGTGTAGAGGGGTTGCTCCCGGTGGGCGCTGGATCTCGTCTCGAGCAACTCCAGGAGCGTCGTGGCTGAGGAGGGTCGACCGGGATGGCTCATGGGCTCCTGGGGGGAGAGCAAGCGCGTGTTCGCGAAAAAGCCGGGGCAGTATAGATTGCCGCCTCCTGAACAGTTCAGGCGAAAGGAAGGCCGGTCGTGAGCCTGCTCGTATTGCTGCTGCGCAGGTCCGCCGGAGCCGTGGCGCTCGCGGTCCTTTGCGGGCTGCTCTCGGGTGCCTCGAGCGCCGGGCTCATCTCGCGCATCAACGCGATCCTCGCCAGCGGCGGCGGACTCGTGGACCGCGGAGTGGTTCTTGGATTCGCAGGAATTGGAGTGCTGATGCTGGGAGCCCGGATCGGCTCTCAGCTGCTGCTGAATCGGCTCCAGACGCGGACCACGTATGAGCTGCGAGCTCAGCTGAGCAAACGGATCCTCGCCACACCGCTGCGCCGACTGGAGGAGCTCGGGACGTACCGCCTGCTGGCCACGCTGGTGGATGACATCGGGTCGCTCACGCAGAGCCTGCTGTGCATCCCCGTCATCCTGCTGAATGCGTGCATCGTGCTGGGCTGCCTGGCCTACCTGGCGATGCTCTCGCGGGTGGTGTTCGCGGCCCTGTTGGTGTTCGCGGCCCTGGGAGTTACGAGCTACTGGATTCCCACCCTGAGCATGATGCGGACGCAGAGGAAGGCCCGCGAGACGAACGATCGACTGTTCCGCGACTTCCGCTCGCTCACGGGAGGCCTGAAGGAGCTGATGCTGCACCGCGAGCGGCGGGAGGCCTTCCTCACTCGAGAGCTGCTCCCCACGGTGGCGGAGTTGCGAGGGCTGCAGACGCAGGTGTTGATGCGCCACACGCTCCTCACGAGCTGGGGCATGAGCCTGTTCTTCTTCTTCATCGGGCTGATGCTCTTCGTGCTACCGGGGATCACTCCGGTGTCCAGCCAGGCGCTGGTGGGCTACACGCTCGCCGCGCTGTACCTGCAGCAGCCCCTGGACTCGATCATGACGCTGCTGCCCACGGTGGGTCAGGGAGCTGTCGCGCTGCGCCACATCGAGCAGCTGGAGCTGGGCGAAGCGGGCACACAGGGCTTGCCGAGCGCTGCCGGACCGCACGAGGCTCCCGCGTCCGTGTCACGGCTCGAGCTGTGCGGGGTCACGCACACGTACCTGCGGGATGGAGAGGGCACTCGCTTCACGCTGGGGCCTATCGATCTGGCGATCCATCCAGGAGAGATCCTCTTCGTGGTGGGCGGCAATGGGAGCGGGAAGACAACGCTCGCCAAGCTGATCACCGGCCTGTACGCCCCTGAGTCCGGGGAGGTGCGGCTCGATGGGAAGCCCATCGGCGAAGGAGAGCGGGAGCGCTACCGCCAGCTCTTCGCGACGGTGTTCTCCGACTTCCATCTCTTCGAGGCGCTGCTGGGCCTGGCCTCCGCGGATCTGGCCGACCGGGCGCGCGGCTATCTGGAACGGTTGCAGCTCGCGCACAAGGTGGAGATCGACGCCAGTGGAGCGCTGTCCACGACGCAGCTCTCCACGGGACAGCGCAAGCGGCTGGCGCTGCTGACCGCGTATCTGGAGAACCGCCCCGTCTACCTGTTCGACGAGTGGGCAGCGGATCAGGATCCCGCATTCAAGGAGGTCTTCTACCGGCAGTTGCTGCCGGACCTGAAGGCGGCCGGGAAGGCAGTCGTGGTGATCAGCCACGATGATCGGTACTTCGACGCAGCGGACCGGCTCGTGCGGCTGGAGTCCGGGGCGCTCGTCACTGACAGGTCCGCTCCTGCCACGAGCCGCGCCGCTTCGTAGGCCGGCGCGCATCGAGTGACGGCGCCAGCCAACGACTGCGCGCAAGCTACAGCCGGGCGTTGACCAGGTCCGCTACGCGCAGGGCATTGGCGGCGATGGTGAGCGAGGGATTGATGCCTCCACTGGACGGAAAGAAGGAGGCGTCCACGACGTAGAGGTTGTCCACGTCGTGCGCTCGGTTGCTTGCATCCAGCACGCTGGTTTCGGGGGACGTACCAAAGCGGCACGTCCCACAGACGTGGCCGAGGTTGAGAGCGACGTCCTTGGGGTTGGAGATGAGCTTCACCTTGAACTTCGGAGCCAGGCTCCGGAGGAAGAGTCCGCGCGACAGGTCCACCCGGCGTCGCAGCTCGTCATGGACACGATACTGGTAGCGCACGACGCCGTCCTCGGATGCGCCGGTGACGCGGTTCTCCGCGTAAGGCAGATCCTCCAGCACCGAGCCGAAGACAGCCCGCTTGCGGTAGATGCGCGCGCCGATGTCCGCCACGAGCGGGAAGATCGGGCTCAGCACCCTCAGCCACGCCGGCAGCGAGTGCTTCCCTCGCAGCCAGGTCAGCACCTTCTCCTTGTCGATGCTCAGCGGGTGCGCGTGGAAGTTGCCCAGCTTCTCTTCCCCGTGCCGGTAGAAGTCGTTGAGCGATACACCATGGGCCATGTCGAAGGACGCCAAGGCCTTGCGCGCCGTCACCAGGTAGTGGTCCGAGCAGTGGAGCATCAGATTGCGCCCGACGAGGTCCCGGTTGTTCGCCAGGCCGTTCGGGTGCCGCGATGACACCGAGCGCAGCAGCAACGCCGGAGTCATGAACGCACCCGCCGCCATCACGAACGTCCGGCCACGCACCTTGAAGACCTGGCCATCCTTCCGCCGGCACACGGCGGCCCTCACGACCCCACCCTCTTCCTCCAGGGACAGCACCTCGCACCAGTCGAGGATCCCAGCGTTGAAGGACCGCAACGCGGGCCGCAGGCACACGCGCCCCGCATCATTGCGACACTCCCGCGGGCAGAGTGCGCCCACGCAGGTGTCGCAGCCCGGCACTTGCTCGCAGGCGTAGTGGATGCGGTAGGGGTTCAGCCCCAGTTCCTTGAAGCCCTCCAGGAAGGCCTGCTCCTTGCCCACCGGAGCTGGCGGATCCATCAGACGGAACGACACACCGGGGCGCATCGGGTCCGCCGAGCCGCGCACCCGGTACAGCTCTTCCGCCTTCGCGTAGTAGGGCGCGAGCTCCTCGTAGGTGATGGGCCAGGCCTCGGGCAGCGTGCTCGCTCCGGTGTCCTTCCGCCCCTGACGCGGGGTGAAGTCCTCCGGGAAGAACCGATCCATCACCATCCCGAAGCGAGAAGACGAGCCTCCACCGCCCGCCCCCAGTGGGTGGAGGAAGGACTGCGGCTCGCGACCATTCAACTGCTGCATCAGCGCTTCGGGCCACTGGCCGGCGTGCAGGCGCCGCTCTTGCCTGGTGGAGGCAACCAGCGCCGTGGCACCTGACGGGGCGCTGCTCGGGGCCTCCGTTTCAACGCCATACCGAGCGGGACCCCGCTCCAGGAAGAGCACCGAGCGCCCCTGGCGCGCGAGCGAATACCCCAGCGTGGAGCCGCCCATGCCGGTGCCGATGACGACGACGTCCCAGCCGTCCAGCGCCACGGGCCCGCCGGACGGGGCTTGCAGTGTGTTCGGTTGCGTCATCACAGATCCTCGGCCTCGTCGTCTGTACGGCGGAGGGTGCGCTGCCGCGCCAGGGCTTGCTTGCGGCGCTGGAGCGTTGACTCCGGGGCCTGCGCCTCCGGCTCCGAACGCTTCTCTTTCGTCTCCTGCTCCGCTGGATTCAACAGCGCCGCCAGAGCCTCCACGGTGACGCCCTCGTAGAGGCTGGAGGCGGGCACATCCAGGCCCAGTTGCTTCTTGATGCGGCCGCTGAGCTGCACGGCGATGAGCGAGTCACCCCCCAGCTCGAAGAAGTTGTCCTGGATGCCAATGGGCGCCACCCCCAGCATCTCCTGCCACAGCTCCACCAGCGACCGCTGCAGCGGTGTGCCCGGCATGACATAGGCACTGCGAAGCTGCGGGCGCGGCTGGCACGGACGCGCACTGCTCGCTTCGGTCCCCTGCTCCGCCTGCGCTTCCGGCGCGGCGGCATCGGTGGTCACCGCCCGGGGGGCGGGCGCGGCCATGGTGGCAGCGGGCTCCACCCAGAAGCGCTGGCGCTCGAAGGCGTAGGTAGGCAACGGCACGCGGTGGCGGTGCTCCGCGCCATGGAAGCCCTTCCATTCCACGCCAACACCCGCCTGCCAGAGCCGGCCAAGCGTCTCGTAGGCCAGCGGCGGCACGCCGGCGGTGGTGGCGCCGTCGTCCCGGGGCGGAGGCATGGAGGCCAGCACGGCGTGCGTGGACGTGAACGCCGGGTGGCGCTTCGCCAACCGTCCCAGCACCTGGCCGGGGCCCACCTCCAGCAGCACGCGCTTGGAGTCGGAGGAATAGAGGGTGTGCAGGCCATCCGCGAAGCGCACCGCTTCTCGCAGGTGCTGGGCCCAGTAGCGAGGGCTCGTCGCCTGCTCGGCGGTGATCCACGTGCCGGTGACGTTGGAGACGAAGGGCAGCGTAGGCGGCTTCAGCGGCACCGCGGCCACCTGCGCGGTGAAGGCGTCGAGGATGGGGTTCATCATCGACGAGTGGAAAGCATGCGACGTCACCAACAGGCTGCACTGCACGCCCGCTTCCTGGAGCTGACGCCTCACCGCCTCCACCGCCGCGTGCGTGCCGGACAGCACGCACTGCATGGGCCCGTTGAGGGCCGCAAGGCTGAGCTCAGAGCCCCCGGAACGCAGGTACGGCTGCACCTCGTCCTCGGACAGGGGCACCGCTAACATGGCGCCGGAGGGCAGCCCCTGCATCAGCTTCCCGCGCGCGGCCACCAGCCGCAGCGCGTGCTCCAGGGAGAAGACGCCCGCCAGGCACGCGGCCACGTACTCACCAATGCTGTGGCCCAGCATGGCCTGCGGCTTCACGCCCCAGGACATCCACAGGCGCGCCGTGGCGTACTCGAGGGTGAAAAGCGCGGGCTGGGTGAGCGCCGTCTGCGCCAGCTTCTTCCCGCACTCCTCGGCGGCCTCGGGCTTCGGGTACAGCACCGTCCGCAGGTCCAGCCCGTCCAGATGCTGCTTCAGCAGCTCCGCACACCGATCCACCTCGGCGCGGAAGACGGGCTCCGCCTCGTACAGCGCGCGGCCCATGTCCACGTGCTGCGAGCCCTGGCCGGGGAAGAGGAAGGCCACCGGACGCTCCACCGCGTCCTGGGACTCGGTGAGCACACGAGGGCCCTGGGGCTGGGACAACGCCTCCACCGCGTCCTCCACGCTCCTCGCCAGCACGAAGCGGCGGTGCGTGAAGCGCTGGCGTCCGGCCTGGAGCGTCCACGCCACGTCCGCCAGATTCACTCCCGGCTGGCCCTTCAGCGCCTCCTCCAACCGCTTCGTAGCCGACTCCAGCGCCGCGGGCGTGCGCGCGGACACGGCCAGCAGCTGCCACGCGCGCCGCGAGGGTGCGCTGGCCGGCAGCACGGGCGCCTCCTCCAGCACCACGTGCGCGTTGGTGCCGCCCACTCCGAAGGAGCTCACGCCCGCGCGCCGAGGAGTCGTCCCCGCGGGCCAGGGCTTGAGCGTGGCGTTGACGTAGAAGGGGCTGCCGTCGAAGTCGATGGCCGGATTGGGGCGCTCGTAGTGGAGGCTGGGAGGCAGTTCGCCGTGCTTCAGCGCCATCACCGTCTTCATCAGGCCGGTGATGCCCGCGGCCGCGTCCAGGTGGCCCACGTTGCCCTTCACCGAGCCCAGCGCGCAGAAGCGCCGCCGCTGGGTGGTGGCGCGGAAGGCCTGGGTGAGCGCCTGCACCTCGATGGGATCGCCCAGCGGCGTGGCGGTGCCGTGCGCCTCCACGTAGCCAATGTCGTCCGCCTCCAGCCCCGACGCCGCGAGCGCCTCGGCCACCACCTGGGACTGGCCCTCCACGCTGGGCGCGGTGAAGCCTGCTTTCAGTGAGCCGTCATTGTTGGTGGCCGAGCCCTTGATGACGGCATGGATGGTGTCACCGTCCCGCACCGCGGCACGCAGCTTCTTGAGCAGCACCACGCCCGCCCCGCTGCCAAAGAGCGTGCCCTGTGCCTTCGCATCGAAGGGACGGCAGTGCCCATCCGGAGAGGCCATGCCGCCCTCCGCGTACCGGTAGCCGTGGAAGAAGCCCACGTTGACGGATGCGCCACCCGCCAGCGCCATGTCGCACTCGCTGTTGAGCAGGCTCTGGCAGGCCTGGTGCACCGCCACCAGCGACGTGGAGCATGCGCTTTGCACGGTGTGGCTCGCGCCACGAAGGTTGAGCTTGTACGAGACGCGGGTGGCCAGAAAGTCGCCACCATTGCCGATGTTCACCTGCACCGGCTCGAAGGACTCCAGCACGCGGGGGTTTCGCGCCAGGTTCATCAGCAGGTACGTGTTGAGCGTGGCTCCGCCGAACACGGAGATGGAGCCCGGGTAGTCACGCGGCGAGTAGCCCGCGTGCTCCAGCGTGTCCCAGCACACCTCCAGGAAGACGCGGTGCTGCGGGTCGGTGATCTCCGCCTCGCGCGGCGGCATGTCGAAGAAGGCCGCGTCGAAGTGCTCCGGCTCCGGGAGGATGGCCGCGGCCCTCACGAAGGCCGGGTCCTCCAGCCGGTCTTCCGGCACGCCCGCCGCGCGGCACTCCTCCTTGGAGAAGAAGCGGATGGACTCCACTCCAGCGCGGAGGTTGGCCCACAGCTCGGTCACGTTCCGGGCTCCGGGAAAGCGCCCGGCCATGCCGATGATGGCGATGTCGGCGTCGTCGAACTCCTGCGGGAGCTTGCTATCCACGGTGTGTCGTCTCCAGGGTGTCGTGTCTCAGGGGCATCGGAGCGGACGAGCGCCCTACTCGCGGCGGGTGCGCCGCTCCCGCCGCTGCGCCCCACGGCTCTGACTGGTCTCGAAGGCGGAGCTCTCCGCTGAGGCTGGGACCGCGGCCTGGCCCAGCTTCTTCGCCAAGGCAGCCACGGTGGGAGCCTCGAAGACGCTGGTGAGCGGGACGTCCCGCCCCAGTTCCCGCTTCAGCCGGCCGACAATCTTCAGCCACAGGAGCGAGTTGCCCCCCAGGTCGAAGAAGTTGTCGTGAATGCCGAGCTGCTCCAACCCCAGCTGCTCCTGCCATACGCGCACCAGCACGCGCTCCACGTCGTCGGTGGGGGCCACGTACTCAGTACCCAGCGTGGGCCGCGCGTGCAGCGCGCCACCGGCGTCCTTCTTCGCCCCCGCGCCCTCGCGGCACAGCCACTGCGCCACGCGCGCATCCAGGTTGCCCGTGGACACCACCACCTGACCGGCCAGCGGAGCCTCCACCACGCGGCGGAAGGCCTCCACCGCCTCGGCGGGCGACATGGCGAACTGGTCGATGCTCGTCTGAACGGCCTTCTCACCCTCGGCGGCGTCCAGCGGCCAGCCGTCCCAGGTGGCGCTCAGCCACCGCGAGCTTCCCTGCCGGGAGCGAGCCACCGCGAAGGCGTCCAGGAAGGCGTTGGCCGCCGCGTAGGCCCCCAACCCCAAGCCGCCCAACACGGAGGCGTTGGAGGACACCAGCAGCACGAAGTCCAGCGAGCGACCGGCCAGCGCCCGCTCCAGGGCGTACGTGCCGTGCACCTTCGCCCGGAAGTGACGTGAGCACGTCGCCGGTTCCATCCCTCCGAGCAGCGCCACGGCGCCGTCGCCCGCGAGGCCCGCCGCGTGGATGACGCCATCCAGTGCGCCAAAGCGGGCATCCACCTCCGCCAGCACCGTGCGCAGCTGCGACTCGTCCGCCACGTCCGCGCGGGCCACCAGCACCTCCGCGCCCGCGGCCTCCAGCGCCCGCACCGCGCGCTGGCGGCGCCCGTCCGCGTCGTGCTCCGCGCCGGAGCGGCCCACCAGCACCAGCCGCGCCTGGTGGTTCCGAGCCAGGTGCTCCGCCAGCCGCAGGCCCACGCCGCCCAGACCGCCCGTGATGAGGTACACGCCTCGCTGCTTGAGCGGCTGGGCCGCCGGGGTGTCCGCCTCGATGCGCAGCGACTCATACGCCTGCACCTGGCGGTGCGGGCCACGCCAGGCCACCACCGGGTCGGTGGCGTCCGACGTCACCTCGCGCACCAGCGCGTCCACCGTCGGGGCGCGCATGTCCACGTAGCGGCAGGCCAGGGTATCCAGCTCCTGCGGAATCACCTTGCACAGCGCTGGCAGCGTGGCGCGCTCGGGGGCCACCGTGTCCGCGCTCTCCACCTCCAACGCCTCGCGACCCACCACCGTCAGCGCCACGGGGCCGGGCAGCTCCGCCCCGGACAGGGCCTGTACCAGCCGCAGCACTCCGAAGAAGCCGCGCTCCTGGGCCTCCTCGAAGCCCGCCCCGGCCGCGTCCAGGCTCCACAGGTACACGACCCGTTCCACCTTGAAGTCCTTCGCCTTCAGCGCGCTCAGCAGCTGGGCGTGGTCCTCTTGCACACGCGGGTCCACGGTGAAGTGGTGCTCCGTCTCCTGGTGGAAGCGCGCACCAGGCGTCACGCGGATGACGCCGTGGCCCAGGCGCTCCAGCCGCTCCGCCAGGGCCGAGCCCAGGCCCCCTGCGTCCTGGTAGACGAGCCACCCGCGGGGCGTCACGGGCCCCGACTTGGGCAGCGGTAGCGGCGCGCGCTGCCACGAGGGCAGGTAGAACCAGCCAGCCACGTCCGCGCTCTTGCGCGCCACGCCCTTGCGGCGCGAGGAGGCCGCTTCCGGCGCCAGCCAGTAGTCCTGGCCCTCGAAGGGATAGGTGGGCAGCGGCACGCGCAGGCGCCGCGCGCCGCCATGCACGGCACTCCAGTCCACCTCCACGCCCGCGGCCCAGAGCCGGCCGACCGTGGTGGTGAGGAACTCGTCATCCGCCATCGGGTCCTGCGGGTGGCGCAGCGAGGAGAGCACCGCAGGCGCCTTGGGGCCGGTGAGTTGCAGGCGCGCCAGCGTTCCCAACGTGCGGCCCGGGCCCACCTCCAGGTAGACGCGGCCGGGCTGGGTGGCCAGCGTACGAATGCCGTCGCCGAAGCGCACCGTCTGCCGCAAGTGCCGCGTCCAGTACGCCGGGTCCACCGCCTCCTCCGGCGTCATCCACGTACCAGTAACGTTGGAGACGATGGGCAGCGTAGGGGCGTTGCGCTTCAGGGTGCCTACAAAGGCCTGGAAGCGCGCGAGGATCGGCTCCACCAGGTGCGAGTGCGCCGCCACGTCGATGGGGATGTGGCGGAACTCCACCTCGCGCTTTGTCAGCTCGGCGGCCAGCGCCTCCACGGCTTCCACCGTGCCGGCCACGGCGCACTGTGAGGGCCCATTCATCGCGGCGATCGACAGCGTGGACCCGAGCAGCGGGCGCACCTCCGCCTCGGGCAACGGGACGCTGAGCATGCCGCCGCCGGGCAACTCCTCGAAGAGCTTGCCGCGCAGCACCACCAGCGCCAGCGCGTCCTCCAGCGAGAAGACGCCCGCGAGGCACGCCGCCGTGTATTCGCCCAGGCTGTGGCCGATGAGCGCCTCGGGCTTCACGCCCCAGGACTGCCACAGCTGCGCCAGCGCGTATTCCACGGTGAAGAGCGCCGGCAGCGCCAGCGAGGTGCGCTTGAGGCGCTGCACCGCGTCCGCCGCATTCGCCGCGTCCGGGTACATGACGGGCCGCAGGTCAAAGCCCAGCCGGGGCCGCAGCAGCTCGCAGCACCGATCCACAGACTCGCGGAACACCTTCTCGGAGGCGTAGAGGCCACGACCCATGTCCGGGTACTGCGCGCCGCCGCCGGGGAACATGAAGACGGCCGAGGGCGCGCTGTTGCCCGGGGCCAGGGTGAAGATGCGCTGCGGGTCCTTGGACTCCAGCGCCGCCATGGCGCTCTCGCGGCCCTCGCATACCACCACGCGGCGGAACTCCATGGGCTTGCGGCCCGCCTGGAGCGTCCACGCCACGTCCGCGAGCTGCTGCTCCGGGTGAGCCTTCAGGTGCGCCAGCAGCGCGGCCGTCTGCGTCTCCAGCGCCGTGGGCGTCTTCGCGGACAGCACCAAAAGCTGCCAGGAGCGCGGAGCATCCCCGGGCGCAGTGGCCGGAGCCTCCTCCAGAATGACGTGCGCGTTGGTGCCGCCAATGCCGAACGAGCTCACGCCCGCGCGCCGGGGCGTGTCCCCCTCCGGCCACGGCTTGAGCGTGGCGTTGACGTAGAAGGGACTGCTCTCGAAGTCGATGCGCGGGTTGGGCTTCTCGTAGTGGAGGCTGGGGGGCAGCTCGCCGTGCTCGAGCGCAAGCACCGTCTTCAGCAGGCCGGCGACACCCGCCGCCGCGTCCAGGTGGCCCACGTTGGTCTTTACCGAGCCCAGGCCGCAGAAGCCGCGCTTGTCGGTGCCAGCGTGGAAGGCCTGGGTGAGGGCCTGCACCTCCACAGGGTCACCCAGCGGCGTAGCGGTGCCGTGGGCCTCCACGTAGGAGATGGACTCCGGGGACACCTCCGCCACGGCTTGGGCGCGGGCGATGACCTCCGCCTGCCCCTCGACGCCGGGGGCGGTGTAGCCCACCTTCACCGCGCCGTCGTTGTTGATGGCCGAGCCGCGGATGACGGCATGAATGGTGTCTCCGTCATTGAGCGCGTCCTCCAGGCGCTTGAGCACCACCACACCCGCGCCGCTACCGAAGAGCGTGCCCTGCCCCTTCGCGTCGAACGCACGGCAGTGCCCGTCTGGCGAGGAGATGCCGCCCTCCTGGTAGTGGTAGCCCGCGCGCTGCGGCATGTGCACGGACACGCCGCCCGCCAGCGCCACGTCGCACTGGAAGCCCAGCAGCGCCTGGCAGGCGAGGTGCGTGGCCACCAGCGACGTGGAGCAGCCCGTCTGCACGGTGAGGGCCGGCCCCTTGAGGTTGAAGTGGTACGCCACGCGCGTGGCGAGGAAGTCCTTGTCGTTGCCCACCATGGCCGGGAAGGTGTCCTCGGCCTGCTGGAACTCCGCGCGAGAGAGCAGGTTGAACAGCAGGTAGCTGCTCAGGCTGGAGCCCGCGAAGACGCCGGTGGAGCCCTGCAGCCGGCCCGGTGCATAGCCCGCGTGCTCCAGCGCCTTCCATGCGCACTCCAGGAAGATGCGGTGCTGCGGATCCAACAGCTCCGCCTCGCGCGGCGCGTAGCCGAAGAAGGCCGCGTCGAAGCGACCCGGCCGCTCCAGCACTGGCGCGGCCCGCACGAAGTTCGGGTTGGCCAGCCAGCCAGGCTCCACGCCCAGCGCCTTCATCGCCTCGTCGGTGAAGAAGGAGATGGCCTCCACGCCCTCGCGCAGCATGCGCCAGAAGGCCTCCACGTCTTCCGCGCCGGGCACCCGGGCGGCCATGCCAACGATGGCCACCGCGAGGCTCGGATCCCCCTCGTACCGGGTATGACGACCCATGATGTCTATCCCTGTTTCCTTGCGCGCTGCTGCTGACGCTTGAGGCTCTCGAGCTGCCGCTTCGCCCGGTCCTGCGCGGCCTCAACAGGCGCCGCGCCCGACGCGGGCTCCTGCCGTAGGTGGCGCGCCAGGGCGCTGATGGTGGGATGCTCCAGCAGCTTGAGCAGTGGCAGATCCTGTCCCAGCACCGTCTTGAGCTTCGTGTGCACCTGCACCATGAGCAGCGAGTGCCCGCCCAGGTCGAAGAAGTTGTCGTGCACACCCACCTGCTCCACCTTGAGCACCTCGCGCCATACCTCGGCGAGCTGCTGCTCCAACTGGCTCTGCGGCGCCACGTAGGCTGCCTTCGTCGCGCGCGCCGCAGTGGGCGCCGGAAGCGCCTTGCGGTCCACCTTGCCGTTGGGCGTCAGCGGAAGCGCCGGCAGCTCCACCACCAGCGACGGCACCATGTGCTCCGGCAGCCGCCGCGCCACCGCATCACGCAGCGCGGCCGCGTCCACCGTCTGCCCCTCGCGCGGCGCCACGTACGCCACCAGACGCACGTCACCCGGCTCATCCTCGCGGGCCACCACCACCACCTCGCGCACCACCGGCTGCTCGGCGATCACCGCTTCGATCTCACCCGCCTCGATGCGGAAGCCGCGCACCTTGAGCTGGTGGTCCACGCGGCCGAGGAAGTCCACCGTGCCGTCATCGCGCCACCGTGCCCGGTCTCCCGTGCGGTAGAGCCGCGCGCCCGCCTCGCCACGGAACGGGTCCGGCACGAAGCGCTCCGCCGTCAGCTCCGGCCGCGCCAGGTAGCCACGCACCACGCCCGCGCCGCCGATGTACAGCTCGCCCGGCACCCCCACCGGCACCGGCCGCAGCTTCGCATCCAGAATGTAGAACTGCGTGCGGCTGAAGGGCGTGCCGATGGACGTCACCGGCCCGGCCTCCTCCCGCACCCCATGGGTGGAGGACCAGATGGTCGTCTCCGTGGGGCCGTACATGTTCAGCAGCTCAGCGCCCGCCGGCAGCGCCTGCCGCAGCGCCGTGGCCAAGGGTGACGGCAGGGCCTCGCCACCCACCATCATCCGACGCAGGCCGCCCAGCGCCTGTGCGGACTCGGAGTCGGACAGCAGCGCGCGCGCCAGCGACGGCGTGCACTGCAAGTGCGTCACCGCATGCTCACGGAGCTGCAGCGGAATGGGGCGAGAGCCGCTCGTGCGGCGGCTGTCCCGGTCGCTCCGGGCCTTCACCTCGCGCAGCAGCGGCAGGCTGGCGAGCACCGTGTCCGCGGAGATGCCGAAGTCGATGAGGCAGCCCACCTCGTCCACGCCCAGCGCCTTGAGCCGCTCCACGCTGTCGCGCACGGTGCGCGGCGTGCCGAAGAGGCCGCTCGTCTCGAAGTAGCGCTCGAAGGCGTGGCCCGCCAGCCGGTCCAGGTCCGCGTCCGTGAAGGCCGCCGAGTCCATGTCCAGCCCCAGCGTGCGCCCCAGGCCGCGCATCAGGTCCGCGGAGCTCTTGAGGTAGTTGCGGAACGGGCGCTCCACCACCGCGCGCACCTGGCCGGCGTCCTCGCCGATGAAGGTGTGCAGCATGAGGGTGACGTGGCCCTCACCCGGGTGGCCCGCCGCCCGCCAGGCCTCGCGGTAGAGGGCCAGCTTCTTCTCCAGGTCGTCGTACGTCTGCCCCAGCAGGTGGGTGAGGACGTTGCAGCCCATCCGGCCCGCGGAGATGAAGGTCTCCGGGTTGCCCGCCGCCGTGAGCCACACGGGCAGCTCCGCCTGCACCGGGCGCGGACGCAGCGTCACGTCCACCGGGGTGCCAGCACCGCCGGGCAGCCGCAGCGTCTCGCCGCGCCACAGCCGGCGCACCGTCTCCAATCCCTCCAGCATCAGCTCGCGGCGCTTCTCGTAGCGCTCCGGGGCGAAGACGAAGTCGTTGGCGTGCCAGCCCGACGCCACGGAGATGCCCACGCGGCCGCGCGAGATGTTGTCCACCAGGGACCACTCCTCCGCCACGCGCACCGGGTGGTGCAGCGGCAGCACCACGCTGCCAGCGCGGATGGCCACACGCTCGGTGATGGCCGCGATGGCCGCGCCCGCCACGGACGGGTTGGGGTACAGCCCGCCGAAGGCGTGGAAGTGACGCTCCGGCGTCCACACCGCCGCGAAGCCATTGCGGTCCGCGAACTTCGCGCCCTCCAGCAGCAGCCGGTAGCGGTCGCCAGCGGAGGCCTCTTCGTCATCCGCGAAGTAGAAGAGGCTGAAGTCCAGCGGCCGGCGGCGCGTGGAGGACGCACGGGCCGACGCCTTCAGCAGCGCGCCCTCCCCCTGCACCACCACCTTGAAGCCCCGCGCCAGCGTCCACAGCAGCTCCAGCACGGAGATGTCGAAGGAGATGCTGGTGACTGCCAACCATGAGCCCTCGGGCTGGGGGCCCACGCGCGCGTCCATGGCGGTGAAGAAGTTCGCCACCCCGCCGTGCGGCACCATGACGCCCTTGGGCTTGCCCGTGGAGCCGGACGTGTAGATGACGTACGCCAGGTTGGCCGGACCGGTCCCCGAGGGCGGAGGCGCGTCTTGTCCCACGGCCTCGGCCACCTGGGGTCCGTCCAGCAGCACGGTGCGCGCGCGTCCAGCGGACACCGTGCCGTCCAGGTGAGACTCGGTGAGCAGCACTGCCGCGCCCGAGTCCTCCAGCATGTAGGCCAGGCGCTCGCGCGGGTAGTCTGGATCCAACGGCACGTAGGCGCCGCCCGCCTTGAGCACGCCCACCATCGCCACGACCATGCGCGCCGAGCGCTCCACGCACAGGCCCACGCGCACCTCGGGGCCCACGCCCAGCGAGCGCAGGTGCCACGCCAACGCGTCACTGCGCCGATCCAGCTCGGCGTAGGTGAGCGAGTCATCGTCCCCCACCACCGCCACCGCATCCGGTGTGCGCGCGGCCTGGGCACGGATCTGCGCGTGAATGCACGAGGCCGCGTCCTCGGTCGCGGGCGGGGTGAGATCGTTCCACTCCACCAGGAGCCTCCGCGTCTCACCCTCGGTGAGCAGCGGCAGGTCCTCCACGCGCAGCTCCGGCGAGGCCACCACCGCACGCAGCAGCGTCTCCAGGTGACCGGCCAGCCGCGCCATGGTCGCGGGCGCGAAGAGGTCCGTGCGGAACTCGAGCGCGGCGGACAGGCCCTCGGGCGTCTCCACCAGCGACAGCTGCAGATCGAACTTGGCCGTGCCCTCCACCGCGCCGTCCGGCACTGGCAGCACCGGCTCCCACTTCATTCCCGGCACCGCCATGTCCATGGGCGGCAGCGCCTCCAGGAGCAGGCTTGTCTGGAACAGCGGGTTGTCCGCGCCGCGGGCCACGCGGGCCGCGCCCACGACCTCCTCGAAGGGCAGGTCCCCATGGGCCAACGCCTCGTGGAAGGTGCGGCGCGTGCGATGGAGCAGCTCGCGGAAGCCCGGCTGGCCGGAGACGTCCGCGCGGAGCACCAGCGTGTGGGCGAAGAAGCCCACCACGTCACGCAGCTCGGGCCGCTCGCGGTGGGACACCACAGTGCCCACCCCGAAGTCCGCCTGCCCGCTGTAGCGGTTCAGCAGCGCCGTCCACGCCGCCGCCAGGGTGACGAAGAGGGTGCAGCCCTCGCGCCGACCCAGGGCCTTCAGCTCCTCCACCAGCGAGCGCGGCAGGGTGAATCGGTGCAGCGCGCCCTGGAAGCCGGGCTCCTTCGGGCGGGGGAAGTCGGTGGGCAGCTCCAGCCGAGGCAGCCCCGCCAGCTTCTGCGCCCAATACGCACGCTGGCCGTCCAACAGCCCGCCCAGCCCCTGCTGCCACCGCGCGAAGTCCGGGTAGCGCAGCACGGGCGTGGGCAAGGTGGAGGCCGCGCCCGTCGCCGCCGCGCGGTAGAGGACCGCCAGCTCACGGGCCAGCACGCCAATGGACCAGCCGTCCGTGATGATGTGGTGCTGCGTCATCAGCAGCACGTGCTCCGCGTCCGCCAGCGCGACCAGCTGCGCGCGCACCAGCGGGCCCTCGGCCATGCGGAACGGTTCCCGCGACTGGGCCAGGGACAGCCGCTGCAGCTCCGCCAAACGGGCCTCGGGCGTCAGGGCTCGCAGGTCCGTCTTCGGGAGCGCCAGCGGCGCGGCGGGGCGCGTCTCCAGGCGCGGCTGACCGTCGACCTCGGGGAAGGCGGAGCGCAGCACCGGATGACGCTCCAGCAGCGCCTCCAGGCTCGCGCGCAAGGCGGCCTCATCCAGGGGACCGGAGAGGTGGAGCTGGAAATGGACGTTGTAGAGCGGGCTCTCCGGCACCAGCCGGTCCAGGAACCACAGGCGGAGCTGGCCAGACGACAGCGGCGCTCCCTCCGTTGGTCCGGCCACCAGCGGCGGCGCCACCAGCGCGGACTCCGGGCGCACACCCTTCCACGCCTCCAGCAGGGCCGCGGCGGCGGACGCCACCGTCGGCTGCTGCCACAGGAAGGCGGCCGGCAGCGCCACGCCCAGCTCCGACTCCAGCTTGCCGTGCAGATCCAGCACCATCAGCGAGTCCAGGCCCAGGCTCCCGAGCTGCGTGTCCCCGGCCAGCTTCGCCGCGTCCACGCGCAGCACGCGCGCCACCGAGTCCCTCACGAAGCGCTCCGCCACTGCCACGCGCTCCGACTCGGGCGCCTTCGCCAGCTGCTCCCGCAGCGGCACCTCTGCATCCTGCGCGTGTGGCCCGCTCCCCTCCCCCTCCACCACCGAGGACTCCACCACCTCCAGCGCACCCGCCAGGTACGCCGCGCGG
Source organism: Archangium lansingense (assembly GCF_026626635.1). Classification (GTDB taxonomy): domain Bacteria; phylum Myxococcota; class Myxococcia; order Myxococcales; family Myxococcaceae; genus Archangium; species Archangium lansingense. The sequence continues at coordinate 7,194,439 of NZ_JAPNKA010000001.1, forward strand.
GTGGCGCGGCGCTGGATCTTCCCGCTGGACGTCTTCGGAATGCTGCGCGCCTGGATGAGCACCACGCCATGCGCGTGCACCGCGTGCTCCTCGGCCAGCGCGCGGCGCACGGCGTCCACCACGGATGCCGCGTCCAAGCCGGCGCGCACGTCCACCTCGGCCACCAGCACCAGGCGCTCCTCGCCCTCCACGTCCACGCTGAAGGCCGCGCAGCAGCCAGCCCTCACCGCCCGGTGCGCCCGCTCCGCCGCCAGCTCCAGGTCCTGCGGGTACAGGTTGCGGCCGCGGACGATGAGCAGATCCTTGAGTCGGCCGGTGACGAACAGCTCGCCCTCCGCCGACAGGAAGCCCAGGTCTCCCGTGCGCAGGAAGGGGCCCTCACCCGATGCCAACCGCCCGCCGAACGCGTGCGCCGTCTCCTCCGGACGCTGCCAGTACCCCTGGGCCACGCTCGGGCCCGACACCCAGATCTCCCCCACCTCGCCAGCCGCGCAGGGCTCGCGCGTCTCCGGGTGCACCACGAGCGTCCGCTGATCCGGCGCCCCCCGGCCGGAGCCCATCAGCCCCAGGGCCCGAGGGCCCTCCTCCTGGGAGGACTCCACCGCCCTGCCGCGCTCCAGCGCCTCCGCGTCGAAGCGGCCGTGCACGTACGGCTCGCCCTGCGTGCCGCCGGTGACGATGAGCGTGGCCTCCGCCAGCCCGTAGCAGGGATAGAAGGCCGTACGCTTGAAGCCGCTCGGGCCGAACGCCTCGGCGAAGCGCTCCAGCGTCTCGCGCCGCACCGGCTCCGCGCCATTGAACGCCACCGCCCAGCTGCTCAGGTCCAGCCGCGCGCGATCCTCGTCCGTCGCCTTGCGCACACACAGGTCGTACGCGAAGTTGGGACCGCCACTGCACGTGGCCTTGAAGTGGGAGATCGCCTCCAGCCACCGCAGCGGCCGCTGCAGGAAAGCGATGGGCGACATCAGCGTGCACGGGAAGCCCAGGTACAGCGGCTGGATCACCTTCCCGATGAGCCCCATGTCATGGAACATGGGCAGCCACCCCATCCCGGACGAGCGCGACGGCTCCAGGTTGAAGCCGCGGGTGATGAGCGCCTCGTTGTGGAAGATGTTCGAGTGGCTCACCATCACCCCTTTGGGGTCGCCGGTGGAGCCCGAGGTGTACTGGAGGAAGGCCAGTGAGTGGGCCTCCAGCTCCGGCCGCTTCCAGTCCGCCGCGTGCGCCTCGGGGACGGCGTCACTGGCCAGCCACTGCAGCTCGCCCAGCTCCGGCGCCTGCGGCCGGAAGAGCTCCGACATCTCCACGATGAAGCTCGTGGTGAGCACGTACTTCGCGCCGCAGTCCCGGGCGATGGCCCGCAGCCGGGGCAGCGTGCGCTCCAGCCGCGTCGGGTCCGGCGGATAGCACGGCACCGCCACCACCCCGCCATAGAGACAGCCCATGAAGCCAGCGACGAACTCCATGCCCGGCGGATACAGCAGCAGCGCCCGCTCTCCCGCAGCGCCCGACTCCCGCAGCAGCGCGCCCAACGCCCGAGCCCGCGCGTCCAGCCGCGCGTAGCTCCATTCCTCCACCCCGCCGTCCACGTCACCCGTCTCGAGGAACCGGTAGAGCAGTTCGTTGCCCTGTCGCTCCGCGCGGTAGCGCAGCACGTCCACCAGATTCAAGCACCCTGGAACCACCAGCTCCTCCTCATTCCAATCGGCCATGTCTGCCCATGCCCCGCACTCGGCGCGGGCCACTCGGACAGGAAATCTTCACATCAGTGGATGAGGGACCGGGCGCGCACGCACCAAGGGGAAACGCCTGCATCCCCCCTCTGAATGCCTGGCGCCTGCGCCTGCCTGCTGCGCCTAGCCCGTCTTTCCTAGAAAACGGAAATTACAACTTAGGTAGATATTCCCGGTACAAGTATGGCATTGGCCTCATCGACACCACCCGCCACATTTCTGCAACAAGCGCTTCTCGTATTTCACTTGGAAAACACTCTGGTCGTACCCTATATGTTTTGCGCGTCAAAGAGCTTTCACGAGAAACACCGCTTTATCAGGACCCACCGGAACCTACCGTAGGGGCCTGATGTAGCGCGCTGTTGCTGGACCCGCGGGAGGTGCGCGCGCCGAGCTATCAGGCGGCGGCAGGACTCATGCGTGGATCGTCCTGGGAGAGTCGATGCGCGCGGTACTGACAAATTTTGGTAGCACGGGAGACGTCCTGCCCTTCGTTGCATTGGCGGTGGAGCTGCGACGTCACGGGCACCGGCCAGTGCTCGCGCTCCCGCCCTCCTTTGAATCGCTGGCGCGGCACCATGGCGTGGAGTTCGTTCCCGTAGGCGCCGACCTGCGCGGAGCCCAGGACGACATCACCCAGGGACTGCTGGTCAGCCCGGAGCGCATTGGCGCCGCGGATCAGCTTCAGGCCATGTTCGCGCCCCTGGCTCAAGGACTGCCACGCATGCTGGAGGATCTGCGCGCCGCTTGCGTGGGCGCGGACCTCCTTATTAGCGGGCGCGTGCAGCCCGCCTCGCGGATGGTGCACGACCTCACGGGAATCCCTTTCGTCTCCGTCTACGTAGAGCACTCGGGCAGCGGCGGCGGACACCCGGCCTTCCAGGAGGCGGTGCGACAGATCATCAACCCCGTGCGGGTGAAGGCCGGACTGCCGCCGTTCCACAATCCACTGGTGGACGGGGAGTCGCCCCAGCTGGTGCTCTACGCCATGAGCCGGCACGTGCGCCCGCCGCCGAGGGACTGGCCCGGCCACCACCATATGGTGGGCTACTTCTTCCTGGATGACGGCGCGCTCACCTGGGAGCCCCCCGCCGCGCTGCGCGACTTCCTGGCCGCTGGCGAGCCGCCGCTGTTCTTCACCTTCGGCAGCCTCAAGCATGAGGACCCGGACGGCTTCACCGATCTGCTGGTTGCGGCGGCGCAGCGGGCCGGGCGCAGGGCCATCATTCAGAGCGGCTGGAGCCAGCTGGCGCGCCGTCCGCTGCCGCCGGGCTTCCTGGCCGTGGACGGCATGCTGCCCTACGCGTGGCTCTTCCCGCGCGTGGCATGTGTGGTACACCACAGCGGCGCGGGCACGTGCTCTCTGGCGTTCCGGGCGGGCGTGCCGCAGGTGCTGGTGCCCCATGCGTACGACCAGTTCCTCTGGGCGGACCTGGGCTTCGCTCGCGGCTGCGCCCCCGCACCGTTGCCCGCCGCACAGCTCACCGCCACGCGCCTGGGTGACGCCATCCGCGAGGCCCTGGAGTCCTCGCGCCTGCACGAGGCCGCCACCGCACTGGGCGAGAGCGTCCGGGCCGAGCAGGGCCTGCTCGTCGCGAGACAGCACATCGAGAGCCTGCTGACGAGGGTCGGCGTCAACGCGGGCCGGCCAGCGGCACGGCCGGGGCGGGCGGCGAGCAGCGAGGACGGCTGGGGCGAGGATGAGGCACCGGGAGAACGCCGCCGCTCCGTGATGGAGCAACAGCGCGCGCGCAGACGGGACCTCTGACTTCCGAAATCACTTTGGGAACTCACGACATCATGGCTGGCGACACGAACTGGAACGGGCTGGAGATTGCGATCATCGGGATGGCGTGCCGCCTCCCCGGAGCCAAGGACGCCGAGGCGTTCTGGCGGAACCTGCGGGACGGGGTGGAGTCCATCACCTTCCTCCAAGAGTCGGAGCTGGAGCCCTCCATCATGGAGGACCCGGCGCTGCGCAAGGACCCGGGCTACGTGCGCGCCGCGGCCGTCGTTGACGGCGCGGAGGACTTCGACGCTCCCTTCTTCGGTCTGCTCCCCAAGGAAGCGGAGCTGACGGACCCGCAGCACCGCGTGTTCCTGGAGTGTGCCTGGTCGGCGCTGGAGGACGCGGGGTACGATCCGGCGCGCTACCGCGAGCGCATTGGCGTCTACGCGGGCGCGCGCACCAACACGTACGTCTTCAACCTCTTCTCCAACCCCGGTGCGATGGGCAACATCGGCGCCTTCGAGGTGGGGCTGGGCAACGACCTGGCCTTCCTCAGCACGCGCGTGTCGCACCTGCTCAACCTGCGCGGGCCGGCCTACTCCCTGCACACCGCCTGCTCCACGGCGCTGGTGGCGGTGCACCTGGCCGGGCAGGCCCTGCTGGCGGGCGAGTGCCGCATCGCGCTCGCGGGCGGCGTGGCCATCCAGACGCCCCAGCGCACCGGCTACCTGCACCAGTTCGGCGGCATCACCTCGCCGGACGGGCACTGCCGCGCGTTCGACGCGAAGGCCCAGGGCACCGTGTTCGGCAACGGCGCGGGCGTGGTGGTGCTCAAGCGGCTGGAGGACGCGCTGGCGGACGGCGACACCATCCACGCCGTCATCCGGGGCTCGGCCCTCAATAACGACGGTTCGCAGAAGGCCAGCTTCGGCGCACCCAGCGTGCAGGGCCAGGCGCGGGTCATCCGCGACGCGCTGGCGGCCGCGGACGTGGACGCGCGCAGCATCACCTACGTGGAGACGCACGGCACCGGCACCCAGCTTGGGGATCCCATTGAGGTGCGCGCACTCACCAAGGCCTTCCGCACCAACACCGACGAGGCGGGATTCTGCGCGCTCGGCTCGGTGAAGACGAACATCGGCCACCTGGACGCGGCCTCCGGCATCGCCAGCCTCATCAAGGCGGTGCTCTGCCTCAAGCACCGGCAGCTGCCGCCCACCCTGCACTTCGAGCAGCCCAACCCGCAGCTCGAGCTGGCCACCAGCCCCTTCTTCGTCAACACCACCCTGCGGGAGTGGACTCCGGGCGAGCACCCCCGCCGCGCGGGCGTGAGCTCGTTCGGCATCGGCGGCACCAACGCGCACGTCATCCTGGAAGAGGCGCCCGCGCCCGGACGCCCCGCCGAGGGCCGCCCGTGGCACCTGCTGCCGCTGTCCGCCAAGACGGACACCGCGCTGGACACGGCCACGTCGGCACTGGCCTCCTGGTTGGAGCACCACCCGGAGCAATCCCTGGCAGACGTGGCGTACACGCTGCAGGTGGGCCGCCAGCAGTTCCAGCACCGCCGCATGGCCGTGGTGAAGGACCGGGAGCACGCGGTGCGCGTGCTGCGCGGCGAGGAGCCCGAGCGCATCGTCAATGCCATCCAGGAGTCGCGCTCCCGCCCGGTGGTCTTCCTGCTGCCCGGCGGCGGTGCCCAGTACGCCGGCATGGGCGCGGGCCTGTACCACGCCGAGCCCACCTTCCGCGCCGAGGTGGACCGGGTGGCCGCCCTCTTCCAGCCGCACGTGGGCGTGGACCTGCGCACCGTCCTCCTCGCCGACCCGGCAGCCGAGGTCCCGGAGCTGGCGCGCAACGCTGTCGCGCTGCCCGCCATCTTCCTCATGGAGTACGCGCTGGCGCAGCTGTGGATGGCCTGGGGCGTGGAGCCGGAGGCAATGGTCGGCCACAGCCTGGGTGAGTACGCGGCGGCGTGCCTCGCCGGCGTCTTCACGCTGGAGGACGCGGTAGCGCTGGTGGCGCTGCGCGGCAAGCTGATGGACGGGCTGCCCCGGGGCGCCATGCTCAGCGTCAGCCTGCCGGAAGCGGAGCTGCTCCCTCTGCTGGGACGCGATCTGGACCTGGCGGCGGTGAACGCGCCCGCCCAGTGCGTGGCCTCGGGCCCCGCGGAGGCCGTGGAGGCGCTGGCGGCGACGCTGGCGGCCCGCGGCGTGGAGCACCGGCGGCTGCACGTGGAGGCGGCGGCACACTCGCGGATGATGGACGCGCTGCTGCCCGCCTTCCGCGAGAAGGTGTCCACCCTCACGCTGCGTCCTCCCGAGCGGCCCTACGTGTCCAGCCTCACCGGCCGCTGGGTCTCCGCCGAGGAGGTCACCCGGCCCGAGTACTGGGTGAACCACCTGCGCCAGCCCGTGCGATTCCACGAGGCCATGCGCGAGCTGTTGGCCGAGCCGGCCCGCGTGCTGCTGGAGGTGGGCCCCAGCCAGTCTCTGCTCGCGCTGGCGAAGCTGCAGGGTGAGGCCTCCGGGGCGCGCCCGCTGGTGGCTTCCACCCGCCACCCGAAGGACCCGCAGCCAGGCGAGGCCTTCCTCCAGGGCGCGCTGGGACGGCTGTGGCTGGCGGGCGTGGACGTGGACTGGGCCGCCGTCCATGCCCATGGCCCGCGCCGCCGGGTGACGCTGCCCACCTACCCCTTCGAGCGCGAGCGCTACTGGATTCCCCCCGGGGAGCGCTCGGCCGCGGCGGCGTCGGCCAACGCGCCCCAGGGCAAGGCGCCGGACGTCGCGGACTGGTTCTACCTGCCCTCGTGGAAGCGCACTCCGCCGCCGGCGGTCGCCTCGGAGGCGCTGGCCCTGAAGCGCGGCTGGGTCGTCTTCACCGACGGTGGCCCCCTGGCCACGCGGCTGGTGGCCCTGCTGGAGGAGGCGGGCCAGGACGTCGTCTCCGTGTTCGCGGGCACCACGTTCTCGCGCGACGGCGAGCGGCGCTTCACGGTGGCCCCGGACCAGGCCGCGGACCACGCCGCGCTGATGCGGGCGCTGGCGGACCGCGCGCCCCGGCCGGAGGTGTTCGTCCACCTGTGGAGCCTCACGCCGCAGGGTGAGACCAGCTCCTCGCCGGAGCGCTTCCGCGCCGTGCAGTCGCGCGGCTACTACAGCGTGCTCGCCCTGGCCCAGGCGCTGGCCGGTTCCAGCGGCACGGAGCCGGTGCGCGTGGAGGTCATCTCCAACCACGTGCATGAGCCGGACGGCGGCGCCGAGGCCCTGCCGGAGAAGGCCCCCATGCTGGGCGTGTGCAAGGTGCTGCCGCAGGAGCAGCAGCACGTGGGTACGCGCTGCATCGACGTGGTGCTGCCCGGCCCCGAGGGCGTGGACGCGCTGGCCTCGCGGCTGCTGGCGGAGCTGACCACCCGCTCGCGCGACATGATGGTGGCGTACCGGGGCGCGCGCCGCTGGGTACAGGAGTACGCGGCGACGCGGCTGACGCAGGACCAGGCTCCCACGCGGCCGCTGCGCGAGGGAGGCGTGTACCTCATCACTGGCGGTCTGGGTGGCGTGGGCCTGCTGCTGGCCGAGCACCTGGCCGAGACGCGGCGGGCGAAGCTGGTGCTGCTGGGCCGCTCGCCGCTGCCCCCGCGCGAGGAGTGGGACGGCTGGCTGGCCGGGCACGGCGAGGACGATCGCGTCAGCCGGCTCATCCACCGCGTGCGCGCCATGGAGGCCCACGGCGCCGAGGTACTGGTGCTGGCCGCCGATGTCGCGGATGCGGTGCGCATGCGCGAGGTGCTGGCGAGCGTGGACGCCCGCTTCGGCGCGCTGCACGGCGTGCTGCACTGCGCGGGTGTCACGCACGGTGACTCGCTCTACAACCCGCTCACCGACCTGGGCGCAGCGGCATCGGAGACCCAGTTCCGCCCCAAGGTGCACGGCACCTACGTGCTGGAAGAGGTGCTGCGCGGGCGCACGCTGGACTTCGTGCTGCTCTTCTCCTCCAACGCCGCCGTGCTGGGCGGCCTGGGCTACCTCGCCTATTCGTCCGCCAACCTCTTCCTGGACGCCTTCGCCACCAGCCGCGCCGGCCGGAGCGAGGGAGGCACGCGCTGGGTGAGCGCCTCGTGGGACGGCTGGCCGGAGGAGACGAAGCACTACGCCGGCTTCCGCACCAGCATGGACCAGTACGCCATGACGCGCGAGGAGGGCGCGGATGCCGTGCGGCGGCTCGTCACCCTGGGGCTGGACGGCCCGGTGGTGGTCGCCACGGGTGACCTGCCCTACCGCCTCGGGGTGTGGATCCACCGCGACGCGCCCGTGAGCCGCCCTGGCGCGGCGAACGCCGCCGCGAAGAAGGCCCGCAAGGGCACCCACGTGCCCCCCGCCAACGAGATGGAGCAGGCCATCGCCGCCATCTGGCAGGAGGTCCTCGGCGTGGAGCAGGTGGGCCGCCACGAGAGCTTCTTCGACCTGGGCGGACACTCCCTGCTGGCCACCCGCATCGTCGGCAGGCTGCGCTCGGCGTTCCAGGTGGAGCTGCCGCTGGCGAAGCTGTTCGAGGTGTCCACCGTGGCGGGTCTCGCCCAGGCGGTGACCGCCGCCCAGGCCGCGCGAGAGGAGTCCCTCTACCGCGAGCTGCTCGACCAGGTGGCCAACATCCCCGAGGACCAGCTCGAGGCCGAGCTCGCGCGCGCCGCCAGCGGCGAGTGAGCGCTCCGCCTCCGCCTCCACTCCCGTGACCCGGGCCGCATGGCCCGGGCACAAGCCCTTCTTCACTGAATCCGCCTCCCGCCCCGGCCTCGCCGGGCTGCGGAGGTGTGTCCCTTCCCTTCTGGATTTCTCACCATGAGCGACATTACCAAGCAGCTCAGCAAGCTCTCCCCCAAGCAGCGGGAGCTGTTCGAAGCGCTACTGCGCCAGCGTCAGAAGCAGAGGGAGGCCGCTGCGCCTCCGGCGCTCCGGAAGAGGGAGGGCACGGGTCCCCTCCCGGCCTCGTTCGCGCAGCAACGCCTATGGCTGCTGAACCAGATCGAAGGAGCGAGCGCCTCCGCCTACAACATCTCGGTGGCCGTGCGGCTGGACGGCACGCTGGAGATGCGGGCGCTGGAGCATGGTCTGAAGGATCTGGTGCGCCGCCACGAGGCCCTGCGCACCAGCTTCCGGACCAGCGAGGACGACCTGCCCGTACAGGTCATCCAGCCCGTGGGTGAGCACCCGCTGCCTGTCATCGACCTGAGCGGCCTGCCGGAGGCCCAGCGCGAGCCCGAGGCGCGGCGGCTGGCGTCCGAGGAGGGCCAGCGCCCGTTCGACCTGGCGGTGGGGCCGCTGTTCCGCACCACCCTGCTGCGGCTGGCCGCGGACCGGCACGTGCTGCTGCTGTCCATGCACCACAGCATCTCCGACGGCTGGTCCACGGCCGTGCTCGCGCAGGAGATGGCCGTGCTGTACACGGCGTATGCCTCTGGGCGCACGCCGATGCTGCCTCCGCTGGAGGTGCAGTACTCCGACTACTCCCTCTGGCAGCGCGAGTGGCTGCAGGGCTCGGTGCTCCAGAGCCAGCTCGACTACTGGCGCCGCCAGCTCACCGGGGCGCCTGCCCTGCTGGAGCTTCCCACCGACAGGCCGAGGCCCATCGCGCAGACGTTCCGGGGCGCCGCGGTGCGGGTGGAGATGGGCGTGAAGCTGACGGAGGCGGTCGTCGCACTGGGCCAGCGTCACGGCGCCACGCCCTTCATGGTGCTGCTGGCCACCTGGCAGCTCCTGCTGTCGCGCTACTCCGGCCAGCAGGACATCTCCGTCGGCTCTCCCATCGCCGGCCGCAGCCGCCCCGAGCTCGAGGGGCTGATCGGCTTCTTCGTCAACACGCTCGTGCTGCGCTCGCAGGTGTCGCCGGAGCTCTCCTTCCGTGAACTGCTGGCCCAGGTGAAGGCCACTACGCTCGCCGCCTACGAGCACCAGGACGTCCCCTTCGAGCGGCTCGTCGAGGAGCTGCGCCCCAAGCGCAGCCTGAGCTACTCGCCGCTGTTCCAGGTGATGTTCGTCCTGCAGAACACCCCTGGCACGGAGCAGAAGCTGCCGGGGCTGGACCTGGAGGTGCTGCGGCCGGAGGCCAAGAGCACCCAGTTCGATCTCACGCTCGCGCTGGCAGAGTCCCCCGGGGGCTTCAGCGGCATCCTCACCTACAACACGGACCTGTTCGACGCCTCCACCGCCGAGCGCATGGTGGGGCACTACCTCACGCTGCTGCGCGAGGAGGTCCGCACTCCGGACACCCAGGTGAGGGCGCTGCCCCTGCTGTCTCCGAGCGAGTCCCTCCGCATGCTGGAGACCGGGAAGGGCACGACGGTCCCCGCGCCAGAGGACTGGCGCCAGTGCCTCCACCTGCGCGTTGCCACCCAGGCGGCTCGCACTCCCGAGGCCACCGCGCTGGTCTGCGGTGAGCAACGGCTGACGTACGCCGAGCTCGACGCGCGGGCCAACCGACTGGCGTGGTACCTGCGTGAGCAGGGCGTGGGGCCCGAGGTACGGGTGGGTGTCTGCGCGGAGCGCTCGCCGGAGTTGGTGGTGGCGCTGCTGGGCATCCTCAAGGCGGGAGGCGCCTACGTGCCGCTCGACCCGAGCTACCCGGCGGACCGGCTGGCCTTCATGCTGGAGGACGCCGGCCTCGCCATGGTGCTGACACAGCGCCCGCTGCTGGAGCGGCTGGGCGCGCCAGGCGAGCGCGTGCTTTGCCTGGACTCCGAGTGGTCTCGCGTCGAGTCACAGCCCTGGGAGACGGCACCCGAGAGCGGCGTGCGCCCGGAGCACCTCGCCTACATCATCTACACCTCCGGCTCCACCGGCAGGCCCAAGGGCGTGACGGTCACCCACGCCAACCTCGCGCACTCCACGTTCGCTCGCGTCGCCTCCTACCCGGAGCCGATGGAGCGCTACCTCATGCTGTCGTCGTTCTCGTTCGACAGCTCGGTGGCCGGCATCTTCTGGGCGCTCACTCAGGGCGGCACGCTGGTGCTCCCCCAGGAAGGAGCGCAGCAGGAGCCCCGGCGGGTCGCGCAACTGGTGGCGCGGGAGCGGGCCACGCACCTGCTGTGCGCACCCGGCATGTACCAGTTCCTGCTCGCCGAGCATGCCGAGTCGCGCGCACTGGACTCCCTCAAGGTGGCCATCGTCGCGGGCGAGGCCTGCCCCCGTGAGCTGGTGCGGCAACACCATGCGCTGCTGCCGGCCACCCTCTACAACGAGTACGGCCCCACCGAGGCCAGTGTGTGGTGCTCGGTGCACCGCTGCTCCGCCGAGGACTCCCGGCCGCTGGTACCGATCGGGCGCCCCATCCCCAACACCACGGTGTACCTGCTCGACGAGTCGCTCCAGCCCGTGCCGACGGGCGTGCCGGGCGAGCTCTACGTCGGCGGCCCTGGTGTCACCCGTGGCTACCTGAGCCGTCCGGAGCTCACCGCCGAGCGCTTCCTCGCCGACCCGTTCAGCCCCGTGCCGGAAGCGCGCATGTACCGCACCGGGGACCTCGTGCGCTTCCTGTCCGACGGGAGCCTGGAGTTCCTGGGCCGCGTGGACCAGCAGGTGAAGGTGCGCGGCTTCCGCATCGAGCTGGGAGAGATCGAGTCCGTGCTGCGCCAGCACGCGGCCGTGGACGGCGCGGTGGTGCTGGCGCGCCAGTACGGCGCGGGTGACACGCGACTGGTGGCCTACCTGGTTCCCGTGAAGGGACAGGCCCCGCAGACCGAGTCCCTGCGGAGCCACCTGCGCGAGCGCCTGCCGGACTTCATGGTGCCCTCGACCTTCGTGCCGCTGGAGTCCTTCCCGCTGTCGCCCAACGGCAAGGTGGACCGCAAGGCCCTGACCGCGCTGGACGTCGCACCGCAGGGCGAAGCGCGCGACTACGAGGCGCCGCGCACCCCCACCGAGGAGCGGATCGCCTCGCTCTGGGCGCAGGTGCTCCAGATGGAGAAGGTGGGCCGGCAGGACGACTTCTTCGCGCTGGGCGGCCACTCGCTGCTGGCCACTCGGGTCGCCTCCCGCCTCCGCGCCGACCTCGGCGTGGAAGTGCCCCTGCGAGCGCTCTTCGAGGCGCCCACCGTGGCCGCGCTCGCCGCCCGCCTCGACGCCGGCCTTCGTGAGTCGCCGCGAATGCCCCCGCTGCGGCCCATGCCGCGCGAGGGAGCGCTGCCGCTGTCCTTCGCCCAGCAGCGTCTGTGGTTCATCGACCGGCTCGAGCCGGGCAGCACGGTGTACAACGTCCCGTCCGCGGTGATGCTCGAGGGTGAGCTGGACGCCTCGCTGCTGCGGCAGGCGCTGGAGGCGCTCGTGCTCCGCCACGAGTCGCTGCGCACCACGTTCGGCATCCTGAGCGACGAGCCCGTCCAGGTCATCCTTCCGCACCTGGACGTCTCCCTGCCGATCGTCGACCTGAGCGCGGTGGAGGACTCCGCTCGCGAGGCGGAGCTGAAGCAGCGCATCACCCAGGAGGTGCAGCGCACGTTCAACCTGGAGAGCGGGCCGCTGCTGCGCGCCCTGCTGCTGCGGCTCTCCCCTCAGCACCACGTGCTGGTGCTCACCCTGCACCACGTCATCTCCGACGGCTGGTCCATGGGCGTGCTGATACGGGAGGTGGGTGCGCTCTACTCCGCACTCGCCTCGGGCCAGACGCCCGCCCTGCCCGCCCTGCCCGTGCAATACGCCGACTACGCCGCCTGGCAGCGCGCCTGGCTACAAGGGCCCGTCCTGCAGGCCCAGCTCGACTACTGGCGCCAGCAGCTCTCCGGCGCCCCGGCCCTGCTGGAGCTGCCCACCGACAGGCCACGGCCCGCAGTGCAGTCCTACCGCGGCGCCGTACTGCCCCTGCACCTGCCCGCGCAGCTCGCCTCCCGCCTCAACGCCCTGGCCCGCCAGCACGGCGCCACCCCCTTCATGGTGCTGCTGGCCGCCTGGCAACTGCTGCTCTCTCGCTACTCCGGCCAGCAGGACGTCTCCGTCGGCTCTCCCATCGCCGGCCGTACCCGCGCCGAGCTGGAAGGCCTCATCGGCTTCTTCGTCAACACCCTCGTGCTGCGCTCGCACCTGTCACCGCAGCTCTCCTTCCAGGAGCTGCTGGCCCAGGTGAAGGCCACCACCCTGGGCGCCTACGAGCACCAGGACGTCCCCTTCGAGAAGCTGGTGGAGGAGCTTCGCCCTGAGCGCAGCCTCAGCTACTCGCCTCTCTTCCAGGTGATGTTCGTCCTGCAGAACACGCCCACCGAGCCCCTGCAGTTGCCCGGTGTCTCGCTGCGTCCGCTGGAGCTCGAGGGCTCCGCGGCCCGCTTCGACTTGAGCCTCGAACTGGCCGAGCACTCCGGCGGCTTCTCCGGACGCCTCGAGTACAACACCGACCTCTTCGACTCCGGCACGGTGGCTCGCATGGCCGAGCACTTCGGCTTGCTGCTGGAGTCCATCGCCAGCGAGCCGCAGCGCCCCCTGGCCACGCTGCCCCTGCTGCGCACCGAGGAGCGCCACACGCTGCTGGAGGCCTGGAACGGCTCGCGCCGCGAGGTGGAATGGGAGGGCTGCTGGCACGAGCGCGTCGAGCGCCGTGCGGCCCTCACCCCGGACAACCTGGCCGTGCTCGATGACGAGCGCGCGCTCACCTTCTCCGAGCTCAACCGCCGCGCCAACCAGCTCGCCTGGACCCTGCGTGCCCGGGGCGTGGGACCCGAGTCCCGCGTGGGCCTGTGCATGGAGCGCTCGGTGGACATGGTCGTGGCGATCCTCGCCATCCTCAAGGCGGGCGGGGCCTACGTCCCCATGGACCCCACCTATCCCGCCGAGCGCCTGAGCTACATGGTGCAGGACTCCCGTGCCGGCTGGGTGCTCACGCAGCAGCGGCTGGCGGGCCTGTTCGCCGGGCAGCAGGTGGAGGTGTTCTGCATGGACACCGCGGTGCCCGCCCACGGCCAGCAGCCCGAGTCCAACCCTCCGCCACTCAGTGCCCCCCAGCACCTCGCGTACGTCATCTACACCTCCGGCAGCACCGGCAGGCCCAAGGGCGTCATGGTGCAGCACGCCTCGGTGATGAACCTGCGGGCGGCGCTGGCGGCCACCGCCTACGCGGGCGTGGACAAGCCCCTGCGCGTCAGCGTCAACGCACCCCTGGCTTTCGACGCCTCCGTCCAGCAGCTCATCCAGCTGGCCGACGGGCATACCCTGTGCGTGGTGCCGCAGGCCGCGCGCGAGGACGCGAGCCTGCTGGTGGCCTGGTTGGAGCGGCATGCCGTGGAGGTGCTGGACTGCGCTCCGTCGCACCTGCGCCTGCTCATGGAAGAAGGACTGGGCGCGCACCGCCCCCTGCGCGTGCTGGTCGGCGGCGAGGCGGTGGATGAGGCGCTCTGGGATCAACTCTCCACGCATCCGCACATCGATTCCTTCAACGTCTATGGCCCCACGGAATGCACCGTGGATGCCACCGTCCGCGCGGTGCGCGGAGCCGGGAAGCGCCCCACCCTGGGCGGCCCGCTGGCCAACGTGCAGACCTACGTGCTGGATGCGTACATGAACCCGGCGCCCGTAGGCGTGCCCGGGGAGCTCTACCTCGGCGGGGACTGCCTGGCGCGCGGCTACCTGGACCGGCCAGAGCTCACCGCCGAGCGCTTCGTGCCCAACCCCTTCAGCACGGCTCCGGGCGCGCGGCTCTACCGCACGGGAGACCGGGCGCGCTGGCTGTCCCACGGGGAGCTCGAGTACCTGGGCCGTATCGACCACCAGGTGAAGCTGCGTGGCTTCCGCATCGAGCTCGGGGAGATAGAGTCCGCGCTGCGCCAGCACCCGGAGGTGCGGGACACGCTCGTGCTGGTGCGCGAGGATGTGCCGGGTCTCCAGCGCCTGGTGGCCTACGTGGTGCACGCACCAGGCGAGCTGCCCGACGTCGCCGCGCTCCGCGTCTGGCTCCAGAAGTTGCTGCCGGAGTACATGGTGCCCTCGGCCTTCGTCTTGCTGGAGTCGATGCCGCTGACCTCGAACGGCAAGGTGGACCGCAAGGCCCTGCCCGCACCGGAGGGGGCGCGGAATGGCCTCGCCTACGTGGCGCCGCGCACGCCGCTGGAGGAGCGCCTGGCGGGTATCTTCGCCCAGGTGCTCCGGTTGGAGCGGATCGGCATCCACGACGACTTCTTCGCCCTGGGAGGCCACTCGCTGCTGGCCACCCAGCTTGTCTCGCGAGTGCGGAGGGACCTGGGCACCGAGCTGCCCCTGCGAGCGATCTTCGAAGCCCACACGGTGGCCGCGCTCGCCGAGCGCCTCCAGGGAGGACGCGACGCGGGCTCCACCTCCGCCGGGCAGCCTCCGCTGCGGCCCGTGCCGCGCGACGGGGCGCTGCCGCTGTCCTTCGCCCAGCAGCGCCTGTGGGTGGTGGAGCAACTGACGCCCGGCAGCGCCACGTACAACAACCCCGCCGCGCTGCGCATCGACGGCGCGCTCGACGTGCGCGCGATGGAGCAGGGCCTCCGCACGGTGGTGAACCGGCACGAGGCGCTGCGCACGACCTTCCGCGAGGAGGGAGAGGTCTCCGTCCAGATCGTCCACCCGCCCGCGGCGATGGAGCTGCCCCTCACCGACCTGTCCACGCTGCCGGAGGCCGAGCGCGAGGCCACGGCGCGGCGGCTGGCGGTGGAGGAGGCCCACCGCCCGTTCGACCTGCGGCGCGGCCCCTTGTTCCGCGCGCACCTGCTGCGCCTGGCCCCGGAGCACCACGTCCTGCTGGTAACGATGCACCACATCGTGTCGGACGGCTGGTCCGTTAGCGTGCTGGTGCACGAGGTGGTCGCCGGCTACGAGGCCGCCACCCGGGGCCAGCAAGTCGGACTGCCCCCCCTGCCGGTGCAGTACGCCGACTACGCCGCCTGGCAGCGCGAGTGGATGCAGGGACCGGTACTGGACGCCCGGCTGGACTACTGGCGTGAGCAGCTCGCCGGAGCGCCCGCCGCCCTGGAGCTGCCCACGGACCGGCCTCGCCCCGCGGTGCAGACGTACCGCGGCGCGTTCCTCCCCGTGCGCTTCCCGGCGGACCTGTCCCGGGCCGTGGCGGATCTGGCGCGCCGACACGGCGCCACGCCCTTCATGGTGCTGCTGGCCACCTGGCAGCTGTTGCTGTCGCGCTACTCCGGCCAGCAGGACGTCTCCGTTGGCTCGCCCATCGCTGGCCGCACCCGCCCCGAGCTCGAGGGGCTCATCGGCTTCTTCGTCAACACCCTCGTCTTCCGCTCCCGCCTGCCGCCGGAGCTCACCTTCCGCGAGCTGCTGGCCCAGGTGAAGGGAGCGGCCCTGGGTGCCGCCGAGCACCAGGACGTCCCCTTCGAGAAGCTGGTGGAGGTGCTGCAGCCGGCGAGGAACCCGAGCCGCTCTCCCTTCTTCCAGGTCACCTTCACCCTGCAGAACACGCCGCCCGTGCGCCTGGAGCTGCCGGGGCTGTCGCTGCGCGTGCTGGACACGGAGCTGGAGACCGTCAAGTTCGACCTGAGCCTCGTGCTGGAGGAATCCCCGGAGGGGCTCGGCGGCGCGCTCAACTACAACACGGACCTGTTCGACGCCTCCACCGCCGGGCGCATGATGGGGCACTACCGCACGCTGCTGGAGGCCATCGTCGCGGGCGAGGACCGGCGCCTGGGCGAGCTGCCCCTGCTCACCGCCAGCGAGCGCGAGCAGCTGCTGGTCCACTGGAACGCGACGTCCGCGGAGTTCCCGCGCGACACGCCCCTGCACGCCCTCTTCTCCGAGCAGGCCGCGCGCACCCCGGACGCGGTGGCGCTGATCCGCGGTGAGGAGCAGCTCACGTACGGCGAGCTGGAGCGCCGCTCCAACCAGCTCGCGCACCACCTGCGCGCCTACGGCGTCATGCCGGGCACCCGCGTGGGCCTGTGCCTGGAGCGCTCGGTGGATCTGGTGGTGGGGCTGCTCGGCATCCTCAAGGCCGGCGGTGGCTACGTGCCCATCGACCACCACTACCCGGCCGAGCGCATCTCGCTGCTGATCCAGGAAGCAGGCGTCGGCGTCATCGTCACGCAGGAGGCGCTGGCGGACACGCTGCCCTCCGCCGGCCTGTTCGTGTGCCTGGACTCGGACGCGGACCTCATCGCAGGCCTGCCGGACGGCGCGCCTCCGGCCGCGGCCGTGGGCGGTGACGACCTGGCCTACGTCATGTTCACCTCCGGCAGCACCGGCCGGCCCAAGGGCGTGTGCATTCCCCACCGGGCCGTGACGCGGCTGGTGCTCGCCAATCCCTTCATCCACTTCGGGCCCGAGGAGGTCTTCCTCCAGCTAGCCCCGGTGGCCTTCGACGCCTCCACGCTGGAGCTCTGGGGCGCGCTGCTGCACGGCGCCCGGCTGGTGCTGGCCCCGCCGCACACGCCCTCGCTGGAGGAATTGGGCGCGCTGCTCACCGGCCACGGCATCACCACGCTGTGGCTGACGGCGGCCCTCTTCGAGCAGGTGGTGCTGCACCAGGGTGAGGCCCTGGCCCGGGTACGCCAGGTGCTCGCGGGCGGTGACGTGCTGCCGGCGCAGCGCGTGCGCCAGCACCTCGAGCGCCTCCCCGAGGGCGCCGTGCTCGTCAACGGCTACGGCCCCACGGAGAACACGACCTTCTCCGCCACCCATACCCTGCGCGCCGGAGCGTGGTCCGGCACCTCCGTGCCCATTGGCCGTCCGCTGGGCCACTCCACGGCCTACGTGCTGGACTCGCACATGGAGCCAGTCCCCGTGGGCGTGCCCGGAGAGCTGTATGTCGGCGGACACGGCCTGGCGTGGGGCTACCTCAACCAGCCGGAGCTGACGGCCGAGAAGTTCGTCCCCCACCCCCTCGCCACCACGCCCGGAGAGCGGCTCTACCGCACGGGCGACCGGGTCCGCTGGCGCAACGACGGCACGCTGGAGTTCCTGGGCCGCACCGACTTCCAGGTGAAGGTGCGCGGCTTCCGCATCGAGCTGGGCGAAATCGAGTCCGTGCTCCGGCAGTCGCCGGACGTGCAGGAGGCCGTGGTGCTGGCGCGCGAGGACTCGCCGGGTGACAAGCGCCTGGTGGCCTACGTCGTGGGCACGGATGGCCCGGAGTCGGTGGAGCCCCGGACCCTGCGCGAGCACCTGCTGCGCACGCTGCCCGAGTACATGGTGCCCGCGGTCTTCATCCCCATGGAGGCCCTGCCGCTCTCGCCCAATGGCAAGGTGGACCGCAAGGCCCTGCCCGCGCCGGACGCGGATCGGACAATGACGGACTCGCCCTTCGAGGCGCCGCGAGACGCCACCGAGCAGGCCCTGGCCGCGGTCTGGTCCGAGGTGCTGGGCGTCCGCCAGGTCGGTATCGACGACAGCTTCTACGATCTGGGCGGTGACTCCATCCGCAGCATCCAGGTGGTCGCCAGGCTGCGGGAGCGCGGGCTGGAGCTGCCCATCCTGCAGTTGCTCCAGCACCCCACCATCCGCGAGCTCTCCGGCGTGGTGAAGGCCACGAGCGGCGCCGCTGCTCCCGCGAGCGCCGTCGCGCCCTTCAGCCTCGTGCCAGAGGCGGACCGCGAGCGCCTGCCCGGGGACGTGGAGGACGCCTACCCGCTGGCCACGCTCCAGACCGGCATGCTCTTCGAGAGCGCGTTGGATCCCTCGGCCGGCATCTATCACGACATGTTCAGCTTCCACCTGGAGGTGGAGCTGCGTGAGGCCCCGCTGCGCCAGGCCTTCGAGGAGCTGCTCGCACGTCACACCATCCTGCGCACCTCGTTCCACCTGGACGGTTACGAAGAGCCGCTCCAGCTCGTCCACCGGCAGATCACACCGCCGCTGCACATCGAGGACCTCCGGCACCTGGAAGCCGCCCGCCAGGGCACCTTCCTGCGCGAGTGGGCGGAGGCCGAGCGCCGCCAGCCCTTCGACTGGAGCCAGGCCCCCCTGCTCCGCCTCGTCGTGCACCGGCGCACCAGCACCACCCTCCAGCTCACCGTCATCTTCCACCACGCCATCCTCGATGGGTGGAGCGCCGCATCCCTGCTCTCGGAGATGTTGGGCCGCTACCTCGAGCTGCTGGAAGGGAATGACGCCCCCGCCGCCCCGCCCCCGGCCGCCACCTACCGGCAGTTCGTGGCGTTGGAGCGCGAGGCCCTCCACTCCGCCCAGAGCGAGCGCTTCTGGCTGGAGCGCATGGAGGGAGCGGAGACGGCCGGCGCCCGCCCGCACCTGGCCGAGGCCGGGGAGCGCGTGCTGCACCACCACATGGTGCGCATCCCCAAGTCCCTCCAGGAGGCGCTGCAGCGAGTGGCCCACGACACCGGCGTGACACTGAGGACGGTGCTGCTGGCCGCGCACCTGCGCGTCCGCGGCTTCCTCGCGGGCAGTACGTCCGCCATCACCGGCATCGTCACCAACGGCCGTCCGGAGGTCATTGACGGCGAGCGGATGATTGGCCTGTTCCTCAACAGCGTGCCCTTCCCGGTGGCGCTCGGCGGAGGGACGTGGGTGGAGCTGATCCGCGAGGTGGCGAAGCGTGAGCAGGAGTTGCTGCCCCACCGCCGCTACCCCATGGCGCGGCTCAAGCAGAAGCTGGGCGGCCAGCCCCTGTTCCACACGCTCTTCAACTTCGTCCACTTCCACGTCGCTGGAGGGCTGTCCCAGAAAAAGGGCCTGCGCTTCCTGGACGACAGGCAGAGCGCCGCATGGATGGAGCTGGCCCAGGGTGTCACCTTCACCCAGGATCCGGACACCTCGGCCCTGGCGTTCGCCATCTCCAGCACCGGCACGAGGCAGGAGGCGGAGCGGACACAGGTCGTGGGGCAGTACTACCTGCGCGCGCTGGAAGCCCTGGCTTCCCATCCGCACGGCCGCTACGAGCAGGCCGCGCTGCTGCCGGAGCCGGAGCGCCACACGCTGCTGGAGGCCTGGAACGACACGCGCCGCGAGGTGGAATGGCAGGGCTGCTGGCACGAGCGCATCGAGCGCCGCGCGGCCCTCACCCCGGACAGAGTGGCCGTGCTCGATGACGAGCGCGCGCTCACCTTCTCCGAGCTCAACCGCCGCGCCAATCAGCTCGCCTGGACTCTGCGGGCCCGGGGCGTGGGACCCGAGTCCCGCGTGGGCCTGTGCATGGAGCGCTCGGGGGACATGCTCGTGGCGCTCCTCGGCATCCTCAAGGCGGGCGGGGCCTACGTCCCCATGGACCCCACCTATCCCGCCGAGCGCCTGAGCTACATGGTGCAGGACTCTCGCGCCAGGTGGGTGCTCACGCAGCAGCGGCTGGCGGGCCTGTTCGCCGGACAAGAGGTGGAGGTGTTCTGCATGGACACCGCACAGCCCGCCCACGGCCAGCAGCCCGAGTCCAACCCTCCGCCACTCAGTGCCCCCCAGCACCTCGCCTACGTCATCTACACCTCCGGCAGCACCGGCAGGCCCAAGGGCGTCATGGTGCAACACGCCTCGGTGATGAACCTGCGGGCGGCGCTGGCGACCACCGTCTACGCGGGCGTGGACAAACCCCTGCGCGTCAGCGTCAACGCACCGCTGGCTTTCGACGCCTCCGTCAAGCAGCTCATCCAGCTCGCCGATGGGCATACCCTGTGCGTGGTGCCGCAGGCGGCGCGCGAGGACACACGCCTGCTGCTGGCCTGGTTGGAGCGGCATGGCGTGGAGGTACTGGACTGCGCCCCGTCGCACCTGCGCCTGCTCATGGAAGAAGGGCTGGGCGCGCACCGCTCCCTGCGCGTGCTGGTCGGCGGCGAGGCGGTGGATGAGGCGCTCTGGGCCCGGCTCTCCACGCATCCGCATATCGAGTGCTTCAACGTCTACGGCCCCACGGAATGCACCGTGGATGCCACCGTCCGCGCGGTGCGTGGAGCCGGGAAGCGCCCCACCCTGGGCGGCCCGCTGACCAACGTGCAGACCTACGTGCTGGATGCGTACCTGAACCCGGCGCCCGTGGGCGTGCCCGGGGAGCTCTATATCGGCGGGGCGGGTCTGGCACGCGGCTACCTGGGCCGGCCAGAGCTCACCGCCGAGCGCTTCGTGCCCAATCCCTTCAGCACCGTTCCGGGCGCGCGGCTCTACCGCACGGGAGACCGGGCGCGCTGGCTGCCCGACGGGGAGATCGAGTACCTGGGCCGCATCGACCACCAGGTGAAGCTGCGCGGCTTCCGCATCGAGCTCGGGGAGATTGAGTCCGCGCTGCGCCAGCACCCGGAGGTGCGGGACACGCTCGTGCTGGTGCGCGAGGATGTGCCGGGTCTCCAGCGCCTGGTGGCCTACGTGGTGCACGCACCAGGCGAGCCGCCCGACGTCGCCGAGCTCCGCGCATGGCTCAAGAAGTCGCTGCCGGAGTACATGGTGCCCTCGGCCTTCGTCTTGCTGGAGTCGATGCCGCTGACCTCGAACGGCAAGGTGGACCGCAAGGCCCTGCCCACGCCGGAGGGTGCGCAGAATGGCCTCGCCTACGTGGCGCCGAGCACGCCGCTGGAGGAGCGCCTGGCGGGCATCTTCGCCCGGGTGCTTCAGGTGGAGCGGGTGGGCCGGCAGGACGACTTCTTCGCCCTGGGCGGCCACTCGCTGCTGGCCACCCAGCTTGTCTCGCGAGTGCGGAGGGACCTGGGCACCGAGCTGCCCCTGAGAGCACTCTTCGAGGCCCCCACGGTGGCCGCGCTCGCCACCCGGCTCGAGGCCGGACGCCAGGACAACCGCGAGCAGCTGCCTCTGCGGCCCGTGCCGCGCGACGGAGCGCTGCCGCTGTCCTTCGCCCAGCAGCGTCTGTGGTTCATCGATCGGCTGGAGCCGGGCAGCTCCGCGTACAACATTCCGTCCGCCGTCATGCTCGACGGTGAGCTGGACACCTCGCTGCTGCGGCAGGCGCTGGAGGCGCTCGTGCTCCGCCACGAGTCGCTGCGCACCACGTTCGACCTCCAGGGCGACGAGCCCGTCCAGGTCATCCATCCCCGCCTCGACATTCCCCTGCCGATTGTCGACCTGAGCGAGGCGGAGCTGAAGCAGCGCATCACCCAGGAGGTGCAGCGCACCTTCAACCTGGAGAGCGGGCCGCTGCTGCGCGCCCTGCTGCTGCGGCTCTCCCCTCAGCGCCACGTGCTGGTGCTCACCCTGCACCACGTCATCTCCGACGGCTGGTCCATGGGCGTGCTGGTGCGGGAGGTGGGGGCACTCTACTCCGCGCTCGCCTCGGGCCAGACGCCCTCCCTGCCCGCCCTGCCCGTGCAATACGCCGACTACGCCGCCTGGCAGCGCGCCTGGCTGCAAGGGCCCGTCCTGCAGGCCCAGCTCGACTACTGGCGTCAGCAGCTCTCCGGCGCCCCGGCCCTGCTGGAGTTGCCCACCGACAGGCCGCGGCCCTCCGTCCAGTCCTCCCGCGGCGCCGCCCTGCCCCTGCACGTGCCCGCGCAGCTTGCCTCTCGGCTCAACGCCCTGGCCCGTCAGCACGGCGCCACCCCCTTCATGCTGCTACTGGCCGCATGGCAACTGCTGCTCTCTCGCTACTCCGGCCAGCAGGACGTCTCCGTCGGCTCTCCCATCGCCGGCCGCACCCGCGCCGAGCTGGAAGGCCTCATCGGCTTCTTCGTCAACACCCTCGTGCTGCGCTCTCACCTCTCCCCGGAGCTCTCCTTCCAGGAGTTGCTGGCCCAGGTGAAGGCCACCACCCTGGGCGCCTACGAGCACCAGGACGTCCCTTTCGAGAAGCTGGTGGAGGAGCTTCGCCCTGAGCGCAGCCTCAGCTACTCGCCTCTCTTCCAGGTGATGTTCGTCCTGCAGAACACTCCCGCTGAGCCTCTGCGTCTGCCCGGTGTCTCCCTGCGTCCCCTGGAGCTCGAGGGCTCCTCCTCCCGCTTCGACCTGAGCCTCGGACTGGCCGAGCACGCAGGCGGCTTCTCCGGACACCTCGAGTACAACACCGACCTCTTCGACTCCGGCACGGCGGCGCGTCTGGCCGAGCACTTCCTCGTCCTGCTGGAGTCCATTGCCCGCGAGCCCCAGCGCCCCATTGCCACGCTGCCCCTGCTCCGTGACGAGGAGCACCACCGGCTGCTGGTGGAGTGGAACGACACGCGCACCTCTCTGCGCCGCGGCGTCATTCCCCAACTCATTGCCGAGCAGGTGGCCCGCACTCCCGAGGCCACCGCCCTCGTCTGCGGTGAAGAGCGCCTCTCCTACCGGCAGCTCGACGCTCGCGCCAACCAACTGGCCCACCACCTCCTGTCTCTCGGTGTCGGCCCCGAGGTGCGCGTCGCCGTCTGCATGGAGCGCTCCTCTCAGCTCCTCGTCTCCCTGCTGGCCATCCTCAAGGCCGGTGGCGCCTACGTCCCCCTCGACCCGGACTACCCCCGCCAGCGCCTCGACTCCACCCTCCTCGACTCCGGCGCCCGGCTGCTTCTCTCCCACCAGGCCCTGCTCGACTCCCTCCAG
Organism: Archangium lansingense; assembly: GCF_026626635.1. Classification (GTDB taxonomy): domain Bacteria; phylum Myxococcota; class Myxococcia; order Myxococcales; family Myxococcaceae; genus Archangium; species Archangium lansingense. The sequence goes on from NZ_JAPNKA010000001.1 coordinate 7,217,310, forward strand.
CTCGCCACCGGTGACGCTCGCGTCGTCTGCCTCGACGCCCTGCCCCAGTCCTTCTCCTCTCTCTCCACCTCCACGCCCACCTGCTCGGCCACCGAGGAGAACCTCGCCTACGTCATCTACACCTCCGGCAGCACCGGCCGGCCCAAGGGCGTCGCCATCTCCCACGCCAGCGCCACCGCCTTCCTCGACTGGTCCACTCGCACCTTCTCGCGTGAGCAGCTGGCCGGCACCCTCGCCGCCACCTCCATCTGCTTCGACTTGTCTGTCTTCGAGCTCTTCGCGCCCCTGACGTGCGGTGGCACCGTGCTGCTCGCCCGCGACGCGCTCGCTCTGGCCAACCTGCCGGCAGCTAACGAGGTGACGCTCGTCAACACCGTACCCTCGGCCATCGCCGAGCTGCTGCGGCTGGGGGCCATTCCTCCCTCGGTGCGCACCATCAACCTCGCCGGAGAGCCGCTGCCGGGCTCTCTGGTGCGTGGCCTGTACGCCACCGGCACCGTCCAGCACGTCTTCAACCTCTACGGCCCCACCGAGGACACCACCTACTCCACCTTCACTCGCGTCCCCGAGGGCCCGGGCGAGCCCACCATTGGCGTGCCCCTGCCTCAGACGAGTGCCTACGTCCTCAGCCCTCAGCTGGAACTGCAGCCCATCGGCGTTCCCGGTGAGCTGTACCTGGCCGGCGCAGGGCTGGCTCGTGGCTACCTCGGCCGTCCGGAGCTCTCCGCAGAGCGCTTCCTGCCTGACCTCTTCAGCCCCCTGCCCGGTGCCCGCATGTACCGCACTGGCGACCTGGCTCGGCGGCTGCCCAATGGTCAGCTCGAATACCTGGGCCGCATCGACCACCAGGTGAAGGTGCGCGGCTTCCGCATCGAGCTGGGGGAGATTGAGTCCGTGCTGCGCCAGCATGCCTCCGTCGAAGGCTCGGTGGTGCTGGCTCGCCAGTACTCCGAGGGCGACAAGCGCCTGGTGGCGTACGTGGTGCCCGTAAAGGGCTCGGTGCTCGAACCCGAGGCCCTGCGTGCGCACCTCCGCGAGCGCCTCCCGGACTTCATGGTCCCCGCCTCCTTCATGGTGCTGGCGTCCTTCCCCCTGACTCCCAACGGCAAGGTGGATCGCAAGGCCCTCCCCGCTCCGGACGCCGCGCCTCGAGACGCCACGCGCACGTATGAGGCGCCGCGCACTCCCACGGAGGAGTTGCTCGCTTCGCTATGGGCCCAGGTGCTTCAGGTGGAGCGGGTGGGCCGGCAGGACGACTTCTTCGCCCTGGGAGGCCACTCGCTGCTGGCCACGCGGATTGTCTCGCGCATCCGCGCCGCCTTCGGCGTGGAAGTGCCCCTGCGAGCGCTCTTCGAGGCGCCCACCGTGGCCGCGCTCGCCACCCGGCTCGAGGCCGGACGCCGGGACAATCGCGATCAGCCACCGCTGCGGCCCATGCCACGCGACGGGGCACTGCCGCTGTCCTTCGCCCAACAGCGTCTGTGGTTCATCGATCGGCTGGAGCCGGGCAGCACCACCTACAACATTCCGTCCGCCGTCATGCTCGACGGTGAGCTGGACGCCTCGCTGCTGCAGCAGGCGCTGGAGGCGCTCGTGCTCCGCCACGAGTCGCTGCGCACCACGTTCGACCTCCAGGGCGACGAGCCCGTCCAGGTCATCCATCCTCGCCTCGACATTCCCCTGCCGATTGTCGACCTGAGCGAGGCGGAGCTGAAGCAGCGCATCACCCAGGAAGTGCAGCGCACCTTCAACCTGGAGAGCGGGCCGCTGCTGCGCGCTCTGCTGCTGCGGCTGTCGCCTCAGCGCCATGTGCTGGTGCTCACCCTGCACCACTCCGTCTCCGACGGCTGGTCCATGGGTGTGCTGGTGCGGGAGGTGGGTGCTCTCTACTCCGCGCTCGCCTCGGGCCAGACGCCTGCTCTGCCTGCCCTCCCCGTGCAGTACGCCGACTACGCCGCCTGGCAGCGCGCCTGGCTGCAAGGGCCCGTCCTGCAGGCCCAGCTCGACTACTGGCGTCAGCACCTCTCCGGCGCCCCAGCCCTGTTGGAGTTGCCCACCGACAGGCCGAGGCCCTCCGTGCAGTCCTCCCGCGGCGCCGCCTTGCCCCTGCACCTGCCCGCTCAGCTCGCCTCACGGCTCAACGCCCTGGCCCGCCAGCATGGCGCTACGCCCTTCATGGTGCTGCTGGCCGCCTGGCAACTGCTGCTCTCTCGCTACTCCGGCCAGCAGGACGTCTCCGTCGGCTCTCCCATCGCCGGCCGCACCCGTGCCGAGCTGGAAGGCCTCATCGGCTTCTTCGTCAACACCCTCGTGCTGCGCTCGCACCTGTCCCCGGAGCTCTCCTTCCTGGAGCTGCTGGCACAGGTGAAGGCCACCACCCTCGGCGCCTACGAGCACCAGGACGTCCCCTTCGAGAAGCTGGTGGAGGAATTGCGCCCCGAGCGCAGCCTCAGCTACTCGCCTCTCTTCCAGGTGATGTTCGTCCTGCAGAACACGCCTACCGAGCCGCTGCAGTTGCCCGGTGTCTCCTTGCGTCCGCTGGAGCTCGAGGGCTCCTCCTCCCGCTTCGACCTGAGCCTCGGACTGGCCGAGCACGCAGGCGGCTTCTCCGGACACCTCGAGTACAACACCGACCTCTTCGACTCCGGCACGGCGGCGCGTCTGGCCGAGCACTTCCTCGTCCTGCTGGAGTCTATTGCCCGCGAGCCCCAGCGCCCCATTGCCACGCTGCCCCTGCTCCGTGACGAGGAGCACCACCGGCTGCTGGTGGAGTGGAACGACACGCGCACCTCTCTGCGCCGCGGCGTCATTCCCCAACTCATTGCCGAGCAGGTGGCCCGCACTCCCGAGGCCACCGCCCTCGTCTGCGGTGAAGAGCGCCTCTCCTACCGGCAGCTCGACGCTCGCGCCAACCAACTGGCCCACCACCTCCTGTCTCTCGGTGTCGGCCCCGAGGTGCGCGTCGCCGTCTGCATGGAGCGCTCCTCTCAGCTCCTCGTCTCCCTGCTGGCCATCCTCAAGGCCGGTGGCGCCTACGTCCCCCTCGACCCGGACTACCCCCGCCAGCGCCTCGACTCCACCCTCCTCGACTCCGGCGCCCGGCTGCTTCTCTCCCACCAGGCCCTGCTCGACTCCCTCCAGCTCGCCACCGGTGACGCTCGCGTCGTCTGCCTCGACGCCCTGCCCCAGTCCTTCTCCTCTCTCTCCACCTCCACGCCCACCTGCTCGGCCACCGAGGAGAACCTCGCCTACGTCATCTACACCTCCGGCAGCACCGGCCGGCCCAAGGGCGTCGCCATCTCCCACGCCAGCGCCACCGCCTTCCTCGACTGGTCCACTCGCACCTTCTCGCGTGAGCAGCTGGCCGGCACCCTCGCCGCCACCTCCATCTGCTTCGACTTGTCTGTCTTCGAGCTCTTCGCGCCCCTGACGTGCGGTGGCACCGTGCTGCTCGCCCGCGACGCGCTCGCTCTGGCCAACCTGCCGGCAGCTAACGAGGTGACGCTCGTCAACACCGTACCCTCGGCCATCGCCGAGCTGCTGCGGCTGGGGGCCATTCCTCCCTCGGTGCGCACCATCAACCTCGCCGGAGAGCCGCTGCCGGGCTCTCTGGTGCGTGGCCTGTACGCCACCGGCACCGTCCAGCACGTCTTCAACCTCTACGGCCCCACCGAGGACACCACCTACTCCACCTTCACTCGCGTCCCCGAGGGCCCGGGCGAGCCCACCATTGGCGTGCCCCTGCCTCAGACGAGTGCCTACGTCCTCAGCCCTCAGCTGGAACTGCAGCCCATCGGCGTTCCCGGTGAGCTGTACCTGGCCGGCGCAGGGCTGGCTCGTGGCTACCTCGGCCGTCCGGAGCTCTCCGCAGAGCGCTTCCTGCCTGACCTCTTCAGCCCCCTGCCCGGTGCCCGCATGTACCGCACTGGCGACCTGGCTCGGCGGCTGCCCAATGGTCAGCTCGAATACCTGGGCCGCATCGACCACCAGGTGAAGGTGCGCGGCTTCCGCATCGAGCTGGGGGAGATTGAGTCCGTGCTGCGCCAGCATGCCTCCGTCGAAGGCTCGGTGGTGCTGGCTCGCCAGTACCCCGAGGGCGACAAGCGCCTGGTGGCGTACGTGGTGCCCGTAAAGGGCTCGGTGCTCGAGCCCGAGGCCCTGCGTGCGCACCTTCGCGAGCGCCTCCCGGACTTCATGGTCCCCGCCTCCTTCATGGTGCTGGAGTCCTTCCCCCTGACGCCCAATGGCAAGGTGGATCGCAAGGTCCTGCCTGCACCGGAGGGGACGACCTCACAGCGGGCGTACGTTCCGCCGCGAGACGCGTACGAGCTGGAGCTGGCTCGGATCTTCGAGGAGTTGCTCGGCGTCTCTCCGGTCAGTGCACGGAGCGACTTCTTCGAGCTGGGTGGCCACTCGCTGCTGGCGGTGCGGCTGGTGTCCACGCTGCGCGCGCGCACGGGCCGCACCCTGCCTGTGTCAGCACTCTTCCAAGCCCCCACCGTCGAGGGACTCGCCGCTCTCCTGCGACACGAGCCCGCGCCGTGGACCCCGCTCGTGCCCATCCAGCGGGGTGGCTCGCGAGTGCCCCTCTTCTGCGTCCATCCGGTGGGCGGCACGGTGTTCTGCTACACCGAGCTGGCCCGGCGGCTCGGTCCCGAGCAGCCCTTCTACGGCCTGCAGGCCCAGGGGCTCGAGGGGACGCTCCCTCCGCACGAGTCCATCGAGGCCATGGCGGCCAGCTACGTGGACGCCATCTGCGCCGTCCAGCCCCAGGGCCCCTATCGGCTGGGAGGCTGGTCGCTCGGAGCGGTCGTTGCCTTCGAGATGGCCCGCCTGCTGCGCCTGCGCGGCGAGACGGTGGACGTCCTCGCCCTCATCGAGCCCAGCCCCACCTCGCTGGCACGGGGCGCGGTGTCCGACGACGACGCGACCTCGGCGGCGCTGTTCGCCCTGGACCTGGCGCGCACGGCCGGCATCTCGCCCTCCGCGCCCTCGGAGATCCCCGAGGGGGATTCGAAGGCGCTGCTGGAGCGCCTGCTAAAGGAGGGCCGGGAAGCAGGCATCCTCATTCCAGATGCGGGCCTGGAGCAGCTCCACGCCCTGCTGCGCGTCTTCACCGCCAACCGCCGTGCGCTCCAGCGGTACACGTTGGGCACCTTCCCGGGCGCCCTCACCGTGCTGCGAGGCCGAGACACGAAGCTGGAGCCCTCGGAGGCGGAAGACCGGGGTTGGGGAGGCCACGCCGCCGAGCTGAAGGTGCGCGAGATTCCCGGCGACCACTACACCGTCCTGCGGGCTCCGGAGGTCGACGAGCTCGCACGCGCGCTGGCCGATCTCCTGGAGCGCGCCAACGAGTGACGTGACTGACCACGCAGCCACTCAGGCAGTTTGATGTGGCTGCTGGCAAAGGCGGGCGAGGCAGGGCTCCGGCAGGTGCGGGGCCCGGCGCTTTTACCTGCCGCCCACGACGTGCTCGGCGTTCAGCACGCTTCGAGAGCTGGAGCCCGAGAGCCAAAAAACAAAGGCCCTGGAGCCCACCTTGCGGTGAAACTCCAGGGCCTTCATTTTGGTCGGGGCGACTGGATTTGAACCAGCGACCACTTGCACCCCAAGCAAGTGCGCTACCAGGCTGCGCTACGCCCCGTTGCGTCGTCCCGCCGAGTGCGTCGGCGAGATGGGCTGCCTTATGCCGTTACCCGTCTCACAGGTCAAGTACGAGATCGGGCAGCCCTTCAAAAACTCACTCGGCCTTGGCCTTCATTCCGCTAGCGGAGGCCTTGTACTCCTCGACCTCCTCCAGCTCTTCGTCCAGATCCTCAGGATCCAGACCAGCGGCCTCGGCCGCGTCGGCGGCGGCGTCCTCAGCAGCGTCCAGCTCGGAGTGGTTCTCCGGAATCTGCTCGCCGTTGAGGGCGGCCTTCAGGACCGCGCTCGGCCGGAAGGTCAGCACGCGGCGGGCCGAGATCTCGATCTCCCTGCCGGTCTGCGGGTTGCGGCCCACGCGCGCCTTCTTCTGGCGCACCTGGAAGTTGCCGAACCCCGAGATCTTGATCTTGTCCCCGCGCTCCAGCGTCTCCTTGAAGGTGTCGAACACGAGCTCGACGATCTCCGCCGACTCCTTCTTGGAGAAGCCGACCTTCTCGTAGACCCCTTCGATGATGTCCGCCTTGGTCATGCGAGTACCTTCGCGCCCCTCTCTGCGGTGAACCCGGCGGACTGTGACAGCCTTCCCTGATCGCTGTCAACCCACCGGTTTCACTCAGGTTTTCCCGCATACCCCCTACGTCAGGTCCGCAGGGCACCACCCAGGCGCTGGTTGACCTCGGAGATGATGCGCTGGTGGGCGGTGCTCACCTCGGCGTCGGTGAGCGTGCGCTCGGGCGAGCGATAGCGGATGGCGTAGGCCAGGTTCTTGTGGCCCTCGGCGATCTGCTTGCCGGTGTAGACGTCGAAGATGAGGGCGTCCTCCACCAAGGGGCCACCGACCTCCAGGATGACGCGGCGGACCTCGTCGTTCTGGAGCTCCAGGGGCACCACCACGGCCAGGTCCCGAAGCACGGCGGGGAAGCGCGGCAGGCCCTGGTACGCGGGCACGAGACGGGCGGCGGCGTACAGCGGCGCCGTGTCCACCTCGAAGGCGAAGACGTCCCGAGGCAGCTCCAGGGCCTTGGTGACCCGAGGGTGCAACTCGCCCACGTAGCCCAGGACGGTGCCATCGGCCAGCTCCACTCGAGCGCAGGCGCGCGGGTGGTACGCGGGAGCCTCCGCGGGGACGAAGCGAACGCCGTCCACATGGAGCGCGTGCAGCACGGCCTCCAGGGCGCCCTTGGCGTCATAGAAGTCCGCCCGAGCCTCCTTCTGCGTCCACGTCCGCCCGCCGCGCAGGCCCCACACGAGGCCTCCCAGGCGGTGCACCTCGCGGGTGGCGGGACGCTGGCCCTGACCGCCCTCGGGGTCCTGGAAGTAGGCCCGACCCGTCTCGTAGAGGGCCACCGCGTCCACCTGGTGACGGACGCTGCGGGAGAGGTTCTCCAGCAGACCCGGCAGCAGGCTGGTGCGCATCACCGACTGCTCCACGCTCAGCGGGTTGAGGAGCGCCACGGGCTTGTCCTTCCCGCCCAGCACCTCCAGGGAGCGCGGCGCGACGAAGGAGTAGTTCACCACTTCACTCAACCCCATGCCGGAGAGGGCCTGGCGGGTGCGGCGCTCGGCCTCGGAGGTGGCGGGCTCGGGCCCCAGCTCGGCGAGGCCGCGCGGCAGCCGGGCGGGGATGTTGTCGTAGCCGTAGACGCGGGCGAGCTCCTCCATGAGGTCCTCCTCGCGCTCCACGTCCACGCGGGCGCGGGGCACCTCGAAGGTGGTCTGCCCGCTCCCCTCCTCCACCTGCTTGAAGCCCAGGGTGCCGAGGATGCGGCGGCACTCGGCCTCGGGGATGGCCACGCCGAGCACCTTCTCCACGCGGCCGTAGCGCAGCGTCACGCGGCGCGGCGGCTGGGGCTGCGGGTACACGTCCACCCGGCCCGGGGCCACGGTGCCACCGGCCAGCTCGGCGATGAGGGCCGCTGCCCGATCCGCGGCTGCAATGGTGGCATCGAGGTCCACGCCGCGCTCGAAGCGGTGCGAGGCCTCGGTGTGCAGGCCGTGGCGCTTGGAGGAGCGGCGGATGCTCGAAGGCTGGAAGAAGGCGGACTCGAGCAGCACGCGCGTGGTGCCCGCGCTCACCTCACTGTCCTGGCCGCCCATGACGCCGGCGAGGGCCTGAGCCCGATCGCGGTCGCAGATGAGCAGATCCTCGGGCTCCAGCGCCCGCTCCTTGCCGTCGAGCGTGGTCATCTTCTCGCCCGGCTTCGCGGTGCGGACGATGATCTCCTGGCCGGCCACCTTGTCCAGGTCGAAGGCGTGCAGCGGCTGGCCGTACTCGAGGAGGACGAAGTTGGTGACGTCCACCACGTTGCTGATGGGGCGCACACCACAGGCCTTGAGCCGGTCCTGCAACCACTGGGGCGAGGGGCCGATCTTCACGTTCTCGATGACGCGAGCCGCGTAGCGCGGGCAGCGCACCGGGTCCTCGATGCGCACCTTGACCTTCTCGGAGGCGGGGGCACCGGACTCGGCGAGCTTCGGCTGGGGCGGACGCAGGGTGCCGCCGGTGGCCACGGCCACCTCGCGAGCCACGCCCAGGTGCGACAGGGCATCCGGCCTGTTCGGGGTGACGTTCACCTCCATCACCACGTCATCCAGCCCGAGCGCCTGGGCGATGGGCGTGCCGACCTTCAAATCCTGCGGAAGGATGAGCAGGCCGGAGGACTCCTCGGAGAGGCCCAGCTCCTTGGAGGAGCAGAGCATGCCGAAGCTGTCCACGCCGCGCAGGGGGGCCTGCTTGATCTCCACACCATTGGGCAGCTTCGTGCCGATGGTGGCCAGCGGCACCTTGTCGCCGACCTTGAAGTTCTTGGCGCCGCAGACCACCTGCAGCGTCTCCGCACCGCCCATGTCGATCTTCGTGACGGACAGCTTGTCCGCGTTGGGGTGCTGGACGGACTCCTTGATCTGCGCCACCACCACGCCGCGCAGACCCTCGCCGGGGCGCTCGAGGCCCTCGATCTCCAGCCCCACGGCGGTCAGCTTGCGCGCCAGCTCATCGACGCTGGCCGGCAGCGCCACATAGTCACCGAGCCACTTGACCGAGATCTTCATTAGAACTGCTCCAGGAAGCGCGCGTCGTTCTCGAACATCATCCGCAGGTCGTCGATCCGGTAGCGCAGCATGGCGATGCGCTCCACGCCCATGCCGAACGCGTACCCGGTGACCTCGGAGGGGTCGTAGCCGCTGTACTTGAAGACGTTGGGGTGCACCATGCCGCTGCCGAGCACCTCCAGCCAGCCGGTCTGCTTGCAGATGCGGCAGCCCTTGCCCCCGCACGAGGTGCAGGAGATGTCCACCTCGGCCGAGGGCTCGGTGAAGGGGAAGAAGGAGGGGCGGAAGCGCGTGCGCGTGTCCGAACCGAAGAAGGCCTTCACGAAGGCATCCAGGGTGCCCTTGAGCTCGGCGAAGCTGACGTCCTTGTCCACCAGCAGGCCCTCCACCTGGTGGAACATGGGCGTGTGGGTGATGTCCGAGTCGCGCCGGTAGACGCGGCCGGGCATGACGGCGCGGAAGGGCGGCTTGCGGTTGAGCATGAAGCGCACCTGCACCGGGGACGTGTGCGTGCGCAGCAGCACGGGGCTGTCCGCCTTCTTCGCGTGGCCGAGCGAGGCCTCGTCCACATAGAAGGTGTCCTGCATGTCGCGCGCAGGGTGGTCCTTCGGGAGGTTGAGCGCCTCGAAGTTGTAGTAGTCCAGCTCGATCTCCGGCCCGTGGGCCACCTCGAAACCGAGCCGCTGGAAGGTGCGGACGATCTCCTCCATCGTCCGGGACACCGGGTGGCGGCTGCCGGGGGTCGCGGCGCGACCGGGCAGCGTCACATCCAGCTTGGGACCGCGCAGCTCGGCCTCCAGGGCCGCGTCCTCAGCGCGCTGGACGGCATCGGCCAGGAGCTTCTCAATCTCCGCCTTGACCTGGTTGGCTACCTCGCCGAGGGCGCGGCGCTCGTCGGGGGGCAGCTTGCCCATTCCTCCGAGGACACCGGACAGCTCACCCTTCTTGCCGAGGTAGCGGATTCGGAGCGCCTCCACCGCGGACGGCTCCGAGGCGACGGAGATCTCCCGCCGCGCCGCATCCGCGAGTGCCTGCAAGCGATCTCGCATGGAACTTCGCCTCCCTTTCCCGGCCGAGCCGGGGCCAAAAAAAAGGGCCGCCCGAGGGGCAGCCCGTTTCAAACTCGCGAGCGGTACGGCCTTCCAGGGGAAGACCGCGGCCGCTCACTCTCGAGGCCGGCCATGGGGACCGGCCCTCATCACTCAGGCCGCCTTCGCGATTTTGGCGACAGCGGCGAAACCAGCGGGATCCGAGATGGCCATGTCGGACAGGACCTTGCGATCCAGGGCGATCTTGTTCTTGGCCAGGCCGGCGATCAGCCGCGAGTAGGACAGGCCCACGGTGCGGGCGGCCGCGTTGATGCGAACGATCCACAGCGAGCGGAAGTTCCGCTTGCGGGCGGCGCGATCACGGGCGGCGTAATCCAGCGCGCGCTCCACGGCCTGGTTGGCCCGCTTGTAGCAGTTCTTGCGGCGGCCACGGTAACCCTTGGCCAGTTTCAGAATCCTATTACGACGGCGACGAGCCTTGAAACCCTTCTTGACGCGCATTGCTGACTCCTGACTGCTGCGAGGTGTTTGAAAACCCCCGGCTCCGGCTGTTCACCGCACCGACAGGGCCCTCTGGACTACGTGCTGCTAGTTCGCCCCGTAGGGGAACATCTCCTTGACCACCTTCTTGCCATCCATGTCCTTCAGGTGGCCGGTGCCGCGGTGCTCGCGCTTGAGCTTCTGGGACTTGGCGTGGGTGAAGAGGTGCTTACCGAGGGCCTTGCCGAACTTCACCTTGCCGGTCTTCTTCACCTGGAAGCGCTTCTTGGCGCCGCTACGGGTCTTCAACTTGGGCATCTTGCGGTTCCTTCCTTCAACTACCCATCCGCCGCAGCGAATCGCCGTCAGCGTGTGTCAGGGCCGACGGCTTGGAAGCCGCTGGCCGGGTCCAACTATTTCGCTCCCTCGGACTGCACCAGAGCGGCTGCCGCGGGAGCAGGCGCTGGGGCCTGAGCCGCCACCTGCCCCTCGGGCTTACCACTGCCCGCCGCCTCGGGCTTCTTACCACCTTCGGGCTTGTCCGACTTCTCCGCCGCCGCCGCCTGCTGCCGAGCCATCTCACGCGCCCGCGCCGCCACCTTCGGGTTGGGAGCGATGATCATGAACATCTGGCGCCCTTCCATCCGGGGCACCTGCTCCACCACCGCCACGTCCTTCAAATCCTTGGTGACGTCATCCAGGATGGCCGAGCCCAGCTCCTTGTGCGTGATCTCACGGCCACGGAACATGATCGTGACCTTGGCCTTGTTTCCCTCCTCGAGGAACCGGCGCACGTTGCGGACCTTGAACTCGTAGTCATGCTCCTCCGTCTTCGGGCGGAGCTTGATCTCCTTCAGATGGACGACGACCTGCTTCTTCTTCGCTTCCGAGGCTCGCTTCTTCTCCTCATACTTGAACTTGCCGTAGTCCATGATCTTGCAGACCGGCGGCTTGGCCATCGGGTTGACCTCGACGAGGTCCATCCCCGCGGACTGAGCCCGCTCCAAGGCTGCTTCGATCGGCAGGACACCGAGCTGCTCTCCCTCAGGTCCTACGACGCGGACCTCGCGAGCGCGAATACGGCGGTTCGTTCTTTGGTCGCGAGCGATGTGACTCCCTCCAGACAGTGGGAGTAGGTACTCCCCTCGGAAGGGGGGCAAGATACTTGCCAGCTATAGGGAGTCAAGGGGTGTCAATGACCCATGACTCCGGGTGTGACCTCACGGGTGGCCTCACGGCCAGGCGGCTTCTTTCTCCAGGAGGGCCTCGAAGGCCTCCAGCTTCATGGTCTTGAGGTCCTCGCCGCCGTAGCGCCGGGGGGACACGCCCCCCGCCTCCACCTCGTTGTCGCCGATGACGAGGGTGAAGGGGATCTTCTGGAGCTGGGCGTCGCGGATCTTCGCGTTGAGCGTCAGGCCGCGCTCGTCGAAGTCGACCCGGTAGCCCTTGGCGCGCAGCTGGTCGCGCACCTTGAGGGCGTAGTCCTTCTGACGGTCCGCCACGGTGACGAGCATGGCCTGCACCGGGGCCAGCCACGCGGGGAAGGCGCCCGCGAAGTGCTCGATGAGGATGGCGATGAAGCGCTCGAAAGAGCCGTAGATGGCGCGGTGGAGCACCACGGGGCGGTGCTCGGCGTTGTCGTCGCCGATGTAGGTGAGATCGAACCGCTCGGCGGCCTGGTAGTCGAGCTGCATGGTGCCGAGCTGCCACTTGCGGCCGATGCTGTCGGACACATCGAAGTCGATCTTCGGGCCGTAGAAGGCGCCATCGCCCGGCTTGAGCTCGTACTGCAGGCCCAGGCTCTCCAGGGCCGTCTTCAGGCCGCCCTCCGCGCGGTCCCACTGCTCGTCGGTACCGAGGCGATTGACGGGCCGGGTGGACAGCTTCACCGCGTACGTCAGGCCCACCGCCTTGTAGACGCGGTCCAGCAGTTGCACGAAGCGCCGGACCTCGTCGGCGATCTGGCTCTCCATGCAGTAGATGTGCGCGTCGTCCTGGGCGAACTGGCGCACGCGGGTGAGACCGCCCAGCGAGCCAGCCGCCTCATTGCGGTGGAGCACGTCCTGGGTGTGCAGGCGCAGGGGCAGGTCGCGGTAGCTGTGCTTCTTGAAGCCGTAGTACAGGTGATGACTCGGGCAGTTCATCGGCTTCAGCGAGAAGTCATGCTCCCCGGACTCGTTGTCGAGCACGAGGAACATGTTCTCCTTGTACTTGCCCCAGTGGCCGCTCGTCTCCCACAGGCCCTTGTTGTAGAGCAGCGGGGTCTTGATCTCGACGTAGCCGGTCTCGCTCGTCAGCCGGCGCATGAAGGTGGCCAGGGTGTTGTAGAGCGTGGTGCCCTTGGGGGTCCAGAAGGCCCCACCCGGCGAGTACTGGTGGAAGTGGAAGAGATCCAGCTCCTTGCCCAGCTTGCGGTGGTCGCGCTTGCGCGCCTCCTCCACACGGGTGATGTAGGCATCGAGCGCCTTCTTGTCGAAGAAGGCCGTGCCGTAGATGCGCTGGAGCATCGGGTTGCGATGGTCTCCGCGCCAGTAGGCGCCGCTGGTGGACAGCAGCTTGATGACGCCGATCTTCCCGGTGCTGGGGGCGTGGGGCCCCAGGCAGAAATCCACCCAGTCGCCGTGGGTGTAGAGCGTGAGCGTCTTGGCGCCCTTGGCCGCGATGTCCTTGACGATCTCGACCTTGAACTTCTCGCCCTTGCCCTCGAAGAGCTTGATGGCGTCGTCCATGGAGATCTCGCTCCGGACGAAGGGCTGGTTCTGGGCGATCTCCTTGTTGGCCTCCGCCTCGATCTTCTCGAGGTCCTCGGGCGTGAAGGGCTTCTCGCGGAAGAAGTCGTAGTAGAAGCCCTCCTCCGTCGCGGGACCGATGGTCACCTGCGTGCCCGGGAAGAGGCGCTGCACCACGCTGGCCACCACGTGCGCGGCGTCGTGCCGGATGAGCTCCAGGCCCTCGGGGCTCTTGGAGGTGAAGATCTGCAGCTGCGCGTCCTCGCTGAGGGGACGCGCCAGATCCATATCCTGGCCATTCACGCGCGCGAACAGGGCGGCCTTGGCCAGGCCGGCCCCGATGCTGTCGCGCACGAAGTCCGCGATGGTCGTGCCCCGGGGTGCCTGCTTCTGGCTGCCATCGGGGAGCGTCACCGTGATCTGATCCGCCATGCGAGACCTCGGAAAAGAACGCGGGCGGCAGGCTCATCAGCCTTGCCGCCCGCAGTTGAAAACCCGTACTGAAGTGGGTCGTAGTGGGATCGAACCACTGACCCCTACCGTGTCAAGGTAGTGCTCTACCGCTGAGCTAACGACCCGTTCGCCGCCGCGACTGCCGCCGTCGAAGGTGGGCGGGGAATACGATGGGCAGCCCGGAGCTGTCAAGGAAACACCGACAGAGGTACCTCATGTTCCCCGTCGATTTTCGATCAGCACCCGGGCGCGAGCCATCACCGCGTCGAACATGGCGGGGGTGAGCCGGCCCGTCTGGGTGTTCTGCTGGCTCACGTGGTAGCAGCCCAACAGGAGCGGGGCCCCCGGCAGGGCCAGCTCCGCCCCGTGACCGAACGCCGGCCGGGGCGAGGGAATGGCCACCCCCACCCTCTCCAGCCAGGCGAGCGTCGCATTCCAGGCAATGGCCCCCAGGGTCAGCACCACCTGGGTGGGTAGCAGGGCCATCTCCCGGTCCAGGAAGGGGGCGCACCGGCTGAGCTCCTCCGGCAGGGGCTTGTTGTCCGGCGGTGCGCACTTGCACGGCGCGACGATGTAGGCCCCCGTCAGCGCGAGGCCGTCCTCCCGGTGCTCGCTCCGAGGCTGGTTGGCGAAACCCGCCCGGTGCAGCCCGGCGAAGAGGAAGTCCCCCGAGCGGTCTCCAGTGAAGACCCGGCCCGTCCGGTTGGCCCCATGCGCTGCCGGCGCCAGCCCGAGGATGACCAGCTCCGCGCCAGGGTCCCCGAAGCCGGGCACCGGCCGTCCCCAATAGGTCCAGTCGCGGAAGGCCCGGCGCTTCTCCCGGGCCACCTGCTCCCGCCACGCCACCAACCGGGGACACGCCCGGCAGGTGATGATCTCCTCATGAAGGCGCGCGAGCCCCGCCGCGCCCGTCCCTGTTGCCTTGCTCTTCGCCACGGTCCCCTTCCCTAGCGCCTCACCCCACCCCCGCGCCACCGTCCACTCCGCTGGACGGCTTCGGGCCAGGGGACAGGTGGATCAGGGGGTGGGTCCCTCGCCCGTGTAGAGGCCGGTCCGCTTGTAGCGCTCCACCACCACGCTCAGCACCACCTTGAGAATGGCCGTGGTGGGAACCGCGAGCAGGATACCCGTGAAGCCGAACAGCTCGCCAAAGGCCAGGATGGCGATGATGACGGCCACCGACGAGAGACCCACCTTGTCGCCCACCACCTTGGGGGTGATGAAGAAGCCCTCGGCCATCTGGCCCACCACGAAGGTGCCCGCCACCGCCGCGAGCTGCCAGGGGCCCTGCCAGGACAGCATCAACCCCAGCGCCGCCAGCACCACCCCCAGGCCCGTCCCCAGGTACGGCACCATGTTGCCGAACCCAGCGATGACGCCGATGACGATGGCCAGATCGATGCGCGCGAACCACAGGCCGGTGCCGTAGAGAATCGAGAGGATGGCTCCCACGGTGATCTGCCCGCGCACGAAGGCGGACAGGACGTCATCCACCTCGGAGAAGCGTCGGGCGACCAGCCCCACCGCCCGGCGAGGCACCAGCCCCTTCACCATCCCCACGAGCTGCGGATAGTCCTGGAGGAAGAAGAAACCCAGCACCGGCACCACCAGCAGGCCCAACAGCGTGGCCACGACCCGAGCGGTATTGCCCGCGAAGCTCGCCACCAGCCGCGCCGCGGTGGGCCCCGCGCTCTGGAGAATCTCCGAGGCCTGGGCCCCCAACTCCGTCATGCGCTGCCGCAGCAGGTCCGGCAACGGGCGCCCCAGCAGCGACTCCACCTGCGGCACCACCCGCTCACTCGCCCGGCGGAAGAAGTCCGGCAGCTTGATGGCCTCCTCCCGGAAGACGGGGATGAGGTAGAGCACCGCCCCCACCATCAGCAGCAGACACCCGGTGAACACCACGCTCGTCCCAAGGGTGCGGTTGAGGCCCCGGCGCTCCAGCACGGTGACAATCGGGTTGAGCACGTACGCCATGGCGAGCGCCAGCAGCACCGGCACCGCCACGCCTCCGAAGACCGACAGCAGCGCGAACACCAGCGCCAGCGAGCCCACCATGGCTGCTGACCACGCGAAGTCCACCCGCCGAGCCTCGACCTCGGAGAGCTCGCCCTCGGCGGGCGGTGGCTCCACCGGAACGGACCTCGGCTCTGGCTCGGGGGCCCGCCTCGGCTCCGCCTCGGACTTCACCACGTGCAGGGACGTCTCCGCCGGAGCCGCCCGCTCCACCTGCGCCTTCACCGCGCGCGCCTTGCTTCTCTTGTTGCGTCCGATGACGAGCTCCTCTCAACACATGCCCAGGGGGCCCAGGATACTACACGAGAGGAGAGGTCTCTCCGGCAGGCGACCTGTCGGGCGGGATCCCCCACCGTCCGCGTCACGAATGGCACTCGCGGACTCAATCCATGGGCCCCTTCCTTCAATCCCAGACATGAGTCCATGACGGACGCAGCACCCCATCCGCCTCGAGCGTCATGTATTCCTTTTCGTGGCTCCCTCCCACCGCCAGCGTTAGGAATGCATTGACAATCACCCACTCCAAACGGAGGCGTCATGAAACGAAAGACAATAGCCGCCATCCTGGGCGCACTGGGTCTGGCGAGCACTCTCGTCATCCTGCCAACGACGTCCGCCAAGGCTCAAGGCGACTCGGGCTCCTGCACCTTGTACGCCAAGCCCCCCTTCCAGATTGAGTTCGGCATCGCGGGCGACGGCGGGCGCATGGGCTGCACCAATAACGCGAATATCACCGTCCGAATCCGGGAACACAGGCGGTTTTTGCCAGACAGGACACGAGCTCAGCAAACTGGTGACCTCGTCAACGGCGAATTCCGGCTCTCGTTCCCCTGCCCCATCCTCAACCCCAAACCCATCACGGTATTCACGGAGACCCTTGTGAACGGAACGAATCAGAAGGTCCAGTCGCCACGTAGGACCCTTCTTGGTTGCTAGGGGCCACTCGGGTTTCAGCGACCAGACCTACGAGCGCTATAGGCCGCGCTCCTCACCCATCGGCCGGAGCTTGATGGTCAGCCCCGCCCGGGCGCTGCTGGGCTCGTAATACGTGGTGTACGGCCAGTGTCCGTCCTTCTTCACGTCGATGCGATGCAGCCCCAGGCCGACCTGCAAGCCGCTCGGCCTTCCACCGAAGTCGCTGCATACCCCCTGGGCTACTCCGTCCAGGTACACCTCGGCATCCGCGGGCTCGCACCGCAACAGCAGGTTGCCGTTGCGCGACCTCATGGTCCGCATCATCTCCCGCGCCCGCTCCGCCGCCGGGGAGTCCACCTGCTCGGGCCCCGAGGCACATCCGAGCACGAGCCCCACCAGGGCCAGCCACCCTCGACTCCGCTCCGTCTTCACCAAGGCCATCGTGCGCCTCTACTTGATGAGGATCGCCACCCGGCCCTCGGCCAGGAGGTGCGGGTCCAGCCCCGCGAGCACCTTCGCCGCGTCCGGCCCCAGCAGGAGCTCCGAGCCCTGGAGCCGCGCCGCCTCGAGCACCAGCGGCTTCGCGCCCACCAGCGCCGACTTCCGGGCCTCTTCGAGGCTCTTGAAGAATCCCGCCACGCCCGTGCTCTTCCGGGCCTCGGCGGACAGGGTCTCCACCCCGTAGATGGGCTGGCCGGATTCGTCGAGCACCCGAGGCGCCAGCACCGGCGTCATGCCCAGCTTCCGCGCGTCCACCACCAACCCGGTGTGCTTCGCCCGCGCGTCCTGCTTCGTCTCCGCGGGAGCGGCGGTACCCGCGGGCGCCGGAGTCACCAGCACCGAGGTCAACGCTCCGAGCGGCACTTCCACCTCCATCTGCACACCGCTATCGGAGAAGTAGCGCTTCTGCACGACCTTGTAGCCGCGCAGCACGTCCTCGACCTGGCGGCGGGTCTCCTCGCGGGCCATCTCCTCGCCCACGGTCCTATCCGCGCGCAGGCGCAGACCCTTCACCTCCTCCAGCAGCTCCTCGAAGGCATCCTCCTTCGCCGAGCGCTCCGCGCCCAACCTCGCCTGGGACGGATTGGAGGCCTTCACGTCCGGAGGACCATCCCCGGTCACCCGAAGGACCTGCCGCTGCCAATCCACCCCGTTGCCCTGCGCCAGTGCCGACAGCGGAACCGCCAGCACCCACGCCCATAGTGCACGCCTCACGTGAATCCTCCCCGCGCTCGTTCGGATGCCCGGATTCAATCGGCCAGCTCCGAACCAGGTCAAGGAGTGCTCGCCCGCACGCCCTCCAACGGAGCGCGGCTCAGTGCGCCCGCGAGCTGCGTGTCACGTAGTCATCAATCATCTGGCGGTGCCGCTGGGTGAGCAGCGTGAAGCGAACACCCGAGCGCTCAGGCTGGCGCGGGCTGGCCTCTATCCACTCGCGCACCACCTCACCCTCGGCGTAGATGACCTCTTCCGAGCCAGGAAGCTGGAACTGGAGTCCCACCCGCCGGGCGTCCTGCTCAGGCTCGAGCAGGCGCGCCAGGCTCAACCCCTCCTGGCTGATGTCGGCGGCGCGAGCCATGTACGGCACGCCCCCCATGTACTTGTTCAGGTAGATGTCGAGGGGAACCCGCGCGTTCTTCCGCTTGTCGCTCATCTCTCGCCCTCCCGGTGGCCAGGGGCCGCTACAGGACGCTTCAGTGCCGCAGCAACCTGTGTCGAGCGTAGGGGCATCCGGCCGGGGGGCAAGAAAACGACCGACGGGAAGAGACGAGCGGACCTATTGTTCCGCTGCCACTGAGAAAGGCGGAGACACATGCGATTGGGAGTGTTGTCCGCGGTACTGGTTGCCCTCACGGGGCTCCAGGCGACCGCGCAGGAGATCAAGACCGAGGATGACAAGACGATCTACGCGCTCGGGCTGTCGATCGGGCGGAGCGTCAAGATGTTCGACCTGAGCCCGGCGGAGATTGAGATCGTCAAGAAGGGCATGACGGACGCGCTCACGGGCGCCAAGACGGTCGTGGAGCTGGACCAGTACGGGCCCAAGCTGCAGCCGCTGGCCAAGGGACGGCAGGAGCGGGCCGGGCAGAAGTTCCTGGAGAACGCCGCCAAGGAGAAGGGCGCCACGAAGCTGCCCTCGGGAGTCGTCTACAAGGAGCTCAAGGCCGGCACCGGAGCCACGCCCAAGGCCAGCGACACGGTGAAGGTGAACTACCGCGGCACCCTCATCACCGGCCTCGAGTTCGACAGCTCCTACAAGCGTGGCGAGCCCGCCGAGTTCCCCCTCGGTGGCGTCATCCCCTGCTGGACCGAGGGCGTGCAGAAGATGAAGGTGGGCGGCAAGGCCCAGCTCGTCTGCCCGGCGAAGGTGGCCTACGGTGAGCAGGGCTCGCCTCCCACCATCCCGCCCAACGCCACCCTGGTGTTCGAGATCGAGCTGCTCAGCATCGGCGGTCAGGGCGCGGATGTGCCCCGGGCGGACCCCCCGAAGAAGTAAGCGCAGTTCCGGGTGGGGGGCAGGTGTCTGTCCCCCACCCGCGATTCCTCAACGGGCGAGCGAGGCCTCGGTGGCTCGCAACAGCGGCTCGGCGCTCACCGGCGCCCCGGTGGCGTTGGTCATCCACACGTCCGGGGTCAGCGCACCCTGGCTCGCCATCCGCTCGAACTCCGCTCCCAGGTTGCCTGCCTTCTTCAGGTGCTCCTCGATCTGGAAGGCAATCAGGTGCCCCAACGGGTAGTCCGTCAGGTACAGGGGGTAGGAGATCATATGGCTGTAGATGCCCAGCAGCGGCGTCCCCTGCCCTCCCAGCACCGGTGCGTAGTACCGGTCCCACGTCTCCCGAGCGATGCGCACCACCGCCTCGCGGAGCTGCGCGGGCGTGGCGTCCGGGTGGTCGTACAACCAATGCCACACAGCGATGTCCACCAGCGCCACTCCGGCGATCTCCCACGTCTGCCAGAAGTCGTTGAGCACCCGCTCGCGCTCGCTGGCCGCGTCTGGCTTCGCCTGTCCCAGCAGCTCCAGGTCCCTCGCCTGGAAGACGAAGGCCAGTGCCTCGGTGAAGGCGTTGTTGGGCACTCCCGCCAGCAGCGTGTGGTCCACCTCATAGAGCGAGAACACCTGCTCCACGTTGTGTCCCAGCTCGTGCACCGCGATGTTGTAGCCCTTGTAGTCCATGCCCTTGGGGCCCACCCGCGTGCGCAGCCGGGGGAAGTCCCCGCGCCGCATCGCCTGCATCGCGTGCCCTGCCCCGCGTGAAGGATCCACCCGGATGTGCGCCGACAGGAAGGCCGCCTTCTCATTCGAGAAGCCCAGCCCCTGCAGAATCCGCGGCATGTCCTTGGCGAAGGCCTCCGCCGTCGGGTAGCGCTGGCGCGTCAGTGCATCCAGATCAGCCTCGGACAGCTTCCCGCTCGCCTTGAAACCGGCGTACCACAGGTCCTGCGGCTCCAGCTTTCGCCCCAGCCGCGACTCGATCTCCTTCGCCACCCTCGGCACCAGCGGCGACGTCAACACCTGCTCCAGCAGCGCCTTCACCCGGGCCTCGGGCAACTCGCGCCCCAGCTCGAAACTGCGCGCGATCGCCGTGGGCGCCACCGGCACGTACGGATCCTCCATCCGCGCCGCGTGGAACTGCGCCAGCAGCTTCGCGTAGCGCACGTCCTCCTCGCGCTTGCCCTCCAACACCACCGGGCGCTGGGGCGCGTCCGCCTCCACCTCGCTGGCCGGTGCCGCCTTCACCTCATTGGTGAACGGATTCCAGTCCACCCGCGGGTTGTCGATGACCGCCGCGGGGATCTCCTGCGCGACGATGCGCTCCATCACCTTGACGATCATCCGCTGCTTCGCCACCCCCTCGGGATCCGCATACCGCGACTTCAGCTCGTCGCGCAGATTCCAGTGGCTGATCAGCCGCATGCCCGAGGGAAACGGCCGGCGTCCCTGCTCGTCCACCAGGTGGTGCATCCAGACGTTGTACTCGGCGATGTAGAGGTCTGCGTCTGCTCCCGCACGCGTCGAGGCCTGCCGCACCTCGGCGGGCACGCGGCGGCTGAAGCGGCCGGTGAGCCGGACCTCGGCCCACTGGCGACGCGTGTAGCTCGGGCCCTTCTCCATGCGCTCGGCCAGCATGGTGAGCGGGAAGTTGAGCAGCGCCACGAAGCCGGCCTTCGCCCGAAAGAGATCCTCCGTGACGTGCGCGCTCGGGTCATACGCGGCCAACAGCGGATCCACCGGCAGCAGCGGCCCCAGATCCAGGTCCGTGGGACGCCGCAGCTCCCGGGTGATCTCATACATGTGTCCGTCGAGCTGCTCGAAGGCCGTCTCCAGCCGGGCCAGGGTGGCGTCGAGCTGCTTCTCGTCTGCGATGAAGTGCTCACGCGCAAAGGCGGCCAGGTCTCCATCCTCCTCGCGCCACAGCGCGGCTACCTGGTCTACGCCCCGCTCGATGCGGGCCCGCTGCGCCTCGCCATGACGAGAGACGAGCTCGGACTTCAGGGCCGGGAGATCGGCGGGGGTCTTCATGGGACGAGCCTCCGCGGGCGGAGCACCCACCTGGACATGGGACTGGCCGGACGCGCAGCCGAGCGCGGCCAACAGGGGAAACAACGCAGCACGCTTCAGCGGGGACCTGGACGAAGGAAGGGACACGCGAGGACTCCAGACATGAAAAAGGGCCCGGCCCCAACGGGTCGGACCCCTTTCAGGAACAACTAGATGAAGCCAGCCAGCTCAGGCCGCGCGCACGTTCTGAGCCTGCAGGCCCTTGGGACCCTTGGTCACTTCAAACTCGACCCGCTGCCCCTCGGCCAGGGTGCGGAACCCATCCATGTTGATGGCGGAGTGGTGGCAGAACACGTCCTCGCCACCGCCATCCTGCGTGATGAATCCGAAGCCCTTCGCATCGTTGAACCACTTCACGGTACCAGTTGCCATTTGCGCTCTTCTTCTTTCAGACAGACGGGCGCGGAAATCTGCCGCCCGGACCCGGCTGGTCGAGACCCAACCAAGCGAGCGCGAATGGTAAGCGGACCCGCTATCCGTGTCTACTCCCGGAAAGCCCTTACCAGCCGCACTTCTGGCCCTTGTTCTGCGCCTGCAGCCAGGTGCGTAGCGGAGCGAAGTACTCGAGCATCGCCGAGGCATCCATCTCGCGCTGGCCGGTGAGGGCCTCGAGCGCATCCGGCCAGGGCTTGCTGGCACCCAGCTCGAGCATCGCCTGGAGCCGCTTGCCGGCCTCCTTGTTGCCATAGATGGAGCACTCGTGGAGGGCGCCCTTCTGACCGGCGGCCTGACACAGCGCGCGATGGAACTGGAACTGGAGGACGCGCGCCAGGAAGTAGCGCGTGTAGGGGACGTTGGCGGGGACGTGGTACTTGGCGCCCGGATCGAAGTCGCTCTCGGAGCGCGCCACCGGAGCGCGCACGCCCTGGTACTTCTCGCGCAGCGCCCACCAGGCCTTGTTGTAGTCCTCCGGCGTCACCCGCCCGGACAGCACCTCCCAGCGCCACTGGTCCACCAGCAGGCCGAAGGGCAGGAAGGCCACCTTCTCCATGGCGTCCTTCATCTGCAGGTTGATGAGGCCCTTGTCGCCCTTGGGCACCTCCTTCAGCAGGCCCACCTGCTTGAGGTAGCCCGGGGTGATGGAGAGCGTGAGCGCGTCGCCGACGGCCTCGTGGAAGCCGTCATGAGCGCCCGCCTGATAGAGCGCCGGGAGCTTGTAGTAATACGTGTAGTAGTAGTTGTGCCCCAACTCGTGGTGGATGGTGACCAGGTCCTCCTCGGTGGGCTTGATGCACATCTTGATGCGCAGATCGTTGTCGTAGGTGAGATCCCAAGCGCTGGCATGACACACCACGTCACGATCCCTCGGCTTGGTGAACTGCGAGCGCTGCCAGAACGTCTCCGGGAGCGGATTGAGCCCCAGTGAGGTGAAGAAGCTCTCGCCCAGCTTCACCATACGGGTGGCGTCGTAGTTCTGCTTCTTCAGCTCGGCGTCCACGTCCAGGCTGGGCTGCCCCTTGTAGGGCTCCACCAGGTTGTAGATGTTGTTCCACTCCTGGGCCCACATGTTGCCGAGCAGGTGCGCCGGGATGGCCTTGCCAGCGGGCACCTTGTCCTCGCCGTACTGCTTCGCCAGCCGAGCGCGCACGTAGCAATGCAGCTCGTCATAGAGGGGCTTCACCTGCCCCCACAGCCGCTGGGCCTCCTTCTCGAAGGCCTCGGGCGGCATGTCGTAGTTGGAGCGCCAGAGCGAGCCCGTGTCCGCGAAGCCGATCTCCTGGGCCCCCTCGTTGGAGAGCTGCACCAGCCGCTGGTACAGCGGGCGCATCGGCGGCGAGATGCCATGCCAGCCCACCCACGCATCCAACAGCTCGTCGTAGTTGCGGCTCTTCGCCATCACGTCCGACAGCTCACCCAGGTCCTTGCAGGTGCCCTTACCGTCCTTGCCGCAGTACTTGCCCTTGCCGTAGAGGCCCTCGAGCTTCGCGGCGATGGAGGCCAGCTCCGCGCGCTTCTGCGCATCGCTCGGCGCGGGCAGCGAGGAAGACACGCGCAGCAGGTGCAGCGTACGCGCGGTGTCCGCGTCCAACCCCTGCACGTCCTTGAAGCGGGCGGCCTCCTTGATGGCCTGGTTGACGTAGCCGAGCACCTCCTCGTTGACCGTGGCCGCGTTGCGCTCGGTGTCGTCGGTGATGTTCGTGGCCTTGATCCACTCGGCCGTGGCCTGCTTCGTCCAGAGCCGCTTGAGGTCCGCGTTCACGCGGGTGGCGAACTGGCGCGCATCCTCGGCCGTGAGCTTCGGGGCCTCGGTGGGCTTCTGGGTCTCCGCGGCGGGCGGAGTAGCGCGAGACTCCTCGGGAGAGGCGGCGGAGGTGCCATGCGCCGAGGGCGCACAGCCAGGAGCGGCAATGAGCGGGACGACCACGAGGGCCGCACGCAGGAGGGACTTGACGGGAGAGGTGCTGTTCATGGCGGGGCGAACCGTAGAGGAAGGCCCTCGGGAAAGGCACCTGTAAAGTGACGGTTTGTTCGCCTCCTCCCTCCCCCCCCGGGAGAGGGCAAGGGGTGAGGGTATCGAGACTCCCGGGTTGAGCCCGTGAGCCGAGCCCGTGGTAAGAGGGGCGCCCGATGTCCCCGCTCTACCGTGCCCTCCCCGCCCTCCTGCTGTCCTCCCTGCTCGCCTGCGAGCCGAGCGGCCCGGAGGACTGTTCCCGCTACGGAGTCACCCTCTCTCCAGTACCCGCGACCGCGAGGCACCTCACCTGCGCGAGCACCGCGTGTGGAGACGGTCTGAACCCGCCCACCAGCGGGGACCACTGTAGCGACACCCTGCGCTGCCGGGTCTACGACGCCGAGCAGAACCGGTGCGTGTGGCTGCACAACCTGGAGCACGGACACGTCGTCTTCCTCTACAACTGCCCAGAGGGCTGCCCCGAGCTCGTGGCCACCCTGGACTCCTTCCGGCAGGAGGCGAAGGTCGGGAGCAACGGCGTGATCCGCGCCATTGTCGCTCCGGACTCGCGGATTCCCACGCGCGTGGCCGCCCTGATGTGGCGGCGCTCCTGGGGGGCGGACGCGCCGGATGCGGACGCCATCCGCTGCATGATGCAGCACCAGGACGCCGAAGCCCCTGAACCCGAGCTCGCCTGCCTGCCATGAGTTCCGCCCCCACCTCCGAGCGCGTCCGCGCCATCGACTGGCTGCGCGGCATCGCGGTGCTGTTCATGATCCAGTGCCATGCACTGGTGCTGCTGACCCCCGAGCTTCGCCAAAGCAAGACGACGAAGTTCCTGCTCATGATCGACGGGCTGGTGGCGCCAGCCTTCCTCTTCGCCGCGGGCTTCGCGCTCGCGCTGCTCCTTGTCCGCAGCGCCTCGGTGGGCGGACAGCTCGATCGACTCGGGCGCAACCTGCGGCGGACCCTGCAAGTGCTCGGCGTGGCCACGCTGGTCAACTGGATGTGGTTCCCCCTCTTCCGGGAGCCGAAGTGGCTGGTGCGCCTGGACATCCTCCACTGCGTGGGGCTGTCGCTGCTCATCGTCCTGCCCGTCGCTGCCTGGCTGGCCTCGCGGCCCCGGGTGCTGCGGGGTGTGGCGCTGGCCCTGGCACTCGTCACCTTCTTCCTCTCGCCGCTGGGCGAGGCCGCACAGGGGCCGTGGGCCTACGTGCTCAACAAGTCCACCGGGGCTGTCTTCCCCCTGCTGCCGTGGCTCGGCTTCACCTGGTTCGGAGCGTATGCCGGGGCGGTGGCCGGCGAGCAGGGCCGCGCGGGACTCATCCGCGCTCTGCTGTTCCTCAGCGGGCTGGGACTCGCCGGCTGGCTGGCGGCGGACCCCCTCCGAGACATGTACCCGGAGCACCGCTTCTTCGTCACCAATCCCTCCAACGCAGCCGAGCGATGGATGTGGGTGAGCCTCCTGCTGCTCGGGCTGATGGGGCTGGAGCGGCGGATGACCCCAAAGGCCGCGCCCTCCCGGGTGCGCCGCTTCGTGGAGACGTTCGGCACCGCCTCCATGTCCGCGTACTTCTTCCACGAGGCGCTGCTCTACTTCCACATCTTCGGCTTCTCCTTCGAGAAGGTGTGGGGAGGCCGGAGCGGCTGGGGCCAGTACACGCTGCTGACGGTAGCGCTCATTGCCCTGACGTACGGGCTGTGCCTCGCGTTGGATGCGGCCCAGAACGCCGTGCGCCGGGCGGGCCGGTTCCTCGTGGAGACCCTTCCCGGGAGCTTCGCGCAAAAGATCGCGCGGTCGGAATAAACCCAAATCGAGGCTGGTGCGTTTCGAGCGTCCGTTCCCACGGAAACACCCGGAGCGCACATGTCCTCGACCAAGCTGAACCGCCTGACCCGCTGGGGGAGCGCCGCCCTCGCCCTGAGCCTCGTCCCCGGATGCAGCACCTCGCCTGGCGCGAGGGCTACCGCCGACACCGCGCAGTCCGTCGAGTGGAAGTCCCAGACGCACGAGTCCTCGAAGGACAAGGCGCCCCCTCCTGCCCCAGTGGAAGCCGGGCCCGCCCAGGAAGAGACCGAGGCCGCTCCGACAGTGGGCGCCGTGATGTACGAGAAGGCCGAGGCCTCCGACGCGAAGGCCGACGTCGCCATGCCGAGCCCGAAGCAGGCACCCGCCAAGGGGGGGGCCGTGGCCTATCCGGAGCGCCGCCGCGAGGCGGTGGAGAGAAAGCCCGCCGAGCCGATGGTCGACGCTCTGGCCGGCGCTCCCGCCGCCCCCACCACGCCACCACCTCCTCCGGCGAGGTCGCTGCCGCCGCCGGGGAACACGGCCATGCAGCCGGAGCCCCCATCGCAAGGCAATAGCTTCACCCACCACGCCGCCAATGCCTTCACCGAGACGGCGAAGGACCGGTTCTCCACCTTCGCGGTGGACGTGGACACGGCGTCGTACGCGGTGTCGCGCCGCTACCTCAACCAGGGGGCCCTGCCGCCGCACGCGGCTGTCCGGGTCGAGGAGTTCGTCAACTACTTCAAGTACCGCTACACGCCGCCCGAGCAGGGGGCCTTCACCGTGCACCTCGAGGGCGCGCCCTCCCCTTTCAACGCGAGCCGCCAGTTCGTGCGCGTGGGTGTACAGGGCAAGATCGTCTCGCGGTCGCAGCGTAAGCCCGCGCACCTGGTCTTCCTGGTGGACACCAGCGGCTCCATGAGCCAGCAGGACAAGCTGCCGCTGGCCAAGGAGGCGATGAAGCTGGCGGTGAAGAACCTCAACGAGAACGACACGGTGGCCATCGTCACCTACGCGGGCAACACCCGGGACGTGCTCTCGCCCACGCCGGCCACGAACCTGGAGGCCATCTACAAGGCCATCGACACGCTGGAGTCCGGCGGCGGCACGGCCATGGGCTCGGGCATGCAGATGGCGTACAAGCACGCGGTGAAGAAGGCCTCGGGCAACGCCGTGGCGCGCGTGGTGGTGCTCACGGACGGTGACGCCAACATCGGCCCCAACGTCTCCGCGGACGCCATGCTCAACAGCATTCAGGGCTACGTGAAGGAGGGCGTGACCCTGTCCGCCATCGGCTTCGGCATGGGCAACTACCGGGACGATCTGATGGAGAAGCTGGCCAACAAGGGCAACGGCAACTGCTTCTACATCGACAGCTACAAGGAGGCGAAGAAGGTCTTCGAGACGCAGCTCACCGGGACGCTGGAGGTGATCGCCAAGGACGTGAAGCTCCAGGTGGAGTTCGATCCGAAGATGGTGAGCCGCTACCGGCTGGTGGGCTACGAGAACCGGGACATCGCGGACAAGGACTTCCGCGACGACAAGGTGGACGCGGGTGAGATTGGCGCGGGCCACAGCGTCACGGCGGTGTACGAGGTGGAGCTGACGGGCGAGAAGGCGCCGCTGGGTACGGTGCGCATCCGCGCCAAGGCGCCCAACGGCACCGAGGCAGCCGAGCAGGCCTTCCCCTTCGAGCAGCGGATGATGCGTGCGACGCTGGATGGAGCCTCGGCGGACTTCCGCTTCGCACTGGCGGTGGCGGCCACGGCGGACGTGCTTCGCGGCAGCCCGAGCGCCCAGGGGTGGAACCTGGCCACGGTGCAGAAGCTCGCCGAGGGTGCTGTCGAGGGCCAGGCGGACCGCGAGGAGTTCACGAAGCTGGTGGCTCGGGCGCGCGGCCTGCTGGGTAGCTCCATGGCTCGCGACGGCCGCTGAGCCAATGAAGATGTGGAACGGCCCCAGCCTTCCGCCCGTTCTTCTATCACCTCTCGAAACGGGAGGCTGCACCTCCCGAGGCGCTCCAACCCGGCCTGGGATGCGTAGCCCGGGCGTGGGCGTCTCTCACTACCTGGTGGGGTGGAGGAAGGAGCGAACCCCCCGGAGTCATGGACGGACCCGGGGGCTGCCGCGCCATCTCTCAGTAGAGGTAGTTCAGCGCGATGATGTCGTATTGGCTGAACTGGCCGGTTGCGCTCGAGCTGAAGCAGGAGTTGAAGAGCGAGTTCGGATCGCTGGTCGGCGTCCCGGGGATGGGGATGGCGCCCACGCCGGCGGTGCCCTCGCTGGTGGCGGGGCCGCCGCAGCTGATGGCCCGGTTGTAGTAGTCCGAGTGGCGCATACCGATGGTGTGGCCAATCTCGTGGGTGATGACGTGCTTGTTCACGCCCGCGCTGTAGCTCTGCAGGCCGGTGCCGATGTTGATGGTGCCGTAGGGCAGGCCGCCCGAGGGAAAGCCCGCGGAGCCGCCGGTGCCGGACATGGTCGTCGCGGTGATGTTCGCGCTGCAGCCGGTGCCCCCGCGCTGGAAGGTGATGCGGAGCCCCAGCGCATTGTAGTTCGCGATGGCCGCATCCAGGCCCTGGATCAGGCGGCTGTAGCTGTTGAACGTGGAGGTGGGGTGGATGCAGATCCTCGTCACGCTCGAGCCGACGCGATTGATCGTGGCGTATTGCTCCTTGCTCCCCTCGCCGGGCTGGAGCAGCTCGCGCGACGCCTCGAGGGTCACGTGAGCGTCGTTGCCCACGACCACCTGGCCATCGACAACCTGGATGTCGTCGGCCGGAAAGCCGGCCTCGAGCAGGTTGGAGACGATCTCCTGGTTCTCGGCCTCCGGGCCGGCTCCGCAGCCGGCCAGCACCGCGCCACAGCTCACCACGAGGACTGCCGCTCGCTTGAACATTTTCATTTTCCCTTGAGTACTGGAGTGGGTCGCCGCCGCCTGGGGGTTCCAGCCACGACGGCGCGCCCTGCCCATGAGCAACCCTCGGGCCAACACCTGGGCACTCGGGAAAACAGGGACTTGGTTGTCAATGCAAGTTTGGCCCTGGAGCATGGATGCACCAGCCGTCCTGGGACTCCTTGTAATGAGTCCTGACGTTTCCCGGTGAATCGTCCATTGACTCAAGGGGTTGCGCGCACGACCGCCGGATCGTCCGAGTCTCGGACGGTGTGCACACCCATTCCGATCACTGCGTCCGCGACAGGGTGAAGCTGTGCCGGAGGGGCACACCCCTCGGCACAACTCTCACAGCGCACCCGCGCGAAGCCGTGCGCCAACACTCCACACGCCAGGTACCTGGCGTGCGTCCCGCTCCACGTACTGGGGCAGGCCGCGCCCCAGCTCGCTCGCCTCCGCCAGCAGCGTGGCAACCCATGGGCCTCCCTCAGAGCAGCGGGCCGCGGAAGACGATGGCGCCGGGAAGTGGCCGGTAGCCCATCACCTCGTTGAGGTGGCGGATGGGCGCGTTCCCCACGACGTTCTCCGTCACCAGCCGCTTGAAGCCAGCCTTCTTGGCGCCGGCGATCTGCGCCCGTTTGAGCGCGCTCGCGATCCCCCGCCCACGCCAGGCCCGCTTCACGCCCGTGAGACTGTGGAAAGCCACCCCGCGCCGGGCGCGCTGCAGCACCGCATAACCCACCACCTCGGCTCCATGCAGGGCGACGAAGGTCAGGTCGGGCGTGTGGATGGGCCGGTCGATGTCGGAGGCTCGCCACTCCTCGAAGGTGCCCACCTCGTCCGCCTCGTCCACGGGCATGTCGGGGATGGCCTCCAGCGCCACCTGGTACATGCCGGGCAGCAGGTCATCCCGCCCCTCACGGGTGGTGAAGGTGATGCCCGGGGGCGGACACACCTCGGGCATGGGCAAGCCGTCCAGCTCGAGCACGAGCTCCACGTGCCGGGCAACCTCCTTGTAGCCGCGGTTGCCCAGGTAGCGCAGCGCCCCCTCCTGGGACTCGTAGGCCTCGAACTCCAGCCCCTCCATCCCGAGCCCGCGCGCGTGCGCGGAGAGAGCTCGGTGGAGCCTCGTTCCCAGCCCATGCCTCCGGTGCTCGCCCAGCACCCAGATACCGGCCACGGCACACGGGGTCCCACCATCACCGCCGGGCTGCCGGACGAAGGCGGCGCCCACGGGCACGCCCTCCAGCCGCAGCACGTAGTCCACCCGGCCCGCCTGGACCTCGCGCAGATAGCGGATGTCCTCGAACGAGGTCACCCCCCAAACATCCGCTGCGTCCACCACCTCCGCCCAGGCGCGAAGCGAGGTGTCGTCCTGGACGGTTTCAATCGAGATCCGGTGCATGCGGTCGTACCTCCTCGGGCTCCCCTCGCTTCGCCTCCGCCCAGCCCTTCTCTCACGGGCTGGCCGTGGTGCTGAACGCCCGACGGCGCGCACGACTTCGAGGGCGCGTCCGCGACGAAGAGGGCGATGAAAACTACGGGGTCCACTTTACTCTACTCTACGAGTTCTCGTACCCCTCGCCAAAGTCCTCAGCAGGGGCCTCCTCCACCGTTTCCTCGATGATGTCGGCCCCGTACTTCCGCGCGAGAAACCGCTCACGGTAAAGGAAGTAAGCCGCGTCACATACCTTGGAGGTGTAGTAGGCATTGAAGCCTCCTCCGATTGCGGCGCCAGCCACGGGAAGTGCCTGCGCGAGCTTCGCCTTCGTGAGGCGGATTGCCAGCGCCTTCGCGATGCGCTGCACGATCTGGACGAAGACGTGCTTCTCCAACTCCTTCCATGTCTTCTTCTGCGCCACCTGCTTCGCGATCTTGACCAACTGAGACATCGCCACCGTTTTCGCGGCGTCCGAAGGAGAGGAAGCGAATCCGAGCAAGTGGAGTGCGAAGAGCCGCTCCTCCTGCCGACTGATGTCAAAGCCGCAGTAGGTCGCGTACTCCCCCACGGCGATGCGGCTGCGCGTGAGCGGCAGGCAGAGCGAAAAGCCGTTCCCATGAGCGCCAGGGCGAGTACCCTCTCAGACTTCTCGCCTCATCGAGCTGCTCTTCCAGACAATCCGAGAGAGAGTCACCCCGTGATCAAAAGAGTCCTGACCTGCGCCATTCTTCTGTCCGCAACCGCCTGTGAACCGCCGGACGAGCCTCCCGAGAAGCCCAGGCCCCTCAAGGCCGTGCTCTTTCCATACATCCCGGACTCAGCGGGCGATGGGTTCGCCAGCCTCGAGCAGGCGCTCGAAAAAGGCTTCGAGGATCAGCACCCGGGCATCGACCTGGACATCGTGTTCGACGTGAACCTCGACGTGTATGACCTGAGCGAGGGGGGCACCCTGAACCAGCTCCTCGGCGAGGGAGAGGGGGCCGCGCAGGTCATCGAGATCGACACCCTGCTCCTCGGCGATCTCGTGTCCAGAGGCTGGATCCAACCCGTACAGGAGACCGCGGCGGAGGTGTACCCGGCCGCACGGCTGGCCGTCTCCATCGAGGGGAAGAGCTACGGCGTGCCGACCTACCTGTGCACGAACGTCGTCTATTCGGGAAGCACCCTCGTCCACTCCGCCACCGATGGCAGGTCGCTCGTCCGGGCGCTTTCCGACATCGCACCGGGGAAGCTCCCCCTCGCGACGAACTTCAGCGGGAGCTGGACGCTTCCCTCTTCGTACATGGACGCGTGGGCGGATACCTACCCAGCGGCTCAGCTCGCCAGTGCCATCGCGCTGCCCCTGGACGCGAAGGCCATGGACTCGTTCGAGGCGGTGGTGGACAGCTGTGCTCGAGAGCAGAGCAGCAACCCGTGCCTCGATGGAACCTACGCGGACA
Organism: Archangium lansingense; assembly: GCF_026626635.1. GTDB lineage: Bacteria > Myxococcota > Myxococcia > Myxococcales > Myxococcaceae > Archangium > Archangium lansingense. The sequence continues at coordinate 7,248,170 of NZ_JAPNKA010000001.1, forward strand.
ACACGCTGGCCGAGGAGGCTTTCGCGAAGGGGCAGGCCAACGGATTCATGGGCTACACGGAGCGCCTGTTCTTCATCCGCAAGGCCAATCCCGCGCTGCCTCTGCCCCAGGTCACCTCGGTGCCGCTCGGCGAGGGAACACACCCGGCGGTGTTCGTGGATGCGCTGGTGTTCAACTCGCACTGCACCGGAACGTGCCAGGGAGACGCCCAGGCGTTCGCGAAGTACATGAGCACTCCCGAGGTGCGGACCCTCATCGCGTTCAGCAAGGACGCGCCGGAAGGTGCGCTGCCCCGCTACCTGCTGCAAGCAAACCGGTCCTTCTATCAACAGGAGCCGGCGCGCTCCGACCCCATGTACCAGCAGTACGAGCCCTTCGTGAGCCATGGCAGGCCGTACCCCAACCAGGGCTTCCCGGAGAATCGCAAGGCGCTCCAGAAGGCCATCCTGGACGAGCTGGAGTACACCCCCGCCACCACGAGCACGCGGGCGGCGAAGAAGTGACGGGGGCCCCGCGCGTATCTACTCGAGGAGCGCCTCCAACTCCTCGAGAGTGACGTCCTTTGCTGCGCGGGCGCGACGAGTTGCTCGCCGCCGAGCAGTTGTCCCCACCCCGTCGAAGTAGGACACGCTCACTCGGCGCGCAACACAACGGCGCGCCCGTGGGAGAAGGGCTGGGCCACGGCGAAGCGAGGCGTCACCGCCCAGCTTCCATCCGGCCGGATGTAGCCAAACAAGCCGCCATCCTTCACGGCGGCCAGGCCCTCGGAGAACGCGCCATTCACCGCCTCGAAGCGGGGCTCGATGACCTGGGCCCCCTTCTTGTCGATGAAGCCATAGCGCCCCTTCACCTTCACCCGGGCGAGCCCCTCGTTGAACCAGCACTCGGACAGCCCGCCCTCCCAGTAGGAGAGCGTGGGCTCCAGCACCCACGCGCCGGCCTCGTCCACGAAGCCGAACTTCTCTCCCTTCATCACCAGCGCGAGGCCCTCCGAGAACGCGGAACTCATCGTCTCGAAGGGATAGGTGGCGAGGCACGTTCCCTCCGGGTCGATGAGGCGCTGGCGCTCACCCTTGGGGGGCTTCTTGAGGGTGACCAGCGCCTTGCCCTTCAGGAAGGGGCGGGCCAGTCCTCCTCCGAAGCCATCCAGCACCACCTCGCCCTGGGGATTGATGTAGCCGTCCGAGGCCTTCGCCCCGTAGCGCATCACCGGAGCAAGCCCCGAGCCGAAGCGGCCCACGTTCGAGTACGAGGCTCCCGCGATGACGTACCTGGTGAAGTTGGCCTTGAACGCCACCGGCAACACGAGCGTGCCCTGCGCGTCGATGAAGCCCGTATCCGTCAGCGCCAGCCCGTCGCTGAAGCCCGTGAAGGCGCGCTTCACCTTCAGCATCTGCCGTCCCTTCACGTCGACGAAGGCCCAGCCATCCCCTGCCGGCATGCGGGCCAGCCCCTCGTTGAAGGCGAAGGGCGTTCCATGGGGGCTGGGGATGACCAGCTCCCCTGTCGTGTCGATGAAACCGTAGCGCGTCACGGCAGCAGTGCTTCCTTCTTCAGCAGCTTCTTCGCAAGCGTGGAGTAGGACCACCCGCCCTCTTCATCCACGAGCCCCTTCTCGAGCAGCTTGCTCAGCTTGGGACCGATTTCACTGGAGTGGCCGACGAGGTGGTGGTCCGCGCGCACCTTCCCGATGGCGTCCTCGCGGTCATCCGCCACGACGAGGTTGGCGGACAGCGTGTCGGCATAGGTGGAGTAGTCATTGTAGTAGGTCCACGCGACGCCCTTGAGCGTGAAGCCTCCGAGGACGACGACCTCGCCGTGAAAGAGGAGGTTGTCTGCCTCGAGCGAGCCGCCGACGAAGAGCAGGGAGTAGTCGAAGCCCTCGTGGATGATGTTGCCCTCCACCACCAGGTCACCGGCCACGAGCAGGCGCCCCTGGTCCTCGATGACGAGGTTGCCCTTCACCACGAGGCCGCCGTCGAAGTGCAGGTCCTCTCCCTCGGAAACCTTCAGGTCCTTGGCCACCTGCTTCACGGTGTCGGAGGGTGTCAGCTTCGCCTTGAGCGCGGCCCGCTTGGAGGCCGAGCCGGCCAGGTCGTGAAGCGAGGACTCCTGCAGCAACTTTTCGAAGAGCTTCATGTTTCTCCCGGCGCTACTGGGCGACCAGGCCTCCATCCACCGGAAGCGCGGCACCCGTGATGAAGGACGCCGCGCCCGAGCACAGCCACACCAGGGCCTCACCCACCTCCTCCGGCTCCGCCATCCGACCCACCGGCTCCGCTGCCACCACGGCGGCCTCGATCTCCGGGTGGCCGGCGGTGGCCGCAGTGATCATGGGCGTGCGGGTGACCCCCGGACACACCGCGTTGATGCGGATGTTCGCCTTCGCGTACTCCAGCGCGGCCGTCTTCGTGAGCCCCAGCACTCCGTGCTTGGCGGCCACATACGCCGGTGCCATCGGGACACCCACCAGCCCCGCTGCCGAGGCGGTGTTGACGATGCTGCCGCCCCCCTGCTTCAGCATCTGCTGGATCTCCTGCTTCATGCACAGCCACACCCCCTTGAGGTTGGTGGCGATGACCCGGTCCCACATGTCCTCGGGGTAGTCCCCCGTGGGGAGCATGATCCCGGAGATGCCCGCGTTGTTCACGGCGCAGTCCAGCCGCCCGAACGCCTCCACCGCGCCGCGAATGAGCGCCTCCACCTCCGCGGGCTTCGAGATGTCGCAGCGGATGAAGCGTGCCTCGCCCCCCTGCTTCTGGATGGTCGCCACGGTCTCCTCACCACCGGCGACATTGATGTCGGAGACAATCACCCGCGCCCCCTCACGTGCGAACAGCACCGCCGCCGCACGGCCAATCCCCGAACCCGCCCCCGTCACGAGCGCTGCCTTACCTTCCATTCTCCTGCTCATGGATTTCTCCCCCAGCTCCCGGTCACTGGATGTTCCGGAGCGATGCACTCACGGTGACAAAGAAGCCGGCCGGGAGGAAGTTTTCCTGCCTGGAAGGCGGGTGAGCCCAGCCCCGACTTTCAGGGGGCACACCCGGTCCCCTGTCCCGCGCCCTCCCCCTCGCCCGACCCCTCGGGGGGTTCACTTCTGTGGCGACACGTGGCCCTCTTGTTGTAGGGTCCGCGCACCCTGAGGAGCGCTGCAACGGGATTTCTCCCCGCCAGGCTCAGGTTCGTGAACGGCGCTCGCTGACTCGTGGCTGGATGCCCGGGAGGCGAGCAGGTCCCGTCCCCCCACATTCAGCCCTTCCGAGGAGCACCGCATGAAGGCTGCAATCGATCTGACCAAGTTCACTGACTACCGCGTCGCCGACATCAAGCTGGCCGACTGGGGCCGCAAGGAGATCGCGATCGCCGAGACCGAGATGCCCGGTCTCATGGCCATCCGCGACGAGTTCGCCAAGACCCAGCCCCTCAAGGGCGCTCGCATCGCTGGCTCGCTCCACATGACGATCCAGACCGCGGTGCTCATCCAGACCCTGGAGGCCCTCGGGGCGGAGATCCGCTGGGCGTCGTGCAACATCTTCTCCTCCCAGGACCACGCCGCGGCCGCCATCGCCGCCGGCGGAACCCCCGTGTTCGCCTACAAGGGCGAGTCGCTCGAGGAGTACTGGGAGTTCACCCACCGCATCTTCGACTGGGCCGACGGTGGCACGCCCAACATGATCCTCGATGACGGTGGCGACGCCACGCTGCTCATCCACCTGGGCACCCGCGCCGAGAAGGACGCCTCCGTCCTCAACAACCCTGGCAGCGAGGAGGAGACCGTCCTCTTCGCCTCCATCAAGAAGCAGTTGGCGGCCAAGCCGGGCTGGTACTCGAAGATCCTCAAGAACATCCAGGGCGTCACCGAGGAGACCACCACGGGCGTGCACCGCCTGTACCAGATGGCCAAGGAGGGCAAGCTCGCGTTCCCGGCCATCAACGTCAACGACTCGGTGACCAAGTCCAAGTTCGACAACATCTACGGCTGCCGCGAGTCCCTGGTGGACGGCATCAAGCGCGCCACGGACGTGATGATCGCTGGCAAGGTGGCCGTGGTCGCCGGCTACGGTGAGGTGGGCAAGGGCTCGGCGCAGGCGCTGCGCGGCCTGCAGGCCCAGGTGTGGGTGACCGAGATCGATCCCATCTGCGCGCTCCAGGCCGCGATGGAGGGTTACCGGGTCGTCACCATGGAGTACGCGGCGGACAAGGCCGACATCTTCGTGACGGCGACGGGCAACTACCAGGTCATCACTCACGAGCACATGAAGCGGATGAAGAACAACGCGATCGTGTGCAACATCGGCCACTTCGACAACGAGATCGATGTGGCGGGCCTCAAGCAGTACAAGTGGGAGAACATCAAGCCGCAGGTGGATCACATCATCTTCCCGGACAACAAGCGGATCATCCTGCTGGCCGAGGGGCGTCTGGTGAACCTGGGCTGCGGCACCGGCCACCCCAGCTACGTGATGAGCTCGTCCTTCGCCAACCAGGTGCTGGCGCAGGTGGAGATCTTCACCAACCCGGGCAAGTACAAGCCGGGCGTGTACATGCTGCCGCGGGAGCTCGATGAGAAGGTGGCCCGCCTCCAGCTCACCAAGCTGGGCGCGATGCTGACCGAGCTCACCGATGATCAGGCGAAGTACATCGGCGTGTCCAAGCAGGGTCCCTTCAAGAGCGACCACTACCGCTACTAATCAAGCGGCCCCGAGGCGGCGGGTTCGATTCCCGCCGCCTCCACACTCAGAAGCTCAGCAATCCCGAGGGGTTGCTGGGCTTTTTCTTTGCCCTCGTTTCCGCATGTGCCCTCAGTGTGCCCCTTCGGCGCTTCTGGCCGGAGCGGCTTGGAGCTGGGGCACAGGAAGGTCGAGCTGCTGCACGGCGCTCGCCCGTACCTCGGGGGACAGGTGGGCATAGCGCTCTGTCATCTCGATGGTCGCGTGTCCCATCAGCTCCTGGATCGCCTTGAGCGGCACGCCACGCATCGCGAGGTGGCTCCCGTAGGTGTGCCGCAGGTCGTGCCAGCCGATGCGCCCCTGCTCGCGGCAGATGTCCGCCTCGCGAAGCGCACGCTCCAGAGGGCCCTTCATGGTCCCGTTCGTGTGCGGCTGCCCGTCTGCCTGACAGAACACGTAGGGACCGCGCAGGTGCCGGTGAGCCTTGAGCGCTTCCAGGGCCGAGCCCGGCAGATCGACCGCCCGCTCGCGCCCGCCCTTGGGAAGCCCCGTCACCCCGCGCCAGATGGTCCGCCGGACGTGCAGCTTGCCGCGCTGCAAGTCCACGTCGGCCCACTGGAGCCCGATCAGCTCGCCTTGCCGCAGTCCCGTCTTGAGCGCCACGAGCACGACCGCGCGCCAGTCAGGGGCCGCAGCGGCGACCACCCGCTCGGCTTCCTCAAAGCTGAGAAAGTCAAACGCCGCCTTCGCAGTCTTGAAGAGCTTGACGCGCGGAACGTGCGTGATGATGCCGTGCTCCTGTGCGAGCGACAGCATCTTGCGAACCACCGTTAGCGCGTTGTTGATGGTCTTGAGGCTCAGAAGCGCGGGCTGGATGTCCTTACGCTTGCGAATGGCTGCCTTTGTGGGGGCATCCTTTCGGGCGCGGGCTCCCGACGTCTTCTTGCGCATGGCCGCTTTGAAGTCCTCGATCTCAGCCAGACCGATGGAGTCCAACGGCATACGGCCAAGAGCCGGGATGACGTGCTGGTCGAGGATTTGGCGCTTGGAGACAACGCTTGAATATTTGTTGTTGTTCTCGCTGTACGTGAGGAAGCGCTGGACAAACTCTTCCACCGTGGGAATCCGGCCCGCCTCGCTCTGCTTTTCCTTTCCGAAGGAACCCGTGAGGAGTGCGTGCCGGATCTGACGCTCGTATTCCTCAGCGCCCCGGCGAGTGTTGATAGGCGATGCCTTGCGCACGCGCTCAACCCTCCCGCTCGGGTGCTGATACTTGACGTCGATCCACCACGCTTCCTGCACCTTGCCCTCCTTGGTCTTCCACTTCCGCAGTCTGACGCTCATGGCTTTTTTCCAAGCGCGGGACTGCTGTTACCCGGCGTCCAGGATAGCAGAACGCTCCGGCGAAGTCGGACAGATCGACCAAGGTGGACCGCTCCCGGCACCCCGCCGCGCCGGATCGACTCATAGAGCGTTTTCCGGTTCACGCGCAGGAGAATGGCGGCTTCGTCAACCGTGAGGAATTCAGGCGCACTGGAATCAGACCCTGGGGGAGTGGGCAGGCTTGGAGCTGGCGACAGGATGGGCTTTTCCACAACGCCTAAATGGGTGCGGATTCTTGACGTGGCCCAGGCCAGCAGCGGCAGCGGAAAAGCGGCGGGCGTCAAGCGTCAAGCGTCAATTGGGCTGTTCCAACAATCCTATATCCCTATACCTCATATATTCCTATATCCTACATGAGCTTTTTCTATAGGAGTTTATAGATTCAAGGCTTGACGGCTTGACAGCGTGACACCTTGCCGGGTCTGGGGGCTTGGTGCCTTGAACGGCAGGCAGCCTCGCCGGTGAGAAGTGGCTCACGTCATGCGGCTTTGAGCTGGTTTCCTAAACCTCCACAGCCTTCTACCTCATATATGTATATATATTCTCATATACTACACGACCTTTTTCGTATGGGGTTTATAGATTCAGGTCGTGACGGCTTGATCGCGTGCCAGTGCTAGCGTTTCCCTCCGTGTGCCGCGCCTGGAAGGACGCCCCCCCGGCAAGTTTTTCCGATGCGGGGCCGCTCTCAACCTTGCTCGGAGGTCGCACACGCTGAGAAAATTTCCAAAAAATCTCGCGGGCCCTGTTTGTTTTGCCGCCCGTACCCCCTGAAATCTTGCCGAAACTGCCCCCATAACCGGCTGGATGCGGCAGCGTCGGCTACGAGCAGAGCAGGCACACGTCGGCACGCTCCACGCCCCCCGTGCCGCTGCCCGCGTCCAGGTGCCTTCCCCTAACTCCGCGCGCCGGTTGTTGTCCCCCCTGGAGCCCTCCACGGCCCGCCGCGCCGTTTCTGGTGTCGTGCCCCCCAAGTTCCCGAGGCATGGGCTGCGGCGCTCCTGGAGCCCGCCAGAGGCCCAGCGTGCCGTTTCTCGCGTCCAGGTCGCCCAACGGCCCGGCTTTTGCCCGGCCAGCAACCAAGCGCGCCCCAACAGACTCCGACGCCTTCCGCTGGCAGCTCGGCAGAAGTGAGCGCCCACGCCGTCAGCGGCGAATGAGCCACCGACAAAAACCGCACCCATTTAGCGAGGGCGATGCCCAATGCGATCACACGCTCTCTTCAGCTTGCAGCGGTTCGGAAGGATGCGGCTGCGCTAACCGCCGTCGAGGCTGGGAGCGGTCAACGTGTCTACACCTTCAAGGCGAGCGACGGTGATTTCGATCGGTACTCCGACCGCCTGAGCGTGAAGGGTTGGCGCGTCGAGGGTTACAACGCGAACGGCGTCGTCTTGTTCAACCACGACGACGGCGCGCAGGCGGCGAGCACGGGGGCCGAGCCCGCGCTGCCCATTGGTAAGGGGCGCGTCTACGTCGACGGCGACGCGCTGATGATCGACATCGTCTTTGACGACGAAGACGACCTCGCGCGCAAGGTCGAGCGCAAGGTTGCGAAGGGCATTCTTAACGCTGTCAGCGTTCGTTACCTCATGCTTCCGGGACAGTACCGGCAGAACGAGCGCGGTGGGTTAGCTGTGCCCGTTCTGGTGGCTGAGCGGCGCGGGCAGTGTGCAGCGTGCGCGCTGGTCATCGAGCAGGGCGAGGTGATCACCTACGAGCGCGCGGTCGGTGCGCTGCACATGGCTTGCGCAGACCGGCCAGCAGACCGACGCCGCAACCTGTACACGGGCCGCTGTGAGCTGTGCAACGCGCGCCTAATGCGAGGACAGGTCGAGCTATCCCTCACGGAATGGCAGGACAACGACGGACACTGGCGACGGCGCTGGCTTGTCCGGTGTGCTGATGTGCCAGCATGCGACGCGCGGATCCGGGCTCGCGGATAGTGTCTCAGGGATAATGCGCCCAGCGGGTCAGCCAATCCTGAATACTGGATCGACTGGCGGAAGCGTGATTCCCCTCAGTGGGTCCGTATCCGGGTGATGGAAAATCCAGCGACGGGCATTGTAGGCGACAAGCTTGTTCAGTGCTGCCCCAAGCTCAGGGCCTATCTTGCACCCCACATGCAACACCCGTTCTTCGAGTCCCTCCTTCCGGTCCAGAACCAGAGAGTGCCTAGGAGACAGTGGCATCCAAATCTGGTCCGCTGTGCCGTACCCGTGAACCACAAAGTCACCCGGACCAGTTGGCTTAGATCGTCTCGCGACTGGCGTGTCGGATGTGAGCAGACAAGGCTCGCCGTGGTCAACGAGTGTCCACCTGCGATGGACCATGTATTCCGCGAATTTAGGGCCCAGCTCAAACATGATCTTGATGCTCGCATTCTGATTCTGCTTGATGGTGGTGGCGTCCGGGTTGCTCAAGAGGAGCCATTGGGTCTTGATCTCCTCTTCAGTCGGCTCGCGACCTTCTTGCTTGCGGAGGTACTTGACAACGTTCTTTTTGGTCATCATGTCGACGAGTTGTTCGTAGCCCTGACGGCTCTCGTCTCCACGCACGCATTGAAACCCAATGAACATGGCGATCGCCACCCGGTCCTCCTCAGAAGGAGGGAACTTGTCGCTGAGGATGTTTTCGATGGCTGCAGCGGCTTTGCTCTCAATGTGGCTCAGGCGCTTTTCAACCTCTTGCGTCCGTCCGTTGTCTGTCTCTACGGCATAGTAATCCGTTTGGACACATGCGTTCCTTATGTCGATGGGGAAGCGCTTTTTCTGGTCTCGGGAGACCATGACGATGCGGCGCTTGAGGTCCGCAAAGCGCTTGAGGTGCATCTGCGGCACGAGGTGGTGACGGCGGGGTTCGTGGTGACGGCGGGGTTCGGACATGGCTCTATGAAGTCTAGGCGAGAACCTGACGGTGTAGGCAGGCCGGTTTGGACACCCCAGCCTTCAAAACGGGGCGCGCAGGGCTCGGCGCGTGGAGTGCGCAGGCGACCGTGTGTGTCGAGGTGGTTTCGCGCTCGGCTGCTTCCCCCCCGGGCGTGGATTTTCTTTTACTAGCCGAAACGGCCCCCATAACCGGCTGGATGCCGCTGCGTCGGCTACGGGCAGAGCAGGCACACCCCGGCACGCTCCATGGCCCCCAGGTGCCGCTGCCCGCCCTTGGCACCGCACGCGCCCGAGCGTCGGCTGCCGCGCTCCTGGAGCCCCTCCACAGGCCCGCCGTGCTGTCTCTCGCGTCTGGTGGCTCCACTGCCCGGCTTTTGCCCGGCCAGCAACCAAGCGCGCCCCAACAGACTGCGACGCCTTCCGCAGGCAGCTCGGCAGAAGTGAGCGCCGACTCCGTCAGCGGCGAATGAGCCACAGACAAAAATCGCACCCATTTATTTAGAAGACACAAAGCCTGACGCGGGTGGACGACCCCCCGCGAGGCTTTCAAGCAACACATCCGAGGAGTGTTAAAAGATGAATCGCCAGCAAATCGCAGAGATGGTCAAGGCGCTTGGTCCGGAGGTCGCGCGGGAGTTGGTCGATGCCGCCTCCCGAAGCGCCCCCGGACGCATTGGTACAGACAGGGCGACGCGCGAGGGCAGCGTCTACGCGAGCGTCGCGAACTTTGGCGCGTTCACGAAGAGCGTCCTCGCCGTGGGTCGCCACACGGGCGCGTCCGAGCTGATCAACGCGGCAAAGCGCTTCGGCAATGCCGACGTGCAGAAGGCGGTTCAGCTCAGCAAGTTCGACTCGGCGGGCGTGCTCGTGCCCATCCAGCAGAGCGGCGAAGTGATCGAGTTCCTGCGGCCCGAGGCGGCCCTGCTCAAGCTCGGCGTGCGAACCCAGCCGTTCAAGGGCGAGTTGCACATGGGCAGGCAGACCGGGACTTCTGACTTCAAATGGGTTGGCGAGGGGGAGACTGTCCCGAGGAGCGCGCCGAAGTACGGGAAGCTCGTGCTCAAGGCGCACAAGGGGATGGTCCTCACCGACGTCAGCAACGACCTGCTTCGCACGCCGGGCGTTGGCGATGCTGGCGTTGGCGAGGATCTGCGCGCCACCGTGGCCGATGGCCTGGACGAAGCCGGGTTCAACGGCGACGGGACCGGGGCCGCTCCGAAGGGGCTCTTCGCTCAGCTCGACGGCGGGAACACTTTCGCAAACACTGGCACGACCGCGGCTGCCTACCTGGCCGACATCGACAAGGCGGTCGAGCTGCCGTTGACCGCGCATGTTCGCATGGGCGCGGCTGCGTGGGCGATCCACCCGACCCGGGCGACTGCGCTGATGCAGCTCAAGGACACGGGCATCTTCATCTTCCGTCAGGAGATGCTCGACAAGGGCACGATCCGGGGCTTCCCCTTCGTGATGACGACCCGCGTCCCCGTGACGAAGATCGTCTTCTCGGCGGACTGGCGGCAATTCATTTACGGGATCGACGAGGATCTGATCCTCTCCGAGCATGACACCCGCGCCGAGCACGACGAGACGACCATCCGCGCAATCGTGAAGGGCGACTTCAAGCTGCGCCAGCCGAAGGCGTTCAGCTCGATCACCTACTAACCCGCCGACGCGCCCCGGGGCAGCCGTCGCGGGTTTCTGGGGGAGGTTCGCCCGCGACCTGGACTTCGAGCAGCTCGGGATCGAGTGGGTGCCCGAGAAAGCACAGCCGCTCAAGCGCGGTCGTCTGCGGCTGCTGCACGGACACCAGATCGGGCGCCACCTGCCGAAGCATCACGCGGCGAAGGTGGCGGACGAGTGGGGCGGGCGGGGTCTAATCGTGGCGTTCGGGCACTCGCATCGACGCGGGATGCACGTCAGGGCCGGGCGTGAGGGGAATTGCCGGGCCATCGCGGTCGGGGCGGGCCGCACGCTCGCCCCTGACTGGATGCAGGGCCCCCCGGGAGCATGGGAGAACGAGCCGCTCGTCCTGCCCTCGGGGCATGTGGCCGCGTACAGCGTGCTGCTTATCGACGGCGCGTTCGTGTGGGCCGCAAGGTGTACCGCTAACCCACTCAGAGGGGGCCACGCTCTTTGACAATTGCATACATGTAGGGAACCTTTTTGTACTGATTTCCCTGACTCGGGCCTAATCGCGCAATCCGTGCATTATATGTTTCGTATATGTTCGGAAGTCCTGGGCTTCCCCTGATCACATGGCTGTGTTACCTATCCGGGCGTTTCGCCGTCTCACTAACTATCGCGCTGGAGGTGCCCCCATGCTGAGCGAACCGCGTTCGCCTCGGAGGTGGATTCGTGTTGCCTGTCTTTCGGTTCGTCCCCCGCTGAGCTTGCTTGCATTGCTGGCGGTGCTCGCGTCCGGCCCGTGCGCGAGCCGCCCGCCCCCGGAGGCCCTTGCCGCTACCCGCGACGCGCTGTCGGGCCTGGACGAGTTCGGCGCGCTGCTACTGGGGGCCGGGCTGCCTGTTGAAGCCATCCCCCAGGGGCGCAGCGTGTCGCCTGTGCAGGCCGAGCGGCTGCGTCGGCACTTCGGGATCCTGCCCTACCTCCCCCAGCACTACGCGCCCCGGTGCGTTGCCGACGAGTTGCTGCGCTACGTCGAGCGGCACGGACAGGGGCTGTCCCGTTGGGACCTAAGCCGAATGGTTCAGGAGTACCGGAGCCTTTTCCTTCTCCGTCAGGATGGCTTCCTCGCGGCAGCGCTTACCGGCGAGCCGTTGCGATGGGTTGGTCCGGTGGAGATTCGCGACGACGGAGCGGGCGCGGGTGAGTTTGAAATGGGCGAGTTCTACACACGCGCTGACGCCGAGAGCTGGCGGCGTGCCGGTAGCCCCAACCTCGACAGGCTTTAGGGCCACGCTGGGAGATCACAACATGGCGGATAGCTCCGGCCCGCGTCTTATCTTCGACTTCGAGGGCTTCAAATACGAGGTTTATGACACCCAGGTTCTAAACCGGGATTACGACACGCTTCTTCTTGCTTGGAGGCGTCCCATCGGCGGAAGTGAGGGCCGTCGCTCAAGGGTCATTCTCAAGCCTGTGCAGGTGCCCTCAGACCGTGAGAGGAGTGAGCGGGCTTGGGAAGAGGTGCAGCTCGCGTCGCACCTGGATCACTCGGGCATCGCCAAGGTTTACGGATACGCTTTCCATGGCGACAACGCCTATGTGGTCTCGGAGCACTTGCGAGGTTGCTATCTCCTCACGGCGATGGATTTCGCGTTGGTGGTGGAGCGCCGTTTGTCGCCCGCCTTTGCGGCATACGTTGCGGCGGAAGTAGCGGGTGCGCTTGGTTACGCTCACCAGCGCAGCAGCGAAGGCCACCCGATGCACATCGTCCATCGCGCCGTGGGTCCCATGCGGATCCGTCTCGGGTTTGATGGCCGCGTCAAGCTCACGAATTTTGGCGCCGCGTACTCGGAGCTGCGCGACCGTTTGAAGACCCCGCCCGGCCTGCTGCGAGGCGACCCTGCCTACTGTGCGCCCGAGGTTCTGCGAGCTGCGATGGAGTCCGCCGGGGGCCGACCCGACCCGCTTATCGGGGGAGCGATTGACGGCAAAGCGGACGTGTTCTCGCTCGGGCTCGTGCTGCTGGAAATGCTGCTGGCCGAATACCCTCTCGACCCGACTGATACACCTGTGGAGGGTGCCCCGGTCGGGTTCTCATTCCCTGTGCGCGCCGAGCGGACCACACAGCTAAGCCTGGACGTGTTGGCTTACCGGCTGCTGCGCTTTCACCCTTCGCAAGCGGAACGTCGGCTTGAGTTCGCGCCCGGCCCTTTGCGGTCCATTGTCCGGCGTGCGCTCCAACCGGATCCGCGCGAGCGTTTTTCTGCCGCCGAGATGCGCGAAGAACTGCTCGTCTACCTGGGAACCGTAGAGCCGCCAGTCCTCGCCGAAGAGATCGCGGCAGAGCTGAAGGCGATTTTCGAGGCTGCCGCGAGGGTCAAGCGGCTGACGGCAAATCCCATCGAGCGAACGGCGCTAACTCCCGACGAGGACGATGGTTAGACCAATGAAAGGGAAGCGGGGCACAAAGACGTCTGCCAAGAACGGGCGAGTCCGAACCGATCTCAGTATCCAGATCGGAAAGGCTGCACGCAAAGCGCGGTTGCAAAGGAAGCTGACCCAGGCGGATGTAGCCGAGCGGGTCAAGCTCACCGACGAGGTGTATGGCAGGATAGAGCGCGGCGATATGACTCCGAGCACGCCAACGCTTTTTAAGCTCTGCACGGTGCTGGGGCTTAGGGCCGATGTTCTGCTGGGGCTTGCCGGGCCGGGAGCCGCGCAAGCCCAACCCGACACTAGCGACGAGCTGCCGCCGGAAGCTCGGAGGTTGCTCCGGGCGGTGCGCGGGATGGATGACGAGCAGCTCGCCGTCTTTGAAGGTACGGCGTCCGGTTTTCTCAAGCTCAAGCACAGACGGGAGCGGCGCAAGCGTGATAAGGCACAGGACGTCGCCACCTGAGAGGGACACCGCATGGAAGATGACCTTCTGCAAAAGAGACTCGGCGAGGCAGCCCGAACCGCACGCGAGGCGCTCGGGTTCACTCAGGCACAAGTAGCCGATGCGGCAAAGATGAGCCCGGCCGTGTATGGGCGCATCGAGCGCGGCGGGATGATGCCGAGCGTTCCGGCGCTGCGAAGGCTCGCGGTCGCGTTGGGTGTTTCTCCGGCTGTGCTCCTGGATATGAGCGCACGAGAGGTGCCTACCACTGACAAGGATCTGCCACCCGAGATCCGAAAGGCTGTCGGGATCCTGCGGACGTGGCCGGAGTCCAAGGTCGCGGTCGGTTGTGGGCTGCTGCGCGTGCTCGACGCTGCGCCGATGCGCGAGGAATAGAGAGCCGTCTCGGATTAGGGACTGGGGCGGTGGGTGGGCGGCGGGTATGGAGCGGCGTCGACCCTGGAGGGGCCCACCTGCCGCCCCGGTCCCGCTGTCTGAGCCGCATCCCTGCGGTTATGCTACGCTCCCCCATCTAGGAGGTGAGGTAGAGCGTGGGACTGACACTCAGGCACCCGGACATCGGCGACATGATCGGGGACTACAAGATCGTGGGGTTCTTGGGCGCGGGGGGCCTCGGGATCGTCTACAAGGTCGAGCGCGGTGGGCTCTTTTTTGCGTTGAAGCTCCTCTTGGTCTCCACGCTGGACGGCAGGGGCAAGCGTGAGATCGGCATTCTCATTCACCTGGAGAACCCCGGCGTCGTCCGCTACGTGGGCTCGGACTTCTGGCCCGACCCGGTTATCGGCCATCCCTATATCGTGATGGAGTTCGTGCCGGGCGATACGCTCTTTGCGTTTGCCTACAGCCAAAACCCATCGGCGCGGAAGGCGACGCGCATTGTTTTGGAAGTGGCGGTAACGCTCGGGGAGGTACACGCGGCGGGGGTGTTTCACCGTGACGTGAAGCCTGAGAACATTCTCATTCGGGAAGGGAGCGAGAGGCCGATCCTGATTGATTTCGGAATTGGTTCTCTTGCGAGTGCCCCCACTGTTACCGGCTCGCAGCTCCCACCGGGGACAGAGGAGTTCCGCTCCCCTGAGCAGATCCGGTTCCAGCGCGCCAACCCGGACGGCACGGGTCAATACGAGTACGGGCCAACCGACGAGATGTGGGCGTTGGGCGTGGCTTATTACTGGCTGCTGACGGACGAGCTGCCCTTTGGCGAGCGCACGGATCCGGGGGGGTTGGATGGGCTGCGCGAGCGCATCTTGACTCAGCGGCCCGAAGCGCCGCACGTCCTTAACCCCCGCGTGCCGCTCGCTGCCTCGCTGCTGTGTATGAAGATGCTCGCTGAGCGACCGGAGGATCGTTTCCCGGTGCTGGCGATGCTGTGCGCGGCTTTGAATGAGTCCCTGTCCACCGCTGAGAGCGACGCCACCTGGGATCCGCCGCTCGGGGACCCGGACGATCCGCAGCTCACAACCACGGTCGAGGACCCGGAACGGCAAGAGGGGAGCGAACAGCGGCGCGCGTTTCTAAGGCTGAGGAAGCAACGCCCCCGGCGCGGGCGCCCCCTGCCGAAAAGGGACCGGGTGTTCTTGCTGCCCGAGCAGATGGCAGCCCCACGGGTCCCGCCAGCAGCCGTAAACCCGGACGAGCTCCCCAGGATGAACGCTCCGGGCGTGGCCGCGCCCGCTGGGGGGCACAAGCCGCCCGTTCCGAGCGCCCTGGTGCCGCCAGCAAGCGAACTCGAGCCCGCTGCCGCTCCCCAACCCCGTCGCGCTGCGTGGCGCTTGGGGCTCGCTGGGGCCGTGCTGCTGGTTGCCGTCGTTGTCCTGTTCGTGGGCGCGAACCTGGGGGGACCTGGCTCTTCAATCCGCACCAGCGAGGCCCGGCCAGAGCTGCCGCTACCGTCCACGTCCCCGGGCCCTCACGCTACCGATGCAGGCGTGCGCGGTCGTGAAGTGGCGTCCGATGCAAAGGCGCTGGAATCTCTCCCCGGAGGAGACGCGGCATCCGTTGGGGCTCAACTTCCCGCGTCTACAGCTAACGCCATGCTTCGCACGTCCGCTCAGACGCCCAAGAACGAAACGCCGAAAACGCAGACGCAAGGCGCAGGGTTCCGCCTGCCGGTGAAACCCGCAGCCGTGGCGGTCTGTGCGCTGCTCGACGGGGGATGCACCGCGCCCGCTTCCCAGGTGCGCACCGAGCCCCCTGCGATTTCCTGCCCCCATGATTGGAGGAAAACCCACGAGCGGTTCAACGTCACTGGCCGCGACGAGACCGCCACGGTTAAAGGGTACAAGGGCGAGCCCCGAGAGGTGTTCAAGGTGAAGGATGGCCCCGTTACCCTCCAAGTCGGTATCGTCGGGAGCGTTGGGCGATTGCCTAACGGGACCTTGCTTCTTGGACAGTGGCAGCTCGGCGACAACCGCCTTTTCGGTACCTTCACCGAGGCGAAGATTCCAGGCGAGGGGACTCTTCCCGTGTGTTTGGTTGCTGGCCTGGAAGGCGTCACGGTCTACGTGGACGAGCACGGCAAGAATTTTGATTGCTCCCCCGGCTTGGGCGTGTGCCTCGATCCCGGAAGCACGCCCGGCAACGCCAAAACACCTACGCGCGTTTTTCTCATTCAGCCCAGCGGGCAGCCCTAATCCCTGCCGTGCTCATTGGAGGTTGAGTTTCCGTGCTGCCCCCCTCTCCCGGTGCCGTCCTGCTGGCCGCCCTGCTCGCTGGTGCTACGCAAGCCGCAGAACCGCCCCCTGTCCCCCGCTGCACAGCGACGGCTCGCTTTGACTTGGCGGCAGGCTCCCCGGACGGAGCGCCGGAAGTGTGCGCTAGCGCGGACGAGACGACGACCTTCGTCTTTGACTCCCGCGTCGCTGTGGGGACAGTGGAGTTTCAGCCAGGGGGGCGCCTCGCGGATTGGGCACTGGGGCAAGAGGGGCTGAGCCTCCTGGTGATTCCCAAGGGGGATTATCTGCCAGGGGAGCGGGTCAAGGTGACGGTGCGCTTCGCGGATGGCGCGGCACCGGCGAGCGCGAGCTTCTGGCTCGTGGGCCATGCGTCAAGAGGGACGCGCCGGGTGTATGTGTTCCGGCAACCGCGCCCGCCCGACGTTTGCGAGAAAGAGCGTGACGAAGCACAGGCCGAAGCGCGTCAGTGCCAGGAGGACAAAGCGCGGCTTCTGGCCGAGCGGCAGGATCCGGGCGGGCTCATGGGGGCCGCGTGGCTGGAGGGGGCCGGGGTCGTGGCGTCCAACAAGCTTGGCTTCCTGACGGTGCCGCCAGCCAACGCGCTCGGACTGAAGGGGGCCTGGAGCTACAGCTACACGCCCACGGGCGAGACCCACCCGGCAAGTGTGGCTGTGCGTTTGGACCTCCTCAACCCCGGCGCTGAGCCCTGGACGCTGGCTGGGGCGGCGCTGGTGGACGCGACAGGGGAACAGGTGGAGTTTGCCCGTTGGCCACTGGCGCCCATCCCCGCGAATGGGGCCGGTGCCGTCGTGGTGGGCATCGAGGGGGAGCGCGCGCAGCTCGGCTGCCCCTGCACCCTCAAGCTGTGGGAGGCAACCGGGCCGCGCACCGTCACCCTTGAGAACGTCACGTTCCCGGAGGGCAAAGCCAGGGCGCAGTAAGCGCGCCGTTTATGTGCCTCCAGTGTGCCCCTTCGGCGCTTCTGCCCGGAACGGCTTGAAGCTGGCGCACGGGCAGGTCGAGCTGCTGCACGGAGCTCTCCCGGGCCTCGGGCGCGAGGTGGGCGTACCGCATGGACGTCTCGATGGTCGCATGGCCCATCAGCGCCTGGATGACCTTGAGCGGGACACCCCGCATGGCGAGGTGGCTGCTGTAGGTGTGACGCAGGTCATGCCAGCCGATGTGCCCCTGCTCGCGGCTGATGCCCGCCCACCGCAGCGCGCGCTGGAGCGGCAACTTCATCAGGCCATCGGTGAGCGGCTTGCCGTCCTCCTGGCAGAACACGTAAGGGCCGCGCAGGTGCCGGTGTCCCTTGCGTGCGTCCACCGCCGAGACCAGCAGGTCCACTGTCCGCTCGCGCTCGCCCTTGGGGGAGCCTGTCACCCCGCGCCAGATGGTGCGCCGGACGCTGCGGTTTCCCACAAGCCCCGCCCCCACTGCCGCTCCCTCATAGGAGGGATGGGAGGGCGGCCAGGGCCGGCGTGTACCCCAGGGCTGCACGGCCTCTACTCCAGCCCCGCGCACAGCCCAAGGTGGTACCCATCAGCGACCTCCTCGGCCCCTCTGCACCCTCCCTCCCCCCCTCAACAGGACCCCCATCCCTCTATGCGTCCAGCTTCGCCTGTTCGACGAGCGTAAGAAACGCGCCGCGCGGACTGCGACGCGGTATGCTCAAGGCACTCCAGTCGGGCCGAGCCCCGCCACTTGGGGTTGGGATAGGCGAGTGGATAGCCGAGGGTAAATCGAAAATGAAGCTTGAAAAGTTGGCAACCGACCTTCTGGGAGTTGCAAAGATCTTAAAGAACCACACTCTGAGTGTGCCAACCTTTCAGCGCGCATACGCGTGGGAAGCAGAGCACGTGCGAGAGTTTTTCGAGGACATCTCGGGCGCGATGAGCCGAAAGGAACCAGAATACTTTCTCGGATCGCTGGTCCTCAGCAATAGCTCTGGCGCGACACCTGAGTTGGTGGATGGCCAGCAGCGGCTCGCAACGACTACAATTTTGATTGCTGCAATCCGAGACCATTTCATCTCAATCGCAGATTCAGGCAGGGCAAGGTCGCTGGAGTCTGAGTTTCTTTTTGCACTGGATAGACGCACCCAGGACCGGCTGCCGCGATTGAGGCTGAATGAGCTCGATCACGAGTTCTTCGAGAAGCGCGTGCTCTCTGAGCCCACGTCTTCTGATCGAAAAGTCGAACCTACACGAGATTCCCACCGAAGAATTGCAGTTGCTGCAGACGAGGCCCGCAGTCAGGTGGCGGCGATCGTAAAGGCAAATGGTAAAGGAGGCGCTGATGCCATACTGGATTTGGTCGATTATCTTGAAAAGCAGGCGCTAGTCATCTCCCTCGGTGTACCAGACCACGCGAACGCTTTTGTTATCTTCGAAACCCTGAATGACCGCGGTCTCGACCTGTCTATCTCCGATCTCCTAAAGAACTATCTTTTCAAGCTCGCGGGAGACAAGCTTAATACAGTAAAAGCAAACTGGATAAAGATGGGGGGTGCTCTTGAAGCGACAGGTGACGAATCTGTCCTGCTCACCTATCTCAGACACTTCTGGGCGTCCACTAATGGGCCGGCCAGGGAACGAGAGCTCTATAGCCAGATCAAGAAGAAGACCCCCAACAAACAGTCGGCTGTTAAGCTGGCTGACGAACTCGCCGATAGCGCGCAATTGTACGCAGCAATAGTGAACCCAAACCACGTTCACTGGGCCAACTACGGTGCCTCGGCACGAAAACACCTGGAAACGCTCCAGTTATTGAGAATGGAGCAGTTTCGTCCCCTGCTGCTCGCTGTGCTTGCAAAGTTTGACGCCAAGAATGTTGAACGCACCATGGCTCTGCTAGTTTCTTGGTCCGTTCGCTTCCTGGTTGTAGGCGGGCTTGGAGGGGGCTCTCTTGAGCGTCATTATGCTCTCAAGGCACAGGAAGTGAGATCGGGAGCTATCACGAATGCGGCACAACTGGCCAAGGAGATGCTCTCTGTCGTTCCTACAGATGCTGAATTTGAAAACGAGTTTAAGGTCGCGCGCGTTTCGCAGTCGTACTTGGCGCGCTATTACCTTCGCGCTTTGGAGCGCGCGGCAGCGGGAGAGCCAGACCCCGAATTGGTCCCCAACGACAACGAGGCGGAGATCAACCTCGAACACATCCTGCCTGAGAATCCTAGCACGCAATGGAGTGTTCCTGCCGATAAGGCAGGCGCCGAGTATCGCCGGATCGGCAACATGGTGCTCATGAAGACGAAGATTAACTCGACAATCGGGAATTCTGGTTTTGACAAAAAGAAGCCGATTCTAAAGTCCTCCAAGTTCCTGCTCACTCAAGAGGCCGCCAAAGCGAAGGAATGGAACATCAGCCAGATCGAGAAGCGGCAAGAGAAGCTTGCCAAGCTTGCGATCAAGGCTTGGCCCTTGAAGCCATGATCGAGGCATGGGCTGCTAAATTAGGCCCATGCGGGCACACGACCACTCTCCCTCAGTGTTGGCGGGAGGGCCGATGGCGGAGGTGAGAAAACTCCCATCCACCTCCCTTGCGCTCCATCGCGGATGGCACCATCCTCGCAGCCTACACAGACGCGGACGCCTCAAGACTGACAGGTGGGCGGCTGAGCGGTGAACTCAACAAGTGGATCGGCAACGGCTCCCTCTTCCGCAGCGCTGCCGACGTGCACTGGCACAGCAACTGGAACTGCATGTGCCCCCAGTGTGCCCCGCCAGCGGGGAAAGGGGCGGAACACGAGGGCATGGGGTGGGACGGGACGGGATGACGAACCCCAGGAGAATCAAGGCGATAGCGGGTAACAGCGCGTCCTGCTTAGGGTTTTCCATCGCCTCGTTCACGGGTTCGATTCCCGCCGCCTCCACTTTTTTACTCCGTAGTTACGGATGGTTAGCAGCTTCCTCCATCCGTGTTGCACGTATGTCGCACGCGGGCGCAAGGGGCAGGTCGAGCACCCCGACCGCATCTCTACGCGTGTCCGTGCTCAGGTGGGCATAGCGCATCGTCATGTCGATGGTGGCATGCCCCATCAGTTCCTGGATGACCTTGAGCGGGACGCCCCGCATGGCGAGGTGGCTGGCGTAGGTGTGGCTTAGGTCGTGCCAGCCGATCCGCCCCTCGCGTTCGCTGTCCCTTGGTTGACTCGGCCGCACGGCCTCCCTGTAAATCCCGCGTGGGGTTCCTCACGAGCGGAGCCCATGCCAGGAGGCGCTGGGTGCCAAGAGGGGTGGCTCTGCTGACATGCATGTTGCTTGTGGGGTGTAGCAGCGCCCCCCGAAGCGTTTTCCCGGCAACTGGACAAGCAAGGTACTGCGTCTATGTCCCGAGCAGCGACTTTGTGCGGGCAGAACAAGGTAGAGCATCTGCCGCTGTGCCTGCGCCTGGGGCGAGTTCGCCGACGGCTCCACTTCCCCCTTCCCCACCACCGTTGCGAGGGCTTCCTGGCGGAGGCGCAGGAGATGGGATACCCCGCAGCATGCTCCGCCCAGTGCCGCAAGGCGGCACGACCGCGGCGAGAGCAGGCACTGGCGCTGCGGCAGGAGAAGCCCTGGTCACGGGTGGCGCGGTAGTTGCGGCTGCGGGCAGTGTTCTGCTGCTTTGCTTCACCGTCAAAGCAATTGTGGACGGAGAGCAGACCCCGATCGACATCGCGGACAAGTTCTACGGCACACACTTCGGAGATGTTTCTGGATGGGTTCAAGGCCGGTATCCCCCAAAGGGCTCTGCGACTCCGAGCACCATCGAGATGGAGATCCTCATTCGCCAGGCGCCTGACGGCACAGTGGAAGTGACGACAAGCGCGCCCCCTGGCCCAACCTGAATCGGTGTCCCCGCCCCGCGCTCCTCCCAGTGGATGGCCAGATGCGGAATCCGACAGGGAAAGCAAAAAGAAACGCGGTCGTCTCTATGTGACCTACAGAAAGCTCAACAAGAAAACCAACCTTTACTACGCTGGCCGGACCATCATGGTCGTTGATCTCGGCCTGCCTCTCAGACTCCAGGCAGAGTTGGCCATTCGGTTCCGAGACAGGAATCATCATGTTGATGAGAACGAAGACCCGAAGGATGCTTCATTTGCTCAAGCACAACTTGATGTATTCGACCATGGGGCTGCCGTCGACTACAATCTGCGGTATGATGACCCAGCATACTGGCGGATTCGTGGAAGAGAGCAGCAACTGATAGACTTCAGTGGAGGCGCCCAGTCCGACACGGGCAAGCCCCATCGAACCGAGAACGTCGTGCGCGCCGTGGCAAAAGACAACCCGCGGGGCAGTCGGTTTCACGATGCTGCCACGATTCGCTGGGGCGAACTTCAGCGTTACACAGGATACTAGGAGCTTGTCGGAGAACCCCACCGTAGAGGGTGGGCCAGGAGGGTGATGCCCCAGGTGGTTCTTCAGAGGGAAGGAGAGTTCTGGTTGAAGGTGGAGGGTGAGCGCCACCACGACGAAGAAGCCGGAGCAGGCCGACCTGTTGAAAGTAGCCGCCAGCGAGAAGCCGGAGCGGGAGGAGGCGAAGAGCTCCGCCCGCTTCACCTCGCCGAGGCCGTTCCGGGAATGGCAACCGGAGCAGGGGCAGCTGCTGCCGCAGTACGCGCGGGAAGTGCTGGGAGAGGGGCACCTGGCGTGCTTCTTCGTCGACTTGAGGAAGGCGCTCGATTTCAGCCCGATTCTGAGCGCGTACACGAAGGAGTGCGGCCAGCCGGCCTACCACCCGGTGATGATGGCGCTGCTGCTCATGTACGCGTACGCGCGAGGCATTACGAGCAGCCGGGAGATTGAGCGGAGGTGTGAGACGGACCTCGCCTTCCGCTACCTGACGGGAGGAGAGAGGCCGGACCACGACACGGTGTGCACTTTCCGGGTGCGGCATCTGGAAGCCTTCCGGGCGCTCTTCGTGGACACGCTGAGGCTGGCGCGCAGCTCGGGGCTCAAGAAGCTTGGGCACCTGTCGGTGGACGGCACGAAGGTGAAGGCCAACGCCAGCAAGCACAAGGCCATGAGCTACGGACGGATGGAGGAGTGCATGAAGAAGCTGGACGAGCAGATTGACAGGCTGTTGGAAGAGGCAGCGGCGCTGGATGCCGAGGAGAACAAGCGCTACGGCAAGGGGCGGCGCGGAGATGAGCTGCCCGAGGAGCTGAAGGACCCCAAGAAGCGCGCCGAGCGACTGCGGGAGGCGGCGCGTCAACTGGAGGCGGAGAAGAAGCTCGAGCTGGCGGTGGAGAAGGAGAAGCGACGAGAGAAGATTGGCAAGGCCAAGGAGGACTTGGAGAAGGAGGCCAGGGAGAAAGCCGAGGCCAGGGGCGAGAGGCCGGAGGAGGCGAAACCTTCCGAGAAGGCGCAGCGCAACTTCACCGACCCGGAGTCACGAATCATGCCCAGGGGAGGCACCTTCCAGCAGTCCTACAACGCGCAGGTGGCGGTGGACGCGGACACGCAGCTGATAGTGGCGCAGGAGGTGGGGCAGAGCAGCAGCGATGCACGCCAGCTGTCCCCCATGGTGGAGCAGGTAGAGGCCAACACGGAGTTGGTGCCCGAGGAGCTGAGCGCGGATTCGGGCTACCTGTGCCAGCAGGACATTGAGAAGGTAGAGGCCAAGGGCGTGGAGTGCTTCATCGCCACCGGGCGCGACAAGCATGGGGAGGAGGCACCGCCGGCCCCAAGAGGGCGACGGCCGGCGGGCATGAGTTTCAAGGAGCGGATGAAGCGCAAGCTCTCGACGAAGCGGGGGCGCAAGGCATACGCGCGGCGCAAGGTGACGGCTGAGCCAGTGATTGGACAGGTAAAGAACGGAGTGCTGCCACGCTTCTCGCTGCGGGGCCTCACCAAGGTGCAAGGGGAATTCTCGCTGGCGTGCGCCGTCCACAACCTCAAGAAGCTGTGGAAGCAGGGCTGGGAGCTTCCCAGCCTTGCCGCGCAGGCCGCGTAGCGGCGAGGTCGCTGCGAGGCGGGCGACCATGGGCCACATCGGCCACGCCCCCAGTACCCGCCTGTGGTGCCATATGGTGTCTGCTATGCGCTACCGCACCGCTGGCTGATTCGCCGACAAGCTCCTAGGACATGCCGCCAACGCATAAACCAGGTTCATTTTGGAGAATCCCCCTCCCAGATGGCTCCTTCGGCTATGGAAGGGCTCTCGAATTGCATTTCGATGCCTTCTACAATTACAGGACCACCGAGCCGGACGCGGACCTGGACAGGATCGCATCCAAGCCCATCCTTTTCAGGATTATGGTCAAGTATCCATATCCGAAGTCATGGGAGCTCATTGGGTGGAGAGCGATTGAGGAGCGCCTGACACAACCCATTGTCCAATTCAACATGGAGGTGGGTCCACTCCGGCGCTGTTGGATTTTCGACAGCCTTGGCAATGAGAGAGAGGCGCCCCCCCAAGAATGTATTGGGCTCGAGCCAGCGGCTGTTTGGGAGTCCCACGGGGTCGAAGAACGTCTGCTCGATGCCTTCATGGGGCGGCCCAACGACAGTTTAGTGCGCATGTGGAAGGAGTTGGAGTAGTAGAGCGCCTGTCGTCGGCCCCTTCAGGTCCGAAGGTCCGCGAGCCAGCGCAGGGCGCGCAGTCCGGGCATGAAGCCGTACTCACCGCCCCGGGTGACGACGAACCGCGGCAATCCCTGGAGGCGTCTCGGAATCGGCCGGCGTGGGATGGAGAAGGTTCCAGCCCCGTCGTTGGCCCCGGCAACGGGATCCATCACGTTCCCCAGCCCGAGGAAGTCACCACTGTTGACCCACTCAGACTGGACGAACTCGAACTGCCGGCCCAGGTGCGTCCCGAGGAAGGCGAACATCAATCCCCGGTCGGCGCCGTCGTCCTCGATGACGCCTTCCGGAAGCAGGGGGCCGTAGGCGGTTCCGCGGCGGATCATCCGGTGCAAGCGGACGACGCCGGCCACGGAAGCGTCTCGCGGATTCGCCCGCCGGATGTGCGAGCCGGGGGGAGTCACATATCCCGTCGGGTCCTCCCGCCGGTAGAGGAAGTCATTGTTGCGGCGAGGGTCGGCACCCAGCTCGGGGGCGTCATGGAACGGGCAGAGCGCCAGGGGGGCGCCGCTGCGCCAGCGCCCCATTAGCTTGGCCGCGAGGAGCTCCTCATCCTCGGGGCTGGAGGAGTGGGCCTTCAGGTACTGACGGAACGCCGCCACGCGCTGATGCAGCTTGCGGAAGGCGACGTACGTCCCGTTGCGCCCCAGGACCTCGGGCTGGGGCAGCGGGGGGAAGCCACCCATCTCGTCGCGGTAGCCGAGGACGAACTCCCCGGCCTTCAATGGCTCCTCCCGGGAGTTGGTCCCAGGAATGCCGCTCCCCGCGATGGCCGGGTGGCTGATGCCATCCCGGAACCCGAAGGGCTCCCGCTCGGTGGGCAGCGCATGGCAGTCCTGGCGCCAGATCGCCTCGACCCCGTCCAGTTCCTCGAGCGCCTGGCGCGCGCGAGCGAGCGCCGTTTCCAGAGGTTGCGTGTCCGGCGCGACGGCCACGAGCACGACGTGGACGTCCGGCGTCCCGAGTGGCTTCTCCCAGTTCTCGGGGCTGCTCTCGCCCGTGTCTCCCAGCGCCCTGGCGCGTGCGGCCATCCCCTGCCTGAACTCCCACGCGAAGCTGTCGAGCGAAGCCTGGGGGACCCCCAGCGCCTTCAGTCCGTGGAACGTGAGCGCGACACTCAGCCAGGTATCGCTTGCCGGGCTGCGCGGGTTGCTCGCCGAGGCCACCGCGGTGCTCAGTCGGCGCATCAGCTCGCGCCCCGCCTCGCGGTCGTCGATCCGGAGCAGGATGTAGGTCGCCGCATACGGAGAGGGCCGGGGGCGGAGGGTCCCGCTCTGGATGTCATCCAACTCGAGAGGTGTGTCCGCGACCTCGCTCATGGACCCTCCTTGCTTCAGTGCGCCGTGGCGATGTTCCTCCAGAAGCGCTCCAGGCTCTCGTCGTGGCCGAACAGGGTGCTGAAGACCGTGGAGTCGGCCACCAGCACATCCCCACCCCGGTCGCCGCCCGGCGGCATCCAGACGAGCGCATTGAACTCCTGGTTCCCAGCCAGCGTGAACGGATGCGGCCTGGACGTGTCGATGGGCTGCCTGGCCAGGACATGGACGGCCTTCGTCGCCTCGTCCGTCACGGCGTAGTGCGGCAGGTGCTGGTGGAAGTTGAAGTTCGTGACTCCCGCGAGCCAGCCGCGCGTATCCAGCTCCCTCATCACCGTCAGTGGAGCAATCCGACGGCTTTCCTTCATCACCGCGGGGCGGAGACCGTGCCGATTCTCGACGGGGATTCCGAGCCCCCGCATCAGCGAGCGGGTGTACCGTCCAAACCGCTGCTGGCGGGGCACCAGCGCGTCGCCATGGTGGGCATACTCCATGGTGCGCTCCTGCATCTCCGGCGAGGCCCCGACGTCGTGGTGGGGGCCGATGATGAGGCAGGTGCCCTCGCGCTCGAGGAAGTTCCTGACGGCCTCGATCTCCTCCGGGGAGGCCTCCTGCTCGGTGACCATGTGGTCCAGCCCGAAGACCAGCAACGTGTCGGCGTCGGCGAGAACCCGCTCGTCGAGCGGCAGCCTGAAGCCTGCCTGATCGACGCGCTGGAACACGGGGACCTCGTGCCCGGTGGTCTCCCGGATGACCTGCTGGAACCGCACCCAGGCCCAGAAGAACAACTCCAGCGAGCCCGCGATCCCCTGCTGGAACATCAACGGGTCCGCGAACCTCGGTAACTCATAATCGGGCCAGAGCACCCGGCGGACCTCGGTCATGGTCGAGTAGCGGTTGTCCATCTCGGTCACATCCCGGTTGGCTTCGCCCGGGTAGCTCCAGGAGATGTAGACGCTGACGCGGCGCCGGCCCTGGACGTACTTCCGCGGCACGTGCTCCTGGTTGTAGGTCCGCGCGGGTTCGCTCATCACCGTGTCCTCTCTGCGGGTCCCTCCGCCTCACTGCATCTGTTCGAGCATGTCGGAGAGGGCGGCCTTGACCTTCAAGGCCTTCTTGATCTCGTCGGCGGTGACATACGGATACTCTCCGTATTCCAGGAAGCTCGGGCACTGGTGCGCCCGGACGAACTTGATGAACGCCTCGGGGTTCGTCTTCCAGTCCATGGGGAAGCCTTCGAGGCTCTCGAAGACCGTGTCGACGCCAGCCTTCTTGAAGAGCTCGATCGCGTCCTCGGTGTACTTGTCGAAGTCGGTGTCGAAGATGCCCTGGTACATGAACCGCGTGTCGTTGTCGAAGAGCACCCAGCGCAGGTAGTGGAGCTTGAGGGGCGCGAGCAGCTCGGAGTCACCCTCCAGCGCCTTCGCGAGCTTCTGCCCATATGCACGGATGGTTCCCGCCGTCCCCGGTTTGATGTTCGCGATGATGGTGAATCCGTAGCACGCCGGAGTCCTCGGCCAGACGGGGCCGTATTTTCCGACTTCCCACGCGTCATCATGTTTCGGAATCGCGACCGCCGCTGGTTTCATACCGGGAACGGTGGGGGTGTGGTCGGTGTGGGTCAAGGCGTGACGTGGCAGCATCGAGGCGGGCGCTCGGCCTGCGGCTCCTTCCTGGCCACTCCTCAAGCGCCACGCTCGCCTCCTCCGCGCGAAGCCGTGCGCCAACACTCCACGCTCATGCCGATTTCGGCTGAAGTTCACGGCTCGCCGCCCGCCCCTCCCCGGAGGGCACGGGCGGCGCCGCTGCCTTTAGAAGCGCAGACCGAGCACGAGGGGCACATACTGGCCATCCGCCTTGCGGGGGCCCGCCGCTGTGTCGATGTTGCCGCTGAAGATGTAGTGGTAGCGGCCTTCCGCGTAGATGCGGAGGGGGCCTCCGAAGAGCCTCAGGCTGACGCCAACGCCCACGTTGAGGCCGAAGTCCGTCCTGCTCCGCGAGCCGAGCACCTCTTCGACCGGCACGGCCGTCGAGTAGCAGACGTACAGCCAGGGATCGCAGTACGGCACCACGCCCACGCCCGCGAACTCGGTGATCTCCACCCGCCGGTAGTAGACGCCGGGCCCGCCCAGCACGTAGATGCCGAAGGGACGGGCGGGCAGCACGTTGAAGACGGCGTTGAGGTCCCAGTACTGCATGATGTGGTCGCCGTCGACGCCAGCCGAGGACAGGACGTCGTCCTGAACGTCGTAGCCGCTGTAGAGGTACTCGCCCTGCACGCCCAGGTGCTTGGTGATGTTGTACGTCACCCCGAACTGGAAGGCGCCACCCGTCTGGAAGCGGCCGCCCGCGTCGGAGATGGGGAAGCTCACTCCACCTCCGATGTTGAAGCCCACGCGCGGGACGAGCGTCTCGTGCTCCTCGCCGGTACTGACGAAGGTCGGGGGCACGTCCGAGCCTTGCGCCAGGGCGGGCTGGGCGCCCGTGAGCAGCATCAGGCCCACGGCCGCGGCCATTCCGGAAAACAATCGCATATCGTTCCTCCTCCCTGAGGGTAGGTACCGGGTAGGTGCCGGTCCCAGCAGACCTCGAGGGTAGGAGGAGCGTTGGAGGTACGACGGTTCACGAGATGGGTGACGTGGCGCCGGACTCGGCCGATGTCAGGATATAGGCAGCGTTGACCAGCGTGAGGTGCGTGAACGCCTGCGGGAAGTTTCCGATCTGGACCTTCGCGCCAGGCAGGTACTCCTCCGCGAGCAGGCCCACGTCGTTGCGCAGCCCGGCCACCTTCTCGAAGAGGTTCTCCGCTTCCTCCTGGCGCCCCATCAGGTGGTAGGTGTCCACCAGCCAGAAGGAGCATGGGAGGAAGACCCCCTCCTCTCCGCTCAGTCCGTCCACCCCCTCCTCCGTCCGGTACCTCAGGACGAGGCCTTCCGGCATCAGCTCCTCTTCGACCGCCTTCACCGTTCCGACGACACGGGGATCACTCGCCGGGAGGAAGCCGGTCAACGGGATGAAGAGCAGACTCGCATCCACGCCCTTCGAGCCGTAGTACTGGGTGAAGGTGTTGCGCTGCCGGTCAAAGCCCTTGTCGCACACATCGTCGAAGATCTCTTGCCGCAGCTTCCTCCACGGGGCCGGGTCGTCGGGGAGCTTGTACTCCTCGATCATGCGCACCCACCGATCGATCGCCGCCCATGCCGACACCTTGGAGGCGGTGAAGTGGTGCTTGGGCCCCCGCATCTCCCAGATGCCGTGGTCGGGGTGCATCCAGGCCTTGGCCACCCGAACCGCGTTCTCGCGCATGGCGACCGTCGCCTGCTCCGTGAGCTTCCCGCCCGCCTGCAGGTAGAAATACAGCACGGCCGCGAACTCACCGAGCACGTCCAGCTGGAACTGGTTGTAGGCGCCATTCCCGATCCGGACCGGGCGTGCCCCCTGATAACCCGGCAGCCAGTCCAGGACGACCTCCGTGAGGCGCCGTTCGCCTCGAATCCCGTACATGATCTGCAGTTGCTCCGGTGCGCCACCGATTGCCTCCGCCAGCCACCCGCCGAAGGCCCGGGCCTCTTCGAGCAGGCCCGCCCGGATGAAGGCATGCAGGGTGAGCACCGAATCCCGGACCCAGCAGAAGCGGTAGTCCCAGTTGCGCTCGCCCCCTGGCGTCTCCGGGAGGCCGAAGGTCGGTGCGGCGACGATTGCCCCGGAGGGGCGGTAGGTGCACGCCTTCAGGGTCAGCAGCGAGCGCACCACCAGCTCCTCATGGCCCTTGGGGGCACGGATCTGTGAAGCCCACTTCTCCCAGAAAGTCTCCGTGTCGCGCAGTGCTTCTTCCGGGTCGATGGGGGGCGGCGGATCGTGATACGGACGCGCCCAGGCGAGCACATAAGGGAGCCGCTGCCCTTTCGAGATGGTGACTTCGTGCTGGTAGGTGGGAGCTCCCGGGCCCGAGCCTCCGCGCAGGTAGAGCGCGTCCGGCCCCGCGATGGCGGCTTCGCTGCCGTCTGACCGCTTCACCCGGGGAACCGTCAGCCCATTGGCGAACCGGGGACGCAGGTCGAAGCGCATGGGCACCGAGCCGCGGATGCCCTCGATGATGCGAATCACGTACGGCGCGCCTTCGCGGATGGGCATGAAGTCGATCACGCGCACCACGCCGTCCTTGGTCTCGAAGTCGGTCTCCAGGATCATCGTCCTGCCGCGGTAGCGGCGCGTCACGCCGAGCACACGGCCGGAGGGGGCGATCTTCCATCGGCCATGCTCCGGCGTGCCCAGCAGCGCGGCGAAGCAGGCGTCCGAGTCGAAGCTCGGCAGGCACATGAAGTTGATCGAACCATCGCGCGCGACAAGCCCGGCCGTCTGCAGGTCCCCGATAAGGGCGTGGTCGGAAATGCTCATGGAGGGTTCGGACTGTTCACTCGTTCCCCAGCCCACCTGATCCAGAGTCCTCGTCCCAGGTGCCTGCGTCTGTTCCATCTGTTCCATCTCCGGCTCCTTTCAGCATTGTCCCCCGCTTCAACCTGCGTGCAGGAGGGGATCGGCACAACCGACACCCGTTCAGCCGGCCCGGGGAGCGGCCCTGAAAGCTCAAATGGTGAGCAGGGTTCCGATCGCTGTGCCTACCGCCCTGGAGGGTCTCGTATTTGTCAAAACGTGACCGTCTCCTCGACGGAACCGGGGCCCCCGTGCGGTGCCCGTGCAACGCTGGGCTCTCGCATGGATACCTCCTCTCAGCCTTCGACCGACAAGCCCTCCCAGTTCACGCTCGAAAACACCCACATGGCGGCGACGCGGACCCTGCTCTCGATGGTAAGGACAGGAGCGGCAATCTCAGGCGGTGGCGCGCTCGTCACCGAATTGCTCGTCAAGGGATGGCCACGCTGGGTGGTGCTCACCCTCTCCTCCGCCTTCGTCATCCTTGGTTACGCGCTGATGTGGTCGGCATTGAAGAAGGGCCGGCAGTTGCGGGTGCGGCTCGAGCGCGAGCAGCCCGGAGAGGGATTTCTCCTCCCACTCGGAGAGGTCACGGTCTGGACGGCGACCCTGCAGATTCTGATCGTGACAGTGCTGGTGCTCTACATCCTCGGCTGACGAAGGAACGCCCTTCGAGGGCTTGGCCGGCCACCCGGCACTACCTGCCCCGCGTCAATAATTCCTCCCGGGGTGGCCATCGGCACAGGCGTTATCTACCTTCAGTGACGTACCGGCCCGCCACCGAGGACACGGAATATCAGCGCGGGCCTCGAACGTCGCCCGGCTTGTCGAACACAGCGGGGGGCGGGCTGTCGGGCGCCGGTTTGAATGGAGGCATGGACATGCTCACCGCTGTCTATGACACAAAGCCTTACGACAAGGAGCATCTGCTCGCGGCGGCTTCTCGGGACACGCTCCAATGGCAGTTCTGGGACTTCCGGCTCAGCGCCGAGACCGCGCGGACCGCGAGCGGGGCCCAGGCCGTCTGTGTTTTCGTGAACGACGCGATAGACCGGCCGTGCCTGCAAACGCTCGGTGAGCTGGGCGTGAAGCTGCTGGCCCTCCGTTGCACGGGGTACAACAACGTTGACCTCAGCGCCGCACAGGAGGCGGGCATCACTGTCACTCGCGTGCCCGTGTACTCCCCCTACGCCGTGGCCGAGCACGCAGTGAGCCTGCTGCTGACGCTCAATCGGAGGATTCACCGCGCATTCAACCGCGTACGCGAGCAGAACTTCTCGCTGAACGGCCTGGTCGGCTTCGACTTGCACGGCAAGACGGCTGGGATATTCGGCACCGGCAAGATCGGCCGCATCACCGCCCAGATCCTGCGCGGCTTTGGCATGCGCATCCTGGCCTTCGACGCGTTCCCAGCGTCCGAGTGGGCACGGCAGAATGGCGTGGAGTACGTCGACGCCAGAACCCTCGCTCACGAGAGCGATGTCATCTCGCTCCACATTCCGCTGACGCCCGAGACCCGGCACATCATCCGCGATGAAACCCTGGAGCTGATGAAGCCGGGGGTCATCCTGATCAACGTGAGCCGCGGCGCCCTGATCGACACCACCGCGCTGATCGCCGCATTGAAGGCCGACAAACTGGGCGGCGTGGCGCTGGACGTCTACGAGGAGGAGGAAGGCGTCTTCTTCGAGGACCTGTCCGGTCAGGTGCTCCAGGACGATGAGCTGGCGCGGCTCCTGACGTTCCCCAAGGTCCTGGTCACCGCCCACCAGGCGTTCCTGACCCAGGAGGCCCTGAACGACATCGCCCGGACGACGGTGGCGAACCTGGAAGCCTTGAACGCGGGCCGTCCCTTCGTCGACGGTTCCGTGCTGACCGAAGGCCGCCCCCTCGTCACCAGCTCCGTGCTGACCGAGGGTCCTGCTGTCCATTAGCGGAGCGGAGTTTCGGGAAACCCTGTCCGATTCAAGCTGGAGGCTCCATGTCTCTCCCTGACCAGAAGACCAAAATCGTTGCGACGATCGGACCGGCGTCCGACAAGCCCGAGGTGCTCGAGCGGATGATCGCCGCCGGGTTGAACATCGCACGGCTGAACTTCTCACACGGCGATTTCACGTCGCACGCCGCGACGATTGCCCGCCTCCGGGCGGCGGAGAAGGCCGTGGGACGCCCGGTCACCATCATGGCGGATCTGCCCGGACCCAAGATGCGGATCGGCAAGATCGACCCGGAGCCGATCAACCTCGTGGCGAACGACCGCTTCACCTTGACCACGGAGCAGATCACCGGCAACGCGAAACGCGTCTCGATGAGCTTCGAGAAGCTGCCGAAGGTGGTCAAACCCGGCGACCGCCTGTTCCTGAACGATGGGCTGGTCCAACTCGTCGTCGAGCGCGTGACGGGCAACGACGTGGAGTGCGTGGTGGCGGTGGGCGGCGAGCTTCGTTCCCGCAAGGGGCTGAATCTCCCGGGGATCCACCTGGGAATCAGCGCCTTCACCGACCGGGACCACGCCTGCCTCAACTTCGCCCTGGAGCACGGCGTGGACGCTGTCAGCCAATCCTTCGTGGAGACGGCGGCGGACATCGGGGTTGTGCGCGAGGCGGCCGCCGCGCGCGGGAAGCAACCCTTCATCATCGCCAAGATCGAGCGCGCTGGCGCCATCCAGCACATCGAAGAGATCCTGGCCGCCGCTGACGGAATCATGGTGGCGCGCGGAGACCTGGGCGTCGAGGTGCCAATCCAGGAGGTTGCATTGCTCCAGAAGCAGCTGATCGCCATGGCGAACCTCGCGGGCAAGCCGGTCATCACCGCCACGCAGATGCTCGAGTCCATGGTGTCCAGCCGCCTCCCGACGCGCGCGGAGGCTTCGGATGTGGCCAACGCGATCCTCGATGGCACCGACTGCGTCATGCTGTCCGCCGAGTCGGCCATGGGCCTCTATCCGGTGGAGGCCGTCGCGATGCTGGCGAACATCGCGGCCACGACCGAGGCGAAGCGCCCGGCCAGCCGGCTTGTCCACCTGCGGGCGGACTCCCCCGGCTACAAGGCGACGACGGCGGCGGAAGCCATTTCGTCGGTCGTGGAAGACGCGCTGCAGACAGCCCCGTGCGCGGCGGTAGTGGTGCCGACGCAGAGTGGGACGACCGCCCGGATGATCTCCCGGTTCAAGCCAGAGGTGTGGGTGGTCGCGGTGACCAGCGACCCGGAGGTCTGCCGTGGCCTAGCCTTCTCTTACGGGGTGCTGGCCGTCCTGCAACCGGACGAGCCGGCGGACTGGCAAAGGTTTTCGCTGGACTGGGTCCGCCGGCAGCAGGTCGCCGGACCGCTGGTCATGCTCGTCTCGGGGCCCTCGAAGAGCGACCCGCGGGCGAACTACCGCCTCGAGTTCATCAATACCGGCGAGCGGGTCTCCGCGTCTGGAGTGGAAGCTCTGCAATGACAGGTTCGACCCCCGCAAGCTCGTACCACTCGTCATCGCGGAGGGCCGTCCCTAGTTTCATCGAGAACTCTTCGGGGAGCACGAGCCATGGCACAAGCAGTCACCCGGCAACGAGAAGAGGCAATGCGGGGCGTGATCCTGCCGGGCAACAGGACGGTGGACTTCAGGGAAATCCCCATCCCCCAGCCGCAGCACGGACAGGTGCTGGTCAAGGTGATGGCCTCGGCCATCTGCGGCAGCGACATCCGCGCCATCTATCGGGCTCACATCGGAGAAGGGGCCGAGCGCTACACCCCTGGCATGATCGCCGGACACGAGCCTTGCGGGCAGATCGCGGCGGTCGGACCGGGTTGTCAGGCACTGAAGGTCGGCGACCGCGTGTCTGTCTATCATATCAGCGGCTGTGGGGTCTGCGACGACTGCCGCCACGGCTATCAAATCAGTTGCACCAGCCCGGTGCGGGCGGCGTATGGCTGGCAAAGGCACGGAGGCCATGCACCGTGGATGCTGGCGGACGAGCGCGACTGCATCCCGATGCCCGCGAGTCTGACATACGTTGACGGCGCCATGTGCGCTTGCGGTGTCGGTACCGCATGGGAGGCCCTGACGCGGATAGGCGTCAACGGCGGCGACGCCCTGCTGATAACTGGCCTGGGGCCGGTC
The DNA here is from genome assembly GCF_026626635.1 of Archangium lansingense. Lineage (GTDB taxonomy): Bacteria > Myxococcota > Myxococcia > Myxococcales > Myxococcaceae > Archangium > Archangium lansingense. The sequence continues at coordinate 7,281,740 of NZ_JAPNKA010000001.1, forward strand.
GGCATGGGCGTGGCGATGCTGGGCAAGGCGTTGGGAGCCAACAAGGTCATTGGGACAGAAATGTCGGCGATGCGGCGAAAAATGGCCCTGGACCTCGGCCTGGTCGACGAGGCCCTGGACGTGGATGACAAAACGCTGGCCCGGATCAAGGACCTCACCCGCGGCCGGGGATGCGAAGCCAGCATCGATTGCTCGGGGAGCGCAGGGGGGAGATTGCTGGCCCTGCAAGGCACGCGGCAGTGGGGGCGATGCGCGTTCGTCGGTGAAGGCGGCAAGATTGAGTTCGATGTCTCGCCATTGCTGATTCATCCGCAGATCACGTTGTTCGGGTCCTGGGTGACGTCGCTCAAGCATATGAGCGATCTCCTGGACCACCTCGACCGATGGGGGCTGCACCCGGAGAAGATCTGCACGACCCGCTTGCCGCTGAGCGAGGCGGCGCGCGGCTACAAGATGGCCGACCAGGGCGAGGCCGCCAAGGTGTGCTTCGTTTTCGACGGCGGAGTTTGAGAGGAGCAACGCCGTATGCTGGTACTTGCCGGAGATGTAGGCGGAACGAAGACCGCGCTCGCCTTGGCGCAAGGCGGAACCATCATCGAGCGGCGCGTCTTTCCGAGCGCCGCGTACACGAGCCTCGAAGCACTGGTGAGCGAGTTCCTGGGCCAGCGGGGCAAGGAAATCTCGCGGGCGTGCTTTGGCATCGCCGGTCCGGTGAGTGAGGACAGCGTCCGGACCACCAACCTGCGCTGGGTCGTCGAGGCGAGGAGCCTCGAACGCACCCTCAGGGTGCCGCGCGTCACCCTGGTCAACGATTTTCATGCCCTGGCCATTGGGATTACCGTTCTGCCCGCGTCCGACCTCGCCGTCCTGAACGACTCGCCGTCGGATCCCAAAGGGCCGTGGGTGTTGATCGGCGCTGGGACCGGGCTCGGAGAGGCGGTAGTCGTCCACACGGGGAACGGCTACGAGGTGATCGCCTCCGAAGGCGGCCATACGGACTTCGCGCCACGAAACGAGCTGGAGATCGATCTGCTGAGGTTCCTGTTGAAGAGGCACGAGCGCGTCTCCTATGAGCGGATCATCTGCGGGCGCGGGCTGGTGGCGCTCTACGAGTTCATGCGTGGCCGCTCTCCCGAGGCCGAATCCTCCGCGGTGCGCGAGGAGATTGCCCGCTCGTCCGGCGACGCCGCCCCGATCATCTCCGGCCACGGGCTCGCCGGCGACGACCCACTCTGCACACAGGTGCTATCGCTGTTCGTCTCCATCTACGGCGCGGAAGCGGGGAATCTCGCGCTCAAGGTCGTGGCGCGCGGCGGGGTCTTCATCGCGGGAGGAATCGCCCCGAAGATCCTGCCCAAGCTCCTCGACGGAACCTTCCGCTCCTCCTTCGTCGCCAAGGGCCGGCTCAGCCCCCTGCTCGAGGCGACACCGGTGAAGGTCGTGCTCAACAGCGACGCCGGACTGCTCGGCGCAGCGGCGCTGGCGGCCCGCCTTGCCCTCTAGCCGCCGGTAAGCCCTTTCCTTGTCCAAGGAGGGGACGATGGCCAACATGAACAGTGGCTGACATGAAGGGGAGGCAGGGCATGCTTGACCCCAAAAGAATCAAGCGAATCGCAATCAATACCGGAGGCGGTGACGCGCCGGGTCTCAACGCCGTCATCCGAGCGGCCACCCTGGCGGCGATCGAACGCGGCTGGGAGGTCTACGGCATCCGCCACGGCTACCGCGGCCTCATCGACACCAAGGAGCTCATCCCGCTGACCCGCGACACCGTGCGCGGTATCACGCACCTGGGCGGCACCATCCTGGGCACCGCCAACAAGGGCAACCCCTTCGAGTATCCCATCCAGACACCGGAGGGCGTACGGCTCACCGACATCTCCGACAAGGTGGTCGAGAACTTCCGCGCGAAGCAGCTCGACGCGCTCATCTGCATCGGCGGAGACGGCTCGATGCGCCTCGCGCAGAAGTTCATCAAGAAGGGCATCCCCATCGTCGGAGTGCCGAAGACGATCGACAACGATCTCTCGGGCACGGTGACGACGTTCGGCTTCGACACCGCGGTGAGCACGGCAACCGACGCCATCGACAAGCTGCACTCCACCGCCGAGGCGCACGAGCGGGTGATGGTCGTCGAGGTGATGGGCCGGTACGCGGGCTGGATCGCCCTGGCTTCGGGCGTCGCCGGGACCGCCGATGTCATCCTCATGCCGGAGATCCCGTTCGACCTCGAGAAGGTCTCCGAGAAGGTCATGCAGCGCGAGCGCGCCGGCCGCCACTTCTCCATCGTGGTGGTCGCCGAGGGCGCCACGCCCAAAGGTGGACAGTTGATGGTCCGCGGCCCCAAGGAAGCGGGCCGTGAGGTCCTGCTCGGCGGCATTGGCCAGTATGTCGCCGAAGAGATCACGCGAAGGACGGGCAAGGAGACGCGCAGCCTGGTGCTCGGGCACTTGCAGCGTGGCGGCGGCCCCACGACTTTCGATCGACTCATCGCCTTGCGCTTCGGCGCCGCGGCGGTGCGCACCCTCGCGGAGGGGCAGGTCGACGTGATGGTCGTGCTCGACCCTCCAACGGTGAGGAGCATCCCACTCGCCTCGGCTATTGAACGAATGAGAACCGTGCCGCTCGACAGCGACACCGTTCTCACCGCGCGAGCGTTGGGAATCAACCTGGGCGACTGAACCCCTGGGCAGGCCTCCCGCTGGGCGCGGAGTCACAGAAGCCTGTCGCGCTTCTGCATATTTGGAGATTCAGGACGCTCGCATGGCCAGGCATGGCGGGTGGTGGACACAACCTCGGGCCGGGAGAAACAGGTTCTTGCATGCACGAACAGCCACGGGCAAATGTCACCGTGGGGGAGAAGGCAGACCTATCCGGGCGTGATCGCTGACACACCCACCCTACTCCCACCACAGGGGGATTCAGGTATGCGCGGTCACGTCGGTGCCAGACAAGCGAAGTCCAGGGGGGTTTCCTCCTTCTTCCGCGCGGCACCAATGCTCGTCGTCTTGGTGCTCGGCGGGTGTACCACCGTGGGTCCCGATTTCAAGAGGCCCGAAGTCGCATTGACCGAGAACTGGGGCGCGAAAGGCGACCCGCGGATCGCCACCCAGGCCGCCACCGACAGCCAGTGGTGGAAAGCATTCAATGATCCGACACTCAATCACCTGGTCGAACTCGCCTACCAGCAGAACCTGCCCTTGCAAGTCGCTGGCCTGAGAATCGTGGAGGCGCGTGCGCGGTTGGGCGTCGCCACCGGTCAGCAGTATCCGCAAGTGCAGGCAGCCTTCGGCAACGTGACGGCGCAGGGAATCAGCAAGAACGCAGCCAATGTGTCCGGTCTCGACACCCACTTCGTCGATTATCAGGTGGGGTTCGATGCAGTCTGGGAGTTGGATTTCTGGGGCAGATACAGACGGGGCGTGGAAGCGGAAAGCGACAACCTGCTCGCGTCGGTCGCCGACTACCACTCCGCCCTCGTCTCGCTGACAGCGGAGGTCGCGCGAACCTATACCGTGATTCGGACCTTCGAAGTGCTCATCGAGCAAGCCCGCGAGAACGAAAGAGTTCAGCAGGAGGGCCTGCAGATTGCCGAGTCTCGCTTCCGCAACGGCGCGACCTCGGAGCTCGACGTGACCCAGGCCACCACCCTCCTGGAAAGTACCCGGGCCACCATCCCCCAGCTTCAAATCGGGCTGCAACAAGCCCGCAACGCCTTGAGCACCCTGCTGGGGCAACCGCCGGGCATGATCGACGAGCTGCTCGCGGGACCCCGGGACATTCCACAGGCCCCAGCACTCGTCGCCATCGGCGTGCCCGCGGAGATGCTGCGGCGGCGTCCCGATATCCGCGCCGCCGAGCTCATCGCCGCCGCGCAGTGTGCCCGAGTCGGCGTCGCCAAGGCGGACCTGTATCCGTCGTTCGTCCTGTTCGGCTCGGTCGGACTTCAGGCAACCAGCGGCGCAGGTGGATCCTTCAATCTGGGTGACAGCTTGTTCTATTCCATCGGCCCTCGGATTCGTTGGCCCTTCTTCAATTACGGACGCATCAAGAACGGCGTCCGCGTCGAGGATGCACGCCTTCAGCAGTTGCTCGTGGGTTACCGCAACGCCGTGCTCCTGGCGGCTCAGGAGGTGGAGAACTCCCTGGCCGGCTATCTCAATGCCCAGGAGACCGTGGTCTTCGAACAACGGGCCGTGAGTGCCGCCCAGAGGTCGGTGGTGCTCTCCGTCGTGCAATACCGGGAAGGCGCGGTGGACTACCAGCGCGTGCTCGACGCGCAACGCTCACTCTTGCAGCAGCAGACCAACCTGGCGCAGGCGCGTTCATCGGTCGCGACCAGCTTGATAGCCCTCTACAAGGCGTTGGGCGGAGGGTGGGAGTCGAGCCAGGACCAGCCCGTCGTCGCGGAGCCCACGCTGGACGAGATGAAGCAACGGACCAACTGGGGCGAGATGCTCTCACAACCAAGCGCGCCTGAAACCAAGAAGTCCCCAGAGCCCGCGAAGCACTAGAGGGTCGACCGTGTCCAAGATTCTTTCGAAGAAGGGTGTCAAGTGGCTCCTGGTGGTGGGCGTCGTCGCGGTGGTTGCGCTCTTCGGCTTCCGGTACTGGAAGGGGAAGCAATCCGCGTTGCCAGACGGGATCACCTCGGGGAACGGCCGGCTGGAGGCGAAGCTCGTCGACGTGGCCGCCAAGGAACCGCTTCGGGTCCTCGAAATCCTGGCTGACGAAGGTGCTGTCGTCCAACCCGGTCAGGTGCTGGTGCGGCTGGACACCACCACCCTTCTGGCGCAACTGGCCGAGGCCCAGGAGAGCATCGCGGCTGCCCAGGAACGACTGGCGTTCTCCAGGGCCTCCATCGTCAAGCAGAAGAGCGAGATCGAGCTCGCCGAGATCGAGCTCGAGCGTTCCCGTCGATTGGTCAAGGAAGGAGCTGGCTCGCGGCGGGAGTTCGACGTCCGCAACGCGAAGGTGGAGACGGCCAAGGCCACCCTCGCGGAAGCGGAGGCGATGCTGCAGACCTCCAAGCAACAGGTGGAGGTGGCTCGAGCAAGCGCGGCGACGATTCAGACGCGCATTGAAGATGCGACACTGAAGTCCCCCGTTCTCGGAAGAGTCCTCTATCGCCTGGCCGAACCCGGCGAGGTCCTCGCCGCCGGCGGAAAGGCGCTGACGTTGGTGAACCTGGAGGACGTCTACATGGAGATCTTCCTCCCTTCGGAGCAAGCAGCCAGCGTGGCGATTGGGGCCGAAGGGCGGATCACGCTCGATTACGCACCCGACCGCGCCGTCCCGGGAAAGGTCAGTTTCGTGTCCCCGGAGGCCCAGTTCACTCCCAAGCAGGTCGAGACGCGCAGCGAGCGGGAGAAGCTGATGTTCCGCGTCAAGATTCAGGTGCCCAGGGAATTGGCGAGCCAATACGTCGAGAACATCAAGACAGGCGTTCGAGGTGTCGGCTACGTCAAGACCAACCCCTCCGCAGCCTGGCCTAACTGGCTTCAGAATCTCGTCGCCCCCGCACCGGGAAAGCAGCCCGCTCCTTCACCAGGAGCGCAGCCCGAGCCTGGAACGGGAGGCTCATCCGGTGGGTAACCCTGGAGACTCAGCCATGGTCTCATCCGCGTCTTCCCTCGGGCAAGGCAACAAGCCGGTTGTTTCCGTCAAAGACGTGACCCACCGCTATGGCAAGGTCGTGGCGCTCGACGGAATCTCCCTCGATATCCCTAGCGGCATCATGGCGGGCATCGTGGGCTCTGATGGCGTCGGCAAATCGACGCTCATGGCGCTGATCGCCGGCTCCAAGGAGATACAGGACGGGAATGTCACCGTCCTCGATGGCGACATGCGGGACGTGCGACATCGGCGCGCCGTTGGCCCAAGGGTCGCGTACATGCCTCAGGGCCTTGGAAAGAATCTCTATCTCGAGCTCAGCGTCCACGACAACGTCGATTTCATGGCGCGCTTGTTCGGGTTGTCGGCCCAAGAGCGTGAGCACCGGATCAAGGAGCTGCTCAATGCCACCGGGCTTGGCCCGTTTCCCGAGCGTCCGGCTGGCAAGCTCTCGGGCGGAATGAAGCAGAAGGTGGGTCTCTGTGGCGCCCTGGTCCACGAGCCGGACCTCCTCATTCTCGACGAGCCCACCACTGGCGTGGATCCGCTCTCCAGGCGCCAGTTCTGGGCGCTCATCGACGAGATCCGGGCGGGACGCCCCAGCATGAGCGTCATCATCTCCACCGCCTACATGGACGAGGCGCAGAACTGGGATTGGATCGTGGCGATGGACGCTGGGCGCGTGCTGGCGACGGGGTCACCTGCCGAGCTGATGGAGCGGACGCGCACGAAGGATCTGGAGCAATGCTTCATCGCCCTGCTCCCGGAAGAAAAGCGGCGGGGGCACACCGCGCTGTCGATTCCGCCCCGGGTTTCCGGCACGTCCGAGATTGCCATCGAAGCCAATGGCTTGACGATGCGCTTTGGCAACTTCACCGCGGTCGACCACGTCACCCTGTCGATCGAACGCGGAGAGATCTTCGGCTTCCTCGGCTCCAACGGCTGTGGAAAGTCCACGACCATGAAGATGCTGACCGGGCTTCTGCCGCCCACCGAGGGGACCGCGAAGCTCTTCGGCAAATCGGTCGAAGCCGGCAGCATGGAGGTGCGCGAGAACCTCGGATACATGACGCAGGCCTTCTCGCTCTACGGCGAGCTGAGCGTGCGCCAGAACCTCGCCTTGCATGCCCGCCTGTATCACCTTCCACCCGAGAAGGCGAAAGCCCGCATCGAGGAGCTGGTCCAGAGATTCGGACTGGGCGCGCACCTCGATGCGTTGGCCGAGGCTCTGCCCATGGGGTTGCGCCAGCGGCTTTCCCTGGCCGTCGCCGTTCTGCACGATCCCCAGATATTGATCCTGGACGAACCGACCTCGGGCGTCGACCCCGTCGCCCGGGACAGCTTCTGGGAGCTGTTGATCGATCTCTCACGCAAGCAGGGCGTGACGATCTTCGTGACAACGCACTTCATGAATGAAGGGATGCGCTGCGATCGCATCTCCCTCATGAACGCGGGAAAGGTGCTGGCCTGTGACGCGCCACAGAAGCTGATTGAAGCCCGAGGGGCATCCAACCTGGAGACGGCCTTCATCGGCTACATGGAAGATGCGATTGCCGACGCCGCGTCACGTCGCGAAGCTCCTGTCCAGGAAACAGCGGCGGAGAAGGCGGCTCCAGCGCCGTCGCCACCGCCGGAGCAGTCCGGCCTCCGGTTGCGCGTTGGGCGGATGCTTGCGTACACCCGCAACGAGACGATGCAGATCCTTCGCGATCCCATTCGATTGACGTTTGCATTCCTGGGTTCGGCGCTGCTGATGCTGGTCTTCGGCTTTGGGATTACCACCGACGTCGAGCGCATCCGCTATTCATGGCTCGACCTCGATCAGTCTCCCGATAGCCGGACGTATCTCAATCAATTCGCGGGGTCGGACCGGTATTTCTCCGAGACTCCGCCGGCCCACTCGGACGAGGAAGCCTTCAGGCGCCTGCAGTCGGATGACATCTCGGTCGTCCTCGAGATCCCGCCCAACTTCGGTAGGGACTTCCGCCGCGGCGTTGGCCCGGAAATCATGGCACAGGTGGACGGAGCCATGACGTTCCGCGGAGATACGGTCGAGCAATACGTCCAGGGAGTCCACAATTCCGCGCTGCGAGATCCCGCCAGTGGACTGCAGACGGCCGATCCCCAGAAGGGCCAGGCCGACATCGAAGAGCGGTACATGTACAACCCGACGTTCCAGAGCATCTACTCCATCGTGCCGAGCGTCCCCGCGCTGCTGCTGCTGTTGATACCGGCGATTCTCATGTCGGTCAGCATCGTGCGTGAAAAGGAGTTGGGCTCGATGATCAATTTCTATGTCACCCCGACCGGGAGGTTCGAGTACCTGCTGGGGAAGCAGCTCCCGTACATCGCGATCGGCATGCTCAACTTCCTCATCCTGACGCTCCTGGCGCTGCTCGTGTTTGGTGTCCCCATCAAGGGCAGCTTCTTGATGTTGATGCTCTGCACGTTGCTGTACGTCACGGCGACCACGGGCCTCGGGATGATCACGTCGATATTCACGAGCAGCCAGGTCGCGGCCGTCTTCGTGACGGCCATTCTCACCATCGTGCCGACGATCCAGTTCTCCGGCCTGCTCCAGCCCGTCTCGACGCTCGAGGGGAGCGCCGGGTTCATCGGTTCGATCTGGCCGGCCTCCTACTACATGCACACGAGTGTGGGGGCCTATACCAAGGGCCTCGGCGCTTCCCTCTTGATGAGGGACATTGCCTTCCTGGCCTGCTGCATTCCGATCTTCTGGGCGATCAGTGTCGCTGGCTTGAGAAAGCAGGAGAAGTAGCTGTGAAAGCACTGCTGAACATCTTCTGGCTTGGGCTGAAGGAAATCCGCAGCTTGACGAGCGATCTCGTGATGGTCGCCTTCGTCATCTATGCGTTCAGCTTCGCGATCTATGTCCAGGCGACAGGGACTTCGAGCGAGGTCAACAACGCATCGATTGCCTTCGTGGACGAGGACGGTTCGGCCTTGTCCAAGGAGCTGTTCAACGCTTTCTATCCACCGCGGTTCAAGTTTCCGGAGAACATCTCGGCCGATGAAGTCCAGGGGACGATGGATAGGGGCCAGTACATGTTCGTCGTCGTGATCCCGCCCCACTTCGAGCATGACCTTCGCGCCGGGCGCAATCCGGCCATCCAGGTGAACATCGACGCGACCGCCATGCAGCAGGCCGGCATCGGCGCCGGCTACATCAAGAACATCATCAACGACCGGGTCTCGTCCTTCCTCTCGCGCACGGAAGCCTCGCCCATCAAGCCCGTCAACCTCGTCGTTCGCAAGCTGTTCAACCCGAACGGAGTCTCTTCGTGGTTCAAGAGCGTGGTGGCCATCATCAATCAGATCACGCTCCTGACGGTCGTTCTCACGGGCGCCGCGGTGATCCGCGAACGCGAACATGGAACGCTGGAACACCTGCTCGTGATGCCGCTGAGCGCGTTCGAGATCGCGATGGCGAAGGTGTGGGCCAATAGCCTCGTGATTCTCATCGCAACCGGGGCGTCGCTCTTCCTGGTCGTGCGGATGGCACTGAAGGTTCCGTTCGCCGGTTCGATCGTCCTGTGGTTTATTGGGGTCGTCCTCTACCTGTTCTTCGCGACGGCGCTCGGAATATTCCTGGGTACGGTCTCACGGTCGATGGCCCAGTTCGCGCTGTTGATCACACTGGTGATCCTCGTGCTGATGCTTCTTTCAGGCGGGAGCACACCCGTGGAGAGTCAGCCGAAATGGCTGCAGTACCTCACCTATCTCTTACCTGCGCGGCATTTCGTCAGCTTCTCGCAGGTGATCATCTATCGCGGCGGCGGCTTGAGCGCGGTCTGGAGCCAGTTCCTGATGGTGGGTGCGATAGGTATGGGGTTCTTCGTGTACAGCCTGGCGCTGTTCCGGAAATCCATCGCGGCGGCCAAGTAGGCCCCGGGCCGGCTAGGAGCTTGTCGGAGAATCGCCGAAAAACGACTCCTACATACCAACCATAGCGGTGTGTTTGAGTCGCACTACCCCTCATGTAGTGGGTAGCCGAGGTATTCCGACAGGCTCCTAGCCGGGAGGCTCCAGTCGACGCGCCAATCGTCTGGCAGCCTTCCCACAGGGCAGGCCCACCTGCCTTCGAGGCCCCACTGGCACTCTTCTGGAAGTAGACACAAGGTGAGAGACATGGCGACCATCGAGATTGGCAAGGACAACTTCAAGGACATCGTGTCGAAGGAGGGAATCGTCATCCTCCATTGGTGGGCCGACGAGTGTGGCCCTTGCCACTCCTTCGCTCCCATCTTCGAGCAGGCCAGCGAGCAGTACCCGGACATCCGCTTCGGGACGATCGCCACCGAAAAGGAGCGAGAGCTGACCGACGCGTTCGCGGTCCGCTCCCTCCCCACGGTGATGGCCCTCCGCGACGGCTTCATGCTTTTCGAGCGGGTGGGAGCGCCGTCGGCAGCGGAGCTCGAAGAGCTCATCCGTCAGGTGCTCGCACTGGATATGAACGAGGTCCGCCAGCGGGTCGTGGAGCTTCGGGCGCAGCAATAACTGCGGAATCAGGCCATGGCAACTGTCACGCACTCGGAACCCCTGAAGCGCAAGGCCTATGAAAAAGAACTTCGCAAGCTCCAGGCCCAGCTCTGCCTGCTTCAGGATTGGGTCAAGCAGGAGGGGTTGCGTGTCATCGTGGTCTTCGAAGGGCGGGACGCCGCGGGCAAGGGCGGCACGATTCGCGCCATCACGGAGCGCGTGAGTCCCCGGGTGTTTCGAGTGGTGGCCCTGCCGGCTCCCTCGGACCGGGAAAAGACCCAGATGTTCCTCCAGCGGTACGTGCCCCTTTTCCCCGCGGCGGGCGAAATCGTGATCTTCGACCGCAGTTGGTACAACCGGGCGGGGGTCGAGCTCGTGATGGGCTTCTGCACTCCCGAAGAGCACAAACGCTTCTTGAAAGGCTGCCCTGTCTTCGAAAAGTACATGGTCGAGAGCGGAATACTCCTGCTGAAGATCTGGCTCGAGGTCGGCATGGAGGAGCAGCAGAGGAGATTCGAAGCACGGATCGAGGACCCCCTTCGGCAGTGGAAGCTGAGCCCGATGGACGTCGAGTCCTGGACACGCTGGTACGACTACTCCCATGCGCGTGACATGATGTTCGCCGCGACGGACATGCCGTATGCGCCCTGGTTCATCTTGCGGTCCGACGACAAGAGAAGGGCGCGGCTCAACTGCATCCGCTTCCTGCTGGACAAGATTCCCCACAAGAAAGTGAAGCGCGCCAAGGTCAAGCTGCCCCGCCGTTCCAAGCGTGGGGCCTATGACGATGGCGCTTCGCTCGAGGGGAAGAATCGCATCCCCGAAAGGTACTGAGCGTCCCCCTCCTGACAGGGCCCGGAGTGTTCTCCGGGCCCGTCCGTCAGGAGCCGCTCCAGGCCGGGCTTCCGGTCACGGGCAGTCGAGCTGGTAGCTCTTCTTCTCTCCGTCGGGAGCGGTCACGTCGACGGTCGAGGTGCCGTTGAACTCCGTGGTGAAGGTGCCCTTCGTGCTCTCCACCGTCGCCTTGCCCGCGGAGGGGCACTGGTTCTCACAGCGCTGGAAGCCGGTGACGGTCGCGGTGGTGGTCACATCGCCGCGGGTGCTACCGCCTTGGCCATTCATGGTCACGCACCCGCTCCCCTGCTCCCAGGTCATGGTGATCTGCTCGTTCCGGGAGTCCGTCAGGTCCGGAGATCGGCTGCGCGACGTCATCGTCACCACTCGCTGGGTGCCCGAGCGCGTGGCGACCGCGTTCACCTCGAGGACATAGGGGCGTCCACCAGCGGTCAGGTCCGTAGAGGTGGCGTTGAGGTTGAGCTGGCCGTTGCTCTCCGAGAGCTCGAGCCGCACGGCGCCGGAGACCGACTTCAGCCCGAAGGCGCCAGAGCAGTTGTTGAAGTTGTAGGTCACCGTGGAGCCCGAGGCCATCGCCCCCGCACACCCGGCAGGGGTGAAGTACGTGTCTGCCCGGTCTGCGATCGCCGTCGCGGCCGCGTTCAGATCGACCTGCGCCGTGACCGGGGCGGAGAAGTAGTAGACGCCGTAGGGATCGACCCAACTGTAGGCGTAATATGCATCGTAGCCGTACCAGTATGGGTCGTAATAGGCGTAGTCGTAATAGTAGGGGTCGTAGTAGGTGTAGCACCCCGTCATTGCCATCGCGCAAAGCGAGGCCATTGCCGTGAAGCGTTTCATCTTGTTGGCTCCTTACTGAAGGTAGAGCCCCCAGCACCCGCGCGCCTTCGAGGATTCCGAGGCGAAGGCTGCAACAAGGGCGTCTATTCGTCTTGTGTACACAAGTAAGATAGGGAGCGGGCTCGGGGCCGTAACGGGCCCCATGGAATGAGAGCCCTGTTGGCCTGGAGACGGCGCAACGGCATACGACCTGGGGCTCCGCCTCTCCGCCCTACTTGTTGCCATGGGGCAAAACTGCGAGGAAAGTCACCCGTCATGCAAACACTAGTGGGCCTGGGCTACTCCGGTTGGACCGAGAAGGCACGCTGGGCGATGGATCACCATCGCCTGGCTTATCAGTACCGCGAGCACATACCGCTCCTGGGCGAGTTGCGCCTGAGGCGTCATGCGCCCCCCGGGGGACGCGGCTCCGTACCGCTCCTGGTGGAGGACTCGGGCGCCACCATGGGCTCCTATGCGATCGCACAGCGGGCCGAGCGTGAGGGCCAAGGCGCCCCACTCTTCCCCGCGGCGTCGCTCCCGGAGATCGAGCAATGGGAGCAGCGAAGTGACGCGATCCTGCGCGTGGGGCGCGCATACATGGTGCAGCGGCTCATGGAGTTCCCCGACGCCCAGGTCGAGAGCCTGCCCCCGTTCATCCCCACGTGGGCACGGGGTTCGATGAAGCCCATGGCGCGAATGGCGGCGAGCTTCCTCGCGAGCAAGCATGAGGCGGCGGCGGACCCGGAGGCCGCCCTGCTCGCCACGGTCGTGCCAGGCCTGGAGCAGCTGCGTGCGGCGCTTCAGGGCAGACGATTCCTCACCGGCACGTTCTCGTACGCGGACATCACCATGGCGGTGACACTCCAATTCATCCGGCCCGTGGCTGAGGACTTCATCCCGTTGGGGCCTGGCCGGAGGAAGGCCTGGTCCCACCCGGCCCTCGCGGAGCGGTTCGCGGACCTGCTCCGCTGGCGGGAGCAGCTTTACGCCGAGCATCGCCCCGCGCACGGAAGCGCGCAGAAGACGCCCTGACTCCGCTGCTCCTGGGTCTCCACCCCGCCTACGGCGCGAAGCGGAAGCTCTCGTTCGTCGTCCAGGCGCACGGCGACTGGACCAGGAACCCACCGTCATCCATGGATGCACCGGCGATGCCCAGGCACTGGTTGCTGTGCTTCGCCTGGATGGCGAAGTAGCCGTTGTTGTACGGGAGCAGGCGGAAGCGCTGATTGTCGCCGCCGCCGCAGGTGTACTGGAGCACGTTCGCGCCAGCCGCATTGGAAGCGCCGGCCACGTCCATGCACTTGCCGCTGTGGCGTGCGCGCACCGTGAAGTGCCCGTCTCCCGTCGACTCGAACAGCCAGCGCTCGTTGTCCACCCCCCAGTTGGAGAACTGGGTGAGCTTCACGCCATCGCTGGTGCTGGCCCCGGGGACACTGAGTACCCGTCCACTGTGCTGGAGGTAGATGGCCGTGTAGTCCGCGCCCGTCGGGTCGTTCTGGAAGGGAATGCTCGCCCCCACGGAGGACCGGTCGCAGCCATCCTTTCCGCAGCCGCGCATCGTGCGCAGGTCTCCCGTTTGTTCAATCGGATGACCGACCCCATCGAAGCAGCCCGAGCCCGTGCAGTTCATCCACGCGGGCGAGCCGCTGCCCCGGGTGAGCGGCACGAGGTTGTTCCAGGTGTCCATGCGGTAGTCATTGCCGCCAGGATTGCGGAAGTCGTCGAAGTAGAGGCAGCCGCCCGAGCCTCCGGCGTCGTGGTAGGAGCCATGGGCGTTCTTGCCCACGTAGGCGACGGGATGCGTGCCATCCACGGTCTCGAAACCACCGGCCTCCCGGCTGTACCACCCGCCATGCTGGTAGAACGCGACCCGGCGCAGCCGCCCATCGACGAGCAGCACCGCTATCGACTCCCAGTCCGCGGCGTGAGAGCCCGCGCTCGCAAAGCACGTGCTCTGCCACGCGTAGAAGTACCAATAGCGGATGAGCACCGTGTTCGTGCCCACCTGAGTCGCCAGGTAATAGGCCGGGACCTGGTTGTTGCGAACCGTCGAGGGATCCTTGTTGCAGAGTGAGATGGAGGAGACGCCTTGCGCGCGCTGCGTGAAGTACGTGGCCGCATCGCTCGGAAAGCACTTGCTCTGCTCGCCAGAGCCCGTGGTGGTCTCCTGGTCGAAGCGGAGGCGAGGCGCATACTGAGTCGCCAGTGCGCTCAGATTGAAGGACGGTCCGCCGTTGTTCGCCTGGCAGAGATAGAGCTGCTTGCTGTCACAATAGCGATCCCAGCAGCGCATGCCCGCGATGAACGTGGATTCCGGCGCCACGAACGTCCCGCCGCTCTCTTCCGAGATGGACTCCGTCCAATAGCAGTTCGAGCGCACACCACCGTTGTTGAGCTGCGAGCAGCGCAGGGAGACGCTGTCACAGTAGTCGCCCGAGCAGCTCAGGCCCGTGACGAAGCCATTGTCCGCGCACACCCGCTCGTTATTGCCCTCCTCGGAGAAGGAGTCCGTCCACCAGCTCCGCGTCTCCGTATATCCAGACTCCACGTTGAGCAGGCTCACATCGTCGCAGTAGCGGCCTCTGCAGCGCAGGCCGTGCGTCAGGAAGGTGGAGCCGCTCGTGATGGCGGGCTGACCATCAGAGGTCCATTGCGTCCAATGAGATGGATGGACCTCGGTATGGAAGTACGTGCCGCGCGCGAAAGAACCAGGCGCCGCCAGCAGGAGGAAGAGGAACGAGACGCCGATGATGGCGCCGACGCGAACTTGACGCAGAGTGAACCACATAGGACTTCCAGCGTAGACCTGGAATCCATAAATGGCGAGGATTATCCGTCTCGACTACCAGGAGGAGCTGGCGCCCCCTCCGCCGGAGTCGCCTCCTCCCCCACTCCAATCGCTGCTGGAACTGGACGAGGAGGAGTCCGAGGACAACGAGCTGGACGACGAATCCGAGGACGACGAGCTCCACGACGACGAGCTGGACGATGAGTCCGAGGACGACGAGCTGGACGAGCTCCACAACGACGCGAACACCGACGGCGAATCCGACGACGACGAACGCGACGACGACGAATCCTCATCCGAGGAAGACGAGCGCGACGCACTCACCGACCGCGAGGGACGCGATGGACGCCGCGACGACGACGAGGACCTCGACGACGTGCGCGACGACCTGCCCGGCGTCAAGTACGAGGACGATGGCTTTGGCCTTTCGGTTGGCGGCGGCTCCGAGCTGTAGGTGGTGCTCTCCTCCTTGCTAAAGGAGCTGAACGTCGACGCTCCGCCGCACACGTAGACGAACGCCCGCAGGAGGTGACCGAACAGAGGGAAGATGGAGAAGAACGCCACGAACAGGGTGGCGAAGAACGTAGGGATCAGGATGTCGAAGAACAGCACCCAACGGGCCTCATCCACCAGGACCCAGGTGAACGGGCTGCCAAGCAAGAGCCCCACTATCAAGCAGATACCCCACCGCTCCCAGCCGTCGCTCAGGACCAGGAACCGGCCCACGAACATCAACGCGCAGTAGACGCAGAAGGACCACACGAGGGACCAGATGTTGAGGCCGCCCACCCTCTCGTTGCCCCTCTCGATGCAGAAGTTGATGAAGAGCAGGGCCAGGACGATCGAGATTCCACTGAGGCCAAACGTCACCCGATTGCCCATCCAGGCGCTCAGGCCAGGACGCAGCACGATGAAGAGCAGCAGGCACAGACCGTACGCCGCCATGCCCCCCACTGCGACGCTGAGAAATTCCCTCTGATCACGCGGCTCGGAGCTCGAGACACTCGAGGCCGCAGCCGGGGCCTGGGGCTTCGTCGCGGCACTCGCGGGCAGGCGCTCGCGCACCCCGTGGATGATGTTCACCAGGGCGCCCGTGTAGTTCTGCTCGCGCATGAGGGGTCCCTGCGCATCGAGCAGGAGGCGCACGGCGCCATCGGGCAGGTGCTCTTCCAGCCCATATCCCACCTCCAAGCGCATGCGCCGATCCTTCACCGCCAGCACGTAGAGCAGCCCGTTGTCCACCCCCTGCTGACCTCCCTTCCACTCCCGAAACACCTGCATCGCGTAGTCCTCGATGGGCTCGCCCTCGGTGGTGCCCACGATGAGGACCGCCATCTGCACGCCCGTCTCCTCACGCAGGCGCACGAGCTCGCTCGCCACCGTCTCCGTTTGTGCGGGCGAGAGCAGGCGCTGCGTGTCGGTGACGGGTCGCTCAATGGTAGGGGGCACCGCCGCGAGCAGCAGCGAGGGCAACAGCAGGAAGAGGGCGGAGG
This sequence comes from Archangium lansingense, assembly GCF_026626635.1. GTDB lineage: Bacteria > Myxococcota > Myxococcia > Myxococcales > Myxococcaceae > Archangium > Archangium lansingense. The sequence continues at coordinate 7,297,811 of NZ_JAPNKA010000001.1, forward strand.
CCTTCACCACGAGGAATCCTCGTTGAAGAGAGGGAATGGCACGGCAAGATAGTTTACTCGTGGCGGGCCAGCGCGGGAAACCCGCCGGACACCCAAGTGGGAGGGACCCGAGGGGTGTACCCTGCTGGCATGAATGGCCTGCCACCCGGTCCGAGCAATCCCCTCGTCACCACGCTGAAGTATCTCCGCGCTCCCTACGCGACCCTGCTCGAGACGGCGCAGCGGTACGGAGATCCCTATTCGTGGCCGAGCTTCCTCGGCAGTATGGTGGTCACCGGAGACCCCGCGGGGATTCGGACGTTGTTCACGGCCGATCCCGACACCTACCTCGCACTTGGCGCGGAGCTCCTCGGGCCGGTCCTCGGAGAGAGCAATCTCATCCTGCTCAGCGGCGAGCGCCACCGAGCGATGCGGAAGCTTCAGCTGCCGCCCTTTCATGGCGCACGCATGCGCGCCTATGGACAGCTCATCATCGACGCCGCGCAGGAGCACGCCGCCCGGTGGCCTCGCGACCGGCCCATTCAGATCCACCGGACGATGCAGGAGATCTCCCTCCAGGTGATCCTCGAGGCAGTCCTCGGCCTCCGGAAACCGGAGACGAGAGAGACCTTCAAGACGGCCGTGCTGTCGGTCATCGCGGCCCTCAAGCCGTCGTTCATGTTCATCGAGGCGCTGCGCCGCCCGTTGTTCGGCCTGAGTGCCTGGGCGCGCTTCCAGCGGAAGCGAGCACACGTCACCGCGCTGTTCGAAGAAGAGCTGCGCGCGCGCCGTGCCCCGCCAGAGCCGCGTGAAGACATCCTGAGCCTGCTGCTCTCCGCCCGGTATGAGGACGGAAGCGCGCTCACCGACGACGAGCTGCTGACGCAGATGATGAACTTGATCGTCGCCGGTCACGAGACCACCGCGAGCTCACTGGCCTGGGCCTTCCACCACATCCACCGCGAGCCTGCCGTGAAGGCACGGCTCGTGGAGGAGCTGCGTGGCCTACCAGAGACACTCGACCCGGAGGCTGTCTCGCGCCTGCCCTATCTGGAGGCGGTCTGCTCCGAGGCGCTGCGTCTCGAACCCGTTGCACCCCTCATCGGCCGGAAGCTGCGCACGGGCCTCACGCTCCAGGGCTTTGACCTGCCGCCGGGTACCTCTGTTGGGATCTCCATCCTCCAGGTTCACCGGCGCGCCGACCTCTATCCGGACCCCGAGCGCTTCCGCCCCGAGCGCTTCCTCGAGCGCAGCTACACCCCGTTTGAGTACCTCCCTTTCGGCGGTGGTGCGCGCCGCTGCCTCGGTGCCGCGTTCGCGCTCTACGAGATGAAGCTCGTGCTGGCCACCCTCCTGAGAAAGTACGACCTGCGCCCCGCGAACAACGCGCCTGTGGGGGTGGCAGTGCGGAACACGACTGTCGGGCCGCGCGGCGAGGTCGAGCTGCTGCACGCCTGACGGACCCTCGAAACTCGCGCCGATATGCAGGGCTCGCCAGCACGTTTCATCAGCATCCCGCTTCATCCTCGTCTGGAGAAATGGATGCACCCCCCACGCTGGCTGTCTGTGGAAGCACATATCCGGGCCCTGCTCCCGCTGACACTTCTCGGTCTATTGCTCCTGGGAGTGACAGGTTGTGCCACCTCCAAGCGTCAGGACCTGCTCGAGCTCAGCGCTACCTACGTCGCCTACCGGCTTCCCCCCGAGCAGCTCCTGGAGTCGGCCCGCGACATCCTCCAGGAGCGGGGGTACGTCATCCTGCCGAGTACAGACCCCAATTATGTGCGCACCACCTGGCGGGTGAAATTCGACGACAGCCTCGACATCGGGGCGCTCCGGGAGCGGCAATTCGTCATGGCGAAGCAGCTCGACGACGGTCGCTTCGTGCTCAACGCTTATCGCCTCACCTACACCACCATCGGCCGGACCGCCCCCCACCCCGCCACCTTCGGCGCCAATGACACATCGGGCGTGCAGAAGATGGTCAAGGGCGACCCGCTCTCCAATGCCCGTCCGGTGCTCATCCGGGACCGGGAGCTGGAATGGCAGATCCTCTCCCGGGTTGCCCCCTCCATCGCCCACGAGCTGGAATCCCAGGTGGACGAGTACCTCGGCACCGAGTCGAAGCAGAACGGGGCGCGTTCTGTCTCGGGCGAGCCTGGATAGCTGCTACGAAGACGGCTGCTTCCGCTCCAAAAAACTCGGGGAGGAGCCGCCCCCACGGCAGCCCCTCCCCAACATGCTTTCCCGTCCTGTCTCAGCCCCACCCAACCCCGACCGACCCGCCGCCCCCAACCACCCGCCCGTCCTACCCCACCGACCCCGACCTACCCGCCCGTCCTGCCCCGCCCCACCGCACCAACCCCCGACCACCCCAACCACCCTGCCCCGCTGACTTCTCGTGCAGGAGTTAGAGCATCCCGCGTGCCAGCGGCGCCTCAGGGGAAAGGCTCGTTGTTTCAAGACTTTGCCTCTCGGTGGTGTGCAGCACCGGCCCCGGAAGCGGTAAGACTTACGGGGCCTCCAGCACCGGGGGTCAGACAGTTCCAATCGGGCGCGAGAGGACGCGTCAGGTGCAGGCGCGTGGGCGTCCTCACGGCTTGCGCATGGCGCGCTGGATCTTCACCGGTGGGGTGAGCTTCTGCCCCTCTGCTGGCGCCTTCTGGATGGCGCGAACCACGTCCATCCCCTTCACCACCCTGCCGAAGGCTCCGAAGCCCTGGCCATCCGGGTTGCGCTTGCCACCGAAGTCCAGCTCGAGCTGATCGCCGATGCAGATGAAGAAGTCCGACACCGCGGTGTCCGGCGTGTCGCGCGCCATCGAGAGCGTGCCGTCCTTGTGCTTGAGCCCCGTCACGTTCGTGCGCTCCAGCGGAATGGGCGGGCGCTGCTCGGACTCGCGGGCGGGGTTGATGCCGCCCTGGATGACCTCGATCTTCACGTTGTTGTTTGGCTGGTTGTCAGGCTTCACCGTGCGGTGGAACACCCCACCGTCGAAGAAGCCACCGTCCACGTAGACGAGGAAGTTGCGCACCGTCTGGGGCGCGCGGGCCTCGTCGAGCTCCAGCTCGATCTCGCCCTTCTCCGTCTGGAACACCACCCGCACCATCTTGGCCGGCTCTGGTTTCGCCGCCTTCTTCGGGGGCGCGGCGAAGGAGGCGGATGCGAGCGTGAGCAACACGGCGAGGCAGGCGGATGGGAACAGCTTCATGGGCATCTCCAGGGCACCGTACATTTTTCGCAACAGTCCGTTCATCTTCCCAACACGTGCGGGAAGCACCTTGGCGAAGGCATGGTCGTGGATCCGTCTCTCGCTGGGAGAGCCGGGCCTGAGACCAACTCCCTCGCTTCGGAGATATCGCATGTCCTGGAAGATACTGCCGCTGTGGCTCTGTCTGGCTTTTCCGGTCGCCGCTTGTGCCCAATCGACCTCGGCCGAGCGCCCCGCCGAGGACGCCCCCCGGGGTCCGCCCGTCATCAAGTCCTCTCTGGCCGTGTTGCTCGAGCACAGCACCGAGCTGGCCCTCACCGCCGAGCAGGTGGCCTGGCTGGAGCAGCGGGAGCAACAGCTCCAGCAGGAGAACGCGCCCCTGAAGCAGAAAAGAGGTGGCTGGCCCCCGATCAGGCCGGACGAGCGGATGGCCGCAAGCCAACGCCCTGACGACCCGGGAGACTCATGCTGACTGCCAGAGCCGTGGAGTGGGCCGGAGGCGCGGATGAGCAGGGACGCCAATCAGGAGAGCAAGGGCCTGCCCAGGAAAGAGCGGGTGGACTCCCAGTTCTCCGACTTCGAGGACTCGGTACTGCAGCAGGTGCTTCAGCTCGAACCTCCACCCCAGTTGCCAGGGCCAGGAGAACACTTCGGAGGGCCCGAGGGCCACCGCTACGAGGTGCTCGAGCAGGTGGGCAGTGGCGCGATGGGCCAGGTGTTCCGCGCCCGGGATGGGATGCTGCACCGCGAGGTGGCACTCAAGTTCCTCGCCCCTCGCTCGGGGCTCGCCGAGGAGGCGCTGCGGGAGGCGCGCGCGGTGGCCCGACTGGACCACGAGAACATCGTCCGCATCTTCGACGTGTCCGAATGGAGCGCCACTCCCGGAGGTGCCCGGGTTCCCTTCCTGGTGATGGAGTACCTGGAGGGCGAGTCACTCGCGGCGCTGTTGCGGCGGCATCGGCCCGGACTGAAGCAGGCGTTGGACATCCTGGGTGCGGTCGCCGAGGGTCTCACCCACGCACACGAGCGCCACCTCATCCACCGCGATCTCAAGCCCAGCAACATCTTCCTCACCCGGCAAGGCACGGTGAAGCTGCTCGACTTCGGCCTGTGTCATTGGGTCGCCGCCAGTGGCCCCGATGCGCCGCACCTGCCCACCGCGGGGACGCCGGCGTACATGGCGCCCGAGCAATGGCGTGGCGAGCCGCAGGACACGCGCACCGACATCTGGGCGGCCGGGGTGGTGCTCTTCGAGATGCTCACCGGCGCACTCCCCTTCCCCACCACCTCGGTTGATGCCGTGCGCGAGTGGGTGACGTCCGCGGAGCCCATGCCCTCGGTGCGCACGAGCCGGCCGGACCTCCCGCACGAGGTAGAGCTCCTGCTGGCGACGGCGCTGGCCAAGGACCCGGCCCGGCGATTCCCTTCTGCGCTGGAGCTGCGCGAGGAGCTCCGCGAGTTGCAAGAGCGCCTCCTGGAGACCGGCCACGAAGCGCCCCACGCCACTCCCCACCAGCGCCGGCAGGTGACACTGGTGTCCTGCGTGCTCACACGGCTCGATGGACCCGGAGCCGGAACGCCGCCCGCCGCCGAGGATCCAGGCGAATGGGAGGCGGCCTTCCACCAGGCGTGCGCGAGGGCCTTCCGTGGACACGGGGGCTTCGTCCCCCTGTCTTTGGGAGACGAAGTGCTCGCCTGCTTCGGGTGGTACCAGGTGCGGGAGGACGACTCAGAGCGGGCGGTGCGCGCGGGGCTGGAGGTGGTGCGAAGCATCGGCGCGGCGCTCCCCGGAATGGCCGTGAAGGTGGGCATCCACACGGACATGGTGGCACTGGACGAGCGTGCGTCGGGGCAGCGGTGCGGAGAGATCATCATCCGGGGACAGGCTCCGAAAGTGGCGGCCTGGCTCGCGCGACAGGCCCGGCCGGGCGAGGTGCTCCTCGGGGAGGCGACGTGGAAGGGCGTGCGCGGGACGTTCGAGGCCACGGCGCTCGGGCCGCGAACCTTCGAGGGACTGTCGGGAAGCCTGAGCCTGGGCCTCCACCGCGTGTCGCGAGAGCGCGAAGGCGTGGTCCGCTTCGAGCGGGCGCTCGCCGCCGCTGGTGGCCTCACGCCGCTGGTGGGCCGAAGCGCGGAGTTGGGCTGGCTCCTGACCCTATGGGAGTGGGCCCGGCAGGGACAGGGCGCCTTCGTCCTCGTCAGCGGCGAGGCCGGCATTGGCAAGTCGCGCCTCATCCGAGAGCTGGGCGAGCGCATCCCCATGGAGTCGGCCACCCGCGTGCGCTTCCAGTGCTGGGCTCGGCCTGTCACCACCACCGCCCATCACCCCCTCCAGGGTCTGATCGAGGCGCTGTTCCAGCTCCCTCCCAGAGCGCACCAGGGACCGCGAGAGCTGGCAAAGCGGCTAGGAGCGTTGGGCGCATCCGCCGAGCGTGTGCAGCTCATCGAGCTGCTCCTCGGCCTGCCCGTCGCCCAGGACAGCCCGGTGCACCAGCTCACCCCCGAGCGGCGCAAGGAGAAGGCTTTCGAGGCACTGGTGGACCTGACGTTACACATGGCGCGCGAGCGGCCGGTGCTCGTCTTCGTGGAGGATCTGCACTGGGCTGACTCGTCCCTGTTGGAGTTCCTCTCCTTCCTGTTGGACCGCATCGAGCAGGCTCGAGTGCTCGTCGTCTTCAGCACGCGCCCCGAGCTGCGCCTGGGCTGGGCACGGCGGCCCTGGCTCCACCTGCTCGCCCTGGACCGGCTCCCCGCGGAGCAGGCCGCGGCCCTGGTGAGGGAGACAGCCCGAGGCCGGGAGCTTCCCGAGGACACGGTGCAGGCACTGGTGAAGAGGACGGACGGCATTCCGCTCTTCATCCGGGAGATGACGCACATGGTGCTGGAGGGAGGTGCCGCGGCCTCCATCCCCGTCACCCTGCACGAGCTGTTGCTGGCGAGGCTCGACATGCTCCCCTCGCGTCAGAAGGCGCTGCTCCAGCTCTGCGCGGTGGTGGGGCGGGACTTCACGCAGGGGCTGCTCGCGGCCCTCCCGGAGCGCGACGAGGCCACCCTGCGGCGCGAGCTCGCCGGTCTGGTGGAGGCGGACTTCCTTCGCGAGGAGGAGGGCCCAGAGCCCACGTACCAGTTCCGCCAGGCCCTCATCCAGGAGGTGGCCTTGCAGTCGCTGACGCGAGGTGCGCGGCGGCAGCACCACCGGAACGTCGCGCGGGTGTTGGAGGAGCAATTTCCCGAGGTGGTGGCCGCCAGGCCCGAGGTGCTCGCCTACCACCATGCTGAAGCCGGAGAGCCGGCGTGGGCCCTCCCCTACCAGTTCCAGGCTGGACAGTTCGCCAGCCAGCGCTCGGCCCTCCGGGAAGCAGTGAGCCATTACACGCGGGCCCTGGAGCTACTGCGAAGCCTGCCTCATGCCGAGCGGCTCATTCACGAGGAGTTGCGCATCTTGCTGGCCCTGGGTCTTCCCCTGACACACCTGCGGGGCTACCGCACAACCGAGGTAGAGCGGACCTATGCTCGGGCACGCAAGCTCCTTCACCGGGTGGGGGACGCACTGCCGGAGCTCGAGCTGTCCCTCCTGGGGCCCTTCACCTACTACCAGGCGCGATGCGAGTTCCGTCAGGGACACGAGCTGGCCGGGTCCCTCGTGGAGCTGGGCGAGCGCCATCACGATCGGGTGTTGCTCATCCTGGGTCACCGGATGAGGGCCTTGAACTTCGTCGCCTGGGGGCAGATGCGCGAGGCCCTGCGCTCCTTGGAAAACGCCATGGCCTGCGCACGCTTCGAGCTCGAGCAGCACCGGCGGATCGCCGCGCGGCACGGGACGGATCCGTGGACGACGGCCCTGGCGTATGCGGCCCTCATCCACTCGGTGCTCGGCCACCCCGAGGAGGCCCGGCGGTACACCCGCGGAGCCCTGGAGATGGCCGCGCACATCGGCCATGCCCAGACCACTGCCTATGTGTTGACGTACGTGGCCATGGGCAGCCAGTACCGCCATGAGCCGAAGCCCACCTTGGCCTGGGCGGACCAGCTCCATGCCCTCGCCAACGAGCGCAGCTTCTGGATCTGGGGCTCGTGGGCCACCGTCCTCGAGGGATGGGCCCGCGCTCAGCTCGATCAGCCCCGGGAGGGCCTGGCACTCATCCGGCAAGAGCTCGCGAGCTGGAAGGAGCGGGGAATCCGCTACGGCGTGCCCTACTGTCTGGGCCTGCTGGCGGAGATCCACCTGGGGCTGGGACAGCTCGGCGAGGGACTGGCCGCGGTGCACGAAGCGCAGACGGAGCAGCACGCCACGGGAGAGCGCACCTTCGAAGCCGAGCTGTACCGCGTGGAAGGAGAGCTGCTGCACGCCATGGGACGGGAACGCAAGGCGAAGTCCCGCTTCATCCACGCCATCGAGACGGCACACAAGCAGGATGCGGGAATCTTCGAGCTGCGCGCGACGGTGGGCCTGTGCCGCATGCTGCGAGACCTGGGCCGGCTCGAGTTGGCACGACAGTTGTTGCAGCGGGCGCGTACCCAGTTCGGCGAGCACCTCGACTCGCCGGACCATCGGGAGGCCAGCTCGCTGATGAAGGAGCTCATGAGAGACGCCAACCAGGAAGCGCGAGTGTGAGCACGGGCTAATCGTCGAACAGGCTCCACTGCGGCAGAAGCGTGAAGGTGACGTTGCCCCCGGCAGGAACCTCCAGCTCTTCCCGGTGGACCTCGGTGGTGTCCTCGCCCCGTCGCATGGCGAAGAGCGTGTAGCTCCCGGCCGGCAGCCGCGGGAATCCCCGCACACCCTCGCGCACCGACTTGCCCATGAGGCCACTCGCGAGCTTCGAGTACAGACCGTCCTTGGGACCCATGAGCGGCAGGCTTCCCGGAATCAGATGGACCTCGACGGCCCGCTCCGGCACGAAGATCTCCACGACCGCGCCCTCGCTCTGCTCGGTGAAGTCCAGCGTCACCGAGTCCCCCGCTGAGAGCTCCACCTGCCGAATCGGGAATATCGGCACCGGACCTGTCTCGCCTGGCTGAGCCACGACCTGGACCAGGTAGCGGCCCGCTGGGATGGCTCGCAGGGAGTACCGCCCCTCCGAGAAGCCCATGGTGGCCTTGAGATCCCCCTGCTCCGAGCGAAGCTTCACCGAGCCCGACGGCACCGGGACCCCCGCCGACTCGATCCGCCCCTGCAGCGTGGCTCCGGGCTCAAGCACGACCGTTATCTCCCGCTGCCCCTCCTCCAGCTGCGCCTTTCCAGGCAGCCAGTCCGGGTGGGTCACCAACACGCCCACGCGTCCGGCATGCACACCTTCCAGGGTGAAGCTCCCGTCTGGCAGCGAGGACCCGGACTGGCGGCCCACCACCACATAGGCCCCGGCCACCGGTGCCGACGTCCCGGCCTCGAGTACCCGCCCGCGCACCGTCCGGTCCGCCACCAGCACCACGTCGCCCAGATCCAGCTCCTCACCCTCGCGCGTCACCACATCTCGGGAGACCCAGGAGTACCCCCGCGCCGAGAAGCGCCACGACATTCTGGGGTAGCTCACCGGCAGGGAGAACCTGCCGTCGGGGTGACTCACCGTCTCTTGATTGATCCGAAACGAGGTGATGGGCCCGCCGTCCTCGCGCACCATGCGCCCGCGCACCCACGACCGCGTCCGGAGCACGAGCCGGACCTCCGGGTTCCCGGGAGAGACCCCCACGTTCCACCGGAAGGTTTCGCTGTCGTCCAGGCCACTCGAGGCCCGGGTGTCGAGCGAATACCCGCGCAGGGTGACCTGCAGGGTGCAGGGACCCGCTGGCAGGTTCGTCAACGTGAACCCTCCGTCCGATCCGGAGAGCCCTCGAACAGAGGAGCGCCGGAGACGTCCTGAGGAAGCATCTTCCGGGGGCGCCCCCGGAACGACCACCCGCGACGCGATGACGAGCGCTCCCTCGATGGGATTTCCCTCGGCATCCACGACCTGGCCCGAGAGGCTCCAGCCCTCCTCGGATGGTTGGAGGCGGACCTTCCGAGTCTCTGAGCCACGTAGCTCCACGCGCAGCGGCGCGTAGCCGCTCCACGCCTCCCAGGTCTGGGGCTCCAGGACATAGCTCCCGGGCGCCAGACCCTGGAAGACAGCCCTGCCATCCATGCCGGTGGTGGCCGAGCGGGAAGCGGAACCACTCTTGTAGACCCGCACGTGCGCCTGGGACACGGGACGCTCCGCCGCGTCCACCCACTCCACCTCGAGAGACGCATCCTCCGCGTTCCCCGTGCGCCGCTCCTGCGCCTTCAAGGTGAACCGCAGCGCTTGCGACACCGAGAACAGAAGCGGCGGCGCCTCCCTCGGCTCGTAGTGCGCCGCCTGGACAATCGTCGTGTACGTTCCCGGAGGAAGCCGCTCGAACAGGAACCCACCTTGCGCGTCCGTCCGGGCCGAGCCCATCCACTGCAGCGCCCCTCCGAAGAGAGACACCTCGGCGCCCTCGATGGGCTGGTCCGACGTGTCGGTGACTCGCCCGCTCAACCGGATGCTGGTGGGGCCCAGGAGGAGCGTGACCGCCTCCTTGTCCAGCCCTGACTCCAGGGATACCAGCTGCCGGGCATAGCGCCCCTCGTCGCTGGCCGTCAGGATGTACCGCCTCGGGCACGGCACCTCGAGCGCGAATCGTCCCTGGAGGTCCGTGACCACGGGCTTCCCGAGCACTTCGCCCTCGACCTGGACGGTGGCACCCGAAACCGGGCCCCGCTCGTCCACCACCTGCCCGGCAATCCGCCGGGGAGTGGGCAGCGTCACCTGCACCGGACCCGGCTCCCAGGCGTACGAATTCAGACGTGCGGGTCCCAGGCCCTCCTTCGAGAAGAGGAGGTCATAGCGTCCCCAGGGAAGCGGGCCGAGCAGGAACTGACCCTCCTCGTTCGTGGACGTCTCGACGAAGCGTCCCGCGTCTCTCTGGAGGGTCGTGACGAGCGCTCCCGCGGCCGGCCTGCCCTGGTCGTCGAGCACCACGCCGGAGAACGTCATCCCGGGCCCCAGCCGCACCTCCACCTCCTGGCTGCCCACGATCACGTCCCCCCGCAGAGCAAGGCCCTCCGCGCTCTCGACCCAGAGTGCGAGAGTGCCCGGCTCCAGACCCTCGAGGCGGAAGTTCCCCTGGGTGTCCGTGGTGGCGCGAGCCAGCGGCAATTGCTTTCCCCGCAGCTCCGCCGCCAGTTCCAACAGCGGCATCACCTCCAAGGACAGGTCACAGGACGATACGGCGTCCGGCGGCCAGCGACGCTGGGAGGCCGACAACGAGGGCCACTCCCGGGACGCGCGCGCGAAGGCAAAGACGATCGCCCCAGACACCGGTCCATGAGGACCCACCACGCGGCCTTGGATGGACAGGGTACCGCGCGCCCCGGCCAGGGTCGTGGTGGACCCGAGGACTGAAGAAGACGGAGCCCTCGCTTGGAGTCTCACCGGACGGCCCGCGCCCCTGGAGGCGGACTCCGGGGCTGTCGCGGGTCGCCAGAGGAGCCACAGCAGCAAGACCAGCAGGCCCGCCACCGCCGCTCCGATGCCCCACCTGCGCCGCATGCACATCCCTCTCTTCAACAAGCGTCCTCGGACGCCCGGCCAGTCTAGTTGTCACGGGCGGCCTGGGCCACCGTCAGGCCCAGGGGGAGGACCGATGCAGGCCATCTTGAAACCCGACAACGAGGTGGAGTTCTCCTGGGGTTGAGCCTCACGCCCGGGGGAGGCTCACCTGGAACACCGTGCCCGTCTCGGCCGAGGAGTGCACGTCGATGTGACCCCGGTGCGCGGCGACGATCTCGTGCACGATGAAGAGGCCGAGCCCCACGCCCTTGAGGGCATTGCCCCCGTCGCTGGCGCGCGTGAAGGGCTCGAAGATGCGGGGCAGCAACTCCGGCGGGATGGGGTGCCCCTGGTTGACCACCTCGAGCACCACCTGAGCGCCCTCGCCGTCTATGCGCACCTGGATGGGCGTGCCCTCTGAGCCATGGGTCAGGGCATTGGCCAACAGGTTGCCCACGAGCTGCATCAGCCGCTCCGGATCCCACTCTCCGAGCGTGTCGCCGTGCGCCTCGAGCAGGAACTGGCGATGGGGATGGGCGGCCTGCAGCTCGTCGACGATGGTCCGGCACACCTCCTCCAGGCACACCGCTTGGCGCTGAATGGGGAGCGTCTCCCCCTGGCGGATCCGCACGAACTCGAGCAGGTCCTGGATGAGCCGGTCCATCCGCTGCACGCTCGTCCGCACGCGCGTCACCCACTTGCGTTGCAAGGGCGTCAGGGGCTCGGAGGAGGTCAGCAGCAAGTGGCTGGCGGTGGACATCGCCTGAAGAGGGTTGCGCAGATCGTGGCTGACGATGCCGAGCAGCTTCTCGCGCACCTCGCCCTCGCGGCGCAGCGCCTCCTGGAGCTGATGGTGCTGGGTGACGTCGGTGCTCACCGCCACGCCGGCCACCGTGCGGCCCTCGGCATCGCGTACCAGGGTGGCGCTCACATCGACCTTCCGGAGGGAACCGTCCGGAAGGACGACCGTCACCGGCTCGCGCACCACCGTCTCCCCATGGAGCAGCGAGCGCGACAGGGGCCACTCTTCGGGGGCATAGGGCCGCCCGTCCGCGTGGAAGCCCTTGTAGGCCGCGTACTCCGAGATGCTCCCCGAGGCCACGTAGGGTTGGCTCCAGATGGTCTCCACGGCCGCGCTGCCCCGGACGATCCGGCCCCCGGGCTCAGCGATGACAACGCTCACCGGAAGCTGTTGCAGCACGGCCTCCAGCAGGGTGCTCTCGGCGGAGAGCCGATCCCTCAGCCGCTCGGCTTCAGCGCGTGCCTGGCGCTCGGCCGCGTAGAGACGGGCACGCTCGATGGCCATGGCACACTGATGCCCGAGCGCCTCCATGAGCCGGAGCTCCTCAGGCGTGAACTCCCACTCGTGCTCGAAGCTGAAGCCGAACGCGCCGATGATGCGCGCCTCCACGCGCAGCGGCAGCGCCACGAACGCCTGGCCCACGAGCGCCGGGGAGTCGGCCAGCTCCGGATAGTCCCGGAGGAAGGCCGCCAGGTTTCCGTACAGCACGGGCCGACCGGTGCGGACGGCCTCGCGAAACATCACCGGCGTATCTATCGGAAAGCAGCGCCAGCGCTCGTCCAGCACGCCCTCGGGGAAGCCGTAGGCCGCGCGAAGTTCGAACATGGTGCCATCCGCGCTCACCAATGCGAGCGAGGCCGAGAGGGCCTCGAGCGCCACCCTCCCCTCGCGCACCACCACCTGGGCCACCTCCTCGGGCAGCAGGGCCTGGGAGAGGGCGGAAGACAAGGCGTACAGCCGCTCCATGCGCAGCAGGGCGCGCCGGGACACGGTGACGTCGCGCGCCGTGCCCACGCAGCGGACTGGCTGCCGCCGTGCGTCGAAATAGACCTGTCCGTGGGAAGAGAGCCACCGCACCACCCGGCCTCGCGCATCCACCGTGCGGAACTCGACCTGGTAGCGACCCCCTCCCTCCGGCTCGAGCGCCGCCTTCATCTCCGCATCCGCACGAGCCCGGTCCTCCGGGTGCAGACACGCAAGGAAGGCCTCCTGGGAGACGGACTCCCCCCCGGAAGGCAGGCCGAACAGCTCGCGGCACCGGTCATCCCAGGTCCGCTGGCCCGTGAGCGGATTGAACTCCCAGATTCCCAGCTGGGCGGAGAGCAGGGCCAGGCGCAAGCGGTCCTCGCTCTCGCGCAAGGCCTCGGCCATCCGCGCGGCCTCTTCGCCCCGGCGCAGCTCCGTGATGTCCTCCACCATCCCCACGAACCCGGCCACTCGCCCATCTGGCAGCACATGCGGCACGTAGTCCGCGCGCACCATACGGCTGCCCCCTATGCGGTAGGGAACCACGCGCTCGAAGCGCACCCACCGCCCGGACAGCGCGGCCTGGATGTCCCCACGCACGAGCTCGTACGCCGCCTCGCCGAGGATCTCCCGCATGGATCGGCCGAGGATGTGCTCGCGCTTCTCCCCGAACCAACGCTCGTACGCCTGGTTGCAGAAGCGGTAGCGCTCGGCGCCGTCCACGTACGCCAGCAGCACGGGGGCCACGTCCGCGGTGATGAGCAGCTTCTCGAGGAAGCCATGCTCATCCGGGCCCAGGCCGGGCAACTGAAGCGAGCGATCGAGCAGCAGGAGCTTGTCGATGAACTCGCGCAGGGTAGAGGACGGAGCGGAAACAGACATACCGGGTGTTACTTTTTAACCCAGCTGCAAGACCCTCGCTCCGCCGAAGTGGCCGGGGTGTGGAGAGCCGGACGGCGGCTGACCCCTCTACCCGGCCAGCAACACCTGACGGGGCTGGCTGACCTCGGCCGCCGCGGGCAGCGTGATGGTGATGAGCGTGCCTCGGCCCTCGCGACTCTCCGCGCGCAGGGTGCCACCCAGGCCCGTCACGATGGCGTGGCTCACCGACAGCCCCAGCCCCGTGCTGCCGGGCAGCGTGGCGACGAAGGGCTCGAAGATGCGCGAGAGCGCCTCGGGAGCCAGGCCCTTGCCCGTGTCCTGCACCTCCACCACCACCTCGCCCTCCTCGCCGGTGTAGGCGGCCACTCGCAGCACATTCTGCGCGGCCTCCGCAGGATTCATCGACTGCACCGCGTTGAGCAGCAGGTTGAGGAAGAGCTGGCTCAACCGGGCCTCGTCCGCGTCCACCGCCGGAATCTCGAAGAAGTCCCGCTCCAGCCGCGCCCGGTGGCTCAGCTCACCGCGGATGAGCTTCAGCGCGTTCTCCAGCACCGGCTGCACCTCCACCCGTGCCTGGTGCTCCGGCGGCTTGCGCGAGAGCGTCCGCAGATCCTGCACGATGTGCTTGAGCCGCAGCGCCCCCTCCGCCGTCTCGGACAGGGCCTCCAGCACCTCGTCCAACTCCCCCGCCGCGGCCGCCCCCTGCTCCCGCAGCGACTGCCCCATGCGCGCCAGCTCCTCGCGCGCGTAGGAGAGGTTGGCGATCATGAAGGCCAGCGGGTTGTTCATCTCGTGCCCCACCGCCGCCGCCAGCGAGCCCAGCGCCGAGAGCCGGTCCGCCTGGATGAGCCGCGCCTCCATCTGCTTGCGCAGCGTCACGTCCTTGGCGAACACCCGCAGGCCCTCGGGATTCCAGAGCTGCGCCACCGTCAGCTCCCAGTAGCGCCCATCCAGGTGCACGGTGGGAGCGGGCTCGCCCGCGGGCGCGCCCTGCCAGGCCCACCGCAGCGCCGCCTCGACGATCGGGTGGCTCGTGCCCTCCACCAGCAGCTCCGGAAAGGCCTTGTGCGTGGCGGGGTTGCCGTAGCGCAGCTCGCCCTGCATGGTCAGCTCCAGCAGCGGCTCGGGGTGCAGCAGCGGGAAGGAGGCCAGCCGGTACATCGGATCCTCCAGCGCGCGCATCCCCGACACGTCGCGCACCATCAGACCCAGGCGCGGCTGCGTCTCGCCGGGGACCGGGGCACACGGGGTGATCTCCGCCGCGTACCAGCGCGTCTCCCCCTCCACCTCCAGCCGGTACTCCAGCCGGCCGTCCGCGCCACCATGGCGCACCGAGCGCATCAGCGACAACAGCGGCTCGGCCGCCTCCGTCCCCAGCACCTCCGTCAGCGTCCGCCCCTCGGCGTCGCTCACGTCCCGGCCGAAAGCCCTGCCCGTGGGCGACCACAGCCGCCGGCACCGCTCCTCCCCGTCCAGCTCCGCCACCACGTACTCGGCGCTGCGCACCTTCCGCGACGCCGGAGCCTGCTCCCGCCCGTCCGTCGTCTGCAGGACGAAGCCCTCGGTGCGGAACGGGCCCATCAGCATCTCCAGGCCGGAGCCGTCGGTGTTCATCCGCGTGAGGACGGACACCAGCGTGGCGGCATCCTCCCCGGACAGGCGCCGGGTGAGGACGATGCCGTCGGCCAGCGCGGGGGGCGTGAAGGCGAACGTCATGAGCTCGGACTCCCTCGCTCCCACGTAGGTGGCCAGGGTGGCGCGCATGGCATGCTCGTCCGCGTGGGGGGAGAAGACGGCGGCCATGTCCGCCTCGCCGGCCAGCACCGCGTTGATCGCCTTGCGGTAGGCGCCCATGAAGCGCTGCTCGGAGAAGAGCTCGTTCACGCGCAGCCCCTGCGCCTCCAGGAAGCGCACGGGCAGCAGGTACCCACCGGCCGAGCGGGGGGTGGCCCAGGCGACGCGCTTGCCCTGGAGCGTCTCCAGGGTGAGTGGCTCGTTCGCGCGACACACCAGGGCCGCACGGTATTGGCAACTTCCCGAGCGCACCGCGCGCAGCACCGCCCGCGCCCGAGGCGCGAAGGCATCACACTGATCGGCCGTGGCCCACACCATGTCCACCCGGCCCGCCGCCACCTCCGCCTCCAGGGCCTCGTAGGTGGGCGACAGCTCCATCACCACCGGCCGGCCCAGCCGCTCCGACAACGCCCTGCCGAACAGATCCACGCGGACGTGCTCCCGAACCTCACCGTGCGATGGGTAGAGCAGGAAACGGATGGGCTTGGTCGGCGTGGTCACGTGCGCTGCCTCCTTTGATGCCCCCCGGGGCCCTGGGTGGCCCCAAGTCAGTTTCGTTCCACATCATGCCCAATGTTTCAGCTGATTGCACACTATTCCTGTTTCACTGGAAAAAATAGGCTGTCTGAGGCAGCAGGATTCACCCGGAGTACCGAAAAGGGGGGCGCACCCGGTGGAAACCGGTGATGGGGCAATTCCTCGGCGGGGGGGCTTGCAGCGACCTCCGCCCTCTCAATGGGCGCAGCCGGACAATGAGAGGTAACGCACGGCCACGGCCCGAAGGGGATCCTTGGGCGGGCGGTGCGCGAAGGTGTCAACCGCTGGACAGGACTTCGAAGGTCACGCCCGGGAAGTGTTCTTTCCCGAGCAGCAGCTCAGAAGGCCTTGAAGGTGGTGATGGTGTAGGTGTCTTTGACACCGGCCAGGGTCTGGATGCGCTCGGTGACGAAGCGGCCAATGTCCTGGTCCTTGTCGAGGTGGAACTTGGCCAGCAGATCGTAGCCACCCGAGGTGGAGTAGACCTCGGCGGCCTCGTCGACCTGGTCGGCGATCATCGCCGCTGTCTTATATGTCTGCCCCAGCTCACACTTGATCATGACGAAGATGGTGTGCACGGGGGCGCACCCTATCACGCCACGTCGGGGAGCGGACCGGAAGCCGAGGCGCCCTCACGGCGGGAGATCCGCCGCATGGAGCGCTTGCCCACCACGATGTCCACCATCTTCCGAGCCCGCGTCCAGACGCTCTCCTGGACGTAGGGGATGCCGTACTTCTCGCAGATCGCGCGCACCTTCGGCTGGATGCGCTGGTACTGGAGCATGGAGAGGTCGGGGTAGATGTGGTGCTCGATCTGGTAGTTGAGCCAGAGGTGGAGGTAGTCGTTGAGGTCTCCGCCGGTGCGGTAGTTGGCACTGCCGATCACCTGCTGGAGGTAGCGCTCGCCCTTGTTCTCCGGCTTGGAGTCGAAGCGGTACAGGTCCTCGCCGGTGTGGTTGGGCCCCACCACGAGGAAGGTGTGCACGTTGGTGATGACCTCGGCCATGAGCGAGTTGCACAGGGCGCTGAAGCCGGCCCACGCCCCCAGCGGCAGGAAGAGCGCGGGTAGGACGACGAAGTTCCAGGCGATGTAGGGGGCGTAGCCGCTGAGCAGCACCTCGCGCCACTCCTCGCGGGTGAGGGGCCCGTCCGGGCGGTGCTTGCGACGGAGAGAGGCGAGCGTCTCGGGAGAGTAGTAGCTGGCGCGCCAGGTGATCGCGAGCAGGGCGAGCTGGAAGTAGCGCAGGGCGAGCGGGCGGTCCGGGTTGCGCAGGGAGCCCTCGGCATTGCGCTCGAGCAGATCCGGGTCCGCGTCCTCGCCGGTGTGCGAGTGGTGGAGGACGTTGTGCTCGTAGACCCAGGCGTCGGGGAGGATCCAATCGAGCCAGTCGAGGAAGCGGCGATTGCCCTTGGCGAAGCCCTTGCTGGTGCGCTCCGCGGGGGCGCCGGGGACGCGGTCATAGCCACGGTGCCCCACGTGGTGCATGAGGAGCCAGCGCGTGGAGCGGCCGAGCCCCATGGCCGCCGCGCTCAGGGGGTTGGGCATCATCCAGCAGGTGGCCAGGCCGAGCACCGAGGCCGCGCGGCCCCAGTTCTCGATCTTCCGCAGGTGCGCGAGGTCCGCCTCGCTGACGGAGGCGTCGATCTCGGTGCGCAGCGCGCGGATGTCAGCCAGGAAGCCCTCCACGTCCACGGACGCGGGATCGAAGTCAGGGGTGGCGCGAGACATACGGGGGGACCTCGGGCGGGCGGAGCGAGTGGAGGGGTCAAGAAGAGCGGGCCCGCCTGTGCGCGCTCGGGGGCCGCACGGTAGTCGCATGCCAGTGGCTCGGGGAAGACTTTCGCCTCCACTGAGACCCTCCTACCCCGTCCCTCTCCCGGAGGGAGAGGGGTTGTTGGAGATGGCTCAGCCCGTCGTGGGGCGCTGCATGGCCTGGAGCAGTTCCAGCGCCTCGGTGACGGCCTGCCAGACCTGCATGGCCTTGAGGTTCTCGTCGCCACTCTGCAACGTCCGCTTCGCCAGCCTCTCGATCGGTGCCAGCGCGCTCTCCACCAGCACGATCTGCCGGCCCAGATCCGCGGGCAGCGGCGCCGTGGCCCGTTGCGGCGACGGCACAGGCGCCCGCTCCGCCATGGACTTCACAGCCTGGGACATCTGCTCCATGTACCGCCCCAGATCCGCGGGCGGCGCGGACACGGGCGCGGCCACCGGCTGGCGCTCCGCCATCGTCTTCACCGCCTGCGTGAGCTGCTCCATCACTGGCCCCATGTCCACCGTCTGGGCCGGCGCCGCCACCGCGCGCTCGGCCAGCACCTTCAGCACCTTCGCCAGGTGTTGCAGGTACGGCGTCAGGTCCGGCCCCTGCACCACCGGCGCCGGCGTCTCCTTCTTCGCCAGCTCCAGCAGCGCGTCTCGCAGCGCCTCCAGCCTCGGTGTCACCTCGGCCACCGGACTCGGGCCCGACGGCTGGCGCGTCACCTCGGCCGCCTTCACCACCGCGCCCGCCACGGAGCCGAGCTGCTCCTCGATGGCACTGAGCTGACCCGTCACGCGGGCCACCGGATCGTCCTCCTTCCCGCCCATCCGCTTCACCCGCGCGAAGCCCAGCTTGATCTCCTCCCAGCGCTTCGCCTTCTCCGGCGTCAGCCGCCCGCGCATCTCCTGCAGCTTGAGCAGGTTCTGCTCGGCCGCCGTGGTGAGCGTCTGCGACTCGCCCTGGTAGTGGTCGTCGAGGAGCCGCTCCAGCTCATCGTCCGTCATCGCCGCCACCACCTTCTCGGTGATCTTGCCCATGTTGCGGTAGCTGCCCTGCAACTTGAACGCGGGCTCCGTGCGGAAGCGCTCGTCCTGCGCCGCCGAGGCGATGTACTCCAGGTTCACCTTCAGCAGCACCTGCTGCACGCGGAACAGCCGCTGGAACACCGCGACGATCTCCTGCAGCTCCGCCGCCGCGTAGCCGTACGCCAGCTCACCGGTGGGCACCTCCTCGCCCTTCGCCATGCGGATGAGCTTGTGAATGTCACCCGGCTCGCGCGTGGCCAGCGGCGCCAGCGCACTGTTCGACGTGAGCGCGTTCTCGATGTAGCTCAGCGCGAACAGGTCCTCCTTGCCGTCGAGGATGTCGCCCAGGTTGTAGGTATCAGCGCGGTTGGCGAGCATGTCCGGAATGCGGAAGCGGTCGCCCGTCTCGGTGTACGGGTTGCCGGCCATCACCACGCAGAACTTCTTGCCGCGCAGGTCATACGTGCGCGTCTTGCCGTTCCACACACCCTCGATCCGGCGCTGGCCGTCGCACAGCGAGATGAACTTCTGGAGCAGCTCGGGATCCGTGTGCTGGATGTCGTCGAGGTAGAGCATCACGTTGTTGCCCATCTCGAAAGACAGGTTGATGCGCTCCACCTCCTGGCGAGCCGTGGCGTTGGGAGCCTCGGCCGGATCCAGCGACTTCACCGAGTGGCCCAGCGCCGGGCCGTTCACCTTCACGAAGGTGAGACCGAGCCGGCTGGCCACGTACTCCATCAACGTCGTCTTGCCGTAGCCCGGGGGCGACATGAGCAGCAGCATGCCCATGCGATCCGTGCGCTTGTTCTCGCCCGCCGAGCCGAGCTGCTTGGCCAGGTTGGCGCCAATGAGCGGCAGGTACACCTCGTCGATGAGCTTGTTGCGCACGAAGGACGTCAGCACCTTCGGCGTGAACTCCTCCAGGCGCAGCCGGCGGCGCTCGCGGTCCAGCAGGTCCCGCAGCAGCGCGCGGTAGGCGTGATAGGCCGGCACGCGCACCTGCCGGAAATCGCTCAGGCGAGTCAGGAACTCGTCCAGCCGCAGCGGCAGCTTGCGATCATGGATGCGCGGGTGCTGGCCCAGCATGCCCGTCACCTCGGTGGAGGTGAGAGCACCGGCCACCTCGCGGTCCAGCTTGCGCTCGGTGAGCAGCACCACCGCGGCCTCCACCGCCACGTGGGCCGCCGCGCCCGGACCGCCCTCGCGCCGCGCCAGATACGCCTCCACCCATGCGCGCACGGTGCGCAGGCGCTCGGGGAGGTTCTTCTCCAGGCCGCGCAGATCGTCCTCGAAGGCCGAGCGCGTCCCCGACCTGTCCAGCTGCGACAGCAGCGCGTCCTTGAGCGCCACCGCCTCGCCGCTGGTGGTGAAGCGAGGCCTGTCGCCGGCCAGCTCCTCGACGAGGTAGCGTCCGGCGAGCCGCGCCTCCGCGGGGCCGCACTCCACCCCCGAGGCCTTCAGGAAGGCGCCGATCCGCTCGCCCGCCTCGTTGCCGAGGGCCACCAGCTCCGCCGACTCACCAAAGGCCGCACGGAGCCGGTGCAGGCTGCGCGCGCGCCGGTGGATGAGCGCCTTCTCCTCGCCCTCACCCCCGAAGGCCCAGTACAGGGCCGCCCAGGCGCGCGGCGTGGGCGCGAAGCGCAACAGCCCCGCCCCCGTGTGCATCGCCAGCAGCTTCTCCAGGATAGCCGCCGCGTCCGCGTCGTGGATGCCGCGCTCGTAGCCCTCGTCGTACTTGTCCGCCGAGTACGCGCGCACCTTCTCCAGCAGCCCGTTCGGCTCCAGCAGCGCCTGGTGCAGCGCCGCCAGCGTCACGCTCCCCTTCCCCTCCTCCGCGTCCAGCAGCACCTGCGCCGCGAGGTACTCGGCGCGGTACACCTGGGGCGTCTCGGAGATGAGGTGCTGATCCCACAGCTCGCGGTACTTCTCCAGCTCCGGCTCCTCCAGCTTCTGGGCGTAGTCGGTGCCGGTGAGCTGCAGGTAGAGCGCGCCGTCGCGCGGCAACAGCGTGAGATCCAACTGCTGGGTGTTGACGTTGAAGCGGTGCTTGCCGAACTTGATGACCGGCGCGCCCGAGCCCTCCTCGTAGAGGTCGTTGCGATCACGCAGCGCGCGCAGGGCGTCCTGGCGCGCCGTCTTCACGCGGCTCTGCACCTCGTCCGAGCGCACGCTGTCCTGGAGCTCGAGGAGCTGCTCGGCGAGCTGCCGCAGCTTCAGCACCATCGAGTCGGACGCGAAGTACGTGTTGAGCTCGTCCTCGGACTTGAAGGACTTGGCCCGGCGGCTGACGCCGGTGAGGATGCGGTCGGCGGCGCCGAAGAGGTTCTGCGCCCGGCGCTGGCGCTCGTCCACCAGCGCCTGCTTCTTCTGGCCGAAGGCCTCGAGCAGCTCCTCGCGCTTCTGGGTGAGCTGGCCGAGGAACTCGTCGAACTCGCCGAAGCGCCCCTCCATCTCCTCCAACTGCACGGTGAGGCGCGAGAGGCCCTCGTCGCACTTCTCCGGCGAGTCCGCCACGGACAGCGCGCTCTCCACCGACTGGCCGAGCAGCTTGAACTGGGCGCCGAACTCGGCCCGCTTCTCGCGGCCCACCAGCTCCTTGCGCTTGACGCTCAGGCCCGCGCGCACACGGTTGAGGCGGGAGAACAGCTCGGAGATG
Source organism: Archangium lansingense (assembly GCF_026626635.1). Lineage (GTDB taxonomy): Bacteria > Myxococcota > Myxococcia > Myxococcales > Myxococcaceae > Archangium > Archangium lansingense. The sequence continues at coordinate 7,318,970 of NZ_JAPNKA010000001.1, forward strand.
CCCTCCAGGATTCGAGCGCGTGCGAGCGGATCGCCCACCTGCAGGCCACCCACCGTCTCGCTGAGCACCTCCAGACCCTTGCCCACCTGCTCGATGTCCTCGCCGAGCGGGGCCAGCTCGTTGGTGGTCTGGATGGGCTCCAGCTTCTGCAGCAGCACGTCCAGGCGCTCGGCGAGGGGGTTGAGGGCCTCGCCCCGCTGGAGGAACTGCACGGCGTCGGTGCTGACGCGGTCCGTCTCCTCGATGACCTGCTTCTCGAGGGCGTCGAGCCGCGCCGTGTCGATGTAGCGGATCTCCTTGAGGGTGATGAGGTGGCCGCGCTGCTTGCGCAGATCCGAGAGGGCATTCATGAAGCCCTCGGCGCTCTGGAGCTCCTCGGGCCGCACGCGCAGCAGCACCTGCTCCTGGACCTTCTGGGCCTCGGCCATGGACTCGGTGGCGCGCTTCTGCAGCGCGAGCACCTTCTCGAACTCGTCGATGATGAGCTCGGAGGTGCGCCGCAGCGTCTCGATGCCCTCCTGGAGCTTCGTCTCCTCGTGCCCGAGCCAGTAGAAGGCATCGAGCATGCGGGTGGCGGCGGCGGCGAGGTCCTCGTAGGTGCGCCGGGAGGGCTTGTCCGTGCGGGCCATGCGCACGAGCGTCAGGGCATCAGAGATACCGCGCACCAGCTCGGCGTTGCCCACCTTGCCCAGGTAGCCGGGCGCGGGTGGCATCTTCGCGGCGTGCTCGGCGGAGACGAAGGGCGTCTGCCACACCTGCATGGGGTGGATGCGGGTCGGCTCGTTGGAGGTGGAGCGGAACACCACCATGCGCCCGTCCCCAAAGAGGCTGAAGCCGTGCCCCAGCAGCGGGTTCTGCACCTCCTTGCGCACGAGGTTGTACGGGAAGAGGACGTAGGCGCCCTCGTCGCGGCGGAAGAAGACGTAGAGGACGTCCTCACCGTTGGGCGAGCGGATGGCGCGCTTGAACTGGAGGCCCTCGCCGATGTTCTCGAAGACCTTGAAGTCGCCCGTCTGCAGGTAGTAGCCGCCGGGGAAGACAATGCCCTGGTCCTCGGGCAGGCGGATGCAGGCGTTGCCGATGGCGTCGATGCGCACCACGTGCTGGGTGCGCGTGTTGAAGACGAGGTAGCGGTACTTCTGCTCGCGGAAGGGCAGGACGCGCAGGAGGATGAGGCCGCCCACCTGGGCATAGGCGAACTCGGCGTCATCCAGCGACTGGTCCGGATCCTCCACCGGCTCGCGGTAGATGCCCAGGCCGTCCGTGGTGTTGTCCTCCACCTTGATGGTGAGATCGCCCTTCACCGTCTCGACGAACACCTGGTCGAGGATGTTGACGTGAGGGTGCTGGCCGAGCACGTAGTCCTCACGCGAGGCCACCTTCCACTCGAAGTCATGGGACGGAGGGAAGACGTGATCGCGCTCGCCCTGGTTGTCGATGTAGGTGGCGTTGCCCTCCACATCGAGCCCGAAGCGGAAGACCTTGATGTCGCGCTCGGACTTGCCCGTCTGGAAGATGGCAAGGAGCCGCGTCTCATTGCGGCGAAGCTGCAGCAGCTTCGCGTCCTTATAGTACTTGTACAGCTCGCTGAAGTCCTTGACGAAGCGCGGATCCTTCAAGAACCCGCCGGCCTCGGTGGACGGCACCTCGGAGAAGTCGAAGCCCTCGGCGGTCTTCTCGAACTTGTGCAGCGAGAAGACATCCGCGACGTTCATCTCCTTCTTCAGGCCGATGAAGACGTTGTAGCCAAAGAGCAGGTACTTGCCGACGCCGACGATGTCGCGCGCGACGCAGTTGTTCTCGGTGCGGACGCGCTCATTGCCAATGACGGTGAGCTCGGTGCCGCCGAAGAGCTTCTTGCGCCGATCATTGAGGTCCGTGGCCTTGGAGCCGAGCGCCTCGGCCTGGGAGAGCAGGCGCGCACGGATGACCTCGTAGCTGCCACCCGCCAGCGTGGCCTCGCCCGACGCGGGGGGGGTGCTTTCAGTTGCCATCTTCAGTTCACCGGGAAAGGGGGGGAACCAGGGATGTACATACCCTCACCCCGGCCCTCTCCCAGGGGGAGAGGGTCGAACCCAGGTTCCACTGTGTGGGTCCCCTCTCCCTCTGGGAGAGGGCTAGGGTGAGGGTCTTCAAGCTGTGTCACCGCGCCCCCGAGCCGGAAGGCGCGGCTCATCGACCACGAACGACCGTCTCAGCCCTGGGTCTTCTCGGGAGCCGAGACCCGGACGGGCTCAGCCTCCACGAGCGACTTGAGGTTGGAGGCAGCCGCGGCAGCGGGGTTGGGCGCCATGCGGTGCAGCAGGGCGGCCATGGCCAGGTTCTGCGCGTCGCTGGTGAAGCCCGGCTTGGAGAGGATCTCCTTGAGGTCCGCCGGCAGGTCCTTCTCACCGTTGAGGTAGCCGCTGAAGGCCTTGCGCAGCGTCTCGCTCTGGTCGAGCGCGCCGTCCACGGACTGGCCCACGGAGATGGCCTTGATGAAGCGCTCGAAGAACTGACCGTCGCCACCGACGATGTTGATCTTCGCGTGGCCCATGGTCTCGGCGAGCACCTTGGACTGGGCCTCGGCGATGTCCTTGCGCACCTGGATGGTGGCGAGCTCCACGTCGCGCTCCTTCTGCAGGCGCAGGCGGAACTCCTCGTGCTCGCGGGTGGCGCCCTGGAGCAGCTTCATGGACTCGGCCTTCTCGGCAAGGCCCCGGGCCTCGGCGAGCAGCTTCTCCTCGATGGCCTTGGCCTCGGCGAGCAGCTTCTCGCGGATGGTGACGGCCTCGGCCTCGCCGCGCTTCTGGATGGCCATGGCTTCGGCCTCGCCGATGCTCGCGCGGGCCATCCCCTTCTCCTTCTCACCGGCGGCCTCGGCGAGCAGCTTCTCGCGCGTGGCGGTGGCGTCGGCCAGACCGCGCTCCTTGGCGGCGAGCGCCTCGGCGAGGCCCCGCTCCTTGAGGACGGTGGCCTGCGCCATGCCCTGCTTCTCGATGACGGCGGCCTCGGCCTCCTTCACGCGCACCTGGGCCATGCCCTGCTTCTCGACGGCCAGGGCGTCCGCCTCCTTCACGCGCACCTCGGCCAGGCCGTGGGCGGCCTCCTCGGCCTGGACACCCTCGGCCAGCCGCGCCTTCGCCTTGGCCGTCATGTCAGCGGCCTGCAGCTCGGCCTCGGCCAGGGTGAGCTTCTCCTTGGCGGTGAACTTGGACACCTCGTTGCTGGCCTCGGCGGCCTTGATGTCCTTGACGAGCTTCTCCTGCGCCTGGGCCTCGGCGGTGATGAGCAGCGCGTCCTTGCGGCGCGTGGCCTCGGCCTTCACGCGCAGATCCTTGATGCGCTCCTCCTCCTCCGCCACGCCCTTCTCCACGGCGATGCGGGTGCGCACCACGTCGGCGATGGCCTTCTTCTCGGCCTCGAGCTGCTTCTCCTTGCCGATGCGCGACAGCTCCACCTCGCGCTCGCGGTTGATGGCCTCCAGGGCGCGGTCCTTCTCCACGCGCTCGGACTCCACGCCCACCACGCGCTCGCGGTTCTTCTGCGCCACTTCCACCTGGCGCTGCTTGTTCTGCTCGTTGATGAGGATCTCTTCCTCGGCCTTGATGCGCGCCAGCTGCTGCTTGGCGTACTCCTCGGCCTTCACGCGCTCGGCCTCGGCGGTCTCACGGGCCGTGATGGAGTCGATCTCGCGCTTCTGCTTGGCGGCGGCCTCGGCGCGCTGACGCTCGAGGGCGAAGATGGCCTCGTCCGACTCGACGTTGCGCTTGGTGATGTTCATGCGCTCGTTCTGCCGGAACTCGTTCGTCTGGACGTTCTGGACGGAGGTGAGCTCGGTGATCTTCCGGATGCCCTCGGCGTCGAGGATGTTGTCCTTGTCCAGCAGCTCGACGGGGGTCTGCTCCAGGAAGTCGATGGCGCAGTCCTCGAGCATGTAGCCGTTGAGGTCCTTGCCGATCACCCGGAGGACCTCGTCCTTGATGGCCTCGCGCTCGGTGTACAGGTCCTTGAAGTCGAACTTCTTGCCGGCCGTCTTGAGGGCCTCGGAGAACTTGGCCTCGAAGAGGTGCTCGAGCGTCTCCGGGTGGCTGGCGCGCTCGCAGCCGATGGCCTGGGCCACCTTGAGCACGTCCTCACGCGTCTTGTTCACCCGGACGAAGAAGGTGACCTTGATGTCCGCGCGGATGTTGTCCTGGCAGATCAGCCCCTCCTTGCCGCGGCGATCGATGTCGATCGTCTTGAGGGAGATGTCCATCACCTCGGCCCGGTTGATGATGGGCCAGACGATGGAGCCGGTGAAGGTGACGACCGGCTCACCCTTGAAGGGGTTGATGATCAGCGCACGTCCCTGATCCACCTGCCGGTAGAACCTGGAGACGATGAACGCGGAACAGAAGACGAAGAACAGGCCTCCGCCGATACCAGTGAAGACGATGGGTAGATCCATGTCGGTGCGATTCCCGAGCGAGTAGACCGGGGGAACCTATCACGCGGCCGGAGTCCCCCGCTAACAGCCCCGGCGCGGTCTTGAGAAGTCACTGCGAAGAAACGTGCGACCGCACTACCTCGTCCGGGCCTTGTCCCGGGCGAGCGCGGCGGCGGTGAGCGGATCCTTCAGGTGCTCCAGCTCCTGAGGCAGAAGCCAGTCCACCGGCTCCACCTCGTAGGCGTCGCGGGCGGCGTCATAGTTGAGGATGAGCGCCTTTTCCCCGCGCGTGAGTTGGTTGGCCTTGTCACACACCACGTTGAGCAGGAGGCCGGCGCCACCGTCCTCGAAGGTGGCGTGGCCGAACTTGCCATCCACATTACCGCTGGCGATGACGCAGACGCGGCCCATCAGCTCGGAACGGCGAGGCGCATGGTGCGTGGCGAACATGGGCCGCAGGGGCCGCACCGCCAATCCGGCGAGCACCAGGCCCGCGGCGAAGCACAGCGCGGCGAGGCCTCCACTGACGAGCGCGCCAGGCAGGGCGCCGAGCGCCTCCTTGGCCGGGCGGGCGAAGGCCAGCGACGTCAGCCAGGAGAGGAACACCACGAAGCTGACGGACACCGTCACCGGGACGCCGCCGAAGCCGAGCACCTCGAAGAGGCTGGCACCCGCCTTGGCACTGCCCTCGAGCGCCGCCTTGGCGCCGCCCTCCGCGGCGGCCTTGGCCCCACCCTCCACCGCACCCTTCACGCCGCCTTCGAGCGCCTCGGCCGCGCCCGCCTTGGCCCCCAGGGCGAAGTCGCCAATGTCTCCGTCGAGCAGATCAACGCCTACGGCCCCCACCATGACGATGAGCCAGTAGCCGACCACCACGCCCAGCGGGATGGTGAAGAGGACGGTGGGAAAGGCGAGGATGGCAGCGAGGAACTCGGTCATCGGGCCTGCAAGCAGAGAGGTGGCTGGGAGTCTAGTCCAGGCTTACGGGATTACGACAAGCCTTCCCGTCGATTTCCGGTCCGATCGGAGCACCTTGAATTGGCCGCCTGCTGGGTGTCCACGCCAGGAGTCGGCGAACGTCAACCAACGACCTCCGCCAGAAAAGGCGCCGTGCGGCTCGCCGAGGAGGCGGCGACCTCCGCGGGGGTTCCAGCAACCACCACACGTCCGCCCTCGTCACCAGCGCCAGGGCCGATGTCGATGACCCAATCGCTCGCCGCGACCACCCGCATGTCGTGCTCGACGAGGATGACGGTGTTGCCTGACTCGACCAGTCCGTCGAGCTGCGTCATGAGCTTGTCCACGTCGGCGGGATGCAGTCCCGTGGTGGGCTCGTCCAGGATGTAGAGCGTATTGCCACGCTGGACCCGCTGCAGCTCGGTGGCGAGCTTGATGCGCTGAGCCTCGCCGCCGGAGAGCTCGGTCGCAGGTTGGCCCAGCCGCAGATAGCCCAGGCCCACCTCCCGCAGAACGCTGAGCGAACGCAGCACCTGCGGCTCCTCGGCGAAGAACGCATGAGCGGCGTCGACGGTCATCCCCAGCACCTCGGCGATGTTCTTTCCGCGGTACTGAATCTCCAGGGTCTTGGCGTTGTAGCGAGCCCCATGACACGTGGGACAAGGCGCATAGACGCTGGGCAGGAAGAGCAGCTCGACGCTCACGAAGCCTTCGCCCTCACAGGTCTCGCAACGCCCCTTGGCCACGTTGAACGAGAAACGCCCGACGTCGAAGTGACGGGCGCGTGCGGCCTTGGTCGCCGCGAAGAGCTTGCGGACGTTGTCGAAGAGCCCCGTGTAGGTCGCCAGGTTGGACCGAGGCGTGCGACCGATCGGCTTCTGGTCCACCCGCACCAATCGCTTGATGCCCTCCATCCCCGCGACAATCCGGCCGCCCGTGGTGAGCACGACGGAGCGCTCCAGCTCTTCACCCTCCTCTTCCTCCTCTGGGATCTCATGGCCGAGCTGCTCGGCGACCAGCTCCACCAGGACCTGGCTCACCAGGCTCGACTTCCCCGAGCCGGAGACGCCGGTCACGGAGGTGAAGACGCCCAGCGGGAAGTCGACGTCGAGGCCGTGCAGGTTGTTGCGAGTAACACACCCTCGAGGCGGAGCCACCCCTTGGGTGCGCGGGGTGTGCGGCGCTTCGCGGTCTCAGCCCCGAAGAGGTAGCGCCGCGTCTGGGACGGTTCCACGTCCGCGAGCCCTTCGAGCGGACCGCTGTAGAGAACGCGCCCGCCCTTCTCTCCCGCCGCCGGCCCGACGTCGACAATCCAGTCGGCGTGCCGGATCACGTCCACCTCATGCTCCACCACGAACAGCGAGTTTCCCGAGCCCTTGAGCTGATCGAGCGCCTTGAGCAGCGCCTCGGTGTCCGCCGGATGGAGCCCCGCGGAGGGCTCGTCGAGCACATACACCACGCCGAACAGGTTGGAGCGCACCTGGGTGGCGAGCCGCAGCCGCTGGAGCTCGCCGGGTGAGAGCGTCGGAGTGCTGCGCTCCAACGAGAGATAGCCCAGCCCCAGCTCGGTCAGGACCTGGATTCGCGCCAGCAGATCCTTGGCGATCCGCTCGGCGACCAGCGCCTTCTCCGGGTGCTCCCGCGCCAGCTTCGCCGCGCCGGGCGCAGTCCCGTCCGCGGTGGGCCGCAAGATGTCGGCAACGCGCTTCAGCGGCAGCTGGGAAAGCTCGCCGATGTCGAGGCCCGCGAAGGTGACGGACAGGGACTCACGACGCAGCCGCTTGCCCTGGCAGAGGCGGCACGCCCCGCTCACCATGTACTGCGACACGCGCTTCTTCATCAGCGCGCTCTGCGTCGTGGCGAAGGTCTGCAACACGTACTTCCGGGCACCGGTGAAGGTCCCCATGTAGCTCGGGGGGTCCTTGCGCTTGAGCGCACGGCGCGTCTCCGCCGGAGTAAAGCCCGCGTAGACCGGGACGGTCGGCTGCTCATCCGTGAAGAGGATCCAGTCCCGGTCCTTCTGGGGAAGGTCACGCCAGGGGCGGTCAACGTCGTAGCCGAGCGTCACCAGGATGTCGCGCAGGTTCTGGCCGTGCCACGCGGGAGGCCACGCAGCGATGGCTCGCTCGCGGATGGTCCGCGAGTCATCCGGCACCATCGACTTCTCGGTCACCTCATAGACTCGGCCCAGGCCATGGCAGTTGGGACAAGCGCCCGCCGGGGTGTTGGGCGAGAACGCATCGGAGTCGAGGTGTGGCTGGTGGGGCGGATAGGTGCCGGCGCGCGAGTACAGCAGGCGCAGGGAGTTGGCGATCGTAGTCACGCTGCCCACCGACGAGCGGGTGGTGGGAGTGCCGCGGTGCTGCTGGAGGGCTACGGCTGGGGGCAGGCCGTCGATTGAGTCGACCTCGGGAACACCCGCCTGATCGATCAAACGCCGCGCGTACGGGGCCACGGATTCGAAGTACCGCCGCTGCGCCTCCGCGTAGAGGGTCCCGAAGGCCAGCGAGGACTTGCCGGAGCCGGAGACCCCCGTGAAGACGACCAGGGCGACACGCGGGAGCTCGACATCCACGTTCTTCAGGTTGTGCTCGCGGGCCCCACGCACTCGGACGAACCCCGTCCTCGTGTCGCCTGAAGCCTCTGGAAGGTGATGACCGCGGGATCTGGACATTCGCACCACTCGAAGAAGGTCGTGACCTGCTACTGACTGAAGGTGGTAACGGGAGCAACGAAGAAACAGGGGGCCTGCCTGGCAGCGTGCCGTGCCTTCGTTCCAGGAACCCCGGCCTGAACCCGCTAAGCTGCGGCGCGTGAGCGAGTTCGTCACCCACCGTGAAGCCATGACCGCGGAGAAGCTGGAGGCCCTGCGGGAGGCCCTGCTCTCCTCGCGCTTCGTGGCGCGGAGCCCGCTGATGGGGACGTTCCAGAGCAGCCGGGGTTTCGCGCTCATCTTCACGGAGGCAGGGCGGGCGAAGCTGGAGGAGCGCTTCCCATTCCTCCGGGACTACCTGGCGCTGGTGATGGACCCGGCGAGCGCGCGGGGACTGCTGCCCTGGCGGGAGCGGCTCTTCGGTCCGAAGAAGGAGCGGCGGAGGCCAAACGCCTTCTATGTGAACCTGCTGTTGCTGGAGCCCGGGCGAGGCGTGGGCCGGCACATCGACGCGACGCTGCAAGAGCCGAGCGGAGTCCCGGGAGCGACGCCCGAGCACGTGAGCGTGCTCTACCTGAACGTGCCCGAGGGCGTGAAGGGAGGCGCGCTGGTGCTCTCGCGTGGAGCGCAGCCGTCGGGCGAGGTGCGGCCGAGGCCAGGGATGCTGGTGCACTTCCGGGGAGACCTGACGCACGAGGTGCAGCCCTTCACCGGGGGTCCGGAGGGCGCACTGCGGGCGAGCCTCGTGTGCGAGCAGTACGCGTTCGAGCCGGAGGCACTCGCGCGACTGCCCGAGTTCCGCATCCAGTCCAAGGCGGGCTTCGCGGCGTACCTCGAGGAGCACCGCGAGCGCCGCACGTAAGGTGCACGGGGCCATCTACCGAAGCCGAGCCGCCAGGGAGCCCAGCTCGCGCGACTTGTGGCTGTCCTTGCGTGCCGCCTGGAGGGCGAGCGCCTCGGCCGCCGCGGCCACTTCCCGCCGCACGTCCGCCGCCAGCTCCGCCTCCACCAGCAGCTCGGGGACTTCCGAGAAGCGACCATGCTCGTCGGCGAGCCAGGCCGCGAGCAGTTCCTCCGCCACCACGCGCGCCGCTCCCGCCACTCTCGCCGCCAGCCCCAGCGCCACCCTCGCGAGCTGCGAGCAGAAGAGCGCCAGCTCGTCCTCGTCCGCGATGCTGTCGAACACCCGGGGAAGGACCTTCACGAAGTAGCGGAGCACCGCCACTCCCTCCGCCGGATAGCCCTCGGCGAAGGAGCGGATGTCTCCGAGCAACCGCTCCAACCGGCCGATGTAGCTGGGGAGCTCGCGCCAATCGACGTACCGAACCCCCACCGCCTCATCGATGGCCCGCCGCAAGCGTTGGGACAAGGCCGCATCGGCGGCAATGGGGACCCGCTGCCCGGCAAGGACCCGCCGCAGCTCCGGCTCCGCCAGCAACCGCTCCACGGCGAAGTCGAGCAGCCGCTCCCGGGGCCAGGACTCCAGCCGGGCCCGGAGCTCCGCCCTCAGTGCCGGCTCGCTTTCTTCTCGGCCACCGTGCTTCCGGTTCATCGGGCCAAATCTAACCACCCCCACCGGAAACGTCACCTCCATACAGGTGACTCCGAAAGTGGTGTGGCCCGCGCCGCACAAGAGCCCAGAAACGACAAAACCCCGCCGGCTCATCACCGGCGGGGCTTCGTTTTCTTCGAGTTGCGGGGGCAGGATTTGAACCTGCGACCTTCGGGTTATGAGCCCGACGAGCTACCAGGCTGCTCCACCCCGCGACATGGCTCTACACCAACACCACACATCCTATGACTTGCGACGATAAAGCCCCGCTGGCTCATCACCAGCGGGGCCCCATCCACGAGTTGCGGGGGCAGGATTTGAACCTGCGACCTTCGGGTTATGAGCCCGACGAGCTACCAGGCTGCTCCACCCCGCGATATCGTTTGCGGCTCTATGTCAAACACCAGAGACCTTGTCATCTATTTCTGACAGGGTCTCTGGCCTGTCTGAAGTTGCGGGGGCAGGATTTGAACCTGCGACCTTCGGGTTATGAGCCCGACGAGCTACCAGGCTGCTCCACCCCGCGGCGTCGAAGCGGGAGGCTAAGTACCGCCCTCCCCCTGTACCGTCAACTGTTTTCCTGAAACAGCGGGAGGCGCGCTCTCAATTCCCCGCGCCTCCCGTACGCACAGTGAGACGGGCGTTACTTGCCCGACTTCTTGAACAGATCGGCGAAGGTGCCGAGTCCCTTCTTGCCACCGCCCACCGGCTGCTGGCTCTTGGTCCACGCCTCGACCTCGGCGCGCTCCTCGGCCCGCTCAGCGGCGGTGATGGAGAGACGGACCTTCCCGGAAGCGTCGATGTCCACCAGGGCCACCTTCAACTCCTGGCCGAGCGAGAACTTCTTGCGCAGATCCGTGCCGCGCTCGGTGCCCGTCTCGGAGGCGGGAATAAGACCCTTGCCACCCGGGAACACGAGGAACACACCGTAGGGCTCGATGCGGTCCACCTTGCCCACCACCACCTGGCCCACCTTCGGGCGAGGCACCGCGGGCTCGGCGGGCTTCTTCTCCTGGGCAGCGGCCGGGGCCGGACGCTCCTCGGCGGGGCGCTGGGCCTCCTCCTCGGTGATCCGGCGCAGACCGATGCGCTTGTCGGCAGGCTCGATCTTCTCCACCTGCACCCAGATGGCCTCGCCCACCTGCACCACGTCGCGCGGGTGCGCGATGCGGCGCTCGGACAGCGCGGAGATGTGCACCAGGCCGTCCACGCCCGGACGCAGCTCCACGAAGGCGCCGAAGGGCTGCAGCCGCACCACCTTGCCCTGCAGCCGGTCGCCCTCCTTGATCTCCGCGAGCGCCGTCTTGAAGGGATCCTCCTGGCGGGCACGCATGGAGAGGGTGATCCGCTCCTTGTGCTTGCTCTTGTCCGGCGAGTTGGGCTGCGCGGGCTCCATGCGGAGGATCTCCACCTCCACATCGTCGCCCTGCTTCACCACGTCACTCGGGTGCGCCACGCGCATGTAGGACATCTCGGAGACGGGGATCATGCCCTCGACTCCGCCCAGGTCCACGAAGGCGCCGAAGTCACGCACGCCGGTGACCTTGCCCTTGACCACCTTACCCTCGGCGAGGGTCTCGCGCGTCTTGGCCGCCAGCTTGCGCTGCTCGTCCTCGAGCAGGGAGCGGCGCGAGAGCACCACGTTGCGGTCACGCACCTCGGTGACGCGGAAGGTGAGCTTCTCGCCGATGAACTGATCCGGCTTCTCCACGAAGCGGATGTCGAGCTGGCTGATGGGGCAGAAGGCGCGCACGTCGCCGATCGCCACCTCCACACCGCCCTTGTTCACCGAGAGGACCATGCCCTCCACCGGCATGCCGGAGGCGCGGGCCTCGGCCAGCATCGCCATGTTGGCGCTGCCCTTGGCCAGCGCGCGGCTGAGCAGGATGCCCCGGGCGCCTGCCTCGATGACGTGCGCCTCGATGGTGTCACCCACGCCGTAGCGCAGCACACCCTCGTCGTCCTTGAGCTCGCGCAGCTCGATCATCGCCTCGCTCTTGGCATTGGACAGCGTCACGAAGGCCGTGTCCGCGCCGAGCTGGAAGATCGTGCCCGACACCTTCTCGCCCACGCGCACCGCGCGGCGGCCCGGAACCCCGCCGTCCTTCTGCTGCGCCTCGAACATCTCGGCGAAGGACTGGGACTCGGCGACCTCCTCGTACAGCGCGCTGCTGGGCGCCGGCGTGGGAGGCGCCTTGGGGGCCGGAGCCGCGGAAGCCGCTGGAGCGGTCGGCTCCACCGGGGCCGAAGCCTCTGCCGCGGGCTCGGCCGGAGCGGTCGACGCCGGGGACGGAGTCACCGGGCCACGCGTCTCCACCGCACCCGAGGCGCGCTTCACGACGACCATGGGGCCCTGGGGCCGGCGCTCGCCGCCCCCCTTGCCACCGCGGTCGCCACCACCCTTGCCACCCCGGTCGCCGCCACCCTTGCCGCCGCGGTCACCGCCGCGGTCACCGCGCGGACGGCGCTCACCCTCGCTGGGGGCAGCCTGCTGCGCCCCCGCCTCACCCTCCGGCTTCGCCGGACGGGGCTCACGCTCGCCACGCGGGCGATCCGACCCGCGGTCCCGGTCACGGCTGCCGCGCTCCTCGCGCTCGCCGCCACGGCCCGCCGGGATGCCGAGCATCACGTCGCCAAAGGTGGCCTTGGGCTTCTTGGGACCAAACCCCCCAGGACCGCCACCGCCACCAGAACCAACGGAACCGTTCTTCTCGTCGCTCACTGCCAGGACCTTCCTGAACGAAATCTGGAATCCAGCGTCGGGGGACCGTACCCCCAGGCTGGTAAAAAGGCGGCGCACTCTACACACGCGCCGTGCTTGGACGGAAGACGCATGTGGTCATCTTCTATCAAGCGCGCCCGAAACCTCTCCATAACGCGACACGTCGCATGTCCCATCCTCCCCGGCGGGAGACACGGGCATGCCCGCCTGCTCCTGCCTGCATGGAGCCATGGCTGAAACTGGACACGGGTCCACCTGAGGGGAAACCCTCACCCCCCACCCTCTCCCAAAGGGAGAGGGGGCCTGCCACGGGGACAACCTGGGGGGCGAGATACCCTCACCCCGCCCCTCTCCCGGAGGGCGAGGGAGAGCAGGGAGCGCGGGTCAGCGGGCGGGCTTGCGCCGGAGCACCCGCTGGAACACGGCCTTCGCCTCGGGGATGCCCAGGGCCCCCGTGACTCCGAAGTAGACCGCCCCAAAGGGCAGGACCACCGCCAGGAAGAGGACGATCGGGTGTAGGTGTGGCGGGGCAAGCAGGCGTCCACCCCACTCCGCCTCCACTCCGGGCATGGGCCCCAGCACCCGCGCCAGCGCCAGCTTGATGCCCAGCCCCGTCAGTCCCGCCGCGAGCCCCGCGCCCCACAGCTTGAACAGCAGCGCCCCGGGCACCCCCACGTGGCCAATCTGCCCCGCGAGGGCCCGCCGCAGCATCTGCGCCTCGAACCAGGCCACCAGCCCGCTCGTCACCGTGAGAAATACCGCCCCCAGGTGCTCCGGCAGCCCCACCAGCCCCGGCAGCCGCAGGGCCAGGAACCAGGCCGCCGCGGCACCCAGGCCGACCCGCACCACCGCGAAGCGCAGCGGCGTCCGGGTGTCCTTCAGGGCGTAGAAGGCCGAGGCGTACAGCCGACCCAGCGCAGAGGCCACCAGGCCCACCGCCGAGCCCATCAGCAGGTACCAGAGGTAGCGCGTGTCCGCGGCGGTGAAGCGGCCCGTCTGCAGCAGCCCGCCCGCCACCACGTCACCAATAAAGAGCAGCGCCGCCGCCGAGGGCACCACGAAGAAGGCGATGCGGCGCGCTCCCGCCTCCAGGCGCGTGCGCAGCTTCGCGGCCACCTCCTCCCCCGATCCCGCTGTGCGCGACATCTCCGGCAGTTCGGCCGCGGAGATGGACATCCCGAAGAGGCTCACCGGGATGAGGTAGATGGTCTGGGCGTACGTCAGCGTGGACAGCGCCCGGTCCGCGATGAGCGACGCATAGGACGTGTCTACGTAGGCACTCACCTGCACCACGCCACGGCCAATCACCACCGTGCCGAAGCTGCGCAGCACCTGGCGCACGGACTCGCTGGCCGTGGACAGGGTGGGCCGGAAGCCGCCGAGCACCCGCAGCACCGACGGCACCTGCACCCCGAACTGCAACAGGCAGCCCGCCACCACACCATAGGAGAGCACCACCACCAGCCGCTCCTCGGGCAGCCCGCGCAGGCCCGCCACCACCAGCGTGGCGATGATGGCCAGGTTCCACACCACCGGAGCCAGGTACGACAAGAGGAACTTCCGGTGGCTGTTAAGGACGCCCAGGCACCATGCGGACAGCACCAGCATGCCCGTGCCTGGAAAGAGGATACGGACGAGCTGGATGGCCATTGTCCGCGCCTCGCCCTCGAAGCCCGGAGCGATGGTGTCCACGAAGAACGGGGTGGCGAGCATGCCCACCGCCACCATCACGCTGGTGGCCAGCGCGAGCAGTCCGAACACCGCTCCCGCGACCCGATCCGCCTCCTTCGTGTCCCCCTTCCCCAACAAGCCCGCATATACGGGGATGAACGAGCCGGAGAGCACGCCCTCGCCGAAGAGGTTCTGCAGGAAGTTGGGAATGCGCAGGGCCGCCTTGAACACGGCGGCGGCCATCCCGTTGCCCAGGTAGTGCGCGAAGAAGCGCTCGCGCACCAGTCCCATCAAGCGCGAGGCGAAGATGCCCATCGCGACAAACAGCGCGCCTCCGCCTCGGGCTCGCGGCCCTGGGGAGACGGGCCGAGGTTCAGGAACGGGAGGAAGGCCGGAGCGAGGAGCGGGAACGGTCACGAGAGGGCAATCACTCTATGCGGAGCGTTCACCTGCTTGAAGCGTGAACTCCCGTCCCATGGTTTCCCTTGACGGTTACCCCTGCAGGCCGCAATGGTCAGCGCTCGCATGGCCGCTCCCCCAGAGAAAGACCTCTCGACCGATGTGGCGCTCGTCCGCCAGGTCCTGGCGCGCGAGTTGGAGACCATCAACGAGTACGAGGCCCATGCCCGTGTAGCCTCCACCCCAGAGCTGCGCGACTTCTTCCTGCACCTGGCCGCAGAGGAGAAGGAGCACGTGGCCGAGGCCGTCCACATGCTTCGCATGCTCGACGCGGGGCAGGAAGCCCACTTCGCCAAGCCCGTCACCACGGGCCACTTCCAGGGCGCCATCGAGGGCAAGCCGTCACCCGCCCCGGCCCCTGCTCCCGCCGCGGCGGCTCCGTCTCCGGCGGCTCCGTCCGAGCCCGCTCCCCGAGGCCCGGCCCGTGGCGGACGCAATGCCAATGGCCAGGCCGAGCCGCCTCCTGGCCTCGTTCAACCCGAGCGCATCCTGTATGGCGTGCCTGCCCCGCCGCCCAGCCCGGGCGCCCAACCCTTGACCGTCGGCTCGCTGCGGCGCAGCCGCTGACTCCGTACCTCCCCTGGAGCGTCCCCATGCCTGACTTCCTTGGACATGCCGAGAACCCACTGCGCGAGGACGAGTGGGCCCGCCTCAACGAGACCGTCATCCAGGTCGCCCGCCGCTCGCTCGTCGGCCGTCGCATCCTGGACATCTACGGCCCGCTGGGTGCCGGCGTGCAGACTGTCCCCCATGACGAGTACACCGGCGTCAGCCCGGGCGCGGTGGACATCGTCGGCGAGCAGGAGACGGCCTCCGTCTTCACCGACGCGCGCAAGTTCAAGACGATCCCCATCATCTACAAGGACTTCCTGCTGCACTGGCGCGACATCGAGGCCGCGCGCCTGCACAACATGCCCCTGGACGTCTCCGCCGCCGCCGGCGCCGCCGCCCTGTGTGCCCAGCAGGAAGACGAGCTCATCTTCTACGGTGACCCCAAGCTCGGCCACGAGGGGCTGATGAACGCCACCGGCCGCCTCACCGTGCCGCTCGGCGACTGGACCACCCCCGGTGCCGGCTACCTGGCCATCGTCGAGGCCACCCGCCGGCTCAATGAGTCGGGCCACTACGGCCCCTATGCCGTCGTTCTCTCGCCCCGCCTCTACTCGCTGCTGCACCGCATCTTCGAGAAGACGGGCGTGCTGGAGATCGAGACCATCCGTCAGCTCGCCTCGGACGGCGTCTTCCAGTCCAACCGGCTGCGCGGCGACTCGGGCGTGATCGTCTCCACCGGCCGCGAGAACATGGATCTCGCGGTGGCCATGGACATGGTCGCCGCCTATCTGGGCGCCTCGCGGATGAACCACCCCTTCCGCGTGCTGGAGTCGCTGATCCTCCGCATCAAGCACCCCGACTCCATCTGCACCCTGGAATCCGCGCCGAGCCGCGGCTAGCCCCACGGAGCCCCCGCCAGCCCCCATGGCGAAGATTCTGGTCATCGACGACGAGGCGAACCTCCGCAAGGTGCTCGCCGCCATCCTGCGCCGTGACGGCTTTGACGTCACCGTCGCGGTGGATGGCGAGCAGGGACTCGCCGAGTTCAACAAGAATGGCGCGGACATCGTGGTGACGGACCTCGTCATGCCCAAGGCCGGTGGCATGGAGGTTCTGCGCTCGGTCAACGCCGCCAACCCCGACGTGCCCGTCATCATCATCACCGCGCACGGCACCGTCGACTCCGCCGTCGAGGCCATCAAGGCCGGCGCCTTCGACTACATCACCAAGCCCTTCGATCAGGCGGAGCTGTCGGCCGTCATCGCCAAGGCCGCCAAGGCGCACGACGTCGCCCAGCGCTCGGTGCGCGCCGACGCCAAGGCCCGCGCCGCCATCATCGGTGAGTCGCCGCAGCTCCAAGAGGTCTTCAAGATCATCGACAAGGTGGCGGACACCCCCTCCACCGTCCTCATCAACGGCGAGAGCGGCACTGGCAAGGAGCTCATCGCCTCGGCCCTGCACGGCGCCTCCAGCCGCCGCGACAAGCCGTTCATCAAGATCAACTGCGCCGCCATCCCCCACAACCTCCTCGAGTCCGAGCTCTTCGGCTACGAGCGCGGGGCCTTCACGGGCGCCGTCACCTCCAAGCCCGGCCGCTTCGAGCTGGCCGACGGGGGCACCCTCTTCCTCGATGAGATCGGCGAGATCCCCGTCGAGATGCAGGTGAAGCTGCTGCGCGCCCTGCAGGAGGGCGAGTTCGAGCGCGTGGGTGGCATCAAGACGACGCGCGTGGACGTGCGCCTGATCGCCGCCACCAACCGCGATCTGCAGGCGGAGATCGAGACCGGGCGCTTCCGCAAGGATCTGTACTACCGGCTGGCGGTGGTGCCCATCGTGCTTCCGCCGCTGCGCGAGCGCCGCGCGGACATCCCCACGCTCGCCGGGCACTTCGTGGAGAAGTACAACCGCAAGCTCAACAAGAAGATCGAGGGCATCTCCGACGACGCCATGGCGCTGCTGCAGGCCTACAGCTGGCCCGGCAACATCCGCGAGCTGGAGAACCTCATCGAGCGCGTACTGCTCTTCGCCGACGGGCCCTTCATCACCGCGAAGGATCTCCCGGAGCCGGTGCGCCAGGGTCCGGCCACGGCAGCACCTGCCCTCTCGGCCGCTCACCTGGAGGCCTCGACGGGCGAGGGCGGCCTCAAGGACATCGTCCGCATGAAGGCGGCCGAGCTCGAGAAGGACCTCATCACCAAGGCCTTGGAGGAGACGGGCGGCAACGTCACTCGGGCCGCCAGGCTGCTGCAGATCAGCCGCAAGTCCCTTCAGACGAAGATGAAGGAATTCGGACTACGCGACACCACTCCTCCGGACGGGCGGGACGAAGCCCTCGACGAGTGACACCGGGACGGCGAAATATCGCCGCGAAACCGTCGGTTCGGTCCCGGCCACAACCCTTTTCCCCTCTGGGAGCCTGAATGCGGCCGCCTCTTCCCACCCTCGGACCACAGCCGAAGAAAAGCCCTGTAGGTCCGGTGATGGTCGTCTCCTTGCTGCTCGGCCTGAGCGCCGGAGGCGTGTGGTGGTGGAAGCAGCGACTGGTCTCGGAGACGCCCCCCGCCACGGCGGAGCAGAACGCCGCCACCGCGCCCGTGGCTCAGGGTCCCGGAGAGGCCGGCTCCACCGCCACTCCTCCTTCCGCCGCGCCTTCCGGTGCCCCCGCCGCCGCTCCGACCGCGGCCGCTCCCGTGGATCCACTCTCGGCCGCCGGGCTGTCCCGCGCCTTCATCCGCATTGACGGGCCGATGGAGACGGCCGTCACCGCCGCCGCCGGCCCCTCGGTGGGCCCCGCGCTCGCTCAGGTGGTGACGCGCACGCTGGTGTGGTGGGTGGACGTGCCGGGTGATCTCCGTCGCGGAGATAGCCTCGACGTCCTCTACGAGGTGCGCCCCAACGAGGAGCCCCTCGTGCACGCGGTGCGCTTCACCAGCAACAAGACGGGCCAGACGCACCGCACCTACCGCTTCCAGCCCGAGGGCGACAAGAACCCCCGCTACTACCTGCCCAGTGGCGAGGAGCTGGAGCTGCGCCTGGAGAACTCGCCCCTGGAGGACTACGAGCAGGTGACGTCGCTGCTGCGCGATGGCCGCCGACACAAGGGCGTGGACTTCAAGACGCCCGTGGGCACCCCGGTGAAGGCGCCCTTCACCGGCATCGTCCGCCGCAAGAACTGGAGCTTCCGCTTCAACGGCAACTGCGTCGAGCTGGAGGAGGTGGGGGGGAAGCACCGCCGCGCCCTCTTCCTGCACATGGACGAGCTGCCGCGCTCGCTCAAGGTGGGCGACCGCTTCAACGTGGGCGCCGTGCTGGGCCGCAGCGGCAACAGTGGCCGCTCCTTCGCGCCCCACCTGCACTACCAGCTCGAGGCCACCAATGAGCGCGTGCTGGATCCGTACGAGAGCCACCGCACCTACCGGCGCTCGCTCGCGGCGTCGCATCGCGCGGCCTTCGAGGCCGAGGTGCGCCGGCAGGATGGGCTGCTCGGCACCCCAGTCGCCGGCGGCTGAAGCCATCCGTTTCTTGACACCCCTGCCTCCGGCGTCTAGCGTCCTCGGGATAATTTCTCAACGTTTCCCGAGGGTTAGACGTCATGGGGTCGGTCCCGCGGGAGGGGTTCCGGAGGTCGGATGTCTAGGCTTCGCGCCGTAGTCGCCGCGCTGACGCTGGGTACGCCGTTCGTCGCCACTGCTGCGGATGTCACCCGAGTCGCTTCGTCCTTCGAGGACGAGGATCCATTCGGGATGTTCATCGACGTGGGTATCGAGCACTCGCGGCGACGCACGAAGATCGTCCGCGAGGCGCTGCCCCTGGAGACGGGCGGGACGCGTCAGTACCAGAGCGAGCTCTGGTACAAGAGCTTCGATACGCGCCTGAACATGGACGTGGCCTTTGGCATCGCCCAGGACGTGGAGCTGTCGTTCGGGCTGCCCGTGGTGCTCTTCCAGGACGAGTCCTGGGACTACGTGTCGGGCACGAACGCGAGCAACTCCACCATCATCAACAACTGCGTGAACGCCAACGGCACGCCAACTAACACTGGCTGCAACCCGGCCACGGGCGCGGGCACGGTGCCGCTCTTCAACGTGCCCGCGGCGACGTACCGCGGCGGCGCGCTGGGCAACATGCGCTTCGGGTTCGCGTGGTCCATCTTCAACCAGCGCAAGGACGAGACCAAGCCCACGTGGGTGGTGGGACTGGACTACGAGGCGCCCACGGCCCCGCTGCTCGATCCGTCCGTGGAGACGACCACGGAAGCTCGGGGCAGGGCCGTCGGTGACCGAGTGCACAAGTACACGGTGTCCACGGCGCTCTCGCGGCAGATCGGCCTGGCGGAGCCGTACTTCAAGATGCACTACACCGTCCCCGTGCGCGGCCCGGGCGCCTGGACCAACTGCAACAACCCGAACACGATTCCGCAGAACCTCGGACATCCGGAGAACTGCGGTCTGCCGGGGTGGGATCGCAAGGAGACGGGCATCCAGGCGCCGCACGTGGCTGGAGTGATGTTCGGCTCCGAGTTCCAGGTGCTCGACCAGCCCACGCGCAAGTTCAAGATGGACCTGCGGGCCATCAGCAACTACGTGTCCGAGGGCCGCTACTACAACGAGCTGAGTGGCACGCTGCGCAAGCTGCTCGCCACCGGGGACTACGTGCAGATTGGCGGCCAGCTCGCCGTGACGGCCGAGATCTCCGACATCCTGTCCGTCCGGGGCTCGGGCATGTTCCTGTACAACACGGACCACCTCCTCACCGACGAGAAGATCGGCAAGGACCTGGACGGCAACGGCTCGGTGGACATCACGGGGAACCCGGCGGAGCTCAACCCGAACTTCGACTACCGCACGGACTTCGTCTCGCGGCGCTTCTTCGCCACCGAGAGCAAGGACTTCCGCCTGGATCTGACCGCCACCCTGCGGTTCTAACCTGGTTTCTCACCCGTGCAGGCCCCCTCTCCCTCTGGGAGAGGGTTGGGGTGAGGGTCGTCACCGCTTCTTGAGTCCGAGCCCCAACCGGTACACGTCCTGCCCGGACCAACCCGCGCGGCGAGCCAGCTCGGTGCTGAGCGCCTTGAGCTTCTCGCCTCGCCCGAGCCCCTCCTCCAGCGCGCGCTGTAGCTCCTCCTCGGACCAGCGCCGCTCTCCGGTGCGTCCCTCCACCAGCACCACCACCTCGCCTCGGGGCTCCTCGGCCGCGTAGCGCTCTGCCAGCGCCGACAGCGTGCCGCGCACGAACTCCTCGTGCACCTTGGTCAGCTCCCGCGCCACCACCGCGCGCCGGTCTCCCAGCGCGTCCTTCAAGTCCGTCAGCGTCTCAGCCAGCCGGCGCGGGGACTCGTAGATCCCCACCGTGGCCGACAGGGGCGCCACCTCCTCCAGCATGGCCTGGCGCTCCGGACCCTTGCGCGGCAGGAAGCCCAGGAAGTGGAAGCGCCCGGTGGGCAACCCCGAGGCACTCAACGCCGCCACCAGCGCCGTGGGGCCCGGGACCGGCACCACCTTCACCCCGCGCTCAATCGCCTCGGCCACCAGCTTCTCCCCGGGATCGCTGATCCCCGGGCTGCCCGCGTCCGTCACCAGCGCACAGTCCTCCCCGGCCTCGAGCCGATCCAGGATGCGGCCGGCGCGCTGGCCCTCGGCGAAAGCCGGCAGGCTCACCGTGTCCGCGGAGATGCCGAAATGATCCAACAGCACCCGCGAGTGCCGCGTGTCCTCGCACGCCACGAAGGACACCGCCCGCAGCGTCTCCAGGGCGCGCGTAGAGATGTCCCCCAGATTCCCGATGGGCGTGGCCACCAGATAAAGCGTCCCAGCCATTTCCGTGCCTCACATACCGGCGTCGAAGGCGCCCGGCAGATGCTCCACCGTCGCGCGCTCGCCGCGGCCCACCACCGAGATGACATCGAAACGGATCATCCTGTCCCGCAACCCGTGGGCCAGGAGGTAATGCAGCGCGGCCTTTACCACCTTGCGCTGCTTGGCGAAGGACACCGTGTGGGAAGGATCTCCCCACACCGCCGTGGAGCGCATCCGCACCTCCACGAAACAGACGGTGCCCCCGTGCTCGGCCACCACGTCCAGCTCCCCGTAGCGGCAGTAGAAGTTGCGCGCGCGCACCCGGTAGCCCCGAGCCTCCAGGAAGCGCACCGCCTCTGCCTCGCCCTCGTCCCCGTACTCCTTGCGATCCACCCCTGCCCCTCCCCGTCCCATCCCATCCCCCTCCCGGGCCCCCACCGTAGAGGCCCCTCACGCCATGGCGCGCACTACAGATTGACAGGCCCGTCCGACAGCTGCGCGAGGCCGGGATGCGGGGTGACGTGCAGCACCTGCGTCAGCGTCCCCAGGTGCTTGAGCATCCGCCCCAGCAGCGGCAGTCGGGACTCGTCCAGACCGACCAGCGCGTCCTCCACGAGCAGCGGCAGCTTCACCCGGGCGCTCACCTTCTCCACCACCGTCAGCCGGAGGCTCAGGAAGAACAGGTCCACCTCGCGAGGAGGCAGCTCGCCCACGGGCATACGGCGGCCCGAGGAGGTCACCACCATGGTCCGTCCATCCCTGTCCCACTCGACGCTGGCGTAGCGGCGCTCCGTGAGGGCGCTGAAGTACTGCACGCACCGCTCGCGCATCATCCCGATGACCGCGGGCACATCCGTGGCGAGCAGATCCCCCGCCAGGCTCAGCACCATGGGCGCCGGATCCTCCAGCGGCTCCATGCTGCCACCGGCCACATCGGCACCCGGCATACCCATGGCGGCCATCTGCGGGTTGCGCGCGAGCGCGATGGACTCCTTGAGCCGCGCAAGCTCCCGCTCCACCTCGCGCACGTCGCGCACGAAGGCGCCCTTCTCCGAGATCTTCGCGTTGAGCAGCTCGATCTGCTGGCGGAGCACCGGAAGCTGGTGAGCGGCCTCCATGAACTCCGGGTGCTTCTCCATGGAGACGAGCTGGGCGCGCAGCTGGGCCACCTCGGCGCCGAGCTGCTCTCGCCGCTGCAGGCGAGGCGGAATGTCCTTGGGCGTGTCCACATCGAACACTTCCAGCGCCTTGCGCACCGGCCCGGCCTCGGCCTCGAACTCCTCGAGGATCTTCTTCTCGCGCACGGTGAACATCTCGCCCCGGCGGCTCAACCGGTCCTTGTCCTGCAGCTCGTCCACGTAACGAATGGCGAGCACCGCGGCGAAGCCGAAGGCGGGGATGTCCAGCAGCGCCACGTACCGGACCCAGTCCTTGGGGAAGAGGCCGGCGACGAAGCACGCCACGCCCACGCCCACGGCGATCCAGAAGTTGCGGTTGCGCACGAGCGGCTCCACGTCCGGCAGACGCTGTGCCTCCTCGTCGGCCACCTCGCGCTCGGACTGCAGCCGCGCCATCGCCTCGTCACGGCGGGCCAGGGTCCTCGGGTAGCGCTCCGCGCGAGCCACGATGTCCTGGGGCAGGCCCATCGACTCGGGCGTGGGCTCGGCGTTCCAGGCCTCCTCCGCCTGGCGCAGCTTCTCCTTGAGTCCGTCGGTGCCGCGCAGCTTCGACTCGAGATCGAAGACCTGGGAGTTGAGCCCGTCCACCTCGAACTGGAGGTTGTCCACCTCCCTGCAGAACACGAGCTCCTTCTCGAGCTCCCGCACCTTCGCCTCGGCGGCGGGGATGTCGGAAGCGGGCAACACTCCCGGAGAGGAGATGGACATGCCGGGAGACGACGGGTGCATGCCCGGAGATGTCGGAGAGCGCATCGCGGGCATGCCAGGAGACGACGGGTGCATGCCCGGAGACGAGTGCGCGCGCAGGCCCGACGTGGAGGCCGGGCGGCCAGCGCCACGAGGCCGGCGCGAGGGCAGCTGCGCCGCCTGGAGACAGAAGAGCTGCTCGAAGGTGGTGCGCGGCGGCAGGCCCACCTGGCCGCGGAGGAACTGGTTCGCCTCGGCGGTGTCCTGGCTCACCAGCTCCGGCTGCTTCGTGGCCGGGTTGAGCCGGTGCAGCGAGCCACCTCCACCCAGCTCGCGCAGCACGCGGTAGGTGACGGAGTCCTGCCCCACCAAGGTGAGCGCGGCCTTGCCCGCCTTCTGCGTAGTGGCAGCCAGCGCGGCATCACCGCCCCGACCATCCGCGTAGAGCAGCGCGAGCGACAGCCCCGCCAGCGGGCTCAGCTCCGCAGTAGGGGGCTTGAGGACCAGATACCCGGTCTTCAGGGCGAAACGGCCCGCCGGAGAGAAACCCCGGACGTTCTGGACGGCGACCTCGACGAAGTGCATGCGCCCCCCATTCTAGCGCGCATGAGCATGAAAAAAGGGAGCGTCCTCATAAGGACGCTCCCCAAAAAGGCACCGGCCCCAGAGGACCGGCAGGCAACCAGGCGACCGGAGACTAGCTGGCGGCCGTCTTGGCGGCCGTCTTGGCGGCGTGGCTCGCGGCGGCGCGACGCATCTCCGCGTCCTCCTGGCTCTCCACGCGGGAGGCCTTGCCCTTGAGGGCGCGGAGGTAGAAGAGGCGGTTGCGGTTCACGTTGCCGCGGGTGAGGACCTCGATCTTCTCGTAGCGCGGGCTGTGCACCGGGAAGATGCGCTCCACGCCCACGCCGAAGGAGACCTTGCGGACGGTGAAGGTGGCGCGGTTGTGGCCCTTCGTCTTACGGATGACGACGCCCTCGAAGGCCTGCACGCGCTCCTTGTCGCCCTCCTTGACCTTCCAGTGGACTCGAACCGAGTCACCGGTACGGAACTCGGTGACGTCCTTACGGAGGTGCTTGGCCTCCACGTACTCGATGGCGCTGCGACGCATGACTGACTCCAAGTAAAGCTCAGACTCGGGGTACGAAAACTGAGAGCGGGCCGTACTAGCAGAGAGCCGGGGGTCGGACAAGCCCGCAAAACACCGACCCGTGGCCCGGAAACGGATGGAGGGGCTACAGCTCCTCCTCTTTCTTGGACAACAACTTCAAGTCCGCCTTGCCGAACTCCAGGCGGGCATACAGGTCCGGGCGTCGTTCCCGGGTGAGCTGCAGGGCCTTCCAGCGGCGCCAGCGGGCAATGCGCGCATGGTCTCCGGACTGGAGGGCGGCAGGCACCTCGGCGCCGCGGAAGACCGGGGGCCGGGTGTAGTGGGGGTGCTCCAGCAGGCCCTCCTCGAAGCTCTCCGTGACGCTGGAGACCTCGTTGCCCAGCACTCCCGGCAGCAGCCGGGCCACGGCATCCACCACGGCCAGGGCGGCCACCTCGCCCCCGGTGAGGATGAAGTCCCCCAGGGACACCTCCCCATCCAGGTACGGCATGACGCGCTCGTCCACGCCCTCGTAGCGGCCGCAGACGAGGATCAGCCCCGGCTCCTTCGCCAGCTCGCGCGCCCGCACCTGGGTGAACGCGGGGCCCCGAGGGCTCATGAGCAGCACCTTCGCCCCCGCGGGAATCCGGGCCCGAGCGGCCTCGATGGCGGCCACCAATGGCTCCGGCTTCATCACCATGCCGGCACCACCCCCATAGGGCGTGTCGTCGGTGACGCGGTGCTTGCCCTCGGCGTAGTCACGGATGTGCGTGACGGTGACGCCGAGCAGCCCCTTCTCCTGGGCCTTCCCGAGGATGCTCGCGCCCAGGTAGCCCGAGACGCTGTCGGGGAAGAGGGTCAGCACCTCCACGGGGTACATCAGTCCTCGCCCCCTTCCGACTCCCCTTCAGGCTTCCCGGCTCCCGCCTCCAGGTACTCCGGAGGCCTCACCACGAGCCGGCCGCCGGGGATGTCCACGGTGGGAACGAAGTCGTCGACAAAGGGCACCACCAGCTCTTCCCTGCCCTCGGCGCGGATGACGAGATTGGGCACCTCGCCCGTCTCCCAGAGTTCCTCCACGCGGCCGAGCACGTTGCCGGCCTCGTCCACGGCGGTGAGCCCCACCAGGTCGCCTTGGAAGTACTCGTCCTCGGCGGGTGGCTCGAGGTCCTCCCGGAAGGCGAGCACGGTGGCCCCCACCAGCGCCTCGGCGGCAGTGCGGCCCTTCACGTCCTCGAAGACCACGAGGGTCTCCTTGGGCGTGGGCCGCACGGAGACAATGCGCAGGACACGCTCCGAGCCGGAACGTGGACGCACGAGCACGCGCTCGACATGGTCGAGCGTCTCGGACGCCGGATCGAAGGCGCGGACGGCCACCTCGCCCTGGAGTCCATGGGCACGGGCCACATAGCCCAGCTCGAGATGGGGTTTGAGCGTCACTGGCCTTCGGGGGTGGTGGGGGGCGTGGGGGTCGCGGCCTGGGGTGGCTGACGCCGGTCGTCCTGGATCTCCAGACGAACCTTCTGGCCCTGCTTCTGGGCCGCGGCGCCGAGCAACGTCCGGAGGGCACCCACAGTGCGCCCATCACGGCCGATGACCTTACCCACGTCCTCGGGGGCGACCTTCAGCTCATAGAGCCGGGCCCCCTCCACGTCGGACGCGCGCAGGCTCACCTGGTCTGGTTGATCGACCAGGGCCCGCGCGAGATAGATGATGAGCTGCTCCACGCTGTCCGCTCAGCCTGCGAGAAGACTAGGCGGGCTTGGCGACGGGGGCGGCGCGCTTGTGGCGCTTGATCAGCTCGCCCACGGTGTCGGAGGGCAGCGCGCCGGACTTGAGCCAGTGCTCCAGGCGGGCCTCGTCGAACTCCACCTTGGCGGGCTTGTGGTTCGGGTCGTAGGAACCCACGGCCTCGAGGAACTTGCCATCCCGGGGGTTACGGGAGTCGGTGGCCACCACGTGGTAGTACGGCTTCTTCTTGGCGCCCGCGCGGGCAAGACGGAGAACAACGGCCATTTCTGATGCTCCAGGTGAAAACTGAAGGTGAAACAGAAGGTGATCAGCTTGGAGGGGGGCGCTCTTAACGCCGCCACAAGCGGATTGTCAAGGAAGCTCGGGGTCTTGCGTCGTTTCCGACGCATTTTCGCCGCCCCGGTTGGCCAACTGGCCACACGCACCGGCAATATCACGGCCCCGGTTCTGCCGGATGAAGGCGGCCACGTGCCCGTCACAGAGGAGTTCCCGGAAGCGTTCGGCCCGCTCGTCCATGGTGGTCTTGAAGCCCAGCCCGGGGTTCTCGTTGTAGGGGATGAGGTTGACCTTGGCGGGGATGTCCTTGAGCAGCTCGATGAGGCGGTAGGCATCCTCGTCGCTGTCGTTGAAGCCCTGCAGGAGGACGTACTCGAAGGTGATGCGGCGCCCCTGGCGCAGGGGGAACTTGCGGCAGGCGTCGAGCAGCGCCGCGATGTTCCACTTACGGTTGACGGGCATCGTCTTGGAGCGCTGCTCGTCGGTGCTCGCGTTGAGCGAGATGGCGAGCTTCACGTCCGTCTCCTGGCCGAAGCGCTCGATCATCGGCACCAGACCCACCGTGGAGACGGTGATGTGGCGGTGGCTGAAGTTGGGCCCCTCCTCCGACTGGAGGATGGAGAGCGCCGCCTTCAGGTTCTCGAAGTTGTGCAGGGGCTCGCCCATGCCCATGAAGACCAGGTTGGAGAGCGGGCGGTAGGTCTCCAGGTTCTCCAGCTTGCGCACCTCGCGGTTGACCGCGTGCACCTGGGCGACGATCTCCCCCGGGGTGAGGTTGCGCTTGAGCCCCAGGGTGCCCGTCATGCAGAAGCTGCACGCCATGGCGCAGCCCACCTGGGTGGACACACAGAGCGTCTTGCGGTCCTCGGAGGGCATGTAGACGGACTCGATGTAGCGGCCGTCGCGGGTCTTCCAGCGGTACTTGATGGTGCCGTCCACCGAGCGCTGCTCGAGGTCCTTCACCAGGGGGACGATCTCCGCGCGCTGCTTGAGCTTCTCGCGCAGGGCCTTGGAGAGGTCCGTCATCTCCTCGAAGGACGTGGCGCCGCGCTGGTGCATCCACCGGTAGAGCTGCCCCGCACGGAACGCGCGCTCGCCCAGCTCCTCGGTGAGGAAGCGGGTGAGGCCCTCCAGCGTGAGGCTGGAGACCTCCGTGAGCTTCGCGGGCGCGGGGGCCGGCGCGGGCACGGGGGTGGCCGTAGGGTCGGCGGGGGTGTTGGGGGACTCGGGCAGCATCGTCATGGTTCCAACGGGGGGAGTGTGGGTGTCACTTCCCACAACCTGGGACCTGGAGTCAAAGGAGCGCTCGTCCCCTCCCCTGCCTTCCTAACCTTTCTTGGCGTCGCGCGCTCGCCCCATACGACGAACCATCCAGACACCACCGGACTCCACAACCAGTGTCGTGAGCACCAACAGCAGCAAGAACCCCAGGACACCAGTGCTCAAAACCATGCTGAGGTAGACCGCGACGAGCGCAGCGACATCAACAACACCGAGCACGACGAGCAAGCCCATCCACGAGCGCCGCGCTGACCGGGCCAGCGCAAGGTAGACCATCGCGACTACACCACTGAAAGCGAGCGTAGCCGCGAGTGCCAGACCTGGAGACAAATCGCGTCTCGGAAGGAAATTGAGCAGCAGGAACTCCAACGCCGCGCAACTTCCATAGAAAAACCGATCCACGCGATTTTCGCCGCTTCCGAGGCCAGTTGCGATGAACGGAACAACGAGAGGCACGAAGCCCCAAAACACGAAGACACGCACACTGGCCAAGTCAAACATCATCACCATCCAGCGCTATGCCTCAATCTCTGCATTGCCAAACCCATGCATTACCCACAACAACGCTCCCCGTGATAAAACCAATCAGCCTTTGCACAAGCACTCTAACATTGGCCTTCGCCAAGCCAATACCGAACCCGGTTGAGAAACCGCCAGTAAAACATGACATGGTATCAAAGTCCGTAGTGAACGAACTTGCGTAAATAAAACTGGCCAAACCAATCGCCATCACCGCGGCCAAAGCGATCAACGGCCAGCCCAGAGAGATAATTGCTGATGCGGCTGCGGCTGGACCCAACGCAGCCGCCAGGATAATGAACTCGTTGATTATTGCCGTGAGAACCAAGCCGTGAAACAGGCCAATGAGGAACCCTCCGAACCACGCCAGGAGTTTTCCGCCATTCGCACCACCCTCGATCATATAGCCGCCCGCCCCGGTTTCCGGATCAATGACGATATATCCGGTGCCCGACCAGCCATTGACCTCCACCGGGCTCTGGTGAACGGTAACCTCCTTACCGGTGGCGACCGCGGAGCGAACTTCGTCCAGCGTTTCGGGTCGAAGCGTGAGTTGCGGCAATACTGCATCTAGATTCGCGCGGGTGATCGTGTAGATGCGCTGGCCTGCAGCAACCGCCTTCGTGAGCAGTTTGACTGCGGAGATCGCTTCTCCAGGTGTCTGCGGGCCCACGAATAGGTGTTCTGGGACAACATGCTCCATCGTACTCGCAATCTCACCCATGGCGCGGTTGTACCGAACCCAGGCGTTGCGATCGCCATCCATAGACCAGCGGATGTACCTGAGATGACCGATGTCGAGCAAAATCCCTGAGGGCTTGGCACTTCTGGCAATGCCAAAGGAATGCACAACATCCACGTCAGCGTGCGCCAAGCCAAATGAAAGTGCCGGCAAATCAATAATACGGGAAGTCGCTCGCGTAGTGCTTCCGCTGTAATCGATCGCAGCGAAATAGCTCCAGATCGTCAACGTCATCAGATCGCCACCGAGGAACTCACCCGCCAAGTCGTTGAAATTGCCTCCGTCAATCTTGGCCTTTGTTGCCTCAATTCGTGCCTTGAGTTTGCCCAATTGCTGCTTGTCAATGCCGTGAATATTGAGGCCAATCGCCGTGGCCTGACCTGCGATCAGGGCGTCCGAAGTCTCATCCCAGCCCGAGGACAGATCCAGACCGGTAAACCCACCTATCGACAACAATTCCGTGCCCATGGTGACGGGCGCGCCGGTCGCCCGAACGACACCGTCCACGCGAACCTCCGGCTTCAGTCGAATCAAATAGGCCGGATAGCGCAAGGCTGCGTAGTCCTCTGCAGACGGCTGGCTGCCATCGGCATGAGGAGATGGCAGGAGACTTGCCACAAAGGCCAGATCAGCATTCGAAGCCGCCACATAGGACAGCGTCACCTTGCGACCAGCAAGATTGGGGAGGCTCTCCTCGAATGAGAGCATCGGGCTATCGGTAGAGCGGTCGAGGTCATTCGCATAAATCTTGTACCGAAACTTCTGAGTGAGCGCCGATGGTAGATCGGAGTACCTCGCACCTACGGCGATCGCCTTATATGGAAGAGAGGCGGCGAGAATCGCTGCATGATCCTTGATGATGGAATGCGATCCGAACACGTCGCCGTTGGTCGCATTAGGCTTACTCTGCTGAACGTAGTTGTTGAGATCGCTCACATACGTCTCACCGGCAGATTGAATGGCCGCTACGTTGGGATTCTGGATCCACCCCTCCGCTTCATTCACGACAGCTCCGGTGAGAACCGCCGACTCAAGGGCGCTCCCATTGATCGGTATATTGGCTGTGGTGACAAAGCCCTCCTTGAATGTGTATTGTTTGAAGCTAGCGTCCAGAGGCACCCAGGTGTCGCCCTGATGCTGCTTCTGTCCACGGGACGGAGCGAAGTCCACCCAGGCCTCGACCCACACGTGCTCAAGTTCGATGTGCGTGATGCGGCCAGCATTCGTCAGTGCGACATTGGGGACGCCGCCCTGCGCCCAGAGCTGCTGTGCGGCTTCCGGCTTCGTGACTCCTCCCCCCACCCAATTCATCGCGGCATCCGCCGGGACCTGGATGGTTCCGTACACGTAACGCGCGGGAATGCCGCTGGCGCGATAGAGGGCGATCAGAAGCGAAGCGGTATCGAACGCATTGCCTTGCTTCTTGCTGAGCGTCGCGTCGCTGCCCTGGATCGATCCAAAGCTGGGGATGTAGTCGATGTTGTTGCGCACCCAGTTGTAGATCGTCACCGGGTTCTTCCCGAGCGAGATAGCCAGATCAGTGACCGCCTGCGTGATCTGCACGTCATCGGTCGCGGACAGATCGCCGCTAGTCGCCGGAGCAAGGACCGTTCTCGAGGTGGAGTCCGAACCGGCCAGCGATCGCGCGAACGCCTCTGGGGATTTCGCTGGCTTACGCGCCTTGCCATCCGAGACCCGCCACGGAAGCTTGTTCGGATCCAACTTCTTATGGCGCTTGCCCGGCTGGTTGGCGGCAAGAAACTTACCGAGTTCCTCGAGGCTTCTTGCTCGCTTGGCTTCATCGCCAGCAGCGTCAGCGGCCTTGAACTTCTCGAGGATGCGCTTCATCTCCTTCCGCTTCTGCTTGAACGCCAGCTCAGCGGCCTGGTGACGCGCCTTGATCTCCTTCGAGAGCTTCTTGTCGTCGAGCCGCTTCCCGACCTCCGCGAACGAGGCATCCACCGCCGCATCCAGCTTCTCCAGCTGCTGGATCTTTTCGCTGATCGACTGGACTCGCCGCTGCGCACCACTCGTGCTGAGGCCGGCGGCGCCCGACACGGATTGGCGCTGCCCCGGTTTGGCGCTCACCAGTTCCTTGAGATCCTCCAGGGCCTGACCGTACTGGTCATCCGCGGTCGTCACGGCGCTCACAGGCGCCCGCGACTGAACGGGCGGTAGCGATCCCACCACGACCGGCAGTACGCCCGTGTTCGGCCGTGCCGCTGCTGCCGCCGACAGGGGCTTCAGCGACAGGCAGACCATCGCCGCCATCACCAACATGGACATGCCCTGCACGAAGCCGTTGGCGCGGCGGGGTTGCTCTCTGACAGATACCTGCATGGGGTGATTCTCTCTCTACGGCTACGCCCCGGCTGGGGCGTAGCTTCATGAATATTTGAAGGGTGTTGTCAAACCGTACAGCCGGGCCGTCCTCAATCCGCGGACAGCCCCGCCCAACGCAGCCAGTGGCCGAGACTCACGCGCAGCTGGCTGACACCCGAGTCCGTGAGGCCCGACAAGGTATCGGCCGCCGCGAGCACATGCGTCGTGGCCTGCGCTGGAGACGCGGCAATCGCCAGGTCCAGGGAGCCGATGGCATCCGTGAGCACCACGCTGTCCGGGTGACCGTCCTGCACCAGCGCATCGAGCTGGGTCCGGATGTCGCTGAGCGACTCCACCTCCGGGACGAACAGGGTCAACGTGGGCACGGGTGCCACCGACACCGTGTGGCCGTCATGGCTCCCGCTCACCAGAGCCTCCAGGGTCATGGGCCCGGCAACCTCGGGCAGCCGCACCCAGAGCCGCACCGTCTTCACCTCGTCGACCGCAAGGGGGAAGGTGAAGGTCACCGTCTGTCCGCTGGCAATCCCCACTCCCGGATCGATGACGCTCGCCCCGGTGGGCACGGTCACCGTGGTGGTGACGGAAACAGCGATGCCCAGGTTCGCGACCAGGAGCTCGACGGGCACGACGGCACCGGGACCCATGTAGAGGTTCGGCGAGCGCACCCGGTTGAGCAGCGTGCGCAGGGTCTCGGCCGCGAGGCTCGTCTGCCCATCGCGGGTGGCGATGGCGAGCAGATCGACACCCGCGAAGGCGGCCCTACCCCGTCCGTAGCTGTTCAGGGTCAGCGTATCCAGCTCGAGTCCCGGCTGGCTCACGCCACCATCCAGCACATAGGTGCCCAGGCTCTCCGCGGTGAGGCGGTTGATGCGCAGGGGAACCTCGTCGGTCAGCACCCCGAACTCCCCGTTCTCGGGAGCCCCGGCGTACGTGGGCTTCACGCCCAGGACGTTGATGACGGTGTTGGCGTATTCGATCCCCAGGGCGCCGTGCACGAGCGAGTGGCGCGAATCATGGTCGCCCGCGATGACGAGTCCCTCGCCACGGAAGACCGCCTCGCGCAGCTCCTTCTGGACCTGCTGGTCGAGCGTCTCCGCCTCGGTCAACAGGACATAGGTGCTGTATCCGCCGCTGCGCAGCTCGGTGACGAAGTCAGCCGCCGACTCGGTGAGGGTGAAGGAATAACCCGCCTCGGTGAGCAGCTGCGTCAGGAAGGCCTTCTGCACGGAGAGCAGCGGGGCACTGGCGGGCCCATGGGGGTCCACATCCGCCGCGCCGTCCTCCGGGTGGGCCGGGTCGAGCAGCACGAGCACGCGGCCCCTGCCATTGGGAGAGAGGTTGGCGTAGAGGCCGATGGGAGACTGGACCACCTGGAAGCCAGCGACGGCCAGGGTGCGGGTGCTCCCCTCCAGTTCGGCCTTGAGAACACAGGCATAGCCGCCCGGGACGAGCTCATGGGCCACGACGTTGCGCACGTAGACGTGCCCCGCTCCGCCTGGCGTCAGGTTCACGGTCTGGGAGACCTCGTCCAGCACCGTGCCAGCGCCAACATCGACGAGCTGGTGGGTCAGCGTCAAGCCCGTCACCGTGCTGGCCGAGACGGTCTTCGTGGTGTCGGTGCAGACGTTGGGCTCGCCCTTGTAGACCAGCGACGAGGCCACGGTCACCGTTCCGGTGACGCCCTGCAGGGCACTGCGCTCCACCTGGAACTGGGTCGTACTGGTGCTCAACACCGCCCGGGTGAGCGCGTCCTTGAGCACCAGGGTGACCTGGTACTGACCGCTGACGGCGTCGGCCAGCTTCAACCCGAAGGGCAGATCCATCAGCCCCCCCGGCGCGAGCTGGTTGACGTTGCGCGTGTCGAAGTAGAGCGTGTCACCGAACGGCGTCTTCACGGTGAGCTCGACACGCGAGTTCGCGAGGTGAGCATTGGTCGCGTCGTTGCGCACACGACCCGTGAGCTCCACCGCATCCCAGGCGTTGTAGGTCGGTTTGTCCGTCGTAACCAGGGTGGAGGCGACGACCGTGGGGGCGCCAATCGTGAAAGGCGCCACGGCCTCGGCGACCAATCGGCCCTGCGCGTCGAGCAGCTTCGCGTAGACCTCGTAATTCCCTACCAGGGTGGCAGCGGTGTTCCACGAGGCATTCAGCGTCTGCACCAGGGAGGCACCGAGGTCGGTCACGGACTGCGGCGGGAGCGTCGCCAGCGAAGCGGCGCTACCGGGCGCACGGATCTCCAACAGCACCTGACCCGAGGCGGACGTCACGCCGGTGTTCTTCACCGTGGAGGTGATCTCCACCTGCTCGTTGGCCTGGTAGAGCGACTTGTTGGTCGCGATCTCCAGGGTCATCGCATCCGCGGTGCTGACTTCCGGGATGTCCAGCAGGAGCTGGACCTTCTCAGCCAGGAAGGAGTTGCTGAACTCCAGATAGGCCTGGCTCGCCACCAGCCGCTGCTCGTGCAGCGCCATGTTGCTCAGGGTCAGATCGAACTCCACGTCGCGCCCTTCGCCGGTCACGCCCTGCAGATTCCAGACGTAGTGGGAGCCGCTGCTGGTGCTGGCCGGCACGAGCGTCGGGTTGCTGAGCTGGACCGACGCCGGCAGCTCGACGTGCAGATCGATGTCGATGCCACCCAGCCGCTCGAGGGCCTTGGGCATGAAGACCATCACGAAGCTCGTCGTCGAGAGCGTATAGGGGCTGCCTCCCCAGGAGCCATTCACGGCCTGCGTGTTGAGCAGGTACTGGATGGCATTGCGGATCCGCGGATCATCCGCAGACGGATTCTGGTACTCGAGCGCGAGACCCACCATGGCGGCAGCCAACGCATCGCTGCTGTTGCCCTGGACCTGCGCCCAGCCGCCGTCGGCACGCTGGCGGTTGCGCAAGAGGTTGTCCTCGTAAGCAATCGCCGCGTCGATCTGGGCGAGCAGTGCCGTGTCGGTCACCACTCTACGGGCCTCGGCGAGTCCGATGAGCCGCTGTGCATGCACGAGGTTGTTGGTGGTGGTCTCCTGGTGGGTCGCGATGAAGTAGCGCGCCACGCGGGGAATCTCGACGAGCAGATCGTCACGCAGCTGATTGATAGCGGCGGCATCCATCGTGCCGGGCACCACCTTCTGCAGGAAGTAGGTGGAGTCGTTGCTTACGTAGATGTGGCCACCGGTCGCCACGATGGCGCGCGCCTTGCTCACCTCGGCGACACGCTCGACGATGTTGCCATCCGGACCCGGACGCACCCGCATCACACCCTCGGTGGACGTGAACGGCTCATTAACCCGCGGCCTGGTAATGACCGTCACATACAGGGTGTTGTCAGGCGCCAGCACCATCCGATACGGCGCGTAGGCGAAGCCTCCCGCCATGACGGACACCGTGCGATCCGTCTTCGACACCTTCAGGATGTTGTAGCCTTCATGGTTCGCGATCAGCAGGTTGCCGTCCGCGTCGAACACCAACTCACTGGGCCAGTCCAACAACCCACCTGAGACATAGACCTCCACCACCCCCGCCTGGCTCCTGCGCAGGATCCGGTTGTTGAGCGAGTCGGACAGGTACAGCCACCCATCCGGACCGATGACACCATCCCGGAGACGGCTCGTCTGTCCTCCCACGGTCACGTCCACCCGGGTGCGATCAGGTTTGATCGTGATGAGGGTCGGCGACGAGTCGCGGGTGACATACATGGTCCCGTCGCTTCCCATGATCAGACCCTGGATGGTGGACGGCAGGCCCGAGACGACGGTGGTCACCGTCCCGGTCTGCAGATCCATGCTCTCGATGACGCCAGCCCTGACCATGTAGAGAAACCCATCGGGACCCATCGCCATGTCCTCCACGGGCGTGGTGGCGGTGCCCATCGGGAGGACATCGGTCAGGGAGTAGTCCGTGGGCATCGACTCGAGCTTGGGAATGTCCTTCAGGACGCTGACCAATCCCTTGACAGCCAGCCCGGCGTAGATCGCCTCGTGGTTCCACCAGCCCTGGTTGTAATCCCGTTGCCACCAGGTCTGATCGCCGCTCCGGTACTTGTTGTTGAGCAGGAATCGCGCGGCCTTGGCCTTCGTGCGGAAGGCGTTCTGGGCATCGGGCCACGCGGACAGGGACCACAGGCCAAAGATGGTCTGGTTCTTGACTTGCGAGGGATAGGAATTCTGCAGGGCCCCATCCGTCCACTGGCTGCTGGTGACGGCGT
The DNA here is from genome assembly GCF_026626635.1 of Archangium lansingense. Lineage (GTDB taxonomy): Bacteria > Myxococcota > Myxococcia > Myxococcales > Myxococcaceae > Archangium > Archangium lansingense. The sequence continues at coordinate 7,353,802 of NZ_JAPNKA010000001.1, forward strand.
TGTAGAGCACCTGCGTCGCCGTCCGGTCCACGGTGACCTTGTCGAAGGAGCTCGACAGGCCGAGCAGGCTCTGGGCCTGGATATGGCAGCCCAGGCACTGGTGCGAGCTGTTCCAGGAGACGGCGGCCGGCGCCGTATAGTCGGCTCCGCGCTTCACGGCCTCCTTCACCAGAGTGAAGAGCGGATCGGTGCTGCCCGCCAGGGTGACATCCACGCCCTGCACGCTGATCTTTCCGCGCACGGTGTGCGTGCCCTCGGGCACGACGTGCCGATCCACCGTGAACGTGCCGCTCGCCTTGTCACCGACGTACAGCCGGCTGGTGAGCTCGCCCGCGATGCCCGGGGTCTTCGGGACCACGCGCACCTGCAGGTTGCCGGCGGTAGCCGCCACCCAGGAGCCGAAGACCACCGAAGTGCTGGCACCAACCGCCAGGGTGCCCGTGGAGGCCTCGGCGGAGTACAGCACGGCCGCCGTGTCCGGATGCACGACCGTCAGCGTGTACGCACCGGCCGGCAGCGGCGTGTTGCCCGCGTTGCGCACCAGCGCCGAGAAGCTCACCGGCGTGGACATGCCCGCTTGGGCCAGCGGCGGATTGATGCCCATCGCACCGTCGATCCCCATCGTCGGGATGACCTTCGTGTAGGTGCTCTCCTCCGCCAGCACCACGCCCAGCGGCTCGAGGCGGGTGACGGTGCCGACCTCCACCACGCGCAGGACCAGCCTGTACGTGCCCGCCGCGAACTGCAGCGTGTTCCACGGGATGGTGAGCACCTTCGGCTCGCCCGGGGCGAAGGTGAACTGGCTCTGCGGGATGGTCGTTCCCTCGGCGTAGGGCGAGACGGTCGCCACCGTCGTGCCCGTCGCGTCCTGGATTTCGCCCAACACCAGGGCCGACCCGGGCTCGGGCAACAGGCTGGCGATGTGGGCGGTGAACAGCGCCTTGCCATTCGCTCCGGTCTCCGCCTGGTTCGCGCTCAGCGAGACGATCTGGAAGCTGTCCCCCGGCACCGGTTGCAGTGAAGGATTGAAGGGGTATTCGCCATGCGCGGAGAGCTTCACGCTGGAGATCCGCGAGTCATAACCCACCGCGGACACCTGCACGGAGAACGACAGGCTGGTGATACCACCGAGGTTGTAGTGCCCCGTGGCGTCCGTGGTAGCCGACAGCGCGGTGCCCGTGACGGTCACCCGGGCACCACTGATGGGGGCGCCACTCACGGTGTCGGTCACCACACCCGCCAGGGTGCTCGTGGTCGCCCCGGGAACGTCCGGCGGCGGCGGGGACAACTGGAGCTGCACCTCGGCCTCACCCATCGCCGACACCTGAATCGTATAGGTGTGCGGGAGATAGCCGGTGGCGCTCACGGACAGACTGAAGTTCTTGAGGGTGATTCCGGTGAGGACGAAGCGCCCGTCCGTACCGGTGGTGGCCCCTGCCCCACTCTCCGTCAGCGTCACCGTGGCGCCGGCAATCGGCGCGCCACTCACGCCATTCACGACCAGGCCGCGCAGCGTCAACGTGGTCGGCGCCGGCGTCGTCTCCACCGGAAAGAGCGACATCGTCCCAATCTCGCCGCTGGCCCCCGCGGTGAACACCAGGCTGAAGGTGCCCGCATGATAGCCGGAGGCAGTCACCGTGCCCTCGTAGGTCCCGCGCGGCACGGACGTGATGCGGAACGACCCGTCCGCCCCCGTGGTGGCGCTCAGCCCGCCGCCCAGGTTGAACACCGCGCCGACAAGGGGCTGGCCGGTCTTGCCATTCACCACCTGGCCCACGACGGTCCCCGGCGCATCGTCCACATAGCCTCCGGGCACGGCCGCGGTCATGCCGGGCTGCATGGACAGCACCCGGCCAGCCACGATGGTCACCGTGCCAGTCAGGGTGTTGAAGCCCGTCTTCGCGAAGCGCACCGTGTAGCTGCCCGGTACCATCGGACCGAAGTCGAACTCGCCCGCCCCGTTCGTCAGCACCGACTGGCTGAACGTTCCAGTCAGCGACACCTGCACCGACTGGAGCGGCTCGAGCGTCGCGGCGTCGAACACCTTGCCGCGCAGCAGACCGGTATCGGGGACCACCTCCAGCACCAGCGTGCCCGCGAGGGTGACCTCGTTGGCATCCACACCGACCGCGACACCGGCCGACGTGTAGCCCGCCTTGGTCGCGATCACCGTGTAGTCGCCCGGGGGCAGGCCCGGGAACATGAAGAAACCATCCCCGTTGGTGGCCACCTGGATGCCGGTCAGCTCGTTGATGGTGACCGTGACACCGGAGAGGGGCTCGGAGCTGTTGGCCCTCACGACGTAACCGGAGATGGCTCCCTCCGTCGGCGTCGACGTCGACCCTCCGCTGCCGCTGGTGCGGGACTCGACGGCCCGGATCGCCTGGAGCGCCAGGGCGGTGGTGTAGCTGTCGTTGATCCAGCTCCCATTGGGGAGTTGGAGGGCCCGCAAGGCGGCAACACTGCTGGAGACCACCGACACATCACTCAGGTTCGGCGCGACGGCGAGCAACGCCAGGGCGCTCAGGAACTCCTCACCCCAAAGCCCGTCCGAGCCACGGCGGGAGAGCAGGAAGTTCTGCCCACCGGTGAGCACCCCCGCCACGCTCGCATAGGTGGTGCGATAGGGCAGCAGGGCGCGCATGCTCGCGGCGGTGAGATAGACCGACGCATCGTTCGCCCCATCGGCCCAGCCACCATTGGACTGCTGGTGCTCACGAAGGAACCCGATCGCCCGGACGGCCTGAGCGCTCGTCGCCTGGTTCGTCGACGCCAGCGCCTCGAGCGCCATGGCGGTGTCGAGCACGCTCGAGCCGTAGCCCGGCCGATCACCGAAGCCACCATCCGCGTTCTGGCGGGAGAGAAGTTGGGAGATCCACGTGGGATCGACCGTGTAGCCCTGCTGGGCATTGACCACGATCTTGCGAGCAAGGAACTCGGTATGGGTCCCCGCATCGAGGTTGAGATAGCCGAGGGCGGAGGCGAACCCCGGGGCCGCAGTCTGTCCCAGCGCCTGATGGGCGCGCAGCACCTCGGCGGTGGACTGCACCGGTGTGGCGAGTGAGGCCAGCTCTCCGCCGTAGCTCCCGTCGTCGGAGTTCTGCCGGGTGGAGAGCCAATCGAGACCATCGGCGGCATGAACGGAGAAGGAGCAGAGCAGGATCATCCATCCCGCCAACATCCCCACCCGCCGAGCCACACTCCTCAAAAAACCCGCAACAGCAGACATGCCCTACCCCCTCCACTGGGTGCAAATCGCAAAACTCGTTGGAGCAGACCTCAGAAACCCTAACAAAACCGGTATGGCGTCCCTGCTTCTGGCGGGCTCAGCAAAGGCCGAAGCGGTTTTGTGAGGGCCGCCTAGCAGGCCACGTGCCACGGTCTGGCTCCGATCAACCCTCCAGAATCCTTGGAGCCTGCTCGCCTATCCAGACATCGGGTGACAAATTTTGTACGCGAGATGACCAATCTCGTCATTCCGCCTCGGGCGTCAAAGGACTCCCGCCCGCTTCACATAGCTGCCAGGATCAACAGCTCGGGTGCCAGAAAAGACGGCGGCCCGGCACCCGCGGAGGAGCGCGGGAGCCGGGCCGTGTCCCGGGCGCGAGGCCCTACCTGCTACTTCTTGGCCGTCCAGTCGTAGCCGTGGATCTCGGTCTCGCGGAAGAAGTACGCGATCTCGATCTTCGCGTTCTCCAGGCTGTCCGAGCCGTGCACCGTGTTCTGGTCGATGCTGGTGGCGAAGTCGCGGCGGATGGTGCCAGGGGCCGCGTTGGCCGGGTTGGTGGCGCCCATGATGTCGCGGTTGGCCAGGACGGCGTTCTCACCCTCCAGCACCATCAGCACCACGGGGCCGGAGATCATGAAGCTCACCAGGTCCTTGAAGAAGGGGCGCGCCTTGTGGACGGCGTAGAACCCCTCGGCCTGGGCCTGGGAAAGCTGCTGCAGGCGGATGGCGACCGGCTTGAGACCCTTCTCCTCGAAGCGGGAGATGATCTTTCCGATGACGCCCTTCTGGAGCCCGTCGGGCTTGATGATGGACAGCGTACGCTCGATGGCCATGGTGATGGTCCTCGGTATGACGTGTGAGAGGTGGAACTAGCGGTTCTTCTTGGGAGCGCCGCGGCGGACGGCCTCCTGAAGCGTGGTGCCGAGCTCGGCAGGGCTGGCGGCCATGACGAAGCCAGCGGCCTCCATGGCCTTGATCTTCTCCGAGGCCGTGCCCTTGCCGCCGGAGATGATGGCGCCGGCGTGGCCCATGCGCTTGCCCGGAGGAGCCGACTGGCCGGCGATGAAGCCGGCGATGGGCTTGGTGAACTCGCGCGCCACGTACTCGGCGCCGCGCTCCTCGGCGTCGCCGCCGATCTCGCCGATCATGATGACGGCGTCCGTCTCGGGGTCGGCGTTGAAGAGCTTCAGCACGTCCACGAAGTCCGTGCCGTTGACCGGATCACCACCGATGCCCACCGCGGTGGACTGGCCCAGGCCCAGCTGGGTGAGCTGGTACACGGCCTCGTAGGTGAGCGTGCCCGAGCGCGACACCACGCCGATGCGGCCCGGCTTGTGGATGTGGCCCGGCATGATGCCGATCTTGCACTTGGCGCCCGGGGTGATGACACCGGGACAGTTGGGGCCGATCAGCCGCACGCCCGGCTTACCCTGCAGGTAGCGCTTGGCCTTGACCATGTCGTTGACGGGGATTCCCTCGGTGATGGTGATGATGAGGGAGATGCCCGCGTCGGCGGCCTCCATGATGGAGTCGGCGGCGAAGGGGGGCGGAACGAAGATGACCGAGGTGTTGGCGCCGGTCTGCTTCACCGCGTCGGACACCGAGTTGAAGACGGGGACCTTGCCCTCGAAGTCGGTACCGCCCTTGCCCGGCGTGACGCCGGCGACCAGCTTCGTCCCGTACTCCAGCATCTGCTTGGAGTGGAACGAGCCCGCCGAGCCAGTGATGCCCTGGCAGAGGACCTTCGTGTTCTCGTTGACGAGGATGCTCATGGCTTGAACCTTTCTCTGCCTGGACTACTTCAGCGCCGCGACAGCCTTCTCGGCGGCCTGACGGAGGTTGTCGGCGGGGGTGATGGCGAGGCCGGAGTTGCTCAGCAGCGCCTTGCCCTGCTCCACGTTGGTGCCCTCGAGCCGCACCACGAGCGGAACCTTGAGCTGCACTTCCTTCGCCGCGGCGATGATGCCCTCGGCGATGACATCGCACTTCATGATGCCGCCGAAGATGTTGACGAGCACCGCCTTCACGGCCGGATCGGCGAGGATCAGCTTGAAGGCCGCCGTCACCTTCTCCTTGCTGGCGCCGCCACCCACGTCGAGGAAGTTGGCCGGCGCACCGCCCACCAGCTTGATGGTGTCCATGGTGGCCATGGCCAGACCCGCGCCGTTCACCATGCAGCCGATGTTGCCCTCGAGCGCGATGTAGGCCAGGTCCCACTCCTTGGCCTGGGTCTCGCGCGGCTCCTCCTCGGCGATGTCGCGGTACTCGAGCAGATCCTTGTGCCGGTACAACGCGTTCTCGTCGAAGTCCACCTTCGCGTCGAGCGCCACCACGCCGCCGTCCTTGAGGATGACCAACGGGTTGATCTCCACCAGGGAGGCGTCCGTCTCCATGAACATGCGGTAGAGCGCGGAACAGAACTGGACGAACTTGTTCACCGTGGGGCCGCTGAGGCCCAGGCCGAAGGCCAGCTTGCGGCCCTGGAAGTCCTGGAAGCCCACGGCCGGATCCACCGCCTCGCGGAGGATCTTCTCGGGGCTGTGAGCGGCCACCTCCTCGATCTCCACGCCACCCTCACGGGAGGCCATGAAGGTGACGCGCGAGGTGGCGCGATCCAGCGTCACACCGAGGTACAGCTCCTGGCCGATGGCCAGGCCCTCCTCGATGTAGACCTTGTGGACCGTCTGGCCCTCGGGCCCGGTCTGAATCGTCTTGAGCTTCATGCCCAGCATCTGCTTGGCGAGCTCCTTGGCCTCTGCGGGGCTCTTGGCGAGCTTCACGCCGCCACCCTTGCCGCGGCCACCCGCGTGGATCTGGGCCTTCACGACGACCACCGGCGTGCCCAGCTCCTTGGCGGCCGCCTCGGCATCTTTGGGCGAGAGCGCGAGAATGCCGCGCGGCGTGGGAACGCCGTACTTCCGGAAGATTTCCTTGCCCTGGTACTCGTGGATCTTCATCGAGGCTCCGGGTGACGCGAGTGATGCGAGACTGGCACCCGGAAGCGAGCCCCCGGGGCGGAACGGCACGGGTGCCTCTCTCGCGCAGAATGGCCCGCTTGGCAAGGCCCTACTGTCAAGGGCCAATCAGACGGACCAGAAAGAACCGAGGCTCCGGTCCGGCGAGGAACAGCCGGATGCGGAGCCTCGTGAAACGACAGTGTGACGGATGCGGCCCTGCCCTACCCCGGACCGCCCGCGGCCTTCTTCTCGTCGCCCAGGTCGAAGAAGATGTCCTTGATGACCTGCTTGGTCACCTCGCGGTTCATCACCGCGATGGAGGTGGTCAGCGGAATCTCCTTCGGGCACACCTTCACGCAGTTCTGCGCCTTGCCGCAGTCCTGGATGCCGCCCGGCCCCATGAGACCCCGGACGCGCTCCTCGGCGTTCATCTTGCCGGCGGGGTTCATGTTGAAGAGCCGAGCCTGGCTGATGGCCGCGGCGCCGATGAAGTCGTTGTCCAGCGTCACCTGCGGGCAGGCCTCGACGCAGCTGCCACACGTGATGCACGTGGACAGCTTGTACATCACCGTGTGGTCGGCCTGGGACTGGCGCGGACCGGGACCCAGGTTGTGCGTGCCGTCGATGTTGATCCACGCCTTGACGCGCTTGAGCGCCTCGAACATGCGGCTGCGATCCACCGCCAGGTCGCGCGCGACGGGGAACTTCTTCATCGGCTCCAGGGTGATGATGGGCTCCCCGTCACCGATGATGCGATCGATCAGCGCCGAGCAGGCCATACGGACCCGCCCGTTGATGTTCATGGCGCAGCTGCCGCACACCTCCTCGAGGCAGGCGGCGTCATAGATGGCCGGGGACACCCGGCGCCCGTCGGTGGTGACCGGGTTGCGCTGGATCTCCATCAGGCAGGAGATGACGTTGGCGCCCTTGTTGTACGGGACGCGGAACTCGTCGAAGTGACCCGGCTTGTCCGGGCCATCCTGCCGCCAGATGCGGAAGGTGACGTGCTTCGTGGTGGTGCTGACAGGCGCCTGCGCGGTCGCGTTGTCCATGGCGTTCCCTCCGTCCCTTCCTTAGGCGTACCAGCGCGGCTCGGGATCGAGCACGGGCGTGGGGATGTCCTGATAGGTGATCTGCGGGCCCTCGACCGAGTAGGCGGCCATGGTCGTCTTGGCCCACTTCTCGTGGCGCTTCTTCCACAGCGCCATCCACTCGGGATCCTTCGTCGGATCCTTCACCTTGGGCTCGGGCAGCGAGAACTCCGGCTTGTAGTGGGCGCCGCGGCTCTCGTCGCGCATCAGCGCGCTCTTGGCGATCACCTCGGCCAGCTCGAACATGTTCCAGAGCTGGTTGACGTAGGAGATGCTCCGGTTGCCCACGTTGCCGGTGTCCAGCGCGTTGCAGCTCTTCCAGCGCTCCTTGAAGTCGCGGATCTTCTCCAGCGTCTTCTTGAGCCGGTCGTTGTAGCGGACGACGGTGCAGTTCTCCGTCATCACATCGCCCAGCTCCTTGGTGAGCCCGTACGCGTTCTCCTTGCCGTCCATCTTCTTGATGGTGGCGAAGCGATCCGCCCAGTACTTCTGCGCGTCGGCGAAGTACTTCTGGTTGTCCACGTCGTCGGCGCTCTTGGACTGGCTCTTGGCGAAGGCCACCATGGCCGGGCCGCCGATCATGCCGCTGTAGATGCAGGAGAGCAGCGAGTTGGCGCCCAGGCGGTTCGCGCCGTGGTAGGCGTAATCCGCCTCGCCCGCGGCATACAGGCCGGGAATGTTGGTGGACTGGTTGACGGGGCTGCCCACCAGCGGCTCGTTGTTCGGACCCGCCTCGAACTTCACGTACAGGCCGCCCATCGAGTAGTGCATGCCCGGGAAGATCTTCATGGGCACGTGGCGCGGGTCATCGCCCACGAACTTCTCGTAGATCTCCATCACGCCGCCCAGCTTGGCGGTGAGCACGTGGGCCGGGATGTGCGTGACGTCCAGGTACACGGCGTCGCCGCCGTCCAGACCCAGGCCCATCTCGCGGCACACCGTGAAGATCTCCCGGGTGGCCACGTCGCGCGGCACCAGGTTCTTGTACTTGGGGTACTTCTCCTCGAGGAAGTAGAAGCGCTCGCTCTCGGGGATGTCCTTGGGGTCGCGGACGTCGCCCTTCTTCCTGGGCACCCAGACGCGGCCACCCTCGCCACGCACCGACTCGCTCATCAGGCGCAGCTTGTCCTCACCCGGAATGGAGGTGGGGTGCACCTGGATGAACTCGCCGTTGGAGTAGATGGCGCCCTCCATGTAGGCGCGGCCGGCGGCGGTACCGGTGTTGATGATGGAGTTGGTGGAGCGCCCGAAGACGACGCCCGGACCACCCGTGGCGAGGCACACGGCCTCGGCCGGGAAGGTGCGGATCTCATTGGTCCGCAAGTCCATGGCCACGCTGCCGATGACGCGGCCCGAGCCGTCCTTCACCGTGCCCAGCCACTCCCAGTACTCGTACTTGGTGACGCGGCCCTCGGCCTCCCAGCGGCGCACCTGCTCGTCCAGCGCGTACAGCAGCTGCTGGCCGGTGGTGGCACCCGCGAAGGCCGTGCGGTGGTGCAGCGTGCCGCCGAAGCGCCGGAAGTCCAGCAGACCCTCGGGCGTACGGTTGAACGTCACCCCCATGCGGTCCAGCAGGTAGATGACGCCCGGCGCCGCGTGGCACATGCCCTTGACGGAGATCTGCTCGGCCAGGAAGTCGCCGCCGCGCAGCGTGTCCTTCACGTGGATGTCCGGGGAGTCACCCTCACCCTTCGTGTTCACCGCGCCGTTGATGCCGCCCTGGGCGCAGACCGAGTGGGAACGCTTCACCGGCACGAGCGACAGGATGTCGACCTGATGACCGGCCTCGGCAAGCTTGATGGTGGTCATCAGCCCGGCGAGTCCGCCGCCCACCACCGTGAACCGCGCTGCTGCTGCCATGCTGCGTCTCCTTGGTGACCGGAGGGCCAGACGCCTCTGGGGGGGCAAGGCCGGCGCCGCAACTGTGCGAGCGCGACGCTCGAACCTCCGGTGCGAATACTTCCGGCTAGTTAACTGGTGAATTCAGCGAGCCGCAAAGATTACCGGAGCGGAGGGATAAGCCCACTCCATCTCCGGCATCAGCCCCGCTCGTGGGATTGCGCAGGCGCCCTCCCCCTCTGGGAGAGGGCGGGGAGGTGAGGGCCGTCACCCGGTAGCATGGGAAGACCCTCACCCTGACCCTCTCCCAAAGGGAGAGGGGAGATTCACTAGAGCTTCACTTCGCCGACGGTCTTCTTCACCGACTCGAAGGACTTGTTGAGCTCGGCCTTCTCGGCGTCGTTGAGCTGCACGTCGATGATCTTCTCCACGCCGCCCGCGCCGATCTGCGTGGGGACGCCGAAGAAGTAGCCGCTGAGGCCGTACTGCCCCTCGAGCAGGGCGGCGGCCGGCAGCACGCGCTTGCGGTCGAGCAGGTAGCTCTCGGCCATGGCGATGGAGCTGGAGGCGGGAGCGAAGTAGGCGCTGCCCGTCTTGTAGAGGTTCACCAGCTCGGCGCCGCCCTTGCGGGTGCGGTCGATGATGGCGTCCAGCTTGTCCTTGGCGATCAGCTGGGTCAGGGGCACGCCGCCCACGGTGCTGTGGCGAACCAGCGGCACCATGTCGTCACCGTGGCCGCCGAGCACCAGCGCCTCCACGTCACGGATGGAGCAGCCGAGCGCCTCGGCCACGAAACACTTGAAGCGGCTGGTGTCGAGCACGCCCGCCATGCCGACGACCATGTTCTTGGGAAGTCCGGCGATCTTGTGGAGCGCGAACACCATCGCGTCCAGCGGGTTGGCCACGTTGATCACGAAAGCGTTGGGGCAGTGCTGCTTGATGTTGGCCGCCACGTCCCGCATGATCTTCAGGTTGACGTCGAGCAGATCCTCGCGGCTCATGCCCGGCTTCCGGGGCACGCCAGCGGTGATGATGACGACGTCCGAGCCGGCCACGTCCTTCCAGTCAGTGGAACCAGTGACGCGGCAGTCGTAGCCGTCCACCGCGGAGAGCTGGTTGATGTCCAGCGCCTTGCCCTTGACCAGGCCCTCGGCCACGGGGATGTCGTAGAGGACGACGTCGCCGAGCTGCTTCTGCACCGCGAGCAGGGCCAGGTTGCCGCCGATCTGACCACCGCCGATAAGACCGATCTTCTTCTTGGTGTGAGCCATGTGGGTTGTCTCCCCGTAACGACTACATGTTCTTGATGATGGCCTGGCCGAACTCGGAGCACTTCACCTCGGTGACGTTGCCCTGGTTCTCCTGGCGCATCAGGCGGGCGAAGTCGTAGGTGACCGTCTTGTTGGCGATGGCCTTGTCCATGCCCTGGATGATCAGGTCGGCGGCCTCGTGCCAGCCCATGTGGCGCAGCATCATCTCGCCGGAGAGGATGACCGAGCCCGGGTTCACCTTGTCCAGGTCCGCGTACTTGGGCGCGGTGCCATGGGTGGCCTCGAAGACGGCGTGGCCGGTGACGTAGTTGATGTTGCCGCCCGGCGCGATGCCGATGCCGCCCACCTGCGCGGCCAGCGCGTCGGACAGGTAGTCACCGTTGAGGTTGAGCGTGGCGATCACGTCGAACTCGTCCGGACGCGTCAGCACCTGCTGCAGGGTGATGTCCGCGATGGAGTCCTTGATGATGATCTTCCCGGCGGACACGGCGGCCTTCTGCTCGGCGTTCGCGGCGTCCTCGTTCTTGGCGGCCTTGGTGGCCTCCCACTGATCCCAGGTGTAGACCTTCTCACCGAACTCGCGCACCGCCAGGTCGTAGCCCCACTTGCGGAAGGCGCCCTCGGTGAACTTCATGATGTTGCCCTTGTGCACGATCGTCACGCTCTTGCGCTTGTGGCGCACGGCGTACTCGATGGCGGCGCGCACCAGGCGCTCGGTGCCTTCCTTCGACACGGGCTTGATGCCGATGCCCACGTTCTCCGGGAAGCGGATCTTGCTGAAGTCCTTCGGGAACTCCTTCTTCAGGAAGTCGAGGAACTTCGCCGCGTTGGCGCTACCGGCCTCGAACTCGATACCGGCGTAGATGTCCTCGGTGTTCTCCCGGAAGATGGTCATGTCGACCTTCTCGGGGGTCTTCACCGGGCTGGGCACGCCCTTGAAGTAGCGCACGGGGCGCAGGCACACGTACAGGTCCAGCATCTGGCGCAGCGCGACGTTCAGCGAGCGGATGCCACCACCCACCGGCGTGGTCAGCGGGCCCTTGATGCCCACCAGGTACTCGCGGAACGCGGCGACCGTCTCGTCGGGCAGCCAGTTGTTGACCGTCTTGAACGCCTTCTCGCCGGCCAGCACCTCGAACCAGGAGATCTTCTTCTTGCCCTTGTAGGCCTTCTCCACCGCCGCGTCGAAGACGGCCTGCGAAGCGCGCCAGATGTCGCGGCCGGTGCCGTCACCCTCGATGTAGGGGACGATGGGGTGATCCGGCACGGACAGCTTGCCGTTCTGCAGGGTGATCTTCTCGCCGCTCGGAGGGGCCATGAACGAAGCTCCTGACACTGGGAAGGGTGTGACCTTGTGGGCGGCGGATGCTTTGCAACACTGGCCCCCCGCGTCAAGGATGTTCGGCAGCCCCCAAGCGCCCTGACTTATCGGATCCAATCCCCAACAGCGCTCCGACTGGGGAAGGCCACTCCCCAACCCCGCCCGCGGACCCTACTTCCGAAGACATCTCGGCGGCGTTTCAGCGCCGCGCCACGTCCCACCAGCCGAAGTGCATCGTCCGCTGCTCCATGAGCTGCACCCAGCCGGGCGCGTGCGCGTAGGCACGTGGCAACAGGCCCGCGGCCTCAAGGGCTCGGGCTGTCTCCGTGAAGGACCAGAAGTACAGCGTCACCTCCTGGTCCGCTGTCTGGATCTGACGCAGTGCTTCCTCGTGCCCCTCCAGCCCCGGGCGGCGTTCGAGCACCGTGAAGAACAGCCGCCCTCCGGGTTTCAGTGCCGCGGAGACGTGGCCCAGCGTCCGCGGCAGGTCATCGCAGAAGTCGAGGCACCCCACCGCCAACGCCACATCGAAACGGCCGAGTTTCTCGGGGATGGGCTCGCGGTAGCTGTGCACCCGGTACTCGCCCGACGGCCGGCCCCGCCTTGCCAGCTCGATCATCTCGGGTGAGAGATCCAACCCCACGACCTGTACGGTCGGCTCCAGCTCCCGCGTCAACTGCCCTGGGCCGCATCCCACATCGAGCACCCGGGCGCCTGGGGCCACCGTCTCCCCGAGAAACCGCTCCACCCTCCCCTCGTACCGTTGCAGGGAGGGGAAGAAGGCCTCGTAGACTCCGGCGATCTCCCCGTACACCTGCCGGACTCCCTGCTCCTGTTCGTCGGTTGTCGGCATCTCACGCGGAAACTTAGACCCTCACCCCGTCCCTCTCCCAGCTTCCGTGAATGCTGCGGACCTGGGGCTCGTGACGGATACTCCCGGTCGTTCATGCGCTTTCTCTCCCTCGCCGGTCAGTTCGCCCTCCTCGCCATCGGCCTGGCGTGGCTCGTCCCCGCCGTCCTCCTCACCGGTGGAGGTGCCCAGGGCATCTCCTGGTGGCGCTATGGAGTGGCCGGGGTCCTCGTCCTTGCCGTAGTCCTCGCCTGGCATCTGGGCTCTCGTGGGCTCGCGCTGGGAGTTCTCGCCGTGCTCTTCGTCGGTGTGTTCGTCTGGACGCGCACCGTGCAGCCCTCGCACACCCGCGACTGGGCTCCGGATCTCGTCCTCGCCTCCCACGCCGAGGTGCAGGGCTCCCGCGTCACCCTCCACGACATCCGCAACTTCCGCTACCGCAGCACCACCGACTGGGACGCCGCCTGGTACTCCGCCACCTACGACACCCGGGACCTCGTCCGCGCCTGGTTCATCGTCGAGCCCTTCTCCGGCTTCGAGGGCGCCGCTCACACCATGGTCAGCTTCGAGTTCTCTGGAGATCGCTTCGTCGCCTTCTCCGTGGAGATCCGCCGCGAGCGCGGTGAGACGTATTCAGTCCTCGGGGGCCTGTTCCGCCAGTACGAGATCATCTACGTCGCCGGTGACGAGCGCGACCTCATCCAACTGCGCAGCAACCATCGCCGCGACGACGTCTACCTCTATCCCGTCCGCGCCTCTCAGGAGCGCACCGTCGCGTTCTTCCTCGACATGGTGCAGCGCATGAACGGCCTCCAGGCCCAACCTGAGTTCTACAACTCGATCACCAGCAACTGCACCACCAACCTCGTGCGGCACCTCGAGAAGGTCAGCGAGACCAATGTCCCCTACGACCACCGCACCCTGCTGCCCGCCTACTCCGACGAGCTCGCCTTCGCGCTGGGCTTGATCGACTCCGACGTGAGCCTCGCCGAGACGCGCGAGCGCCATCGCATCAACACGCTCGCCCTCGCCGCACAGGATCGCGACGACTTCTCACTCCGCATCCGCGGGCGCGCCCCAACCGCGAATCCCGCCGCCGCGGCCTCGGGGCCGTGATTCAGTTCGTCGGTGGCACCGCATTCGCCGTGATGGCCCCGGCAGCCGGAGCAATCCCTCCGAGCGCCAGCAGCTCCGACACCGTCACGAAGCGGTACCCCTGCTCGGCCCGTCATCGAACGTCAGCGCCACCACCTTCTCGGGCGTCTCCACCCGGGGATAGAGCTCGCCGAAGAGCTGGTAGGTCCACGACCTCGAGAGCTGCCACAGGCCCACCAGCAGCCCCAGCACCACGAGCGGCGTCCCCACGGCCCATCGAATCCATCGCTTCCGGTTCATGCCGGCGCACTTTGCACGCGCCGGACCCAGCTTCCCTGCCCACCTGACGGCCGAGGTGTGGCGCTCCGGGCACATCCCACGCGGGCAGTAGGACGAGGAGAGAGGGACGCCGCCCGCATGTTCGCTCCACGTGTGGGCCTGCGAGCCGCTCCATGCCCTTCCCGTCCACTAGCGCACAAGCCTACTTCGCAGGTCTGGTCGTTTCACCTTGAGTATTGAATAATCCGCGAATCATGCAACAAGCAGTTACCCCGAATAGGTCTGGTTCGGTGGGCCCGCAGCTCCTGGCCGACTACCTCCGTGATGATGCCGCCACGCGCGAGGCAGACGTCGCCCGGTTCATCTGCGCGGCAGCGGTCTGCTTCGTCGCCGCCACCCTTCTGCTGGGACCCGCCATCGGTTGGCCCCGCGCGCTCGCCGTGGCCGGCATGACGGCAGCCTACGGTGGTTATTACGGGTGGCTCTCCCGGGTGCTCCAGCGCGGATGGTTCCATCCCGCCATCTGCTGGCTCAACGTCTCCTTGGAGATCTCCGTCGGCGTCTTCGAGTTCCTGCTCGATCTGCACTTCGAGAACGCCGAGCAGGCCCTCACCAACCCCACCTCGATCCTCTGGGGCGCCTTCATCATCCTCGCGTCGATGCGCTCCAATCGGAAGCTGGCCATCTTCGCCGGAGCCCTCGCCGCCACCGCGTCGCTGCTCCTGTACTGGTTGTTGGCCTGGCCGCGGCTGCAGGCACCGATTCCCCTGATGCTCTCGCCGCCGCTCATCACCCTGCGAGCCCTGTACCTCTTCCTCACCGGCTGTGTCGCGGCGCTCGTGGCCAGCCACCTGCTGCGCAAAGCCGAGGAGGCCCTGCGTGCCGTGCGCGCCAGGGAGCTGCTCGGCAAGTACTTCCTCCACGAGCGGCTAGGCGTGGGCGGCATGGCCGAGGTCTTCCGCGCCACCTACAGCCCGGAGGGTGGTTTCGAGAAGCGGGTGGCCCTCAAGCGCATCCTCCCGAGCCATGCTGGGGATCCCCACTTCGTCACCCTCTTCCGCCGCGAGGCCGAGCTGGGCTCGCTGCTGCACCACCCCAACATCGTCCAGGTGCTCGACGTGGGCCGCTTTGGCGACACCTACTTCATGGCCATGGAGTTCATCGAGGGCGTGTCCCTCCGCGAGCTGCTCAAGGCCCACGGCCCCCTCCCCTTGGCCACCGTGGCGTACCTGGGCTCCGAGCTCGCCGCTGCACTCGACTACGTCCACCACCGCACGGCCAGCAACGGCACGCCCCTCAACCTCGTCCACCGGGACATCAACCCGCCCAACATCCTTCTGTCTCGCATCGGAGAGGTGAAGCTGGGCGACTTCGGCATCGCCCGGGCGGCCCACCACGTCTCCCTCACCCTGACGGGCCGAGTCGTCGGCAAGCCTGGCTACATGGCCCCGGAGCAGGCCCGTGCCGCTCCTTTCGACGCCCGCGCGGATCTCTTCGCGCTCGGCCTCACCCTCTACGAGGCACTCACCGGCCGCCGCGTCATCCCCTGTGAGGCCTCCCAGGATGCCCGGTGGGGCTTCACCCAGAGGACCTTTCCCCCGCCGTCCACCTTCCGCTCGGAGGTGCCTCCGATTCTGGATGCGATCGTCCTGGAGTTGCTCCAGTGGGAGCCGCACGAGCGGACGCCGTACGCCCAGCGGCTGCGCGAGCAGTTGTGCTCGCTGACCGACGAGGCCGCGCCCTATCCGCGGGGGCAGGCCCTGCTGGCACGTGCCGTCCACGAGGTGCTCGCCAACAGGCAGGCGGAGCCCGCCGTTCCTCAGGCAGAGCAGGAGACCAAGACGCGCGCCGCCCAAGTCAGGCCCTCGGGAATGGCTGTGCCGGCGAGGAACCAGGCCCAGACGCGGCTGGACTTCCGGCCATCCCGCCCGATCCCTACCCTGGAAGACCGCACGCGTAGTTGAGCCTGCGCACCGCTCCCGCTCACTCGAACTCGAGCGCTCGCTGGAAGTCCGCCGGGTTGGTGGCCGCGCTCTGCGCCGTCTCCAGGGTGATGACCCCCTGACGGTAGAGCTGGCTCAGGTGCTGATCGAAGGACTGCATGCCGAACATGTCTCGGCCCTTCTCGATGACGTCCTTGAGCTCGTTGGCCCGATCCTCGCGGATGTACTGCTCCACCGACTTGGTCTGGACCATGATCTCCAGCGCCACCGTGCGCCCCTTACCGTCCGCCTTGGGCAACAGCCGCTGCGAGATGGTCGCCTTCAGGCTGTCCGCCAGGCGCATGCGCACCATGGACTGCTCCTCGGCCGGGAACACCGAGATGAGGCGGTTGATGGTGCGCGAGGCGTCCGTCGTGTGCACCGTCGACAGCACCAGGTGGCCCGTCTCCGAGGCCTTGAGCGCGATGTCGATCGTCTCCGTGTCGCGCATCTCGCCCACGAGAATCACGTCCGGGTCCTGACGGAGCGCGGCGCGCAGGGCGATGGCGAAGTTCTCCGTGTCCGGGCCGATCTCCCGCTGGGAGATGGAGGACTTGAGGTTCTTGTAGATGAACTCGACCGGGTCCTCGATGGTGAGGATGTGCAGGTTCTCGGTGCGGTTGATGTGATCGATCATCGACGCGAGCGTCGAGCTCTTGCCCGAGCCCGTGGCCCCCGTCACCAGCACCAGCCCGCGATCGTTGGCGGCGATCGACTTGAGCACCTGCGGCAGCCCCAGCCCGTCGATGGTGGGAATCTCATCCGGGATGATGCGCAGGATGCACGCCAGCGTGCCTCGCTGCCGGTAGATGTTCACCCGGAAGCGCGCCACCCCGGGCAACCCGTAGGAGGTGTCGTACTCCTGCAGGCTGTCCACCTGATTCTTCGTCAGCGGATCGCTGATGATGTGGAGCGCGACCTGTTTGGTGTGGTCCGGATGAAGCTTCTCCATCTTCAACGGCCGCAGCACACCGTTGACCCGGTAGATGGGAGGATCGCCCGGCCGGAAGTGGATGTCCGAAGCGCCATTCTGCACGCCGACCGTGAGCAGCTTGTTGAACGTTGCCAGATCCAGGGGAGTGACCTCTCTCGTCAGCCGGAGATTCTAGGCCAAAGCACCCCGGACCCGCCAAAAACATGACAGGCCCCCCCCTTCCGCGCCTCTTTCCGGCCTCTCCAGTTTTCACCGCGCCGTCACACCCGGTGCATCTGGCACGCGGTAGGGATTCCAGGTAGGAAATGGAGCCGTTCCCGGGCTCCGTTCAGGCGAGGTTCCTCCTGTTCCAGGTCAAGGTCGCGCAGTCGAAAACGCACGTCGAAGTCACCCTGGAAGGCACTATCCGCACGGACGAGATGCAGCAGTTCGTCGAGCAGTCCGTCCAGGCCGTGAAGTCCCTCGCGGCTCAGGGACGGGGCGTCAAGGTTCTCGCCGACCTGCGCCAGCTGCGGACCACCTCGCCCGAGGCGGCGGAGCTCCTCCGGCAGGGGCAGGCCGCCGCCATCCAGGCCGGCATGCGGCGGATCGCCGAGCTCGTCGGCAGCGAGCTCACCGCGCTCCAGCTCAACCGCATCGCCCGCGGCAGCGGCATGGACCGCATCCTGCGCCGCTTCAACACCGAGGAGGAGGCTCGCGCCTGGCTCTTCGAGGCCGACGACACGCTCGACGCCGCGTGACCCCGCTGGCTCACGGCAAGGCGAACAGCCGCGGCGGTCTCCGGTACGGGGAGCCTCAGACCTCTCCGGACGTCGCCCGGTCCGTGATGCCGAGGTAGCGCTCGATGAGGCGCTCGAGGGCCCGGGCCTCCTCGCGCCTCGGGAAGTCCTTCACCAGGTGAACGACGCGCCCGTCCTTCAGCGTCGCGTTGAGGGAGTAGCGGGTGGAGGTGGTGTTCCGGTCGCGGCTTCGGCTCACGTGCTCCTCGCACCAGAGCTGGGCCACTTCCGAGGCGTCCACCTCGCGGCTCAGCGCCGCGGGCAGGGGCCCCGAGCGCACGGACAGCCTCTCCCGGGTGGCCGTGAGGACCGTGCGGTTGAGAAAGGACGTGAGCGCTCCGTACGTGAGCAGGGCCGAGAAGAAGACCCACCAGAGGCCCGCGTTGCGAAAGTCCGTGTCCTCGGGCTTGAGGTTCACCGCCACCCAGAACCATGCGGGCGCGACGAGAGCGAAGATGACCGCGACGGTGACGAACAGGGGCCCGTTGCCATTGTCCCTCCAGTGCCACGTCACGGTGAGCCCCGATGCTCCGTGCTCGACGTGGAAGCGCTTGGGAAGGGCTCTGCTCCGGGAAGTCCCAGGGGTGTGGCTTTTTCGTTTCACGGGGTATGGACCTGTCCATCACACAGAATCATGTCACGGGACTGATACAGGCCCCGCCCGTAGCGTGTCACAGGCTTGTGGTACGTGGGGAGCTTCACCCTGGAGCCCCCCCCATGCAACTGCGCACCCTTGCCCTCGCCAGCCTCGCCGCGCTCGCGGCCTGTAACAACCCCATCCCCGAGACCGCGGAGGAGACCGGCGTCAGCACCGCCGCGGCGACGGCCACCCGCCTCTACGCCTCGGTGGGCGACAACGAGCTCAGCTTCGAGACGCTCGGCACCCTCGAGGAGCGTGATGGCGTCCGCGCCCTCATCATCCGCGCCACCGCGAACCGCTACCTCTCGGGCGTCCTGAGCTTCGTCCCCGACGACGCCTTCGGGGACGCGCACGTCATCAGCGAGCGCCGGTTCGAGATCGTCCTCCACGAGGGCCACGAGCTCAACACCGTGCTCTCCGGCCTGCCGCTCTTCGTCCGCGTCGACACCTCCACGGGCACGCCGCGCTCGTACACCGCGCGCATCGTGATTGCCCCGCGGTTCTTCGACTTCCGCGGCGACAGCGGCATCTGGATCGACGAGGCGGTGAACCCCATCTACGTCGTCCAGGGCAACACCCATCTCCTCTATCGTGGCCGCGCCTCGGTGTCCGGGTACGTGGACTGGCTCTCCGTCACGGCACCCGACGGCATCCCGCAGGTCTACGGTCGGCCCAACTACCGCCTCGACTGGTCGTACCCGACGCTGTACCAGGCCATCGACCCGCACACCGTCCCGCTCACCTTCAGCGCGGGCGCGGATGACGGCGTGGCCATGCAGAAGACGGCGCGCCTCGTCGCGCGCGTGACGGAGTTCGCGGTCACCGATGGCGACGCCTACGACGTCTGGCCCAGCCCGGACTGCGACCCCGCCGTCTACACCTGCTACCACTCACAGCCCGCGGGCACGACGGACTTCGGCCAGTGCGGCACCTACCGCCAGGTCCTGCGCTGCACGTACTAGGAGCTTGTCGGAGAATCGCCGAAAAACGACTCCTACATACCAACCATAGCGGTGTGTTTGAGTCGCACTACCCCTCATGTAGTGGGTAGCCGAGGTATTCCGACAGGCTCCTAGGGATGACCGCTCGGCGCTGCTCGGCCTGGGCGACATCCTCCGGCGGGGCATGGCGTTCGTCCCCGGGCTGAGCACCGCCGGACTTTTTCAGCAGCCTGCCAGGGCCCGCTCGCGCAGCACCGTCCGCTCTATCTTCCCCATGGCGTTGCGCGGCAGGGCCTCGATTCCCAAGAAGCGCGCGGGGACCTTGAAGCCCGCCAGTGACTCGCGGCACCACGCCCCCAGCTCTCCCGGCGGCGGGGCCCCGTCACGCGTCGCCACGAACGCCACCGGCACCTCGCCCCAGCGCTCGTCCGGCACCCCCACCACCGCCGCCTCCCTCACCGCTGGGTGCGCCGCCAGCACCGCCTCCAGCTCCGCCGGGTAGATGTTCTCCCCTCCCCGGACGATCAGGTCCGTCCGCCTGGATAGCACGGTGAGCCGCCCCCGCCCGTCCAGTACTCCGACGTCCTTCGTCCGCAGCCAGCCGTCTCGGAACGCCTCACGCGTGGCCTCGGGCCGGTTCAGGTAACCCGCCATCACCGTGGGGCCGCGCACCTCGATGTCCCCTTCCTTCCCCGCCTCCAGCGCCTCGCCCCCGGGCCCCACGATGCGCACCTCGAGACCTGGTAGGGGTCTGCCCGCCGTCCGCCCGTCCGCCTCGTCCGGGTGCTCCGTCGTCACCTGAGAGCACGCCTCCGTCAGTCCGTAGGTCTGCAGGGACAGGATGCCCGCCGCCCTCGCTCGGGCCAGCAACGGCGCCGGGACGGGTCCACCGCCGATCAGCGCTAGCTGGAATGTGGACGGGACTCGGCGATCCTTTCGCGCCTCCAGCACCCGCTCCAGCGTCGTGGCTACGAAGCTCGCGTGGGTGATTCCTTCCTCGTCGATGGCTCGGTTGGTGTCGTCCGCCTCGAAGCGCTCCCGCAGCACGAGGCAGCCTCCGTCGTACGCAGTGCGAGTGAGCATCGCCAGGCCCCCCACGTGGAAGAGCGGCAGCGTGCCCAGCCAGTACGGCGCCGGGTGGGCTCCGAGGTTCGTCTCGGAGGCGCACGCAGAGGCTCGGAAGTTCCCCTCCGTCAGCACCGCCCCCTTCGGCCGGCCCGTCGTCCCTGAGGTCAGCAGGATGACCCGCGGCGTCTTCGCGTCTAGCGGCGCACAGGTGGATACGGGGGTCTGCACGGTGTCCGCGAAGGACTCGAGGGCCTCGGCTCCTGGGAGGCGATCCGCGAGCCCCGTGAGCGCCAGAGTGAGCCTCGGGGCCACGTCCTCGCTCAGGGGCTGGAGCTCCGCTCGGGTGAGTCTCGCGTTGAGGGGTGCCAGTACCGCCCCCACTCGCCCCAGTGCGAAGAAGAGTTTCGCCACCGCCGCGTGGTTCGTCGCCAGCAGCGCGACCCGGTCTCCCGGCTGCACGCCTCGAGAGTGGAGCGCCGCCACCCACCGGCCTACCTCGGCGTCCAGCTCCCGGTACGTCCACAGCCGGCCTCCGAAGGTCAGTGCCGGTGCCTCCGGCCTCGTCTCCGCTCCGGCCCGGATGGGGCATGTCCACTTCATCAGTTCACTCCCAGGCCCGGCGTCCGCGGAAGCTGGATGCGGCCCCGCACCGGGCGGAATGGATGGCTCCCGGGCTCGTTCTTGAAGAGGTGTCCCACCCCGAGCCCCGACGCGTACCTCCCCGACGGCAGCGCCGCCGCCAGGTGTGCCGCTCCCGCTCTCGCGATGACTCCGTCCAGCGAGCTCGTCACGTATGCGTCCAGGCCTCTCCTCGCCGCCTCGCGCGCCAGGGCGAGCGTGGGAAGCAGCCCGCCTAGCACCATCGGCTTGAGCACCAGGATGCCCACCGTGCCCGCGTGGTTCAGGATGTGCTGGGTGACATGTGGCAGCGCCAGTGATTCGTCCGCCGCCAGGGGGCATGGGGGGTGTTTGCTGAGGCGGGACAGGGCTTCGTGGTTCTCGGGCGCCACCGGTTGCTCGCAGAGTTCGAGCTCGTAACGGCCGAGTGTCTCGAGTGCGGCTCGCGCCTCCTCTTCTGTCCACGCACCGTTCGCGTCCACTCGCAGGCGGATGGTTCTTCCGACCGCTTCGCGCACCGCGGAGAGTCTCGCCACGTCCTCGGACAAGGGACGCCCGGCGACCTTGAGCTTCAGCGTCTCGTAGCCTTCCGCTACCGCTCTCCGCGCTTCCTCCGCCAGCGCCTCCGGCGATTGGCCTCCGAGGAGCGCGTTCACGTGAATCTCGGAGCGTGATTCACTCGAAAGCAGTTGGCTCAGGGGGATGTTTCTGCGCTGCGCTTGGAGATCCAGGAGCGCTTGTTCCACCCCGTGTCGGGCCGCGGGTGTCCTCGTGGGAAGACCCTCACCCCAACCCTCTCCCAGAGGGAGAGGGAGTTGACGCGGATCCAACCTGGCGTCCGAGATACCCTCACCCCGTCCCTCTCCCGGAGGGCGAGGGGTGATTGGGCGAGGGGTGATTGGGCTCGGTAATCGCTCCAGATGATCCAGAAACTCCTTCAGGGCCCGCTCGCAGTCGTCCGGCGACTCCGTGCCGAACTCCTCCAACGGCATCGCTTCACCCTGCCCAACTCGCCCTTCCTCGTCCTCCACGCACACCACGAAGCCCTCTCGCGCCCCGTAGGTGCCCCTCGCCGTCTTCAGCGGGTGCACCATCTCCAGCCGCAGCGTCTGGAGGGCCGTCTTCGTGATGCGCATCGGCTCACCTCAGGTACAGCCCCACCGAGAACAGCAGCCCGAACACCAGCTGCAGTCTCGCCGTCCCGCCCAGCGCCGGGTTCAACGCCGCCCCCTCCGCCCCCAACACCAGCTTCAGTGGCGGCACCGCCACCGGCGCGCTCAGCAGCGCCAGCAGCACCCACGGGCTCGCCAGCCCCAGGCCCCACATCGCCAGCGGCGTCGCGAAGGCCATGGCCAGCAGCACCACGTACTCCGCCTTGCCCGCCGTCGAGCCAAAGCGCACCACCAGCGTCCTCTTCCCCGCCTTCACGTCCGTCGTCCCGTCGCGCAGGTTGTTCACCACCAGCAGCGCCGTGCCGATCGCTCCAACCGGAATCGCCGCCCACCATGCCGCCGGACCCACCGTCAGCGCCTGCACGTAGAACGTCCCCGGCACCGCCACCAGCCCGAAGAAGATGAAGACGAACACGTCCCCCAGCCCGTGGTACGCCAGCGGAAAGGGGCCTCCCGTGTACGAGTACCCCGCAAACACCGACGCCAGTCCGATCGCCACGATCGGCCAGCCCCCGACCACCACCAGGTACGTCCCCGTCGCCACCGCCAGCCCGAAGCACGTCAGCGCGCTCGCCAGCACCACCCCGGGTGCAATCAGCCCGCTCTGCGTCACCCGCTTCGGCCCCAGCCGCTCCTCCGTGTCCGCACCTTTCTTGAAGTCGTAGTAGTCGTTCGTCAGGTTCGTGCCGATCTGGATGAGCATCGCGCCCACCAGCGCCGCCAACGCCGGCAGCCACCGGCCCACGCCCAGTCCGTACGCCAGCGCCGTTCCCACCATCACCGGCACCAGCGCCGCCGTCAGCGTCTTCGGCCTCGCGGCCATCAACCACGTCTTCAAGGTGGGGCGTGGTGCCTCCACCGCGGGAGCAATCGCGTTCATGAAAGTTGGCTCTCGGGAGCTAGCCGTTGCCCCCGGCCGCGCTCTTGTCGGGCACGGCGTTCTCGAACTCGGGTGACTCGTACCAGGGTGTCTGTAGGAAGGAGATCACCTCGCGGGCGTACTCCTCCGGCACTTCCAGATGCGGAGCGTGAGTGCACTCCTCGAACGTGCGCCTCCACACCACCGGCAACTCCGCCGCCATCCGGCGAGCAATCTGCGTGAACTTCTCGTCCAGCGCCCCTGTCAGCAGCAGCGTGGGCAGCCGCTGGCGCTGCAGCTCCGGCCAGTAGTCCGGCTGCACCGCCTGGCCCAGGCACTCCAACGCCCCCACCAACCCCTCCACCGTGCACAGGTGCCGCCGGGCCCGCAGGGCCTCCTGCTGCTCGGCGGGCAGCTTGCGCACCCCCGCGAAGAGCGGCAGCGACTCCCAGTACTCCATGAAGGACGCCACCCCCTTCTGCCGCAGCATGGCCGCTAGCTGCGCGTCACTCACGCGCCGCTCCGTCCGATGCTGGCGCCGGTGCAGCCCCGGGGTACCGCTCTCCATGATGAGCCGCCCGAAGCGCTCCGGCCTGCTCAGCGCCGCCGCCAGGGCGAAGCGCGCCCCCTGCGAATACCCCAGCAGGTTCGTCTTCGGCTCCCCCACCTCGTCCAATACCCGGATCAGCGCGTCGATCGTCTCGAGGAAGCCGTCTCGTCCCAGCCTCGAGGGCAGCGGCGACTGCCCATGCCCCGGCAGGTCCACCGAGATGGCCCGCACCTTGGAGCTCATCAGCGGGCGCAGGTGATCGAACGCCGTCCGGTTCCCCGTGAATCCATGCAGGAAGAGGAGCGGGTACGGACCCTCTCCCCACGTCTCGTATGCCAGCTTCAGAGCCATGGGCCTTCTCCCAGTGCGGCAGCCATCCTCGCGAAGAGCTGCCGGTGCAGATCCACGTTCCTCTCGCGCTCCGCCACCTTCACTTCAATGAGGTGGAGCCCGCCCTTGAGTCCCTCGGCCACCGCCGAGCGCAGCGCCGCAGGAGAGTCCGGGCGCCGGAAGCGCGCCTGGTAGAGCGCCGCCGCATGCGACAGATCCACCCCGTGCGGCGTGCCCCACAGCGGCTCGTAGTGTGACTTCACACCCTCGGCCTGCGCGATGGGCAGGAAGGAGAAGATACCTCCCCCGTCGTTGTTCACCACCACCACCGTCAGGGGCACCCCGCTACGGCGCGCCGTCAGCAGCCCGCCCACGTCGTGCAGCAGGGCCAGGTCTCCCGTCAGCAGCACCGTGGGACGCCCCGACGCCGCCGCCACCCCGAGCGCGCTCGAGACGATCCCGTCGATCCCGTTGGCTCCCCGGTTGGCCAGCATCCGGAGCCCCCGGCCCATGGACGGCGCGAAGGCGTCCACGTCCCGGATGGGCATGCTGCTGGACACGAAAAGGTTCGCCCCGTCCGGCATCGCCGCCACCACGTCGTGCGCGATGCGCATCTCCGTGAGCGAGGAATCCTCCGAGAACGCCGACTCCAGGGCCGCCCGCGTCCACTGCTCGGCCCACAGGAAGCTCCGGGCCCACGGGCCCAGGCCCCTGGAGAGCCCCTGGCTCAGCGCCTCGCACGCCACCACCGCCGAGCCCTCCACCACCCGCGACGCACGGTGCACTGGATCGAAGAGCGCTCCCTCGTCGCTGAAGACCACGATCTCCGCGCCCGAGTTGTCGATCCACGCCTGCGGCCCCTTGGGCGTCAGGCCCCCGCCGAAGCGCAGCACCAGCTCCGGCTTGTGCGCCCGAGCGAAGGGCTCATGCCGCAGCATCGCGTCATAGAGCGACACCGCCGCCGGGCCGCCGCCATAGCGCGCCTGGGAGGTGGCCTCGGCCAGCACCGGGTAGCCCGTGGCCTCGGCCAGCGAGGCGATCGCCTCCGCGAAACCGTCATTCTCGTCCCGGGGTCCGCAGACGATGACGCCCCGCTCGGTGGCCGCCACCCGCGCGCGGACCTCCTCCAGGACCTTTGGATCCGGCTGACGCGCCGACGGGACAATGCGCGTGAGTAGCGCTCCCGGCCTGCCCTCCCGTGCCAGCGAGGAGAGGTGCTTGGCGTCGAACGAGCCCGGCGTGGGCGCGAGCGGCTCGCGGAAGGGCACATTGAGCTGCACCGCGCCCCTCGGGGCTCGCGAAGCCACGGCCACGGCCCGGGCCACCGTGGCGCGCAGGTGCACCAGCGCCCCATCGTCCGCCTCCGGCAGGCCCACGTCCGCGAACAGCCGCGCGAATTCCCCATAGAAGCGCGCCTGCGGCACCGTCTGCGCCGCACCCCACCCCTGCAACTCCAGGGGCCGGTCCGCCGTCAGCACCACCAGCGGCACGTGCGACATGGCCGCCTCGATGACCGCCGGGTAGAAGTGCGCCCCCGCCGTCCCGCTCGTGGCCACCAGCACCACCGGAGCGCGCGACTGCTTGGCCAGCCCCAGCGCGAAGAACCCCGCGCTGCGCTCGTCGATGACGGACCAGGTGCGCACCCCCTCCATCCGGGCGCACGCCAGGGCCAGGGGCGAGGAGCGCGAACCCGGGCACACCACCGCGTGCCTCACGCCTCCTCGAACCAACTCCTCCACCAATGCCCGCGCCCACAGTTGATTCAGGTTGGCGTCAGACATGTCCTCCTCCGAGGGCGCGCAACATGGCCAGGCTCTTCATCTCCGTCTCGCGCCACTCCGCTTCAGCGCTTGAGCCCGCCACGATACCAGCACCCACGAAGAGTCGGGCCTGAGATCCCTTGATGCGTGCCGAACGCAACGCCACCATCTGGTGCGCCCGCCCGGGTCCTACCCAGCCGACCGGACCCGCGTACCAGCCTCGATCCAACGCCTCGTGCTCCACCAGGAACTCCAGTGCGCGTTCCCGAGGGGTTCCCCCCACCGCCGGTGTGGGGTGCAGCGCCGCGACCAGCTCCGACACCCCCACCCCCTCGCGCAGCTCGGCGCGAATGCCGGTACGCAGGTGCGCCACGTTCTTCAAGGTGAGCAGCGCGGGCTCGGCGTCCGCTTCGAGCTGCTCGGTCAGCGGCTTGAGCGCCCGGAGGATGTAGCGCACCACCGCCTCGTGCTCGCGGCGGTCCTTGTCGCTCGCCTCCAGCGTCCCAGCCTGAGCGGGCGGTGCCGAGCCAGCCAGGGCCTCCGTCTCCAGCCGACGCCCCTCCACCCGGCACAGCGTCTCCGGCGTGGCGCCCAGGAAGGCCGCACCGTCCGGCGCCCGGAAGAGGAAGGTGGCACAGCGCGGATTCTGCTCGCGCAGCCGGGCCAGCACCTCTACGCGATCAAAGGAGTGCTCGCTCTCCACCTCGACCGCCCGGGCCAGCACCACCTTCTGAAGGCCTCCGGAGTTGATCGTCTCCACCGCACGCTCCACACGCCCCTCGAAGTCCGGCCGAGACGAGACCAGCCGCAGTGCCTGGGAGCCGTTCCGAGCGTGCCGGAACCCGGCCGGGAAGGCCACCCCCACCCGAGCCAGCAGCGAGCGCACCACGTCCTCGGCCCCAGGGCCCTCGGGCGCGAAGGCCGCCACCTCTAGACCCGAGCCCTCGCGCCACACCACCACCTCCGGCAGCGTCCACCGGCCGAAGCCGAACGCCCCCCACCCCGCATCCCTGCCCGCCGCCGAGAAGCGCATGCCCCCGAACCAGGGTCCCGGCAGAGCGGAGGGCGCCTCGCCCAGCCACCGCACCGAGTCCAGCGCCGACAGCTCCTTCAGAACCTCTTGAGCCCGCGCGATGCTCTCGGCCTCCACCGACGCAGCCTCACCCCACCCCGCCATCGCCTCGTGCGCCAGTGGGCGCTCCCAATAGACGGACGGTTCCCCCAACACCTCCGCCCCCGCGAGCGGATCCACGGCGGACAGGGACATCCTCCCTGCCACCCAGTGGCCTCCGTCAGCGCGTCCGAGCGTCGTCATCAGCGGTCCTCGCAAGGCCCTACCACCAGCCAAGGCAGCAACCTCTTGTTGTTCTGTACGGCGATTTGGCTATACAAGCATCACGGGGTTCAAAACAACGTGAACTCCACAGGGAACGGGAGGCGGCCGTGAGCGGCAAGCCAGGTGAGGAAGGCGCGGGGACGCCTCGAGAAGGTACTCCCCGGGTAGCCCGGGCCTGGCGGCCCGAGGGCACGCGCGTCCGTGTAGGACAGGTGGAGATTGGGGGCCCTGGTTTCGTGGTGATGGCGGGCCCCTGCGCCGTGGAGGGAATGGAGCAGACGGAGCAGACCGCTGCCGCCGTTGCCTCCGCCGGGGCCCACGTCCTCCGCGGTGGGGTATTCAAGCCTCGCACCAGCCCCTACTCCTTCCAAGGCATGGGAGAGCCCGGCCTGCGCGTGCTGGCCGAGGCAGCGCGCAAGGTGGGGCTGCCCATCGTCAGCGAGGTGATGGACGCCGCGCAGCTTCCGCTCATGGAGGACCACGTGGACATCCTCCAGGTGGGCGCGCGCAACATGCAGAACTTCGCACTGCTGCGGGCGCTGGGAAAGCTGCGCAAGCCGGTGCTGCTCAAGAGGGGCATGGCGGCCACCTTCCAGGAGTGGTTGCTGGCCGCCGAGTACGTGCTGGATGGCGGCAACGAGCAGGTCATCCTCTGTGAGCGCGGCATCCGCACCTTCGAGACGGCCACGCGCAACACGTTGGACCTGGCGGCCGTGGCCCTGGCGAAGCAGCGCACGCACCTGCCAGTCATCGTGGATCCGTCGCACGCCACGGGCGAGCCGGACCTCATTCAGCCCATGGCGCTGGCGGCAGCGGCGGCCGGGGCGGACGGATTGATTATTGAGGTCCACCCCCGGCCCGAGCAGGCCCTGTGTGACGGGCAGCAGGCCCTTACACCAGAGCGATTCGCCCAACTGATGCGGCGGCTGCCGGGTGTGCTGGGCGCCATGGACCGTCACCTTTGGATGCCGGAACTCCCGGCACATGTCGTGGGGGCTCGATGAGCACCGAAGTCCGGCAGATGTTCTCCTCCATCGCCACGCGGTACGACGTGACGAACGAGGTCCTCTCCTTTGGTATCCACCGGCTGTGGCGGCGCTCGGCCGTGCGTCTCAGTGGCGCCCAGGAGGGCAACGCCATCCTCGACTGCGCCACCGGCACCGGAGACCTGGCGCTGGCCTTCAAGCGCAAGGTGGGCGCCTCGGGCCGCGTGATGGGCACCGACTTCTGCAAGGAGATGCTGGACAACGCTCCGGCCAAGGCCGCCCGCGAGGGACTCCAAGTCGAGTTCCAGGTGGCCGACGCCATGGCGCTGCCCTTCGCGGACGCCTCTTTCGACGTGGCCTCCATCGCCTTCGGCATTCGCAACGTGGATGACCCGGTGAAGTGCCTGAAGGAGATGGCCCGAGTGGTCCGCCCCGGTGGCCGCGTGGTGGTGCTCGAGTTCGGCCAGCCCACGGGCTTCTTCGGTGCGCTGTTCCGCCTGTACAGCAAGGTGATCATGCCCACCATCGGCGGC
Organism: Archangium lansingense; assembly: GCF_026626635.1. Taxonomy (GTDB): domain Bacteria; phylum Myxococcota; class Myxococcia; order Myxococcales; family Myxococcaceae; genus Archangium; species Archangium lansingense. Next base: position 7,382,222 of record NZ_JAPNKA010000001.1, read on the forward strand.
CTGCTCACCGGCAATCGAGCAGCTTATGAGTACCTCCCCCGAACCTCGGCCGCATTCCCAGCTGGCGAGAAGTTCCTCTCACTGATGGAGCAATCCGGCGCCTACAAAGAAAGGGTGGCCCATCCGATGATGTTCGGGACATCCTACGTTTATGTCGGGACTGTCCGCTGAGCAGAGGCACCAGCTCATCCAGCGCATCCTCGAAGCTGTGGATCCACGGCTCGTGCCTGCGCTGCGAGAGGAGCTTGCCAGGCCAGGCCCTCGACTGATGCCTGCGCCCGAGCAGACCCTCGCCATCGCCGGGCATCGCTCCGCGGGCAAGACGCGTCTGCTGCCCATGGTGAGCGCCCTGCTGGGAAGGCAGGGGTTGGATCTGGATGCCGAGCTCGAGCGCCGCTCGGGTCGGAGCCTCCGCGAATGGGTGGCGCTAGATACCCAAGGCTTCCGTGAGGCCGAGCGCAGCCTGTTCCTGGAGTTGCCTCGTGGCTCCATCGTCGCCGTGGGCGGCGGATTCCTCTCGAACCATCCGGAAGCACTCGACTCCAGCTACACCCTGCTCGTGCCCGTCTCCTTCGAGACCTACCGCGAGCGGCTCCTCGCCGACACCACGCGTCCCCGGCTGAGCCCCGGCATGTCCCTGGATGAGGAGCTCCACTCCATCTACCACCAGCGACAGGCGCTCCACGCGCGGGTCCCTACCGTGAGCCTCGCCGACTTTTTGCGCGCCTTTGCCCCTTCCGAGAGTAAGCCATGACGCCCGCCCGCCGCGTCGTCACCCTCCCCCCGAGCCTCCGCGGCCCCGACGCCCTGCGCTTCGCCGCCGACGCGCGGAGCCGGGGCGCCGACGTTTTGGAGGTGCGCACGGATCTCCACCCCGCGGAGGCGGTGGATGCCGCGGCGCTCTCGGACATCCTGGAGCTGCTCGTGTCCGAGCGCGGAACGCCCCTTCCTCCTGCCTGGGTGGCCGCTGCCCGGTGGGTGGATCGCGATGTCGTCCATGCCGGAGACCTGGCTGCTCCAGCCGGGAAGCTGCTGGCCTCGCACCATGCCGAGCGGCCCCTGTCCACTGAAGAGGCCCTTCGCCTGTGGGACGTGCCGCTTCCGCCCGGCTCGCTGGTGAAGCACATCGAGCCACTCGGACAGGAGTCCCGGGAGCGAATCTCCGTGCTCGTGGAGACCCAGGCGCGGCTGCGGGCCCGCTTCGGAGACGGGCGAGTGACGGTTCTCGCCATGGGGCCCACCGCCCTTCCCGTTCGCGCCGTGCTCGCCCGGCGCAATGTGCTCGATTACGTCGCGGTGGGCGGCGATTGGAAGGCCGCTCCGGGACAGCGGTTGCTCGCGGATGCGGTCCGGGAGACGCGGGCTCTGACTCGGGAAGACCCTCACCCCAGCCCTCTCCCAGAGGGAGAGGGGGCATCCACGGGCAGGTTGGCGATCCTGGGGACTTCGATCGCGCACTCGCGCTCGCCTCGCATCCACCTCCAGCCTTTTGATCGCATCGACATCCCCGAGGACGCTCCCGTCGAGTCCCTCGTCGACGCCCTCCTGCCTCACTACCGCGGCTTCGCCATCACCAGCCCCTTCAAGATCCGCCTCGCCCGGCACACCGGCTCGCCGCTCGACGCCATCAACACCCTCGTCCGCCGCCGCGATCGCTGGGAGTCCTTCAACACCGACACCGCGGGCGCTCGCACTGTCCTCGAACGGCTCGGCGCCCAGGAGGTGTTTGTCCTCGGTGACGGCGGCGCCAGTGCCGCCATCCGCGCCGTGGGCTCCGAGACTGGCCGCCAGCTCCGCTTCCTGCGCCGCGCGGAGATCTCCGGCCCCCTCTCTGGCTCCGGCATCTGGACCTGGCCGGATCGCATCACTCCACCTGACGCCCTTCGTTTCGAGGGCGCCCGCGTCGCCGTCATCGCCTACGGAGCCCCGGCGCGCCGCATCGCCACCGAAATCACCCGCCGCGGGGGGACTCCGCTGCTCCTCGGCGCGGCCTGGTTCATCGCCCAGGCCCGACAGCAGCGCGCCCTCTGGGAGACCGCTTCATGAATACGATTGGTACCCTCTTCCGCCTCACCACCTTCGGCGAGAGCCACGGCCCCGCGCTCGGCTCCATCATCGACGGCTGTCCCGCCGGCATCCCCCTCGAGCGCGAGCTCATCCAGGCCGCGCTCGACCGCCGCCGTCCCGGTCAGTCCTCCATCACCACCGCGCGAGCCGAGCCGGATCAGGTCGAAATCCTCTCCGGTGTCTTCGAGGGCAAGACGCTCGGTACGCCCATCGCGGCCATCGTCCGCAACACCAACCAGCGCTCCGGGGACTACGAGAAGCTCAAGACCGAGGACCGGCCCGGCCACGCCGATGCCGTCTGGCGCGAGCGCTTCAAGCACCGTGACCACCGCGGCGGTGGGCGCACCAGCGGCCGGGAGACGCTCTGCCGCGTCATCGGAGGCACCGTCGCCGAGGCGTACCTCGCCCAGGCCTTCCCCGAGGTGCGCACCGTCGCCTGGGTCTCGCAGGTAGGCAACCTGGTATCCGCCGTGCCCGCCCCCGGCCTCACCCGCGCCATGGTGGACGCCCACGCGACCCGCTGCCCGGATCCGGTGGTCCGCGAGGAGATGTCCAAACGGATCCTCGCCGCCAAGGAGGCCGGTGACAGCCTCGGTGGCTGCATCGACATCCGCGTCGACGGCCTGCCCGTGGGTCTCGGCGAGCCCATCTTCGGCAAGATCAAAGCACTCCTCGCGCTCGCGCTGGGCAGCGTGGGCGCCGTCACGGGTGTCGTCTGGGGCCCGCCGGATCTGCTCGCGCGCATCGAGCAGCCCGGCAGCATCTTCCACTCCCAGAAGGACACCTACGGCGGCATCCAGGGCGGCCTGGCCAATGGCGAGCCCGTGGCCGTGCGCGTCTTCTTCAAGCCTCCCGCCACGCTCGCGGACCACGCGAAGGGCGGGCGCCATGATCCCTGCATCATGCCCCGCGCCGTGCCCGTGCTGGAGTCCATGGTCTCCCTCGTGCTGGCGGACCTCGTCCTTCAACTCAACGCCCGCCCCCACTCCGCATGATCCAGCTCTCTCCTGGCGCCTACCGTCACGCTGCTGACCGGTGGGGCTCCTTCAAGCGTCTGTGCGCCACCCTTCCCGAGGGCAGCTTCGCCGTCGTGGATCGCCGGGTGGCCCGCCTTCACCCCACCCTGATTCCGGCCCTCAAGGCCCGCAAGCCCCACACCATCGTCCAGCTCACCGGCGGTGAGGTCGCGAAGACCTTCGAGGCCCTGGAGCAGCTCATGGCCGCGGGCCTGTCGATGCCGCGCTCGGGCACGTTGATCGCCATCGGCGGAGGCACCATCGGCGACGTCTCCACGGTGGCTGCGCACCTGCTCAAGCGGGGAGTGCGACTCGTCCAGGTGCCCACCACGCTGCTGGCGGCGGTGGACAGCAGCCTGGGCGGCAAGGGCGCGGTGGACATGACCGTGCGCGGGCGCGTGGTGAAGAACCCGGTGGGCGTCTTCCACTACGCCGACGAGGCGTGGCTCTGCCCCGAGCTCTATGCGAGCCTCTCGGACACCCAGCTCCGCGAGGGCGCGCTCGAGGCCTGGAAGATGGCGGCCAGCCTCGACGAGGAGCTCTTCCGCTCCTGGACGCGCCGGGCCCCCTCGCTGGAGCGGATGGTGAAGGAAGCGCGACGCCTCAAGGAGTCCGTCTGCGCACAGGACCCGTACGAGCACCAGGGCCTGCGGCGGGTGCTCAACTTCGGCCACACCTTCGGCCACGTGCTGGAGAGCGTCTCGCACTTCAAGCTGTCGCACGGAGACGCGGTGGGCCTGGGCATGCTGTGCGCGCTGGACGTGGGGCGCGCCATGGGCGTCACCCCCGACGAGGTGGCGCAGCGGGTGGAGGACGCGCTGAACCGGGGACCGGGAGTGCTCGGCCGGGAGCGGACGGCGCAGTTGCTCAAGCGTGCGCCCCTCAAGGACGTGACGGCCCTGTTGGCCGCGGACAAGAAGACCGGCAGCGCGGGCGAGCTGCGCATGGTACTGCTCACCGACGTGGGTCGCTCCGAGGTGCGCGACGTCTCCGCGGATGTGTGGCGCGCGCTGTGGCCCGCCTGGACCCGAGGAATTCGCCCATGAGTCAGATTCACGTCGATTCGAGCAAGCTCACCCCCGCGGTCCTCACGCCGCCCATCTCCAAGTCCGACGCACAGCGGGCGCTGGTGTTGGCCCACCTCACCGGCGCCTGGCCCCTGCCCGTCCTCCAGGAGGAGCCCGAGCACTTCCTGCCCGCGGACGTGCATGTGCTGACCCGGGGCATCAATACCCTGCGCCAGCCGCCCGGCACCGTGCGCGACGTGGACTGCGCGGATGGCGGAGCCCCCTTCCGCATCTTCGTGACCCAGGCCGCGGTGACGCCCGGCACACACGTGCGCGTCACGGGGACGCCCCGGCTCGGCGAGCGGCCCCATGGCCCCCTCTTCGAGTCCCTGCGCGAGGCACTCGGCCCCTCGGGGCTGGTGCTCACCGAGGGCAGCCCCTGGCCGGTGGAGATCAAGGCGCCCGACCGCACCGGAGAGCCCGTCTTCCGCGTCCCGGGAGCGCAGAGCAGCCAGTACGCCTCCAGCCTGCTGCTGGGCTGTGCGGCCCTGTATCTGCGCGAGCGCCGCCCGTGGCGGGTGGAGATTGTCGGCCCGCTGACAAGCGCGGGCTACCTGGAGCTCACCGTCTCCTGGCTGCGCCGCTTCGGCTTCACCGTGCGGGAGCAGGAGGGCCGCTTCGAGGTGACGGACTACCGTGCCCCCGAGCGCACCCCGGCAATGCCGGGCGACTGGTCCTCCCTGGGCTACCTGCTGCTCATCTCCTGGCGTACCGGGGGGAGCGTGGAGCGGGCGGACCTGGCCAGTGCCCACCCGGACCAGGCGCTGGTGCGGCTGGTGGAGCGCGCGGGCCTGAAGGCGGTTCCCGGCCCCGACAACACCCTGCGGATGACGGGGACGGCCCGCGACGGGCTGGTGGCCTCGGGGACCGAGTGCCCGGACCTACTGCCCACCCTCGCGGCGCTCGCGTGTGTGCTGCCCCGCCCGTCCACCCTCACGGACGTGGGAGTCCTGCGCCTCAAGGAGAGCGACCGGCTGGAGGGAATCCGTACGCTGGTAGCCGCTTTCGGTGGGAGCACCCACCTGGAGGGTGAGACGCTGACAATCAGCCCTCCTACCTCCCATCCGCCGAGCTTCTCCATGGACAGCAAGGGAGATCACCGCCTGGCAATGGTGGCGGCTACTCTCTCTGTTCTATCCGGTGTACCCCTCACGCTCACCGGACCCGAATGCGTGGAGAAGAGTTTCCCGGGCTTCTGGCGGCAGTTGGAGCGCACAGGAGTTCGTCTCACGTCTTGAACGGGCGATGCCCGGGGGGAAACGCAGCCTCCCCGGGTGCAGTTCTTTTTTGTTGAAAGCGCTCTGCTGCCTGTGAAAAGTCCCGCCTATGCCAAAGGACACGCTGACCATCACGGACAACCGGACCGGTAAGACGTACGAGGTCCAGATCGAGAACGGCTGCATTCGCACCAACGCTCTGCGGCAGATCAAGGTCTCGGAGGAAGACTTCGGCCTGATGGGTTACGACCCAGCGTTCCTGAACACGGCCAACTGCAAGAGCGCGATCACCTTCATCGACGGTGACAAGGGCATCCTCGAGTACCGGGGCTACCCCATCGAGCAGCTCGCGGAGAAGTCGTCGTTCATCGAGGTGGCCTACCTCCTGCTCAACGGCGAGCTCCCGACGCCCAAGCAGCTCGAGGAGTTCAACTATCTCGTGACGCACCACACGTACGTGCACGAGAACATCAAGGCCTTCATGGACGGGTTCCGCTACGACGCGCACCCCATGTCCATGCTGTCCTCGACGGTGGCCGCGCTCTCGGGCTTCTACCCGGACGCGAAGAACACCAAGGACGAGCGCAGCCGCCGCATCCAGATGACGCGGCTCATCGCGAAGATGCCCACCATCGCGGCCTTCTCGTACCGCCACAGCATGGGCCTGCCCTACGTCTACCCGGACAACGATCTGTCCTACGTGGGCAACTTCCTGGCGATGATCCGGAAGATCGGCACCACGACGTACAAGGTGCACCCGACGCTGGAGAAGGCGCTGGACGTGCTCTTCATCCTGCACGCCGACCACGAGCAGAACTGTTCGACGACGTCGGTGCGCACGGTGGGCTCCTCCGAGGTGGATCCGTACTCGGCGGTGTCGGCGGGCATCTCGGCGCTCTACGGCCCGCTGCACGGCGGCGCCAACGAGGCCGTGCTGCGCATGCTGCGCGAGATCGGCCACGTGTCGAAGGTGCCGGACTTCATCAAGGCGGTGAAGAGCGGCGAGGGTGAGAAGAAGCTGATGGGCTTCGGTCACCGCGTGTACAAGTCGTACGATCCGCGCGCGAAGGTCATCAAGCGGGTGGCGGACGAGGTCTTCGAGATCACCGGCAAGAACCCGCTGCTGGAGATCGCGTTGGAGCTGGAGAAGATCGCGCTGCAGGACGAGTACTTCGTGAAGCGCAAGCTGTACCCGAACGTGGACTTCTACTCGGGCCTCATCTACGAGGCGATGGGCTTCCCGGTGGAGATGTTCCCGGTCCTCTTCGCCATTCCGCGCACGGTGGGTTGGGTGACGCAGTGGGAGGAGATGGTGAAGGATCCCGAGCAGAAGATCGCGCGTCCGCGTCAGGTCTACCTGGGTTCCACGCGGCGCGACTACGTGCCGATGGCGGCGCGCAAGTAAGAGTCAGTGCAAACCCACTGACCAGACAACCCCTCTCCCTTCGGGAGAGGGACAGGGTGAGGGTGCCACGGGCCACGGGTTCCGAGCACCCTCTCCCTCTGGGAGAGGGCTGGGGTGAGGGTCAGCGGACCCACGCCTTGGCCCTCTTGGCGTTTCAGGGGTCCCCTACCCCACCCGAGTGGCCGGCCCCTCGGAGTAAAGGGACTCGATGAGGGCCTGGTGCCGGGCCTCGATGACCTGGCGGCGCATCTTCATGCTGGGGGTGAGCTCGCCGCTGGCGATGGTGAAGTCCTCGGCGAGCACGGCGAAGCGCTTGATGGTCTCGAAGCGTGCCAGCCGGGGGTTCACCTCGCGCTCGATGGCCTCATGCAGGTGCTGGCGCAGGCGAGGATCAGCGGCGAGGGCGGCGAGGTCCTCGGGCCAGCCATTCTGGCGCGCGAGGGAGCGGGCGCGCTCGGGGTCCAGCGTGAGGAGGGCCACGAGGTAGTTGCGGCGCTCGCCAATAACGAGCGCATGGCCCACGGGCGCCACGGCCTTGAGGAGCAGCTCGATGTGGGACGGAGCGGTCTTCTTGCCTCCGGAGGTAACGATGAGCTCCTTCTTGCGGCCGGTGATGTGGAGGAAGCCCTCGGAGTCGAGGTGGCCCACGTCGCCCGAGTGCAGCCAGCCGTCGTGGAGCAGCTGGGCGGTGGCAGCGGGGTCCTTGAAGTAGCCGTGGCAGACGCCGCCGCCGCGCACGAGGATCTCCCCGTCGTCGGCGATGAGGAGCTCCACACCCAGCAGAGGCCGGCCGAGCGTCCCCAGGCGCGTGGCATCGGGGGTGTTGAGGGTGGTAGGCCCGCACACCTCGGACTGGCCGTAGACCTCGCGGATGACGATGTCGAGCGAGGCAAAAAACTCGAGCACATCGCGGCCGATGGGGGCAGCACCACTGGAGAAGAAGTGGGTGCGCTCGAAGCCCAGCTTCCCCAGCAGGGCCGGGAAGATGGTGCGCCGGGCGAGCTGGTACTGGGCCTCCAGGGACAGGGGCACCCGCTCGTGGCGCATCACGAGCGCATTGCGCTGACTGGCCACCCCGCGAGCCCAGCCCACCACCGACTGGCGGGCGGCGGGGAGTTGGCCGAGAGCCTCCTCCAGACGGGCCTTGAACTTCTCCCAGACGCGGGGCACGCCGAAGAAGAGCGTGGGCCGGGCGTCGCGCAGGTCCTCCGGCACCGTCTCCAGGGCGCGCGCGAAGTAGACCTCCGCGCCGACGAGGAGGGGCCCGTGGATGCTGAGCATCTGCTCGGCGATGTGCGCCAGCGGCAGGTACGACAGGAGCGCCTCGTCGTCCCCGGACATGCGCGTGGCGCGCATGAGCTGCATGCCCGTCCACACGAGGTTGTGGTGGCTGAGCATGACGCCCTTGGGGTTGCCGGTGGTGCCCGAGGTGTAGATGAGGGTGGCGAGCCCCTCGGGCTGGAGGGCATTCACGGCGCTCCAGTAAGGCCCCTCATCGGCGCCGGTACCGCGGGCCAGCACCTCCGCGTAGCTCAACACCCCCTCGGGCAACGGGGCCGCGGGGGGGTCCAGGACGATGATGTGGCGCAGCCCGGGCACCCGCTCGCGCACGGTGAGCGCGGTGGCCAGGTGCTTCTCGTTCTCCACCACGAGGTGGCACGCCTCGCAGTGGTCGAGGATGTACTGGATCTGCTCCGGGCTGCTGGTGATGTAGACGCCCACGGGGACGCCGCCCAGGGCCATGGCGGCCAGGTCCGACACCAGCCACTCCTCGCGGTTGAAGGAGAGGATGGGCAGCGCACTTCCCCGCTGGAACCCCAGGGCGTGCAACCCCAGGGCAAAACGTTTCACCCGGTCGGCATACTCGTGCCACGAGGTGGGCACATAGGTACGTCCCTTGCGCGTCCAGAGCGCCGGTCGGTGCTGCCGCCGGTTGGCTTGATCATGGAGCGCCTGCACCATCGTCCTGGGAGTGTCCATAGGGAATTCGAGGCTACTGAAACGAGGTACCGGCTCGCCACGGGCGTTGACAGGTCACCAGAGCCCTATGTATTCCGCGCGACGCACATGACGATCGATCTGACTTGCCAGAAGTGCGAGGGCACTTTCGAGCTAGATGTTCAGGATGTCATCGATGGGACGGAGAAGCTCGCCTGCCCTCATTGCGGTCAGAAGACTCCCACCAACATCCAGGAGGACTTCGTCTCGGCACTCACCGAGATGAGGACCCAGGTGGCCGCACTGGGTAAGCGCTTCGCTGTCTCGATGGCGCTGGAGACCGAGGATCTCGAGGACGAGCTCGACGAGGACGAGGAGACCGACGAGGACGACGAGTCCGACGACGAGGAGCTCGACTTCGACGAGGACGAGGACGTCGAGGACGAAGAGGACTACGACGAGGACGAGGACGAGCGCTAAGCTTGCCCGTCTACCCTGCACGTGCGTTTTCCGCGGGGTGAAGTCGATGTGAGGCCGAGGAGCAGGCGGGCACGAACCGGAGCCCTCCCGCCCCTGGTGCACATGCACACGTTTGCAGGGTGAAAACGTCCATCCCTGCTGCTTTCGTCCTTGCCCCGCTGTCCGCTGCGCTGCTTGCCCTGGGAGTGCTCCTCCTTCCCGGCATCGGCGCTCAACCCGCGACCGCAGCGCCCAAGGACAGCGAGGCCTGCGTTCCCAAGCACGGGGGAAACCCAGCCGCCTGCAAGGAGCTGATCCAGCTCGAGGTCCGGGACGTCATTCCGCTCGTCGAGGCGCAGACGCACGCCGTGGTGCTCACCACGAAGGATGGGGACATGGTGCTGCCCATCTTCGTGGACGAGTCCGCCGCGGTGGCCATCGCCTTCCGGCTCGCGCACCTGAGGCCGCCGCAGCCGCTCTCGCAGGATCTGCTGGGCTCGGTGGTGACGGAGCTGGGCGCCAAGGTCACCGAGGTGCGCATCGACGACCTGCGCGACGACATCTACACCGGCCGCATCTTCCTCGAGCAGGGCAAGCGCAAGGTGACGCTGGATGCAAGGCCCTCGGACTCCATCGCCATGGCGCTGGATGGCGAGGCGCGCATCATGGTGACGCGCAAGGTGCTGGACGAGGCGGGCATCACCCGGGAGGAGATTGACTCGCTGCGTGAGAGCGGCCCGGGCGTGGGTGGCAGCGGCGAGCCGGACGAGCACCTGATGGACGAGCCGATGCCGATGGATCCGCACCAGGGCCTGCCGCCTCCGGGCCTCGCCCCGAAGCTGGCGCCCGACAAGACGGACGAGATCAGCCTCTAGCCACCGCGAGCGAGCAGGAGCCCGCAAAGGCGAAAGCCCGGCCCCCCCTCCAGGGACGCCGGGCTTTCTCGCGACGTAGCGGGTCGAAACCCAGAACAGCACCGCTTCGCCGACGACGTCGCTCTCGCCCGCGTGGGCGCCAAGTATTCCCGAGGACGCAAAGCTGTCAAGGCGGCGTCAGGCGCCTAGGATGTGTGCCCATGCGCAAGGCGAAGATCATCTGCACGCTGGGACCGTCTTCTGACTCGGCCGAAGTCATCGAAGAACTCATCCGCGCCGGGATGAACGTGGCGCGGCTCAACTTCTCGCACGGGACGCACGACCAACACCGCCGCCGGGTGAACCTCATCCGCCGGGCGGCGAAGAAGGTCGGAGTACCGGTGGCCATCCTCCAGGACGTCCAGGGGCCGAAGATCCGCCTGGGCAAGTTCGAGGGCGGATGCCTGGAGATCAAAACAGGCCAGACGGTGGTGGTGACGACGCGGGAGGTGCTGGGCCAGGGGAACCTCATCCCCACCCCCATCCGCTCGCTGCCCAAGGACGTGGAGCCGGGCCACCCCATCCTGCTGGATGACGGACGGGTGCGGCTGAGGGTGAAGAAGGTGCAGGGCAAGGATGTCACCTGCATGGTGGAGCTGGGCGGGCTGCTCAAGGACAACAAGGGCCTGAACCTGCCGGGGGCGCACGTCTCGGTCCCCACCATCACGGAGAAGGACGCCGAGGACCTGGCCTTCGGGCAGGAGGTGGGCGTGGACTACGTAGCGCTCTCCTTCGTGCGCACGGCGAACGACATCCGGGAGGCGCGCAAGCTGGTGGCGAAGCGCAACACGCCGCTGATCGCGAAGATCGAGAAGCCGCAGGCGGTGGCGGACCTGGAAGCGATTGCCCGCGAGGCGGACGGCATCATGGTGGCGCGAGGGGACCTGGGCGTGGAGATGCCGCTGGAGAAGCTGCCGGCCATCCAGAAGCGCATGGTGCGCACGGTGAATCGGATGGGGGGCCTGGTCATCGTGGCCACGGAGATGCTGGAGAGCATGGTGAACAACGCGAGGCCCACGCGCGCCGAGGTGTCGGACGTGGCCAACGCCATCTTGGACGGGGCGGACGCGGTGATGCTCTCGGGGGAGACGGCGGCGGGCAAGTACCCGGTGCAGGCGGTGGCGACCATGGCGCGGATCGTCGAGGAGACGGAGACGGGGGTGGTGAGGGACACGACGAACGCGCCCTTCCCGGACGCCAAGGACGACATCTCCACGGGCGTGGCGGCAGCGGCGGTGGCGGCGGCCGAGCAGATGGGGATTGGAACCATCGTGGCGTACACCGAGCGAGGCCTGACGGCGCGGCTCATCTCCGAGTTCCGGCCGAGGGCGCAGATCATCGCGCTGACGCCGAACCCGGATACGGTGAACCGCATGGCGCTCTACTGGGGGGTGAAGCCGCTGCAGGTCGGCCGCCTCCAGTCGACGGACGCGATGCTGCGGCAGGTGAAGCGGCTGTGCCACGAAGAGGGCATCTGCAAGACGGGCACGCCCGTGGTCATCGTGGCCGGAGTGCCGCTCAACGAGCCGGGAAACACCAACATGATGTCGGTGCATCGCATCTGATCCATCTCAAACCACCCTGACGCATATCCCCTCTCCCCCCGGGAGAGGGACGGGGTGGGGGTGCCACGGGTCCAGGCTTCAACCCGTGCGCCCCGCTGTGTTGGTCAGTAGCGACAGGGGGGAGAACATGGCGGAGTCCGAGGACACGGGACCTGGGGATGAGAGCCCATCTACCCTCCGGATACTGAAGGAGGACGGCACCACGCTCGTGGAGACTCCCGCGACGCCCTCAATGCTGCGGCTCCTGGACCGTGCGGTCCATGTCAACCGCTGGATGGAGTGGGAGTCCGACCTCACATTCAGCTCGCTGCTGCTCGCGGTAGTGCTGTTCGACGACGGCGACGACGACCCATTCTCCCAGTGGTTGAAGAAGAACTTCGCCCGAGAATTTCGTATCTCCATGGAGGCGATCGCGAAGACGAAGGGCTTCGATCTCTCAGACATCCTCCGGGAGCCCGACCGGCTCCTATCGTTCATCGCTCCCGAGAAGATGGAGCAGGTCTTGAGAACCTCCGCCTCCTCCCTGCTCGGAGAGGCCCAGGCCCTGCTCAACATCGTGGCCAATCCATCGCCCCTGGATGTGCGCCACCTCTTTGCCGCGTTCATCTACCGCCCGGGTGACCAGGCGGGCGATCTGAAGCGCCTGGGATTCAACCGGCCCACCTGGTCGAACGCATTCCTCAACCAGATGGCGTTGCTGTACCCCGCCGAGTTGCCAGGCTGGAAGGATCTCCACCGGAAGACCTTCCCCTCGGAGCCGATCCTCATCGAATCCGAGGGCCCGTCGACCCATATCGCCACCGACATCTGGACGAGGAACGACACGCTCGGGTACCGGGCCTACGCGCATGCACTCTATCGCTTCATGACGCACCCGCAGACCCGGCCGCCGCTCACCATCAGCATCCAGGCACCGTGGGGAGGCGGCAAGACGTCGCTGATGCGCATGCTCCAGCAGGAGCTCGATCCTGGAGCCTTCGACAAGGAGAAGGACGAGGCGCATGAGCCACGCGGAGCATTCTCCGTCCGGGATGCGCTGGGGGAGATCGACGAGTGGATCCGCACGCGCACGCAAAAGCCGCTGCCTCCCCTCTCCACCCTCCCCGCCCCCGATTCCGGACCCCACCGGCTCACCATCTGGTTCAACGCCTGGAAGTACGAGAGCACCAACCAGGTCTGGGCGGGGATGGTGGACGCCATCATCCAGCAGGTAGCAGCCCGGCTCCCCCTGCACGAGCGCGAGGCCTTCTGGCTGCGCCTCAACCTCAAACGGGTGGACGCGGACCGCATCCGACAGAAGGTCCACGACCGCATCTTCCGCTACTTCTGGCGCGGAATCGGAGGCACGGCGCTGGCGGTCGGCGGAGCGCTGCTCACGTCCATCGCCACCGCCGTGACGGGAGCCCTCACCCATGTGGGCCCGGCACAGGTGACCGGCTGGGCCGGCCTCGTGCTCACCCTCCTGGTGGGCACCGCCAAGGCCCTCGGGAAGTTCCACGAGGCACGCGAGAAGGTCGAGAAGGAGCCGGCCGCCGTAAGCCTCCAGGAGTACCTGGAGATACCCAGCTACAGCGCGGAGCTGGGCTTCGTGCACCGGGCCGAGGTGGATCTCCGGCGGGTGCTCGACTGCGTGCCGGCGGCTTATAAGCCGCTCGTCATCTTCATCGACGATCTGGACCGCTGCTCGCCCGCGAAGGTGGCTCAGGTGGTGGAGGCGGTGAACCTCTTCCTGGCCGGCGACTTCCCCGATTGCATGTTCGTCCTGGGCATGGACACGGAGATGGTCGCCGCCGCGCTCCAGGCCGCCCACAAGGACATGATCGCCAACCTGCCCTCGGACATCGGCATCCCCGTGGGGTGGCGGTTCATGGACAAGTTCGTCCAGCTCCCCTTCCTCATCCCCGTCTGCGAGCAGGAGGACGTGACGCGTTTCACGCAAGCCCTCTTCAAGGAGGAGGAAGCACCCGCGCCCCAGCCGGAGGTGGACACCCGCGCACGTGAAGCGGCCCAGCGCCTCACCACGCACTCGGCGATCGAGGAGGAAGCCCGGCGGGCCCGGGAGACGTACCAGCTCGATGAGCGGCAGGCCGCCCGGTTCAGGGATCAGCTCGAGGCCCAGTTCGTGCGGCGCAAGCTGGATGAAGGCATCAAGAGCTTCAACGATCAGAGCCAGGAGATACTCCTGCTCCTGGACACGGCGACGCCCTACTTCCAGGGCAACCCGCGCGAGTTGAAACGATTCATCAACGCCTTCCGCTTCCACTACTTCCTCTGGTACGCGCATCGGGCCCGGGGGTTCGAGGGTCCCTCCCTGGGGCAGCTGGTGCGCTGGACGATGCTGACCATGAAGTGGCCGGAGGTGGTCCGTTGGCTGCGCAGGGGGAGCCAGCCGCGGCGAGTGGATGCCAGCAACGCGGCCCCGCTTCCCGCCAGCCGACTGCGGCAGCTCGAGGACCTCGGCGCCAAGGCGGCCGATCTCACCACGTGGCAGCAACAGGCCCGCCAAGAGCTTCAGCTGGACGCAGGCACCACCGGCTGGCTGCGCGACGAGGCGCTCTTCCGGTTCTTCCGGACGGAGGGCGCCTCCCCGGAAGCGCAACGCCTCTCCGGAGGCGTGGGCAAGGGACTGTGGTGAACCTGTCATCCCATCGCATCAGAAGCTGTCAGGGCCTCGCACCTGACGGAGTAGAAGGACAACCCATGCCCTTCTCCCTCATCCCCACCCGCTTCCGGGTCTCCGCTGCCCTGCTGCTCGCGCTGGGCACCACCACGGTGGCGTGCCGAAGCACGACCCCCTCGGGCGCCCCCTCCCCCGCCGAGACACCCACGGCCACGAGCAGCACCCGTCCCGCGGACGCCTCTTCCGCGAAGGCGGGCACCTCGAGCCCGTTGACGCCCGAGGAGGAGCTGCGCCAGTTCCGGCAGCGGCGTTTCGGCCCGGCCATCGAGGGGTGCAAGAGCGGCAACGCAGGGGACTGCTCCCGGCTGGCCCATCGACTCCTGACGGGAGCGAGCCTCACCGAGCGCTCCGCCTTCGAGGAGGCCCTGCGCGGCGGTTGCGAGCGGCGCCAGCCGGATGCGTGTGCGGGCCTCGGCGCCCTGCTGGGACTGGGGACCTCCGCGACCCAAGCGAACATGGAGCAGGCACTTCCCCTCCTGCAGACCGCTTGCCGTGAGGGAAGCTCCATCGGGTGCGCCATGGAGTTGGAAGCCCGCCCGCCCAGGACGGACGATCAGGCGGCCCAGACGGAGTACCTCCAGAAGGCGTCCGCCGCGTGCGAACGGCTCGGCGGCAGCGTCTGCTTCACGGCCGCGTCCTTCCTCGCGGCGACGGCTGGAGGCGCGCCGGACGACGCTCGCACCGATCCACTCCTGGCGAAGGCGTGCGAGACGGGCTCGGCCGAGTCCTGCTTCCAGTCCGGTATTCGCGCCTCCGAGAAGCCCGGAGACGGACCTGCCCGGGCCCGCGCGCTCTACGAGAAGGCCTGTGGCCTCGACCATGGCCCGGCCTGCTTCAACCTTGGCTACCAGCTCCTCACGGGGACCGGAGGACCCGCGGACGCCACACGTGGACGAGAGATCGCCCTCCAGGCGTGCCACCTGGGCGACAGGACGGCGTGCGACTACCTGGGTGCCACCAACGAGGGCCGCGTCCTGCCCGAGGAGCTCCAGTCGGGCCGCCAGCCCTACTCCAGCGACGAGGAGCGGAAGCAGGTGCAGCGCCGCTTCTGTGAGCTGGGCGGAGCCGAGTCCTGCACCAGCGTGGCCTTCGCGCTCGGAGACCGCGCCGAGAAGGGCGGCCATCCCGAGGAGATGGAGCCGGTGCTGGGCCTGCTGCAGAAGGGCTGCCGCCGCGGCTCCGAACGCGCGTGCAACGTGCTGGGGCACGTCGTCAAGGATGCGATCCGAGCCTGTGAGCAGGACAATGGAGGCCAGTGCCTCGTTGCCGCCTTCGCCTATCAGCAGGGCATCGAGCTGCCTCGAGGCAGGGGCCCGACCCTTCCGAGCGACACCGCGAAGGCGCGGGAGCTGTTCACCAAGGCCTGCGAGCGGGGCATCCAGCCCGCCTGCGAGCGGTCCCGCTGAAGTCCCCTCTCCCTCTGGGAGAGGGTCAGGGTGAGGGTCTACACGCGGGGAAAACCCTCACCCCCCGCCCTCTCCCAAAGGGAGAGGGAGCATGCGCCACTAAGCGGTCCGCCATAGATGTTGTACACATCTGCGATGCTGCGTGCAGATGTGAGCCCAGAGGATAGGGCGCGGCTCCGAGAGCGGGGCCGCTCGTCCTGGGCCACTCCGTGGGAGCGCGACCGCGTGGAGATGATTCTTCTGTCCGCCTCGGGCTGGTCGCCCCCACGGATTGCGGAGTACCTGGGAGTGCATGCGGCTACTGTGCGCCGTGTGCTCAAGGCCTGGAGCCACGAGGGCCTGGATGCGTTGGAGCGCAAGCTACCGGGGCCAGTGCCGGATGTTGAGCGACACGCCATGGTAGTGGGCATGCTCGAGAAGTTCCTCTCGGAGCCACGTACCTGGACATCATCCCAGTTGGCTGAGGCATTGGCTGGGGTGGGCATTCAAATGAGTGCCCGGCAGACGGAGCGCTACCTGGCGGAACTGGGCGCTGGCTGGCGCCGCACCAAGTCGAGCCTGGAGCATCTACAGCAGCCCGAGGCGGTGGAGCGGGCGCGCCGCAAGCTCACCACGCTCAAAAAAAGCCCGCGCCCGGAGGCTAGACCTCTTCTTCCTCGATGAGTGCGGCTTCGCACCCACGCAGCCGACGGGCTACAGCTGGACGCTCCGAGGCAGTCGCAAGCTCATTGCCTATGAGGCCACCAAGGGCAGGCGCGCCAACGCCCTGGCCGCCTACGGCATTCGCGACGGCCAGCGAGCCCTACGTTTCACCGTGAAGGGCCGCTCCCTCACCAGTGCGGATGTCTTCGACTTCCTACTGTTGCTACCCACGGGGAAGCGGCCATGCACCGTTGTCCTGGACAACGTCAACATCCACACCAGCCGCTTCATCCGCCAACGCCGTAGGCAACTGCGCAAGCGCGGCGTGCGCCTCTTCTTTCTCCCGGTGTACTCGCCGGAACTCAACGAGGTGGAGCCCGTCTTCGGCGTGGTGAAGTCCTACGAAATGCCCCGTCGGAGCTACCCCACGCTCGCTGAACTGCTCGCCGCTGTCCGCAGCGGCTTCATGAGCTACCGAAACCGCCTGCGGAAAAAGTGAACAACATCTATGGCGGACCGCTTAGCTCGCCGAGGCCAGCCAGGGCGTCGTCTGCGAGAAGTCGTAGATGCGCTCGATGGCGATCTGCTTGTAGCGCTCGACCTTCACGGCGCGCCGGGAGCACTCCCAGACGAGCTCGGTGGGAGGACGATCCGGCTCCTTCTTCTTGCGGCGCTTCACCTCGGCCTTGATGGCCTTCACCGCGGCGCGAGGGTGGAAGCAGAAGGCCGAGGAGAACAGCAGGTGCCCGGCGAAGGGGATGAGCCGAGCCTCCAGCACATCTCCCGTCTCCAGGCCCGCCACGGTGCGGCGCTCGGTGACGTCGAAGTCCTTGCCGGAGAACAGCTCGCGCAGACGCACCAGGCCCTTGCCCAGCTTGCGCACCTCGAAGAGGCCGTGAACGGTCTCCGTGAAGCAACGGAAGGCGTTGGCCTCCTCGGGCGAGGCGCTCTGCAGCCGCAGCTGGTACAGCTCCGCGGCGGGCGTCAGCTTGGAGATGGGCGAGACCCGGTCATACAGGTAGTAGTCCAGGAAGGACGCCATCCGCAGCTCGAAGATCTTGTCATCCTCGAAGACCTCGCCGGTGAGGCGGAAGTACTCCGCCTTGGCCTCCAGCAGGTCGGGCTTGCGTGACTCCTGGCTCCCAAAGGCGATGAGCTGGTCGAGATAGGGCTGATACGACAGCGGCGAAAGGGGGGAGTCCATGGGGCTGCGAGATCCTACTCTCCGGCCATCAGCTTCGCGAAACGCGAGAAGAGGTACCGGGCGTCATGTGGCCCGGGAGACGCTTCCGGGTGGTACTGGACGCTGAAGGCCCGGGCGTCCGGGATGCTCAGGCCCTCCACGGTACCGTCGTTGAGGTTGATGTGACTCACCAGGGCCTTGCCCTTCACGCTGGCATCATCCACCGCGAAGCCGTGGTTCTGCGAGGTGATCTCCACCTTGCCGGTGGTCAGGTCCTTGACTGGCTGGTTGGCGCCCCGGTGACCGAACTTCATCTTGTACGTCCGGCCGCCCAGCGCGAGCGCGAGAATCTGGTGTCCCAGGCAGATGCCAAACACGGGCACCTTCCCGAGCAGCGCGGCCACCACCTTGTCCGCGCCCTTCACGGCGGCGGGGTCTCCCGGGCCGTTGGCGAGGAAGATGCCGTGGGGCTTCTCGGCGAGCACGGCCTCGGCGGTGGTGCCGGCGGGCACGACCTTCACGCGGCAGCCCACGTCCACCAGGAAGTGGAGCATGGAGCGCTTGAGGCCGTAGTCGTAGGCAATCACATCGAAGCGCAGTTCGGGCGCGGGGCGCACGGCCTCGCCGAGCAGGTTCGGGGTGGGCGCGGTGAAGAGGTAGGGCTCCTGGGTGGACACGCCGGTGGCCAGGTCCAGACCCTCCATGCCGCGAGCCGCCCGAGCCCGCTCCACCAGAGCGGCCGGCGAGTGGTCCTCGGTGGAGATGACGCCCATCTGCGCGCCGTGGGTGCGCACGTGCCGCACCAGGCGCCGGGTGTCGATGCCCTCGATGCCGACGATGCCATGGCGCTTCAGGTAGACGTCGAGCGTCTCCTCGGCGCGCCAGTTGGAGTGCTGCTCCGAGGAGTTGCGCACGATCATTCCGACGGCGTGCGGCTTCTGGGACTCCTGGTCCCCGGGGTTGGCGCCCACGTTGCCCATCTCGGGGTACGCCATGGTGACGATCTGCCCGACGTACGAGGGATCCGTGAGGATCTCCTGGTAGCCAGTCATCGACGTGTTGAAGACCACCTCACCGACCGTCTCGCCGGAAGCGCCGAGCGCGCGTCCCTCGAAGGTGGTGCCATCCGCCAATGCCAGCACTGCCCGCTTCATCACCTGGACTCCTTGATGTGACCGTCTTCGAAGACGAGCCGCCCCGACACCCACGTCTGGGCGACCCGTCCCGTCAAACGCCTGCCATGGAAGGGGGTGTTCCGGCTGCGGGAGAAGAACCGCGCCGAGTCCACCGTCCACTCCGTCTCGGACTCGACGACCGTGATGTCCGCCGGAGCACCAGGGGCCAGATGGCCGCCCGGCAGCCCGAATGCTTTCGCCGGCCCGTCCGTCAGCAGGGCAACCGCCCGCTGGAGGCTCAGCACACCCTCGCGCACCAGTGAGAGCGTGAGGCCCAGGGCCGTCTCCAACCCCACCACGCCGTTCCACGCCTTGTCGAACTCCACCTGCTTCTCCAGCACGCCGTGGGGCGCGTGGTCGGTGGCGATGGCATCGATGGTGCCGTCAACGAGCCCCTCGCGCACGGCTTCGATGTCGCGGCGGGTCCGCAGGGGCGGATTCATGCGCGCATGGGTGTCGTAGGCGCCCACGGCCTCGTCATCCAGGATGAAGTGATGCGGCGTGGCCTCGGCGGTGACGTTGAGACCGCGACGCTTGGCCTCGCGAATGAGGCGCACGCTGCCCTCGCAGGAGACATGGGCCACGTGCAGCCGCCCCTTCGTCTCCTCGAGCAGCACCATGTCGCGCGCCACCATGGCCACCTCGGCGGAGGGCGGAATGCCGACCAGGCCCAGCCGCGTGGAGGTGCGGCCCTCGTTCATCACACCCTTGCCCGAGAGCGTCAGGTCCTCCTCGTGCACCATGACGGGGAGGTTGAAGAGCTGGGCGTACTGGAGGGCCCGGCGCATGAGGCCGGCGTTCATCACCGGGCGGCCGTCGTCGGTGATGCAGATGCAGCCGGCGCCGACGAGCGCCCCCATCTCCGCCATCTCCTCGCCCTGGAGGCCCTTGGTGATGGCACCCGCCAGGTACACGTGGCACAGCCGCGCCTCGCGGGCCTTCGCCTTCACGTACTCGGAGACGAGCACACTGTCGTTGACGGGCTTGGTGTTGGGCATGGCCACCACCCCGGTGAAGCCGCCCGCCACCGCCGCCATGCAGCCGGTGAGGATCGTCTCCTTGCCCTCCTCGCCCGGCTCGCGCAGGTGCACGTGCAGGTCGATGAAGCCCGGCAGCACCAGCTTGCCCGTGGCGTCCACCACCCGCGCGTCCTGCACCTTCAGGGGCGCCTCGGACACCTCGACGACAGCGCCGTCACGCACCAGGACGTCGCGCACCCCGTCCACGCCGTTGCGCGGATCCACCACCCGCCCGCGGCTCAAGAGAATCGTCGAGCTCACCGGCACACCTCCTCGAGGATGGCGCGGCGGACGGCCACACCATGCGCGACCTGCTCCAGGATGACGCTGCGAGGCCCGTCGGCCACGGCGGGGGCGATCTCCACGCCCCGATTCATAGGGCCGGGATGCAGCACGAGCGCCTCCGGCTTGAGCCGCTCGGCGCGGGCGGCGTTGAGCCCGTACATGCGGGAGAACTCACGCACCGAGGGGAAGAAGTTCTCGCCCTGCCGCTCCGACTGCACGCGCAGACACATGACGGCGTCGGCGCGGGGCAGCGCGGCGTCCAGGTTCGTGGTGAGCTCGGCACCGAAGGACTCCAGGCCGGGCGGCAGCAGCGTGGGCGGGCCACACAGCACCACCTTCGCACCCAGCGTGGTGAGGCAGTGCAGGTTGGAGCGGGCCACGCGGCTGTGGAGGATGTCTCCGACGATGAGCACCGTGCGCCCGTCCAGGCGGCCCCAGCGGCGGCGCAGGGTGAAGGCGTCCAGCAGCGCCTGCGAGGGGTGCTCGTGAGTGCCGTCCCCGGCGTTGATGACGGCGCAGCGCATGTGGCGCGCCACCAGGTGCGGGGCCCCCGAGGAGCGATGCCGGATGATGAGCGCCACCGGGCCCGTGGCCTCGATGTTCCGCACCGTGTCCAGCAGCGTCTCGCCCTTGGAGACGGAGGAGCCCGCCGTCGTCCAGTTGAGCACCTCGGCCCCGAGCGCGTGAGCCGCCATCTCGAAGGAGGTGCGAGTACGGGTGGAGTCCTCGAAGAAGAGGTTGGCCACCACCCTGCCCCGCAGCACATGCGAGGCATCCGGCCCACCCTGCAGGTGAGCCTCGGCCCGGCCGAGCAGCGCTTCGATGTCGCCGCGCCGCAGGCCCTCGATTCCCAACAGGTGTCTCATAGGTGCCCCTGGGCGCTACTGCCCGGGAATGCCATCCTGGACGACGCGGAACTTGAGCGTGCGGACGTGGCTCGTCGGCTTGAAGCGCACCCGCCGCGAGTACTCCACCTCGATGCGGACCTTCCCGGTGACGTCGCTGCGCTCGATGGAGATCTGCTCGGGCGTCAGCCCCAACCCGGGCACGAGGATGTCGCGGTCGAACTGATCCCGCTCCCAGTGAGTGCCCAGGTCGCTTGTGCGCTCGATGATGGTGTTGCGCAGCGAGTCGTCGGGCGCGCCCTGGGCTGCACGGTTGTGGGCCGCGGCCACGGCTTCCTTCACGTCGAGGTTGTCGACGTAGAAGGGAACGACCATCACACCCACATAGATGCCCCCCACGATGAGGGTGAGGAGCACCAGACCGCCCAAGCTGATCTTCCCCGAGGGATGACGCATGAGGCCCCCGCGTAGCAGCGGCATACGCGGGGCGTCAAGCATCGAGGCCAGGTTTCAACGCACTGGCTCGAAGAGGCGGTCGGTGCGCAGCCCGGTGCCATCGAAGAAGTTGCTGAACCAGCCACCGAACCCGAGTGCCATCCAGACGACCATGGCCTTGCCCTTGATGTGACCGTACGGGACGAAGGCCACCCCGTTTCCGGCACTCAGGCCGTAGCGGCTGTCGGAGCTGTTCTCCCGGTTGTCCCCCATGACGAAGACATGGCCCGGGGGAACGGTGTAGGGCCCCTCGTACTCGTGATTGGCCCTCGGGCCCCGCTGGAGCACCGAGTGCACGTTGCCGTCCAGGTTCTCGTTGAACAGCCGCATGCGCTCCGGATACCAGACGCCGTTGTCGCGCTTGTTGTAGACGACCTTTTCCTCGTCCACCAACGTGCGGGGCTGGGGCACGCCGTTGATGTGGACCTCGCCATCGACGAGCTCCACCTTGTCCCCGGGAATACCCACCACGCGCTTGATGAAGTCCAACTCCGGGATCATCGGGTTGTTGAAGACGATGACGTCTCCGCGAGCCGGCGGGCGGACAATCTGGAAGGGCACGTAGTTGGTGAAGGGCAGCCGCACCCCGTAGATGAACTTGTTGATGAAGACCTGATCGCCGATCTCCAGCGTGGGCAGCATGGAGCCGGAGGGGATGCGGTACGGCTCGATGATGAAGACGCGGATGATGACCGCGATGGCCAGCGCCTTGGCGAAGCCGGACACGAAGTCCCAGGCGTCCTGCTTGCGCCAGGCGCCCAGCAACTGGGTGGCCAGCGTGTCGAGCGCCTTCGTCTCCTTCTCCAGCCGCTCCGAGTCCCCGGCCAGTGAGGCGGCCTCCACCTGCATGGCCTGCTCGGCCAGCCGCGTAGACGCCTCGGCGGAGATCTTCCCTGGCACGCGCTTGTGGATGCGCTCGATCTCCCCGATGAGCTCACGCGCCTCGTGCCGCAGATTGCGCAGGCGGCTCTGCTTGGGCAGCGCGAAGCGCAGCACGATCAGCCCACCGAAGTAGATCAGCATCAGCAGCGCCAGGCCCTGAAGCAGCGGCTGGGCCCACGCGGCGGAGGGCGGCACGAACTCGATGAGGATGATGTAGGGCACGAGTGCCAGCCCGAGGATGACCAGGGGCGCCCACAGACTGGTGAGCAGCTCGCGCCACATCAGCGCGCGGCTGGCCTTGAGCTGCTCTGGAGTCCTACGGGCTGCCATGGTGGCCTCGAGCCCCGCGGCGGCGTTGGTCGCGGTGGTGGACATGACTTACTCCTCCGTCTTGAGCACCGCGAGGAACGCCTCCTGCGGAATCTCCACCGAGCCCACCTGCTTCATGCGCTTCTTGCCCTCCTTCTGCTTCTCGAGGAGCTTGCGCTTGCGGCTGATGTCGCCGCCGTAGCACTTGGCGAGCACGTTCTTGCGGATGGCGGAGATCGTCTCTCGCGAGATGATCTTCGCGCCGATGGCGCCCTGGATGGCCACCTCGTACATCTGCTTCGGGATGACCTCCTTGAGCTTCTGGCACACCTCGCGGCCGCGCTGGTAGGCGCGCTCCTTGTGGACGATGACGCTGAGCGCGTCCACCGGATCTCCGTTGATGAGGATGTCCAGGCGCACCAGGTCCGCCTCCACGTAGCCGGCCAGCTCGTAGTCGAGGCTGGCGTAGCCGCGCGTGACGCTCTTGAGCTTGTCGAAGAAGTCAAAGACGACCTCGGCCAGCGGCATCTCGTACGTCACCTGCACGCGCGTGCCGCTGGTGCCCAGGTACTTCATGTCCTTCTGCACGCCGCGCCGGTCCTGGCACAGCTTGAGCACCGCGCCCAGGTAGTCGTTGGGCACGTGGATGTGGCAGGTGAGGACGGGCTCCTCGAACTTGGCGATCTTCTGCACCGGCGGCAGCTTGGCCGGGTTGTCCACGTGCATCACCGCGCCCTGCGAGTCGGTGATGCGGTAGACCACCGAGGGCGCCGTGGTGATGAGCGAGAGGTTGTACTCGCGCTCCAGGCGCTCCTGGACGATCTCCATGTGCAGCAGGCCCAGGTAGCCGCAGCGGAAGCCGAAGCCGAGCGCCGTGGAGGACTCGGGTTCGTAGGTGAAGGCCGCGTCGTTGAGCTTGAGCTTGGCGAGCGCGTCGCGCAGACCCTCGTACTGCTCGGAGTCCACCGGGAAGATGCCGGAGAACACCATGGGCTTCACTTCCTTGAAGCCCGGGAAGGGCGCGTCCGTGGGACGCAGCTCCTCCGTGACGGTGTCACCCACCTTGGCGTCCTGGAGCTCCTTGACGTTGGCCACCAGCACGCCCACCTCGCCGGCGATCAGCTGCTGCACCGGGCGGGAGAACGGGCTGAAGACACCCAGCTCCTGCACCTCGAAGACCTTGTTGTTGCTCCACAGCTTGATCTTCTGCTTGAGCTTGAGCGTGCCCTCGAGCACGCGCACCAGCGTCACGACGCCGCGGTAGTTGTCGTACCAGCTGTCGAAGATGAGGGCCCGGAGCGGGGCCGCCGGATCTCCCGAGGGAGGCGGCACGGTCTTCACCACCGCCTCCAGGATGTCCTTGATGCCGATGCCCTCCTTGGCGGAGGCCGGCACGGCGCTGGAGCCGTCGATGCCGATCACGTCCTCGATCTCCGTGCGCGTGCGCTCCACGTCGGCGCTCGGCAGGTCGATCTTGTTGATGACCGGGATGATCTCCAGGTTGTGATCCAAGGCCATATAGACGTTGGCGAGCGTCTGGGCCTCGACGCCCTGAGAGGCGTCCACCACCAGGAGGGCGCCCTCGCACGCGGCGAGCGAGCGGCTGACTTCGTAGGCGAAGTCCACGTGTCCCGGGGTGTCGATGAGGTTGAGCACGTACTTCTGGCCGTCCTTGGCGGTGTAGTTCATCCGCACGGACTGGGCCTTGATGGTGATGCCGCGCTCGCGCTCCAGCTCCATGTTGTCGAGGAACTGGTCCTGCGCCTCGCGCTTGGTCACCGTTCCGGTGGCATCGAGCAGGCGATCGGCCAGGGTGGACTTCCCGTGGTCGATATGGGCGATGATCGAGAAATTGCGGATGTGAGCGTTATCGGCCGGCATGGTAGGGGGGCCTCGGGCTACGTCGAAGCCGGCTTGAGTAACACCGAACCCCACCAAAATCCATGCGTCCGCGCGCCCGGCGTGCAACCTGATTGACGCCGGGACGCCCCTCCCGCCCTGGAGGGTGATCAGTCGGCCTGACGGCCGGTGTGCTCGCGGAAGAACGACACCGTGCGGCGCAGCCCCTCGGGGAGTTCCACGGAGGGCTGCCAGCCGAGCACCTTGCGCGCCAGGGCGTTGTCCACGCAGGAGCGCAGCTGCTCGCCCGGCCTGCCAGGGGCGTGCTGGGCGGGCTTGTCCACCCCGGCCGACTGGGCCAGCAGGGTGTAGAGCCGGTTGATGTCCGTCTCCACACCGGTACCGATGTTGACGGCGCCCGAGTAGTCCTTCTCCACCGCCAGCAGGTTGGCGCGCGCCACGTCCTCCACGTAGACGAAGTCGCGCGTCTGCTTGCCCTCGCCGTAGATGGTGCACTCGCGAGCGCCGAGCAGGCGCTGGCAGAAGATGGACACCACGCCGGCCTCGCCGTGCGGGTTCTGCCGGGGGCCGTACACATTGGCGTACCGCAGGGCCACGTAGTTCAGCCCGTACTGAGCCTTGTAGTAGCCGAGGTACAGCTCACCCGAGGCCTTGGAGACGCCATAGGGCGACACCGGCCGCGTGGGGTGAGACTCGGGTGCGGGGTAGATGTCCTGCTCGCCGTAGATGGCCCCACCGGTCGAGCTGAACACCACCTTCTGGACACCCGAGACGCGCGCGGCCTCCAGCAGGTTGAGGAAGCCCAGGATGTTGGCCTCCGCGTCGAAGCGCGGATCCTCCACGCTGCGGCGCACGTCCATCTGGGCGGCCAGGTGGCACATCACCTGCGGACGCTCGGAACGGATGAACTGCGCGGCCTCGGGGGACTGGATGTCCAGCACCGCCAGACGCACCCGGGGGTCCAGGTTCTCCTTCTTCCCACTCGACAGATTGTCGAGCGCGATGACTTCATGCCCCGCGCGAACGAAGGCGTCACACACATGTGAGCCGATGAATCCCGCCCCACCTGTCACCAGGACTTTCAACGTGTTGCTCCCGCCACTCCAGGTGGCTGCCAAGAGGAAATCCGCCGCGAAAGTTAGGGGATGGCTCCCGTCCCGGCAACCGATCGAAACCAGGCAATCGTCTCCCGGAGCCCCTCCTCCAGGGGTACTCTCGGCTCCCACCCAAGCAGCTGCCGGGCCCGACTGATGTCCGGGCGACGCTGCTTGGGATCGTCCTTGGGCAGCGGCTTGTGGATGATGCGCCCTCCCCCACCCGCCGCGGCGCGCACCGCCTCGGCGAACTCGAGCATGGTCATCTCGCGGGGGTTTCCAATGTTGACGGGTTCAATCTCGTCCGAGAGGGCCAGCCGCACCAGGCCGTCCACCAAGTCTCGCACGTAGCAGAAGGAGCGCGTCTGGGTGCCCTCGCCGAAGACGGTGAAGTCCTCGCCCCGCAGCGCCTGGCCCACGAAGGCGGGCACCACACGCCCGTCGTTGAGGCGCATGCGCGGCCCGTAGGTGTTGAAGATGCGGACGATGCGCGTCTGCACGCCGTACGAGCGCGCGTACACCATGGTGAGCGCCTCGGCGTAGCGCTTGGCCTCGTCGTAGCAGGCGCGCGGGCCAATGGGGTTCACGTTGCCCCAGTAGTCCTCGCGCTGCGGGTGCACGTGCGGGTCTCCGTACACCTCCGACGTGGAGGCCTGGAGGAACACCGCGCCCTTGGCCTTCGCCAGCTTCAGCCCGTTCTCCGTGCCCACCGAGCCCACCCGCATCGTCTCCAGCGGCAGCTTCGCGTAGTCGATGGGCGAGGCCGGTGAGGCCATGTTGAAGACGTAATTCACCGGCCCGTCCACCGAGAGCCCCTCGGTGATGTCCTGCTTCACCACCTCGAAGCCCGCGCGGCCCCGCAGGTGCGCCACGTTGGACTCGGCGCCGGTGATGTAGTTGTCCACCGAGACGACCCCGGCGGCTCCATCGTCCAGCAGCCGCTCGCACAGGTGCGAGCCCACGAAGCCCGCGCCCCCAAGCACCACCACCCGCTGACTCTTCATGCTCTTCTGCATGCTCATGCCCCGGTGCTCAGCTCAGCTCGTCGAAGGAGGCCTGTCCCGGCAGCTGCGCCTTGTATTTTTCCAGCACGAGATCGATTCCCTGCCGGATGTATTCGGCCACGGGAACCTTCGTCTTCTGGTTCAGCGCCTTGAGCAATTCGTTCTGCTCCGGCGTGATGTAGATGGTCGTGCTGATCTTCTTTCGGGCCATGGCGATATGTGAAAATATATGGACTTACATGTCCCTTGAAGCGCTGTTTTCGAGCCCTGTCGTGAAGCCCTCGAGGCGGTGGATCCTGGGGCTCGCGCTGGTGGGCGCGTGTGGGTGCGCGTCCGACAAGGCGGCGAAGAAACCCGAGGAGACCCAGGAGCAGGAGCAGGTGGCGCCAGAGCCCATCCGCCCGGAGCCGGCCTCGAACGAGAAGGTGTCGAAGAAGGACACCAATGGCGACGATAAGCCGGACGTGTGGGTGTACGCGGTGAAGGAGCGCGGGGCGGACGGGGCGGAGCGGGAGCGGATGGTCCGCAAGGAGCTGGACATCAACTGGGACGGCCGGGTGGACCTCACCACGTACTACGACGCCCGCGAGGAGCGGGAGCGTGAGGCGATGGACCTGGACTTCGACGGGAAGGTGGACTCCGTCTTCTTCTACGAGAAGGGCGTCAACATCCGGCGCGAGCGCGACCTGAACGGCGACGGCAAGCCGGACGTGTGGGTGTTCTACGAGAAGGGAAAGCTGGCCCGGAAGGAGCGGGACTCCAACGGGGACAGCCGCGTGGACTACTGGGAGTACTGGGAGAACAACCAGGTCGATCGCATCGGCGAGGACCTGGATGGTGACGGCAACGTCGACAAGTGGAGCCGCGGCACTCCCGCCGAGTGAGGCGCTGAGAGGTTCAGAGGCCAGCGGTCGCGCGGAAGACGATGCCCTCGCCCTCGAGCGAGTAGGCCCCATCCGCCGCGCTGACGAACACCGAGGCGCCTCGGGGCAGCGCGAGCGAGGTGCCCCCGGCTGACAGCCGTGCAGAGCCCTCGGTGCACAGGAGGATCTCCGGCCCGCGCCGCTCCGGCCGTGAGGACACGCCGGGGCGGAGCTGGAAGCGCGAGAGGCGGAACTCCTCCGTCGGCGTGGGATAGATGGACTCCACCCCGTCCGAGGTGACTGCCGAGACCAGGCCGATGGGGCCGCACCGGAAGTCCAGCACGCGGAGCAGCTCCGGGACGTCCACGTGCTTGGGCGTGCACCCGCCTCGCAGCACGTTGTCCGAGTTGGCCATGATCTCCACGCCCACACCGCGCAGGTACGCGTGGAGGTTGCCCGCGGACAGGTAGATGGCCTCCCCCGGCTGCAGCCGCACGAGGTTGAGCAGCAGCGCGCCGATGACGCCGGGATCGCCCGGATAGAGCTCGCCGAGCCGCACCGCCCACCGCAGCTCCTCGGAGAAACGGCTCCCCTGCCCTGCTTGCGCCCCACAGGCCGAGACCACCGCGTCCACCAGGGGCCCCCGCGACTCCTTCGGGAGCGTCATCAGCGCCTCGAACATACGCGCGACGCCCTTCGCATCGGGCGACGCACGCAGCGGGGCAAGCAGCGGCTCCATGGCGCCCAGACCAAGCGAATCGAAGAGCGCGAGCGTCTCGGCGGCACTCCGGAAGCCGCACAGCGCATCGAACGGTGTCAGCGCGCAGATGAGCTCGGGCTTGTGGTTGGCATCCTTGTAGTTGCGGTGCGAGGCGCTCAGCGGCACGCCGAGCGCGTTCTCTCGCGCATATCCCTCACGGGCCTGGGCGAGGCTCGGATGCGTCTGAAGGGAGAGCGGGGTCTCCGCCGCGAGCACCTTGAGCAGGAACGGCAGCTCCGCCCCGAACCGGCGCACCACCTTCTCCCCGAGCTCCCGCTCCGGCGAGGAGCGGATGATCTCGAGCAGCGTCCCCCCACCCGTTCCCCGGTGCAGGCGAGAGGGAGCGCCAGGGTGGGCCCCCATCCACAGCTCCGCCTGACAGGAGGCGGAGGGCGAGGGCTGACCCAGCAGCTCGGCGATAGCGGTGCGCGAGCCCCAGGCGTACGGCTGAATGACGTTGTCGAGGAGATCCATTCAGGGGCGCCCATAGCACTCCGGACGCCGCCCCACCATGCACCAGCGGTCTGGTTCCGCATGCTCCCTCTCCGAGAGGGAGACGGGATTAGTTCGAAGCCACGAAGGCCTGGAGCTGCGTCTCGCGCTTGAAGTCAGTCAGATACCGAGAAGCGGCATCCTTGGAGGGGAAGCTGCCCATCCGGACCCGGTACCAGGTGCCCTTGTTGGGGACCTCGGCGGCGACGATGTACGGCGCGTAGCCCCGATCCCTCAGCTTGGCCGCGAAGCGCTCGGCCTCCGGACGGTTCTGGAACGCGGAGATCTGCAGGGTGAAGGCACCACCGGGAACGGCCTCGGTGGG
Organism: Archangium lansingense; assembly: GCF_026626635.1. GTDB lineage: Bacteria > Myxococcota > Myxococcia > Myxococcales > Myxococcaceae > Archangium > Archangium lansingense. The sequence continues at coordinate 7,411,189 of NZ_JAPNKA010000001.1, forward strand.
CCGCTGCGTGGCGCGGGCAATCGCCTCCTTCAGACCCGACCCCTGGGCCGGAGTCGTGGTGCGAGTAGGCACGGGAGCGGACTCCACCTTGCCCGGCGTGGGAGCGGGCTTGCTCTCGGCCACCTTCGTCTCGGCGGGCTTGGACTCCGGCTTGGGCTCGGCGGGCTTGGGCTCGGCGGCCTTCGGCGCGGTGGGCTTCGCCGTGGCCGTCCCCGTGGGCGCATAGTCCTCATCCGTCGGCGACGACGCGGGCTCTCCGGCAGCATCCGCGGAGTCGGCCTCGGCAACCTGGGGCGCGGCGGCCGCGGGCGGCTCGGCGGGCTTCGGCTTGGGAGCCGGCGGAGGGATGGCGACCGTAACGGTGCCGGGCTTGGAGGGCGCGGCCTCGGTGCCACTCCGACGGGTGAGCTCGTCCTGGAAGGTGAGCGACGGCGCGGTCTCGCGGGCCTGCTGGAGAGCCTGTGCGTTGGCGTCGAGCGCGGAGAGGAGATCCGGCGCTTCAGCGGTCTGGGCATTGCCGGCAAGCTTCTTGCCGACCACGACGCCGAGGACGAACACGGCGCCCATCACGATGATCCCCGCGATCAACAGGCTGACGATCTGCCGGTTGTCGAGCGACACATCGAACTTCTCTTTCATCCGGTGGGCATCGCGCATGACGTAACATTCCTCGCGTGTACGGCGCCCCGGCGCGGCCACACGAGTGTCGCGGCCTGTAGCGTCGAGGTGTGCCGCAAGGTACGCCCCCCCTACAGGCCGGTCAAATTCAGTGCGTGCGTCGCGTCACACCTTGGCTGGTGCCGCGAGGTTCAAACAATCCACCCGCCGCCGAGCACGTGCTCTCCGTCATAGACGACGGCGGCCTGGCCAGGCGTCACGGCGCGAGCCGGGGCATCGAGCTGGATGGACACGAGCCCATGAGGCGAGACGTGCACGCGTCCGAGAGCGCCCGGGTGGCGGTGGCGGATGCGGACCAGCACGGACTTCTCGGGAGGCGGTGGCCCATCCACCCAGTGGGGCTGAAGCAGGCCGAAGGAGTCGCGCGAGGTCTCATCCGCGGGGCCCACGACGACACGGCGGGACTCGGGCTCGATGCGCTGAACGTAACGGGCCTCCCCTCCCCCGAGGTTCAAGCCGCGGCGCTGGCCCACGGTGAAGCGGTGCACACCGGCATGCGTGCCGAGCACCTGGCCCTCGGTGTCGACAATCTCCCCGCCTGGCTGGGGGCCGGCGACCTTCTCGACGAAGCCGGCGTAATCGCCATCGGGCACGAAGCAGATCTCCATGCTCTCCGGCTTGTGGCTGGTGGGGAGAGCGTGACGCTCAGCAACGGCGCGGACCTCGGACTTGGTCATGCCGCCCACGGGGAAGAGGACGTCAGAGAGCTCCTGCTGCCCGAGGGTGAAGAGGAAGTAGCTCTGATCCTTGGCGGAGTCGACGGCGCGGCGGAGGACGAACCTGCCGTCCTGCTGCTCGACACGGGCGTAGTGGCCGGTGGCGAGCCGGGCGCCGAGAGCGCGGGCGCGCTTGAGGAGGAAGTTGAACTTCACGTCGCGGTTGCAGGCGACGCAGGGGATGGGCGTCTTGCCACCGAGGTAGGACTGGACGAAGGGGCTGACGACCCGGTCCTTGAAGAGGTCCTCGGCGTTGGCGACGTAGAAGGGGATGCCGAGCGTCTCGGCGACGGCGCGGGCGTCATCGATGTCATCGGGGCTGCAGCAACTGCCGCACTGGGCCTTGCCCTCATAGGACCAGACCCGGAGGGTGATACCGATGACCTCGTGACCCTGCTCCTTGAGCAGGGCGGCGGCGGCGGAGGAGTCCACCCCACCACTCATGGCAACGACGACTCGCATAACGCCCCTATCTACACGCCAGCCGGTCCGGGTGCGACACAACCGACGCAAGAGGCCGACACAACAGGACAACGCCCCAGCCCAATCCCCTCAACCGCAGCCCAATCCCCCCAACCGCGGACAACTCCCCTCGCCCTCCGGGAGAGGGACGGGGTGAGGGTACCTGGACCCCAGGTTGCACCCGTGTATGCCCCCTCTCCCTCTGGGAGAGGGTTGGGGTGAGGGAAAGCAGCTCCCCTGCCCTCCAGACAACCTCAAGAACCGGAGCCACGAGCCTGCTGCCAGCTCAGCAGTAGCCCCTTGATCTTCTCAGGCTCATTGAGTGACGGCTCATCCAGAACCCGCTCGAGAAGGAACCGGGTGGCCTCGCCAACGATGGGCGAGGGCCCTACCCCGAGCGCGGCCATGATGGCGCCGCCGTTGAGCGCGAGGTCCTTGGCGGAGAGCGGAGGCTTCGAGGCGGCCAGGGCGTGCAAGCGACCAATCAGCGCATCGATCTCAGGCAACCGGGCCGGCTCCCGCGCCTGAATCCGAGCCCGAGCCACCGACGTCAGGGCCTCGACGTTGGCGAGCCCCACCTTGGCCAGGAGCCGACGGAGCATGGGATCCGAGTCCCCGACATGCCGCTCGAGCGCGGCGTGGGTGATCAGCAGCTTCACCCGCTCGATGGTCTTGGTGGGGAACTTGAGCCGGACACCAATCTCCTCGGCCTGCTGGGGGCTAACAAGGTCCGCGAGCAATGCGGCGAGACGGATCTCCACATCAACGGGCTCGGCGGCAGCAGCGGCGCGGGCGATCCGGGCGGCCTCGGCATCGGCACGAGCCAGCTCGGGCAGAAACACATCAAGCAGCCCAGTATCAGCGAGCAGCCCGAGCCCGAAGGCCTCGCGCTTGGAGAGGAGCAGCTTGACGAACTCCTCGCGGACACGCTCGTGGGCAACCTTGCGGAACACGGGGAGCGTGGCGGGGATGGCGGCCTGGGTGCCAGGGTCGAGCGTGAAGTCGAGCACCGCGGCGAAGCGCACAGCGCGCATGGGACGAAGCCCATCCTCGGAGAAGCGCTCCACAGCCGAGCCCACGCAGCGCACGACGCGGGCCTTCAGGTCCGCCTGACCGCCGAAGGGATCGGCAAGCTCATGCGTGAGGGGATTCCACGCCATAGCGTTGATGGTGAAGTCGCGGCGCGAGAGATCCTTGACGATGTCCTGCTCGAAGGTGACGGCGGAGGGGCGACGGCCGTCGTGGTAGTCGCCCTCGCTGCGGAAGGTGGTGACCTCGACGTGAGTGCCGCCTTGGACGACGGTGACGGTGCCGTGCTGGATGCCGGTAGGGATGACCTTGCGAAAGGCGCGCTGGACCTCCTCGGGGAGCGCGCTGGTGGCGACATCGAAGTCCTTGGGGTGAACACCCCGGAGCGTGTCACGGACACAGCCGCCCACGAGGAAGACGGCATGACCCAGCTCGTGGAGGCGGGCAATCACGTCCAGGACAGGGCGCGGGACGTCGGCTTCGAGGAGAGGGGCAGGCGTCGTCATCGGAGCTGCGGTTTATCACGCGACAGGTGACACACGGCGAGAGCGCGCTCTATCTCACTGTCTTGACAGAGACGAGACGATAGAGATAACTATCTCTCATATCGAATCAGCACCCATGAACCTGCCCGAGAACATCGCTGACGCCGCTGCCCGCCTGGTCGCCCTTCACGGGCCCGACGGGTTCACCATGGACGACCTGGCCCGGGAAGCTGGGCTGTCGCGCGCCACGCTGTACCGCCAGGCAGGCAGCCGCGAGGCCGTGCTCGCCGCGCTCTCCGAGCAGGGAGTGGAGGTGGGCAAACGAGTGGACGTGCGGGACCGCATCCTGGCGGCATGCCGCGCGGTGTTCACCCGGGCCGGCTTCGAGGCGGCCACGCTCGAGGACATTGCCCGAGAGGCCGGCGTGGGTCCTGCCACGGTCTACCGCCAGTTCGGAGACAAGGCAGGGCTCATCAGCGCATTCGCCGGCCACATCGGTCCGCGCCGGGCCATGCAGGAGGTGGCGCTCCGCCCCACCGGGGACCTGAGAGCCGACCTGGAGCGCGCCGCCGCGACCGTGATTCGTTACGCGGCAGAAGATCTCGACTTGCTCAAGCTAGCGATTCTGGAGCGGATGCGCGGCGGGCCCTGGGCGGAGCTCCTGAAGGACTCCCCGGTACGAGCCCAGACGATGCTCATCCGGCTGCTGAAGTCCTACGCCGCCAGCGGGGCGCTCGGACCGAATGACCCCCAGCGCATGGCCCAGGCGTTCGCCGGGATGCTCTTCGCCTTCTTCGCGCGCCCGTTGCTGGAGGGAGGACCCATGCCGGACCCGGAAGAGACCGCTCGCTTCATCACCCACGTGTTCCTGGATGGCCTTGCGTCCACTCCGCGGAGGATCCCATGAGCGCAGCCGAATCGCTTCACTTCTCCGCCTCCCGGACCTCGGGGACGGAACCGCTGACCCTCCCCTTCGAGCACATCTCCGCGGCGGATCTGCCCAGCGTGGGTGGCAAGGGGGCCAACCTGGGTGAGATGGCCCGCGCCGGGTTCCCGGTGCCTCCGGGCTTCTGTGTCACGACGGCTGCTTTCGATGCATTCCTGACCGGCTGCGGGGAGCTCCAGACGCTGTACGCGTCACTGGATGCGCTGGATGGAAAGGACATAGAGGCCGCCCGCCGCGCTGCTGAATCCACGCGCGCCGCACTCAGCCGAGCCCCTCTGCCTCCCGCCGTGGCGGACGCCGTGCTCGGCGCCTGGCGGAACCTGGGGGCCGAGGCCTCCTGGGCGGTGCGCTCCAGTGCCACCGCGGAGGATCTGCCGGACGCCAGCTTCGCGGGCCAGCAGGACACCTATCTCAACATCCGCGGAGCCGACGCCCTCCTCGACGCGGTCCGCCGGTGCTGGGTGTCGCTGTTCACCGACCGCGCGGTGCTGTACCGGGCCAAGAGCGGCTTTGGCCATCGGGGAGTGAAGCTGAGCGTGGTGATTCAGCGCATGGTGCTGCCCGAGGTGTCGGGCATCCTGTTCACCGCCGATCCCATCACCGGGCGGCGGGGCACCGTGTCCATCGATGCCGGCTTTGGCCTGGGCGAGGCGCTCGTCAGCGGGCTCATCAACGCCGACCTGTACAAGGTGGACAAGGCGACCGGCGAGCTTCTGGAAGTCCAGGTCGGCGACAAGGCCCTGGCCATCCGCCCCAAGCCCGAGGGCGGAACCTGGGAGGAGCGCCTGTCCGAGGACACTCGCCGCGCCCGGGCGCTCGACGACGCAGCCCTGCGGGAGCTGGTCGCGATGGGCGTGCGCATCGAGAAGCACTACGGCAAACCGCAGGACATCGAGTGGTGCATCGAGGCCGGGAAGCTCTACGTGGTCCAGACGCGGCCCATCACGAGCCTGTACCCGCTGCCCGAGCCCGCTCCCGACGACGAGGGCCTGCACGTCTACGCCAGCTTCGGCCACTTCCAGATGATGACGGACGCCATGCCGCCGCTCGCCATCCAGGTGTGGAAGCTGCTGCTCCCGTTCGACAGGACACCGCTGGCCACACCGGATGCCCCCGCCGAGTCACGGGCCGCTACCATCGCGGGCAGCCGGATCTATCTGGACACGACGCCCATGCTGCGCCATCCCGTCCTGGGGCGCGTGATCCGATCCGTTCTGGGCCACGTCTACGAGGACCTGGGCCGAGGCCTGAGCACGTTGGCCAGCAGGCCGGCCTTCCAGCGTGGCGCACACAGCGGGCGGGCCAGGATGAGGGTCGTCGGCCGCTTCTTCCTGCCCATCATCGCCAGGGTCCTGGCCCGGCTGTTCGTCATGGAGCCCTCCCAGCTCAGGCCTCGGGTGGAGAGCTATATCGAGTCGCGGGTCGCCGAGACGCGTGCCCGGCTCGCGGCGGCGACACCAGGCGGGGCACGGCTGCGCGAGGCGCGACGCGTGCTGTCGGAGCTCCTCTCCCAGGCCTTCACCCACCTGATGCCGAACATCCTCTCGGGGGTCATCGCGAACCGGCTTCTCGTCAACCTGGTCCGGCGCGGGGTGCTCGGCGGTACGGAAGAGGACCTCTCCGCGCTGGAGCGCGGCCTGCCCGGCAACGTCACCACCGAGATGGACCTGGCCGTGGGCGATCTCACGGACCGCGTTCGCCCCTACCCTGCCCTGGCGGCGCTGCTGCGAAGCCGTCCCGCCACCGAGGCCTTGGCCGCGGCGCGAGACGTGGAGGGAGGGCCTGCCTTCCTCGAGGCCTGGCGGGCCTTCCTCGAGCGCTATGGCATGCGGGGTCCTGGCGAGGTCGATCTGTCCCGGCCTCGCTACCAGGATGAGCCCGCCCCGCTCATCGCGGCCATCGTGGGAGGCCTCGGGCCCGCCAGTGCTGGCCGGTCCGCGGGCGAGCACCGGGCCCACCATGCAGCGCTGGCCGCCAAGGCCGAAGCCGCGAGCGAGCGACTCGTCACAGCCTCGCGCCGTGGCCTGACCGGAGGGATGCGTGCGGGGCTGGCCCGCCGATGGGTGCGCCTGGCCCGCGCGGGCATGGGGCTGCGAGAACACCCCAAGTTCCTGCTGGTCCGTGTCCTGGCACTCGTGCGCGATGCGGTGCGCGAGGCCGGAGCCCTTCTGGTCCAGCGCGGGGCGCTCAGCTCAGTGGACGAGGTGTACCTGTTCCGCTTCGAGGAGTTGATCGCCGCGCTCGAGGCCACCCAGGCGCCAGATCTGCGCGCCCTCGTCGAGGAGCGGCGGGCCACACTCCAGCGCAACGCCAAACGCGCCCCTCCCTTCGTGATGGCGAGTGATGGAGAGATTCCCTCGTTGGCGGCCCGCGAGGACGTGCCACCAGGCGCATTGTCCGGGACGGCAGCCTCGGCCGGTGTGGTGGAGGGATTGGCCCGCGTGGTGCTCGACCCGGCGAGTGAGGTGCTCCACGCCGGAGAGATCCTCGTGGCGCCGCACACCGACCCGGGTTGGACGCCCCTGTTCGTCCACGCGGCCGGCCTGGTGACCGAAGTGGGAGGACTCATGACGCACGGCTCGGTCGTGGCCCGCGAGTACGGCATCCCCGCCGTCGTCAGCGTGGCGGGAGCCACCCAGCGCATCCGTACCGGCCAGCGCATCCGCGTGGACGGCACGCGCGGCTTCGTGGAAGTCCTGGGCGGAGGTGCCGCATGAAGACCGCCGCGCTCATCATGGGGGCGATGCTGCTGGGAGTAGTGGGACTGGCGGCCTGGAGAGGTGGCTGGCCGCTGGTGGCCGAAGGGTTCAAACGTGGGGGCCAGGAGAGTGTGGCCCTGCTGCCCCTGCTGGTCGTGGTCCTCGTGCTCACCGGCTTCGTGCAGGTGCTGCTGCCGCGCGACCTGGTGGCTCACTGGTTGTCCGACGAGGCGGGTTGGCGCGGGATCGGAGTGGCCTGGGTGGCAGGCGCGCTCACTCCCGGGGGTGGACCCATCGGCATGCCGCTGGCCGCGGCCCTGGTGCGCTCCGGGGCCGGGCTCGGCGTGGTCGTCACCTACCTGACCTCTCTCTCCATGCTGTCCTTCATCCGCCTGCCGATGGAGGTCGCCATGTACGGAGGTCGGCTGACCGGGCTGAGGCTATTGGCCTCGCTCGTGCTTCCTCCCTTGGCCGGACTGCTGGCCCATGCGCTCGGTCCCTTGCTCATGGGGCGTACCTGACAAGGGGCCTGCTCCGGGCATTTCGAGGCGATATGGATGACGCATGCCCCTCAGACAGGGGGTAGTGTCACTGACTCCAGCTCACGGGAGAGCGCATCCATGGCTGACCGGGCAGCACACCTCGAACATGCGTCTGGCACCTCGGCTGCGGGGACGGAGACACCGGCGGAGCACTACGACGTGCTCATCGTCGGCGCGGGACTGTCCGGCATCGGCGCGGGATATCACCTGCAGGCGAACTGCCCGAAGAGGACCTATGTGATCCTCGAGGGCCGCGAGGCGATTGGCGGGACCTGGGACTTGTTCCGCTATCCAGGCATCCGCTCGGACTCGGACATGTACACGCTGGGCTATTCGTTCCGGCCGTGGACGGACCCGAAGGCGATTGCCGACGGGCCGTCGATCCTGCGCTACGTGCGTGAGACGGCGAGCGAGTATGGAATCGATCGGCACATCCGCTTCCGCCACCACGTCAAGCGAGTCTCCTGGTCCTCCGAGGAGGCACGCTGGACGGTCGAGGCCGAGCGCGGACCCGAGAAGGAGCTCGTCCGCTTCACCTGCAACTTCCTGCTGATGTGCAGCGGGTACTACAACTATGCCGAGGGCCACCGGCCCGAGTTCCCCGGTGAGGCGCGCTTCCAGGGCACCATCATCCATCCGCAGTTCTGGCCAGAGAACCTGGACTACGCGAACAAGCGCGTCGTGGTGATTGGTAGTGGCGCGACCGCCGTCACCCTCGTGCCCGAGATGGCCAGGAAGGCCGCACACGTCACCATGCTGCAGCGCTCGCCGACCTATGTCGTCTCGCGCCCGGCCGAGGACTTCATCGCCAATGGGTTGCGCCGCATCCTGCCGGCGAAGCTCGCCTATGCGATCACACGGTGGAAGAACGTGCTGCTCAGCATGTTCTTCTACGCCCTGGCGCGCAAGCAGCCCGCGGGGGTGAAGAAGTACCTCGTCGGCCTGGTGCGAGATCAGCTCGGAGCCGGCTACGACATCGCGACCCACTTCACGCCCAGCTACAACCCGTGGGACCAGCGCGTCTGCCTCGTCCCCGACGCCGACCTGTTCACTGCGCTAAAGCAAGGCCAGGCCTCGGTCGTCACCGACCAGATCGAGACGTTCACCGAGAAGGGACTCAAGCTCCGCTCCGGCCAGGAGCTCGAGGCAGACGTCATCGTGACCGCCACGGGCCTCAAGTTGCAGCTCCTGAGCGACATCGAGTTCAGCCTCGACGGCGAGCAGCGCGACCTGTCGAAGACCGTCTGCTACAAGGGCATGATGTTCAGCGGCGTGCCGAACTTCGCGTACTCGTTCGGCTACACCAACGCGTCGTGGACGCTGAAGGTGGACCTCACCAGCGGATACGTCTGCCGGCTGCTCAACCGCCTGGAGCGGAACGGCGACACAACCTGCACGCCGCGCCGCGACCCCAACGTCGAGGAGCAACCCTTCCTCGACTTCTCATCGGGCTATGTCCAGCGCGCGGCCCACCTGCTGCCGAAGCAGGGCTCGAAGCGACCGTGGCGGCTCTACCAGAACTACGTGCTCGATCTGTTCATGCTGCGCTTCGGCGAGGTCGACGACGGCACGATGGAGTTCTCCCGAGCGCCGAAGCAGACAACGCTCGAAGAACCCCAGCGCGAGGCAACCTCGAAGCGCGAGGCTGCCTGACGCTCCACCCTCGAGGGGGTGGACTGTTCGTGAGGGAGCTGGCTCTCACCGTTCCCTCCGAGCCGCGAGGCGCTGCCCCACCCGCTCCTGCACTCCATGGACGAGTGCGTAGAAGGTGGGCAGAGCCAGCAGCGTAAAGAGCGTCGAGGTGAGCAGGCCTCCCACCATCACCACGGCCAGCGGACGTTCGATCTCCGTCCCGTGGAGCGGCAGCACCAGCAGGGGCAGCAGGCCGAGGATGGCCGTTCCCGCCGTCATCAGCTTGGGCCGCACGCGGCCGATACTGGCCTCGCGCACAGCCTCCGGGAAGGGCTTGCCTTCCGCCATGAGCCCCTTCGTCTGGGCCACCAGCACCAGGCCGTTCTGCACCGCGATGCCGAACAGACCGATGAGGCCCACGAGGCTGGACACGTTCCACGTCTCCCCGGTCAGCAGCAGCGCGAGGATGCCGCCCACGAACGCATCCGGCAGGGTAGCAAGGATGACGAGCGCCTCGGCCAATGAGCCCAGCGCCAGGTACAGCAGGAGGAAGACAGCGAGCAGCGCCACCGCGATGGCCACCAGGAGGGACTGCTGGGCACGCTCCTGGCTCTCCACCCGGCCGCCCACGTCGAGGAAGTAGCCCGTGGGCAGCTTCAGCTCCGCCGCCAACCGCTCGCGTACCTCCGCCGCCGTGCTTCCCAGGTCGCGTCCCGCCACGCTCGCCTCCACGGCGATACGGCGGCTCCCGGCCTCGCGGCGCACGCTCCCCGCGCCCGTCGTCTCCTCGATGGTGGCGAGCTGACTGAGGGGAATTCGGGAACCATCATGTCCGTCCACCAGCAGGTTGCGGATGGCGTTGACGTCCCCTCGATGGTGGTCCGCCAGGCGCAACACGAGATCGAAGCGGCGCTGGCCCTGCCACACCTGGGATTCCTGCTCACCCACGAGCCCCACGCGCACTGCCTGGATGACGTCGCCAGGAGTGAGGCCCACCCGAGCCACCGCGGCGCGGTTCACGTCGATACGGAGCTGCGGCAGCCCACTGAGCTTCTCCACGCGCAGATCCTCCACCCCCTTGACGCGCGCCATGACTGCACGAGCCCGCTCCCCGAGCACGGCGAGCTGCTCCAGGTCCGGGCCGAAGATGCGCACCGACACGTCTGCGGGGCTGCCCCCCAAGCCCTCGTCGATGCGCATGCCGAGAGGCGTAGTGAAGAGGACAGACAGTCCGGGCACCTTCGCGACCGCCTCGCGCATGTCCGCCTCCAGTGCCTCCATGCTGCGCCGCCTGTCCTTCTTCAACACCACCAGCACGTCAGAGACGGTGTGCGGCATGGGGTCCTCGGTGCGCTCGGCCCGTCCCGTGCGGCGCACCACGTCTTCCACCTCGGGGAATTGGCGCAGCACGTCCTCCATGCGGTGGTTGAGCCGATCCACTTCTTCCAATGAGGCCTCGGGCGGCAGCATCGTCTGGAGGAGCAGCGCCCCCTCGTCCAGCTTCGGCATGAAGTCACTGCCCACCGCGAAGGCGAGCCCCAGGGCCGGCACCGTGATGGCGAGAGCCACCACGCGCACGAGGCCAGCCCTCCGCATGCAGGCGTCGAGCACCGGGGCATACACGGCCTTCACCTTGCGGATGAGCCCCACGTCTTCCGGCTGTCCCTCTTGCCGGGGCCGGAGGAAGAGCGCCGAGGCCACCGGCACCAACGTGAGGGCAAGCAGCAGCGAAGCGGCGAGACATGCCACCACCGCCGCCGCGAGCGGCTGGTACATGCGCCCTTCAATGCCCGACATGGCGAAGAGGGGGATGAAAACAGAGACGACGATGAGGGTAGCGAAGGTGATGGGCCGGCCCACCTCACGTGCCGCCTTCAGCGCCTGCGACTTCCGGGCGGCCTTGTCGCTCCCCGCGCGAAGCCGATGGACGATGTTCTCGGTGACGATGATCGCCGCGTCCACCAGCAGGCCCACCGCGATGGCCAGCCCGCCGAGCGTCATGGTGTTGATGCCCACTCCGGCGGCCTTCAGCAGCAGGCCCGCCAGCGCGAGCGAAAGCGGCAGCGTGAGGGTGACGATGGCCGCAGCGCGGATGTCACCCAGGAGGCCAAACAGGACGAGCACCACCAGGAAGGCGCCGATGAGGATGGCCCGGCTGACACCTCCCAGTGAGGAGGACACCAGCTCCGACTGGTCGTACACGATGCGCAGACTGACTCCCGGCGGGAGGCTCGCCTTGAGGTCGGCAATGGCCTGACGCACGCCCTCCGCAACCTTCATGGTGTCCGCGCCGAACTGCTTGCTGATCCGGCAGCTCACCACCTCGCCCTCGAGCCGGTGGGCCATGCCGCGACGGATGGCGGGGGCCTCTCGCACGTCGGCCACGTCCCCGAGCAGCACGGGCGTCCCCCCACGCAGCGCCACCACCGTGCCGCGCAAATCGTCCAGCGACTTCGCCCTCCCCACTGCCCGCACCGTCCACTCCATGGGCCCCTGCACCACGAAGCCACCCGAGGCGTTGAGATTGGCGCCTTCCAGGGCGTGGTCCACCTCGTCCAGGGAGATGCCCCGAGCCACCATCTGCTCCGAGTCGAGCTGCACCTGATACTGGCGCAGGTAGCCGCCCAGCCGCTCCACACCCGCCACCCCAGGCACGGCGAGCAGCCGGTTCTTCACTTCGAACTCGGCCAGGTCGCGCAGGGTCATCAGGTCCACCGTCCCCGGCTCGGCCTCCAGGGTGAACTCGAACACCTCGTTGAGCCGCCCGGTGAGACTGGAGACGAGCGGCGCATCAGTGCCGGGCGGCAGCTCGCTGGTGGCCGCCGCCACGCGCTCCGCGACGAATTGACGGCTGCGGTAGTAGTCCGCGTCCGGCTCGAACTCCACCGTCACCTGGGTGACGCCGAGCTGCGAGGTGGAACGGATGCGGCGCACGTCCGGCAGGCCCGCGAGCGCCACCTCCATCGGAATGGCCACGGCCGTCTCGAGCTCCTCCGCGCCCATGGCCGGGTTCTGCACGATGACGTTGAAGATGGGCGCGGACAGGTCTGGGAAGACGTCGCGGCGCAAGCCCTTGAAGGCCACCACGCCGAAAGCGGAGAGGGCCAGGGCCAGCACCACCGTGAGGCCGGGACGCGAGAAGGAGGCCTTGAGGGTTTGCGCAATCACGAGAGGCTCCTGTCAGTGCTCATGGTGCTCGCCCTCGCCGCGTGACTTCTCCACCTCGGCCTTGATGAGGAAAGCCCCTTCCACCACCACCTGCTCGCCAACCTTGAGGCCCGAGAGCACCTCCACGTCTCCTCCCAGGGTGCGGCCACGCCCCACCTGCCGCCGCTCGAAGGTGCCCTCCCCTTTGGGAAGGAAGGCGAACCAGCCATTCTCCAGCCGCTGAAGGGCCGCGGCCGGGATGGTGGTGACAGTTGCGCCCTGCTCTCCCAATGGGATGAAGGCCGAGGCGGACATGCCCGGCCTCAGCACCCCGTCGGGGTTGTCCAACTCCAACCGCACGGGGATGGTGCGCGAGGCCAGGTCTACCCGCTGCCCGATGAAGCCCACCTTCGCGGTGAAGTCCTTGCCGGGAATCGCGGCGAAGGAGATGCGCGCGAGGGCTCCAGGCTGAATGCGCACCGCATCCCGCTCGAAGGCATGCACGGTGAGCCACAAGCGCGACAGATCCCCGACATGAAAGAGGCTCTGGGACGGATCAGCCATCTGCCCCATCACGGCGTGGCGCTCGATGACCGTGCCGGCCACGGGCGAGCGCAGGGTGAAGCCCGCGGTCCCCCGGGCACTGGCCGCTTCCTGGGAATCCACTCCGAGTGCTAGGAGCCCCGACCGTGCCGCCGCCAGCTCGGCCTCGGCCGCGGCCGCTTCGGTTTCGGCGGCCTGCACGTCCTTCTGGGCCACGATGCGCTCGGCCCCCAGGGTGCGCTTGCGCTCCGCTGTCTGTTGAGCGGCGCTCGCGCGGGCCTGGGCTGTCTGGAGGGTCGCACGCGCCTTGCCCAGCTCTGGGCTTTGCAGATCCACCAGCGGCTGGCCCTTCTTCACCTGCTGGCCCGGCGAGGCCAGGAGGGAGATCACCCGCGCGGGGATGGGCGAGGCCACTTCGGCATAGGCGTCCTCATTCACCCCCAGCTCGCCCAGGGCCGTGACACCTTCACCCCCGGGGCGCTGCTGCACCGGGGCCATGGTGACGCGCAAGTCCCGCAGCATCTCCGGGTCGATGTGGACGAGGGAGTCCTCTTCGCCCTCGCGGTGGCCGTGCGTCTCGGCTTTCTGCTCGTGAGCATGCTCCTCTTCATGCGGAGGCGTCTCACGCTTGCAGGCGCAGAGTCCCAGGAAGAAAGCCAGGAGGACATGGAGGGGCTTCATCGAAGGGCTCCGGTCTGGAGGGTGAGTTGGACGCGGGAGAGAGCGGCTTGCAGCAGGCGGGTGAGGTAATCCGCGCGAGAGTCGAGGACGTCCCGGCGTACCAGGAGGAACTCAGCCAGTCCCATCTCCCCGGCCTCGTAGGACTTGCGCGCCAGCAGCTCGTTGTCCGCGAGCAACGGGAGGGCCTCGCGCTCCAGCAGCTCCACCGCCTCGCGCTCCTTGCGGTACTGGGCGAGAGCGGCCTGCACCTGAACGGATTGGGCTCGGCGGGCAGCCTCCACTGCGACCTGGAGACGCCGCACCCGAGCCTCGCCCGCCACCCGAGCGGACTGCCCCCGAGCGAAGAGCGGCAGGGATACGCCCAGGGCCCCGACGATGGCACGCTCATCGCCCTCGTTCTCATAGCGGACCCCCACGTTGAGGTCGGGCCACGCGGAGCCCTCGCCCAGGCGCCGCTCCGCCCTCGCCTCCTCCAACTCCGCCACCAGGGAGGTGATGTCCGGACGCTCAGGCAGCGTGGACGGAAGCTCCACAGGCTGGGCAGCCAGGGCACTCAAGTCGCCACGCAGTGCGAGAGCCTCATCAGCCGGCAGGCCGAGCAGTCCGCGGAGCTCCCCAAGAAGGGCGACCTCCGCCCCCTCGGCGCTCGCGACCTCCGCCCGGGCACGAGCCAGGGCTACCCGCGCCACGTTGACGTCCACCACGGGCACGTCCCCGGCCTCGAATCGCCGCTGCGTGGAATGGGAGAAGTCCCGAGCGGTCTCTTCCGCTCCTCGCGCCAGGCGAAGCCGCTCCCGGGCATGCAGGGCCCGCAGGAAGGTGGCCGCCACGTCCCCGAGCACCAGCCGCTCCGTGTCCCGCTGGCGGGCCGTCTCCCGGGCAAGGCCGGCGCGGGCCGCATCGAGACGAGCGCCCCGCTTTCCGCCCAGCTCGACAGGTTGAGAGAGCCCCACGACGACATTGGGTGCCCGTTCGCCGGTGGCCAGGGTGCGGGGGCCCGCTTCGAGCGCCAGCGTGGGGTTGTTGTGCAACACGGGGGAAGCCCCAGCCACGGGCCCTTGCGCTTCGGCCACGCGGCCCGCGGCCTCCAACAAAGCCGGGGCACGCTGGCGGGCCAGGGACAGGGCTTCCTCCAGGGTGAGTTCAGCGGACTGCGCCGCACCAGAGCACGGCCAGAGCAGCACGGCGGCGAGCCCGAGGGCTGCCGTCGCCAGACGGTGGAACACGAGACACCTCGCGGATGTGGGCGAGCATCAAGGGCGAGGCGCAACCCAGGACGACCAGGGCACACCACTCCTGCTGACGCTCAAGGCGGATAGGCGAACAGAGCCTTACGCGAGGGACACTATTGGGACGTGCTGGATGTCCCCCACATCGGCGGATGAGGGCTCGTCCTCTTCGTGCCTGACGGCAGGAGGAGGCTTCGGAGCCATCGGGATGGTCGAGGGGATGGGGGCGACGACCATCAGGCGCGCGTGAGCGCAGCAGACGCAATCGGTGCAGTCCGGAGCACACTGCCCGCTCTCGTCATCATCTGGACAGCTCTGCATGCACACGTCACCCGAGCTGGTGGGCGACAACAGGCCACCACCGACCGGGGTGAACAGCAGGAGGCTGAGGACGAACCAGATGCGGAGCACTGGGATGCCTCCTAACACGTCGGCGAATAGCTTGCATCACCTTCGCGGCCAGCCCCCTGGCCACGTCAAGCCGCCCCCCTCCACTATTAAGCAGGGCTTAACAGCCCATTACCTCCATGGCGCCTGGTCCTCGGTAGGACCGGGGCATATCTCTCTTCGAGTCACCCATTGACTCAATACAGCGACGAGCCTCGCAGCGGAGGTGAGCCCGCTGGAGAAAACACAAAAGAGAAGAGGCCATGCAGAAACGCAAACTCGGAAACAGCACTCTGGAAGTCTCGGCGCTCGGGCTCGGCTGTATGGGACTGAGCTTTGGCTACGGCCCAGCTGCAGACAAGCAGGAGGCGATCTCGCTGATCCGGTCGGCCGTCGACCGCGGCGTCACCTTCTTCGACACCGCCGAGGTCTACGGCCCGTTCACGAACGAAGAGCTCGTGGGCGAAGCCCTCGCTCCCTTCCGCAGGCAAGTGGTGATCGCCACCAAGTTCGGTTTCAAACTCGATCCCAACGGGCAGCAGGCGGGCCTGAATAGCCGGCCCGAGCACATCAAGCAGGTCGCCGAGGCCTCCCTCAAGCGGCTCAAGGTCGAGTCCATCGATCTGTTCTACCAGCACCGTGTGGATCCGGACGTGCCGATCGAAGACGTGGCGGGAGCGGTGAAGGAGCTGATCCAGGAAGGCAAGGTCAAGCACTTCGGCCTTTCCGAGGCTGGAGCGAAGACGATCCGCCGCGCACACGCGATCCAGCCGGTCACCGCGGTCCAGAGCGAATACTCGCTGTGGACGAGAGGCCCCGAGGCGGAAGTGCTGCCGACCCTCGAAGAGCTCGGCATCGGGTTCGTTCCGTTCAGCCCCCTGGGCAAGGGCTTCCTGACGGGCAAGATGAACGAAACCACCCGGTTCGACAGAAACGACTTCCGCAACATCCTTCCACGCTTTACGCCGGAGGCCCTCAAGGCGAATCAGGCCTTGGTCGCGCTGCTGGGCACGATCGCGGAACGGAAGAAGGTGACCCCTGCCCAGATTGCACTTGCGTGGCTCCTTGCGCAGAAGCCGTGGATTGTTCCAATTCCGGGCACCACGAAGCTGCACCGCCTGGAGGAGAACATCGGAGCAGCCAACGTTGAACTGACGCCCGACGATCTCCGTGAGATCGAGAGCGCCGCCTCGAAGATCACGGTTCATGGAGCTCGCTATCCCGAGCACCTGGAGAAGAGGACCGGTCTCTGAGATTCCGGGAGGACTTCGTGAGTCACACCGCGTGCGCGGCCAACTCCTTGGCCGCCTCGACGAAGAGGCGCAGCGACGGCGAGCGCTGCGCTCGGCTGGGGAAGTAGAGGAAGAAGCCCGGGACCGTGGGCGAGTAGGACTCGAGCACCCGTTGCAGCCGCCCGGTGCGTAGCTGCTCCGCCACCCTGGGCTCCAGGACGTACGCCAGCCCCAGGCCCTGCTCTGCCAGAGCCACGCTCAGCTGACTGTCGTTGGTGACCACGCCCCCGCGTACCGGCACGCGCCAGTTTCTGCGGCCCTTCTCCAGCTCCCAGGCATAGAGCGCCCCGGTGGACTGCATGCGGAAGGTGATGCACTCGTGGCGCAGCAGATCCTCGGGACGCTGGGGCATGCCGTGGCGCGCGAGGTAGCCGGGCGCGCCCACCACCACGAAGCGGAAGGCGTCGGTGAGCCGCACCTGCACCATGTCGCACTCGATGGCCTCGCTCAGCCGCACGCCCGCGTCGTAGCCCTCCGCCACGATATCCATGAGACGATCCTCGATGACGGCCTCCACCTCGATTCGCGGGTGACGCGCGCGGAAGGTGGGGACCACCGGGGTGATGACGTAGGGCACCGCCGCCCGAGGCACTGACAGCCGGACGCGGCCCACCGTCTCTCCCGGTTGAGCTGAGGGAGGAGAGCCGTATTCATGGCGAGAGGACCTTCCGGTGCCGGGCCACCAGCACCAATACGACGACACTACCGCGAAGCTCGGGCCTCACTATTAAGCACCGCTTAAGAGCCTATTGGCTCCCCGGGACGTAGTCATCCGAGGACCTGGGGCGTACTTCTCTTGGTGAACGGGGCGCACCGGCCCCGGCACCACGGAGCTCTGGAGAAACATGCTCACTATCAATGCCTATGCGGCCACAGCCGCGACGAAGCCTCTCGGCCCGACGACCATTCAGCGTCGAGACCTTGGTCCGCACGACGTCCTCATCGAGATCAAGTTCTGCGGCATCTGCCACTCAGACATCCACCACACTCGCGGTGATTGGGGTTCGGCGACCTACCCCGTCGTCCCCGGCCACGAGATCGTCGGGCTCGTCGCCAAGGTTGGCGCCAAGGTCACCAGGCACGCCGTCGGCGACCGAGTCGGCGTCGGCTGTCTGGTCGACTCCTGCGGCGAGTGCGCGAACTGCCGCAAGGGTGAGGAGCAGCACTGCCTCAAGGGATTCACCGGGACCTACGGCGGAATCGGGAAGGACGGCCAACTCACCCAGGGCGGCTATTCCACCCACATCGTCGTAACCGAGGACTTCGTCCTCAAGATCCCCGAGGGCATCGAGCTCGACGCCGCCGCGCCGCTGCTGTGCGCCGGCATCACGACGTACGCGCCGCTGCGCCACTGGGGCGCCGGCCCCGGCAAGAAGGTGGCCGTCGTCGGTCTGGGCGGGCTCGGGCACATGGCCGTGAAGCTCGCGCACGCGATGGGGGCCGAGGTCACCGTCCTGTCGCAGTCGCTCAACAAGAAGGATGACGGCCTGCGCCTCGGTGCGGACCACTACTACGCCATGAGAGATCCGGAGACGTTCAAGAAGCTCGCCGGAACATTCGACCTCATCGTGAACACGGTGAGCGCGAAGCTCGACCTCGATGCCTACCTGTCCTTGCTGGCCCTGGACGGCACCCTGGTCAACGTGGGCGCACCCGCGGAGCCGCTCTCCGTCAACGTGTTCTCCCTCATCATGACTCGCCGGTCGTTCGCGGGTTCGCTGATCGGCGGCATCCGTCAGACCCAGGAGATGCTGAACTTCTGCGCCAGGCACCACATCGGCTCCGACATCGAGGTCATCCCGGCCAGCAAGATCAACGAGGCCTACGAGCGCGTGCTCGCCTCCGATGTCCGGTACCGGTTCGTGATCGATGCCGCGACCCTGAGATAGCGCCACGGCCCTGTCAGCCCCCCGGATTCACTCCCGCGTCCACATGCCCGCTTGCCCCTCCCTCCTCCTGCTGGTGCTGCTCTCTGCCCCGGCCCTGGCCGCCCCATCCATGCCGGAGGCGCTGCCGGCCCCTCCCCGCTTCGAGATGAAGGTGGATGACCCCATGCTGGCCCCGGCGCCGCCCGCGTCCGATCAGGTGGGCAGCTGGGAGGAGGCACTCGGACTGCTGCGCGAGCGCTCCACGGACCTGCGCACCGCTGAGGCCGGAATGGAGCGGGCCGAGGGGCGCTGGCGCCAAGCCCTCTCCGCTCTGCTGCCCAACGCGCGCGCCACCGCGGGCGTGGCCCTCGACATCCTGCACCCGGAGAACCCGGTGGTGGCCGGCGGTGGCGGCCTGGGCGCGGTGGCCGGCGGCACGAGCGGGCCGCCCTCACCCAGCGATCCTTCGAGATGGGCGCCTCCACCCAGCTGGACGTGGTGCGCGTGCGCCAGGACGTAGAGGTGGCGCGAGAGGCTCTCGTAAGACGAAGAGGGCCTATCCGCAGCGCATGCACCTTGACGGGGCGCTCCTGGGACGGGCCCTGCAGGACCGGAGCGAGCGCTATCTCTTGCGCTCTTTGCGCCTCGGCCCCACGTCGGACCGGCTGGAGCCTGGCTCCCCACGCAATCGCAGACCGCCGACGAGGAATTCCGTGGTCTCGGCCGCGATGACATCCAGCGAATCGCCCAGAGTGATGGCGCGTCGTGCCGCCGCCATGACACCGACCATCATCTCGACGACACGGCCGATGTCGGCCACAGGTCGGAAGACACCCGCGGAGATGCCCTGCTCCACGACGCGGCTGACGACGCTGAGCACGGGCGCGAAGCAGGAAGCGAGCGATGCGCTCACCTCCTCCGGCAACACGTCTTCCATGGTGTTGAGGACCGGGAGGCTCCGGGCGCCGGGCGCGAAGGCAGCCAGCTGACGCCGAACGACGAGGGCGAGCCGTTCTTCCGGATCGTCCACGCCCTCTGCCTCCTGGACGAGCTGGGCCACGAATGGCTCGACATCGGCCTTCACGACGGCGACGAGCAACGCGTCCTTGGTCGGCGCGTAGTTGTAGATCGTGTTCCTCGCGATCCCGGCGCGCCTCGCCACCGAGGCGAGGGTCAGCGCCCCGTAGCCCTCTTCCGCCATCGCCTCCAGGAAGCTGTCGCGCAGCCGCTTCCAGGTGGCCTCACGGTGCTCGGCGAGCGAGGGGGCGTCGATCCTGGGCATGCGGACAGCTTACACGCGAGGCGCCTCCCCGCAACGGGCCCGCTTGAGTTTTACGACGGTCCGTCGTAAAACAAAAGCGTCCACTTCACGGCGGCTTCCACCGCCGAGGACAGGAGGCCTCATGGCCACACACGCTCGTTCAGCTCTCGTCGTCGGACTCGGTATCGCCGGAATGGCGTCCGCCATCGGACTGCGGAAAGCCGGATGGCGGGTGACCGTGATTGAGAGGGCGCCCCAACGTCGCTCGGGTGGCTACTTCATCGGGCTCTTCGGCACAGGCTACAGCGCCGCGAAACGGCTGGGGGTGATGGGCGATCTTCACACCCGCACTCCGAGGAACTCGAAGACGTGGGAAGTCACCCGCGGCGGCAACCGCCACAAGAGCGTCGGGTTCCTGGACCAGCCGGGCGAGCCGCACGGCGTACTGCGCGGCGACATCGAGGCGGCGCTGTTCCAGCACCTTGGCGATGTGGAGGTGCGGTACGGCACCGAGCCGACGGCGATCGTTGACGTCAAAGGAGGCGCCGTGGTCACGACCCGCAAGTCGTCCACGGGCGAGGAGCGGAGCGAGCAGTTCGACCTGGTCGTAGGAGCCGACGGACTGCGCTCGACAGTTCGGCGCCTCGCCTTCGGTCCGCACGACCAATTCCTGAAGCCGCTGCACGCGATGATCTGCGCGTTCCAGCTTGACGAGCAGGTGCCGTACTTCCCTGAGAACAACGGCATCATGCTCGTCGAGCCACGCCGCTCGCTCTGGGTCTTCCCCTTCGAGGACCGCCCGCCGACCGCGCTCTTCTCCTACCGGACTCGCGACATCGACACGCAGTTTCGCGAGCCAACCGGGACCGTGCTGCGACGCACCTATGGACCGGAGCCGCTCGGCGACATCCTCGAGCATGTGTTCGCCCAGTTCGACCGCACCGAGAACTTCCTCTTCGACTCGGTGAATCAGGTGAGCATGCGCTCCTGGCGCTCCGGCCGGACCGTGCTCGTGGGCGACGCCGCATGGTGCATCACGCTGTACTCCGGCATGGGCGCGTCGATGGGCCTCGCCGGCGGTTCCCTGCTCGGAGATCTGCTGGCGCTGAACCCGAATGACATCGACGCTGCACTGAGCACCTGGGAGGACCGGCTCAGGCCCTACCTCCACCAGCATCAGCGGACCGCGCTTTTCAACGCGCAGATCTTCACGCCGAGCGGGCCGCTCACCCACGTGCTTCGCTCAGGTGTGATGCGGCTCGGAGACAGGAAGAAGCCGGCCGACACTCCCCCCAACGCCCTCACGCGGTACCTCGCTCGACCGAGGAACGTCGAGTTCGTTGCCTGAGTCAGTCCATTCAGGGAGAGAAAGATGACAGGCGAGGACAGACAGCAGCAGACAAGCGGGACCGGCCGAGACTCAGCGGTTGTGAGGCTGCTCCTGTGCTGGATTTTCGCGGCGTTGTGGCTCCTGTTCTTTCTAGGGTCGGTCGTTCCGGCGGGCTCGGACAGCAGCGCAATCACATCCGGCCTGCAGGCCCTGTGCTTCGTGCTGTTTGTTGTGACCCACGCCTCCCTCTCCAACGGCTGGAGAGGTGCCGGACTCTTCTTCGCGTTCGCCGTGGTCGTCGCCTTCCTGCTCGAGGCAAGCAGCATCGCCACGGGCTTCCCGTTCGGCTTCTACGTGCATCACGTCGCAGGTCCAAAACCGCTGGGCGTGCCGCCCCATGTCGCCATCGGCTATGCCATTCTCGGCTGGATGGCCTGGACATTGGCCCGGCTCATCGTGCGACAGCACCCCTCCGCCAGCGGGGGCTTCAATCGCTTTACCACGCCACTGGTCGCGAGCTTCATCCTCACCGCTTACGACTATGCCTATGACCCGATTGGCTCCACCGTCCTTGGAATGTGGAGCTATCGCTACCCCAGTGGCTATTTCGGGGTACCTCTTTCCAACTTCCTGGGCTGGATGTTCACCGGCTGGGTTTTCTTTCAGCTCTTCGCGCTGATCGAGAGCCGATTTCCCCCGAATCGTGCGGCGGTGACCCAGGCGAGCTATTGGCTGCTGCCTTGCCTGCTCTGGGGCGTGAGCGCGGTCCAATATCCGATCAAATTGGCTCATGCGCCCGCGGGTAGCGTGGCTGTAGCCGGGCGCACTTTTGTCACAGCTGATGTCTATGAGGCGGCAGTGGTGGCCGCACTGCTCACCATGGTTTTCGCGGCGGTCACTGCCGCATTTCGGGTTTGTGCGCTCGTGCCGCTCCCTGACCCTCCGACCACATAGCCGAGGGAGGGGCACCCGGGAGGCGGCTCTGGGCAAGAACCCCCCTCGACGGCGGGACCGAAATTTCCGCCGATTCGGCCTGAATCCTCGCTCTCCCATTCATCGGGGTCCCGACGCATCTTCCGATTCAAGCCTGCCTCCCGTAGGCCGCTCGAGGACACGTCATGGCTCACGAACACCACTCCCCTTCCGTCCACCACGTCGTACAGGGCTTTGGTGCCGACCGCGCCCCCCACTACGACACCCAGGCGTCCATCAACCTCGCCGGCGCCCAGGTGGCATACGAGCTCGGCGTCAGCGCACTGACGGCCCAGCTCGACGGCCAGGACACGGCGTCGCTGCTCTTCGTGGGACTGGGCACGGGCGCGGAGTTGGTGCCCTACACCCGCTTCGACGTGCCGGGCTGGCGCTTCACGGGCGTGGATCCCTCCGAGGCCATGCTCGCCGTCGCCCGCACGCGCCTGGAGGCCGAGGGATTGCTCTCACGCACGCACCTGCACGTGGGAGAGCTGCACACCCTGCCTCCCGGCCCCCCGTTCGACGGCGCGCAGATGATGGGCGTCCTGCACCATGTGGAAGGCGAGGAGGCCCGCCTCGAGCTGCTGCGAGAGGTAACCCGGCGGCTCAAGCCTGGAGCGCCTCTCGTCCTGGGCTGCCGCGTCGGCAACGACCCCGAGCTGACGAACGTGGAGCTGCGACGGTTGCGGGCGTATGGAGTCCCCCAGGAGAACCTGGAGCGTCGGCGCGAGCTCTTCGCGGTGATTCGGCCCATCGAGTCCGATGCCGCCCTGTTCGCGATGTTCGCCCGGACCGGACTGGTGGCGCCGCGACCGATCTTCGTCTCGCTGCAGTACAAGGTCTTCCTCACTCGCTTCGAGCCCGGAGCCACGGGCTGAGCTACCACGCCCCTGGCTCGGCTTGCGAGCGCTGGCGAGGACGTAATCCATGGTGGACCGGACCATCCAGGCGTACCAGTGGGGCCGGGAGAGCTGCCGCAGTAAGGGATTCACCCGGCGTACGACGTCGGGCTCGTCGAGGCGGCGGGCAATGAAGGCCAGGAACGGCTCATAGACATGCTCCCGGATGGAGCGCACCTCCACCTCGACAAAGCCAGCGGCCTCCAGTCGCTCACGGTAGACCTCCCGGGGGTAGAGGTTCTCCTCGGGAATCTGCCAGAAGGACTGGAAGGGGCGGGCGAATCGGCGGCCGGGCAGGGGCAGCACGTCCGTGGTAGCCAACCTGCCCCCGGGCCGCAGCACCCGCCAGGCCTCGGCGAAGAAGCGCTCGCGCGTGTTGAAGTGCAGGGCGGACTCGAGCGCCGTCACCTTGTCGAACGACTCGGGGGCGAAGGGCAGCCCGGTGGCCGAGCCTACCCGCAGCTCCACCCGGCCCTGCAATCCGGCCCCCGCCACCCGCGCGCGCGCCACCTCGACGTGCTGGGGCAGGCTGTCGAGGCCGATGATGCGCCACGGCTGGAAGCGCTCGGCCCAATAGAGGTCCTGGGCGCCGAAGCCAAAGCCCACGTCCAGCACCTCATCCTCGGGCCCCAACCGGGCCGTCTGTCCCAGCAGCTCGGTGAGTGCCTGGCTGGCCTGATCGAGCGTCCGCAGCGAGGAGTCCTTCCAGTACCCCAGGTTCATTGACAGGCTTTGTTCGGCCAGCAGGTTGTGGGTAGACAGGAGCGAGTAGAGGCGCTCCGCGCGTGAACCGGAAGGCCAGAGCATCAGCCGCGCGAGTTCCGTCACCTCCCGGGCCACTCGAAGCCATCCTCCTTCATACATACCGCGCGGCCTCTGCGTACCGGCTCTCCCCCGGGCGACGCGCGGCTTGCTGTTCTCCCGTCATTCTGGTTGAAACCATGGTCTCCTCGGGGCCTTGGAGGCTCACCACCGATTCAAGCAGGACCGAATCCTCTCTTAGGAGCAAGTCATGGGTGCTGAGCCACAAGCCACTGCTGATACCGATTTCAGTCACTTGCTTTCGCAGAAGAACCTCCAGGCCCTGCGGGCGCAGTTCAGCGATGATGCCATGGTGCAGCCCACCCTGGAGGCCCTGACAAAGCCTTTCCCCGCCGCGGCGACGCCCTATGAGAAGCCCTATGTCGAGGCGCTCCTCGGGGTACTCTTCGGGAACCGGTCGCAGTCGGCCCTGACGTCCCGCGAGCGGGAGATGACCATTACCACCGTCCTCGCGGTCAATCACCGCGGACAAGGACCGTTCCTGGGTATCCACCTCTACTGGAGCCTGATGGTCGGCTGGAGTCCGGAGCAAATCTCCGAGCAACTGCTCGTCATCTCCATCTACAACGGCATCGACACCCTCTCGGCCTCTTTCAAGACCTTTGGCACGCTGCTCACCCAGTTGGATAAGTGGACCAGCGACAACATCAGCCAGCCAGAGAACTTGAAGGCCAGTGCCATCGTCGGGCAGATTCTGACGGGGTTTGCGGGTAACGCGCCGCAGCCACCAGGCAGCACCTCCTGAGGAGGATGGAATGATTCCCGTTCGGCTCCTGGGAACCGCGAGCGCGCTCCCAGAGAGGGCCGTAAGCCAGGTGGGAGTATGAAGCCCGAGCGCAATCTCCCCCAGACCTTGTGGTTGAGCGGCTTCGAGCTGCTGCGCCGCTATCACCGCTACCGGGTCATCGGCCTGGAGACGCTGCTGGAGCCGGGGGCCAAGCTCATCGTCGCCTACCATGGTCGGCCCCTGGCGTTCGATCAGTGCATGCTCACCGTCGTCCTCCATGAGCGGTTGGGCTACCTGCCCCACGGCATCATCCATGGCGCCTTCGACGAAAATCCGGTGATGAAGTGGTTGATCAACGGCCTGGGGTTCGTGACGAAGGACGGGCCGGAGCTGGAGGCGGCAGTCGCACGGGGCGAGCACATCCTCGTCCAGCCAGGAGGGACGCGCGAGGGCTGCCGCAGTTTCCGTCACCGCTACGAAGTGGACTGGGGCGAGCGCACCGGCTACCTGCGTCTGGCCATCAAGTATGGCCTCCCCATCGTCCCGGTGGCCGGGGATGGGGTGGATGATGCCTTCATCGGGCTCAATGACGGGTATGCGCTGGGCCGTCGGCTGGGCGCACCCGCGGGGCTACCGGTGTGGTTCGGCGTGGGCGCCACCGGGCTGTGGCCCTTGTCATTGCCCTTCCCGGTGAGGATGACCCAGTTGGTGGGGCAGCCCTTCCACCACCACCTGGAGGCAGGGGTAGATGTCAACGACCGGGAAGTGCTGCGAGCGCTGAATCGGGAAGTCGCCGACGCGGTGAGAGAATTGCTGGACCGGGCGCGCGCCCTGGGCAGGGAGTCGGGATGAGCGAAAAATCGTGGGCGGTGATCCTGGGGGCCTCATCGGGAACGGGCGCGGCCATCGCGGCTGAGGTAGCGCGTGAGCCCGGCCTGCACGTCTTCGGGATGCACCGGGGGCGCTACCCCGAGCAGGCCGCGGAGGTGGAGCGTCAGGTGCGCTCCACCGGCCAGCGCATGGTGATGCTGCAAGCGGATGCCGGTACAGCCGAGGGTGCGGCACAAGGGGCCGAGGCCCTGCTGGCCGCCGCCGGGCCCCGCAGCGTCAAGCTCTTCGTGCACTCCCTGGCCAGCGCTTCGGTGGGGCACTTCATCTCCGGGACGGAGGACCAGCTCCACCCCCGCCAGCTGGCACGCACCTTCGAGACCATGGCCCACTCCTTCGTCTATTGGGCCCAGGCGCTCGTGGCGAGGGATCTGCTGGCTCCCTCGGCTCGCCTGCTGGGATTGACCAACCCACTCACCGAGTCGCTCCTGCACAACGGCGGTGCCATCACCGCCGCCAAGGCCGCCCTGGAGATCTACGTGCGGCACCTGGCGTTGGAGTTTGGGCCCCGGGGGCACCGGGTGAACCTGCTCAAATTCGGCACGGTGATGACGCCCGCCCTCCGCCACGTCTACTCCCCGGAGGTGCTGAGCCGGTTGGAGGAGGCCCACCGCCGAATGAACCCGGCCGGGCGGATGTGCACCGTGGAGGAGGTGGCGCGCTTCGTCTCCACGCTCGTGGGAGACGAGGCGGAGTGGTTCAACGGCGCCACCATCGACTTCACCGGTGGAATGACGCTGCGCCTGCTCGATCTCGTCCTCAATGAGCCAGGGAGGGCATCTTCTCCACCGGCATCCGGAAAGTGACCTTCCCGAACGCCCCCGGACGCAAAAAAGCCCCGTCTCCGAAGAAAACGGGGGCTCGACAAGAGCGGACCGCTGGGGTGAGCGCACCCACCCGCCAGGTCTTGGCGTTCCGGAGTCAATCCCTACCAGCCATGTAGCAGTTCGCTCGCACAGGCCTTGAAACAAGCGCAAGGCCTGAGGCTACCTGCCGGAGAATGTCTCCCCGGCCCTCCACCCAACGGCGGAGGCACTCCCCTTTCCCAGCGCGATTCTGTATGACAAAGGAATGAACTCACACGCGTTCCGGTGGGCAGGAAACGCGGACGGAACGCCCTGAATGCATACTCCTACCTTGTTGCGATGGGCAGTCGTCTCGGCGTTCCTGAGCTGCTCGACGGCCAGGGCGCAGGTCTCCCTCCCGGGCTTCGAGTTGGAGCGGCTGGATGTCACCCTGGGTCGCAACTCGATCGTGTCTGGCAATGGCCAACTGCTGGTGCCCGGGGGAATGAGCGTGGCGCTGGCAGGCCAGTACCAGCACCTGCCCCTGGTCCTGCGCAATGGTGAGCGCCGGCTGGATCTGGTGCGCAGCCGGGCCTCCGTGTTGCTCGCGGGCAGCTATGGCGTGCTGTCCTGGCTCGAGCTGGGCATCCAGTTGCCGGTGGTGCTCTGGCAAAAAGGAGATGATCCACGCACCGTGGGGCTGGCGCCGCTGGCATCCCAGGGGCTGGGCACGCCGGTGCTCCAGGCCCGCTTCGGGCTGCTGTCGCAGCGAGCCGAGCAGCCCGTGGATCTGGCGCTGGATCTGGCCATGGGACTGCCCGTGGGCAGCAGCCATGCGCTCGCGCGTGACGCAGGGCCGCGCTTCCAGGCCCGGGCCACCGTGGGCATGCCGCTGGGCCCGCTCCAGTCCTCGTTCGAGGCGGGAGTGCTGCTGCGCTCCCGCAACCCGCTGGCGCCCCCCTCCACCTCGGGCCAGGCCCTGGAGGTGCGCCTGGGCGCCCTGCTGGCCACCACGGGCAAGCAGCTGAGGGGCGAGCTGGCCCTGCGGGGCGCCTTCGCCGCTGACTCCAGCCAGCCTTCCATCGAAGTGCTGGCGGGGGGGCGCCTGCCGCTGAACCCGGAGCTGGAGCTGTTCGCCCTGGCGGGTCCAGGCCTGGGAGCCACTCCCGGCACACCCATTGCCCGCGTGCTGCTGGGCGTCAGCTTCCGCAGGGAGCCACCTCCGCGCATGGAGTTCCTCACCGAGCCCGTGCCTCGCTTCCGCCTGGAGGAAGCCCAGAAGCCGAAGAAGGAAGAGGTCCGGCCCGAGACCGTGGTGCCCGTGCCCACGCGGGAGCTGATGCCCTCCGAGGATCCCTCCACCTAGCCAGGCCCCAATGTCCTTCGATCTTCGCGCCATTCTTGAGCAGTACGAGGCGGACACTCCTCCGGCGGGAGGCGTGCCCGGCTGGCTCCGGCAAAGCTGGAGCGATCCAGAGGGCTTCGCCACGGCACTGGCTCCGGCCCACGTGGGCCGGGGCGCCCCATTCAAGAGCCGGGCGGGCCAGCACTACGACTTCTTTCATGATCTGGTGGGCCGCCACGCCGCCACGGATCGCATCGCCCTGCGCACCTACGAGCGGGCGAAGGGCTGGCGGACGCTGAGCTACCGCCAGCTCCACGAGCAGGCCACGCGGCGAGCCACCGCGTGGGCACAGCTCGGCGTCAAGCCCGGGGCCAGGGTGTGCCTGGTGCTGCACGTGGGCCCCGAGCTGCTGGTGAGCCTGGCGGCCGCGCTGGGCCTGGGAGCCTGCGTCAGCCTGCTGCCCCCCGGAGGCCGGCGCTTCGTGGCGCGCCGGCTGGCGGTGCTCGATCCCCAGCACGTGGCCGCCGAGCCCCACCAGGCGCCCCTGCTGGGGCCCTACGCGAAGTGCCTGCTGCCCACCCACGTCCCCTCCACCCCGGCGCTCGCCTCCTATACCTACAAGCCGGGGGAGGCGGTGGGCCTGCTCTTCTCGCCGCTGGCGGATCCGCCTCACGTCCCCGTGCCGCTGCGGGCCGAGGACGCCTGGCGCGGAGCACTGGTGGACGGGCTGCTCACCTTCGGACTGGCGCCGGGAGAGCACCTGGCCGCGCCTGGATTCCACACGCTTCAGCACCTGCCCGCGCTGCTCTTCACCACGATGCTGCGCGGCGCCACCTTCCTTCACCTGGAGCCAGCGGACGTGGAGGCCTCGCCCGCCCTGCTGACCGAGCACCCGGTGCGCGCGCTGGGCGTCACCCCAGCCCTGAGGGATGTGTTGCTGCGCACCCGCCTCTCGCTCAAGAGCGTGGGCCACTGGTTCCGCAACCCCGAGGGGGCCTTCGACTGGCAGTCCTGGAGCGACTGGGTGAAGCAGTGCGGACTGACCTCGGTGCCGTGCTCCAACGTGCTCGTGGACGCGGCGGCGGGCGGCACCGTGCTCTGCTCCCCGCGGCGCGTGGGGGACGTGCATACCGAGGCTGCCCCGGCTCCGGGCCGTAGCTGGGCGCTGCTGGATCTCAACCAGAGCGGTCAGGAGGCCGTGGGCGACACAGGCCTCTTCACCCTGCTGCCCTCCGAGGGCCGGCCCCTCGGCCACATCATCCTCTCGCGCGCCCAGGGCCAGTACCGATACGCGGGTGCACGGGATGCGCGGCGCGAGGGGCGCGTCTACCCCGCCGCCGAGGTGACCGAGGCGCTGCGCGAGGAGCCGGGGCCAGCGCTGACCACCTCCGTGCTCCCCGTGCCCTCGGGAGGCCTGGGGGACGAGCACCGCTACGTCTTGCTCGTCTTCACCCGGGGCCAACCTCTGGGCGCGGAGACTTCTGTCTCGGAGCTGCGCCGGCGGCTCGAGTTGCAGCTCGGCGCCGAGTTCCTGCCGGATCGCTTCGAGTTCTTCCCACTCCACCCTCGGTTCGAGGAAGACCAGCTGGACGAGGCCTGGTGCCATAGGCAGTACCTGACGGGCGCCCTGCACCACAAGCTCTCGGATCCCCTGTTCCAGGCGCTCACCGCGCTGAGGACGCAGGCCCTCCGAACCCCTGGAGGGACACCCCGGGACACGCCCGCGACAAGGAGATGACGCCATGGGAAAGCAAGTCGTCATGGGAGCCCTCCTCAAGTGCAGCTTTGGAGCAGCCCCCTCGACGCTGGTGGTGCCGCCGACCAACAAGGTGCTCGCCACCACGCCAGCGGCCAACATCATGGACCACATGCCGATGGCGAACATCCCCTCATTCGGCATGTGTAATTCCAAGGGTAACCCCGCGGTGACCCCAGTGACGCCCATCGTGCCGTGCACCCCGGTCACGGTGACTCCGTGGTCGCCAGGCTGCCCCAAGGTGCTCATCGGCAATATGCCAGCGCTGGAGAGCAACTCCACGTGCAAGTGCATGTGGGGAGGCGTCATCACGGTCGTCAAGCCCGGACAAAAGACTGTCCAGGACGGCTAAAGCCAAATGTCAGACACGGGTGCCATTCTGGTCTCCCATGGCATCTCTAGACATCTACTTCCTCGACGTCGGACAGGGGGATGGGACGTTCATCATCTGCCCCGATGGAACGACGATACTCGTTGACCTCGGCTCCAAGAAGAACGGCCACATCGCCGGCCAGGACGCCATCGCCACCATCAAGAATCTCATGCCGAAGGGCAAGAAGATCGACTACCTCTTCGTCACCCACGGCGATGGAGACCACTACAACCTCATCCCCGAGCTGGTGAGATCCCATGGCTTCCGCTTCGGCAAGGTCTACTACAGCGGCCCCACGAGTGACTACAACAAGGACATGCAGGGCGTCATCGCCGGCTCCTCCTCCGCCGGCTTCCTCGACAAGTCCCACAGCACCGAGAAGAAGCCCCTGCTGACGATTGGCAGCGCCTCCAATCAGGTCGACGTCTTCCTCCTGTCCGCGAACTACCCCTCCGAGGACGACCGTGACAAGAACGCCAAGAGTATCTGCTTGATGCTCGCCTACGGCTCCCTCAAGGCCATCCTCATGGGGGATGCCGAGGCCGAGACAGAGGACTTCATCATGAATACCTTCACCAAGGCCTTCCTCAAGGCGGACGTCCTCAAACTCGCCCACCACGGCTCTGACAGCACCAACCAAGAGTCCTGGCTGAATGTGGTGCAGCCTCGCATTGTCTCCGCGAGCGCGGACCAGAAATGGGGACACCCCTACTCCAGCACCATTGACCGCGTATTGAAGGGCAAGCGGCTCGCGGACATCTACAAACATGGCATCGTCGCGGGCACCTATGACGCGTCGACCAAGGACTACGACTGGGAGACCCTCTCCATCAAGAAGGCCATCCTCACCAACCTCTACGAGATTACCGGCTCCATGGGCTCCTCCTGGCAGGCCGCTGGCGTTGCCTACGTGGTGCAACTCAGAGACGATGGCAGTCTCTCGGTTGGCGACACGCTCAACAACCTCTCCCGCTGGTTCTGAGTTGACCATCCTGGTACCGGACGGCGCTGCGGCACGCGGTGGCCGCCGCGACGGCCGCGGCGATGGGAGTGCTCCCCCTCCATGACGTGCATGCCGGCCACGGTGGCTCCGTGGCCGCCTGGCAGCCCCAAGCGCTGCCCCCTTCCTCGACCTATCGGCGCCTTCCCGAGTGGCCGTCAGACACCGCGATCCGGATGTCGTCGTGGTTTACACTGCCCTCCATGGGGATATTTCTTTCAATCAGCATTCGATTGACGTCTTCGTTGACGAAATCATACATGAACACATTGACGTCATTATTCCCCTGGACGGCATCAACGTACCTTCCATAGGCTTCCGCAGCATCACCATCCCAGCCACCATAGGGCGAGTACTCAGGGTCGGGTCGATTCCTCTCGATGAGCTTCAACCTGAATTCGCGGCTGGTGTTATCGACGATGGACGTATGTCCGGCGAAAACATCCCTGACACCGGCGGTGATCGTGAGATAAAACATCTCCAAGTGGGGTACAAGCTGGACCTGGTCTTGAGCCTTTCGTTTCTCGTTCTGCTTCTCCATCACCTTCCTGATGTTGTTGCACTGGGGGGCATCGCCGTTGAGCCACAACATCGAGCGGGGTTGGTCGAAATGCTTGTCGGAGGTTGGCGTCTTCTTGCTCACCAGTTGCAAGCCGCCCCGCCGTCCCTCTTCTGCGTCGAATACGCCGAGGATCTTGCCCCGCAGGTTGCCCAGCTTCATGTCGGCCAGGTTCCTTGGCGCGCGGCTGGTGAAGAGGAAATCGCTCAACTCGTACTCGATCATCCGGATCGCATCGTCGTGGGCAGCCTTGGAGGTAGAGAACTTGATGATGACCACTTCCTCGGTGCTCGACTCCATGAAGTCCTGCAGGTCTCTCATGACATTGGAGAACTCGGGACCATAGCTCCCAAACCAGTCCGACTTGTCCTTCTTGATGAAGTGGCCAGGGCGGAGGGTCTGCCCGTCCTTGTAGACCCGGATGTCAAAAAAGCGAGTTCCGATATTGAGTTGCTGCTTGATGGTGAGGAACTGGGTGACGGTCTTCGCCACTTTGCTCCCGCTGCCGGATCTGACCTTGTACATGCAGGCATCATGACTCCCTGGCATGACGAGCTCAGAGAGCCTGACGTTGTCATCGATTTCGTCCATCCATTTGTCAAGTCCCATAACGGCTCCACTGGAGTTCTTGGTTCGGGAAGGTGGAAGTCTCGCGCTCGGGCCTGCTGCTCCACCCTAGGGCTCATTCTCCTGGACCTTCGACAGGGCATTGCTGACGACGTTCTCCATCAGGAAATCATAAGTCCCCTGCTTGATGGGGACGTCGAAGCGCTTGAGCTTCTTGTATGGAGTCATTGGCTCCCGCAGTTGCCCCTGCAAGTCAAAAACCCTCTGGATTTCCGGGTGTTTCATCGAGACGTGTGCCGTACTCGTCGTTCGCCGGACTGATTCAAGCTGGCTGATCTTCACCTGCACGCGGGATTCCATGTCCTGGAGGAGAGGAGGGACGCTCCAGCCCAGGTCATAGGCGATATGCGCTCCGCGGTAATCGAATCTGAATCGCCTCTTGCTCCAGGAGTTGTATTCATCGAGGAGGATCGCGCACTTGGCGCAACAGAGGAGCGAGACACCGATATACACCAGGGGAGGCTTCTTCGGACCAGCGAATCCGCCCTGATGAAGATGGTTGATGATGCGGAGCTCCGCATGCAAATCCTCGGTGTCACAATCAACCTCTTCAGCCCCTGATTCCGATGCAATGTAGAGATACTCGTTCGTGGCGACCAGGAACCGCTCGTCGTCACGAAGCGCAGCGAACGCGACACAGGTCGCTCCGGAATTCTCTTGAATGTAGGCAGCGACCCAGTCCCACGCATGCGCGAGATCATGATGCATGACCCCATCCTCCCGGAGAGGGGTCTTGTCGCTGGCCACCGCTTGCCACCATCCCTTGAATCGCTCGTCAACGTAGCCTCTTGCAGCCTTGATCTGGTTCCTTTCGACGTGATTGGCGACCTCGTCGAGAAGCTGGTCACGGACCGAATCCTTGAAGCCTTCATCCATGAGCGCTTTCGCCCCCGACAAGATCGACGATATGCGGGCACGAACGAACCTCTCGAGCTGCTGCTTTCCTTCTAGGGTCTGTGGATCCACTGGCGCCAACTCCTCATGAACGTGACAACCGCAATGGCTTCTCCACCCGTGAGAGCCTGGCCTCGAGCTCGATGACATCCTCGGTGCTCCAGGCCCCGAGCAGGTCCAGCAGCCTCTCCAGGAACAGATCCACGGTGGGCAGCAGCGTGGCGTCCAGGTCGGAGAGAGCAAGCTGGTAGATGTACTTGAAGCCCGCGGCACTCCGGGCGAAGGGCTTGGACTGCACCTTCACCGAGGTGAAGTGCCTCACCAGCTCGCGGAAGTAGCGCTGCTCGCGCACCCCCAGCGTCTCCAGCAGGAAGACGAGCTCCTCCAGGCCGAGGAAGCGCTGGGTGCGAAGGGAGAGCAATTGGAGCAGCGCCTGCTGGCTGTGCTCCAGGGGGTTGTCGATTCCAGGCTTGACGGCCCCCACCAGGCTCCACTGCACGCCTTCGAGAGAACGTTCCGCCAGAACAGCCCGGTAGCCGCTCGCATCGAATTGGGCGGGAAGAGGCTGGTGCCAGCTCGCTTCCACCGCCACCCGTGCCGGCTTCATGAATGCGCCCGGCAGCTCCAGGGACAGCCATGTCTTGCGCGCCCCACCCTGCCCTTCATTCTCGAGCTCGTAGGTGCCCGGCCCACCGGAGATGGCCCCTGGACGCAGCGGCACCATGCCCTGGCTCTCCATCTGATAGACGCCCAGCACGGAATGCACCCGGTAGCCGCTGCTGACCTCGGGGTGTTGAATGCCGTGACGTTCCCTGGTGCCGTCGTGCTCGATGGGGTTGGACATGCCTCGCTGGAGGTTCACCACGGGCACCGCGTGCAACACGAACGTCTCCGGGGTGAGCACCAGCTCCAGCGGCCAGCGCCCGGCCAGCTCGAGGCACAGGGTGAAGCCGCGCCAGTTGCGTGGCGGCGGCGGCACCTGCACCTCCAGGAAGAGCTCCTGCTGGGGAAAGTGGATGAAGGAGCGCACCCGCTGCAACGGATGC
This sequence comes from Archangium lansingense, assembly GCF_026626635.1. Taxonomy (GTDB): domain Bacteria; phylum Myxococcota; class Myxococcia; order Myxococcales; family Myxococcaceae; genus Archangium; species Archangium lansingense. The sequence goes on from NZ_JAPNKA010000001.1 coordinate 7,444,809, forward strand.
TCGAAGGGCTCGGCCTCGGAAGCGGAGAGCCGAGGAGCACCGAAGCGCACCGGGCCCCGCGCCCCCCCAGCGGGCCCCACCGCCACCTCGGCGCCACGCTCGTCGAAGAGGACACTCGCCGCGCGCACGCCGTGCTTCAGGTGGTGGAACATCGCCAGCGAGGAGCGGAAGTCATTGAGGTGGTTGATGTACAGCCGCAGGGCACCAGGCTCGTCGTTGCGGGGAAAGCCGCTCTCGAACGTCAGCCGCAGACGGCAGGCCTCCGCGCCGCGCTGCTCCACCCGCACCTGGCTCAGGCTGATGGGCAGCAGCCGCAACGAGGCCTGGGTCTGGAAGGTGAGCGGCCCCGTGGGGGCCGAGGCGCTTCCGGGGTTGAGCAGCAGCGGCGTGCCCCTCGGCAACTCGGTGGCGTCCACGAAACGGGCGTCCGGCACCGCCCGCAGCATGGCCATGGCCGGCACGGGATCGAGCAGATAGGAGAAGTGCTGCTGGAACAGGCGCATCGTGCCGCGGGCCAGCGCGCGCTGCCCGGCCTGCCGCGTGCGGGTGGAGAAGAGCGCGAGCGCCTCGATGAGCCGCCGCACATCCTGGTCCTCGCGATCCAGCGGCGCCGCGGGATGGAGCGCGGTGTAGCTCATCCGGAACTTCTCCAGCGCCTGAAGCTCCTCCAGGAAGGCCTTGTAGAGCGTGTCGTCCATCTGCATGGCCTACTTCTCCTCCTTGACCTGAATCTTGAGCCGGCCCTCGGCCACCTCGATGAGCTGGGTGTCCTTGTCGGAGGTGCGCAGGATGCGCAGCAGAGGCTTGGAGTCCTCGTAGATGTGCCGGATGGACGTCTCGCTCTCGGGCTTCTTGCCCAGCAGCAGGTGGTTGCCCTGAGACTCCTTGGGGAGCTTCGCCCCCGGGCGCCAGGCCAGGAACCGCTCGAGCACGGCGCTCCGGAAGTCCAACGCGATCAGCACCCGCGCGCCCTTGTCCGCCGGGAAGTAGAAGTGCCCTGGCTGCTGGTGGGGGTCGTAGGGCACCAGCACCTCCTTGTCCCAGAGCGGCAGCTTCACCCGGTAGTACTCCAGCGAGGTGTCCGAGTCCTGCCTGGCCTCGTAGGTGAGCTCGTCGTCCTGGCCCACCTCGCTCACGACCGTGCCCTCGACGTAGAAGGGCCAGCGGGGACGGGTGAAGGAGGGCCGCCGGAAGGTGGGATCCGCTTCCAGCTCCAGCGTGGCCGTCATCTCCATCTCGTAGTTGTTGGTCTCGTCATTCAGGGTATCGGCTGGATCCTTCAGCTCCGCCCGAGCCCGCAGCTCCAGGCGGTACAGCCGGTACTTCTTGCCGTTCGTGTAGAGCTTCGTGCTCCAGTCCTCGCCGAAGCCGTAGAGCCCGTTCAGCAAGAGCGTGATGCTGGGATAGCGCCGGAAGTGCACACACAGCTCCGGCTCGGGGGCGCGCTGCCGCTTGCCCTCCAGCGTCGCCCGATCCGTGAGCGTGCTCTCCAGGGGCGAGGTGAGCAGGTACTCCTGCCGCACGCCCTCCATCTTGTTGGCGTTGTCCACCTTCTTCTCGCGCGTGCCCGCCTCCACGTAGCTGTTGAGCACCGCCGCGTGATCGCGCCGCGGCTCGGGCAGGCACACCTCCAGCTCCGCCACGTCATCCCGGGGCAGCTCGATCGCCTTGCCCCCCTTGGGCTTGCTGTCGCTCAGCTCGTACTTGCCGGTGGCGGGATCGTAGAAGAGCCCCGCGTTCTCCCGCGCCAACAGCCAGTGGATGAAGTCATGGAAGCTGGCCGCGTTGCCCTCCGCCCCCAGCCCCAGGGTGTGGAGGGGCAGCTGGGTCTTCGCCGCCTCCCATTTGAAGGACAGCTCCACCCCGTCGGGCTTGTGGGCCTCGATGACCTCCTGGAGCTTCTGATCCACCCAGACGCCCGTGGGGAAATGCTGCCGCCACAGCACCGTGCCCCGGTCCGAGAACCGCACCCGGTAGCGCCGCTGCAGCACGGGAGCGTCCTGGACGTCCGAAAAGGCGCGCTCGTGCACCCACCGCTCTTCCACCAACCCCGTCAGCTCCAACCCCGAGGCATCGCCTCCCTCGACGTCGTAGGCCCGGTCCAGCTTCAACACCGCCTCGATCGGATCCTTCTTGACGAAGTGCTCGAAGAGCTCGTCCTCGCTCGCGCTCACCTGTGAGACGGCCCACCACTCCACCGAGGCGGAGAACCCGTAGCTGTGGACCTCCACGGACAGGCGCTTGATGTTGCCGGCGGGGACGGTGAACTCCTTCCCCTTCGGATTGAGCACCAGCATCGCCTTCAGCCGATCAACGAAGCTCATCACTCCTCCTCCGGCTGGGTCTGGGGGGCCACGGCCATGGCGCGGGTGTACGGATCGATCAGCACGGAGAGCGGCTCGGCGGTGTGCCGGAGCCTGCAATGCACCACCAGGCGCAGCCGGCCATTCTCCCCCTCGTAGTCCTCTTCGATTTCAGTCACCTCGACGCGCGGCTCGTAGAGGCGGATGTTCTCCCGGATCTCCGCGCCGAGCTGGCCGAGCATCTCCTCGGCCGTGCGGAAGCCGGTCTCGCTCAGACCAAAGCCCGGGAGGAAGGAGGCCGCGCCCCGCTTGGCGTTCAGCAGGTGGTGCAGGTTGCGCAGCACCTCCTCGAGGAGCGTCTCCTCGCGCCCGAGAAATCTGCGGGACAGGAAGCTCATGCCGCGTCCCTCCTGCCACCGGGTGACGGCGCGGCCCGCGGGCGTGGGGGCTCGGCGGTGTTTCCCAGGAAGATGACCACCCGGTGTCCCAGGAGGGTGCCCCCGTGAAGACGCTCGTAGCCCAGGTACCCGCGCTGCGCGAGCCGGGCCCAGACCGCGTGGGCCGCCACCGTCAGGCCCACCTCCAGGCGCACCCGCGCGGGGGCCAACAACGGCAACAAGATCTCGTACAGGCGGTGCTCGACCACCTCGGGCCAGCCCCGCCCCCGCGCGTCCGCCTCCTCCTCGGCGTGCAATTCCACCTGGAAGCCGGCGCTCTCGGAGGTATAGCTGTCTCCCAGCACCGCCGTGCCGTCCAGCGGCGAGGTGCCGGTGCGCACCTCATGGCCGCGGGTGATGTCGCGGAAGGGGCTCCGGGACACCCACACCCGCAACTCCGGGAAGTAGAGTTGGAAGAACCACTGGAGCGTGGTCACGGACCCCACGCCCAGCATGCGGAAGTAGAAGCCCTTCGTCCGCTCCCAGTCGCCCACCAGCGCGCTGTCGTGCTCGGGGTAGAGCGCCCGCGCGAAGCCCTCGAGCAGCCGGTGATCGAAGAAGCGGATGAAGTCGAAGAAGCTGTCGGGCTGCGGGCACTGCTCCGCCACCTCCAGGAAGTAGCTGGGCAGCAGCGCGTTGGCGCCGAGCAACCCCAGGTTGAGCGTCACCACCACCCGCCGCAGGGGCGAGCGATGGAAGGTCACCGCCTCCACGAACGCCGCCGGCGAGACGGGCTCGGGGTTGCTCTCGAAGAGGATATGCCCGGGCGGGTAGCCCTCCGCCTCCAGCAGCCGCAGCAGCGGCCCCAGCTCGAACTCCCGGGCCCGGGCGGCGATCCGCTCCTCGGTGGGAGAGAGCTCCGTTGTCGTGGCACCCATGACTCGCCTCCCTCACTCCGGCCTGACGAAGCGCTCCAGATCCACCTGGTAGAACTGCGCGAGCGCCTTCCACTCCCTCGAGTTCTTGCTCTCCCAGTGCTCCTGGACGTCCCTCACGTGCTTGTTGAGGAGCGCACCGAAGGAGGCGAAGAGATCGGGAAAGAAGCGCCGGGGATCGAAGCCCTCGAGCGTGGCGAGGATGTCATCGCTCACCAGCGCCGCCTTCTGGAACTCCTTGCGCTCGATGAGCAGCTCGAAGGCCTTGAGCTTGTTGCACAGATCCACCAGGTGAGCCGAGCCCATGAGCTGCACCGGCTGCCCCAGCTTGAGAAATGGCGACGGCCCTTCCGGCTCGGCCGGGGGCTCGGGCTCCTGCGCCTCCTGCTGGGGTGGGAGAGCGGGCGGATCCTGCGGCATGTTGGCGACGAGCTGTGCGTGCAGGTCCCGAAGCCACGGCAGAAGCTTCGCCAGCGCCTCGGAGCCCGAGCGATAGCCAGGCACGGACAGCAGCGCATGCAGCTCCTGCGCCTTCTGGATGGCCGCGGCGGCCTGGGCCACGGTCGAGGCCTTCCACCAGCCCTGCCACCGCTCGTCTTTCTTGGCCTGGTGGTAGCTCAGGGTGTCGAACAGCGTCTGGAAGAGCCAGGTGACGCTCTTGTTCAGCAGGATGGTCCGCTTGTCACGAGCAGGCAGACCCTCCCAGTTGCGCCGGATGAGCTCCGCCAGCGCCTCCAGGAGCGCGCCCAGCCGGGGCAGCCCCTCCTCATGCAGGACGGCGAAGAGGTAGTAGCCCAGCAGGCGCACCTCGAAGAGGTTCTCCGCGAGCAGCCCCTCCACGGCGTCCGCCGCCTCCGTGTACTTGCCGCCCTGCGCCAGCTCGGTGACCCGCTGGAAGCGAGGGTCATGGGCCTCGAGGCGCTGGCTGTCCGTCTCGAACGGGCGAACACACAGGCTCAGGTCTCTCATGGTTTCTGATACTCCTGCGGTCAAAGGCATACACGTTGAAACGGAGAGGAGCGCCGAAGGAGCGGCTTACTTACCGGTTCCCCACTGCTTGACCAGACGCAGCTTGGAGCCGGTGGCGAACTCCAGCGTGGACTTCTTCTTGTCGGCCGGCACCACCTGGAATTCGAAGCCAAAGACGGCGATGTCGAGGGTGTCGGAGATGCGGGTGTGATGGTTGTCCACGAAGATCTGCAGATCTCCGCCAGTGCTGTCGAGGCTGGCCTCCGCCGTCTTGGGGCTCTTGAGGTAGGCGGCCTCGAACCAGAGCTTGTCGGCTTCGTCGAAGTCGATGATGTACCAAGCCAGCTTCAAGCGGGGGTTGGTGAGTGGCCGGGCAAGCCTGGCACGGATGTCGGATGCTGTTTCCTTGCTCACATACGCCTTGATGCGGATGGGGTCGGTCGGACCCGCCTCGTAGCGGAAATTCTCGATGAGCCCGATGCACTTGATGGTGCGGCCCGAGACCACCTTCTGGCCGGAATTGCTGAAGGGATTCCAGACCTCGATGTTCCTCTTGAGGTTGAGCCCCCCACAGCCGCTCCAGTCGAGCAGGTAGCCCACGGTGCCTTTCAATACCGACCGGACGCTGAAGCCGAATTGCCAGTCGCAGTGGAAGTTCAGGTGGTTGCGGTCATGCATGATGTCGCCCGCCAGCCATACCGGGTCCGGTCCACTCAGAGAGACGACGCAGGCGGCCCAGGCCCCGTGGCAGGAGTTGGGCCGCCGACGGAAGGCTCAGGAAGCGGCAGCCGCGGCGTTGTTGCCCACCTTGAGGCCCCAGTTGCGGATGAAGGGCGTCTGGCTTGAGGAGGCGAAGTGGAAGTTGAAGGTGCCGTTGCCCGCTGGAATCACCTGGAACTCAAGGTTGTAGACGTTGGCGTCGAGGGTCGGACTGATTTTGGTGGGCTTCGGCTCCACGGAGATCACGTAGCCACCGTTGCTACGCGCATTGAGCTGTCCCACCACCGTGGTCGGATCCTTGGGATAGGCCTGCTCGAACCAGACCTTGTTCTCCTCATCGAAGTCGCAGATCCACCAGCCGAACTTCGTCACCTTGTTGGTGGACAGGGTGGTCTTCAGCTTGCCCTGCAGGATGTGCGCGTTCTCGGAGGAGATGTAGGCGCTGATGCAGATCGGGTCTCCCACACCTCCGGCGAAGCGGAAGCTCTCGATCACGCCCACACAGGTGATCTTCTTGTCATCACCGTTGATGTTGACCTCGCCGTATTTCGGAGCCTCCGGGCTGTTGAAGGGAGTGAAGACCTCGATGTCCGGCTTGAGGAACTCACCCATATCCAGGCCCTCGAAGTACAGGAGGTAGCCCACACGCTGCTTTTTTTTCGGGTCCATCACGAACCCGGCCGTCCAGTCACAACCAAAGTCAAATTCCATTCTCTTCCTCCGTTTCGGGTTGGCCCCCATGAGATGAGGGGCAGGTGTCACGCCTCATCAGCCCAGCCGCGCGTCCACGCGCAGGTCCACGTCCATGCCCTCGAACTGGATGTGCGGAAGGATGGAGAGATTGCAGTGGTACCAACCCACCTTGCCCGGCACCTCCGCCACCGTCAGGCTGTAGGCCTTGAACGGGTAGTAGCGCAGCGTCAGATCATCCGGGTTCACCAGGGCCGTCACGTAACCGGAGATCCACCGATCGATCTGCGAGTAGAGGCTCTGGGCATTGGCGGTGCTGCCAATGTTGTCCCGCATGATGCACTTGAGGTAGTGCGCGATGCGGCTGATCGAGTAGGTGTAGGAGAGGTTGGTGACGAGCTGGGAGTTCTCCGAGTCCTTCGGGTCCTTGAAGGTGTGGGACTTCTTGAGGGACTGGGCGCTGAAGAAGACGGCATCCGCGGAGCCCTTCTTCTGGATGAGCGGGATGAAGCCGGCGCGGGCCAGCTCGTACTCGCGGAAGTCCGGGATGGCGATCTCCACCGGCAGCTTCAGCTCCTCCTCGCCCCGCAGGTTGAAGACGTGCACGGGCAGATCCGAAACGAGCCCGCCTCCCTTGGGGCCGCGGATGTGCTGGCACCAGCCCGAGCTCTCGAAGGAGCGGACCAGGTTCCGGGCGAACAGCATGGCCGAGTTGCCCCAGAGGTACTCGGACTCGTTGTCCCCGCGGACCTTCTCAGTGAAGTTGAGGCCCTGGGCGGGGTTGGTCTCGTTGTTGTACGGCTGCCGGACGATGTAGCGCGGCAGCGTCAGGGCGATGTAGGCGGCCTGCTCGGTGTCGCGCAGCGAGTTCCAGGCGGCGTACTTCGGCGTGTCGAGCAGGCTGTGGAGATCCCGGAGCTGCGCCACCTCGCGCATGCTGGTGCAGCCGAAGAAGGTGGGCGAGACGGCGGCGACGAACGGGGCATGGCTGGCCGTGCAGATCTTCCCCATCGTCTTCAGCCAGAGCAGATCCTGCGGGGTGTTGGAGAACTCATACAGGCCCACCACCCCCCCGTAGGGGGCGCCGCCATACTGGTCGTACTCGGCCACGTAGAGCTTCTTGAAGAACTCGGAGCCAGCGACGTCGGCAGCGTTGAGCTCCAGATCGATGTAGGCCTCATCCTTGGAGACATCCAGCAGGCTCAGCTGGATGTTGGCCTTGAAGTTGGTGTGCTGGACGAGGTCGGCCAGGGAGGCCCACTGCGCCTCGAGGGCCTGGAACTCAGGGGCGTGCAGCACCTCGTTGAGCTGCGCGTCCACCAGCGAGTCGATGGTGGCGACCAGCTCCTGGATGGTCTGCTTGTCGAACCGGCCCGCCTCGGGATCCATGTTGTGGACCATGGCGGCCAGGCCCGAGAGGAAGCGCTCCTCGGTGCTCACGTCCTCCGTCACCCGCTGGAGGTTGTCCATCACCATGGGCCGGAGCTGCGGCAGGTCCGTGCTCAGCCGGACACTGGTGAGGAACTGTGTGAGGCCCAGAGAGTTCGTCTGTGCCGGAGCGGCGGTGGTGGCGGAAGGGGCATTCGTCGTGTTGGACATGTGCTCGAACCTTTCGGAATGGAGGGGCAGCGCTCCCGCTCACTGCGGCTTCGCCGCCGGATCGGACGGAGGAGGGGCCTCGCCAGCGGAGAGCAACGGCCTGGGGATCTTGAGGCCGTTGAAGTCCTGCAACTCCTTCTTCAGCGCGGAGACGGCCTCCGGGTTCTGGGCCAGCTCGCGCACCAGGCGCCGGAACTCCTTGCGGTTGTCCAGGTTGCCCTGCTGCTCGAGCAGCAGCTTGCGCAGCAGCAGCAGCGCGCGAACCTTGGGGATGTTCCTCGCGATCTGGAGCGGGGTGAAGGACTTCATCGAGTCGATGGGCAGCTCGACGTCCAGCTGCTCGGAGTTGCCGGGATCGATCCGGTTGGACACCTGGAACTGGAGCCGGATGTCCATGTCCTTCATCACCTGATCGAGGTTCTTCCCGTCCAGGTTGCGAATCTGCCGCTGATCCAGGTCCTTCTGGCTGTCAGTGGAGGTGCCGCCAGAGAAGCTGCCCATGAGCAACAGCCGGAGCGGCAGGGCCTTCTCGGCGCGCTCTCCGTTGACGCTGGTGCGATAGGTGAGGGTAATACGTGACTTGGGAATCTCGTCGTTGATGGCCATGCGCACCCCGAAAAAGGCATTCATGCGAGTGCGGCTGGCGCCACACCCTGAGTGGCATTGTTAAACCATATCATTCATGAAATGCAAGATGGGCAGGCATTAAATTCCTGGCCACCCAGAGTGCATCACGCAAATCCTACCAACGAGATACCCCCCGGCCGCACCGCATGACAGGTTTCATCTACCCGGTGAGTCTTTTCCGAGGAAGAGAAACTTCCAACCACGCAAGGCCTGTACCTTCACAGTGGCTTCGTCTAGCTTGGAATCAGGAAATTCTCACGACCTCCGCCCGCTCTCCCTCGAGAGATGAACAACCACGCCTGGGGCTCGGGCCACATGTCTGTCACGAGAGTCTTTATTTATGGAGCAACAAAAGCTCGCACGTGTCCACTGGCAGGTGGGGCAGCCGCTGCTGCCTGATCACTTCCAGGCTCAAGAGGGAGCGCTCACGGCCGAGGTCCGGCGCTACGCGGAGCTCGCGGGGCTGCCCGTGGTGGGGATCAGCGCGCTCGAGCTCAACCGGGTCCTGCTGGCGGAGGGCACGCTCGCGCTCACTTCGCTGAGCGCGGTGCTGCCAGGCGGCTACCTGGTGGAAGTGCCTGGCAATGCCACCGTGGCGCCCTTCTCCCTGGAAGAGACGGGGCGCTCACAGCTCACCGTGTACCTGCACCTGCTGAGGGAGACACGTGGAGCCGAGGGTCTTCCGCTCTACGCGGAGGATCCACCCGCGCTCCAACGCACCCTGTACGTGCTGCAGCTCTCCGCGGATCCCGCCGTGGAGGGAGGGCTCAGCTCGCTGGCGCTCGCGGGGCTCTCCAAGGATGAGCAGGGGCGGTGGCGGCTGTCACGGGGGCAGCTCCCCCCACTGCTGCGGGTGGGACCTCATCCCTTCCTGGAGGAGCTGTTCACCCAGTTGGATGAGCTGCTGCAGCAGGCCCATGGCCAGCTGCGCACCTCCATCCGAGACAGCTACGTGCGAGGCGACCGGCTCTCCAACGCCCGGCGCGCGCTGTGCGCGGTGCGCCAGCTCCAGGCGCTACGGATGGACATGCGCCACGGCATCCACCCACCCACCTACCAGCTCTTCGACACCCTGCGCCGGCTCTATTTCGAGACGTGCTGCTATCTGGAGACGGAGCCGGAGGAGGAGCTGCCCCCCTACCGGCACGAGGAGCCCGGTCCCGGCCTGCTGCGGTGGATGGAGCTGCTCAACCGCAGCTTCCGCCCGCAGACGAGCCAGCGCTCGTACCGGCCCTTCGAGTGCCGCGATGGGCGCTTCGTGCTGTCACCCCTGCCCAAGGACAAGCCGGCCCCCAATGACTTCTACCTGCTGGTGCGGCGCCAGGAGCGCGACAAGCCCCGGGCGATGGAGGGCGTGAGGCTGGCCAGCCCGCTGCGCCTGCCCCTGGTGCGGCGCCAGGCCCTCAAGGGCGTTCCCTACCGCCACGTGGCCTACCCTTCCTTCCCTCACTCGTTCGACGCGGACATCGACTGGTACCAGCTCACCCCCGAGAGCGACGAGTGGCAGGCCATTCTGCGCGAGGACGGCCTGGCTTTCGCCGTCACTCCCGCGTTCGAGGGGGCCCAGGTCTTCCTCTTCTGGCGGAGAGCCTGAGATGGCGACCCTCATCTGCACCCTCGAGATGGACAAGGAGAAGGGCCTGACCATCAAGGTCGAGGACCCCGACGGCAAGCTCACGCAGACGGTGACGATCGACGGCAAGGCGATCACCCTCGAAGTGAAGAACGACTCGGATACGAGCACCGTCGTCCAGAAGCCCGACGCCGTCACCATCACCTGCAAGACCTTCACCGTGGAAGCCGACACCATCAAGCTCGAGTCCAAGAAGGACTCGGAGTGGAGGAGCTCGGGGGAGCTGAAGTTCGCGAGCGAGAAGGACATGTCGCTCACCTCCAGCGCGAAGCTCACCCAGAAAGCCAGCAAGGACGCCTCGCTGACCTCGGACGCCGACATCCAGCTGAAGGCCAGCGCCGAGCTCAAGCTCGAGGGCAAGACGTCGAAATTGGAGGCCAAGGGTGAAGGCAAAGCGCTGGAGCTGAAGGGCCCCCTCCTGAAGCTGAATGGCACGCAACGGGTGGTGATGTGGGGGCGCCTGCTCAAGGTGGCCGCCACGGGGGAGCTGAACCTCGAGTCCAAAGGGCCCGCGAATCTCAAGGGCGGAACCACCAACGTGAAAGGCTCGCCCGTGAATCTGGGGTGAGGGGGTCCCATGAAGCTCGAACACTGGCAGATCGTCTTCAAGGTGTACCGTCAGGTGCGGGAGCTGCTGGATCAATGGCTGCCAGGCGCGCTGCCCGACACGGCCGAGCGCACTCAGGTGCAAGTGGGGCGCGAGGGGCTGAACCAGTTGCAGTCGCAGCTGCTGGGAGCCGTGGCGCAGCTGCGCGCCGAGCTGGGAACCCACTACCGCGCCGAGGAGGTGGAGGACGCGCTGCGGCCCTTCACCTATCTGGTGGATGAGCTGGTGCTGCACCGGCTGGCCGAGATCGAGCAGGTGGAGTGGCCGCTCCTGCAGTACCGGCTCTTCGGAGAGGAGGGCGGCGGAGATCTCTTCTATGAGCTGGCCGACGAGCGGCTGAACCAGCCGGGCGCCCCGCCGCTCATCTTCGAGCTGCTGCACTTCTGCCTGACGGCGGGCTTCACCGGCCGCTACCCCGGAAACACCGCGAAGCTGCGCGAGTACAAGCAGCGGCTGGCGGACCGGATCTCCACCCCGCCCTCCGCCCCTCCCGCCACCGAGGTGCCCGCGGAGGCGAGGCCGCTGCTCTACGAGTTCCCTGTCCGTTACTACGCCTCCGCCGGCCTGTACCTCCTGGGGCTGCAAGGGCTGCTGTTGTGGCTGTCCCATTGAGCCTCTCACCATGAAAGAAGCCATCGTGACCCCCCAGAGTGAGCGCGCGCCTGGCGCCCGCCCGCAGGAGCCCGCCGCGAGCCTGCTGAGCCGCCTGGAGCAGCTCATCGACACGGAGCTCGGCCCATTGCGCGAGGGCGTGGAGCCGCTGGTGGACGAGCTCCGCGCGGGGCTGGCGGCGCTCTACCCCTCCGCCGGAGGTCGGCAGCTCCCCCCCAAGGAGCAGGAGGAGCAGCGCGCCCAGCTGGCCCAGGTGCTGGACACGCTCGAGGACGTGCTCGAGGCGCTGCAGCGCGCCGCGCGCGCGCGCCGCCACACGGGCCCCGGCGCCGGAACGAGGAGGCACTGAGCGATGGAGACCCTCCGCAAGCTCGTGGCCTTCATCCCGGGGCCCTACAAGAAGTGGGTGCTGCTCGCGCTGGTCCTCGTGGCCGCCGCGATCCCGCTCGTGCTGTGGCTGCGCGCCAGGAAGAAGCGCGACGCCCCCACGGTCCCGGGCACCCCGCCCACCCTCGGGCGCAACCGGCTGCGGCAGATCCACCAGCGCTTCCTGGCCGGGCTTCCGTGGCGGCAACGGGCCGCGGTGAAGGATCTGCCGGGCGCGGTGGTGCTCGGCCCCGCCGGCGCCGGCAAGTCCAAGCTCATCGAGCTGGACGTGGACTGGCAGCGTCAGGCCCGCCAGTACCTGCCCAGCAACACCAGCGACTCGCTGCTGCAGATCTACCTGGGGCCGGACACCGTGGTGCAGGAGCTCTCGGCGCCGCTGCTCGAGGACGACACGCCGCAGGCGCGCCTGGCGCTACGGCGGCTGTGGAAGGACACGTTCGGTCAGCAGCAGGCGCTGGCCATCCTCGTGCTCGACGCGCGGTGGCTGGCCGAGACGCCGCCGGACGAGGTGCGGCGCACCGCGCAGCTGCTGCGCGGCAAGCTCAACCTGCTGGCCGAGATCCGCCATGGCCAGGTGGAGACGCGCCTGTGCCTGACGCACATGGATGAGCTGGAGGGCTTCGAGGACTTCGCGAACCTGCTGCGAGACCACCGGGTGCCGTTGTCCTTCGAGCTGCCCCGGCGCGGCGAGGAAGGAGCGCTGGCCTCGCTGCTGCAAACGCAGGAGCAATACCTGGCGCTGGGGTTGACGTCGCTGCCCGTGGAGTCCTTCGAGCGCCTGGAGCACTTCTACTCCCAGGGCCACCGCCCCTTCGAGGCGCTCGCCCGCTTCGTCACCGCGCTGCTCGAGGGTGGGACGCTGGCCTTCGCGCCCCGGCTGTCGCGGGTGTACCTGTCCTCGCTCTCGCCCTCGGCGCGCGCGGCCGGGGTGCTCTCCGTGTCCGCCACGGCGAACGATGCCCAGGCCGTGCGCCAGCGCTATCTGCGTACCCACCTCAAGCGCAGCGTGATGTTGGCCGCGGCGTGCAGCTTGCCCATCCTGGCCGCCTACGCCCACTTCTCGTGGCGGCTGACCCAGACGCAGGAGCGGGTGAAGCGCTTCGAGGACACCGTCCAGCGCATGCGCGATCAGGGCCAGGAGGTGTCGGGCACCGTGGTCCAGGAGCAAGTGCTCGCGGCCGGCCAGTCCATGGATGTGCTGTGGCGGGCCATGTCCTACTGGCCGCTGCTGCCCTACAGCTTCACGGATGAGCGCGAGGGTCTGCGCCTGCGGCTGGCGCGCGGTATTCGCGAGGCTCACCTGCGCCCCGCCCTGGAGCGCTGCCACAAGCAGCCCAACCCGTGCCGCCCCGAACAGGTGGTCTTCACGCTGGCCGCGCTCCACGCCTCGCGAAACGAGGCGCTTGGCCAGTTCGTCCTCTCCAGCCTGCGCAGCCGCTCCTCTCTGGACTTCGTCCAGCAGGCCGGGACGGCCCCCGCCCCAGAGGCCGATAGCCTCGAGGCGAAGCGCTCATGGGTCACCTCCGTCAACCTGCTCGAGTCCCTGGTGGGGGACTATGTCCTCATCAGCGACAAGCCCTGGCAGGCGCCCACCACGACGGAGGACAGCTGGGCGCAATGGCCCTTCCGCGAGCCGCTCACGCTCGAGGCCCAGCTGGAGCCCTGGCAGGCCCACCTCAAGCGGCTGCAGGAGCTGCTGCACGATCAGTCCCTGGAGCCGTACGAGCTGGAGCGGCTGGATGCGGAGCTGGAGTCGATGCAGGAGGTGCGACGCCGGCTCCAGGCCCAGTTGGATGACAGCGCGCTGCTCGGCACGCTGCCGCGCGTGGTGGATCTACTCAGCGCCTCGGAAGCCCGCGTGGACATGAGCCGCTTCAAGGGCCTGCCCTCGACGCTCAAGGCGGTGGCGTGGATGAATCAGAACCGCGAGGTGCTCACCGCCGTGCTGCGCATGGAGGAAGAGGCCTACCTGGGCGTCAAGGCCGTGCAGAAGATGACGGTGGCCGAGCTGCTCGTGCGCGAGGGGCTGTGGCTGCAGGGCCCTGACAATCACACCCACCAGGTGACGGTGCTGCAGAGCACCTTCGACTTCCGCCCGAGGGACAGCGCGCGTCAGCTCCACCAGGCCCTGCTGCGCTACTACGAGAAGACAGGCCGCATGCCCTTTGGCGGAGTCTCGGGGGACGAGGCGGAGCGCCGCGACGCATTCACCAGCGTGGCCGCCGAGCGCGTGGAGTTCGACACCCGCCTGCGCCCGCTGGTGGACGAGTTCACCCAGCGGCTGAAGAGCGCCGGGCTGCCCCTGGAGCAGGCCTCGCAGCGCCAGGAGCACGTGCAGCGCAAGGTGAACCAGTTCGCCATCCAGTACCGCCAGCGCCTCTTCCAGCGCGTGGCCAGCTACCACTTCAACGCGCCCGTGCCCGCCATGCTGTCCGGGGAGCTCTCACGCCTCACCCAGCCCTCCTCGGAGCTGGTGGACATGCTGCGCGACGTGGCACACGGCGCCAGCCTCGAGCCGCTCGAGGGCCCCTACTACGAGTCGCTGCGCAACACCGTGGCGCCCTTCAAGCCCATCGCGCAGGTCATGAAGCCGGACGAGAGCGGCAACTACGCCGCGCTCAACCCCTACCGGGCCCTGATCGCGCAGCTGGTGGACGAGCTGAACGCCGTCCCCAAGGCCAGCTCGGCGACCGCCGCGGGCAAGGACGCGGGCAAGGAGGCGGGCAAGGGGGCCGGAGGCGCCGCGCGGCTCACGGAAATGCTCACGCCGCTGGGGCGGATCGCCCTCTCGATGATGCTCGAGGAAGAGGGCTCCTACCTGCACAAGGTGAACGCGTGGCTCGATCAACAGGGCCTCATTGGCGAGCTGCGGCAGCCCTTCCTCCAGCCTTTCCTCACGGTACGTCAGCTGGGCCAGAAGGAGCTCGAACAGAAGCTGAACCATCAGTGGGAGGAGGCCTGGGGACGCATGCTGAAGCCCCTGTTGACCCGCTACCCCTTCGAGCCCACCGCCACGCAGGAGGTGGACGCGGGCGATCTGGAGGTGCTGCGCCGGCAGGATGGAGCCTTCTGGGACTTCGTGAACCGGGTGCTGACACCCGTCTGCGAGGAGCGCGGCCCGGAGTGGGTGCTGCGCGGAGCGCTGCAGGACCGGCTCACCCTTCCCGCCGAGCTGCTGCCCACGTTGGGAGGGCTGTCCCGGCTCTCCCGTTTGCTCTGGGACGCCGAGGGCAAACCCCGGCCGCTCATGCTCCAGATCATGCCCCTGCCGCTGCCCACCGCCCCGGCTCCGGGCAGCTTCGTCACCCTGGGCTCGCTCAAGTGCGGGAAGACCACGGTGCTCGCCTATAACCAGAGCCCCTCCTGGCAGGAGTTCCCCGTGGCCTGGTGGGATCAGCAAACCGCCTCGCTCATGCTGGAGCTGCGCTCGCCCGAGCAGGAGTCCGTCCAGTACAGCTCGCTGGACAAGTCCCGCTCCGCCTGGGGCTGCTTCCGCCTGCTCGAATCCTCCACGCCCACTGGCGATCAGCACCGGCAATGGAACCTCCGCAACCGCAATGACAAGGACGCCAGCCACCTGCTGGAGATCCGCTTCGGGCTCAAGGGTGAACCCTGGGTCCCCTTCCGTGAGGTGCCGCGATGAAGTTCCACGCCCTGCTCCACCCCGCTGCGTTGCTGCCGCTGCTCGCCGCCTGCCAGCCCTCCACACTTCAGCTGAACATCAAGTCGCCACCTGGCACCAACCAGGGCCGCCCGCTCTACATGCTCGTGCGCAAGGTGGACGCCAAGCAGTACGCCGTCGAGTCCTATGGCGAGGTGGCCCCCCGCGTCTTCCAGCCCGACGAGAACGTAGTCATGTCGGAGCTCATCTACCCGGGCACCATTCAGCGCGTGAAGGTGAAGCTCCCCCCGGAGTCGCCGCTGGCTGTGTCCTTCCTCTTCACCGCCCCGGACGGCACCTGGCAGACGTTCGTCAACGCACCCGCTCCAGTCTCGCTCGACCTCGAGCTGCTCGAGGGCCGCATCCGCACCGGCACCGCGCCCGCGGAGCCCCCGAAGGGCCCCGCCGCCGACAAGCCGGCAGAGGGTGCTCAGCAGCAGTGAAGCTTCCAGCTCCGGACGGACCACTCAGAGGGCTCAAGACATGACACACTTCAATTACCTACTCGCGGCGGGCCTGTGCCTGCTGGCCTCTTGCAGTCCGCAGACTTCTCTCCCGGAGGCCGCGCCCAGCGAAGCCCCGGAGGAGCGCCCATCTGGAATCATGCCGCGCGCCCTGACGCCCGGCGTCGTCGCCAGCTCCCTCACCTGGAGCAGAGAAGAGCTCATCTTCGCTCCCCAGGACAGCTGCACGAGCCGTACGGAGCCGGTGACACTGTTCAACGGGACCGGCGCGAGCCGGACGATCTACTTCGCCTCCATCCAGAGCCCCTTCACGATCAAGGAGATCAAGAACGGGACCACGGTGGTTCAGCTGCCGGTCACCCTGCCGGCCAATGAAAGCCTCACCTTCACCCTGGAGCTCACGCCCAGGGACTTTGGCCCCGTCCAGGGCTCGCTCCTTCTGTTCAGCGATGACCCGATTCTGCCCAACCCCACCGTCTCCCTTTCGGGCGCTGGCACGGGGGCCTTTTTCAAGGTGGACGTGACCTCGCTCGCCTTCGGCAGCCAGACCCTGGGCTCGAGCACCTTCCGGGATGTACGGGTGAGCAATACCGGAGATGCGCCCCTCACCTTCAGCGGGCGCGCCCCCGCGCTGCCCTTCTCGGTGCAGCTGGCCTCCACCTCAGGTCCCCTGCCCGCGGAAATCGTCGTGGACGCGCAGAGTTTCAAGGATCTGAGGGTCTCCTTTCAGCCCACCTCCAGCGGCTCCTTCCAAGCGAATCTGCCCCTGCAACGATCCCTCCCCTGCTCGCAGATGTTCGTGATCTCGCTCGCGGGCACCGCTCAGACGGCACCGGTCCTCACCGCCACTCCCGCCACGCTCGACTTCGGCCCCCAGCGGGTTGGGGTGGACAGTCCGGAGCGCCAGGTCACCATCCGCAATGTCAGCACCTCGTCCCTGACGCTCAATCATTCCTCGATCTCGCCGAACTTCACGGTCGTCTCCTCGACGCCCACGCTGCCGCGCCTGGTGAGCCCCAATGAGGACGTGGTCATCAAGGTGAAGTTCAGTCCCGTGAATGACATTGCCTCCTCGGGCGCGCTCACCCTCTCGGCCAGTGGACAGGGAACGAACTTCGAGGTGCCTCTGCTAGGCGCCGGGACCAGGCCCCTCATCACGTTCGAACCGTCCGCGCTCGACCTTGGCAGCCAGCGCGCGGGCACCGCCAGCACGGCCATGAACGTCACGGTGAGGAACGGGCGGGCCTTCGAGATGAAGGGGCTGACCGCCTCGGTCTCCGGGCCATTCCTCATCTCTCCCTCCAGCTTCAATCTGCCCGCCAATGGGACCTTCCCCCTGCAGGTGGTCTTCTCTCCCCTGGCATCGAACTCAGGGCAGATGCTGGGCAGCGTCACCGTCTCCGGCATGTCCTCCGAGCCGGTGTTCTCCCTTCCACTCCAGGGAACGGCGGTACGCACGCAGCTGACCCTGAATCCCGGGACGGTCGATTTTGGCGATGTGGTCGTGGGCACGACCGCCTCGCGGCAGTTCACCCTCACCAATCCCAGCCCGCTGGACGTCACCCTCCACGATGTGCCGGTGCAGCCGCCCTTCTCCATCGTGCTACCCCAGACCCCCGCGGGCATGGTCATCCCAGCCAACGGCGGCCACCTGGCGCTCGAGGTGAGGTTCACGCCTGACGCACGGCAGTCCTCCCAACAGTCCGTCAATGTCTCGAGCAATTCCACCAGTCCCAGTCCGGTGCTGGCGCTCAGCGGCAAGGGCGTTGCCCCCATGCTGACCTTGTCCGTCACCAGCCTGGACTTCAGGAACAAGATCGTGGGGGGTGAGTACTCCAGCCCCGTGACCGTCACCAACTCTGGTGACTCGGAGGTGAAGTTGAGCACCTCCGTCGAATCGCCCTTCCGGGTGCAGGGACTTCCACCTTCGACGAGGCTGGCATCACAAGGCTCTGTCACCATTCAGGTCGTCTTCGCCCCTACCTCCCTGGCCTCCGTGGAGAAGAGCCTGAGGTTCCTGGATGAGGACAACGTGGAAATGGCTCGCATGCAGCTGACGGGAAGTGCCAACGGCCCGGTCCCCATCTTCTCTCCCGAGCTCGAGCTCGACCTTGGCTCGGTGCAGGTCGCGAAGGCTTGCAGCAAGACGGATACCAGCTTCAATCCAAACAAGCCTCAGCCGGTGTCCATCTCCAACAGCAGCAGCGCCACCAATCCCCTGAAGATTCAGGGCATCGCGACCAATCCGCCCTTCAGCGTCATCCTGCCCTCCGGTACTCCCTTCCCCACCCCGGGCAGTACGCTCAACCTGCAGCCTGGAGAGGTTCTCCTGCTGGATGTCTGCTTCGTGCCTACTCAGGAGACGCCCGCGAACAGCGAGGAAGAGGGAGGCCTGAGGATCTCCTATGAGGGAAACACCTCCGACAAGGTCATCAAGTTGGTGGGCCGGGGAGCGATGGCCAGTTTGACGTTGGACAGGACGGCCGTGGACTTCGGCGCCGTGCCGCTGGGTGGATTCCGAGAGGTGCCGCTCACCCTCAGAAACCCAGGCGAGCTGCCCGTGAGGCTCACCGAGGTCATCTCCACCAACCCCCTCTTCTCCTTCCGCGACGTGTCCTGGCCCAAGGAGCTCGATCCCCTGGATGAGGTCTATTTCTTCGCGAGCTTCCTTCCCGTCACCGACGGCAACTTCAGCGCCAGCCTTCAAATCAAGACGGAGAACGCGGGCACACTGACGCTCCCGATGGTGGGCACGGGGGCCTCGGCGAAAGCGGCCCTGTCCCTGAGCTCGCACAACTTCGGCAGCCTGCAGGTGGGAAACACCAGCACGCCGATCAGCGTCTACATCTCGAACGTGGGCACCGCTCCCCTGCTCTTCAACGGAGCGACGACGACGACAGGCGACTTCACCTTCGAGACCGAGCTGCCCAACGCGGGGTGGCCCGTGCAAATCGATCCGCAGGCCCAGCACGAGCTCAAGGTCTTCTTCAAGCCAAGACGGGCGGGCGTGTTGTCAGGCACCCTCTCCCTCACCAGCAATGCGCAGGCGGCTCCCCTGCAGGTGTCCCTGCAAGGCACGGGACTGGGGCTGGTGGAGATCCTGCCTGCTTCGCTCGACTTCGGGTCCGCCAATGTGGGCGATCCCGCCCGCGAGGGCCTTGTCACCATCGTGAACAGCACCGTCGATCCGGTGAACATCACCGGCATCACCACCAGCAATCCGGATGAGTTCGCGGTGGTCCCGACGCCCTTCCCCTCCAAGGTGCTGCAGGCCAATGAATTCCTGGCCATTCCGCTCCACTTCAAACCCAAGCACCTGGGCCAGCGCAGCGCGACGCTCAACATTCCCATGGGCGTGAGCTCGCGGCAGGTCGCGCTGACCGGAGTGGGCACCTCTCCCGAGCTGGAGTTGTTGCCCTCGGGGGTCATGGATTTTGGTGGGGTGAAGATCAACACGCCCTCGGCCGCTGACGCGGGCATCCTCACGCTCATCAACCGGGGAAGTAGCGCGTCGGGCTCCGACGCGGGTTACCCGGGCGTGATCACCTTGTCCAAGCTGGAGCTGTCTGGAGCCGACAGTGCGAACTTCGAGCTGGGACAGCTACCGCTGCCACAGGAACTGCAACCGGGCGCCCAGCTCCAAGTGCCGGTGACCTTCCGCCCCACGCAGCAAGGGGCGTTGACGGCCTCGCTGTTCCTGACGACAGGCCCCCTCTCCGGTGCGGATGGAGGGGTCGGTGGGCACGCGAGGACGGTGTCTCTGACGGGCATGGGTCTCTCCAGCGTGCTCGAGCTCTCGAACAGGGAGCTCAACTTCGGCATGCAGGTGGGCGGCCGCACGTCGGAGCCGAAGTCCTTCACGATCACCAACAAGGGCGGCAGGGCCATCACGCTGGTGATGGATGTGGAGGGAGAGCAGTTCTCTCACTTCACGATGCAGGTCACGGATGCCCGCACGGGCGCCCCCAAGAACCCACCCTACCTCCTGGAAGGAGGAAGCACCGCGAAGGTGAGCGTGAGGTTCACGCCGCTGGCGGGCGTCTCTTCCGATGCGCAGGTGAGGATCCGCAGCAATGACGGAGACGACGATTCCGTGCCCTTGAAAGGCCTGGGTATGTTCAGCGACCTCGAGGCAGATGTGGAGAACCTGGAGGTGGACTTCGGCACGGTCCTCGCGCCATCCGATCCGAAGAACGTCAGCCGCTTCCTGACCATCACCAACACGACCACGCAGGACGTCACCCTCAACGCACCTGTGCTGGAGGGGCCTGCTCCCAGCCACTTCGAGCTGCTCGAGCAATGGACGGCGGGGACGGTGCTGTCCGCCAACCAGCGCGCGACCTTGAAGCTGGGCTACCGGGCCCAGGAGGCGACCAACTCCGAGGCGACCCTGGTGGTGAGCACCACGAAGAGCACCAGTGATCAGGCCCTGCGGGTGAGCCTGACGGGCCGGGCGGTGACGAACTTCCTCTCGGTCACTCCGATGGACCTGGACTTCGGCTTCGTGGACATCGGGGGACAGAGCGATCCCACGGAGATCACCCTCACCAACGAGGCCAGGGTGGATCGCCTGGTGCGAGTGGAGAGCGCGAATCCGGCCTTCGAAGTGGAGGCCAGTGAGCTGACCAGCCCGCTAGAACCCGGAGAGAGCGCGACCCTCCGGGTGACGTTCCATCCAACGGAGGGGGGCACCTCTTCCGGCGAGCTGCGGCTGAGGCTGCAGGGCGAGGACTCCGCGGACATCGTCATCAAGCTGCGAGGCCAGGGCCGAACGCTCGAGATAGAGGGCGGCGCGTGCTCGTGCGGTGCGGGCGGAGGCAACGCCCTGCTGGGGCTGCTTGGTCTGGTGGCCTTGCGCGGCAGGCCCAGACCGCGCGTCAGGGGGGACGAACCTGGTACCAAACGGGTACCAAATCCGGCGAACGTTCCTGAACGCCGCTGAACGCCACCAGACAAAAAAATGCCCTGCTTCCGGGGACTTGGGAAGCAGGGCGAGTGGCCCCGGCTGGAATCGAACCAGCGGCCTGCGGTTTAGGAAACCGCCGTCCGCTGATTCTATCCCTTCCCCTGGCTTCCTCTGCCTTCCCATCCTGTTGGTTTTCTTCACGTTTCTGCCTCCCTACGATTCTGGCCGTTACCCGGCGTTACCCTCGTTTGCCCTGCTTTCTCTCAACGATGACTCAACGGTCTCAACACGTCGGCCACCACCTCGGCCCCCTTCTGTAGGTGCTCCGGCAGCGCGCGGGCGTACCGGTCGGCCGTCGTGCGGGGGTCCGCATGGCCCAGGACGAGCTGCGCCAAGCCTTGTGCGGGCATGGCCCCTCTTTTCTCCAGGAGGCGCAGCACCCGGTGGCGCACCACCCTCAGCAGGCGCTCCACCTCGTCTTGCGTGGGTGGCGGCAACGGCTCGAAGTGCACGCCGCCCTCCCTCTGCACGAAAGCACCGTCTGGCACCAGCGAGTGGAAGTGCGGCGTCACCTGCAAGGCCGGCTTGCGGCTGCTGGCCAGGGGGTCATGGTGCATGCCGGCGCCGAACACCGCCAACGGGAGCGCGGGCTACTCAGCCCACCAGCGCCTCCTCCGCTCCCTCTTCCTACTCACCCGAAACTGCGAAACTCGAACTTAGTCGTTATTTGTCTACGTCGAATTCAAAGCGCTGGTTCGTTCTGCCGTCGCTGAACTGGATCGGCTCGTCCCCCTGCTCCGATGTGATGACGCCCGACGGGATGGTGCAATCGTACTCGGCCCGCCAGGCCTCGCCCTCGTGCGGCTTGAGCGCCTTGACGAACGTCCCCGACACCGTGAACCGGTAGACGCGCTGGCCGCTGCTCGTATCGAGCGTCAGCTCGATGGTCCCGGTAAGGGTCTGCGGTGGCGACTTCTCCACTGTCGTGCGCCGCGGGAAGGTCATCTTCGGCATCACGTCGGTGAACTTCACCGCCGTCGCTGGTGGGCGCGTGGGGCCCGGGGTCGTGACTGTCGGAGGCCTCGTCGACGGGGGGGCGGTGGTCGGCGGCGTCGTGGTGGCGGTCCCCTCGGGCAGCTTCTTCTTCTCCTCCTCGGGCTTCTGCTCGTCGGCCTTCTTGAGCGCCTCCTCCATCGGCGCGATGAGGTCGCGGAGGATGTCGAAGTTCTCGGCCTTCTCGAGCGAGGAGATGAACGCGTCGACCAGCTCCGGGTGACGCGAGAGCGCCTCCTTGAGCGCGATGAGCCGCTGCAGCGCCTCGTCGGGCACCCGGACGCCCTTCTTCGCGAACACCGCCTCGGCGAGCTTCTTCATCCTCGGCTCGGCGTTCACCTCGGTGAGCAGCTTCTTGCGCTCCTCGCTCACCGGCTCCGGCGTCGCCGTCTTGTCCTTGTCGGCCGGCGCCTGTCCCTCCGGGATGTCGAGCGTGCCGCCCTCGCCCGCGCTCTTGCCGACGCTGGTGATCTTGACCTTCACGCCCTTGATGATGCGCTTCTTGCCTCCGCCTTCCGCCGGCTCGAGCATCGTCCCCTCCGGCAGGTCGATCTCGATCTGCGAATCGATGATCTCGACGTCTCCGGAGATGACGACATCATTGCCCCTCACGACGCCGTCCTGGCGGATGGTGATCGTCGTGTTCTTCATCTTGAGCTTGAGGTCGACGGTGACGACGTCGCCGTCGGAGGCCGGCTTGCCGGAGAGCTTGACGTTGTCGGTTTGGAGCTCGATTACGCCCTTGGCGCCAGGGATGCGATCCACGTCGACCTCGATGCGCGTGTCCCTGAGGATGCCCTCGACGGTCGGCTTCTCGCCCGACTCCGGCTGGTCGCCGAGCTGCGTGCTGCCCGAGAGGTCGACCTCGTCGCCGCTCAGGCCGACGCCGAGCTCCGCCCCGTGCGCGACGTTCTCCATGATGCCGAAGACCTCCGTCGCCGTGAGCACGAGCCCGATGTAGGGGATGGCGCGCGCGCCCTTCGACAGGGCCGTCTTCGCCGCCTTCTCTCCGAGCATCCGCGTGAGCCGCCTCTCGACCTTCTTCTCGATGCCCTTGCCGACGCGCCTACCGACGTCGTCGGCCTTGTCGATGACCTGCTCGTAGGCCTTCTTGCCGAACTTCGAGGCGTTCTGTGAGTTAAGCATCTTCGACGCCTCGCCGGCCCCGCGTCGCTTCATCTCCGCGAGGGCACGGTCGCGCACTGCCTCGAGCGCCTTCTTCTCGGCGGCGATCTTGGCCTTCTTGTACGCCAGGTGCGCTGCGTAGACGGCACTCGTGCCCAGGAGCGTCGTGATGACGACCTGGGTGCGATCGATGCCCTCCGATGGGATGGGGTCGCCCTCCTCGTACGGGTCGTAGTCGGGCGAGATCTCCTCGAGCCGCGGCTGCTTCTCGTCCCGCGCCTCCACGGTGGTCTCCGCTGCCTTCTCTTTCTCCTTTCTCTTCTCTTCCTCCTCGTCCTCGGGCGGGCAGCTGCGCTCACAGCGATAGCTCAGGCCGCCGGCGCCGTTGACCTGGAACAGGAGCCCCTTGCGCGCGGGACGCTTCTTCCTGCCACGCCCGCAGGTGCCAGACGCCCAATAGAACGCCGGGTAATCGGTGCCGGGCGAGCTCTCCGTGCTGGCGGTGAAGCTCACCGACGAGAACCCCTGGGTGAAGGCGTGCCCGAGGCGGTTCTGGATCGAGTTGTAGACGCACCACGCGGTAACCGTATCCGGGTCCTTGACGTCGACGCCGGCTGCCGCAAGTACCTTGAGCGCCGGCGCCGTACGGCACCGCTGCTGGCCGGCGTCGTCGGCAATCATGTAGCCGCCGCCGGGGGCGAGCTGTGATGAGACCGTCACCATCTGTGGCGCGAGCGCTTGCAACGCGGTGACGTAGCCCGTGGTCTCGTCGGTGGCGACCTTGCAGCCGCCAGTCGACTCGCCGCTGATGCCGTAACCGGTGGTGTTGCGCGACTTGATCTCGAGGACCTCCGCCTCAAGCGCGCTCCCCTCCTTGATCTTGAGTGCGTCCACCTTACCGAACTTCTTGCCCTTCTTCACCGGGTTGGGCGGGCTGTAGACTTGGCTGATCCAGCTGCCCGGGAAGTGGCGCTTCAAGCCGAGCTCGACAATGTAGCGGTCGAGCGCAATCAACTTGTCGGTGGCAACCTCGCGCAGCCCGGCGCAGCCCGAGCCTTCGGCCTTGTCGTGGCCGCACGCCTGGCGCTGGAGCCGCCATTCCGACGGCGGTCGAGCCTGTTGCTGCACCACGTGCGCCAGCTCGTGCGCGAGGAGCTGCCGGCCGGTGTCGGTGCCCGGTGCCCACTGGCCGGCGCCGAAGACGATGCTGCGCCCCAGCGTGAACGCGTTCGCCTCGGCGGCGCGCGCGGCGGCCGCTGCGGTGTCGTCGGCGAAGACGCGCACGTCGGCGAAGGAGTGGCCGAAGCGAGGCTCGAAGAAGTGGCGCGTCTCGTCGGGGAGCGGCTCGCCGCGCGTCGGCGCCCGCGTCTCGGCCGGTGTCGGCGTGGACGTCGATACCATCGTCGCCGATGACGACAGCGACGCCGCGGGCGCCTGCCCGCTCGCCTGCCGCGCGACGTGCTGGCTCGTGCTCATCGCTCCTCCTCGCCGCTCGAGCTGGAGGCTACCACCCGCAGCGTCACCGGCCCCTCGCCCCGCGGCAGCTCGATGCGCAGCCGCTCTTCCTCGCCATCGACGAGCACGGCGTGATGGTCGAGCGTGCCTCGGTACGCGAGCACGAGCCGCGTGTCGCCCATCCAGGTGCACAGGTTCGCCAACGCCTCGAGCGGCAGCTCCTCCTCGGGCGGCTCGCCGTAGTGCGTGATTCCGACCGGCTCGACGAGGGTGATGGGCGCGACGTCGGGCAGCTCGCGGACCTCGATGTCGAAGCTCACCAGCCCGAGCCACGTGTCGTAGGGGTCGAGCTCGTCGCGCAGGAACAGGTCGCCGCGCCCGATGCCCACGCGCGGCCACGCCCCCCGTCGCAGGTGGCCCACCAGCCGGTCCGCTTGCGCCGGCGACAGCTCCACCCGCGGCAGGAATGCGTCGGGCCCGAGCTCGGTGAGCACGGCGAGCGCCTCCGGGCCGACCGCCTTGTCTACGAGCGCTGGCGGGAGGTGGGAGCGCATGTGCCGCACGCGGCGGTCGACCTCGCGCGCCGCGCGGCGCAGCGTCGCGTCGAAGCGCCTCGTGCCGAGGTCCGCGACCTTTTTCTCCAGAATCAGCCACACGCGGTCGCCACCGCGATGGCGCAGCCGCGCCAGGAGGTTCTCGGCGGCGGCGATCGCCAGGTCGCGCCGCGGCAGGCGCCGCGCCGCCGCGTGGAGCAGCGCCACAGCGGCGAGCACCGTGCCGGGATAGAGCTCATAGAACGGGATGGAGACGTCGCCCCACGCGTCATCGAGGTGCCCCTCGAGCGGCTCCTCCGCGGTGTAGACGACGATTCGTTTGTCGTCGGTCGCCACGTACGCCCTCCGTATCAGTAGAGGCCTGCCGCGGACCTTCCAGGCGCCGTCCGGGTTGCGCATGAGCGAGGACTGCGCGGGTGGCTCGCCGCTCAATCTCTTCCGAATACTCATCTATACTCAGCTCGACTCGGCGTCCCGCCATCCTGAGCGCCGGTGGGAGTGCGGTGTCCGTGGCAGGACGGTGCGCAGCGGCAAGGCAGGAAGCGCAACGGAGGAGTGGGCTCGCCCCGGTTACGTGGACAGTAGGGTTATGCTGCCAACTTTTCCGGTAAGGCCGCAAGCTCAAAATCCACTGGACTCACGTAGCCCAGCGACGAGTGCCGCCTCTGGCGGTTGTAGAAGACCTCGATGTACTCGAAGAGAGCCAGCCGAGCCTGCTCGTGCGTAGCGAAGTCGGTGTTGTAGACGAGCTCCAACTTCAAGCTGCTGAAGAAGCTCTCCACCACGGCGTTGTCCCAGCAGTTGCCCTTGCGCGACATGCTGCATTGAATCCCGCGAGCGGCCAGCGCCTGCTGGTAGTCGGTGCTGGCGTACTGGCGGCCCCGGTCCGAGTGGTGCAACAGCCCCTGCGGTGGCTGGCGCCCCTTGAGCGCCATGTCGAGCGCGTTGAGCACCAGGTGCCTGTCGATGTTCTCGCTCATGGACCAGCCCACCACCTTGCGTGAGAAGAGATCCATGACGACGGCCAGGTAGAGCCAGCCCTGCCTCGTCCCCACGTAGGTTATGTCCGTGGCCCAGGTGCTATTGGGCTGGCCGGGGGAGAAGTCGCGCTCGAGGATGTTGGGGGCCACGGGCTGGTTGTTGCGTGAGTCCGTTGTCCGCACGAAGCGACGCCTCTTGCGAGCAACCAGGCCCTGGTTGTTCATGAGGCGGGCCACGCGCTTGCGGCTCACTCTCTGCCCGCGGGCGCGCAGCTCAGCATGCACGCGAGGGCTGCCGTACGTGCCGCGGCTCTCCTGGTGCACCGCCGTCACCACCTCGGCCAGGGCCCGGTCCGCCTTGTGCCGCTCGGACTCCGGGCGCTCCTTCCAGGCGTAGTAGCCCGAGCGCGACACGCCCAGCTGCTGGCACATGAAGTCCACCGGGAAATGGGCCTTCTCCGCTAAATGCACTCGAATTTCACTTCGAGGTCTCCTTCGCGAAGAAGGCCGCCGCTTTTTTTAGGAAGCCACGCTCCATCTCCAGATGGCGCACCTCCTTGCGCAGCCGGACCAGCTCCTCCCGCTCGGCCGTGGAGAGCGCACCTGCTGGGCTCTTGTCCTGGCTACCGTCGGCCTCGTTCACCCAGTTGCGCAGGGCCGACTCGGTGAGGTCGATGTCGTTGGCCACCTGGGGCAGGCTCTTGCTGCCCTCGCGCACCAGCCGGACTGCCTCGGCCTTGAACTCCGCGTTGAAACTCCGCCTCTTCCTTCGCTCCATGGACACTTCCTCCCGTGTAGCCGACTTATTGGGTGTGTCCACAAAACCGGGGCAGGCTCATCCAGCGCGGGCTCGGGCTCACGGACAAAGGTGACGCGGTAGCGCAGTGCCAGAGCCTCCCCGCCCGAGCGGAGCGGGAGCGTTCGAGCCGGTTGGCAGGCCCCCAACGCCAACAGCAACGAGAGCCATGCCAAAGTCATCCTCGAGGCCACAACCGACGCGCTTCGTGATTCGCCAAGAGACAAGGTCGGCCATTCAATCAAGGGTTGAGCTTCAAATTCCAAACACTCTACATGCCCATCCATCCAGGGCGTCGTCGCCAGTGATTGTCCAGAATACCGAACGAGCTCCCCAGCCTTTGACTTTTCTCCGGGTCTCTGTGTTATCACCTGCGGTGAACACAGCCATGCGCACCGCGAGGCTTGTTTCGCCGGGGGGCTTCGATGGGGATCGCTGTCTTGCACGCGCCTCTGACCTATCTCGACAAGGACGGTTCACAGCGTTCCATTGATCCATCCGGGCTCTCGTTCGAAGGGGCCGAGCTGGTCGTGGATCCCGTGAAGATTCCCATCGGCGAATTCGACTGGATGGAGAACTGGCTGAAATTCCTGGCCAGGACGGGTGTCGTCGTCGCCGCGCCCCCTGATACCCAGCCCGCCCGGCCGGCCATGGTGCTCCAGGCCCGGAATCCTGGCTCGGCTGGCAACGACATCGAAATCGAAATCACCTACGCCGATCCTCCCAATACCTTCACCCTGAAGGCCACCCAGACGGATGTGTATGAGGGGCTGACGCTCGAGACGCTCCCCGTGTTGCTCGGCACGGAGCTGAAAGCTGGCACCCGGCCAGGGCTGGTGCGCGTGAAGGGGACGCCGGTGGCCATGCCCAAGGCGCGGCCGGGCAAGCTCGTTGGAGCGGACGCCAACAGCCGGGGCTCCCTGGACGTGGCGGGCACCACGGGAACGGCCTTCACGCTCGAGGCGAGGGACACCGGCGCGGAAACCATCGACGTCGAGATCGACGAAGTGACGGAGCGGACCTTCACCCTCACGGCGAAGTGGACGAAGTCCGTGAGTGGCCTCCAGGCCAGCAACCTCGAGAAAGAGCTGGCGAAGTTCGGCCACGTGCTCACCGCCTCCAAGCCCACCGGCGGCTTCGCCCTTCCGCGCGCCGGCACGTTCCAGCTCAACGGAGGCAAGGACAGCACGTTCGCCTCGTTCGTTCCCGCCGCGCAACCCACCTGAGGAGTCCGCTGTTCCTCTCCCCTTCCTGAGGACACGCCATGCCGGTCACCACCAGCTATCCGGGCATCTACATCGAGGAGCTGCCCAACACGTCGCGGACCATCGCCGCCGCGCCCACGTCCAACACCGTCTTCATCGGCTACTCTCATCCGTACAAGACGAAGTCCGAGCACTTCGGCAAGGCGGTACAGATCTTCAGCTTCGCCGAGTACGAGCGCGAGTTCGGCGGCCTGTTCCGCAGCGCCCACCTCTTCTCGGACCTGCCCTACGCCGTCCAGAACTTCTTCCTCAACGGCGGCTCGGTGGCCTTCATCGTGGCGCTGAACCCCGACCTGCCCGAGGCCCGCGTGGACTTCGGTCCCGTTCGCTTCACGGCACTAGAGCCCGTGGATGACGTGACGCCGCTGCGGATCACCCTGGGCAACTTCCAGGACAGCAACACCCTCGCGGACCTCACCTTCACCTACCGGACGCGCACGGAGACCTTCCGCCGCGTGCCCATCGCCAACCTGGTGACCACGCTCGCGAACGGCTCGGCCCTGGTGCGGGCCTCGTTTCCGGGTGGCACCACGCCCACCGCCTACGCCACGGCCAAGAGGACGGACACGGTGAGCTACGCCAGCACCCCCAGCCCCGCCGCCGTCGATCCCCTGGACTTCACCCCGGTGTTCCAGGAGGACAGCTCGCTGGACAAGGTGGACGTCATCAACCTGATGACCCTGCCCGGCGTGTCCTCCTTCGGCGTCCTGAGCGAGGCCCTCGCCTTCTGCGAGCGCAAGCGGGCGTTCCTCATCATGGATCCTCCCGCGGAGGCCTCGGCGGATGGGACGGTGGGCGGGCCGGCCATCGTGAGTGGGTTCATCGACACGGGCGTCATCCCGCGCAGCAGCCCCAACGGCGCGCTGTACTTCCCCTATCTCGTGTCGCCGGATCCGCTGACGGGCCAGGCCGCCGCCTTCCCACCCAGCGGCTTCATCGCGGGCATCTACGCCCGGACGGACACCAACCGCGGCGTGTGGAAGGCCCCGGCGGGACTGGAGACCACCGTCAACAACGTGCTCGGCGTGGTGGAGACCGGGAGGATGACGGACATGCGCGCCGGCGTCCTCAACACCGCGGCCGTCAACGCGATACGCACCTTCCCGGCCTCGGGCACGGTCGTCTTCGGCGCGCGGACGCTGGTGGCCGCCAACACCGCCTTCCAGCAGTGGAAGTACGTGCCGGTGCGGCGCATGGCCCTCTTCATCGAGCAGACGCTCTACGCCAACCTCGGCTGGGTCGTCTTCGAGCCCAACGCCGATCCGCTCTGGGTGGCCATCCGCACCAGCATCGAGGCCTTCATGCTGTCGCTGTTCCGCCAGGGCGCCTTCTTCGGCACCACGCCGACCGAGGCCTTCCTGGTGAAGTGTGACGCCACCACCACCACCCAGACGGACATCGACAACGGCCGGGTCAACATCCTCGTCGGCTTCCGTCCGCTCAAGCCCGCCGAGTTCGTCATCATCCAGATCGCCCAGCTCGCCGGCCAGGCGCAGTCATAGGAGGCCCTCCCATGAGCATGCCCTTCTCGGTGAACATGCAGCGCTTCGACCCGTACAAGAACTACCGCTTCCTCGTGTACTTCGGCGACGCCACCACGCCCGTGGCCGGCGTGAGCAAGGTGAGCGGGCTCAAGCGCTCCTCGGATCCCATCGAATACAAGGAGGGGGGCAACGCCCTCATCCTCAAGGGGCTGGGGCGCACCAAGTACGAGCCCATCACCCTCGAGCGCGGCGTGACGCACGACTCCACCTTCGAGGAGTGGGCCAACGCCGCCCAGGTGCTCGACAAGGGCGCGCCCTCCACCGCGCTGTCCAAGCTGCGGCGCAGGGTGCGCATCGAGCTGCTCAACGAGGCGGGCCAACCCGTGCACCGCTACCTCGTCCACGACTGCTGGGTGTCCGAATACCAGGCGCTCTCGGACCTGGACGGGGGCGGCAATGGCATCGCCATCGAGCACATCAAGCTCGAGCACCACGGCTGGGAGCACGACCTCAGCCTGACCGAGCCGAAGGAGAAATAGGTGCGCTTCCGCCTGCCGGTGAGCGGGCTGGCGGTCCGCCTGCGGCCACCCGCCGGAGCGGAGGATCTGCTGCTCGCGGAAGCCCGGAGCTTCGACGCGCAGCTGGCGCTCGAGCTGGTGGAGCGGCTCGGGCAGCGCGCCGAGGGCGGGCCCGTGGACTGGGCGGCGCTCCCCCTCACGGATCTCGACACCGTGCTGCTGCGGCTGCGGCAGGGACTCGTGGGGGACCAGGTCCGCGCCGACGTGGTGTGCGGTCCGGCGGGGTGCGGCGCCCGCGTCGACCTCGCCTTCCGCATCCGGGACTACCTCGCCCACCACGCGCCCCGGCCCGCCGAGGGACTGGAGGCCTCCGCCGAGCCCGGGTGGTACGCGCTCCAGGGCACCGCCGTGGCGTTCCGGCTCCCGTCCGGCGGGGACCAGCTCGCCATCGCCTTCCACCCCGAGGGCGAGGAGGAGCTGGCGCGGCGCTGCATCCGGCCGGCGGGCCTCGCGCCCCCGCTGCGCGAGCAGGTGGAAGCGGCGATGGAGGCCCTCGCGCCCAACCTCTGCAGCGAGCTGGAGGGGCCGTGCCCCGAGTGCGGCGCCACGGTGCGCTCGCTGTTCGATCCCCAGCGCTACGTGCTCCAGGAACTGCGCGCCCAGGCGACACGCGTCTACGAGGAGATCCACCTGCTCGCACACAGCTACCACTGGACGGAGGAGACCATCCTCGCCCTCCCCCGCCACCGGCGTGGCCTGTACGCCGAGCACATCCGTCAGGAGAGGTCAGGGAGCTGATATGCCACCACGCTCCTATCTCGGTGCCATCGCCCAACGCGCCCGCGCCGATGCGCCCGCGCTCCAGCCACCGCGCATGCCCGGAGACGGGGGCCTCCAGCCCCCCGTGGAGCTCCCAGTGGACGCGCCGGCCGAGGCCGCCCGGGCATTCACCCCGCCAGGCCCGGCCCCCGAGGCCCCCCTCCAGCGGACGGAGGTCGCGCCAGCCCCCGTGGCGAGGCCTCCCGCTCCCGTTGCCACCCAGGCGCCTCCCTCCCGGCCGCCAACGGCCCGCGGGCGCTCGCCTTCGTTCGAGGCACTTCCGGAGAGCCCAGCGCCCATGCACCCGGCGCGTGCGGCACCCGCTCCTTCCTCCGAGGCTCCGGAGCGGACCGGGCCCGTGCGCCCCCCTGCCTCGCCGCTCGTGTCTCCCGCCGCCCGGAGCGAGCGCCTGGAGCAGGCGTCTCCGAGCGTTCCGGCTCGTATCGAGCCCCCGGCGCCTTCCGGGGAAGCCGTCCCCATGATGGCCGCGCTGGAGACCGCGCTGCGGTGGGTCACCTCGCCCGAGCCCGCCTCGTCCCGGAGCGCCTCGTCCCGGAGCGCCTCGTCCCGGAGCGCTTCGTCCCGGAGCGCTTCGTCCCGGAGCGCTTCCATGGAGGACACGCGCCACCCGCCCCCGTTCCTGACGCCCCAGGTGACCCCGCCCTCGCCCACCGGGGAGCGCCCGGCGGTGTCCCCGACTCCCTCCAGCGCCCCGGCCTCGGAGCCGTCGCGCTCAGTCCACATCGGCTCCCTCGAGGTCCGGCTCGAACCGCCCCCGAGCACCCCCCAGCGTCCCGCTCCGGCGCCTCCGGCCGCGCCGGGCCCCCGGGCTCCACTGGCGCGCGGTTTCACCTCGTCCTTCGGCCTGAAGCAGGAGTGAGCACGTGAGCGAGCTCATCATCGATCGGCTGGCCTTGAAGCTCTCCGGACTCAACGAGTCCCAGGGACGCCAACTGGCGCGGCTCCTCTCCGAGGGGTTCGCGGCGGCCTCCCTCCCCGAGGGCGCCTCGGCCTCCACGGACAGGCTCCAGGTGGACGTGCGAGCCAGACCGGGCGAGCCGCTCGAGGCGCTGTCGGAGCGGATCGTGGCCCAGGTGTTGAGGGATTTGCAGCGGACGGTGTGAACCGGAGGGAGCCCCCGCCATGCCTGGAACGTTCATGAAGGGCGCGCTGATCGAGTTCATGCCCACCCTGCTCATCCCGCTGCCCAACGTCATCATCTTCCAGTTCAACCCCGAGACCATCCGCCACGTGTGGACGCAGCCCGAGGCCGCCGCGAGCGCGGGACAGGGGCGCAACCAGAATCCGCTCGCGGTGCGCGGCATGCCCGGCGAGTCGTTCTCCTTCTCGCTGGTGATGGACGCCAATGATCAGATCGCCGAGGGCAATCCCCTCGCCAAGGTCTCGGGCATCGCCTCGCGGCTCGCGGCGCTGGAGATGCTCCTGTACCCCACGAGGGCCTTCGGCGGTGGGCTGCTGGGCTCGGTGTCCGTCTCCGTGTCCGCGGGGGGCATCAGCGCCTCGCTGGGTGGGTCGGCCTCCGCGGGCGTGAAGCGCGACGTGCCCCAGTCCGAGGTACCCACCGTGCTCTTCGTCTGGGGGCCGGGACGCATCGTGCCCGTGCGCGTGACGGGGCTCAGCATCGAGGAGAAGCTCTACGACGGGCTGCTCAACCCCACCCACGCCGAGGCCCAGCTCGACCTGCGCGTCCTCACTCCCGAGGAGCTCGCCCGGGTGAGCGGCCCGCTCAAGGACGTGGCCAAGGCCGCGTACACGTACTCGCAGGTGCTCCGTCAGGGGCTCGCCGTCGCCAACCTCGCCAACTCCGTCGAATCCATCGTGGGGATGCTCCCCCTCTGAGGAGATGTGCCATGTTCTTCCCCGGCAGCCGCTACGCGCAACAGCAGACGTACACCGTGACGAAGCCGGACGGCACCCAGGTGACGGCCGTGCGCCTGCCGCTGCCCCGCCCGGGGCGGCTGCTCGGCTTCCACCGCCGCGTCGAGGGCCAGCGGTTGGATCTGCTCGCCCACCACTTCCTCAAGGACGCCACCGGCTTCTGGCGGCTGTGCGACGCGAGCGACACGCCGTCCCCGGATGCCCTCGCCTCGCGCGACCAGGTGGGCATCCCGGACCGGGAGCGCTGAGGGATGGCGAGCACGTACCAGCTCCTGGTGGATGGCACCCCGGTGGAGGCCGGTCTGTACGAAGCGCTCGGCTCCATCGAGGTGGAGGAGAACGCCGAGCTGCCCGGCGCCATCCAGCTCAACCTCCCGGTGAACCGCGACGAGGCGGGAGACCTGGCCTACGTCAGCGACCCGCTCTTCAAGCCCTACGCCAACCTCGCCGTGGTGGTGGAGGTGGAGGACCGTCCCGCCGAGTGCATCTTCGATGGCTACGTGCTCTCCCACAAACTGCACCTGCAACGGGGCACGGTGGCGTCCACGCTCCAGGTGTGGGGCCAGGACGCCTCGTGGCTGATGAACCTGGAGGAGAAGGCGCGCGAGTGGGTGGACGTGACGGACGCGGCGGTGGCCAGCGCCATCTTCGGCGAGTACGGCATCCAGCCCGCGCCGGACAACGACGCGGACGACTCCGCGACCCATACGGAGAGCGGCCATACGCTGATGCAGCGGGCCACGGACATCCAGTTCCTGCGCCAGCTCGCGCGCCGGGGCGGGAAGCTGTGCCGCGTGGTGTGCACCCAGCAGGCCGGCCAGCGCACCGGCTACTTCGCCCGGCCGGACCTCTCCGCCGAGCCCGCCGTGGTGCTGCCCCTCAATGATCCGGAGCAGGAGCTGGTGACGGCGCTGGACTTCGAGTGGGACGTGAGCCGTCCGAGCGAGGTGACCACCCGCCAGGCGCTCTTCCAGGATCCGTCCGAGGACGGAGTGAGCGGAGACACCGCGGACTCGGGGCTGGAGCCGCTCGACGAGCGAGGGCTCGCGAGCTTCGCCGGCAGGCCGATGAAGGTGATGCTGACGGCGTCCGTGGACGACGCGGGCGAGTTGCAGCAGCGCGCCCGGGCACTGCTCCGCGAGTCCGGCTTCTTCGCGCGCTGCACCGGCGAGGTGGACGTGGCCGCGCTCAAGGCCGTGCTCCGCGTGGGCACCGTGGTTCAAATCGAAGGGGCGGGCAGCCTCCACTCCGGCAAGTACCTGGTGTGGAGCGTGCGGCACACGCTCACCGCGGACTCCCACCGCATGGGCTTCGTGCTGGTCCGCAACGCGGTGGGGCCCCAGCCCTCCGGCGGCGGTGGCGGAGGGCTCTTCTGACATGAACGAGCAAGCCATCCTGGAGGTCCTCGAGCGGTTGCGCGGCCGGTTCTACGGCAAGTACCGGGGCGTGGTAACGGAAGTGGAGGAAGGCGGCCGGGGCCGCATCAAGGCCAAGGTGCCGGCGGTGCTCGCCGAGCAGCAGACGGGCTGGTGCGATCCGTGCGTGCCCTATGCCGGCAAGGACGTGGGCTTCGCCTTCCTCCCCGAGCCCGGCTCCGGCGTGTGGATCGAGTTCGAGGGAGGTGACGTCTCCCATCCCATCTGGACGGGCTGTTACTGGCGCGAGGACGAGCTGCCCTCGGACGTCGCGCCCGCGAAGAAGCTCATCCGCACCGTCAAGGGGCTCCAGCTCCTCCTCGACGATGACGGCGAGTCCATCACCCTCTCGGACGCGCAAGGCAACACCGTCACCCTGGACTCCTCGGGCATCACGCTCGTGCGCGGCGGGCAGAAGCTCGAGGTCACCGACTCGAACGTCTCCGTCAACAGCGGCGCGCTGGAGGTGAAGTGATGGGCGCGCTCCTCAATACCTCGAGCACCCTGCAGTGCCCGCACGGTGGGCAGGTGCAGGTCATGTCGTCCAACACCCGGGCAAAGGCGGGCGGGAGCTTCCTGGTGCGCGCGTCAGACACCTTCACCATCGCCGGCTGCGTCTTCGCACCGGGAGGCGTCCCACACCCGTGCATGAGCGTGAAGTGGGTTTCGACGGCCCTGCGAGGCACGGTGCTGGGCGACGCCCTGCTCACCATGGACAGCGTGGGGCTGTGCCTCGCGGCGGACAACGCCCCCCAGGGCACCGTGCTCATCCTCTCCACCCAGCAGCGCGCCAGCGGAACCTGAGGCTTCCCATGAAGCGAGCCGACTACGCGTTCCCCTTCCGCATCGACCCCTCCTCGCGCCAGGGCGCGCAGGCCCGGAGCTACGAGGCGCACGTCGCGCAGATGATCCGCCAGGTGCTCCTCACCAGCCCCGGCGAGCGCGCCGATCTGCCCGAGTTCGGCTGCGGCCTGCGCCGGCTCCTCTTCGCACCCAACTCCGAGCCGCTCGTGGCCTCCGTGCGGCTCCTGGTGCGCCAGTCGCTCGACCGCTGGCTGGCCGGACAGATAGAGGTCCGCGACGTGGTGGTGGCCTCGCCCCAGGACGTGCCCGAGGAGAACCAGATCCTCGTGCGCATCGAGTACGTGCTGGTGGAGACGCGCACCACTCAACAGCTGGAGGTGCGGGTGACATGAACACGCCCGGAGACCGCCGCCAGGCCCTGCGCCAGAGCACGACGCTCAACGGCATCGACTTCATCCGCGTCGACGCGACGCAGACGAAGCTCGAGGTCCATTTCCTCAACCCGGTGCCGGGCAGGAACCAGCTCCGCTCCACGGTGAAGGACCCGCGCATCAGCGGCGGGGACGCCATTCCCACCGTGCCCGTGCGGCCCATCACCGACGCGGACTGGAGCCAGAATCCGGGCGAGCCCCCGGTACTCACCTTGCGCGTGCCCGCCCCGGGGGACTTCTCGCAATACACCCTGAGCCTCGGCGGCGAGCTGCTCGATCCGTTCTTCTCTCGCGCCACGTTCTCCTTCAAGGCCAACTGCGACTCGCGGCTCGACTGCGAGCAGCCGCCCGAGGAGTGCGCGCTGGAGCTGCCTCCGCCGCCCCCCATCGACTACCTCGCCAAGGACTTCGCCAGCTTCCGCAAGGCGCTCTCCGACTTCTCCGCCCAGCGCCATCCCGAGTGGCAGGAGCGCTCGGAGGCCGACTTCGGCGTGATGTTCCTGGAGTCGCTGAGCAGCCTCGCGGACGACCTCAGCTATCTGCAGGACCGGATCGCCGCCGAGGCCTCGCTCGACACCGCCACCCAGCGCCGCAGCCTCGTGCGGCATGCCCGCCTCGTGGACTACGAGCCCCGGCCCATCATGACCGCCCAGGCCTGGCTCTGGCTCGAGGTGACGAAGAGCGGTCCCCTGCCCGCCGGCCTGCCCGTGAGCGCGCTCGGCCCGGATGGGGAGAGGATCGACTTCGAGACGGGACGGGGCCTGGCGGACACCCAGACGTATCCCGTCGACCCCCGATGGAACCCGGGCAAGCTCGAGCCGTACGCCTGGGACGACAGCGAGCGATGCCTGCCCGCTGGCGCCACGGAGCTGTGGCTCCAGGGGGACGGGCTGGGCCTGTTCGCGGAGCAGTGGCTGCTGATCGACACCGAGCCCAGGACGGGTGGCAACGAGTCCATCCGCGCGCTCGTGCGGCTCACGGAGATCCAGGAAGGGAGCGATCCCCTCTTCGGCGACACGAAGCTGACCCGCGTCTCCTGGAGGGCCGAGGACGCACTGGCTCGCGACCACGATCTCACCCGCACCCACGTCCGCGGCAACCTCGTCCCCGTGACGCAGGGCCGCCGCTTCCGCGAGTCCTTCATCGTGGAGGGAGCGCCCTCGGGAGAGCGGCAGTCGGCGCTCGTGCGCACCGGCCTCAACGGCACGCCGCAGGTCCTCTTCCCCCTGGCCCAGGCCCCGCTCGCGTGGCACCCGTCCTCGGAGGACGCCGACAGCCCCGCCCAGCCGGAGCTCTCGGTGGTCCGGCAGGACGAGGATCCTCCCGAGCCCTGGTCGTGGCAGCGGAGCCTGCTCGATGCCGGCAGCTTCGAGACGGTCTTCACGGTGGACCCCATCCGCTACCGCCCCGTGGGCCTCCGCCACCCGGACGGGACCGTCTCCATGGACTACGACGGGGACGGGGAGACGCTGCGCTTCGGGGACGGCGTCTTCGGCGAGATGCCCGACGAGGGCGCCGTCTTCGAGGTGACGTACCGGACCAGCGTGGGCGCCGCGGGCAACGTGGCCGCCGACTCCATCACCCTCGTCGACCCGAATGGTCCGCTGGGCGAGTGGGCGACGCAAGCGGGCAACCCCTTCCCAGCCGAGGGAGGCGCGGACGCCGAGAGCGCCGAGTCCGTGAGGCGGCTCGCCCCCGAGGCCTTCCGGGCCCGGCGGCTCAATGCCGTGCGCCCGGAGGACTACGACGCCGCGGCCGAGTCCCTGCCCTGGGTCCAGCGCGCCGGCACCGTCGCCCGCTACACGGGGAGCTGGCACACCGTCTTCACCGCGGTGGACCCCCTGGGCTCCGAGGTCCTGGCCCCCGAGCAGCACCTGGAACTGGCGATCCTGCTCGGCCGGCGCCGGATCGCCGGTCACGAGGTCTACACCTCCGCGCCCCGTTACGTCTCGCTCGACCTGGAGGTGTTCGTCTGCGCCCGGCCGGAGGCCTTCCAGGGCGACGTCGAGGAGGCCGTGCTCGAGGTGCTGAGCGACAAGCGGCTCCGCAACGGAAGGACGGGCTTCTTCCACGTGGACCGCTTCAGCTTCGGCACGCCCCTGGAGCGCAGCGTGCTCGAGAAGGAGATCCAGCTCGCGCACGGCGTGGCCGGAGTCCGGGACGTCCGCTACCGCCGCAGGGGCTTCACCGCCGGGCTCGTCGCCCTGCCCGAGACGCTCACCGTGGGCACCGACGAAATCCTCCGGGTGGACAACAACCCGAGCCGGCCCGAGCGCGGCTCCATCAAGGTCATCGTCGAGGGGGGCAAATGAGTCAGGAGCCCATCTGCCCGTGCGAGGAGCTCATCCACCCTCGCCGCCTCTTCAACCCGCCGGGGCGCGACACCCTGCTCTACCGCGTGGGGGAGTTCGCCACCTTCCGCGAGGCGCTGCTCCAGGCCCGTCCCGGAGAAGTGGAGCTCGCCGGCTGGCGCCCGAGTGCTCGGGGAGACCTGGCACTCCAGCTGCTCGAGTGGTGGGCCTACCTGGCGGACCTCCTCACCTTCTACAACGAGCGCATCGTCCATGACGCGTACCTGCGCACCGCCGCCAGCCCCGGCACCGTGGAGCGCCTGGTGCGCGTGCTGGGGTACCGCCCACGTCCCGGGCTCGGGGCCACGGGGTTGATCGCGGCGCTGAGCAGTTCCCGGACACCTCTCACGCTGCCGCGGGGGCTCGCCATTCAGAGCAAGCCCGGCCCCGGCGAGAAGCCCGAGATCTTCGAGCTGGACGAGGACACCCTGGTCGACCCGTCGGGCTCGCTGGCCGCGGAGGTGGTGGTCCCCACGAACCTCGTCGACAGGACGGACGTGCTGCTCCGAGGCACCGTCTCCACCCTCCGCGTGGGCGAGCAGTTGTTGCTCGTGGCCAGGGACTGGGCGGCCACCTCCACCGGCTATCAGGTGGTGACCGTGGCGAAGGTCTCCCGCGAGAAGGACTCGCGCGGCGGAGCCGTGACTCGCGTCATCCTCGGCAAGCCCATCACGGCGGAGCTCCTTCCGCCGGGAGCCACCACGGCTCCGGCCACGAGCTACCGCCTGTTGAGGGCCGGGCAGACCGCGCTGCGCTTCCCCTTCGATACGTCGCTCTCGAAGCCGGGGGTGATCCACCTGGAGTCCATCTTCCGGAACATCCTGCCCGGCGATTGGCTCCTGTTGTCCAACGAGCCGCTCCAGCTCGCCCGGGTGAAGACGAACTCGGAAGAGATCACCTTCGTCCCCAAGTCCCCTCCCACGGGGACGCTCCCCATCCCCATCCCGCACACGGTGCTCACGTTCGAGCTGGCCACACTCGCGGCGCCCCCCGTGGTGAGCTTCGCCTGGCAGGAGGTGGGCGAGCTCGTCGACGAGCCCCCGAAATCCGTGCTGGCCTCGGGCCTCGAGCTGGCGCTCGAAGGACCCCTGCCCCTCCCCGAGGGCGCCACCGGCCGCCACGTCCTCCTGGAGGACAGCACCGGCCAGGGAACCCGGGGCCTCGCCACCCCCATCGGAGACGCGGCGACGCACCATGTCCTCATCTCCGAGGCCGACCCACCCACCGTGCTCACTCCGCCCCTGCGACTGCTCCACAACCTGCTCCCCGTGTCCCGAGGCGCCACGGTGGCCGGCGAGGTGCTGGGCAGCGGAGACAGCAGCCTCGCGGGCCAGAGCTTCGTGCTCCAGAAGTCGCCCCTCACCTACCTCGGCGAGGGCGCGGGCTACCGAAGCACGCTGATCATCCGGGTGGACGGCATCGAATGGAAGGAGGTGCCGAGCTTCCACGGCCAGGCGCCCGACGCGCGCATCTTCGTCACGCGCGAGGACGAGGAGCAGAAGACCCGGGTCCTCTTCGGAGACGGCGTCCGCGGGGCACGGCTCCCGACGGGCGTGGAGAACGTGGTGGCCTCCTACCGCCACGGCAGTGGCGCCGATGCGCCCGAGGCCGGAACGCTCTCCGTGCTCCTGCAGCCGCGCCCGGGGCTCCAGTCGGTGCGCAACCCGGTGCCCGTGACGGGAGGCGCGGATCCGGATCCCGCCTCGAAGCTGAAGCAGCTCGCGCCCCGCTCGGTGCTCACCTTCGGCCGGGCCATCTCGGCGGGTGACTACGAGGCGCTCGCCCTGGACTCGCCTTCGGTGAACCGCGCGCGGGCGTACTGGACCCTCGACGCGCAGCAGCAACGGCCCCTGCTCCGGCTGTACGTCGGGGACACCCTGGAGGCGAAGAAGTCGGCGGAGACCTCGCTCCGCGCCGCGTCCGATCCCCAGCGCCGCGTCGAGGTGCTGCTCGCCCAGGAGAAGCCCGTCCGGCTCACGCTCGAGGTGGTGATGGATCCCCGCTTCGACAAGGAGGACGTGGAGGAAGGCGTGCGCCTCGCGCTCCTGGACCCCGAGACGGGTCTCTTCGGCGTGAAGACCGCCCGGATCGGAACCACCGTCTATGACAGCCAGATCTACGAGGCCTGCCTGCGAGTCCCCGGCACGCTGGCGGTGCACGAGCTGCGCTTCGTGCTCCTGGTCCCTTCGAAGGGGGATGATGGCAAGACCCCCCTCCAGGAGCAGCTCGAGGACAGGCCAGACCACTCGCCGGGAGAGGGCGGGTTCTACGTCGTCCTCGAGGAGCAGGACCTCACGCTGAACGTGAAGGAGGCCGCGCCCCATGAGTCATGACGCGGACCGCTACGAGGCCTATTACGCGCAGAAGCTCTGGCAACTGCTGCCGGAGCTCTACCGCGCGGAGGACTCTCCCGAGCTGGACCGGAAGGGGCCCCTGCGCGAGCTGGTGGAGCGCATCGGCGCGCAGGCGGCGATCGTCCGGCGCAGCATCGATCGGCTCTGGGAGGACCAGTCCATCGAGACGTGCGACGACTGGGTCATCGCCTACATGGCGGACCTCCTGGCCACGAACCTCGTGCCGGGGCTCGATGCCCGGGGACAGCGGCGGGACGTGGCGAAGACGATCTACTACCGGCGCCGCAAGGGCACCGTCCCGCAGCTGGAGGAGCTGGCCGCCGACCTCACGGGCTGGGACGTGCGGGGGGTGGAGCTCTTCCGCCGCCTGGGCCGGACCCGCCACCGGCTCGACCCGGAGGTGGGGGGCCCCCACATGGAGCCAGCGCTCCGGGTGGCGCAGGGGCTCTCGGGGCAGCTCACCCGGACCGCCATCGGCGGCACCGCGGACCTGCGCTCGCACTCCGGAGCGCGCCTGGCCCACACCGCCTTCGACGAATTCTTCCACACCGCCGAGGTCCGCAGGGGCCAGGGACAGACGGGCTGGTATGGCATTCCGCGCCTCGGCGTCTTCCTCTGGCGCTTGCAGAGCGTGCCGCTCGAGGGCGTGACGCCCGTGCGCGACGCGACCTGCGAGAACCAATTCACGTTCGACCCGACCGGCCGGGACATCCCCCTCTTCGCGGCCTCCGCGCGGGTCTACGGAGACCAGGCCTCCCCTCCCGCCGAGCACCAGTTCCCCGCCCCCATCAGCGGCCCCCTCCTCCAGACGGCCTTCGCGGAGCTCTACGCGGCGGCGTCCACCCTGGAAGCCGGCGCGGTGGTGGACCACTCGCTCGGCATCTACCGCCGCGCCCCGACGGGCTTCGAGCACCAGCTGGTGGAGTACGACCCCGCGAATCCCCAGCTCACCGCCGATCCCCGGCGGCCCAAGCCCGACTACCTCCTCCTGCCCGAGCGCGGACGCTTCCTGCGGCGCAACGCGGAGGCCACCGAGGACTTCCGCGTCAACTACCACGCGGGTTTCTCCTCGGGCATCGGCGCGGGCGGGTACGACCGGCGGCAGCCCGGCAAGCTGACGGGAGCCCTCGACGAGCCACTCGGCCTGGTCTCGGCGGGCGGCGACACGCTGGCCCTGGCGCTCGGCACCGGCCCGCTCTCCGGGACGGTGCTCATCGGGGACTCGCTCACGTATACGAGCGGCTTCGACGTGGGGGTGGGGCCGGGCCCCTTCACCCTGCGCGCGGAGAACCACCAGCGCCCCGTGCTGCGGCAGCAGCAGCGCCCGCCTGGCGCGCCCGCCTCCGACTGGACCTTCACCGGAAGCACCACCCCGGAGGGAGCGGAGAGCGAGCTCTTCCTCGACGGTCTCTTCTTCTGCGGCGACGACGTGGTGCTGACGGGCACGTTCGGCCGGGTGGTGCTCACCACCTGCACCCTGGACCCGGGGAACCCGCCGGACGACGGCAGTGAGCCGCCGCGGGCGGCGGATGGCAAGCCGCTCGTCCCGTGCCGCCTGCGCATCCGCGGACAGGTGCGCGAGCTGGAGGTGGACCGGTGCATCCTGGGTCCCATCCGCACGGAAGGCACGGGCACGCTCGAACGCCTCACCCTCGTGGACAGCATCCTCCAGGCGCCCCCCGGGGAGCCGGCCCTGAACCTGAGCGGCACGGACGTGAGGATGACGCGCTGCACGCTGCTGGGCCGGGCGTCGGTGCACCGCTTCGACGCGGACACCTGCATCCTCCACGACGTGGTCACCGTGATGGACAACCAACACGGCTGCGTGCGCTTCAGCGCCTGGGCCACGGGCAGCACGCTGCCCCGGCGCTACGAGTCGGTGGAGTTCGCCCCCCGGCGCTCGCTCTTCGCCTCGCGGGCGTTCGGCCGGCCGGACTACGCGCAGCTGCTCCTCACCGCGCCCACCTCCGTCAGCGAGGGCGCCGAGGACGGCTCGGAGATGGGGGCCTTCTGCCGGGAGAAGTACGCGCTCAAGGCGCGCGCCCTCCGCATCAAGTTCGACGAGTACATGCCGATCGGGCTCAGCCCGGTCTGGGTCTACGTGACGTAGCACCCGGAGATCGGCCCACGGAAAGCAAGCACCTCCGCCCGGCCGGGCAACGAGGGAGAGCACATGGGCAGTGACAGAGCACGGAACACCTACGATGCGCAGCAGCGCTACCGGTCCGTCGTCGCCCAGCAGGGCCGGGTCGTCATCGAGGCCGACCTGAACGAGGCGCAGGAGCTCGCCGCCGAAGAGCAGCGTGCCGAGGCATTGGACTTCGTGGGTCCGCAGGGCACCCCGGATGACGGCTATGCGGTGCGCTTCGACGACGTGCCCGTCAGCAAGCTGCCGCTCAACTTCAGGGTGAGCCCCGGGACGATGTACGTGGGCGGACTGCGGGTGACGCGGCCCGACACCCTGCCCCCCTTCGACACCACCTTCTGGGGCCAGCAGCACACCGAGTGGGTGGACGGGCCCGTGTTCGAACCACCCGGCGACTCGGTCTCGCGCGAGCTCATCTACCTGCACCTGAGCGAGCGGGAGGTCAGCGCGGTGGAGGACGAGGCGCTGCGCGAGGTGGCGCTCGGAGGGCCGGACACCTCGCAGCGCACGCGCCTCACGCAGCACATCGTGCGGCTCGCGGTCTCAGAGAACACCACCACCTGCCAGGAAGCGCTCAACCAGGCGCGCCAGCAATGGGAGAACCAGGGGCTGGGGTTCGACCCGGACACGATGCGGCTGATGCCGACCGCCCAGCTCGAGGTGGGGCTCGTCCCTCCGGAGCCGGGGGGGGATTCCGCATGCGAGCCAGCCGCGCAGGCGGGCTACCTCGGCGCGGAGAACCAACTCATCCGCGTGCAGGTCTCCACCGCGGGCAAGCTGCTGTGGGGTTATGACAACGGCTCCCAGCTGTACCGCGTGGACCTGTTCGACAAGGGCCGGAAGGTGAAGCTGAGAACCCCCCCGGTCGATGACTTCCACTTCCCGAGGGAAGGCCAGATCGTGGAGGTCCTGCGTGCCGCGGTCCGGCTCGACAACGGGCAGCACACCGCCGCGCCCACGGGGCTCACCTTCAAGCTCGGGGCGGAGCCCTACGAGCCCAACGAGCGGCTCCTCACGCTGAGCACGGACGCCCTGCCGGACGTCTACCAGGACGCGGACAGCACGCCGGCCCTCTTCGTGCGCATCTGGGAGGACGAGCTGGACCCGGGCTTCGAGGCCCCCGTGCTCCTCGGACAGACGGGGCTGCGCGTGCGCACCGTCGAGGGCCTGCTCGTGGCCGGGGACTACTGGATGTTCGCGGTGCGCCCGAGCACTCCCCAGCAGCTCTACCCCGCGCGCTACCTCGAGGGCCCCCAGTTCCCGGACGGGCCGCGCCAGTGGGCCTGCCCCCTCGCGCTCGTCGAGTGGGACGACGGGGAGGGCAAGCTGCTCGCGGACTGCCGCCCGCCGTTCGACAACCTCGTCGAATTGACGGCGCGGGTGAAGGCGCTCGAGGAGCGGCCGGCGGGCGGCGGGTGCTGCAAGGTGACGGTGACGCCCGAGGTGCTCGCCCAGACGCGGCTCCAGGAGATCATCGACAAGATCGCGGAGGAAAACGGGGAGGCCCCCTTCACCGTCTGCTTCCAGCCTGGGCTCTACCCGCTCCAGGAGCCCCTGCGGATCGACTCGAGACACAACGGCCTCACGCTCGAAGGCTGCAAGGGCGCGGTGCTCACCCTGGAGGAGTCGCGACGAAACAGGTTCCTGGATGGGCTCATCGTCCTGGAGCAGGCGAGCCGCATCACCCTTCGCGGCCTGGGGTTCCGCCTCGTCCCCGTCCCCTTCACCGACGCGGAAGGAGCCACGCTCGCCTCACTGTCATTCGCGGAGCTCCAGTCGCGGGCCGATGATAAGCTCATCCTGTTCCTCAAGGGCCTCGCGGTGGGAATCGGCCTGCGGCTGGTGAGGGTCTCCCAGGTCACCGTCGAGGGCTGCCGGTTCGACGCCTCGGCCTTTGTCCAGGGCCCCTCCTTCTCGGCGGGCATCTTCGCCAACGATACCTGTATCGGCCTCGAGGTCCGGGACAACCAGTTCCTCGCCACCGAGACCCCCGCCCCGCAGGGTCAGGAGTGGCAGCGCATGAGCTTCGGCTTCCTGCACACGCCCTCGACCGTGTTCCAGCCCGCCACCCCGCCCCAGACCCCGCTCACCCGGGAGACGAAGATCCGGGGAGCGCTGGCACCGCCCCGGCTCGACGAGGCCCTCTTCCGGGACAATCAGTTCTCCAACCTCTCGGCGGCGATCTTCATCCAGGCGGATCCCGGCTCCGTGCGGCTGGAGTCCAACGAGGTCCGCAACGGCTACGCCGGCTTCTGGCTGATGACCCTGCACGCCTCGGCCTATGCCGGAGTGACGGACCCCAGCGAGGTCAACCTGAGGCGCCCGCTCGACGATCTCCGCGAGCTGCTGCCGAACTCCGACATGCTCGTGTTCATCTCCGGCTCCCCACCGGCTTTCGGGGAGTTCTACGAGGCGGGGCTCGCGCTGCTCACGGACCCGCTCGTCCTGGTGGCGAGCACCCTCGCACGAGGCTACCCGCTGCCGGCCCGCAGCAGGGGCTTGCTACAACTGGTGGACAGCGCCCTCGCCGGCTCGGATCTCAACCTCAACTCCGTGAGGAACCTGAGCCTGCTCGCCGCCCAGGCCGTGTCCTGGATGCCCCAGGTGCCCGACATCCCCTTCACCACCGCCGGAGACTTCAAG
The DNA here is from genome assembly GCF_026626635.1 of Archangium lansingense. Taxonomy (GTDB): domain Bacteria; phylum Myxococcota; class Myxococcia; order Myxococcales; family Myxococcaceae; genus Archangium; species Archangium lansingense. Next base: position 7,489,391 of record NZ_JAPNKA010000001.1, read on the forward strand.
GACCAGGAGCCCCGTTTCGGGCCGCTGCATCGCATCCTCGCGGCCCTCGAGCAACAGACCTCGCCCGATCGCCCGCAGCAGGCGTCCATCCACGTGAGTGACAACACCGTCGAGACGGGCCGCGACAGCGCGCCCCTGTCCACGGCGGCCCTCACCGTGTGGGACGCGGAGAAGCTACCGCTCACCGGGCCCCTGCCCACGACGTTGCCCGTCTGGTCGCTCCTGGTGAGCAACAACCGGCTCCGCACCCGTTCCTTCCTGCAGCCAGCGGCGCGCATCCTCAACGTGGATCAGAGCACCGTCACGGGGAACATCATCCACAACCGGCCTCCGCCGACCGCCACCTCGGCGCCCACTCCGTGGAGCTTCTTCCTCGTTCCCATCAAGTTGCCCCGGACCATCGGGCTCTTCATCCTCGTCCCCGCCGCCACCGCCATCACCGGGAACGTCTTCCTCGGTCAGGCCGCGCTGCCCGAGCGCAGGGACTTCTTGAACCTTCCCTGGGCACAGCTCAACACCATCCGGTTCCTCTTCTGATGAGCAACCACCTCGCCATCGCCACCGTGACGGCGGCCCTCCGCGACCGGTTGACGGAGGAGCTCAAGGACTTCGTGTCCGGTGTGTCCGTGAGCACCGGACGCCCCCAGGCGCCGAGCAGCAGCGGTGGCACGCCCACCACCACCTCCGCGGGCGTCAACATCTTCCTGTACCAGGTGACGCCCAACGCGGCCCGCCGCAACGCGGACGCCCCCACCCGGAGCGCCAACGGTCAGCTCCTGCAGCGCCCCAAGGCCGCGCTCGACCTGCACTACCTGCTGAGCTTCTCCGGCGACGAGGCCACCCTCCGGCCCCAGATGCTGCTCGGGGCCGTCACGCAGCTGCTCCACTCGCGGCCCGAGCTCACCCGGGAGCAGATCCAACAGACGCTGCTCGACACGGATGATCCCGACCTCAAGCCCTCGGACCTCGCCGACGCCATCGACACGGTCCGGTTCACGCTTGTGACGCTGTCGGCGGACGAGCTCAACAGGCTCTGGTCGCTGTTCCAGACGCCCTATGTCCTCTCCGTGGCCTACCAGGCCAGCGTGGTGCTCATCGAGAGCCGCGACCTCACGCCCAGCCCGCTCCCGGTGACCAGGCCCGTCATCGCGGTGCTGCCGCTGCACCAACCGGTCATCGAGCGCGTCCTGTCCCAGGCGCCGGGCGCGGGCCAGCCCATCGTCGAGGGCCAGCCCATCCTCGTGGGGCACCGACTGGTGCTCCGCGGCCGGGAGCTGATGGGCGCGACTGCGGCGTCCACGTCCGTGAGGCTCGGCGACACCTCGCTCCCGCTGAGCGCGGATCCGCAGAGCGACACCCAGCTCACCGTGGTGCTGCCCGGCACGCTGCGGGCCGGGGTGCAGGCCGTGCAGGTGGTGCAGACGGTGGACCTGGGCGAGCCGCCCACGCCGCACCCGGGCGTGGAGTCGGGCCTGGCCACCTTCGTGCTGAGACCCAAGGCGGCCTTCTCGAAGTCGGGCGCGGACCTCCGGGTGGACCTCGAGCCGCCGGTGCGCAAGGGCCAGCGCGTCGTCCTGCTGTTGAACCGGCTCGGCGTCCCCGCGGGCACCGAGGCGGAGGCCTTCGGCGTCACGCGGACAGCGACGGCGGATGCGGCCTCGCTCACCTTCACCCTGCCCACCGTGGTGGCGGGGGACTACCTGCTGCGCGTGCAGGTGGATGGCGCCGAGAGCCCCGTCGATCTCGAGCTGGGCCAACCGCGGATGGCGCTCCCATGACGGCCCGGGACGAGGAGGACACCGCCCGAGTGACAGATGGCCCGGAGACGGATTGGACCGAGGCCAACCAGCGTTACCTGTCCGCGGCGCTCGCGCGGGTGCGCGTGAGGTTGGAGCGGCACGCGGCGAAGGAGCCTCGGGAGCCCGCGCCCGAGGAGGAACAGGCCCTCGAGGAAGCCGCCGCCGCGCTCCCGGCCCCGGCCGCGCTGGAGAGGCTCCGCACCCTCTTCCAGCTCTCCCCCTTCGAGCGCGACGTGCTGTTGCTGTGCGCCGGCATGGAGCTGGACGCCACCTTCGCCCCGCGCTGCGCCAGTGCCCAGGGAGACCCCCGGCGGCCCTGGCCCACCTTCGGCCTCGCGCTGGCCGCGTTGCCGGAGGCGCACTGGAGCGCCCTCTCTCCCAGCGCGCCCCTGCGCCGGTGGCGGCTCGTGGAGGTGGGGGCGGGAGACACCCTGACGGCGAGCCCCCTGCGCATCGACGAGCGCGTGCTGCACTACCTCGCCGGCCTGTCTCATCCAGATGAGCGGCTGGTGGGCGTGCTCGAGCCCCAACCGCCTCCGGACATGCTGGTGCCCTCGCACCAGACGTTGGCCCGGCGGATTCTCGTGCTCTGGGCCCAACCGCCAAAGGAGGGCTTCCCGGTGGTGCAGCTCTGCGGGCCCGAGGAGGCCGACACGCGAGCCATCGCCGCGGCGGCATGCACCGCGCAGGGCATGGACCTGTACCGGATACACGCGCGGGGACTGCCCTCGGGTCAGGACGAGATTCCCCTGGCCCGCCTCCTCTGGCGGGAGGCCGCGCTCAACGGGGGCGCCCTGCTGCTGGACTGTCATGGCCTGGAGCCGGGCGACACCGGGCACATGGGTGCGGTGCTCCGATTCATCGAACGCGCGCGAGGTCCGCTCCTCGTGAGTGGCCGCGAGCGCCTGCGGATTCCAGGCCGGGCGGTCTCCACCTTCGACGTGGCCCGGCCCACTCCTCTCGAGCAGCGCCAGCTGTGGAGCGAGGCCCTGGCCCCCGTGGCGTCCGCCTCGCCCGAGCTGATCGCGCGGCTCGTGACCCAGTTCGACCTGGTTGCACCGGCCATCCGGGACGCCAGTGCCGGGACCTGGGCATACGGGGGGGAGGAGGAGCTCGGCCGGGCGCTCTGGGAGGCCTGCCGCGCCCGCGCCCGCCCCCGCCTGGACGACCTGGCCCAGCGCCTCGAGCCGGCCGCCGTCTGGGATGACCTGGTACTGCCGGAGGTCCAGCAACAGGTGCTGCGCGATGTGCTCACCCACGTGCGGCACCGCTCGCGGGTGTACGAGACGTGGGGCTTCGCGTCCAAGGGAGCGCGAGGCCTGGGCATCAGCGCGATGTTCGCGGGCCCCAGCGGGACGGGGAAGACGCTGGCGGCGGAGGTGCTGGCGCACGAGCTACGGCTGGACCTGTACCGCATCGACCTGAGCCAGGTGGTCAGCAAGTACATCGGCGAGACGGAGAAGAACCTGCGGCGGGTCTTCGACGCGGCGGAGGAAGGCGGCGCCATCCTGCTGTTCGACGAGGCCGACGCGCTCTTCGGCAAGCGCGGCGAGGTCAGCAACAGCCATGACCGCTACGCCAACATCGAGGTCGGCTACCTGCTGCAGCGCATGGAGGCCTACCGGGGGCTGGCCATCCTCACCACCAACATGAAGAGCGCGTTGGATCCAGCCTTCCTGCGCCGCATCCGCTTCGTGGTGCAGTTCCCGTTTCCGGGCCCGGCGGAGCGGGCGGAGATCTGGCGGCGCATCTTCCCCCGTGACACCCCCACCGAGGGGCTGGACTACGCGAGGCTGGCGCGGCTGGACCTCGCGGGCGGCAACATCCGCAACATCGCCCTGAACGCGGCGTTCCTCGCGGCCGAGGAGGGCACGCCCGTGCGGATGCAGCACCTCTCACGCGCCGCGCGGAGCGAGCTGTCCAAGCTGGACAAGCCTCTGACCGGCGTCGGGTTCGACTGACGGAGATTGAAAGGGCCGCACAGGGGATGGAGATTGAGTCCACGGGCGTTCGAGATGTGGGCCACGGAGGGCGAGCGGATGAGCGCGAGGCTGGCAATCCCCGTTCCATTACCGGTGAAGGATCCAGCCACGGCTTCGGTCCCCGCGCGGCGGCTGTGGCCCTCGGTCGCTGCCCCCTCGGACGACCGCTGGGAGCGCGAGGCGGACCGAGTGGCCGACCGGGTGCTGCGGTCGTCCGCCCCATCGCGAACGAGCCCGGCACCGGCACCGGCCGAGGCACAGTGCATGGCCCCCGAAGGCGCGCGCCCCGCTTCCGTTCCCACGCCCGGAGGCTCCGCGGGGGAACCGCTCGACCGCGAGACCCGCGAGCTCATGGAGCCGCGCTTCGGGCACAGCTTCGCCAGGGTGCGCGTGCACCGCGACGGCTCGGCGGCGAGATCGGCCTCCGCGCTGAACGCGCGCGCGTACACCGTGGGTCCGCACATCGTCTTCGGAGCCGGCGAATACCGTCCCCACAGCGAGCCGGGACGGCGGCTGATCGCCCACGAGCTCACGCACGTGCTGCAGCAGCGGGCGGGCGCGGGGGGCGTGCAGCGCTCGGCCGCTGACTCGGCGGGCTCCAGCTACGCCATCGACGACACCCTCGGGGTACTCCGGCTCGCGCTGCGGATGGCGCTGACCACGGTCGGTGACCCGGCGCTCCCCGCTGGCATCCGATCGAGGCTCCAACTCCAGTTCCAGAAGCTCTACCCGGTGATGCAGCGCCTGAGCGAGGCGCGCGACCGCGATGGCGAAGGGGTGGAATTCGGCTTCGATCCGAGCCCCTCCCTGAATGAGATCTACCCCGGGGACGCGGACAGGAGCCTGGAGGAGCTGTACTCGGGCTTCCTCCCCGTTCCGCGGCCGACGTCGGGCGGCGGCAAGCCCGCTCCGCCGCTGCTGCAGGCGTCCGCGCTCCCGGGCGGCCTCCAGGTGACACCGTTCGCGGGTCCGGGCGTGCAGCGGTGCGAGCTCATCTGCGTGGGGGTGATCATCCTGGCGGGGCTGCTGCTGGCCGGGTGCCGGCGCGAGGGAGAGCGGACCGCCGAGCAACGCACCACCCCATGCACCGGCACGGAGCGTACGGAGATCGCCAGCCTGCATACCGTCGCCCAGGGCTGGGTCAACGACGCCGTCTCGAAGCTGAACCGCTACCGCTCGGGAGATGCCGCGGTGACGGCGGTGGTCTCGCAGGCCTTGCAACAGAACTTCCACACCACCGATCCGGCGACGGTGACCACCATCGCGCAGCGTCTCGCGGCCGCGCAGAGCATGCTGGCGCGCTCCCCGGACGAGTATCACTGCGAGTGCCGGGACACGGCCGACGCGTACAGCGTCGGCAAGCAGATCCATCTGTGCGGCGTGTGGTTCCGCAGCCCGGACCGGCTCCGGCGGATCACCACCCTCATCCACGAGCAGGCGCATGCCGCCGGGCGCGAGGGGTCGGTTCCGATCAGTACCGGCCGCGTCGAGGACATCTACGAGTTCCACGCGGGGTACGCGACCGCGTCACCCCAGCAGGCCATCGCCAACGCGGACCCGTATGCCGTGTTCGCCCGCCAGGTGTTCCACAACGGCGCCGAAGGTCCCGGCACCCACCGCTGACGTGACGGCCGCGGTCTTCAGCGCGCGAGGTCTGCTTCGGCAAGCGCGGCGAGGTCAGCAACAGCCATCGAGGGACTGGACGACAGGAGGCTCGCACGTCTGGACATAGCGGGAGGCAACGAAGCCGCTGACCGGAATCGATTTCGCCCGTTGAGTGCGTTGGCCGTCAGCCTGGGTGGAATTGACGCTCCGTCGCCCCATGATTAGAAGAACTTCATGCGTGTCTTCGCAACGCAGCACCCTCGGTCAGCTGGTCCTGCTTCCGGGGAGCCGGGCTTCGTGGCGCGAAGCTGCTCGACCCCTCCGCTCGGCGTCTCCGGGAAGCCCGTGCGTGCGAAGCTGAGTGTCGGCCGGGTGGAAGATCCGGCGGAGCGGGCCGCCGATGCGCTCGCGACGCAGGTGCTGCGCATGCCGGATCCCTCCGCCGGACCCACGGGCCAGGGCCATCACCCCGGCACCACCGCTCCGGCCGTACGGCGGATGTGTCAGGAATGCACGGAGCAGGAGGACGAGCAGACGGTGCGCCCGAAGCAAGCCACCGCGTCCGTGGCGACGACAGCGGCTCCGGCGTCGGTGGAAGCCACCGTGCGCTCGCCCGGGGCGGCGCTGGATGCCTCGGCGCGAGCCCATTTCCAGCCCCGGTTCGGCCATGACTTCAGCAAGGTTCGCGTGCACGCCGATGAGACGGCGGACGCCTCGGCCCGCGAGATAGGCGCCCTGGCCTACACGGTCGGCTCGCACATCGTGTTCGCTCGCGGGCGGTACTCGCCGCGAACGAGCGAGGGGCAGCGATTGCTCGCGCATGAATTGGCCCATGTGGTCCAGGAGGGACATGCCCCCCAACGGGTGCGCCGGCAAATCGGGCATCTCCCGGTCAGCGCCGCTGGCGCCTCGGCCACGGGGGCAACAGCGACCTCCGAGACGGGCGATCGCTCCTCCGCCGATCAAGCCGCGACGGGCGGCGCCGGTGGTGGTGAGGCCCCGATCGGCACCTGCCGGGTCGACGTGCGCGCCACGTTCATCAGCTCGCGCTGGATGCCCTTCCGGCATCTCTTCATCGTGCACGAGGATGCCGCTGGAAACGTCACGGCCTATCGCGGAGGTCCGGGAGGCCCCGGTGGCACGCCCCCCTATGGCACCATCACCGGGCGGCACGGGCCCTACCGGCCCGGCTTCATCGACTGGGATCCGGGCGCCCCGTCGGTGCGGGTGGCGAGCGGGTCGGCGGCGTGCGGCAAGGATTCCTGCTTCAGGACGGAGCTGGCACGCATCAGCGGCGCGGGCATTCCGTACGCGCCCACCGGGCCCAACAGCAACACTGTCGTGCGCACACTCCTTCACAACTGCGGACTTCCGGAGCAGATCCCGGTGTCGAGCTTGCGCGTCCCCGGCTGGGGACACGCCTACATCTAGCGAGGAGTCCACAACCCGGAGCTCCGAGCGGTGTCCCACGAGGTGCCTGCCATGTCCCGCCGCACGCTTCTCTCGTCGTTGCTGGCCCTCGTGGGCTGTGCGCGCCATTCACTGCCCCCGGAGCTGACGACAGCGGAGGCCGCCCGGAGCTGGGTCCTGGGTGAAGTCCCGGTCGGCTCCCCCATCGAAGACGCCCAGCGGTTGCTGCAAACCCATGGCTGTCGCTGCCAGTCGATGACGGGCGCCGATTTCGCGCCCCAGGCACCCTCGGGGGACGAATCCGCCTGGCGGGGAATCGACTACGTCTACTGCGACCTCCGCCAGTCGACGGGACTCCTTCAGGCGCGGCGCTGGCAGTTCGCGCTCGTCGAGCGGGACGGGAAGCTCGCCGACGTGGGCGTGTCGACGGGCCTGATTGGCACCTGAGCCCGCGGAGCGCCCTCTTCAGCTCGCTGAAGCAGCGCTCCGCTCCGGTGTTGTCAGCAATGGCCCTTGTCACTCCCAGTGGGGTGGGGAAACGAGCCATGAAGCCACTCCCCTGCCCCCAGGTCGGGCAGGCCACCGCCGACTCAAGGGGTCTCACGCCAGCGCCCCTCCCGCCCCCTCCAAGCCCCCACCCCTTCGCCAGTAAACCGCTTGGATAAAATTTTGACAATTGCGCTGGTGTGTTGTGGTACAGCTCGCAGAGCGGCCTACAAAGCTCTGTAAAATCCACTACTTAGCCATTTCATCACACGCTGGAATGCACCGGGGGGCACCCCTCCGTTCCGTTGAGGACACGAGTGGTTGCGCCCGAAAACGTTTATTGCAAATCGGTAAAAGGCTCCACACAGTGGCGTGTCGGAGGGGCCGGTTACTGGGAATACAACCCCCCTCCAGGAAGCGCGAGATGAACGAGAACGCACTCAACGCGAACGTGGGCCTGAAGCTGCGCAGCCTGAGGCTCGCGCGGAACATCAAGCAGACGGACGCGGCCAAGGACCTGGGGGTCTCCCCGGCGTACTTGAACCTCATCGAGAAGGGCAAGCGCGTCATGCCCTTCCCGCTGCTGTGGAAGGCCCTGCGCTACTTCGACCGGACCCCGAGCAGTTCATGTCCACGCTGGGCGAGGGCCGGGTGGACGAGGCGCTGACGAAGCTGCTGGACGAGCCGCTGCTCAAGAGCCTCGACATCGACCCCGAGTCGCTGCAGAGCCTGTCGGCGGAGCCGAAGCTGGCGGGCACGGTGGCGGCGCTCTTCAACCTCTACAAGAACACGCGCACGCAGCTGGAGAACGTGCTGGCGCAGCTCAACGCCGAGGAGCGGGCGCGCACGCAGGCGACGCCGGGCAGCACCGCGGGCTCCGGGCCGGGACTGCGCTTCGACTACTCGCCCTTCGACGAGGTGAGTGACTTCCTCGAGTCGCACCGCAACTACTTCCCCGAGCTGGAGGAGCAGGCCGAGGCGCGGGGCGAGGGGTGTGCCCCTCCTGCAACGCGAAGCGGGCGCAGGTGACGGCGGTGCACCTGGTGGAGCGGGTGCTGCCGCACGTGCCCTACCGGCAGTGGACGCTGTCCTTTCCGCACCGGAGGTGGTGGGTATTGCTGAAGGATGCGGGGGTACTCTCTGACGTCCCCACCAGGGCACACGCTACGGAGGGGCTCCCACGGGCTTCCTTGGAGCCCCTGGCTGCTCGGGTGGTTCGAGGCGCGACCCAGACCGCGCTTCAGGAGGGGCGAACCTAGGAGCCTGTCGGAATACCTCGGCTACCCACTACATGAGGGGTAGTGCGACTCAAACACACCGCTATGGTTGGTATGTAGGAGTCGTTTTTCGGCGATTCTCCGACAAGCTCCTAGTACCAAACGGGTACCAAATCCGGCGAACGTTCCTGAACGCCGCTGAACGCCACCAGACAGAAAAACGCCCTGCTTCCGAGGACTTGAGAAGCAGGGCGAGTGGCCCCGGCTGGAATCGAACCAGCGGCCTGCGGTTTAGGAAACCGCCGCTCTATCCAACTGAGCTACGGGACCTTGAGTGGGACGGGGTTTATAGCAATCACCCCGTTGGATGCAACGACGGCGAACAGCCTGGATGGCTGACAGGACACTCTCGCCGAGGCCCACCTTCTTGGCCACCTCCGCCTGCGTGAATCCCAACAGCAGGCGAACGCATCCCGCTCAGACGGGCATCGCGACTACCCTGCGGCCAGTTGCTGCCTTGCCTTCGGTGCGACCTGGCGCGCCGGAGCGAGGCGTACCTTCAACCCGCCCTTCACATGGTAGCTGGGACCCATCGCCCCTACCACGCGAGCCCCTGGAACCGGGGTCACCCGATACCGCTGCACCATCATCGCCAGCGCCAGCGTGGCCTGCATCAGCCCCATGTGGTTCCCGATGCACAGCCGCTGCCCCGCTCCGAAGGGCACGTAGAGGAACCGCGGAATCTTCTTCTCCTGCTCCGGCGAGAAGCGCTCGGGCAAGAAGCGATCCGGCTCCTCCCAGAACGCCGGGTGCCGGTGCAGGACGGAGGGCGCCGCGAGGACGTTCGTTCCCGCGGGCACGTCGTAGTCCCCCATCCGATCCGCCGCCAGTGCGACCCGCGTCAACACCGGCGCCGGAGGATTCAGGCGCATCGACTCCTGGAACACCTGGGTGAGGTAACCCAACTTCGGCAGATCCTCCAGCGCCGGGGGCCTGTCCCCCAGGACCCGCTCCACCACCGCGCGCACCTGCTCCTCGATCTCCGGGTGACGCGACAACTCGAGCCACGTCCACTCCAGCGCGGACGTGGGGGCCTCGTGTCCATTGAAGTAGAGGGTGAAGGCCTCGGCCGCCAGCTCAGTATCGGTCAGTCCCTCGCCCTTGTCGTCGCGGGCCGCCATTGTCGAGGCGAGCAGGTCGTCATACGGGCCCTCGCCCCCCTGCCGCCGCCGGGCCACGTGCTGGGCGGACAGGTCCCAGAGCACGCGCAGGTACTCGGCGCGCTTGGGCCGGCGCGGGTCCAGGAAGGGCAGCGCCATGAAGAACGCCGTCACCAGCACCGGCCGCCGGTTGTTGGCGAAGTCCAGGAAGTTACGGGTCGCGGAGAACGCTTCGTCGCTCGCGTCCTCGGAGTACACCGCCTGGGACATCTGCGAGATCATCACCCGGGAGATCACCTGCGCCAGGCGGAAGGGCTCCCCCGAGCGAGCATGCGGCTCCCACCACTGGTCGAGCGTCCGCTGCGTGCACTCCACCAACTTCGGCACCAGCGCCTCCACCCGGGGGCGTTGGAAAGCCGGCTGCAACAGCCTGCGGTGCTGCTTCCACTTCTCCCCGGTGAGACCAAACAAGCCCTCCTTCTCCCCCCGGGGCATGCCTGCTGGCCGCTGGTAGTTCGCCGCGTTGTCCGCCAGGAAGTGCTTCACGTACTGGGGGTGGCTCACCAGGTGGAACGGCATCTCGCCCAGCCGGAACCGGACGATGTCCCCGTACTGCTTGAAGTAGCGGTGGAACATCCCGATCGAGTCAGCCTGATCCTCCAGCCAGCTCCCCAAGAACGGGAGGCCCTTGGGTCCCGGGGGCAGGTTCTGAGTGCTACGCGAAGCCATTGCTCTCTCCGAGCCGCGCCCACGTGCCCAGGTGCTGGCAAGCGAGCGCAAGTCATGACAAGAGCCTCAGGATAATCCGCCTCCGGATTCGTGCAAAGCTGGACAAACACACCTCTGTTGGAAGAAGCTCCGCTGCCACCATCGATGAGATGAAAGGAAGCACATGGTGTCCCCGCAGTTCGTCGTCGGTGTGACCACGATCCTGGTGCTCGCGCTGCTGCCATGCCCCGCCCTGGCGAATCCCAGCGCCCACGAGTTCTCCGTCGGGGCCGTGACGTCGCGCTACGACTCCTTCATCCGCAGCACGCGGGATCACCTGCTGCTGGAGCTGGCCTACCACCACCGGCTGGGCAACGAGGGCTTCGCGAGCGCGGTGACGGTGGGAGGAGGGCTGCGCGGCGGCCTGGTCAATCCCCCGGAGAACCGGTTCGTCACCGTGCCGCTCGAGGTCTTCGCCACGGTGCAGCTCCGGGCGCGGATGGGCTGGTGGGAGGTGGCCGCGGGACCCGAGGTGGGGGTGTCCGGCTTCGCCCGGCTCATGACGCTGCCCGAGCCCTTCCCGCGAGCGGGTGCCACGGACGAGGAGCAGACCCGTTTGAGCCCGGTATACGTGGGCATGGGCGTGTCGCCGCTGCGGGTGAACCTGGGACACTTCACGGCGAGCGCGCTCGAGCTGCGACTGAGCACTGGCTCCTTGCAAGACTCGGCCATCCGTTTCGACATAGGACTGCTTCGCGTGGGGGTGTCGCTGTGAGCCGGCTGCATCGCTTCGGACGTTCCGTATGCACCGGGGCCCTCATGCTGGGCCTGACGGCTTGCTCCACCACCATGCTGCCGGACGCCAACCTGCCGGGGCTCGCCACGGTGGCCGGCCAGGTAGACGGCACCCGGTTGATGAGCACCCTCACCGACGTCGTCGAGTCGCACCGGCTCGACACGCCGCTGGACTGCGAGCCGCTGAAGAGCAAGGGGCTCATCCTCCCCGAGCACGCGTGCTTCCTGTCGAAGAACCGCACGGGCACGCTCCTGGAGGAGCGCTTGAAGGCGATCAGCGGGCTGCAGGTGCGGCGTCAGACGATCGACGACGAGCTGTACGCGCCCTCCAACATCATCGCGGATCTGCCCGGCACCACACACCCCGAGGAGATCGTCCTCATCGCCGCGCACTACGACGCCTTCTACGAGGGGGCGGATGACAACTCGAGCGGCGTGGCGGCGCTGCTGGAACTGGCGCAGGTGCTGTCGCAGTACCGCTTCGAGCGGACGTTGCGCTTCGTGGGCTTCGACCTCGAGGAGCTCAGCTTCGTGGGCAGCGACCGGTACATCAAGGCCTGGTCCAGCAACGAGACGCTCACCTCCGCGGTGGTGCTCGACTGCGTGGCCTACTTCAGCAAGCGACCCGGCTCCCAGCAGTCCATGCCCGGCCTGCCCTCGCCCGAGGCCGGCGACTTCCTGGCGGTCATCAGCAACGACCCCAGCAGCCACCGCGCCGCCGAGGTCCACGCCCTCAACGAAGCCCTGAAGCTGACGAAGCTCGTCACCATCATCGCCCCCGCGGATGGACTGAAACCCACCATGAATCCGCTGCTGCAGAGCGATCACACCATGTTCTGGTCGGCGGGCCGCGAGGCGCTCTTCATGACTGACACCGCCTTCTTCCGGAACCAGAACTACCATCAGCCGACCGACACGCTGGACACGCTGGAACACCCCGAGCTCTTTCAGCAGGCCGTTCAGCTCAATGCCGCCACGCTGGGCTACTGGGCGGGAGGTCCGCTGTGAACCGCGTTGCCTCGGGTCTTCTGGTCTGTGGATTGGTGCTCGCGGGGAACGCCCGGGCCGAAGCCGGCGACAGCGCCGCACCCGCCCATCGGCACCAGTTCTCGCTGTACCTGCGTGGAACGGGGATGGTGTACCTCTCCGACGCGCGGACCATGGGCGGTGCCGGCGGCGGCATTGGCGTGCGGGACACGGTGGATGATCGGTACATCTTCCAGGCCGACGTGAGCACGCTGGGCCTGCTGGGCAGGGTGCTCGCCGTGCGTGCGGGCGCCGGTATGCAGTGGGGCACCGGTACCTGGCGTCCCGCGGCCCTGCTGTCGCTGACGGCCCTAACGGGCGATCGCCTCACCTTCCTCACGACCGCGCACCCCACCCCGATCAACAGGCCGGCGGTGTCGCTTGGCGTGAGTGCCGCGCCCGCGCGCTTCTCGCTGGGCGCCACACAGCTGTCGCTGCTGGAGCTGGGCGTCGGCGTCGGGCCGGAGCTGCCCGGCGCGGGCCTCGCCCTGCATGTGGGGCTCGTAGAGGTCAGTGCCTCGTTCTAAAGGCACGGCCCGGCGTAGCTCGATGACACCATCTTCGTTCCTTGGATTTCCAACCGACTCGGGTACCTAAGAGGGCGCCTTGAACCGGCCTGCTCTGCCTCATTCTCAGTGCGACAACCTCGTTGATCTCCTGCGCATGCGCGTGGAGACGCAGGGAAATCAACTCCTGTACCGCTTCCTGGAGACAGGAGACCTGGACGGCGGGATGGAGGAGTGGAACTACGCCCACCTGGATGCACGCGCGCGCGCGATCGGCGCGGCCCTGCAGGCGGCGGGAGCCCAGGGCCAGCGCGCCCTGCTGCTGTTCCCCCCGGGGCTGGAGTTCATCGCGGCCTTCATGGGCTGCATCTACGGCGGCGTGGTGGCCGTGCCCGCCTACCCGCCGGACCCGATGCGGCTCGAGCGCACGCTGCCCCGTCTGCGGGCAATCGTGCGCGACTGCGAGGCGGCCTTCATCCTCACGTCCTCGTTCATCCTGGAGATGTCCGGGGCGATGCACGAGATGGCGCCGGAGATGGCGTCGCTGAAGTGGATCGCCACCGACGCCACGCCCGCGGACGCCGCCGACTCCTGGAGCAGGCCGGAGGTGTCCGGGGACACGCTGGCCTTCCTGCAGTACACCTCGGGCTCCACGGGCATCCCCAAGGGCGTGATGCTCACGCACGCCAACGTGCTGCACAACGAGATGCTCATCGCTCGCGGGTTCGGTCACACCCCCGAGTCGGTGGGCGTCGGCTGGCTGCCGCTGTTCCACGACATGGGCCTCATCGGCAACGTCATCCAGCCGATGTACGTGGGCTTCCCCTGCACGATGATGTCGCCCATCGCCTTCCTGCAGCGGCCCGCGCGCTGGCTGCAGGCGGTGTCGCACTTCCGCGGCACCAGCAGCGGTGGCCCCAACTTCGCCTACGCGCTCGTGGCCCGGAAGATGACCGAGGCGGAGCGCGCCGAGCTGGACCTGAGCCGCTGGGACCTGGCCTTCAACGGCGCCGAGCCCATCCGCCAGGAGACGCTGGAGCACTTCGCCCGCACCTTCGCCCCGTGCGGTTTCCGGCGCGAGGCCTTCTACCCGTGCTACGGCCTGGCCGAGGCCACGCTCATCGCCTCCAGCGGGAACAAGGAGGAGCCGGTCATCCACCTGGCGGTGGACCCCAGATCGCTGGAGAACGGGAAAGCCACCGCCGTGCCGGAGGGCACGCAGGGCGCCCGGCTGATCGTGTCCTCGGGCAGCGCCCATCCGAGCAGCGCATGCTCATCGTGCGCCCGGAGACGGGGACTACCTGCGCCGACAACGAGGTGGGTGAGATCTGGATCTCCGGTCCGAGCGTGGCCCGGGGCTATTGGAACCGTCCGGAAGAGTCAGCGCGCACCTTCGACGCGCGGCTGGCGGATGGCACGGGGCCGTTCCTGCGCACGGGAGATCTCGGCTTCTTCTCCGGCGAAGATCTGTACATCGCCAGCCGGTTGAAGGACCTCATCATCATCCGCGGCCGCAACTTCTACCCCCAGGACGTCGAGCTGACGCTCGAGGCGGCCCACAAGGCCGTGCGCCAGGGCTGCATCGCCGCCTTCTCCGTGGAAGTGGAGGGCGAGGAGCGGCTGGGCGTGGCCGCCGAGGTGGACCTGCGCAGCGCCACTGCGGACGAGGTGACTGACGCCATCCGGAAGAAGGTGGCCGAGGAGCACGCGGTCCACGTCCACGCGGTGGTGCTGCTCGAGCCGCGTTCCATCCCCAAGACCTCCAGCGGGAAGATCCAGCGCCACGCGTGCCGCATCGGCTTCATGAACGGGACCCTCGAGACGGTGGGCAGCTCCGTCGTCTCGGAGCAGCCGGAAGCCGCGAAGCAAGAGGAGATCTCCATCCTGGAGCTCCTGCGCTCCGCGACTCCCGAGGAACAGCTTCCCCGGATGGAGAGCTACCTGCGCGACACGCTTGCCCGCGTCGTGCACATCGAGGCCTCGGGCATCGACAGCCACTCCCCGCTGGCGGGGCTCGGCCTCGACTCGCTGATGATCCTCGAGTTGCAGGGCCGGCTCGAGGCCGAGCTGGAGCTGGCACTGCCCGCGGCCTTCCTGTGGCGGCACCCAACGCTGGCCGTCACCGCCGACCGCCTGCTGGCGCTCTGGCGCGAGAAGAAGGCCCGCGTCTCCATCCCCCGCCGAGCGGAGAGCGGCCCGGCGCCGTTGACCGTCGCCCAGCAGCGGATGTGGATGCTCGAGCAGCTCGAGCCGGGCAGCCTCGCCTATCATCTGTCCGCCGCGCTGAAGCTCGCGGGTGAGCTCGACGTCACGGCCCTGGAGCGCAGTATTGGCGAGCTGGTGCGCCGCCACGAGGTGCTGCGGACGACCTTCCGCTCCGAAGCCGGCGAGCCCTTCCAGTTCGTCTCGCCCCCCACTGCCTTCACGCTCACGCCGGTCGACCTGGGGGCACTGCCCGCCGCCGAGCGTGAGGCCGAGGTGCGGCGGCTGCTGCGCGAGGACGCGCACCGCGCGTTCGATCTCGCGCGCGGTCCCCTGCTGCGCATCACCCTGCTACGGCTGGGTGAGCGCGAGCACGTGCTGCTGGTGACGCTGCACCACATCATCGCCGACGGCTGGTCCGCGGGTGTGCTGGTGCGCGAGCTGGGAGAGCTCTACGGGGCTTTCCGCACGGGCAGGACGCCAGCCCTGGCCGAGCCGTCCCTCCAGTACGCCGACTACGCTACCTGGCAGCGCGCCACACTCCAGGGCGAGGAGCTGGAAGCGCAGCGCTCCTGGTGGAGTCAGCGGTTGGCGGACGCGCCGCAGTCGCTGGAGCTGCCCACGAACAAGCCTCGCCGCGCTACCACCGGGAGCGCCGGGCTGTGCAAGGTGCTGCTGCCCCCCAAGCTGGTGGAGGGCCTGGAGGCGCTGGCCCGCCAGGAATCGGGCACCCTGTACATGGCCATGCTGGCGGGCCTGAAGGTGCTGCTGTCGCGCTACAGCGGGCAGGACGACTTCCTGGTGGGCTCGCCCTTCGCCAACCGCGGGCAGGCGGGTACCGAGGGCGTGGTGGGCCTCTTCTTCGAGCCCCTCGTCTTCCGTGCCAACCTGTCCGGCAACCCCACCTTCCGCGAGCTGCTCGCACGCACCCGCCACACGGTGCTGGAGGGCTTCGCCCATCCGCACGTGCCCTTCGAGTCCCTGGGCCGCCGCCAGCCCTTCCAGGTGCTCTTCAACCAGCTCGACGCCCCCCTGTCGCGGCTGGTCCTACCGGGCCTGCACGTGGAGGCGCTGGAGACGGTGCCCGCCACCACGGAGTTGGATCTGACCGTGACGCTCGGCCGCGCCCCCGAGGGCGTGTGGCTGGAGGCGCTCTACAACGCGGACCTCTTCGACGCCTCCACCCTGGAGCGCCTGCTGGGTCACCTGCAGGTGCTGCTGGAGGGCGCCGTGCGGGCGCCGGAGTCGCACGTGAAGACGCTGCCCCTGCTGTCCGCCGAGGAGCAGCGGCGGGTGCTGGTGGAGTGGAACGCGACGCGCGAGGGGCCCGTGGGCGACACCCGCGTCCACGCGCTCATCGAGGCCCAGGCGGCGCGCACGCCCGAGGCCCTGGCGGTGGTGGCCGCGGATGGCGCCACCCTCACGTACGCGCAACTGATGGAGCGGGCCCACCGGCTCGCGAATTTCCTGCGGGCACGCGGCGTGCGCCCCGAGGCGCGGGTGGGCCTGTGCCTGGAGCGCTCGCTGGACATGGTGGTGGCGCTGCTCGGCATCCTCGAGGCAGGTGCCGCCTACGTGCCGCTGGACAGTGCCTATCCGGCCGAGCGGTTGGCCCACATGGTGGAGAGCAGCGGCATCCGCCTGCTGCTGGTGCATGAGCGCACGCGCGGCAAGCTCTCAGGCGGCCACGTGGAAGAGGTGTGCCTGGACCAGGCGCGCGAGGCCATCGCCGCGAGCAGCGCCAAGGCGATTCCCGTCGAGCTGCCCCCCGAGGCGGCCGCGTACGTCCTCTTCACCTCAGGCTCCACGGGCCAGCCCAAGGGCGTGGTGATGTCGCACCGCTCGCTGGTGAACTACACCCGGGCCTCCGCGCGCTACTCGCCCATGTCCCCGGGAGACCGGCTGCTGCAGTTCGCCTCCATCAGCTGGGACACCAGCGCGGAGGAGATCTACACGTCCCTCACCCAGGGCGGCACGTTGGTGCTGCGTCCCCCGGCACAGGTGGAGGCTCCCGAGGCCTTCCTCGCGTGGTGCGAGGCACAGGGCATCACCCAGCTCAACCTCCCCACGGCCTTCTGGCACGAGCTGGTGGCCAGCCTGGAAGAGGGCCACGGGCGGCTGCCTCGCGGGCTGCGGTGGTTGATCATCGGCGGCGAGCGCGCGGTGCCGGAGCGCGTGGAGCAGTGGATGCGACGCGTGGGTCCGTCCGTGCCACTGCTCAACACCTACGGCATCACCGAGGTGATGGCGGTCGCCACGGCGATCAACCTGTCGGTGCAGGCGCAGCCGGAGGGCCGCGAGGTGTGCATCGGCCGGCCGGTGCTCAACGTGCGCACCTACGTGCTGGACGAGCAGCAGCAGCCCGTCCCCGTGGGTGTGACGGGCGAGCTGTACGTGGGCGGCGAGGGCGTGGCGCGCGGCTACCTGGATCAGGCGGAGCTGACGGCCGAGCGCTTCGTGCCGGATCCGTTCGCCACCGAGCCCGGGCAGCGGCTGTACCGCTCGGGAGACAAGGCGCGCTGGCGCACTGACGGAACGATCGAGTACCTGGGCCGCGGTGACTCGCAGGTGAAGGTTCGCGGCTTCCGCATCGAGCCAGGCGAGATCGAAGCCGCCCTGCTGCGCCACCCGCGCGTGCACGAGGTGCTGGTGCTGGTGCGCGAAGACGTGCCCGGCGACAAGCAACTCGTGGCCTACTCCGTGCCCAAGGCCGGCCAGACGCTCGACGTAGCGGAGCTGAAGGGATGGCTCGCGGAGCGTCTGCCCCCCTTCATGGTACCGCAGGCGTTGGTGGCACTGCCCGCCCTGCCGCTGCTGCCCAACGGCAAGGTGAATCGGCGCGCCCTGCCCGCGCCCCAGGTGTCGAGTGGCTCGGCCGGGTCCGAGGGCCCGCGCACCCCATGGGAGCAGAAGCTGGCCGCGCTCTGGAAGGAGCTGCTGCGCCTGGAGCACGTCGGCGTGCATGACAGCTTCTTCGAGCTGGGTGGCCACTCACTGCTGGCCACCCGCCTGGTGTCCCGCATCCGCTCCGCCTTCCAGGTGGAGCTGCCCCTGCGTGCCCTCTTCGAGGAGCCCACCCTCGCCGGGCTCGCCGCCCGGCTGGAGTCCGCGCTCCAGGCGAACGGCGGCACCGCGCTGCCTCCGCTCACCCGGACGCCCCGGACGGAGGCGCTGCCGCTGTCCTTCTCCCAGCAGCGCCTGTGGTTCCTCCACCAGTTCGATCCCGGTAGCGCGGCCTACAACATCCCCGGCGCCCTGCGCCTGACGGGCTCGCTGGACAGCTCCGCGCTTCGCAACGCGCTCACCGAGCTCGTGCGCCGCCATGAGGCCCTGCGCACCACCTTCCACAACGCGAACGGCCAGCCCTCGCAGCGCATCTCCGAGCCCACTCCTTTCGCACTGCCGGTGGTGGACCTCTCGTCCCGCGAGGACCGCGAGGCCGAGGTGCACCGGCTCGCCGAGCAGGAAGCGCACTCGCCCTTCGATCTCGCGACTGGGCCGCTGCTGCGTGGCTCCCTGCTGCGGCTGGGCGAGAACGAACACGTGCTGCTGCTCAACATGCACCACATCGTCTCGGACGGTTGGTCCATGGGCGTGCTGGTGCGCGAGGTCGCCGCGCTCTACGAGGCCTTCTCCGCTGGCAAGCCCTCGCCCCTGCCCGAGCTGCCCGTTCAGTACGCCGATTACTCCGTCTGGCAGCGAGGCTGGTTGCAGGGTGAGACCCTGGACGCCCAGCGCTCCTGGTGGCGCAAGCACCTCGAAGGCGCGCCTGCCGCCCTGGAGCTGCCCACCGACATCCAGCGTCCCTCCGTCCAGACCTTCGAGGGCGCTACCGTCCCCGTACGCCTGTCGCGCTCGGTGTCCGAGTCCCTCAAGGCCCTGTGCCAGAAGGAAGGGGTCACCCCCTTCATGGCCTTGCTGGCCACGTACCAGCTCCTGCTCTCGCGCTACTCGGGCCAGGAGGACATCACCGTCGGCTCGCCCATCGCCGGCCGCCGCGTCGCCGAGCTGGAGGGCCTCATCGGCTTCTTCGTCAACACCCTCGCCCTGCGCACCCGCATGGAGGGCAACCCGTCCTTCCGCCAGGTGCTCTCGCGCGTGAAGGAGACCACGCTCGGGGCTTTTGCCCACCAGGACGTCCCCTTCGAGAAGCTCGTCGAGGAGCTCACCCCGACGCGCACCCTGGGCCGCTCGCCCCTGTTCCAGGTGCTGTTCGCTCTGCAGAACGTGCCTCAGCTGGAGCTCCAGCTCCCGGGCTTCTCCCTGCGTCCGCTCTCGCTCGACAACGCCACCGCGCGCTTCGAGCTGGAGCTGAATCTCACGGAGACCACGGACGGCTTCTCCGGTGAGCTCGTCTATAACCGCGACCTGTTCTCCGCTGCCTTCGCGAAGAGCTTCTCCAGCCACTTCGCCATCCTGCTGGAGGGACTCGTCTCCCAGCCCGAGCTGCCCTTCCACCACCTGCCCCTGCTCTCCTCCGAGGAGCGCCAGAAGGTGCTGGTTGAGTGGAACCACTCGCCCTCCAGCTACCCTCGCGACGCCACCATCATCGACGTCTTCGAGCGTCAGGTGGCCTCCACTCCGGATGCCATCGCCCTGGAGTTCGGTGAGCAGCGCCTCTCCTACCGTCAGCTCGACGAGGCCTCCAACCGCCTGGCCCACGTGCTGCGCGCTCGCGGCGTCGGTCCCGACTCCCGCGTCGCTCTGGCCCTGGACCGCTCGCTCGAGCTCATCATCTCCCTGCTGGGCATCCTCAAGGCCGGCGGTGCCTACGTCCCTCTGGACACCTCCTACCCTCGCGAGCGTCTGTCCTTCATGCTGGAGGATGCGCAGCCCGCTCTGCTCGTCACCACGCACGAGCAGCTCTCGCGTCTGCCCGCAGAGGGGCTCTCCACCCTGTTGCTCGAGGAGTCCACGGCGGAGCTGGCGAAGGCGCCCAGCACCGCGCCTCGCAGCGGCATCACTCCGCGCAACCTCGCCTACATCGACTTCACCTCGGGCTCCACCGGCAGGCCCAAGGGCGTGTGCATCGAGCACTCCTCCGTCCTGCGCACCGTCCTGGACGCGCGCTACGCCGAGGTGAGCGCTCAGCAGTCCTTCCTGCTCATCGCCCCCATCTCCTTCGACGCCTCCACGCTCGAAGTCTGGGGTCCGCTGCTCAATGGCGGCAGGCTCGTCGTCTTCCCTCCTCACTCTCCCAGCGACCTGCAGGAGCTCGCTGGCGTTCTCCAGCGCCACTCCGTCACCACCCTCCACCTCACCTCGGGCCTCTTCACCCAGATGGTGGATGGCAACCTCGACGGGCTGCGCGGCGTTCGCCAGCTCCTCACTGGTGGCGACGTCGTCTCCTCGCCTCACGTGCGCCGCGTCCTCGAGCAGCTGCGCATTCCTGTAACGGCCTGCTACGGCCCCACCGAGGGCACGCTCTTCACCTCATGCTTCCGCATGACGGAGCCCTCGCAGGTGTCGGCCTCCGTGCCCATCGGCACGCCCATCTCCGGCACCCTGGTGTACCTGCTCGACAGCCACCTGCAGCCGGTTCCCCCGGGTACTCCGGGTGAGCTGTTCATCTCCGGCGACGGCCTGGCCCGCGGCTACCTGCAGCAGCCCTCCCTCACCGCCGAGCGCTTCCTCCCCAACCCCTTCAGCTCCGCTCCCGGTTCCCGCCTCTACCGCACCGGCGACCTGGCCCGTCACCGTTCCGACGGCGTGCTCGAGTTCCTCGGCCGCGCTGACTTCCAGGTGAAAATCCGCGGCTTCCGCATCGAGCTGGGCGAGGTGGAGGCCGCTCTGCTCTCCCACCCCGAGGTGCGCGAGGCCATTGTCATTGCCCGCGAGGACTCCCCGGGCAACAAGCGTCTCGTCGGCTACGTCACCGGCAAGTCCTCCTCCGTGGACACCCTGGCCCTGCGCGCTTACCTGCAGCAGCGGCTGCCCGAGTACATGGTGCCCTCGGCCCTCATGGCGCTGGAGGCCCTGCCTCTCACGCCCAACGGCAAGGTGGACAGGAAGGCCCTTCCCGCCCCGGAGGCCCGTCCCGAGTTCCGCGCCTTCGTCCCGCCCTCCACGCCCACCGAGGTTCGCCTCGCCACCCTCTGGTGCGAGCTGCTCGGCCTCTCCCAGGTCAGCGCCCTGGACGACTTCTTCGAGCTGGGCGGCCACTCTCTGCTTGCCACCCGCCTCGTCTCGCTCGTCCGCTCCACTTTCGGAGTGGAGCTGCCCCTGCGCACCCTCTTCGAGGCCTCCACCCTCTCCGCTCTCGCCGCATGGCTGGAGTCCTCTCTCCAGACGAACGGGGGCACCGCACTGCCTCCGCTCACCCAGGCGCCCCGGACCGACGCGCTGCCGTTGTCCTTCGCTCAGCAGCGTCTGTGGTTCCTCGACCAGCTCGAGCCCGGTAGCTCCGCCTACAACATGCCCGGTGCCCTTCGCCTGACGGGATCGCTGGACGGCTCCGCGCTTCGCCGTGCTCTCACCGAGCTCGTCCGCCGCCACGAGGCCCTGCGCACCGCCTTCCACAACGCCGATGGCCAGCCCGTGCAGCGCATCTCGCCGCCCACGGATTTCCCGTTGGCCCAGGTGGACCTGCGCACCCTCCCGGAGCCCAAGCGCGCCGAGGAGGTCCAGCGCCTGGCGGCCGAGGACGCGCGGCGCCCATTCGATCTCGCCCACGGACCGCTGCTGCGCGGCTCCCTGCTGCGGCTGAACGAACACGAGCACGTGCTGCTGCTCAGCATGCACCACATCGTCTCAGACGGTTGGTCCATGCAGGTGCTGGTGCGTGAGATGGCCGCCCTCTACGAGGCCTTCTCCGCCGGCAAGCCCTCTCCCCTGCCAGAGCTGCCCGCTCAGTACGCCGATTACTCCGTCTGGCAGCGCTCGTGGCTCAAGGGCGAGACCCTGGAGTCCCAGCTCGCCTGGTGGCGCAAGCACCTCGAAGGCGCTCCCGCCGCCCTGGAGTTCCCCACCGATCTCCAGCGCCCCTCCGTCCAGTCCTTCCGCGGCGCCACCACCTCCGTGCAGCTGTCGCGCCCGGTATCCGACTCGCTCAAGGCCCTGTGCCAGAAGGAGGGCGTTACCCCCTTCATGGCCCTGCTGGCCGCCTACCAACTCCTGCTCTCGCGCTACTCGGGCCAGGAGGACATCACCGTCGGCTCGCCCATCGCCGGCCGCCGCGTCGCCGAGCTCGAGGGCCTCATCGGCTTCTTCGTCAACACCCTCGCCCTGCGCACCCGCATGGAGGGCAACCCGTCCTTCCGCCAGATGCTGGCTCGCGTGAAGGAGACCACCCTCGGCGCCTTCGCCCACCAGGACGTCCCCTTCGAGAAGCTCGTCGAGGAGCTCGCGCCCAATCGCACCACGGGCCGCTCGCCCCTGTTCCAGGCCGTGTTCGCTCTGCAGAACATGCCCCAGCAGCAGTTGCAGCTCCCAAGCCTGGAGATGCGTCCGCTCCCGGTCGACGAGGCCGCCGCGCGCTTCGAGCTGGAACTCAATCTCTCGGAGACCGCCAACGGCTTCGCCGGCGAGCTCGTCTACAACCGCGACCTGTTCTCCGCCGCCTTCGCGCAGCGCTTCTCGCGCCACTTCGAGCTCCTGCTGGAGGGGCTCGTCTCGCAGCCCGAGCAGCCCTTCCACCACCTGCCCCTGCTCACCGCCGAGGAGCGGCAGACCGTCCTGGTGGAGTGGAACCGCTCGCCCTCCAACTACCCGCGCAACGCCACCATCCCCGAGGTCTTCGCCCGCCAGGCCGCGGCCACTCCCGACGCCATCGCCGTCGAGTACGGCGAGCAGCGCCTCACCTACCGCCAGCTCGACGAGGCCTCCAACCGCTTCGCCCACGTGCTGCGCGCTCGTGGCGTCGGCCTCGATGACCGCGTCGCCATCGCCATGGACCGCTCGCTGGAGCTCGTCATCTCCCTGGTGGGCATCCTCAAGGCGGGTGGCGGCTACGTCCCGCTGGACACGGCCTACCCTCGCGAGCGCCTCGTCGTCATGTTGCAGGGCGCCCAGGCCGCGCTGCTGATCACCACGCGTGAACAGCTCGCGCGCCTGCCCGCCGAGGGCCTGCCGACGCTCCTCATCGAGGAGTCCGCAGAAGAGCTCGCGAAGGCGCCCACCACGGCGCTCCCCAACATCGGCCTGTCCGCGCAGAACCTCGCGTACATCGACTTCACCTCGGGCTCCACCGGCCTGCCCAAGGGCGTGTGCATCGAGCACCGCGCCGTGCTGCGCACCGTCATCGACGCGCAGTACGCCAAGATGGGACCTGAGTACACGTACATCCTCATGTCCCCCATCTCCTTCGACGCGTCCACGCTCGAGCTGTGGGGTCCGCTGCTCAATGGCGGCAAGCTGGCCGTCTTCCCCGCCCACTCCTCGCCCAGCGACATCCAGGAGCTGGGCCAGGTGTTGAAGCACCACGGCGTCACCCACGTCTTCTTCACCGCCAGCCTCTTCGCCCAGCTGGTGGACGGCAACATGGAGGGGATGCGGAGCCTGAAGGAGATCATGGCGGGCGGCGACGTCGTCTCCGCTCCGCACGCGCGCCGAGCGATCGAAGCGCTGGGCGTCCCGGTGATCGGCTCCTACGGCCCCACCGAGATGACCGTCTACATCTCCACCCACCGCATGGTGAACCCCGCCGAGGTGCCGCCGGCGGTGCCCATCGGACGGCCCCTTCCCCAGACGCAGGTGTACCTGCTCGACCGCTACCTGCAGCCCGTGCCTCCGGGCACTCCGGGCGAGCTGTATGCGGCCGGTGACGGCATGGCGCGTGGCTACCTGCAGCACCCCGCGTTCACCGCCGAGCGCTTCCTCCCCAACCCCTTCAGCTCCACGCCCGGTGCTCGCATGTACCGCACCGGCGACCTGGCCCGTCACCGTTCCGACGGTGTGCTGGAGTTCCTCGGCCGCGCCGACTTCCAGGTGAAGATCCGCGGCTTCCGCATCGAGCTGGGCGAGGTGGAAGTCGCGCTCGGCTCCCACCCCGAGGTGCGCGAGGCCATCGTCCTCGCCCGCGAGGACACCCCGGGCAACAGGCGCCTGGTGGGCTACGTCACCGCCCACACGCCCTCGCTCGACACCCTGGCCCTGCGCACCTACCTGCAGCAGCGCCTGCCCGCGTACATGGTGCCCTCCGCCCTCGTGGTGATGGAGGAGTTCCCGCTCACGCCCAACAGCAAGGTGGACAGGAAGGCCCTGCCCGCGCCGGAGGCCCGCCCCGAGTTCCGCGCCTTCGTCCCGCCCTCCACGCCCACCGAGGTGCGCCTGGCCTCCCTCTGGTGCGAGCTGCTCGGCATCCGCGAGGTCAGCGCCCTCGACGACTTCTTCGAGCTGGGCGGCCACTCGCTGCTGGCCACGCGCCTCGTCTCGCTCGTCCGCTCCACCTTCCAGGTGGAGCTGCCGCTGCGCGCCCTCTTCGAGTCCTCCACGCTGTCCGCGCTCGCGCAGCGCCTCGACGCCGCACTCCAGGCGGGCCAGGGCCTCTCGCTGCCTCCGATCACCGCGGTGCCCCGGACGAACGCGCTGCCGCTGTCCTTCGCCCAGCAGCGCCTGTGGTTCCTGGATCAGCTCGAGCCCGGCAGCCCGTTCTACAACATGCCGTTGCCCCTCCGGGTCCGGGGACAGCTCGACGTGTCCGCGCTCGGCCGGTGCTTCACGGAGCTCGTGCGCCGTCACGAGTCCCTGCGCACCAGCTTCCACAACGCCGATGGCCAGCCCGTGCAGCGCATCTCGCCGCCCGTGGACTTCCCGTTGGCCCAGGTGGATCTGAGCACCATCCCGGAGCCCCAGCGCACCGAGGAGGTCCAGCGCCTGACGGCCGAGGACGCGCGGCGCCCGTTCGATCTCGCGAATGGGCCGCTGCTGCGCGCCACCCTGGTGCGCGTGGACGAGCGTGAGCATGTGCTGCTGCTCAACATGCACCACATCGTCTCCGACGGTTGGTCCATGGGCGTCTTCACCCGCGAGATCGCCGCCCTCTACGAGGCCTTCTCCGCCGGCAGGCCCTCACCCCTGCCGGAGCTGGCGGTGCAGTACGCCGACTACTCCGTCTGGCAGCGCTCCTGGCTCAAGGGCGAGGCCTTGGAGTCCCAGCTCGCCTGGTGGCGCAAGCACCTCGCGGGCGCTCCGCACGCACTGGAGCTCCCCACCGACAAGCCCCGCCCCGCCGTCCAGTCCTTCCGCGGGGCCTCGCTGCCGGTGCGCCTGCCGAAGGAGCTGTCCGACTCGCTCGACACGTTCTGCCGGCGCGAGGGCGTCACCCCCTTCATGGCCCTGCTGGCCGCCTTCCAGGTGTTGCTCTCCCGCTACTCGGGACAGGACGACATCAGCGTGGGCTCGCCCATCGCCGGCCGCCGCGTCGCCGAGCTCGAGGGCCTCATCGGCTTCTTCGTCAACACGCTCGTGCTGCGCACCCGCCTGTCCGGGAGCCCCTCATTCCGTGAGGTGCTGGCGCGCGTGAAGGAGACGACGCTCGGCGCCTTCGCCCACCAGGACATCCCCTTCGAGAAGCTCGTCGAGGAGCTGCAGCCGCCGCGCGATCAGAGCCGCAACCCGCTCTTCCAGGTGATGTTCGCCCTGATGGAGGAGTCCGACGCGGGCGTCCATGGCGGCGGGCTCCAGCTCCAGCAGTTGGAGATGGACAACGGGACGGTGCGGTTCGACCTCGTCCTGTCGCTCGGCCGCAACGCCGAGGGGCTCGCCGGCTCGCTCGAGTACAGCACGGATCTCTTCGAGTCCGGCACCATCGAGCGCATGGTGGGCCACCTGCACGTCCTCCTGGAGGCGGTGCTCGCCGAGCCGCAGCGGCCCGTGGCCGAGCTGTCGCTGATGGACGCGCGGGAGCGCCAGCGCGTGCTCACCGAGTGGAACGACACGCGCGCCGACTTCCCCGCCAACGCCTGCATCCACGATCTATTCGAGGCCCAGGTGGCGCGCACCCCGGAGGCCACCGCCGTGGTCTACGAGGACACGACGCTCACCTTCCGGCAGCTCGACGAGCGGGCCAACCAGCTCGCCCGGCACCTGCTGGCCTCGGGCCTGCGCGTGGAGGAGCGCGTGGGGCTGTGCGTCGAGCGCTCGCTGGACATGGTGGTCGGCATGCTCGGCGTGCTCAAGGCGGGCGGTGCGTTCGTGCCGCTCGATCCGGGGCTGCCCCCCGAGCGCCTGGCGTACATGCTCGAGAACTCCGGGGCACGGCTCGTCATCACCCAGGAGCGCCTGAAGGCGGTGCTGCCCGGGGGCGTGTCCACGCTCTGCCTGGACACTGCGTGGGGAACACTCCAGGCCCAGCCCACGACGCGCCCGGCCACCGCCGCCTCGGCGGACACGCTGGCCTACGTCATCTACACCTCCGGCTCCACGGGCCGGCCCAAGGGCACCCTGCTGGCGCACCGCGGCCTGTGCAACACGGCGCTCGCGGCGGCGAAGTACCACCGCTTCCACGCCGGCAGCCGCATCCTGCAGTTCGCCTCGTTCGGCTTCGACGCCTCCGTGTGCGAGGTGTTCTCGTCGCTGCTGGCCGGAGCGAGCCTCTTCCTCGCCCCGCGCGAGCAGATGCTGCCAGGCGCCCCTCTGCGTTCGCTGCTGCAGCGCCACCGCATCACCGCGGCCACGTTCACGCCGTCCGTGCTCGCCCAGCTCGAGCCCGAGGAGCTGCCCCTGGAGGTAGTCATCTCCGTGGGCGAGGCGTGCTCGCCCGAGCTGGTGCGGCGCTGGGGAGAGCGGCTGTGCCTGCTCAACGCCTACGGCCCCACCGAGGCCACCGTCTGCGCCACCATCACGCGCGAGCCGCTGCGGCCCGGGGACGTGCCCTCCATCGGCCAGCCCTGGGACAACGTCGAGGTGTACATCCTCGACGAGCAACTGCGGCCGGTGCCCGCGGGCATTCCGGGCGAGCTGTGCATTGGCGGCGTGGGCCTGGCGCGCGGCTACCTCGGCAACTCCGCGCTCACCGCCGAGAAGTTCGTCCCCCACCCGTTCGCCAGGCAGCCTGGAGAGCGGCTCTACCGCTCCGGCGACCGCGCCCGCTTCCTGGCGGATGGACGGCTCGAGTTCCTCGGCCGCATCGATCACCAGGTGAAGCTGCGCGGCTTCCGCATCGAGCTGGGGGAGATCGAGGCCACGCTACACGGCCACCCCGCGCTCAAGGACGCGGCCGTGGTGCTGCGCCAGGACGCCCCTGGAGAGGCGCGACTGGTGGCCTACGTGGTGCCCGCCGGAAGCGACGCCCCTGACGCCGGGGCCCTGCGCGACGTCCTGCGGCGCCAGCTGCCCGAGTACATGGTGCCCTCGGCCTTCGTGACCCTGCCGGAGCTGCCGCTGAGCTCCAGTGGCAAGGTGGACAGGAAGGCGCTGCCCGCTCCCGACGGGGCGCGGTCCAGCACGGGCACGCCCTACGTGGCCCCGCGCGACGAGGTGGAGCAGCAGATCGCCGAGCTCTGGGCCGAGCTGCTGCGCGTGGAGCGCGTGGGCATCCACGACAGCTTCTTCGATCTCGGTGGCCACTCGCTGCTGGCCACCCGGCTCGTCGCCCGGCTGCGCGCGGACTTCGATGTGGAGCTGCCGCTGAGGGATCTCTTCGAGAAGCCCACGGTGGCGGACATGGCCCTGCTCGTCCTGGAGACGCGCGCGGCCCAGGTGGACCCGGAAGAGCTGGCGCGGATGATGGAAGAGCTGAAGCTCACGGGAGAGGGCGGAGAATGAGCTGGGAGAAGCCATGCTGAAGCTAGTCGTCATGCTGCTCCGCACGTCGCGGAGAGCGTTGTTCATCACCCTGTGCTTCGGACTGGCGTCCGGCGCGAGCAGCGCGGCGCTGCTGTCGTTGATCAACCAGTCGCTGCAGCGGCCCTACGAGGACCGCACGCAGCTGGGGCTGGCCTTCTGTGGCCTGGCGGTGGTGGCGATGCTCACACGCGCCGGCTCGCAGATGCTGCTCAACAGCATGCACCAGGGCATCGTCATGGACCTGCGGCGGCGGCTGGCGCGGCAGTTCCTGGCCACCTCGCTGCGCCACCTGGAGCAGACGGGCTCGCACCGCCTGCTGTCGTCCATGTCGAGCGACACCACCATGGTGGGCGTGGGCATGACGGCCCTGCCCGAGGTCTTCATCAGCATCACAATCCTGATGGGCTCGCTGGTCTACCTGGCGTGGATCTCCTGGAAGATGCTGCTGGTGATGCTGGCCTTCATGACGATCGGGAGCCTGGCGTTCTCGTGGGCGACCAATCCGGCCATCAAGCTGCGCCACCAGGTGCGCCAGAGCGAGAACGCGCTTTTCAAGCGCTTCATGTCGCTGATGGATGGCGCCAAGGAGCTGAGGCTGCACCGCCCGCGCCGCAACGAGTTCCTGGAGCGGGTGTTGGATCCGATGGTGAGCCAGATCCGCACGCAGTGGGTGCGCGCGGAGAACCTCTTCGCGATGGCCAGCAGTGGAGGAATGTTCCTCTACATGTTCGTCATCGGGCTGCTGCTTTTCGTGATGCCGCGGTTCGCGCCGGTGACCCAGGCGGCGCTGGTGAGCTACACGCTGGTCATCATGTACTTGCAGCAGCCGTTGAACACCATCCTCTCCACGATGGCGTACGTGAA
Organism: Archangium lansingense; assembly: GCF_026626635.1. Lineage (GTDB taxonomy): Bacteria > Myxococcota > Myxococcia > Myxococcales > Myxococcaceae > Archangium > Archangium lansingense. The sequence goes on from NZ_JAPNKA010000001.1 coordinate 7,517,877, forward strand.
CCGTTCCGTCGTGGCACTCGAGAACCTCCAGAAGCTGGGGCTGAACCTCACCCCGGAGAACGAGACGCCGCCCGCGCTGCCCGCGGAGACGCCCGCGCGCCTGCGCTCCTTCCGTACGCTCGAGCTGCGGGGCATCACTCATACCTACCGCCGCGAGAACGATGACAGCTCCTTCACGTTGGGCCCCATCGACCTGACGGTGAACCGGGGGGAGCTGATCTTCCTGGTGGGTGGCAACGGCAGCGGAAAGACCACGCTCGCCAAGCTCCTCACCGGCCTGTACGCGCCCGAGGGCGGACAGCTGCTCGTGGATGGCCAGCCCATCCGGGATGAGGAGCGGGACGAGTACCGGCAGCTCTTCTCGGCCGTCTTCTTCGACTTCCACCTGTTCGAGCAGCTGCTGGGACTGGGCTCGACCGAGCAGTTGGATCAGGCACAGCACTACCTGTCGAAGCTGCTGTTGGACCGCAAGGTGAAGATCGAGAACGGCAGCTTCTCGACCACCGAGCTGTCGCAGGGCCAGCGCAAGCGCCTGGCGCTGCTCACGGCGTACCTGGAGGACCGGCCCTTCTACATCTTCGATGAGTGGGCGGCGGACCAGGATCCGAGCTTCAAGGAGATCTTCTACAAGGAGATCCTCCCGGACCTGAAACGGCTCGGGAAGACGGTGCTCGTCATCTCGCACGACGACCGCTACTTCCGGCTCGCCGACCGGTTGCTCCACATCGACGCGGGGCAGCTGACTCCGATGGCGCAACCGCGCCTGGAGCAGGTCGGCACCTAGACACATCATCATCGCGCCAGGAATTCTGAGGAGTCATTGTCGATGAGCGACACGAAGCGGAAGCTCGCGGATCTCACTCCGGAGCAGCGCGCGCTGCTGATGCGGCAGCTCAAACAGAAGGGGGCGAAGTCCACCTCCTCGCATCCGCCGCTCACCCGCCGGCCGCAAGATGGGGCGCCCCCGCCTCTGTCCTTCTCGCAACAGCGCCTGTGGTTCCTGGATCAGCTCGAGCCCGGCAGCGCCGCCTACAACATGCCCGTGGCGCTCCAGCTCGACGGCGCGTTGCGGGTGGACGCCCTGGAGCGCGCGCTCACCGAGCTCGTCCGCCGCCACGAGTCCCTGCGCACCACCTTCCAGGCCCACCAGGACAACCCCGTCCAGGTCATCTCGCCGCCCACGCCCGTCGTGCTGCCGGTGACGGATGTCTCGTCCCGCGAGGATCGCGCGGCCGAAGTGCGCCGGCGCGTCGAGCGGGAAGCAGCCACGGGGTTCGATCTCGTGCGCGGGCCGCTGCTGCGTGGCTCCCTGCTGCGGCTGGGCGAGCGCCAGCACGTGCTGTTGCTCAACATGCACCACATCGTCTCGGACGGTTGGTCCATGGATGTGCTGGTGCGCGAAGTGGCCACGCTCTACGCGGCCTTCTCCGCGGGCCAGCCGTCGCCGCTGCCCGAGCTGCCCGCTCAGTACGCCGACTATTCCGTCTGGCAGCGCTCGTGGCTCCAGGGAGAGACCCTGGATGCGCAGCTCTCCTGGTGGCGCAAACAGCTCGAAGGCGCGCCCGCCGCCCTGGAGCTGCCCACCGACTTCCAGCGCCCCTCCGTCCAGTCCTTCCGGGGCGCCGCTGTCCCCGTGCGGCTGTCGCGTCCGGTGTCCGAGTCCCTCAAGGCCCTGTGCCAGAAGGAGGGCGTTACCCCCTTCATGGCCCTGCTGGCCGCCTACCAGCTCCTGCTCTCGCGCTACTCGGGCCAGGACGACATCACCATCGGCTCGCCCATCGCCGGCCGGCGCATGGTCGAGCTCGAGGGTCTCATCGGCTTCTTCGTCAACACGCTCGCCCTGCGCACCCGTCTGGAGGGCAACCCGTCCTTCCGCCAGGTGCTCGCACGCGTGAAGGAGACCACGCTCGGCGCCTTCGCCCACCAGGACATTCCATTCGAGAAGCTCGTCGAGGAGCTCGCTCCCGCGCGCACCCTGGGCCGCTCGCCCCTGTTCCAGGTCATGTTCGCCCTGCAGAACATGCCCCAGCAGGAGCTCCAGCTCCCCGGCTTCTCCCTGCGCCCGTACCCGCTCGATGGCGTCAGCGCTCGCTTCGATCTGGAGCTGATCATCTCGGAGGGCGCGGACGGCTTCTCCGGTGAGCTGATCTACCGCAGCGACCTCTACTCCAAGGCCACGGCGGAACAGCTCTCGCGCCACTTCGCGACGCTGCTGGAGGGACTCGTCTCCCAGCCCGAGCTGCCCTTCCACCACCTGCCCCTGCTCTCCTCCGAGGAGCGCCAGAAGGTGCTGGTGGACTGGAATCACTCCCCCTCCAGCTACCCGCGTGACGCCACCATCAACGACGTCTTCGAGCGTCAGGTGGCCTCCACTCCGGATGCCATCGCCCTGGAATTCGGTGAGCAGCGCCTCACCTACCGTCAGCTCGACGAGGCCTCCAACCGCCTGGCCCACGTGCTGCGCGCTCGCGGTGTGGGTCCCGACTCCCGCGTCGCTCTGGCCCTGGACCGCTCGCTCGAGCTCATCATCTCCCTGCTGGGCATCCTCAAGGCCGGCGGCGCCTACGTCCCTCTGGACACCTCCTATCCTCGCGAGCGTCTGTCCTTCATGCTGGAGGATGCACAGCCCGCTCTGCTTGTCACCACTCGTGAGCAGCTCTCGCGTCTGCCCGCTGACGGCCTGCCGACGCTCCTCATCGAGGAGTCCACTGAAGCGCTGGCGAAGGCGCCCAGCACAGCGCCTCGCAGTGGCATCACTCCGCGCAACCTCGCCTACATCGACTTCACCTCGGGCTCCACCGGCAGGCCCAAGGGCGTGTGCATCGAGCACTCCTCCGTCCTGCGCACCGTCCTGGACGCGCGCTACGCCGAGGTGAGCGCTCAGCAGTCCTTCCTGCTCATCGCCCCCATCTCCTTCGACGCCTCCACGCTCGAAGTCTGGGGTCCGCTGCTCAATGGCGGCAGGCTCGTCGTCTTCCCTCCTCACTCTCCCAGCGACCTGCAGGAGCTCGCTGGCGTTCTCCAGCGCCACTCCGTCACCACCCTCCACCTCACCTCGGGTCTCTTCACCCAGATGGTGGATGGCAACCTCGACGGGCTGCGCGGCGTTCGCCAGCTCCTTACCGGTGGCGACGTCGTCTCCTCTCCTCACGTGCGCCGCGTCCTCGAGCAGCTGCGCATTCCGGTTACTGCCTGCTACGGCCCCACCGAGGGCACGCTCTTCACCTCATGCTTCCGCATGACGGAGCCCTCGCAGGTGCCGGCCTCCGTGCCCATCGGCACGCCCATCTCCGGTACCCAGGTGTACCTGCTCGACAGCCACCTGCAGCCGGTTCCCCCGGGTACTCCGGGTGAGCTCTTCATCTCCGGTGACGGCCTGGCCCGCGGCTACCTGCAGCAGCCCGCCCTCACCGCCGAGCGCTTCCTCCCCAACCCCTTCAGCTCCACTCCCGGTTCCCGCCTCTACCGCACCGGTGATTTGGCCCGTCACCGCGCCGACGGCGTGCTCGAGTTCCTCGGCCGCGCTGACTTCCAGGTGAAGATCCGCGGCTTCCGCATCGAGCTGGGCGAGGTGGAAGCCGCGCTTCTCTCCCACCCCGAGGTGCGCGAGGCCATCGTCATTGCCCGCGAGGACTCTCCGGGCAACAAGCGTCTCGTCGGCTACGTCACCGGCAAGTCCGACGCGCTCGACACCCTCTCGCTGCGCTCTTACCTGCAGCAGCGGCTGCCCGAGTACATGGTGCCCTCGGCCCTCATGGCACTGGAGGCCCTGCCTCTTACTCCCAACGGCAAGGTGGACAGGAAGGCCCTTCCCGCCCCAGAGGCCCGCCCCGAGTTCCGTCCCTTCGTCCCGCCCTCCACACCCACCGAGGTTCGCCTCGCCTCCCTCTGGTGCGAGCTGCTCGGACTGACTCAAGTCAGCGCCCTGGACGACTTCTTCGAGCTGGGCGGCCACTCTCTGCTGGCCACCCGCCTCGTCTCTCGCATCCGCTCCACCTTCGAGGTGGAGCTGCCCCTGCGCGCCCTCTTCGAGGCCTCCACCCTCTCCGCCCTCTCCCAGCGCCTCGACGCTGCACTGCAGGCCGGCCAGGGCGTTTCCCTGCCTCCGCTCACCCGCGCTCCCCGGACCGACGCGCTGCCGTTGTCCTTCGCCCAGCAGCGCCTGTGGTTCCTCGACCAGCTCGAGCCCGGTAGCTCCGCCTACAACATGCCCGCGGCCCTGCGCCTCTCGGGCTCCCTCCACGTCTCCTCCCTCCAGCTCTCCCTCTCCGAGCTCCTCCGCCGCCACGAGTCCCTCCGCACCACCTTCAAGTCCGTCCAGGACAACCCCGTCCAGGTCATCTCCGACGTTCCTGTCTCTCTCCTGCAGATCGTCGACCTGAGCGGCCTACCCGCGGACTCTCGCGAGGCCGAGGCCCAGCGTCTGGCCGAACAGGAAGCTCGCAAGGCCTTTGATCTGGCCAATGGGCCTCTGCTGCGTGCCACCCTCGTGCGGATGAGCGATTCCGAGCACGTGCTGCTGCTGACGATGCACCACATCGTCTCCGACGGCTGGTCCATGGGGGTGCTGGTACGCGAGGTCGCCGCTCTCTACGAGGCCTTCTCCGCTGGCAGACCCTCGCCCCTGCCCGAACTGCCCGTTCAGTACGCCGACTACGCTGTCTGGCAGCGAGGCTGGTTGCAGGGTGAGGCCCTGGATGCGCAGCTCTCCTGGTGGCGTAAGCACCTCGAGGGCGCGCCCACCGCCCTGGAGCTGCCCACCGACTTCCAGCGCCCCTCCGTTCAGTCCTTCCGGGGTGCCGCCGTCCCCGTGCAGCTGTCTCGCCCGGTGTCCGAGGCCCTCAAGGCCCTGTGCCAGAAGGAGGGCGTTACCCCCTTCATGGCCCTGCTGGCTGCCTACCAACTCCTGCTCTCGCGCTACTCGGGCCAGGACGACATCACCGTTGGTTCGGCCATCGCCGGCCGCCGCGTCGCCGAGCTGGAAGGCCTCATCGGCTTCTTCGTCAACACCCTCGCCCTGCGCACCCGCATGGAGGGCAACCCCAGCTTCCGCCAGGTGCTGGCCCGCGTGAAGGAGACCACGCTCGGCGCCTTCGCCCACCAGGACATTCCGTTCGAGAAGCTCGTCGAGGAGGTCGCCCCCGCGCGCACTCTCGGCCGTTCTCCTCTCTTCCAGGTGATGTTCGCCCTGCAGAACACTCCGGCGCCCCACCTGGCGCTGCCGGACCTGACGATCGATTCGCTGTCGGTCGAGGGCACCACGGCCCGGTTCGAGCTGGAGCTCAACCTCGCGGAAGCCCCGGAGGGCTTCTCGGGAACCCTGACCTACAACCAGGATCTGTTCTCGGCGGCTACCGCGGAACAGCTCTCGCGCCACTTCGCGACGCTGCTGGAGGGACTCGTCTCCCAGCCCGAGCTGCCCTTCCACCACCTGCCCCTGCTCTCCTCCGAGGAGCGCCAGAAGGTGCTGGTGGACTGGAATCACTCCCCCTCCAGCTACCCTCGCGACGCCACCATCAACGACGTCTTCGAGCGCCAGGTGGCCTCCACTCCGGATGCCATCGCCTTGGAATTCGGTGAGCAGCGCCTCACCTACCGTCAGCTCGACGAGGCCTCCAACCGCCTGGCCCACGTGCTGCGCGCTCGCGGTGTGGGCTCCGACTCCCGCGTCGCCCTGGCCCTGGACCGCTCGCTCGAGCTCATCATCTCCCTGCTGGGCATCCTCAAGGCCGGCGGTGCCTACGTCCCTCTGGACACCTCCTATCCTCGCGAGCGTCTGTCCTTCATGCTGGAGGATGCGCAGCCCGCTCTGCTCGTCACCACTCGTGAGCAGCTCTCGCGTCTGCCCGCTGACGGCCTGCCGACGCTCCTCATCGAGGAGTCCACTGAAGCGCTCGCGAAGGCGCCCAGCACCGCGCCTCGCAGCGGCATCTCTCCGCGCAATCTCGCCTACATCGACTTCACCTCGGGCTCCACCGGCAGGCCCAAGGGCGTGTGCATCGAGCACTCCTCCGTCCTGCGCACCGTCCTGGACGCGCGCTACGCCGAGGTGAGCGCTCAGCAGTCCTTCCTGCTCATCGCCCCCATCTCCTTCGACGCCTCCACGCTCGAAGTCTGGGGTCCGCTGCTCAATGGCGGCAGGCTCGTCGTCTTCCCTCCTCACTCTCCCAGCGACCTGCAGGAGCTCGCTGGCGTTCTCCAGCGCCACTCCGTCACCACCCTCCACCTCACCTCGGGTCTCTTCACCCAGATGGTGGATGGCAACCTCGACGGGCTGCGCGGCGTTCGCCAGCTCCTCACCGGTGGCGATGTCGTTTCTTCGCCTCACGTGCGCCGCGTCCTCGAGCAGCTGCGCATTCCGGTAACCGCCTGCTACGGCCCCACCGAGGGCACGCTCTTCACCTCATGCTTCCGCATGACGGAGCCCTCGCAGGTGCCGGCCTCCGTGCCCATCGGCACGCCCATCTCCGGCACCCTGGTGTACCTGCTCGACAGCCACCTGCAGCCGGTGCCTCCGGGTACTCCGGGTGAGCTGTTCATCTCCGGCGACGGCCTGGCCCGCGGCTACCTGCAGCAGCCTGCCCTCACCGCCGAGCGCTTCCTCCCCAACCCCTTCAGCTCCACCCCCGGTTCCCGCCTCTACCGCACCGGTGATTTGGCCCGTCACCGCGCCGACGGCGTGCTCGAGTTCCTCGGCCGCGCTGACTTCCAGGTGAAGATCCGCGGCTTCCGCATCGAGCTGGGCGAGGTGGAAGCCGCTCTGCTCTCCCACCCCGAGGTGCGCGAGGCCATCGTCATTGCCCGCGAGGACTCCCCGGGCAACAAGCGTCTCGTCGGCTACGTCACCGGCAAGTCCGACGCGCTCGACACCCTCTCGCTGCGCGCGTTCCTGCAGCAGCGGCTGCCCGAGTACATGGTGCCCTCGGCCCTCATGGCACTGGAGGCCCTGCCGCTTACGCCCAACGGCAAGGTGGACAGGAAGGCCCTTCCCGCCCCAGAGGCCCGCCCCGAGTTCCGTCCCTTCGTCCCGCCCTCCACACCCACCGAGGTTCGCCTCGCCTCCCTCTGGTGCGAGCTGCTCGGACTGACTCAAGTCAGCGCCCTGGACGACTTCTTCGAGCTGGGCGGCCACTCTCTGCTGGCCACCCGCCTCGTCTCTCGCATCCGCTCCACCTTCGAGGTGGAGCTGCCCCTGCGCGCCCTCTTCGAGGCCTCCACCCTCTCCGCCCTCTCCCAGCGCCTCGACGCTGCACTCCTGGCCGGTCAGGGCGTTTCCCTGCCTCCGTTCACCCGCGCTCCCCGGACTGACGCGCTGCCGCTGTCCTTCGCGCAGCAGCGTCTGTGGTTCCTCGATCAGCTCGAGCCCGGTAGCTCCGCCTACAACATGCCCACGGCCCTGCGCCTGTCGGGCTCCCTCCACGTCTCCTCCCTCCAGCTCTCCCTCTCCGAACTCGTCCGCCGCCACGAGTCCCTCCGCACCACCTTCAAGTCCGTCCAGGACAACCCCGTCCAGGTCATCTCCGACGTTCCGGTCTCTCTCCTGCAGATCGTCGACCTGAGCGGCCTGCCCACGGACTCCCGCGAGGCCGAGGCCCAGCGTCTGGCCGAACAGGAAGCTCGCAAGGCCTTCGATCTGGCCAATGGGCCCCTGCTGCGTGCCACCCTCGTGCGGCTGAGCGATTCCGAGCACGTGCTGCTGCTGACGATGCACCACATCGTCTCCGACGGCTGGTCCATGGGCGTGCTGGTGCGCGAGGTCGCCGCGCTCTACGAGGCCTTCTCCACTGGCAGGCCCTCGCCCCTGCCTGAACTGCCCGTGCAGTACGCCGACTACTCCGTCTGGCAGCGAGGCTGGTTGCAGGGTGAGGCCCTGGATGCGCAGCTCTCCTGGTGGCGTAAGCACCTCGAGGGCGCTCCCACCGCCCTGGAGCTGCCCACCGACTTCCAGCGCCCCTCCGTCCAGACCTTCCGGGGTGCCCTCGTCCCCGTCCAGCTATCGCGCTCGGTGTCCGACGCGCTCAAGACCCTGTGCCAGAAGGAGGGCGTCACGCCCTTCATGGCCCTGCTGGCCGCCTACCAACTCCTGCTCTCGCGCTACTCGGGCCAGGACGACATCACCGTTGGTTCGGCCATCGCCGGCCGCCGCGTCGCCGAGCTGGAAGGCCTCATCGGCTTCTTCGTCAACACCCTCGCCCTGCGCACCCGCATGGAGGGCAACCCGTCCTTCCGCCAGATGCTTGCGCGCGTAAAGGAGACGACGCTCGGAGCTTTCGCCTACCAGGACATTCCCTTCGAGAAGCTCGTCGAGAAGCTTGCCCCCGTACGCACGCTGGGCCGGACTCCTCTCTTCCAGGTGATGTTCGCCCTGCAGAACAATGCGGCCCCGCACCTGGCTCTGCCGAACCTGACGATCGATTCGCTCCCGTTCGAGAGCACCACTGCCCGGTTCGAGCTGGAACTCAACCTCGCGGAGGGCCCGGGGGGCTTCTCGGGAGTCCTGATCTACAACCAGGATCTGTTCTCGGCGGCTACCGCGGAACGGCTCTCGCGCCACTTCGCGACGCTGCTGGAGGGACTCGTCTCCCAGCCCGAGCTGCCCTTCCACCACCTGCCCCTGCTCTCCTCCGAGGAGCGCCAGAAGGTGCTGGTTGAGTGGAACCACTCGCCCTCCAGCTACCCTCGCGACGCCACCATCATCGACGTCTTCGAGCGTCAGGTGGCCTCCACTCCGGATGCCATCGCCCTGGAGTTCGGTGAGCAGCGCCTCTCCTACCGTCAGCTCGACGAGGCCGCTAACCGCCTGGCCCACGTGCTGCGCGCTCGCGGCGTCGGCCCTGACTCCCGCGTCGCTCTGGCCCTGGACCGCTCGCTCGAGCTCATCATCTCCCTGCTGGGCATCCTCAAGGCCGGCGGTGCCTACGTCCCTCTGGACACCTCCTACCCTCGCGAGCGTCTGTCCTTCATGCTGGAGGATGCACAGCCCGCCCTGCTCGTCACCACTCGTGAGCAGCTCTCGCGTCTGCCCGCTGACGGCCTGCCGACGCTCCTCATCGAGGAGTCCACTGAAGCGCTCGCGAAGGCGCCTGGCACCTCGCCCCGCAGTGGCATCACTCCGCGCAACCTCGCCTACATCGACTTCACCTCGGGCTCCACCGGCAGGCCCAAGGGCGTGTGCATCGAGCACTCTTCCGTCCTGCGCACCGTCCTGGACGCGCGCTACGCCGAGGTGAGCGCTCAGCAGTCCTTCCTGCTCATCGCCCCCATCTCCTTCGACGCCTCCACGCTCGAAGTCTGGGGTCCGCTGCTCAATGGCGGCAGGCTCGTCGTCTTCCCTCCTCACTCTCCCAGCGACCTGCAGGAGCTTGCTGGCATTCTCCAGCGCCACTCCGTCACCACCCTCCACCTCACCTCGGGTCTCTTCACCCAGATGGTGGATGGCAACCTCGATGGGCTGCGCGGCGTTCGCCAGCTCCTTACCGGTGGCGACGTCGTCTCCTCTCCCCACGTACGCCGCGTCCTCGAGCAGCTGCGCATTCCGGTAACCGCCTGCTACGGCCCCACCGAGGGCACGCTCTTCACCTCATGCTTCCGCATGACGGAGCCCTCGCACGTATCGGCCTCCGTGCCCATCGGCACGCCCATCTCCGGCACCCAGGTGTACCTGCTCGACAGCCACCTGCAGCCGGTTCCCCCGGGTACTCCGGGTGAGCTCTTCATCTCCGGTGACGGCCTGGCCCGTGGCTACCTGCAGCAGCCCGCCCTCACCGCCGAGCGCTTCCTCCCCAACCCCTTCAGCTCCGCTCCCGGTTCCCGCCTCTACCGCACCGGCGACCTGGCCCGTCACCGTTCCGACGGCGTGCTCGAGTTCCTCGGCCGCGCTGACTTCCAGGTGAAGATCCGCGGCTTCCGCATCGAGCTGGGCGAGGTGGAAGCCGCGCTTCTCTCCCACCCCGAGGTGCGCGAGGCCATTGTCATCGCTCGCGAGGACTCTCCGGGCAACAAGCGTCTCGTCGGCTACGTCACCGGCAAGTCCGACGCGCTCGACACCCTCTCGCTGCGCTCTTACCTGCAGCAGCGGCTGCCCGAGTACATGGTGCCCTCGGCCCTCATGGCACTGGAGGCCCTGCCTCTTACTCCCAACGGCAAGGTGGACAGGAAGGCTCTTCCCGCCCCGGAGGCCCGTCCCGAGTTCCGCCCCTTCGTCCCTCCCTCCTCTCCCACCGAGGTGCGCCTGGCCTCCCTCTGGTGCGAGCTGCTCGGCCTGACTCAAGTCAGCGCCCTGGACGACTTCTTCGAGCTGGGCGGCCACTCTCTTCTTGCCACCCGCCTCGTCTCTCGCATCCGCTCCTCCTTCGAGGTGGAGCTGCCCCTGCGCGCCCTCTTCGAGGCCTCCACCCTCTCCGCCCTCTCCCAGCGCCTCGATGCCGCACTCCTGGCTGGTCAGGGCGTCTCCCTGCCTCCGCTCACCCGCGCTCCCCGGACGGACGCGCTGCCGCTGTCTTTCGCCCAGCAGCGCCTGTGGTTCCTCGACCAGCTCGAGCCCGGTAGCTCCGCCTACAACATGCCCGCGGCCCTGCGCCTGTCGGGCTCCCTCCACGTCTCCTCCCTCCAGCGCTCCCTCTCCGAGCTCCTCCGCCGCCACGAGTCCCTCCGCACCTCGTTCCGCGACACCGACGGCCAGCCCACGCAGCTCATCTCGCCGGCCGAGGCCTTCTCCCTGCCGGTGGTGGATCTGTCCGCCCACGCGTCCCAGGAGGCCGAGACCCGGCGCCTCGCCGAGCAGGATGCGCGCGCGCCCTTCGATCTGTCGCGGGGCCCGATGCTGCGCGCCACCCTGGTGCGGCTGAGCGATTCCGAGCACGTGCTGCTGCTGAACATGCACCACATCGCCTCGGACGGCTGGTCCATGGGCGTGCTGGTACGCGAGGTCGCTGCCCTCTACGAGGCCTTCTGCGCGGGCAGGCCCTCGCCCCTGCCCGAGCTGCCCGTGCAGTACGCCGACTACTCCGTCTGGCAGCGCTCGTGGCTCCAGGGCGAGGCGCTGGATGCCCAGCTCGCCTGGTGGCGCAAGCACCTCGAAGGCGCTCCCGCGATGCTGGAGCTGCCCACCGACAGGCCTCGTCCGGCCGCGCGCTCCTACCGGGGCGCGGTGCAGATGGTCACGCTGTCACGTGAGCTGTCCGAGTCGCTGCGCGCGCTCGGCCGCCGCGAGGGCGTCACGCCCTTCATGTTGCTCCTGGCCGCCTTCCAGGTGCTCCTGTCGCGCTACTCCGGGCAGGACGACATCAGCGTGGGTTCGCCCATCGCGGGCCGCCGCGTCGCCGAGCTCGAGGGCCTCATCGGCTTCTTCGTCAACACGCTCGTGCTGCGCACCCGCCTGTCCGGCGGCTCCTCGTTCCGCGAGGTACTGGCACGAGTGAAGGAGTCGACGCTCGGCGCCTTCGCCCACCAGGACATCCCCTTCGAGAAGCTCGTCGAGGAGCTGTCCCCGGAGCGCTCCCTGGGCCACTCGCCGCTGTTCCAGGTGATGTTCGCGCTGGCGAACGTCCCGACCGGGGAGTTCCAGCTCCCGGGCCTCACCCTGCGTCAGGAGGAGCAGGGAAGCACCACGACCAAGTTCGATCTCTCGTTCACGCTGGGCGAGAGCCCGGACGGCTTCGGCGGCACGCTCACCTACAACACGGACCTGTTCGACGCGGCCACGGCGGCGCGGATGATGCGCCACTTCCAGGTGCTCCTGGAGACCATCGCCGCCCGTCCCGACACCGCCCTGCGAGAGATCCCCCTCCTCACCTCCGAGGAGCGCCAGCAGGTGCTCGTGGACTGGAACGACACGCGCGCGGAGTTCCCCCGCGAGGCCACGCTCCACTCGCTCGTCCAGGCCCAGGCGCGACGCACGCCCGAGGCCACCGCGCTCGTCTCCGAGTCCGGCAGCCTCACCTACCGCCAGCTCACCGAGGCCTCCACGCGACTGGCGCTGCACCTGCGCTCGCTCGGCGTGGGCCCCGGGACGCATGTTGCCCTCTGCCTCGAGCGCTCCCTTGAGCTGCTCGTCTCCCTGCTCGCGATCATCGAGGCCGGCGCGGCCTGGGTCCCGCTGGATCCGGAGTACCCCTCCGAGCGCCTCGCCTTCATGCTCGAGGACAGCGGCGCGAAGCTGCTCCTCACGCGCTCCGCCCTGCTCCAGGCCCTGCCCTCCACCCAGGCCCAGGTCCTGCGGTTGGACTCGCTCGACGCGCTGAACGCGCTGCCTCCGCCGCCCCAGGGCACCACCCTGCCCCAGCCCGAGGCCACCCGCCCCGCCTACGTCATCTACACCTCGGGCAGCACGGGCCGTCCCAAGGGTGTCCAGGTGGCCCACCGCTCCGCCGTCAACCACCTGCACTGGCGCCAGCGGGAGTACCCCATGGGACCCCAGGACGCCTTCCTCCAGAAGGCCTCCTTCAGCTTCGACATCTCCGTCTGGGAGATGTTCGCGCCGCTACTGGCCGGAGCCCGGCTCGTGCTCGCACGCCCCGGAGGCCAGAGGGATCCCGAGTACCTGGTGCAGACGGTGATCCGCCACGGCATCACCCACCTGCACTTCGGCCCCGCGCCCCTGTCCGCCTTCCTGCAAACGACGGACATCGAGGGCTGCCAGTCGCTGCGTTTCGTCTTCTGCGGCGGCGAGCCCCTCACGCACGAGCTCCACGCGCGCTTCCTCTCCAAGCTGAGCGCCCAGCTCGTCCACCAGTACGGCCCCACGGAAGCGTGCATCGACTGCACGGCCTGGGTGTGCCCGTCGCACGCCGTCTCCACGCTGCCCATCGGCCGCCCCATCTCCAACACCCAGGCCTATGTGGTGGACGCTTCGCTGCAGCCCGTGCCCGTGGGCGTCCCGGGCGAGCTGCTCATCGGCGGTGAAGGCGTGGCGCTCGGCTACCTCGGCCGCCCGGAGCTCACCTCCGAGCGCTTCATCACGGACCCCTTCAGCACCACCCCCGGTGCCCGCCTCTACCGCACCGGCGACAAGGTGCGCTGGCTGGCCGATGGAACCATCGAGTACCTCGGCCGCTTCGACTCGCAGGTGAAGCTTCGCGGCTTCCGCATCGAGTTGGGTGAGCTGGAGTCCGTGCTCCTCCAGCACGCCTCCGTGCGCCAGGCCGTGGCGCTCGTGCGCGAGGACGCCCCGGGCGACAGGCGGCTGGTGGCCTACGTCACCGGCACCTTGTCCGACGTCTCCGAGCTGCGCGCCTTCCTGCAGCAGCGTCTGCCCGAGTACATGGTGCCCTCGGCCATCGTGCACCTGGAGACCCTGCCCCTCAATCCCAACGGCAAGGTCGAGCGCAAGGCCCTGCCCGTGCCCGAGGCCTCGGCGCTCTCGCGCAAGGTGTCCCGCGCGCCGAGCACGGAGGCCGAGCGCGCCCTGGCCGCCATCTGGGCCGAGGTGCTGCGCGTGGAGTCCGTGGGCGCCGAGGAGGACTTCTTCTCCCTCGGTGGCCACTCGCTGCTGGCCACCCAGGTCATCAGCCGCATCCGCTCCTCGCTCGGCGTGGAGCTGCCCCTGCGTACCCTCTTCGAGGCCCCCACCGTCGCGGGCCTCGCCGAGCGCGTTCAGTCCGCGAGCCGCACCCGCGCGCCCGCGCTGAAGCCGGCGGCTCGCGGGGGTCCGCTGCCGCTCTCCTTCGCGCAGCAACGGCTGTGGTTCCTGGATCAACTCGAGCCCGGCAGCACCGTCTACAACATGCCCTCGGCGCTGCGGCTCTCCGGGCGGCTGTCCGCCAGCGCACTGGCCCGGGCGCTCGAGGCGCTCGTGCTGCGCCACGAGGCCCTGCGCACCACCTTCCAGGCGGGCGAGGACGGCCCCGTCCAGGTCGTCTCCGCCACGCCGCTCTCGGCTCTGCACACGGTGGACCTGGGCGCGCTGCCCGGGTCCGAGCGCGAGGCCGAGGTGTACCGGCTCGCGGAGGAGGAAGCCCGCCGGCCCTTCGACCTGACCCACGGCCCGCTCTTCCGCGCCGCGCTACTGCGCCTGAGCGACACCGAGCACGTCCTGCTCCTCACGCTGCACCACATCGTCTCCGACGGTTGGTCCAACGCCATCCTGGTGCGCGAGCTGGCGGCGCTCTACGAGTCCTTCATCACGGGCCAGCAGGCGCGACTGCCCGCGCTGCCGGTGCAGTACGCCGACTACTCTGTCTGGCAGCGTGACTGGCTGCGCGGCTCCGTCCTCCAGCAGCAGGTGGACTACTGGAAGCAGCAGCTCTCCGGCGCTCCCACCGCCCTGGAGCTGCCCACCGACAAGCCCCGCCCGGCCATGCAGTCCTACCGCGGCGCGAGCGTCCCGGTTCACGTTTCCCAGGCGCTCTCCGAGTCCCTCAAGGCCCTGTGCCAGAAGGAGGGCGCCACGCCCTTCATGGTGCTGCTGGCTGCCTTCCAGGTGCTCCTGTCCCGCTACTCGGGCCAGGACGACATCAGCGTCGGCTCTCCCATCGCTGGCCGCACACGCGCCGAGACCGAGGGCCTCATCGGCTTCTTCATCAACACGCTCGTGCTGCGCTCTCACCTGTCCGACGGCGCCTCCTTCCGTGAGCTGCTCTCCCAGGTGCGCACCACCACCCTGGCCGCCTACGAGCACCAGGACGTCCCCTTCGAGAAGCTCGTCGAGGTGCTCCAGCCCACGCGTGACCTCAGCCGCAGCGCGCTCTTCCAGGTGATGTTCATCCTGCAGAACGCACCGAGCGGAGAGTTCCAGCTCCCGGGCCTCACCCTGCGCCCCGTGGAGCACGACGGGGGCGCTACCGCCAAGTTCGAGCTCTCGCTCACGCTGGGCGAGGGCCCGGACGGCTTCGGCGGCGCGCTCACCTACAACACGGACCTGTTCGAGGAGGCCACCGCGGCGCGCATGATGCGCCAGTTCCAGGTCCTCCTGGAGGCCATTGCCGCCCAGCCCGACACCGCCCTGCGTGACCTGGCCCTCATCGGCAAGGACGAGGAGCGGCTGCTGCTGGAGACGTGGAACCCGCCCGGCGAGCTGCCCAAGGATGGCTCGCTGCTGCACACTCGCCTGGAGGCCCAGGCCCGGCTCACCCCGAGCGCACTGGCGGTGGCGGATGGTACTCGCTCGTTCACCTATGACGAGCTGATGCGGCGCTCCAACCGCCTCGCCCGTCACCTGCGCTCTCTGGGTGTGGGCCCGGAGGTCCGCGTCGGCGTGTGCCTGCGTCGTACCGTGGACCTTCCCGTTGCGCTGCTCGCGGTCCTCAAGGCCGGCGGCACCTACGCTCCCCTGGATCCGGACTACCCCTCCGAGCGGCTCGGCTACCTGCTGGAGGACTCGTGCTCGGCGCTCGTCATCAGCGAACGCTCTCTGCTCTCCGCTCTTCCCCAGTCGCGTCCCCAGACGCTCCTGCTGGAGGAGCTGGACGCGGTGCTGGCCGCGCAGTCCGACGAGCCGCTACCCGCTTCCGCCGACGCGGAGAACCTCGCCTACCTCATCTACACCTCGGGCTCGACGGGCCGCCCCAAGGGCGTGGCCATCACCCACCGCAGCGCTGCCCTCTTCATCACCTGGGCGCTCGAGGTGTTCCCGCCCGATGAGCTGCAGGGCGTGCTCGCCGCCACCTCGGTGTGCTTCGACCTCTCCATCTTCGAGCTCTTCGTGCCGCTGTCTTGCGGCGGCCGGGTGTTCGTCGTTCCCAACGCCCTGCACCTGCCCTCCTTCTCGCGCCGCGACGAGGTGACGCTGGTCAACACCGTGCCCTCGGCCATCGCGGAGCTGGTGCGCACGGGCGGACTGCCTCGCTCGGTGCGGGTGGTCAACCTGGCCGGTGAGGCTCTGCCCAAACGCACCGTGGACGCGCTCTATGCGCTGGGCCACCTGGAGCGGGTGCTCAACCTCTACGGCCCCTCGGAGGACACCACCTACTCCACCTTCGACGAGGTGCCTCGCAACGAGCTCCGCGGTCCCACCATCGGCCGGCCCCTGGAGAACACTCAGGCCTACGTGCTCGACCGCCACCTGCGCCTGGTGCCGCTCGGTGTCCCGGGCGAGCTGTACCTCGCCGGCGATGGACTCGCTCGCGGCTACCTGCTGCGTCCGGAGCTCACCGCAGAGCGCTTCCTCCCTGACCCCTACAGCCGTACGCCCGGTGGGCGCATGTACAAGACGGGCGACCTCGTGCGCTACCTGCCCGACGGACGCCTGGACTACCTGGGCCGCCTGGATCATCAGGTGAAGCTGCGTGGCTTCCGCATCGAGCTGGGCGAAGTGGAGTCCGTGCTCGCGCGCCATCCCTCCGTGCGTCAGGCCCTCGCTCTCGTGCGCGAGGACTCGCCCGGCGACAAGCGACTGGTCGCCTACGTCACCGGTGACTCCCCCGACGCCTCCACCCTTCGCACCTACCTCCTGCAGCACCTGCCTGAGTACATGGTGCCCTCCGCCTTCGTTCCCCTGGAGGCCCTGCCCCTCACTCCCAACGGCAAGATCGACCGTAAGGCCCTGCCCGTACCCGAGGCCTCGGCGCTCTCTCGCAAGGTGTCCCGCGCGCCAAGCACGGAGACCGAGCGCGCCCTGGCCGCCATCTGGGCCGAGGTGCTGCGCGTGGAGTCCGTGGGCGCCGAGGAGGACTTCTTCTCCCTCGGTGGCCACTCGCTGCTGGCCACCCAGGTCATCAGCCGCATCCGCGCCTCGCTCGGCGTGGAGCTGCCCCTGCGCGCCCTCTTCGAGGCCCCCACCGTCGCGAGCCTCGCCGAGCGCGTCCAGACCACCAGCCGCGTCAAGGCCCCCGCCCTCCTTGCCGTGCGCCGCGATGGCCCGCTGCCCGCCTCCTTCGCTCAGCAACGGCTATGGGTGCTCGATCAAATCGAGCCCGGTAGTGCTGCCTACAACATCCCCACCGCGCTGCGGCTCTCCGGGCGGCTGTCCTCCGACGCACTGGCCCGGGCGCTCGAGGCGCTCGTGCTGCGCCACGAGGCCCTGCGCACCACCTTCCAGGCGAGCGAAGACGGCCCCGTCCAGGTCATCTCCGCCACGCCGCTCTCCAGCCTGCACACGGTGGACCTGGGTGCGCTGCCCGAGTCCGAGCGTGAGGCCGAGGCGTACCGGCTTGCGCAGGAGGAGGCCCGCCGGCCCTTCGACCTGGCCCATGGCCCGCTCTTCCGCACCTCGCTGCTGCGCCTGAGCGACACCGAGCACGTCCTGGTGCTCACGCTGCACCACATCATCTCCGACGGCTGGTCCATGGGAGTGCTCGTGCGCGAGCTGGCCGCGCTCTACGAGTCCTTCGTCACGGGCCAGCAGGCGCGGCTGCCCGCGCTGCCGGTGCAGTACGCCGACTACTCCGCCTGGCAGCGTGACTGGCTGCGCGGCGCCGTCCTCCAGCAGCAGGTGGACTACTGGAAGCAGCAGCTCTCTGGCGCCCCCTCCGCCCTGGAACTGCCCACCGACAAGCCCCGCCCGGCCATGCAGTCCTACCGCGGCGCGAGCGTCCCGGTTCACGTGTCCCAGGCGGTCTCCGAGTCCCTCAAGGCCCTGTGCCAGAAGGAGGGCGCCACGCCCTTCATGGTGCTGCTTGCCGCCTTCCAGGTGCTCCTGTCCCGCTACTCGGGCCAGGACGACATCAGCGTCGGCTCTCCCATCGCTGGCCGCACACGCGCCGAGACCGAGGGCCTCATCGGCTTCTTCATCAACACGCTCGTGCTGCGCTCTCACCTGTCCGACGGCTCCTCCTTCCGCGAGCTGCTCTCCCAGGTGCGCACCACCACCCTGGCCGCCTACGAGCACCAGGACGTCCCCTTCGAGAAGCTCGTCGAGGTGCTCCAGCCCACCCGCGACCTCAGCCGCAGCGCGCTCTTCCAGGTGATGTTCACCCTGCAGAACACGCCCAGCGGCGAGCTCCAGCTCCCGGGCCTCTCCCTGCGTCCCGTGGAGCACGAGGGCACTACCGCCAAGTTCGAGCTCTCGCTCACTCTGGGCGAGGGCCCCGACGGATTCGGCGGCGCGCTCACCTACAACACGGACCTGTTCGAAGAGGCCACCGCGGCGCGCATGATGCGCCAGTTCCAGGTCCTCCTGGAGGCCATTGCCGCCCAGCCCGACACCGCCCTGCGTGACCTGGCCCTCATCGGCAAGGACGAGGAGCGGCTGCTGCTGGAGACGTGGAACCCGCCCGGCGAGCTGCCCAAGGATGGCTCGCTGCTGCACACTCGCCTGGAGGCCCAGGCCCGGCTCACCCCGAGCGCACTGGCGGTGGCGGATGGTACTCGCTCGTTCACCTATGACGAGCTGATGCGGCGCTCCAACCGCCTCGCCCGTCACCTGCGCTCTCTGGGTGTGGGCCCGGAGGTCCGCGTCGGCGTGTGCCTGCGTCGTACCGTGGACCTTCCCGTTGCGCTGCTCGCGGTCCTCAAGGCCGGCGGCACCTACGCTCCCCTGGATCCGGACTACCCCTCCGAGCGGCTCGGCTACCTGCTGGAGGACTCGTGCTCGGCGCTCGTCATCAGCGAACGCTCTCTGCTCTCCGCTCTTCCCCAGTCGCGTCCCCAGACGCTCCTGCTGGAGGAGCTGGACTCGGTGCTCGCCGCGCAGTCCGACGAGCCGCTGCCCTCTTCCGCCGACGCGGAGAACCTCGCCTACCTCATCTACACCTCGGGCTCGACGGGCCGCCCCAAGGGCGTGGCCATCACCCACCGCAGCGCTGCCCTCTTCATCACCTGGGCGCTCGAAGTGTTCCCGCCCGATGAGTTGCAGGGCGTGCTCGCCGCCACCTCGGTGTGCTTCGACCTCTCCATCTTCGAGCTCTTCGTGCCGCTGTCCTGCGGCGGCCGGGTGTTCGTCGTTCCCAACGCCCTGTACCTGCCCTCCTTCTCGCGCCGCGACGAGGTGACGCTGGTCAACACCGTGCCCTCGGCCATCGCGGAGCTGGTGCGCACGGGCGGGCTGCCTCGCTCGGTGCGGGTGGTCAACCTGGCCGGTGAGGCGCTTCCCAAGCGCACCGTGGATGCGCTCTATGCGCTGGGCCACGTGGAGCGGGTGCTCAACCTCTACGGCCCCTCGGAGGACACCACCTACTCCACCTTCGACGAGGTGCCTCGCAACGAGCTCCGCGGTCCCACCATCGGCCGGCCCCTGGAGAACACTCAGGCCTACGTGCTCGACCGCCACCTGCGCCTGGTGCCGCTCGGTGTCCCGGGCGAGCTGTACCTCGCCGGCGATGGGCTCGCTCGCGGCTACCTGCTGCGTCCGGAGCTCACCGCAGAGCGCTTCCTCCCTGACCCCTACAGCCGTACGCCCGGTGGGCGCATGTACAAGACGGGCGACCTCGTGCGCTACCTGCCCGACGGGCGCCTGGACTACCTGGGCCGCCTGGATCATCAGGTGAAGCTGCGTGGCTTCCGCATCGAGCTGGGCGAAGTGGAGTCCGTGCTCGCGCGCCATCCCTCCGTGCGTCAGGCCCTCGCTCTCGTGCGCGAGGACTCGCCCGGCGACAAGCGCCTGGTCGCCTACGTCACCGGTGACTCCCCCGACGCCTCCACCCTTCGCACCTACCTCCTGCAGCACCTGCCTGAGTACATGGTGCCCTCCGCCTTCGTTCCCCTGGAGGCCCTGCCCCTCACTCCCAACGGCAAGATCGACCGTAAGGCCCTGCCCGTGCCCGAGGCCTCGGCGCTCTCGCGCAAGGTGTCCCGCGCGCCGAGCACGGAGACCGAGCGCATCCTGGCCGCCATCTGGGCCGAGGTGCTGCGCGTGGAGTCCGTGGGTGCCGAGGAAGACTTCTTCTCCCTCGGTGGCCACTCGCTGCTGGCTACTCAGGTCATCAGCCGCATCCGCTCCTCTCTCGGCGTGGAGCTGCCCCTGCGCGCCCTCTTCGAGGCCCCCACCGTCGCGAGCCTCGCCGAGCGCGTCCAGACCACCAGCCGCGTCAAGGCCCCCGCGCTCCTTCCCGTGCGCCGCGATGGCCCGCTGCCCGCCTCCTTCGCTCAACAGCGGCTGTGGGTGCTCGATCAAATCGAGCCCGGCAGCACCGCCTACAACATCCCCACCGCGCTGCGGCTCTCCGGGCGGCTGTCCTCCGACGCACTGGCCCGGGCGCTCGAGGCGCTCGTGCTGCGCCACGAGGCCCTGCGCACCACCTTCCAGGCGGGCAAGGACGGCCCCGTCCAGGTCATCTCCGCCACGCCGCTCTCGGCTCTGCACACGGTGGACCTGGGCGCGCTGCCCGAGTCCGAGCGTGAGGCGTACCGGCTCGCTCAGGAGGAGGCCCACCGGCCCTTCGACCTGGCCCATGGCCCACTCTTCCGCACCTCGCTGCTGCGCCTGAGCGACACCGAGCACGTCCTGGTGCTCACGCTGCACCACATCGTCTCCGACGGCTGGTCCATGGGAGTGCTCGTGCGCGAGCTGGCCGCGCTCTACGAGTCCTTCGTCACGGGCCAGCAGGCGCGGCTGCCCGCGCTGCCGGTGCAGTACGCCGACTACGCTGTCTGGCAGCGTGACTGGCTGCGCGGCGCCGTCCTCCAGCAGCAGGTGGACTACTGGAAGCAGCAGCTCTCTGGCGCCCCCTCCGCCCTGGAGCTGCCCACCGACAAGCCTCGCCCGGCCATGCAGTCCTACCGCGGCGCCAACCTCCCGGTGCACCTGCCCCAGGCGCTCTCCGAGTCCCTCAAGGCTCTGTGCCAGAAGGAGGGCGTCACGCCCTTCATGGTGCTGCTGGCCGCCTTCCAGGTGCTCCTGTCCCGCTACTCGGGCCAGGACGACATCAGCGTCGGCTCTCCCATCGCTGGCCGCACACGCGCCGAGACCGAGGGCCTCATCGGCTTCTTCATCAACACGCTCGTGCTGCGCTCTCACCTGTCCGACGGCTCCTCCTTCCGCGAGCTGCTCTCCCAGGTGCGCACCACCACCCTGGCCGCCTACGAGCACCAGGACGTCCCCTTCGAGAAACTCGTCGAGGTGCTCCAGCCCACGCGTGACCTCAGCCGCAGCGCGCTCTTCCAGGTGATGTTCACCCTGCAGAACACGCCCAGTGGCGAGCTCCAGCTCCCGGGCCTCACCCTGAGCCCCGTGGAGCAGGAGGGCACCACCGCCAAGTTCGAGCTCTCACTCACGCTGGGCGAGGGCCCCGACGGATTCGGCGGCGCGCTCACCTACAACACGGACCTGTTCGAAGAGGCCACCGCGGCGCGCATGATGCGCCACTTCCAGGTGCTCCTGGAGGCCATTGCCGCCCACCCACACACCGCCCTGCGCGACCTGCCCCTCCTCACCTCCGAGGAGCGCCAGCAGGTGCTGCTGGCCTGGAACGACACTCGTGCGGACTTCCCCCGCGAGTCCACGCTCCACTCTCTCTTCCAGGCCCAGGCGCTGCGCACTCCCGACGCCGTCGCCCTGGCCTTCGAGGACTCCACTCTCACCTACCGTCAGCTCGACGAGTCCTCCACCCGCCTCGCCCTGCACCTGCGCTCTCTCGGCTCCGGCCCCTCGGTCCGCATCGCCCTGTGCCTCGAGCGCTCCCTGGAGATGGTGGTCGCCCTGCTGGCCATCCTCAAGTCCGGTGCCTCCTGGGTCCCCGTGGATCCGGAGTACCCCGCTGACCGCCAGTCCTTCATGCTCGAGGACAGCGGCGCCAGGCTGCTCCTCACCCGCTCCACCCTGCTCCAGGCCCTGCCCTCCACTCAGGCCCAGGTGGTGACGTTGGACTCGGTGGAGGCGCTGGAGTCGCTGCCTCTACCTCCCCAGGGCACCGCCCTGCCCCAGGCCGAGGCCAACAGCCCCGCCTACATCATCTACACCTCGGGCAGCACGGGCCGTCCCAAGGGCGTCCAGGTGGCCCACCGCTCCGCCGTCAACCACATGCTGTGGCTGCAGTCGGCCTTCGCCGTGGGCCCCAGCGACTGCGTACTGCACAAGACTCCCCTGAGCTTCGACGCCTCTGTCTGGGAGCTCTGGGTGCCGCTGCTGGCCGGCGCCCGCATGGCCATCGCTCCCCCCGGCGCGCATCGCGATGGCGCCGCCCTCGTGCGCTCCGTCCTGCACCACCAGGCCACCCTGCTGCAGCTGGTGCCCTCCTTGCTCCGGGTGCTGCTACAGGAGCCCGCCCTGTCCCGCGCCACCCACCTGCGCTCCATCTTCTGCGGTGGCGAGGCTCTGCCCTCCGAGCTGGGACACTCCCTGCGCTCCGTGCTGCCCTCCGCCTCGCTGGTCAACCTCTACGGCCCCACCGAGGCCACCATCGACGCTACCTCTCACACCTACTCGCCGGACGACTCGGGGCCCACCGTGCCCATCGGCCGTCCCGTGACCAACACCCAGGTGTACGTGGTGGACTCCGCCCTGCGGCCCGTGCCCGTGGGTGTCCCGGGCGAGCTGCTCATCGGCGGTGACAGCCTGGCCCTCGGCTACCTCGGCCGTCCCGAGCTCACCGCAGAGCGCTTCATCACCCACCCCTTCAGCTCCTCTCCCGGTGCCCGCCTCTACCGCACCGGTGACAAGGTGCGCTGGCTTGCCAACGGCACCCTCGAGTACCTCGGCCGCTTCGACCACCAGGTGAAGCTGCGTGGCTTCCGCATCGAGCTGGGCGAGGTGGAGTCCGTCCTCTCTCGCCACCCCTCCGTGCGTCAGGCCCTCGCCCTCGTGCGCGAGGACTCGCCCGGCGACAAGCGTCTGGTGGCCTACGTCATCGGCGACTCCCCCGACGCCTCCACCCTGCGCGCCTACCTCCTGCAGCACCTGCCCGAGTACATGGTGCCCTCCGCCTTCGTTCCCCTGGAGGCCCTGCCCCTCTCTCCCAACGGCAAGATCGACCGCAAGGCCCTGCCCGCGCCCGAGGCCTCACACCAGCAGCTCGAGCAGGCCTTTGTCCCGCCTCGGGATGCGCTCGAACTGGAGGTGGCCCGAGTCTTCGAGGAGGTGCTGGACCTGCGTCCGATCGGCGCCCGCGGCCACTTCTTCGAGCTGGGCGGCCACTCTCTGCTGGCCGTGCGCCTGCTCGCGGTGCTGGCCGAGCGCACCCAGCGGCGCCTGCCCGTGAGTGTCCTCTTCCAGGCCCCCACGGTGGAGCAGCTCGCCGCCGCGCTGCGGACCGAGGCGGGCCCGTGGTCGCCGCTCGTGCCCATCCAGCGTGAAGGCTCGCGCCGGCCCTTCTTCTGCGTCCACCCGGTGGGCGGCAACGTGCTCGCGTACGCGGAGCTGGCGCGGCAGCTGGGCCCGGATCAGCCCTTCTACGGTCTGCAGTCGCAGGGCCTCGACGGCGTCCAGCCTCCGCTGGAGACGGTGGAGGAGATGGCCGCCTGCTACATCGAGGTCATCCGCACCGTGCAGCCCCAGGGGCCGTACCTGCTGGGTGGCTGGTCCATGGGCAGCGTGGTGGCCTTCGAGATGGCCCGCCAGCTCCAGCAGCGCGGCGAGCGCGTGGAGTTGCTGGCGCTCATCGATCCCAGCCCCGCGCGCGCGGCCCTGGAGGAGTCCGACGAGGGCGCGATTCCCGACACGGCGGCGCTCTTCGCGAGGGATCTCGGACGGATCACGGGCCTCCAGCTCCCCGAGCTGCCCACGGACGCCGGTCCGGAGGAGCTGCTCCGGGCCATCCTGGAGGAGGGCCGCAAGAGCGGTGTCCTCATCCCCGAGGCAGGACTGCCCGAGCTGCGCGTGCTGCTCCAGGTGTACTCCGCCAACATGCGAGCCCTGCACCGCTACACCCCGGAACGCCTCGACGGGCGGCTCGCGGTGTTGCGCGCGGCCGACTCGCGCGACGCGCCCGGCGAGGGGCGCGACCGCGGCTGGGGAGACAAGGGCGCCGAAGGGGTGGAGCTCCAGGAGGTGCCTGGAGACCACTACGGCCTGCTCCAACCGCCTCACGTCCAGGTGCTGGCGGAGCGCTTGAAGGAGCTGCTCGATCGCACCCAGGCACTCGACACCGGCGTGCCCCGGGCGGGGTAGCCAGGCCCCCGGGCTCGTCAGGAGCAGCTTGCATCCGCTAATCTGAATATTTCCAGCATGCGCCCCGGTGGGCACCCTGGCACCCACCGGTACACCTCGCCTATCGTTACCTCTCCGTGATGATCCAAGACGCCCTGCACTCTTCCCTGACGGATCCAACCCTGGACGTCATGAACTTCTTGAATGAGGTCGCGCACCGCTTTCCGGATGCGATCTCGTTCGCGCCCGGTAGACCGCACGAGAAGTTCTATGACACCCAGCAGCTCACGTCGTACCTCGACGCGTACGTCCGTTATCTCAGTCAGGAACGGGGTTTCTCCGAGGGGCAGATCAGGACCCAGCTGTTCCAATACGGCCGGACCAACGGAAACATCCACGGCCTGATCTCGCGGATGCTGGAGAAGGACGAGGGCATCAAGGCGGTTCCCGAGTCCATCGTCGTCACGGTGGGCTGCCAGGAGGGGATGTTCATCACCTTGCGCGCGCTGTTCGCGAAGCCCACCGATGTCTTGCTGGTGGGCATGCCTTGCTACATCGGCATCACCGGCGCGGCCAAGCTCCTGGACATCGAAGTCGTTCCGGTGGCCGAGCGTGAGGATGGTCTGGACCTGGGGGAGCTCGAGCGGACGTTGGAAGCGCTCCGAGCAGAAGGAAAGCGGCCCCGGGCGCTCTACCTCGTCGCGGACTTCGCCAACCCGTCCGGGCGGAGCCTCCCGGAGCCAGCGCGCAAGCGCCTGCTGGAGATTGCCGCGCGCGCCGAGATGCTCATCATCGAAGACAACCCGTATGGTTTCTTCTTCCGGGAGGGCCCCCGGAAACCCACCCTCAAGTCGATGGATGACAAGGAACAGGTCATCTACCTGGGCTCGTTCTCGAAATCCGCCTTCCCGGGCCTGCGCGTGGGCTACGCCGTGGCGGACCAGCGGGTCCTCGGTCCGGCGGGCGACCAGCACCTCCTGGCGGAGGAGTTCTCGAAGATCAAGAGCATGCTGTCCGTGAACACGTCGTCCATCTGCCAGGCCATCATTGGCGGCATGTTGGTGATGAACGACTGCAGTCTCCTCGAGGCGAACCACGAGCCCATCCGCTTCTACAAAGAGAACATGGATGCGACCCTCCAGGCACTGGAGCGCCACTTCCCGAGAAGCGAGGCCTGGGCACGCGGCGTGACATGGAACGTCCCGGACGGTGGCTTCTTTCTCGTGGTGAAGCTCCCAATCGAGGCAGATGAGGCCCTGCTCGAGCAGTCCGCGCGGCACTACCAGGTCATCTGGACACCGATGAGGTACTTCTACCTCGGCACCGGTGGCGAATATGAGCTCAGACTCTCCTGCAGCTATCTCACGCCGGAGAAGATCGAAGAGGGCGTGTCTCGCCTGGCCAGGCTGATCAAGTCGGAGCTGGAGCAGCAGCACGCGCGAGCACTCAAAGCGGGTTGATGCCCTGACCGGACATCCCTGAACGACGCGAAGCACTCCCGGGCAGGCTTGACGCACTGTGATCGAAGCGACACAGTGCCTCTCAGCCACATGCGTCCCGCGGCCCCCCCCACGAATCCCTGGTTCCCTACCCGTCAGGCCAACCCCAACGCACGCCTGCGGGTGTTCTGCTTCCCGTACGCGGGGGGCGGCGCCTCCGTCTACAACGGCTGGGGCGCGGCGCTCCCCGCGAGTGTCGAGCTCGTCGCCGTCCAGTTCCCGGGCCGCGAGCGGCGCATCATGGAGCCGCCCTTCCGGAAGATCCCCGCGCTCCTGGACGCGCTGGAGCCGGCGCTGGCCCCGCTGCTGGACAAGCCCTTCATCTTCTTCGGCTACAGCATGGGCACGCGGGTGGCCCTGGCGCTCGCCCAGCGCTGGCAGGCCCGTGGCGCTCCCCTGCCCCTCGGGATGGTGATGGCCGCCGCCGGCGCGCCCCACCGCGAGCGGGACTCGCGCGACGAGCTCGATGACGGGGCCTTCGTCGAGCTGCTCCGCAAGTACGAGGGCACGCCCGCCGAGGTCTTCGCTCACAAGGAGCTGCTGGAGATGGTGCTGCCGGTGCTGCGCGCCGACTTCGCCATCGCCGACGCCGTGCTCCCCGCGCTGCCGGTGCGCTGCCCGATCTCCGCCTTCGGCTCTCACGAGGATCCCCACGTCTCCCTGGCGGAGCTCGAGTACTGGCGCGAGCTGACGACGACGGGCGACTTCCGCTCCCGCCACTTCCCCGGCAAGCACTTCTTCCTGCGCACCGCCCGTGAGCCGTTGCTGGCGGCGCTGCGCGAGGACATCGTCCGCTGGTGCCCCGAGGTGGGCCCCTAGCTGCCCGGGACGAACCAGGGTGTCCCATCCCCCGCCAGCGGCACGGTCCGCTGGCACCTCACCGTCAGCGGCAGTCCACGGGCCCGGCGCACCGCCACCGCCGCCGGGTGCTCCGGCGACAGCCGCACCTGCACGAACTGCCACGTCTCGGGATCATCCACCAACCGTGGATCGAACGAGATGCGGGGCGGCTGTCCTGGCTCCAGGTGGAACGCGAACTGATCCAACGGCAGGCTCAGTCCCGCGCCCCGGGCCTTGATGTAGGACTCCTTGAGGGTCCAATAGTCGAAGAAGCGCTCGCGCTGGCGCTCCACCGGCAGGGCGCGCAGGGCCTGCACTTCCGAGCGAGAGAAGAACGAATCCGCCAGCTCCACCGTCTGGCCCGGACGCCCGGAGTGCTCCACGTCCGCGCCCACGTCCGTGTCGAGCACCACCGCACACACCGCCATGCCGTCGGTATGCGAGAGGTTGAAGCGCAGCCGGGGCAGGCCTTCGCCGGAGATCTCGGGACGCCCGTAGGCGTTGACGGAGAAGCGCCAGGCCTGGGGCTGCACCGGCGCGTAGCGCGACAAGGTGACGCGCACCAGCGCATGCGACACGAGGAACTGCAGCTTGTGCTTGTCGAAGCGGAAGCGCGAGTGCCGCTCCCTCTCCTCCGCGCTGAGCATCGCGTGGTAGGCGGCGAGCAACTGGGGCTCGGAGATACGCTCCGGCTCCACCACCCACAGGTGGACCTCATCGGGGCGCAGGGACAAGGATGACTCGGGAGGGGGGCTCGGCATCATGGGCGATGTCCAGCCCCCACCCCTATCGCGTCACGGGAGCACGCGCCAGCCCGGCGGCAGGCGCGCCGCCCGCAAGCTCACGGATTCGGGACGACCCCGAGCTGCAGCTCGAGGTCGAACGACAGGTCCGGCGAGGTCCCACCCGTCTGCTTCACCACCACCGCGATGGTGTTCTCCCCCTGAACGAACGCGCTCGTGGGGAAGGTGCCGGCGACGAGCTCGTTCTCCGTTCCAGCGCTCGCGTACTTCTCGTGAGCAACGCCCTTGTCCATGTTCCGGGCGAACACCTGCGTCCCGTTCACGAACACAGCGAAGCCATCGTCGAAGAGGACGCGCAGGTTGGCCTGGGTGACGGCCCCATTCACGGTGATCTTCTTGCGGAAGTAGACGCTGGACTGGGAGGGCGTGGTGCGATTGAGCACCGTGACCTCGTCACCATCGCCGTAGCCGAGCTGAGCCGCCCCCGAGGGCCACGCCGCGTCATTGAAGCCCGCCGTGTTCCAGCTCGCGCCAGGGTCCACCCCGGTGTCCGAGTACTTCCACGTGGACCGGAACGGGATGGCCATGACGCTCACCTGCGGGCTGATGGTGAAGGGCGCGTTGCTCACATCCGACAGGGGCGTGGTGCCGCCGACACGGGACACGCGCACCAGGGCCTGGCGGGTGCTCATCGACGGCACCGTCCAGGAATACACGCCCGTGTTGGCCACACCGAAGGCGATGGGCGTCCAGCTCGCGGCACCATCCGCGGAGAGCGCGAGGTCCACGCTCGGCACGTTGCCGGTGCTGGACCAGGTGATGGGCATGGAGATGCCAGGCTGGAGCACCTCGCCGCCGTTGGGCGCGGTGACGACCAGCGTGTCAGGCACCGGGCCAGCGAGCTGCGTCACCTCCAGCGAGAGCGCGAAGGTGAGATCATCCGAGCCGAGGGACACCTGCTTCACCATCGCCGTCACCACGTTCTCCCCCACGCGGAACGGGCTGGACGCCAGCGGGATGGTGGCGCGCTCGTACGCATTGGTCGTCGAGCCAGTGGCGGTGGCGCCAAAACCCGTCCCGTTGCCCATGTTGCGGGAGAAGACGGGCACCCCGTTGATCCACACGGCGATGCCGTCGTCGTACAGCACCTCGAGGTCGGCCGCGGTGACGAGGTTCTCCAGGTTGATCTTCTTGCGGAAGTACACCGTGGGAGAGCCCGGGGTGAGCACGGTGCCCTCGTCCTCGTCGCCGTAGCCGAGCTGGCCTGGGCCTGACTTCCAGGCCGAGTCGTCGAACTCCCGGGCGAGCCAGGCGGTGCCCTGATCAACGCCCCGATCGTCATACTTCCACGTGTCGCTGAAGACGATCTTCTTCTGGGCGGCCGGCACCACGAGGTTCACCTTCACGATGCGCCCCACCGAGGGCACCCCGCGCCCGTCCACGAGGAAGAGCATGTAGTAGCCCGGAGGCGCGGCGAGGTTGTTCAGAGGTGCAGTCACCTGCAGCCCCCCGCTCGTCACGGTGAAGGGCAGCTTGAGGAAGCGCTGGTGCTGATCGAAGGCGTGCGTCACCGAGCCGAGCGCCAGCAACGTCACCTTGGCCACCTGAGCCGCATTCGCGGTCTGGACGAGGAAGTTCGACCCAGGATTGATGGCGGCCGGCGTCTCCTGGATGGTGGGACGCCCGCCGTCCTGCTTGAGGTAGGGGGGCGTGAAGATCTCCGCCGTACGCCGGTTGCGGCCGCCGCCCGTCAGCACGCGCCCGTCCGGCAGCAGGAGCGCCGTCGAGTGATAGCCCCGGTAGTCCACTGCGGGGGCGAGCTTCGTCCAGGTGTTGGTGTCGGGATCGTAGAGCTCGGGCACCTTGACGGGCAGGTCATCGTCATCGAAGTCCTCGCCGCTGCTGCCGCCCGTCACCAGCACCTTGCCGTCGGGCATCAAGGTGGCGTTGAGCTGGCGCCGGGGCCAGGCCATCGGGGCGCGCGTCACCCAGGTGGGTGAAGGCTGCGAGAGATCGATCTCCTCCACGGTGGCTGTCGCTGGCGAGCCGCCTCCGATGATGAGCACCTTGGAGCCGATCATCACCGCCGCGCCGTAGGCCCGGCCGTTGTACACGCTGTTCGGACCGTCGAACCAGGTGCCGGTGCCCTCGGGATCCAACCAGCGCGAGCGACGCCAGGGACCCGCGAAGAACAGCTTGCCGTTGGGCGCCAGGAACATGCGTGGGTAATAGGGCAGATCCTGGATGGCGGTATTGAGGTTGCGCCACTTGCCCGTCTTTGCCTCCCACACCTGCGGCAGCGGGTTGTTGGAGCCCGCCGCGTGGGTCTCGCCCGAGAGCACCACCACGTCACCGTTCTGCAGCGTGGTGTTGGTGGGATACCACCGGTTGTCATTCATGCTCTCGGTGCGGCTCCACGTGAGCGTGAAGGGATTGAAGATGGTCACGTAGGGGTAGCCCACGTGGGAATCTTCGTGACCGCCCGTCAGAAGCAGGCGCCCATCCGCCAGATAGGAGTGGCCCGCGCAGAAGATGTTGTAGTCGGGCAGCGGGAGGTTCGAGAGCGCGCCGGAGGCGGGATCCCACAAGCGCGGCGGCTCCAAGCCCTCCTCGAACTCGCCGAAGAACATCACCTTGCCGGTGGGCAACAGGTGCGCGTGAGTCAGCGACACCGGGAAGTTCATCATGGGCGACCACTCGCCCGCGATCTTCGGATCCGCTGCCCCCGCCGCCAGCGGCACCGCCGCGAGCAAAGCCAATACTCCCAAGGCTGATCGCCTCATCCGTCCCCCTCCTCCACCACCCCATCGATTTGGCCAGTCAACGTAGGACCCGCGCGGATGTTGCCAAGTGGCGCCTCAGTCCAGCCCTGGCGGCAAGCGAAGGACATTCCGGGGTGTTGATGTGTCCCGGCATCCGACACAGTAGGACGGAAATCCGGGGGTAAAGGACACTCCTACTGCCCTGCGGGGCAGTTGTGAGTGCTCTGGCACGGGTCGAGTTTCAGGCCGCCTCGAAGCACCGCGCTGGAAGGCACGAGAGCCGGGGACAAGGGGGGAATGAGCGAGCAGGACGAGGCCAGGGGCGAGCGTCAGGGGTGTGTGTGTTGGGGCGCGCCGGGCTCAGTTCGCGGCGCTGGGTGGCATATGGAACTGTTCCCCGTTCACCTGTTGGTACTGGTGGTGATGATGAACCGGTACGTGCTCGGCCCGCTGCTGCGGCGGATGCGCGGCCGCTGGGTCGAGGCGACGGACGACAGCTATCAGCCGACCGTCACCGTGGTCATCCCTCTCTTCAACGAGGACGAGGGCATCTACCACGCCGTGCGCAGCCTGCTGGCGCAGGACTACCCGCGGGACAAGCTGAGCATCTGCGTGGTGGACGATTGCTCCACCGACGACAGCCATGCCTGGGCGCTGCGCGCGGCCGAGGGCCATCCGAACGTGAAGGTGATGCGCAACCCGCACAACATGGGCAAGCGCAAGGGCATTGCCCGGGCGGTGCGCGAGGCCACCGCGGACATCATCGTCTCGGTGGACTCGGACGTGGTGGTGCACCCGAGCGCCGTGCGCGAGCTGGTGCGGCGCTTCGTCAGCCCGCGCATCGCGGCGGTGGGCGGCCGCACCTATGTGTCCAACCGTCATCAGAACTGGATGACGCGGATGATCGAGATCAAGTTCTACTTCGCCCAGGAGTGGCTCAAGGATCTTGAGCGGAGCTTCCGCTCGGTGCTGTGCCTGTCCGGGTGCCTCACCGCGTACCGGCGCCACGTGCTGCTGGAGCTGGATCCCATCCTCGAGGCGCGCAACATCGCCGGGGTTCCCATCAAGTACGGGGAGGATCGGTTCCTCACGCGGCAGATCGTCAAGGCGGGCTACGAGACGGTCTACACCACGGAGGCCTGGTGCCAGACGGCAGCGCCGGCCACGCTCGCGGGCTACTTCTCGCAACAGCTGAGGTGGCGCCGCTCCAACCTCGTGGACATGATTTGTGGGCTGAGCCACGCCTGGAGGCTGCACCCGGTGGTGGGTGTCCACTACGTGTCACAGCTGGCGCTGCTGCTCTCCTATCCGGTCATCATCATCCACAACGTCCTGAACGGGCAGTTCTGGGGCGTGCTGCTGCTGCACATGCTCGTCATGGGAGCCATGGGGGTCATCTACCGCATCGACAAGAGGGATCTGCCGCCGGACATGCGTGTGTCGGCGCTCTCCTTTCTGCCCATGGGCCTGCTGATGCCCGTCACCTACGCGCTCTTCACGCCACTGGCCCTCTTCACACTGGACTCGGGTAGCTGGGAGACCCGGGGCAAGCCGAGCGCCGCGCCCGGAGTACCACCCGCGAGCGCACCACCTCCGGACAGGCCTCCCGAGACCGTTGCTCCCACCCAGACGGCTGGAGGGGGTTCGACACCATGAATCAGCGCATCGTCAACAGGCTCAATACCGTCGCGGTCAACGCCTACAAGGCCCTGGGCTCGGTGCTGCTGGCGATCATCCTCGCGGGGCTCGTCTCGTACTTGGGCGTGCAGGTCTTCTTCTTCGTGAACCACTCGTGGCTGACGCCCACGGTGGTGACGCCGACGGATCCGGAGATCCTCCAGCTCAACGCCCAACTGGCGCAGCAAGCGGCGTCACGGGACAAGCTGCTGGCGGACAGGAGAGACCTGGAGGCCCGGTTGGAGCAGGCCGAGCGGCTGGTGGACTCGGAGACGGACTTTCAGGAGCGCTTCCGCGTGGCGCTGGGAAGCGAGCGCACGGCCCGAGCGAAGGCCCTGCGCCGGCTGGCCATGCTGCGCCGGGAGTACCAGGAGGCGGCGCGGGAGATCGCCGAGTCGAACCGGGCCTACGCGGGCATGGCGCGCACGCGCACGGAGGCGCTGTACAACGCACGAATGCTGGAGCGCGAGGAGCGGCTCACGGCCAACCACCAGCTGGCGCAGATGGCGCAGAGCAACCTGTCGCTGGCGGAGGGCTCGGCGGAGCTGCAGACGAAGCTGGAGGCGGTGAGGCGCGAGCTGGGCGGCTTCGATGCCTCGCTGGGAGGCCGGAGCTCAGGACTCACCACCGAGGTGCTGTTACTGGAGCGGGAGTACACGCGCTCGGCGCTGGAGGTGGCGCGGGCGGAGAGCGAGCGCCAGCACCTGACGGAGAGCCTGAAGTCGCTGGACGAGGCGGTGGCGCGCTACGACGCGCTGCTCGCGTCCATCCGGAGCTCGCCGTGGCTGGAGGCCATCGAGCAGGGGCTAACGGTGGGCTTCGTGCCGTACGAGAACCTGGAGAACGCGGGGCCGGGCACTCCGCTCTACCGGTGCGCGCTGAAGCTGGTGTGGTGCCAAGAGGCAGGGATGGTGGGCCAGGCACTGCAGGGCGAGGTGACGGTGAAGCACCCGGTGCGCCAGACGCTGCTGCGCGGGGTGATGGTGGAGCTGAAGCTACGGGACGAGCGCTGGGCACGGGACGAGCTGCTGCTGCTGGGACGGCCGCCGCTGCTGCTGTAGGGCCGGAGCGAGACAGGAGGCGAGGATGCGGTGGGCAGTTGCATGGATCGTGCTGGCCGGCCTCGGCGCGGGAGTGGCGGGGGCCGAGGAGCCGGAGGGTGAGGCGCGCGACCCGGGCTACTGCGCCTTCGTGCGCGGGGTGGGCGAGGCCGAGTCCACGATGCTGCTCGCACCGGACGTGTTCGCGAGCGTGGGACTGGTGAACGCGGGCGAGGCCGGAGGGGTCGGAGGCGTGCCCCTGGGAAGCCCGACGCCGCGGATCACCGCGGGCGTGAACTATGACTTCGTAGGGCTGTACCGGGGGCTGTCCATCCGCCGCCGGGCAGAGGCGGAGTGCGAGCGCTACCGGGCGCTCTCGGCACTGCAGGCGGCAGCGAAGCGGGGCGCGGACGTGGGAGCCGAGGCCGCACTGGCCGCTCGGGCCCAGGTGCTGGAAGCTGCCCTGCCCGAGTCCGAGCAACTGCTGGCCTCGCTGCGCGAGGACGTGAAGGAAGGCCGGGCCACCGTCGAGGAGCTCAACGCCCTGCAGTTGCGGCTGGATGGCCTGCGCTCGCTGGCGTACGAGACGGCAAAGGAGCGCGAGCGGCTCGCCGCCCTGCCCCGCCCCGCCGAGCGCCCACTCTCCAGCTGGCTGAAGGACTTCCGCGCGGCGGATGATCGGGTGGAAGCGGAGGCCGCGAGCCTGCGCAGCGCGTCGGCGTGGAAGGTGCAGGTGAGGGGCGGGTACGACGAGCTGATCAACGTGCAGCAGGACGTGCCGCTCTTCGGAGCGCTGACGGTCTCGTACAACCTGGGGAGCCTGTGGCAGCCGTCGGCGAACGCGCGGGCGAGAGAGGGACGCCGGCGTGCGCTCGAGGAGGATGTGGAGGGCGTGAGCCAGGACGTGGCGCGGCTGCTGCGTGAGCTGCGATCGGGGCACCTGGCGGAGGAGGCGCGCCTGCGCGAGGTGTCGGTGCTGGTCTCGGACCTGGAGGGTCAGCTTCGAGAGTTCCAGGCGATGGAGACGGCGAAGGTGCGCCGCTACCGGGACTACCTGATGCTGGAGCTGGCACGGCTGCGGGCCGAGCAGGCCTGGCTGAAGACCCACGTGGCGGAGCTGAGCCGGTTCCTGGGAGAGGAGCGGCCATGATTGGCCGGCCGATCCTGCTGGCCTCGCTGCTGGGGTTGCTCGCACCACCGGCCTCTCCCGAGAAGTCCATGAAGAAGACCGAGAACGGCTCGCTCACCGCGAAGCGGATGAAGGCGACCCAGGGGAAACTGGAGCCTGTCGCCGGCGGACGCCTGCGCATTGAGGAGCCGAAAGTGCGGGCGGTCGTGTCCTCGAGCGAGGGAGCAAAGACGCGGGCGCTGGTGTCACCGGTGCAGGAGAAGACACGGGTAGCGGAGCTGCGCTTCACTTATCTAGGGGCCACGCGCGAGCAGAAGCCGCTGCAGTCCGGGGAGCTGCGACGACAGGTCGGGCTGAAGCTGCGGGCAAAGGACGGCTGCAACGTCGTCTACGTGATGTGGCGCCTGGAGCCGAAAGCGGGCCTGGTGGTGTCGATGAAATACAACCCGGGGATGTCCCGCTCGGACGACTGCGGCAACGGCGGCTACCGGACGGTGAAGCCGAGGAGCAAGGGAGTGGTGCCCAAGCTCGAACCGGGTGGCAGTCACACGCTGCGGGCGGAGTTCCAGGGCGCGGAGTTGAAGGTGCAGGTGGATGGCAGGTCCGTCTGGGAGGGGGAGTTGCCGGCCGAGGCGCTCAGCTTCGACGGACCAGTGGGCTTGCGCACGGACAACGGTCGGTTCGACGTGGAGCTGCTCTCTACGCCGTAACCCTCCTCCCTCTCCCTCTGGGAGAGGGTCGGGGTGAGGGTATACAGCCCGGCTCCATGTCACATTGAAACACGCTCCGGGAACACCCTCACCCTCACCCTCTCCCAGAGGGAGAGGGGATCTACACAGGGCTCACAGCGTGGGCCGGTGCTCCTCGTGCTTGTCCTCGTCCTTCTCCTTCCCGAGGCACTCAGCCTTGACGGAGCACCCGTTGGTCCCGCAGCTACCGCCGTCCTGTAGATCGAAGCGCCAGCGGTGGCGGGGGCAGACGAGGTAGCGCCCCTCTTCGATCCACCCCTCGCGCAGATCGGCGCCCTGGTGGGGGCAATAACGGTTGACGGCGTAGCGCTGCCCGCTGGCGGTGACCACGGTGCGCTCCTTGCGCGACTCGGTGGCCAGCGTGGTGTCGCACATGGCGCGCAGATCCTCGATCTCGGCGGCGAGGAAGTTGTGCAGGCTGGCATCGTAGACATCGGGAGCGCGCGAGGCCCGGAAGCGGAACGACAGCAGGAAGTCCTCCCAGTTCAGCTTGCGATCCAGCACGCGCACGATATCCGGCGCACTCGAGATGAGCGTGTAGCGGCTCAGGTCCCGCACCTCTCTGACAACCTCCACCCTGCGCGAGCGGAAGTCCACGCGGATGAGCTGCCCGGGCAGCTCGAGGAGGCCCAGGTACAGGGGCGTCATCACACGGTCCGCCAGTGAGAAGGCGTCCAGCTTTTGCTGCATCTCCTCGCGCAGCCGCTGGTGGATGAGATCCACCTCTTCCAGCATCAGGTTGCGCCGCCGCTCACGGAAGACGCGCGTCGTCAGCGCGGCGTAGTTGCGCAGGTACTGCGAGACGTTCTCATCCGTGACGCGCTCGGGCGCCAGCGACACCATGTCCCCGATGCCCGCGTCGAGCACATCCCCGGGCATGGGCTCGAGGAGACGCGGCGTCTTCCCCGCCAGCCGCTGCTGGAGGAAGGTGAAGAGCTCCGAAGCGCGGGGGAAGATGTTCACTGGCTCCAGATTGATGTGGAAGAGCGACGGATCCAGGAAACAGGCAGGGCCCGCCGAGGCCAGGTAGACACGGGGCTGGACCGTCTCCATGGCGCGTGCCACCGCCTCGAACTTGCTGCCCCGCTTCTGACGCGAGTGCTCCGCGTACTCCTCGCGCGAGTAGTCGTAGCAGGTGGGGTGCCAGATGGCGCCCGAGAACTGGGCCGTGAAGACGTCGATGGGCCCCTCCTCCGCGACGATGGCTGGCAGCCGATCATGGATCTTGCAGTCGTTGAGGTTGAGGAAGCACTGCCCATCGGCCTGGACCAGCAGCGCCGAGTCCCGGTTGGTCCCCGAGTCGGTCAGGAAGAGCTTCAGATAGCCGCCCTTGAAGGGCACCTCTTGCGAGTCCTCACAGGTGACGATGCGCTTGGCGCCATAGGCCACGAAGTCATCCCGGAGCGCGGTGCGACGGAAGCGTCCGATGACGACAGTGAAGTCACGCTTCGTCAGGGTGCGCAGGAACTCGGGATCGTAGTGATCCTTGTGCTCGTGGCTGATGTAGAGGAAGCGCTCCTTGGGCGAGTGCTCGAGCTTCTCGCGCACCATGGGCGCGAGGTCATGGTTGCGCGGGAATTGCATCCATGCCGAGTCGAACGCGCCATAAGGGGACAACCACGGGTCGGCGACCACCAGGGCGTGTTGGGTTTCGACCAGAAAGCCAGCATGCCCGAGGAACGTGATCTGCATGGAAGGATCCCCCGCGAGGTCCGGGCCTCACCAATTGAGGCCCGGCGTGATGCCACCGAACGTCCGGTGACAAGGCCGGTGGCGCCGGAAGGCTGGGGTGGGGGTGCGGATGCGGCCATGGCCCCCAAGTACGAGGCCTTGGTCCAACGCAGAGCAGAAGTCTCGCAACGTGCATGAAAAAGGCGCGGGGACGATGGAAATCCCCGCGCCTTCCCCATCATCCGAGGTGGGGTCTGCCCACCCAACCTACTCGGTGATTTCGCGCACGCTCAGCCACTTGAAGTCCACGTCCGAGGCGCTGTCCCAGCGGAAGGTGGCCAGGGGACCGCCCCAGGTGATGGGCATGGCATCCACGGAGCCGCCGCAGTTGGTGGCATCGCCGCCAATCTGGCCGGAGTCCGTGATGTCATAGACCTTCTTCCACGTCACCTTGTCCGTGTTCTCGTTGAGCCACAGCTCCAGCTTCACCGCGGGCTTCCCGTTGACGGTGGTGTTCTTCATGATGGACTTGAAGCCCACCCAACGGCCCTTGAGCGAGCTGGTGCCCGGCTTGTAGGCGGTCTGGTCGTAGCTCACGTGCCAGGACTCCTTCTGCCAGCGCACGCGGCCGTCGTAGTGCAGGCTGCCCTTGTACGAGGAGCCCTCGCAGGCCAGGTCATCATTGTGGCGGCCACCGCGCGCGTACCAGGCAAAGTTGTCGCTCATATCGCTGGCGGCGTTCACCTTGATGAAGCCCGTCATCTCCACATTCTTCCAGTCGTTGGCGGCCTGCATGTAGCCGCGGTCCGCCAGAACGTCCCGGTCATACGTGGGGATCTTCTTCGAGTCGTAGCCGGTGGAGGTGAGCGCGTGCATGCGCACCTGGCTGCTCTTCATCTTCCAGGAGCCGTCCGAGTTGCGGGTGATGGTGTCCTGCGGATCGAAGCGCGAGTCCTTCAGCGCCTCGTCCTTGAGGAACCACGTCTCGCCCCCCGCCTTCGTCGGGTAGAGCATGGTGACGCCGAAGACATCCTTGTCCGACGCGGGCGCGGGAGCCGGCGTCGGCTCCGGCGCAGGAGTCGGCTCGGGCGTAGGCTCGGGCGTAGGAGTCGGCTCGGGCGTAGGCGTAGAAGGAGCAGGGGTCGGAGTGGGAGCAGGCGTTTCAAGCTGCGGGTCGTCCGGCAGGCCTCCGCCAAAGTCATCGCCATTCAGGCTGGGGGGCGTCTGCGAGTCCGCACCCTGATCGGCCGAACCACAACCCGCGGCCGAAGCCAGGAGGATGGACGCGCAGAGGGCAGAGAGAAGTCGGTAGCGGATCAACGAAGGAATCTCCATGCGAGGGGGCCGTGAGGCGGGGAAGCACGACAGAGGGCGCACAGCCTCCCGTCGAGCGGACCCGAGTGCAGAGGCAGGGCAGCGCGGATGACTCCACGCCCGCTCACCACCTTCGCGACCGGCCAGGTGCTCACGAGCCCGGTGGACATTCAGGTCCTGCCGGCTTTGCGCCACTGAACACAAAGCGACGGCTCATCATCCCGTCCCGAGTGTCGTCTCCACGCTCGCCTGTTTGTCCTGGTGGCGAGAAGACGAGGGCCTGCATCTCTTCGGTTTTTTCGAAGGAATGCGCCCTGATTACCTATTTGCCGAATGATTGCGAGGCCTTTAATTCAAATGGCATGAAGAACCAGATCAAAACCATCCTGCTTCTCGGCGTGCTGTCGGTGTTTCTCATCGGCATCGGCGCCGCGCTGGGTAAGGGATTCTTCATTGGCGCGCTGGTGCTGTCGCTGGCGATGAACCTGGGAGCCTATTTCTACTCGGACAAGCTGGTGCTGAGCATGCACGGGGCGCAGGAGGTGAGCCCCCAGCAAGCGCCGCGCCTGCACCGGATGGTGGAGGAGCTGTCGCAGCGGGCGGGCATTCCCAAGCCGCGCGTCTTCCTGATGAACGAGGCCCAGCCCAACGCCTTCGCGACAGGCCGCAACCCGGAGCACGGCGTGGTGGCGGTGACGGCGGGCATCCTGGAGGTGCTCGACGAGCGGGAGCTGCGCGGGGTGCTGGCGCACGAGCTGGCGCACATCAAGAACCGGGACATCCTGGTGTCCACCATCGCCGCGGCGGTGGCCTCGGCGGTGACATACCTGGCCCACGCGGTGGGCCTGTTCGGCTCGATGTTCCTGGGCCGTGACGAGGACGAGGGTGAGGGCCTGTCGCCGCTGCAGACGCTGGCGCTGGCGCTGGTGGCGCCCATCGCGGCCACACTCATCCAGATGGGGATTTCGCGCTCGCGCGAGTATCTGGCGGACCAGACGGGCGGGGAGATCTCCGGTGACCCCGAGGCGCTGGCGAGCGCGCTGCGGAAGCTGGAGGCCGGGGCCATGGCATTGCCGGTGGAGGGGCGTCCGGCCACGGCGAGCCTGTTCATCGTGAGCCCCTTCGCGGGGATGCAGAGCATCCTGTCGCTCTTCTCGACGCACCCGAGGACAGAGGAGCGCGTGCGCAGGCTGCACGAGCAGGCCATGCGGATGCCCACCACCCGGGGCTGGAGTGGTGACGCCCTCCCCTTCGCCCGCTGACAGCCTTTCACACGCTTTAGAGAGGAAGACCCAGAGCTATGGAGATGGAAAGCATAGGCAGCCCCGCCCTATGGGTGGGGTTTATCGTCTTCGTGTTGTTGATGCTGGCGCTGGACCTGGGAGTGTTCCACCGCAAGACGCACGAGGTGAAGTTCAAGGAAGCACTGGCGTGGAGCGGCGTGTGGATCTCGCTCGCGTTGGTGTTCAACCTGGGCATCTGGTGGAAGTTCGGAACCACGCCCGCAGTGCAGTTCCTCACCGGCTATCTGATCGAGAAGTCGCTCTCGATCGACAACATCTTTGTCTTCGTCGTCATCTTCTCGGCGCTGAAGATTCCGGCGCTCTACCAGCACCGGGTGCTCTTCTGGGGCATCCTGAGCGCGCTGGTGCTGCGCGCGGCGATGATCTTCGCCGGAGTGGCGATGCTGCAGCGCTTCCACTGGCTCATCTACGTCTTCGGAGCGTTCCTCATCCTCACGGGTGTGAAGCTCTTCTTGCAGCGCAACAAGGAGGATCACCCGGAGGACGGCGCGGTCATGAAGCTGGCCCGGCGGGTCATCCCCTCCACGCCCCGCTTTGACAAGGATCACTTCTTCACGCTGGAGAATGGCCGGAAGCTGGCCACGCCGCTGTTCATGGCGCTGGTGCTGGTGGAGCTGACGGACGTGCTCTTCGCGCTCGACTCCATCCCGGCCATCTTCGCGGTGACGACGGATCCCTTCCTCGTCTTCACGTCGAACATCTTCGCCATCCTGGGCCTGCGCTCGCTGTTCTTCGTGCTGGCAGGGGCGGTGGAGAAGTTCTCCTACCTGAAGGTAGGCCTGTCGGCGGTGCTGGTGTTCGTGGGCGCGAAGATGGCGCTGGTGGACGTGGTGAAGGTGCCACCCGCGGTCTCGCTGGGTGTCATCGCGCTGCTGCTGGGTGGCTCCGTCGTGGCCTCGCTGCTGAAGGCGCGGGCGCAGGAGCGGGCCGAGGCAGAGAAGGCCGTGGTTCCAGATACGCGGCCGGCCCCGGCGGAATAGAGCCAACTGGCACGGCCTGAATGCAGCGGAGACGGCGCCGGGCGGCCTTTGGGTCCCCGGCGTCGCTCAATCCCCATACTGAGACAGGTCACCTACGAGCTTCAGGAACTCTTCAGGCGCCAACATGTCCGAGGTACGCGCCGTGAAACATCTCTTCTTCTGTGATCGCCAGCACCCGCCGCCGGTCAGCGGACGCGAAGAAGACCTCTCTGTCCGGCATGACCTCCCAGAGGCTCCGAACCCAGCGGCCCTCTCCGTCGACGATCAGGCGAACCCAGCCAGCGGCGCCCAGACCTGAGAACACCACGTACAGCTCGGACTCACCCGCGAGGAACTCGAGAATCACCTGGCGCAACCACTCCGCCTTCTCGGAGCCTGACGCCTCGCCGTGAATCGTCGAGAAGGGAACCGCATCCACCCGGAAGAGCAGGGACAGCGCCTGCGTCACATCCGGCAGGCTCTCCCTTGGGATGACACCACCCACCGTCACCCCTTCGAGCCGCTTCAGGATCTGCTCCAGCTCTTTCTTTTGAAAGTACCGGAGCAGGCGCTCCCTGGCTGTCCCACTGCCAGCATCAGTTGTCATTGCGCCTTCAGTCCTCACTGGGATTCGGGCACGAAGCTCTTCTGAGGCCCCAAAAGCGAAGAGGCCGTGAGCCCCTAGGGACTCACGGCCTCTATCGTGTGGGCGCACCAGGATTCGAACCTGGGACCCCTGCCGTGTGAAGGCAGTGCTCTACCGCTGAGCTATGCGCCCGATTGCGGTCATCGGGAGTTCGTCGGAGTGGGCGCACCAGGATTCGAACCTGGGACCCCTGCCGTGTGAAGGCAGTGCTCTACCGCTGAGCTATGCGCCCCCGACGAAGCGACGGGTGGGTAGATGCCACCCGCCGTGTTCCCTGTCAACGGCTATTCTCTCGCGATTTCTTCCAACCGCTCGTCCAGCTCGCGCAGCCGGCGCTTGAGTCCAGAGAGCTTCTTACCCACCGTCTTGAAGTCGCTCCGGGTCGCGAAGCTCAGCGCCCGCATCAGCTCCTCCTGGCCCCGGTCCAGCGCCTGCTTGCCCCGCTGCACCGAGCCGAGCGCCTGGGCGAACGCCATGGCCCGCTTCTCGTCGGCCAGCAGCTTCTCCATCGCCTTCTGCGACACGCCCAGCGCCTGCTTCTTCAGATTCTGACGAATGCTCATGGCTGCCTGCCCCCCGCTGGCATTGACTACCCGTCCACGTACTCCGTCTTCAGCGCGCCAAAGACGCGATCTGCGATGCCCTTGAACCTCAAGCGCTCGATGAGCTGCTGCAGGTCTCCCTTCACCGCGATGCGCCGCCGCAGCACCGCCTCCACGGGATCCAGGCTCCCCTGCAACAGCTGCTTCCACACCGTGTAGGGCGCCCGCGCCAGGTAGGCCGGATCGAGCTCATCCAGATCGTCCGGCTCGTCCAGCACCCGCAGCTTCTCGATG
This sequence comes from Archangium lansingense, assembly GCF_026626635.1. Taxonomy (GTDB): domain Bacteria; phylum Myxococcota; class Myxococcia; order Myxococcales; family Myxococcaceae; genus Archangium; species Archangium lansingense. The sequence continues at coordinate 7,558,942 of NZ_JAPNKA010000001.1, forward strand.
CGGCCACCGCGCGGCACCACGTGCACCACGAAGGCACGCGCCAACTTGCCCGGCTCCGCGTCGACGATGACCCCGATCTCTCCCTGCCACCCCTGGGCGGCGAGCGAGCTCTCCGGGTCCGCGTTCACCAGCCGTACCGCCTCCTCACACCACTCCTTCGACGGGAACCTGGCCATGCCGCCGACTACCCCCTACGGAAGATGCTCTTGATGCTGGAGAACAGCCCGCTGCCCTCCTGGTGGGAGGACGGAGTGGACGCTGCCTGCTCGGCCTTCTGGGCCCGCTCCTCGGCCACCCGCGCCAGCTCCTTCTTGAGCAGCTCGGGCGTGTCCCGCGTGGCCAACTCAATCCGCCGAGGGCCACCCGGCTCCTCGACGATCACCTGCAGCAGGCACTCCTCGTTGAGCCGGAAGTCGATCTTCCGCCCCGCCGACTCGGCCGGCACTCGCAACGTGCCCAGGTACTCGTTGTCCACCATCAGGTCGCTGTCGCCCTGGAAGATGTCCATCTCGATGAAGGGCGCGCCCGGGTCCTTCGGAGGAGGCAACCGGAAGCTCTTCACCAGCGGGATGATGGAGTTCTTCTCGATGACGCGGCGCACGCGGCCGTTGGGCAGCGCGTAGCCAATGGGCATGGACACCGCGTCCAGCAGCGTCACCGAGTCGATGCTGCCCAGCGAGTCCGCCAGCAGGGCCGCGCCCAGGGCCACGCACTCGTCCGGATGCACGCCCTTGCGCGGCGGCTTGCCGAAGTGCTCCTGGATGCGCTGCTGCACCAGCGGCATGCGGCTCTGCCCGCCCACCAGGATGATCTCGTCGATCTCCGAGCGGTTGATGCCCTTCTCCGCCAGCACCCGGTCGCAGATCTCGAACGTGCGATCCACCAGGTCCATGGTGAGCGCGTTGAGGTTCTCGCGCGTCAGGGGAATCCGCAGATCCAACGGCTTGCCCTTGCGCTCCTCGATGTAGGGCAGATCGATGACCACGTTGGGGATGAGCGTCAGATCGATCTTCGCCCCCTCGGCCGCGTTCTTGATCCGCTGCATGGCGATGGGGCTCTGCGAGAGATCGACCTTGGTCTCCTCCCAGAACTTCTCGAGCACGTAGTCCATCACCCGGGTGTCGAAGTCGACGCCGCCCAGGAAGGTGTCGCCACCGGTGGCCAGCACCTCGAAGACGTTGCCCGTCAGGTGCAGCACCGAGACGTCGAAGGTGCCACCGCCCAGGTCGTACACGAGGATCTTCTGATCCAACCCGCGGTTGAAGCCGTAGGCGAGCGCCGCCGCGGTGGGCTCGTTGACGATGCGCTTGACGTTGAAGCCCGCGAGCTTCCCCGCCTCCTTCACCGCCTGGCGCTGGCTGTCCGTGTAGTACGCCGGCACGGAGATGACGGCCTCGTCGATAGGGCCGCCCAGGAACTGCTCGGCGATCGTCTTGAGCTGCTTGAGGATGAAGCTGGACACCTCGGGCAGCGTGTAGATGCGCCCGCCCAGCGTCACCGCTGCCTCCCCGTCCGGGGCCTCGACGATGTCGTACTTGAAGTAGCCCTTCAGGTCGTCGACGACCTTGGACTGGTACTTGCGGCCGATGAGGCGCTTGGTCCCGTAGAGCGTGTTCTTCGGGTTGGTGACCATCTGATCCTTGGCCACACCACCCACCAGCAACTCCCCCTTACCGGAGAGCGCCACGACCGAGGGCAGGATCAGGTTTCCGCGATCTGTGGGGACGATCTTCGGGATGCGGTTCTTCACGGACGCGACCAGTGTGTTGGTCGTTCCTAGATCAATCCCGATGATGCGAGGTCTGTCCGCCATTGGAGTACTACTCTGTATCACGTCAGGAGCCGGGTTGCGCAGTTCTCGTCTCGACGATCAGCCGGTCGTAGGGCGCCTCTTCTCCTACCGGTAGCTCCTCGACGAAGCGAGAGAGCCGGAGGATCGCCCGCTCGCCCCCTCTCAGGACCGCGGAGATCGGGTAGCACAACGCCAGCTCATCCTTGGCCCGCGTGGCCGCCACGTAGAAGAGCCGACGCTCCTCTTCCTCCTCGTCCGGCGTGCGAGCAGCCCCGGGCAGGGGGAAGCGGCCCTCGGCCAGGGAGATGACGAAAACCGCCTGCCATTCCAGACCCTTGGACTGGTGCACGGTGGAGAGCGTGAGGCTCTCGTCCGGGGGCTCGCCCGTCGCTTCCCGGGCCGAGAATTCGGCCACCAGCGCGATCTCCGACAAGAAGCGCGGCAGATCCTCGAAGCGCCCGGCGAACTCCGCCAGCTGCCGGATGTCGTCCTCGCGCCGCTCCTCCTCCGGGAACTCCGTCCGCAGGTACTCGCCGTAGCCTCCCGCCAACACGTCCTGGATCATCCGCCCCGGTGTCAGGTTTGACCCAGGGGCTCCCAGCCGCTCCATGAGTTGGATCAGCCGGCCGAAGCCCGGCGCGGCCTTCCGAGGCACCTCGGCCTGGACCTCGGGGCGGGCCAGGGCCTCTACCAGGGACAGCTCCGGAGGCAGGGCCAGCAGCGCCTCCCAGAGGGCCTCCGCCTTGGCCGGGCCGATGCCGGGCACCAGCTTGACGATGCGCTTGAGGGCCAGCTCGTCGCGCGGGTTGCCCGCCAGCCGCAGGTGCGCGAGCACATCCTTCACGTGGATCTGCTCGAAGAAGCGCACGCCCGAGCGCACCCGGAAAGGGATGCCCCGGCGGACCAGCTCCAGCTGCAGCTCGATGGAGTGGCTGTGGGCCCGGTAGAGCACCGCCATCTGCTCCAGCGGCATGCCCCCATCGCGCAACTCGAGCACCCGCTGCGCCACGAAGGCCGCCTGCTGATCCATGTCCAGGGTGGACACCAGCACCGGCACTGGCCCCGGAGCGCGAGAGGAGATGAGCTGCTTGGAGAACTGGCGCTGGTTGAGCGAGATGGAGGCGTTGGCCAGCCGGAGGATCTCCGGCGTCGAGCGGTAATTGCGAGTGAGCGGGTAGATGCCGCAGCCCGGGTAGCGCTTGGGGAAGTCGATGATGTTGGTGAAGTCCGCGCCCCGGAAGCTGTAGATGGACTGGCAGTCGTCGCCCACCACGGTGAGGTTGCGGCGCTCGCCAACGAGCAGGTCCACGAGGTCGCCCTGCAACCGGTTGGTGTCCTGGTACTCGTCCACCAGCACGCAATGGAAGCGCTCCATGAGCTGCTCGCGGATGATGGGGTTGTCGACGAGCAGCCGCTTGAGCATCACCAGCAGATCGTCGAAGTCCATCAGGTGCATGCGCCCCTTGCGCTCGGCGAAGCGGCGGGCCACCGCGAGCACCTCCTCGGCCAGGGGCAGGAACTGCGGCCGGCGCTCCACCAGCACCTCGGCCACCGAGAGCTGCAGGTTGGCGGCCATGGAGACCAGATCCAACACCACCTCGGCCTTGGGGAAGCGCCGCTCGCGGGGCAGCTTGCGCTCGGCGATGCAGGAGGACATCAGGTCTCGCGCGTCCTCGCGATCCAGCACCGTGAAGTCGCGAGAGAAGCCGATGGCCCCCGCGTGCTGGCGCAGCAGCACGTGCGCCGCGTGGTGGAAGGTGCCGCCCAGCAGCTTGCGCACGTCCGCGAAGGCCCCGGCCAGCTCCTCCACCCGCCGTGTCATCTCCCGCGCGGCCTTGTTGGTGAACGTGAGCAGCAGCACGCCCTCGGGAGGAATGCCGCGCTCCAGCAGCCGCGCCACCCGGAACGTCAGCGTGCGCGTCTTGCCAGAGCCCGCTCCCGCGATGACCAGGACAGGCCCCTCCCCCGCTTCAACCGCAAGCAGCTGCTCCTCGTTGAGCAGCCGCTCATAGTCGATGTGCTGCGCAGTGGCCGCCGTCGCGGCCTTCAGCGTGTACGTGCGGGTGGCCATGTACGGCTCACTCTACTGGTCAGTCTGACCTGTTGGATCAGCTGGGTCTCCCCAGGGGGAATACCCGTTCAGTGGGTCTGGAGCGCCGTGAGCCGGGCGGCGGCCTCAGCGCGAATCTCCGGAGAAGGGTCCCTCTCCCGCGCCACCTCGAGCAGCAGCGGCGCCAGCTTCGGCAGCTTCGCCCCCACCGCGCGCAGAGCCTCGCGGCGCTCGGACACGGCGCTCTCCAGGCGCTCACGCACCGCGTCGTCCCCACACGTGCGAGCCCCGGGCGACCGCTCGCGCAGCAGCAGCTCCGCGTCCGCCAGCCGAGCCTCCGCCAGCTTCAGCGCGTCCGACGCCGCCAGCGCAAAGCCGTCCAGGTCCTCGGGGAACTCGGTGCTCGCCTGCCGGGCCCGGGCGATCGCCTCCGCCGCGATGCGTGCGTTGTCCACCGCCGCGCAGAGCTGCCTCGACGCCGCCAGGGGCACGTTCCCCTCGGAGGAGATCGACTCCTCGCGCGCCACCCGCAGCGCCCACAGCGCGAGCTGCCGCGCCGCCACCGCCGCCGAGAAGGACTGGCGCCGCTCCTCGCGTAGCTGCACCCAGCGACGCAGCACCACCGGGTCCGGCTCCTCCGGCACGAAAGCTCGCTGGTACTCGGTGGACGCCTCGCCCAGCCGCCCCGACAGATCCAACAGCGCCGCCATGGACACGTACAGCTCCGGGCTCCCCGCCTTCTCGCGCAGCGACTCCAGCCTCACCGCCACCTCGTAGTCCGCCACCGGCTTCGGCAGCGCGCGCAGCACCGTCCTCAAGCCGTCCAGCGCCCGCTGCCGGATGAGCGGATTGCGCCCCGCTCGGAAGGTCTCCAGCAGGGGATCCAACGCCTTCACCGACACGTGCTGGCCCAGCTCCTCCGCTGCCTGCCACCGGTCCATCGGGTCCGGCGCCAGCAGCGCGCCCCGCAGATCCTCGATGCTCCGCAGGTAGTGCCCCACCTGCGCCGACTGGACCAGTGGCTCGGAGCTGCGCAACACCACGCGCTCGGCACGGGCCCGAGCCAGGCGCGCCGGGAAGTCCTTCAGCTTCGCCCCCAACGGATGCCCCGCCACGCGCGCCTCCGCCTCCTCCAGCAGCCCCGAGACGAGCAGCCCCTCCACCTCCAGCTCCAGCAGCCGCACCTTCGCCTGCTCGCGGTAGCGCCCCGCCTGAAAGTCCCGCAGGTACGCGAAGAGCAGCCCCGCCCCCGCCGTCTCCGCCCGAGCGAAGCTCTCATCGTCCAACCGAGCCTCCACCCGCAGCCGCCGCGGATCCTCCGGCGACTCCCGCAGGTACTCTCTGAGCTGCTGCGTGTCCTTCGTCGTGGACAGCTCCTTCAGCTCCGCCTCCTTCAACAGCCGCTGCGCCTCCTCGCGCTGCGCCCCGTCCGGATGGTCTCGCAGGAACTGCCGCAACGCCGCCGCCGTGCCTGCATCCTTCGCCGCGTTGAAGCGCAGGCCCTCCAGCAGCGCCCGAGCCGCCCGGGCCTGCGGCCCCTCCGGGTTCGCCTCCAGGAATCGCTTGTAGGCCAGCACCGTGTGCAGCTTCGAGGCCTCCTCGAACTCCAGCTCGGTGACGCGCACCTCGATGGCCTCGGCGTCGTCTCCCTCCGGGTACTCACGCAGGAACGCGCGGTACGCCTCCAACGTGTCGGCATCCCGCGCCCGCTGGTACGCCCGGGGCGCGCCACAGCCGGTCAGCAGCAACAGCAAGGAGAGGGCTCGGAGCTTGCGCATCACCGCAGAATTACCACCACGCCTCGGGGTGAAAAACCCGAGCCTTTTCGCCCGCCTGGCTGGGTAGGTTTTTTGACGACACCCCCGGTCCGCCCGACCATCCGCCGTGGACTCGCTACAGGGAGGTCGCGACATGAGGCTCTGCGTGCTGCTCGCCGGACTGCTGGTGATGACCGGATGCGCCACCGGCAGGCCCATGGGCGGGGGTGTAATCGCCAGGGGTTACCGCTACAGCCCGCTGACGCCCGCCGCCGCGCCCAAGGCCCCCCTGAGCGTGGCCGCCCCCTCACCTGCCGCCCCGAAGCAGGTGCGCCCTCCCCCTCCCGCCGCCAGCCGAGAGGACGTGCTCGCCACGGCCCGAGGGCTCGTGGGCAGCCGCAAGGTGAAGGTCGCCGGGCGCACCTGGCCGGATGACTGCACCGGCTTCGTCGAGGGCGTGTACGCGCGAGCCGGGCTCTCCCTCCGCGGCGCCGGGGTGGCCGGGGACAACGGCGTCACCGCGATCTACCGCTACGCCCGTGACCATGGCCGCGTCTTCACCCGGGGCAAGCCGAAGCCCGGGGACCTGGTGTTCTTCCGCGAGACCTATGACCAGAACCGCGACGGGCGCCGAAACGACGGGCTTACCCACGTGGGGCTGGTGGACGAGGTCGCCAGTGATGGCACCGTCGTCGTCATCCACCGGGTGAAACGCGGCGTGGTGCGCTACCGGATGAACCTCGCCAAGCCAAGCCTGCGGAGGGATCCGCGCACGGGCGAGGTGCTCAACGACATGCTGCGGGTGCCCGGGGCCAGGAAGATGCCCGTGCTCACCGGGCAGCTCTTCGTCGCCTACGGCTCCGTGCTGCCCGAGTCCAAGCCCAACTCCAAGCCCGCGGCCGTGGCCCGGCGGTAGCTGACGAGACCATGGCTTCGGAAAGCGGAGAGAGCACCGACCACGTCCTGGGGTGGTGCGACGGGATACTTCCCTACGCTCCACTCTCGACACTCAAGCCGCTCTCCGACGGGATCTGGTGGGTGGATGGGCCCGTCATCAAGATGACCTATGGCCCGGTCTCACTGCCATTTCCCACGCGCATGGCGATCATCCGGCTGCGCTCGGGAGGCTTGTGGATCTGGTCTCCGACGGCTCCGACACCCGAACTGTTCGCGGAGTTGGATGCGCTCGGGCCTGTCGAGCACCTCGTCTCGCCGAACAAGTTCCATTACGCGGCCATCCCGGCGTGGAAGGAACGCTACCCGCGTGCGACGGCCTGGGCATCTCCGGGAGTCCGTGAGCGTGCACGATCGCGGAAGATCGATGTCGCGTTCGATGCCGAGCTCGACGACGACACGCCCTCGTCATGGACGCAGGACATCGAACAGCTCGTCTTCAGAGGCAGCCGCTTCATGGAAGAGGTCGTGTTCTTCCATCGGGCGTCCTCGACCTTGATCCTGGCGGATCTGGTCATGGCACTCGAACGAGAGCGCGTCCGGCCACGCCTGCGATGGCTGCTCGAGCTGGCCGGCACCATGTGGCCGGGGCAGACACCGCGAGAGGTGCAGGCGACGGCTTGGGGCCGGAAGCCGCAAGCGCGCGCCTGCTACCAGCGAATGCTGGGATGGCAGCCTCGTCGGGTGCTCTTCGCTCACGGCCGCATCTATCTCGATGATGCGACGGCCCAGCTCGAGCGCGCGTTCGCCTGGCTGCGCTGACGCGCCACGACCCCCGGGCCCCGCCCTCGCTCCTCACGCCAGACGGGCGAGCGCCTCCTTGTGGAAGTCCTGCAGCTCGTCATGGCGATCCTCGCGCACCTTCCGGACCCACTGAGGATCGGCCAGGAGCGCACGGCCCACCGCCACGAGATCGAACTCCTCCCGCTCCAGACGGCGCAGCAGGTTGTCGAGCGACGCGGGCTTGGAGCTCTCGCCCCGGAAGGCCGCCGTGAACTCACCGGAGAGCCCCACCGAGCCAACCGTGATCGTCGGCTTCCCGGTGAGCTTCTTGGCCCAGCCAGCGAAGTTGAGCTCCGAGCCCTCGAACTCGGGCTCCCAGAACCGGCGCTGCGAGCAGTGCAGGATGTCCGTGCCGGCTTCGACGAGAGGCGTGAGCCAGGACTCCATCTCCTCGGGCGTCTTGGCGAGCTTGAAGGTGAAGTCCTGCTGCTTCCACTGGGACAGGCGCAGGATGACCACCATGTCCTTGCCAACGGCGGCGCGGATGGACTTCACCACCTCGGCGGCGAAGCGGGAGCGCTCGGCGAGGGTGGCTCCACCAAAGGCGTCGGTCCGCTCGTTCGTGCCGGCCCAGAAGAACTGGTCGACCAGATACCCGTGTGCACCGTGGATCTCGACCACGTCGAAGCCCAGCCGCTTCGCCTCCCCTGCCGCCTTTCCGAAAGCGGCGATGGTGTCGGCGATGGCCTCGTCCGTCATCGGCTCGGTGAAACGCTTGCCCGGCGAGGACAGACCGGAGGGGGCATCCACCGGGGGCGGAGCGACCCAGTTCGCCATGGGATTGCGCGCCGAGCCCACGTGCCAGAGCTGGGGGCCCATCTTCCCGCCCGCGGCGTGCACCTCGTCGATGACGCGCTTCCAGCCCGTCAGCGCCTGCTCCCCATGGAAGTTGGGAACGTTGGGGTCATTCTTGGCGGAGGGCCGGTTCACCACCGTCCCCTCCGAGAGGATGAGACCCACGTCCCCCTCGGCCCGGCGGCGGTAGTACGCGGCGACATCGGACGTCGGGACACCACTCGGCGAGAACGAGCGCGTCATGGGCGCCATGACGATGCGGTTCTTCAGCGTCAGCGACTTATGGGTGAAGGGGCGGAACAGGGAATCTGCGGCCATCGGGGGGGAACTCCGGGGGGAGCGAAGCGTTCAGAACCGGCTGATTAACCAGTCCACCCCCCCGTGGGCATTTAGAATTGGTGATACCGACAATCAACGAAGTAAGGGGCGCTGCTCGGGGTCCGCAGCCAGGTCGGGCCAGACGCGCTTCTCGAGCCAGGCCGCCTTGAGGACGAGCAGCCTGGCGATTGTGTTCTCGGGCATGGGGTGAACGTAGGGGACCCTCCGGGGAAAGCGCCACAACTCGTGGTGCATGACAGTCGCTCGGACGTCTCGTTGTCCCCTGTAGACGGCTGGAGGATCCTCGTGCCCTCGAAGGAGCCGCCACCGATGCCGCTGCGTACTTTCGCCAAGAAGGCTCTGCCCTGGCTCGCGTTCCTCCTGGCGATCGCCGCCCTTGGCTACACGTGGAACTGGGCCCTCGCGAAGGCGTCCGAGCGACACCGGATGCACCACGCGTTCAGCAGCGGCACCACGAAGTACATCTTTGGCCTGTGCCCGAGCACCCCACTCGTGGGCAACATGCCCCAGTGGGCGAGCGACATGCGCGGGCGCTGTCAGGCACACCAGCCCACCTGGGGCCGCGTGGATGACGGCACCGGTCGCCCCGAGCTCGACCTCGAGAAGGGCTCGACGTGGGAGGCCATCCAGCTGCTCTCCAAGCTCGTGCTGGAGATCTCCCCGGGCAAGCTGCTGTCGCTGGTGTCGTTGGTGGTCATCTCGCTGGCGGGGGTCCTGGGCCTGCAGCGGCGAGGCTGGCTCGGCCGCCAAGGCCTCAACCTGCGCATCTCCCGCGGCGCCGCATTGTCGATGCTCTCCATCGTCATGTTCGCGCTGAGTGTCTCGCTCGTGCTGCTCGACGAGCAGGAGACGCTGACCATGTGTCAGATCACCGGCAGCACCTACGCCAACCTGATCTCCATTGATGCGCGCTGCTCGCAGCAGACGATGGTGCTACGCGACACCCAGGCACTGCTCGAGCAGAAGAAGAACGAGCTGGACACCCGAGCAAGGGAGCTGGAGGACCTCAAGCAGGAGATCGCCTCGCTGGGCGCGATGCGGGATGCGCTGGGCTCGTTCAAGACGGAGCTGAAGAGCCAGAGCGAGAGCACCCAGCAGCTCATCATGGCCGTCACCGGCGCCACGCTCGAGGGCATCGGTAAGGCGGTGGACCCGCTCCACAAAGACGTGAAGGGATTGGATGCATCGCTCAAGACGGACCTGACGGACTTCAAGACCGGCCTGCGCGGCGAGCTGCAGGAGGACATGAAGGCCCTGGTGCGGAGCGAGCTGAAGGCTGCCCTGCGGGACGAGGCGCTCGAGGACGTCATCCGGCGGGAGGTGCGGGCGGCGGTGCGAGAGGACGTCCGCGCGGTGGTTCGCGGTGAGTTGCAGGAGTCGCTGAAGTCAGCGCTGGCGGCGAGCCACGTGCCCGCCCCGGCTCCCACGCGCGCGGAGCCCCCGGCCCCCCGAAAGCCCACCGAGCCCGCGCCCAAGAATGTGAAGAGCACGAGCTACTCCGTCACCACCAGGCCCTCCGCGTCCGAGGGCAAGAAGCCCACCGCGCCAGCCCCGGGCAAGCGCTAAAGGGCCAGGAGCGCGGCTGGGTCATGGGGCCCCGCCGCGCCTCACGGTTACGGACTGGAGGACACGGAGTCGTCGCAGTCGTCGCCCTGGCACTTCCCCGAGCAGATCACCTGGCCGGGATAGGACGCCAGAACGGCGCAGGTGGTGCCCCCCGTGCACTCGAGAAGGTCCGTACAGAGGGTTGCCTCATCCAGGCACTGCGCTCGCGTCGCGCCGTCCAGGGTGAACGCGATACAGCTCGTTTTCTCCGGGCAAGCGGGAAGGTCCACGCCGCACTCGGGCCCGTCGGTCAACACCTTCCCCGCGCGTAGGGACAGGCGGCCCCGGCGATTCGACTCCTCCGCGTCGGACCCGCAGGCACTCACCAGACCCAATCCCAACAGGCACACCATCACTCGAAACATGAGACCGCCTCCTATTCTCGAGACCGCGCGAACGTGAGCAAGGGGCAGGCCACACCCAACCTCCTGAGATTACCTACCCTTGGGCGATGGACCGGGCGCTCACGCTCTCAAGAAGTTGAGCTTTCCCTTCGCGGGAATCTGAGGAAAAGGAAGGGCATGCTCCTGCTCCGTCACCGGGCATTCCGGTCCCTATGGACCGCTCGAGCCATCTCCTTCGCTGGAGATGCGCTCAGCCTGGTCGCGCTCATGCTCCATGTCGCCAACACGACAGGCCAGGCCCTCGCCGTCTCCCTGCTGCTGCTCGTCGGCGACTTTGCCCCGGCGCTGTTGAGCCCGCTCACCGGGGCCATCAGCGACCGGTTCGACCTCAAGCGGGTGATGATCACCTGCGAGCTGATCCAGGGTGCACTCCTCGTCCTCATCGCGCTCACGATGCCACCGCTGCCCCTGTTGCTGGCGTTGGTGGCGGCACGTGCCGTCGCCGGACAGGTATTCCAGCCTGCGTCTCGCGCGGCGGTGCCCGCGCTGGTGCCCAGTGATGACCTGGAGGCCGCGAACTCCACCCTCGGGTTCGGGACGAACGGCGCCGAGGCCCTCGGTCCATTGATCGCGGCGGCGCTCCTTCCCCTCGTGGGGATCCGCGGCGTGCTCCTCGTCGATGCCGCCTCGTTCTTCGTCTCGGCGGTGATTCTCGCCACCCTCCCCTCGCTGCCATCGGCTTCCGCCGGGCAGGAGAATCCGCCGTCACTCCTCCATGACGCGAAGATCGGCCTCGGCTACATCCTGTCGACCCCCGCGGTCCGGGTCATCGCCCTGGGCTTCTTCGCCGTCGTCGCATTCAACGGAGTCGATGACGTCGCCCTGGTGGTCCTGGCCAAGGACACGCTCCGCGCCGGAGACTCGGCGGTCGGGCTTCTCCTCGGCGCTGTCGGAATCGGGCTGCTGGTCGGTTACGTGCTGCTCGCGCATCAAGGCTCACGCGCGTCCATGGTGGCGCTGCTGCTCCTTGGGTTCGCGGTGAGCAGCGTCGGCAACCTCTTCACCGGGCTGGCCTGGGCCGTCTCCGCCGCGTTCGCCATGCAGACCGTGCGCGGGGTCGGTCTCGCGGCAATGGACGTCGCCACCAACACCCTGCTCCAGCGACTGGTTCCCCCCGAGCTGCTCGGCCGGGTGTTTGGCAATCTCTACGGTGCCATCGGCGTCGCCGCCGCGCTGTCCTACGTCGGCGGCGGTCTGTTGCTCGACGCCACCTCGGCCCCAGTGACGCTGTTCATCGCCGGGGCCGGAGGCACGGTGGCCACCCTCGTCACGGCGTTCGCACTCCCCGCCGCGTTGCGCAAGAACACCGAGGCACAGCGCCCCTCGTGAGCCTCCTCGATGTTCCCATGCAAGCGACTCCCCTCACCCCCAGCCCTCTCCCAAAGGGAGAGGGAGTTACGTCGACGAGGGGACGCGGGCCGTGCGATCCCACGCGGCCCGCTGCGTGTTCCTCAGGAACCGCCAGAAGCCCACCACGATCGCCAGGTTCATCGTCACGAAGTAGTAGGCCACCGACGCCACCTTGCGCGCCGTCCCCTTCAACGTCCCCTTCTTCCCCAGGTACGCCAGCCCGTAGAACAGCACCTGCCCCGCCAGCATCAGCTTGTAGAGCGGGCTGTTCAGCAGGAAGAGGTTGGCCACCAGCGCCAGTGCCATCAGCGCCGGCGCGCACCAGCGCAGCAGCTTGTGTGACCAGAACGCGAACGCCGGGAAGCCCGACAGCGGCGAGAGCAGCCCCGGCACCATCCTCAGGCTCTGGAAGTTGCCCGCCGCGATGCGCGCCCGCCGCCCGAACTCCTTCCCGTAGTCCTCCGTCGTCTCCTCGTGCGCCACCGCCTCGGGCTCGTAGACCACCTTGTAGCCCTTCTCGAGAATCCGCAGCGGAATCACGAAGTCGTCCACGATCGTCGCTGGCGGCAGCGCGTTGAACAGCGAGCGCCGGATGGCGTACAGGCCCCCGTTCGCCCCCACCACCGCGCCACGTTTGCCCTCGTAGAACTTGATGAGCGACTCGTAGGTCCAGTACGTGCTCTCCTCGTACTCAGCCTTCGTCGGGTTGAAGAGCCGCAGCCGCCCGCACACCGCCCCCACCTCGGGGTCCTCGAAGTGCCGCACCAGCCGCTTCACCGCCTCCGGCTCGATCATCGTGTTCGCGTCCGAGAGCAGCACGATGTCGCCCTTCGCCATGGGGATGCACCGGTTGAGCACCGAGGTCTTCCCCCCGCGCGGCGCCGCCGACAGCCTCACCCGCTCGTCCGTGCACTGCTCCACCAGCTCGTCCGTCCCGTCCGTCGAGCCGTCCGAGCCAATCAGCACCTCGAAGCGCCTCTCGGGATAGTCCAGCGCCAGACTGTTGCGCAGCTTCTCCTCGATGCAGCTCGCCTCGTTGTAGGCCGCCACCACCAGGCTCACCCGGGGCAGCTCGCTCGCCTGCTGCCCAGCCCGGCGCCGGCTCGCACCCGAGCGCATGTAGCGCACGTTGTGCAGCACCTGCACCACCCCATCCAGGGCGAACAGCACCACCGGGTACAGAAAGTACGTGTGCACCAACATCAACGCGGCACACCAGAACACCAGCTCCGCCATCACCCCTGCCTCCCCGACCGTCGACACACGTTGAGTCGCGTCAGGACAAAGCAAGGCACATACCGACTCCCGAGCCGGAACCTGTCCTCTGGGGCATGAGCGCAAGCACCCGGCTCACTCCGAACAGTGGGAACTTCTTTTCCTCCCTGAGGGTAGGAATTGCACCCCCAGGTCAGGGCGCGGGGGTGGCCTCGGTGGTGGGCGCCGGCGTGGTCTCGGCTCCGGGCGCGGGCGTTTCCTCAGGTGCTGGCGAGACAACCTCGGGCTCCGGTGGGGTCTCTGGCTCGGGAGCCGGCGTGGTCTTGGGCTCGGCTGCCTGCTTCACCAGTTCCTCCGCGTGCACATGGAGTTGCTGGGCCAGCTCATGCTTGGGGTTGAGGGTGTTCACCGTGTCCAGCAAAGGCAGCGCGGCAGCCGGCTCGTTGCGCATCAGTGCGATGCGCGCCCCCAGCACGTAGGTGCGCAGGAAGGTGCTGTCCGCCTCGCGCATGAGATCGAGCGCTCGGACCGTCTCGGGGACCTGGGCGTCCGCGGGGGTGGTGGCATTGAGTACGTACTCGGCCATCGTGAGGGTGCTCCAGTCGCGCAGCTCTGCCTGGGCCAGCTGCACCGCCATGCTGAGCGCCTCGCCTCCGCCCAGGACGGCAGTCATCATGGCGCGGGCCCGCAGACGCACCAGGGCGGGCGCCCGCTCCTCTTCCGCGGGAGCCGCCGCGAGCTTCTTCAGGACCTGCACGGCCTCCTTGGAGAGCACCGAGGCGCGCTCCTCGAGCGGGGTCAGGATCTTCTGCGCAGCGTTGAACTCGTCCCGCATGGTGTTGACACGGATCTGCCAGTCGGCCGGTGTCTGGACCTGATTGAGGCGGTCGATCTGGGACTTCAGCCGCTGCACCTTCTGCCGAGCCGTGGCCACCTGGACCTGGGTGTCGTCCAGGTGCATGGCGAGCGCGGTGCCCACCTCCGCCAGGAGCTCGACGCTCTGGGGGTGCGCAGCCGACAAGGCATTCAATCGCGAGAGGGCCCCCTCCTTCGAGGTCGCGTCGTCCCGCCGCAGCAGCGCCAGCGCTTCGTCCCGAGCGGCCCTCGCCTCAGGCGGCACGGTGGGGGTCTTCGAGAGCCAGGCAGGCGAGGTCAGGAACGCCGTCAGGATGAGCACGAGCGCGCCGCCCGCGATGAGCAGGACCCGGCCCTTGCCGCCCGACTCAGGACGCTTGTTGCCTCGGCTCGCGGCCTTGTTGGCGCTCTCGACGGCCTGCTCGAGCAGCTCCGGCGGCAGCTCGAGGGGCTTGGTCAGGGACGGCCCCGGCGCCCCCGAGGACCCTCTGTCCTCGGAAGACGCCTCCGCCATCAGCTCCTCGAGCGGGCGGTTCAGCTGGACCAGGATCTCCTCAGGGAGCTCGATGGGCGTCGTCGCTGCGACCGCCACCATCGGCTCGGGAGCAGGCGGGCGAGGCGCGGGAACCGCGGGAGTCTCTCGCGATGGGGTCCGAGGATGCAGTCCCGGAGGTTGCGAAGCAGGACCCGCCGTGGGCTGTCCGGGCTGCGAGCCCGAGGCAGCACCTGCCGGTGCACCGCTCACCTGAGCGGCGCCGAACAACTGGGTCGCGGATACGGGAGGCGGCGTCCCCGCTGCTGGAGCTGGAGCCGATGCTGGAGTCGGCACCGTGGGCGGCTGCGCGGGCACTGCGCCGAACACCTGTGTCGTCCCGATGGGGGCCTGGCCCGCCGCGGGCCTGGTCACGGGAGCTCCCTGCGGATTGGAGCCAAAGGGCGGCGTCCCCGTCGCGGAGGGCGGCCTGGCCGCCTGGGGACGTGGGGCGGCCTGAGGCTCGGGAACCTCGGTGCCGAGCACCAGGAACTGCGCCGTAGAGGGACTCGGGACCTTTGCCTGAGGTTGCGGCTGCGGCTGCTGCACCGCACCGAACACCTGTGTCCCCGTGGGAACAGGAGGAGCCGTGCCCGCCGGAGGCTTCGCGGCCGGTGGGGGCTTGGCCGCGGGCGCGGGCTTCGCCGCCGCTGGCGGCTTCGCGGCAGGGGGAGGCTTTGCCGCGGGCGCAGGCTTCGCCACGGGAGCCACGGGCGGAACCTGGGGCAGCGCTCCGAACGCCTGCGTCGTCATGGCAGACGGCGGCGTCCCCGCCGCGGAGGGCTGGGGCTTGTTACCCACCGGCGCCACGGGCGGAACCTGAGGCAGCGCTCCGAACGCCTGCGTCGTCATGGCAGACGGCGGCGTCCTCGTCGCGGAGGGCTGGGGCTTGTTACCCACCGGCGCCACGGGCGGAACCTGAGGCAGCGCTCCAAACGCCTGCGTCGTCATGGCAGACGGCGGCGTGCCGGCCTTGTTCTCGCCGTAGAGCAGCGTGGAGTTCAGATTGGGCTGGGTCGTGGGACGCGTCTGGACAGCCCCAAACACCTGCGTGGCCTGAGTCGTCGCCTGGGCCGGCGGTGCGGCGATGAAGACGTGGCTACAACGGGTGCACTGCACCGGTACGCCCCCGGGCGGAAGCAACCGGGGGTCGAGCGCATACTGCATCGAGCACTGGGGGCAGGCGATCTCCACACACGGTATCTACCACACGCCTCGGGCCGCTGGCGCCTACCGTAGCTCGGTTGTTGCCTGGAGGGTCTCCAGCCGGGCTGCGCCTACGCCCGGCACCTCAGACACCTGCTCCCAGGAGACGAATCGGCCCTGGGCCTCACGCGCTTGAACGAGGCGCCGGGCGAGCGAGGACCCCACCCCGGGCACCTTCGCGAGCTCAGCCTCGGACACCTCGTTGAGGTCCAGCCGCTGTCCCAGCAGGAGGCGCTGCGAGGCGGAAGGCACAGCGCCCTCACCACACACCGCGACACCGTCCACCACACGCACCGCGCCGGGCTCACAGTCCAGCGCGGGCGTGGAGTCCGGCCAGCGGCCGCGTGCCAGCACGCCCAGGCCCAACAGCCCGAGCGCAGCCACCGCGAGCGCGCCAGTCCGGTTCACCGCTCAGCTCGCCGAGGCAGGCTTGTCCAGACCGAACGCCGTGTGCAGCGCCCGGACGGCCAGCTCCGTGTACTTCGACTGGATGAGGCAGGAGACCTTGATCTCCGAGGTGGAGATGAGCTGGATGTTGATGCCCTCGCTGGCGAGGATCTGGAACATCTTCGCCGCCACGCCCGAGTGGTTGCGCATGCCCACGCCCACGATGGAGACCTTGGCCACGTCGCCATCCGTCTCCAGACCGCCGGCGTTGATCTCCTTGGCCACCTTCTCGACCACTTCCTTGGCCTTGACCAGGTCCGTCTTGCCCACCGTGAAGGACAGGTCCGTCTTGCCGTCCCTCGAGGCGGTCTGGACAATCAGGTCCACCACGACGTTCTGCTCGTCGAGCGCGCCGAAGATCCTCGCGGCCACACCCGGAATGTCCGGCACGCCGCTGATGGCGAGCTTCGCCTCGTTCTTGTCGTAGGCGATGCCGCTGACGATCACGTTCTCCATCGACTTGTCCTCCTCACACACCAGGGTCCCCGGGTCGTCCGTGAAGGAGGACTTCACCCAGAGCGGCACCTTGTACTTCATCGCGAACTCGACCGAGCGAATCTGCAGGACCTTGGCGCCCACGCTGGCCAGGTCGAGCATCTCCTCGTAGGAGATGCGATCCAGCTTGCGCGCCGCGGGGCACACGTTGGGGTCGGTCGTATAGACGCCGTCCACGTCCGTGTAGATCTCACAGGAGTCGGCCTTGAGCGCCGCGGCCAGTGCCACCGCCGTGGTGTCCGAGCCGCCGCGCCCCAGCGTGGTGACGTTGCCCTGCTCGTCCTGACCCTGGAAGCCGGCCACCACCACGATGTGCTTCTGTTTGAGCGCCTCGACGATCTTCTCGGCGTCGATGCGTTTGATGCGGGCCTTGGAGAAGATGCTGTCGGTGACGATCTGCACCTGGTAGCCGAGGAAGCTGGTGGCCAGCCCCCCCTGCGCCTGGATGGCCATCGCCACCAGGCCGATGGACACCTGCTCGCCGGTCGCCACCACCACATCCTGCTCGCGCTCGCTCGGCCGGTCGGTGATCTGGGCAACGAGTTTCAGCAGGCGGTTGGTCTCTCCGGACATCGCGGAGACGACGACGACCACATCGTTGCCCGCCTTCTGGGCCGCGATGCAGCGCCGCGCCACGTTCTTCATCCGCTCGGTGTCGCCCACCGAGGTGCCGCCGTACTTCTGGACGATCAAGGCCACGTTGGCTGGTTCCTCCTGGAACGGCGCGTCAAGGTAGTGAGGTGGCATCCGGCTGTCAAAAGCTCCCTGAGCGGACGGGCTGCACACGGACAGCTGTTGGGATATAGGGGCGCCCATCGTCAGTACCGCCGCCCTTGTTGCCTGGAGCTCCCGACATGTACCGCCCCCGCCTTCTGATCGATGGTGATACCCTCCGGCTGGAGGACATCCTGCAGGTCGCCCGTAACGAGGCGCTCGTGCAGCTCACGCCCGAGTCCGAGGCCTGCGTCCGGGCCTCTCGCGACCTCGTGGAGCGCGTTGCCGCCGGGGATACCCCCTCCTACGGCATCAACACCGGCTTCGGCACCCTGGCCGAGGTGCGCATCGACAAGAAGGACCTGCGTGAGCTGCAGCGCAACCTCATCCTCTCGCACGCGGCCGGCGTGGGCACGCCCATGCCGCTGCCCGAGGCGCGCGCCCTGTTGCTGCTGCGTTGCAACGTGCTGGCCAAGGGCTTCTCGGGCATCCGCCTGGAGACGCTGCAGCTGGCGCTGGACATGCTCAACAAGGACGTGGTGCCGGTGGTGCCCGAGCGGGGCAGCGTGGGCGCCTCGGGAGACCTGGCGCCGCTGGCGCACCTGGCGCTCGTCTTCATCGGCGAGGGCGAGGCCTTCTTCGAGGGCCAGCGGATGCCGGCCCGTCAGGCGCTGGAGCGCGCGGGGCTGAAGCCGGTGGTGCTGGAGGCCAAGGAGGGCCTGGCGCTCGTCAACGGCACCCAGGCCATGTGCGCCGTGGGCACCCTGCTCCAGCTTCGCGCCGAGTCGCTCGCCACCGTGGCGGACATCGCCGGCTCCATGACGCTGGAGGGCCTGCTCGGCAGCCACAAGCCCTTCATCCCGGAGATCCAGGACGTGCGCCCCCATGAGGGCCAGAAGGCCTGCGCCGCCCACCTGCTGAAGCTGCTGGCCGGTAGCGATCTGGTGGAGACGCACGTCAACTGCAGCAAGGTGCAGGATCCCTACTCGCTGCGCTGCATGCCGCAGGTGCACGGCGCGGCCCGCGAGGGGTTCGCCTTCGCGCGGCGCATCCTCGAGGTCGAGGTCAACAGCGCCACGGACAATCCGCTCGTCTTCGTGGAGGGCAACCGGATCGTCTCGGGCGGCAACTTCCACGGCCAGCCCATCTCGTTGGCCATGGACGTGACGGCGATGGCGCTCACCCAGCTGTCCTCCATCAGCGAGCGGCGCGTGGAGCAGCTCGTCAACCCGGCGCTGTCCAACCTGCCCCCGTTCCTGGCGAAGAACTCGGGCCTCAACTCGGGCTTCATGATCGCCCAGGTGACCAGCGCGGCGCTCGTGGCTGAGTCGCGCGTGCTGTGCCACCCCGCCTCGGTGGACTCGATTCCGTCCTCGGCCGGCCGCGAGGACCACGTGTCCATGGGCATGACGGCGGCGCTCAAGGGCCGTCAGGTGGCGGACTTCACGCGCACGTGTCTGGCCATTGAAATCCTGGTGGCGAGCCAGGCGCTGGACTTCCGGCTGCCGGTGAAGGCGGGCCGGGGGCCTCGCGCCGCGCACGAGCTGGTGCGCAGCCGCGTGCCCACCATGGAGAAGGACCGGGAGATCCACCGCGACATCGAGGCCGTCTGCGAGCTCATCGACTCCGGCGAGCTGCTCCGGGTGGTGCGCGCCGCCACGGCGTAGTCACGGCACGGGCCTGGGGGCGGTGGGACTGGGATAGAACTGCTCCGCCGCCTGACCAGTTTGGTGCCCCTGCCCAGGATGAACTTGACGCGCTTCCATGGCGTCTTCGCCCCTGGCGCGAAACTGCGGCCATTTCTTCTGGTGCCCGCAGCAGCGGTCCCTGGCGAGCAGGAGGCACTATCGGCGGCGACCTCCCACCAAAAGCGTCAGCGCGCCCCGGGGCTCGATTGGGCCGGACTCCTCAAACGCACCTTCAAAGTGGACGTCTTCTCCTACCGCATCTCCGTCCGTAGCAGGCGGAGAGTTCCTCCTCGTGGACGACGTGCTCACCACGGGGGCCACCGTCCGAGCCGCCGCCACCGCACTCCGCGAGGCCGGTGCCATCCGCGTCGAAGTCATCACCCTCGCCCGGGCTTTCTCTCTCGCCTGACTCGGGTTGCGCATGCACCCTCTCCCGCTGGGAGAGGGCGGGGGGGTGAGGGTAGTCCCCGCATGACCCTCAGGAGTCCACTATGACCATGGTGGCGGATCCGCTGTTCATGCTCCTGCCGCAGGAGGGCTCCGCGGCTGAGGCGCTGGAGCGCTTCATCGCGGGCATGACCTCGTGAGTTCTCCCCTCGGAGGGGACGCCAGACGTGGTATGAGTCGAGCGCACCGGGCTTCCGCTGACGCCACTCGGGCGTGGTAGGGAAGAGCGAGAGAGGACTGCGCATGACGGCCACGAAGAAGAAGGACAGGAGGTTGGGCCCGTTCCAACTCGGAAAACGGCACAAGCACGCGGCGGCGGAACTGGGCCACATCCACGAGGCGTGCAACGTCCAGACGGGGGCCCCGGCCCTGGTGATGCTGCCCGGCTCAAGGCCCACCTGGGGACCCAAGAAGAGCTGGCAGGTGCGCGCCTCATTCCAGGTCACGCCCCCCTTCATCGCGCTGGAAATGGAGCGGGCACCGGCCTCGGGCAGGTTGGCGGAACTGGCTGACTTGCTCACCCTACTGCTCGCGGGGATTGAGGCCGTGAGGGACAACGCCAGGATGCGTGCCCACCTGACCGGCACGCCGATGGGCCGGAGGCTGGGGTTCCCTTCGCTGAAACGACTGGCGGTAGCGGGACTCGCCGTGCTCGTGCTGAGCGCGGGGTTCTGGTTGGGCACGGGAACGCGTCCGGTGGAGTCTCCCACACCACCCCCGCCGACTCCCGGTATCGGTGAGCTGGCGGACGCCGGAATTTCGTCCTCATTCCTGATCGATGGCGAGATGCGAGGCCCAGCGGGTATCGCCTACCCGCTTCCTGACAAGCCCTTCCCAAACCAGGTCAGGCCGCCCTGCCGCACCAAGGCGGACCATGTCGCAATCAACGGCGGCTGCTGGATAGCGATTGAGCGCCGTCCGCCGTGCGATGAGGACCACGCCGAGTACCAGGGCAAGTGCTACATCCCGATCATGAAGGCGCCACGACCGCCTCAATCCCTCTCCCCGTGAGCTGTCTCGTTTTCGGAATGCGCTCTGGAATGGCGGAGTGACGACCGGGGACGTTCCGAGAGGAGACTGACATTGGCCCGCCGCATGCTTCGGGCGCGGCTCACCATGTTGGGGCACGCCTTCTTGTCGGCGCTCCGCCTCGCGCACGGCGTGTCTCCCTGCCCTCCTGGCGCCCGCCCTAACTCCACTGCGCCCGCCCAACAGGGCCCAGTCCTTCCTATGCTCCGGACCGCTGTTCCTGGCGCTCCTGTACCGGAGCGGGCCGTGAGGAGCTACCTCGCGCTGGCCGAGTCCCGTTGCATCGCTGGAGACGTCGATGCGGGGAAGCCGCCCTGCGGCGGACATTGCAGTGCCTGCGCACCCGTGCCGAGGACATTCCAGAGCTCGCGCTCCGGGAGCGCTGCCTGCACCAGGTGCCCGAACACGCCCGGGCCTCTCCACTGGCTCGCCAGCGATGGGGAGCGACCTGGAAACGGCCCTCGAAAAGAAAAAGCCGCCTGCGGCGATGCAGGCGGCAGGGAATTGCCTTCATTCTCGCTGGCCGCTGCTCTCTCGAATCAGCGGCCAGCGTTTCGCGGAGCTTCCGTCACAGCTGCTTCTGGACGACATCCCCGGTGTACTTGTTGACGGTGTAGACCCAGACAGGCTCCCTGGAGTGGCAGTAGGTGCAGGAGTAGTACTGGTTCACCTTCTCGACCCCATCGACGAAGATCTTCAGCTTCACCCGGCTCTGGTAGGACTTGAGGAATCCAGGCTGTCCAACAACGGAGACGACCTTGATTTCGTCATCCGCGCCAACCAGATGGGAGTTGATCTCCACGCTATTGTAGCCACCGCTGGAGGAACTGCCGGAGACAGACATGATCTCCTGCCACGTGGTGCTCGTAGCCTTCTTGACGTAGAGCTTGGCATCTTTGTAGACGTCGGACAGCTCGACCCGGATCTTGCGCTCCCCCGGGCAGACGCGCTCCGTATAGCGGGTGGTGCGCGACATGGTGGCGAGCTGGTCATCCAGGCGCCGCACCTCATAGCCAATGGGTTTGAGGCTCGCGAGCGGGACGTTCTGCAGGGTGAAGTAGTCCTGCCAAACACCAGACTTGATGACGGCGATGGCCGGCTCGGAGGGGCCGCCATACGCGAAGAGTCTCATCTGGCTGTTCTGGATGATCTTCCGCTGCTGGGCCGTCGCGGAGCCGCTGAACGGGCCGTAGACGGCATTGACGGCGGCCTCCAACTCCGCCTTGGAGGTGCTGGACGAGACGGAGAACAGCAGCATGCGGCCGTACGTCACGGCCCGGACGTAGGTCGGCAGGTTGTCGTACCCCAGCTCACCCGCGTCTCCCAGCTTGTTTAGGTCCGAGACGAGGAAATTGGCGGGATTGAACTCGCCAAGGGCCGGGGTGAAGCCCTGCAGGTCCTGGAAGATCGTGAACAGGCTCTGGGAGAACCGGACGAAGACCGTGTTGCTCTGGGTGCTGGTCGTCGAGCTGAAACTGGCGCTGATGTTACCGCCCAGGATCTTCGCATCCAGCTTGAACTTCGCGGCGGCCTCCTCCAACGAGGAGGCGCTCTTCATCTCGAAGTAGGTGTTGGACTGGGTGATGGCACCCTGGGCGTTGGCTGCCTGGATCAGCTGGCCGATGGAGTTATAGACATCGGTGGACGTGGCGGTGGGAGCAGTGGCCGTCTGGTAGAAGGTGGCCACGAGCTTGACAGGCTTCCGCTGTGGGTAGGGGACATGCAGCGGCGTGAGAGCACCGAGGCCGAGATTGACGTACCTGCCTTGATTGAGCGCGGAAGGAAACAGCAGGCCGGCGCCCGCGTCGAAGCTCACGAGCTCCTCTGGATTGTACCGCTCATCGACCTGCTTGAGCTGGCACCCGAGCGCATCCGGCGCCAACACCGTCGAGGTCTGGCCGGAGCTCGGGTTCTGCCAGATGCCGTTCTGGAACAGCTTGTTGATGAAGTCCTGAACACTGGTGGCGCCCGTCGGATAGAGGGACATAACGGAACCACCGCCGAGGTAGCCGCTCTGCAGGAAGGTCTCGATATTGGGCACGCCCGCGACAGAAGGAGGAACGCCCAGAGCCTGGGCGCGAGCGTACAGGTCGCTCATCGACGCCTGCTGGGTCGTTCCCGGAACGTTGATGACGTTCGGGTTGTAGCACGGGCCGCAGTCCACGTCGCAAGTCGAGCAGCTCTCGGAGCCACTGCAGTACCCATCACCACAGGGGGACGGCTCATATCCACAGTCAATGCTGCACCAGTCCACCTCGGAGATGTCACACAACCCATCGCCACACTCGGGATACGGAAGTGAATCTGCGGGGAGGCGAAGATTCGCAGCCGAGTGGTCACTGTCCTGCGATGGGTCTTCGACTCCGCCGCAAGCCGCGAGGGTGCATCCCAGCAGGACTGTCAGGAGGGGCGCTGCCAGGTTCTTGAAGTGTCTACGCTTGTTCATGTCCATGACCGCGCAAGGCCTTCCGCAGGCAAGCCAAGCACGGTGATTCCTTTGAATGAAAACGACTGAAAACTAAATTCAAACAAATTGAAAAAGACTCAGAGCGCCTAACAAAAATAAGGTTTGAGGGTGGACGGTACGGTGGACGAATAGGCGGACCATGAGCACCTGGGGCCCATGACTCGCGAACTCGTACCGGACGCGCTGTGGGAGAGAGTCGCTCCGCTGCTGCCGGTTCCCAAGAAGAAGAAGTCCGGGCGTGGCCGGCCACGGGCAGACGACCGAGCCGCCTTGGAGGCCATCGTCTTCGTGCTCAGGACTGGCATCCCATGGGAGCTGCTCCCGCAGAAGCAGTTCGGCTTGTCGGGGATGACGGCCTGGAGGCGCCTGGAGCAGTGGACGCGTGCTGGGGTGTTCGAGCAGCTCCAACGCAACCTGCTCAACGAGTTGGGACAGCAGGGCCTGGTGGACTTCAGTCGCGCCTCGATCGACTCCTCATCGGTCCGAGCCTCAAAAGGGGGGCCCTCACGGGCAAGAACCCGACGGACAGAGCGAAGGCGGGCAGCAAGCATCATCTTCTCGTCGACGCCAAGGGCCAGCCTCTGGCAGAGAGCCTGACAGGGGCCAACGTCCACGACACGCACGAGCTGTTCCCGCTGCTCGATGCTGTGCCTGAGGTGAAGCAGCCTCGTGGTCGTCCCCGTCATCGGCCCGGCAAACTGCACGCTGACAAGGCGTACTCTTCGCGCAAGAACCGTCGGGGCTTGCGCCGACGCGGCGTTACCGCACGCATTGCGCGGCCTGGCGTCGAATCGAAGCAGCGGCTGGGGCGGCATCGGTGGGTAGTGGAGCGAACCAACGCGTGGAAGAACCAGCAGCGGCGCCTGCGCGTGCGAGATGAACGGCGGGACGATGTCCACTTCGGCCTCCTCGTTCTGGGTAGCTGCCTGATACTCTTCCGAGGCCTAAATCCTGATTTTTGTTAGGCGCTCTCACTGCCCAGGCGGTTTCACCAAGGCGCGTGAACCCTTGCGAGGCTACGAAGGGCCAGAAAGCCCAGCCAAACATCTACTTCGAGAAATTGGCGGGAAACAAGCCCCTCCCAAAAGGGAAGTCCTTCCCCTCTCACTCAGCAGACGACCGAGGAGGCGGCTGTCAATGCGCATAGTGCGGATTAGGCCCTGTTCGAGTGCGGACAGCCGGGGAGGGCCTCCCGATGGCCTAGGAGCGTGTCGGAAAACCCCACCTTGGAGGGTGGGGAAGAGGAGTGACGCCCCAGGTGGTCCTTCAGAGGGGAGGCGAGTTCTGGTTGAAGGTGGAGGGTGAGCACCACCTCGAGGAAGAAGCCGGAGCAGGCCGCCCTGTTGGAAGTAGCAACCAGCGAGAAGCCGGAGCGGGAGGAGACGAAGAGCTCCGCCCGCTACGCCTCGCCGAGACCGTTCCGGGAGTGGCAGCCGGAGCAGGGCCAGTTGCTACCGCAGTACGCGAGGGAAGTGCTGGGAGAGGGGCACCTGGCGTGCTTCTTCGTCGAGCTGCGCAAGACGCTCGACTTCAGCGCCATTCTGAAGGCGTACACCCAGGAGTGCGGTCAGCCGCCCTACCACCCGGTGATGATGACGTTGCTGCTCATGTACGCGTACGCGCGAGGCATTACGAGCAGCCGGGAGATTGAGAGGAGGTGCGAGACGGACATCGCCTTCCGCTACCTGACGGGAGGAGAGAGGCCGGACCACGACACGGTGTGCACCTTCAGGGTGAGGCACCTGGAAGCCTTCCGAGCGCTCTTCGTGGACACGCTGAGGCTGGCGCGCGGCTCGGGGCTCAAGAAGCTGGGGCACCTGGCGGTGGATGGCTCGAAATGGAAGGCCAACGCCAGCAAGCACAAGGCGATGAGCTACGGACGAATGGAGGAGTCCATGAAGAAGCTGGACGAGCAGATAGACAGGCTGCTTGCGGAGGCCGCGGCGCTGGATGCGGAGGAGGACAGGCGCTACGGCAAGGGGCGACGCGGGGATGAGCTGCCCGAGGAGCTGAAGAATCCAGAGAAGCGCGCCGAGCGGCTGCGGCAGGCCGCGCGTGAGCTGGAGGCGGAGAAGAAGCTCGAGCTGGCGGTGGAGAAGGAGAAGCGCCGGGAGAAGATTCGCGAGGCCAAGGAGGACTTGGAGAAGGAGGCCAGGGAGAAGGCTGGGGCCAGGGGTGAAAACCCGGAGGAGGCGAAGCCCTCCGAGAAGGCGCAGCGCAATTTCACCGACCCGGAATCGAGAATAATGCCGCGGGCAGGCGCCTTCCAGCAGTCCTACAACGCACAGGTGGCAGCGGACGCGGACACGCAACTGATAGTGGCCCAGGAAGTGGGGCAGAGCACCAGTGATGCACGCCAGCTGGCCCCCATGGTGGAGCAGGTGGAAGCCAACACGGGACTGGTGCCCAAGGAGCTGAGTGCGGACACGGGCTACCTGAGCCAGGAGGACATTGAGAAGGTGGAGGACAAGGGGGTGGAGTGCTTTGTGGCCACCGGGCGCGGCAAGCACGGAGAGGAAGCGCCGCCAGCTCCTCGAGGACGCCCGCCGGCGGGACTGAGCTTCAAGGAGCGAATGAAGCGCAAGATTTTGACGAAGCGGGGACGCAAGGCGTACGCGCGGCGCAAGGTGACAGCCGAGCCTGTCATCGGGCAGGTGAAGAACACAGTCCTGCCACGCTTCTCGCTGAGGGGCCTCACCAAGGTGCAAGGGGAATTCTCGCTGGCGTGTGCCGTCCACAACCTGAAGAAGTTGTGGAAGCTGGGGTGGGAACTGCCCAGCCTGGCCGCGCAGGCGGCGTAGCGGAGCAGGTCGCCGCACGGCGGTCGCGGCTCCACGGCATCCGCACCTGGGGCGCCATATCGCTCCCGCTACGCGCTACCGTACCTCTGGCCGATTCGCCGACACGCTCCTAGGAGCCTGTCGGAATACCTCGGCTACCCACTACATGAGGGGTAGTGCGACTCAAACACACCGCTATGGTTGGTATGTAGGAGTCGTTTTTCGGCGATTCTCCGACAAGCTCCTAGGGCGCTTCTGCAAACATGACGAGCTCTGGCCAGCCTCTCACTCGAGGACGCGGCCCGGCGGCGTGATGTCCGCGGAGACGGTGTCTCGAGACGGTGTCAAAAGACTCGAACCGAAGGACTCGCGCCAGAATGAGACTTGGCGTGGTGTTACCGAGCACGCTGGATGAGGGAAAAGCGGGCCAAAATGAGCGAGTTGGGTGATGGGCAAGCCTCCAGCGGGCAGGGGTAGCCCATCACCGAGACTGGAAAGGCGAGGCACGTTGGCTGATGGGATGGCCACGAGCCCGTGGGTTGGGCGAGCCTCTCCCGCCCTGGCCGGTCCGTGTCAACGCGCAGGAGCAGGAGTAGAGCGGGTGCACGAGGAGAGCGGAGCCGCATGGCAATGAGCAGGGGGGAGTCCCGCGGTGGACAGAGCCACCCGCCCCTGGGCTGCGCGACAAGACGAACATGGAGCAGAAGCCAGCAACCGGGGGGAGCCCGCTCATGAGCGGGCGGAGCGATGTGTCGCCGCCCAGCGCCGATGCGGCCCGTCCACGCACGTGTCCGAAGTGCGGCCAGCCAGCCTACGAGGGGGGAGAGGTGTGGATACACGGGCATGGAGTGGTGCAGCGGCAGCAGAGAGGGCCCGTGGTCTCAGGAGGGGTGGGAGTGAAGAGGGAGGTGGCGTGCCGTCGCTACCGCTGCAAGGCGTGTACGGCCCCACCAGGCGTTCGCCGGGGCCAGCCATGTGAGGTGATGGGCATCCGCGCTCCGGCGCAGGCGCCGAACCGCCCACCGGGTTGGGGGGAGTCGGCCTGCATACGGTGCCCGAATCCGGCCTGCCCACGCACGCCCACGCCCCTGGCTGCGCGTCGGACAGCAAGGCTGGACGGGACGGGTGTGCCCTGCCGCTGGGTGTGCTACCGCGCGCATCCGGGACAGCTTCCACTTCGATGCCGCGCGAGCGCAGCTCGGCTCCTTTCGCCGCGGCTCCATCATCTCCCGCCGCGGGGAGTCGGCCGCCTGTAGAGCGAGAGTAGAAACGAACCCCCTCGCGTCACCAACGTTGATTCCCTGGGCTCGGCGCGCGGCGCCCTGCCTCGTGTGCCCCGCGCCCGCGGTGCCGTCCAGGGCAGGCTCGCTTTCACGAGTCGCTACGCGCCCCTGGACAGCGTCCTCGTCACGGAGCGGTGGGCCGACCGCGTGAGACCGGAGGCCTCACCGCTGGCGGAGTCGGGTCAGAGCTACTGTCGCCGAGGGCGTCAATCTTCCTGTCGCCTGACACCGCCACCCCTCTGTAACCCACGAGCACCCCCTCCCCGGACCCCTCCCCATCACCCACGGTGGCACGCCACCACCGGCGTGATGCCCATCAACCAGCTCGCTCACGCGCCCATCAACCAGCTTGCGCGTCAACAGCGTGGACGGGTGAACCTAGCGGCTCCCGAGTCTTTCTGAGGACTTGGAGTTGGCCCACAGGGTGCACTCGGCTTGGCGGCTCGTACGCAGGAGATGGGGATGGGCTGGCCGCTGAGGATGTTCCAGGAGGAGGGTCTTTATTTCGTCACGTCCAGGTGCTTCCAGGGACGGCTACTGCTGCGTCCTAGCGCGGAGGTGAACGAGGTGGTGGGGGGCGTGCTGGCGAGAGCCGTCCAGCAGAGCGCCGGTAACGTGCCGAAAATGGTGTCAGACGACTCGTAGCAGGTACCTGGAGTGCGGGGTGCTGGCGCACGGCTTCGCACGGGTGCGCTGTGAGAGTTGCAAGGACGAGCTTCTCGTCGCCTTCTCTTGCAAGAGACGCGGGGTGTGCCCGTCCTGCAACGCGAAGCGGGCGCATGTGACGGCGGTGCACCTGGTGGAGCGGGTGCTGCCGCACGTGCCCTACCGTCAGTGGACGCTGTCCTTTCCGCACCGGGTGCGTGGGTGCAGCTCAAGAACGTGGGACTGCTCTCGGACGTCCTCACCCTCTTCCTGCGCGGTGTTCGCCCTGCAGCGCCGAAGGGCACGGCGGCAGGGCCTGCGTGGCGGGCAGGTCGGGGCCGTGTCGTTCATCCAGTTCTTCGGCTCGGCGTTGCAAGTGACGCCCGCGACCCCTGTACCGGTGAAGCCCACCGCCTCTTCCGGCAAGTCCTCCACCGCGTCCGCCCAGGGCAGGCACTGAGCGGGCACCGCTTCCGATCAGCCCACGAACGCGATCCGCACGTGGCGGCGCCCCTTCTCGAGCTGTCTCACCGCAACGTGTACCGGCTGTTGAGCCCGCCCGACTCGACGTCCGCGTCCTCCAGCGCGAGCGCCTCGTCCTCCTGCTCCACATCCTCTTCCCCCGGCAACACCTGCGTGAACCTCGCCCCGTTCAGCAGCGGCGACACGAGGGTGTGTCCTCTCCGTGCTCGCGGAAGCTCCTGCGTCGCATACCGGTCTGACGTGGAGGCGCAAACACCTAGGCGGACGGAAGGGAGCACCGGAACAGGGTGCCACGGCCCGGCCGGGGCTCCGGCTGCAGCCGGCCCTGGTGCACTTCGAGGATGGAGCGGCTGATGGACAGGCCCATGCCCAGTCCCGCCGGCTTGGTGGTGAAAAACGGCTCGAAGAGGCGCTTGCGCACCTCGGGACTCAAACCCACGCCCGTGTCCTCCACCTCCAGCTCCACGCGCCCCTCCATCCCCAGGGTGCGCACCCAGACCTGCCGCTCCCCGGGCTGGCACGGGCTCACCGCATCCAGCGCGTTGATGATCAGGTTGAGCACCACCTGCTGGAGCTGAACCCCGTCTCCCCTCACGGGCAGCGGGGTGTCCGCCAGCTGCAGCGTGAGGGTGGCGCCCCGAAGCTGCACGTCATTGCCGGCCAGCTGCGCCACCTGGCGGACCAGCGCATTGAAGTCATGGGAGGTGAAGGGCCCCTGGTCCTTCTTCAGCAGCGCCCGGGTGCGGCGGATGATCTCTCCGGCCCGCTTGTCGTCGGCGATGATGTCGTCGATCAGCTCTCGCAGCAGGGAGAGATCGGCCTGCGTGTGCCGAAGCAGCCGCTGCGCCGTCTCGGCGTTGGTGAGAATGGCCGACAAGGGCTGGTTCAGCTCATGGGCGATGGAGGCCCCCAGCTCGCCCACCGCGGCGACCCGCTCCATGTGGGCCCGCTCGTCCTGGGCCCGGCGTGCCTCCAGCTCGGCACGCCTGCGCGGAGTCGCGTCCACCACCGTGACCACGGCGCCGCCGCCCGGTAGCTCCAGCCGGCGGGCGCGCAGCTCGAACCAGGTGTCCGCCCGGTGGCCCCGGAACTCCACCATCCCCTCATCCACCCGGCCCGAGTACACGTCCTCCAGCAGCGTGGCCGCTCCCGCCGTCTCGAGCTCTCCCGCGTGCGCCAGCTTCTGGAGGGACTGCAGATAGGAGCTGCCCGGGATGATGAGCCGCTGGGTGGACAACGCGCCCAGCCCCTCGCGCTGGGCCGAGGGGGCGCTGGCCCGAAGCACCGCGCCCTGCTTGTCCAGAATGGCCACCGCGCCCGGGAGCGAATCCAGCACGGCCAGGTTCAGCCGCTGGGCACCCCTGCGCCTCCGCCGCTCCAGCAACAGCACGACGATGAGCACCGCCTGGAGCAGTCCCCCCCCCACCACCGCGCTCACCGCCCAGCGGTAGCGCCCCCAGAGCTCGAGCTCGCGAAGGTCTCCCCCACCGTCCGAGCAGCGCGCGCTGGCGGCCATGTCCCCGCGTTTCCTCTCCTCGGAGGACGGCACGGTGTTCTCCGGCTCGGCGGCCGCGAGCGGGGTGACCATCAGCCACAGCATCAAGACGCCCAGGGCGCGCATCCGCGTTCTCCGTGCAGGCCGCACGCCTGCCTCGTGCCATCGCCCCATCATTCCATCTCGTGGGCTCCAGGTCGATTTGACAGGCGCGCGGAAGT
Organism: Archangium lansingense; assembly: GCF_026626635.1. GTDB lineage: Bacteria > Myxococcota > Myxococcia > Myxococcales > Myxococcaceae > Archangium > Archangium lansingense. Next base: position 7,588,773 of record NZ_JAPNKA010000001.1, read on the forward strand.
GAAGGATGGGCTGTATCCCATTCGCGAATCACACGAGGGGTGGCGGGGATGCGTGAGCCCAAGCAGGAAGAGAGCACGGCGGGTCTCGGGGAAGCCCGCACGGTCGGCAACCCACGGCCAGCCCCCGCCGAAGGCGAGCGCCCTACCGAGCACACGCCCCCTGCTTCAGGAAGCGGTGGCTTCCACGTGGCTCCCGGACACGCCCTGGCGGGCCGCTACACCGTGCTGGACGTCCTGGGCCAGGGCGGCATGGGCGTGGTGTTGGCCGCCTATGACGCGAGGCTGGATCGGCGCGTGGCCCTGAAGCTGGTGCGCTCGCGCGAGGCCGACGGCGGCGGTGATGGGTTGGCCCAGGTTCGCATGGTGCGTGAGGCGCAGAGCATGGCCCGTCTCAATCACCCCCACGTGGTGTCCGTCTATGACGCGGGGACGCTCGAGGATGGCTCCGTCTTCATCGCCATGGAGTACGTCCAGGGACAGACCTTGCGGAGTTGGTGCCAGCACACCCCGCCCCGGCACTGGCGGGAGGTGATTGGAGCCTATCTGGACGCGGGGCGCGGGCTGGCGGCCGCGCACGCGGCGGGCCTCGTTCACCGCGATTTCAAGCCAGACAATGTCCTGGTCGGCGAGGACGGCCGGGTGCGCGTCACGGACTTTGGTCTGGCACGTGCCGGGTCCGCCCCGGGTGACACCGCGCGGCCCGTCACCGCCATTCCCGCCTCGGCGCTGCAGGCGCCGCTCACCCTGCCGGGCTCCGTGCTGGGGACGCCCGCGTACATGGCCCCCGAGCTGCTCCAAGGCCAGACAGCGAACGTGTGCAGCGACGTGTATGCCTTTTGTGCCTCGCTCCATGAGGCACTCCATGGGCGGGTCCCCTTCCCCATGGACTCGATGGCCTCGATCCTCCGCCTCAAGGAGGGCCAGCCGCCGGTTCCTCCCGAGGACTCGCAGGTACCGGCCTGGGTCTCCCGCGCGATCTCGCAGGGTCTGCACCCCGACCCGATGCAGCGGCCCGGCTCCCTGGAGCAGGTGTTGCGGCGGTTGGAGGACGATCCCGAGGCGCGGCGCCGCACCTGGCTGCGGATGGGCGGACTGGCCGTGTCGGTGGCGCTGCTCGCGGGGCTGGCGGTGTGGACGTGGGGGCGCCAGCAGGGCCCCGGCTGCGAGAGCCTGGAGCGCCGCCTGGAGGGAGTGTGGGACGCGCCGGTGAAGGCCCGCGTCACCCGGGCGATGGAGGCCACGGGGCTGCCGTATGCGAAGGACACCGCGCGGCGCGTGGAGCGGCTGCTGGATGGGTACACCCAGGCCTGGGTGAAGCAGCGGGTGGAGGTGTGCCAGGAGACAGCCGCGCACCCGGCGGCACCTCGGTCCCAGAGCCTCGCGCTGCTGCGGGAGGCCTGCCTGGAGCGGAGGCGCAGCCAGCTCCAGGCCTTCACCGGACTGCTGGGGCGAGGGCCGGATCCGGAGCTCGTCGACAAGGCGGTGCCGGTGGCGCAGGCACTGCCGCCGCTGGAGTACTGCGCGGATGTGCAGGCGCTGTTGGCGGCGGTGCCGCCTCCCGAGGATCCCCAGGTGCGCGCGCGGGTGGAAGCACTGCAGGCGCGGGTGGAGCCGCTGGCGGTGCTGCTCTCCGCTGGAAAGTACGAAGAGGGGCTGGTGCTGAGCGAGCAGCTGCTGCCCCAGGTGGAGCCGGTGGGCCATGCGCCCCTGAATGCGCGGACCCTGCTGCTCCGAGCCCGGCTGCAGGAGGGCGCGGGCGACTACAAGGGCAGCGAGAACACGGTGCTGCGGGCCATCTCCGAGGCGGCCAGGGGCAGGGATGCGGTGCTGGCGGCGCAAGCGTGGAACCTTCGGCTGCTGCTGGTGGGCATCCGCCAGGCCCGTCCCAAGGACGCCGAGGTGCTGGCGCCGATGGTGGAGACGGTGGTGGAGCTGGCGGGCGACGAGGCGACTCGCGCGGACTCGCTCCAGGTGCGCGGCCGGCTGCTGGACAACGTGGGCCAGTTCGAGCAGGCCAGGGAGCACTACGAGCGCGTCTTGTCCCTTCGGGAGAGGCTCCACGGAAAGAGCCACCTCCAGGTGGCCCTGGCGCTCACGGACCTGGGCAACGTGCTCCGGCGCATGGGCCGGCTCGCGGAGGCGAAGGAGCGGCTCGAACGCGCCCTGGCCATTCAGCAGGACACGGTGGGTCCCACGCACGTGACGGTGGCCCAATCGCTCGCCACCCTGGGCATCGTGTTCACGGGGCTGGGCCAGTTCGAGGAGGCCCGGGCCCGCCACGAACGCGCCCTGGACATCATGGAGAAGGCCCTGGGCCCCGATCATCCCCAGACGGCGACCCTGCTCGCCGAGCTGGGGAACGTGCTCCAGGACCTGGGAAGGTACGAGGAGGCCCGGGCCCGGCATGAGCGCGCCCTGGCCATCCTGGAGAAGGCCCTGGGCCCTGAGCACCCCAACGTCTCCAAGGTGCTCACCAGCCTGGGCATCGCCCTGGCGGGCCTGGGCCGGTATGAAGACGCGCGGCTGCGGTTCGAGCGCGCGCTGGCCATCCAGGAGAAGACCTTTGGGCCCGAACACCTGGATGTAGCGGTCGTGCTCGTCAACGTGGGGGGAGTGCTCGCGGACCTGGGCCGGTATGAAGAGGCCAGGGCGCGGCTGGAGCGCGCGCTGGGGGTGCTGGAGAAGGTGCTGGGTCCCCAGCACCCGGCGCTCTCCATCCCGCTCACCCTGCTGGGCCGGGCCCTCACGCATCTGGGCCGATATGAGGAAGCGCAGCGCCGGCTGGAGCGCGCCCTGGCCCTGCAACAACAGCCGGAAGAGCACGCCGGGCTGGCGGAGCCGCTCACCGGACTGGGATTGCTCCAACTGGCACGCGGCAGGCCCGCGGCCGCCGTGCCGTTGCTCGAGCGGGCCTCGAGGCTCGCGCCAGAGGAAGCGGCCACGGAGACGCGGTTCGTGCTGGCCCGGGCCCTCTGGGAGTCGAAGCAGGATCGCCCTCGCGCCCTCGAACTGGCCACCCGGGCCCAGAAGGACTGGCAACGCCGCGGCAATGCCCCCCGGCTGGCCGAAGTGTCCCAGTGGTTGGCTTCACGAAGATGAGCCACGCCGGGGCGCGCACAACGTCGGCCATCCGTCAATTCAACAAAGCGCCAGCCGAGCTGCTCCCGAAGAAGGAATAGCGCATCCAGCCTCTCTCCTCCGGTTCACGGCGGTGAGCCCAGCCGCTCCATCAGCCGCACGAGCTCCGCCACCGAGTCCACCGCCAGCTTCTCCATGACACGGCCGCGTTGCAGGCGCACGGTCTGCTCGGCGGTGCCCAGCTCGGCGGCGATCTGCTTGTTGAGCAGCCCCCGCGCCACCCCCTGGCAGACCTCCCGCTCGCGGGGCGTCAGCAAGGCGAAGCGGATCCGGAGCGCCTCGCGCTCCTGCTCGGAGGCGATCGCCGCCCGGTCCTGCGCCAACGCCCGCTCCACGGCGGCCAGCAACTCCACCGTGCCGACCGGCTTGGGGAGGAAGTCCACGGCACCGGCCTTCATGGCCCTCACCGCCGCCGGCACATCCCCGTGTCCGCTGATGAAGAGGATGGGTTGCATCCACCCCGCTCGCCGCAGTTCCGCCTGAAGCTCCAGCCCGTTCAGCTCCGGCATGCGCAGGTCCAGCACCACGCACCCCGGACGCGGCCCGGGTTTTCGCTCCAGCATCTGTCGCGGGTGGTCGAAGCGCTCGACCTCGTACCCTTCCAGCTGGAACATGCGCGAGAGGCTGCGCAGCACTGAGGGATCGTCATCCACGATGAACACCGTGGAACGCTCTTGGCTCGAAGGACCGTGCAACGTGTGGCTCCCTGCTCGTACCGCAGGGCACACGCTACCATGGCACGCTCGGACGGCGGGCGGGCCAGGGGAAAGGGGCTCAGTCCCGGCCGGTGCGCAGGTAGCGCGCCACGTATGCCTTCGCCCGGCGCGCAGCCGCCGCCGGGGCCCGTCCTTCACCAGCACCGCGCCGAACCCGGGCCCCACCAGCGCCCTGCCCGCCTCGCGCGCCTCCTCCAGAGTGGAGCTGCCCGCGTCATCCGTCTGGCTTCCGGTGAGACGGGCCCCGCCGAGCCTCCGCCCTACTTGGAGGAGGGCTTGGTAGTGCAGGAGAGCGCCTTCCAGGAGTTCTGGACATCGGTGTCCGCGGTGCCGAAGGTGCCGCCCGCGACGATGCCGTAGCGATCGCTCATCTCCTGGCAGAGCGGAGTGACCTTCGCGGTTTGCGGCCGGGTGGCACACGACTTCTTCGCCCAGACGGTGGTCTTGACGTAGGCCGGGGCGAAGCCGAGGCCCTGGTTCGCCACAATCGCATACTGGTCGCTGAGCTCCTGGCAGGAGCGCGGCTTGGCATTACAGGAGAGCGCCTTCCACGAGCCCTGGGCGTCGGCATTCGCGCTGCCGAAGCTGGAGCCGGCGACGATGTCGAAGCGATCGCTCATCTCCTGGCAGAGCGCGCTGACCAGGCTGGCCTGCGGCCGGGTGTTGCACCCCTTCTGCTTCCACTGGGCCTGCACATCCGCAGGGGCGAAGCCAAAGCCCTGCCCCGCCACAATCGCATACTGATCACTGAGCTCCTGGCAGCTGGCGGAGGGCTTGGTAGTGCAGGAGAGCGCCTTCCAGGAGTTCTGGACATCGGCGTCCGCGGTGCCGAAGGTGCCGCCCGCGACGATGCCGTAGCGATCGCTCATCTCCTGGCAGAGCGGAGTGACCTTCGCGGTTTGCGGCCGGGTGGCACACGACTTCTTCGCCCAGACGGTGGTCTTGACGTAGGCCGGGGCGAAGCCAAAGCCCTGCCCCGCCACAATCGCATACTGGTCGCTGAGCTCCTGGCAGGAGCGCGGCTTGGCATTACAGGAGAGCGCCTTCCACGAGCCCTGGGCGTCGGCATTCGCGCTGCCGAAGCTGGAGCCGGCGACGATGTCGAAGCGATCGCTCATCTCCTGGCAGAGCGCGCTGACCAGGCTGGCCTGCGGCCGGGTGTTGCACCCCTTCTGCTTCCACTGGGCCTGCACATCCGCAGGGGCGAAGCCAAACCCCTGCCCCGCCACAATCGCATACTGATCACTGAGCTCCTGGCAGCTGGGCTCCGCGGCGGTGGCTTGGCCAGCCGTGAAGAGCACCTGCAAGGCAAGCAATGGGATGAGAAACTTGTTCATATTTGAACTTCCTTTCGATGATTTGGGGCCGTGAATGGCGACTCCCCTATAGGGCACCTTCTCTGGAGCCGGCTGCCTGGATCTTTGTTGAATTGACAGCCGGGAGATAACGTGTTTGCCCGAACCGGGCTGGAACCCACCTGCCACTCCCGGGGAACGAGACGAGCGGAGCGTCGGCCCTGGTGCTCAAGCGCGTCTCCAAGGACGAGGATGTGGTGGCGCTGCCGACCGACCTGCGGGTCCGCATCATCTCCTCGGCCTCGCCTGGCTACGACGCCATGGAGGTGGAGCAAACCCCGAGGTCCGTGGCCCCCGACAGGCAATCGGTGGAGTCGCTGGTGTCCACCCTTGAGGATGTGCACAAGCAAGTGGAGCGCATGACCCATGCCTTCTCCGCATCCCCCGAGTCCCGCTCACGGCGACCCCTGGGGCTGCTGCTGGTGGGGAGCGCCGCGGTGTGCGCCCTGGTCTTCGCCTTCGCGCGCCTGGCTCTCATGTCCCAACCGCCGAGTAGCCGGGACTCCCAGGTGGTGACCGAGCCCATGCCCCAGCGTCACGAGGTGCCGACGGACACCTGGGGACCCCTTACGGAAATGTCGCTCCTGAGTTCCACGGACGGAGGGCTCCCTGTCCTCTCCCGCCCCTTACCGAGCAAGCCCTACCATGGACAGAAGCGCCCTCCCTGCAAGCCCCGGGTCGAGGTAGAGATCAACGGCGGCTGCTGGGTGCCTCACATGCTCAAGGCACCGTGCCCGGAGGATCTCTTCGAGTACAAGGGGCAGTGCTACACGGTCTCGATGCAGCCCCCGCCGACCCCCCAATCGCTCGGGCAGTGAGTGGCTTGGGGCTCCCTCGCTCACAGATGCACTCCAGTCAGACGATTCGTAGGAGGTCAATGTGCCGGGTTCGAGTCCTTTGACACCTTCCCGGTGACACCTTCCCGGTGGCGGAGTCCCAACAGTTGCACTCCCGCTGTATGGGAACGCCACGAATTGGATGTACCGGCTCGATGCTGTGTGGTGACCGACGCTCACTCCGAGCCCTCGGGTTGCTGCGCGCTGGCCTCCCCTGTACAGGTTCCGGTGGCTTCACTCGGCGGAGGAAGCGTCGTGAAAGCATTTCACCCGGAGCCGAGCTGAGCCCAGGTACGCCAGCACCCCGCGCTGCCCCGACGGCTGCGCGCCGATGGGGACCTGCATCTATCGGGGGGCAGCATGAGCATTCAATTGTTCGGGAGATGGAACCTCGAGGTCACCAAGGCCATCCATAACTTGGAGAACCGCTTTCAAGTTCAAGGCGCGGACTCGGGCAACGGGACATTCCCGCCAACGGTTGGCCTGAATCTGACACCCGCTGGCACCGCCTGGCTGTTGACCGCGGAGTATCGCGAAGCCACGGCGCAGCCGTGGAAGTCCTCGGACATGATGATCGATCCGGGTCCTCTGGACCGGGTGGACATCCAGGCCACCATCGGCGCGGAAGATCCCCTGCCGTCCCGGGACTTCGAGGACATCCAGTGGGCCGCGCGCTATCTCGATGGCACGTTGTTGGAGATACCCCACCGGCCCTATGCGGTGCGTACCCAGGATCTCTTCCAGATGCCCGATGGCATCTTCGAGACGGCGCTGGGGACCTACTACATGGCGGTGCGGGTCGTGAATCGTTGGGGGCTGCCCTTCACGTCCGACCATGTGCTGAACATCTCGGCCGCGAGCCGGGCGGCGCTGGCCGTGGGCGGCATCCACGTGATCGATGCCTGGTCACATGCCGAGCTCACCTCGCTCGGGCAGTCGCAGCGCGGGACGGGCATGGTGCTCGGTCCCCTGGTACCGGGCAGCGCGCGCACCGTGTATTTCAAGATCGATGTGTCGGCCGCGGCGCCGCGCAAGCACGAGGTGGAATTCGTGCTGCAGAACGTGACGGGAATGGCCGATCCCCTTCATCCCGCGCGCCGGGTACGCAAGCAGATCTTCGTCAGCCGCACCGCGGTGGACCCGCAGACGGGCGAGATCGTCGCGGAGGTGCAGGAAGGAACGCTGCGCTTCAAGCTCAGGGAGATCGCCATCGACCGCAAGAACGGTCGAAAGGGACGCAAACGCTGCCCACCGCCCAGACGCCGACCCGGAGAGAAGGACGTACGCGACAGGCTGCGCCATACGCTGCAAGCGTTGCTGGATGGCAGGCCGATTGACCCATGCGTCATTCAAGAGCTCCTGGCCTGCTATTGCACCCAGGGACCGGGAGGTGGCCATCCGCTCGACCCGATGCGGCCGACCGATGGCCGCTTCTGCTACGACCCGTTCTTCGCCTTTCCAACCAGGTTCTCCTATACCATCACCCCGCGCGTCCCGTTCGAGGGCCAGTACGGACCAATCCCCTTCCAGGATCCGTGGTGGAAGGTGTTGCTGCTCGTCATCGCGGTGCTCCTGCTGCTGGCGGGAGCACTCTCCGAGGCGGCGGATGTCGCCTACCACGACGAGGATCTGGTGATCGGCTCCCTCGGGCGGTCACAACAGAACGATGTCGACGCAGCGCTCTGCGTGCTCGATACCGACCGGGCGCTGGGATTCGGTCAGGTTCTCGATGTCCAATCCAACGAGGACAACCAGAACTTCGAGAATGCTCTCGATGGGCAGATCACCCTGGCAAGCACCATCATGCCGATCGCCGAGGTCATGGCGCTGCTCGCGGATCCGAATACGCCGGATGCTCAACTGCAGGTCTTCAAGTCGGGCGCGACCACGGGATTGACGCACGGGTTGATGTCGGGCTTCACCTCCATGCCATTCACCCGGGAAGACGACGGCACGCAGTTCAATCTCCCACAACTGCGGATCTCACCGGATCCGGCATTCGGAGAGAACGTCAGCAGACCTGGCGATTCCGGGTCGATCTGGGTGCATCGCGCCACTGGCCGGCCAGTGGCGTTGCACCACTCCGGTACCGACGACCCTGATCGTGCCACGGCGTCTTTCCTGGAAGACGTGTTCAAACAGTTGAAGGTCACCCTTTGAGTCGAGGAAACCGCCATGAGTGATCGGAACGCCGACATCCAGGCCGTTCTCAAACGGTTGGCGCAAGAGTATGCCGATGATCCCAACATCCAGACGATCGGCTTCGGGCTACGCACCCGGGGAGGGACGCTGACGCGCGAACGGGTGATCATCTTCTTCGTCAAGCGGAAGTATGGCTCCGCCCGGCAGCTCGAGGCCGCTGGCTCGAGCCCGATTCCAAAAGAGATCGATGGCTTCGCCACGGATGTTCAGGAATTCAATATCAAGCCGAGTGCGGCTGGTGACCGTGACGACAAGGAGTTCGACCCGCTGCTCGGTGGGGTGGCGACGAGCAACGCCACGGGCCATATCTTCTGGTTCAACAGCTCGGGGACGCTGGGCATGCTGGTGCGCGATGAAACCGACGGCACGCCGATGGCATTGTCCAACTGGCACGTCTGGGCCAACGGGGGTGACGAGGGCGACGACATCATTCAACCGGGTCATCCGACGGGGGGCGATCATGTCGAGGCCATCGGCAAGGTCGCGGCTTGCGGTCCACTGAGCACGTCGTTGATCGAGTGGGAGGCGCCGTCCCCGTTGACCGTCGGCCTCTATGGTGGGGCGGCGGCTGCCGCGGTGGCCGCGGCGGCCAGCGACGTACGTGATCCGAGTCGGCGCGGTCAGGATCAGACCCCCACCAATCCTGGCGAATTGACCGAGCTCGAATCGGTTGACATGGCCATCGAGTACCCGCAACTCCCACTCCCGGGAGTAGCCTTCCATACCCAGGTCAAGTGGCGCTACGAGCGTAAGACCTCCGCCCGCGTCCTGCACCATGAGGTCGAAGAGACCCAGATCAACACGCAGTTCCTGTTGGGCAAGATGGTCACGACCCAGAAGACGCATTACCGGCCTGGAGAGACGGTCGCGCTGGTTGCCGCGCTCTGGGACTACCAGCCACGCGCCTGCCACGCCTACCATGTGGTCGCGCACCTGATTTCCCAACTGCGGCCCAACACCGCGCTGCGGGTGGTGTTGCACCCAACCAGTTGTCCTCGCACGCTTCCAGTGGACCCTCCGCGCGGCGAGGCCCAGGACAAGCTGTGCGTGACCTTCGAGGGCGAAAAGCTCGGCGAGTATCCCCCCAAAGGCCAGTTCGCGTGGCTGCGGTATCTGGACGTGGGACAGGAGCCGGTACGTGTCGTGAATTGGCTCGAGCCGCTCAAGGCGCTGACGATCTCCTCGCGGACCCTGCTGCTGGAGCATGTGCCGGCACGCATGGTGGTCGTGACCGTGGCGCAGTTCACCCGTCCCCCCATCACCGCGGTCGCCCTCAACGCGGCGGGCCAGGTTCTCGATCAGAAGACGGCCCCCGAGCAGCAGGCCACTGCTCATGAGCTGACCCTGCAAGGCGAGGGGATCGTCCGGGTCGTGCTGCGTGGCGGCGGTGGAGAGGGGGTCCTGATCAGCTACTGCATCGAACCGATCCACGCCCAGAGCTTCACGACCCCGATCGCCGAGAGCACGGCGGCCAGCGTGCGCCGGGAAATTCCGCGGTTGGAGCTCACGGGTCCACGGCTGAAGGTGAACCGGTGCTGCTTCTCGGGAAGCATCGCGCTGCCTCCGGACGAGCCTCCCGGCAAATGGGACGTCTACCTGACCGTGCAGAACGTGAATACCGTACCGGACGGTACGCGACCCGAGGAAGCGGCGACGACCATTGGCGGGCATCTGCTGAGCTCGCACACCTCGGCGGAGATCCTCGGCTGCACGGCGCTCATGCTGGGCGATCACGTGTTCGACGTGATCTAGGGGGCTCGCGCAGCTTCCAGCCGCGGGAAGGGGGTGCCCTGGCCGTGTCGGGAGCCCTCGTCATCGTGAGTGACTGGAAGCCGGGCGGAGCGGCACCACGTCGCTGGAGCCCGGCGCTCAGTAGTGCCAGGGGAAGCGCTTGAAGTTCTTCTCGCGCTTCTCCACGAAGGCGTCGCGGCCCTCCTGGGCCTACTCGGTGCCGTAGGCCAGCCGCGTCGCCTCGCCCGCGAAGAGCTGCTGGCCCACCATGCCGTCGTCCGGCAGGTTGAAGCCGTACTTCAGCATGCGCATCGCCGTGGGGCTCTTGGAGTTGATGATGCCCGCCCACTCCAGCGCCACCTTGCCCACCTGCTGGAGTGGGCGCGGGGAGCCGCGCTCTCAGCCTTCATGCAGTACCTGCGCGCCAACCTGTCCAAGAAGCTGGGGCGGTTGGTGGACTGGCGCGGCGGTTTCTGGGAGAGGCGTTACTCGGCGGAGCCGGTGCTGGACGACGCGGCGCTGGTGGGGCGGCTGCGCTATGTACTGGCCCATGGGGTGAAAGAGGGCCTGGTGGAGAAGTGCGCCGAGTGGCCGGGCCTCATGCCTACCTCAATTGCTGGGGCCGGCACGGCGGCTGTTCCAGTGGTTCAACTGGACGAAGCGCTGGAGCAAGAGGGGGCGCGAGGACATGACAGGCGCGCAGGGGCGCTTCGCTGAGGAATGGGCGGAACCAGTGGAGTTGGAGGTGGCGCCCCTGCCGTGTTGGGAAGGACTGGGCGAGCAGGAGAGGCAGCGTGCGGTGCGGGGACTGGTGGCGGATGTGGAAGCCGAGGCTCGTGCACGGGACAAGGCTGTCCTGGGAGCGCGCGCCGTGAGGGAACAGCACCCACATACCCGGCCCGAGCGGCTCAAGCGCAGCCCGCGGCCGTTGGGGCATGCCTCCACGCTCCAGGCGCTGAGGGAGTTGCGCGAGCGGGAGGGGAGCTCCGGGAACAGGCCGCTGCCGAACGAGCGCCGCGCCGGTGCAGGGGGCATTGCAACTGGTTGAACACGTGGATGCCTTCCTCGGTGGTTCCTTCGACCTGTCCCTTGTCTGTTTCAATGATCATCGTCACGCCTCTCCTTGCCTTGCAGTCACGTACACGGCATCCGCCCCCTCCACGCATCAGGAGGTCCTTCCATCGCCAGGGCGTGATGCGACGCGCGATGGACCGGAAGCTTGGCGGGCGCGGGTTCGCGGCATCTGCTCCCGGGTTCGAAGCAGTGACCGCTGCCGGATAGCGGGATGGGTCGATCCCTCCCCCGCTTGGGGTGCAGGCTCCGGGGGCCGTCCGTGCGGGCCAGGGAAGCCAGCGAGGACGCGGACGACCCGCGACGTCGAAGGCTCCTACCGGGAATGGAGTGCTATCGAGAAATGGGAAAAGAATTCCCAGGCTTCAAGGGAGGCATCCAGGTCCGGCGACGTGCGTCCGATGATGTTGGCGTTCACGAGGAAGCCGGAGAGGGTGTCAAAGAGAAGGACGAGAAGAAGCAGTACCTCATCTTCAAGACCAAGGCCTTCTGCGAGGAAGAGCGAGAGACGCAGATGGCCAACTCCGAGGAGTGAGGCCCTGGGGCGCTGATCAGCCCCAAGGACAGTGGACGCATGCCTCGCTCAGCAACTCGTCGGCTGACAAGTCCCCGCGCAATCAAACGTGCAGTCAATGCGCGCATCACACGTGACGAGCCACCAGGCTTGCGGGTCGAAGCATGATCCGTAGCGCCCTGCGGTTGATCACCAGAACCTCCATGGAATTAACGGAGTACTCTCCGCGTGGAGAAAGAACATACTCCCGTGCGGCCGCAGTAAAAGCTCCCAACAAAAGTAAGGCTTGAGAGCAGACGGTAGGGTGGACGGATGAGTGAGCCATAAACACCGTGGCGCATGGCCCACGAACTGGTACCGGACGGAGATCTCGCGGCGCTGGAGCAATTCCTGACGCCGCTGCTGCCCCGCCCTTCCGCGGACCATCGCGCCCCCAAGCAGGTGAGAAGGAGGCGAACGAGGCACCCCAGGATCCAGAGGTTGCTACGGGATCGGGTGTAAGGTAGCAGGCCCTATGCTCTCCACTCGCTCTACCGCTCTCTCCTTCCTCGTCGTGCTCGGTTTCGTCGCCGGTTGCGGCGACACTTCTCCCCCCTGCCCCGTCGACACACCCGACGCGTCCGTGCCGGTGATGTGTAACAGCGTCGGCGTCGAGCTGTGCGGCGGCTCCTGCGTGAGCATCGAGAGCGACCCGAAGCACTGCGGTGGTTGCGACAAGGCCTGCGCGACCGGCGAGGCTTGTGAGGGCGGCGTCTGTGTCGCGCTCTGTCAGATCGACGGCAAGCAGGTCGCCGCCGGAGCGGTGAACGCGGCGAATTCGTGCGAACAGTGCACGCCGGCGACGTCCGCGACCGCGTGGACGCAACGCGCTGACGGGACGCCGTGCAACCCGGGACAGGTGTGCTCGGCCGGTGTGTGCAGCCCGAAGTGCTTCATCGACGGCGTGGTCTACGCCGCGGGTGTGCCGAATCCGGCGAACACCTGCGAGACGTGCGTGCCGGCGACGTCGACGACGCAGTGGACGGCCCGCGCGAGCGTTCCGCTGCTGGTCGGCGGCGAAGACATCACGGCGCAAGGCTGGACAACGGTCTCGCAGACGCCGAACACGCTCACGTACGGCGCGGACTACGTTCGCCTCCAGACGTCGACGAACAGCGGCGGGCAGACGAGCGGGCAACTGCTCATCACGAGGGCGAACTCGCTCGACGCAACGAAGCCGTTCAAAATCCACGTGACGATGCTGGTCGAGTCGGTGAACACCCACAACTCGTTGGACAGCGGCGCGGCCATCCTGGGGAGCTTCACGCCGCCGTTCGGCAACGCCACGGATCGTTCGCAGATGATCTACCTCGACAGCGGTGCGATCGGCTGGGCGGACGACACGCGGTCCGCGGCGTTCCCGGTGACCGACGGCGCATATCATGTCTACGAGCTCGCGGTGGACGCAGCGAAGGTGGCGACGGTGAGCATCGACGGCGTCGCGAAGCTCACGCGGAACAACTTCATGGCGAACGGCACCATCGCCATCGGCGACCAGACGAACGACCCGAACGTCGATGGAGCGGTGCGGATCAAGTCGGTCGAGCGGCTCTGTCCATGAGTTCCACCACAGCATCTACGTCGGTGAGGGCCAGGTCGTGCACTCCGCGGGCGACCGCGCGAAGGACGCCGCCAGCGCGAGCGTTCGCCTCGGCACGCTGAGGCGCTCGCGACTGTAGGAGCGACGAGGCGCTGGCGTGCAGACGGTGGGCACCTGTACGCCAGCCCTGTGGTGCTCCTCGCTCGGTTCAGTGCCCTGCCCTCTCCCAGTCGAGTGGAGCCTCGTGCACCTCACTGGCACTTCCTCCACGGCCTTGGCGTGGCGCGCCGAGCGTGAAACCTTTCACGGCGTCCAGCTTCTTCATGGACTCCTCCATTCGTCCGTAGCTCATGGCCTTGTGCTTGCTCGCGTTGGCCTTCACCTTCGTGCCGTCCACCGACAGGTACCCCAGCTTCTTGAGCCCCGAGCTGCGTGCCAGCCTCAGCGTGTCCACGAAGAGCGATCGGAAGGCGTCCAGGTGCCGCACCCGGAAGGTGCACACGGTGTCATGGTCGGGCCGCTCGCCTCCCGTCAGGTAACGGAAGGCGATGTCCGTCTCGCACCGCCTCTCAATCTCCCGGCTGCTCGTAATGCCTCGCGCGTACGCATACATGAGCAGCAGCGCCATCATCACCGGGTGGTAGGGCGGCTGGCCGCACTCCTTCGTGTACGCCCCCTGAATGGGACTGAAGTCGAGCGTCTTCCTCAGGTCGACGAAGAAGCACGCCAGGTGCCCCTCTCCCAGTACTTCCCGCGCGTACTGTGGCAGCAATTGCCCCTGCTCCGGCTGCCACTCCCGAAACGGCCTCGGCGAGGCCAGGCGGGCCCAGCTCTTCGCCTCCTCCTGCCTCTCCGGCTTCTCGCTGGCGGCAACATCCAACAGGGTGGCCTGCTCCGGCTTCTTCGTCGAGGTGGTGCTCACCCTCCACCTTCAACCAGAACTCGCCTCTCCTCTGAAGGACCACCTGGGGCGTCACCCCTCTTCCCCACCCTCAGCGGTGGGGTTCTCTGACAAGCTCCTATTCCCGTCGTAGCTCGAAGGTGGCGGTGACGTAGCCTGCGTCTGTCTGGACGTAGGTCAGGACCGTCCCGTTCTTCGTGACGAAGAAGTCGAAGTGCGCAGTGCCTCCGAGGTTGTCGGTGAGCGTCGCGGTGCCGGTACAGTCGGGCGCGACAGTGTAGGTGCCAGTGTAGACGATGCGCGTTATCACACCATTGGTACTGACGGTCGACGCACCGGTAAGGGTCCCGTCCCCTTGGAAGAGATCATGACCGGCCTGTGCGAAGGGGACCTGCCCGGACACACTCACGATGTACCCATCGTTCGCATAGACGTAGTTGCCCTTCAGAATGCCCGGCCCGCATTGGGAACTCGTCGAAGCCTCCGCCGCGGGAACCTCACCAAAGGCCTCGTGCGCAAGTCCCAGGAGGCCGACCGTGAGGACACTTCCCATGACGTACCATTGGAATAGCTTCATGCTCCGCTCCTTCGTTTCGGGGCACCACAGTTCGCTGCACTGCAGTACGGAGAGTGACACAGAGCGGGGGGTTCTCAAATCGCACCTGGGTACGTTTAGGCTGTGCAGTAATGGATTGGCGAGTACGACCGCGAGCGGAGGAATGCCTGCATCGCGAGCGCGCCGCGAAATCGCGCAGATCAGGGATGGGAGCGCCAGCAGTCGGTGTCTGGCTGCATTGTCTTCATGGCCTCCTCCATCCGTCCGTAGCTCATGGCCTTGTGCTTGCTCGCGTTGGCCTTCACCTTCGTGCCGTCCACTGACAGGTGCCCCAACTTCTTGAGCCCCGAGCCACGCGCCAGCCGCAACGTGTCCACGAAGAGCGCTCGGAAGGCTTCCAGGTGCCGCACCCGGAAGGTGCACACCGTGTCATGGTCTGGCCGCTCTCCTCCCGTCAGGTAGATGAGCTCGGAGGCTCGTTCCCCCCCGGGCGATCTCGTGCTTGGGCATGTGTCAGCTCCCCTTCGAGCGGTACTCAGGAGAGCATGCTCAGGGGAAAAGCATAAGCGCTTCAACGCACGTCTCTGCAACGTAACCCCGCCTCCAGGACCCTCCCCGCCGCTCGGCCCAGCCCGCTCCCGCTGCCCCGCCCAACCCGCTCTGCGCGACGCTTCTCCCCCGCCCGGCTCCAACGGGGCTGCATCGCGGTGTAGATCGGGGTCGTGTCGGGCAGGACCGTGGCGGGTTCGATTCCTGCCGCCTCCACTCCGTAGCTCCCGGAAAAGATTCTGCTGGACGGAGGATGCAATCAACTCCGAAGCTCTTCGTAGTCGTGTTGCCGCAGGGGCTCATCACGAGCTCCCCGGAAGCCATCCATGAGCCAGACTCCGTTCCGATTCACCTCCATCGCCCTCGCGGGCCTCGCCGCCATCGGTCTCCTCACGGCCGCGGACACGCGCAAGCCCGCCACCCAGTGGCTCTCTCGCCCCTCCGAGACCGCACGTATCGCTCGAGTGGAAGCGGGCCTCTCTCCCATCACCCTCCCCGGTGAGGCCCCCCGCAGCCTGTCGCTCCAACAGTGGATGGAGCTGTACAAGATTCCCGGCGTCAGCATCGCCGTCTTCGATCGGGGCGCCCTCGTCTGGGCCAAGGCCTACGGCGTCAAGCAGACCGGCGGCTCCGAGCCCGTCACCCTCGACACCCTCTTCCAGGCCGCCTCCATCAGCAAGCCCGTCACCGCCCTCGCGGCCATGCACCACGCCGAAAAGCAACACTGGTCGCTCGACGCGAACATCAACGACCTCCTCACCTCGTGGAAGGTGCCGGACAACGACTTCACGAAGGAGCAGAAGGTCACCCTCCGCAGACTGCTCGCCCACAACGCCGGCACGACGGTCCACGGCTTCCGCGGCTACGCGGCGAGTGAGCCCGTTCCCACCCCCCAGCGGATTCTCGACGGCGAGACACCCGCGAACTCCGGCCCTGTGCGCGTCGACACCGTGCCCGGCGCCGTGACGCGCTACAGCGGCGGCGGCACCGTCATCGTTCAGCAGATGCTCGTCGACCGGCTCCAGAAGCCCTTCCCGCAAATCATGAAGGAGACCGTCCTCGCGCCGCTCGACCTGAAGCACAGCACCTTCGAGCAGCCCCTCCCCAAGGCCCTGGAGTCCCAGGCCGCCATCGGCACGCGCCCCGGCGGCACGAGCGTCGAGGGCCGCTGGCACACCTACCCCGAGCTGGCCCCCGCCGGCCTGTGGACCACGCCCTCCGACCTGGCTCGTGTCGCCCTCGAGGTCTCCAAGGCCTGGAACGGCAAGTCCCGGCGCATCGTCTCCCCGGCCATGGCGAAGCAGATGCTCACCCGCCAGTCCGAGGCCTTCGGCATCGGCTTCATGCGCCGCCCCGGCGTGGACTGGTTCGGCCACGGCGGCGGGAACGAGGGTTACCGCGCCTTCCTCATGGCCTTCGCCGACTCGGGCAGCGGCATCGCCATCATGACCAACTCGGATGAGGGCTCGCGCCTCTTCGAGCGGCTCATCGCCAGCGTGGCCACCGAGTACGGCTGGAAGGGCTTCACCGCCATGCCCGACAGTCCGGCCACGACGGCGGACCTGCTCCTGCGCCTCCAGGGCACCGAAGCTGCCCTCTCTTGGTTCAAGGACCACGCGAAGAACGCGGGCCCGGACGCAAAGCCTTCCTCCAGCATCCTCAATGAGCTCGGATACTCGCTCCTGCGCGAGAAGAAGCTCGCTGACGCCGTGAAGGTCTTCGAGGCCAACGCCGAGCTCCATCCCGACGACGCCAACACCCACGACAGCCTCGGTGAGGCCTATGCCGAGGCCGGCCGGAAGGACGAGGCCATCAGCCGCTACAGGAAGTCGCTCGAACTCGACCCGAAGAACGACAACGCCGCGAAGATGCTGGAGAAGCTCGGCGCGGCCTCCACGAAGTAACGCTCCCCGGGAGCACGGCGCTCCGGCGATGGCATCCAGGTCGAGGCCTGCGCCACCTTGCTTCGTTGGACCGTTCCTGGCGGTAGCCTCGTCCTGAGCAGCGCTGATAACCTCGCCCCTTGGCTGTCCGGAGTGAACTGACTCATCCCAAAGGAGAGGTACATGCAGGTAAAGACTGTCATGGGTGGCATGCTGCTCGCGGTGGGACTGCTGTCGGCCGGGTGCGGTGGCGTTCCGCTGGACGAAACCGAGCCGTCGCAACTCAGCACCCGCGAGGATGCACTCCCGGCGTGTGGTGGCATGGCGTTCTTCTATGACTATTACAAGGACGCCGCGCTCACCCAGTACGCGGGCTCGGGTTGGTGTGACTGTGGTGACAGCACCATGTGGCTCTCCGGCAGCATGACGCGCTACAAGGAAGTCCTCTTCGAGTCGGTATGCGCCGCGGCGCCCACTCCCACGAACTGAGATGAATCCGCTGCGCGTCAACAGCACTAGAACCCGCGTCCGCTGACGCTTGTTGCCCCTGGTATCTCTATGGACTGATGTCCTTCAGGAAGGGAGCACCTGGGACATGGCAGCGAAGCAGGACGGAGTGAAGGTCTGGGGACGAGAGGCCTCCGCGCAGGAGGTGTGGTCTCGCGTGGAGGCGGTGGCGACGCCCGAGTGGCGGGAGAAGCTGACCTCGTGGTGGAAGGGCACCACCGAGAAGGGCGTCCTCTTCCATGAGGGAGATTTGGAGACCGACTCGCTCGTCGTCGGCCCGCTGCCGCTCGTCGTCTCCGGCAGCGTCCGGCTGAAGGGGCTGCTGGAGGATGGCCACGCGGCCGACCACACCCTCCTGGTGGTGCTGGGAAACCTGGAGGTGGAGAACGTCGCCACGTTCTCCGCCATGTTCATCGCGGGCAACGTCCGGATTCGGGGGCTCCTCTTCGGCGACTCGCTCGGGGATGACGTCTTCTGCGTGGGTGGAGGGTTGACGGCGCGCGCGCTCGTCGAGGAGCACCACCACCTCCAGGTGCACGGCGCGCTGGACGTGGACGCGCTCGTGGGCAGCAAGCTCACCGCGACGGGACGGCCGCGCAGGACACTGGAGCCGCACGAGGCACTCCTGCCGGGCACCTTCAACGTGGAGGACGAGGACGGCGTCACCGACTCGACGCTCGACCGGAAGGGACTCCTCGCGAAGCTGCGCGCGGGGAAGCCCGTGCTGGCGGACACCCGAACTGGCGGAGCTGTACCTCGACGCCATGGCCCTGGAGGGCTTCCCCGAGGTGCTGACCCGGCTGCCGCGACTGAAGAAGCTCTGGTGGTGGCGCTTCTACAAGATGACGCCGGCCCGGGTGCAGGCCCTGGTGGACGGGCTCGGCCGGTTGCCGAAGCTGACGCATGCCGGCTTCTTCCAGGGCGAGCTGGTCGCTCTGCCGGAGGACCTCGCGCCGCTCGCCCAGCTCAAGCAGTTCAAGCTCGGGCTCGACCGCATCCCCGAGTCGGAGGTGAAGCGCCTGGAATCGGCGCTGCGCCCCGGCCGCCTGCACGTGGGGTACTGAGCGGCGCTCAGGCTGTCACCCTGGCCCGGGGACCGAGTCCTTGGGACGTGGGGCCGCTCATTGCCAATGGCACCTGCAGCCTCCTCTGGCGCTTGCCTTCGTGAGACAGGACGGCGACCGTGCGGTGGCTCAGCACCGCGCACCCAGGAGCCCCTCCTTGCCCTCCCCTTCCCGGCGACTCTTCACGACTGTCATTGGCACCGTCCTGTTGTGGAGCCTTCCCTTGCCGTCATGGGCCCAGGCTCCCGCCTCCCCGGAGCCCACGCGCATCGCCCTGCGCGCCGCGAGGCTCTTCGATGGGAAGAGTGACAAGGTCCTGGCGGATGCGGTCGTGCTCATCGAAGGCTCGCGCATCCAGGCCGTGGGCACCGGCCTCTCCATCCCCTCGGGTGCACGGGTCATCGACCTGGGCGACGTCACCCTGCTGCCTGGGCTGATCGACGCGCACTCGCACCTGCTGCTGGAGGTCGACATGGAGAGCGGCGACGGCATGCTCTCCACCGTCGCCCAGAGGAGTACCGCCGAGCGCGCGCTCCTGGGAGCGAAGCTGGGCCGCGAAATGCTCGAGGCTGGCGTCACCACGGTGCGCGACGTCGGCAACTCCGGGCTCAACGGGGACGTGGCGCTGCGCGACGCCATCCAGCGTGGCTGGGTGCAGGGCCCGCGCATCTCCGCCTGCACCCGCGCGCTCGCTCCACATGGCGGGCAGTTCCCCACGCTCCAACCGCCAGCTCAGGCCCTCATCGAGCAGGAGTACGTCACCATCTCCGGCGTGGAGGAGGCCCGGCGCGCCGTGCGGCAGGCCATCTCCGACGGCGCGGACTGCATCAAGGTCATCGTCGACAACGGGCACAACCTCCTCTCGCTGGAGGAGCTGAAGGTCATCGCCGAGGAGGCCCACCGCAAGAAGCGCCCGGTGGCGGCGCACACCACCACCGACGAGAGCATTCGCATCGCGGTCCAGGCGGGCGTCGACTCCATCGAGCACGCGTACTCCCTCCCCGATGACGTGCTGGTGCCCATGGCCCGCAAGCGCATCTTCATGGTGGCTACCGAAGGCTCGATGGACACGTGCGACTTATTCGATGCCAAGACGGGCAACGCGGAGCACCAGCGCAAGATGAAGGAGCGCTGCAGGAAGTCCATCACCAAGGCCCATGACCGCCTCCGTCGCGCGGTGACAGCGGGCGTTCGGCTTGCCGCGGGCTCGGACATGTACATCGTGATGCCAGGGCTGACGCGAGGACAGGCCAGCGTGAAGTCGTTCAGCGCCTATTCCGAGGCCGGCCTCAAGCCCGTGGACGTCCTGCGCGCGGCGACAGTGAGCGCGGCGGAGCTGCTCCGCATGCAGGACCAGATTGGCTCGCTCGAGCCGAACAAGCTCGCGGACCTGCTCGCGGTAGAGGGCGACCCGCTGAAGGACATCGGGGCGCTGAAGCAAGTGCGGTTCGTGATGAAGGACGGACAGGTCGTCCTGGACGCCCGGAGTCAGAAGGAGCGAGTGGGTGAATCGACACGCTGAGCGGCTCTGGCTTCGCGCTCCAATCGCTCCAGACGTGGCGGCCCGCAGGAGGCGACGGAAGGTGGGGCATTCCATGTGGCTCGGCGTGGGGCAGGCAGCCGAGTGCAAGAGCTCCGCCGCGATGGCGAGCACTCTAGGGGAAAGGCCGGGGGGATTGCTCCCGGCCTCCCTTTCGGCTCACTCGCTCCGGCCGTTCCAGGGCTTGCCCGGCGAGAACAGGCGGGCATCGGTGTCCTGCTCGTAGGGCATCCCCCTGGGCATGTTCAGGACCTCCATCTGCATGCCCCACGGGGTCAGGAAGTAGACCCAGCGGTCACCGGCGATGGGCCCCTCGGTGATGGTCTGCGGCTCGCCGAGGATCTTCACTCCCGGCACCGAGCGGAGGTAGTCGACCGCGGCATCCACGTCCTCGACGTCGATGGCCAGGTGGTGGCCGCCCCAGTCGCTGTTGCGCGGGAGCTCCCGCCGCTGCTCGGGCGCCGTGTACTCGAACAGCTCGAGGTTGGTGACGGGCCCGAAGCGGAGCATGGCGATGTGCGTCGAGGCCCGGGGGTGCACGTTGAGCTGGCGCGCCATCCAGTCGCCCGTCGTGTCCTCGACGGGGCCGATCCGGTACAGCAACTCGGCTCCCAGGACGTTGACGAAGAAGTCGACTGCCTGATCCAGATTGGGAACGGTATAGGCGAGGTGGTGGACGTTGCGTGCTCCGGGAATGCCCTTGCTGGTGCGGCTCATGAGGAAGTCCTTTCGTGTGTCTGGGTTGAATCCGTCGCGAGTGGGAAGTGATTACTGGCGGCCCGCGTACTCCTGGTTGGCGATGGCGCTCATCAACAGCAGGCCGCCATCCACGGGGAGGGTGACGCCCGTGATGTAGGCGGCGTCCGGTTCCGCCAGGTGGGCGATGAGCGCCGCGACCTCGCGGGCGCGCCCGGGCCGGCCGATGGGAATCGCGGGCCGGGAGAGCTCCGCCGCGTCACGGCTCTCGGGGACTCCGTTCATCGGCGTGGCCGTCTCTCCCGGGCTGACCGCGTTGACGGTGATGCCATACGGCGCCAGCTCCAGGGCCATCACCTTGGTGAGCAGGCCCAGCCCGCCCTTGGAGGCGCAGTAGGAGGAACCTCCCCGGATGGGCACCAGCTCGTGGACGGACGTCACGTTGACGATGCGCCCGCCCCGCCCTTGCGCCACCATGCGGCGCGCCGCCACCTGGGCACACAGGAAGGGGCCGGTGGTGTTGATGGTGAGGATGCGCTGCCAGTCCTCCGGCGTCTCCTCGAGGAACGAGGCGCGGCGGTTGACCCCGGCGTTGTTGACGAAGACATCCACTCCGCCCAGCTCACTGGCCGCCCGTTCCACCGCCTCCGCGGCGGCTCTCGGGTCCGTCAGGTCCATGCGGAAGGCCAGGGCCCGCACGCCGTGGGCCTCCACCTCCGCGGCGACCTGCCGGGCTCCCTCCGCGTTCGAGTTGAAACCAATCCCGACATCGAAGCCCTTCTGGGCCAGGGCAATGGCGGTGGCCTTGCCGATGCCGGAGCTGGCACCGGTCACGATGGCGATACGCTCGTTCATGTCTCTTCCTCCAGCAGTTCGTATCCAGCCTGGGCGAGGCTTCCCGCACCCAGGTAGCCGTAGACCGTCCGGGTGGTGACGCCGGGATCGGTCTGGAATCCGTGCCATTCGCCGGCCGGGATGTAGGCCAGGTCGCCCGGGTTCAACCGCACCGGGCCCTCCTTCGTGAGGTGTTCGCCACCGCCTTGCAGCACCAGGAAGAACTCATCGGCATTCGGGTGCCGGTGGAGCTGGTGGCTGCCTCCCGGGGTGAACGTCGAGGTGGCCACGACCACCGAGCGCGTGCCGACGGTCTGGCTCGTCGCCAGCCAGTGCACGCCCATGTCGATGAAGCCACCCGCCTCGCCCAGGGGACTGTGGCTGCCCTGGTCCGCCGTCCGGGAGATGCGGCACCCGCCCCCGGCGCTGTGCGCCTCGTGAGGCTTCGCGTCCCGCGGGTCGTTGGTTCCGCCGTACACCACCAGGAGCATCGTGTCCTGGCCGTGCTCGGTCTCGAAGGCGCGGCGGGTCCCCGGCGAATTGAACACGCCCTCGCCAGGGGTCAGCCGCCAGGTGCGCCCGTTCGCGCGCCAGTCCCCCTTGCCGGACAACAGGAAGGTGACCGACTCGGCTCCCGGCAGGCTGTGCTCCGGGAGCACGCTCCCCCCGGACAGCTCATGGATCATCAGCATTCCGAGCGACTCGGGGATGAGCTCCCGGTTGACCAGCCACTGCACGCCACCAGTCCGCTCGAGGGTCCGCCGGATCATGACGTCCTCCCTTCGTTGAAGCGCAGCAGCACCTTGGGGGGACCCGAGCGGCCATGCTCGAGCAGCTCGAAGGCGTGCGCGGCCTGTCCCGGAGGGAGCACTCCGGCGATCAGCGGCTTCGCGTCCAGCACGCCATCGACGAAGAGCTGGATCGTCCGGTCGTAGTAGTCCAGGCCATGCCGGATGCCGAGCAGATCGACTCCACGCAGGACGAGCTCCCCCGGCACGAAACCAGACACCGGCTCGTTCGCGACGCCCACCACCGCCACCCGGCCACCCGTCGCGGCGAGCTCCACGCTGCGCAGGAAGGCCCGCGAGGAGCCGGAAGCCTCGATGACCAGCGAGTAGGCCGCGCGCCGGGCCTGCTCGGGCCGCAGTGTGTGCCGGGCACCGCAGGCGGCGGCCAGCTTCAGCCCCGCCTCGTCGATGCCGATCGCATCCACGTGCCGGGCCATCCGCGAGGCGAGCTGCACGGCGAGCAGGCCGATGGTTCCGGTCCCCACCACCGCGACCTCGTCCTCCAGGCCGCAGCCGGCCTTGTCGAAGCCACCCACCACGGTGACCGCCGGCTCGATGAACGCGGCGTTCACGTCGGAGAGGGCCTCCGGCAACGCGCTGAGCGAACGCATGGGCATGCGGATGTACTCGGCCGCGGCGCCCTGCAGGCCGTACAGGCCCACCTCGACCAGCTGCTTGCAGTGCGCCCGCTGTCCGCGCTGGCACATCCGGCACAGGCCGCAGGGAACCATCGTCTGGCCCACCACCCGGTTCCCCACCGAAATCCCTCGCACGTCCTCGCCCACGGCGGCCACCTGGCCACACCACTCGTGGCCGAACACCAGCGGAAGGCGCGCCCGGCCATCCCGCAGGTACGAGGCGGTGCCGTGCAGCAGCTCCAGATCGGTTCCGCACAGCCCGACGTACGAGGGGCGGATCAACACCTCGTCCGGACGGGGTCCGGGAATGGGAATCCGGGTGAGCTCGACCCGTCCCGGCGCGGTGATCGCCACCGCCGTCATCGAGCCTTCCGGCCATGCTCCTGTTGCCATCGCACTCATGCCACGGGCCTCCTCATGGGAAGGGATTGGGAGATGGAGCGGGGCATCACGACGAGCCAGAGCAACTCCAGGCCGTCATCCCCACTGGTGATGCGGGCCTCCGCCCCGGTGGGCAGGAGCACCAGCTCGCCGGCGTCGAGGGAACGTTCCCCCGGCTCCGAGCCCGGCTCCCGCAGCTGCCCCGAGCCCGCGAGGACAAACCAGGCACTCTCGGTGCCCTCACGGCCTCGGAGCGCGAACTCGGTACCTGGCGACAACCGCACGTAGTCGACGGAATCGCACTCGGAATGCAACATCCCGCGCCGTGCCAGGGAGCGCCAACGGATCTCCTCGCCGCCCTGGCGCGTGCTGGAGGTCCTGTCGATGGTGGAGATGATCATCGCGCGCCACCTCCCGGCACTTCGAGGCTCGCCAGGAAGTACTCCAGCCCCGCGTCACCCGCGGTGACGGTCATCCCCGTGCCCAGGGGCAACGTGACGGAGACGCCGTACTTCAGGGGGATGGCCGCCTCGCCCGAGGAGATCTCCCCGGAGCCGCCGATGGCGAACAGGGTGTGCTCCTCGCCCGCGGCGGACAGCTCCGCCCGTTGCCCGGGCTTCAGGTTCACCAGTCGGATGCTGCGCAGCGGTCCGGTGAAGACGCCGCGAGGATTCACTTCGTAGGTCTGACGCAGGTTGAGAACCACGGCGTTCGTCACGTCTTCTTCTCCTCGTTGGGTAGGGGGTTGGGGGGCACGGGCCTGGCCCGGGGGCTCCGAGCCGCGCAACACCGCCGCGGTGTGGGGGCTCAGCAGTTCGATCACCAGCCAGCCCAGGCCTACGTCTCCGACGTTGCGCAGGCCGTGCTTCGTCCCGAGGCCCGTCAGGATGAGGCTGCCCGGGCCCACCGGGTGCGGCTTGCCGTCGAGCGTCATCTCTCCGCGGCCCGAGAGGATGAAGTAGATCTCCTCGGTGCGGGTGTGCACGTGCTCGCCGCTGACGCCGCCCGGCGGAATCCACGCCCACTCCACCGCCTCCCACGAGCCGAACAGCCCGGCCCGCCGTGCCAGACACTTCCACTGGGAGAGCCCCGTGGTGCCGTGCACGCCGTAGACCACGGAGGGATCCTCGAGATCTCCGATGATCACTCCCTCACGCATGGGCGGCCTCCCACATGGGCGCGGAGCCGGAGGAGGCGTCCATCTCCCGGAGGGCGGTGGCCGCGGCGGTCATCTCGTCCGGAGTGACGTCATTGACGAAGCACGCCGAGCCGATGCCGATGGCCAGCGGCAGCCGCTGGAGCCCGTCGCGGTGGCGGACGGTGTCGGCCAGGGCGTCTACCAGCACCGCCGGCTCGCAGGTCCGGTGGTACACGGGCAGCTCCAGCTTGCGCATGAGCGTGAAGATCCGGTCCCGCTCCTCGGGGGTGATCATCCCGCGCTGCGCGGAGATCAGCGTGGTCAGCGCCATGTCGATGTTCACCGCCTCGCCGTGCAGCAGCTCGGGCAGGGCCAGCATCTCGATGGTGGGGCTGAAGGAGTGGCCGTAGTCGACCACGCGCTCGAGCTTGTGCTCCCACAGGTTCATCTCCAGCTCCTCGAGCATCCCCGTGATGGCCCGCTCGATGACCTGCGTGGCGGCGCGGTTGCTCTCGGGGGTCCTGCCCTGCAGGCGCTCCGTGATGAGCGTGGTGCCGTGGCGCTCGAGCAGCTCGAACAGGGTCCGGTCCTTGATGAGGGCGATCTTCAGGATCTCCGCGAGGCCGTTGACGATGTGCCGGGTGTCCACCGTCTTCAGGAAGCCGCGGTCCAGCAGCGTGTCCCGGGCGGGGAAGTACGTGCCGAGCCGGTTCTTGTGCGCGGAGTGGTTGACGCCCGTCTTGACGCCCACGCCGGCGTCCACCAGGCCGATGAGCGTGGTGGGAACCCGCACATACGGAGTGCTGCGGCGGTAGAGGCTCGCGGCGAGCCCGACGATGTCCATGAGGACGCCACCGCCGATGGCGATGATGGGCTCATGGCGGCGCGAGATGCCGAACTCGTTGATGCCCTTCACCACGGCGAAGACGGAGTCCATCGTCTTCTCCGTCTCGGAGATGGGCAGTGAGATGATCTGGTACTTCACGCCGTGGTGCTGGAGGTAGTGGCGGAGCTGGACGCCATAGAGGCGCTCCACCTCGGCATCGAGCACCACGAGCCTGCGGATCGTGCCGGTGCGCTGGGTGGCGCCCGCCTCCAGCAGGGCCCGGTTGGTGGGATTGAACACGCCATCGACCACCCGCACCTGATAGTGGACGGGCAGGGCCGCATTGACGATCCAGGTTCGTGACATGTCGTGAGTCAAGGTTCCTCTCCTGTGGCGATGTGGGGGGTTGGAAGCCGGCGTGTGTCGCGCGACTTGTCTGGAGGGAGTGAAGAGGGCGCGGATGTGACGGCGGTCATCCGTGCCGCGTCGCGAGCATGAAGCGCGAGGCCTGCTCTCCAATGAGGATGGCGGGAGCGTTGGTGGGGCCGGAGGTGATCTCCGGCATGATCGACGCATCCGCCACGCGCAGGCCCTCGAGGCCATGGACGCGCAGCCGCGAGTCCACCACCGCGCGCTCGTCCACGCCCATGCGGCAGGTGCTGGTGGGGTGGAAGAAGCAGGTGGTGGCCTTGCGGATCCACTCCACCGTCGCGGCGCGGCCGCGTGGTCCGGGCATGAGCTCGCGCTTGCGGAACCCGTCGAAGGCGCGCGAGGCGCCAATCTCCCGGCACAGCTCCACGGCGATGCGCAGGGCCTCGACGTCCGCTTCGTGGCCCAGGTAGTTCATGTCGATGATGGGCCGGGCGGAAGGATCCGCGGAGGTGAGCCGCAGGTGGCCCCGGGAGGCGGGGCGGACCAGGCCGGGGACGAGCGCGTAGCCATTGTCCGGCACGGGGCCGAGCTCGGGGGTGACGAGGGGGAACTCGTGGAGGACGGGTTGGATGTCGGGACGCGACAGCGCCGCATGGGAGCGCCACCACAGGGTCGCCTCGGCGCCATTGCCCCGGGGCTGGGGGAGCGGGACGCTGCTCTCGTAGTTGATGCCGGCCACCAGGATGTGGTCCTGCAGATCCTGGCCCACGCCAGGCAGATGCCGCACCACGGGGATGCCCAGCGCCTGGAGTTCGTCCGCGGGCCCCACGCCGGACTGCATCAGCATCTTGGGGGAGTTGATGGCCCCGGCGGACAGCACCACCTCGCGGGTGGCGCGCACGCGGCGCACCTGGCCTCCATGGCGGAACTCCACGCCGGTGCAGCGGTTGCCCTCGAAGAGCAGCCGTGTCACCTCTGCATGGGTGAGCACCGTCAGGTTGGGACGGCCCATCGCGGGGAAGAGCAGGCCACGGGCCACGTTGAAGCGCTCGCCGTCGGCGATGCACAGATCGAAGAAGCCCGCGCCCTCCATCCGCGCGCCGTTGTAGTCGCGGGTCATGGGAACGCCGGCCTGTTGAGCTCCCTCGATGAAGGCGTGGGCGAGGGGATGGGGGTCGGCCGCCCGGGAGATGCGCAGCGGGCCGCCCACGCCGCGGTACTCGTCCTCGCCGCCCGAGTAGTCCTCCAGCTCCTTGAAGATGCGGCGGACCGTCTCGCCATCCCAGCCGGGGTTGCCCCGGGCGGCCCAGCTGTCGAAGTCCTGGTGGTGGCCGCGCACCCAGACGCTGGCGTTGTTGCTGGCACAGCCGCCCAGCATCTTTCCGCGCGGGCAAGGGATGACCCGATTCGCGGCGTGCCGCTGGGGCACCGTCTGGTAGCTCCAGTCCAGCTCCGTGCCGAGCAGGAACCGCCAGCGCGAGGGGATGAACACGTCCGGATGTGTGCCGGAGCCGCCAGCCTCGAGGACCAGCACGTGATTCGCCGGGTCCTCGGACAGCCGGGCGGCCAGCACGCAACCAGCCGAACCCGCGCCAATGACGATGAAGTCGTAGGCCTCGCGGGGGCTCTCGCGCAGCCGGCGCTGGTTCTCCCATGCGGCCAGGGCCTCCCCGGCCAGTTGCTGGGCACGCTCCGCTGGGACGCCTGCCTCCTTCGCCGCCTGGAGAAAACCCTCCCGGTCCAGTTCTCCGCTGCGCACCTGGTGGACGAGCAGTCCGAGGGTGCTGTTGCTGAGTCTTTCCATGATCTCTCCTGAGGTGTCCCGGGGGGAGAGTCAGGGGTCCTTTTCTGTGAGACGTGCTCGGCTGCCCAGCCGCCTGGGCGGGGCCGGGCCCGGAATCACAGGCGGCACCGGTCCTCTCGACCTGTCTTGCAAGGACGAGGAAGCCAAGACCGGGAGCGAGCGGATGATGCGGGAGTCAGCGATGAGGGCATGGGACGAGAGCGCGGCGGACGTCGAGCGAGCCAGCGAGATGATTCCCGAGCCGTGCACGATGGTCCTCTTCGGCGCCTCGGGAGACCTGTCGGGACGCAAGCTCATCCCGGCGCTCTTCCAGGAGGGGCTGTTGCCCGCGGAGTTCACCCTGGTGGGCACCGCGCTCGTCCCGATGGGGCACGAGGGATTCCGTTCGCGCATGCGCACCGCGGTCGAGCAGTCCTTCGGGGTTGGTGGTGTGGACCCGGCCGCGTGGAACGCGTTCGCCCGGGGGCTCTACTACGTGCCGCTGGATATCTCCTCGGCCGGGGACTACGCGCGGCTGGGCGGGCTGCTGGAGCGGGTGGAAGCGGAGCGCCGGACGCGGGGCAATCGCCTCTTCTACCTCGCGGTGTCGCCCGCGCTCTTCGGTGACGTGGTGGAGCGGCTGGGCGAGTCGGGGCTGGCCAGGTCCGATGCGAGGCGCTGGTCACGCATCGTCGTCGAGAAGCCCTTCGGGACGGATCTCCCCAGCGCGCGGCGGCTCAACACCCGGCTGCGCCGGTACTTCGACGAGTCGAGCATCTACCGGATGGACCATTACCTCGGGAAGGAGATGGTGCAGAACCTGCTGGTGCTCCGGCTGGCCAACGGCATCTTCGAGCCGCTGTGGAACCAGCGGCACATCGACCACATCCAGGTGACGTGCGCCGAGCCGTTGGGTGTCGAGGGACGGGGCGGGTACTATGAGCAGGCGGGAGTGGTGCGGGACATGATCCAGAACCATGCCTTCCAGGTGCTCTCGCTCATCGCGATGGAGCCACCGGCGAGCCTGGAGCCCGAGGCCGTGCGTGACGAGAAGGTCCGGGTGCTGGAGGCGGCACGGCCCTTCACCCCCGAGCGCATCCGCGCCGAGTGCGTGCGTGGGCAGTACGGGCCGGGCCTCATCGCGGGCGCTCCCGTGTGTGGCTACCGCCAGGAGCCGGGTGTCTCGCCCACCTCGGGCGTGGAGACCTACGCGATGCTGACCATGCGCTTCGACAACGCACGCTGGGCCGGTGTGCCCTTCTACGTGCGCTCCGGCAAGCGGTTGAAGGAGCGCCTCACCGAGGTGGTGGTGCAGTTCAAGGAGGGGAGGGAGAACCTCTTCGGCGCGGGACAGCGGGAGCGGATGTCCGCCAACCAGCTCATCATCCGGATCCAACCGCACGAGAGCGTCACGCTGCGCGTGGCGATGAAGGCACCGGGGCGGGCGGTGCGTGTGCGCGACATGGACATGAGCTTCTTCTACGCCGCGTCCCACGAGGGGCCACCCCCCGAGGCCTACGAGCGGCTGCTGCTGGACGGCATGCTCGGCGTGTCCACGCTCTACACGCGAGAGGACATGGTCGAGCGGGCCTGGGAGCTGGTCACTCCCGTGCTGGACGCCTGGTCCCATATGGGCGCCGAGCCGAACTACGCCGCCGGGACGTGGGGTCCGGCGGACGCCAGCCGGTTGCTCGAGCGCCAGGGGCTCGCCTGGAACGGGGCGTGAGCGCGGCGTCGAGCGGCCCGCTCACCGCTTCCCGGCGCCGTCCTCGCCCTTCTTGTCGGCGGGGACGGTGCGCGCGGGCGTTTCGGAGTGGAACACGGTTCGTCAAACCAGACGGGCCGTGTTGGAGTAGAGTGTGTTGTCGAGTCCCCTGGCGTACACGTACAGGCATTGCCCGAGCGCCGCTGCGGCGGTTGGCGCTGCCGTTCTGCCACCGGTAGGCACCTCGAGCCACTTGCCGAACGGCTGACCGTCCAGGGCGCTGACGTAATAGACATGCTTGTCCCGTCCGATCCCGGTGACGAACAGTCTTCCCTTGAACGAGGCGGCAGCCGGGTTCCCGGCGACGCGCATGTCACCGGGAAGCTGCGACCATGCCCCGAAGGGGGCGCCATCCGCCGCCGAGTTCACGTAGAGGCGGCTGTTGTCGACGCCTTTTCCGAGGACGTAGATTCGGTTGCCCAGCGATGCGATCGCCGGTGCCGCGTCAGTGGTACCGCTGCCCTGAAGCTCCGCCCATGGCCCGAACGGCTGACCGTCGAGTGCGGAGCTGATGTAGATGCGCCGATCCTGCCCCTTGCACACCACGTACAAGCGATTGCCGAGAGCGGCTGCAACCGGGGCGGAGTCCATCTGCGGCCCTTGCGGCAGCGGGGACCAGCCTCCGAAGGGGGCGCCGTCCGCCGCGGAGTTCACGTAGATACGGTCGTCGCCGATTCCCTTGTCGAAGACGTAGATCCGGTTGCCCAGCGAGGCGACTGCAGGCGCCACATCGGTGGTGCCGCCGCCCGGCAGTTCCGCCCACTGCCCGTACGGCTGACCGTCGCGAGCAGAGATGATGTAGATGCGGTTGTTGAACCCCACGCACACCACGTACACCCGGTTGCCGAGCGAGGCCGCGGCCGGGGCGCCGGTTGCGCCCGCCAGGGCGGGCAGCGGTGCCCATCCCGTCCACTGGAGATGGGCCTCGGTCAAGTGGCGGCGCCCCCCCTTGAGGATGCCGTTGCGCATCACCTTGATCTGGTCGTTCGAGAAGTAGCGTGGCGCACAGCCGCCGAAGTGCCCATAGCCCATTACGTTGTGCTGGTCGGGCGTGAGCTGGAAGGTATGGACGTAGCCGTTCGAGAACGTCACCTGGATCGGGAAGTTGGCCTGGCAGTAGTTGAAGCCAGGAGGAACGTCGGTCTCCGGATTGTATTCGTGCAAGGCCGGCGGCGTGTCCCGGATCTGCCCGGCATCGCCGTCCGTCGCCTCGGCGAGGATGCGTGTGCCCAGCTCGTTCACGGTGTCCTCGGCCCACTGCACGGCGTAGTGCAGTTCCAACTCCGGTTGCGTCCCTTGCTGGAGCAATTGCGAGATCTGGCTGAGTGCCGCTTGACCCGCGGCATTGCCCTCGACGCCATTCTTGATGATGCCGGGTAGGTCCGCGAGCTTGAGGCCCTCGAAGAAGGTGTGGGGCAGATAGAGATAGTGGCCCATCTCGTGGGCGAAGTTGTCACCATTGAGGTTCTCGACATGGAAGAAGGCGGCTCTGCTCCCGGCCTCTCCTCCATGGCCCCGGTGAAAGATGACGAGCTTGCCATGGTATTGCGCGGCGAGCTTCTGAAGTCCTTCGCCGTCGAGATTCTCCGCTGCACTGGTGTACTCGACGTCAGCCCCAGGGTCGAAGTCGAAGCGAATTCCTGTCGGCTCGTAGATCTGATTCACATGCGCCAGAAGTGGTACGACGTGGTTCTTCACATAATCTGCCCGCTGGGTCGTCCCCATGGACAGCACCTCCGGGCGGGTGATGATGAAGTGAAGACGCAGACTCAGCGTGGGTGAGAACAGCGCATTGACGATCCGTGAACTCATGAGGGTACTAAGTATAGGCAGAAGGCTGACAGAGGGCCGCTGCCAGAGCCAGCAAGGCCGTGCGCCGCGCAGGTGTGGGGCCGCTCATTGCCAATGGCACCTGCAGCCTCCTCTGGCGCTTGCCTTCGTGAGACAGGACGGCGACCGTGCGGTGGCTCAGCACCGCGCACCCAGGAGCCCCTCCTTGCCCTCCCCTTCCCGGCGACTCTTCACGACTGTCATTCTACCCCGGTCCTCGCCCGCAACAGGGCTCCCATTCCGCCTATGCTCCGGTGACGAGCGACGCGCGGACTTTCCAGCGCCTCTGCCCGCCCACCCGCGCTTGACCGCCGGCCCTGCGATGTGATGGTTGCGCCTCTCGGAGGGCTTCAATGCTCGGGAAAATTCTCATCGGTGTTGCGGGTGTCTTGGTCCTTTTCGTAGCGGTGGTGGCCACACGGCCGTCCGCCTATCACGTCGAGCGCAAGCTCGCGGTCGCTGCTCCAGCCGATCTCGTGTTCGGTGTTCTCAACGACCTCCATCAGTTTGCCGGTGTCTTGGTCCTTTTCGGGTCGCCGTTGGAGAAGTTCGCGCCCAACATGCAGAAGATCTTCGAAGGCCCCGCGGCGGGCGTCGGTCAGTCGTATTCGTGGAGCGGCAAGGAAGTCGGCACGGGCAAACTGACGATCGAAGAGAGCGTCCCTGGCCAGAAGGTGAGCATGAAGCTCGAGTTTGTGGAGCCGATGGAGTCCACTGCAACCTGTGCGCTCACCCTTGCGGGTACGCCGACCGGCTCGTTCGTGACGTGGTCGATGGATGGGAACCACAATTTCATAGGCAAAGCCTTCGGCATGTTCATGGACATGGACAACATGCTCGGCGCCGACATCGAGAAGGGGCTCGCCCAGCTGAAGACCGTCGCCGAGGGCAAGCACGTAGCAACAGCGGCCGCTGGCGCGGCTCAGGCTGACGTCGACAAGGCCACCGCCGAAGAGTAGGCGTGCGGGAAGAATTCTCCGTAGCTCGAGCGCTTCGTGCAACCCCAGCAGGAGGCCGCTCCGGCTATCAGCGCACCAGCCGCCTGAGTCCACCCGGCCCATCCGCCCGCGCGCAGGAGGATCCGGGCGGCCTCCCCGTGCGCGGACGGCTCCGGCCATTCGCCTGCCCCGGCGCGGAGGGTTGAAGCCCCGCGCCAGGCGCTGACGCTCCTCTCATCCAGAAGGTGCCGACGAGGACCCTTCGCTTCTCGGCCCCCTGTGGCTCCGGGGCGAGCTGCTCGGCTGCGCTGTCAGCCCCTCACGACGCCGTCATAGACGCCGTAGCCGCCGGGAATGAAGAAGTCCCTCCCCGGCTCCAGCCCGAAGGCCCGGAGGACCGTCGCCGCGATGTCCTGCGAGCGCGGCGCGCGCGTCACCCGCTCGCCGGACTCCTCCACCAGCATCACCGGCGCCCCCATCGGCGAGCCGTTCATCGTCTCGTCGTACCCGCCGAGCATCTGGTTCCCCTGGATGCCACCGCCCACGAGGATGGCGCAGGTCGCGGGGTGGTGGTCACTCCCCTGCTTCGGGAAGGTTCGCCCGAAGTCGCTGTAGACGTAGACCAGCGTCTCGTCCAGCAACGACCGGGACGCATCGGTCCGGCTCGGGGTCAGGCTCATCTCGAGGCACAGCCGGCCCACCATCTCCAGCGCGATGCGCAGGTGGTTGGTGTGCATCTGCGGTCCGTTCGCGCTGTGGGTGTCGAAGGTGTTGTTGGAGAAGCTGGAGGCCCGCAGGTTCACCGACGTCACCAGGTCCGACTTCAGCAGCTGCAGCGCGAAGGAATACGCGCCCATCGACGCGCCCGTGCCGCAGGAGTCCGCGTAGCCGATGCAGGCCGACCAGTCCACGGGATAGGCCGGGTCGGCCTTGAGCTTCTCCCAGGACGGCGTGCTGGCCAGCACCGAGAGGATGTCCCGGCTCACGGTCCTGCTCGCGCCCTTGTACGTGTCGTAGAGCTGCTCGAGCATCGCGTCGGTGCCACCGCTGGAGATGCCCCGCTCCTGGCGCAGCGCCTTGAGCAGGGCCGCGTCCACCGCGGTGGCGGGCACCGTGCCCGGGAGCGCCGAGCCATCGAAGGCGACGTCGGGCACGTCGCTCCGCGCGCGGAGCCCCTTCCAGGCGCTGTCGCGCTTGTCGGACAGCGTCGGCTCCACCGAGGCCGCGGAGTGCAACACCGTGGGGTTCGCCAGCGCGGGCAGACCGAGCGCGCCCGGCAGCGTGCCGCCCAGGCTGACGTTGGGGATGGGCCGGTCCGGGAAGCGCCGCGACAGGGCGTTGGCGATCACCGCCTGCACCGATGGGGCCCGGAAGTTCGAGCCCGCCACGCCGCACATGCTCGCGATGATGCCACTGGTGTGCGCGGCCGTGTTCTGGTCCGCCCCCACGAGCAACGCGGCCTTGTCGAAGAGCCTGTAGGCGGGGTTCGCCCACGCGTAGCCCCAGGGCCGGAAGTTCTGCTGGTTGCCCGAGGCGGGATTCAGCCCGCTCGCGTCGGCCGGGTTCGCCCAGTTCCAGAAGACGGGCCCGCGCAACTTCCGCACGGGACCGGGCGCATCCAGGTCCACCGGGGAGCGGTCGAAGTTCTCCACCTGCTCGGGCCGGTAACCCACGGGGATGATGCCGCCCTGGGGCGTGGGGATGAACTTGTTGATGCCCGCGCGAGTCAACGGAGAGAAGAAGGTCTCCCAGTGGAGCCCTCCATCCAGCCAGATGCCCAGGAGCTTGGTCGGCCGTCCCGAGGCTGTCTGCGCCGACGCCACCGGCAACCCGAAGCGCGTCATGAGTCCGAGGTGAGCGGCCCCGAAGGCCAGCTCGAACAGCTTGCGGCGAGTGAGCTTCATGGGTGCCTCATCAGTAGAAAATCCAGTGGGGGTGGCGGATGAAGTACGAGCACGTGCCCACGTAGGCCGGCTCGGTATCGGTGGGCGTCGCGAGCGGCACGAACACGTCCTCATACAGCGCGTCCACCTGAGCGTCGGTGAACCGCTCGCCCAGGAAGTGCAGCGACCACCGCCGCAGCGTGGCCTTGACGTCCACGGGGTTGGCGGTGCGTGGCGTGCCCGTGGGGAACAGCGCCGTGTTCCCCGTCTTGGCCAGCGCGCGGCGGCACCACCGCTGCGAGACCTGCGTCAGCGTGAGCACGAAGGTCGGAGACGCGGTCCGGTCATGGGACACCTGGTTGATGACGGAGCCGCCCCCCAGCGAGTGATAGCGCTCTCCGGTGGCGTTCTGCCGCGGCATGGGCAGGGCGTCCGGCGGCTGCAGCGGGTAGAAGTCGTCACCCCGCGACTCCGCCATCGGAAAGCCGTACTCATTGGCCGAGGTGAAGAAGTCGTCATGGCCCAGGCCCAGCTGCTGGTAGAGCGCCCGCTGTATCTGGGTGGCGCTCATGCGGGTGATGCGTGGCGCCTCGGGGTCTGGACGCGAGTCCCGCTGCTGCACCGCGAGGCCCTGGACCCACGCGCGGACGTCGGCCACGGGCAGCGTCGCCATGCCTTCGGCGACGAGCTGGGCATAGGACTTCTGACCGATGGGCATCTGCTTGAACGCGCCGGTGCCACGGCCCTCCAGCAGCCGCACCAGCTCGCTCTCGTCCGGGCTGCCCGGCTTCACCATCCGGACATCGGACACCAGCAGGGACTGGAAGGCCTCGGCCGAGGCGAAGTAGCCGCGCGCGCCCTGCGTGTGGCAGCCCTCGCAGTGGGGCTTGAGGCCCTGCATGATGCGCACGGTCTCCGAGCTGGCCGGCGTGGAGCACTGGGCCTGTCCCCGGGCGCGGAGCGCGGACGGGGCACCCTCACCGCCGCACGAGAGCACTCCGGACAGCACGAGGAGGAACAAGAAGCGGTTCATGGTCAGCGCCCCCTCTGGAAGAGGTTCGACTGGGTGAGTGACTTGACGAAGGGCCGGACCTTGCGGCCTCCCGCGATGAAGCGCGCCACCTGGTCGTCCAGGTAGCCCGCCTCTCTCGCCGGATCGATGTCGCGCCCCAGCACCTGGGCGTGCAGACGCCGCACGACACACCGGTCGAAGGCGCCCGCCGCGACGATGAGCTTCGCGAAGCCCAGCGGGCCCACCGTCCCGTCACTGACCTGCCCGAGCAGGGTCTGCTCCGGCGGCAGGAAGTCGAGGAAGAGCGCCTCGGGGTTCACCTGCGCCTGGGCCTCGGTGACGGGCGTGAGCAGCGTGTCGGGCGAGTACCACCGGTTCCAGTGGCTGAAGGGGTCCCCGCCGTAAGGGTACGCACCCGTCCGCCACCGCGCCGGCCAGTGCCACACCGTGCCGACGCCGGGCATCAGGTACTTCGCGCCATAGCCCTCGGTCGCCGAGCCCTGCTTCGCGTAGCGCTTGAAGTGGATGGCCGCGGGGTCGAGCCGGCGGTGGCAGTGCTGGCACGGCCCCTCCGTCCCCGGGTCCCTCCGGTATTCGTTGAACTCCTGGCCCGAGGGCGGCGCGAGGACCTCGCACGCCAGCGTCTCCAGCGCCCGGGCGCCGCGCACGCGCTCGCGCGGATAGGCCGAGAGGAAGCCCAGGCTGGTGAGCATGCCCGCGGCGGGAATGCCCCGGGAGGCACCCGTCTGCGTGCGGGGATCGAACCGGTAGTCCCGCTCGGCGAGGAAGAAGGGGTTGCGCTCGGGGACCTGGTACTCACGCCACGCGAGAGGGTCTCCCGGGGAGTGCTCGGGGTCCACCGGCGCGCTGGCGAACCGGGACGGCCGCCACCACGAGTCGTCGTCGAGCAGGCTCGTCACGCCCCCCGCGAGGCCTTGCATCACATAGGCGGCCTGGAGGCGGGTCGGCGCGACGGAGTAGGAGCCGAGGATGAGGTCCGTCGCCGGCCTGTCATGCCACGCGAGGTGGGCGAAGAGGCGGGCGGGTTCCTCGGAGGCGAGCCTCCGCTGGCCCTCCCCGTTGTAGGGCACGTAGTTGTCGAAACCCGCGTACGTCTGGAAGTCGGCATGGCAGCGCACGGCATTCGGTCCACAGCCGCAGGTGCCCTCCGGGCCGGTGGTGGCGCAGGTAATCGTCACGGGGTTGCCAGAGGTGGGATCGCGCCCGGTGCCCGTGGCCGCGGTACTGGCCGCGAAGCCCACCAGCGTCACCGTCGTGCCGGGGGCCCACCACGGCTCGAGGGAGCGCTCGTCCACCGGCGAGCCATCCGCATTCAGGCCGCTGCACGCCGACGTGTCTCCCCGGTAGTACTTCCAGGCGCCGGCCCTGGCCGTGCCCACAGCACACCGCTGGAGGGTGCGTTGCTGCGGCAGCCCGTACTCCGGCGCGTCGGCGGTCCTCGGGGTGAGCGGGAGGTTGAACCAGTCGCGCGCCTGCTCGAACATCGTCTGGTAGAAGGCGGGCTGCTGGAGCGTCTGGTCGACGAAGGCCGCGACGAAGGCCCGCTGCGCGGCCTCGTCGCCCGCCGCCTCCAGCGCCGCGTATTCCTCGCCGGTCGGCGGAGTGCCGCGCAGCGCGAGCGAGGCCCGCCGTAACAGCCGGCTCGGCGTGAGGAGGTCGCTCTTCTCGCCAGCGTCGGGAGTCTGCGTGGGAGGAGGCTCGACGCAGCCCGCGTCCTGAGAATCCACGGGCGGGTTGCCGACGACAATGCCGGGGTCAGGGCAACCTACCCAGACCAGCAAGGGCAGGACCCACCAGAGAGGACTCGGCGTGGGCCCCCGCCCACGGCGCGGGTCAGGTGGCTCCAGTCGAGCGTTACGACCAGTCGAGATACGCGGGTTCATTCATCGCGTCATAGCATCCAAGGTCCGGGCGGATTCCCCGTGCACGAACGGCTTCAGCCATTCGCCGCATCCCTTCCTTCAGCAACTCTGGATTCTTACCTTAATTCTGTTTTTCTTGAATTGCTGGACCTGGCGCGGTCCACTCGGTGGAGGTGACGTACACCGAGACGGGCAACCTCAGCACCGATCTCAGCCGCCTGCGCTCCACCACGGACGGCTACATCGACAACGTCCATACCTTGCGCAAGAACGCTACTTCTTGCAGGTCACCGCCGGATCGGCCTTGGCCACGTCGGCGCCCCACAGGCAGACGATGCGATCCAGCGCCAGGCCGCTGCGGGAGTTGCTGAAGAACACGATGCCGTCGCCGGATGTCGGACGCATCAGGAACCTGGCGCGGAAGCCGGCCTGATTGCGCCCGTCGTGGCCGATGGCGGTGCTGCCGTCGCTGAGGCGCTCGATGAAATGGCCCAGGCCGTAGACCGCTTCATCGGGCGCGCGGGGCGTGCTCAACTCCGCCGGGGTGTACATCTGGGTCAGTTGTGCCTGGGTCAGCGGGTGCGCGCCGGCACTGCCCGCCATGCCGGCGATCATCCATCGGGCGAAGTCGTGGACGGTGGTGGTCAGGGACGAAGGCGCTTGCTCGACGTAGTACCGCATCGGCACTGGGCTACCGTCGTCTCCATGGCCCTGCGCGGCGCCAGCCAACACCTTCGGCGTCATGGCAACGCTGGTGTGGTTCATGCCCAGCGGCCGGAACACCAGCTCGCGCGCCAGGTCCGAGTACTTGCGCTTGGTGGTCCGCTCGATGGCCAGCTGCATCAGGGTGTAGCCGCCGCCGGAGTACTGAAACCTGGTACCGACGGGCGCGAACAGCTCGACCGCGCCGCGCCCGTTGGTCTTGCCGGCCAGCGACTGCTCCAGGGTCGGCAGTTCTTTGAAATCGAGCCAGCCCTGATACCCACCCAAGGTGGTGCCCGCGGTATGCGAGAGCAGGCGGCGAATCGTGAGCTGGTGATAGTCGAACTGGCTCTGCGCCAGCGGCCACGGCGACAGCATGTCGGCCACCGGCCGATCCAGCTGGACGCGCCCCTGCTCGGCCAGGCGCATCGTCACCCAGCTGGCGATCGGCTTGGACAGCGAGGCCGCGACGAACACCGTATCGGGCGTCACCGGCACCTTGCCAGCGTGGTCGGCGTGGCCGAAGCCCTGAGCGTAGACCAGCTTCCCGTCGACGATCAGCCCCACGGCTGCGCCTTGGATCTTGGCCTCTTTCATGATGGCCGGCACTTCGCGCTCGATGACCTGGGCGAACGGCGGCGGGGACGACGAGGGTGCGGCCGCCGACGCTTGCGTACCGAGCGCCATCGCGATCATTAGCGCCAACGCCGCGAGCGGCCTGGCCGACGATGCGGCTCGGCAGTGGAAGACGTGTCCGTTGTGTTCGTTGCGCATGGTGTCCTGTCCAGGCTGGAAGGTTGGGGATGCGACGCAACGACCCGACGAAAGCGGCGCTTTCGCGAGCACGGAACGGCGCGAGTGGGTGATGAGCTCGGAGGCTCGTTCCCCCCGGGCGATCTCGTGCTTGGGCATGTGTCAGCTCCCCTTCGAGCGGTACTCAGGAGAGCATGATCAGGGGAAAAAACATAAGCGCTTCAACGCACGTTTCCAGGAACGGTGTCAGACGATTCGTAGAGACGAGGTGTCGGAGCGAGTCCTGTGACACCTTCCCCGGCTCGTGGAGGCGGGGCGCCACGAGGAGCTGCTCCTCAAGCGCGGGACATATGCCGAGCTGGTCCGAGCGCAGCTCGAGAAGACCGGCCTCCTGGGGTCACAGGCGATCGAAAGCCAGGCAGCTCCCCCCCTGTGCTCTCGGTCGCGGATGCCACCAGGGCAGCGGCATGGGCGTGCATGTATTGAGAGAGTGATGCACAGACTCGAGGAGATGCCCATGACAACCGTCAAGCTCGTCAACGTGCAACCGGGCAAGAAAAACGGTGACGTGCTCATTGTCCAGAAGGCGCTGGCCGAGGCCGTAGGGCTGGATTACTCGTCTGGTCCGGGAACCTTCGGACCCAAGACCCGGGCTGCTTACGCGAAGTGGCAGCGGAAACTCGGACTCCAGGGTGCGGATGCCGATGGCGTGCCGGGACTGAAGTCCCTCCGGGCCCTCGGTCAGAAGTACGACTTCTCCGTGAGCACCGCGGGCGGCACGTCCACTCCGACCAAGCCCTCGACCGGGCCGACGACGACGCCCTCCAGCGCGCGCCCGCACCCGCGCGGCCGACTGGGTAGGGTCTACGCCGACAACAGCAAGAAAGCGGCCCACGCGAAGCTCGATCGGCGCTACGTCTCGAAGCTGACTGCGATCTCGCACATCAGGCCGACGAAGCGGCGCCAGATCGATGAGATCGCCCACAAGGCGGACCTCCCGCCGGCCCTGGTGGCGGGCATCTGGTACCGCGAGGCGTCCCTGGCGAACGGCGTGTACCTGCACAACGGCGATCCGCTCGGCAAACCCACCACGCACGTGCCGAAAGGCATCTTCTTCCGCAAGGATCAGTTCGTCGAGGCGGCGGTGGACGCGCTGAAGGAGAAGCGCTCGACGCAGCGGGCGCTCAAACTGCACTACAGCTCAAAGGATCTGGGCGCCATGGCCACGTACGCGGAGGCGTACAACGGCTACGGCTATCGCTCCCACGGCAGCACCAGCCCCTACGCGTTCGCCGGGACCAACCAGTACCACGGCGGCATGTACGTGGCCGACGGGGTGTACAGATCGTCCACTTTCGATCGCCGTCCGGGCATCGTGGCCATCGCGCAGGAATACATGAAGCACTGAGTCGAGGTGGTGGAGTACGCAAGAACTGCTCCGCCGCCCCTTCACTGTGGCGGCAAGACAGGGCCAGGGGCGAGCAGGAGGCTTCCCTACTTCAGGCGGACTTTGTGCCGCTCTGCCGTGGCGTTGGGCCGTCCCATGAAGGTGTCGAGAATGCGTTCCTCCACCCCCACCTCTTCCCAAACAGAGGCGCGCTCAAGCCCGATGCACTCTTGCGGTTCCGCACGTCTCTCATTGCCGGCGGTGTCGAAGATCAAGCAGTCGCGGAAGTTCCCCCGGTCCTGCATGAACTGAACGATGGGTTGAGAAAACTGCTCTTCCAGCTTCCTCCACCCGATGACTTCCCACCGCCTCTCGTCCATATGGCGGACAGCCATCTTGAAGAGGATGGGCATGGAGGCAATCCGGTCCAAGTCTGAATCCGGAGTGTCGGTCCTGTAATCGTAATAGGCATCGTGCGGCATGTTCAGCACCCGGCCATAGCCAAAGGAGCCATCTGCGAGAGGAATTCTCAAGAACGACCCGGGCTTGTAGAGGCGCGGCATCTGCTAATATCCCGTGTATGGGTGAAGTAGGCCCCACAACGCCGTGGCGGCTTCGTGAAACCGTCGGCCTCGCGGATTGTCCTTCGCCACGCCGCGTACGGCATTCTCGGTGCGATAGGGCTCTCCGGTGTCGGAGCGGGCGCCTCCCAGGGAATCAATCAACTGCTGCTCTCTCCCGCGGATCCGCCAATACGCGACGTCATCATATCTCTGGCCATAGTCAATGGCACTCCCAACATCGAACCTATCCACTTCCGCATCGGCAAACGCAGCGTTCTCCGGCTCGGCGCTCTCATCCATGTGATGATTTTTATCGCGAAGGAGAATGGCCGCTATCGCTTGAAGTGCGAGGGACTGGGTGAGATCAACGATCATGCTGGTCCGCCCCGCGTAGAAGTGATGGGTTGTCTTGTTGAGTTTCGTGTAGGTGACGTAGATGCGTCCCAGCCGTTTCTTGTCACTCTTGTCGGGCTCTGGCTTGGGCGCCACGCCAGGAGAAGCCTGGGGCGGGTATTGACCTTGGACCCAGCCCATCACATCGCCGAAGTGCGTACCGTAGTACTCGTCCGCGATGTCGATGGGAGTCTTCTCCCCATTCGCGGCCGCCCTGGCCGTCAGGCACACCAGCAGGCCACTGCCGACCGCCGCCACCACCGCGCCTCCCACCACCACCATCTCTCCCGCCGCGCCGCCAGCCCCGACCTCCGCACCCGGGCCGCCGTCGGGCACGAGCCGGAGCACACCGCGGGGGACGCCATCTCCCAGGCCCTCGCCGGACAGCCCCTCCAGGGGAGGTGCCGAGAGAGGGGTGAGCGGCCCCACGGGAGCAGCACCCGCCGTCGCCGCCACCAGCACTATCCGCCTCCCCGCCTGCGGAGCAGTCACCACCTCCTTCCTTGCCCCGGCAGCACCGTCACGGCGCGGGATATAGACGCAGCGCTGGGGCGGCTCCGGGGTGCTACGGATGCTCGGAGCCGTGCCGCTACACCCCAACACCACCATGCCTAGCAGCACCACCCACCCTCGCGGCACGCAGCGCCTCCGGGCGTTGGCCCCTGCTGGGAAGAGTTCGAGTTTACAGGTGGGCCGCGCGTTCCTGTCAACATGAGGCCCTGGGGCAAAGGCTCTACGGTGGTCTTACCGGTGGGATTGCGCTCACCAGGAGTTCCAGGCGGCGAATTCGATTCCCGCCGCCTCCAACAGAAGAACTCACAGCGGGTGCGCCGCCAGCCACGCGTCGAGTGCCTCCGCGGACTCGTGCTCTTCCTGGTAGGGCTCCTTGCGCGTGGCCGTCTGGCGTAGCTGGAGGATGAGCTCGCGCGCCCGGCGCCGCTCGCCGAGCCGCCACAGGGCCTCGCCCAGGTGGTAGCCGATCTCTCCGTACAGGCAGCGCGACTCGGACTTCTCCTCGAGCCGCAGCGCCCGCTCCAGCGAGGCCCGGGCCCGGGCGGGCTGGTTCAGCAGGAGCTGGGCCTCGCCCATGCCCGAGAGCGGCATGGCCAGGTCCGGGTGCTCGGGCCCCAGCGTCTTCTCATGCAGGGCCAGGGTCCGCTGGTAGTCTTCGATGGCCCGGGCGTATTCACCGCACTCCGCGAAGGCTCCAGCCCTGTTGATGAGCGTACTGCCCACCACCGGGGCGTCCGCGCCCACGGAGGACTCCGAGATGGAGAGGGCCCGATCGTAGAGCGGGATCGCCTCGCGGGCGCGCCCCTGCTGTCGCAGCACCGTGGCCAACGCGTCCAGGTCCGAGGCCAACCGCAGGTGCTTCGGCCCCAGGGCACGCTCGTCGATCTCGAGCGCGCGCCGCATCTCCTGCTCGGCCTGCTGCGCCTTGTGCTCGATGAACCACGTGAAGCCCAGGCCGCGCCGGGTGAGGGCCACCAGCGGGTGCTCGGGCCCGAGCAACTTCTCGCGCACGGCCAGCGCCCGGCCCAGGTGCTCTCGAGCCTTCTCCGCCTCGTCGCGCATGATGTGGACATTGCTCATCGAGGTGAGCACTTCGGCCACCGCCAGGCTCTCGGGGCCGAGCAGCGCCTCGCGCAGCGCCAGGGCCCGCTCGTAGTGCGAGAGCGCCGCCCCCAACTGGCCCTCGTCGAACTCCACCTGTCCCGAGGCCAGCTCGAGCGCGGCCTCCCACGACCGGCTGCGAAAATGGTGTCAGACGACTCGTAGGAACGACTCGGAGACTCCCGGGTATCGAAACGAGTTCTTTGACACTCTCCCCGGGGCGAGTAAAGGCACTCTACTGCCCCAACTCCCTCTTGATGCGCTCTAGTACTGCGTTGGGACGTCCCATGAAGGCATCAAGCAGACGTTTTTCGACACCGTGCGGCTCCCAAACAGTCGCTGGCTCAAGCCCAATACATTCTTTTGGGGTTGCCTCTCTCGAATTGCCGAGGCTATCGAAAATCGTACAGCGGCGGAACGGTCCCACTTCCATTCTGAATTGGACAATAGGTTGGGTCAGATGCTCTTCAATCTCTCTCCATCCGATGAGTTCCCATGATTTCGGGTATGGAGAGCGGACAACGATCCTGAAAAGGATAGGCTTTGATGCGATCCTATCCAGATCCGAATCCGGGCTGGTGGTTCTGTAGCTGTAGAAAGCATCAAACGGCAATTTGAGAACTCTTCCATAGGCGAAGGAGCCGTCTGCCAAGGGAATTCTCAAGAATGAACCTGGTTCATTTGTTGGCCGCATGCCTTTAATATCCTGTGTAATGATGAATCTGGCCCCAGCAGACTGTAGCAGCACCATGAAAACGTTTGCCCCGCGGGTTGTCTTTTGCCACGGCGCGCACGATGTTCTCGGTTCGATCAGGCTTGCCAGTGTCGGACTGGGCGCCTCCACTGAAGTCTATCAGTTGCTGCTCTCTTCCGCGAACCCGCCAATACGCAGGGTCATCATATCTCTGCTCGTAGTCGATGGCGGCCCCAATGTCGAATACATCAAGTTGTGCATCATCGAATGAAGCACTCCTCGGATCTTCGTTCTCGTCAATGTGATGATTCATGTCACGGAGCTTGATGGCCAACTGTGCCTGCAGGTCAAGCGACAGGCTGAGGTCAACGACCATGCTGGTCCGTCCAGAGTAGTAGAGGTTGGTTGCCTCATTGAGCTTCCTGTAGGTCGCATAGAGACGGCCGCGTTTCTTTTTGCTTTCTCTGGCGGATTCCGCATCTGGCCGTCCACTGGGAAGAGCGCGGGGAGAAGACACCGACTTGGGTTGGGGCGTGGGCGCGCTTGTCTCTACTGCCACCGTGCCATCAGGCGCCTGGTGAATGCGGATTTCTATCTCGATGGTGCTCGGAGTCGCAGAGCCCTTTGGGGGATACCGGCCTTGAACCCATCCAGAAACATCTCCGAAGTGTGTGCCGTAGAACTTGTCCGCGATGTCGATGGGGGTCTGCTCATCGTCCACAACCGCTTTGACGGTGAAGCAAAGCAACAGAACACTGCCCGCGGCCGCGACGACCGCGCCGCCCGTAACCAGGGCTTCTCCTGCCGCAGCGCCAGTGCCTACTCCTGCCGCGGTCGTGCCGCCTTGTGGCACCGGGCGGAGCATGCTGCGGGGTACTCCATCTCCTGCGCCTCCGCCAGGAAGCCCTCGCAGCGGTGGTGGGGAAGGCGAAAGCGGAGCCGTCGGCGAACTCGACCCCGGCGCAGGCACGGCGGCAGATACTCCACCTTGTTTTGCCTGCGCAAAGCCGCTGCTCGGGACGTAAACGCAGTACCTTGTCTGTTCAGTTA
Source organism: Archangium lansingense (assembly GCF_026626635.1). Lineage (GTDB taxonomy): Bacteria > Myxococcota > Myxococcia > Myxococcales > Myxococcaceae > Archangium > Archangium lansingense. The sequence continues at coordinate 7,632,838 of NZ_JAPNKA010000001.1, forward strand.
CAGGGAGAACGCTCCGGGGGGCGCTACTACACCCCACAAGCAACATGAATGTCAGCAGAGCCACCCCTCTTGGTCCAGGAGCTGATGGGGCATGCCAACGACCGACAGGGCCTGGAGCGGCTGTGGACACCTTCCTCCCCTTCTTCTCCACCACCGTCCAGCTGGGGCCGGCGGCCTTCACCCGTCGAGTGGGACTCACAGCGGGTGCGCCGCCAGCCACGCGTCGAGTGCCTCCACGGACTCGTGCTCTTCCTGGTAGGGCTCCTTGCGCGTGGCCGTCTGGCGTAGCTGGAGGATGAGCTCGCGCGCCCGGCGCCGCTCGCCGAGCCGCCACAGGGCCTCGCCCAGGTGGTAGCCGATCTCTCCGTACAGGCGGCGCGACTCGGACTTCTCCTCGAGCCGCAGCGCCCGCTCCAGCGAGGCCCGGGCCCGGGCGGGCTGGTTCAGCAGGAGCTGGGCCTCGCCCATGCCCGAGAGCGGCATGGCCAGGTCCGGGTGCTCGGGCCCCAGGGTCTTCTCATGCAGGGCCAGGGTCCGCTGGTAGTCTTCGATGGCCCGGGCGTATTCGCCGCACTCCGCGAAGGCTCCAGCCCTGTTGATGAGCGTACTGCCCACCACCGGGGCGTCCGCGCCCACGGAGGACTCCGAGATGGAGAGGGCCCGATCGTAGAGCGGGATCGCCTCGCGGGCGCGCCCCTGCTGTCGCAGCACCGTGGCCAACGCGTCCAGGTCCGAGGCCAACCGCAGGTGCTTCGGCCCCAGGGCACGCTCGTCGATCTCGAGCGCGCGCCGCATCTCCTGCTCGGCCTGCTGCGCCTTGTGCTCGATGAACCACGTGAAGCCCAGGCCGCGCCGGGTGAGGGCCACCAGCGGGTGCTCGGGCCCGAGCAACTTCTCGCGCACGGCCAGCGCCCGGCCCAGGTGCTCTCGAGCCTTCTCCGCCTCGTCGCGCATGATGTGGACATTGCTCATCGAGGTGAGCACTTCGGCCACCGCCAGGCTCTCGGGGCCGAGCAGCGCCTCGCGCAGCGCCAGGGCCCGCTCGTAGTGCGAGAGCGCCGCCCCCAACTGGCCCTCGTCGAACTCCACCTGTCCCGAGGCCAGCTCGAGCGCGGCCTCCCACGACCGGCTGCCGCCGGTGCGCTCGAGGAGGGCCGTGGCCAGGCCGGCCCACTGCCGTGCCTGGGCATGCTGGCGCATCATCTGGGTGCCCGACACCCTCACCAGCTCCACGGACACCCGCGCCGCCGCCGCGTCGTCCCGCCCGGCCTGCGCGGCCCACAACGCCCGGTGCAGGGACTGCACGGCGGCCTTGCCATCATCGGCCGCGTACTCCAACTGCCCCAGCAGGTGAAGCACCTCGGCCTCTAGCGGGCGCCAGCCCAGCTCCCGCGCCGCCTCGGCCGCGCGCACCATGCGCTCGCGCCCCGGGCCATAACGCCCGGCATCGAACCGGGCACGCGCCCACGCCACGTCCGCGCGCAACGACGCGATGCGGGCACGGGCCCCAGCGTCCGCGGGTGGAGGCACCGGCGAGCTCAGCCCCACCACCGAAGCACACCCCTCCAGGTCGGGCAGGCCACTCACGGCCTGGGCCGAGCGCTCCACCACCCGCGCATCCGCCGCCACCAGCACCTCCGTCAACTCGCGCAGGGTGGCCAGCCGCTGCCCGAGGCACTCCATGCGCAGGTCCATCAACTCCGCCGACTGTTCTCCGCGCACCCGGGTGGCCTCGCAGGCCTCGGTGTGCATCCGCACCCAACCGGCCGTGTACCCCTCCAGCAGCGCGCTGGTGCTCCGCCAGGCCTGCTCGGCGTAGGGCACCCCGGTGGCGAGGAAGGCCGAGCGCATGCGCTCCCGGCGTCCGCTGTCCCAGATGCCCTCCAGCCGCTGCCCAGCGCCACGGCAGACCTGGGCCCCACGCTCCCGCACCACTACCCCACCCGCGGTGAGCAGCAGGGCCACCGCCACACCGGCCGCCAGCAGCCACCTCTCACGCCCCGCCCCCCGCCGTGCGTGCTCCAGCTCCGCCAGCAGCGCCTCCATGGAGGGGAAGCGCTGCTCGGGCTGCGGGGACAGGCCTCGCGCCAGGGCCCGCCGCACCCGCTCCGGTACCTGGCGCTCGCGAGGCAGTGGCCGCGGCGGGCCGCCTCCCGCGGGGCCCTCGAAGGGCAGCTCTCCGGCGAGGGCCTCGTGCAGGGCCACGCAGAAGCTGAACTGGTCTCCCCGCGCGTCCACCGCCTGTCCCTGGTGCTGCTCGGGGGCCATGTACGCGGGGGTGCCCACCACCATGCCCACGCGCGTGAGGCGGCCGGAGTCGGCCGGGGTGGCGCCCTCGGGCAAGGCGACAGGTGTGCGCACGGCGGAGTCAGGTCCACCACGTGCCAGGCCAAAGTCGGTGACGCGCACGCGGCCGTCACGGCCGATGAGGACGTTGTCGGGTTTGAAGTCGCGGTGGACGAGCCCCGCCGCGTGGGCGGCGGCCAGCCCGCGTCCGGCGGCGAGGAAGCTCTCCAGCACCTCCTCCAGCGAGCGCGGCTTCTCCCGGAGCCAGCCCGCCAGCGTGCCGCCATCGACGAACTCCATGGCGATGAAGACCTTTCCGTCCAGGAGGCCGGCGTCATAGACGGTGATGACATGCGGGTGCGTGAGCCGGGCGAGCGCCTGGGCCTCGCGCAGCAAGCGAGCCTCCGCGTGGGCCTCGGGGCGGGCGGCGAGCTCCGAGCGCAGCAGCTTGAGGGCGACCCTCCGGTCCAGGCGCGAGTCATACGCCGCGTAGACGTCCCCCATTCCGCCGGAGCCCACCCGGTGCAGCATGACGAAGCGTCCCAGCGAGCTCCCGGGACTCAGCCCCGTGTCGCGCGAAGGCCCGCCACCGGGAGGGGACATGGGTGGTGCCGCCTCGTCCGGCAAGGCGTGTCCGAGCGCGGCGAGCACGGCGCGGCAGCTCTCACACGTGTCGAGGTGCGCATCGGCCCGCCGCCGCTCATCGGAGGAGAGCGCGCCCTGGCTGAGCGCCAGCAAGGTGTTCTCCTGCAAGCACCGGGAGGAGTCCAAGGTGTCGGCCATGAGAGCTGCCTCCCGCAGCGACCAGTCCGGGGACGGTCGGGGCGAGGTTGGGAGTGGGCGAAGTGAAGACCTATACTGGCGGTGGATCCCGAAGCGAGACACGCGCCATGGCAGCAGACCCCATCCTCACCCGGTTGTCACAATCGGGACTGTCCCCCGAAGAGGCGCAGCGGCTGCGCGAGGCCCTGCGAAGGGCGGTGGAGGTGGGACGGAGCGCCTGGCCCGCGCTCGGGCTGCCCGACGAGGCCTTCCTCCAGCACGTGGTGGAGCGACTGCCGGCGGGGAAGGACGGGGTGGCGGCGCTGGAGTCGCTGCACGTGGAGGACCTGTACCTGGCCTGTGCCTGCGCGCGGGGGTTGCCAAAGGCCCTGGAGTCCTTCGAGGAGCGGCTGGGGCCGCAGGTGGACGCGGCGGTGCGCAGCCTGCGCGGGCCCTCCGAGGCCGAGGAGGACGTGCGGCAGGTGCTCTGGGAGAAGCTCTTCGTGGGAGCCCCCGGCCGCCCGGCGAAAATCTCCGAGTACGCGGGGCGAGGCCCCCTCGGAGGCTGGGTGCGGATCGCCGCGGTGCGCACGGGGCTCAACCTGCGCGAGCGGAGGGACGCGGAGCCGCGGAGCGACGAGCCGGAGCTGCTCGACCACCCCACTCCCGACCCGGAGGTGGCCTTCTTCAAGCGCCACTACCGCGCGGAGCTGAAGGAGGCGCTCGAGGCAGCCATCGCCTCGCTTCCCAGCGAGCGGCGCAACGTGCTGCGGCTGTACTTCGTGGATGGGCTGAGCATCGACAAGCTCGGTGCGGTGTATGGCATCCACCGGGCCACGGCGGCCCGGTGGGTGGCGGCGGCACGTCAGGAAATCCTGGAGACGACGTGCCGCCGGCTCTCGGAGCGGCTGCGCGTGGACGGCTCGGAGATGGAGAGCATCCTGCGCATGGTGCGCAGCCAGTTGGACTTCAACCTCGGCCCGCTGTGAGGCGAGCGGTCTACAGCGTGCAGACCTGCAGCTCGCTCACGTTACCCCAGCCGTTGTTCCACCGGGTGGCGCGGAAGCGCACGTAGCGCACGGTCTCGGGGAGGAAGAACAGGCCCTGCTTGCGCCAGTTGGTGGCATCGGTGTGCCGGAAGTTGCCCAGCGGTTTCCAGGTGCCGTTCGTCGAGCGGCCCTCGAGCACGCTCTCGGCGTCGTCACCGTAGTTCGGGTCCCAGTTCCAGGCCGCCAGGGCGTAGGCGACGGGATACTCCTGTCCGAGGTCCACCTCGAGCCACGCACCGGTGGATATGCCCGTGCCCCAGTACGTGTTGAAGAGGCCATCCACCGCCAGGGAGGGATACTCGCTGGACCAGGAGCTGGAGGCGGTCACCGGCTTGCCGAGCGCCAGGTTGGTGTCGCACGTCTGGCAGGCGCCGATGACCTTCAGGTCATCCAGGTAGCCCCAGCGGTTGTTCCAGTTCAACCCCTGGAAGAGCACGTAGCGAGCCGAGAACGGCTTGAGGAGGGTCTGCGGATCCCCACTCGTCTCGGTGTCGTGTGTGAGGGTCTCCAGCGTCTGGTAGGTGAGCCCATCGGTGCTGTACTTGATGACGCTCGAGGCGGTGGTGCCCACCTGGCCACTGATGTCCCAGCCCCACTTCACGTCCACCCGCTCGATGTTGAGGGGCTGGCCCAGGTCCACCTGAACCCAGCCGTCGTTGTCCCGATCGGACTCCCAGCTCGTGGTGGGGTCGCCGTCGACGGCCAGCTCGGCCGTGGTGCCATTCGAGGAGCCCGAGGTCGTCACCCGCCGCTTGAAGGCCTGGTCCTCGCCGCACTGGCTGCACGGGTAGAAGAGCTGGAGATCATTCACGAAACCCGTGGCCCCGTTCCACTGGGTGCCTCGCAAGCGCACGTAGCGCACGGCCGCCCGCGGGAAGATGGGCCTGAACAACCGGGTGCCGATGGTGGAGGACGGCTGGGAGAAATCCGCGAGCTGCTTCCAGACGACTCCGTCCGTACTGCCCTCGAGGACGCTCGAGGCCGAGGTTGCGAAACGGGTGTCCCAGCCCCAGCTGGCGGCCGCACGGCCGATCAGCGTCTGCCTGCCCAGGTCCACCTGCACCCAGGAGCCCGTCGACGCGCTGGAGGTCCACCGCGTGTTCACGTCACCGTCGAACGCCTTGTCCGGCGTATCCAACCCCCCCGAGCCGCTGGAGCTCGCGGGCTTGCCGCGCGCCTCGTCCGGTCCGCAGCCGAGAACGAGGGCACGGCAGTAGAAGGTGGTAGCGGCGGAGTCCGCCAGGCCGATCCACTTCGTCGCCGAGCCGATGCCGGCAACCTGGCCCCAGGGCGAGCCCCCATTGGTGGTGCGCTCCACCGCCGCCGGCCACGTGTCGTCCTTGAAATCCACCGTCTCCCAGCCCGGGAGGTACGTGGAGGTGCAGCGCCAGGACAGCCGCTCCGTGGACAGCACTGGACACCCGTCCACCTGGATATCGGCCAGCAGGCCCGACCACGTGCTGCCCGCCCCACGCTCCACCTTCACGGCGATCACATCCCCCGCGTTCACCTGCGCGGAGTACGTCTCGGCCTCCTGCCAACGTGCATCCCTGCCGAGCAGGGCCCCGTCGAGGTACAGCTCGTAGGATCCATTGGCCGAGAGGGTGAGGGTGTCTCCCCACCCGACCGACTCCACGCCAAGCCCCTGCTCCACCTGCGCCAGTGGCGTCCGAGCCCCGCCCGCCCCCTCCTCCACCGCACCACAACCCACCATCAGCCCCGCGCCAAACATCAGGGTTCCCACACTGCTCCACGACCGTTTCATTGCGTTTCCCCTCTGGGTGTCGCGCTCCCCGGCAACGCCGTGGAGCCGCTTCACCCGCCAGACAGGGGCCCCCTCCGGATGTCGCACGCGCCCGATTTCTTTTTCCCGGCCCTCGTCAGGCCACACACCCACCCACAGTACGTGAAGGGAGCAGGCGGGGTGAGCGCGATTGTGGAGCACCTGGGCCTGCCCACGGCGAGTGCGCGCCTCTCCCTGCGCGGTGAAGATGCTCGAGAAGCTCGGCGTGGCGCCCTGAGACGCCATCCAGTTGCTCGCGGATACCCAGCCGCCACAGACACACCAAAGGAATCATGCTGTGAATACGTTGTCTTCGCGTTGGCCGTTCGCTCTTGCCGGGCTTTCTCTCGCAGTCCTCCTCGTTGCCTGTGGGGGTGATTCGGATGGGGGTGATTCGGATCCGCCCTCCCCGGGTGGAGAGGGGCCCACCACGGAGGTTGTGACGGTGAATGGCAAGCCCGTGAGCGAGTTCTACGGCCAGTTCACCTACGAGAAGTTCTCCGGTGCCACGGGTGGAGTGGCTGCTTTCCCTGCACAGCCGGACGGCATCAACCTGTTCGTCGCAACCGTCTTCCTGATGCAAGACAAGAGCTTCACCCTCTACTACGCCGAGGGTGCTGGGACCGTGCGCGCGAACGGTTACAGCGCCGAAATTCCCCTCGATCGCATGTTCGAGCGCACTGGCAAATGGAGCATCAGTGGGAGCTCGCTGAAGATTGGCGATTTGATGACTTGTCATGGGATGACGGTGGACGGCAGGGACGCGCTCCGTTGCGCGATGGACCGGGCCGTCGGCTATGCGGCTGCGGTGGGGAAGACCACGACGTTCACGAGGGCCACCAACTCGTCGCCGAATGACTCGCAATGGGCTGATTACCAGTGAGAGCCTGTCTGGATTGAGCTGAGACGCCTGCTCCGGAATGGGCTCACGGGCCTTTCCGGAGTGGGCTTCCGGCGAAGATGAGAGGCGGAGCCGTCATCGCACGGCTCCGCTTTGGCATGGCGTACTCGGGCCGGGAAGGTGTCAAAGGACTCGTTGTGGCGCAGCACGCCCGTGCTCAGCGCGCCACTCCTCCATCCACGCTCGCTGGCACCGGGCGAGGCGTTGCCACCGGCAACAGGCACTTGCCGTCGTAGGAGACGGTCTGTGGCGGGCACTTCAGCAGGGGGACGCCCCCGCCCAGCTCGCTCGCCAGCCGCGCGCACAGCTCGACGTGGACCATCTCGTCGAGTGGGAAGCGGCAGGCCATGGCGATGAGCTCCATGGCGCCCGCGCGGCGATGAGCGCCTGCAGCGTCGCGGTGCACGCGGCGGCGGTGCGGTGCTCATGGCCTGGTTCCGCTTCGCGTTGCGGCTTCGTGCGCGGGGCCGCCCCCACCGAGGGCCGCGCGCGAATTTTCCAACGCTGTCATCTCCTCGCTTGTAGCTCCCACCGCTGTATGGTTTTCACATATTGACATAGAGCGCTCGCACGCGGTGTGTTGAGAGCGCCAGCCTCTGGTGGCTGGCAATCCCCCTGGAGTCGCTCCATGACGAAGAAGAGCCTGGTAGTGGTGGCCGTGTTCCTCGCTGGCCTGCTGGGTGGCGCCACGGCGGCGCAGGCGTTTACGCGGTCCTCGGCCCCCCCGGCCCCCTGTGCGGAGGACATGTGCTGGGACCAGTACGGCCACTGTGTGGTTTGCCCGGATTGGTGAGCCGCCGTGAACCGTTGAAGGCGCCACATCCCCGCTGCATTTCCAGGGGAGACAGGATTTGAACCCGTGGACACGGAGTGCCCTGAACCCGCGACGGCGCACGCCTTTCGCTGAATCGTAAGTGAATCCGGGCACTTCGAGTCCACGGGGCAGTTCTCGCCAGCCCCGCCAGTCATCTGCTGGACGGAGGATGTAATCAACTCCGAAGCTCTTCGTAGTCGTATTGCCGCAGGGGCTCATCACGAGCTCCCCGGAAGCCATCCATGAGCCAGACTCCGTTCCGATTCGCCTCCATCGCCCTCGCGGGCCTCGCCGCCATCTGTCTCCTCACGGCCGCGGACACGCGCAAGCCCGCCACCCAGTGGCTCTCTCGCCCCTCCGAGGCCGCACGTATCGCTCGAGTGGAAGCGGGCCTCTCTCCCATCACCCTCCCCGGTGAGGCCCCCCGCAGCCTGTCGCTCCAACAGTGGATGGAGCTGTACAAGATTCCCGGCGTCAGCATCGCCGTCTTCGACAAGGGCGCCCTCGTCTGGACCAAGGCCTACGGCGTCAAGCAGGCCGGCGGCGCCGAGCCCGTCACCCTCGACACCCTCTTCCAGGCCGCCTCCATCAGCAAGCCCGTCACCGCCCTCGCGGCCATGCACCACGCCGAAAAGCAACACTGGTCGCTCGACGCGAACATCAACGATCTCCTCACCTCGTGGAAGGTGCCGGACAACGACTTCACGAAGGAGCAGAAGGTCACCCTCCGCAGACTGCTCGCCCACAACGCCGGCACGACGGTCCACGGCTTCCGCGGCTATGCGGCGGGTGAGCCCGTTCCCACCCCCCAGCGGATTCTCGACGGCGAGACACCCGCGAACTCCGGCCCTGTGCGCGTCGACACCGTGCCCGGCGCCGTGACGCGCTACAGCGGCGGCGGCACCGTCATCGTTCAGCAGATGCTCGTCGACCGGCTCCAGAAGCCCTTCCCGCAAATCATGAAGGAGACCGTCCTCGCGCCGCTCGACCTGAAGCACAGCACCTTCGAGCAGCCCCTCCCCAAGGCCCTGGAGTCCCAGGCCGCCATCGGCACGCGCCCCGGCGGCACGAGCGTCGAGGGCCGCTGGCACACCTACCCCGAGCTGGCCCCCGCCGGCCTGTGGACCACGCCCTCCGACCTGGCTCGTGTCGCCCTCGAGGTCTCCAAGGCCTGGAACGGCAAGTCCCGGCGCATCGTCTCCCCGGCCATGGCGAAGCAGATGCTCACCCGCCAGTCCGAGGCCTTCGGCATCGGCTTCATGCGCCGCCCCGGCGTGGACTGGTTCGGCCACGGCGGCGGGAACGAGGGTTACCGCGCCTTCCTCATGGCCTTCGCCGACTCGGGCAGCGGCATCGCCATCATGACCAACTCGGATGAGGGCTCGCGCCTCTTCGAGCGGCTCATCGCCAGCGTGGCCACCGAGTACGGCTGGAAGGGCTTCACCGCCATGCCCGACAGTCCGGACGCGACGGCGGACCTGCTCCTGCGCCTCCAGGGCACCGACGCTGCCCTCTCTTGGTTCAAGGACCACGCGAAGAACGCGGGCCCGGACGCAAAGCCGTCCTCCAGCATCCTCAATGAGCTCGGATACTCGCTCCTGCGCGAGAAGAAGCTCGCTGACGCCGTGAAGGTCTTCGAGGCCAACGCCGAGCTCCATCCCGACGACGCCAACACCCACGACAGCCTCGGTGAGGCCTATGCCGAGGCCGGCCGGAAGGACGAGGCCATCAGCCGCTACAGGAAGTCGCTCGAACTCGACCCGAAGAACAACAACGCCGCGAAGATGCTGGAGAAGCTCGGCGCGGCCTCCACGAAGTAACGCTCCCGGGAGCACGGCGCTCCGGCGATGGCATCCAGGTCGAGGCATGCGCCACCTTGCTTCATTGGACCGTTCCTGGCGGTAGCCTCGTCCTGAGCAGCGGTGATAACCTCGCCCTTTGGCTGTCCGGAGTGAACTGACTCATCCCAAAGGAGAGGTACATGCAGGTGAAGACTGTCATGGGTGGCATGCTGCTCGCGGTGGGACTGCTGTCGGCCGGGTGCGGTGGCGTTCCGCTGGACGAAACCGAGCCGTCGCAACTCAGCACCCGCGAGGATGCACTCCCGGCGTGTGGTGGCATGGCGTTCTTCTATGACTATTACAAGGACGCCGCGCTCACCCAGTACGCGGGCTCGGGTTGGTGCGACTGTGGTGACAGCACCATGTGGCTCTCCGGCAGCATGACGCGCTACAAGGAAGTCCTCTTCGAGTCGGTATGCGCCGCGGCGCCCACTCCCACGAACTGAGTGGACCCGTGCGGGAGCCGGGCTGAAACGGCTCCTGCGCCAGGGGGCTTCAGCGGTGGTTGCCACGGGAGCGGGTGTAAGGTAGCAGGCGCAATGCTCTCCATTCGATCTACCGCTCTCTCCTGCCTCGTCGTGTTCGGTTTCGTCGCCGGTTGCGGCGACACTTCTCCCCCCTGCCCCGTCGACACACCCGACGCGTCCGTGCCGGTGATGTGTAACAGCGTCGGCGTCGAGCTGTGCGGCGGCTCCTGCGTGAGCATCGAGAGCGACCCGAAGCACTGCGGTGGTTGCGACAAGGCCTGCGCGACCGGCGAGGCTTGTGAGGGCGGCGTCTGTGTCGCGCTCTGTCAGATCGACGGCAAGCAGGTCGCCGCCGGAGCGGTGAACGCGGCGAATTCGTGCGAACAGTGCACGCCGGCGACGTCCGCGACCGCATGGACGCAACACGCTGACGGGACGCCGTGCAACCCGGGACAGGTGTGCTCGGCCGGTGTGTGCAGCCCGAAGTGCTTCATCGACGGCGTGGTCTACGCCGCGGATGTGCCGAACCCGGCGAACGCCTGCGAGACGTGCGTGCCGGCGACGTCGACGACGCAGTGGACGGCCCGCGCGAGCGTTCCGCTGCTGGTCGGCGGCGAAGACATCACGGCGCAAGGCTGGACGACGATCTCGCAGACGCCGAACACGCTCACGTACGGCGCGGACTACGTTCGCCTCGAGACGTCGACGAACAGCGGCGGGCGGACGAGCGGGCAGCTGCTCATCACGCGGGCGAACTCGCTCGACGCAACGAAGCCGTTCAAAATCCACGTGACGATGCAGGTCGAGTCGGTGAGCACCCACAACTCGTTGGACAGCGGCGCGGCCATCCTGGGGAGCTTCACGTCGCCGTTCGGCAACTCCACGGATCGTTCGCAGATGATCTACCTCGACAACGGTGCGATCGGCTGGGCGGACGACACGCAGTCCGCGGCGTTCCCGGTGACCGACGGCGCATATCATGTCTACGAGCTCGCGGTGGACGCAGCGAAGGTGGCGACGGTGAGCATCGACGGCGTCGCGAAGCTCACGCGGAACAACTTCATGGCGAACGGCACCATCGCCATCGGCGACCAGACGAACGACCCGAACATCGATGGAGCGGTGCGGATCAAGTCGGTCGAGCGGCTCTGTCCATAAAGTTCCACCACGGCATCTACCAAGATGACCCGGCTGTAGGTGGGCGGCAGGTGCCAGGCGGTGACATCTACTCCTGGCACCCTCCCATCAAAGGGCAGCTCGCTCTACTCGACGAGCACCGCGCCGCCGACGTTGTCGTACACCCAACCGCTCATGCAACCCGCGTCATAGAGGTTCTTCGAATTGACGCAGGTGGATGGAACCAGCGAGTAGCTGGGCCCAGCGCAGTGCGTATCCCCGGGGTTGCCGTGCCAGCCCTGGAGCTTCACCTGCCGGCCACCGGCCAGCAGGATGGAGCGAGGGCGGAAACCCAGCACATTGCTCGCTCCCAATCCCAGTGCCGGGCCGCATGCACTGTCCATCGCGTACGCCCCCAGGGAGCGGATCGCCACGGCCTTGCCGCTGAAATTGTCACCGGAGTAGACGGTGGCGAGGACGCTGGAGTCCGTCTGCGGGGTCGGCACCTTCTCGATGATCACCGCGCCGCCGACGTTGTCGTACACCCAGCTGCTGATGCAGCCCGCGTCATAGAGGTTCTTCGAGTTGGTGCAGGTGATCGGAACCTGCGAGTAGCTGGGTCCAGCGCAGTGCGTGTCCCCGGGGTTGCCGTGCCAGCCCTGGAGCTTCGCCTGGTAGCCATCGGCCAGCTGGATGAAGCGGGGACGGAAACCCAGCACATTGCTCGCGCCCAGTCCCAGTACCGGGCCGCACCCGCTGTCCATCGCATACGTCCCCTGCGAATAGAGCTGCACCGCCGTGCCACTGCCGTTGTCCCCGGAATAGACGGTGGCGACCTGCGCGAAAGCCGATGCACTCGAGAGCTGAAACGCCAGAACGCCAAAGGCCGTACAGAGCTTCTTCATGAACTCATCTCCTTGCTCGTGTCGAGCGGGTGTGGAGCGGGACTCCGTGGAAGACGGGCTAGATCCGCCTTCAGCGGAATAGCCACATCTGTAGTGGAGTCCGGCCTCGCTGCATACCGTGCTAATCAGCACGGTTGCTCGCTTGGCTACTTACGGTGGCCAAGCCAGATGGCCGTCAACTCCGCGCGACTCCGGACGCCGAACTTGCGGAAGATCTGTCCCACGTGGTTGTGGGTGGTTCCGAGCGTAGAGCCCAGCGCATCGGCGATCTCCTTCTCCGAGCGCCCCGTCAGCAGGAGCCGGGTCACGCGGCGCTCCATGGCGGTGAGCGGCGAGCGGGCGGCGATGAGTCCGTGGCTGAGAGCCAGAGCACGGTGGAACCACTTGAGGCCGCGGAGCACGACGCCAGCGAGCTCCGCGTCCGCTGCGGAGAAACGCGTGCGGGTCGCGATCTTGTCGATGACGAAGTAGGACTCCATGTCGGGACCCAGGGGGAGCACCACCCAGATGCGGTCGTCGATTCGCGGGAGCCTGTAAAACAAATCATAGTGCGGGGTGGATTTGAACGTCTTGAAATCAATCCACCCGTCACGCAGACGATGCACGCGGAAGCGGCCCGCTTCTCCCGAAATGGTCGTGGTCGTCAGGCCAAGCGGCACGTCGCTCTTCTTGTCGAGGCTTTTCTGCACGAGTTTCAACCGCTCCTGCTTCGCGGGATCGGGCTGCCAGACTTCGTAGGAACGCATCCGCCATCCGTGTCCGAGGTCCCTGTTCGCCATCTCTCCCGAGATGAGCCGCACGGCGGAAAACCAGAAGACATTGTCCGCGCGCAGGAGCTTCGCCAGACATTCGAAGAGATGGCGAAGCGCGGCATCGCTCTCCGATGTATTGAATTCGGCAACGCTGTCCCAGATGGCGAAGACCGATTCCAGCTCGCGCGTAGTCATTGAATTTCGACCCTAGGTGGCGGTTATTCGTGGCGTCAAGCAGCCGCCCCCTGGCGCTCCCTGCCTCCGCGAAGGGTCTTCGCTTCCTTCGTACTCAAACAAGCCAGGGCAGCAGTGTGCCCCATGGGGGTGCTCGGGCCCCTACACCGGCGCCGCGCACGGCCTTGCTGGCCCACTCCTCCTCCGCCTCCCGCCCCCCAGCAATAGCCAACGCGTCGAAGACGCCCACCGGAGTCCCAGCGCCAGCACTCCGCGCTCCGAGTCACCCGTCGGCCCGGTGGTACTGCCGGCGCCGGTGTTGTTCCCGGGTTTTCGCTGGGAGTGACGCGGCTGAAGGCGGGCCAGGGAGGGTGTCCTGGTTCACAATTCTCCAGTGAGGGGGAGCACTGAGCCCAAACCGAGACATGGGCAAAGTCCATTCCTGTCGGGGCGGCGGAAAGGACCCGTGACCTCGACGTCCTGGTAGCTCCCAACATGGATTGGGCCTGGGCCGACATCGGGTTCAATATCGTCACGACCGTCGCCACGATGGGGTTGGCGGGCCCTGCGGCTGGGCCATCACGCCGTGCACGACGATGGGGGCGGGCTCTTGCGGAGCGAACCGACGGCTTGCTCCTTGGCAACCAGGAGGCCCAGCGGCAGAAAGTAGAGCGCGGCGATGGCCGTTCCGACGACCACAGGTCCCGTCGCGCCCAGAGACGTCTCCAGCGCGACCCCGGCAATCGACGAACCGATGGCCGTGCCCAGGTTGAGGGAGGACGTGGTGAGCGAGGCCGCGAGCGTCGGCGCCTGGCTGGCGAAGCGGACGGCCATCGAGACACGGTTTTGCTTCCTCGTGAACGCCAACATCCTCGGACGCACGTCGCCGGACCTGGGTGCCTCCCTCGACGCCTGGGAATTCTTTTCCCATTTCTCGACAGCACTCCATTCCCGGTAGGTGCCCTCGACGTCGCGGGTCGTCCGCGTCCTCACTGATTTCCCCAAGCGGGCGGAGGGAGCGACCCATCCCGCTATCCGGCAGCGGTCATTGATTCGAACCCGGGAGCAGGTGCCACGAACCCGCGCCCGCCCAAGCTTCCGGTCCATCGCGCGTCGCATCACGCCCTGGCGATGGAAGGACCTCCTGATGCGTGGAGGGGGCGGATGCCGTGTACGTGACTGCAAGGCAAGGAGAGGCGTGGCGATGATCATTGAAACAGACAAGGGACAGGTCGAAGGAACCACCGAGGAAGGCATCCACGTGTTCAAGGGCATCCCCTACGCGGCGCCGCCGGTGGATGACCTGCGCTGGCGGCCGCCGCAGGAGGCCACCGAGTGGAGGCCGGACGTACTCAAGGCCGACACCTTCGGACCGGCCTGCCCCCAGCCCGTCTATGAGGACTCGCTGGATGGCTCCGAACCCGTGGGTGAGCAGAGCGAGGACTGCCTGTATCTGAACGTCTGGACGGCCGGCGTCGACGCATCGAAGCCCAAGCCGGTCATGGTGTGGATCCACGGCGGTGCCTTCAAGGTGGGTGCCTCCCACATCACGATGTTCAGCGGCTTGCCCTTGGCTCAGAAGGGCGCCGTGGTCGTCAGCTTCAACTATCGCCTCGGGAATCTTGGCTTCTTCGCGCATCCTGGCCTGGAGGCGGAGACGGGGGGACAGGGTCCGGTGAACTTCGGGCTCCTGGATCAGATCGCTGCGCTGGAGTGGGTCAAGCGCAACATCGCCGCGTTCGGAGGCGACCCGGACAACGTGACCATCTTCGGCCAGTCGGCCGGAGGAGTGAGCGTGCTCGCCCTGTTCGCCTCGCCGATGGAGAAGACCACCGGGCTGTTTCGCAGGGGCATCGCGCAGAGCCCGTATGCGATTCCCGAGCACACGCGGGAGAAGGCCATCGAGAATGGCACCATCGTGGCGAGCGCGCTGTTCAAGCTGGGCCCCGATGCCACGGCGGCCCAGCTACGGCAGGTGCCGGCCGAGCTCTTCTCCGCCAAGGAGATGGAGGGCCCGGACGGGGAGCCGGTTCCGGTAGGTGGGCTGGCTCCGGTGCCCGTGGTCGACGGCGTGGTGCTGACGAAGAAGATCCGCCAAGCCTTCAAGGACGGTGATCAGAAGGTGTTGCCGCTGATCATCGGGAGCACCAGCAACGAAGCCAGTGTGCTCGCTGCATTCGGGATGAATCCGGTCGCCGTGCTGGGCAGGATCATCGACGTCGGCGGGGATGATGCGAGGGACTTCGTGCAAGAGATGAGGCGTCTCTACGCCAACGATCCAGAGGTAAACCCCAAGGAGCTCGACAGCAACCGGCGCTTCGCCCCTCTGCTGCTGCGCGACATGCTGTTCACCATGCAGGCCCGCTGGATCTCGGACGAACACTCGAAGAAGTCGTCGAGCTGGCGTTACTACTTCAGCTACGTCACGGAGGCCGACCGCGAGGAACATCGCTACGGCGTCGCTCACGGAAACGAGGTCGTCTACACCATGGGGACGGGCGACATCTTCGTGGGGTCCAAGGACGTTTTCACGGATAACGACCGGGCGGTGTCCGAGAAGGTCGTCGACTACTGGTACTCGTTCGCGAACACCGGCACCCCCAGCGGGAGAGTGGCGTGGCCCAAGAACGAGTACGGGCTCATCGCGCCGAAGGACAACACCCTGAAACTGGACGAGCCAATCACCCTCGCGACTGGCTTCCGGAGGGCCCGTCTCGACCGGCTCATCATGATATATCCCCTCCTGGAGGAGGCGCTCTCGGGCGAGGGGACCGAGGAGGCCGAAGCGGCCGAGGCGGGCGAGTATCCAGGCGTCGAACCCACCCAGGAGCCTGCCGCTCCAGGGGACCACTCGTGACGGGAACCAACCTCCTTCACGACTGAGCTGCCGTGAGTCTCGGTCAAGCGCTTGCGCATGGGGAGGGATTCGGACGGGGACCGCCGGTGGGTGGCGAGTAGACCGGGCGGGGCTGCTCTACCGCCTCAGCCAATCACCGTGCGGGTGAGTGCCAGGACGCCGTCACCCGTCACATCCGCGTACTTGTGGCGCGCGATGCCCCGGACGGCGTCCGAAGTGAGGTAGCGCAGGTGCGGCTGGGCGGTGGTCGCGACCTCGACGATGATCTTCGCCACGTCGTCCCCCGTCTGCGCCCCGTCATAGCGGCCCTTCAAGCGGGACATGTAGCCCTCGAGCAGGGGCCGGTAGGGCCCCAGCTCTCCCGTCATGCCGTCGCTCGCCGCCAGCACGTTGTTCACGAACTCCGTGCTGACCGGACCCGGCTCGATGAGCGAGATGTGGATGCCCAGCTTCTCCGCCACCGGAGCCAGGCTCTCCATGAAGCCCTCCACCGCGAACTTGGCGGCGCAGTACGCGTCATTGAAGGGTTGCCCGATGAGCCCTCCGATGCTGCTCACCGAGATGACCCGGCCCGAGCGCTGCTCTCGCATCACCGGGAACACCGCCTGCGTCACCCGCCACACGCCGAAGAAGTTCACCTCCATCGTGCGTCGCAGCGCCTCTGGAGACGTCTGCTCCATGGAGCCACGGAAGCCCGCTCCCGCGTTGTTCACCAGCACGTCGATGCGGCCGTGACGCTGGAGCACTTCCCGCACGCACTGGCGCACGGACTCGTCGCTCTCCACATCCAGCGCGCGGATGTCCAGCGGGACGCCCTCCGCGGTGGCGCGGGCGCGCAGACGCTCGGCCTTCTCCGGGTTGCGGAGCGTGGCGATGACCTCGAAGCCGGCCTTCGCCAGCTGGACGGCCGTGCTCAGTCCGATGCCCGTGGACGTGCCGGTGACGAGCGCGATGGGGGCCATGGTAGTCTCTCCTCGGTGATCAGGCGCCGCGGGGTGCGGCGTCGTGTCATGGAGTAGGTATCACTCGGCGCCAGTCCACCCTTGACCGTGGGCGCCAATCGACTGACCCGCGATGCCACCTGGCGCCACCCGAACCCTGTCACTCCCTCGCGGCCTGCTCGCCCTGCTGGCGGAGGCCGGTGTGCGGGTGGAGTCCCTGGCACGGAAGGTCGGCGCTGTCTCGGCTTCCGCGAGACTCACCCCGGCCCAGATGGATGCCTTCCTCGACCTGGCGCTCCCGGCGGTGGGGTCCGATGAGGCCAGACTGAAGATGGCCATGGATGTGCGGCCAGAGCTTTTCGGCGTGGTAGGGCTGGCCGCCATGGCCGCGCCCACCCTGGGCGTCGCGTTGACTCGCGTCGAGCGCTACAAACGGCTGTTGGCCCTGGACACCGTCGGGCTCGCTCCCGGAAGGGACTCCACGCGCGTGCGGATTCACCTGGCGCGGCCGGATGGGCCCACCGCGCGGATGCGCGCCGAGATGGAGATGGTGTTCCTGCTGGCGTTCGCCCGGAGGATGACGCGCACCCAGGTCATCCCCCAACGGGTGGACCTCCGGGGACCCGTTCCCACGTATCAGGCTCTCCTGGAGGCCTTCTTCAAGGCGCCCATCCACCATGGCCAGGAGAGCGATGCGCTCGTGTTCTCCGCGCTCGAGCTGGCCCGTCCTCTGGCGAGCAGCAACTCCGAGTTGGCCGGGTTGCTCGGGCCGCGCGCGGAACAGCTCCTCGTGGAAAGCGGAAGCCTGGACGTCGCGGAGCAGGTGCGCGCGGCGCTCCGACGCATGCTCGCCGGAGACGAGCCCTCCATGGAGGCCGTCGCTCAGACACTCGGGACGAGTGGGCGCACCTTGCAGCGCCGGCTCTCCGAGGCGGGCACCTCGTTCGTCGCGCTGTTGGGAGAGGTGCGCTGGGAGCTGGCGCGTGAGCAGTTGGCTCGCACGGACATGGAGGTCGCCGAGCTCTCCTTCCTGCTCGGCTTCTCGGACTCCAGTGCTTTCCATCGTGCCTTCAAGCGCTGGGAAGGGGTGACTCCACTCGAGTACCGCAGGGCCGCGAGGTGGAGGACAACTCCTTCGCCCATGCCACCGCGAGAGTAAGTGACCATCGGGGGCGGCGAGGCGTTCCTGCGTCCCGGCTGGCTCGACGTCGCTCGGGCCAAAAGGTGCGGAAGGCCACGCTCGAACTGCTCCAGCCCTCATCCTCCACAGGCCTGCGTTGTCAAGGAGTCAATCTCTGGATGAATGAAGCGATCTGAAAGGAGCCCAAGCGCATACGTTCACCCCTGGGAAAGCGTCTCGCGTCCAGTCACAAACCCAGGGGGAAGAATGCGCAACGTGCTGAAGGGACTCGCCATTGCCACGATCCTGGCCAGTCCCGCCCTCGTCCACGCGGAGACAATCACCATCGCGTGTGGCCCCGAGGACGATGAGCTCAAGCAATGTAGAAAGGGCGCGAAGGACTGGGCGAAGAAGACGGGAAACCAGGTGGAGTTCGCACCCGTGCCCCTGAAGCGGAAAGATCAATTCACCGCCTTCAAGCAGCAGCTGTCGGAGAAGCGTCCGGATGTCGACGTGTACCGCGTGGACGTGGTGTGGCCAGGCATGTTGGCAGCGCACTTCATCGATCTCAAGCTCTACGTCTCCGACGAGGTGCTCAATCAGCACTTCCCCGCCATCGTGCAGAACAACACCGTGGGCGGGAAGCTGGTGGCCATGCCGTGGTTCGCCGACGCGGGCCTGCTCTTCTACCGGAAGGATCTGCTGAAGAAGTACGGCCAGAATCCGCCCACCACCTGGCAGGAGTTGGAGGAGGTGGCCAGGAAGCTCCAGCAAGCCGAGCGCAAGGCTGGCAACGGCAAGATGTGGGGCTTCGTCTTCGCGGCCAAGGCAGACGAGATACTCACGTGCACCGCGCTGGAGTGGATCGACTCCTTCGGCGGGGGGACCATTGTCGGAGAGGACGGCAAGGTCACCATCAACAACAAGAAGGCGGTGGAGGCGTTGACGACGGCGGCCGGGTGGATCAACGACATCTCGCCTCCGGAAGTGCGCGACTATGAAGAGAAGGACGCGCTCGACTTCTTCCTGTCGGGCAACGCGGTGTTCATGCGCAACTGGCCGGAAGCGTGGGCGAAGGCCAAGGCCAGGGGCGGCAAGTTGAAGTGCGAGGTGAAGGGGAAGTGCGAGGTGGCGGTGATGGCGCTGCCCAAGGGCGGCAAGGACGGCAAGTCCACCGGCACCCTGGGCGGCTGGCACCTCGCGGTGTCCAGGTATTCCAAGCACCCGGAGATCGCCGCGGACCTGGTGAAGTACCTGACGAGCCCCGAAGAGCAGAAGCGCCGCGCCATCAAGGCGGCCCACAACCCCTCGGTGATGGCGCTCTACAAGGACCCCAAGGTGTTGAATGCCAACCCGTTCTACCCGAGCCTGCTGGAGACCTTCACGAACCCGGTGGCGCGGCCCTGGCAGGTCACGGGTCGCCAGTACGATCTGATGAGCTCCGAGTTCTTCAACGCCGTGCACGCCGTCCTGTCGGGCTCGGGCACGCCGGAGGACAAGCTGAAGGGCCTGCAGAAGACGCTCGAGCGCATGAGCAACGAAGGCAAGTGGTGAGCAGCCCCGACGGCCACCGCTGGCACGCCCGCACCACCGCCGGTGCCCACGCGGGTCATGTCGGGCCTGGTGGCGTTCTCTTTCCCTCGGAGGAAGAGCTGGAACCCGCCCCTTGCAGACACACCAGTGCGGGCCCGGTCGGGACTTCACCGTTGGAGAATATCTTGTCCTCCCGCACCTGGTCGTTCTGGCGGATCTGCTCCAGGAGAGACCTGGCCTTCTGCCGCAGGGCCCATCTCCGTCCCTCGTCAGAGTCGCCCTGCTCCTCCAATCGGGCGGCCTCGCACCGATAGGCCTGCGCGAGGTCCCA
Organism: Archangium lansingense; assembly: GCF_026626635.1. Taxonomy (GTDB): domain Bacteria; phylum Myxococcota; class Myxococcia; order Myxococcales; family Myxococcaceae; genus Archangium; species Archangium lansingense. The sequence goes on from NZ_JAPNKA010000001.1 coordinate 7,652,470, forward strand.
CCAGAACTCGTCGAAGATCGCGTGCTTGAACTTGCTCCGATCTATCTTTTCGATCTCCCGGATGGCATCTCGGGGGCGAGCCTGTCCGAGGAAGACCTCCCCCAACGCAGAGGTGGCCATCGCCCACTGGATCTTGTCGCCGCTGCTGCTCAATTCGCTCGCCCTGCGGGCGAACTTCTCCGCCAGCTGGCCCTCCTCCTGACTCGGCCCGAGCCGACTCGGCCCGAGACGATCATTGTGAAAGCGGAAGCTCCACTCCCAGAAATTGTACGCATAGCGGAGCATCGCATCGACGTGGGTCGGATCGAGATTGATCGCCTGCTCGTACTCCATGAGCGCTGCATGATAGGCACTGGAAATCATCTCATCACGGTTCTTCTCGTACCAGATATCCTCCCAAGCCCAGACGATGTCGCCATACTTATCCGCCCGGAAGACGTGAGCATTGGCATCCTTGCTCAGGAGCATCATCGGATCCTCGTCGCCGAGCTGGTAGGCCACCCTGGCCGCGCCGCACTGGAATGAGACCTTCCGCAAGGGGTCATTGGAGAGCGCCGCGGCGTTCTTGTAGTACCTCGAGGCCATTCGGAAGTGCAGCAACCGGGGCCGCTCCGCCCACGGGGGGAACACCCGTGGCGGCGGCTGCTCGCCTTCTGTCAGGGGACACTCCTGGCGCACTCCGTCATTGCCCTCCGTGAATTGGGGCCGCTCGAAGAGCATCCCGAGCGTGCCTTGCACATGAGCCTCGCTCTCCCGGATGTCCGAGACGGTATGCCAGGTGGGGGGCAGCTGCCTGTACACCCGCTCCGCGCGCTTGCAATAGAAATAGGCCCCGAGGCGCTTCTGGGAGGCCAGGTCCGCATGGCTTTCCGCGTTGGCCGCATCGAACCCCAACAGGCAGAGCCCATAGTAGGCCTGGGTCTTCTCCAGTTGATGGCCCGGGAACTGGATGATCCGTTGCCAGAGGACACGTGCCTCGCTCCGCCTCGCATCCGTCTTCCCCGATATCATCATCGGCTCCGGCGTTGGCTCGGAGGCGACCGTCGTCCGTTGCAGGAATCCCGTCGGGCCGGAGTGGAAGGACATGGAGGCCAGGGCTACCTGACCGGGGAGGAATTGGGGGTTGAGCGTGATGCTGGTGCGGAAGGCATTGGTGGCCTGGTCCGTCTGACCATCCGTCTGCAATGCAATCCCCAGGCTGTAGTGTGCCAGGGTAAACCTGGGGTCCAGCTGGATTGCCTCGCGAAACTTCTCGATGGCCTGGCCCAGGGAGTCGTAGCCCGACGTACGTACGAATGACTCCCAGCTCTCCACCCCCTTGTGGAAGGACTCGAAAGCCTCCGGGGAGCTGGTGATGCCGATATCCTTCAACCCTGGGTCATTGCGGATGATCTCGAAGGCCAGGGCCCGGGTGAGGCGCGAGACGGCGTCAGCGAGCTTCGGCTCGGCCGACAGCTCCTTCGACAGCTTGTTCTTGTCCAACTCGACCCGCCAGGACTCTCCGTCGCTGCTCCTGGCAAGCAGGATGTAACGGGTCTGCTCTTCATAGAGGGTGCTTCGAATGACGTTCACGCCCAGCAGCGCGCGCATCGGCTCCTGGATGGGCGCGGCCAGCATGCGGAAGGGAACCTTGATGCCTCCACTGAGCTCCAGGACCAGGTTCTGGGTGGCGGCGGCCGAGGTCCCGGACATGTCCGACGCATAGCCGAACTGCTTCATCTGATGGGTGTCCCCAGGCTGTTGGAGCATGACCTCCGGCTGGAGCACCCACTCGAGGTCTCCGAGGGCAGTCGTGAGGCTCTCGGCGAGGGTCTGGCCAAGCGCCTGCGCCTGCTCGTCCTGCTCCTGGGCTGCGGAGAGCCCCGTGACCACGAAGGGCTCGATGACCGTCTTGCCCGCGTTGGGCACCTCGTTGGCGGCGATCAGGAGGACCAGGGTCAGGGGGAGCGTCGCCAGCAGGAGCCGGAGGGGCTTGCGAGCACTCAGCCAATCGTATCCGCGTTTCAGGTGCTCGCCGACCAGGGTGCGCCACCCGGGCCGGGTCACGCGCCCCTCCGGGCCTGGTTCCGGCGAGCCTTTCGTGGCGAACGAGCGCCAATGGCGGATGCGCCGGAACAGTGGCCCCTCCAGGAGCGTCTCCGCTAGCACGAAGGCGATGAGGAGCACGCCGGCCAGGAAGAAGAGCATCCCGAACTCCGAGGAGAAGAGCAGCATGGCGATGAGCCACGGCAGGACGAGCAGCGCGCCCAGGACGACACGCCGGCACGGCAGCGACAGCCCGGGCAGTTCGACGCTCCTGAGCCGGCGGGCGGCGACGACCACCGCGAGGGCGAGCATGCCCGCGAGTGCCGCCCAGCAGGGCCATGGATGAGCACCATCTCCACGCAGGGAGAGCGCGACGAGCCCCACTCCCATGAGCCACGAGCTCGCCACCAGCGCCGCATGGTGTCCCTTGCGGAGCCAGGCCCGCCGGCGCTGGAACTCCCGCAGGAGAAGAGAGCTACAGAGGCTCAGGCCGAGGGGAAAGGCCAGCATCAAGCAGAGGCGCCAGCTCAGATGCCACCGATGGGCGGATGTCGACTCCGTGAACTCCGCCCGGCCGAAGCTGAGGAGGGCCAGCACGGAGATGAAGGCCGCCGCCAACCCGGCGAACCCCTCGAGGGAGCGCACCCGAAGCAGGTCGAGCAGGCACCCGGCGAGACAGAGGCACAACCAGAGGAGCAGGGGCGGCGACCAGAGGTCATAGGAATAGATGGGTGGCAGCTCCGGCTCGTTCAGGCCACGGAGCTGGTGGAGTTGGATGGCCGCCAGCACCGCGACGAGCACACCAGGGCCTAGCCGCCATGCCAGGGACCGGAGCTGCCCCTCGCGAGAGCCGCCATGACACGCGTTCCAGGCCAGTCCGGCTCCAATGGAGATTCCCCCGAGGAACAGGTACATCCCGAGCTGGGTGAGTGTCCTGCCCTGCACCAGCATCACACCAAGGCCGGAGCTGACCACCAGCCGCCCCAGGAAGAAGAGGCGGGCCCAGAGCAGCACCCACCCCGCGATGACGAGCAGGAGCAGCCCCCAGGCCCGATCATGGGAACCCCATCTCGGCCGGCGGAGGAACCAGAGTCCCTCGAATGCCAGCAGAGCCGCGGTCAGCGCGACGACGATGGCGCTCTGTCCCATCAGCGACCCCCTCTCAGGCACTACATGCAGCATGCCTGGACGCATTCCGCCCCGTGGCCTCACACAGATGCGGTGCGCCTGAAGCCTGTGGGTCTGGCCTTCTTGTCGGCGCTCCGCCTCTCGCCCGGCGTGTCACCCCTTCGCGCGGTGACACGGTCCAACTGCTCGCCACCGGGAAACACTTCCGAGCCTCAGCGCTGAAGATCGAAGTCCTTCTCTTCCCTGTGGTTTGGAGGCCTCGCGGCGTGACCTGCCTTTCGCATCGAGCGGGAAGATGTAGAAGAAGCGAAGCCTCGAGGCGGAGCTGGAGACCGAGCCCAACCCATTGGCCAGGACGAGATAACGTTCATTGCCCCACTCGAGTTCGAACGCCTGGTGCTCCTCCTCGAGCCAACCGCCGCATGGTTCCCCTTCATCTGCTTGTGATGCCGCCCGACCCTGACCTCTCGGGTAGCGTCTGGGCGCGGCGGGGACTCCCCTCAAGATTTCCGCCTGTCCGCCCTTGGGAATGGCATTGTCCTCTTTCAAACACAGGAGGATCTCATCCTTGAAACCCCTTCCCCTGCTCCTCGTCACCTCTCTCGCGGTCTCCACCGTGGCCCGTGCCGGAGACTATCGGGGCGCGCTCGCCATGTGTCAGAAGGATGCGCGCACCGCCGTACTCCGGATCCAGAAAGGCGGCCCCGCCGAGGGCGCCTCCATGTTCCGGACCGTCGAGGAGATGTGCATCAAGGGGAAGGGGGCCGCCGGGATGCGGGAACTGCCCGGGTACGAGGACGTCCTCCGGGATTACGAAGAGGCGAAGCGCCTGATGCAGGCCGCGGAGGATGCCGCGGCGGCGGTGAGCCCGGGCGGGGACGCGCAGTCGGTGACCGCGCGCTGGGAGGCGAAGCCGAAACGCTGCCGGACCACGGACGACTGGGATGTGGCCGCGGGACTCAAGCCCCAGACCGGGGGAATCCGGCGCCGCACTCCCGGTGGCATCGCGTGGGGAATGTTCTTCGAGCGTTCGTGGGACAGCCGTTCGGCGAGCACCACCCCCTTTGGTGGTGGTTCCGGCCCGGATGACTACCTGGCGAGACTCGCCTGTGGTTATGACGTGGAGGGCGTGGATCCCTCCTTCGACAAGGACCGGCTGTGGGGCGGTCAGCTCCCCGATGAGGATCCGCGCCGGCTGCTCGCCCGGGCGCTCCAGACGGGTGCACCCGACTCGCCCCGCAGCACGCTCCACCGCGTGGCGTTGATGTTCCACTGCTACGCCTCCACCGGTTGGAAGGTGCCCGACCACTACAGCACCTATCTCTACTGTGACGAGGCCCTGGGGAAGACAGTCCCCACGCAGGGTGAAATCGAAGCGGCCTCCGAGGCCGTCTTCCCCGGGCGTGCCTGGGAGAAGGTCAACCTCGTGTACGCCGCGCAACGCACGCTCGAGGCCAAGAAGGAGGTGGATGTCGCCTTCACGCAGGCTGAGTCCCAGGCCCCGCGGATGAAGGCCATCTTCCGCGGCTCGGCCGACGCGGCGCGCCGCGAGCACGCCGAGTTCCTCACGCGCTACGCGGAGGAGCTGCGAACGCTGGAGCCCATGACGGCCGAGGCGCTGCGGCGCGGGGCTCACGAGCAGATGCCCGCCGACTGCGTGGAGAAGCTGCTCCCCCTGCGCGCCAGACTCGAGGCCGAGCTCCAGCCGAAGGATGAAGCGGGAGTGCAGGCGCTGCGCACCGGCCATTCTCTCGGCTTCCAGATCACCGAGGCACTCACCGCCTGCTACCTGGCACGCGGCCACCTCGCACGCGCGAAGCTGGAGGCGGAGAGTCTCATGAAGGGCTCGCGCCGGGTGACCGAGGAGGAGAAGGTCTTCCACGCACGCCTGGGTGCGCAGTGGCAGGCCAAACGAGACCTGCCGACGAAGGAGCAGCGCGTGCAGGCCATCCCCAACTGGGAGTCCGTCGAGGACTACCCCCAGGTACCCGAGACCGAGATCGCCTCGAACGACCTGATGGAGCAGGTGCGGCACATGGAGGCCTCCATCAACACCATCGGCGATGTCCGGGGCATGCTCGCGGTCGTGGTGTCGAAGCGCGAGACCCCGGAAGGCGTGTGGATCACCTTCAAGAAGTTCACGAGCACCTACCGCGAGATGGAGTGCCGGGACACCAACGAGATCGTGCGCCTCAGCTTCGTGGGCCGCAGCGTCCATCCCGTCTACCGCAAGGAGTGCAAGGAGGTCGGGCCCTTGCGGAAGCACACCGTCCAGGCGGAGCCGGTGCTCCTCTCCAAGGAGGAGGCCGACCTCGTGCAGAAGGGCATGCAGCTCAAGGCGCTCGTCAACCAGAACAATCCGGCGGATTCGGTGCTCACGGACCTCTGGAAGCAACAAGGGGCCAAACAGCCGCTGGTAATAGACGGCATCCGCCTGCATTGAGGGCGGAGGCCGCGGAAACACGCGGCGGGAGTGGACTCTTGCGGCTTCGGCTCCGCTCCTACGACATCGCGTTATGCAGGCGTGGTGAGCGTCAGTTCCATTCTTCGACCTCCCGACCCACGCTATATCTGGATACTGGCTTGCTGTCTGGCAGGTCTTCCCGCGCTCGCACAGACCGTGGTGAGCGATCCACCCCCTGAGTCCATCTTCGAGATCGATCTCTACTACAACGATACTCCTTCCCGCCTCGTGTCGTGCCGGCTCGTGTCGCGCGAATTCTTTGACACCCTCTCGCCGCTCGGCTGCCCCTGCACCCTCAAGCTGTGGGAAGCACAGGGGCCTCGTACCGTCACCCTCGGGAACGTCACCTTCCCGGGGAGCCAGCAGGCGGCGCCCTGATCCCGGCCACGGCGAGCAGGGCCGAGCCTCAAGGGGTGGAGCGCCCGCCGATCTCCGGGAAGCGCTCGTAGGCCCGTTTTAGCGCGTCCAGGTGGGCGGGGTTGTCCAGGTCGAGCGGCGCATCAGTGAGCCGCACAACCCACCCGTCGGTCGCGGTACGCCGTGAGCGCGAAAGCAACTCCGCGTCGCGGGCCGGGTCTGGGAAGCCGATTGTGCGTGCGGCAGCGGCCGACCAGTAGCTCAACCACCCGAGGCGATGCGGAATCTCAGGCGAGCGCATGGCACTAGGGGACTTGATCACCGGCAGCCCTCGGGGTGGAGGCTCCAGGTCGTCTGGCCGATTCTTCGTCTGGCGCGCGATGTCCACCCCCGCGTTGAACGGCGTCGCATGCCCCCAGAATGCGCGGGCACCCTCCGCTATGGCCTCCAGCACGTCCGCGGCTGCCGCGATGCCGGTTGCGTCGAGCGGCAGGGCTGCATGGACTTCAAACTGTGCCTGCCCTCCCGGGGAGAGCCCCGCCGGGCTTTCCCATCCAGACACCGTTACCCGGTAGCTCTCGTCGCCATTACAAATGAGCCGAAACCCCCTTCCGGTCGGCCTCCCTTGGGCGAGCCAGGCCTCGCGCTGCGGCAGCCGGATTAGCTTCCCCTCGCGAGAAATTGTCCACTCCAGGCGTAAGCCAGGGAACGTGCGTTCCATTCCATGAACAACGGCCAAGGGGCGACCGTCGGCGCTCACGAGCGCAGGCGCGTAAACGATAATTCCAATGTCATTTTCTTGCGTTGCAGGCATTTCAGCACCAGTTCATGACGACGATGATGCCCGTGAGTCGTGGCTCCGCGAATTCCAGTGCGGCTTTGTGCGCTGCGCTGCGCACGCCGACCTTGAAGTCAAATCCGCAGGCCAGAGCGAGAACGCGCTCGTGCAGCAGCTCCGGCACTTGGTCCTCAAGCACAATTCTCCGAAGTTCGGGCGGGTAGGTGTCGAAGTTGTCGGTCTTGACTTCCCAGAGCGTGCGCGTGGCCAGTTGCAGCGCGTCGAAGTTCTTCCCATTCACGAACACATCCCCGCCGGGGAAACTGTTGTTCGGGATTCTGTCGGCGCACTTGTCGTGCAGTTTATTACCGCCAAGGTGGTACGGCACTGGATCGGGCTCGCACCTGCGGCGATCTCGCTCCGAGGTCTCGGGTGGCTCCGGAGGAGGGAAATCCGGTCCTTTTGGCTCCGGCTTGGGCCTTTTTTTCGGCGAGGGTTTCTGCGGGGCGGGCGCTGTTTCAGACACGGGCCGCGTTTCAGGCGCGGGCCTTACCTCGGGGCGGCCCATATCCAGAGCATACGCATCCAGGGCCTCTTTTATGACGAATCCCACCACCACCACGCCCGCGATAATCACCGTTCCTACGACGATCTCCGGCGCCGCCAAGACACAGAGTCCGACGCCCACGGCAGCAGCACCCGCTGAGGCGACCGCGCATCGTCCCGTGGTGTCGTGAAACTCGATCTGGTCATGGTCGAGGGCATGAAAGCACCGCTCCGCCAGCATGGGCCAGGGCTCGGAAGCCTCTTGGACGACATCCACACAATGCACCTCATGCATTATACCCCATTTCCGCCGAGGTGCAGGTGACCCTGCCAGGCCACCCGCTCCGGGGAATGCGGCTGCCGATTACTCGAGCCCTCCGCACTCAGGATGGCCAGCGCTACGTCGTTGTTGAGCATCCACGAGGCTGGCGCGTGCGGCTGCCCATCGAGTGGACGGATCAGGCGGCGCCCCTTGTGCCGCCACGTGTCGGTGGTCGCCAGCTCCGCATTTCCGTCTCGTCCCTGCTGAAGCTTGCCCGTGCCGTGCAGGTGGGCCTTGACCAGGAGGTTGAGTCACCGGCTGCTTTACCTCCTGCATCGGGCATTAACGTCAATCATGTCCACACTTCTGCCTCCAAAACCCGGCCCGCCCTGGTCGGCACTGCCCGTGGCGGCAAGAGGCGCGCTACTCGGCGCGTGGGCCACGCTCCTGCTCCAAGCGCTTCGCGCCGAGGCGGCAGGCGAGGAGGAAAGCGATGAACGACAAGATTCACGTGGGCCACCTGGAGCGCCAAGCCGTCGTCTACCTTCGGCAATCCACACTCAGGCAAGTCCACGAGCATCATGAGTCCACTGCCCGCCAGTACGCTCTCCAGCAGCGTGCCCTTGAGCTCGGCTGGCCGGCGGAGCGTATTGAAATCATCGACGAAGATCTCGGCCAGAGTGGTTCGAGCAGCATCGGACGCACGGGCTTTCAACGACTGGCTGAGCAGGTGGCGTACGGGCGTGTCGGCGCCATCTTCGCGTTGGAAATCTCCCGTTTGGCCCGTTCCTCCGCGGACTGGCATAGGCTCTTGGAGTTATGCGGCCTGGCCGATGTCCTCATCATCGACGAGCAGGCCGTCTACACACCTCGGGACTATAACGACCGGTTGCTGCTGGGCCTCAAGGGGACCATGAGCGAAGCCGAGCAGTACTGGATGCACCTGCGCCTGCAGGGCGGAAAGCTCTCCAAAGCCCGGCGCGGAGAGCTATTCTTCCGACCACCGGTTGGCTACGAGTGGGATGAGACGACGGGCCGGTTTCGTCTTGAGCCCGACGAGCAGGTACAGCGGGCTGTGCGCCTGGTCTTCGAGCGCTTCCGTTTGGAGGGCAGCGCCTCCGCTGTGCAGGGCTACTTTGCCGCGAACGGTCTGCGGCTGCCCGTGCATGACCCACGCACAGGCGAACTGCATTGGGCTCCCCCCAGATACAGCGCCATCCGCCTGATGCTCCGAAACCCCACGTACGCGGGCGCCTACGTCTTCGGGCGGCATGAGAGGCGGATGGGCCTGGTGGAGGGACAGTTGAGGCGGCAGCACAGCACCACGCTGCCCCAGGAGGCCTGGAAGATATGCCTGTACGACCACCACCCGGCATACATCACCTGGGAGGAATACATGGCCAACCAGAGGAAGCTCTCGGCCAACCGGGCCAACCATCATCTACCGGAACAGCGGGGGGCCGCCCGCGAGGGGGAGGCTCTGTTGCAGGGACTGCTGCTGTGCGGCCGGTGTGGCAATCGAATGAAGACGAAGTACATGGGCTCCAAGCGCTATGCACTCTACGTGTGCCGTCGCAGAGGCGACGACATAAAGGACAAGTGCTGGAGCGTCCCCGCCGCGGCCATCGACGAGGCCGTCGCCAGGCTCTTCCTCGAGACGGTACAGCCGCCGGAGACGGAGCTGAGCCTCGCTGTCACTCGAGAAGCCGAGAAACAGGCGGGTGAGCTCGAGCGCCAATGGCAGCTGCGACTGGAACGTGCCCGGTATGAAGCGCGGCTCGCCGAGCGCCGCTACAAGGCTGTCGACCCCGACATGCGAGTGGTGGCCCGGACGCTCGAGCGAGAGTGGAATGAGAAACTGAGCGAGCTTGGACACCTCGAATCCGAGTACCAGGAAGTCCTCCGGGAGCAGAAGGTAGTGCTCACAGACGAGGACCGGGCACGCCTGCTCGCGCTCGCCAGAGACCTGCCTCGTGTCTGGTATGCGAAGAGCACGACCCAGGCCGAGCGGAAGAACCTGCTGCGGATTCTGGTGCGCGAGGTGGTGCTGAGCCCCATCGAAGTTCCAGAACCGATGACGCGCGTCCAGGTGCTGTGGGAAACAGGTATGGTCAGCGATTGGAATATCCCTCGCCTGCCGTACAACGCGCGGACGACCTCGCCCGAGGCAATCAACCTCATTGGCAAGTTGCAGGGGAAGAAGAGCGACGAAGAAATAGCGGCAGAGCTCAACCGCCGCGGACTGCTCACCGGGCACAAGCGTCCTTGGGATGCTCGGGCGGTACGCTGGGTGCGCAATCGCTACGAAATGTCCTGCCGTTCAGACAGATGTTTGCCAGAACGCAGAGCCGGTGGACTCTACTCGATACGTGGAGTCGCTAAGCGTCTGGGTGTTTCCAAGGACGTGGTGCTCATGTGGGTGAAGCAAGGGCAGCTCCGCGTTGCCGAGGGTGGCAGTCGAGGTCATCCCTTGTGGTTCAAGCTCGATCAGGCAACGAGTAAGCGTCTCAAGGCCGCAATCCATTCGGGCAGCGAAGCCGTGGAACTCCGCCATCCCGAAGAACCCCATGTAATGGAGGAGGGGCATTATGAGTAGGTCACCTGGACGGCGCACCGCCCCCCGTCCGTCCAGGGCAGCGTCGCCGCTCGCTGGAGATTGGCGAGCCTCGGGTCCCGGGCCGCTGGCTCTCCTGGGCTCGGTGCCGACGTAGCGCAGGCTGCGACAAAGAGCAGAAGTGCGATGCACGCTCGGAAACGCATGGCCGGCTCGTGGGTCACGTGCATGCATCCCTCAAGAATCAAGAACACCCGGCAACTGCGCTCCTGACGATTACCACCACTTCGTCTCTGCTGCATTCTGCTTGAGACCGCGTATCGACTCGGTACGTGCTTGGTGTCGAAAATTCTTGCTGCGGGGGGCAGCTCCCTCGGGCGGTAGCCATGACGCGTGTGGCCACAGGGCTGCCAGCATGTGCCCTCAGTGTGCCCCTCCAGCGGGGTTAGAGGCTACACACGAGGGAACGGCATGGGACGGGGCGGGATAACAAACCCGAGGAGAATCAAGGCGATAGCGGGTAACTGCGCGTCCTGCTTGGGGTTTTCTATCGCCCTGCCCACGGGTTCGAATCCCGTCGGGGACACCTCAGTGCTGGTGGTGCGCGTGCCCGCCCGGCGCCTTGGGTCCCGAGCCGGAGCGGGCCTCAGGGCGCGCGTCGACGACGCCGACGCGCAGGACGAAAGGCACCGTCACCACCGCGCCGCGGCGCTGCACCTGCACCCATAGCTTGTAGAGGCCCGGACGCGGGAAAACCGCGTGCGCCGACACCCTCGAGGCGCTACGGGTGTCGAGGGCGTGCACGTGGACGAAGTCCTGGCCATCGGCGCTGAGCACCATGAAGTGGGCCATCGCGCCGAGGTAGGGCTCGAGGTCCCCCACCGGCTTGCCCGTCTCCACATCCGTGACGTCGAAGTGCAGCGTGGCGGCCTCGCCTCCGCGAATCTCCCCCACGCTGCGCAACGTCAGCTCGAGCCCATCAGCACGCTGCGTCCTGGGCGACTCCGTCAGCGCGACCGCAGCGGGGCGCGCAGCGCCCGCAACGTGCACGCTGTGCCTGTCCACCACCTGGCCGCGGCCCGGCTGCTGGTAGTCGACGAAGAGGAAGTACGCCCCCGCCTCCTCAAAGGTGTGCTGGGCGCGGAAGGAGGCTCCATCCACAAAGGGATGCAGGTGCGCAAAGTGGCTGAGGTCCTTGGAGATGACGAGCAGGTGCATGGGCTTCTCGTGCGAGGGCGTGAGTTGCGACACCGCGCGCCCGTGGCCGTCCCGTACGGTGATGGTGAGCGTCACCGGCTGGTCGGCCTGCACTGGTGTCGGGTGCATCTGCACGTCGGTGCGGTACATGTCCGTGTCCTCCTGGGTGTGATGTGCGTGCGAAGCCGAAGTGGCGTGGGCGCGCGCGTCGTGCGTGCCGGCGAGGACGCCGGTAGGGGCGGTGACGGCGCCCAGAAGCATGAGGTGAACGAGTGCTTGGGTAAGGCTGGGCGAGGTGGCGATTGACATGGAGAAACTCCCGAGGTGCGTGAAGCGAATCACCTGGGGAGACGCAACCGTTCCTGGCTCATTACACCCTGATGGAGAAGGATCGGGAGATCCACCGCGACATCGAGGCCGTCTTCCACGGGCCCGCATCCCCGTAGGTGACGGACGCCAGGAGCGATTGTGCGCGGGCGTGCCCTACCCCGCCCCAGGACTTCCTCCAGAAAAAGAACAAAGTTCTAAAATTCGGGCATTCCCCGTGTTAACGGAGTTCCATGCCCACGCGTTCGGCCAGCACCTGGCCGTCGCCGCGGGCGCACGGGGAGGAACACATGGCCTGGAAATTGGAGAGTGCGGCAGCGAGCAACTGGATGCTGGCGCTCGCCGTTGGAAGCCTGCTGGTGGGTCTGGATGCGGCCGCCGCGCCTGTCGGTCAGACCATCTGGCTGAGGGCGTGCTCGACGCAGCAGTACGTGTCGGCGGACCAGAACCTGGGAGCCACCGCGCCCCTGGTGGCGAACCGCACGACGGTGCAGGGTTGGGAGCAGTACCAGGTCATCGACGCAGGCGGCGGCCTCATCGCCCTGCGCGCCAGCGAATCCGGCCTGTTCGTGTCCGCGGACACCAACCTGGGCGGGCAGCTCGTCGCCAACCGGACCACGTTCCAGGACTGGGAGCGGTTCGAGTGGGTGGAGATCGGCAACGGCTCCATCGCGCTGAAGGCCCGGAGCAACGGCCTGTTCGTATCCGCGGACCTGAACCAGGGGGCGTCCGCGCCGTTGTACGCCATCCGCGCGTCCGTGGGCGGGTGCTGGGAGTCGTTCACCTGGGGCGCCATCGGCGGTGGGGGCGGCTGGGTGCAGCTCTGGAGTGACGAGTTCGACGGCACCAGCGTCAACCCGTCCAACTGGTTCGCCAACACCGGCGTGCACGTGAACAGCGAGCAGCAGCAGTACACGAGCTCGCCCAACAACATCCAGGTGAGCAACGGCACGCTGAAGCTCATCGCGCGACGTGAGTGGAACAACGGCTACCCGTTCACCTCCGGGCGGCTGGAGAGCGCGGGCCTGCGGGAGTTCGGCCATGGCCGCATCGAGGCGCGCATCAAGATGCCCGTGGGCCCGGGGCTGTGGCCCGCGTTCTGGCTGCTCGGCCACAACATCAACCAGGTCGGCTGGCCCGCCTGCGGCGAGCTCGACATCCTGGAGAACGTTGGCTACTCGAACTGGACCTCCGGCGCGCTGCATGGCCCGGGCTACTCGGGCAACACGCCCATCTTCCAGCAGTTCTACCCGAGCTCCCCCGTCAGCGACTGGCACGTGTACCGCACCGAGTTCTCCAGCTCGGACATCAAGTGGTACATCGACGGCGCCCTGATGAAGACGGTGACGCGCGCTGAGGTCGAGCGGTACGGGCCCTGGGTGTACGACCGGCCCTTCTTCATCATCCTGAACCTGGCCGTCGGCGGCGTGATGCCGCATGGCTACAACGGCGCGACGACGCCCTACTACGGCGTGCCGCAGTCCACGGCCGACCTCATCGGCTGGACGCCGCAGCAGATGGAAGTCGACTGGGTGCGCGTCTACCAGTGGCGATGACCGCATCCAGGCGCGGCTGGCGCTGCGGACGCCGGGCGGTGTCGAGGACGCGCAACGACTGCCAGGACCGCATCATCGATTGAGCGGGTAACCGGAGGCGGAGCGGGCTGCTCCGCCCCCGGTTCGTCTGGGTGCCGCGGCCCCGCCGCGTGGGCGGCGGGAGCGTTCCATCAACCGCTATGGGCGCCGCTGGGCGAGCAGCCACTCATAGAGGTTGGGGGTATGCCACGTGTGGTCCGTCGCGTACGCCCGGTACCACGCGGCATGTCCGACGCTGGGGTAGACGGTCACCACCGGCGCGGGCACTGGCGCGGGGGAGCACGCATTCAGACGGTCCGCGAACTGGGAGGCCGTCCAGCCCCAGCCGCCGTCGGTCTCGCCGTAGAACAACCAGACCTTCACGCCTGCCTGCGCGATGTAGCAGGTGTTCGTGAGGACGGAGCCCAGGTCCGGGGTCCAGATGTCATGGCCATAGTGGGCACCATCCGAGGGAGCGATCGCCGCGATACGCTGGGCGTTGGCCAGGGAGAACTCCACGAAGGCCGTGGTGCCAAAGCCCCCGAGCGACAGGCCCGTCACATACACGCGCTTCGGATCGATGCGGTAGCTGGCCAGTCCAATGTCGAGCAGCCGCTCCACCTGGTAGGGGTGCCACCCCGAGGAGCCCGAGGCGGTCTGGGGGATGAGCACCACGAACGAATCGCTCACCCCGTTGACGGTGAACTCGAGTTGGTGGCCCGCGTTGATCTTCTCCGGCAGCCCCGTCTCCAGCACCCTCGGCAGCTCCGTCGTGCCGTTGCCCCGCTCGCCATTGCCATGGAGGAAGATGAGCAAGGGCCACTGGCGGTTGGGGTCCGCGTCATAGCCGCGCGGCAGCGACTCGTAGTAGCCCATCGGGCCGTTGTAGATCTTGGGTACGGTGGTCATCCTGGGCGTGAGCGTCCGGGGCGTGAGCTCCACCACGCTGTCCTGCTCGATGAGTTCCAGGACGCCCAGGTAGCCGAAGACGGCGCCGGGCTTCATCGCCAGGGTGATGTCCAGCGCGCCGTTGGAGGGCGCCAGTCCGGAGAGCTGGGCGTAGCCGTCGATGTTGTTGCGCGCCTGCAGCTCCACCGTCTGGGTGCCCACGGTGTACAGCGCGGTCCGGTCCGACGTCTGGTCGTCCGTCATCCGGGAGGCATAGAAGCGAAGCGAGTACGTACCGTTGATGGCCAGCCCGGAGATGCGCAGCCGGGCCAGGTCGTCGGTCAAGCCCTGGTTGGTCCCGATGAAGAACGAGTCCTGGGTGGCCGTTGCCGGGTAGAGCGAGCTCGCGGTGGTGCCCTCGCCGTTGTACGCCCCCGTCCAGCCCTGCCAGAACCCATCCGTTATCTGAAGCGACAGCCCCGATGTGACACCTGTCGAGTCCACCAGCCCTGACAGCTCCGAGCCGGTATGGCCGAAGTTGATGTTGTTCCACCCAGGGGTGGAAGCGGGTCCCGCGCCGAAGTCGATGAGGAACCGGCGCTCGGCGGCGACTGCTTCGGATGCGCCCCACACCTGCAGGAGCAGCGAACCCGCCGCGAACATGGGGAGGCCGGGCAGCGCCCGACGGAAGATGAACATGATGGAAAACCCTCCTGGTTTCACCGTCATGTTATCCAAATTCAACTGCGAGTTCCTGGTTTTCCAGTTATCCTTGTGAATTACGATGCGGCTGGATAGAAGACCCTTGCGTACCCGCTCGCGTATTCCCCCACTTGAGCTCGGTTTCCTCCCGGTCCGGTCTGGAGACGAGTGGCAGGGAGAAGGTGAAGGTCGTGCCCCTACCGTCCGCGGGTTCCAGACGCAGCTGCCCTCCCTGGAGCTCGGCGAGCTGGCGGGAAATATAGAGACCCAGTCCGAGCCCCGGTGAGTCCTGTCCTACTTCCCTGAGGCGTCCGAATGGCGTGAAGAGCAGGTCCCGTTGCTCCTCGGGGATACCCGGCCCATGGTCGCACACCCACACGCGAACAAGCCCTTCCATCATCTCGAGACGGATCTCGACGGGAGCTCCTTCGCGTGAGTACTTGTCAGCGTTCTCCAGGAGATTCGAGAGCACTTGCACGACACGGGTGGTGTCCGCCTCGACGTACGCCGGCTCCGAAGGCAGTCCGAGATTGAAGTGCCGGTCGGGCGCACGGGTGCGGAAGTCCGTCACCACATCGGCCACGATCGTTCGCAAATCGATGTGCGTGGGCCGCATGACAATCCGATCGTGCTCGAGGCGGGAGACTTCGAGCAGATCCTCCACCAGGACGGCGAGCCGACGGGCCAGGCGGAGCATCCGGGTGAGCAGCTCGCCTCCGCAAGCCGCCTGCCCGGTCCGCCGGGCCCCCTGCTGAAGCAGGAGCAGCAGGGAGGTGAGTGGAGTGCGAAGCTCGTGGGACGCGATGCCGAGGAACTGTGCTTTCGCTCGAGCCGCTGCCTCCGCCGACTCCTTCGCCCTACGGAGCTCCTGCTCGATTCTCATCCGCTCCGTGACATCGCGGGCGACGATGACCAGGTATTGGCGCTGGCCAAACGTATCCTGGCGGATGGAGAGCTCGAGCACTCGTTCTTCGCCCTCCCGCTGGAGCGGCAGCAGCCCCGGGCCCGTCCTGGGCTCACTCTGGCTCGCATGGACGCACGCCTTGAGCACGCGCCACTCGTCCGAAGCGAAGAAGGATTCGAGCGGCTGGCAGAGCTGGGCGGTGCTGGAGGCACCGAGCATCCACAGCCCCTTCCGGTTGGCATCCATAACGCGGAGGGTGGACAACTCCGTGACGATGATGGCTTCCTGGGTCTCGTCGAGCAGGGCCCGGAAGCGGGCAAGTTCCGTGAGGTGCTCCTGCAGCGTGGCGTAGTAGCTCTTGCGAATCGAGCGCTCGCCGAGTCCGATGATGGCGTCTCGCAGGGACTCCCAGGTCACGGGCTCCTCTGGCGCTTCATCAATAGGCTTGCTCATACAGCACCTCCACGTCGCGGAGTGTCAGGCGACGTGGGTTCGTGACCATGCAGGGGTCCGCGAGGGCATTCCGGGCGAGGAAGGGAATATCGGAGCGAGAGACTCCCTTGTCCCGCAGTCTAAGCGCGAGGCCCGAGCTGTGCTTGAGCTGTCGGAGCGCGGAGAGAAGGGCCTCCTTGCGCCTGCTCGGTGCAAGTCGGGTGGGCTCGAGCCCCATCTTCTCCGCGATGAGGTCGAAGCGCTCGGGTGATGCCTCGTAGTTGAAGGCTACCACGTGGTCGATGAGGAGGGTGTTTGCTTCGCCGTGAGGGTTGTCGATGAGCCCTCCCAGGGCATGGGCCATGGCATGGACCGCACCGAGTGAGGTGTTCGAAAAGGCGAGCCCGGCCTCGAGGCTGCCTTCCATCAACTGATGGCGAGCAACCTCGTTGGGGGGGCTTTCCATGGCCGCTCGCAGGTTGTTCCAGATGAGCGAGATGGCCGCGAGCGCGTACACATCCGTGAGTTTCGAGTGAGCATTCGAGACGAAGGCCTCGATCCCGTGCACGAAGGCATCCATGCCGCAGCAGGCGATGAGGAAGGGGGTGAGCGTCCTCGTGGTGTCGTAGTCGACGAACGAGACATCGGGGACGATTGCCTTGCTGATGATCGAGATCTTCAGACGGCGGCTGGTGTCCGTGATGATCGCGAACTGGGAGACATCCGCCGAGCTCCCCGCGGTCGTCGGGACGCAGACGAGCGGAGGGATGGGCCTGGCGATCCGATCCACGCCCTCGAACGTGAGGATGTTTTCCTTGTTGGCCAGGACGATGCCAATTCCCTTCGCGCAATCCATGGGGCTTCCGCCCCCGACCGCCACGAGGGCGTCACAGTGCTCCTGCAGGTAGACCTGGACGCCTCGATGTACCTCTTGAGCCCGGGGGTTGGGGCTCACGTCCGCGAAGAGGTGGTAGCGCACCCCCTCTTGCTCCAGCGACGAGAAGACCTCCCGAGGCCAGCCCGCCAGGACCACGCCGGGATCGGACACGACGAGAACCCGAGTCGCTCCGAGGTTGCGTGTATAGCGACCGACCAGACACCTCGCTCCCGGGCCGTAGACGATCTCGGGAGCGACGAACTTTCGGAGCTCTGTACTGGTTGTCGTCATGAGCTCAATGGCTGGTTACCCAGTCCGGCATCGGGCAAGCAACCCCCCTTCCAGTAAATGTAGAGTCGGCGGTTGCTCCTGGGTAGGCGCCGCCAGGGAGAGGAAGCGGGAGCGTAGAGCGGTTCAGCGAGGGGTGAGCTTGAGCAGCTTGCCGTTGGTCTCGTCGGTGAGCAGGTAGAGCGCTCCCTCGGGGCCCTGCACCACCTCGCGGATGCGCGCACGCAGATTGGTGAGCAGCCGCTCCTCCCCCACCACGCGGTCATTCCTCATCATCAGCCGCACCAGCGCCTGGCTGGACAGGCCTCCGATGAAGACGTTGTCGCGCCACTCGGGGAAGAGCTCCCCGGTCTCCCGCGTGCAGGGTCGACTCGAGCGTGGGCATCATGCGGAAGATGACCTGCACACCCTCCACGCGCGGCTGCGCCCCCTCCACGAGCTTCGCGCGTGCCACCGCCAGACCATTGCCCCCCGGGCGTTTGCGACGGCGGGTTGGAGGGCTTGCCGCTACAACCCGAGAATCCGCTCAGCGGACGGATTCCATGGGGAACTCGATGTCGGGCACCTTCGCGCCCCCGACGTAACTCAACGACGCCTTGCCCTTGCAGTCCTCCTCCGTGCGCATCGCGGTGATGCCATCCTGTGCGCCGACCTTGAGCGACCGCACCAGGAAGACCCCACTCACCAGGGTGTAGCAGTCCTTGCCCGGCAGGGAGATAACGCTTGTCCTTCCCAATCCGTACCCGATGTCCACGTGCGGGTTCGCCATCTCGTTCTCCTGGGTGGGTTGGCTGCCCGGAGATGAGCAGCCAACCCAAGAATCGCAACTGGGGTGGAGCTCGGCACCTCTTCGGGGCTCGCTCGCCCCCTTGTGTCGAACTTGAGGCCAACCCACGCAGGAGGCCGGATGCCTGCTTTGGCCCAGGGCGGAACGGTGGGCAGGAGCCTGGTCGATAGGCCCCCCTTTCGGAGCCAGTAGACTCGGGCCATGACCCTCGTGCCGCTCATTTGTCCTGAAGCTCCGTGCCCGTGCCGAGCGTCACGAGGCCGCGGTCCTTGGCGAGCCACTTCTCACAAGCCTCCGATGCTCCCCTCGGAGCGCCGTGCTGGTTACTTCTTGGGCAGCAGGGCGTCATCGATCGCCCGGGCGCGGATGGCGGCGGGGCGGCTGTTGATGCGTGCGGCATAGCGCTCGAAGGCCGGGCGCTTCTCGATGGTGCCGAACTGCATGCCCCAGCCGATCTGCGCGCCGACATAGAGGTCCGCGGCGGTGAAGCGGTTGCCGACGAGGTAGTCGCCCTTCGACACCGCACCCTCGAGCGCGTTGAGAACATCTTCGAGGCTGCCATAGCCCACCGTTCCGGCCCGCTCGGGCGGCACCTGGAAACCCATGGTCTTGTTGGTGACCGACGACTCGACGGGGCCGGCGCCGAAGAACAGCCAGCGGTAGTAGGGGCCGCGCTCGCGGCTGCCCGACGCGGGGGCCAGGCCCGCCTGCGGGAAGGCGTCGGCAAGATAGGCACAGATGGCCGCCGCTTCGGTGACGACGGTGTCGCCGTGACGGATCGCCGGGACCTTGCCCATTGGGTTGATCGCCAGATAGGCGGGCGCCTTCATCGTCGTGCCAAAATCGAGCACCTCGGTTCGATAGGGCTGCCCGACCTCCTCGAGCATCCAGCGCGCGATCCGGCCGCGCGACATCGGGTTGGTGTAGAAAACGAGCTCGTCGGACATGGTTCGCTCCTTGGGGTTTGGGCCGCGACCCTATCCCGATTCGTGGCGCAGTAGGCGGAAGAGCTTCTACGGCTTGGGCGTCCGGCGAATGGGACTGTTGCCTGGCTCAATGTTCACGGGCTTCGACTCCAGCTGGCAATCACGCAGAGTGCACCACGAGGCAGGATTGGACCCGGAAAAGAGCTGATGACATGCACCCTCTCATCGCGGCTGGTGTTTTCTACATCCTCAGCGGTCTTCTGTTCCCCGTGACGCTGCTCGGCTACGTCATCTGGACCGGCAGCCTCATCGTCCGGCGCGGATCGGGCGTATCGACAACAGCGCAAGGACCGCTGTCCGCACGCTGGGCCGAGCACCTCCTGGGAACCCGGAAGGACGAGGGGGCGGATCGGCTGATGCGGGTACTGCCCGGCGTGCCATCCCTGGGCCCGCGCCTCACGGCTGGCCCCATGCTGTTCGCCCACCGGCTGACGGGTTACGTGCCCAGGGCTTTCCGATACCCCTTCGAGGGCGAGGTGCCCCCACGGTACCAGGCCTCTGCCCGGATCACGTTCTTCGATGCCGCCGTGGACCGATACCTCGCGGACATCGACCAGTTCGTCATCCTGGGGGCGGGTTTCGACACGCGCGCATTCAGGCTCCCGGAGGACAGGGCGATCCGCGTCTTCGAGGTCGACACACCGAAAACACAGGCGCTCAAGCGGGAGATGGTGAAGACGGCTGGCCTCGACTCGGCCCGGGTCACGTATGTCTCAGCGGACTTCGAGAAGGAGGACTGGCTCGATCGGCTCGTAGGCGCGGGTTTTGACATCGGCAAACCGGCACTCTTCCTGTGGGAGGGAGTGCTCATCTACCTGGAGAAGCAAGCCGTCGAGGACACCCTGCGCAAGATCGCCAGCACCGCCAGGGGCAGCGTCGTCGCGTTTGACTACTTCACGACCGTGTCGCTCGAATCGCGGGCGCTCTATTGGCGTATGGCGAGAGCGGGGACCAGGGCCGGCGGAGAGCCGCTGAAATTCGGCATTGATAGCAGTCCGCCGGTGAGCGAGCGCCTTGCCGGGTTGCTCCTGTCCTGCGGGCTCTCACTCGGAGAGCACCAGGTTCTCGGACAGGAGACGGAAGGGAAGCGCGCATGGGGCGGCTTCGCCATCGCGGTGGTGAAGTAGGGGGAGTCACGCCAAGGCGGCCATGCACTACCGGAGCTCGACGTCCAGCCTGCCGAACGTCTCGAACGGCACCTCTTCGCCGAGCTGCCGGTAGCTCGTCGTGCCCCCCTCGACGCAGCCCCCGTCCGTCGACACGAAGTAGACCGTCCCGCTGCCGACGCCCGCATCCCGGGGTTGCACCTCATAGAAGTGCTCCGGGTGCTCCGGGAAGTACTCCATGCCCTGCCTGGGCCCTTCCTCGACGAGGACCGGGTCCGTCTTCGAGAAGAAGACCCTGGCGACCCGCTGGGTGCACTGAGGGTCGAGGTATGCGACCACTCCGCTGATGTCGGGTCTGCAGAACATACCGCCGTCCGGCCCGCTCTTCGGCCAGCAAGGCCGGCCCCCCCGGAGGGTGTCCTCGAGCGGCTCGCGGAGGACCGGGACCTGCGCACACGCGACCTCGTAGGCGGTGTAGCGGAAGCGGCCCGTCCCGAGCTTCACCTTCGTGACAGGAATCGGCTGCCAGACGCTGAGAGGAATCTCACTGCCGAAACGAACCATCGTGTGCGCGAAGGGAGGTTTGTACTGACAAGGCGCCTCGCCACACATGCGCGGGGGCTGGAATTCACAGCGATGGTGCGCCAGGAAGTCACCGCTGCATGCGCGATGAATCCGTCCCTGATTCGAGACGAACTTGCCGTCGAAGGGACATTCCTGAAAAGCGAGGTCGACGGTGCAGTCAAGCCTCGACTGATAGTGCAGGAAGAAAGGCATTGGCATGAGCGCGGACCCGTCGATCCGAACCTCGGTCTCATGCCGGAGGTCGGTGAAGAACTCGTCGTAGAGTCGCGAGCCGTCCTCGCCGACGAAGGCCGTCACGGCCAGCCCCGAGCCGATCGGCTCCTGCTCCCTGCTCAGTCGCACGTGATCGTCGAGCGACGCATCGGTGCACCAGGGACTGAGGGTCAGGGGCAGGCAGCCGATGCCCTTCGGCGTGCGGATCACGCGGCAATCTTCTCCGCGAAGCACGTCGAAGTACCCGCGGGGGAGCTCCGCGCCGCCGGGCTCGACGAGCACCTTCACCTTGATGCGCGAGCCACCCACCGACTCGGGCAGTCCGCAACGCGGCAGCCCTGCATCGACATCCCGAGGGGGAGCGTCGGCTTCGTCGAGGGCGCAGCCCGCCAGGATCACGCCGCCGTCCACCGCTCCACCGCCGTCCTCACCGGCGTCGCCACCTCCACCGTCGTCACCGGCATCAAGGATGTCGTCTTCCGGCGGGACCGGCCGGATGCATGCCGCGCCGAGCGAGACTCCTGCGAGCAGAAGGCCGAGTTTCCAGTTCATGGGAGGTACAAGTCTCTTGATGGTGTGAACATGCCGCCGCTGGGACGATTATCCGGATCCCTGGCCGATTTGTGGGCCCTGGGAATCTCGCCTATATGGGAAAGGTGACAATCAAGAAGCGAACGCCAATCTACCTCGCACCTGGAGCTGGGCGCCGGTACCCCATGGGCCGTATCAACAGCATCTTCAAGGCTGACGGCGATGAGACCGCTGGCACCTTCTCGGTTTCCGAATGGTGGCTCGAGGCCAACACGAAGGGTCCACCAGCGCATTCGCATGATGACGATCATGCCTGGTACGTCATCGATGGGACAATGAGCGTCGAGATCGACGGCCAGAGGTTCGAAGCTCCCAAAGGGGCGTTCATCCTCATTCCCGGTGGGTCTGTACACACGTTCGAGAACCGCACTCGACACCGCGCTGGAATCCTCAGTTTCAACAACAGTGCCGGATTCGAGGAGAAGATGGCTGGCATTTCGGAATGGTTTTCCCGAAATCCAGCCGGTGATGTCGTGTGACATCGGACTCGCTACCTCACTCAGCTACGAGAAGTTGACCGAGGCGTCCTTGCAACCCTGGTGCAGTTCCCAGAACTTCTCGGCAATGGCCGACGGCTCGAGCGTCGCATGGCCGGAGTCGAACGCGGTGCCCTTGACGAGCCCGAGCACGACGACCTCGCCCACGTAGACGCCCTCGCCGAGAGCTTCTGGTGCAGCAGTCCCACGGTTTTGTGCTGAGCGGCCTTGGCGACCGCGAGCCCCATGGCATTCCACGAAACCGCCATCGGACTCCGGCCACCAGCCCGAGCACCGACGTCCTGGCACCTGTCCGCCTGCGTCCTCCGCCGCGAGTTCATCTGGGAGTAGCACGCACCTACCTGGGCGCGCTGCCCAAGCGCCGAGGAGCGCGGCTCAGACGCGCTGCGCGTAGAACTCCACGATGAAGGGCACGTTGAGCGTGACGGGAACCTCGTCCCGCTCGGGCTCGCGCACGCAGCGCACGCCCTGGCCGCCGTCGAGCACCTCGAGGTAGCCCGGCACCTGCCGGCCCTTCATCCGCTCGAAGCACTCCTTCACGATGGGCAGCTCCCGGTGCGCGGGTGAGAAGCGAACCTCGGAGCCCACCTTCACCCGGTAGCTGGCGATGTTGGTGCGCCGCCCGTCCACGCGCAGGTAGCCATGGCGCACGAACTGGCGCGCCTGGCGGATGCTCGTGGCCAGCCCCGCGCGCAGCACCACCACGTCCAGCCGGCGCTCGAGCAGCTGCAGCAGCACCGTGCCCGTGTTGCCCGGCGAGCGGCGCGCCTCGAGGAAGGCCTTGCGGCACTGGGCCTCCAAAAGCCCGTAGTACAGCTTGAGCTTCTGCTTCTCGCGCAGGCGCTGCCCGTAGTCGCTCACCGAGGGGCGCGCCGACGCGCCGTGCTGTCCGGGCGGATAGGGCCGGCGCAACACGGGATCCTTGTCCGGGTCCTTCGCGGTGATGTTCGACAAGGCCACTCCCAGCCGGCGGCACACCCTGCCCCGAGGTCCCGTATTCCGCGCCACGTCTCGCTCCTCTCACCCGGCGGTCACCGCCAAGTTGAAATTGATAATCAGTATCAATCTCAACTACACGAGCCATCCGGACGCGTCAAGGGAGGGCCGGGGCAAAAAAAAGGCGCCGCGGCCGGCGCCCGTCCTCATCTTGAAGTTGAAGCCGTGGCCATCCTCAGGTTGGCTGCGCGCGAATCCCCTCACGCGCACGCCACCGCCGGGTAAGCCCCCTCACGACGGCCCAGCCCACCCACCCCAGCGTGATCAGGCCAGAGAGCAGCCCCACGGAATCGCCGATGCGCGCGTAGAGCGTGGGCACCCGCCCCACCGGCAGTTCCGCGCGCAACACCCGCTCCTCCGCCGTGAAGTGGTCCAGCTCGCCGTACACGCGCCCGTAGCCATCCACCGCCACCGACAGGCCCTGGTTCGCCTGCCGCAACATGCTGAAGCCCTGCTCCACCGCGCGGAACACCGCCTGCCGCATGTGCGGCGAGCTGATGCCTCGCCAGTCGCTCGCTGGCAGCAGGAGCAGCTCGAGCCCGCGCGACGTGGGGTCGGCGAAATCCGCCGGGAAGTCCCCATCGAAGCAAATGGCGCCCCCCACGTTCCCCACGCTCGAGTCGCGCAGCACCGGCACCTCCTGGCTCCCAGCAATGGAGTGGTCCGCCTCCCACCCCGGGACCGGCCGGGCCTTCACGTAGCGCCAGGCCACGTTCCCATCCGGCCCCACCAGGATGAGCTCATTGCGCAACATGCGCTCCTCCGAGGGCTCGAAGCTCGCCACCGCCATGCCGAGCCACACGCTCCGCTCGCGCGCCAGGGCGCTCCCCCGGGAGAGCAGGGCCGGCAGTTGCCCGGCCAGCACCACCGCGTTGCCCTCGGACCAGAGGATGAGCTTCGCCCCTCGCTCGGCCTCGCGCTCCGACAGGCGCAACAACTCCTCGTTCACCGTACCCGAGGCTTCAGCGAAGGCTCGCCAGTCCTCGTCACCAAAGGACCCTCCCTGGATGAGCCTGGACAGCCCCGCCTCGCGTCCCGAGGCCACCTCCCCCGCCACCGTGATGCCCGCGACCCGCACGGGCTCGCCCACGCTCTCCGCCCTCGCCAGCCGCAGCGCGCCGAAAGCGAGGATGACCCCGAGCACGCCCGCGAACACCGCGACTCCCGGCAGCACGCGGCGCCCCTCGTCCCGGTGCTCGAAGGCCCAGTTGGCCACGGAGGAGAACCACACCAGGAGGAACGTCAGGCCCCACAGTCCCGTCACCGACACGAGCTGCACCAGCACGGGTGCGCTCG
This sequence comes from Archangium lansingense, assembly GCF_026626635.1. Classification (GTDB taxonomy): domain Bacteria; phylum Myxococcota; class Myxococcia; order Myxococcales; family Myxococcaceae; genus Archangium; species Archangium lansingense. The sequence goes on from NZ_JAPNKA010000001.1 coordinate 7,676,830, forward strand.
CCTGGGTGTAGGCCAGCGAGCCCCAGGTGCCGAACGGGCTGCCCTGACTGCTGAAGAACTCCAGCCACGTCATCGCCGCCGGCAGGAAGAGCGTCCCCGCGAAGGACGCCCTCGGCCCCACGATGAGCCGGTCCGCCAGGAACACCAGCGCCATGAAGAGCGCGCCACCCAACGCCATCCCGAAACTGCCCGCGACGGACCCTGGGAACACCTCCAGGTTCGCCAGGCCCGTGGCCAGGGTGTTCACGCAGAGGATGCCGACGAAACCCACCCACGGCCGCTGCTGGCGGACGAAGAAGAGCAACAAGGCGCCCATCAACCAGCCGGGCAACAGCGATCCCCGCGAGTTCAAGAGCATCGACATGCCGGCCCCGCCCACCAGGGCGAGCCATGGCAGGAACACCTGCACGCGCCGCGAGCCTTCTCTCCCGCTCATCCCACTACCCCCTTCTTCTTCGAATCCTTCGTGTGCGCCAGACGCTGGAGCGTCTCCTGGGCCTCGTCGCACCAACGCAGGTGCGCCTCCATGCCGAGCAACCCCGCGCGAATGGACAGGTGCCAGTAGGGCAGCTCCGGGTGGCCCTCGCGCGAGCGGCGGACGTCCTCGTCGATGAGCCGCAGCGTGGCCAACAGCCCCTCGGCCTCGGCCCGGCTGCGCTCCACGTGCGCCAGCGAGTCCTCCGGTCCCACCCGGCCACCGAAGAAGAGCTTGAGCAGCAGCTCGTTGCGCTCCACGTGAGGCACCACCGGCCGCCGCAGCCACTCCGAGAGCACCCGCCGCCCGTCCGCCGTCACCCGGTACACCTTGCGCACCCGCCCGCCCGGCGAATGCTCCTCCCGGTCGAGCGCGACCAGCCCCTCCGCCTCCATCCGCTCCAGCGTCGGGTACAGGTTGCCGTAGCTCTCCTGCCAGAAGTGCCCCACCGTCTGCTCGATGGTCTGGCGCAGGCCGTAACCGCTCATGGGCTCCCGGCACAGCATCCCCAGGATGGCGAACTGGCAGGTGTTCTCTCTGGCCACGGTGTCCTCCTGCCGTCCCTATATATCAGTCTGATATAAATGCGCCACGAGGAATGGCGCCCCGGGGGGCGGGTCCCCCATCTGGGAGAAGGTGTGGTGGACCTCGCCGGCCTGCTGCTGGCCGCCGCACCGCTGGGCTACGGCCTCGTCTGCTGGCTGCGGGCGCCACCCTCGGCCTGAAGCCGCTGGAACAACCGAGCAACGAGGGCCTGGAGCCGCGAGCCGGTTCCAGGCCCTTCGCATCTACAGCCGTGGGCTCACCGCCGCGAAGCCCTCCGACGCAGCCGCAGCGCCAAGCCGAGCAGGAGGTACGGCGCGGCCCCCGGCAGGCCAGGGACTTCCGCGCAACCTCCGCCCCCCCCGCCGTTGCCTTCGCCCTCGCCCGGCCCCGGCTCCTCCGTATAGGTGAAGCCTCCCTCCAGCCGGCCGTTGGCCCCACCAGGGTTGAGGACGGACACCTCCACCGTCCCCGGCGTGGCGTGGGGAGGTGTGGTGGCCGTGAGGGACGTCGCGCTGGCCACCACGACGTTCGTGGCCTCCGCCCCTCCGAGCGTCACTCGGGCGTTGGGAGCGAAGTTGAGGCCTCGAACGGTGATGGCGGTCCCCCCCTTCGTGGAGCCGGTGTTGGGGCTGACGGAGGAGACCGTCGGGGGCCCGTCCACCTCGTAGAGGAAACCTCCCGCCTGGACTGCCCGACCCCCGTCCGGGTTGATGACCTCCACGTCCACCCAACCCGACTCGTGGGCCGGCGTGAGGGTACTGATGGAGGTGTCGCTCACCACGAGCACCGAGGTGGCCGCCACGCCTCCGAAGCGCACGGTGGCGCCCGGCGCGAAGCCCGAGCCCCGCAGGGTGACCGATGTGCCGCCCCCTGGCGGGCCCGCGGTCGGCGAGACGGAGGAGAGGACCGGGAGAGGCGCCGCCTCATAGGTGAACGCCCCCGGCAACGTCGCCTCCTGCCCGTCCGGATTGGTGACGGTGATGTCCACCCGTCCCGCTGCGTGCGCCGGCGTGGTGGCCGTGAGGGAGCTCGGACTCGCCACCTCCACTACTGGGGCCGCCACACCGCCGAACGTCACGCTGGCGCCCGGAGCGAAACCGCTACCGCTGAGCGTCACCACCGTCCCGCCGTTGCTCGAGCCGCGCACCGGTGAGCGCCCCACGAGCGTGGGGGCCGGAGCCGCCTCGTACGTGAAGCCCCCGACCAGGGTGCCCTCCTGCCCATCGGTGTTGCGCACCACCACATTCACCTTGCCCGGCGCGTGCGGTGGGAGGAGCGCGGAGAGCGAGGTGTCACTGGTGACGGTGACGCCGCTGGCGACCGCGCCGCCGAAGCGCACCGAAGCCCCCGGGCCGAAGCCGGTCCCCGTGACGGTTACCCGCGTCCCTCCTGTCGAGAGGCCATTGCCCGGAGCCACCGAGACGACCGTGGGCGGAGGCGGCACGTCGTAGGTGAAGGCCCCCGCCAGGGTGGCGCCCTGCCCGTCCGCGTTGCGCACCACCACGTCCACCTTGCCCGGCGCGTGCGCGGGCGTGGTCGCGGAGAGGGACGTCGCGCTGGTCACGCTCACCGCCAAGGCCTCGACGTCCCCGAGGAGCACCTGGGCTCCCGGCGCGAAGTGGGCACCGGTGAGGGTGACGCGCGTGCCTCCCGTCGCGGGACCGCGCCCCGGGTTGATGGCGGCCAGGGTCGGCGCAGGCACGGGCTCGTACGTGTAGGCCCCGGGCAGCGAGGCCAGCTGCCCATCGGGGTTCCTCACCACCACGTCCACCGTGCCCGCCGCCCGAGCGCTCGTCGTCGCCATGAGGGAGTTGGAGGCCCCCCACGTCACCTCGGTGGCGCTCGCACCGCCGATCAGCACCGTGGCACCCGGTGCGAAGTTGCTCCCCGTGAGCGTGACGCGCGTCCCGCCGGAGCTCAGACCACTTCCGGGGCTGATGCCCGAGAGACTCGGCGAGGGAGCCGCGACGTACGTGAACCCGTTCGCCAGCGTGCCGATCTGCCCGTCCGGAGCCTTCACCACCACGTCCACCGTCCCCGGCGCATGCGCGGGCGTGGTCGCGGCGAGCGACGTGGCATCGTTCACATAGACCTCCGTGGCCGGCACCCCGCCGACGTGCACCGTGATGCCCGGAACGAAGTACCTGCCGGTGAGGAAGATCCGCGTGCCACCGTTGGACGTGCCCTCGCTGGGGCCGAGCCCCATCACCACCGGCGCCGGGGACAGGCTGTAGGTGAAGGAGGCACCGAGCGTGGCCGTCTGCCCGTCCGGGTTGCGCACCACCACGTCCACCGTCCCCGGCGCATTCGCGGGCGTGATCCCGGTGAGGGTGGTGGAGTCGACCACGGTGACGCTCGTCGCGCTGGCGCCGCCCATGCGCACGGTGGCTCCGGGCGCGAAGTTTCCGCCGCGCAGGGTGAAGGACTCTCCACCCGAGGACATGCCGGTGTTCGGGCTCACGGACGCAAGGGACGGTCCACTCGAGGCAACGTACGTGAAGCCACCGCCCCGCGTGGCCGACTGCCCATCCGCGTTCTCCACCTCCACGTCCACGACGCCCGGGGCATGCACCGGCGTGAAGGCCGAGAACGAGGTGTCACCGAGGACGGACACGCCCGCGGCCTCCGCCCCACCGAAGCGCACCTTCAGTCCGGTCCGGAAGCCCGAGCCGGAGATGGTCACGCGTTGGCCCCCGTTGCTCTCGCCCCAATCCGGGGTGACGGAGGAAATCGCGGGCTGCACCAGATAGGTGAACCCCTTGGCGAGCACCGAGGACTGCCCGTCCGGATTGATGACCGCCACGTCCACGAGCCCCGCGGCGCGCGCCGGAGCCGTGGCGGTGAGGGTGTTGGCACTGATGACGGTCACATCGGTGGCCTCGACGGAGCCCAAGGTCACCCGGACCCCTGCCACGAAGTTCGAGCCCGTGAGCGTGAGCGCACTCCCTCCCCGCGTCGGCCCGGAGCCTGGAGCGACGCCCGTGAGCACCGGCGCGGGAGCCTTCTCATACGTGAAGCCCCCGCCCAGGGTGACGCTGCTCCCGCTCGGGTTGGAGACCACCACGTCCACGACCCCCGCTGCGTGCGCCGGAGTCGTGGCGGTGAGGTGCTCGGCATCCGTCACGGAGACACCGCTCGCCGCCACCCCCCCGAAGGACACCGTGGCACCTGGCTCGAAGCCCGAGCCGGTGAGGTTGACCCGCGTCCCTCCGGTGGAGGGGCCGGTCAACGGGCTGATGCCCGTGATGCGCGGTGGCGGCACCAGCTCGAAATGGATCCACGCCGCGCCCATGGCACAGCGCACCTGGAGGACCCCGGACGCCGAAGACTCCGGCACGACGACCTGCATCCGCGTCCCCGTATTGGAGAGGACCCTGGCTCCACTGGAGAGGCCGGGGAAGAGGGCCTGGCACCCGGACAGATTCGTGCCGGACAGCTCGACGGTGGCACCCACCGCGGCCCGTGCGGGGCTGATGCCGGTGAGCGACACGGCGCTCCCGGAGTCGATGATGAGGCTGGCCGAGGAGGTGGCGCTGCCCAGGGTGTTCACCACGGTGATGGGACCGGTGGTGGCTCCCAGAGGCACCACGACGAACAGCCGCGTGTCACTCCCGGTGTACGAGAAGAGCTCCGCCTTCACCCCGTTGAAACGGACCTCGGTGAGCCCGGTGAAGCCGGAGCCTTCGAGCACCACCTCTGTACCGAGGCCGGCCCGGGCCGGAGCGAAGCCGGTGAGGGTGGGCGCGTTCACGGCATGGAGGGTGAAGCTCTCCGTCGAGACCGCCATGCCACCGCTCGCCTGGAGCAAGATGGGACCCGTGCGCCCACTCCAGGGGATGGTGAAGACGACCTGCGTGTCGCCGAGGACCTTGAAGGAGCCCCCGCCCCCCGTCACGCTCACCCAAGACGTACTGGCGAGGCCCGTACCGGTGATCGTCACCTGGGTGCCGGGCGGGCCGCTCGTGGGCGAGATGCGGGAGATGACCGGTCCCGGAACCACCGTGAAAGGCTGGCTCGACGTGGCGGTGCCCAGAGAGTTCTGCACCGAGATGGGACCCGAGGTCGCTCCATCGGGTATCCAGAAATAGAGGGACGTGCCTGAGCTCATCCCGAACCGAGCCGGGGTGCCATTGATGCGCACCTGGGTGGTCCCGGTGAAGCAGCCACCCCGCACCGTGGTCATGACATTCGGCCCACCGGTTTCCGGAGAGAACTCGGTGATGAAGGGCGCACAGCCGCTCACCACGGTGAAGTCCACGGAAGCCAGGGAGTTGCCCGCCGCTCCGGAGAGCGTCACGGGCCCGGAGACCGCTCCGCTCGGCACGTCGGCGGTCATCTGGGTATCGCTCAGCACCTCGAACCGGGAGGAGGAGACGCCTCCGAAGCGCACGGTGCTGGTGCCGACGAAGCCCGTGCCGGTGAGCGTCACCCGGGTCCCGGCCGGGCCACTCGTCGGTGAGAGGCCTGTAACGGCCGGCGGTGGGAGGACCGTGAAGGAGGTGCTGGACGTGGCGCTGCCCACGGAGTTGGTGACCTGGATGGGCCCGCTCGTGGCTCCGGGCGGCACCTGGACGGTCAACGCGCCATCACCGGAGGGGAAGAAGTACCTCGCCGGGATGCCGTTGAAGCTCACCCGCGTAGTACCGGTGAACCCCGAGCCGTAGAGGTAGACGAACGTTTCGACGCCGCCCGCCGAAGGGCTGATGCGCGTGAGGGTGGGCGCGCTGTTGGCATCCACGACGAACTCGCCATCGGAGTAGCTGTAGGACTCGCCGACGAGCGTGATCCGCCCGGTGCGCGCCCCAGGAGGGACGATGAGCTTCATCTCGGTGTCGCTGACCACCATGAAGGTGGCGTCCTGTGACGTCTCGAACCACACCCGGCGGACCCGGGTGAAACCGGTGCCGGTGAGCGTCACCGTGGTGCCGATGGTGCCGCGCGCGGGAGTGAAGCTGGTGACGGCCGGCCTCGAGAGCACGGTAAAGGGCGTGCTCGAAGTAACCGCCCCCGCGCTGGTGACGACCCGGATGGGGCCGGTGCTGGCACCGGTCGGCACGGACGTACTCAGCCGCCCATCGCTCGTGAGGGAGACGGATGACGCCGGGACTCCGTTGAACTCGACCCGGCTCACCCCGGTGAAGTTCGACCCATCGATGATGACATCGATGCCCTCCTCACCGCTCGTCGGAGAGAAACGGGCGAGGGTGGGCACGGCGCTGCCGAGCACCGTGAAGCGCTCCGTGGAGGTGAGCGACTGACCCGCCACGGAGACCCGTAGCTGGCCCGACGTGGCTCCTGCCGGAACGATGGCGGTCAGCTGCGTGGCACTCACCACGGTGACGTCCGCGTACTCGCTCCCGAACCGCACGCTCGGGGACCCCGCGAAGCCGCTGCCGGTGAGCGTCACCACGGTCCCCACCGCGCCGCTCGCGGGGCTGAACCCGGTGAGCGTGGGCGCCGCCAGGACGGTGAAAGGGGGCGAACCCACTTGCCCCTTCGTGTTCACCACGCGGATGGGCCCACTGGTGGCACCGCTCGGAACGTTGACATAGAGGTACGAATCGCCACTGAGCGAGAAGCTCGTCGCGGGAGTGCCGTTGAAGCTGACCTCGGTGGTGCCGGTGAAGTTCGCGCCAACGAGGGTGACGCTGGTTCCGACCCAGCCGGTACTCGGAGAGAAGCTGCTCAGGCTGGGACTGCTGGTGCTCTGCACGGAGAAGCTGGAGTCGGAGGTGGCCCGTCCGCCCGGAGCGTCAACGCGGAAGGTCCCGCTCAGGGTCCCAGTCTTGATGGTGACGGTGAGCTGGGTATCGCTATTGGGGGTGACGGCCAGCGAGGTGTTCCCCAGGCGGACGTCCGTGGCACCGGTGAAGCCACTGCCGTTCAGGGTGACGAGCGTACCGACAGGGCCGGACGTGGGACTGAAACCGGTGATGCGAGGGGCTGGCAGGGCGGGCAGGATGGTGAAGTCGGACGACGAGACCCCCACGCCCTGTGAGTTGTACACACGGAGACGACCGGTGGACGCGTCCGTGGGGACGTAGACGTAGAGGCTGGTGTCGCTCTCCACGTAGACCGAGGCCTCGGCCCCGTTGAAGCTCACCGAGGTGGCCCCCGTGAAACCCGTCCCGGTGAGGGTGACGCGCTCGCCATGGCCCGCGGAGGTCGGGCTGAAGGACGTGATGGTGGGCGCGGCGCTGCTGAGCACGGTGAAGACACCGAATGTGGCGGACCCGTCCGGCGTGTACACCCGCAGCTCTCCGGTCGTCGCGCCCGATGGAACCGTGGCGGTGATGCGGGTGCTGTCGACCACCGTGAAGGCGGCGTCGTCCCCGTCGAAGCTGACCTCTGTCGCGCCCGTCAGGTTGTTGCCGGTGAGGGTGACCGTGGTGCCAGCGGCTCCATACCGCGGCGAGAAACCGGTGGGCTCCGGCTCTGGAATCACCGTGAAGGAGGTCGAGGAGCTCGCCGAGCCCGCGTCCGTGACGATCGTGATGGGTCCGGAGAAAGCCCCATCGGGCACTTTCGCCGTCACCCTCGTGTCGCTGTAGCGCGTGAATTCGGCAGCCACACCGTTGAAGCGCACCACCCGCGTCCCGGTGAGGCCGGTACCGTTCAAGGTGATGGTGCTCCACCCGGCCTCACCACTCGTCGGGCTGAAGCTCGTGAGGGTCGGAGCGGCCAGTTCCTGACGAACCTCTCCCCGAGGTGAATCCGAGACCGGGCGCGCGTCCCCACACCCCCCCAACACCAGCGCCGTGACCGCCAGAAACAATCCCCAGAACCGTGACATATGCCGTACTCCTCCGAGAGGGGGGGCGCATCCTCGGGGTTCCACGGAGGAAGATCCAGGGCCAGATTCACGTCCGCCTCAACCTCTCCCCTCCCCTGCCGTGCCCTCTCTTCTGGTTCGAAGAGGTCGACCTCGGCTACTTCACGCTGCGACTCTCCGATGCAGTCGGGCTGTCGGGACAGGTGGTTGCGACCGACATCAACGACGAGGCCCTCGAGAAGCTTCGCGCCCGTGTGTCCGAGCCGACGGGAAGACGACCAGACCCGTGACGAACATCATCAGCAACACTCTCTGACGACTCATCGTGTGCTCCTTTCTCGAAGGGTCGTAGTGAATCACCCGCGCGTCGAACGGACTCGAATGGCGTCCGAGCGCTATTCCCAGGAGATGTCGTAGACGAAGCGGGTGGCGCGCGGACCCTGCTCGCGCAGTTCCACCCGCCCCTTGCGATTGCAGCGGCGCAGGAACATCTCGAAGGCACCCGCGAGCGCCTGCGCGAAGGTCCCCTCGAGCAGCAGGAGGGGCGGGACATCCTCCAGCCTCATCTCCACCCTGCCCCGCTCGGCCGATTCCTGGCGGGGCTGGTACACGAGCCGCCCGCAGTCGCGGAACGACTGCTCCCACGCGTAGGGGGACCACTTGAGCAGGGCCTGCGGCGCCAGACCAAAGAGCCGTACCGAGCCATCGAAGAAGGTCTGCAGCAGCGGATAGGACGCCATGCGCTCCGCTTGCGTGGAGAGGAACTCGCGAAAGCCGGGAGTACCCAACGCGGCGTGGAGAGGCTCGGTGAGCTTCATGCTCTCTTCGATGGGCACCCACCCCATCCGAGGGGCGGATTCAATGAGCGCGAGTGTCTGCTCGGGGACCCGCGGCAACACCCGGCGCTGTGTCTCGGCGGGTAAGGCCCGGGCCCCATCGAGGATCATCCTGCAGACGAAGCCACGGATCGCAGGCTGGGGAGACATGAACCATCATTCTGCCACACAGGCCCATGGGCGGCTCCTTTTGCGCCTGGCCGTGGGTCTCAGCCGCCCAGCACGCCCCCTTGCTGCTCAGCTCTGGGGACTGCGGCCAGCACAGAGGTCCGGCAGCCGGCACGTCACTTCAGTGGGAACATTGGCGGAGTCCCTTGACTCGACGCCGCACGGCTCTCCCTCCATATAAGAGGAGAGCGCGGAGCACAGCTGCTCGCAGGTGGTGTCCGGGCCAACGGTGCTGCCGTCGGGGAACTGTAAGCGCGGAGGGACGGTGACCCACCGATCCTGCTGGCTTCCGGAGCCGCTCTCCTTGGAGTCGCAGGGGTTCTCCTGGCCGCAAGCGGCGAGCAGAGAGAGAGGGGCGAGGAGCAACCATCGGGCGACGGTGTGGCGCAGCTTCCGGCGGGTTGTGTTCATCATGTCGTAGCGTCTCGAAAACCTGCCGGCCTCAGGTGCGGCGAGTCTGGCACACGAGACCGGAGCAAGTAAGAGGCGGGAGCGCTTGGAGGGGCACTCCAGGCCCAGGGACCTGGTGGCGCCGGTTTTCAGGATAGGCTGACGCGCTCACGAGCAGACCGCTCCGGGCTTCATCCACGAAACGGGGGGGACAGACCATGAGCCGCAACGGATCCTCAGCAGTGAATCATTCAGCACTCGCATTGCCACCGAAGGTGTCGGGCGTTCCGCTCGTCAGCGCACTACCGAGACTGCTGAAGGACCGCTTCGAGTTCCTGGAGGCGGCCCGCCAACGTCTTGGCGACATCTACACCCTGGATCTCGGCTTCTCCGACGCCATCATCCTGAGCCACCCGCGGCATGTTCAGCACGTGCTGGTGGACCACGCGCGGAAGTATTTCAAGGGAGGTGCCATCTGGGAGTCGATGCGGACCTTCCTGGGCAATGGGCTGCCGGTGAGCGAGGGGGAGTTCTGGAAGCGGCAGCGACGCATGATCCAGCCCGCGTTCCACCACCAGCGGCTGATCGCACTGACGGAGAAGATGGTGGAGGCCATCGATGAAAGCCTCGCGAGCTGGGAGCAGGCGGCCAAAACGGGCGCCCCCTTCGACATCGCTGGGGCCTTCTCCCGGATGACCATGAACGTGATGGTCCGCGCGATGTTTGGCAGCGGGTTGGAGGCAGGCGAGGCAGAGCGGGTGGGCCAGGCGCTGGCCTACATCATTGACTATCTGATGGTGGGGATGATGACGAAATCCCTGCCCGAGTGGCTGCCCATCCCAGGCCGGGCCCGCTACCAGCAGGCGGTCCAGTACATCGATGAGGTCGTCTTGCGAATCATCGAGCGAGGACGGGCAAGCGCCGAGGAGGACAACCTGCTTTCTCTGTTGCTGCACGCAGTGGATACGGAGTCCGGCGAGCGGATGACCAACGCGCAGCTTCGGGACGAAGCGGTGTCTCTCTTCGTCGCCGGCTACGAGACCACCGCGGTGGGTCTGGCCTGGGCCTTCCATCTCATGACGCGCCACCCGGAAGTCTTCCAGCGGCTGCGGACGGAAGTGGACGAGGTGCTAGGCCAGCGGGTGCCCGGCTTCGCCGATCTGCGTCCGCTCACCCATGCTCGCAATGTGTTGCAGGAGTCGCTCCGGCTGTACCCGCCTGCGTATTGGATTCCCCGCACGGCGACGGAGGAGGACGAGATCGACGGCTACCGGATTCCAGCGGGGAAGATGGTGGTGGCCTTCACGTACCTCATCCACCACAACCCTGACGTCTGGGAGCAACCGGAGCGCTTCGATCCGGACCGCTTCACGCCAGAGCGCTCCGAGGGGCGGCACAAGCAGGCGTGGATACCCTTCGGTGCCGGCCAGAGACTGTGCATCGGCAGGGAGTTCTCGTTGATGGAGGGACAGCTCATCCTCGCCCGCATTGCCCAGCGCTACGACGTGTCCGCCATCCCCGGCCGAGAAGCCCGGATACACATTGGCACCAGCATCCGCGCGAAGAACGGTGTGTGGGTACACCTGAAGGCACGGACGCGTCCCGCCCAAGTTCGGACCGCTTGACTCCCAAGACCGCGGTCACGAATGCTCAAGGCGCGGGCGCGGGCACGATCGGAGCGGAGGCTGCTTCCACCGCGGGGATGTCGCGCCCCTCGCCGAAGCCCAAAACCCACCACTCGGGGACCTGCTCGCCCCGCTCCGCCAACACGCGCTTCAGGTCCTCCACCGGCTCCTCCTCACCATCGTCCGCGAGGTTGAAGGTGCCGTAGTGCATGGGGACGCTGTAACGCGCTCCCAAGTCCACGCTGGCCTGGACAGCCTCCCGCGGCGACACGTGGACCGGAGACATGAACCACTCGGGCTTGTAGGCACCAATGGGCAGCACCGCCAGACGCATGGGGCCGAAACGCTCCCGGGCCTCGGCGAACTGCCGGCCCCAGCCCGTGTCCCCCGCGAAGTAGGTGGCCCCATGCGGGCCCCGGAAGACGTAGCCCGTCCAGAGTGTGCCACCCCGGTCGTACAAGCCCCGGTTGGAGAAGTGCTGGGTGCGCGCGCTCACCAGCGTCACTTCAGGGGCCAGGGGGAACTCCTGCCACCAGTCCACCTCGGTGATGTGGTTCAGGCCCTCGCCTTCGAGGAAGGCGCGGTTGCCCAGGCCCGCGAAGACACGCAGCTCGGGGAACTTCTCCTGGAGCTTCCGCAACGTGGACACATCCATGTGGTCGTAGTGGTTGTGGCTGAGCACCACCGCGTCGATGGGGGGCAGGTCCTCGAAGCGGATGCCCGGCGGCCGCACCCGCTTGGGGCCGGCAAAGGAAACGGGGCTGCAGCGCTCGCTGTAGATGGGGTCGGTGAGGATGTTGAGTCCATCCAGTTGCAGCAGCACCGTGGCGTGGTTGATGAACGTCACGCGCAGGGCACCGCGAGCCACGCGCTCGGGAGGAGGCGCGCCGGGAGGCACGTCGTTCCACGCCTTCCACGGGCCCGGCTTCCGGTTGAGCTGCCAGTCCAGGAAGCTGCCCTTCTGCTCGCGAGGCTCCAGGTTGACGAAGCGCTCCCCGTCGAAGTGGTCCGTCTTCGGCCCCTTCCAGGTGGGAGCGGAGAACATGCAGCCGCCGATGCCCACGCCCCCCACGGTGACGGCCAACAACACTGTCAGTGAGAGGAGCACGCGGCGCAGCAAGGTCCTTTTCATGGGGCCCGTTCTAACCGCGATTCGGGCCCATCCGCCATCCAACCACCACCTCCCAGCCTCGAAGCCTGGCGGTAAGGTGCGCCTCATGGACCTCCCGGGCCTCCTGTTCGAGACACGACCCGCGCTGGATGCACTTCGCACGAAGCTCGCCTCCTCGCATCCACTCGACGTACATGCCGTGGTGCTGCACCTGCGCCAGCGCTTCGAAGAGGGGCAGGAGGATGTCCATGCGCTCGCCGCGCTCGTCCCCGCCTCCGATTGGCGTCGATTTCCGCCAGAGACGCAGCGGGAGTTGGCACGGCTGGCTGTCTCGGGCCTGCCCGTCCAGGTCCCCCCTCCGCCCGAGGGACTGCCCATCCTTGTCCAGCTCGACTGGACGCGCGCCGCCCTGCTCACCCAACCCGCCCTGCTCAACTCACTCGATGGAGCGGCCCTGGGCGACGAGGCCGCGCGCGACCTGCCTCCAGAGCGTGTCCTCTCCAGCGGATTGCTCGAACGACTCCTCCAGGCTCGGTCTCCTGGAATGCGGCGCACCGCGCTCGGATACCTCCGTGCGTGTGTCGAACGGGCCCTGCTCACTCCAACCCGGGCGCAAGCGTGGCTGCTGGAGCTGGCTGAGAAGGCGAAACCCGCTCTCGCCGCGGAGGCACTCGAGCTGCTCGCCTGTCCCTGGGCCCTTCCCCTGCCCTGTCCTCCGCTGAGGAGCTTCCCGGTGCTCGGCGACGAGCCGGCCATCGCCGCCATCCACGTGCTGCGCTCGCGCCGTGCCGTGGACGTCCTCCGGCAGGTCGTCCTCGACGAACACCTCGGCCCGCGCATCCATCGAGAAGCCCTCCTGGCACTCGGGGAAGTTGGCTCGCAGGGAGAGCTTCGCCCGGTGCTGGAGCGCGCGCTTGCCGACCCCATGCGCTTCGGGAGGGACGCCCTCCAGGCACTGGCCCGCCTCCGCCGCCGTGGCCACTCGCCCTCCCCAGAGGAGTCGTACTCCGTCCTCGAGCTCTACTTGGAGAACACCGCTGTCGAGCCCTCCCTCGCCGCTGAGGTGTTGAGCAGCCGTACGGAGACAGTGCTCGCGGCGCTCGAGGCCGCTCGGCCAGAGGCACCCACCTGGCCCCGCTGGGTTTACCTGCTCGAGGCGCTGGAGACACGTAGCGCACGCGAACGACTCATCGCCGTGGTGGACTCGGAGCACGAGCGGCCAGGATGGTACGAGGCCATCCGCGCCCTCGGAAGGATGGAGTCTTTCGAGGCCGAGCCCGCCCTGCTGCGGCGCCTCCAGGACGAGCCCGAGGCGTGTCTCTTCGCCCTCGCGAGGCTGGGAGGGGCGCAGACGGTGGGTACGCTGCGGGCGCGCCTGGAGCATGCCGGCTCCGAGCGCCCCGCCTGGTTCTCCCGGGCCGCCGAGGTGCTCTTCCTGCTCGACCCCGGTCCCATGACCCTGGCCCTGGCGGTGCGGCTGGAGCTTCTGACGCCTCAGCTCGTGCGAGCCCTGCCTGCCCATGCCAGTGGCGTAGAGCTCGAGGTCCTGGCCGGACTCGCCAGGCGGCCGGGAGAGCCGCGGCGCGAGGAGGCCATCGCCGCGATGGGGCGCACGGGCGGACCGCTCGCGGTCGACGCCCTCGCGGAGCTGCTCACCGACCCGGATGAGTCCACGCGGCAACAGGTACACGCCGCGCTGCGCGCGCTGGGTGAGCGACTGAAAGCTCTCGGCGCAGCCCGGCCTGCATGTCTCGCGGACTCGAATACTCCCGGGAACGCCACACTCGCCGAGGCCCTCCTGCGGCGGCTGGAGCAAGGGGGACTCCGGGAGGAGGAGCTCGTCTGGCTGCTGGATGCCCTGCGCGGGCTCGAGCACCCCCGCCTCGTGCGCGTCATCCGTCCGCTGCTGCGGCAGCGCAGCTCCGAGGTGCGTAAGCGTGTGGTGGCCTGCCTCGCCGCCGCGGGAGCCCCAAGCACAGCCTGGCTCGTTCCCCTGCTCGGGGACGATGACCTCCTCGTCTCGCGCCAGGTGCTGATGGCCCTGGGAACAGTGGGCGCCTCAGCGGCGGCGGACCGGGTGGCGGACTGGCTCGACCACCCGAACATGAACCTCAAGAAGACCGCGGCGGAGGTGCTGGCCCACGCGTCCAACATGTGGGTGTCGGATCGGCTGCTGTCCTGGCTTGCGAGGCACGACAACCCTGGGTTCCGCGGTCTGCTCCGCACGGCCCTGCGCGCGAGTACCGGACCCTGGTTGCGTGCACGCGTGGTGGCGGCGCTCGACGAGGCCATCTCGCCCCGCGCGTTCGAGCTCCTCATCGAAGTGCTCGACGGCGAGCTCACCCCGGCGGACGTGGGGGCACTGCTGTCGCACCGGACAGCCTGGGGGCCCACGTTGCTGAGGCTCGTCTACGGCGGGCGGGTGACGCTCGCAAGCGGCACGCTGGCGCAGTTGGATGCCGAGCTCGCGCGGCGCGGACTGGCGGACAGGATCCCCACCGTGGAGAGCGAGCCCCCTTCGAGTGACCTGCTCCCCGCGCTCCGGCAAGTCGAGGCCACGCGGAATGGCCTCCGGTTGAAGGCCCGACTCCGAGAGGAGCCCTCTGCACCCGATGCAGAGTTCCTCCACCTGCTCGAGCGCGCGAGCGAACCGGGCGCCGTGTCCTTCGAAACGCTCACCTGGGTGGACACGAGGGCCCTGCTCACCCTGCACCCGCACGTGAGTCCGGAGGCTCGGGCGGGCATCGAGGCCCTGCTGGCTCAGACCCGGACGCCCTTCGCAGAGCTGGCCCTCGCATCGCTCCTCGAGCACGCCCCCGATACGAGACACCCGGCACGAGCCGAGGCCACCGCCGCGTCTCGCTGGGACGTAGCCACCGCGCGCAAGCGGCTGGCCTCCATGGATGCGCACACACGGAAACTGGCGGCACAGGTGGTGGGACTCGGGCTCACGCCGGACGCGCCGGACCTCCGACTCCTCCAGCCCGATGCAGCCCTCGCCTGGTTGGCGGATGCAGGAGCCCACGACACACTCGCCGAGTGGAGCCTGCTCCGGTCGGGACCAGAGCCGGTGGCCTGCGCCCGCGCCTTGGCCCGAGTCGAGGGAGCAGCGGCCACCCTCCGCATCCTGCATGGCTGGCTCGAGCGCTATCCCGCGCACGCGGGCCGCCTTGCTCGAGCGCTCCTGGCCCTGGGAGAAGAGGTGGACGATGCGGTGCGCACGCTCGTCGGTACGACGGAGCTCGAGGTCCGCCTGCGTGTGCTTCTACTGGAGGGACTGAGCGGCCGCGGAGGCGAGGCCCATCTCACGTTCCTGCGCCACGCGCTGGAGGAGCGGGTCTCGCCCATCCGACAGGAGGCCGCACGACAGCTCGTGGCACGAGGAAGGCCGGACGACCGGCGCCGCGTGCTCGAGGTGCTGCTCGCTGGCGCTCTGGGCGAGAATTTCCGGTTCGGGCTCAGGCGCTCCGAGTATGCAGTCCTCGGCGAGTGGATGCGGGGCGCCCGCACGGAGCACGAGCTGCTCGCCGCCATCGGGCTGCTCACCACGGGAGAGGAGGCCTTGCGCGTTCCGCTCCTGCTCGATGCCTGGCGCTCAGAGCATGCCGAGGTGCGTGCTCGCGCCCGTGACGCCCTTCGCCAGAGCCCACTCGCCCAGGTCCTCCCGAGGGCCCTGCCACACCTGCGTGCAGGCGAGTGGGAATGGCTGGACGTGCTCGGGGGAGACGGCGCCCTGCCACCGGAGCTCGTGAGGGTGGGGGCGGCCGCTCCGGAGGCAACGGACACTTGGAGCCGCGCGTTCATCCGGCTAGCGGGCGAGCGGCTGCTCCACGCTCCCGGGCTCATCACCCCGCTCCTCGAGACAATCCGCCAGGAGCCCTCCGCGAACCGGTTGCATGTGCTCGCACGCCTGACGGACTGGTACGAGCCCGGGGGCGCAGCCGTGCTCGCGCGGGCGCTCGGTGCCGTCCTCACGGGTGAGCACCGGCCACTCCTGTTCGACACGCTGCTCGCGGCGACAAAGGATCTCCCTCCGTCTTGGACGGTGCGCATCCTGTCGGAGATTGCGCGTCCCTCAGATGCCCCGGCGGTGGATGCACTCACAGACGCAGTGCTGAAGGTCCCCGCCCTCCTCACCGAGCTCTCCGACGCGCTGCGCTCACGGGTCGAGGCGCGCTTCCTTCAGGACGCAGGGTCCGGAGACGCCGAGCGCGTGCGGCGGATCCTGACGCTCCGGGCCGAGTCTGCACGAAGCGAGCGGGAGAAGCAGGACGTGGTGGAGCTGCTCGAGCGAAGCCTCGGCCACCGCCGCGCCCGGGTACGCCACCACGCCCACCGCCTGCTGGCGAGGTACGCGCCCCGAGAGCACTACCTGCGCGCCACGCACCAACTGCTCTCGGATGCCGATCCCCATACCGTGCGGCGGGCCATCCGGGTCCTCTCGTTTGGTGGCCAGGTGGAGTCGACACAAACGCTGGCCAGTCTGCTCTCGCACCGCGAGCCCACGGTACGGCGCGCGGCGCGGGAGGGACTGCTCGTGCTCGGCCCACGCGCCATCGCGCCCCTGACCAAGGCAGCTGCACACATGCGGCCGGACCACCGCGAGGCCTTGTTTGAGGTCCTCGAGGAGCTGCGCGCGCGGCAACTTTGACGGGCGTTGGGGGCGGCCAGGCACATGCCTTCTCATTTCCCGAGGTCTCCAGGGGTGAACACAGTGGGGCCAGAACGTTTGCTGAATTGAACGTTCGCGTGCCTGCCCGCCTGGCGGTACCGGACATCGTCGCTAGATTTCTCCTCCACCACAGGAGAACCCCCATGAAGCCGCTCACCGCAAACCGTCTGGTCCTCTCGAGGAAGCAGCACCGCGCCTGCACCCTGAGCGTCTCGAGGGCAGAGCTCGAGCAGCGCCTGGGTCCTCCGCTCGCCCTGGGGGATGAGGGAGACGGCCTGGGCCCCCGCTACCGGTGGGAGTACCAGGGTGAGTGTGGTCTCGAGGTGCTCATCGACCTTCCCCGGGAGTCATCCGCTGCGCCGCAAGAGGCCGTTGTGTGGATGAAGCACCTGGAGGTCGAGCACGCGCTGTCTCACCTGGGGCTCTCCACCCATCAGGTGCTCTGGCGGGCGGATATGCAGGAGCCGCTGTCCCTGGATGGCTGGGCCGTCGTGCGACAGGACGAGACCGGCAACCGGTTCGACATCTGCGTGCTGTCCGTCCCGGACCATGCGGAGTGCCTGGCGCAGTTGCTGGAAGCGCGCGCCCACGAGCAGTCCTACGACGTCGAGCTGCGCGGGATGAAGCCGCAACCCCGGCAGGAGGGAACCTCTCGGCGGGACTGGGCCTTCGCGAGCCAGGACGAGCACGCCGCCGCCCTGTAATGAGCCCCTTTCCTTCAAGGTTTCACAATCTCCACGACCTCGCCCTGCTACACCGCTCCCCCTGAGCCCAGAGAGCGGACATGCCCAAGCGCACATCCACCAGCCGGAACATCCCCACCAAACCCGTCGAGCGGGACACCATCCCGCCCGGGACAGACGTGCCGGACAGCGGCCTCTTCTTCAACCGCGAGCTGTCCTGGCTCGACTTCAACAACCGGGTGCTCCAGCTCGCCGAGGACGCCACGGTGCCGCTGATGGAGCGCGTGAAGTTCTGCGCCATCTACGCCCGCAACCTCGATGAGTTCTTCATGATTCGCGTGGCGCGCATGCATGAGCAGGTGCGCAACCGCGTGGCGAGGCTGGTGCCGGACGGCGCCACCCCGGGCGAGACGCTCGACAAGCTGCACGACCGCATCCTCGAGCAGGGCCAGCGCCACAACGACTGCTTCGAGCGCCAACTCCGCCCTGCCCTGGCCGACAAGGGCCTGCGCATCCTCTCCATGGCGGAGCTCGACGCCGACGCGCGCGCCCAGGTGGAGCAGCGCTTCCGCGAACAGATCTTCCCCGTGCTCACCCCGCTGGCCATCGGCCTGGGGCGGCACTTCCCCTACATCTCCAACCTCTCCCTCAGCCTGGCGGTGCTGTTGAGAGATCCGGAGACGGAGACGGAGAACGTGGCACGGGTGAAGGTGCCCAAGGAGCTGCTGCCGCGCTTCGTCCCGCTCAAGGGGGGTACGACATTCATTCCGCTCGAGGAGATCATCGCCCACCACCTGAACGCCCTGTTTCCCGGGATGGAGGTGCTCGACCGGGGGCTGTTCCGCGTCACCCGGGATGCGGACTTCACCGTGTCCGAGGACGCGGAAGATCTCCTGGTGGCCGTGCAGACGGAGCTGCGCCAGCGCCGCTTCGGAGACGTCATCCGCCTGGAGGTGCAGGCGGGCATGAACCCCAAGATGCTCGAGCCCCTGATGGAGGCGCTCGCGCTGGAGCCCCGCCAGCTCTACGAGGAGCAGGGCCTGCTGGACTACACGGATTTGATGTCCGTGGTGTCCACGCCCGGCTTCGCCGAGCTGAGGGATCCTCCCTGGACGCCCGTTACCCAGCCCCGCCTGAAGGCCGAGAGTGACAGCGGCGAGGTCAGCACGGTGATGTCGGCCATGAGGCGGGGGGATCTGCTCGTCCACCACCCCTACGAGTCCTTCGCCACCTCGGTGGAGCGCTTCGTCACGGAGGCGGTGGAAGACCCAGACGTGCTCGCCATCAAACAGACTGTCTACCGCACCTCGGACAAGTCCCCGCTGGTGCCCGCGCTCATCCGCGCCACCGAGCGGGGCAAGCAAGCGGTGTGCATGGTGGAGCTCAAGGCGCGCTTCGACGAGCGCACCAACATCCAGTGGGCGCTGGCGCTGGAAGAAGCGGGGGTGCACGTCGTCTACGGCATCCCCGGCCTCAAGACACACGCCAAGGCCATCCTCATCGTCCGCCGAGAGGGCGAGCGGGTGCGCCACTACGTCCACGTGGGCACCGGCAACTACAACTCGAAGACGGCCCGCCTCTACACAGACCTGGGGCTCTTCACCACGGACCCGGAGATTGGCGCGGACGTGGCGGACCTCTTCAACTTCCTCACCGGCTTCGCCCGTCCCAAATCCTTCCGCAAGCTGCTGGTGGCCCCCATCAACATGCGCGAGGGCCTGCTGGAGCAGATCCGCCGCACCATCGCCGAGCACTCAGCCGAGCGCCCCGCCCGCATCCAGATGAAGATGAACGCGCTGGTGGACCCGGCGATGATCCGCGCCCTCTACGACGCCTCGCGCGCTGGCGTGAAGGTGGATCTCAACGTGCGCGGCATCTGCTGCCTGCGGCCCAACGTCCCCGGCGTCTCCGAAAACATCCGCGTCGTCTCCACGCTCGGCCGCTTCCTCGAGCACTCGCGCATCTACCTCTTCGAGCGCAGTGGCGGAACGCGCTGCTACATCGGCTCGGCGGACCTCATGCCCCGAAACCTGGATCATCGCGTGGAGGCGCTCACCCCGGTGGAGGAGCCGCAGCTGCTCTCCCTGGTGAAGGACCTGCTCGATCGGGGCCTCTCGGACAACACCCATGCGTGGGTGCTCGAAACGGACGGGATGTGGAAACGCCGCACACTGGAGGGCGAAAAGCGCTGGGCCCAGGGCGAGCTGATGGAACGCGCAGTGCGTATGGCGCAGGCCTCCAGCGGCCGGCCTCTGTCCTGACCCCGGTCCGCCCCCTTGACGGCGGTCCTTTCTGTTTTTCCAGACACCCCACCTTCTGTTGCGCCTGCAACCATCCAGTGGGGTGGATGGCGCGGAGCGGCACGGGGCGGGGCGATTGTATTGAGGCCCGCACAGATCAGATGATGGAGGCCCCGTCTTCCCACGTGGGCCCATGTCAAACGATCAGCAGACCCAACTTCCCCCGACTTCGGACGAGAGCGCGGCCGCTGCGCCAACAGCACATGCCGCCAGGAAATTGGAGCAGCCCGCGACCTGGCCCGGCAACGTGCCCAGTCAAGCGCAGGCGCTAGAGGTGCTGTGCGGTCGGCGAACGCTGGTGATGTCGCTGCCAAACGCCCGCAAGCTGCAGGAGAAGCTCACCCTTCCCGAGCGCGAGGCCCTGTTGGACGAGGGCCTGGCCGACGCCCTGCGCGAGGCGGTCGCGGTGCGCTGGCGCCTGGCGGCGGCGCAGGATCTGCTGCTGACCGCCGGAGGACGGGTGGACCAGGCGGCGCTCCAAGCGCTGCTGGCCGAGGTGGACCGGGCCCTGGAGGCACTGCGCGCCGCGAACCCCTCCTCACCGGACATGGGACTCGCCATTGATCGCACCTGGGAGACGCTGACCCAGGAGGCCGTGGACTTCTCCAGCAACGTGAAGGCGGCCTCGGCCCAAACGGCCGCAGCCCCTGCCCACGCCCATGCGGCGCCAAAGAAGCCCACTGCCACCGCCGGCAAGGTGACGTTCCAGACGGAGGATCCCGATCAGCAGGGCAAGCAGGGCACCAACAAGGCCCTGCTCATCATCCTCGGTGTGGCGGTCCTGCTGGTGGGGGCGTACCACGGTGCCAACATCGTCCGGGACAGCCAGCCGCAAAGCGCTGCCGATTCCTACCCGGGTGCGCCTCCTGACACCGTCGTCATCTCCGGCTCGAGCAATGGCTCACTGCTGATGCGCTCGACACGCCTCGGCCCACTCTCCGCGGAGCAGCAGGCGTGGCTCAAGCAGCAGGAGGCCAAGGGCATGGAGGTAAAGCCCCAGGGCTCGGGCTCCTATCTGCTCGTTCCCGCCGCGAAGGCACCGGCCACCGCCGGCAATACCCAACCGTGATGCGCGCATTCCTCTCTCTGCTGTCGCCTCGAAGGGGGCATGTCATGGCGAATCGAAGGCCTCACCCCAGCCGCACCCGGCGCGGCTTTTCCATCATCGAGCTGATGATCGTCGTCTGCATCGTCGGCCTGCTGGCCACGGTGGCGCTGCCGGAGTTCCAGAACATCCTGCTGCGCTCGAAGCAGGCCGAGCGGGACATGATGATGAACTCCATCATGCGCGTGCTCAACGAGTACGTCGCCGCGCACGGAGGGCAGTTCCCGGGAGGTGCTGCGCCGGACCTGCCGTTCAACCCGACGTATGTCCCGGATGGCAGCAAGCAGCGCTTCGAGGCGAGTGTGGGCAAATGGGACGATCTGGGCTGGGTGCCCGACGGAATGCTCCACTACCGGTATGAGGTCAGGATGACGGGCGACGAGCTGCTCGTGACAGCCGCGGCCGACCTGAATGGCGACCTGCGCGTGAGCTACAAGGAGCTCAAGTACAAGCTCCAGAATGGCAGCTGGCAGCGGCTCTCCGAGCGCGTGTACGGCGATCACTTCTAAGCACCGTTCCGGGCCCTCGGCTCGCCGGGAATGAGCAAGCCCGGTTGACTGCTGTCCACTCGAGGGCCTGTCTGGCCGCCTGAATTGGTGAACGCGGGCCCGGAATGAGGTAGGAGCGCACCCATGGGCGCTCAATGGAAGCACAAGGGCCGCACCGAGCATGCGGCCGCGAAGGGCCGGCTCTTCACCAAGCTGGTCAAGGAACTCATCGTCTCCGCCAAGGCCGGCGGTGCCGACCCGGGCAGCAACCCCCGGCTCCGGATGGCGATGGATGCGGCGAAGAAGGCCTCGATGCCGCGCGACACGCTCGAGCGTGCCATCAAGAAGGGCGCGGGCCTGCTCGACGAGCCGGTGAACTACGAGCTGGTGACCTACGAGGGCTTCGCCCCGCACCAGGTGCCGGTCATCGTCGAGTGCCTCACCGAGAACAAGACCCGCACGGCCGCCAACATCCGGCTGCTCTTCCGCAAGGGGCAGATCGCCACCAGCGGCGCGGTGTCCTGGGACTTCAACCGCCTGGGCGTCATCGAGGCCACGCCGCCCGAGGGGGGTGCCGATGCCGAGACCGCCGCAATCGAGGCGGGCGCACAGGAACTGGAGGCTGGCGAGGAGGGAGCCACGCGCTTCCTCACCGCGCCGACGGATCTCGACACCGTGAGCCGGGCCCTGGCGGGCATGGGGTGGACGGTGAGCTCGCAGAACCTGGCCTGGATCGCCAAGAACCCGGTGTCGCTCGAGGGTGAGGCGCGCACCGAGGTCGAGGCCTTCCTGGAGGCCATGGACGAGGACGACGACGTCCAGAACATCTACGTCGGCCTCAAGTGAGCCCCGCGCCGGTGGAGCTACAGGAGCGGGTCCGGACCCTACTGTGCCGGGAGGCCCCGCCCTCCCCCATGCCGAGGTTGGTCCGAGGTGAGTCCACGCTGTTCGGGCCTCCCTCCACCCACCATCGCTTCATCCCCTACCTGCCCGCGCACCTCCAGCTCGCGCTGTCCATGGCGGCCCACTTCATGGAGCTGGCCAATGCTCGGCCCGGAGACGAGGGGCTGGGGGCGGTGCTCGACGAAGCCGAGCAGCAGGCCAGGTCGGGGGACCCCGAGTGGGTGAAGTACGCGCTGCGTGTCTTCCTCACCCACCACCCCGAGGGTCGCCGGCTGTCCGTGCCTCCGCTGAGGGAGCGCGCTCCGCACCAGGTGCTGCCCTCGGGGCGGCCCGAGATTCCCCGGAAGGGAAACCCCGGCACACCCGGCGCTGAAGTCTGGCTGGACTACTTCCGCGAGGACACCGGGCTCAGCGAGCACCTCGACACGTGGCAGGTGCTGCACCCGGCGGCAGGTGTTCCGGACCCCGAGCAGCCCAAGCGCCGCCTCCACCAGGACAGGCACGGAGAGCGGCTCTGGTACATGAACCAGCAGCTGCTGGCCCGCTACGACACGGAGCGGCTGTCGTTCGGCATGCCCCGCACCGTGCCCCTGGGAGACTACGCATCCCCCATCAACGAGGGTTATGACGCAGAACTGCCCGGCTTCGCGTCCCGGCCGCCCGGACTGAGCCCGCGCAACCTGCCCGGCTACAGCGTCACGGACCACGCCATGCGCCGCGATCGCCTCTTCACCGCGGCGTCCTCGGGGCTGCTGTGGCAGGAAGAGACGCCTGTAGTCATCGAGCGCCTGGAGCAGCTCGCCAACACGGCCGAGTCCAATCCGGGCTCCGTGGATGGCGAGGCCTGGGTGAATCCGCTCGGCCCCTATGGCTCGCACCACAGCCTGGGCCACATGCTCCTCGGCTGTCTGACTGCGCCCCAGGACAAGACGGGCCTGCCCGGTGTCCTGGTCTCCCCGGCTACCGCTGCGAGGGATCCGCTCTTCTACCGCTGGCACCGCCACGTGGACGACATCCTCGACGCCTGGCAGAGCACGCACCTGCCGCCGTACGAGTTGTCCAACGGGCCCCAGGTGTTGGTGCGCAAGTGGCTCGGCGAGGGCATCTACCCGGCCCACCAGAGCCCGGACATCCTCTTCTGCTTCATCAAGGACATCCCCGAGGCAGCGTCACCGGACTTCGATGGGCAGCGGTGGGGCGAGGCCACCTTCGGTGGGGACTACTGGACCAGTCCTCCCCCCTCCTTCCGCGCGAGTACGCACGCGCTGAACACCTTCATGGCGCAGCACCCGGTGCGCCTGCCGGACGGGAGGGAGGTGCTCAAACAGCACCTGGACCACGAGCCGTTCCATTACTTCTTCCGGGTGGAGAACCTGCTGCCGCACGAGCAGACGGTGACGGTGCGCATCTACCTGGCGGCAGATGCGTTCGCAGAGGATCGCCGGATGTGGATGGAGATGGACCGGTTCGTCCACACGCTGAAGCCGTCGGAGCGCGCGGTCATCTTCCGGCCCGCGAGCCTCGCATCCGTGGTGCATGAGCGCGGCTGGCCCGCGAAACTGCTGCTACCGCGTGGCCGGCGCGAGGGCATGCTCTTCCGGTTCATGGTGCTGATCACCGGCTGGGAGCAGGAGCCCACCGGGGAGGAGCTGGCGGACACGCGGGAGCCGGGCTACCCGTTCAACCGGCCCGTCCCACCGGGACAGCGCATCGCGGACATGCTCACGCTGTCGCACCTCGCGACGCGGAACATCTGGATCCACCACGTCACGCCCTGAGCACGGGTGGCGGCTTCAGTAGTCGCCCTTGCGCTGGCGGTAGTGGAGGTCCTCGAGCTGCCTGAGCAGCTTCTCGCGCTCCTGGGTGAAGTACTCGCGCGCCCGGGGCTTCTGCGCGTCGCTCAGCACCTTCTCCGCCTCCATGTAGGCGCTGGTGTCGTTGTCCTGCATCTGGCGCAGCGTGGACTCGATGCGCTCCAGCCGCTCGCGCCGCACGAGCCGCTGCTTCTCCACCTCGGGAGGTGCGCTGGTGCTGGTGCCCTTTCCCCCGTAGGCATCATGCGTCCCGCCGCCCATGTAGCCCCCATGCCAGGGACGGTTGTCCTTCTTGTGCTGGGCCTGCAGCTCCTCCAGCTGATGCTGGAGCCCGATGTTCTTCTCGTGAAGGGTGAAGTCCAGCTTCTCGAACCTGTCCACCTGCTCAGCGGTGAGGGCCAGCTCGGCGCGGTGCTCGAGCAGCACCGCGAGGGAGGACTTGAAGGCCATGGCCGAGACCTCCCCCCCGCGCTGGGACGAGGTGGAGCGAGCGCAGGCAGCAAGCGAGAGGGACACGCAGAGCAGCAACATCTTCCGAGTCATGCCCCCATGGTGCCTCAAACCGGGAAGGGGCTCACGCCTGTCCGCTCCCCAGCCTAGAGTGGGGCCATGGTCCCAGACCCACGAATGCTTCGCCGGCTCGAGGCGCTCGTCTTCATGACGGTGTTCCTCGACCTGGTGGGCTTCGGCATCGTCATCCCGCTCCTGCCCTTCTACGTCCAGTCGATGGGAGGCTCGGAGCTCACGGTGGGCGTGCTCCTCGGCTGCTTCTCCTTCACCCAGCTGCTCGCCACGCCCATCCTCGGACGAATCTCGGACCGCTACGGCCGCCGGCCCGTCATCCTGCTCAGCCTCGCGGCCAACGCGCTCGCCATGGGCCTCTTCTCCCTGGCCAGCTACCAGCAGTTGCTACCGCTCCTCTTCTTCTCGCGCATCCTCGCCGGTGCCACCTCGGGCAACATCTCGGCGTGCCAGGCCAGCCTCGCGGACGTCACCCCGTCCGAGAACCGCGCGCGGGCGATGGGCCGTCTCGGAGCCGGCATCGGTCTCGGACTCGTCCTGGGGCCCGTGATCGGCGGCCAGCTCTCGGAACGGGGTGCATGGCTTCCCCCGCTGGCGGCAGGAGCGCTCGCCCTCCTCGGCACGCTCGGAGTGCTCCTGGGCATGCCCGAGACCCATCCCCCTTCGACCCGCTCCACCTCGGCGAAGCAGCCGTCGCGGCTGAGCATCTTCCAGCACTCGCCCCGGCCACGCGCGCTGAAGCTCATGCTGCTGCTCTACTTCCTCGTCTTCCTCGCGATGACAGCACTCCAGGTGGCCTTCGCCCTGCTCGCCCAGGAGCGCCTCCATTGGGACGCGAAGGAGGTGGGCTACATCTTCGCCCTGGTGGGCGGGCTGGGGCTCATCATCCAGGGAGGCCTCATCGGCCCCCTGTCCAAGGCCGTGGGCGAGGTGCGCCTGCTCATCCTCGGCACGCTGCTGCTCTCCGCCGGCATGCTGTGCGTGAGCTTCGCAACCCACCCCCTCCCCCTGATCGGCTCCGTCGTCCTGATCGGCACGGGACTCGGCCTCACACAGCCACTCCTCTCCAGCCTGGCCTCCCAGACAGCAAACCCCTCTCTGCTGGGTTTGACCCTCGGAGTGGCACAGTCCTCGGGAGGGCTCGCGCGCTCCATCGGGCCTCCGGCCAGCGGCGCGCTCTACAAATTCCTCGGCGCCAGTGCGCCCTTCACCACGGGAGCCCTCATCGCACTCGGAGCGGCGGCGCTCGCGTCGCTGCTGATACGCGAGGGGCTCGGAAAGCCGCGCGACTGAGCCCTCCGCCGCGCTGCATCAGAGTGGCACCTGCAACGGCGTTCGCGACTCTCTTGAATTTTGAGAGATTGATCGGCTTTGCCGTTTTGACCTGATTTGCTCGTCTACGCTAGCATGTAGGTGTGGAGCTGCCGGAGGCCGTGAGCAGCAACGCAAGCTCCGCGATCCCACCTCACTCACTGGATGCGTAAATGAGCAATCTTCGAAGCTGGCTGATGCTGACGGGTCTGTCCGTCCTGGGACTCAATGCCTGTGGCGAGCCCGGTACCGAGCCATCGCGCGACAGCGCGCCGGAAGAGCTGGCGGTGCGGCAGCAGGAGATCCAGAACCAGGCGCTCTACAACTATATCGCCGGCATCTCGTCGCTCATCCTGCCCACCACGAGCCACACCGAGAGCTCGCGTTCCCAGGAAGAGGTGCGTGACTCGACGATCAACATGTGCACGTACACGGAGGTGTCGGAGACGAGCCACTTCGACAAGCTGGTCTCCTTCGATCCGAACGCGGATGTGCTCTGGCCGGGGGCGCTCGTACAGGGCCAGTCGCTGGCGCTCGGGCTGCTGTCCCCCATCGGGACGCCGCGTGCGCCCGGGACCATCACCCTGACCAACGCGCGCATCGACGGCTCCTCGCCGACCGAGTTCATCTACAGCCGGACGCTGCAGTCTCCGAGCCTGGCGAGCGCACAGGACGCCATCCAGAACATCCTGACGGCGGAGAGCATCAACTACGCGGCCAAGGTGGCCTACACGATGCACCAGGCGTACTCGCTCAACGAGGGCTCGGTGAAGGCGGGCATCTCGGCGCAGTTCGCGGGCGCCACGCTCAACACCACCTTCGGCCAGTCGTGGACGCAGAGCAAGACGACGTTCCTGGTGGACTTCACCCAGGCCTACTACACGGTGTCCTTCAACGCTCCCGCGGATCCCTCGGCCTTCTTCGCGCCGACCGCCACGGTCGCGGACCTGAGTCCCTTCACCTTCAATGGAAACCCGGCCGGCTACCTCAGCTCCGTCACGTACGGGCGCCGGCTGCTGGTGAAGTTCGAGTCCTCCGAGGACAGCTCCAAGGTGAGTGCCACGCTGGACGCCACCTTCACCAAGGGCAAGGCGGGCGGCACCATCACCCTGGACGCCGAGCAGCAGCGGGTGCTGCGTGAGACGAAGATGACGCTGCTGGCGCTGGGCGGCCCCGCCGGCAGCGCGGTGGAGGTCATCGGCACCGGGCTGGACAAGATCACCTCGCTCCAGAACTACTTCCAGTCGGGGGCGAACTTCTCGCCGAGCTCTCCGGGCGTGCCGCTGTCCTACACGGTGCGCTACCTGCGCAACTACCAGCCGCTCGTGGTGGCCTCGACGACCAGCTACACGGTCCCCTCCTGCGTCGGGAAGACGAGCACCATCAACGTGGCGCTGGGGGAGCTGTACATCCACGCCAATGGCGAGACGTTCGGCAAGGGGGAGATGAACTACGACGTGTACGTGAACGAGGAGCTGGTGGTCAGCGGGCGCAATGTGAAGCGCGGGGACAACGAGAGCATTTCCCTGGGCCAGTCGCGGGTCGTGACGAAGCTCCAGAAGGACGCCAACTCGCTGGTGGTGCGTGCGCATGTCTGGGAGAACACCAAGCACGTGTACCCCAGCATCACGCACAGCTTCAGCACGTACTTCAAGGACTGGTCGCCCAAGGGGTCCAGCGCCAACACCGCGGAGTACAAGAACCTGAAGGTGAGCCTGCGCTACACCGCCACGATGTACTGAGCCGCACAGCCTGAGTGCCGGGCGGTCACCCGGGGGCGGGTGAGCCCTCGAGGAGACGGCCCGGCACCGGCTTCAGTGGCGACCCAGGTGGGTACAAGCCTCCGGGTCGCCACCGTCACACGCGCGCCGGAGGAGCTTCTCCGCCTCGGCGTCGCTCTTGTCGGCGCACTCGCCCGTCTTGTGGCACATGGCCGCGTTGTAACAGCCCGACATGTCCCCGCCGTCACAGCCGCGCATGAAGAGCGAGTAGACGCGCGCCGGAGCCGCGCCCCCCTTCGACGCGAGGATGCCCAGCACGTTGCACGCCCGGGCGCCGCCCGCGTCACACACTCGCGTGTACAGCTCGGTCGCACGAGCAACGTCGCCCTTCAGCTCGGCCTCGGTGGCCGCATCCCAGCACCCCCTCACCGTCCCGCCGGGGCACGTCTCGTCCTTGTTCGCCAGGACGAGCTCCGACTTGAGCTGCGCCGCCCCACCGGGCTGACCCGCGCCCCCCGACGCCCCGGCCGCCTGCCCTGTCCCACCGCCCTGCGACTGCTTCTCGGAACACGCCACCACCGCGAGCAGCGCCAGCATCCAGACCCTTCGCATCGACTCTCCTCCTCGCGCCATGCGCCGCACCCGCGGTTGTATACGAATGCTTGGAAACGCCAGCGGGCCCGACCGCGCATCGCGCAACCGGGCCCGCCGCACGCCTCACGTCACAGCTCGTGAATCAGTTGCAGAACCAGCCGTCCTGCACCCAGCCCTTGCGGTTGAGCTGGCCGTAGGCGAAGCCGTAGACGTAGTCGCCATTGCGAGACTCCGGCGTGAACGTCTCACCGTACACGAGCGTCCCCGACCAGGGGCCGTCGTTGGGGGCAGTGCGCAGGTACAGGCTCTGGGCACAGATCGTCTGGCGCACGCCCATCCGAGCGCGGGCGTAGGGACCAATGGCAGCGGCGGCAACACCCGCGACGAGCAGCGTGGCAACAGCAATAGCAGTGCGGTTCAAGCGCATGGTCAATTCCTTGATTCAGTGAGAGGGATTGGAATCGGTTCGGGGGGAGCCGAATTACCAGGAGCCCCAGCCACCAAGGCACTCGTAACGCATATAGCCCCAGTCATTCGGGCCGAAGTCGAAGGAGGCCGCCCAGCCGTTGTAGACAGGGTGCGCGCCGCGCGTGTGACCCACCTTGTCACCGTAGTACAGCGTCCGCTTGAAGCCGTAGGGGCCGCTCGCGCTGTTGTAGCCCGCGTAGAAGCTCGCGCTCTGGCAGACATTGATGGCGTGGTCCGGGGGAACCTGCGCGAGAGCAGCGGTGGACAGAACAGCAGCCGAAGCGAGCGCAGCGCCAATGAAGAACTTCCGACTCTTCAGAGCCATTGTTGCTCCACTGATGGGGGGGAAGAAGCGGTGCTGATGCGACGCACTCTACACAATCATTTCCTCATTACAAGAGAATCCGACAAAACCAGCTACTTCGGTTAATGCTATGAAGGCAAAAAATAACCACTTCCCCCATTTGGCGGGGAAAGTGGCGAAAAGTCCTACCATCTTTCTCTTCAAGGCCTGAGAGGGAGGTGGAGGAGTCCTCGCACCGGAGCCTCCCGCTCAGTGAGCTCCGTCAGCGCGTCGCGTCATTCGCACTTGCTCACCATCATCTCGCCCCCGTTGTTGGAGGCATTGATGCGGAAGCTGAACACGTAGTCACCGGCCTCTGGGATGGCGATGGAGGACTCGGTGCCAGGGCCCGAGGCGACCGCGAGAGGCTGCTCCGTGGCAATCACCACTGCAGCTGCTCCCTGTACCGCGAACTCCCGGGACCAATCCGCGCTGGCGAACTTGAACGCATAGGCGGTTGTCTCCGGCTCATTCACCACCACCTGATAGAGATTGTTGCCCTTGTAGGCGAAGCGGCGGTTGGCAGGCGTGGCGCCGAAGTTGTTCCCCCCGGCATAGCTGCCACGGATGAAGATCTCCTTGTTGAGGGGTCCGAGGCCCTCGACGGTCGGCGTATAGCAGTCCGCCAGGGGCCCTTCGCCAGACAGCTCACTCCCCTCCCCGGCCTGCGGGCCCTCGGCCGTCGGAGAAGCGATGTCGAAGAACCTGGCCTCGAAAGGCTTCAACGCAAGCTCGTAGTTGCCACCAGCGAGCGCCACATCGGCCCCACCCAGCAGTCCCACCAGGACACCGCCGCTACCGATGGCCGTCCCGGCCACCGTGAGCACCGCCGGGGTCGCCTTGGCGTTCAATACATACAGGACGTTGTCCGCCCCTTTGTCCTTGCGATCGATGTAGACATTGCTGTCCGAGTAGATGTGCGTCCGGCTGCCATTGGCCAGTGCCGGGTGGGCATCGCGCAGCGCCATCAGCGAGGCCACGTGGTTCTTCAGGTCTGACTGCCTGGCCGAGAGCACCGCGGGAGTGCCGCCGACCGTGGACGGAACTCCCTCCACGATGGCGATGGTCCGGGAGACATGATCGTCGCAGCGCCCGTTGACGGCACAGCTCGTGTTGCTCTCGCGGGCCGCAAAGCCCGGCAGCTCCTGGCCGAGCTCATCCCCATAGTACAGGGTGATTGGACCGCTGTACGAGGCCATGAAGCTGAAGGCGGCCTTGTGACGCAGCCAGTAGGCGTCGTCCGTGGACTCCGCCAGAGCCCCCCGCTGGAGGAGATCACCGAAACGGACCAGATCGTGGTTGGTCAGCATCAGGTTCGGCATGGCATGGGCCGGGTATGCCAGGTGATTCAGATAACCAGCCTGGAGATTGCTCGCGGCACGATTGCCGTTACCGCTCTCCTCGACGGCGAGGGTCTGCACCAGGCTGTAGCGTATCGGGAAGTCGAACGCGGACAGCAGCCCCGGGCTCGCGGCACCACCATAACCCTGGCTGGCGATCTCACCCGCGCTGCGCCAGATCTCCCCCACCATGTACCCCAGCGGATGAACCGTCTGGTCGGCACTGTTGGTGTAGCTCACGTTGGCCGCAGCCTGGGCGACGGCGGTGCGAAGGTCATCCCAGTACTGCACGGGCACCTGATAGGCTTGATCCACTCGCCAACCATCAATCTTGTACTCGGTCACCCAATGCGCAGCGACCTCCTTGAAGAACTCGAGGTCGTCTGGATAGACCGCCAGCCGCCCGGTGTCCCCGTCGGCCTGGCCTGCGGTGGAGACCCTGCGGCCCTGCGGCGAGGCGTAGTCCTGGGCATTCGCCTTGTAATGGCCGAACACACCGTCCAGAAACACATACAGTCCCTTGGCATGGGCGGCTGACACCAGCTCCTTGAGCTTGTCGTTGGTGCCGAAATGAGGGTTGACGTTGAAGTAGTCCGAGGCGAAATAGCCCGTGGCATCGAGACGATCGGCCCAGTCGTTCTGCCCGCTCACGCGCACGCTGTTGAAGATGGGTGTGAGCCAGATGGCGTTGACGCCTGTCGACCGAATGTAGTCGAGGCCGTTGATGATCCCCTGCAGGTCACCCTTGTGGGGACTGGTGCCATAGCCGGTGTTGTAATCCCTGGTGCTGTCGCCATCGACAAAGGCCTCGACCATGATCTGATACAGGCGCAGACCACACTCGGCCTCACCATTGCCCTTGAAGCAGGCCAGACGGCTGTCGGCTCTGCTCGCGGCGATACTGACCGTCGCCTTGTAGGGCTCTGGCTCGGGGGCCGGCGTCGGTGGCGGATTGGGATCACCACCCTCACCACCACGGCAGGAAGACAAAACACCGGCGATTGCCAATACGAGAAAGGATTTCCGCCACTGCATGAAGAGAGCTCCTTGGTGGATCACGTTGCGACCGTAGGCCACGTCCCACTCGAGAACAAAGGCCCTCCCCCAAAGCGGCGCCTTCCGTGTCCCCGCTCCTGCAGGGACAGACTCCGCGCACCAAAACAGAAGCCCCCGGGAGGCATGCCTCCCAGGGGCCGTTCAGCTCACGTCCAGTTCAGCGAGCTCGGGATTAGTACTGACCCTTGAGCGAGGTGCCGGAGTACGAGCTGTAGCCGCGCAGCATCACGTGGTAGCGGCCAGCGGTGGTCTTCGCGGCAATGGAGCACGTCTCGGCGTTGCCGGACTTGTACGGACGGCAGTCGTACGAGGTGGTGGTCGGCTGCGTGCCGAACTTCACGTACATGTCCGCGTCACCCGTGCCGCCGCTCAGCGTGAAGGTCACCGCCCTGCTGGCCGGCACATCCAGGTGGTAGTACTTCAGCGAGCCCGAGGCGCCCGAGATGCCGGTGATGGCCACGCCGTTGGTCAGCGGGGTGGAGGCCACCGCCACGCCCACGCCCACCGCCTCCCAGGCCTTGGTCACAGCGGTCTGCTCAGCCGAGCCAGCGCCGTAGAGGGTACCCGCGGCCTGCTCCATATAGGTCTTCGCCTGGGCGAAGGTGGTGCTGGCCCCCATCAGGTCCACGTTGGCCTTGTAGAAGATGGCGCCGGCCTTCTGGATGCCGATGCTCGGGACCACGGTGGTGGTCTTGGAGCGCGGGTGCGTGCCGCCCGTGGACAGCAGCTTGAACGCCAGGTTGGCGATGCCCGAGTTCCAGTGCACGCCGCCGTTGTCCGAGGTGCCCGTGTAGCGCTCGGGGTAGTAGTCGTAGGACGAGCCATCCTGCGTGGGGTTGGCCATGTAGCGGAGCGCGTCACCCGGGGTGGCCGGCGTCCACACGTCGTCGCCGATCATCCACACCGAGGCGGGCGTGGCCCAACCCAGCGTCCAGGACTCGCAGTAGGCGGAGAAGATGTCGCTCATGCCCTCGTTGAGCGCGCCGGACTCGTTGGAATAGGTGAGGTTGGACTCGGAGCTGGTCACCGCGTGCGTCAGCTCGTGCACCGTCACGTCCAGCGACTTGCCCAGCGGCGCGGACTGCGTGCCGTTGCTGTCGCCGTACACCATCTGGGTGCCGTTCCAGAACGCGTTGGTGTAGTTGGTGCTGTAGTGCACCGTGCTGCGCAGCTGCGCGCCCGCGTTGTTGTACGAGTCGCGGTTGAAGTTGGCCATGTAGCAGTCGTAGGTGGTGCCCAGGTGGGTGTAGTTGTCGTCCACGTGGGTGTCACCGGTGGCCGCGCCGCCCTCGGAGCGACGGAGGGTGCCGGGCAGCGAGGTGCCGTTGTTGGCCGTGTACACCGCGCGGTTCTTCGCCGAGTGGATCTCCGCGTGCGTGGCCTCGATCTCGCCAGTCAGCGCGTTCACGTAGACGTTGTCACGGATGGGCAGATCCGCGCCCTCGCCCGTCACCACGACGTGGTAGGCCAGCTTCAGGCGGCTGTCCTTCTCGGAGCGGATGTACACCAGGCGGGCCTCGCCCTCGGAGGCGATGTGGCGGCCCACGGTGTTGTCCAGGGCGGCGGCCCGAGCGGCCTCGCCAGAGATGCGCGCCTTGGCGGGGACGAGCTCACCGTCGCGCGCCGAGCCGTTGGCCGAGTAGATCCGGCCGCTCTCGTCCTTGTGGATGATGAGATCACCACCGATCACCGGCAGACCATTCTTCGTCTGGGCGTAGCGGATATGGGTGTGACCCAGCTCGTCCGCGCGAGTGCTCTTCATCACCAGGTCGCCAGCGTTAAGGCGGAAGGCCGCGGCAATGCCCTGCAGGCCGCTCGCGTTGTCCAGCGAGCCGTTGAGCATGAAGGGGACGCCGTCAGCGTGGGAGCCAACCACCTCGGCGGAGGGCAGCGCGGCGAGAGCGGCCTGCACGTCACCGAGCGAGTCGGCGGCCTCGTCGTACTTCTGGGCGCCCTCGGGCAGCTGCGAGTTGTCGACCTCGCAAGCGGCGAGGGGAAGGGCCAGCAGCGCGGCAGCAAGGAAGCGAGTGCGAGTCACGGGGTCTCTCCTGACCGACGACGGGGTGCCATCGGACGGCCTCCCCCAAAGCAGGGAACGCGCCAACCCCCCAAATACTTGGAATTCCAAAGGTTGGAGCCCATCACAAAAGATTTGTGGAGCAACCATGTCACGTCTGGCGGCCTCCACGTGTATTCCGGGTTTACATGTGACAAGGAAATGGGCCGAATTACAGTGGGTTGCATGGAGAGTGAGAGGGGCGTCTTGATTTCGGACAGCCCTGTCCTGAGTTGCGACAGCCCCCCTTCCCCATCGACGAAGGGGCCTTTGCCCGGTGCGGTAGGGCTTCCAAGGACCACCGTGCACCTCCTTGAGCGAGGACTCGGCCCGGTGCAAACGAGAGCCTCCGGACCTCGCGCACCACACCCCAAGGGCTCCCCGTGCTCGCCCGGCCCCTGCCGCGCGAGCCTTTCAAGGGACAGAAGCGTCCTCCCTGCACTCGCTACACGGAGGTCGAGTTGGTGGACACCTGCTGGATGCCTCACGAGCTCAAGGCACCGTGCCCAAATGCCCTCTTCGAGCATCAGGGCAAGTGCTACGCCCCCGTCTTCAGCGCCCAGGCGCCGCCGCAATCACCCGGGCAGTGAGTGATGCCTTAATGGAGTGTCCACGAAGTTCGTGGACCTGGTCGTGTTGCGCATGCTCCCTCTCTCCGTCACAAAGGCGCTCTTATCCACTACAACGGCTATGTTCCCGGTCTCGCCAGGGGCGATCTCGTCGCGGTCAGCGCGCAAGGCAAACGGTCTCGCCTCGCCAAACAGAAAGGGAGGGCGCTGGTCCTCTCCCGGGCGCGTGGTCCGTAGGCGAGCCTCCACCAAACTCCAGGGCTTGGATGGGTGGCGGTTCGTCACAGTAAAAAGAACCGCTGCTTTCGTCTTACCTCCGTAGATCCGGACGACCATCGCCGCGCCATCCTCGCTCCTTACGATCTTTTTCTTCCGCTCAATGAACGAGGTCTGCTTGATGTCACCTGTTACCAGGAGTTTTGCGAGCGCGTGGTCTGCCGTGTCCTCTCTGTAGTGACGGTAAGCCGCTTCCTCAAGCAACCGTTCCCGCTGGCGGGTTTCTTTGAGCTGCGTTTGGAGTGCTTCGCGGGATTCCGGTTCGATGAAGACGTTCACCTGCTGGTCGGGGCAACGGACGCCATGAGGACGAGAAGCAGAGTAGACCGGAGAGGTAAGAAGTTCCGCATAGCGCGGGCCAACCTACCAGAACGGGTGACTGGCGGCCAGCCCGCCATGCCCTGGCCTCGGCCGGCACTCCCTGATTAACTAGCCTAGCCTTGGAGGCTTGAAAAACCTGAATTATACCCCACACCTCTGGGTAGCCGTGCTGGTGGGTGGGCTCGTTTCGGGCTGTGCAGCGGCCATCGCGTGCCGACCGGGAGAGTCCACGGTTGACTGCTGCATCAAGAAGTACCCGTTGACCGCGATGGAGAGTTGCACCGCCAGCCGCTCGGACGTGCTCCGGGTCCTGCGGGACATTTCGCTGAGAATCGACGACGAGGAGTTTGAGAACAACGAAGACCTTCCGAAGTGGAAGCAGATCTGCATAAAGAACTTCGTCCGTTGCCAAGACGAAGGTTGGGGAGGGCCCTGCTATGACTGCATGCGCTATTGCGAGGGCCAGCACGAATGGCCAGATGATAGGTGCCCTGATCCTCGTAAGAGTCCTGAGCCTCGTAAGGGATAAGAAGTAGGAGCGGAGATGTCCGACAGGCAGATTGATTGGGACCCTATTCGGGTGCTGGCAAAACGGGTCCTGGAGCAAGGCGAGCCCCTGGAACTCACCGATGAAACGCGCGCCCTTTTGCTGCGAGGCGCCCGCGAGGTGGCCATTAGCGACGAGGATGCAGAGAACGCCCTCCGCAGCCTGTCCACCGCTACCACTCTGCTACAGGAAGTCCGGCGGCGCATCCATGACGGGTCGTGGCGGCTGAGTCGTGCGCGAGACCGGGCCTACGACCTACGGGACGCGGGCGATCTCGACGGGGCACGGCAGCTCATGCGTGACGTGCTCGCCGTGGAGGTCGTCCCCTTCTACCGGGAGCAGGCCGAAATTGCCCTTGAGAAATTGACCGGGCTGGCGGAAGTGCGCGCAACCGGGCAGCTCGATCCGAACCTGAATGACCGGCCGCAACTCACCGCCCTCTCCCAGCGCGTTCAGCAGGGTCACGCCCTGGAACTTACTGACGACGTGCGCGCCCTTCTGCGCCGGATGGCCCTCACGGCAGCCGTCAGCGATGCCGAGACGGAAGAAGCCCTCAAGAGTCCGGAAGGTGCCGAAGCCCTCATGGGGATGATCCTTTCTCGCTTGCGTGACGGCCAGAAGCGGATCACACGCGCCCTGTTCCGGATGACGAACCTACGGGACTCAGGTGACATCGAAGGCGCGCGCCAGCAGATGCGTGACGTGCTGGCCGTGGAGATCGTGCCGCAATACCGGCGGATGGCCGAGGAAGTTCTCAGGGGTCTCGACAGTCCGCCCCCAGGCGCGTAGGCGCTCGAGACCGGAGGCAGGGCGCGGGACACAATTCGCAGGAGCCTCGTAGAGCGTCGTGGAGGGCCCGGGGCATGGGACGAACCCCGGGACAGCCTCCGAGGCTTGGTGGGCCCTTTCCGGTCGAACAATTCGTAGTAGGGCCTAACCCCTCGGAATCACAGCCCCTTTCAACAAAACTCATCGTATCCCTCTCCCAAAGGAAGAGGGGACATCCACGGGCTCGAACTATGTCCAAAGACTTCGTGGACACTCCACAGCAGGTATCCGGATGAGCCTCTCTTTTGCCTCCGGCGGGCTGTTTGCCCCCCTGTCCTGGCGTCAAGTAGCGTCCGGCGCGCTCATGAGCCTCGCGACCCCATCGGCCGCCCCCCCGCCGTCCAGACAGAGGACCTCCCCCGAGTCCTCTGACCAAAAGCTCGCTGCCCTGCTGCGCTGGCTCGAGGACGGTGGAGCCCGCTTCGCCAAGCTGAACGTCGTCCGGCAGGAGAACGGTGAGCGCGCTGTGCTCGCCCGGACCGACATCGCCACGGGCGAGGCTGTCCTCCAGGTGCCTCGCAGCCACCTCCTCACCCTGGAGGTCGCGAAGAGCTCCGACATCGGGCGGCTGATCCGGTCCCACGTCAGCCCAGACAATGAGGAGCTGTACCTGGCCTCCTTCCTCCTCCAGGAGAAGCACCGGCCCGACTCTTTCTGGAAGCCCTACGTGGACAGCCTCCCCGAGGCCTTCCCCCACGTGCCTCTCTTCTTCAGTGCGTCCGAGCGCGCCCTGCTCCAGGGCTCCTTCTTGCTCACGCTCCTGCAGTTCCAGGACTACTCGCTCCGGCAGGACCATGCGCTGCTGTGCCAGAAGGTCCCCGGCTACGAGCGCTTCTCCGTCGAGGAGTTCATCTGGGCCCGGCTCTCCGTGTCTTCCCGCAACTTCGGCCTCAAGGTCGGTGGTCTCCAGGGGCGCAGCCTCGTCCCGCTGGCGGACATGCTCAACCACCGCCGGCCACCGGACGTGCTGTGGAGCACCTCGAAGGATGGGCAGTTCTTCGAGATGACCGCCCAGAACACCATCGCCACCGGCCTGGAGGTTCACGACAGCTACGGCGCCAAGAGCAATGACTTGCTCCTGCTTCACTTCGGCTTCGTCGTCGAAAACAACGAGCAGGACGAGGTCTTCCTCTCCCTGGGCCTCCCCGAGGGCACTGCGCTGGCCTCCGGCAAACAGAAGCTGCTCGGGCTCTCGTCGCCCACCGCGCGACAGCCCTTCAAGGTGCCGCTCCAGTACGAGCACGCAGCCACCCAACGGATGTTCTCCTTCCTGCGCGTGGCCTGCGCGACTACCGGCGAGCTGCCCAGGCTCGCTCCCCGGCTTCTGTCGGGCCTGGGCTCCATCAAGCCGCTGGGCGTGGCCAACGAGGAGCGTGTCCTGCGCTCTCTGGGAGAGGCCTGTGAGGCGCGGCTCGCCGCCTTCGACTCCTCCTTCGAGGAAGATGAGCGGCTGCTCCGAGAAGGGGCACTCTCCCTCAACGCCCGGAGCTGTGTCCTCATGCGGCGCGAGGAGAAGCGGCTGCTGCGCGCCTGGCTCGAATTGACCCGCACCGGCCTGTCCCTGCTGCGCATGCCCCGGGCGGAGCTCGAACGGCTCGCCGAGCGCCCCGAGTCGCCCTGGGGCTGGTTCGACCGCTACGTCCGCGAGGCCGTGCTGGAGCTCGTCCGCCGCGCGTAGGCCCCCAGTGCTCCAGTGCTCCTCACTTGAGAGGAGGCTGCACTTCTCTACGAGGCCACGGACGGCGAGCGGCACGCATGAGGTGGAGCACCTGATACCCGAGCCCGCGGTACAGCCGCACCGCGGGTTCATTCTCCGCTCGGGCGACGAGGTGCGTCACCTTCACCTCGTCCCAGGAGAACATCCACCGCAGCGCCGCCGCCACCAGCTTCCTCCCCAGGCCCCGGCCGCGCGCCCGCTCCGCGATGGCGACGTGCTCGATGAAGCCTTCGCCAAACTCCGGCTGCACCTTCGCGAAGACGTACCCGAGCAGCTCCGGCCCATCCGTGAGCACCAGCAACCGATGGTGCTCGTCCTGCTTCTCCAGCAGCTGCTCGCCCGTCAGCCAGGAGACGGGCCACAGCTCATGATGGAGCACCTTCAGCGCGTCGTGGTGGGCCGGCGTGAGTGACTCCGCCGTCTCATGCGGCACCTCCGTCATGCCGCTCCGCTCGAAACGGAGGACATAGGACTCCCCCGCCGAGGCGAAACCCCAGCGCACCGCCGCCTCGTGACAGCGTGTGTTGCGAACGTCGTAGTACAGCTCCAGCTCTCGCACGTGCTCGGGGAGTAGCGGGCACACCGCCGCGAAGAGCGCATCCGCCACGGCGTGCCAGGCCTCGTGCTCCACCTGCGGTCCGAAAAGCCACGCCCTGCCCATCCGTGCGTCCGTGTCGAAACCGAACGCCCCCACCAGCCGCTCGCCCTCGAACGCCAGCCGGAACGTGTCCACCGGCACCGGGCTCAGCCGCGCCAGCGTGTCCACCATCATCTCCGGCGTGTCGTCGCAGTAGCCGATGTGCCGCTCGGGCTCGCGGTTGAGCCGCGCGAGAAAGGGCGCGAGCACCGTCGCCACTTGCTCCCGTGCGACCGGACGCAGCGTGAACTCCTTTGCCTCTGAGCGGAGAGCGGCCATGCGACTCGGGACGAGAGCAGGGACACCGGCGCCACGCAAGCCCCTCCTCCATCACCCCTCCCGAGCCCCACCTCACCTCGTTGATGTCAGCCCTCCACCTGAAAATCCTCCCGCCTGTTCCCCCCGCCGCCAGAGCCTGGCGGCGCAGCTGCCGCTCACCTGTCCGAGCACGCGTGAGAGACACCATGGCCATCGACATTCCCGAGATGCTTTCTCCCGAAGCCGCCGAGAAGGTCCAGTCCGTCCTTGGCGAGTGCATCGCCAAGCATGGAGAGGCAAAGCTCCACCGCATCCTTGAAGGTCTGCAGATCGCCTTCGGCGAGAAGGAGCCGCGGTACCCGCACCCGCTCCAGCGGCCCGAGCTCCTCTACATCCCAGGCCTGCCCTCCAAGCCGTGGTACTCGCCGGACGAGTACCCCTCCCTGAAGCACGCGACACGCACGCTCGAGGCCAGCGCGTCCGCCATGCGCGAGGAGTACCTGCGCGCCAGCACCGAGCAGAGCCACCTCGCCACCTACATGCCGGGCAAGCACGAGAAGTTCTACACCCTCCAGGACGACAGCCAGTGGATGGCCCTGTTCCTCCGGAAGGAGGGCAAGCTCAACGCGAGCAACCTCCAGGCCTGCCCGGAGACGGCCCGCGTCATCGACTCACTGGCCCCCCTGCTCATGTCCGATGGCGAGGCGTTCTTCTCCGTCCTCAAGCCCGGCACCGTGCTGCCGCCACACCATGACGCGACCAACTGCAAGCTGACCATCCACATGGCCATCACCATCCCGCCGGACTGCGGCATCCGCGTCGGCGGCGAGGAGCGCCAGTGGACCGAGGGCCGCTGCGTCGTCTTCGATGACACCTTCCTCCACGAGGCCTGGAACAAGAGCACGCAGACCCGCATCTGCTTCATCATGGACGTGTGGCACCCGGCCCTCAGCGAGGAAGAGATCGACACGCTCCGGGCCCTCATCGCCGCCGTCCCGCGCAACAGAGCCCAGGCCCCCGCCGCCTGAACAGCTTCGGCCGCACGGCCTTGCGGGCCCCAGCCGTCTCCTCCTCCGCCTCCTTGCACCAGCCCGCCGCCGAGCAAGAGGGCCCCCATTCCGTCTAGACTTTCCAAGAAGTAACGGACAAGCGCCCCACTCCGAGCGTGGAGAGCGGCCAGGGGCACCTCCCCGGGGTGCCTCTCCATCCAGATGTTCAGAAGGGAGCGGGAGCGGCAAGGCCGTACTGCTGAGCCATCGTGGCGCCGGAACGGAATGCGCCGCGCCAGGGAGCTCCCGCCCGTGGGGGTCGCATGGTGCAGCAACCACCCGGCGAGGGCCATCCGTCTTCCGCCTCTCGAAGCGCCCAGGAGCTCCACCGCGGACGCCGGTTCATCGTGTCTCGCGTGTGGAGGGAAGCCGGCGTCTCCCTGGTGCTCAAGCAGGCCAGGCAGGGCCCCCTCGCCTCGAGCAGCCTCGCCATGCTCCACCACGAGTTCGGCCTGCTGCGGGAATTGGAGGCGTTGGGCGTCGCAGGCGTGGTGAGGCCCCGGGCCCTGGAGGACGTGGCAGGAGCCCCAGCGCTCGTTCTCGAGGACGCCGGGCCCCATGACCTCCGGGAGTGGCTGAAACACAACCCCATCGAGCCCGACACCTTCCTGGAGCTGGCTGTCCAACTGGCGGAGATCCTGGGAAACCTTCACCGGCTCCGTGTCATCCACCGGGACCTCAATCCCACCAACGTCATCGTGGCGGCTGGGACGCGCCACCTGACCGTCCTCGACTTCGACCTCGCCACCCGGGTTGCAGCAGCCACCCCACCTACGAGCATCCGCGGCGAGCTCGAATCGGCGCTGCCCTACATCGCTCCGGAGCTCACCGGCCGCATGGACCGCCCCGTCGACGCTCGCGCGGACCTCTACTCCCTGGGCGCCACCTTCTACGAGCTGCTCACCGGCCAGCCGCCCTTCACCTCCACCGACCCCGTCGAGCTCGTGCACTCCCACCTGGCACGGCCTCCCCTTCCCCCGGCCCACGCCAACCCCAAGGTCCCCGCGCTTCTCTCGGACCTCGTCCTCAAGCTGCTCGCCAAGATGCCCGAGGAGCGCTACCAGAGCGCCGACTCCCTCCTGGCTGACCTTCAAGAAGCCCAGAGGCACCAGCGGGCCTCCGGTGTGATGGAGGCGTTCGAGCTGGGTCGGCTCGATGCGGCGCGACAGCTCCCCATCTCGGAGCAGCTCTACGGGCGCGAGCGCGAACTGGCGCAGCTCGAGGCTGCCCTGGAGCGGGTCCGGGCGGGCTCGAACGAAACGGTGGTCGTTTCCGGCGCGGCGGGCATCGGCAAGTCCACGCTCGTCCAGGCGCTTCGCCCACACCTCGGGCGCGGGGGCTGGTTCCTCACCGGCAAGCTCGACCAGCTCCGGGGCAACGTGCCCTATGCCCCGTGGGTGGACTCCTTCCAGGGCTTCATCCACGGGTTGTTGAACGAACCGGCCGACATCCAGGACCTGTGGCGGCGCCGGCTCCTGGAGGTGCTGGGCACCCAGGGCCGTGTCCTTCTGGCCCTCGCCCCCGGGTTGGAGAAGCTCACCGGCGCGCTGCCTCCCGTGCCCGAGCTCCAGCCGCAGGATGCCGAGAACCGCCTGCGCCTCATGTTCCGGACGTTCATCCGGGCTCTCGCCACCCCCGAGCATCCGCTCGTGCTCTTCCTGGACGACCTCCAGTGGGCCGACTCCGCCTCGCTCGCGCTCTTCCAGAGCCTCGCTTCCGACCCGGACTCCCACCACGTGCTGCTCGTTGGCTCCTACCGTCCCGACGAGGTCGGCCCGGAACATCCGGCCGCACAAACTCTCGCGGCCCTCCAGAAGGCGGGAGCAGCCGTCCACTCCATCGAGCTGCATCCCCTGGAGCTCGGTGCACTCACGAACCTCTTCGTCGACACCCTGCACCGCGACCCCCGGCAGCTCCAGCCCCTGGCGGAGCTCGTGCTGCACAAGACCGCGGGCAACCCCTTCTTCGTCACCCGCTTCCTGCGCTACCTCCACCACTCCGGCCTGCTGCGCTTCGACGCCGAGCACAGCTCGTGGGAGTGGGACCTCTCCGGGATTGCCCAGGTGGAGGTCACCGAGAACGTGGTCGAGCTCATGCTCGCCACCATCCGCCAGCTTCCCGAGCGCACCCAGCGTGTCCTGGAGGTCGCCGCCTGCCTGGGCAATCGCGTCGAGCTCCCACTCCTCGCCGCGCTGATGAACATGTCCGAGGGCGACACGGCCGCGGCGCTCTGGAGCGCCATCCAGCAAGGACTCCTCGTCCCGGGCAGCATCAGTCCGCCGCGCACAAGCTCCGACGCGCAAGCCGCCGGAGAGAACCCGTGGCACGAAGCCGTCTACCGTTTCGCGCACGACCGCATTCAGCAGGCCACGTACTCCCTGCTCTCCGAGCCCCAGAAGAAACGGCTCCACCTCGAGGCGGGACGCCTGCTCCAGGCAGCCTCCAAGCGTGAATCCGATGAGCGGCTCTTCGATGTGGTCGACCAGCTCGACCTGGGCGCGGAGCTGGTGACCGATGAAGCCGAGCGGCTGGAGCTGGCCCGGCTCAACCTCCGGGCCGGAAGCAGGGCCAAGGCGGCGTCGGCCTTCAGCTCCGCGCTGAAATACCTGACGCTCGGGCTCGGCTTCCTCCCACTGCAGGCCTGGCGGGAGGCCTACGCGCTGACCTTCCGCCTCCACCGCGAGGCGGCCGAGTGCGCCTACCTCGCGGGCGATCAGGTGTCCGCCGAGGGGCTCACCTCCTCCGCCCTGGCCCATGCCGCATCCCGCCTCGAGAAGGCGGACCTCTATACCCTCCGGGTGCTCGCCTGCATGGCCAGACAGGTCTACCCGGAGGCACTCCAGTGGGGACGCGAGGGGTTGCGGTTGTTCGGAATGGAGCTGCCGGAGAAGCAGGACGTGCCCCGGGCCTTCGCGGACGAGCTCGCCGCGGTGAAGCAGAACCTCCGGGGCCGCTCGACCCAGCAGCTCCTCGACGCCCCCCGGATGGAGGAGTCGGAACAGCTCGCCTGCGCACGGCTCCTCTCGGAGGTCAGCGCGGCGGTCTACTTCTTCGACCCGCCCCTGTACACCCTCCTCAACGCCCGCGCCGTCAACCTCACGTTGAGGCATGGCAACACGATCTACGCCGCTCCGATGTATGCCACGTATGGAATGCTGCTGGGGAGGCTCGAGGGTGACTATGCAACTGCCTTCGCCTTCGGCCACCTGGGTATCGAGCTGAGCCAGCGCTACCCCGATCCACGGCAGGAGTGGAGAACGCGCATCACGGTCGCGGTGAGTGTGAACCATTGGAGAGCACCGCTGCGCACCAGTGTGCCGCTCTACCGCCGGTGTTTCGCGGCCGCGCTCGAGAGCGGAGATGTCCACTCCGCCGGCTACGCGGTCCCAGCGATGGTGAGTACCCTGTTCTCGATGGGCACCGCACTGTCCCGCGTGCTCTCCGAGGCTGAAACGGGCCTTGCCTTCCTCCGCAAGTCCAGCCTCTCCGGAATGCAGGCTCAGCTCCTGGGCCTGCGCCAGGCCATCCGATGCCTGCAGGGCCGGACTCGCAAGCACGCTCGCTTCGACGACGACGAGTTCGACGAGAGCGTCATCCTCGCATCGAGCCTGAAGCCCCCCCTCTTGCTCTGCAGGTACAAGATC
Source organism: Archangium lansingense (assembly GCF_026626635.1). Taxonomy (GTDB): domain Bacteria; phylum Myxococcota; class Myxococcia; order Myxococcales; family Myxococcaceae; genus Archangium; species Archangium lansingense. The sequence continues at coordinate 7,719,975 of NZ_JAPNKA010000001.1, forward strand.
CTGCGCCTCCAGGCGTGCTATCTCCTGGGCGACCTCGAAGAGGCCCAGGAGATGTCCCGGGAAGCAAGCCCTCTGCTCGACGCCATCCAGGGGTATTACTTCGTCGCGGAACACAACTTCTACACCTCGCTGACCCTGGCGGCCTGCTGCGACAGGAGCACCCCCGAGCAGAGGGCCTTGCTCCTGGAACAACTCGCCGCCCACCAGCGCCGGCTCGGCGTCTGGGCTGACAACTGCCCGGAGAACTTCCGCCACAAGCATCAGCTCATCAGCGCCGAGCTCGCCCGTCTCGAGGGGCGTCATCTGGAGGCTCTGAGGCTCTACGAGCTGGCCATCGAGGGCGCCCATCGCGAGGAGTTCCTCCAGGACGAGGCGCTCGCCAACGAACTGGCCGGCCGCTACTACCACGCCGTCGGCGGCAAGCGGCTGGCCTCGGGTTACCTGCGCGCCGCTCTCGAGGGCTATACCCACTGGGGCGCTCGAGCCAAGGTCTCCGCTCTCGAGGAAGAGTTCCCCGGCCTCGTCCCCGTCGAGCCCTCCTTCAGTGTGGCCACGAACGGCAACCCGGAGCGTGCTGAGCCGACAGGCTCTGCGCTCGACCTCCTCACCCTGCTCAAGGCCTCCGAGACGCTCGTGAGCGAGGTCGTGCTGGAGCGTCTGTTCGAGAAGCTCATGACGGTGTGTCTGGAGGCCGCCGGAGCCCAGCGCGGTGCCCTCATGCTCGAGGAGAAGGACACCCTCATGCTTCGAGCGGTGGGCTCCGTCTCCGAGCCCATCTCACTGGTACAAGCCCCTTTGAAGGACTCGAGCCAGGTCCCCATCTCCGTCATCGAGCAGGCCCGCCGATCGGGGGAGCCCCTCGTCCTCGCCGATGCCTCCCACCAGGGCGCCTTCGTCTCCGATCCCTACATCGCCCGGCACGGCGTGAAGTCCGCCCTCACCATTCCCATCCAACGGCCCTCCAGGACCGTCGGCGTCCTCTACCTCGAGAACAACCTCGCCACCCGCGTCTTCACCCCCGAGCGCGTCCGCATGCTGCGCCTGCTCTCCTCCCAGATCGCCATCTCCCTGGAGAACAGCCTCTTCTTCGGACGGCTGCGCATCGAGGTGGACGAACGCACGCGGGCCGAACAGGCCGTGCGCTTCCTGGCCGAGTGGAGCCTGATGCTGGCCGAGTCCCTGGACTTCGAGACCACCCTGGCCAAGGTCACGCGCTCCGTCGTCCCCTACCTGGCTGACTGGTGCGTCGTCGATGTGGTCGAGAAGGACGGCACCATCCGCCCGGTGACGATGGCCCATGCCGATCCCGCCAAAGAGAAGCTCCTGCGCGAGCTCATGCAGAAATATCCTCCCTCCTGGGACTCACCCGAGACACTCTCCCGCGCGCTTCGGACGGGACAACCCGTTCTCCTCGCCGACATCGACGAGGGGGTCGCGCGGCAGGTCAACCCCAGCCGCCAGGAAGGCTATTTCGACCTCCTCCGCGCCATCGAGGTCCGCACGGGCATGATCGTGCCGCTGGTTGCCCGGGGAAAGACTCTCGGGGCCATCATCTTCGCGTCTTCGACCGAGGGCCGCCGCTACGGAGAGGCCGAGCTGCACCTGGCCCAGGAACTGGCTCGCCGCGCCGCCGTCAGCATCGACAACGCACGGCTCTACGGCGAATCCCAGGCCGCCATCCAGCTGCGCAACGAATTCCTCTCCGTCGCTGCTCATGAGCTCTACACCCCCATCACCTCGCTCCGCCTCTCTGTCCAGGGCCTCTTGCGCCGCTCTGGCCCCGAGCTTCCCGAGTCCCTCACTCGCAGCATCCGCAGCGCCGAGGCCCAGACCCGCAGGCTCGCGAAGTTGATTGACGAGTTGCTCGATGTCACCCGCATCCAGGCCGGGCGCCTCCACCTCCACCTGGAACGGGTCGACCTCGCCTCCGTCGTCCGCGACGTCGTCGAGCGCATGCACGAACCCATCTCCCGGGCCCAATGCTCGCTCTCGCTCCGTCTCCAGGAGGAGGTCACGGGCCACTGGGACCGCACCCGGCTGGAGCAGGTCATCACCAATCTGCTCTCCAACGCCCTCAAGTTCGCCGCAGGCAAACCCATCTCCATCTCCCTCGAGCGCTTCGCGGACACCGCCCGGCTGCGCGTCAGCGACCAGGGCATCGGCATCCCTCCGGACCGTCTGCCCCATATCTTCGAGCGCTTCGAGCGCGCCGTCTCCGTCGAGCACTACGGCGGCCTCGGACTGGGCCTGCACATCGTGCGGGAGATCGTCTCCGCGCTCGGCGGCTCGGTGCGCGCCGAGAGCAAGCCCGGTGAGGGAACCACCCTGACAATGGAGCTGCCCTGCGCCGGCCCCCCTCCTCCGAGCATCGGTCCCTAGGAGCAGCGCCACGTCCTTCTGGAGGCGCACCCTCACTGCGCGGCTGCGCCTCCCACCTTCACACCGGGCGGCATGACACTCACGCCCAGCTCGGCGGCGAGTGCCTCCAGGGCCGACGAAGCCAGCCGCGGATCCTCCCGCAGGCGGCCGAGCACCCGCGCCGATTCCGCCACGCCAGGCCTGGCGCTCTGCACCTGGGCGACGAAGGCCGCCGCGCACAGCAGGGCCCTCGCGGCGCACCCCTCGGGCGGGCCAGAATCGCGCCCCGCGAGCAGTACCGTGGAGAGGAGCTCACCCACCTCCAGGCACCCGTCCACGAGCATGCGCACCCGCGCGAGCGAGGGGAGGACGAAGCGCCGGGGTGTCTCCAACCGCGCGGCGAGCACGAGCGTACGGGCCGCCAGCACCGCCAGCTCCTCCTCTCCGTTCCCGCCCCCCAACCGCGCCACGCAGCGGCGGGTCAGCCGTATCAACAGGGGCGCCACCTGCGCACCTCCCCCGGTCAGCATCAGGGCCTCGTCGAACAGCCGGGCCTGAAATTCCTGGGGCGGTACCGAGGCCCGGCGCCTGGGCGTTTCCAGCACCTCCTCCCCAGCTTCCTCGAGAGCCGCATCCGGGGGCGGTGGCGGTTCAACCGGGTACAACACCGGCGGCGGCCCCATCGGGACGCGCCTCCTGGCCATCACCGGATCCATCCGGACGATGTGTGGCATGACGGGTGGACGCGGCGGCGTACGCTCCATCAGGGACAGCTCCTCCCCATGCACGACCCCGCCTGCCTCCAGGAGCGAACGGCGCGCGGGGAAGGCGCGGGCGAAGAGGTGGGCGAGGTCCAGGTGGTCCACGACGAGCTGACGCTCCACGAGGAAGCTCCGCAGGGTGTCCGCGAAAACGCGCGCCGAGCGGATGCGGGCCTCGGGATCGGCCGCGAAGGACTGGAGCAGCATGACCCAGAGCGAGGGCGGGCACCCGGGCAGCGGTTCGAGGCTGCGCTCGTCAAAGGCGCCAATGTGGTGGATGGCCTGCGGAGGCGAGCCCGCGAAGAGGGGCCGTCCCGCCAGCAGCTCATAGAGGAGCAACCCGAGACGGAAGACGTCGCCACGTACATCCGCGGGGCGGCCTCGGGCCTGCTCGGGCGTGAGGTAGGGCGGATCGCTCCGGGAGGCTCCGCCCGTGTCGACGAGCTTCACCTCGCCGCCCCGGGAGAGCCACACGTGGCTGGGGTGGAGGCCCCGATTGCAGGCGCGCGCCTGGTGAAGACTGGCGAGGCCCTCGGCCACCTGCAGGACGATGAAGCACATCTCACGCAGGCCGATCACCAGCCCTCGCGCCCGCGCCGCGAGCAGCGCGCCCAGTTGCTCCCCGTCCACGAACTCCAGGACCCGACAGGGCTGCTCGCCTCCGCTCAGGCCCGCCTCAATCACCCGCAGGACATTCTCATGCGCCAGCGTGGCGGACGTCCGCGCTGAACCCAAGAAGAGGTCCACGAAGGGGACATCCCGCGCGACCGCTGGCAGCAGGCGCTCGAGGACGACCGGAGACTCCACTCCCCCCGCCCCCGTCCTCCTGGCGAGGAAGACCTCGGCCGCCGGGTTCACCGCGAGTCTGCGAGCAATGCGATAGGTTCCCACGAGCGCCCCCGGCGTCCCGCCACCACCCGCGCGCCCCCCTGGCTCCGCCCTGGAACCGGGCAACCCGGGCCTCGCCTGGAAGCTAGGAAGCCCTCCCGCTCCGGCACCCTGCCTCACGGTACGGGTTGCGCGCCCTACAACGAACGCTGGCCTGCCCTCCGAGCCTGCAAGTCAGGCAAAATTCCAAGAAAGTCGGGAACTTGAGGGGCTTCCGAGCACATGGTACGACCTCGAAAGGCGTGTGACTTTTCGCCTTGTTTCCCCTGACGGAGCCGGTCTTCTCATGAGCGAGCGCAACGATCTGTCGAGGATGCCTTCCTCGTCCTCTCCAGGTGTGTCCTCCCCCGGTGTCCCCGTGGCCGCCGTCACGCTGGGAGGAACGCCCACCCGCCCGGTCGCCACCGAGGCCCTCGCCACCAACCTCTCCACGATCCCCGCGGCCTCCAGCCCCGAGCAAGAGGCCCGCGAGCGCATTGCCACCCTGGAGCGTGAGGCGCGCGCCCTCGGCAACGAGCCCCAGGCCGCCCTCCTCTTCCATGAGATGGGCCGGCTGTACGAGGACCCCCTCAAGAACCCGCGCAACGCCGCCATGGCCTACAACCAGGCCTACCGGCTCGCCCCCCGGTTCCTCGCCAACCTCCGCGCCGCGCGCCGCCTCTTCGCCGACGTGGGCAACTGGCAGATGGCCGTCCAGCTCCTCGAGGCCGAGCTGAACGCCACCGAGACCCCCAGTGAGCGCGCCGCCCTCCTCTTCGAGAAGGGCATCCTGCTCGAGGAGCGTCTGTCGCGCGAGGCGGACGCCACCGCTGCCTTCCAGCAATGTCTGGAGCTCCGCCCCCAGGAGGCCTCGCTACTCACCCAGCTCGAGGCCATCTACGCCACGCGCAATGACTACCCCTCGCTCGTCGAGGTGTACCGGCTGATGGCCACCGCGCTGGAGACGCCCGCGCTGCGCGCCCACTACCTCACCACCGCGGGCCTGGTGCTCGAGGAGCGCCTCAAGCGTCCGGACCAGGCCGCCGCCTGCTTCCGCGAGGCCTTCACCCTGGACCGCACGGACCAGCTCCTGCTCAACGCCCTCAAGCGCGTGGCCCTGCGCGAAGGCCGTGCCGAGGAGCTGCTCGAGGTCCTCACCGCCGAGGCCGAGGTGCTCGGGCCCCAGGGCGCTCCCGCCTGGCTCCAGCTGTGCAAGATGTATGAGCGGCTCGGGCGCAAGGAGGAGGCGCTGGCCGCCCTGCTCGACGCGCGCCGCGTGAGCCCCAACGAGTCCCTCATCCTCTCCGCGCTCGCCAACATCTATGAGACGCGCCAGCGCTTCGAGGAGCTCGCCGACGTGCTGCTCGCCTGGGTGGGCAGCATCAACGACGAGAGCGAGCTGGTGGCCATCAACCTGCGCCTGGCGGCCCTCTACGAGGAGGACCTCAAGCGCGAAGTGGAGGCCATCTCCCGCTACCAAGCCATCCTCGCCCGCATCCCCGGCCACGCCGCCGCGCTCGCCGGCCTGGGCAAGCTCTTCTACCGCATGCACAACTGGGAAGGCCTCGTCTCCGTCTTCGACGCCGAGACCGCCGCCAGCCCGGATCCCAAGGAAAAGGCCGCTCGCATGTTCAAGGCGGCCGAGATCCTCGAGGAGCGGCTGGGCCGGCAGGAAGAGGCCATCCAGCGCTACAACACCTGCCTCCAGCTCCAGCCGGGCTACCTCCCCGCCCAGAAGGCCCTCACCCGCCTCTACGAGCGCCAGAGCCGCTTCGCCGAGCTCGTGGCCATGTACGAGCAGGACCTGCTCCAGACGCAGGACCGCGATCAGCTCATCACCACGCTCAACAAGGTCGCCGTCATCTACGAGGACCGGCTGAGCGATCTGGACCACGCCATCGAGTGCATGCGGCGCATCCTCGACCTGGCGTCGGATCACCTGCCCACCATCCGCAACCTGTCGCGGCTGTTGGAGCGCGCCGGGCGCTTCCAGGAGCTCATCCGCAACCAGGAGCTGGAGGCCTCGCTGGTGGGCGACACCAAGCAGGTGCTCTCGCTCTACCACCGCAACGCGGAGCTCCTCGACGAGAACCTGAAGGATCGCTCGGGCGCCATCGCCGCCTACGAGCGGGTGCTGACGCTGACGCCCTCGTACCTGCCAGCGCTCAAGGCCCTGGGCCGGCTGTACGCGCAGGAGAGCAAGTGGGACCTGCTCATCCGCATGTACCGGGCCGAGGCGGAGTTCTCCCCCTCTCCCGAGGCCGCCGCGGCGCTCATCTACAAGATTGGCGAGCTGTGCGAGCACCGGCTCAAGGACGAGCACCAGGCCGTCGCCTCCTACCAGGAGGTGCTGACGCTGGCGCCGAGCCACTTCCCGGCGCTGCGCGCGCTGGCGCGGCTGTACAAGGCCCAGGGGGCGTGGGAGAGCCTCATCGAGGTGCTGCGCGCCGAGGCCGCCAACCGGACGGATCCGATGGAGCGGGCCAACGCCCTCTACCACGCGGCCACCATCTGGGAGGATCAGCTCAAGCGGCCGGAGATGGCCATCGAGGTGTTCCAGGAGGTGCTGCGGATGGCGCCGGGCCACACCGCCACGCTGCGCGCCCTGGAGCGGCTGTACCTGGCCGACGAGGACGTGAAGGAGCTGGTGGGGCTGCTGGACCGCGAGACGCAGATGGCCCAGACACCGGGCGCCAAGGTCGCCGCGTACACGAAGTTGGCGCGGCTGTACCTGGACCACTTCCAGGAGCCCGCGCGCGCGGCCCAGTGCTGCGAGGCGGTGCTGGCGCTGGAGCCCGGCCACCTGTCGGCCCTCAAGACGCTGGAGCGCATCCGCGCGGGTGACCGAGCGCGCCGCGGCGAGCTGCGCCTGCGCCTGGCCGACGTGGTGAAGGACGGACGCCTGAGCACCGCGCTGCGGGTGAACGCCGCCACCGATCTGGACAAGGGCACCGACGTGGAAGCCCTGCGCCGCGCCGTGGCGGAGAACCCCCGGGACGTGCGGCTCGCCTTCTACCTGGAGCGCGCCCTGCGCCAGGTGGGTGACGCCGCGGGCCTGTCCGAGCTCTACATGCGCCGGCTCCAGGTCGTCTCCGAGGAGCTGGAGCGCGTGGAGCTGATGCTGCGCTGCGCGGAGCTGGACGAGACGCGGCTGAACAACCTCCACCGCGCCGAGCAGGCCTACCGCGCCGCGCTGCAGCTTCAGCCGCAGTGCCTGCCCGCCATCCAGGGCCTGCGCCGCCTGCTGTCCCGCCGCGGGGACGCCGCCTCTGCCCGCGTGCTGCTGGAGAGCGAGGCTCGCGTTGCCAAGGATCCCCGCAGCGCCATCGAGGCCTTCGTCGCCGCGGCCCGGCTCGCCGCGGGCCCGCTGCAGGACTCGGAGGGCGCCATCGCCCTGTACCGCCAGGCGCTGGAGAAGGATCCACTGGACGCCCAGGCCACCTCGGGTCTGGAGGATCTGCTGGCCGCGCGCGGTGGAGCCGCGGACCTGGCCATGCTGCAGGAGCGGCGCGGTGAGGCCCGGCTGGCCCAGCAGGACCCGGTCTCGGCCGCCGCGGCCTTCTTCGGCGCGGCCAAGACGCACCTCGGCGCGCTGAGCAACCGCACCCGCGCCATGGAGCTGCTCGAGCGCACCCTGACCTTGCAGCCCGCCCACCCGGAGGCATTGGAGCTGCGCGCCCACCTCTTGCTGGAGGATCGCCGCTACGCCGACGCCGCCGCGGCACTCGCCCAGCGCATCCCGCTCGGGGGAGATCCGGCCCTCCTGTCGAAGATGCACCTCACCCTGGGCTCGCTGTACCAGGACCACCTGTCCGAGCCGAGCCGCGCCGCGATGCACCTGCACGCCGCACGTGAGGGCATGCCGCGCAACACCGAGGCCCTGGAGCGCATGGCCGCCCTCTTCCAGCAGGTGCGCAACTGGCAGGGCGCGATGGACTGCCTGCGGCGACTGCTGGAAATGGATCTCCCCGTGGCCGAGCGCGCACGCCACACCGTGTCGCTGGCGCAGATTCACGAGCAGGGGCTGGGAGACGGCGCCTCCGCCTCCACGCTGTACCGTCAGGCGCTGGAGCTCACCCCGGGCGACGCGGTGCTGTTGGATCGACTGGTGGTGCTCTACGAGCGCGCCGGAAACCTGATGGAGCTCTCGCAGATGCTGGAGGCCCAGGCCGCCCAGGCCCAGACTTCTGGCGACATGAAGCGCGCGGCCTCGCTGAAGCTGAAGGTGGCGGACCTGTACGCCGGCCCGCTGGAGGAGCCCAACCGGGCCATCACCCTCTACCGGCACATCGTCGACGCGGACCCGTCCAGCATCCCGGCCCGCTCGGCCCTCGCCACCCTGTACATGCGCGACGCAGCGGCCTCGCAGCTCGCCATCGAGGAGAACCGGCAGTTGCTGAAGCTGGATCCCACCCGGGTGGAGAGCCTGCATGCGCTCTTCCGGCTGTGGGAAGGGACTCGGCAGAACGACAAGGCCTTCTGCGCCTCGGCGGTGCTGCACTTCCTGCGCTCTGCGAACGAGGCCGAGGCCTCCTTCTATACGGAGATGCGCAGCCGGCTGCCTACGGAGACGCAGGAGCGGCTGAGCCAGGCGGACGTGGATGCGGGACTCATCCACCCCTCGGCACGAGGGCCGCTGCTCGAGGTGATGCGGTCCGTGGGAGATCAGCTCAGCCGGATGCACCCGGCGCAGTTCGAGCTGCTCGGAGTGGACCGTAAGACGGACAAGCTCAAGCCGGACCACGCGGTGTTCAAGGCCGTGCGCGCGGTGGCGCAGGTGTTCGGCGTGGAGGAGTTCGAGGTGTACCAGGCCCGCCGCGGGCTCATCGGCCTGGAGACGACCGAGCCACTGAGCGTGTGCGTAGGCCAGGACGTGGTGCGCCGCTTCAACGCCCGCGAGCAGAAGTTCCTCTTTGGCCGCGCCGTGATGGGCCTGCTCAACAAGACGGCGGTGCTCTCCAAGCTGTCGCGCGGCGAGACGCAGGATCTCTTCGGCAACTCGGTTCGCATCTTCGCCCCGCTGTTCACCGCCATGGGACGCAACAACGAGGAGCTGGTGAAGCAGTACCGCCGGGCCTACACGCGCAAGGCGCTCAAGTCGCTGGAGCCAGCCGCCCTGGAGCTGGGGCCCCAGTCCAAGGTGGAGCTGGAGCCCGTGCTGGAGGGCATGGCGTTCTCGGCGGACCGGGCCGGTGTGCTGATGTGCGGCGACGTGTCGGTGGGCCTCACCATGGTGCTGCGCGAGGACCCGAACTTCGCCACCGCCCGCCTGGACAACGCCGAGCCCCTGCTGCAGTCCCTGCGCGAGCGCGTCGACCTGCAGCAGATCCTCGCCTACGTCCTGTCGGACGACTTCATGCGCCTGCGCCAGCGCGTGGGACTGTCTCTGCCGTGACATGAAAACGACCCGAGGTGAGGGGCCCCCCTCCCCTCACCTCGGATCGACCTGCAAACCCTCCGGAGAGGGCTTCGACGGCACCACTCGCTGGATTTCGAGGAGCGCCTCGCTGTCCAGCGCCAGTGCCGTGAAGACGGTGGGCGTCCACGCGCCCTGCCAGAATTGGGGCTGCGTGGGCGGCCCGTGGCGCCAGGCTTCCTCCCTGCGGAAGTTGAGCCCGGCGTTCAGGTAGAGAATCCAGACCTTGAGCGTCAGTCCGGCGTAGAAGTTGGCCGGAAAGCCGTTCCCCCCCAGCCCGACCATGCCCCCCAGGCTGAGCGTCTGGCGGCGATCCCTGCTGTTGAAGTCCACGGGCAGGAACGCGAGCCCTCCCAACACATCCACCTGCAGCGCGTCCGTGTTCCCGGCGGCGGCCTCCGGAGCAGCCCCTCCACCCGCCGACCCGAGCTGGACGTTCTCGAGGCGCCGCAGCCCCACTCCGCCTCCGACGATGAAGCGCAAGAGCTTCCTCTCGTTGCCGACGGCCTCCAGCGCATTCGCCTGGGTCCTGGCCATCGACAACAGCTTCTCCTGCCGCAGGACGCTCTCTCGGAGCTCCCTGTCCTTCTCATCCACTGCCCGGGTCAGCCGCGTCTGCTGCTCCCGGAGTTGAGCGGAAGACTTCTCATCCCGCCCCCGGCCCGAATCGAGTTGCGAGGAGATCCTCTCGAGTTGCACGCTGAGAGCCGAACGCTCCTGGAGCAATTGTTCAATTCGCCTGCTGTGCAAGGCAATCTGGTTTCGGAGATCGTTGACGACCAGTTCCGTGTGGAGGACGACAGGAGGAGGAGCCGGAGCAGCGGGAGTCGTGGGGACGGTACGAATCGCGGGGACGGTGGGAGCCGCGGGTGCGGCGGGCACAGGAGTGCCCTGAGCCAGGACCGGCGCCGCCCAGAGGCACGCGGCCCCCAGGAAGCAGTAGGTGGCTCTCCCCCCTAAGTATTTCCCTCCATGGATCTCGAACATCGTTCCCCCCCCGAGCAATGAGTTCACGAGCACTGTGAAGGACAGGGCGTGATTGGCGCGTGATGGGAGGGCCTGGAGGGGCGCTCCAAAGCGTGACTGCGGCGTGACTGCACCTGGTTTGCGTGCGAGCACCCCGCTCACACCGACCTTGCGGCCCGGCTCACGGGGCGAGAAGAATCCTTAGCTGGAGGGGGTCCATGGATTCGGTTGCCACGCATATCGAGGTGCTTGGACGTGCACGGCTTGTTTCGCCCCAGCATGGCTCCAAGCACCTGGAGCGCAAGGCGGCGGCACTGGTGACCTATCTGGCCATCGAGGGTCCCACCGAGCGCAGACGGCTCGCCAGCCTGTTGTGGCCAGATGCGCCGGACGCGGGCGGCAACCTGCGTCAGCTCCTGTCCAGGCTGCGGCGAGACCTGGGGAAGGACAGCGTCGCGGGGGACAATCCCGTCTGGCTTTGTGAGTGCCTCCTCGTCGACGCCCTGCTCTTCCGGAAGACCTACGAGGCGCGTGATTACGCCACTCTCTCCCACTTCCAGGGCGAGCTGCTCGCCGGTTTCTCCTACGAAGACTGTGGAGAGCTGGATGACTGGCTCCGGATCCAACGCACCCGGTTCCGCTATCAACAATGCCGTGCCATCGAGGCCGAGGCCCTCCGCCTGGAGCAGGAGGGCCAGCTCGAACCAGCGCTCGACGCGGTGCAACGGTTGCTCCAGCTCCAGCCCGGCTCGGAGCAGGCGTGGCAGATGATGATGCGCCTCCACCTGCGGCGCGGAGACCGGGCCTCGGCGCTCCGGGCCTATCGGGATTGCCGCGAACAGCTCCACCGGGAGCTCGGCATCGATCCCTCCCCGGAGACGCGGGCCCTCGTCCAGGAGCTCGAACGGCCCGCGGAACAAGAGCGCCTCCGACCCCGTGTTCCCGAGGAGGTTCCCCTCACGGTGCTCTCCCCGCCGGTGCTGGTCGGCCGCGAGGACGAGTGGGCCGCCCTGGAGGAGTCCTGGGCCGCGGGCCGTCCCATCTACATGCTCGGAGAGGCAGGCATCGGCAAGACTCGGCTGGTCTCCGAGTTTTGCAGTGCCCAGGGCTCCTGGCTCCTCGTCGCGGCCAGGCCCGCGGACCCGTCCACTCCCTACGCGACGAGCGCCCGGATGTGCCGCGCCGTCCTGGGACTGGAGCCGCAGCGGCCCCTGGAGCCCTGGGTGCGGCAGGAGATCACCCGGCTCGTCCCGGAGCTCGCTCCCAGCGCACCGCCCCTGCCCACCAACCCCGAGGAGAAGGCCCGGCTCGCCGAGGCGTTCGCCCGGTTGATCCGCACCTGCTGCGGGGACATGTCGGCCCTGGTGCTCGACGACGCGCACCGCGCGGATCCGGCCAGCCTCGAGCTGCACCTGCGCGTTCAGGATCTGCTGCTGGAGCCGGAGCCGGACGGGGACACGCTGCGGCTGATCACCTGTCTGCGAACGGGCGAGCTGTCCCCCGGTTTCGAGGAGAGACTGCGCGAGCACCGGGAGGCGGGGCTCGCGGCCTGGCTCTCGCTGCAGCCGCTGATGCTGGCCTCCGTCGGCGAGCTGCTCACCCAGATGGGCGTCCCCGGGCTGGAGGCGATCGCTCCGCAGATGGCGAGGTACACGGGCTGCAATCCCCTCTTTCTCATCGAGACGGCCCGGAGCCTCGTCGCGGCCGGCTTCGACGGGAGCTTTCCCGCCGCACCACCCCTGTCCGACCGCGTGACGTGGATCGTCGAGCAGCGGCTCAAGCGGCTCTCTCCGGACGCGCTGCGGCTGGCCCGGACCGTCGCGCTCGCGGGAGCAGACTTCAGCCTGGAGCTGGCCGCCTGCGTGCTGGGACTGAACGCCGAGCAGCTCGCCGCGCCCTGGAAGGAGTTGGAGGAGGCGAAGGTGCTTCGCGGCACCACCTTCACCCAGGGAGTGCTGCGCCGGAGCGTCATCGAGACACTTCCCCAGCCGGTGCGCGAGGCCGTCCAGCAACGCATCGCCGCCTTCCTGCAACCGAGGAGATGACCGCCGGGTGCCAGGGACATTCGGACGCGGGTTCGATTCCCGCCGCCTCCACAAGAAGGACGTCCACGGGCGTCCGGCAGTATACAACGGCATCCGCAAGGGTGCCGTTTTCTTTTTGATTCCGGGCGTTTAGGCGTCCGGGGGCATCTTGTGCCGTCCAGCCACAGCCGGTTACGGTGGGGGTACGATTGGGGTACTCCACCGAACCGAACCGGGAGCGTGGCTATGGCTGGGGGTATCGGCACCAGAGGGATGAACAAGCTGACCGAGCTGGAGGTCAAGGCGCACGTCAAGGCGGTGCGCGCCTGGCGTGAGGCCGGCGTGGAGAAGCCGCCCGAGGGGAAGAGCTGGAAGCTCTTCGACGGCGGGGGTCTGTTCCTGACCGTGACGGCCGCAGGCACGCCCGTCTGGCGCGTGAAGTACGCGTTCGGGGGAAAGACCGGGCGCTACTTCGCTGCAGGCACGTACCCCGAGGTCAGCCTTCAAGCAGCGCGCCTCGCGCGAGCGCGTGTGAAAGCCGACCTTGAGAAAGGGAAGGACCCCGTTCAGGCCCGACGGATGAGCCGCGTTGCTGCGGTCGTTTCCGCGGGGACGACGTTTGAGTCCGTCGCTGAAGCGTGGCTCGCGAAGAGTCGCTCCGGGTGGAGCCAGGCGCATTACGAAACGACCGCCGAGACGCTCGAGCGCTACGCAAAGCCACTCCGGAGCTTTCCAATCGCCGAGATCACCGACCCGATGGTGGGCAAGTTGGTCGAGCACGTGGTCGTAGAGCGCGAGAGCATCGACACCGCGAGGAAGTTGCGCCAGAGCCTGGCAGGCATCTTCCGTTACGCGATGGCGCGCGGGTTCTGTACCCACAATCCAGCGGAGTCCTCCCGCGAGCTGATCCCCCGGAAGCGCCAGATCGGCCGACGGCCCGCGCTCCTTGAGTTTGCAGCGCTCGGGGACATCTTGCGACGGGCGAGCGCGGCGAACCTGTCCCGCGCCGTTCACATGGCGCACCGGCTCTGCGCCTTCTCTGCGGCGCGCGTCGGGAACGTCATCTCCGCAGAGTGGTCCGAGTTCGCGGAACTCGACGCGGAGGTGCCAGCCTGGGTCATTCCACGCGCGAAGATGAAGGCCCAGGATCGCCACCACGACCACCGGGTTATCCTCGGTCCCCCGATCGCGGATGAGCTCAGAGCGTGGCGCAGGATGACCGGCTCAGGGCGCTACCTCTTTCCTTCGCTGACGGATCCGAGCGAGCACATCGTGTCCGAGGCGCTCTCAAAGCTCTACCGCGTGACGCTCGGCCTCAAGAAGACGCACACGCCCCACGGCTATCGAGCAGCGTTCGCCACGCTCGCCAGAGAGAACGGCTTCGATAGAGACGCAGTCGAGATGGCGCTCGATCACGTCCATGCCAGCGAGGTTGTCCGCGCGTATGACCGCGGCGCACGGCTCCCCGAGCGCGTCCGCCTCGCGAACTGGTGGTGCGAACAGCTCGTGCGTGCCGAGCGAGGTGACGAGTGACTCCGGAGTTGATGCGCCGCTATCTCGCAGAGTTTAAAGCTGGGGAAATAGCGCGGACTGAGACGACAGAGCTGATTGCGGCAGAGTTTGCCAGGGTGCTAGGGGGCAAGCGTGGGCGCCCGCCGAAGCCGAGAACAGACAGTCTCACTGTTGGCTTGATGAGGGAACGCAAGCTCAACAAGAAAGGGGTGCCCGCATCGGACAAGCACTCTGTCCTTGAGATGATCGAGCACCTCGCGAACAGACGTGGGCGAGGTGCCACGTTGAGCAAAGCGCTAGAGGAGACGGCGAACGAGTTTGGGATGACAGCAGACGGCGTTCGCAAGCGTTTGGCGCGTGATGGGCTGATGCCGTTCGTGGAAGGGATTGCAGGCGTTAAAGCGAAATACTTTCAGTCCCCCTGGGGGCAGGCGATGGCTTCAATCAGAGAGGAGTTGTTGGATCGCGCCAGGGAAATGGGATTGCCCGTGGAACAAGCGCTCAACGTCCCGCTCTACTTCGAAGAGGACGACGACCGACCTGTTAGCGTTGAGCTTGTTCGGGAGGCTGCGTTCGCTGGGCTTGAGCGGCTGGCTCAGGCCCATAGGAAGAAGGGGAGGCCATCCAAGCGGCGCTAGCTCCCGCCTCTCTCCCGCAAGCCCCTGCGCCAGACGGCGGACAAATAATCTGGAATTATTGTCCGCACGACCCGCGCAACACCGGACAGTACAGTCACGGACGTCACCTCGTTTGGAGACGTCCGCATGAACGACCCACTTCCTACTCCCGCCAGATTCTCGATTCCCGATTCCTGTCGCATCACCGGGCTCGGCCGATCCGCGCTCTACGACCGGATCGCCCGCGGGCTCCTCTGCGTCGTGAAGGACGGCCACCGGACCTTCATCTCCCGCGCCGAGCTCGAGCGCTACCTGAAGGCCTGCGAGGCCGCGCAATGAAGCCCGCGACCGTTGTTCTCGTCGAGGCGAAAGCCGGCATGTGGCAGGCGATCATGAAAGATGGGCGCGAGTACATCCGCGACCCGAACTCGACCGCCGCGTTCCCGCCGTTGGCAGGATGGCCGAGCGCTGAAGCCGCCCACGCAGACCTCACGCGCTGGGGGTACTTGGTGCTCCTGCCTCCGGAGCCGCACTACATCGAGATCAAGGCGTGACCGCACCTTCCGAAAGAACAGAGGCGCCGACCTCCGATGGGTCGGCGCCCCGAGTCCCGATTCCAGAGCACGGAGCCGGCCTGAACATGGTGACGCAAGCAAACGCGCTGCTCACCGCGGCGCTCAAGTATGCAGCCCGCGGCTGGCGTGTGTTCCCTTGCTGGTGGACCGAGAACGGCCGTTGCGCGTGCCCTTCGGGCGCGGCCTGCACCAGCCCCGGCAAGCACCCGCTCACGCGCCACGGCGTCAAGGACGCGAGCACCGACACGGGGCAGATCCGCGCCTGGTGGGGGCGGTGGCCTCCCGCTCACGTCGCAATCGCCACTGGGGCCGAGTCTAGGCTTGTCGTGATCGACCTGGATCGGAAGCCGGGCAAGGACGGCGTCGCGTCGTTGAATGCCCTCGGGCAAGTTCCGGTGACGCTCAGTGCACGTACGGGCTCCGGCGGACTTCACCTCTACTTCAAGCACCCCGGCGGGCGCGTGCCCAGCACCTCTTCGAAAGTGGGGCTCGGGATCGATGTTCGGGCCGATTACGGTTACGTCATTGCCCCGCCGAGTGGACACATCAGCGGGGGACGCTATGAATGGTGAGCTCGCGGCGCTGCCGGCGTTCTTGGCGGCGAGGATCCAGCGCTTCCTCCACGACGTGCCCGACTCCAAGCCTGCCGGGCCGCCGGAGGTCACCCTGACGCCGGAGGTTGAAGCGCAGATCCTCGAGATGGTTGACCGCTATCCCGCTTCACGCGAGGGCGAGGGCGGAAACGCACGCACGCTGCAGTTCTTCATGCGCCTCCGGGATCGCGGGCTCTCTCCCGACCAGGCTATGCAGTTCGGACTTCGCTACAACGACCGGTGCGAGCCCCCCTGGCCTACGGCTGACCTCGAGAAGCTGCGCGACAACGCCTACCGCTACGCCAAGGGGGCGCCCGGCGACCTCCGGCTTGAGCAGGCCAAGTTTGCGTGGGAGCGCTACCAGGGGAAGGCAGACTCGGGCGCTGAGCGGTTCTCCTTCGAGCGAGCGGCGGACCTACTCTCGCGCGTGATTGCTCCGTTGGTCTGGTTCGTCTGTGGGTTCATCCCAGAGAGGTCGGTCCTCGTCATCGCGGGTGAGCCGAAGACTTCGAAGACGTGGCTTGCCCTCACCATGGCGATCGCCGTCTCCGCTCGTAGAGCGCTCTTCAACGTCTTCAAGGTGCCCTGCAACGACCGACACGGAGTCGCGTACTTCGCCCTCGAGGATTCCGAGCGGTCCTTTCGGACGCGCCTCACGGCATTGGCCCGGGGAATGGAACTGGACCCGCTCGAGGCGGTCCGACACATCCACGTGAGGTGCCGAGCGTCGCTGAACCTCTTGGACGACAACGACCTTTGCGGCCTCCTCGCAGCATGCCCGCCGAATCTCGCGCTCTTGGTCATCGACCCGCTGCGCGATGCGCACACGGGCGAGGAGAACAGCTCCGGTGACATGGCCGAAGTCATGAAGCGCCTACGCTTCCTCCGAGATACGCTGGGTTGCTCGGTGCTCTTCATCCACCACAGCGCCAAGGCAGGCCCCGACAAGGCCCAGAGACGTCCCGGCCAACTCATGCGCGGCTCGAGTGCTGTGCATGGTGCGGTGGACGGAGGAATCTATCTGTCGATGACGAAGGCCACCGAAGCCGAGTGGGTCAACACCGTCGTCGTCGAGCTCAAGGCCGGCAAGGGGGCGGGGACGTTCGGGCTCACGCTCAACGTGGAGGACGACGAGAACGGCGAGGCCACGGTCGCACGATGGGCCTACTCGCCGGAGGCCACCGCGAAGGGGCAGGAGGAGCTAGCGGAGAATGCCTCGCGCGTCCTGCAGCAGCTTCGCCGGGCTCACGAGGTGAATCCGCCCGGCCGCCAGGGATTGAGTCGGGAGGCCATTCGGGCGGCCCTTGGAGTCGGCAAGGCGAAAGCATCTGCGGTCGTGGATGAGCTGATCCGGAAGGGGCAGGCCCGGTTTGCCAAGGCTGAGGGCGGGATCGTGTATGTGCCCAACGGGGCGACCAGCGATGCGGACTGATGCAGACTCTTGCGGACCAGTCCGCATCCAAACCCCATGCGGACTGCGGACTCTCCCTTTAGGGGAGTCCGGTCCGGATGGTAGGCCAACGTGAACAGGCTTTCGGGCCGCCAAGCAGTCCGCAAGATGTGATGCCCCCCTCCCGTGGCCTAGGTTCTTCCGAGGGGCCGGAGACTCACGGGTGCGAAAGAGCGCGCTCCCACGCTTGAGAGGGAAAAACCCAGGTGTTTACGGCGGTAACATTTCCCGGGAATGTCAGACACATCGACCGCGTAACTGCGCGGAACGCCTGCCGAAAACCGCCTGGAACACGCTGGAACGCCCGTGTTTAGCGTGGCCGTTCCAGACGTCTAAACCACTCCGTGGGTAGCCAGGCCGCCCGGCCGCGTGCGCCGTGAAATTTCAGGGGCAGAGTTGTGCGCTTTGGAAAAACTGCTAGTGGTGGTTCTACACCCAGAATGAAAGGGATTGTCGATGTATTTCACCAATGAGCAGAAGCGCGAGCGGGACGAGATCGCCAACCGAGCCATGGATGCTGGAATGGCCGAGCTGAACGCCCGGGAGATCAAGTTCTCGGCAGACCAGCTCAAGAGGTTTTGCACCACCCTGGCCCGGAGCGTTGGAGCCACGCTCGAGGACGAGCCCACCCCGAGCTTGGCGATGGTGGTGACCGCGATCACGCTCCTGGTAGCCGCCGAGGTCCTGGGGCTCGTGCCCTCGCTGCAGAACACCCGGCGGGCGGTGGAGCTGGCGGAGGTGGGGGCGCTGGCGGCGCGTCATCTGCTGGCGACCGGCGGCTATCCGGAGCCCAGCTCGGAGCAGATGCGGAAGGTGGCGCAGCTGGTGACCCCCGCCGCTCAAGAGCTGGTGCTCCACCAGGTGGAAGGCCCCCGGGCCGCCCAGGTGATGCGCGATGCCGCTGCCGCCGCGGTGCTGCGCGTGTTCGGGCCGCGTCCGTCCACGCAGGCGTTGAACTAGGGGCCCCACCGATGGTCACCGTAGACCCCGTGATGTATCGCGCCCTGGAGCGAGAGAGCGCCGGCCAGCTCCCGCCGGGCCTCCGGTCGTGGATGCTCGAAGTCCTCATGTCCGGCTTGCCTTACGCGGACCGAATGCGCCAACGGGACGAAGCGCTCCAGGCTGCCGCCGGCTTCCTCGGAGAGGGCCTGTCCGTTGCGGAGCAGGCGAGGCAGCTCCGTGCGGCGATGCTCAAGGCCAGTCGCGCGGCAATGCCCGCCAACCCCCAGCCTGATTCCCTCGCCGGCTGTCTGGCGTTGGCGCTCCTGGCAAGGGACCGCGTTCCAGACGAGCGGCAGATCCGGAACATCCTGGACGGCAAGAAACGAAAAATGGCTGTCTAGTAATTACATTCGGAGCGTGGGATTGAAGGGGCATGACGCAGACACGCGAAATGCCTCCCCTGTCGATGCGAGCGGCATTCGAGCCTTCGACGCTGGACCGGAAGAATCGCACGGTGGAGGTGACGTGGACCACCGGGGCGCGAGTGCTTCGCGGCTGGTTCGATCAGTGGTGGGAGGAATTGGAGGTCTCCGAGAGCGCGGTTGACCTCTCGCGCCTCAACTCGGGCGCGCCGTTCTTGGCGAACCACGATGGCTACAACGTCGCGGCCACGCCTGGCGTTGTCGAGCGCGCTTGGCTGGTGAAGAGCGGCGAGCAGATGGTGGGCCGTGCCCTGGTGCGATTCGTCTCCGAGGGCAAGGATCCCGAGGCCGACAAGCTCTTCAACAAGGTTGCCGAGGGTATCGTCACCAACTGCTCCGTCGGGTACAGGCTCAACAAGCTGGTCAAGGTGGAGGATGCGGAAGACGGCCACCCGGTCATGAGAGCGGTTCGGTGGACCCCGCACGAGATCAGCGCGGTTGCCATTGGCGCCGACGCTGGCGCCGGCTTCCGAAGTGCCAGCAGTACCGACCGCAACCCCTGTGAATTCATTACCCGCGGCGCCTCGCCGCAGAAGGAGAGCAACGTGGACGAGAACAACGCAGCGAAGCTGGAGCGTGAGCGCATCACCACCATCAACACCCTGGCGCGCAAGCATTCGCTCGGGGACGAGTTCGCCAGGAAGCTCATCGATGCCAGCACCCCCCTGAACGAGGCACGCGCCCTGGTGCTCGAGGAGCTGGCGAAGCGCAGCGACAACGACGGCACCAGCCAGGCACCCTCGGGCGCGGCCGAGCGCAGCTTCGAGGTGGGGAACAGCTACGACGGCCCGGATCAGCGCGTGCGGAACATGGCCGCCGCGCTCGCCCACCGCGCGGGATGCCGGGAGAAGCTGCCCGAGGCGGCGAACCAGTACGTCCGGCTCAGCATCACTGACCATGCGCGCCTGTGTCTGGAGGCCCGCGGCATCTCCCCCAGGCTCATGTCGCAGTCCCAGATCGTCAAGCGCGCCCTACACAGTACGTCGGATTTCAAGGCCCTACTCACGGAGACGGGCGCCAGGGTGCTCCTGGACGGGTACCAGTCGTATCCGGCCGGGCTGAAGCAGATCAGCCGCGCCAGCAGCGCCCGCGACTTCCGCGCGAAGTCGCTGCTCCGCTTGGGCGAGGCCCCGGAGCTGCTCCCCGTGAACGAGCACGGCGAGGTGAAGTCCGGCACCATGGCCAGCTCGAAGCAGTCTTACCGGCTGACCACCCATGCCCGTATCTTCGGCATTTCGCGTGAGGCCATCATCAACGACGACCTGGGCGCCCTGGATCTGATCCGTCTCTTCGGTCGGGCCGCGGCGGAGCTGGAGGCGAATCAGCTGGTGACCCTCCTGACGTCGAACCCCATCATGGGAGATTCCGTGTCCCTCTTCCACGTGAGCCGGGGCAATCTCTCAGCCACCAATGACGCGCTTTCCGTCGCCTCGCTCGGCATGGCGTGGCGCGCGCTGCGCACACAGAAGGGCCTGGACGGGAAGACTCCCGCCAATGTCGTCCCGCGGTTCGCGATTGTGCCCGCTGCCCTTGAGGTGGCCGCGATGCAGCTCGCCGCGACCATCAACGCCACGACCACGAGTGACGTGAACCCCTGGTCCGGCAAGATCGAGCCCATCGTCGAGCCCCGTCTCGATGCCGTGTCCACCACCGCGTGGTACGTGGCCGCGGATCCTGCGTCCGTGGCGGTGCTGGAACATGCCTACCTGGACGGCCAGAACGGTCCCGAGATCATGGAAGAGGAGGGCTTCGAGGTGATGGGAACCAGGTGGCGCTGTTCCCTCGACTTCGGGTGCGGCGTGGTCGATCACGTCGGCATCTACAAGAACAACGGCGCCTAATCCCAGACACGAGCATTCCGGGGCGCCTTCCCCGGATGTAGAGGCCGCGGCGCCTCTACAACCCTCACCAGCGGCTTGCGCGCCCCCTCCTTCCGCGTGGGCCGCTGGTGGGGGGCGCCGCACTCACCCCGAAGGAGAACCGCAATGATGCAAGAGACTCCGAAGCCCCAGACGTCTGCCCGGTCTGGTGCCGCCCGCGCTGGCCGTACTCGCTCAGGCCAGGACGTCACCCCGAAGCCGAGCCAGAGCGACGACTCCACCGCGAAGCCCGCCGAGGTGCGTGATGCATCGCACTGACGCTGACGGGGCCGTGGACGGACTACACGTGCCGGGGAGCCTGACTCCCCCGCTGCAGGAGGCCACCGTCATCGGCTCCGACTGGCTGAACGCCGTCCAGGAGGAAATCTGCAACGTCGTGGAGGCGCACACGCCGCTCGTCAAGGCGGACAACACCCAGCTCCTCACGGTGTTGACCACGCACTACGGTCGTCTGGGAAGCGCCAACACCTGGACGGCGAAGAACACCTTCGACCTCGACGGCGACGGGTGGCAGACGCTTCCGCTGCATGCCGACTGGACGGACTTCAATGTGTCTGCCACTGGCCCTCATCAATACCGCGTCGATTCGTTCGGACGGTGCTGGATTCGTGGCGACATCAGCAAGACCGGAACGAGTTCAACCCTGGCAGTCCTTCCGGCGGCGGCCGTACCGGCCTACACCGTCACGTTCCTGGTGCCCTCCACGAGCTCCTCGGGGTTTTCGACTGTCCAGATCGCGGGCGCCAGCACTGGCGCAAGCGCTGGCTACATGTCGCTACTCGTGAACGACGCGAACCGCGTTCGCCTTCACGGGATAGCGTTCTACGTCAACGGGAAGTGATGCCCCCCGCGAGCCTCGTGATGGACAGACGCACGACGGCCCGCGCGAGCTGGAAGCCGTAAATGGCGAAGGGCCCCACCGTGGTAGGGCCCCTCGTTCAACGCGCTGGATGCGGCGTGCTCTTCACCCTCCGAGGTCCACGAGCGCTACGACGCTCCCGCGTCCCACCCAAGCGCGCTGGGTGCCGTCCGCGTGCCTTGCCCAGAAGCCGCCCCACGAACGGAGCGCATCAGGCTTCCCGGGGAAAGTGAATGCCGGAGGTGGCGGCGTCGTGACGCGGTAGGGCTGCGGGCTTCCTGCTCCAGTCGTGTAGTCGTAGAAGGAACGCCGGCCCGAGCTCCCGCTCCAAACAAGGCGCGTTTCCTCGAACCAGAAAGGCTGGGTGGGGGCAGTACCCTCGCCCGTCGTGTGATAGGCGAGCCCGTGTTCGCGGAGCTTCTGACCCGAGGCGTCGAGCACCATAAGCCGCTCCATTGTGATGGTGGGGTCATTCACCGCCACCCGGTCGGCCCAAAGCAGAAAGACGCCTTCCGGCATGTGGAGTAGCCGAGTTATCACCGCCTGGGGCTGCTCGGTGTTCAGCTCGTGAATCTCGGTCGCACGAAGCACGTCCGTCACGATGAACGGGCCCGCGACGTGGGACCGCGTATCGTCGCAGGTCACGCGCACCCAGAGCCCCAGGCGCTCGATCATGGGAGCACCCGGGCGACTCACGTTCACGACGGGGACGGGTTCGCGCTGGTAGATGCTCACGACCTGACCCGCTTCACCCAGGATCTCGACGTCGGAGGGAGTGCATCCGCGCACGGCCCACTCGACCTGGAGCTCAGCCCTCAGCGGTTCAATCGCCGTCGCGCTGAAGCTCAGCTCCACCGGGGCCGGGGGCTCTGGCGGGGGCGCGCACACGGGCGGGGGCGGGCACTCGAGGACTGGCGCGGCCGGGCACACGGGCGGGGGCGGGCACTCGAGGACTGGCGCGGCCGGGCAGACCGGTGCCGGGGCGGGCGGGCAGGAGAGAGCGGCGGTCTGGATGGGCTCGTCCGAGAGCGGGAAGAACTCCACCCGGGACGGGCCGCACGCAGCGAGGGACAGCACGAGCGCCAGGACGGCGCGCAGTAGGGTGGGTATAGACATGGCTTCTCCAGTGCGGCGAGTGGGGTACGGCGCGATGCCGGGAGCGTCCACCGCGGGGCCGCGGGGGTACGGGAGGGGTATCCTGCTCGGTATAGGCGGGATAGCTCTTCTAAAGTACCTGGAATCATAGCGGAATTTCTCCGGTTCGATTCCCGCCGCCTCCGCTCTTCAGGGCTCCAGGTTCTCCGGAACCTGGGGCCTTTTGTTTTTTCGGGGGGCGCACTGGTGCCAAGGCGCCGGTCGAGTCCTTTGACACCTTCGCAGCGGCGTGGGGGTTGCGGCCGGTGAGGAGCGCGGCGCGCGTGGGCGAGCAGAGCGCCGTGGTGTGAAAGCGGTTGTACTTGAGCCCTCCCTTGGCCAGGCGCTCCGCGGCAGGGGTGTTGATGACGCCGCCGAAGGCACTCGAGGCGCCGAACCCCACATCATCCAACAGGACCACCAGGACGTTGGGTGCGCCCGCCGGGGGCCGCAGCGGCTTGATGGGAGGGAACTTCGCGCTCGGGTCCCTCGCACTGAAGGGCCGGACGCCCGTTCTTCTTCATGCGTGTGCCTGCTCCGCGAAGTCCTGCTCGCACAAGCTAGGACTCCTCGTACTCCCGGCCACCGTACCGAGGGGGTGGCTTCACACTGAATCCAAGACGGATGAACCGGAGGGTAGCCAGGCCATTTGAGCACCGGAGAACAAGACTTCTTCCTGGAGAACGGGAACGCGAGCTGGAGGCGGAGCTCGGACCCCAGGTCCGTGGACCCGGGGTCCGAGGCCCGATGCTACTGCCTGGCCATCACCACCCGGAAGCGCTCCTCGGGCGAGAGGAAGTGGTCGAAGTCCTCCTTGCCCTTGTCGAGCTGCACCCACTTCACCCGGCCGTTGAACACGCTGTCGCCGTTGGTGAAGCCTTCCGCCACGAACGAGCCCATCTCGCGGCCCACGTCCGCGGTCTCGTCGGCGGAGAACACGTTGGCCAGGGTCTCCTCCACCCGGCCCCCGCCCACCTTCTTGCCATCGACGTACAGGGTCACGGTACCGCCCTTGCCCACGCCGCCCCCGTCGTACTTGAACTCCATGCGGACCTGGTGCGTGCCCTTGGGCAACGCACTCCCGGCCTCGATGTAGTACCGGCGCAGCCCGCCGTAGTTGTAGCAGTAGCGGAGCCGGTTCTTGTACGCGTAGAGGCACCAGCCGCCGAACTGGCCCCCCTGGGTGATGATGACTCCGTGCGCGCCGCTTTCCGGTATCTCCACCTCCGCGGTGACCGAGTGCGACTTGTTCTTGAGGTTCATCAGTGAGTTCTCGCTGATCCGTCTCATGCTCCCGGAGAGGATCTGCGAGTCGCCCTGGATGAGCTCGGGCCGGCCCGCAATCTCCGAGTTGAAGCGCTCGACACCGCGGTCGTCCAGCGGCAGCACGTAGTACTTCGCGGCCTCGATGAGGAAGAGCTGCTGCAGTTCCTTCAGCTTCTCCGGATGCTTGCCGGCCAGGTTCCTGGCCTGCGACCAATCCTTCGTCGTGTCGTACAGTTCCCAGACGTCATTCTCGAGGCTCACCTTCGCCGCGGACTCCCACGGCGTGCGGTGCTTCGTCACCGCCGCCCAGCCCTGGTGGTAGATGCCTCGGTTGCCGAACATCTCGAAGTACTGGGTCTCGTGCCGCTCCGGCGCCTTCGCGTCGTCGAAGCTGTAGAGCATGCTCGCCCCTTGCATCGGGGTCTGTTGCACGCCGTGGACCAGCACCGGCTGGGGCAGGTTCGCGGCCTCGAGGATGGTGGGCCCCACGTCGATGACGTGGGAGAACTGCTCGCGGACCTCCCCCCTGGCGCGGATGCCGTTGGGCCAGTGGACGATGGTGCCGTTGCGGGTGCCGCCGTAGTGGGAGGCCACCTGCTTGGTCCACTGGTAGGGCGTGTCCATGGCATGCGCCCAGCCCACCGCGTAGTGGTTGTAGGCCTCCGGCGTGCCGAGCTTGTGCATGTTCTCGATGAGGTACTCGGGCGTCTCCACGCCGAAGATGTTGTTGAAGAGGAACCCCTCGTTCAGCGTCCCCTGGGGCGAGCCCTCGGCGGAGGCACCGTTGTCCCCGATGATGTAGTAGACGAGGGTGTCGTCCAGCACGTCCATCTTCTCCAGCGCCTCGATGAGCAGCCCCACGTGGTGGTCCGCGTACTCCAGGAACCCCGCGTACACTTCCATCTGCCGCGCCAGCACCGGCTTGAGCTTCTCCGGCATGTCATTCCAGGCCGGTATCTCCTGGGGCCTCGGCGTGAGCTCGCAGTCCTTGGGGATGACTCCGAGCTTCTTCTGCCTGGCGAATATCTCCTCGCGCAGCTTGTCCCAGCCCGCGTCGAAGCGGCCCTTGTACTTGTCCGCCCACTCCTTGGGCACGTGGTGGGGAGCGTGCGTGGCTCCCGGCGCGAAGTACATGAAGAACGGCTTGTCCGACGTGAGCGCCTTCTGCTGCTGCGCCCATGCAATCGCCCGCTCCGTCATGTCCGCCATGAAGTGGTAGCCCTCTTCCGGCTTGCGGTCCGGCTCGATGGGCGTGGTGTTCTCGTAGAGCGCCGGATACCACTGGTTCGTCTCTCCGCCGACGAAGCCGAAGAAGTACTCGAAGCCGGAGCCGGTGGGCCACCGATCGAACGGCCCCACCGGACTCGTCTCCCAGACTGGCACCTCGTGGCACTTGCCGAACTGCGCCGTGCTGTAGCCGTTGAGCTTGAGGATCTCCGGAACCGGCGCGCAGTGGTTCGGGCGGACACACGTGTAGCCCGGCGACGAGGTGGCGATCTCGGTGATGCCACCGAAGCCCACCGCGTGGTGGTTGCGGCCGGTGAGCAACGCGGCGCGAGTGGGCGAGCAGAGCGCGGTGGTGTGGAAGCGGTTGTACTTGAGCCCTCCCTTGGCCAGGCGATCCGCGGTGGGCGTGTGGATGACTCCGCCGAAGGCACTCGTGGCGCCGAACCCGACATCATCCAACAGGACGACCAGGACGTTGGGGGCGCCCGCCGGGGGCCGCAGTGGCTTGATGGGGGGAAACTTCGCGCTCGGGTCGGCCGCACTGAAGGGCCGGACGCCCTGGTAGGGCTGATCCGGGATGGGAAGCACCTCTCTCTGGAGTGTGTCGGAAGGGGAAGTGGACGAGCCGTTGCCCGCCTGACGCCGATGACCGTTCTTTTTCATGCGTGTGCCTGCTCCGCGAAGTCCTGCTCGCACAAGCTAGGACCGCTCGCACTTCCGGCCACCGCACCGGGGGGGAGGCACCGCACCGCATCCAAGACAGTTGAACCGGAGGGCAGCCAGACCCTTTGGGCACTGGAGGATAGGGCCCTCCTGCCCGGGGGCACTCCCAGGCCGCTCAGCGCATCTGGCGGACCAACTCCTCGGTAGCGCCCCGCACGCATGCCGCGGCCACCTGCTCGGCCGTGTCCTCCACCGCCCGGCTCACATTCCCTTCCCTCGCACTCCAACGGGCCCGCAGCTCCGTGTCGAGCTGATCCACGAGCGCGTGAACGAAGCGCCGCCCCGCACTCTCGAGGAAGGCGGCGAGTGCATCGCTCTTCTCCTCCGCCTTCGCACCGAGTCCCTCGACGAGACCGCGCCCCACCTGCGACGAGAACTCGGCCGCCACCGGCGCCAGCTGCGGCACTGCCGCTTCACTTGCGAGGGAGGCCGTAAGCACACCGGTCAGTCCAGCTTGAGCAGGTTGAGCGTCGGCAGCGGACCTCCGGGGAACTGCTGCAGCCTTCCGCCACTCGCCAAGCCGCCGAGGTCGACGGTGGCGAAGCTCCAGCAGGACTCATGGCCCCGAAGCGCCTGCCTCCCCCGCCGCTCCTCCTTCGAGAGCATGCGCGCCAAGAACCGGCGCCAGGCGCGTCTCCTTGTATACGGAGGAGCACCAGGCATGAACCGTCCATTGGGAGCATCGGAGCACCTGCTCTGGCGCCTGGCCGAGGCGAGGCCCATCAACGCAGTGGTGAGCGCGAGTGTCACGGGCCCACTGACCGTCTCACGGCTTCGGAGGGCCCTGGAGTTCGTCCAGAAGCGGCACGCGCTGCTGGCCGTGCGCATCCAGACCGACGCGCGGGGACAGCCCCACTTCGTCTCGGAGGGGGTGCCCTCCCTTCCGCTCCGGGTCGTCTCGCGGCGGAACGAGGAGCACTGGGTACAAGAAGCGGAAGAAGAGCTCACCCGCCCCTTCGCCCAAGGGCAGGGCCCCCTCCTCCGCGTCACACTCCTCCAGGGCCCCGACACCTCCGAGCTGCTGCTCACCTTCGATCACGCCATCGGGGATGGGATGTCGGGAGTCCTGCTCGTGCGGGACCTGCTGCACGAGCTCTCGATGCCCGGCAACGGACAGCTGCTGCCCGAGCCAGCCGCGAGCGAGGAGCTCCTGCCACCGGGCGTGCCGCCGCCCGGGACACCTCCAGCCGTCTCCCGCGCCAGCCTCCCGGATGTACCCCGGGCCGCTCTGCGTCTCCTCTCGAGCCAGGACACGCCCGAGGACGGAAGGCAGGTCCGCCTGCTCACATGCTACCTGCCGGAGGACGAGACGGCCCACCTGGCCGCCGCGAGCCGCCGGGAACGGAGCAGTGTGCATGGCGCGCTCTGTGCCGCCTTCCTGCTGTCCCTGGCCGGCGAGCTGGATTCCCGGAACGAATGCCTCCTGACGGTCATGTCTCCCGTCAACCTGCGCGGCCACCTGGTTCCTCCAGGAGAGGAGTCCTTCGCGGTCAGGTTCTCCCGGCAGCTCACCCACCACCGGCTCGGGCCCGGCAGCCCCTTCTGGGAGGTGGCGCGGGACGTGAAGCACCAGCTCCACCGGGACACCGAAGGGCCCGGGGTCTTCACCAACGTCCTGAGGACGCGGAGCTTCCTGGACACGAAGCCCGATACACCCTCGCTCCAGTCCTTCGCCAGGCAGCTGATGGGCTCCGAGCTGACCGTGAGCAACCTCGGCCGTCTGGGCTTTGGCGAGCAGCACGGTGACCTCCGGCTGCGATGGATGCACGGGACGGTCTCGGGACTGGCACCGCTCATCGTGGGCGTAATGACCGTGGGCGGCGGGCTGTGCGTGTGCTCCCGCTTCCTGGAGCACGTCATCCCCGGCGCCGGCGCACAGCGCATCCAGCAGCGCGCGCTGGCGCATCTCCGCACGGCACTGGCCTCCGGGAAATGATTCATCACATTCCGGAGCATCGCTCTCTTTCCTAGGTCAAGGGCGCTCCACTGAAGAAAGCGGAACCAGGGCCCTTCAAACCCAAGGAGCGATCATGAGGACGAAGGTGTTGCATGTCGTGGGCGAGCGGTTCGCTGGCTTCTCCCACGAGAACCCGGAGGAAGTGGTCACCTTGTCGCAGCTCGAGCGGATGCTCGGCAACGGCACGCTACAGGGCGACGTGACGCTCCTCATCGGCCAGGGCATCCCGGACGAGGGCCTCCGCCGGCTGCGGGAACAGACCCGGCACGCGCCCCATGGAAAGCGCGTGACGCTCGAGCCCGGACCGAGCGCACTGGAGCGGGCCAGCTCGAGGCTCGCGCACAAGCACCTCGAGCAGAACATCATGATCACCCTCCCGGAGACGATGGTGGAGGGCGAGCGGTACGTCTCGAGCCTGCTGCTGGATGACAGGTGCGCGGAGCTGAGCGATCACATGACCGGCCAGCACATCCAGGGGATGGTGCTCATCGAGGCGGCCCGGCAGATGATGCTCGCCGTCACGGAGCGGTACTTCCTGAAGGACCGGGACCGCTCGCACTACTTCGTGATCAATCAGATCGATGCCACGTACCACGCCTTCGGCTTCCCGCTGGGGATGGACGTCGAGTACCACATCCTGGAGCACAAGGAGGGCAAGCGAGGCTCGCTCTCGTCCGAGGTGAAGGTCTGCTTCGTCCAGGGCGGCGAGCTCCTCACGGAGGTGAAGATACGCTTCACGGTGTACGACGCGGCGTTCCTCAGTCAGCGCGAGGCCGAGAAGGCACGCCAGGCCATCGCACGGGGCACGCCAGCCCAGTCCCTGCCCAAGGCCGGATGACGGGCGAGCACCCTCCAGCGGCCGGACCCGGGCTCCACCCCACGGGCCCGGCCGCCTTCTGTCTTCCACCCTCAGCCGGGACGAATCGTATGTATGCCTTTTTCGACGTGGATGGGACGCTGCTGTCCCTCAAGAGCATGTTCAGCTTCCAGGAGTTCTACTTGCGCTGGGAGAGCCGCGGAACGCGGGGCCGGGGCGAGGCGCGCTGGCGCGAGTTCCTCTCGCGCTTCTCCGCCTGGGAAGGGGAAGGCAGGGACAGGCTCTTCCTGAACCGGGAGTACTACCGCTCCTACGCGGGACGGAGCCAGAAGGCCGTGCGCGCGGCGGCGGCGGTGTGGTTCTCGCTCGAGAAGCAGCGCCATCCCGGGCTGCTGATCGCTCCCACGCTCCGGCTCTTGAGGGAGCACCAGGGCCGGGGGCACGTCCCGGTCTTCGTCTCCGGCTCGTTGGACGAGCTCCTCGAGCCCCTCGCGCGGGAGCTGGGCGTCACGCACTGCCTGGCCACGCGCCTGAAGGTGCGGGAGGAGCGCTACACCGGGGAGATCGACGGGCCGCAGATGATCGGCCAGGGCAAGGCGGACGCGGTGCGCACCTTCCTCGCCGCCCGCGAAGCGGACTCGGCGGAATGCTTCGCCTATGGAGACCACTCCACGGACGTGCCGATGCTCGAAGCCGTCGGCCACCCGGTCGCGGTCATCGGGGATCCTCGTCTGGCCGAGCAAGCCAGGCGGAAGCGCTGGGAGATGATCGATCTCAATGCTCCCCCGAGCACGCCTCCTGGGCCGCGATCAGATGGGCGGCGGCCACTGGGATGACGGGACGCAGGAAGCTGGACCAGGCTGGGAGCTGCGCAGAACCTTCGCGGTGGACGTGTTCGCGTGCGTCAGGTGTGGAGGCAGGCGCAGGGGGTCAGCAGCCCCCGCCTCCAACCACTCCCGGAGCGTCTGTAGGCCGACGACGGTCCGCACAACCCGTGGCCTTCAGCGCTCGCCACTGCATGCCCGTGCGCAGCACCAACAAGATGGCGTCCATCGCTTGTCGGTCCGGCGTGCGCGGATTGTGACAGCCCAGGGGATGCTCGGGTCGCGGCGGCAGCAGGGGCCCCAGCTTCGTCCACAGCTCGTCCGGCACTCTCCAGCCGTCATCCTCCCGCACCACGCCCATGGCTCTGTCCTCCTGCGAAGTTCAGAGCACGGAGACGTCGGGCGGGCCGTCGGTCACCGGCCCGCGGTAGCCCATGGTGACGAACTCGAGCACGTTGCCGAACGGGTCGGCGAAGTAGACCGATGCGTGACCCGGCGGGCCGAGGCGGCGCGGACCATCGATCTTCACGTTCGCGTGTTTCTGTACGTCGGGATGGAGCGCCTGGACAAGCCGAAGTTGCTGGTGCTCCGGGACGACGAATTCGAGGCCGTCACGGAGGCGGACATGGTGCGGGTGCGCTACGTGTCGGCGGACCGCGTCACCGGGACGAATCGCAACCGCCGGCTGACGAACGAGGCCGGCACGGCGCTCAACACCGTGTCCCCGTACTCGGCGGACGTGGCCGAGGGCGTGCTGCTCCCGGCGGCCACCCAGCGCGTGTCCTTCCAGGGGCGCCCGCCTTCCAGCCATCGCAGAGCGGCCGTCTGTACGTCACCCTGCCGGCCGGAACGCTGACTACGGGCACCGGCTACTACGCCATCACCACCGGCGATGACCGGCGCAGCATCCAGGACGGTGAAGCTCACCAAATCGGGCGACGCCACCGTGACGGTGGTGCCCGACACCGCGACCGTGCCCACCTTCTTCGTGCTGATGGGCGACTGGAGCGACCTGACGAGTGGCACGGTCAACAACGTGCTGACGTACCGGGCGCTGAACCTGCGCGTGAACAACTGGAGCCCCACGGCCCCGTTCGACACGTCCTTCAGCCCGTTCCCGCCCCCGCCGCCGCCCACGTAGGCCCGGCAACCGTGTTACCGCAGCGCCCGCTCGGAGCCTTCCGGTTCTGGCGGGCGCGGTGTGGATGTGCACCGTGGCGTGTTGCCACACCGTCACGTCCCGAGCCATGGACACACAGTTAGAGTGAGCCGTCCCCCCTGGTCCCCATGCGCATCTCGTCCCCTCGTCCCTCGCCTCGGAGCACTCCGTCCGAGCGGAGCTCCACCCCCTCGCCCCTCGGCCGCACCTCCACCGCCGCGGCCGCTCGCCGCCCCCCGGAGCAGGCC
The DNA here is from genome assembly GCF_026626635.1 of Archangium lansingense. Lineage (GTDB taxonomy): Bacteria > Myxococcota > Myxococcia > Myxococcales > Myxococcaceae > Archangium > Archangium lansingense. The sequence continues at coordinate 7,750,632 of NZ_JAPNKA010000001.1, forward strand.
GTCACCTTCACCACCGCCTTCCACGAGCGCCTCGCCCTGCCGCCCCAGCGGCTGGAGGAGAAGAAGGCCCTGATGCGCGAGAGCGCGTCCGCCTTCTTCCGGATGATGCCAGCGCTCTTCCACGAGGACCTGCGCGGGTCCTGGCGCGATGCCTCGCGGCTCCTGGACCGTCCTGCTCCCCGGGTGCCCGTGGTGGGGGACATGCACATCGGGAATCTCGGCACCATCCGCGGCCCCAAGGGTGAAGCGGTATGGGGCCTCAACGATTTCGATCAGGCCACTCCCGGTTCGCCCGAGGTGGACCTCACCCGCCTGGCCGTCAGCGCCGCCCTCACCGCGCGCGAGGCCGGGTTGGAGCCCAAGGAGCAGGCGAAGGCCGTCGAGGCGCTCGCCAATGCGTACTGGCGCGAGCTGGAGCGGCTCGCCGGGCGCGGGAAGAACCCTGGCGCGTTTCTCTCCAAGAAGGAGGCGAAGGGGGAGGTGGACGACCTCATCGCCAAGGCCCAGGACGCCTCACCCAGGGACCTGTTGAAGGAGTACACCCGCACGGACTCGCGGGGCCAGGTCCGGTTCCAGAGCAGCGACACACTCCATCCGGTGTCAGCGGAGACGCACAAGGCCCTGCGGGCCGCGCTCGTGCCCTACGAGGTGGGCCTGCGGGGGGCGGACGGCATCGCCCGGCCCCTGGAGGTACTCGATTGGGCCCAGCGGCTCGACGCCGGGGGCAGCAGCTACGGGCTGGAGCGCTACTACGCGCTCGTCCGCGCGAAGCAACCGGACGCCCCTCCGGTGATGCTCGAGCTGAAGGAGTTGCTCGCTCCGAGTCTCGCGCGGCCGCCCGTGCCCGCGGATGGTGCGCTCGTGGTGAAGAACCAGGCTGGATTCGGCTCGAACTTCAACCCGCTCACCGGTGCCACCACGGTGAGCGGCCGCGCGTTCCTCGTGCGCGAGCTGGAGCCCGAGAAGGCCAAACTGGATGACAAGGCCCTCACCAGTGAGAAGGAGCTCCTCTCGGCCTTCACGCAGGCCGGGGTGGTGTTGGCGCGAGCGCACGGGAGCACCCAGGCCCGCGCGGCTTCGCTCGTGAAGTGGGTGGGCGAGGACTCGAAGGAAGCCACCCGGCGGCTCGTCTCCTTCGCCAGGGGTTACGCGGACCAGGTGCAGGCGGACTGGGGCGCGTCCCGGACAATGAAGTAACCCCCCCTTGCTCACGAGCTGTCCGCCGGGCGGTGCGTCACCCCTGCGGGCTCCCCTCGGCGGGCCTCCATGGTCATTTCCTGATGGGAGGGAAGCGCGCCCTGCCCTCCTTGCAGGTGTCCCTGACGTCCCTGCCGCACGTGCGGAAGTTCAGCTCCTTGTCCATGCAGATGCGGATCTCGGAGACGGTCTGCCCGTTGCACACCACCGCGATCTCCTCCGGGTCCAGGCCCGGATTCTCCTCCATGAAGAGCCGCTCGATGGCCGTCACGGAGCCGGTGACGATCTTCCTCGGAGTCCGAAGGGGCTCGGGCAGCGCGACCCTCTGGAAGGCCTCCTCGGTCACGTTGAAGTACTCCTCGACATCGAGGCCGCTGCACGTGCCGTGCTTCTCCCACTCATGCGAGATGAGCCGCTTGCTGGGCATGCTGGGCATCATCTTCTCAACGACCTCTGTCGGCACCGCTTCCGGCCTCAACTGGCACGAGCTGGGAAAGCCCCCCTGGGCGAACTGCGGCCACAAGCCGTGGATCACGAAGCCGAAGGAGCGTCCCTGGCCGCACTGCTCCGGGCTCCGCCGCCCCGCCGGGCTGGCGCAGAACGTCGGCGACCAGGAGAGGCTCAGGACGTAGTAGTCGAACTCGCCCGGGGTGTCGTCTCGCGGAGCCTGCGCGCCAGACGCCACCCCACCGAGCACCACCGCCAGGACTGCCACGAGCTCCTTCAGCTTTCGCATGAGACGCCTCCTCGGCACGGGACCCACGTGTCGGGGTCCACCGTCAGGATTCAAGGTCGTTCACCTGGTTGGACGGGAGATCGTGCCCCGGGGCATCCCGCCGGGGAAGGATGGCTCCTCGCCTCCTACTGGAGGGAGGCCCCTTCGCTCGTCGCGCATCAGTACAGCTTCACGGCGACCAACAGCCAGGAGGGCGCATCGCTCTCCCTGGGCTCTCCGTCCCCCGACTCCAGCACGCTGGAGAGGCCCTGGGCCGGCATGCACCGATGGGGCTGGACGTCACGCGACGGGGAGATCGATGAACTGCTGCGCGCGCTCGACGCGCTGCCGGGACCGGTGTGGCTCACCCTCCACCACGAACCCGAGGGCGTCGAACTGGAGCCCCGCGTGTAGGAGTGGCGGGACTGCCCCCTGCTCGGCTGCTCCTTCAGCGGGCAGTGGCGCTTCAGGGAGCAGGGCCGTGGACACAGGATGGTGGAGTTGGCGAAGTTCCCCCCGCCCTGACTGGAGTGGCTCGCGCGCGGTGCGAGGCGCTACGCCGTGGCTCATTGGCGGAATAGCGTGGGCTTTCTCCTGCGGCCGTCGAGCGCGCGTCCTCATCCAGTCCCCCGGCAGATGTCCCCCACCCAACTCGCCTAGCCTCCCCGGGAGCCTACCTTCTATACGCCGGCGGAGCCGTGATCACATCCAGGCAGGCCGCCCTCAATCCCTTGGCAGGGAGGAACATCTGGTTGCCTTGGCAGACGATCCCATCCTGCGCTGAGTGTCTTCCCACCCGAGGCCAGAGAGCAGGAACGTAACCATGACAATCCAGACCCACGTGACCGAGGTGAAGGTTCTGACCGTGCAGGATTCCGCCGGAGTCGACTGCGGCATCATTCTCTAGTGCCGAGGCCTGGGCTGTCTCCGGCTGCTTCATGCCGGGGGCAGCCTTCTTCATCTTCGAAAGGGCGTCCCCGTGGTGAATGGCGGCATACATCCGAAGCTGGGGGTGAACTGGACGCGCGCGAGCCGCCTCCCCCTCATCCAGCAGCTGCTGCGCACCGGACATGCGGACTTCTGCGAAATCCTCATCGACAATTTCTTCCTCGTCCCTCCGGTCGAGGTGCGGCGGGCCCTCGGTGATGTGCCCGTGGCCTTCCACATCATGCACTCGCGCTTCTTGGAGCGGGACGACACGACGCTGGCCGCCATGGCCTCGCGCCTCCGCCTCCTGGCGCGGGAGCTCAAGCCCCTCTACATCTCGGATCACCTGCTCCGCTTCACGGTAGAGGGGCGGGAAGTCCCGCTCCTTCCAGAACTGGAGTACGGACATGTGTACGAGCACGCCCGGCAGCGTGTCGGCCTCTGGCAGGAAATGCTCGGCACCCAGGTGTACTTCGAAAACTATCCCTCGCTCCTGGAGATAGGCAGGGATCAGCCCGCCTTCTTCGAAGCCCTGGTGGCGGATACGGGCATGGGCGTGCTGTTCGACCTCTCGAACGCCATCTGTGCCTGGCGCAACTGCGGCGTGAAGCCGGATGCGTGGGCGCGGCTCCTGCCCGGAGTGAAACACTTCCACGCTGGCGGCTACGACGTGTTGCCGGAGCCCTCCACCGCCTTCGACACCCACGGAGGGGAGCTGGCCGGGGACACCCTCCAGCTCATGCAAGAGACGCTCGCGCAGGCGCGACAGGCCACCACCCTCTGCATCGAGCGGGACAGGGACGTCGGGTTTGAGGCCTGGAGCCGCGACCTCGTGGCGGCCCGGGAATGGGGAGGCCGCCATGCTCACTGAGGCTCCTGTGTACCGGGCATACTTTTCGTGGGCACGGGCGCGGGCCTTGCCGGAGAAGACGCGGGAGCGGCAGATGGCGGAGATGGCACTGCGCGCGTATTGGCATGCGCTGTTCGATCCGTGTCCCCAGTTGCTCCAGGGCCTGTGTCCACCCGATGGCGCGGACATTTTCGAGCGCTTCCTGGCCTGGGCGGAAGAGACACGGTGCTCGATGGGATGGAGCTTGCACCTCCACCTGCTCGGCTGGCTCCTGCGAGACGCGAAGTACGGGGCCTTGGTGACGGAGGAGATGCACATCGAGGCCCTGGCGGCCGCTGCCTCCCGCTGGACCATCTCCGACAAGAGCCTCAGCGGCGGCATCGTCATCGGCTGCCAGCGCCTGAGGGAGCGGGTGGTGGTGGGGTGGAAGTGCCACACGCCCGGCGAGGTGCGCGCCGTCTCCCTGCTCCGGCTGGAGCCCCCTCCACGGCTCGATGACTTCCTGGCCAGCTTCACCGTGACCGGCTTCCAACTGGAGGCGCTCGGCCCCTGGGCGCCCATCCCCCTGTGAGCGAAACGTATAGGCGGGATAGAGGCCATGTTGAGGGTGAGGGCTGGAGCGGAGGGGCCGAGGAGGGCCGCTGACGGGGCCGCCCGAGCGATGCTCCCGGCCGGTGGACAGGCCGCTTGAGCCCCCTTGGGGTACACGCCTGCCCAGGCCTCGCTACGGCGGAGGATCGCACGCTCAAGACCGCGCAGAAGACCTTGTCGATGGTGCTGGTGGGGGCGAACCAGCTCCTGACCAACGGCACCTTCGAGGCGGGCATCACCGGTTGGTCGGCCAGCGCGGGGGTTCTCGCGAAGCACGCGGGCAAGCGCCCGAAGCCATTCATGGGCAAACGGAGTTCGGCCTTCAGCGCGAGTGGCAGCTTGAGCCAGGCGGTGAGCATTCCCGCAGATGCCACGTCCGTGCCACTGAGCTTCCGCTACCGTGTCGAGCCCAATGCCACGGAGGCCGCGAAGCTGTCGGTCCTGGTCAAGGATCTGGGGACGGGCGTGCAGACTGTGCTGGCCGCCTACGACCGGCTGGATGTGAACTACTTCCCGGCGGGTCGTTCCTATCGGCGGGCCCAGTTCGATCTGGCGTCCTTCCGGGGCCGTATGGTGCAGCTGAGCTTCGTGTCCAGCGCGGGGACGGGGGAGTGGGACTTCAGCGTTGACAGCGTGAGCCTGACCTACGCCGCGCCGATCAAGGTCAGTGCCCCCGCGCTCGTGCTGAATGAGGACGAGCAGACCCTGCGCTTCACGTTCATGGGAATCAGCGGGTATGCGCCGCACCGCATCCGGAAGATCGAATACGTAGTGGGCGGAGAGGTGAAGGCGACGACCCCCGGCGGGGGGTCGAACACGGCCGTCGTCTCCATCAAGGACTGGCCCACGGGGAGCACCTCCGTGGTGGCCCGGGTGTACGACTACGCCGGAGCCCTCGTGGGACACTTCCGGGTGCGAGAAAATGCTGCCCTGGCGACCACCTACCGCATCGACAACGTCAGCGTCACCTACACGCAGTTGATCATCAGCAACTGATCCCGCGCGGTGCCCCGCCGCCCTGTTCTTCCGAAACGGGGGGGGGCTATGGTGGGAGTTGCCTCACTCCGAGGGGGGAACCCGCTCCGGAACCACGGGTGAGCTCAGTGATTTCGGGGAGCTGTTCGTCTCCGCGGACACGGTGTACTTCTCCCACGCCTCCCACAACAGTGTCGAGCCGGCCTTCGATAGCCCAGGCCGCTCGCCCAAGAGGTGCGAGGAGCCGCTTCTTCAAGTCGATGGAAAGAGGTATTGGATGCGGTTCCCCTAGCCGGTGAAGTCTTTGTCCTGGAGGATGGCATCCGCGAAGTCGAACGCCAGGTCTGCGAACGCTTCCCAGTTTTCGAGGTCCTCCACGCCGCTGGTGAGCAGCGCCGGGTTGCGGTGCTCGATGATGACGAGCTCACCATCCATCTTCATCGCGCCCAGGCTGTAGCGCGGCAACAGCGAGTCGAAGCCATCCGGCGGGCAGAGGAAGTCGGGCTCGCCATTGCCGGAGATTCCTTTTTCCATCACCTGCTCGCGGAACGCCTTCTTCGTCCCATGGATGATGCTGTTGATCCAGTCCACCAGCGTGAGGTCTGTCTTCTTCATGGCGCGCTCGGATGCCCAGGGATAAGCCTTCGCGATGAGCAGCGCGCTCCCGATGCCTGGCGCTCCTCTCACGAGACCCAGCACCGCGCTCGCGACGCGCTTGAGCTCCCTGGTGTCCCCCTCGGAGGTGGTGCTGTTCACGACGCCCGGCCTCAGGTGCAGGTACATCTCGCGGAAGCTGGTTCGCGTCATGACCGTCAGGCCATTCTTCGGGCCCTCATCCGAGTCCCTATTCGGATTCCACACCTGCAAGTCGTAGACATACAGGCCGAACAAGAGCAGGAAGCCGCGCCACTTCTCGCTCGCCTTGTGCGTGGCCGAGGCATCGCCGCTCATGATGATACCGTTGTGAATCATCTCGATGATGCTGACCCGGTCGCCGTAGTCCACGCTGAACTCCGCCGCGTTGAGCAGGTACTTCCGCATTCGGAAGAGCGGCACCCCCATAGTGAACTGGATGGTCGCATTGGGGGTCGCCTTCGTGAGCTCAACCCCGACGGAGCCGTCGGGCACCGAGGTCTTCTTCTCGTCCACCGGCGCCGCCTCGCGCCCCTCGCCGAAGAGCTCCAGGGGCGTTCCGCTGCATGTGGTGGTGGGCACCACATTGGACTTCGATCGCCTGTTCGAGGACTTCGCCCTGCTCTGGGACTTGCACTTGGCGATGAGGGACTTCGCGAGCAGCTGGCAGCGCCGCACGCGCTGGAGGAGCTGCTCCTTGTTGGGCGTCTTCGTCACCACGAACTCGAGGGAGCCGTCGGAGCCTCCGACCGCCGTGTCCGCGTCGATGCGAAGGCCTTGGTCCTTGTAGACCACGTCCTTTTGCTTCCTCTTCTTGATGACGAGGAAGTTGGTCTCCAGTTCCAGGCCGACGCAGGCGTTGTAGGGGAGCGGCTTCGGCGGCGGCGTGGGCAGGGGTGGGAACAGGGACGACCACAGGGGGTCATTTCCCAGCGGATCCGGCACGAGGACGGACGTCCTGCGCGTGGAATCGAAGAGGGGAACAGTCCTCGTGTCTTCGAGCAGCGGCGGCGGGACCTCGTCCAGCCGACCCAGAAGGTGGGCGGTACTCTTTCCCGTGGAATCGTAGATGAGAACAGTCCCCGTGTGCGCCAGGTCGATACAGACGCCGAGTTCGCAGAACACACAGCCCATGGTTTCGACTCCCGTCGAGACAGCGTGGGTGAGTGTAGTGGGCGCTGCCTGCCCACCCCAAGTTTCTGGTGCCCCGAGGCAGGCTGCTCACTGAATGCCGGGCGTCCAACCTCCGCCCAACGCCCGATAGAGATCGATCAGGTCGTTGAGCTGGTTCGAGCGAACGTTGGTTCTACTGTCACCCACTCGTCTTATCAACAGCCGGGATTTTGAGTTGCTTGTTTCCTCTCAATCCCAAGCAGCCCATCCGGTCAAAGAAGATACAAACTCAGCTTGGCGCCGTTGGGGCCGAAGTGCTTGCTATCCTCCGTCTGGAACTTGCGGAAGTAGCCCTTACTGCTTGAACGATCTGCTCCTCGAGAAAGACAAGCTCGATGCAGGGGAACCACCACCGCCCACTGAGGTAGACGACGAAATCGGGCGCGTGGATCTGGACGAGGTCTGATTCACCGAGGACGAGATGTCTGGCTGACGAGTGATGGATATGCGCCAGCATGTTATGGCCAGGCCATCCCAGGTGTCAGAGACTTCGTACGGGGCACTTCGTACGGGACACCTCGTACGGCCCTTCGCTCAATGCCCGCCCGTGAGTGCATTCACCTCGTACGAGTCCGGGTAGGACCGGAACGTGGCCTCGAGTCGACCGGGCGCGAGCCGCCCATCGCGCAGCAGGCCCAACAGGAAGTCCTCGTATCCCGTCCAGGTGGACCAAACACCCTCCGCCTGCCTCCACACCTCACGCAGGCGAACACGTCGAAGTCGAACGTCCTCCTGCGCAACTCGGCCCAGTCTACTCGCGGTGTCCTCTCCTTCATCCCCTCCTTCCTGGCCGCTGCCTCACGCCCCGCGCGCACCTCCTCCGCACCACGGCCTGTACTCTGCCAGGATTCGAGTTGCCGGCAGAGTCCCAAGGGCCCCTGATACCACTCCTCCCATCAGGCCCTGGAAAAGGGGGGCCGCGAAACCTCCAGGGAAGGAGGAGAAGCGCAAGCCTCCAGGCGAAGACGAGGGGAAGCGTAAGCGCCCAGTGAATCTGAGCCGTTGCCTCGATTCTTGTAAGCCAATGAGAGCGAGCAGCAGTGCCGGGGCTTTTGTTCCAACTACTTCGGATGCTGAGAGGTTCCCGCCATGCCTACGGTGACTCGACTGATGCGCGGGACCAGACCCACTGGGCCGATCATGGCGGAGCGTCGGTTCGAGAGCGCCGGCGGCTCTCGCCAGCGAGCCGCCATCCGTGTCCGTGTACCGGCCAGGGATTCGCGAACCGGTAACTACAAGTGCAGCGTGGAGTGGGTCCACTCGGGTGAGAAGGAGCTGTTCGAACTCTGGGGGATCGATTCGATGCAGGCACTGCAGCTTGCAATCCGAGCCGCGGGGGGCCTGGTGAAGGGGGACGAGGGTGACCTCCGGTGGGTGGGGAGTGATGACGGCTACCTGGGGTTTCCCAGGACGTACCCGGAGTTTCTTCCCAAGGCGCTTCTGCGGAAGCTGGAACGCATGATCGACCGTGAGATCGCCGCCCATACACGCAAGAGCGAAGCCGGGCACAAGCGTCGGCAGCGCAAGCAGCAGCAGACGCGAGCGGGATGGCGGAAGCCCAGGCCCGGAACTATGCCCCCGGGCGCTCGGTGAGGGGGCAGCTCGGGTAGGTGAGGTTCTGCGCGGTGTTGATGAGGGCCACGTGGCTGAAGGCCTGGGGGAAGTTGCCCAGGTGCCGCTTCGTGCGCGGGTCATACTCCTCGGCGAGCAGGCCCACGTCGTTGCTCAGCGAGAGCAGCCGCTCGAAGAGGGTGCGCGCCTCGTCCAGGCGGCACAGCAGCGTGAGCGCGTCCGCGAGCCAGAAGGAGCACGCCAGGAACGTCCCCTCGCCCGGCGGCAGCCCGTCCTCCGAGCGGTGCGTGTCGTAGCGGCGCACCAGCCCGCCCTCGCACAGCTCTCGCTGGATGGTGTCCACCGTCCCCACCACGCGCGGGTCTCCCGGAGGCAGGAAGCCGAGCTGGGGGATGAGCAGCAGCGCCGCGTCCAACTCCTTGCTGCCGTAGGCCTGCACGAAGCTGCCCCGCCCGGCGTCATAGCCGCGCTCGCACACCTGGGCGTGGATGCGTGCGCGCAGCTCCTTCCAGCGCTCCACGGGCCCGGGTAGGCGGAACAACTCGACCGTCTTGATGGCCCGGTCCATCGCCACCCAGGCCATCACCTTCGAGTGGGTGAAGTGCTGGGGCGGGCCGCGCACCTCCCAGATGCCCTCGTCGGGGCGCTCCCAGTTGGACTCGAGGAACTCGAGCAGGTGGCGCTGCAGGCCCCAGCCCTCATCTCGCGGGGGGACGCCCGAGCGCCGGGCCACGTGGAGACAGTCGAGCACCTCGCCGAAGACGTCGAGCTGGAACTGGCACACGGCTGCGTTGCCCAGGCGCACGGGCCGGGCGCCCTGGTAGCCGGAGAGCCACGGCAACTCCTGCTCGGTGAGGCGGCGCTCGCCGGAAACGCCATACATGATTTGAATCTCCTCGGGCTCGCCGGCCACGGCGCGCAGCAGCCAGTCGCGCCAGGCCTGGGCCTCCTCGTGGTAGCCGGCGTTGAGCAGGGCGAACAGGGTGAAGGTGGCGTCGCGCAGCCAGCAGTAGCGGTAGTCCCAGTTGCGCACGCCGCCGAGGGCCTCGGGCAGCGAGGTGGTGGGTGCGGCGACGATGCCGCCGGTGGGCGAGTAGGTGAGGGCCTTGAGGACGATGAGCGAGCGGAGCACCTGCTCGCGCCAGGGGCCGTCATAGGCGCAGTGCGAGGACCACTCGCGCCACCACTCCTCGGTGTGCTGCACGGCGGTGGCCGCGTCGATGGGAAGCGGGACAGGCTCGTGCGAGGGGTGCCAGGTGAGCAGGAAGCGGGCGCACTGGCCGGCGGAGAGCGGGAAGTCGGCGCGCAGGGTGGCGTCCTCGTGGCGCGGGGGCACGTCGGACAGGAGGGTGAGGGCATCGGGCCCGGCCATGGCGGTGAAGCGGCCGTCGAGGCGGTGGACCCAGGGCGTGCGGCCGCCGTAGCCGAAGCGGATGGCGAGCTCCATGCGGACGGAGACCTGGCCCTCGAGGCACACGGCCTCGCGCACGAGGTCCGGCTCGCGGCCGCGCGGGGGCATGCAGTCGATGACGCGCAGGGTGCCGGTGTCCGTTTCGAAGTCCGTCTCCAGCACGAGGGTGCCGGCGCGGTAGCGGCGCCGGACGCGGCGGATGTCTCCCGAGGGGGCGAGCAACCAACGGCCATCCTCCTCGGAGCCGAGGAGGGCGGCGAAGCAGGCATCGGCGTCGAAGCGCGGGAGACAGAGCCAGTCGATGGAGCCATCCTTCCCCACGAGGGCGGCGCTCTGGGTGTCACCGATGAGGGCATAGTCTTCGATGCGTAGGGGCATTGCCCTCCAAGGTAGGGATGCCGCCGGGAGGGCACTTGCTCAACCTATGAGGCGCGAACCCCCTCTCCCTCGGGGAGAGTGCAGGCTGGACGTCAGGTCCATACCAGGGAGGCGGCTCTTCGGGCCCCCCCACGGGTCCACTCACGCGAAAGGCGGCGTTCATGTCGGAGCCACGTAACAGGTCTCCCCCCACCCCCGAGCCTCCGCGCCAGGGTGGGCCACCGTCCTTCTGGCGCTCCGGAACCGCGGTCCTCTCGTTCGTCTTCGGCTCGCCGCTCGCCTTCTTCATCCTCTGCGCCCTGGCCTTCGTGGCGGCGTTCCTCTTCCAGGTGGGCCCTCACCTCCAGAACCTCTCCTTCCTGGTCTCACGGCAGGAGCGGCTCTGGCACATGCTCCTCACACTCCAGCCAGCGTTCTGGGTGGCCGCCACCCTCATCCTCTGGAGCGAGTTCAGGAGTCACCGCTCGCTCTGGCCGGGCACGTGGAGGGAGCGGATGGCGGTCATGTTCTGCACCTCCGTTGCCCTGGTCATGATCGCCCTCCCCTTCGTCGCTCAATTCATCACCTGGCGGGTAGCGCCCTCCGTGGATACGACCGGCCTTGCCTCGATGGCCGAGTTTCGTACGAAGACGCTCATCATGAGCATCATCGGGGCGGCGGTCGGGGCGCTGCATGCCTCGAGCCTGTTCTGCGTGCACGTCCAGCTCCTCGGCCAATTGCGTGAGTCCCCGCCCCACGGGAAGCAGGTGGAAGCAGGAGACCTCGATGAAGACGTGCTGAGGTATCAGCGGTTCCGGTCTCGATTGAGACGGTTTCTGGACCTCGCCGCTTTCAACATCGGCATTTCGATCCTGAGCGTCGGCATCCTCCGCAACCTGCTCAACGAAGCCTTCCCCGCTCGGCCCGAACTGTTCCCAGCGACGGCTGTCCTGGGCTACGGCTTCTACTTCACCGCACTCATCGCCAGCGTCTACCTCCCGATACGAAAGACCCTGGCGGACGTGGGAGAGGCCCTCTCGGACCGGCTCATCCGGCAAACCCTCGGAACACGTGCGACCTGGAAGGAGCGGTCCCAGGAGCAGCAGGCCGCCCGTACCTACCTCGGCCTGCAAGAGTCCACGTTCCAGGAGCTCCAGCAAGGCCTCTCGGTGCTGTCCCCGCTGCTCGCGAGCCTCTCCTCCCTGGCGCTCGGCACCGGGGTGTAGCCACGAGCCCCTCACTCGAACTGCGCGACGACGGTGAAGGGGACGCTCTTGGGCAGGGTGATGGCGCTGGCGGTGGTGCCGGCCTCGGCGTAGATGCCGCCCGGGGCCGAGGAGCCAAGCACGAGGCACACCGGGTAGCCCTGCCCATCAGGCGTGCTCGCCTGGGTGTAGCGGACCTAGACCTTGCCGGTGTCACGTATAGGCGGGATAACGTATAGGTGGGATAGAGGCCATGTTGAGGGTGAGGGCTGGAGCGGAGGGGCCGAGGAGGGCCGCTGACGGGGCCGCCCGAGCGATGCTCCCGGCCGGTGGACAGGCCCCCTTGGGGTACACGCCTGCCCAGGCCTCGCTCCCTTCAGGTGCGTGGCAGGGGCCTGGGCCTGTTGGCTGTCTTGAGCCTCAACACCACGCGGCCTGGGGTGGCCCTCGTGCCGGGGCCAACCTCGCACAGGCCGTGGGCAAGCCCCGGTGCTCCACAATCGCCCGCCCCCCGGGGGCCCCCTTCACGACAGCATCGACACACTGCCACGGGTCCTCCACCCTTAATTGAGCGCGTGACCGTCACGCTACCGATCCACCCCCTCAAAGGCATGGAACTGCCAGTCGCTCGGTTCATCCGTAGCCAGGATGGTCGGCGCTACGTAGACGTGGAGCATCCTCCCGGGCAGTACATGAGACTGCCGCTCGAGTGGACGGACCGTTCCCCACCCCTCGTTCCGCCGAGCGTCGGTGGCCGAGAGGTCCGACTCTCGGTCCCTGCGCTGCTGAAGCTTGCCCAGGCCGTGCAGGCGGCGCTCGAGCAGAGACGTGGCTCGCCAGCCGAGCCCACTCCTGCGGCCAGGCATACGTTGAGACCTGCACGGAGCCCTTCGCTCAGAAGAAAGCGACGAGCAGAGAAACGATGAGCAATGAAGTTCGAGAGAATCCAGCGCTACGAGTCAGGTGACTACGGGCAGGCTCAAATAAGTATGGAGGAAGGTGGGGCATTATGAATAGGCCATCACGTACACCAACACCCTCCGCCTGCCTCCACACCTCACTCAGGCGAACACGTCCAAGTCGAACGTCCTCCTGCGCAACTCACGCGAAGCGGGCGCAGGTGACGGCCGTGCACCTGGTGGAGCGCGTGCTGCCGCACGTGCCCTACCGTCAGTGGACGCTGTCCTTTCCGCACCGGGTGCGGCGGGTGCTGCTGAAGGATATGGGACTGCTCCACGCCACCCTCAACACGGCCCATCCGTTCTGTAGATGGCAGGGCAGCGCGCGACAGGACCCTAGCTGTGAGCACGTCCGTCAAGAGTTAGTAGATTTGGCTCAGCTACGACGCGAAGGGACCCCTCCATGTTCGCTTCCGATCGGAAACCGCATCTGTCGGCATCACAGGCTCCTGCCAGGTCACCCAGCAAGCGCGCTTCCTCAGACGCAGAGGTGGAGGCCAAAGCGTCGCCACCTATCGCGTCGGGGCCCCAGTTCGATTTCGCTCGCATCCCCATCATGCTGCCGACAGTCCAGCGCAAGCCGACCATTAGCTTCCCCGGTGACCCGTACGAGCGCGAGGCCGACGAGGTGGCCGACAAGGCGATGCAGTTGACTGAAACCAAACGCGCGCCTTCGGCAGTTGCTGACGCGGTGCTGGACGCCAGGGCCGCCGTTCACACCGCGCAGCGTAGCGGCGAGCCGCTGCCGATGGCGGTGCGGAGCTTCTTCGAGCCGCGCTTCGGGTACGACTTCAGCCAGGTACGGGTGCATGCCGACGGCGAGGCAGCGAACGCGGCACGGGAGGTGCGAGCGAGGGCCTACACCATCGGGCGTCACATCGTGTTCGGGGAAGGGCAGTACCAGCCCGCAACCAGCGAGGGGAAATTGCTGCTCGCCCATGAACTGACGCATGTGGTGCAGAAGCACGGCGGTGGCACAGAGGTCGCGCATCGAAAGGCCAACGAGCCCTCCACACCGCCAGGCGTGGCCGCGCAAGCTGAATCCAGCCCGACCGAGAGGCTGCTCGCCGTCATCACAGATATTGAGCGAGTCCAGGCGAACGTCAGAAGGGCTGGCGACGCAGCGAGGGACGAGGACGGTACGCCGGAGATCCAGGCGCATGCGGAAAAGATCGCAGACTTTCTTGAACGATTGCGAGCCGTTGCAGATGGTGATGATGAACGTTTGAAGTTGAGCGTCCTCGCGGGATTCTCTGCCAAAGGCGTACAACAAGCTGAAGCGCAACCACCGGCGGCGACCGTTGTGCGAGAGCAACCCCCGGAGAGCCTGGCGGCCAAGTCGCTTGAGGTGAGTCATCCTCGGGATGCCGAAGAGCTTGAAGCGGATCGCGTTGCAGAGGCAGTGGTTCATGGCGCTCATGCAACGGTGACGCAGACCACTGCGGACGGTCTGGTGAATCGCCAGGCAGAGGCACTTGCCGCCGCTGGTGGCGCCATTCTCGCTGCGGAAGCCGAGTCGTTGCCTGTCACGGCTTGGAATCCTCCAGGATGGGTCATTCTTGGAGTCGCTACGGTAGTCGCCCTCGCCCTTATCGGGACCGCTGTGTACATGGCCAGCGCGCAGCCCGAGACGCTCAGCGCGGCGGAGGAAGAGGCGATAAAGAACAAGGAAGCGGGCGAGCCGTACGACCAGGGTACTTACGACCGCGCGAGGAAGAAGCAGGTAAAGAACGAGAAGTATAGGCGTGAACGAAACAAGAACAAGCAGCGTGGCGGAGGCTGACTGGCGAATGGATACACGTACACAGGATGCGCTGCCCAGTCCCCGCTAGCCAGAATATGCTGCTAACACGAGGTCGAGATGGAAGAGAACAAACCGCAGAGCCTGCGCGAGCAGTCAAGGAACTGGATATGCAACCAATTCTCGATCACGAATCATGACGGAGACACCGTGACACTGCTCCGAAAGTTGGCCGACAGCATCGAGCAGTTGGGTGCCGTTGACATCATGGATATCACGTACCGCAGGCCGCCCGACCCATCGATAACCGAGATCACCGTGACCGTCTATTTCATGCTGTCCGAGTAAAGTGTTGGCCGACATGAGAAAGCGCGGGAACCGAGGCGATCCGCGACTCCTCGTATTCCCCGCCACCTTCAACTGCCTGAGTCCCCAGCTGTCCTGGCTCCGGCCCGGGGGCCGGCGCAGCTGGAGCTCTGGGAGTAACTCACAGCGCAGGGACGCGCCCTCTGGCGGAGCGCGAGGCGACCGGTCGTGCGCGCAGGGGAGAGGTGCGCCTGGAGCGCGACGTGCAGTCCCCCATGGGGACCCTCCTGCACTGTCCACGGCGTGTCGCGCGGCCCTCCTGGCTGCCCAGCCACACCTCACCAGGGCACACGCTACCGTCAGCCTCCCACGGGCCTCCGTAGAGCCCCTGCCTGCTTGTGGGGTTCGGGGTCTACGAGAGCAGGAGGCTCAGGAGGGTCGCAGCCCGTGCCGGGTTGCCTCCTTGCAGGGCCGCCAGGGCCGCTGCGACGTGCCTTGCTACATTGCTACAGCAGACCCGCGCTGGAGCACTCTCAACACAGCTCGGCGCGAGGCAGGGAGCGGCGTAACCAGCCGGGGTTCCTACGAAAACCGCTCCCCACCGTTCTGGAGCGCTCTCGCCGGAAGCCTGTAGCGGCGGGTTCGATTCCCGCCGCCTTCACAGCCGAAAGTCAGACCCTCGGCTTCGCCTCGATGATGGCGTAGCCATTGACCAGGTCGATGGTCCGCGTCAACTCGAGCCCGGCCTGCGCGAACAGTGCCTGGAACTCCGTCGCGGTGCGCTCCTTGCTGCCGAACATCGCCATCATCGTCAGGTCGATGAACATCTGCACACCCGACAGCTTCCGCTCCGGAATGAGCTGTTCGATCAGCAGCAGCTTGGAGTCCTCCCGCATCGCCTGACGGCAGCTCCTCAGGATGCGCACTGCCTGGTCGTCCGCCCAGTCGTGGATGATCATCTTCATCATGTACACGTCATGCCCCGCCGGCACCGAGTCGAAGAAGCTGCCGCCGAGACACTCGCAGCGGCCGGCCACGCCCCCCTTCTCGAGCGTCGCTTTCGCCACCTCGATGACGGGAGGCAGCTCGAACAGCACGCCGCGCAGATGCGGGTGGGCATTCAGTATCCGCACGAGGAATGAACCCTCGCCACCCGCGACGTCGACGACTGTCTTCACCTTCGAGAAGTCATAGCGCTCCGGTGCGACCTCGGAGCCACTTATCGTGGAGAACGACGTCATCGCTTTGTTGAAGGTCTCCCCGGCTTCCGGGTGCCCGGAGAGGTAGTCGAAGAAGGTCTGTCCATGGGCCTGCTCGAAACCGGGCTGCCCCGTCTTGACGGCATGGGGCAGCTGGGCCCAGGCCCGCCAGAACCACTCGGAATCCACCAGCATCATGTAGCCCCACAGCGAGTCTGGCTTGTCCGATCGTAGCGTCTGGGACAGCGGCGTCAGCCCGAAGCGCCCGTCCTCCGTTTCAGCGAATACCCCAACGCTGGAGAGCGTACGCAGCACCCGGCGTAAGGAGTCCTCGTGCGTCTGCGTGTCGCGAGCCAGCTCGGCCGCTGTTCTGGGACCGTCCTTCAAGAGGTCCGGGACGCGCAGCTTCGCCGCCGTGTGGATGGCTTGCGGCAGCCAGTAGGCGGTGAACATCTGCAGCATGGTTTCCTGCGGTGAGGTCTCTTTCTGTTGCATCCGTGTCGTCTCCTATCCAGGGGCGGCCGGGGCTCAGCCGGCAAAGCGCTTGCGGTAATCGCGCGGCGATACCGACAGATTGCGCTGGAAAGTCAGGCGCATGCGCTCCTCGTCACCGAAGCCGCATTGCCGTGCGATCTGGTCAATATTGCGGTCGGAGTCCTCGAGCATTCTGCGCGCTGCCTCCAAACGCATCACCTCGACCGCCTTGGCCGGCGTGCGGCCGGTCTTCTGCTTGTACATGCGGGCGAAATTGCGCGGGCTCATGTTCGCCTTTGCGGCCAGCACCTCCACGCTCAACGCGCTGCCCAGATTGTCGGGCATCCACGCATGCAGCTCGTCGAAGGTCGCGCCGCCGTCCTCGGTCTGCGCCTGCAAGAGAGTGCTGTGCTGCGACTGCCCGCCGGAGCGCCTCAAAAACACCACCAGCTCGCGCGCCACGAACAGACTCACGTCGCGGCCGCAATCCTCCTCGATCATGGCCAGCGACAGGTCGATGCCGGCCGTCACCCCGGCCGAGGTCCACACATTGTCCGCACGCACGAAGATCGCATCCGCATCCACGGCCAGCGCCGGAAAGCGGCTTTGCAAGAGCTCGCACATGCCCCAATGCGTGGCCGCGCGCCGGTTGTGCAGCAGGCCGGCCTTGGCCAGATAAAAGGCGCCGGTGCACACCGAGGCCATGCGCCGCGCCTTCTTGGCCACCTTGCCGAGCCAGTCGGCCAGGGGGCCGGCATCGTCGATCAGCTCGGCGATGTTCGGCGAGCCGGGCACCACCACCGTATCCACCTGCTTGCGGGCAAAGTCGGACACCGGGCGGGTATGCAGCTCCACGCCCTCGACTGTGCGCACCAGCCCGCCGTGCAGGCTCACCGTATGACAGTCGTAGGCGGGCAGACCGAGTTGCCGGAGACGCAGGCCCGCCGCCCAGAAACTGGTGTGCGGGCCGGTCATGTCGAGCAGGCACATGTCGGGGAAAGCCACGAACAGCACGGTGCGCGGGCGGCCGATGCGCATCGTCGACGGGGTCGTTCCGGCTGGCAGGATGCTTGGCATAGGCTGTGGCTCAGTGGCAGTTTTCAAGGGGTATCTGTCATTTCCGCCACATCGTTCCATCGCTAGTATTCGCAGTCAAGTGCAAGGCATTTCTGCAAAACGTCTTTACTGAAAGCGCATTGCGCGTCCGAGCCACCCGCCGGCCAGGCCGGCATCACTCGAGGAAGATGAAAATGAAGATCGTCGTCATCGGCGGCACCGGCCTCATCGGCAAGAAGGTCGTCAGCAGCCTGCACCAACTCGGTCACGAAGCCATCGCCGCCGCGCCCAGCAACGGTATCAACGCAGTCACCGGCGAAGGCCTTGCGGATGCGCTGGCAGGCGCGCACGTCGTGGTCGACGTGACCAACTCGCCCTCGTTCGAAGACAAGGCCGTGATGGCCTTCTTCGAAGCCTCCACCCGCAATCTGATCGCCGCCGAAAAGGCCGCCGGCGTGACCCACCACGTCGCCCTCTCGGTGGTCGGCACCGAACGCTTGCAGGAGAGCGGCTACTTCCGCGCCAAGCTGGCGCAGGAAAGCCTGATCAAGGCAAGCAAGGTGCCCTACAGCATCGTGCGCGCCACCCAGTTCTACGAGTTCATGGGCGCCATCGCCCACACCAGTGCCGACGGCGACACGGTGCGCCTGTCCACCGCCCACATGCAGCCGATCGCCTCCGACGACGTGGCCGCTGCCATAGTCAATGCCGCGCTGGGCGCACCGCGCAACGGCATGGTCGAAGTCGCCGGTCCCGAGCGCGCCAGCCTGTCCGATTTCGTCGGCCGCCACCTCAAGGCCGTGGGCGACACGCGCACCATCGTTGCCGAACCGCAGGCGCCGTACTTCGGCACCCTGCTCAACGACCAGTCGCTGACGCCGGGCGAGCACCCGCATCTGGGCACCATCCGCTTCGACGACTGGCTGCAAAAGCAGGCGGCCAAGGCCTGATGCGCACGCGTACCACCCCGGCCCTGGCCGAAGGCGAGACGGCGGGTTACTTGACCACTTCCACGGTGGCCGTGGCGCTCGCCGCGAGACCGAAGTCCTCCTGCAGGATTTGCAGGTCCACGGTGTGGAGCCCGGAGGCATTCACCGGGATGGACTTCGTCATCGTGAAGGAGAAGGCGCCACCTGGAGGGAGGTTCACTCCCCAATCGGACCAGGTCGTCTCCCAGGCCTCCGGCAGGGTGGACACGAAGTCGTACCAGACCCAATTGCACGAAGCGGAGTCGTTGTTGGTCACGTTCACCGTCCAGGTGACCGACGAGCCAGGGGCTGCCTTCACCGTGCCCGGCGAGAGCGTCAGCGTGGGCGGCGACGAGATGCAGCGCTCGACAATCTGCATCGTGGTCGTCCCCTGTACCGTGTAGCCGTCGCGGGTGACGGCCACTCCCGCGGTGTACAGCCCTGGCTCCGTGCGATAGGGCACATACGTCTGAAGCGTCGTATAGGCCGTGCTCGACGCTGCGACCGTGAGCTGCGCGAGCAACGGGTCGGAGCTCCATCCGGCCGGGAGGATGGCGCCGAGCTGGAAGGTGCTGGGGCCACAACCCGCCGAGTCCTGATTCGTGAGGGCGAGCTCGAACTCCGGCTGGCCACCGGGCCAGGCGGTGTCCGCGAAGGAAGTCACCCGCACGTTGGAAGGCGCCCGCACGCACGGCTTCTGGCTATACCGGACGCGCACCGTGAGCCCTGCGGAGGTGGCGGATTCCACCGTCACGGAGAGGTTGCTGTACGGGTCGTCCCAGGTCCTTCCCGGCAGCAGGGCCGGGTCGCTCCAGGACAAGGTCTCCGGCGTGAAGTCGAGCAGATGCGAGCCATCCCTCGTCGCCTCGTCCTCGTAGTGCACGAGAGCGCCGCCGAATACCTGGTGATTCAGTATCTCCTCATAGAGGCCCATGGGCTGGCGGTACTCCAGCCAGAGCCAACCGCCGCTCGTGGAACCCCGACGCACCTTGAGGGCCTTCAGACCGCCGGACGACACCACGGGAGCGAGCGTGAAGGTTCCGTTCACGCCATCCACCTCGGCCACGGCGGAAGGATCCAGCCAGCCGATGCGGGCCTTGTGCGGCGCTGCGTAGTGGCCCAGGTTCCAAGAGCCCATGGAGGAGAAGAGGTCCCCGTACTCGGTGATGACGCCCTGGCTGCCCAGGTACCCGAGCGGCTCGGTACCAAAGTCACGCGAGTTCGCGTGGTTCAGCGAAAGGTTGTGCCCCGCCTCGTGCGTCACCAGCTCCACGGCCATGTCGTGCTGGTCCATGTACTCGGCGACAAGCCAGGCGGTGGATGCCGAGACCGTACCGTCCGGCGTCGACAGCGCGCCGCAGGACAGCGTGGCCTGGCCCGAATAGAAGCAACCTTCCTGGGGCCTGGGATGGACGATGAAGATGCGGTCATACCGGGTGAAGTCCACGTCCGCGTCCGCCGCCCGCAGAGCCGCCTCGCGCATGGCATGGGTGTCCTTACAGGAATAGGCGCGGTCCAGCGTGTACCAGCCCACCACGTCGCCCGTGGTGGTGGTGCGGCCCTCGGACACCTCGTGCCAATAGCCGGCCAGCGAACGGCGCGTGGTGGAGAAGAAGACCTCTCGCGTCTCTTCCAGGGTGTTGGCCGGCGTCGGCAGGCCTGGAAACGCCACCAGGATCACCAGGCTGCGTTGCACTCCGGTGACGCCACAGATCCCAGCGGAGGCATCAAGGGCCGCCGCCTGCGTGTCCACTTCGACTTCCTCGGCGATGAGTTGACCGCCCACCCGCCGCCCGCGCAGCTTCAGCTTCAGGCCACTGCGGAGCCCCTCTGGCGCCCTCCGGCTGAAGACCACCGGGTAACGCTGCTGCCCCTCGACGAGGAAATACTCCAGGCGCTGCTCCCGGAGCGACGGATCATCCACCACGAGGACCTCCAGCACTCCACCCCACTCTCCTCTCGGAGCCACTTCGTCCACGCGCGGTGCTGCGCTCTCCTCCTCCTGGGGAGAGGACACCTGCGCACTACAGGCCGCGAGCCACATCGCGGCCACCATGCTCCACGTTCGGGACATTTCGCCTCCAGCGAACGGCGGACTGGCGAAGACACCAGGAGACCGCCGCGCGCCTTCTGCCCTCTCTCAAGCGCGGCTGCAACGTCTCCTGACAGCGGCACCGCATGCGCCACCTGTCCTATGCGAGTGTCTCGAGCTCGAGTTGAGGGGTGACGGGCTGGAGCGCAGGGGCCGAGGAGGGCCGCTGATAGGGGCCGCCCGAGTAGTGCCCTCTCCACCGACCGGTGCGTGCTGACGCTTGAGAATGAATTCGGCCCGCTGAACGTCTGCGTCAGGAAAGCGCCGCCGGCGAACTGAGTCGGTGCGGAAACGGGGGCCCCTTTCCCTCAAAGGAGCAGCCTGACCCTCGTCGTCACTGTGCCATCAGCATTGCCTCTCGGGTGACGACTTCTGCGACGACCCTTCGTGCGGACGCCAACGCGCCATGCATGAAGCCGGGTCGATGCGAGTTGTAGTCGCCGGCGAACACAATGGCGCCGTGGGGTCTGCGAAGAAGCGGCTGCTGCTGCGTCAGCTGTCCGACGCCGAGCCACGCAAAGGCGCCCCGGATCGTCGGCTCGTTGTCCCAGCAGACCGAATGAACGGACAGCAGCTGGTCCTTGAGACCCGGATGAACGCGCTCCATCGCGTCGATGACCTCGCGGTGGCGCACTCCGTCCGCGAGCGAGCTCAAGCGCCTGCTCTCGGCTCCATTGGGATGGGCGCCCAGAATTCCTGCCGTCGCCTCTTGAAGTGCCGCCTCATCCCGGATGAGTCCCACTGGAAGATCCGTCTCGACGTTGCCACTCTCTCCGCGCGCATTCCAGTAGCGCGTCTTCGTGGCCGCGTAGACCTGAACGACCGACACCGCGTTGATGCTGGAGAACGCTTGAAGCTGAGCAGCAGGGAGAACCGGCTCCATCTCCAGTTGGGGCACGAGCGTTCCGGGGAGCGCGCAGATTTGGGGTTCGTGAGCGATCGTTTATAGTTTCTCCGGGAGACCAGGACAGGCTCCCGAAAGCCAGGACCGCATGGCCCGAAAACGCGCACGTTCCTCCACGTCACCGGAAAACACCTCCACTGGTGCCCCCGCCATGAGTGAGGAGCAACCCGGGAACGAGGCCTCCTCGGAAGAGGGCGGCACCAAGAAGCAGAAGAAGAACAAGAAGAAGACCGCAGCACACGTGTACTCGGTGGAGGAACTGAAGCTCCACAAGTCCATCAAGAAATCCTACGAGGGAGGGGCCTGCCTAGCGGAGCACGCCCCCGAGTGCCAGGGCTACCAGCAGAACAGTTGCAATTACCGGTGGCAGGGCACCAAGGTGACGCTTGCCCAGCACAAAGACGTCTTCCATGATCGCTCGGATGCGCTGGTGCCACGCGGACGGCAGGGAGAACAGGTGCAGACCTCGGCCTACCCAACGAAGTCCGACCCGAACAAGTTCTACCCTGGCCACTACGCCACCCATCTCTCCCTACCCGCCTACGAGGGAGACTGGCACATTGATGGGCCCAAGCGGCCCGGCGGTGCTCCTCTACTGAAGGCTGCCGGTAGAAAGCTCATCAGCAATGGAAAGAACTTCACTGCGGACACATGGCCCTACTGGAACAACGCCCACCACCTCGTCCCCAAGGGTATGTTCGGCACCACCATCGCTGAGTCCAAGTACGCCGAGGTCATCCGCCGGGCCCTCTTGGAGGCGGAGTATAACATACATCACCAAGAAAACATGCTGCTAATGCCTCAGGACGAGGAGGTGGCGCTCCTGCTGCATCTGCCACGCCATCTTCGCCTCACAGGGGATGGCAAGCTGGACCACCCCAAGTACAACAACTTGGTGAAGGAGCGACTGACTTCGACCATCCAGGACTTCGAGAAGGCGTGTCAGCCCCCCGAGGGCGTCAAGCACGACGAATTCAAGGTGTCCTTGTCGAAGACGAAGCTGGAGGACATCTCCGCCGACTGCCGAAGAACCATTATCGAAGGAGGCCCTAGCATGCCAGGTGAGCCCCTAGACAACATCCGGTCCCTCCGCAAAAAGGACACCTCCCAGACCCCGGGGATGAACGTATGAGGTTCTTCTCCCTCAACCTGATTCCCTATGAGGATCGCAGCCTCTGCTTCCTGGACAGCGTCCCGGAAGAGACCCGCGACGTCCGCTACAAGATGTCGCAGGGCTACGAGATGGGTGTGGCCTACCCTTCCGACGCCCGCGTCTACATGAGCGAGGAATACCCGGGCTTCAAGCTGGCGTCCTTCGTCGGGAACGCCCAGTCTCTCCTTATCATGTCCGCTCAGGTCAAAGCGGTTATCGAGCGGTTTGGCGTGCCCAGGGTAGAGTACCTGCCGCTGGCTATCTATAACCACAAGCGCAAGCTGGCGAGCAGCGACTACTTCATCATCAATCCCCTGGGCACCTTGGACTGCCTCCATCTGAAAAAGAGCGTCATCAAGTACGACGGCACGGACGTCGTCGCCGTCAAGCAGATGGTGCTTGATGCCCGCAAGGTGGCCAACCCGCCTGGCCTGTTCCGCGTCAAGGAGGCCCCGAACACGTACGTATTCAGTGAGCACCTCGTCGCAGAGTTGGTCGACATCAAGCCCACTAACTTCTATCTGCATGAACTAGCGGTTTCGGAGTAGCGAGGAGGCATGTATGTCCTACGTGACGCCCGTGCCCTTGGCCGAGAAGGCCGCGGGGCTCGCTATCGAGAGACTGCTTCCGGATGTGTTGGCCAGCCGAGGAGGCCGAAAGGGGATGCTCGATTTCTGCGCGGCCTGGCGGCGGCTCGCGGTGAGCAAGCTGCTGCTACGCGGGACTCCGGACGACTTCCTCGGCGACCTGTACAAGAGCGGGCGGGCCTGGCTCTGGTATCTGGAGCACACCCCATCCCCGGATGACGTGACCAGCCAGACCCTCCCCTACCTGGATGCGCTCGCCAGCAACGACTTGGACGGCGCACGCGGCATCGCCTTGCGCTCCCAGAAGACGCACCAGGCGGATGACGAGTACGAGGAGGACTTCCTCTACATGCGCTTTCTCATGAACCTGCTCGCCAGACCCGACGATGCGCCCTTACCGTTGCTGGCTCGCTACGAGAAGTTGCTGGAGGGCAACGAGGACTTCCGGTTCGACGCATGCCGGGCCCTGCTGGCGGGCGACGGCGAAGCGCTGGACGCAGCACTCGACGCACTGATGATGGAGAAGAAGTCCCGCGCTGAGCGCCTGCTTGCAAAGGACGCGCTCGACCCCGATGAGGCCTCCACCACCGAGCGCGTCTCCATCGAGGGGCTCGCGCTGGTGCGGCTCGCCACGCTGCGGGGGGTGAAGGTGCGGCAGATCCACCCGCTCATCCCTCCGGTGGCACGCAGGGTGGACCGGGCGCGCCATCCCGCCCCGCTCGCGTGGCAGCACCCTGAGAGCTACCGGCAGCTCGCCTGAATGCAGGTGCAAAGGAGATGCTCATGAAGCTGGCCATCACCGGGCTGGGAATGGTGACATCCCTGGGCTTCGACGTGGTCACTTCCTGCGCGGCACAACGGGCGGGCCTCATGTCACCCCGACCCCTGGTCCATTTCGACGCCTCCGAGGCCGGCCAGGAGCCTGCGCCTCTCACCGGACACCCCGTCCCCTGGCTTGCTGAAGGCTTCGAGCACATTGGCTGCTGGTTGCAGCTCGCAGTGGCCAGCCTAGAGGACCTGAAGCACTACGCCCGGCTCCCACGGGAGGACGGGTTCTGGCAGAGGACGGGGCTCGTGGCCGCCGTACCCCTGATGGACCCGGACCGCTTCCTCATCCCCCGAGACGCCGTCCACAAGGTGCTCCGCCAGCACTACCTGCAACCGCTCATCCAGCTCGCGCAGCTCCCCATCCTTCCCCATGTGCTGGAGGTGATGGAGCTGGGACACTGCGGGGCCCTGAAGGCGGCGCGCCTCGCGGGGGAGTGGATTCAACAGCGCCGCGTGGACCGGGTCATCGTCGTGGGTACTGACAGCTACCTCGATCCACGGAGCATCTCATGGCTGGCAGAGGCGGAGGCCCTGAAGTCGCCGCAGAATCCGGTGGGCATCAGTCCGGGAGAGGCCGGAGCGTGCTTCCTCCTGGAGCGGGTGGAGATCGCGCGAAGCCGGAGCGCCCGACTCGAGGCGTTCTTGAAATCCGTGGTCGTGGATACCTCCTACGCGGAGGATTGGCTGGACGCCCCGCGCATTGCCCGCCCCCTGGTCCAGGTGGTGCGCACGGCTGTCGCGGAGGGGGAGCAGCGTCCCCTGCGAGGAGACGTGCTGCTGGACCTCAACGGTGAGGAGTGGCGAGCTCGGGCGTGGGGGTACGCCCAATTGCAGCTCGGCGCCGAGCTGGACCTGCCGCGGTGCCGGACCGTGCTGCCCTGTGCGTCCTTCGGGGAGACGGGGACCGCCAGCGGCGCCATGGCCATATGCTTGGCGGTCCGGGCCTTCGTCCGAGGTTACGCGAGCGGCTCTCAGGGTCTCGTCTGCTCATTGAACGATGACGGGCACGTCGCTGCGGCTGCATTTGAGAGGGCCGGCTAATACGACTTGGTCTGCCCCCACACCGGGCGCAGGCGAACACGTCGGCCTCGAGAAAGGAGGCATCTGGCCCGTGCGCACCTTGTGCATACGCCCGCGTCGGGGGCGCTCGATGATTTTCGCTCGCTCGTACTCGGCGATGACACCCTGCATCTGCACCAGCAGCAGAAGACCGCTGAGGATGAAGAAAACGCCAGCCGCGATGAGCGGGTGCATGTCATCAGCTCTTTTCCAGGTCCAAGCCTGCCTCGTGGTGCACTCTGCGTGATGATGTGAGGGGATTCGGGGGGCCGCATGTTGCGGGCCTGACAGCTTACCGGGGGGAGTTGGAGGCAAGCGCCTGCATGCGTTACAGGGGTGATCCGGGTGCGGTGCTCCTTGTGGACCTCGAACCGGGTGCCGAGATTTTCGAAGACCATCCATGCTCCCCGAGAGCCCGAGCATCCCGCTGACCCACAGGACAGCGGGGGTTGCGTTCGATGGAACGAAGGCACGACGGCGAATCCCCTGCGCTCCAACGGCGTTGGTCATGTCGAGTCCTTCTGCGACCGGCAAGAATCCATGAACCAGCACCTCCACCAGGCCCCCACCCTCCCGTCCAAGACGCATCCGTACGAGGCGGCACACGCCTCTCCGCCCGTACTACTTGCGAATGACACCTTCGCGGGCGGAGGAGAAATGGGCGCCTGCATGCAGGCCTTCGATTGGGCGGCCACGTCGCTCGGGCCCGTGGAGGGCTGGTCCCCATCGCTGCGCAGCGCGGTGAGCATCTGCCTCACCTCGCGCTTCCCCATCGTCCTCTACTGCGGGCCGGAGCTGCTCGTCTTCTACAACGACGCCTGCATTCCCATCTTCGGGCGCAAACACCCCATGGCTCTGGGCCAGCCGAGCCGCGAGGTGTGGTCGGAGATCTGGCACATCATCGGGCCCATGCAGCTCGGGGTGCTCGCCACGGGCAAGGCCACGTGGTCGGACGATCTGCTGCTCGTCATCGATCGGGCCGGCTACCCGGAGGAGACGTACTTCACCTTCTCCTACAGCCCCATCGGCCTCGAAACGGGCCGGGTGGAGGGCATCTTCGTCGCGGTGAACTTCAGCACCGAGCGCGTCATTGGTGAGCGGAGGTTGCGCACCCTGCGTGAGCTCGCCGAGCACGTTGGCGAGGCCCGCTCGCCCGAGGAGGCCTGCCGGCAGGCCGCGCGCACCTTCTCGGCCAACCCAGCGGACGTGCCCTTCGCGCTGATGTATCAGCTGGACGAGCAGCGCACCCAGGCCACCCTGGTCGGTGCCTCGGGGCTGGAAGAAGGCGGGGCGGCGAGCCCCCGGAAGGTGAGCCTCGAAGAGGCGGATGCCCACGGCTGGCCGCTGGCACGCGTGGCGGCCACGGGGCGCATGGAAGTGGTCCCCCATGTGCGCGAGCTCTTCGGAGACCTGCCGGGAGGCCTCTGGAATGAGTCACCGCACACAGCGGTGCTGCTGCCCATCTCGCAGCCCGGACAGAAAGCCCCTTACGGCGTGCTGGTGACGGGCGTGTCCCCGCGCCTCGGGCTGGACGAGTGCTATTGGACCTTCTTCAAGCTGGCCACCGGGCACGTGGCCTCGGCCGTCGTCAACGCGCAGGCCTACGAAGCCGAGCGCCGCCGCGCCGAGCAGCTCGCCGAGCTGGATCAGGCCAAGACGACCTTCTTCTCCAACATCTCCCATGAGTTCCGCACACCCCTCACGCTGATGCTCTCCCCCATGGAGGACGCGCTGGCCTCTCCCCAGAAGTGCCTGGCCGGAGAGGAGCTCTCCACGGTGCACCGCAACGGTGTGCGCCTGCTCAAGCTCGTCAACACGTTGCTGGACTTCAGCCGCATCGAGGCGGGGCGCATGCAGGCGTCCTATGTCCCCACGAACCTGGCCACCCTCACCGCCGACCTCGCCAGCACCTTCCGCTCGGCGATGGAGCGCGCCGGGCTGCGGCTGATGGTGGACTGCCCTTCCCTGCCCGCGCCCATCTGGGTGGACCCGGAGCTGTGGGAGAAGATCGTCCTCAACCTCGTCTCCAACGCCTTCAAGTTCACCTTCGAGGGCGAGGTGGAGGTGGCCCTGCGGTGGCGGGGCCAGCACGTGGAGTTGACCGTGCGCGACACGGGTACGGGCATCACCCCCGAGGAGCTGCCGCGCATCTTCGAGCGCTTCCACCGCGTGCAGGGCGCTCGAGGACGATGCTTCGAGGGAACGGGCATCGGGCTGGCCCTGGTGCAGGAGCTGGTAAAGCTGCATGGCGGCACCGTGAAGGTCCAGAGCGAGCTGGACCAGGGCACCACCTTCACCGTGTGCATTCCCACGGGCAACGCGCACCTGCCGCCCGAGCGGCTCGGGGCGGCGAGGACATTGGCCTCTACCGCGATGGGGGCGAGCCCCTTCCTCCAGGAGGCCGCCGGGTGGACGGAAGCGACGCCCTCCCTCGCGGCCGCGCGCACGCCCCCCGTCACAGCCGTCCCGAGCACCTCGGAGCCCCTGCCGCGCTCCGTCCCGCGCGAGGCCCGCATCCTGCTCGCCGACGACAACGCGGACATGCGCGCCTACGTGGAGCGGCTGCTGCGGACGCAGGGTTGGGACGTGGAAGCGGTGAGAGACGGAGCCACCGCGCTCGAGGCGGCCCGCGCACGCCCGCCGGACCTCGTCCTCAGCGACGTGATGATGCCTCGGCTGGACGGATTCGGCCTGTTGCGTGCCCTGCGCGAGGACGCGCGCACCCACACCGTGCCCATCATCCTGCTGTCCGCCCGCGCGGGCGAGGAAGCCACGGTGGAGGGACTGGGTGCCGGCGCGGACGACTACCTCACCAAGCCCTTCAGCGCACGCGAGCTGGTGGCCCGCGTGGGCGCCGCGCTCGCCATCGCCCAGGTGCGCCAGGAGGCACTCCGCCGCGAGCAGCAATACGTGGCCGAGATGGAGGCCAAGCAGCGGCTGCTGGACGCGGTACTCCAGCAGATGCCCGCTGGCGTCATCCTCGCCGAGCCGTCGGGCCGGCTGACGTTCCACAACCATCAGATGGAGAAGCTGATGCGCCGCCCTCCATTCACCGCCAGTTCCCTGGAGGAGTGCATCCACTTTCGCGGCTTCCACCCGGACGGCCGCCCCGTCCAGCCCCACGAGTGGCCCCTGGCGCGCTCGCTGCTCCTCGGTGAGGAGTTGGTGGACCAGGAGCTGCTCCTGGTGCGCGACGACGGAACGCGAGCGATGGTGCGGGTGAGATCCAGTCCGATCCGGGATCAGGAGGACCGCATCATCGCTGGCGTCGCCATCACCCAGGATGTGACGCAGCAGAAGGAACAGGAGGCGGAGCTGCGCCGCCGCGTGGAGTTCGAGCAACAGCTCCTCGGCATCGTCAGCCACGATTTGCGCAACCCCATCAACGCCATCACCCTGGCCGCCCACGCGCTGCTGCGGTGCGAGGAGCTCGACGCGCGAGCCACGAAGTCCGCCAGCCGCATCCTCTCCTCGGCCGATCGCGCCACTCGGATGATCCGCGATCTGCTCGACTTCACCCAGGCCCGCCTGGGTGGAGGCATCGCGCTGGAGCGCCGGCCCACGGACCTGCGGCTGCTCGTGCAGCAGGTGCTCGACGAGGTGGAAATGGCCTGGCCAGAGCGCCACATCGAAGTGCTCCAGCATGGCAGCACCTGGGGAGAGTGGGACGTGGACCGGTTGGCCCAAGTGGTGTCCAACCTGGTGACCAACGCCCTCAAGTACAGCCCCACGGATACACCCGTGCACGTGGACCTGCGCACCGAAGGCGAGGCCGCGGTGCTGTCGGTGCACAACGCGGGCTCGCCCATCCCGCCCGACCTCATCCCCCGCCTCTTCGAGCCACTCCAGCGTGGAACCCGGGAGATGGACCGGGCGAGCCGAAGCATCGGCCTCGGCCTCTACATCGTGAAGCACCTGGTGGAGGCGCACGGGGGCACCGTGTCCGCACGATCGAGCCAGGACGAGGGCACGACTCTCACGGTGCGGCTGCCCCGCACGCCCGGCACTCCGACCCGGCACTGATGCCCGCGACTCACTTCGGCCGGGCCGCCCCCCTCGCCCCCCTCTCCCATACGGAATATAAAGGGCTCATGAGTTCAGCGCGTCCGGTCACCGTGTCCCTGGTGGTACTGCTCTCGTTCATGCAGGCCTGCGGAGCGGACGGCCCGGCGCCGGCAGACGGCTACTTCGCGACACTGCCACCCGGCTCGGAGCTGCCCTCCGGGGCCGAGTGCGCCGGACGGGTGCGGCGCTCCTCCTGGGAGCCCCGCCCCGAGAACGCCCAGGCCAACCAGACACGCGGCGCACCCGGCGTGCGCATCGACGGGGCCAGCGACGAGTTCAACGCGCGCTTCTCCGGGAGGATCGACGGCGACTTCACCGGCACCACGGATGAGATCCTCCAGTGGAGCGCGTGCAAGTGGGGCCTGGACGAGGACATCGTGCGTGCGGTGGCGGTGGTGGAGAGCGGGTGGAGGCAGTCCACCGTGGGTGAAGACTGGTCCACCTTCGGTCTCATGCAGGTGAGGAGCTCGGTGCACGCAGGCACCTACCCCTACACGAAGGACAGCACCGCCTATGGCGTCGAATACGCGCTGGCCTGGCGGCGCGCCTGCTACGAGGGCGACTTCACCTGGATGAACAGCCCCTACAAGCAGGGCGGCTACGCCAAGGGTGACGAGTGGGGCTGCGTCGGTGCCTGGTTCTCGGGCGACTGGTACGACGGGGACGAGAACGTGACCTACAGCGGCGCGAAGCCGTACATCAAAGAAGTCAAACAGAGACTCGCCGAGCGCACCTGGACGCGGTCCGACTTCAGGGACTGAAGGGATGATAAGTCTTCTGCCCTTCCGCCCGTTTCGGGCGGAGAGACAGGAGACATCATGCGTTGGATGCACTGGCTGCCCGGAGCCGTCCTCTTCACCGCGCCCCTGGCGCTCGCACAGACACCGGCGGCAGCCAGCCCGCGGAGCTTCACCGCCAACCTCGTGACCATCTTCAAGGGCGGCAAGGAATCGTCCACCCGGCAGCGGATCGCCGTGCGCGGAGACATGATGCACTTCCGCTCGGGCGACGAGCCCATGGGCATCCTCCTCGACTTCGGCCAGGAGAAGGTGTGGATGCTCATCCCGCAAGAGAAGATGGCCATCGAGAGCAAGCTCACCCGGAGTCTGAATTTCCCGCTGTCCCTCGTGCTGACCGATGCGAGCGGGAACCCTTGCGGCAAGGAGCCGACCCTCACGTGTACTCGCGAGGGCGAGGAGCCCATCTCGGGGCGTCCGACGGTCAAGTGGCGCATCGTCCATACCAGCAAGGACAAGAAGACGCGCACCGAGACGGCCTGGGTGGACCCGAAGCTCGGCACCGTGGTGCGGCACGCCACCGAGGATGGCGGCGCCATGGAGTTGCGTGACCTCCAGGAAGGCCCGGTGGAGGAAGCACTCGTCCAGTTCCCCGCGGGTTTCGTCACGGTGGACGAGAAGAACCTGCGCCACGAAGATGAGCCGAAACCCGCTCCGAAGCCGAAGAAGAAAGACACGGCTCCGGGCAAGAAGCCCTGAGCGGCCAGGTCCTCTTCTGGGAATGACAGCTCGTGCCCGGCCTCTGGTAGCCCCTCACTCGAAGAGGGACACTTCCTTCAGGGCCTTGAGCTCGACGGGGCGGCTGCTCTCGATGGGCACGCCCCGCAGCCTCACGTGGCGCACCGCCACCTCCGTGTGCAACGCCCCCTCCAGGTAGAGGTTCGTCGACAGGTCTACCTCGAGCGCGGGATCCAACGGATTGTCCGCGGCCCACAGCACCTCCAGGTGATCCCGATAGCCTCCCCGATCCGTCCCCCCCAGCGAGGGGCGGATCACCTGCCCGAGCGACACCCACCGCTCACCGTCCTCGCTGCCCTCGACGAACAGCGTCTTCAGCGGGTTGTTCACGTAGTCGGCGGCCAGGCCCCGGACGACGATGCGGGACGGGCGGGCCGGGGCCGCCAGTGTGAGGCGCAGCTCCTGCGGCCACCGCTCACTCTGGCTGGACACGGGCGAGAACTTCACGGAGGCGAGCTGCCCATCGGTCCACGGACAGGCCGTGACACCCGCGGGCAGAGGCTCGCACGAGGCGCCCCGGCTGATGGGATGCAGCCCAACGCCCGGCATCGGCAGACGCTCGCTGCGCCACTCCAGCCGGTACCCCACCGAGCTGACCCGTCCCCCGAGCGGCTCGAACTGCCACTCCCCCGACGACTGCGCGCGCACCATCACCTCGAGCTCATCGAAGTCCTCGCGCAGCCAGGGGGCCGCCATCCACGGGGAACCCGCCGCTTCCTCCTGCCAGAGCACCGCGCCGCCGCGCTGGAGGAGCTGCACCACGGGCCGGGGCGTCGTGGCCTCGTCGTACCAGACCTCCCCCGGCTCCAGCGCCGTGGAGACGCGCCACGTCCCGGTGGGCGGGAGCTCCGGCCGGAGGGGCACGGGCGCGAAGGACACGGCAACGTGGCCCTCGGTACCGTCCCCCACCGACAAGTCCGCAGCCCAGGGCCGCAGAGAGGGAAGCTCCACATCTCCACCACCGAGCTCGAACGAGAGGATGGCGGCGCGCCCCTCCTCCTGCGAGACGATGCGGAAGCGGTAGCTGCGCCAGTCGTAATACCCCCCGGTCATCACGCGCTCGGAGGTGGCGCCCGCGAGCAACTCCAGGGTGAAAGCCCCCTCCGCTCTCGTGGTGGCAGAGGCATGCGGGGAGAACTCCGGCGGGTTCAGGGTAGGGACTCCCCCCCGCCATGAGGAGAGCGCCCGCTCGAAGGAGAGCGTGGCACCGGAGACGGGTGTGCCATCCGTGCGCAGCACCTGTCCGTACGCGAAGATCGGATCCTCCGGGTACAGCTCGCACCCAGCGGACAGCAGCGCAGCAAGGGGGAGAAGGTGACGGAAGAAGGGTCGCATGTCAGTAGGTCGCCTTCAGGCCGAGCATGGGGATGATGAGAGGAAGGGCCACCGGCTCGCGCAGGTGCTCGCGCCTGCCACCCGTCTCGTTCGGATCGGAGAAGTTGTAGAAGTAGCCGTAGGTCTCCCGCTGGAAGGACACGTTGAGGATGTCCAGGTAGAGATCCAGCGTCAGGTCCTCCAGGGCCCAGCTCTTCGCGACGCGGAAGTCCACGCGGAAGAAGGGAGGCAACCGTCCGGCGCGGTCCACGTCCTGGCGCACCCAGATGGGATTGCCCGCCACGTCGAAGCGCGCGGACATGGTCTTGGAAGTGACCTCCCCGGACTCGGGGCGGCCGGTGTTGAAGTGCACCACCGTGCCCAGCGTGAGGTCCTTGCCGATCTTGTAGCTGAGGGCGGCGTTGAAGACGTGCTCCTGCTCGAAGGCAAAGGGCAGCGTTCCGCGCGTCCATTCCACCACGTTGCCATCGGCATCGAAGCGGGCAAAGCGCTGGTGACGCTTGCTCTGCAGGAAGCTGTAGGAGACCCAGCCGAACCAGTTGTCGCCGAGCGGGTGGCGCACCATCAGCTCCGCGCCATAGGCGTAACCACTCTCGGCCGGATCCGGACCCGACAGCCCAATGCGGCGCCGCTCGAGGGCCACCTCAGTGAGGTCGAACTCCACCGTGCGCCGCAGCGGGTTGTAGAAGACATCCACGCCCACCTCCCACCCGTTGAAGGGCTTCCACTCGGCGCCCACGTCCATCTGCAGGCCCTCCTGTAGCCCGTAGCGCAGGCCCGAGGTGTCCAGCACGGGGACGTGCAGCAGCACCGTGGGAGGCTGGTGGAAGAGGCCCGCGCCGGCCTTGAGGGTGAGCGACTCCGAGAGCGCATGGCGCACCGCCAACCGAGGCTCCAGCGCCAGGTGCGTGATGCCCGGCACCAGATGATAGGAGTCCGCACGCATGCCCGCCGACACCGTCCAAGGTGACGCGGGCCTCCAGACGAGCTGCGTCCACCCACCGCTGAAGGTGGCCAGGGACGAGGGGCTCTGGAAGGGATCGTCGCTCAGCTCGTCCTCGCGCTGGCCCGGAGCGATCCCAGTGCCCTTCAGGACGATGGCCGCGCGCCGGTGCTCCACATCCGCGCCCGCGGAGAGCTCCAGGAACTCGGAGAAGCGCCGCTGCCAGCGCGCGCGGGCGGAGACGCTTACCTGGCGCAGCGTGTACTCGCCCGCGCGCTCCACCACGATGCCCTGGGGCCGCTTCACGGTGCGCTCGCCAATGAAACCAAAGTCATCCAGGCCCCAGGTGAGGCCCAGCTCCGCCTCGCCACCGGCCAGCGGGTGCGTGCCGCGCAGATCCACCCGGTGAAAGACGGTGTGGACTCCAACGCCATCCCTCTCGGGGGCGTCCGGAATCGGCGTTACCCCAAGGTCGTCGGAGCTGCCGAGGGCGAAGAGCCGCAGGCGCCCCTGTCCCAGCTTCTGCTCCACGCGCGCCTGGTAGTCCCAGAAGTTGGCCCGACCCCGGGAGTAGTCCTGCTGAGTGCCATTGAGGGCCTCGGACAAGGGGAGGAGCAGCAGCCCCGTGTAGCTCACCCGGCCCGCCACGCTGACGCTGGTGCCGGTGGAGGCGAAGGGGTATTCGACGAAGCCGCCACTGTTGAGCAGGTCCGCGTAGACGGTGTAGTGCAGCCGGTCCTCGCGCGGCCGGCTGATGCGCCCCTCCACCGCACCGCCCAGCAGCCGCCCGTACTGCGCTGGTGGCACGCCCGCGTAGAAGTCGATGGAGTCGATGAAGTCCGGGTGCACCACCGCGGGCCCGAGCAGCAGGTGGTACAGCATCGGAATGCGCACGCCATCCAGGAAGAAGCCAGTGGCCGCCGGCTGGCTGCCGCGCACCACCGGGTACGAGATACCCGAGGCGAGGCTGCCCACGCCCGGCATCAGCATCACCACGCGGAACGGGTCTCCCACCGTGCCGGGCACCTCGCGCAGCTCCTGCTCGTGCAGGGTGATGCGCGATACCTCGGTGCGCTCGCGCTCATCACGCACCACCGTCTCGTACGGGTTCACCACCAGCGGCTCCAACCGGTAGAGCACATCCAGCGTCTCGCCCTGGATGAGCACCTCCTCGAAGCGCTCCGGCGCATGGCCGGGCGCGCGCACCTCGATCCGATGGCCTCCCGGGAGCGTCTTCAGCGAGAAACGCCCATCGGAGTCCGTGGTGGCCACGGGGGTGGTGCTCCCATCGAGGAAGACAGCCGCACCCACGAGCGGGCGGCGCGTGCCCTTCGCGCGCACCGTGCCCGTGAGGTGGCTCATGAAGGACTCGGGCAGGGGCGCTTCGAAGCGGTAGACAAAGGGCAGGCGCACCGACACCGGCTGGCCCCCGAGCGTCGCAGGCGAGAAGCGCAGCCCCTTCGCCGCGGCCACCGCGGACGCCACCAGCGCCTTCTCCGAGGTGCCTCCCGTGACGTACACCTCCGCCACCCCACCCTGCTCGTCCACGCGCAGCTCCAGCACCACCTCGCCGTCCACGCCCTCCAGTCCCTCGGGGTACTCCGCGGGCGACTCCTGCGTCAGCACGGGCGGCACCAGCGTGGCCTCGCCCCCATCCGTGGAGAGCCCCAACCGCCGGGCGTCTTCGGCCGAGAGCGTGGTGCCCGCGTCGGTGGCGTGCACGTCCACCTCCACGGCGCGCTGCTCGCCGGTGGTGGGAGGAAGGCCCTGCGCCGCTCCGGGCCAGGGGAACAACAGCAGGCCTCCGGTCAGGGCCAGGAGGAGCACGCAGGTGGGGACACGAGAGACCATCACACCGTCCCTACAACCATGCTCCGCCCGGTTCTGTCATCCCCCCTGCCGCCACTGATTGCCCGATGGAGGCGCGCTCCTCATAGGGCGCGGCGCTCGATTGACGCTCGGGGCGGGCATCACTAGGGTCGCGCCCCTCCCAGGAGTAATGACAATGAAAGTTTCCGCCATCTTCAATCCCGCGCGCTGGCGCGAGGTGGAAGGCTTCAAGTTCGAGGACATCACGTACCACCGCGCCGTGGAGCACGGCACGGTGCGCATCGCCTTCAACCGGCCCGAGGTGCGCAACGCCTTCCGGCCCAAGACGGTGGACGAGCTGTACACCGCGCTGGACCACGCGCGCATGAGCACCGACGTGGGCTGCGTGCTGATCACCGGCAACGGCCCCTCTCCGAAGGACGGAGGCTGGGCGTTCTGCTCGGGTGGAGACCAGCGCATCCGTGGCAAGGACGGCTACAAGTACGAGGGTGACGCGGCCAACAAGCCGGACGTGGGCCGCATGGGCCGGCTGCACATCCTCGAGGTGCAGCGGCTGATCCGCTTCATGCCGAAGATCGTCATCGCCGTGGTGCCCGGATGGGCAGCGGGCGGCGGGCACAGCCTGCACGTGGTGTGCGACATGACGCTGGCCAGCAAGGAGCACGCGGTGTTCAAGCAGACGGATCCGGACGTGGCGAGCTTCGACAGCGGCTACGGCTCGGCGCTGCTGGCACGGCAGGTGGGGCAGAAGAAGGCGCGGGAGATCTTCTTCCTGGGTCTCGACTACACGGCGGACCAGGCCGCCGCCATGGGCGCGGTGAACGCGTCGGTGCCGCACGAGCAACTCGAGGACGTGGCTCTGGAGTGGGCCCGCCTCATCAACTCCAAGAGCCCCACGGCGATGCGCATGCTGAAGTACGGCTTCAACCTGCCCGACGACGGCATGGTGGGCCAGCAGCTCTTCGCGGGCGAGGCGACGCGGCTCGCCTACGGCACCGAGGAGGCCCAGGAGGGCCGCGATGCCTTCCTGGAGAAGCGCGAGAAGGACTTCAAGCGCTTCCCCTGGCACTACTAAGGCCGAGAAGGGCCCAGCTGAACTGCCGCGGCGCTCGACTGCCACACCTGGGCGCCCGGCAACTGTCTCTTGTGGATTTCTTCGCACCTGCTGCATGCCATCGCTCCTTCGGAGCGGCGCAGCACTCTCTTCCCCGAAAGTTTGCAGTCAGGACGGCTGACGTGTCCGCCGTCCGATTCCCTTTTCTCCGAGGGAACACATCCATCGTACCGGGGGAGTGGACAGCGGCGGAGGGGAGAACCACCTTGCTCAGGCCCTGTGAGAAACAACTCGTCACCAAGGATGCCATCGCACCAGTGCGGACATGCTTCAGTTGCGGATCCACGCCAAGCTTCTGGTCGCGTTCGTCCTCGTGCTCCTGCCGGTGCTGGGGTTGCTGGTCGTGGACCTGCTGTCGGACCTGCACAGGACGCGCGAGGACATCCTCCACGTCCAATTCATGACGGCCCAGGCTGTCGCGGGACAGGCCTCGGAGACGTTGGATGCCGCCATGAGCTTTGGCTGGGCTGTGTCCAAGGATCCGCTGCTACGAACCCTGGACCCGCAGCAGTTGGATTCACACTTGAAGGAGCTGGCTGCACAGAGTCCGCTCTATGACTCCGTCGCTGTCTTCGATGCCACCGGCATCAACCGGGGCTGGAGCAACCCCACCTCCCCGGACGAGCCCCGGCTCTGGATTGGCGATCGTCCGTACTTTCAAAAGGTGATGACCACCAACGCTCCGGTCATCTCCGAGGTGCTCGAGTTGCGGCGTCCCATCCGCACGGGACTGCTCGTGAGCACGCCCGTGCGCGGGCCAGATGGAAAGCCGATTGCCGTCTTCAACGTGGTGCTGCGGACGGACCTGCTAGAGCAACGTTACGTGGGCGCGCGGCTCCAACCGGGGCAGGCCCTCTTCCTCGCCGATCAGAACGGCCGGCTGGCCTTCCACACCGGCCTTCCCGAGCTCTCCTTTGAGCAGAGCAATGCCTACGCCCACTTCGAGCCCCTCCGGATCGCACTGCGCGGCATGCCCTCGCGGCTCTCCCGGTTCACCAGTCCCCTCCAGGGAGATGAGCGCCTGGGAGCCTTCGTCCCGGTCCCTCGCTACCCGTGGGCCGTGGGAGTGACGATCCCCTACGACCTCGCCATGGCACCGCTCTACGAGCGGGCGCGCACGAGGCTGGTGGCGTTTGGAGGCATCTTGCTGTTGAGCATCCTGCTGGCGGCTGTACTGGCGCGCTTCTTCACCCGTCCGGTGCGGCAACTCCAGATCGCCTCGAAGGCCCTGGGCCGCGGAGAGATGCACAGGCGCGTCCACATCTCCACGGGGGATGAGCTGGAGGATCTCGGCACCACCTTCAATGAGATGGCGACCCGCCTCAGCCAGCGCCAGGTGGAGGTGGAGACCCTGCGCGCCCAGGCCGAGCACCAGGCCCAGCAGCTCGCCGCCATCATCGCCAGCGTGCCGGATGCCATCTTCCTCGCCAACCCGGACGGACAGTTGGCGGACGCCAACCCCGCGGGCCTCCGACTGCTCGGGCTCGGGGATCGCGCTGAGCTGGGCGGCGCATCATCCATGGCCCTTCAGCTCCAGAATCTGCGGCATCCGGATGGCCACCCGATGGCGCCAGAGGAGCTGCCCATCCACCGAGCCCTGGCCGGAGAGACCTTCACCGACGTAGAGGTGCTCCTGCACGGGCCCGACGGCCAGGAGCGCCTGCTCAGCGTCCACGGTGCCCCAGTACGGGATGTGTCCGGGAAGCTCATCTTCGGGGAGGTGGTGGTGCGCGACATCACCCGGCGCCGGCGCGAGGAGGAGGAGCTGGCGTGGCTGCTCGAACGAGAGCTGGCGCTGGCGCGCATTGGCCAGGCGCTCGTCAGCGAGATGGAGCTGGAGCGAATCGCCCGCGTGGTCATCGAGCAGAGCCACCATGCGCTGGGGGCCGACGGCATTGGGCTCTGGCTGGCAGATCCGGAGCGCCAGGAGTTGTCGCTGCTCACCTCCCATCGGCTGACGGCGGCGGCGGAGGAAGGGCTGCGCCGCGTCGCGTTTCAGGCGCCCCTGCTCACCGCGAAGGCTGCTCGGGAAGAGCGCATCCAGGTGATCGAAGACGCCCTGGCGGGAGGAGCGCCCACGCGCTCCGGGTGGCTGGCCCGAGAGGGAGGGTACCGCGGCATGGTGGCGGTTCCGCTGCACTCCCACGAGCGCCTGGTCGGAGTGATGTCCTACTTCACTCGCGAGCCCCGTCCCATCTCTTCGCGAGCGCTGGAGTTCCACACCATGGTGGGCCGGCTGTTCGCCGTGGCCATCGAGAAGGCCCGCCTGTTCCAAGAGCTGCGCGCGGCTTTGCGGCTGCGTGAGGAGTTCATGTCAGCGGCGGCCCATGAGCTGAAGACGCCGGTGACCTCCATCCAGACGTGGGCGGAGTTGCTGCTCAACCTGGAGGTGCTCACGCCGCGCCAGCAGAAGGGGCTCACCACCATCGCGCGCAACAGCCGGAGGATCTCCCGGCTGGTGGAGCACCTCTTCGCGGCCGTGCGGATGGCCCCTGGGCCACCGAAACTGGAGCGCCAGCGCTTCGAGCTCCACACGCTGGTGAGGGAACAGGCGGAGAAGTTCTCCCGGACGACGGAGAATCCGATCCACGTCGACGCCATGGAGGCACTGTTCATCCATGCGGAGCGCCAGTTGCTGGGAGAAGTCGTTGCGCACCTGCTGGAGAACGCCGTGCGCTACTCACCTCCCGGTGGGCCCGTGGAGCTCCGGGCGCGGCGCGTCGGCAGCGAGGCGGTGGTCTCGGTACATGACCAAGGGCCGGGGATTCCACCAGAGCGCCAGCCCCATGTCTTCGAGCCCCTCTATGAGCCGCTGCCTCCAGGAGCCCCAGGCTATACGGGCGTGGTGCACCTGGGACTGCACCTGAGCCGGCAGATCATCGAGGCACATGGCGGCCGCATCTGGGTGGAGAGTCATCCTGGCGAGGGCTCCACGTTCTGCTTCAGCCTCCCCCTGAGTCCCGCCCCGCTCAAGGAGGACTCACACACGTACAGCTGAGCCCTTTCGCTCGGAATCCGACAGGAGCGTCGTCCTCCAGGGCACCTCGCCACCGCGGCGCTGCCCGCTTAACTCAGCCCCTTGGCTACTCGGCGGGAGGGCGCGAGATGGGAGGACGAAGAGTCCACAGGACGATGGGATGGGCACGGAGGCTGCTGCCAGCACTGGCCGTGGTGCTGCTCGCGGCCGGTTGCCGCAAGGAGAAGGGCGAGGACTTCGCGGTGGTGCCCGTCCAGCCCGCTCCAGCCCTGGAGGCGCCTCGGGCCTCGGGCGAAGTGTTCCGGCTGAGCGAGCAACGGGGAAAGGTGGTGGTGCTGTCCTTCGGCTACACGGCCTGCCCGGACGTGTGCCCCACCACCCTGTCGCAGCTCCAGCGCCTCCACGGCCGGCTAGGCGAGGCCGCGCGAAACGTGGAGGTCGTCTTCGTCTCCGTGGACCCCGAGCGCGACAGTGCCCAGCAGCTCGAGACATACGTGCACGCCTTCAACCCGCGCTTCACTGGCCTGCGCCTGGACACAGAGGCCCTTGCTCCGGTGATGTCCGCCTGGCGCGTCACCGCCTCGCGCCGCTATCCAGACAGCGCGCGCTATCGCGAGCACCCTTTCACCGGAGACCTCCCCTACACCGTTGATCACACCGGAGCGTACTTCCTCATCGACAAGGCAGGCGCGTTGCGCGCGCGCATGCCCTACACGGTGCCCGTCGAGCGGTTGCAGCAGGAGGTCGAGCGTCTCCTCTCGGAAGACGGAGCGCCCGTGGCCGAGGTCCGGGTGGAGAAGGCTCGAGCGCGGCTGACACCGGCCCGCGTCGGGGCCGTCTATCTCACGCTGGTGAATACCTCCGGGCGGGAGGATCGGCTCGTCTCCGCCGAGTCCGCCACCGCCGGAAGGGTGGAGATGCACGAGGTCATCGCCCAGGGAGAGCTGCTGCAAATGCACCCAAGGCCCGAGGGCTTCGTGGTGCCGGCGAAGGGCCGCGTCGAGCTGGCACCGGGGGGCAAGCACCTCATGCTCTACGCCATCCAGTCCTCGCCCACGAGTCTTCCCCTCACCCTGCACTTCGAGAAGGCCGGCACCGTCCACCTCACCGTCCCTGTCTCCGCACCGGGCGCGGACGAGCCGTAGCCATCTGGGGCAATCATGCATCCACCCTCGGAGAGGAGAGCCCGCCCGCGCAGCCCTACCGGCATGAGGTGGATGGCGTGTGTTCTCGCGCTGCTGGCGATGCTCGCTGGAGGCGTGCTCGCCATCCGAGCCTGGACCATCCAGCCACGAAGGGACGCAGAGCTGAGCGGGCTCCGGGTGCGATTGGAGCGGGCCGTCTGGCTTCACGAACCAACGGACCATGGGGACACGGCGACCCTGCCCAACCTGCCCGGGGCACCGGCTCCCGGACAGCGCCGGCTCGCAGTGGAGCTCACCGTCTTCAACCCTCGGAGCGTTCCGCGGGACTTCACCCCTGGAGAGCTGCGGCTCATCGAGGCAACAGGCAAGGAATGGCGGCCCTCCATGGGAGGCACCACCGCGTTCACCGTGCGGCCCTCGGAGCTGCTGTCCGTAACGCTGGGCTTCGACGTACCGCCTACCTCCGCCGTCCTGAGCCTGGAATGGACGCGCGGCACGGAGCGCGCCGCCCTGCTCTCCACGCGGCGTCCTCGGAGCCCCGACGAGGGCCCTCCGAGTTGGCCTCGGAGCGTGGAAGAGCTTCCGCCGGGCAATGCCACCGCGGGCTCGTCCCTGTTCCATGGCCGGCTGGCCTGCACCACCTGCCATGGCAACCCCGCGGAGCCAGGTGGCCCTCACCTCGGTCCCGCCCTGGGCAACTTCTCCCGGGTGGGCGCCACTCGGGTCTCGGGCATGAGCGCAGCGCAGTACGCCTATGAGTCCCTGCTCAACCCGGGCGCCTTCATCGCCCCGGTATGCACCGGACAGGAGACCTGTGCTCAAACCAGCACCATGCCCCTGTATGGCGAGTCGCTGTCACTCCAAGAGATGGCGGATCTCGTCAGCTATCTCGTGAACCTGCGGACTGGGGAATGAGCATGGCACGCAAAGGGTGGGTGCTCGCCGTCCTCCTCACGCTCGGCTTGCTCGGTTGGGAGCTGGCCCTGCTGGAGCTTCTCTCGGGAGGTTTCGGCCCAGGAGTGGAAGTGCTGGGCCCCCGGCTCGCCTGGGACGCGGCGCTCCTGCTGCCCGTATGGGGCGTGGCACTGGGCTGTGCGCACCTGCTCGCCCGGCGAAAGGACCAGAGCAGGACGACGCTGGAGTCAGCCGCCACGTTGTCCTTGTGCTTCCTCCTGCTGATGGTGCCCGTAGCCACCGGCCGAGGTCTTCTTCAGCGTCAGCTCGCGCAGCCCTCAGCGCCGAAAGCATCCGAGGGTCTGCCCGTCTCCGCGACGGCCCAGGACGTGGGCAGCGAGGGCCGATTCCTCTGCGCCGCGGTGGCGCCAGATATTTCGGCCAGTCCCGAGGAATCGGAAGGTGGCTCGCTCGCAGACGCCGCGTGGGCAGGGGTGCGGGACGCGCTGGTGCTCCAAGTGCCTGTCTTCCCCCTGGCGCTGTTGCTGCTGCGTCGCCGCTCCAGGCCCGTCACGTCCAACACACGTGCCGTCGTGTCACCGCTCGCGCTGCTGGTCATGCTGGGAGCCTCCTGTTCCTGGGAGTCAGATGGACGGCGCCCTCCATCAGGCATGGCCGACCTCACGGAGGCAGAAGGAGCATGTGCTCCCGGGGCACGCGTGAGGACGTACGCCGTGGCAGCCGCCTCCGTGGACATCCCACTCAACCCGCACGGGGATCATGTGCCCCAGGGGCTCATGTACATCGTCGAGGAGGCGTTGCCAGTGCTCCAGGCGCGGGAGCACGTGCCCCAGCCGCTGGTGCTGCGCGCCAATGTCGGTGAGTGCCTCGTGCTCCGGTTCACCAATCGTCTGGCCACGGGGCCCGCGGCCCTGCGCATCGAAGGCCTGCGAGCCACCGTAAGCGGAGCTGGTCAGGAGGGAGGCTTCGTCCCCGGCACGTCCCTTCCACCCGGACAGAGCCTCACGTACGTCCTCCCGCTACCCGAGACGCCGGAGGCAGAGGGCGCCTACCTCCTGCATGACTCGGGAGATGGTGGCGAGCGAGAGGTGCGCGGGCTCTTCGGCGCCCTGCTGCTGGAGCCGGCCGGCTCCGTGTACCGCAGCGCCACCACGGGCGAGCCGCTCCCCAACGGCAGTGGCTGGGAGGCGCTCATCGACGTTCCCACGGGCCAGGACTTCCGGGAGATGGCGCTGCTGTACCACGCCATGGGCCCACCGGAGATGGCGGACGTGCGCTCCGCCCGCGGCGAGCTCCTGCCAGTTCAGGACGAAATGGCGGGACCCTTCCGGCCCGGTGCGTTCGGCCTCAACTACCGCAGCCAGCCCTACTTCGAGCGAGAGGAGTCCCTCGAGGAAGAGGACGACGCACGCCCCGCGCCCCCCAAGCTGGTGGCGCCACCGCTGCTGCTCCGCTCGTACCTGGGCGAGCGCATCAAGCTGCGCCTGGTCCATGCGGGGAGCGCGGAGTTCCACATCCACCACCTGCACGGGTGGCGCCGAGGCCAGCGGGCGAAACAGGCACCCAGCTCGCCTTTCGAGGCCCCGCAGTTCCTGAGTCCGGGAAATGGCCGCACCCTCACCAACGCTGGGGCAGGAGACTTTCCCACGGCCGCTGGAGACTTCATCGTCCACTGCCACGTGCCCAATCACTCGGCGGGCGGTGAGCAGTTCACCTGGCGCGTGTTCGACGCACCCCAGCCTCAGCTCGCCCCATTGCCCGGAAGCTCGGGGGCTGCGGACTGATGGAGCTGCCGCACAGTAAGGCTCGCGGCAGCTCCCCTTCCCCACCACTCACTGCAGCTCGATGCGCAGGTTGTCGACGAGGTAGGCGCTGGAGGCGGTGGAGGTGCCGAGCTGCAGGTTGTTGTCATCACCCACGGGGGTGAAGGTACCGGTGCAGGTGGTGCCCCAGGTGCTGCTCGGGGAGAAGGTGGCGCGGACCATCTCGGTGCCATTGCTCACCACGCGCAGGACGCCCAGTGGATAGGACGTCTCCGTCTTGTGGTCGAAGCACACGCGGTAGCGCTGGCCCCCCACCAGGGCGAGCTGGCGATTGCGCACCGGCCAGCCCGAGGGCGACGACGCGTCATACGCCACGCGCACGGCCCAGTCCGGGCCTCCGGTCTCTTCCGTGCCGCGCGGCACCACTGGGGCGCGAGCGCCGGTGATGTCGTTGCGCCAGTTCTCCCGCTTGTCGAAGGTGTCGAAGTC
Source organism: Archangium lansingense (assembly GCF_026626635.1). Taxonomy (GTDB): domain Bacteria; phylum Myxococcota; class Myxococcia; order Myxococcales; family Myxococcaceae; genus Archangium; species Archangium lansingense. The sequence goes on from NZ_JAPNKA010000001.1 coordinate 7,793,675, forward strand.
CATCACCGAGCCCTCGCGGACCACGCTGATGGAGGAGAGATACAGGTCCGCCACGTCCCAAACGCCGATCAGCAGCTCCGGGTTGTCCACCGTGGCGTTCACCTGCACGGTGAGCATCTGCCAGCCGGCGCCCACCGCCGTGTTCACCCACTTGCCCGACCAGCTGCCCGCGTTGTTGAAGCCCAGGTAGAGCGGATCCACCACCGCCGCGGACGCCGTCCACACCATCGCGCTGATGCGGTAGCTGCCCCCCGCGGGGATGTTGAGCTTCCGGTGCGAGAGCATCGTGGTGTAGCCGGTGGTGGTGTGGTTGAGGCGCACCTGACGGTTGTCCGCGTCGATCGACACGCCCGCAACCGGAGACCAGAGCTTGTTGCGCCGCTTGCTGTCGAAGCCCAGCCAGTACCAGTCACGCCGGTTCTCGCCGCGCCGCTGCTCGATGTCCGTCTGGAGATCGAAGAGCTGATCCCGGTCCTTGTCCAGCAACCCGCCGTAGGTCGCGGGGTTGAGGCCCAGTGCGGTGATCTGTGTGCTGTTGGTATGGCTCGGATCGCGAGCGTCCACGGTGCCATCAAGCAGGTACTGCTGGATGGAGAGGGCATTGCGGCCCCGGCCATCCGGGGTGCCGGTGGACAGCGGGCCCACGGTGAGCCGGTGCGAGTCCGAGCGGATCTGCACCGAGCCGCTCGCGCCCCCGTTGGACCACAGGTCCGTGCTGATGGCGATGGGCCGCTGGTAGCTCGTCGTGTAGTCGGGCAGCCCGGTGGACGGGTTGATCTTCACGAAGGCCGGATCGGTGGTGAAGGTGCCGTAGCTGGTGGTCGAGGTCACCTGGCCCCGCGAGTAGAAGCGCACGTCGTACTCGTACGAGGGTGTGTCGAGCGGGTTGGCCCAGATGCTGTAGACCTGCGTGCCCACCGAGAGCGGGCGGGTGTCGAAGTCGAAGTAGCCGTACTTGTCACCCGGGCTCTGCCCCTGGGCGTTGGGCTCGCAGTAGTAGAGGACCAGGTCCGAGCTGTGCCACGTGGACACCAGCGACTTGCACCGGAAGTCCTCCCAGCGCTTGGCAGCGGCACCGCTCGAGTTGCTCGCGTAGGTGAGGAAGCTGGCGGTGATCTCCGGCGTCTCGCCGCAATGGGCCGCCGTCATCATCATGTTGGGGCCGATCATCGACGCCGAGCAGAAGATGGAGCCGCCCCCCAGGAAGTACAGGGCCGGGCTGGCATAGCTGGAGCGGAGAACCTCCGGGTCGCCGTACCAGCGCCAGACGGCTTCCGCGACGCCGCCCCATTGCTCTGCGCGGATCTGCTGCGACTGCGTGGCGAGGTCCGGTGCGCCCTCGGGAGCGGGAGTGGACTCCTCGGGCACGCCACAGCCCAGCGTGGGGCCGAGCAGCGCCGCGGTGAGCCAGGTGGCCATACGCCAGCGGCGAGTGGGTGAAGACAGGGATGGGAGATGGGTGGATGGGTTCTTCATGCAGCCTCCGAAAGGTCGGTGCGCCCCTGTGCAAGGGGTACGCCGGGGCTTTCGGGGCTGTGGCTTCTATCTGGGATGCCGGTGACAGCGGAGCGGAGCTTGTGGACTCCGGGGTTACAGCCGGCCCGCCGTGTGAACGCGCGGGCCACGGTACGGCTTATCCCCTGGTGAGAGTACGGGGACGGGCACCCTCACCCCGACCCTCTCCCGAGGGGAGAGGGAGGAGTGTGAGTGAGGGAGGAGACTTCAGAACTGCGCCGAGCCCGGCACTCGCGGGTACGGGATCGCGTCGCGGATGTTCTGCAGGCCGCACATGTAAACGATCAACCGCTCGAACCCGAGTCCGAAGCCCGCATGCGGCACCGTCCCGTACCGCCGCAGATCCCGATACCACTGGTAGTGCTCCGGCTTCAGGCCGAACTGCTGCATGCGCTTGTCCAGCATGTCCAGCCGCTCCTCGCGCTGGCTCCCTCCGATGATCTCCCCGATTCCCGGCGCCAGCACGTCCATCGCCGCCACCGTCTTCCCGTCCTCGTTCAGGCGCATGTAGAACGCCTTGATCTTCTCCGGGTAGTTCATCACCACCACCGGCCGGCCCACGTGCTCTTCCGTCAGGTAGCGCTCGTGCTCCGTCTGCAGGTCGTTCCCCCACTCCGGCGCGTAGTCGAACTTCTTCTTCGCCTTCTTCAGGATCTCAACCGCCTCGGTGTAGTCGATCCGCTCGAAGCTCGAGTTGATGAACTTCTCCATCCGCTCGATGACGCCCTTCTGCTGGCGCTCCTCGAAGAACTTCATGTCCGGGCCGCACTCGGTCAGCACCGCCTTGAAGACGTACTTCAGGAAGCGCTCGGCCAGGTTCGCGTCCTCGTTGAGGTCCGCGAAGGCGATCTCCGGCTCGATCATCCAGAACTCGGCCAGGTGCCGGGTGGTGTTCGAGTTCTCCGCGCGGAACGTGGGCCCGAACGTGTACACCTTCGACAGCGCCAGGCAGTACGCCTCCACGTTGAGCTGGCCCGAAACGGTGAGGTAGGCCTCCTTGCCGAAGAAGTCCTTGCCCCAGTCAATCTTCCCGGCGTCCGTGCGCGGCGGGTTCACCGCGTCCAGCGTGGACACGCGGAACATCTGCCCGGCGCCCTCGGCGTCGCTGGCGGTGATGATCGGCGTGTTCACCCAGAAGAAGCCCTCCTCGTGGAAGAAGCGGTGGATGGCCTGCGCCGCCGTGTGGCGCACGCGGGTGATGGCGCCGAACGTGTTGGTGCGCGGCCGCAGGTGGGCCACCTCGCGCAGGAACTCCAGCGTGTGCTGCTTGGGCTGGATGGGGTACGTGTCCGGGTCATCCACGAAGCCGAGCACCTTCACCTCCTCGGCCTGCACCTCGAAGGACTGGCCCTTGCCCTGCGACTTCACGAGCGTGCCCCGGCACACCACCGAGCTGCCCGCGGTCAGGTGGAGCACCTCCTTCTCGTAGTTGGGCAGCGTATTGGGCGCGACCACCTGGATCGGATCGAAGGTCGACCCATCGGTGACGTTGACGAAGCTGATGCCCGCCTTCGAGTCACGGCGCGTGCGCACCCAGCCGCGAATCTCGACCTTCGTGTCCGGCGCGACCGACCCATCCAGCGCCTTCTTCACACTGACGACCTGCATGTCCCATCCTCCAGAAAGTCTCGCGGAACGCGGAGTTAGCCGCACCCTGGCCAGAGGACAAGTCCCATGAGCACCCGCCAGTGCTCAGCGGAGGCTTGACAGTGCCTCGCGGGAGGCCCTTTCTCCCCTTCCAGGCGGGGAAGCCAACGCATCGCGGCAAGGACAAGGGGAGACCCGGCGGGTGGGATCGTGCTAATCGCCCTCTCCCCATGCGTTCCCTCTTCCAACGCAAGCAGATCGCCGACCTCATCCATGATACCGAGGCCTCTGGCGGCCTGAAGCGCGCGCTCGGCACCGGCGACCTCGTCATGCTCTCCATCGGCGCGGTCATTGGCGCCGGCATCTTCTCCACGCTCGGCACCGCGGCGGCCGGCGAGGTCCTGCCCACCGGAGAGGTGGTCCGCCATGGCGCCGGTCCCGCCCTGGTCCTGTCCTTCCTGCTGCTCGGAGGGGTGTGCGCCCTGGCGGCGCTCTGCTACGCCGAGCTGGCCTCGATGATCCCCCAGGCCGGCAGCGCCTACGCCTACTCCTACGCGACGCTCGGGGAGCTCATCGCGTGGATCATCGGGTGGGATCTCATCCTCGAGTACGCGGTGGGCAACATCGCGGTGGCCATCGCCTGGGCGGGGTACTTCAACTCGCTCATCTCCCCCTGGGTGCACATCCCGGACTGGCTGACGCACGGCTACTACAACGTGCACGCGAGCTCCGACCCGGCCATCCGCGGCCTGCTGGACACCGCGCCGCGCGTCCTGGGCATCCCCGTGCTGGTCAACCTGCCGGCCTTCCTCATCGTGATGGCCATCACCTGGCTGCTGGTCATCGGGGTGAAGGAGAGCACCCGGGTCAACAACATCATGGTGGTGGTGAAGCTGCTGGTGCTCGCCGTCTTCATCGGCGTGGGTGCCCTGCACATCAACCCGGCCAACTACACGCCATTCGCCCCCAATGGCTTCACCGGCATCCACCAGGCGGCGGCCATCGTCTTCTTCGCCTACATCGGCTTCGACGCCATCTCCACCGCCGCCGAGGAGACGAAGGATCCCCAGCGCACCATGCCGCGCGGCATCCTCATCGGCCTGGCCGTGTGCACGATCATCTACATCATCGTCGGAGCGGTCGCGACGGGGCTCATCCCCTACCAGCAGCTCAAGTCCTCGGACCCGCTGGCCCACGCCTTCGAGGTGGCCGGGCTGACGCAGTTCAGCTGGCTCATCTCCCTGGGCGCGGTCGTCTCCATGGCGGCGGTGCTGCTCGTCTTCCAGTACGGCCAGCCGCGCATCTTCTACGCCATGGCGCGCGATGGGCTGCTGCCCCCCTGGGCGGCGAAGCTCCACCCCAAGTACCGCACGCCTCACGTCACCACGCTCGCCACCGGTGTGCTGGTGGCGCTCGGCGCCCTGGTGGCCGATGACGCCGCCACCTACGATCTGACCAACATCGGCACGCTGTCCGCCTTCATGCTGGTGTGCCTGGGCGTGCCCGTGCTGCGCCTGAAGGACCCGGACCGCCCGCGACCCTTCAAGGTGCCCTTCGTGTGGCCGGTGTCCCTGGCGGGAGCTGGCGCCTGCCTCTTCGTCATGCAGGGCCTGCCCCTTCACGCCTGGGGACGCTTTGGCATCTGGCTCGCCATCGGCCTCGTCCTCTACTTCGCCTACGGCTACCGCAACTCCGTGCTCCGGCGGGGCGCCCCGCCGGTGAACCTGGACGCGCCGCCAGGCACCGGCGCATAGCCCTCAGTCACGGGGAGGGGCTCAGGCCCGCGGGGTCCCGCCCGGCGGTGGCGAGGGCTCCCAGAACAGCCCGGCGCTGTTCAGCAGCCGCTCGTTGCCCAACCGAGACAGCGCCTCACACACCCCGGGATCGGAGAGGAGATGCTGCTCGCAGCTCTTCCAGTCCAGCCGCAGCAGGATGCAGTCGGTCTCCGAGCACACGGTCGCCGTGGCCGGCAGGCCGAGCATCAGGGCGATCTCCCCGAACATGTCCCCCTCGCCCAGCGTCCGTAGAGGGACATGGCTCCCGTCCTGGTGACGGTGCGACACCTGGCACCGCCCCCTGAGCAACAGGTAGAGGGCGTCCACTTCCTTCCCCTGCTCGAGCAGGACGGTCCCCGCCGGCCGGGTGCAGATCTGGAAGTCCCGGGCCAGGTCCTCCCGCTGCTCGGTCGAGAGCGAGCGGAAGAGCAGGTTGCCACGCAGCACATCCTCCAGCAGGCGCTCGCGGTGGAAGCCCTGCAGCACCTCCTCCACCGAGGGATGCCGCTCGAGGAGCTGCTCCAGCTGCTCCCGCGTCAGCTCCAACACCGCCGTGCGCTCGAAGGCCCTGACGGTCGCGAACCGAGGGGTGCTGGCCAGCAGCGACATCTCCCCGAAGAAGTCGCCCTCGCCCATGAAGGCCACCGTGCGCCGCCGCCCCGACTTCAGCGTCCTCACCACCTCCACGCTCCCCTCGACGATGGCGAACATGGAGCTGCCCGGCTGCCCCTCCTCGACGATGCTCTCTCCCGGCTGGAAGATCCGCGGCTGCAGGGTCTCCATCATCGACATGAACTCCCGCTTGCCCAGCCGCGACAGCAGCGAAGCACGGGGTGCCACCTCATTCCCGGAGGAGCCCTTCCCCGAGGCCGGCTCCTGGTACTGGGGCCTCGGCACAGCAGGCCCCGTGGGCGCGTGGGGCTCCACCCGCCGGGCATCGAGCTCCGCCAGCAGCCGTCGCGCCGGCTCGTGCGCCGGATCCAACCGGAGGATGACCTTGCACAGGGCGATGGCGCGCACCAGCAAGCCCTGCCGGGCCCACGCCTCCGCCAGTTGCTCGTAGCCCGCGAGTACCGCTTCCGAAGATTCACTGGGGGTGGGTTGAACAGCCCCGCCCCCGTGCTGACGTAACGTGTCGGACATCGTTCCCCCTCTGACGAAGCTGTCACCCAAACTTCGGGCTCATCAGCTTGTCTGAGACCCAGAGTGCGCCGCTCCGGCCACCCTGTCTGTGATGGGTTTCACACGCCTGGGGAAGTGTTCATTCCCCTACCTATTCCGAACGGACCACCGAGCCCGCGGGTAGCCCCGCCTGCAACCGGGCCATGGCCTCCTCCACTGCCTCCGACTCCAAGCTCTCCACCGTCACCTTCACCACGTAATCCAACGAGCGGTCGAACACCGGGTAGGAGCCGATTGCCACGTGCGGCATGTCCAGCGCCACCCGGTCCAACACCGCCGCCACCGCGCTCTCACCCTGGTTCAGGAACAGCATGCGCAGGTGCATGGGCGTGCCGCGCAGCCGCGCCAGCACCGCCTCGAGCTGCAGTCGGAAGAGCTGCGGCACCCCAGGCAGCATGAACACGTCTTCCACCGTCAGCACCGGGTACCAGCTCCCCGGCTGGGGGATCAGCACGGCGCCCTCGGGCGCGTCCGCCAGCCGCAGCGCCTCGGCCGTCAGCTTGTCCGCCGCCTTCTCCTGGATGAGCGCCACCATCTCCGGCAACCGCACCACCTTGCGCCCCATGGCCAGCGCCACCGCCCGCACCGTCACATCATCGTGCGTGGGCCCAATGCCCCCACTGGTGAAGACGTACTTCGCGCGCAGCCGCGCCCGCGCCACCGCCTCCACGATGACGTCTACCTCGTCGGGGACGATCTCCAGCGTGCGCAGGGGAATGCCCACCTCGCGCAGGCGCTGGATGAGGTGGGGGCCATTGGCATCCACCACCTTCGCCGTGAGGACCTCGTTACCGATGATGACCGCCGCCGCGCCGGTGGGCTCCATGCGGCCGGGGACTCTACCGCACCGCAGCGCGGCCGGCCTTACGTCCGAGCAGTTTGTGCACCTGGGCCAGGCACTCGGCCGTTACGGCCTCCACCGGCTGGTCCCCGTCGATGCGCACCACTCGCTCGCGCTTGCCCCGCAGTTGGATGGCCGCCTCGTACTGCCGGGAGATGCGGCGCTGCTTCTCCACCGCGTCGAAGAGCTCCTCCGGCCCACCCCGCGCCGCCCGCCTGCGCGCCGCCACCTCGATGGACACCCCGACGAACAGCGTCAGGTCCGCCGGCACCGCGTGCGCGTTGATGGACTCCACCCACTCCATGGGCAGCGACGCCCCCTGGTACGCCAGGGAGGACAGGACGGAGCGATCGCTCAGCACCACCTGCCCGGCCTCCAGCGCCGGCAGCACCCGGGCCCGGAGGTGATCCGTCCGGTCCGCCGCGTACAGCAGCGCCAGCGTCTCCGGAGCCAGGGGCCCCGCGCCTCCAGGCAGCACCACCCGCCCCGTCAGCGCCTGGCGGATGAGCACGCCCACCGGGCCGTCCGAGGGCTCGCGCGTGGTGAGCACGGGGTGGCCCTCGGCCCGCAGCGCCGACGCCAGCCGCTCCACCTGCGTGGTGGTACCGGCCCCGTCCAGGCCCTCGAGGACAATGAGACGCCCGCTGCGCGCGGGCTTGCGAGCCGGGCTCACCGGGGCAGCAACGCCTTGGGATCGTCCAGTCCCAGCCGGTGGCGCAGCTCCAGCATGGTCTCGTAGCGGACCAGCTCGTCCGCCAGCACCGTGCGGCCCTGCCGGTAGCGCATCAGCCCGTAGATGACCAATCCCAGCGTCGCCGCCAGGCCCAGCCACGCCACGTGCGGCGCCCTCGTCGAGTCCCAGAAGAGCTTCGCCGTCGCGCCTCCGAGGATGAAGGCCACGATGAAGGAAACGCCCGAGTGGGCGAAGAGAAGCGTGCTCTGCCGCGTGGACAGCGCCTCTTGGAGGCGCTCGAGCTGCTCGTGGAGATTCTGCTGCGTTTCTGCGTTCACGGGCGCGGCAAGCTAGCGGAACAGGGGAGCCACGTCGAGTAGACCCTCAAGGCCGCGCGGCCGAGACCCCTTCGCCCGATTTTGTAGGCAATTAGCACAGCAACACCCACAACCCCAGAACAGCTACGACGCGATGCTCTTCGGCAACCTCAGCCCGATTGGCGGATTGGAACAAAAACTCGTCCGACCCACGAAAGACGCCACAGCTGGATGGGGGCACTCTTCCGGCCATGAAACTCACCTCACTGTTCGCGAGCCTGTTGCTCGTCTTCCTGTCCGGCTGTGCCACCACCCCCACCGCATCGCCCGGGCGCCGCTATGACGGCACCGTCCATCGGCTGAAGGAGGACTCCCTCGTGGGGGTCTACACCTCCAAGCCCCGGGGCTTCTCCACCCACTCGTATTGGATTGAAGGCCCGGAGGGGCTCGTCGTCATCGACACCCAGTTCCTGCCCTCGGCGGCCCACGAGGTGCTGGAGCTGGCCGAGCGGGAGACGGGGAAGAAGGTGGTGCTGGCGGTGGTGCTGCATCCCAACCCGGACAAGTTCAACGGGACGAGCGTGTTCCAGGCGCGAGGCATCCGGGTGGTGACGGCCCAGCAGGTGCTCGAGCGCATTCCGGCGGTGTTCGAGCTGCGCACGCGCTGGTTCAAGGACCGGTACGCGCCGGACTGGCCGGAGGCGGAGCCGCGGCCGGAGGCGTTTGGCGCCGAGACGACGGTGCTGGAGGCCGCGGGGCTGAAGCTGAAAGCGCACGTGATGGGGCCGGGGTGCAGCGATGCGCAGGTGGTCGTCGAGTGGGAGGGACACCTGTTCACGGGGGACCTGGTGGCCAACGGCACCCACGCGTGGCTGGAGCTGGGACTCCAGCACGAGTGGCTCCAGCGGCTGGATGAGCTCGCCCGGCTGAACCCCCGTCATGTGCACCCGGGGCGCGGGCCGTCCGCAGGTCCCGAGCTGCTGTCGCAGCAGCGGGCGTACCTGGAGAAGGTGATCGAGCTGGTACGCGCCGCCGAGCCCACGCTGCCGGTGCGCGACGAGGCGGTGGCCGAGGCCGTGCAGCGCGTGCTGGCGACCTACCCCAAGTTGGATCTCGCCGTGTTCCTCCGGGTGGGCATGGCCGAGGTGTACCGCCGCGAGGCCGAGCTGCGCGCGAAGGCAGTGGCACACTGAGCGGCAGCGCCCACGAGCACAACCCGGGGGGCAGATACCCTCACCCCGACCCTCTCCCAGTGGGAGAGGGGAAGTTGGGGGAGGAATTGGGGGCGAGATTGGATGAGGGGGTTACAGGTCCGACAACGCGCCGCGGATCGCGTCCAGGTCCGCGGGGAGATCCACAGGAGGGTTGGCGTAGCGGCTCGTCACGTCCTCCAGCGCTCGCCGGTGGTAGCCCACCTTGAAGTCCGGGAACTTCAACCCGTGCGCCGTGGACACCACCGCCACCCGCGCTCCTCGCGCGATCACTCCCTGCGCCACCAGCTTCTCCAGCGCCGCCAGCGCCACTCCCGTGTGCGGACACGCGAACGTGCCCTCCCGGTCCGCCCGCGCCGCCGCGTTCGCCAGCTCCGACTCCGTCGCCTCCTCCACCACCCCGTCGAACGCCTTCAACATCTTCACCGCTCGCCGGAACGACACCGGGGCGCCAATCTGGATCGCCGAGGCCAGCGTCCGCTCGGCCTTCATCGGCACCAGCTCCGCGAAGCCCCCTCGGAAGGACCGCATCAGCGGGTTGGCCCGCTGCGCCTGCGCCACCGCGATTCGCGGCCGCTTGGAGATGAGCCCCAGCGCGAGCATCAGCTCGAAGCCCTTGCCCAGCGCGCTCGCGTTGCCCAGGTTGCCCCCGGGGATCACCACCCAGTCCGGCGGCTCCCAGCCCAGGTCCTGGCACAGCTCGATGGCCACCACCTTCTGCCCCTCGATGCGCAGCGAGTTCATCGAGTTGGCCAGGTACAGGCCCGCGTCCTTCGTCACCTGCTGCACCAGCCGCATGCAGCCGTCGAAGTCCGTGTCCAGCGACAGCACCCGCGCCCCGTTCGCCACCGGCTGCACCAGTTGCGACAACGACACCTTGTCCTTCGGCAGGAACACCACCGAGGGAATCCCCGCCGCCGCGCAGTAGGCCGCCAACGCCGCCGAGGTGTCCCCCGTCGACGCGCAGGCCACCGCCCGGATGGGCACGCCCCTCGCCCGCATGTGCTTCACCGCCGACACCAGGACCGTCATGCCCCAGTCCTTGAAGCTGCCCGTCGGCGAGACGCCGCACTCCTTCAAGTCCAGGCTCTCCAGCCCCAGCTCCGCCGCCATCCGCGGCAACGCCTTGAGCGGCACCCGCCCCTCGCCCAGCGAGACGATGTCCTCCGCCGAAAGCTGCGGGTACACCCACTCGTGCTTGCCCCATACCCCCGAGGCGTATGGCAGCCGCGACGCCCCGAAGCGCTGCTCGAAGCGCCGCTTCCACTCCTCCGCCGGCACCGAGCGCAGCGCCTCCACGTCGTGCGCCACCTCCAGCAAACCCTCGCACTTCGGGCAGCGATAGACGACCTCCAGCAACGAGGCCCGGAAGCCGCACCCCTCGCTACAGGCATACCCGGCATGAAAGGCAGACGTGGCCATGGTTCTCACTCCGCCGCCGGAATCACGGTGCTGCAGGTGACACAGGCCCGGCCCGCGTAACCTGGGGTGTGGCACTTCGGGCACGTCGTCCGCGCACCCGCCTGCACCCGCCCGCTGGCAGCCGACGCCTCGGGCTGCGTCAGGCGCACCTTGGGCAGCCGCATGCCGCAGCGGTCGCACACGTTCCCGATGTCCTGCACGTTGCGACAGTACCGGCAGACGACCGGACCCGAGGGCACTGCCGTCCTCGTTCCGTCCGAGATGGCTCGCCCCGTATCCATTTCCTGCATGGGGGCCACCATGACGTTGCCCGCCGCCGCCGCGCGCCCCGTGTCCAGCTCCGGCACCGGCTGCACGGCGACGTTCTGCACTGGCTGCTGGGCCGTCAGCTCCAGGTCGGGAATCGCCGCGGTCTGCACCGGCGCACGGCCTCCCGCCAGCTGCGTCTGCTCCAGCTCCGGCAGCCGCGCCACCGCCACCGCCACCGGGGCCGTCGTGAACAGCTTCTTCCCACAGACTTCACACTCGGTGCCCTGAGCCTGCTGGTGCTCGCACACGGGGCAGATGATCATGACCGGGAGGTTAGCGGCCCCGCTCCACCCGGGCAATGCACCCTTGTGAAATCCCGATGACCCTCACCCCAACCCTCTCCCAGAGGGAGAGGGAGCTCAGGTGTTGTCAGTGCAGGAAGGCGGGCGGCGGCGCGCTGATCATCGGGACGAAGCGCACGCCCAGTAGCTTCTCCACCCGGGGCCTCTCTCCTCCAGCCGACGGCCGGGTGACCCGAATCAGCTCCTGGGAGCCGTGTAGCGGGCCTACCGGCAGTACCAGGCGCCCGCCTGGCCGCAACTGCTGGTAGAGCGCCGGAGGCAACCGCTCCGGCGCCGCGGTACCCATGATGGCGTCGAAGGGCGCGTCCTCCGGCCAGCCAGCCGTGCCATCGCCTACTCGGAAGTGGATGTTGTTGAAGCCCAGCTGCCCCAGCCGCTCGCGGGCCGGCAGGGCCAGCTCGGCGACGCTCTCCACCGTGTACACCTCACCGCATAGCCGCGCGAGCACGGCCGTCTGGTAGCCCGAGCCCGTTCCAATCTCCAGCACCCGCTCCCCGGGCTGGAGGTTCAGCGCCTGCGTCATGAAGGCCACGATGAACGGTTGGCTGATCGTCTGCCCATACCCAATGGGCAGGGGCGAGTCCTGTCCAGCTGCGCTCCGCATCGACTCCGGGACGAACGTCGCCCGGTCCAGCTCATGAATCACCTCGAGCACCCGCTTGTCGGAGATGCCCTGCCGCCGCAAGGCCTCCACGAGTTCCATGTCACCCATGCGACGAGCCTAACCACGCGAGCGCCGCACTGCCGGCCCTGCCCCGCTCCCCCGTGGACCGGGCGGCCGGCCGTCCAGCGCTCCTCACTGAGCCTGCCGTACGGGATCAATCACGTCGCGGGGAGGCGGAGCAGGAATGTCGCGGAGGAATGCCTCCATGGACGGGGGAATCTCCGCGCCGATGAGCGTCAGATAGCGGTGGATGAGGCGCACACGGGCTTGCTCGAAAGCCTCGCCCCTGTCCGGCACGCGCCAGGGGGCGGGGACAACCTCACGCGCCACCTCCATCGCGAACGCTCGATCTCCCTTGTCGCTCACGAGCTTCAGCCACTCGTAGTCCTGGATGCCCTGGCGGATGAGCTTGAGCCGCATGGAGGGCAGCGGCACCTCCGTGGTCCCTCCGACCATGGGCACCGTCCCAGGATAGATGAGCGTCCCATCTCCATTGCCTCCGAAGGCGTTCTGGTCCGTCCACGCGGTGGAGAGCTTCATCGCCACCTCGTAGTAGTGCTCGCCCGTCGCGCCCTCCAGGAAGGCCACCCATTGCATCCCACGAGCCTTCGCGGCCGGACGGTCCACCATGTACGAGGGCCAGCCCTGCCCCGGCAGGTTCTCCGGCGTGGGTCCGCCGCAGCCGTGGGACATGCAGCTCTGGTACAGCCACAGCTCCCGGTTCGGCAGACGAAGGAACGCCTCGCTCCTCGCGAGCCGATCCTCCGCGGACAGCGACCGCGGGGTGTGCGGTTTGTAGAGGAAGTTCACCATCACCGCCGCGATGTCGATGATGTCGGTCATCTGCTGCCACTCGAGCTCGGTGAGCGAGGTGATGGTGACCATCGTGCGCATTTCCGGTGCTGTCTGCTTCGACAGCGTGGCGTGGGCGCGCGCCTCTTCGAAGGTGAGGCCCCAGGGAGGCTCGTCCCCCACGAAGTTGAAGGTGAGTGGCAGCCAGCCGCGCGCTCCCGCCTGGGCACTGAAGTCCGAGAGGCTCTCGGGTGTGAGCGGCCCCGAGTACAGCACTCCCGTCATCCGAGCTCCGGGCAGACGCAGCGGCTCCGTCCCCGCGAGGAACGGCGCCCACCCAGCGTCGAAGGAGGACCAGTCCAGCACGTTGTGGGGCTCGAAGCGGCTGGTGAACGTGAGGCGGTGCTCGAGCCCCAACTTCTGCAGGTATGACAGCAGCCGCAACAGGTCCTCTCGCGCGCACTCCCGCTGGCCAGTGAAGGCCTGGCACACGGCGGGCGTCCACACGAGGAAGTTCGTTCGCAGCGACGGCGTGCTCGGCATCACCCAGTCCACCACGGTGAGGGACACGTCCACCCGCGCGAAATAACCGCCCCCCACCACCTCGACCGTGCCGTGGTACTCACCCGGGGGCGCGTCCATGGGGACGAGCACGTCCACCCAGAGCGCCCGCGACTCCCGCGCGGGCACGTCCATCGGGAAGGCCTGGCGGTGCTCGCCCACCGTCTCGTCAACGTCCGGAACCAACCCGTCCGGCCACTCCCCCACCTCCGTGTACGGCGTGGTCGGCTTGGTGATGGACAGCAGGGTCTCCCGGTAGAGCACGAGGTTCTTCCCCTCGATGCGGCTGGGGCCTTCCAACGCGGGCAGGCTCGCCCTCACCCCACTCCACCCCGTCTCGCCACCGTATAGCCCCACCTGGAAGGAGACGAACTCGTTGCGCGCGGCGAATAGCTGCACGCGCGGGCTGGACCCCGGTGCGGTGTTCGGCCGCACCTTCTCCATCGCGCTCACTCCCCATGCGGACGGGTTGAGGCTCGCCTGGACGGGTCCTCCCAAAACCAGCGCCAGCACGCCAAGAACACATCTGAGGGCTCTCATGGTGTGTTCACCATGGGAATGAAACCCATCCCTGTCGTCCTGCCCATAGGTGCCGGGTGAACAGAGGGAGCTTGCACTTCCAGGAGCGGCATGGTGGGAATCCAGGCAGGAGAGCCCACGCATGGACGCCGCCGCCGACGAACTGCTTCGCCTCGCCTTCGACCGCGCTCCCGCCCTGGACGCCAACCAGGCCATCGCGCGAACCCGTGCCCAAGAGGGCGATGAGCTCTCGGGCGCTACCAGCTACGAGCTCGTCCTCCCCGCCGAGAACGTCCGCTCCTTCCTCCTCGACAACACGCTGCCGCGCCTCGTGGACTACCTCGAGTCGAGCGGCGCGAAGCTCCCCCACTGCGGCGGCGTCTTTCTCTCCGTGTTCTCCGGGGACACGCTCCACTTCCTGCACGCCAAGGACGTCGTGGAGCTGCTCTCCCGCTGGAGCGGCCTGTCCATGGCCGAGCTCAAGACGCGCTACGGGCCCAAGTAAGCCTTCAGCCAGGCAAGCATTCCCGTCCTCCGGGGCGCGCGCGGCGTGTTATCCCTCCCAAAGCCATGACCCCCTCCGAGCGCCTCTACTTCAGCGATCCCTTCCTCTTCCGGTTCACCGGACGCGTCCTCGCGCATGGCACGTGGAACGGCTCCCCTTCCGTCGTGCTCGACCGCACCGCCTTCTATCCCGAGGCCGGTGGCCAGATGGCCGACCGGGGCGTGCTCGGCGGCAGGGCCATCCGCGATGTGCAGGTAGATGACGCAGGCGTCGTCCACCATGTGCTGGAGCTGCCCGAGGACACAGGGCTCCCCGATGTCGGCGCCGAGCTGTCTGGGGAGATCGACCGCATCCGCCGCCGCGTGCACATGGCCCTGCACACTGGCCAGCACATGCTCTCGCGCGCACTGGTGGACGTGGCCAATGCCCACACCGTGTCCTCGCGCCTGGGCGAGACGCTGTGCACCATCGACGTGGACCTCGACGTGCTCGACGAGCGCCGCGTCGCCGAGGCTGAGGACCTGGTCAACTCCATCATCGACGACGACATCATCATCCGCGCCTTCTTCCCCACGCCCGAAGAGCTGGCCGCCCTTCCGCTGCGCCGAGCCCCCAAGGTGACGGACAACATCCGCGTGGTGCAGATCGGCGAGTTCGACGTGTCGCCTTGTGGAGGCACCCACTGCACGCGCTCGGCACAGGTAGGGATGATCCGAGTGCTCGGCGTGGAGCGCTACAAGGGCAAGGGCCGCGTCAGCTTCTCCGCGGGCCGCCGCGCCCGGAGCGAGCTGTGGGAGGAGGCCGGCATCCTGCGCTCGCTCGGCAGGACCTTCACATGCGGGCCGATGGATGTGCCCGCCTCCGTGGACAAGCTGCGACGAGACCTGACCGAGGTCCGTGAGGCGCTCGGCGCTGCCCGGGCAAAGCTCGCTGAGTCCACCGCCGCCGAGCTCGCTGCCCAGTTGGAGCAATCTCCGGACAAGCGCGTGGTGGCCGTGCTCGACGGCGCTACGCCCGAGTACCTGCGCTCCGTCGCCACCCGCCTCACCAGCCGGCCCGAAGCCGTGGTGTTGCTCGCGGGCCGTACCCCCGAGGGGCTATCGGTGCTGATCACCCGAGGCACGGGCTCCAGCTTCGGGTGCGGTGCCTTCCTCAAGCGCGCCGCCGAGGCTGCCGGAGGTCGTGGCGGTGGCCGTCCCGAGCACGCCGAGGGCCGCCTGCCGCCCACCACGGATTGGCCAGCCATCGTCGCCTCGCTGCTCGGCTGAGACGTCCAGGGCCGGTGCCTCACAAGGGGGCTGGCCCGTTCCTCACGGCCGCACGTCCTTGCGCGCCAGCACGTCCCTCGCGGCGAGCTCCACCGCCCGGCACCGCAGGACGGTCTTCCCTTCTGCGTCACCGCGCACCAGCCCCGCGAAATACAAGCGGACCTCTGGGTGCTCAGTGCGGTGCTCCAGCGGCCCAAGCGCTGCCACTGGACGCCCCGCGAGCAGATCCTCCAGCACGAAGCGGCAGCTGCGTTTCCCCACGTAGCCGTGGCGTTCGTCCTCGAGCAGCCGCTCCTGGAGCGCGCCTCGCACCGATGGGCTGCGTGCCAGTCTCGCCGTCACTGAATCTCGATCGAGCGCTCCTGCGCCAAGCAGGACCTCCTTGAGCAGGCCCAGGTGCCCACCCGTGGCCTCGTGGACCGCCCCGGCCCACTGCTTCCCATTCAGGCCCGCTCCGTCGAGCAGCTGGCGCACCTCGTCCACCGTGAAGTCGGGCACCTCGCGGCGAGGCGCGTCCTTGTACACGGAGGACTCCGGCGCATTGTGCAGCAGCCACGCGGACCGCTCCCCTCCGGCTACCAGCAGGTGGAACGCCACCTTCGAGGGCTCCTCCATCAACCTCTGCAAGTGTTTGCCGAGCGTGTCCAGGTGCCCCAACGGCCCCCACTCGTAGCGCAGGACGAGCAGGTGCTCGCGCCCGAAGGCCTCGGCCCGCTTGCGCAGGTGCTTCACCAGGGCATCGAAGCTCGTGAGGTTCGCACCTGCCACAATGGCGCGGCAGTAATCGGCCTCCGTGCAGTCCGGCAGGTTCGGTGGCTCCAGCCGAGCGACCCGCTCCCCGTACGGCATCGCCACACGGTGCGCGATGGACCTCGCACCTCCCTCCTCGGGCGTGAGCAGCACCAGCCGGTGCTGGCTCTGGAGGATACGCGTGTACTCCTGCTCCAGCGCCACACGGGGAACGTGCGGCGGCTCCAGCGGAATGGGAGGCGGAGACTGGGGCACGGGAGTCGGGGCAGCCGGCGCAGTCGAGGCATCCTCGGCGGAGAAAGACTCGAGCACAGATGCACCCGGAATGGGCATGGATGACCGGAATGAATTCGTCGATGCTGCTCCGGCCGAAGCGGGCATGGGAACACGGTGCGCATCCGGCACCGGGGGAGCACCGAAGGCCGCTCGTGACAGGGCGTTCAGGCAGGCCGCCAACGGAGGACCGTGATCCTCGTACTCGATGAGCTGGATGTTGTACCGGGGCCACAGCACGCCGCGCTCGATGCTCCCCTTCTTCATCAACGCGAAGCTCGGCACCTGCCGCCCCTTCGTGATTCCCAGCACATGCTCGATCTGCTTGAGCACGTAGGCATCACTGAAGCTGAAGCCCACGTAGAGGAAGGGCTTCGAGCGGATCCACTCGCGCAGCCGCACCAACGCATGCGTGTAGTGCGAGTAACGCCCCTCCTGCTGAGTCCCATCCCCGTAGAGCCGCGAGTAGTCGGCCCCACCGAGGATGAGCGTCGAGAGGCGGTGGATGGTTCCGTGGAGATACCAGAGCCTCGGCGCGACCGGTGAGGCCTCGGCATCCATCAGGTTCAGCTCGTCCTCCTGATCATTGGAGATGGGCTCCGCTCCCTCCCGGCCCCACAGCAGGACGTCATCGTAGTTGGTCGTGAGCATCACCTCGGGCCGCAGGGCCCAGAGCGCCCGGACCACGGAGAGATCCGCGTCGGCCGGCTGGCTCACGCGCAGCGCCTCGCGCAGGAAGCGGTTGAAGCGGAAGGCCCCCAGCTCCTTGAAGCCAAGTTCCGCCGCCGTGAGGAAGTCGCCCCCAGCGATGCGCTGCCGCACCTCGGCGACCACCGTCTCCGGCAGTGACTCCTGCGCCAGTCGGTCGGCGAGTGCCTCGAGCAGCTGTTTCCACGAGGGAAACAGCCCCCGCTTCACTCCCATACTCACGCCCGCTCCCACGAAGGGAACGACCTGGTTCCTGCGCACCGCCTCGACCAGCTCTCTCGGAAGGTTCATAGCCCCCTCGGACTCCTCCCGAATCATAACGAGAGAAGGCAGCCAGCATGAGAGGCTCACTTGAAAGAAGCCGTTATGCGCATCACCTGAACTCGACGGGTCCTTGGCAGGTCAAGGAGCGGACTGCAAGCTCTGGCGTCCACTCGACACCGGGACGCTCTCACTCATGCCTGCTCTCACCCAGGAATTCCTCAACGATTTCGCGCACCGCTACGCCGCTGCGTGGACGAAGAAGCAGTCTGCATCGAACCCGCTCCAGCCCCTCATCACCGAGGACGTGCACTGGGCGGACCCCATGCTGCCGCAGCCTGGCAAGGGGAGCTCCACGGCCATGATGCTGCTCGATGGTTCCTTCACCGCCTTCCCGGATCTGACTTGCAAGGTGATGGATCCCCCCTATCTGAACCCAGATGGGAATTCGGTGATGTTCCACTGGCAGCTGTCCGGAACGATGTTGGGCCCGTTGCCGAATGGTGCGCAGCCGACCGGTAAGCCCATGTCCATCCGAGGCGTGGACCGTTGGGAGTTCCGCGACGGCCGCATCTGCCACTACCAGGCCTTCTACGATCTGTCCGAGCTGCTGCGGCAGGTGGGCCTGAGCCCACCGGCGTAACCGACGGTTGTGGGGCGCCCAACGCTGGGCGTCTCGGCACCTGAGAATCCCCACCTGCCCCGTTCACTGCCGGGCGTTGGCCGAGAGGGGGCTCGGGCAGGCGGGAGATCAACCTGTCACGATCTCCCGCATGATTCCCCTGACGGACACGCGCGGCTCCGCGCCGCCGCGGCTCGAGCACCTTCTCGAGGTCGTCACGGACGGAGTGCTCGCACTCGACGTCCAGGGGCGGCCCACCTACGTCAACACCCGTGCCGAGCGGCTCCTGGGGCGCACCCGGAACGAGCTCCTCGGCCGCCGGTTGTGGACGGTGCTGCCAGAGTTGGAAGAGGCAGAGCTCGGCCGGGCCTGTCACCGTGCCCTCGCAGAGGGTGTACCCACCACGGTGGAGGAGTACCTCGCATCCCTCGGAGCCTGGCTGGAATCCCAAGTGTTCCCCACCGGTGAGGGGCTGCTCGTCCTGCTCCGGGACGTAACGGAGCTCAAGCATCTGGTGCGCTCGCGCTGGAGGGCGGAGCGATTGGCGGAGGAGCTGAGCCGTAGCGAGGCGCGCTTCCGCTCGCTGGTGGTGGCCACCTCCACCATCCTCTGGACCACGGACGCCACGGGCAACATCCAGGAGGACTCGCCCACCTGGTGTGACTTCACCGGCCAGTCCTACGACAAGTGGCGCAGCGGTATCGGGTGGCAGGAGGCCATCCACCCCGAGGACCGGGCCCGGGTGTCGGCAGCGTGGAAGCGCGCCTTCGCCGCCCGCGGTCTCTACGAGGTGGAGTACCGCCTGCGCCGCGCGGATGGGGCCTACACCCCGGTGGTGTCGCGCGGTGTCCCCGTGCTGGAGCTGGATGGCTCCGTGCGCGAGTGGGTGGGCTCCATCACCGACATCACCGCGCAGCGGCGCGCCCGCCAGGCACTGGAGATCATCTCCGAGGCGAGCTCCGCGCTCTCCTCCACGTTGGATCTGCGCCAGGCGCTGGAGCGACTCACCCGGAGCCTGGTGCCGCGCTTTGCCGGGTGGTGCGGCCTCTACCTCCGCCAAGGCAAAGGCCCCCTGGAGCGGGTGGCCTTCACCGACGTGGATCCCATCCGCGCCCTGCGGCTGCGCAAGGCGGGTCGGCTGCTGGAGGGTCCGTACGCCATCCCCACCGAGGTGCTGGAAAGTGGCCGTCCCGAGCCGATTCCTCTGCTCACCGAGGAAGTCCTCACCTCGGAGACGGACGAGGCGCGACGGGAGCTGCGGCGCGCCTTCATGGGGATGAAGGGGGTGGCGGTGCCCATTGCCCTGGATGGACGCAAGCTGGGCGTCCTCGTCCTGGCCCTGGGCGACGAGTACCGCGCCTACGATGCGGACGACGTCCGGGTGGCCGAGGAGCTGGCGCACCGGGCCGCCATTACCGTGGAGCACGCTCGCCTCTTCGAGCTGGCGCGCCAGGAGCGCGATCGAGCCGAGGAGGCCAACCGCGCCAAGGACGACTTTCTCGCCACCGTCTCGCACGAGCTGCGCACGCCGCTCACAGCCATCCTCGGGTGGGCCAGCATCCTGCGCACCGGCACGCTCACCCCGGACAAACAGGCCCGCGCCCTGGAGACGGTGGAGCGCAGCGCCCGGGCCCAAGCGCAGATCGTCGATGATCTGCTGGACATCTCGCGCATCGTCGCCGGGAGGATGCGCTTGGAGATGCAGCCAGTGCAGCTCGTCCCCGTGGTGGAGGCGGCGTTGGACGCGGTGCGCCCAGCGGCGGCAGCCCGGAACATCCGCCTCGAATCTCAACTGGCAGCTGGCTCGGGCCCTGTGCAGGGAGACGCCCAGCGGCTGCAGCAGGTGGCGTGGAACCTCCTCACCAACGCCATCAAGTTCACACCCGAGGGAGGCCGGGTGGCGGTCCGGCTGCAGCGCCTGGAGGAGCACGTAGAGCTGCAAGTGTCGGACTCGGGCAAGGGCATCGAGCCCTCCTTCCTCCCCCACGTCTTCGAGCGCTTCCGGCAGGCCGACGGCAGCGCCACCCGCCGCTACGGAGGCCTGGGACTGGGACTGGCCATCGTGCGTCACCTGGTGGAGCTGCACGGTGGCACCATCCAGGCCCACAGCGAGGGCGAGGGCCGTGGCGCCTCCTTCTCCGTGCGGCTGCCGCTGGCCGCGACGCGCACCTCGGAGGGCTCGTCCACGAGGGACACTCCAGGGCTCCCGGATCCATCGCTGTCCGCGTATCTGCCGGATCTCTCGGGCGTGCGCGTGTTGGTAGCAGATGACGAGCAAGGCACACGCGAGCTGCTCCGCGTGCTCCTGGAGGATCGCGGCGCGGTGGTGACCTCCGCCTCCAACTCAGCCGAGGCCCTCGAGCGTCTTAAACGCGAGCCACCGGATTTACTTGTCTCGGACATCGGCATGCCGGACGAGGATGGCTACACGCTCATCCGCCGGGTGCGCGCACTTCCTCCAGCCCAGGGAGGCCAGGTGCCCGCCGCCGCCCTCACCGCCTATACGCGGCTGGAGGATCGCACACGCGCCCTGAGCGCCGGATTCCAGGTTTACGTCCCTAAACCTGTCGATCCGATCGAGCTGGTGATGGCACTCGCCAACCTGATCAACCGCTTCGCAAGAAGCTGAGAGAAGCCCCACCACAAACAGCATCCTCATGTCCCGGGCCCCTTGGACGGCTTGTTGGGATTCCGACTATCATGCGACCTCCCGGTGCCTGGCTCGTTCAGTAGGTGATGTGGAGACCGGGAACCCCCCAGTTTCAAGATGGAGGCTGCATGCGTTTGAGGCAGACGTTGTGGGCCGGCTTGTTGCTCACCCCCCTCGCAAGCGGAAGTGCCCTGGCCGCGAGTCGAGGTAATTATGACGCCTTCCTGGCTCGCCAGGAGGAGAAGAGTCTTACTGCCAAGGAGGAGGCCCTCCATGCGCGCGGCCTGCGCGTCTCGCAGATGGAGGATCGGCTCGGCGTACCGAGCTTCGTGTGGAACACCCGCGCAAGCTCGAGCACGAACCAGGCCGTGAGCTCCAAGATGCTGGGAGCCCGCAAGCCGGAGCAGGCAGCCCGTGCGCACCTGCAGTCGGTGGCGGACCTGTACCGCCTGGGCAGCGAGGACGTGTCGGGCGCGGTGCTGAAGGGGATGCACCAGACCGGCCGTGGCCCCGTCATCGCCCGCTTCACCCAGCAGGTGGACGGCATCGAGGTCTTCCGCAACGAGGTGAAGGTCGTCATGGACCGCAACCTCGAGATGGTGGCCGTCTCCGGCTATCTGGCGCCCGCGCAGTCGGCCCGCAAGGCCAGCCTCGGCGCCGCCAGCGCGTTCAAGCTCTCCGCCGATCAGGCCATCGCCATCGCCTTCCAGGACCAGACCGGCATCTCCATGCCGGCCCGCGGCTTCGTGTCCAACGGTCAGGTGAACGGGCCCTACTCGCACTACGTGCTGGACTCGAGCTCCGCCTCCGTCCTCACCCACTCCCTGGTGGTGCCCGCTCGCGCCAAGCGCATCTACTACACGATGCCGGACGGCCTGGAGCCGGCCTGGTACGTGGAGGTGAACACCGGCCTCAAGAACACCACGGGCTCGGACTACCACTCCTTCGTGGTGTCGGCGGTGAATGGCGCGCTGCTGATGCGCAACAACCTGTCCGCGCACGCCGGAACCACCAGCTACCGCTACAAGGTCTGGGCAGACACGACGGCGCCCTACACCCCGTATGACGGCCCGCACGGCAACGACACCACGCCCTACGCGTCCGGCACTCCGGACGGCGTGGACGTGCGGCTCGACCTGCCGCCCAACTACGTCACCCTCTCCAGCCTCCCCGGCAATGATCCGTGGCTGCCGGCGGGCGCCACCGAGACGGTGGGCAACAACGTGGACGCCTATGCCGACCTGTCGACGCCGGACGGCTTCCAGCCCGGGAGCAACGACCTGCGCGCGGCCGTCAACGGCGAGGCGGCCACTCCGGGCTTCGACTACCTCTACGATCTGTCCAAGGCGCCCAACTTCGACATCACCCAGCGCCAGGCGGCGGTGACGAACCTCTTCTACGTCACCAACTGGCTGCACGACTCGTTCTACGCCGCCGGCTTCGACGAGGCGTCCGGCAACGCGCAGGCGAGCAACTTCGGCCGCGGCGGTGTCGAGGGCGACCGGATGCGCGCCGAGGCCCAGGACTACGACAGCACCAACAACGCGAACATGTTCACGCCCGCGGACGGCGCGCCGCCGCGGATGCAAATGTACGTGTTCAGCCCGGTCTCGCGCTTCACCCTGGATGTCAACACCCCCACGGGACTGACCGTCACGCCCGGGCCCGCCGACTTCGGCGACCAGGACTTTGACCTCACCAATGACGTGGTGGTGGCGCTCCAGGGGACCGCGACCACGGGTTGCGGCACGACGCCCTTCACCAACGCGGCGGAGCTCTCCGGGAAGATCGCCCTCATCGACCGCGGCATCTGCGCCTTCACCGAGAAGGCGAAGAACGCACAGAACGCGGGCGCCGCGGCGGTGATCCTCGCCAACAACCAGCCCGGCGGTATCGCCCCCTCGGGTACGGACGCCTCCATCACCATCCCGGTGGTGGCCATCCGGCAGGCCGATGGCAACGCCTTCAAGGAGGCGCTCAAGGCGGGCCCCGTCAACGTGCGCATGGTGAAGCTCAAGCCCACCGAAGCCCGCGACGGCACGTTGGACAACGCCATCGTCGCCCACGAGTGGGGTCACTACATCAGCAACCGCCTCATCGGTGACGGCAACGGCCTGAACAACTACCAGGGCGGCGCCATGGGCGAGGGCTGGGGAGACTTCCACGCCCTGATGATGCAGGTGCGCGAGGCGGACCGGAACGTTGCTGGCAACAACCAGTTCCAGGGCGTCTACAGCATGTCTGCCTACGTCACCAGCGGCCCCGGCGTACCCGGTGCCTACTACGGCATCCGCCGCGTCCCGTACTCCACCTCGTTCAGCAAGAACGCTCTCACCTTCAAGCACATCGCCAACGGCAATCCGCTGCCGGACACGCACCCCTTGTCGTTCGGCCACGAAGGCCGGGCCAACTCGGAGGTCCACAACGGTGGCGAGGTGTGGGCCGCCATGTTGTGGGACTGCTACGTCTCGCTCCTCAACGCCCATCCCTTCCAGGTGGCGGAGGATCGGATGAAGCAGTACCTGGTGGCCGCCTACAAGGCCACCCCGTCGAGCCCCACCTACATCGAGGCGCGTGATGCGCTGTTGTCGGTGACCAAGGCCTCGGATCCGGCGGACTACCAGCGCTTCGCGGCGGCCTTCGCCCGGCGCGGCATGGGCTTCGGTGCCAAGGCGCCGGACCGCGACTCCCAGGACTTCGTTGGCCTCGTGGAGAGCTACCAGGCCGGCAACAACCTGGAGGTGGTGAGCATCAAGCTCGACGACACCATCACCGGGTGTGACCAGGACGGCGTGCTCGACGTGGGCGAGAAGGGCTACCTCACCGTCACCGTGCGCAACGTGGGCGAGGGCGCCCTCGCCAGCTTCAACGCCACGGTCGCCGCTTCCGGCGCCAGCGCCAACCTCGCGTTCACCTCGGGCAACGTGCTCAACTTCTCGAGCCTGGCGCCCATGCAGACGGCGACGCGGAAGCTCCCGATCGAGCTGCTGCAGACCACGGGTGCCGAGCCCCGCGCGGGCCTCACCCTGACGTTCGACGAGCCCTCGCTGCCCACCGCTGTGACGACGGCGTCCTTCAACGGCCGCGTCAACACCGACGAGTCCGCGGGCACCAGCGACACGGACACGGTGGAGGCCCAGACGACCTCCTGGACCTCGTCCGTCATCGGCAACGGCCCGAGCCAGCCCTGGCAGCGAGTGGAGGCGAACGGCAACCGCTTCTGGCACGGGCGGAATCTGCCCTTCACCGGCGACGTCACCCTCACCTCGCCCTGGGTGGAGGCGCGCGCCGATGCCGACTTCATCTTCCGCTACAAGTACCGTCACTCCTTCGAGACCGACAACGGCGGCGGCGAGCCCTTCTTCGACGGCGCCATCGTGGAGTTCACCACTGACGGTCTCGAGTGGCACAACGTCTTCGACTCCGGCGTGGACCCGGGCTACACCAACTTCATCGGCGATGGCAGCTTCTCCAACCCGCTCGATGGACAGCCTGGCTACGCCGGCCTGAGCGCGGACTTCCCTGATTTCGAGACGGCGGAGCTCGACTTCGGCACCCAGTTCGCGGGCAAGCACGTGCAGTTCCGCTTCCGGCTCGGCTCCGATCCGGGCGCGGGCGCGCATGGCCTGGACGTGGATGACCTGCAGTTCTCCGGAATCGATCCCAGTCAGCTGCCCTTCGGTGGCACCCTCCGTGAGGCCTTCGAGGGTCCCGCGGGCGATCCCTCGGCTCCCGCCTGCAACCGCCGCCCGGTGGCCAACGCTGGCAAGACGCCGCAGACCGTGGCCAACTTCAGAGTGGATGCCAGCGGCACCGTCAAGACCTACAACACGGTGAAGCTCGACGGCAGTGGCAGCTTCGACTCGGATGGCGAGGCGCTCACCTACACGTGGACCCAGCTGTCTGGCCCTCCCGTGACCCTCACGGACGCCAACACGGCCCGTCCCACCTTCACGCCCCGCGTGGAGAACAACGCGACGTTCGTCTTCCAGCTCGTGGTCAGCGACTCGAAGGAGAGCAGCCTCCCCGTCAACGCCACCGCCTACGTGCTCACGGATCATGACCCCGTGGCGAATGCGGGCGCGGACAACCGCGTTCCCAGCCGCGGCGTCGTCACGCTCTCCGGCTCGGTGGTGGATCCGGATGGAGACCCCGTGACCTTCGTCCAGTGGGTGCAGGAGGATGGCCCGGCGGTGACGCTGAAGGATGATGGCGCGCTCACGACGACCTTCACCGCACCGGACGTGAAGGAGGACACGGAGCTGGTGTTCACCCTCTATGCCGCGACCGCAAGCCTGACCATCGGCACCGAACTGCTGGTCTGGGACACCGTCAAGCTGACCGTGCACAAGTCCAACCGCCACCCCGTGGTCAAGGGCCCCAACGACATGACGGTGGCCGAGCGGACCGCCATCTCGCTCGACGCCGAGGGCACGGATGCCGACGAGGATGTGCTCAGCTACACCTGGGTGCAGACCGGCGGCACGATCGTGCAGCTCTCTGGTGCCGACACCGCCAAGCTGAGCTTCACCACACCCGAGGTGAAGGGTGACACCCTGATGACCTTCCGCCTCCTGGCGAAGGACTCGAATGGCGACGAGAGCGAGGCCGTCACCGTCAACCTGACGGTGACGAACGCCAACCGCGGTCCCACGGCGCTGGCCCGGAAGATCTCCGGCGGCTCCGTCGCGGGTGACAACGTCACGCTCGACGGCTCCGGCTCCACGGATCCGGACGGTGACGCGCTCACCTACCAGTGGACGCAGGTGTCCGGCCCGTCCGTCACGCTCTCCCCTGCGGACGGCTCGTACACCAACTTCGTGTCTCCGAAGGCGAAGGACGGCGCCACGCTCGTCTTCGAGCTGACCGTGTCCGACGGCACGGAGTCCGCGAAGCACCAGGTGACGGTGGAGGTGCCGAAGGAGGCCGGGGGCTGCTCCAGCACGGGCTCCGGCCAGAGCTCGATGGTGTCGATGCTGCTGATCGGCGCCGGCCTGCTCTTCTCGCGCCGCCGCTCCCTCGGCCGCGGGTAGTCTGACCGCGGGCCCAAGGCCCTGTTGACCGAGGGGTGGCCTCCGGGCCACCCCTCTTCTTTTCTACCCCACCCGCGCGAGGGACAGCCGCCCCTCCCAGCGCTCCTCGAGGGCCTTCACCAGCCCCTGGTGCTCGGGGGCGGCGAGCTTCGGGTCGCTCGCGAGAATCCGCCGCGCCTCCTGCTGGGCCAGGGACAGCAGATCTCCATCCCGCGCGAGGTTGGCCACCGCCAGCTCCGGCAGGCCGCTCTGCCGCGTGCCGAGGAACTCACCGGGGCCGCGGATCTCCAGGTCCTTCTCCGCGATGACGAAGCCGTCGCTGCTGTGCTCCATCACCCCGAGCCGCTCCGAGGAGTCCATGGAGGAGCGCGCCAGGTTGGCCACCAGGTAGCAGTAGCTCACCGCCGCCCCGCGTCCCACCCGGCCGCGGAGCTGGTGAAGCTGCGACAGGCCGAAGCGCTCCGCGGACTCGATGACCATCACCGACGCGTTGGGCACGTCCACGCCCACCTCCACCACCGTGGTGCACACGAGCACCTGGATGCTGCCGGCCCGGAAGGCGTCCATCACCAGGTCCTTCTCCTCGGGCTTCATCCGCCCGTGGAGCAACCCCACCTCCACACCGGGGAACACCTGCCGCAGCTTGTCCGCCCCGCGCGTCGCGTCCTCCAGGTCCAGCTTCTCCGACTCCTCCACCAGCGGATACACCACGTAGGCCTGGTGGCCCTTCTGCACCTCGGACGCCACCGCCTCGTACACCCGGGCCTTCTGCTTGTCGTTGAAGACGCGCGTCTTCACCGGCGTGCGCCCCGGCGGCAGCTCGTCGATGATGGACACGTCCAGGTCCCCGTACAGCGTCATCGCCAGCGTGCGAGGAATGGGCGTCGCCGTCATCACCAGCACGTCCGGCGACACGCCCTTGCTCATCAGCGTGTGCCGCTGCAGCACGCCAAAGCGGTGCTGCTCGTCGATCACCACGAAGCCCAGCTTCTGGAAGCCCACGTCCTGCTGGATGAGCGCGTGCGTGCCTACCGCCAGGTGGATCTCCCCTTGCGCCACCGCCTCGCGCACCTCGCGCTTGCGCTTCGCCGTCCCCGCCGCGCTCAAGAGCCCCACCTTGTAGCCCAGTGGCTCCAGCAGCTTGCGGAACGTGCGCTCGTGCTGCTCGGCGAGGATCTCCGTGGGCGCCATCACCGCCACCTGGTAGCCGTCCTGCAGCGCCACCAGCGACGCCACCACCGCCACCGCCGTCTTCCCCGAGCCCACGTCGCCCTGCACCAGCCGGTTCATCGGCTCGGCCCCGCCCATGTCCTGGGCTACCTCTCCGATGACCTTCTTCTGCGCCCCCGTGAGCTGGAACGGCAGCGCCCCGCGCGCCTTCTCCAACCGTGGTGCCGACACGTCGAAGGTGATGCCCTTCTCCGTCTTCACCCCTTGCCGCTTCAGCCCCATGCCGAGCTGCAGGAAGAAGAGCTCATCGAACGCCAGCCGCCGGTGCGCCGGGCTCAGGTGCCGGTCCAGCATCTCGGGATCCGCGTCTCCCGCCGGGAAGTGGATGGCCTTCAAAGCCTCCGGCAGCGTCATCAGCTCCAGCTTCTTGCGCAGGCCCGCGGGCAGCGGCTCCTCCACATGGTTTGCGTAGGACTCGCTCACCACCGAGGCCAGCTCCCGGAACATGCGCTGGTCCCCCCGCTCGAACCCCGGATACACGGGGACGATGCGGTTGAAGTGCACCGAGGACACCTCGAGGTCCTCCGCCGGCTCGATCTCCGGGTGCGCTATCTCGCGCCCCGACAGCGACGCGCGCACCTCGCCGGACAGCACCAGCCGCTTGCCCACCGGGAAACGCTGCTTCAGCCACGGACCCGCATTGAAGTACGTGGCCGCGATACTTCCCGTGCGATCCGCCACCACCGCCCGGAAATAGCGCTTGCCCGTCCGGCCCGGCACGAAGTCCGCCAGCTTCACCACGCCCACCGTCACCCCGCGCTCCCCCGGCATCAGCTCGGCAATCGTCTGCAGCTTGCGCCGATCCTCGTAGCAGCGTGGCAGCAGGAAGAGGATGTCCCCCACCCGCTTCAGCCCCTTCTTGTTCAGCGCCGCCAGCAGCCTCGGGCCCAGCCGCTTGCCCATCGTCTTCAGCGGAATCGCCAGCGGCCCCGAGCGCGGTGCGATCGACAGCAGCTTCGCCTCCGCTCGGGACTCCTCCTGCCCCTTCGCTGCCTTCTTCTTCTTGCGCTTCGCGGCGGGCTTCTCCTCCGGAGCGGGAGGCGCGGGTGGAGGCGGAGGGACTACGGGCTTCGCAGGCTCTCGCGCGAGCATGGGGGCCGAGGACCGCGATCCTGGCGGCGGGGGCGCCGGGGCCTTTGATTTCCACTCGGGAACGAGCTCAGGGCGGACCTGCGCGCGGACCTGCGCACGACCCTCACCCCGTCCCTCTCCCAGAGGGAGAGGGGCTGGGTTCAACCCTCGGGCCTCGATACCCTCACCCCGTCCCTCTCCCGAAGGGCGAGGGGATGGGGGCACAGTGGGAGCTGGGGGGGCATCGGGCACTTCGGTGGCGACCTGGGCCAGCTCCTCGGGCAACGGCACCCCGCTCAGCTTCAGCCCCGCCACGACCCTCCTCAACGCCGCCTTGCGCCTCTCCGGCGCCGGATGGTCCACGTGCGGCAACGCCGCTCGCAGCTGCTTCAGCGCCTCGCCGTCCACCCCCGTCGCCCCTGCCAGCGCACGCTCCAATAGACTCCGCAGGTCCTTCACCGTCGACAGATGGGCGAAGTCACTCCGGCACGCGTAACGCAACGGTCCAACAAGGCTGGTAAGCGGGTGGTTCACAGGCAGGATCCGAGGCGACTCATCCTAAGGCGCGGCCTTCTCTCCGCCTACCAGAACGACACGGGGGAACGAGCTTGCGCCCGCTCCCCCGTCCGCCTGGCCTCAAGGCTGCTCTCAGCCCTCTGCCGGCGCCTCGTCCTGCGGGTCCTCGAAGCGGACCTCCTGGACCTCGTACTCGCGCGTGCCGCCCGGGCTCTGCACCGTGGCGATGTCGCCCACCTTCTTGCCAATCAGCGCCCGCGCCACCGGCGAAGTCACGGCGATCCACCGCTTCTTCAGGTCCGCCTCCAGCTCGCCCACCAGCCGGTAGGTGACCGTCTTGTCCGACTCTACGTCCAACAGATCCACCGTGGCGCCGAACACCACCTTCTCCCCGCCCAGCTTGCTCGGATCGATCACCTCGGCCCGCGCAATCCAGTCGTTCAGGTCCAGGATGCGCCCCTCGATGTGGGACTGCTTCTCCTTGGCCGCGTGATACTCGGCGTTCTCCCGCAGGTCCCCATGCGCGCGCGCCACCTCGATCTCCCGGGAGATCTTCCCGCGCTCGACAGTCTGAAGGTGCTTCAGCTCCGCCTTCAGCTTCCGCAGACCCGACGGGGTCATCGGAATGTTCCCGCTCCCACTCATCGACACGGCTCCTTCCCACGGCAACAGGTCAACGCTGAGGCCAGCCGCCGTCCTCCACACACGATGGCGGCGACCAAGCCGAAAGGGAAACTGTAAAGGACGTTTGACTGCCCGGTCAACGAAACCCGCCCGTCGCACCAGCGCCAACGCATCTTCCGCACGCCCGGCCCGCCGGACTTCTGGCATGCTGCCGCACCGTGCTGTCCATCCAGGAGCTGCGCGCGCTCGGCGCGTCACTGTCCATCGGGGCCTTCCGCCGTCAACTCGGCCCCTTCGTCCTCATCCAGCGCGCGCCTGGCCGGCCCTCGTCCGCCGCGCTCGAGCCCACCCGCGTGGCCTCCGCCGACGCCATCGAGCGCGGCATGCTCTCGCTCCTCTTCGAGTTCGAGGACCTGCTCATCACCACCCTCCCCCCGCTGGAGCGCGTGGAGGAGCTCAGCGTGGGCCGGCTGCCGGACTGTGACCTGTTTATCGACGACGGCTCCGTGTCCAAGCGCCACGCCGTGCTGCGCTGGAATGAGCCCCAGGGCCGCTGCACCGTGCACGACACCGGCTCCACCAACGGCACCTTCCTCAATGGCAGTTCGCTCAGCACCCGCGAGGCGACGCTCAAGGACGGGGACATCCTCAGCTTCGGCAATGTCCAGTTCTGGTACCTGGTGACGGACACGCTGCACGCCCGGCTGCACGGCCAGTCGCAGCAGACCAAGACGCCCTACCGAGGCGGTTAGCGCGAGGCCCTGCTCAGGGCATCCGGCCCGCGGCCGGGTTCTTACGCGCCGCGGAGAAGGCTCCACGCAGCGCGTCCACCACTCCCCCCACCTCTCCGGCGTACTGCACCGCGTGGATGGTGTAGAGGTCCTGCACTTCCTCCAGGCGGCGGTACACCTCCTTGAGGCTCACTCGCTCCCGGGACTCGAGTGCACACCGGGCCTCGGAGTCGCGCTTGCGCTGCATCCAGGTGGTGCGGAACGCCAGCCACTGCCTGTCCACCTCTCGCGCCGGCGAGATGCGCACCAGCTTCTCCCTCTCCGTCTCCAGCTGCGACCACAGCGCGTCCGCCGCGTCCAGGCACTCCCGGTAGGACAGCACCTGCTCTTCCGCTGGCTTCTTCGCTGGCGTCATCGCCAACACCGAGCGCGTCACTCCGTTGATGACCGCCAGGCAGAAGACTGTCACCACGGCGATGTACAGGCCGTAGGCAGCGGCTCGGAAGGGACGGTATCGGGGGTCTTTCCGGGGATCGGGCTCGGACACGGGGCCCGTCTTACGACCGCAGGCCTCTCCATGGCAACGCCCGGGTGCTTCACCCACGGGTTCGAAAACCGGGGCAGGTACTGCGGTGATGCTACGCGGCTCACCTGGAAGCCGGCCTACATCGACGTGGTGGGCGGCTCGTAATCGAACGTGATGGACTCGTGAAAGTGCTGGTAGAGCCAGCGCCCACCATGCTTGCGCAGGACGAAGGTGGCGCGAGAGGGCTGCACCAGCACCTCTCCCCCCGTCCTGGTCTTGTAGACCCAGGAGTAATTGCAGAAGACATAGGCGGTGTCTCCCCTCCGAGAGATCCGCACGTTGCTGACGTCTCCGCTGAGGATGATGAGGGTGTCCAGGAAGCTCTGATAGTAGGGGCGCAGCTCATCGAGCCCGACGAGGGGCTGGTCAAACTCATTGGCGACATAGGTCACTTCTTCGGAACCCCTGGTATCCCAGAGGCCCAGCAGCATCCCCATGTCCTCCTCGATGAACCCCTTCGCGTAGCCCTCGACAGCCCGGAGGATGGCGCGCTCATCGGACCTTCGCAGCTCCGCGGCGGCCCGAGTCGTCTCCGTGTCGCAGCAGGGCTCCGCCGCCTCACTGGAGCCCTGAATCCCAATCACAGCCACGAGAACAGCCAAGAATTGAATGGTCCGCATGATTCCCCCCAAGACATAAAATGACAGACAGTTTACAGTGGCGAGACCCTGAAGCTCCTGCCTTCGTGCCATCCGCGTCATTGCCTGGATGCGAATGCAAGCAATTGCCAGAAGGGTGCCACGGCTCTTCCCGGGCTCGGAGGAGGAGCTCTCGCGGTGGAATCGCTTGAAATAGCTGAGTATGTGAACGGCTTCACACGCCCCCGGAGGGAGGGTCAGTCCTCCCTGACGAGTCAATCCCCACCCAGACGCACGCGCTGAAAGCCAGGAGCTCCAGCGGCGGGAGATCGGCTCCGAGCCCCGCGCCATTCACCAGAGCACGTTCCATCAGGAGCGAAAGACTCTCGGCACGCGGCCTGATTCCGCGGCGCACTGCTGGAATCGACAGGAAGGTGAGCGGGGAGTGAAGAACCCGACACACGAGACTTGTGAGCAGGCCCAGCCCAGTGCAGCGGACGGCGCCAACGCGTGGCGCGTCACAGAAGACCCAGCCGGGACCCGCTCCCGTGCAGGGCAACCACCTTGCTCAGGGCATCCGGCCCGCGGCCGGGTTCTTACGCGCCGCGGAGAAGGCTCCACGCAGCGCGTCCACCACTCCCCCCACCTCTCCGGCGTACTGCACCGCGTGGATGGTGTAGAGGTCCTGCACTTCCTCCAGGCGGCGGTACACCTCCTTGAGGCTCACTCGCTCCTGGGACTCCAGGGCACACCGGGCCTCCGAGTCTCGCTTGCGCTGCATCCAGGTGGTACGGAACTCCAGCCACTGCCTGTCCACCTCTCGCGCCGGCGAGATGCGCACCAGCTTCTCCCTCTCCGTCTCCAGCTGCGACCACAGCGCGTCCGCCGCGTCCAGGCACTCCCGGTAGGACAGCACCTGCTCTTCCGCTGGCTTCTTCGCTGGCGTCATCGCCAACACCGAGCGCGTCACTCCGTTGATGACCGCCAGGCAGAAGACTGTCACCACGGCGATGTACAGGCCGTAGGCGGCGGCTCGGAAGGGACGGTATCGGGGGTCTTTCCGGGGATCGGGCTCGGACACGGGGCCCCGTCTTACGACCGCATGCGCCCCATGGCAACGCCCGGGTGCTTCACCTCCCTCCAACAGGTTCAAATCCCGTCGGGGACTCACAATCCGAGACCGGAAGCCAGTGAACTCTCAGCGGTTTCCGGCCTTGAGGCTCCTTCCCAGTCATCTAGAAGCCGTGACTACAGATTCCACCTCGTGCGACTGATCCGCCCCCATCATCGCCGGAGCCGCTCATGACCCTCGAAGACTGCCTCCCCCCGGACCTCAGGGGCCCCACCACCACGGTTACCCGGATCGCCGCGGGGCTCTCGGGCGCCGGCGTCTACCGCGTCGAGGCCGCCGGCAAGGCGTTCGTGCTGAAGGTCGCTGGGGAGAGCGAGAATCCCGCCGACTGGCGCCGCGGGTTCCATATCCAGCGCCTCGCCGCTGACGCCGGCCTGGCGCCTCGCATCGTCCACGTCGACGAGGCCCGGCGCGCTGTCCTCACCGCCTTCGTCGCCGACCGTTCGTTCCTGGCCTCCTACGCAAACCCGAGCACGCACGAGGCCGCGCTCGCGCAGCTCGGCCGCACAGTGCGCCGCCTGCATGAGCTCCCGCTCCCCGCTGACCTGCACCCGCTCCATCCACGCGAGTTCCTCGCCCAGACGTGGAGCGCCCTCCAGCCCGGCTTCACCCTCCCGGACTTCGCCCGCGACGCGATCCAGCGCGTGCTCGAGGAGGAGCCACCGGCCGACGGGCGCGCTCTGGTCCTCAGCCACAACGACATCAACCCCACCAACCTCGTCTACGACGGCGAGAACATCCTGCTCCTCGACTGGACGACCGCCGGGCCGAACCATCCCTTTTATGATCTCGCGGTGATCTCGGTCTTCCTGCGCATGGATGAGGGGACCTGCCGGAGGTTGCTCGCGGCCCACGACGGCGAGCCGGTGAACACACTCCCCGCTCGCTTCGCCTATTTCCGCCGGCTGGTGCCGGTACTCTGCGGCTCGACACTCCTGAACCTGGCCCGCCAGATGAAGCACGCAGGGGCCAGCGGTACGGAAACGCTCGCCTCCCAGCCCTCGCTCGCCGAGTTCTATCAGCGCCTGCAGACCGGCGCGGTGAACCTCGCCACGGCGGACGGCCAGTGGGCCTTCGGTCTCGCCCTCATCAAGGAGAGCTTCGCTCGTTGACCTCCCTACCACGTCGCCCAGTGTTGCTCGGTCAGCCACAGCGTGCCTTCGAAACGTCCGAAGGGCACTCGAGGCCCGTCTGGGAGTTGGGAGCGCCTGGGGCGCCGTCCACCGACGTGGAGGGACCGTCCACGGAAGTGGATGCACCGGAGGGACGAAGGAGGTGCGTGTCAGAGGAGAGTGCTCTTGGCAGGCGCCTTGCTCAGGGCCTGGTGAACCCCAACCAGGAGCTGACACATGACGACCCCCGTGTCCGGCAATCGTGCCGGTGAAACAACCCCTTCCCTGGACAATCTCGCCGGTACTCAGGGCGCTGCCCCGACTCCCCGAGCCACGTCGACGACCCGGACGGCAACCGCGCAGGAGGCCAACACCGTCACCCGGGCGCCCGCCGCTCCCCCGGGGGCCGATGCACCGCGCGAGTTCCCCACCGGGACGATGGACTACTACCGCAAGCGACACTTCGACTTCGTCGCGCGCAATCCCGGAATGCCGCCGCCGCCGTACTATCTCCAGTACGGAGAGAAGTACATCCAACGCTTCAAGGCACTGGGACCCGACCAACTGTCCCCTGAGGGCCTCGCGTGGCGCGACAGGGCCCTCAAGGAACTGCAGAACGCGATCGAGACGCTGCGCAAGAAGGAGCCTGGTGATTTCGCGACGCTCGAGCGCGATCCGGATGCGCTCGCGGAGTTCGCCTACGCCACGCATAGCACTGCCTACATGAAGGCAGGCCTCCTCGAGCTTCCCGTGCAGGACCTCAAGACCATCCTCCTCACGCCAGACCTCCAGGATCTGCTGAGCGTGGAGGGGATGAAGCAGATCATCAAAGTGGGCTGGGAGGTACGTCCCAAGGAGATGGAAGCCATTGTCACAGCGACCACTTCGGAAGTACTGCGTCGCGACATCCAGCCCAAGGTCGAGCAGCTCGATCGTGAGCTCAAGGCTCGCGTAGTGCAGGGCTGGATGCACAGCGGCTACTGACCTCGGAGACCGCCATGCGTAGGCTCCTCCTTGTCATCTTGTTCAGTCCCTGTCTCCTGTGCCTCGGTGGTGGGGTGCACTACTGGGCCTACAATGCCCTCAGAGATCTTGGCATCGGGATGGGAAACAGCGTGTGGAAACCGCTGGGAGAGCGACTCGATCACAAAGCTCTACCGGATGAACTCTACGTCGGAGAGCATTCCGCGTTCTACACGACGCACCAATCCTCCGGGGAGGGGACCACGCTCTGGCGCGTCAGCGCCACAGGGGCACGTCGCTGGTCCCACTTCGAGGGAGCAGTCTGTTCCCTGGCCAATGCTGGAAACGTGTGGTTCGGCCTCCTTTCGCTGCCGTCCCCGGATCGGAGGGATGAGCGGATCTTCAAGGTCGTCCGTTCGCACGACGAAGGACGAACCTGGGAAGAGCGTGGCGTGGTCCGCAATCTGTCAAAGCTGCTCGTGGTGTCGGAGCAGGAGGTGTGGGGCCTCGGGAGAGAACTTCAGGTCAGCACGGATGCGGGCCAGACGTTCACTCGTGTCCCCCTCCCTGGAGAGCGGAATTCCGTCACTGAACAGCTTTCTCGTGGCCTGGACGGGACCGTTTGGCTGGTCGGGCCCGCCGAGCTCTTCCGCATCTCGGAGCACGGCAAGCACTGGACGCATGAGCCGATAGAGGGAGCCGATCTGCAGGCTGGCAGTGAGGGCATTCTCGCCGGGCGCGTGGGCGAGGCCCTGGCCATCCGTCGCGATGCGCCAGGTGCAGAGTGGATCCCCTTCACTCGCAGAGATCACTGGGTGAAGGACTTCTCTGTCTCGGGCGACACCATCCGTGTTGTTACCGGCTCCGTCGATCCATTCAAGACCGGGATGGATCTCTGGTACCACCACAGCGAGGACGGCGGTCGCACGTGGGAGCACGTGGACACCGACCTGTTCAAGATGGCCATCGACGGGCGGGAGAGGGGCTTCGGCGTGGAGCTCCTGGGTGAGCTCTACGGGCACGTGCCGTAGCGTCCAGCCCTGACTCAGGGGGGCCCAAGCCCCCCTCCTGGTCCCCCATGCGTCCGTACGCCGCAGCGCGTCACATCCAGGCGCGCGGAGTAGGTTGTCGCGGATTGTCAGGAGCCGAGGCGCCCGCTGTAAAGTTGCATACATGCTCAACGTCGTCGTCGTGGAAGACGACTCCAACCTGCTCGCATCCGTCCGGCAGGCGATCGAGGCGCCGGAGTCCGGGATGCGCATCGCCGGTGCCTTCTCACGCGGCGGCGAGGCGATCTCGTGGCTTCAGCGCCAGAAGTCAGTGGACTGTGCGCTGGTGGATCTCGGCCTCCCGGATCGCTCTGGAGTAGAGGTGCTGGCGGAGCTGAGGACGACGCACCCCACCGCCGTCGGACTCGTCTTCACCATCTTCGACGACGACGAACACCTGTTCCCCGCGCTGCAGGCCGGAGCGCAAGGATACCTGCTGAAAGACTCCACCTCGGAGGTCCTCCTCCGGTCCATCCGCGAGGCGGTCGCGGGTGGCGCGCCGATGACGCCGGCGGTGGCCCGAAAGGTGGTCCGGCGCTTCTGGGCACCGCCGGTGGTCCAGCAGGAGCCGCTCACCGCGCGCGAGCGTGAGCTGCTCGTGCTGCTCTGCCACGGCGCCAGCTACGACGCGGCGGCGGCGCGGATGGCGGTGAGCCTGAGCACCATCCAGGCGCACGTCCGCAGCACGTACCGCAAGCTCTCGGTGAGCTCCAAGGCCGAGGCGGTGAGCGCGGCCGTCCGGTTGGGACTCTTCGTCCCATGAAGCTGAGCCTCCTCGTTGGCAGTCCGCCCTCCAGCGGCCCATTGGTGGAGGCGCACCGCAAGCTTCGCGAGCCCCGCGCGGTGGCGGTGCTGATAGCGGGCGCGCTGGCGGTGGCGCTGGTGCCGCTCATCCCCGGCGTCTCCGCGCGGCTCGAGGTCACGCTCCACGACACCGCGCTGGCGATGGGGGTGTTCGCGATCGTCTCGCTCGCCGCGGCGGTGGTGTTCTGGCGCCGGGGGGCTACGCCGGCCTACTGGTGGCTGTGTGCTCTCGAGACGTTGACCACCGCGCTCACGCTGCTGTCCCTGGTGTGGGCGTCGGGGAACCCGCTCAGCCCGTTCTGGCTGCTCTTCGTCTGCCTGAGCCTGATCGTCGCCGTGGATGCCAACGGACGCATCATCGAGGGCCTGGCCTTCGTAGTCGCGCCCCAGGTGCTCGCGCTGCTGTTCCTTCTCGAGGGAGAGCCCGCGAAGGCGGCGATCTCCGCGGTCATCGGTGGCGTGGTGGTGGTGTTGGGCACCTTGCTCCGTGGGCTGTTCGTTGGCCTCACCGAGGCGCGCAACGAGCGGGATCGCCTCCGCGCCGAGCTGGCCGAGCTGCGCCTTCGAGAGGAGCGTCACCGCATCTCGCGCGACCTTCACGACGGGCTCG
Organism: Archangium lansingense; assembly: GCF_026626635.1. Lineage (GTDB taxonomy): Bacteria > Myxococcota > Myxococcia > Myxococcales > Myxococcaceae > Archangium > Archangium lansingense. The sequence continues at coordinate 7,830,421 of NZ_JAPNKA010000001.1, forward strand.
GGACCGAGCTGGCCAGCCTCACCTGGACGGCGCGCATGCTCCACCAGCGGCTCGAGGGGTCTCCCGTGCAGAGCGAGGTAGGGCAGCTGCTCGAGCGGCTCCGCTCCGGCATGGACGAGCTCCGCACCGTGGTCTGGGCGTTGCGCGCGCCGGCGCGCCCATGGGAGGACGTGGTGGCGCGGCTCGCACAGCGGTGCCGTGAGCTCGGCGGCGACCGCGACGTGGTGGTGGAGGCGTCCGCGGCCGACCCGCGCGTGGAGTTCGATGGTCAGGTGGCGCTCGATCTGGTGCGCGCCGTTCAGGAGCTGGTGCACAACGCCGCCCGCCACGCGCAGCCCCGGCGGATCCGCGTCACGCTCCGCTGCGATCCGGACGGGATCCGTTTTCTGGTCGAGGACGACGGCCGGGGGCTCGCCGACGGCGCGCTCGAGCAGAGCGAGGGCGGCCTCAAGAACTTCCGGACGCGGGTGGAGAGCGCGGGCGGCACCACGCAGGTGGAGTCGTCGTCCCAGGGGACGCGGGTGTCGGCGTGGCTACCTGCACCTACCTTTCGGCCTAACATACCCATGCAATAGCGGCATGGATTCATGCGGCGGTACATCTGCCGCATGCCTGACATTCTTCTCAAACGACTCGTCGTGTGTGCCGTCCTCTCGCTGTCCGTCGTCAGCACCGGCTGCGGTGCGGTCATGTCGTACATCGAGGGGGGCCCCCTCGTCCGCGATCCGAGCGGGCCGACCGGCAAGATCGTGGTCGACAACAAGAGCGGCTACACGCTCGGCGCGGTGCTGCTGTCTGACTGTGACAGCTCCACCTACGGCCTCAACCGGCTCCCTTCGCGCGTGGGCATCGAGGACGGAAAGACGTACGAGTTCACCGTCTCGCCCGGGTGCTGGAGCATCGCCATCGGCAGCGGCACCGCGGAGGTCCGCGGAAAGCTCTACGTTGCCGCGGACCAGGCCTCCGTCTACACGGTGAACTGACGTGGCGACCGCGCGTATGGGCTCGATGCGTGCGCTGGCGCTGCTCGTCGCCGTCGGTGTGCTCTCTTCAGGCTGCGTCAGCGTCGGCTACGGCGCCGGAGTGGCGGCTGCGAGGGTGGACACCTCGCCGGAGAGCTCGCCGCTCGAGTACACGCGCCAGGTCGACTACTCCCGCATGTACCACCAGTTCCGATTGGTGGACACGAGCGGCATCCTGCTCGCGGGGCTGGTGAACATCGGACGCCAGGGGGCGGCGCGCGAAGAGGCGATCGACCAGGCCGTCGCGGCGGGCGCGAAGAGCGGCGACGTCATCGAGTACTCCTACAAGCCCTACGAGATCCTCCCGGGTCCGCGGATCACCGCGGATCTGCGGCTGGGCCTCGGACCGGCGAGCACAACGTTCACCGGCGCCGGGGGGGCTCGGTTCGAGCGCGGGAACTACCTCGCCTTCGACGTGGGGGGAGAGCCGCTCGTGTGGAACCCGGAGGGGCTGCCGCTGATGGCGTCCGTCGGCGCCTCGATGCTGATGGAGATCTGGTCCCTCGATGAACAGGCGGGGATCGGCTTCGAGCACGACTACCTCGGACTGGACGTCTTCGCGAACGGGAAGGTCGGCGTACAGCTCCCGGGCAACGTCGGCCTGACCGGGAAGGTGCACGTCGGACTGGTGTCACCGCTGCTGGGGCTGTTGCTGGGCTCCCCACGGCTGGCTTGGTACGGCGGCCTCGAAGCGGCGTGGGGGACGCCCTGGAAACCGCTCACCGTGGTGGGTGACTTCGTCTACGGCTCCCCGCTCTGGCTGGATCTCCCATTCCGCGGCGGCTTCTCCACGCGCTTCGGCATCAACGCCGTCGTCAGCATCGAGTCGCTGATGCCCGCGCGCGGCAATCCCTGATCCCCTTCACAGCACCGTCTCTCCCGAGGAGCTCGTCATGCCCCTGCCGACCTGTCGTGTCCTCCCGCTGGCTGTCGTCCTCTGCATCGCGCTGAGCGGCTGCAGCCACATCGTCTACAGCCGCGGTGTCATGTCGGCGGAGGCCGCCAACATCGATCCCGACGAGAACCCCAAGGACCAGCCCTTCGACTTCTCCCAGAGAAGGGTTCAGGCGGACACCCAGGAGGTCGCGTTGCTCGACTCGACCGGCCTGGTGTGCGCCTCGCTGATGACCGCGGGCGACGCGATGGCCTCTGCCGAGGGGCGGCGCAAGCAAGCGGAGCGCAACCGCGAGTTCGGCATCCTCACCTACAAGTATCGCGTGACGGCGCCCGGAGAGTTCGGCGGTTACCCGTGCGGCGTCTTCGTGAAGTGGAGCACCGTGAACGAGTACCGCGGCTTCCAGCCGGGCTCGGAGGGACAGGTCCCGAGCTTCGGTGAGGCGGGCCTGATGCTCTCCGGCTGGGACGAGTTCCTGCTGCCGGGGCTGTACTTCGGCGGTGGCACCCGGCCATCGGTCGGTTTCTACTCGGAGGCGTCTGTTCCCGGCTCTGACGACGTCTTCCTCCGGCTGCCGATCAACCTTGGCTTCATGATCGCGCCGTATTGGGCGGGAGGACTGGCGCTCCGGGCGACCGCGGGCGCCGACATCATGAGCATGCTCCTGATGGCGAAGTCGCAGCCGTTCCGGAACGGCTTCTGGGTGCCGCTCGACTACGGCGCGTACCTCAGCTGGACCCTGCCCATCTTCCGCTACGGCTCGGTGACCGCGATGGCGGGATGGGGCAAGGAGGTCCAGGTCAACAACAGCGATCTGATGTTCGTGCAGGGCCAGTGGCAGGGGCAGATCAGCCTCGTCATCGACTACGACGCGATCTTCAGCGGCAAGAGCGCCGACTCCGGCGAGAAGAAGATGTGAGCCGGAGCGCGTCCTGGAACTGCCAGGGTATGTGACCGCACCCGGTGGGGTGCGCGGTGTGCCCAAAAGGGGCTGCACTGCCTCTCCACCGGCCTGACGCACTGCCCGGGGAGCTCCCCTCAGCGGCCCTCCTCGGCCCCTCAGCCCTTCTTCTTCTTCAAGGCCGCAAGCTCGCGAGAGGCCTGGGCGGCGCCGAGGTGCAGCTCGATGAGCTCGGCCCCCTCCTCGAGGCTCAGCTTCTTGCCGTTCACGCACAAGCCCGCCGAAGCGAGCACCAGCTTGCGGTCCTTGCCCTTGTCGGAGACCAGCACCTGGCAGGGAAGGAACCCGCGCTGCCGGGTGGCCTGGGGGAGCTTCGCATCCGCGTCCACGTGGAGATTGGTGTACGTGTGGGTCGCGTCGACCAGCTCGATGCTGTGGATCGCGCTGAGCGGAAACGGCGCCGAGAGGTTCGAGGCCAGCAGCTCGGTACGGGTCAGGGTCATGAGGACCTTGTTGCCGTCCTTGCGGTGCTGGAAGGCCACGATGGCGGCGAACACGCCGAGGGCGCCGAGACCGATGGGCGCGGCAGCCTTCACCTCGGGGTTGCCAACGAAGGCCGCGGCGATGCCCAGGCACACCACCGCGCCGAGGGCGGCCCCCACCAGGATCTTCTTGGTGTCGGTGAAGTCGCTGCGCTCAGGAGCAGCGTCGATGATCGCCTGAAGCTCGCGAATGGTCTCGGCGCGATCGGACTGACTGGACTGGTGAAGCTCGTTGCTGAGGGAGTGGGCGAGGCCCTGAGGGCGCTGGGTCGGCTTGGACATCTGGTGCTCCGGATGGGGGGAACGGCGAAGCGCTCAGGCGGCCCTGGACGGGCTGTCGAGCAGGGACTGGAACCACGAGGTATCGGACGCGCTGGGCCTTCGGACCGCGCGCTGGATCAGCACCGCGTCCAAAGGGACCGAGAGCGCCTCAATCCGCACGCGCGTCGGCGGGTGCGTGTCGATGGGGTGCGCGAGCGTGTGGTCGAGGATCTCCTCCGGCAGCTCGATCGGATGCATCTGGAGCGCCTCCACGAGCGCATCGACGGCGTTGACGCCCGCCTCCAGCTGAGAGGCCTCGAGCGCCCGATCCACGTGCTCGGCGAGCGCGGTCACGCGAAGGAGCGCCGCGGCACAGGCCTCCGGGCCCTTCACGCGCGCGCCGATCGCATCGGCGCGCAGCTCGTGCTCGCGGCTGAAGTGGAAGTACGCGCGGTCCAACTGCTCGAGGAAGACGATCGAGGTCCACAGCGCAGGCAGGTTGAAGAGGCTGGGCGCCTCTTCCTCCTGTGCGGCGAGGCGCTCGATCCCCTGCTGCATGCGGCGATGGGTGACGGAGAGCTGCACGCCGCGCTCGGTGTCCTGCATCGCGAAGTGGCCAAGCTCGTGGCCCACGATCGAGGCGGCCTCGTCGCGGCTCAGGACGCTGAGGAACGTGAGAGGAAGGTACAGGGTGCGCCCGCTGAGCTCCTGCCGGCGGGGCAGCACGCACACCGGAGCGCTGGTGACGAAGAAGCCCTGCGAGAGGCCCACCACGACGTGATCCGGCATCGGGGCGCCGACCCGCTCCGCGATCTGGCGCACCCACCTCCAGAGCCCCGGAGCGACGTCGGCGGGAAGGACCCGTCCGAGCAGCTCCAGACTGAGCGGGGGAAGCGGCCCGAGTGAGCGGGCCGAGCGCAACATCAGCCGGCACGTGGCGATGATCGCGCCCCACAGCGGCAGCAGGAACACGAGCGGCACCCACCCCACCGAGGCGAAGTGGCTCCACGACCACGACACCTCGTAGAGACCCATGGCGACCATGGCCCCGAACATGAGCGCGACGTGCAGGAGCACCCCGCGCGAGACCGCTCTCCAACCCGGGCCCAGCGTTGCGAGCAGGGTCTCGAATGAGGCCTGTGCGCGGCGGCTGTCACGGCGGATACGCAGCAGCAGTCCGCACCCCACCACGAACGCGGCCAGCGCCACCCCGAGGCCCAGCCACGCCAAGACCTCCCGCTCGGCCAGGCGCTCGTTGCCGGCGACGAGTTCCTGAAGCTTCTCGGTGTCGCGGGTGAGGCGGCCCTCGGCTCGGGGATCCGCGGCGACGCCCTCGGACCGCAGGCGCTCCTGAGCCTGCTGCGCGCGCAGCGTGAGCTCGCGCTGCTCGTCCCGGCTCACGTGCACGCGATAGAGCTGCAGCGTCGGCAGGAGCGTCAGCCCCAGAGGCAGCAGCAGCAGGAAGGCGAAGACCCTAAGTCGGATGGTAGTCATGAGGCGCGCGTCCGGAAGCAAAGCTGAGCGGCCGGAGAGGGCCGGGCGCGTGTCAAAGGGGGCGCCCTATAGCCCGGAATCCGAGGAGCGCCAAGCCATACTCGGATGCCGCCTGGTACGCCGCCGCTCACCGGCTCTACATCACTTCGCGTTGGTGACCCATAGCTTCCAGTCATGAGCCAGATGACACCCGCCACCACGGAACCCGCCCCGACGATGACCTCATCGCCTTCCTGGAGAGCCTCACGGACCAGGACTTCGTGAATAATCCGAGGCTGAGCAACCCCTTCGACGAATAGGCTCAGCGGCGGGTGCGCCGGCGGAGAGCAAGCAAACCCAGCAGCGCCATCAGCGACGACCCGGGCATGGTGCCGCACCCACAGCCCGCGGGCGTCCGGACATCATCCACCACCGTCCACGTGTACTCGGCCGGCGTCGGATCCACGTTTCCCGCCGGGTCCACCGCCCGGACGCGCAGGGTGTGGTTCCCCGGCAGGACGGTGTACGACTCCTCGCAGGGAGCGTAGTCCCCATCATCTAGGCTGCACTCGAAGCGAGCTCCGGGCACATTGGAGGAGAACGCGAATCCGCCGGTGCGGGCCGTGCCGCGCTGGGGCGGCCCCTGGGTGATGGTGGTGTCGGGCACCGGGCTCACCACGCACACCGAAGGAGTGCCTGTGCAGCTATAGCCAGTTTCGATGGCGCAGCTGGCATTGCACCCATCACCCGAGGCCGTATTCGCGTCATCGCATGCTTCACTGCACTCGAGGATGCCGTCGCCACAGACGTCGGCGGCCCTGCAGGTGTTCGTGACCGGGCTGCACACCCCATCGCAGACCTCCGACGAGGAACACGCCTGGCCCGGGCCCAACCGGCAACGAGGCGAGCACGCATCTCCATCCACCAGGTTGCCGTCGTCACACACCTCGGTGCCCGCCAGAACGCCGTCACCACACAAGGAGACACACACGCTGGGGACGCCGCTGCAGGAGTACCCACTCTCCTGCCGGCAGGTGGGGCCGCACCCATCACCGGAGGTGATGTTGCCGTCGTCGCACTGCTCGCCCGGATTCAGCACCCCGTTGCCGCACACCCGGGTGCACGAGGTGCCGGGCAAGGGGCAGACCCATCCCGCTTCGACCTGACACGAGGCAGAGCAGCCATCACCGGCCCTGGTGTTCCCCTGGTCGCACGGCTCCGCGCTCGCCACAACGCCGTCACCACACAGGGTGATACAGACGCTCGGATTGCCAGAACAGGAGTACCCCGTCTCGACGCGGCAACCCGGAGAGCAGCCGTCCTTCGCGACGGTGTTGGTGTCGTCGCAGGTCTCGCTCGCGTTCAGCACGCCGTTGCCGCACGTCGGGAAGCATACGGACGGACCGCTCGCTGGAGTGCTGCAGGCATAGCCCGGCTCCACCTTGCAATCGGTGGCACAGCCATCCCCCGGGTTCAGATCGCTGTCATCACACTCCTCGCCTGGATCGACCTTGCCATTGGCACAGGTCCTCGCGCACGGCCCGCCGGGAGTGGGGCACGCGTAGCCCAACTCGAGCGTGCAGGCCTGGGAGCACCCATCTCCCAGGCTGACGTTGCCGTCGTCGCACTGCTCGCCCGAATCCATCCGGCGGTTGCCACAGAGGAGCTGGCAAACGGAAGGAGCGCCCTGGCACGCGTAGCCGTTCTCGATGCGACACGCCGCCGAGCAGCCATCGGCGTTGCGGGTGTTGCCGTCGTCACACGGCTCACCGGGGTGGATGACCCCATCGCCGCACGTCAGGAGACAGGGCTGGCCGGCCGTGGGGCACGAGTAGCCCGCCTCCACCCGGCAGCTCGCGTCACAGCCATCGCCAGCGGCCGGGTTGCCATCGTCGCACTGCTCGCCCGCGTTCAGCACCCCGTTGCCGCACACGCTGGCCGCCGTGTGGCCATCGTCACACGGCTCGCCCGGCAGCACCTCGCCGTCCGCGAGGAGCGCATGGCTTCCCCACGGCAGCGTGGGGCTCTGGGAGGGCGGCTCCAACTGGATGTCGCAGCCCACCGCGTTGAAGAGGAGCACGAGCCCGAGCAGCACCTGGTTCGGCCAGGACGGCCTCGTGGCCACGTTTTGGGAGGGAGGACTCTTGGGGTTCATGCTCATCGGCCACATCCATCAGTGCGCGATTCTTGGGCCTAGCGGCTCTTTCCGTCGTAGTGCTGAATGTTCAGCGTGGTCGCATCCACGTCATCGAGGCAGCGGGTGTTGATCGCCACCATCGGACCGTTCGGACCGACGCCGCGCCCGAAAGAGCGGACACCACAGGTCTTGCAGAACAGATGATGAATGACCTTTGTGTTGAACTGGTAGTCGGTCAGGTTCTGCTCGCCCTTCTCGAGCGTGAAGCTGCTCTCGGGCACGAACGCGAGTAGCGTCCCCGTGCGAGAGCAGATCGAGCAGTTGCACTGGACGACCGGCTGCGTGAGATCGATATCGACTCGGTAACGAACGGCGCCGCAGTGGCAGCCGCCCGTGTGAGAGGTAGTGGTGGACATGGGCAAAGCCTAGGCAGTTGCCGGCAAGTCAGCCAGAGCTTCGTGATGGGGGCTCGGAATCCGTATCGCGAGCAAGCTACACTCCGCCCCACCATGGCCACTCGAGCGAAAGCAGCGAAGAAGCAGGTGAAGGCGCCCAGCAAGACCAAGAAGGCCACGGCGAGGAAGAGCCCGGCGCGGATCCTCATGCCCAGCGGGATCGAGGACGGGGGCAAGAAGAAGGCCACGGCGAAGAAGAGCCCGGCGCGGATCCTTCTGCCCAGCGGGGCCACCGACGAGGGAAACAAGAAGAAGGCCGCGGCGAAGAAGAGCCCGGCACGGCGCCTCAAGTCGGGCAAATAGCCCGGCCCAGGTACCCAGGCTCCCGTGGATGGTGGCGTGCGCGAACCCACGCCAGACACCTCGGGCTGCGGCTGCTCTGCGGGCAACTCCTCCGCGAGCACTGGCTGGGTCGCCCTGCTCTTCCTCGGCTGGGTGATGACACGGCGGCGCGGGATGCCCGGCTGAACGGGCCCTCGGCGTACGCCACCGAGCCAGGGGGAGAGGTGAACCCGGGGGCCGGATACCCTCACCCCGTCCCTCTCCCGGAGGGAGAGGGGTTTTTTTCGGGTCAGGTGCGGAGCGTTGCTCCCGTGGCCTTGCGCCACACCCCGAGCGTTGGGTGGGCGAACGCGGTCCCCAGGTTGCTGGCGAAGCGGCCAGGGCGTTACTGCGCGCTGGCCTCGGCGGCGATGACCTGCTCAGCCGCGGCCTTGGCCTCCTCGGCCTTCTTCAGCCCGGCGGCCTTGGCCTCCTCGGCCTTGACGAGCGCCGCCTGCTGCTTGTCATTGTCAGCCTTGGCCTTATCGGCGGCCTTCCTCGCGGCCTCGGCCTTCTTCAGGCCGGCCTTGGCGGCAGCCTCGGCCTTCTTCTTCTTGGCCGCGTCGGTCTCCACCTCGACATCGGTGGACAGCTTCGCGGCGGTGGCCTCAGACTCAGCGGCCTTCGCCTCCGCCTGGTCGGCCTTCTTCTTCGCCGACTCGGCCTGCTTCGCCGCCTTCGCAGCGTCGGCCTCGGCCTTCTTCGCGGCACGCTCGGCGGCCTGGGCGGCGCTCTTCGCAGCCTGGGCGGCCTTCTTCGCCTCCTTCTTCGACATCGCCGCGGCCTTCTTCTCCTCGCCGTTGGCCTTGTCGCCGGCGGGCGCCTCCGCCTTCTTCTCCTCTCCCTTGGCCTTGTCGCCAGCCGGCGCCTCGGCCTTCTTCTCCTCTCCCTTGCCCTGGGCGTGGGCGGCGTGCGCGGTGCCGAGCACCAGAGCGAGGGTCATCAGGCCAATGCTGCGAGAAATCCGCATGAATCGTCTCCTAGGATAAGGGCGGAGTGCGGCTGTCCGGACTTCGGAGCGGCCCCCGCGCCAGCTGCGAACGATAGCACGCGCTCGCTCCGGCGCCCTCCACACCCGAGGCGGGACCATGCCACGCGCTCCGCAGCTGTTGCTCCAGCGCTGGCTGATGTCTCGCCGGAAAGGACGCGCATGTTGGCCCGGCCTGCGCCACGGGCAAGGTATGCTCCGGCCATGAACCGCATGTCCTTGAAGAAACTCGCTTTGCCGCTGACGCTGTTGCTCGGAGGATGCACCCCCGCGGCTGGACGGCTCAGCCTCGCCGATACGATGGCGGGCGCGCGCATCGTCGACATCAGCCATCCCCTCACGGAGGGGATGCCCGTCTACCCCGGAGGCACGCCGCTGTCCGCGACGGTGATGGGCACCGTCGAAAAGGACGGGTACTACATCCGCAAGTTCACGGTGGGAGAGCACACCGGGACGCATGTGGACGCTCCGGCCCACTTCGCCGCCGGTGCGAAGACGGTGGACCAGCTCCCCGTGGAGTCACTGGCGGGGCCGGCCGCCGTGGTGGACGTCTCGGCCAAGGCCGCGCAGAACGCGGACTACGAGGTGACGGTGGAGGATATCGAGGCCTGGGAGCGGCAGCATGGTCCGCTGGGGCCCCAGCACCTCGTGCTCATCCGCACCGGCTGGGCCTCGCGCTGGCCGGATGAGGAGCGCTACCGCAATGCGGATGCCTCGGGTGTGATGCACTACCCCGGAGTCTCGCTGGCCGCGAGCCAGTTGCTGAACACGCGCCAGGTGCGCGCCATTGGCATCGACACGCTCTCGACGGACCCGGGGCCGAGCAAGACGTTCGAGCAGCACCGGCACTTCCTGGGGGGCGGCGGCTATCACATCGAAAACCTCGCGGACCTCTCCGCCCTGCCAGCCTGGGGGGCCTACGTCGTCGTGCAGCCGGTGTCCGTGCAGGGAGGGAGTGGCAGCCCCGCGCGCGTGCTGGCCTTCATTCCCCAGGAGAACCGCTAGCGCTCGCGGAGCGTCGCGCCCGTAGCCTTGCGCCATGCTCCGAGCAGGTGATTGATCACCTCCTGCAGCCCCACACCCTTCGTCACCTGCGTGAAGACGAAGGGCCCCTCCCCTCGCATCTTCCGCGCGTCGCGCTCCATCACCGACAGGTCCGCCCCCACGTGCGGGGCCAGGTCCGTCTTGTTGATGATCAGCAGGTCCGACTGGGTGATTCCCGGCCCGCCCTTGCGCGGCACCTTGTCCCCTCCCGCCACGTCGATGACGTAGACGGTGTAGTCCGCCAGCTCCCGGCTGTACTGCGCCGCCAGGTTGTCGCCCCCGCTCTCGACGATGAGCAACTCCGGCTTCAGAGCCTCCATCAGCTCCTCGAGCGCCAGCAGGTTGTGGCTGATGTCCTCGCGGATCGCCGCATGCGGGCAGCCCCCCGTCTCCACCGCCTTGATGCGCTCGGGCGAGAGCGCCTTGTTGCGCACCAGGAACTCCGCGTCCTCCTGCGTGAAGATGTCGTTGGTCACCACGCCCAGCCGGTAGCGCTCCCGCAGCTCCCGGCACAGCGCCAGCACCAGCGCCGTCTTCCCACTGCCCACCGGCCCTCCAATGCCGATGGTGAAGGCCCTCGCGGTGAAGTCGCGCTTGTTGGGCTGATCGCGCTCGTGGAAGTGGCCCGGGTGGTCCCACTCCTCATGAGTGTGGTCATGGTCGTCGTCATGGCCGTGGCCGCGGTGGTCGTCGTGCATGCTTCACCTCAGGAAAGGAACAGCCGTGAGTAGAGCCGGTCGTGGGTCGAGCCGAGCAGGTCCATCAGGGGCGACGTCTGGGCCAGCGACTCCATGCCCAGTCCGGCACACGTCTCCAGCACCTCGTTCAACAGCGGCGCACACCGGTGCTGGAGCTGGTGGGACTCGTGAGTGCCAACGATTCCCAGCCGCACTGCCGCGGACAGCGTCCCGCGCAGCGTGAGTGACAGCAGCAGTTGCTGCGCATCGATCAACCCAACATCCAGGGCGCGCAGCACCGCGCCGAAGAGAGGGGCATGGTGGTAGCGCACGCCGGACTCCCGAGCCGCCTGCCGCACTGGCCCCACCTCGCCGGGAAAGATGCGCGCGCACGTGTCCAGAAAGGCCCGCCCCTGCGTGCGGCTCGCCCGGTTGGCCACGTGGTTGGTGAGGAAGGACTCCGCTCGGGCGTCCAGCGCCTCCAGCGTGGTGGGCTCACGCCAGGCCGCACCCAGCAACGGCAGCGCCCCGTGCCCCGTCTGCCACAGCAGCTCGCGCACGAAGCGCGCCAGGCCCTCGCGCTCGCGCACCTCGCCCTGCTGCACCGCCGCCTCCAGCCCTCCCGAGTGCGCGAAGCCCCCCGTGGGGAAGCCCGAGTCGGCCAGTTGCAGCACCCTCCATCCGTAGCCCATGCCCGTCCCTCAGAAGAGCGAGTAGCGCTGCGCCAGCGGCAACCGCACGGCGGGCTCGCACGTCAGCAGTTCGCCATCCGCGCGCACCTCATACGTCTCCGGATCCACCGTGAGCACCGGCAGCGCGTCGTTGAGCTTCATGTCGCGCTTGCCGAGCCCCCGGCACCGTCGCACCCCGGAGATCTGCTTGGACAGCCCCAACTCCCGCACCATCCCATCCGCCAGCGCACGCCCAGAGACGAAGGCGATGCTGGTAGCCCCCAGCGCTCGCCCCCGGGCGCCAAACATCGGCCGCATGTAGAAGGGCTGCGGCGTGGGAATCGAGGCTCCCGGGTCTCCCATCTGCGACCAGGCGATGAAGCCGCCCTTCACCACCAGCTCCGGACGGATGCCGAAGAAGGCCGGCCGCCACAGCACCAGGTCCGCCAGCATGCCCACCTGCACCGCGCCCACCTCGTGGGACAGCCCGTGGGCGATCGCCGGGTTGATGGTGTACTTCGCCACGTAGCGGCGGATGCGCAGGTTGTCGTTGTCCCCGGACTCCTCGCGCAGGCGCCCGCGCTGCTCCCGCATCTTGTGCGCCGTCTGCCACGTCCGGGTGATGACCTCCCCCACCCGCCCCATCGCCTGGCTGTCCGAGGACATCATGCTGATGGCCCCCAGGTCGTGCAGGATGTCCTCCGCGGCGATGGTGCTCCCCCGGATGCGGCTCTCCGCGAAGGCCACGTCCTCGGGAATCTCCCGGTCCAGGTGGTGACACACCATGAGCATGTCCAGGTGCTCGTCCAGCGTGTTCACCGTGTACGGCCGCGTGGGGTTCGTCGAGCTGGGCAGCACGTTCGGCTGGCCACACACCCGGATGATGTCCGGAGCGTGCCCGCCTCCCGCGCCCTCCGAGTGATACGTGTGGATGGTGCGGCCCTTGAACGCGGCAATCGAGTCATCCACGAAGCCGGACTCGTTCAGCGTGTCCGTGTGGATGGTGATCTGCACGTCCTCGCCCTCGGCCACCGACAGACAGTTGTCGATGGTGGCCGGCGTGGTGCCCCAGTCCTCGTGCAGCTTCAGGCCAATGGCGCCCGCGGCGATCTGATCCAACAGGCCCTCGGGGCGCGAGGTGTTGCCCTTGCCCGTGAGGCCGATGTTGAGCGGAATGTTGTCCGTGGCCTGCAACATGCGCCGGATGTTCCACGCGCCAGGCGTGCAGGTGGTGGCATTGGTGCCCGTGGCTGGTCCCGTGCCACCGCCCACCCAGGTGGTGATGCCGCTGGCGATCGCCTCTTCCGCCTGCTGCGGGCAGATGAAGTGGATGTGCGAGTCGATGCCGCCCGCAGTGACGATGAGCCCCTCGCCCGCGATGGCCTCGGTGGTGACGCCCACCACCATGCCCGGCGTCACTCCCGCCATCACATCCGGATTGCCCGCCTTGCCGATGCCGATGATCCGCCCCGACTTGATGCCAATGTCGGCCTTGTAGATGCCCGTCCAGTCGACGATGAACGCGTTGGTGATGACGCAGTCCAGCGCCTCGGCGTCCCCTACTCCGGACTTCTGGCCCATGCCGTCCCGCAGCACCTTGCCGCCGCCGAACTTGCACTCGTCCCCGTAGACGGTGAGGTCCCTCTCCACCTGCGCCACCAGCCCCGTGTCCCCCAACCGCACCCGATCCCCCGTGGTGGGACCGAACATGTCCGCGTAGTGACGGCGATCCATCTTCCGGCTCATGCGCCCTCCTCGTGTCCGAAGCCCCGCGTGGCCACCTCGGCCAGGGCACGCTCCTGGTTCTCCGGTGTCACCGGCCCGGACCCCAGCGCATTTCCGCCCCACACCACCCTCGCCCCCGCGATGGCCACCAGCGACACCGTCTTCTTCTCCCCGGGCTCGAAGCGCACCGCCGTCCCCGCGGGAATGTCCAACCGCCGCCCGTACGCCCTCGCTCGATCGAACACGAGCGCCCGGTTCGTCTCGAAGAACGGATAGTGGCTGCCCACCTGCACGGGCCGGTCTCCCCGATTGGTGACCTCCAACGTGACGGTGTCGCGGCCCTCGTTGAGCACCAGCTCTCCCGGCTGCACGAGCACCTCCCCCGGCCGCACCTCCTCCTGCTGCGCGCGCTGGAAACGCTCCAGCGGCGGCACGGGAAGGAAGCTTCCGTAGAGCGCCAACGACAGATCTCCGTGCTCGGCCTCGATGGGGTGGTGCACCGTCACCAGCTTCGAGCCGTCCGGGAAGGTGCCTTCCACTTGCACCTCCGCGACCATTTCCGGCACGCCCTCCATCACCTGCGCGCGCCCCAACATCTTCCGTCCCACGTCCATCAGCTCGGCCACGCTCCGGCCATCGCGGATGAGCTCCAGGAGCTGGGTGGCGATGAGCGCCACGGCCTCGGGGTAGTTGAGTCGCAGCCCCCGCGCCAGGCGCTTCTGGGCCAGGAAGCCCGCGCCGTGCAGCAGCAGCTTGTCGATCTCACGCGGTGACAGGTGCATGCGCCCCTCCGGGTGGGCCGCCCGGAATCAGCGCGGGACGGCCAGAGGTCACACTAGCGCGGCGCGTCATTCACGACCAGAGAGGAAATACGACTCATCCCCGGCATCGCTACTCGAAGGCACCTCCGCCGAGCAGCGTCGGATGCCACCCGTAACGTCCTCGCCCCGGGTGGAGGTGGGGCGTGGGCAAGGGTGAGGTGGGGGACACCGGGCGTGGGGCGCCGGAGAGAGCCCAGGAAATGGGGGCGGAGGAAATCCGCGCCCGTGCAGACCGAGTCCTCGGAGCGGCATTCAAAGCGCCCCCACGATGCAACGATTGAGGATTGCTCCACCGCTCCTGGGCGCCCTGTTAACCTCGTGCGCGCGAATGACCCTCACCATCCGAGACGCACAGCTCGCATCCCTTCAGCACGCCGTGGACGAGAGGTACTGCCGGGAGCTCGTTCCCCTGCTCCGCACGCGGTGTGGGGGACTCCTGACGAAGCACTCGGATGAGGACATTGTCGCTCGAGCGCGCGAAGCCCTGGGCCGCGTCGCGCGATATGGGCTCGAGGATGCGCGAGACATCCTGGCGTTCATCGTCCTGACCTTCGCCGTGGGCCCGGGTTTCGACACCCACCCCTCCTTCGCGGCCATCCTCGCGGACCCGCGCATCCCAGGGCGGCGGAAGCTCCCCGCCCTCTTCGAGCGGTTGGATGCCTCGCTCTGGGATGCGGCCGCGGCACGGGGATGAAGCGCTCACACACCGGGAGAATGACACCATGGGAAGCTGTCGGTTCTGCGAGGACAAGGGCAGAGAGGCGGGCCAGGGTCCAGAGAAACACTGCCCCACCTGCGAGGAGGGAAGGATCTGCTGCAAGACGTCCTGCGATACGCGCTGTACCAAGTGCAAGTCGGCGGCCTCCGTCTCCAGTGCAACGAGCGGGCTGATTCCTTCCAACAAGCAGAGAGAGTCCTGCCCAACGGACAAGGAGGAGTCAGCCCTCGAGAGCAAGGAGACCGAGCCCTGCTCCCTCCTCCAGAAGGAGCGCGAGGCCGCGCGCAAGGCCCACGAACTTTTCGGCTTCCATGCGCCCTGCGCGGACAGTTTCGCGTTGGATGTGGTCCTCGGCAATATCCCCCCGAGATCCTCGAAGTCCATACCACCGGCGACGTACGTACCACCGGTCGACGCGGGTGATCTCCAACACAAGACGCGTTGCCTGCAGTGCGCCGGGCAGGGAGGGTTGAAGCCAGGGTGGTGTGAGCATCCTCACGAACTGTGGAACCGCAATGGCAGCACGCTGTCCCCCTGGGCCCTCGCAGTACAAATCAGGAACCTGCTCGAGAAGAGAGCTCAGCTCGAGAATGAGCTTCCCCCTTCCGTGCGCGCGTTGGTCATGCGACGCCTCGGGCATCTGGAGCAGGTGGCGCGGCTCTGGCGTGAGCTCGAGGACGATCACTGGCTCCCGGATTATGCGGATGGGTTGGGGGAGCAGATCATCGGCCTGCGTCACGCCGGCATCAGCAACCTGCTACCGAAGCGGCTCCAGCCCGAAGGGAACGGTTACTCGTGCATGGACGAGCACGGCCAGCCCTGGGGACGGCTCCGCGGACAGGGCTCACTGGTGTCGCGCATCGAGACGTACATGGAGGAGCACGGTACCAGCTACGACTGGATCTCCGACTGGATGGGGGAAGTCAGCGGAGACTCCTGGTCGCAGTGGGGAAAGGCGATGCGCATCTTCTGGGTGAGGCAGCGCGACCAGAAAAAGGTGAAGGTTCTCGAGCACTACTGGAACAACCCTTTGGATCCGGTCACCGCGGCCAAGACCTGCTCGGGGCTGTACGCCTCTCCTTCTAAGGTGGGCCTGGGGTATGAAAAAGAACCCCAACTGAAACGTGCGTGGCAGATCTGGCATGGCTTCGTGCAGGAGCTGCTCGCCTGCACGGACTTCCCAAACAATGATCGTGAGGCGCGCACGGTGCGGCTGATTCGTACCGAAAACGATGCGGGCCTCAAGGCCAACAAGCTGACGCCGTTCGAGCCCAAGAAGGACTCGGAAATCAAGCGGGGCGTCTGCGAGTCCTCCTCCATCTTCAAGGCCTTCGTGAATGCAGGTCCACACATCACGCTTCAGACCGTGCCCCACATCCGGGTCATCACCTGTTACTTCACCGAGCGCACAGGGGGGGCCAACAGGTGTTGCCTCAAGGAAGATCACGAGAACGAGTTCATCTTCCTGACGCATGGCATCCGTTGTGACTATGAGCCCTCTGGCGGCTCGAGCACGCAGGTGGAGAGCGATGAGGACAAGTACAAGGGCCTCTTTGGTGACTATGCGCCCTTTGGCAGCTCGAGCACGCAGACGCAGAGCAACGCGGATAAGTACAAGGGCCTCTTTGACGAATGAGCCTGCCTCGATGTCATGAGGCAGGCCCGACGGTTACTCGACCCAGAAGGAGTCGGTCATCACGCCGAAGCCCGTCTCCTCGTCGACGAAGAAGGTGACGCTGTGCGAGCTCCACGGGTCATCCGCGTAGCCGACATGGCAGCCCTTGAACGTGCGGTTCTGGGTCAGCGCCGCGAGGTTCGCCAGCCCGGCCGTGACGATCGGAAGCTGGCTGCTCACCCTGGCCGCGATGTGCTGATACACGACGCTGCCGTCGACCGGGGTCGGATCGCCCGTCATGCCCCACGGGAGGTCCTCATCGTCGAAGCCGAAGCAGTCCGCCTGGTAGTTGTAGTAGCCGTGGCCAGTCAGCAGCTCCCACCGGTCGAAGTGGCGGGCCATGACCAGGCCACCGTTGCCGCCCACGCTCGCGTTCACCGCGGCGATGAGCGTCTCCAGGGGCGCGCTCAGCGTGGCGGCGTTGCGGATGTTGCGGAGGCTCACCGAGCCGATGCCCGTCGTGTTGGCGATGCCCTGCACCGAGGTGAAGGGGCGCGTGGCGAGCAGGTTCACCGCGCCATTCCACGCGTACGGCAGGACGTCGTGCAGCTCCGTGGAGCTGATGCTGTTGACGAGGGACACCATCCGGGCCGCGTCATCGGTGGAGAGGGCCAGCTCGTTCTCGATGCCGACGCAGCTCGCGCCGATGAGGCCCTGGGTGCGGGCGCCGCTCTCAATCTGCTCCAGGCGGGCCGGGCCGACGAGGGGAACCGTGAGGAGGTCCGCCAGCGATACGAACTGCGACGTCGCGCGCCGGTTGACGAGGTTGGTGACGACGTCGCTCGGCAGGAACGCATCCAGCTTCGCGAACGTCGCCGTGTTCACGAAGGTGAGGATGCCCTGGCACTCCGGAGCCACATCCACGTCCGTGGTCGTGAGCGGCGCCTGCTGGCGCTCCAGAGATTCCGAGGACGGTTCGGCTTCGGTGCCGCCGCAACCGGCGAGCAGGCTGAGAGCGAGAAGGGCAGAGCCAATACGACGCATGAGAACTCCTCCGGGGAAATACGACTGAGGGGGAATTCCCTGTATAACAGCCCTCTGACATCCGTAGGTGTTCCCAGGTTGTTTTAACCGTGTTTCAAAGTGTCCCTCACACCGGAGCGGGGGTGGGCGCTACGGCTGGGAGCCCCGAGACTCACGAGCGTGGTGCGTCTGACGCGCGGCCTGGAGGGTGTTGGCGAGCTGCATGGGTTCCCTCCCACGTCAGGGACATGCGGTCAGCTCGGTCTTCCAGCGGGTCCGGCAGATGTCCGTCAGGTTGTTCTGCGTATGGAAGACCGTGTGGTCCATGGATATCTCGCCGGCACCGGTCGCGTCCCAGTTCACCTCGTAGGTCGAGTAGGGCGAAGGCCGCTGGCCGCTGAAGGCAAAGCTGCCGCAGCCCATCAGCGATGATCCGCCGGCGAGCCAGTCTTCTTCCGCGACGGACGCGGCGTCGTCCGAGAAGGCGAGGTAGCCGCGCTGATCGATCACGACCGCGAAAGAATCCTGAAACCAGCCGAGCACCGACGCACAGTGGTTGCTGTCGCCCTGGACGAGCTGCCCCTTGCCGCCGAACGCAACCTTGAAGCAGCGGGGCGCGCCGCAGGCGGGCCAGTCGTTCGCGAGTGACACGATCTTCTTCGCGGACTCCGGGTACCCGTCGACGGTCGCCTTCGGGGCCTGGGACTGCGGGTGGAGACCGAAGGTGGCCTTGGCGCGGAGGAGGTCCTGTCCGCGCTGCTCGAACCACGTGCCATCGAGGATGGCCTGGCTGCCGGATTCCGCCTTCGGGCTGAAGGACGCCGGTGTCGTCAGCTCGAAACGTCCGAACCCGGTCTCCGTGGGGATGAGGCACGTGCCCTCCGTGAGCTCGGCGCGCACCTGATTGCTCAGCCCCTTGAACGTGCAGCCCACGGGACGGCCGTCGGGGGTCGTGCCCATCTGCCGCTGCAGCGTCACGGTGCCGCTGAGAGTCTTCGGATCTTCGACGTAGTCGAGCACCCAGCACGTCGTGCCCCGGTCGAGCCGGTGGTTGCCATAACCAGGGTTCGTGGACTTCACCTGCTTGAGATCGATCAACTCGAAGCCGCAGTAGTACTGGGGCCACTCGGGGGGCAACTCCTCCTTCTGCTCGAGCCATGAGAGCTCACAGCCAGAAAGGAGCGAGACGAGAGCGCAGAGCAACAAGCGGTTCATGGGACCTTCCAGACGAAGAGGCGGCGCGTCACGACGAGCACACTCCGCCCACCGAGCCTCTCGAAGCGGATGACATCGTTCGCGTCGGTGCTGACGAGGTGGGTCTGCAGGGTGACGGTCTGCGTCGCCGTGGGCCAGCGCCAGAGCCGGCTGGCGAGCGCGTCTCCCAGCAGGCAGTCGTTGTCATTCAGCATCACAGCGCTCTGGGCCGTCTTCAACGCGCCTCCGCTCGCCTGATCGAGGAGCACGCACTGCTCGCCACCGCCGCTGAGACCTTTGCGGCAGGCCTGAGTACCGGAGACGACGCACTGATAGTGGCCGCTCGGCGAGATGGACACATCCTCGCCCTGCGTCGGCGTCACGCCAAAGACCTCGGTCTCTTGCGAGGGATTCGTATATGGCACGCGGAAGAGGCGTGTGCCGCGACGCACGACGAGCGAGTCCTGCTCCATCGTCACGAGGACTTCGGTGTTCGCGTCGTACCACACGAGCATCCGGCGCTCCTGCAGATCGTAGATGCCGCGATGAATGTCCGAGCTCGTCCCCACCGACTGGATCCAGAGATAGCGACCGCCCGGCGCGAGCCGTGTCTGGTACGGGCTCCTGGAATCCATCGGCTGCTCGTCGAAGCGGATGCCACCGTCGCTCTTCTCGAGATCGACCAGCGCGAGCCGTCCGTTCGTCGAGGCGACCGCGATGCGCTTTCCATCCGGCGAGAACGCGAGCCGGTAGAATCCCGGCTCAAACGAAGCGTTGCCGCCCTTCTCGAAATCGAGGACGAAGTCGCGCGTGACGTCACCCTCGGTGAAGTTGGCGTTGAAGTAGTCCGCTGGCTTCCAGAGCGGTGAGCCTTCCGCGACGTTGTACAGGAGCAGCCGCGGCGCGCCGTTGTAGCCGACAACCGCGAGCGTATTGCCATCCGGCGAGAGTGCCCAACCCAGGGAGATCGTGTTGTCGAACCGGCCGTTCCCGAGCTTCCGGCAGTCCGGCATCTTGTAGATCTCGATGCGCCGCGTATCGGGCGACTGGCCGACGACGAAGGTGCTCTCGTCGTCGGAGAACCCCGTGCGATGCAGCTTCGTATTGATGGTCGTGGTGCCGCAAACGGCGAATCGATCGTCCTGGGTGTCGTAGACGGAGTTGCCCACGCTGCAGCCGCCCGGGCCGAAAGCGATGTAGCGCCCCTTCGGCGAGACCTCGATGTAGAAATCAGGCGACAAGGTGGGTGGCACACCAGGGCTCCCGCCGCTGAAGTTCAGCTCGCGCGCCCGGCCAGCGGGGGCAAACGCATCGACGAGGAGGCGGCTGTTCGTCTCGAGGTCCAAGGTCTGGATGCCGCAGGACTCCTTGTTCTGTCCGTCGTTCCACGACCAGGCCGCGAGGCGCCCGGCGTTCGCGCTGAGCGCCCGGGTTTCGGTCGATCCGACAGGCTGGGTCACAGGAGCCCCGAAGAGTGCTCCCTGTCCGAGCCCTTCGAACCAGGTCGTGTAGCGCGCCGTCGAAAGATCGAGGATGGCCGACCGGAACTTGTAGATGGGCACGAAGACGCGGCCGTCCTCGATGAGACTCGCGTCGTCACCCAGCGTCACCCAGCCTCCTTCGAGCGCCAGCGTGGTGCCGTTCCACTTCGTCAGCGTTCGATCCTTCGACGCCACGAAGAAGGACGCACCGTCCTTCGACCAGAAGACACGCGTCGGTGCGCTGTGGTGATGCCCGAGCACGATCTCCGTCGGCACCGGGTTCGCCTGTCCCGAGGCCGGCAGCCCGATCTCGACCTCCCCTTCGGCGAAGTAGTCCGGCAGGCTCTTGAGCCCCGCGCGGAGCTTCAGCTTGCCGTGCTTCTCCCGCGCGCAGACGTCGACGAGCGAGAAGGTCTCGTACGTATCCAGCGTCGCGTTCCCACTGGAGTAGTGTACGTCCTCGAGATCGACCAGCGGCGTGTCGGTCGACCAAACAATGTCGTCCTGCGCGATCTTCCGGTCCGCGACCATGCGAAGCGTGGCACGGCCACAGGTGTATGGACGCACCTGATACGTCCTCTGCGTCATCCCGAACGACTCGAACTTCGGAACGGCCGTCGGTTCGGGGGGCGTCTCTGTCTTGTCAAAGAGACCGCACGCCGACAGCAGCGTCATCGCTGGCACCAGCCACCAGCCGCTCCAGCTGCTTCGAAAGTGCATCATCGTTCCCCCCTCCAATGAGTTACCGCCGCGGCACTGTGCCCGTCGCTTCGGCGCCGTGCTGAGTGGCGCATCACCGTACCACGGCCAGGTAGAGGAAGCCGCTTGCGGTGGGGTACACCCCTCGCCCCTTGCTACCCCACGGAGAACGCGTCAGGCATTGTCCCTAAGCGCCCGGACATAGATGTTGTCCATCCCTCGCCATGAGGCCACCGCGGATACGGGGGCGGGGGCGCGCTACACCTTCTGGCCGCGAGTTGTCCCAACTGGTCCGACCATCGGACCAGTTGCTCGAGTTCGCGCCCGGAAGCCGCCCGTCTCTTCGCACCGAGCCAGACGTGGACAGAAACCATGTCCGGGGGCTTAGGCTCCAGCAGGTGGTCCTGGTAGACACGTATGAAGAGGGCCAGGAGCCCGAGGGCCACCCTGCACCGCTCGCACCTGCGCTCTGGCCACCGCAGGAGGCTCTCTGGGGTAGCCGCTTCCCTGCGGCAGCACCCGTAAGCCCCCCTTCCTGGCGCGAGCCCCTGCGCCCTGGTGGCGCGCAAGGGGTTGCCCGGGGCCTAGCCCTCGCTCACTCCCACGAGGAGCTCCAGGCTGTTGCCCACCGGGATGTCCGCGCAAGGAAGGTCGCCCGTTAAGCTGTTCTTCCTGAAGAGGCTGAGCATCGGGCAACCCAGACGATTTACTGCGTTACCACCTGCCCCGCGTCACGGCGGAAGTAGACCTTTGAGTTTCCGCGGTCCACGACCATGGCGTACACCGCGCCCTTGGCATTGCGCAGGAATTCGAACCGGAGCTGGGTCATGTCGCCCGGGCCGATGAAGCGCGTCGGGGTCAGCGGCCGCAGCGTTATCGGCTGTTGCTTGTTCTCGGTCACCGTCAGTGCGCCATTAGTGATGCCAACATCGAGCGTTCCGGACTCGAAGTAGCCGGTCAGGTTGCCAGCCAGGTCGTTCGGCACACTGGCATCGAGGCGGAAGGCGCCGGTGTAGTCGGCCAACACGGCCGGGGCCAGCTCCACCGTGCGCACCAGCGGGTTGATGCCGCGGCCCAGTGCATCCGACAGCGCGTTGCGGATCTCCATCATCAGCTTGCTGCCTCCGGTGCCGTTGGTGAGGATGACCATGCCGTCGCCGGTTTCCAGGTAGCCCTCGATCCAGGCCTTGTAGCTGTCGTTGGAGCCACCGTGATGGAAGATGCGGGTCTGGCCGTCGCCTTCCAGGCGCGGCCCGAGGCCGTGAAGGCTCGGAGAGACCTCTGTCATCATCTGCATGGCGATCGGCTGCGGCAGGAAGCCGCCCTTGCCTCGGTAGCTGTCGAGCAATGTGCCGACGAAGGTGCCCAGGTCGTTGGCGCTGGTCCACAGGCCCGACGCCGCCTGCTCCGGAAAGGCCTCCCATCCGCGCGGCAATGCAGCGCGCTGGCCGTCCTTGTCGTGGGCCTTGGCAATGTTGCCCAGGCTGGCCGGCAGCGGATTGACGAAAGTGCTGCGGCGCATGCCGACAGGCTGGAAGAGCTCGTTTCGGGCGATGGTTTCGAACGGCTTGTTCGTGGTGTTCTCCAGCACCAGCTGCTCGACGGTGATGCCGCCGCCGGAATAGCGCATGCGCGTGCCCGGCTCGAAATCGATGCGGACGGGCTCGTTCTTGGCCGGGGCCACGCCGTCGAGGGTCTGCACGATGGTCGGCAGCTTCTCGCCCGGCAAGTAGTCCTCGAAGCCCCACACCGTCAGGCCCGAGGTGTGCGACAGCAGCATCCGCAGGGTGACTTTGTCGTGAGCGAAGGCCGGCGCCTTGGGAATCTGCCACGAGGTCAGGTAGGTGTTGACGTCGCGATCCAGGTCGAGCTTGCCCGCGGCCACCCTGCGCAGCGTCGTAGCGGCAGTCACGACCTTGCTGACCGAGCCGACGGAGAACAGGGTGTCCGCGTTCACCATCTCCCGGGTGCCCGCTTCGCGCACGCCGAAGCCTGCGGCCTGCACGACCTTGCCGTCCTTCAGCACGGCAATGGCCACGCCCGGCACGTGGTAGTGGGCCATGCGATCCTGCAGCGACCAGCCCGGCAGCAGTTCACCTGCCTTGAGGGTGGAAGGACGTAGGCCGTGCTCCAGTGCGGCGAACAAGTTTGGGGTCTGGCCGTTCGCCTCGGGTGCGGCAGCGAAGACGTTGCCGGCGAACAGCGCGGCCGCGAGCAGGGTGGTGCCGTGCAACACCGACCTCCTGCGGTGCGCAACAACGGCGGTTCCGACGACGTGCTTCCTGCCGCTGCTCATGTCCTGCGTGTGCATCACTTCCATGCCTTCTCCCTTTGGAAACGGAAACCGCTCAATCCACCCAGTAGAGGCGTGCGGCTCAGCCTCTGCGTATCCAGGGATCATCCCCGAGCAGCGAGGGCAGGAAGGACAGCCACTCGCGGGTGGTGCGCAGCAGGGCCTCGGCGGAGGAGGCCGCCACGCGGAGCACCAGTCCATCGGGCCCGAGCGGGCTGGCGGAGCAAACAAGCCCGGAGCGAGGCGTCACGGGCAGGGAGCCCACCTGTGCGGCGAGCGCCTCGCGGGCGGAGTCCAGGGCGGGCCCCACGAGGAGCACGGTGCCCAGCGCGTCGAAGCGGCCGAGGCGCGCGGGCAGCGCCCCATGGGCCGGGTCGAGCAACCAGCGCTCATCGATCAACGCCCTGCCCTCGCGATGGACCCGGAGCGAAGAGGCGTAGTGCGTGAAGGCCCAGCGCTCGCCGTTGGCGCTGCGGCCGGCGGTGAGCATCTCCATCAAGACGAGCGAGGCGCTCGGGGCGAGCTGGATGTCCTGACTCTGCGTATACCGAGCCCCCGAAAAGCACATGGTGGGGTCCGGCACCCACGCAAGCAGGGCTCCCGGGGCCACGCGTGCAGACAGCTCACTGCGGCAGCCGCGCGGCGAGCGGTAGACGCGGGTGGAGCCCTGGCTCGATAGCAGCGCCGCGGAATCCTCGGCGACGTCCAGCTCCACGGAGAGGTGGTCCCCATCCACCAGCCCTCCTCCAAGCGAGCTGGTGTAGACCCAGGCGGCATGCCCGTGGTTGCGCGGAGTCAGCAGCCGCAAGGGACTGTGCGCCAGCGCGGTGGTCACCACGGTCCGGTTCCCCACGCGCTCGAAGGCGAGCTTCGCGCTCCCCGCTCGACTGGTTCGGGCCACTTCGGCGGTCGGTGTGTGCTCACTGGCGATCATCGGCACATGAGCCTGCCGCGCGCGCGAGACAGACGCCATCTTCGTGAATGACAGGGCCTGCCTCCTCTCCTGGCTGCCTTGCGCACCCGGGTCCACCTCACCTGGACAATACTTTGAAAACAAAGAACCGTGGCGGAATGCGAATGAACCGTGGAATCTCGTTTCTGGTGGGTGCTGCGCTGCTGGCGGGCTGTGGGGGCGAGGAGCGTGCCGAGGTGACATCCGAGGGAGTCATTGGCGAGAGCGCGCAGGTGGATGCTCCCGCGGAGGTGCGGACGCACACGGCCCTGGCGTACTGCGATGATGTGACCACCTGGAGCACGGAGTGGACCGATTTCGAGAACCAGGTGCTCACGCTGGTGAACCAGAAGCGCACGGCGGGCGCCACGTGCGGCGGCGTGTCCAAGCCCGCAGTGGCCCCGCTCACCCTGGACACGCGGCTGCGCTGCGCCGCTCGCAAGCACTCCAAGGACATGGGGGACAACAACTTCTTCAGCCACACGGGCTCGAACGGCTCGACGCCGTTCCAGCGCATGACCTGGGCGGGCTACACCTACAGCTACGCGGGGGAGAACATCGCCGCCGGGTACAGCACCCCGAGCGTGGTCGTGACGGGCTGGATGAACAGCACGGGGCACTGCAACAACATCATGAACGGCAACTACAAGCACCTGGGCGTGGGGTACTACCGCTCCGCGACCGGCTACACCCATTACTGGACGCAGTCCTTTGGCGCGCAGTAGTCGCTGGGGACTACCCTCACCCCCCGCCCTCTCCCAGAGGGAGAGGGTGCATGCGCAATCAGACCTCGACGAGGACCCGCTGCGGCTCGGGGAACTGCACCACCACGCAGTCTCCCGCGCTGCCATCCTCCCAGGCGAGCATCGCGAACTCCGCCGGTGCATCCAGCGCGATGATGGGGTGGTGCCACACGCCCCGGTGGTAGTTCACCCCCTGGCCGGAACCGCAGATGAACGCGGCGAGCCGCTCCACGTCCGGCCCGCCCGACGGAGCCGTCGGCGCCACGCACACCAGGAACCGCGAGCAGAGCATGGGCAGGAAGGCCTGGCTCGAGTGCGGGTGGTGCTCCAGCAGCTTCACCGTGAACGGCAGCGGCTGCGGCACCGAGCGGAACACAGCAAGGTTTGGCTTCGCCCCCGCGCGATCGCTCTCCAGCCTGGCCGACCAGTCGAACCGCACCGCCGTGCCCTGGTTCGCCGACGAGCCGCTCTTCAGCCCCGCGGAGACAACGTCTCCATACGGGGCGAAGGCGTCCGGCGTCAGCGGCCGTGCGAGGATGACCCGGGACGTGCTCATGAGCCCCGGTACGTCGAGTAGCCGAACGGATTGAGCAGGAGCGGCACGTGGTAGTGCTCCGAGGTCACGGTCACCCGGAACTCCACCGACACCGACGGATAGAAGCTATCGATGCCGAACCGCGCGAAGTACGGCACGATCTCGAACTGGAGCCGGTACACGCCCGCCGCGGGAATCGTCTCCAGCAGCGGCTTCACGCGTCCGTCCGCGTTCGTCACCCCTCGCACGAGCTCGTTCCAGCTACCGTCATGCCACGTGTACAGCTTTACCGTGACGCCCTCGGCGGGGCGGCCACGGGAGGTATCCAGGATGTGCGTGCTGATTCCCATGTGCCCCTCCTTCAGCGTCCCGCCATCTGCTCGCGCAGCCACTTCTCCAGCCGCACGCGGGTGATCTTCGCCTGCTCCGCGGCAGCCGTCTCCACCTCATCCGCCTTGCCGCGCTGCAGCCGCTGCTCGAGCAGCTCCAGCATCTCCGGCGCGCTCTTCCCCGTGGCGAAGACAATGAAGGTGAAGCCGAACTTCTCGTAGTACTCGTCGTTCAGCTTCGCGAGCCGCTCCAGCGTCCCGGCGTCCGCCTGCGCCACCGAGCGCTGCTCTCCCTTGCTCCACTCCGCGGACTTCTCGCTCTGGGGCGCGGCCTTCTTCGTCTGGCCAATGCGCGGGTGCGCCGCGAACGCCTCCAAGAAGTCCTTCGCCCCGAGCGACCACCACACCTCGTCCGCCGCCGCGAAGAGGGCACGCACGCTCGGGAACTGCCGCCGCGCGATCATCCCGTCCACCCACGCCGAGGAGCCGCAGCACGCCTGGAACACCGCCCGCGCCTCCTTCTCGTCGAGCGCGTTCAACCGCTTCAACGCCGTGGCCTCGCCCTCGGTGTCGAGCGCGTACCCGAAGAACCGCAGCCGGTTCACACCTCCGTGCGGGAAGATGTGCACGCGCACGTGCGTGACGGGCATGGGGTGGATGGGCTCGAGCTGGTGGCGCCGATGCTGAACGAGCGCCGTCTTGTCCACGAGCACGCGCCAGCCAGCCGGCGAGGCGGAGGCAAGCAGCGACTGCAGGGCGTCCGCCTCCATGCCCGTCGCGTCCACGGCCTCGATGAGCGTCGCCTGCGGCGCGTTGCCCTTGAAGAAGTGCGTGTCCAGCTCGATGCGCTCCAGGATGCCGCGCCGCGCGAGCTTCACCACCGCCCAGTCGCTGCCGGGCGTGCGCCGACGCTTCGTCTCCCAGCCATCGCCCATGTTCACGCCACGGCCGGGCAGCAACATGTTCGACGGCGGGCCGAAGAACTCGTCGCTCTTGGCCGCGATGGTGCCACCGTTCTCCACCGCCCCCAGGTCCACGCTGCCCGAGCGCCAGAAGGTGCGGTCCTCGGCCAGCACGTCTCCGTAGATGCGCAGGCGCGCCACGCCTCCATCCGGGTAGATGCGCAGCCGCACGTGCGTCACGCGCGGGCTCGCCTTCTCCAGCACGAAGACGTTCGGGAAGTCCGGCTTCACCGCGCTCTGAGCGATGATCGGAAACCACTTCTCGTCCGCGAGCAGCTGCGCCGGAGTGGCGGTGTACGGCGCCTCGATGCCCTCGAGCGCAATCTGCTGGGGCGCGTTGCCCTTGAAGTGCGTGGTATCGACGAGCGCCCCGCGCACACTGCCCGGCGCACCCAGCCGGATGATGGCGAAGTCATGGCCGGGCTCGCGCTTGCGCTGCGACTCCCAGCCGTCCATCCACTTGCCCTTGTCGGTGTACGCGCCCTCGCGCCACTCGGCAGGGCCCGGCTTGAGCAGGTTCTCCTTTTCGGCGAAGTAGTCGTCGGTCGCGTAGAGGACGAACGTGCCGAGCAGGTCGGCCGAGAGATCCACGAGTCCCTTGAACTCCGCGGGGACGGGCTGATGCGTTGCCACGAGTAGTTACCTCCGAACCGCCAGGAAGCGGCCAACGGTGGCCGGGGGCTGGTTGGACGCAGCGTCATACGCCATCCGGCCTCCGACGAGGGTTTTCTTCACCTGCCCGAAGAGCCTCCGGCCCGCGTACGGCGTCACGCGATGACGGTGGCGGATGGCCTCCGGTTGAACCACGAAGGATGCCGTATCGTCCCAGAGCACCAGGTCCGCGTCGTACCCGGGGGCGAGCCGCCCCTTCCGGTCCGACACTCCTGCGAGCCGCGCCGGGCCCTCGACGTTCCAGCGGAACATCTGCTCCACCGAGTAGCCGCGCTCCTTCGCCAGCGTCCAGAGCACCGACAGCCCGAGCTGGAGAGAGCTGATGCCGCCCCACGCCTGGAGGAAGTCGCCGGCCTCCGGCTTCTTCAACGCGGGCGTGCACGGCGAGTGGTCCGAAACCACCATGCCGATCGTCCCGTCCTCCAGCCCACGCCAGAGCAGCTCGCGATTCTCCGCCTCGCGGATGGGAGGCGCGCACTTGAAGCTCGTCGCGCCCGCGGCGATCTCCTCCGCGGTGAAGGCCAGGTAGTGCAGGCACGTCTCGGCGGTGATCTGCACGCCCTCCTGCTGCGCGGCGCGGATCATCGGCAGGGCGGAAGCGCTCGACAGGTGCACGATGTGCGCACGAGCCCGGTGCTTGCGGCACAGATCGATGATCATCGCGATCGCCTCGTCCTCCGCCGAGCGCGGCCGGGAGTCGAGGTACGTGCGGTAGTCGCGCGGATCCTTCCCGGCAACCGCATGCTCCGCGGCATCGAGCGGGCCTGGCGCCTCCGCGTGGACGAGCAAGGTCAGCCCCAGGTCCCGGAGCCGAGGCAGCGCCACGTCGAGATCCGCGCGCGTGACATGCGGGAACTCGTCCACCCCAGAGGGGCAGGTGAAGCACTTGCAGCCGGGCACACCGAACTTCGCGAGGCCCTCGAGCGCGTCCACGTTCCCCGGAATCACCCCGCCCCAGAACGCCACATCCACGTGCAGCTTGCCCTCGAGCGCCGCGAGCTTCGCCTCGGCCGCCTCGCGCGTGGTGGTCGCGGGAATGCAGTTGAGCGGCATGTCCACCACGGTGGTGATGCCACCCGCCGCCGCGGCCGCCGTCGCCGTCTCGAAGCCCTCCCACTCGGTACGTCCTGGCTCGTTGATATGGACGTGGCTGTCCACGACGCCAGGCGTGACGAGCAGCTCTCCCGCCTCGAGTACGTTCGCGCCTGGAGGCAGGGGGGCATCACCCGCCTCGACCTTGGAGATTCTTCCGTCCTGGATGTGGATCGCCGCGGGGCGGATCCCCTGCGGCGTCAATACGCGACGGCCGCGCACGATGAACGGCTGCATCTGGTTCCCCTCCGGATTCCCTGCCTCAAGCGCCAAAGGCGCGGATGAGCTTCACGAGGCCGTTGAGCGTCTCGGTGTCCTCTGCGAGCGGCGGATTCGGCGGCATCACCGCGCTCTTGCCCACCGCGGCACCGCCCTCGACGATGACCTTCTTGAGGGCCTCGTCGGTGATGCTGTCCTGCCAGGCCTTGTCACCGAAGTTGCGCGGCTTCGGATTCAATGCCGCCGCGACCGCGCCATCACCGGCTCCCTTCGGGCCGTGGCAGGTGCTGCACACCGAGGCGAAGTAGTTGCGCGACGACTCCGGGATGTCCGCCAGCGCAGTCCCCGGCGTCGCAGCGGGGGCCGGAGCGGGGGCGGCCACGGGCGGCGCGATGAAGTCGGGCATCTTCGCGCCCTCGGGCACTGCCCCGCCCTGGGCGAACCACGCCCCCACCAGCGAGCGCTCCTCCTCCGTCATGCCCGTGAGGTTGCCGAGCGGCATCGTCTTGGTGGCCACCGCGCGCACGAAGACGCGGTCGGCGTGCGCCCGGATGGCGTCCGGCCTGTCGAGGATGATCCCCAGAGGCGGCGCGGCGAACATCGGGCTCGAGGGACGTGCCGCATGGCACGTGGCACAGCGGGTCTGCATCACGGAGGCCACTTCCTCGAACTTCACCGGCGGCTTGCCCGCGAACTGCTCGAGCGCGGGATCCGGCGGCGGTCGGGTCAGGACGATCACTCCGAGCAACGCGGCGGCCGTACCCGCCCAGGCCAGCGGCGGCGTCTGGGCGCGGAAGTTCATCACGTACTTCAGCCCCGCCCCGACGACGAACAGCAACCCCAGCACTAGCCACGGCCGCGAGCCACCATAGGTGCTCGGGAAGTGGTTGGAGATCATCGTGAACAGCACGGGCAGCGTGAGGTAGTGGTTCTGGATGGAGCGGCCCTTGGCGCGCAGGCCATAGGACGTGTCCACCGGCTTGCCCTCGCGAGTCATCGCGAGCATGTGCCGCTGCGCGGGGATGATCCGGAAGAACACGTTCGCGGCCATGATCGTCCCGAGCGTGGCGCCCACCTGGAGGAACGCGCCGCGCGCGCTGAACACGCGGGTGAGCGCGTACGCCAGCGCGGTGATCAGCACGAACCCCACCGCCGCGAACACCCGGTTGTTCTTCGCCAGCGGCGTCTTCCAGAGCAGCTCGTACAATCCGTACGCGAGCGGCAGGACTCCCAGGCTGATCGCCGCCGCCTGCCCGGCAGTGAGGGGGTAGACGCTCGAGTCGATGAGCAGCGACGCCCCGTTGAGGTGGAAGACGATGATGAGCAGCAGGAAGCCGCTGATCCACGTGGTGTAGCTCTCCCACTTGAACCAGTACAGCGTGTCCGGCATCTCGCCCTTGGCGAGCGACTTGCGCTTCACCACTTCGTAGAAGCCACCGCTGTGCGTCATCCACAGCTCGCCCACGACGGCGCCCTCGCGCGGGCGGCTCGGGGAGGTGAGGTGGCTATCGAGCCACATGAAGAGGAACGAGTCTCCGATCCACATGATCGCCGCGATCACGTGGACCCAGCGCACCAGGAGATTCAGCCATTCCTGAATGAAGGCGGACATGCGCGCGACTCTACCGCGATTTCGCCTCCTGTCGGTGAAGCCGTTCCAGAGGGGGGGCCTCAAAACAAAGGTGGGGGGGCCAACAGATCCCAATAGAAGTTCCGCAAGTCCTGGGCGAAGAATCCGGGACAGGGATGACGGGCAGCGACCCGTCGAAGGACATGATCGATTACGACCCGCATCACTGGTGGCGGCACCTCCTCAAACTCCGTGGCGGTATCCTCCAGGAGATCGTCGGACGGCTGGGCGTGTTCACCATCTGGACCGTGGCGGTGACCTGGTTCCATTTGAACGTCCACAAGGTGGACGTCCCGGCCACCGGGCACACGCTGGCCGGCACCGTGCTCAGCTTGTTGCTCGTGTTCCGCACCAACTCCTCCTACGACCGGTTCTGGGAGGGGCGGAAGCTCTGGGGTGGGATCGTCAACGAGACGCGCAACCTGCTCCGGGCGGCGGCGCTGAACATCCGCTCGCCCGACTTGCTGCGCCGTCTGGCCGCCTGGACTGCGGTGTACCCGTACGCGGTGACGCGGGTCCTCCGGCGAGGTGGCGGGCTCGGACCCGCCGCAGCCGTGCTTCCCCCCGCGGAGATCGAGCGCGTGATGGCCTCGCGCAACGCCGGGCTCGCGGTGGCGCTGCGCATGTCCGCGGTCGTCGCCGAGGCCCGGCAGCTCGGGTTCATCTCCGACATTGTCCAGATGGAGATCGACCGCAACGTCCATCTGCTCATCGACTACCAGGGCGGGTGTGAGCGCATCGTCAAGACGCCGCTGCCCTTCGCGTACATGCTCCACCTGCGCCGGACGCTCATCGTGTTCATCCTCGGACTGCCCTTCGCCCTCGTGGAGTCCTTCGGCTGGGCGACGGTGCCCGTCATCCTGCTGATTGCCCACACGTTCCTGGGCATCGAGGAGATTGGCGTGGAGATCGAGGAGCCCTTCGGCACCGAGGACAACGACCTTCCGCTCGAAGGCATCTCCGAGTCCATCGCCAACACCCTCGATGAGCTGGTCCCCTGGAGGAACCAGCTCATCGCGAGTCCCGCGTTGAGCTATGCAGGGGCTCCGACCGGGAAGGAACCCTCCTCGGAGGCGTGAGCCAGGAAGCGGCGGAGGCTCAGCGCCGGGCGCGGCGGCGCATCAACCCCAGCGCGCCCAGCAGGGCCAGGCTCCACGCGGAGAAGGTGGGGCCACTGACGGCCGAGCAGCGGACGCCCTCCAGCTCCCCCGAGGCCTTCCCGTCGAGGCTCCACTGCACGGTGCTGGAGTCCTCGCAGTCCGTGGCGCCGTCGTACTGGATGACGGCGGTGTGGCCGCCCGACTTGACGGTGGTGCTGCCCGAGGCCGCCTCGGAGTCGCACACCGAGCCGTCCACCACCTCCGCCTTCGTCTCCACCTCGATCACACCGGACTGGCTGTCGCCGATACGGCCCGAGCCGTTCCAGGTCTGCTTGCCATCGCCGAAGCCGGTGTCCGCTCCATCGACGGTCCCCTTGTACTCCCAGGCCGAGGTCGCGGAGATGGTCGTGCAGGAGCCCTCCGACTGCCCGGAGACGTCCAGGCGGATGTCGACCTCGAAGTCCCTCTTCGACTTGCTGCCGGTCACCTTGCTGGTGCCCTCGAAGATGAGTTGGGCCTTGCCGCCCGAGGCTTCACAGCCAGTGACCGCCTTCTGATAACCGAAGCCGTCATAGGTGATGCGGGTGTTCCCGGAGTCCTCGCCCTCGCTCACCAGCTCCATCGAGCCGAACCACTCCACCCCCTTCGTGTCGGTGCAGCCTCCGGTGACGCGCGTGGTGTTGCCGTCCTCCGCAATGACCGGGCAGTTGGGATCCTGTCCGCTCGAAATGAGCGTCACCGCGACATTGGCGCTGGCGTAGATGTTGGGCGCGCTGGCCCGCGACGCCCACAGCTTCACATCGGTCTCGGAGGCGAGGGCGGCCGGTTTGTACTTGTTGAGCGCCTCGGCCGCCGGGCCACCACAGCCCACCCACAGCCCGGACATCGCCACTACCGCCAGCAAACGTGAACGCATACATCCTCCCCCTGGAGTTCGATCCGGGGTCGCAATGAGAAGGCCCTCGACCCTATCCGGGAGGGAGGGCACCTCGGTAGGGGGTAGGAATACCGGGAACATCCGGACATTCGGGTCAGGGGGGCTGGTTCGGCGAGCACCGAACCTGAGATGATCCACCGACACGACCCAGGGGGTTCCCATGCGCACCCAGCTGTGCACCATCGTCCTTCTCGCCGCCTCGTGGCTCTTCACGGGGTGTGAGCAACGAGCGGAGACGACTCCCTCTGAGGCCACCTCCACCCGGAAGCTGCGGCTCGCACAACCCGCACGGGCCGTCCAAGACCGCTACATCGTCGTCCTCGCGGAGGAGAAGGGCCTGGCCGCCTCCCCGGAGAGCACTCGGCGGAGCATCACGACCCTGGCGGGGACGCATGGCGCCGAGGTGCGACACACGTACACCCACGCCCTGAAGGGCTTCACGGCCGCCATGTCTCGAGAGGCCGCGGAGCGCATGAGCACGGACCCGCGCGTGCGGTACATCGAGCAGGATCGCCTCTTCCGCGAGTCGGGCACGCAGACCGGGGCCACCTGGGGCCTGGATCGCGTTGACCAGCGGAACCTGCCGCTCGACGGCAACTACACCTATGAGTACACGGGCGCCGGGGTGCACGCGTACATCGTCGACACCGGCATGCTCTCCACCCATGTCGAGTTCGCGGGCCGGATGCGCCCTGGCTTCGACTCCATCGGGGACGGGCTCGGCACGGAGGACTGCCGAGGGCATGGCACCCACGTGGCCGGCACCGTGGGCGGCACCACCGTGGGTGTCGCCAAGGACGTGCTGTTCCACCCCGTGCGCGTCCTCGACTGCGACGGCCAGGGAACCCTGGAGCAGGTGCTCGCCGGCATCGACTGGATCGCCGCCAACCACGAGACGCCGGCGGTGGCCAACCTGAGCCTCGGAGGCGAAGCGACCCAGGCGCTCGATGACGCGGTGACGGCCACCATCGCCTCGGGCGTCACCTTCGTGGTCGCCGCGGGCAACGAGGGCTGGGAGGCATGCTCCACGTCCCCCGCCCGCGCTCCCCAGGCCATCACCGTCGGCGCGACGGACGACACCGACACCCGGGCCCTGTTCTCCAACTTCGGCAGCTGCGTGGACATCTTCGCGCCGGGCCAGGGCATCCTCTCCTCCTGGATCACAGGCGACACGGACTTCGAGTACGCCGACGGCACCTCCATGGCCACCCCCCACGTCGCCGGTGCCGTCGCCCTCTACCTGGAAGGGCACCCCACGGCGACGCCCCAGGAGGTCACCGAGGAGATCCTCGCTCGCTCCAGCCCCAACCTCGTCGGCGAGCCCGGCTTCGGCTCTCCGAACCGGCTGCTGCACTCGGCCTGCATGGGGAAGAACGACACGGTGCGCCCGGTGGTCTCCCTCACCGCCCCCGCGAGCGGCGCCTTGCTCAGTGGAGACGTGACCCTCACCGCCACGGCATCCGATGACGTGGCCGTCACCCGGGTGGACTTCCTCGCCAATGGCGTCGTCATCGGCTCCGACACGACGGCGCCCTACTCGTTCGTCTGGGACAGCAGCAGCTCCGGCAACGGCACGACCACCCTCTCGGCGCGAGCCTTCGACAGCGGTTGCAACAGCACGACCAGCTCGGTCGAGGTGACGCTCGAGAACCCGGGCATCGCGTACTACGATTCGTCGCTGCGCGCCCCACGCTGCACCGGCGTTGGCAGCAGCTGCGACTCGATGGAGCTGCTCACCGGCCGTGGCCTCTATTTCGGCCCCGAGCAACACCAACCCAACACCCTGGGTGGCTCTTGCCCGGACGGCCAGGAGGGCCTCTTCGGCCTGTACCAGTTCGATCCCTCGCTGGAGCGGCTCAAGGTGTCGCGGGCGGATGGGACGCTCCTCGCCGCCGGCAAGCTGGTGACGCTCGAGGCCAGCTTCTATGCGAGCCTCGAGCCCTACAACGAGGTGCTGGACCTGTTCTACGCCGCGGACGCGAACTCGCCGTCGTGGACGTACCTCACGACCCTGTACCCGTACTCCGGCGGCTACCAGACACACTCGATCTCCTACGTGCTGCCCTCGGGCACCCTGCAGGCCGTGCGCGGCGTCTACCGGACCTACGGCACGCCCGTGCCTTGCTCCTCGGGCGAGATGGACGACCACGATGACCTGGTGTTCAGCGTGAGCACGGAGGTGGACACCACCCCGCCCACGGCGTCCCTCACCGCCCCGGCCTCGGGCGCCACCGTCAAGGGCACCATCACCCTCTCGGCCTCCGCCTCCGACAACTTCGGCGTGACCCGCGTCGACTTCTACGCCGGCTCCACCCTGCTGGGCTCCGACACCCTCGCCCCGTACTCCTTCTCCTGGGACACCCGCTCCGTCCCCAACGGCTCCCAGCCCCTCTCCGTCATCGCCTTCGACGCCGCGGGCCTCTCCTCGTCCGGCGCCTCCTCCGTGACCGTCACCGTCGACAACGACTGGACTGCCCCCACGGTGTCCCTCACCGCTCCCTCCGAGGGCGCCACCGTCTCCGGCACCATCACCCTCTCCGCCTCCGCCTCCGACAACGTGGGCGTCACCAAGGTGGAGTTCTACGACGGCTCCACGCTGCTAGGCACCGACACCTGGGCCCCCTTCTCCTTCTCGTGGAACAGCCGCAGCGGCCCCAACGGCCCCCACACGCTGTCCGCCAGGGCCCTGGATGCCGTGGGCAACAGCGCCACCTCGACCGCGGTCACCGTCACCGCTGACAACGACTTCGTCCCGCCCTCCGTCTCCCTCACCGCCCCCTCCGAGGGCGCCACCCTCACCGGCACCATCACCCTCTCCGCCACCGCCTCCGATGACCGGGCCCTGTCCAAGGTGGAGTTCCTCGTCGGCACGAGCGCCATCTGCACTGACACCGTCGCCCCCTACTCCTGCAGCTACAACAGCCGCAACACAGCCAACGGACCTCGGACCGTCAGCGCCAGGGCGACGGACGCCGCCGGCAACATCGCCGTCACGCCTTCCGTCAACGTCGTCTTCGACAACGACATGACGACCCCTACCACCTCCATCACCTCCCCCACCGCCGGCTCCGTCCTCAACGGCACCGTCCTCATCGAGGCCAGCGCCAGCGACGACCGGGGCGTCGTCTCCAAGGTCGAGTTCTACCTGGGCGCCGGCTTGCTGGGCTCCGACACCACCGCCCCCTTCTCCTTCCCCTGGAACACCACCAGCCTCGCCAACGGCGCCTACAACCTCAGCACCCGCGCCTACGATCCCACGGGCAATCTCGCCAACAGCGCCACCGTCTCCGTCACCGTCATCCAACCCGGCACCGCCGAGTACGACGCCACGCTCGGCGCGCCCCGATGCTCGCAGGTGGCACACCGCTGCGACACCACGACGCTGGTGAAGGGCCGTGCCAATCTCGGCCCCGAGCCCCATCAGCCCAACACCCTGGGCGGCTCCTGCGCGGACGGCACGAGCGGCACCTTCCACGCCAGTCCGTCGATCGATCAGATCCTGGTCTCACGAGTGGATGGGAGCCCCTTCGCCCCCGGCAAGGAGGTGAAGGTCGATGTCACCGTCTGGGTGAGCTCGACGACCAATGAGCGGCTGGAGCTGTTCTACGCCACCGATGCGAACGCGCCTTCGTGGACGTACCTCACCACCCTGACCCCCACCGCCACCGGTGCACGGGTCCTGTCGACCACGTACCTGCTGCCCTCGGGCTCCCTGCAGGCCCTGCGCGCCGTCTACCGGAGTGGAGGGAGCACTTCCGCGTGCGTCACGGGCACGCTGAATGATCATGATGATCTGGTGTTCAGCGTAGGCACGGAGGTGGACACCACCCCGCCCACGGTGTCCCTCACCAGTCCGGCCTCGAGCGCAACCGTCTCCGGCACCGTCACCCTCTCCGCCACCGCCTCCGACAACTTCGGCGTGGCCCGCGTCGACTTCTACGCCGGCTCCACCCTGCTGGGCTCCGACACCACCGCCCCCTTCTCCTTCTCCTGGGACAGCCGCTCCGTCTCCAACGGCTCCCAGCCCCTCTCCGTCAGCGCCGTCGACGCCGCGGGCCTCTCGGCGACCTCCTCCGTGAGCGTCACCGTCAACAACGACTGGGTTGCCCCCACGGTGTCCCTCACCGCCCCGGCCGCCGGCGCCACCGTCTCTGGCACCGTCACCCTCTCGGCCACCGCCTCCGACAACGTGGGCGTTGCCAAGGTGGAGTTCTACGAGGGCTCTACCCTGTTGGGCTCCGACACCACCTCCCCCTTCTCCTTCTCCTGGAACAGCCGCAACGGCCCCAACGGCCCTCGCACGCTGTCCGCCAGGGCCCTGGACGCCGTGGGCAACAGCGCCACCTCGGCCACGGTCACCGTCACCGCCAACAACGACATCACCCCGCCCACTGTCGCCCTCACCACTCCCACCGAGGGCGCCACCCTCACCGGCTACGTCACCCTCTCCGCCACCGCCTCCGATGACCGCGGCATGTATAGGGTGGATTTCTTCGTCGACGGGAGCGCCGTCTACACCGATACGTCCCCGCCCTACTCCGGCAGCTACAACACCCGCAACGCCACCAACGGCCCTCATGCCATCACCACCAGGGCCACGGACATCGCCGGCAACGTCACCGTCTCCGCGCCCATCAACGTCGTCTTCGACAATGACCTGACGGCCCCCATCTCCTCCATCACCTCCCCCACCGCCGGCACCGTCCTCAGTGGCACCGTCCTCATCGAGGCCACCGCCAGCGATGACCGGGGTGTTGTCTCCAAGGTCGAGTTCTACGTGGGCGCCGTTCTGATAGGCACCGACACCACCGCCCCCTTCACCCTGTCCTGGGACACCACCACCCGCGCCAACGGCGCCACGACCCTCAGGACGCGCGCCTTCGACCCCGCGGGCAACATCGCCTACGGCCCCCTCACCTCCATCACCGTGAGCAACTGACCAAACACGAAGGGCCCGGGCTCCTCATCGGAACCCAGGCCCTTGGTTGGGAAGACCCTCACCCCGACCCTCTCCCAGAGGGAGAGGGAGGGAAAGAGAGGGTGGGAGGAAGCTACTGCGCCGGAGCGGGCGCCGCGGCGGGCTGAGCCGCGGGCTGGGCCGCCGGAGTCCCCGCGGCAGGCGCCGGAGCCGCCGCCGAGCCACCGTTCATCAGCCGACGCACCGTCGCCAGACGGCCGCGGAACTGCGGGATGTACTCGCTGGCCGGGTGCTGCGTCACGCCTTCATTCACCATCTGCACGGCCTTCTCCAGCTGGTTCGTCTCCTGGAGCGACTGCGCCAGCAGCAGCATCGCGTAGTCGCGGTTCTTCGCCTTGCGGTCGCTCTCGATGTAGCGCGTCAGCATCGGCACCGCCTGCTCGTGCTTCCTCTCCATGTTGTAGGCCACGCCCAGGAAGAACGACGTCTCCACCAGCTGATCCGCGGGCGGGTTCATCGCCACGAAGCGCGTAATCTCGTCGATCGCCGTCTTCATGTCGTTGCGACGGAAGGCCGTCTTGCCCCGCTCGAACGCCGAGTCACCAATCTCCCGGCGAAGCTGCGCCGCCTTGTCGTTGAGCGCGTGGCGCTCGAGCTGCGTCAGCTTCGAGGTGTCCAGCTTCACCAGCTCGTCCACACCCTTGAGCCGCTCATCACCCGGCAGCGTCGTCATCAGCCGGAAGACCTCGGCCGCCTGGCGCTGGGACGTCTGCGTCGCCGTCAGCTCCGTGCGCTGCTTGTCCAGCTGCGTGGTCAGCTCGGCCACGGTCTTCTCCAGCCGCTCGCGCTCAGCCGTCGCGCCGGAGCTCTTCGCCGAGCTCACCAGCACCGCGCCCGCCACGCACAGCGCCGCGAAGATCGCGTACGCCACGCCCGAGGAGATCCACTGCCGCTTCTGGAGATCCTCATGACGCTTGCCAATCGCCTTCACCTCCGCGTGGAGGTTCTTCAGCAGGCTGTCCGTCTTGATCACGAGGTTGCGGGCCTCGATGACTTCCTTGCGGATCTCGCTCAGTTCCTTGTTCTGCTCCGGCTTCGTCTCAGCAGCCATGGACATCTTCCTGTTGGGCCCGGAAATGATCTCGGCCTCTTCGCGCATCGTAGGGGCTCCGTCGGGCGGGATTGGTGACTTTTCACACCCGCTTCGTGGTGGTCGGCCCCGGAAACAGGCCCCATGCCCCGAAGAATTTCCGGTGCATCCCTCGAAGGCAGGGGGCCAGGCTAGCGGCACTCCGCTAGGGCGTAGAGGAGAAGGGACGGATGGGATCCGATGCGAAGAAGTACGTCACCCCCAGCGCGAACCAGCTACCCCCCGCGTTGTAGGAGGCCAACCCTTTGAACTCGGGCTTGTTGTTGAAGACGCTCTGGCCCCGAGCGAAGGCCAGGCGGTACTCGGCGGTGAGGCCCCATTGGGCCGAGAAGCGGAAGGTCGCCCCCACGGTCCCCGCCCAGGCCTGCGTGAAGAGCTCTCGCGAGCCCACTCCCTCGGCTGTCGAGTAGGCCAGCGTGGGACCCGTCTGGAGACCTATGAAGGGGACCACGCCCTCGGGCGTGAGGATGTCCAGCAGCGTCTGGAAGCGCACGCCCACCAGCGCGCCGTAGGTGATGTTGGTGAGCGTGGGGGCGCCCGTCAGCTGGAGCTGCTCGCCGGTGGCGAAGAGATCGATCCCCAGCTCGATGAAGTCCGTGACGGCGTACGCGAAAGAGCCCGCGAGGAAGGGGCCGCCCGGCGACTCGGGAGACCGCTGCACCCCCTGGTAGGCCGGCAGCGCGTAGAAGCTGTCGTAGAAGGTGCCGTTGGAGGAGTGGCGCCAGCCGGCCTCGACGGAGATACGGCCCACCCCGTTCAATGGGCTGAGCTCCTCGTCCTGGGCAAAGGCGCTCCCAGCGGCGAACAGGACGGCGAGCAGGGCGAGACGGCGCATCGGTCAGGAGTCCTTCAGGCGTAGCGCGACTTCGAGAAACGTGGTGCGGCGCCGGGACAGGGCCGCGAGCAGACACCGCACCACACACAACGAGCCGAACTCCCGCCGGACCAGGCCGACGTTGGCCATTACGTCCCGCAGGGTGATCACGCCGCGCATGCGCTCCTCCTCGCGTCAGTCCGCCCCGGTGCTACAGGCAGGGCGCGCACCGTAGCAGTGACGTTTGGAGGGTCAAATTTTCGGGTTGGGGGGCCGCAGCGCGCGCCGCTCCAGCTCCAGCAGGGGCACCTCGAGCACCACCACCGTGCCGTGGATGCAGGAGGGGTGGAAGTCCGCCGAGTCCAGCTCGCCGAGCAGCGCCCGGAGCTTGCCCTCACTGAGCTGGCCCTCGGCATGGCGTGCGGCATGGCAGGCCAATACCCGGAGGCCCTCGGCCAGCGTCGTCGCATCCAGCGCCGAGCCGGGCGGAGGGAGGGCACGCGCCAGGGCCTCCAGCAGCGCCCGGGCGTCCGCCCCCACCAGCGAGGGCGGCACCGCCTTGAGCGCCAGCGTCGTCCCACCGAAGGGCTCCACCTCCAACCCCAGCCGCGCGAGCGCCTCGCGCCCCTCCACCAGAGACTTGGCCACCGACACCGGCAGCTCCACCGTGGCGCCAAAGAGCGTGGGCACCGGCGCCTCCTCCCGCTCCAGCATCCGCTGGAAGCCCATCAACCGCGCCCGCTCCAGGGCCGCGTGCGCGTCCAGCACCACCAGCGTCCCGCCCGGCCCCTCGCAGACGTGGAAGCGCTCGCCCAGCACGCCCATGGGCCGCAGCGCACCAAAGTAGCCCGGCGGCGGCGCCTCGTTGAGCTGGGGCTGGGCCTGGCCGAAGGCGGGCGCGCGCCCCGGCAGCAGCGAAGGGGTGGGCGCGAAGAGCGAGCCCGAAGGCCCCGGCATGGACATGGGGGCGAAAGGCGCCTGGGAGCCAGGCCCGGCGCCGGACACGGACGCGTCCTGGGTGCCCGGCAGCGGCAGCGGCGCGCCCCACGTGGCCTCCTGGGCGCGGGTGAGGAAGCGCTCCACCGCCATGGCGTAGTGGGCGGCCTGCCTCGGCTGCTCGGGCATCCCACCCTCCCCCTTGTTGCCCAACCAGGGCGCGGCCCGGAGCGCCCGGGAAATGGCCGCGTGCACCGTGTCTCCCACGCCCTTGCCGTCCGCGAAGCGCACCTCCTGCTTCTGCGGGTGCACGTTCACGTCCACCGCCCGCGGATCCACGTCGATGAAGAGCACCACCACCGGCTGGCGCCCGGCCGCGAGGAACTCCTGGAAGGCCCGCTGGATGGCGCTGTTGAGGCCCCGGTCCCGGATGTAACGGCGGTTGACGAGGGTGTAGATGCCGCGCGCGTTGGGCAGCGTGTACTCGGGCGAG
The DNA here is from genome assembly GCF_026626635.1 of Archangium lansingense. GTDB lineage: Bacteria > Myxococcota > Myxococcia > Myxococcales > Myxococcaceae > Archangium > Archangium lansingense. The sequence continues at coordinate 7,870,859 of NZ_JAPNKA010000001.1, forward strand.
GCGATGTGCCCCGTCACGGTCACCCCCAGCCGCCGCTCCTCCACCGGCACCAGGTGCGGGTGCACCCCCGGCCCCAGCGCCGCGGCGATGCGCTCGCGTGGATCCCCGGGGCTCGCCGGGCTGGTGAAGAGCTGCTGGCCCCCGTGCTCCACGAAGAAGGCCACGTCCGGGTGCGCCAGCGCCAGCCGGATGACCGCCTCCTCCGCGTGCTGCAGCTCCGTGGACTCGCGCTTCATGAACTTGCGCCGCGCCGGCGTGTTGTAGAACAGGTCCTCCACCGAGATGACCGTGCCCACCCGCGGCGGTGCCTCCTCCACCAGCGGATCGCTCCCCCCCTCCACCGTCACCTTCGTGCCCACCTGCGCCCCGGGCTCGGCCGTGTGCAGGGTGAAGCGCGACACCGAGGCAATGGCCGGCAGTGCCTCGCCCCGGAAGCCCTTGGTGTTGATGGTGAACAGATCGTCCAACTGGCGCAGCTTGCTGGTGGCGTGGCGCTCCAGGCACAGCCGCGCGTCCTCCATCCCCATGCCGTGCCCGTCATCGGAGATGGTGATGCGCCCCAATCCCCCCTTCTCCAGCGCCACGCGCACGGTCCGGGAACCAGCGTCGATGGAATTCTCCACCAGCTCCTTCACGACGGAGGCCGGGCGCTCCACCACCTCGCCGGCGGCGATCTTATTGATGAGGACATCACTGAGTCGGGCGATACGTGCCATGGGAGGTCACATCATGCGCAGGACCCGGGAAGTTGGCCAGCAATCCTGACGCGTCGCGGCTGACAACGGTGGGCTTCTGAGCTATCACGCCCACTCCCGTATGGAAGGAACTCAGGCGAGCAAGGGGGGACTTCGCGTCGCGGTGACGGGCGCTGCCGGCGATCTCGGTCGGCTGCTGCTGCCGCTGCTGGACCAAGACCCCGACGTGGAGAGCATCCTGGTCCTGGACGTGGCCAAGCCCGCCGGTGACAAGGTGGATTTCCATCGCGTGGACCTCACGCGGCACGACGCCGAGAGCGAGCTGTCCGACGCCCTCGCCGAGCTGCCCGTGGACGTCTTCTACCACCTGGCCTTCCTTCACGGGCCGGTGCGCGATGGCTCACTGGCGCACGAGCTCGAGGTCATCGGCACCATGAGCGTGCTGAGCGCGGTCGGACGAGCCCGGGTGCCACGGCTGATCGTCCCCTCGCTGACGGCCCTGTATGGGGCACGCGGCCAGCACCCCGCCCTGCTGAGCGAGGACACGTCGCTGTCGGGCTGCCCCGGCAGCCGCTACATCACCGACAAGGTCGAGGTGGAGAAGCAGGTGCGCACGTTCCGCGAGCGCCACCCGGAGACGCGTGTCATCGTCCTGCGCTTCGCGCCACTGTTCGGCCCGCACATGAACAACCCGGCCACCCGGATGCTGGCGTACCGGGTGGTGCCTACGCTGCTCGGGTTCGATCCGCTCTGGCAGGCCCTCCACGAGGAGGACGCCGCCCGGGCGCTGTACCAGTCCCTCAGCGCCAATGCCGAGGGCGAGTTCAACATCGTCGGGCGCGGGGTGCTCCCGCTCTCGGGCCTTATCCGCCAGGCGGGCGCACAGCCGCTCCCCCTGCCCGGGCCGCTCTACCGTGCGGCCCTGAAGACGATGACCTCGCTGGGGGGGCCGGGATTCCCCACCGCCCTGCTCGACTACATGCATTACGGATGGGTCGCCGACGGCGAGCGCGCGGAGGAGGAGCTCGGTTTCATCCCCATGTTCCACGCCCGGGATGCCGTGGCGGCGATGCGGAGGAGTTGATCATGGCCAAGGGTGTGCTCGGGAACGATCCCTTCCAGCGGGGCGCCGCGCAGCGTCCCTCGGAGGCCCGGACGTCCGGTACGGAGCCCGCCGCCTCGGAGCCGAAGAAGGCCCAGGCCGCGCCTCCGTCCAACAAGAAGGGCCCTCCGGCCAAGGGCGCGAAGAAGGCGCCTGCTCCGGCTCCAAAGGAGAAGCCCACCGCCAAGGCCGCCCCGCCGAAGTCCGCGGCCCCGCCCAAGCCGGCCCCCAAGCCCGCCTCGGGTGCGCGTGGGAAGAAGGCCCCACCTCCCCAGGGGAAGGCCGCCGCGCCCAAGGCCGTGCCGGCTCCCGTGAAGACCCCCGCCGAGCCCAGGGCCGTGCCTCCCGAGACCGTTACCGCCGGGACCACGGTGGGAACTCCGGCTCCGGCCGCGCCGCCGCCCACCCACGCCGAGGCTCGCGCCTTCGTCGAGGAGCCGATGGAGCCGCGTGAGCCCGCGGCTTCCGCCGAGCCCGAGGTGACGGAGGAGGAGGCGGAGCTGCTGGAGCGAGCAGCAGAGGCCGCCTCGGCCGAGGAAGCCCTGCGGGAGCTGGAAGAGGCCATCGGGGAGCCGCTGCCTACCGGGCCGGTCGCCATGCCCGGCTTCGAGGACACGGTGGAGGTCTCGGTATCCGGGACGGTGGCCGTCGAGGTGCTCGACGCGAGCCAGGATGAGTACGCCCCGGACAGCGAGGCCGAGGCCGCGGAAGAGGCCCGCATCGAGGTGCAGGTGGAGGCCGCGCTGGCTCCCGCCCTGCCCGCCGTGAGCGCCACCACCGCCGAGGTCTTCTTCACCTCCGAGTCCCCAGGGGCCGAGCCGCACCGGTTGGGGGATCGCCTCTCGGGGTTGATGTCGCTGGCGAAGGATGCCGCCTTCCAGGCGCTGGCCAGCGAGCGGTTCAGCAAGACGCTGGGCTCGGCGCAAGGGCTGCTGGGCGCGGCGCTCACGGGCATTGGCGTCGGTGGTGGCACGGCCATCGACGAGTACGGGAAGGACGCGGCGCTCAGCGGCGTGCTGCAGCCGGTGCTGGACTTCCTCTACGAGCGCTACTGGCGGGTGTCGGTGCAGGGCGCCAGCCACGTGCCGGCGGGGCCGGTGCTGCTGGTGGCCAACCACTCGGGAGCGCTGCCCATCGACGGGCCGGTGCTGCAACAGGCGCTGTCGCGCGAGCGACCGGATTTGCAGGAGGCGCGCTGGCTGGCGGAGGACCAGGTCTTCCACGCGCCGATGCTCGGCACGCTGATGAACCGGCTGGGCGCGGTGCGGGCCTGCCCGGAGAACGCCCTGCGGCTGCTGGACGAATTGCGCCCCGTCATCGTCTTCCCCGAGGGGATTCAGGGGCTGAGCAAGCCCTTCGCGCAGCGCTACCAACTCAAGCGCTTCGGCCGAGGCGGCTTCGTGAAGCTGGCGCTGCGCACGGGCGCGCCCATCGTCCCAGTGGCCATCGTGGGCGCCGAGGAGACGGCACCGCTGTTCGCCAAGCTTCCAGCCAGCTTCCTGGGACTCCCCTACCTGCCGCTGACTCCGCCGCCGCTGCCGGCCCGGTGGACCATCCGCTTCGGCGATCCGATCGGCATGGGGGACCTGCCTCCCGAGGCCGCCGAGGACATGTCCCAGGTGCAACGGCTCACCGAGCGCACCCGCGAGTCCATCCAGGGCATGCTCCAGGCACTCCTCAAGGAGCGCCGCTCAGTCTTCTCGGGGTGAACCACCTCACGACACGAGAAGACGCGGTGTTGCGACCCACGAGCCGTACGGTGCGGCAATTCGCAACATGGGCCCACCCCACCCCATGCACTCAATTCGAGCGTCAGCCGTCTTGACCCTCATCACTCCGAACGTCCAAAGCCCGAATGGCCTCTCTGCCGAGGCGGACGCTGGAGCGTGCCTACCTCGTGGGTCAAAACCCTCCTGCGGAAAGGGCCTGACGCGCTCCCTCGGTGGCGAGCGCGTCAGCGGGGGTGGCGCACAACGAGTAGGTTGTGCGCCCGCCCCCCTTGGAGGTCTGTCGACTCTGGCTGGCTGACTCCGGTACCGGCTACCCACCGCGAACCAAGGATCGGCGCTCGCGCCAGTTCGGAGACCGATCGCTTACTTCAAGAGCGCACCGAAACGCTCGCAACTCTCCTGAAGCTGTTGCCGATCTGGACTCATGCTCGTCGAATACAGAAGCCACCCTCCTCCGCATTCGATCCGCCAGAACGAATACCCTTGGAAGCGGCACGGCTTTCCTTCCTTTGCGCCCTCACAAGCCTGATCGAGGGCACGGCGCAGGGGAGAGGTGGGCGCCTCGCGGTCGGACGAGCGCGACTCCCGTAGCCACACACTCGTCACGCGCCTCAGGTCGCCCTCGACGAGGGCTCCGATGCGGTACGCATTCGAGGCGAACATGCGTGCAGACAACCAAGTGTCTTTTTCCTCCGATTGGTTCACCCAGTCCGCAGCCTTCACGCTGTCCACTGAATGTCCTGGCACAGGCAAACAAAGACCAAAAATCGCGAGTCCAGCGCAAATCGATGTCATGGATATTGCTCCAGCCAGTAGAACGTCAACCTTCCGTGTGGTGTGTACGGGCTCATATTATACCCGTCCAAACCACCGCCAGGTAGTGCATCAGGGAAGAGCTCATCGACGATCGGCGGGATGGCCATTCCTCTCGACTCCCAAGTGCGCGGATCGTTCACAGCGTCAAACAAGGCAGCGTGAGTGAACTCATGAGCCATGTTGCCGGCCGGATTGATGCCTCTCTCTAGGCAAGCCGACTCGTTGACGCGGATGGTGCCCCCCCTCATCAACGTCATATTTGCCCCCGACAGCTCACCTGCGCTGAACCTCCCGAATACATTTGGACCCAAATCCTGTCGTCCCCACACCTCGTAGGTGTCAGGCGACGCGTCTAGCCACTCGTAGAGGTAACGCCCAACTGGGTTTTGCTGCATGACAGCCGCAATCCTCCGTGCGTCCTCATCCATCAGCTTGACCTTCAACCCGTCAGGATCGACGTAATTCACCGGATTATTAACCGCGTACGCATACGCTGGTGCTCCGAAGCCTCGGCGGGCCATTCCCACGACGAACCGAGGATTCACCAACATCGGCTCCGGCTGCAGATACCTGCCAATGCGCGGATCGTAGTACCGGTTCCAGTTCTCGAAGAGGTCCGTCTCCGCGTCATGGTACTGGCCGGGGAAGCGCAACGGCGTCCAGAAGGGCTGCGCCCCCGTCTGGTAGCGCTGGTATTCATACGATTCCAGCACGACACCGTCTCCCGAAGTGAGACCCGGCGATACCCACACACTTGCGCTGCCCGCCGTCGGCTGCACCCAATCCGACCAGAAATGCCCCCGAGTCGATCCCGGCACCGAACTCAGCGTCGTCGAGCTCTGTCCATCTCCATCCCTCAACTCGGCGAACCCCTGCCCCAGCACCACCAGGTGGAAGAGTACGCGCATCTTCACCTGCATGGCCGCATCCATCGGCTGCGCCATGGCCGCCAGCGAGAAGGGAGCCAGGGTTCCGTCGTTCTCGAGCGGATGCTCCGTCTCCTCGTTCAGCCTCACCCGATTGACGTGGCCGAAGGGATCATGCTCCGCGGCCCCCGCCACGCGCCTGCTACCATCCAACATCAGCACCGGCTTGCCGATGTGGTCCGTCACCGGGAAGTACACCCCACAGGCCGCAGACTCGCCGTTGCGCGTGCAGTCCGTCGAGCTGTCCGACAGCCGCACCCACGTGTTGCTCAGCTTGCCGCGCACCAGCACCACCGGCCGCCCACCCAACCACACGTAGTCGTCTTGCGTGTAGTGCCCCACCGGCGTCACGACTCCGCTGCTTCCTCGATCCACCAGCAAGTGACTCTGCAAGTCGTGGAAGTACTCGTCCGAGGTTCCTCCCGGATAGCTCTTCAGCCGACGCCGCCCCCGTGCGTCGTAGTAGTAGTTGTAGAAGACACCGTTTACATCCACCGCTCGGAAGACAGTCTCGGTGGCCACGCCCACCGACTGGCCATACGTGAAACCCATCGTGTACGTCGGCTGTCCATCCAGACTCCGTGAGCCCTCCTTCCGGGTGACTCTCCCATCCGCGTCATACGCCAGTGTGTAGCCCCAAAGACTGGTTGACGAGGCAGAACTCCAGCCCATCAGCCTGTCCCCACGAGGCGCAACCCCATAGCTCAAACTGAAAGCAGAGTTGTCGACGCTCATGGACGTGCGGTTGCCACGACCATCATAGCCGTAACCATGGCTTCCGGACGCGTTGCTGTCGGCCGACCACTGCATCCCCGTCAACCGCTGCGTTCTGTCATAACTGTACGTCTCCGTCCGCGACGTCGCAGTTCCCAGCAGGCACGTATCCGTTCGCACCACCTGGTCCGCATTCCATGTGTACGTGCGCTGGTAGATGTCTCCCGTCCCCGTTCCCAGGGCCACGGTTCCCGAGGACACCCGCAGACCGCGCAACCGGCCCGTCAGGTCCGACCCCACTGCGGACGGGAAGCTCGTCGAGCATCCCGTGGGCGCCACCGTGCCATTGTCTCCCAGGCCGTACTCCACCGTGCTCGTCGTGCCCGTGGTGGGGTGTGTCAGCGTGTAGCCACGCAGCCCACCATACGGCTCCCAGGTAACGTTGCTCAAGAGCCGCTGGGTGCTCCACGCCGTCCCGTTGTGCAGCGACACGTCCACGGCCACCACCCTGTCCGCGTTGGCGCCCGTCCCATGCACATACGTCACCGTCCGCCCGTTCGGGTACGTCACCGAAGCGAGGCTTCCGTTGGCCGAATACGTGTACCAGGTGTGAGGGTTCGCGTTCGCCACGCTGCCGCAGGTCGTCTCCCCTGCCCGCACGCGAATCTCCCCCAGCACGCGCCCCTCCGGATCGTACTGGTACCAGGTCTTCCCAAACGAGTCCTCCTGGTAGCGCACCCGCCCCATCGTATGACTCAAGGCCGGGCAGCCTGCGGGGTACGTCCCCTGCGAGTCGTAACCGTAACGGAGAAGGGTTTCGGTTCCCGCCTCGTACACACGCTGGGAGGACAGCAGCCGCGAAAGCATGTCATAGGAGTAGGAGACGTACTCGTGCGCCTGGCGCATGGCCTCCGTCTCCTTCAACTCCACGTTGCCCCGCGCATCGTAGGCATAGCGCACCGGGCCATCGGCGTGCGGCAGCGCCGCCTCTACCAACCTGCCGAAATCGTCATACTTGTACGTCGCCGCCGGCTGGCCACAGGTGCTGAAGGTGTCCGTGCTCGAGCACCCCACCTTCACTCCGGACACGTTGCCCTGCTTGTCGTACTCGAAGAGCGTGCGTTGGGCCACTCCGTCCGCCGGGTGCTCGTCCATCCGCACCAGGCGGTTGGCCCTGTCATGCGCCAGGGAGGAGCACAGCGGAGACTGCGGCGTACCGTCCGCATTCACTCCACCGCACCATGCGGGTGGGTTGTTGAAGGGCAGTCCCACGCCCGTCAGGTTGTTCGCTCCGTCGAAGGACTTCGTCGAGGTGAAGCTTCCCGCCCCTTCGCCCGTCTTCTGCCACGTGGGCCTGCGGTGCGCGTCCGCCGCGTACTTCAGTACCCGCCGCATCTCGGCCGTCGTGCCATTCCTCGTCTGGTAGCGCTCCTCCTTCAGCGTCCCATCCGGCCAGTACGCGTACATCACCTTCTCCGTCCACCCCATACCATCCGTGCTCGCCGCCCTGGCCTTCCACTGCAGCTTGTCCGTCAGCGTCCCTCCCGTGCACGCCTCTCCCGGAGTCCCAGTCCGGTAGCAATACACCTCGGTGTTCCCTGACGGCGACTGGACTGAAGACAGATGCCGCCCATCGACATAGCCGAAGGAAGTCACCTGGCCATTCGTCGTCTTCTGCGTCAGCCGGTCTTCCACATAGGTGTAGCCAGTCACTACGCCATTCGGGTCACTGACACTCGTGACCTGGCCCCGCGCGTCGTATCCGAGGTACTCGGTCGTCAGGGGCAACGTGGACGTGCGCGTGGGATAGGACGACACCTTCCACAGGCGGTTGCGCACGCTCTCCGCCGCGCTACTCGGATAGTACTCGTAGCGAGTCAGCGGATAGTCGTCGGCAGCACTGCAATCCGTGGCGGACTCACCCGACACGACGCACGGGCCGTGCACCTCCATCGTCCGGCCCAGCGCATCGGGAGCCGTCCCACCCAGGGACACATGGGAAGTGAAATAGAAGGTGCCCACGAACCGCCGCTCCGGGGCCCACACCCCCTGGCTGTTACGCACCAGTGTCCAGCCGGACTCGATGACGGCCTTGCGTCTTCCCGACTCGTACACATTCAGCGTGCGCTTGCGGTCGTTTGCCCCGCCCAACACACTCGGCTCCTCGGTGGCCTGCGGCAGCTGTTCCCCGTTGGCGCCATAGGTGTAGCTGAAGGTCTGCTCCTCCAGTGCCCCGGCGCCAAACATGTCCGAGGCCCCATGCTTCACACTGGTGCGCTCCAGGCGCGGCTGCGTCCCCGCGGACAGGGAGTAGCCATACACCTCCCAGTTGCCCCGCTTGTCCTGGCGCGCCGCCTCATGGCCGGGCATCCCCGCGGATGAGCACGCCCACTCCGTACGCTCCGTGCCCGCACTGCACGCCTGGCTCGGGGTACACGACTCCTCCTTCCGGTACATCCGCGGCGCCATCTCCTGGCCATAGTTGGAGAGCGTCTCGTACGTGTACGTCAGCGAGGCCGCCGTCTCCGTCCCATCTCCCCTCCCCACCTGGGTGTCCGTCGCCTTGCGCTTCTGGGGCACCTTGCCGCAGCAGTTGGAGCCTGGCTGGCACGTCGCCGTCATCCACGCCCACTCGATGGATACCTCTTCCCCCTCCCCCACCACCGACACCACGCGCCCCTCCGCTCCATAGGTGGCCCCATAGGTGTGGCGGACGAGCTCCACCCCCTGCTGCGTGCGCCGGAAGTCTCCCTCCGTATACAGGTACTCCTCCTGGCGCGTGCCGTACTGCGCCCTGGCCACGCGCCCGGGCCGCTCCACGCCTCCCACCGAGGCGTAGGTGTACGCCACCTCCGGCACCACGGCGCTGCCCAGGCTTACCGAGGACATGACGCATTCGACTGCTCCATCCGCCCGCGTCAGCGCACGGTACGCGAAGCTCAACGAGCTCCCAGCCGCCGTCTGCACCGTCGACAGGTAGGGCACTCCCGCCCCGCTCGAAGCTCCGCCCTGGGGGCAACCCGCTACCGCTGGCACCGCATAGCTGAGCGTCGCCAGCGCCACCCCCACCGGAGACACGACTCGCGAGAGGAAGTAGCGGTTGCGCCCACCCGAGACCGGTACGAAGCGCGCCTCGAAGGCGAGTCGGCTCCCGTCCGCCTGCACCAGCTCATACCCCGTGGCCGTCCTCCACAGCCGCTCGCGCTGGCTGGCGTTGCCCTGCGACAAGGCAGCCTGGCACGGCACTCCCGCGCACGGCGTAAAGCGCAGCAGCCGCCCCTCCCTGTCCCGCACGCTCCAGTAGTCCCTGTGCTCCACCACCACGCCCAGCCAGTTGTGCCACCACTCCACGGAATCCTTGCTGCTGGTGCTGGCGCCAAAGGGCTTCGGCGCATCCATCAGCGGACCATCATGCGTCCACTCGTCTCCGCGTGAGCTGAAGGTGCGCTCGAAGCTCAGCGTCGTCACACTGTCGGCCACTACGACATCCTGGACCCGCTCGAACGACGTCCCCGTGACGATGTTGACGGGGTCGAACTCGTTCGTCTCACTGCAGAAGGAGGGCGGCGGCCCACCATTCGGCTCACGGTCCGGACAATCGTCCTCATCCACTCGCCCATCCCTGTCGTTGTCGAAACCGTCGTTGCATTCATCGCCCCTTCCTTGCGAATCGGGCGGGTACTCACAATGCGTCCCTTCACCCTCCACGAACGTCGTTAGCCCGACTATCTCTATCTTCATCGAATCATTGATGACGCACGTGCCTCCGCTATAAGCAGTACAGTCCGCGTTTGTCCGACAGCGCCAATTCCCCTCCTTCTGACAATCCGGGGGTCGAGGCTGCCTGGGATTCCCGTCCGGCCAACTACCACCACCATTCGCCAGACAATGCGTCGCCACCTCCTTGCATTCACCCTGGCGGGAAGCACCGGGACAATAGAAGTTACTGGAGCCACAAGCCCCTGTGTAGCAGGTCAGCGGGGCCTGGCCCGGACAGGCGCACGTGAAACTCGTGTACCAGGTTCCTCCGCTTTCGGGAGACTTCCACATCTCATAACTGCTGGCACTTAGGGGCAGCCAGAAACATAGGATCCCCAGGATCACGGCTGCCCTTGCACCAAGCCAATTCAACCACTGGAGCCCCAGCGAACCCCAGCTACACACCAAGATATGCATCCGACGCATGTCGTCACTCATTGATAAGAAATTGGGTGGTTTCGAAGAAAGGGCTCACTGTCCCTTGGGAGCAGACTCCCGCCCAGCAGGTGAAGGGGCGCATAGTCTCCCCTGGGACGTCGGGTACACCTGGGAGCACTGCCAGTTCGGCGGGCACTCCTGCTCGCTCTGGCACGCTCGGCTGCAGACGTAGCCTTCCTTGCGGCCGGGCTTCACATGAAGACAGACGCCAGAGAGACACGCGCTGGCGCCATTCTCCGTGCAGTCCTCGCCCACCTGTTTCGTCGCCTTCTCCGCCTTCAGCGGGCGGCGCTCCGTGAGTACATCCCTCGGCATCGACGATTCGGGCTCCGTCTGGCTTTTCGAACAACCCGCCCAGACTCCCGTGGCGAGGCCCAGCATCAATACAATTCGCCTCATGAATCCTTCTTTCCGTTCTCCGGCAGGTGCTTGGCGCACACCTCGGCAGCCGCTCAGCACAAGACATGCCAGCCCACGAAAGCCTCAAGCGTTCGAAATCCCAGACTCGGCCACACCACCGTCCCGGCAGGTGACCAACCTCGTCAATGCGCGGATGCGGATGACGCAGTTGCTCGGAACTGAGCACGGCGCGCGTGCGACGAAGGCCACGGCCCAGGGAAGAAGGCCACCACGCCCTAGACTCTTCGACCCGTCTCAATCCAACTCGTGTGCAAACCTCGTGGGTCTCACAGGGCGGACTGCAGTCCACGACGAGAGACGCCGGGGGCGCTGCCCATCGACGAGCCGGTGCTGCAGCAGGCGCTGTCGCGCGAACGACCCGACCTCCTGGAGGCGCGCTGGCTGGCGGAGGACCAGGTCTTCCACGCGCCGATGCTCGGCACTCTGATGAACCGGCTGGGCGCGGTGCGGGCCTACCCGGAGAACGCGCTGCGGCTGCTGGACGAATTGCGCCCGGTCATCGTCTTCCCCGAGGGCATTCAGGGGTTGAGCAAGCCCTTCGCACAGCGCTACCAGCTCAAGCGCTTCGGCCGAGGCGGCTTCGTCAAGCTGGCGCTGCGCACGGGCGCGCCCATCGTCCCGGTGGCCATCGTGGGCGCCGAGGAGACGGCGCCGCTGTTCGCCAAGCTCCCGGCCGGCTTCCTGGGGCTGCCCTACCTGCCGCTGACGCCGCCTCCGCTGCCGGCTCGGTGGACCATCCGCTTCGGCGATCCGATCGGCATGGGGGACCTGCCTCCCGAGGCCGCCGAGGACATGTCCCAGGTGCAACGGCTCACCGAGCGCACCCGCGAGTCCATCCAGGGCATGCTCCAGGCCCTCCTCAAGGAGCGCCGCTCCGTCTTCTCGGGGTGAGCGTTCCACCCCAGCGTTCCAATCACGCTCACCGCATCCAGGCTGAGGCCGTTAGCTGATGCGGTGAACGGCTACCACGAGGCGACCCCTCTGCGGACACACCCAGCACCGGGAACAGATCTCCCTCAAACACTTGCGATACCCAACGCGCCAGCGAGGCGCAATCGCTGGCTCCTGGCCATTCCATCAACCAACTCGCCTTGCCTTTTCGGTCTCGCGGATGGCGCCTCCTGCCCGCCAGGGGATTGCCCATCAATCAGCGCGCTCACCCAGACACGCTCCAGCATCATCCTGCGTGCTCGGTAATGCAGGAACCCGCTGGCGGACGGAGCCTGTTCACAGCAAACGGCAGGTGTGCCGGCATACAAGGGAACACAAGACCCCGGCGGCATTCCACCGGGGCCTAAATGCTTCTCACACCTCACTCAAAGAGTAGTCGGTGCTCGGTCTTCTCTCCCCACTCTTTGCCGCGGAGGTCAAAGAACTCATTCACGCGTGAAGGCGCCACGCGAACCCGCACCTCCAACACATGATCTCCACGGAAGAGGAAGGGCGTCCCCGCCATCAAGCCGCCAAAGCTCTCACCAGTGGAGCATCCAGACTGCTGAAGTTCGCAAATAGAAATGTCCTTCCGAAGCACCCCATACTGCTCGTCGTACTTTGCGCTCATCAATTCCGAGGCAAGCTGAGCACCGAACAGCCCGAGCACGAACCCCAGCGCAATCAATGCAAATCTCTTCATCATGGCCATACAGAGTAACCAGGCGAATAGGCGGCCGCAGGACCAGGCCAACCATAGACCACATCCCAAACGAACTGTTGGCAGTTGCTAAACAGAATGCTGTACTGAGGCACATCAGCAAGATAGCCACACACTCGCTCCACTGCCGCAGCCGAGTCCTCACAATCAAGAGGAACCACCTCCACGTAATTGCGACCCCCTAACAACGAGTCCTTGAGCGCCTTCAATGATGGGCTCTTATTATCAAACTTGCCATCAGGAAATCCGAAGACGCATTGCCAAGTCTGCGACGTATTTACCTTTTTGCACGAGTAGTCATAGCGCATAACACGCCGTTCGGGATCGCATGTGTTCTCGGAATGGCAATAGACTTCAACAGCCACGCCCCAATGCTCGACGATACCCGCCCACAGCTGTCGAATGATGAACGCGTCGCGACCATCCGAATCAATCCGCGCTAGAGGATTGTTTCCAGCATACGAGTAGACCGGCGGCGAGAAGCCCATCCTTGCAACTCTGCGAACCCAGTTCGGCTCTTGGTGCAGCGGCTCCGGCTGCAGATACCTGCCAATACTCGGGTCGTAGTACCGGTTCCAGTTCTCGAAGAGGTCCGTCTCCGCGTCATGGTACTGGCCGGGGAAGCGCAGGGGCGTCCAGAAGGGCTGCGCCCCCGTCTGGTAGCGCTGGTACTCATACGATTCCAGCACCACTCCCGACGACGTGCCGGAATAGGACCCCCCCGGAACAAACTTCACCTGGGCGTATCCAGTCGAGGGCTGCCCCCAGCTAGACCAGACATTGCCATTGCCTGGACCTCCGATGCCCGTGGTGATTTGGGTTGAGGTCGCTCCGTCGAACAGACTTACTGAGCCCTCGCCATTCAGGTCCACCAGATGGAAGAGGACTCGCATCCTCACCTTCATGGACGCGTCCATGGGCTGCGCCATTTCAGCCAGCACGGGAGCCTGGTTGTTGATGTCGAGCGGGTGCGCCGTCTCTCCGTGCAGAGCCACACGATTGACCTGGCCGAATGGATCGTAATCCGCGGCTCCCGCCACCTTCCCACTGCCATCCAACATCAGCACCGGCTTGCCGATGTGATCCGTCACCGGGAAGTACACTCCACAGGCCGCGTCCTCACCGTTGCGCACGCAGTCCGTCGACCAGTCCGACAGCCGGCTCCACGTGGTGCTCAGCTTGCCGCGAACCATCGCCACCGGCCGTCCACCCAGCCACACGTAGTCATCCTGCGTGTAGTACGCCACCGGCGTGACAGCGCTGTTGCTCCCCCGGTCCACCAGCAGCTGGTTCTTCAGGTCGTGGAAGAACTCGTCCGAAGTACCGCCCGGGTAGCTCTTCAGCCGACGGCGTCCCAGGGAGTCGTAGTAGTAGTTGTAGAAGACCCCGTTCACTTCCACCGCCCGGAAGACGGTATCCGTGGCCACTCCCACCGACTGGCCATAGGCGAAGTCCACCACGTACGTCGGAGTTCCGTCCAACGTCCGTGCCCCTTCCTTCGAGGAGACCCGCCCATCCGCGTCGTACCCCAGGGAATACCCCAGGAGGCTACCCGTGCTGGACGAGCCCCAGCCCATCAGCCTGTCACCTCGAGACGAGGCCGCGTAGTTCAGGCTGTAGGCGGACCCATCGCGGCTCATGGTGGTGCGGTTGCCTCGACCATCGTACCCGTAGCTCCGCGAATCGAAAGCCCCGCCCGTAGCGGCGAAGTTGCCCGTAGGCCTGCTCGCCCCCGTCAACCTCAGGGTCCTGTCATAGCCGTACGTCTCCGTCCTTGGCGTCGTCTCCGTCAACAAACACGTGTCCGTGCGCACCACCTGGTCCGCCTTCCACGTGTACGTCCGCCGGTAGAGGTCCCCCGTCCCCGCGCCCATCGCCACCGTCCCCGAGGAAACGCGCAGGCTGCGCAGCCGGCCCGTCAGATCCGAGCCCGTCGCGGACGGGAAAGTCGCCGAGCAGCCCACCGGCGCCACCGAACCATCATCCCCCAGGCCATACTCCACCGTGCTCGACGTACTCGTCGTACTCGTGGTGGGGTGGGTCAGCGTGTAGCCACGCAACCCGCCATAGGGCTCCCAGGTGACATTGCTCAACAGCGTCTTGTCAGTCCATGCCGTGCCGTCGTGGAGCGACGCCTTGACCGACGCCACCCTGTCCTTGCCAGCACCCGTTCCATACACGAACGTCACCTTGCGCCCGTTCGGGTACGTCACCGAGGCAAGGTTTCCGTTGTTCGTGTAGGTGTAGAGGGTGTGGGGATTGGCGTTGGCCACGGTGCCGCATGTCGTCTGCCCTGCCCGCACGCGAATCTCCCCCAGAACCCGCCCCTTCTGATCATAGTTGTACCAGGTCTTTCCAAAGGAGTCCTCCCGGTAGCGCAGCCGTCCCTTCGTATAGGCCAGGGCCGTGCAACTCGCGGGGTACGAGCCCTGGGAATCGTAACCGAACCGGTAGAGGGTCTCTTGTTGCGTTGGGGACACGCGCACGGCCGTCTCCTGCCGCGAGAGCATGTCATAGGTATAGGAGACATACTCGTTTGCCTGACGCATGGCCTCCGTCTCCTTCAGGACCCTGTTGCCCCGCGCATCGTAAGCATAGCGCACCGGGCCATCGGCGTGTGGCAGCGACACCTCCACCACCTGGCCGAAGTCATCGTACGTGTACGTCGCCGCCGGTTGGCCGCACGTGTCGAAGGTGTCCGTCTCCAGGCAGCCCGTCTTCACCCCGGACACGTTGCCCTGGGCGTCGTACTTGAAGAGCGTCCGCTGGGCCACGCCGTCCGCCGGGAACTCGTCCACCTGCACCAGGCGGTTGGCCCTGTCATAGGCCATCGAGGAGCACAACTGGGACAGAGGCGTCCCGTCCTCCTGCGGGCCCATTCCCGCCTTCACCCCGCCGCACCAGGCGGGCGGCTCGTTGAAGGGATGGCCCACGCCCGTGAGGTTGTCCGCACCGTCGAAGGACCTCGCCGAGTGGAAGCTTCCCGTCCCCTCGCCCTGCTTCTGCCACGTAGGCCGCCGGTGGGCGTCCGCCGCGTACTTCATCACCCGCCGCGTCTGCGCACTGGTGCCCGTCCACGACAGGTAGCGCTCCTCCTTCAGTGTTCCGTCCGGCCAGTAGGCATACACCACCTTCTCCGTCCACTTCGAGCCGTCCGGCAGCGAGGCCCGCGCCTTCCACTGCAACTTCTCCGTCAAGGTCCCACCCGAGCACGCATCCGTCAGCGTGCCCACCCGGTAGCAGAACACCTCGTAGTTCCCCTCCGGATACAGGACGGCCGACAGGTTCCGCTTATCCGCGTAATAGTACCGGGTGGTCACGGGCGACCAGCCATGTACACTCGTCAGCAGTCTGTCTTCTTCATAGGTGTTCGTGGTCTTCACACCATTGGCGTCCACGATCTCCTTGGCATTCCCCCATTCATCGTAGGCGGTATACCTCGTGTCCAGCGCGACGGAGGATGTGCGCGAAGGATAGACATAGACCGCCTTCAAACGGTTGCGCAGGAGGACCATGGCCTCGGCATTGGTGTAATATTCGTATTTCGTCACCGGATAATCGATGGTCGTACAATCCGTGGCGGCCTCGCTCGAAACGAGGCAGGGTCCGTGAACCTCCAGCGGGCGGCCCATGGGATCGGCGGAGGTACCAGACGAGGTAAAGTAGAAGGTGCCCACGATGCGCCGCACCGTCGTCCAGGTGCCATCGCTGGCACGCTCCCGCGTCATGCCGGACTCGAAGACGGCCTTTGTCCGGTTGCTGCCGGACTCGTACACGTAGAACGTGCGCTGACGGTCCGCCGCGCCGCCCAGCACGCTCGCCTCTTCCCTCGATTGCACCAGTTGCTGGCCGTTGGAATAGGTGTAGCTGAAGGACTCCTGCTCCAGCGCCCCCGTGCCCGTCATGTCCGAGGCCCCGCGCAGCACCTGGGTCCGCTCGAGCTGCGGCGTGGCCCCTGGAGACGAATAGAAATACACCTCCCAATTGTCCCGCTTGTCCTTGCGCGCCACCTCACGGCCCGGGTTGCCGGGCGACGAGCACGTCCACTCCGAGCGCACGGAACCCGGGCTGCACGCCCAGCTCGAGCTACACGTGTCCGTCGTCTGATACAGGCGGGGCTGGAGCTCCTGGCCATGGTTGGAGAGCGTTTCGTAGAAAGTCGACAGGCTGGCCGAGCCCTCGTTTCCATCCCCTCGTCCGGCGTAGGCGTCCGTCACCTGGCGCACCTGCGGTACCCGTCCGCAGCAATTGGAACCCGGCTGGCAACTGCCCACCATGGGCTCCCAGGAGATGGACATCCCATACCCGCCACCCACCGCGGTCGACACGCGCCCATCCGAGCCATACGTGTGCCGGACCATCTGCACTGAGCCCAACTGCGAGCGCTGGAACTCCCCAAAGGGGTAGAGGTAGCGCTCCAGACGCGAGCGGTAGCGGGCCTGCTCGACCCGTCCGGGCCGCTCCACGCCGTTCCACGAGATGTAGCTGTAGGTGACGGCGTCATACAGCGTGCCACTCCCCGCCTGGTCCTTGGTTCCCATGGCGACTGTTGGCGTTCACGAGGAAGCGCGGAAATTTGGACCGGGAAGCCGGAGGTGTGCCGGGGGTCCGGCATCCCGGTCCGAGGAGAGGCTCAGCGCTTGGACTTCGCCTTCCTGGTCGTCGCGGCCTCCTCGGCCTCGCGGCGGCGGTAGCTCTCGCCTTCGATAGCGAGGACGTCCGCGTGGTGGATGACGCGGTCAATCAGCGCGGTGGCGCACGCGGCGTTGGGAAAAATGGTCGGCCAGTCCGAAAACGCCAGATTCGTGGTCATCACCAATGAGCGTTGTTCATACCTGCGCGCCACGACTTGAAAGAGGAGGTCCGCGTTGCGCGCGTCGTAGGCGAGGTAGCCCATCTCGTCGATGACGAGCAGGCTGGTGCGGCTGGTGTAGTGGCGCAGGCGGCGGTCCAATGCGCGGCTGGTGTCCTGGGCACCCAGGTCGAGCAGCAACTGGGAGGCGGTGACGAAGAGAGCGGAGTGCCCCTTGAGGACGGCCTGGTGGGCGATGTTCTGCGCGATCATCGTCTTGCCCAGTCCCTGAGGGGCCACTATTACGACGTTGCGCGCGCGCTCCAGGAAATCCAGGCGCAAGGCGGACTCGACGGCCTCGCGGTCAATCTTCTTGGGCCATCCCCAGTCGTAGTCCGCCATGGGCTTGAAGCGGCCAAGGCGGCTGCGAGACAGGCGCCGCTCGAGACTTCTGCGGCCGCGTTCCTTCTGCTCCTCGTCGGCCAGGTGCTCCAGCATCTCGGTAGCGCCCCACCTGGCCTTGGTGGCGCGGGCGATGAGGTCCGCGAGGCCCTGGGAGGTGGCGTGCAGCCCGAGGGAGGCCAGGCGGTCAGCGAGTGGAGTCGTCATCGGCGGAGTCCTTGTTAAGGAGGCGGTCATAGTCGGCGAGGGAGTGGGGGCGGGTGCGGGAGGCGGCGATGCGCGGGTCATCCGGCAGCACCACGGTGAGTGGTGGAGGCTGACGCTGGCGGCGAGCGCGCTGCTCCAGGAGGTGGGCCACGGCGGGGGCGCTCACCGCCCCCTTGCGCAGGGCCTCGGCGAGGGCCTCATCCAGGGCACGTGCGCCGTGGAGCGTAAGTAACTTCAGCAACTGCGCCGTGTGGTGTGACAGCGAGACATCGCGCTGAGCGAGGGCAGCGAGGAAGCCCTCCGCCTGCTGGCAGGAGGCGCGCAGCAAGTCCCGGCCGCGCAGCTCGTGCGCGCGGGCCTTGGCGTCGGCGAGAGCGGCGAGGTGGCCGGGCTGCTCCAGGGTGCGGCCCTTCTCGAAGCAGCGCGGGTGGGAGGCCACCTCCTGGGAGCCGTCCAGCACGCGCACGCGTGTCTCGGAGGCCACGAGGGTGAGGGGCTTCTTCACCAGGGTGTGTGGAATGGAGTAGTCGTTGGAGTCAAAGCGCACGTAGGGCGTCTTGCCGGAGGCGACGGGGCGCACCACGTCCGTGGGAAACGGGTGTGCGGGCAGGGGCAGCAGCCGCGGGCGTTCCTCCTCGAGGGCCGTGGCGACGGTGCGCCCGGTGACGTCGCCGGGCAATTGGCGCGCGTGGGCCACCTCGGCCGCCCACCGCGCCGCTTGCGCGTTGAGGTCATCCACGCCGCTAAAGGTGCGCGCGGCGAAGAAGGAGTCGCGCAGGTAGCGGATGGTGCGCTCCACCTTGCCCTTCTCGTTGCCGCGGTAGGGGGCGCAGGGCTTGGGTGCGAAGTGGTAGTGGCCAGCCAATTCCAGCAGGCGCGGGTGGAAGCGGATGGCGTCTCCGGCGCGCTCGAGCACCACGGACTTCAAGTTGTCGTACAGCAGCGCGCGCGGCACGCCCCCCAGCGCCTGGAAGGCCAGCACGTGGCCCCTGAGGAAGCTCTCCAGCGTCATGTCGAGGAAGAAGCGCGCGTAGAGGGCGCGGCTGTGGCCCAGCACCATGACGAAGCAGCACAGAGGGCGGCGCGTGTTGCCCACGGACAGCGTGCCGAAGTGTCCCCAATCCACCTGGGCCTCCTCGCCCAGAAGCGTGCTGCGGCGCAGGAAGGCCTCGGCGCGAGAGGTGGGACGCACCGTGCGCACGTAGCGGCGCACCTGGAGCGGGCCACCCACATAGCCGCGCGCCTTCACCATGTGGAAGAGGCGCATGGCGGTGAGGCGTGGATGAGCCTCCAGGGTGGCTTGGATGAAGTCCTTGTAGGCATCCAGCAGCGTGGGCCTGACGGACTTCACCCCCGTGCCGCTGACGCGCTCGAGCGCCAGGGCGCGCCGCACGGTGTCGTGGTGCACGCCCAGCTCGGAGCAGATGGTGCCCACCTTCCAGTGCTCGGCGAAGTGCAGCCGGCGGATGCGGGCGGCGAGCTCGGGGGAAATCATGGGCCCACCTCACGGCGGACGGGCAGCCCTGAAGCGCCGGCCCACGTGGGTGCGCGCAAGGGTGGTGTGGCGCAGGAAGGGACTCTGACGCCCGCACCAGGTGCAGGCGGGGATGGATGGCGGCGGTGCATGCGGCAGTGGCCTCGCTGCGCTCGGCTCCGCGGCCACCTGCGTGGCGGCCGGGGCCGGCGCGACAGGCACACTCGCCGTCTGTGCCGCAGCGGCGGGAGACTGATGCGTCACTTTCTGTCGCCGCCGCTCCCGCCAGGCCGCCTGCCGCGCGGCATGCGCGTGCCGTCCGTCTCGGGTGCGCTGGTAGCGCGCACCCGCCGCGCGCATTGACTCCGCTCGCGCCCTTCGACTGCACGGTGGCCCGCAGTAGCGGTGGCCACGGTCGCACGCGGAGCAGAGGAAGAACACCTGCCGGCACTCGGGCCGGCCGCACACCACGAAGCGCAGCGCCTCCAACGGGGGCTCCTCGCACGCGCCTGCTTCTGGCGCCGCGCCCCGGAGTGCGCTACCTCTTGCTCATCGGCCCGCCCGCCTCGCACACCAGGGCGCTCCTCCAGGACGGCCCTCCAGTCGCCTCTGGTGGGCCTTCCGTCTTTCTGGGCGCGCGCGGCCGTGGACTTCACCGGCGCACTCACCCCCCTCAACTTCTCGGCCGCACCCATCGCTGGGAGTAGTCTTGAAGTCAGGCAACCCCCGGCGACCCATGACCAGGAACCTGCGCTTCCTGGTGACCATCAACACTGGTGGCGCCAGCCAGGCCTGAGGTGCCCCAGCTGGCACAGCCCGAGGTGGACCTGAGCAGCTATGACGCGCTGCTGGTGGAGCAGCGGGAGGTGGCCTCATGAGCACCACCTCCACTTCCCTGCGAGCAGCGGCGAGCGCCGAGGGCGAGCAGCAGCAGACGCTGGCCATGCTGCTGCGAGCGCTGAAGCTGCCGGCATTCGCAGCCCACCACGAGGAGCTGGCCAGGCGCGCCGGACAGGAGGGCTGGACATGCCCGCACTACCTGCGCCAGCTGGTGGAACTGGAGCTGAGCGAGCGCCGGGGCCGACGGATAGAGCGGCTGCTCAAGGCCTCGGGGCTGTCCACGGACAAGACGCTCGCCACGCTCGAGCAGGAGAAGCTGCCGGCCAAGGTGCGCCGCCAGCTACCGGCCCTGTGCGAGGGTGGCTTCATCGAGCGCGCGGAGAACGTGCTGGCCTTCGGGCTGCCGGGCCGCGGCAAGACGCACGTGGTGAGCGCCATAGGCCACGAGCTGGTGCAGCGTGGTTACGAGGTGCTCTTCATCCCGGCGGTGCTGCTGGTGCAGCGGCTGCTCCTGGCCAAGAAGAGCCTGTTGCTGGAGAAGGAGCTGCGGCGGCTGGACGGCTACGACGCGGTCATCATCGACGACATCGGCTACATCCAGCAGGACCGGGAGGAGATGGAGGTGCTGTTTACCTTCCTGGCCCAGCGCTACGAGAGGAGGAGTGTCCTGATTACGAGCAACCTGGTGTTTTCGCAGTGGGACCGAATCTTCAAGGACGCGATGACGACTGCGGCGGCGATTGACCGGGTGGTGCACCACGCGCTGATTCTGGAGCTCACCGGCGACAGCTACCGCAGCGAGAAGGCCAAGAGCCGGGAGACGGTCGACAAGGCCCCGCGTAGGGCGCCCGGGGACGAGTAACACCACGGCACAGGAGGTGACCGACTCAGAGGCTCCGACGGACGTAGCGACGACTATGGCGACGATGAAGTGAACGCAGTCAGAACATCAACCCGATGGGGAAGTGTAATTGTCGCCAAGGGGAAAAAGTAATTGACGCTGGGCACCTGCTGGAGTCGGGCCCCGTGCCACTGACTCTCGATGACACCCTGGCTCGCAAGCACGGGCTGAAGGTGTTCGGCGCCGGAATGCACCATGACCCTCTGGCCAGCAGCCGCCACTACGCGGTGACCAGTTGGGGCCACTCCTGGGTGGTGCTGGCCGTACGTGTGCAACTGCCCTGCATTCCGGGCCGCTTCTTCAGCCTGCCCATTCTCTTCCGTCTCTACCTCAATCAGAAGGCCGCGGCTCGCTGGCGCATGGCGTACCGCACCAGGCCCGAGCTGGCCGTCGAGCTGCTGGAGTGTCTGTGCAAGAGTTGCCCCGAGCGACACTTTCACGCGTACGCCGACTCCGCCTACGGTGGGCAGAGCGTGCTGGCACACCTGCCGGCCAATTGCGACCTCACCAGCCGCCTGCCTCTGGACGCGCGCCTGTACGCACCTGCTCCCGAGCATCGACCCGGTACTCGTGGCCGGCCTCGCAAGCGCGGCGAGCGCCTGCCCTCGCCGCGACAAATGCTCGAGCAGCAACAGGCACATCGCCTCACCCTGAAACTCTATGGCCGCCAGGACAAGGTGCGCCTGGTGGAGGCCGTGGCTCATTGGTACTCCGTGCCTCACCGTCCTCTCAAGGTGGTGGCCGTCGAGCCGCTGACGGGAGGCCGCCCCGTGCAAGCCTTCTATTCCACCGTGACGGACGAGCCCGCCGAGCAGGTGCTGGGTGGATACGCGGGGCGCTGGTCCATCGAAGAGGCCTTTCAGGGTAGCAAGAGCCACCTGGGCTTCGAGGAGCCGCAAGGCTGGAGTCGTCAGGCGGTGCGGCGTACCGCCCCCCTGGCCATGCTCCTCTACAGTCTCACGGTGCTGTGGTTCGCCCAGGAAGGGCACCGCCTCTACGAGCCACCCATCCGGTCCTGGTATCGACGAAAAGCACACCCCTCTTTCGCCGACATGCTCACCACCCTGCGCTACGCCTGCCTGCGCGCTGCGATTTCGTCGACCCCACAGGGCAAACAGGGTCGACAAAACCTCCTCCTGCTCCTGCCCGGCTCCCTGAAGGCAGCGGCTTGAACGCCGCTAGAAAGTGCGAAACTCGAACTAAGTACCCCGCAACAAATCCAACAAGCACGTTCGCATTCACCGTCCCCAGGTGCATTGCGATCCGGCCAGATTCGAGATCACGCCGCATCTGGCTCAACGCATCCAGCAACATCACAGGACTCCTCTCAAATTCAACGATTTCTGGCACGTGCCTCTTCCAGAGCACGCACCCAGTCGGCCCAATGGGCCGGGTCCATGGGCTGGCCGTCCTCACCCATTTGAAGCCCCGAAAGCAAATCTCCCAAAGACTCTGGCCTACCTACTCGGCTCCAATAATCCTCGAGAAAGATAGCCATTGCCTTGAAAGCAGTCTTTTCATCTGTTTGCATATCGCCTCAGCAGGTCGACTAGCGGCCTTGGGGCATCATTGATGACAGCGCTCCCGAAATCGGGCCGCCCCACTTATTTTGCGGCAGTTGTCATCCCCCACAACGAGCCTCCTGCCCGTAGGGCCTATCGTCTCGCTCATGCATTCAGTCAGTCCATTGGCGAACCATCGGCGGTGAACTGTGCCATCCGGGAGCGTCTCCTCGCGAAAGACGGCACCGTCCACACCGACGCTGCATTGACGAACGCGCACCGCAGCGTCATTGCTGAGACGGCATCGATAAAAGCCCTGCGGCACTCCCAGATCGCTCCGCGACACGTACAGCCAATAGGGCCGCAACATCAGAAAACACCCCACCATCGTGGCGACCATCAAACTTCCCAGCGCGGGCGTGAGCCATTTCATTCGCGTTCCCAAACCCTACACGAGTGGTTACACAGCCCTCAAAACCTTCAGGCGCGACCCATCGAAGACCGGGTGGCATCTTCCTGCATGAGACCGTTGCGCGCCCCATCTCCCAGTGGAGGGCCAACGCCCCACTGGGAGAATCCGCCGTTTCTTCAGAAAAGGCGCGGGAAGAGAGCCGCCACGGAGTGTCCACCCGTGCCAGTCAACCCCTCTACCTGGCCGGCAAGTGG
This sequence comes from Archangium lansingense, assembly GCF_026626635.1. Classification (GTDB taxonomy): domain Bacteria; phylum Myxococcota; class Myxococcia; order Myxococcales; family Myxococcaceae; genus Archangium; species Archangium lansingense. Next base: position 7,893,894 of record NZ_JAPNKA010000001.1, read on the forward strand.
GTTCGTCGCAGTCATGTTGAAGTAGTTCCCGCTCAGGTACAGGTAGCCAGGGCCCACACCGAATTCGGTCCGGAGGAAGCCCGCGGCATCGTGCAGCACAGAGTGCACCCTCACTCCCGGGATCCACCCCGTCGCCGCGTCCAGCATTCGCGTCGCCACCCCACCGCTCGGACCCACCAGCCCTCCCGTGCTGTTGAGGGCAACCGCCTCCTGCGCGGTGAGCGCGTTATTCGTTATCTTCTTCACCACCTCCCCGTACTGCTTCTGCCACGGCGTCCAGCTCGAATCGTCGAGCAACGCCTTGTTCTCGGGCGACAGTGCCTTGAGCTTGGCGTCCTTCAACGCCTCGATTCTCGCCTGATCTTCGCTGGTGATGCGTTTACTCAGCTTGTCGGCACCCTTTTCGATGTTCTCGTCGAGCTGTTTGAACTCGTGGAACAAGCTCTGGGCGGTGTAGGCCCATCCAATGGCTTGCTTCAGCTTGGGATCCAAGGGGCTGACGGGCGAGGTAAGGGCCGAAGTGGTACCTCCTACCCAGGCGGCCTGCGCCGTGCCGGCGTTGCCCAGGAAGCCGGCCCCGAAGGTGTACGCGGAGGCCGCGCCCAGCAACACGCCACCAATGCTCATCAGCATCGGATCCTCGAGGATGTAGCCAACCGTCATGGTGGCCGCACCGATGACGGAGATGACGAAGGCGGTGCCAGCGAAGCCGGTGGCCACGCCCACGCTGACGGCGGTGGCGATGGCGGCCACCACGGGGACGTGGCCCGTGGGGTCAATGTTCGAAATGGGGTTGTTGTAGACGTAGGCGTAGCGGTTGAACGCCTGCGGGTTGGCCGCGGAGGGGACGAGGCTGTCCGGAGAGATGAAGCGCCCCAGCTTCGGATCGTAGTACCGGGCGTTCATGTAGATGAGGCCCGTCTCGTCGGTGACGTGACCGCCGTAACCGAGGGTATTGGAGGCGGAAGACGAGGCGGCCACCACGGCACCGAAGGGGGCGTAGTCGTAGCTGGCCACCTTGACGCCAGCCTGGTTGGTGATGGCGCGGACGGAGCCCAGGTGATCCTGGTGGTACCAGTAGACCCCCGAGGCGTCTCGCCTGGCCACCAGGAGCGTGCCCGCGTAGTAGGAGCGCGTCAGCCCGTTGGGCCCCAGCTCGAGCAACGGCCCGAAGTAGCGCGTGATGCCGGAGGGGTCCGACTTCACCAACCGCTGGCCGTCCGCGTCGTAGGCGAAGGAGGTGGTGCCACGCGCGGTGATGACCTTCGCCAGCCGGTCATCACTGTCCCACTCGAGGGTGCGGCCGTCGCCGGACAGCAGGTTGCCATTGGCGTCGTAGAGATACGAAGTGCCTCCCGCGGACGTGACGGCGTGGCGGTGCTGACCATCCGAATAGGCATGGCCGCCAAGCTGCGAGCTCCAGGTGATGTTCCCCAACGCGTCGTAGGAGAAGGACTGGGCCTGGGCTCCCGAGGTGCCCGTGAGCCGGTTCAGCTCGTCATAGGTATACGAGAGGTTGGAGAAGGAGTTGCTGGCGGAGGTCATCGACGTCACGCGCCCGCCCGCGTCGTAGCCGTAGCTGGCCTGGTAGAGGAGACCGGCTGGCCCTGTCACACTCGCATCCTTCAGCCACTGCCGCGTGTCCGAGTAGTTGAAACGGGCCGTCGTTCCATTGGCATACGTGGCCGACACCAACTGGCCCCGGCCGTTGTAGCTGAAGCCATTGACGTAGCCGCTCACGCTCGCCAGCCGCCCCTGGGCGTCGTATCCGTACGTCACCCGCTCGCCATCCGGGTACGTCACCGAGGCCATCCGCCCCGTCACGTCATACCCGTACTGCAGCGTGTAGCAGTACCCGCTCACGCACTTCGTGGTGGACGTCACCCGCCCCGCGAAGTCGTAGCTGCGCGACTCGCTGCCCGACGGGAATACCAGAGACGTCACCGCGCCCTGGCTCGCTCCATGGCCCGCTTCATCGTGCGTCCACTGGGACTTCCTCCCGTCCGCCAGCGTCTTCGTCAGCGCGCGCCCCACCACATCGTACGTGTACGTCGTGGTCTGCCCCTTCGCGTCGCGCCGCGTGAGGAGGTGCCCGCTCTCGTCGTACGTATAGCTGCTGCAGCCCGTGTCCGGGTCGCACCCCGTGAGCTTGCGCCCGAGTGAATCCCACGTGACGGTGGTGGCGTTGCCCGCCGCGTCCGTCACCCGGATGAGGTTGCCGAGCAGATCATACCGGTAGGCGGTGTACTGGTAGGTGGTGCCATTCTTCTCGCGCACCTGTGTCATCTGGCCGTAGGCGTCGAACCAGGTCACCTGCTCCTGGCCGAGCTCGTTGTAGCTGGTGACGGAGCCATTGCCGTAGGCGCGCTGGCCTCGGGTCCCATCCGGGTTGGTGACCGTGCGCAGCCGGCCCAGCCCGTCGAAGGAGAACACCTGGTATTGGGGCGTCTCCCCAGGGCCATACCAGGAGGACTTCTTCCACACCCGCGTGGAGCCGTCGTTGTAGTGCGTCTCCTGGACGAGGCCGCCCTCCTTCACCGTCTTGTAGCGGCGCCCCATTCCGTCCTCGTACACCTCCGTCCACAGGCCGTCCGCCGTGCTGTCGGAGAAGGTCTGGCGGATGCGCTGCAGGTTGGGGTTGCCCCAATCCAGGTAGGCGAAGGACTCGGTGCTGCCATCCGGCAGCCTCGTCTGCAGCGGCCGGCCGAGCGCATCATGGGTATAGGTGGTGGTGTTCCCATTGATGTCCGTCTCGGACTTCACCAGGCTCAGCACCCCATCCCACGTCTTCGTCGAGCACTGTCCGAGGGCGTTGCACCGCCGCGTCTCCTGGAGGTGGTAGGTGCCATCGAACTCGTGCGTCGTGGTAGCGCCCCGCTCGTCCGTCTCCGACGTCCGGTTGCCCCACGCGTCGTACCCGAAGCCGCGGGTGATGTAGCCCCCCGTCTGGTTGTTCCAGGCCCGCTGCCGCGACAGACGGCCCACCGTCGGCGCCGCCGCGTACGTCCCATTGCCGTCATACTCGTTGAGCGTCTGCTTCAGCAGCGTCCCCGTGGTCCCCACCCCCGCGTAGATGTTCTCGTACGCAGGCAGGCCCACGATGTATGCCGTCTTGTTCGGATACAGGCCCCGCAGGGATGTCCGCTCGTCCCCCGCCGCGTCGTAGTCCCCGTGCTCGTACGTCAGATAGCCGTTTCCGTACTCGTCATAGCCAATCTGCAGCAGCGTCCTGCGGCACGAGGCCGACAGGTTGCACTCGTACTCCCATCGCTGCGTCATCAGTGACGTGTAGGGAGGCGCGGCGTTCTCCGAATACCCAAACGTCGAGTATTTGTAGATGTTGCCAGCGGCATCGCGGTGGTACGTCACCTCGGGCTTACTGATGCAGCCGACGTGCTGGTGGTAGTACGTCTCCGTGTAGTTGCCCGCCGCATCCAGCACCGACGTCACCTTCCGGTAGCCCAGCAACCGCCGCTCCAATGATGACCAGAGCGCCCCCGTGTACTTGTAGCTCGTCGTCGACGAGCTTCCCCTCCCATCGGACGTCGTGACCGCGGTCACCGTCTGCAGGAGCATGCCCACCGGCAGGTAGGTATTCGCCCAGGCCGAAGACGGTGCGTACGACACCGCCGTCGTCCCGCCCAGGCCATTGGACACGGACGAGAGGAGGTCCGGCGTGGCGCCAGCGCCGAGGAAGAGGCGGTTGGTGCCCGCGGTGGGCCAGTAGACGTAGACGTCGCTCTTGCCGTCGCCGTTGTAGTCCCCCACGTGCATCGCATGCGCATCGTTGCCGTTGAGGGCCGCGGCCCCGATCGGGTCCGAGTACTGCGTGAACGTGCCGTTGCCGTTGCTCAGGAAGAGGCGGTTGGTACCCGCAGTGGGCCAGTAGACGTAGACGTCGCTCCTGCCATCGCCGTTGTAGTCCCCCACGTGCATCGCGTGCGCATCGTTGCCATTGAGGGCCGCGGCCCCGATTGGGTCCGAGTACTGGGTGAACGTACCGTTACCGTTGCTGACGAAGAGGCGGTTGGTACCCGCGGTGGGCCAGTAGACGTAGACGTCGCTCTTGCCGTCGCCGTTGTAGTCCCCCACGTGCATCGCGTGCGCATCCGTGCCGTTGAGGGCCGCGGCACCGATTGGGTCCGAGTACTGCGTGAACGTGCCGTTGCCGTTGCTGACGAAGAGGCGGTTGGTACCCGCAGTGGGCCAGTAGACGTAGACGTCGCTCCTGCCATCGCCGTTGTAGTCCCCCACGTACATCGTGTGCGCATCCGTGCCGTTGAGGGACGCGGCACCGATCGGGTCCGAGTACTGGGTGAACGTGCCGTTGCCGTTGCTCAGGAAGAGGCGGTTGGTGCCCGCGGTGGGCCAGTAGACGTAGACGTCGCTCCTGCCGTCGCCGTTGTAGTCCCCCACATGCATCGCGTGTGCATCGGTGCCATTGAGAGACGCGACCCCGATCGGGTCCGAGTACTGGGTGAACGTGCCGTTGCCGTTGCTGACGAAGAGGCGGTTGGTACCCGCGGTGGGCCAGTAGACGTAGACGTCGCTCTTGCCGTCGCCGTTGTAGTCCCCCACGTGCATCGTGTGCGCATCGGTGCCGTTGAGAGACGCGGCCCCGATCGGGTCCAGGTACTGGGTGAACGTACCGTTGCCGTTGCTCAGGAAGAGGCGGTTGGTGCCCGCGGTGGGCCAGTAGACGTAGACGTCGTGCCTGCCGTCGCCGTTGAAGTCCCCCGCGTGCATCGCGTGCGCATCGTTGCCGTTGAGCGCCGTGGCCCCGATCGCGTCCGGGTACTGCGTGAATGCCAGGCCGCTGGCGGTGTAGCCGTAGCTCATCGCCGGCAGAGCCGTGCCGCCGGTCACCGTCCCCGATGCATCGAGGCTCGCATCCTTCCCAAACTGCTGAACGCTCGCCAGCAACGAGCGCGACGTCCCTCCGCTCGCCGTGTATGCCAGCTTGTACGCACGCACCCGCGAGCCGGAAACCTGCACATCGATCGTCTTCAGCCGGTAGCTCGTCCGCCCCAGGCTCCTCCCATCCGCGAACGTAGTGACGTCAGGTCGGCCCTCGCGGTGGAGCGTCACCGTCGTGCCGTTGTACGCCACACTCGACGGGTAGCAGTCGAGGTGCGGACTGCCGTCGCACCACCAGCCATACGTGACGATGTTGCCGTTCGTATCGGCGACGCGTGCGAGACCCCAGCGGAACGTGCCGCCCGAGGTCGTGTAGAGCGCGTCATACGTGGCCTTCGTGCCATCCTTCTGGGTGATCTCCCAGCGATTGCTCGCACCGTCGTACTTGATTCGTAGATAGTTCTCGATCTTCGCCGAATGCGTGCCACCCGTGGTGCAGCTCGGGCTCGTGCTCCCCGAGGCGCACGGGAAGAGCTCCTGGCCGTCGAGGATGTAGATGTCGGAACCGTTGTAGCCCGGGGCTCCCTTTCCCGGATTCGTGCGCTCGAGCACGCTGAACCCTTGCAGACGCCAGCCCACTCCCACGAAGCCATTCCCGCTCGATGAGTTGTAGGCCAGGCTCAGCTTCGGCTCGATGCCGTGAAAGCGTGGCGCCTCGAGAGGAATGTGCTCCTGATAGCCTCCGTAGAAGGTGTTCACACCGTCGCCGTTACGGCCAGCCTGCTCAGTAGCAGCAGCCGGGCCCGGGACGAGCGTGAGCACTGCGAGGAGAAGCAACGAAGCCGACCGGAGATTCCAATTGGATGCCGCCGCAGAGCCCATGGTTTTCCTCTCAGCTGAGCGAAGCATTGTACCACGGCGGTACCTCGCATCGTTCGCATGGCCCTGGGGAGCGGCTACATACGGCGAGGCCCGTCCCACCTGGCTCATGGCGGAACGGGCCCTCGTCGTTTCAGCAAGCTGCTGCGGTGCTGGACGTCAGCTCTCGCCGTAGTAGCCGCGGCGGATGGACTTCTTCTTCAGCCCCTTGATGAAGCTCTGCGCCAGCGAGGGCACGAGCACGGGACCGATGCGGCCCAGCATCGACCAGGTCCACCACCACAGGTTCGTGGAGATGGACGTGTCCACCGTTAGGACGCGGTGCCACCAGCCGTAGGGGATGTAGAGGATCTCCCCGGCTTCCAGCACGAAGTCGTAGTCGGGCTCCACGTTGTTGGGCAGCACGTCCGGATTGCCGCCCGAGGGCGCCAGGTCGTACTGGCTCACCACGGACCAGACGAAGTCCAGCTTCATGGGACGCAGCTGTGCATCCCGAGCCGGCGAGTAGAGCTGCCACCGCTTGCTGCCCACGATCTGCGCGTGCAGGTTGTGCGCTCGGTCCAGGTGGAGTTGGGTGAATGTGCCGGGCGGCCCCATGAAGAACAGCTGCTCCGTCATGCGCTTCTCGGAGGCATAGTCCGGGAAGCGAAGGTCGTTCAGCAGCTCGGGCAGGACGGCGTACATGTCCTTGCCAATGAGGTAGCCCACATCCGGAGTGTTCTTCTCCTGGAGCGAGTCCACGTACTCGCGCAGCTTCATCTTGCGGACGGTGCCGGCGCGCTTCACGCCCGTCTGGCTCTGGGCATCCTCGGTGTACTTGAGCCACTCCACCGTCACGGTGGCGTCGCCGTGCGCGGTGCGGAACCAGTCGGCCGTCCACTTCTTCGTGGAGGGCCAGTCCTTCATCGCATCGACGAAGATGACGGGTTTCTCCAGGGAGCCGATGGTTGAGTAGAACTCCTGGCGGGACATCATCGGAATGCGCTCGAGCGTCTTCGTCGGCTCGGCGCGCTTTGTCGCGGCGCTGGTGCTCATGGGGCTCCCGGCCTTTCTAGGTGTCCTGGGGCTCGGCGGCCTTCTTCAGCCGCTCGAAGTTGTTGTCGATGCCGTGCCGCACGTCCGCGAGCATGTGCACCTCGAACTCCTGGTAGGGGAACGAGGGCCACTCGCGCAGCCGAGTCAGCAGCGCCTCGTGCGAGTCCGCGTTGAGGATGCACATGCCCATCTTGGGCAGCACGTAATACGCACAGTCCATGGTGCCGTCCGCGAGCCGCGCGCCGACCCAGTCGCGCACAGCCCGGTTGAGGGCAACCGGATCCGGGGGTTGAGGGCCGCTCTGGCGATCCTTGGCGAAGATGAGGAACTTCATCGCTCTCGACTCCTTGGGTTGGGAAAACAGTGAAACGTCAGTTCATGCGGCTCTGGCGGAGCCTCCAGCGCTCGCGAGCGTCTTGCGCAGCGCCTGGAGGAGCCCCCGAGGCGTGTCCCGCAGGAAGAAGTGGTCGCCCAGGAAGGCCCGGGCAGTGAAGGGGCCACGCGTCAGCTCGCGCCAGGCGTCCAGGTGGTGCTCCTGCACGTAGTCCTCGCTGCCGCGGAACGCGAACACGGGGCACTCCAAGGGCACCTCCTCGACGTACTGGTAGCTCTCGCAGATGGCCGTGTCCGCCATGAGCGAGGGCAGGACGAGCTGCTTCAGCTCCTCGCCCATCGTCTCGGGGATGCCCCGCGCGGTGAGGATGGCACGCACCACCTCCGGATCGGCCTCGTGCGTCCGGGGCTTGGGCGGGGTTTGCGCCAGCAGTTGCGGCGCGGTGTAGCTGGCGAGGAACAAGTGCGTCGGCCCAGGGAGCCCATGGCGGCGCAGCGCCCGGGCCAGCTCGAAGCTCAGGAGCGCCCCCATGCTGTGGCCGAACAGGGCGAAGGGCTTGTCCTGCCACGCGCGGACCACGTCCACCAGCCGCTCCACCAGCGGGGGCAGCTCCGTGAAGGGCGCCTCGCGCAGCCGGTTCTCCCGGCCCGGTAACTGGATGGGGAGCACCTCCACCTCGGGCGCCACGAGCGGCGCCCATGTGCGGAACAGCGAGGCTCCTCCCCCCGCGTGCGGCAGACAGAACAGGCGAACGCGCGCCTCGGGCCGCGGGGTGTGGTGGGAGATCCAGGACTCGGTGGCGTCTGCGTTCGGAGGGGACTCCATGGCGTGTCTCGGAAAGGAAGGGTTCAGGGAGCGCCCAGGACGCGGCGATAGAGGGCGATGTTGGCGGCGATCATCCGCTCCAGGCCGAACAGCTCGGCCACACGGCGTTGGCTGGCCTCTCCCAGCTGGCGGGCTCGTGCCGGATCGTTGAGCAGGGAGAGCGTGGCGGAGGCGAGCTCCGCGACATCCACCTCGCGCAGCTCGCTCCCCGGGACGGGGCGGACGGGGACGTGCAGTCCGGCCTCGCCGTGCTGGACGATCTCCGACAAGCCTCCGACGTCGGTGGCCACGATGGGGACACCCGACGCCATGGTCTCGATGGCGGTGTAGCCGAAGGGCTCGTAGATGGAGGGAACCAGCGCCACGTCCGCGATGCGGTGCAGCAGCCCGAGCTGGGGACGCGGCAGCTTGCCCAGCAGCTTGATGCGGCCGAGCAAGGGCGCGTACTGCTCGCACAGCCGGTGGACCATCTGGGTGGACTCGCGCGAGTCCGTGCCGCCCGCCAGCAGGTAGACGGTGTCCGGCCTCACGGCGAGCACGCGCTCGGCGGAGGCGAAGAGCGCGGGGATGCCCTTCATCGGGTGGAGCCGGCCCGTATAGAGGACGATGCGGTCCCCCGGTCCCGCCACCGTGGAGCGCAGCTTCGCGAAGGCCTCGGCGCTGTGCCGGGACTTCATGAAGGGCTCGAGCTCCATGGCGCAGTGGATGGTGTGGAGCCGCTCGGCGGGCAGGCCGTACACCTCGCGAATGAGCGCGCTCATGGACGCGCTCACGGACACGACGTGGGTGCTGCCGTCGTAGAAGCTGCGCTCCTGCTCGATGATCTCCGGATCAGGCTGCTGCCCCCACCACCGCTCCGCGGGCTCGGAGATGTAGTGGCTGGTGCCGATGACGGGCACGCCGGACTCCCGCCCCAGCCGGCGCGCGGCCTCGTGTGTGTGCCACTGGTGGAAGTGGAGGAGATCAGGCTTCTCCTCCGCGATGCGCGCTCGTCCGTACTGGTAGAGGTCCTCGTTGAAGGCTCGGATGCCCTGCACCAGGGTCAGGTGCGCCGCCTTGGCGAAGCTCGCCTTGCCGGGCGGCACCATGTGCACCGTCACGCCGTTGTCCTGGCGCACGACGCGGGCCTCTCCGGGCGTATAGGACAGCACCGTCACCCGGTGGCCCGAGCGAGCCAGCCCGTTGGCCAGCTCGTACACGTACGTCCCTACCCCGCCCGCAACGTTGGGCGTGTACTCCATGGCCAGGATGAGCACCTTGAGCGGGCGGCCCGTGGTGGGCACCGCAGCGGGCACGGCCGCCGGTCCCTCCGGTGCTCGGACCGGGGTCTCCTGCTCCTGGAGAGCCGCCAGTGCGCGCACCAGGGCCTCCTTCGTCGGATCTTCCTCCCGAGGCGCAGAGCCCACTCCCAGCTTGCCGAGGAGCGCCGCGAGCTGGCTGACGGTGGGTGCCTCGAAGAGAGACTGGAGCGGAACCGCCACGCCAAAGGTGTCGCGCAGCCGTCCGACAACGGCGGTGGCGAGCAGCGAATGGCCTCCCAGGTCGAAGAAGCTGTCGTGGATGCCCACCGGGTCGATGCCCAGCACCTCCTGCAGGATGCGGGCGATGGCCTCTTCCTGCTCGGTGCGGGGCGCGACATACGCGGTGCGCAGCGCGGGACGCGGGTGCCGCGACGGAGAGGCGCTCGGAGCCGCGTTCGCTGGAGGGGCCCCGCTCGCCACTTCCACGGTGGCGCTCTGGGCGACCGCTACCGCCGGGACGTGGGCCGGATCAATCCAGTAGCGGCGCCGCTCGAAGGGGTACGTCGGCAGCGGCAGGCGCTTTCGGGCCTCGCCGCGGTGGTAACGCTTCCAGTTGGGCTCCACGCCCTCCATCCAGAGCTTCCCCAGCGCCGAGTGCAGCACGTGCAGATCGGACTGCGTGTCGTCCGGGTGACGCACACTCGTGATGCCCGCCACGTTGATACCGCGCACGGTGCCGAGCTGGCTGGCGAAGGTGGTGAGCGCTCGGCCCGGCCCGACCTCGAGGAGCACCTGCTCCGGCTGCTGAAGCAGCGTCTCCAGGCCCGCGGCGAAGCGCACGGCCTGGCGCAGGTGCGTGGCCCAGTACTTGGGCGAGGTGGCCTCCGCCGGGGTAATCCACGTGCCGGTGACGTTGGACACGTAGGGAAGGCGCGGAGCCTTGAGGGTGAGGCGCCGCACTCGCGCGGTGAACGTCTCGAGGATGGGGTCCATCATCCCCGAGTGGAACGCGTGCGACGTCTTCAGCACCCGGCAGGCCACCTGCCTGTCGGTGAGCTGAGCCCGGAGCGCCTCCACGGCGGGCGTGGGCCCGGAGACGACGCAGAAGGCCGGAGCGTTGACCGCCGCCAGGGACACGTCCGCGGACAGCAGCGGCAGCAGCTCCGCTTCCGGCAGCGCCACGGACAGCATCGAGCCGCCCGGGAGCTCCTGCATCAACTGGCCCCGCGCCGCCACCAGCGAGAGCGCGTCCTCCAGGGAGAAGACACCGGCGAGGCATGCCGCGACGTACTCGCCCAGGCTGTGGCCGAGCATTGCCCGTGGCTCCACGCCCCAGCTCATCCACAGCCGGGCCAGCGCGTACTCCACGGTGAACAGCGCGGGCTGTGCCACCCGCGTCCCCTCGAGCCTGGCCGCGGCCTCGGCAGCGTCACCCTTCGGGTAGAGCACGTCCCGCAGATCGAAGCCCAGGTGAGATCGCAGCAGCGACGCGCAGGCGTCCACCTGCTCGCGGAAGACGGGCTCGCCGCGGTACACGTCCGCCGCCATCTGCACGTACTGGGTGCCCTGGCCCGGGAAGAGGAACACCACGGGCCGCCCCGTCCGCTCCTCGGTGCTGGTGAGCAGGCGGCGAGCACGAGACTCGCCCACCAGCGCATCCAGTGCGTCCGGCACGCTGTCGCAGACAACCGCCCGCCGGTGCGGGAAGCGCCGCCGTCCCGCCTGGAGCGTGTAAGCCACGTCGGCGAGCGAGGTCGTAGGCCGGGCACGGAGCTGGGCAGCGAGGTTCGCCGTCATCGCGTCCAGTGCAGTAGGCGTCTTCGCGGACAACACCAGGAGCTGCGTCGCACGAGAGGCCGGAGCACTGTTGCGCGCCGGGGCCTCTTCAAGCACGACGTGGGCGTTGGTGCCTCCCATGCCGAACGAGCTGACCCCCGCGCGGCGCGGCATGGAGCCGGCCGGCCACTCCTTCAGGTCCGTGTTGACGTAGAAGGGGCCGTTGTCCCAGGGAATGTGAGGGCTGGGCTGCTCGAAATTGAGATTGGGCGGCAGCTTCCGATGCCGCAGCGCCAGCACGGCCTTGATGAGTCCCGCCACGCCGGCCGCCGCGTCCAGGTGGCCGATGTTCGCCTTCAGCGAGCCAATGGCGCAGGAGCGCCTCGGCGCCGCCTTGCCTCCGAAGACCTTGTTGAGTGCCTGGACCTCGATGGGGTCTCCCAGGGAGGTGCCGGTGCCATGCGCCTCGATGTACGAGACGGTCTCCGGGGAGACGTCGGCGCTGCCCATTGCCTCGGCGATGACCTCCGCCTGTCCGTCCACGCTGGGCGCGGTGTAGCCCACCTTGTGCGCGCCATCGTTGTTGACGGCCGAGCCCTTGATGACGGCATGGATGAAGTCGCCATCCGCCAGCGCATCCGACAGGCGGCGCAGCGCCACCACGCCCGCGCCGCTGCCAAAGACGATGCCCTTCGCCTGCGCGTCGAAGGGGCGGCAGTACCCATCGGGCGAGAGGATGCCTCCCTCGATGTACGGGTAGCCGTGCTGCTGGGTGAGGTTGATGGAGACGCCGCCCGCGAGCGCCATGTCGCACTCGCCATTGAGCAGGCTCTGGCAGGCCACGTGAATGGCCACGAGCGACGTGGAGCAGGCGCTCTCGATGTTGAAGCTGGGGCCCTTCAGGTCCAGCTTGTAGGAGACGCGGGTGGTGAGGAAGCTGCCGGCGTTGCCCAGGTTGAGCTGGAGCGGATCCACCGTGTGCCGCACGGCCGGGTTGGAGGCCAGGTTCACCAGCAGGTAGGTGCTCAGAGCCGCCCCGCCGAAGACACCCACGAGGATCTCTTCATCAGGGGTGCCGCGGTGACCCGAGCCCTCCAGGGCCTCCCAGGCGCACTCCAGGAAGAGGCGCTGCTGAGGGTCCATCAGCTCCACCTCGCGAGGGGTGTAACCGAAGAAGCCCGCGTCGAAGCGCGTGCAGTCCTCCAGCCGCGCCGCCGCCTTCACGAAGTTCGGCATGCGCAGCAGGGCAGGATCCGCGCCGAGCGCGAGCAGCTCCTCATCCGTGTACCGGACGATGGACTCGACGCCGTCGCAGATGTTGCGCCAGAACTCGTCGAGGTCCTTCGCGCCCGGGAAGCGCCCCGCGATGCCAACGATGGCGACTTCCGCGCCCGTTAGGGTGTCCTCCATGAAGTGTGTCTCCTACTTCGTATCCAGTTTGCGCAGGAGCCGATCCCTGCGCTGGGCGCCACGGGTGCGGCGCTCCGTAAAGGTGGGGGCCGCTTCAGGCTCCGGGCCGCCGCCCAGCAGCCGGGTCAGCGCACCCAGGGTGGGGTTCTCGAAGAGGCTGACGGTGGGCAGGTCCACGCCCAGCGTGCGCTTCACCTCTGCGATGACCTTCAAGCCAATGAGCGAGTTGCCGCCCAGATCGAAGAAGTTGTCGTGAGGGTTCACCCGCTCGACGCCCAGCAGCCGCTGCCAGATGGACGCCAGCTTCTGTCCCAGGTCTCCACCTGCCGGAGCGCCCGCAGCGGCGTCCACATCCCCGTCGGCCACCGCCGAGGACAAGGCGTCACCGAGAGAGGCCGTCACGTCCTGGAAGAGGGCGGGACCGTTCGCGAGCACGGCGGAGAAGTCCTGCGTGGACACCAGCACCTGGGGCAGCCCCGCACTCAGGACGCGGTCGAACACCTGGAGGCCCTCGGTCGAGCTCAGGGCGTGCTCGAGCAACGCGTCACGCAAGTGCTTCAGCGAGTCCGGCATGGCGGTGGTGACGGCCTGGCCCACTTCCTTCCACGTGTCCCAGCCCACCGCGAACACCGGCCCGTCGCCCTCGGCCGCGCGCTGCTGGGCGAAGGCATCCAGGAAGGCATTGGCCGCGCAGTGCTCCACCTGTCCGAAGTCTCCGACGATGGCTGTCCGCGACGAGCACAGCAGGAAGAAGTCGAGCGGCGTGCCGCGCAGCAGCGTGTGCAGCACCCACGTGCCCCGGATCTTCGGCTGGAAGACGGAGGCCACGGCCTCGGCCGTCTTGAACTGGCTCAGCCCGCCCGCTGGCACACCCGCGGCATGGATGACGCCGTGGAGCTCGCCGAAGGTGTCCCGAGCCTGCTGAAGCACGGCCTCCATCCGCGAGGCGTCCCCCACGTCCGCGCGCAGGACAAGCACCTCCGCGCCCAGGGACTCCAGCGTCCGGAGCTGCTGGATGCGCCGGCTCGTCGCGTCGGCCTCACCATGCGTGGCGAGCCAGCCATCCCACTCCGTGCGCGCGGGGAACGAGGAGCGGCCGACCAGCACGAGCCGCGCCTGGACCGTGCGCGCAAGGTGCTCGGCGAGCACCAGACCGATGCCACCGAGGCCGCCAGTAATGAGGTAGGTGCCACGCTGCCGCAGCCGGGGGGCCGCGGGAGGCAGGCGCACGGGCTCGAAGCTCTGCTCCCAGCGGTGATGTCCCCGCAGGGCCACTGTCGCGCCCGCCGCCGGTACGGACAGCTCCGCGAGCAGCCGCGTGACCAGGGCGTCCGTGCGCTCCGTCGAGCCCTCCAGCTCCACGTCGATGCTCCGGCACGTCAGCCGCGGCATCTCGCGGGGGAGCACGCGGCAGGGACCCAGGACGGTGGCCTTGTCCGGGCACAGCGACTCGTGGCCGGTAACGGCCTGCACGCCGGTGGAGAGGACGTCCAGGTGCCGCGCGGCAGGAGGCAGGGCCCCCAGCGCCTGGGCCAGAAGGAGCAGGCTGTCAAAGCCGAGCTGCTGCACACGCGCTCGTCCCGCCTCTCCGGGCTCCGGCTCGCCCACGCTCCACAGGTGGACGATGCGCTCGGGCAGCCGCTCCTCCTCGGAGAGCGAGGCCAGCAGCGTGGAGTAGTCCTCCCGGCGGTGGGGCTGAAGCTCATAGGCCCCCTCCCCCGCTCTGCAGAAGGACTCGCCAGCCGAAACGGTGATGACGGTGTGACCAGCGTCCTGGAGCCGGCGGGCCAGCAGATGTCCGAGCCCGTGCGAGTCCACGAAGAGCAGCCAGCGCTGCGGCTCGGCCTTCGCGGGCGGAGCGGGCGGCAGAGCACGCTTCCACGACGGCAGGTAGAACCAGTCCGAGACCTCCGGCCGCTTCTGGAGCGAGGCCGCCGGCGAGGACGTGTGCACGGGGCGCGGGTCCATCCAGTGCCGCCGCCGCTCGAAGGGATAGGTGGGCAGCACGACGTACCGCCGCCGCTCGCCCTCGTGGACGCGCGCCCAAGGGACGCGAACACCCGCCTGCCATAGCCTCCCGAGGGTGGTCAGCAGGAAGGCGCCATCGGACTGGTTCTCGCGCGGGGAGCGCATGGAGGCCGCCGTGATGACGGTGGACGCGCGATCGATCTGCAGCCGAGCCAGCGAGCTGAGCGTGCGGCCGGGGCCCACCTCCAGCAGCACGTGCTTCGGCTCGGAGAGCAACGTCTGGATGCCCTGGCCAAACCGCACTGTCTGCCGCAGGTGGCGCACCCAGTAGTCCGGGCTCGTCGCCTCGGCCGGAGTGATCCACGTTCCGCTCACGCCAGAGACGAAGGGCCGCGTGGGGGCGCTCAGCTTGAGCTTCGCAACGAAGGCCCCGAAGGCCGGCAGGATGGGCTCCACCAGGTGCGAGTGGGCCGCCACGTCGATGTGGAGGCGGCGGAACTCGATCCCCCGAGTGCCCAGCTCCGCGACGAGCCGCTCCACCGCTGCGCTATCACCCGCGACCACGCACTGCTCCGGCCCGTTGAGCGCCGCCAGCGAGAGGTGATCGCCCAGCAGCGGCCGCATGTCCTGCTCGGACAGGGACACGCTCACCATCTCGCCCCGAGGCAGCTTCTCGAAGAGGCGCCCGCGCTCGCACACCAGCGCCAGCGCATCTTCCAGCGAGAAGACGCCCGCCAGGCAGGCCGCGACGTACTCGCCCACGCTGTGGCCGATCATCGCCCGCGGCTCGATGCCCCAGGACATCCAGAGGCGCGCCAGGCAGTACTCGACGACGAAGAGGGCGGGCAGCGCGGTGGAGGTCCGCGTCAGCTTCGCCTCCGCCTCCTCGGCCGTCTTGGCCGGGTAGACGATGTCGTGCAGCGCCAGGCCCGCGCTGCGCCGCAGCAGGGCAGCGCACTTGTCGAAGTGCTCGCGGAAGACGGGCTCCTGGGCGTACAGCTCCTCGCCCATGCGCAGGTACTGCGCACCGCCACCGGGGAACATGAAGACCACCGGCCGGTCCTCGAGCCGGCCGCTCTCCGTGACGAGGCGCTCCGGGTCACCCGACGCAAGCGCCTCAGCGGCATCCTGCGTGTCCTCGCACACGAGGAAGCGGCGATGCGGGAACGTCTTGCGGCCCCGCTGGAGCGTGTACGCCACATCGGCCAGTTCCAGCTCGGGGTGATGCTCGAGGTGCGCCGCCAGCCGCTGGGTCGCCGCCTCCAGTGCCGTCTCCGTCTTCGCGGACAGCACCAGCAGCTTCCAAGGCCGGCCCGCGCCAGTGGCGGGCAGCGCGGGAGGCTGCTCCAGGATGGCGTGGGCATTGGTGCCCCCAATACCGAACGAGCTGACACCCGCGCGCCGCGGGCCACTCTTCGGCCGCCACTCCTGGGCCTTCGCGTTGACGAAGAAGGGGCTGTGCTCCCAATCGATGTTGGGGTTGGGCTTCTCGAAGTGGAGCGTCGGGGGGATGAGGCCGTGCTCAACGGCGAGCGTGGCCTTGATGAGGCCGGCCACACCCGCGGCGGCATCCAGGTGCCCGATGTTCGACTTCACCGAGCCCAGCGCGCAGAAGCGGTTGGCGTCCGTGGACTCGCGGAACACCTGCGTCAGCGCGGAGACCTCGATGGGATCTCCCAGCAGCGTGCCCGTACCGTGCGTCTCCACGTACTCAATCTGGTCCGGCGTGACACCGGCCATGGCCTGGGCGCGGGCGATGACCTCGACCTGGCCCTCCACGCTGGGCGCGGTGAAGCCCAGCTTCGAGGCGCCGTCGTTGTTGATGGCCGAGCCGCGGATGATGGCGTGAATGGGATTGCCATCCCGGAGCGCGTCCTCCAGGCGCTTGAGCACCACGACGCCCACGCCACTGCCGAAGACAGTGCCCTGGCCATTCGCATCGAAGGGCCGGCAGTGCCCATCCGGGGAGGCGATACCGCCCGGCTGGTGCATGTAGCCGGTGCGCTGGGGCACATCCACGGAGACGCCGCCCGCGACGGCCACGTCACACTGGAAGCCCAGTAGGGCCTGGCACGCCAGGTGGGTCGCCACCAGCGAGGTGGAGCAGCCCGTCTGCACGTCGAGGCTGGGGCCTCGCAGATCCAGGTGGTACGCGAGCCGCGTGGCGAGGAAGTCCTTGTCGTTGCCGATCATCACCTGGAAGGTGTCGCCGGCCTCGATGAGCTCGCGGTGGGTGAGGAGGTTGAAGAGCAGGTAGGTGCTGAGGCTCGTGCCGGCGAACACGCCGACGGAGCGAGGGCCATCAGGCTCGAAGCCCGAGCGCTCCAGGGCCTCCCACGCGCACTCCAGGAAGGCGCGGTGCTGCGGATCCATCAGCGCCGCCTCCCTCGGGGAGTACCCGAAGAAGCCCGCGTCGAACAGGTCCACGCCTTCCAGCACGGCGCCAGCCTTGACGAAGTCCGACGACCGCAGCGCGGCTTCGGGGACACCCCGAGCCCGCAGCTCGTCGTCCGTGAAGGAGCGAATGCCCTCCACGCCCTCGCGCAGGTTGCGCCAGAACGCCTCCACGTCGGGGGCGCCGGGGAAGCGGCCCGCCATGCCGACGATGGCAATGGCCAGCTCGTCGACTCCCTCCGGGGGATTCTGCTCGTCCATGGGACTGCTCACTCCTTCCGGGTGGCCCGTTGGCGCTGACGCCGAAGAACCTCGACCTGACGCCGGGCCCGGTCCTGGGCGCTCTCGATGGAGACGCGCGCCGAGGGGGCCTCACTCAGCCAGGTGGCCAGCGAGGCAATGGTGGGATGTTCCAGCAGCTTCACCAGCTGCAGCTCTGGGTGGTCCGCCTTCAGCCGGTGGTGCACCTGCACCATCTGCAACGAGTGGCCGCCCAGATCGAAAAAGCTGTCGTGAATGCCTACGCGCTCCAGGCGGAGGACCTCTCGCCACACGGCGGCGATGTGCTCCTCCAACTGCCCGCGAGGGGCCACATAGGTGGTGGCCGTGTCGCGCCTCGCCTCGGAGGGAGCGGGCAGCGCCTTGCGGTCCACCTTCCCATTGGGCGTCAGCGGCAGCCGCTCCAGCGCAACGAAGAGCGACGGCACCATGTGCTCGGGCAGGTGCTTCTGGAGGAAGGCGCGCAGCGCGGCGGCCTCTGGAGCCGCCTCCGCCGAGGGCACCACGTAGGCCACGAGCGTCGTGTCCCCGGGCGTGTCCTCGCGCGCCACGACCACGGCCTCGCGCACGCCGGGATGGCGAGTCAGCGCCGTCTCCACCTCGCCCGTCTCGATGCGGAAGCCGCGCACCTTGACCTGGTGGTCCACACGGCCCAGGAACTCCACCGTCCCGTCGGCGCGCCACCGCGCCAGGTCGCCCGTGCGGTACATGCGCGCACCGGACTCACGGCTGAAGGGGTCCGGCAGGAAGCGCTCCGCAGTGAGCTCCGGCCGCTCATGGTAGCCACGCGTCACACCGCCGCCCGCGAGGTACAGCTCCCCGGGCACGCCCACGGGGACGGGCTGGAGGGACGGGTTCAGCACGTACATCCGCGTGCGGGCGATGGGCCGGCCGATGGGCACCGGACCGGTCGTCTCCTGCACCTCGTGCGTGGAGGACCAGACAGTGGTCTCGGTGGGGCCGTACATGTTCAGGAGCCCGCCCGGGACAGCCTGACGGAGAGTACCCGCCAGCGGGGTGGGCAGGGCCTCGCCACCCACCAGCAGCCGGCGCAGGCCGGACATTGCCTCCACGGTCTCCGCGTCGAGCGTGAGCGCCCGGGCATGAGAAGGCGTGCACTGCAGGTGGGTGATGCGGTGCCGGCGGAGCTGCTCGGGCAGCGAGGGCACATCACCACTGCGACGGCCATCCCGCTCCGTGAGCCGGCGGAGTTGGTCCAGGGCAGGCAGACTCTCCAGCACCGCGTCGGAGTCGATGCCGAAGTCGATGAGACAGCCGAGCTCGTCCACGCCCAGCTCGCGCACCCGCTCCACCATTTCGCGGCAGCCACGCGGCGTACCGAAGAGACCACTCGTCTCGAAGTAGCGCTCGAAGGCGTGCGCGACGATCCGGTCGAGGTCCGCCGGCCGCAGCGAGCGGGCATCCACGTCCATCCCCAGGCTGCGCCCGATGCCCGTCATCAGGTCCAGCGAGCTGCGCAGGTACGCCTTGAAGGGGGCCTCGACCCGGGCCTTCACGCGCTCCAGGTCGGGGTCCACGTACGTGTGCAGCATGAGGGTGACGTGGCCCTGGCCAGGACGGCCGCTGGCACGCCAGGCCTCGCGGTAGAGGGCAATCTTCCCGCCCAGCTCCTCCAGGCTCTGGCCCAACAGGTGGGTGAGGACGTAGGCACCGGCCGCGCCCGCGGAACGGAACGTCTCCGGATTGCCGGCGGCCGTGAGCCACACGGGCAGCTCGCGCTGAACAGGCTGGGGCCGCAGCCGCACCTCCACCGGCGTGCCGGCGCCGCCCGGGTAGCTCACCGTCTCGCCGCGCCAGAGCCGGCGGATGACGTCCAGGCCCTCCATCATCACCTCCTTGCGCCTGGCGTAGCGCTCGGGGGCGAAGACGAAGTCGTCCGCGTGCCAGCCGGAGGCGATGGACAGGCCCACGCGTCCGCGCGAGAGGTTGTCCACCACGGCCCACTCCTCGGCCACGCGCACGGGGTGGTGCAGGGGCAGCACGACGCTGCCCGCGCGGATGCTCACGCGCTCCGTGATGGCAGCCACGGCCGCGCCGGTGACGGAAGGATTGGGGTAGAGGCCGCCGAAGGCATGGAAGTGGCGCTCCGGCGTCCAGATGGCCGAGAAGCCGTTGCGGTCCGCGAACCGGGCGCCCTCCATCAGCAGGCGGTAGCGATCACGGCCCTGCTGCTCCGAGTCATCCGCGAAATAGAAGAGGCTGAAGTCCAGGGGCTTCGCGGCAGCGCTCGTCTTGCGGCGCCGGGCGCGCAGGGCCGCGGCATCGTCCCCCTGGAGAACGACCTTGAAGCCGCGCGTGAGCGTCCACAGCAGCTCCAGCACGGAGATGTCGAAGGAGATGCTGGTGAGTGCCAGCCACGAGCCCTCGGGCGTATCACCCAGCCGCTGGTCCATGGCGGCGAAGAACCGGGTGACGGTCTCGTGAGGCACCATCACGCCCTTGGGCCTACCGGTGGAGCCCGAGGTGTAGATGACGTAAGCGACACTGGAGGGCGACGCGGCGCGACCAGCAACCTCCTGCGTGGGCCCAGCCTCCAGGGCGTCCACCCGCACCTCTGTCACGTCCGGTCCAGCGAGCGCGCCGGCCAGATGCGACTGGGTGACGAGCACCCGCGCTCCGCAGTCCCGCAGCATGTACAGCAGGCGCTCGCGGGGGTAGTCCGGATCCAGCGGCACATAGGCGCCCCCGGCCTCGAGGACGCCGAGCAGCGACACCACCGTGTCCACGGAGCGCTCCACGCTGATGCCCACGCGTGTCTCTGGACCCACCCCCAGCGCGCGCAGCCGGACGGCGAGCGCCCTGACACGGTCGCGCAGCTGCGCGTACGTGAGCGACTCGTCTTCGTGGACCACGGCAATGGCGTCGGGCGTCTTCGCCGCTTGGGCGGAGAACTGCTCGTGGATGCACGCCGCGGCGCCCTGGCTGTCCGTGAGGTCGTTCCAGCCCTCCAGCACCTGCTGCCGCTCGGGGCCAGTCAGCAGGGGGAGTGCGTCCACGCGGAGCCCGGGCGCATCCACCACACCACGGAGCAGCACCTCGAGGTGCCCCGCCAGGCGGCGAATGGTGGCCTCCTCGAAGAGGTCCGTCCGGAACTCCAGCGCGCCAGCGAGTCCCTCGGGGCCCTCGGCGAATACCAGTGAGAGGTCGAACTTGGACGTCCCCGCCACGGCTCCGTCGGGCGTGGAGAGCTCCGGACGCCAACGCATGTGCGGCACGTCGGTGTTCACCACCGGCAAGCTCTCCAGCATGAAGCTCGTCTGGACGAGCGGGCTTCCATCCCCGGAGCGGGAGGCATTCGTCGCGGCGACAACCTCCTCGAAGGGCAGCTCCCCGTGCGTAAGCGCCTCACGCACCTGCTCTCGGACCCGCCGCAGCAGCTCGAGGAACGTAGGCCCGTCGGACAGGTCGCAGCGGATGACGAGCGTGTTCGCCAGGAACCCGACGAGCTCCCTCACCGCCGTGCGCTCGCGGTGGGCCGCGACGGTGCCTACGCCGAAGTCCGCCTGGCCCGAGTAGCGGTGCAGAAGCGTCGCGTAGGCGGTCAGCAGGGTGACGTAGAGCGTGCACCCCTCGCGTCGGCCGAGGGCGCGGAGCGCGTCCGTCAGAGCGCGTGGCAACTGGAACGTGACGGTGGCACCGCGCGAGCCCTGCTCCCGCGACCGGGCGTGGTCCGTCGGCAGTTCCAGACGGGGCAGCCCCTGGAGGCTACGAGCCCAGAAGGCACGCTGAGCGGTGAGGGTCGGAACGAGCGCCCGCTGCCAACGTGCATAGTCCACGTACTGGAGCGCAGGGGGCGACAGCGGCTCCCCTGCCCCACGCGCGAAGGCGCCATAGAGCGCGGCAAGCTCCTGGGCCAGCACGCCGATGGACCACCCATCCGTGATGATGTGGTGCTGGGTGAGCAGCAGCACATGCTCCGAGTCCCCGAGCCGCACCAGGTCCGCGTGAAAGAGCGGGCCCTCGGTGAGCGAGAACGGCGTCCGCCCGCGAGCCAGGGCGAACTCCCGCAGCGCCTGCTCCCGCTCGGAGGACGGCCCTGACGCCAGGTCCTGCCGGCCCAGCGGCAGCGAGGCGGCGGGAAGCACGCGCTGACGAGGCTCGCCATCCACCTCGGGGAAGATGGTGCGGAGGATGGCATGGCGACGCACCAGCGCATCCAGGGCCCGCTCCAGCGCGCCCGCGTCCAGGGGGCCCTCCATCCGCAGCCCGAACTGGACGTTGTAGAGCGGAACGCCCGGCATGAGCCGATCGAGGAACCACAGCCGGAACTGGCCTGAAGACAGAAGCAGGTCCCCGTCGAGCGAGGCCGCATGCAGCGCCGGGCCTTCCTGCACGGTACCCAACCGCGACCGCTCCCACGCGGCCAGCAGCGCATCGGACACCGCCTCCAGCGTCGGGTGCTCCCAGAGGAACGTGGCCGGCACCGGAGTACCGAGCGACGCCTCCAGGCGCGCCTGCAGCTCCATCATCGCCAGCGAGTCCAGTCCCAGCCCGGCCAGAGGCAGGGTCCGCGACAGGCTCGCTGGCGTGGTACGGCTCGCACGAGCCACCTCGGCGCGAACGAAGTCCTCCACCCTCCCCCGCCGCTCGCCTTCGGACAGGGCGGGCAGCACGTCGCGCAGCGGGGCCAACGACTCGCCACCGACCTCCGCGGCGCGCTCCGCCCCAGCGACGACAGTCTGCTCCACCACGTCCAGCGTGCCCTGGAGAAACGCCTCGCGGCAGGCACGGCGCTGGATCTTCCCGCTGGACGTCTTGGGAATCGTGCGCGGCTGCAGCAGGACGACGGCGTGCACGTGCGCTGAATGCTCATCGGCGATGGCGCGGCGGATGGCCTCGGCGACGCCTTCCGTCCCGGTGGCGCTCCCGCGGGTGTCCACCTCGGCCACCAGCACCAGGCGCTCCTCGCCCTCCACATCCACGGAGAAGGAGGCGGAGCAGCCCGCGCGCACGGCCGAATGCGCGCGCTCGGAGGTGAACTCCACGTCCTGCGGGTAGAGGTTGCGCCCGCGCAGGATGATGAGGTCCTTCAGGCGGCCAGTGATGTAGAGCTCGCCGTCCAGGAGGAAGCCCAGGTCTCCGGTGCGCAGCCAGGGCCCGCTCCCGTCCTCCAGACGGGTACCGAAGGCGCGCTCGCTCTCCTCTGGGCGATTCCAGTAGCCGCCGGCCACGCTCGGGCCCGCCACCCAGATCTCCCCCACCTCGCCGGGGGCGCAGGCCGTGCGCGTCTCCGGGCGCAGGATGCGCAGCTGCTGATCCTCCGCGCTCCGGCCCACGGAGACGAGGACACGCGCGTTCTCATCCCCTGGGGCCACCTGCCGAGCCTGGTCGCGCCCCAGCGCCTCGACATCCACGGGCAACTCCCGGACGCCCGTCATGGCGGTGCCGCCCGTAACGATGAGCGTCGCCTCCGCCAGTCCATAGCAGGGGTAGAACGCCTGCGGCCGGAAGCCACGGGGCGCGAACGTCTCCGCGAAGCGACGCAGCGTCTCCACGCGCGTCGGCTCGGCGCCGTTGAAGGCGACCGTCCAGCAGCTCAGGTCCAGGCGCTCCAGGACGTCGGGCGTGACCTTCCGGACGCACAGGTCATACGCGAAGTTGGGACCGCCGCTCGTCGTGGCGCGGTAGTGAGACACCGCCTCCAGCCAGCGCAGGGGGCGCTGCAGGAAGGCAATGGGCGACATCAGCGTGCACGGAAAGCCCAGGTACAGCGGCTGGATCACGTTGCCGATGAGCCCCATGTCATGGAACACCGGCAGCCAGCCCATGCCCACCGAGTACTGGTCGTGCCCAAAGCCACGGCGGATGAGCCGCTCGTTGTGCAGGATGTTGGCGTGGCTGAGCATCACGCCCTTGGGCGTGCCCGTCGAGCCAGAGGTGTACTGAAGGAAGGCGAGCGTGTCGGCGCGCAGGTCCGGCCGGCGCCAGGCATCCGCCCGCATGTCGTCGGGCACGTCGGTGGCGAGCCACGTGAGCGCGCCCAGCTCCGGCGCCTGAGGCAGCATCACCTCCGCCATCTCCCGCAGGAAGGACGTCGTCAGCACATAACGAGCGCCGCAGTCCTGCGCGATGGCGCGAAGCCGGGGCAGCGTGCGATCCAGCCGACCCGGATCCGGCGGGTACACGGGCACGGCCACCACGCCCGCGTAGAGGCAGCCCATGAACGCCGACACGAACTCCAGCCCCGGCGGGAACAGGAGCAACGCCCGCTCCCCCTTTGCCCCCGCCTCCTGCAGCAGGCCGCCGATGCCTCGGGCCAGCTGGTCCACGTGGCCGAACGTCCACTCCTGACTCGGGCCCTCTATGTCCCCGGTCTCGAGGAACCGGTAGAGCAGCGCGTCCTTCTGCTGGTCCGCACGGAACCGCAGCACGTCAACGAGGGTCGCGAACGAATCGGGCTCGGGGCTGGAGGCGCGCATCACGACGGCTCGAACGGGTAGACGAATCCCTGGGAGACGGCCGGCAGCGCCGCTCCTCGGTGACGGGGTGAAGACCTGTGGATGTCGGTGTCAACGCCAGACAACTGCAACGGTGCACAGTTGCCACCGGCGAGCACGTTGCTCCCCGGCCAGGTTGTGAGGATGTCGTTGAACACCGGGAGGTGGACCCCTCCCCGGAAACGGAACATCAAGGCAAACACTTCAACCTGATAAACCAGCTAATGCGGAACTGTCAATACTTACTGGAAACACTGGACCGCGTCTGGCTGCGACGGCGTGGCGTCACTCAAGGCTCGAGAGTACGCCACCCCCTTTGTCACGCGCGTCTCGACGCGCGCTGACCTCACAGGAAGAACAGGTACTGATCGATACCGTAGGTGAAGTACACCGCGCCGGCGAAGGCGAGCCCCGCGGTGGCGTACTCGAGCACCGGGGAAGTGCGCTCCCGAGCCAGCAGCAGCAGCGCCAGCGGAACCAGGCAGTAGCGCTGCTCGATGAGCCAGGACGGCGTGAGGATGAGGAGCGTCAGCGGGAAGATGAGCAGGAAGCGCGGCTGCACCAGCTTCGTCTTCAGCAGGAGTAGACAGGAGAGCAACACCGGGATGAAGAACAGAATCTTGGAGAGGGCGCTCTGCGTTGCCAGGTGCAGCAACTGGTTCCGCAAGAAGGGAGCCTGCCCCACGTACTTCGCATCGTCGGAGTAGCGGAAAGCCTCTACGTTCAACTGGTTGTAGGGGTGGTCGTTCACGAACGTGAGCATGAACACCCCGAACAGCAGCAGCGACAGCCCCAGCACCCACTTGTCACCCAGGCTCGCCAGGGCGGAGCGCAAGGAGGCCAGGTGGGTGGGAAGCGACAGGAAGAAGTAGAGGAAGAGGAACAGGTAGACGTTGCCCAACGTGAACTTGAGCGGATGCGCCGAGCGATCCCCCACGGCCACCCCTCCGTTGACGACGACGAAGACAGCGAACGCCGCGAGTCCGATCACGAAGAGGAGGTGCTGGCGCAGGAACGACACCACCCGCTCCCGGGACAACGTGGGGCCATGATCTTCCAGGTAGGCCAGCCCGAGCACGAACACCAGGCAGATGATGTTGGTCTGCCGGACCAGCACGGAGAGGATGGCAACGGCGGCCGCGGCCTTCCGGCGCTGGCGCAGCACCAGCAGCACGGAGAGCAGGACGAGCAGCAGCGAGAACCCGTCCGTGTACAGCAGGAACAAGAACGGGAACAGGATGGGCAGGAAGGCGAACTGGAGCGTGGCCACCGCGGCGAACCGGGGGGTGAGCTGACGCACGATCAAGTAGAAGATGGGGATGACTGGCAGGCTGATGAGCGAGCTCAGCGAGCGGATCGCCGTGGAGCTCCGAGCGCCCGTCAGCCCGGCAAGCAGCACGAGCACCGCGTGATAGCCTGGGAACATGGTCAGTCCCTTGGCGATCTCCAGCTTGCCTCCCGCCACGGTCACGATCTGCAGGCCGTGCAGCCCTTCGTCCGCAGCCACCTCCCCTTGGTGCAGGCGCAGGAAGGCCCAGATACACGTCAGGGTGATGACAGCTGCCGCGGTGTATGTCTCGGCGCGAGAGCCGAGCCACGAGGTGACCAGGGGCGGTTGCGCCACCTCCGGTGCAGGCTGGAGGGCGCCAGCGGGGGCCCGATCGGTGTCCATCATGGGCTACGACTGTAGTACAGACACAGGAAAACTTGCTATTAAAGAACGCTTGGAACTCCGCTGAATAGTCAGATTTCCATTCCAGCCGGTTTATTTTATAAAACGTGACAAACCGGCCTAATTAGCTAACTATAATATTCGCGTGAGTACGATCACCGTCAGCGTCGTCATCCCTGCTTACAACGAAGGCGAGCGGCTTCCTCCTTATTTGGGGCAGCTCGTGCAGGAAGGCATCAGGAACCCCTCTCCGGCGGTGGAAATCATCGTCTCGGACGATGGAAGCAAGCCGGAGCATGCGGAGCGGCATCGCGCCTGCGTGGCGGCTGCCCAGTCGATGCTGTCACGCGCCGGGTCTCCGCACCGCGTCTCCTACGTGGCTGCCGAGCGCAATGGCGGTAAGGGCTCGGCCATCCGGCGCGGCTGGCGGAATGTAGCTCCCGAGACAACATGGTTGGCGTTCGTGGACGCCGATGGCTCCGTGGGAGCGGTGGACTTCTTCCGGCTGGCCGCGCTGGCGGCTTCGTCCTCGGACGTGGACGTGCTGGCCGGGTCGCGCATCCTCATGGCGGGCCGCCAGGTGAAGCGCAACCTCTTCCGCCACCTCCAGGGCCGGGTCTTCGCCACCTTCACGGATCTGCAGTTCCAGCTCCATTATTACGACACCCAATGCGGGGTGAAGTTCTTCCGCGCCTCGCTGCTGCGCCCGCTGCTGCCGGTATTGAAGGAGGAGCGCTGGCTGCTGGACGTGGAGCTGCTGGCGTTGATGAAGCGGCACAATGCTCGCGCCCTCGAGGTCCCCATCGACTGGGCGGAGGTCGAAGGCTCCAAGATCGTCCCCGGCATGGACGCCCTGCGCATGTTCTGGGGTCTGACGCAGCTGAAGCACCGGCTGGCTCGCCTGCCGGATGTGGCCCTCACCCCAGAGGTGGGCGGAGAAACGGTGCAGCTCCCAGTGCGAGAGGAGGCCCCCCCGTCCTCCGAGGCCCCTCGCCAGAAGCAGGCCTCGTAGGGTTAGCAGCGCCCTCCGCTCCTCTTAGGACAGCGTTGGCGCACCGCACCTTCCGACCGCGAGCTGTTCCAACTGGTCCGACCATCGGACCAGTTGCGCGAGTTCGAGCCCGGAAGCCGCTCTTCTCTTCGCATCGTGCTCAGCGCATCCCTACCCCGCGCCCAGCGGAGAAGCGGAGGGCTCGGCAGGCGCGGAGGGCTCGGGAGCCGCATCCTCAACGCGGCGCAGGCTCGCGGAGAGGGCCCCGAGCGAGACGAACAGGAACGTGCCGAACCCCAGCACCGCGAAGAGCAGCGCGATGCCGCGTCCCTGCCCCACTCCGATGAGCTGCCCGGCACTGGCGGCCAGCGTTCCCCCAGGCGCCATCCAGGGCTCGAAGAGGCTATCCGCCAGAGGGCCCGCCAGCAGATACGCCACGGGCACCGATGCTCCCGACACCGCCGAGTGCACCGCCATCACGCGCCCATGGATGTCCGTGGGCACGAGCCGCTGCCAGATGGACTGATCGCAGGCGGTGATGAGGGGCACGGAGAGCAACACGCCGAAAGCCCCAGCCGCCACCAGGGGCGCCGAAGCCTGAAGCGAGCCAACGAGCAAGAAGACGCCCTGGAGCAGCAGGAAGCCCAACACCCCGTGGATGCGCCGCTGGGGGCCGCCCCAGGCCATCATGGCGACGCTGCCCACCACCATGCCCATGCCTCCCACGAACAGGACGATGGACAGCACCTGCACGCTGGCGAAGGACAGCATGAGCGGGGTGATGAGCACCTGGACCATGCCCAGGTTGAAGCTCATCGCGGTGATGAGCAGCAGCAGGATCAGCAGCCCCCGGCGGGCGCGGATGTAGCTCCAGCCCTCGGCGGCGTCCCGAAGGAAGAGGAGCGGGTCGGACGAATGGTGTCCCGTGGGCGCGCCGACCAGGGGCAGCCGCACGGCGCTGAGCACGGCGACGGCGAACAGGAAGCTGCTGATGTCGATGACCAGGATGCCGAGGACCTCGATGTGCGGCATGAGGAAGCCGGCCAGCAGCGGCGCCACGAGGTAGCCCAGCGCGACTCCGAGCTGCGCGAGCCCGTTGGCCTTCCCCAGCTCCTCGGGCGGCACCAGCACGGCCGTCACCTTGCTGAAGGCCGGCAGGTGGATGGCGTTGAAGGTCGCTCCAATCGCCACCAGGCCGATAATGGCCAGGACCTCCAGCAGTCCGGTGCCGAAGAGCAGCGCAATGGCCAGCGAGCAGACGCCGGCACCGACATGGCCGGCGATGAGCACGGAGCGCAGGTCCCTGCGGTCCACGAACCCGCCCATCAGCGGCGCGAAGATGACACGCGGGGCCAGGTTGGCCAGCGCCACCAGCGAGTACATCATCGTCGACTGGGTGCGCTGATACACCCAGACGCCCAGGCCGAACGCGGTGAGCTGCGAACCAACGAGCGACACCGTCTGGGCGATCCAGAGCAGCAGGAAACGGCGGGAATGGCCGGCGGGCCCGGTCATGCGAGTTCTTCCAGGGTGGGGGCGCTCCGCGGCGAATGCGTCGACGCGTGTCTCCAACACCGAGCCCGCTTCATCTCACAAAAAAGGAAGGCCCGGAAGCCCCAGACACTCGCAGATACCCGAGAATCTGCGGTAGAGAGATGGCTCCCCCTGGCCGCCGGAGAGCAACGCGAGTCATGTCAGTGGAAGTCCCCAGGCCAGAAGCGTCCCCCGAGCAGGTGAACTGGATGTTCCGGCTGGCGGTGCTGGCCACCTTCACCTGCACCTGGTTCGTCATCAACGGCTACCGCTTCGGAATCATCGACCACAGCATCCACCTGGGCTTTCTGCTGCGGGAGTTGGACCCCACGCTGCTGAAGGGGGATCCACTCATCGAGGCCGCCGCCAACCACCCGAGCCTCTTCTGGACGCTGCAGGTGCCGCTGCTGCGCTGGGTGTCCGTGGAGGTGCTGTACCTCGTCGTCCACGTCATCTCGGTGGTCCTGGTGCTGGCGGGCACCGCGACCCTCGCCCGGACCCTCTATCCGGGTCGGCATTCGGAGTGGGTGGCGACGCTCGCCATGCTGGCGGTGCTGATTCCCCGGAACTACGCCGGCATCCCCATGATGGACGAGCTGGTGCTCAACCGCACCGTGTCGCTCGGGCCTCTGCTGTTCGCGCTGGTACTGGGGGTGAAGCGCCGCTACGCCGCCGCCTTCCTGCTGACAGGCGTGGTCTTCCTCATCCACCCCACCACCGCCATCCACGCGGCCATCCTGCTGTGGTTCGCCGCGCTCTTCGACCGGGAGCGCCGCCGGGCAGTGGTGACCGGGCCGCTGCTGTGCATGCTCGCCGCCTCGCCGCTGCTGGTGCCCATGCTGCGTCACGGAGCCGCCTCCGGGGTGCCCTTCCCTCCTCCCGAGGAGTGGGTGCTGCTGACGCGGATCCTGGTGAGCTGGCACCACTACCCGCGCGACTGGTCGTCCCAGGTGTGGATGCAGTTGCTGGTGCCATCGGTGGTGCTGACCCTGGCCCTGCGCGCGCGCCGCAACCGCCCGGTGGAGGCCTACCTGTGCGGCGTGGTCTTCGCCTGTGTCCTGGGGTTCGTCGGGACGGAGGTGCTGCACTTTCCCACGGCCCTGCACCTGCACCTGCAGGAAGTGCTGCGCTTCGTCCCCTACTTCACGGCCGTCTGCGGCGCGGCGTGGGTGCTGGAGACCTGGCCCGCCCCCGGCGAGCGCAAGCTGCCCGGACTGGCGGCCGCGCTGCTCTACCTCGGCTTCGCCTCCATCCAGGTGGAGCTGGCCTTCGTGGCCATGGCGGCGCTCCTCTTCGTGCGGCCCGCCGCTCGCGAGCCGCCGCGGCCCCTGCGCCTGCGGTGGCTCGTGGGGCTGGGGGTGATCGCGGCCCCGCTCGTCTTCGCCATCCGTGTCTACGGCTACAAGGTGCCGCCCAACTTCCTGCCCCGCGTGGACATGTACAAGGGGGCGCGGTTGATGGCGTGGTCGAACCAGCACCTGCCGAAGGACGCGATGGTGGTGCTACCTCCCTTCTTCCATGAATGGGACCTGGCCTTCCGCTATGGCGCCCGGCGCGCCACCTTCACCACCTTCAAGGACGGGGCGGAGGGCTCCTTCAGCCTGGCCTTCATGCAGGACTGGAAGCAGCGCATGGAAGCGCTCTGCGGGTGCCAGCCCTTCGAGTCGCTCGCCACGAGGACGGACGAGCCCTGGTATCCGCGGGTGCTCGCGATGCACGAGGTGCTCAAGCAGGGCTACCGGTCCGCGGACGCCACACGCCTGCGCGAGCTGGGGGCACGCTACGGCGCCACCCACGTGGTGTTCGAGGCGACGGACAAGGAGCACCCCGAGTTCCCCCTGCTGTACGCCGACGACGAGTTCAGGCTCTACCGCCTCACTCCCTGAGTGGGAAAAGCCCACCCCCCCACGCTGGTCCTGCCTCGCCCTCGCTGATACATTCTCATGAAATACATGGTTTACGAGAAGAGACGAGACCAGGGAGCGCCCTCATGCGCCTGAGGGTGGACCTCTACGAGGGCGCGCGCATCGCGCTCTTCTCCCTGGGAGCCAACCGCCTGCGCACGGGGCTCACCACCCTGGGCATCGGGATTGGCGTGGCCACGCTGCTCGCCATCGTGGGCATCATCCAAGGCCTCAACAGCTCGTTCGAGCGTCAGCTCGCCTCGCTGGGCCCGCACACGCTGATGGCCTCGCGCTACCCCTGGGTGATGGCGGGCGACTGGTGGGAGTACCGCAAACGCAAGCCCTTCACCCGCGAGCAGATCGAGCAGGTGCGGCTGCACGCCACCTATATCAGCCACATCTCGCCCCACGTGAGGCGCATGTCGGACGTGGCCGCGGACAACGAGCAGGTCTCCAAGGTGGACATCGAGGGCGTCACCCAGGACTACCTGGAGACGACGGCCCTGGAGCTGACGAGCGGGCGCTTCCTCACCCCGGAGGATGATGCGTCGGGGCAGGCGGTGGTGGTGCTCGGCTCGGAGGTGGAGGAGGTCCTCTTCCCGAAGGTCAAGGCGGTGGGGCGCCAGGTGCGGATCGCCGGGCGCTCGTTCCTCGTGGTGGGGACGCTGGCGCGCAAGGGCCGGATGCTGGATCGCAACCAGGATCTGCGGGTGCTCGTGCCCTTCAGCACCTTCGTGGACCGCTTTGGCCAGGCGCGAAGCATGTCCATCTCCATGAAGGTGGGGAAGCCCGAGCACATCAACCAGGCCGAGGAGCAGCTCGTGGGCGTCCTCCGCCGCGCGCGCGGCACGCCGCCCGGGAGCCCGGATGACTTCACCCTCAACCGCCCGGAGATGCTGGCGAACACGTACGCGCAGCTCACCGGAGCGCTCTTTGGCGTCGCAGTGGGCGTGGGCCTCATCTGCCTCCTGGTGGGAGGCATCGGCATCATGAACATCATGCTGGTGTCCGTGCGCGAGCGCACCCGGGAGATCGGCGTCCGCCGGGCGCTGGGAGCCCACAAGCGCACCATCATCCTGCAGTTCCTGATGGAGGCCTCGGCTGTGTCCGCGCTGGGAGGAACGCTGGGCACCGCCGTGGGGTTGGGCGCGGCGCAGGTGGTGTCCCTCTTCAGTCCGCTGGCCGCGGCGATCCAGCCGCTCACGGTGGTCAGCAGCATCATCTTCTCCGCCGTGGTGGGGCTGCTGTTCGGCGTCTGGCCCGCCGCTCGCGCCGCAAACCTGGATCCGGTGGAAGCCCTCCGTTACGAGTAGGCCCTCATGTTCGCCCTGCTGGACAACCTGCGACTCGCGCTCTCCACGCTGCTGGGCAACCCGCTGCGCTCGCTGCTCACCCTGCTGGGCATCGTCATCGGCGTCACCACCGTCATCGTGATGATGGGCCTCATCGAAGGCCTGCAGGTCAAGGTCAACAGCGACCTGGCCCAGCTCGGCTCCAACACCTTCGAGGTGAACAAGTGGCCCCTGGCGCTGGGGCGCTTCGACTGGCACTACTACGCTAGGCGCAAGAACATCACCATGGACGACGTGGACGCCATCCGCGAGTCGTGTCCCTCGGTGTTGCAGGTCTCTGCCAGCCTCCCCCAATGGGGCCAGAAGGTGGCCTCCTCGCTGGCGCAGACCCGGCCCACGGTGGAGATCAAGGGCGCTACGCCCGAGGCGGTGGAGACGAGCTCGCTGACCGTGTCCGAGGGGCGCTTCCTCAACGAGGTGGACCACAAGGAGGGGCGCTACGTGGCCGTGCTGGGGGTGGACGTGGCGGAGGCGCTCTTCCCCCAGAAGACGGACGCGCTCGGGCGCACGGTGCGCATCCAGAACCGTCCCTTCACCGTCATCGGCCTGCTGCAGCGGCGCGGCAGCTACCTGGGCCTGATGAGCATGGACAACATCGTCTACATCCCCATGAGCACCTTCCAGACGCTCTACGGCAAGGGGCGCTCGCTGGACGTGAAGGTGCAGGCCCAGTCCGCGGAGCTGATGAGCCGCGCGCAGGACGAGGTGACGGTGCTCATGCGGCGGCGGCGCGCCGTGCCCGAGGGCCAGCCCGCCGACTTCGACATTCACACCAACGAGTCGATGACGCGGATGGTGAACGAGCTGTCCACCGTCATCCGCGCCGCCAGCTTCGGCGTGTGCCTGCTATCGCTGGTGGTGGGAGGAATTGGCATCCTCAACATCATGCTGGTGTCCGTCATGGAGCGGACCCGCGAGATTGGCGTGCGCAAGGCCCTGGGCGCCAAGCGGCGGCGCATCCTGGGCCAGTTCGCCACCGAGGCCATGGCGCTCGCGCTGGTGGGTGGCGTGCTCGGCGTGGGGCTGGGCTACGGTCTGGCCGTGCTGGCGAAGTGGGTGATCGGCATCCCGGTGGTGGTGCCCACCTGGGCCGTGGTGCTCTCACTGGTGATGAGCTCGGGGGTGGGCCTGCTGTTCGGCATCTACCCCGCGGCGCGTGCGGCCCGGTTGGATCCGGTGGAGGCCATGCGCGCGGAGTGAGCCGCTCAGGAGCACACGCGGTTGCGGCCCGCGGCCTTCGCCTCGTACAGCTTCGCGTCCGCCGCCCGCTTCAGGTCCTCCAGGTCCCGGTGCTCCGGCGCTAGCACCGCCACCCCCAGGGAGATCGTCACGGGGATCACGTTCTTGTCGAACTCGAAGCGCTGCTTCTCCACCAACTTGCGCGCCTTGTCCGCCAGCAGCACCGAGCCCGCTTCGTCTATCTCCGGCAGCAGCATCCCGAACTCCTCCCCGCCGTACCTCGCGAAGACGTCCTCCCGCCGGATCTTCGTCCGCAGCGCCGACGCCAGCTGCTTCAGCACGTAGTCCCCCGCCAGGTGCCCGTACCGATCGTTCACCTGCTTGAAGTGGTCCACGTCGAACATCACCAGCGCCAGGCTCCGCTCGTACCTCCGAGACCTCGAGACCTCTCGCTCCAGCGCCTCCTCGAAGTAGCGCCGGTTGTAGATCTGCGTCAGCCCGTCCATCGTCGTCAGCCGGTAGATCTCATCGTGGTACGCCGCCTCGATGTTCCCGCCCGCGATGAACTTGAAGATCGTCCGCCCGATCTTCACCAGGTCCCCGTTGCGCAGCGCCTTCTCGCCCTGCACCGGCTCGTCGTTCACGAACGTCCCGTTCGTCGACTCGAGGTCCTTGATGAATACCCCGCGCTTCGTGTTCGCGATGCACGCGTGGTTGCGGCTGATGGACTCCTGGTCCACCTGGATCTCCGCCTTCGAGGAGCGCCCAATCAGCGTCTCCTCCTTGCACAGGTCGTACTTCCGGCCCAGCTCCAGGCCGTAGATCACCACGAGCGCCGCGTCTTGATCGACCGGCCGCTCCGAGATCTTCGAGATGACTGTGACGACCGTCTCGTTCTGCGCCATACCAGATAGGACGGTAGCATCCGTAAAACACCGTAAGCCAGCGCAGGGACCAACCCGGGGTGCGTGGCACCCTCACCCTGTCCCTCTCCCGGGGGGAGAGGGGTGGTTTCTCTCAGGTGTTGAGAGAGAGGGGCCTACGTTGAGAGGGGCGCTTAGTTGATCGTCAGGGTGCGCTTGCTCCACACCGGCGGGCTCAGCTCCACGCCCGCCGTGTCCACCAGCGTCGCGGTGAGCTCCACTCCCGTCCCCGTGCAATTCATCGGCAGCAGCAGCTCCACCTGCCCCTGCGCGTCCACCACGTTGCCCGGCACCTGTCCCTCGCAGCCCGTACCTCCGGCGAACGTCAGCCGCACGTAGCCGTCGTCCTCCACCGGGTTGCTCCCCACCCGGAAGAACGAGACGCGCACCTTCACCTTCGAGCCTCGCCCCACGAGCTGCCCGTCCTCCGCCGGCTCCACCCACCTCACCAGCGGACGCCCGTAGTCCAGGGCCGACCAGGCGACCGTCAGCTCGCCCAGGTGCTCCAGGTCCACCCCGTCCGCATCCACCAGCCCATGTAGGTTCACCGCCGTCCCAGACGACGTCCCCGTCCGGCGCACCACCAGCGCCTGCATCCCCAGGGGCGAGCGCGAGCCCACCGTGTCCCCGTAGTACGTCCGATCCTCGAAGCCCGTGGGGGGCACCGGCAGCCGCACACCCGTCGCGGCCCTCGCCACGTCCATCAGCACCACCCAGCGGTGCTCCTTCCGGTCCGTGAACATCGCGCGCAGCACCGTCGCGGCGGGAAGCACCGGCGCCGCGATGAAGCGAAGCTGCCGGCCCTCCAGCCCCCGGGCCGCCACCTGGTTGTAGTTGTAACGTGCCCCCTCGGGCGTCGGCAGGAAGGGCCCGCTCACCGCCACCGGCGTGCCTCCCTTGGGATCGAACGGCAGCTTCTCCAGCGTCCGGTGGATGAGCGCGCTGGAGGCCGCTCCCGCCGTCGCGTCGGTGGCGGCCGAGGACGAGGCCGTGATCATCAGCTCGTACGGGCTGCCCTCGAGCCCATGGTGCGCGGGCGCCATCCGCATGCTCACCAGTCCCGGCCCCGGCAGGCCCACCTGCGTGTCCGTCTTCGGGTCCACCGGGTTCGTGTTCACCCCCATGCCCAGGCCCAGGGGCACCACGCCGCGCCCAGGCACCCGCACCGCCCCCAGCACCGCCGCGCTGTCCATCCACGCTCCCCGGTAGGGCGGCAGGTCCGGCACCCGCACCGCGAACTGGAAGCCCAGCTCCATGCGCTGGTCCGTCTGGAAGTCGTGGTCCACCGTCGCGAAGTGCTTCTGGTCCCCGTAGTCCGGCGCGTCCGTGTCCGCATTCCGCGGCGTCACCTCCAGCCCGAACTCCACGTCCCGCACCACCGAGGAGCTGAAGGTGCGCAGCAGCGGAATCGTCTGCGCCAGCAGCTGCCCCACGTCCATCGTCCCGCCCGACAGCAGCGGCAGCGCGTTCAGCGGGATGTCTCCGCCCAGCGCCCACGCCGTGCGCGTGCCACACGCCCCTGACGTCACCGAAGCCTCCGTGCCACACACGCCCGCCAGCCCCTGCGTCGACACGTCCGTCACCTGCAGCGTGCTCCCCGGCAGCACCACGTACGCGCCCGCCGGCAGCGTCGCCTCGCGGGCCTGTCCGCCCATCGTGAAGGCCACCCGACGCACCGGCCCCGTCACCAGCGACGCCGACAGGTCCGTCACCGCGTCCGGCGCCGACAGCCCCACAATCCCCGTGTGCATGTCCTGGCTCGCCGGCATGTTCCGGAAGGTGCCCTTGTACCCGCCGTACCTGTCCGTCGGGTTGCGCCGCAGCGGCAGCGCCAGATCCATGGGGCCTCCCGGCCCCTCGTGCGCCACCGTGAGGTAGCTGAACGCCTGGTGGAACACGGAGACGCTCCCCGCCTCCGCCGGTGCCGCCAGCGTCACCACGCCGCTCGCGTCCGTCGTGGCCGTGGCCGTCACCGCCCCCTTCCCGTCCGCCACCACCACCGCCGCCCCGTCGATGGGACGGCCCGTCAGCTCGTCCCTCACCACCGCGCGCAGCTGCCCCGACACCACCGCCGCCCCCAGCACCGACACCCGCGCCGTGCACGTGGCACCGCCGACCTTGGCCTGCACCAACTCCCGCGCCCCCACCGTCGCCTCCGTCAGCACGAAGGTGGACTCCACCCCCGTCCCTCCACCGTCCACGCTCTCGTCCAACGCCGTCCACGCCGCCCCCGAGGGCACCACCACCGCCCGGCCCGCCGCGTCCATCGCCAGCACCGAGAAGCGCGCCGACGTCCCCTCACGCCCCACCACGTATTCCGGCGTCACCCGGCACGCCGTCACCGCGCTCGCCTCCGGCGCCGCCCCACACCGGCCGTTGCGGCACACCTGCCCCGACACCGCGCACTCCGCGTCCGCCGAGCACTGCGCCACCCTGCACCGGCTGTTGTCACACCGGCACCCCAGCGGGTTCCCCTCGCACTCGGCAATCCGGTACTCGCCCCGCTTCTCCGCCGTGCAGTCCTCCTGCGTCCGGCAGGCCGCCTGACAGCGTGACGTCACCGTGTCACAGAAAAACAGGCCCGGATCCGGGCAGTCCTGATCCACCTGGCACGAGCCCGTGGGCGTGTCCACCGGCTTTCCGGGCACGTTCGGCTCGGAAGGCCCGCAGGCAGTCCAAAGACTCGACAAGAGGACGGCGCATAGCGCCAGACGAAGGGGGGGATTCATCGGCGGCTCCAGTCAGGGGGGCAGGGAAGCGGCTCCCCCTGGCTCTGTCAAGCGGGGGTAGCCCTCCATCGCCTAGCCAGCTCCGTGCCGGGCCCGGATTCCGCGTGGTTGCACGTCCGCATCCCCTCCAACCCACGACACCGCTGCCCTGCATTCCTCCGTTGGCATTCCCTCCGCCCCGGCCGATGATTGCCACTCCCATGGCCCGGCGCGATCCCCAGACCCTCGACCAGCTCCTCCCCCGTGTCCTGGCCCGCCTGGCCGAGCAGTCCGGGAAGGGTCAGGCCCTCGTCCCGGTTTGGAACGCCACGGTGGGGCCCCATATCTCCAAGCACACCCGGCCCCACACCCTCGAAGGAGGCACCCTGGTGATCACCGTGGCCAGTGCCGAGTGGGCCCACACCCTGTCGCGCCAGCAGAACTCCCTGCTCGAGCAGCTCAACACCCGGCTTGGCGCCGGCGCCGTGTCCGCCCTCGTCTTCCAGCTCGAATAGCGATGCTCGCCCTCGCCCTCAGCTTCCTGCTGGCCGCCACCCCCTCGCCCGCTGCCATGGAGCAGCAGTCCTCGCGCTACGTCTTCCAGGAGTTCGAGCGCGTGGGCCGGCGCTCGCCCCAGGCAGACCCCGCCCTCACCCAGGCCGCGCGCAGGCTCGCCCGCGAGGCCCTCGACGACAGCCCGTCCGGCGCCGTGGAGCTGCTCGCCCTCACCGAGGCCATCAGCGACGCGGGCGGCGCCGACCCCAGCCCCCGCTCCT
Source organism: Archangium lansingense (assembly GCF_026626635.1). GTDB lineage: Bacteria > Myxococcota > Myxococcia > Myxococcales > Myxococcaceae > Archangium > Archangium lansingense. The sequence continues at coordinate 7,930,388 of NZ_JAPNKA010000001.1, forward strand.
ATGTCATCCGCGCCTCCGTGCGCGAGCACGCCGTGGGCACCCTGCTGGACCGCAAGGATCTCAACCACGAGCCCGCCTCCCACATGGGCGTGGGCGTGGCGGTGGATGGCGAGCGCGCCGCCCTCGTCGTGCTGCTCGCCGAGCGCAAGGCCACCCTCCAGCGCTTCCCCCGCACCTTCGACAAGTCCGGCTCCAGCCAGAGCCTGTGCGGCCAGCTCGAGCACCCACTGCGCTGGTCCGAGGTCTACGTCACCCTCCCCGATGGCCGCGTGGAGCGTCCCCCACTCACCCGCGAGTCGGGCCCCTCCTTCTGCACCCGGCTGCTCTTCCCCTCCGAGGGCCGCTACACCGTGGAGATCATCGGCCGCGGCGGGCGCGGACCCGAGGTGGCCGCGCTCTTCCTCGTGGACGTGGGCGCCTCGCGCCAGCGCGGCGAGCGCGAGCGCGTGATTGAACCCACCACTGTGGAGGACGCCCGCCTGGAGGTGCTCTCGCGCATCAACGCCCTGCGCCGCGCCCATGGCGTGCAGCAGCTCGCGCTCGACGACACCCTCAACGGCGTGGCCCAGGCCTACAGCGACCGCATGGCTCGCGAGGGCTTCTTCGCCCACGTGGCCCCGGACGGCTCGGACCTGCGCAGCCGCCTGGCCTCCGCTGGCTCCCAGTACCGCACCGCCGGCGAGAACCTCGGCATGGCCTCCGGTCCGCTCTCCGCCCACTTCGGCATCGAGCACAGCCCTGGCCACCGCAGCAACCTGCTCGGCACCCAGTTCACCCATGCCGGCATCGGAGTGGCCTTCCAGAAGGTGGACGGGCGCGAGCAGGCCATCCTCACCGAGGTCTTCTCCTCCACCGCTCCCCCGGTGTCCGCCGCCGTCACGAGAGATCCACGCGAGGAGGCCTATCAGGCCCTGGCCACCCACCGCGCCTCACGCGGCCTGCCGCCGCTGCAGCGCAACCCCGTGCTGGAGCAGATTGCCCTGGACCATGCCCGGCGCGCGCTCGAGCAGGACCAGCCCAAGGTGCAGCTGCCCGGCTCCAAGGTGCACGACCGCGTCTTCAGCGCGCTGGACTCGGCCAAGAGCGCCTCGGTGGACTTTTATGTGGCGGAGAGCCCCTCCCTCCTCCCGGATTCCAAGAGTCTGGGAGACCGTAAGAACACCGTGGTCGGTGTGGGCGCCGTCCGCGGGGACTCGCGCACGTACGGTCAGGGGCAGTACTGGATGGTCATCATCTACGCCGCCACTCGCTGAGCGTGGCTCCCGGCCAGCCGCCGGGAGCCCGTCCGCATGTGACGGTGTGCCGCCTCAGATGGCGCGGCGCTGCGTGGCGTAGGCCTCGATCCCCATCTGCGGCGGGGCGACCTGCTGATTCATCTGACACTTCACGCAGGTGAAGGACTGCCAGCCCCGGCGCACCGCCTCATCGAGGCAGTTGTCGTAGTAGCTGCAGTTGAGGTTGCGATGCGTCTCGACACCGGCCCGCTTGGGTCCGGCCTCGGGGTTGATGGTCTGCGGCAGATCAGTCGGACACGGCTTCAGCATGGAACGGAGCCCTCCCTCAAGAGCTTGTTTCCCCCCCGAACGCATGGGACCAAGATCGGCCCGGAACGCGCGGTCACCTCATCGGCAACCTTCCAGGTCCTGCGCCTGAAATGGCCGCACAACCTAAGAAGCGCCCCCTTTTGACGCAACGGGTCAGGACCGTTTACGCCAAATACCGCTCATTTCTCGAATACTGGCAGCGAATGAATTGACAGCTGCCGAACAGCTGGTCCTGTCGTTGCGAGGGCCGATCTAGGACTTGTCGGCCCGGCTGTCAAACCGCACCCTAAGCAAGCGCTTTTTGACGTGGTGAGTGAATGTAGGGTGGGAATAGGTGCGCAGGGCCTGCTGTTCCTCGGCGCTGGCTCGCGCGCGGAGGCGACAAGGAGATGCACATGCGGCGGTGGACTGGAGTTGGGCTCCTCACGGTGGTGCTGGGTACGGGAGGGGCGTGGGCCCAATCCCCCGAGACCCTGGAGGCCGTCCGGCTGCACCGCGCCGAGGCTCGGAGCCTGGCCCAACAGGACCTCCAAAGTTGCATGTCCAGCAAGTGCCCGGACGCGGGCCGCATCGCCCTGCTCGCCGGAACGCTCGCCCTCTCGGAGGGGGACGTGGCGGAGGCGCGCACGCTGCTGACGGGAGCGTCGGTGGCCGAGCCACTCCGGCCGTACCTCGCCTACTACCAGGGGCAGGCGCACTTCTACGCGGGAGACGCGGCAGCGGCGGCGGAGGCCTTCGGGCGGGCAGTGGAGAAGGGCTCTCCGGCGCTGACGTCTCGGGCGCGGGCCCGGCTGGGCGAGGCGTTGCTGGCCGCGGGCAAGGCGAAGGAGGCCGCACCGTCGCTGGAGACGGCCGCCACCGAGGAGCCCTCGGCGGAGCTGCTCTATCAGCGGGCCCAGGCGCGGCGGGCGACGGGCAACACCGCGGGAGAGAAGGCGGACCTGAAGACGGTGGCGCTGCGCTACCCCGCGCACCCGTACGCGGACGAGGCGCTGGCGAAGCTCGAGGCGCAGAAGCCGGCGCTGAAGCTGACGCTGGCCGAGCACCTGCAGCGAGCGCGCGGGCTGCTGGACGCCGGTGAGGCGAAGCGCACGCTGGAGGAGCTGGAGAAGGCCGAGGCGGCGAAGCTGGCGCGCACGAAGCAGGACAAGGCGCAGGTGGCGCTGGTGCGGGCCCAGGCGCTGTATGCCACGGGGAAGCGGGAGGCGGCGGAGCAGGCGCTGGCCGTGGCACGCCAGGGGCCTCCGGCGGTGGCCGCCGAGGCCGCCTATGTCACCGCACGCCGGGCGCTCAAGAGCGACGACAACACCAAGGCCCGCGAGCTGATGGCCGCCGTGGAGAAGACGTGGCCCAAGGAGAACGTGGCCGACGAGGCCGGCTTCTACGTGGGCTGGTTGGACTTGCAGGCCGGGCGCTTCGAGGAGGCGGTGAAGTCCTTCACGGCCTTTGACCAGCGGCACGCACGCTCGCGGCGTCGGGACGAGGCGATGTGGTACCGCTCGCTGGCGCACATCCGGATGGAGCAGTACGGCAAGGCGCGCGAGGTGCTGGGCTCGCTGGTGGACACCTTCTCGCGCAGCAGCCTGGTGCCGCAGGCGCGCTACTGGTCGGCCCGCAGCCACGAGCTGGAGGGCGCCAAGGTGGACATCACCGGGCCCGCGTACGAGGCCGTCATCACCAGCGCGCCCAACTCGTACTACGCGCTGTTGGCCTCGGAGCGACTGCACGCACTGGGCCGCCAGCCTCCCCCGGGCTTCCCCGAGGCCCCCAAGCAACTGGAGTCGGGCGAGGTGCCACCGGAGCTGAAGCTGGCGGTGGCGCTCACCGGGGCGGGCCTGTTCAGCGACGCGGCCGAGGAGGTGCAGTCGCGCACCTCGCGCATCCGCAACCAGGAGCAGGCGCTGAGCTTCGCGCACGCGCTGCTGCGACTGGGCGAGTACGGACACGCGCATGCGGTGGCGGCCAGGCACCTGTGGGGCCGGGCCTTCGGAGCGAGGGTGCCCGAGGCGCTCGCGGCCTTCTACCCGCGCGCCTTCGCCAACGCGGTGGAGAGCGAGGCCACGCGCTACGAGGTGAGCCCGTTCCTGGTGTGGGCCATCATGCGCCGTGAGAGCGCCTTCCGCCCCGAAGTGGCCAGCGCCGCCGACGCGCGCGGGCTGATGCAGGTGATTCCGCCCACGGCCCGGGCGATTGCCAAGAAGCTATCGGAGCCGGAGCCTGCGCCCGCGGAGCTGTTCTCGCCCTCGCTGAGCATCCGGTACGGGGCGTGGTACCTGGCGCAGCTGATGAAGCGCTTCTCGCACCCGGCGCTCGCGGCGGCGGCCTACAACGCGGGCCCGGAGGCGGCGGTGAAGTGGGTGAAGGAGAAGGGCGCGCTGCCCCTGGACCTGTTCGTCGAGGAGATTCCGTTCCGCGAGACGCGCGGGTACGTGAAGCAGGTGCTGGCGGACCTGTACCTCTACCAGTCCTTCTACGGGAAGCAGACCGGGCCCCAGCGGCTGTCCCTCACCGTGCCCTCCCCCGCCACCGAGGGCGTGAGCTTCTGAGCCCGTAGATCACGGCTCCTACTCCGCCCTCCCCTCCTTTGCATCCCCTCCCTCTCCCACCGGGAGAGGGCTGGGGCGAGGGCCATGGTGGCATCCGACGCCCTCAGGGAGCTCTGGAGAATCGTCGCCATGGCCATTCCAGGTTTTAGAGGGTGGTGAACCTGCTTGACGCGGTATCGTCTATACGACTTGTGTTGCCCACCTCACAGGTCTAGCTTTGTTCGCATGAAAAGCACGAACTGCAACCTAATCCTAGAGGCAATGGTCCTCTTGTTAGGGGCACTCGTAACGGGCTGCGCATCGGTGTCCAATGCTCCGGACTTGACCGAATCGAGCTCGAGCAGGGCCGTGGGCATGACCGACGATACCACTGGGAGTTCGTCCCCGGCGGTCGAAGAACTTCACCGCTTCGTGCTCGTCATCCAAGAATCCCCCAGTGGGCACGTCGCGCACAGTTGGCGCCCCGTCGAGGAGGTTGACCTTTCGCAATTCAGGTTCCAGCCACGCGCCGAGAGGATATATGGGCGCATTGTGCTTGCGGCTGCTCGCCAGCGAGATTGCCATGAGGAGTTCAATGATTGCATTGACACGTGCATGAAACGGCCTCTTTCCGAGGACTATGCGCACATGTCTCCTGGCGCCAAGCACGACCACTGCAAGGGCGGGTGCTGGCAACCGTACCTCGATTGCGAAGAATTACAGGGACGTCGCCCTCAAGAGTTTTCGGCCACAAACGGGGCGGTTGATTGGTTGAAGCGAAATCGCACCGAGGTCCTGGCGGGAAGCATTGTCGTCGTTGCAGGAGTTGCCTTCATCGTGGCATTCCCTCCCGGGGCGCTCATTGCCTTGATTCCAGTGGCAGCTTTGGCTTCATCGGAAGTTGTCTGCGAGCCCCACATCGCGGCGGTGGCCCCGTGACGATTTTTGACCGCATCACCGAAGTGCAAGAGTTCCTCGGGAAGAACCGAGAACATGCTCAGTCTCCCGAGGAGAAGGAATTGTTTCTCCTCGCCATCGACGCGCTCTGGTTCGTCTGGCGGAATGGCCAGTCTTATGAGTTCGAGAGTTATCGCAAAGACGTCGAATCCAAGGCCCCCCCCCGAGTCATCGCCTCATTCAACACGCGGGACGAGGCGGAGGCCTGGCTCAGTGCGCAACCTGAGCCACCTGATTTGGCCTGCGTGTTGATCGCTGACGAATACCACGTCGTCCTGTCTTCTCGAGACCGTAGCCGCCGCTCACTCGCCCCAGATTCCGGACTTGAATACTACATCGAGGAGATGACGAAAAACGGCCTCCCTCCGGCGGTGGCTACGTTCAATACTCGCGAGGAGGCAGACGCTTGGTTTAATGGGCAGTCAGATCCGCTGGCACAAACCGTCATACAGATTGGCGGCGAGCACCATCTCGCGGTGTATTACCGAAACATCAATCGCCGCGCCATTTTCCCCTTCTCGATTGTCGAGAGACTCCATGCGAGGAGGAAAAGGAGAGAGCAGGAAGGGGCGGGAGAATAGAGGCGGCGGACCCCATAACAGGCGCTCGGTTACCGGGCGGCTAGTGACCCGCCGGAGCTATCCGAGCCGGATGATGCGGTGGTGGTTGGGCGGAACAGCGTGCCTGATGGCGACCCCCTCAAAGGAATCCGCCGCCCCCCGGTCGCCCAGGGCGTCGACTACGAGGAAACGGCGGCGTTGAAGATACGGCCCATGTCTCCCCGCGAGAGGGACACGGGCCTTGGTGTTTCTGGCGCCCGGGAAGCCAAACTGGAAGATCAGCCGGGGCCGCGGCGAAGGACGTCTCGCCGCGGCCCTCACTTGCCTGGAAATGACGCCGGCGACTACCGGCGCTTCACCTTCACCTCGAAGTCACAGGTAGCGCAGTTGCCCGCCGCATCGGTCGCCTTCACCCGGACCTGCGTCGTCCCGAGCCGGAAGGTGGACCCGGACGGGTGGCTGTAGCGCACCCACGGCGAGGACACCGCGTCCGTCGCCTCCGCGGCCGGATACTCCACCACCACGTGCTTGCCGTCCTTCAACCACACCGTCCGGTCCTTCGGGCACTTGAGACGGGGCGGCCGGGTGTCCTCCACCTTCACCTTGAAGGTGCAGCTCGCGCTGTTGCCGCCCACGTCCGTCGCGGTAGCCGTCACCCGCGTGGTGCCGAGCGAGAAGGTACTGCCGGGCTCGTGGCTGTAGCGGATGGCGGGGCAGCGGGTGGTGTCGTCCTCGGCCCGCGCGGGAGGGAAACGCACGGAGGCGCCATACGCATCCGTCGCCTCCTTCACCACGTGGTCCGGGCAAGAGATGCGGGGCGCGCGCGAGTCAGACAGCGCCGAGCGCGAGAGGCTCCACGGCTCCACACCATGGACACCGTCATCGGCGGTGAAGAGGACGTGGCCTCCACTCTCGATGAAGCTCCCCGGGAAGGAGCCCTCCGGCCCGGAACGGATGTCCTGCAGCAGGAAGGTACCCACCTCCGTCCCGTCGCTGCGCCACAACTCCACGCCGCTGACTCCATCATCCGCGCCGAACAGGAGCCGCCCGCCCACCGCGAAGAACTCCGGAAAGAAGGGGATGCCACTCGCCGGTCCCGGGTTGATGTCCCGGACGAGCTCCGTGCCCTCCGCCGTACCGTCGCTGCGCCACAGCTCCCCGCCGGAGACCCCATCGTTGGCGTCGAAGAAGGCCGTGCGGCCGATGGTGGCGATGTTCCCCGCGACACCACTCGCCGGTCCCGGATTGAGATCCACGACGAGCCGCGTACCCGCTGGCGTCCCGTCCGTCACCCACAGCTCGCGGCCGTTGATGCCATCGTCAGCGTGGAAGTAGGCCCGTCCGCCGGAGGCGGGAAAGGGCCCGAAGGGGAACGAGCTGCCTGGCCCGGACCGGATGTCCGCGAGGAGCATCGTCCCCTCCTCCGTCCCGTCCGTCACCCACAGCTCATTGCCGTGGGCGGCATCCGTGGCGATGAAGACGATGCCTCCCCGCACGGGCGTGAAGCCGATGGCGCTCGAGCCCTCCGAGCCGGGATTGATGTCCTTCAGCAGCCGGGTCCTCCGGGGAGTCCCGTCGCTGACCCATGGCTCGCCCCCGTGGATGCCGTCATCGGCGTTGAAGAAGAGCGTCCCGCCCACCCGCACGGGACCGAAAGGGGCGCCCGAGCTCTCCGGGCCGGCCTTGATGTCCTTGACGAGGAAGGTGTCCTCCGCCGTGCCGTCGCTCACCCACGGCTCGTCCCCGTGAACGCCGTCATTGGCCCGGAAGAAGAGCTTCCCGCCTCCCGCGGAGATGAGGAACGACGGAAAGGAGCTCCCCGGACCCGGGTTGATGTCCTTGACGAGCCGGGTGCCCTCTTCCGTCCCATCGCTCGTCCACAGCTCGGCGCCGATGAGCCCATCCGTGGCCGGGAAGAAGAAGTCTCCGCCGACCACGGTGGAGTTGAAATCAACGTCGGTGACGAGGAACGAGGATCCCGGGCCGGGGTTGATGTCCTTCAGCAGCCGGGTTCCCCCGGGAGTGCCATCACTCACCCACGGCTCGAAACCAAACTCCTCGTTGCGGGCCTCGAAGAAGAACGTGCCGCCCCTCTCGGACGGAATGCTGAGCTCCGAGCCGCCCGGCCCCGGTTGAATGTCCCGGAGCAGGACTGCGGGCGGACCATCCGGCCGCGGACAATGGGGCCCCCGCCACTCCATTCCAGAGCCACCGGGTGGGCCCTCCACCGTCAGCGGTGCCTCATTGGAGGCAAGAGAGACCATGGGCAATAGCAGCAACGCCGGCCAACAAGACTTCATCACCACATCCCCCCTCCGCGCGGCTCGATGCCACGCGTGGCGGGGAATCTGGGGGCCCGGCCCTGACCCGCCCATCACCCAGAAGCCCTGTGTGCCACCCGGAGCGCCTGTGCCCCCCTCGCTCTCGGGCACGTGAGCGTTCATCCGAAGCCAACGCCCCCTGACCACGGGACAATCGGGCCTCGCACCGCGCTGTGTTCCAGGCACACCCTGTGCAGAGCTCGTGGTTGAGTTGCTTGAACACGGCCACGCGGGCGAGCGCCCGCAGCCTCAGGCCGCCGAGGCGAGCTCCGCCACCACCGGCAGCGTCAACACGAAGCGAGCACCCCCCTCGGAGCGATTCTCGCCGGTGAGCGTGCCCCCAGCCCGACGGACGTACTCGCGACACAGGGCGAGCCCCAGTCCCGTCCCCTTCCCCGGCGGCTTGGTGGTGAAGAAGGGCTCGAAGAGCCGCGATGCCACCTCCGGAGGAATCCCGGAGCCGTTGTCCTCCACCTCCAACCGCACTGCGCCATCCGCCCGCCCCACCCTCACCACGATGTGGGCCCGACGCGCGGGCACCGCCATCTCCACCGCGTCCGCCGCGTTGAGCAGCAGGTTCACCAGCACCTGAACCAACTGCCGCTGCCCCAGCCGCACCGGCGGCATCCCAGAGGGAACCTCCGACGACAGCTCCCCCAGGCTGCGCAGGCGCACCGAGGCCAGCCGCTTCGCCTCACGAACCGCGTCCTCCACCAGCCCCTGCTCTGCCTTGTCCCTGTCCTCCTCGCGTGAGAAGCGCCGCAGGTCCGCGACAATCTGCTGGATGCGCAGCACGCCTTGCCGCGTCTCGGAGAGCACCTCCCGCAACTCCGCCCGGTCCAGTGGCTCACCCTCGCGCAACAACTCCTGCTCGATAAAGCCCAGGTTGGACTTCACGAAGGCCAGCGGGTTGTTCACCTCGTGCGCCACCCCGGCCGCCAGCTGTCCCACCAGCACCAGCCGCTCCACCTCCGCGCGCTCGCGCTCGGCACGCACCCGGCGGCGCTCGCTCTCCGCGAGCTGCTCCAATGCGTCCAACCGCTCCTGCTGCGCCACCAACCGCTCCTGCTGCGCCGACTTCTCCGCCTCCCGCATGCGCTGGTACGTCTGCGCTCCGAGGACGCCCACCACGCTGAGCATGCTGAAGCACAAGAGCTGCAGCAGCATCTTCCCCGGCGCCATGCCCGCCATCACATCCAGCACCATCACCGCCACCAGCATCGCTCCGCTGGCCACGACTGTCGGCAGCCGGGTGTCTGGAGAGAACGTGGCGAGGGTGAGGGGCAGCGCGGCGAGCATCGGGAAATAGGGGCTGTCCGGCCCTCCGGTCAGGTGGATGAGCACCAACCCCGCCACGAGGCTGACGAGTCCCGTCCAGACCCCGGAGCTCCTCAGAGGAATCCGCCCCGCGCCCACCAGCCACCCGAGCACCACGAACGTCGCGCTCCACCCGAGCTGCACCAGCAGCACTCCCCAGTGGACGGAGCCTACGACCGCGTACTGGACGACGGCCCACCCAGCGAGGATGGCCGCGCAAACGAGCTGGTTCTTGCGCTTCACCCGAAGCAGGGCGGGTGGCCCTGAGGAGTCGGCCGTCATCGAATGGTGATTGTAACATTCCAACAACGTCAACCCTACGAGGCGCGGCTCCGGGACGGACTCGTATTGGACAGCCGATGTAGGGAAGACAGGCTGCAAAGTCGCGCCCGCCCCCGGGGAGGCAGGGCGGGCGCGCCGCGCTTACAGCTCCACGGGGAGCGCGCGCAGCTCCCGGTTGAGCGGGGGCCGCGGCTCCCACGTGGGCTGGGTGCCCTTCGCGGGCCGCACATTCGGGAAGCGGCGCAGCAGCGTCTCGAAGAAGACATGGGCCTCCAGCCGCGCCAGCGCCGCGCCCAAGCAGTAGAACGAGCCGAACCCGAACGCCACGTGCTTGCTCGCCTTGCGGGTGATGTCGAACCGATCCGGCTCGGGGAACACCGCCGGGTCCCGGTTCGCCGCCGCGAGCGCCAGGTACACCATCTGGAACTGCTGCATCGCCTGTCCGGCGAGCTCCACCGGCGCGACGGTCAGCCGGGTGATGAAGCCCACCACGTCGCCGAAGCGCAGCATCTCCTCCACCGCCTGAGGGATGAGCGAGGCGTCCTCGCGCAGCTTGGCGAACTGCTCCGGGTGATCGAACAGGAGCACCATGCCCCGGCTGATGAGCCGCGCGGTCGTCTCGTGGCCGGCGAACAGCAGCAGCACGCAGTTGGAGAGGATCTCCTCCTCGCTCACGAGCCCCTCGGCCTGGGCGCGCATGAAGACCTCGAGGATGTTCTCGCTCGGGGCGCGGCGATGCTGAGCGAGCACGTCGCGCATGTAGTTCATCATCTCCATCACGCTCTTCTGGCTCTGCAGCAGCTGCTGCACGTCGAAGGCGCTGAAGATGGCCGTCAGATCCCTCGACCAGCGCTGGAGCATGTACTCGTCAGTGAGGGGCACCCCGAGCATCTCGGCGATGACGCTCGAGGGCAGCGGAATGGCGAGGTCCTGCACCAGATCGATGGAGCCGCCCTTGGCCACGGCGGCGTCGAGCAGCGTGTCGGTGATGGTCTGAATCCGCGGGCGGAGGTTCTCCACGGTGCGCGGGGTGAAGTAGCGCTTGAGCAGCGATTGGAAGCGGAGGTGGCCCTCGTTGGTGGTGTGCCCCATCCACATGTTGACGGCGTCGCGTAGCGGCATGAGCGCCTTCCGGGCGTCCTCGGGAAGACGCTCGAACTGCCCCGTCATCGGTCCCGCGACCATGCGGGAATCCCTCAGCGCGTTGGAGATGTCGGCATGGCGGGTGAGCACCCAGCCCTGGAGCTGCGGGCTCCAATGGATGGGCTCCTGAGTGCGAAGCCGATGGTAGAGCGGCTGCGCATTCTGGGCGGCCTCGAGGCTGACAAGGTCGAACGCGAGGGGTTGGGAACTCACTGCCTGGCTCATGAAGATCTCCAGATGAGGCGGAAGAGGAAGACCGCGCATCCGCAGGTTTATCATGGGGCGGTGCGCGATCGGCTGCTTCCTCACTGCACGGAGAAGAAGGCTGGCACGGCGGCGCCGCTCGCGTTGGAGGCGCGAACCACGGCGCGCAGTCGGGTGGTGCCGATCGAACCGCTGCCCACGGCGCCGGGGTGGACGTAGCTGTAGCCAACCTCGGACGAGAAGACGGTGCTGCACCCTGCACCGTTATCGGCGTAGGTGAGGTTGCCGCCACCCATGCGCACCCAGTACCCCACCCCGCCCGAGCCCATCGTCCAGCGGTAGTAGTCGACGTGGGCCGAGTGTCCGGTCACACAGGTGGAGGCACCCGCCGAGAGCGTGTGGCCACCGGCTACGTTGGGGAGCTCGATCTCCGCGATGAAGCGCTTGCAGGTCCCGGCAGAGACGTAGTCCGTACCACCGGAGTTGGCCGACCAGGTGGTGGCGGAGGTGACGGTGGGCGCGTTGTCGGCGTCGTCGATGAGGCAGTCGAACACGGACTTGGCGGCGTTGGCGACCGTGTCACGCCGCGAGGTGTCGGAGAGGATGATCGTGCTGTCCTGCTCCAACTGCACGCCGCGGAAATCGACGCTCATGGCGTTGACGAAGTTGTCATCGTCGCTGCCGTCGAAGCAGACGCCGGACTTCCAGTGGACGCGCAAGCTGGGGTCGTTGAGCGCCTCACGGATGATCTCCGCCACACCCTGGCGGAAGGGAAGCTCGATGCCTCCGCCCACCTTGACCTCGCTGGTGGTGCAGCTCGTCTCACCGTGGAAGGAGACAGCGTATGGAATCCGGTTGGTGAGGAACGAACCCAGGCCGGGGAAGCTCGCACCGCTCAGCTCGGTGGCGGTGATGTGGTAGCGACTGAGAGAGCCCCGCTGGTTGTTGTTGATGGCCGCGGCCCAGATGGCGTTGCGCTGCGTGTCGGCGGTGTGGATGAGTGCGCCCTGCTCGAAGGTGCCCTTCTCGAAGGGGTGCGGCACGGTGTAGGCCACGACGGAGCCTGATGGGCGCTGGGTGTACTCCATCACCTTGCCGGACGAGTTGGTGTTGGCCTCGTTGAGCGAGCTGGCGGACTCGGCGATCGCGGGGGCACTGCCCGCGACATACTCGTTGGCCACCTGGACGACGGAGCCGGTCTCGGTGGCGGCGTCGCCGGAAAGCTTCACCCGGTTGTCGAACCCCGTCTGGCTCATCTCGAAGTCGCCCGAGGCGCTGGCGGTGGTCTCGACGGTGCAGAGACCGCGCAGGGCGGTGCCGCGTCGGATGAGGAGCTGCCGGTTGGGCTGGAAATCCGCCAGGAGGCTTTGCGGCACGCGGCAACGCTCCCCGGAGGAGATGTTGGTGTTGACCTTGAACTTCTGGTTGTCGAGCACGAGTGAGCTGCGGGTGACGCCCACGGGGCCGGGCATGGAGTCCGCGACGAGCTCGGGGCCGCAACCCGCTGTCATCATCATCAGGGGGGTCAGGGTTCCCAGCAGTCGTGACGAGCGCTTCATGGTGTTCTCTCCTCGGATTGGATGCGCGGTGGCTGTTGGCCAGCCAGGATGATCCGAGGAGAGAGCAACGGGCATGCCGAGCCCATCCGTGCAGTGACGCTGCGTCTGTTACACGAGGACACGTGCCGGAGAGCAGGAATGGCACGGTGAGGTGTGCCACGTGCGAACGCGTGGCACAGCGAGGTGTGCCACGTGCGAGCGAGAGGCACAATCGCTCCTCCTCCACGCGTTGCGGCTACAGCCGGGTCAGCGAGAAGTCATCCACCTGGATGAATGAGTCGGAACCGGGGGCCCAGAAGCCGGCGAACACGCTCACGCTCGTGTTGGAGCCGGAGTTGAACGTGACCGTCTTGGCCGTGTAGTCGGGCAGGTAGCCGTAGTTGAGCTCGTTGATGATGACGCCCGGTACGGTGCAGACGCCGAAGTAGCCTCCGACAACGTTGGCGGAGCTGCGGATCCAAGCCGTCAGGACATAGTTCGTGTTCGGAGTGACCTGCACATCCTGCTTGAGGGCGTTCCAGTTGCGCGAAGAGGTGCGGATCCACCCGTTGTTCGCGCCGCTGTGCGAGAACCCCAGTCCCCGATCGATGCCCTTGGCGTCGGTCCCCTGCACGTACCAGGGATAGGACACCGCGTTGCTGGTCTGGTTCTCGAACCCTGGATCCTGGAGGAGTCCGGACGTGACGGGGTTCGCGTAGTAGACGGACAGCTCTCCGATGGACGTGAAGTAAGCGCTACCGCCCGGAGTGCCGATGATGCGCACGCCATCACCCCAGGTGTCGTTGAACGTGAACGTGTACGTCCTGTTCGCTCCCGCGGCGGAGGTGAGCGGGTAGTAAGGGGAGCTCCGCAGGTTGGAGACATTGATCCACTGGCCGTTCTGCCTCACCTGCACCCAGAGATTCCCGCTGAACCAGCCGCCGTCGGTGAACATGCCACCGGTCGTGTAGTTGACCTTGTTCAGGTGGTAGTTGCGCGGCCACGTATACCCCCACCAATCGAGGGTCTTGTTCTCCTGATCCCAGCTGTCCTCGTTGTCGTTGAGATAGCCGTTGTTCAAAGAGGACAGATTGCCGAAGTGTGCCGACTTCTCGATGGCCCGAGTCCCATTGGCGGGGATGGCCAGGTTGACCGTGTCGCCCCGGACGTTGGAGGGTGTCGTCGCTACCCGAGGCTCCACCACCAGCTTGCGCAGCGAGAAGTTGTAGTTGGCGAGTCCGCCCATGAAGGTGTTGGACTGCACGTACATCGTCTTGCCGTCGGTGCTGATGAACTTGGAGGGAATCGTCGCGGAGTAACCGCCGTTCTTCGTGTCCGACCAGGGGTAGCCGCCGTAGTCCTTGCTCAGGAACTTCTTCCACGGGCCCCACGGAGCAGGCGCCTCGTAGAACTCGAACGTGTACTCGGTCCAGGACGTGTAGATGTAGCGGTTGAGCGCCTTGTTGTAGACGACCCCGCCCTGGGAGATCACCGACAGGTCTCTCGGCTGACCGGAAGGAGCCCGGGTGCTGACGTAGAGCCGCCGGTCATCCTGCAGCACGGGCTGGCGCAGGTTGATGTCCGTGCTCCAGGAGGCGTTCCCATTCAGATCGCCCGTGTAGAACTGCCAGGCCGCTCGGTTCTGGAGGCTCGTCTTGGGGACTCGCGCCAGGTACAGCTTCGTCGGATCCGGCACCGAGTTGTCGAAGGAGTCGCGCCAGTTGTGGTCGATTCCATACGCATACACATAGGAGTCGAACGTGTTCCAGGCGTTGTTCTTGCCGTAGTCCAGGAACATGATCGTCGTGAACACGTAGTTGCCGAACATCGGCGTGGACGTGTTCCAGGTCCAGGTCACGCCACGGTCCGTCGACTTCGCGATGGTCGCATTGGGCGCGTCGTTGAAGTCCCAGGAGAGATCCTGAACGGCCATGTACAGAGCGCCGTCAACGCACACCATGCCCGTCGGCTTGCGGTTGTACGGGCCCGCCTGCCAGATCTGGCCGATCTGCGTCGTCAGGGTCGAGCCCGTCAGGCTCCCGGGCATTCCCTGGACCCGGCTGACTGCAATGTCATACACAGGGTCCGGACGGGGCTCCACCATCGTGAAACCGCGTCCGTCTCCATTCGCCGCATACAGGTAGCCATCATCTGACCAGCACGACGGCCAGAGATCTCCATCCGACACCGTGCTCAACGAGTCCGCCGACTCGATGTGCACGGTGGAAAAGAACGAGCTGTCCGGGGGAACAACGGCCCGCGCCATCCCCGGCGGCAGCACCAGAAACAACCCCGCCACGGTCAGCCCGAGCGCCCTCATGCCTTCACGATTCGATGTCATGTGCATTCGCCTCACTTCATCCGAGCCGTGACGGTGTTGGCTCCAGCCGCGCCTGTGCGGAGACGCAGCCACGCAGGGCATGCTCGGGAGCGGAGACGGTCTCGTCGGCTCCCTGCAGCGGCGCGTTCTCCACCTCCTCGCCACGTGTGCCGCTACACCCCGCGGTCAGTGACAGGACACAGCCCAATACGGCCAGACGTAGGTACACGGACTTTCTCCTCGGTTCTTGGATGACCCAATCCGAGGACAGCCAGAGAGCGTGCCCATCCAAAGAAAATGCGAAGAAGCCGTTTCCTACGCCCGTTCTGTAGATTTCCAGCGTGAGACCGCTGTCACGCGGCCCCATCCGCACCAAGACGGTGCGGGTTGGATGGTGACCGCGGGTTGCGTTTACCGGCCCTCGAGCTCGCTGCCAGTGAAACAATCAGGGTCATCGCCCTCGTGACTCGGTGGCGGCGTCATGCTCAGGGGAGCGGGTATCCACGTGCCGGGTGAGAGCACGGCACCTGCCGCGTAGACCCGAAGCTCGTCACCCGTATCACGCCACCTGACCTGGACACTGAACACCGCCCGATAGTCGCTCGGGAAGTCCTGCACCTTCCGCTCGGCCAGGCCGATCACCAGGTCGGCCATCTGTACTTCTGGGATGCTCTGCAGTTGGGCGTGGTACCGGGCCAACTCCACGAGCCGCTGAGCCACCTGGCCGGGTTCCGAGCCCACCACGACATTCCAGACATCGGCGGCGCATTCCAAGATCCCCTGCACCACGTCGGGCACGAACTGCGCCTTCGGCAGCGATGAGAGAATTGGCGAGGCGAACGCCAGCAATGTCATGGAGAGCTTCGCATCAGGACCGAGGCCTTCCAGGTCCAGCCAGCCTGGCTTCCTGGAGGCCAGCATCCGGCGCTTCTGCTCCCGCTTCTTCTGCTTCCGCGCCCGCGTCTTCTGGCGCTGTTTCTCATCCCGCATGAGCCAATGATGCGTCTGACCTCGCGAGTTGGCCAGTGCGGGTGACCTGGCAAATCGGGTGTCCAGGCTCCTCGCTTGCTCCAGGATCAGAAAGGGGACAAACCCTCACCCCAGCCCTCTCCCAGAGGGAGAGGGAGCATCCACGGGCGGACATGCCGCGCCGGGCTTCAGCCCTGTGCGTAGGCCACGGCGAGCTGCCCCGCGAAGCGAGCGTTGTTCGTCAGCAGCGCGAGGTTGGCGCGCAGTGTCTTGCCGCTGGTGCGCCGGGCCATCTCGGAGAGCAGGAAGGGCGTCACGGCCTTGCCGCGGATGCCCTGGCGATCGGCCTCGGCCATGGCCGAAGCGATGTGCAGCTCCACGTCGGCGCGGGGCAGCGAGGTCTCCTCGGGAGGAGGCACCGTGAAGAGGATGCCGCCCTGCCCCAGCGTGTCGAAGCGGGCCCGGAGGATGCGCGCCGCCGCCGCCGGGTCGTCCACCCGGTGCTCCAGCGCCAGCCCGGACGAGCGGCTGTAGAAGGAAGGCAGCTCATCCGTGCCCACGCCGATGACGGGCACGGCGGCGGTCTCCAGCGCCTCCATCGTCTTGGGGAGATCCAACACGGACTTCGCCCCGGCGCAGATCACTGCCACCGGGAAGCGGGCCAGGGCCCAGATGTCCTGGGAGATGTCCATGTGCTCGGCGACGCCGCGGTGGACGCCGCCGATGCCACCAGTGGAGAAGACGCGGATGCCGGCCGCCGCGGCCAGCTCGCACGTGGCGCTCACGGTGGTGCCTCCGGTGGCGCCCTGGGCGATGGCCACGGGCAGATCCCTCGAGGCCAGCTTGAGCAGGCGCTCCTTGCCCTCGGCGAGCCGGCGCATCTGGGGCTCCTCGAGCCCGATGAACACCTGCCCATCCACGATGGCGATGGGAGCGGGCACGGCACCGGCGCGGCGCACGGCCTCCTCGCAGGCGCGAGCCGCCCCGAGGTTGTCCGGGTATGGCAGCCCCTGCGCCACCACGCTCGTCTCCAACGCCACCAACGGCACGCCCTGCTCCTTCGCGCGCCGGACCTCTTCGGAGTAACGCAGTTCCATGGGGGGCATATACGCCATGGGTCCATGGGCAGGACAAGCGTGGAGACACATACTACCTCGCGGCCCTGAGGGAGGTGCTTCGCCCGTCGCCCGAGGTGCTGGTGCTGCACGAGGGGCCAGACGAGCCCTCGACGGAGCGCAGGGGAAGTCCGGCCATCCGCGCGGAGCTGGAAGCCCGGGAGGAGCTGCTCGTCATCTGCGGCCACAGCCACTGGGACGAGCCCCTCGCGGAGCTGTCTGGTGGAGCGCAGGTGCTCAACGTGGACGGACGCGCGGTGCTGCTGCGGCGAGGCAGCTGAGCCACTGAGCGAAGCAGGGAGACCGCGGGAGCATTGCCAGCACGGTCCGGTGGCTGTATGCCGCGACTCGCCTTGAGCACCACCAGCACCGCTGTGCCCGCCCCGGCCGCCGCCCCTCGCACGTTCTCCCTCTCGGATCTCACCCTCGTCTTCATCGTCATCATTTGGGGCACCAATTACACGGTGGTGAAGGAGGCACTGAGCAGCTTCCCGCCGATGGCCTTCATGGCGCTGCGTTTCGGGCTGGCAGCGACGGCCATGGCGGTGGTGCTGCACACGCGCGAGGGCTGGAAGCCACTGCCCCGGGCCACGCTGCTCAAGCTCGTGGCGCTCGGGCTGGTGGGCAACACGCTCTACCAGTTCTGCTTCGTGATGGGGCTGGCGCAAACCACGGCCGCCAACAGCGGGATGCTCGCCTCGGGCACGCCGGTGGTGACGGCCCTGTTGGGCGCCGCGCTGGGAGTGGATCGGCTCCGACGGCCGCTCGCGATGGGGCTGCTGCTCGCGGTACCGGGCATGCTGCTCATCGTCAGCGCCCGAGGCCCCGAGCTGGATGCCTCGACGCGCCAGGGGGACTTCCTCATCCTGG
This sequence comes from Archangium lansingense, assembly GCF_026626635.1. GTDB lineage: Bacteria > Myxococcota > Myxococcia > Myxococcales > Myxococcaceae > Archangium > Archangium lansingense. The sequence continues at coordinate 7,948,053 of NZ_JAPNKA010000001.1, forward strand.
GTGCGTCGCTGTGCTGGGCCATCTACACCGTGGGCATCCGCTCGATCGGCCCCGAGCTGTCCGCGCTGCGCATCACCGCGCTCACGATGATCACCGGTGCGCCCGGGGTGGTGCTGATGGGCCTACCGTCGGTGATGAACCTGAAGCTGGAGAGCATCAGCGCGGGCGCGTGGTTCGGCGTGGTGTACTCGGCGCTCATCCCGCTGGTGCTGGCATACGTGGTGTGGAGCCGCAGCGTGCAGGCGGTGGGCAGCAGCCGGACGGCCATCTACAACAGCGGCACGCCCGTGGTGGCGGCCATCACCGCGTGGCTGGTGCGCGGCGAGCGGCCCACCTGGATGCAGGCGGTGGGCGCGCTGCTCGTCATCTCTGGCGTGCTCGTGAGCCGGAGGCGCTGAGCGCCCCTTCCCCTCACACTCGCCGCCGAGACACGGTGAGGCCGTAGTCCTCGATCTTCTTGTCCAGCGTGGGGCGGCTGATGCCGAGCAGCTTGGCGGCGACGATCTTCTTCCCACCGGCCGTGCGCAGGGCCTCGGCGATGGCATCGCGCTCCAGCCGGGTGACGCGATCCTGCAGGGTGAGCTGAGGAGGCGAGACGCTCCCCGCCTGGATCTCTGGCGGCAGTGCCAGCGCATGGAGCTGCGCGCCAGCGGCATGTACCAGCGCGAGGCGTTCAGCGAGCAGCGCCAGCTCGCGGACATTGTGAGGCCACTCGTAGTCCATGAGGAGCTGGCGGGCCTCGGGGCTGAGCACGGGAGGCTCCTTCCGAGCGGCGCGTGCACCCCGAGCGGCGAAGTACTCGAAGAGCATGGGGATGTCGGCACGCCGCTCGCGCAGCGGAGGCATCGCCAACTCGAGCCCCGCGAGCTGTCGGACGAGTGAGGCCTCCACCGTGCCCTTTACCGCGAGCACATGAGGCGGGACGTTCGCGGTGACGATGAGGCGAAAGTCCACGGGCTCCTCGCCGCCCTGCGGGGCCGGGGCCGTCTTGCGGGCAATCAATCGGGCGAGCCGCTCGGCGAGGGCGCGGGGGATCAACTCCACGTGGTGCAGCAACAGCGTGCCACCATCAGCGCGCAGCAAGGCCGAGGCGACGGGAGGCTGACCGGGCCCGCTGGAGCGTCCGAGGAGCACCTCCTCCAGGGTGGCCGCCGGTTCGCGGCAATCCACTCGCACAAGAGGCCCGAGGGCCCGGGGCGAGCGTGCGTGGATGTAGCTGGCGGCCAGGGACTTGCCGGTGCCGGGCTCGCCGGAGAGCACCACGGGCGCGGCGCTGGCGGCGGCGCGGCGAGCCTGCTCCACCACCTTGCGGAAGGAGCGCGAGTTGCCCGCCATGTCCACGCGGGCCGGCTGGGCGCCTGCACGGGAGCGAACGGCTGCGTAGGCCTCGCCCCCGAGCCGCCCGAGGATGGCGGCGAGCCGTCCATCCGCCTCGGTGAAGTCCGGCTCCGAGCGCTCCACGTAGAGCACGCCGAAGGGCAGCCCGCCCGAAGCCACCAAGGGTGAGCACAAGGAACCAGCCGAGCGGCCCTGCTCCGAGTGCTCCAGGGCAGCGCGAGCCATGTCACGAGGCACCTCCACGGAGGGAGCACCCACCACCGCCGCGGTGAGCAGGCCCTTGGCCTCTCCGAGGAGCGCGGCCGCGGTGTCCGCATGCAGCGCATGGAGCGACTGTTCCGCGATACGCCGCAGCACCATGGCCTCGCTGGTGGCGCCCAGCAGCGCCGCACCCGCCGAGTACAGCGCCGCCTCGGTGCCGACGTGCGGCAGCACTTCCTCGACCGGCAGGTGGCTGGCGCCCTCGGTAACGGCGTCCCCCAGGGAGGCGGCACCGGGAGGCTCCACGAGCACGGTCGTCCTTCCCACCTGCACGCGATCGCCGGGGTGCAGCAACACTTCGCCGGAGATGCGCTCTCCGTTGACCGCCGTGCCGTTGCGCGAGCCCAGGTCGGACAGACGCACCTGTCCCTCCTGCACGAAGAAGCGTGCATGGCGGCGGGACATCTGGTCGTCCTCGGGGAGGGGAATCTCACACGAGGGGCTGCGGCCGATCGTCGCCTCGGTCTGGACCTCGTAACGCAGACCGGTGGAGGGACCGGAGAGGAGCAACAGGGCGGGCATGGCGGGCGGGGGATGCTACCACCGCCCCCTTTACATCGGGCGTTCGGCGTTGAGCAGCGCGCGAACCTCGTCCTCGTCCAGGGTGCGGCCTTCCCGGCTGAGGGCGAGCGCATTCACATCGGCCTCGGGCACCTCCACGTGAGCGCCCTTGCGCCACTCGGTGGTGTGGACGGCCCCGTCGACCAGACGGCCGACGATGATGCCCTCCTCCCAGGAGAGCACCTCCATCCAGAGCTGCTCGGTGACGGTGCTGCCGTCCGGGTGCGTCTCGAAGGGAGAGCGCACGAGGAAGGTGAGCGGCTCCATGAGTCCGCGGCGCAGGAAGCGCGCCTTGAAGGCGGGCAGGTGGGCCTGGGCCTCCTGGTGCATGGACTCGGTCTGCTCGGTGGGCTCCTGGGCGAAGCGCTCGCGGAAGGGGCGCAGCAGTTCCGCGGTGTTATGCCGGCCCTGGGGCGACACCACCGTGAGGAAGAGGCCCTCATGGCCCTCGAAGGCCTCCAAGGGGACGCCGAGCAGGTTGGTGCGGGCCTCCTCCGAGGGCACCAACATGAAGGTCTGCCCCTCGCTGGTGCCCATCTCCTTGCGCAGAGGGGGGCCCTGCCCGAAGGCCAGGTCGGTACACAGCTCGTGGAGGAAGGCCTCGGCGGGCAGCAGCTCCTGCTCACCCAGGTGGAAGATCTCCAGATCGCGGGCGCCGAACTTCTCCATCCCGTGCGAGTGCACCCACAAGGGCGTCTCGCCCTCGATGACCTCGACGGCGTGGAGGTTGACGTGATCGCGGATGTCGAAGTCGAGCTCGGTGATCTCCGCCACGTCCTCGGACTCATGGACCTTGGAGGAGGCGATGTCCACCAGCACCCCCTCCACGTGGGCCAGGACGATGCGGGCGACCATGAGCGCCACGAAGACGGGCACGGTGGGCTGGGCGGAGCTGGTCTCGAAGGCGAAGCGGTAGAAGGCCTTGGCGCGGGTAAGCGACTCCAGGGCGGGCTCGCTGCCGGAGAACATGTCCGGGGTCCACTCGACGGGAGCGGGCCGCTGCTCGTAGACAACCTCGATCCGGGATTCCTCGGCTTCCACGGTGAAACCATGGCCGTCGGGAGCGACGGTAAAGCCCATCTCCTCGGACTCGAAGGCGGCGCGCAGCTCGTCGAGGGGGATCGGCGAGGCGCGCGAGATGGCGACGAGGTAGACCTCCATCACAGGTGCTTCTCGATCTGTCGGAAGAGGTCCACGCGGTCCACCAGGTTCGTCAGATAGTCCAGCTTATCCGTCGGGAGAACCAGGACGGGGGACATCTTGTAACCACTGAACCATTCCTCGTACAGCCCGTTCAGGCGGTTGAGGTAGGCGGTGGGGATGTCCTGCTCCATCTCCCGGCCGCGCAGGCGGATGCGCTGGCGGAGCGTCTTCACCGGGCAGCGCAGGTAGATCATCAGATCCGGCGGAGTGAGCGTCTGGGAGAAGGTCTCGTAGAGGTCCCAGTACATCTGCCAGTCGCGCTTATCGATGTAGCGCCGACGGTAGAGGTTCTTGGCGAAGATCTCCGCGTCCTCGTAGAGGGTGCGGTCCTGGAGGGCGGTGCCGGACGAGAGCTCGAGCTGGCGCTGGAGGCGGAACTTGGCGATGAGGAAGAAGAGCTGGGAGCGGAAGGCCCAGGTCTTCATGTCCTTGTAGAAGTCAGCGAGGTAGGGGTTCTCCTCGTTAGGTTCGAAGAAGGGAGTGAGGCCGTACTTCCGGCAGAGGAAGGACGTGAGTTCCGTCTTTCCGGCCCCGATATTGCCTGCGATTGCGATGAACTTCTTCTTGGCCAAAGCACCGCGCTTGTACCCCCACCGGGCGGCGCACACCAGAGACAAGGTGGCCCGAGTGACGAGGTGACATGGTAGATACGGCCCCCATGTCTTCCCCTGCCCCCACCCGTCCCAAGTCTGGCGCGGCCGAGCCGCCCATCTGGCCCTGGACGACGTTTGGGGGTGCCATCCCACCGTCGCTGGGCGCGCGAGCGTGCGGGCGGCCGCTGACACCCGGAAGAGGCGGGGGCGGCTCCGTTGTTCGGGCGTTTTTGGCGGGACACCGGGCAGCACGCCGTGGTGGGCTCCCCGAAGGACGTTGACGAGGTCGTCAGGATGCTACGCAACCTGTTGTGCATAGTGGTCGCGGTGGTCGCCACCGCCATCTTCTTTCCCATGACCGTGGTGGTGGCGATCGTCACCCTCAACCCGAGCGCCACGGTGTGGGTGGCCCGTCGGCTGTGGTCCCCCGTGCTCATCCTGACGGGAGGGGCCAAGGTGGTGGTGACGGGCCAGGAGAACGTGGACCCGAACCGGCCCACCATCTACGTCTCCAACCACCAGTCCACGCTGGACATCCCCATCCACTTCGTGACGGTGCCGGTGAACTTCCGGTACGTGGCCAAGCACCAGCTCAAGTACGTGCCGCTCATCGGCTGGTACCTGTGGTTCGCCGGGCACATCTTCGTGAACCGCGGCCGGCGCGACAAGGCCTTCGCCTCGCTGGATGCCGCGGCGCAGAAGATCCGCAGTGGCACGAGCGTGTTCCTCTACCCCGAGGGCACGCGCTCGGACGACGGCCGGGTGCTGCCCTTCAAGAAGGGCCCCTTCGCGCTGGCGCTCAAGTCCCGGGTGCCCGTGGTGCCCATCACCATCGAGGGCTCCGGCTCGGTGATGCCGAAGAACTCGTGGAACATCAAGCCGGGCCCCGTGTTCGTGAAGATTGGCAAGCCCATCGACACCACGGGCTTCGCCGAGAATGACCGCGAGGGGCTGGCCCGGACGGTGCGCGACGTCATCATCCAGCAGAGCCTTGAGCTGGGCGGCAAGGGAGGAGATCCCGAGAGGGCCACCGCCGCCGCCGGAGTCGAGGGTGACGCGCCCTCCCTCCGCAACGCCTCCTGAGGAGACCCTCTGCCCGTGCGCCTTCCCTCCCCCGACTCCCGTCGTCCTCCAAGCCGCCGGCTGCGCACCTGGGCCGGCGTGGCCGTTCTCGGACTGGGCCTGAGCCTGACCGCGGGCTGCCGCCATGGCGCCGCCGCCGAGCGCCCCCTGGACGCGCGTGCACAAGCCCGCGAGTACCTGGCGAAGAAACAGCCCGAGCGGGCCCTGCCGCTGCTGGAGGCCGAATACGCCGGAGCTCCGGAGGACCTGGAGCTGGCGCGGCTGCTGACGGAGGCCCAGGTGAAGGCGGGCCATACGGACGCGTGGATCGCCGAGCTGCAGCGCCGCAACGCGCAGGCAGAGCGGGCGGTGAACCACTACATGCTGGGGCTGGCGTATTTCTCGAGGGCCTCGGATGCGGGGACGCCGGCGGTGGCGGCCTTCGAGCGGGCCCTGGAGCTGAAGCCGGAGGAGCCCGAGCTGCATTACCGGCTGGGGCTGGCCCGCCTGGAGTCCGAGCAGTACGCGGCGGCGGTGGGTCCACTGCGGCGTGCGGCCGAGCTGGCTCCAGAGCGCGCGGTCATCCGGCTGCCGCTGGCCAAGGCGCTGCATCGGACGGGGGACTCGGCGGGGGCGGTGGCGGCGCTGGGAGCGCTGGTGCGGATGAGCCCGAGCCCCTCCGAGGTGGCCACGGCACGGGCGCTGATGGATCAGATCGCGGACCCCTTCGCGCGCTTCCCCAAGACGGCCGAGCCCAAGCTGGAGGAGGGCCTGCGCTACCTGAGGGAGCTGGACGCGCCGCACCCGGCCATCGTGGCGTTCGAGGAGATTCTGCGGGACTACCCGGACCTGGCGGTGGTGCACGCGCTGCTGGGGCTGGCGTGGCAGCGGCTGGACGATGCGGGCCGAGCGGTGGAGGAGTTCAAGCGGGCCATCGAGCTGGCGCCCGAGGACGGCAAGAACCACTTCTACCTGGGCGAGCTGTACCTGGGACGCCAGAGGCCGGAGGCGGCACGGTCGCACCTGGAGAAGGCGGTGGAGCTCAACCCGCTGCAGGACGTGGCGTGGTTCCGGCTGGGGGACATCCACCTGGAGCAGAGGAACCTGAAGGCAGCGGGCGACGCCTTTCGGGTGCTGACGTACCTGGAGCCGGACGAGGAGGCGCCGAGGGGCAAGCTGGCGCTGGTACGGCAGCTGGAGGGCGACTGGGCGGGCGCGGAGCGCGAGCTGATGCACGTGGTGGACAAGAATCCGGACAACATCGAGTTCACCCTGCGCCTGGGCATCCTCTTCACCGAGCAGGCGAAGCAGTCCTCGCGGCCGGAGGAGCGGAAGGAAGCAGCCGGGAAGGCGGAGCGCTGGCTGCGCAAGGTGCTGGAGACGCAGCCGGAGAACGCGGTGGCCTCGCGAGCGCTGCAGCAGCTCAAGAGTCCCTAGGGGCCAGTAGCCAGGGGGAGCCCGAGCCCTCTACACTGGTGACGCGATGAGTGAAGGTGCCAACCAGCCCCAGCAGCCGCCACGCGGGACGCCGTCGTCGACGAACATGCCCCGCGTCTCGCAGACGAACAATCCGCGCGTGATGAGCGCCGCGCGCGCGGCCCCTCTGCCCAAGGAGCAGCAGCAGGGTCAGCTTGGCCAGAAGCTGAAGGCCGAGTCCGCCAACGTGGCCCTCAACGCCCTCTCCATCGTGAAGGAGAAGGTGGAGGAGTTCCGCGAGCAGGACCGCTTCTTCAAGTACAAGGCCTTCATCGTGAGCGGCTGGGTGTTTCTGTCGATCAGCACGTTCGGCATCACCTGCGCCCGGGGCGGTACGAAGCAGACGGGAGACTTCGGCGCGAAGCTCGTGCCCGTCACCAGCCGGGCCTCGCTGACGATCATGAACAAGAGCAAGGGGGCCTGGGAGAAGGTCCACATCGTCGTCACGGACGACCGGCGCGTGGAGTGGAATGCCTTCGTGCCGCGCGTGGAGGCGGGCCGGGACGTCACCGTCACGCCCAAGCAGCTGCTGAACGCGAGCGGCCAGGCGGCGCCTTCGGACATCAGGATCGTCGGCGTCGAGATGCGGACCGAGGACGGCGACGCCGTGCTGCTCGAAAACGGCAAGAACCTCACCGACGACGCGCAGTAGCCCGGAGCGGGCGTCGAGGGCCCTGGAGCCCTCCGCCCTGCCCTTCCCCGCACAGCGGACCCCACAAAGCGCGAGAGCGCCCTTCCCAGAAGGAAGGACGCTCCCGTGCACTACCCTTGGGACGGCCGACTACTCCGCCTTGGTCTCCGTGCCGGCAGCGGCCTCGGTGTCCTCGGCAACGGCCTTGGCGGGACGATCCACCAGCTCCAGCAGGGCCATCTCGGCGCCGTCACCGCGACGGAATCCGAGGCGCACGATGCGGGTGTACCCGCCCGGGCGGTTGGCGTACCGGTCCTTGTACTCGCTGAACACCTTCTGGAGGATGACGCGGTTGCGAACCGTCCGCTCCGCGAGGCGCACGTTGGCCAGACCACCGCGCTTGCCGAGGGTGATGATGCGCTCGGCGATCGCCCGGGCCTCCTTGGCCTTGGGCAGCGTGGTGCGGATGGCCTCGTGCTCGAGCAGCGAGGTGACCATGTTGTGGAGCATCGCGAGCCGGTGGCTCGTGGTGCGGTGGAGCTTCCTCTGGCCTACCTTATGACGCATGGTGCTGACCTCGGACCCTTTTGGGGTCCACCACTCCGGCCGTACGAGGTACCGGGTGGGAAGGATGGAACCGGCACGGGCTCCACCGTTGCTGTGTTGGGCCTTGGAAGGCCCCCTCCTCCCCCGAGGTATGCGGCCATGCCGCCCCGAGGAAGGAGGTACTGCGAGAGTCTACTAGGCCTTGGGAGCGCCGGGGGGCACCGCGCCACCCGCCGCCGGGGCCGCGCCGGCCGCCGCCGCTGCCGCTGCCGCCGCACCCGGAGCGGGCGCGGGCGGGGTCTTCGGAGGCCAGTTCTCCAGCTTCATGCCGAGCGACAGGCCCATCTCCGCGAGGATCTCCTTGATCTCCTTCAAGGACTTGCGGCCGAAGTTCTTGGTCTTGAGCATCTCGGCCTCGGTGCGCTGCACGAGATCACCGATGGTCTTGATATTGGCCTGCTGCAGGCAGTTGGCCGAGCGCACGGAGAGCTCCAGCTCGTCCACCGAGCGGAAGAGGTTCTCGTTGAGCTTGGCCTCCTCCTTCGGGGCCTCGACCGCCACGGGCTCCTCGGTCTCGTCGAAGTTGACGAAGACGGTGAGCTGCTCCTTGACGATCTTGGCCGCGTAGGCCACGGCGTCCTGCGGGGTGACGGAGCCGTCCGTCCACACCTCGAGGGTGAGCTTGTCGTAGTCGGTGACCTGGCCGACGCGGGCGTTGGTCACCTGGTAGTTCACCTTGCGGATGGGCGAGAACAGCGAGTCGATGGGGATGGTGCCGATGGGCGAGCCAGCCACCTTGTTGGCGGAGGCCGGGACGTAGCCACGGCCGCGGCGGCACGTCAGCTCCATGCGAACCTTGCCACCCTCGGAGACGGTGCAGATGTGGTGACCCGGGTTGAGGATCTCCACGTCCTGGTCGGCGATGATGTCACCGGCCTTGATCTCCTTGGGGCCCTCGGCCTCGATGCGGATCGTCTTGGGCTCGTTCGTGTGCATCCGAAGGAGGACTTCCTTCAGGTTCAGCACGATGTCCGTGACGTCCTCGGCCACCTCGGGGATGGTGGTGAACTCGTGGTCCACACCCTCGATCTTCACCGTGGTGATGGCGGCACCCTGCAGAGACGACAGCAGGACGCGGCGCAGCGAGTTGCCCAGCGTGGTGCCAAAACCGCGCTCGAGCGGCTCGGCGACGAACTTGGCGTAGGTGGGGGACAGCGAGTCCTGATCGACCTCGAGGCGGCGGGGCTTGATGAGGTCACGCCAGTTCTTCGCGAGGAAAGAGTCAGCCATGTTCTTCTGCTCCTGAGAGCGTGCGCCACCACCGACTTACCCACCAGGGTGGCGGGAGGATGGGCACGCGGGGTTCTTGAATAACGGCCGGCCCCGGGGCTGCACGAAGGGACCGGCAGAAGCACGACGCCCCGGCGGTGAGGCCAGGGCGCGTACGACAGCTCCAGCGGCGGAACTCGCCCTCGGGGGGCGAGCCAGGCCGATTACTTCGAGTACAGCTCGACGATGAGCTGCTCCTGGATCGGCATGGTGAGGTCTTCGCGGTTCGGGGCGGTCTTCACCGTCGCCTTGAAGCCCTTCTTGTCCAGGTCGATCCACTGCGGCACGCCGCGGCGATCCACGGTCTCCAGCGCCTCGGAGATGCGGAGGATCTTCCGGCTCTTCTCCGCCACCTCGATGGTGGTGCCCGGCTTCACCGCGAACGACGGGATGTTGACCCGCTTGCCGTTCACCGTGAAGTGGCCGTGGCGCACCAGCTGGCGAGCCTCGGCGCGGGTATCCGCGAAGCCCATGCGGAACACCACGTTGTCCAGGCGGAGCTCCAGCTGCTGCAGGAGGTTCTCACCGGTCTTGCCCTTGGCGGCCGAGGCGCGGTGGTAGTAGCCGCGGAACTGGCTCTCCAGCAGGCCGTACATGCGCTTGACCTTCTGCTTCTCGCGCAGCTGCACGCCGTAGCCGGAGAACTTCACGCGGCCCTGGCCGTGCTGACCGGGGGGATAGGGACGCCGCTCGATGGCACACTTGTCCGTGTAGCAGCGGTCACCCTTCAGGTACATCTTCAGGTTCTCACGCCGGCAGATACGGCAGGCGGAGGCGGTATAACGGGCCACGATGCTTCTCCGTGTAGAGGTGGTCTGGACCGCTCCCCGCGAGGAGAGCGGCCCGGAATGGAACTAGACGCGGCGGCGCTTGGGCTGACGGCAGCCGTTGTGCGGGATGGGCGTCACGTCGCGGATGAGCGCGATCTTCAGGCCGGCGGCGGCGAGCGCACGCAGGGCGGACTCACGACCCGCGCCCGGCCCCTTCACCAGCACCGTCACGTTCTTCAGGCCGTGCTCCATGGCCTTGGCCGCGGCGTCACCGGCGGCCACCTGGGCGGCGAACGGCGTCGACTTGCGGCTGCCGCGGAAACCGCGGGCGCCGGCGGAGGACCAGGAGATCACGTTCCCGGACACGTCCGTGATCGTGATGATGGTGTTGTTGAACGTGGACTGGATGTGGACCACGCCGTTGAGGATGCTCTTCTTGCCCTTCTTGCCCTTCTTGCGCGCAGCGGCGGCGGTGTCGCCCGTCGCGGGGGCCGCAGCGGCCGGGGCCGCAGGCGCGTTGGTCTCTTCAGCCATGGAACTCGTTGCTCCGTGAGGTAGGTGATCGACGCCGGCTCCTCAGGAGGCCGGCGCAGGTGGATGAACTAGCGAGCAGGCGCCGCCGGCTTGGCGCGCACGATGCCGCGCTTCGGACCCTTACGGGTGCGCGCGTTGGTGTGCGTCCGCTGACCACGGACCGGCAGACCCTTGCGGTGACGCAGACCCCGGTAGCAACCCAGGTCCATCAACCGCTTGATGTTCATGGTCACCTCGCGACGGAGGTCACCCTCGACCTTGTAGGTCGCCTCGAGGATCTCGCGGATCTTACGCGTCTGCTCCTCGGTGAGGTCCTTGGTCCGGGTGGCGAGGTCGATCCCCGCGGCCGTGATGATGTCGTGGGCGGACTTGTTGCCGATCCCGTAGATGTACTGGAGCGAGATCACCGCGCGCTTGTTCGGCGGGAGGTCGATGCCGGCGATACGAGCCATCTTGAGTCGTTCCTTCTGGTGAGTTGGTCTGGAGCTCGGTCCCTGAGGGGCCTAGCCCTGGCGCTGCTTGTGCCGCGGGTTGGAGGCGCAGATGACGCGCACGATGCCCTTGCGGCGGACAACCTTGCACTTATCGCAGATCTTCTTGACGGACGCCCGAACCTTCATGGCGGTACTTCCCTTCCTTCGCTTTAGAAAAGAAAAGCTTCGAGGGCCGGTCCGCCATTCCGCGGAACCGAGCCCTTGCTACTTCGCCCGGTAGGTGATCCGGCCCCGGGACAGATCGTACGGGGACAGCTCGACCTTGACCTTGTCGCCCGGGAGGATTCGGATGAAATGCATCCGCATCTTGCCCGAGATGTGCGCGAGCACCTTGTGGCCATTGTCCAGCACCACACGGAACATCGCGTTCGGGAGGGGCTCCATTACGGTCCCCTCAACTTCGATGGAATCATCCTTCGGCAATCAGATAACCCTCTCGCGGACCACCGGAACTCTGGAAGCGCGGCGGGATAACACTTTGGTCCAGAAGTGGCAAGCATCCTCGCGCAGTAAAACCGAATTTCTACGAACAGCCATGTACCTCATTGTATTCCGCCCACCTACCCGGCTCGACGCCGGGTGAGGACTTCAGGCCCCCCCTCGGTAATGAGCACGGTGTGCTCGAAGTGAGCGGAAAGCTTGCTGTCGCGCGTTACGGCTGTCCAGTGATCCTCGAGGACCATCACCTCATCCGTGCCCTGGTTCACCATGGGCTCCACCGCGAGGACCATTCCTGGACGAAGCTTCATGCCGCTGCCGCGCTGGCCGTGGTTGGGGACCTCGGGCTTCTCGTGGAGGTGGCGGCCGATGCCATGGCCGGTGAAGCCGCGCGCCACGGAGAAACCCCGGGCCTCCACATGGGACTGCACCGCATGGCCAATGTCCCCGATGCGGTTGCCGGCCACCATGGCTTGGATGGCCTTGTTGAGGGCCTCCCGGGTGGCCTTCACCAGCGCCTCGGCCTCGGAGCTCACCTTCCCCACCGGGACCGTCCGGGCCGAGTCCCCGAAGAAGCCCCGGTAGACGACGCCGAAGTCCAGCTTCATCAGGTCCCCCTCGCGCAGCGTGCGCCGCTTGGAGGGGATGCCGTGAACCACCTCGTCATTGACGGAGGCGCACAAGCAGGCGGGGAAGCCGTGGTAGCCCTTGAAGGCCGGCCTGGCGCCCTTCTGGTAGATGAGCTTCTCGGCCAGGGCATCCAGATCCCAGGTGGTGACGCCCGGCGCCACCGCCTTCTCGAGCTCGTCGAGGATCTCGCTCACAATGCGCCCAGCCTCGCGCATGAGGGCGATCTCATCCCGGCTCTTGATCTCGACCTGGCTCATGACAGCCTCATCCCTGCTTGAACCGCGGGAGGGCGGGTTCACCATCCGTGTGAGCCCCGCCCCTGCCCGCCCCGCCGCTCAGCGGGCGCTCAGGCCTTGCCCAGCGCCTTCTTGATGTCCGCGTACACGCCCTCGGGAGACCCCACCCCGTCGATCGTCCTGAGCAGGCCCTTCTGCGCGTAGAACGGCTCCAGAGCCGCGGTCTCTGCGTCGTACTTCTTCAGGCGCTTCTCGATGACGTCGGCCTTGTCGTCGTCACGCTGCACGAGGCCGGTGCCGTCCTTGTCGCAGTAGCCCGCCCGCTTCGGAGGGTTCTGGTAGACGTGGTAGACGGAGCCGCAGGCGGGGCACGAGCGCCGGCCCGAGCCACGCTCGATGAGCTTCTCGTGCGGCACCTTGAGGGACACCACGGCATCCAGCTTCTTGCCCAGCTTGGCGAGCATGCGCTCGAGCGCCTCGGCCTGGGCGATGGTGCGCGGGAAGCCGTCCAGGACGAAGCCATTGGCGGCGTCCGGCTCCCTGAGGCGCTCCTCCACGATGCCGATGACAATCTCGTCCGGCACGTAGGAGCCGGCGGCCATCAACGGCCCGGCCAGCTTGCCCATCTCCGAGCCCTCACGCACCGCCTTGCGGAGGATGTCACCCGTGGAGATCTGCGGAAGCTTGAACTCCGCGTACAGATTCTTCGCCTGGGTCCCCTTCCCCACGAACGGCGGGCCAAACAGGATGAGGTTCATAGGTTTCTCTCAGCGCGACAGGAAGGAGCGCGGGAGGGCCACGGCGCGAACCGCCTCCCGCTGCTCACACACCCCCGGAACGACGAGGCGCTCCCCCCCGGGGTGATTGGGGAGGAGCGCCAGGGAAGCTGCTGACTCGACTAGGCTGCCACGCGAACCCGGCCGCGGATGCGCGGACCGCGGGGACCCGCGAAACCCTCGTAGTTGCGGCTGATCAGGTGACCCTCGATCTGCTGCACCGTATCCAGCGCCACGCCCACGACGATCAGCAGCGCCGTGCCACCGAAGGTGAAGCGGACACCCAGCACGTTGCTGATGATGGAGGGAATCACGCAGATGGCGGCCAGGTAGAGCGCGCCACCGAAGGTGATGCGGTTGAGCACGCCCTCGATGAAGTCCGCCGTCTGACGGCCCGGACGGATGCCCGGGATGTAGCCGCCCTGCTTCTTGATGTTGTCCGCCACGTCGTCCGGCCGGAAGGTCAGCGCCGTGTAGAAGAACGAGAAGAAGACGATGAGCAGCACGAAGATGCCGTTGTACACCCAGGGGCTGCCCTCGATGCTGCGCTGCACGGTCTGCAGGGCCGGGAACCAGGTCCCCAACGTGGCCGGGAAGGACAGCAGCGCGCCGGCGAAGATCGGAGGAATCACGCCCGCGGTGTTGACCTTCATCGGGAAGTAGGTGGCCTGACCGGCGAACATCCGCCGCCCGGCCATCCGCTTGGCGTACTGCACCGGGATGCGCCGCATGCCGCGCTCGACGTAGACGACCACTCCCACCACGAGCACCATGAACGCCAGCAGGGCGCCCACGGCCGCCACGCTGATGATCTCCTGGCTGATCATGTCCAGCAGCGTCTTGCCGCTCGGCAGCAGGCCGGCCACGATGCCCGCGAAGATGATGAGGGAGATGCCGTTGCCGATGCCGCGCTCGGTGATGCGCTCACCCAGCCACATGATGAACGCGGTGCCCGCCGTCAGGGAGATGACGGTCATGAAGGTGAACCAGGCGTTGTCGTTGGGGACGACGATCTGGTTGAAGCCGCTCTGGCCCGCGTCGGAACGGCCCAGCGAGGCCAGCCACCGCGAGATACCGATGCCCTGGATGACGGACAGGAAGATGGTGCCGTAGCGGGTGTACTGGTTGATCTTCTGCCGGCCGCCAGCACCTTCCTTCTGGAGCCGCTCCAGGCTGGGCACGACCACCGCCAGCAGCTGGATGATGATGGAGGCGGACACGTACGGCATGATGCCCAGACCGAAGATGGACATCTGGTCCAGGGCGCCGCCGGAAAAGAGGTTGAAGAGCGAGAACAGGCCGCCCGACTGGCGCTGGGCGTCCATGAACGCGTTCATCGCAGCCCGATCCACACCGGGCGTGTTGATGAAGATACCGATGCGGTAAACCGCGAGCAGCGCCAGCGTGTAGATGAGCCGGCTGCGCAGTTCCGCGATGCGGAAGACGTTGGCGAAGGCGTTCAGAGCCACGTGGGAACCATCCCCCAGAAAGGTTTCAGCGAGAACAACAGCGCCCCCGTCCGAATTCGGAAAGGGGCGCGGAATCCTACACGGATGGAGCGGCGCGCACCACTAGGAGTGTGATGCGCCCTGCCCTCACGACTTGGCCTGCTTGACACCCTTACCGCTGTGGGCCTTCGAGGCGGACTCGGGCTTGTGGGCCACGAGCGGCAGCTGCTCGACGGAACCGCCCGCCTTCTCGACAGCCTCACGAGCCGTGGCCGAGAGCTTGTGCGCCCGGACGGTCAGCTTCTTGGTGAGCTTGCCGTTGCCAAGCACCTTCACGCCGTCGTAGCGGCCCTTCACCAGGCCACGCGCCTTCAGGGAGGCCTCATCCACCGTGGCGCCCGCGTCGAACGCCTCGAGGTCCGCCAGGTTCACCACCGCGTAGATGGTGCGGTTGGGGGAGTTGAAGCCGAACTTCGGCAGGCGGCGCTGCAGCGGGCTCTGACCGCCCTCGAAGCCCTCGAACCGCATGTTACCGGAACGAGCCTTCTGGCCCTTGCCACCGCGGCCGGCCGTCTTGCCCAGACCGCTACCCTGGCCACGGCCCACCCGCTTCTTGCGGTGCCACGAGTTCGCGGGGCGCTTCAGGTTGTTGAGCGTAGTCATTGTCTGAACCCTCTCACTAGGCCTTGGAGGCCTGGCGGGCGCGCGCGGCGTCCCGGGCCCGGATGTGCCGGGGCTTGCGACGGGTGGTCTTCGGGGCGTCGCCCTGCACCGTCTCGGACGTCACCAGGTGACGCACCTTGTTCACCATGCCGCGATTCGCCGGCGTGTCCTGGAGGAGCCGCTCGTCGCCGAACTTCTTCAGCCCGAGGCTCCGGATGGTCGCGAGCTGGTCCACAGACGAACCCGCGAAGCTCTTCGTCAACTTGACCTTGAGCGCCATGATTAACCCCTCGCCTCTTCAGACTTCTGAGGACCCACGTCCTTGCCGCGCAGGCGCGACACCTGCTCCGGCGAACGCAGCGTCTTCAGACCGGCCACCGTGGCCTTGAGCACGTTGTGCGGATTCCGCGAGCCCTGGCTCTTGGTCAGGATGTTGCGGATACCCGCCGCCTCGAGGACCGCGCGCACCGCACCACCGGCGATGACGCCCGTACCCTCACCGGCCGGCTTCAGGAGCACCCAGCCGGCGCCGAAGTGACCGAGCACCTCGTGCGGAATGGTGTGACCCTGCAGCGGAACGCGGAACAGGTTCTTCTTGGCGTTCTCGCCACCCTTGCGGATGGCCTCAGGGACCTCGTTGGCCTTGCCCAGGCCGATGCCGACGTGGCCGGCACCGTCGCCCACCACCACCAGCGCGGCGAACGAGAACCGCCGGCCGCCCTTCACCACCTTGGCGACGCGGTTGATATTCACCACCCGGTCGGTGAGGTCGAGATCGTTTGGATTGATCGGAGTTGCCACTTGGGAACTTCCTTATTCGAAAGGTTTCTAGAACTTCAGCCCGCCCTCACGCGCGGCATCGGCCACGGCGGCGATACGGCCATGGTAGGGGAAGCCGTTGCGATCGAACACCACCGCGTCGACATTGGCCGCCTTGCACTTCTGGGCAATCAGAGCGCCCACGCGCTTGGCCTCGGCCTTCTTGTCGCCCTCGGTATTGCCCTTGAGCTCCTTGGAGAGCGACGAGGCGAACGCCAGGGTGCGGCCCGTGGTGTCATCCACCACCTGAGCGTAGATGTGCTTGAGGCTCTTGTAGACCGACAGACGCGGGCGCTCGGTGGTACCCGAGAGCTTCCGGCGGATGCGGTCCTTCCTCTTGAGGCGCGGATCGAGTTTCTTCGACATGGATGATTCCTTCTCCGTCCGGCGGTGATGGGGACTTCCACCGCCGGATGATTGCGCGGCCCCAGAGGGAGCCGCGCGGTTGGGTGTTCACTCCGACTAGGCGGTGCCCGTCTTGCCTTCCTTGCGACGGATCTTCTCGGTCGAGTACTTGATGCCCTTGCCCTTGTACGGCTCGGGCGGGCGCAGCGCGCGGATCTTCACGGCGGCGGCCCCGAGGGCCTCCTTGTCCGCGGACCGGAGCGTCAGCCCCAGGGTGGGCAGACCATCCTCGGTGCGGGCGGCCTTGTCGACCTCGGCCGTCACGCCCTCGGGCAGGTTGAACACCACCGGGTGCGAGTAGCCCAGCGACAGGTTGATCGCCTTGCCCTTCACCTCGGCGCGGAAACCGACGCCGCGGATGTCCAGGCGGCGCTCGAAGCCCGTCGACACGCCCTTGGCCGCGTTGGCCAGCAGCGTGCGCGTCAGGCCGTGCAGGCTGCGGGCTTCGCGCGACTCATCCTCGCGCTCCACCTTCACCTCGTTGCCGGCGACTGTCACCTTCACGCCCTTGGCGGGAAGCTGAACGACCATCTTGCCCTTGGGGCCTTCGAAACTTACCTGGCGACCGGAGACCGTGACCTTCGTCTTGTCCGCCAGCTTGACCGGGAGCTTTCCAATCCGACTCATGATTTCCTCGTGCAGTAAGTCCAGGTCGCGGCGCGAACCGCGGCACCCGGGCTGCTGGCTAGTAGACGGTGCAGAGCAGCTCGCCGCCGACCTTCTGCTTGCGAGCCTCGGAGTCCACCATCACGCCCTTCGAGGTGGAGAGGATGGAGATGCCCAGGCCACCGAGGACCTGCGGAATCTCACGCACATTGACGTAACGGCGCAGGCCGGGCTTGGACACGCGGCGGATGCCGGTGATGGCCGGGGCACGGTCCGGGCCGTACTTCAGCTGCACGGTGATCTCGCCCTGGGGAGCGCGCTCGTGAACCGTGTAATCCCCGATGAAGCCCTCGGACTTGAGGACCTTGATGATCTCGAGCTTGAGGTTCGAGTGGGGCATGACGACCTTGTCGTGACGCGCGCGCGAGCCGTTGCGCAGGCGGGTCAGCATGTCGCCAATGGGATCGTTGACAACCGACATGAAGGACTACCTTCCGTGCGGAGCGGTCTTACCGCTTCCGCGCTCGCAACCGCCGCGCCTGCCGGGCCCATCCCAGGGGTTCGCCACGGTTGCCATGCATTGACAGCTTCGGCCCACCCTTTCAGGGGCGAGCCAGGCACCCGGACCCCTGCTTGGGGTCCGGCCGCCCGCGTCCGACTACCAGGACGACTTGGTGACGCCGGTGATCTCGCCGCGGAGCGCACGGTGCCGGAAGCAGATACGGCACATGTTGAACTTCCGCAGGAACGCGCGGGGCCGACCGCACAGCGGGCAGCGGTTGTACGCGCGGACGGAGAACTTCGGCTTGCGCTTCGCCTGGGCGATCTTCGAGAGCTTGGCCATGGATGCGAATTCCTCGTTACGTGCGGAACGGCATGCCGAAGTGACGCATCAGCGCCAGCCCCTGCTCATCGTTCGCGGCGGTGGTGACGAAGCTGATGTTGAGCCCCTTCACCTTCTCGATCTGGTCGTAGTTGATTTCCGGGAAGATGATCTGCTCGCGGACACCGAGCGTGTAATTGCCCTTCCCGTCGAAAGCCTTGGGGGACACGCCCTTGAAGTCACGCACGCGCGGCAGCGCCACGGTGATGAGGCGGTCCAGGAACTCGTACATGCGGTCGCCGCGCAGCGTGACGGCGCAGCCAATGGCCTGGCCCTGACGCAGCTTGAAGTTCGCGATGGACTTGCGGGCGCGGGTCACCACGGGCTTCTGGCCGGTGATGGCACCCAGCTGGTCCACGGCGGACTCGAGGATCTTGTTGTTCGCGAGCGCCTCGCCCAGACCCATGTTGACGACGATCTTCTCGAGGCGGGGAACCTCCATCGGGTTCTTGAGCGACAGCTCCTTCATCAGCGCGGGGACGCCTTCCTTGCGGAAGCGCAGCTTCAGACGCGCCGGGCCCACCTTGAGGCCCTCCTCGATGTTCGCCGCGAAGCCAGCCTTCTTGACTTCTTCCTTCTTGCGGCCCTTCTTTTCCTTCTTCGCCGCGTCCTTCTTCTCTTCAGCCATCGTCTTGTCCTCTGCTTCGGAGCGCCGCCGTGGACCCAGCGCGCCGATCAGTGCTGCGTGGAAACTGAAAACACCGGAGCCCCCACGGGTCCTTCGGGGCCCCGGGTATGCTCGCCCGCCCTCCCCTCACCCGAGGTAGGGCAAAGGGCGCGCATACATGCCCGAACCGCTACCCCTAGTCAATCAGGGCGTCGCAGTTCTTGCAGAATCGCTTCTTCTTGTCCCCATCAGCCCGGATACCCACGCGGGTCGGCTTGTCGCACTTGGCGCAAACCACCTGCACGTCCGAAATCTGGATGGTGCCCGACTTCTCCACGATGCCGCCCTCGGGCTGCTGGGGCGTCTTGCGGAGGTGCCGCTTGACCAGGCGCAGTCCCTCGACGGTCACGCGCTGGGCCTCGCGGTCGATCTTCAGCACCTTGCCGCGCTTGGTCGCCGGGGTCTTCTCCGAGCGCTCGGCGCCGGCGATGACCTGGACGGTGTCTCCAACCTTGAGCTTCTCCATGGTTCCTCTCCCTCCTCGCGGACCGCCTGATGCCCTACTAGAGGACCTCGGGAGCGAGCGAGATGATCTTCATGAACTTGCGGGCGCGGAGCTCGCGGGCCACCGGCCCGAAGATGCGCGTCCCGATGGGCTCCATGTCCTTGTTGATGAGGACGGCGGAGTTGCCATCGAACTTGATGTAGCTGCCATCCGGACGGCCCACCCCGCGCGCGGTGCGCACGATGACCGCCTTGGCCACATCACCCTTCTTCACCTTGGAGTTCGGCAGCGCCTCGCGCACCGACACGACGATCACATCGCCAATGGACGCGTACTTGCGCTTCGAGCCACCGAGCACCTTGATGCAGAACACCTTCTTGGCGCCCGAGTTGTCGGCCACGTCGAGCACGCTCGTCATCTGAATCATCTGGAATCTCCTATCTCAGCTACGGCAGGCCCCTCCGGTGAGGACGAGCACCGCGCGGCTCGAGCCACGGCCTCGCGCGCCTGTGGGCTGCGCGAGCTCGGACGGCTCAGACGTTCTTGCTCTTCTCCAACACCTCGACCACGCGCCAACGCTTGTCCTTCGAAGTGGGGCGGGTCTCAGCGATACGCACCCGATCACCCTCGTTGATGGTGATCTTGGCCGGGTAGTCGTGATCCTCGACGTGCGCCTTGTACTTCTCGCGCATGCTCATGATCTTCCCGTACTTCGGGTGAGACGCGCGGCGCGAGACGGTGACGACCACCGTCTTCTGCATCTTGTTAGAGGTCACGATCCCCACGCGGGTCTTGGGACGGCCGCGGATGGAGGTCTTGGCAGAGGTGGATTGAGTCGCTTCAGCCATGAGAAAAGCTCCTAAGCCTTCTTCTCCGCCCGGGTCTTCTCCCCCAGGACGGTCAGGATGCGCGCCAGATCGCGCTTGTGCTGGGTGCGCTCGGACGGGTTGTCGAGCGAGCCGGTCGCCCGCTTGAGCTGGTCCTGGAACAGCGTCTCGCGCAGCTCGGCCGCGCGCCGCTTCAGGTCGTCCGCCGAGAGCTCCTTGAGTTCCTTCGCAGTCGCCATCTTCAAATCTCCTTCAAGCCAGCGGGCGGCCCCTCTACACCAGGTGGGCCGCCCGGAGGCAGAAAACTAGAGGGCCAGCTCGCTGCGGCTGACGATCTTCGTCAGCACCGGCAACTTGGCCTGGGCCAGCTTCATGGCGGCCGTGGCAACCTCGGGCGTCATACCCTCCATCTCGTAGAGGATGCGGCCGGGCTTGACCACCGCCACGTAGTACTCCACACCGCCCTTACCGGTACCCATTCGAGTCTCGGCGGGCTTCTTGGTGATCGGCTTGTCCGGGAACACGCGGATCCAGATCTTGCCGCCACGCTTGATGTGGCGCGTCATCGCGATACGGGCCGCCTCGATCTGCCGCGAGGTGATCCACCCCGGCTGCAGGGACATCAGGCCGTACTCACCATAGGTGAGATCGCTGCCGCGGTGGGCCTGGCCGGGCGTGCGGCCCTTGTGCATCTTGCGGTATTTCGTACGAGCAGGCTGAAGCATCGTCGGTGTCCTTCAGGCCCGAGCGAGCCGCCCCTCACGGAGCGGCTCCCGGGGAAGAGTTAGCGGTTGGCGGCCGGCGCAGCCTGGCCACCCTTGGTGGGTAGCACCTCGCCGCGGCAGATCCAGACCTTGCAACCGATCTTGCCGTAGGTGGTCTTGGCCTCGGCGAAGCCGTAGTCGATGTCCGCACGAAGGGTGTGCAGGGGCACGCGGCCCTCGCGGTACCACTCGTAGCGGGCCATCTCCGCGCCGCCGAGACGGCCGGAGCAGGAAACGCGGATGCCCTTGGCGCCGAACTTCATCGCCGTCTGCAGCGCCTTCTTCATGGCGCGGCGGAAGGCGATACGGCGCTCGAGCTGGGTGGCGATGTTCTCGGCCACCAGCTGGGCATCCGTCTCGGCCTTACGGACCTCGACGATGTTGAGGAAGACCTCGTTCTTCGTGAACTGCTGGAGGTCCTTCTTCACCGTCTCGATGCCGGCACCGCGCTTGCCGATGACAATGCCCGGGCGCGCGGTGTGCACGTTGACCTTCACCTTGTTCGCCGCGCGCTCGATCTCCACCTTGGAGACGCCCGCGTGGGCGAGCGACTTCTTCACGAACTCGCGGATGCGGATGTCCTCATGCAGCCACTGCGCGTAGTTCTTGTGCTCGAACCACTTGGAGTCCCAGGTCTTGATGACCCCGAGGCGGAACCCAATGGGATGGACTTTCTGGCCCAACGTGCTTCTCCTTCGAATCGGTTGCGTGGGGCGCCAGGGGGCGGCCTTACTTCTTGGCCGCCTCCTCCAGCACCACGTGAATGTGGCTGGTCTTCTTGTTGATGCGCGTGGCACGGCCCATTGCGCGCGGCATGTAGCGGCGCTGGGTCGGACCCTGATCCACCGAGATCGTCTTCACGATCAGCCGGTCCACATCGACCTGGCCCTTGGACAGGTCGGTGGCGTTGGCCACGGCGCTCTTGATGAGCTTGGCCACGGGAACAGCCGCGGCGCGGCTGGTGAAGCGCAGGATGTTCAGGGCCTGCCCCACCGGCTTGCCCCGGACGAGCGCCGCCACCGTAGAAATCTTCCGGGGCGACATGCGCAGGAACCTCAGATGTGCCTTCGACTCCATGTCATCTCCTCTGGCGGACGCCGCTGGTCAGCGGGGCCGGCTACTTGCCCTTGGCGACCTTCTTCTCCGCCGAGTGACCGCCGAACGTACGCGTCGGGGCGAACTCGCCGAGCTTGTGGCCCACCATGTTCTCGGTCACGAAGACGGGGATGAACTTGCGGCCGTTGTGCACCGCGAAGGTGTGTCCCACGAACTCCGGCAGGATGGTGGAACGCCGGGACCACGTCTTCACAACACTCTTCTTGTTCGTCTTGATCATGTCCTCGATCTTCTTCACGAGGAACCCATCGACGAACGGACCCTTCTTAATCGAACGCGCCATTACGTAAACCCTCGACTACTGGCTGCGCGCGCCCGGACGGCGGACGCTCACGATGAACTTGTCAGTACGCTTATTGGTGCGCGTGCTGAGACCCTTGGTCTTCTGGCCCCACGGCGACACCGGATGCGGATTACCCTGGCCGGACTTACCCTCACCACCACCGTGCGGGTGGTCGACAGGGTTCATCGCCAGACCGCGGACGGTGGGCCGGATGCCCAGCCAGCGGCTGCGGCCGGCCTTGCCGATGCGGATGATCTCGTGCTCCAGGTTACCCACCTGGCCCACGGTGGCGCGGCACTCGATGAGCACCATGCGCACGGCGCCCGAGGGCAGACGAACCTGGGCGTAGCGACCCTCCTTGGCCATCAGCTGACCGGAGGAGCCCGCGGAGCGAATGATCTGCGCGCCACGGCCCGGCTTCAGCTCCACGTTGTGGATGATGGTACCGATCGGGATGTTGATCAGCGGGAGGCTGTTGCCCGGACGGATGTCCGCGCCCTCACCCGCCATGACGGTGTCACCGACCTTGAGGTCGACCGGGGCGAGGATGTAGCGCTTCTCGCCATCCGCGTAGTGCAGGAGGGCGATGTTGGCAGAGCGGTTCGGGTCGTACTCGACCGCGGCAACCTTGGCCGGCACGCCGTCCTTGTCCCGACGCTTGAAGTCGATGACGCGGTAGCGGCGCTTGTGACCCCCGCCCTGGTGGCGGCGGGTGATGTGGCCGTGGACGTTACGGCCGCCGGACTTGTTCAGGGACTCGGTGAGCTTCTTCTCCGGCTTGCCCTTGGTGATGTCCGCGAAATCAGACGCGGTCATCAGACGACGGGCGGCGGAGGTCGGCTTGTACTTCTTGATGCCCATGGTGGTTCCTCAACGACGGTCAGCGCTGTGCGCTAAACCGCGCCTCCCTCGAAGAGCTCGATCTTGTCCCCCTCCTTGAGGGTGACGACCGCCTTCTTGAAGTTCGGCCGCTTGCCAATCGAGCGACCCACGCGCTTGGTCTTGCCGCGCACGATGTTGGTCCGCACACCCTCGACGCTCACCTTGAAGAGCTTCTCGACGGCGTTGGCCACGTCGTACTTGCTGGCCTTCTTGTCGACGATGAACGAGTACTGCCGGAACTTCTCGCGGGCCGCGTCCAGCTTCTCGGTGATGAGCGGTCCCTTGATGACGTCGTTGATATTCACGAGAGCGCCCCCTCGATGGCCTTCGCGGCCGCGGAAGTGAGCACCAGGTGCTTGTGGCGGAGCACGGACTCGAGGTTCAGACCCTCGGGGGCCAGAACGTCGAACTTCGCCAGGTTGCGCACGCTGCGGTGCAGGTTGGTGTTGGTCTTGGCGTCGATGACCAGCGCACCAGACAGCTTCAGGCGCTTGGTCAGAGCCTCGAAAGCCTGCTTGCTCTTGGGAGCGGACAGGCTGAAGTCGCTCACGATGATGAGCGTCTTCTCACGGGCGCGCAGCGACAGAACCGCCTTCAGCGCACCGCGACGGACCTTCTTCGGGGGACGGTAGAAGTAGTCCCGCTGCTTCGGGCCCATCGCCTTACCGCCGCCCACCCAGTGGGAGGCGCGGATGGAACCCTGACGAGCGCGGCCAGTGCCCTTCTGCTTCCAGGGCTTCTTGCCGCCGCCGCTCACCAGCGAGGTGTTCTTCACCCCCACCGTGCCCCGGCGCCGATTGATCTGCTGCATCTTCGCGACCTCGTAAAAGAGGTTCGCGTTCGGCTCGGCGCCGAAAACCTCGTCGGAGAGCTCGAGCTCCGACACCTTCTTCAAATCCAAGTCGACTACGTCGAACTTCGCCATGGCTCTTTCCTCTGGGGAACGGAGTGGAACCGCGAGGGCTCAGCCCCGCTTCCTCAGGACTTGATCTCCACGTCAACGCCGGCCGAGAGATCCAGCTTCATCAGCGCGTCCAGCGTCTGCTGGGTCGGCTCGAGGATATCGAGCAGGCGCTTGTGAGTACGGATCTCGAACTGCTCGCGGCTCTTCTTGTCCACGTGCGGCGAGCGCAGAACCGTGAACTTGTTGATGCGCGTGGGCAGGGGGATCGGACCGGCCACCTTGGCGCCCGTGCGCCGAGCCGTCTCAACGATCTCGCCAGCGCTCTGATCCAGGAGCTTGGAGTCGTACGCCTTCAGCCGGATGCGGATCTTCTGTGTCGCCATTCGCAAAAACCTCTTTAAACGGCCTCTGCCTTCGGGAGGCGCTACGACCAACGTCCCCTGGATGTCACAGAGCCATTTCTTCGAACGAAGGGGCGCGGCTTGTACCACCGGCCCCTGGTGGATGCAACCTTATTCCCACCTCCCCGGACTTTTCTGAACAGAAGCCCGGGGAAGCGGGTACGACGGAACTACGCGATGATCTCGGCCACGACGCCGGCGCCCACGGTACGGCCACCCTCGCGAACGGCGAAGCGCAGCTCCTTCTCCATGGCCACGGGGGTGATCAGCTCCACCTCGATGGCGATGTTGTCGCCAGGCATCACCATCTCGACGTTGTCGGGCAGCTTCACCGTGCCCGTCACGTCCGTGGTGCGGAAGTAGAACTGCGGGCGGTAGCCCTTGAAGAACGGGGTGTGACGGCCACCCTCTTCCTTCGAGAGCACGTAGATCTGTGCCTTGAACTTGGTGTGCGGAGTGATGGAGCCCGGCTTGGCCAGCACCTGGCCACGCTCGAGGTCCTCACGCTTCAGACCACGCACCAGCGCGCCGATGTTGTCGCCCGCCCGCCCCTCGTCCAGCAGCTTGCGGAACATCTCCACGCCCGTGACGACCGTCTTCTGCGTCGGACGCAGACCGACGACCTCGATTTCCTCGCCCACCTTGATGATGCCGCGCTCCACGCGGCCGGTGGCCACCGTACCGCGGCCGGCGATGGAGAACACGTCCTCCACCGGCATCAGGAAGGGCTTGTCCGTGGCGCGCTGCGGGGTGGGGATGTAGCTGTCCACCGCCTCCATCAGCTTGAGGATGGACGGCTCGCCGATGTCCGAGGTGTCACCCTCGAGCGCCTTGAGGGCCGAGCCCGGGATGATGGGGATGCTGTCGCCCGGGAACTCGTACTTCTTGAGCAGGTCGCGGACCTCCATCTCCACGAGCTCGCGCAGCTCGGGGTCGTCCAGCATGTCGACCTTGTTCAGGAAGACGACGATGTAGGGCACGCCGACCTGGCGGGCGAGCAGGATGTGCTCGCGCGTCTGGGGCATCGGGCCGTCGGCGGCCGACACCACGAGGATGGCGCCGTCCATCTGCGCCGCGCCCGTGATCATGTTCTTCACGTAGTCGGCGTGACCCGGGCAATCCACGTGCGCGTAGTGGCGGTTCTTCGTCTTGTACTCCACGTGGGCGGTGGAGATGGTGATACCGCGCTCGCGCTCCTCGGGGGCCTTGTCGATCTGGTCGTACGCGAGGAAGGTCGCGCCGCCCGTCTTCGCCAGCACCTTGGTGATGGCCGCCGTGAGGGACGTCTTGCCGTGGTCAACGTGGCCGATGGTGCCGATGTTGACGTGCGGCAAGCTTCTGTCGAACTTTTCCTTACTCATTGCTGCTCCTCGCAGACCGGATTCCGGCCGAATCGAGAAAAGGTGCTGCGTCGTGCTCCAAACCTGCAGAAACGTCAATCGAAATCGCCTGCCCCCCTCACAAGGGGCCGGGTGCATCAACGGTTCAGTACGTCCTTGGGTGCCGGCGCGTAGTGGCTGAACCGCATGGTGTAGGTGGCTCTTCCCTGGCTGCGGCTCCGCAGGTCGGTCGAGTACCCGAACATCTTGGCGAGCGGCACCTGGGCGTTGATTGCCTGCACGCCTCCCGGCCGGGGCTCCATGCCCATGATCTTCCCGCGGCGGCCGTTCAGGTCGCCGATGACGTCACCGGTGAAGTCATCCGGGGTGACGATCTCACAGTCCATGATGGGCTCCAGGAGCGTCGGAGCGGCGCTGCGCACGGCGTCCCGGAAGGCCATGGAACCGGCAATCTTGAAGGCCATCTCGTTGGAGTCCACGTCGTGCATCGAGCCGTCGTAGGCCTCCACCTTGATGTCCAGCATGGGGTAGCCCGCGATGGGGCCACTCTGCATGGCCTCCTGGGCGCCCTGCTTCGCCGCCTCGACGAACTCCTTGGACACCGTCCCACCGACGATCTTGTTCTCGAAGGCGAAACCGGCGCCCAGCTCGTTGGGGGCCACGCGCAGGTTGATGTGGCCGTACATGCCCTTGCCGCCCGTCTGGCGGATGTACTTGCCCTCGGACTCCACCGCCCGGGTGATCGTCTCGCGGTAGGCCACCTGGGGCTTGCCCACGTTGGCGTCGACCTTGAACTCGCGCAGGAGCCGGTCGACGATGATCTCCAGGTGCAGCTCGCCCATGCCGGCGATGATCGTCTGCCCCGTCTCCTCGTTCGTCTTCACGCGGAAGGACGGGTCCTCCATCGCCAGACGGGCGAGGCTGGTGATGATCTTGTCCTGGTCCGCCGTGGACTTCGGCTCGATGGCCACGTCGATGACGGGCTCGGGGAACTCCATCCGCTCCAGGATGATGGGGTGCTTGTCGTCGCAGAGCGTGTCGCCCGTGGAGGCCAGCTTCAGGCCCACCACCGCGCAGATGTCACCGGCGTAGCACTCCTGGACCTCGTCCTTCTTGTCCGCGCGCATCTGCACCAGCCGGCTGATGCGCTCGCGCTTGCCCTTCACCGAGTTCCACGCCGCCGTGCCCGCCTCCAGCTTGCCCGAGTAGATGCGCAAGAAGGTCAGCGTCTGCGACTGGAACGCCGGGTCGTTCATGATCTTGAACGCCAGCGCGCTAAAGGGCGCCTTGTCGTCCGTCGGCCGCGTCTCGTCCTCGCCCTTGGGCGTCTTGCCGTGCACCGGCGGTACGTCCAGCGGATTGGGCAGGTAGTCCACCACCGCGTCCAGCAGCGGCTGCACACCCTTGTGCTTGAAGGCCGAGCCACAGAACACGGGGAAGATCTTCAGCCCCAGGCACCCCTTGCGGATGGCGCCGCGAATCTCCTCCTCGGTGAGCTCCTTGCCCTCGAGGAACTTCTCGGTGAGCGCGTCGTCCTGCTCGGCGGCTGTCTCGACGAGCTCGCTCCGGGCCGCGGTGGCCTCCTCGAGGAACTCCTCGGGGATGTCCGCCACGTCGTACCGGCTGCCCTGCTCCGAGTCGTGGAACACGAGCGCCTTCATCCGCACCAGATCGATCACGCCGCGGTGCTTGTCCTCGGCTCCCAGCGGCAGCTGCAGGCGCACCGGACGCGCGCCCAGCTTCTCGCGGATGGAGTTGACGGACATCGTGTAGTCCGCGCCCACTCGGTCCATCTTGTTGATGAAGCAGATGCGGGGGACCTTGTACTTGTCTGCCTGGCGCCAGACCGTCTCGGACTGGGGCTCCACACCGTTCACGCCGTCGAAGACAGCGATGGCCCCGTCCAGCACGCGCAGCGAGCGCTCCACCTCGATGGTGAAGTCCACGTGGCCCGGGGTGTCGATGATGTTGATGCGGTACTTCTGGTCGTTCCTGCTCCAGAACGCGGTGATGGCGGCCGAGGTGATGGTGATGCCGCGCTCGCGCTCCTGGGGCATCCAGTCCGTGGTCGTGGTGCCTTCATGCACCTCGCCCATCTTGTGGATGGCTCCCGTATAGAACAGGATCCGTTCCGTGGTCGTGGTCTTGCCGGCGTCGATGTGCGCCATGATGCCGATGTTGCGATAGCGCTCGAGCGGATACTCGCGAGGCATTTCTCCGAACCTCTCCAGAACAGGACGGGCGGTTCCCCTGCCCTTCCAACCACGAAACCAACGAAACGGTTGTCAAAGACCGGAAACACCCGGACGCGGGGAAACCGCATCCGGGTGCCGGGAACTTCATGAGACGGAGGACTACCAGCGGTAGTGGGCGAAGGCCTTGTTGGCCTCGGCCATCTTGTGCGTGTCCTCGCGCTTCTTCACCGCGTTGCCACGGTTGTTGGCGGCGTCCATGATCTCGCCGGCCAGCTTCTCCATGGCCGTCTTCTCACCACGCGCCTTGGCGTAGGTGATGATCCAGCGCATGCCCAGCGCCACGCGGCGATCCTGACGGACCTCCACGGGCACCTGGTAGGTGGCGCCACCGACGCGGCGGCTCTTCACCTCGAGCACCGGCTTGACGTTGTCCAGGGCCTTCTTGAACGTCTTGAGGGGATCCTCCTTCGCACGCTCCTCGATGAGGGCGAAGGCGCCGTAGCACACCCGCTCGGCGATGGACTTCTTCCCCTTGCGCATCAGGTCGTTCACGAACTTCGTGACGAGGCGGTCCTGGAACTTCGGATCGGGAAGGATCTTGCGCTTGGCTACTACGCGACGACGAGGCATTGCTCTGTATCCCTTACGCCCCGCTCCCTTGCACCCGGGAGTCTAAATGGGGGCTTCGAACTGCGTTGGCGAACTCAGGAAGGCTCCCCAGGGTGCGGGGCAAGCATCCCAATCAAATGAAACGAAGGTGATCTCGAGCGGAAATCAGCTCGGGCGCTTGGCGCCGTACTTCGAACGGCTCTGCTTGCGGCCGGCCACGCCCACCGAGTCCAGCGTGCCGCGGACGATGTGGTAGCGAACGCCCGGGAGGTCCTTCACACGGCCACCGCGGATCATCACCACCGAGTGCTCCTGGAGGTTGTGACCCACGCCGGGGATGTACGAGGTGACCTCGATCCCGTTCGTCAGACGAACACGCGCCACCTTGCGGAGGGCCGAGTTCGGCTTCTTCGGAGTGGTGGTGTACACACGGGTGCACACGCCACGCTTCTGGGGGCACTCCTTCAGAGCGGGGCTCTTACCCTTGATGTTCAACTTCTCGCGGCCCTTGCGGACCAGCTGGCTGATAGTCGGCACTGAACTCCTCTTCCTTCCCGATTGATCCGGGGGGGTGTCCCCGGGGGCGCATACAAACCTACAACTGCGCTTGAAAAAGGGCCGCGAGTATAGGGAGGGGGCCCCCTGTGTCAAGCACTGCCAGTCCACGGGGTTGGAACCGTGAACGACACAGGCGCCCATTCCTACACTCTGACGACGGGCTCGGTCCTCTACTCCCCTGGCTTCTAGAAGTCGAGCACCATCACGATCGCGTCCTCAGGCGGCTGGCCCTCGTCCACGTAGTAGTTCGGCCGCACCCCCACCGGGCGAAAGCCGAACGACTTGTAGAGGTTGACGGCCGGCTCGTTGCTCTTGCGCACTTCCAGCGTCGCCAGGCAGCACTTGCGCGCCCGCCCCTCGGCCAGGGTGGCATCCATCAGCGCCCGCCCCACCCCCCGCCGCCGGTGCTCCGGCGCCGTCGCCACGTTCAGCACGTGCACCTCGTCGTGGACGATCCAGAAGATGGAGATGCCCAGCAGGCGCCGGCTCCCCTCCGCCAGGGGCTCCTCCAATAGGAAGATGACGGACCAGTCGTGGCTGAGCTCTCGCTGCAGCAGCTCGAACGACCAGGGGTTGCGGAACGAGGCCTTCTCCAGGTCCATCACCGCCGGAAGATCCTCCCGCGTCATCCTCCGGATGAGGAACGGGGACTCCGGCTTCAGCTTGTCGCTCGGGTGGGACTCCTCGCGCATCCGTCTCATGGCTCCCCCTCCCGGGCCCGGGCAAAGGGCGCTACCCGCCGGACCCGCGCGCTCTCTCGGACCAGCTTGAACTCCTCCTTCGCCAGCTGGCCATAGCGCTCGCGGAACAGCTTCTCCTTGAGGGTGTCCCGCACCGCCTCGTACGGCCCCCCCAGCGTCCCCTTGTGCTCCTCCCAGTACCGCCGCACCTCCGCCTCGCTCACCTGGGCACGCAGGCGAATCCGGCTGTCCAGGATGCGCTCGGCCCGCACGCCCCGCTCCAGCACCGCCGTCAGCTGCTCCAGGTCCGCGTCGTGCCGGGCCAGGAAGGCCAGCAGCGCCGTCTCGTCCTCGAAGCGATCACGGAATGCCCTCAGCCGCGCCTCCACCTCCGAGCGCTCCGCCTGGAAGGCCTGCAGCCGATCCGCCCCCGCCACCAGCAGCCGCTGGTTGATCGCCAGCTCCAGCGCCCCTCGGAGCGTCTGCTCGTCGAGCGAGACCTCCGCCGCTCGCACGCCCCCTCGCTGTACCAGCGTCACCCGAGCCTCGAACTCCAGCTCGCTCAGGGTGAGGACCTGGGTGCCGATGACCGCTACCACCCGGTCGATCACCCGCCCCTCGGCCGCCGGAGCCTCCCCAGCAGGCTCGGAAGGCGGCTCGGGAGCAACCGGCCGGGCGACGGCCAGGGGCGCCAGCGCGAGCCAGCCCACCATCAGCCCCGTCTTTGTCCCTCGTCCGAGCCGCGCTGCCATTCTCACCCTCGTGCCTCCGGCCACTTTATACATCCGGACCGTGGCTCACATGCCTTGCTGGCGATCGTCGCACGGCAGGTTACGTTGTTGTCGCTGTCTCGGAGGGCGGCAACACCATGGCGGACGACTACTACCAGATTCTCGGCGTGTCCCGGACGGCATCGGCCGACGAAATCAAGAAGGCCTTCCGCAAGCTCGCCCGCAAGTACCACCCGGACGTCAACCCGGGGGACAAGGCGGCGGAAGAGAAGTTCAAGCAGCTCAATGCGGCCTTCGAGGTCCTCTCGGACGAGCGCAAGCGCAAGCTCTACGACGAGTTCGGCGACGAGGCGGCCCAGTTCGGCTTCGACGAGAAGAAGGCCACGCAATACCGGGCCTACAAGGCCGCCCAGGCGTCCGGCGGCGGCATGCCGTTCGGTGGCGGGGGCGGCGTGGACTTCGACCTGGGCGACATCTTCGGCGACATCTTCAACCGCGGGGGTGGCGGCGGCGTGGACTTCGGAGAGATGTTCGGACGCGCCGGAGGAGGCCGGGCCGCCGGTCCCACCCCGGGCGAGGACATCACGGCCACCCTCACCCTCAGCTTCAACGAGGCCCTCACCGGCACCGAGCGCAGCATCTCGCTCCAACGCCCCGGCCGCTGCCAGCGTTGCCATGGCTCGGGCCAGGTGGGGACACCCACCACGTGCGCTACCTGCGGAGGGACCGGGAAGGTGCGCCGCAGCGGCGTCCTGGGCAGGAACACCAGCGGAACGTGCCCCACCTGCCGGGGGACCGGCCGCGCCGCCCCCCCCTGCCCTTCCTGCCACGGCTCGGGTGTTCTGGAGGAGACGGCTCGCCTCACCGTGAAGATCCCCGCCGGCGTCCATACCGGCTCCAAGGTGCGGCTGTCCGGCCAGGGCGCGGCGGGCTCGCGCGGGGGGCCCGCCGGAGACCTCTACATCGAGACGATCGTCTCCGAGCACCCCCTGGTGCGCCGCGAGGGCGACGACCTCTACATGGATCTGCCGGTGACCGTCTCCGAGGCCATGTTGGGCGCCGAGGTCCGCGTGCCCACCTTCCAGGGCGAGGTGACCGTGAAGGTCCCCGAGGGCTCCCAGTCTGGCCGCCGCATGCGCCTGCGGGGCCGGGGCGCCCCCTCTCTCAAGGGAGGACCGGCGGGTGACCTCTACCTCACACTCCAGGTCAAGGTGCCCGAACACCCCTCCAACGAGGCCCGCCAGGCCGCCGAGGCGCTCGCCCGTGCCTACCAGGGCGATGTCCGGGGCTCCCTGCAGCTCTAATCGACGGCTGGTCACTGGCCATCCAAGCTTCTTGCGTTAGCTTGCGCCGCGTCCTACACGGCGCCCAAGAACTCGCAGCACCCCTCGGAGCCTCTCCACCATGGGCATCTTCGATTTCCTCGGCGGCTCCGGCCCCGAAAAAGCCCTCAAGCTCAAGTCCAAGGTGACCCAGAAGTATGGGGACCCCTCCACCCGCCAGAAGGCCCTCCAGCAGCTCGGGGAGATGAAAATCCCCGAGGCCGTCAGCGTCCTGCTCCACCGCTACACCATCACCGTGGAGCCCCTCACCACCGACGCCGACGAGAAGGAGCACGTCTTCGAGCTCATCAAGAGCTTCGACAAGGACGCGGTGGCCCCCGTCACCGAGTTCCTGCGCAAGAACGAGCAGGCCACCTCCTGGGCCCTCCGCATCCTCGAGTCGCTGCTGCCCGAGTCCGAGGTCATCAGCATCGTCGTGGACACGCTCAACACGCTGAGCGCCCAGTACATGCGCGACCCCGAGAAGAAGGTCGTCCTGCTCCACTACGTCACCGGAAAGCAAGATCCGCGCATCGCTCCGGCCGTGCTCCCCCACCTCGATGACATGGCGGACGAGGTGAAGATCGCCGCTCTCAAGGCGCTCGGCCCCCAGAAGCATGAGCCGGCGCGCGAGCCCATCCTCCGCCTCCTGACGGCCGGCGACACCGCACGCCGCGTGCAGACGGCCGCCCTGGGCGCACTCCAGGAGAGCGGCTTCGGCGTCCAGGGCTACCGCGAGAAGGTGGAGGCCGTCATGAACGAGCCCTACTACCTCGACGGCAGTGGCCTGGTGCAGCGCCGCGGCTGATCGGCACGCAGCAGGCACTCCGGTTGACCTCAGGTGTGCCCCCTCTCCCACTGGGCTGAAGAATGCACACGCAGAGGGAGAGAGGGAGCAAGGGGTGAGCAAGCTGGATGGAGCATGACGTGAGCGGTAGGGCCGGATAGAGAGGCAGCCCATGGAAGCTGCCCCTTTGTATCTGACGTACGAGGTTCTCTATCCAGCAGGGAGTTTCGGTCCGCTTGAGGAGGTGTGGCTGAGGGAGAGGTTGCTGCACACCCTTCACCTGATGGAGGGGCAGCCCGGCGTCACCATCAACCGATTGGGCACCAGCCGGGCGGAGCGAATGGGGGCCTACCGCATGCTGGAGAACGAAGACGTCAGCTTCCGGCAGCTGCTGGAGCCAGCGGCCCGGACAGTGGGCAAGGCGGTGGCGAAAGGGCAGGCGGGAGAGGTGGCCTTGTGTGTACACGACCGGACCGAGGTGGAGCTCAGCCATCTGTCCATGAGCGGGGTGGGCCAGGTGGGCAATCCCGTGTGTCAGGGCTTCTTTCTGCAGACGGCGTTGGTGGTGCAGGCCGACGGCGCCGCTTTTGGAGTGCTGGGAGCGCGCACCTGGGCGCGCCCGGCCGCGCAAAGGGGAAAGGCCAAGAGCAGGAAGCAGCGGCCCTTCGAGCAGAAGGAAAGCAGCTTGTGGTGGCAGGCCATGGTGGAGGCCGAAGAGGGAGTGGGCGAGCCAGGGCGACTGCTGCACGTCATCGACGCCGAAGGAGACATTTTCGAGTTGTTCTCCCGCTCGGCTAGCGCGTCGTATCAACTGCTGGTGCGCGCCGGCCAGGACAGGCGCGTGGAGGGAGAAGGGGGGAGGCTGTGGGCCACCATGGAGGGGCTGCCCGTGGTGGACAGCCGGCTGCTGCACGTGTCGGCGCAACCAGCCCGGGCGGACAAGCCGGCGCGCACGGCACGCGACGCCACGCTGGTGCTGCGCTACGTCCCTCTCACGCTGCTGCCTCCCGGGCGCCAGGGTGGGCAGCCGGTGCCGGTGTGGGGCGTGCTGGTGCGCGAAGAAGAGCCGCCACAGGGACAGAAAGCAGTGGAGTGGCTGCTGCTGAGCAACGTGCCCATTGAAAGCGTGGAGGCGGCCTGGGGCGCGGTGTCCACCTACCAGAAGAGGTGGGGGATTGAGGAGTTGCACAAGGCCCTGAAGACGGGCTGCCGCCTGGAGGGGCGTCAGCACCAGAGGCGCGAGCACCTTGAAAACCTGCTCGTCCTCACTCTGCTGGTTTCCGTCAAGATGCTGCGCCTGCGCACCCTGAGCCGCACTCTCCCGGACGAGCCCGCAGATGAAGTGTTGGAGCCCGCCGAGGTGCAGGTGCTCCAAGCCATGGCACCCCAACTCTCTCCACGCATGCGACTGCAAGGGGCGCTGACGCTTCGTCAGGCCCTGCTGCTCATCGCCGCCCTAGGCGGTTACATGGCCAACCCGGACAAGAAACCTCCGGGCTGGCTCGTCCTCTGGCGCGGCTACGAACGGCTGGGCGACTACGTCGCCGGCTTCACCCTCGCCCAGCACCTTTCCTCCGCTCCCCCGCCTACTTAGCGTGTGCAATCCTCAGCCCACTGGGAGAGGGTTGAGCCCCTGATGTCACCTATCCGACACGGCAATTGTCCTGCGGTCGTCCCCTGTTCTGGGGGGCGTCGGGGAGGGGTTTCCACCCCGGCTCCGGGTAGCGCAGGATCGGCCCGAGTGGCGATCGCGCCGCCCCCATACGTGGACGGGGGTGGATGCGCCCGCCCCCTGGTTGCCGAGGTAGCTCCGTGCCGAAGAAGAAGGTTCCGCATCTGGCAGAGATCGTCACCCTCCGTCCCGACGTGAAGAAGCCCCGACGGATGGTGAAGCCCCAGCCCCCCGTGGACGGCGAAGCCGTCGAGCGCGCCCTGGTGGAGATGTCGCAGCACATCTGCTCCAGCGCTGGCCCCACCGAGGCCCTCCGCTCGCAACTGCAGATCATCCACGGCCTCATGCAGGCCAAGGCCTGCTACGTGGCTCGCTTCGAGCCCTCGCGCAACCAGCTCCACGTGGAGCACGTGCGCGGCCGCTACGACGAACGCATCATCGCCGCCACCCCCGAGCAGGGCCTGGTGGGCCGCGCCTTCGCCGATAAGACCATCCTGCGTGACGAGGAGACCGTCGCCGTGCCGCTCGACAGCCCCCAGGGCGTCAGCGGCGTGCTCGCCATCCTCGCCCCCCGCCGCGCCGTCTCGGACGCCATGCTAATGGCGCTCGCCGGCCAGCTCTCCGCCGCCTACGAGGTGGCCCGCCTGCGCGATGACAGCGCCCGCCGCAACAAGGACCTGCAGACGGCCATCGCCGGCCTCAAGGCCCTGGAGCAGAGCCGCGACGAGCTGCTCGGCAACGTCTCGCACGACATGAAGAACCCCCTCACCACCCTCAAGGCCTACCTGGCCATGATGGGGCGCGAGAAGCTCGGAGCCATCTCCGACGCCCAACGCCGCGCGGTGCAGGTGTGCGACCGCAGCGCGGACCGCATGTTGCGCATGGTGAATGACCTCCTGCTCATGTCCCGCCTCCAGGCTGGGAAGATGCAGCTCAACCAGCGCCCCTTCGGGCTCAAGTCCGTGGCCGAGGAGGTCATCCGCACCCTCACGCCCATGGCCGAGCAGGCCAAGGTGCAGCTCACCCTGCCCCCCTCCACCGAGGTCTTCGTCCGCGGCGACCGCGAGCGCATCGCCGAGGCCATCCAGAACCTCGTGGAGAGCGGCATCCACCGTTGCGAGGCCGATGACACCGTGGAGCTGCGCGTCTCCGTCGAGGACGGGCTCGCCCTGCTTACCGTGAAGGACAGCAGTCCGGGCATCGGCACCGAGGACCTGGAGCACGTCTTCGATCCCTTCTACCGCCCAGAAACAACCCGCGGTCAGGGACGCAGCCTCGGCCTGCCACTGGTGGCGAAGATCCTCGCCCTGCACGGCGGCCGAGTGGAGGCCGCCAGCACCTTGGGTGAAGGCACCTCCTTCCAGCTGGTGCTGCCCATGTTCGCCGGCGCCGTCAGCACGCCTGACAGCGCCCAGGCCGGCCCCCGCGCTGGCGGCATCCTCCTCGTCGAGGACGACGCCGACTGCCGTGAGGTGCTTCAGCAGGTGCTCGAGCAGGAGGGCTACCGGGTGATGTCCACCTCAGGGGCCGCCGAGGCCCGCTCCATCCTCTCGCATATCCGCCCGGCCATGGTGCTGTTGGATCTGCGGCTCAGCGAGGAAGATGGACGCTCCGTGCTGCGCTTCATCCGCGGCACCGAGTCCCTCGCGGACGTGGCCGTCTACATCATCTCTGGCGCCAGCGAGGTCTCCACCCTCGGTGCTGGCCAGGGCTTGGACCGCATCGACGGATTTTTCGAGAAGCCACTGCAATTGCCGCGGCTGCTCGACACCGTGGCCGCCGTGGTCCGCCCCAGCCGCCGCAATCCGGCCGTGACCTGAAAGGACACTCCGACTCAACGCGTTGACAGAAGGTGCGCGGAATACCGTCCGGTTTCGCTTAGTATCCGCGCGATCCAATGACTCCTTCCGTCTACTCCCGTTATCGGACTGCCTTCGTCGAGGCGCTCGCCCAAGCCCTGGGCGTGCAGGCGTCCGAGATCGACTCGCAGGTGAAGCCGGCCGATCCGGCTCACGGCGACTTCTCCTTCCCCACCTTCCCCCTGGCCAAGGCCCAGAAGAAGGCCCCGCCGGCCATCGCGGCCGCGCTCGCCCAGGGCGTGAAGGTGCCGGGCCTGGAGGTGGTGGCCGCGGGCCCCTACGTCAACGCGAAGTTCGCGCTCATGCCCTTCACCACCGAGGTCCTCGACGCGGTGCGCTCGCAGGGCGCGCGCTACGGCGGCGGAGACGTGGGCGCCGGCAAGACGGTGGTCATGGACTACTCGTCGCCCAACATCGCCAAGCCCATCGCCTTCCACCACATCCGCTCGACAGTCATCGGCCACAGCGTGGCCAACCTGCACCGGGCACTCGGCTACAAGATCGAGGGCATCAACTACCTGGGCGACTGGGGCAAGCAGTTCGGCCTGGTGGCCGTGGGCTTCCAGGAGTACGGCGATCCGGCGCGCCGCAAGGACATGGCCCACCTCGTGGAGGTGTACATCAAGGCCAACAAGCGCGCGGAGGCCGAGCCCGCCTTCGACGAACGGGCCCGCGACTTCTTCCGGCGCATGGAGGCCAATGATCCCGAGGCGCTCGCGCTGTGGAAGGAGTTCCGCGAGACGTCTCTGCGCGACTTCGAGCGCATCTACGCCCGGCTCGGCGTGAAGTTCGAGCACATGGAGGGCGAGAGCCGCTACCAGGGCAAGATGGAGGCGGTGATCGAGGAGATCGCCCGCAAGCCAGGCGTCAAGGAGTCCGAGGGCGCCACCATCGTGGACATCCCCTACGGCGAAAACGAGCCGCCGGTGCTGCTCAAGAAGAACGACGGCAGCACGCTGTACGCCACGCGCGATTTCGCAGCGGCCATCGATCGGTACGAGCGCTTCCACTTCGACAAGTCGCTGTACGTGGTGGCCACGGACCAGGCGCTGCACTTCCGGCAGCTCTTCCGGGTGCTCAAGGCCATGGGCCGCGAGTGGGTGGACCGCATGGTGCACGTCAACTTCGGCCGCGTGCACGGCATGAGCACGCGCAAGGGCAACGTGGTGCTCCTCAACGACGTGCTCGACGAGGCCAAGGCACGCGCTCGCGAGAAGGTGCAGGAGAACATCCAGGCCGGGAAGATGCAGCCGGAGGACCCCGAGGCCCTGGCCGAGCAGATCGGCATGGGCGCCATCTTCTTCGGCGACCTGAAGAACCGCCGGACCACGGACTACACCTTCGACTGGGAGGACGTCCTCGCCTTCGAGGGGCACTCCGGTCCGTATCTCCAGTACGCCCACGCGCGTACCTGCAACGTCCTGCGCAAGGGCGGAGGGGCACCGGCCTCGTATGATGCGTCGCTGCTCACCCTGCCAGAGGAGCAGGCCGTGCTGCGCGCCATCGCCCGGCTGCCGGTGGTGGTGCAGGAGGCGGCGGAGCAGTTCGAGCCGAGCTTCGTCGCGCGGTGGCTGTTGGACCTCGCCGCGGAGTTCAGCCGCTACTACACGCTGGGCAACCAGGATCGCAGCAAGCGCGTGCTCGTGGACGACAACGAGCCCGTGAAGGCGGCGCGGCTCGCGCTGACGGATGCGACGCGGGCGGCCCTGGCGGCCGGCCTGACGCTGCTGGGTATCGCTACTCCCGAGAACATGTAACGAGGCTCGCGTGGACAAAGGGGGGCCGCACGTGGACACCGCATTGACACCAGCTGTGAATCACAGTGAGGCGTTGAAGGAAGAGTTTGGTCCCATCTCCCGGATACTGGGGGAGCGCTACTTCGACGGGGTACGGTTCCCCGCCGAGGCCGAGGACGAATTGCGCGCGCTCCACGCCAAGGGGTTCGTGGTGCACGTCATGCGCACCACGGCGTGGATCAACTTCCTCTATCTGGCCTGGGCCATGGTGCGCCGGGCCCTGCCGCCCGTGCGGGCAGTGGTGAACCTGCGGCCCTGGTTCACCCGCCCCTTCCGCAAGACGGCGCAGCGGGGCGACTTCGACGTGCGCTTCACCTACGCCCGGCGCCACGCCGGCAGCGGCCTCATCTTCCTCAAGAAGACGGCCCTCTTGAGCGCCGCGGGCAAGGACATCGAGGAGAACCCCTTCCCCTCGCTCGTGGCCATGGCGCGCAAGAGCGACAAGACCATCTTCCTGGTCCCCGAGCTCTTCGTCTGGGAGAAGCGCACCTCGCGCATCAAGCCGAGCCTCCTGGACCACGTCTTCGGCAGCCCGGACGCGCCCGGCTTCGTGCACTCGATGGTGGCCTTCTTCCGCAACTACCGCCGCGCCCAGTTCCGGGTCGGCGAGCCCATCGATCTCAAGCGCTTCATCGAGGAGAACCCGCAGGACTCGGACGAGCTCATCGCCCGCAAGGTGCGCAGCGCGCTCAGCCACCACCTCGCCCGCGAGACGCGCGCCGTCTTCGGCCCGCCGGTGAAGCCGCACGAGCGTATCCTCGAGGAGACGCTGCGGGATCGCACGCTGCGCAAGGCGCTGGACACCGTGGCCACCGAGAGCAACCGCCGGCCCGAGAGTGTGCTTCGCCAGGCCCGGCGCAACCTCCAGGCCATTGCCGGCAAGCCCAGCCCTACGACGCTGTCCTTCGTCGCGCCCATGCTCGGGTGGGTGTTCAACCGCATCTACGACGGTATCGAGGTGGACGAGGCGGGGCTCAATCGCGCCCTCAAGGCCGCCAGCAAGGCCCCCCTGGTGCTGTGCCCCTCGCACAAGAGCCACGTGGACTACCTGGTGATGAGCTGGGTGCTGTGGAACCGCGGCTACGCCGTCCCCCTGGTCGCCGCGGGCGCCAACCTGTCCTTCTTCCCGCTGGGACCCCTCCTGCGCCGCTGCGGCGCCTTCTTCCTGCGCCGCTCCTTCAAGGACGACAAGGTGTACGCCGCCACCTTCAAGGGCTACGTGAAGAAGCTGGTCCACGACGGCGTGCACCAGGAGTTCTTCCCCGAGGGCGGCCGCTCGCGCACCGGCAAGCTGCTCCAGCCC
The DNA here is from genome assembly GCF_026626635.1 of Archangium lansingense. Taxonomy (GTDB): domain Bacteria; phylum Myxococcota; class Myxococcia; order Myxococcales; family Myxococcaceae; genus Archangium; species Archangium lansingense. The sequence continues at coordinate 7,986,896 of NZ_JAPNKA010000001.1, forward strand.
AAGCTTGGCATGTTCACCTGGCAGCTCGAGGCAGTGCTCGAGGGCGCTCGCAACGATCTCCTCTTCGTGCCCGTGTCCATCGACTACGAGAAGGTCGTGGAGTCGGGCAGCTACTCGAAGGAGCTGGCCGGCGGAGAGAAGAAGCCGGAGGACATCAAGGCCCTGCTGAGCACGCCCAAGGTGCTGGCGGCGCGCTACGGCCGCATCCACCTCACTTTCGACGAGCCGCTGTCGCTGGTGGACCTGATGAAGAGCCGCGGGCTCGACCCGGCCCAGCCCATCACGGACGATCAGAAGAAGGGCCTGGTGCGCGCCCTGGGCAACCGGGTGATGTACGGCATCAGCAAGGTGTCCACCGTGACGCCGCACGCGCTGGTGAGCGCGGCCCTGCTGGCCCACCGCCGGCGCGGAATGACGAGCCGCGAGCTGACGGACCGCATCAACATCCTCCGCCGCATCGCCGAGGAGAAGGCGGCGCCGCTGTCCACCATGCTGAAGGACTCGCCGAGCAACCCGGAGGCGATGGGCGCCATCCAGGACGCCATGCGCACCTTCTGCTCGGACGGGATGGTGCGCACGCAGAAGGCGCACGGCGAGGTCATCTATCAGGCCGAGGACCACCGCCGCGGCGAGCTGTCCTTCTACAAGAACACGTTGATGAACCTGGTGGCGGCGCGCAGCCTCGTGGCCAACGCGCTGCTGGTGGGGGCACCGGCACCGTTCGACGAGGTGAAGGCTCGGGCGCTGTGGCTGTCGCGGCTCTTCAAGGTGGAGTTCATCTACCGGGTGGGCGAGAGCTTCGACACCATCTTCGCGGAAGTGGTGGAGCGGCTGGTGCGGATGGGCCTGGTGCTGCACCAGGGGGACACGCTGAGCGTGGCGCCGGAGCCCCATGCCCGGCCGGAGCTGGAGTTCCTCGCGGATCTGCTGCGCGACTACCTGGAGTCCTACCTGATCGCCGCGCAGACGCTGCAAGAGGTGGCGGCGGGCACGGCACAGGATCGCAAGTCCTTCGTGAAGCAGGCGATGGACCTGGGGCGCGCCGAGTACCACTCAGGGCGCATCACCGCGGCCGAGTCGCTGGCCAAGGTGACGCTGGAGAACGCGGTGGCCTACATGGTGGAGCAGCGCTACCTGGTGGAGGAGGACAAGAAGCTGAAGCTCGGACCGGCGGCGCCCGACGTGGCGGCGAGCAAGCAGTTCGCCGAGGAGATCCGCCGCTACCTGCGCCACCAGGGTTGAGGGTTCACGGCGACGTCCGGAAGGGCACCCGCACCTCCTGCGAGAGCGGATTGCCCTCCTGGTCGGTCAACGAGGTGCGCAACACCAGCGTGTACGCGGTGCCCGGCACGAAGGCCCCCGCCTCCGTGCTCACGGTGACGGTGTAGGGCACATCGCCACGCTCGATGTCCTCCTCCACGTCCGACCCGGGCGGCACCGTCAGCTTCAGGGGGACCTCCACCCTGCCCTCGAAGACGGAGATGCCAGGACGCAGCGTGCGGACGTCCATCGTCTCGGAGAAGAGGATCTCCAGCGAGCCATTCGCGGGCACCGTGCCTCCGGCGCTCGGCTCGGTGGACAGCACATCGGGCGGATCCGTGTCGCGCGCGGCGAGGAAGGGATCCCCCGGCTCCAGGCACGCGGCACACCCCAGCAGTCCCACGAGCAGTACCCGGCGCATCAGCGGCACCCCTTCTGCGCGAGGCTCGTCTCGGTGTGGCACTTGAGACAGGCCCTGTCATTGGCCGCCGCCACCCGCTTGCACGCCGCGGCGAAACCATCCGGGTGCGGGTTCACCTGCCGCCGCACCGACTTCTCCGAGTGGCAGCTCATGCACGACTCCTCGCGGTGGCAGGACACGCACTGCTGGATGTCTCGCGAAGCCACGATGCCGTGGTGCTGGGGTCCTGGAACCTCGACCCAGGCGGCATAGTCCGGGTGCACCTTCACGTTGCGCGGGCGCAGCGAGCGGTCCGCGTCCATGCCCACGCCCGTGCGCTCGTGGCACGCCGCGCAGAAGGACTGCATCCGGTGGCAGCTCGAGCAGCGCGCGCTGTCCATCCGCGCCTGCACCGGGTGCAGGGTGATGAAATCGTTGGGGTGCACCGACAGCGGCTTCTGCAGCGCGTCGTGGCACGACTGGCAATAGGACTCAGCGTGGCACGACATGCACGTCTGCCGGTCCACCGACGCTCGGCTGCCATGGGTGAACTCGTAGCGCGGCCCATGGTCCAGGCCCAGCGGGTTGCCCTGCATCGGCCTCAGCACGCCCGAGGGGAACGTCAGCTGCAACCGGCCCGAGGGCTCCGTCGGGTGACAGCTCTTGCACTGCTTGGAGGCCACGCTGCCGTCATGGCACTCGAAGCAGGAGGCCATCTTCGGCAGCTGCTGCCGGGTGGCGAGCTTCACGTCCGTCATGGTCCCGTGGCACGTCGTGCACTCCACCTTCTTCTGCACGTGCACCTTGTGGCTGAAGTGCAGGTTCGCCGCGGGCACGTCCACCTTCGGCGGCGCCATGCGCACCGTGGCATCGAACCCCGGGTGGCACGTGTTGCAGCTCGACGGCGGATCCGTCTTCTCACCCTTCCGCGCTGCCTCGAGGTCGTGACAGGTCTCGCACTCCGCATGGCCCGGGAGGTTGCGCTCCTTCGACGAGTCACTGGCTCGCACGGCATCGTGGCAGGAGACGCACTCGGCGCCCGCGGCCAGGTGCTGCGCATGGTCGAAGCGCAGGGGGATGTGCTGGGCCGGGTAGACGGCGAGGCTGCGCTCGCGCGAGGTGGCCGCCCAGGAGAGGCCCGCCACCACGAGGGACAGGGCAACGAGGCCCAAAGCTGTACGGAAGCGGCGCTCCATCTACAGGCTCGCCTTCAGATCGAAGAGGAAGAATACCTTGGAGTCCCAGCGCGTGTACGGATTCACGTTCTGCTCGAGCACCAAGGACAGGCGCGCGGCCTGGGACAGCGCCTGGCTGGCCCACACCTGCGCGCCGAAGAAGTTGCCCGCCAGCAGCGGGTTGAAGCCATCGTCGATATGCGCCGCGGAGAGCCGCCCATCCAGGGTGAAGCGACCCTGCCCGAAGCCATACCCGGCGGTGAGATCCGCCCAGAACTGCGAGCCCCCGAAGCCCCGCCGGTACGACACGTCCAGCGCCGAGCGGAAGCGCCCCGACCGCAGCGCCGCACCCGCCGAGCCGCCCACCGTATAGGACGGAGGCCCTCCGGGCTGCTGCGCCGCCTGTGCCAGTTGGCCGCTGCTGTTGAGCTCCGTGTGGTACAGGCTCCCCACGCCCTGCACGTAGTAGCGCAGCGGGCCTCGTGGGAAGAAGTCCAGGCGCACCCTCGCCTCGTCCCGGGGGGCGAAGGCGAACCAGTACCAGATGGAGTCCGCGGAGAAGACCGGCGAGAGCCGCATCGCCTCGCCGCTCACCGCCAGCTGCTCCCCATCCCACCGCACCTGCGCACGGGCCTGTGCGAGCCGGCTCGCCAGCACATCGAAGTCCACTCCCGCCAGCGCGCTCAGCCCGAGCCCCCGCCCATACCTCGCCTCGAACGTCGCACGCTCGAGGTCCGTCTTCCCCTCCACCAGCGCCCGGCGGTACCCCAGCGAGGCGGACACCCCCTTCAGGTCCTCCAGCAACAGCTTCGCGCCGTACATCGGCTCGAGCGCCGTCAGTGTCGGGTCCGCGCCGGCCACGCCCTGCTCCAGCCGCCGCGCATCGCTCTCCCGCGTCCCATCGGGCTGGTACACCGACGAGGCCAGGAACCCCGCCCCCTTTACCCACAGGCCCCCGTACACCTCCGCCCCGAGCCCCAGCGGGCTCACGTAGCGCACCCGCAGGCCATCGAAGGCCAGGATGTCCGCTACATCCACGTAGAGCTGCCGCCCCAGCCGCCCCTCGAAGCCGTTCCCCCCGTAGCGCACGAAGGCGTAGAGGAGATCCGCATCCTCCGAGCGCACCCCATCGATCTTCGCCGCCTCGCCGCGCGGCAGGCCGAAGTCCGCGAAGATGCGCAGGCTGGACTCGAAGCCCACGTCCTGCCCGGTGACGAGCTCGTAGCCGTTGAGCCCCAGGTACTGGACGATCCTCCGGCGCGGCAGCAGCACCGGCTCATCCGGAGAGGCGTCCCTCCACGAGCGAATCTGATAGATCTGCGCCTCGGTGCGCGCCTCGAGCTGAAACGCAGAGGCCGAGGCGGTCCCCGACACCAGCAGCGCACTCGATGCGCCCACCACGGCCAACCTTCGCTGCGTTCGTCCCGAGAAGCGCGCCAAAGTGGGGGCATTATAGAAGCGCCTCGTTCCGGTGCCTCGTGTTTCGAGCACCTTCCTCGCAGCCGGAGAACGCCGTTGGAAGAAGTCAGCCCCAACCCCCCACCTACACGCCCGCCGCATCTGCTCGATCCGCGCACCGTGGCGGTGCTCGCCGCGGCGGCCGTGTTCGTGGGCTTCCTGGCCTCGGGGGTGCTCGTGCAGAGCCTCAACGCGGCCTTCGGCATCTGGTTCACCCAGATCTTCGTGTTCCTCGGCCTGGGCTGGTTCGTGCTGCGCGCCACCGGGAGGGAGCCGGTGCGCTACACCGGCCTGACCTTCCCGGGCCTGGCGCCGGTGGCCTTCGGCTTCGCCCTGGGCGTGGCCAACTTCTTCGCCATCATCGCCCCCATCCAGTACGTCTCCCAGTCGCTGCTGCCCCAGTCGTGGCGGGAGATCTACGACGTCGCGGACATCTTCCGGGGCCAGTCGCCCGTGGAGATGGCCTTCATCGTGGCGAGCGTGACCATCGCGGCCCCGGTCTGCGAGGAGTTCTTCTTCCGAGGCGTCTTCTTCCAGGGCCTGAGGGCACACGGAGGACCCGCCATGCGAGCCCTCCTCTTCTCCGCGGTCGTCTTCAGCGCGTTCCACCTGGATCCGGTGGGCTTCCTCGCCCGAGTGGAGCTGGGGATGCTGTTCGGCTGGCTGTTGGTGCGCACCGGCTCCCTGTGGCCGGCCATCCTCGCGCATACGGCCAACAACCTCGTGTCCACGGTGTTGTTCTTCGTCGCGCGGCACTTCGAGTCCCCCGAGCAACCGGCCACCCAGGAGGATCCAAGGGGCCTGCTGATCCTCGTGGCCCTCGGCTGCGCAGCCCTCTATGCGCTAATGGCCGCCGCGCACCGCTTCCCGTCTCTGCTGGGACCGCCCCGTCCACCCGAGGTCCTCGAGGCCCCAGAGAATCCAGTCCCGCTGGAGTCCGCGCCCCGGCTCCTGCGGCTGGCCTTCCCCTGGCTGCTCGCCGCGACCCTCTCCTTGGGGGCCTACAGGGCCCTGGACCCCATTGGCATCCAGCTGAGCCAGATTGACATGCGCTACCCGCTGCAGAGCGTTCCCGAGGACGCACCGGACGCGCTGCAGGCCGAGCGCGAGGCCCTCTTCGAGCTCCGGGTACGCGCCCGGCGGGGCGAGATACCGCTTGGGGAGTACGCCCAGGAGCGGGCGAGACAATCCAAGCAAAAGAGGACCGATGACCGTTGACCGTGAATGCCCCCGCTCCCGCTGGGAGAGGGCTGGGGTGAGGCTCCACGCATGAGAACAATCACCGCAACACGCTATGTCACGCCGCTGCGCGAGGGCGGCTCAGTGCCCGCCATCATCGAGGCGGAGGACTCGGGGATGTACGTCCTGAAGTTCCGGGGGGCGGGCCAGGGAATCAAGGCGCTCGTGGCCGAGATCATCTCGGGCGAGCTGGGGAGGGCGCTGGGGTTGAGGGTGCCGGAGCTCGTGTTGGTGGAACTGGATCCGGCCCTGGGCCGCGCCGAGCCGGACGCGGAGATCCGCGATCTGATCAAGGCGAGCCCGGGCATCAACCTGGGAATGGACTACCTGCCGGGCTCCATCACGTTTGATCCAACGGTGGGCCCGGCGCCGCAGGCAGCGGAGGCCTCGGCCATCGTGTGCTTCGACGCCTACGTGACGAACGTGGACCGCACGCCGAAGAACCCGAACATGCTGAGCTGGCACAAGGCGCTGTGGCTCATCGACCACGGCGCGTCCCTCTACTTCCACCACGCGTGGGACGACTACCTGGAGCGCAGCCAGAGCCGCTTTCCGGCGGTGAAGGATCACGTACTGCTGCCCTGGGCGTCGGCCCTGCCGGAGGCGGAGGCGGCACTGCGCCAGCGGGTGACGCCGGAGGTCATCCAGCACGTCGTCGGATGCGTGCCCGAGGCATGGCTGGGCCCGGCAACGGAGCCCCGCTTCGCGACGGCGGCCGAGCACCGAGAAGCCTACGTCACGTACCTGCAGAAGCGTCTGGAAGCGGCGCCGGCGTTCATCGAGGAGGCACAACGTGCCCGCGCACAGCTCGTTTGACTACGCCATCATCCGCGTCGTGCCGCGCGTGGAGCGCGAGGAGTTCATCAACGCGGGTGTCATCCTCTACTGCCTCACCCGGCGTTACCTGGATGCAAGGGTGGAGCTAGACGAGCAGCGGCTGCTGGCACTCGCGCCGGACGCCGACGTGGAGCTGATCCGGAGCCACCTGGAGTCGATTCCCCGTATCTGCGCGGGAGGCAAGGCCGCGGGGCCGATTGGCCAGCTGCCGCAGAAGGAGCGCTTCCACTGGCTGGTGGCGCCGCGCAGCACGATGCTCCAGACGGGCCCGGTCCACGCGGGACTGTGCGAGGAGCCGGGGAAAGCAATCGAGCACCTGATGCAGCGGATGGTACGGCCCGCGTCCCCCTCTCCCTCTGGGAGAGGGACGGGGTGAGGGTGAAAGAACCCGTCCCCGTGCTCCCCCTCGCGAGAACCAGAGAGGAAGCCCCAGGGACGGGCCGGTACTTCAGATGAACCGGTAGGAGGCCACGTTGAACACGGGCCCCACCATGGCGGCGGTCAGCATGTCGCGGGCCACATCGCCCTCGACCTCCACGCGCTGACCGTCCTTCTTGATCTTCCGGTCGCCGCCGGCGAGCTGGTAGGTGCGCCCATCATCCCCCTCCAGCACCCAGACGCCCGTCTCGATATCGCGGTACACCACGCGTCCGGTGAGCTTCATGCCGCCGTCTCCTTGCGAAGCATGGCCCGCGCGAGGAAGAGGCAGATGAACGTGTTGATCACCAGCCAGGGCAGCGCGAGGAAGTGGAAGGGCATCCACGCCAGGGCGGGCGCCTTGGACCAGGCGGCGTAGGCGAGGAAGCCCGCGAAGCCCAGGGCAAGCCCGCCGATGGCCGGGCGAATCCCCTGGAACTTGATGGCCAGGAAGGACAGCAGCAGCGGGATGAGCGAGCTGTAGAAGAGCGGGTTGGCCAGCTTGCCCCGGCCGAAGATGATGCGCTGCCAGTCGGGGATGGGCAGGTACGCCGCATCCAGCACCTCGCCCGCCACGCCCGAGGCTCCACCGAACCACGAGCGCGCGAAGAACACGCCCACGGTGGCGAGCACCAACGGCACGAGGAAGCTCGGGCGCACGAGGACGTTGAGGTAGCCGGGACGCTCACGCCCACGCAGCGTCAGCAGCACCAGCGCCAGCAGCGCCAGGGCCCACCAGAGGGACGGCCAGCGCGTGGCCCCGCCCCCGAGCGCATTCAGCGAGGCCTGGGCGTCCAGCAGCCCGTGCCCGTACTCCTCCGTCCAGGCCTGCTCGCCCATCCGCTTCGCCCCCGCGTAGAGGGCCTTCTCCACCTCGTCCGGCCCGCTGGCACCCTCGGCGTACAGCAGCGCCGCCACGGCGGCCACGTGCGGCGTCGCCATGCTGGTGCCCTGGTAGGCGGCATAGACGGAGCGCGACGGATCCCTCGGATCAATGGTGTTCTGCAGGATGCCGCCCGCGTCCCCCTGGCGCTTGTCACCACCCGGGGCCGCGATGTCCAGCTCCTTGCCATAAGACGAGTACGGGGCGCGCGTGCTTCCCGGGCCCACCGCCGACACCGCCACCGCGCCCGGGTACGCCGCGGGGAACTCCACGCGCGGACGCCCGGCGTTGCCCGCCGCGGCCACCACGGTGACGCCCTTCTTGCGCGCGTACTCCACCGCGTCCGCCATCACCTTCGAGTAGCCGCCACCGCCCAGGGACATGTTGATGACGTTGGCGCCGTTGTCCGCAGCGAAGCGGATGGCCTCGGCGATGTCCGCCGACGTGCCGGAGCCAAAGTGGTTCAGCACCTTCACCGGCATCAGCGTCGCCTCGAAGGCCACGCCAGCCACGCCCTGGCCGTTGTTGGTCACCTGGGCGATGGTGCCCGCCACGTGCGTGCCGTGCCCGTGGTCGTCATTGGCGTGCTCGTCGTCGTTGACGAAGTCGTACCCCGTCTTGAACTTCGCCCCCTTCAGGTCCGGCACCTGCTTGAAGTCGTCGTGGTCCTCGTAGGCGATGCCCGTATCCAGCACCGCCACCACCACGCCCTTGCCCCGGCTCTCCTTCCAGGCGCTCGGCATCTGGATCATCCGGAGGTTCCACTGCTTGGGGTAGTCCGGATCGTTCGGAGTGAAGCCGTCCTTGCTGCTCTCCTCCAGCGAGGAGTCCAGCTCCAACACGGCCTCCTCGCCGGGCGGGACCGAGTAGATCCGCAGCGGCTCGGCGGACTCGACGGCCGGGTGCTGGAGGATGCGCACGAGCGCCGCGTCCACATCACCTACGCCCCGGGCGATCGTCACGCCGGTGCGCTGACCCTCCACGGAGTTGAACTCGACGTCGACGCCCCAGTCGGCCTCCCAGGCATCGAACTCGGCCTCAGTGGTGCCGTCCTTGAAGTCCACGACGATGCCACCGGGCTCCTCCTCGGCCAGGACGCGCCGCGAGGTGTCCACCGCCGGGGCCCCCTTCGCCTCCGTCCCCTCGGACTCCGAAGGAGACGTGCAGGCAGCCATCGCCAGGGCCAGCACCGCACTTGCCAGGATCCAACGCTTCATGAGCGCTCCTTGATGCAGAACCCTACGAACGAACGGCGGAACGATTGGGTCTCTTGAGTCTGTTCGACGCCCCTCCCGGCGGACAAGCTTCCCTCCGGGATGAGGAACCTTCGTTAATTCAACGGGTTACATGACCTCGGTCATTTGCCCGACAGCATCTTCAGCCAGGTGCGTACCACTTTTCCCACCATGGGTAGGGCGTGATGGAAATGGGCCCCGGCGCCCTCCACCACCGCCAGCTCGCCTCCCGCCGCCTCCACCGCCTCGGCCAGCTCCGCCCGGGACAGGGTGGAGTCCAGCTCACCCACCACCACCAGCAGCCCCCGGCCCAGCCCGGCCAGTTCTCGGGCCGACACCGCCCTGGGGCTCACCAGACACAGGCCCGCCACCTCAGGATGGCGCGCCCGGAGCTCAAGGGCCACCCGGGCACTACCATGGAGCGCGGCCACGGCCGCCGCGGGCGAGTGGGCATTCTCCAGCACCACACCCAGCGCGGCACTGGCGTCCTGGAGCAGCGCCTCACCCGAGCCCCTCTCCCCCTGGCTGCCGCCGACACCCCGGTAGTTGAAGCGCAGCGTCGGATGGCCGGCCGACGCCGCGGCAAAGGCCAGCTCCGCCCCGATGACATGGTCCATGCCACCGCCGTCCTCGGGCCGAGGCGGGAGGACGAGCAGCGGCGGACGCTCCTCGCCCCGGTGCGCCACTCCTTCCATCACCTCGGGGCCCACGGGAATGAGCGTGGAGCGTTCGAGGAACTGACCTTTGAGGACCATAGACGGGGCGCAGGATAACGCGGAGCGTGTCCGCGTGCTTCACTCCTGGAGCGTTTCCTGCCGGGCGGTGAACGACAGCCGGGCCTCGCAGGACAGGGCGCTGCCTCCGGCACACGTGGCGCAGCTCGAGCGCAGCTCCACCACGCCCCGGGAGATGGTGTCCAGCTCCTCGAAAACGATGCGCATGGCCGTAGACTCGAGCGCCTTGCCATCGGCCGCCACCAGCACCCGCTCGGCCGAGAAGGAGTCCCCGCTGCCGGCGATGGCCCCCGAGAGCTGCACCGGCGGGGCATCCCCCAGTGGCCAGCCTCCCTCGGGAGAGTCCAGTTCCAGGAAGGCACGGTCGGAGCTCCCGGCCTCCCAGACGGTCCAGAGGAAGTCCCGGTAGAGGTTGCGATCCTCCACATGCGAGGCAGGAGGCGTCCCGCCGCGGTAGCAGGAGCCCGGGAGCGCCGAGAGGGGCGCGGGGTCCACCACCACGCGGTAGCGCCGGATGTCCTCCCCGCCGCCACAACCAGCGAGCACGGTGAGCATCGCCACGATTCCCAGGAATCTCATGTCAGGTCGCTCCCGCCATCTCCGCCGCGTGCTCCTGGCGGACCCACGCGTAATACCGATCCGTGTTCTCGGGGGTGTGGAAGAGCACGAGAAGCGCGAGACGCTTCTCGTCATAGAGCTTCGTCAATAGCCCCCAGAGCCGGTGGCTGAGCTCTCGTTCCTCGGCATCGGGCACATCGAACACTTCCAAGGACCAATCCCGGCCCGAGAAGTCACCCTTCGTGGTCCGATGATCCGTCCACCTCACAGGCCGATCTCCGACGATCTCCCGCACCTGCCGACGGATCTCCTCACGTTCATTCACCATATCGGCTCCTCCCCGAGCACCCGCTGAACAATGGCCGTGGCCGTCGCCAGCGCCTTCCTTGCACGCGCCACCGTCAGCTCCTCCTCGAGGTAGTCCGCGGACACCCGCAGCCGTACCAGTTCGTAAAGCCCCTCACTCGTCCGGTCATCGAGCACCCCTGCCCTGCGTGCCTCGTAGGGCAGAGGATCATGCAAGAAGTAATATACACCCGGCCTGACTTCTGGAGTAGGGATACCCGCTTCGTTCATCGCATGCCAGCACGCATGGTAGGCCGCGTAGTACGCCCGCGAGGCCGCCGCATTGGGGCACGGATCCTCAACGTCCAGAAGCACACGTGCCGCCACCAGGTTCTCCCACGCCTTCCGCTCCATCACCCTTCCCCTCCACCTGCCTCCTTCCTACTCCCCACCTCTGACATGAGGCCGCCCGCCCCCACCCGAGCGGTCACCCGGAAACCCGGTGTCCTCCCACCCCCCTCCGCATTCCTCGCGACGCCGGGCGGGCTGCTGGTAACGTCCGCTCGAAAGAACGACGCCTCCTGAGAGGCGGAGGACCCATGACTCGCGACGAAGCGCAGCGACTGGTACAGGCGTTCATGAAGTCCCTCGGGCAGTCCAGCGAGGGACTCAACCCACAGGGGTTCGGTGGAGCGGCGCTCGGGAACGCGCAGCTCTACTTCGAGTACCACGCGGACAAGCAGACGCTGGAGACGAGCGCCCTCATCTACAAGTTCCGGGATCCGCCCAAGCCCGGCGTGCTCGAGGGCTTCCGCGCCGAGGAGAAGTCCGGCACGGACACCGGCGGTGGCACGGTGGACTACGAGACCGAGAACAACAGCCTCTTCCTCAGCCGCACCTACGCCACGGTGCCGCCTGAGGCCACCTTCCGGGAGGACATGAAGCGCCTCACCCAGGCGAGCATCGTCTGGGGCGACGAGGTGTTGGACCGCGTGGCCTCGCGCGTGTTCAAGCGCTGAGACGCGAGTTCCAAGAGCTTTTCAGGGAGTGGCGCGAGCCGCTCCCGCCTGCTCCGCCGCGAGCTCCTCGCGGACCCAAGGGTAATAGCGATCCGTGTTCTCGGGGGTGTGGAAGAGGATGGTGAGCGCCAGACGCTTCTCTTGATAGAGCGGCATCTTGATCTCATCAAACAGACGGCCATGGAGCGCACGTTGCTCGGCAAAGGGCACGTCGAAGATCTCCAGGGCCCATTCGCGCCCCGGGAAGCCGCCCTTCGTGGTCCGATGGTCCGTCCACCGCACGGGTCTGCCACCCACAGCCGCCATCACCTTCCGCCGAATCTCTTCCCGCTCGTTCACCATGTGGGCTCCTCCCCCAGGAGGCGCCGGACGAAGCTCGTGGCCGTCTCCAGCGCCTCGCTCACCAACTCGACCGTCACATCATCCACAACATAATCCGCGGCCACCCGCAGGTCGGCCAACCAGCCAAGATCCCTGCCCGCTTGCCTATCGAGCACTCCCACCTCGATTGCATCTTCAGGCAGAGGCTCATGCAGGAAGTAATATACACCCGGCCTGACTTCCGGAGTAGGGATACCCGCTTCGTTCATCGCATGCCAGCACGCATGGTAGGCCGCGTAGTACGCCCGCGAGGCCGCCGCGTTGGGGCACGGCTCCTCAACATCCAGAAGCACACGTGCCGCCGCCAGATTCTCCCACGCCTTCCGCTCCATCGCCCTCCCCCTCCACGCCTTCCTTCCCTATCACCCACCTCCGACATAAGGTCGCCCGCCCCCACCCGAGTGGTCATTCCGGGCCCGGACTCGCGTCGTGCATCCCCGAGAGAGGGGCAATAACGCCTGGCCCGCAAGTGCCACTCCGGGAATGGACCCACAGGGCGGAACGCGAGGAGAAGGACGGATGGGATTCTTCCGGAAGAAGTCGGTGGAAGTGGACGCGCCGAAGCCACGGCGAAACCTGGGCCTGGCGATGGTGACACTCGATCGCGCGAGGGCATTGCCCGAGGGAGCGCTGCTGGCCTTCCTGCGGGACAACTGGCGGGAGCTTCCACGTGCGACGGAGATCCGCCAGGAGGGGGACACGCTGAGCTTCGAGCTGGAGGGCGCGGCCGTCACCCTCACGCTGATGCGCGCTCCCATTCCCTGGGGAGACCTGGAGGGGCCGGCGCGCGCCGCCTGGCACTGGCCCGAGGCGGCCAATCGGCTGAAGGCCCATCTGGCGCACGTCATCGTCGCCGTGCTGGCACCGGAGATGGATCGCATCGCGACGATGCTGCTGCTCACGCGGGTGGTGGCCGCGGTGGCCGCGACGACCGATGCCAGCGGGGTGTATTGGGGCGAGGGACCGGTGGTGAACGCACCGGACGACTTCGTCGAGGAGGCGAAGCGGACCTCACTCGAGCGGCTGCCCCTGTACCTGTGGCTGGCCTTCCAGCTCATGCGCAACCCCGACGGCACCTTCACGCTCGCCACCTCGGGCCTGAGGTCGTTCGGTTTCATGGAGCTGGAGCTGGTGGCGCTCCGCGAGAAGCCCGCGACACTGGTGGACCGGGCCTTCAACTTCGCCCACTACCTGCTCGACCACGGCCCCGTGCTGAAGGACGGGGACACCATCGGTCTGTCCGCCGAGGAGCGTTTCCGCATCCGGCACCTGCCCTCCGCCATCGAGCCATCCCGCACGGTGTACCGGATCGAGCTGTGAGGCCCAACTCGACCAGACGAGCAGCGGATTCGATTATCCGACAATGATGTCACCCGACTTCGATGGGGATGCCTATGCCGGATATAACTGCGCGACCGGCTACGGGAACGTCACGCAGCACTATTCGAGCTGCTGGGGCTACAACCTCGGCGCAGACGGTGACGCCCCCATCGAAGACGGTAGGGTTGGTCCGCATCTGCATTCCGGCGCCGCGTCCACTATGGGGCTGAGCACGGACGGGAGCTATTACACCCGCGTCCGCCGCATCTCTCGCTTCGTGAAGTGGTAGGGCCCGCGCACGGGCCCCAAGCCGGCGGCTACACCGACACCATCACGTAGAACTTCAGGTAGCGGCCCTCGGGGAACTGAAGCCGGATCGGGTGGTCGGGCGGCTGGTAGCGCTCCTCCACCATCGCCAGGTCCACTCCTGCCTTGAAGGCCGCCTCCTTCACCGCGCCCGTGAAGTCATCCGGGCTCACGCGCGCCGAGCACGACGCCGTCGCCAGCAGGCCCCCGGGCCGCAGCAGTCCCAGCGCCTGACGGTTCAGCGAGGCATACCCGTCGATCGCCGCCTGCACCGCCCGCTGGCTCTTCGCGAACGCCGGCGGGTCCAGGATGATCAGATCGAACGTCCTGCCCTCCTCCCGGAAGGACGCCAGCAGCTTGAACACGTCCGCCGCGAGGAAGTCGTGCTTCTCCGCCGGCAGCCCGTTGCGCGTGAAGTTCTCCCGCGCCAGGGCAATCGCATCCGGGTCCAGGTCCACCGAGAACACGCTCTTCGCCCCGCCCAGCGCCGCGTTCACCGAGAACCCGCCGCTGAAGCAGAAGCAGTTGAGCACGTCCCTCCCCTTCGCCAGCCGCCGGATGAGGTACCGGTTCTCTCGCTGATCCAGGAAGAAGCCCGTCTTCTGCCCCCGCCACGCGTCCACCCCGAACTTCGCGCCCCGCTCGAGGATCTCCAGCACCTCCGGCGCCTTCTCCCCCCACAACATCCGCCCCGCGCCCCGGCCCTCGTCCTCCTCCACGTCGTCCCGGCCCACCTCGTCCCGGCCCAGGATTCCCTTCAGCTCCGGCACCGCCGCCTTCAGCGCCTCGACGATGAGCCCCCGGTAGGGCGTGAGCCCCGCCGAGTACAGCTTCAGCACCGCGTACCGGCCATACAGGTCCACCACCACGCCCGGCAGCCCGTCCCCTTCGCCGTGGATCAGCCGGAAGCTGTCCGTGTCCGTCAAATCAATCAACGAGCGCCGCTCGGCGAGCGCCTGCTTCACCCGCTGCGCGAAGAAGGCCGCGTCGATGTTCTGCCGGGGATTGCGCGTCAACACGCGCACTGCGATGGCCGAGTACGGATCAAAATACCCGCGGGCCACGAACTTCCCGTTCTCGGCCAGGTCCACCACGCTGCCAGGCGGAATCTTCGGCACCTTGTCCAGCGCCTTGCGGAAGACCCACGGATGTCCCGCGCGCAGGTGACGGCCCAGCCCCGGGGCCAGCTCCAGCTTGACGACGTTCACGCTCTGACTCCTCGACGAGGGGCCCGGCGGGCCCGTTGGGCGACAATGGCACGGGCGAGCTCCTCGAAGCCCCGCCCCTCCTCCGCCCGGGTAATGAAAGCTGGCGGCGTGTCGATGCGATCCAGCACCCGCCGCACGTTGGCCACCCCGACACTCAGGGCGAACTCTCCAAACATCGGGGCATCGTTGAAGCTATCCCCGGCATACACGAAACGCGGCTCCCCCGGCTCCGGCCGCAGGCCCCAGGCGAGCTTCATGAAGCGCCGCACCGCGGAGCGCTTGTCGAAGCGGCCCAGCCAGCAGTTGATGTGCACCGACGAGCGCACCGCCGTCACCCCCCGCGCCCGAAGCAGCGCCTCGATGCGCCCTGCCCCCTCGTCGCCCAGCCGCGCCTCCTCGTTGTAGTCCACGGCCAGATCCACCTCGGTGTAGGCGCTGTCCATGGACAGGCGCGCCCCAGGCACCTGCCGCAACACGGCCGCCACCTCCGCCTCCAGCCGCCGACGGTTCGGCTCCCGGACGCGCGGGGACTCGGCATACACCTTGCGCAGCTTCCCCCCGGCTCCCCTCAGGAAGAACAGGCCCCCGTTCTCCACGATGACCCCGTCCACCGGCAGCGTGCGAGCCCACGCCTCTCCCCAGCCAGCCGGGCGGCCCGTCACCAGCACCAGCTTGAGACCGGCCTCGACCAGACGCTCGAGCGCCCGCACGGTGGTGGAGCGCAGCTGGTGCGAGGTGGTGAGGGTACCGTCGACATCGGTGAAGACCCCTTCCACCCGGGAGAGGTCCGCGTCGCGCAGGGGACGTGGGGCAACCATACGGGCAGCGCCACTACACCCTTCCCGGCCCTACGGGAAGCCCTAGCGAGGGCCCGCAAAGACGAAACCCCTGGGAGGCAGAGCCTCCCAGGGGCCGTTCAGCTCACTTCGGGTTCAGCGATCAGGGCGTGTACGCGCCCTTGACCGTGACGCCGGAGTAGGTGCTGTAGGCGTTCAGCAGGACGTGGATGCGCTGGGCCGAGGTCTGCGCGGCGATGTTGCACGTCTCGGTGTTGCCGCTCAGGTACGGACGGCAGTTGTACGAGGAGGTGGTCGGCTGCGAGCCGATCTTCACGTACAGGTCCGCGTCACCCGTGCCACCGGTGATGGTGAAGGTCGAGGCGCGGCTGGCCGGCACGTCCAGGTAGTAGAACTTCTGCGAGCCCGAGGCGCCCGACTGGCCGGTGAGGCCCACGTTGTTGGTCAGCGCGGTGGCGGGAGGCGGCGGGAGGCCCACGCCCACCGCGATCCAGGCGTTCGACACGGACGCGACCTCAGCCGTGGTGTAGCCCAGCGCCGTCGCGGCCTGCTCCGTGTACGTCTTCGCCTGGGCGAAGGTGGTGGAGGCCGTCATCAGGTCGCGGTTGGCGCGGTAGAAGATCTGACCGGCCTTCTGGATGCCGATGCCCGTCACCGCCGTGGTGGTCACGCCGCGCGGGTGCGTGCCGCCCTGGGTCAGCAGCACGAAGGCCAGGTTGGCGATACCCGAGTTCCAGTGCACGCCGCCGTTGTCGGAGGTGCCCGTGTAGCGGGTGGGGTAGTAGTCCTTCGACGAGCCATCCTGCGTCGGGTTGGCCATGTAGCGGAGCGCGTCACCCGGGGTGGCCGGCGTCCACACGTCGTCGCCCACCATCCACACCGCCGCGTCCACCACCCAGCCGCGGTTCCACGACTCGCAGTAGGCGCCGAAGATGTCGCTCAGGCCCTCGTTGAGAGCGCCGGACTCGTTGGCGTAGGTGAGGTTGGACTCGGAGCTGGTCACCGCGTGCGTCAGCTCGTGCACCGTCACGTCCAGCGACTTGCCCAGCGGCGCGGCGTCCACGCCGTTGCTGTCGCCGTACACCATCTGGGTGCCGTTCCAGAAGGCGTTGGTGTAGCTGGTGCTGTAGTGCACCGTGCTGCGCAGCTGCGCGCCCGAGCCGTTGTACGAGTCACGGCCGAAGTTCACGCTGTAGCAGTCGTAGGTGGTGCCCAGGTGGTTGTAGTTGTCGTCCACGTGGGTGTCACCCGTGGCCGCGCCACCCTCGGAGCGCTTGAGGGTACCGGGCAGCGAGGTGCCGTTGTTGGCGGAGTACACCGCGCGGTTCTTCGCGGAGTGGATCTCCGAGTGCGTGGCCTCGACCTGGCCGGTCAGCGCGTTCACGTAGACGTTGTCACGGATGGGCAGATCCGCGCCCTCGCCCGTCACCACCACGTGGTAGGCCAGCTTCAGACGGTTGTCCTTCTCGGAGCGGATGTACACCAGGCGGGCCTCGCCCTCGGAGGCGATGTGGCGGCCCACGGTGTTGTCCAGGGCGGAGGCGCGGGCGGCCTCGCCGGAGATGCGCGCCACGGCGGGAACGACCTCGCCGTCACGGGCCGAGCCGTTGGCCGAGAAGATCTTGCCGCTCGAGTCCTTGTGGATGAGGAGCTCGCCGCCGATCACCGGCAGGCCGTTCTTGGTCTGGCCGTAGCGGATGTGGGTGTTGCCCTGCTCGTCCACGGTGGTGCGCTTCATCACCAGGTCAGTGGCGTTGAGGCGGAAGGCAGCGGCGATACCCTGCAGGCCGCTCGAGTTGTCCAGCGAGCCCTTGATCATGAAGGGGACGCCGTCCTCGTTCGAGCCAACGACCTGGGCGGAGGGCAGCGCGGCGAGAGCGGCCTGCACGTCACCGAGCGAGTCAGCAGCCTCGGACTTCGGGGCGCCCTCGGGCAGCTGCGAGTTGTCGACCTCGCACGCGGCGAGGGGAAGGGTGAGCAGCGCAGCAGCAAGGAAGCGAGTGCGAATCACTGATGATTCCTCCTGTTCAACAGCGGGGTGCCGTCGGACGCAGGACACATGAGCAGGAACCGGGCCAACCTCTAAACCGTGGAAATGCCTGCCTTTACGAACCACCCGGCCCAGCCAGTGGAGTGTGGATGTCACTCCGAACAGGTGCCCGCATGCATCAGGAATTTACATTCCTTGAGCAAAGCCCCCTGATTTCAATGGCTTTCACCTATCCCCCAAGTGATGTCCCAATTCAAGACAGGGGTGTCCTGATTCAAGACACCCCTCCTGCCTCAAGAATAGAGAAAGCCTGGGAGCCAAAATAAGGCGCCAACACCGGAATACTTTGCCTTGAAATAATTTGACCTGCAAGCAAAGACACCCTTCGAGCAAGGCCTCCCGGTAGCGTCACGTTCCGCCCTCCCCCACTCCACCTCTCTTGGAGCCGGACCTTCCAAGGAGGCGTGGTGCCATGACGAAGAAGGGACTGCTGAGATCGAGGGACTTCAGCTCGCTGTCGATCAAGGACCTGCTCGAGGCGCGTGAGGCGTACCACGTCCATCTCGCGCATCTGGACTCGGTGGTAGCGACGGCGATCGGGCGCTACCGGATCCGCCGGGAGGATTCGAACGCGGAGAATCCCGATGCCCAACCCGTCCGCAAGAGCTCAGCGCCCCGGACGCTCTCCAACACAGTGGTCCGGCACTGGTCCTGGCCGTGCGTGCTGGTGTTCGTGGATCAGTGGATGACCCCCGAGGAGCTCGCCCACCAGCCGGAGCAGTTTGTCCCCCCGCTGCTCTACTTGCCGGACGGTCGAGTCGTCCCCACCTGCGTCATCCTCGCCGAGCGACAGGAGCGGGCCCCGGCGCCACTCCAGACGCTCGCCTTCACCTCGGGGCTGGTCGGCGGAGGCTACCCGGCCCTCACGGACGTGCAGGGGCGCCAGCACGTAGGGACGTTCGGCTGCCTCGTCACGGATGGGGACTCCGTCCACGCCCTCACCAACCGGCACGTGGTGGGCGAGCCCGGCCGAGAGGTCCACACCCTCATCAAGGGCCAGCGCCACCGGGTGGGCCGCACCCAGGCCCGCCAGGTGGGCAAGCTCCCCTTCTCCGAGGTGTACCCGGGCTGGCCCGGGAGCCGGACCTATTCCAACCTCGACGCGGGCCTCGTGCGGCTCGATGACGTGAGCGGGTGGACGGCCCAGGTGTTCGGCATCGGCGAGCTCGGTCCCCTGGTGGACCTCAACTCCGACACGATCTCGTTGGATCTCATCGGCTGCTTCGTGCGCGGTTTCGGCAGCGCCTCGGGCCCGCTCGCGGGGGAGATCCACGGGCTCTTCTACCGCTACCAGTCCCTGGGCGGCTTCGACTACGTGGCGGACCTGCTGATCGGCCCCCGTCAGGGCGAGGGGCCCCTGCCCACGCGGCCCGGGGACTCGGGCTCCCTCTGGTTCTTCGAGCCGAAACAGCCCCCGGAGACGGAGGAAGCGCCCCCCACCAGCCTCCGGGCCCGGCAATGGCGTCCGCTCGCGCTCCAGTGGGGAGGCCACAAGCTGATGGCGCCGGGGGACGGAGACACCTTCTCCTTCGCGCTCGCCACCAGCCTGAGCTCCATCTGCCGCACGCTGGACGTCGAGCTCCTGCGCGACTGGGACATCGGGCTGAGCGAGTACTGGGGAAAGGTGGGCCATTACAAAGTGGGCATCACGGCCTGCGGGCTCGTGGCCAACCGGAAGCTCGCGCATCTGATGAAGGCCAACGCGGAGCGCATCGCAGTGGGGGACGACGCCATCGCCCGCGGCGAGCTGCCCCGCGCCGATACCCAGCACTTCGTCGCGCTCGCGGACGTGGCGGATCTGGTGTGGCGCACCACGCGCAAGCGGGACGCGGCCAACCACTTCGCCGACATGGATCAACCGGGCCAGGGACGGTTCGAGGGAAAAACACTGCTCGATCTGTGGCGGACGGACCCGTCCAGCCGCACGCCCGAGGTGTGGAGCGAGTTCTACGAGAGCATCGGCGAGAAGCAGAACGCCCATCGCGGCGCGCTGCCGTTCCGGGTCTGGCAGCTCTACGACGCGATGGTGGGCTTCCTCCGGGAGCAGAAGGTCTCCGAGTTCCTGTGCACCGCCGGCATCCTCGCCCACTACGTGGGGGATGCCTGTCAGCCCCTTCACGTCTCGTTCCTGCACCATGGCCGGCCCGGGCACCCCGAGGAGGAGGACGTCCACGCCGTCTACGAGACGAAGATGCTGGACCTGCGGGCGGCCGAGCTGATCGCGGGTGTGAACCAGCGCGTGAAGGGCACGCACGTCACGGACACGCTCCAGGGCGGAGCCGCGGCGGCGGACGCTGTCGTGCAGCTCATGCAGGCGACATTCGACACCCTCCCCCCCATGGAGGTGATTGATGCCTACAACGAGCAGGGCGGACGCCAGCGGATTCCGCATATGTGGGACGTGCTCGGGGAGCGCACGTGCGATTGCATGGCGAGGGGCGCGATCTGCCTCGCCATGCTCTGGGAGAGCGCCTGGCGGGAGGGCGGCGGCACGAAGCTGGCGACCCAGCTGCTCGGGCCCGTGGACGCCGAGGCGCTGCTGGCCCTCTACAGCAACCCAGCCTTCATCCCCGTGAGCTGGCTCCGGGACATGGTGCTCGACCAGGAAGCACCCGCCGCCCGGGCTCCGGCGTCGCGCACGAGGACTCGCCGCAAGCAGCCCGCGACACGAGGCGGGGCGCGTGGAGGGCCGGCCCGGAAGGTGGCCCGACAGCCGCCACGGCGGTGACTCAGCTCAGAGCACGTCCAGTCCGGCCAACAGGGACTGGAGGGTCTCGACGCTGGCGCGCAGCTCCGCGCCGGAGAGCTGGGAGAGCTGCGTCTTGCGCGCCTTGCGCAGGAAGGCATCCAGCTGCGGCTCCCTCCCGTAGAGGGACTGGGCGCTGGCGGCGGCCTCGGCCAAGGCCCGCGCGGCTCCTGGGGGATCCGTGTTCAGCAACCCCATGGACCGCTCCAGCCGTACCCCGCAGCCAGCCCAGACCTCGCGATCGTGAGCGATGAGCAACTGCCGCTGGTTCACGTGCGACAGCGAGCGCACGATGGTGTCCAGCTCCTCCACCACGGACAACACCTCCGGCTTGCTGGGGTTGTCCTGGATGGCCAGCCGCCCTGCCCGACCGCGCAGCTCGATGATGTGCCGCTTGTCCTGCGCGCGCAGGTGCTTGTACGCGGCGGTGCGCCCGAAGGCGTCCAGCTCCGTCTGGAGCTGCTGGGCGTTCCACTGCACGTCCTCGGGCTCGGCCTCGCGCACCTTGGTCAGCCGCGCCGAGACGATGCGCGACAGGTCCGCCACGATGGCCCGCACCATCACCGCCGCCTTCACCTCCGCCTCGTGGCCGGGCACCACCTGCTGCCGCGTCACCGGCCCGAAGGCACTGGCGGACTCGAAGACGAGGTTGCCCATCTGCTCGCGGTAGCGCTCGCGCAGGCGCTGGATCTCCGCCAGCAGCGTCCACCGATCCGACACGACCGCGGGATTGCGCATCGTCTCGCCCAGCTGGGTGACGCCCTGCGCGAGCTGCTGCATCCACCCCAACAACAGCTCGGAGGCGTCCTTGGCCCGCCGGGCCTCCACACTGGCCGCCAGGGGCGTCGCGGCACCCGCGCCCCCCGCCGGCTTCGTCGCGAACTGCTCTCGCACGACGTTGAGCAGCCCGTTGACGTCCATCACCGTGTCCCGGATGACGGGGGCCATCTCCTCCCAGAGGGACAGATCCGGGCTGTCCTCGACGTGGGCGGTCTCGTACTTCAACAGATCCAGGTCGCTCAGCCGGGTGATGGCCTGCGCCGCCGCGTCGTACACCAGACGCAGGCGCTCCGCGAAGGCGCGATCAGACAAGGACTGGAGGAGCTCTTCAAGCTTGGGGGGCAACACGACGCGCCTACTCTATCGGTTCCCTTGCGCCGCGTCGCGAACTTCGCTTCCCCGAGCGTGGGGATCCGGGCATTTCCCTTGCGAGGGCCCCGTGCTGCCCTCTTACACTGACCGGATGGCGAAGCACCGCGTGTACCTCATTCCCGGCTTCTTCGGTTTCACCCACATGGGAGAGAAGCCAGCCGAGCGGATCGTCTATTTCGGGCATGTCCGCGACGTGCTGCTGGAGGGCTTCCAGAAGCGCGGCCACACCGCCGAGGTGGAGCCCCTGACGGGACACCCCACGGCCAGCCTCGAGGTCCGGGCCAGGCTCCTCCTCCGGAGCATCGAGGAGAGCGCCGCGAACGATGACGCGGCCATCCACCTGGTCGGGCACTCCACCGGAGGTCTGGACGCGCGGGGCCTGGTATCCACCTGGATACCCCGGCAGGCGCCTCACCTGTTGGCGCGAGTGCGCTCGGTGGTGACGGTGGCCACGCCCCACCATGGCGCGCCCATGGCTCGCTTCTTCCTGGAGGATCGCCGGGGCGAGATGCTGCTGCGGCTGCTCTGGCTCTTCACCGTCTTCTCCCTGCGGCGGGGCCCGCGCCCGATGATGTTCCTGGCCTTCCGCCTGTTCTACGCGCTCAGCGAGACCGGCCATCAGCTCGGCTTCCAGGCCACGCTGCTCGACCAGGTGACCCGCCTGCTGGCTCACCTCTCGCCCACCGAGCAGGCCACGCTGGAGGAGTTCCTCGCCCAGGTGGGCAAGGACCAGTCGATCATCGGAGATCTCACGCCGGAGAAGCTGGTGGACTTCAACCGGAACAACCCAGACCGGGCAGGCGTGCGCTACGGCTCGGTCATCACCGGGGCACCGCCTCCGAGCCTCCTGGGGATGCTCCGGGCGATCACCGGCAAGAATGATCCCGGCATGGGAGACCTGGTGTCGCTCCGGATGCTGGATCCCGAGCCCGAGGTCATCTACGGCGCCTACTCCTTCCTCTACAAGAAGAGCGGTCCCAACTCGCGGGAGCTGGTGACGCCCGAGCCCTCCCCCACCCAGGACCGGCAGCTCCGGGATGTGTTCGAGGAGTACCGCTCGCGGAGCGATGGCGTCGTGCCCACGCGCACCCAGCTCTGGGGCGAGCTCATCACCGCCGTCATCGCCGACCACCTGGACGTGCTGGGCCACTACGACGATCCGCCCGAGCACGTGGGCTGGCTCAGATCCGGCTCGCACTTCCGGAGCCCCCAGTTCCAGGGACTGTGGGACCGGGTGCTCGACTTCATGGTGGACGGGAGCGAGGCACGCCCATGATCCAGGTCGTCGTCATGAACGGAGGCAAGGCCCTCTTCGGCGGAGAGGACCTGCTCGGACTGCCCGGCGCCAAGTGGATCGACGTCCTCCATCCGACGGAGGAGGAGATGAAGAGGCTCGGGGAGCGCTACGGGCTGCACAAACTGGCCATCGAGGATGCCCTCCACGTGGATCAGCGGCCCAAGCTGGAGGAGTACCCGAACCACCAGTTCATCGTGCTCCAGGGCTTCACCTCCCAGGCGCACGACGTGTGCGAGCTGACGCTGCACGAGCACCACTTCTTCCTGGGGCCGGACTGGCTCATCAGCGTCCACGAGCTGCCCTTCGAGGGACTGGAGCAGGTGCGGCAACGGGTGAGGGACGAGCCGCAGGCGACGATGGAGCGCGGGGTGGACTTCTTGCTGTACCTGCTGGCGGATGCGCTGGTGGACCGCAACTTCCCCGTCCTGGACCGCTTCAACGACGAGCTGGAGGACCTGGAGTCGGCGGTCTTCGAGAACCCCCAGCCGGAGCAGCTGCAGCGCATCTTCGAGCTGAAGCGGTCGCTGGTGTCGCTGCGCCGGGTGCTGTCGCCGCAGCGAGACGTGATGGGCTTCCTGGCCCGGAGGGGCATCCACAACATCCAGGAGCGCACGGCGCTGTACTTCCGCGACGTGTATGACCATCTGGTGCGGCTGTACGAGCAGATCGACGCGGGGCGCGACCTGGTGGGCAACGTGATGGACGGCTACCTGTCCATGATGGCCAACCGGACGAGCGAAATCAGCAAGCAGCTCACCATCATCGCGACCATCTTCCTGCCCCTGTCGTTCATCACGGGCTTTTTCGGACAGAACTTCGAGGTCCTCTCGCGGAGGGAGTTCCTCTGGGTGATGCTGGTGTCGGTGTTCGGGCTGCCCATCGCCCTGCTGTTCTGGTTCAAGCGCAATCGGTGGATCTGAGACCTCTTGGAGGAGAGCCCATGCTCACCATCACCGTCGATGGCATTCCCCTGAACTACCGCGACGAAGGCCGAGGACTGGCCGTGCTGCTCTTCCACGCGTTCCCGCTGAGCGGGGAGGCCTTCGAGAAGCAGCTGAAAGCACTGTCGGGGCGCTACCGCTTCATCATCCCGGACATCCGAGGCTTCGGGCGGAGCGGGCTCGGCGAGGGCCCCACGGAGATGGCGCGCATTGCCCAGGACGCGCTGGCGCTGCTGGATGCGCTGAAGGTGGACTCGGCGGTGGTGGGCGGGGTGTCCATGGGCGGGTACGCCAGCATGGCGCTGCTGCGAGAGGACGCGGGGCGCGTGCGAGGGCTGGTGCTGGTGGACACCCAGGCCACGGCGGATGACGAGGCAGGACGTGCGCGGCGGGAGGCCTCGGCCCAGGAGGCGCTGCGCGAGGGACCCGAGGCCTCGGTGCGGGCCCTGGTGCCGAAGCTGGTCGCCGCGGGGCCGGACTCCGAGGTGGGGCGCGAGGTGGCAGCGTTGATGAGGACGGCCACTCCCGCGGGAATCGCGGCAGCGCAGCGGGGCATGGCGCTGCGGCCGGACAGCAAGGACATTCTCGCGCGCTACGCCGGGCCCGCGCTGGTGGTGGTGGGCGAGAAGGATCCGGTGACGCCGCTGGAGAAGGCGAAGCAGATGGCGGACCTCATCACCGGGGCTCGGCTGGAAGTGATTCCAGACGCGGCCCACCTGCCCAACCAGGAGCAGCCGGAGAAGTTCAACGCGGTGCTCGACAGCTTCTTGTCGGGGCTGTAGCGCCAGCCCAGCGGGTTCGATTCCGGCCACGTCACCTCACCAAACCGTGACCTTTATCCAGGGAGCGAATGACCGCTGGCCCAGGTGCCTGGCCCCGGGCGCAGCCGGGAGTGCTCACTCGAGCGAGGGCAGACTCGAGCGGGGGCGGGCAACACCCACGAGCTTGAGCGCGAAGACACCGAGCACGGCCACGGCCTGGGCCGCGACGATCGCAATGCCAACGCCGGACATCCGGGAGCCATATGCCACGAGGAGGGCGCCGCTGCCGAGCACCCACGCGGCATCGACCGCGAGGTGTACCCGCGCGGCGCGCAGGGAGAGGGACGGCTGAGCGGCCACCCATGCATTGAACCCGGCCCAGGGAATCAGGAACAGCCCCACACCGAATAGGAAGGCCTGGGGGATGGGCCAGCCGGCGAGTCTGGTGAGGGGCGCGGCCCAGAGGAGCAGCACGACGCCCATGGTGATGGCAGCAAGGGAATCAAGACGATAGACAAAGCGGTCCGACATGAGGGCCCATCCAGTGAGGGTGAGCCCCAGAGGCTCAACATTCCCGGGGCGCCCCGCAATGACCTCAGAGGGAAGTGCGTCGCCGCCCGTCATCGGGTACCAGCCAGGAGGGGCCCGTGGTGCGTGACGTCGATGACAGGAGACCG
Organism: Archangium lansingense; assembly: GCF_026626635.1. Classification (GTDB taxonomy): domain Bacteria; phylum Myxococcota; class Myxococcia; order Myxococcales; family Myxococcaceae; genus Archangium; species Archangium lansingense. The sequence goes on from NZ_JAPNKA010000001.1 coordinate 8,012,032, forward strand.
ATGGATTCCAGGCGCAGCACGGCGCGACGGAAGGCCGCGGCGGGCACTGGAGGCAGCGAGCTGGGCGCGCTGTTGAAGGACTGGCGCGCGCTGCGTGGCAAGAGCCAGCTCCACCTGGCGCTCGAGGCCGACGTCTCTCCCCGCCACCTGGCGTTCATCGAGTCGGGCCGGGCGACGCCCAGCCAGGACATGGTGCTGCGGCTGGCGGATGCGCTACTGCTCGGACTGAGGGAGCGCAACGTCCTGCTCGTGGCGGCCGGCCACGCACCCCAGTTCGGTGAAGGCACCTGGGACAGCGAGGAGCTGAAGGAGCTCCGTCAGGCGGCGGCGATGATGCTCAAAGCGCACGACCCCTACCCCGCCCTCGTGCTTGACGCGGCCTCGACAGTGCTCGACGCGAACCCCGGCGCGCTCGAGCTGATGGGAGAGAGGCGCGAAGCGCTCGGGCGAATCAACTTGATGGACCTGGTCTTCTCGCCCGGCCGGGTCCGCGCTGCCATTGGGAACTGGCATGAGGTGGCTGGCTTTCTGCTTCACCGGCTGCGGGAGAACGCCCGGCTGCGCGGCCCCCGCTCCGAGGTCGCGCGCGTGCTGGAGCGCGTGCTCACCTTCCCCGAAGCGCATCAACTGCCGCCCCTGCCTCGCAGCGCGGGGGCCGTACTGGTGCCGTTGACCTTCACCGTCGACGGCGTCACCACACGCTGGTTCACCACGGTCACCACCTTCGGAGCCCCTCTTCATGCGCTGGCCGAGGAAATCACCATCGAGCAATTCCATCCGCGCTGAAGCCTGGGCCTTTTGACACGTCAATCTGCCCTGACACACAGGCAGGCGTAGCGCTGTGCACCCTCCACCCTGGGATGTTCCTGGGTGGAGGGTGGTGGCCACGTCACGGTTTGAGTGGCTCGGTGTCTGGTATTGGAACCCCGGAGACGCGACGGTGTCGTGCAGCTCAGCCGGCGCGCCGCAGCCGCGCGAGCATCCCGTTGAGGTCCTGGGTGAAGATATGCTGCCGGAAGAAATGGCCGCCGGGCTCCTCGCGCCACTCGTGCGGAATACCGGCCCCAGCCAGCGCCGCCCGGAACTCACGCTGGCCGGCCAGCACCTGGGTTTCGTTGACGGTGTCGAACCAGTTGACCGGATCGGGCGACGTACCCGCGACCAGGAAGATGCGCTTGTGACGGTAGCTCTCGATGCGCTGCATCGGGTTGTCGGCACTGACCCGCGCCTCGTCCCAGAACGGGGCGCCGTAGACCGTACCGCCGCCCAGCTCCACGGCCGAGGAGGAGGCGTTGGCCCAGTGCACGACCAGGCCGAAATCACGGCGCAGGCTGGCCGGGCCGGAGTGGGCGCTCACCGAGCAGAAGTGACCGTAGTACTTGGCGGTGTACTTCAACGCGCCGAAGCCGCCCATGGAGAACCCGGCGACAGCGCGGCCGTTGTACTCGGCGAAGGTGCGGAAGTTCGCGTCGATCCAGGGCAGCAACTGGGCCATGTGGAAGGTCTCCCAGTTGCGCGCCCCGGTGTTGGTGCTGACCGGGTTCGAATACCAGCCCGTGGCGGCGTCCGGCATGACCACGATGAGTTCCCGGCCGGCGGTCAGGCCGATGATGTCGTGGTGCATGTGGAACGTCCGGAAGTCCTCCGCCCCGCCGTGGAGCAGATAGAGCACCGGGTAGCGCTTGCCGCTCGTGTGGTAGCCGTCCGGCAGCAGGACGTTGACGGCCGGATTCCAGGCAATGGCACTGGTGGCGAAGCGGTAGTACTGGAGCCGCCCGCCGTTCTCGTTACGCTCGACGATCCGCAACCCGTACCCGTCCCCCGCGGCGTTCGCCGTCGAGGGTGCGAGGAGAGTGCCGCCGAACGCGCTGGCGGCGGCGACTCCGGCGGTACCGGCGAGGAGACGACGACGGCTCAGCTTACGGTCTTCAATCTGAGAGGTGTCCATGGAGTTCTCCAACGGTCATCACAAGGAGTAAGGCCCGAGAAGGGCCGTTGATGGGGATCACCCGAGAGGGGAATTCACTTCCACTGCTTCGCGACGTCCTCCTGGGTCGGCTGGGCTGGAGGCGGGGGGAAGTACCGCTCACGGTGGTACGTCCAGTCCGACCAGGTCACTCTCTTCCCGAACTCGCGCACCACGCCACGCACGTGGTCGACGGGGTACTGTCGCTCACGACCGTCGGTGAAGGCATTGGCGACGCGACCATCCTTGAACGTGGCCCGGAAGATGAGCGACTCCTCGCCGCATCCCCTCCCCGTGTAGATGGGCTCGTAGCGAACACCATCCACGCGGACCAGATGGTACTCCAGCCTGTTGTACTTCTGGTTGGGCTCCAGGCGGCCCTTGCTGCAGCGGGCCACCACTTCGGCCACCTCTCGCAGGAACACCCGGGAGTTGGCCTCCGCTTCCGGAATCAGGCCGGGCGAGTGCACCGGATTCATGTTCGCCAGGGCCTGATCGATGCTCTCGTTGAGCAGCTGCGCGAGCGTCGGGCTGGAGATGTTGCCGGGCTCGGCTGGCGGTGCCAGCCGGGGTGTCAGAATCAGATAGGTGATGGGCAGCGCGACAGCCAGGGAGCAGCCCACGGCCAGCATCACCACGATCAACTTTTTCTCGGAACGCAGCTGCTGTGTCATCACAACGCTCCCCTGGAAACAGAAGGCCCAGGCGCGCCCCCCTGCGTCCGAGCGGCCCTCAGGCGTACCACGGAAAGCGAGCCAGGTGCGGAGAGCGATGGCCTCGGCCGCCAGGGTTGGAGCGAAGAGGTGGACACCCCGTCAACGGTACACTAGTAACCGCCAGTCCACCAAATCAAGAATAAGCAACATGGCTGGATTGTGGGCAGGAGTGCTCGCCGCGCTCACGATTGCGGCCGACGGGTTGGAGCCCTGTGGCCAGGGCGGGCCGAGGCCCCGGATTGGCGCGACTCCTGGCCCGTGGGGACCCGCGTCACGGGGAGTTTCCACTGAGCCGTGGCGTCCCCCGTCGACCCTCACCCAAAGCTGTTTAGAGGTCGCTCTCCTCTGTCAACTGATCGAGCCGCAGGAGGTAGGGAGGCACGGTGAACCCGGCGGCCTTCTGGAAACCTTGTGTGGAAACCTTCGCGGTGTGCCCCAGCAAAAGAAACTTTTGCAGCGCCATGCCGCTGATGACATCCTTTTGCTTACAATACTCGTCGAGTGCGAGCGCGAGGTGGGTCGTCCCCGGGCGGGAGGCAATCAAGGCATTGAACATCGCTGCCCCCAGCACCGCCCGCTGAGCCAGGAATCGCACGGAACTCTCATATTCCAGCCAGGGCACTCGCAGCGTGTCGCGCAGCGACTTGAGAAACTTGATGTGCTTGCCGACCTCGACATCCCGGCTGTCGCGGGCGAGCGTGCCGAGCAGCGGGATCTGACCATTGGGATCGTTATGACAATAGGTCGTGGAGAGGTCGATATCGCCCAGTCGCATGTCGATATCAATATGAATGCCCCCGAACACGAACAGATAGGCCAGGCGGGCGAAGTCCGAGAAGTACTTGATATCGTCCCATCCAGCGCCAATCGCGGCGGTCTTTCCCGAAGCCGTTCCAAATCTATTGATCTCACGTCGAAACCCAATCGCTCGCACCTCCTCCAAGCTGCAGACGGTGTAACCCACCCTCCGCAGGGCCTCGCGCTGTGAGTCCCGAACACTCGCATAGTCGCCGAGCTTCGTGGCCAGGCTCTCCTCAATTGTATCTGAGTACCAAAGATAAGATTTCCAGCCGTTTTTGCGCGCGAGCACGCCATCGTCGATGAGACCGGCAAGGGCGGCCTTCCTGATGGGTCCCCCAGTCCAGAAGCGATGGATGATCTTGGGAATCGCGTGACTCTTGAGCTTGCCGATGTCGCAGCCAATCATGCCCGACATGAGCTTCGCTTCCTCGGCCTGGCTCGGATGGATTCGCGTCGTGAGGGCGACCTCGAGGTCGACGCCGTTGATGAGGATGCGCGGCTGACTCGGCACTTCAGGCGGAAAAAGAGGACGAGGCTCTGGGTTGGCGAGTTCGAAGGAGAACGACGAGACGGGCTCACGGCGGGAGCTGTTCTTGATATCCCAGATTGGAACCGTCTTGTCGGACGGCAACAGGCCGAAAAACTGTCCCTGAGACTTGTGGGACAGGTCGATACAAAGGCCCTGCTCACAGAACATACATGGACTCAGCGCATCGGGCGACGAGGACGATGGTTTCACCGACGTGCCTGACGCAAAGACTGGAAAGGACGTGATGGTTCTTACGACCTCATGGGTCGAATCGAAACAGATCCCTCGCTCACAAAAGATGCAACCCACAGCCCGTTCCTTTTCGCACAGTGCACTACCTGTCCGTCATACACTGATGGTACTCCCGCCCCGCCGCCATGGCCAAAACCTCGTGCACCGGCTCGGGCCCCTTCACCTCGCGCGCCGAACTTCTTTCGCGGCATCTTTCAGGGCGGCGCGCTGTCGGTGACGAATTCCGCCGACGCAGATCAACTTCCATCTGCCACGCGACGTGCAGCCCACCATCCGTTCGAGCTATTTCATCGGCGTCATCAACACCAATGGCGAGACCAACATCTCGGTCACCGAGGTGCCGATCAAGGCACTCGCCCCGGCATTCTTCAGCGCGGCTTCCTCTCAATCCGCAGCCGCCGCCGAGGAGGGCAAGGAATTATGAGTCCTTGTTCTCCTCGAGCTGCGCTTTGGCCTTCTCGATCAACTTCGCGAGCTTCTTGTTTCCAGGCTGGAGCTTGAATGCTTGCTCGAAAGACTCTAGCGCAACATCCTCGGCCCCATCCCGATCGAGGAAGAACTCGCCGAGGCGGATCATGGTCGCGACGTTTCCCGGATCGATTCGAATGATTTCTCTGAATACCTGCTCTAGATCCTCGAGAGTCAAATCGAGGTCCGGGTCGTCGGGGTCCATGTCGAGGAGGGTCTCTTCGAGACGGTCAGCAGCCTTGAGCAATCGCTCCATCTCCGTTTGAGCGACTGGCTTCTTCGCGGCTGCCGGCTTCTTCTTCGCCGTGGCGGACTTCTTCGCAGCTGCCGGCTTCTTCTTCGCCGTGGCGGACTTCTTCGCAGCTGCCGGCTTCTTCTTCGCCGTGGCGGACTTCTTCGCGGTCCTGGACTTCTTCGTTGCCATAGGGGTCAACCGTGGTCGGAGGTTCGAGGTTCGTGGATGGAGAGCGCACGTCGAGACAGGCGCGCAGAAAGGGTACCAGACGGGGACCCGGGGCCACTCACCTCTGGTCCCGGTTTCGCTCGTCCTCCCCTCCTCCCCCGCGAGTCTCGGCACGCTGGGTTACATGGCCAGGGCTCTCTCCGACTTCGAGGCCATCTTGACGCCAAGCGGACCCGGCTCGACCTGGAACGTGAGGACCTTCCGCTCTCGTATCACCTTGAGATCGCGGTGGCCGGTTCCGGGCTGTCGGGTGAGCGTTGCGAGCTGGGAGAAGGTCGGCAGCAGCGTCGTGTCGTACACGAGGATGAGATCTCCAGGCTTCAGTCCGAGCTGCTCCGCCTGGGAACCAGGTTGGATCTCCGAGATTGGCGCCCCTTTGAACTGCTGTTCGGGGGTGGGATCCAGCGCCAGCCCTTTGCGGTAGGCGAGCTCGGCGGATCCGAGGTTCCCCGCCATCAGGTGGGCGGTGCTCAGCGTGTCGTAGAGCTTCGGGTTGTCGGGGTGCTGGTGGACCGCGTCGTTCAGGAGCGAGATCGCCCGGGAGTACTGCTGGCTCTGAATGAGGAGCGTGGCATAGACCTGGGCGACCTCGACATCGCGGGCGCCCTTGAGCCGGGTGCCGGCTTCGAGATCCTTCAAGGCCTGCTCCCGGTGCTCCTGAGTCGCGTAGACCAATCCCCGCAGGAGGTAGGCCTCGCCGAGCCGGTCGTCCAGGGAGATGGCCCTGCTGGCATCGGAGACGGCCTGATCCAGGTGGCCCGCCTTCCTGTGGACCATGGCCAGGGCCAGGAAGGCCACCGCCTGCCGATCATCGAGCCGGATGGCTTCGTTGGCGTCCTCCAGGGCCTCCAGCGGCTTGTTCAAGAGGCTGTAGGCCAGAGCCCGTTGGGAGTAGGCCTCGGGATTGATGGGCTCGAGCCGGAGGGCCTCGTTGGCATCTGCCAGGGCCCGTTCGGGGTCCTGCAGGATCAGCCACACCGTGGCTCGCAGGGTGAAGGCATCCGCCACCGAGGGGCCGAGCTCGATGGCCTTGTTGGCATCGGCGAGCGCCTCCGGGAGCAGGTCCTTGCTCAGGTGGAACCTGGCACGCCCGATGTACGCGAGGGCGCTATCGGGGCCGAGCTCAATGGCCCGGTCGTAGTCCTCCCGTGCCCTGTCGAAGTCCTGCCGGGCGAGGTGCGCACTGGCCCTTGCCAGGTATGCCCAGGGGGAGTCCTTGTCCTGCTTGACGGCCTTCTTGGCCTCCTCGAGCCCACGGTCGACCTCCAGCCGCGCCAGGTAGACGCGTGAGCGGACAACGTGGGCCCTGGAGTTGTCGGGCTCCAGCTCCAGACTCTTGGCTGCATCGGCCAATGCCTTGTCATATTCCCGTCTCTCCACCCAGGCATGCCCTCGGGCGGCGTACGCCTGCGCCAGCCCTGGGTCCAGCTCGATGGCCTGACTCGCGTCCGCCACCGCTGCTTCGAAATCAGCCCTCTCGATCCGCGTCAGTGCCCGGCCCGCGAAGGCGGGTGCCGCTCTGGGTTCGATCTCGATCGCCCGGGTGTACTCGTCCATGGCGGGCCCGAGCTGGCGCGCGTCATAGAAGCTCTCGGCGCGGATGAGGTGTGCCGCCGCCTGAGGCGCCAGGCCAGGGTACCGCTCCGGCTCGCGCGCCAAGAGGAGGGCCCCGAGCACGAGCAACACCACTCCCAGCGCCACGCCGACTCCGATGAGCCGGTAGTGCTTCTCCTGGGAGATCCACCGCCAGGCGTGCTGAGGAAACCCTCTCAGCCTTCCCAGGGGAGGAAGGAGGCGCTGTTGGAGCCGCCGGAAGTTCTGGCGAAGCCTCGCCTGCATGGGAGGGGCTGTGGAGCGGGGTAGCGGAGAGGGGACCTCGAGAGCCTCCTCCCGAGGTGCGGGCGTTTTCAGATACGACGCATTGTCGGGCGGCCTGCTCAGGAGCAACCGGACCGAGTGGGCCAGATGTTCCAGGTGCCGTTCCAGCGGCGGCGTCATCGCGTCCATCCAGTGCGGCGTGCTGATGAAGTATTCCAGGGCCTTCGAGGGCACCACGTCCTCGATCCGGAACGGAATCACGGGAATGCCGCGATGGACCGCACGCTCCACCTCACGCTTGATCTGTTGGGAGCGATTGGCGCTGGCCGAAAAGACCAGGACGAGGCTACGGGCCTCGTTCAATGCATCGATGATGGCCTCGCCCCAGTCCTCGCCTGCGAGGATGTCTCGGGGAGCAATCCAGCACCGGAGTCCATGCCTCTCGAGGGTTGCACAGACCGCATCGGCGGTCATCTTGTCCTTCGGAGAACCGCTCGCGTAGCTGATGAAGACGTCGTGAGCCATGGTGGATCCGGAGCGTGAAGGGGCAGCCCACCTTCAACCCTGGAGCCGCATGGCCACGACGGCAAGTCCGGCAAGAACCCTTGGCAGGGGGTGGAATGCACGCTCGTACCGCAGGCTCTGGCTTGGGCCGCCGCTCGGTCCGGCAGCACAGCACTCGCCTCTCACGGCTGGGCGATCAGCTTCGCATCCGTGATGCTTCCCAGGCCCCGCACCACGGTCGAGCTGTCCGCGACGACGTCATACAGCACGATCCCTTGATACGTGAGCACGAGGAGCGTCCGCCCATCCGCGCTGATGTCGGGCACGCTGGAGATCGACTCAATCGCTATCTCGCGGGTCGCGTCGCGCTCGACATCGTACTCGTACAGATGGACGACGCTGTAGTGCTCAACGCCCTCGAGGAAATACAGGGTCCGCCGGAGCGGGCTCGCCGCGGCGAAGCTGTCGTGCGTGCTGCACTGTCCCTCGTAACGTCGCCAGACCCGCTCCTGGCCGGTGCTCAGCTCGAGGCGCCGGTAGCTACCGGCATCGACCCCCTCACAGTCGGTCGAATTGTCGCCTTCGCGAAAGAAGAGCATCGTGTCCCCCAGCACCACGGGCGTCAGCATCCCTTTGCGGACCTGCTTCAAGGGAGGGCCGACCTTCCACGGCCGCTTGCCCGTAGACTCCAGCGTGGCGACGCGGACGCCACCGCGTGGATGCCTCAGCACGGTGCGCTGCTCACCGCTGAGCAGCATGTTGCCCGCGGTGTCGGTCGTGCCACGAGGGAGCACGCGAACGCTCTCGGGCCGGGGGCCGAAGCTCCAGCTCCACCACTCGACCATGCTCGAATCTCCGATGGAGACGAGCACGCGCGAGCCGTCCGCCGTGAACATCTCGGGAAACTGAGGGAAGAAGCGCCCATCCTCGGTCCATGTCTCCGACAGGCCGGAGGTAATCGCCACGATTCCGTTGAGGTCCCCCAGGACGAGGAAGTTACCGCCCTTGGCACGTCCCGCTTTGTTCTTGGGCACGTTGAGCTCGCGGCCAGCCACCACGAAGCTCACCAGGAGGGAGTGGGGAATGTCCGAGTCACCCGTGACGTGTGCCGCCACCGCCCAGCGCCCCGTCGGCGGGTGCACGGCGAGGGACGTGAAGCTGCACGGCTTTGACTTGCGCACGATCTTGCCCCGCTCAGGACCTCCGAGCATTCGACTGTCCGAGTTCTGTCGGCAGTCCGCGAGGATTCGTGGGCCGTCCTTGCCCACGTAGACGACACTCCCCTCCTTGGCGACGATCAGCGGCACTGGCGACACGGAGGTTTCGGCCCACGCCACGGTCGAGGACGTGGCCAACAGGGCGAACAGCACGGTGACTCGATAAGTGTTGATCATGCGACTACGACGGACCCGGAAAGCCCGATATTCACGCGCAGTGCGTCCCCTCCCCTCTGCTACTCTTCCAGCGCTTCGCTGGCCCTGAAAGGTCTCACATGCCGCAGGATCCGCTCGTCTCCACCGCCTGGCTGCAAGAGCAGCTCGCGGCCCCTGACGTGAAGGTCGTCGACGGAACGTGGTTCATGCCCGCCGACCAGCGCAACCCCAGACGCGAATACGCCCTGGCCCATATCCCTGGCGCGGTGTTCTTCGACATCGACGAGATCGCGGACACGGACAGCCCGCTGCCGCACATGCTCCCCTCCCCCGCCAGGTTCGCCACCTGCGTCCGAGCACTGGGGATCGGCGACGACGCGCGGATCGTCGTCTACGACGCGAAGGGCGTGCATTCGGCGGCGCGGGTGTGGTGGACCTTCCGTGCCATGGGCCACGAGAACGTGGTGGTGCTGGACGGCGGCCTGCCCAAGTGGAGAGCCGAGGGCCGTCCCCTCGAGAGCGACGAGCCTGTTCCGCGGGAGCGCCCCTTCACCCCGCGATTCACCGCCGAGCTGGTGCGCGACAAGGAGCAGGTCCTGCGGGCGCTCACCAGCGGCCGCGAACAACTGGTCGACGCCCGCCCCGCAAACCGTTTCACCGGCGAGGCCCCCGAGCCGCGCCCCGGACTGAGGGGAGGCCACATGCCGGGCGCGCGCAGCGTCCCATCCACCCGTGTCATCGCGCCCGACGGCACGATGTTGCCGGCCGACCAGCTGGCGCGGGTATTCGAGGCGGCGGGCGTGGACCTCGAACAGCCCATCGTGACGACCTGTGGCTCGGGGATAACAGCGTCGATCCTGGCCCTGGCCCTCGCGCGCCTCGGCCGGACGCGGACGGCGGTCTACGACGGGTCATGGACGGAATGGGGTGGGTTGGCCGACACGCCCATTGTCACCGGCCCGGCCTGAGCCTCACTGAAGGTGGGGACGTGACCAGGCGGTAGGGACGCATGTTGGTTGCTTCTGACCCTCCGGCCGGGGAGGCTGCCGGCCATGTTGCGTGCCCTCGCTGCCCTCCTCGTCCTGCTCGCCCTACCCGCTTCCGCCCGAGCCCCGAAGCTCACGTTGTTCATCAGTGTCGATGCGCTGGGCAGCGACCTGCTCCTGCGCAACCGTCCGCGCCTCACCGGGGGCCTGGGGCAACTGCTCAACACGGGGGCTTACTACCCCTACGCCCGGTATGCCTACGCGGAGGCACGTACCGCACCGGGTCACGCCACGTTGGCCACCGGCGCGAACCCCTGGCGCCACGGCATCGTGGACAACGACATCTATGACCGAGCCACGGGCCAGAGCGTGCAGCCCTACATGGACCCGACGCACCAGCTCCTGGGCGGAGTCACCGTCCCCACGTCGGACACCAGCCCCGAGAACCTGATGGCGGAGACACTGGCGGACCGGCTGCACGTGTCCACGCAGGGTCGAGGCAAGGTGGTGGCACTGTCGTTCAAGGCTCGCTCAGCGATACCGCTGGCCGGGCGTCGGGGACAGGCCTGGTGGTTCGACGAAGCGACGGGGAAGATGGTGACGAGCACCTGGTACACGAAGGCGGTGCCCGCGTGGATGCAGGCTTTCAACGCGCGCAAGCTGGCGGACGCGAGCTTCGGCAAGACGTGGGAGCTGCTGCGTCCGCGCGCCGAGTACGTGGGCGAGGACGACCACACCGCGGAACCGCCGGACCCCTACCGCATGGGCCGCACGTTTCCCCACGCAATGAACGGCGGGCTCGAGGAGCCGGGTCCCGCGTCGTACCGGGTCTTCGGCGTGTCGCCCTATTCCCATGAGCTGCTGGTGCAGGCGGCGAAGGCGGCACTGGAGGGCGAGGGCCTGGGCAAGGACAACGTGCCGGACATGCTCGCGGTGAGCTTCAGCGGCACGGACGCGGCATTCCACACGTTCGGTCCGTACTCGTGGGAGATGCAGGACACGCTGCTGCGGTTGGATCAGGCGCTGGGAGAGCTCATCACCGCCGCCGAGCGCGCGGCGGGAGGCCGGGCGAACCTGGTCATCGCGTTGTCGGCGGACCACGGCGGCGCGGACATTCCGGAGGCCTGGGCCCAGGCGGGCATGCCCGCGGTGCGTCTCAACCCGGTGGAAATGGCGAAGGGCCTGGCCCAGGAGCTGCGCGCGAAGTTCGGGATCGACGTGGCGGTGAAGTTGATGGAGTTGGACGTATACCTGGGCGGCAAGGCGTTGGAGTCGGGACAGGTGGACGGCGTGGCGGTGCGGAGAGCGGCAGCGGCGTGGCTGTCGAAGCAGCCCTTCGCGGTGATGGCGGTGGCGAAGGACGACCTGGACTCGGCGCCGGACAGCGGGGGGCTGGTGGCACCGCTGCGGCGCGGCTACTACCCGATGCGCAGCGGGGACGTGCTCTTCGTGTCGAAGCCGTTCCAGGTGGTGAGTGACTATCCGCGAGGAACGAACCACGGCACGCCGTACTCCTACGACGTGCAGGTGCCGGTGGTGTTCGCGGGCCGGGGTGTGAAGCCGGGCCTGTACCTTCAGGAGATCGACCCGGTGGACGTGGCCCCCACGCTGTCCGCGCTGCTGGAGATGGGGATGCCCGCGTCGGCGGAGGGCAAGCCGCGTGCGGAAGCCCTCACCGGCCGGTGAGGGCTACGTCCGCCCTGGAAGTCCTACGACAACCGCGTGCGCCCGAATAGGCTCGCTCTCGCCGGACCCAATCTGGACCCAACATGGCCGACGACGACAACGACGACAAGACCTCTCCACCCGCCAACCCGGCTGGAGTCCTGCCCAAGGGAACCGTCATCGATGGCCACTTCGTTCTCGAGGGCCTGGCGGGCCGCGGAGGGATGGGCGCCGTCTATCGCGCCACCGATTCCTCCACGGGGGGGACCGTCGCGCTCAAGTTGCTGCATGCCGTTACCTCACCGGAGGTGGCCTACCGCTTCAAACGGGAGGCGGTGCTGCTGGCCGAGCTGCGTCACCCCGGGATTGTCTCATACGTTGCACATGGCTCCACCAAGGTGGGCCAGCCCTACCTGGCCATGGAGTGGCTCGAAGGAGAGGACCTGTCCCGGCGCCTCGCCCGCAAGCCGCTCGGCCTTCCCGAGACGCTGTCCCTGCTGCGCCGGGCCGCGGAGGCACTCGCCACGGCCCACCAGCAGGGCATCGTCCACCGCGATCTCAAACCCTCCAACCTCTTCCTGAGAGGGGGGCGGCCCGAGGACGTGGTGCTGCTGGACTTCGGTCTGGCACGCTACGCCACGCGCACCCTGGTGGCGGTGACCGGCACGGGGACGGTGGTGGGGACGCCGGGATACATGGCGCCGGAGCAGGCCTCCAGCGCGCCGGAGATTCCGCCCGCCGCGGACATCTTCTCGCTGGGGTGCGTGCTGTACGAATGCCTCACCGGCCGGCCCCCCTTCGCCGCGCCGCACTTCGCCGCCACGCTGGCCAAGATTCTGCACGCTGAGCCGGCGCCCCTGCACACGCTGCGTCCAGGCCTGCCCGCGGGCCTGCAGGTGCTGGTGGACCGGATGCTGGCCAAGAACCCTCGGCGGAGGCTGTCGAACGCCGCCAGCCTGCTGGAGGCGCTCGAATCACTGGAGTCCGTCCCCGAGCTGCTGCTGCCGCAGGTGGGGATGGAGCCGCACCGCGACAGCGTGGCGGAGGCCGAGCAGCTCCTCGTCAGCGTGCTGCTCGTGTCCCTCGCCGCCTCACCGGAGGAGACGGCGGATTGGAACCAGGGTCTGGCGTTGCGCGACTCGCTGCGCGCGGACCTGGCGCCGCTTCGGGGTGCCCAGGTGGAACTGCTGGCGGATGGCTCGCTGGTGGCCACGCTGGTGCCCGAGCGCGGCACGGCCACGGACCAGGCGGCGCTGGCGGCGCGCTGTGCCCTCACCCTCAAGGAGCGTTGGCCGGAGGCCTCGGTGGTACTGGCCACGGGCCTGGGTGTCCTCAATGAGAGGCTGCCGGTGGGCGAGGCCATGGACAGGGCGGGGCGGCTGCTGCGCCAGCTCGAGCGCGCCTCCTCCTCCAGCGTGGTGATGGACGAGGTGACGGCCGGTCTGCTCGGAGCCGGCTTCCAGCTCTCCCGCTTCGACTCGGGCACGTTCGCGTTGCAAGGCGAGCGGCTCGATGCCGACGCCTCCCGTCCGCTATTGGGCAAGCCTACCCATTGCGTGGGCCGGGAGAAGGATCTGGCGCTGCTCGACCTCACCTTCACCGCCTGCGTCGAGGAGCCGGCCGCCCGGGCCTTGTTGGTGACGGCCCCGCCGGGTGTGGGCAAGTCCCGGCTGCGCCAGGAGTTCCTTCGGCGCCTGGAGGGCAAGGAGCAGCCGCCACTGGTGCTGCTGGGGCGTGGAGACCCGATGAGCACGGGCGCCTCGTATGGCTTGTTGGGCCAGGCACTCCGAAGGCTGTGCGGGGTGGGCGAGGGCGAGAGCCTGGAGGCGCGGCGGAGCCGGCTGTACCAGCGGGTGGCCCTGCACCTGCCCGAGGCGAACGCCCAGGAGGTGGTGGAGTTCCTGGGAGAGCTGTGCGCCCTGCCCTTCCCCGAGGAGCACAGCCCCCGCCTGCAGATGGCGCGACGCGAGCCGCGATTTATGAGCGCGCAGGTGGGCCGGGCGTTGGGGGCCTTCCTACAGGCCGAGTGTCTGCGGCAACCGGTGCTGCTGGTGCTGGAGGATCTGCATTGGAGCGATGAGCTGACGGTGAGGCTGGTGGGCGAGCTGCTGCGGGAGCTGGCCGGGCAGCCCTTCATGGTGCTGGCGCTGGCGCGGCCCGAGGTGAAGGAACTCTTCCCGGGACTCTGGGCGAGCCGCGTGCAGGAGGTGCCGCTCCAGGGGCTGAATCGCAAGGCGTGCGCCCGGCTGGCGCGTGAGGTATTGGGGCCCCAGGTGCACGAGTCCGTGGTGCAGCGGGTGGTGGAGCAGTCGGACGGCAACGCCCTCTTCCTGGAGGAGCTCATCCGCATGGTGGCGGAGGGGCGCGGGGAGGAGGCGCCGGAGACGGTGCTGGCGGTACTGCAGGCGCGCCTGCAGCGGATGGAGCAGGGGGCACGCCAGGTGCTGCTGGCCGCCAGCCTCTTCGGCGGTGCCTTCTGGCCGGAGGGTGTGGGGGAGCTGTTGGGCCACCGGACGGCGCAGCCGCTGTTGGAGCAACACCTGCAACTGCTGGTGGAGCAGGAGCTCATCGTGCCGTCGCCTGACAGCCACTTTCCCACCGTGGCCGAGTACCGTTTCCGCCACGCGCTGGTGCGGGATGCGGCCCATGGCCTGGTGCCCGAGAGTCACCGGTTCCAGGGGCACCGGCTCGCGGCCGCCTGGTTGGAGCAGATGGGCGAGCCCGATGCGTTGGTGCTCGCCACGCACCTGCGGTTGGGGGGGCAGCCCGAGCGTGCCGTCCACTTCTACACCCGGGCCGCGGAGAAGCTCTTCGAGCGCAACGATCTGCAGGGGACGATGTGGTGCGTGGATGCAGCGCTGGCCTGCGAGGTGAGCGATGAGTCCCTGACCCGGCTGCGCGCGCTCCAGTCCGTGGTGGACTACTGGCAGGATCGGATGCCGAGGTCCTTGGAAGCCGGTGGTGAGCTCCTGCGCGGGCTGAAAGAGGGCAGCCCGCTGTGGTGCTGGTTCATCGGCGGCCAGATCGTCGGCCATCTCTATTACGGGCATCTGGAGGAGGTGGGCAGGTTGCAAGAGCTGTTGCTTCGCACCACGCCTGAGCCCGAGGCGGCCTTGGCCTACGGTGAGGCCGTTGGCATGTTGATGGGCACGCAGATGTTCATGGGGGCGCGGCAGGGCGTGGAGACCGCGATCGAACGGTTCGCGCAAGCGGGTGCTGGCGTCGTGGGCCAGGAGTTCCTGAAGCTGTACCTGCCACTGCTCAAGGGCCCCTTCCAATACTTCTTCGAGGCGAGGTCGTGGGAGACCTTCCTCATGGCGGAGCAGGGAACGCGTGTATTTCGTGAGCTCGGCGCGGAGCGGCTCGTGAGCCAGACGCAGATCCTCCTGGGGCAGAGCCTGGGTGCCCTGGGAGAGCTGCCCGAGGCCCTGACCCATCTGCGAGAGGCACTGGCCAGCGCCCAGCGGTTGGAGCGCCACGCCACGGCTGTCTATGCCCAGCAATTCCTGCTCATGACCCTTGTTGGCAGCCCCGAGCCAGGGCACCGGCAGGAGGCTCGTGACATGCTGTCCGACTACATGAGGCACGAGCAGGTCGATCCCATCCGGCAGGGGACGGGCTATTCCATGCTGGCCAGGCTGTTGGCGGTGGAGGGCGAGCCGCGCGAGGCCGAGGTGTATGCGCGCAGGGCCTGTGAGTTGCTGGAGCCCTTCCTGCTGTACCGGGTCTACGCGCGGACCGTTCACTGCTCCATCCTGCTTGCGCTGGGACGAGTTCCAGAGGCCAAACAGGTGGCGCTGCTGGGAGTCCAGGAACTGGAGCAGATGGGAAATGAGGGCGTGTACGCGGTGGCCATGCACCTGGCGCTGGCGGAGGCCTGCTTCGCGCAGGGAGATGGGAGTATGGGAGATGCAGCCCTGCACAAGGCCCTGCAGTGCGTGAGGGCTCGCGCGAGCGACATTCCCGAGCCCGAGGCCCGCGAGCGCTTCCTGCGCCAGGTGCCCGAGAATGCCCGGACACTGGAGCTGGCCCGTCAGCGCAGCCCATAGTCTTTTCAGCGGATTTTGGGATGGAGGAGACTATTCGTCCCCACTGCCAGCGGACGGCTTCGCTCGTCGTTGCCGCCTGCTGGATGCGTTCGCTTGAAGCGCTGAAGTGATGAGCGCACGTGCCGACTCGAGAACGGCAAGCGCGCTCGCGTCGTCCGGCAGCGCGCGAGCCAGTGCTACGGCCCCAAGCGCGGCCGCGAGGACACCAGGCGCCTCATCGTGGCTCCCCAGCTTCTCGCCGAGAGCGCGAACGACTTCCGCGAGCCCAGCCTCGAACGCCTGCCGAACCTCCTCGTCGCTGCGCCCCACCTCGGACGTGATCGCAGGAAGCGCGCAGCCCGCCGCGGGGTTGCGGACATGCGCGAGACTGAGGTAGCGCGCGAGCGCCTCGTCCAACGTCACGTCCGCCGAGAGAAAGCGCCGTGCACTCGTCCCCAGCTCCTCACGAAGGACGGTGCAGAGGAAGTCCTGCTTCGACTCGAAGTGCGTGTACAGCGCGGCACCGGTGAGCCCGACGCGGCGGGCGATGCCGTCGACGCCAGCCCCCTGCACTCCACGCTCCTTCACGTGGCGACCGCCCTCAGCGATGAGGCGCCGCCTGACATCCCCGGTGTGTTCCTTCGAATACCTCACGCGGCCAGCTTGACAGCATGCCCGGCGAATGGCAAACGCCCGTTAGCTTAACGGTCGTTTACTCATCGGCCCGTCGGCCACAACGGAGGCTCTGCATGTCCACGCTCGTCACCGAAGAGACGGTTGGATTCGTCCGGAAGATCGGCTTGAACCGCCCCGACAAGCGCAATGCGATGAACATCGCGCTCATCGAGCAGCTCTCTTCCGCGTTCGCGCGCGCCGAAGCCGACGAAGCGATTCGAGTGATGCTGCTGTTCGCGCACGGGCCGGTGTTCACCGCGGGCCTGGACCTGATGGACGTCTTCCCGCGTCTCGGAGAAGCGGACTCGCTGTTCCGCTCGGCGGGGCTCGACCCCTGGGCAACCCACGGGCCGGCGCGCACGAAGCCGCTCATCCTCGCAGTGCACGGCAAGTGCCTCACACTCGGAATCGAGTTGATGCTCGCCGGCGACATCACCATCGCCTCGGAAGACGCCACGTTCGAGCAGATCGAGATCGACCGCGGCATCTTCCCGTTCGGCGGCGGCACGGCGCGCTGGGTCCAGACAATGGGCTGGGGAAACGCGATGCAGTACCTCCTCACCGGTGATGCGCTGGACGCACGCGAGGCGCATCGCCTGGGCCTCGTTCAGCGTGTCGTGGCGCGCGACGCGCTCATGGACACCGCGATGGGCATCGCCGCCCGCGTTGCGTCGAAGGCTCCTCTCGCCATCAAGGCGACGCTCGAGAGCGCACGGACCGCGGTGCTCGACGGGGAGCGCGCCGCCGCCGCGAAGCTGCTACCTGCCATCATGCAACTCGCCGTGACCGAGGATGCCCGGGAGGCCCTCATGGCATTCATGGAGCGGCGCCCAGCCACCTTCCACGGCCGTTGACCGTTCCCCGCGACGCCGGACGCGAGTTCGCGCAACTGGTCCGATGGTCGGACCAGTTCGAGCCACGTGCGACCGAGGAGTTCCCTGATAATGAGTGCGCTGCCCCCTGGCGAACGGATGACGCTCCTCGCATCGGACGGCTATTCGCTGACCGCTATGCGATTTGGAGCGGGTTCTGCGCTCCGCGGCCACATCGTCGTGGCCGGCGCGACCGGCGTGCCGCAGACGTACTACGCGCGCTTCGCCGGGTACGCGGCGAGCCGTGGTTTCACCACGCTCACGTTCGACTATCGCGGCATCGGACAGTCGAAGCCCGAGTCTCTCGCTGGCTTTGAAGCGTCGTTCGTGGACTGGGCGCGGCTCGATCTCGCGGCGGCTGTCGAGCAGATGGCCAGCGACACGGTCCCGCTCTTCGTCGTCGGCCACTCGTTCGGTGGGCATGCGATCGGGCTGCTCCCGAACGAGGACGACGTGGCCGCACATTACGTCTTCGGAGCGGGCGCGGGGTGGCACGGTTGGATGACGCCGCTGGAGCGTGTGCGCGTGAAGTTGATCTGGAACGTCGTCCTCCCGCCGCTCGTGCGATGGAAGGGATACCTGCCGTGGAGCCTGCTCGACATGGGCGAGGATCTGCCGCTCGGCGTGTACCACCAATGGCGGCGCTGGTGCCGGTATCCGCACTACTTCCTCGACGATCCGACCGCGACGGAGCTGCGGGAGCTGTGCATGCGCGTGCGTGCCCCGCTCGCCGCGGCAAACGCCCTGGATGACGCGTGGGCGCCGCCGCGCTCGCGCGACGCGTTTCTCCTCAATGCCTACCGAAACGCCCAGGTCGATCTCATCGACATCGATCCGCACGACTTTGGACCGATCGGGCACATGGGCTACTTCCGGCGAACCGCAAGCCCCCTGTGGGAGCGCGCGCTCGACTGGTTCGCGGAGCGCCACATCGAAGGGTGATGCGGTGCGCGAACGCCGACCTGGCGCGAGTCCTGCCCGCCCGTGCGTTGCTTGACAGGTCAAAGACGCGGGCGGTATAGACCGCGCCATGCTGGTGCCGGGGCCTTGCGCCCAGGCTTGAAAGGGAACCCGGTTTGAATCCGGGGCTGCCCCGCAGCGGTATGTGAGAACGACCCTCGTCACATGCACTGGTCCTCCTGGAGGACTGGGAAGCGACGAGCAGTAGGAAGCCGGCGGCTGTATCGCCGAAGCGCTCACGAGCCCGAAGACCTGCCCGCATCCCCGCGTGGGAGAAATCCACGCGAGGTCTAGACCTGGAGCCTCGAGGGGAGGCGGGAAGGTCCGAGCGCCTGGGGCACGGTCCATCCGTTCATTCTCCCATCGCTCGGGTACTGACTCTCCCTCCCATCGCGTCTACCAGTCCGCCCGTGGGGGCGGAGGTCGGTCAACGGCTCCTCGCGGGGCCGGATGCGCCGTGGGCTGGCGCGTCGTGACGGAGCTCCATCCACGCGGGTTCACACCGGGCGGCCGAACCGCTCGGAGAGGGCCGACGTCGTGGAGGAGCACCAATGCGCAGCGAAGCGGAGACCCGACCTACCGTCCGCTACCCGGATGGCCACGTACTGTTGCGGCAGCTCAACCGCGACTTCCCCGTCGTATCCCACGGCGAAGGCGTCTACCTCTTCGATACACGGGGCAGACGCTACTTGGATGGTTCAGCCGGCGCGCTGGTCGCCAGCGTGGGACATGGCAATCGGGAGGTGGCCGACCGCATCCACGAGCAACTCCTGCGCGTCGCGTACGTCAACGGCAACCACTTCACCAGTGACGCCACCGAGACACTCGCCGCGCGCCTTTGCGCCGATGCTCCCGGAGGGCTGAGCCGCGCCGCGTTCCTCGGCTCCGGCTCCGAGGCGACGGAGGCGGCGGTGAAGTTCGTCCGCCAGCTCTGGGTGGAGCGTGGCCAGCCCCAGCGCGCCAAGGTCATCACCCGCGTCCCCAGCTACCACGGCAATACCCTGTACGCGCTCTCGCTGTCGGGGCGGCCCCACTACAAGAAGTTCTTCGGGCCGATGCTCTCCGAGGTCGTCACCACGGCCGCACCCTACCCGTACCGCTCGGGGCTGGAGGACTACGAGCGCGACGGCACCGCGCACTACCTGCGGCTGCTGGAGGAGACCCTGCTGCGCGAGGGGCCGGAGACGATCGCCGCCTTCATCGCCGAGCCCGTCATCGGCTCCTCGGCCGGTGCGTCGGTGCCACCGCCCGGCTATTTCGAGCAGGTGGGGGCGCTCTGCCGCAAGTACGGCATCCTCACCATCGCGGACGAGGTGATGTGTGGCTGCGGACGCACGGGGCGCTTCTTCGCCAGCGAGCAGTTCCACTTCACGCCGGACGTGCTGGTGCTCGGCAAGGGACTCAGCGGCGGCTATGCGCCCCTCAGCGCCGTGCTCGTGCGCCAGGAGCACC
The DNA here is from genome assembly GCF_026626635.1 of Archangium lansingense. Lineage (GTDB taxonomy): Bacteria > Myxococcota > Myxococcia > Myxococcales > Myxococcaceae > Archangium > Archangium lansingense. The sequence continues at coordinate 8,031,560 of NZ_JAPNKA010000001.1, forward strand.
TGGAGGAGATGCGCCAGGGCTCCGGTGGCTTCATGCATGCCCAGACCTACCTGCAGGCGCCCTGCATGACGGCCGCGGGCGTCGCGGTGCTCGACTACTACGAGAAGCACGGCCTGGTGGCCCACGCGGCGCGCGTCGGCGCGTATCTCCAGCGGCGGCTGCGCGAGGCGCTGCTGCCCCTGCCGCATGTCGGTGCCGTGCAGGGTGTGGGCTTGATGGCCGGAGTGGAACTGGTCGAGGACAAGGAGTCCAAGCGGCCCTTCGCGCGCTCGCGCAAGGTGGTGGAGCGGCTGCTGGCCCTGCTCTTCGAGGACGGGCTCATCCTGTGGCCCAACACGGGCCATGCCAACGGCACCGATGGCGACCTGGTGATGGTGGGCCCGCCGCTGGTCATCACCGAGGCCGAGGCCGACGAGTTGGTGGAGAAACTGGTGGCGGGCATCACCCGCCTTGGGGAGCGCCCATGACTTTTCGAATCACATACTCGGTTCTCGACGCGGATCTCTCGGAGCTTCATCGGCAGTTCGACGCGGCCCTCATGGACGTGCGCGGTGGGCTCGGCGGGGAGTACCCTTCCTGGGTGGGCGGCACAGCCCTCCGGAGTGGAGACCTCCTGGAGAGCCGCAACCCCGCGGCGCCGGAGGAAGTGCTCGGACGCTTCCACCGCACGCCCGTGGCCGAGGTGGACCGGGCGGTGCGCGGAGCCCGGAGCGCGCAGCGGGTGTGGGGCGCCACGCATTGGGCGGAGCGCGTCCGCATCCTGAGGCGGGCTGCGGACCTGCTGTCCGAGCGCCGGCTGGTGCTGGCGGCACGCATGACGCTGGAGGTGGGCAAGAGCCGGCTCGAATCACTGGGGGACGTGGAGGAGTCCGCGGACCTGCTGCGCTACTACGCCAGCCAGCTCGAGGAAGCCCAGGGCTTCGCACGACCCATGGCACGGCTGTCCCCGCACGAGGACACGCGCAGCGTGCTCAGGCCCTACGGCGTCTTCGCCGTCATCTCTCCCTTCAACTTCCCGCTCGCGCTCGCGGCGGGGATGAGCGCGGGGGCGTTGCTCGGCGGCAACGCGGTCATCCTCAAGCCCAGCGAGGAGACGCCCTGGTGCGCGGAGGGACTCCACCAGGCGCTCGTGGACGCGGGCCTGCCGGACGGTGTCTTCCAGGTCCTGCACGGCGAGGGCGAGACGCTCGGCGCGGCCTTGGTGCGCCACCCTGGCATCGATGGCGTCACCTTCACCGGCAGCAGGGCCGTGGGCGCCGACATCCAGCAGCGGCTCCTGGCCGGGCGCCCCAGGCCCTGCCTGCTGGAACTGGGCGGAAAGAACCCCGCCATCGTCTGCCGCGACGCCGACCTGGAAGCGGCGGTGGACGGTTGCTACCGCTCCGCGTTCGGCCTCTCCGGCCAGAAGTGCAGCGCGCTCTCCCGCATCTACGTGCATGAGGACCTGCGCGCCGACTTCCTCGCGCGGCTCGCGCGCAAGGCCCGTGAAACGGCGGTGGGAGACCCCAGCCTCGCCTCCGTGTACATGGGCCCCGTCATCAACGCCGCGGCGGTGCGCCGCTTCGAGCAGGCGGTGACCGAGGCCCGGCGAGAGGGTGTCATCCACGCGGGCGGGGAGCAGCTCCGCATCGGTGGCGCACAGGCCGGGGGGCACTTCGTCGCGCCCACCGTGGTGGAGCTGCCGCACGGGCATCGCCTGATGCGCGAGGAATTGTTCCTGCCCTTCGTCGGCGTGACGGGCTTCCGCTCACTCGAGCAGGCCGTGGAGCAGGCCAATGACTGCGAGTACGGACTCACCGCTGGCATCTTCAGCCAGCGGCCCGAGGACGTGGAGTTCTTCATGGACCAGGCCGAGGCCGGAGTGCTGTACGCCAACCGCCGCACGGGGGCCACGACCGGCGCATGGCCCGGCGTGCAGCCCTTCTGCGGTTGGAAGGCGAGCGGCTCCACCGGCAAGGGCGGCTGCGGTCCCTACTACGTCGCGCAGTTCATGCGCGAGCAATCCCAGACCCGGATGGGCTGAGCCATGCAAACCCTCTATCCCGAAGTGAAGGTCGCGCCTCCCGGTCCCAACGCCCGCGTCATCATCGAGCAGGACCGGCGCTACGCCTCGCCCTCCTACATCAAGGAATACCCCCTGGTCATCGAGCGCGGCGAGGGGCCCTGGGTGTACGACGTGGACGGCAACCGTTTCCTGGACTTCATGGCTGGCATCGCCGTGACCTCCACGGGCCACTCGCATCCCCAGGTGGTGCGCGCCATCCGTGACGCTTCCGAGCGCTTCCTCCACATCTGCGGCACGGACTTCTACTACGACGTGTTCTCCCGGCTCTGCGAGCGGCTCGCCGGCTACCTGCCGGAGATGGGGCCCAAGAAGGTCTTCTTGACCAACTCCGGGACCGAGGCCGTGGAGGGTGCGCTCAAGCTGGCGCGCTACCACACCCGCCGCCCGTATGTGATTGCCTTCAAGGGCGGGTTCCACGGCCGCAGCTACGGGGCGCTGTCCCTCAACTCCTCCAAGGTGACCCAGCGCGCCTTCTTCGGTCCGCTGCTGCCAGGCGTCATCCATGTCCCCTACGCGAACCCCTACCGCTGCGCGCGTGGCTGCCCGCCCAACGCGTGCGAGCCCTCCTGCAACGCGGCCCACGCCTTGGAGAAGGACTGGTTCGTCAACCACGTGGATCCGCGTGAGGTGGCGGCCATCTTCGTGGAGCCCATCCTCGGCGAGGGAGGCTACGTCGTCCCTCCCGCGAGCTTCCTCCAGGAGCTGCGCCGCATCTGCGACCAGCACGGCATCCTGCTCGTCTTCGATGAGATCCAGTCCGGCATCGGCCGCACGGGCCGGATGTTCGCCGCGGAGCACTTCGGGGTGATGCCGGACATCCTCCTGTCCGCCAAGGGCATCGCCTCCGGCATGCCGCTGGGCGCCATCATCGCGCGAGAGGACGTCATGACGTGGCCGCGCGGCTCGCATGGCAGCACCTACGGTGGCAACCCGCTGTGCTGCGCGGCGGCGCTCGCCACCCTGGACGTGGTGGAGGGCATGCTGGAGGAGGTGCGCGCCACCGGCGAGCTTCTCCAGGAAGGCCTGCGCGGGCTCCAGCGCCTGCACCCGGTCATCGGCGACGTGCGCGGCGTGGGACTGATGGTGGGCGCGGAGTTCGTCCAGCCGGGGACCCGCGAGCCCGCGGCCACCTATGTCGCGGAGCTGGAGCAGCTCGCCTTCCAGAAGGGCCTGCTCCTGCTGTCCTGCGGCAAGTCCACCATCCGCTTCGCCCCGCCGCTGGTGGTGCGCCGACATGAGGTGGAGGTGATGCTCCACATCCTCGGCGAGTGCATGGACGTGCTCGATGCCCGTCACCCCGAGGTGCGCACGTGAACAAGCTCCGCTCGATGAAGGAGGCCATCGCCGACTCGGTGAAGCCGGGCAGCTCCCTGGTCATCGATGGCTTCACCCATCTCATCTGCTTCGCGGCGGGCCATGAAATCATCCGACAGGGCATCTCCGGCCTGACCGCCATCCGGCTCACCCCGGATCTCGTCTACGACCAGCTCATCGAAGCGGGCTGTGTGAAGAAGCTCGTCTTCAGTTGGGCCGGCAACCCCGGCGTGGGCAGCCTGCACGCGCTGCGGCGCCGCAGTGAGGCCGGTGCCGCGGAGCGGCTGGAGTTGGAGGAGTACTCCCACTTCGGGCTGCTCTCGCGCCTGCTCGCGGGCAGCGCCGGGCTTCCTTTCTGGCCCCTGCGCAACTACTCGGGCGGAGACATCGCCTCGGCCAACCCCGCCATCAAGACGGTGCGCTGCCCGTACACCGGCACCGAGCTGGCCACCGTGCCCGCGCTCCATCCGGACGTGGCCATCATCCACTGTCAGCGCGCGGACTCGCAGGGCAACGCGCAGGTGTGGGGCCTGCTGGGCTCGCAGAAGGAGGTCGCCTTCGCCGCCCGGCGGGTCATCGTGGTGGCGGAGCAGATCGTCCCCACCGAGGTGCTGCGCAAGGACCCCAACCGCACGGTGGTCCCCGGCATCATCGTCAGCCACGTCGTGCATGAGCCGTGGGGTTGCCACCCGAGCTTCGTCCAGGGCTTCTATGACCGGGACAACGACTTCTACGTGAAGTGGGAGGACATCTCGAGGCAGCCCGAGACGTACCGGGACTACCTCGAGGAGTTCGTCCATGGCGTCGCGGACCGGCAGGGCTACTTGAAGCGGCTGGAGTCCGGACTGCTGGAGCGGCTGCGCGCGAAGGCGCGTGTCTGTGAGGGGGTGGACTATGGGTACTGAGCCAGGAGCCGGCGCCACCGCGTCCGAGCACATGGCCTTCCGCGCGGCCCAGGAGCTGCGCGATGGCGACGTCGTCTTCGTGGGAATCGGGCTGCCCAACCTCGCGTGCAACCTCGCACGGGCCACGCACGCCCCCGGGCTGTTCATGATCTACGAGTCCGGTGCCGTGGGGGCCATCCCCGAACGGCTGCCGGTGTCCATCGGCGACCCCTCGCTGGTGACGGACTCGCTGGCGGTGGTGAGCCAGGCGGACATCTTCCAGTGCATGCTCCAGCGCGGGCTCATCGAGGTGGGTTTCCTCGGGGGCGCACAGGTGGACCGGTGGGGAAACATCAATACCACCGTCATCGGCGACTACGCGCAGCCGAAGGTCCGCCTGCCCGGCAGCGGTGGGGCCTGCGAGATCGCCGTCCATGCACGCCGTCTGCTCATCGTCATGCGAATGAGCCGGCGCACCTTCGTGGAGCGGTGCGACTTCATCACCAGCCCGGGCCACCGGATGAACGGGAAGACCCGCAAGGAGCTCGACATGCCGGGTGGAGGGCCCACGCGCATCATCACCGACCTGGGCGTGCTCTCGTTCGACGCCACCGGCGAGGCAGTGCTCACCGAGGTGTATCCGGGCGTCACCGTGGAGCGGGTGAAGGACGCCTGCGGTTGGCCCCTCAAGGTGGCCGAGGAGCTGAAGACCGCGGACGCCCCGGCGGCACCAGTGCTGCGGCTGCTGCGTGAGCGGCTCGACCCGAAGCGGCTCTACCTCTGATGTCCGGCCTCGCCAGGAGCCTTTCCATGTCTGAAGCCTTCATCGTCGACGCGGTACGAAGTCCCATCGGGCGCCATCGTGGAGCCCTCCGGTCCGTGCGGCCCGATGACCTCGCCGCGCACGTGCTGGCCGCGCTGTTGGCCCGTAGCGGGCTGGACTCCGCGCAGGTGGACGAGGTCGTCCTCGGCTGCGCCAACCAGGCCGGTGAGGACAACCGCAACGTGGCCCGCATGGCGCTGCTGCTTGCGGGGCTGCCCCTGTCCGTTCCCGGCGTCACCGTGAACCGCCTGTGCGCCAGCGGGCTGGAGGCCGTCATCCAGGGCTGCCGCATGATCCGCCTCGGCGAGGCGGACGTCGTCCTGGCGGGTGGCGTGGAGTCCATGACGCGCGCTCCCTGGTCCATGCCGAAGCCGGAGGAGGGCTTTCCTTCCGGCAAGTGGGAGGCCTGGGACACGGCGCTGGGCTGGCGCTATCCGAATCCCCGGCTCGCGGAGCGCTTTCCCCTGGAGGCCATGGGGGAGACCGCGGAGAACGTGGCCGAGCAGTGGCGCATCTCCCGTGAGGACCAGGACGCCTTCGCGCTCGGTTCCCATCGCAAGGCGGTGGACGCGCAACGCGCGGGGCGCTTCGGCGACGAGCTCGTCGCGGTGGAGGTGCCCCAACCCAAGGGCGCACCGGTGCGGGTGGAGGCCGACGAGGGCCCGCGCGTGGACACGTCGATGGAGAAGCTGGCCTCGCTCAAGGCCGCCTTCAAGAAGGGGGGCAGCGTGACGTCGGGCAATGCGTCGCCGCTCAATGACGGCGCGGCGGCGGTGCTGCTCATGAGCGAGCGGGCCCTCCAGGCCTCGGGCCGGGTACCCCTGGCGCGTTTCGTGAGCAGCGCCAGCGCGGGGGTGGATCCGCGATTCATGGGAGTGGGCCCGGTGCCCGCCACGCGCAGGGCACTGGCGCGGGCCGGCTGGGGGGCCGGTACGTTGGAGCTGGTGGAGCTGAACGAGGCGTTCGCGGCCCAGGCGCTCGCGTGCATGAGGGATCTGGAGCTGGACCCGGAGCGCGTCAACGTCAACGGCGGCGCCATCGCCCTGGGCCATCCCCTGGGCGCGAGCGGCGCCCGTATCGTCACCACGCTGGTGCACGAGATGAAGCGACGCAGCGCCCGCCGAGGGCTCGCCACCCTGTGTGTCGGCGTGGGGCAGGGACTGGCGATGACCCTGGAGCGTGTCACGTGAAGGAGAGCGCCATGACCGACGGCCTCCGTATCTTCCTGGACACGACGACCACTCCCAGCGGCTGGGTCTACCGCCTCACCGGTGGAGGGCGCCAGTTCGAGTCCGGTGCCATCACCTCGCTGGACGCATTGTCGGATGTCCTGAGCCGCCATGGCGCACATCTCACGGACGTGCCCTGGACGGAGCTGCCGACGTTCGGCGGGCCGCCCCCTCCGCGCACGGACGGCGTATGGAGCTGGGACGAGCGGCGCCTGCTGGTGGGTCCTCGGCCCGACTCTCTCCAGCTCCACCCGCGCGACGGTCAGACCGTTCCCGAATAGGTCCCCGGGGATGAGCAGGTCCACCCCCCGGCCCATCCACCGTCAGGACGGGCCAGGGGGCCACCTGCGCGACGCGCGGCCTACTGTGTTCGTAGCTGGAGGCGTACGAGCCGGCGGCCGTTCTTGTCCTGCACGCCGAGGAGCAGGTCCTCGCCCAGCGGGGCCGTGAGGACCACGCGGGTGCAACTGTCGGCGACATCGAGCACCGGCTCGGCCGTGCCCACCACTACGGCCGTGTTCCCCGAGCCCGTCAACGTCAGCGGGACACGCACGATGCTCCGGGGACGCGCGGAGTAGTTCTCACCATCATAGAAGCCCCGAAGGATGGCCACGCCCGCGCCAAAGCCGGAGGCGCCCAGGACATCGTCGGACTTGAAGAACTCGGGTGTGTCCGCGCCGGTCAGGTTCACGCTCGTCCCGGCCGAGAGCGCTGCCGTGTACGTGGCCGGGGCCACCGCGTGCAGGTAGTTGTTGTAGCCCTCGGCGTAGCCGAACGCGGCGATGCCATTGCTCGCCAGGGCGTTGTAGCCACTGAATCGGGCCGCGGCCGGGAACGTGGCCAACGTCGTGCCCTGGAACGGAGTGCTTCCCGTCTTCAACGCGTAGATGGCGGGAGTGCTTCCGCTCACGCCCTCGATGTTCAGGCTGTTGATGAGGAACGCGCCCTCCACGCCAACCACGGAGTAGTTTCCCGTGGAGGAGACATAGGTGGACGCGCCCGGGGACGAGGTGTCGTAGATGGCCAGTTTTCCGGAAACGTCCGCCAGCGTGTAGCCCGCCGTCACCCGGACACCATCGCTGGCGAGGAAGCCACTGAGGAAGCGCGTGGCTCCCTGGTCGGCTGGCGCGACGATGGGGTAGAGCGGCGTGGTGCTGGCGACGATGTTCGGCCAGGTGCCGAGCGCGTAGATGCTCTCATCGCTGTTCAGGCCGTACAGCGCGGGCGTCGCCGAGCGGGTGAGCGGAGCGATCGCGCCAATGCCCGCGGGCAGCGGGGCGGACTCGGCGGCGGTGAAGCCCGCCTGGAGCTGCAACGTGCCAAGCTTCGCATCATGCGGCGCGGACGCGCAGGTGATACCCGCGTCCGTGCCGGCATCCGTACCCGCGTCCGTGCCGGCATCCGTACCCGCGTCCGCCGATGTCCCGCCATCTGGCACCGGCGTGGACGGGATGTCCCGCGGGACGCACTGGTTGGACTCGCACACATACCGTTTGTCCACACCAGGGCTGCCCAGCCTCGCGCAGTCGAATTGATCGACGCACTCGGGCTCGCAGCCTGTGGCCAACACTCCGAGCAACAACGCGCACAGAGCCCATGGGGCCCGGTCCGGGAACCCCGCCTTCTTCATGTCCGTCATCATCCGCATGCAGCTCCTCGCCCCCTCGGGCGCAGTTGGCCTCGGCGAGGACAGGACGGAGGATGCATGGGGAGCACGGCCTGATGGATGCAGGACGCACACGACCGCGCATCCGCCGCCTCCCCTCGGAAGCCTCGGTTCATGCCGTGCCAGAGGCACGGGTCCTGGCAGGTTTTCGGACTCACGGGCTCGGGGATGGCGGTGAGCCTCCCCTTCTACTGGCCGTCGCTTCCCAGTCCTCGTCACGAGGACCAGTGCTCTTTGACGGCGGTCGTTCCCGTACACCGCTGCGGGGCAGTCCCGGAGTCACACCGGGTTCCCTCAAGCCCCCACTGCATCGTGGAGGAACCAAGGACGCGTGGGGGGATATGGCGGCGGGGCTCCTGTTGTCAACACGAGCGGGCCCAGCGTGCCGATGCCCCGCTGCTCTGCGACGGGGCCCATGCCCGTGGTAGAAGTGGTGAACCTGCCTATGAGCCTGCCCTTGAGGTTCCACCTTGATGACCTCTCCGGTGAGCCGACCCGCGCCCTGATCGCCGGGCACCTCGCCGGCATGCACGCGAACTCCCCCCCGGGAAGCGTGCACGCCTTCGACATCGACAAGCTGCGGCAACCCAACGTGACGTTCTGGTCCGCCTGGTTCGGGGAGGAGATCGCCGGCTGCGGAGCGCTCAAGCGCCTCGACGCCCAGCGCAGCGAGCTCAAATCGATGCGCGTGGCCGACGCTTTCCGCGGACGTGGAGTCGGGAGGGCGATGCTCGAGCACCTCATCGCGGAGGCGAGGCAGAGGGGCGCACAAAGCCTGTGGCTGGAGACGGGCTCGTCCGCGGCGTTCATTCCCGCGCTCCGGCTCTACGAAAGTGCAGGCTTTGTCCGCTGCGGCCCGTTCGACGGTTACACCGACGACCCCTTCAGCGTGTTCATGACGCGGGCGATCTGACGAGGCCGGTTTGCAAGAGCCGGACCCGCCGAGTCCCGGCGATTGAAACCCGATTCCGCCACATGGTAGGACGCGGGTGAGGGCTCGATCCCAACCGAACATCATGGACTCCTCTGGAGCTGGACGACCTCGCCAGCGGTTGGCTCGAATCATCGCAGGCGTGCTCCTGCTTCCCGTTGTGACCCTCGCGCTGGTGCTGGTCACGGCGGTGGCCGCTCTGCACAACCTCGACCGTCCCTGGCTGAAACAGCGCATCGTCTCCAGGGTTGAAGCGGCCACCGGCCTGCAGTTGGACTACCAAGCAATACAGGTCTCCGTGCTCTCCGGCCTGCGGCTGGAGGGGCTGGTGGTTCGTACCCCGTCGCCGTTTCAGACCGTCGCGCCCGAGCTGCTGCGCGTCGGCACTCTCGAGGCGCAATGGTCGCCCCGATCTCTGCTGAGTGGGACCACCCAGGTGGAGCGAGTGGCGGTACGGGACGTGGCCTTTACCCTGGTGGCCGACGATGCAGGGCCCTCGTCTTTCACTGGATTGACGGGGCCGGAAGCCCCTGAGCCGCCTCCCGCTGAAGCGCCACTCGGAGCCTCTCAACAGGCCGCTGCCCTCCTGGCCTCCGCGCCTCCCGTTGGGAAAGTCGAAGTGTCGGGCGTGGCGTTGAGTTACATCCGTGTTCGGAACGGTGAGGTGCTCGAGCGCTGGGCTTTGCGTGGACTCGCAGCCGCAGTCGAAGCGAAGCATCAGGACGGTGGATGGAAGGTCTTCGCGAACATCGGCCAGGCCGGGACGCCGCTTTCACTGGAGTTGAGCCGTGAAGGCGCAGCCCTTCCGTCAGCCCTGGCCCAGCTGGAGCTGACCCTCTCGGCGGAGGCAGGGGCGTCGGCCGCGCGCGCGCGGGTAGACCTCGATGTCGCGCGGCAGACTTTCGATCCTCAGTTCACGGTCCGCGCCCTGCTGCACGGCACAGCCTCTGCGAAGTTCGATGGTGAGAAGCGGCACATCGCCATCGAGCTGGACCGCACCCAGCTGACCGACAGCGCTGAAGTGCAAGCCCAGTTGGTGCTTCCGGATGCAGCGGAGGTTCCTCCAGTCGTGACGCGGGCCTTGGCGGATGTTGATCTCGGACGGCTGCTACATCAGGTCCCCGCTGATTGGCGTCCGTTCTCCATCGAGCGCGGCAAAGTGCATCTGGACGCCCAGGAGGTCACGCTCAGCGCCATGCCGCAGCTGGGAGCCCAAGGCAAACTCGAGCTGGACGTCGACGTCACCGAGTTCCAGCTCGTTCAAGACGCTCTTCGGGTGGCACTCGACGGTGGGCGCGTCTCCTTGCTGGCGACACCCGATCCCCAAAAGGGGCTGGCCGCTCAACTCTCATTTGCGCTCCAGGGGCTCGATGTCAGGGGGCCCACCACGCTTCGTGTTCCGAAGGCCCACGGCGAATTGAAGGGTCACCAGCTGCGGCCAGACCTCTCCTCGCCCATCAAGGTTGCGGGGGATGCGGCCCTGTCCGGAATGGTGGATGCAGTGGACGTCCGCGACTCAGGGCTCCGTGCGACTGCTCAACGTTTGGGATTTCATCTCCATGCCCCCTTGGCGGGTGAGCCGCCCTTCGCACTGAAAGCGGACGTGCCCGTGGAGGGGCTCCAGGTGGTCACGGCGGATGGACGCGAGGTGCTGAATGGCCCCGTGCACGTGAAGCTCAACGTGTCGGACGCGTTCCCTCTGTTGGACGAGCCGCAGCTGAGCCGGGCCCGCGCCCGTCTGGAGCTCGACGTTGGCTCGGTGCACGCGTCGCTGGATGCCACCAAAGGGACCCACGAGGTGGCGTACACCCTGGCCGTCCAGACCCCGGACCTCGCCGCCGCTCGGCCCTTCATCCCCGAATCGGTTGCCGCACGCATTCCTGGCAGCACCTGGCCGTGAAGCTGGCCTCCACGGGCAGACTGGCCGCGCTCTTCTCCTCCTCGCCGCGATTGGAGCACCGAACGGAGCTGCGCCTGCAGCGACCGGGGTGGGACGACGTGTCGGCCAGCAACGTCGCCGTCGTGGTGCGTTCGCAAGGAGATACCTGGCGGCACAAGGGAGAGCTGGACCTTCAAATCGAAGGGCTGCGCGTCGGTGAGAACGACGCGGGTTCCCAGCACCAGACATTGACGCTGGACCTCGATCGCCGAAAGCCGTCGCTCCGGCTAGGGCTCACCAGCCATGCAGGGCTGAAGCTCGCACTCGATGCCGCACTGGCGTTCGACCGAAAAGCCCGCGCGCTTCGCTGTGACATCAAGGGCGACCTTCCGCCGCTCGGTGCACTGACACCTCTCTTGGCCAAGGCTCAGGTTCCCGCGGAACTGGATCCCTCGCGGCTCGCGCTGAACGTCGAGCTGCATGGCACGCTGCTCGGCGTGCTCACGGACATCGCCGCCGATGGAACTCCGAGCATGGTCCCCTCCCCTCTGCGTACTGCCAGCTTCGAGGGAAAGGCGGTGGTGGACGTGCGCGGCATCCGCTGGAGACAAGCTTCCCAGTCGCTCAACCTCCCCGCTCTGCATTGGGAGGTCGAGTCGCTTGCCGATGGGCCACGGCGACTCGTCCACAGCAACCTGACGGTGGAAAAACTCTCGGTGGGTATGAGCGAGCGCCGGCTGTCATTCGCCGACGTGTCCAGCGACACCACCGCCACCTTCACCGAGAAGTTGGAAGCGGGCGAGATCGAGCTGAAACAACTCTTGAAGGTCCGCTCCCTCGAACAAAGGCCAGCGCTGCCCTACCCTGTTCAGGACCTGGAGTGGTCGTTCTCCGCGCGCCGTGAGCCCAATGGCGTCATTCACCTCCCCGACCTGCAACTGACCAATGCGGGGACAAGTACTCAGTTGAAAGTCAAAGGCCGGCTCGAGCTCAGCGACGACCGGCGGCGTCTGGCACTCCGCGGTGAGCTGGAGCAGGACATGTCCAAACTCACGCGGCCCGGCCTCATCGAGAGCAGCGGCAAGGTCACGGTCAATTTCCAGGTGGCTTCGCCCAACCTGGTGGTCTTCCGAACCCTCGCCGACCTTCTCCTCCACAACGTGAACCTGCGGCTACCGGAGTCGGGGGTTGCGATCGAAATGCTCGATGGCAGCGTGCCGCTGACCGAAAACGTGGAGTTCACCCAAGGCCAGGTGCAGCTGCTGAGCGACATCGACGTGAACCCGTACTCGATGCATCGGTTCGCCGACCAACACCCCTTGCTCTCACGCAACGGCTTCATCTCGGTGGGCAGCATCACCACGCCGTTCATTTCCATCGCCCCCATGGCCGGAAACCTGTCCATCAACCAGAGCAGGGTCTCCATCAGTCAGCTGGAGATGGGCGTCCGCGGTGGGCGTGTCACCGGACAGTGCATGTTGGACTGGCAGGGCAAGCACTCCACCCTGGAGGCACACGTGCGGGCGACCGGCGTGAAATCGTCCCGGGGCGAGCCCTTTGACGGCAATGCCGCCGTGGTCATCTCCGGCAAGGATCGCAGCGTCAACGGACGCGCGGAGATCCTTCGCATTGGCAACCGCCACCTGCTCGACTTGCTCGATCTCGAGGATCCGCGCCACACCGATCCCGCAACCAACCGCGTCCGCTACGCGTTGGGATTGGGCTACCCAGAACACGTACGGGTGAGCTTCAACCATGGCTTCGGCCGCTTGAGCATCACCATGGGCGGCCTGGCCAAGCTGCTCAGCATCGACGAGATCCGGGGAATCCCCATGGGTCCCATCGTCGACCGTCTCATCAACTCCATGTCCCCTCCGGAGGCCACGCCATGAAATGCTGCGGGTTGCTGCTGCTTGCCGCCCTCGCCTTTCCCGGGTGCATCCGCGCCCCTGAGATCGTCATGGTCGATCGCGCGACGGCGCTCGAGGAACAGGCCTCAGGCTCGTTCAAGGACGTGGAGCAGCGTCTCGCTCGCGCGGGCATGAGCCCGACGCCGGTGCCGCTCACGCCCAATCAACTGGAGGAGTTGGGCATCCAACCCACGCCGTTGGTCGAGAACACCGGCAAGACACAGGCGGACCGCGTCGACGAGCTGCTGCGACGCCACTGCGTGGGCGAAGGGCGGGACGGGTTGCTGGTGGACACCCGGCGCCAATGCCGAGCCGGACGCTTGTCGGCCGATGACGTCGCCCTGGTGGAGCGGGTGAACCGGGCCCGGCAGCAGCTGTGGCAGTGGATGCGGGCGGTCCGTCCTGGCGTGCCTCAAGAGGCGGTGCGCCGGAGCTGGCAACAGGTGCACGCGGAGGGGGTGGTGTGCGGCGGCTGGGTTGAAGCCAATGACGGCACCTGGGGAGAGAAGAAGTGCTGACGCCTCGTGGCTGGTGCTTCATGGCCCTGGCCGTTCTCCTCGCGGGCGGTGCCTGGGCGCAGGACGATGAGAACGACGGAGGCATCCGCACGCTCTCACGGCTCACCGTGGGCGTGGGAGACCATTTCCTGGGGCAGTTGGAGCCCAAGGGAAACAGGTTGATCTTCGTGTCCAATCGCAACATCGCGACCGAGATCTACGCACAGGATCTGGAACAGGGCCGCGAGCGCCGCCTCTTCGATGAAGGCGCCGACGTGACCTGGCCGCGGGTCAGTCCCGACGGCAAACACCTGCTCTACATTTCGTTCCGAAACCAGGCCAGCGGTCAGCTGTGTGTGCGGGAGCTGCCCAGTGCGGAGGGCCGCCGCTGCCTCGAAGAAGAAACCAGCGCGCTGCAGGCGGAATGGATCGATGCCTCGAATATCGCGCTGGTGAGCCGGGCGACCATCCAGGGCAATCTGCGACTGTCTCGGGTCTCGGTGGAGCGCAAGTTGAGCGTGACTCCCCTGCTCGATCGCAATCTGACCAGTCCCACCATCTCACCCGATGGGCGCTGGCTGGTGTACGTCCCGATCGAACGCTCGGTGCAGCAGGTAGGCCCCGGATTCGCCGCACGTGCCTCGCACCATTTGGAGGCACTTCGGCTGGATCGCCCCGGCGCGGCCCCCATACCGCTGGCGCTCAATCTTCCGGGACAGACCGGACAGCCGGTGTTCACGCTCGATGGGCGCTTCCTGTACGTGGTGCAGTTCTTCACGGACTCCAATGCGGACGGGGTGATCGACGCCAGCGACAGCGGAGTGTTGTTCCGGGTGCCTTTCTCCGCTGAGCGCGAGGACGCACCCGAGTTGGCCGCCGCCTCCAGTCCGAGCCAACTCACCAGCGAGGCCTGGAACTGCCAGTACCCAGCGCCCGCGGCCACGACACTCATCGCGACCTGTTCCCGCGATCGAACGCTGGATGTGTATCAACTGCCGCTGGACGGCCAGGTTCCCAGCACCTGGGACGTTCCTCGTCTCAGCGAAGAATTGAGAATGGTTGGCAAGCGCGCGGACCAGCTCCTGCTCTATCGCCACCGCCTGCTGCTCGAAGCCCGGCCCAAACCCCGCCGTCTGCTGATGATGCGCCTGAGCCAGCTCCACCTGGCGTTCGAGGACTTCGATGCGGCGGAGTTCTACGCCCGCCATATGTGTTCGGTGAGCGATCCCGCCACAGCGGGACTGGCGGAGCCGCTGCAGCTCCTCATCGCCCACCGGCGTGCCATGAAGGAGCGCGAACGCGGCCGTATGATGGACGAGCTGAACGACGCTGAACGGCAGCGCATGGCTGCGTTGGATCCCGCCGCCGCGCCCAGCCCGCCCTCCGCCGTCTTTCAACACGTGGTGCGCAGTGAACTGGCGGAAGCCGCCGGCGACTTCACGCTCGCGCGTCAGGAGCTGGAGGCAGCCCAGCTGACCGACACCACGCCGCGCGCGGTGCTGGAAGCCTATTTCGACCAGGCGGACTCGCTGTACCGCAAGCTTGACGATCGAGAGGCCCTGGTCGAAGCCGGCCGCCAGCTCTCCATGAACAAAGCGTTTCGTGACGACGACCAGCTCGACTTCGCTCGCGCCGCCGTCCGCGCCCTGTACCGGGGACGCCCCTACGACGAGGCGGATGCGGCCATGGCCCAGGCACTCGCCTCGGCCCCCCCTGGCTCGGCCTATGCGTTCGCCTTGGAGCTGGGCCGGCACGTCAACGCGGTGCACGAAGAGCGTCCCCCCCGCCCCGTCCGGGATGCCTTGATCGCGTTCTACCATCAGCAAACGGATCCCCTTCGCCGGCGAGCACTGGTGCAAGACGCCGTCGAGCGCGCGGCGGGCCTCGGCGCCGACGGCGTGCTGGAGGCGCTGGCAACCGTCTACGTCGACGACGCCCTGCCCGGTACCGAGGAACGCCGCCGGGCCGAACGGTTGTATCGCCGCGCGATCATGGGCCGCGCCTACCGCCGGTTGGGCAGGCAGCGCCTGGACGATGCCCGTGCGGACTTCGACCTCGTGACGCAACGGACTGGCTCACTGGAAAGTGCCATCGAGTCCATGAGCCTGCGTCTGCGTGCCGGCGTCAGCCCCGAGGTGGTGGAAAAGGAAGTCACCACCACCTCCGCCAGTATGGCCAGGCCGCTCACGCACTTCGTGAAGGCCTACCTCATGGCGCGCAAGTTGCCCAAGCTGGATGACCGCGCCCACGCCGAGATGGTGGCGGCGGCCGTGAAGGAGCTGCGCGCATCGTGGCAGGAGCTCAAGAACCAGCGCGCGGTTCATGCCCTCTATGGAGCCATTCAGCACGAGGACTTCCTCCGCGGTCACAATCCCTCCGCCGCCGAGCGCGCCAACCGGCACTACTTGATCGCCCTGGACCTGGTGCGAAACAACGTCCGTTACAAGGCGATGCTCCTCGGCGCGTTGGGTGTGTTGCACACCCAGGTGGGCAACTTCCACATCGCCCTGGGCTACCTCGAGCAACGAGACAAGTTGCCCTACGTGGACAACGCGGCGGGGCTGGCGGTGTCCCTTGCCCGCGCCCGGGCGCTCCTGCACGTCGGTCGCGAAGAAGAGTCAGCGCAGGCGGCGGATCAGGCCCTGGCCATGGTGGACGCCACACCGAAGCTGGCCAAATTCACCACCCTGGCACTGGATCGCGCAGCGCTCTACAACCTCGCCGCGGGCCGATTCGAGCGTGCGTTGGCGCTCTACGATCGCGAACTGCCCACCGTGGAAGCGGGCCCCAGCGACGCGGCGGGTCTGCGCAACCGGTTGGTGGTGCGGCTAGCCCGCTGCGCCGCGGAGCTGGGGGCGGGTCAGCCCCAGCGGGCGTTGGAGGACCTGGACAAAGTGGATCGCGACCTGGCAACCCCAGACGTGCAAGCCACGCTGAGATGGGCGCGCGCCACACCCCAGCACGTTCAGCGCTCCTATCGCATCATCGCCGCGGGACTGCGCGCCAATGCGGAGACCAAGCTTGGGAACCTGGACGCCGCCGCCCGCGCACTCGAACAGCGGCGTGAGCTGTTCCTGAAGCAGTTCGCCGAGTCGGATCGCGATGAGGACATCCGCGCGGTGACACTGGCGGAGATGCGACTGGCCGAGAATGCCGTGGATCGCCAGGACACGGCGCAGGCTGCCCGCTGGTTGGGCAAGGCGCTCGAGCACGCCGACACCCTGATGGAGCGCACCCACGCACCGGTCGATGCCGGTCAGCTCGGCGTGCTCTGGTTCGCAGCGCAGCTGCACTCGAATGGAAACACGAAGGTGCCTTTCGATGTGCCCAAGCGTCTGGGCCAGGCGCGACGTACCCTCATCGACCAGCGCGACCCCTCCTGGCGTGCATATCTGGCGTGGTTCGAGATCTACCTGGCGCTCAACGAACACCCGCCAGCAGAGGTCCGAGACGCCCTGCTGCTGCCCACCCAGCCATAGCCGGCCGGCGACCTCTGGAAGCTCCCCCCGGTAGAGGAGCCCCCTGACACAGGGGGCTCCAGCCCTGACAGCTGCATAGCGGAATCTTCCGTGGCCGCCGAAGTGCGGAAGGAAACGCTCCCCGGGTGCGTGGTGGGAAGGTTCTTTTTCCCATATCAATCAGCTTGCGCATGGATAGAGCATCCAGATGGATGCGAAACGTGCGAGACCGCTGGAACCGAGGAGGGCGCATGGCTCGTCGCGTCTGCCATTACCGATGGCCAGGTTTGGGATTCATCGCGCTCGCGTGTCTGGTGAGCGCCTGCACGGGTGAGCCCGTGGCGAACGACGGCCCCGGGAGCAAGCCCGACTCGATGGAGCAGGCGACCGCGATGATCGTCTACTCCCCTCGGGGCGGGCCCGTGGACGAGTCGGGCCTCATCCCGCTCGGGCCACCGGAGGAACTGGGCGGGCGGGTGCTCGAGGGCGATCCCCAGATCTTCGCCCGCATCGACTACAGCGCGAATGGCGTGACGGCAGGGCTCTTCAAGGCAACGACGGGCACGCTCGAGGTGACGTTCCCCTTCACGGAGCACGCCACCATCCTCGAGGGACAGGTCACCATCACGGACAGCACGGGCCAGAGCCATCTGTTCAAG
This sequence comes from Archangium lansingense, assembly GCF_026626635.1. Taxonomy (GTDB): domain Bacteria; phylum Myxococcota; class Myxococcia; order Myxococcales; family Myxococcaceae; genus Archangium; species Archangium lansingense. Next base: position 8,048,875 of record NZ_JAPNKA010000001.1, read on the forward strand.
GCGGGTGACAGCTACTTCATCCGTCAGGGACAGGTCATCGTCTGGGAGGTGAAGGGCAAACAGGTCATCAAGTCTTTCTTCAACACCGTCGAGCCACAATAGAACGGGAGAGACCTTCCAGGGGCAGGCGCTCTTCCGCATGCGGGTCGACGGCATCCGCATGGAGTCCGAGCGCTACACCCTGGGCCGATGGGTGTTCGGAGATGTGCTCGTCTGGTCGAGCAACTCACGCTGGTTCGCCGCCCAGCACTGGGACCGTCTGGAGCGGGTCCTCCAGACGTCCATCCTCGTGCTCGACCTCGAGCTCCGCGCCTGGAAGATCGTGGGGCCCAACGACCGGGCCATCATGCGACCTACGCGAATCGACGACGAGGACATGCTCGAATTCGAGTCGCACGATGTGCGCACGGGGGAGGTGCGGTCCGGACGGGTCTACCTCCTGATGGCCATGAGCCGGTGGGGCACCCTGGATGAGACGGACGGCTTGAGCTGAACGCCCGCGCTCCGCCTTCGAATCAGTCACGAGACGCCGCGGAGAGTGCCCTGTTCAGTCCAGAAGGTTCGCCAGGCCCGCGTACGTATTGGGTCCGGGGATGCCATCAATCGGGCCAGCGTAGCCGCCTCGGCTCGCCAGGGACTGAAGCGTCTTATAGGTGTTGGTTCCCGGCACCCCATCGATGGGCCCCGTGTATCCAGAGCCGCTCAAGAAGGTCTGGAGGCCCCTCCACGAGTTCACCCCCATCACGCCGTCGACGGGGCCCATGTACCCGCCCAGGCGCGCCACCCGCTGAAGCGCCGCATACGAGTTGGTTCCCATGACGCCATCAATGGGGCCCGTGTAGCCAAAGCCTCGCAGAACGGTCTGCACGCCCTTCCAGGAGTTGGTTCCCATCACCCCGTCAACAGGACCTGTGTAGCCGCCCTTCGCCGCGAAACGCTGAACCCCCTTCCACGAGTTGGTTCCCATGACGCCATCCACGGGCCCCGAGTAGCCGTAGCCGCTGAGGACCTGCTGGACTCCCTTCCACGTGTTCGTGCCGGGGACGCCATCCACGACGCCGGTGTACCCGGCTGCGCGAGCCACCCGCTGCAGCGTCACGCCCTGGCTGTTGGTGACGGGGGGCACACCGCCGCCGGACCCGTTCAGGTACTCCTGGATCCCGTTATACGTATTGGGCCCAGGGATGCCATCGATGGGACCCGTGTAGCCACCGTCTTGGGCAAGCAGTTGCAATCCCTTGTAGGTGTTGATGCCCGGATCTCCATCGACAGGACCGTCGTAGTACCCCAGGTCACGAAGGAGCTTCTGCACCCCGAGCCAGGTATTGGCGCCCGGAACGCCATCAACAGGGCCTGTGTAGCCGCCCCGCTGGGCCAGCTTCTGCAGGATGATTCCCTGCTCGATGGTGATGGCGGGATCGCCACCGCCCGAGCCACCACCGGGGATGGCCGTCGGCGGAGGAGGAGTCGCGCCATTCGGTGGTTGAGACAGTCCGGTGAACGCGGACAGCTTCGCGACGTTCAAATCGAGAGGAATTCCATTCTGGTTGCCGGACGACGTGTACTGATGAATCTCCCACGTCGGAAAGGCCGACCCGATCGTCGGATTGCCCGGCGTGCCCGTGTAGTGGGCGATCCACAGTTTCGAGCCCACGGCCTTGGTCTGCGTCCAGGTGTTGGACGTGAGCAGGCTCGAATAGGTGTACAGGAACGGAGCCTTCCCCAAGCGGGTCTTGACCGCTTGCATGAAGGTCGCGGTCATCGAATCGTTCCAGAAGATGCCATCGTCGATCGCCTCGTTGTCGAGCACCAGGAGATCACCTGGCCGATGGTCATACAGGTGATCCATGAAGTACTGAGCGTCAGCCGCGGGATTGGTGGAGCCCGCCACCCAGTAGTGCCCGACGATCAACCCGGCTGCGCGAGCTCGGGAAACCTGCTGGGCATAGTACGGCGCGACGTACAGGGGGGAGACATTGGAGCCGCCTGCTTTGACGATCGCGAACTGATAGCCGACACTGCGAATGGCGTTGAAGTCCAGATCTCGCTGGGTCGTGCCGACATCGATTCCGTAGACACCGCTCATCCCTGCGGGTGGAGGTGTCCCGGGGTCCTGGGCCAACCAGTTGTTGAGGCCCAGATAGGTATACTGTCCCGGGAATCCATCCACGGGTCCCGTGTACCCTCCCAGTTGTGCAAGCCTTTGGACCCCCTTCCAGGTGTTCTCACCGGGGATGCCGTCGATGGGACCAGAGTAGAAGCCACGGTTCGTGATGACAGTCTGAACGCCTTTCCACGTGTTGACTCCCGGTACGCCATCCACCGGGCCCGTATATCCACCCCGCTGGGCAACACGCTGGAGGGTCTTTCCGTCCTCGATGCTGACCTGGATTCCCCCAGAACCACCACCGGTGCCGGTACCTCCGCCAGATCCAGTGCCGAGCACGTTCCGGATGAGGGGTGCGGGATCGCTGACACTCACACCAAACGCGCATTGATCCGTGGAGCCTCGGGTCATGTGGAGGTGCGGCCCGGTCCACGCCGACCCGTGGTCATCCCCGTAGCTCGCCGCATAGGCGATGATGGCCCCCTGCTGGACGTAATCTCCCACGGACACGCGTGTCCGGATGACGTGGGCGTACCCGGAAAAGTCGCCTGGTGCGGACTCGATGGCGATGGTGTGTCCCACGACGGAGGAGTACTGAACGCGGCGGACGATGCCAGAGCGCAGCGCGGGAATCGCTTGACCGCCACCGGCGGCAATATCGAGACCCCGGTGGCCAGCGGGGCCGTAGTAGGGGCCCGTGACTCCGAAACGGGTGCTCCACTGTCCTTCCGCGTAGAACGCTTGCACGTTGGACGGTGCGGCAAGCGCTTCTTGTCCCGAGACAGGGTCAAGGCTCCCGCCTTGCAGCCCCTCCGGGTCCATCCCACCACAGCCAGTCAGGGCCGCCATGCCCAACACCAGCGTCACGGCGGCCGAGAAGAAACTCCGGAATATGTTCTTTGAAGTGGACCAGCTGTTCATACGAACGATTGTCGAATCGTTCGTCGCGGAGTTGCGCCCGGATTTCTCAACTTCTGCGATCTACCCGCCAGTCACCTGGATGTTGTAGGCGACGTCGTTCGACTCGGCCGCGCGGATCCACGCGAGCACCCCCTCCACCAGCGCTCCGGGATGGAGGATGAGCTTGCCCAGATCGGCCACGACCTGGTCATGCGCCTCGATGAGCGGTCCCCATTTCTCCTGGGGCAGCGGCGCGAGGACCTCGGCCAGCAACCAGGCTGCCTCGCGCGCCGCGTCCATCGCGAAGTTGAACACCGCGTCCTCCCCGTCAGGACTGATGGCCTCGAGGCGCTTCAGCCGGGGAGAGACCTCTCCGAGCTCCACCTCAATCACGGCAACGAGCCGCGACAGGAGGGCGTTGATGCGGTGGAAGTCCTCCTTCAGCGCAGCCAGCTGCGGGCCAGGAGCCACGGTCGCCGCGGCGATGCCGAGGTCCAGATTGATATGGGCGTTCATCCCCAGCAGCAGGTGCTGAAGGATCAACGGGGAGTCCTGATCCAGCGCGTCGAAGGCCAGCTTCCACGACTTCGTCGGAGTGCCACCGGAGGACCAGGTGTTCCAGGCGGCCAGGAAGCGGCTGGCGAAGGCCACGTCCAGCCGCGCCATGCGGTCGTTGTCCTGGAAGACATTGCCCGCGACGATCGCTCGCCTCACGTTGACGGTGACTCGCTCGTAGAGCGCGGTGAAGTAACCGATGCGCGAAGGCTTCCGCAGCGACTGGTCGATGATGTCATTGGCCTGCTGGATGACCTGATCGATGGTCGTGGGCGGAGCGGGTGACGGAGATGAAGCGGGAGCAAGGGACGGAGAGGCGGGCAGGGACATGCGTCTCGATAGCACGGAATCGAGGAAGAAGGCTTCAGCGGCACCCAGAGCAGACGAGCGAGCTTGCACGCTGGCCGAGGAGCCGCGCGTCCGAGATGTCGTGTGTCACCACCACCGTCGGCAAGCCCAGCTTGTCCAAATAGGTCCTCAGAAACCTTGGGACCTCTCAACGAGAATGCACATGCCCAGCTCATCGCCTATGCTCTCGCCGCGCCACAAGGCCGCATCACAGCAACTCGACGCAGCACCTACCCCAGGAGAATGCACATGTTCGGGAAAATCGCCGCCGATGCCCTCGGCCTCAGCGACATCGGCTCGGTCATCGCCCCGACCGACTACGACAAGGTGGACGCTGACGACTACGTGATGCACGAGGACCAGGAGAAGATCTTCTTTCTGATCAAGTCCAAGTCCGACGAGTACTGCTTCACCAACAAGGCGCTCATCCACCTCGATGGCACCAGTGCCGCCAGCAAGAAGCGCATGCTGCGCCGCTACAACTACAGCACCCATCCGGTCTCGAACGTGCTGCTCGAGACCGCCGGCACCATCGACATGGACGTGGAGGTCAAGTTCCGCCTCGGCTCGAGGGACTTCTCGATTGACGTGCACAAGAAGCACATCGAGCAGGTGAAGGACCTCTACAAGGCCCTGTTCCGCATCTCCGAGATGATGCACGAGAACGAGATCGCGCTCGGCCACGCCAAGACCAGCATCGATATTACCTCCAACACCCTCGGCCGTGGCTCGGCGGGCGCGACGCCGACCGTGGAGGCCTTCAAGGAGCTGAACCAGGCCGCCTTCGCGTGGCTCTCTGGTGCTCAGCAGAAGTACTGGGTGAAGGACTTCGGCTTCGTGTTCGAGCGGTACATCAAGGCCTGAGGTGGTGAAGTCAAAGCCGGGCGGCTCCGCGAGGGCTGCCCGGCCCTCCACCTAAGCGCCCGGACATAGATGTTGTCCACTCGCCATGAAGCCACCGCGGATGGACAGGGGCCAGGGGCGCGCTGCACCTTCCGGCCGCGAGTTGTCCCAACTGGTCCGACCATCGGACCAGTTGCTCGAGTTCGCGCCCGGAAGCCGCCCGTCTCGTCGCGCCGAGCCAGACGTGGACAGAAATCATGTCCGGGGGCTTAGGCGCGCTGCTCTCGCCGGTGGTTCCGCACGTGACGGAGAAGCTCTTCGCGCAGCTCAACGCGCCACCTCTCACCTTCGAGGCGCTGGCCACCGCGCGCTACCCCCTGCTCGACCGCGACCGGCCCGTGGGCACGCCCGAACCGCTCCTGCCGCGCCTGGAGGAGGCGCGCGTCAGCGCCATCGTTGTTGCCTGACAGGCTACACGCGCGGGCCTCCTCCGCGCCCATCCGTAGCTTCACAAGCAACAGCATGAGCCCCTACGTGGAATTCCGCCCGGTTACCAACAATGACTGGCGTTTCTGGCAATGTCAGATCAGGCCATTTGTAGACACCGGGTCCACAGCCTAAACCGATTATTCTGCCTTTCCCAATACGTCAATTATTGATAAAACATAAGCCGGTCTCACGAACACAGGGGGCACACATGAGGCACGGCAAGAACATGACAACGAAGCGCTTGGGAACACTGGCGGGAAGCCTGCTGGTGGGCTGGCTGGCGACGGGCTGCGGGGCGGAACCGGCACAGGAGCAGGTGGCGAGCCAGGAGCAGCAGCTCGCGGAGTCCCCGGTTCCTCTGCGTCCCCCAGTACTGGACAGCCTGGATTTCATCGCGTCCCAGACGCCCTCGTCCGCGACGCCCGGCCTCCTGCGGGCCAGGCTGGCCCAGGGCGAGAGTGCCTCGCAGATCCAGCTCACGGGCGATGATGGCAAGGAAGTGACACTGCGCGACGACGGCCTCAACGGTGACGTCACGGCGGGCGACGGCCTCTTCTCCGGCTTCGGCATCGTGAACCTCGAGGAGCACCGCAATAACCAGGACCGCATCGCCGCCTTCCAGCAGCAGTCCACCGAGCCGCTCACCTTCGCGACCTTCGATGACCGTGTGCTGGTGAGGGAGACCTCGCTCGTGCCGCTGCCCGGGAACATCTTCACGCCGGGCGTGCCCATTCCCCTGCCCCCCACGGGCATCGCCCAGGCCGTCGTTCCCAACAAGTCCCTCATCATCAACCACCCCTCCGTCGTCGGAGATCCCACCCGTACCTGGGATCCCTGCACCAACACGGGCAACCCGAACGGCGTGTGGACCTTCAAGCACCTGATGACGGAGATGGCCAACACCGCGGCCACCCCTCCGGCCTTCACCGAGCGTTGGCTGCGGCATTGGTTGGCCACCCAGACCGTCAACGGGCGGACCACCCCGGTGCGCGGCAACATGGCCACGCAGGTCCTCAACGCGTGGCCGCGGCTGAGCACCGGTGAGCTGGACCTGAACCGCTCGCCCTTCAAGCTGGTGGCCATCGTCAACCGCGCGGACCTCGGCCGGGGCCGGGGCGGCCCGTACGGCAGCAGCGGCGCGGGCGAGCTGCGCTTCGTCTTCTCGTTGATGAACTCGACGAACTGCCAGCGCCCCTACAACTCCTTCCTGGTCATCTTCGAGTACGGCGTGCCGCGCACCCAGTGCGCGCAGGTGAAGTCGTGGGCCCAGTCGTGGCTCGCCCTGTCCGATCCGCTGCTGGCGCTGGGCAGCGCCGCCTACAACACGCAGCTCCAGAACCTCACGCAGCAAGTGGTGCTGCGCAACATGGCGCCGGGCAAGCCCAACGGCAGCGCCATCAACCAGGTGCGCACCAACGAGATCCTGCTCTCCACCCCCTGGTGGGAGATGCGTGAGTTCCGCCTCTTCTCGACGGCGGCCAACCCGCGCAACTTCACCACCTCCGCGGCGCCGGGCCACCTGAGCGAGCACACCACCGTGCTCACGCCCTTCGATCTGTTCAACAACACCACCACGATCACCAACTTCCTGACCACCAACAACGGGGCCATCCTCGCCGGCGTTCACGACGTGCCCCTGGACTTCGGCGCCACCACCAACTTCCTGGGCGCCTTCCCGCAGATGCCCACCGCCGGCTTCTTCTGGAACGCACCCAACCTGACCACCGTGCCCAACGGCTTCAACGCGCGTCACAAGTTCTCGTTGAAGACCTGCAATGGCTGCCATGCGCGGGAGACGAGCACCGGCTTCACGCACGTGGGCCCCACGGGCGCGCTCTCGCCCTTCCTGGCCACGGGCATGGCCAACATGTTCACCCCCTACAACGTCACGGATCCGGTGAACGGCCTGGTGCGCCCCTTCTATGAGATCCGCGACCGCGCCCAGCACCTGGACAGCGCCGCCAACCAGTCGTGCGTGCTCCGCGCCTTCGACCGGGTGAGCGCCTCCCCGCACTGATCCCTGCTCCGGCGAGCCGGCCTGTACACCCAGGCCGGCTCCACTCACAAGCCCCGCCGCTCGAGGAACCGTTCCAACGCGAGCACGATGCTCTCAGAACCACTGCCCGGCACGTAGGCAAGCCGATCCCTCACGGAGTCGAAGGCCCGGTACACCGCGTGGCTGATGGTGGACCAGACGAGCAGGATGACATCCGCTGAGGCCGCGTCCCGCGTCGCCGCACCTGCGGCCTTGTCGGTGACCACCACCACCTTCCCGCTGAATCTCGCCTGGATCTGCGCCGCGGCTTCCTTGGCCTGGCGCTCCTGCCGGGACACGATGGCCACCTTCTTCAGTCCGGCCACCGCGAGGGGATCGGCACGCACGCCCGGGCCTTCTCGTGGCGGCAGGAAGGTATCCAGCAACTCCTTCGCCGCTCCGAGCCGCTGCCCGATGGAGCGCCAAGCGCGCCACTCTCCAGCGGTGAGCGCCACCTCCTGCCGGTGCAGCAGTTCCGCCCCTTGTGTCCACAGCGCCAGGCACGCGGAGTCCCCGGGCACATGGGGTGAGACGAGACTGAGCGCCTCGAGCAGGAACAAGAGGAGGCCCTCACCCGGACGCTGGGACCACCAGGACTCCACTTCCTGCACCAATGTCCGCTCGGAGCCAGGATGGAATGCCAGAACCGCGCTCGCGAGCAGGAGGAAGAGCGCCGCGTCCTCCCGGTTCAACGAGCCCTTCTTGCGCGCGGTGAACAACCGCAGGAACTGCGGAAACAGGCTGGCATGGCGTGGCGAGGGAAACTCGAGGTCCACGCGCAGGTCGTTGATGAGAGCGACGAGGACGCCCAGGGAGCCATCTCTCGCTCGCGGGTCCGCGTCCAGCGCGGGGTCCGTGAAGGACTCCTCCAGGGAATCGAGCAGCTCGCGGAAGGACTCGAGCGGCAATTCCACCGCCGAGGGACGTGCCTCCGCGTCCAGGAACTGGCCCACCACCGCCCAGTTCCCATCCCGCATGACCTCCAGACATTCTTTCCAGGAGGTGGGGGCCAACGCGACGGGCTCCCCGGACAGCGCACGCGCGACCCTACGTAGCGTGGCGGACAGCTCCGGATTCACCCGGGATTGCAGTGTCTCCGCCAACTGATGCAGGAGCTGCACCGAGGAGAGACCCTCCTGGGCCGCGGAGAGCAGACGGATGCCGACTTCCTGCTGGGCCCGCGTGTCATGGTGACCTCGCGCGGCCTTCCATTGTTCGTCCAGCGGGGGCTCGACCCGGACCGGCTCCTCTTCGGCCACTAGCGGCCGCAGCAGGGGCTCGAGGAAGGGATCCGGAGCGTCGCGCAATAGTTGCGCCGCCTGTTCCCCTTGCTGGAGGTGCCATGCGCGGTAGCCCAGGCTGCGCCGCACTTCCACTCCGTCCTCCGGACGGCAGGAGGGCAGAAGCTCGGAGAGAAGTGGATGCACGGAGGCGACATAGGCCCGAGCTGCACCCTCCACGTCTCCGCACGCCTCGAACGCTGCCAGGAAATGGCCATGAAAACCGCGCACGAGCGCCAGCCGGACGCGGTGGGGCATCCTGATGCGCACCAGGTCCGCGACCGCGGAATAGGTCGCGATGCGCTCCCACTCCCGGAAGTGGTCCCACATGCGGAGCCGCATGGAGTGGGTATTCACGGCACTGTCCAGCAGATGCCGATCGATAATGCGAATCGCATCCTCCGCTGAGTCGTGCTCACCGGCGGCCAGGGCGGTCGCGAAGCGCAGGCGAAGCTCCAACAGCGAGGGCGCCTGGACGAAGGTATGCACGGGCCGGCGTGACTCCAGGCGGCGCATCGTCTCCAGCTTGTGAGCCACCCAGTCCAGGCTCTTCCGGGGACTCTTCCAACGGAAGTAGCCCGCGGGCGACAACGAGAGCAGGAGGGCACTGAGCTCCCCGCCTTGTGCCGTGGTGCGGGTGCCCTCCTCCCAACCGAAGCTTGGCAGGAGCCACGCCCGGAGCGCGTCGATGGAGGCCCGCAGTTCCTCGGCGCTCGGTGCCACCGTGCACCACGACACCTCGGAGTCCTTCAAGTACGGCAGGGATGCCGGCCCCCCTTCCAGGAAAACCTGGAGGGTGCTTGCGAGCGGATGCCCCGCGGGAACCCCACCCGTTACGGGCAGCTTCCAGGTCGAGGGCCAACTGGCCGACAACGTCTTCAATACCTGTGCGCGTGTTGCCTCGGTCATTGCCGCTCCAGCAACTCCCAACGCCGGTTGAACTCCAGGTAGGCTCGAGCGATCCGCCCTTCTCCGTCCGAGTCGCTCTCCGCGTGGTAGGTGACCTTCTCGCCGTTCACGTACACGCCGTTGTGGGTCAGGTTCATCGACCCTTCCAGGTAGAAGCCCGGCGCCAGGATGCCCTTTTCGTGAAAGCCGTCTCCGGCCAGCCGGTGTTCCACGCCACTCGAGCGAAGCCCCGGCGATTGAAGGAAGGCCAGGGACACGGCCTGCGCGGTGGACACCATCCGGACGGGCCGGCTCCGCGCGAGGTGGACGAGGTAGTCCGCGAAGGAAATCGCCTCCTGGTCGGAGAGGTCCGGCAACAGGAACTCGAAGTCACGGAAGGCGTTGCGCGCCACCGTAAAGTTGGTGATCCAGGGGCTGCAGAAGTATGCCGGCCTGGCATCGTCCGTCCGCAAGAGCAGGGCCATCAGTGCCGAGCCCAGCAGGTCCGGCAGTTGGCGGCCACTCCCATGAGACCAGATGTCACGACTGGCCATGCACGGCCTCCTTCAACTGCAGCGTGAATCTCCACCCTTCGGCGGTCCTCTCCACACGTGACAGGACAATGGGCAACAGGAGATGACCGATCTCCACCTCCTCCGCGAGCAGGGCCTGCACACCGGCCGCTACCCGGGGCCCTCCCTCCCACCGGACGAGGACCCGGACATGCGCCCCGGCACGCAGTCCCCGCCGCACGGACGCCAACCAGTGCTCCGGCTCGGCATCCACGTCGATCTCCTGAACGGCCCATCCCAACATCCGCCGGGCCAGCGCGCGCGAGGGCCTGCCGAACGGGTTGTAGCGATTGGGCTGATCCAGACACTCGCGACAGCTGTCCTCACAACCCGGGAACAGGAGTTGCTGGACGAGCGCGTGCATTTGCGAGGCCTGTGGCACCTGCCCCTCGCCGAGTTCTTGGAACAGCGCGCCCAACCGCCGGCTCCCCGAGGGAAGACGGATACACAGATAGGAGAACACCCGCGGGTCCACCGAGATCCCCAGGCGATGATTCGTCCGGCGCCAGATCCGGTTGAGCAGGAACATCGCGGCATCCGTGCGGGGTGAGCTCGCCGGGCGCAGCAGCCGACTCATGACCGAGACGGTGGTCGCTCGCGTGGGGGGAAGACCCGCCCTTGCCAACTCCCTCCGCAACACATCCCTCGCGGCCTCCATTTCGGCGAAGTCACGCGCTTCGCGCACCGCCAGGAAGGCCTCCTCTAGAACGCGTGGCTCGCGCGTGCTCGCCTCATTGGCTTGGAGCAACCGGCGCGACTGCTCATCGCGCGCGCAGAACGACAGCGCATGGCGCAGCGCTTCGTGAAAGAATTCCGGCTCCCGGCGCATCGCCTGAACCACCTGTTCCATCTGACCGAGACCCCCGGAGTGCAGTTCGGTCAGGTGGACCTCGGCCGCCCCATCCTCCCGCCACGTCACGTCCACTTCGAGGTCATCTTCGGAGACGTCCGGTATGGCGCGCACGGCAGCCACCCGCAGAGCCTGGGCGATCGCCGCCATCGCGCGCTGACGTGCCCACGTCCGGAACGCCTCGGTGGGGGCCTCCCACAGGCAGCGCTCCAACTCCTCGATGCGCTGCACCAGATGGGGGTCCCGCCAGAGCGCCATCACCCGGGCCTTGAGCCGTCCCTCCTCTGGATCGTCGGAATCACTCGACTCCCGGACCTGGAACATGCTGTCCAGCACGCGCTCCGCCGCCTTCTCCCGCAGGCCCTGCAACCGTTGCTGTGCCTCCGGGAGTGAGCAGCGCTGGGTCCGCGCGGTCGCCGCGAGCGAGCCCACGGCCGTCTGGCTCAACCACTCGGCGAGGAAGATATTCAGCCCGAGCTCCTGCTCGAAGAGGTGCAGGAGGTAATCCGGCCTCAGCCGCGCCAGGGAGCTCTCGTCCCACTCCCCCAAATCCCGCAGCCGGGGCCCCTCCAGGCGGAAGACCATCCCGTCCACGCGCTGCTGGAACCCCACCGCCTGGGGCACGACACTCCCCTCCTCGGACTTCTGGAGGACGAAGGTTTCCTGAAGGGGCTCCTCGCGGCGCCGAAGAATCTCGAAGTCGGCCTGGTGAGTGTAGCGCAGCAATTCAATGCCCGAGCCGTCCCGGTGCAGGTGCGCTTCACAGGAAGCCACCAGCGAGCTCCAGGGCTCGTCCAGGAGAACCGGGACACGCTGCCCGCGTCCCACCGGCCGCAGCCGGCTGCGCCAGCGCCAGGTCGCCCTGCTCGTTTCCTTCACATTCGCGGGCACCTGCGTCAGGGCCACCCGTTGGACCTGGTACACCTGGAAACCATCCTCCGAGCCCAGGGAGATCGCATCCGGGAACGCCTCATGGATGGGCGCCGACTCGAGTCCCTCCAGCAGCTTCGGGGAGAGCGAGTGCCAGTAGCCGCGCTCCCGGGGCCCCGTGGCGTAGCGCTTGGAGACATGGCCGGGACAGGCCTCGAAGAGGGCCCGTGCCAGACTCAGACTCTCCTCCCGTTTGGGCGGCTCTCCTGCCGGGCGCGGGAAGTGGAGCCGGCTCTCGGCCACCTCCAGATCCGCGAAGGTGGCCGAAGGGAGGAACTCTGGCAATGGCCGCTTGAGGCCCTGGTCCTCTACCGCATTCGGCTCCCTGGCGAGGGACCAATCCGACTCGAGCTTGCGCAGGAGGGTGGGAATGACCCTCGTCAGCAGGGGACGCGGTTCCTCCCAGAGGATCGCGTCCAGGGCTGCCTCCTCCAGGGGTTCGTTGCCGCGGCCCCGAGGGAAATGGAACGCGCGCGCGAGCTCCCGCCGGAAGCGCCGCCATTGAGGCCCCATCTCCAGGAAGTCCTGCAGCAGTTGGATGACCCTCTTCTGGGCCGCCCGCAGCCACTGCCCGCGCCGGCCCAGGTAGAGATAGGAACTGCCCTGGTGGACGACCCGGCCAATCCAATCCACCAGGAAGGCCGTGGCCTGGATGCGCAGCACGTACGGGTTGGTGACAGGCAGGAATTGGAGGTCCACACGCGGTTGGAAGTACTGGTCCGCGTGTTGGAAGGCCCAGCGGTCACTGCCGTAGTCCGAGAGGACCAGCACCGTCCATGGCCTCGTTCCGCGCCGCCGCCCGGCGCGGCCCTTGCGCTGGATGAACGAGGACAGCGAGCGTGGCCGCTTGTGGTGCAGGGTCGCCGCGACCTCCGGATCGTCGTAGCCCACCTCCAGGGAGGAGGTCGCCACGATGATGTCCGAGGCCGTGTCCACACCGGGATCCTGCGAGGAGCACCGGGTGACACGCAGCGACTGGTTCAGGTCGTAGCCGAGCTCGCGGGGGAGTTCCCAGATCTGCCCCGCCTGCTCCATCCGGCGAAGCGTGTCCGTCTCCACCGACTCTGGAGGCATGCGGTGCCCGGGATGGAGCCGCAGCAGCGCCAGTCGCTGGCGTTCGGCGTCGGCCATGTCCGCCATCCACCGGTTGAGTGTGTCCAGGTTGTCGCTGAAGCCGAAGACCCGTCGCGCGTAGAAGACATCCGAGGACATGGAGTCCTCGCCGCGTGAGCGGTGAGCCTGCCGCGGCGTCTGCACACGTGCGAGCAGCATTCCGGTCTGGATGGAGGTGGCCAGGAGGCTCGCGGCGGAGGCCGGCTCCCCCTTCAGGGCCAGATTGTACTCCATGCCCTCGGATTCGAATTCCTTGGGGTACGGGGCGAACTCCTGGACGTTCTGCCGGGAGAGCCCCGAGACGAGCGCCAGATGGAGGCTCGCCTCGCGCAACGTGGCCGACAAGCCCACCACCTGGATGCGAGAGGCATGCATCCAATGAAACCAGCGGCGCAACACCCAGGCAGCCTGCGCACCCGGCAGACCGTTGTAGGTATGTACCTCGTCGAGCAGGAGCAGCCGGGGCGTTTCGTCTCCGTGGCCCTGGATGCCGAAGGCGCGCCACCAATCGGGGTTGCCCATCTCCCGGTGGAGCATTTCCAGGGATAGGAACAGGATGTCTGGCGGCTCCCGCTGGATCTGCTCGCGAGTGATCAGCAGCGTGCCATCCGGCACGTCCGGCACCGTCCGGCCCTGGCGGTAGAGGGCCGTGCTGCCCGCCGCCCGGTCCTCGTCGCGCCAGATGAGAGGCTCGTCCGGGGCCAGGGGGGATTGGACGAACGGAACGCGCCAGCCCCGCTCCGCGCGCTTCCAGTTTGAATACGCCTCGACGTCCGGGGGCCGCCGGACGGTAATGAGATCCTCCTCCCACGGCGTGTCACCCAGCAAGGCTCCGACCGTGAGGGGCCGCACCCGATGGCGCTCCAGGACGGGCCGCAGCTTGCCTACCTCCGAGAGCGCCTCGCGCAACTGGTCCGCCAACAGGACGTTGCGGGGGTAGATGGCGACGACCCTGGGAAAGCGCGCCGGACGCGCCGCCACGTCCGCGGCCACCGCGAGGAAGGCGGGCACGTAGAAGGCCTTGGTCTTGCCCGCGCCCGTGCCCGCGCTCACCACCGAGCCACTCAACCCCTGCTCACCATAGCGCTGCAGCAGGTGCACAAAGGCACGCTTCTGGAATCCGGAGAAATCGACCGGCTTGCCTTTGGAATCGGCCGCCAACGCGAGGAAGAGGTCGCGTTGCAACTCCGGGCGCGAGCAGTGCGGGGCCATCTCCTGCCAGCACTCCTCCACGGACTGATCCCGGCGAGGATAGAGCCGGGGCGTCAGGTGCATCTTGATGTCGGAAACGAGCCCGGGACCAGTCGCCCAGTCCTTGGGGCGGAAGAGTTGGCGAAGCCGCGCCATCAGGCGCACCGTTTCCGCGAAACGCGTGCGGTAACGGCCGGGCGACACCTCGTGCAGGAGCCGCTCGTAGACCATGTCGCTCAACAGATCCGCCATGGAGTGGCCCTCGGCGCGCCGGAACGACTCCCACGCGGCCACGAGCGCCTCCCCCCCCTCCTCCTGAAGCGCGCTCTCCACCGCGTCCGGCTCGAAGGTCGCGTCGTAGAAACCCCAGGACAACAAGCGCTCCTCGCGCTTCTCCAAGAAGCCGAGGAACTCACTCACGAACCGTTGACGCATCCTCACCCCAGCCGGATCGAGAGCCGATCCCAGAGTTGAAACCGCTCGAGGACATCACGCACCTCGGGGTGCTCCAGATCCTTCGCACGGGCACGCCCCTGGGCCGCGCTCATGAGGAACTCACCCGCCTTGCCCTTGAGTCCGAGCGCCACCACGGCTTCACGCAAGGACTCCAACTGGGATTTGAGCGCCGCGGCCTCCTCGGACGTGGCCGGAGCACGGAATGCCTCGAGCCTGTCCAGTCGGTGTGCCAACTCCTCACCGCCCTGCAGCTTCGCACTGCGGGCAATCGAGACGACGGGCCGCAAAGCATCCACCTGTCTGTCCAGCATGGTCTTCCACGAGTCCCTCACTCGGGATGCCGCATCCTTGGCGGAGTCCTTGAGCGCCACGACCCGCTTCTCCACGCCTGGCGTGAGGATGTCCCCGAGGTTCTTCTCCAGGGTGGAACGCAACCGGCGAGCCGAAAGGGCCGCCTTCTTCACCGCGTCGTCCACGTCCTGGCGCGGAATCTCCGCGAACACACGCCGGGCGTGCTCCACCTGGGTCGCCGCGGTGGCGAGGTTGACCTTCGCGCCCGACAGGTCCTCGCCGAACTTGCGGAGCAGATCGACCAGATTCTGCTTCTCCCGCTTGCCCGGAAGGGCCTCCACCCGGGCCTTGAGTTGTTCCAGCCGCGTCATTCCTCCGCCTCCACGTCCACCGTGTTCATCCCGGCAATTTCAGCGAGTGTCGCAAGCAGGGCTCGAGCCAGTTCGTCCGGATCTCCCTGCGCGACGAGCGGTGCTTCCGCATGGGCGATCTCCTTCTCCACCTTGCTCACATAGCGCGCCGCCCGCTCGAGCGCCTCCACCGCCCGCTGGAGGGCAGCGGGATCGAAGACGAGCCACGCGGCCACGCCCTGTTGTTCGAGCACATCCACCGTCCGTTCGAGCGCCCTCGCCCAGGGGTCGGGGTTAGCGTACTCCTTGCTGACGGGGTCGAACTCCGGGTCCGGCACCGGCACCTTGTTCTTCTTCAAGCTGTCCAGCAGCCCGCGCAACTGACCGCAGTAAAGCCGCAGGGCCTCTCCCAGCTCCTGGACCGGAAATCCCGCGTCGGCCAGGCGCGCACGAGCGGCGTTCAGCGCTCCCCGCACGGCGGCCCGCTCGGGCTCGAGCGCTTGGTCGAGGTTCGCGAAGTGGGATGCCCTTTCCAGGATCTCGTAACGCGGTTTCCAGAAGCGTTCGAAATAGGCCGGCGGCAGGGTCGAGACCCGGGGCTCGTCCATCCAGGCTCGCGCCTCCTGGAGAATGGGCAACGGGTTGATGAAGGTGATACCACCCGTGGTCCCCTGCGGCACGTTGAGCTCGATGAGCAGCATCCGCCGCACCTCGGCGTGATCGGCGCGCACCGTGTCCAACAACTTCTTCCACGACCCCGAAGGGCTCAGACCCACCGGGAGCGACTCCCATGGCGCGAGAACCTCGCGCACGAGCTCCTCGGGAGCGGAGGGGAGCTTCTCCCGCCGCCGGAGCACCGCCGCCAGGCAGAGGATCTGCACCGCCGTGCGCAGCGGCGGGAGCAACTCCAGGCTCTCTGGATGAAAGGAGCGCATCACCGAGTCGCCATTCCTGCGCAACCACCGGGACACGACACGCTTGTAGTGCTCGGCGTTCTCGAACTCCCAACTCCCCTTGCCGATGTACTGGAATCGGCCGAGCGCCAGGATGAGGTCCGCCGTCTCCTGGCCACGGGGGAAGCGGATATAGAACGGGGGGCCCACGGCGGCACTGGAGGTCTGCCCCTCGATCTGGATGCGCCCCCTGTCGCCGAGAAGCCGGTCGAATTCCTCGGGAGGCAGCCCGTGGACCTCGTCCCGGGGAAGGGACGCCCTGAGGAACTTGAAGAGCAGATCCTTGGCCGTGGCGTCCTTCTGGAATGGCGCCTCGGGCCCGGCCATCCACGCATCCACATTGGCACGCAGGTCCCTGAACTCCCGCGGCTCAGTGGCGGGCGGCGGAGCGACGGGCGGCGGCGGGGCAACCGGCGTGGGCACCGGCACCGGTGCGGCAACGGGCTTGCTCTTGGGAGGAACCTTCCCACCCGTCATGGGATCCAACGGCAGGGACGGCAGGCCTAGGGGCTCGAGCAGGGGCGTCAGCGCCCGGGCCAACGCCTCCAGTGAATCCGCCTCCACCCAGGCATGGGCGAGCAGTTTCAGCCGCGCGCGCTGGGGCGGCGAGTAGGCACCACAGTACCTCGACTCGAACACGCTCCAGTCATGCGGCGAGCTGGGGCGGATCGGAAGGACGACGCTCCGAGGGAACTCCTTCTCGGAGAGGTCCTGCTCCTTGAGCAGGGGGCGCAGCAGATGGTCCAGGAAACCGCGCGGATTGCGCCGCACACCATCCCTCTGCTCGTCCAGCGAGTCCAGCAGCCGCCTGGGGGCTACCGGTGTAAGGGGGAACAATCCGACCGCGACTCCGTCGAACTCCACCTTGCCGAAGCGCTGATGGCACGAGTCCCTTACGGGACAGTCCGCGCAGGCGCTCAGTGCGACGTCCTGCCCCTGACGGCGCGACTCCGCGATCTGCTGGGTACGGGCCGCGCCGAGGCGGACCGCGTTGAGGTAGCGCGCGGTGAAGCGGGCCAGTCCGTCCGCCTGGCTGGTCCAGCCCAGGGAGTCCCTGCCCACGCAGATGAGGTGGGTGATGCGCTGCTTCTCGTTGTCGGCCAGGCGGACGCGGGCCGACTCCGTCATTCCGAGCACGGCCACCAGGGGACAGAGGTCCACCCGCGATTGGGGTTCCACCGCGTGGAACAGCTCCTTGTCCAATGAGGACATGACCGAGACGTCCTCGACGAAGAGAGCGAGGGTGAGCCCGTCCTTCTTCAGCTCCATCCGGATCTGGTCGAAGAGATCCCGCAGCTTGCTGCCCCCCAGACCACTCATCTCATTGAGGGCATCACGCAACACCGTGTTGAAGTGACCCGCTACCTGGGCCACTAACTCCGGGCTGTCCTCAAGCTCATCCAACAGCCCCCGGACCGCGGGGGTGTTGTCGTTGCGGTTGCGCAGGGGCACCCGGAACTCGGCCGGGGTAAATTCAGGCAGGGTCGCCCGCTCGTCCACGGTGCTCGCGGCGGTGAGCCGGCGCACGTTCTGATCGATGATGCCTCCGTCCCGGCACAGCCAGTCACGGGTCCCCTTGGAGGCGCACAGCTCGGCGATGTCCTTCAACAGATAGGGCAGCGCCGGACGCCCCCGCTCCTTCCACAACACGCCCAGTTCCAGGGCGAGCTTCTGGGCCATCATCATGCGGGCGGTGGTCTGGGAGATGTTCCCGATCGCCTGATGGATGGGCTGGAGGTAGGTGTGGTAGCGATCCGGGAGTTGCTCCACCATCTGGCTGAGCGCGTCCTTGAGACTCCCCGTCCGGCGCTGCACCAGCACCGGGCAGATGTTCTTGAGCTCCCCAGAGACGAGCGCCTGATCACACCGGAGCTTCAACCAGTGGATGAGGTGCGACTTGCCAGTGCCCGGGTCGCCGAACACCACCGCGAGCGAATGGGAGCGCGTGCCGTCCCACAGGGATTGATGGAGCGACTCCTCGCTCATCTCCGCGTTCAACCGCTCGTCCTTGATCTGCAGCACGGGCGCGTGGGTGGCGAGGAAGTCGTGGACGCGCCCGGTGTCCATCTTGGCGATGTTGGTGATGACCTCCGCCACACGCTCCGGTTTCCAGCACGGCTCCCCCAGCTTCGTCACCATCTAGCGGTCCTCCCGGGCCGAGCGCACCAGTTCCACCTCGTCCAGGTAGACGGATCGGAGTGTCTTGCCATCGTTGGGGGGTTCGGCGAGCGCCAGGCTCCACCCCCGGCTGTCCGGCGCGCCATGCAAGCGAATCCACCCGTCCTCGTGCAGCGCGACGAGCGCCTGGGCGAAACCCGCCGTGCACTGCTTCTGGGCGGGATCCCAGTGAGGGTTGGCTCGCAGGAAGAGCTCGCCCCCATCCAACTCCGGGCATTCCCGCGCGACCGCGGCCATGAACGCCTCCCCCATCACCCGGCGCTCCTTCTGGAAGAGCCGTTCCAGGCAACGCAGCAGACGCGGCACCGGCAGACATTGGAAGGAGTCCTTCGAGTCATACCAGCCGAGGCCGGCGTAGCGGAGCCAGCGATGCAGGCCAGAAAGCTTGTCGGGATTGAACCGGTTGGAGACGGACTCCCCCTCGAAGAGCGCCCGGTTGAACTCCGTCACCCAGTCGTCTCTCGTCCGGCCGGACATGCTGCTGCGCGGTGTCCCCAGCACGAACGCGTAGAACAGCGCGAAATAGGGCTCCACCCCCGTATGAGCGAGCACTTCGCGGTCCAACGCCTCCTGCAACGCCACGCGGACCGGGCTCGTCCTGTCCGGAACGGCCGACGCCTGGCCCTCCTTCACCTGGATCAGGTTCAACTCCTCCGCTGCCCTGAAGGTCTGGTCGAAGGCGGAGGAGTCCCCCTTCCTGTCCAGTCCCTGCGGTTGGAAGACGGCGCGCAGCGTGTCGCGCTGGGCGCGGCGCCCCATTTCGCGCACCAGGGTCAGCAGTGCCTCGACCCGGAGCGGGGTCGTTGGCCCGTCAGTGAACATGGTTCCATGCCTCGTAATTCAGAAGAGAGACCCCTTGAGACTCCAGGGGCCAGCGTCCGTGCGTGTCGAGTATCACCGGGACGCTCGTGCCCACCAGATGGATGACACGTGCCCCCATGCGCAGGTCGAACGCGGATCTCAGGAGCCCGCTCCCATGGAGGACGACCAACGCCTCATCCGGTTTCACATCGAATTCAGGCTCAGCATCCAGGACATCCAGCCGGTACAGGAACCGGCCATGCTCGTCCGCCCGGGCGCAGAGTGAGAGCAGATGTGCCTGCTCCTCGGGCGAGCAGGCGAAGCGCCGCAAGCCCCGGCGATACCATTCCCGAAAGGCCCGCACCCAACGAGATCCTTCCGTCGCGGGAGCCGGTGCGCCCGTCACGACGACGGACGGGGCGGATGGATTGTGGTGAGGGATGACCCGAAGCTTCGGGCAGAAGAAACCGCTGGGCTCCCTCCGGCACGCGCGGCAGCCCCCGCACGTCCCCTGGGTCTTGTCGCGTCCGTACACCCGCCGGAGCAGGATGCGCATGCAGTCCTTGCCCGCGAGCACCTCGTCCATCTGGTTGAGCCCCTCGTACAGCTCGTTCAATTCCGCCTTGCGCGATTCGGCCACCAACTCCCCGACCTGGGGGGACGCCGGGGGGAATTTCAATCGCACCTCCAGCCACTCCGCTCGCGCATCCTCCTGACCAGGAAGGGGCTCCGTTTCCTCCTCCCAGTGGAGGTCACGGAGCTCCAGGAGTTTCGCCCGGCTCAGTTGGAGGACGAGGCGCTTGTTCCATCGGATGTGCTCGGCATAGGTGCGCTCCCCCATCAAGCGGTGGGGCCGGGCGTTCAATCGCAGCTTGTACCGATACTCGTCCTCCGAGACGGGCTGGTGGGTGGACCACAGTCCCTCCCAGCGCTCCTGGATGTTCTCCGGACGCAGGAGCTTGGGCGTCAGTCCCTCGGCCACCAACCGGTCTCTTCGCGTCGTCAACAGCAGGCATACGGAGGAGAGACCATCCCGGCCTCCGCGTCCGACTTCCTGGTAATAGCGGTGCAGGTTCTCCGGCAGACAGGCGTGCACCACGGCACGCACGTCTGGCTTGTCGACGCCCATTCCGAACGCCGAGGTCGCCACCATCACGTCGAGCCGGTTCTCCCGCCAGGCCTCGAGAAGCTCCCGGCGGCGGGCGGCGGGCGTGTCCCCATGAAACACCCCGATGCGCTGGAACCCCTCGGCCCTGAGCCTCTGGCCCCAGTCCTCGGCATCCGCCTTCTCGGTAGTGTAGAGAATCGTCGGCCGGGGCAACTTCCAGAGGGACTCCAGCACGGCCTGCTCGCGTGACGGCTCGTCCGGGAAATACTTCGTGAAGTACGTCATCTCCGGGCGCAGCCGCTGGCTGACGGACTCCCGCCAATCGGACTCACTCTGGCAGAAGAGCTGCTTCAACAGCCCGGCACCGCTCTGGGTGAAGGTGGCGGAGAGCAGGAACGTGCGCACCTGGCACTCCGGGCGGGACATCCATCCCAGCCAGAGCATGCTGAGCAGCTGGAAGTCCACACGGAAGTAGATGCCCCACGTCTCGATGATGTGGGCCTCGTCGATGACGAGGTTGTCCAGCCACCCCTCCCGGACCGCAGCATCCAGCACCGCGCGCAAACGGCCAGAGACGCAGGCCTCCGGGGACGTGAAGATGAGCCGCGTGGCACGGGCACGCGCCTGCGCCAGCACCTGCTCGGCGTGCTCGTCGGCCGAGTAGCACAGGGGGTTCACGTCCGGCTGGCGCTCGAAGCGCGCGACCGCCTGCCGCCATTGATCGAGTGCCAGCGCCACCGTGGGAACGACGACCACCGTCAAGCCCGCGCCGAAGCGAGGCAACACCTGGAAGCACAAGCTCTTGCCCGCTCCGGTGGGCAGGGCGATCAGCGTGGTGGAACGCGGGGGCGCGGTCAGCGCGCACCAGGCCGCTTCCTTCTGGGCGAGGGATTGCCACTGCTCGTAACCAAACGCCCCCAGGAAGGGCTCCGCGTCCACCGCTTCCCGGGGATTGCGCTCCTCGGGCGACCGGTCGACCCCTTCGGGGGGAAGGACGTCATCGCTCAGCCACGTGGGGACGAACGGCTCCGCCTCGAGCTGTCCCGCCGCGGTCACCCGGACCCCGGCACGTGACGCCCACGGCCGCAGCTGCTCGGGAAGCGTTCCCACCACCACGCCCGGCGACCAGCGCGCCAGTTGACGCAGCAGCACCGCGTGGTCCGCGCCCAACTCGCCCGCCTCCTTCCAGGCCGACAACAGACGCCAGGCCGCATACTCCGGGGAGCTGGTCTTCCTGGGCCGCTCGGGCACTTCACGAGGCGCGCGTCCCTCCTGGAAGGCGAGACGTAGCACATCTAACGGTTCCATCACCGGTCCCGGAGCACGGAGGAGTTGATCGCCAGGAAGCCCGCCGCATCGAGCACGACCTTCCACCCACGCACCGCATTGATGAGCCGGTGCACCGCCTCTTCCTGCCCCTGTTCCGCGCCGGGATCGTTGCGCAGCCCCCTGGCCAGCTCCTCGAGGCGCTTCAGTTCCACGTCCACCAGGGGCTCGATCCGGCGCGCCAGCGTCTCGCGCGCGTGAGCCTCCGCCTGGGTGTTCAGCTCGGGCAATACAATCGCCCAGCCACGCGGAAAGACCTCCTGGAGCACCCGCGCCTTCTCCTTGGTGAGGTTCCACCACATCCGGTCCTTCGTCTGGACGCCGCACGCGGTGCGCACTTGCAGGAGCCTGTCGGGCTCCTTCTCCACACGCCCGTTCTCGTGGACAAAGACGTGCACCGGCCGCTGGGAGAAGAGCCCACGCGCCTGACCCGCCAGCCAGGGCTCGTTCTCGAGTCCCGCCAGATCCGGAACGGCCCGGAAGACGAACTCAAGCCCCATCCAGGACTCGTGACCCGGAATCTCGCACTCCACCGCGTAGGTACGTCCCCTCCCCTGAGTGTCCAGGGACGCCACGAGCGATTCGAAGAGCGGATGGCCCACTGTGAAGAAGGAGCTCGAGGGTCGCTGCTGCGCGACCTCGCGCCGAAAGGTGCCGTCGTAGGAGGCCATCACGTCGTTGCCCATCTGCTTCGCCATGGACTGGGCGTGCGGCAACTGCTCTCCGGACAGTCGCCACAGGGCGCCAGACGGCACATCCGGCTCGGACAGTTGGCGCGCGCTGCCTGGCGAGAGCACCCGGAAGTAGTCGAGGAACGCACGCTCCAATGCCAGTTCTTGCTCGGGTGGCTGCTGGACCTTGCGGTAGCGCTCGGCGGCCAGCCGCTCGAACGAGGCTTCATCCAACACTGCCTCGCCCTCGTCCTGGAGCCGTTCCTGCTCCGCGATCTCCCGCAGGCGTGGTGCGAGCGAACGCAGGTCTTCCGCTCCCTCCTCGGCCAGGACGGCGCGCGCCAGCAGTACCTCCACCTCGCGCAGGGCGAACTCCAACCCGCTCAACGAGGTGTGATAGACGCGGAGGCCCTCGTCGAAGCAGCGAACCAACTCTCCCTCGAGCGTCCCTTCCGCGCACAGAACGTGGGAGAGAACCTCGGAATGGAAGCGCTCACGCCCCAGCCGGTCCAGACGGCCGATGCGCTGCTCCACCCGGGCGACATGCCACGGCGTATCCACGTGGATCAGTTCCGAGGCGAACTGGAAATTGCGGCCCTCGCCGCCCGTCTCGTCGGACACCAGGATCCACGTGGCGTCCTTCGTGCGGAAACGCAGGACGTTGGCCTCCTTATCATCGCGATCCATGTCCGCGCTGAACTCGGCGACCGCGTTCCCGCCGAATGCGGCACACAGATACGCGGCGATCTCTTCCGACGCACCTGGGTAGCCGGCGAAGATCAGTACCTTGGGCGGCCGCTGCGCGTCCGAGCGGATCCGGGTGAGCAGCTCGCAGAGCGCCTTCATGCGAGGCCGCGCCGCCGAACGCCTCCATGCGTCCACGCGGCGTACGGCGTATTGCAGAGCCTTGGGGTCCAACGCGTCGCGAACCGCGAGGCACAGCAACTCCAGGAAGAATCCCCAATCCGTGCTCCCCGCCAGGTGCCCATGGAGGATGACGTCGCGTCCCCGCTGCTTGAGCCCCTTCTGGGCAGGGGCATTCTCCAGCTCCTCGAGCAGGCCCTTCAGGGAGGTGGGCGAGAGGGTCGCATGGAGCGCGACCCGAGCCAACGGTAGCAGGAATGCTTCCTCCAATCCGTTCGCCTGCGCGCTCCGCAGAAGCATCACCACCGCGGAGATGGCTTCGAGCTCGAGCGGATCCGGGGTGTAGTGGGTGATGCGGAGCTTGCGCTCGATCGGCTCGATGGATTGCTGATCCAGCAGATGCTGGCGCCGGTTGCGCAGGATGCGGCGGTTGACGCGGTAGCGGTCCGCGACGTGGTGGCTGAAATGCCGCGCCACCTCGGCGAGTCCCTCGGATTGCCCGGCCAGAGCCTCCACCTGGGAGACCAGTTGTGGATCCGCTCGCAGCACGTCCACCCGGAGCAGATTGCGCGCGGCGGTGACGACATCGGCGCTGGAGAAGTGACCCTCCGCGAGGCCATTGATGCGCCGCTCCAACAACCGGAGTCCCCGGCCGATCGTGGGCTGCGCGTCGTAGAGTTCCTTGAAGCGCTCGCGGATCGGGCCTTGCTCGTATTGTCTGGGCTCGAGCAGGCTCAACAACCGCAACAACTCGTCCTCGCGTCTCTGAGCGGGGAGCGCGCTCAACAACAGGAGCGAGGGCGTCTTGAGCGCCAGTTCGCGAACGGTGCCGTACAGGGTGTCCGAGTCGAGCAGGTGATGGGCCTCATCGACCACGACCATGTCCCACGAGATGTTCATGACCACCGGTGTCATGTCCTTGAGCAGCCGCCCGGTGGAGACGATCGCGGCCCGCGGGGGAGTGGCGGCCAACGTCTTGGGGTCGTGGAGATCCATGACCTGGAACGTCTGTCCGCCGAACTTCGAGTACATCTCGCTGAGCCACTGGTAACAGAGCGCTCCGGGGCAGACGACGAGCACGCGGGCGCCCGGCTTCTGGCTCAAGAGATCGTGGAGGATGATGCCCGCCTCGATCGTCTTGCCCAGCCCGACCTCGTCCGCGAGGATGTAGCGGCGGCGCTGCGCCTGCAGGACGATGCCCGCCACGTAGGCCTGGTGCGAGCGCAGGTCGATCCGGCTGGAGAGCAATGCGCGCAGCCCGCCCCCACTCTGGTTCAGGCGTGCCAGGGCTTCGACCAGAGACTCGCGCGCGACGAACTCGGCGAGGGCGTGGATGTCGTGATTCAGCAGGAGCTGGAGCGCCCCTCGAGGAGCCCCGTCCTCCCGGGGCGTGAGTTCCACCTCGGACAGCCGCTCGCTGCTGCCATCGGCATAGCGCACCATGTACTGGTGGGGGTTGGTACCCGTCGCGGAAGAAACGGATTGGATGACGCACTCGCCATCCGGCCCCTCGCAACGCCATCCACTCGCGAGGACATGACGCTCCATCGCGTCGGCGAGACTATCGGCCGCCAACGTCTTCTCGCCTCTGTCCCCTTCCAGGAAGCGGATCCGGATGCGCCGCCCTTCCACATCGACGATCTTCCCGAGACCAAAATGTCGATGCCTCACGAGAAAGCCACGTAGATCGCTCACGATGCCATTTCCCCCAGGACGGTTGTGCACCCTCCCGCCGCGCAGTCTCGCAGGTTCGCACGCAAAAATGCAGCCCTTCGGACCGCTCCCGGGATCCTCCGCAAGTGGTATTGCGCGGAGCAGGATTTTCACGGGGGGCGAACCCACTGCGGCCATCAATGGCACATCCAGATGCTGCCAGACCCGCTACTGGGTACATTCCCTTGCCACTCTCCCACGAGGGGGCGCTTGAGCGGCTTTGCAACTGCTGCATTGAGATAGCCTCCACGGAATGAGCCGCCGCACCGCCTTCGCGCTCATCACCTCCCGCTCGTGCTCGTTGTCTCCACACGGGCTGTAACTCCGAGCGAAAAAAGTATCACGAGCAGATAGAGACCGCTTGGGCCGCTCTCGAAAAGGGCGCCCTGGCGACCCCGGCACTCGAGGATGACCTCCAGGCCCGCGAGGCGTTCCTCGCCACGTACCCGGCGTCCCACGAGCACGGCAATCCACGCGCCGCCCAAGCGGAGCAACTGCTGGCCCAGCGCCGTGAGCAGTCCCGTCTGGCGAAAGAGCAGCCGCGGCTGAGCACCGGCTTCTTCTGGAACGCGCCCAACCTGACCACCGTGCCCAACGGCTTCAACGCGCGTCACAAGTTCTCGTTGAAGACCTGCAATGGCTGCCATGCGCGGGAGACGAACACCGGCTTCACGCACGTGGGCCCCACGGGCGCGCTCTCGCCCTTCCTGGCCACGGGCGTGGCCAACATGTTCACCCCCTACAACGTCACGGATCCGGTGAGCGGCCTGGTGCGCCCCTTCTATGAGATCCGCGACCGCGCCCAGCACCTGGACAGCGCCGCCAACCAGTCGTGCGTGTTCCGCAGCTTCGACCGGCTGAGCGCCTCCCCGCACTGAGCCGCGGTCCACGCAAACAAGAGCCGGAAGCCACTGGAATGCCCGTGGCTTCCGGCCCGGTTCTCAGGGGGTTTTCGCGAAGGGAATGGGGCACAGTGCCCCAGAACCCTCTCGGGCAATTGCCGTAGAATGGGGGAATGCTCTCCCATCTCGACATGCTCCTCCGCATCTCCGCGGGCGCGGGTCTGGGCGGCGTCATCGGCTATGAGCGAGACAAGCACCGCAGGCCCGTGGGGCTGCGCACGCACCTCATCGTGTCGATGACGTCCGCGACCTTCATGGTCGTGTCCTCCCAGTTCGCCTATTTCCAGCAGTTCGGGACACAGGGCGAGTCACTGGTCGAGGTCGATGGGTCTCGCATCGCGGCGTCGGTCGTCACCGGCATCGGCTTCCTGGCGGGCGGAGCCATCCTGCGCACTGGAGCCACCGTCCAGGGACTCACCACCGCCGCGGGCTTGTGGCTCGTGACGGCCATCGGGCTGTCCGCCGGAGCCGGCATGTACCTGGAAGCGAGCTTCGTGACGATGCTGGGCATCATCGCGCTCACCTTCCTGCGCCGGTTCGAGGACAAGAACGACACCCTGGTGCGGCGCAAGGTGTCCCTGGTGCTATCCGCCGGAACGGGAATCCAGCAGGTCACTTCCCTGCTCCAGAAGCTGGGCGTCGCCGTACTCGACATCGAGTACGAGCGGCACTTCTCGGGAGAGCGCAACACAACCATCGCTCTCGATGCACAGATCCCCGCCGTCGTCACTCCGGACAAGCTCGTGGAAGGACTCGAGCAGACGGAGGGCATTGTCTCCGTCCATGTCCGCAACGTGTGACGGCGGGGCGGCCGGACAGGGCTTCAGGGCTCGCAGGTGACGTGGGTGTCGTCCATGACACACGTGCCGCACGTCTTGACCAGGGTCAGCACGCCCATGCGGCACTCGAGCACGCCCCTGTTGTCGGCCGTGCACAACCCGCGGCCCTCGGCGGAGGCCGCGCACGAATCCCCGACGAGGTTGCCCTGCATGTCGCACTGGACGGTGCCATCCGACTCGCTGCACCCCGAGGCCCCCCGGCATTGCAGCGTGCGCCACACCTCGTCACGACACTCGAGCGCCTCCTTCTCGGAGGCACAGGTGTAGCCGCCTCCCCGGCAGGAGTCGCCAGCCTTGACGCCGCAGGCGGACAGGAGGAGGGAGCCAATCATCAACGAGAACAGGACGGAGGAGCGGTTCATCACGGCGTCGGACGATTCCAGGCGCCGCGAGCCCGGTCAACCGGTGTCACGCCCCGAGCGTCTCGCGGAAGTACCTTCGGAAGTTGCCCCCGAGGATGCGCTCCACGAGTGCCTCGGGGTGGCGACGCAACAGGGCCTCGGTGAGCTTGGGCAGATCCGTCACGTCGTGGATGCCCTTGGGCAGGGCCACCATGCCGTCGTAGTCCGAGCCAATGCCCACGCCCTCCTCCCCCATCACTCCCAGGGCGTGCTCAATGTGCCGCACGACGTCGTCGATGGCGTCGCCGCCCAGGTACACAGGGGCAAGGATGATGCCCACCACGCCCCCTCGCTCGGCGATCCGGCGCAGCACCTCGTCCGAGAGGTTGCGCCACCCGCCTCCCGCCCCGCGCACCCCCGTGTGAGAGGAGAAAACGCGTGCGGTGGGGTGCGCCAGGATGTCCTCCAGCGTCCGCTCGGAGGCATGGGCCACGTCCACGCTCATGCCCACGCGGGCCATCTCCTCCAGCACCGACTGGCCCAGCGGCGACAGGGGCTTGTTGCCCATCAACGGGAAGGACGAGCCACCCGCCTCGTTGTTGGACAGGTGCGTCAGGCCCATGAAGCGCACGCCCCGCTGGTGCAGCTCCGCCACGCGCTCCACCTGGCCCTCGATGGCGTGAGCGCCCTCGATGCCGAGCACGGCTGACAGCCGCCCCTCGGCAAGGTTCTCCTCCAGGCCCCGCCCCGTGGTGGTGATGCGCACCTGCCCGTCAGAGCGGCGGCAGAAGTCCGCCAGCCGGTCCACCTGCCACACGGCGCGCGTCCACTCGCTCTCCCGGGCCTCGCGGGGCCAGCCGCGCCAGACGGCGAAGGCCTCGAAGCCCCCAATGAAGGGAAAGCCGCGGGTGACGATGGTGAAGCACTGCAGCTTCATCCCCACCTCTCGCAGGCGGGGGAAGTCCACGTGCCCTTCGGAGGAGCGCTCGCAAAGGTCCCGGTTCCACATGAGCGAGTCCGCGTGCGAGTCCGCGATGCACCAACGCTGGTGGAGCTCGAGCACGTCGCTCGTCTTGAGAGCCATGGCCGCAGTCTCGGGCTTCCCGGCCCTCGCGACAAGCACTCCGCAAAGACGACGGCCCCCGCCCGGAGGCGGAGGCCGCATCCCACCGTGTCACGCGGAACTACTTCTTCGGCTCGCCCGGGTGCTGGGCGCTCATCTTCTTCACCTCGATGCTCTTGAGCATCATCTGGCCGTTCGGATCCAGCTGGTAGGAGGCGCGGACCTCATCACCGGGCTTCAGATCCTTCAGCGCCACCGGCTTGTCGTCCTTCATCACCTGGACCTGCGGGTTGGCCTGGAAGCGCATCACCTGGTTGTTCTTGTCCGGGACGATGACCGCGATGGTCGTGGCCGAGGCGGACTGGATGGTGCCCTTCACCTCCTCGGTCTTGATGTTGGCCGTGGTGTCCTTGGGCGTGGTCACGCCGCTGCCACCCGTGGCCTCGTCGCGCTGCTCACCGAGCTGCTGGTTCTGGGCCTCGGCCAGCTCGCGCTGCTCCTCCGTGAGATCCTTCTGGGCGTCGGTCATCTCCTGCTGGCCGTCCTGGCGCGTCTCGGCGACCTCTTTATTGGTCTCCTGGCGCTCCGCATCCACGTCGCGCTGCGCCTCGGCCACCTCCCGCTGCTCCTCCTGGACCTTGTTGCGATCCTGGCAGCCCACCGTCAAACCGAGCCCCGCCACCGCCATCACCGCCATCATGAGCTTACGCATGGTGCCGCTCCTTTCGTTCCTCGCCAGAGGGGAAGCCCCCCCGGCGTGTGGAAGGAAACTGGGGGCCTGCATCGCGGGTGCACAGGGCTTGTCAGAGCGAAAAACCGGTACAGGGGCAGCGGCCCGCCAGAACGGGGCCCGGTGGGCTGCCTGCTTTCTCCGGGAAGAATTCGAGGCTTTCCCAGGAATCGCCTAGGGCCCGCCGTCGGGTGCCGAATCGTCGGCACAGAAGGGCGCACCGCCCGCGGCCCAGCGGTCGATGAGCACGCGCTGCTCCTCGGTGGGCTCGGGGTTCCCCGGGGGCGGCATGGTGCGGAAGACCACGGTGCGCGCGTGGATGCGCGGCGCCATCAGCTTCGCTCCGGCCACCCCTCCATCCATCTCGTACATGTCGAGCCGGAAGTCCGAGCGGCCGTTGCTCCCGGAGGAGTCCGCGCCGTGGCACGAGGACACGCAGTTGGCCGCGAGGATGGGCTGGATGTCCTGACACCAGGTGGGCACCGGGCCGGTGTTGGGGTCGGAGACACCGGGCGCATTCAGCACCTCGCAAGTGCGCCCCGCGCCCGGGCGTGCCGCGACGCAGGTGTAGGGCTGGGGGCAGTCGGCCACGGACTCGCAGGACTTGCCGGAGAAGTCGGGGGCCTCGAGGAAGCAGCCGGCGGTCACGACGGCACAGAGGCCCAGGAGGCTCGAAGAGAGGCTCTGGAGGATGCGCTTCATAGGGGAGCTATTGAGTACCACCGTCGGTGCAGAGCGGTGTACCGCCAGCGATCCATCGAGAGAGGATCTCCCGCTCGGAGGCAGAGGGAGCAGGGTTGCCCGGAGGCGGCATCGACGGTGGCTCCACCACGGCGCGGGCCCTGATGCGCGCGGCCATGTCCCGGGCCCCGAGCACTCCACTGCTGGCCTCGTACATGTCGAGCCGGAAGTCCGAGCGCTTGCTCCCGGAGGTGTCCGCGCCGTGGCACGAGGCCACGCAGCTTGCCGTGAGGATGGGGCGGACGTCCTGGCACCAGGTAGGCACCGGCCCGGCGTCGGACGTGCCCGCGTCGGTGTCCTGGGGGGCGGGCGGGAACATCACCTCGCAGGAGCGCTGGTCCGCGGAGACCGTCACGCAGCGGTAGGAGGCAGGGCACTCGGAGTCGTCCAAGCAGGGACGTCCCGGCCCGGGGTTCTCGGAGAAGAAGCAGCCGGAGGCCGCCAGTGCGGAGACGAGCACCCACGAGTTCAAGAGGACGCGCATGCCCCGCAAGGTTAGATGAAATTCAGCTGGCGGGCGTGCGCTACGAGGCGCTCATCGCGGCGAACCGCGTGCGGCCCGCGCCCAGGAGATAGAACGCCACCAGGAACCCCACCCCACACAGCCCCGCCACGTAATGCGCGGGCGCCAGGGGATGGTCCTTCATCATCAGCGTGACCACCAGGGGCGTCAGGCCGCCGAAGATGGCATACGCCACGTTGTAGGAGAACGAGAGCCCCGAGAAGCGCACCGCCGCGGGGAAGGCGCGCACCATGACCGTGGGCACTACGCCCACCACGCCGACGCAGAACCCCGTCAGTGCGTACAGCGGGACGAGGCGCTCCGGCGCCGCGTTCACGCCGAGGTAGAGCCCATACGTCGACACCAGCAGGGCGAGGCAGCCCAGTCCCAGCATCCATCCAACGCCGAAGCGGTCCGCGAGCAGGCCGAAGACGGCACAGCCGACGGTAAGGCTCAGCGTGGCCACGCTGTTGGCCTCCAGCGCGTGGGCCGGGGTGATGCCGTAGAGCTTCTGCACCAGCGTCGGCGTCATCAGGATCATCACCACGATGCCGGCGGTGAGCACCCAGGTGAGCAGCATCGACACCGCCACCGACAGGCCATGGCCGCGCAGCACGGCCTTGAGCGGCAGCTCCTGCACCAGGGCCTTGCGCTGACGCATCTCCTCGAACACCGGCGTCTCGGCCAGCCAGCGGCGCAGGAACACGGCGAAGAAGCCGAACACGCCCCCCACCAGGAACGGCAGGCGCCAGGCGAAGGCCTGCACCTGCTCCGGGGTGTAGATCTTGTTGACCGCCGTGGCCACCAGCGAACCAATCAGGATGCCAAGCGTGAGGCCGGAGGTGAGCGTGCCGCAGGCGAAGCCGACGCGGTGCTCCGGCACGTGCTCGGAGACGAACACCCAGGCCCCCGGCACCTCGCCGCCCACCGCCGCGCCCTGCACCATGCGCAGCACCAGCAGCGCCAGCGGCGCCGCATAACCCGCGGTGGCGTAGGTGGGCAGGCTGCCAATCAACAACGTCGGCACCGCCATCATGAACACGCTCAGCGCGAACATACGCTTGCGGCCGCTGCGGTCTCCGAAGTGCGCCATCACGATGCCGCCCAAGGGGCGCGCCAGGTAGCCGGCCGCGAACAGTCCGAAGGCCTGGAGCTGACGCAGCCACTCCGGCGTGTCGGGCGGGAAGAAGAGCTGCCCAATCACCGTGGTGAAGAACACGAAGATGATGAAGTCGTAGAACTCCAGCGCACCGCCCAGCGCCGCCAGGGCGAGCGTCTTGGCGTCCTGGCCGGTGAGCGGGCGCTGCGCGAGCGGCTGTGGGGTGTCGTGGGTGGAGGGGGCAGACATAGAGGAATCAGAGCCAGAGACGCGCAATGATTTCAAGGGTTTGGCTGTCGCACGCAACTCGGAGGGGCGTATGCGCGGCAATGCTCAGAAGTGGAAGGTGAGGCTCGCCTTCTCCGCGGCGGGCTCCGGAAGCAGCTCCAGCACCAGTCCATAGACGACGGTCACCCCCGCCACGGCGTAGAGCAGGTTGGCGGTGGCGGCGTGGGTGCGAGCCCTGTCGAACGCGGCGCTGGACTCGCTCGCCGAGGACAGGGTCCGGGCACGATTGGACTCGCCCTGGGCGAGGTAGCCAAAACCCGCGCCCCCGAGGAACAACAGCCCCCCTGCAACGAAGGCATACCGGTGGCCTTGGAGGCCGGAGGCCCGCGCGGGGGCATCCGCGGCGTGGGAGGGCTCCGCGGCGGAGGCCGGCAGCCCGAGCGTCAGCACCAAGGCACAGGCCACGAGCCTGCTTCGGACGGTGAACATGCCCATGAGTATAGCCAGGGGACACTCCCGGAGTGCGCGTTGACAGCATGGAGACGCGCCTGTACTGCGTCGGGCGCCAGCAGCAGGAGCGTCGAGCCGTGACGATCTGGATCAACGGACAGGCCCGAGAGGTCCCCGAGGGAATCACCCTCACGGCGCTGCTCGCCTCATTGGAGGTGGGCGGGCCCGGAGTGGCGGTGGAGGTGAATGCGGAGGTGGTCCGCCGCGCGCGCCACCCCGAGTACCAGCTGTCCCCGCAGGATCGGGTGGAGATCGTCACCTTCGTCGGTGGCGGATAGGAGCGAGCAATGAGCGTGCAGGACAAGCCCCTGGTCATCGCGGGAGTCACCTTCCAGTCTCGCCTCATCGTGGGCACGGGGAAGTACCCCAGCCACGAGGTGATGAAGCGGTGCCACGAGGCCTCGGGCGCGGAGATGGTGACGGTGGCGGTGCGGCGGTTGGATCTCGCGGCGAAGGGCGAGGCCTCGCTGATGAACTGGATCGACCGCTCGCGCATGCGGCTGCTGCCCAACACGGCGCTCTGCTACACGGCGGACGACGCGGTACGCACCTGCCGGCTCGCCGAGGAGCTCGGCATGAGCAAGTGGGTGAAGCTGGAGGTGCTGGGCGACGAGAAGACGCTCTACCCGGATGTGGAGGAGACGCTGAAGGCGGCGCGCATCCTGGTGAAGGAGGGCTTCACGGTGCTGCCCTACACCTCGGATGACCCCATCACGGCGCGCAAGCTGGAGGACGTGGGGTGCGCGGCGGTAATGCCGCTGGCGGCGCCGATAGGCTCGGGGCTGGGCATCCGCAACCCGCACAACATCCGCCTCATCCGCGAGACGGTGAAGGTGCCAGTCATCGTGGACGCGGGCGTGGGCACGGCGTCGGACGCGGCCATCGCCATGGAGCTGGGCGTGGACGCGGTGCTGATGAACACGGCCATCGCGGGCGCGAAGGAGCCGGTGCGCATGGCGCGCGCCATGAAGCTGGCCATCGAGGCGGGCCGCGAGGCCTTCCTGTCCGGCCGGATTCCCCGCAAGGCGTACGCCTCGGCGTCCAGCCCGCTCGAGGGGCTCGTCGAGTAGTGACACCGCGGGTGATGGTCATCACCGACTGGCGCCTGCCCCGGGAGCGGCTATTGACCGCGCTGGAGCGGGCGCTGGAGGTAGGGCCCCAGGTGGCCGTGCAGCACCGTCACCCGGAGGCGCCCACGCGCCAGTTCCTGGAGGAGGCTCGGCTGCTGGCTGAGCTGTGCCGGGCGCGAGGCAATCCCCTCTTCGTCAATGGCCGGTTGGACGTGGCCCTGTTGGTGGGAGCGCACCTGCACCTGCCCGCGGCGGGCCTGACGCCGGCGGAGATCCGTCCGCACCTGCCCCCTGGACGCCAGGTGAGCGTGGCGGTGCATGACGAGCAGGAGGCGCGCCAGGCCCAAGGGGCGAATCTGGCGCTGGTGAGCCCGGTGTTCTCCCCAGGCTCGAAGCCGGAGGACACGCGGCCCACGCTGGGGCCCGAGGGTTTCCGGAAGCTGGCGGCGGCCCTGCCCTGCCCTGCCCTGGCGCTCGGAGGCCTCACGCCGGAGCGGGCCTCGCTGCTCACGGGAGCGGCTGGCTTCGCGGTCATCTCGGCGGTACTGGAGGCCGAGGATCCCGCGGCGGTTGCGAGGGCCCTGTGCGGCCTCTGCGCTGTCTCCGGCAGAGGCCCCACCGAGCATGAACCCGGGTGAGGGGGGTTGCTTCACCCGGGCCCATCACGTCCTACGGACTACTGCGCGAAACAGCCACCGCTGGAATAGTTGTAGTAGCTCGTAATGGTGCCCCACCGGACCCACACGCCACACGAGCAGCCGCGGGTGCCCACCAGCGTCGTCTTGGTCGCGTCGCTGTAATACTCGTACTCGTAGTCCTGGCCCGAGCAATCCGGCAGCTCGTCCTCGCGTACGGAGAGGTCAGCCACCTGCGTCTCGCCCAACACGGAGCCTCCGCACCCGGCCAACATCAACCCGACAGCCAGCAGCCCGCTTCCAATGAGCTTCCGTGCCTGCATGTGTTCCTCCCGTTCGGGGGTTCAGGGGTGTACGGCTTCGCCAGGATGACTTACTTGGAGAATAAGTCCCGAAATTAATCCGGACGGAGGGTGCGGGCACTCCACCGCCACCTCATCAACGGGCCCGCGGCTCCATCGTCCAACACCTCCACCGGACTCAACCAACCTCAGACATGGGCTGGCGGCGTTCCGTCCTGCGTCCAACGTGGACATGGCACCCGGGGCTTCTTGTTCCGGGCGGCCGTGTTCAGCGAAATAGCCATCACCGAGGACATACTTGGTCTGCCGCTCCCCGGAGACCTGGACAGGACGAGAGCTGGATGACTCGAGGACGGAGTCTGTTCTGTCATTGCCAGGAAAGCCGGGCGTGGCAAATCCCTGACACCATCAGCTCTTGACGAGGGAAAGAATGCCATGTTGAGCATCCGGTGCGGCGGAAAGAACGGGTATTTCTACCAACTCGTTGAACGCGAGGACCTCCTCGCGGTGAGGACGAGGAGCCGTAATCCCTTGAGCCGTACCACCCTCTCCTCCGCGGCCCTGAGAGCATTGAGCCCATTCGAGCCCGTGGTCCATTTCCGGGAGGCCGGTGTCCAGGTAATACAGAGCCGGGAAGCCCGGGGCGGCCTGCTGCGTGACGTGGCTCGCACCGTGCTGCGGGAAGAGCCGGAGATTGCCTTCGCGGGCACGGTTTTGAGCGACCCGGTCTCTGGCTCCCCGGTGCTCTACACGGAAAACTTCTTCGTGAAGTTCGACGACGGCCTTCCGGCATCGGAAGTCATGGCCCTGCTCGGGAAATACGGCCTGACCCTCAAGAGGGAGCTGGAATATGCCCGCAACGCCTATTTCCTGTCGGCTCCCGAGGGGACAGGGCAGAAGGTGTTTCAGATCGCGCATGAACTGCTGAACGAGAAGCCTGTCGACTTCTGCCACCCGGAGCTGATCCACAAGGTCAGCCACCGAGGAGTCTTCCCACAACAATGGCATCTGAGAAAAACGGACATCGATGGCAGGACTGTCGACGCCCACGCCAACATCGAGGCAGCCTGGGCCCTGAGCCAGGGAGAGGGAGTCACCATCGCCATCATCGATGACGGGGTGGACATCGACCATGAGGAGTTCTCCGGATCGGGCAAGATCGTTGCACCCCGAGATGTGACCCGGGGGACCGACGACCCCCGCCCCATTGGCGAGGACAACCACGGAACGGCGTGTGCAGGCATTGCCTGCGCGGAAGGGCGGTTCGGTGCCTGCGGAGTGGCTCCTCGGGCCCGATTGATGCCAATCCGTCTGGCCTCCGGCCTGGGGTCCCAGAATGAAGCCGATGCCTTCATCTGGGCGGCCGACCACGGGGCGGATGTGATCACCTGCTGCTGGGGTCCCGTGGAGGGAAGGTGGTGGAACCCGGACGATCCGGCACATCAACAGAACATTCCCATGCCCGATTCGACCCGCCTGGCGATTGACTACGCCATCCGGCACGGGCGCAACGGAAAGGGGTGTGTGATTTTCTGGGCAGCCGGAAACGGACGGGAGGACGTGGACCTGGATGGCTACGCCAGCTACCCGAAGGTGATTGCCGTTGCTGCCTGCAACGATTCGGGAAGGCGGAGCGTGTACAGCGACTTCGGGCGGGCCATCTGGTGCTCATTCCCGAGCAATGACTTCGCGAGCAGTCCTCCCGGGCCGCTCAACCCCTGGCCCAACACCCCGGGCATCTGGACGACGGACCGCTCTGGCGCGCAGGGCTACAACCCCGGGCGGAGTACCCGGGGTGATGCGGCGGGGAACTACACCAACAGCTTCGGCGGCACTTCCAGTGCCAGCCCCGGGGCCGCAGGGGTGGCGGCACTGGTGCTGGCGAGTAACCCCGAGCTCCGGTGGGAGCAGGTCAAGGACATCCTCAAACAGTGTTGCGACCGGATCGACCCGGAGGGTGGCGAGTACGACGCCCAGGGACACAGCCTCTATTATGGTCATGGCCGCCTCAACGCGGCGGCAGCAGTCCAGCTCGCCCATCCGCCACAGCCAGGCCGGGTGGTG
This sequence comes from Archangium lansingense, assembly GCF_026626635.1. Classification (GTDB taxonomy): domain Bacteria; phylum Myxococcota; class Myxococcia; order Myxococcales; family Myxococcaceae; genus Archangium; species Archangium lansingense. The sequence continues at coordinate 8,084,713 of NZ_JAPNKA010000001.1, forward strand.
GTCCAGACCGCCATCCAGGACATTCCCATCCGCGACCTGCAGACGGCCCGGCTCTCGGTGGCCGTGGCCGATTCCGACCCCATTGTCGCCGTCCGGATCGCGGTGGACCTCCAGCACACGTACATCGGGGATCTGCTCGTGACGCTCGAGCCTCCCGCGAGCACCGGTGTCTCTCCGGTGGTTCTGCACTCGCGCTCCGGCGGAAGCATGGGCCACCTCAGAAAGACATATGACGCCATCAACACCCCGGGGCTCTCTTCCTTGGAGGGCAAGAATCCCCAGGGCACATGGACATTGGTGGTACAGGACCAGGACAGACTCGATACCGGAATGCTCCGGAGCTTCTCCGTGGAATGGGTGTTCTGAATTGGCGAGCAGCCTCGAAGTCTGCCATTCGAAGACCGCCCATCCTTGTCAGGCAATACAAATGTATTCCCACCGATAGCCGATTTTTCCGGGTTGACGCAAATGATTTCATCACTAGCTTCGATCCCTAGCGGCTCTCACGCTGCCAACGATCTGAACTGAAGCGCGCCCTTCCTCGAGGTTATCGCTACTCCTATATCTATCATCCATCTGCACTTTCGCCTCTCGGACGCAGGAAAGGAATTGCCATGAATGAATGGCCAATCAGGATACTGGTGTATGGCGCAGGGGATGCAATCAATGGCGCCGGGGCGCTGGACACGCAGATCCACGCGCAGATCTCCGGACTGCTCCAGGTGGTGACGAACCCATACGTGGCGGCGGTGGCGCAACTGGATGCGGCGAACGGACCCGCCTGGCGGCTCGTCCTCGACCCGAGCGGCCGGCACCAACCCACGCAAGTGGAGGAGTTCAACACGGGGGATCCCGACACCCTGCTGCGCTTCGTGGAATGGGGCATGCACCTCATCCCCGCGAGGCGCACCATCCTGGTGCTCTCGGGGCACGGCGTCGCCTGGGAGGACGAGATGGCCCGCAAGGTGCTGGGGACGGCGACGCGGTTCGCCTCGCCGGTACAGCCGACCCAGAAGGGCGTCCGCCACCACGCCCGGCGGCTCTTCGGCCACAACATCAACATGGTGGGCAGCATGACGCGCGCCCTCCTCATCGACGGGAACAGCCGGGACTTCCTGTCGAACGCCGAGCTCGCCTCGGCCTGTGATCGGATTGCCTCCCAACTTCCCGAGGGGAAGATCGACGTCCTCGTCTTCGACGCCTGCCTGATGAGCAGCTGGGAGCTGCTGCAGGAGCTCAGCAACTCGGTGATGACGGTCGTCGCTTCAGTGGACGAGCTGTCCGCGGCGGGGGTGGACCTGGCCCGGCCAGCGCAAGCGCTGACGCAAGCCCAGGGGCAGATGGATGCCCCGAGGATCGCGGCCACCATCGCTTCGACCTTCACCCCGCAGACGGTCTTTGACAGCTGCGCGGCGATCGACTTGTCGAAGCAGGAATGGACCCTGGCGCTCAATCATTTCCATAACTTCGCCACCCGGCTGCATGCCTGGATCAGCTCCGCGCCAGGCAACAAGGAGGCCATGCGCAACGCGCTCCGGGTCGCCGCCTCGTCCCTGGTGAAATTCAAGAGCGGAGGCCTGGCGGATGCCTCCGCACTGGCCCAGGCGGTGGGGGCCATGCCGGGAGTGCCCCCGGAGTGTGTCCAGAGCATCAACGCCGCGGTCGCCGCGGCAGGCGCATGCGTCATGGGGAAGAAGGTCGGCCGGAACTACCAGAGGGCGATGGGACTGTCGCTCTTCGCACCCGACTCGGACACGGTCTACAACACCAACCGCCCCGATTACCTGCGGCTCCAGTTCCCCAACGTGACGGGCTGGGGGTCAGTGCTGGACGCGGTGTACGGCAGGGAGAACGTCTTCACGCGCTTCCTCCAGCCCGCCATCCCGCCCACCCGTGGGGTGGAGGGGGTCTCGGCGCCGCCCTCGGCCCCCCAACCGACGATGGGAGGCGCGGCGCAGCCCCCTACTTCCCAGCCGACAATGGGAGGCGCGGCGCCGCCCTCAGCCTCCCAACCGATGATGGGAGGCGCAGTGCCGCCCTCGGCCCCCCAGCCGGAGGAGGCAGCCCCGATGACCGAGTTCTTCGTCGCGGTGCGGGGGATAGAGCTCGACCCGGACATGAGAGAAGGCATCGAGGAGGCGATCCGCAGCGTGGTGCTCCGGGTATTGGGCAACGCTGAACTGGGGGGGGACCTGCACATCTCCTCCCTGAAGAAGTTCGCCAAGACGCAAGGGATTGAGCTCCCACAGGACGGCGTGACGGGGATCGTCGTGCAGGCCGGTGAGGATCAGAAGCTTCACTGATCGCCGTCTCGCAAGGAGATACAGCATGAAACGACAAGCACATGAGGCGACGCCGCCAGCAGCGAAGATCTCTCGGGAGGCGGCGTCGCCCGCGGCCGCGGGACAGGTGGAGTTCCGCGTCGTACTTCGCGGCGTGAAACTCGATCCATCCACGGAGAAGGCTTTCGGCCAGGAGCTCCGCATCGCCGTCCTGCAGCAGCTTTCCCAGCTCGAGCACGACGAGGAGCTCCACGCCACCGCCTTCGGGGAGCAGCCCGAGGCGCGCCCGCTGGTGAGCAAGACAAGCCGGCTCCTGGGGACGATCGTCACGAGCACGGAGGCGAGCTGAGTGGCAACGCGATTCACCGAGAGGAACACCCCAATGGCAAACCCTTTCTCTTTCTGGCCGTACGGATCTCCCGGGGGACCCGTGCCGAGGGATCCGACCCCCATGAACGTCCACCCAGGGATGGCTCGGAACCTGGGGCCGATGCAGCCGCTCTCGCCGAGCGACTTCCACGACCTGGGCCCGGGGGGACCGACCCAGACGCCCGCCCTGCCCCTGCAGTGGGGCGGGCCGGGAGCCCAGGAGCGCGCCAGCCTCTCGCCACAGGAGAAGGCGGTGCTGAGGCACATGGTGGACATTCTCAAACAGGGGCGCGAGCCGATGGCCTCGGGAATGCTCGACGAGCTGGATCTCCAGCGGCTGACGGCAGCGCACGCGTACATCTCCGGCTTCCTGGAAGCCCGGGGGCTGGGTGAGTTGGGAGCGTTCCTCGGGACGATTCCGCCACCGTCCGGGAGCACCGCCGGCACCTGAAGCAGGGGCACGGTCCATCCCAGCAGCACATCTTCACCAGGCAGTACCAACACCAACACAGGAGGCAGGTCATGGCTCAAAGCAGAGGACCCCAGGTGTTTGCTCCGCCGAATCCGTATTACTGGCAGCAGCAGCAGAACTGGGGTGGGCAGGTAGGGACGCGCGGCGTCGGAGGGCAGCAGGGGCAGCCGCTCTCGCCGGAGGACTTCGGCGCCCCGGGCCAGCCTGGCGTCCAGGGGCAGCCCGGTGTCGGCTTCCAGGGCCAGCAGCCCGGTGTCGGCGTCCAGGGCCAGATGGGGCCGCAGCAGGGCGTCGGCATGCCCGAGCAGGTGCCGGTGAACCTCTCGCCACAAGAGAAGGAGGCGCTCCGGGGCGCGCTGGACATCCTCAAGGAGGGGCGCGCGGCACTGGCTATGGGCTCCCTCGAAGGGCCGGTGGCTCAGCGGGTGACGGCGGCGCACGCCTACGTCTCCGGCTTCCTGGAGGCCAGAGGGATTGGGGAGTTGGGCGGCTACGTCTCGACGATCCCGCCGGTGTCCACCCGCGGCTCCGCCATCGACGACCCGGAGTACGACCAGATGATCGACGAGTTCGATGGCTTCCTGGGCAACGATACCCAGACCCGCTTCCCCCCCATCTTGCCGATCATCCAGGGAGGCATCCTGGCCTACAAGGGCTACAAGTTTGGCAAGAAGAAGAAGTGGTGGTGACAGCGGCCCTTCTCCCTCCTCGTTTCAAACCCTCTCCGAGCACTCCCGAGCAGAGGGGAGTGCTCGCGGACGACGCTGTACCAACCACAAGAGGTGACACATGGCAGTCAATAGAAGAATCCGGTCCTCAGTCCCACAGACCTACCCGTACTACGCGTCACAGGTGCCGCCGTGGCAGCAGCAGCCCTGGGATGGGCAGATGGGAACGCGTGGCGCTGGGGGAGCGCAGGGGCAGCAGCCCGGTGTCGGCTTCCAGGGCCAGCAGCCCGGTGTCGGCTTCCAGGGCCAGGTGGGGCCGCAGCAGGGCGTCGGCATGACCCAGCCTGGTGACATCAACGCCCAGGAGAAGATGGTGCTCCGGGGCGTGCTGGACATCCTCAAGGAGTGTCGTGTGGCGCTGACCAGGGGCGCCGACGATGAGATGGATGAGCTGATGGAGCAGCGCCAGACGGCGGCCCAGGCCTACCTCTCCGGCTTCCTGGAGGCCAAGGGGCAGCAGGAGGTGGGCGGCTACCTCTCGACGATTCCTCCGCTCTCCACCCGTGGCGTCGCGGATGACGGGGAGTACGACGACATGATCGACGACCTCGAGGGATTGCTGAACGACGAGACCCGCGGTTTCTGGTCCGTGGCGGCGCCGATAATCTGGGATGCAGCCAAAATCGCAGCGAGGTCGAAGACCGGCCAGGAGATCGGGCGGAAGGTCAAGGGCCGGCTCAAGCGCTTTTTCTGACGGCGGCTCGAGGAACGGGCTGGTGCAACAGGCCGTTTCCCCCTGCCCCTCCCGCGCGCCAGCGGCACGCGAAGATGTCCAGCGCAACGACTGGACGGCCCCCGCCCTCTCCAAGAGAGGGCGGGGGCCTTGCCCTCATCCTCATTTCAAACCCTATCCAGGCTCTCTCGAGCAGTGGGAAGTGCTCGCTGACGTCGCTGAACCGCCAGAACAGGTGGTGGGCGGCTACCTCTCGACGATTCCTCCGCTGTCCACTCGCGGCGTCGTGGATGACGGTGAGTCCGACGAGCTGCTCGACGACCTCGAGGGATTGCTGAGCGACGAGTCCCAGACCCGCTTCATTGGCCTCCCAATCCGCGTGGGCCGGTGGCTCTGGCGAGAGGCCAAGAAGCGGTTCTGACGGCAGTGGCCAGGCCAGCAGCCTGGCGGCGATTTCCAGGGGGCTTCCAGGGTCAGGTGGGACCGCGCTGGGCGGCTCCAAGGGGTCTTCCCCAATGACTCAGTGCCGCGGGTATGCTGCGGCCCGTGAGCACTCCCCCCTCAGATCTGCGTCCCCTGGCGCTCGGTGAGATCATCGATCGCGCGGCCACCTTCTGGCGCAAACACCTCAAGACGCTGTTCCTGCTGAGCCTCGGCTTCAACCTGGTCTCCTACATCCTGACCAAGACCCTGCAGCTGTCGGCGCAGCGGAACCTCGTGGCGCTCCAGGCGGCGGCACAGGGGGGAGACATGGCGGGATTCGGAGGGGAATACGCCCGGTTCCTGCTGATGCTGACTGGGACGCTGCTCGTGACCTTCTGGGTCTACTCCCTGAACACCCTGGCGGTGTCCCGGTACGTGGTGCCCACGCAGCTCGGGGAACCGGTGCGTCCGGCGGACGGGATACAGCGCGCGCTGAAGCGGGTGGGCGCGTTCACCGGAGCCTACCTGCTCTCCCTGTTGTGGATGGTGGGCGCCATCCTGCTGATGATGCTGCCCGGCGTGGTGTTGAGCGGCGTCGGCGGCGCCATCGTGTTCAGCACGGAAGGACCCATCTCGGGCGTACGGGTGCTCGGATGGATCCTGCTGTTCGGAGGCCTCCTCCTGGCGGGACTGGGAATCGTGGGCGGACTGCTCTGGTACCTGCTGCGCTTCTCGCTGCTGGCGCCGGTGATGGCCATGGAAGAGCTTCCCTCGGTGGGCTCCTTCCGGCGCTCGGGAGCCCTGCTCTCGGGGCGGGTGGCACCGGGCTTCATCGGGCGCGTCTCGGTGCGGGCGATGATCCTCGTCACCGTGGTGTCGCTCATCCTGATCGCCGTGAGCGTCCTGTGTGGAATGCCCGCGATGATCCTCCAGCTCATCCATAGCAACCCGCTCGATCCGGTGGCCGCTGCGGCCAACCCGGTGCCGCAGTCGCTCCTCGTGCCCGCGGAGCTGCTGCAGGTGCTGGGACAGGCGGTGTTCAATCCGCTGGGGCTCGTTGTCTACTCGATGCTCTACCTGGACATGCGCGTGCGCCGAGAGGGCCTGGATCTCGAAAGGCGCCTGGAGGCGCAATGATGACCGGGCTGGCGCTGCTGTGGCTCGCGGCCTTGCCCTGCGAGAGCGTCCCGCGCGAGCTGCAACAGCTCGCCGTGCTGGCCCGCGGGGAGCCGGCAGCGATGGAAGCGCACCTCGAGGCGCTGGAGCCACGCTGGGAGGGCCTGCCCCTGCGCTCGCCCGAAGATGAGACCCCCTCGGCACGGGCGGAGACGGCGACGCGCCGCATCCAGGCGGCCTGCGCGCCACCCGAGCCGGCACCGGAAGCCCAGCCCTCGACGGCTGACCCGGCCCGGCTCCAGGAGATCCTCTCGCGGCCCGAGTTCGCCCTGGCGAGGCAGCGCCAGGGCGACGTGCTCCAGCGACTCATGCGGGAGCTGAAGGCGCTGCTGGAGGAGCTGCTGCAAACGCGGGAGGCGCAGAGCTTCGCGACGGGAACGCGGACGCTGGTGCTGGTGCTGGGCTTCGCGGTGGTGCTCTTCGCGATGCTGCGCCTGCGCCATTGGCGAAGGGGTCCGGCGCACCGTGGTGGAGGCACTGAGACGGGCGCAACGGCACTGGAGCTCGACTCCCCGGGTGAGCACCTGGAGCGGGCGCGGACGGCCCTGGGAGCCCGGCCGCGTGAGGCCATCCGGGAGGGGCTGCTGGCGCTGCTGTCCTCGCTGGAGGCAAAGCGGCTGGCGAGGCCGGATCGGGTGAAGACGAACCGCGAGTTGGTGGGCGAGCTGCCCGCGCGGGGAGCCTCCGCACAGCTCACGGGAGAAGTGGAGCGGTTGGTGCGCTGGTACGACCGGGCCTTCTACTCGCTCGAGCCGGTGCCTCCGGAGGACGCGGCGCGTTTCGTGGACGAGGTGGAGCGGCTACACCAGGGGCTGGCGGGAGCGATGGCATGAGGGGCTCGCGGACGACCGTCATCTATGGCGTGCTGGTGGCGCTGGCGTTGGGGTTGGGGCTCGCGGTGAACCAATCCCCGCCCCTGTCAGTGGTGCCCTCGGTGGACAACCCGGGCCCCCTGGGCCTGCGAGCGCTGTACCTGTACCTCCAGGAGCCGGGCGCACCGGTATCAGCCCTGCGGGAGGCGCTCGACGGGCCGGGGCTCACCGAGAGCATCCGGACGGTGGTGGTGGCAGCACCGTCGGGGCGCCCGATGGCGGAAAGTGAAGCCGAGGCGCTGCGGAGCTGGGTCTCCCAAGGAGGGACGCTCGTCTACCTGGCGTCGAGGAATGCGAAGGCGCGGGAGCCCCACCTGGAGACCTGGCTGCAGCTCTCGGAGGGCCCAATGCTGGAACCCTCTTCGGAGGGCCTGCCACCCGGGGAGAGGGATCTCGCGGGGACCACGGTTCGGGTCTGGGTGCCGGTGGGCGCAGCGCGGGGCCTGGAGCGGCTGCGCGTGTCGCTGGACCGGGGCATCACGGTAGGACGACCGGAAGCGGTACCCCTCGCGGGGGCCAAGGGCGCGGCGGTGCTATGGCGGATGCCAGAGGGACGCGGCGAGGTGTATGTGCTGGCGGGAACGGACCTCGCGGAGAACCGGAGGCTGGAGCTGCTGGACAACCTGCGCTTCTGGGATGCGCTGGCAGCACGCGGGCCGCTCGCCTTCGACGAGTACCACCACGGCACGGCACCGAAGCAGGAGCCGCCATCGGCCCGGGGCTTGTGGGTCTTCGTCGCCCAGGGCCTACTGGTGGGGCTGTTCTACGCGGTGTCGCGAGGGACGCGCTTCGGGCCACCCCGGCCGCTGGTGGTGGAGAAGCACCGCTCGGCGCTGGAGTACGTGCGCTCCCTTGGATGGCTGGCTCGGCGCTCGAAGGTGGAACGGGAGTTGGTGCCCGAGCTGGCGCGGCAGTTGCGGCGACACATGCACGAGCGGCTCGGCATCCCCCTCACCCTGCCGGAGGACGAGGCAGCGCGGATGCTGGAGCAGACCTGCGGGTTGCCGGCAGCGGACTACCTGGCCGCGAGGGAGGATCTGGTACGCACCATGGAGCAGCGCGACATCCGCCCCTCGGACTACGCGAGGCTGGCGCGCCAGTACGCGCGCTTCGAGAACCTCCTCACGGGCCGCTAACACAACACAGGGTGCCCTCTCCTCTGGGAGAGGGCACCTCGCGGCACCTACTCCTTCTTGGCCTCGAAGAAGCCAGCGGCGCGCAGCAGCCGGAGGGCCGCTACGGACGTCTGCAGGCGCTCGGAGATGGCACCCACCTCGGAGCTCGTCAGCGCGGAGTTGGCGTCCGCCACCTCGAGATAGGTGGCCACGCCCGCCTTGAAGCTGATCTCCGTGAGACGCTGCGTCTCACGCGCCAGCCCCAGGGCCTCCTCGGCCTTGGTGAGGTTGGCCTGGGCGTTCTCGTAGTCCAGCCGGGCGCGAGAGACCTCCTCCACAGTGCGAGCCTCCGCCTGCTTCTGCTGGGCCGATGCCTCGGCCACGCGGGCGGACTCCTCGCGCAGGTTGATCTCCCGGATACCGCCGTCCCACAGCGTCCACTGGGCAAGGATCGACACCAGCCACGTGTCGTTCTGCCCCGCGAAGCCCGCGGCGTTGCTGATCCGGTACGTGCCGGCGAGCGACACGTTGGGCAGGTACGAGAACCACACGCCATTCTTGCGACCCAGCGCCAGGTCCAGGTTGCGCCGCGCGGCGGCCACGTCCGGCCGCTGCTCCAGCGCCTGCTTCACGAGGTCTCCCTCCGTCGGCACCTGCGGCACCGGCGGCAGCTCCAGGGTGAAGTCCGAGTCCCGCTGGATGAGCGTGGCCAGCGCCAGCCGTGCGGAGGCGAAGGCGTTGCGGGCCCGCACCAGGTCCTGCTCGGCGCGCGTCCGGTCGAGCTGCGAGCGGAGGAGCGCCACCTTCGTCACCGTGCCCGCATCGAAGCGCTTCTGCGTATCCGCCTCACGCGACTTGTTCACGTCCAGCAGGAACTGCGTGGCGCGAATGGCCTCCTGGAGGCTCGCGGCGCTGAAGTAGGCCGCGGCCACGCTGAAGAGGATCTCCCGCCGCACGTTCTCCGTGTTCAGCTCCGCCACATCCTCGGCGATGCCCGCGTTGTGGATGGCCGGCCACAACGACGGCGAGATGAGCGCCTGCCGCAAGTCCGCCTGGGCCCCGAGCTGGTTGAACGGCTGGATGACGATCTGCGGCCCACCCGGCAACGCCACGACCGCTTCATTGGAGTTGCGGCTGTAGCTGCCGCTCACCGTCACGGTGGGCAGGTAGCCGGCCCACGCCCTGTTGGACAGGAGCCGGGACTGCTCCAGCCGGGCTTGAGCCACCTTCAGGTCCAGGTTGTCCTTGCGAGCCGCTTCGAGCGCCTCGTTCAGGGTGAGCACCGGGGTCGCGGCGCTCACCGTCAGCGTCACTGCGAGCAGGGCAATCATGCTGCCTCCGAGTCATGTGCCGGGCGCAGCTCCGCGAGCGTGTCGCCCCCGTAGGCACGGGCCACCTCGGCCTCACCCGTCTCCTCGGGCGAGCGCTTGGAGGCGAACTTGCGATTGAACCAGGCCGACGCGTCATCGAACAGCGAGTACGCCACCGGCGTCACCAGCAGGGTGAGCACCAGCGACAGCGTCTGGCCACCCACCACCACGCCGGCCGTAGCCTGGTTGAAGCTCGCGCCCACGCCCTTGGACATCAACAGCGGAATCATGCCCGCCACGAACGACAGCGTGGTCATGAGGATGGGACGCAACCGGTCCTTGCTGCCGTGGACGATGGCCTCCAGCCGAGGCATGCCCTCGCGGCGTAGCTGGTTGGTGTGATCGATCTGCAGAATCGAGTTCTTCTTCACCACGCCGAAGAGCACCAGCAGACCGAGCATCGAGTACATGTCGAGCGCCTGCTTGAAGACCAGCAGGGAGATCAACGCGAACGGCACGGTGAGTGGCAGGGACAGGAGGATGGTGATGGGGTGGATCCACGACTCGAACTGCGCGGCGAGGATCAGGTACATGAAGATGAAGGCCAGGCCGAAGGCCAGGGCGAAGTTGCCCACCGTGCGGCCGATCTCGCGGGACTGACCCGCGGGCCTCGCCGCGTAGCCGGACGGCAGCTTCGACTCCGCGATGATCTTGTCGAACTTCTCCACGATCTGACCCGTGCTCACGCCGGGGGCCGTGTTGGCGGTGATCATGATCTGCCGCTGGCGGTTCATGCGGCTGATCTGCGAGGGGCCTTCCTCGCGCTGCAGGTTCACCACGTCCGACAGGGGCACGGCGCCGAGCCGGGCCGAGGGCACGGTGATCTGCCCGAGGTCCTCGATGCTCGCGCGAGCGGAGGGCTCGGCTCGCAACCGCACGTCGTACAGGTTGCCATTCTCCACGTAGGTGGACACATCGAAGCCACCCACCAGCATCTGCAGGGTGCTGGCCACATCGGGAACCTGCACGCCGAGATCCGCGGCGCGCGAACGGTCGATGTACGCGCTCACCTCGGGCTTGCCGATGATGAGGTTGGTGTCCGCGTCCACCACGCCGGGCACCTGCTTGAGCTTCTGCAGCAGCATCGTGGCCTGCTTGCCCAGCTCGTCGAACTCGGGACCCGTCACCACGTACTGGACCGCCGCCTGCGAGCCGGCACCGCCGAAGAGCGGTGCGTTGGACACGCTCACCCGGTACTCCTTGGGCATCTTGGAGGTGATCTCCCGACGCACCTTGTCCATGAGTTCGTCCTGGGTGGCCACGCGCTGATCCGGGTTGACGATCTTCACGAAGATGCCGGCCACGTTGGGCGTCTTGTCCGCGCCCTCGCCGATGGTGACGAGCGTGGAGGTCACCTCCGGGATCTTCTCGCGAATCTCGCGCGCGACCCGCTCGGTCACCAGGAGGGTGGAGTCCAGACTGGTGCCCTCCGGCATGCGGACGCTCACCTGGAACTGGGCCTCGTCGCTCTTGGGGAGGAAGCCCTTGGGGACGGCGCCCATGAGGGGGCCGCACGAGCCGAGCGTCACCACGGAGGCCACGACGGCCACCCAGCGGTGCGCCATCACCCAGCGCAGGGCGCGCTCATAGGCCCGCTCCATGGGCAGGTAGACGACGTCGGTGGCGCGCTCCAGCAGGGGCTTGCGGTGCTCGCCGCCGTGTGCGGGGGCCGCGGCGCCCAGCCAGCGGGCGCACAGCATGGGCGTGAGGGTGAAGGACACCAGCAGCGACACGGCGATGGAGGCACCCATCGTCAGGCCGAAGCTGCTCAGGAAGCGCCCGGGCATACCGCCCATGAAGGCCACCGGCAGGAACACCGCGAGCAGCGACAAGGTGGTGGCGAGCACCGCCAGGCCGATCTCCTTGGTGGCCAGGATGGCGGCCGGGAAGGGCTTGAGCTTCTTCTCGTGGATGAAGCGGTGGATGTTCTCCAGCACCACGATGGCGTCGTCGATGACGATACCCACCGCCAGCGCGAGCGCCAGCAGACTGATGCTGTTGAGGTTGAGGTCCAGGTACTTCATCACCGCGAAGGTGCCGATGATGGACGTGGGAATGGCGAGCGCGGCGATGATGGTGCTGCGCCAGCTTCCGAGGAACAACAACACCACCAGCGCGGCGAAGAGGCCACCCAGCAGCAGGTGCTCCTGCACCGCGTGGACGGCGGTGAGGGTGGTCTCCGAGTTGTCGCGCACCACCTCCAGCGAGTAGCCCGGCGGCAGGGTCGAGTTCAGCTCCGTCACACGCCGGCGCACCTCCGCCACGAGCGACACGGTGTTCTCACCGGACTGCTTGCGGATGGACAGCAGCACCGCGGACTTGCCGTCGCGCACGGCGGCCGTCTCCGGCTCCTGCTCACCATCCTCCACCCGGGCCACGTCCTTCACGCGAAGGATGTGGCCATTGCTCTCGCGCAGCACGAGATTGCCCAGCTCCTCCACGCTGGTGACACGCCCGCGCAGACGCAGGGTGAAGCGCTGCGGGCCGGTCTCGATGCTGCCACCAGGCAGCGACATGTTCTGCCCGGCCAGCGCGGCCTGCAGCTGGCCCGCGCTCACGCCCGCCGCCCGCATCTTCGCCGGGTCCATCCACACGTTCACCTGGCGCTTGCGGCCACCGACGATCGTCACCTGGCCCACGCCCGGCACCGTCTCCAGCCTCCGGCGCAGCACGCGGTCCGCGTACTCGGTGAGCTCCCGCACCGGCTGCTCCGCCTGCACGGACAGGATGATGACCGGCACGGAGTCCGGATCGAACTTCTGCACCAGCGGCGTCTCGGCGTCCCGCGGCAGTTCGTAGAGGATCTGATTGATGCGGTCGCGCACCTCCTGCACGGCCACATCCACGTCCTTCTCCAGGACGAACGTAATGATCACCGTGCTCACACCCTCGGAGGTGGTGGAGTTCATCTCGTCGATGCCGGAGATGGTGTTGACCGCCTCCTCCACCTTCTCCGTGATGTCGATCTCCATCTCCTCGGGAGCGGCACCCCGCATGACCGTGTTGACCACCACGACCGGGAAATCCACCTTCGGGAAACGATCGACGTTGAGCTTGAGGTAGCCGGCACCGCCGACCACGCAGATCAACAGGATGAGCACCGACGCGAAGACGGGCTTACGGACACAAATACTCGCGAGCCATTGCATGTGAGGTGCCCTCGCCTACTGAAGCTTCTGGCCGTCGCGCAGATCCTCGCGCGCCACCGACACCACGCGCTCGCCCACGCGAACGCCAGCCATCACACCCAGCGAGTCCGCCGCGGACTCGCTCACCTGGACGACGCGCTCCTCCAGCCGGCCGTCGCTCACCACGAAGAGCTTGCGGCGCGGGCCGTCCTCCAGCACCGCCGTGCGCGGCACCACCGGGAGCTGCTGCTCGCCCAGCTGCACCTTCGCCGTGGCGAACTGGCCCGGAAGCAGCGAGCGCTCCTTGTTGGGCACGAGCGCCTCCACCACCAGGTCACGCGTGCCGCGGCGCAGACCCGCGCCCACGAAGGACACCTTCGTCTTGTGCACCACGTTGGGCGCCGCCGTGAGGGTGAACTCCACCTCCTGGTCCTTCCGGATGAAGGCGGCCGAGGACTCCGGCACGGTGAGCTCCAGGCGCAGCGGATCCAACGCCACCAGCGTCACCACCTTGGAGTCCTGGCGGACGTACTCACCCACGGACACGACGCGCTCGGCGACCACGCCATCGAAGGGGGCGCGGATGGTGGCGTCGGCCGCGTTGATCTCCAGCAGGGTCAGACGCGCGACAGTGGAGGCGGCCTGGGCCGCCGCGTTGCGGCACTGAGCCTGGGCGCGATCATGATCGGCGGTCGAGACGGTGCCACTCTCGAAGAGCTTCTGGTTGCGCTCGCACTCGGCGTCGGCCAGGGCCTGCTGGGACTTGACCAGGGCCAGCTGGGCCCGGGCCTCCTCGAGGCTGGCCGAGGCGGCGCGCGCGTCTAGCTTCACCAGCACGTCGCCCTTCTTCACCACCGAGCCGCGCTCGACGTGCACGGACATCACCTTGCCCGCGGCACCGGCTGCCACGTCCGAGTCCTCGTAGGCCGACAGCGTGCCGGTGAGCGTGAGGAAGCGCGGAACCTTCGCCTCGCCCACCTCCACGGTGTCCGCCTTCACGGCTGCCTCTAGCGCCGCGGCCTGTTGCGACCCAGGCTTGCTCTGCGCTGCGTCCACCCGCGAGCCGCAACCCGCGCCGATCGTCAGCACCAGACCGCCCGCAACCAGCACCTTGAACGCCGGGGTCTTGCCCGTCCTGCCATTCCGAAGAAGCTTCTGCATACCTGTGCTCCCGTGCGCCCCTACCCCCCTGTGGGAGGGCAGTTCCTCGGCCCGAGATAAGTTAGTGACTGCAAACTAACTAATCCCCGGGGGGAGGGTAAATGTCAAGCGCATGATGCGGCGGGCAGGCAGGCGTCACCCGGGGTTGCATGTGGGTGAGATCCCTGCTCTCCGTTACGAACAGGTAAAGCGAGACTCACCAACTGGAGCTGCCGAAGCCCGAGCCACTGGAGCTGGAGCCACCACTCGACGAGCTGCCGCCGCCCCAGGAGGAGCTTCCGAAGCCCGAGCCACTGGAGCTGCTCGAGCGCCGGTTGCGCTCGCGTTCCCGTTCGCGTTCTCTCTCGCGCTCGCGTTCCCTCTCGCGCTCGCGTTCCCTCTCGCGCTCGCGATGCTCCTCCTCCGCCTTCTCGGCCCACATGAGGGCATCCTCAGCGAAGCGCGCGGCAATCTCAGCGGACCGTTGAGCGGACGCATAGTTCCCCTGGTGCAGCGCACTGCGCGCCTCGGCGAGCTGGGATGTACCGGGCCGGTCCCTGATGGTCACGCCATAAGACCCGGACCAACCGTCGGCGCGCTGAACAGGGCGGGAGGCATACTGGATGGCCTGAACCGCACGCTCAGCCGCCGCCAACTCGTCACGCAGCGTGGCAGCCTCACGAGCCGCCTGGACCTCGATGCGCTCGCCCTCGGCCTCGACCGACGACCAGTCGCCGTGGGCTTTGCCGAGCATGCCGCTCGCTTTCTGGAGCGCTCCGCCGAGCTCAGCAATCGCATTCATGGCGCGCGTGGTCTCGCGGCTATCGGCGATGCCATCCGTCTCGGCGCGCCGCACCAGCTCCTGGGCTCCCGAGAGCGCGGCTTGGGCGGATCGCAGGCCCTCCTCAGCACGTGCATGCAGGGAGCGATCATTCGCCACACACTGCTGGACATTGGCGAGCGCCAGGCTCGCCGCCGACAACCGCTCGGCCGCCTCGAGCGGGTCACCGGGCAGGGCGCCCACCATCGCGCGGGCCGCCTCCACCAACCCCCGCGCCGTCACGAGCGTGCCGTGGGTGGGCTTCATGACGCGAACATCGGTCACATCGACGGCACACGCGGCGGCGAGCGCATCGGCCGCCGAGAGCAACTGGGGGTTCTTTTCCTCGACAGCCTGGAGCTGCCGCACCTTCTCCGTGAGCTCCTCGAGCCGGTGCCCGGCGAGCACCTGCTGCTCCCGCACCTGACCAAGCCGATCGGCCGAGGCAAGCAGCCGTCCCTGGGAGAACAGGGTGAGCGCCGACTGGAGCAGCTCCGCGGCCCGCTGCGTATGCGAGGAAACCTCGCGCAGGTTGTCCTGGACGGTGCCATTCGCGTTCGGGCGCATGGGATCGCTCGCGCGCAGGCTCAGCGCCGACGGCAGGTAGCGGCGCAGCGCCTCCGTCAGTGGGGCCTGGCGCTCGCTCACGAGCCCCGCGAGCCGCCGCGCCTCGGCACGGAGCTCCTCGCACCAATGCTCGAAGCGGGCGTGCACCTCGCGGCTCCTGGCCACCAGTTGGGCCGCCTCGGACACCCGCGCCAGGGCCGCCTCGAGCCCGGTGCGCGCCGTCTCCAGCTCGCCGAGGCTCAGCGCCTCGCGGCCCTTCACGAGCGACTGCTCTCCCGAGGCGATGCGCTCGGAAGGCTCCCTCCCCTCCTCCCGCATCACCAACGAGGGCGCCAGACCCATGGACTTGCCCAGCTCGGCCCGTGTCGTCTCGATCTCCTCCGCCACCCGCTTCAGCTCGGCGCGGGCACGTCCGGACACCTCCACGAGTCTCCCGGCCTCGGTCGCGCGCTGCTCCAGCAGCCCGAGCGCCTCAGCGAAGGCCTTCACGTCCTCGGCGGCCTGGCGTGTCACCAACGCTCGCGCCACCTCGTCCGCCCGGCGGATGAGCGTGTCGATCGTCTCGTCGACCCAGCGGCGGGACAGCCCGGCGGACACGAGCGCCTCACCCGTGCGCTCCGCCAGGGGCAGCACCTCCGAGCGGCCGCGAGCGAGCACGGACAGGAGCGCCGACGTGTCCGCGCCCTGCCGGCGTGCCCCGGCGAGCGGCCCGTCAAACGCACCGATCGGATCCGCCACGAGAAGCGAACGCGCCTCCACCAGGAGCGCCTCGAGGGACGGCACGACCCGTTCGAGGAGCGCGGGGACGCGAAGCCGCACCGCCTCCGACTCCGCCGTGCGTACCTCGGCGATGAGCCGCTCCAGCGCCGCGGTGCCCTCCCCTGCCTGCCCCGGCGCCGCCTCCAGCGCATCCAGCACCGGGAGAACCTTCCCGGCGCGCGTGTTGAAGGCCTCGATGAGCGCCTCGAACGAGAGCGAGAACGGTTGATAGCTCGCGAGATCACCGATGAGCCGCTGCTCGGCGGTGGGACGGCCTTTCAGTACGAGCTCGATGCCCTCATCGGGGTGGAAGGCGATCGGCTCGTCGCGCAGCAGACGTGTGACACGCTGGAAGCGCGAGGCCGACAGCTGGGACACGAACCAGTCCACGGCGCCGCCCTTGCCGGTGAGCAATGCCTCGGCCTGGCTCAGCACGCGCGAGGCCCCCACGGACAGCAGGAACAGCTCATCCACGTCGGAGGCAAGCGCCAGGGCCCGCTCGCGCGTGGTGCCCGAATAGCGCTTCTGGATCTCCTCGCGCGAGTGGCCAGCGGCCAGGTGGGCCCGGTCGAGCAGCCCGAAGAGCGCCTGCATCTTCTCATCGAGGGCCTTGCGCCACTGGGCATGGAGGTCGGCGGCCTTGCGCAGGTGCCCGTTACGACGGAGCCGTACGATGACGAGGGCGATGCCTGCCCCCATGGCGGCGATGATCAGGAACGCCTTGCGCCGGGCCGCCATCTCTTGGGCTGACTGGACACGCTCGCGGGCAAACCGGTACGCATCCTCACTCTCGCGCAGCGGCTCGGTGAAGGCGCGGTCCTGGCGCTCGAAGGCCTCACGGGCCCTCCGCAGCGCCGCGTGCGCATCCGCGAGTTTCTGCTGGGCAACCTCGGCACGTGGCTCCTTCTCGAGCGCCTCGAGGAGGCGGGCCTGCTCCCCCAGCAGCGTCTCTTGGCGGGACATCTCGTTCAGGTACATCTCCGTCTTGATGCGGCTGTCCTCCGCTGCGGCAAGCATCGAACTGTGGTCGGGCGTCAGGCGGGTGACGGCGGAGTGCGCCTGTTCAAGTGCCGAACGCGCGTACGCCAGTTCCCGCACGGCGAAAGCCTTCAAGCGATTCGCCTCGAGCGCCGCGAGCGCCTCCTCGGCCTTCTTCACGCGCGAGAGCCCATCCTGGTAGGCCTCGAAGCCGTGGTACACACCGTCGATGGTGGCGCGCAGCTCCTCGAACGCCAACTTCGCCTGGTCGAGCTTCGGGTCCGGCTCCAGGGCGAGCTTCAGATCCCGAGGCTTCTGGCGCCTGGCGCCCCGCGCCGGCCCGAGGAGCGGGAGAATGCGGGAGGCCTTCACACGCAGACCAGCGAAGTCGGGGTTGACCTGCGCAACGCCGAGCGGAGGTGAGCCCGCGAAGAGCGCCTGATGGCGCACGGCAAGTGCATCGAGCTCGGCTGGGATCTTCTGCAAGCGGTCACGCAATGCAGCCCGGGTGCTCTCGCGCTCGACGAAGGCCCGCTCTCGCGCCGCGATCTCCTGCTGACGGGCCCGCTCTCGCCCCTCAATCTCCTGCTGGATGCTGGTATCCAGCTTCCCGTCGATGTGGAGGATGGTGTTGCGCACCGCATCGAGGATGCGTCCCCCACTGCGCATGGCGGCGATGGCCTGTGAATCCAGCTGGCCCTTCCAATTCGAATCGCCCAGGCCGCGCCGGTCCTGCGCATCGGACCCGAAGTACGACAGGTTCCGATCGCGCACGGACAGCATGAAGATGGCGCCGTCCGGCTCACCCGTCTGGGGATGCTTCAGGGAGCCGAAGTTCGTGCGATTCGACAACCCCTTACCGAGCGCGTGCTGCACCGCCGCGATGTTCTCGAAGGAGGTGCCCACTGCATCGACGAAGAGCTCGCCCTGCGCGCTCTCCAGCAGCACCACCGTCCAGTGGGGCCGCTGCTCCAACCACGCCTCGAGCTCGGCAAGCTGATCGTCCGAGACTCCCACGTTCCCCTTCACATAGAGGTGCTGCGACGGGGACCAGAGCATCACGATGTCCGTGGCGCTCGTGACGCGCAGGGGCCCCTCGGCCGCCCGTGCGGGCGAGGTGGCAACGGCGAGGGAGAGAAGGAAAAAGCAAGTCGCGGCCAGGAGGGGACGCTTCATCGCGCCTGTTTATATCCGACACCCGGCGCGAAGTGGATGCCTCCCCATTCCACGCCCCATGAGGCACCGGCTCACACGCTCCGCATGAAGCGCGGCGTGTCGCTCAACCGCTGATGAGGTAGAAGCAGCGCCGTGCCTGATACTCAGATGCATTCAGAAGTGACCGTCGGCTGCCGCGCGCTTGACGTCGCGGATGGGGTTCAAGGTGCACGCGTGCCCGTGCGGGTTCTCTACCCGTCACGAGCGCCTGAACGACTCGAGCACTTCGGACCGTATCCACTCGCTGTCGCCACCGACGCCCCTGTCGAAGGTGAGCGACTCCCGCTCGTCATCATCAGTCACGGCACGGGCGGGTCTCCTTGGACCTATCGCGGGATGGCGGCGTACCTGGCTCGCGCCGGCTTCGTTGTGGCCCTCCCGGAACATCCGGGCAACAGCCGCTCCGATAACAGCCTGGCGGGCACGGCCGCGAACCTCGAGAACCGGCCTCGCCACGTGCGCCTCGTGCTCGACGCGGTTTTCGAAGACGCGCAGCTGGGCCAGCGGCTCTCGCCGGGTAGGGTTGGCGTGATCGGACATTCGCTTGGCGGCTACACCGCGCTGGCGGTGGCGGGAGGGCGCCCCTCCTCTTTTCCGAACGAGTCTCCAGATGGACAAGCACGGGCCGTCCCGGTCGTTCGCGATCCTCGGGTCCGCGCACTGGTTCTACTCGCGCCCGCGTCACCCTGGTTCATGGCCGAGGGGGCTCTCGCCAACGTCGATCTCCCCATTCTGATGCGCACGGCGGAACGGGATGAGCACACGCCCGCCATGCACGCGGAGATCATCTTGCGCGGCGTCCCGCATCCGCAACGCATCGACCATCGCGTTGTCCCGAACGCTGGCCATTTCTCCTTTCAGAGCCCCTTTCCCCCAGCGATGACGAGACCCGAGTTTCCGCCGTCACAGGATCCAGCGGGCTTCGACCGTCTCGCGTTCCAGCCGGTGCTACACGCGGAACTCCTGACGTTTCTTCGAGATTCGCTCGGATAGGAAGAAGTCGGGCCCCGGCGCGCCATCCACGTCGAGGAGCCCGGGTAGCAACCCGCCTCATTCCGGGTGGAGCGTCCTCCGCGACGCGGCCCCGTGGAGGACGGTGAGTTGCCGCACCACCCGTTCGAGCTGGGCTCTCAGCAGGGGAGCTTCCCCGGCCAGGGAAGCCGCTGCCTCGGAGGACGGCGCATCCTCCCCCTGAAGTCCGAACAGGTCGGGCAGCGGCATGGGCGAACGCCCCTGAGCCACCGCGCCGGCCAGATCCTCCAACACCTGCTCGACCGAGCTCGCGAAACGCTCCAGACCGTCTCGGACCTGCTCCGGCGTTCGCTCGTGATGGCCCGGCGAGAGGGCGATCACCGAGGCCGCGAAGCGACGGGTATAGACGAGCAGCGTCATCAAGGGTTCGAGCGGCTCCGTGCGTCTCCGAGGCTCGGAGAGCAGCCGTTGGAAGGAGGCCTCCGCATTGAGGCTCGCCAACCCCACCTTCCGCCGCGCCTCGCTGAGCGATAGTTCCAGACCCTCGGGCTTCCCGAGCCAGGCGGAGAACACCTGCCGGAAGTACTCGCGATCCGCCCGCAGTGCCGCCGCGAGCTGCTCGGGAAAGAGCTCCTTCTCCGGCCGCTCCCACAAGAACCAGGTCCCCGCCAGCGCCAGCGCTCCGCCCATCAGGGTATTGAGGATGCGCACATGGGCCAGACTCCAATCGCCAGTCCCCACCTCGGCCAGGAGCACGAAGGTGAGCGTGAGGAAGATGGTGTAGAGCCCGTAGTTGACCGAGATGACGGCCACGCTGATGGCCACGGTGAAGAACACCAGCAGCATGATCGCGTGCGGATCGTGGAGCCAGGCGGCGACCATCGCGGCGAGGATGCCTCCCACCATCGTGCCCACCACTCGCTGCAGCCCCTTGAGGAAGGTAGGCCCCGTGTACGGCAGCATGATCGTGAGCACGGTGATCGTCACCCAGTAGCCGTGGCTCAAGTTCAGGAGGGAGGTGAGCCAGACGGCAACCCCCGTGGTGACGCCAACCCGAAGCGCATGCCGGAGCACCACCGAGTCCCGGGAGAGGTTCTCGCGCAGCGGCTCGAGCAACGGGCGCCTCGGCTCGGCCACGCCCTGCCCCCGCGGCTCGCCCCCGAGCGAAACCGGACGATTGTCCGAGAGGCCCGCGGCATTCTCCACCGCGATCCCCGAGAACTCCCGAAGCTGTGCCAGCAAGCGGGCCGCGTGGAGGGCCTGGGCCCGGTCAACGACGCGCATGACCTCGGAGCCCCCGGCGGCCTCGGCGCGGGCGAGGGCTTCCCGAAGTGCATCCGGACCCCACTCCAGCGCGGGCAGCTGCTTGGGCCGTCCTTCGGTCTCGGTGACGCGTGCGAGTTCCTGGAGGGTCTGGGAGAAGGCGGCGAGGGCGCGCGCCACCTCCTCCTGGGCCGGACGGACCCCGACGCCTTGCGACAGGCTCTCCATCACATCGGCGAGAGCAATCATCGCCTCGAACATCGCGTCTGCAATCTGGAGCAGGACCAACAACCGCTCCCCTCGCCCGCTCTCCGAGCGCCCGCGGCGGATGGCGGCGAGGGTGTTCCGGGCCTCCTCCAGGGTCTCGCGCAACCGCCCATGCTGGCTCTGGACCAAGGCCTGCCAGGCCGCGCTGTCGGCGCCGGTGGAGAGGCGTCCCACGGCACCCGCGAAGTCCGCCAACGCTCGGAAGCAACGGCCGAGGGCGAAACGCGCGGGCCTGTAGGGGCGGATCGGCCACAGGACGAGCGAGAGCACCATCGCCCAGCAGGCGCCCCCGAGCAGGAAGCCCACCCGCGCCAGGGCATCGAGAAGCCCAGAGGCAGGCAGGGCCAGGGAGATGACGAAGGCGCTCGCCGCGATATTGCCTACGAAGCCCGCCGTGGCGCCGTAGACGCCCGCGTAGCTGCAGGCCGCCACCCAGAACAAGGCCACCGGGATGGCCAGGGCAGGATGGAGTCCGGCCAGTCCTCCCACGAAGACCGAGAGTGCTCCGGTGATGGCCACGGCCCCCATGCTGGACGCGCGGGAGCGGTACGAGCCGCCCCTGTCCGCGAAGGAGGCGTTGAAGCCGCCCACGCTGAGCCAGATACCGCCCGAGAGATGGAAGACGCTGGCCAGCAGCACGGGGACGATGGTGGCGATCGCCGCCCGGAGCCCCGCCTTCACCGCCGGCCGAACCGGGGCGAAACGGGTCACATCCTTGGCGTGTTCGATCAATCGCCGGGTGAGCATGAGGTCTGGCCGAACTAACCGGACTGGCTCACGGGGAGCAAGCCGTGCGCGAAAAGAACGGCAGGCCCGGCCACCTGGCCACTCATCCCACCAAGGCCAGACGCTCCGCCGGGAGTTGCGTACCCGACGGGGCGTCCAGCGAGACGGCCAACGCGCCCAGCAGCATCCAGAAGAGCAGCCACATGGGGGCCATCCACAGCGTGTAATCGGTGAGGGAGTGCACGAGCACGGCCAACACCGCGACGAGCAGCGCCCAGGCCATCCCGCTCAGTCCCGGCGCACGGGCGGCCCGCGCCAGGACCGTCACGAGAGGCCGCGCGAACGCGACCAGGCCCAGGGGGCCCAGCTCCGCGAGGATCTGGAGGAACATGTTGTGAGCATGCTCGTGCGCCGCCCGCCCCTCGATCCCCGCCGGGTAGAAACTGCCGAGCAACAGGAAGAAGTTACCGAGCCCCACACCGAACAATGGGCTCTCCTGGAGCATGCGGAGGGCCGCCCGGTACAGGAAGTAGCGGCCGTCGGACAGCGCGTTGATCTGCTCGGGAGCTTGCGTCGCCAGCAACCAGACGCACACGGATGTACCGGCCAGGACGCCACCCGCCAGGACCACGCGCCCCAGGCGGGTGAGGCGCGTCACCCTCGCCTGGAAGAAGAGCCCGGCGAGCACCGGTGCGGTGAGGGCCGCCAGCCACGCGCCCTGCGAGCGCGTGAAGAAGAGCATCAGTGCCCCGCCTCCCGCGACCAGGACCCCCAGCCACCGTGCCATCCACGTCCTGGCGCCATGGGCAACGGCTGCCGCCAGGGGCACGAGCATGAGGAGATAGGTCGCGAACTCGTTCGGCCCCAGGAACACGCTGGTGGCCCGGCTCACCCCCCGGAAGTAGCGGGAGTTGTCGAACAGCACGAACAGCACGGCGCCAACCAGCAGCACCAGGGCGGCCGACACGAGCAGCGTCATCGCGAGCGTCTTCACGTCGTCGTGCCCGAGGTTGGACCGCACGAACCCGAAGAGGAGGAAGGCCTCCAGGAAGATGAAGAGCTGGCGGACGGGAAACAGCGGTGCGAGCGGCGGAGTCTGGAAGACGATGGCATCCAGGCGGAGGACGGCGAGCGGTCCCTCTTCGGCCCACACCCGCGCCACCGTCGCCGCCATCGCCGAGCCGGTGGCCAGTGCCAGGAACAGCAGCACCGAGGCCTCGAGCGGCCCGAACCGCGGTAGAGACGCCCGCCCCTGCGCGGCGCGCAGGAACCACAGCACGCAGAAGGCCAGCAGGCTGGCCTCGAGGACCGGCGCGATCGTGTAAGTCTCGGCCCTCGTCCAGAGCTGGGAAAAGGGCAGTCCAAACGCCAGGGCCAGGAAGGGCCGCTTCATGTCGCGGCGGGACAGGAAGAACAGCCCAAGGAACACCGCCAGCAGCCAGAACTGACGCGTCTGCGTGACATGGCCCCCGATGACCGTCACGAACAGTATGGCCAGCAACAGCATGGCGAACTGAACGGCTCCCCGCTGCTCGATGGACACGACGGGCGGGGACGGTGCCGCATGAACACGCGAGGCTTTCATGCGGCGAAGAGGATGCGAACAGGACGCGAATAGCAACGGTTTACCGTTCGAAGACAGTAAGGGAATTCAGCTACCCCGAGGAGCTGAACTCCCTTCCCGCATGAACGGCAGGCGGGACTACAGCCCGCGTCCGGCCTTCACCATGGCCTCGCCCACGAAGCCGCGGATCTCCTCCACCTTGGCCTCCCAGCTCTCGTGGCGGATGCGCTCGGCGCGCTCGCGGCTGGGACCGGCGCCCTCGGCGAGGCACTCGTTCACCTTGCGCACGAAGTCCTCGGTGTCCCGCGCCAGCTTGCACAGGCCCACCTTGCGCACCTCGGGGATGTCCGAGGACACCACCGGTACGCCCGCCGCCAGGTACTCGCGCACCTTCAGCGGGTTGGCGTTGAGCGTGAGCTCGTTCACCTTGAAGGGCATGAGCGCCACATCGAAGGCCTTGCAGTAGCCCGGCAGCGCTGCGTACGGCTTGCGCCCGAGCAGGTGGATGTTCCGCTCGGCCTTCAGCACCGCCGGATCCACGTCCGGCGCCACCTTGCCGATCACTACCACCGAGCCCTCCGGGTGTGCCCGAGCTGTCGCGGCGATCGCCTCCAGGTCCACCCAGTCCGCCACCAGCCCGAAGAAGCCGAAGATGGGCTTGGGCAGGTTCGCGATGTCCTCGGGAATCGGCGTGGACGGCTCACACGCCTTCACGAAGTGGTTGAAGTCCACGCCGTGGCGCACCAGCACCGTGTTCGGGTTGACGCGCACCTTGTTGTCCCTCAGCCGGTCCGCCGAGGTGATGCACAGGTCCGCCCGCTTCAGCAGCTGCTCCTCCAGCTCGGCGATGTGCTTCCCGTTGGTGTCGCTGAAGGCGGAGAACTCATCCACGCAGTGGTAGACGACGAACTCCTCG
The DNA here is from genome assembly GCF_026626635.1 of Archangium lansingense. Classification (GTDB taxonomy): domain Bacteria; phylum Myxococcota; class Myxococcia; order Myxococcales; family Myxococcaceae; genus Archangium; species Archangium lansingense. The sequence continues at coordinate 8,108,508 of NZ_JAPNKA010000001.1, forward strand.
CCCAGCCGTCCGGACGCCGGCGCCGAGGCCGGGAGGAACGACCAGGAGATGGGCCGCTTGAAGTGCAGCGTGCGCATGGCCCGCAACACCTGGGCGCGCAGCAGCTCCCGGTTCGCGGCGCGCACCAACTCCGAGCCGTAGAAGGGAATCGCCAGCGGGGCGAGCACGAAGAGGTTGGGCTCCACCTCGCGGATGCCCGCGGTGAACGAGGCTAGCTTGCTCCAGATGCGCTTCACGTCGTGCGCATTGGCCTTCGGAGCCCGGTTGCCAATGCTGTTCACCCAGAGGACGCGGTTGTCCCGAGAGAGGATCCGCATGATGTGGACCTTGGACAGCGGATCCCCATCCCAGTCGTTGGAGAAGACCACCAGGTCCCTGCCACGGAGGGCCCGGCGGGCCAGATCCATTTCCTCACTGCGCCGCATGTGTCTCGCCTCCTCCCAGAATCGTCGGTTGAGCCAGATCGCCGTACAGCTTCAGCAGCACCGGTCCGGCATCCGGTGACACCGCCTGCGCGGGCCCCTGCTCCAGGGCGTGATGCACCCGCTCGGCCAGGTCCACCGCATTCCCCGCCCGGAACGTGTACGTCCCACGAGGCCGCCCGCACACGTCACTGGCCACGCACGGCACGCCGAGCGCCAACGCCTCGCGCACGGAGATGGCATCCCCGTCGTGCGTGGTCGGCCGGATGAAGGCATCGCAGCGCGAAATCAGCGCCAGTGCCTGCGGGTGCTCCAACTCCCCCAGGTCCTCGATCAACTCCTGGACCTGGAAGTCCCGAGCATCGCGCTGGAACTCCTCCGAGCGGGTCCCCGGTCCGAAGACGGCGAGCCCCACGCCGGGCAGCTCGTCCGCGATCATCCGCAGCGCGCGGAACATCAGCCCGCGGCCGTAGACGGGCGACGGGTGGTGCGCCATGGCCAGCAGGGGCCGGCGGCGAGCGCGTGCCTCCTCGAGCTCCCGAGTCCCCCTCCCCGGCCGCACCTGCGAGCCGCAGAAGGCCGGGTACACCACGAGCTTCTCCTCGGGCACACCGCAGCGCGCGAGCGCCTCGCCCACCGCCTCGGACACGGCCACCACGCGTGAGTAGCCGGCCAAAGCCACGCGCGCGAAAGCCCGCCGGGAGACGGAGGCGGCCAGGTAATCCGGCAGCAGCCCCGAGTGCAGGGTGATGACACGAGGCGCGCGAGCCCTCACGCCCGCGGTGGCAGCAAGCATCCAGGACTTCGGGTTGTTGCCGCTGGTATGGACGTGGACGGTCCACCCCTCGCGCAGGAAGCCCGCCAGCCGCTTGCCATATTGCGTGGGGGTACGGACGGGAATGACGTCCGGAGCCGGTCGGCCCCCTTTGCCGATGTCCAGCACCACCGTCTCCACCCTGCGCTCGCGCAGGTACTCGTGGAGCTGCTGGACGTGCACGGCCACGCCACCATGCGGCGGCGGATAGTCTCCGACGAGGAGCACTCGCATGCCCTGTCCCCTCTCTCGTCTACTGCGCGGCGGACGATGCCCGCGATGGAACGGATTCGACGGGCTCGGGGCGCTGCACTGGCGGGCGCAGCCCCATCTCACGCTCGTAGGAGGCGAGTGGATCCGCATCCCGGCGGATCTCTCGCGCTGGGATGCCACCCACCACAGCACCGGGGGCCACGTCCTTCACCACCACGGCGTTGGCGCCGATCACCGCGAAGTCCCCGATGCGGATATTGCCGAGAATCTTGGCGCCCGCGCCGATGCGCACATAGTCGCCAATCACCGGCAGCTCCTTCAGCCCGGAGCGCCCACCAATGGTCACCTGGTGGGAGATGAGACAGTGACGACCGATCTTCGCGTCCTTATGGATGACGATGCCCATGCCGCCGTAGCCAAGCTGCGTCCCCTCGCCGATCTCCGCCTCGGCGGGGATGTACGAGCCATGGATGTAGTGGATGGCCTTACGCAGCACGGCTGGCAACACGGGAATGCCCCGCAGGTACAGCTTGCGTCCCAGCCGGTACAACGACATCGCATCAATCCCCATCACGCCTCTCCCCTGGTTGTATGGAGCCCCAAGCTAGGTACCGGCCCCCCAGGGCGGGAGTCCCCGCAACCCTCACCGTCCGCTACCTACATGTACGGGAGTTCGACGACGGAAACTCACCCGGCGCGGCGGGGGCGCAGGCTGGCGAGCACGCTCAGCGGCCGCACGCCCGTGGCGTACAGGACTCCCACATAACCCATGGAGAACAAGAGGCCGGCCAGGGCCAGCGGCAGGGCCCTCCAGATGAAGCCCTCGGGCAGGCTGCTCCAGGCGTGCACCGTGCCGGCGCGCAGCACGAAGACACCCACCGCAGCGGCCACGGCCGCGAGAGACGCCTTGCCCAGCTCGCGCCAGGGGATGACCTCGCGGAGGTGCAGGGCCCGATCAGGAGTGGACAGTGCCCGCGGCACGCGCACGAGCAGAGCGCCCTTGCCCACCACCTCGGCCACGGCCCAGGACACGACGGCCCCCATCAACCCGAACTGCTTCACACCCACCCAGACGAGCGGCACCGTCACCGCCGCCTTCAACAGGTAGGAATGAAGGATGGCGCGCGTGTGCCCGCGGGCGCGCAGCACCCCGTCCATGGGGAGGATGGCCAACACCACTCCCAGCACACTCACCCGGAAGATGGGCACGGCCGCGAGGTACTCCGCCGTATAGAAGGTGCCGATGAACTCGGGCGCCGCGGCGAAGAGGAACGCGGCGAAGGGCAGGAAGACGAAGGCCAGCTTGCCCGCGGCCTCGCGGAAGGCCGCCACGCCCTCATCCAGGCGCCCCTGATTCTCCAGCTCGCCCAGGCGCACCATGAGGACCTCGCTGGTGGGCGTGTAGAGCAGATCCACCAGGGGCAGCTGGCTGCACCCCACGCGATAGACCGCGTAGAGCGCTGGAGCCACCACCCCGGCCACCATGTAGAGGTGGGCGTTCTGCTGGGGAATGGCCACCGCCATGGCCAGGCCGAAGGGCGCCGCGTAGACGAGCTGCTGGCGCCACAACCCGGCGCGCAGCAGGGGTCCCGTCCCCCGCGGCACCACCACCCAGGCGACCACGTAGCGCAGGAAGGCGAAGCCCGCCACCGCCAGCATCATCCCGCGCAGGCCGAAGCCCAGCAGACAGGGCAACACCATGGCGGCCGTGCGCATCACCTCCGACACGCCGTACACGAGGGCCGAGTGCTTCGTCCGGCCCTGGCTGGTGAGGGAGACCTCTAGCGGGAAGGCGCCAATGATGAAGGCGGTGTAGAGCGCGAGCGCCGCGCGATGCTCGAGCAGCGCCGGGTTGTTGAACTGCCGCGCCACGGGTCCGAGCAGCGCCCAGACCAGGGCCCCGGCCACCAGGCCCGCGCCGGACATATAGAGGAGTGTCTGCCCCAGCCAGGGCCGCTTCTCCTCGGCACGAGGCACGAAGTAGTAGAGGCTCTGCACCACCCCGAAGGGCAGCACGTAGTAGAGCGTCGTGGCGATGAGGAAGAGCTGGAAGTAGGTGCCGTAATCCTCCTTGACGAGCACCCGCGCCAGGACGAACGGAATGCAGAAGGTGAGCCCGGCAGCAATCAGCCGGGCGAGCACCAGGGGGCCCGCCTTCCCCAGGAACGAGGAGGCGGGCGCGGCGGTGGTGGCCGGCTTATCGCTCACCCGGTCACCTCACCTCGCGCGGTGTTCTGCGGGCGGCGGCCCAGCACGGGCGCGCGCATGCCCAGCGTGCTGAAGCAGTCATCGAGCTGGCACACGGTGAGGGTGCGCGAGTAGCTGCCCGTCATGCCCACGCTGAAGTTCTCCCAGAGCACCTTGCGCTTGAGGATGAAGGGGTCACCCCCCATGAGGTTGGGCATGTCCTCGGTGGTGACGGCCGAGCGGAAGCCGTTGCGCACCAGCACGCGGATGACCTCGTCCGAGTACCAGCCGTTGCAGTAGGCGAAGTCACGCACGGTGATACCGGCCTCGCGCTCGATGATGGCCTTGGACTCGCGCACCTCGCGCTCCACCACGTCGAGGGGCTCGTGCGTGAGCACCACGTGCCCCAGCGTGTGTGCGCCGAAGTCGAAGCCGTCCTGGACCATCCGCCGCACCTCGTCCCAGTCCATCAGGTCGCCCTGCTCGGGGAGCAGGTCCGGGCTGGGGCCGAGCCGCTCCTCCAGGGCCTGGATGGTCTCCACGAGCGTGCCGGTGGGGTAGTGGCCGATGAAGTCATCGAGCGCCGCGGACACCCGCTTGCGGCCTGAGAGCACCGTATCCAGCAACTCCGCAGCCGGCGTTGGCAGCACATCGAACACGGGCTTGTAGCCCCGGGCCTGTGCCAACCTCACCAGGTGGAAGAGCCGATCATGGTTGAAGCGCCCGCGCGTACCGATGAGCGCCGCCGGTAGGTAGGTGATGGCCGGCACTCCCATCTGCTTCAGCACGGGGTAGCCGTACCGGTACACGTCGCGGTAGCCGTCATCGAAGCTGACGACGCACAGGTCCTTGTGCGCCATGCGGCGCCCAGCCATCACGTCCAGCGCGTCCCCCAGCGAGGCGAACTCGTAACCGGCCGCGGATAGCCCCTCGAGGTGCCGGCGGAAGGTCTCCTGAGAGATGAGCAGGCCCGGGATGGAGCGCTGCAGCTCGCCGGTGAAGTCCGCCACCACCCGGTGGTAGCTCACGATGAGGATGCGGCGCCCCCCGGACTGATACCGCCTGTAGGCCGCGAGCGCCTTGCGGAGGCCGCTGTGATGCAGCACTCCCGCCGCCGCGGATTTCATCGCCCGTCGCACCATTCCCCGCCTGTCCATCGCTGAAACCCTCCCCCAGATGATGCCGCCGCCCGTACCCCGTGCCTCCAGCATGTGCACGCGCGGTGCCATCCGCTCGGAGAGGAGCGCCAGGAAGGATGAGCCCCTGTTGACGGTAAGTCCGTTCCCATCCGCTACGTCCATGAGACAGGAGCGGTGCAACCCAGGCGTCAGCGGGCCGAAAGATCTTCCGTTCCGCCCCGGACAAGGGCCCGCGGCCCCCATCTCATGACTGGCCATTTCCCCCTCCCCCGTGGAACATGTGGCGAGGTATTGAAAAAACTTCCCCCTGCCCCGTGCCCCGGATTTCCCTGCGAGGGGTCCGCAGGGGACTCCCACCCCGGAGCAACCGGGCCACGGGGGGTGGAGCCAGGAGGTCCGGGTCTCGTCCTGGGGCACCCCTCCCAGGCTCCTGTGCAGCCAGACGGGCCTGCTTTCGCTGGAGTGTGGGGAAATTTCCAGTTACGAACGCTTCCGCCGATGGAACCGCCCCCTGTAGCGCCGCCCCCCGCGCTCGCCCTTCACGACGTCAGCAAGCGGTATGGACGCCGCTGGGCCCTCGCGCGACTCAGCTACACCCTCCCCCAGGGTCGTTCCCTGCTGCTCACGGGACACAACGGCTCGGGGAAGACGACACTGCTGCGGCTGGTGGCCACCGCGCTCGCCCCCACCCACGGCCGGGTCGAGGTGCGCGGCAATGACTGCGTGGCCTCGCGCGACACCGTGCGCCGCGAAGTGGCCCTGCTGTCCCACGCGAGCTTCCTCTATGAGGACCTCACCGCCCACCAGAACCTGGTGGTGCTGGCGCGCCTGCTCGGCATGGAGGCTCCGGCGGACGTGGCCGGGGAGCTGCTCGTGAAGGTGGGGCTGACGAAGCGCTCGGACAGCCCGGTGCGCCAGTTCTCCGCGGGCATGCGCAAGCGCCTGGCCATCGCCCGGCTGCTGATGAAGGCCCCCGCGGTGGCGCTGCTGGACGAGCCCTTCGGCGAGCTGGATCCGGCCGGCATCCTGGCCATGGAGAAGATCATCCGCGAGCTGAAGGACTCGGGAGTCACCGTGGTGCTCGCCACCCACCTCATCGAACAGGGCCAGGCCCTGTGCGAGGAGCGCCTGCACCTGCAGGAAGGCCGGGCGGTGGCGGCATGAGGAAGGTGCGTCCCATCTCCCTGCTGAAGACGGTGGGGGTGCTGTTGGCCAAGGATCTGCTGATCGAATGGCGCACCCGTGCGCGCCTCAACGCGCTCATCTTCTTCGCGCTGGCCACGCTGCTGCTCTTCTCCTTCGCGGTGGGGCCGGATACCAAGGTGCTGGCGCGCAACGCGGGCGGCTACCTGTGGCTGGCGCTGCTGTTCTCCAGCGTGCTCGCGCTGGGCGAGTCCTTCCGGGTGGAGCAGGAGAACCTCACCCTGGACGGGCTGCGGCTGGCGCCAGCGGACGCGCGGGCCATCTTCCTGTCCAAGGCCTTGGGCAACGCCCTGCTGCTGATGCTGCTGGGAGCCCTGCTCATCCCGGTGATGGTGGCGCTCTACGGGGTGAACGTGGCCATGGGCCTGGGCTCGTTCGCCGCCACCGTGACGCTTGGCTGCATGGCCATCAGCGCGCCGGGCACGGTGTACTCGGCCATCGCCAGCAACGCCCGGGCAAGAGACGTGCTGCTCCCGCTGTTGCTGTTCCCGCTCATCATTCCCGCGCTGCTCGCCGCCGCGAAGGCGACATCGCTCGTGTTGCAAGGTGACCCGATGAATCAGCTTGGCTCATGGTATGGGCTGCTTATCGGGTTCAATCTGATTTATTGGGGGCTGGGATTCCTCCTGTTCCCCCGAGTCATTGAGGATTAGAGGTCATGGGCGATCTCGTGAAGACGATGCTGCAGGTGCTCTCGGCGGCGGCGGCGCTGACGTCGGTGGGGCTGGGCGTCTGGCTGGGCCTCAAATGGGCACCGCCCGGGTCGCGGCTCAACGCGCGTCCGGTGCTGCTGGGCATGACGGTGGTGGGCCTGGGGCTGCTGGTGCTGGGCAACTGGATGGGCCTGGTGTGGACGCCGTCCGAGCGGGAGATGGGTGACGTCTACCGCATCATCTATGTCCACGTGCCGGCCATGTGGATGGCGATGCTGGCGCTGGTGGTGAACTTCGCCTGCTGCGTGGCCTACCTGCTGGATTCGAGCTGGAAGACGGACGCACTGGCGGAGGCCACGGCCGAGGTGGGCCTGCTCTTCGGCACCTACGGGCTGGTGCTGGGCTCCATCTGGGGCAAGCCCACCTGGGGCACCTACTGGGACTGGGATCCGCGGCTCACCGCCATGGCCATCATGCTGGTGACGTACGTGGCCTACATGGCGCTGCGCCGCTTCGTGGAGGACCCGGAGAAGCGGGCGGTGTGGAGCTCCGTGGTGGGCATCATCTCCTTCGTCAACCTGCCCATCGTCTGGTTCTCCGTGAAGTGGTGGCGCAGCCTGCACCAGGTCCAGTCCACCCCGAAGACGGTGGATCCGGACATGACGCTGGCGCTGCGCGTCAACGCGTGGGCCAGCCTCATCCTGCTCACCCTCTTCCTGCTGCACCGCTACCGGACCGCCCTCGCCACGCGTGAGGCGGAGGTGGCCATGCCTGACGCGCTCCCCCCGGACGTGCCGGGCTCGCGAGACAACCGCGCTTCGGAGGTCGCCTGATGTCCACGGCACTGCACATGTCCACGCTGCTCGCCCAGGTGGGCGCGGGCCGCATCCAGGGTGGCTGGGAGTACATCTGGGCCGCCTACGGCATCGCCTGGGCCTCGCTGTCGCTGTACGCACTGTCCCTCTGGCTGCGCCGTCCCGGGCAGACCACCAACGATTCGAAGGAGTGAGCCATGACGCAGCAGACGCGCAACCGTCTCATCGCCGTGGTGTCCCTGCTGGTGGCCGGCGCGGGCCTGTCCCTGGTGGCCTTTGGCAACATCGGGGAGAACCTCGTCTATTACTGGAGGCCGTCGGAGATGATGGCCCAGGGCGAGAAGGCCTACGGCCCCACCATCCGCCTGGGCGGGCAGGTGCAGCCGGGCAGCATCCAGTGGAACGAGCAGCACACCACCCTGCACTTCCGCGTCATGGACAGTGAGGAGCCCGGCGCGGCCAACGTGCTGGTGCGCACCACGGAGGTGCCGCCGCAGATGTTCCGCGAGCGCATCGGCGTGGTGGTGGAGGGCACCTATGACTCGTCCCACGTCTTCCAGGGCAGCCGGCTGATGGTGAACCACTCCAACGAGTACCGGGCACCCAAGACGGATGACGACGTGAAGAAGATGTTCGAGGAGATGCAGAAGCAGGAGGCCACCACGGCCGCGGCGAGGACTCCGTGAACGGAACGCTCGGATACGGGCTGGTGCTCGCGGGGCTCGCCTTCGCGAGCTTCGGGGCCCTGGTAGGCCTGGTGGGCGGGATGCGCCGCGACGACGCGGCCTTCCCCTGGGTGATGCGCTGCGTGTGGGGCTTCTTCCTCTGCATGCTCGGCGCCAACCTGGTGATGGAGTGGGCGCTGCTCACCAACGACTTCAGCGTCGCGTACGTAGCGCAGGTGGGCAGCCGCGCCACGCCAACGGTCTTCAAGATCGTCTCGCTGTGGAGCGCGCTCGAGGGCTCCATCCTCTTCTGGGGCGTCATCATGGGCAGCTACGTGCTGGCCTTCGCCCTGGTGCACCGCAAGGAGCACGCGCGCTACATGTCCCTGGCGCTGGGCACCATGCTGGCGGTGGGCGTCTTCTTCACCTTCCTGATCGCCGGGCCGGCCAACCCGTTCCACACGGTGTCTCCGGTGCCCATGGACGGACCGGGTCCCAACGCGCTGCTGCAGAACCACTACCTGATGATCATCCACCCGCCCATGCTGTACCTGGGCTACGTGGGCATGACGGTGCCCTTCGGCATCGCCGTGGCCGCGCTGATGCGTGGCGAGATGGGTGACGCGTGGATGGCGCCGCTGCGGCGCTGGACGCTGGTGGCCTGGCTGTTCCTGTCGGTGGGCATCATCCTCGGCTCGTGGTGGGCGTACGCGGTGCTCGGCTGGGGCGGTTACTGGGCGTGGGACCCCGTGGAGAACGCGTCCTTCCTGCCGTGGCTGACGGCCACCGCCTTCATGCACTCCACGCTGGTGCACGAGCGCAAGAAGATGCTGAAGCTGTGGACGCTGAGCCTGGTGCTGGGCAGCTTCGTGCTGACCATCCTGGGCACGTTCATGACCCGAAGCGGCATCTTCAACTCGGTGCACAGCTTCACGCAGTCGGACATTGGCCCCACGTTCCTGGCGTTCATCGCGGTGCTGCTGTTCGTGTGCATCACGCTGCTGTCCACGCGCGGGCACCTGCTGGTGGCCGAGAGCGACATCAAGTCGATGCTGTCGCGAGAGACGACCATCCTGGTGAACAACCTGGTGTTCGTGGCCATCACCTTCACGGTGCTGCTGGGGACGCTCTACCCGCTCATCTCCGAGTCCCTGCGTGGCATCCGGGTGAGCGTGGGTGAGCCGTACTTCAACAAGATGGCGGTGCCCGGTGGGGTGATGGTGCTCTTCCTCATGGGCGTGGGCCCGATGCTGCCGTGGGGCAGCGCGGATCCGAAGCTGGTGCGCGAGCGCTTCTGGATACCGGCGGCGGTGGGCGTGGCGATCGTAGGCGCGTGCCTGGCGGGCGGACTGAGGGGCTTCTACCCGCTGCTGACGTTCGGGCTGGCGGGCTTCGTCACCGTCATCACCCTGCGCGAGCTGGCGCTGCCGGTGAAGGTGCGGATGAGCGAGAAGCAGGAGGGCTTCGTCACGGCGCTCGTGGGCAGCGCCTCCAAGGCGCGGCGGCGCTTCGGCGGCTACATCGTGCACCTGGGGATCGTGATCATCTTCGTGGCGGTGGCAGCCTCGTCGGCGTTCGTGACGCACACCTCGGGCACGGTGCGCATCGGCGAGACGCTGAAGATCGGCGGCTACCAGGTGAAGTACCTGGGGCTCACCAGCGGCCAGGAGCCGCACCGCACCTTCGTGGCCACCAAGGTCCAGGTGACGGCGCCCAACGGTGACGTCAGCGAGATGGCGCCGCGGATGAACTACTACGAGCGCATGACGGACCCGGTGGGAACGCCGGCGGTGCGCGAGACGGCGAAGGAAGACCTGTACCTGTCGCTGATGGCCTTCTCCGAGGACCGCGGCACCGCGAGCTTCAACGCGTGGATCTTCCCGCTGGTGGGGTGGATCTGGTGGAGCATTCCGCTGTTGGTGTTGGGCACGCTGATCGCCGTGTGGCCGGCGCGGCGGGCGCGGGCGGTGGCGGATGAGAAGAAACCGGCGGCGGGAGCGCCTCCTGAGCCGGGCGTGGAGATGAACCCAGGAGGTGCGGCATGAACTGGCGCATCACGGCGAGCTTCGTGGTGCTGTGCCTGGGGCTGCTGGCGGTGCTGGCCAAGGGCTTCGGCAGCAACCCGCGCGAGGTGCCCTTCATGCTGAAGGGCCAGGCAGCCCCGCCGTTCACGCTGAGGGCGCTGGACAGCGGGATGCGGGTGAGCTCGGAGCAGCTCAAGGGCCGGCCCATGGTCATCAACTTCTGGGCGTCGTGGTGCGGGCCCTGCAAGATGGAGCACCCGGTGCTGGAGTGGGGCGCTCGGGAGTTCGGCCAGCAGGCGCAGTTCATGGGAGTCGTCTTCGAGGACACCGAGGAGAACGCGAAGCAGTTCCTGTCTCAGATGGGGGCGAGCTTCCCGCAGCTCATCGATGTGAACTCGGGCGTGGCGGTGAGCTACGGGGTGGCAGGCGTGCCGGAGACGTACTTCGTCGACGCACAGGGCATCATCCTGGGCAAGCATGTGGGCCCCATCGATCCGCAGTCCCTCGCGGAGTGGATGCAGAAGCTGTCGGCGGGCACCGCCACCGCGAAGCAGTAGGCCGCGGGCCGTCACTCCCGCGCAGCGCGCATGGGGTGCTTCTGACGCCGGCCAGGTCATCTTGCCCTGGCTGATCCAGCGTACCCCGCGAGCTACAATCTCAGTGGTAGAGGGCGAGAGCCCCCGCGCCACCTGTGACGCAATGATGCAAGGGTCATTGAATGGAATTGCGATGACCCCACAGTCATGCCGGCACGGTGCGCATGGATTTCGAGGCGGCTGCAGCTCTGCGCCCGCCCTCGAAAGCCGCGGTCACGAATGACTCCGCGGTCATGAATGACTCCAAGCCATTAACCGGAGTGCACTGGCTTTACGTGAGCTGAGGAGTCCTTCCCCAGAAATTTCGTGGCCGCTTGTGCACCCGAGCCGTGTTTGGAGCCGGGCACGAGCCTTGCCCTATGGAGCGCCCGCCAGGTTCGCGGCGATGCCGCGGAACTCCGGGGGACTGCCATGAAGAGACTGTTGTTCGCACTGGGTATTCTGGTGATGGGCTGCGGTGGTGGCGAGGAGCTCCCGGACCCGATGTCGTCCGCCGAGCAGGAGGTACGCAACGAGGCCCCGGAGAGAGTGGAGGAAATCGCTCGCAACGCACGGGCAGCGGCCTTCTGTGATTACCAGCTCTACCCCACCCTGCCGGTGGACCAGGCCCCGGCCGTCATCGAGCGGGACCGGATGTACATGGCGGCCCAGCCAGGCGTCCTCTTCAAGTACCTGCCGCTGAGCCTCCCGACCCCCAGCGATCCGTACCTCTACAGTGGCGGGCGCTACCTGGTGGACACCGAGAAGCACGCCCGGGAGTACGCCCGCTGGGTCATCAACGAGTACGAGCTGGATGGCGTCCGGTTCTCGGAGCGGCCCTACTTCGTCCAGACCGAGTGCACGGCCTACAGCATCATCGGCATCAAGGACTTCAAGGATCTCCGCAACAAGCACCACGTCATGCGCACCGAGCGGTTCGCGCTGCCGAAGGGCAATCACCGCGGCTATCTCGAGTCGCGCTGGAAGGAGCTGGTGGCGAAGGCTCGGGCGCGCGGGCTGTCCAGCGTGTGGCTCGTCTACAACCCCGACGCCCGGTTGGCGGCCATCGTGTACACGCTCGAGAGCGTGGGAGAGGTGGAGCCCGGGGCCCCGGACTTCGCAACCGTCTCGGCCCTGGAGTCAGCGCCCTCTCTTGGCGCGAGCCTCGCCCGGCGGGGCTGGGTGAAGACGCAGGATGTGACCCAGTTCGTCTGGGGGCTCTGGTTCCGGTTCTCCCCGGGAGACAGGGGCCAGCCCACCCTCTGGCCGAACGCGCCCGGGCTGCCCAAGCCGTTCTCCGGGGATGGGCTCTGCCTGGTGAGCGCGGGCGAGAATCACAAGAACAGCCCCTCGGATTGCCTCCGGACCTGCGGGAACACCATCGCGGATCCAGGTGAGACGTCTGTGAACTGCCCGGGTGACGTGCGCGACATCTGAGCGTCCCCGGCTTCCATCTCATGCCGCAGTAGGAATCGCTCCCTTGCGTTCTGCTGGGGATTTCAATTCGAAACATCAAGGAGACTCACATGCTGAGCCAGCGCAATCCTGAACACGGACGTTCCACAGCGGACCTCAAGCGAGACCTCCAGAAGCCGACCGTGCGGAACCAGGTCTCTCCCGGACAATTCCAGGTCCTGGGCGCGAATCTGCAGATCGTCATCGATGGGTTCGGCTCGTTCACCCTCATCGCCAATCGAATCCTCCTCGAGGAGGGCCTGGGCGCCGACGATGGCACCGGGGCGGTGAAGTTCGAGCCGAGCGCCTGGTACCCGCTCGAGCTGTGGCTGAAGACCCTGGAGCGGATTGGGAACGAGTTCGGCCACGTCCTCCTGTTTCAGTCGGGGATGACCACGCCGAAGAATGCGATCTTTCCGCCCACGGTGACGGACATCCACAGCGCCCTGAAGTGCATCGACATCGCGTACCACATGAACCACGCCATGCGCGGTGAGACCATGTTCAGCCCCAACACGGGAGAGATGCGCGACGGAATCGGCCACTACAGCTACGCGCACACTCCGGGGAAGAACCTGGTCACCATGGAGAGCTCCACGCCGTATCCGTGCGATTTCGACCGGGGCATCATCATCGCGATGGCGCAGCGCTTCCAGCCCACCGCCACCATCCTCCATGACGCCACCAAGCCCTGCCGCAAGCGCGGAGGGGGCAGCTGCGCCTACCACGTCGCCTGGAAGTAGGACGGCGGGAAATCCAGTATACTCCGCGCGGCACGACCCCAGGGCCCTGAGTGCCGGAGGCCGGATCGCGATGCAGTGCAAGGAGTGCGGAGAGGGCGCGAGGGACGAGACCCTGCGCTATTGCGAGAACTGCGGGGCGAAGATGCCCCCGCCTCCCCCGCCCGGAACGATCCGCCGGACGTCCACCGGCGTTGGCGCACTGACGACGGGGCGCACGCGGAGCACCGCGGCAGCGCGCGCTGTAGCGGTCCCGTTGCAGGACGAGGCCGAGGACACGGATCCCGGCCTGCGCAATCCAGCCCAACCCAAGGCGCCGCCGTACGACGGGCCGGTGTGGTTGGCGCATGTGCCAGCACACTCGCCAAGCATGGTGGGGTTGGGGCTGCTGGGCGTGGGACTGGTGCTCGCCATCCTGCCCTTCTTCGCGGGGGTGGGGCCCTACTGGTCGCTGGTGGTAATCATCGGCGGGTGGCTGGTGGCGGCCCGCGAGCTGCGCGACGCCGGCGAGAAGCACGCGCTGGTGGACTGGGTTCCAGACACGTTGATGCGCCCGGTGGTGCCGGCGGTGTTCTCGGTGGTGGTGGCGGCTCTGGCGATCCGGATGCTGAGCATTGGCCTCACTCCGGTGCTGTGGCTGGGAGGTGCGGCGCTGCTGGGATACGACCAGTACCGCAAGGTGTTCGTGGGGCAGAACGGGTGGAGCCGTCTCTTCGAGCCGCGCACGCTGCTGCGTGGGACGGCCCCGGTGGCGCTCGGAGGAGTGGCGCTGTGCCTGCTCTCGCTGTTCCTCACCTGGGTGCCCACCCAGGGCACGGGGAGAAGCGCGGGTCCGGTACCGCAGGCGCCGCCGGAGCTGCTCGTGGTTGACGCGCCACAGCCGTCGGAGGACTTCGTCTACGGGCTGCTCCAGGAGAGCTACGACAAGGGGTGGGATCAGCCACTCTCCGTGTGTATGGAGCTGCTGCTCCTGGCGGTGCTGGGGTTGATGACGCTGCGCCCGGAGGTGCCGACTCCGAACTGGCTACGCTTTTCGCCCATCGGGGTGGTGGTGCTGGGCCTCGTCTGGATGCTGGTGAATGGCGGGCTGCTGCTGGGGCCCGTGCTGTTCCTTGTCGGTCTGGCGGCGACCGGCTTCGCCGCGGTGTACGGGGCCTTCACGCGAGAGGCCTGAGCCCCGTGGTATAGGCAGCCGCATGCGCATTCGGAGACTCACCCTGGATGACATGCCCGCCTGCCTCGAGCTGGCCGTGAAGCGCGACTGGCCGGCGGAAGCGCTGAAGTGGCGGATGATCCTGGAGCTGGGGGCCGGCTTCGGCGTGGACTCACCGGAGGGTGGGCTCGCGGGCACGGTCCTCATTACGCCTTATGGGCGCGAGGCAGCGTCGATCGGGATGATGGCGGTGTCGCCCTCCCATGGGCGGCAGGGGCTCGGACGGCGCCTCATGGAGCATGCGCTGGAGCACATCGGTCCCATCCCCACACTCCTGTTCGCGACGGATCAGGGCCGTCCCCTCTACGAGAAGCTGGGCTTCGTCCAGGTTGACGAGATTGTGAAGCATGTGGGGCGGCTCACCCGGGAGCCGCAGGAGCTGTCCGTCCCGGACACGCGAGTGCGCGCGATGACCGCGGAGGATCTGGACGCGGTCGCCACGCTGGACGCTGGCGCCTTCGGTGCGCCCCGGCATTCCCTGCTCCACGCCTTGTACCGGGTGGCGCTCCGCGCGCTGGTCGCCGAACGGGGCGGGCGCGTGGTGGGCTACGGTCTGGCGTGGCCCAACCTCGATTCGACGATGGTGGGTCCCCTCATCGCCCAGGAGGAGCCGATCGCCTGGGTCCTCGCGGCCGAGCTCCTGCGGGGCCTCGAGGGAGTCGTGCGGATCGACATCCCTCCGCGCTTCGTCGAGCTGAGCGAGTGGGTGGCGGGGCGCGGGCTCGAGCGGCACGTCCCGTCCCCCATGATGATGCTTCATGGGACCCAGGCCCCGGGCAAGAGGGAGCACCTCTACGCCATCGCAGCCCAGGCCTTGGGCTGACCGGCTCGCCCGGCTTCGGGTTTCGCCGTGCGGCCCCCTCCGACCGTGACCGGGCGGGTTACAGGGAAACCCGCGTGGACACTCCAGCCAGGTGCCTCGCACCGCCAACCCCGCGAGAACAGGCCAGTGCACACCCCGGCACGCGTTGTGCTGTGGAGGCCCTTGCAACGGATGCCGGTCATCCCCCTCACTCCGGGAGAAACCAACCGATGAAGACGATCCTGATGGGAGCCCTGGCTGCCCTCACCCTGGCCGCCGCCACTCCAGCAGCCGCGTGTGACGAGCACGCCAAGAAGGACACGCACGCCGGCGCGGCCAGGGCGGCCCCCGCGGAGAAGCCCGCTGCCGCCCCCGTCGGCAAGAACGGAGTCAGCACCGTGGAGCTCACGGTGACGTCCAAGGGCTTCGAGCCCGCGAACGTGAAGGTGAAAGCGGGGCACCCGGTCCGCCTCGTGGTCACTCGCAAGACGGACAAGACGTGCGCCAAGGAGCTCATCCTCGACGACCTGGGCATCAACCAGCCGCTCCCCCTGGACACGCCGGTGACGGTGGAGTTCACCCCGAGCGAGACGGGCACGTTGCGCTATGCCTGCGCGATGGACCACATCAGCGGGATCGTCACCATCCAGTAACCCGCAGTGCCTCCGTGGCGCGAGCCTCGAGCGGGCCCGCGCCGCGGCCAGCCTCTACCGCGGCTTGAAGTCATCCGAGCGGATGCTGTAGCGCTTCAGCAGCCGATGCAGGCTCTCGCGCTCGATACCGGCATGCTCGGCGGCACGGGTGACGTTGCCCTCGAAGTCGCGCAGCAGCGCCGTGAGGTATTCGCGCGAGAAGCGGTCCCTGGCCAGATCGAGCGCGTCCCGGTAGGGCAGATGCTTCGCCGCCCCGCCCGGCAGGGCTCCTTCCTGACGCTCCCGCACCTCGGACGGCAGGTCGCGCTCCGTCACCGCCGGCCCCGCGGCCACCGCCACCGCCCGCATGATGGTGTTCTCCAGCTCACGCACGTTCCCCGGCCACGGGTAGCCCACGAGCACACGCAACGCCTCCGGCGTCATCCCCTCCAGCGTGCGCCCCATCGCCTTGCCGTGCTTGTCGAGCAGATGGGCCGCCAGCAGCGGAATGTCCTCCTTGCGCTCGCGCAGGGGCGGCAGTTGCACCGGGAAGACGTTGAGCCGGTAGAAGAGATCCTCCCGGAAACGCCCCTGGGCCGCCTCGGCCCGTAGGTCACGGTGGGTGGCGGCCACCACCCGCACGTCCACCTGCACGGGCCGGGTCTCGCCCACGCGCCGGACCTCCCGCTCCTGCAGCACACGCAGCAGCTTCACCTGCGCGTTCAGCGGAAGATCCCCCACCTCATCCAGGAAGAGCGTTCCCCCATTGGCCTCCTCGAAGAGGCCCGCCTTGGCCTGGGCCGCACCGGTGAAGGCCCCCTTTCCATGGCCGAACAGCTCGCTCTCCACGAGCTCCGCCGGCAGGGCACCACAGTTGACGGCCACGAAGGGGCGCTCACGCCGGGCGCTGTTGAGATGGACGGCACGTGCCGCCAACTCCTTGCCCGTGCCCGTCTCACCCGTCAGCAGTACGGTGATGTCCAGGCGCGCCGCCTGCTCGATGAGCCGGTGCGACTCCTGCATCGCCGCGCTGCGGCCCACGACCCCGGTGAAGGAGAAGCCCGTGCCCGGCGGCGATTCCCGCCCCAGCACTTCCGCCTGGAGGCGCAGCCGCCGGCGTTCCATCGCCCGGGCCACCAGCTCGACGGGAGCATCGGGGAGGAAGGGCTTCTGGAGGTAGTCGAAGGCACCCGCCCGCATCGCCTCCACCGCATCCGGCACCGTGGCGTAGCCCGTCATCATCACCACTTCGGTGTTGGGGTAGCGGGACTTGACGGCGCGCAGTACCTCGAAGCCGTCCGCCCCCGGCATGCGGACGTCCGACACCACGACGTCGAACTCCCGCGCCGCCACCAGCGCCAGTGCGCGCGCCCCGTCCTCCGCGCACGTCACCTCGTAGGTATCACCCAACAGCCGGGCGAAGAGCTTGAGGATGTTCTCCTTGTCGTCCACCACCAGCACGCTTCCGCGCGTCTCCATCTCTCACGCCCTCCCCGGCAACGTGGCAGGCAGCCACACGGTGAAGTGTGCGCCCGGTCCCGTACCCGCGGCAGCCTCCAGGTTGCCACCATGCGCCTGCACGATGCTCTGGCTGATGGCCAGGCCCAGCCCCGTCCCGCTGGGCTTCGTGGTGAAGAAGGGCTCGAAGAGGCGCTCGCGCGCCGTGGCGCTCAGCCCCGGGCCCGTGTCCTCCACGTGCAGCTCGGCCCCCGTCTCCGTCTGCGCCAGGCGCACCCGTACCCGGCCCTGCTCTCCGCACGCATCCACCGCGTTGCGAACCAGGTTGAGGACCACCTGGCGGAGCTTCGTCAGGTGTCCCGCCGTCCGCGCCTCGCCTTCGACGTCCACCCGCACCGCACTCAACTGGCCCCCCTGCCGCAGCCGCTCCACCACGTCCTCGCACAGGGCGCGCAGATCCACCGGCTCCGGCTCGGCCTGCAACGGACGCGAGAGCGCGAGCAGATCCTGGACGATGTTCCGGCTGCGCACCGCCTCGTCCTCGATGACCTGGAGGTCCTCTCGCAGGCTCCCCTCCACCTTCTTCTTCATCATGCCCGCATAGCCGAGGATGACGGTGAGCGGGTTGTTGATTTCATGGGCCACGCCCGCCGCCAGCCTGCCAATGCCCGCGAGCTTCTCGCTCTGCACCAACTGCTCCTGATGCTCGCGCAGCGCCGCCGTCATGGCGTTGAACTGGCGGGCCAGCTCGCCGAACTCGTCGGGAGTCGAGATGTCGATGCGCGCGTGCATGTCTCCCGCGGCCAGCCGCGCCGCGCCCTCGCGCAGCCGGGCCACGGGCCGGGCCACGGAGCGGACGATGTAGACGCCCACGCCGATGGCCAGGAGCGGCGCGCCCACCAGGAAGAACAGGGTCCACTGGAAGGCGGAGCTCTGCAGCTCCGCCACCCGGGCCTCGGCCGCATCCACCGAGCGGTTGAAGTGGCTCACCAGCCGGTCCGTGCGCTCCTCCATCTGGGACACGAGCCCGAGCGCCCGGCCATGCTCGCGCTCCATGTCCTCCTGCCTGCCCGCCAGCACCGCGGGCAGGAGCGCTTCGCGGAAGAGCGTGTCCAGCGCCCTCTGGGCCCGCTCGATGTCCTCCACCCAGGCCCGCTCCTCGGGCCCCAGGGCCTGCGCCTTCATCTCCTCCGTCAGCCGCGTCACCCGGCCAGCGGCCGTCTCGTAGAAGTGCAGGTGGCTGTCGTTTCCCAGGATGAGGGTGTGAGCCTGGTGCGCGTAGGTGTCCCGGATGGCGCTGGCCACCTCGAGCGCCGAGCGGACGGCATGCTGCCGCGCCTGCATCTCGACCAGGCGGGAGTGAATCTCCCGCATGTGCACGAGCGCCAGAAGGGAGGAGACGACGAAGAGGGAAACCAGGGCGGCGAGGGCCAGGCTGAGACGCCTGGCGGTGCCTGAGGGAACCTGCATGGGTGAGCTCTCCTCCATCAGTAGTACGCAAGCCGGGTGCCACCCGCCCTCCCCCAGCCTATGCGCGCCCTTGCCCGGGCGAGATGTGATTCCCGGAGTTACACCGTGACGCCCCGGGCTCCTGTCGCACCGGGCCTGCCCCCCGAGCGAGCACGCAGCGCTCCCCGGAGTCCGTCTCCTCCGGCGGGACACAGCCCCATGGCACAAGCCCTGCACAACCCATCGCCGTGCAACCCACTCACGCATCTTCCCAGCCTCTCCCCACCTCGGGATGGCGGCACCACCCGGTAGGGCCCCTCGCCCTCGTGCTGGCGCTGCTCTCTCCCCTGGCGGCGCCCGCGCAGGAGGACACTCGCACGCCGTCCACGCAGGCCTCCTCCGCGCCGGTGCTGCCAGAGGATCCGGCGCTGGCGCAACTCCTCGCGGAAGCCCTCGAGACGCGCCCGGAGCTGCACCAGGCCGAGGCCCAGGCCCGGGCCGCCCGGGAGCGTGTACCCCAGGCGGGAGCCCTGCCGGACCCGACGCTGCAGCTGGGCATCCAGAACGACGGCTTCACCGGCCTCATGATCGGCGAGATGGAGGGCAGCTACTTCAGCATCATGGCCTCCCAGGCCCTGCCCTTCCCGGGCAAGCGCGCGCTGCGTACCGAGCTCGCCGAGCTCGGCGCCACGGCCGCGTCGACGCAGGTGGTGCGCGCGCGGCTGTCCGTCGAGGCCGAGGTGCACCGGGGCTACCTGGATCTGCTGCTGGTGCGGGAGCGGCTCCTCCTGCTGGAGCGACTCCAGACGCTCTGGAAGCAGTCCGCCGACATGGCCCGGATCCGCTACGAGACCGGAGAGGGGGCCCAGTCGGACCTGCTGCGCGCCCAGCTCGAGCTCAACCGACTGCGCCAGCGCCGGCTGGCACTGCAGGCCGAGGAGCGTATCCGGGTGCAGACCTTGAACCGGCTGAGCGGCCGGCCCCTGGAGGCGCCCCTGCCCACCACCATGCGCTTGCGCGACGTGGGGGTGCCCGAGCTCGGCGATTCCGAAGCCGCGGTGAGGGACGCGCTCGAGCGCAGCCCAGAGCTGGCCGAGAGGCACACGTTGGTGGCGCGGGCCGGGAAGCAGGTGGCGCTGGCGCGTCTGGAACGCCTGCCCGACTTCACCGTGAGCGCGGGGGTGATGCCCCGTGGCGGCGACTTTCCCCCCATGTGGCAAGCCAACGTCGGCTTCAACCTGCCCATCTTCTCCGGGAGGAAGCAGAACCGCGCGGTGGCCGAAAGCAGAGCCCAGGCCATGGCCCCCACCCACGCGACGGAGACCCTGGAGCAGGTACTGCGCCTGCGGGTGCAGGAGCGCCTCATCGCCCTGGCCGCGCTGCGCGACACGGCGGCCATCTACCGCGACGGCCTCCTGATGCAGTCGGCGGCGACCGTCGAGAGCACTCTGACGCAGTACCGGGTCGGGCGCGCCTCGTTCGCCTCGGTGTTGGAGGCCAATACCGGCATCATCCGCGACGAAGAAGAGTACCTGCGGACGCTCGTCGAAGCGCAACGCCTCGCCATCGCCCAGGCCGAGGTGAGCCTGGAGCCCGTGGCCTCCATGGGCGGCAGCAGTCAGGGAGCGGGAGGCATGCCCGGAGCGGGTAGCACCCCGTCCGCTCCCGCGAGCGGCGCCGCCCCAGCGGGCAGCGCGCCCGGTGCCGCCGCCTCCTCCTCTTCATCTTCCATGTCAGGGATGTAGTCCCTGGAGAACCCATGTCCCTCGAGACTCCTCCACTCCCCTCCTCGCCGTCTCCTGCGCGCCGCCGCTTCGGAGCCGCCGCGCTCGCCGCCACGGCACTGGCCAGCGCCGCACTGGGCGGCGGGGCCGTCCACCTGCTGACGCACAACGATGAAGCCCCCGGCACCCACGCGTCCGCCCCCGCGGCCACCACCCCCCCGGAGGTCTCCGAGCCGGCGGCCACGAAATACCAGTGCCCCATGCACCCGAGCATCGTGCAGGACCACCCGGGCAAGTGCCCCATCTGCGGCATGGACCTGGTGGCGATGACGCCCATGTCCGCCTCCTCCGGCGAACCGGGAGCCCCCGCGGTGGAGGGCCTGGCCCCCGTCACCATCGACCCCTCGCGCCAACAGCTCATCGGCCTGCGCACCGCCCCGGTGACGGAGGGCAAGATCGGGGGCACCTGGAGGACCAGCGGTCGCGTGGTCATGGACGAGACCCGCGTGCGCCGCGTCACCCTGAAGGTGCCCGCCTTCGTCGAGCGCGTGTACGTGGACTTCGTCGGCAAGCCGGTGCGGCAGGGGGAGCCGCTCTTCTCCGTCTACAGCCCCGAGCTGCTCGCCGCGCAGGAGGAGTACCTGCTGGCCCTGCGAACCCGCCAGGCCCTGAGCCAGGCCGGCGGGATGGCGACGGATGGCGACGCCCTGGTGGCGGCGGCCCGGCGCAAGCTGCAGCTCTGGGACGTACCGGCGGCCACTCTCGAGCGGCTCGCCCAGACGGGCGAGGCCACCCGCGCCCTCACCCTGGTGTCCCCCATCTCCGGGGTCATCACCAAGAAGGACGTCGTGGAGGGCGCGCGCCTGGAGATCGGCGCCACGCCCTACGAGGTCGTCGACCTGTCGCGCGTATGGGTCCTCGCCGATGTGTATGAGACCGAGCTGCGCCACGTAAAGGTGGGCATGACCGCCACGCTTCAGCTCAAGGCCTTCCCCAACCGCGTCTTCGCCGGGAAGGTGTACTTCCTCGACCCGGTGTTGGACCCGGTCACGCGCACCGTCAAGGTGCGCCTGGAGTTCCCCAATCCCGATGGAGATCTGCGCCCCGAGATGTTCGGCGAGGTGGTGCTCCGGGGGACGGCTCACGAGGGGCTGAAGATTCCGTCCGACGCGGTCGTCCCCACCGGCACCACCCAGGTCGTCTTCGTGGCGCTCGGCGATGGCCGCTTCCAGCCCCGGGAGGTCCGCCTGGGCGAGTCGGACGGAAAGAGCGTGGAGGTGACGTCGGGCCTGAAGGCCGGCGAGCAGGTCGTCACCGGCGCCAACTTCCTGATCGACTCCGAATCGCGCCTGCGCGCCTCGCTGGCCGCGCTGGCCGCCACCTCCCCGGGGGGCTCTCCTCCCCCCTCTTCGCCACCGGCGGGTGCGCCCCCGGCCACCTCCGGCCACGGAGGCCACTGAGCCATGATTCGAGCCATCATCCGCTTCTCGGCGGAGAACAAGTACCTGGTCATCGCGGCCACCGTGGCGGCGCTCTTCGGCGCCTGGTGGACGATGAAGAACACCCCGCTGGACGCGCTGCCGGACCTGTCCGACACCCAGGTCATCGTCTACGGGCGGTGGGACCGCAGCCCCGACATCGTCGAGGACCAGGTCACCTACCCCATCACCACCGCGCTGCTGGGCGCCCCGAAGGTCAAGGCGGTGCGCGGCTTCAGCGACTTCGGCTTCAGCTACGTGTACGTCATCTTCGAGGACGGCACGGACATGTACTGGGCGCGCACGCGGGTGCTCGAGTACCTGTCGAAAATAACCCCCCAGCTCCCGCCGGACGTGAAGGTGGAGCTGGGCCCGGACGCCACCAGCGTGGGGTGGGTGTTCCAGTACGCACTGGTGGACAAGAGCGGCAAGCACCGGCTGGACGAGCTGCGCTCCTACCAGGACTGGTTCCTGCGCTATCAGATTCAAAGCGTGCCGGGCGTCTCCGAGGTGGCGACCGTGGGCGGCCAGGTGCGCCAGTACCAGGTGGCGGTCAACCCCAACACCCTCGCCAGCTACGGGCTGTCGCTGGACGCGGTGGTGCGTGCGGTGCGCCAGGGCAACAACGACGTGGGAGGACGGCTCGTGGAGGTGGCCGGGCGCGAGTACATGGTGCGCGGCCGCGGCTACGTGAAGAGCGTGGAGGACATCGAGAAGCTCGTCCTCAAGTCCCAGGGCGGCACGCCCGTCACCATCAAGGACGTGGCCAACGTGACACTGGGCCCCGAGCTGCGCCGGGGCGTGGCCGACCTGGACGGCGAGGGAGACGTGGTGGGCGGCATCGTGGTGATGCGCCAGGGGGAGAACGCCCTCAACGTCATCGAGCGCATCAAGACGAAGCTCGAGGAGCTGAAACCCTCGCTGCCCGAGGGCGTGGAGATCGTCACCACCTACGACCGCTCGGACCTCATCGAGCGCGCCATCGACACGGTGACGCACAAGCTGGTGGAGGAGATCATCATCGTCTCCCTCATCATCCTCATCTTCCTGTGGCACGTGCCATCGGCCATCGTGCCCATCGTCACCATTCCGGTGTCGGTGGCGCTGGCCTTCATCCCCATGTACGCGATGGGGTTGAACGCCAACCTCATGTCGCTGGCCGGCATCGCCATCTCCATCGGCGTGCTCGTGGACGGCGCCATCGTCGAGGTGGAGAACGCGTACAACAAGATTCACCACTGGATAAAGGATGGGAAGAAGGGCGACTTCCACCAGGTGCGCCTGGAAGCGCTGATGGAGGTGGGGCCGGGCGTCTTCTTCAGCCTGCTCGTCATCGCCGTGGCCTTCATGCCCATCTTCACGCTGGTGGACCAGGAGGGCCGCCTCTTCCGCCCGCTGGCGTACTCGAAGAACCTCGCCATGGCCATCGCCGCGCTGCTGGCCATCACCCTGGACCCGGCCATGCGGATGCTCTTCGCACGCGTGGAGCCCTTCCAGTTCCGCCCGAAGTTCCTGGCATCGCTGGCGACGCACGCACTCGTGGGCAAGTACTACTCGGAGGAGCGGCACCCCATCAGCCGGCTGATGCACCGGCTCTACGAGGGCCCGTGCCGCTTCGTCGTGCGCCACGCCAAGGCCACCCTGGTGGTGAGCGGGCTGCTGGTCGCCACCACCATCCCCGTGTACCTGCAGCTGGGCAGCGAGTTCATGCCTCCGCTCAACGAAGGCTCCATCCTCTACATGCCCTCGGCGGTGGAGCCCGGCATGTCCGTCACCGAGGCGCAGCGCATCCTGCAGGTGCAGGACAAGCTGCTCATGCAGTTCCCCGAGGTGGAGCGCGTCTTCGGCAAGGCCGGCCGCGCCAACACCTCCACCGACCCCGCTCCGTTCACCATGATGGAGACGACGGTGCTGCTGCGCCCCGAGTCCGAGTGGCGCGAGGTGCCGCGCTGGTACAGCGGCTGGGCTCCCGAGTGGCTGAAGGGCATGCTGCGTCCCTTCTGGCGCGACCGCATCACCCAGGCCGAGCTGGAGTCGAAGATGAACGCCGCGCTCCAGCTGCCGGGCATCTCCAACGCCTGGACCATGCCCATCAAGGGGCGGCTGGACATGCTGTCCACCGGTATCCGCACGCCCGTGGGCATCAAGATCATGGGCGCGGACCTGGCCACCGTGGAGCGCATCGCTCGCGAGACGGAGGCGGCGGTGGCGAAGGTGGAGGGCACCCGCAGCGCGTTCGCCGAGCGCGTGGCGGGCGGCTACTTCCTGGACTTCGTCCTCAAGCGCGACGAGCTCGCCCGCTACGGCCTGAGCGTGGACGACGCGAACATGATGGTGATGACGGCGATAGGCGGCGACAACCAGTCCACCACCGTGGAGGGCCGCGAGCGCTACGGCATCAACGTGCGCTACGCGCGGGACTACCGCGAGGATGTCCAGGCGCTCGGGCGCGTGCTGCTGCCCCTTCCCAACGGCCAGGGCCAGATTCCCATGGAGGCCATCGCGGACGTGGTGCTCGCCCATGGCCCCTCGATGATTCGCAACGAGAACGGGATGCTCACCGGCTATGTCTACGTGGACTTCGACACCTCCAAGTACGACGTGGGTCGCTTCGTGGATAGAGCCAAGGAGGCGGTGGCCGCGAGCGTGAAGCTGCCCTCCGGCTACTCCATGACGTGGAGCGGCCAGTACGAGAACATGCTGCGCGTCCGGGAGCGGCTGAAGCTCGTCATCCCGCTCACGCTCGTGCTCATCTTCGGGCTGCTGTACATGAACACGAAGTCGGCCTTCAAGGCGGGCCTCGTGATGCTGGCGGTGCCCTTCTCGGCCATCGGCGCGGTGTGGCTGCTCTGGGCGCTCGACTACAACGTCTCCATCGCGGTGTGGGTGGGCATGATTGCGCTGATGGGCCTGGACGCCGAGACAGGGGCCTTCATGCTGCTCTTCCTCGACCTGTCCCATGACGAAGCGAAGAAGCGCGGAATGCTGCGCACCGAGGGCGACCTGGTGGAGGCCATCATCCATGGCGCCGTGAAGCGCGTCCGGCCCAAGGCGATGACGGTACTGGCGGCGATGCTGGGCCTGCTCCCCATCATGTGGTCCACCGGAACGGGCGCGGACGTCATGAAGCGGATTGCCGCGCCCATGGTGGGCGGCCTGGCCACCAGCTTCCTGCTGGAGCTGCTCGTCTACCCGGCGGTGTACTTCCTGTGGAAGCGCCGCGAGGTGGTGCCAGGCCCGGCAACGCCCGAGCCCGATGGCCCCAGCACCGACGTGGTGCCTGCATGAAGCGGGACGACATCCCCCCATTCCAACGGCGACACCGGTGCGAGTGGCTGAGAGGGAGAGGAGAGGGCGCCACCACGGGGACGCTGCTGGGATAGAGTGCCGCGCATGGCCTCCATCCATTTCCTCGGCGCCGCGGGAACCGTCACTGGCTCAAGATTCCTCCTCGAGCACCAGGGCAAGCGGGTGCTCATCGATTGCGGCCTGTTCCAGGGCCGGAAGGAGCTGCGCCAGCGCAACTGGCGTGCCCTTCCCGTATCGCCCCGGAGCATCGACGCCATCGTCCTCACGCACGCCCACATCGATCACACCGGCGGCCTGCCTCGCGTGGTGCGTGACGGCTTCCACGGGCCCGTCTACTGCACCCCCGGGACGCGCGATCTCTCCGCGCTGCTGCTCCCGGACTCGGCGCACCTCCAGGAGGAAGAGGCCCGCTACGCCAACAAGGAGGGGTTCTCGAAGCACCACCCTGCCCTGCCCCTCTACACGGTGGAGGACGCGCAGCGCGCGCTGAAGCTCTTCGAGACCTTTGGCTACGAACGCACCCGGGAGATCCTCCCCGGCATCACCCTCACCTTCTACCGAGCGGGCCATATCCTCGGCTCGGCGGTGTGCGTGTTCCACCTGGAGAGCACGAACCAGCGCGTGGTGTTCACCGGGGACCTGGGCCGCTACCACGCCCCCATTTTGAGGGATCCGCAGACGGTCCGCTCGGCCACCACGCTGGTGGTGGAGAGCACCTATGGCGACCGCGAGCACGGGGACAAGCGGCCCGTGGACGCGCTGTGCGAGGCCGTGGTGGACGCCTACGAGCGCAAGGGCATGGTCGTCATTCCCGCCTTCTCGGTGGGCCGGACCCAGGAGCTGCTCTACCACCTGCGCAACCTGGAGGCGGAGAAGCGCATCCCCGAGCTGGATGTCTTCGTGGATTCGCCCATGGCGTGCGACGCCACGCCCATCTACCTGGCGCACGCGGAAGAGCACGACCTGGACATGTCCGCCATCGTGAAGCGGGGCGAGTCTCCGCTGGCCACGAAGCGCACGCGCTTCATCACCTCGCCGCAGGAGAGCAAGCGGATCAACCTGGTCGATGGCCCGGGCATCATCATCTCCGCCTCGGGCATGGCCACCGGAGGGCGCATCCTCCACCACCTGAAGTACCGGCTGCCGGATCCGCGCAACACGGTGCTCTTCGTGGGCTACCAGTCCGACGGCTCGCGCGGCCGGCGCATGCTGGACGGCGAGAAGGAGATCAAAATCCACGGGCAGATGGTGCGGGTGGAGGCGCAGCTGCGCACGGTGAGCGGCTTCTCGGCACACGCGGACTGGACGGAGACGCTGCGCTGGATGGACGGCTTCGAGGCGCCGCCGCGGCAGACGCTGCTCGTCCACGGCGAGCCCTCGGCGCTCCGGGCGCTCAAGGAGCGGGTCGAAGCGCGCGGCTGGGCGGCCCATATCCCCGAGCACCTGGAGAAGGTGGAGCTGGCGGATTAGCTCCACCGGCCTGGCGTAAAGGTTGAAACCTCCGGCGCGCGAGGGCATCCATGAGCCCACCATGCGCGCCTTCTTTATCCGCCGTTACGGAGGACCCGAGGTCCTCGAGCAGGGAGAGCTGCCCTCCCCTTCCCTGGGCCCTCGCGACGTCCGCATCGCCGTGCATGCGGCGAGCGTCAACCCCGTGGACTGGAAGGTCCGTGAGGGCAAGATACGCATCCTCCTGCCGTACCGCTTCCCGCTCGTCCTCGGCAACGACTGCGCCGGCGAGGTGCTGGAGGTGGGCACGGAGGTGAAGTCCTTCAAGCCGGGCGACGCGGTGTGGACGCGCCTGGACAAGGATCGCCCCGGCGCCTTCGCCGAGGAGGTGGTGCAACCCGAGAGCGTCGTGGCCCCCAAGCCGCCCCAGCTGTCCTACGAAGAGGCCGCGTCCCTGCCTCTGGTGGGCCTCACCGCGTGGCAGGCGCTGGTGGAGGTAGGAAAGCTCTCCGCCGGGCAGAAGGTGCTGGTGCATGCGGGCGCCGGAGGCGTGGGCTCGGTGGCGGTGCAGCTCGGCCGGCACCTCGGGGCCCACGTGGTGGCCACCGCGAGCGGGAAGAACACGGAGCTCGTGAAGGGCTTCGGAGCCGACGAGGTGGTGGACTACCGCACCCAGCGCTTCGAGGACGTGGTGCGGGACGCGGACGTGGTGTTCGACACCGTGGGCGCGGACACGCAGCTGCGCAGCTTCAAGAGCGCGCGCAAGGGAGGCATCGTCGTCTCCATCACGGACCGCCCGGACATGGCCCTGGCCCGCTCCTGGGGATTGTCCCCGGCGCTCTGGCCCGTCTTCGCCATGGTGGGCGCGCGGGCGACGTTCGCCGCCTGGCGCCACGGCGTGCGCTACACCTATCTCTTCATGAACCCGAGTGGCGAGAACCTGCGCCAGCTCGGGGCCCTGGTGGAGGCGGGCAAGCTCCGCCCCCACGTGGACAGGGTGTTCCCCTTCGACCAGACGCGCGAGGCCATCGCCCATGCCGAGTCGGGCCAGGCACGCGGCAAGGTGGTGGTGCGGGTGCGCGGCTGACTCAGTCGTTGTTCCAGGCACCCTGGAAGGACGGGCCCTGCGGGCCGCTCGTGGCGTCGAGCTCACCCACCTCGCCCCAGCGGCCCCCGTACTTGATGAAGTTCTGGCCGTTGCGAGGCGCGTTCTTCTCGCCCACGTTCACCCAGTTGTTCCACGTCTGCCACACCGGCCCCCCGTTGTAGCTGTGGTCATCGAAGCCCGGCACCTCGGTGGGGTACGTCCCCGCGGTGGGGTAGCTCGCGTGCGAGCCATCCGCCGAGTAGACGATGGGGTGCGTCCCATTCCACTGGAGCTGCGAGGCGGTGTAGCGATTGCCGCCGCTGTGCGCCGCGTACCAGGCCGACTGGAAGTTGCCGGCCGAGTCCGTGGACACGGTGATGTGCTCCCAGTCCGCCTCGTGGTTCACGGACGCGTAAGAGTCGTTGTACGGGTAGAAGAACCAGTACTGAATGTCGTAGCCGCCCGAGACGACCACGCTCTTCTTCGAATGCACGTACACGCGCCACCCGGAGGACGCCGTGCCCTTGTGCACGTTGTCATCCGGCGGCTGGAGGAAGAACTCCTTCCGCGACGCGTTCGAGGAGTACACCGTGCTGCTGTGGCTGCAGAACAGGCCACTCTTCGTCTTGTGGGACTGGGTGGAGAGGTTGCTCTGCGTGGGTGTAGCGAGCGCGAGCACCTCGCAGTCCGGGCACCCGGAATGGTCGAAGCGCATGTGCACGCGGGCCAAGTACCAGTCCACGTTGGCCGGCCGCGCCCAGTCGATGGAGTCCGGGGCCAGCCGCACCTCGGGAGCGAACTTCGCGGCGAGCTGATCCTCGAAGGCATCATCGATGCCATCCAGGTCCACGTCGGTGATCAGCGCATCCGTGCGCTCGCCCAGCGTGGCCTCCTCTTCGACGAGGGGGCCGCACGAGGCGAGCGTCAGGGTGGAGAGCAGCAACAACCGTCCGGTTCGCATGGGAGAGTCTCCTGACCGCCGGGGCTCATCCCCGGCTCGGGACTCTTATATTCACGCAAACCAAGAAAAATTGGTAAGCCTCACTCTTCCTCGCCATCGCCGAGGAGCTGGGCGAGGCCGGGGCCGGTGCCAGTGCCCTCCGAGAGGCGGCGGACGCTGGAGAGGTGGTGCAGGAGCAGGCCGCGGTTGTCGCCGACGGCGAGGTTCTGCATCTCCAGGGCGCCGATGCGGTCCTCCGGGGTGAAGGCGCTGGCGACCTTCTCCATGGAGAGCTTGTCCGGATCGTAGGCCATGTGCTCGGCCTGGGTGTCGAGCAGGGTGTAGTCGTCACCGCGGCGCAGCTCCAGGGTAACGCTGCCGGTGATGCTGGGGGCCACCCACCGGGTGAGCGAGTCCTTGAGGAGCAGGGCCTCGGGATCGAACCACTTGCCCTCGTAGAGGAAGCGGCCGAGGCGGCGACCCAGGGAGAAGTAGAGATCGGTGGTGGACTCGTTGTGGATGGCGGAGAGCAGGCGCTCGTAGACGATGTGGAGCAGCGCCATGCCGGGAGCCTCGTAGATGCCGCGGCTCTTGGCGTCGATGACGCGGTTCTCCAGCTGGTCGCTCATGCCCAGTCCGTGGCGCCCGCCGATGCGGTTGCACTCCAGGAAGAGCTCGAAGATGGAGGGGAAGCGCTTGCCGTTGAGGGACACGGGCAGGCCCTGGGCGAACTCCACGGTGACGCGCTCGGGGCGGACGTCCACCTCGGGGCGCCAGTGGGCCACGCCCATGATGGGCTCCACGATGTTCATGCCCTTGTTGAGGTGCTCCAGGTCCTTGGCCTCGTGCGTGGCGCCGAGCACGTTGGCGTCGGTGGAGTAGGCCTTCTCGGTGCCCATCTTGTAGGGCATGCCGATGGAGACGAGGTACTCGCTCATCTCCTTGCGGCCGCCGAAGGCGTTGACGAACTCCGGGTCCAACCAGGGCTTGTAGATGCGCAGCTCCGGGTTGACGAGGATGCCGTACCGGTAGAAGCGCTGGATGTCGTTGCCCTTGTGGGTGCTGCCATCACCGAAGACGTTCACCGAGTCCTCGCGCATGGCGCGGACGATGGCGGTGGTGGTGACGGCACGGCCCAGGGGGGTGGTGTTGAAGTACTTCTTGCCGCCCACGGACAGGTGGAAGGCGCCGCACTGGATGGCGATGAGGCCCTCGCGCACCATGGCCTCGCGGCAGTCCACGAGCCGGGCCTGCTTCGCGCCGTGCGTCAGGGCGACGGGCGGGATGTCGGCGGGGTTCTTCTCGTCGGGCTGGGCGAGGTCGGCGGTGTAGGCGTACACCTCGAGGCCCTTGCGAGACATCCACGCCACAGCGGCGCGGGTGTCGAGACCACCCGAGAAAGCGAGACCAATCCGGGTACCAGCGGGGGGAAGCGAACGATAGATGCGGCTCATGGCGCGGTGCGTGGTAGCACGGAACGGCCCGGGCGTCCTGCGTCACGTGAATACACTGTGGCCCAGGATGTGGTGCAGACCCTATGACCGGTAAACGAATCGTCAAGGAGGAACCCATTCCCGAGGAATGGCGTGGGCGCCGGGTCGGGCTCATGGATGCATTGCTCTACGCCCGCAAGCAGATCCTCATGAAGAGAGGTCTCTGGTTCGCGACGGGATTCGATACGGTGGAATCCCTCGTCTCGTTCACGCGCGGGTGGGCATCGAACACCCAGTTCAACGGCGGAGAGGATCAGGAGTGGCAGGACTTCCTGGAGTGGCTCGACGAAGTGAAGCACGAGTTGCCTCTCGAGGGCTGGCACGTGAAGTACCTGCGCGACTGCGGCGGGGATCACGAGCGGGCGGCCCTGAAGTTCCTCGACTTCGCCGCCGAGTTTGTCGCCTTGCGACGCAAGACGCCCGCTTCTTGACGACCCAGAGCATCGCGCACAAGCCACTGTCCCACTGATGGCGGACATTCCGTCTCCTGTAGTGGAAACCCCTCAACTCGGGCGCGCATCCCCCCCCGGCTTCGGCTAGTGTCCGCGCCGCGAAATCTTCGAGGAGACACATGTCCCGTACCATTCGTGCCCCCCGCGGAACCGCCCTGTCCTGCAAGGGATGGGTCCAGGAAGCCGCCCTCCGCATGCTGATGAACAACCTGGACCCCGACGTGGCCGAGCGCCCCGAGGACCTGGTCGTCTACGGCGGCATCGGCAAGGCCGCCCGCGACTGGGCCTCGTTCGACCGGATCGTCGACGGTCTGCGCCGCCTCACCGATGAGGAGACGCTGCTCGTCCAGTCCGGCAAGCCCGTCGGCATCCTCCGCACCCACCCGGACGCCCCCCGCGTCCTCATCGCCAACTCCAACCTCGTGGGCCACTGGGCCAACTGGGACCACTTCTTCGAGCTTGAGAAGAAGGGTCTCATGATGTACGGCCAGATGACCGCCGGCTCGTGGATCTACATCGGCACCCAGGGCATCCTCCAGGGCACCTACGAGACCTTTGCCCAGGCCGGCCGCGTCCACTTCGGCTCCGATGACCTCTCCGGCCGGCTCGTCCTCTCCGGCGGTCTCGGCGGCATGGGCGGCGCTCAGCCCCTGGCCGCCACCATGAACAACGCCGTCTTCCTCGGCGTGGAGATCGATCCCACCCGCGCCCAGCGCCGCGTGGAGACCCGCTACCTGGATGTCATCGCCAAGGACCTCGACGAGGCCATCTCCCTCGCGAAGGAGGCCCAGGCCAGGCGCGTGGGCCGCTCCATCGGCATCATCGGCAACGCGGCCCAGGTGTTCCGCGAGCTGTACCGGCGCGGCATCAAGCCGGACTTCGTCACGGACCAGACCAGCGCGCATGATCCGCTCAACGGCTACATCCCCGCGGACATGACCCTGGAGTCGGCGGCCGAGCTGCGCAAGCGCGACCCGAAGGCCTACGTGGAGAAGGCCCGCCAGTCCATGCGGACGCAGGTGGAAGCCATGCTGGACTTCGCGAAGGCCGGCAGCCACGTCTTCGACTACGGCAACAACATCCGCGCCCAGGCGCAGCTCGCCGGCCTGGAGAACGCCTTCGACTTCCCCGGCTTCGTGCCGGCCTACATCCGCCCCATGTTCTGCGAGGGCCTCGGGCCCTTCCGCTGGGTGGCGCTCTCGGGAGACCCCGAGGACATCCGCCGCACCGACGAGGCCGTGCTGGAGCTCTTCCCCAAGAAGGAGTCGCTGCGCCGCTGGCTCACCCTGGCGCGCGAGCGCATCGCCTTCCAGGGCCTGCCCGCGCGCATCTGCTGGCTGGGCTACGGCGAGCGCGCCAAGGCCGGCCTGCGCTTCAACGAGATGGTCCGCAAGGGCGAGGTGAAGGCCCCCATCGTCATCGGGCGCGATCACCTGGACTGCGGCTCGGTGGCCTCGCCCAACCGCGAGACGGAGTCCATGAAGGACGGCACCGACGCCGTGGCCGACTGGCCCATCCTCAACGCCCTCGTCAACGCGGTGAACGGCGCCTCCTGGGTGTCCTTCCACCACGGTGGCGGCGTGGGCATGGGCTACTCGCTGCATGCCGGGCAGGTCATCGTCGCTGACGGCACCCCCGAGGCCGCCCGCCGCATCGAGCGCGTGCTCACCTCGGATCCGGCCATGGGCGTGCTGCGCCACGCCGACGCCGGCTACCCGGAGGCCATCGAGGTCGCTCGCGACCGCGGAGTCCGCATCCCTGGCATCACCGAGTGACGCATGGAAACCCTGGAGCTGCTGATCCGCAACACGTCCGAGGTGCTCACCGTGGAGGGCTCCCACCTGGAGCCCGCCGAGCGCGCCCTCACACCCCAACCCAACGCCTGTGTCGGCGTACGCCGGGGAAAGGTCTGGTACGTGGGCTCCGAGGGCAGCCTGCCCAAGGGGGCGGTGGGCCCCTCCACCCGGGTGCTGGACGCCCACGGCCAGTTCGTGGGCCCCGGCTTCGTGGATCCACACACCCACGCCGTCTTCGCCGGTGAGCGTGCGGCGGAGTTCGACCTGCGCTGCCAGGGTGCCACCTATCTGCAGATCGCCCAGGCCGGCGGTGGCATCGCCAACACCGTGCGCGCCACCCGCTTCGCCAACGAGGAGGACCTCATCCGACTCGCCCTGCCCCGCCTCCAGCTCATGCTGGAGTACGGCATCACCACCGCCGAGGTGAAGAGCGGCTACGGCCTGTCCCTCCAGGACGAGCTGAAGATGCTCAAGGTGGTGCAGCGGCTCTCCACCCTTCAGCCCCTGGAGCTGATCCCCACCCTCATGTGCGCACACGCCGTCCCCGAGGAGTACCGGGAGTGGCGCGAGGCCTACATGGATCTCTGCATCAAGGAGATCATCCCCACCGTGGCCGAGCAGGGGCTGGCGCGCTTCTGCGATATTTTCGTCGAGGAGGGCGCCTTCTCCCACGCGGAGGCCCGCCGGATTCTAGGGGCCGCCAAGAAGCTGGGGTTGAAGCCCCGGCTGCACGTGGACCAGCTCACCGCCGGAGGAGGCGCGGAGCTGGCGGCCGAGCTGGGTGCTGCTACCGCGGACCACCTGGAGCATGTGAGCGACGCGGGCATCCGCGCCCTGGCCGAGGCCGGCGTCAGTGCCGTCCTCGTCCCCACCGCCACCCTCTTCCTGCGCGTGCGCCCCTACGCTCCCGGGCGCAAGCTGCGCGACGCCGGCGTCAACGTGGCGCTCGGTACCAACCTCAATCCCGGCTCCGCCATGAGCGAGAACCTCCCCATTGCCCTGGGGCTCGCCTGCCTGGAGAACGGACTGACGGCCGCCGAGGCCTACTGGGCTGCTACCCGAGGGGCAGCCCTCGCGCTTGGTTTGAACACATACGGCCGGATTACCGTGGGGGATCCGGCAAACATTGTCGTTTTTTCGTGCTCAAACTATCGCCACTTGCCCTATCACCTGGGAATCAATCACGCGCGGATTGTCATTAAAGATGGCCACGTGGTGATAGAAAACGAGCGAGCCCTCTGTCCGTGACGTCGAGCGGACAGGAGTGGCATGGCGGGACTTCCCGTCAGGGCCGGCCGTTATAATCAGACAAGAAGACCATGTGCCGTCTCTTTGGCTTCCGCTCCGCTGTCCCCACCGCCGTCCACCCTTCCCTCGTGACGGAGAAGAACTCTCTTGTCCAGCAGTCGAGGGAGCATAAAGACGGCTGGGGTATCGCCTCCTACGAAGCAGGTGAGCAACCGCTCGTCGCACACGGGCTGGGACCGGCGTACTGCGATCCCGACTTCGAGCGAGTGAGCAGCCGGGTGTCCTCCCGGACGGTCGTCGCTCATCTGCGCCTGGCCTCGGTGGGCAAGGTGGAGAAGCGCAACGCCCACCCCTTCCTCCATGGCCGCTGGTGCTTCGTGCACAACGGCACGCTGAGGAACTTCGCGCAGCGCCAGGCGGAGGTGGAATCGCTCATCCGCCCGGACCTGCTGGCCCACATCCAGGGCGCCACGGACTCGGAGCGCTGCTTCTATCTCTTCCTCACCCGGCTCGCGGCGCGGCAGTCGCTGGAGGGCGCGACGTGCGTGGAGAAGGTGGCCTGCGCGCTGGCGGAGACGATGGGGCTGGTGTCGGCCATCACGGACACGCCGGGAGAGACGCGCTCGTCGATGAACTTCCTCGTGACGAACGGGGATGTGATGGTGGCCACGCGGCGCAACCGGACGCTCTTCCTGTCGGACACGGCGCCCGAGACGGGCAAGCGCCCGCACCGCATGCACTCGGGGCCGCCCAAGCCGGGGACTCAGTTGGAGCAGTTCGTGCTCGCCAGCGAGCAGCTCTCGGGCGAGGACCACTGGCACATCATCGACGAGGAGGACATCGTCGGCGTGAACAGCAGCCTCGTCCTCCACCGCTGGAAGGTGCAGGATCTGAGCACTCCAAAGCTCTGAGCGTCAGGGCTCCGCCCCCGCCAGGGGCAGGTCACGTCCAGATGCGATAGAACCGGGGTCTGCATGCAACCGACCCCGGCCCCGAACGACACTCTCCAGCAGACTGCCGTCTGTCCCGAGCACCCGGAACGCGCCTCCGTCGCCCCGTGCGAGCGTTGCGGCCGCTTCCTCTGTGAGGCGTGCCTCGCCTCGCGGACGCCGCCGCGCTGTGAGCCGTGTGATGTCCGGGCCCGAGATCCGCTGGGCCTGCTCGCCCTGCCCTTCTCCATCGGTGGGGCCCTGAGCACCGGCTGGAAGCTCTTCGCGCGCACCCTCCCCCAGATCCTCCCCATCTCCGTGCTCTTCGGCATCTTCGGAGGGCTGATCACCTATGCGATCGAGGCGAACGGCGGCAAATCCAACAGCGCCGACCGCATCTTCGATGCGACCGTCGGGCTGGTCTCGGTGGGCGCCTACCTGGCGCTGATGGTGGGAGTGGCCGAGGGCGCCCCGCGCACCCTGGGCTCGGCACTCAAGGAGGGCCTGGGCGCCTGGCCCAGGCTCTTCGGCGCGCGCTTCCGCAGCGGGTTGCTGATCCTCCTCTTCACCCTGCTGCTCGTGATTCCCGGCATCATGAAGGCCGTCAGTCTCGCCGTGGCGACGGAGGCGGCCTTCCGGGAGCCCAACTTGGATGCGCTCGACAACTCCACGCAGCTCACCGAGGGACGGCGCTGGGAGGTCTTCGGCCTGTTCGTGGTCTGCTACGCCATCGTCTTCCTGGCCGTCTTTCCGATCGGCTTCGTTGGAAGCCTGATTGACGAGCTGCTCCCCATCAGCGGGGCCGTCTCGAGCATCCTCATTGACGCGGGAATCCGGCTGGCGGAGGCCTATTCCTGTGGCGTGGCGCTCGCGGCGTTCTATGGCCTCAAGCGCTCTCAGGGACAGGAGCTCGAACCGCTCCCGTCCTCCGCCGGATAGCCAGTTTCCCTAGGGCTGGCACGTGTTGAGCAACACGCCCACGCTGGCGCTGCTGAAGTGGGCCGTCGCCACGTCGAGCCGGCCATCGGCGTTCAGGTCGCCCACTGCCACTCCCATGGTGTCCAGCCCGGACGCGTACAGCCGCGGCTGCTCGAAGGTGCCATCGCCACGGCCAGCGTAGATGCCCACGGCGGACGAGCCGCCGTCGGGCACGGCCAGGTCCAACACGCCATCGCCGTCGAAGTCACCCGTGCTCAGGCTGTAGATCCAGTAGATCCAACCAACCTTGGGGTAGGTCGCATGGGGCAGGAACCCACCCAGCCCGTCGTTGAGGAGGATGCCTAGCGAGCTCGGGGCCTCGTTGCTCACCGCCACGTCGAGCCAGCCATCTCCATTGAAGTCTCCAGCGGTGATGGCGCGGGTGCTCGCGCCGGTGGGGAGCAGGGGCTGAGGCGAGAAGCCCGCCCACCCATCGTTGCGCATGAGGAAGACGCCGCCGCTCTGGGGCGTGCTCCCGAGATCGCTCACGGCCAGATCCAGGTCTCCATCTCGATCGAAGTCACCCCGGGCCACCAAGGCGGGCTGGCCGCCGACAGGGTACGTCTCCACGGCTGGGAAGGAGCCCGTCCCATCATTGAACAGGATGGCGATCGAGCCGGTGTTGATGTCGGGCGCGACCAGCTCCAGGTCTCCGTCTCCATCGAGATCCACGGGGAGCACCTGGGTGATGCTGGTGGCGGTATGCACGGTCTGGAGGGTGAACGTGCCGGTCCCCTGGTTCACGAGAGCCGTCACGGTGCTGATGACGCCGCTGGCCGCGTCGCCGAGGTTGGCCACGACCAGGTCCAGGTCTCCATCCGCGTCGAGGTCCCCTCCCTCCACCGAGACGGGGAGCGAACCGGTCGCGTAATCCACCCGCGTGCCAAGGGTGCCGTTGCCCTGGTTGGGCATCACGCTGACGGTGCCCGCGGTGGAGTTGGCCACTGCCACATCCAGCCGCCCATCCCCGGTCACGTCCCCCGTGGAGAGAGAGAGCGCGCCGGTGCCCGCGGCGTACGGAGTCGCCCGGGAGAACGTCCCATCTCCCCGGTTGAGGAACACCCGCGAGCCACCGAGGCCCGCGGTGGTGATGGCCACGTCCGGGCCCTGGTTCGAGTCGAAGTCCGCCGCCGTCACCGAGGTGGGGAAGCTGACGGGCACGGTCACCTGCGCGGCGAAGGAGCCGTTGCCCTGGTTCCTCAGCAGGCCCAGGGTGTTGCTCCGGTAGTTGGCAACGGCGAGATCCGCCCGGGAGTCGAGGTCGAGATCGACGGCGGCGATCGACATGGGGTTGGTGCCCACCGGGAGGGTGGCCAGCGGGGAAAAGGTGCCGCCTCCCAATCCGCGCAATACGCTCACCGAGGCGGAGCCATAGTTGGCCACGGCCAGGTCCAGGATGCCGTCTCCATCGGCGTTCAGGACGGTGAGGGAATAGGGTTGCGAGCCCACTGCGAAGGCGCTCTGGGCCGCGAACGTCCCGTTGCCCAGGTTGAGCAGCACCCCCACCGAGCCGGCCCCCTGGTTGGTCACGGCGAGGTCCGCCCGGCCGTCCTGGTTGAAGTCGCCCGAGGTGAGGCCCCGGGGATTGAGCGAGGTGGCGTAGGTCGTCTGAGTGCCGAACGTGCCGTTGCCGTTGCCGCGCAGGACGCTCACGGTGCCGGCGCCGTAGTTGCTCACCGCCAGGTCCTGCTTGCCATCCCCGTCGAGGTCCACCACCACGAGGCCCGAGGGGTTGGTACCCACCGCGTAGGTGACCTGAGTGCCAAAGGAGCCATTGCCCTGGTTGAGCAAAATGCCCACGGCATGGTCGCTGGAACCAGCCACCGCCAGGTCCGGCAGGCCATCCCCGTTGAGGTCTCGCGCCACGACGGCCCTCGGATTGCGAACCACCGGGAGGCTGCCAGACGGCGTGAAGGAGCCGCTGCCGTCGCCGCGCAGCAGGTGCAGCTTGTTCTCGTTGACGCTGGCCACGACCAGGTCCGTCTTCCCGTCCCCGTCGAAGTCCACGGAGGTGGAAGCGAAGGGCACTCCGCTCGTCAGGTTCGCCGAGCCCGCCGCCCCGAAGGCCCCCTCGGGGCAGGACCCGGCCAATTGGCTCTGGGCCTGTCCGGTGCCGCTCTCCTCCAACTCCCCGGTGGCGCCACAACCCGTGAGGCCGGCAGTCCCCATCACCGCCAGCCCCGAACAAACCACTGTCTTCCACGTGCTCATGTCCTGCTCCCGTTGTCTCCGTCGCCTGGACGAAACGAGGGTGCCCGCACGAAGGCTCCAGGCCCGTGCGCTCACCGTCTTTCATCAGGTGTACTTTCCGGGTCCGACACATGACCCACCCTGATCGGTCGTTACCAACCCGAGCCCCGCGCCTCGTCCCCTCCGGGCGACATCCGTCCTATGCTCGGCCCAGCACGACCCGAAGCACCCGCAGGAGCGGCGCATGAGCACGAGACGTCCCCCGATTCCGGCCCATCTCCGGCTGCAGGCACTCACCACCCTCATCGCGGTGCTGACGAGCGGGTGCCTCGGTCACCACTATGACGTTTCGCGCGGAGAGTTGGAGCGGCTCGCGCAGCAGCCTCCGCAGACGCGCGGCCAGAACATCTACGCCGTGCAGCAGTTCACGACGGACTCGGAGCCGGAGGCGACCGGGCCCTGGTATCCCCCCCAGGAGGGGGCACCACCGCCGGGCTACTCGATGGGCCTGCACGGCTACTGGGTCCCCGACTTCTACATCGACTTCGGTGCGCCCTATTACGATCCGCCCGTCTATACGCGGCCTTCTGTCCACGATGCGTCGCCCGTCTCCGGAAACGTGTCCGGCGTAGGGTCGGCCGGGAGCAGCTCGTCCTCTGGCTCCGTCGGCAACGTGGGCAACGTGGGCGAGGCCATCGTGGTGGTCATCGTCATCGGTGTCGTGGTCGGCATCGCGCTCGCCGCCACCGAGGGCGCTCGCTACGAGGGCGCGGTCGCCGTGCATCCGCAGCACCCGGTCCACCTCTGGCATCGCAACGGTCGCCAGAGCACCGTCGGACTCGACCAGCTCACTCCCGACCAGTTGGGAGATGTGGAGAGGGCCACGCTGTCGGGCCGTGAAGGCGCTGGGATGTGGCTGCGCGGGGCCGCGCCGCTCAATCGCGCGGGTTTCTCGTATCAGTTCGGCGCTGGCGAGGACCGGCTCGCGCTGCCCGGCGGGGAGAATCCGCGGAGCCTCGGTTTCCGCTTCGCGCTCGGCTACTACCCCGTGAAGCAGTTCGGCCTTCTCACCGACACGCGCCTGCAGACGGGCGATTTCAACGGCGGCAGCTTCTACAACGTGCGCCTCGGCCTGGAGGCCCAATGGTTCCCCCTCGCCATCTGGCGCCTGCACCTGGGTCCCTTCGTTGGCGGTGGGCAGTCGTGGTCCGCCTCGGAGGGAGGAGCCCTGCCGACCACAAGTGGCGCGCGACCCTATGTCTCCTTCGGCGCGATCGCGGAGATCGAGATTGCCACGCGCCTGGGGCTCACCTTCCGCTGGAACCAGGACTGGCTGCCCACCGCCACCCCGAATACCCGCGACATGATCAGCTCGTGGTCGGTGGGGCTCTCCGTCTACTGAGCGGCGGCCCGCCCATCTGAGCGATGAGCGGGTGCCGCTGGGCGCCTCAACGCATCGGGACGAGGAACTTCACCGAGGCCCCTGGCTCGGCTCGCCCCAGCGGGCCACGGTGACCTCCACCGTCATGTCGCCGTCCACCCGGAAGGAGTGACGAGGCACCGCCGTGCCCTCCGCGGAGATCTCGGAGCGCCAGGCGTCCTCCACCCAGAGATCGAATGAGACCTCCGCACCCACCGGGAGGCGCACCGAGCCCGTGTACTGCCCCTCACGCGCGCGGCGCAGACGGAAGCCCGGAGCCGTGTCGCTTCCGAGCGATGGATCCGAGCCCACCACGGTGACGACCACGTTGGCCGGAGTGTCCGTGGGGACCTTCACGTCGAAGGAGACGGTGGCGTGGGGATACTGCTGCGGGGGCGGCTCAATGGCACCACACCCCGCCAGCACCACGCTGACCAAGGAAACGAGCAGGAACCACTTCGCGGAGAGAGAGAGGTTCATGGGGCGAGAATAGACCCGGACCCCACCTCACTGGGCAGCGAGCAGGGGGACGACCCTCACCCCAACCCTCGCCCAGAGGTAGAGGGGGCCTTACGATGTTCGACACTTAGCGATTCGCTCAGCGATTCGCCGGCAACCACGCCTCGAGCAGCTCCGCGGGCCGTGCGCCCCAAGCCTCAGCCACCAGCTCGCGCGACTCCTCGCCCGCATCCCGGAGGGTGATGCGCAGGAACTCGCGAGGCGCAGCCTCGGGAATCCGGTCCAGCCACTCGACCAGCACCGCGCCGTCCCCTCCCACCAGGTCCAGGAAGCCCGTGGCGTACAGCTCGTCGTAGTCGGCCAGCCGGTAGAGGTCGGCGTGGTACAGCGGCAGCCGGCCCCGGTACGGGTACACGATGGCGAAGGTGGGGCTGGCCACCTCCGAGCGAGACACACCCGCGCCCTCGGCCACGCCGCGCACCAGGTGCGTCTTGCCCGCGCCCAGGTCTCCCACCAGCCCCACGAAGTCCCCCGGCTGGAGCAGCTGCCCGAGCCGCAGGCCCAACCGATGGGTCTCCTCGGGCGAGCCCGAGAGCAGCGTCCGGCTCAGCGTGGGCGTGCTCATCGGTTCCACCTCGTCCACACGTTGCACATCCCCTTGGCCACATCCGTGGCGATCAGCCCCAACCGGCCGCGCCGGGCCACCATCAGGTCCGCCGCCAGCCCATGGGCGTACACAGCCGTCCAGGCGGCCTCGGGGAGCTTCAGGCCCTGCCCCAGCAACGCGCCCAGCACGCCGCTCAGCACATCGCCCATGCCCCCGGTGGCCATGCCCGGGTTGCCCGTGGGGTTGATGAACACGGTGCCATCATGGTGCGCGATGAGGGTCCGCGCGCCCTTGAGGACCAGCGTCACCTCGTGAGTGCACGCGAAGTCCCGAGCTACCTCCACACGGGCCTTCTGCAGGTCCTTCGTGGGCACGCCCGTGAGGCGCGACATCTCACCCGGGTGCGGGGTGAGCACCAGCGGCCCCTTCGCCCGGCGGAGCACCTCCAGGTCAGTGGCAACGGCATTGAGCGCATCCGCGTCCAGCACCGTGGGGACCTCCACGCGCGAGAGCAGCTCGCCCAGCAGCTTCACCGTCTCGTCGCCGCGGGGAATGCCCGGGCCGATGACGAGCACATCCTTCTTCTCCGCCGCCTCCAGCAGCGGCTCCAGGTCCGCCAGGCCAAGCGGCCCCTGTCTCTCCAGCGGCCAGCCCATCACCTCGGGAGCGTGGCCGAGCACCGACTCCACCACCTCCGAGCGGGTGGCCACGGTGACGAGCCCCGCCCCACCGCGCAGCGCGCCCAGAGCGGACATGGCCGCCGCGCCGGACTTGCCATGGCTGCCGGCCACCACCAACACGTGCCCGTAGCTCCCCTTGTGCGTGTCCGAGCGGCGCGGAGCGATGGCCCCTCGCGCGTCAGACTCCTCAACGAAGTACAGCTCCCGGCCCTCCTGGGGAGTAACGGCCTCGGGAGGAATACCGATGTCCACGCACCGCAGCTCGCCGCACAGGGTGGCACCGGGCTCCAGCACCTGCCCCTGCTTGTGAAAACCGAAGGTGACGGTGAGGTCAGCCTCCACGCAGGGGGTGAAGGGCTCACCGGTGTCCGTGTGCAGCCCCGAGGGGAGGTCCGCGGCCACGACCTTCGCCCCGGCCGCGCGCCAGCAGAGCATGTGCTGGATGGCCTCGGCGAACTCTCCCGCCGGAGCCCGGGTGAGCCCCGTGCCGAAGAGCGCGTCCACCACCACGTCCCCGGCCCTCGCCTCCACCTCGCCGAGCGGCTGGGGGAGATGAAGGCCGTAAGGCTCCAGTGCGTGCAGGTTGCGCTGGGACTCGGGCGTCAGCTTTGCCCTGTCTCCCACCAGCACCAGCGTCACGCGCAGCCCGGAGATGTGGAGGA
Source organism: Archangium lansingense (assembly GCF_026626635.1). Classification (GTDB taxonomy): domain Bacteria; phylum Myxococcota; class Myxococcia; order Myxococcales; family Myxococcaceae; genus Archangium; species Archangium lansingense. Next base: position 8,149,868 of record NZ_JAPNKA010000001.1, read on the forward strand.
AGCGAGCCGCCACCAGCCCATCCCCACCGTTGTTGCCGGGTCCGCACACCACCACGTACCGCGAGCCCGTGGTGCCGAGCTCGCGCGCCGCGTCCGCCAGCCACCGGCCAGCGTTCTCCATCAGCAGGGGCGAGGGCATGCCGAAACGGGACTCGGCAGCCTGGTCGGCCGCGCGCATCCGGGCGGCGGTGAGGACACGACGCATGGCTCAGCTCCTCTCCTGGAGAATCACCGTCGCGGCGGCGACTCCAGCGTCATGGGTGAGCGCGAGGAAGGCCTCCGCGCGCCGCTTCTCCATCTCCGCGAGCGCCACCCCCGAGAGGCGGAAACGAGGCGGACCGCCCTCACGCACCACCTCCATGTCCTGCCAGGTGATGCCCGGCGGGGCGCCCAGCGCCTTCACCAGGGCCTCCTTGGCGGCGAAGCGGGCCGCGTAGGCACTCGCGGCGTCCGCCCGTCCGCTGCACAAGGCGCGCTCGGCCTCCGTGTACACACGAGCCAGGAAGCGATCGGCGCGCGGTCCGTCCAGGATGCGCTGGATGCGCTCCACCGAGCAGATGTCCATCCCCAGGCCGAGCAGTGCCATGGCGCTCTACCCCGGGTTGCGCATCAGCTCGACCATCTCCCGCACCGCCCGCTCGAAGCCCACCAGCACCGCCCTGGCGACGATGGAGTGCCCGATGTTCAGCTCGTCGATCTCCTGGATGCGAGCGATGGGCAGCACGTTGTCGTAGTTGAGCCCGTGGCCCGCGGCCACGCTCATGCCCAACCGTGCCGCCGCCTTCGCCGCGTCGACGATGCGGCTCAGCTCCCGGGACCGCTCGCGCTCGTTGCGAGCCTCGCAGTAGCGCCCGGTGTGCAGCTCAATCCGGTCCGCGTTCACCTTGTGCGACGCGCGCACCTGGTCCAGGTCCGGATCGATGAACAGCGAGACGGTGATCTCCCCGTCCTTGAGGTTCTTGATGATTTTGGCGATGTGCTCGCGCTGCCCGGCCACGTCGAGCCCGCCCTCGGTGGTGAGCTCCTCGCGCCGCTCGGGCACCAGCGTCACCACGTCCGGCTTGTGCTCGTAGGCGATCTTCACCATCTCCTGGGTGGCCGCCATCTCCAGGTTGAGCAGCGTCTGGACCGTCTCCCGGAGGATGCGCAGATCGCGCTCCTGGATGTGGCGCCGGTCCTCACGCAGGTGGATGGTGATCTGCCCGGCCCCGGCCAGCTCGGCCATGGCTGCCGCCGTCACCGGATCCGGATACGTGGTCCGCCGCGCCTGACGCAGCGTGGCCACGTGGTCCACATTCACACCCAATCGCTGTCCCATCTCGGCCGCTCTCCTCGCGCGCGCATCAGACCGGAACCTGGTCCGTCCCGGCCCGTGCGCGCCCTTCTATTGGCGGCCCGAGACCGGAAGTCAACCGTTCAGAGCCTTGGAGAGCGCCTCGGCGATCTCCCGGGCGTACTGCTCGTTGCGCGCGGCGTCGATGCCCTCGATGAGGACGCGGGCCTTGGGCTCGGTGCCGGAGAAGCGCACCAGCACCCGGCCGTCCTTGCCCAGCTTCTTCTCCACGTCCTGGATGGCCTTCATCACCGTGGGCAGCTCGCCCAGCTCGCGCTTCTGCTTGACCACCACGTTGACGAGCGTCTGCGGCACCGGCTCGAAGATGGAGGCCAGCTCGCTCACCGGCTTCTGCTGGCGGCACATGACGGCCAGGAGCTGGAGCGCGGCCAGGGTGCCGTCGCCCGTGGTGGTGTGATCCGAGAAGATGAGGTGACCGCTCTGCTCGCCACCGATGTTGTAGCCGTTCTTGCGCATCTCCTCGACGACGTAGCGGTCACCCACCTTGGTGCGGACGACCTTCACGCCCCAGCGCGACACCGCCCGCTCCAGGCCGATGTTGCTCATCACCGTGGAGACGAGCGTCTTCTTCTTGAGCTCCTTGCGGGTGACGAGCTCGCCGGTGCAGATGGCCATGATGGCATCGCCATCCACCACGTTGCCCTTCTCGTCCACGACGATGAGGCGGTCCGCGTCACCGTCGAGCGCGATGCCCAGGTGCGCCCCATGCTTCACCACCGCGCGAGACAGGTTCTCCGGGTGGAGCGCGCCGCACTTGTGGTTGATGTTCTTGCCGTCCGGCTGCACGCCCAGGGCAATCACCTTGGCGCCCAGCTCCTCGAGCACCGAGGGGGCCGTCTTGTAGGCGGCGCCGTTGGCGCAGTCGACGACGATGGTCATCCCCTCCAGCGTCAGCTCGCGAGGGAAGCACGTCTTGAGGAACACGATGTAGCGGCCGCGCGCGTCCTCCAGGCGGAAGGCCCGGCCGATCTTCGTCGCGGTGGGGCGGATGGAGTCGATGGCACCACTGGCCACCAGCTCCTCGATCTTCGCCTCCGTCTCGTCCGGCAGCTTGAAGCCGTCGCGCCAGAAGAACTTGATGCCGTTGTCCTGGTACGGGTTGTGGGAGGCGGAGATGACGGCGCCCGCGTCCGCCCGCATGGAGGTGGTGAGGTTGGCGATGCCCGGGGTGGGCAGCGGACCCACCAGGTCCACGTCCACGCCCATGGAGGTGAGGCCGGCGGCGAGCGCCTGCTCCAGCATGTAGCCGGACAAGCGCGTGTCCTTGCCGATGATGACGCGGTGCCGGTGAGGCCCGTTGCGGATGAGATGCGCGAGCGCACGGCCCAGCTGCATCGCGACTTCCGCGGTCATCGGGTAGACGTTGGCGACGCCGCGGACACCGTCCGTGCCGAAAAGCCGCTGCGAGGCCCGCCCTTCCTTCGGGGGCATGTTCATCCTGTAAGCCATAGTGTGCCGCTCCACCTTTTCCATGAGCCTGGCCATGACGCCAGACCGCCGACGCCGAGGGCTTATACCCTGCCCTCCACAGCGCCCGAAGCTAGGGAGTAGATGCCCCCTGGACAAGCTTGCGGCCGGTCAGGCTGCCCCACCCCGTGGTGGGTCGGGCCGCTTCATACATCCTCCCTGAAGGAGAATCTCCCTCAACCGCGCACTTTTCCCGGCTGGTAGAGCGCGCCGCCGTCCAGGGCCGAGCGCACGGCGTCCGCCACTGTGAGTGCGTCCTTCACCTCGGTCACGTCGTGCACGCGCACGAAGTCCGCGTTCCCAGCGGCGGCCATGGTCGCCACTGAACCCAGGGTCGCGGCCAGCCGCTCGTTCGCCGGCTTGCCCCCCACGAGCTTCCCGAGGAAGGACTTGCGGCTGGTGCCCACCAGCAGCGGCAGCCCCAGCATGCGCAGCTCGTCCAGCCGCCGCAGCAGGAAGAGGTTGTGCCCGAGTGTCTTGCCGAAGCCGATGCCCGGGTCCACCAGCACACGCTCGCGCGGCACGCCCGCCGCCACCGCCCGCTCCACGCCCTCCTCCAGGAAGGTCAGCACCTCGTCCACCACGTCCTCGTAGTGCGGGTCCTTCTGCATCGTCTGCGGGGTGCCCTGGATATGCATCAGGCAACAGGCCGCCCCCGCCTCGGCCGTGACACGAGGCAGCTCGGAGTCGAAGTGGAAGCCGCTGATGTCGTTGACGAGCACCGCGCCGGCCTTCAGCGCCTCGCGGGCCACGGCCGCCTTGGTGGTGTCCACGGAGAGGGGCACGTCCGTGCGAGCCCGCAGCCCTTCGAGGACGGGGACGATGCGCGCCGCTTCCTCTTCGGCGGACACAGGCGGCGAGCCCGGCCGGGTGGACTCCCCGCCCACGTCGAGCACGTCCGCCCCCGCCTCGGCCAGCCGCAGCCCATGAGCCACGGCGGCCTCGGTGCCGAAGTAGCGTCCCCCGTCCGAGAAGCTGTCCGGCGTCACGTTCACCACGCCCATGACATGGGTGCGCGTCCCGAAGGTGAAGGTCCGTGAACCCAGCACCAGCGGGGCCGGCGGCGCCGAGGCCTCCAGCACGCGCGCCAACGCCCCGGCCAATCCAGCCAGCTCCGGCCGCGCCTTCGCCTCGACCACCACGCGCTCGAACTGCTCCTTGCGTCCGAAGAGCAACCCCGTGCCGGGCCGCGAGCGCAGATCTCCCGCCACCCAGGAGGGGTACTCCTCGCGCCCGGGGGTCTCGGAGGCCTGGAAGAGGCCAGCGAGGAAGCGGCCCTGCTCGCGCTCCAGGCCGGTGAGCAGCACGTGCAGCGCGGGCACCTTCTCCAGCAGGTACTCACGGGCGGGGGTGGGCAACCCCATGCGCAGGAAGGCCGGCTCGAGGTCGGCGGGGCGATCGACACGGATGGGGCGGGCGCGAATCATGTCGGAGGGGCTCCGGGAACTTCGGAAAGCAGAAGGGCCCTCCCCACAAAAGTGGAGAGGGCCCGGGTTCTACACGGAAGCGAAGCTCAGGCTACGCCTTGTTCGGCTCCATGTTGGGGAGCCCCTCGAGCGCATCGAGGATCTTCCGCTTGTCCTTCTTCTCGGTGGACTTCGACGGCGGCGCCACGACGCGGGGAGGCGGACGCTCGCGGGTCAGCTGCCCGCCCTGGAGGAGGATGTTGACGTCCTCGGCATCCAGCGTCTCGTACTCCACCAGCGCATCGGCCACGCGATTGAGGCCCTCGAGGTGCTCGGTGAGCACCCGCTTGCCGTTCTCGTAGCAGCTCATGACGATGCTGCGCACCTCGGCGTCGATCTGCCGCGCGGTGTCCTCGGAGTAGTCCTTGGCCGAGTTGAAGTCGCGGCCCAGGAACACCTCACCGTCGCTCTTGCCGAAGGACAGGGGGCCCATCTTCTCGCTCATGCCCCAGCGGCACACCATGGCGCGCGCCGTCTCGGTGGCACGCTCGATGTCGTTGGAGGCTCCGGAGCTCATCTCGTCGAAGATCAGCTCCTCGGCGATGCGGCCACCCATGGCCATGGTGATCTGATCGAGGATCTGCTTCTTGTACCCGTTGACCTTGTCCTCGAGGGGCAGGCTCCAGGTGAGACCCAGGGCCTGGCCGCGCGGGATGATGGTGACCTTGTGGAGGGGATCGCAGCCGGGCAGCAGCTTGGCGATCAGAGCATGGCCCGCCTCGTGGACGGCCGTGTTCTTCTTCTCCTTCTCGGTCATGATCATGGACTTGCGCTCGGGGCCCATGAAGACCTTGTCCTTGGCGGCCTCGAAGTCGCTGAGGTCCACACGCTCCTTGTTCTGGCGGGCGGCCATCAGCGCCGACTCGTTGACCAGGTTCTCCAGGTCCGCGCCCGTCATGCCCGGGGTACCGCGGGCGATGACCTCGAGCTCCACCTCGGGAGCCAGCGGCACGCGGCGGGTGTGCACCTTGAGCACGCCCAGGCGGCCCTTCAGGTCGGGACGGGGCACCACAATGCGCCGGTCGAAGCGGCCCGGGCGCTGGAGCGCGGGGTCCAACACGTCCGGACGGTTGGTGGCGGCGATGAGGATCACGCCCTCGTTGGACTCGAAGCCGTCCATCTCCACCAGGAGCTGGTTGAGCGTCTGCTCGCGCTCGTCGTGACCACCGCCGAGGCCCGCGCCACGGTGACGGCCCACGGCGTCGATCTCGTCGATGAAGATGATGCAGGGAGCGTTCTTCTTGCCCTGCTCGAACAGGTCGCGCACGCGGCTGGCGCCCACGCCCACGAACATCTCCACGAAGTCCGAGCCGGAGATGGAGAAGAACGGAACGCCGGCCTCACCGGCCACCGCGCGGGCCAGCAGCGTCTTGCCGGTACCCGGAGGGCCCATCATGAGCACGCCCTTGGGGATGCGGCCGCCCAGCTTGGTGAACTTCTTGGGGTCCTTGAGGAACGCGACGATCTCCTCCAGCTCCTCCTTGCACTCGTCGGCGCCGGCCACGTCCGCGAACGTGATCTTGTTGTGGCTCTCGTTGAGGAGCCGCGCCTTCGACTTGCCGAAGGTCATCGCCTTGCCGCTCCCACCCTGGAGCTGGCGCATGAAGAAGATGAAGAAGAGGAACAGGAAGACCACGGGCATCCACTGGCCCAGGATGGTGAGCCAGAGGCTGTTCTGCTCCTCCCGCTCGTACTTCACGTCCACGTTGCTCTTGCGCAGCTGCGCGAGCACCGTGGCATCCGGCTCGGGGCCGGTGGTCCGGAACTTCTGGTTCGTGTCAGTGAAGACACCCTGGTAGGTGTTCCCCTTGACCGACACGGCTTTGACGTTGTTGGTCTCCACCTTGTTCAGGAACTCGGTGAAGGTGGGCTCCTGGACCTGATCGTTGCTGGTGGAGAAGAAGTTGTAGAAGGCGACGAAGAGGACGATCAGGATGACCCAAAGGCCGATGGTCTTATAAGTCGAACGCACGTGTCAGCTGCCCTTTCGGAGCTCGGCGGTATGAGGGCACGGCCGAAAAATGCCCAGCAGTTTCGACCGTTTGTCACGACACCGGGCGTGTTGCCCGTTTATCGGACGGTATCAGCAACAGCAAAAACGCCTCAACTATTTTGGGGGTTCCATCCCCCGCCTCCCCCGCAGTGGTCCACTCTATAACGGAGAGGCGCCGGGCGTGCTCGCACCCGGAGGTGAGGCCCACAGAAAGAGGCGTACAGCGGCCTCGGACGTGGAATTCCAAACGCCCGGCACCCAGAGCACCGTCCGCTCAGCGTCCGTCACCACCGGCAGCAAGTCCCTTCGCTCGGCCGGAACGCGCCGGTCCACCAGCACGTCCTGCAGCTTGCGCGAGCCAGCGGGCCCCCGCACCCGGTCTCCCGGCCTGCGCGTCCGCACCGTCAGGGGCCACTGCGTCGCCTCGGACAGGGACAGGCCGAGCGTGCCCGGAGGAGGAGGCTCCGGCGCCACGATGAAGGTCCAGCCCGTGCCCGACTGCACTCCCGAGGCCCCCTCCCCTGCCAGCACCAGGGCCGGACGTGCCTCCGGCGGAGGCTCTTTGGAGGACTCGGAGCGTACGCAGCGCACGCGCCCGCCTGTGGTCCTCAATTGAAGGCCCCCTCGCACCTGCCCTCCCCGGAGGGTCACGGCGCGCCCCGTCTCCACGGACTTCAGGGCCCGGGCCAGGGAGGCCTCATCCACCTCCGCTCCGGACTCGGCCAGCAGGCGTGCGAGCACCCGGCGGCGCAAGGGCGGCTCCAGCGCGCGCACCCCCACCGCGTCCAGGCTTCCATCCGGAAGCACGAGCCGGTTCCAGGCTCCGTCCGCCAGCCCGCTCAGCAGGGCCTCGTCCTCGGCGGCCAACCGAGCGAAGGCGGCCAGCCGAGGCACCACCGGGAAGCCAGCGGCGCGCGCGAGCACCGGCAGCACCTCGTGGCGGATGCGGGTCCTTAGAAAGGCCGGGTCCCTGTTCATTGGATCCTGCACAAAGGAGAGGCCCTCCTCGGCCAGGAAGGCCTCCACCTCCTCGCGCGTGCGCTCGATGAGGGGGCGGACGAGGAAGGGGCGAGTCCGATGGATGCCCGCCGCGCCCCGCAGGGCCGTGCCCCGCACCAACCGCATGAGGAGCGTCTCCGCCTGGTCCGAGGCCGTGTGCGCCGTGGCCACCGCCTGGAGGCCCCGCTCGCGCCGCAGCGACTCCAGCGCCGAGTAGCGCGCCTCGCGGGCCCGCGCCTCCAGACCGGAACCCGGTGACAGATGCAACGCGAGGACATGGCAGGGCAGCTCCCAATGAGCAGCCAGCCGGGCAACCGCCTCTACCTCCTCCCGGGCTTCGGGCCTCAGGCCATGGTCGAGCGTCGCCACTTCCACTCGGAGAGCGAGGGACTCGCACACCTGGGCTGTGCCCACGAGCAGCGCCGTCGAGTCCGCGCCCCCTGAGACAGCCAGCAGGACGGAGCCGCCCACCAGCCCGAATTGCCGGTAGGACTCCGTCAAAGTCGTCGAAAACAGGACGCTGGCGTCACCAGTGGAGGGCATTGAACAGGGGAAGGAATCAGAATCGAGCGAGTCCGGTTACACCGGATGCTGCGGGTTGAAGGGGCTGAAGACGATTCTTATGATCGTCACGAAGGTCGCGATGGACGGGTTGGTCGGGTGGGTCGGGGAAAGTTGGCAGGGGGGAATGGGTCGCGCGACGCAAACTGTTCTGAACGTAGATTTTTGACGGAGTTGGGCCTAGGGGTCCCCCCCCTCCCCCTCTGGGCCCACGGGGCCGCCGGGATCAGTCCTGGCGGTCCTTCTTTCCGGAGCGCCCCGGATTCTTCCTTGACTGGAAGGATCCGGGGCGTTCCCTTTTGCGGGTTTTTTCCCCTGACGACGCCTGTATGGCTGCATACGGTACGAGAGCACTCCGAAACCGTTGACCCTTCAGGGCGTCTGTCGGATAACGACTCCGGTGTGTTCAGGTCGTCACCTCGTATCCGTTGCGGAGAGCCAGGATGGCAGGCACCGACAAGCGTAAGCAGTCCCTCTACTTCCCCGAGGAGATGCTCAAGGAGATCCAGGAGGAAGCCAATCGCCAGGATCGCTCGCTCTCGTGGGTGGTGCAGCAGGCCTGGAAGATCGCTCGAGACCGAATCAAGTCGTTCCCTGCGGTGAACGACGTGACGGGTGACGAGCGACAGGACCCTCGTGAAGAAGGGAGGTCCTGAGCTTCATGGCCGCCACCGATCATCGTAAGCAGAGTCTCTATTTCCCCGAGGACATGCTGGACGAAATCCAGCGTGAGGCGACGCGGCAGGACCGCTCGCTCTCGTGGATCGTTCAGCAGGCATGGAAGGTGGCTCGCGGAGAGCTGCGCAAGATGCCATCGCCCAACGACGTCTTCGGCCCCAATGAAGTGCCAGAGGAGCCCCCTCGGTCCTGACCGTGCCCCCCGCCCCCGGCCCTATGGCACCCCGGGCCGGGCGGGCCGGGCGCAGTGCTCGAAGAGAATGCGGCCAGCCTCCCTGAGGGCTCGGGTCTCGGTCGAGTAGTTCGACCGCATATGAGCCTCGGCGAGGTTGGCATCCGTGGCCTTGCCCTCCGCCCTGCTCGCGGTGACGGGGTTGCGTGAGAGATCCGTGGCCGCGTCCTTGAAGATGGCGCCGTAGCCATCCCCTCCTCCAAGCAGGAAGTTGGGCATCGCCACGCGGTAGACGATGGACGGATCCGCTCGAGGCGGCAGGGGTACCGTGCGCGCATTCACCTGGAGCGCCACCACCCGCTGGCCCGCGGGACGCTCGCAGTCCACGCTCACCGTGGTGCCCTCGGACACGTGCAGGAAGGCCCCGGAGGGAAAGAGGATGGGCTGGCCCTCCAGGTACAGCCCCGCCGCCGCGTGCTCGAACATGTCCACCAGCTGCTGCTCGGTGAGGTTCACCGTCACCACGGCGTTCTCGAAGAGGAGAATCTCGTGCAGCAGGCCTTTCTTGAGGGGCCCCTTGGGGACGACGGTGCGGGTGACGCACAGGCCCTCGGCGCGCAGCGAGCCCCCGTTGACGATGCCCAGCTCCGCCGGCGCCTTGGAGCCATCCTCCGCATGCCGGAAGGCATCCGCGGCGAGCTGGCCGAGGGCATTGTTGTCGTGGCGAGCGTAGGGCCTGTCGAGGAAGACGTCCTCGGCCAGGTAGCCGATGGTGGAGTCCGGATCGGCCACCAGCGGCTGACACGGATCGTTGTACTGCAAGCAGCCGAGACCCGGCGCGAGGGCCACGGCGAGGACGGCGGCGGTGAGCGTGCGGGACATCAGTTGCGAGCCCTCAGAGTGAGGAAGGCGGAGACGCCCTCGCGAGGAACCAGGCCAGGCATGCGATCCGGCCGGGGGACGTCATCGCGCAGGTCGGAGTCGAAGACGTTCTGCACCACCACGGCCAGCTCGAAGTGGTCGCCAATGGGCTCGGTGCGCACCTGCGCGGTGATGAGGCCGTAGGCCGGAATCTTGTAGCGGCGGATGAGCTCCAGCACGGAGCGGGTGTTGTTGCGCCGCTCGGCGCCCGCGCGCACCACGACATCGAAGTTGATGAAGTCCCCGATGGGCATGGACACGCCAGCGTTGAAGCGCGCCTGGGGAGTGTCGGTGAGGTAGCGGTGGTTGGCGGGCAGCTCCTGATCCTCGGCGCGGAAGAGGCTGGCGTTGATCCACGCGGTGGCACGCCTGGAAGCCTCCAAACGGGCCTCGCCCTCCACGCCGTAGACGAGCACGCCCAGCTCGCGGTTGCGCACCGGGACGATGTTGCCCGAGATGTCCACCGCCGCGATGGGGTTGGAGAAACTCTCCAGGAAGGCGTTGGCGCGCAGGCGCACGCGCGAGTCGCCAGAGACCTGGATGAGATCCGCGCCAGCCTCCAGCGTGTTCACCACCGAGGGCAACAGGGCCGGGTTCCCCTCGAAGCGGCCCTGGTTGTAGTAGGTGTTGGGGATGGTCTCCAACAGCTCCTGGAGCGTGGGCGGGCGGAAGGCTCGGCCGAAGAGCAGCTTGAGGACGAGCGAGTCGGTGGCGGAGAAGACGAGCCCCACGCGCGGGTTGACACTCGGCACCAGCTGAGTGCCGGTGATGGCGTTGGTGTTGTTCACGGACGGAAGCTGGGTGGCGTCCACGCGCACCCCAAAGGTGAGCGTGAGCGGCTCCACCACCGTCCACTGGTCCTGCGCGAAGGCACTGAACGTCAGGCGCCGCGACGCCGCGCCATCCGCGATCTTCAGCATGTCCACCACCCCCTCGGGAGTGGTCATCGAGGGCCGGAGCCGGCTGTCGAGGGTGTAGTTGGTCTCGTAGCTATAGTCGCCCAGCATCTGCAGCTCGGCCACGGCGCCCAGCGACAGGCGGTTGCCCTCGAAGAGCGCCAGGTCCGAGTCCACGCTGGCCCCGAGGGAGCGCACGGTGACGTGCGTCTGCTCGAGCATGCCGTCGGGGAAGAGCTGGTTGTCATCCGGACCGGTGCGGAAGCCGTCCGGGCCGATCTGGAAGAGCCGGTCCGTGTTCTGCTGCTCCCCATAGAGGCGAGCGCGCAGGCGGACCCGCTCGCTCAGCTCGTGCTCGTAGGTGACGTCGCCGAGGAACACCTGCCACCCCAGACGCGAGCCCGGACCCACGGTGTCGAAGAGGCCCACCAGAGCGGTGCGGTCCTCGGAGAGCAGCCGCGCGGAGACCTGGAGCTGGCTCTTGGGCGACACCTCGACACCGAACCCCAGGCCGAAGTTGAGCAGGAAGCGGTCGTCCTGGGTGTAGCCGGAGGGCTCCAACGGATCTCTCAGCTTCTGGGCGAGCGTGTCCGTGCTGAGCGCGTCCGTCTCGATCGGACTCGTCCCTCCCACCTGGTGCCAGACGTCCGCATCGCCGAAGAGCTTGAAGCGACCAAAGGAGTGGGCCCCAGTGACATGGCCATCGAACGTCGTGGCGAGCCGGTCATCGAGCTTGGGAAAACCACCCCCGGAGACGGCCGCGTGGATGCCTTCGGTGCGCTGGGTGACGAGGTTCACCACGCCCAGGAAGGCGCCGGCACCATAGAGCGCCGAGCCGGGCCCGCGGATGACCTCGATGCGCTCCAGGTTCTCCACCGGCAGGTTCATCAGGGCCTTGCCATCGAAGAAGCTGTTGAGGCGCTGGCCATTGAGGAGAAAGAGCACCTCGGCATCGTTGCGCAGGCCGCGGATGGCGACGCGGTGGAAGCCCTGCACATCACGGCTGAGGGTGAGCCCAGGCATCACGTCCAGCACGTCCGCCACCGTGCGCGCACCCAGCGCGCGGATCTGCTCACGCCCGAAGGAGGCGGCGATGGCGGGCACCTTCTTCACCTTCTCCTCGTGCCGGGTGGCCAGCGCCAGGGTGTCCTCGGCGGTGTAGAGGGCGAGGTCCTCCTCGAGCTCCGAGCGCTTCGACTCGGGCTGCTCGGGCTCGGCGGAACGCGAGGGCCGCGCGGGGGCTGGACGAGGGGTGGCACTCCCGCTGTCCGGAGGCAGCTCGGCGGTCAGGGCCGCCATGGCGTCATCGGACCCGGAGGACCCGGACTTCCGGACGGGCTCTGGCTTGCGCTCGCTCTTCGGGGCGGGCTCGGCCTTCAGGGCTGGCTCCGACTTTGGTGCCGGTTCCGACTTCGGTGCCGGCTCCACCCTCTTCGGTGCTGGTTCCGACTTCGGTGCCGGCTCCACTCTCGAAATGGGCTCACCCTTCCGGCCCGGCTCGGACTTGCGCTCGTTCCGGGAGGGAGGCTCGGCCTTGGCGACGGGCTCGGGCTCGACGGACCGGGTGGAGAGCGGCGTGCGCGTCGAGGGCACCTGGCCCACCACGACGACGCGGGCCGGCCGCGTGGCGCTCTTGTAGAGGGACAGGCGCTCTCCACTCGGAGTGAAACCCTCCACGTAGTACTCGACGCCGGGCGGGACCATGCTCATCGCGGGGATGGCCCCCCGGTACAGATCGCCGTACTGCAGTTCCAGGGCGGCCTCGGCGTAGGGCTCGCCCGGCCCGCGGTAGCGGATGACTACCCGCACGATGCGCTGCGTCCCGGTGAGCACGCCGTCCACGACGAGCGCCACCCCGGGCTCTGCCTGCGCGGGCGCGTTGTGCAGCAGCGACGACGGCTCCTGCGCAAGCACGGGCAGCGCCGTGAGGAGCACGAGCACGAGGAGGACGGGGCGTGATCTCGAAAGTACAGACTTCACGGGTAACCCCGATCGTCTCCCGAGGGGTTCGGCCCGTCAAGGAAGGGGGGTCAGGGGCGCCGAATTTTTGCCGGGCTGGCGCTCGCATGCGACTTGTGATCGTCCATGCGCGCGTCGCTCGCCCTCCACCTCGCCCTGTTCCGCCGTCAGAAGGCCCAGATTGCTCGGGCCATCGAGGGGCAGTCCGCGGCCTTCCGAGCCTATGAGACCCGCTACCGTCGGCGGACGTCCGAATACCGTCGGGTCCTGACGGCCTCGGCAGTGTCTCAGCGGGTGCAGGCAGCGGACGTGGTGTACGTGGGCGACTACCACACGCTGCCCCTGGCTCAGGAGACGTACCTGGAGCTGGTCGAGGGCGTGCGGGAGGCAGGCCGTCGGGTCGTCCTCGCGCTCGAGTGCGTGGAGGGACGGCACCAGTCAGCGGTGGAGGCGTACCTCGCGGGGCGCCTGGCGGAGAAGCCACTGCTCGCCCGGCTGGGGCATGGCACGAGCCAGGGCTCCTGGTCGGGCCTGCGCACGCTGCTGGCCTATGCGAAGCGTCATCGGCTGCAGGTGGTGGGCATCGACCGGCGCGCACAGGGCGAGCGCTCCCTGGAGCTGCGGGACGCGTACGCAGCGGAGCGAATCGCCCGGGCGGTGCGGGCGGAGGACAAGCCGCGGGTGATGGTGCTGGTGGGCCAGTACCACGTGGCGCCCTGCCACCTGCCGGCCCAGGTGGAGCGGGCCCTGGGCGAGGGGCATGGGACGCGCGGGCTGGTGGTGTACCAGAACGCCGAGGGCGTGTACTGGCGGCTGGCCCACGAGGGCAAGGTGGGCATGTCGCCCGCGGTGGAGCTGCCGGACGGCGCGGTGTGCTTGCTGAATGCCTCACCGGTGGTGTGCCAGCAGAGCTTCCTGGACTACCTGGAGGCGGAGTCCGGGGACTCGCCGCTGAGGGATCGGAGCGCGGCGGAGCGCTTCCGGGAGATGGCGAGCCTCATCGGCCGGCTGGCGGGAGTGCCGGTGGGCCGGTGGCTGGACGAGGTGGAGGTGGTGACGGCGGCGGACGAGGACGCGCTGGTGCGCATCCAGCAGCGAGGCCGCTTCACGCAGGGCGAGCTGCTCCAGCTCCGGCGGCACATCCTCTCGCGCGAGAGCTGCTACATCCCCCGGTCGCGGACGGCGTACCTGGCCTCGCTGTCGCTGAACCACGCGGCCGAGGAGGCGGCGCACTTCGTCCGGCACTGCGCGGTGGGCGACGCGATGGACGCGCCGCGACGGGCCTCGGATGCCTTCTACGCGCGGTGCCTGGAGGAGGCGCTGGGCTTCTTCGGCTCGAAGCTGGTGAACCCGCGGCGCACCTGCCTGGGAACGGGAGAGTGGGCGCTGCGCTTCGCTGGAGCGCGGGGCGTGGAGCGGCAGATCGCCGCGTTCGTGCTGGCGCACAAGGCGGCGGAGGTGGAGGTACCGGACGAGGCGGTGAAGCTGTTGCCCCTGCGCAAGGACCGGCTCTTCCACGGCGTCAGCCACGCGCTCGGCTATCTGCTGGGAGACGCGCTCTACCGGGACTTCGACGGGGGCAAAGTGGACCGCGCGGAGCTCCGCGCGCTGTTCCGCAATCCGCTGGAGGACCCGAGGGCTACGTACTTCGACTGGGTCCGCCGCCTGTCCGGGTGAGTCCCTACGACTGCCAGTGGTGGAACTCCTGCTTCAGGTAGACGTTGCGGCAGAAGCGCCCCGTGCGGACCACGGACTTGCCCCACTCCTCCAGGCACGAGGGCAGCATCGCCGTGAGGGACTCCAGCTCGCGCAGGTGCACGCCTGAGCGCCTCGCCGCCTCGAGCTCCGCCTCCGCCTCGTTCATCCCCAGCTGCATCAGCAGCGTCAGCGCGTTGGACTTCCCCTCGCGCGACTCCCGGTCGAAGCTCCGGATGTCATTCGTCCAGCGCACCAGCAGCCCCAGCTCGCGCAGGATGTCCTCGATCAGCGGATCCTCCGACAGATCGTGCTCGACCTCGGGGTTGAGCACCAAGAGCACGGCCGCGGCCCACATGGGCAGGGAAATGCTCCACTGCCCCGCCTGCAGGTAGTCCTCGAACTCCGGCAGCATCCGCTGGCTCTGGAACAGGCGCTTGGCGCACAGCTCCGCCTGGTGGCTCGCGCACATCCGCCGGAAGTGCTCCCGCCACAGCCAGCCGAAGCGCGTCGCGCCCGGCGCGGCCATCAACTCCAGCGTCAGCTCCTTCAATGCAGCCCCGATGCACTCCGCCTCGCCGCGCGCCGCATCCCAGTCCTCGGTACTGGGTGACTCCACCGTCAGCAGGTAGCGGTCCATCATCCACAGGCGCTCGTCCTCCGTGAGCTCACCCACCTCCCCATCCGCGATGTCGTCGATGGCGAAGGTGATGAGACCCACCTTGGTGAGCAGCACGTTCTGCGCGAACGTGGAACCCGGAACGGCGGCCACCGCCCCCGTCAGCGCCGTGGACTGCACCCGCGAGGTCGCGATGGCCGGAAACCGCTCGCACCACTCCGCCAGCTCCGGCATCAGCCTGTTGCACAGCTCGAACACCCGCGCCTGCGACGCCTGCGGGAAGAGCTTGAACTCCTCGGCGGAATACTCGTTCTTCAGCTTCCGGGTGACCTCGAAGTGCTTGCCGCGAACCCCCACGTCCGTCACAACCGGGGCCGCCATTCCCAGCGCAATAAAGGAACGGGTCATCTCCAACCCCTTTGAGGATGTGGTTTCAGGCTCACCATGTCGCCACTATTCTCACATCTTCACCCCCAGCGCTAGAGGATTTTTCCGGCATTACGGGAAAAGCAACATCGTCCATCTGACCGGGTGGGTTGACTGCCTCCTGCCTCCATGA
The DNA here is from genome assembly GCF_026626635.1 of Archangium lansingense. Lineage (GTDB taxonomy): Bacteria > Myxococcota > Myxococcia > Myxococcales > Myxococcaceae > Archangium > Archangium lansingense. The sequence continues at coordinate 8,165,207 of NZ_JAPNKA010000001.1, forward strand.
CAGTCCCGCCACGCGCCGCGGGTGTAGGAGCGAGCGCGCTGAAGGAGGCACAGGTGACGCGTCAGGTGAACCCGGTGGACATGACGGATAAGAAACAACAGGCAGCGCTCACGCGGCGCATGCTGTTGTTGCTGCTCGGGTCCAACATCCCCCTCACGCCGTTCTCCACCTACACGGCGAGCCTCTTCGTGGGACTGGAGCGTCCCGAGGACGTGCGCGCCGTGCTCACCATGCTGCCCCTGGTGGTGGTGTTCAACGCCAGCCTGGTGCTCTTCCTGGTGCTGCGCTGGCTGGTGCGGAGAACGTTCGAGCTCCGGCCCACGGATGAGGAGGGAACTCGGCTGGTGCGCATCCTCAAGCTGCCCTCGCGCATCGCCTTCTACTGCTTGCAGCTCACCTGGTTTCACGCCGGCGCCTGCTTCATGCTCGGCGTCTGCCTGATGACGGGACAGAGCCTCCAGGCGGTCATTCCCGTCACGGCCATCGCCACGGCCTTCGGCGTGATGGTGTCCTTCCCCATCGTGCCCATCCTCGAGCACTGGACGATGAAGCACGCCCTGGCGGAGCAGGATCGACTGGGCGGCACGCAGGCCGCCGGCCGCGGCTACTTCTGGCCTCGCCAGTCCTGGTACCAGCCGTACGCGGTGGCCAGCGCGTTGGTGTCCACACTCTTCCTGGCCGGCGTGGTGATGGTCATCAAGTTCAACCGCGTCCAGGAGCAATTGGTCGAGAAGTTCGAGGCGCAGGGCGCCACCCACGTAGCCGAGCAGCTGCGTCAGGCCTCGGGGACGCTCACCCGGGAGCTGGGCCTGCCGTTCGTGGGCCTCTTCGCGCTTGTCTTCATCTTCCCCACGCTGGTGGTGGCCTTGCAGGTGTGGCGGCAGTCCCGGGCCATGCGCACGGTCCGCGAGGCCATCGAGGCGCTGGCCATGGGGATGCCCAAGGCGCCGGCCTGGGTCTCCACCGACGAGGCCGGAGACATGGCGGACGGAATGAAGTCCGTGCTCGTCAAGCTGCAGGAGATTCCCCTCACGCTGAGCACCTCGGCCGGCCGCTTGTCCGAGGCGGGCACCAGCCTGAGCAGCGAGATCGAGCATCAGCGCCGCAGCCTCACCCAGCAGGCCACGGCCCTCCAGCAGGCCCAGGTGACGTCCGAGGAGATCAAGCAGACCTCGGAGACGGCCGCCCAGAAGGCCGATGCCGTGCTGACGGTGGCCGCGCGGGTGGAGGAGCTGGGCCGCTCCGGCGAGCAGGCCCTGCAACAGAGCCTCGAGGGGCTCGCCACCATCCGCCACTTCGTGGATGGGATGCGCGACAAGGTGTCCCGGCTGGGGGACAGCACGCGGCAGCTCAGCACCATCACCACGACAGTGAAGGGCATCGCGGACAGGTCCAACATGCTGGCGCTCAACGCCTCCATCGAGGCCGTGCGCTCCGGAGAGCACGGCAAGGGCTTCGCCGTGGTGGCTCGGGAGATCCGGGGCATGGCCGATCAATCGATCCAGGCCACGGGCCGCATCCGCGACATCCTCGAGGACATCACCCTCGCCATCAACGACGCGGTGGTCATGGGCGATCAGGGCACCCTGCAGCTCGAGGATGGCATGCTGCGCATCAAGCGCTCCGGCGAGAACTTCCGCGAGGTGTCCGACATGGTCCAGCAGAGCACCGCCAGCGTCCGGCAGATCTCCGCCACCGTCCGCCAGCAGAACGAGGGCGTCTCGCAGATCTTCACCGCCATCCGGCAGCTCTCCGTCATCATGGAGGAGACGGTCAGCCGGATCGACTCGACCCAGCATGCGTCCCTGATGCTGAAGTCGGTGTCGGACGAGGTGACCCGGCTCGGACTCGCCTACGAGCATCGGCAGCAGGTGGATCCGCCATCTCGCCCGGTGATGAGGGGATGAACGCCTGGGTGCGGCTCGAGTTCGACGATCCGAGAGTCGAGCCGGCCCGGGCAGTGCTGGCGCGGGAAGAGAGCGCGGGGGTGCGCTACCGCATCCCGGCCGACTTCTCCCCCTATGACGCGGTGATGGCCGACGAGATCCTCGAGCTCCAGGAGCGAGTGCTCGGGGCCTTCCGGACGCTCGTGCCACCGGGAGAGCGCCTCGCAGTCATCGATCCCGAGGACCACCACCCTCCCCTGCTCTTCGATCCACACGTGCCCTTCGAGAAGGGCGCGAGCCGCGAGGCGCTGTGGGGTTACAAGCTGTACGTGGAGCCCGCGTGGACGGTGGGGCTGCTGCCCGATGGGGACAGCTGGTGTTTCGTTGGCCCCGACTTCACCTGGGAGGCCCGCTACCTCGTCACACGCCCCTCCGAGCTCGTCATCCGGGGCTCCCGCCTGCTCTCCACGATCGACCTGGAATCACTCCGGCTCCTCAAGCGCTTCGAGCGCGAGGAATCCTGACCGTAGAGCATGTGGCAGATGCGTGATTCCTCTCTTCCCTGGCCGGAGACCTGCCCAGCCGTCTGTAAGAGTTTCTCTGCACTGCAATGCGTTGCTGGAGTGTCTCTCCGCAAGGCAGGGTGCAGGGAGCGTGACGGTCGCGGGAAACGAGCCAGGGAGAGTCGAAGGTGGTCAGGACCGAGTGGACAGCACGAGTGCTGGGGCTGGCGCAGCTAGAGGGCCCCGACCGGCAGCGGGCGAGGCTGGAGCGGCGAGCGGCAACACTGCTGGCCTATCTGGGCCTGGAAGGGCCCTCCTCCAAGGCGTCCCTGACGAGCCTGTTGTGGCCCGATTCGCCCCAGGCCACCGCACGCAACAACATGCGCCAACTCCTGCGCCGCCTGCGCCTGGCGTGTGGCGGCCTGGAGGTAGTGGAGGCCGACGCTGAACGTCTAGCACTCGGTCCCTCGCTGCGGTTGGACGTCGCGAGCCTGAAGTCCGCCGCCCTGGCCCGCGAACATGCACGGGCGCTCGAGGCCCTGCATCCCGAGGGCTCGGGTCCGCTGCTGTCTGGCTTCGACTTCGATGACTGCCCCGAGCTGGCGCGGTGGCTGGACGGAGCCCGCGCCGCAGTAGAGGGCTGGGTGCGCGAGGCACGTGAGGCGGAGATCGAGCGCCACATGGCCCAGGGTGACCGGACGGCCGCCCTCGCCCTGGCCCAGGCCTGGGTACAGCAGGAGCCCGAGTCCGAGCAGGCCGGCCGCCACCTCATCCGCCTGCACTACCTCCAGGGAGACCGCGGCGCCGCCCTCGCAGCCTTCGAGCGGCTGCGCTCCGTCCTCTCCCGCGAGCTGGACGTCACCCCCATGGCCGAGACCCTCGCCCTGGTGCGGCAGATCGAGAGGGGCACCGAGCTTCCCCGTCCTCCTGTCGCGTCCCGCCCGTCCCTGCCCCTGTCCGTACTCCGGCCCTCCGTGCTCGCGGGCCGGGAAGCCGCCTGGCAACAGCTCGAGGAGGGCTGGAAGGCGGGCCAGCTGTTGTTCATCACCGGCGATCCCGGCAGCGGCAAGTCCCGCCTCGCCGAGGAGTTCGCGGCCTCCAAGGGGCCCTGGATACGCATCGAAGGACGCCTGGGAGACCAGGAGGTCCCCTTCGCCGCGCAGGCACGTGCCTACCGCAGCCATATGAAGCACCGGCCGGGGTTGACGATGCCCGACTGGGTGCGTGCCGAGGTCTCGCGCATCATGCCCGAGCTCGGCGACCCGCGCGGGCTCCCTCCCCTCGTCTCCGAGGCCGACGAGCTGCGCTTCCAGGAGGCACAGGTGGAGGCGATGCGGCTGATGAAGACCGGGATGAGCGTCGTCGTCGTGGATGACGTGCAGTACTGGGACAAGGCCAGCGCCAGGACCTTCACCTATGCGTTCATGCGCATGCTGGACTCCCACACGCCAGATGCCCGGATGCCCTGCTTCATCGACTGCTACCGCCGGGGAGAGCTGCCCCCCTACTCGGAAGCCATCGTCCGGCAGCTCGTGGACTCGGGGGTGGCGCGCGTCATCGACATCGGGCCGCTCTCCCCCGAGGAGGTGCGCCGGATGGTCGCGAGTCTGGAGCTGCCCGGCGCGGAGCACCACGCCGACGCCCTCGCCCGCTACACCGGGGGCAACCCCCTCTACGTCATCGAGACCCTCAAGCACCTCATCGAGACCGACTCGCTCCAAAAGGACTGGCCCCAGCGCCTGCCTCCTCCCGGCCGCGTCGGCCCCCTCATCCAGCGCCGCCTGGAGCGGCTCTCCCCCCTGTCCCTCCAGACCGCCCAGCTCGCCGCTCTGGCAGGTCCTCAATTCCGGGCCGCGCTCGTGCCCCAGGCGCTCGAGGTGACCACCACCGCCCTCCAGAGCGCGTTCGCCGAGCTCGAGGCCGCACAGGTCCTGATGGGCGAGCGCTTCAGCCACGACCTGGTGCTGGAGGCGGTCCTGGCCAGCATTCCCCCCGCCGCCGCCCGGGTCCTGCATGTCCGTCTCGCCCAGACGCTCGAACAGGACGGAGCCCCGGCCATCCACCTCGCCCACCACTGGATGGAGGCAGGCGAGGTGGAGCGCGCACTGCCATACCTGCTCGCCTCGGCGCACGCGGATGAGCAGATGCTGCCGCCGGAACAGGCCGCTGATCACTATGCCCGCGCAGCCGCCCTCATGGAGGCGACCGGCCGGCACGAGGAGGCCGCACAGGCACGCGCCGCCGAGGCCCGGTGCCGCATCCGGCCGCGGTGAGCTCAGTCCTCGGGCGTGGGGAACACCAGCAGCCGGCCCGAGCGCAGCAGTTCCGCGGGCTCCGGCCCCGCCTCTCCCGGTAGGGGGACGTCCGAGTCCTGTCTCCGCCTCCTTTCCCAGAAGGGCGCGTCCGGCCACCGGGTGACCGCCCGGTACCGCTCTCGCAGCGTGTCGAGGTAGTGCGGGTAGCGGCTGTCGAGGAGGTAGCGATAGGCCTCGAGGCTCGTGGCCTCCCCCGCCCAGGCGGAAACGATGGCCTGGGCGGCATAGAACCCAGTCCCGAGCGCCGAGCCAATGCCATAGGACGAGAGGGGATCGAAGGAGGCCGCGGCATCCCCGACGGCGAACCATCCAGGGCCACAGGCCCGCTTCAGTCGCGAGCTATGCGCCGGGTGTGCCGTGGGCGGCTCGGAGAGACGGAAGGCGCGTCCACCCAGCAGTGTCAACGCATGAGGGGCCTCCTCCAGGGCCGCCAGGAACGCCTCCGGCTCGAGTACGGCCCGGTCCGCGAACAGCACCGCGGAGAAGCGTCCATCCGGAAGCCGGGCGACGTACCACCAGCCATTCCGCATCGCCTCGATGTGGATAGGGCTCGCGGCCGGCGGTGGAGCACCTCCGATGGGCTCCAGCAGTCCCCAGCTCCCGACGAGCCCGTCGAACCGCTGGCGCTCCACTCCGAGCATCCGCGCCACCGCCGCGGCACGCCCCGTCGCGTCGACGATGAAGTCGGCGTCGAGCTCGAACCTTCCCCGCTCGCCCTCCACCGAGACCCGCCAGCGGCCGTGCTCGGTCCGGGTGACACCCGCCACCCGGTGGCCCTGGCGCCAGAGCGCTCCTCGGGCCCGCGCGACCTCGGCCAGCCGGGCCTCGAAGGCGGCCCGGTCGAGCAGCCAGCCCTCCCCATTCACCTCGAAGAGCAGATTGCGCTCCGTCGGCTCGGCCCGCTCCCACGCGGAGGCCATGCCCGTGAAGGGCCGGTACGTTCCCGACTCGAGGAGGTCCGACAAACCCAGACGCGCCAGCAGCGGCTTGAAGCCAGGGGACAGACACTCCCCTGGCTTGTACCGGAGGCCAGCGGTTCGCTCGAGCACCAGGGCCTGGATGCCATGGGCCGCGAGCGCGATGGCCGTGGCCGCGCCCCCGGGACCTCCTCCAGCGATGAGGACCCTTGGGGGACGCGAGCGCGCCCTCTGACTAGTGCTGGTCGCGTCTGGCGACGATGCGTCCATGGAGCTTCTCCGGTGCGGCCGCGGGGGCCGTCGGTGCGGCCGCGGGCGGGGCGGCGACGGCGGCCCTGGCCACGAGCTTCACCGGCACCGGCGCGGGGATGCCCGGCTGTGCATCGCCCTCGGCGATGAGGGTCATGGTGACGGTCGCGTCGTTGGCCGTCAGCTCGGGTCCTATCTCCGTCTCCACCCACAGGCGCTCCGGCAACTCCGCCTCCGCGAAGTCCTTGGGCCCTGGCCGCTGGGCGGCGATGCCCACCCGATCCCACAGGCTGACCATGTTGTTGATGCGGTCCAGGAACTGATCCGACAGGTGGCGCAACCAGTCCGGCCGGTTGTTGAGGTGCTTGTGACGCTGCGCGAGCGACAGCGACTCCTTCATGAGGCGCTGGTACGCGAACTCCGGCAGCACGTGGTTGGGAACCCGAGCTGCCCAGAAGCTGGGGACGGGGAGATAGGTGCCCAGCTCGTAACCCGCCAGGCAGCTCGCCTCGTCGGTCTGCCAGGGCACGCCCATGAATCGAGTGAGCGTCCCGGGGCCACTCGCCTCGTGCGGACCTCCGGGCCCAAGCGCGACCTCGGGGGTCAGCACCTCGCCGAAGTCCATCCGCACCGGAGTGCCCTCGGGCAGGACGTTGAGCCGGAAGGGCCTCCGCCACATCCTCGGGATGCGGAGCGTCCAGGTCAGCTCGATACCCGGGTGGAAGGGACCACCGAGGCACTCCTCCAGATTGGCCCGATCGAGCGCGTGCGGCTGGTCGGCCAGGGGGATCGCATCGAAGGAGCTGGGTGGGTAGGGGCGATCCTTCGGGTCGTGGGTGAAGCGGCCTTCCGCCCACGCGCGCAGCATGGCGTACTGGGTCCGCGTCACCGACAGGCCGGTGCCCGGCACGCCCTGGAAGTCGACGAAGGCATCACCGTAGAAGGGTGGCAGATAGGCCCGTTGCTCGACGGTGGAGTCCGGATCCCTGAACCAGCGGAACAGGCGCTGGCGTACCGGCGCCGACGCGGCCGAGGGATCCGCGAGCTTCTCGAGCAGCTCCGGTGCCAGCAGGTCGCTCGGCGAACCGGTTCCGAGGAGCGTGAAGATGCCCCGGTTGACGTGACCCAGCGTCACCATCCGCTCGAAGATGGGGAAGATGTCGCGCCAGAACGAGGGCTTCTCTGGCGGGGCGTCGAGGTTACCCAACCGGATGTGGAGATCCAGCACCACGTCATACATGGTGACCACGGCGTAGAGCCCTGGCCCGTAGTTGGGCGGCGAGACCACGACCATCGCGGGCTCCGCCTCCAGGGTCCGGTTGCCGAGCCGCACCGTCGCGCGCACCGGCCCGTCCGCGGTGTCGTCGAACCAGCCATTGTTGTTGGCAAAGGTGAGAGGCCTGGAACCATCGAACGCGCCCGACTGGCCGCGCCCGCCCAGTACCAGGAGCCGGCCCTTGTCGTCCGTGCGCAGCTCGCCCAGGTACACCTGCCGATCCACGAACATGCCGCTGTTGAACTGGAAGCCGGGCCCTTGCGTGTTGGTGCCACTGATGGCGCGCGGCCCCGGATCAATGACGAGCACCTCGCGGGGGAACGGGAAGTTGGCGTTGCGCCGCGGTGCCTGCAGGGCCAGCGGCCCGAGGTCCATCGCGTTGTGGAACTCGTACCAACCCGCCTTGCGGTTGGCCAGGTGCACGCGCCATTCAATCTGGGCCTCGTCGGCGGTGAGCTCCTTCACCACCCGTCCCTGGGCATCGAAGCCATAGATGCGAAAGCGCGCGACCTGACGCTTGATGCGCCCCTCCTCATCTTTGAAGCGCATGTCGGGGGAAGGCCGGGCCCCCGGCACCTCCGGGCCTGGGAAGTGCCCATTCTGCGAGCTGCCAACCCGGGCAATGCCGATGGCGGGATGGATGGCACACGAGACGATTCTGTCGTGAGGAGAGGACATGGAGGCACCTGGGCGGAGGATCCGCGGGAAGGGTCAGCGAAGCCGGACCGACTCGAACGGCTCGCCAATGGGGACGTGGTTGCGGCGGCGCCGGTAGTCCGCCGAGGCCTTGTAGACAACACGCCGGGCACGATTGACGCTCCCGACGGGGGCATGCTCCGGGAGCGCGTGCCAGCCCGTGAAGGACTGGTCGTCGATGTTCTCCTGCTGGCCGGGCAAATCGATGTCCTGCCTGGCCAGCTCGAGCGTGGCCACGTGGATGAACGGAGAGACGCTCTCGCTCCAACGGACGGTGGCCTTCTCGATGGGCATGGTCACCGGGTCCTTTTGGAACTGGAGGAAGAAGTCGAAGCGCGCCTCGTCATCCAGGAGGCGCTCGCGCAAGTCCCGGCGCAGGTAGTCAGGACCACGCTCGCTCTTGGGGCCCTGCGGACGGTGCTTGCCAGGGCGGCACGGCCGCACGGCGTATTTGACGAAGCGCTCTCCGAAGGCGTACGGCACGGCACTGAAGAAGCTCGCCAGCAGCAGACTCTCCTCCTGCTTGGACGCCATCTCCTGGAGGATCGCGGCGGCCGTGGGGTGGGTGGCGAAGAACTGGGCCAGCTCCTCGTCTCCCGCCAGCGCGGCAGCGGAGAACTCGGCGAACTCCTGGGCGTTATCCACGAAGAACACGTCGTGGTTCTGCAACACGAAGTCGTGGGTCAGCGCGCCCTCCTCCCCATCGAGGAGCTTGGTGCCTGGTACGCCGAGCAGCTTGATGCCCAGGCCGAGGGTGTTGTTGGCCAGGTCGGTGTTCTGCGGGACCGTATCTCCAGAGAACCGCACCCAGGCGGGAAACTCCTTGTGGGAGAAGACGCCGACGCGCAGGTCCGCGGGCAGATCATGCCGGATCTTGAATACGCCCCGGGCGGTGCCCTGGGGCTTGAGAAAGACCGGCCGGTGGACACGGCTGTCCAGAGCGACATGCCGCCTCGCCATGACGCCGATGAACGTCTCCAGAAGGCTGGCAACCGCCGCCTGCTCGCTGTCGATCTGGGCCATCACTCAATCTCCCTTTGGGTCTTGTCCGGGCACGAAACCTTGCACCCATGGATGGTGTGTCGCCCTGGAGGATGTGACGCGGCGCACCGGACCTCAGTGCGCGGCCGCACGATCCTCGCTGGCGCCACCGTCCTCGCGAGACTCGGGAACCCACGTGCCCGAGTCCTGTTTCGCGAGGTAGTTATGAACCTCCTCCCAGTCCCGGTATCGCCCCATCGTCTTGGGTAGGAAACGCCGGGCCAGCCGGCGCACCAGTGGGTTGGAGTGAGTCACCGCGTGGGTGAAGGTCCTCAGGTGACTGCCCATCCGCAGCTTGTTGACGTAGCTGGTCTGGGTGAAGTTGACCGCGTGACAGCCGCGCTCCAGGGCCAACCGGATGCTCTCGACGAAGAGCACGAAGTAGACGGGCAGCTCCTCGAGCTGGGGGTAGTCCAGCCCGATGCGCAGGCTCGTGCACTCGCCGCCGGAGAACACACAGAGCAGGAAGCCAATCAGCCGCTCGTCCTTCCAACATGCGATCACGGTGGGCCTCAACTCGGGATTCTCCGCCACCGTGGCGAAGAACTCCGAAGTCAGCAGGTCCATCCGAGCATCGGCGTTGTCGTAGACCTGCCGGTACAGCGGGAGCATCTGGGGAATGAGGTGGGAGAAGTCCTCGAGCACCTCGATGCGGACGCCCGGAGCCTCGTGCACCTTGCGCAGCCGGCGGCGCGTGGACCAGCGCGACTTCGGGCTCAGGTGGGCCAGATACCCCTCGAAGTCGTTCCACAGTAGCGACAGGACGGCATCCGGCATGGCCTCCACCTCGAAGAAGGGAGGCCGGACGGAGTCGGGGAACAGCTTCGCGAGCTCCTTCTCGCCAAAGTCCTTGAAGAAGATCCACCGCAGGCGCTTGCGCCGGGCCAGCGCCCGAACGGCCTGGATGAGCGGCCGCGACTCCACCTCCCCTACCCCGGGAGCCACGAGCAACCGGCCATCGGCCAGGGGATTGCCACAAACCAGCGTGGAGATGCTGAAGAACCCGGGCCACCACTGGCGGACCCGCTGGACCATCGGCCAGGACTTGCCGGAGGCGTCATCCAGCTTCAGGGCCTCCAGCCAGAAGACAGGCAGGAGGGCGAGCCGCTTCCCGTCGCGCTTGAGCGACAGGTAGGCGAAACCATCCAGGCCGATGCCGGTGGTCTCCATCGCCTCGAAGAAGGACCAGCGCCAGAGCGGGTCATCGGCAGGGGCCATCGCCTCCCACTCGGCGCGTGGGATGTCATGGATGCTGGGGAGGATTTCGATCTCGGACATGGGGCGTTCTCACTCCTCGTGGACGGGGATGGACGGACCGCGCTACGCGCTCTTCCGGAGTTGCACGTGGCGGTGCCACTCCGCGTCGGACAGGGGCCGGTCGAAGCTGCGGAGCTGGGCCAGTTGGAAGCCGAGCACCGCGCCGGTCTCACGCAGGTGGAGGATGGTCGGCAGGTTGAGATCCGAGCCGATCGACGTGTCCTGGTAGTGGTGCTCCAGGGAGAGGATCATCGTCTCGGACATGCAGGCGTAGGCCAGCCCCTGCTCGAAGCCGAAGTGCCACCCGAGGTCCGGGAGGCCGGGGACCGCCACCACTCCCCCGTCGATGACGAGCACGTCCGGCCGGGCCTTCTTCACCGCGCGCGACACATTCGGGGGACGCGAGAGATCGCACACCACCGCCTGGGGCTTCAGGATCTGCGGGGTGACCAGGCCCTCGATGCTGCTCGTGGCCGTCACCACGAGGTCCGCCTGGGGCAGCAGGTGGGCGAGGTCGGTCGTCAGCACCAGCCGGTCCTGCCGCGCCAGGCCCGCCACGAGCTCCGCGAACAGCTCCGGTTCCGCATCAGGCGGAGGCAACGAACCCTGGAGCCGCACCGCGTCCGCCAGGGTCCCAGGCTCGAAGCTCTGGCCCCGATGGAGCTGCTGGACGACGGAGCGGCACAGGTCTACCGCGACGCGGCTCAGCCGCTGGAGGCTCCGCTCCGGATTGGCCGGGTTGCCGACCAGCAGGAGCCGCCCGACACTCTCGGCCAGCAGGATGGCCGTCGCCCGGCCGATGGAGCCCGTGGCGCCAACCACGGCCGCGATGGCGTCGGTGGGCCGCGTGCCGAGCCCGCTCATCGCCTGGTTGATCGCATCGACCGCCGCCACGACCGTGTAGCTGTTGCCCGTGGTGAGGGCCACACCGGTGTCTCGCAGGAGCAAGCCGCCCTTGGTGACGACGGAGGTGAAGGCACCCAGGCCCACGAGCTTCGCACCCCGCTCCCGGGCGAGCTCGACACCAGCCCGCACCTCGGCCACGGCCTGCCGGGTTGGCATTCGCAGGAACTCCTCGGCGGTGCGCGGCACGACGATGAACTCGCCATGGGCCGTCTTCCCGCCCTGCGCCTCGATGCGGGTGCTCCCCGCCACGAAGGGGGTGCTCATGTCGTTGAATCGCAAGGCGAGCCGCTGCAGCTCCTCGGGCTTCAGGACCGCCAGGCTCTTGTCGAACTCGGCGTAGTTGCTCGGGGTGACCGGATGGACGAGGAAGGCGAACCGGCCCTCCTCGGGAGCCCCCGTCGGGGTGGGCAACGAGCGGCCGGAGGAGACAGACACGAAATGCGGGCGGGTCTGAGTGCCCAGCAGGTGGTGGAGCAGCTCGGCCGTATTGCCCACGGCCAGGGCTCCCAGCATTCGCTCGATGGAGACGATGGCCTGCTCCCCCATTTGCCGGGTGGCGATCAGCGGCGGCTCGATGCGGATGACGGACGAGCCATTCAGCGTGGGCGCCACGCGCAGCCGCTCCACGTTGAGCAGGTAGCTGGAGAGGAGCGGGGAGAGGTTCTTCTGCGAGCTCAGGACCTCCAGGAAGCTGGCATGACCGTAGGTGTCCGGGTCCACCTGGAGCTCCAGGCCCAGCAAGTAACCCCGCCCGCGCACGTCGCGCAGCACGTTGGAGTAGCGACGCTGCAGCTGCTCCAGGCCGGCCTTCAGGAAGGCACCGTTCTCCGCCACCTGGCGCACGAGAGCCTGATCGTCCCGCGTCAGCAGTTCCAGGACGCGCAGGCCCACGCGGCAGGCCAGGGTGTTGCCGGCGAACGTCGAGGAGTGCTTCATCGAGAACTCCTCGGAGCAGGCGGCCTCGGAGCAGAGCACCGCGCCGATGGGCAGGAGCCCGCCGCCGAGCGCCTTGGCCAGCGTCATGACGTCGGGGGAGACGCCCTCGGCCTGGCACGCGAAGAGGTGTCCGGTGCGTCCCAGGCCCGTTTGGATTTCATCCAGCACGAAGAGGACGCCATGCTCCCGGCACAGCTCGCGAGCCGCCGCCAGGTAGCCGGGAGGCGGGACGATGATGCCACCCTCGCCCTGAATGGGCTCCAGGATGAAGGCGGCGAACTGTCCGCCCCGCTCCTCCAGCACCCGCCGAAGTGCCTCGAGGTCTCCGTAGGGAATGCGCTCGAAGCCAGCCACGGGGGCACCGAAACTCTGCTGGTAGCTGTCATTGCCCGTGGCGGAGAGCGCGCCCAGCGTCTTGCCATGGAACGAGTTGTGAGTGGTGAGAATGCCCGGGCGTCCCGTCGCGGCCCGGCACATCTTGAGGGCTGCCTCCACCGCCTCGGCACCACTGTTGGCGAAGGTGACGTAGCGCAGTCCCTCGGGCGCGATCTCGATCAGCTTCTCGGCCAGCGCACCGGCGGCCTCCATCGAGGAAGGCTGCACGAAGGAGGGCTCCTGGCTCGCCTCCACCTCGTGCAGGGCCTGCCACACCTCGGGCGGGTTGAAGCCGAAAGGCAGCGCCCCGTAGGCGGCGACGAAGTCGAGGTAGCGCCTGCCCTCATCATCGTAGAGGTAGCAGCCCTCGCCTCGCACGAACCGCGTATCCAGGCAAAGCCGTTCGAGCAACCCGCCGAGGTGCGGGTTCATGTATTGAGTGAAACGATGCATCAGGGCATTCCTTCCTTCCGGAGGGCACGGAAGCGAAGCCCCGCGCACCTATCCGTATGAGTGAAGGAGGCCAGTTCGTGACGTGGTGGCGCTCCTCGCGACGAATCGCAGAGACAGACGGTCCTTGGCCCGCAGGGTGATGCTGGCGTGCAGTCGTGGCTCTCGCTGTCCAGGCAGGGCGGTCAATCGGTAGCGCTGGGCAATGGTCGCCACCATCAACGCCATCTCCATCTGGGCGAACCGGACGCCGATGCACAGCCGGGTTCCGCCGCCAAAGGGATAGAAGGAGAAGCGGTGGCGTTGCCGAGCACCGTCCTGGTTCCAACGCTCCGGGTCGAAACGATCCGGCTCCTCCCAGAAGCGAGGATCCCGATGCTGCAACCAGGGCCAGACCTGGACCTCGGTGTCCTTCGGAATTCGCACGCCGGCCAGGGTGACGTCCTCCATCGGGAAGCGATCCAGCAGGGCGAAGGCGGGCGGATACAAGCGCAACGACTCCTGGAGGATCTTGTCCAGGTAAGGGAGCCGCTGGAGCTCCGCCACGGTGGGTGGCCGGCCGCCCAGCACGGCTTCCAGCTCGGCATGGAGCCGGGCCTCGACCTCGGGGTGCCGGGACAGCAGGTACCAGACAAAGGTGAGGGCACTCGCCGTGGTCTCGTGACCGGCCATGATCAAGGTGAGGATTTCATCCCTCACCTGCTGCTCCGACATCCCAGAGCCATCCGCGTCGCGCGCCTGCAGCAACATGGACAGCAGATCCTCTCCCTGGAGACCGCTCTGCTGCCGCTCGAGAATGTGCCGGCGGACGATGCGGTCCAGGGTGGCGCTCGCCGCCCGGTATCGCCGCTCGACGGAGCGGAGCAACCAGGCGGGTAGCAGTCCCAGCCAGTGGTGATCGAACCGCGCCAGGATGGTGTCCAGCGAGGTCTTCACGGCCTCCATGTCCTGCTCGACTCCCACGTCGAAGAGCACCCGGGCGACGTTCTGGAGGGTGAGCCGCTGCATGTCGGCGTGGATGTCGCGGACCTCGCCGTCACGCAGAGGGAGGAGGTAATCGCGGGTGGACTCGACGAAGAAGTCGCAGTAGCGGGCGATGCGCTCGTGATGGAAGGCGGGTTGGATCGCCCGGCGCTGTCGCCGCCAGAGCTCGCCATCGCTCGTCAACAACCCCTGCCCGAGCACCTCGCTCATGGTGTCGTTCCCCGCTCGGCGGAACTTCCGGGAATCGGCGACCAGCACCTGCTCGACGAGGTCGGGGTGGTTCAGGACGTAGACCGGTCTGCCACGGATGCTCAGCCGGATCAGGTCTCCCTGGGTGCGGCTGAGCTGGAGCATGTAACCGAGGGGATTCCTGGCCAGGTAGAGGAGGTGCCCCACCCCGGGAAGTCCGCGAGGCTCCGAGGGGAGCGTGGCGGCCTCCGGAGAAGACGGGGGATGGTCCAGGGTGAGCGTGGAAGAGTTCATGAATGGCTGCTCCATGTGTGGCCCTCGCTCTCAAGGGCGGTAGGGGCCTCGGCCCGGGTCCTCGCGTCCGCCTCCATGCGCTCGAACTCCAGCGCGTCATGGGCGCAGAACACCCGCACCTGCTGGCCGTGCAGGCGCACCAGCTCACGCAGCCGCTCCTGGTTGCGCTTCCGCGGCCGCCCATCCTTCTGCATCCACGCCTGGTAGGCCCGCAGCCCTGGCGTGCACCGCGGCCGGTGGGGGTTCATCTCCTCGTGGTAGAAGTACGCATCCCCCGCGTGCAGCAGCCATCCATCCGGAGACCGCACCGCCACCCCCGCGTGCCCCAGCGTGTGTCCCACCAGGGGCACCAGCAGGATGTCCGGCGGCAGGCCCTTCAGCTCACGCACGCACTCGAAACCGAACCAGGACTCGCCTCCGCGAGGCATCGGGTACGTCGCCCAGTGCGGCTGCGTGCTCCACTGCTTGGGCCGGTAGCGCCGACGGTCCAGCCACGTCGCCTGCGCCCGCGCCGCGTCCACCTCCGCCGCCATCACATGGACGCGAGCCTTCGGGAAATCATCCAGTCCGCCCGCATGGTCGAAGTCCAGGTGTGTCAGCACGATGTGCCGCACGTCCTCGGGCTCGTAGCCCAACCGCGCGAGCTGCCGCACCGCCGTCACCTGCTCGTTCAGTTGCGGCCGGCACGCCTGGACGAGGAACGGGTTCAGCCTCGACTTTGGATCTCTCACGTCCTCCAGTCCGAAGCCCGTGTCCACCAACACCAACCCCTGGTCCGTCTCCAGCAACAGGCAGTGACACACCAGCGTGGCTGGCACGCCCCTCGGTCGTCGCTGGCCGTCCAGGAATCGGCCCCCCCTGGGGCACATGGTCATGCAGTTCAGATGATGGATGCGCATCCCAGGGCTCCCCTTCCGCTCGCGGAGGACCACGGCGGTCCCCGGCGCTGGTCCTAAAGGGAGTGTGGCCAGGTGGAAGATGTGAGTCAGGCGCCAGGACCGGCGCATCCCTGACCGCTCGCCTTCCGCCCGGCTTCACGGGCGTGCCATCTCCATCCGCCCATGACCTGGGTGAGAGTCGCCTACCGCCGCGGTGTGACCCGGGCCGCACCGAGCGCCACCAACGCATCGGCAATGCGATCGATCTCCTCACCCTCCAGGCCCGTGGACGCCAGCTCCTCACGCGCCTTGCGCCGCGTGGCCTCGCGGTCCAGTCCTCCGGGAACGCGCGGCACGAGGGTGCTGATACGCGCGCTGATGCGAGCGAGCGCAGGCCGGAGCTCACCCTCGAGCGAATGCACGGGAGCATCTGCCGCAGCGGTGGGCGTGCGAAGCTGAAGCTTCTTGGCCGCGTCCATCTGCGCCTGGAAGAACGCGGTGATGGCCTCGTCCGGGGGCGCCGGAACGCCCAGGGTCGCCGCGGCCTCCTGTACCTCTTTCCGGGCAGCCTCGAGCACACGCGCCTCCTGCGCGGGCACCTCGATGGGTTGGCCCGTGCGCTGCTTGGCCCTGGCCACCATGGGCATCAGCGCGAGCCGCTCGGTCGTCGCGGAGAGCAGCGCGTCCACCGGTGTCGCGGTAGGTCCGGTAGCACCGGGGCCCAGGTACTTCTCGCGAAGCTGCCCGAGCGCGCCGCTCTCCTCCTGCTGCAGGAGCCACGTGTCCAGATCCGCGGCCAGCTCGGCCCGCGAGGACTCTACATAGAGCGCCACCACGTCCCGGGTGAACGGGCCAATGAGCTCGATGCCGGAGAGGCCCTCGGCCCAGCGAGGCCCCTCGACGGTGTTGCTGAGTGCCGCATCGGCCTGCCCCGTGGCCAGGGCCTCGCGCACCGCCGCGTTGTTGGGGATGGCGAGGATGCGCGCGTTCTGGAAGTGGGCGCGCGCCACGCGCTCCAGGTGTCCGCCCCGATTCACCGCCAGGCGGAATTCGGGCCGGTCGAGCGCACGCAGGAGTGCGAGCGGCTCCTCGGGGTTGCCGCTCCCAGATGGAGGTGCCCAATCCGGACGCCGCAGGAGCAACAGGGCACCGTTGCGCGCCACGGGGACGGTGTAGCGCCCGGCCAGCGACCGCTCGGGGCGGATGGTGATGCCACTGGACGCCACATCGAAGCGATGGGCGCCGAGGTCCGCCACCAGCTCCGGCCAGCGGAAGCGTACCCACTCGAGGTGGTACCCGCGATCGGACGCATAGGCTTCCAGGAGCGTGGCGTCGAAGCCGGACGCCTGCCCATCGCGCAGCACACTGAAGGGTGGATAGTCGCTGCTCGTCCCCACGCGGAGGACGCGGGTCTCGTGCGAGGGAGGGAGCGCCGCGGGACGAGCCGCACACGCGGCGAGCAGGGCCAGCACGGAGCCCACGAGGAGGGCGCGAGCGTGCGCGAGACCCGGGAACACGTTCGGATGAGGAGAAGAGAGCATCCCCTGACTCTGCCCCAAGGAGGGACGAACGGCGCGGCTCCCCATGGCCATCCGAGGCGCGGGGCGCATAAACTCCCCACTCCTTCGAGGAGAGTACATGAGCAAGTCGGAGACGAAGCCTGACGGACTGACGCGCCGCCGCCTGCTGGAGGCGGTGGGCACGGCGGGCGGTGCAGCGGCAGCCTACGAGACGATGGCGCTGCTCGGGCTGGTGCAGACCCCCGAGGCTTCCGCCAGCCCCCAGCAGCCCGCTCCTGGCGCGGACGCAGCACCCGAGCCCGTACCGCGCACGCGGGGCTATCCCAACGACGACCTGGTCGTGGCGAAGGACTGGACGGTGACGTACGTCAACGGCCAGCTCGCGGTCAGTTGCACCGTCTCACCGACGAACGCGAAGACGGATGCCCTCACCAACCTGTACGTGGGCCTGACCCGCCCCGGTGATGCGTCCAGGTTCTACTGCTCGGGCTCGACCACCCTGGGCCAGGGCACGCCGCCTCCGGGCAACAGCCTGACCGGCCTCGCCCAGACCTACCTGTACGAACCCGAGGTCCACGGCACCACCGTGCTCGCCGTCGTCTTCGGGTACGTCCAGGGCAGCCTGGGCTCGAACGCGTTCATGCTGAAGCGGACCTTCGACGTCGCTCCCGCCTCGGAGCGTCCTCAGGTCTCCGCCCAGAGCGAGAACCGGCACTCGAAGTAGGGGTACACCTTCACCGCGAGGGGCGCGTCCGGCCGCACCACCAGCTTGGCTCCCACGGTGCGGCACAGGTTGCTCGGCCAGCGGTCACCCGTGAGGGGCACGCGCTCGCGCCCCCACCAGCTCAGGACGGCATCGCGCTTCTCGGGCGTGCACAGCCCCTGCGCCACCATCCGCTGGAGGAACTCCCTCGCCCACGGATCGTTCGGCTTCTCGGGGAACGGGAGCGCCAGCCCGATGGTGGGGCCCACGCTCTCGCCCGCGTCCAGGTTCACCTCCGCGAAGTGCAGGTAGGAGAGCCACGTCTTCGTGAGCTCCTCGACCTGAGCCCGCGAGCCCGGCCAGCCCACCCGCTCGAGGTACTCGCCCACCGCATCCCGGGGCATGCCGATGATCATCCGCACCGCCTCCGAGCCCCGGCAGGCGAGCGGCGCCACATGCTCGACCTCTCCGAACTCGGGGAGGGCCTCGAAGCAGCGCGCCACGGTGCGATCGATGGCCGGCGGAATCGGCTTGCCCTGGAACACCTCCATCGCGCGCCGGGTGAGTTGGAGCGACTCGGCCACGTTGGAGCCACCGGGCGGCCGCTGGCCGAAGTCGGGCTGCACACAGGCGAAGGCGAAGGGCTTGGGGTCCGTTTGCGGCCCCTCCACGTCGTACTCGAGCCACAGCACGGGCACCCGCGCCAGGAGAGAAGCAGGGTCCTGCCACTCCCGAGAGAACGCGCGCACCCCGTCCCAGAGTGGACCCCGGAGCCGGTCTCCTGCCTTCGCGAGGCCCTCCGCGAGCGCCTTCGGGCCGCCATCGCTCCGCATGCAGCAGACCATGTAGTCCACCCGCGGAGCGCCCTCCTCGAGCCGGGCCTCCAGGCAGAAACCACCGGAGATCTCCGGCAGCAGCCGGGCCACCTCGCTGACATGGCCCAACGCCTGCTCTCCGACCAGCGCTTCGGAGAGGAACGGCTTCATCCGGCTGAACAACTCATCAATGGGGACGATCATGGAGGTCTCGCGCCGCGCTCACTCGACCCGGAAGGCCTTGGGGAGTACCCCGTAGTGCCCGTCCGGGTTGACCACGACCACGTCGTACACGCCCATGGGGGTATTGGCGGGGACGTCCAGGGTGCAGGAGAGGACGGAGCCGCGCTGCCCGGGGTTCTCCACGCTCCGAGTCACCGCGGGCAGGTCCGCGCCCTCCAGCTTGACGACGGCGAAGGCGCCGGTGGTGAAGAAGTCTCCCAACACCTGCAGCGCGAGCGTGCTGCCCGGCGCGGCGATCCCCGGTTGGGTCGAGCCCACCTGGACGACGGCCTTGACCCAAACCACCGCGAACAGCTCCAGCGAGGCCAGCTCCGCGCGGAGATGCTTCATCACCGGCTCGAGCTGCCCCTTGTGGAGGGCCTCGCGCTGCGGCTCGGACAGGCCCGCCCTCCGCATCGTGTCCTCGGGGTCGCGGCTGAACTGCCGCTGGAGCTCCGGGTTGCGGATCAGATCGGAGATGAAGTGCAAGAGCATGTGTCTGTCCCCTCGTGGGTGGTCATTCTTCGGGCCGTGACTCGGCGCGGATGAAACCATGCGGATGGCGCGTGGGGAAGCCGCGCGGCGAGCGGTCTATCGGGCTCACCGTGAACACGGCACCGGTTTTCTCGGATGGGCGCCGAGCGGGAGAAACCAGACGAAGTCGTACTGGCGCTGGTTCGCCCTGCCGTGACAGGCCATGCACGAGGAGTCGGAGGAGTCCTGGAACCAGGTCTCGAGCGACACGTTGGCGGTGTTCGTCTGCGGCTGGGAGAGACTCGGGAACGCGCTCGTCCCGTCGCCGAGGGGCCACTGGGTCATCACGAGCTGGTAGTTCTCCCAGACGGTCCCCTTCACGCCCTCGGCCTGGTGGTAGGCGTGATTGGTCAGCCGGGTCGAAGCCGCGAGTGGCCGCTTGCGTACCACCTGGGTCGGTGCCGGGTCTCGCTGGGGCGGGTTGCAGCGGCTGATGGGCTCGCCTCTGGGCGAGGGCGGGGTTGCCGGCGCGTTGTCGTTCAACGCGAAGGGGAACGCTCCTCGTCCGGACCCGCCCTCGGAGTCGGGGACGTTGTCGACGTGCTCGAAGCTCGACCAGATCCACCGGGGGAAGGAGGGGGGCTTGTTCACGATGTGCAGCCCGATCAGCCCGACGTCCGTCACGGAACACCTGCCGGTCAGCGGATCGAGCAGGTTCGCGCGGGTGACGTAGTAGTGCTTGCGCTGCGCCTCGGGCACTCCGGTCATCACCCGCCAGGAGGCCTTCACGAGCACCGAGCCACTCGGGAAGCGCAGCGCGGAATGGGGCGTCCCATTTCCTGGCAGGTTCGCCGCCAGGTACAGCGGTCCCGGATGGGCGCCACCGGGCTCGAGGATGAACTGATAACCAGCCCGATTCACCCGCGTCTCGTAGCGGACGTACTGGCGGTTCTGGCTCACCAGGGGGCCAGCGAAGGCCTGGTTGAAGCCGTGGAACGCATCGAAGGAGCCGAGGACCTTCTGGTACGGAACGAGGCTCGTCCTGGCGTCGCAGGGCGAGGGAGACGCGAAGCTCCTCCAGTCGGCCGGGGCGGCACCACCGGGAAGGAACAGCTCGAAGTCCGCCTTCCACGTCTCCCAGACGGTGGGGACGGAGACATCGCCATACTTCCTGTCGATGTCCGGAGAGCCACGCGGATAGGGCCCACGAGCGCCGAGCCGGGCCGGCCAGGTGAGCGCGATGAACTCCCGCCAGGAGAAGTCATCGAAGAACGGGAGGTTGTCCTCGGGGTTCGCGAAGGGGACATCGACGTCGATGGGGATGTTGTGACTGACCGTCGGCACCGGGCGGCGCGGAGCGGGCTGCGCGACCGAGACGAACGGCCAGACACCTCCCAGGAGGGCGGCGATGAGCACCCCCACGGCGGACCATCGCCTCCGCATGCGCTGTCCCCCTTCAGCCGTCAGGGGTGAGCCCCCTCCAGGGCGGGAAACTCCCGGCCGGAGATCTTCCCGAGCGTCCGCGCCACCGCCGCCAACCGGAGGATGGGCAGGTCCGTCGGAGAGTCGCCGATGGCGAAGACAGGGCGCTCGGAGATGAGCTGGCGGGTCGCCTGGACTTTGCCCTCGCCACAGGTGCAGGGGGGCAGGAGCTCATCGGTCAACCGGCCGTTCTCCGCACAGAGGCGCATGCCGACCACGTGCTCGATGCCCATGCGCGACGCGGCCACGCGCCCGAGCAGCTCGGCAGAGCCCGTGAGAATCCACACCCGATGGCGGCGAGAGAGGGCGCGGGCGAGCTCGACGGTGTGCGGGTTGAGCCGGACCTCGCCGCGCTCGAATACGTCGGTACCAAGGGCCTCCACCTCACCGGGAGTCAAACCCGCGAGGGCCTGGGCGGCCACGTCACCCGCGGCGCACCAGTCGCGAGCGGCCAGGGCCTCATAGGCCCCCCAGGGGTCGGTGGTCCCGAGGAGGGACGCGGCCCGAGCAGGCAACCGGTGCAGAAGCCGGCGCAAAGTGGCCTCGCCGATGTCTCCGACGAGCAGGGTGTTGTCGAGGTCGAAGACGGCGTCTCCGGGCGGCAGGGCATCCAACTGGGCGAGCAGAGCCTTCATGGAGGGGGAGTCTAACCGGATTGGGAATTCCCATCTCAGTGAGAGATGGGCAGCCCCCCCACGCACAAGGTGGCATGGAAGCGCCCGGTTCCCTTGGCGCCGTACTTGGCATTGCAGATCTCGAGCTGGCCGGTCAGCGCCGTCGAGGCCGGAGTGATGGCGCCATCCACGTCCATCCGGTACCCCCAGGCCACCACGTTGACATGGTCATCGGCGAAAGGGAGGCGGCCCGTGAAGCTCCCCGCGGGAGCTGTCTGGTCGAAAGCCGCCGTGAGGTAGGCGTAACCGTTCGGCTGCCCAAAGCAGCCGCGACAGAGCGAGCAGTAGTCGTCAGGGCACCGGTCCGTCTGCAGGTACTGGTTGGCATTGACCAGGGTGTCGCAGAGTTGGGGATCATTCGAGACGATGAGCTGAAACTGCGTGGTTCCACGGACAGGCACGAAGGCGGCGGACACCCAATCAATGGTCCTGGTCGGGGCCTGCGTCACGGAGACACTGCCCTGGGCGGTGCCGGGCGGCAGACCTACCGTGGGCGCCGCCAGGATGGGCGGACAGGAGGACTCGATCCGGCAGCTCGCGCTGCAGCCGTCTCCGTCAACGGTATCGCCTTCATCGCACTCCTCACCCACCTCGAGCCGGTTGTTGCCGCACTGCGGAGCACAAGGACCACAGTCGATCGTCCCGCCACAGCCATTGGGGATGACGCCGCAGGTGGCGCCCGAGGCGGCACAGGTCGTCGGGGTACAACCACAGACATTCGGCGTGCCCCCGCCTCCGCAGGTCCGAGGCGCCGCACACGTGCCGCAGTCGAGCGTTCCGCCACATCCATCCGCGACCGGACCGCAGTCAGCGCCCAGAACGGAGCAGCTCGCTGGAGTGCAGCCGCAGACGTTCTGGCGTCCACGCCCACCACACGTCAGGGGAGCCGTACACACGCCACAATCAAGCACGCCCCCACAGCCATCCGGGAGCGGACCACAGTTGGCGCCCGCGGCGGCACAATCCACTGGGGTGCAACCACAGACGTTTGGCCGCCCGCCCCC
This sequence comes from Archangium lansingense, assembly GCF_026626635.1. GTDB lineage: Bacteria > Myxococcota > Myxococcia > Myxococcales > Myxococcaceae > Archangium > Archangium lansingense. Next base: position 8,187,253 of record NZ_JAPNKA010000001.1, read on the forward strand.
GCCACACGTCAGGGGCTCGGTGCAGGTGCCACAATCGAGAGGGGTTCCACAGTTATCGATGACGCCACAGTCCGCGCCCCGCTCGGCGCAGCTCCTGGGGGCGCAACCACAGACATTCGGAGTACCAAAACCACCGCAGGTCTCCGGTGCCGTGCACGTACCGCAATCGAGCATGCCCCCGCATCCATCTGGCACCTGGCCGCAGTTGACCCGAGCCTCGGTGCAGGTCTTGGGTGTGCACCGGGGCCAGGGAATGCAGAAGCACCCGGCACACGCGACAGCGAGTCCTACCGCGGCAAGAGTCAGCAACGCTCGAACTGGCATGGTTCTGCCCCCTCGATTCCTAGACTACGGTGAGCCCGTTCCTGCATCCGAGCCCTCCGCGTGAACCACGCGGAATCGCAGCGCCTGAGTGGCCACGGGCTCCGCGGTCCGCCGTCCCAGGTCATTGGGGACGAACCAGAAGCCTCCTTCATCGTTCACGGCCCACAGCTCGTACTCCCCGACGGGGATGGCCCCGAGCGTGGTCACCACCCTCCCCTTCCCCGGCTCCTGGGTGATCGCCTGGGCGAGTGGAATGACGAAGAGCTGGAGCGACCCAGCGGCGACGGTGACGCTCGGGTCACCCTGCAGGCTTCCGAGGAAGGGCGTCACATCGGGCAGGAGCGGCACGATGACCTGAGCGGGTCGCCCCTGCCTGTCGAGGGGCACGGTCTGTCCGGGCTTGGGAACGAAGCGCAGGAAGAACTGGGGCCACACGTCCACCACGCCATCGCCGTTCACATCATCCGCGGTCCCGTCCCCATCGGCATCCGCGAGCCGAACGAAGAACCGGGGCGGGTCCCCGCGCAGCAATCCAAAATCCTTGCTCCGCACGTTGAGCGAGACAATCGCCGTGGACGAGTCCGTCAGGGTGAACACCCCCTCTGTCCCCTGCTCCACCGCCTGGAACGCGGGGAGCGGGCGGTGCACCCGGCGAGACAGCGAGAGGTCCACCGGCAGCGTCTGCCCCGGCTGCACGTTCAGCTCGACGGAGTCCTCGGGGACCCAATCCCCCGCCCCCGGTTGCGCGAGGACGTCCACGGTGAGGTCCACGTCGCCATTGGCATCGAGGAAGCCCCACAACCGGTACACGTCCGGGCCCACCCCAGAGAAGCCGAAGCGCGCATCCCCGGCGGCGAGGCGTATCTCGGGGACGGCAGCCACGTACCTGGGCTCGCCCCGCTGCTCGGGAGGAGCCTCGTCCGGGGCGAACAGGAACAGGAACGCATTGCCCACGGGGGGACCGGCCAGCGCCACACGGCCCTCGACACGGGCTTCGCGCCGGGGCTCCGACGAGGGAGGCACTGAACAGCCGGCGAGCACGAACCCGAGGGCCGGGGCGAGGGCACGAAGGACGATGGAAGACACGGCCCCACTCTATCCTTCCGGGGGTGCTCGCTGCTCTGGCAAGGTAGCGTCCCGACTCTCCTGGGAGATCGCGCCATGAAGATGAAGGACCGGGTGGAGAAGCTAGAGGAGCAGCGCCGCCGCAACGAGGGCATGGGCGGGCCGGAGCGCATCGAGCGCCAGCACGCCAAGGGCAAGCTGACGGCGCGCGAGCGCCTGAAACGGCTCTTCGACGAGAACACCTTCGAGGAGATGGGACTGCTGGCAGGAGCCGAGGGCAATCTCCCCGAGGAGGAGGATGCAGGCAAACCCTCCCCGGCGGACGGAGTCATCACGGGCGTGGGAGAGGTCGACGGCCGGCCGGTGGCGGCAGCCATCTATGACTTCACGGTGTTCGGCGGCTCCATCGGCACGGTGGGCGAGCGCAAGGTGGCGCGGCTGAGAGACCTGGCGCTGAAGAACCGAATCCCGATGGTGTGGCTGGTGGACTCGGCGGGGGCGCGGCTGGAGGCGGGGGGCGAGGTAGACCCTCGGCGCCTGGCGAGCTTCGCGGACACGGGGTACCTCTTCCGCGAGCAGGTGGTCATGAGCGGAGTGGTGCCGCAGGTGGCGGCGATGGTGGGCCCCGGAGCGGCGGGCACGGCCTACATCCCGGCGCTGGCGGACTTCGTGCCGATGGTGAAGGGCACGAGCTCCATCGCCATCGGCGGCCCGTACCTGGTGGAGTCGGTGGTAGGCGAGAAGGTGACGGAGGAGGAGCTGGGCGGCTCGAAGGTGCACAACGAGCTCTCCGGCGTGGCGGACGCCGAGTACGCGGACGACGCGGCGTGCCTCACGGCCATCCGCGAGTACCTGGGCTTCTTCCCGGCGAACTGCGAGGAGAAACCGCCGCGCAGACAGTCCTCGGACCCGTTCGACCGGAGGGACGATGACCTGCTGAAGGTAGTGCCGGACAGCCCGAGACAGGCGTTCGACATGCACAAGGTCATCCTGTCGCTGGTGGATGACCGGAAGTTCTTCCCGCTCAAGCCGAGGTTCGCGCGCAACATCATCACGGGGCTGGCGAGGATTGACGGCTGGCCGGTAGGAATCGTGGCGAACAACTCGATGTACCTGGGGGGCATCCTGGACGTGAACGCGTCGGACAAGGCGGCGCGCTTCATCAACCTGTGCGATGCCTTCAACATCCCGCTGGTGTTCCTGCAGGACGTGCCGGGCTTCATGGTGGGCACGAAGGTAGAGCAGCAGGGCATCATCCGGCATGGGGCGAAGATGATGTACGCGGTGGCGAGCGCCACGGTGCCCAAGCTGACGGTGGTGGTGCGCAAGGGCTACGGCGCGGGCTACTACGTGATGAACGGCCGGGCCTTCGAGCCGGACCTGCTGATTGCCTGGCCTGGAGCTGAGATTGGAGTAATGGGCCCCGAGGGCATCGTGTCCATCGCGGCGCGCAAGCTCCTGCAGAGCGCAGAGAGCCCCGAGGCCGCCGAGGCGATGAAGAAAGAGCTGGCCGACGGCCTGCGCCAGCACATCCGCATCGAGCGCACGGCGGCCATGGCCATGGTGGATGACGTGGTGGATCCTCGCGACACCCGGCGGCTGCTGGCGAGAGCCCTCAAGCGCACCGCCAACAAGAAGGTGGAGCGCCCCTTCCGCCGCCGGGAGATCTCCCCGGTGTAGTGGCCGCGCCCCGACGGGTTCGAATCCCGTCGGGGACAACCCGAGAAGCCCAGCAATCGCAAAGGGTTGCTGGGCTTTTCTTTTGCCCCCGGTTCCTCATGTACCCTTAGTGTGCCCCTCCGGCGTCTCTGCCCGGGGCGGCGTGGAACTGGGGCACGGGCCGGTCAAGCTGCTGCACCGCGCTCTCCCGGGCCTCTGGCGCGAGGTGGGCATACCGCATGGTCATCTCGATGGTCGCATGCCCCATCAGTTCCCTGATGACCTTGAGCGGGATGCCCCTCATGGCGAGGTGGCGGCCGTAGGTATGGCGCAGGTCGTGCCAGGTGATGCACCCCTGCTCGCGCGTGATGCCCGCTCGGCTCAGTGCCCGCTCTCGCCGGTGCTCCGTCATCCCAGCGGTGAGCGGCTGGCCGTCCTCCTGGCAGAACACGTAAGGGACGCGCAGGTGGCGGTGTCCCCCGGTGGTGGAGGGCTTGCGGCGCCGAGCGGGGCGGGTTGCGATGGCTGTCGCCCTCGATGACCAGGGCGTGGGCTTGGTGGAGCAGCCGGTCCCTGGGCAGCTCTGATCATCAGCGAGGCGCCGAAGAGTGGCGTCTCGCGTCTCTCCGTCATCTGCTCCTTCCTCGTCTCTGCCTCAAGCTCCACGCTCGCCTCCTTCGTACCTGCTTTGGGGGAACACAGGTGACAGGGTTGGCGCCGACCCACATTGAAGTGCGGTTCTCCGGCCCTTCATTGCCCCTAGATTTCAGGCTACTCTCTGCGACTACATGGGTACATGTGGGGGCTCACATCATGGCGAGATTGAGTACTAGATATTCGTCGAAAGCACGCAACGCATTGACGCGCAGTCTTGCCGCTGCGACGGCAGCGATTCGCCATGGCAGGCTCCCCACTTCCCCAATCGCACGATGACCCCACCCAAAAAGCTTGGCGAGGTTCTTCCGCGAGAGCAAATAGGCGCCGTCACTGGCGGCCTCTATGAGTATCAGTATCAGCAAGCAGCCGGAGCCTGCCTAACCATTCTAGAAGATGCGGAAACGCACTGCGTCTTCTGCGAGTGGCACGACGACTATGTCGTCGAGAAGCACACGCCGAACCACGTGATCTATGGCTTCCACCAAGTCAAGACGCGTTCTGCATCTCAGGGGCCTTGGAAAATGAGGCAACTGTTTGGCCTCGGCAAGCCGAAACAGAGCGGCAAGAAGGGCACTCCCGCCAAGGTGCCACCAGCTGCCCCTGACAGCATTATCGCCAAGATGATGGAGCACCAAAGCAACTTCACGACGTCATGCAAGCACGTTGTTCTAGGAGCTTGTCGGAGAATCGCCGAAAAACGACTCCTACATACCAACCATAGCGGTGTGTTTGAGTCGCACTACCCCTCATGTAGTGGGTAGCCGAGGTATTCCGACAGGCTCCTAGTGACCAACGCAGGCATCGAATCAGACGTCAAGACGCTGTTAGAAGACATCAGCAGTGTCACCCATCAATCCAGTCTCGCCGGGGATTCAGCCCAGTGGTTTAAAGAAATCGTTGAGGCATTCTCTCAAACGTTTCCCACCACAACCGCCGATGCGATATTCGGATTTCTTACAATTCTAAGCATCCAGCCAGAGGTGGGGCACTCGACAAATCTAAATCTTAATTATTTTGAACTCGCCGACAAGATTCTAAAGCTCAGTGAGATTGACTTAAAGATCTCCGAGGCAATTAGCATTGGACGTGAACTTGTAGACATCGTGAAGCAAAAGTCACACGCTACACATGCCGTAGTTCCAATCACCGAAGACACCCTGCGGGCATCCAAGGGGGTAACTGCAAAAGATGTTTTGCACGTACTGAGCCTTTCTGCGGATGCATACAACATACTCAAGAAGCACGAAGGCCAGGCGCTACTCACCCTCTCAAGACTTCACCGACTATGCAAACGCAGCGGCGTATCGGAAAACCTGATTAGCCAATTCTGTGAATTGAAGGCGGAGTGGGATGTCTGGTATAGAACCGCACAGCACGAAGGAGATCTGATCGAGTTTCTCAGCCTTCGCGATGAATGCAACAAGCTACTTGCCGCACATGCAGCAAGAGCAATTGACTTCCCACTCCTGGCAAAGTCCGCTGCCGACTTGGCAGATAAGTATCGTCCCCAGCTGACAACATCTGTTCCTATAAACAAGAAACTCGTTCTGGGGCACATACTTGCATTGGCTGCAGAGACAGGAGCTAACCTATGAGCACATACGAAGACCTGATTGAGCAGGCTGCGCAGGCGGGAGTCCAGCTCAACATCAGGGATGAGTCGCAGCGGGGCTCCGAGCAACCCGACAAGCCCCTACGCCATCAGTCGCCTGCGGAAATCATCTTCCATACTCCAATCATCGCACTTGCCATTCTGATAGTCTCGTTCTCAGAAAAGGTCTTCCATACCGGCGAACTCAGTCGCTGGACAGCCAATGTACTCGCACAACTTTGCTACGGATCCACTAAGACAGCCAGTGCACTTGAGTGGTCCATTATCCTGCACGCCAGATGCGCGGAAGCCCTCGTCTTTCTGGAGAACGCATCGCTTGCAACCGTTTCAACCACCGACAAGCGTATCACCATCTCCTCAACAGGAAGAGAGTTCATACGAGAAAGACTGAAGAGCACGGAGGATATCGGCCAACTGCTTAGGGCTCTGCTCCGAGCGCATTCATTCGTGCAAGCCAGGGGCTTTACACTTCTATGAGCCGTCTACTCAATTCTTTTACCTACAAGGCGCGTAGTGACGATTCCTGGGAGACCGCCAAGTTTGAACTTGGTGAGGCCCTCACAGTTCTCAAAGGCCCAAACGGCTCGGGCAAGACCCCGCTAATCAAAGGTCTGATCTTTGGGCTGGGATATCCTGTCGAACTTCCGCCGGATGTTCGCGCCAACTTCGTGTCAACCGAGTTAGCTCTCAACCATGGCGGAACAACCTACCTTATAACCAGGGAGATTGATGACGACTTCCGAATTAGAGTATCGGAGAAAGGCGCATCAACCTCCACTGAGTTCCGGAACGAAAGAGACTATTCGTTATGGCTTTTGAACGCTCTGTCAATGCCGGCAGTGCAACTCACCGACAAAGGGGGCAACGCAACAATTCCTTATATTAGCGTCTTGGCACCTGGATTCTATGTTGATCAGGATCTTGGCTGGCGTAGCCTTTATGCCCCACAGAGGAATAAGGTATTCATCAAGGACCAGGAGCAGGAGGTGCTACGGGTGCTTCTCGGCGCTCCACCCAAGAATCCATATCGAAACACTGAAGAATTCAACGATGCCAAGCGAGAGTTTGAACTAATTGAAGGCCAAGTGGCCCTGCGCGGCAGGCTCCTCGAAAAGCAGCGGAAGGACAAGGGCAACGATGAGGTTGCAAACCTTGAGGCGAAGAAAGCCCGACTAAGCACAGAACTCGCTGCATACAACACCGGCATCGAGTCGATACAAAGTAGCCTTGGCAGATTTGATCTCGCCATTACAGAGCAGACCGAAGTTTGCAATAAGCTCCAATCTGAGATCTCTGCCCTTGAAGGCAGACAACGCCGCCTAGCGGCGGCATCGAGCGAGATCGCATCGGAAACGCAACTAGTATGGCTAAATTCTATCGCGGCCGATGCGTTTCGCACGTTCTGTGGCCAAGGAAACTGCGGGCTCTTCAAGAATTCGGAAGAGTCCTTCGGGCGCCGCCTGCTATACCTTAAAGATCAAATCAAAGACATTGAGAACGCATCCAGCAGCATCACCAAGACAATTTCCCTGCGCCGAGAAGCTCATTCGACTGAGACCACAAAACTCAAGAATCTATTTTCCGAGAAAGAGAAGGCTAGCCAGTCCTCCGGCTCCAAAAATATTCTCGACTCAATTGAATCTATTACTAAGTCGCTGACTGATATTTCGCTTCGTCTTGAGGCTCTCAAGGCCATCGAGAGCGAGGAATTGACATTCGAACGACTGCTCGAACAGCGAGAGCAACTGCGGCTCCGCGTCGAGAATTCAAGGCCGACGCGCCGTTCGTCTTCTGGGTCAACATCCGACATTCGGAGTAAACTTAGGGACAACCTGATTAACTGGCTATCTATACTCCAGACTCCAAACCTCACAGGGCCAGCCATTATTGATGAAGACTTTCGACTCTTCTTTGGAGAACACAGATTTACGGAGTCTTCATTTCAGGGAGGGAGCACTCGCACGAGGATCGTCTTGGCATTTCATGCCGCCGTTCTCCAGACATCCCTGCAGGCTGGAGGCAACCATCCAGGGTTGCTTATTTTTGATGCGCCAAAGCAGCATGAGCTTAACGAGCAACACTTGGCGGCCTACCTCAAAGCGCTGAGGGGCCTTTCAGCTCAAGGCAAGCGGCCTGCCCAGATTGTCTTTTCCGTTTCCGATTTGACATTGGCGTTTGGCGAACAAGATGCGTCGTGGCAGCCGGATTATGGCTCTACAGCGGAGCCGCGTTTCTTCGGGAGAACAGGTACCAAACGTGTGCCGCCCGCAAAGTAGTACACCCGCCAAGTGCCTCCAGCCACGCTACCGTCAGTCTCCCTTGTGCTTCGCGTGAGCCCTGGTAGGCCGGAGCACGTAGACCGAAGAACTCTAGCCGCTCACGTCCGTGAGTGGCTCGACGTGGTTAGGTCGAATGTGCCCTCAGTGTGCCCTTCCAGCGTGGTTTGATGCGGCACTCCCGGGAACGGCGTGGGATGGGGCGGGATGACGAACCCGAGGGAAATCAAGGCGATAGCAGGTAACAGCGCGTCCTGCTTGGGGTTTGCTATCGCCCTGCCCACGGGTTCGAATTCCGTCGGGGACAACCTGGAAGGCCCAGCAATCTCAAGGGGTTGCTGGGCTTTTCCTTTGCGCTCCTTCTTCGGCTCCTCCTCCTTCGCGGCGTAAGCGCTCGGCGGACCACACCTTCCGCGTGAGGGAGGAGGCGTTCAGCGTCGCGTTCCAGGAGGTGTAGACATGGGACGCAACACGGAAAGAGTGGACGCAACGCTGGCGAGGGCCGCGGCAAGCAACTACTGGACGGAGGCCGAAGCGCAGGCGGTGCTCGAGGCATACGAGGTGAGCGGGTTGTCGGTGGCGGAGTTCGCCCGCCGCCATGGGCTGGGTCCACAGCGGCTGAGGTGGTGGAAGAAGCGACGGGCCGAGGAGGCGGCCCCGGGGCTCGCGTTCGTCCCGGTGCACGTCGCGGCGCCGCCGTCGCCAGAAGCACAGCGGGCACCGGGCGCAGCCAGCATGGAGGTGCTGCTGGCCAGGGGCCGACGCATCCGGGTGGAGCCCGGCTTCGACGCGGGCTCGCTGGCGCGGCTGGTGAGGGCGCTGGAGGAAGCATGCTGACGCTGCCCTCCTCGGTGCGCATCCACCTGGCATGCCAGCCCGTCGACATGCGCAAGTCCTTCGATGGGCTCTCCATGCTGGCGCGGCAGGTACTGCGAGAGGACCCCTTGAGTGGACACCTCTTCGTCTTCTTCAACCGCACGCGCGACATGGTGAAGGTGCTGTGGTGGCACTCGGGCGGCTTCTGCCTCTTCTCCAAGCGCCTGGAGAAGGGCAGCTTCCGCCTGCCGCGTCCGCTGGCCGAGGATAGCTCCGCCCTCACCCTGGAGGCGGTGGAGCTCACGCTGCTGCTGGAGGGGATTGATTTGAAGGCCAGCGTCCGGCGGCCTCGCTGGCAGCCCCCACCTCTGAAGTCGGCTGCGTGAGAATACCTCTTGCGTCCTGGGGCCGGCTCATGGCTCATGTCCCGGGACATGAGCGGCGCGGCTCCCGGCAAGAAGATGACGGACGTACACGGCGTGGCGGCACTGCTGCGCACGCTGCTGGCCGAGGGCCAGGACGAGCAGGTGATTGAGCTGGTGTTGGGCCTGCTCTCGCAGTTGGTGGAGAAGAACACCGAGTTGGAGTTGCGGCTGCGCAAGGCGATGCGCCAGCGGTTTGGCCGCACTAGCGAGAAGCTATCAGCCGAGCAACTGTCGCTGTTCCTGGAGCAACTGGGCCAGGAGAACGCCGGGGCCCAAGAGGCGGCGGCGCCTGATGCCGGGGACGCATGCGTCGCGGCGGGCTCCACGCAGCCCTCCAAGCCACCACACAAGGAGTCGCGAAAGAAGGAGCGCAAGGGGCACGGGCGCCGCCCGCTCCCCTCCAGCCTGCCGCGCGAGCAGCGCGTCCACCAGCCCCCGCCCGAGGCGCTGCGGTGCGAGGCATGCGGGCGGGACAAGACGTGCTGTGGCGAGGAGAAGAGCGAGACATTGGAGTGGGTGCCCGGCCACTTCAAGGTGATTGAGGAGGTACGGCCCAAGTACGCCTGCCGGCCGTGTGGCGACGGGCTGGTGGTGGCTCCTCCCGCCGACAGGGTGATTGAGGGCGGATTGCCGGGTGCTGGCCTGGTGGCCCACGTCCTCGTGTCCAAATTCAAGGACCACCTGCCGCTGCACCGGCTGAGCGGCATCTACGCGCGCCATGGCGTGCAGCTGCGTACCTCGACGCTCTCGGACTGGGTGGCCGCGGGCGCCGACACCCTCCAGCCGCTGGCCCGGGAGGTGGCCCGGCGGGCGCTGGCCTCGCACGTGCTGCAGAGCGACGACACGCACCTGAAGGTGCTCGACAGGGAGCACCCCAACGGCCTCAAGCGCGGGCACATGTGGGTGTACCTGGGGGACACCACCTGGGCGGCCTTCGTCTACACGCCGGACTGGAAGGAAGAAGGGCCCCTGTCCTTCCTGGACAAGCGTGAGGGCTGGCTGCTGGTGGACGGGTACAAGGGCTACGACAAGCTGTTTACCCGCCAGGGCGCCACCGCGGTGGAGGTGGGATGCTGGAGCCATGCCCGTCGCTACTTCGTCGAGGCCTTGGACGCCGGTGACACACGAGCGGCGCTGCCGCTCTCGCTCATCGGCCGGCTCTTCGAGGTGGAGCGCGAAGCCGACGAGCAGCGGGTGGACGAGGCCGAGAGGCTGCGCAGGCGCGACGCGCTCTCACGCGCTGTCACGGAGCAACTGGGGCGCTGGGTGGCCGAAACCTACAACCGGGAGCCGCCGAAGAGTCCGCTGGCGCAGGCGTGCCGCTACGCCATCAACCAGTGGAAGTCGCTGACGCGCTTCATGGAGGACGCGCGCCTGCCGCTGCACAACAACGCCTCGGAGCTGCGGCTGCGGGAGATTGCCGTCGGCAGGAAGAACTACCTGTTCGCCGGCAGCGACGCGGGAGCCGAGCGCGCCGCGTGCGTGTACACGCTGGTGGCCACGTGCGTGCTGGCCGGGGTGGAGCCGTGGGCGTACCTGGCTGACGTGCTGGAGAAGCTCGCCCAGGGCTGGCCGCAGCGCCGTCTCGAGGAACTGCTGCCGCCCATGTGGAAGGCCGCGCGCACGGCTGCCGCCCAGACGCCCTCCACCTCTTCTGCCGTGACCTGAGCATCGCCCATCCCCGTCGGCAGACCGGCGGGCGGCGCACCCGTTATCACATCTGCGCCGCCCCCCTGCACCGCTCCGCCGAGTGGATACTTCGCGGCCAAGGACGGGCTCTCCTCCTCCGGCTCCCCTTCGCCCCTGCTTGGAACGAGGAGATGCGTATCGCCTGCGAGGACCAATTTGGTTCTTGGCGGACCAAGAGCGCCCATTGGGGCGGAGCTACCGCGGGCCCGGGTGCCGCGGCAGGCGCACGGTGAAGGTGGTGCCCTCCTCCAGCGTGGAGCGCACTTCGATGCCCCCGTCATGGGCGAGGACGATCTGCCGGGTGATGAAGAGGCCCAGACCGAGGCTGCCCTGACGCGCGCCGGCCCCGGGCCCGCGCCGGTAGGGCTCGAAGAGGTTCGCCATGAGCTCCGGTGGGATGGCGCGCCCCGCGTTCTCGTTGTGCACCTCGAGCAGGAGGCTCGAGCCCTCGCTCCGGGTGGACACCCGCACGGGCGTGCCCGCCGGACTGTGCTGGAGCGCATTGCCCACCAGGTTGGTTACCACCTGGGCCAACCGGTCCCCATCCCACTCGCCTCGCCCCTCCCCGCTGGAGTGGAACGCGATGTACCGGTCGGGATGGGCGCTGCGCACCTCCTTCACTACCCGCAGGACATGCTCGTGGAAGTCCAGGGGCTCGTGGTGGACGGGGATGCCCCGCATGCGTGCCTGGTTGAAGTCGAGCAGGTCTCGAATCATCCGGCTGGCCCGGTCCGACGCCGCGCGGATGCGGCCGGCGGCCTGGGCGGTGCGCTCGTCCACGTCCCCGCGCTTGAGCAGGCTCGTGGCCGACAGGCTGATGGCGTTGAGGGGGGTGCGCAGGTCGTGGCTGACGATGGCCACCACGTCCTCGCGCACCCGGATGGCTTCCTGGGCTTGCTGGTAGAGGCGCGCGTTATCGAGCGCCATGGCCGCGCGATCGGCCACGCCCCGGGCCACCTCCTGGTTCGTCATGGCGCACGTGGCGCGGGGCTGGATCCAGGCGAAGGAGATGAGGCCGAGCTTGCGGCCCCGGGCCACCAGCGGGACGAGGAGGAGGGACCTCAAGCCGAGCGCCTCCAGCAGGGCCCGATACTCCGGGTCGCCGGCGAGGGCCTCCAGCCGCTCGGGGGAGGGCTCCGGCTCGGCCAGGGGCACGCCGCTCTCCAGCACTCGCAGCAGCGCGCTGGAGCGGCCCAGCGGGAGGGGAGACGGCATCGAGCGGCGGATGAGGGCCTGGCGCTCGGGCTCGCGTGCCGCCACCTCCAGCCGCTGCAACTGCCCGTCCTCTCCCAGCAGATCCACCAGGCAGTAGTCGGCCAGATGGGACACCACGAGCGAGGCGAGGCTCTTGAGGGTGGTGTGCACGTCGAGAGATTGGGACAGCAGCGTGCCCACTTGGACGAACAGGGCCTGGGCCTCCTCGGCGTGCTTGCGCGCGGTGATGTCGCGCACGATGCAGGTGAAGAAGCGTCCCTGCGACAGGCGGGTCTCGCTGACGGAGAGCTCCAGGGGGAAGAGGCTCCCGTCCTTGCGGCGGCCCCGCACCTCGCGCCCGCCGCCGAGCGGCTTGTGGGCCCCCGGTGGGAGCAGGCTGCTCAGGTAGGGCTCGGGCACCAGGTGGCGGATGTCGCGGCCGAGCAGTTGCTCGGGGGGATGGCCGAAGATGCGCACGGTGGCGGGGTTGATGCTCTGGATGACGCCCCACTCGTCGATGGTGAGGATGCCATCCACCGCCGTCTCCAGGATGGCCTGCAGCCGCTGGGCCGTCGCGCGCAGCACCTCCTCGGCCTGCCGCCGCGGGGAGATGTCGCGGGCAATCATGGCGAAGCCTCGCAGGCCCCCCCGCTCGTCACGCAGCGCGGTGAGCAGGACGTCCGCCCAGAACCGGCTGCCGTCCTTGCGCAGCAGGGACACCTCTGTGCGGTACTGCCCCTCGGTGCCGGCGAGCCGCAGCGCCTCCTCGGGGACCCCGGCCACCACGTCTCCGGGGAGGTAGAAGAGGGACATGGGGCGGCCGAGCACCTCCGAGGCCTTCCAGCCCTTGATGCGCTCGGCTCCCGGATTCCAGCTCGTCACCCGGCCCTCGGGGTCGAGCATGAAGATGGCGTAGTCCTCCACGCCCTCCACCAGCAGGCGGAAGCGCTCCTCGGTGGCGTTCTCGGCGCGCCTGCGCTCGGTGATGTCCAGCACCGCGCTGGCCACGAGGATGACCTCGCCGGCCCGGTTGCGCACGGGGGCGTGGTTGAAGAGCCAGTGGTGGACCTCTCCACCCGTGGCGGGGGTGGTGCCCGTCACCTCCTGGCCGAAGACCGGCTGCCCCGTCTCCAGCACCTGGCGGCGGATGGGCACGAGCTGGCCGGCCATGTCGGGAGCGAGCTCGTCCACGGTGCGGCCCAGGATCTGCCCGGTGGGCACGCCGAGGATGTCGGCCAGCATCTGGTTGACGCGCACGTAGCGCAGGTCGCGGTCGAGGAAGGACAGGCCCACCGGGGCGGTGGTGAGCAGGGTATCCAGCAACACCAGGGCCTCCTCCGCCTTGCGGCGCGCGCGCACCAACTCCGTCACCTCCACCCCGTGCACGACGACACCTTCCACCTGGCCATCCGGCGCGTGGATGGGCGTATAGACGAAGTTGAAGAAGGCCTCCTCGGGCGCTCCCCCGCCGGGTGGGGCCACCCACACCGGCGCCTCGTTGCCGCTGACAGGCCCGCCCGTGCGGTAGACGTTGTCGATGAGCTCGCCGTAGCCCTGCTCCACGAACTCGGGAATGGCCTCGCGCAGGGGCTTGCTCACGATGTCCCGGCCGCGGCGCGAGATGACGGCGGGATTGGCCAGGGTGACGATGTGCTCGGGCCCCTTGAACACCAACATCATCACCGACGACAACTGGAAGAGCGCGCCCAGGCGCTCGAATTGGGCCTCGGACTCGCGCAGCAACTGGGCCCGGGCGCTCTCGGCCTCCTTGCGCTCGGTAATGTCCGTGGAGATGCCGCCGATGGCCGCGGGCGAGCCCTCGTCCCCGGGCAGTGGAAACTTCACGGTCAGGTACATGCGCGGCCCCGAGGGACGGTGCACCACCTCCTCGGTGACGCAGGTGTGGCCGGCCAGGACCCGGGCGTCACTGGCTCGGAACGCGTCTGCGGTCTCCTGGGGGAAGAGGGCGAAATCGTCGTGGCCGAGAAGCTCCTCGCGCGAGCGCTCCAACAGCTCCTGCTGGTGGCGGTTGACGACGAAATAGCGGCCCTCGGTGTCCTTGGCGTAGATGGCGGCGGGGGCATGGTCCAACAACTCCTGGAGCCGGACCTCGTTGAGCCGCTGCGCCGCCTCCCGCTGGTAGGTGTACTCGTCCACCGCCTCGGCGATGCCGTGGGAGAAGAAGGCGACGAGCGCCCGGTGCTCGGCCATGGTGACGCGCGCACCCGACTGCTCCACCAGGTCGAGGATGCACTCGTGCAGCAGGCCGTACTCCCGCACCAACACCGCCAGGTCGAAGCCGATGCGCAGGCGCTGGCGGCCGTGCTCCCGGGCCTCGGTGCTCTCCCGCGGTACCGCGGCGGCGCCCCCCTGCCCGGCCCGGTGCAGTGCCGTCGCCAGCTCCCGGAGGTAGTCGCCGATGTGGTCCTCCAGTGCGCCCTGGTCGTGAGGCGCCGGGGCCAGCTCTTCGCTCAGCCGCTCCACCCAGTGCTGCACGAGGTCGTCATGCCGGGCTACCAGCACCTCCACCAACGAGGCCGGCTGGGACTCAGGCCGATGCGTCTCGAGATTCATGGTGGCTTTCCTCCCCCGGCAGTGGAGACAACGGCTCCATCCGATGGAGATAACAGCGCATGGGCGGAGGATTCCCCCAGTGCACCAGCGGGCGGACATGGGAGGGCATCTCCGCTCGTCGTTACCGCCCCGGGGGGCAGGTCCCACACGCCGGGTGACGCGAGGCCTCGGCGGCCCCCTTGCCCGACGGGCGTATAAGAAGGATGGAAGGCCTGTTAAGGGAAATGGCTGGTACAGAGGGGCTGAGGAAGGCCGCTGACGGGTGGCGCCGAGCTGTGCGCCAGGCCGGTGCACAGGCCGTGCAGCTCCCGTTGGGCACAATCCTGCTCAGGCTGCGCTCCCCACAGGGGCCAGGCACAGGGCTTGGGCCTGTGGGCAACTGCGGCCCGGCTCTCAAAACCACGCAACCACCATCCTCTTCATGCGCATCAATCCCATACGCCTCCAGCTCAGTCAGCTCAGCGTTTCTCGACATGGAGCGGGCCGCGGAACGAGGGGGCCGCGGACCGTGGACGGAGGGTGAACACGGGGAAGAAGGGCCTGGCCTTCCTCCCCCGCGCTGGCGCGGGGGTTCGAGGCCTATGTGGCAGTCCTGCGCTGAAGGTTCTTCGCCGTGCCCGACTTCTCACGGCCGGGACGGATCCACGCCAGGTCCTCGGTGGAGTCGAGGGTCATTGCTGAGTCCCGCTCCGAGTCATTCTTGAATCCCCCCTTCGTCGGGAATCCCGCGTTATGACGGGGACTGTCGAACATGTGGAAGACAATGGCTGTGGCACCCTTGAGCTTGAGGTAGCTCTGAGCCATCGCATCGGCTCCCCGCGCATCGCCGATGACGAACGTGGCGCCCAGCGCAATGGCGCGATCGATTCTTGGAGCGTAGTGCTCCTGGAACTCTTGTTCCGACAGGTCGAGATGGCCGCTGATGAAGCAGATCATGATGGCTCACTATCATCAACGTGCCAGCGAACGCCGCGACCACCATGAGCGGAAATGTCGCTAGCGACTGGGTGCCCGCCAGCCTGGAGGAGCGACCGCCCTCAGGGCAGGTGCAGGTCGAAGCCGAGGCCGGCCTGGGCCGTCAGGGCGGCGCACCGGTAATCGTGGTTGGGGACGATGATGCAGTACTCGGCGCCCACGTCCACCAGCGCCACGAAGCTGGCGGGCAGCGCCCACCGCAGGCCCGCCACCGCACCCACTCCGTAGCTGGCCATGCCGGGCACGAGGATGGCCCGCAGGCCCAGATGGGGCCGGAGGGCGCCCTTGCCCAGCAGCAGCCCTCCCTGGAGGTGAAAGGTCGGGGAGAACCTTGGTGGAGAAAAACCCGGATCGCTGTTGAGCAGCGCGCGGGCACTCGCTTCCAGCCAACCCTGGTGGTAGGCGAGCCCGACCCCCACGGTCCACTGCGAGCCCAGGGCTTCGACGAGGCCGTGGACCTCGGGCCGTACCCAGGCCATGGTCGCGGGAGCCGCCGGGGGCAGGCGCCGCGGGGCTTCCTCTTGGAGCCTCCGCTCGCGCTCGGCCTCCCTCCGCGCATACTCCCGCTCGGTGTCCACCCGCTGGCGAATGGCCTCGGCGAGCGCCACCAGTTCGGGGAGGAACCGCACTTCATCCACCCGCTGTTCGGGGTGCTCCCGCGCCAGCGCGCGCCCATGACGCGGCCCGCCATGGAAAGACGCCCGGGGGCCATGGGGCTCCCGGGCGTCCGGACTTCAGGGCTGCTTCAGCGCGAGGCTAGTAGGTGCCCTTCATCGTCACGTTGGTGTACGCGCTGTAGCCGTACGAGCAGGCGTACCAGGTGCCAGCGCCCGGGTTGCTGATGGTGCAGCTCTCGGTGCTGCCGCTGAGATACGGACGGCAGTTGTAGGAGCTGGTGGTCGGAGCGGAGCCGAACTTCACGTACAGGTCCGCGTCACCCGTGGTGCCCGTCTTGCCCGTCTGGTTGAAAACCACGCTCGTCTTGCCCGCCGGCACGACCAGCGTATTGCAGGTCCACGCGCTCCTGGCGCCCGAGTACTGGGCCGACTCCACCCCGTTGGTCAGCGTGCCACCGCCGCCGCCACCGCCACCGGTGCTGTACGCGCCCTTGAGCGACATGCCCGAGGCGGCCGAGTAGCCGTTGAGCTTCACGTAGTACGTGCCAGCGCTCGGGGTGGCGAAGGTGCAGGTCTCCACGTTGCCGGACTTGTACGGACGGCAGTCATAGGAGGAGCTGGTCGGCTCGGCGCCGAACTTCACGTGCATGTCGGCGTCACCCGTGCCGCCGCTCAGGTCGAACGTCAGGTTGCTGGCGCCCGAGGGCACTTCCAGGGTGTAGGCGCAGCTCCACTCGCCCGTGGCCACGGAGATGCCGGACACCGTCACGCCGTTGGAGAGCGTCACCGGCGTGCAGGTCGGGGGCGGAGTGCCATCGTCCACCGGCGGCGGGGTGTTGCCGGTGGTGGCGCCCTTGGCCAGCTCGCCCAGGAAGGACACCGCCAGCTTGGAGAACTTCACCGAGTTGGCCGCCGTGCCGCCCATGAAGGTCAGCGTGTCGCCCGTGGTGTGGATCTGCGGGTTGGACGTGCTCATCGTCGCCTCGAAGGGCATCGACGCGGCGAAGCCCCTGGAGTGCCACGAGGCGTGGTCCGAGCAGCCGTAGCCGCACGAGATGTTGGTGTACGTCAGCCCCGGCTGGTACGTGGAGATGAGGCTGGTGACGAAGGAGTTCTGCGCCGCGTTGGTGTTGTCCGTCACCATCGCGAAGTCGTAGCTGGAGCCCTTGTAGTTCGTCATGTCCAGCTGCAGCACGCCCACCACGTTCACCCCGTTGGTCACGTGCCAGGCGGCGATGTCGGCCGAGCCCTTGAGGCCCACCTCCTCGGCGGCATAGGCCATGAACTTCACCGTGCGCGCCGGCTGGTAGCCATTGGCCATGGCCACCCGGAAGGCCTCGGTGAGCGAGGCCACGCCCGAGGCGTCGTCATCCGCGCCCGGCGCCGCGGCGGTGGAGCCGCTCTGGTTGATGGAGTCCAGGTGACCGCCAATCACCACCACCTCGTTGGGGTGCGTGGTGCCGGTGATGGTGGCGATGACGGACGGCTGCGGCGAGACGGAGCTCGCATGCGTGAAGAACGCGACCTGCACGTCGCTGCGCCCGTTGGCGATGGTGGTCCACTCGTTCTTCAGCCACGTGGCCGCGTCGGTGCCCGACTGCTGGTTGTAGCGGCGCGACGTCCAGTTGGTGGACAGCGAGTTGATGGTGTTGCGGATGTTGAGCTCCTCCACCTGAGCCAGCATCACGTTCACCGACGCGCTGTTGTTGAGCGAGTAGCCCACCAGCGACGCCAGGGACTGCGAAGCGCTGGTGCTGGTGCCCTCGGCGGCCGCGCGAGCCTCCGCCTCGGTGTCATGGGCGAGGAAGCCCGCGCACCGGTTGAGCTTGTCGTGCATCGCCTCGGACAGCGTCTCCAGCCGCGACTCGGGCACGCGCAGCACCGCCACGCCCCCCTTCTCCATCGCCGGCTTGGGCAGCGTCAGGCCCTTCTCCTTGAAGGAGGCGCGCACCGGCTCCAGCGCGTCCGTCCCGATGGTGATCCACACCTCCTTCTGCTTCGGGGGGGCCTCCGCGAATGCGGGGGCGGCACACGCGAGCCAGGCGACAACCGGTCCGAACTTCCTCATTCCCATACGCTTCTCCTCGACGCGGGTACTTCTTCGTGAAAGCTCCACTCGAACGAAGACGCCCGGGGCCATGCGGCGCCCGGGCGTCCGGACTTCAGGGCTGCTTCAGCGCGAGGCAGGGAGGGGCTCTCCACCCTCACGTGGGGATACGCGCTGTAGACGTACGCTCAGGCGCACCAGGGCAGCCGGTCCTGCATTCAGCAGGAAGCATGCCACTCCATAAAGGCGTGGAATTCCACTCAGGTGCTGTTTGCTGGGCGCGCGGAGTGGAGCATGGACCTTCCACGTGCCCGGGGCATTCTGTATTGAAGCGTGACAGAACCGGGACCAAGGGCGCCAAATGACGGGAGATTCCGTGCTGGCGCCCCCTGTCCGCGTTTCAATCACTTCCGGAGGAGCAGAGGTCCTCTTCGACCCCGCCTGTCCTCCAGGCTCGCGCGGTGGAACGCGGAGGCCTTCTAGCAAACTCTTGAAGTCCAGACAATCCGGGCACCTGGCCTGGAGAATGCCTGCAATACATTGCCATCCCACTCACGGCGGGAGAAATCATGAGAGCCCAATACACTTCTGGCGTGGGTTCGCCCCAACTGTGCGCCCGGTCGGTGGAGAGGTAGCGTAGGCCCACCGTCCCTCATGCCCCCTGCCCTCCGCGGATTCTGGAACGAGTCCCGCCCCGCCCCTGACGGGCTCCGGGTCCGAGTGAGCGTGCTGGCCACTCGGGTGCTGCTGGGCCTCCTGCTGGCAGCCGCCGGGAGTGCCTGGGCCCTGGAGCCGGGCAAGGCGTTGACCCAGTTCCCTTCCCGCACCTGGCAGACGGAGGACGGGCTGCCGCAGAACAGCATCCTGTCCCTCGTCCAGACGGCGGACGGCTACCTCTGGGGCGGCACCTATGAGGGGCTGGTGCGCTTCGACGGCGTGCGCTTCACCGTCTTCGACCCGGAGAACACGCCGGCCCTCCCGGATCGCTTCATCTGGGGCCTCGCCCGCGGCCAGGACGGGACGCTGTGGATCGGCACGGGCTCGGGGCTCGCCGGCATGCGGGAGGGCACCTTCTTCCGCGTCACCCCACCCCAGGGCATCACCCTGCGCAACCTGCGCCACCTGCTGCCCGCCCGGGATGGGAGCCTGTGGATCACCACGGCCGGTCACGGGCTGCTGCGTCTCTTCCAGGGACACTTCCAGGTGTGGAAGGCCGGAGACGGGCTCGGCAGCGATCACGTGGATGCGCTCGCCGAGGACACGGCCGGGAATCTCTGGGTGGCCTCGCAGGGCGGCCTGCTGCGATGGGACGGCGCCACTTTCCAGAAGGGGCCCGCCTTCGCGGACACGGCTTCCCGGGTGCTGTCGCTCGCGCTGGACCGGGACGGCGCCCTCTGGGCCGGCACCCTGAATGGACTCGTGTACCGGCTGCGGGACGGGATGATGCACCCGGTGCCCGAGGCGAGCCTGCCGGGCACCCCCATCGGGGTCCTGCTCGTGGACCGGCCGGGCACGCTCTGGGTAGGGAGCACGGACCGCGGGCTGTTGCGCCTGACCCACGGCCAGCGCTCCGTCCTGGAAACCCCCTCTGGGCTGGAAGGTGACGCGGTCCACGCCCTGCTGGAGGACGCCGAGGGCAACCTCTGGGTGGGGACGGAGTCGCGGGGACTGCACCGCCTCAAGGATGGGCTCTTCTCCCCGTACGGCCGCCCCGAGGGGGTGGTGCACGACATGATGGCCGCCCTTCACGAGTCCCGCGACGGCAGCCTCTGGTTCGCCACCCTGGGCGGTGGCATCACCCGCCTGAAGGAGGGGGAGCTGACGCACTGGACGACGCGCGAAGGGCTCCCCAGCAACCGGGTCCTCTCCATCGCCGAGGCGCGGGACGGCGGCCTCTGGCTCGGCACCCAGCGAGGCGTGAGCCGCTGGCAGGCGGGGACGATCACCCGCTCACTCGGAGAGGCCGAGGGACTGCACGGGGGCGTGCGCACCGTCCACGAGGATGAGCAAGGCACCCTCTGGGCCGGAACCCATCTGGGGCTCGCCCGATGGAATGGGAAACGCTTCGAGCTGCTCTCGCCACGGGACGGGGGGCCCGGCGCCTCCATCACCGTGCTGCACCCGCGGGCCGCGGGAGGTTTCTGGGTGGGGACCGGCAACGGCGGCCTGGGCTACGTACAGGCGAGCCGCCTCGTTCCCCTGGCGTCCGGGGAGAAACCGCTCGCCGGCTCCATCCTGACGATCCACGAGGAGGCTGACGGCACGCTCTGGATCGGCTCCACCGCGGGCCTCTTCCGATGGAAGGCGGGGCGCCTCACGCGCTTCACCCGGGCCGAGGGGCTCTTCGACGACATGATCCTCCAGGCCATGCCCGATGGGCGCGGCAGCCTGTGGGTGGGCTGCAACAAGGGCATCTTCCGCGTCTCCCTGGAGGAGCTGGAAGCGGTGGCCGAGGGCCGGCTCGCACGGGTCCGCTCGCGACTGTTTGGGACGGACGACGGGATGCGCTCCCCGGAGTGCAACTCCGTGGGGTGGCCGTCCGGGCTGCGCACCCGGGATGGGCGGCTGTGGTTCGCCACCATCCGCGGCGCCGTCGCCTACGAGCCGGAGCACGAGGTAGCGCCTGTGGCCTCGCCGCCACCGGTGCTGCTCGAGGAGGTCCGGGTGGATGGGCGGACCGTGCCCGCCTCCCAGTGGGGTCACATCCCTCCCGGCGCGGAGCGAGTGGAGCTCCACTACACGTCCCCGAGCCTGGGAGCGCCGCAGCGCCTGCGCTTCCGCTACCAACTCGAGGGCCTCGACAAGGACTGGGTGGAGGCCGGGCCGGAGCAGCGCAAGGCCGACTACACCCACCTGCCGCCGGGGGAGTACCGGTTCCGAGTCATGGCGCTCTCGGTGGAGGACGGCCAGACGACACCTGTCGCGGAGCTGAGGCTCCAGCAGCAGCCCCGCTTCCACGAGACGCTCCTCTTCCGGGCGGCCTGCGCGCTGGCGGGGGCGCTTGTCATCGCCGGTGGGGTGTGGCTGCGCCTGCGCGGACACCGCCTGCGCGAGCGCCAGCTCCAGGCGCGTGTCGAGGAGCGCACCACCGAGCTGAGCGCCCGCCTCCAGGAGCTCCAGGACACCCGGGAGCGGCTCGTCCAGGCGGAGAAGATGGCCGCGGTGGGGACGCTCGCCTCGGGCGTCGGGCATGAGATCAACAACCCGCTCGCCTTCATCATCTCCAACCTCAACTACGTGACGGGGGAGCTGCGAGAGCTCACGAAGCGAGAGGAGGAGTCCGAGCGCTGGCAGGAGGTGGAGCAGGCGCTCTCCGAGGCGAAGGT
Organism: Archangium lansingense; assembly: GCF_026626635.1. Taxonomy (GTDB): domain Bacteria; phylum Myxococcota; class Myxococcia; order Myxococcales; family Myxococcaceae; genus Archangium; species Archangium lansingense. The sequence goes on from NZ_JAPNKA010000001.1 coordinate 8,208,509, forward strand.
GGGCGCGGAGCGGGTGCGCCGCATCGTGGCGGACCTGCGGACCTTGGCCCGCGCCCAGCGGGAGCCCTCGAAGGAGGTGGACCTCCATGCGCTGCTCGACGTGTCCCTGGCGACGGCGGACGGGCAGCTCCGCCCCCGGGCCCGGGTGGTGAAGGAGTATGGGACGCCGCCGACGGTGCTCGGTGACGAGACGCGGCTGGGCCAGGTCTTCCTCCACCTGCTCGTCAACGCCGCCCAGGCCATCCCCGAGGGAGGCTCGGACCAGAACGAGGTGCGTGTCACCACGCGCCGGGACGAGCGGGGGCACGCCGTCATCGAGGTGAGCGACACGGGGGTGGGAATTCCCGCCGAGGTGCTGCCGCACATCTTCGAGCCCTTCTTCACCACGAAACCCGTGGGCGAGGGGACCGGGCTCGGCCTGTCCATCTGCCACACCCACCTGAAGGCCATGGGCGGCGACATCCAGGTGCGGAGCGAGCCGGGACGCGGCACCACCTTCGCGGTCACCCTCCCCCCTTGCGCCTGGGAGTATCGGTAGGGAGGAAGGCCTTCCATGAGGAGGCCGCTGCACATTGGGATCCGAACCGACCGGGTGCTGCCATCTGTTGAGCGAGCTCGAAGCTCCCAGGCCTTCAACGCAGTCACCCGGACGGGGCGGTTCGTGGTTTCTCGAACAGGTACCTGCCCTGGCCAAGGCACCGCGACCTTCGCACGCCTGCGCGCGTTCCCCCCAGGCGGGCCTCTGGCTCCGTCCAGCAGGCCACCCCCTGTGTCAGGGGCCTCAGTCCCAGAAGTCCTTCGGATCCAAGCCCTGATCCCGCAGCGTCTTCCTCCAGCGCTTCTGCCCACTGATGCCCATCTTGCTGAGGGGGACCGGGGGCCTCTTCTCAGACGAGGGCCCGACGGAACCGGAAACACTCGGAGTCGTCAGGACGGACGGGAGGGGGGGAGGCGGCAGACGCGATTCTAGGACGATCGTGGGCGACGGCGTCACGATGGGTGTGCTGACCAGCGGCTTCGGCAGCACTTCCTCTTTCTTGGGGAGCACCGGATCCGGCAGCAGCTCGTTCAGCTTCCCCATGATGGCTTCGACATCCCCGACGGCGAATCCCCCCGTGGCCTCGGAGCCCTTCTTCGCGACGCGCACGTCGTACCACTTTCCCACCAGGCGGCGGATTTCCGCCGAAGTCTTGGGGTAGTAGTACGCGAAATCTCTCCAGTACTCGCATCCCGCCTCGTCGACTTGCTCCCAAGGGTAGCCCTGGCTCACGAGGTAGAGATCGAAGAACTTGTTGAACGTGGTGCCTCGCACCCGGTGATACTCGGTCTTGGCTTTGGCCAGCCGGTCCCGGTTGGTGCCCGCGGTCTCCTTCGTGGCCGCGTCGAGGAGCTTGGCGATCGCGCTGGGATCGCTCAGTCCTAGTGCAGACTTGATCGCCTGGCCGGTCCGGGTCGGCAACTGGGACAGCGCCAACCGCTGGAACGAGGGCGGGGGAGGAGGTAGCCGCAGGCCTGATCTACCGACTTCTTCATCACCGACTTCTTCATCCTTGTCCATGGGGCGGCCGAGCAGCCGCAACGGCCCCACCCACTTCTTCATGCGATCCTGTTGAGGGTTGTCCGTCTCCTCCATGTAGACGGTGGGGATGCCGATGAGCGCCGGGCCTTCCAGGCCCCCGCTGCGCATGCCGAGGTTCACCATCTGGGCATTGCGGCCGTACAGGAACGCGAAGAGGGTGAGCTGTCCACGCCGACCCCACGCCTCGTTCCAGCCCGGAGCCTTCCAGAACTCCATCAGGTCGACGCAGTGGTCCTTGAGCAACTTGTTCTTCGGCTGGGACAGATCCAGGCGATCGCCCGTCAGCGCGATGGTCCACTCCGGCAGGCCCACCTCCCTGCGCTTGGCGTTCGCCTCGACGATGCGCTGGACGATCTGACGCACCCCCTGGACGCTGGTGTCCAGCTCCAGGTGCGCGGTGGCCTTGGGCTTGCGCTTGTTGATGCGGACCCAGAGCAAGACCCGGGGCCTGTAGGGATCCAGCAGCTTCTTCCGTGCGGGATCGTTCTCGAGAAAGATCTTGATGTTCCCCTGGATGTCGTCCCGGGTGAAGTGATCGACGATGCGTTCCCAGGTGAAGACCTTGGAGACGATGTCCGTGGCCATGCCGATGCGGAGCAGCTCCACGGTGTCGCTGCTCTTCAGGGCCTTGAACAGCCCCCGGATACCGGTGGCACCGGACTGGTTCAGCCTGCCGAACTCTCCCGTGATGCCCTTGAGGTACGTCTGAGGGTTGGGGACCAGGCCAACCGTGACGCGCGCGGCGCACTGCGCATCCCCCAGGATCTCTTTGTAGAACGCCATGAGCCGATCGGATTGATCGTCCATGACGTCCAGGTAGTCCTGATCCGTGCCCTTCAAGATGAGCACACAGACCGCGGGGTCGAGGAGCATGGAGGCAGCGACGCCGAACATGTCGCCGCTCATGTATCCGCCCTGCATGATGACTTTGTACTTGGGCATGCCCCCTTGGATTTCGCACGGTTCCGGGCGCTTGTCGCGATAACGGCCAGGGGGCAGGGACCACCGTCTCAGCAAGATCGAAATCCGCGAGCATAGACAGATGGGGGCGCTGTTGAGGGTGAGGGCTGGAGCAGAGGGGCCAAGGAGGGCCGCTGACGGGTGCCGCAGGGGGGCTGTGGGCCCGGCCTGTGGAGAGCGGCAGGGAGTTGTTGGTCGTGGCTACGCCAGGCTCAACACCACGCCTGCTGGGGTGGCCCCTGCGCCGGTGCCCGTTTGGCAGCGCAGGGGAGCAGGGGGCTTGGGCCTGTTGGCTGTGGCGGCTCGGGCCTCAATACCCCTCACGCAATGGGTTTGGGGGCGCTGCGTAGAGAGCACGGAGCCGAACGTGCGCTCGGGCAATGGGCCACTCTGGCGTCCGGAACCTGGCAACGTGGCCGCAGCTCTCCCAGGAGAATGTATGAAGCGCGTCGCCCCCCACTGTGTCGTCGCATTGCTAGTGCCCACGCTCGTGCTCGCGGCGAGCCCCACCGGGGGGAGTGCACCGACGACACCGGCCGAGCTGCGCCAGACCCTGACCGAGCTGATGCGCGAAGAGCACGTTCCAGGTGCGAGCTATGCCGTGTTCGACCGCAACGGCACCGTACTCAGCGAGAGCCTCGGGCTGGCCGACCACGACACCCGGGCCCCGGTCAGCGAAGGAACGTTGTTTCGCCTCGGGTCGATCACGAAGACGGTGACGGCGATCGCCATCCTGCAGCTCGTCGAGCAGGGCCACTTCAGCCTGCAGACGCCGGTCTCGGACCTGCTGCCGGCCGCGCCCATCGACAATGAATTTCACGCCAGCGACCCGGTCCGCGTGGTTCATCTCCTGACCCACACGGCGGGCTTCGACGATACGCATGCCAAGGCCTTCTTCAGCCCCGTGGAGCGCCGCGGGCACCACCTGGAGAGCAGCATCGCCAATCCCGAGCCGCTGGTGGTGCGCTGGCGCCCCGGGACGTTCGAGAGCTACAGCAACCCGGGGTATGTGCTGCTCGGCGCAATCCTGGAAGCCCACTACCGGCAGCCGTGGGACGAGATCGTCTCCAGCAAGGTCTTGAAGCCGCTGGGAATCGAGCAGACGGCTGCCCTGACCACGGAGGCGGCGAAGCGGGACCATGCCGAGGGCCACACCGGCAGCGACATGCGCCGGACCGCCATGCCCTTCGAGCAGACGCAGGCCGACGGAGCCCTGTGGTGCAACGCGAAGGACCTGGCCAGGCTCGGCCGTTTCCTGCTCACCGATGGCACGTCCGCACCCGGCGTGCTGCAGCCCGAGACCGTCCGCGCAATGAGGCGGGCCCAGGGGACACTCGGCGTGGGCGCGCAACTGGCCTACGGCCCGGGGCTGGGCCTTCACCCCCGGATCGTGAACGGCGGACTGTGGCTGGGCCATACCGGTGGTGTGCTGGGCGCGAAAGCGAGCCTGCACTTTCACGCCGAGCAAGGCATGGGCTACGTGCTGTTGGTCAACAGCGAGAACACGCTGCGCAAGCTCGAGACACCGCTCGCTGCCTACATCTCCGGGCAGACGCAGTGGAAGGCGCCCACTGCCGCGGCCCGCCCGATCCAGAGCGATGTCGATGGGTGGTATCGCGTCGTCAACCCGCGCATCTCGCTGCTCAGCCTTCCCACCTACCTGTTCAGCGTCGGGCATGTACAGGCGCAGGGGGACCAGCTGAAGATCTCGCCCTTCGTGACAGGCATGGGCTACGAGGCGAGCCTGAAGCATCACGGCAACGGACTGCTCGCCGATACGGACTACGGAGACGTCGTCAACGGTGTCGTGCTCCGCGATGAGGGCGGGGCCCCCAGCGGCCTCGAGCTGGGCGGCGACAGCTTGCGGCGCACGTCCATGGCGGCGGCGGTGTTTCCTCAACTGAGCGTGATGCTGGCGCTGCCGCTCTTGCTGAGCACGCCCTTCGGACGGCGCAACGCCCTGCGCAACCGCTGGGTGCGCCGCCTTCCCAGCCTGGCCTTGCTGGTGTTGGTGCTCGGCATCGTCTGCGCGACGAATCTCGAGTTCCGCCTGCTGGGCCAGATGAACTGGCAGACCGTGGGAGTCTGGGCCGCGACCGTCCTCTTCCCGGCGCTGGCCCTGGCTGGTGTCGCCGTCAGTGTCCGCACCTGGCGCCAGGAAACCGGGAGGGTGGCCAGGTGGCGCTGCCTGCTGGGGTCCGCGTCCGCGCTGGTCCTCAGCCTCTGGCTCGGGGCCTTTCACCTGATACCCTTCGCGCTGTGGCGGTGGTAGCGGCGACCTCGCCTTCACCCGGCGGTTCTGGCGCCCGCCAGGCGCGGAACCGCTGGCGCTGGCGGCGGGATGTCGGCGACGAGCTGCTCAGCGTCCCTGCGAACCACTGCGTTTCGGGCGCAAGATCGCCACCTCTCCGTCGAACGCCCCTTCTCCCAGGCGCGAGCGGTGGAGCGCCTCGGGCCCCGCATGCAAGACGAGATCATCCGCGTCCAGGAGCCCGTTCGCGTTCTCGTCCGAGTAGAAGACCCCCACGTGCTGGAACTGCCTCGCGCGCGGGTACCGCACGGCGAGCAGATCGCCCGGCCGGACGCTCTCGCCAATGGGTAGAGCGCGCTCCGGTACGCCCTGACGGAGCTGGACCGTGACCGCCCTGGGGAACTCCTCCACCAGCGCGGCGACGTTGAAGTCGCGCTCGAGCGGCTGGCCCATCCAGCGGGCGCGCGCGGCCATGAGCACGTCCGCGCAGTCCACGCCGATGTAGTGGTAGCTCTGGTGCGGAACGGAGCCGAACAGGCCCGGGACATTGAAGAACGAAGTGACGTAGCCCAGGTACCCCTCCCCCTCGCGGATGGAGACTCGGAACACCTTGGGCGAAAGCCCTCGGTAATCGCTCTGTTCGAGCCCCGGAGAGCGCGAGGTAGCGCCGCCCTCCTCCACCTCGGCCTGGAACCAGAAGGTGCCCACGTCTTCCACGTAGTGGGGCGCCTTGGCCGGATGCGGCTCCAGCTCCTCGCCACGGAGGACTCTCCCGGAAGCGTCGAGCGGGCTGATCTCCCAGCGGCCGCGCAAGCTCCGGAGCTCCTCACGGAGGTATGGAATCTTCCCCCACCCTGCCCACGCGTACGGGGAAGGCTCCCAGGGATGGTTGGCGTTCTTGTAGTAGCGCGAGAGGTCCGCGTAGATGCGGTACCAGCGAATCGTGGCGTTTGGGCGGGGAGCCACACGCAGGGCTATCGCCTCTCCCTTGTGTGGCGAGATGGACGCCCCGCGCATCCACCGCCCGGAGCCAACGCGGGCCTCGATCGAAAGGTCTCCAGCCCAGGACGAGAGGGCGGCCAGCAGGCTCGCCGAGAAGATCAGCGCTCGTGAGAACACGGGCCGAAGGGTAACACCCGCAGACCATATTGGGTGGGTCGACCGTGTCGTCTCAGTCAAAGACTTCTCAAATACTCGCGTTCTGGAAGTCATCTTTCCCCGCTCCGCCTCCCTAAAAATCCTGTTGATTCCCATACACATCCATGAGAACCATATTTCCGCGATAAGCAGAAAGTTACTGCCTTGTCGAAAAGCAGGACATCACCGTTTTATCGGAGATTGGAAATAATCCAATGACATACCGACGCGTCGATGTTGCTTCTTCCCGTGGATGGCGGTGGGGCGTGGTTCTCCTGACGGCGATGGTCGGGTGCGCTCAAGAAACGGAAGCGCCGACTCCCACCGAACAAGAGTCCGTTCGCGCCCTCGAGCAGCGCTCGCTGCACCTGTCGCCGCCCGCTGGGTGCACGGAGATCACCATGGGCGAGCTTAAAACTGGCATCGAGCTGACGCCCGTGCAGTACGGGCCGCAGCCGCTGTATCGCGGAGAGTTCGGGAGCTTCGGAGACCCCGCGTTCGCAGACACCGCGTATATCCGGTTGGACGTGAACACTGCCCCGGGGCTCTATGACCTGGCCACCGGCGGCACCAACCTGTTCGCGTGCGAGCAGTGCGTTTATGGCTACCAGGATGTCACGAGTCCGACGCAAAAGACCTTCGTGGCCGAGTCGGGCTCGCTCCTGCTCGCGCTCAAGGTCTCCCCGCAACAGACCGCCGGTGCGCTCGCCAACGTGACCCTGCGCGAGTCGGTCGCCGCTGCGCCGCTCTCCGCCCCTTACAAAGGCACCGCACCGGTGGCGGGCGGTGAGTGCCGGTGGATCCGGTTCGCGACCTGGGACACCACCCGCCCCGGTGGTTGCGATCCGCGCGAAGGCTCGCTGACCTCGAACCTGCCGGGCCACACCTGCGTCGCCGAGGACGCCGCGGCCACGGATGGCACGCTCGAGAAGTCGCTCGGCACCAAGACGCAAGGCGAGGCGTGCACGCAGACACCGGCCAGCGAGAACCAGCTCGCGTCGACGGACTGCGCCCCTGGCTACGCCTGTACCAGCGCCTATACCGAGGCGCGGCAGTGTCTCGCCACGTGCGATTTCATGGCCGCGGACCCGGGCTGCCCCACCGGCACCGTGTGCGGCGTCTATGGCTTGTGCATCCAGCAGTCCGTCATGGAGCCCATCGGCTACCTCTTCGACCCCGCCCTCATCGGCGAGTCCTGCACCGCCGGCTTTGCCGAGTTCTGCGGCGTCGAGGGTGCGCGAGGCGTCTGCGCGGACCTGACGGGCGCGGGCCATGGCACCTGCTATCGCTATGCGCGCGCTCGCTCGGAGTGCGGCGCAGGCGAGGAGCTCGGCTTTGTCTCCTACCCGCTCACTGGCGGCGGGTTCGATCGCACCTACGGGTGGTGCTATCCCGACGGCCTGTAAGTTGCCCATCACCTGCCCGAGTGCGAGCTGGCTCGGGCAGGTGACACGGGTTCTCCCTACTTCGACCCTGCGCAATGAGTTCTAGCGGGTCACCGGGCGCGGTGGGGTTTCTTCCCGAAAGACCAGCAGCCCATCCATGACCGTTGCCCAGGGGGCCGTCATCCACGAGTAGTACAAGGGACGGGCCACCCTGGGCCCGAGGTCACGAAGCTGCCCCCCATCCAGATACCGGGTGTCAGCGGTGTGGCTCGAGAACGCCCAGCCCTCCAGGGAGTCAATCGGTGCGGGCGCGATGGCATGTGTGCGAGCAGTGCTGCCGGTGGAATAGCTCCCGGAGAGCGCGGAAAAGCCAAGCACGAATGACTGCGCCCCGAACTTCTCATGGACATAGGACCCGAAGGGAATCCTATGTCGTTCGTCTGTATCCAGGCTCTTGAGGTCTTTCGCTGCATGAATGGTGGCAAGCCAGACAATGGCCTTTCTGGGCCTGGGCGACTGGGATGATGAAGGCATCGTATTGGCACTCCTCCACGAGCCTGCGGGTCAATTCGACCTTGAAGGTGATGGTCCTGCCATTTCCGTGATTGGCTCCCTCGCCAAGCAGCGCGAGCCGCTTGTCGCAAAGGTCACGAACGAGCCGGTCGGCGTCAGATACCCCCACGGTCCCCTGCGCAGCCGCGCCTCTGGAGGGCGCGGCACAGCTCGAAAGCAAAGGTAACAGGAGCAGGAGGTATCTCATTCGCATGTTTTCCAACTCCTCAAACTTCAAAACGAGTGCGTAGAGCGCCGTCAGGTCGTCGATGTGGACGTTCCACCTGCCCTGATTCCTCCCCCAAATAGGGGAGGACGGCCTCGCGGGGACAAATTATACACTTGAGAGAAGAAAAGCAGGAACTCCATGCTACGTAGTGCACTGCGCCCGTTTTCTGTGGTCGCCGGGTTGTCTTTCTCGTTGGCGCTCCCCGCGCTGGCGGCGGCCCCATCGGCCAACATCGGGAGCCTCGAATGCGAAGGCATTCGTGAGTTGCAATCCCTGGTCAAGGAGCAGCAGTCCATCCTGGCGCAGAACAATGCCTACGCGGTCAATCTGACGGATTTGATCGCAGCGGGATACATGCCCGCGGCGTGCCCGGATGGCTCGCGAGTGAGCGTGTCAGGGCCCAACTTCGTGGGGGGTTGTCACTTCACTTATGGGCTGGTGTCCGTGGTGAACAATCCACAAACGGGTGACTTCGCGTTCGAAGCCGTGGCCCTGGGTGTCGCGGGGACGCCGTCCGCGGGACTCGAATTGTATATCACCCGGATCGTAAGCCGTTACCACGACTTCACCGAAGCCTATATGTACCGCAAGGGAGTGTTCAGCGAGGTGGATTTGAATACGTGCTCGCAGGCCGAGTAGTCTCGCGCCCGCCACCACCTGACTCGCGCAGCGCATCGCTGTGCAGAGGGCCTTCCGTCATGAGCGTCCGGTCCACCAAGCCGCAGCCCCCCCCAGCGGCGTTTCCACGACCGGGCACCACACCGGGACCCACGGTTCGAGGCCCTCAGCAACAATCCCCCAAGAAGGAGCCCGCCAAGGCGGAATCCGGAAAGTCCTCCCCGCAGACAGGTGGCGCTGCGGGGAAGGCTGGGGCCAAGGGCGCGCCCACCGGCGGCACGCAAGGCCAGGAAGGGCTGGCCGCGGGTCGCTTCGCTGGCCTGCAGGACAAGCATGAGCAGCAGGGCCGCCCCGGGTTCGAGCGCCTCCAAGGGGGAGGCGCTCACGCCCCGCCTTACGGCCAGGAGCGTCCCGCCCAGCAGGCACCGGCCCCCGTTGCGCCGGAGCTCACCCAGCAGCGGAAGACGACGGAGCGCGAGAGTACGCCCTCGGAGCGTCCGGCCACGGAAGGCCGCGCAAAGCTGCGGGGTGTGGTGATGGAGCGGCTCCTGAACGAGATGAAGGACACTCACGAGCGACTGACCCACTTCGCGAAGAACCCAGGCCGGCTCGGGGTCGTCAGCCTGAGCACGACGCTCGCGGAGAGCGCGTTCACCCACATACTGTGGAAGGAGCCGAGCACCATTCCCGCGCGCCGGGTGACCCTGCTCAACATCCTGGGCCTTCCTCAATCCACGAGCGACGCGACGATGGCGCGCGAGCTGATGGGAGAGGTCCACCAGGCCTTCATGGACTTCCAGGCCAGCAAGCTGGGAATCGAGGCCTGGCAGAGGTACGACGAGGTGCTCCAGCGCTACGAGTCCATGGGAGTGCAGCCAGTGGTGCCCGGGCACGACACCGGCCCCATGCTGGCCGAGCTCCAGCGGCTGAATATCCCCCAGGAGCTGGACTTCACCCGCTCCATCCTGATGCACCCGCTGCTGCTGGGGGTGGCGCTCTCTCCGGATGAGGGTGATGCCGAATTTGTCATGGTGGCCGGACTGAGCGTGGCGGAGCTCGGCACGCTCGTCGCTCACATGCGCCGGCTCAATCCCCGGCTCACCAACAAGCTCGTGCGCCAACTGCTGTACCTGGCGACCTCGGACAAGAAGCGAGGCGTCCGCAAGAAGCTGGGAGATCCCGACCTGAAGGATGTGCAGGAGCTGGCCAGGCAGCTCCTGCGACTCCAGGTCACCCATCAGCTCTTCGTCTGAGCCTCAGTTGTTCGTATTGGCGAAGGCGTTGAGCCAGGCTTCCTCCTCCGCCTGCTGCTGCTCCGCCTGCTGCTGAGCCACCTGCTCGGGCGTAGGCGCCTGCGAGGGAGTGAAGCCCTCGTCATCGATCTTCAGCTCGCCGATCTGGTGCTGATCGTCGGTAGCCAGATCGATGATGCTCTTGATGACGAAGCCCCCGACGCCGATGGCCGCGCCGAGGACAGGCGCACCCAGGAGGGCTGCGCCGATGGCTCCGGCGCCCGCCACGATGTCCACACCACCCTTGGCGACCTGGCCCGTGAGGCCCATCTCGTTGCCCTTGGTGATGTTGGTGGCACCCTCCCAGATTCCGGCGAGCCCACCCACCACGGCGCCGGCGGCGCCGAGCTGCTCGAACGCCTTCAACCCGTTCAGCGACTTCACCGCCGCGCTCCCCGCAGCGGTCATCTCCATGGTCGAGCCCACGAGCTGGGTGCCCGCCAGCGCCTGGGCGGCCTTGTCCTTGTCCTTGATGGCCTGGTTCAGCGAGATGCCCGCGCCCGCGATGCCCGCGGCGCCCACGAGCCCCTCGAACATCTTGGTGGCACCCTTGGCGGCATCGAGGGTGTTGTTGAGATTGTTCCCCAGCGCGGCCTGCGCATTGGCGTACTTGTCGGCCAGCCCCGAAACGACCATGCCGCTCTCGGCCACGGCCTTCGAGGTCGCCGCGGCCGTCGACGCCAGCGTCTCCTCCTCCTCGCTCTGGAACTGAGAGGGGTCGGTGATGTCACGCGTCTCGCCTTGAGCGTTCTTGAAGGTGAGCCGGTCGCCGTTCTCGTTCACATCGTGGATGGCGGTGCCCGCTGCGCCGGCCACCTCGCTATGGATGCTGAGGTCCTTCGTCCCCTGCGCGGTCTGCAGGGAGACGTGATCCAGCTTCGAGGTGGTCTGGTTGTTGTCCTTGTCCCAGTACTTGCTGTTGGTGGACTCCGTGTACCTGGTGCCGTCCGCCGTGGCCTCGGCGGTGCGGTTGTAGTGGTGCTCCTGGCGCGAGCCGTCCCGGTCCACGCGGGTGACGTCCAGCTGGTCGAGCTTGCCATCGGTGCCGTACTTGCTGGTGGACTGGCCGCTCACGTCGACCAGGTCCTTGCCGTCGGGCGAGAAGGCCTTCCCGCCGTACGTCTCCGTCACCGTGTTGCCCTCGCGGTGGCGCAGGGTGCTGATCGAGGCGTTGGGCGCACCTTCGACGAAGGTCTGCGAGGCGTAGGTGTTCTCGTCCTTCTTCATCTCCACCAGCCAGCGCTTGGGCGGCTGCTTGTTCTCGCCGACGTTGTTGTCGCCGTCGAACTGCTGCTCCCAGCCGCTGTCCTTGTGCGCCTGGCGCAAGGCGGCGAGGTCCGCGCGGTTGTGCAGCTGGTTGCCGATCGCCTTGTCGTACTCGGCGTACGTCCCCTCTGGGGTGAAGCCAGGCTCCACGTAGACGGGGGTGTTGGTGCTGCTCTCGTTGTGCATCTCCTTGTCCACGATGGACGTGGCCTGGGTGTCGCCCTGGGAGAAGCGCTCGATCTTCTGGTACTGGGGGGTCGCCTGCTGGCCGTCCTTGGGCGCCTCGATGGAGTAGGTGCGCGTCGTGGCCCGGTCCACGGCTTGGTCGCCCTTGAAGGCCCCCTGCAGATGGCTGTCGATGTAGTCCAGGCCCTGCTGCGAGGCGTAGGTCGTCTCGCTGCCCTTCACCACGCCATTGGCCTGCGCGTACTCCTCGACGGTGAGCTGGCCCTGCCCCGCGGCCACCCAGTTGCCGTTCGCATCCTTCTCGCCCACGCGGTTGTCGGTGAGGGCATACTTCGTGTCGCGTGACGTCTCGATGTCATCGAGGGACGGCTGGGTGTCCATCTCGCTCTGCTGGCTCGCCCACTGCGCGTTGCGCACGCGCGTGCCGCCATCCGCGAGGACCTCGGTCCGGGTGCGGGTGTTGACCCCGTCCTTGTAGCCCTGGGACTCGAGGCTCACCGCGCCGTCGGCCCCGCGGGTGGCCCGGGTGCGCTCGAGGATGTTGCCCTGCGCATCCTTGCGCACCAGCTCCGCTTCGTTGTCGCTGATCTTGGTGACCGAGGCGCCGTCCTGCAGCTGCGCCGTGCCATTGATGAGATCGCTGGCCTGCTTGCTGGTCTCGTTCTTCAACGCACTCTGCGTCTCCGCGACGTTGGTGCGATCCTCCGCCACCGTCTGGACGTTCACGTCCTCCACGGCGCGCTCCTCACCGGACATCGTCTGGGTGGCAGGAGTGTTGCTCGCGGCGTTGACCTGGGTAGTCGCGTTGGCCGTGCCGATGTCCACGAGGGACCCGACCTTGGGGAGCACGTCCACCTCGGGGGTGCCGTTGGGCGTCGCCGCAAGGCTCACCGCGCCGCGCTTCGCCGTGCCCTCGACCGAAAAGGTGTCCTTGAGCAGGTCCTTCTGGAGTTGAGTCTGCTGGGTGGGAAGCGTCGCGGTCGTTGCCGTCTCCGCCGTCTTCTTGATCCCATCGGCGAGCGCCGTGGACTCGGGATTCTTGGCGCCTTCGGCTTGCTTCTGCCCGGTGTTCGATGGATTGACCTCCTTCTTCGGCGGGGGAGGAGGCTGCGGAGGCGGGCGAGGGGGAAGAGAGCGAATGGCCATGTGAGTCTTTGAGCTCCACGAAGAGAGGGGGGAGGAGGGAGGCGTGTTCCGTCTCCAGCGGGAAGAAAACCCCCCGAGCTCAAGAAGATATCCCCTGAAAGAGGGAGCAATTGCTCACCATTGCCCCTCCAGCCGCTGCGGATTGCCCACCACCTCCAGGCCCTCGGGGCAATGACTCACGCAGGTCACCACGAGCCACAAAGCAAAGACGGCGGATGGTCTTTGGGGTGAATTTCATTCAGGGAGAAAACACCCCCAGCACCGTCTCGTTGAACCACTCGTCGAGCGGCGTGTGGGTGAGAGGGCCATCACTCGTGCCGCCGAACTGAATCGTCCCATCGGGGCGGAACGCCAGGTGGGTGACTTCGACGTGCCGGGGCCCCGTCAGCGTCAGGAGGCCGAGCTGATCCCCGTTCTCATCCGTCTTCAGCAGCAGGCCCTTGCCGGGCTCGATCCAGCTGTTCGTGTCCGCCTGGACGAAGTCCGTGGTGCCCGCGAAGTAGCAATGGCCATGGGCATCGATGCGGAAGTCGTGGAGCCAATCCTCCCGAGAGATGTCGAGCGTCCGGTGAAGCGAGAGCGCACCGTCCTCCATGCGTCCGCGCATCAGCACGAGATCCCACTCGGTGGTGTCATTGGGGCGGTCGGACTTCAGGATGTTCTCCATCGCGCCCAGGACCACCTCCCCCCGGTGGGCGGCGAGGCCCGCGAGCTCCACCTCGTCCCCCTCCCGCCCGAAGGTCTGCGCGAGCTGGAACTGCCCGTCCTGCCCGAAGCGCAGGACGACGATGTCACGGAGGCCCCCGCTCCAGTGCAGCGCGCGCCCGAAGTGGAGACGGTAGGCCTGCGCCTGGCTCGCGAGCATGCTCCAGGCCACGAGGATGTTCCCCTGCTCGTCCTGTGCGAGCTGCTCCTGGTCCGAGTGGAGGAGCCCATTCCAGTAGTTGGCGGGCATGACCTGGGAGCTCCAGCGCGTCTGGAGCTCGGCATCCAACCGGTACAGCTTCACCCCATGGCTCATCGCCATGAAGACGGCCTCCTCACCGAGAACGACCGCGCGCAGGCGTGCGTGCTTGGGAGTGGGCCACACATCTCGCGGGTCCGTGTCCGTCGAGATGGAGAGGATCTCCCGCTGGTCGAGGTCGTAGTAGAGCCGCTCCTCCGGGCGGCCCTCGTCTTCGAAGAGGCGCTCCCGCGTGACGGCTCCTTCGGGGGAGAGACGGCGCAGCCGGAGGCGAATGGTGCGCGCATCGGTGGCCTTCACGAACTCGAAGAGTGTCACCTCGCCGCTGGGATGCAGCGCGAATCTCCAGGGGAGTACCCCCTCTTCGCGTGCCAGGACGAGCGCTCTCCTGCCATCCGCCTCGTACACCTCGAGCGTCGTGACGGCGTCCTGGCTGGAGGAGCCGTTTGCCTTCTCGCTCCGAAGCAGCCAGATGCGGCCCTTCGGGTCCGCCTCCAGTTGCAGGACGTCTCCACTGAAGGCCTCTCCGACAGGCCGGACCTGGACCGCCCCGGGCCAGCCCTCCCGCTGCGTCAGTGGCACCTCATCCGGCGCAGGTCTCAGCGCACGCTCCATCTCCACTTCGGGAGTCGTGCAGCCCACCAGAACGCCGAAAAGCACTGCCCCCCAACTGCTGTGCATCCGCTGCATCACGGTCTTCCTGTTTCTAACCTGGACGTTCCGGTCTCGGCCCCCGGGCGTCGGAATGAGTAGGCGTGTCGCGCTCGTGCTCGCCCCTGGCGAGGTCTTACATCTGATTCAAAGCGTCCGGCGATTCGGGGAGGACCTGACCGCCATCCACGATGAGCGTCTGGCCGGTGATGTAGCCGGCCTCGCGGCTGGCGAAGAACAGGGCGGCATGGCCGATATCCTCGACCTGGCCCAGTGTGCCGAGCGGCACCGCCGCCGCCATGCCCTTCATGTAGTCCGGGCCCAGCGCCTCGAGGCCCTCGGTCACGATGTTGCCAGGCAATACGGCATTGACCGTGATGCGGTATTTCGCGAGCTCCATGGAGGCGGTGCGCATGAAGCCCAGCTGCCCGGCCTTGGTGGCACCATAATGGGTCCAGCCGGGAAAGCCGGTCACCGGGCCCGTGATCGAAGAGGTGATGACGATGCGTCCCTGGCCGGATTTCTTCAGATAGGGGATGCAGGCCTTCACCGAGAGGAATGTGCCCTTGAGGTTGGTCGCCATCACCTCGTCCCAGGTTTCAGGTGACATGTCCTCCATCTTCACCTGCGGAAAGATGCCGGCATTGGCGCACAGCACGTCGATTCCGCCATGACGCTCGGCCGCCGTCTGGGCCATCTTCTCCATGTCCTCGAGCCGGGTCACGTCGGCGGAAAAGCCGCTGGCGGTGGCACCGGCCGCGGCGAGTTCCCGCGCCGTCGTCTCAGCCGCCTGTAAATCTCGCGCGACCACCAGCACCTTGGCGCCGTGCCGTGCGAAGACCCGGGCGATCCCCTTGCCAATGCCCTTGCTGGCGCCAGTAACGATGACCGATTTCCCCTTGAGCGACTCCGCCAACATGATGCGCTTCCTCCGGTTCCCGAGCTTCGGGTTCTTGCGTTCCGGGTGGGAGTATAGGGCGCGTGGGGCGGAGTCCTGCTGGTACACGCGCGGGCCTCGTGCGTATTTCTCTGTAGGAGCATTGCCGGAAACGACGAAGGCCAGGACAGGGCCGCAGCGCCCTCCCCTGGCCTCGGTTCATCCTGTCGGGGCGGCGCTACGGAGCGGAGGACACGGGCTGAGGAGGCGAACCGAGCGCGTCCAGGAAGAAGGCCACGTCATCCATGAAGTTCTTGTTGCCCACCCCCAGGCCGGTGGGCCAGTTGTAGTCGGTGTAGTTCCTTGTCGAACCAGCTCATCGCGGCGACCAGCGCCGGATCCGAGCAGCCCGTGTTGACGGCGAGTCCGGCCGAGCCCTCTCCTCCGAGGTCCCCGGGCCCGGGGTTGAGGGGCGCGGGGTAGTAACCGGGCGTGAAGGCCTCGGGCAGGTACTGCGGGTAGTCCTGCATGGACTCGTTGTTGTCCAGCAGGAAGATGACACCGGGGGGCACGGCCTGCGCCTGGCCCGGCTGGGGCAACAACCCCGAAACCCCGGCTGCCACCAGTCCCACGGTCAATCCCAGTCTTCGTCTCCTCCATCCATTTCGCATGTCGCGGTCTCCAGAAGTCAAACCCACACCACCACGGCCTCGAGGCCCGCTCCCCTGCCTGGGGATGAGCGCTCGTCCGGCGTGGATACAGCTACTCACTGACATCCCCCGCCCGGCAAGTGTTCCCCGATAGGACTTCCGGTACGCCGCCTACACCAAAGCAGAGAGCGAATGGGAGGCCTGTTGGCGGTGTCGGCGCCCGAGGTGCCGTTGATGACGACCTGCGGCTCAGTGGAGAATGGCCGCAGTTGCGCGCCTGGAGCTGTTTCGAGCGACGGCGCAAGCCATTCAGGAGACGCTGATATTGAAGGAGAGGACGTGGGTGGATTTCTTCTTGCTGGCGTCCAGGACGTAATCGCTCAGGAACGTGTCGTCCTTCTTCAGTGTCTTGGATTTCCCCTGACGGTTGAGAATGGTCCGGAACTTGCTGAGGTATTCCTGGCTGAAGGTCAGGAACTCCGGGTTGTCCTCGACGATGTACCCTACCCCGTTGAGCCCACTGAGGGTCAATTTGCCGCGCCAGGGAATGGTATTGAGCCGCTTACGCACGAGAACGCCGATCCATGCGAGGAGGCTCACCCGCCGCTCCCCATTGAGACCTTTCAAGTACCTCTCGATGAAGAAGTTGGAAGGAAGGTCCGCAGCTTCCCGCCGGGAGCCACCATCCTCGCGTTCGTGGGTATCGATGTTGCTGGCAACCTCACAGCAGCAGAACATGAAGTCCGTGATCTTCGCGTACTTGACCATGTTCGCGACCACGATGGAGATTTCGTCAGCCGTGTAGCCACCCACACGGCGCTGCGCGAGCGGCCTGCAGACATAATTCTTCGCGCCCCACATCGTGGCATGCTCGAAGAAGCGGGAATGCCCCGTGAAGATGAGCTGCGTATGGGACACGTAGCTGTTCAGCTTGTCCGCCTGTGCGGGCAGGTTGGCGAGATCGACGAGCGTGACCGTGTCGCCCTTGTTCTTCAAGAACTTCTCTATCGAATTGGCCATCTGCGCCATCTCGCCGTCATCGTCATCCTTGCTGCACATCACAATCAGGACCTTGGCCACGTTCCCTCTCCTGGGGATGGAAGATCCGTGCGTACTAGCATGAGAAGAGGGAACTCACCTACTGCGAGGTGGCCGCCATGCTCATGCACGCAGTACACGCACCGGCCCCAAGGTAGTGGAACTCGTAGACCCCTTCAGTAGATGGCGCCGTGAAAGTCATTGAGCCGGAGGTCCCCGAAGGCACGTGCATCCACTGACTATACGAACGGGGGCAAGAGTCATGGTTTGAAGAGGTCATCATGTGCTCAGCGCCGCCGCGAACGGGCGAGGGCCAGGCGCCGCACGCCCTCGCGCAGCTCCTGGGGCGTCAGCGAGGCGAACCCCAACCGGAAGGCCGCCGGGCCGCGCCCCTCGAGCGCGAAGGCATGACCCGGGGTGACGTGCACGCCGTGCGAGGCCGCACGCTCCGCCCAGGCGCTCACGTCGAGCGCCTCGTCCACTCGGGCCCAGAGTGCCAGCCCCCCTGCAGGCACCTCGAAGTCCACGGAGCCTCCCAGCTCCTCGTGCAGCGACTCCGCCAGCACATCCCGCCGGGCGTGGTACTCCCGGCGGGCCCTGCGGGCATGCCGCTGCAACTCCCCCTCCTCCAACAACTCCACCAGGGCCCGCTCCAGCGGCGCATCCCCTTGCCGGTCCACCACCGTCCGCAGGGCCGACAGCGCACGCACCAGCGGCGCGGGAGCCACCACGTAACCAAGCCTCAACCCAGGAGCGATCAGCTTGGAGAGTGAACCCACGTAGACGACACACCCGGCGCGGTCCGAGCTCGCCAGGGGAAGGACGGGCCTGCCCTCGTAGTGGAACTCGTGATCATAGTCGTCCTCCACCACCGCCATGCGGGCCTCGGTGGCCAGGCGCAGCAACTCCATCCGCCGAGCGGCGGTGAGGGTGACGGTGGTGGGGTACTGGTGATGGGGCGTCACATAGACAGCACGCACCGGCCGCTTCGCCATCAGCGCCTGGAGCGCGTCCACCCGCATGCCCTGGGCATCCACCGGGAGCCCCACGAGCCGGGCGCCCGCCAACCGCAGCGCGTCCCAGGCCGGCCGATACCCGAGCGCCTCCACGGCCACGACATCTCCCGGGCGGAGGAGCGCTCGCGCCACGAGGAAGAGCGCCATCTGGCTTCCGCGCGTGACGAGCACGTCATCCGCTCCGGCGGCGAGGCCCCGTGTGCGGCTGAGCATCCCCGCGAGCGCCTCGCGCAGTCCGGGCTCTCCGCGCGCATCTCCTACGCCCAGCGCCGTTCGGGCACGGCCCGTGAGGACCCGCCGGAAGGCACGCGACAAGGCCACCGCTGGCGCCAGACGCACGTCGGGGGCTCCATCGTTGAACACCAGCACTCCTTTGGGCACGGGTGACACCCACTCGGCGGACAGCTCCTCCCGTGGAAGGGAGAAGCCCGGCCGCGCGGGCATCCGCTGCCGGAGCGAGCCACCGAACCCCTTCGGTGTCGCCACGGGAAGTGCCTGGGAAATGAAGGTGCCGCGGGAAGGCTCGGCGCACGCCCAGCCTTGTTGAACGAGCTCGCGATAGGCGGCGTCCACCGTGTTGCGATGAATCCCCAAGGAGGCAGCCAGTGCCCGCGTCCCAGGGAGCGCATCCCCTGGGGACAACCGTCCCCGCTCGATGTCGCGGATGACCGCGCGTGCGAGCTGGACGAAGAGTGGCACGGGAGAGGACGGATCGACCTCCAGGGTGAGCTTCCAGGTACGCAGCACCGGCCTAGTCTACTTCGCCAAACCGGCTCTTTCGAGGGTGCCGGTAGGTCTCTACCTTCTGCCGCACACAAGGAGGCCCATCCATGAGCCAGACCGTGAGCACCCAGAGCACGAAGTACCACTCCGCTGATTTCGACAAGACGCCACCGCGCCCACGCGTGGTGATTCCAGACAAGCTCTTCCACCCCGCCGTGGAGAGCGCCGGCCAGAACGAGGGCTACTCGAAGGAGCGCAAGCACCCTGTCTTCTTCGTGGACCTGCCCTCGCACGCCATCAGCATGACGATCGGCTGGCTGGAACCGGGCCAGTCGTCCAACAGACACCGCCACACATACGAGACCGTCCTCTACGTGCTCGAGGGCGAGGGGTACTCGGACATCCAAGGCAAGCGCATCCCCTGGAAGCAGGGAGACGCCCTCTACATCCCGGTGTGGGCCTGGCACAACCACGTCAACACCCACCCCACGCAGCGCGCGCGCTACCTGGCCTGCGAGAACGCGCCCATGCTCCAGAACATGGGAGGCATTGCCCTGCGCGAGGAGGTCCCGGAGAAGGGCCAGAAGCCAGTCCGCGAGGACGGAGAGGAGGCCTGACATGAATCGCCACGTTCCGCTGCGCGGCATCATCGGCTACACCCTCACGCCCTTCCGCACCGACGGGAAGGTGGACCTCGACAAGCTCCAGACGCTCACCGGGCGCATGGTGGACTCGGGCGTCCATGCCATCGCCCCGCTCGGGAGCACGGGCTGCCTGCCCTACCTGGACGATGAGGAGCGCGAGGCCGTCGCCGAGGCGACCGTGAAAGCCGTGGGAGGCCGCGTCCCAGTGATGGTCGGCGTCTCGAGCCTCACCACCGAGCGCACCCTCCACCACGCCCGCTTCGCCGAGCGCGTGGGAGCCGATGCCGTGATGATCATCCCCATGAGCTACTGGAAGCTCACCGAGGAGGAGATCTTCCGGCACTTCGACACGGTGGCCCGAGCCATCTCCCTCCCCATCATGGCCTACAACAACCCGGCCACCGGAGGACTGGACATGACACCGGAGTTCCTCGCTCGGCTACTGGAGATTCCCAACGTCACCATGGTGAAGGAGAGCACGGGAGACGTCGGGAGGATGCATCGTCTGCGACAGGTGGCGGGTGAGGAGGTGGCCTTCTTCAACGGCTCCAACCCGCTCGCCCTCGCGGCCTTCGCGGCGGGAGCCCGGGGCTGGTGCACCGCCGCGGCTCACCTCATCCCCGAGCTCACCTTGGAGCTGTATCGGCAGGTGGTGGAGAAGGCCAACCTCGTGGAGGCACGCAAGGTGTTCCAGCAGCAGCTCCCACTCCTCCAGTTCATCGTGAAGGGAGGGCTGCCTCGCACGGTGTCCGCGGGCCTGGAGTTGCTCGGGACGGAGGTGGGGCCCCTACGCGCGCCCCTCCTCCCGCTTCCCAAACCAGAGGTGGACGCACTGCGACGCATCCTCGCGTCCGCCCGGCCAACGCCTCCCTGAGCGGCCGGGACAGGCGGGCGAGCCCGTGCGCTCTCCCATTCGCAACCTCGTCCGGGAGGCGCAGCGCCGTCTCCCTCACGGACCCGTGGAGGGCGTGTCGCAGTACGTGTACCGCACCGGAATGGAGCAGCCGGCGAAGGCACAGTTCGGATCCTGCGCATGCGCCTTGTCCGCGGCGATGATGTCCTGAAGCGCCTTTCCTCCGTCGCAGGGAAGGCAGCTCTCCTCGCGCGCCGGCACGCCTCCACAGCAACCACACCCACAGGCGATATAGGAGTCGTCGCAGGTGGTGGGATCCTCCGTCGAGGCATCCACGGGAGCGGGCGACGGCGTGTCCTCCTCATCGGCGTCGGACACGGCATGACTCGCACAACCCATCCCTACCGCCAGCATCAGCATGAAGAACATTCGCATGGGGAGCGAGACTACTCTGCTGCTCCCTGCTTTCCGTTCACTCACTTCTCTGAGGGCCTCGCAGATGCGGGGACCGATGAACATCGCGAGCTTTCAATCGGCCAGTTCCTGAGAAAACGGAACCGCCTCGCATCCAGTCCCAAACCCAGAGAAATGGGCGTGGACAAGGACTACGACTTCCTCTCCATGCACCTGGTGGAACATTCGATGAAGAAGAGCGCCCGGCACATGATGCTCATCTACGGAGAGAACGATCCCTGGTCCTCGGGCGCCTTCGAGGTGAACCCGGCCAACGACTCGGTCGGCTACTTCGTGGCGGGTGGCAATCACGGCGCCTCCCTCTACACTCTGCCCGCCGCGGAACAGGGCGCGGCGCTGCAGCAGCTCTCCGACTGGATGGGTGTGCCCATCCGGCCCTTCCCGTCCGCGGCGGCGAGCAACACGGCGGAGGATGTGCCCGTGGTGAACCCCGTCCTGGAGCGGCGTCACCGCCTCTGAGAGCAACCTCGGGAGGCGAGCGGCTCGCTCGCCTCCCCTGCATCGACGTCAGCTGAACCGCACCTTCTCGACGAGAAAGTCGAGGAACGCACGCACGCGGGCCGGCAGGTGCCCGCCCTGGCCCAGGAAGACGGCGTGCACGGCTTCGGTGTCGCCAGGATTGCGCTCCTCCAGCACGGGCAGGAGCCGGCCGGCCGCGATGTCCGCCTGGACCTGGAAGGCCGCGAGCCGTGCCAGGCCCAGCCCCGCCAGCGCGAGGTTCCGCACCGCCTCCCCGTCGCTCACCTGGGCGTTGCCGACTGGGGGCACGGCGATCGGGCCGCCGCGCTCCTTGAGCGGCCAGCCCTCCATCGCACGCGCGTAGCCGAAGCCGATCCGGTTGTGCTTCTCCAGCTCTCGGGGAGTCCTGGGCATTCCGAAGCGCTCGAGATAGGCCGGCGCTCCGACGATGACCATCCGCGTCTCGCCGAGCTTGCGCGCGACGAGCCGTGAGCTCTTCAGCGACCCGGCGCGGATCGCCACATCCGTGCGCGCCTCCACCAGATCGATCACCTGATCGGTCAACACCATGTCCAGGGAGACCTCCGGGTAGCGAGCCAGGAACTCCGGCGCGAGCGGCAGGAGGAAGTGCGTGCCGAAGGGCACGTTGGTGTTGACGCGCAACCGGCCGCGCGGGACCTCGCTGGCGGCCGCGCCTCGCTCGACCTCTTCCAGCTCGGCCAGGAGGCGAACGCTGCGCTCATAGAACGTGCAGCCCTCGGGCGTGAGCTGTAGGCGCCGAGTCGAACGGTTGAGGAGCCGAGCCCCCAGGCGGCTCTCCAACCGGGCCACCAGCTTGCTCACCGCAGACGGCGTCATGCGGAACGCCCGAGCCGCCGCCGAGAAGCCTCCCAGCTCGACGACCCTCACGAACACTTCCATCTCGCCCGAGCGATTGACGTCCAGTCGTCCCATCGTGAATTCAACTCACAAGTCCTGTGCTTTCAGCAAGTCTACCTCACGAATGCCGGGCCTCCCATATTGGAGCCATCCCTCCCGTTCACAGGAGCCCGTCATGAGCACACAGAAGAAAGTCGCCCTGGTCGTCGGAGCCCAGGGAGTCATCGGCCGAAACCTCGTCGATCACCTGGCAACCCTCGGCGATTGGGACGTCATCGGCCTGTCGCGGCGCGGTGGAGCGCCCTCGGGCCGCGTCCGTCATGTGGCGGTGGACCTGCTCGATCGCACTCACTGCCGAGAGAAGCTGAGCGGCCTCACCCAGGTGACGCACATCTTCTACGCCGCGTACCAGGATCGGCCGACCTGGGCCGAGCTGGTGCCGCCCAACCTCGCCATGCTCGTCAACGTCGTCGACGCGGTGGAGCCGGTCGCGCGCGGCCTACGGCACATCAGTCTGATGCAGGGCTACAAGGTCTACGGCGCACACCTGGGCCCGTTCAAGACGCCCGCCCGCGAGAATGATCCCCACCACATGCCCCCCGAGTTCAACATCGATCAGCAGGCCTTCCTCGAAGAACGGCAGAAGGGCAAGGGCTGGAGCTGGTCGGCGCTGCGCCCGTCCGTCGTGTGTGGCTTCGCGCTGGGCAACCCCATGAACCTGGCCATGGTGATCGCCGTGTACGCGGCGATCTCGAAGGAGCTCGGGCTCCCCCTGCGCTTCCCGGGCAAGCCCGGCGCGTACGACAAGCTCATCGAGATGACGGATGCGGGGCTGCTGGCGCGTGCCACCGTCTGGGCTGCCACCGACGAGCGATGCGCCAACCAGGCCTTCAACATCAACAACGGGGACCTGTTCCGGTGGAACGAGATGTGGCCGAAGATCGCCCGCTTCTTCGAGCTCGAGGTGGCGCCTCCCCTGCCGATGTCCCTCGACGTCATCATGGCCGACAAGGAGCCCCTCTGGAATGCCCTGGCCGAGAAGCACGGGCTCGAGCGGCATCCCTACAAGGACGTGTCCTCCTGGCGCTTCGGCGACTTCGTGTTCGCCTGGGACTATGACGTCATCGCGGATGGCTCGAAGGCGCGCAGATTCGGCTTCCACGAGTTCGTCGACTCGGAGGAGATGTTCCTCAGGATCTTCGCCGACCTTCGCCGGCGCCGGATCATCCCCTGAGCCGCTCCGTCGCTCGCGATGAAGGCGGCCTCGCTCTCGTTCTCGAACTCGCTGCCGATGCGCAGGATCTTCCCGCTGCCATCCCGGGCGTTCACCACGCAGCAGGTGCCGGTCACCCATCCTCGATGGCACCGGATGCTCAGGGGCTTCACGAAGACGCTGCGCAGCGAGCGCACGTCCACGAGCTGGGAGCGAGGCATGGGCAGCGGCCCCGACCCGAGCACGAGCTGGTGATCGCGCACCTCCAGCCAGTGGATGTTCACCAAGCTGGCGATGGCCAGATAGGTGAGTCGTCCTTCAGGCCCCGCTGCCTCCCGGAGGAAGGGAGTCGAGCAACTCCCGGGCCTGCTGGAGGTCCACGGAGTCGGGTCCGGCTCCATCCGGGATGCGACTCGCTCCAGCCTCCTCCGGACCCGCTCCGGACAGCCCAGGTCCCGGAGCTGGCGGCCCAGGCTCACCGTCGCCCGGAGCTCCAGGAGGAGGGCCCGCTGCCGGTGCGCGAGGGCCCGGGCTCGAAGGAAGCAGCGCAGCGCCTGGTCCTCCTGGCCCGCCGCCCTCAGCAACTCTCCCCGGATCCGGTGTATCTCGGCCACGTAGTAGCTTCTGCCGAGCGTCTTCACCCTCCCCAGCGCCTCCTCCACGACTGTCAGTCCTTCCCGCACCTGTCCCAGCATCAGGTGCGCGTCCGCGAGCAGGGCGAGGTAGTTGGCCAGGAGGAGTTTGATCCCCATCTCCCGCATCAGCTCCAGACCTTCTCGCAGGGTCTCGAGGCCCTCCTGTGGTTGTCCCGACCTGACCAGGGCCCAGCCCAAGAATCCCTTCGCCATTCCCATGACGAGACGTTGCGAGTCGCTCGCGCTGAAGGAACTGCTCTCTTGTGCGAACTCCAGGGTTCTCGGCACCTCGTGACTCAACGCGCTGACCGCGGCCAGGTACATCAGGACATAGCCCTTGAAGGCGGCACGATAGGACCGCGCCCGCATCAGTTCCATCGCCTCGCGGCCGTTCCACCGTGCTTCCCGCGTATGGCCGAGCAGAGTTCGGGTGAGCGCCAGGAGGAGTCGGGCGTCCAGCCTGGGGTCGAACCAGGTCAACGAGAGCAGGCGCTCGCGCGGCTCGCCCTGGGAGTCCATGAGTCGCTGCGTTCGCTCAAGAGCTTCCTCTGCCCTGTCAAGCCGCCCCCCGCTCATCAATGCGGACATCCCCTCCATCCGGTGGACCTGGGCGAGCAGCGCTTCATCGCCCACCTGCTGACTCAGGGCGAGGAGCGATCCTCGCAGCTCCTGCAGGTCCTGAAACCTGCCCCTCGCGCTGAGGATGTTGGTCAGCCTCGCCGACAGCGCGACGAGCTGCGGACTGGTCTGCCCCATCCGCCGGTAGAGCTCCAGCGCGCGCGAGTAGCTCTGCTCCAACTCCGGAGCATCCACGCCCTGGAAGCTGAGGATCATGGCGTTGAAGCCATTCAGCAGCTCCAGCTCTTCGATGCGGTGCTCTGGAGTGTCCGGCAGCTCCCGGATCAGCCGCAGGGCCTGCCTCATGTGAGAGAGTGCTTCCTGGAGGGCAATACGCAAGATGGCGAGTTCCGCGGCCCGCACCCACGCATGGACGGCGAGTGCGAAGTCCCCTGCCTCCGTGCGGTGGTGGGCGAGCACTTCGGGCCGCGACTCCACCCGCTCGGGGAAGTGCTCCAGCAGGGCCTGGGCGATGCGCCGGTGGTGCTGTCGCCGCAAGCTGCGTGGCAGGGACTGGTAGGCCACCTCCTGGAGGAGAGCATGCCGAAACTGGTACCCGCCTCCGCGGTCCTCCTCTATTGGGAGTAGCAGCCCCGCCGAGACGAGCCCCGCGACGTCCTGCCGCAGCGAAACCTCGTCCCGGGCCGAGATGCGCGAGAGCAGGTCCAGGTGGAAGTCGCGTCCCACCACGGCGCACAGCTGGGCCAGTGCCTTCATCCGGGGCGGGAGCGCATCCAGTCGGGCCAGCAGCAGCTCGTTCAGGGTGGCGGGGATGGCGGACGGGCGCCCCGAGGGGCCCTGCTCCAGCACCATGCGCGTCATCTCCTCCATGAAGAGCGGAATGCCATCCGTCTTCGCCACGAGCCGCCGCACCGTCTCCTCCGGCAGTTCCTGGCCCCGGGCGACCTCGCGCACCAGAACCTCCGCGGGAGCCGCTGGCAATCGCTCGAGCACGAGCCGGTGGAACCAGGGGTACACCGGCCAGGCGGGTGGGTGCTCGGGGCGGGTGCTGAGCAGGACGAGTATCCGCGCCCCCCCGACGCGCTCGAGCAGCAGGCCGAACAACTCCAGGGTGGAGGAGTCGGCCCAGTGCAGGTCCTCGACAAGGAGAAGCACTGGCCGCTCCTCCGCCATCCGCAGCAGCAGGGCCCGTAGCGCCTCCAGTCTCCCGCGCTTGCGCTCCCGATGTTGCTCCAGCACGAGCAGCACGGACTCGGGCCCTTCGGTGATGGGGGGCGCGAGCAGCTCCTCGAGCTGGCGCACGTGCTCCGGCGTCAGACCCAGCCCCAGCAGTCGCTCCTCCAGCCCACGAGACTCCCGCGACGAGAGACCCTCGGCTCCGAGCTGGAAGAAGCGCCGCAACATCTCCAGGAGTGGATGGAAGGCGCTGTGCTGGAGTTGAGCCCAACACTGGCAGAGCAGGTGGAGACTGGAGCGCGGAGGCACCCGCTCGCGCAGTTCCTGGAGGAGGCGGGACTTGCCAACACCGGCCTCGCCGCTGAGCAGCAGGGCTGAGCCCTGCCCGTGCCGCGCCCGCTCCCAGAGCGCCCGCAGTCGCTCCAGCTCGTGCTCGCGCCCCACCAACGGGCTGAGCCCGCCGGCCCGGAGCGCCCGCTCGAAGCGGTACACCGTCTGGCGCTCGCGCAGCACGCGGTGCAGCTCCAGGCCCTGGCCGCCCGAGAGCCCATCGAAGGTGCGGTGGCCGAGCGACTCTGTCTCGAAGGCTCCGCGCACCAGCTTCCAGGTGGTGTCTCCGAGCACCACTGAGCCGGGCCCGCCCTGTCGCGCCAGCCAGGAGGCGAGCCGTGGGGCCTCGCCCTGGAGGGCGTTGTCGGCGAACACCACGAGGTCCGTGTGCAGGCCCACCATCATGGCGAGCCCGAGCCGCTCCATGTGCGCGAGCCGCTCCGGAAAGGCCCGGGTGAGGAGGAGGGCCGCACGCACCGCCCGCTCCGAGTCGTCCTCGCGGGCCATGGGGTGTCCGAAGGTGGCGAGCACCTCGTTGCCCATGGAAAGGGTGACGGTGCCCTCGTGCTCGCGCAGCAGCTCCGCGCAGAACTGATGGAACCCGGCCTGCAGCTCGCTGGCGTCCTCGGGGTCGAGTTGCTCGGCGAGGCCCACCAGCCGGCACGACACCAGCGTCACCTGCCGGCGCTGGGGAAGCACGGGCCTGGAGGGCTCGCGCCACGGGCCCAGCTCTTCCGCCAACTGACGCAGCCGCTCGCGCAGCTCGACGGCGCCACGCAGCCGCCGCTCGGGCTCCTTGGTGAGCAGGGCGTGCACGAGGTGCTCCACCTCCTCGGGCAACTCTGGGGCCCGCGCGCGCACCGGGGGCACCGGCTCGGGGGACAGCACCCGCTCGCGCAGCTCCCCGAGCGCGAGCGGAAGGTAGGGCAGCTCGCCGGTGAGCAGCTCGTACAGGATGACACCCGCGGACCAGAGGTCGGTGCGCGCGTCCTGCGCCTCTCCCCGCCATTGCTCCGGTGCCATATACGCGGGCGTTCCCGCGGTGGGCAGGTCCGGCACGAGCGGGGAGCGGTGGGCCGAGAGGTACGCGAGGCCGAAGTCGAGCAACTTTACCCCGCCCTCGCGTGTGAGGAGGATGTTGCTGGGCTTGAGATCCCGGTGGATGACGTGGTGCGCGTGGGCATGGGCCAGCCCCGAGGCCACGGCGATCATCAGCTCCAGGGCGCGTTGCAGGGGCGGCCTCTCCCGCCGCAACAGCGAGGCCAGGGACTCCCCCTCCAGAATCTCCATGACGATGAAGGGGACGGTGGGCTCACAGGGGGCACTGCCCCTCCACTCGGCCACGTCGAAGACGCGGACGATGTTGTCGTGGTGGAGCCGCGCCACGGCCCGCGCCTCCTGCTTCAGTCGCGCGGAGTGCGACTCCTTGCCGGGGGTCTCCTGGAGGAGCAGGAACTTGAGCGCCACCGGGCGTTGGAGCTCCTCGTCCCAGGCGCGGAACACCTTGCCCATCGCTCCGCTGCCCAGTTCCTCGAGGATCTCGAAGCGGCGGCCATCCGGGCCTCCCAGCCGCTCCCCGGGCCCTGGTACCCGGAGCGGCCAGTCGGCGCGGCTCACCGCGCCCAGCAGCGAGTCTTCGAAGTCCGAGAGGTCCTCTTCGGGGGGCAGGGCGTCATCTTGGAGCAGGTGCTCCAAGGCTCCGCCTGGGATGTGACCCCCTTGCATGATGCGCTCCCCTGTCCCGTGTGGAGACTGTACTCCGTGGATAACCTTCGTCGGGACCGCGGAGCGCGCGAGCGGCCGGGCAATGCAGCGCACGCTCTCCAGTGGCCACCTCGGGGAGGCGCTCTCGACCAACTGGGGGAGTTCCAGCCGAGCGGAGAGCTGGATGGACGGGAAACGACAGGGATGGGGTGGCGCGTCGGGTCAGTCCCACGGTGCTCACGTCCGCCAGCTTGTCTCTCACCGCCTCGTACAGCACCGTCCCCTCCAGATGCCTCCGCCGGTACGCCCACCTGCACTCCTGAAGTTCAGAGAAGTCCACCGGCTGGGGAGGAGTGGGGTCGGACATGCTCAACGGCGGCCCACGGTCTCGATGTGGCTCAGGAGCGCCGCCGCGAGCGGGGGCACGACGGCACATGGAATCGCGTGCCCCATCCCGTCGATCGTCACCAGGGTCGAGCGCGGCAGGGTCTCCGCCAGGAACCGTGAGTTGGACTCGGGGTTGGTGGGATCCTCCGGGGTGGCGATGACGAGCGTGGGCACGGTGACTTGAGTGAGCTCCGCCCCACGCGCCAGTCCGGAGGGGTCGGCCCGCGCATGAGCACTCGAGGTGTCGTGACGGCCGGCGTGGGCGATGATGCGCCGCTCGAGCGCACGGAACTCCTCGGCATCGAAGGGAATCGCCTCGCCGTTGAGCCTGCGCCAGTTCTCGACCCGCCATTCGATCTGCGCCTCGCGGTCACGCGGCTCGAACATGTGGCGCCAGAACTCGTACAGCCCGGGGTCTATGGTGGCTCGCGCCGTCACGTTGGCGCGGGCGGGCGCGCCTTCGAGGGCAGGCGCCCCCATGACCGTCGCGCTGAGCAGCCGCTCGGGATGCGCGACCAGGAGCCACTGCACCAGAAAGCCTCCCAACGACAGGCCCACGACGTGCGCGCGCTCGATGCCGAGCGCATCGAGGATGGCCAGTGCGTCCTCGGCCATCCGGGTCGCGGAGTATGGGACCCTGTCGAATGCCCAGGTGGACGCTCCGGTGTCCCGGTGGTCATAGCGGATGACCCGGTGCTTCCGGGCCAGGACCTCCACGAGCTCGTCGGGCCAGACCAGCCCCGAGACGGTGGAGCCCATGATGAGCAGAACGGCGGGCGCATCCTCCGGACCCCGTGACTCGACCCAGAGCGAGACTCCCTCGGCGACCTCGACGAAACTTTCCATGGTCCCAGCTTCGCAGGACGGAACGAGGAGGGACTCATCTTTTTCACACCTGGAGTGCTCCAGGTCGCGCTACAGCCGCTCCACCCCTCCGTCCCCGGCCGTCGCTTCCGGGACAGGCTCGCGGCAGAAGGCGAGCTGCTCCTTCAGCACATCGAGCGGCAGGGCCACCTCCAGCCGGAACGCGTTCTCGTCTGGCAACACGCGCGCGAAGTCGAGCAGCTTCGCCACGTCTTCCTGCCCCTGGCTCTGCGCGCGCATCCGTGCGAGCGCGAGCGCCCCGCCCAGGCTCTTGCCCAGATCCGTGACCGACTGCGCGTCCTCGCCCTTCACGTCCGCCACCAGCGCCACGTCTCCGCGTGCGTCCACGTGCAACTCCACCGCGCCCGCTGCGCGCACCAGCTGCTCGGCAATCTCGCGCTGGTCCGGCGGAAGGACTTTCGCGAGGGTGCGGGTCGCGATGACGCCGTATACCTCGCCGTACGTCGCGGTCTCGCTGAGCACCGGCGGCTCCTCCGGACCACGCCCCTCCACCCGGTCGATGACGTCGCGCGCCCCGTTGCGATCCCGGCTCACGACGACCATCTGGTTGCGCCACGTCGCGAGCGTGGGCCCGCCGCCGCGCCCCACGCCGCCGTCGGCGAGCAGCCGCTCGGTCGGGGGCTCGTAGATGCGCGCGGAGTCGCCGTAGCTCGAGCGCCCGTGCTGCCCGAGCAACTCGTCGGTCTTCGCCTTGCCGAAATTGCCCGACAGCACCAGACCCTCGTCGGTGATGGCGAGCCGGTCCAGGTCCGTGAGCGGGTCGATGCCCGTGCGCTCCTTGAGTTGCTGCAACTGCTTGCCGCCGTCGCGATAGAGGCACTCGAGCAGCAGCTCGCCGATGGGGGAGTGGCGAAGGGCGTTGGCCTCCAGCACCACGGCCGTCTTGCCCTTACCTCGTGGCAGCGCCGCGAGCAGCGGATCCGAAGCCCCCTGGGGCCGGGCGTCCGGCGTCGGAACCACCCAGGTGCGCCGCGACTGCGCACGCGTCTTCTCCTCGGCGCGCAGCCGGCGCGGGAACTCCACCGACGGCCGCTTGCTCGCGCTGAGCGCCTCCTCGCCCTGTCCGAACCACATCAGCAGCGCCGCGGCAGCGAACAGCACCACGGCGAGCACCATGAACCGCGCGCCTCGCGTCTTCATCTAGTAGTCCTTCCGTTCGAAATGCCAGAGGCCGAGCGCGAGCACGCCCATGCCGAAGAGGCCCACGCCCGCGAGCACCGCCCCCAGTGAGTGCTGCTCGAGGGGGATGGATGCGGCAATGGAAGCCGATGCGTTGGCGAGCGAGCTGAGGCGGGGCAGGAAGAGCGTGAGCAGCTCGAAGCCCGTGCGGCTCACCCCCTCCTCGAGCACCGGCGCGATGCTGCGCCGGAAGCCGGCGATGACGCCCAGCACCAGGAACACGCCGCCCGCGGCCGCACACAGCGCCGCGCTGCGCACCAGCGTCGCGCAGGTGAGCATCACCGCGTACACCGCCGCGTACGCCACGCCCGCGAGCAGCGCCGCGATGAGCGGCCCCACTGTCCAGTACCCCGTCTTGACGCCGAGGATGAGCCACAGGCCGCCCGCCCCGTACGCCGCACCGCCCACCGCCAGCGTCATCACGCCCACGAACGTGCCGACCAGCACCTGCCAGCGGCGCACCGGCAGGGCGAGCAGGTGCTCGATGCGGCCGGGCGACAGCAGGCTGGGCGCGAAGTCCGAGCACGCCACCAGGCCGAAGAGGATGCCGCCGTAGAACACCAGGAAGGCGGTGGCCATGTAGATCGGCCGCAGCGCCATGTCGACGGCCCGGATGCTGTGGCCCAGGGACTGGCCGAACAGCCGTGTGGCGGCGAGCGCGCCGTCCAGGACCTCGATGCGCAGCGACAACGTGAGCGTGAGGAGCACCAGCGTGATGCCCACCAGGAAGGCGAGGATGAACTTGCGGCTCAGCGCCTCGCGCAAGACGTAGCCTGCGATGCCCAGGACTCCGTTCACGCTGCCACCCCCTCGCCCACCGCGTCCGTCAGCACCGCCTCGAGATCCTGCGCATCGCGCCGCAACTCCACCAGCAGCGCGCCGCCCGCGATCACCTGGCCCAGGGCCGCGTTGAGCGCCGCGGCATCCGGCGTCCCCAGGGTCCAGCGCCCGTCGCCCTCTTCGCCAACGGGAGTGAAACCCGCGGCCCGCAGCACCTGCTCGCTCGCGCCCGGTGCGAAGCGCACCGACCAGCGGTGCCCGGTGCGCTGCAGGTCCTCTAGCCGCCCCTCGCGCAGCACCCGGCCCTGACCGAGGATGGCGATGCGGTCGCACACGCGCTCCGTCTCCGCCAGCAGGTGGGAGTTGAGAAAGAGAGTGGTGCCGCGACGCACCTCGTCCTGCAGGATGCGGCGCACCTCCACGCGGCCCATGGGATCGATGCCGTCCGTCGGCTCGTCGAGGATGAGCAGCTCCGGCTCGCCCAGCAGCGCCGCGGCGAGCCCGAGCCGCTGCCGCATGCCCTTGGAGTAGCCCCCGATGCGCCGGCCCGCCGCGTCGGCCAGGCCCACGCGCTCGAGCAGGCGCGCATGGGCAGCCGCATCGCGCCGCAGGTTCTTCAGCCGCGCCACCGTGCCCAGGAACGCCGTGGCCGTCCACGCCCCCGGCAGATGCAGGCGCTCGGGCAGGTAGCCGATGCGCGCGCGCACCGCGGGGTCCTCGGGATCGCCGCCGAGCACCCGCACCTCGCCCCCCGTGGGCCGCACGATGCCGAGCACCGACTTGATGAACGTCGTCTTGCCCGCGCCGTTGGGCCCGATGAGCCCGAACGCGCTGCCCACCGGCACGTGCAGGTCCACGCCCGCGAGCGCGACCTGCCCGGCGCGGCGCCAGCCCTTGCCGTATGTCTTTTTGAGCCCCACGACCTCGATGGCATGCATGGCACGGGACTGTAGGCGCTCGCACCGCGGCGTCTCGGGACGAAGGGCCAGCCGGTCCGGAGGGGTCGCTGACCGGTCCCAACGGGGGAGCGATCGGCCGACCTCCAAGGGCTCCCAGGGCATCAACACCGTCTCGCACATGGCCCAGGGCAAGCCCGTCACGGGCATGGTGCCCACCGCCTTCAGCCCTCCTCCGCTCCGTGTCTCCCGGCTCAGTGCGCCTGAAGCACGAAGGAGGACACCCGGCCATCCGGGATGAGCGACACGGAATAGCGGTAGGTCACGGGCCCGAACTGCACCGCCGCCCTGTCGGGTGTGTACCCTGGCAGGGCGGCGGCACGGTCCTACTGGCAGGTGTATTCCACCGGAGGCGAGAGCACGACGTCGCAGAGCTGCGCCGTGAGCTCACCCGTCACACGGTCGTTCTGCGAACCGAAGGAGATGTCGTACTCCAGGTGCGCGAGGCCATTGGCATCGGGCTCCTGGAAGTGGATGCTCCCCGAGTAGCCCAGGGCCTGCTCATCCGCCACCTGGTCGTTGCAGTTCGCGTCCCGCTTGTGGAAGTACGCCCGCGCCAGCATCGCTCCGGGCTCGAGCTCCATGTCCCGGAGGGTCTGCACGGAGTAGACGCCTGTCGGCGCTCCCTGCGGCATCAGCTCCGAGCCCACCTCGAAGAGCGTGAACTCCAGCTCCGTCGAGCTGCCCGCCTGCTGTTGCTGCTGCAGCCGCTGGCACAACCCCTCCTGGTCGCTCAACACGGCCATGAGGAACGAGGACTCCTCATCGCCAATCCTCACCACGGCGGCATCGCGTACGTTCAGCGTATGTCCATCCACCGTGCCGTTGAACGCCACGTTCGCACCACCGAATCCCACCAGAGCCGTCGTCGCCAGGGCCGCCATCATGCGCATCTTCATGAGTTTTCTCCTCGTGGAAGGTTGTTGGGTTTTGCGCTCCTTCCGCTATGAAAGACGCGACGCTCCATCAAAACCGGCCACGTTTTAGAAGGCCACGCCCAGATTGAATTGCAGGTCGGTGACGAATCCCTCCTTGGTCATACCAACCTCACTCCCCTCCCTGACCGTCCAGAAATAGCTCTCCGTCACGCCCACGGAGAGCACCAGCCAGTTCCACGCCAGCAAGGAGTAGCCCACGCCAAGGCCTGCGATGAGGCTCTGCCCTGTCTCCTGGCCGGTGGGCGACGACGCCGACACCGAGATTCCCGATACCCGGGACGTCAGGAAGAGTCCTCCCGGTGCGTGGCCGAAGGGGAAGTACCGCGCCCCCAGCATCAGCTGGGCATAGCTCCAACGGCTGGCGTCCTCGTTCTGTATCGACAAGCGCGGCGCGACAAACACAGACAACTCCGGCAGGAGCGCCCGCTCGTATTCCAGCCCATAGATGGCCAGCGCGGCCATGAGCACCGGACTGAACGTCAACGTGTTGCGCGGGCGCGGCGGCTCTTCCTCCGCCGGGCCCTTGCGCTGCAACTGCGCGGTCTGCAGCGGCTCGAGCGAGGCTTCGTCCAGGACCTCGCGTTGGCCGGCCTCCAACGTGAACTCGCGGGAGAAGGTGCCGCCGGACTCCTTGCGCACCAGCAGGTACTTGCCTGGGGGCAGCGCCACGTACAGGGAGCGCTTGCCCGCGGGCACCTCGAGCACGCGCGTGCCCGAGGAGGCGAGGATGACGGAGAGCGGACCCGTGGTCTGCTTCACCTCCACCCAGCTCGCGCTCGTCTTCACCCGGGCCAGCGGGAGATCCGACCGGCCGCGCAGGTTCATGTCGAAGCTGGGGTGTTGCAGTCCCTCGCCCAGCAGCGCGGTGTCGCGCAGCGTGAGCTGACGCGCGTAGGTGAAGGCCTCCACCACGGAGACCTCGCCGTCGCTCCCCTGGTCGGCCACGCCGCGCAGGCCCGCCACAAGGTGGTGGGTGAAGAAGGAGCCCTGGAGGGCGCTCGTCTCGTGCGCGTTCTCCAGGCCGGAGCTGGACGCGATGAAGATCGAGCCCTCGCTCTGAAGCGTGAGCGGGATGTTCACCTCGAAGGGCGCCTCGGGTTGCAAGCCCTTGGCCCGCGTCCAACCGCCACCGCGGCACGCATCGATGATGCCCACCCGCACCGTGGCATCGGGGGTGTCGATGCGCCGGCGCAGCTCCTCCAGTGGCAGGGCGTGACCACCCGGATAGAGCGCCTTCTCGTCGGCGTGTCCCGAGTAATAGAAGAGCAGCAGCGTCTCGCCCGGTTGGCCCCGCAGCGCGCCCAGCTGCGCGTCCATCGCGGACAGCAGCTCCTCGGGCTCAGGGTCCAGCAGCACGCGCACGTCCTTGGGGGTGAACTCGCCCACCTGCACGAGTACGTCCGCCATGTTCCGTGCGTCGTCATGCGCATAGCGAAGCGAGGAGCGCCCCACTGCTGGAGCGTTGGAGCCCACCACCACCGCCACCCGCCTCGGGCGCCGCTCCTCCGCCGCCTGGCTCGGCCCCGTGAGCAACAGCGCCATCGCCGCCAGCATTCCTTGCCACCACCGCACGCACTTCATGGAACAGCCTCCTTGGGAAGTACCAGCCGCGTCGTCCAGAGGGAGTCGTCCTGGGAATCTCGCGCCTCCAGCTCGTCCAGCTCCTCCTCGGCCACCGCGGTCTGGCTGAAGATGATCAGCAACTCCTCGCGCTCCCCACCGGACGCGTCCACGCGCCAGCTCGTGGGCAGCAACATGTCCTCGCGCTCCAGGGGCGCGGCATAGAGGGCTACCCAGCGCGAGTCCTCCGCCCGCGTGCCCACCAGGACATGACCGTAGCCAGCCGACGACACGTGCAGCCGCAGTCGGTCCCCCGGAAGGATGGGACTCCGTCCGTCCCATGGAGCCACCTGCTCCCCGTGCTTGATGTACACGGTGACGACCGGCGCGCCCTTCACCCCGACGTAGGGCTCCTGCGTGGGCACTGGCGTGCTCGGGAGCACCAGGACCAGGGTCACGAGCGCCGCCGCCGCCGCGAACGCCGGCACCAGCAGCCGGGGCCTGGGGGCCCACCAGGGCCGAGGAGGTGGAGGAGCGCGCAGCTCCCGGACCCACGTGGGAATGGGAGACGCCAGCCGTGCCCGCTCCACGTGGGCGCGACAGAGCTCGCAGCAGGCCAGGTGCTCGCGCAGCCCGGGCGAGTCGAGCCCCAGCACCGCACGGTCCAACTCCAGGGAAGACGGGTGTCCGGTCTCAGGGTTCATGCCAGCTCCCTCTTGCGTAGTTGCTCCACGCGCTCATCGAAACGTGTGAGGAGTCGCCTCACGGTCCGCTCGGACACCTGCGTCACCTCGGCGATCTCGAGCTGGGTCAGTCCATCCACGCGGCTCAACAGCGCGACCTCCAGCTCGTCCGCGGGCACATGGCGGGCGAAGCGCTCCAGTTCCTGGCGCGCCTGGACGCTGCGCTCGAGCGAGCCGGCCTGCGCCGCCTCCAGCATCTCCTCCGGACGCTCCGGGGCCATGCCCGACTGCCGCCGTCGAAGCCGGTCGATCGCCAGGTGTGTGCTCGTGCGGTACACCCACGCCGTCACTCGGCGTGGCTCTCCATCCCTCAGCCGGGCCTGCCAGAGACGGATGAAGGTCTCCTGAGCGACGTCCTGCGCTTCGTCCGGGTCGCGCAGCATGCGCCGACACTTCTCCCGAATGATGGGAAAATACGTCGCGTAGGCTGTCTGTACGTCCATGTCCACCGAGAGGTCTCCACCCTGCTACACCCGTGCGTAGCGGGATGACGTTCCTCCCGGACAAAAGCGGCCAGGAAATCGACCGATGGGGGTTTTTTTCACCGGGAGTCCCGGGGCGACGCTGACAGTCCTTCCATTCGCCGCGCCGGGACTACCGTTCGCCGCGCACCGCCTGCCATTGGCAGCATGGCTGGAACCTGCCGACCTTGTCCGACAAACGCAGGGTGCTATCAGGGACAGACCCCATGCCCGCCACGTGACACACTTGGCCCATGCACAATCAGACTCAGATGAACCAGCTACGTTCCCTTTCGCGCAACGCCTGGCAGCCCCTGTGTGCTGCCCTTGCCCTGGCGCTGCTGGCAGGCTGTGCCACCACCGGTCAAGGGGCCTCCAACACCTCTTCCTCCACCACCCAGCTCAGCGCCCACCACTGGCAGCTGCAGCGCGTGACCGACGCGCAAGGCCAACCGCAGGACGGCTGGCAGCCCGCGGGCAGCAACGGCCAGCCGGCCAGGCCAGTGCAGCTGGACTTCAGCCAGAACGGCATGCTGAGCGTGACCAACCTGTGCAACCAGCTGTCCGGGCGCTACACCGTGCAGGGCAGCAGCCTGAAGGTGGAACAGATGATGTCCACCAGGCGCGCCTGCCTGGACGAGAACCTGATGGCGCTGGAAGGCCGCGTGGGCGCCCAGCTCAAGGAACTGACCACCTGGCGCGTGCTGCCGCAGCAAGACCAGGCGCCGCAGCTGGAGCTGGGCTTTCACGACGGCAGCACCTGGCTGCTGCAGGGCCAACCCACGCATGAGACGCTGTATGGCGGCCCCGGAACGATCGAGTTCTGGGAAGTTGCCCCCCAGCGCCAGCCCTGCACCGGCGTGGCCCCCGCCGAATGCCTGAAGGTGCGCCAGGTGGTGTACGACCGCAACGGCGTCAAGGAGAGCACGGGCGATTGGCAGCTCTTCCACGGTGAGATCGAGGGCTACCGCCACGAGCCGGGCGTTCGCAACGTGCTGCGCCTCAAGCG
This sequence comes from Archangium lansingense, assembly GCF_026626635.1. Lineage (GTDB taxonomy): Bacteria > Myxococcota > Myxococcia > Myxococcales > Myxococcaceae > Archangium > Archangium lansingense. Next base: position 8,244,873 of record NZ_JAPNKA010000001.1, read on the forward strand.
CTACGAGCGTCGCCAGGTGCCCGCCGACGCCTCGCGCTATGTCTATGTGCTGGACCTGGTGGTGGAGTCCGAACAAGTCGGCCACTGACTGGCTGATGCACCACGGAGCCGCCCGTTGGCCACCGCTCTGGCGGTCAGCGGGCCCGCATCGAGGGTTGGATGGGCGGAGTTGCTGGAGCCCTTCAGAACATCCGGCCCATGGGCCGGTCGGGCTTCGAGGGAAACTGGTAGCTGAGGCCCATGGAGAACCAGTTCCCGGCGGACTCGTAAGGACCGATGTCCTCTGCTTCGCCCCGGCCGGTGAGCAGCCGGTACTCGAAGCGCAGGCCCCACTCATCGGAGAGGTACAGGGTGGCTCCCGCGGCGACTCCGAGGGACCACGGGGCGTTCTCCACCGCCCCCTCGAAATCGAAGAAGGAGACCGCGAACGTTGGCCCGATGAGGACCCCCGCCGAGGGGACCAGCCCGTAGTGCCCGATAGCGAACTTGTGCTGGACGCGCAGGCCAACGAGCGCTCCGACGGCGACGGCGTTGAGCCCGGGCTGGCCGGGGAACTCCATGCGCTCGTAGGTGGTGAAGAGCTCGACTCCCAACTCGAGCAGGTTCGTTGGCGAATACGCGAAGCATCCCGCCAGCAGAGGCCCCCCGATGGCGCCTCGAGAGCGTTCCAGGCCCCGACGATACGGGTTCGAGTAGTACAGGTCGAAGAAGGGGCCGTTGGGCGCATACCGCCAGCCGGTCATGAGCGAGAGGCGGCTGGAGCCCTCGAGCACCTTTTGCGGTCTCTCCTCGATCTCGTACCCGTCGTCTTCGGCAGGGGCAGCGGCGGCAGCAGTGGCCGCGAGGGTCGCGAGGAGGAGCAAGGGGCGGCGGGACATCGAGAGGGGCCTTTCGTCACGGTTCGTCGCCAGACGGATTGCATGACGTAGGCCAGACCCGGCCGTGACGGGTCCAAGAGCGCCGGGAAGGAGGCAAAGGACAATTTGCGTCACTTTGGATACAAAAAATTGTCACGACGCATAGGGCAAAGGGGAAGGATTCGCCAGCGCTCCACGCGCGCATCACCCAGGAGAGGGAGCCCTGCCCCACCCCTGTGAGGGTTTTCGTTCCAGACCCCGGCGGTTAGCTTCAGGCCTCACCTGGCGAGTGGCCGCCGCGATCTGCAGTGCCCCGCCTTGATACCCCCCTCGACACGGGAGCCAGAACGATGAGCACGATCACGACGAAGGACGGCACGCAGCTCTATTACAAGGATTGGGGCACCGGACAACCCGTGGTGTTCAGCCACGGCTGGCCGCTCAACTCCGACAGCTGGGAGGACCAGATGCTCTTCCTGGCGGCCAAGGGCTATCGCTGCATCGCTCATGACCGCCGAGGCCATGGCCGCTCGAGCCAGCCCTGGAACGGCAACGACATGGATACCTATGCCGACGATCTCGCGGCGCTGCTCGAGACGCTCGACTTGAAGAATGCCGTGCTGGTCGGCTTCTCCACGGGAGGTGGCGAAGTCGCTCGCTACATCGGTCGCCACGGCACGAAGCGCGTCGCCAAGGCCGTGCTGGTGGGCGCGGTGGCGCCGCTGATGCTGAAGACGGCCGCCAATCCCGCGGGCCAGCCCCTCGAGGCTTTCGACGGCATCCGGGCCAATGTCCTCGCCGACCGCTCGCAGTTCTTCAAGGACCTCAGCGTGCCCTTCTTCGGTGCCAACCGGCCGGGAGCCAAGGTCTCGCAAGGCATGCGGGATGCGTTCTGGCTCGGGGGTATGCAGGCCGGGTTCAAGAACGCCTACGACTGCATCAAGGTCTTCTCGGAGACGGATCTCACCGAGGACCTGAAGAAGTTCGACGTGCCGACGTTGATCATCCACGGTGATGACGATCAGATCGTCCCGATCGGCGCCTCGGCCCAGCTCTCGTCCAAGCTCGTCAAGGGCTCCACGCTGAAGATCTATCCCGGTGCACCGCACGGCCTCACCATCACGCACAAGGACCAGGTCAACGCCGACCTGCTGGCCTTCTTGAAGTCCTGAGCTGTTGGCACTCACCCGTCGACAGGCCTGGCACAGAGGATCGTGACGAGCGATGTGCCCGCGCCGTGCAGGGTGACGTAGCTGCGGTCGACGGTGATGGTGATGGCCTCGTTCGACGCCTGGGTCAGCGATGAGGGGGGCGGGTTGAGCGCGAAGCCGGCCCGTTCGAGGCGCTCACGCCAGTGGTGGGCGCTCTCGTAGCGTTCACAGCGCTCCTCCTCGTTGGGTCCGAGGATGTCCTCGATCTCCCGTGCGATCATGCCGAGCTTCAAGAGAAGTCTGTCCCCCTCTGGGATGTCCAGCGCGTCGATGTGCTGGAACACTCCCAGGAAGTAGTCGTAGGCATTTCCAGTCCGCTCGGGGAGCGGAACGGTGTTGAACTCCGCGTCCGTCTCGCTGATGACGAGGGCGCGGGGTCGCCAGCAACGCAGGCGTTGAAAGAGCCGATCGCGAACGTCCGGAGCCGCGTCGTCGTTGCGAAGATGGTGCAGGGCGAACGTGGCATTGACGACGCGTGTCCCCTCGAGGCTGTCGAGCAGGGTCCAGTCCTCGTCCGTCAGTGCCTCCACCTGCTTGTTCAGCGCGATGAACCTGAAATCGATTCCCCACCGCTCCGCGGCGGCCGAGAGATTCCGCTGTGCATTCGCGAGGGATGGGGCGCTGAGGTCGAGCCCTACCACGACGAGACGCCTGGGCGCGGCCTCGCGGGTGCCGCACAGGTGGATGAGGTCGGCGAGCTGCTCGCCATTTCCAATTCCGATGTCAAAGATGACCGCCTGCTCCTGGGATGAGACCTGGGGCAGCAGGAGCTCGTTGGCGAGGGGATGGGTCATGGAGATCATGGGCACATGCTCTCGGAGGAGGGAGTAGAGGCTCATGTGCTGGAGCTCGTCCTCGCGCAGGTACAGATTGCCGACGTCGGTCCGTGCGCCTACCGCGCGCTTGCGGAGTGCCGCCGCGATGGCACCGACGAGCTGATCTTCGGTTCGTTTCATGTCGAGCGGCCGGATCAGGTCATCGAGCATCCGGACGACACCTTCGCGCTGTCCGCCCTTCGCGATCCGCCCGGCAATCGCTTGCAGCGAGGACTTGATGGAAGGTCCGCGCCAACTCCCCTGCGGCGCCGGGTACACCGGGTTCTGTCTGAGCGTCACTGCCTGTGCCTTGGACATTGCGTGTCTCCCTTGGGGGAGCGCATGAGCACGCAACGTGCCAGGGCCGTGGATGACCCTGGCTCCAGAGAGACACGCGTCCTGCGCCGTTTCAACGCCCGTAGAAGACGTGTGCCGGAGCTGTGCCAGCGGGTGTGCCAGGATGTGTCAGCGGTCCGGGAAGAAGCTCAACACCCGGGTCTCCTGAATTGACTCGGGGCGGGGCCTCTTCGATGCTTCACGCCGCTGTCTCAAGAGGGGGAACCCAGCCACATGAAGCCCATCGACGTGATGTCGCCCGAGTTCCGGGCGGACCCAGCCCCGTTCTATGCCCGCTTGCGGAGCGAGCCCATCCAACAGGTGGAGCCGGGCGGACTCTGGGCCATCAGCCGCCACGAGGACGTGCAGTTCGCGTTCAAGAACCCCAAGCTGTTCACCTCCACCTTCGTCCAGCAGGCCTCGAATCCCGAGTGGCTGGAGGGCGTGGGCAATCCGCTGGGCTATTCGCTGTTGGGGTTGGATCCGCCCCAGCACACCCAGATGCGCGCCCTGGTGAGCCATGCCTTCACGCACAAGACGATCGCCCGGCTGGAGACGGGCATCCGCCGGGTGGCGGGCGAGCTGGCCGAGAACATCCTCCGCCAGAAAGAGGTGGACTTCGTCCAGGCGTTCGCCCTGCCCTTGCCCGCGTTCGTCATTGGTGAGTTGCTCGGCTTCGCTCCCGAGCTGCGGCCGAGGCTCAAGCAGTGGTCCGACGACATCGTCAGCATTGTCTCCGTCGTCCAGGAGCCGCCCGAGCGGATCGCCTACCTGCGGCGCACCCTCTCGGAGTTCCAGGACTTCCTGCGCGAGGTCATCGCGGACCGGAGGGCCCGGCCTCGCGAAGACCTGATGAGCGACCTGGTGAGGGCCGAAGTAGAGGGCCGGAGTATCACCGAGTCGGAGGTGATCGCCTTCGGGACAGCCCTGCTGGTGGGGGGGCTGGAGACGACGATCCACCTGCTCAGTCACACGGTGCGGCGGATGGCCCTGGCCCCGGAGGTGCTCGCCCGCGTGCGCGCCGAGCCCGCCCTCCTCCCCGCGCTGGTGGAGGAGGTGCTGCGCCTGGACTCGCCGCTCCAACTCACCGTACGGCTCACCACCCAGGAGGTGGAGCTGGGCGGGGTGAAGCTGCCGGCGTACGCACCCGTGGCGCTGATGGTGGGCTCGGCAAACCGGGACGAGCGGGTGTTCGAGCGGGCCGATGAGCTGGTGCTGGAGCGCCGCACGCAGCAGCACATCTCCTTTGGCTATGGCGTGCACTTCTGCCTGGGCGCGCCCCTGGCCCGGATGGAGGCCCGCATCGGCCTGGAGGAGCTCTTCTCCCGCTGCCAGGGCTTCGTCCTCGCCCCGGGGGAGCTGAAGTGGAACTACTCCATCGGGCTTCGCGGGCCGGTGGCGCTGCCCCTCCGCGCCATCCCCGCTTGAAGGGCTACCCGACGCCCACCGCGCTCCAGCTCTCCAGCACCTTCTTGGCCTCCACGGAGTCCTTGCCGTAGAGGTCCTGGGCGGCCTTGAACGTGGCCTCGCGCGCCTGGGCGAAGTTGGTGGTCGGCGTCATGTAGAAGCTGAGCGCGCGGGAGTAGACCTTCAGGCTCTTCTCGATGCCGATGCCGTCCTTCACCTCGGTGCCGGAGGTGCGGTTCTTGCCGCCCTCGGACAGCAGGTAGAAGGCGTTGTTGGGGATACCCGAGTTGATGTGCACACCGCCGTTGTCCTGGGTACCCTTGTAGCGCTTCGAGTAGTGGTCCGGGGACTGGCCGTCGCTCGTCGGATCGCTCATGTCGCGCAGACCATCGGTGGGGTCGCCGTTGTTCGGGGTGAAGGTGTCCTCGCCCACCGTCCAGTCGAACTTGACCGCCTCGTTCTTCTGGCTGGCGTACCACTCCACGCCGGTACCCATGATGTCGCTGATCGCCTCGTTGAGGGCGCCGGACTCGTTGCGGTACTGAAGGCCCGCAGTGCGCTCGGTCAGGCCGTGGCTGATCTCATGGCCCGCGATGTCCAGCGTGGTGAGCGAGCCGAACGTCTGGCCGTCGCCATCGCCGTAGTTCATCTTCTCGCCGTCCCAGAAGGCGTTGGCGAAGTTGGTGCCCACGTGCACGTCGGAGATGAGCTTCTCGCCCTGGCCGTCGATGGAGTCGCGGCCGAGCACGTCCTTGAAGAAGTCGTAGGTGGTCTGCGCGCCGTACTGAGCGTCCACCGCGTCCTTGTTGCGCGCCGAGTCGGTCGCCTCGCCCCAGATGTCGTTGTTGTCGGTGATGGGGGCGTTCTTGGTCGAGCCGGTGTTCGGGTCCCGGTTGAGCGCGTCGCGGGTCACTACACCCTGGCCGCGGGTCTTGTCCTCCAGGGTGTACGTGCCGTCGGCGTTCTTCGTGCTGTTGAGCTCCACCTGGCCGCTGTACTGCGTGGTGTCATTCGCGGCGGTGGTGGTGGGGTTGTCCGTCGTGGCGACGGGCGCGCTGCCCGGGGTCTTCGCGCCGGAAGTGTGCACGTGGTCGAAGCCGCCCATCTGGTTGTACTTCTCGAGGAGCTCCCCGCTGTTGGCGTCGACCAGGTAGTTCATCCGGCGGGGCTCCTTGCCCTCACCGATGTCCGTCGTGTTGCTCAACTGCACGTGGTACGCGGAGCGGTACTGGCCGTCGTCACCCTTGAAGATGACGCGCTCGGAGGTGGGCTGACGGTCCGTCTTGCCCACGAAGTCCTGCTGCGCGACAGCCAGCGCCTGGTCGGCGGACAGCTTCGTCGGCTCGCTGCCCAGGCCGGCGGGGATGGTGGCGACATCGCCGGTGACGCTGTCCATCTTCCCGTCGGAGGAGATGTGGCCGACGACCTGCTCGCCGAACACGCGGGTGCCCTCGCTCATGCGGTCCATGCGCACGTGCGTCATGCCCAGGTCATCCCGCTCCACGGAGCGCGGCGCGAAGTCCGAGGCATTGACGCCCGAGCCGCCCATCAGGCTGCGGGCGCTCGCGGCAGGGCTCTGCTGCTGGAGGAAGTCCACGGTCTTCTGGATGGCGGCCTGGCTCACGGCGCTGTTGATGGCAACCGGACCGGTCTTCGGCAGCGCACGCTGCGCCCCGGTCAGGTCCACGGGGGCCTTGGTCTGCGGCTCGAAGCTCGACGCCGTGTCGAAACCGGTGGGCCGGGTGATCTTGTTGCCCTTCACCTCCGCCGCGACGGCGGGCTTCGCTTCGGGGCTGCGGGTGACGGCGGTCCGGGAGAAATCGTTCTTCTGGATCTTCATGAGCGGGGCCCAGGGTGTCGCAGGGGGGTACCTCTATTTTCGATTCCAGAATCAAAGTGTTGCGTCCTCCCGAAATGGAGGTGCCGAATCGACCCAACGCCCATCCAACCCATTGAAATCGTTGGACCGGATGGGGTGGGGAGCAGAGACTCCCAGTAAAACCCCCCAAGGAGCCCAGACCCAAGCAATCCCAATACGAGCAGCTGCGCGTCATCGGCGGGGTACTTCGCTGGCTGCTTCAGAGACGAGGATGAAACGTCCTGTCGCGCCACCTGCGTCTCGAAGTGCGGAGGTGGCGCCATGGAGCTCTTCACCGAGAACCCGTGGGTCTGTCGGGTGGCGGCCTTCGGCGTCAAGGCCGCCAGCAACGTCCAGCGGAGGGGCTCGCGGAGCACATGCGCCGCGAGCCTCCGTCAGCTGAAGCTAACCACCGAGGGCGCCGTTGATGAGCGGCGCGACGATGCCCATTCCAGGATCTTCCGCGTTGTACCCGTTCACGGGCTCGTAGATGCGGATGCGCTGGTTCTCGTTGATGAAGCGGTGGAGGAAGGTCTCCATCGGCACGAACTCGCTGTAGCACTTATAGGTCTGCCCCCACGGCCACTCGAGGTACTCCCACCAGTTGTGCTTCTTCTCCATCTGCTGGCAGGCGTGAGCGCCAATGAAGGTGATGATCGTGCTGCAGTGGCTGGCGTTGATCGCCCGCTCGTGCGGGATGAAGTAGCTGTAGTTGTTGTAGAGGTTCAGCTCCGCGACCAGCTTGTCCTGGTCCTCCTTCCAGTAGCTGAGGACCGTCTCCTTGTCGTTGGGCGAGTAGAAGCGCTCGTAGGAGAAGCGCGAGTAGTTGTAGTCGCGCGAATAGCCCGAGTAGGCGAGCTGATCGCTGGGGAACTCCATGGACAGCATGCGGTTGATGGTGCCCATGTTGTTCCGGTCGAAGGAGGCCGGGAGCAGGCCGAGCACCGAGTCGAGGTTCCACGACTGGCGGATCTTCGCGTGCAGCGGGCGCGAGCGGTCATTGACGTTGGGCGCCAGGTAGATGGGGCCCGAGTCGTTCAGGAAATAACCACGCGCCGGGTTGATGCCGCGGCGGATGAAGTAGTAGCCGGCCGAAGTGGCGGTACCGCCAGCGCTATATCCGGTGACCAGCAGCTTCTGGACGCTGGGGAACTGCGCCTTCGCGTGGGCGATGGCCGCCATCGTGTTCGTGTAACCGGAGTGGTGCCAGGTGAGCGGCGGCTGTGCTCCGGTCGAGTCCGTGTAGACGGCGACGTTGTTGCCCACATGCACGTCGCCCGTGCAGTAGGGCAGATAGACGATGTTCCAGTCCTTCGTCGCGATGTCGGTGCGGCTGCGCAGGGGCAGGCCCGGATCGGCGCCGTTCACGAGCGGCGAGACATACTTCGCCGTGAACTGCTGCATGTAGTCGTCCACGATGCCGTTCGGGTTGGCCGCGCCGAGGAGGCCCGCGCGCCCGCTACAGGTGTCGTAGTCCCAGCACGCGCCACCACCTTCGAGGAAGAACAACAGGTTCTTCGAACCGGTGGTGCTCCGGTGGACGAAGAACTTGTACTGGGAGCCGTTGCCACAGACCGTGCCCGGCAGCGCCACCTTCTCCCAGTTGTAGTTGTTGCCACCGTCCACCAGCGCTTCGACGATGGTGGACACCAGCACTTCCGCACGAGCAGTGCTCGGCGGGACCGCGACGGCGAGTAAAAGAAGGCCCAACACCAGATGATTCTTCATCCAACTCCTCCTTGGGGGTTTCGCGAGGGAAGCTGGGTTGTAGCACTATCCGTGAATATTCGTACCCTCAAGCAGCGTGGCGCTGCGCCGCACAGCACCGATGTTCGCGCGCAGGTGCGGCCCAGACCCCTGCCCCACACTGAGACGGCAGACGCCGTCACTCCCGCGCAAACTCGACAGCGGCCCGGGTGAACGCACGAACCTTCGCTTCGGGGCCCTGGGCGACGAGCACCAGTCGCAGGGTGTGGGGGTCTTCAATGTTGCTACGCAGGCTGTGCTCGACGCCGAGCTTGCTTGCAAACTGCTCGAAGGCGAGACGCATTGGATCAGTCCGCGCGGCGACTACTCGAGGCTCTGGGCCGTTCGGGATCGTGAACGACAGCTCGATGCGCAGCTCACCGCTCGAACCTTCGACGGGCGCCTCGGTGAGCGACACGTTCGAGAGGGACGCGAGCGACAGCGGCTCCGTCGAACTCTTCGAGAGCGCCTGCTCCAGGGTGCGATTTGCAACGTCGTGGATACGGTTGGGGTCGATTTGGCCCATGATTTCGCTCGTGCCTCCTGACGGGTTCTTGCTTCAGCTTGCCTCGAACTTCGCCACGTGAACATCCTCTTGGGAGTGCATCACGATTGCCTCTTCCTCTCCTGTTTGGGGGAGCGGCTCCTGCGACCCCGGATGCGGCTGAGTGCCACGGGGGTGATGCCAATCCACCGGGCCAGCTCCGCCTGGCTCAGACGCTGGAGTAGCTCCGGGCGCTCGCGGATGACCTGCTCGTAGCGCTCCGAGGCGGAGAGGACGAGGAGCTGGTGCTCACGCCGCTCCTTGCTGAAGGCCAGCTCCTGGAAGAACTTGCGCCCGATGCGCTCCCACTGGAGGTTCTTCTCCAGCCGCTCGAGGAAGGCGCCGAGCGGAAAGCGCTCTCCCTCCACGGGCTCGAGGGCGATGGCCGAGAAGCTGCACACCGCCTCGGGCCTCATGCTTCCCAGACTGGCGAAGAGCTGGCCCTCGTGGACCAAGGACTTGGTGCGCTCGGTGCCCGAGTGCGTCACATAGCAGAGCTTCACCAGCCCCTGGCGCAGGAAGTAGGCGTGAGGATGGTGCTGCCCCTGGGAGAACAGCGTCTCTCCCTTTCCGGCGCGGAAGGGCTCGGTCCTCGTGGCGAAGTCTTCGTAGTCCGCCAGTGGGGCTCCCGCCAGGTGCTCGAGCATGTCTCGTAGCCGCATGCGTCGAAATTAACCCGGGTTGATGAGGCGAGCCCAGCGCGCTGCTACCTCCTGGAAGAACGATCCCCTCGGGGATCCCTTCCACACGGAGGCAGGCCTCATGGAGCTTCAGGGAAACACCGTCCTCGTCACGGGGGGCGCTTCAGGGATTGGCAGGAGCATCGTCCAGGAACTGCTGGCCCGGGATAACACGGTCATCGTTTGTGGCCGCGACCCGCGCAAGCTCGAGGCGCTGCGGCAGGAGCAGCCCCGAGTGAAGACGATCGTCGCGGATCTCTCCACTACCGCGGAGGTGGAGCGGCTGGCGGGGCGGGTGCTCAAGGAATTCCCGGCGCTCAACGGCGTCATCCACAGCGCCGCCGTCCAGCACAACAACCTGATGACGGACGACGACTATGAGCCCCAGCGCATCGACGAGGAGGTGCGCATCAACCTGGTGGCGCCCATGCTCTTGACGAAGCTCCTGCTGCCCGCGCTGCGGCGCCGGGACACGGCCTTCCTCGTCAACATCACCTCGGGGCTGGCCATGGTCCCCAAGACGCGCTCGGCGGTCTACTGCGGCACCAAGGGGGGCCTGCGCATCTTCTCCCAGTCGTTGCGGCACCAGCTGCGTGGCACGCCGGTCCGCGTGATCGAGCTGCTGCCCCCGGTGGTGGACACCCCGATGACCCACGGGCGCGCGGAGGAGCTCAAGATTTCGCCCGAGCAGGTGGCTCGCGAACTCATGCGGGGGCTCGCGCGCGACAAGGAGGAGATCCGCGTCGGCAAGGTGAAGCTGTTGGCGTGGCTCCAGCGGCTGGCGCCAGGCACTGCGTCCCGGATGATGAGCCGACTGGCCCTCATCCCCCTGCTGCTGACCATCTCTCCGTGAGCTGGAGTGAGTGCGTAGCTCAGTTCACCTCGCGCAGGTTCCGCTCGGCGACTCGCGTCAGCGAGGCAACACGCTTGTAGAGCCAGTCGCCAAACGGAACGATGCGCTCGGGCTTCATCCGCCTCGGGAGCGCACCCATGGATTCATCGAAGGGGATGATGGCGTACTCACCCTCCGGCGAACTCACACGCTGATCGAAAGCCCACGACTTCCCGTCGTGCCACCCGCCGTGGAACACGAAGAGCTGTTCCAACTCCTCGTTGCCCGTGGCCTCCACGAGATCATCGAGCTCGTAGTCGCCCTCTCCGACAATCTCCAGGCAGCTCCACCCTCCCCCCGTCACGTTGCCACAGTAGAACATCGCCAGACCCTCATCGGCCTGACCATCGAGGATCCAGGTGATGGAGCCATACACCCGCACGAAGTAGTCCCAGCTCGACTCGTTCTTCTTCGGAGCCCGAGGTTTCGCCGTCTTCCAACGCCCGACACGCTGCTTGTGCACGTCGAGGAAGAAGGAAGCATGGTTCTCGACGGAGGTGACACGCTCGCGATCCTTCTTCGCGTCGAGGCACTCCGTGACGAAATGAGCCTTCGGGAGGCGCGTGTGCAGATCCTTCAGAATCGCGACGGCCGCATCGACGGCCTCGAAGGCGTTCTTCGGCTTCGCGATGGCGGCCTTCTTCGCGACGGGCTTTCGAGCTGGTGCTCCCTTCGGAGGTTTCGGCTCGGGATTGGGGTGCCGGGCCCCCATGAGTTCGATGAGGTATGTCCTGAATCCCGCCTTCTGTTTGGCCTGGATGCGCTTCTCGGCGAGCGCGATAGCGGCCTCACGGCTCGGCGTGGGGGTCTCCTGGCGCATGTTCTCGATGACACTCGTGCCATCCACATGCACCGTCCACTTGTCGGACGAGCCCTTGCGGTACTCGCGCACCGTCACCTGCTTCTTCGTTGCGTTCCAGGGCGTGCCGTCTCGGAACGAGAGCGCCCGGTAGCGAGCAAGCAGCGGCTCGACTTCTGATGAGGCGACGAGCGCCGCGACGCTGGAGCCATTCAGCACTCCCCGGTGGAGCACCGCCTGCTCACCACGAATCTCCACGTCGACGAAGAGCTGGTCGAGCAGCTTGTAGAGGGAGAACCGCTCCGTGACGGGAGCCGTGAGCCGCGCCACCTTCTCCTCGTCGCCTTTGTAGAGGACGCCGTCGCTCGACACCCGCAGCCTGGAGTCGCCGGAGAAGAACCAGACCTCCTCCTTCGAATCGATCGGCGGATCGATGTAGTAGATGCGTTCGCCGCCATTGAGCTTCTCAATCCGGGTCCAATTGGCCATGGCGGTTCTTCGCACACCGGCCGCTCGGGGGACAACGACAGAAGTTCGTCACCGGGAGCGAGCCGCATTTCACCGAGTCTCTCGACTCCCGGCCGGACAATGAGGTTTGTTGCGCCCCTCTTTCGCGCGCCCACGGTGTGGCGCGCGGAGTTCCAGAAGGGAAATCGATACAACGCGGAAGCAGTTCGAGGAATGCCCTGCTGCTGATGGCGCTCATGGGCGCCATGCTGGCGGCGGGGTGAGAGGACCGAGAGGCAACCCAGGGAAGTGACGAGACGTCGCGGAGGACGGTGCGTGCCGCCAGTCTTACCCGGCGGACGCGGTTGGCCGCGAAGGACCGCGACTCGCTGTATCTCACCTCGGAGGGAACGCTCTGGGCCTGGGGCTACAACGGCTCCGGTCAGCTCGGCAATGGCACCTACCTCTCGAGCTCCGTCCCGGTGCAGTCGTATGTCGGCTACAACGCCGACTACCTCGCCGCGGGAAGCGCCCACGTCGTGATGATGATCCCGTACGGCTACGTCTACGGCTGGGGCAGCAACTCCCACGGACAGCTCGGCGATGGCTCCAATGCCGACTACACCTCGCCCGTCCTGGTGTTCGGTGTAACGTTTGGCATCACGTCCACCTCCGCGGGTGGAAACTTCTCGCTGGCCAGACGGAGCAATGGAACCACGGCCACCTGGGGCGGCAACCTCTACGGCCAGCTTGCCCAGGGCACCCTGGGCTACCGGTCGACGCCAGGCACCGTGACGTTCCCGTAGTGAGCTCGGGGACACCGCGGACCGTCGTGCCCGCGGTGTCCCCTGGCATCCCGACCAGTCCGGCTGTCGCCACCCATTGTCGGCGACAGCCGCCGACATGTCGGCGACAGCCGCAGATATGTCCAAAGTGGGTGAACGCGGTCGCGGGCCTGCGAACCGAAGGAGCTGCCGCGCTCTCCCATCCGTCCTCCACCACGGCGAGGGAGCGCCACACTGCGTCAGGAGGCACGGCGGCCCGGCGCGAGTCCGCTGGCGCGCCCCGTGCAACGACTGGATTTCGCGCCGGCTGGCGCAGCGAGCAGTACCCCCCGCAGTCACGCCCTCCACGCCGGCACCGCCTACACAGGAGAAAATCAATGTCGCGAGGACACAATGGTCCAGGAGTCCCGAGGTCTTCGAGGTTCGTGCGCTGGTCGTCGGCGCTGTGCGTCGTCCTGAGCGCATGCACCGCACAGGACGAGCTGCCTGAAGAGAATCTCCAATCCTCGACCCAGGAGATCATCAACGGCACCCCGTACGACGCGGAGAACAGCGGCTTCGTCATGATGGTCAGCAACGGCTCGCTCTGCAGCGCCACGTTGCTCAACAACGAGTGGGTGCTCACCGCGAAGCATTGCAACGTCGTCGCGGGAGCAACGGCGTATATGGGCTCGCAGTCCCGCGGGGTGATTCAGGTGGTCAACCACCCGAACCTGGATGTCACCCTGGCGCACCTGCAGAGCCCACTGAGCATGCGGAACTCGAGCAACGGGTACGCCAGGGAGTTGCGCACCACGCCGCTCGCGGTGGGGGAAGCGGTGCAGTGCTTTGGCTACGGCCTCAACACCTTCGACACGGGTTCTGGCACGCTGCGCACGGCGACCCTGAGCCTCAGCAGCCTTACGGCGACCGAATACACGTTCAACCGGAACAGCTCGGGCCAGGTGCAATGGAAGGGAGACTCTGGCGGAACCTGCATCGACAGCGAGGGCAGGGCCGTTAGCGTCGCGTCCTACTGCTGGTACGGGAACAACGAGGTGTATTCCTGTGCCGTGGTGCGCTCGGATGTGTTCGCGAGTTGGGCGAATGACTACACCAACCTCCGGACCGGTGCCAGCTATCGCATCCAGGTGAAGGCAGACGGCCGCTTCCTCCACGAGGATGGATGGGGTGACAAGCTGATCAGCACGCGCTACCAGCCCAACGACGACTACGCCAGGTTCATCCTGGAGCCCAATGGCGAGGGCTGGCGGATCAAGGTGAAGGCAGACGGCCTCTACCTCCACGAGGATGGATGGGGCGACAAGCTGATCAGCACGCGCTACCAGTCCAACGACGATTACGCCGTGTTCATGTTCACTCCGTCCGGAGATGGGAGCTGGCGCATCTCCGTCAAGGCAGACGGCCTCTTCCTCCACGAGGATGGATGGGGTGACAAGTTGATCAGCACGCGCTACCAGTCCAACGATGATTTCGCCCGGTTCTATCTGACGCGGGTCGACATTCCGGTGAACTTCGAGTTCGGGAATGCGCGCCGCACCACCTCCACCGGCGACTGGGCCCCCTTCAGCTACAAGTCCGAGTGCGCCAGCGGTGAGATGGTGGCCGGTCTGTCCCTCAACCCCACCTCGCGCAATACCCGCATCGCGCTGTGCCGCGCCAGCGGTGACTCCCGCTTCCCGCACAACAGCTGCTACACCCGGCACTTCTCCACCGGCGACAGCCGCGGAACCCTCTCCACCGGCGACTGGGATTCCGGGCACTACAAGGGGGAGTGCGGCACGAACGAGTTCGTCGCCGGTGTGGCCCAGGACACCGCCCATGGGATCACCGCCATGCTCTGCTGCCCCGGAACGGTGGCCCACAACTCCTGCGTCGCCCGCGTCTTCGACGGCCAGAATGGGGGCTGGAATCCCGCCTCGGGCGACTGGGACCCCGGGAATTGGAAGGGCGAGTGCGGTCCTGGCAGCTATGCCGCGGGCCTCTCCCGCAACACCTCCACCGGCACGCCCCACGCGCTGCTCTGCTGCAGCCCGTAACGGCACATCCGTCGCCTACACGCCCGCTCCGGGCACAAGCGTGACGGGGAAGACGTAGCGCCCGTCCTCGGGCGCCTGCGCTCCCCGGTCCTTGCGTTCGCCGACGTTGCACGTCCATTCCTCGGGCCGGTGACTCCCACCGAACGCCGAGGCGAGCACCCGGTCGATGTCCGAGGGGTCCTTCACGTCGAAGCGGATTCCCTCGAACCGGACCGGGCCCTCGAACACGAAGGCGAAGTCGCGGCCGTACTGCGAATAGCTCGCCTCCCAGCGCACCTTCAGGTCCGCACCGGAGCGCTCCAGCACCGTCAGCTGGTTACCGTCCAGCGATGGCGCATCATTGCCGTACCACGCATCCCAGCACCCTTCCGGACCGACGGTGAGCGTCGACCACTCCGCGAGCGTCGGGTGCCGCCCTCCATTCGCCGCGGCGACCGGGATGTTCGATGCGTAGGGTGCCGGCTGGCCATCCTGGTTGGAGCTCTCGTCGACATGGATCTCCAGCGAGTACATCACCGTGGCCCGCTCTGGCTGGTAGCGGTACTCGCGGGCCTCCAGGTCCGGGAGCCACGTGCTGACGTAGATGTCGAGGCGCGCCCCTCCGATCGCGTACCCGTGCCCGGCCAGGACGAGCGGCTTCTCGGGCGTGGGCGTGTCCGCGGGGACCTTCTCGAGGGCCTCGGGATGACTCCAGGGATCCTCCGGGTCCTCGTGCTCGGGCGCGGGGGCCACCGGGTCGTCCGGGAGTGGCGAGAGCTGTGCGAGGAACGCGCCAAAGGACGCCGCGCAGGCGCGCGCCACGAAGAGGTCCTCGGTCTCGGTTTCCGCGTTGCTGTCGAAGAACCAGACCGTTCCCCGAGGAGTGTCCGGCCGGTCCGCGAGCTGCAGGCCGAAGCGGTTGATGGAGCCTCGCTGGTGCGTGAAGACCAGCACGTCGGGCGGGATGTTCTCGTCCCCGTACTCCAGCTGAGTCCACCCCTTGTCATGCAGCCCGAGGAGGTCGTCGATCCGCACCTCCTGCTCCAGTGCGTCGCGGAGCCCGGTGGCGCACACTCCCAGGAGCGCGCCGTTGTACTGGACGAGCACCTCGCGGAAGTCGGCGGGCAGGGGATGCGGAAGGCTTCGCTCGAACTGCTCCAGCCGCTCTGGCGTGAGCTCGGGGTTCTGGGGGTTGCGCCTGGCACTCGAAGCGAGCGCAGGAGGGAGGGCACTTGGAGGCATGGCCGGCGAAGGGGTGAGGTCAGCGGAGCGAGAGGATCAGCAACACCGCCGCCACAGTACAGGCCACCGCCCGCACGTGGTTCCAGGCCGACCAACCGGCGACGTACCCTGCCCATCGGCTCGCGCCATCAGCGCTGTCCGCCGCGACAGCCGCCAAGGCGTCGTTCCTCGGTACATTGAACGCGGCTGTCACCGCGAAGCTGCCGACGAGATAGACCCCGCTGCCAATGAGCCGGTAGAGCGCGTGGGACTCGTGCCACTTCAACAACGAGGCCACAGCCAACAGGGCACAGGCCACCGTGCTTCCGAAGAACGCCGCCATGAACGGGGCCTCCAGCGCCGCGACATTGATGGCTTGCATGGCCGCGATGCCCTGCGCCGGTGGGAGACGCGCCAGACCTCTCATCACAAAGGCCGAGAAGGCGAAGAAGACCCCGGCCATCAACCCACAGCCGAGTGCCGACACGATCGTCAGCGCGAAGAGCAGCTCGTCGAGCATGGGGAATGTGCTCTCTCAGGAGGTATGGGCCGAGAAGATGGTACGCAGGCCGGCGATGAGCGCGTTGTCGGGGTAGGGCTTGCCCAGCGTGTCCAGCGCATCGCGCAGCGCGCCAAAGAGCGCGCCCACGTGATGGCCGTACGTGCCGTCCCAGTTGAGAGTTTTGGCGAGGAATTCGCTCTGCTTCTTGAACTCCGCCAGCGCCGCGTCGTACGGCGCCGCCGTGGGAATGTTGATGCGCAGGAGCACTCCCAGCAGCGCGATGACCTCCGTGAAGTCGTAACGCCGCGCCTTGAAGTCGTAGAAGTGCTCGAGACGAATCTTGTCGGTGCCGAACCAGAAGCGGATGTGGTCAACGGCCCACTGAGCGCTCTCCTCCACGGTCACGCTCATCTGCGCGTGGAGCTCTGGGTCCACCTGCGTCACGAGTGATTTCTGGACGGTGAGCTTTCGCAGCGTGGTGCTGTCGAAGCGGCGCGTCGGCAGCGTGCGCAGCAACGTCTGGTGGACGGTCAGCTCCTCGAGCTTCGGCAGACGCGTGAGCACCTCGGGGAAGTCCCACATCAGCTCGACCTTCTGCCATCCGCCAAAAGAGGCCCGAACATAGGAGTACGGGTTGTTGGTGAGGTTCACCGTTCGCAGCTCGACACACTGGGCGAGTGACTCCGGGAGACGCCAGATGCAGTTGGCCTCGAGGTCCAGGAAGCGGAGCTTCGTCAGTGAGCCGATGGACTCGGGCAGCGTCTGTAGACCGTTGCCCCTGATGCGGAGCTCGCGAAGCTCCGTGAGGAGTCCGAGCTCCTCGGGCAACGTCCGGAGCTCGTTGTGCGTGAGATCGAGCTTCTCGAGGCGCCGGAAGCGGAAGAGCTCTTCTGGCAACGACATGAGGTCCTTACCTGCCAGCGAAAGGCTCTTGACCTTGTCGGGGTCCTCGAGCTTCTTGGCGACGAGCTTCCGGAACGCGCCCCGAACGCTGGTGAATTCGGGCAGGGAGATGGGCTTGCCGGCGGCCAGGAGCTCCCGCGCCTTGCGGAGATCGACACGACCGTCTTTCACCACCGCCGAGACGAACACGCCCTTCGCCTCGTAGGGGTCCTGCCTGTCTTCGACGCCACCCGAGACAGCGAAGACCTTCGCGCCCCACCCGAGGTACCGGTGCCCGTCGAGCTGACCCTCCGCCGAAATGGTGTGCTCGGTGGCGATGGTGCGGGCCACGAGATTGCCGCCCGCGGCGACGCAGCCGTGGTTGTAGACGCCGACCAGGTCCCCGGTCGTGACGTCTCCGTTGACCCGTATCTGTGAGCCGCCGGTCGCGATTCTCTGAGCGATGAGATGGCCATGGACCTGCAGGAAAGGCCCGTAGTCGTTCTCGAAATTGGCGAGGCAGCCCTCGATGGTCAGGTTGCCGCGCACGATGAGCCCGATGAAGGGCGAGTCATTCTCGTCGGCCAGGGCGAGGATGCCGCTGCGGTAGTCGAGCCACAGGTCATGGGGCACGACGACGTCCCCAGTGAGCACGAGGACGCGATCATTCTCGTCCACGTTGTTGCCGACGGCCTTCACCTCGTCCTTCACTTGCGACCAGGTGAAGGTCTCGAAGGCGAGCTCGCTGGCGTAATAGCCCTTGGCGACCTTGGCCGCGACAGTCTTCCGGGCGAAGGCCGCCGCGGCCTCCTCTGAGGGGAAGGCCTTCGACTCGCGCTTGCCGGCCGTACCCACCACTCCGTGATGCAGGTCGAGGCTCGCGCCGCGCTGCTCATATGACCAGAATTTGAGAGCAGCCCCCTCCAGGCCCTGGAGCCGCAGCTGGAGGCGATGGGGAATCGTCGGAAGTAGGGGTGCTCGCATGGCCCGAGGAACTACTTCGAAGCGGTGACGCCGCGCAATGAAACGGTCAGCGGCTCGGCACGCTTTCGCCAAAGAGCGCCACGGGCGACCACGCGGGCTCGACGGGAGTGGGCGCGGGGCCGAGCGACGCGAAGTCTCCAGCCGCGAACACCACCTGCCCTCCCACCACCGTGAGGACGGACTCGAGCGACTTGATGTCCTCCTCCGGAACGGACAGGTAATCAGCGGAGAGGACGGCCAGGTCCGCGTACCGGCCCGGCTCGAGCGTGCCCTTCAGCTTCTCCTCCCCGGAGAACCACGCACTTCCCACGGTCGCGAGCCGGAGCGCCGTCACCCTGTCCAGCCTCGCGTCGGGCTGGTTCAGCGTGGCGCCCCCGAGCGTCTTCCCGGACACGAGCCAGTAGAGCGACAGCCAGAGATTGTAGCTGGAGACGCGGGTGGCATCCGTCCCGAGCCCCACGGGAATCCCCAGCTCCAGCATCCGCTTCACGGGCGGCGCACGCGAGGCCGCCTCCTGACCATACCGGGTGATGAAGTGCTCGCCCTGGAAGGCCATCCGGTCCTGCACGGCGATGCCTCCGCCCAGCCTGGCCACGCGCTCGAGGTTACGCTCGGAGATGGTCTCCGCGTGGTCGATGATGAAGCGCAGCCCCTGCTGTCCCTTGTCTGTCTTCACCCGCTCGACGACATCGAGGATGCGGGAGATGGACTCGTCATAGGTGGCGTGGATGCGGAAGGGCCAGCCCTTCTCGGCGAAGAGGGACAGGATCTCCTCCAATTTCGGCTCCATGCCCTCTTGGAGCTCCGGCCTCGGCTCGAGGAAGTTCTCGAAGTCGGCTGCCTCCCAGAGCACGTTCTCCCCTGCCCCTCCCACCTGGTAGCCGTTGGGACGCAGCAGGTCCCCGTTCTTCCCCGGAGCGGTCATCGTCGTCCACTGCTGGTAGTCCTCCAGCTCCTGTCCCCGCTTCTGCGCGAAGAGGTAGTAGGCGATCCGGAGCGTCAGCTCGCCGCGCCGGGCCAGTTCCGTGCCGACCGCGTAATCACCTGGGAAGTTCTGCCCGCCACCACCCGCGTCAATGGTGCTCGTCACGCCCAGGCGGTTCAGCTCGCGCATGAACTGCCGTGTGGAGTTCACCTGATCCTCAGGTGAGAGCTTCGGCAGGCGCCCCAGCGTCGAGTAGAGAATCAGGGCATCCGGCTTCGCGAGCAGCAGGCCCGTCGGCTCTCCCCGCGCGTCACGCTCGATGAGTCCCCCGGAGGGGTTCGGCGTGTCCTTCGTGATTCCCAGCACCCGGAGGGCCTCCTTGTTCAAGAGCGCCTTCCCGTACAGGTACAGCACGAACACCGGGGTATCTGGCGCGGCCTCATTCAGTTCGGCGATCGTGGGCAGGCGACGCTCTGCGAACTGGAACTCCGACCAGCCCCCCACCACCCGGACCCATTGTCCCGCCGGCGTACGCTCCGCCTGACGACGGACTCGATCCAGGGCCTCGGCGAGGCTTGGGACGCCATCCCACCGAAGCTCCAGATTGTAGTTGAGGCCACCGCGGATGACGTGTGTATGCGAGTCATTCAGCCCGGGGATGACCGTGCGCCCGCTCAGGTCAACGACCCGCGTCGCACTCGCGCGATACCGCTGGATGTCCGCGTCGTCACCGACCGCCAGGATGTTCCCATCCCGGATGGCCACCGCGGACACGATACGGTTCTCCGCATCCAGGGTGACAACCTTGCCATTGTGCAGGATGAGGTCCGCGACTGGCTCGTTCCGCGCAGTGGATGGGCTGTGATGACAGGCACCGACGAGGCCGGCCACCAAGGCCAGGGCGCAGAGTCGATGCGGGATTCGAGTCAGGAAGTTCGCGTGCTCACCCAGCATCGACCTGGCGTATCTGTTGCTGAGGTTCATGGCTTCTTCTCCTGTGTCTGCGCTCCGTGCGCTGATGCGCATGCCTCGGCTATTTCCAAGATAGGTGCCAACCCACCCGGCATCGCAAGCCACTGAAATTATTGATGTCACCGACTTTCCACTTGCCGCAATAGTCCCAGAATGGCACTCCATCAATGCCATTTTGGTATTCCTGAGAGGAAGCACCCATGCGGCTGGATGACCTGGACCTGAGGGAGCTTCTCCAATTCGAGCCGGCTGGCGGCATCCTGCGCTTCGCCGGCCAGCGGGCGGTTCTACTGGACGCGGTGGCCCTGGGGCTGCTGCGCAAGCAGCTCATCGAGACCCTCGGACACGCGGGGGCTCGCGCCCTGCTCACCCGGTTCGGCTATGCGCTCGGCCGGCGCACGGCCGAGACGTTGAAGGATGCATTCCCGTGGGACTCCGAGGACGACTGGCGACGCGCGGGGGGGCGCTTCCACCGTCTTCAGGGACTGGTCCTCTTCGAGCCCGTCCGGCACGAGCAGCCCGTGGCGAATGCGCCTTTCGCCGAGGCCCTCTGGCACGAGTCCTTCGAGGCCGAACAGCATCTGCTGCACCTCGGGCTCTCCGAGGAGCCGGTGTGCTGGACCCTGTGCGGCTTCGCGAGCGGGTACTTGAGCTACGGCCATGGCCGCCCCATCTACTGCCTCGAGGCGCAGTGCCGCGGGAAGGGAGATGCCACCTGCGTCATGGTGGGGCGGCCCCAGGAGGAGTGGGGCGAAGAAGCCGCCAGTCAGCTTGGGTACTACGAGAAGGACTGCCTCGACGAGGCGCTCACCCGTGTCACCCAGGCATTGAAGTCCACCGAGCGAACGCTCAAGGCGAGGAAGCGGGAGCTTGCCCGAACGGAGGGTGAGGACGACTCGAAGCACATTCTCGGAAAGAGCCCGGCCATGCAGCGAGTCCAGGATCTCGCCGTGCGCGTGGCCAAGGTGGATTCGACGATCCTCATCACCGGCGAGAGTGGCGTGGGCAAGGAAGTGCTGGCCCGCTTCATCCACGAGCAGTCGGCTCGAGCGGGGGGCCCGTTCGTGGCACTCAACTGCGGTGCCGTGCCCGAGAGCCTGCTCGAGAGCGAGCTCTTCGGACACGCGCGAGGGGCGTTCACGGGCGCGACCCAGGACAGGATTGGCCTCTTCGAGTCCGCCCAGGGAGGCACGCTCTTCCTGGACGAGCTCGGGGAAGTGCCGCTCTCGATGCAGGTGAAGATCCTGCGCGCGCTCCAGGAGCGGGAGATCCGCCGCGTCGGTGAGAACAAGAATCGGCCCGTGGAGGTGCGGGTAGTAGCGGCGACGAACCGGGATCTGGCCGCCGACATCCAGACGGGCCGCTTCCGGCAGGACCTCTACTACCGGCTGCGCGTGGTCGAGATTCGCATCCCTCCACTCCGGGAACGCCGGGACGACATCCTCGCGCTCGCGCGCCTGTTCCTCGTGCGCTCCGCGTCGCGGCTCCGGAGGAAGGTGTCCGGGCTCACCCCCGAGGCCGCGAACCAGCTCCTCCGCTACCACTGGCCGGGCAACGTGAGGGAGCTGGAGAACACCATCGAGCGCGCCGTCGTGTTGACGCTCGGGAGCAGCATCGAGCCGCAGGATCTGCCCGATGAGATCCGGGGGGCGGTCATGCCGGTCTACACGCCGGGCAACCTCCGCTCGC
This sequence comes from Archangium lansingense, assembly GCF_026626635.1. Taxonomy (GTDB): domain Bacteria; phylum Myxococcota; class Myxococcia; order Myxococcales; family Myxococcaceae; genus Archangium; species Archangium lansingense. The sequence goes on from NZ_JAPNKA010000001.1 coordinate 8,266,443, forward strand.
TCGAGGAGGTCGAGCGTGACTACATCCTCGCCGTGCTCGACGCCGTGGGAGGCAACAAGCTGAAGGCCGCCGAGACGTTGAAGATCGGCACCTCCACCCTCTTCCGGAAGCTGAAGCAGTACCAAGGCGCGTCCCAGTCGTGAGGAGACTCCCAGAATGGCATTCCAACAGTGCCATTTTGGCATTCCCCTGAGGCATCCAGAGGGGGCCATTCCTCAGGTCTTCAGAGGGAGCACCAGGGCGGAGGGAGGTGTGGCACGAGCCCTGCTGTGCGGTGTCGGGCGGGAAGACAACCCCGCCTTCATCCCCTGCAAGGAAAGACACCATGAACGTGCAACCCCGCGCCATGTCCAGACGCCTCACGCCGCTGACGTTCCTCGCGGCCCTCTTGGTCTGCCTGGTACTTGCCGCCTGCGGTGAAAGCCAGACAGCCCCACGCATCCGAAAGAATGCCAAACACCTGACGGCCGCCGAGAAGCAGGACCTGGTGGATGCCATCCTGAAGCTCAAGGCCACACCTTCCCCCTACGCGTCTGGCCTTTCCTACTACGACCAGTTCGTCGTCTTTCACAAACAGGCGTTCAACTACAGCATGAGCCCGGACCACCATGTCGCTCATGCCCACCCGACCATCCTCCCCTGGCACCGGAAGATGCTGTTGCTCTTCGAGGACGCCCTGCGCGAGGTGAGCGGCAAGGACATCACCCTCCCCTACTGGGATTGGACGGACCCCGAGAGCACCCAGGCCATCTTCTCCGAGTCCTTCATGGGTACCCAGGGAGACGCCAGCCAGGAGTATGCGCTGACGAACGGCCCATTCCGAAAGGGGAACTGGACCATCAACATCTTCTCCGACAGACCAGAGGGGCTGACCCAAACGCCGCATCCCTATCTGGTGCGCGCCACGGGCCGCTACGAGGCGGACGTCAATGACAACATCCATCTGCCCACGACCGAGGAGGTGGAGCGCGGCCTGCGAATCCCCACCTTCGACGTGGCGCCCTGGAACGACAAGTCCCCGAGGGATCAGAGCTTCCGCAACTACCTGGAGGGCTTCGATCCGGATCGCCCGGGCTATTTCCACATGCACAACATGGTGCACACCTGGGTGGCGGGCCACTTCCGCCTCGAGGATGGCTCGGAGCGATGGGGGACGATGGGGGCTCCGGATGTCTCTCCCAATGATCCGGTGTTCTACCTCCACCACGCCAACGTGGACCGCATCTGGGCACAGTGGGAGGAGCAGCACCCGGGCGTCTATGCCGATGGCGGCGGACACAGCTCGCACATGTCCATGTACCCCTACAGCGAGTACCCCAATGAGCGGATGGCCGCACACGGCCTGAGCGCCATCTCCATGCTCGGCACGCAGGAGTTGGGGTACCTCTACGAGTGAGGGCCAGGGCCCCGTAGCGGCACAGCCTCTCCAGTCCCAGCCTGTCCGAAGTAAGGTTCCTTCATGGAACTGCTCGACACCCTTCGCCTGCTTCTCTCCGTCCTCCTCTTCGGGCTGGGACTGCTGGGGCTCTTCAAGGTCCCGCTGGGCGCCCTCTGGAAGCCCGCGGTGGCCGCGACCGAGTGGGGCCACGTCCTGGCCGTCTTTCCGCTCCTCCTGTTGCTGCTGCCTGTCGGCGCAGGCCTCGGTGCGCAGCTCGCGTGGGGCCTGGCCGCGCTCGCCGCGCTCCTCCTGCTCTCCTCTCTGGGCCGGGCCCTCGGGTACGTGAAGGGACTGGAGGCGCGCTTCGCGAAGCTCTTCGGAAACGTCCAGCCCCCTGCCCTTCCCGGAGCTCCGGCACGAAGCGCGCCCCTCGTCCTGGGAGATCTGCTCTCGGTCTCCACCCCCATGGTGACCCCCACCCGGCACACCTACCGGGAAGTCGACGGCCATACGCTACAGCTCGATCTGTACCGGAGCGCCGGGGCGACGCGGCCCCTCCCCCTCGTGGTGGTGATTCACGGTGGCTCCTGGAACAGCGGGGACAGCACCCAGCTCAACTGGCTGAACAGCTATCTCGCCGCCCGGGGCGTCGCGGTCGCGGCGATCAACTACCGGCTCGCGCCCCGCCACACCTTCCCGGCCCAGCGTGATGACGCGCTCGCCGCCCTGGCCTGGCTGAAAGAAAACGCCTCCTCTCTGGAGATTGATCCCACCCGTATTGCCTTCCTCGGGCGCTCCGCGGGAGGCCAGCTCGCGCTGCTCGCCGCCTACACCGCCCGCGATCCGGCGATCCGTGCGGTCGTCGCGCTCTATGCGCCCTCGGATCTCAACTGGGGCTGGGTCAACCCCACCAATCCTCTGGTGATGGACAGCCCCAAGACACTGAGCGAGTACCTCGGAGGAACGCCCGCCCAGGTCCAGGCACACTTCGATGCCGGTTCGCCCATCGACTTCGTGATTCCCAGCTCACCCCCCACGCTGCTGGTTCATGGGACCCGAGACGAGCTGGTCCTGGTCGAACAAAGCCGACGCCTCGCCAGGCGCCTGGAGCAGGCCAATGTGCCCTACCTGGAGCTGGAGCTCCCCTGGGCCACTCACGGCTGCGATGCGAACCCCGCGGGACCGGGAGGGCAGATTACGACCTGGGCCGTGGAGCGCTTCCTCGCCGCCGCCTTCCAGGACGCCCCCCGGAAAGCGGCCTGAACGAGCACCGCAGGAGCCACCTGCTCTTCCACGAGGAATTCCCTTGAGCGGACGCGGGCGTGCGAGCTGTGGACGCGGCAGGTGGAGTCCGCTTCCCGGCGGAGTCTGCTGGCGCATGTGGTGGAGACGGGGCGGCAGCTGTGGACCCCCACCATCACTCCCGCGCACCTGAAACATACGAGGCCCCGACGTGCCCTCCTGTCTATGAACATCATCCGTGACTGGATGGATGCATCGACTTCAAGTCCGCTGGGCATTCTGGTGCCCATGCTCAAGCTTGCGGGTAGCCGGTGGAGCAAGGGGAACGCGCATGGAGCCAAGAGCACACGCCCGCTGGACGGCCTCACGTCTGGGCGCCTGGGTGCTGGTGCTCAGCCTGTTCCTCCCAACCGTTGCTCGGCCCGAGGGTGAGGCGCCCGCGCCCAAGCAATCCCCATCCACTGGGCCTACGGATGTTCGGGAACTGGAAGCCTTCCTGGATGGCGTGATGCGCGAGCAACTGGAGGCCTACCGCATCCCGGGAGCGGTCATCGCGGTGGTGAAGGACGGCAGGCTCCTGCTCGCCAAGGGCTACGGCTACTCGAACCTCGAGCGGCGTGAGCCCGTCATCGCCGAGCGCACTCTCTTCCGCATCGGCTCCGTCAGCAAGCTCTTCACCTGGACGGCGGTGATGCAGCTCGCCGAGCAGGGCCGGCTGGACCTGGACGCGGACGTCAATACGTACCTGCGCGACTTCCAGATTCCGGCCACCTGGCGCCAGCCCATCACGCTGCGCCACCTGCTCTGCCACACTGCGGGATTCGAGGAGCGCCTGCCAGCCACCGTCTCGAGCGCCGACGAGCTCGCCCCCCTGGGAAAACTCCTGACGCGAAGCATGCCAGCCCGGGTGCATCCCCCTGGCGAAGTGGGCGCCTATTCCAATTACGGGGCGATGCTGGCGGGCTACATCATCGAGCAGGTGTCGGGCAGGCCCTTCGAGCAATACATCGAGGAGAACATCCTGAAGCCGCTGGACATGCGCCACAGCACCTTCCGGCAGCCCCTGCCACCCGGGCTGGCTCCGGATATGTCCACCGGCTACCTCGTCAACGGCGGTGTCCCGCTGGCCGTCTTCGCGCGGGCCGTACCTTCTTGGAGCCTGGCGCCCGTGCAGGCGAGGCACCACAACGGAGGGGGACATGCACATACGGAACGACCTTGCCCGACAAGGGTTTCTCGGGGCGCTACTCGCGCTCTCCACGCTGGCCTGCGGGCCCACACTGGAAGCACCGGAGACGAGCGAGCCGCCAGGCACCGAGGCCGAAGTGTCGTGGGAGGAGCCACTCACGCCCCAGTGGAAGCACCCGGACGGCAAGAACGTGCTCGTGCCCACCTCGGACGTGGACCGAGATGACGTCACGGGCGAGCCGGACCGGCGCCGCCTGTACCGGAACATCGACGACGGGACAGGCGATGACGGCAGCGGCAGCTACGTAACACTGGAGAAGGGGCGCCGCGCGGGCGACTTCACGGTGGGTTTCTCCGGCGGTCCCAAGGGTACAGTGAAGGAGGTGGAGCTGCGCTACCGGGCCAAGCGCAAGGACTCGCGCGGCCGGACCTGGGTGGAGCTGTACGACGGCACACGCCTGCTCGGCCGGGGGAGCACCCACACGCTGAGCAGCGACTGGAAGAACTTCACGGACCGCTTCACTGGCCTGTCCGTGGCACGCGCCAGAGATTTGCGCGCGCGGGTGTTCCTCGAGGCTACCTCCGGCCACGGCGGCCTGCGCGTCACGAGCCTCTGGCTGCGCGTGAAGGTGGAGCCCCCGGCACCAGAACCCACCGGAGTACGCCGCGTGGATGCCTTCCTCCTGAGGGACGTCTCCACCTGCATCATCGGCAACCGGTGCACGACGGGCGAGTGCCAGGCCCTATCCGACTCCAGTGGGACGCCGCGCGTACGCTTCGCCGACGACAGCGCCCTGCGGGGCGTGCCCCCTGGGGACCCTGCCATCGCCTCGGCTGAGGTGGTGCAGTGCCTGCACCTGCGGCTGAGTGACGCGGAGGCGGCCGCCCGGCGCGCCGAGCTGGAGCGCTTCCGCGACGACGTGGCGCTGTGGACGGGCGGAGACCTGACCCTGGAGCTGCGCATCCACGAGCTCGACTCCGTGGAGATGGCGCTCTCGGCCTTCAATCATGGCCTCTCCCGGACTACATCGGCTGCGTCACCAAGGATTGCATCGGCAACGACGCCCTCAACGAGCACCTCCTCCGCGCCCACTGGCCGCTGCGCGGACTGGAGCGGTTCCACACCAACTACTGCCGTGACGGCACCCAGGACTTTGACGAAACGGGGGTGGACATCGGCCCCAACTGCCCTGGCACGCTGCGCGGGACGCCGCGCCTGCCACCACCCGCCGCGCCGCCGATCTCGGACCCCGGCCCCTGGCGGTAAGCGCATCTCCGCATGAGAGGCACACGCCCGCTCTGGCCGCTGTCCCAGCCGGAGCGGTACGTGGTTCGCTCCTTCCTTGGCAACGACTCGCGGACGCTCCACCCCGCCTATGCGTGTACGGCGCCGGTGGGGAGAGCCGCCTGGCGAGAGGCTTCGCTACCGGGAAAGAGCAACTCCAGGTGATAGCTGCTGCCCTCCAGGCGCGCCTGCACGGTGAGCCCGCTCTCGTGGAAGACGTCGAGCATGGGCTTGTTCGTCACCAGCACGTCGGCCTGGAAGCCCGGCAGTCCCCGCGCCTGAGCGGCCTCACGGATGCGCTTCATCAGCGCCGTCCCCACGCCCTTGCCCTGCCAGTCGTCGCGCACCACGAAGGCCACATCCCCCAGTCCCGTCGAGGGCACCACGTCGTAGCGCACCACCGCCACCACCTCGTCCGTGCCCGGCACGCACGCGACCAACGCCATGTTCTGCTCGTAGTCCGGGTTGACGAGCTCCTGTACTTCCTCATGGGGGTGCCGCTTCTTGAAGCACAGGAAGCGCCGGTAGATGCTGTCGTTGCTCAGCCCGTACAGCAGGTCCTGCAGCGCCCGCTCGTCGGTGATTCGCGCCGGGCGGATGAGCAACTCCTGCCCCGAGAGAATGCGCTCGACCCGCTCCTCCGTCCACGGGTAGCGCGCTTTGGGTACCACCTGGTCCGGCAGCACCCAATGCCGCTCCTTGGCCGCAGCCATCAGCTCCGCGCGGAAGTCCGGATGGGCGATGTGGATGAGCGCCTTGGCCCGCTCGCGGATGTTCTTCCCCCACAGGTCCGCCACCCCGTACTCCGTCACCACGTAGTGCACGTCGCCGCGGCTCGTCACCACGCCCGTGCCCGGCTCCAGCGCCACCTGGATGCGACTCACCTTGCCGCCCTTCGCTGTCGAGGGCATGGCGATGATGGGCCGGCCTCCCCTGCTGCGCGCCGCGCCGCGGATGAAGTCCACCTGCCCGCCGATTCCCGAGAAGAAGCACCCGCCCAGAGTATCCGCCGCCACCTGCCCGGTGAGGTCCACCGCCAGCGCTCCATTGATGGCCACCATCCGCTCGTTCTGAGCGACCACGCCCGGGTCATTGGTGAAGTCGCTCGGCCGCATCTCGATGGCCGGATTGTCGTGGGCCCATGCGTACAGCTCCCGGGTGCCCATGATGAAGGACGTCACCAGCTTGCCCGGCAACAGCGTCTTCTTGCGACCGGTGATGACGCCTGCCTCCACCAGGTGCATCACGCCGTCCGACATCATCTCCGTGTGCAGCCCGAGGTCCCTGTGGTGCGTGAGCTGCGTCAGCACTGCGTCCGGAATCCTCCCGATGCCCAACTGCAGCGTGGCCCCGTCGGGAATCAGGCGCGCGATATGGCCGCCAATCTCCCGGGAGACCTCGTCCTGTTCCTCGTGGGGGCGCTCCAGGAGCGGCTGGTCCACCGGCACCAGGCGGTGCAAGCGGCTCACGTGGACGAACGAGTCCCCATGCGTGCGCGGCATCCGGGGGTTGACCTCGGCGATGAGCAGCGAGGCCGCCTCCACCGCCGAGCGCACCACGTCCACCGAGACGCCCAGGCTCACGTACCCGTGGGTGTCCGGCGGGCTCACCTGGAGGAGGACCACGTCCACGCGGACGCGGTGGCTGCGGATGAGCTCGGGAATCTCCGAGAGGAACACGGGCATGAAGTCAGCCCGGCCCTCCTGCACGGCCCTGCGAGTGTTGGCGCCGATGAAGAAGGCCGTATGCCGGAAACGGTGCTGGTACTCGGGCTCCACATAGGGAGCCGGGCCCAACGTCATCAGGTGGACCACCTCGTTGTCGGCCAGGTGCTCGCCCTTCTCCACCAGGGCCTGGACCAGGGCCACGGGCTCGGCCGCTCCCGAGCCGATGAGGATGCGCCGTCCCGGTCGAATCAGGCGAATGGCCTCCTCCGCCGTCGACACCTTGTCCGCGTACCGCCTCTGCCAGTCCTGCGAGTCCATGAGCCCTCTCCTCCTGGCGTGCTAGCAGTCTCCGTTCCAACGGTGCTGCCAGGAGATGGCGGTGTCATCCGGCGCAAACCGTGCGCCTGGAATGGACCCCCGGCGCAACCTGTGCAGGCCTCGCTCTCCTGGAGGCACGGGGGGCAGGCGCTCACTTTCCGTGAGGTGTTCGGCTCTGGGCTCCATCCCCGTTGGGCGAGGCCGTTGCTGCCCGCTCCTGGTGACAGTCACTACTCCAGTCTCATGACAACGACGCGTCATGACGATTCTCGCCGTCGGCTCGACCAGGCGCTTGCGCGGTTGGTGCCAGCGGCGAGTGTGCTCGAACACCGCGATCGGCTTCGTCCTGAGTGGCACCGCGCTCTGGCTGCTCCACGAAGCAGCGGCGGACCGGCGACGGCGTAGGACAGCCTGGCCGTCACGCTCCTCTCCGCTCAAGCCCTCATCGGGGGGACGTCTACCTGGAGGAGAGTCTGTTCAAGCCCGAGCGGCTCATTTCCACCCTGCCGCCCTACACTCCCATGGCGGTTCACACGGCGCTCCTCTTCCTGCTGTTGTCGCTCGGCATCTTGTCCGTCCATCGCGAGCGCGGGCTGCCGGGGATGCTCCTCCGAGACGACCTGGGAGGCCCCTATCGGCATGGCCCTGGTCGGCCTGGACGGGCAGCTCCTGAACGTCAACAGCTCCCTATGCGGGATCCTCGGTTACTCGCGGAAGGAGCTCCTCTCCAAGACGTTCCAGGACATCACCCACCCCGATGACCTGGAACTGGACCTGGCGAACCTGCGCCGACTGCTGCAGAGCGAGCTCAGCTCCTACCAGATGGAGAAGCGCTACTTCCACAAGAGGGGTCATCTCGTGACCATCCTGCTGACGGCCTCGATGGTGCGCGGCTCCCGGGAAGAACCGCTCTACTTCATCTCGCAAATCCAGGACATCTCCGAGCGCAAGCAGCTTGAGCAGGCCTGGCGCTTCCTGGCCGAGGCGGGCCCACGGCTCGCGGCTTCGCTCGAGCCCCAGACCACGCTCACCACCGTCGCGGGGTTGCTCGTTCCAGCGCTGGCGGACTGGTGCGTGCTCGATCTCCTCGGTGACGACGGGCGGGTGCACTGGGTGGAAAGCATGGCGGCCACTCCCGGCTACTCAGCCCACCAGCGCATCCGCCGCTCGCTCCTCCTGGCCACCAGAAACTGCGAAACTCGAACTAAGACAGGGCAAGGTATTCACCAAGAGTGAAGGCTGACAAATGTGTCTGCCGTGACAAAGCCATGAGCGCACCCCAGGTAGAGCTCATTGAACTGTCCATTGGGCCGCCCTCCCCTCGCCCGAAGAGACATGAGACGGGATCCTGCCCCGCGCACGATATCGAGAGCGCCCTGGGAACAGAGCTGAGCGGATTCTTACCGGAGTTGATCCAATACAAAAGCAGTATCTGGAAGTATGACCCCTGGGATAGTCACTCGTCATTGAAAGACCATCTGGTTGATGCCAGGACAATCGCCGAGCACAAGCGGGCGCAGGCCGCCCCGTCGGCCTGCCCATCCGGCTCGACACCGATTCAGTGGAGGAGGCGGTCGAGAGCATCCGCGGGTGCATGGAGGGGAGACCGGCGCTGCGGCGCACCAGGCCCGCGTAGTTGGATGCACCACCCCGGGAGCCGCGGCCAGTCCCGGGGTGGTGGTGTGCGCACCTGCCCCAACTGCGGGGCGCGGCCGAGGAGCGCAAGTGCAAGATCCTCTGCACGCACTGCGGCTACGACATGAGCTGCGCGGACTACACCTGACGGCGGCGCCGGCCCACCCTCAGCCAGGCCAGCAGCACTCCGGCCGCCGCGAGCGCGGAGCCAGGAGCCGCGGCGCATCCCCGAAGGCTCTCCTCTTCGGAGCTCGCCACGCCGAGCGCCTCGGGTGAGGACGGGCCCGGGTCGCGCACGTCCTCGTAGGCGAGGCTCGTCACGGCCCTCACGGTGTGCCCCGTCACCTGGATGTCGCCGTCGAAACCGATGCTCCTGAGTGACACCTTGCCGAGGTCATCGGTCAGGGGCGCGCCGGTCCGGAAGGCGAAGCGCTCGGCCAGCAGCACCTCGCTCGCGCCCGGAGGAGTCACCCAGACGCTATAGACCTTCGCGTTCAGGTCCGTCCGCATGCGCACGCGGTAGGTGGTGTTGGCCTGGTAGGGCAGGCTGACGCGTGCGGCGAATCCCCCGCCGTTGCGCACGTCGAAGAAGCCGTCCGGGTTCAGGCGGATGGTCATGGCCAGATCGCCGTAGCCAGTGACGGTGGTCGAGCTGTCCGCGTAGCCGATCACGGAGTCGACGGGCCTGCGGACCGCCATCACGTTGAACACGACCTCCTGTATCCCGGTGTTGCCGGTGCCCAGGTCCCGCACGCTCTCGGAGAAGTCGGTCGTCGAGAGCCACGGCGGCGGCGGAGTGACACCGGACCCGGGCCGATGGTTGTTCACCCGGAAGTCGTATTCGAAGCGAACGGTCCTGAGTGACACCTTGCCGAGATCATCGATCGGCGGCGCGCCGGTCCGGAAAGCGAAGCGCTCGGCCAGCAGCACCTCGCTCCCTCCTGGAGGTGTAACCCAGACGCTATAGACCCTGGCGGGCAGGTCCGCCCGCATGCGGACGTGGTAGGTGGTGTTGGCCTGGTAGGGCAGGCTGACACGTGCGGCGAACGCCCCGCCGTTGCGCACATCGAAGAAGCCGTCCGGGTTCATGCGGACGGTCATGGCCAGGTCGCCATAGCCGGTGATGGTGGTCGAGCTGTCCGCGTAGCCGACGACGCCGTCGACGCTGTTGCTGAACGGCGTCACGTCGAACTCGACATCCACCACCCCGGTGTTGCCAGTGCCCAGGGGGTGCACACTCTCGGGGAAGCCGAGCGTCGCGAACCAGCCGCCCGGGGACTGCCGCTTGAAGCGCAGGACGGCCTCGATGAAGTAGTAGTCCGCGTAGATGAGGCTCCTGTCGACGTCCGAGCCCGAGGGCTTCTGCTGGTTCGGGTGAAAGCCCACGCCGTGCAGGAGGATACCGGGACTGGCGGTGCCCTGGGCCAGGTAGGCCGGGGAGCTGAGGGTGTCGAGCGTCGCGAGGGCCGCGTTGCGGTAGCGCTGCGCCACGGCCGGGTCGCTGACGAACGTGCTCAGCTCCAGCAGTGCCGAGGCAACGATGGCGGCCGCGGAGGAGTCCTTCTGCCGCGGCGCCGCGGGATCGAAATCCCAGTTGGGGATGAAATCCGCGGGCAGCCGGTCCAGGTAGTAGTCGGCGGTCCTCTGCGCGGTCGCCAACATGCGGACGTCCCGGGTGTACCGGTACGCCATGGTGAAGCCGTAGATGGCCCAGGCCTGTCCCCGGGCCCAGGTGGAGGTGGCGGAGAACCCCTGGTACGTCCTGTTCCTGAGGAAGCGCCCCGATTCGTCGTAATCCACCACGTGAATGGTGCCACCATCCGTGCGGACCATGTCCGTCATGGTCCTCAGGGCATGGCTGAGCGCCTGCTGCTGCAAGGTGGCCGAGCCGCCGTTCCGGGCCGCCCAGAAGAGCAGCTCCAGGTCCATCATCGTGTCGGTGACCATGGAGTTGCGCCAGGGCGGTGTCTCCACCCAATCACAGCAGTCGATGATTCCCGGGGGCCTGAAGCGCCTGGACAACGAGTTCGCGGCCGTCACCAGTGTCTGCCGGAAGGTGTCATTGCCCGTCACCCGGTACGCATTGCCGTAGCTGGTCATGAACTTGAAGCCGAGGTCATGGGTCAGCCTGGAGACGTCGGGATTGCTCTTCTGATTGTCCAGGGCGGTGGTCCAGGGCTCCGCCTTGCTTCGCCAGAAGGGATCCCGCCCCGACTGCTCGTACATGAACCACAGCAGGCCTGGGTAGAAGCCCTGGGTCCAACCAATCAGGTCATCGTTCTCCTCGAGCTTCCACGGGCCGCTCGTGGCACCCGTGGTGGCCGTGGGGGACCGGGTTGGCGACGTGATCTCCGTCGTCGTCCGGGTCTGCTGCTGCCGTGCGAACAGCAGGACCCGGTCCGCCGTCGCGTCATCGAAGGCGTGGGCTGGCGCCGCCACGAGTGCGCAGAGGCACCCCACCAGCAGCCAGGTGAAACAGCTTCCTCGTCTCATCATGAACACCCCTCCTCGTTCTTACCGTGGGGAAAGATGGGGGGACGGAAGAGCAAGGCCCACTGGACGGATTGACGGGCCCATCGTCCGGGCCTCGACGCCAGGGATGAGCGCCCCGGTGCTTCGCGTTGGCGAGGGACACCACCAGGGCTCGAAACCTCCTTCTTGGAGGAGGGACAGTGCACCTCCGTCATTCCCCGGGCCGGTCCCCCCATCAGCCGGCGAACGCTTGCGGCCACGCCCTTCGCTCATCGGACGTTCGCCTCGGCCGTTCGGGCAGGAGCGGTACCGGGTGTGGAGGATGGCTTCTACTTCCGGCACGAAGGGACGGCTTGTCGCAACCGTTCCCCATGAGCAGCCTGCGGCGGGAAATACGAACGGGGAGGAGCGATATGGCCGCCGAGCAGAATGCACGCATGAAGGGGTGGGCAGCGTTGAGGGCCTCGGCCATCATGCTCGGCCCATCGGTGGTTCTGGAGGGGATGCTGGCGGCGAGTGTGCTGGCCGCATCGGCCGCGGCCTGGGAGCAGGGGCGACGCAGTGGCCGGCCCATCTGGAAGTTGGCGGCCGTGGGGGCGCTGACCCCCTGGGTCTACCGGCTCTTCCTGCGCTCGAGGATGCAGCGATTGGGCGCCACCCGGCAGGAGGAACTGCAGTCCCTGCCAGGGGATGAGTTGATTCCCCCCCGGGGGGCCTTGGATCTCACCCATGCCATCACCCTCCGCGCACGCCCCGAGGAGGTCTGGCCATGGCTGGTGCAGATAGGCGGGGGAGAACGAGGGGGCTTCTACAGCTACGACTGGCTCGAGCGACTGGCGGGAGCCCCCGTGCACAGCGTCGAGCGCATCCTCCCGGAGTACCAGCAACCGAAGCCAGGCGAGCCCGTCATCCCAGATGGACAGTGGCGCGTGCTGCGGGTGGATCCAGGCCGTGCATTCGTGCTCGGCAACCAGGACTTCACCTGGGCCTTCGTGGTGCAGCCGCTCGACACGGACAATACCCGCCTGCTCGTGCGCATCCGCGTGAGCCCACAACAGGCGGGGCCTTTCAGCTCCAGCCTCATCGCCCTCCCCCACCTGATCATGCAGCGGAAGATGATGAAAGGCCTGCGCCGCCGGATCGAACGGACCGCGCGCCAGCGTGAAGCGGGAGGCGCCGTGGTGCCCGAGATGGCGCGTCCGGCTTCCGAACAATCCCCGGCCCCCGGCGTATAGCGTCCGCCGAGAGGAGCGCAACATGGCGGTGGCCTCGACATGAAGCGAAGCCCGATGACCTGGATGGCTGGCGGAGTGGCCGCGGCAGGAGTGGGGACACTGGTGTACCTGCGGCTGCTTCGGCCCTGGCTCCTGCGTTGGGGCGCGACCGACGAGGAGTTCGCGCGCGCGATGCCGGGGGACGAGCTCGTGAAGGAGCCCCAGTACGTGACGACCCGGGCCATCACCATCCAGGCCAGGCCTGAGCGTATCTGGCCCTGGCTGGTGCAGATGGGCGAGGGCCGGGGCGGCTTCTACAGCTATGTGTGGATCGAACGGCTCCTCGGGATGCGGTTGGAGAACGCGGAGCGCATCCTCCCCGAGTTCCAACAGTTGAAGGTGGGGGAGCCGCTCGCCGTGGAGCCCCAGGATGACTACGTCATGCAGGTGAAGGTCCTCGAGCCCGAGCGCGCCCTGGTGTTGGGAGGCTCCACACCGCCCCCGTGGGGGGAGGCCACCTGGGCCATGGGGCTCTACCCGCTCGACGAGCGCACCACGCGACTGGTCTCCCGATGCCGGACCCGGTTCAACTCGAAGTGGGACCTGCTGCGCATCCTGTCCTTCCTCGACATCGGCCAGTTCATCATGGAGCACAAGTGGCTGCTGGGAGTGAAGGAGCGCGCCGAGCGGTGGGCGTACGCCTGAGCCTGGGCTGATTGCCCCCCACCGGAGCAAGCCCTCCAGGGGCTCAACCGTGTCTGGCGCGACAAGAATGGCAATCTCAAACCAGACGAAGGAGGATGCGTCTTCGTTGGAGCGGAGGTGGGCGGGCCCACGCCTACGCGCCCATCATCTGGAACTCGGCGATGACGGGCGAGTGGTCCGACTCGGGGTGCAGCTCGTCGGTGGCGAAGGCAATGGACTCGTCGTGCAGCAGCTCGGAGTCCGCGTTGAGGTCGCCACAGACGGCGATGAGCGCGTTCTCGTCCGCGTCGAAGAGCTGGTCCACGAGCCGGCGCGCCTCCAGGGCCTGCCCCACCCGCCTCATCATGGCGATGAAGGCGCCCTCCGCCCACGCTGAGGCGCTCTTCCAGGTGAAGTCGTTCACCTTCTGGCCGGGAATGTCCGTGGGGATGCGTGACTTGAGGTGCAGGTTGATGACGTGGAGGACGGCCCCGCCCGACAGCCGCACTTGGGCGTGCAGAAGGGGGCGCTCCCAGCGGATCTCCGCCGCGCTCTGCTCCGGGGGGTCGGCCGTCACCATCCGGTAGGACGGGGCGGGCACCAGGGCATTGAGGTGCTGCGTGTGCTCGAGGATCTCGAAGCGCGACAGGATGATGAGGTTGCGCTGCGGCAGCGGCCCGGTGCCCCCCGGGACATGGGTGGAGACCCGGTGGTAGCCAGGCGTACCGCGTGTCGTGGAGGAGGCGCTCCAAGGCTCGCAGCTCCAGGTGTCCATCCACCGTCTGCGCATGCACCTCCTGGAGGCACAGGACGTCGGCGTTCACCCTCAGCAGCTGGGGACGCATCAACGCGATACGCTCGGCGAGCGGGGGCTTCGACCCGGGCTTGTCGTCGAAGTTCTCCAGGTTGAACGTGGCGATGCGGACTCGGTCTTCCATGGTCGGCTCCTCCAACTGTCTGGGGTGCTCGCCAGGTGTGGCATGTCCCGGCACAAGGTGGAGGGGTACGTCCGAGCCAACAACCGCCCCACGGGGAGACCCCATGACCATCGACGGACGCATGGGGACCTCGGGGTCCTATTTGGAGGAGGTGTTGCCAACAGGGGGCGGCGTAAGCGGCCGGAACGCCTACGAAAACCGCCCTCGGTTGCGCTGGACCACGCTCGCCGGAAGCCTCCGGCGGGCGGGTTCGATTCCCGCCGCCTCCACTCCGGATCTCCCGGAAAGGATTCAACTTTCCGGGAGACTGTAGCAAGGGATGTAGCAAAGCCCCGGTCGCCATCAGGCGAGCCGGGGTTTCGTTTTCCGCTGAAGCCCATGAAGCTGCTCAGCATGGAGCGCTACGCCTCGCTCCGGCCGAAGCAGCCGCTCGGTGATGTCGAAGAGCGGGGGCAGACCCCAGGGCGTGCTGATGGTCCCCCGGAGCACGAGCCCCCGCTCCTCGCTCATGGAGCGGAAGCTCCGACTAGATGCAGCACATGACGGGCACGGGGTAGTTCCACACCCTGAAGCGGAGATCCCCCGTCGGGTTCGAGCCGGGGCTGGGGATGCACCCATCCAGGATCGTATTCTTGTCGGCGACCTGCGTGACGGTCCCCGCGGGACACGCTCCGGCGGACGTCGCATCCTGCGTCACGATCTGGACGATCTGGCTGTAGTTCGCCGTGATCCACGCATCGGTGAAGGATCTCGCCGCGGCACAGTCCGCGAACTGATTCGTGTGGCTCGACGTCGTCAGCCCCGGCATCGAGACCTGTCCCAGATAGGTGGGAGACGTGTAATTGCTGACCACGATCCCCGAGTGCTGCCAGGTCGTCATCGTACACGCCGGAGGCGTCGGCGGCCGCTGGCTGCATCCTCCCTCGATCTTGACCATCACCCCCGTGATGTTCGGCTGACCGTTGATGTGCCCGGTCACGTGGTTGGTGCACGAGACAACCAACGAGTTCGGCGTCAGGATGTACGGATCGGGGCAATCACAGAAATACGGGTCATACCCATTGCCGACGTTGGCGTTGTATTGCCCCGTCTGCGGATCGTACTGGATTCCAAAGGTCCCGTAATCCGTCCTGATCTGCGTCAGCAGGTTCGTAATGGTCGACGCGCTGCAGCTCGTGACGCCGGTCAGGTCGTAGCTCTTGCCGCAGAACGCCAGCTGCCGGTTCGAATCGGAATTCAGCTTGGTGATCTGGTTGAGGAAGGCATTGGCTCCCGCTGGCAGGACCAACATCATCAGCATGACAATCTTTTTCATGTGTCTCCCGTGCATCGCTGGTATTTCGCCGGACGAAGAAGTGTCCAGCGTCGATACCGCCACCTCGGGAGCGAGCCGCCCTGGATGATTTCCACCGGGGGTCTACTGTCATGGACGGTCGCGCGGGCCCAGACGTCGTTCGTACGCCCCACCACACCTGGGCTCCCGTCTGCCATTGCCCACTCGGCGATGGCCCTCTCCGCCCCGCTGTGACGGCGGGTGAACAGATGCCATGCGAGAAAGCCTACGGCAATTTTACTGACAGGCAAGAGGACGCATCCGTCCACTGGCCTGCCTGACCCGTCCCCAGGTGCAGGACGCTGGGGACGCGCCACGTTCCTACCTTGGCGCGGCATGAGGATTCTCACACGCTCGCTCGGACTGCTGCTTCTCCTGTTGTCGTTTCCCGCGGTGGCGCACGAGCCACGGACGGAGCGCAGTACCTGGTCGCCTGGTTCGACTCCTCGGGCACCGCCATCCTCGGCACTCGTGTCCGCAAGGATGGACGCATCCTCGATCCCAAGGGCATCGTCTTCTTCCAGGTCCAGCCCGACACCGAGGAGGTAGAGGAGCTGGATGCTCCCGTCGTCGCCTTTGATGGCACGCACTTCCTGGTGGCCTGGACGGGGCGCACCCGCACCACTGTCATCCGGGTGGCACGGGACGGCACCGTGGTGGGCCCGGTGGACCTCGGCCGCTTCGTCGCTGGCGAGGGACCCGAGGGCCCCGCCCTCGCGTGCGCGCCGACGGGGCGGTGCCTGCTGGTGGTCTCGGGCTCCGGCCCTCCTCCCCAGCCCGTCGTCGGCACCTTCATTGAGGACGGCGTGGGCACGCCCCAGTTCCGCATCACCCTGGTCGAGGATCCCAATGAGCCCGCGGTGGCCTGGACGGGTATCCAGTTCCTTGTCGTCTGGAGTGAGCTGCGGAGCGACCTCACCACGGACCTGGTGGGAGCGCGGGTGGAGGCCGACGGCCCCCTCCTGGACTCGCCGCCCTTCGTCATCTCGGACGCGCCAGGCCACCAGCGCCGGGCCGATATCGCCCGTGCGGACGGCTTCGCCTGGGTGGTGTGGGAGGACACTCGCCGAGGAGGGTCGGACATCTTCGGCGCGCGGGTGACGGAGGCGGGCACGGTGCTGGACAAGGAGGGCTTCACCCTGTCCACCGCGCCAGGCGAGCAGCTCAGCCCCAAGGTGGCGGACGCGGGCGACAAGTCGCTCGTCGTCTGGACGGACGTGCGGAGCGACGGACGCACCCGCATCCGGGGCACCCGCCTCACGGACGCGGGCGGCGTCGTCAACCGCCTGGGCTTCCCCGTGTCGGAGGGAGGCTTCCCGCACGAGGAGACGCCGGACATCGCGTGCGCCGTGGGGCAGTGCCTCGTCACCTTCCTGGGCACCCACGGTTTCACGCCCGAGCTCTTCGGCCTGGCCACGCGGGTGACGCTGCGCGAGGGGGCCCTGGACTCGCCCCCGATCGTCGTCTCGCGGGCCGTGCCCGAGCAGTCGACGCCCGCGGTGGCCTGGGGCGACGGCGTCTACCTGGCCGTGTGGAGCGAGGCCCGTGACTTCCGGGGGCCCACCGTGTTCGCCGCGCGCATCCGGGGCGACGGCAAGGTGCTGGACCCCGGCGTCATCACCCTGCCGTCGGGCCCCAGTGCCACGGAGCCGGCGGTGGCGTTCGACGGGCACTGCTTCCTCGTCGTCTGGCAGGAGCCCCGGGGGGAGGGATTCCTCCGGGATGAAGACATCCGGGGCGTGCGTGTCAGCCCCGAGGGCCGCGTGCTGGATGGAGAGAGCATCCCTATCTCCACCACCCCTGGAAACCAGTACAACCCCACGGTGACGGCCGGCGCGGGCCGCTTCCTCGTCGTCTGGCAGGACACGCGCGACAGCCGCCCGGACTTCCTGCTGTCCAGTATCTTCGGCGCGCGGGTCACGGGCGGCGGCAAAGTGCTGGACAAGGGCGGCCTGCGCCTCAGCCCGCCCGGCACGCACCACTCGCCGGACGTGACGTACGTGGGCGGCCACTTCCTAGCCGTGTGGGAGTCCGACGGCATCGTGGGCGCACGCGTGGACCCGGACGGCACCGTGCCGGGCGGCCTGTTCCGTCTCACCTCCAGCATCGAGGACCACGCCCCGGCCATCGCCTCCGACGGGCGGGCGGTGCTCGCCGTCTGGCAGACGAGCACGGCGGAAGTCCTGGGCACACGGCTCACGCCCGAGGGCGCTCCACTGGACAGCGCGCCCTTCCCCCTCGGAACAGGCATGACCATCCCGCTGTGGGGCACCGACGTGACGTTTGACGGCGACAACTACCAGGTGGCCTGGCAGTCGACCGTGTTCGAGGGCCCCCACCCCTCTCACTACTTCGTGGCCCTCACCGCCCGGGTGGCTCCGGATGGCACGGTACTCGACCCCGGGGGAGTGCTGGTGCCGAAGTCCGCCGCCTCCCCCACTCCGGCCACCAGCGTGGCCCCGGTGCTCGCGGGGGATGGCGGGGGCCACGCCCTCCTGCTGCGCACGCAGCGCGTCACCGTGCCGGAGGGAGAGGCCTTCCGCATCAACGGGCGGATTCTTGACGCTCGGAAGCAACTTGAGCGCGAGAGGTTGAGACTGCAATCATGGTCCTGGGGGAGGAGGAGTGGCTCCAATCGATGGGGTTCTCCTCTACCTTCTGAGTTGGGGAACACGCGGGTACGGCGTGCGGTGCGCCAGCGACGTGCGCGCACTCCGGAAGTCACTGCCGGACGGGTCTCAGGAGAAGGTGAGACCCTCGTACGAGTAGACCAGGGCCACGTCCACGCCGACGGGCAGCAGGTCCACCGTGTCTCGATGGCTCCAGTCATTCTGGATGGGGGCCTGATAACGCCAGGTCGCGCCCTCATCGTCACTGCGGAAGAAACCCAGCCCGTGCCCCTCCTGTCCATCCTGCTGGAGTGCCAGCAACCAGACGGCGCCGCCCTCGGGAGGGACGAGCCGGACCACATGCCGCTGTGCCGGCAGCGTCAGCGCATTGCCTCCTCCAATGGGAGCGAGCGGCTGTGCCGCCAGCAGTATCGAGGTGAACAGCAGTCAGCCCAGGAGGACCACGCGGTGCAGGTCCATCCACACCGAGCGCGAGCGAGGCATAGGGAGTTCTCTTTCCGTCGGAGGACGCCCTCCAAGCTGGCAACGGACGAAGCGGACGGCAGTCTCGACGATGCACGAACAGACATGACTGTCGGCCGAGGGCATCGGTCACGGACCGGAGGACCAGTACGACGTGAAGTCTCACGAGAGGGCCTCGAAGCGCGCCTCCTCGCGGGCGAGGGCCGCTCGGGACGAAGAGGTTCCCCGATGGACTCTTCGGCACGGGCGTGCTGCGGCCATCAGGCGATGAGGTCCTCCTCCTGAGGCTCGCACCATGAAGGCGATAGCGTACGGCGCCGGACCCTCGGGCGCGCCCCGCGAACGGTGGTCGTCCTCAAGAGCAACTTCAGTCGATGAAGAACAGGCCGAGACTCATCGAGAGATACACCAGGAGGTGCATGTAGGAACCGCGCAGATCCTCGACGCGCTTGTGTGCACGCTCGTATGCCTGGTTGTCATTCCTGATGTCTGGCATGGGGATCTCCTCCACCTTCAAAGCTGGGGAGCACTCCCGGAGAGCGCCAGCCCGGTACGTCGTCCCGGGCCTGCAACCCTCGCGGCAGCGGCATTCGCCCATCCGCCAAGCAGGCAGAAGATCCCCAATGCTCTCTTCCTGATCGGCCTCGCTCGGCAGAGCAAGCCATGCCGATGCCACCCTGTCCGTAGCAGTCGTGAGCACGGCGTTCAGTCGCCGGTCGCGCTCCGCCCCCTATCGTTCATGTCCCAGGCGGTGCCTTCATCCGCGGATGCTCCCTGGCTCCGGTCAGGACCCATGAAGGTCGTCTTGCCGCCGTCCGTTTGCCCGGCCCCCATGATGTAATACACCTCATCGTGGGAATCTTCGGTGGTCTTCCGGCAGACGAGTCGTTCCAGAATGAGACGAAATTGTGGCATTGCAACCTCCCGACCTGTCTCCTCGGCGCTCCCTCGCGCACGACCACATCAGCCGAGGCGTGAATCAGGGCACGAAGAGTGGAGGGCCTTCCTCTACCGGTTCGTGACGGCGCGAGAGCTGGGCCCAGCTCCTCTCCATTCCCGCCGCCAGGGCCTCCAGATCCGGAAACCGTTCCGCGTCCGCGCACACCGAGAGGTTCAGCTGGCCGGCATAGGACAGGATGGCGAATGACAGGCCCACGGTTCCCCCGAGGTTGTTCGCGATCACCACCTCGAGGATCCGCGCGCCGAACATGAACAGGGGCACTGGCGGCCCCTCCAGGTCGCTCTCGAAGAGGTTCATCGTGTGCTGCCGGCGGGCCAGGAGACGGAACAGCCCGGACATCGACACGCACGCGATGAGGTGTTCGGAGCTCGTCGCCAGCTCCTTCTTCTTCATCTTCCGGGTCGAAGCGGCGATCGCCTCCAGGCAGGCCTCGAGGTCGGGCAGGTCCAGGGGGAGTGGAACGAGCAGCTGCCCGGTCCTGTTGCCAATCTCTCCGGCGTCCGTCGTGGACCGCAGGGAGACCGCCACGGAAGCAATGAGGGCCACGCCTTCGACCGGCTCGCCGCGATGAAGCAGCAGCTCCCTCGAGCCACCCGCGATCAGGGCAAGCATGACGTCGTTGATCTTGGCGCCCCGGGCATGGGCGACATCCCTCGCCTCGGCCAGCCCCATCCGCATCACGGCCAGGCGGCGGCTGACTCCAACGGGTGCGTTGAGAGAGGTCCTCGGCGCTCGCTGGCTTTCACGAAGGGTCCGCATCAGCGTCCGCCCGGCCGAGGCAACGGAGCAGGCCAGGGCCACTGGATGGGTCAGCCGCTTCACGGCTCGCGCCAGAGCCGCTCCCTTCATGGCGAGGTTGTCCACGAACAGCTGCCCGTGGCTCGGTGACGGCCGAGGCAACCACGGCTCCTCCTCCGGATCCGCGGCGTCCGGCGTCAGATCGAACAGCTCGCTGAAGATGCGGAGCGCGGCCTTCCCGTCGGCGATGGAGTGATGCAGCTTCACCAGCATGGCGAGCCGTCCGGACTCCAACCCCGTCAGGAACCAGAGCTCCCAGAGGGGCTTGGAGCGATCCAGGAGCTTGCTCAGGAGATTCTCGACGAGCCGCAGGAGCTGCGCCTCTCCACCCGGTGCCGGAATCTCCGCGTGGAGGAGGTGTCGCTCCATGGCGAAGGCGGCATCGTCCACCCACAGCGGGGGGCCCAGGAGAAGACCCGGCTGATACAGCACCTTCCGCAGCACGGGAACCCGCCGCAGCCGACGCTCCAGGCGGAACCGGATCTCCTCCAGCCGCAAGTGCCCGGCAGCGTCCAGGAGCGGCGGTCCCTCCAGCACCAGCAGCGCCCCGATGTGCGTCGGTGTCCGGACATCCTCGATCGATAGGAGCATCCGGTCCAAGGGACTCAGCCGGTGATACCGGGCGCGCATGGTTCAACCCCCCACGAACAGGCTCCTCTTGCCTGGATTCAACCTGTCCATGACTCGAGGCGCCCGGCAGGGAGGTCAGACCCGATTCACGTGAGGATGGAGGTTGAGCCGACCTGCAGACCGCCTGACGGGCCTTCCCGCGCCCGGCGCACCAGCAAAGGCAGACACTTGCGCTGCATTGCCCGGAGGGCGCCCGCCGATTGTCCCCTCAGCGGAGATAACTGGCGAACCACTTTCCCCATCTCCGCAGGAGCAGGGTGGCTTCCACGCGCTGCAATTTCGCCCAGAGCATTCCCCGCGGGGCGATGCGGCGTTTGCCGCTCTGCAGCTCAGAAGCAGCGACGACCCTCCTGGGAGGGGTGGATGCGGCGGTGTCGTCCATGATGGCGCGCTCCTCCAGGGGTAGGATGGCCATGTCACGAAGGTCCGGCCCCTGAGCACCCTTCCCTGTCCAGTCATCGGCTGGCGTGCCAGGCCCTTGTCCTCACCGCATTCGTGCGGCCTCCAGCAGCAGGCGGCGCTCAGCGGCGGCGACCACCCGCCGCGCCGCCCCCACCGCGCCCGGGTCCACCGAGATGGAAGTGATTCCCGCGCGAACCAGATGCTCGGCGAACTCAGGCCGATTCGAGGGGGCCTGGCCACACAGGGAGCACGTCATCCCCGCCTCCCGGCTGGCGTGGATGATGCGGACGATCGCATCCAACACCGCCGCGTCCGACTCGTTGAACAACTCCGCGCACATCTCCGAGTCCCGGTCCACCCCGAGCATGAGCTGGGTCAGGTCGTTCGAGCCGATGGACACTCCCGTCACCCCCAACCGCGCGTACTCGGGGATGCGGTACACCACCGAGGGCACCTCCGCCATCACCCACCGCTCCAGTCCGCGCTGCCGCCCCAGGGGGCTGGCGTCCAGCAACTCCAGGCACGCCTCCAGTTCCCAGAGCGTGCGCACGAAGGGAATCATCACATGCAGGTTGGGCGAGTCCTCCCGCACGCGCGCGAGCGCCTCCAACTCCAGCCGGAACACCTCCGGCTCACGCAGGTAGCGGTAGCATCCGCGAAAGCCGATCATCGGGTTGGCCTCCACCGGCTCGTACTGCGCGCCGCCCTCCAGCCCGCGGAACTCATTGGTGCGGAAGTCCGTCGTCCGGTACACCACCGGCCGCGGATGGAACGCCCGGGCAATCTCCCGGAGCGGGCCCACCATCCGCTCCACGAACTCGCGCTGCCGCCCCTCGGCGATCAGCTTGCGTGGATGAACTCCGGCAAACGCATCGGTGAGGAGGAACTCCGCCCGCAGGAGCCCCACCCCATCCACTGGCAGCGCGGCCGCCTCACCCGCCTGCCCCGGCAGGGCCAGGTTCACGTACAGCTTCGTCGCCAGGGGCTCGAGCTCGCGCGCTTCGGCGAGCTGTGGCGCCTCCACCGCCCGCACCGCTTCCACCCGGGGCGGAGTCACCTCCTCCACCCGGCCCTCGAGCACCTCACCCGTGCTCCCATCCACCGTCACCTCTTCACCGTCGCGCAGCACCCGCGTGGCGTTGCGGGTGCCCACCACACAGGGCAGGCGCAGCTCGCGGCTGACGATGGCCGCATGGCTCGTCATGCCCCCGCTGTCGGTGATGATGGCCACCGCCCGGCGCATGGTGGCCACCCAGTCTGGCGACGTCATGGCGGCGACGAGCACCTCGCCCTTCTGCAACTTCCTTCCTTCTTCGGGACTGCGTAGCACCCGCACCTTCCCGGTGACGCGGCCCGGAGAAGCCCCCAGTCCCGTCACGAGCGCCGGCTTCCGGGCCTCCCGACCCGACTCGGGCGCGGTCCTGCCCAGCGTGGTGATGGGCCGCGACTGCACCAGGTACAACCGCTCCCCCTGCTCGGCCCACTCGATGTCCTGGGGCGAGCCGTAGTGCGCCTCCACCCGCACGCCCAACCGCGCCAGCGTCAGCACCTCCTCGTCGGCCAGCACCCGCCTGCGGGCCTGCTCCTCGCCCAGCGTCACGCGCCGGTCTCCCCCCCCGGGTGCGCGCTCCAGCAGGAAGTCCTTGTGCCCTACCCGCACCTCACGCAACCGCGGACCCTGCTTGTCCACCATGTACGTGTCCGGCTCCACCTGCCCGCCCACCACCACCTCGCCCAGCCCCCAGGCGGCCTCGATGACGAGCCGCTGCGTGTCCCCCGTGGCTGGGTCCGCGGTGAACATCACCCCCGAGCGTGCCGAGTCCACCATCTCCTGCACCACCACGGCCAGAGAGGGCAACTCGGTGAGGCCCTGGCTCTTGCGGTAGGCCACCACCCGCTGCCCAAACGCCGAGGCCCAGCACTCGCGCAGCCTCGCCAGCACGGCCTCGTCACCGACCACGTGGGTATACGACTCGTGCATGCCAGCGAACGAGGTGGCGGACGTGTCCTCGTCCGTCGCCGAGGAGCGCACCGCCACCGCCTGATCCCCGCCCAGGTGGTGGTAGGCCTCGAGCACGCTCTCCAGCAGCGCGGCTGGCAGCTCCACCTGGAGCACCAGTTCACGCAGCTCGGCCGAGCGCTCGGCCAGCAACTCCGGATTGTCCACGTCGATGCTCCGCCACAGCTCACCCAGTCGCGACAGGAGCGGCCGCAGGGCTGCCTGGAACGCTTCCGAGGTCACCACGAAGCCCCGGGGAACCGGCAGCCCCGCCTGGGTCATTTCGCCCAGGTTGGCGCCCTTGCCCCCCGCGAGTGCCACGTCCTCCCGCGAGAGCGAATCGAGCCACATCACCCATGGCCGCGGCTGCTCGCCCGGGCTCTCCCCTCGCGTGTCCCGGACCGGCGCCTGCCCCGTCTCCGTCGTCGTTTCCATGTGCACCAAAGGGTGGGGATGGAGACGGTATGGAGCGACCTGCCCGCTGGCGCGGGGCGGACGAACGGCCAGTCCTCAGCGTCTCCCTTGTCTCCCCCTATCGTGGTCCTCAACTTGCCAACAGCGTGTCCTCACCATGAACACCCTCAAGGGAGGGGGCTTTCCAGGACCGGGAAACCATGGCTGCTTTTCTCGGAATCTCGCTGTGGATCACCCTGGCCACTGTCGTGCCAGGATTGGCCACCATCGCCCTCGTGTACTGCGCGTTCATCACGGTGACGCCCGACCACAACCCCCCCTTTCACGCGGCCTTCGCGGATCTCAATGAGTGGATTCTCGCGGGGCTGGCCATCACGGTCATGGTGATGACGCAACTCGTGGGCATCCTGCTCGAGCGGACGTTCATGAAGCACCGCTGGCTCGGGCCCACGCGAAGATGGGTGAAGATACCGCCCGGTATCGATCCGCTGGGCACCACCCGATTCAAGCTCCACCCCTATGCCGAGTACGCGGGCCTATACCTGTTGCTCTCAGATTCTCGGCGGCCCCCGTCAGGCCCGGATTGCTGCCCAGCGGGAATCTCTGCGGCCAGGCCTGGAAGAACTGGGGCACGAACGGGAAGTCGTCGTTGGAGAAGGTCGTCTCCAGCAACGTCGGCCCGCCGTCCACCGCCAGTCTCCAGAGGTCGGGAGAGAACGTGTCATTGCCATCCCAGGTCACCGTGGACACCGATGGCATTGGCCTCTCCGAACGCCGTCTCGAGCAGCCGCCTCCACAACCTTGACCCCGACGGGGAAAACCTGCTCACAAAGGGAAGGAAGTCCCAGGGCTCGAACAGATCCGTGATGAGGGTGCCAGCGAGGTAGAGGTTGCCCTCGCTGTCCACGGCCACGCCACCCGACGTGCCGAACTGGAGCTCCTCGAAGACCCACTGGGCGTTGCCCCTGGCATCGAACTGGATGAGCACCACGGAACTGTCGGCGGTCGCGATGCGGGAGCCCAGGAACACCGCCCCGCGCAGGGTGGCGGCCAGGGCGATGTTTCCCGAGCGATCCGTGGCGAGCCCGTTCGCGTTGATGAAGCTGGTGAACTCCAGCGGGAAGGCCCTCGACCAGACGTGTCTTCCATTGGACCGGTAAGCCGCTGGGCCCAGCGCGTCGCGCCGGCTCGTGCACCAGGCTCCTCCTGGCCGGTCCACGCCTGCTCCACGAAACCGACCGCCTAATCCCCCTCGGGATATTGGGTTAAGGCGGCCCTGCGAGGCATCTTCCGCCATGCAGGGCTCACCCTTAACTGACTTACCCGAGGAGGATTAGATGCACCGGCGGATGTCCGAACCGGGCTCCGGGTCCAAGTCACAGCCGGAGACCGAGCCCGAGCACAAATAGGCGTCCTACCCGGCCACCTCGAGGGGTGGCTAATCTGTCCGGGTGACCAGCCACCGGGAAATCCGTGCCGACCATGATCGGACGTCCATCGTCGTGTACCAGGCCTATCCAGATGCCATCGCCGAGGTGGCGCTGGAGCGGCAGCGGTTCGGTCCACCGTTCTCGCTGAACCGGATGACGTGGATCAAACCCAGCTTCCTGTGGCTGATGGAGCGCAGCAACTGGGGGCTCAAATCCGGGCAGGAGCGGATCCTCGCCGTGCGCATCCGGCGGGAGGGGTGGGAGGCCGCGCTGGCGCTCGGGGTGCTGACCGCCTTCGAGCCGGCGGCCCATGGCACTCCCGAGAGGTGGAGCCGGGCTTTCGAGGAGGCGGCGGTCCACATCCAGTGGGACCCCGAGCGCTCGTTGCGAGGGCAGGCGCTTGCCCATGACAGCATCCAGGTGGGACTCGGGCGGACAGTCATCGGCCGCTACGTCGATGAGTGGATCCTATCCATCGAGGATCTCTCGGAGCGGGTGCGGAAGATCCGCAAGCTCCTCGATGCCGGGCGGGCCGACCAGGCCACGCGGCTCCTGCCGCGCGAATCCGTCTATCCAGTCCCCACCGGACTGATGCGGCGGCTCGGGATGTGACGGGAGACCGCTAGTATCCGAGCCGCTCACCCACGTAGTGATCGAGCTGCCGGTACCAGGTGGGCCAGTCGTGGGGCATGTCGTGGCCCCAGATGTCCAGGTTGTGGGGGATGCCCCGCTGATGCAGCAGCTGGCTGAGCTGCTCGGAATACCCGGGGTGCTCCCAGGCGCCGCGGCTCGTCACCAGGTGGATCCGGCTGTGGTGCCGCAGGAGGTCCATCTCGTGGCCCTCGAACAGGTTGGGGACGTAGGAGGCGGGGTTGTTGAAATAGACGTCGTCGTTCCAGAAGCCGTGGAGGAACTCCGGCTGGAGATCGTAGAAGCCGCCCAGCCCGAGGAGCAGCTCGAACAAGTCCGGCCGCCGGAAGAAGGCATTGGCGGCGTGGAAGGCTCCGAAGCTGGCACCCGCCGCGCCAATGCGCGCGTGGTCGTTCCCCAGGCAGCGGCGGATGTGCGGGACAACCTCCTGCTCGACATAGTCCGAGTAGCGCACCTGGTTGCGCGCCTTCTCGTGAATGCGCATGCCGGGGTTCATCCACGCCCAGGGGTTGATGCTGTTGATGCTGAAGATCTGAACCCGACCGGCGAACAGGTGATGCGCGACGGACTGGATGAGCCCCATGCGCTCGGCCTCGAGGAAATCGCCTCCGGCGGTGGGGAAGAGCAGCAGGGCCGGACCCCAGTGACCATAACGGACGATGGGCATGTCCATGCCCAGCCGGTGGCTGTACCAACCGAAGAGCTCACGGCGCAGGTTCGGATCGACGTTCGACATGAAGTCGGCAGATTCCAGAAGAACCTCCCGCTGTAAAGGCGTTTCCTCTAGAACCAGGACCCTCACAGCCCGGCAATGGAGACCCCTTGCACACCCAATATCTCGACTACACCGATGGCAACGTGACCTGTCAGGCCTTCATCGCGCACGAGGACGCGCGTGGAGCCAAACGCCCGTGCGTGCTGATCTCTCACTCGTGGGCTGGTCAGAGCGACGCCGAGCGCGCCAAGGCCGAAGAGTTCGCCCGCATGGGGTACGTCGGCATCGCCATCGACGTGTATGGCAAGGGCATCCGAGGCAGCCACTCCGCCGACAACAGCGCGCTCATGGCGCCGTACATGACCGACCGCGCCATGCTCCGCAAGCGCATGCTCGCCGCCGTTGAGGCCGCACGCGCGTACCCGATGGTCGACCCCCAGCGTATCGCGGCGATCGGCTACTGCTTCGGCGGGCTCTGCGTGCTCGATCTCGCGCGCAGCGGGATCTCCGACGTCAAGGGTGTGGTGAGCATTCACGGCCTCTTCGCGCCACCTCGGCTCGGAGACCAGGCACCGATCTCCGCCAAGGTGCTGCTCCTCCACGGCTGGGATGACCCGATGGCCAAGCCCGCGGACGTCCTGGCGATCACCCAGGAGCTGACCGCGGCCAAGGCCGACTGGCAGCTTCACGCCTACGGCCACACCATGCATGCCTTCACCCATGCGCAGGCGGCCGCACCCGAGCGAGGCCTCCTGTACAACGCCGCCGCGGCCCGGCGGTCCTGGACGGCCACGCGGAACTTCCTCGAAGAGGTGTTCGCCTGACGACCGGCTCACCGGGTGAGGCGTGAGCGGGCCCGCCTCCCTCACAGAGAGGCGGGAGGAGCGTCGGCGAGCTCGTGGAGGGTGAAGGAGAAGGTGGCGCCCTGGCCCACCTGGCCCTCGCCCCAGATGCGGCCCTTGTGGCGATGGATGACGCGCTGCACGGTGGCCAGTCCCACCCCGTGGCCTTCGAACTCCTGCTGGGTGTGCAGCCGCTGGAAGACGCCGAAGAGCTTCTGCTGGTAGTCCATGTTGAAGCCAGCCCCGTTGTCCCGCACGAAGTAGACGCGCCCGGTCCCCTCCCCCGGCCGGGCGCCGAACTCAATCTCCGCCACCGACCGATCGCGGGTGAACTTCCAGGCGTTGCCCATCAGGTTCTCCAGCACCAGGCGCAGCAACTGGGCATCCCCTCGGTCCACCAATCCATCCTGAATCCGGAAGTGCACGGTGCGCTGAAGCTGCCCGTGCTGGAGTTGGTCGGAGACGGAGTGCGCCAGCTCGGACAGGTTGACGTCCGTCTCCACGAGCGCAATGCGGTTCACTCGAGAGAGCGAGAGGATGCAGTCGATGAGCTCGCCCATGCGATGGGCCGAAGCGCGGATGCGCTGGACGTAGTCCATGCCGGTGGCGTCCAGCGTGTCAGCGTAGTCCTCGAGCAACACGAGGGTGAAGGTGGAGATGCCGCGCAGCGGAGCGCGCAGGTCATGGGCCACCGAGTAGGCGAAGGCCTCCAACTCTCGGTTGGAGAACTCGAGCTGGGCAGTGCGCTCGGCGATACGGCGCTCCAGCTCCGTGTTGAGCTGACGCACCTGCTCCTCGGCCTCGCGACGCAGGGTGATGTCGGTGACCATCGCCATGGCCCCGATGTATCTGCCGCTCTCATCGTGGAGGGGGGTGTTGGAAATGAGGGTCCAAATGGACGTCCCATCCTTGCGCACCAGCCGGAAGTCCTTGAGGACGGCGGAGCGGCCCTCGAGTCGCTCCTCCATGTACTCGCGGGTGATGACGTGGTCCTCCTCGTTGATGAAATCGAAGAGGGTCTTGTCCATCATCTCTTCAACCGTGTAGCCCAGCATCTCGACGAGATAGCGGTTGACGTAGGTGGTGCGGTTGTCGGCGTCGACCGCCCAGAGGCCCTCCTGCGCGGATTCCACGAGGAGTTGGAAACGCTGCTCGGTCTGGCGCTGGCCGGCCTCGGCCTGACGTTGGTCATGGGTATCGCGCAAGCTCAAGGTGGCCCCCAGGAGGACTCCCTGGTTGTCGCGCACGGGCCTGGCTTTCGCGCGGAAGTGCCGCCCCTCCGGGTGGGAGGCATTCCGGACGAAGAGGTCCTCCTCGGGCGACTCCTCGCCCTGGAGGGCGCGGTACATCGGGAGCCGCTCGGACGGGCACGGCGTCCGCGTGTCCGGGTAGAAAACGCCGTACCGCGCGCTCCAGCTCTCCGGGTTGGAGTCCGTGAGCCCAAGGCCGAGGATCCTCCGGGCCACGTCGTTGATGTAGAGCTGGCGGCCCTTCGCGTCGACCACGGCCAGGCCTTCCGTGGAGTGGTCGAGGATGGCTCGCAGCAGGGGCTGGTGCTCGGCCTGGAAGAGACTGATGGCCACCTCGTCAGGAGGGATGGCCGGGTTGCGCGGTACTGTCATGTGGGACCTGAAATCAAGAGGGTCTGCCGGAAGCCTTTACCTCCTCCAACGCGCTCTTGAGTTGGGGGAGCGCATAGGGTTTGGGCAGCAGCACGGCTCCCGACACCTCGCCGCCCGCGGTGACCACCGAAGCGCCATGGCCAGAGGCGATGATGACCCGTAGCTTGGGATGACGGCAGACGGCTCCACGGGCCAGCTCCAGCCCGGACATGCCGGGCAGGCTCACATCCGTGAACAACACGTCGAAGGCACCGACAATGAGCGCCTCGTGTGCCGCTTCTGCGTTCGCTACGGCCAGCACCTGATGGCCGAGCACCTCCAACAGCTCGCAGGCGGAATCCCGGATGTCCGTATCATCTTCCACGAGGAGGATGTGCAGGGCCCCCGTCTTCGCGGTCTCGGAAGCGCGCGCGGACCCGGCGTGCACCTGGGTCGCCAGGGCTGCCCGTGAAACCAGCCGCTGCTGACGGTTGCGAAGCATGTGGCGGAGCTTCCGGGCCAGGTCCTCTCGCCGATAGGGCTTGCTCAGCAGGCTGACGCCGGGATCCAGCCGGCCTCCATGGACGATGGCATTCTCCGTGTAGCCCGACGTGAACAGCACCTCGAGGTCCGGAAGGATTGCCTTCGCCTGCCGGGCGAGCTCGGGGCTGCGGACCGGGCCCGGCATGACCACGTCGGTGAACAGCAGATCCATGGGCATGCCGCTCTGGATGACCGCCAACGCGCTCTGCCCGTCGGAGGCCTTGAGCACGCGATAGCCGAGCTCCGTCAGCAGCTCCACGACCGTGGCACGCACCTCGGGATCATCCTCGACCACCAGGATGGTCTCGGTCCCTCCCTCGATCGGGCCCGTCACGACCTCGGCAGGCGCCACCTCGGCCTGGAGCGAGCGGGGGAGATAAATCTTGATGGTCGTCCCCTGCCCGACCTCGCTGTAGATCTTGATGTGGCCGCCCGTCTGTTTGACGAAGCCATACACCATGCTCAGGCCCAGCCCGGTGCCGCGGCCCTCGGGCTTGGTGGTGAAGAACGGCTCGAAGGCCCGCTCCAGGATCTCTTGCGACATGCCGCAGCCGGTGTCGGAGATGGCCAGCATCACGTAGTGGCCGGCCACCACATCCTGATGAAGCAAAGCGTAGTGGTCGTCGAGCATGGCATTGCCAGCCTCGATGGTCAGTCTGCCATCCCCCTCCATGGCGTCACGGGCGTTGATCGCCAGGTTGAGGATGACGTTCTCGAGCTGATTGGGATCGGCGAGCGTGTTCCAGAGACCACCGGCGACGACGGTCTCGATCTCGATGCCCTCTCCCAGGGCGCGCCGCAGCAGATCTCCCATGCCACGGACCAGCCGGCCGAGGTTGATGACCACGGGATCCAACGGTTGCCGCCGAGCGAACGCGAGCAGCTGGGCCGCGAGCCTGGCACCACGCTCGACAGCACCGACGGCCGTCTCCAGTCGCCGCTGGGCCCGCTCGTTGCCTGCAATGTCCCGCTGCAGGAGCTGGAGATTGCCACCGATGACCTGGAGCAGATTGTTGAAGTCGTGCGCCACGCCGCCGGTGAGCTTGCCCACCGCCTCCATCTTCTGGGACTGCCGCAGCGCGACCTCGGTCTGGCGCCGCTCGGCCTCGCTCTCCCGGAGGGCGCGGGTGCGCTCGCGGACCAACTCCTCGAGGTGCTCGCGATGCTTGCGCAGTTCGTCCTGGGCGCGCTTCTGCTCGGTGACGTCGTGGCCCTGGGCGAAGATACCCGTGACCTTCCCATCCGGCCCCATGACGGGCTGGTACACGAAATCGACATACGCTTCCGTGAGCGGCGCGCCGGGCTCCCGCTGCACGAAGAGTTGCTGGCCGCGACCGACGACGGGTTCCCCCGTCCTGTAGACCCGATCGAGCAGATCCAAGAAGCCCTGCTCCGCGACCTCGGGAAGAGCCTCGCGGACGGGCTTGCCGAGGATCTCCCTGTGCCCGACGAGCTGGTAGTAGGAGGGATTGGCCAGCTCGAAGATGTGATCGGGCCCCTGCAGGAAGGCCACGAATCCGGGCGCCTGCTCGAACAGCCGGCGGAGGAGGAGGCGTTCGTTGTCCAGGAGCTTGTTCGTCTCCTGGACGAGCTGTGCGCGGTGGAGGACGCCTGCCTCCACCTGGTCCAGGGGAGCCGCACCGTCCCGGGCTGCTTCCGCGGCCCTCACGGTCTGCTTGAGCCGGTGCAGCTCGGTCACATCCACTGTGTGTTGAAGGATGAAGGCCACTTCGCCCCGGGCATCGAGAATGGGCGTATGGGTGGCACTCCAGTAGCGGTCCTCGACGATCACGCCTTCATCCGTCTGGCGTGGGACCCGGTAGGGAATCAGCGCCAGGGTGTCCGGTACCCGCTGGGCCAAGACGCGCTCGAATGACTCTCGCAACATGCGCGCGCTGTCGTTGTTGGGGTCCGCTGGATCATTGGGGAAGGCCTCGAGGACGTGACGCCCCACGAGCGCCTCGAGCCGGCTGGCCGTGACCCGTAGGTAGGCCTCGTTGGCCGCGACGTATCGCAGCTCGCGGTCCAGCACCATGTAGGGATTCGGGGAGAGGTTGAAGAGCGTCTTGAAATCGAGGGTGTCGTACATGAGGGAACGCGTCTCGGACGCGAGACGCTAGTTTCACAAACACTCAACAGGGCGTGATTCCACCTTCTAGGTTGTGCATCCAACATCAGGGAGGCTTCACAGGGCTGAAAGGGTCACAGGAACCCCAGCCACCGCTCTGCCCCCCTGGCTGCCGCATCCCCGAGCGTCCAGCCACACGTGCGCTCCCAGCCACGCTGATGCGGCTCACGCCGCTTCGAGCAACCGGAGGAAGGCCCGCGCGGCAGCCGCGTCCTCGAGGCCCGCGAGCTCCTCACCCACCTGCAGCTCCGTCTCGACAACTCCAGGCACGCGCGTCTGGCCGAAGCCGTTGGTCACCCAGATGCCGTTCTCGCGGGCGATGCGGTCGCGCTGTCGAGCCAGGGCCGCCGGGTCGCCACGCAGGAAGACGTGGAACATGTTCGTCTGCACGGGACGGGGCAGCACCGTGAGCCGGGAGTCCGCCGCCAGCGCCTCGGTGAGGGACTTCGCGCGCTGGACGTAGCCGGGAATGCGGGCCAGCGTCTCGTCCAGACGCATTGCCGCCGACGCCACGTAGGGCCACATCTGGAAGATGTTGCCGCCGTGCCGGTGCCGCCAGAGGCGCGCGGTGCGGATGAAGTCGCGCCCGCCGGCCACCATCGCTCCGCCCAGGGCACCCACCATCTTGTAGAAGGACACGTAGACGGAGTCGAAGCCCCGGCAGATGTCCGCGTAGGAGCGCCCGTAGAAGGGCTGGCTCTCCCACAGGCGCGCGCCATCCATGTGGAGCTTCACACCCCGCTCGCGGCAGGTGGCCTTGAGCTCCTCGAGCTGCTCCCACGACTGGAGCTGTCCACCCAACCACCGCACCGGCAGTTCCACACTGACGACATCGAGCGGCTCACGCGCCTCGCGCACGTCACCCGCGAGCACTGGCCGCGTCCAGGGCGAGAGCTGCACCGCGCGCAGCCCATGCAGCACGGCATAGCTGTCATTCTCGTGCAGCACGTGATGGGAGGAGGGATGCACGCCCACCGTGCGTCTGCCCCCAGCATCCGCGTATATCCGCAGCGCGATGAGCTGGCCCATGGTGCCGGTTGGCATGAAGCACGCGTCCTCGAAGCCGAGCAGGCCCGCCACGCGCTTCTCGAAGGACTGCACGAGCTCGCCGTTGCCGTACACGTCCCCCTTCAGTCCCTGGCGCTGCATCCACTCGCCGATGCGGATCAACTCGGCGCCCTCGTTCTCGGGGGAGCCAGGCACGAGCGAGGCGCGGCAGCCGCGCCGCAGCCGCTCGAAGTCCTCCCGCGAGGGGCCAGACGGAGTGGCCGGGGCCGCAGCGGCGGCCTCTTTCTTCGGTGCGGGGGGAACCTTGGGCGCGGCGGCTTCCGCCGTGCCTCTCAGGAGCGTGGTGCCGGCCAGCAAGCCGGTGAGGGCGAGGAACTCGCCCCTGCTGTAATCGCGTTGGGCCATGGGAGAACACCTCTTGGATGTTCCCCCTACCCTACTGGATACAGGACTACTGGCCGACGTCGAACTCACCCGCGCGCAGCAGGTTGTCGATTGCGGGCGTCACCTCGGAGGCCGCCAGCTCGGAGACGCGGACCGCCGGCATACGGATGTCCAGGCCCTTGGCGAGGCGGTGGTACAGGGTGTTGGTGCCAAGTGAGTAGAGCTGCAGCCCGCGCAGCGAGTAGCTGCCATCGAGCTTGGAGAGCCCCGCGTGGCCCGCCTCGAAGCGCAACGTGAGGGTGTGCGTCCCCGAGCCGAGCAGATCCGTCACCTGCGCCTCGGCCACCGGCCGCTCCACGCCCTGGGCATCCGTCGCCACGAGCGTGCCCGACACCTCGTACCGGTCGAGCGCCTGACTCTCGAGCACCACGTCCAGCTCGAGCGCCGTCACCTTGCCGCTCGGCTCACGCACCAGACGCGTCTTGCCCGCCGAGGCAATGCGCGCCGTCGGCACCGCGAAGCCGAACGCCGTCTGCCCCAAGCGGTCGAACTCCTGCCCACCGACGGAGCCCACCGCGCGCACCTCCAGCACCCACGAGCCCGGCTCATCGCGCTCGTCCATCGCGCGCGAGACCATGGCGCGGTACTCGCCGCCCGCCTTCACCACCGGCACCTCGCGGACGCGCTCGAAGCGCGGGTTGTAGAGCCATGCCTCGTAGCGCACGTGCTTGAGCTTCTCCTGCGACGTCACGCCCACCGTCACGTAGCCGTCGCTGCCCGGGAAGAGCTGCATCGCCGAGGCCGTGAGCGACAGCTCGATGGAGGAGGAGGGCTCGCGCACTTCAATGGCCAGACCCAGCTCGGCCGCCTTGCGCCCGACCTGCACCTTGTAGCGGCCGCGGCCCATCTTGCTGTCCATGCGCAGCATGGAGATGGGGCGGGAGATGCCCTCGGCCTTCATGCGCTCGGCGTCCATGCCCAGCGCCGCGTGGGCCGCACGCGACGCCCGCACGTCCGCGCGCAGGCCCTGGGGATCGAACAGCGCCACTTCGTGCAGCGCCTCCTCACCCAGCTTGGGGTTGTTGCCCTTGGGGATGAACATCACCCACGCGTCCTGGGGCTCGGTGATGGGGAGCTGAAGCTCCGTGGGGGCCGAGCCCGGCGCCACGTGGATGACGGTCGACTTGGAACGCCGCGTCTCGGGGGCGAGCGGAGCCGCCAGCGGCTGCTTGGGCGAGGTGGGGTTGGACACCGAGACGAGGCCCTTGCCGAGGCCCTCGGTGGCATCGCGCGCGTACAGCTTGCCCGGGGCCACATCACCCGGGGCGAGCGTGGCACCCGAAGCGCTGCGCAGGTTGGAGGACACGTTGGGCTCCTGGGTGAAACCCCCGAGGAGGAGGACCGCCAGCGAGAGGCCGGCGGACTGAACGATGGAACGGTGGAAGGTCATGGTCGTTCTCTCTCTCGGTCTCAGTGCAGCGCCTTCACGACGGTGTAGTTGTGGATGCCGTAGTAGGTGTCCCAAGCGAGGGCCCCGCACCAGTTGGAGCCGCCCGGAGGCGCCTGCACGCAGTCATTGGAGCCCGTCGAGCCGGTGGTGGCATCGAAGCCGTACTTGGCCACCAGGCACGCGTCGCAGACGCCATCGCCATGCCACGAGTCGGGGCAGACCTCGTTCCAGGTCAGGTAGTAGTTGGGGTTGATGTACGGGTTCCAGCTCGCCGTGCTCGGGATCTTGTAGCTGCTCGAGTAGCCATAGGCGATGAGGCAGTCGGGCTCGACCTGGCCGTTGTTGAGCTGGCTGGTGGTGCAGCCGTACTTCCAGACCGTGTTGCCGGTCATGAAGTCCGTCGCGTAACCCGACGCGTAGTTGTTGCAGGCCTGGCCGGCGGCCGCCACGGCGGTCTCGGGAGGGTAGGTCTGCTGCGAGGGCGCGGGGATGGGGGCATTGGCCACCTTCTGCGCGATGATGTTGCCGCTGTTGTGGCAGCTGCGGCGCGACTGGTGGTGGTGGAGTCGGCCGTCGTCGATGATGATGTTGCCGAAGTAGCCCGAGCTGTCGTTGCCGATGAAGCCGTCCGTGCCGGCGTTGAAGCTGCCCCAGCCGAGCAGCGCCGCCGCCTTGAGGCCGATGGAGTAGAGGTAGCCGCCGCAGTGCGCGTCGCTGGAGAAGAGGTTGGCGTAGACGCGGTTGCCGCGCACCACGGAGATGGCCTTGCCACCAATCGAGGTCGCGCCCTGCGTGCCGCCAAAGGTGCCGTTCGAGTTGTAGACGCGCATGTTGTCCGTGCGCTGCTGCACGACGGCCGGGTTGTTGTAGCTACCACCGCCGAAGAACTCGACGACGGCGTTGGCGATGTTGAGGAACGAGCCGCTCGTCGTCACCTGGTCGGCCAGCGGCGTGCCCGTCAGGTCCGGCGCCGAGAAGATGACCTGGGAGATCTTGCTCGTCACCAGGTTGACCGCGTAGCCATTGGCACTCACCGCACCGGTGTGCGTGAGCATGTAGCGCAGCGGGCTCGAGCCGTTGGAGTGGGTGATAACGGTGAAGCTGGAGATGCCGTTGGCGTTCACCCACGGGACGATCTGATCGACGATGGAGCCCCAGCTACACTGGCTGAAACCCGCGCAGCTCGCGCCGGGATATCCGACGATCAGATAGGGCCGGCCGTTGCGCATCGTGTCAATGGACTTCTGGGTCCAGTAGCCCGTCGTCGCCGAGCTCACGGACTGATCTCCGGTGCCGTGAACGAAGACCACGCCAGCGGTGGCATGGGCCTCGCCGCTCATACCGAGCAGCACGGCGCAGGCGGCGACAAGGGCCAACCCTGACCTGTGAAACAAGTGCATGGAAAAACCTCCTGGAGGCGTGGGGGGGAAAGGGGCCTCACACAGTGGTCGAGAACAAGACGATATATCAGAAAATAAGGAAGCCTGCTTCCTGAGCCGACAAGCATGAGAAACAAGGACGGAGTCCCTTGGCGTGAGATGCTATGCGCCCCAGCCCAGGCCCCCTGCCCCCCTTGGACTCCCTGCTGAAGCTCGGCTTTCTCGCGGTAGTGCTCTCCGCCGGCGTGGTGCGCGCCGCGGAGCCGCCATCCGATGAGCAGGTGCGCGCAGAGCTCGACCGGCAGCTCCGTGAGATGGTGAACACTCCGCCACCCGAGCTGCGGCTGCACTTCATCGGCCTGGATCCCTCGAACTACCGGCTCGTCGAGGTCCACTTCACGCTCGACGGTGAGCCGCTTCAGGCGCCCCCGGTGGAGCAGATCGGCTCGCCCGGGCCGCATGTGCTGTTGACGCAGCAAGTCGAGGACGGGCCGCACACGCTGGTCTCCAACGTCGTCTACATGGACGCGTCGTGGAACATGTTCAGCGCGACCTCCGGCCTGCTGTGGAACATGACCTCCTCGCTCAACTTCCAGACGCAGCGAGGGCTGCGCGTGAACGTGACGGCCACCACCGTGGTGGTGCCGGAAGCGAAGGACCCGCGGCTGAAGGTCAAGCTGTTGCACGAC
Organism: Archangium lansingense; assembly: GCF_026626635.1. Classification (GTDB taxonomy): domain Bacteria; phylum Myxococcota; class Myxococcia; order Myxococcales; family Myxococcaceae; genus Archangium; species Archangium lansingense. The sequence goes on from NZ_JAPNKA010000001.1 coordinate 8,302,913, forward strand.
GTGAAGGCGGAGATGACCGCGAAGCTCGAGGACGTCGCGCTTCCCGAGATGCCTCCTCCTCCCCCCACGAAGGCGAGGACGCCCGAGACGGGAGTGGCGCTCGCCCGAGACACCCAGGTGCCGGAGCCGCCGAAAGGCCTGCGCAACCCGGAGCCACCTCCCGCGGCCACGGCTCCGCAGCAGAAGGCGCGGCTCCTGGTGCGTGCCATGGCGAGCCGGAAACCCGTGGCGGCCACGCTCTCCGTTCGCGGGGCCACGGCCCAACGGGTGACGCTGAAGAAGGGAGCCCGGGCTCCCACCCAGGTGGAGTTGGCACCAGGCGACTATGCGGTGGATGTCATTGCTCCCGGCTTCCTCGCGCAGACGCGCCGGATACGGCTCGCGGGAGGTAACGCGCAGCCACTCAATTTCGCGCTGGTGCGCGCGCCGAAGAAGAAGCTCGTGAAGGAGAAGAACGGCCGGTTGGAGTTGCTCAAGCCCCTGCGATTTCCCGAGGGGAAGGCAGCACCGATGCCGGACCGCGTCAGCCTTCCGCAGCTCGTGGACCTGCTCGTGCGGAACCCGACCCGGCGCATCCGCATCGAGGGCCACTCCGACAACCAAGAGAGTGCGGAGGGCGCGCGCAGGCAGCTCTCCGAGGCGAGAGCCCGCGCGGTGGCGGAGCTGCTCATCGCAGCGGGAGTGGAGCCGTCGCGACTGGAGACAGAGGGCCTCGCCGACTCACGGCCGAAGGCACCCAACTTCACCGCACGCGGACGACAGCTGAACCGACGCGTGGAGCTGCTCGTCCTCGAGCGTTAATCCCCTTCAGGGAAGTAGCCGAAGGGTAATGTCCCCTCTCCCGAAGGGAGAGGGGAAATGGTCGCGTTGTCAGCGCAGGTTGCCGGGAGCACACCTTCGCAGACTTCCCTGAAGGGGATTAGCGCCAGGAGCCTGCCCCATCGTGTTCCGCCGGAGTCTCGGAGGCCGGTGCGGTAGGCTGCACGCCCCATGACCCAGGACCCCGTCACGCTCGTCGCCGCGCTCCGCAACATCCTCGAGGACACGGGGCACGACTTCTCGTCGATGCCGTTCTTCGTCAGGCCCATGGTGCGCGGTGGCTTCGCGAAACGCACAGGGCAGAGCCTCGAGGAGTGGCAACGGCTTGCCTCCGCGCTCCTCTCGGACGTGAAACCGGGTACCGAGCCCGCCCGCGTGCGCGAGCACCACCCGCGGCTGCGCGAGCAGTTGGAGCAGCTCGCCGAGAACTACCGCACCGCGCCCGAGCGGGCTTCGAAGGGAATGGGTGCGCTGACGGGAACGCTCCAGCGCATCCAGGAGAGCTCCCGGCGCCGGGAGGAGGCCGTCCGCGCCCTCATCGCCTGGCTCGGTTAGAGACGCTCCACCCGCTCCATGTCCACGCCCCCACCCAACGACACGCTTGCCCGGACAAAGGACCCCGCGGAGCAACAGCTCCGTGTCCAGCTCGAAGGGTCGTGGGAGGTCCTCGAACAGGCCCAGGCCCGTCAGGCCGAGCTGCTGGAGCGACTCAACTCTCGCCGCTGGCAACATCAGCTCCACGAACGGCTCGAGTCGTTGCGGCAGGTCAGCGAGCAGGAGACCCCTCTCGGCAAGGCGCTCGAGCGCGCGGAGCGGCGAATCCGACAGGAGTCCTGGCCCGAGAGCCATCCGCCGCGGCTCCTCACCGGACAGCTCCGCACTCAACGGCTCGAGATCGAGACCCTGGTGCGCAACCGGCTCGCCGAGCTTGGCGGGGACGAGGATGCGACCTTCGCGGAAGCCCTCGAGCGGCTGGAGGCGAAGCTGCGAGAGCTACCACCCGGGCCTCCCAGTGAGGACGAACAGGTGCTCCTCTCCGGCCATGCCGAGAACGAGAGGGAGCGGCCACCATGGCAGCTCACGTCTGCACCGCGGCGGGCTCCAGCTCGGAAGCCACGCTGACGCGGCTGTAGAGCACCATGCCCACCACGATGAGGCCGGCTCCCACGAAGCTGAACGCGGAGGGCCACGGCTCGCCCAGGAAGAGCACGCCCAACAACAGCGCGAAGAGCAGCTCAGTGGCCTGCGTGGCCTCCACGGCGGACAGGCCAACCGGGCTGTTCGCGGTCATCTGCGCGGCGCGGAAGAACAGGGTGGTGGCTATCACCCCGGAGGAGAGCGCCACGCCCGCGGACTGCAGCACCTGCCCAGTCGATGGCCACCCCACCTTCGCGTAGCCGTAAGCAGCCACACCCAGCCACAGCGGTAGGCTCCCCAGCGTCATGCCCAGCACGCGCTGGCTCGCATCCAGGGAGACTCCCTCGCGCTCCAGGTGCAGCATCACCCTGCGGTTGCCCAGTGGGTATGCGACGGCGGCGATCACCACGAAGAGCAGCGCCAGCCAGGCACTCGCCGGCATGGCCAGCTGGAAGTAGCCCAGCTGCATGACGAGCACCCCCAGGACGATCAACGAGCCCATGCCCACTGCCTTGAGGGGTATCTGCCGGCGTGCGTCGGTGTAGATGAAGGGCGACAGCAGCGGGCCAGCGAGCACCGTGAGCTGGAAGGAGCCGGCGATCAGCCACGAGGGCCCGTAGTCCGCCGACAGCGTCAGGAACGCATAGAAGACGCCGAAGCCCACGCTGCCCCAGAGCAACCACTCGCCAGGGTGCCTCCTCAGCTCGGCCCCCAACGGCCGCAACCCCCCGTGTGCGCCCACCAGCACCAACATGATCGGCACCATGATGAAGTACCGCAGCGATGCGCTCCAGGCCCAGAACCCGCCCGCCGCCGCCATGTTGCGGTTGAGCACGTAGGTCATGGTGAAGAACAACGCCGAGGCCAGTCCAAGCAGGATCGCCAGCAGGGCCGAAGAGGACTTTTTCATGGGTGGACGTGCACGAGGAAAACCCCTGGTTATCATGAGTTGCCCCGTTCCAAGGAACCCCCGTGAGCTCCATCCTCCTCCGTCTGGTCTGTGGTCTGCTCTTCGCCGCGATGGCTCTCGGAGCCGTGGTCCATCCCCCGACCAACCTCAACCAGGGCCTGGGCATGCTCCTGCCCGGGGTGATGCTGCTGAACTTCGCCATCAAGGGCACCCCACGCCGCGCGGTGGTTCCGAAGAAGCCGGCCCCGCCTCCGGCCCCCGCTCCCACCGACTCCGGGCCTACCCAGGTCTGAGACTCCCGAGCGGCCGCGGCCTCCGTGAGCGTGGCGGAGGTCTCAGGGACCGCCTGGAGGTACCACCACCGGTAGGGGCGTGAAGTCCTCTGGACGCTCTACCGTCAGAGCCTCTTCCACCGCACGGAGGACCCGCCCATCGCGCAGCATCAGCGGGTGAAGCACAACGGGGATGGTGCGCTCCCTCGCTCCGTTCAGCCGGGACGAACGGGCGGGGATGATCATCAGGTCGAGCGGCGTCCAGAGGGAGAAGACCTGGACTTCCCCGAACGGGGCCTCGTCGGCGGCGAGCCCGCGCAGTAGCTCGCTCCCAGGCCGCATGTCGCGTGCCCCGGGGTTGGCTCTCAACCAACCCGTGAGCGTTCCCTCGTGGGGACCGGAGATGGACACGAAGCGGCGCACGTGGTTCCGGCCCTCCAGCCGCTGCAGGTAATAGCGGCTGACGAGCGCGCCCATGCTGAAGCCCACCACGTCGACTCGCGAACTGCCCGTCCGTGCGCGCAGGCTCCCGGCCGCCTCGGCCACCTGCCCGGCCAGCACCGCGATGGGGGCGTCCCCATTGTTGGGCTTCAGCTCGACGATCTGCACGTCCTGGAAGCCGGCCCGCGCCAGCCCGTTCGCGAGCGGCGCCAGGGTGCGCGCATCGTCGTCGATGCCATGCACCAGCAACACGGGCACCCGCCCGGAGGCAGTGGAAGAAGCGGTGTTGGAGACACGTGCGGAGGCGGTGGTCATGGACAGGGCTCCGCACGAGCATGTCGCCACCGCCAGTAGACACGCAACCAGACGCTGCAGCCCGTGCCTCATGGATAGCAGAGGGCCATGGGCATGACCGTCATCGGAGCTTCCGATACGGCATCGAATTCGCGGCAGATCGCCGGCTCCCGAGTACGAGCCTCCTTGGGGGGAGGCGGGGAGGCAGCAACAGAAGGGGCCGGGGATGCGGCCACGGGTGCCGGCTCCGAGCTGGCGGGCCGCGGCTCCGCTCCGCCGGGCCCGAGCAATCCGAGCACCGCGGGGTAGACCTTGGTGGCGAAATACCGGCCGCCCGCCAACGTGAAGTGGACCCCATCCTCCATCTTCAGCTTCATCGGCTTACGGAAACCCTCGACCCGGGCCTCGCGCAGGATGGAGCCCTTCGCGTCAGTGAAGAACGACTTCGTCTCGAGGTACGTCGAGGCCTCATGGCCCGACACGGCCTCGCGCAGGACACGCCGGATGACTCCCAGCTTGCGCTCGAAGTTCGGCAGCCCGGTGTACGGCAGCTCCACCCAGAGAAGCTTCCGGCCAGGCGCTCCGAGAGTACCCAGGAAGTCCGCAACGCGCTGGCGGTACGCGGCCTCCCACCCGGACGCGCCCCACTGCACCTTTGCCTTGCCCTTCTCGTCCGTGAGCCCCTGCCCGTCGTTGCCGCCCATGATGACGACCACCACGTCGGGCTGGTGGCGCTCGACCTCTTCCCGGCCCACCGTCATCCAGTCGAAGAAGTCCGGGCGGGCGAGCCCGGTGGAGGACTTCGCCCGTCGCATGGCACGGGTCCCCGAGTGCTCGTTCAGCAACTGCTCCAGGTACTCGCCGAAGCTGGTGACGATGAGGCTGTCACCGAGCAGCAGCACGGTCCGAGGCCGAGCGACTTCCGGCTTCCCGTCCATCCCAGGGTCCGCCCGCACCACTCCCGCGGACAGAACGGCGAGGCACATGAGCACACGAGCGAGGTGAGTCTCCATCTCGTGCCGAAGCTACCGCGCCCGTGCGCGGCTGAGAACAAATCGGCCTGGCCCTTCCCTGCCCGCCCGGTGGAGGAAGGACCGGGCGTCTCAACCCGGGATGGGCAACATGGCTCCTTCTGGATGCGAGCCCTCGACCATGAAGAGCATGCGCGTCGCGAACCGGAACCCCACCCGCTCGTAGATGCGGCCGGCCTCCTCGGTGATGGTGCTCAGGAAGAGCACGTCCACGCCCCGCGCGAAGGCCTCCTGTGCCACGCGGGACGTCAGCGCGCTGCCGAGTCCCCGCTTGCGGAAGCTCGTGAGCGTCGCCACTCCGACAAGCTCGGAGATGCCCTCGGATGGCGAGGTGAACGTGCCGACCACGGCGGGCTGTCCCTCCACATACCCCACCACCGCCCGGCCCTCCCGGAGCTCCTCCAGCGTCTTGGAGATCTCCTCCTCGGAGGCCTCGTAGGGCTCGTCCGGGGAAAAGCCCCGCCGCGAGGTGTTGCAGTACGTGCGCAGCTCCTCGCGGGAAGACCCGGACGTGAGGACCGAGAACGAGAGCCCCTCGGGCATCGGAGCCGGGGTGAAGCTCTCACGCGTGCAGATCATCACCCGGGCCTCGGCCTCCTGACGGAAGCCGGCGGCCAGGAGCGTGTCCGCCAGGGCCGGGGCCAGCTCGGCGACGTACTCGAAGCGGGGCACCCTTCCCTTCTTCTGGAACTCCGCCCGGAGCCGCTTCAAGGGCTCGCTCACATCCCCCGTGATGGCCCCGTCCGGGATGGCGTAGTTGAAGTAGATGAGCGCGTCGAAGGGGTGGAGGAACACCGTGAACGGCGGAACCGGGATGGACTCGTAGCGTCCCGCTGCGCTGCGGCGCATGTACGACTGCAAGCGTTCAATCGGATTCGTCATTGGCATCCCCTCTTTAAGTCCTTTTCGGACCGCTCCCCGGTTTTCCGCGCGAAACACCCGTTGGCCGGATAATGAACTCCTTTCTGTTCCAACCTTGGAGGATTCATGCCCGTACAGCGTCTCCTGCTCGCCCTCGCCCTCCTGCTCTGCGCCGCACCCGCCGCTGCCCAGCCGTCCAAGGCTCCCGAGGCCCTCGGCATCGCCATGGAGGGCTACCCCTACCCCGCTCCCGTCCAGTTCCTCCCGCTCACCATTCAGGGCCAGGACGTCCGCATGGCCTACATGGACGTGCCTCCCGCCGGGAAGTCCAACGGCCGCACCGTCCTCCTCCTGCATGGGAAGAACTTCTTCGGCGCTTACTGGCGCGACACCATTCGGGCCCTCAGCCAGGCCGGCTACCGCGTCGTCGTCCCCGACCAGATCGGCTTCGGCAAGTCCTCCAAGCCCGCGATCGACTACAGCTTCCACCTGCTCGCCAGCAACACGAAGCGGCTCTTGGATCAGCTCGGCGTCCAGAAGGTCGTCGTGGTGGGTCACTCCATGGGCGGCATGCTCGCCACGCGCTTCGCCCGACAGTTCCCCGACGTCACCACCCACCTGGTGCTGGAGAACCCCATCGGCCTCGAGGACTACCGCTTCTTCGTCCCCTATGCCGCCACCGACGACCTCTACCGCGGCCAGCTCGCCACCACCGAGGAGGCCATCCGCAAGTACCAGAAGACCTACTACGTCGCCTGGCGCCCCGAGTATGAGGAGTACGTGCAGGTCCTCTTCCGCCAGACCCTGAGCGCTGAGTACCCGCGCGCCGCCTGGGTGTCCGCCGCCACTGAGCAGATGATCTACCAGCAGCCCGTGGTCCATGAGTTCCCGCTCGTGCAGGCCCCCGTCCTGCTCGTCATCGGCCAGGAGGACCGCACCGTCGTCGGCCGAGGCCGCGTCGCCCCCGAGGCACTCCCCAAGTACGGTCAGTACCCCGAGCTCGGTCAGCGCGCCGCCAAGGCGTTTCCCAAGGCCACCCTCGTCGAGCTCCCCAACGTGGGCCATATCCCGCACTTCGAGTCTCCCGAGAAGTGGCACACGGCTTTGCTCGGGTTCCTCGGGAAGTGAGCACGGGTTCAATCTGGGGGCCGAGATACCCTCACCCCGTCCCTCTCCCGGAGGGCGAGGGGTTCTCTGCGCCAGGGGCTCTCGGTGATGGTCTGCGCCAGAGGGACTCTGGGGTGGTTTGCCTCAGGGGCTCTCGGTGAGGGCGAGCACCACTCGCGCCGTGCCTACGTCGACTGCTCGAGACACCGTCTTGCCCGATGCACTCGTGGCCTTCACCGTGTAGCGCCCAGCAGTCGGAAGGTACGTGTGGAACACTCCTGACTCCGGGTGCGCCGAGAAGCGCTCTCCATTCGGCCAGGAGAGTTCCTCCACCGCCACCGTGACCGGCCCCTCCGCCTTGAAGGACTCGGGGACCTGCACCGTCAGCGCCGGGCCATCCAGGAAGCGATCAAACAGCACCTGCCAGAAGCCACGCGCGCCCTCCACCATGGGCGCAAGTGGTCGTCGCGGCCCCGGTGACACGAACGGCAGCTCGACCAGGTACGCCAGCGTCCCAAAGCTCCAGTAGAACCAGTCCTGATCCGTCCCCGCCACCGGGTAGAGGTGGCGCACGGCTTCGTAACGCTTGCCTCCCGGTGTTGGTGCAACCGCGTCGATCATCGCGGGCGCCACCGCCCAGGCCGCCGAAGGCTTGGGCTCGCGAGCACCTTCCACCGTGTAGGGCACGAGCAGCCGGGTCGCCGCCGCGTGGTACGACACCATCCCGACGAAGCGCCACGCCTCGCCCAGCTTCATCATCGCCTGCACTTCGGGCTCCGAGCCCGCGGCCGGCCCGTGGAAGAACGGCGAGCGCGGATCCTCGCTGTTGAAGCGATCCTCGACGCTCCCCCACTGGAACGGATAGTTGCGGTTGAGATCGACGCCGTACTCGAGCAACCCCAGCTCCGCCGCCTGCGCGTCCTTGTGCCGGTTGGTGCGCCCCCGCGCCGTGGACACGTGCCAGTACCCGTGGCTCCCATCCGGATTGACGAGCGGGACAATCACGACATGGAACGTTCGCAGCCAGCGTGCAACCCGCTTGTCCTCCGCGTTCTCCAGCAGCCAGCGCGCCGCATCGAGCGGAAGCTCGGGAGTCACCACCTCGTTGGCGTGGGTGCCACCGCACAGCAGCATCGCCGGGCGGGAGTGGTCGTCGAGTGCCTCGCCAATCAGCAGCGCGAGAATCGGCCGGTCCTCGTGCGTGCGGCCAATCTCGATGATGCGCGTGCGCTCTGGAGCACGCGCGGCCAGTGCCCGCATCGCGCGCTCGATGAGCTCGGGATCCTTGAGGCCTTCGACGAAACCCTTGCGCACCGGGGCCTTGCGTGCTCGCTCCAGGCGCTCACGAAAGGTCGGGTCCAGGAAGCGGTACGGCACTCCGGGCCGGAGGTCGCGCACGCTGACCGAGCTCTCGCGCAGGAGGTGCACCCCGAGCTCGCTGGCGATGTACACATCGGCCTCCGCCTCACGCGCGGCACGGCGCAGGTGACGGCGCAGCTCCGGAGCGAACTGGAGGCCCCGCTCGACACGCACGAGCCACTCGAGCGAGAGGCCATCGCGCGCCGAGGCTTCCTGCGGCGGAGGATCCGGTACGAAGAGGGACACCCGCACCTCGGCGGACTGATTCCTGTGCGCGTACACGCCGAGCGAGCCCCCGGCGAATGCCGCGTCGGACCAGACGAGGCTCGCGAGCTCCGCCTTGGTGCGTGCGTCGTACACGTGGACGGCGAAGGCGGGCCCGGCGAGGAAGAGCACGAGCTCGAGCTCCGCCACCTTCGCGAGCCCGGGCACCTTCGCACGCACGCCGCTGTCATCCGAGCGCGTCCCGTCATAGCGCACGAACCCCACCGTCTCCTTGCGCCCATCCACGTAGAGGCCGTAGCCCGTCAGCGCGAACAGCGGCTGGGTCGCGCGCACCTTCGCGCGGAACAAGATGGCCAGGTCGGCGCGGGCCGGGCTCTGGAGCCTCGCGCGCACGAAGGGCACCGGGGACGCGGCCTCTTCCTCCTGGATGAAGTAGTTACGGAGCGCTCGCGGCGTAGCGAGGGCGAGCGCATTACCCTCGGTCTTCCACTCTCCGATGCTCTCCGCCGCCTTCCACGCGACCGGGTGCTCGCCACGAGGAATGGGATAGCCCTCACCTCGCGCGAGGCCCGCGGTGAGCAGCATGGCGAGCGCGAGTGCCCGCATGGACCTCAAGGCTTCGACTCCGCGACCGCCGAGGGCACAGCCGAAGGCATGCCGATGTAGCTCAGGAAGTCGAGATAGCGCTCACGCGTGGGCGCCTTCTGCGCGCCATCGGCGGAGGTGGTAGCGAAGAACGCCCCCACCTGCTGGCGGTCCTCCATGAAGCTCCAAACGTTCGCGTACCCCGGCAGGGCCAGGTGCTCCTGCGCATGCAGCCCGCTGTGGACGATGTAGTGCCAGTAGGCGTCCGACTTGTGGAACTTGCGGGAGATCAACGTCCGCAGAATCACGCTGCGCTCGTCAAAGGGAAGCTGGCGCACGTTCTCCCGGTACTGGGGAGGAAGCTGCTTCCACTGCTCCTCGGCGTTCGACGGGTAGTAGACGCGGATGGGAACCCCCAGGGAGCGAGCAGCACGTGCGATGGACGGCAACGCCTTGTCCGTGAGCATGTTGCCCTTGATGGCGATGATGCGCCCCTGCTCGTACATCAGACGCATGTAGCGGTAGTTCTCGTCGGTCTGGAGCCAGCCGAACCCTCCCGCCCAGCGCGCGGGCCGGAGCTGGCGCGTGTAGTTGGCCCAGAGCTGCCGCCGCGCACGCTCGAACACTCCGGTGATGGCGGCGCGCTCTTCCTTCGGCAGCGATGCCCACTCCTCCTCGATGGCGGCACGTGTCGCCGCCACGCGCTTGTCGGTGAAGGCCGCGACGAAGTCCTCGCGGGTCGCCGCCCGCTTCACCACGGCCCTCAGCACGTGGTGGAGCCGGATGACCGTCGGGTCATAGTCGAAGATCCACGCCCACTGGCTCCGGGCATGGGCGATGTACGAGTAGCCCTGATCGGCCCCGAGCCCCACATAGCCGCCCCCGACGTTCTTGATGACATCCCCGAAGAGGTATTGGAGCACCTCGTTCGACTTGATGTAGCTCATCGGGTCGCGGCAATCGACGCGCGCCTTGCCCACACGGCCGCAGAGGGGAATCTGGAAGATGTCGGTGTCCTCGACGACCGCGAGCGCCTTCGCGCGCTCCTCCTCGCTCGGCGGAAGCGGATCCGCCGGACGGGCCGGGGGCTCTTCGCGGAACCGGGGCGGCCACGCGGACAGCCGGGTCGTCGTCGATGCGCAGCGGAAGCTCAGGCGGTGGAGCCCACTCGTGGGCCGCTCGCCCCGCCGCCAGGAGCCGCGCAGCATCTCCTCGGGCCAGTACCAGGAACCGCCCTTGAGCACCCGCTGGGTGTAGCCCTTGCACGGACGCGCGCCGTCACACGGGCCGCGCGGGTTGGCGCGCAGGCAGTCCTCACCACAGGCCTTGTCACAGCCCTTGTAACAGGGGCTCCACCAGTCCTTGACCCACTCGTACCCGTTGCCCGCCATGTCATAGAGGCCGTAGGCACCGGCCGGGTAGCTGCCAGGAGGCCGCGTGGTGTTGTCCGGGCAGCCCTTGTAGTTCGCCTTGTTGCACGAAGGAGCTTCCTCGCCCCATGGGTAGGTCCGGCCCTCGGGTCCGCGCGCGGCCTTCTCCCACTCGGCCTCCGTCGGCAGCCGCTTGCCCGCATACACGCAGTACTGGTGCGCCATCTCCCAGGTGACCGGCACCGCTGGCAGCTCCGGCTTCTGGAAGCGCGCGTAGTACGCCGGGCGAGGCAACCGGGGGCAGGCGCCCGCACGCTCGCAGCGGCTGTAGTCCCCGACCGTGACCTCCTTCGCGTCGAGATAGAAGGTCTCCACGGACACCGTGTGCCGGGGCTTCTCGGCGGCCGAGCGATCGTCGGCGCCCACGACCGCGTCTCCGCCCTCGATGCACACCATGCCGGGCGGCGGCGTCTTCTCGCACGGCACGGCCATCACGAGCCACATCAGGACCAGTTCGAATGCCATCGCGGCGGATGCTACCCGCCGGACTCCCCGCCTCGCGAGATCTCATCTCCCCAGCGTGCCCATGGGCGTGGCTGCTCGCTGCTCCTCCGAGAAGTACTGAGGCGGGGACTCACTCCCCGTCCGGGAAAGTGCTAGGACGTCGCCCGCCATGAGTGAACCGACCGCCCCAGGAGGCCCGCGCCGCGCCGCGCTGGTCTTCATCTTCATCACCATCCTGCTCGACATCCTGGCCATGGGGATGATCATCCCCGTGCTGCCGAAGATCGTCGTCACGATGCTGGACGGGGACACCGCGCGGGCCGCGGGAGTCTTCGGTCTGTTCTCCACGGTCTGGGCGCTGATGCAGTTCATCTTCTCCCCGGTGCTCGGCTCCCTCTCCGACCGCTACGGCCGCCGGCCGGTGATCCTCCTGTCGAACTTCGGGCTGGGGTTCGACTACATCCTCATGGCGCTGGCGCCGACGCTGGGCTGGCTGTTCGTGGGCCGAGTCATCTCCGGCATCACCTCGGCCAGCATCAGCACGGCCAGCGCTTACATCGCGGACGTGACACCGCCGGAGAAGCGCGCCGCCAGCTTCGGCCTGCTCGGCGCCGCCTTCGGCGTGGGCTTCGTCCTGGGGCCCGCGATCGGCGGCGTGCTGGGGCAGATGGATCCGCGCCTGCCCTTCTGGGTGTCGGCGGGCCTGAGCCTCGCCAATGCGATGTACGGCCTGTTCGTCCTGCCCGAGTCCCTGCCCGCCGAGCGGCGCACGCCCTTCCGGTGGAAGCGCGCCAACCCGATGGGCGCGCTGAGCCTGCTGCGCTCGAATGTCGAGGTGCTCCGGCTGGCGTGCGTCCACTTCCTCTATCAGCTCGCCCACATCGCGCTGCCCAGTGTGTTCGTGCTGTACGGGAGCTACCGCTTCGGCTGGGACGAGCGCACGGTGGGGCTCACCATGGCGGGCGTGGGACTCAGCTCGCTGGTCGTGCAGGGAGGCCTGGTGCGGCCCGCCGTGAAGAAGCTCGGGGAGCGGCGCGCCCTGATGCTGGGGCTGTTCTTCGGCGCGGTGGGGTTCACCATCTACGGACTCGCCCCGACCGGGATCGTGTTCTGGATTGGCGTGCCGGTCATGGCGCTGTGGGGGCTCACCAGCCCCGCGGCCCAGGGATTGATGTCGCGCCGCATCAGCCCCTCGGAGCAGGGCCAGTTCCAGGGCGCGCTCTCGAGCATCATGGGCATCGCGGGGATGATCGCCCCCAGCATCTTCACCCAGACGTTCGCGTACTTCATCGGTCCGGCGCTCGGCTGGAACCTGCCGGGCGCGCCCTTCCTGCTCGCCGCGCTGCTTCTGGTGGCGGCCATTGGCCTGGCCAGTTGGGCCACGAGCTCGCGCCCGGCGGACGCCCCCTCCCCCAGCCCCAGCCCCACGGCCTGACGCTCAGGCCTCGTGCAGGACGCGGCCTTCCATGCCTCCAGCCACGGTGATGACCTCGCCTGTCACGTGGCCGGAGATGCGGTCGGACGCCAGCGTCACCACCACCCGCGCCACGTCCTCGGGACGACCCACCTTGCGCAGCGGCATGGTCCGCGTCACCCGATTGATGAACGCCGGGTCCTCCAGCTTGTCCTTGTGGCGATCCACCGCCGTCCACCCCGGGCACACCGTATTCACCCGGCCCAGTGGCGCGATGCGGGTGATTTCGTTCTTCAGGCTCTTGAGGAACCCGCTCGCTAGCGCGCCCTTCGCCGCCGCGTAGTCCGAGTGCCCCGCCTCGCCGAACAGCCCCGCCGTCGAGGCGATGATGATGATGTTCCCCGTCCCCGTCTTCTCCACGTGGCGGAGGAACGCACGGCAGCTCAGGAACACGCTGTCCAGGTTCTCCGCCAGCGTCCGCCGCCACCGCTCCAGGGACATCTGCCACACTCCCTCGTCCGGCGGCGGCCACACGCCCGCGTTCGCCACCAGCACGTCCAGCCGGCCCAGCTCCTTCACCGCGGCGGGCACCAGTGCGTCCACGTCGGACTCTGACGTCAGGTCCGCCCTCACCGCGGCGCCTCCCAGCTCCTTCGCCAGCGCCTCCGCCTTGTCCGCGCTCCGGTGGTAGTGCACCGCGACCTTCGCCCCCTCCTCCGCGAAGGCCCGCACCACCGCACTCCCGATACCACCCGCGCCCCCCGTGACGAGGACACCCTTGCCTCGAAGATCCGTATCCATGGGGTTGCCCTCTACCAGAGAGGGAGGGGGTTGCGTCCAGACAGCGGCTACTTGAAGCGCTTGAACAGCAGCACCGTGTTGGTCCCGCCAAAGCCAAACGAGTTGCTCATCACCACGTCCACCCGCTGCTCGCGCGCCTGGTTGGGCACGTAGTCCAGGTCGCACTCCGGATCCGGCGTGGAGTAGTTGATGGTCGGAGGAATGACACGGCGCAGGAGCGTCAACACGCTCACCACCGCCTCGGCACCACCGGCCGCGCCCAGCATGTGGCCTGTCATGGACTTGGTGGAGGACACCGCCAGCTTGCGCGCGTGCGCACCGAACACCGTCTTGATGGCCTTCGTCTCGTTGACGTCGTTGAGAGGCGTCGAGGTGCCGTGCGCGTTGATGTAGCCCACGTCCTCGGGGTTCATCTCCGCCGAGGCCAGCGCTAGGCGCATGCAGCGCGCCGCACCCTCTCCCTCGGGAGCTGGAGCCGTCACGTGGTACGCGTCCGAGTTGGCCCCGTAGCCCACCACCTCCGCCAGGATATGAGCACCGCGTTTCTTCGCGTTCTCCAGCTCCTCGAGCACCACGATGCCCGCGCCCTCGCCCAGCACGAAGCCGTCACGCTCCTTGTCGAACGGACGGCTGGCGCCAGCAGGGTCCTCGTTCCGGGTGGACATCGCCTTCATCACCGAGAACCCGCCCATGCCCAGCGGGGTGATTGCTGCCTCGGAGCCCCCGGCGATGACCGCGTCCGTCTCGCCCAGGCGGATGGACTTCCATGCCTCGCCGATGGCGTGCGCGCTGGTGGCACAGGCGGACACCGGCGACCAGTTCGGCCCCTTGCATCCATAGCGGATGGAGATGAGGCCGGGCGCCATGTTGGTGATCATCTGGATGATGAAGAAGGGAGAGAGTCTGTCGAACCCCTTCTCCAGGCCCTTGCGGTGCTGCTCCTCGAGCGAGCTCAGCCCGCCGATGCCCGAGCCAACGATGACGCCCACCTTCTCGGGCGCGTAGCCATGGGGCGCGTCTGGCCCGATGGGAAGACCGCTCTCTTTGATGGCCATCTCGGTCGCGGCGAGCGCGTACTGCGAGAACAGGTCCATCCGGCGCACTTCTCGCTTGTCGATGAACTGCTCCGGCTGGAAGTCCTTCACCTCGGCCGCGAAGCGGGTGTCGAGCTTCGCCGTTTCAAAGCGGGTGATGGACGCGATGCCAGACCTGCCAGCGAGCATCGCCTGCCAGGTCTTCTCAGTACCGGTGCCCAGGGCTGTGATGAGTCCAGTACCGGTGATGACGACGCGACGGTGTGACACAGGGTTCTCCATTCAGGGTGTGTTGCGCTCGGCACCTCCCTCCAGGGTCTGCGCGCCGAGCTTCTTGGCCGCCTCGAGGAACTCGTCACTGAGGCGCGTACCGCGAACAGCTCTCGACAACGACAGGGCGCCGTACATGAGGGCCAGCAGCCCGAGTGCCTTCTCCCGGGACTTCTCGCCCGGGCCCAGGAGATCGCTCAACTCCCGAACGAACTCGGTGAGCTCGCTCTCCAGGGCCCCACGATAGGGCTCCCCTTCCCTTGCGACTTCGGAAGCGATGCTCGGCAGGGGACAGCCGGCCTCCACGGTGTCCCGATGTTTCCGCGACAGATATTTCTCCAGCACCGTCAGCGCCGGGGGGCGCGACGTGTCGCCCATCGCGCGTTGGAGCAACCGGGTCCACATCGTTCGTGCTGTGCTCCGGATGGTCTCGGTGAAGAGCTGCTCCTTGGATTCGAAGTGCCCGTAGAAGCCGCCCACCGTGAGCCCCGCTCCCTTCATCACATCCATCACGGAGCTGGCTCGAATCCCTCGCTCGAGCAGCAGCGCCGCGGCGGACGCGAGGATGGCTTCGTGCGACTTCTGCTTCTGCTCCGCTTTCTGGCTCATGCCTCGACCTCGCTCCGGAGCTCTTGACTGAGCGGCTCCGGAAAAAACACACGGTTCATTATGGAACTAATATTTCGCCCATAATGGGTCAAGGCTCGCCCGGGCTCCGTTCGAGCGTCAGAGCCGCTCGATGATGGTGGCGATGCCCTGACCGCCGCTGACGCACAGGGTGATGAGGGCGGTCTGCTTGCCGGTCCGCTCGAGCTCATCGAGCGCGGTTCCGAGCAACATCGCTCCGGTGGCACCGAGCGGATGGCCGAGCGCGATGGAGCCGCCGTTGACGTTCACACGCGCGGGATCGATTCCCAGCGTGCGGGTCGTCTGCAGCACCACGCCCGCGAAGGCCTCGTTGATCTCCCACAGGTCGATGTCGCTCGCCTTCATGCCCGCGAGGCGGAGTGCCTTCTGACTCGCCGGCGCGGGCGCGGTAAGCATCAGCACCGGCTCGCTGCCGATGGTCGTCATCGCGCGGATGCGGGCTCGCGGCTTGATGCCCTTCTCCCGGACGTACCGCTCCGAAGCGAGCATCACCGCGGCGGCCCCATCAACGATGCCGCTGGAGTTGCCGGCGGTGTGGAGGTGCCGAATGGCCTTCGCGTGCGGATACGCCGCGAGCGCGAGTTGATCCAGCGTCTCCCCCTTCGGGCCTGAGACCGTCTCCCCCAGCGCGACGAACGAAGGCTTGAGCGCGGCGAGTCCTTCGGCCGTGGTGTCGGGACGGGGAAACTCGTCCCGCTCGAGCACCACCGCGCCCGTGAACGGGTCCTTCACGGGGAACAGTGACTTCGCGAAGCGCTTCTGCTCGATGGCCCGGGCCGCGTTCTTCTGGGAACGGAGCGCCACGGCATCAATCTCCTCGCGCGAGAACCCCTCGAGCGTGGCGATGAGGTCGGCGCTGATGCCCTGGGGAACCTGGAACAGGCTCTGGCGCAGGTGCGTGTTGTTGCCATCCTGGCCGCCGCCATCAGAGCCCATGGGGACGCGCGACATGCTCTCCACGCCACCGGCGATGACGAGGTCCATCGCGCCCGAGGCAACCCCCATGGCGCCAAAGTTGATCGCCTGCAGCCCCGAAGCGCAGAAGCGGTTGAGCGACACCGCCGACACCTCGTGGGGCCAGCCCGCGGCCAGCACCGCACTGCGGGCCAGGTTGGCGCCCTGCTCTCCCACCTGGGAGACGCACCCCGCCATCACGTCGTCCACCTCGCGCGCGTCGAACCCCTGGCGCCGCTGGAGTGTCTTCAGCACCTGCGCGAACAGCTCCTGCGGGTGGATGCCCGAGAGCGCTCCTTTGCCCGCTTTGCCTCGCCCTCTAGGGGTCCTTACAGCATCGATGATGTAGCTCGTGGTCATGGTCTGGCTCCTTGAGTTGCACGCCTCAGGCGCGGCCCTCTCCGCCGGAACAGATTACGCTAGTAATATTATATAAGTAATATTGAGCCTCCTCCGGCGCAAGGTCCCTCTTTCCAAGCGGGCGCCGCCCGGCCATGGTGCATTTCCACTACGCCCATGAGCTTCTCGCCTCCCGTCACACCGCCTTCCGAGGTCACCGCCGTCCTGCGCGACCGCGGCTACGCCGTCCTCAGCCGCTCGGGTCTATGCGAGCTGGTAGGCACACCGGCCGCCTCGCTCGACGCCCTGAGTCCGACCTGGGACGGTCTGCCTCCCGACACCTACCTGCGCGACGGCGGCCGCTACCGCTCGCGTCGGCATTCGTGCTTCGTCGTCGAGGGCACCTCGGTCACCCCGGTGCCGCACCGCGCGCACTGGCAGCCCGTTGAGTACAACGCGCTGCACGGCGGCCTGGAGCGCTGGTTCGAGCCCATGATGCCCACCGTGGTCGCTCAGCCGGTCTGGCCGCAGTTGCTGCGTGGACTCGCCGCGTGCTGCTCCGCCCTGAAGGGGCCGCAGCCATGGTTCGTCGAGGCGCACCAGTTCCGCATCGACACCACGGACGGCATCGGCCGGCCCACTCCCGAGGGCGCTCACCGTGATGGTGTGGACTTCGTCGCCGTGCTGCTCGTCGGACGCGAGGGCATCAAGGGCGGCGAGACGCGCGTGTTCGAGGCCTCCGGCCCGCACGGCATCCGATTCACCCTGACCGAGCCGTGGTCCGCTCTGCTACTGGATGACGCGCGTGTGATTCACGAGAGCACGCCGATCCAGCCACTGGCCGACAGCGGACACCGGGACACGCTCGTCCTGACCTTCCGCTCCAAGGGATTCCAGGGACCCGAGGTTCCGTGAGAACAGTGGGTTGAACGGATTCAACCCGGGGACTTGATACCCTCACCCCGTCCCTCTCCCGGAGGGAGAGGGGTTGTTGTTGGCGGGGTGGTTACTGACAGCGGTTACTACGGGTGACGGGGAGTTACGCGGCGTCGAGGCGCAGGAGCTTGCGGGCTTCCTGCGGCGTCGCCAGCGTCCGGCCCTTCGCCTTCGCCCTCTTCGCCGCCTCGGCCACCAGCTCCCAGTTGCCCTTCGCCAGCACGCCCTTGGACACGTAGATGTTGTCCTCGAGCCCCACTCGCGCGTTACCGCCCCGCTCCGCCGCCAGCTCCACGTACGGCAACTGGTGCCGCCCCACCGCCGCCACCGTCCACGTACTCCCCTCCGGCAGCGACTTGATCATGAAGTCCAGCGCGTCCTCTCGCGCCGTCAACGCCCCCGGCACCCCCAGCACGAAGTCGAAGTGTCCCGGCAGGTCCGCCACCCCTTCCTTCGCCAACGCCCTCGCCTCGTCCACCATCCCCACGTCGAAGCACTCGAACTCCGGCCGCAGGCCCAGCGCCTTGATGCGCTTCGCGATGTCCCGCACCAGTGGCCTCGGGTTCCAGAACACCTCGTCCCCGAAGTTCACCGTGCCCGTCGTCAGCGTGGCCATGTCCGGCCGGTCCTCGCCCGTCAGCCTCAGCCCGCCGCACCGCTCGTCCACGCCCATCCCCACCGCTCCACCCGTGGACACCTGGATGAGAATGTCCGTCCGCTTGCGGATGGCCCGGATCGCCGCCCGGAACAGCTCCGTGTCCTGCGACGGCTTGCCGTCCGGCGTGCGCACGTGCAGGTGCACCATCGCCGCGCCCGCCTCCCGGCACTTCGCCGCGTCCTCGGCAATCTCCTCCGCCGAGATGGGCAGGTAGGGCGTCTGCTCGCGCGTCGTCTCCGCTCCCACCATCGCCGCCGTAATGACCATGGGGTTGCTCATCGCTGACCTCGCTGTTTGTCCTTCGGCACCACGCAGGTCCCGCTAGCCCGACACACCACCACCGGCTCCGGCAACACGTCCGCCGCCGAATCGTTCACATCCGGTCGCGGGCGGATCACCTTACGTGCCTCGAAGCGCATCTTCCGCGACGTGTTGCCCGCCTGGATGATCTCCCCCTCCGCCTCGATGAAGTCCCCGGCGTATACCGGCGCGAGGAACTCCACCGAGTCGTAGGCGCGGAACAGGCCCTCGTCCCCATCCATTCGGATGCACAGCTCGGTGGCCACGTCGCCGAACAGCCCCAGCATCCGCGCCCCGTCCACCAGGTTCCCACCGTAGTGTGCGTCGTGGCTGCTCATGCGCAGCCGGATGACCGCCTTCACGTTGCTCACTTGGGCTCCCCTTCCCAGTGCACGTTCTTCGCCTCCTTGCCTTCCTTCTGGAGGACCTGGTGCACGATGTAATTGGCCACGTCCGAGGGCTTCGTCCCGGGGCCGAAGCCCACGTCGAAGCCCAGCTCCAGCGCCAGCTTGAGGTCCACGCGCGGCCCGCCCAGCAGCAGCAGCGTCTTGCCGTGGATGCCCGCGGCCTTCGCGGCCTCGATGAACTGGCGCGAGTTGTCCTTGTGCACGTCGCGCTGGGTCACCACCTGTGACACGAGGATGGCGTCCGCGTTGCGCGCCATGGCCCGCTTGATGAGCTCCTCGTTGGGTACCTGGCTGCCCAGGTTGAAGGCCTCGAACCAGGGGTAGCGCTCCAGGCCGTAGTCGCCCGCGTACCCCTTCATGTTGAGGATGGCGTCGATTCCCACCGTGTGCGTGTCCGTGCCCGTGCACGCGCCGAACACCACGATGCGCCGGCCCACCTTCTCCTTGATGAGCCCGTTGAGATCATCGAACCCGAGCTTCTTCACCACCACTTCGGGGACGTCGATCTCCGAGTAGTCCAGCGAGTGCTGCGTGCGCGCGTACACGATGAAGAAGGTGTACGTGTCGGCGGCGCGCTCGGCGGCGGCCACCTTCACGTCGCTGAACCCCATCTTCTTCGCGAACACCGCCGCGGCCTCCTTGGCCTTCTCCGACAGCGGCACCGGCAGCGTGAAGGACAGCTGCACCACGCCGTCGTCGCGCCGGTCGCCGTAGGGGCGGATGATCTGCTTCGTCGCCTTCGTCGCCTTCGTCGCCATGGCGGCTACTTCCCCTTCCTGGACTTCGCGTACGCGACGCTGCCGGCCACCTTCTCCGCGAGCGTCTCGAAGCGGTCCTTCTTCTTCGCGTCCATGTGGAAGACGAGCGACCAGGTGGTCTTCCCGTCACACCCCACGTACGTCACCGTCTGCACCGACTCCGCACCATCCGGCGTCGTGTCCGAGTCCACGCGCTTCGCCGCCGGAGCCTTGCCCAGCTTGAGCTGCTTCCAGCCCTGCTCGCTCCCCATGGCGGTGAGGATCTTCTCCAGGCACAGCTGCGGCTTCATGCCCGCCGTCTGCACCGCGCCCACGTCCAACAGCAGGTACGCGTCCCCGGAGGGTTCATCGAAGCGCTGGGTGCCATCCGCCTCGGACTGCTTCCACTCGGTGGGCACCTGCAGCGCGAGCGTCTTCACCTCGTACTTCGTCAGCTCCGCCGCCGGCTCCCCGGCTGCGAGCACCATCACCAGCAACGAGCCGAGCATCACGGAGCCTCCAGCATTTCCTGGAACGGGTTGAAGTAGTCCGGCGCCTTCTCCAGCACGCCATCCAGTCCCTTGCCGCCCGTCTCCGCGCGCTTCACGTCGCCGAAGTGGCCCCGGCCGATGGCCGCCACCATGCCGTCCTTCTGGCACTCCTCCAGCAGCGCCATCGCCCTGCCGAACACCTCGCGCGCGCGGTTGGCGATCTTCCCGTCCTCGCGCACGGTGAACTCCTCGTCGATGCCCGCCGCCGCCCGGTGGATGTAGCTGGCCGCCTTGAGCGCCACGTACCGGTCCGCCAGGAGCGGCGTGTGCATGGCCTCGGTCATCATTCCGAGCAGCTGAATGCCCTGCCGCGTCCAGATGGCCACCAGGTCCGCCATCACGTCGTACGCGTGGCTGAAGAAGATGTCCGTCTCCTTGTGCTTGGTGGGCGGCATGTACTTCAGCGGCGCGTTGGGGAAGCACCGCCGCACGAGCATCGCCTGCGACAGCTCCAGGAGCAGCGTGTCCGCCCGGTACGGATCGATCTCGTACGAGTGCCCCAACCCGAGCTGCCAGTCCTTCAGGCCCGCGCGCTTGGCGAAGCTCTCGTTGATGAACTGGCTGGCGATCACCGTGTGCGCCGCGTCGTAGGCGTCCGCGGTGGTGATGTAGTTGTCCTCGCCGGTGTTGATGATGATGCCGGCCTGGGCGCAGATGCGGCGGCTGAAGTACTGATCGATGAAGGTGCGCCGCATGTTGATGTCGCGGAACAGGATTCCGTACATCGCGTCGTTGAGCAGCATGTCCAGCCGCTCGTAGGCCGCGGCGAAGGCGATCTCCGCCATGCACAGGCCCGACGAGTAGTTGGTGAGCTGGATGTAGCGCCCGAGCTTGCGACCCTCGTCGTCCAGGGCCTCGCGCATGATGCGGAAGTTCTCCTGGGTGGCATACGTACCGCCGTAGCCCTCGGTGGTGGCGCCGTGGGGCACGTAGTCCAGCAGCGACTGCGCCGTGGAGCGGATGACGGCGATGATGTCCGCCCCCGCCTGCGCCGCCGCTCGGGCCTGATCCACGTCGTCGTAGATGTTGCCCGTGGCGACGATCACGTACTTGTGCGGCGCCGGAGCGCTCCCCAGCTCCTTGCGCAGCGCGTCACGCTGGGCGATGCGGGACTTGAAGTCCTCCATGGCCGCGTGGGCCTCGGCGCGCACTTCCTCACGGAGGTTCTGCTCCATCTCCGGGGAGAGGGGCCCCAGCTTCTCCGCCGGCAGCGCGGTCAGCCGTTCCACGGCCTCCATGGGACTGCGCGCGCCCATCTGCAGAGCCCGGCCGTACCAGTACGCCGCTCCCTTGTTGAGGACTCCGGCTGCCTTGAGCCGGTCGACCATCAAGTTGGCGAGCGGCACGCCTCCGGCTCCCGCATCGGAGATGCCGAAGAAACGCAGCACGGTGCGCTCGACAGAGACAGTGGTGTTGCGGCGGATGAGCTC
The DNA here is from genome assembly GCF_026626635.1 of Archangium lansingense. Lineage (GTDB taxonomy): Bacteria > Myxococcota > Myxococcia > Myxococcales > Myxococcaceae > Archangium > Archangium lansingense. The sequence goes on from NZ_JAPNKA010000001.1 coordinate 8,324,307, forward strand.
GAAAATGGGCTCAGTGATGTCCTCCGCCAGCTTTCGCGCATGAGCGATCTGCGCGTCATCGATGAACGGACCTGGCATGGTGGCACCTTACTATACGTAACGCGTTTCGAAGAGGCGGCGCAGGGCCGGCTCGGAGCGCAGCAGCTCCAGAGTGAAGTCGGCGTGCCCCGGCACGTAGCCGCTGCCCACCACCATGGTGACGTCCTTGCCCACGCCCTCCGCGCCGAGTGCCGCCGCGGTGAAGCTCGTGGCCATGGAGAAGAAGACGACCGTGCCGCCGTCCTTTGCGCTGAGGATGGAGGCCATCTCCGTATTCCCCACCGAGGCGCAGTTGATCACCAGATCACACAGCGCTCCCTCGGTGGCTCGGGAGACGATCTCCATGGTGTCCACGGCCTGCGTGGCATCCACCTTCAGGCCTACGTCGCACAACCCAATGCCTTTCAGGGTGTCGAGCGCTTGCTCGGAGATGTCGAGAGCCAGCAAGCGGCCCTGGCCCTTCAAGCTGCGCCGCGCCTGCGCGAGACACAGCGCGCCGCTCTTGCCCGAGCCCAACACCGCCACCGTCATGCCCGGGCGCAGCCATCGCGCCACCAGGGCCGGAGCACCCGCCACGTCCAACGCCGCCAGCGCCAGCATGTCCGGCATGTCCGTGGGCAGCTTCGCGTAGAGGCCCGTGGCGAAGAGGATGGCGTGGCCGCGGATGTCCACCCGGTCGATGGACGGGTGCACGGCCTTCACCTCGTCGATGACGAGCGGCGTCAGGCTGAGGCTCACCAGCGTGGCGATGCGATCGCCCGGCTGGAGCTCGCCCCACGCCGGGTGCTTCGGGCCGATCTCCTTCACCCGGCCGATCAGCATGCCGCCCGAGCCCGTCACCGGGTTCTGCATCTTGCCGCGCTCGCGGACGATCTCCTGCACGCGGGCGGCGATGCGCGCCGGGTCCGCGCCCACGTCGTCCTTGATTTGCTTGAAGGAGGCCGCGTCGATGTTGAGGCTCTCCACGTCGATGAGGAGCTCGGCCTCCCGGCAGGGCAGCGAGGGTTCGAGCTTGCGCGCCCGTTGGGGCAGCACGCCCTTCTCCCCCACGACGCGGGACAATCCGTAACGGTCGATGCTCATGGCAGCGTCTCCAGGCCGCGGGTGCGTGCAAGTCGCACCTGCTCGAATACACGGCGCTAGCGTGTACCCGGGCCAACGTTGGAGCGCCAGAGGCAACGAGCACGGGGCACGACAACGCCCCGCGTCATCGCCTTCACTGTTTCAGCGAATGAGAAGGCGCACTCCGCCTACTCGAGCGCGAGCCGAGGGCCGATCACCGACAGCGAGCGCTCGAAGCGGTAGTTGACGCCGGTGTGCCCGTCCTCGAACTCCTCGTGGATGGGCTCGACGCCGCCGTTCTTGAGGTCCTCGGCGATCATCCGGGCGCCCCAGCGCAGGTTGAACTCGTCGCGCGAGCCGCAGTCGATGAAGACGGTCTTCAGCTTGCGGAACGCGTCCAGGAACTTGGGCACGAAGCGCACCGGGTCGTGCACCAGCCAGCGGTTCCACACGTCCAGCCGCATCCGGCCCGTCTGCGCATCGAAGGGCAGCTCCAGGTTGAGCGGCTCGCCCTTCTTCGGCGAGTAGGCCGCCGCCATGGCCAGTATGTTGATGACGGTGAAGTCATCGCCCCGCGCCTTCGTCTCGCGGGAGCGCCGGGTGAAGTCCTGGTACCACGCCTCCACCCCGCCCGCCTTGAGCAGCGCCGAGGCCGCCTTGGGGAGATCCGGCAGGTAGCAGTACTCGAAGTAGGCGTCCGGCGACTGCGCGCTCAGGTGCGAGAAGATCTCCGGGTGGTAGCGGCCCATCACCAGCGCGCCATACCCGCCCGAGCTGTGTCCCACCACCGCGCGCGCCACCGCCTTGGGCAGCGTGCGGTACGTGCGGTCCACGCACCCCACCACGTCCTTGGCCAGGAAGTCCCGATAGCGGCCGATGGCGTCGCTGTTCACCCACTGGCTGCCGCCCAGCGACGTCCACCCGTCCGGGAACACGCCGATGACCGGGGGAATCGTCCCCGCCGCCACCAGCGCGTCCAGCCGCTCGGGCACGCTCACCGAGAACGCGGAGAAGTTCGTCCACGACTTGCCGCTGTTGGAGAACGCGTTGAGAAAGTACACCGCCGGGTAGCGCCGCGCGCTTTCCGCGTAGCCCGGGGGCAGGTACACCAAGAGCTGACGCCGCGCCGAGTCTCCCAACGGGTTGGACTCCAGCGCCGGTGAGTGCATCTCCTGCGTCTCGAGGACTCCCTTCATCGCGTTTCCCCCTCCAGGGGCTTCCCCGGTCAGCCTCGCTGCCCGGGTTGCTTGCCGAAGAACTTCATGACCAGTTGCAGGTCCTCCCACGCCTTCTTCTTCTCCGCCGGTTGGCGCAGCAGATAGGCCGGGTGGAAGGTGGGCATCAGCTTGATGCCCTCATACTCGCGCCAGGTGCCCCTCATCTTCGTGATGGGCGTGCTGTCGCGCAGCAGCGTCTGCGCCGCGAACTTGCCCAGCGCCACGATCGCCTTGGGCTGCACCGCCCGGAGCTGCGCGCGCAGGAACGGCTCGCACGCCGTCACCTCGTCCGGCTCCGGGTTGCGGTTGTTCGGCGGCCGGCATTTCACCACGTTGCAGATGTAGACGTCGTCGCGGCGATAGCCCATCGCCTCGATCATCTTCGTCAGCAGCTGGCCCGCCGCTCCCACGAAGGGCACGCCCTGCGCGTCCTCGTCCGCCCCGGGACCCTCGCCCACGAAGACGAGTTCGGCGCGCGGGTTGCCAGAACCGAAGACGATGTTCTTGCGCCCATCGCACAGCTTGCAGCGGCGGCAGTCGCCCAGCTCCCGCCGAATCTCATCCAGCGTCGGCCGCTCGCCCTCCACCACCCCGGGCAGCGGGCCCGCGTACGGGCGCACCTGGGGAGGAGCCTCGAGGAGCGCCGCAGGGGGAGCCTCGCGGCGCGCAGGCGGTGCTTCCGGCGCGCGGACGGACACCGGGCGCTCGGCCTCTGGAGGCGGGGCTCTCGGAGCCATCGGGCGCGCGGCCGGTGGCGTCTGGGTAGGTGGAGGCGCGGACTGCGTGGCCGCAGAGGGTGCGGCCTTGGTCGCCTGGGCACGCAGACGCGCAAGGCCCGCGCCGCGCAGCTCGGCGGCCAGGCGTGCGTCTACCTGAAGGAATCGGCCACCGTCCTCCTCCTGCCAGAGAAGGTGGCGGCGCAGATCCTCCAGCACTTCGCTCAACTCCTGCGAGGTCTCGGGGGCTTCGCTCACGGTGACTCTGGGTTTATGGGTCCGGGGGCCCCGGTTCAACCGCCTACCGGGTAGGGCGCCCGTACGCTTACCCCAGCGTCGAGTACGACGCCATGGTGGAAATCCGCTGAGGACTGATTGGGGTCCCAGGAGGACTGGTTGGAGGCCCGAACACCCTCACCCCGACCCTCTCCCAGAGGGAGAGGGAGATGGGGGCTCAGGGTTGCTGGGGTGGGAGGAGGTCCTTGATGAGGTCCAGGATGGACCGGGCCACCTCGCGCTTCGTCCCGGACAGTTCCTGCTGCTTCCCGTCCCGCGTCAGCACCGTCACATGGTTCGTGTCCACCCCGAAGCCCGCCCCCGGTGCCGTCACGTCGTTCGCCACGATCGCGTCCAGCCCCTTGCGCTCCAGTTTTCCCCGCGCGTACTCCACCACCCGCTGCGTCTCCGCTGCGAACCCCACCAGCACCGGCCGCTTCTCTCGTCCCGACACCCGGCGCGAGGCCTCGGCCAACACGTCCGGCGTGCGCACCAGCGTCAGCGTCTCCGGGCCCTCCGACTTCTTCACCTTCTGCGATGCTCGCGTCTGCGGCTTCCAGTCGCTCACCGCCGCAGACGCGATGAAACAGTCCACCTCTTCCACCCGCGCCAGCACCTCGCGGGCCATGTCCTCCGCAGTCACCACGTCCACCACTTCGTAGCCGCTCCGCTCCACCGCTCCCACCGGACCCAACACCACCGTCACCTCCGCCCCCATCGCCCGCGCCGCTTCCGCCATCGCCAACCCCATCTTCCCCGTCGAGGGATTGGAGATGAAGCGCACCGGATCCAGGTACTCGCGCGTGGGCCCCGCGGTGATGAGCACCCGCCGGCCCGCCAGGGGCCCCGGGTCGAACAAGCGCGCCGCTGCCGCCACGATGTCCCCCACCTCCGCCAACCGCCCCGCTCCCACGTCGCCACACGCCAGCATCCCCGCCCCCGGCCCCACCAGGTGGAAACGTCGCCCCGATGCCAGCGCCGTCACGTTCTCCTGCGTCCGCTCGTTCTCCCACATCGCCACGTTCATCGCGGGCGCCAGCAGCACCGGCCCTCGGAACGCCAGCAGCGACGTCGTCACCGCGTCGTTCCCCATCCCCGCCCGGATGCGCGCCAACAGGTCCGCCGTCGCCGGCGCCACCACGTACAGCTCCGCCCAGCGCGCCAGATCCAGGTGCCCGAAGTTCCCCTCCTGCGCGGGATCAAAGTAGTCCGTCAGCACCGGATGCCCGCTGAGCGCCTGGAAGGTCAGCGGTGTGACGAACTGCTTCGCCGCCTCCGTCATCGCCACCCGCACCTGCGCCCCGGCGCGCCCCAGCTCGCGCACCAATTCGCACGCCTTGTACGCCGCGATGCCGCCGCCCACTCCGACGATTACCCGGCGTCCCTGCAGAGCCGAAGCCTTCATGCTGGCTTCCTTACGCTCGCGGGGGCGGGCTCGCAACCTCCTCTGAGGTGCCCCGCCTGTCCGGCGTCCGTCACCTTTGACGAACGTCGGGGTGAGGCGTACCGTCCTCGCTCGACGTGCAGAGGCGGAGGGCCACGCGATGACTGCTGCGAGCCAGGCCCCGGCGGGACCTACCCAGGGACGTCTGAACAGGCCCCGGCGCCTCGTGGTCGAGGCCCTCGGTTGTGGACTGCTGGTGGTGGCTCTCGAGGGCGCCCACCATGGCGCCGAGCACCTGGGCGTGAGTGCCGCCGATGAGCGACTCTTCATGTCGCTGGCGGCCGGTGCCGTGCTCGCCTGCCTCACCCTGGTGCTCCAACCCCTCTCGGGCGCGCACTTCAATCCGGCCCTCACATTCGCCGATGCACTGGAGGACAACACTCCCTGGCGCGATGTCCCCCGCTATGTGCTCGCCCAGTTGCTCGGCGGACTGGCGGGCCGGCTGGTGGCGCACGTCATGTGCGGAGAGCCCCTGCTCATCGCCACACGGGCTCCAGCGGCCAGCTCGGCGCAGTTCCTCACGGAGCTGGTCTCTACCTTTGGACTGCTCGTGGTCGTGCGTGGCTGCGTACGCACCCGTCCGGCGGCCACGCCGCTCGCCGTGGCCGGCTACGTGGCCGCCACCGTGTGGTTCACCGACTCGCGCTCCCTGGCCAACCCCGCGCTGATCCTCGCACGCGCATTCAGCACTCATGCCGGGGCCGTGCATCCACTCGACGTCGAGTCGTTCATCGCCGCCCAGTTGCTCGGAGCAGCGCTCGCGGTGTGCCTCTTCCGCTGGCTGCTGGTGCAGAACGTGAAGCCCTCCCGGCCCCGGACGATCGTCTTCCACTGCTCGCAGGCAGGCGTCGCCGAGCTCGCCGCAACCCTCTTCAATCAACTGGCGTCTTCCGAGCGGGCCCGCGCCATTCCCAGTCCCCTGTCCACCGGGCACATGCAGGAGTTGCCAGCCCCGAACGAGCCGCCTCCGCTCGTGGTACGGCTGGTAGCGGCGGGTGAGTCGTCGGCTGGTACAAGCTCCGGGACGGTGTGCTGGAACCTGCCCCTCCACGACAGCACCACTCCGGACGGGGAGCGGCAGTTGCGCGCAGCGCTGCGAGCGCCCCTGCAGCGGTTCCTGCGCGACCATGGTTGGCTGCGCCTGTATGCCGTGGGAGACACGGTCCACGAGGAGGCCCGGGAGACCCCTTGAGGGGTTCCGCCGCGAGGTAGCGAACGCTTGTCCTCGCCGCGAGATGGGCCTACGACGCCGTTCCGCGTACTACTTCCTCAGGAGGTGTATCCGTGCCTGTTCCCTTCACCGGAGGCTGTGCCTGTGGGGCCATTCGTTATGAGAGCTCCGCCGCACCCCTCGCCGTGCTCAACTGCCACTGCCGAGATTGCCAGCGCTCCAGTGGCACGGGGTTCACCACGGTCGCCATCGTCCCCACGGACTCGCTGCGCCTGCTTCAGGGCACCCCCAAGCGACATCTGTCGACCGCGGAGAGCGGCAACGAGGTGCGCCGCGAGTTCTGCGCGGAGTGCGGCACGCCGCTGTTCGCCGGCGGCGGCATCCCGGCTCAATTCATCGCCATCAAGGTCGGCAGTCTCGATGACCCCAGTTGGTGCGCGCCCATGCTCGACATCTGGACGCAGAGCGCACAGCCCTGGGACTTGATGAACCACTCTCTTCCGAAGTTCCCGAAGAACATTCCTCCAAGGTGAAGGACTGGGTCCTGACCCTCACCCCAGCCCTCTCCCAGAGGGAGAGGGGGCATAGCAACCCGGGTTCCTCGATACCCTCACCCCGACCCTCTCCCGAGGGGAGAGGGAGTGTATGCGGGTGTGCACGCGGGGGGTGGCTCGCCTCACGGGTCGAGGATGATGTCTCCCGAGGTCGGTAGCTGCACCGTGCGCACCACCGGGCCTTCCTCCATATCCGTGTGGAAGTTCGTCCAGATCAGCGTGTAGCGCCCCGGCGGGAAGCCCTGCAGCGTTATCCGCTCTCCTCCCGGCTGGTAGAGCAACTGCCCGTAGCCCACCCGCATCAGCGCCGTCGGCGGGTTGGTGACGGCGCCCACGTCCCCGGCGAGCACCCACAGCGCCTTGCCCCGCTGAGGCTTGAGCTGCACCGTCACCGCAGCCGATCCCGGTGCCGGTCCGATGTCCAAGCGCTTCTCCCCTCCCTCCACCTGCACCAGCAGCGCCGGCTCTCCGGAGAACTCGCGCGCCACGCCCAGTGCGAAGCGGTAGTGGCCTGGCGCAACGTCCACGCTGTAGCGCCCATCCGGCCCCGTGACGATGCTCACCGGCTCGCCCCGGTCCGCGTGGACTCCCTCCAACTGGAAGCCCGCCGCTGGCCTGCCGTCTGCTCCGTACACCGTCCCATACAGCTTCGTGGCTGGCTTCAACACCAGCTCCACCGTCCGCTGTCCCTCGCGCGAGGCCGCCGCCGAGGCACTCAGCCGCCCCTTGCGCGCCGTCACGGTGAACTTCGCCACGAAGGGCGGGCTCGGCAGCGTGAAGCGTCCGTCCGGCCCCGTCATCACCGAGTCCTCACACGCATCGCACCCCACCACCGCGTCCGCCACCGGCCCTCCACCCTCGTCCCGCACCAGCCCCGTCACCGACGGCGCTCGCTCCAGCACCAGCTCACCCAGGTCGCGCGGCTGCACCGGCCTGTCCACCATCAACGGTTCGAAGCCCGGCGCCTCCACCGACACGATGACGCGATCTCCCGCCGTCTGCAGCGGCACTTCGAAACGCCCATCCCCACTTGCCACGTCGTGCTCGTCCAGCCGGAAGCGCCGCACCGGCTCGCCGTCCGAGGCCACCACTCGCCCGCTGAACATCCCGCGCTCCTCCATCACCACCTGCACCCGCTCGCCCCCGGCCGAGCCCTGCACACGCTCGCGCTGGTCGTACCTCGAGTGCCGCGCCTCCACGAGGTAGGGACGCCCGGGCTTCAGCGCGCGCACCTCGAAGTGCCCCTGTGCGTCCGTCACCACCGGCTCGGCCATGCGCGGCAGCACCGACACCGAGGCCTCCGCCACCGGCGCGCCCCGCGTATCCACCACCTCGCCCTGGAGCACCGCTCCCGGCTCGAGCGTCACCGTCACCCGCTGCGTCTGCCCGTCCACCACCTCCACCTTCTGCCGCTCCGAGGGCAGGTAGTCCCGGTGCGTGGCCACCAACGAGTACGTCCCCGGCGGCAGCCCGCGCATGGGCACCATCCCGTCCGGCCCCGAGGAGGTGTCACTGCGGAAGACGTTCTCGTTGTCCACCCACAACACCACGTCGGCGCCCTCCAGCCGGCGCCCCTCCCCCATCACCGTCACCTCCAGCGCCGCCCGGGGCTCCAGCTCCAGCTTCACCCCTTCGGCCGGAGCCGTCGCCTTCACCTGCCCACCGCCCCATTCGGAGTGGTGCGCGTGCAGCTCGTACAGGCCCGGCGTAGGCACCGCCGCAGCGAAGTTGCCCTCCCCGTCCGCCGTCACCGAGTCGCCCGTGGGCTGCACCAGCACCGACACGTTGGGCGCCGGCCGGCCGTACGGGTCCAACACCTGCCCGGTAATCAGCGTGGCCTGGGCCAGCTCCAGCTCCAGCGACGTCTCGCCTTGCTTCACCCGCGCCGGCAATTGCGCTTCCCGGTAGCCCCGAGCACGACCCTCCAGCACGTAGTCCCCCACGGCCAGCGGACCAAACTGCACCAGCGCTCCCGTGGACGGCTTCTGCGACTGGATGGCCGTGCCTCGAGAGGTGCGCAACACCAGCTCCGGCGAAGGCACCGGTTGTCCGGACTCGTCCACCACCGTGACGAGCAGCGTCCCCGCCTCCTCCAACTCGAGCGTCACCTGCGTGAGCTGCTCGCTCAACGTGAGCGTCCGGGGAATCGCACCCAGCTTCCCGGCCTCGGCCGTCACCACCAGCTCATCCGGGTACAGCCCCTCGAAGCGCGCCACCCCGCCCTCGGCACGCGCCTCCCGCGCCAGGTGGTCCGCCTTCAGCCGCACCGTGGCCGTCACGGGCGTCCCCTGATGGGTGACGCGCACCTCCAGCGTCCGCGAGGCCTCCAGCCTCAACCTCACCGGCTGAGGGCCCGCCTCCACCAGGGGCTCCACCGCCGGAAGGAAGCCGTCCGCGGTGGCCAGCACGTAGAAAGGCCCCTCGCCCAGTCCGGACAGAGTGAAGGTTCCATTCGGCCCCGCCACTGTCTCGGACGGCAGCGGCACCTTGCGCGACACCGCATACACACGCGCGCCCGCGAGCCCCTGGCCCGCCCCATCCACCACTTGCCCGCCGATGCTCCGCAGCGGAGGCAGGTACAGGTCCACCGGCTCTCCCGGGGCCGCGCGCTCGCGCATGGCCGCGCCGAAGCCCGGAGCCCGAGCCCACACGGAGAAAGACACCCCCGCCAGGCGCTCGAAACGGAAACGCCCCTGCGCGTCCGTGCGCGCGGTGGCCTTTGGCTGCAGGAAACCTCGCGCCTGCTCGAAGAAGGCCAGCGCGTGCGGTCCGCTCTCCCGGGCCGGACAGGCCAACAGCGCCTGTCCACACTCGTCACAGCGCACCGAGTTGAGCGTCTTCTGTGCGCTCGCGGACAAGGACACGTCCGCGCCCGCCACGGGCTTGCCGGAGGAGTCCAGCACCCGCCCCGTCAGGGTGAGGCCCTCCGAGTCCCCGGAGGACACCTCCACCGCTTCGAAGTCGGGCAACACACGCGCCGCGGACGAATCCACGGCGGACACCGGCGGCGGAGGTGGCGTACCCCGAGGCCACAACACCGCCACCGCCACGATGACCAGGGCGGCTGCCGCCCCTATAACGAACCATTTGCGCATGGGACGGTGCGGGACGTTACCCCCGCAGCCGGCCTGCCAACCGACATTCTCGGCCGTTCATTCCGGCCGAGTCGCCCTTCCGACGTCCTCCACCCGCCGGGTGCTCACTCCTCGGCGAACGGCTGGATGGCCTGCGCCACGGCCAGCTCCTGCCTCGCCTCGCTCAGCTCCGAGTTGGTGGCCCGCAGCCGGTCCGACAGCACCTGGACGAAGCTCCACAGCATCTTCACCGCCAGGATGGACTCGCGCTTCATGAGTCCCATCAGATCCGAGCGCGAGATGACCATGGTGCGCGTGGGCTCGACCGCCCGCACGGTGGCCGAGCGGGGGGCGTTGTCGATGAGCCCCATCTCTCCGAAGTGCCCACCGGGCCGCAGCTCGGCGATCTCCACCCCGCTCTTCTCGATGACCACCCGGCCGCGGATGACCACGAAGAGCTCCTCGCCCGGCTGGCCCTCCACCACAATCTCCCTCCCGGCCGGGAAGGTGCGCGTGGTGGCGATGGACAGCACCGCCGTCTGCTCCTTGTAGGTGAGGTGGCGGAAGAGCGGAATCTTGCGCAGCGCCTCCATGCGGCTCTGCGCCTCGGAGGTCTCCGCCTCCATGGTGCCTTCGCCGGAGACCTTCACCACCACCGCGGTGATGTTGTCCTTGCCGCCGCGCTCGTTGGCCAGGTCCACGAACCGCTTGGGCAGATCCGACGGCTGCGAGCCCTGCACCAGCGGCAGCACCTCGTCGTCGTCCAGGTAGCCGTGCAGACCGTCCGAGCACAGCAGGAACAGGTCGCCCGGGAACAGATCGACAATGAGGGTGTCAACCTGGACGGACTCCTGGATACCCACCGCGCGGGTAATGACGTTGCGGTACTGCGAGGTGGCGGCCTGCTCCTTGGTGATGGTGCCGGCCTTGAGCTGGGCGGCCACCAGGGTGTGATCCTCGGTGAGCCGGTGGCACTGGCCATGACGCACCAGGTAGATGCGCGAGTCACCCACATGGCCAATCACACCCTTGTTGCCGCTCACGGCGAGGCACACGAAGGTGGTGCCCATACCGCGCTTGGTGGGGTCCGCCAGGGCCATGCGGAAGATGTCCGCGCACGCGCGCTGGATGGCCACCTCCATCAGGGCCTGGGCCGCGTTGCGCGCGTCCTGGCTCGTGTTGGTGCTCAGATCCTTGAGGAGGTGCCGGTTGGACACCATGTGCTGGCGGACCACCTCGGTGGCTCGCATGCTGGCCACCTCGCCGGCCGCATGGCCTCCCATGCCATCGGCCACGATGAACAGGCCGAGCGAGGCGTCCACGAGCATCGAATCTTCATTGTGCTGCCGCTTCCGGCCTACGTCGGTCAGGCCGAACGCCTCTGTCATCAATGGCACCGCGAACGCTCCCTGTTCCCCCGAAAGGGGTGAGTCACACGATATGAAGCCCGTGAAAGGGCTGACAAGCTCACGGTCCCAACCGCCGCGAGAGCACCTTCGTAAAACCGCTCGCCAGATAGAAGGTGACCTCCACCTGGCCAAAGCGCAGGCGGATCCCATCCGTGATGGGCGACGGCCTCCGGGGGGTCAACCGCACCCCGCCCACGAACGAGCCGTTCTTCGAGCCCGCATCCGTGAGGATGAAGCGGCCATCCGTCTCGCGCTGGAACCAGGCGTGAAAGCGCGACACCGTGCCGTCGTCGAGCACCACGTCGTTGTTGCCCGTCCGCCCCACCGTGATTCCCCGGCCGAACGCGTTCTCTTGATTCTTTACAACTGGGAAAACGATGGGCTCGCCCACCCCCAGCATCGGTGTGGACACGTTGGTGAGCGTCCGGAAATGGTGGTGCGTCTCATCGTCGTCTCCCTCGGGCGCACCCACCAGAGCTGGCGCGGGCGAGAACACGAGCACCGCCGCTGGCAGCGTGCGCTCATAGTCCGCCCTCTCTCGCTGAAAGCGGCCGATGTGGAGGCTGAGAAGCTCGACCATTTCGCTACACACTTCACCCCACCCGGGGGGTCTGGGTCCAGAGGCCCCTAGCGCCAGTCCGCATAGATTCCCAGTTGCAGTCCGCCAATGTAGGACCGCGCCAGGCTCGAGCGTCTGTAGTTGTAGGGATCACTATATCCCACCGCCAGACCGAGGGAAACGGCGCCAAAGCGGTAGCCGAGCCGCGCACGGCCATCCAACAGCCCCCCCCAGTAGGACTCCTCGTCCTTGGAGCCATTGCTGAAGCGGGCGTGGAGCCATGCGGGGCCGGTGCCGACCTGGAAGCCCCACTCCAGGCCGGGCGTCCGCCGCCGGCTGGTGTAGCCCACGGAGAACAGCAGCGAGTAGAGCTGGAGCGACGTCATGTCCACGTCGTCCCCCTCCACGATGGTGTCCGGCTTGACGAGCGCGAAAGAGGCGAGGGGCTCAATCAGGATGCCCAGGGTGTCAGAGCGGCCCTGGAAGAACACCACCTGCCATTGCAGACGCGCCTGGGGGAGGATGGCCCCTTCACGGATGGTGGTGCCCACGAAGGCAGCTCGGGGCAGCCAGGGAGGCGTGGGCGAGGCCACCGGCCCACGAGGCCGGGGCGTCTGCGCCATGGCGGCCGAGGCCAGACACAGAGTGAACAAAAGGCAGGGGACGAAGCTCCGATTCATGACGCTCCCTTACCTCGTGTCCGGCCAGGGCTTGTCAAGCGCTTGTCAACGAAGGTTTACGTTGGCTATAGCACGTTACCCCCCTCCTGTACGTGAGGGTTCCAAGGAGTCGTTTCCCACATGCCCAGTGCGTCAACGCGTACAGGCAACACGAAGAAGAGTCCCGCGCGGACTGAAACCCTGGTCCGCAAGGCGGCAGCAGCCGCCACGGGCCTGCTGGACCAGAGTGAGCGCGTGCTGGTCGTCTACGACGAGGGAGGGGCAACCCTCTATTACGAGTCGGACGACGCGGAGGATGGAATAGGCCGCCGAAAGCTGCCTCGAGCCTCCTGAAGTGCCTGAAGTGTGAAGTGACGCGGCGTGCCGACTGCGCCGCCCGGAGCCCTGGACCGTACGTCTCCGGAATGAAGCACCCAGCCGGTGTCCCACCCGAGCTCCGCTCGGCCCCACCGATGAGCGCCGTCACAGGGAACGGCGCCCGGTACTTCCTCCTCCAGCCCATCCAGCATCGAGACCCCCAGCGGGCACTGGATTGCAGGATTTCCCAAATTATCCGTTGAAGTATGGACATGCCGGGCTCGCCCGGGCGATGCTGTGACGGGATGAGTCACGAGCTGTCGCACCTGCAGGCGCTGGAAGCAGAATCCATTTTCATTATTCGAGAAGTGGTGGCCGAATTCTCGCGGCCCGTTCTCCTTTTCTCAGGTGGCAAGGATTCCGCGGTGATGCTGTGGCTGGCGGAGAAGGCCTTCGCCCCCGCGCCCCTGCCCTTCCCGCTGATGCACGTGGACACGGGGCACAACTTCCCCGAGGTGCTCACGTACCGGGATGAGCGAGCAGCCGCCCTGGGCGCGCGCCTGCTGGTGGCCTCCGTGCAGGAGTTCATCGACTCGGGCCGCCTGGTGGAGGAGAAGGGCCCGCGCGCCTCGCGCAACCGGCTGCAGACGGCCCCGCTGCTGGACGCCATCGAGAAGCACCAGTTCGACGCCGTCTTCGGTGGTGCCCGCCGCGACGAGGAGAAGGCCCGCGCCAAGGAGCGTGTCTTCTCCTTCCGCGACGAGTTTGGCCAGTGGGACCCCAAGAACCAGCGTCCCGAGCTGTGGAACCTCTACAACGGCCGCCACCGCCGAGGGGAGCACATCCGCGTCTTCCCCCTGTCCAACTGGACCGAGATGGACATCTGGCAATACATCGCCCAGGAGCAGATTCCCCTGCCCTCCATCTACTTCAGCCACCGGCGCGAGGTGTTCCGCCGCGACGGCATGCTGATGGCGTGCTCGCCCTACCTGCCGCTGCTGCCGGGGGAGCAGGCGACGACGGCCCAGGTGCGCTTCCGCACCGTGGGCGACATGACGTGCACCGCCTGCGTCGAGTCCACCGCTACTCGGGTGGAGGACGTCATCGCCGAGGTCTCCGCCTCCCGAGTCACCGAGCGCGGCGCCAGCCGGGCCGACGACAAGTTCAGCGAGACGGCCATGGAAGACCGTAAGCGCGAGGGATACTTCTAATGGAGCTGCTCAGATTCGCCACCGCCGGCTCGGTCGACGACGGCAAGAGCACCCTCATTGGCCGGCTGCTCTTCGACACCAAGTCCATCTTCGAGGACCAGCTCACCTCCGTGGAGCGCACCAGCAAGGCGCGCGGGGACGAGTACACCAACCTCGCCCTCCTCATGGACGGCCTGCGCGCCGAGCGGGAGCAGGGGATAACCATCGACGTGGCCTACCGCTACTTCGCCACGCCGAGGCGCAAGTTCATCATCGCGGACACCCCGGGCCACATTCAGTACACGCGCAACATGGTGACGGGCGCCTCCACGGCGGACCTTGCCCTCATCCTCGTGGATGCGCGCAAGGGCCTGCTGGAGCAGACGCGGCGCCACGCCTTCATCGCCTCGCTGCTGCGCGTGCCCCACGTGGTGCTGTGCGTCAACAAGATGGACCTGGTGGGCTACGACGAGTCCATCTTCGAGGCCATCAAGCAGGAGTTCCGCCAGTTCTCCATGAAGCTGGAGCTGACGGATCTCACCTTCATCCCCATCTCGGCGCTCAACGGCGACAACGTGGTGACGCGCTCGGAGAAGATGCCCTGGTACCAGGGCCCCGTGCTGCTGCACCACCTGGAGAACGTACACATCGCCTCGGACCGCAACCTCATCCAGGTGCGCTTCCCGGTGCAGTACGTGTCCCGGCCCATCTCCAAGAAGCTCCACGACTACCGGGCGTACTCGGGACAGTTGCTGGGCGGCGTGATGCGACCGGGCGATGAGGTGATGGTGCTGCCCTCGGGCTTCACCTCGCGCATCCGCGCCATCGAGCTCGCGGGCAAACCCGTGGAAGAGGCCTTCCCTCCCATGTCCGTCAACATCTCGCTGACGGACGAGCTCGACATCAGCCGCGGCGACATGCTGTGCCGGCCGGGCAACCCGCCCACCGTCGCGCAGGACATTGACGCCATGGTGTGCTGGATGGTGGAGCAGCCGCTGCAGGCAGGCGCGAAGCTGGCCATCAAGCACACCACGCGCTCGGCCCGGGCCCTCATCAAGGACGTCCAGTACCGGATCGACGTCAACACGCTGCACCGGGACGAGCAGGGCAAGTCCCTCAAGCTGAACGAGGTGGGCAGGGTCAAGCTGCGCACGACCGTGCCGCTCTTCTTCGACGAGTACAGGCGCAATCGCCACACCGGCAGCTTCATCCTCATTGACGAGGGGACGAATGCCACGGTGGGCGCAGGTATGATCAACAGCCCCGCGAGTTGAGTGGCGGGCGGAGGCACAGGGGGCCCATCCGTGAGTCAGCAAGCTTCAGCAGCAGCGCGTCCAGCCGAGGCCGGCGCGGTACAGCCTCGGGGTTTCATCCTCTGGTTCACCGGCATGTCCGGTGCGGGCAAGAGCACGCTCTCCACGGCACTCCGCCGCCGGCTGGAGGGGGCGCACTCCGTCGAGGTGCTCGACGGGGACGAGGTCCGCACCTTCCTGTCGCGAGGCCTGGGCTTCACCAAGCCTGATCGGGAGGAGAACATCCGGCGCATCGGCTACGTGGCGCGGGTGCTCGCCCGGCACCGCGTGGCCGTCATCTCCGCGGCCATCTCCCCCTACCGGGACTCGCGCAACGAGGTCCGCCGGCTGGCCACGGAGGCGGGCATCCCCTTCGTCGAGGTGTACGCGAAGGCCAGCCTGGACGCGCTCGTCCACCGTGACGTGAAAGGTCTCTACAAGAAGGCCCTGGCGGGAGAAATCCCCCACTTCACCGGTGTGTCGGACCCCTACGAACCTCCCGAATCACCCGAGATCACCGTCTACACCGACTCGGAGACGGTGGAGCAGAGCGTGGAGCGCATCCTGGCCACGCTCCGTCAGCAGGGACTTACCGCGCAACACTGAAGTGCCGGAGGACGGGAGAGCCCACGCTCCCGGCCACTACCTGACATGTCATTGTGCGAGGCCCGCCGTCTGATTCAGGCTGCTGGCCCCACAGCAAACAGGCAAGCCTGCCATCCCCCCCCAATGCAAGCACACCACTCAAGAGCGATTCTCGTGGGCGCGCTGCTCTTCGGTTCAGCCGTGATGGCCGAGCCCGTCGAGCCGGCCAGGCCCATCTCCCAGGCTGTCTCGGTCGGATACACCAACCTCCGCACCCTGTCCTGGTACATCCCCTCCTGGCCAACCAATGCCCTGGACGCGACGTACCTGCGTGCCGCGGGCACCGAGGGCTTCAGGAGCAACCTGTACTACGGAGGTGGGCTGCGGGTCGCCGTCCCCTTCCCCCCCGAGCCCGTGGGCGCGGCCTTCCCGCTCGAGATCTTCGCCCGCGCGGAGCTGAGGACGCGCCTGGGCATCTGGGAGCCCGCGGGAGGCCTCGAGCTGGGCACGACGCTGATCCCCCCGCTCTGGCCGTACCGGCGGCTGCCCACGGCCCATGAGCAGAACCAGAAGGACGCTGAGCTGCACGGCCCCGCCTACTTCGCCATCCACGCCGCGCCCCTGCGCTTCCATGTCGGCCGCTTCGTGCTGGGTGGACCCGAGCTGCAGTTCGGCCCCGTGGGCCCGCCCTTGGGCACCGTGGTCCGGCTCCAGGTCGGCCTGGCTCGCTTGGAGATGAAGCTATGACTTTCGCGTTTCGCCGCTCCCTCGTCCTCGCCGCCACGGGCCTCGGCCTGCTCGGCACCTCCGCGTGCGCCCCGACCCAGCTCGAAGGCGCCGATCTGCCAGCCCTCCAGGCGCTCTCCGAGGAGATCGACCAGGAGCGCGTCTGGAACGATCTCATCACGCTGGCGGAGCAGCACAGAACGGACACGCCGCGCGACTGCACCGGGTTTCCGGGCAAGAGCTTCCCCGAGCTGTGCAACCTCTCCAACAAGAACTCGGGAGAGTGGCTGAAGGCCCAGTTCGAGTCGTTCGGTCTGCCGGTGAGCATGGAGACGTCGACCGACAACGACGTGCCCAACACCAACATCGTCGCGGAGCTCCGGGGCACTTCGAAGCCCGAGGAGATCATCCTGGTCGGCGCCCACTTCGACGCCTTCTGGCAGGGTGCCGATGACAACAGCAGCGGCGTGGTGGCCGTGGTGGAGCTGGCCCGGGTGCTGTCGCAGTACCAATTCGATCGCACCATCCGCTTCGTCGGGTTCGATCTCGAGGAGATCGGCATCATCGGTAGCCACCGCTACGTCAATGCGCACCCGAATGAGAACGTGGTGACCGCACTCGTCTTCGACTGCATCGGGTTCTACTCCGACAAGGAAGGCTCGCAGCAGTCGCTGCCCGGCCTGCCCTCGCCGAGCAAGGGGAACTTCCTGGCCATCATCGCCAATGACCAGTCCGCCGGTGAGGCCTCGGACCTCTTCTCGCTCAGCAACGAGCTGAAGCTCATGAGCACGGTCCCGATGATCGCGGGCGGCCGGGGCACCTCCACCCTGAGCGAGCCCCTGACGCGCAGCGATCACGTGCCCTTCTGGTTCGCCGATCAGAAGGCCCTGTTCCTCACCGACACCGCGAACTTCCGCAACCCCAACTACCACACGGAGAAGGACACGCCGGACACGTTGGACAAGGTGCGCATGACCCAGGCGATCCGCCTGGCCGCCACCGCGCTTGCTTACTGGGCGGATGGAATGAAGCCGAGGACGACACCGCTATGAAGACCTCTCATCACTCGATGGCCCGGGCCGGAGCGCTCGCACTGGCGTTGGGCACGCTCATGGCGCCCCCCGGCACCGCCCGGGCCGAGGAGTCCTCCTCTTCCCTGCGCCACCGGTTCTCCGCCTACGTGACGTCAGGCGCGCAGATCTACCTGTCCAGCGCCCGGACGATCGGCGGCGTTGGCGGGGGTATCGGCGTCCGGGACACCGTGAACGACCTGTTCATCCTCCAGGCCGATCTCAGCTACCTGGCGCTGCTCGGCAACGGGGGCGCCCTGCGCGTGGGAGCCGGAGTGCAGCGGCCCGGCACGTGGTCCCCCGCGGCTCTGCTCACGGTGAACACCCTCTTCGGTGAGCGCCTGAGCTTCCTGACGCCCGAGCACCCCGCCCGGATTCCGGGCCCCGCCGTGTCCGTGGGCCTCACGCTCGCCCCGGTGCGATTCGACGTGCAGTCGGTGCAGTTCTCCATTCTCGAGCTCGGCCTGGGCGTTGGCTCGGACCTGCCCGGACTGGGTCTCAACTATTCGGTGGGCGTGCTGGAAGTCGGAGCCACCTTCTAACGTCGCCCCGTACTCGAAGTCCGAACCTTTCCCCACGCGCCGCTGGCCTCCCAGCGGCCGCGATGGGCGCCCTATGGCGCAAGACGAGGAGACTCCATGAGCAGCGCATCCCCCGCCCTTCCAGACGTGCGCATCGACACGCTCGTCGAGCTCCTGCGGACCTGGTCGCAGCGTGAGCCCGACTTCCGTGGCTACACGTTCCTGATCGACGGCGAGAGCGAGGAGGCTCACCTCTCGTACGCGGAGCTGGACCGCAAGGCACGCGCCATCGCGGCCTCGCTGCAGCGCATGGGAGCTCAGGGTCAGCGCGCCCTGCTGCTCTACCCGCCAGGACTGGACTACATCGCGGGCTACTTCGGCTGTCTCTACGCTGGCGTCACCGCCGTCCCCATCTATCCGCCGGACCCGATGCGGCTGGGCCGCACCCTGCCCCGGCTGCTCGCCATCAGCAACGACGCACAAGCCACGGTGGCGCTCACCACCGACTTCATCCTCGGCATGGCCGAGATGCTCTTCGAGCAGGCCCCGGAGCTGAAGTCGCTGCAGTGGATGGCCACGGACACGCTCGATGCCGCCGTGGCCGAGCAGTGGAAGGACCCGGGCGCGCGCCCCGACACGCTGGCCTTCCTCCAGTACACCTCGGGCTCCACCAGCACGCCCAAGGGCGTGATGCTCACGCACTCCAACCTGCTGCACAACCTGAAGCTCATCCACGCGTGCTTCGGGCACTCGCGCAAGAGCCAGGGTGTCATCTGGCTGCCGCCCTACCACGACATGGGCCTCATCGGCGGCATCCTCCAGCCGCTCTACGGAGGCTTCCCCGTCACGCTCCTGTCGCCCGTGGACTTCTTGAAGAAGCCCCTGCGCTGGCTACAGGCCATCTCCAAGTACAAGGCCACCACCAGCGGCGGCCCCAACTTCGCCTTCGATCTGTGCACGCGGAAGGTCACCCCCGAGGAGCTCGCGGCGCTGGACCTGAGCCACTGGGACCTGGCCTTCAACGGCGCCGAGCCGATCCGCCCCGAGACGCTCAAGCGCTTCACGGAGACCTTCAAGTCCGCCGGCTTCCGTGAGCAGGCCTACTACCCCTGCTACGGACTCGCCGAGGCCACGCTCATTGTCACCGGCGGCCATAAGGCGGAGGTACCCATCCAGCGCACCTTCGACACGGTGGCGCTCCAGAAGAGCCGCGCGGAGATTGTCTCCACCTCTCTGCCAACCGCGCAGACCCAGGTGGGCTCCGGCCGCTGCCTCACGGATCAGAAGATGCTCATCGTCCACCCCGATACGGGCGCCCTGTGCCCCGAGGGTGAGGTGGGTGAGATCTGGGTGTCCGGCCCCAGCGTGGCCCAGGGTTACTGGAGCCAGCCCGAGGCCACCGCCCGCGCGTTCCACGGCGTGCCCCAGGGCGCGACGGATGGACTTCGCTTCCTGCGCACCGGAGACCTCGGCTTCCTCCTCGAGGGAGAGCTGTTCATCACCGCGCGCCTCAAGGACCTCATCATCATCCGCGGCCGTAACCACTACCCGCAGGACCTCGAGCAGACGGTGGAGCGGACCCACCCGTCCCTGCGGCCTGGCTGCGGCGCGGCGTTCGCCATCGATGTCCAGGGCGAGGAGCGCCTGGTGGTGGCCCATGAGATCGACCGCAAGGCTGTCGAGTCCGGCAGCGTCGACCTGGAGGGCCTCGCGCAGACCATCCGCCAGGCCATCGCGGACCAGCATGAGTTGCAGGCCCACGGTGTGCTGCTGCTGCAGGCCGGCAGCATCCCCAAGACGTCCAGCGGGAAGATCCAGCGCCACGCCACCAAGAAGGAGTTCCTCTCCGACAGCCTGGAGATCGTCCACAAGAGCATCCTGGACGCCCCTCCCGCGGTGAAGGAGCAGGCCGCCGCCCCCAAGCGTGAGCCGAGCTTCATCCAGAAGGCGCTGGCCGCCGTGCAGGATCCCCAGGTGCGCCACTCGCTCCTGCTGCTGCACATTCAGGAGCAGGCCTCCCACGTGCTGCGCGTTCCCACCAGCCAGCTCGATGCGAACAAGCCGCTCTACGCCTTCGGCATGGACTCGCTGATGGCCGTGGACCTGAAGAGCACCGTCGAGTCGAGCCTCGGCATCGAGATGCCGCTCTCCGACGTCATGCAGGGGCCCACCCTCTCGAAGCTGACGGAGCTCGTCCTCGGCTACCTGGCCGCGCCCCAGGCCGCCACCGCGAAGGAGACCCCGAAGCCTCGCGCCGACGGTGACGCGCCTCTGTCCGGCGGACAGCAGGCCCTGTGGTTCCTGCACCAGCTCGCGCCCGAGAGCTCCGCGTACCACGTGCCCGTCGCCGTGCGCGTCCGCTCCGCGCTGGACGTGGCGGCCCTGCGGCGCTCCGTCGAGACGCTCGTCGCTCGCCACCCCGCGCTGCGCACCACGTTCACCATGACCCCCACGGGTCCCGTCCAGCACGTGCACGCGCAGCTCGCGCTCGACTTCGAGACCGTGGACGCCGCGGCGCTCGGCCAGGCGGAGCTGGATGCGCGCCTCACCGACGAGGCGAAGAAACCCTTCGACCTGGAGCACGGGCCGCTGCTGCGCGTGCGCGTCTTCACCCGCTCGGCCCAGGAGCACGTGCTGCTCATCACGATGCACCACATCGTCACCGACTTCTGGTCGCTGGCGGTGCTGGCCGAGGAGCTCGACGTCCTCTATCCCGCCGAGTGCGCGGGCAAGAAGGCCGAGCTGCCCGCCCTGGAGACGACCTGCGCCGACTCCGCTCGCGAGCAGGCCGCGATGCTCACCGGTCCCCGGGGCCAGGCGCTCGAGAAGTACTGGCGCGAGCAGCTCGGCGGTGAGCTGCCCGTGCTCAACCTGCCCACGGACCACCCGCGCCCGCCCGTCCAGACCTTCAACGGCCGCATCCACACCACCCGGCTGGATGCTCCGCTCGTGGAGAAGCTCAAGGCGCTCGCCCAGGCCCAGAGATCCACGCTGGCCATGGTGCTGCAGTCCGCCTTCCAGGTGCTCCTGCACCGCTACACCGGCCAGCAGGACTTCACCCTCGGCGTGGTGAGCGCCGGCCGCAACAAGGCCGACCTCGCCCGCGTCGCCGGCTACTACGTCAATCCGCTCGTCCTGCGCACCCGGCCCTCGCCGGAGCAGTCCTTCGAGTCGTTCCTCGCCCGCACCCGGCAGACGACCCTGGACGCCTTCGAGCACCAGGACTACCCCTTCAACACCCTCGTCGAGCGCATCCAGCCGGCGCGTGATCCCAGCCGCTCGCCGCTCTTCCAGGTGATGTTCTCCTACCAGCGGGCCTACAAGCTCGACGAGCGCGGCCTCACGCCCTTCGCCCTGGACATCGCAGGGGCCCAGGCGCAGCTCGCCGGCTTGAAGCTCGAGTCCCTCACGCTGGAGCACCACGTCGCCCAGTTCGACCTGACGCTGACCCTCGGCGAGGCGGACGGCGGCATGGTCGCCTCCTTCGAGTACAACACCGACCTCTTCGAGGCGGGCTCCATCGCTCGCATGGCCGGGCACCTGCGCACCCTGCTCGGCGGCATCGTCGCGGATCCGCGCAAGCCGCTCGCCCAGCTGCCCCTGCTCACCGACGCCGAGCGTCAACAGCTCCTCGTCGAGTGGCACGGCGCGCACGTGGCCCTGCCCGCGGACCAGAACGTCCCCGCGATGTTCGCCGCGCAGGCCGAGCGCACCCCCGACGCCACCGCCGTGCTCTTCAAGGACGAGCGGCTCTCCTACCGCGAGCTGCGGGAGCGCGCCGGACGGCTCGCCTCGTGGCTGCGCTCCGAGGGCGTGGGCCCCGGCTCCATCGTTGGCCTCTGCCTGGAGCGCTCGCTGGAGACGATCGTCTCCGTGCTCGCCGTCCTCCAGACCGGCGCCGCTTACGTGCCGCTCGACCCGGCCTACCCCGCCGAGCGTCTGGCCTACATCCTCGACGACGCCCAGGTCCCCGTCCTGCTCACCCAGTCCTGGCTGCGCCGCCAGCTCGGGCAGCTCTCCTCGAAGGACGGCGAGGTCCGCGTCCTCTGCCTGGACACCGACATGGACTGGAGCACGGGCACCGAGGCGTCCTCGGCCCACCTCCAGCCGAACGACCTCGCGTGCCTCATCTACACCTCCGGCTCCACCGGCCAGCCCAAGGGCGTGATGCTGGAGCACACCGGCATCACCAACCTGGTCCGCTCGTTCATCGACTCGTACCAGCCCGGTGAGAAGGACCGCATCCTCCCGCTCACCTCGCTCTCCTCGGCCAGCTTCGTGGGAGAGATCCTCCCGCTGCTGTGCGCCGGTGGCACCCTCGTGCTGCCCACCGAGGATGAGATCCTCGACCTGGAGAAGCTCTTCGAGCTGATCGCCCGGCAGTCCATCTCCATCGTCAGCACCGTGCCCGCCGTGCTCGCCGGGCTCAACGCTCGCAGGGACGAGCTGCCCCCGCTGCGGCTCGTGCTCAGCGGCGGCGAGGCCCTCGTGGCCGCCGACATGGAGCGCCTGGTCGGCACTACCCAGGTGGTCAACGGCTACGGCCTCACCGAGACCACCGTCTGCTCGACCTACTACCCCATCCGCGCCGAGGACCTGCAAGGCCACACCTGGGTCCCGATCGGCAAGCCCGTCATCAACACGTCCGTGTACGTGCTCGATGCCCAGCGCAACCTGCTGCCCGTGGGCTGCCCGGGTGAGCTGTACGTGGGCGGCGTGGGACTCGCGCGGGGCTACTGGCGCCGCCCGGAGCTGTCCTCCGAGCGCTTCATCCCCCACCCGTTCAAGCCCAACGAGCGTCTGTACCGCACCGGCGACATGGCCCGCTGGCTGCCCGACGGCGTGCTGGAGTACCTCGCCCGCGTCGATGACCAGGTGAAGATCCGCGGCTTCCGCATCGAGCTGGGCGAGGTCGAGGCGGCCCTCAAGCAGCACCCCGAGGTGCGCGAGGCCTTCGTCATGGCGCGCGAGGACTCGCCGGGCGACAAGCGGCTGGTGGCGTACGTGGTGCTCGCCAACGCGGCGCTGACGAGCAGCGATCTACACGCGGCGCTGGCGGAGCAGCTCCCGCCGTACATGATTCCCTCCGCGTTCATGCCGCTGGCCTCGCTGCCGCTGTCGCCCAACGGCAAGGTGGACACCAAGGCCCTGCCCGTGCCCGAAGGTGAGCGCCCCGCCCTGGCCGCCGCCTACGTCGCGCCCCAGAGCTCGCTCGAGCGCGACATCGCCACCATCTGGCAGGAGATCCTCAAGGTCGACCGCGTCGGCCTCCACGACAACTTCTTCGAGCTCGGCGGCAACTCCATGCTCATCGCCCGGGTGCACCGCCGCCTGCGCGAGGAGCTGAAGACCGAGCTCGCGCTCGTGGACATGTTCAAGTACTCGACCGTCAGCGCCCTGGCGCAGTTCCTCAGCCGCAAGCCGGACGAGTCCTCCCTCTCCAACGCCGCGCAGAAGCTCAAGGATGAGGCCGACAAGCGCAAGGCCGCCATGGGCAAGCGCCAGCAGGCCGCCCAGGCCCGGCTGCGCAAACCCGGCGGCAAGTAACCCCATCCCCTCCTTTTCCCCTGACTCCCTAGATGGACCCGGAACACGCCCATGACCACTGAGACCACTCCCGAGCTGGAAGGGATCGCAATCGTCGGATTGGCTGCCCACGTCCCTGGCTCGCGGACGATCGCCGAGTTCTGGAAGAACCTGCGCGATGGTGTCGAGTCCATCTCGTTCTTCTCCGACGAGGAGCTGATTTCAACGGGGATTGACCCCTCGCTGGTGCGCGCGCCCAACTACATCAAGGCGTGCGGCATCCTGGGGGACACGGACCAGTTCGACGCGGCGTTCTTCGGGCTCAACCCGCGCGAGGCGGCGTTGATGGACCCGCAGCACCGAGTCTTCCTGCAGTGCGCCTGGGAGGCTCTGGAGACCGCGGGCTACAGCCCGGATCGGCAGCCGGGGCGAACGGGCGTGTTCGGCGGCATGAGCATGAACACGTACCTGCTCACCAACGTGTACCCGCACCTGTCGCACGTGGCGTCCGTGGAGAGCCTCCAGGCGTCCATCGGCAACGACAAGGACGCGCTCACCACCGAGGTGGCCTACCGGCTCAACCTCAAGGGGCCGGCCGTCACCATCCAGTCGTCCTCGTCCACGTCGCTCACCGCCATCCACTACGCCTGCCAGAGCCTGCTCAACTACGAGTGCGACATGGCCCTGGCCGGCGGCGTGTCCATCCACTTCCCGGAGAAGCAGGGCTACCTGTACTACGAGGGCGGCACCACCGCGCCCGACGGTCACTGCCGTCCCTACGACGCCAAGGGCCAGGGCTTCGTCTCCGGACACGGCGCGGGCGTGGTGGCGCTGCGGCGCCTGGCGGACGCCGTTGCATCCGGTGACACCATCTACGCCGTCGTGAAGGCCACGGCGGTGAACAACGACGGCTCGCAGAAGGTGAGCTACATGGCCCCCAGCGTCGAGGGCCAGGCCGAGGTCGTCTCCCTCGCGCAGGCCATCGCGGGCGTCGAGCCGGACTCCATCGGCTACATCGAGGGCCACGGCACCGCTACCCTCATGGGAGACCCCATCGAGATCGCCGGCCTCACGCAGGCGTTCCGCGCCGGCACCGACAAGAAGGGCTTCTGCGCGATCGGCTCCGTGAAGAGCAACATCGGCCACCTGGACTCGGCCGCGGGCGCGGTGGGCCTCATCAAGGCCGCGCTGGTGCTCCACCACAAGCAGATCCCCGCCACCCTCCACTTCGAGTCGCCCAACCCGGCCATCGACTTCGCCAATAGCCCCTTCTACGTGAACGCGAAGCTGTCCGACTGGCCCGAGGGCGAGACTCCGCGCCGCGCGGGCGTCACGTCCCTGGGCATGGGCGGCACCAACGCGCACGCCATCCTCGAGGAGACTCCCGAGCTCCCCGCCACCGACAAGCCGCGCCGCCCGTCCCAGGTGCTGATGATCTCGGCGCGCTCGGACGCCTCGCTGGAGGCCGCCACGGACCGGCTCGTCTCGCACCTGCGCGCCAACCCGGACCTGAGCCTCGCCGACGTCGCCTATACGCTCCAGGTGGGCCGCAAGCGCTTCGGCCGCCGCCGCACCCTGGTGGCCAACTCCTTGTCGGACGCGCTCGAGGCCCTGTCCTCGCGTGACCCCGCCCGCGTCTTCACCGGTGGCCAGGAGACCGAGGGTCGCCCGGTCATGTTCATGTTCTCCGGCCAGGGCGCCCAGTACGTGGACATGGGCCGGCACCTCTACGAGTCCGAGCCCGTCTTCCGCGACGAGGTGGACGCCTGCTCGAAGAAGCTCGAGAAGCACCTCGGCTTCGATCTGCGCACCGTCCTCTACCCGCCCGAGGCCGGACGCGAGGCCGCCACCGAGCGCCTCAAGCAGACCGCCATCACCCAGCCCGCCCTGTTCGTCATCGAGTACGCGCTCGCGAAGCTGTGGATGTCGTGGGGCCTCAAGCCCCAGGCGATGATCGGTCACAGCATCGGTGAGTACGTAGCCGCCTGCCTCGCCGGTGTGTTCACCCTGGAGGACGCACTGGCGCTCGTGGCCGCGCGCGGCCGGCTGATGCAGCAGATGCCCGCCGGCTCCATGCTCGCCATCCCCATGGCCGAGGCCCAGGTGCTGCCCCTGCTCGGCACTGAGCTCTCGCTCGCCGCCGTCAACAGCCCCGAGACCTGCGTTGTCGCCGGCCCTCCCCCCGCCATCGACGCGCTCGCGGACAAGTTCACCGCCCAGGCCATCGCCACCACCCGCCTGCACACCTCACACGCGTTCCACTCGTCCATGATGGACCCCATCCTGGATGCGTTCCGCGAGCAGGTCCGGCGCGTCTCGCGGCAGGTGCCGCAGCTCCCCTACCTGTCCAACGTCACCGGCAAGTGGATCACCGCCGAGGAGGCCACCAGCCCCGACTACTGGGCCAGGCACCTGCGCCAGGCCGTGCGCTTCGCCGATGGCTTGAACGAGCTGCTCAAGGAGAAGGACGCCATCTTCCTGGAGGTCGGCCCCGGCCAGACGCTCACCACGCTCGCCCGGCAGCACCCGGCGAAGGCCGCCCAGCACGTGGTCCTCAACTCCTTGCGCCACCCGCGCGAGCAGAAGAACGACCTGGACTTCCTCCTGAATACGCTCGGCCGCCTGTGGCTCGCCGGCATCGAGCCAGACTGGGACGCCTTCTACGGCGACGAGAAGCGCCGCCGCATCCCCCTGCCGACGTCCCCCTTCGAGCGCCAGCGCCACTGGGTGGATCCGCCCAAGGACCACGCTCATGGCAAGTCCAAGGGCGCCGCCGCGGACAAGAAGCAGGAGGTGTCGCGGTGGTTCTACCTGCCCTCGTGGCAGCGCGCCCTCCCGCCCTCGGCCGCGTGGAGCGAGCAGAAGGCGTGCTGGTGGCTGCTCCTTCCCGAGTCGCACGGCAATGGGCTGGGTGCCAGCCTGACCCGGCGCCTCGCGGAGGCTGGTCAGCAGGCCATCATCGTCACTCCGGGCACGCACCTCGCGCAGCTCGGCGAGCGCCACTGGTCCATCAACCCGCGCGAGGCCGCGGACTTCGCGTCCCTGCTCCAGCAGCTCTCCGCCCAGGGACTCGGGCCCGACCGCATCCTCCACCTCTGGAGCGCGGTCCCCGAGGGCACCTTCGGGGCGCAGGGAGCCTCGTTCGACAAGGCCCAGGAGCAGGGCTTCCACAGCCTGCTGTTCCTCGCCCAGGCGCTCGGCCGCCAGGAGGCGAAGCCCGTATCGCTCACCGTCGTCACCCACCGGATGCAGGCGCTCGGTGATGAGCTGCCCAACCCCGAGCGGGCCACTGTACTCGGCCCGGTGCGCGTCATTCCCCAGGAGTACCCGCACCTCTCCTGCAAGTCCGTGGACGTGAGCCTGCCCGCGCCGGGGAGCTGGCAGGAGGCCCACCTCACCGAGCAGCTCCTCGCCGAGGGCGCCGAGGACTCCCGGAGCCAGAACGTCATCGCGTACCGCGGCCAGCAGCGCCAGGTGCAGGTGTTCGAGGCCGTCCCCGCTCGCGAGCCGGGCTACGTCCCGCTGCGTGACAAGGGCGTCTACCTCCTGCTCGGCGGCTTCGGCACCATCGGCTACAGCCATGCCGAGGTGCTCGCGAAGCGCGCCCAGGCTCGGCTCGTGCTCGTCGGCCGCTCCGCCCTGCCCGAGCGCTCCACGTGGGACTCGTGGCTGGCCTCGCATGATGAGAAGGACCCCATCGGCCAGCGCATCCGCAAGGTGCGCGCGCTCGAGGCCCTGGGCGCCGAGGTGCTCGTGGCCAGCGCGGACGTGGCCGACCGGGCCCAGCTCCGCGCCGTCGTCGAGCAGACCCTCTCGCGCTTCGGCGAGTTGCACGGCGTGGTGTTCGCCGCGGGCACGGTGGATGCCTCGCTGTTCCGCTCCGTCGCGGACGCCACCCCCGCCGACGCCCGCTTCCTCTTCCAGAGCCGTGCGCTCGGGCTCTACGCGCTCGAGGAGATGCTGCGCGGCCGGACGCTCGACTTCTGCATGCTGGCCTCGTCGCTCGCGGCGGTGCTCGGGGGCGTCGGACGGGCCTCGTACTCTGCGGCCATGAGCTTCATGGACGCGTTCGCCCTCCGCCAGACGCAGGAGTCCCCGGTGCCCTGGATGAGCGTGGGCTGGGATGCCTGGGCCGCCGACTCGGGCCCCAACCCGTTCGGTGCCCTGTCCATCTCCGCCAGCGAGGGCACCGAGGCCTTCACGCACCTGCTCTCCATGGGCGCGGTGGCCCAGGTCGCCGTCTCCACCAGCAACCTGCTGGCCCGCTTCGAGCAGACGGCTCGGCCCGAGCCCCAGAAGGCCGCCGACGCGCACAAGACCCAGCACGTGGTGCCCGACGCGCAGTCCCAGCAGGCCGCGCCCCGCCCCGCCATGCAGAACGCCTACGTGGCCCCGCGTGACGATCTGGAGGAGTCCGTCGCGAAGCTGTGGGAGTCCATGCTGGGCATCACCCAGGTGGGCATCCACGACAACTTCTTCGAGCTGGGTGGCAACTCGCTGGTGGGCATCAAGCTGATTGCCCGGGTGCGCGACCAGTTCGGCATCCAGATCCCCGCCGTCACCCTGTACGAGGGCCCGACGGTGGAGGCTCTGGCGAAGCTGCTCAAGGCCGCCTCGGGTGGCTCCGAGGATGGAGCCGAGGATGAGTCCAGCGAGTCCGACAGCCGCAGCCGTGGCGAGCGCCGCCGCGCCCGGAGACAGCGCCGCGGCAGCGATGACTCCGCCACCGAAGAATAGAACCGAGAACCCTCGCTTCGAGACACACTTCCATGCCTCACGAAACCTTCATCGACGAGCAGGACATCGCCATCATCGGCATGACCGGCCGATTCCCCGGCGCACAGGACCTCGACGCGTTCTGGAAGAACCTGTGCGACGGCACGGAGTCCATCCGGCCGCTGAGTGACGCCGATCTGGAGAAGCTCGGCGTGGATCCCGCCCTGCGCAAGGATCCGCACTACGTGAAGGCCAGCGCCGCGCTGGAGGGCATGGAGCTGTTCGACGCGGGCTTCTTCGGCTTCACGCCTCGCGAGGCGGAGCTGATGGATCCGCAGCACCGCGTCTTCCTGGAGTGCGCCTGGGGAGCCTTGGAGCACGCCGGCTATGCGCCGGACCGGCATGACGGGGCCATCGGTGTGTTCGCGGGCGCATCCACGAACACGTACCTCATCTACAACCTCGTCCCCAACGCGGACCGGCTCGGCGCGCTGGACATGGTGCAGGCCGACATCGGCAACGGCGGCGACTTCCTCAGCACCCGCGTCGCCTACAAGCTGGACCTGCGCGGCCCCAGCTACTCCATCCTCAGCGCGTGCTCGACGTCGCTGGTGGCCACCCACGTGGCCTGCCAGAGTCTGCTGAACGAAGAGTGCGACATGGCGCTGGCCGGTGGCGTGTCCATCCAGGTCAAGCACCCCGAGGGCTACCCGTACATCCCCGGCGGCATCGTGTCCCCCGACGGCCACTGCCGCGCCTTCGATGCCAAGGCGGAAGGCACCGTGTTCGGCAGCGGCGTGGGCGTGGTGTTGCTCAAGCGCCTCAAGGACGCCCTCAAGGATGGTGACTTCATCCACGCCGTCATCAAGGGCTCGGCCATCAACAACGATGGTTCTCACAAGGTGGGCTACACCGCGCCCAGCGTGGAGGGCCAGGCGGCCGTCATCGGCGAGGCGCTCGGGGCTGCTGGCGTGGAGCCGGAGACGATCGGCTACATCGAGGCCCACGGCACCGGCACCCAGATGGGTGACCCCATCGAGATTCGCGCCCTCACCAAGGCGTTCCGCTACAAGCCCGGCACTCCGCGCGCGGCGAAGATGCGCTGCGCCATCGGCTCGCTCAAGAGCAACATCGGCCACCTGGCCAACGCCGCGGGCGTCTCCAGCCTCATCAAGGCCGTGCTCTCGCTGGAGCACAAGAAGCTGCCGCCCAGCCTGCACTTCGAGAAGCCGAGCCCTGAGATCGACTTCGCCAACAGCCCCTTCTACGTGAACACCACGCTGGCCGACTGGCAGGCGCCCGCCAATGCTCCGCGCCGCGCCGGTGTCAGCTCCTTCGGTGTCGGCGGCACGAATGCCCATGTGGTGCTCCAGGAGGCGCCGCCCGTTGCGTCCCCGGCTGCCTCCCGGCCCGTGCAGTTGCTCGTGCTCTCGGCCAAGTCCGAGGCGGCGCTCGAGGCGGCCACGGATAACCTCGCCAAGCACCTCCAGGCGAACCCGGGCATCAACCTCGCCGATGTCGCCCACACGCTCCAGGTGGGCCGACAGGACATGGCCTTCCGCCGCGTGATGGTGTGCCGCGATGTCGCGGAGGCCGTGAGCGCCCTTCAGACGCGGGATGCCCAGCGCGTGTGGACTGGCTCGCCCACCGCTCAGGACCGGCCGGTGGCGTTCCTGTTCCCGGGTCAGGGCTCGCAGTACGTGGACATGGCGCGCGAGCTGTACGCCTCCGAGCCCGTGTTCCGCGAGCACCTGGACACCTGCGCCACGCACCTCCAGCCGCTCCTGGGGTTGGATCTGCGCAAGCTGCTCTACCCCGAGCAGGCCCAGGCCGAGGACGCCGCCCGGACGCTCACCCGGACCGGCATCGCCCAGCCGGCCCTCTTCTCCATCGAGTACGCGCTCGCCCAACTGTGGATCTCATGGGGCGTGAAGCCCAAGGCGATGCTCGGACACAGCATCGGTGAGTACGTAGCCGCCTGCCTCTCCGGCGTCTTCGAGCTGCGCGACGCGCTCTCACTGGTCGCCGCCCGCGGACAGTTGATGCAGGAGCTGCCCGCCGGCTCCATGCTGAGCGTTCAGCTCCCCGAGGAAGAGCTCCGGCCGCACCTGGGCGCCGAGCTGTCCGTGGCCGCCGTCAACGCGCCGGCCTTCACCGTCGTTGCCGGGCCTACTCCCGCCATCGAGGCGCTCCAGGAGAAGCTCAAGGACCGCGGCGTCAATGCACAGCGGCTGCACACGTCTCACGCGTTCCACTCGGCGATGATGGACCCCATCCTCGCGCCGTTCACCGCGCGCGTGCGTCAGGTGAAGCTCAGCCCGCCGAAGATTCCCTTCGTCTCCAACGTCACCGGCACGTGGATTGACGCGGCCCAGGCCACCAGCCCCGAGTACTGGGCCACGCACCTGCGCCAGGCCGTGCGCTTCGCCGATGGCTTGAAGACGCTCGCGCAGAAGCCGCAACAGGTGCTGCTCGAGGTGGGCCCCGGCAACACGCTCGCCACCCTCACCCGGCAGCAGCCCGCCCAGGGCGAGCGCACCGTGCTGTCATCCACCCGCCACCCGCGCGAGCAGTCCTCCGACGAGGCCGTGCTGCTCGGCACGCTAGGCCGGCTCTGGTTGAGCGGCGTCACGCCCGACTGGAAGGGCTTCTACGCCCGCGAGAAGCGCCGTCGGCTCCCGCTGCCCACCTACCCCTTCGAGCGCCAGCGCTACTGGATCGACGCCCGGCCCTCCGGAGTGGCTCCGCGTCCGGCGGCCTCCGCCGAGAAGAAGCGCGACGTCGCCGACTGGTTCTACGTGCCCTCGTGGAAGCGCACGCCGGCACCGCGTCCCGCCGCGACGAAGGCCTCCAGCCGGGGCTGGCTGCTATTCGCGGATGTGAGCGGTGTGGCGGACGCGCTCGCACCGAAGCTTGCCCAGGCGGGTCAGCCCGTCATCCGCGTCATCCCCGGGGAGTCGTTCGGCCGCCGCGCCGATGGCACCTATACGCTCGACCCGCGGCGGCGCGAGGACTACGCCGCCCTGCTCCAGGCGCTCCAAAAGGAGGGCCAGCCGTTCGACGGCGTGGTGCACCTGTGGAGCGTAATGCCCGAGCCCGTGTCCCTCGAGCGCGCGCTGGACACCGGCTTCTACAGCCTGCTGTTCCTCGCGCAAGCCTTGGGCTCCCAGGGCCGCTCGGAGCCGCTCGCGTGGTGGGTCGCTTCCACCGGCACCTGCAAGGTGGAGAGCGCGGATGCGCCCTCGCCGGAGAAGGCGACGCTCCTCGGCCCGTGCCGCGTCGTGCCCCAGGAGTATCCGCACATCACCTGCCGCTTCGTGGACGTGGCGTCTGGCAACGCCGCCACCGTTGCGGGCCAGCTCCTCGCGGAGCTCGAGTCCAGCGCTTCCGAGCCGGTCATCGCCTGGCGCGGGCGCCAGCGGTGGGTCCAGACCTTCGAGCCGCTGCGCCTGGAGGCCGACGCCGCTCCCCTCCGGACGCTGAAGCAGCAGGGCGTGTACCTGCTCACAGAAGGTCTGACGGGCATCGGCTACGCGCTGGCCGGTGAGCTGGCCCGGAGCTTCAAGGCCCGGTTGGCGCTGGTGGAGGACAAGGGCTTCCCGCCGAAGGCCGAGTGGGCCCAGTGGCTGTCGAGCCACGGGGCGCAGGACGCCATCAGCCGGAAGATCCAGTCCGCGCAGGTGCTGGAGGCGTCCGGAGCGTCAGTGCTGGTGCTCGGTGCTGACCTGACCGACGAGAGCCAGATGCGCCAGGCCGTCACGCGGAGCCTGGAGCAGTTCGGCCGCATCGACGGCATCATCCACGCCGCGGGTGGCCTGCGTCAGGGCGCCACGCTGGGCACCATTCAGGAGACGGGCGCCGCCGAGTGCGCCTCGCACTTCGCACCCCAGGTGCACGGCCTGCGCGTCCTGGAGAAGGTGCTCCCGGCCGAGGGGCCCGCGTTCTGCCTCCTGGTGTCCTCGCTGTCCTCCATCCTCGGAGGGTTCGGGCAAGTGGTGCACGCGGCGGGCAGCCACTTCATGGACGCCTTCGCCGAGCGCCGGAGCGAGCCGGGCACCTACCCGTGGCTCAGCGTGGACTGGGACGCCTGGCAGTTCGAGGGAGCGCCCTCCATGGCGGGCTCCGCGCTGGCTCGGTACGCCATGCAGCCCGAAGAGGGGCTCGAGGCGGCCCGCCGCATCCTGACCCACGCTCCCGGCGGCCAGCTCGTACTCTCCACGGGTGACCTCGACGCCCGCCAGCGCCAGACGGCGAGCACGGCTCAGGCCTCGGGAGCCTCGGGCAAGAAGGCGGCCACGTCCCAGCACGCGCGGCCCTCGCTGGCCACCGCCTACGTGGCGCCTCGCACGGACCTGGAGCGCACCGTCGCCGCGGTCTGGGAGCAGGTGCTCGGCATCCAGCAGATCGGCATCAACGACAACTTCTTCGAGCTGGGCGGGCACTCGCTGATGGCGACGCAGCTTCGCAACCAACTCCACGCCGAGCTCAAGGTGGACCTGCCCCTGCGCGGCCTCTTCGAGACCCCCACCGTGGGCGCCACCGCCGCGAAGATCGAGCAGGAGCTGAGCAAGAACGCCGCGGCCTCGGAGAAGCCCATTGGCGAGCGGCTGCGCGCCGCGTTCCCCACCGAGCGCCAGGGCATCATGGAGGACTACCTCAAGCGGAAGATCGCCGCGGGCCTCCGGATCACGGTCGAGCAGCTCCCCGCGGATGGCAGCCTCAAGAGCTACGACCTGAACCTGCTCGGCGCCGAGGTGGAGTACAGCCTGCGGCAGGACTTCAAGTTCCAGCTCTACCCGCATGAGATCCAGGAGCACGCCGCCATCCCCGAGCTGGCCCGCTACCTCCTGGCCGAGATGGAGCGGCTGGCCAACCCGGCGAAGTACGTCTCCGACAAGCCGCTGTCGGCGTACACGCTCAAGCCCTACCGCAAGCACGCGGCGGACAGCGCGTCCGCCATGCAGGGCAAGCGCAAGAACCCGCCCATGGTGTTCGTGCACTCCAGCCCGCGCGCCGGCTCGACCCTGTTCCGCGTGATGCTCGCGGGACACCCGAAGCTCTTCTGCCCGCCGGAGGTCAACCTCCTGTTCTTCGAGAACATGCGCGAGTGGCGCGAGAACATCGGCTTCGGCCATGAGATGGAGTGGACCACCGGCGGTCTCCAGTGGGCCTTCATGGAGCTGATGGGCATCGACTCCGCCGCGGGTCAGGCGCTCGTGGACAAGTTCGTCGCCGAGAACACTCCGGCCCAGGAGATCTTCGCCAGGCTCCAGGAGCTGTCCGCCCCGCGCCTGCTGGTGGACAAGACGCCCTCGTACGCGCTGGATGCCGAGACGCTCTGGCGCTCGGAGGTGATGTTCGACCGGCCGAAGTACATCTTCCTCTACCGCCACCCGTACCCGGTGA
Organism: Archangium lansingense; assembly: GCF_026626635.1. Taxonomy (GTDB): domain Bacteria; phylum Myxococcota; class Myxococcia; order Myxococcales; family Myxococcaceae; genus Archangium; species Archangium lansingense. The sequence continues at coordinate 8,357,837 of NZ_JAPNKA010000001.1, forward strand.
TGGAGTCGCTGCTGCGCGTGCGCTTCGACCGGCTCTTCGGCCCCAGCCTCTTCGGCAACGCGGAGGTGGATCCGCACGTGGTGGCCGAGACCGTCTGGGCGCTCTGCAACCGCAACCTGCTCGACTTCTTCTCACGCGTTGAGAAGGAGCGAGTCCTTTGGGTGCAATACGAGCGGCTCGTGCGCGACCCCACCGCCGTGATGACTGGCGTGTGCGAGTTCCTGGAGATTCCCTTCGACGAACGTGTAGTCCAGCCGTATGACGGTAAGAAGGAGCGAATGATGGGCGGACTGGGGGATCCCAACATCCTCCAGCACAAGGGCATCGAGAAGGGCCTCGGCGAGAGCTGGAAGAAGATCAAGTGGCCGCGTCCGCTCGATCCGACCACGCTCGAGCTGGTCGCCCGGCTCGGCTACGAGGTGGAGCAGGCCGCTCCGCCGCCGAAGCCGGCCCAGCCCAAGCCCGCCGCGCCCAAGACCGCTTACACTGCTGAAGAGGCCGAAAAGCTCCTGGCAAACATGGACCAGCTCTCGGATGAGCAGGTCGCGGAGTTGCTGGCGGTGCTGGAAGCCGAAAAGGAAAAGGACTGAGCCATGTCCACCCCCGACGAGAAGCGCGCCCTGCTGGCCCAACTCCTGCGCGAGAAGGCCCAGAAGGTGAAGCAAGCGCCCCTGTCCTTCGCGCAGGAGCGCATGTGGTTCCTCTACCAGTGGAACCCCACCAGCGCGGCCTTCAACATGCCGGGGGCAGTGCGCCTCTCAGGTGAGGTGGACACGGAGGCGCTGCGACGCGCCCTGCAGGAGCTGGCGCGCCGTCACGAGACGCTGCGCACCACCTTCTCGGATCAGGACGGGGGCCTGAAGCAGCTCGTCGCGTCCTCGCTGGAGATTCCCCTGTCCGTGGTGGACCTGCGGGAGGTGCCGGAGGACCAGCGCGAGCAGAAGGCCCGCGAGCACACCACCGCCGAGGCCCGTCAGCCCTTCGACCTGACCAAGGGTCCCCTGTTGCGCGCCGCGCTGCTGCGGCTGTCCGAGCGCGAGCACGTGCTGCTGCTGAGCATGCACCACATCATCTCGGACGGCTGGTCCCTGGGAGTGCTCGTCCGCGAGCTGGCGGCGCTCTATTCGGCCTTCGTCCAGGATCAGCCCTCTCCGCTGACGGCGCTGCCGCTCCAGTATGCGGAGTTCGCCTCCTGGCAGCGCGAGTCGCTCCAGGGTGAGGTGCTCGAGACGCAGCTCTCCTGGTGGCGCGAGCGGTTGGATCCCAACGCCATCCTGGAGCTGCCCGCCGACCGGCCTCGCCCCACGGCGCTCAGCCCCCACGGTGCCCGCCAGACGGTGATGCTGCCCCCGGCGCTCACCCAGACGCTCAAGTCACTGGGCCAGCGCGAGGGCAAGACGCTCTTCGTCACCCTGCTCGCCGCCTTCGAGGTCCTGCTCCACCGCTACACCGGGCAGGAGGATCTCGTGGTGGGCACGCCGATCGCGGGCCGAGGCCGGTCCGAGCTCGAGGGGATGATCGGCCTGTTCATCAACACCCTGGCGCTGCGGACCTCGCTGTCGGGTAGGCCGTCGTTCCGCGAGCTGATGGGCCGCGTCCACCAGACGACCGTGGACGCCTTCGCGCACCAGGAGCTGCCCTTCGAGCGGCTGGTGGACGCGCTCAAGCCCGAGCGCCGGCTGAGCCACAGTCCGCTGTTCCAGGTGATGTTCATCCTGCAAAACGCCCCCATGCCCCCGCTCCAGGCGCCAGGGCTGGTGATGGAGTTCCAGCAGCCCGAGACCGGGACAACCAAGTTTGACCTGACGCTGATCGCCACGGAGCTCCCCGAAGGACTGCGGCTCGTCGCCGAGTACAGTACGGACCTCTTCGAGCCCGAAACGATCACCCGGCTGTTGGCGCACTACCAGACGCTGCTGTCCGGCATCGCGGCCAACCCCGAGCAGCCGATCAGCGGCCTGCCGATCCTCCCCGAGCCGGAGCGGCACACCCTGCTGGCTGACTGGAACGGTGCTCCCACCAGCTATCCGCGCGACGCGTGCCTGCACCAGCTCATCGAGGCCCAGGTAGCGCGCACGCCCGAGGCCGTGGCCCTCACTTACGAAGACCAGTCGCTCACCTACGCCGAGCTCGATGCTCGCGCCAACCAGCTCGCCTGGCACCTGCGCTCGCTGGGCGTCGGCCCCGAGTCGCGCGTGGGTCTGTGCCTGGAGCGCTCGCTGGAGATGGTCATCTCGCTGCTGGCCACCCTCAAGGCCGGTGGTGCCTACGTTCCCCTCGATCCCGCCTACCCGCAAGAGCGCCTGGGGTGGATGCTCGAGGACGCCAGCCCCACCGTGTTGCTGGTGCAGGAACGGCTGCTGTCGCGTCTGCCTTCCCAGAGCGCCCGCGTCGTGTGCGTGGACTCGGGTTGGGCGGACATCTCCTCGCAGCCTCGCCATGTGCCTCCGGCCCTGGCGGGTGCCAACAGCCTCGCGTACATCATCTTCACCTCCGGCAGCACCGGCCGCCCCAAGGGCGCCATGAACGAGCACCACCCCGTGGTGAACCGGCTGCTGTGGATGCAGGACGAGTACAAGCTGGGTGCCCAGGACGTCGTCCTGCAGAAGACGCCCTTCAGCTTCGACGTCTCCGTCTGGGAGTTCTTCTGGCCCCTCATGCAGGGCGCGCGGTTGGTGCTCGCGAAGCCCGGTGGGCACCAGGATCCCGACTACCTGGCCCGCCTCATCTCCCAGGAGCGCGTCACCACCCTGCACTTCGTCCCCTCCATGTTGAAGGTGTTCCTGGAGGAGCCCGAGCTGGAGCGCTGCGCGTCGCTGAAGCGCGTGGTGTGCAGCGGCGAGGCCCTCCCCGTGGAGCTTCAGGACCAGTGCCTGCAACGGCTGCCCTGGGCCGAGCTGCACAACCTCTACGGCCCCACCGAGGCAGCCGTCGACGTCACCTACTACGCCTGCAAGGCGCGCGAGTCGCTGCGCTCGGTGCCCATTGGCCGCGCGGTGGCCAACACGCAGATTCGCATCCTGGACGGCCAGCTCCAGCCGGTGCCGGTGGGCGTGCCGGGCGAGCTGTACATCGGCGGCGTGCAGGTGGGCCGAGGCTACCGCGCCCGTCCGGACCTCACCGCCGAGCGCTTCATCCCGGATGCCTTCAGCGCCACGCAGGGTGCACGCATGTACCGCACCGGAGACGTGGCCCGCTGGCTGCCGGACGGCAACATCGAGTACGTGGGCCGTGCCGACTTCCAGGTGAAGATCCGCGGCTTCCGCATCGAGCTGGGGGAGATCGAGACGCTGCTGGCCCAGCACCCGTCAGTGCGCCAGGTGGCGGTGGTGGCGCGCGAGGATCGGCCCGGTGACAAACGGCTGGTGGCCTACCTGGTCGCCGCACCAGAGCAGACGCCTGCCGCCGCCGAGCTGCGCTCCTTTCTCCAGACCCGCCTGCCGGAGCACATGGTGCCCTCGGCCTTCGTCGTGCTGGAGAAACTCCCCCTCAGCCCCAACGGCAAGCTCGAGCGCCGGGCGCTCCCCGCTCCGGACCTCGGCGGACAGAGCGCGGGCCAGCCCTTCGAGGCGCCGCGCACCGAGGTGGAGCAGCTCATCGCCGGCATCTGGAAGGAAGTGCTCCAGGTGGAGCGCGTGGGCCTGGATGACCCCTTCTTCGCGCTGGGCGGCAACTCCTTGCTCGCGCTCCAGGTGCACCGCCGCCTCAAGACGGCCCTGGGAACCGGGCTGGCGCTGACCCAGCTCTTCCAATACCCCACCGTCCGCACCCTGGCGGACCGGCTCTCGAAGCAGGAAGGCACGCAGGACTCGGCCCAGACCGGCCGCGCCCGTGCCGAGGCCCGCCGGGCCTTCACTCGCCGGGTGAGCGGAGGGCGTGGGCGCACGGATTCACAAGACGGAGACGACTCAGATGTCTGAGCAGCACGAAGAGGTAGAGCGCATCGCTATCGTGGGCCTGTCGGGACGCTTCCCGGGTGCACGAGACCTCGACACCTTCTGGGACAACCTCCGACGCGGCGCCGACGTGCGCCGCACCCTGACCGACGCCGAGATGGAGGAGGCCGGTGTTCCCCGCGCCCTCCGCGAGCGCCCGGACTGGGTGCGCTCGGCCTACGTGCTCGACGACGCGACGCACTTCGACGCCAGCCTCTTCGGTTTCAGCCCGCGCGAGGCAGAGCTGATGGATCCGCAGCAGCGCATCTTCATGGAGTGCGCAGTCCAGGCCCTGGAGGACGCGGGGTACGACTCCGAGCGCTTCACCGGCGCCGTCTCCGTCTACGCCAGCATCAGCCTCAGCTCGTATCTGATCCGCGCGCTGATGCGGCGGCCGGACCTGATGGAGAGCGCGGGCTCGTTCGGGCTGATGGTGGCCAACGACAAGGACTACGTGGCCACGCGCATCTCGCACCGGCTCAACCTGCGGGGCCCGAGCCTCACCGTGCAGACGGCGTGCTCCAGCTCGCTGGTGGCCATCCACCTCGCCTGCCAGAGCCTGCTGTCGGGCGAGAGCGACATGGCCATTGCCGGCGCCTCCTCGGTGTCCTTTCCCCAGACGAGCGGCTACCAGTACCAGCCGGGGATGATCCTCTCGCCGGACGGCTACTGCCGCGCCTTCGACGAGCAGGCCCAGGGCACGGTGCGCGGCGCGGGAACAGGCATCGTGGTGCTCAAGCGCCTGTCGGACGCGCTGCGAGACCGCGACACGGTGCATGCCGTCATCCTCGGCTCCGCGGTGAACAACGACGGCTCCTCCAAGGTGGGCTACACCGCGCCCAGCGTGGAGGGCCAGACGGCCGTCATCTCGGAGGCCATGGCCATTGCCGGGGTGGAGCCGGAGGAGATCCAGTACATCGAGGCCCACGGCACGGGCACCGCCATTGGAGATCCCATCGAGGTGGCCGCGCTGAACCAGGCGTTCGGCGGCAAACGCGTGGGGACCCGGCGCTGCGTCATCGGCTCGCTCAAGGCGAGCATCGGCCACCTGGACGCCGCCGCGGGCGTCGCGGGCGTGTTGAAGACGGTGCTGGCCCTGAAGAACCGCACCCTTCCTCCCACCCCGCACTTCAAGCGGCCCAACCCGGCCATCGACTTCGACGGCGGCCCCTTCTACGTCACCAGCGAGGCGATCCCCTGGAGCGGCGGCGGGCCGCGGCGAGCCGGTGTCAGCTCCTTCGGCATCGGCGGCACCAACGCCCACGTGGTGCTGGAGGAGGCTCCTGCCCAGGCCCCGGCTACGTCCTCGAAGAAGCCCTGGCACGTGCTGGCACTGTCGGCACGAAGCCCGGCCGCTCTCGACGAGGCCGTGACGAAGCTGGCCACCCACCTGGAGCGTCACCCCAGCGCCGAGCTCGCGGACGTGGCGTACACGCTGCACGCGGGCCGTCGCACCTATGAGCATCGGCGCGCCGTGCTCTGCCGGGATTCCGCCGACGCCCGGGCCGCGCTGGGAGATGCGCGCCGTGCGCTCGCTGGCACGGGGACGAACCTGCGGCGGCCCGTGGTGTTCCTCTTCTCGGGACAGGGCTCCCAGCACGTGGGCATGGGGCGGGCGCTGTACGAGTCCGAGCCCGTCTTCCGCAAGCACCTCGACGCGTGCGCGGACGCACTGAAGCCGCACCTCGGGAAGGATATGCGCGAGGTGCTCTACCCCGCTCAGGGCGGCGAGGAGGCCGAAGCGCTGCTGCGCCGGACCGAGCTCGCGCAGCCGGCGCTGTTCGCGGTGGAGTACGCGCTCGCGAAGTACTGGATGTCGCTGGGCATCGAGCCCGAGGCGATGATCGGCCACAGCCTGGGCGAGTACGTGGCCGCGTGCCTCGCCGGAGTCTTCTCGCTGGAAGACGCGCTGAAGCTGGTGGCAGTACGCGGGCGGATGATGCAGTCACTCCCGTCGGGCGCGATGCTGTCCGTCCACCTGACGGAGGCGGAGCTCACGCCGCTGCTCCCTCCCGGGGCCAGCCTGGGCGCGATGAATGGCCCGGCCCTGCAGGTGGTGTCTGGCACCGAGGAGGCCGTGTCCGCGCTGGAGAAGGTGCTCACCGGACGAGGCGTGGAAGCCCGCCGGCTGCACACCTCGCATGCCTTCCACTCGGCCATGATGGATCCGGTGCTGGAGTCCTTCACCCGCGAGGTGTCGCGCCTGCGCCTCTCGCCGCCGAAGCTGCCCTACGTGTCCAACCTCACCGGCACCTGGGCCACCGCGGAGCAGGCCACGGACGCGAGCGCCTGGGCCAAACACCTGCGCCAGCCCGTGCGATTCGGCGACGGGACCGCGTTGCTGCTCGGTAACCCCGAGCGCATCTTCCTGGAGGTGGGCCCAGGACACGCCCTGGGAACGCTGGTGCGCCGTAGCGCTCCGGCCGGTACCCACCCCACGGTGCTGACGTCGCTGCCGCAGCCGCGCGATGCCCAGGAAACCGCCCAGCACGCGACGGAGACCGCTGCCCGCCTGTGGCTCGCCGGTGCGAAACTCGAGCTGTCGAAGCTGTACGGCAAGGAGCCTCGCCGGCGCATGCAGCTCCCGGCCACCCCCTTCCAGCGCGAGAGCTATGATCTGTTGAAGGGAGGCGCCCCGCTCGCGCAGCCCGCCGCGGCCAGGAACGCCTCACAGGGTGAAGGGGCTTCGGACGCGACCCAGGTGGAGCTGTCCGTGCCCGCCTGGAAGCGCACGGCCGCCGCTGCAACGGTGCCCTCGCTCCAGGGTCAGCGCTGGCTGGTGCTGGAGGCGGAAGGGACTCTCGCCGCGCGCCTCACCGAGCGGCTGCGCACCGGAGGGGCCGAGGTCGTCTCGATCCGTCAGCCGGAGTCACTCCGCCAGGAGGTGGAGCGGCTGCGCACCGAGGGCTGGACGCCCGACCGCATCGCCTATCTCTGGCCCCTCGCGCCCGAGGCCCGGCAGGAGCTCATCCTTCACGGACTGCTCGACCTGGCGCGAGCGATTGGCCCCGACGTCGTCAAGCAGTCCATCACGCTCTCGGTGGTCACCAGTGGAGCGCAGGATGTGACGGGAGAGGAGCCACTCTCCCCCGCCCAGGCCACTGCGCCGGGCGCGTGCCGAGTCCTGCCGCTGGAGTTCCCGGGCATGCGCTGCCGCGCCATCGACGTCACCCGGCCTCCGGAGGGCTCGGCAACGGACCTCTGGATGGAGCGGCTCGTGGCGGAGCTGGCCGCGGACGGAGAGCCCGTGGTCGCGCTCCGGGGACCCTACCGCTACGTCGAGACCTTCGAGCCCGTACCCGTACCGCAGGCTCCGGCCTCACCGCTGAAGCAGGGCGGGGTCTACCTCATCGCCGGTGGACTGGGACGCATTGGCCTGTCGCTGGCGGAGCAGCTCGCCGCCGCGGTGAAGCCAAAGCTGGTGCTGCTCTCGCGCCGGGCCCTCCCGGCCCCCGAGGAGTGGAACGCCTGGCTCGCCGGCCATGGGGCCGAGGATCCGGTATCGCGCACCATCGAGCGCATGCGCGCGCTGGAGCGGACCGGAGCCCAGGTGCTCGTGCTGCGGGCCGAGCTCGGTGACGCGGGTCAGCTCGAGCGCGCCCTGCAGGCGGCGGAGAGCCGCTTCGGCCCGGTGGACGGCGTGTTCTTCGCCGCGGGTGAGAGCGGAAAGGCCGCGATGACGCCCGTCTCCGAGGCGACACGCGAGGCGAGCGAACCGGTGCTCCGAGGCCGACTGGCGGGGTTGATGAACCTCGCCGAGGCCCTGAAAGAACGCCGCCCGACCTTCGTGGCGGTGCACTCGTCCCTCACGGCGGTGCTCGGGGGCATGGGCTGCGCAGTGCTCGCGGCGGCCCATGCCGGCATGGACGCCCTCGTTGCGCACCAGTCCCGTGTGTCCGGCACCCGCTGGTACACCGTCGGCTGGGACACCTGGGGCGTGGGCACGGGCTTCCGTCCCGAGGCAGTGATCTCCCCGGACGAGGGCTTCCGGCTCCTGCTCGGCGTGCTCGCGTCGCCCTCGGGTGGGCGCTGGATCGCGGTGAGGGGCTCACTGGAGGCCCGGCTGCGGACTCCCGCGAGTGCCACGGCCGGAGGCAGCACGGCGAAGACGGGCAACCGGCATCCGCGCCCACCGCTCGCCAACGCCTTCGTGCCTCCTCGCGAGGAGACGGAGCAGACGCTGGCTGGCATCTGGCAGGAGCTGCTCGGCATCGAGCAGGTCGGCATCACCGACAACTTCTTCGAGCTGGGCGGCCACTCCCTGCTGGGCGTGCAGATCCTCGCGCGAGTGCGTGAGGCCTTCCGGGTGGAACTGCCACTGCGAGCCCTCTTCGATTCACCGACCGTGGAGGTCATGGCACTGGCCATCGTGCAGACACGAGCCAGTGAGACCGACGCCTCCACGCTGGAAGCGCTGCTGGCCGAGCTGGAACAGCAAGGCTGACACGAACGCGGCGCCCGACATTTTTTGACGGAGTACATCCAGGTCATGAACGATCTGTCCAAGCGTATTGCCAATCTTCCGCCCGAGAAGCGCGCGGAGCTGATGCGACGGTTGGAGCAGGCGGGCAACAAGGTCTCCCGGCCTGGCAACCGCGTGCGCGAGCCGGGGCGCCCCCTGCCCCTATCGTTCTCGCAGCAGCGGTTGTGGCTCCTGCACCAGTTCGAGCCCCACAGCGCGGCGTACAACCTGCCCAGCATGTTGCGCATCCAGGGCCGGCTCGACACGGATGTCCTGGAGCGCGCCCTGCGCACGGTGGCAGAGCGGCACGAGTCGCTGCGCACCACGTTCCGCTCCGGCAACGACGGCCCGGAGCAAGTAGTGGCGCCGTCCGTCAGCATCCACCTGGAGCGCGTGGACCTGGCGGCCCTGCCCACCGAGCGCCGAGAGGAGGCGGTCCAGGAGCAGGCACGTGCCGAGGCCCAACGTCCGTTCGAGCTGAGCACCGGGCCCCTGCTTCGAGCCAAGGTGCTCCGGCTGGCCGAACAGGAGCATGTGCTGGTCGTGGTGATGCACCACATCATCACGGACGGCTGGTCCGCTGGCGTGCTCGCACGTGAGTTGCTGGCCTGCTACGACGCCCTGTCCTCGGGGAAGCCGCTCGCGCTCCCGCCGCTGCCGGTCCAGTACCCTGACTTCGCGCTCTGGCAGCGCGAGCGGTTGCAGGGGACGTTCCTCCAGGAGCAGCTCGCCTATTGGAAGAAGCAACTCGAGGGCACGCCTACCGCCCTGGAGATGCCCACGGACCACCCTCGGCCCCCGGCGCTCTCCGGAAGGGGCCAGGAGCACCTCTTCGCGCTGCCTCGCGAGCTGTCGGACGCGGTGCGCGCGTTCGCGACCCGTGAAGGCGTGAGTAGCTTCATGGTGCTGATGGCCGCCTTCAACGTGCTGCTGTCGCGCTACGGAGGCCAGGAGGACATCTGCGTCGGTACGCCCGTCGCGGGCCGCAGCCACGCGGAGCTCGAGAGGCTCATCGGCTTCTTCATCAACACGACCGTGGTGCGCTCGCGCCCGGTGGGGAGCCTGCCCTTCCGCGAGTTCCTGAAGGAGGTCCGCGAGACCACACTGGGAGCGCTCTCCCATCAGGAGGTGCCCGTCGAGAAGCTCATCCAGGAGCTTCGTCCGCCGCGAGAGCCGGGCCGCAATCCTCTCTTCCAGGTGTCGTTCGCGCTCCTGCCGCAGCAGGGCGCCTCGATGAACGTCGCGGGCCTGGACGTGAGCCTCGTCCCGCTCGCGTCGGGGGGCGCCACGTTCGAGCTCTCCTGCTTGATGTCGGATCGTCCGGAGGGGTTCACCGGCCGCATCGAGTACAGCACCGACCTCTTCGAGTCCGGCACGATTGCCCGCATGGCCGGGCACTTCCGGGTGCTGCTGTCGGCGGCCATTGCCCACCCGGAAGCACGGCTCTCCGAGCTGCCGCTGCTCACCGAGGCCGAGACGCACGAGCTGCTCGTCGAGCGCAGCGGCCCCGCCGCGGACTACCCGCGTGACGTGTGCGTGCACCAGCTCATCGAGGCCCAGGTCCAGCGCGCGCCCGAGGCCGTGGCCCTCACGTACGAAGACCAGTCGCTCACCTATGCCGAGCTCGATGCTCGCGCCAACCAGCTCGCCTGGCACCTGCGCTCGCTGGGCGTAGGCCCCGAGTCCCGTGTGGGCCTGTGCCTGGAACGTACCCCGGAGATGGTCATCTCCCTGCTGGCCACGCTCAAGGCCGGCGGCGCCTACGTGCCCATGGACCCGTCCTATCCCCAGGAGCGCCTGGGGTGGATGCTCGAGGACGCCCGTCCCACGGTGTTGCTGGTGCAGGAGCGCCTGCTGCCGGGTCTCCCCCCGCTGAGTGCCCATGTGGTGTGCGTGGACTCGGGTTGGGCGGACATCTCCGCGCAGCCGCGCCATGCGCCTCCGCCCCTGGCCACGCCGGACAACCTGGCCTACGTCATCTTCACCTCTGGCAGCACCGGCCGCCCCAAGGGCGCCATGCTGGAGCACCGCGGCGTCGTCAACTACCTGCTCTGGTGCATCCAGGCCTATTCCATTGCCCAGGGTAACGGCTCGCCCGTCCACTCCTCGCTCTCCTTCGACCTCACCGTCACCAGCCTCGTGGCCCCGCTCTTGGTGGGCCGCACCGTCCTCCTCATCCCCGAGTCACAGGGCGTCGAGGGCCTCGGTCAGGCCCTGCTGAGCGGCGACAACTTCAGCCTCGTCAAGCTCACTCCCAGCCACCTGCGCCTGCTCGAGCAGCAGATTCCCGCTGACAGGGCCGCTGGCCGCACCCGCTCCTTCGTCATCGGCGGCGAGGCCCTCACCGCCGACATGCTCGCCTACTGGCGCACGCATGCACCGCTCACCCAACTGGTGAATGAGTACGGCCCCACCGAGACGGTGGTGGGCTGCTGCGTGCACACCGTCTTGCCGCAGGATGCCGCCGTAGGCTCCGTCACCATCGGCCGCCCCATCGCCAACACCCAGCTCTACATCCTCGACGCGAACCTGCGGCTGGTGCCCACGGGCGTCGCGGGTGAGCTGTACATTGGCGGTGCCCAGGTGGGCCGAGGCTACCTGGGCCGCCCGGACCTCACCGCCGGACGCTTCATCCCGGATCCGTTCTCCTCCGAGCCCGGCGCCCGGCTCTACCGCACGGGCGACAAGGCGCGCTGGTTGCCCGATGGCACCATCGACTACCTGGGCCGGCTCGACTTCCAGGTGAAGGTGCGCGGCTACCGCATCGAGCTGGGTGAAATTGAAACCACGCTGGCCCAGCACCCATCGGTGCACCAGGTGGCGGTGGTGGTGCGCGAGGATCGGCCCGGAGACAAGCGGCTGGTGGCCTACCTGGTCGCCACACCGGAGCAGACGCCCGCCACTGCCGAGCTGCGCTCCTTCCTCCAGACTCGCCTGCCGGAGCACATGGTGCCCTCGGCCTTCGTGGTGCTGGAGAAGCTCCCCCTCAGCCCCAACGGCAAGCTCGAGCGCCGCGCCCTCCCCGCTCCGGAGGCCACCGCCTCCACCGCTGAGTACATCGCCCCGCGTACGCCCACCGAGGAGAAGCTCGCCAGCATCTGGGCCGAGCTCCTCTCCGTGCCTCGCGTGAGCGTCGAGGACAGCTTCTTCGAGCTGGGCGGCCACTCGCTGCTCGCCACCCAGGTCATCTCCCGCCTGCGCACCGCCTTCCAGGTGGAGCTGCCCATCCGAGCCCTCTTCGAGGCGCCCACGCTCGGCGCTTTCGCTGGCAGGATTGACGGAGCACAGGGCCGGCAAGCCCGTGGCATGCAGCACGCGCCACCGCTGCGGCCCGCACCGAGCACGGGTGATCGCCCGCTGTCGTTCGCTCAGCAGCGGCTGTGGTTCCTCGATCAGTTCGAGCCGGGCAGCCCCCTCTACAACATGCCCGTCGCGCTCCGGCTCTCGGGCCAGGTGGACACCGAGGCGCTGCAGCGAGCCTTCCAGGAGCTCGCGCGCCGTCACGAGTCCCTGCGCACCACCTTCGCCTCCCGCGAGGGACAGCCCATCCAGGTGATTGCCCCGGAGCTGTCCCTGCCGCTCGAGCTGCGAGATCTGCAAGAGGTGCCCGCCTCCGAGCGAGAGGCCCGCGCTGGCGAGCTGCTCCGTCAGGAGGCGCAGCGCCCCTTCCATCTGGCCCACGGCCCGCTCGTGCGCACGTGCCTGCTGCGCCTGGCTGCGGATGAGCACGTGCTGCTCATCACCCAGCACCACATCATCTCCGACGGCTGGTCCCTGGGCGTGCTCGTGCGCGAGATGGCCGCGCTCTACGCCGCCTTCACTTCCGGTCAGCAGCCCAACCTGCCGCCGCTGCCCGTGCAGTACGCGGACTTCGCCCACTGGCAGCGCTCGTGGTTGCAGGGTGAAGCACTCAAGGCCCAGCTCGACTACTGGAAGCAGCAGCTCTCCGGCGCTCCCGCTCACCTGGAGCTGTCCACTGACAAGCCGCGGCCGCCCGTCCAGACGGTCCGCGGCGCGCAGCACACCTTCCAGCTACCGCTCGCGCTCTCCGAGGCGCTCGCGGCCACCAGCAAGCAGCACGGCGTCAGCCTCTTCATGACCGTGCTGGCCGGCTTCCAGGTTCTGCTCTCTCGCTACAGCGGACAGAACGATCTCGCTGTCGGCTCTCCTATCGCCGGACGCCACACCACGGAGCTCGAGGGGCTCATCGGCTTCTTCGTCAACACCCTCGTCCTGCGCTCGCGCATCCAGCCGGAGGCTTCCTTCCGCGACCTGCTGCTCCAGGTGCGTGACACCACCCTGAGCGCCTACGAGCACCAGGACCTGCCCTTCGAGAAGCTCGTCGAGGAGCTCCAGCCGCAGCGCGACCCCAGCCGCTCGCCGCTGTTCCAGGTGCTGTTCGCCCTGCAGAACATGCCGATTCCCCCGCTGGCGCTGAACGGGCTCGAGCTCTCGCCGTTGGCTTTCGAGGGCGGCATCTCCAAGTTCGACCTGTCCCTCTTCATGGTGGAGAGCCCGGGCGGGCTGCGCGGCATCCTCGAGTACAACACCGACCTCTTCGAGCCGGAGACCATCTCCCGCATGGCCGAGCACCTCCAGGTGCTCCTCTCCGCGGCCGTGGCCACGCCCGAGGTGCCCGTGTCCCGGCTGCCCTTGCTGCCGGAGGCCGAGAAGCACAAGCTGCTGGTGGCGTGGAACGACACGCGCGTGGACTACCCGCGCCAGTCCACCATCCACGCCCTCTTCGAGGCCCAGGCCGCCCGTACTCCGAGCGCCATCGCCGTGGAGTTCGAGGGCGCTCTCCTCACCTACGCCCAGCTCGACGCTCGCTCCAATCAGCTCGCCCACCACTTGCACCACCTGGGCCTCAAGCCCGGCATGCCCGTGGCCCTGTGTGTCGAGCGCTCCCTGGAGATGGTTGTCGCCACCCTCGCCATCCTCAAGGCCGGCGGCGCCTACGTCCCCCTCGACTCCTCCTACCCCCGCGAGCGCCTGGAGTTCATGCTCCAGGACGTCAAGCCTCTCCTGCTGCTCGCCCAGCGCCACCTCGCCGAGCGCCTGCCCTCACACAACGCCCGTCAGGTGCTGCTCGACTCCGACTGGCACCGCATCTCGCACGAGAGTGAGGCCTCTCTGGGCATCAGCGTCTCCGCCGACTCGCTGGCCTACGTCATGTACACCTCGGGCTCCACCGGCAGACCCAAGGGCGTGTGCATTCCCCACCGCGGCGTCGTCCGCCTCGTCATGGGCTCCGACTTCGCCCAGCTCGGCCCCAGCGAAGTCATTCTCCAGCTGGCCCCCATCTCCTTCGACGCCGCCACCTTCGAGCTGTGGGGCAGTCTGTTGCACGGCGGCAGGCTCGTCGTCCTGCCCCCGCACTCGCCTTCCTTCGAAGAGCTAGGCGCGGCCCTTCGTCAGCACCACGTCACCACCCTCTGGCTCACCGCGGCCCTCTTCGACCAGATGGTGGCCACTCAGTCCGAGTCACTCTCCCACGTGCGCCAGGTGCTTGCCGGGGGTGACGTGCTCTCCCCGGAGCGCGTCAAGGCGCGCCTGGCCCATGGCCTGCTCGTCAACGGCTACGGCCCCACCGAGAGCACCACCTTCGCCACGACCCACACGCTCACGGGCTTGGAGCAGGTAGGCCCCAGCGTCTCTATCGGCCGCCCCATCTCCAACACCCAGGTGTACGTGTTGGACTCTCGCCTGCAGCCAGTGCCCACCGGCGTGCCTGGCGAGCTCTACATCGGCGGCGATGGCCTGGGTTGGGGCTACCTCCACCGTCCGGAGCTCACCGCAGAGCGGTTCATCCCCAACCCCTTCGCCCACCTGCCGGGCGAGCGCCTCTACCGCACCGGCGACCAGGTGCGCTGGCTGGCCAACGGCACTCTCGACTTCCTCGGCCGCCTCGACTCCCAGGTGAAGCTGCGCGGCTTCCTCATTGAGCTGGGTGAAATCGAGTCCGTCCTCGACAAGCACCCCGGCGTGCGTCAGTCCGTCGTGCTGGCCCGCGAGGACAGGCCCGGCGACAAGCGCCTGGTGGCCTATGTCGTGCCCTCGCAGCAGCAGGCGCCCTCTGCCTCCGAGCTGCGTGCCTACCTCAAGGAGCACCTGCCCGAGTACATGGTGCCCTCCGCCTTCGTCGCGCTGGAGCAGGTGCCTATCACCGCCAACGGCAAGGTGGACAGGAAGGCCCTGCCTGCGCCCGAGGCCGCAACCTCCGCCGCCGAGTACATCGCCCCTCGCACGCCCACCGAGGAGAAGCTCGCCTCCATCTGGTCCGAGGTCCTCTCCGTGCCTCGAGTGGGCGCTGAGGACAACTTCTTCGAGCTGGGCGGCCACTCGCTGCTGGCCACCCGCGTCCTCTCTCGCCTGCGCACCGCCTTCCAGGTGGAGCTGCCCGTTCGCTCCCTCTTCGAGGCCTCCACCCTCTCCGCGTTCGCCCAGAAGCTCGACGACGCACGCAGCCGCCAGAAGCCGAATGCGCTGCAAGCGCCACTGCTGCGTCCGGCGCTGGGCACGAGTGACCTCCCGCTCGCCTTCTCACAGCAGCGGCTGTGGTTCCTCGACCAGCTCGAGCCCGGCAATCCCGTCTACAACATCCCCTTGGCCCTCCGGTTCTCCGGCCAGTTGGACACCCAGGCGCTGCGCCGCGCCTTCGAGGCGCTCGTCGCCCGTCACGAGTCCCTGCGCACCACCTTCACCTCCCGCGATGGTCAGCCCATCCAGGTCATCACTCCGACCCTCTCTGTCCCCCTCGAGGTGCTCGACCTGAGCGATGTACCCGCCTCCGAGCGTGAGTCGCGCGCCCAGGCTCTTGCGCAGCGAGAGGCCCAGCATTCCTTCGACCTGCGCCACGGCCCGCTCATGCGCACGAGCGTGTTGCGTCTGGCCGCAGACGACCACGTGCTGCTCGTCACCATGCACCACATCGTCTCCGACGGTTGGTCCATGGGCGTGCTCGTTCGCGAGGTCGCCTCCCTCTACGCCGCTTTCGCCTCCGGCCAGCAGCCCTTCCTGCCGCCGCTCCCCATCCAGTACCCCGACTTCGCCCGCTGGCAGCGCCAGTGGCT
This sequence comes from Archangium lansingense, assembly GCF_026626635.1. Taxonomy (GTDB): domain Bacteria; phylum Myxococcota; class Myxococcia; order Myxococcales; family Myxococcaceae; genus Archangium; species Archangium lansingense. The sequence continues at coordinate 8,373,307 of NZ_JAPNKA010000001.1, forward strand.
CCAGGGTGAGGTTCTCGACTCGCAGCTGCGCTATTGGAAGCAGCAGTTGGGTGACGCCGCTCCCCACCTGGAGCTGAGCACCGACAAGCCTCGGCCTCCCGTGCAGACCTTCCGCGGCAGCAGCCTGCCCGTCTCCCTGCCCAAGGCCCTTTCCGATTCTCTCAAGTCCCTCTCCACCCGCCTGGGCGTCACCCCCTTCATGACGCTCCTGGCTGGCTTCCAGGTTCTCCTCTCCCGCTACTCTCGCCAGGACGACATCTCCGTCGGCTCTCCCATCGCCGGCCGCCGCAACACCGAGTTCGAAGGCCTCATCGGCTTCTTCATCAACACCCTCGTCCTACGCTCTCGCCTCTCTCCGGAGGCCTCCTTCCGCGAACTGTTGCTCCAGGTGCGCAACACCACCCTGGCGGCCTACGAGCACCAGGACGTTCCCTTCGAGAAGCTCGTCGAGGAGCTCCAGCCTCAGCGAGACCTCAGCCGCCCTCCCCTCTTCCAGGTGATGTTCATCCTGCAGAACGCTCCCTCCGAGGCGCTGACGCTCCCGGGCCTCACCTTGAGCGCGCTGCCGCAGTCGAGTGGGACAGCCAAGTTCGACTGGACTCTCTCTCTTCTCGACACGCCCAACGGCTTCTCGGGTGCTCTCGAGTACAACACCGACCTCTTCGAGCACGACACCGTGGCCAGGGCCATGGAGCACCTGCGCATTCTGCTCGAGGCCGCCGTCTCCAACCCGGAGACTCGCCTCTCCGAGCTGCCCCTTCTCTCCGCGGCTGAGAAGCACAGGCTCCTGGTGGAGTGGAACAACATCCCCCTCGACTACCCTCGCGAGGCCACCCTCCACGAGCTCTTCGAGGCCCAGGTCCTGCGCACCCCTGACGCCGAGGCCCTCGTCGACGGCACGCGCTCGCTCACCTACGCACAGCTCAACGCCCGCGCCAACCAGCTCGCTCACTCCCTGCGCGCTCTCGGCGTCACCACCGAGACGCCCGTGGGCATCTGCTCCAGGCGCTCCGCTGACCTCGTCGTCGGTCTGCTCGGCATCCTCAAGGCCGGCGGCCTCTACGTCCCGTTGGACCCCGCCTACCCTCGCGAGCGCCTGGGCTTCATCATCGAGGACGCTCAACTGCGCTTCCTCGTCGCACAGTCCGAGGTGACTGCAAGCCTGCCTGAGCACTCCGCTCACGTCCTGCTGCTCGACAAGGACTCCGAGTCCCTCTCTCGCTCCAGCACCAGCAACCCCTCCCGTGCGGCTTTCAGCAGCAACCTCGCCTACCTCATCTACACCTCGGGCTCCACCGGCCGCCCCAAGGGCGTCTCCATCGAGCACCGCAACGCCGTCTCCTTCCTCTCCTGGGCTCGCACCGTCTTCTCTCCGGAGCTCCTCTCCGGTTTGCTCGCCTCCACCTCCATTGCCTTCGACTTGTCCGTCTTCGAGCTCTTCCTCCCCCTGAGCCTCGGCGGCACCGTCATCCTCGCTGGCAATGCTCTGGAGTTGCCCTCCCTTCCTGCCGCTCAGCGCGTCTCCCTCGTCAACACCGTCCCCTCTGCCATGTCGGAGCTGTTGCGCTCCGGTGGCCTCCCCTCCTCCGTCCGCGTCGTCAACCTCGCTGGTGAGCCTCTGGCCACCTCTCTCGTCCAGCAGCTCTACCGCCAGCCTGGCCTCTCTCTCGTCTACGACCTCTACGGCCCCTCCGAGACCACCACCTACTCCACCTTCACCCTTCGCCACTCCGACAAGCCCCCCACCATCGGCCGTCCCATCTCCGGCACTCAGGTGTACCTGCTCGACGAGCGGCTGCAGCCTGTCCCCACTGGTGTCCCTGGTGAGGTCTTCATCGGCGGCGCCGGCGTCTCCCGCGGCTACCTCGGCCGCCCGGAGCTCACCGCTGAGAAGTTCATCCCGGACCCGTTCAGCTCCACCCCGGGCGCCCGCATGTACCGCACCGGCGACCTGGCGAAGTACCGCGCCAACGGCAACCTGGAGTACCTGGGCCGCACCGACTTCCAGGTGAAGGTGCGTGGCTTCCGCATCGAGCTGGGTGAAATCGAGTCCGTCCTCGACACTCACCCCGGCGTCCGTCAGGTCGTCGTCGTCGCCCGCGAGGACAGGCCCGGTGACAAGCGTCTGGTGGCCTACCTCACTCCCTCCAGCGCTCAGGCCCCCTCCACCTCGGAGCTTCGCACCCACCTCAAGCAGCACCTCCCTGAGCACATGGTGCCCTCCGTCTTCGTTGTGCTCGAGCAGCTGCCTCTCACCCCCAACGGCAAGATCAACCGCAAGGCCCTTCCCGCTCCGGAGGCCCCTGCAAACTCCGGTGCCGAGTACGTCGCCCCGCGCACTCCCACCGAGGAGAAACTCGCCTCCATCTGGTCCGAGGTCCTGTCCGTGCCCCGAGTGGGTGCCGAGGACAACTTCTTCGAGCTCGGCGGCCACTCGCTGCTGGCCACCCGGGTCATCTCCCGCCTGCGCGCCGCCTTCCAGGTGGAGCTGCCCGTGCGCGCCCTCTTCGAGGCTCCCACCCTCTCCGCACTCGCCACCAAGCTCGACGAGGCCCGCGCCAACCAGAGCCAGAATGTGCTCCAGGCGCCCGTGCCGCGGCCCGTGCCTCGCCCGAGGGACATCCCGCTGGCCTTCGCCCAGCAGCGGGTGTGGTTCCTCGACCAGCTCGAGCCCGGCAGCCCCGTCTACAACATCCCCGTGGCGCTCCGGCTCTCCGGCCAGCTCGACATCGAGGCCCTGCGCCGCTCCTTTGACGAAATCGTGCGCCGTCACGAGTCGCTGCGCACCACCTTCGCGGCCCGCGATGGTGAGCCCGTCCAGCAGATTGCTCCGGCGCTCTCCATTCCGCTCGAGGTGCGGGAGCTGCAGGACGTGCCCGCCTCCGAGCGCGAGGCCCGGGCTCGCGAGCTGGCCCATCAGGAGGCCCAACGCCCCTTTGCTTTGACCAACGGTCCGCTGGTGCGCACCAGCCTGCTGCGCCTGGCTCCGGATGACCATGTCCTGCTGGCCACCCTGCACCACATCGTGTCGGACGGTTGGTCCACGGGTGTGCTCGTACGCGAGGTGACCGAGCTGTACACGGCCTTCACTTCTGGCCAGAAGCCCCACCTGCCGCCCCCGCCCATCCAGTATGCCGACTTCGCCCTCTGGCAACGCTCGTGGCTGCGGGGTGAGGTGCTCGACGCACAACTCGGCTACTGGAAGCAGCAGCTTTCTGGCGCCCCCCTGTCGCTGGAGTTGCCCACCGACAAGCCCCGTCCCGCCATCCGCGGTTACCGCGGCGCCCAACACTCCTTCCGGCTACCGCCCGCGCTCTCCGAGGCGCTCTCCACCACCAGCAAGCAACACGGTGTCAGCCTCTTCATGACGCTGCTGGCAGGCTTCCAGGTCCTGCTGCACCGCTACTCCGGCCAGGATGACCTCTCCGTCGGCTCGCCCATTGCCGGCCGCCGCGGCATCGAGCTCGAGGGACTCATCGGCTTCTTCGTCAACACACTCGTCCTGCGCTCGCGCCTGTCCCCCACGGCCTCCTTCCGCGATGTGCTCCGCCAGGTGCGTCACACCACCCTCTCCGCCTACGAGCACCAGGACATCCCCTTCGAGAAGCTCGTCGAGGAACTCTCTCCTCAGCGCTCTCTGGATCGCTCGCCCCTCTTCCAGGCGATGTTCACCCTGCAGAACGCCCCGATGGGTGAGCTCCGACTGCCGGGCCTGGCCTTGCGCCCGGTGGAGCTCGAGGACGCCACCGCCAAGTTCGAGCTCTCGCTGACCCTGACCGAGGGCTCCGAGGGCCTGAACGGCACCGCCACCTACAACACCGACCTGTTCGAAGCTGGCACGGTGGCCCGGATGATGCGCCACTACCAGGTGCTCCTGGAGGCCCTCACCACCCGGCCCGACACCGCCATCGCCGACCTGTCCCTCCTCACCGCCGAGGAGCGCCAGCAGGTGTTGGTCGCCTGGAACGACACCGCCGCGCCATCCTCGCACGACGTCTTCGTCCACCAGCTCTTCCAGGCCCAGGCTCGCCGTACTCCCGACGCCCCCGCCCTCCTCTTCGACTCCGGCCAGCTCTCCTACGCGGAGCTCGACTCGCGCTCCAACCAGCTCGCCCATTACCTGCGCTCGCTGGGCGTCGGCCCTGAAGTCCGCGTCGCCCTCTGCCTGGAGCGATCCCCCGACATGCCCGTGGCCCTGCTCGCCATCCTCAAGGCAGGCGCCACCTACGTCCCTCTCGATCCCTCCTACCCCGCCGAGCGACTGAGCTTCATGCTCCAGGACTGCGGCGCCTCGGTGCTTCTCACCCAGCACGCCCTCGCCTCGCTGCTGCCCGCCGGGCCCACCCTCGTGTGCCTCGACTCCCAGTGGCAGCAGTCCATCGCGCCCCTTCCCTCCTCGCCCCTGGCCTCGGGCGTCCACGCCGACTCTCCCGCCTACGCCATCTACACCTCGGGCAGCACCGGCCAGCCCAAGGGCACGCTCATCACCCACCGCGCCCTGGCCAACCACATGGCCTGGCTGCTCTCCACCTTCGGCTTCACCGCCGAGCACCGGGTGCTGCTCAAGACGCCCCTCTCCTTCGACGCCTCCGTCTGGGAGTGCTGGGCTCCGCTGATGGTAGGCGCGCCCCTGGTGCTCGCCCCGCCCGAGGCCCACCGCGATCCGGCCGCACTCGTCGAGTGCGTGCTGCGCCAGCGCGTCTCCGTGCTCCAGGTAGTGCCCTCGATGCTGCGCTTCCTGCTGGACGAGCCCGCGCTCTCCCAGGCCTCCCACCTGCGCTGGCTCTTCTGCGGCGGTGAGGCGCTGCCCTCCCAATTGGCTCCCCGGCTCTCGGCGACGCTGCCCCGGGTGCGGCTGGTCAACCTCTACGGCCCCACCGAGGCGACCATCGACGCCACCTTCGCCCATGCCACGGCCGAGGCGTCCGGCCCCTCTATTCCCATTGGCCGCCCCGTCACCAACACCCAGGTGTACGTGCTGGACGCAGCGCTCCAGCCCGTGCCCGTGGGCGTGCCCGGCGAGCTCTTCATCGGCGGCGCCCAGCTGGCCCGTGGCTACCTCGGCCGTCCCCACCTCACCGCGGAGCGCTTCCTCCCCAACCCCTTCAGCTCCACGCCGGGCGCGCGCATGTACCGCACCGGTGACAGGGTGCGCTGGTTGGCTGGCGGCAACCTCGAGTACCTGGGCCGCATCGACTTCCAGGTGAAGGTGCGTGGCCAGCGCATCGAGCTGGGTGAAATCGAGTCCGCCCTCTGCCAGCTCCCCGGCGTACGTCAGGCCGTGGTCCTGGCGCGTGAGGACATCCCCGGCAACCAGCGTCTGGTGGCCTATCTCACCGCCGCAGAAGGCCACTCGCTGGACGCCAGCACCCTGCGCTCCGCACTCCAGCAACACCTGCCCGAGTACATGGTGCCCTCGGCCTTCGTGGTGCTCGAGCAACTCCCACTCAGCCCCAATGGCAAGCTCGACCGCCGAGCGCTCCCTGTCCCGGAGGCCACCGCCTCCGAGGCCGAATACATCGCCCCGCGCACGCCCACCGAGGAGCTGCTCGCCTCCATCTGGTCCGAGGTCCTCTCCGTGCCTCGCGTCGGTGCCGAGGAGAACTTCTTCGAGCTGGGCGGCCACTCGCTGCTCGCCACCCGCGTCGTCTCCCGCCTGCGTACCGCCTTCCAGGTGGAGCTATCCGTGCGTGCCCTCTTCGAGGCACCCACCCTCTCCGCTCTCGCACGAAAGCTCGACGCAGCCCGGTCGTCGGGGAGCTCGCCGCGGGCCGTGCACCTGCTCTCCACCAAGCGCACGGATGACACCCCTCTCGCCTTCTCCCAACAGCGCCTGTGGTTCCTCGATCAGCTCGAGCCCGGCAGTCCCGTCTACAACGTCCCCTCTGCCCTCCGGCTCTCCGGAAACCTCGACACCGGGGCGCTGCGCCGCGCCTTCCAGGCACTCGTCGCCCGTCACGAGTCCTTGCGCACCACCTTCGCCTCCCGCGATGGCCAGCCCATCCAGGTCATCGCTCCGACCCTCTCCGTTCCCCTCGAGGTGCTCGACCTGAGCGATGTGCCCACCTCCGAGCGTGAAGCGCGGGCCCACGAACTGGCCCGACAGGAAGCCCAACGTCCCTTCGACCTGCGCCACGGCCCGCTCCTGCGTACGAGCGTGTTGCGTCTGGCCTCAGACGACCACGTGCTGCTCGTCACCATGCACCACATCGTCTCCGACGGTTGGTCCATGGGTGTGCTCGTTCGCGAGGTGGTTGCTCTCTACGCCGCCTTTGCCTCCGGCCGGCAGCCCTTCCTGCAGCCGCTCCCCATCCAGTACCCCGACTTCGCCCGCTGGCAGCGCCAGTGGCTCCAGGGTGAGGTTCTCGACTCGCAGCTGCGTTATTGGAAGCAGCAGTTGGGTGACGCCGCTCCCCACCTGGAGCTGAGCACCGACAAGCCCCGGCCTGCCGTGCAGACCTTCCGCGGCAGCAGCCTGCCCGTCTCCCTGCCCAAGGCCCTTTCCGATTCTCTCAAGTCCCTGTCCACCCGCCTGGGCGTCACCCCCTTCATGACGCTCCTGGCTGGCTTCCAGGTTCTCCTCTCCCGCTACTCTCGCCAGGACGACATCTCCGTCGGCTCTCCCATCGCCGGCCGCCGCAACACCGAGCTCGAGGGGCTCATCGGCTTCTTCGTCAACACCCTCGTCCTGCGCTCTCGCGTCTCTCCGGAGGCTTCCTTCCGCGAGCTGTTGCTCCAGGTTCGCGACGCTACCCTCGGCGCCTACGAGCACCAGGACGTACCCTTCGAGAAGCTCGTCGAGGAGCTCCAGCCCCAGCGCGATCTCAGCCGCTCGCCCTTCTTCCAGGTGATGTTCGTCCTGCAGAACGCTCCCTCCGAGGCACTGACGCTCCCGGGCCTCACCTTGAGCGCGCTGCCTCAGTCGAGCGGCACGGCCAAGTTCGACTGGACGCTCGCGCTCACCGACACGCCCAACGGCTTCTCGGGTGCCCTCGAGTACAACACCGACCTCTTCGAGCAAGACACCGTGGCCCGCGCCATGGAGCACCTGCGCCTCCTGCTCCAGGCCGCCGTCTCCAACCCGGAGACGCGCCTCTCCGAGCTGCCCCTTCTCTCCCAGGCCGAGAAGCACAAGCTCCTCGTCGAGCTCAATGACACTCGCGCCGACTACCCGCACGACGCCCTCGTTCATGAGCTGTTCGCGGCCCAGGCCGCACGGACACCCGGCGCCCTCGCCGTCCTCTTCGGCCAGCACTCGCTCACCTACGCCGAGCTCGACGCTCGTGCCAACCAGCTCGCCCATACCCTGCTGAGCCTCGGCGTTGGTCCCGACATCCCGGTGGCCCTCTGCGTCGAGCCCTCTCTAGAGATGGTCATCGGCCTGCTGGGCATCCTCAAGGCCGGTGGCACCTACGTGCCGCTGGAGCCGTCCCACCCGCGAGAGCGCCTCGCCTTCATGCTGGAGGACTGCGGCGCTCCGCTGCTCCTCACCCAGGCCCACCTGCGGGACTCCCTGCCCGCCTTCTCCGGCCCGGTGCTCCAGCTCGACGCCGACGGGCTTTCCCTGCCGGGCCACAGCACCACGCCGCCTCGTTCCCGCGTCACACCGGACAACCTCGCCTACATCATCTACACCTCGGGCAGCACCGGCCGGCCCAAGGGCGTGATGGTGCCCCACCGAGGCGTGCCCAACCTCGTCCTCGCCCAGGCTCGCGCTTTCGGCATCCGCCCTGGCAGCCGCGTGCTGCAGTTCGCCTCCTTCAGCTTCGACGCCTCCGTCTCCGAGGTCGCCGTCACCCTGTTGTCTGGCGCGACGCTCTGTCTGGCCCGCCGTGACACGTTGCTGCCAGGGCCCGCCCTGCAGGCCCTGCTGCGCGAACAGTCCATCAACGTCGTCACCTTCCCACCGTCCCTGCTGGCCGTGCTGCCTCCCGACGGGCTGGACGAGCTGCACACCGTGGTGTCCGCTGGCGAGGCTTGTTCCCCGGAGCTCGTCGCTCGCTGGGCCTCACCCCAGCGCCGCTTCCTCAACGGCTATGGGCCCACGGAGACCACGGTCTGCGCCACCCTCGCCACCTGCGAGCCCGACGGCCAGCGCCCCCCCCTTGGCCGGCCGCTGCCCAACTTCCAGCTGTACGTCCTGGACGAGCGTCTGCAACCGGTCCCCACCGGCGTGCCGGGCGAGCTCTATATCGGCGGCGTGGGTGTCTCCCGCGGCTACCTGCACCGTCCGGAGCTCACCGCCGAGAAGTTCCTGCCCAATCCCTACAGTGGTGTCCCCGGAGCGCGCCTCTACCGTACCGGTGACCTCGTCCGCTACCGCGCCGATGGCAACCTGGAGTACCTGGGCCGCACCGACTTCCAGGTAAAGGTGCGAGGCTTCCGCATCGAGTTGGGGGAGCTCGAGTCCGTGCTCGACAAGCACCCGGGTGTGCGTCAGGGCATCGTCCTCGTCCGAGAGGACAAGCCCGGCGACAAACGCCTGGTGGCCTATGTCGTGCCCTCGCAGCAGCAGGCGCCCACCGCCTCCGAGCTGCGCGCCTACCTCAAGGAGCACCTGCCCGAGTACATGGTGCCCTCCGCCTTCGTGGCGCTCGAGCAGGTGCCGCTCACGCCCAACGGCAAGGTGGACAGGAAGGCCCTGCCCGCCCCGGAGGCCAGCACCTCCGCCGCCGAGTACATCGCCCCGCGCACGCCCACCGAGGAGCTGCTCGCCGGCATCTGGTCCGAGATCCTCTCCGTCCCCCGAGTGGGTTCCGAGGACAGCTTCTTCGAGCTGGGAGGCCACTCCCTGTTGGCCACCCAGGTCCTCTCGCGCGTGCGCACCACCTTCCAGTTGGAGCTGCCCGTGCGGGCGCTCTTCGAGGCACCCACCCTCTCCGCGCTCGCACGGAAGCTGGACGACACACGCAGCCGCCAGAACCCGAACGCGCTGCAAGCGCCTCCGCTGCGCCCGGCGGCGCATACGGATGACATTCCGCTCGCCTTTTCGCAGCAGCGGCTGTGGTTCCTCGACCAGCTCGAGCCCGGCAATCCCGTCTACAACATCCCCGTCGCGCTCAGACTCTCCGGCCGATTGGACACCGAGGCGCTGCGCCGCGCCTTCGAGGCGCTCGTGGCCCGTCACGAGTCCCTGCGCACCACCTTCGCCTCTCGCGACGGTCAGCCCGTCCAGCTCATCGCTCCAACCCTCGCCATGCCGCTCGAGGTGGTCGACCTGAGCGATGTGCTCGCCTCCGAGCGCGAGGCCCAGGCTCACGAGCTGACCCGCCAGGAGGCCCAGCGCCCCTTCGAGCTGGCCCACGGTCCGCTCCTGCGTGCCGCCCTACTGCGTCTGGCTTCTGACGACCATGTGCTGCTCGTCACCCTGCATCACATCGTCTCCGACGGTTGGTCCATGGGCGTGCTCGTGCGTGAGGTCGCCGCTCTCTACGCCGCCTTCGCTTCAGGCCAGCAGCCGTCCCTGCCGCCCCTGCCCATCCAGTACCCCGACTTCGCTCTCTGGCAGCGCTCTTGGCTGCAGGGTGAGGCACTCGACTCGCAGCTGCGCTACTGGAAGCAGCAGCTCTCCGGCGCCCCGGCGCACCTGGAGCTGAGCACCGACAAGCCTCGGCCTCCCGTGCAGACGTTCCGCGGCAGCAGCATTCCCGTCTCTCTGCCCAAGGCCCTTTCCGAGTCTCTCAAATCCCTCTCCACCCGCTTGGGCGTCACCCCCTTCATGACGCTCCTGGCTGGCTTCCAGGTGCTGCTCTCCCGCTACTCTCGCCAGGACGACATCTCCGTCGGCTCTCCCATCGCCGGCCGCCGCAACACCGAGCTCGAAGGCCTCATCGGCTTCTTCATCAACACCCTCGTCCTGCGCTCTCGCCTCTCTCCGGAGGCCTCCTTCCGCGAGCTGCTCCTCCAGGTGCGTGACACCACCCTGGCCGCCTACGAGCACCAGGACCTGCCCTTCGAGAAGCTCGTCGAGGAGCTCCAGCCTCAGCGAGACCTCAGCCGCTCGCCCTTCTTCCAGGTGATGTTCATCCTGCAGAACGCACCGTCCGAGGCCCTGAAGCTCCCGGGTCTTGCCCTGCGTCCCATGGAGATGAGGAGCGACACGGCCAAGTTCGACTGGTCGCTCGCGCTCGCCGACACGCCGGATGGTTTCGCCGGAGGTCTCGAGTACAACACCGACCTCTTCGAGCACGACACCGTGGCCAGGGCCATGGAGCACCTGCGCATTCTGCTCGAAGCCGCCGTCTCCAACCCGGAGACGCGCCTCCCCGAGCTGCCCCTTCTCTCCTCGGCTGAGAAGCACAAGCTCCTGGTGGAGTGGAACAACATCCCCCTCGACTACCCGCGCGAGGCCACCCTCCACGAGCTCTTCGAGTCCCAGGTCCTGCGCACTCCCGATGCCGAGGCCCTCGTCGACAGCACGCACTCGCTCACCTACACACAGCTCAACACCCGCGCCAACCAGCTCGCTCACTCCCTGCGCGCTCTCGGCGTCACCACCGAGACGCCCGTGGGCATCTGCTCCAGGCGCTCCGCTGACCTCGTCGTCGGTCTGCTCGGCATCCTCAAGGCTGGTGGCCTCTACGTCCCCCTCGACCCCGCCTACCCCCGCGAGCGCCTGGGCTTCATCGTCGAGGACGCACAACTGCGCTTCCTCGTCGCACAGTCCGAGGTGACTGCAAGCCTCCCTGAGCATTCCGCTCACGTCCTGCTGCTCGACAAGGACTCCGACGTCCTCGCTCGTGCCAGCACCAGCAACCCCTCCCGTGCGGCTTTCAGCAGCAACCTCGCCTACCTCATCTACACCTCCGGCAGCACCGGCCGCCCCAAGGGCGTCTCCATCGAGCACCGCAACGCCGTCTCCTTCCTCTCCTGGGCTCGCACTGTCTTCTCTCCGGAGCTCCTCTCCGGTTTGCTCGCCTCCACCTCCATTGCCTTCGACTTGTCCGTCTTCGAGCTCTTCCTCCCCCTGAGCCTCGGCGGCACCGTCATCCTCGCTGGCAATGCTCTGGAGTTGCCCTCCCTTCCTGCCGCTCAGCGCGTCTCCCTCGTCAACACCGTCCCCTCTGCCATGTCGGAGCTGTTGCGCTCCGGTGGCCTCCCCTCCTCCGTCCGCGTCGTCAACCTCGCTGGTGAGCCTCTGGCCACCTCTCTCGTCCAGCAGCTCTACCGCCAGCCTGGCCTCTCTCTCGTCTACGACCTCTACGGCCCCTCCGAGACCACCACCTACTCCACCTTCACCCTTCGCCACTCCGACAAGCCCCCCACCATCGGCCGTCCCATCTCCGGCACTCAGGTGTACCTGCTCGACGAGCGGCTGCAGCCTGTCCCCACTGGTGTCCCTGGTGAGGTCTTCATCGGCGGCGCCTGCGTCTCCCGCGGCTACCTCGGCCGCCCGGAGCTCACCGCTGAGAAGTTCATCCCGGACCCGTTCAGCTCCACCCCGGGCGCCCGCATGTACCGCACCGGCGACCTGGCGAAGTACCGCGCCAACGGCAACCTGGAGTACCTGGGCCGCACCGACTTCCAGGTAAAGGTGCGCGGCTTCCGCATCGAGCTGGGTGAAATCGAGTCCGTCCTCGACACGCACCCCGGCGTCCGTCAGGTCGTCGTCGTCGCCCGCGAGGACAGGCCCGGTGACAAGCGTCTGGTGGCCTACCTCACTCCCTCCGGCCCTCAGGCCCCCTCCACCTCAGAGCTTCGCACCCACCTCAAGCAGCACCTCCCTGAGCACATGGTTCCCTCTGTCTTCGTTGTGCTCGAGCAGCTGCCTCTCACCCCCAACGGCAAGATCAACCGCAAGGCTCTGCCCGCTCCGGAGGCCAGCAACGACACCGCCGCCGGGTACATCGCCCCGCGCACGCCCACCGAGGAGAAGCTCGCCTCCATCTGGTCCGAGGTCCTCTCCGTGCCCCGAGTGGGTGCCGAAGACAACTTCTTCGAGCTGGGTGGCCACTCCCTGCTCGCTACCCGAGTCCTCTCTCGCCTGCGCACCACCTTCCAGGTGGAGCTGCCCGTGCGCGCCCTCTTCGAGGCCTCCACCCTCTCCGCGCTCGCCACCAAGCTCGACGAGGCCCAGTCCTCAAGGAGTTCGTCACGGGCGTCACCCCTGATCTCCATCGGACGCACGAGTGATATCCCGCTCGCCTTCTCGCAGCAGCGCCTGTGGTTCCTCGATCAGCTCGAGCCTGGCAGCCCCGTCTACAACATCCCCTCGGCCCTCCGGTTCTCCGGCCGATTGGACACCGAGGCGCTGCGCCGCGCCTTCGAGGCGCTCGTGGCCCGTCACGAGTCCCTGCGAACCACCTTCTCCTCTCGCGATGGCCAGCCCATCCAGGTCATCTCTCCGACCCTCAGCATTCCGCTCGAGGTGCTCGACCTGAGCGATGTGCCCGCCTCCGAGCGTGAGGCCCGCGCCCAGGAACTGGCGCATCAGGAGACCCAGCGTCCCTTTGATCTGGCCCACGGCCCGCTCCTGCGCACGTGCTTGCTGCGCCTGGCGCCAGATGACCATGTGCTGCTCGTCACCATGCACCACATCGTCTCCGACGGTTGGTCCATGGGCGTGCTCGTTCGCGAGGTAGCAGCCCTCTACACCGCCTTTGCTTCCGGCCAGCAACCGTCCCTGCCGCCCCTGCCCATCCAGTACCCCGACTTCGCTCTCTGGCAGCGCCAGTGGCTCCAGGGTGAGGTCCTCGACTCGCAGCTGCGTTTCTGGAAGCAGCAGCTCTCCGGCGCTCCGGCGCACCTGGAGCTGAGCACCGACAAGCCTCGGCCTCCCGTGCAGACCTTCCGCGGCAGCAGCATTCCCGTCTCTCTGCCCAAGGCCCTTTCCGAGTCTCTCAAATCCCTCTCCACCCGCCTGGGCGTCACCCCCTTCATGACGCTCCTGGCCGGCTTCCAGGTTCTCCTCTCCCGCTACTCTCGCCAGGACGACATCTCCGTCGGCTCTCCCATCGCCGGCCGCCGTAACACCGAGCTCGAAGGCCTCATCGGCTTCTTCATCAACACCCTCGTCCTGCGCTCTCGCCTCTCTCCGGAGGCCTCCTTCCGCGAGCTGCTCCTCCAGGTGCGTGACAGCACCCTGGCCGCCTACGAGCACCAGGACCTGCCCTTCGAGAAGCTCGTCGAGGAGCTTCAGCCTCAGCGCGACCTCAGCCGCCCTCCCCTCTTCCAGGTGATGTTCATCCTGCAGAACGCACCGTCCGAAACGCTGCGACTGCCAGGCCTCACCCTGAATTCGCTGCCTCAGTCGAGCGGCACCGCCAAGTTCGACTGGACTCTGGCGCTCAGCGACACGCCCAACGGCTTCTCGGGTGCTCTCGAGTACAACACCGACCTCTTCGAGCACGACACCGTGGCCAGGGCCATGGAGCACCTGCGTATTCTGCTCGAAGCCGCCGTCTCCAACCCGGAGACGCGCCTCCCCGAGCTGCCCCTTCTCTCCTCGGCTGAGAAGCACAAGCTCCTGGTGGAGTGGAACAACATCCCCCTCGACTACCCGCGCGAGGCCACCCTCCACGAGCTCTTCGAGGCCCAGGTCCTGCGCACCCCTGACGCCGAGGCCCTCGTCGACGGCTCCCGCTCGCTCACCTACGCACAGCTCAACGCACGCGCCAACCAGCTCGCTCACTCCCTGCGCACTCTCGGCGTCACCACCGAGACGCCCGTGGGCATCTGCTCCAGGCGCTCCGCTGACCTCGTCGTCGGTCTGCTCGGCATCCTCAAGGCTGGTGGCCTCTACGTCCCCCTCGACCCCGCCTACCCCCGCGAGCGCCTGGGCTTCATCGTCGAGGACGCTCAACTGCGTTTCCTCGTCGCCCAATCCGAGGTGACTGCAAGCCTGCCTGAGCACTCCGCTCACGTCCTGCTGCTCGACAAGGACTCCGAGTCCCTCTCTCGTGCCAGCACCACCAACCCCTCCCGTGCGGCTTTCAGCAGCAACCTCGCCTACCTCATCTACACCTCCGGCAGCACCGGCCGCCCCAAGGGCGTCTCCATCGAGCACCGCAACGCCGTCTCCTTCCTCTCCTGGGCTCGCACCGTCTTCTCTCCGGAGCTCCTCTCCGGTTTGCTTGCCTCCACCTCCATTGCCTTCGACTTGTCCGTCTTCGAGCTCTTCCTCCCCCTGAGCCTCGGCGGCACCGTCATCCTCGCTGGCAATGCCCTGGAGTTGCCCTCCCTTCCTGCCGCGCAGCGTGTCTCGCTCGTCAACACCGTGCCCTCCGCCATGTCGGAGCTGTTGCGCTCCGGTGGCCTCCCCTCCTCCGTCCGCGTCGTCAACCTCGCCGGTGAGCCCCTGGCCGCATCCCTCGTCCAGCAGCTCTACCAGCAGCCCGGCCTCTCCCTCGTCTACGACCTCTACGGCCCCTCCGAAACCACCACCTACTCCACCTTCACCCTCCGCCACTCCGACAAGCCCCCCACCATCGGCCGTCCCATCTCCGGTACTCAGGTGTACCTGCTCGACGAGCGGCTGCAGCCAGTCCCCACTGGTGTCCCTGGTGAGGTCTTCATCGGCGGCGCCGGCGTCTCCCGCGGCTACCTCGGCCGCCCGGAGCTCACCGCTGAGCGCTTCATCCCCAACCCCTTCAGCGCTGAGCCGGGCGCTCGCATGTACCGCACCGGCGACCTGGCGAAGTACCGCGCTGACGGCAACCTGGAGTACCTCGGCCGCACCGACTTCCAGGTGAAGGTGCGTGGCTTCCGCATCGAGCTGGGTGAAATCGAGTCCGTCCTCGACACCCACCCCGGTGTCCGTCAGGTCGTCGTCGTCGCCCGTGAAGACAGGCCCGGTGACAAGCGTCTGGTGGCCTACCTCACTCCCTCCGGCCCTCAGGCCCCCTCCACCTCGGAGCTTCGCACCCACCTCAAGCAGCACCTGCCCGAGCACATGGTGCCCTCCGTCTTCGTTGTGCTCGAGCAGCTCCCCCTCACCCCCAACGGCAAGATCAACCGCAAGGCCCTTCCCGCTCCGGAGACCAGCAACGACACCGCCGCCGGGTACATCGCCCCGCGCACGCCCACCGAGGAGAAGCTCGCCTCCATCTGGTCCGAGGTCCTCTCCGTGCCCCGAGTGGGTGCCGAAGACAACTTCTTCGAGCTGGGTGGCCACTCCCTGCTCGCTACCCGAGTCCTCTCCCGCCTGCGCACCGCCTTCCAGGTGGAGCTGCCCGTTCGCGCCCTCTTCGAGGCACCCACTCTCTCCGCTCTCGCATTCAAGCTCGACGACGCACACGGCCGGCAGGCTCGGAACGCGCCGCAAGCGATTCCGCTACGCCCCTCGCCGAGCACGGGTGATCTCCCGCTCGCCTTCTCGCAGCAGCGCCTGTGGTTCCTCGATCAGCTCGAGCCCGGCAGCCCCGCCTACAATATTCCTATCGCGCTCAGGCTCTCTGGCCACCTCGACACCGAGGCGCTGCAACGGGCGTTCGAGGCGCTCGTCGCCCGTCACGAGTCCCTGCGCACCACCTTCGCCTCTCGTGACGAACAGCCTGTACAAATCATTGCTCCGACCCTCGCCATGCCGCTCGAGGTGGTCGACCTGAGAGATGTGCCCGCCTCCGAGCGTGAGGCCCAGGCTCACGAGCTGACCCGCCAGGAGGCCCAGCGCCCCTTCGAGCTGGCCCACGGCCCGCTCCTGCGTGCCTCTCTGCTGCGTCTGGCTTCTGACGACCACGTGCTGCTCGTCACCATGCACCACATCGTCTCCGATGGTTGGTCCATGGGCGTGCTCGTTCGCGAGGTAGCAGCCCTCTACACCGCCTTTGCTTCCGGCCAGCAGCCGTCCCTGCCGCCCCTGCCCATCCAGTACGCGGATTTCGCTCTCTGGCAGCGCTCTTGGCTGCAGGGTGAGGCACTCGACTCGCAGCTGCGCTACTGGAAGCAGCAGCTTTCCGGCGCTCCGGCGCACCTGGAGCTGAGCACCGACAAGCCTCGGCCTCCCGTGCAGACGTTCCGCGGCAGCAGCATTCCCGTCTCTCTGCCCAAGGCCCTTTCCGAGTCTCTCAAGTCCCTGTCCACCCGCTTGGGCGTCACCCCCTTCATGACGCTCCTGGCCGGCTTCCAGGTTCTCCTCTCCCGCTACTCTCGCCAGGACGACATCTCCGTCGGCTCTCCCATCGCCGGCCGCCGCAACACCGAGCTCGAGGGGCTCATCGGCTTCTTCATCAACACCCTCGTCCTGCGCTCTCGCCTCTCTCCGGAGGCCTCCTTCCGCGAGCTGCTCCTCCAGGTGCGTGACACCACCCTGGCCGCCTACGAGCACCAGGACCTGCCCTTCGAGAAGCTCGTCGAGGAGCTCCAGCCTCAGCGCGACCTCAGCCGCTCGCCCTTCTTCCAGGTGATGTTCATCCTGCAGAACGCACCGTCCGAGACGCTGCGACTGCCAGGCCTCACCCTGAATTCGCTGCCTCAGTCGAGCGGCACCGCCAAGTTCGACTGGACTCTGGCGCTCAGCGACACGCCCAACGGCTTCTCGGGTGCTCTCGAGTACAACACCGACCTCTTCGAGCACGACACCGTGGCCAGGGCCATGGAGCACCTGCGTATTCTGCTCGAAGCCGCCGTCTCCAACCCGGAGACTCGCCTCTCCGAGCTGCCCCTTCTCTCCGCGGCTGAGAAGCACAAGCTCCTGGTGGAGTGGAACAACATCCCCCTCGACTACCCTCGCGAGGCCACCCTCCACGAGCTCTTCGAGTCCCAGGTCCTGCGCACTCCCGACGCCGAGGCCCTCGTCGACAGCACGCACTCGCTCACCTACGCACAGCTCAACACCCGCGCCAACCAGCTCGCTCACTCCCTGCGCGCTCTCGGCGTCACCACCGAGACGCCCGTGGGCATCTGCTCCAGGCGCTCCGCTGACCTCGTCGTCGGTCTGCTCGGCATCCTCAAGGCTGGTGGCCTCTACGTCCCCCTCGACCCCGCCTACCCCCGCGAGCGCCTGGGCTTCATCGTCGAGGACGCTCAACTGCGTTTCCTCGTCGCCCAATCCGAGGTGACTGCAAGCCTGCCTGAGCACTCCGCTCACGTCCTGCTGCTCGACAAGGACTCCGAGTCCCTCTCTCGTGCCAGCACCACCAACCCCTCCCGTGCGGCTTTCAGCAGCAACCTCGCCTACCTCATCTACACCTCCGGCAGCACCGGCCGCCCCAAGGGCGTCTCCATCGAGCACCGCAACGCCGTCTCCTTCCTCTCCTGGGCTCGCACCGTCTTCTCTCCGGAGCTCCTCTCCGGTTTGCTCGCCTCCACCTCCATTGCCTTCGACTTGTCCGTCTTCGAGCTCTTCCTCCCCTTGAGCCTCGGCGGCACCGTCATCCTCGCTGGCAATGCTCTGGAGTTGCCCTCGCTGCCTGCCGCGCAGCGTGTCTCGCTCGTCAACACCGTGCCCTCCGCCATGTCGGAGCTGTTGCGCTCCGGTGGCCTCCCCTCCTCCGTCCGCGTCGTCAACCTCGCTGGTGAGCCCCTGGCCACCTCTCTCGTCCAGCAGCTCTACCGCCAGCCTGGCCTCTCTCTCGTCTACGACCTCTACGGCCCCTCCGAAACCACCACCTACTCCACCTTCACCCTCCGCCACTCCGACAAGCCCCCCACCATCGGCCGTCCCATCTCCGGCACTCAGCTCTACCTGCTCGACGAGCGGCTCCAGCCAGTGCCCACGGGTGTGCCCGGTGAAGTGTTCATCTCGGGCGCCGGTGTCTCCCGCGGCTACCTCGGCCGCCCGGAGCTCACCGCTGAGAAGTTCATCCCGGACCCGTTCAGCTCCACCCCGGGCGCCCGCATGTACCGCACCGGCGACCTGGCGAAGTACCGCGCCAACGGCAACCTGGAGTACCTCGGCCGCACCGACTTCCAGGTGAAGGTGCGTGGCTTCCGCATCGAGCTGGGTGAAATCGAGTCCGTCCTCGACACCCACCCCGGTGTCCGTCAGGTCGTCGTCGTCGCCCGTGAAGACAGGCCCGGTGACAAGCGTCTGGT
The DNA here is from genome assembly GCF_026626635.1 of Archangium lansingense. Taxonomy (GTDB): domain Bacteria; phylum Myxococcota; class Myxococcia; order Myxococcales; family Myxococcaceae; genus Archangium; species Archangium lansingense. The sequence goes on from NZ_JAPNKA010000001.1 coordinate 8,391,280, forward strand.
GGCCTACCTCACTCCCTCCGGCCCTCAGGCCCCCTCCACCGCAGAGCTTCGCACCCACCTCAAGCAGCACCTGCCCGAGCACATGGTGCCCTCTGTCTTCGTTGTGCTCGAGCAGCTCCCCCTCACCCCCAACGGCAAGATCAACCGCAAGGCCCTTCCCGCTCCGGAGGCCAGCAACGACACAGCCGCCGAGTACATTGCCCCGCGCACGCCCACCGAGGAGCTGCTCGCCCGCATCTGGGCCGAGGTCCTCTCCGTGCCTCGCATCGGCATCCGGGACAACTTCTTCGAGCTGGGTGGCCACTCGCTGCTGGCCACGCGCGTGACGTCCCGCGTGCACCAGGCTCTGGGGCGCCGCCTGAGCGTGCTCACGCTCTTCCAGAATCCGACGGTCGAGCTCCTCGCTGAGGCGCTGCGGCGGTTGCAGGACGATGCGGAGTCCTCGCTCTCGCTGATGAAACTGCGAGAGGGAGAAGCCCACCAGCGGCCCCTGTTCCTCGTCCACCCGGCGGGTGGCGGCGTGATGAGTTACACGGACCTCGTCGGCCACCTCGAGACGGCCCGGCCCATCTACGCGCTGCTCGACCCGGCCCTCCACACGGGTGAGCAGCTCCCGGCGTCCGTGGAGGCGATGGCGCGCCACTACGTCGCGCAGATCCGCGAGGTCCAGCCCCAGGGCCCCTACTCTCTGAGCGGCTGGTCGTTCGGTGGCCTGGTCGCCTACGAGATGGCCAGGCAGCTCCAGGCCGCGGGCGAGACCGTGGAGCTGCTGAGCCTCTTCGACACGCACGCGCCCGGGACGCAGGAGGAGATCGACGAGCTCACCATCCTGGCCGCCTTCTGCGCCAACCTGGGGCTGCCGTGGCAGAGCCTCACGCTGGAGCCGGAGCGCATGCTGCAACTCAGCGCGCGGGAGCGATTGGCCTACGTGCTGGAGAAGGCCAACGCCGGGCTCGAGCTCGAGCAGGCCTGGAGGCTCTTCGAGGTCTTCCAGCGCCATCTCCAGGCGCAAATGAGTTACACGGCCCGTCCCTACGAGGGTTCAGCCGTGCTATTCAAGGCAAGCACGCAACCGGAGGGAGTCGCACCGGATGGCCGACTGGGATGGAGCGCGTTCATCACGGGCACGCTCGACGTCCAGGAAGTCCCGGGCACGCATCACACCATGCTGAACGAGCCCCATGCCGCATCCCTGGCGGAACGACTCACCCAGGTCCTGAACACGCTGACCACCCGGGAGGCAGCATGAGTACCTCCGAACCCCAGGCCACCTCCAACCCGTTGCGCCCCTTCCTGTTCGTCTGGCTCGGGCAGTTCCTCTCCCTGATCGGCTCGGGGCTGACCAGCTTCGCGCTCGGCATCGAGGTGTACAAGCGCACCGGCTCCATCACCAAGCTGTCGCTGGTCACGTTCCTCTCCAGCGCGCCGTACGTGCTGGTGTCTCCGTTCGCCGGCGCGCTGGTGGACCGGTGGAACCGCCGCACGGTGATGTTGATGAGCGATCTGGGCGCGGGCATCTGCTCGTTCCTCATCCTGGGGCTCATCTCCGCGGGCGAAAAGGGCCTGTGGCAGCTCGAGACGTGGCACCTCTACCTGCCCTTCGCCGTGAGCGCGATCTGCAGCGCGTTCCACGGGCCGGCCCTGTCCGCCGCCACGTCGCAGCTCGTGCCCAAGCAGCACCTGGGCCGAGCCAACGGCATGCTCGATCTGGCCGCCGCCTCCAGCCAGGTCGTCGCGCCTGTGCTCGCCGGAGCGCTGGTGGTGCACATCGGGCTGCGGGGCATCCTGCTGATCGACCTGAGCACCTTCCTCATCGCCTTCATGGGCATGCTGATCACCCGCATCCCCTCCTTGACCCGCGCCCAGGAGACCCCTGCCAAGAGCTCGCTGTGGCAGGACATGTCCCACGGCTGGCGCTTCATCCGGACGAGGCCCGGGCTGGTGGGGCTGCTGGTGTCCTCCTCTGTCACCAACGTGGTCATGGGGTTGGTGGTGGTGTTGATCACCCCGCTGGTGCTGAGCTTCGGAAACGAGGCCACGCTGGGGCTCGTCGTGTCCCTCTCCGCCATGGGCATGGTGCTCGGCGGCATCGTGATGAGCATCTGGGGTGGCCCCAAGCGCATGATCCGGGGCGCGCTCAGCTTCAAGCTCATGGCGGCCTTCGTGCTGTTCGGAGGAGCCCTGCCCGCCAGCATGCCCGTCGTCACGCTGTGCGCGGGGCTGTTCCTCTTCACCTTCCCGCTCATGGGCGGCTCCATCCAGACCCTCTGGCAGCGCAAGGTGCCCCATGAGTTGCAGGGGCGCGTCTTCGCCACGAAGCGAATGATCGCCATCGCCGCGTCGCCCGTGGCCTCGCTGATGTCCGGTCCTATCGCGGACCGGTACTTCGAGCCCTGGCTCGCCCCGGGCGGTGCGCTCGCAGACAGCGTGGGCCGGGTGGTGGGAACCGGTACCGGGCGAGGCATCGGCTTCCTGTTCGTCGTGCTGGGACTGGTGATGACGGTCAATGTGATCATCACCTGGCTGAACCCCCGCGTGCGCAACCTCGAGACCGAGCTGCCGGACGCCATCCCGGACAAGCCGGCGAACGTCGCGAGCCTGCCCGAGAACCCCAATCCCGCCGAGGGTGAGCCAGCGCTCCCCGCTGCGTCCGGAGGTGTGAAGTCATGAAGATGCTGAAGCAGGTGTTCCGGCTCCTCCAGATGATGCCGCGGGTGATGGCCGTGGCGGCGCCGGGCATTGGCCCCCGGATGGCCCGAGGCCGCTGGCCGCGCACGCAGGGCACGCTGTCGGCTCCGGGCTTGAACGGACCCGTGGAGATCATCCGCGACACCTGGGGCGTGCCCCACATCTTCGCGAAGGACGAGCATGATCTGTTCTTCGCCCAGGGCTACGTGCAGGCGCAGGACCGGTTCTGGCAGATGGAGTTGGGCCGCCGGATCGCCAATGGCACGCTGGCCAGCATGATGGGTCCGCAGGCGGTGCCCGTGGATCGCGTCATGCGCACCCTGGGGCTGCGGCGGGCCGCCGAGAACGGCTGGGCCCGGGTCCAGGGGGACGCACGCGCCTTCGCGGAGGCCTATGCGGCGGGCGTGAATGCGCGCATCCAGTGCGAGCCCCTGCCGCTCGAGTGCTCCATCTTTGGCGTCACTCCGGAGCCCTGGACGCCGGTGGACTCGCTGGCGCGAACATGCTGGCGTTCGCGCTGGGCGGCAACCACCGGCTGGAGCTGTTCCGCGCCCGGCTGCTGGCGGAGGTGGGCGAGGAGCTCACCGCGATGATCCTCCCCTCGCACGCGCCCAACACGCCCCTCATCGTGCCCCCCGAGGCCATGAACCTCCGGGGCCTGCGCGGCGTGAAGGAGCTGGAGGGCCTGGACAAGGTGGACGCGCTGCTGGGAGACCCGAACATCGTCTCGGGCAGCAACAACTGGGTGGTGCACGGAGACCGCACGGAGAGCGGCAAGCCGCTGCTGGCCAATGACGTGCACATCGGCCTGGGGCTGCCCTCCACCTGGTACGAGAGCGGCCTGCACGGCGGCCGGTTCAACGTGGTGGGCTTCACGCTCCCGGGCGTGCCCATGGTGGTGCTCGGTCACAACGGGCGCATCGCCTGGGGCATGTCCAACCTGGGCCCCGACACCCAGGACTTCTACATCGAGAAGCTGGACGATCCGAAGGCGCCCAAGCGCTACGAGTTCAAGGGCGAGTGGCACGACCTGGAGGTCCTCCGCGAGCAGATTCCCGTCAAGGGTGGCCCGTCGGCGCCGTTGGAGGTGCGCTTCACCCGGCATGGCCCCATCATGAACGAGATTCTCGGGCCCGCGCTGAAGCCCGACGCCGAGCCCCTGGTGCTGCGCTGGGCGTTGCATGAGAGCGCACCGCTGCTCCAGGCGCTCGTCCAGATGAACCTGGCGGGGACCTGGAAGGAGTTCCGCTCGGCGCTCGAGCTGTGGGAGAGCCCCGGCCAGAACTTCGTGTACGCGGACGTGGAGGGCAACATCGGCTACCAGTCCACGGGGAAGATTCCCATCCGCGCCGCGGGGCACACCGGAATGGTGCCGGTGCCGGGCTGGACCGGGGAGTACGAGTGGCAGGGGTGGATTCCCTTCCAGGATCTCCCGGCCACGCTCAACCCGCCCGCGGGCTTCGTCGCCACGGCCAACAACAAGATCACCTCGGACGACTACCCCTACTCGATTGCAACCAACTGGTTCCCGGGGTACCGCGCCCAGCGCATCACGGACCTGCTGGCGGCGGGCAACAAGCACACCGTCGAGGACATGCGCCGCATCCAGGCCGAGACGTACTCGCTGCCGGCCGAGGCCCTGCGGCCCTACCTGCTGGCGGCGGTGAAGCCGGCGGATGCGCTACAGACGCGGGTGCTCGAGGAAGTGAAGTCGTGGGACTTGCGCTTCGAGACGGATCGCATCGGCGCGACGGTGTACCAGACCTGGTACATCACCGTGCTGCGCAAGCTGCTGGGCAACAAGCTCGGCAAGGACCTGGTGGGGCGCTACCTGGCGAGCGACTACGAGCGCCACGGCAGCATGCACATGCCATGGGTCATCGGGCTGATGGAGAAGCCCGACAGCGAGTGGTTCGACGATCCGAAGACGCCCGAGAAGGAGACGCGGGACGACGTGGTGCGCAGCAGCTTCACGGAGGCCATTGCGTGGCTGAGCGAGCGGTACGGGGCGGACCCGGCCGGCTGGACGTGGGGCAAGGTGCACACGGTGACGTTCATCGCGGCCCCGCTGGGGCGGTTGGGCCCGGCGTGGGTGCGGCGCGCGTTCAACACCAAGACGGTGCCCGCGCGTGGCGACAACTACTCGGTGGACGGCTCGTCCTTCCTGTGGAGCCGGCCGTACGAGGTCGTCCACGGCACGGCGCTGCGGATGATCATCGACCTGAATGACTTCTCGAAGTCGGTGGGCATCCACACCCCAGGGCAGAGCGAGCACCTGTACCACCCGCACCGCGACGACATGCTGGACATGAGCCAGAAGGTGGAGTTCCACCCGCTGCTCTTCACGCGGCAGCAGGTGGATGCTCACGCCAAGGGGACGCTGACGCTCCAGCCCGCAAGCGCCATGGCGAAGCAGGGCTGACGGGCCGTCAGGATGGCCGGGGCTTGTGCCAGGGGAGGAGCACGGACTTCAACCGCCCGCGGATCATCTTCTGGAAGTCGGCGGTGTCGTTGAGACGGGGGAAGGGCTTGTCCTTGGGGACCTCCACCCCGAGGAAGCGACACAGGGGCTCCCACCCTTCCTTCACCTCGTAGACGAGCAGTCGCTCCGCGGGGACGTGCTTCTTCACGTCCTCGATGTGCCGGTTGTAGACCTCGATGGCGAACTGCTTGTCGCCGAACCGGCCCTTGAAGGTGCCGTCCCAGATGATGTCGTCGACCGTGCGAGCCATCCGCCGCAGGTGAGGGACGGCATACCGGATGACGTTGAAGGGAAACGCGCGCAGGCCACTGTAGATGGTGTTGTACGCGCTCTCGTACCACTTCTCCGGATCCCTCACGCTGAGCAGCACTTTCGCGTCGGGGAAGGCCACCATCAATTCCTTGTAGAAGGTACACCCGGGCCAATCCACCGTCGCCTCATATCCCTGAAACAGCCGCTTCCAGTCGACCGGCCTGCCCGCGACCGCATCCGCCCAGTGGTCCACGTGTGACGGATTATTGGCGAGCTCCGTCATGTGGTAGCAGCGCCTCAACCCGAGCTCCTCGAGTGCGGCCTGGAGGGACTTCGTGCCCGTGCGTCCGAATCCCGCGCCAATCAATCTCATGGTCTGTCTCCGTGAGCCAGGAAGGTCAGGACCGGCCATAAACCACTTCCCCGCTCGGGGGGAAACGGGAGATCCTCGCACGGAGAGGAATGGCTCATGACGAAGACAGATGAAGCACTGGTGTCGGCCGTGTGCGAGTTGGCGCGTGAGGCGGGGCGGGCCACGCTCCAGTTCTATGGAGGTGATGTCTCCGTCGAGCGCAAGGGAGATGACTCCCCGCTGACGGCCGCGGACAAGGCCTCGCACACCCTCATCGTCGAGGCCCTGCGGCGGCTGACGCCCGACATCCCGGTGCTCTCCGAGGAGTCCAGCGAGATGGATGTGGCCGAGCGGCGCAAGTGGAGCACCTTCTGGCTGGTGGATCCGCTCGACGGCACCAAGGAGTTCATCAAGGGCACGGGCGAGTTCACCGTGAACATCGCCCTCGTCTCCGGCTCCGAGCCCGTGCTGGGCGTGGTGCACGTGCCCGTCACGGGAGTCACCTACTGGGGCCGCAAGGGAGCGGGCGCCTTCATGGCCCACTCCGGCCAGGCGCCGGTGGCCATCCGCACGCGGCCCGCCAACCTGGAGCGGCTCGTCATCGTGGCGAGCAAGGACCACGCGGGCCCGCAGGTGGAGGCGCTGCTGAAGCGGCTCACCACGGCGAGCACCGCCAACATGGGCAGCTCCCTCAAGTTCTGCCTCGTCGCCGAGGGCAAGGCGGACTTCTACCCGCGGCTCCAGCCCACCAGCGAGTGGGACACCGCGGCGGCCCAGTGCGTCCTGGAGGCCGCGGGCGGTGCGGTGACGGACACCTCGGGCCGGCCGCTGGCCTACAACAAGGAGCAGATCCTCAACCCGTCCTTCCTCGCCTTCGGCGACCCCCGCCAGGACTGGCTTGCCCTGCTCGAGGGACGAAGTGCGTAGCCGCCGCGGTGCTCGCTCGCGTGCTGGCCCTGCTGCCCACCAAGTCCGTGTGACGGTGCGCCCCCTGACTGGTCGCGCCGTCACGCTGCCATAACGGCACCACAGCAGAGTGCTTCGTGTCAGGGCGCAACCCCCCACGACACGACGCCCTGGGTCGAGGCAGCCATGTCCCGCATCACGAGCACCGAGGTCATTCTCCCCCAATCCCTGTCCACCGAGGCGCGGCGCCAGCTCACCGATTCCCTCTACGCCGTCCACCAGCAGATCTTCGACGGCGTGGACCGGGAGTCCTTCGGCCGCTACGTGGTCGAGTCCAGGGCCGAGCACACGTGGCTCCTCCTTCACAAGAACGAGGAGGGAGAGCTCGTCGGCTACTTCGCGCTGCACCTCTTCGAGAAGCAGCTCAGCGGAGAGCCCCTGGCAGTGTTCCGCGCGGAAGCGGGCTCGCTGCGCGCCTACCGGGGTGGCAACGTCAACGCGCGCTTCTGGCTGGAGCGGTTGGTGCGCTATGTGCTGAAGCACCCGGGCCGGCGCGTGGTCTACATGGGCTCGCTGGTGCACCCGTCCAGCTATTCGCTGCTTGCCAGGCTCTGTGGCGAGCTGTGGCCACGGCGCGAACAGGAGACCCCACCCGGGCTCCAGGCCTTCATGGACGCGCTGGCCACGGAGTTCGGCCTGGAGAAGGTGAACCCGGACTGGCCACTCGTGCGGCGGGTGGGCTGGCGCACGCGCGAGTCGGAGATGGAGAGCGACTATTGGGCCCACTGCGACAAACCCGAGGTGCGCTACTTCCTCCAAGCCAATCCGGGATATGGCGAGGGGCACGGACTGGTGACGGTGGTGCCCATCACCCTCAAGAACCTGCGGAGCATCGCGCGGTCCCTGCTGGAGCGGCGGCTGAGCCGAGCCGTGGAGAGGCTGATGGCCCTGGTGCAGCGCACGCGGCTCGGGGCCCTCATGCACTCCACCCAGCGGGTCCAGCAGTTGCGCCAGGTGCCGTTCCTCGCCCACCTCGACGAGGCCACCCTGCGCGGTCTGGCCGGGCGAACGGAGCGCCTCGTGCTGCCCGCGGGCCGGTACGTCTTCCACGCGGGGAGCTCTTGCGACGAGCTGTACCTGCTGGAGCGCGGCGCGGTCTACGTGCTGACCGGGGAGGCCCAGGGGGAGAAGCTCGTGGACGAGCTCGGCATTGGTGCCGTGTTCGGGGAGTACGCCCTGCTCACGGGCGCGCGCCGCTCCGCCTCCATCCGCACGGCGACGGACTCGACACTGGTACGCATTCCTCGTTCGGCGCTCCTGCCGCTGCTGGAGAAGGATGGCCATCTGCGGGAGGCGATGTGGAAGATGCTCGCCGAGCGGCGCTTCGATGACCTGGCGCGCGGACTCGACCGTTACGGGCACCTCGGGCGCAAGGGCCGGCTTGGTCTGCTCCGGCACGGAGAGCACCGCCAGCTGGCGCCGCAGGAGTTGCAGACACTGGAGGCGGGCTCCCAACTGTTCGTGCTGTCTGGAATGGTGGAGTTCGAGATCGAGGGACTGATGATGACCCAGCGCGGATTCACGCTCCTGGAGGCTCGGCAGCCACTCCGGGTGAAGGCCCGAGAGACCACGCGGCTCGTCATCCTGAAGCAAGAGGTGACACGGGATGACGTGGAGGACGCGACCCTGCACCTCGCAGCGGCGTAGTACGGCTGAGAAGTCCTATGCCTCACCTGAAACCCGGTTGGTTGGCCAGTAGACGCTTGGACGTGTTGATAACCCCACGCAGACAGGAATTAATGCCTCACCTGGATTGAGGGCTTTGGCGGTTCAGTCCAGAGATCGCATGGCAACCCACCGTGGGAGGGCTCATGCGCCTCTTGGGACCTGATAGGGCGGGCAACTTGTCTACCCCGTTCATGGCGGTCGTCTTCGCCGTGGTGCTGGGATCGGGGTGCGCATCCACGGATGCGTACAGGTACAGCTCGGGTGCATTCGCCTTGACTGGAGCGGAGTGCAACCAGACGGACAGCACCGTCACCTGCTGCCTCAAGCAACACCCCGGCCAGTACGAGTTGTGCGGTGCAACGCCTCCGGCGCAATCGGAACCCATCAACGTGGGCCCGCCGGGGCTCGGCTCGCTGGAAACGGCGGAGCAGGGAGAGAGCAGGGACGAGAAGCGAAAAAGATGCCTCCCCGACTACGTTGCGTGCGTCGACAAGATCGGACTGAAGCCGGGCAGCGTTTCGGGCACCACTCAGTGCAAGGACTGCTACGACTACTGCGAGCGACACGGGTTCTGGCCCTTGAGCATGAACAAGAAGCCGTGCCCAGGGGCAGATCGATGACACCTTCCCGTGAATCCTTCTGGCGGCAAGTTGCCACGGAGTCATGCCTCCGGGTGCGTCACGCCGTCGAGGCTCACGCTCCCGGCTTCGCCTTCTGCATCCCCCTGCATGAGGGTGAAGGTGCCCGGGAACTTCCTTCATCTACCGCATCCACGACGCGACGCTTCTTGCGCGATTGCAACCTTACTGCTGAAGTTGGAGGGATGTTCCTACTGCCAAAGTCGCAGGCAGGTGTGCCATGAGTTCCTCGCGGGAGTTGTTCTGGCAGTGGATCATCAAGGAGCGCCACGATGCCTTCATGGCCTTCGGCCCGGGCTCCGAGGGAGTTCCCCTCAAGACGGCGGAGTTCAAATACCTGGCCCTCCAGAAGAATCTACTAGAGGGAGCGCGGACGGACTGGGAGCGGCAGCACATCAAACGGCTGATCGCCCATGACATTCTGACCGTCTCGTACCTCTGGGCGCACACCTGGGCGGAGTACGAACGGGCGCTGCGCCGCGTGCAGCGGCTCGGCTATCCGAGCTTGGAGTACCGGATGCACGCCGCCTGCGAAACCCTGGAGTGGGCGGCCAACCGTGACCCCACCAAGGCTCCGCTGGGCTGGGCATTGGTGGCAGAAGCGGAGCGTCGGCTACGACGCCTGCGCCGTAGGCATCACGTACGGAAACAGGCCCTGGCCGCTATCGCCAGCGTCAAGCAGCGGGTCACCCGGAAGGGGCTCACGCCACCTACACCGCCCCCATCTACGGGAACGTCACGCCGCCGAGGTTCACGCCCCCGACTCCGCCTCATGGCTTGAAGGGTCATCATGGCCCAAGGAATCCAACGAGCAGCCCTGTCCGGGATCGCGAACGTGCGACGGACGCGAAGAGAGCGCGGGCTGGCACGCGGGCGGGAGAAGGACCAGCTCCTCGTGAAGCTGTTGAAGGCCGACGCCCCCTACGAGGAGCTCAAGCGCGCATTGCTGGAACTGGAGAAACGGTGGTTGCGCGAGGCGAAGACCGAGGTTGAACGTCAGTAGACCCGGCGCAGCATCGCGGAGGAGTTCGTCTCTCAGGCGTACTCGTTCGACATGCCGTGGGAGGAGTTCGGCCAGTGGCTTCGCCGTGTCCAGCGGCTCGGATTCTCCAACCTCGCGCTGCGCGTCCACAACGCCTGCCTCTACGTGCAATCGATCCACCTCTTCCCCCGCCGAGCCCGGGAGGCATGGGAGATGATGGAGGACTCGGAGCGGAGGGTCCTGCGCATCCGCAAGGAGCACTTCCTCCGAAAGGAGAGCCTGAACGCCATTGCCCACGCGAGGACGGTGGCAACGGTGGGCAGGCCCACTTCCCGATGAAAGGGAACTGTGCTGCGAATTCCACGGCGAGCGGCGGCCCAAAATAGAAGGACAGCTTATGGACACCGACTTGAGTCTTCTGGGACTAGAGGCGACACGGATCGGTGTTCCACTCTCAAGGTAAGCGAAGGGCCTCGGCTGGCCGCCTTCAGGACAGCCAGACTCACTTCGGCTCACCTATCCTCTTGCAGTGGGGCGCGGGTCCCGCTATGAGAGGCACCACTTTTTGGCCAGGTAGCTCACCTGGTTAGAGCGGCGGTCTCATAATCCGCAGGTAGTCGGTTCAAGTCCGACCCTGGCCAAGGCCCCGTCTCCGGGTTTACTCGGAGACGGGGCTTTTTTTCTGTCCGCTATTCCGGTGAGCTCTGGCGAATGCGGGGGGTCGCTTCTCGTCCATGCCGTCCGAATCCGATTCCCAGCCCGCGGCCCCCGGCCATGAGACGCCGCACCTCAATGAGGAGCGTCTGCGCCTGGCCGTCGAGGCCACCGGCCTGGGGACATGGGACTTCGACCCCCTCGCGGGCACCCTGCTCTGGGACGAGCGCTGCAAGGCCCTCTTCGGCCTGCCCCCAGACGCCCCCGTGGATTACGACGCCTTCCTCGCCCTGCTCCACCCCGAGGACCGCGAGCGCGTGCATCAGGCGATGCAATGGAGCCTGACGCCCGCCAGCAACGGCACCTTCCGGATCGACTACCGGTCCGTAGACCCTCGCGACGGCAGCGTCCGGTGGCTCTCCGCCAACGGCCGGGCCTTCTTCGATGCCAGCGGCCGGGCGGTGCGATTCATCGGCACCGTGCTCGACGTCACCGAGCGGGTCCTCGAGCGCGAGGCCGCCGAGCGCGAGAAGCTCCGGGTCACCACCCTCCTGGAGAGCATCTCCGAGGCCTTCGAGGCCTTCGATCGGGACTGGCGCTTCATCTACGTCAACCGCGAGACCGAGCGGCTCGTGGGAATGTCTCGCGAGCAGCTGCTGGGCCGCAGCCACTGGGAGGTCTACCCCGACACCGTGGGCACCTCCCTGGAGCACCACTTCCGCCGTGCGGCCTCCGAGCGCATCCCGATCGCCTTCGAGAACCACTACCTCCCCTGGGACCGCTGGTTCGAGGTTCGCATCTACCCCTCCGAGGAAGGAGTCGCCGTCTTCTTCCAGGACGTCACCGAGCGCAAACGCCGAGATGAGGAGCGCGAACGGCTCCTGCTCGAGCAGACCCACCTGCGTGAACAAGCCGAGCGGGCCCTGCGCGAGCGACAACGCGCAGTGGAGGTGCTGGAGCACGGCGAGGCACTCGTCGTCGTCGACAAGGACTTCCGCATCCTCCTGGTGAACGAGAACCAGGAGCGCCTCTCCCAGACGCGACGCGAGGACACGCTCGGCCGCATCCTCTGGGAGGTGTTCCCCTCCATCGCGGCCCCTGAGTCCACCTACTGGCGCGAGTTCCACCGTGTGGTGGAACAGAAGGTGTCCGTGAGCTTCGAGGAGTACTACGCACCGCTGGACCTCTGGGTGGGCATGAGCGGCTACCCCACCAGCGAGGGCGGACTGGCCGTCTTCTTCCGGGATGTCTCCGAGCACAAGCGCGCCGAGCAGTTCCGCGAGCGGCTGATGGGCATTGTCAGTCATGATCTACGCAGCCCGCTCCACGGCATCTCCCTCACCACCGAGCTGCTGCTGCGCCGCGAGGACCTCGCCGAGCCCGTGCTCGCGGGCATCCAGCGCATCACCCGGAACACCGAGCGCATGTCGCGGATGATCACGGATCTGCTCGACTTCACCCGCGCCCGGCTCGGCGGCGGCATCCCCCTGCAGCGTCAGCCCGGCGATCTGGTGGAGTGGGTGCGCGCCACGCTCGAGGAGCTCGAGGTGCTCCACCCTGGCCGCGTCGTGCTCTCCCATGAGCCAGGCTCGTACACCGGGGAGTGGGACCCGGACCGGCTCGCTCAGGTCGTCTGCAACCTCGTGAACAACGCGCTCCACCATGGGGCCAGCCACACGCCTGTGCACGTAGCCCTGAGCCAGGACGGTCCCACGCTCGTCCTCACGGTGCACAACCAGGGGACGCCCATCCCCGAGCCGCTGCTGCCCCATGTCTTCGATCCCTTCCGCCGCGCCGCAAGCGGCTCTCGCCAGGGATTGGGACTGGGCCTCTACATCGTGCAGCAGCTCCTCCTCGCCCACGGCGGCTCCATCACCGTGAGCTCCCACGCGGACTCGGGCACCACCTTCACCGTGCGCCTGCCCCGCGGCTCCCAGTTGCCCTGACGCGCGCCAGCCGCCCCCGCTCCACCCTCGTCAAGCATTCGTTCTCCGCGGGTGGTTTTTTTGACGGCCTCCTCGCCTGCCCCCCTAATGCCGCCCACAGGCCAGTAGTGGTCTGTAGCAGCCCCGAGGAGGTAGTTCCGATGCAGGATGCCAGCGCCAGCCCGATGAGCTCCGAGGCCACCACTCCGGCCTCCGCCGACTCGAACGGCCCCGATGCCTCCGAGTCCGTGGTCTCCACCCACGTCCTCGTCCCCATCGAGCAGGTCCACAAGCTGCGCGAGCTCGCCCGCCGCACCCGCATCCACCAGAGCGAGTACCTCCGCGAGGCCGTCGAGGATCTGCTCTCCAAGTACAGCCGCCAGGCCGACTCCGGAGGCGATCAGTGAGGACGGCCCTGCCCCTCCAGAATCGCACCCCGGCCCTCTCCCGCGAGAAGGCTCCGCTCCCTGCCGACACTCGGGGCTTCGGCACCCGCGGCTCCTCCGAGCGCCCTCCCTCCATCCGCGACGCCATCATCCGCTGGCTCAACGAAGAGCTGTGACGGAGACGCAGTCGGGCGGACAGGGGTGAACCCGGGGACCAGATACCCTCACCCCGTCCCTCTCCCGAAGGGAGAGGGGTTGGTGGCTTGAGGTTGGTGCCTGGGGTTGATGCCGGGGGTTGGTGATTGAGGTTGCTGGCGGGGGGTGTTGCTCAGGCAGACGGCATGGTGGCCTGCTGCCCCTCCTTGTCCAGCTTGCCCGCCAGCTCCTTGAAGGACAGGTGCCCCAGCGACATCAGCACCAGCCCAAAGCCAATCTGCTGCACCGTCTGGCACAGCCACAGCACGTTCGCGTACGCCATCCCGTCCCCGTTCACCACCGAGGCCGGCAGGAACAGCGACAGCCCCACGCTGATCGCCGCCTGGAACGTCCCCACCATCCCCGGCGCCGCCGGAATCATCACCCCCACCACCAGCACCGACATCACCACGTACGCCTGGAACAGCGTCAGGCTCATCGGGCCGAACGCCCTCGACAGCACCGCCATCCCCGCCCCGTTCAGCCCCCAGTACACCACCGTGTAGACGAAGAAGCCCACCATCTGGCGTCGATCCGGCAACTGCCTCATCGCCCCCACGAAGCTGTCCACGACGTCCGCCACCTTGTCCGCCACCCCCGGCACCACCCGCCCCACCGTGGACCTCACCAGCCCCACCGCGGTCGCCTGGTGCTTCAGCGCGAACAGCAGGAACGTCAGCAAGCCGCCGAACCCCGCGAACATCAGGTTCGCCCCCAGCTTCACGTAGCGGACCTCGGGCACATCCGCCTTCACGAACAAGAGCGACACCCACATCAGCACCGCGATCGCCATGCCGTCGGTGATGCGCTCGAGCACCACCGACGTCATCGCCGCGCTCCGGCGGATGGTGCTGCGCTGTGCGATGAGCAACGGCCGCGCGAACTCGCCCAGCCGGAACGGCAGCACCAGCAGCATCATGAAGCCGATGCCCGACGCCTCATTCAGCTTGCGGAACGGCACCCGCTCCATCCCCGACAACAGACACCCCCAGCGCAGCGTCCGCGCCAGGTGCACCAGGGTCAGCATGACGAAGTACGGCAACACCCACAGGTAGTTGGCCGACTTCAGACTGCTCATCTGCGAGTTCCAATCCGTATTCCGGAAGGCCCACCAGGAGCAGACGAGGGTAACGAGCAGGCTGGCGATCAGCTTGACGGCGCGGTTCACGTGCGCCCGTATATCGTCACCCCACCCCGGATTCCAGCGATTCCCCCGCTAGCATGCTGCTGGGCGAGGTGGCCATCAGCCGCGTGAAGGCCCGCTCCCCCACCCTGCTCCGCAGCTCCCCCAGTGCCTTCCCCACCCACTCCCGCGCACCCACCGGCCCATGCAGGTCCGTGGCCCCCAGGGCGTACAACCCCTCTTCCAGGAAGGTTCGTGCCAGCTTCCTCGCCGTCCCCCCGTACCTCCCCGTCAGCGCTCCCACATCCAGCTGCAGCAGCGCCCCCGCTCGCACCGCCTCCGCCGCCCGGCCCGGACGCTCGAACTCCAGGCTCCGCTCGGGATGCGCCAGCACCGGCGTCACCCCCTTGAGGCGGATGCGGAAGAGGATGTCCGTCAGCGCCGGCACCGGCGAGGTGTAGGGCAGCTCCACCAGCACATACCTCCCCGCCCCCAGCAGCCGCGCCTCCGGCGTCCCCAGGGTCCGTACGAAGGCGTCGTCCAGGAAGTTCTCCGCGTTCGTCCCCAGCGCCAGCTTCACCCCGGCCCGCGCCAGCGCCTCGCGCAGCTCCGCCAGCCGCTCCTCCACCGTCTGCCGCGAGTGTGAGGGGTACTCGGGACGCGCGTGCGGGCTGGGGGCCACCGTGGTGAAGCCCAGGTCCACCAGCGCCCGCGCCATCTCCACCGCGTCCTCCACCGTGCGCGCCCCGTCATCCACCCCCGGCACCAGGTGGCAGTGCAGGTCGCACAGCCCGCTCACGCGTCGCCGCCGCGCTCAGGATGCTGATCGGCCGGGAGCTCGTCCTCCTGCTCGTCCGCCTGCCGATCCGGCACCCGATACTCCTCTCCCAGCCAGCGCCCCAGGTCCACCATGCGGCAGCGCTTGGAGCAGAACGGATACGCCGGGTTCTCGGCTCGCGGGGCGACCGGCTTCCGGCACACGAAACACTCTCGGGCAGTCGTAGACACGACGTACTCATAAGCCTCGAAGCCCGCTGGGGCCAGCGCGTTCTCAGCCCCCCTCGCCGCCTAGGGTGCTCCCTCCAGGAACGTGTCCAGGCCCTGGAGATCATCAGCCCCGAGGAAGTCCACCCCGTACTCCAGCGCCACCCGCCACGCATCCGGGTGGTTCGGCGCCCCGAAGAAGCGGACCTTGCGCCCCTGGGCATGGGCGTTCTCGATGATGCAGGCCAGGCGCGCGCGCTGCGACTCGTCGAGCTGCCCGGTGCCCGAGGCATCCAGGTAGTCGCTCCACTTCAGCGCGTAGTAGCCCCAGGCCCCGTCCGCCGGCGGATCCTCCGGCGAGTAGTCGTTGCTGTCCCGTATCGCCCGGCGTTGGGCATAGCGGCTCACGAAGTCCTCCTTGCCCTGAGCGTCTCCCGTCAGCACCACCGTGACGGGGCCCGGGTGCTCCTTGTCACCGTCGATGCGCGTGAGCATCGGGTACTTCTCCAGCACCGAGTGCAGGGTGTCTACGAGCTCCCGGCTCCCTTGCTTGAGGTCGATCCACAGGGTGAAGGGCACGCCATCACCGTGCACCGAGCCCAGCTCGTCGACCCGCGCCTGGAGCGGCTCCAGGTAGAGCTGCTCCAACGAGCGCTTGGGATCCCAGGGCAGATTGAGGTGCGAGACCGCGAGCTTCCCATCGTTCAGGTAGAGGTCCGCCTCGACGCTGTAGAAACGGTGGCCGAGCGCATCGAGGAGCGGGCGCTCGTGCTCATAGTCATTGTGCGCATGCGAGCGGACGTGATGGCCAGCCACCGGATGGCGCTGTGCCGCGACAGGCGAGGCCACCTGCCCCTCTCGGCAGGCCGGAGACTGGGCACACCCGAGCCCCCCGCACGTGGCGAGGCCTAGAAGGACGGCAGCGAGTTTCCGCGCGGACATGATGAACACCTCGAGGAGTTTGCGGGTGGGACTCGCGAGCATCCGTGCTTGACTGCCCCGGTTCAACGACCTCCCAGGTGCCCTCCCATGCAGGTCCTCCGCATCACCCGTCCCGGCGGCCCCGAGGTGCTCGACTTCGAGGAGCGCCCCGCTCCTACTCCCGGCGCCTCAGACCTCCTCGTGCGCGTCCATGCCACCGCCCTCAACCGCGCCGATCTGCTCCAGGTCCGCGGCAACTACCCCGCGCCTCCGGGCGTCCCCGCCGATGTCCCCGGCCTCGAGTACGCCGGAGAGGTCCTCGCCACCGGTCCGCTCGCCCGCCGCTTCAAGCCCGGGGATCGTGTGATGGGACTCGTGGGCGGAGGAGCCTTCGCCGAGCAGCTCGTCACCCATGAGCGCGAGGCCCTCCCCGTCCCGGAGAACCTCGACCTCGCCCACGCCGCCGCGCTCCCCGAGGCCTATCTCACCGCCTTCGACGCACTCGTGCTCCAGGGCGGCCTGCGTATGGGCGAGTCCGTGCTCATCCACGCCGTCGCCAGCGGCGTGGGCTCCGCCGCCGCGCAGATCTGCCGCGCCCTCGGTGCCCGAGTCATCGGCACGGGACGCAATGCGGAGAAGCTCTCCCAGGCCTCCTCCTGGGGCGTGGAGAAGACGGTGCTGTGTGAGGACTCGCCTCCTCGCTTCGCGGAGGCCGTCCGGGAAGCCACCGGCGGGCGCGGCGTGGACCTGGCGTTGGATCTCGTCGGCGGGGATTACGTCCCCGAGACGCTCCGGGCCATGGCCCCCCAGGGTCGCGTCCTCCTCGTGGGCCTCGTGGCCGGACGGCAGGCCTCTGTCGAGCTGGACGTCCTCCTCACCCGACGGCTGCACGTCACCGGCACCGTGCTCCGCAGCCGCCCCCTCGAGGAGAAGATGGCGCTCGCCCAGGCCGCCGAGCGGAGCCTGGTTCCCTTGTTCCGCGCTGGGACCCTCACGCCCGTCGTTGATGCCGTGTACCCCATGCGCGAGGCCCGCGAGGCACTCTCACGCATGGCCCGCAACGAGACCGTGGGCAAGCTCGTGCTCCGCTGGGAGTGAGCGGGGCGAAGGCGTCTACGTTCAGCGTGAGTTGGAGGGGGTGGAATCCGCCATGGGCTCCGGGCAGTGGTCTGCCCCGTTCAGCTCGGTGATCCGCCCCTCCTTCCTTGGCGCGATGCCATTGGACTCCTTCCGGAGTCCCTCCCGGAGGAGTTCCTTCAGGTCTCTCCCACACGTGAGCGGGTAGCCCTTCCGCCCTCCCGGCTCCTCCAGCTTCTTCATGATGCGCTCGAGCGTCATGAGCACGTACGTCTTGTCCTCGTCGAGAGGAGAGAATCCGCTGCGTACGTCGCCCACCTCCACCGAGGTGACACGTCGGTTGGGCAGCCGCTCGCGCGTGAAGGTGAACCTCAAGCCCGACACCTGCATGAATCGGCCTTCTCCCGGGTTGCCCGACACGGAGTACTCCAGCAGCTTCTTGACGTCCGAGCCCTTCACCTCCGCCCGGCACACGGGCGCCGCGAAGCCCAGCGTCCGCTCCAGGAACTCACCGCTCAGCTCGCCATCCACCGAATCATCGAGCCGGATCAGCCCCCCATTCACCGCCCCGAGCGTGCTCTCCCCAGGCCCCGTGGGACCCGCCTCGGCGCGCATCAGGTCCGTCAGGTAGTTGCCGAAGTTCGTCTCCACGTTGCGGATGCACTGCTCTCGCGCTTCCAGCGGAACCTGGGCCCTGCCAATGGCCTCGCTATAGCCAGGGAGCTTCGCCTCTAGCTCCTTCAGGCTCGGCGTCCAGACGCTCGCGTTGTAGTCGCCGCTCGTCTCGAAGGCCTCCGTCAGGGGAATCATCTCCGCTCGCAGGGCCGGTGCCCCCTCTCCGTCCCGGCCAAAGACGAGCCGCCACACGCGGACCGCGTTCGCGTCCCCCTTCGTCACCAGCCCGAGCTCCTGGCTGTACATGCACGTGTGCTCGTGCCCTCCCGCAATCCACAGCAGCTTCGGGTGCCTCCGCTGCAGCTCCCGGAGCAGCGGCACATCGTCCGTCATCCGCAAGTGCGTGAGGCCAATGAGGACCTCCGCACCTCGCCGCTCCAGTTCCTCGAGGCGCTTGCTGGCGGCCTCGCTGTACCCCTCGGGCACTCGCGCGAAGTCCTTGCCCTTCGGCCCGTCCTCGATCGTGAGGGCGAAGATGCCCACCTTCATCCCCCCCATCTGTACGAGCGCGTCCTTCTCCAGCTTGTCCGCGACCCCCGAGGCCTCCCCTGTGAGCTCCAGGTTGGAGGCGATCCACCGGAACTCCGACCTCTCGAGCGCCTCCACCAGCGGACCCGCTCCCTCGTCGAACTCGTGGTTGCCTGGGACTGCCAGCAGTTCCCCTCGCGTCGACTCCTCTCCGCCCTTCAACTCGCGATCCAGGTAGTTGAGCGCGTCCACCATCATCCTCCCCCCGAAGAGCTCGCCCTCCAGCGACGGGAAGAGGAAGTCACCCGCGTGCATGATGAACACGGGCTTGCCCTCCGCCCGCGTCTTCTCCACCAGCGCCGCCACCCGGCTCAACCCTCCCGCCCGGCCTCCTCGCACCGGGCCAATCCGGTAGATGTCGTTGAGCTGGATGACAGTGAACTCGGGGGTGAAGCCCGGCGGCGCCGGCAACTCCAGGCGATCGGCTGGACACCCGTTGATGAGCTTCTTCAGCCCCGGTGCAGCCAGGACTGCCTTCGCGCCCCCTCCCGGGGTCGCACAACTCGTCGCGAGGAGCAGCAACAGCAGGAGTCCCAGAGGGGACCAGGCAGGACGCGGGCCGTGGCGCATGGGCGCCAGATTGGCAGGAGTGTAGGGCGGCCGCTACCTACCTCGGCCACTGGGTGAGCGGGCAAACAGTGGGTTCACTACGGGGTTCAACCCGAGGTTCTCGATACCCTCACCCCATCCCTCTCCCGGAGGGCGAGGGGAGGGTGCACAGAGGTGAGCACCCAAGTGGGGGTTGCGAGTGGAGACACCGCCGCTACCCAGCCGCTGTCCACCCAAGGCCAGGGAGGAACTCGAATCAGGGGCTGGCGCCACCCCACGCCCGCACCTCGCCTCGCGACAGCTCGTCCCGAAGCGCCCGCGCCTCCTGGAGGTCGAGGCACTCACCACCCGGCTCGAACGAGGCACAGGCCCTCTCCAGCATCCGCCACGCCGCCTCCGTCTGGCCCCTGTCCCGCAGCAAGCGGCACAGGCTCACTGTCACACGCAGTTCGGTCAGGCCCGCCCTCAGCTCACGAGCGGCCGAGAGGGCGCGAACGAAGCAGGAGCCCGCCTCCTCTTCCCTTCCCGCCTGCCTCAGGCACTCGCCCCGGATCAGGTGCAGCCAGGCCTTGCCGCTGACCTCCCCCGTCGCCGTGCTCCGGGCCAGTGCTTCATCAATCGCCGCCAACGCCTCCTGTACCTGCCCCAGCGCCAACCGGGTCTTCGCGATCACGCCCAGGCAGAAGGGAATTCCGTGACGAATGCCCCGCAGGCGCCAGGACTCGAGGACACCGTGCGCGAGTGCGAGGCCTTCCCGCGGTTGCTCCAGCTCGGTCAGGGCACCTCCTCGGATGAGCGTCGCCCACGAGCTCCACACCACGAATCTGCGCTCGCTCGCGAACGTGATGGCCCGGTCCACCAGCCTCAAGGCCCCCAGTGAATCCCGGCGAACCAGGCGGGCAACAGCCACCAAGACCTGCGTGGAGGCCAGGGTGTAGGGATGGCCGACACGGCCGGCCAGTTCCAGTGCATCCCGAGCACAGCGCCGCGACTCCTCTATCTGGCCGAGCACCGCATGCACGAGGGCCCCCACGGTCAGCGCCAGCATCCAGGGATCGCCCCCATAGCGGAGGGCCAGCGCTCGATGATCCTCGAGGGAAGGCTCCGGGCAGCCCAGGACGCGCTCCAGCTCCCGCGCGGCTTCCCACGGCCGTCCCCAGGCGAAGAGGATGGCCGCGCCCATCACATAGCCCAGGCTCCGCAGCCATGGCTGCCCGTGGCGCTGCCCCAGGTCCACGAGCCGCTCCGCCAGCTCCTTCGCCCGGTGGTACTCGGACCGTTCCCGGTAATAGGTGAAGAGACCCCAGAAGGACAGGCCGAGCCGCGGCAACGCCTCGCCTACCTGGGAGAGGAGCTCCCAGACGCGGGCGAACATCCGTTCCGTCTCGGGCGAGTTGTAGCCATGCACCTGCAGCATCGAGAGGCCCAGGTCCAGGCGTATCTCCAGCTCCCGCTGGAGGCGCCGCGGGTCATCCGTCAGGGCGGGCAACAGCTCCAATGCCCGGTTCAGATGACCCAGCGCCTCGGGGCTGTCCTGACGCTCGAGGGCCATCCGTCCGGCCCGGGCCCAGTAGCCGATGGCCCGCGCCTGCTCCCCCGCCTCGGTGAGGTGGTGCGCGAGCAGCTCGGGCCTCGACTCCACCATCTCGGGGAAGTGCGCCTCCACCGTCGACGCGACGCGCCGGTGCGTGCGCCGCCGCGTGCTCCGGGACTGGGACTGGTACGCGGCCTTCTGGAAGAGCGCGTGCCGGAACTGGTACTCCAGCCTGGACACTCCTTCCCGCTGCCTCAAGAGCCCCGCCTCCACTAGCACGGCGATGTCGCGCAGCACGGTGGCCTCATCGCGCTCCGACAACGTTGCCAGCAGATTGGGACAGAAGACCCGCCCCACTACCGCACCGAGCTGGGCCAGGGCCTTCTGACGAGAGGGCAGCATGTCCAGCCGGGCCAACAGCAGCTCGTGCAGGGTGAGCGGGATGGATGCCGCCGCCCCGCCCTCCAGCACCATGCGCGTCATCTCCTCGATGAAGAGGGGAATCCCATCCGTCTTCCCCACCAGCGCCTGGACCGTCTCCTCCGGCAGCTCGCGCTCCTGGGCCACCTCTCGCACCAGGGCCGCGGAGAGCCCGGCCGGCAGCCGCTCCAACTCCAGCCGGTGGAATCCGTCGCTCCGGGGCCAGTCCGGCTGGAACTCCGGACGGGCGCTCAGGACAACGAGGACCCTCGCCTTCCCGACGCGCTCCAGGAGGAAGCCCAGGAGCGCGAGCAGGGAGGAGTCGGCCCAATGCAGATCTTCGATGACCAGGAGCTCCGGCGGGGCATCGCAAGGACAGCGCGTGAGCATGCATACCAGGGACTCGAAGGTCTTCTCCTTGCGCCGCGCGGGCGTGAGTTGGAGCACCGGTGAATCCTCGGGAACGGGCAGATCCAGCAGCAGTCCCAGCAGGCTCCTGTCCTCCTGGAACAGGCCCAGACTCCGCAACCGCTCCTCCAGCTTCTCCAAGCGCAGCGAAGGAGGATCCTCCGGGCGGATGCCCACCGCCGCCCGAACCATCTCGATGATCGGGTGCAGGGCCTGGGTGCTGAACCGGGACCAGCACTGCACCCGGATCAGGGTGGACGACTCCGCCACCCGCTCGCTCAGCGCCTCGATGAGACGGGACTTGCCGATGCCCGCCTCACCGCTCACCAGGACGAAGGCCCCCTGCCCCTGCCGCGCCCCCTCCCAGAGCTCCAGCAACCGCCCCAGCTCGCGCTCCCGCCCCACCAGCGGAGAGAGCCGCCCGGCCTCGTGCGTCCGTTCGAACCGGGAGGCCACCTCCCGCTCGCCCAGCACGCGGTGGGTCTCCATGCTCACGCTTCCCGACAGCCCCTCGAAGGCGTGGGACCCGAGCGGCTCGGACTGGAAGGCGCCACGCACGAGCTTCCACGTCGTGTCGCTGACAACCACGTCACCCGGTCCAGCCTGATGCGCGAGCCACGCGGTCACCTTGGGGGCCTCGCCCTGGAGCCGCGTGCCCACCGCCATCAACTCCGTGTGCACTCCACCGCGCACGAACAGCCCGGAGAGGGGCAGGTGCGGCAGCCTGCGCCGCAGCGTTTCCCGCAGCTCCCGGGTGAGCTGGAGCCCCGCGCGCACCGCGCGCTCCGAGTCATCCTCCCGGCCCTGGGCCCAACCGAAACACGCGAGCACCTCGCCCCCCATGGACAGGCCCACGGAGCCCCCGTGCCGCTCGATGAGCTCCACGCTGGCCTCGTGGAAGGCCAGCTCCAGCTCGCCCAGGTCCTCGGCATCGAGCGGTGCTCCGCCCTCGTCGAGCCCCGCGAGCTGGCAGGACACCAGCGTCACCTGACGCCGCTGGGGCTCGGCGGCGGGCCCCCGTGCCTCGCGCCCGGCCCCGAAGAGACGTCCGCGCAGCTCGCGCACCTCGTCCCGCAGCTCCAGCGCCGAAGAGAAACGCCGGGCCGGGTCCTTCGCCAGCGCGGTGGCCAGCAGCCCCGCCACCTGCCGCGGCACCTCCGGGTGACGCACGCGGACGGGGGGCGCTGGCTCCGGGGAGATCACCCGCTCGCGCAGCTCCGCCATCGTGGCCCCTTGGAAGGGCGGCTCACCCGTGAGCAATTCGTACAGCACCACGCCGGCCGCCCAGATGTCGGTGCGCGCATCCTGCGTCTCCCCTCGCCACTGCTCTGGCGCCATGTAGGCCGGCGTGCCTCCGGCTGGCTGGAGCTTGGAGCGGACCGGCTCCACCGCGAGGTGCGACAGGCCAAAGTCCAGTAGCTTCACCGTCCCTTCCCGGGTGAGGAAGACGTTGCCGGGCTTGAGGTCCCGGTGGACGATGCCCCGCTCGTGCGCGTGCGCCAGGCCCGCGGCGATGGCCTCGAGAAGCTCCAGCGCGCGCCGGAGCCCGGGGCGCTCGCGCTCCAGCATCCCAGCGAGCGACTGGCCCTCCAGACACTCCATCACCAGGAAGGGCACCCGGGCCTGCCCAGGCGTGTGGCTCCACTCCGCCACGTCGAAGATGCGGACGATGTTCTCGTGGTTGAGCCGGGCCACTGCCCGCGCCTCCGCGAGCGCCTGCTCCTCGAAGCCCGGGCGAGGAAGCAGGAACTTGAGCGCCACCTCGCGCCGCAGCGTCGCGTCACGCGCGCGGAACACCTGCCCCATTCCCCCCCGGCCCATCGGCTCGAGGATTTCAAAACGCCGGCCCTCCGGGCCCCCGAGCCACTGCCCGGGAACCGGCAGCCGTGAGGAAGGCTCGACCTGGAGCACTTCCTTCAGGAAGGAGTCGTCGGCCTCGGAGGCCAGCTCGGAGGACCCGGAGGCCCGGCGCACGCCCGTGGCCGGCCATGCATGCATGTCCTCTTGAAGAGCGTCCTTGCTCATCTCTCCCTCCTGGGCCTCCTCCACGCGCGCACCCCTCCTTGGAGAAAGAGGTGCGTGTCCCAGGAAGTTAGGGACTGGGTGACTCCGCGTGACATGCGGGCCGCCCACCGGGGAGGCAGACCGGGCAGGGCTCAGCCAGGGGTTCAACCCGGGGTTCTCGAGACCCTCACCCCGTCCCTCTCCCGGAGGGCGAGGGGTAGGTATACGGCAGGAACCAAGGTGAGAAGGGAATGCCGCGGGATTGTCCCGACGCAGAGGATCGTTGCTTCGCGCACACGGACCCTTATCCTCCGCCGCCATCATGCCTGCTGCCTTCGACCCCAGCGCCGCCGCCCCCCCTGACTCCGGCATCTTCGGCCTCCCCCACTCCCCCGACGAGGCCCACGTCGTCCTCATCCCCGTCCCCTTCGAGGCCACCACCAGCTACGGCGGTGGCACCTCCGACGGCCCCTCCGCCGTCCTCGAGGCCAGCCGCCAGGTCGACCTCTTCGATGTCGAGACCGGCCGCCCCTATGAGCGCGGCATCGCCATGCTCCCCGAGCCCGCCGAGTGGCGCTCCTGGAACTCCCGCGCCAAGGAGCGCGCCGTCCCCATCGTCGAGGCCGGTGGCATCGACCCCTCCAACCCCGAGCTCCAGGCCGCCTCCACCGAGGTCAATCAGCTCTGTGAGCAGCTCCACGACGCCGTCTACCGCACCGCCAAGGAGTGGCTCGCCAAGGGCAAGCGCGTCGCCGCCGTCGGTGGAGATCATTCCATCTCCTTCGGCATCATCCGCGCCCACGCCGAGAAGTACCCCGGCCTCGGCGTCCTCCACCTCGACGCCCATGCCGACCTGCGCGACGCCTACGAGGGCTTCACCTGGTCCCACGCCTCCATCATGCACAACGTCATGGAGCGCATCCCCGGCGTGAAGTCGCTCGTCCAGGTCGCCATCCGCGACATGAGCGAGGACGAGCACCGCTACATCTCCTCCTCCAACGGCCGCGTCCGCGCCTTCTTCGACTCCGACATCAACCACAAGCGCTTCGACGGCATCCCCTGGAATCGCCAGATCGACGCCATGCTCGAGAGCCTCCCCCAGCACGTCTACCTGTCCTTCGACATCGACGGGCTCGACCCCACCCTCTGCCCCCATACCGGCACCCCCGTCCCCGGCGGACTCTCCTTCCCCGAGGCCGTCGCCCTCATCGCCGGCGTCGTCCGCTCCGGCCGCACCATCGTCGGCTTCGACCTCACCGAGGTCGCTCCCGATCCCGAGGGCGGTGAGTGGGATGGCAATGTCGGCGCTCGCCTGCTCTACAAGATGATCGGCTGGATGCTGAAGTCCGAGCAGCCCAAGTAGGGCTCCACCGAGGGGAACCCGCGATACTCGATACCCTCACCCCGTCCCTCTCCCGAAGGGAGAGGGGATGTTGGGGCTGAGGGGATGTTGGGGCTGAGGGGGTGTTGGGGCTGAGGGGATGTTGGGGCTGAGGGATGTGGGGCTCAGACCTTCGGCAACATCACGCTCAACGTCGTGCCCTGCCCCTTCTTCGACTCCACCGAGAGCCCGCCGCCATGCAGCCGCGCCAGCTCCGAGGCGATGTAGAGCCCCAGCCCCGCTCCCGCTCCGAAGGGCTCGAACAGCTCCCGCAGCTCCTCGTCCGAAATGCCCGGCCCTCCGTCCCTCACCCGGATCGTCATCAGCGACGCCGAGGACTCCAGCTCCACCCTCACCCGCCCACCGTGCCGCACCGCCTGGCCCAGCAGCCCGTCCAGCACCCGGCGCAGTCTCTCTGGATCAAACCGCAGCTCCACCGGCGCCGCCGGCACCTCCGCCTCCCACCGCACCTCGGGATGCCTCTGCTTCCACGCCTCCAGCTTCTGGCGCAGCAGCGCTCCCACGTCCGCCACCACCGGCACCACCACCACCGTGCGCGCCGCCAGGTGTGCCGCCTCCTGGAAGTCCCTCGTCAGCGCCTCCAGCTTCTCGAGCTGCGCCCCCAGCGTCTCCAGCGCGGCCCCCTCCGCCTTCCCCTCCGTCCACAGCCGCTCCACCTGCGCCCTCGCCGTGGACAACGGCCCCTCGAAGCCCTTCGCCACCCAGTCCCCCAGCGCCTCCATCGCCGAGGCCCCCTCCAGCGGCTTCGGCCGTGGTGCCTCCTCCAATGCCTTGCGGATCAGCGTCTCGAAGTCCGTGATCTCAAAAGGCTTGTGCAAGAAGGCATGGGCCTCTGGCGCACCATGTGGGAGAACTGCACTCAACAGGATGATGGGCACGCGGCCGAGGACCTCGTCGCCTTTGAGCTTGCGACACAGGTCCACACCACTCAGGCGTGGCATCATGTGATCCGTGACGACCAGGTTCGGCCGGCGCGCCCGCGCGAGGTTCCATGCCTCTTCGCCATCACGCGCCTGGATCACATCATGCCCCAGGTCCTCGACGACCTGGCTCAGCACCTCGAGCACCGCGGGCTCATCGTCCGCGACAAGGACGAGACTCATGCGTCCATTCCATTCAACCCCGTGCGTGGACGCCAGTCCGCGACTCGGGAATGCCCGCCCTGCTGCGGGGTTCCCGACACTCAGGGCGTCACGCACCCGACATTGCAAGCCCGCAGAGGGAGGACTTGACGTGAAGAACCCAGTGAGCCGGTGGGGACTGCTGCTCGCCGTATTGTTGGCTGTCACCAGCACCACCAGCGCCCGCGCCGACCTGGCGAAGCGCCGCAATGAGATCGTCGAGGTGGTCCAGAAGGTCTCCCCCGCCGTCGTCTTCATCGGCACCGAGAGCGAGGAGGAGTCCCCCTTCCGCGGGCGCCGCTCGATGATGGAGGAGTTCTTCGGCGGCCCCCATCAACGGCAGCGCCAGCAGAGCCTGGGCAGCGGCGTCATCGTGGACCCCAACGGCCTCATCATCACCAACGATCATGTCATCCGCGGCGCCTCCGCCATCCACGTGGTGCTGGCCGACGGGCGCGAGCTGGAGGCCGAGGTCATCGGCAGCGACGCCACCAATGACCTGGCCGTGCTCAAGGTGAGCGCCAAGCAGCCGCTGCCCGCGGCGAAGCTGGGCACCACCTCGGATCTGATGATCGGCGAGACGGTCATCGCCATCGGCAGCCCCCTGGGGCTGAGCAAGACGGTGACATCGGGCGTGGTGAGCGCCACCGGCCGCACCCTCAAGACGGACGGGAAGACCTACAACGACTTCATCCAGACGGATGCGGCCATCAACCCGGGTAACTCGGGTGGGCCGCTGCTCAACGTGGACGGCGATGTCATCGGCATCAACACCGCCATCATCGCCAGCGCCCAGGGCATCGGCTTCGCCATCCCCGCGGACAAGGTGCGCCGGATTGTGGACGAGCTCACCCGCTTCGGAAAGGTGCGCCCGGCCTGGGTGGGCCTCGAGGTCCAGCAGCTGTCTCCCCGGCTCGCCCGGCAGCTCGGGTGGGACCGCACCTATGGTGTCGTCGTCAGCGACGTGGAGCCGGGCAGCCCCGCCGAGCAGGCAGGCGTGCGCCGCGGTGACGTGCTCGCCGAGATGGGAGGCTCGCGCATCTCCGATGCCGAGGACTACATCAGCCGCGCCCGGGGCTACCCCGCCCGTGCCGCCTTCCCGCTCATCCTCTTCCGCGACGGCGGCCAGCGCACGCTGCAGGTGACGCCCGTCGAGTTCCCACCCCAGCTCGTGGAAGCCCTCATGTGGAACCGGCTGGGACTTCGGGTGAAGCCCTCGCGCGGCGCCATGGTCATCCAGGATGTGCGCTCTGGCTCGGCGGCGGCCGAGATCGGCCTGGCTCAGGGAGATTTCATCCTCCGCATCAACAACCAACCGGTGGCCGAGCCCGCCGCCTTCCAGGAGGCCCTCCTGTCCGCCAGGGGCACCCGGAGCGTCCTGCTGCTCGTGCGGCGCGGCCGCTACGGCTACAACATCACCCTTCCCTTCTAGGGAAAGGGGGGGCCCCAGGGTGGGGCCCTAGCGGTTCTCGGGCCAGGGCCTGCTAGCATAGGGGCCTACATGAGTCCGGTTCGCTATCACCCGCTCGGGCCCCTGCTGTCCGGCGAGGGCTCTCGTGCCTTCCTCGGGCTGGCGCTCGAGGACGGTGCCACGCCCCGTCCGGTAGTGCTCGTCTGGGCGCCTCCCGACATCACCCGGGACAAGGAGCTGTGCTCCCAGCTGGAGCGCGAGACGCAGCGCGCCGCCGTCCTGGAGCACCCCAACATCCTCCGCGTCCACGGGCTGGTGCCCCTGGAGGCGGGGCTGGCCCGCATCACCGAGTTCGCCGACGGCGAGTCGCTGCGCCGGCTCATGGAGGTGCGCCCCCGCATCCCCCCCGCCTTCGCCGCGCTGATCGTCTCGGACGTGGCCACGGGCGTGCACTACGCGCACCTGGCCGGCAACGATGACGGCACCCCGCTCGTCCATGGAGATCTGCGCCCGGAGACCGTGATGGTCTCCTTCAACGGTGTCTGCAAGGTGACAGGCTACGGGGCCCTCAACGTCGCCCCGCGCGAGCGCAACGGCCGGCGCGTCCGCAACCGCCGCAACTACAGCGCCCCCGAGCAGCTCATGGGCGGCCGAGAGGCCGTCACCGCTCGCACCGATGTGTTCCTCCTGGGCCTGCTGCTGCACGAGTGCCTCTCGGGGCGCATGCCCTTCCAGGACGCGCAGGACTCGGATCAGGCCGTCATCAACCGCCAGCTCCCGCCCCTTCCCTCCGACGTCCCGCGCCCCTTCGCCGAGGTGGTGCGCATCGCCACCTCCAAGCGCGCCAATGATCGCTACGCCACCCCGCTCGAGTTCCGCGAGGCCGTGGTGGCCGCCGTCGAGGGGCTCCCCTCCGCGGAGACCTTCTCCGAGTTCCTCACCCAGCTCTTCCCGCCCGACCGTGACGCGCGCGCCACCCGGCGGCAGATGCTGGAGATCGGCCTGGCGGACATGGCCCGCCGCGCCTCGAGCCCGGGCATGCCAGCAGTGGCCCCCACGCGCCCCTCCGGCAACACGGCCGTCGTCGCCCCCTCGCGCCCCATCTCCGGCTCCATCCCCCTCGCCGATCTCGACGAGGCGACGCAGAACGCCGACGTCGAGTACCACGACGTCCCCTTCGAGGAGGATGACGAGGTCGCCTTGGACTCGGTGATGGAGCTCACCGGCCGCCACTCCCGCCCGGGCGTGGCCCGCCCCCTTCCGCCCCGCGAGGAGTCCCGCGCGCCAGCCCTCGCGGAGGAGCCCCGCACCCCACCCCTCGCCGAGCCGCCCCGCCCCCTTCCACCGGACGAGCTCGAGGCACCACCTCCGGCGGCTGCCCGCCAGGCGCCCCCGAACAAGCCCGCCGAGGCCGAGGAGGTGGACGGCGCCCCCGCGCCCAGGAAGAAGCGGCGCTCACGCCTGCCGCTGCTCGCCGGAGTCCTGGCCACCGCGGCCGCTGCCGGTGGCTTCTTCTTCTGGAACGAGCACCAGAAGGCTCAGGAGATTCCCGCGGCCCCGCAGGTGGCCCCCATCGCCCAGGCCGCCCCCAAGGCGCCCCCTGCTACGCTCCCGGCGCCAGCTCCGGCGGAGGCCGCGGCGCCCGACCCGGCCGTCCCGGTGGACGCCGATGGCGGAACGACTGTGGCCGCAGCGCCGCCTGCGATTGCTGGTACGACCCCGAACACGGCTCCAGCCGTGACCGTCGCGGGAGGAGCGGCTCCAGCCGAGCCAGGAGGCACCGTGGTGCCCGCCTCGGGGACGCTCCCCGCCACTCCGCCACCTTCTGGCAGCACGGAGGCCCCCACCGCCCAGTCGCCCGTGGTGACCACCCGGCTCCAGCTCCTCGTGATGCCGCCAGTAGAGGTGTCGCTCGACGGCAAGCGGCTCGGCCGTACGCCGCTGACGGTGCCACTCGCGCCCGGTCCGTACACGCTGGAGTTGAGCAACAAGGCCAAGGGTGTGCGCACCGCCCGCGCGATCACCGTCCTTCCCCAGGGTACGACGAAACAGCGCATCCTCCTGGGCAAGGGCACCGTGCAGGTGCGCGCGCCGGCTGGCTCGCGCATCTACCTCAATGGACGCAAGGCCGGTCCGAAGCTGTCGCTCTATGAGGGCGAGCACCAGCTCGTCGTCATCACTGGAAAGGCCCGCTGGGAGAAGTCCTTCCGGCTCGAGCCCCGCCAGCGCGTGACTTTCGACGTGGCCCACGAGAAACCGTGACGTGAAACAACCCGGCCGTCCCGGAGCGCCCTGCGCGCCCGGCGGCTTTTCTGGAGGGAGACGATGCAGAGAAGAATCGCAATGCTGTGCCTGGCCTCGCTGCTGACGGTGACGTCCGCTCAGGCCCAGACGCCCGCGGCGGAGACCGAGGTGGCACCCGCCGCCCCCCGGCTCAACCGCTTGCAGGGCGTGGGTGACATCGACGCGCGCGTGATGCTCAACGCGGACATCGTGCTGGCCTTCGTCAACCTGGGCGTGGCCGCCGACGTCGGCGTGCTGCCGCTCGGCCCCGGCGTGCTCGCCATCGGCGGTGAGTTCGAGGCCGGTGCCTGCGTCTCCGTCTGCCTCCTGCTCAACGCCACCACCGGGTGGAGCTGGAGCCACATGTTCTACTCGCCCCATGCCCGCGCCACCTACCACCTGCTGCCGGGCAGCTCGCCCGGCCTGGAGAAGGTGGACCTCTACGGGCTGGCGCTCGTGGGCGCCACCATCACCACCACCCGCGTGGCCGGCTCCGAGTCGGGCACCGACTTCGAGGTCGTGGGCAACGACGTGGGCCCCTCGGTGGGCCTGGGCATCGGCGGCAAGTACTTCTTCAGCGACAACCTCTTCTTCGGCGCCGAGGGCCGCCTGCGCTACTCGGCCGGCCAGTACACGTACACCGCCCGCGCCGGCAACGTGAGCATCTCCGACTCCCAGTCCTCCTGGAGCCTGAGCGGCTTCAACATCCAGCTGTTCGCCGGCCTGCGTATCTGAGCAGCCCCGGACTCCGGCCGGCTCACGCGCTCTTGCGGTGAGCCGGCCCTGGTTTCGTGGACACTCCCGATGAGCCGGCCCGCATGAGGAGCGCCCTGTTCCTGTTACGCGTGGTCCTGCTCTCGGGCCTCGTCTTTTCCGTTGCGTGCGCCACTTCTCGAGCGCAGCTCCCGACGGATTCGGAGCGGCAACAAGCACGGACCCCAGCAGGCGTTAACACGCGCTCGGGACCTCCCACGAGCAGCCTGCAGCGGGCAGAAGCGCGCTCCGCCGCCCTCCAGCATGGGGCGCCCCTTCCAGTGCTCATCAGCTCGCTGCCTGGAGAACGGCTGCGGCTCTCCTTCCCTGCCTCTCCGCCCCAACCGGGTATGGAGAAGCTGAGTGTGGAGGAGATGCGTCACAAGATGGACACAGTGCAGCTACAGGACGAACTGGTCGATGCGTGCAAATGGGGAGAGCTAGACCGAGCGCGTGAGTTGATTTCAAGGTTCGGCACGGAGCCGAGGGCAAGAACCCTGCTTGAGGAGATGTTGCAGGAGGATGATGCGCAAGCAAGACAAGCCGCAGTCTTCGGTCTGGGTGAGCTTAGCGGAGCAGTAAGTGTCAAGCGGCTGGAACTGCAACTCGCTCTCGAAGAGGCACGCGGGGACTACGACGGGGAATCAGTTGTCGAGGAAATCGTCAGAGTCCTGGGGCGGATGGAGGATACGGAGGCACGGGCCGTGCTCGCACGATAGCTGGAGCGACTTTCCGCAACCGAGCCGGAGGTCAGCGACGTGAACGTGGTGACACAAGCCCTGTGGAGGAGACGCCACCCGGCTCTGCTGCCCACCGTCCGGACAAGCCTGGCCCATATCAACCCGAAGGCGCAGGGTTCCCTACCGGGCCTGCTCGTGCTTCTGGAGAAAACGCCAGATGAGATCCGTGCGTGGGTGAGCTCTCCACTGGTTTCCGTGAAGGACAAGACACGTGTCGTCACGGTGCTCGACGCGGATCTACCCGCGGACCTGGCCTCCACGTTGCCCTCGTTCATCTCCGTGGCATCCGCTCTGCTCGAGGAGGCCGCGAGTCAGGACGGAGAGGCCGCATACTACTGCGATCGCCTGTTCACCCTGCTGCTCCTGTACAAGGAGCGGGTTCTCCCTTCGATCCCGGACGATACTCGCGCCGAGCTGCGCACCCTTGCCCGAAGCCTCGTGCCCGCGGTCTCGCCCAACTGCTCTTTCGGCGCCGCAGCCCTGCTCGAATTCGTCGGACAACCCGAGGATGCGGCGATCATCGAAGCCCACCGCCCGGAGGACTCCGTCGGGGCCGAGTCCTTCGACGCCATCGCACGCGCGCTGCGCAGCCGCCAGGGTCAGCCCTGACGCGCCCGGGCGTCCTCACGCGCTCTTGCGGCGCTTGATCATCGCCTCGTACGAGCGGCCCACGCCCTGCGAGAGGATGAGCAACTCGCCCACGTCGGGCGGGGTGAGCTGGCCGGGCCCGTTGTCCACGTACAGCATGTGCACCAGCTTGCCGCGCACCAGCAGCGGCAGGATGACGGCCGTCGTCGGGTAGTCCCCGCTCAGCAGCTTGTAGAAGAGGCCAGAGGCCGCGTCCCGGCGCACCGGGCCCACGTAGTGCGAGCGCGTGTCCCGCACCAGCCGGAAGGTGCTCGGCCCCTGCAGGCTGATACCAATCCGCTTCACCGCGGCCTCGCGCACGCCCTTCCCCATTCCTCGCCAACCCGTCACGAAGCTGCCCTGCACGCTCAACAGCAGGCTGCGCTTCCACTTGCCCAGCGCGAAACGCAGCACCGTGGTGGCCACCTGCTCGCGGTCCGAGCTGCGCGACAGCTCCGCCTGCGCCTCGGCGAAGGTGAGCGGCGTAGGCGGCGGCTCCGGTGCCACCGGGGCGGCCGGCCCCTGCGGACGGGTCCGCACGGATGCCACCGGGTGCGGCGGCGCGACAGGGGGCGGCGGCCTCGGCGGCGCCACCGGCGGCACAGCGGGCACCTGGGGCAGCACGGGCGGCGGCGCATCTTCCAGCACCAGCCCCTCCGGGACGATCAGATCCGGCAGCTCCAGGGGAGGCAGCTCCACCGGAGCCACCGGCGCCTCGGGCACGTACCCCTCGACAATGGGGGCCGGCGCCTCCTCCTCCACCATCTCCACCAGGTCCAACACCGGCTCCGCGCCCACGGGGGCGCCTCCGCCCGTGAGCGCCTGAGCGTAGAGGGACTGGAACTCCTCCTCGCTGATCAGATCCTCGGACTTCTCCGCCGCGGCCGCCTTCTCCGCCTCCTGCTGCGCGCGCGAGGGCCGCACGGCGTTCATGTCGATGGCCCGCATCGCCCGGAACGCCTTGCAGTAGCGCCGCTGCAGCTGGTTCATCCGGAACTCGGGGATGACCACCGGCACCACCCGCTTGCCCGTCTTGAAGGCCAGCGCATCCAGCGTCGCGATGTCCTCGGGGTTGATGACCGCCACGCTCATCCGCGTGGCGTCCATCCGCATCGGCAGGAAGTCCTTCTCGTCCGCATCGTTGATGTCCACCAGCTCCAGCGCACGCGGATCCGGAACCATCTCGCCCGAGGCGGACGCCACGTTGTGCTGCTTGCCGAGCACTCGGGCGAGCTCCTGCTCCGACAGCAGCCCCAGCTCGACGAGGTTCGTCCCCAGCCGCCCGCCATGGACGACCTGGGATTCGAGCGCATCCTCCAACGCCTCGGGGGTGATGAGGTTTTCCTGAAGGAGCAGTTCGCCCAGGCGCATGAGGTCACGGCTTGTAGCCGCCCCCCGCCGCCTTTCGCAAGGCGTGCCTGCGCCCTCAGTCCTCCGGGTGGTGGCTGAGCGCTACCCGGTTGCCCTCTGGGTCCCGGACGTACACCGTCCAGCGCGTCTCATGCTCCAGGGGGACCCCCGCCCGGGCAAAGGCCTCCACCACCCCGGCCCGCCCGGCCTTGGGGATACGGAAGGCCAGCAGGAAGAGGCCTGGCCGCTCGTTCCGGAAGGGGCCAGGCTCGGGCTCCCCCGCCACCTCCTCCAGAGCCAGGAAGCCCCCGCCTGGCACCTCTACCCAGATGCTGCGGAGCGAGCCGTCCGGCCGGTGGTGCCTTTTGAGCTCAGAGAAGCCCAGCACATCCCGGTAGAAAGCCGTGACCTTCTCTACGTCCCGAACCTGGATGGCCAGATGGTGGAAGCCATGAACGTCCATGGCGCGAATGGTATGGTGCCCGCCCCCCATGGCGCGACTGCTGATCGTCGAGGATCACCCCGAACTCGCCTCCCTCATGGTCGCTGCGGCCGAAAGCCGCGGTCATGAGGCTACGGCCGTCCATACCGGCGAGGCCGCGCTCGCCCTCTTGCGCCCGGCGGCCTTCCACGCCGCGGTGGTGGACCTGCTGCTGCCCGACATGAGGGGCAGCGCCGTGCTCTCCGCGCTCCGGGACCACGCCATCCCCGCTGTCGCCGTCAGCGGCGTCTTCAAGGGAGACCGCTTCGCCCGCGAGGCCACCGAGGTCCACGGCGCGCGCGCCTTCTTCGAGAAGCCCTTCGAGCTGCTGCAACTGCTGGAGTCCGTCGAGCAGCTGTGCGGCCTCACCCGCCCGCTGACTCCAATCTTCTCTGACGACTCCGAGGAGGTGGTGGTCTTCGAGGACGCCGCGCTCCTGGACATGGACGATGAGCCCGTCTTCGCCTCCCCCGAGGACGAGCCCATCTTCAGCCCTCCTCCAGAGGAGCCCACCCCCGTTATCGAGGGGCTCGCGCTCGTCGAGGAGGTTCAGGATCCCATGGGGGATGAGGCTCCAGCGCCGGCCGAGCTCGAGCCCGAGCCCGAGCCCGAGCCCGAGCCGGAAGCGCCCGAACAGCAGGCCAGCGTCCCGCCCGAGCCGGACCCGGTGAAACCCGTCACCCTCAAGACGGAAGACCTGGAGGAGCTCGAGGCTCTGGAGGAGCTCGCGTCGGACGACAAGACGCCCACCATGGCGATCTCCGCCGAGGAGCTCCAGGCGCTGGAGGCGCTCGCGCAGCAGATTGAGGAGGCGCCGGCCCCGCCCCCCTCCGCCGAGGAGCTCCAGGCCCTGCAGGCGCTCGAGCCCGTTGCCGAGGAGCCTCCCGCACCGGTTGCCCCTGCGCTGCTTCCTCCCACTGGAGAGTTCCAGGGGCAGGAGGCGCTCGAGCCCGTTGTCGAGGAGGCCCCCGCACCGGCCGCAGCCCCGGAAACGGACTCGGAGCCCGAGCCCGGACTGGCCCTGCCCTTCGGCGAGCGCGAGAAGGTGTGGAACAAGCCGGCCTCCTCCGGCACCGGCCGCCGTCCCCCACCCGAGTGGTCGCTGTCCGGAGACCTGAAGGACACCAGCGTCCCCCGACTGCTCAACGCCTACTACGAGGCGCGCCACAGCGGCGAGCTCAAGCTCAAGCAGGGCTCCGTCCTGAAGGTCGTCTACTTCGAGGCCGGCCGCCCCGTGTACGCGGCCTCCAACCTCGCCCATGAGCGCTTTGCCCGCTTCTGCGTGCGCCGCGGCGTGCTGCCCGAGGCAAAGCTGCAGGAGGTGGCCACGCTCGCCCGCGAGCAGAATCTCCGCTCCAGCGAGGCGATGAGCCGCCTGAGCCTGCTGGACGCGCGCAAGCACCCGCAACTCATCGAGGAGCAGGTGAAGGAGATCCTCTGGTCCACCTTCTCGTGGACCGAGGGCGCCTACGGCTTCAGCCCCATGCGGCCCCCCCAGGCGGGCCTGGTGAAGCTGTCGGTGTTCCCTGGAGATCTCATCCTCGAGGGCGTGCTGCGCTCCGAGCCGCTGGAGACACTGCGCAAGCACATGCCTCGCTCGCGCCGACTCTTCCCCTCCGCGGCCCCGCCCTACGGGCTGCACGAGCTGAAGCTGAAGGGGCCGCAGGCCCTGCTGCTGGCCTACACGGACGGAAGCAAGACGGTGGAGGATCTGCTCACCATCACGGAGCTGCCCGAGCGCGGCGTGCTGGCCACGCTGCGGGGCCTGGAGCTGATCGGCGTGCTGGAGGAGCGGCGCGACGAGCCAGGCAGCACCCCTCGCAGCCGCATCAGCTTCGGCCTGTAGAGCGCGGTGGCCTCACCGGCGGCGACGACGCACCGCCGCCACCAGTGCCCCGAGCGCGAACAGCATCGGGCCCGGACCCGAGCCGGAGCAGCCGCAGCCGGAGTCCGGCACCTGGGGCCCCGGCTTGTCGCTCAGCGAGATGACCGCGTTGCGCAACCGGGCCTCGCCCTCCATGCGGCGCTCGCCCACCAGGTGAGGACGCGCCACGTAGGTGAGCCTCCCGGAGCCCTCGCCCGCCAGCGTCAGTCCCGTCACGGTGAGCGCCCCCTCCACCCAGGTGGCCTCCACGGGCTGGCCGTCGAACTTCGCGCTGCCCTCCACGTACGTCAGGCCCTGCAGGCGCTCCACGTAGCTCACGCCCCGCACCTCGCACGCAGTGGTGTTGAGCAGGTCCACGGACACACCGACGAGCCCCGTCTCCGAGGCGGCGGGCACCTCGGTGCGACGGCGCACCTTCACGAAGGGCTCCACGGTGATGGGCAGGATGATGCGCTGAGAGACCTCGTTGCCCGGGCCCACGCTCGCTGTCACATCCATTTCCAATGACTCGCCCACCAGAGCATCCAGCCCGGTGTCCCGGGTGACGAGCGACACGGTCTGCCCCGACAGCGAGGTCTGTTCGAGCGGGGGACCGCTCACCTGGGTCCAGGTGACGTCCGGCGTCTGGCAGGCCCACGACGGGAAGGTCTGGGTCAGCGTGACACGGGCCGGCTCTCCGCACCGGGCAACCAGGGCCGACGCCTCTGGCAGCGTCTCCAGCCCCGCGTCCGATGGGGGCGTCGGGACCTGCAGTTCGGACTCCTGGGAGCGCTGGCCCGTGTCGTCCTCCAGCACTCCCTTCACCAGCAGGGGCCGGCCGCACCCCATCGTGGCCAGGGGAACATCCTTCCACGGGCCGGGAACGGACACCGTCCCTGAATAGAGGCGCTTGCCCCCCTCCAGAGGCTCGAGCCAGACGTCGGCGCGCAGCTTGCCGAGGCGATCATCAGGGCAGTTGAGGGTCGAGTCCACCCACACGTCCGAGGGCTGCGCACCCCCGACCAGACTGAACTGGGGCGCTCCATCGGCGGTGGGCTCCAACAGGGTACGGAACCGCACGTGCTGTTTCGACTCCGGGCCGGAGATGCCCGTATCGGGCCTCAGGATGTGCTTGGCGGAAGCCAGCAGTTCCGTGGCTGCGCAGTCCAGCGTCTCCGCCGCCTCCACCACGAGCTTCTCCGCTCGTACCGGAAACGCCTGGACCAGCTCGCCGCCCGGCTTCCGGAAAATGAAGCCGTTACCGGGCACGCCTCCATCGGGCAGCGTCACGCTCCACTCGGTGTCCACCCCGGGGAAGGAGGCGCTCGAGTCCTTGCAGACGTGGACAGGACCATCGGGCACGAGCTCATTGGGCCGGCCCGCGATGAACTCCACCCCCGCGTCCGGGTTGAAGACCGCGTTCGGCCTGCCCCAGGGAGCCACCTGCACGTTGAAGTCACTGGTGTTGGAGAGGCCCCCTTCATCCGTCACATGGAGGCGGAAACCGAAGTTCCCAGCCGTCGGAGAGCAGAACCTGTCCGGAGGCGTGATGACGGCGGTGCCTCCAACCTGCTGCAGCGATGGAACACCCGAGCCCGAGAACAGAGGCTCCCACTGCGGCTGCAGCCTGCAGCCCGCGGCCGTCGTGCCATTGCCGGCCAGCCGCAGCGTCAAGGGCTCGCCACCCGGAACCAGCTCACCCACGGCCCCGCTGCCCGAAACCCCGCCATCAGAGAGCACCACCGCGGGTGGCTCCGGAGCCCGCGTGTGCTTCACATTGAGTTGGACGCTCTTGTACGTCTGATGCTGAGCCAGACCGTCCGAGGCCAACACCTGGAAGGGGTCGCCATCCTTGGTTTTGCAGACGGTGGAGGTGGTGACGTCCCAGACGACAGGGTCTCCCGGCCCATACCCAGCGACCGGAACCCATGTCCACACCCCGCTGGGCGCGCTCGGAGGGCGGTCCGTCACCAGCACGGGATCTCCGTCCGGATCCTGCGCCGCGAAGGTGAGCCGATAAGTCTGCCCCTCGTCGAGCGTCACCGAGATATCCGTCCCGCCACCTCCCACCACCGTCGCGCCCGGGGCCGTCACGGAGAGCTCCGGACCCGCATCGTTGGTGTAAATGAAGATGTTGCCCCCACCGACCCTGTCGGCGGTGAGGACGCAGTAGCTCGCGCCCGTGCAGGCCACCTCCTCCAGGGGCGCGGATGCGACGCTCGGCGGGAGACTCCGGTACTGCCAGACGGTCCCCGCCTTCGTGTCCGAGAGCATGGGGACTGGGCTCACCACCTGGCGGCTGCCATCCGGCCGCTGCACGACAGCCATGCCGAACCCCTGCCCGGCGTCTCCCCCAAAGCCCACGTTCATGGACACGCTGCTCACGCTCCCGCCCAACATCTGGACCGGCTTGATCGGATCCATGGACGCCGAAGTCGACCCCTGCAGCAAACCGAACTGCGTGCCCACCACGGCATAGGGCTTCGCCGGGTTTCCAGCAGAGAACATGTCGATGGCCGACACGATCCCCATGTCCGAGGTGCTCTGGCGCCAGGAAACCGCACTGCCAAGGTTGTCACCCTCGACCCAATAGACGGTGGAGGTGTTCGCCGTGGTGCCGATGAGCAGATAGTCCGTGCCCGCCACCCGCACCAGGCCGATCGGGCTGTGGACGTTCGACATGCTGGCAGTCACCCGCCTGAAGGCGAGGAGGTTGTCGTAGATGTTGGTCCCCGACATGTAGAAGACGTATTCGACCCCATTCGTCGTCACCGCGGCGGCTCCGCCATTGGCCGCGTGCTTCACCCGCAGGAGAGTTCCCTCAGGGATGATGGGGTCACCACCCGCGTTGAAGCTTCCGCAGGAGCTCCCATCCGAAACCCGCACACCCCTGGGCACCCCCTGTGCCTTGTCGACCGAGACAAAGCAGTCCTGCGCCGGCTGGTAGTAGGTGCCGGCTGATTCGAAGGTCGGGCTCCTGGGGGGGATATCCCGCGGGACGCCCCCATCCACGAACATGTACGCCCCTTCCGGGAACCCCACCGCGAAGCGATTCTCCCCCCAGACCTCGAGGACATCGTTGGGACGCTCTGGAATGGATACGTCCGTGCGCCAGTCCGCATGCGCTCCGGCGGCGGCCAGCATCACCAGCCCCGCCACCACGCCCAGCGACAGGAGCCGCACGCGCACGCCCCAGCTAGTACGCCAGCTCCGCCCGAAGATAGAGCCTGTCGGATCCATCATGTGCCTCCTCCGGCAAGCCAGTCCCGGTGAATCCCAGCAGCGTATAGCCCGCGGCCACGCGCAGCCGTTCGTCCACCCGATAGGCCACCTCGCCCCGTAGTGAACCCAACGATTCCTTGTCGGACGCCACCGACCGCCCCGCTATCTCCATAGCGACTTCCAGTCCACCCACCACCCGGACCGACGGGCGCAACGAGCCGGTGAGAACCCATATCGCGACATCGTCGCGGGTGCTGAGGCTCGCGTGCAACCCCGCCGCGAGCGCAAAGCGGTCCCCCAACCGCACCGCCGGCAACAATGAAATTATCTGCTGAGTCCGTTCTCCGAAGACGGAGCGCTCGCCGGGTAGCAGCTCCTGGGTGATGCTGTAACGCGCCACCATCAGGAAGGGACCAGGCCGCCAGGCGAGCGCCGCGTAGCCCTCGAGCAGCCGAGCCTCGACCTCCCTGCTCTCTCGCTGGTAGGTGCGGCCGTAGTTCATCCGCCCGGAGATCGACAGGTCCTCGCGCAGCACCGCCTCCGCGCCGAGGGCCATGACCGCCTGGACGCGATCCACCGGCTCCGTCGAGCCGCGGAGGGGTGTACCGCTCTCGAAACGCATCTCCAGGCGCCCATCGGCCCGGAGGCGCTCCAACAGGAGCTGACCGGAGACGCTCGCCACATCGCGCCGCAGGGTGCTCGGCAAGTCCAAGGGACTGCGGAGACCTCGCTCGTAACGAGCACCTACGTTCACCGCGCCGAAGACGGTCTGCTGGAAACCCACCGCCCGCGCCAGGCGCACGGCGTTGGCATCGTGCGAGGCCACGTCCTCCACGAAGAGGCGTGTGCCATCCCCCAGCTCCGTGCTCGCTCCGCTCACCGCGCGGCTGGCGCCAAAGTCCGGCCCGTCCACGTCCACCGAGTGGCTGCCGTAGTAGACGTCCTGGCCCCGGCGCCACGAGCCCTGCACCCACGCCAGCGGCCCCAGCTGGGGGCCCCAACCGCCCCGGACGCCTACCATGGCCTCGTCGCCCACCTTCACGTCCACGCCCGCGGACGAGAAGCTGTCGTCCACGCTGCCCGGGCCCACGCCGCGCATGTGGAGCATCTGCCGGTGGCCGGCCGATACGCGCAGCCAGTCGTTCACGACGTAGTGGCCTTGCAGGCCGGCGGACGTGCGTCCTCCCTCGAGCAGAGGCCCCTCGCCGGGCACGTCGCTGGCGCGCAGGAGCGCATCCCGGAAACTCAGCTCCACGCCCCAGTGCTCCTGGGCGTAGCCAATCCCCACGCCCAACGTCCGTGCCCCCAACTGGCCCTCGGCGAAGGGCCGCCGCGGATCCGCCGAGAGCCGCTCATCTCCAAGCAACGTGAGGCGCCAGGGCCCCAGCGGCTGCACGGCGCGCAGGGAGAGCTGGCGGAAGGACTGGGTGTCCGCGTGCGTCCCATCGGAGAAGCCCGAGGTGCGCCGACGGAAGGCCGCATCCACGGAGCCCGTGCCGAAGAGGCCCGGTCCGCGCAGGCGCAGCCCCAGAGCGTCTCCTCCACTGGCGACCCACGCCTCGTCCGGCCGCAGGAAGGAGAGGCCCCCATCGTCCGAGACGCCGAACAGCTCCGTCATCACCGCCGAGCCCTGGCTCCGGGCCACCTCGGCCATGAGCGTGTAGCCACCCAGCGTCTGGCTCGCGTGCCCGGAGAGGAGCTGGAAGGGAGCTCCCCCGCGCTGCTCGCGCACGGCGAACAAGGACACTCGCCCGCCCTGCCACTCGGCCCACGCCTCGCCTCCCGCCGAGTCCGCCGGGGAGTCGAACCGCAGCGCGGCGTACTGCACGGTGAGCACGGGCTCCGGCGCCGCCGTAAGTGGCTCCGCGCGCAGCAACGGCTCTCCGGCGATGAAGGACAGCGGGCGCGCGAGCAGGACGCGACCCGCCGCGTAGTCGATGTCGTAGTCCTTGCCCCGGATGAGATGGCGCTCGGCGAGCGGCAGCCCGGTGATGCCATCCCGCAGCTCCAGGCGCAGCAGCTCCGAGCCCTCCACCACCGACCCCGAACCCAGGTAGTAGAGACTGCCGCCGGTGCTGTGCAGCTCCTCGTACGCGGGCAAGGCGGAGAGCGAGCGCGTCGGATCCGCCAGCCCTCCGGCGAAGGCGTTCACGCCCGCGCGCAGCCGCCCCAGCTCCGCCGCCAGCTCCGCGAAGGGGCCGAACAGCGGCCGGTGGTAGCGGCCCACCTCCCCCTCCGACT
Organism: Archangium lansingense; assembly: GCF_026626635.1. GTDB lineage: Bacteria > Myxococcota > Myxococcia > Myxococcales > Myxococcaceae > Archangium > Archangium lansingense. Next base: position 8,432,186 of record NZ_JAPNKA010000001.1, read on the forward strand.
GCCAGGCCCGGTACGTCCCCAGGCCTACCCAGCCGAACCGCTCATGGCGCACCTCCAGCCGCAACCGGCTCTCCGAGGGGTTGGGCGTGAGGCCCACGGACTCGTCTCCCCACTCGGAGATGGCCAGGTCCGGATCCGGCGCTCGCGCCAACCGCGGGATGCGCGGGCGCAGCCAGTCCGCCGCCGGCCGCTCGCGCAGGCTGTCCACGTCGGTGTCCCGCAGATCCAACTCACCCACCAACGAGAAGGACCCCAGGCGGACCTCACCATGGGCCGCGCCTCGTCCTCGCAGCCGGAAGTCCCCCGTGGAGGGCGAGAGCGTGGCCTCCACGTCCAGCAACCCCACCGCGAAGGGCCGGGACACCGCCTCCAGCTGAATCGTCACCGTCCGGGCTGGCTCGCCGGGCCGCTGCACCTCCAGCGCCACCAGGTTGCGGCCTGGAACGAGCACCAGCGGCACCAGCGCGACCCCCTCCGGCCCCACCGTCACCTCGCCTCGCGGCGAGCGCAAGCGCGTGCCCGCGGGGAACTCAGCCAGCAACGAGGAGGCACCACTCGCCGGTGGCTCGTCCTTGCTTCCCGGCAACCGCAGCGAGCCCTCCGGCTCGGGCTCGCGGGGAATGACGAGCAGGCCGCTCTCGCGCGACACCACGTCGATGCGCTGGCGGAAGAGGCGCAGGGTCGCCTCCGTCCCCAGTGCGGTGATGGACAGCACGTTCTCCCCTGGCACGAGCCGGACGCGTGCACGCCAGTCACCACGCTCGTCCACCTCCGCCGGGGAGCCCTCTACCGTCACCTCGTCTCCCGGAGACGCATGCCCCGCCACGAGGAAGTCCACTCCGCCGGGAATCACCGCCGCCGCGGGCGGCGCTCTGTCATAGGCGAGCACCAGGGAGGACGCGGATCCGGGCAGGGTGCGCACCGCGAAGTCCTGGAGCACCGCGGCGGCCCACGGCACCTCCACCGTGGCGGCCTCAGGGGTGGCCACGCTATCGGGCGGCAGCGAACGAGCGTCCACCTTCAGTCGCTGCCGGCCGGGCCGCAGGTGCACACCGCCCGTCACATCAGGGCTCCGCGCGTCCACCTCGGCGAAGTGGTAGCGACCCTGCGCGTCCGTGCGCACCTCACGGCCGGTGGCCAGCACCAACCGGACTCCGGCCAGGCCCGGCTCCTCGGGAGCACACCGGCCGTCCCCATCCAGGTCATGGCATACGCGCCCGCTGATGGCCGCTGCCAACTCCGGCGACTCCGCCCTCGCCAGCTGCGCCCGCGCGGCGCCCGGCAACAGGGACAAGCACAGTGCCCATGCGGCCCGCCTCAAGGCCGCACCTCCGTGAGCGCGGTGACGCCCGTGGCGACATCCGCCACGGACACGCTCACCGGTCCATCATGCATCACCCGGAAGCTGCCACGCCCCTCCTTCACCTCCACGGCACTCCGCTGACCGGCCGACAGCCACACGTGGGCCTCGCGGCCTTCCAGCACCCGGCCCGACGCGTCCTCCATCCAGAACGTGACACGCGCCCCCTCCACCTTCAGCCGCACATTCACCGGCACGGGAGGTGCCAGCTCCACCGACTGCTCCGCCGTGGCGGAGACAAGGGGCCGCTCCAGGGGAAACACCGGCCCGCCCTCAGCCACCACGTGCACCGTCTGCCGGAGACCGGGCCACAGGCCGTGCACCACCTCTACCCGGCCCGGACGCACGGGGCCGAGCACCCCCGTGCCGTCCTCACCCGTCATCCGCTCCTCGCCGCCGACGCGCAGCGGCTGCCGCGGCACCGGCAGGCCGGCCAGGTCCGTCACCTCCGCGAACAGCACGCCGCCCTCCGCCCAGACGCGCAGGCGCGCCGGCTCCGTGCCCATCGGGCCATACGCAAGCACCTTCACCACCGTCTTACCCAGGGTGCCCGTCGGCGGCAGCGTCCAGGCACTGCGGGACACGCCCGGGGACTCCTCGCGAGGCGGACTGAACGTGCCCACCGGCGCTTGGGGCACCACCACAGCTCCGGGCCTCGGCTGGCCGGAGACATCCCGCGTGGTGATGGTGACGGCCACCGTCGAGCCGAGGTGCACCACCGGCTCGGCCAGTGACAGGACGGCGCTCGTCACCGGCCCCTGAACGAGCCGCAGCGGCAGCTCCTCTCGCGAGCTGGTGCCACGCTCCGGCCAGGTGGCCACCAGCCGCTCCGGCTCCGCGGGCGCGGTGCGGGGGGCGGTGTAGATCCACTCGAGCAGGCCGCCCTCGGCGCGCGTTGGCCCGCGCAGGGTGCCGCCACGAACGGAGGCCGTCACCCGCGCGTCCTGCACCGGCCGGCCATAGGCATCGCTGGTGGCGCACAACATGCGCGCCCGGGAGACCCCATCCGCCGGGAGCCGCTGGGGGTTGAGGACACACGCCAACCCATCCGTGGGAGGCAGCGCCAGGTCCATCCGCGAGCGCCGCACGTTGCCCGCCGCGTCCACCGCACGAATCTGCGCGGCGCTGTGTCCAGGCGGGACAACGACCGGCAGCCGGAAGCGCCCGTCCGGTGCGGCCTTCACCGGCCCGAAGGTCGTCCCGGCGATGGTGGCGGAGAGATCCGCATTGGGCTCGGTGCGGCCCGGCAGCTCCACCGAGGCGGCGAGTGGCACCAGCACCTTCCCATAGGCGCCGTAGATGGACTCGGGGTGGGGCCACGCCGAGAGGGCCACCAGGATGGCCACCTCCGGGTAGCGCGTGTCCGGCAGCACATAGCGAGCCTCCCAGGTACCGGGCCCGGTGCGAGCGAGCTCCTCCACGCGGCCCACGTTGGCCCGCAACACGGGCGGAGCCCCGGTGTCATCCGGCGTGCCGTCCGGCTGAAGCATCCGCACCGTGAGCCGAGCCTCCTTGTCCCGCCCCTTCACGGGCGCGCGCGGCTCCACCGAGAGCAACACCTGGGTGGCCGGCGGACCCAGCACGTACCGGGCTTCGGCCCTCAGTCCCGCGCCCTCGGCCGTCACCCGTACTTCCCGCGCTCCCGGCTCCGGGACGACGAGCCACGTCCGCAGGGGCGGTTGCTCGGACCCGGGCAGCAGCCGGGCCCCACTCGCCAACACGTGGAGCCCTTCGGCCGGCACGGGCGCACCCGTGCCGTCCCTCCGCACCAGCGCGATGGGAAACCCATCCGGAGGTACGGGCGCAGACGGACCCAAGATGTCGAGCGTGTCCGCCGTAGCCGCCGAAGCGACGAGCAGCAGCACTGGAAGGAGACAGTTCAGAGTGTTGGTAATTTATCAGCGTCCTTGCCGTGCCCGAAATTCTATCGCCGCGACGCAGCACTGCGCGCCCGGGAAGCAGCGCCACGGAGCAGCAACGAGGCGAGCATCCACACCCCCAGGAGGGCCACCGGGCCGCCCGCCGCGCTGCAACCGCCGTGCGGCGAGAGCTCATCAGGCACCGCCTTGGGCCCACCGTCCTTCCCCTCACCGGAGTCCTCCGAGCCGGGCTCCTGGACGCGTTTTCCCTCATACCCGCCCGGCACGAAGTAGCGCGTGAAGGCCACCTTCCCGAGCGCGGAGTCCTGACCGGCGGGCACGAACTGGCCGTGGCGAGTCTCCGCGTCCTCGGCCAACCCCTGCTGCCCGATGTCACACGTCAGCTCCCCGTAGAGGCGCACCCGGAACGCGCTGCCAGGCGCTCCCTCCACCTCGGCGGACAGCGCACGCCGACCCTGGAGCGGCACCTTCCGGGCCAGACTCCTGGCGTCCTGCTGGAGCTCATCAGGCCCCACCTGCAGGCCCGCGCCCAGCCACACCCAACCCGCGGTGGCGGGCGCCGCCTCGAAGCCGTTGTCCACGCACAGCGCGCCAGTGCCACGGCCCTCCACCTCGGTGGAGACGATCTCCGGCTCCCCCGTGGAACGTTTCGCCACCAACGTGCCCAGCAGCGTCCGCGCGCCGGGCGAGGCGCACACGGCGGCCGCATCCTTGATGGGGGTCGGCTTGCACTCGCTGGGCAGGCGGAACACGTAGGCGTAGATGTTGAGATTGCCGTTCTGCCGCACGGACCACACCACCCGTACCAGCCCCTCCGCATCCATGCTGATGTCGCTGAGCGACTCGCTCTCCAGCGTCTCCGTGAGGCGGTAGTACGTCTGCGTGCGCAGGTCGTACAGCACGACGTCGAAATTGGGCGCGCTGGACGCCTCCCGCCGCTCGAAGGCGATGAGGGGGCCGCTCACGTTGGGGTTGGTGTCCATGCCCGGGAGCGCCAGTCGGTGCACCTCGCCCCCGCCCACCGCCTGCCAGGCGATGTCCGACTCCGCCACGCCGTTCACGACGGAGCGGGTCACGTACACCACCACCTGGCCGTTGGTGTCAGGCAGGGACTCCTCGCCCTCTGGCCCGGTGAGCTGGGAGACCTCATAGCCCCCCTCGACCTCACGGGCCGCCCAGATGTCGCACCCATCAATGTTGGTGGCGCACTTGGCCCACACCACCGACTTGCCATCCGCGCTGACGGCGGGCGTGCGATCCATGAGCGTGTCCTCGGACAGGCGGGTGAGCGCAAGCGAGTCCAAGCGGTACGCGAAGATCTCCGGAGGAAGAGACTCGGCGGTGTAGCCCAGCTCCTGCCAGGCCACCGTCTGACCGCCGAGGGTGGCCGTGCGCCGGTCCGCGCCGGTACGCGGGGCGAGCTCCTGTGCAGTGCCGCTCGTGCCCACGTCGAAGCGGAAGACGCGGCTGACGTCGGTGGTGCGGGTGAACACCACCCTGCCGTCACTGACGTCGGCCAGGGCGTCGTAGCCCCCCTCGCTGGGGATGGACAAATCCACGCCCGTGAGCAGATCGTGGTAGCGAATCTCACTGCTGCTGATGCTGCTCTGGTGTGTGTAGGCCACCAGCGGTCCGCTCACATGGGGATCCGTCTGGTCTCCTGGCCCGTCGTTGACCACCTGCGACCTGCCTGTCAGCGGTGCTGTGCTCTGGCCCAGCGCCAAGGCGGGGAGCAGACACACGAAGGTGGTGATCGTTCGCAGCATCGTGGCGGACCTCGGTTGCACATCGGGAGATAGACCCATCCCTCTGCGACGAAGGGCGATCCCTAGGCTCAGCCCCCCAAGCGCCACGATTCGCGCCAGTTCCCACGGCAACCACGGCCGGCCGTACTTCAGGCCCCACGGCTTTGCGCACCCAGGCTTTCACCCGGGATTGCCCTTGTTCAGGGACGACTCTCGGCCTTTGAGATTATGCAAACCTGAGGCCGGGTGGACGAGCAGCACGCCGCTCGTCTGTCAGCCTGCTATCACTGCCCCTTCGACGGTGGGTCATCCCATATCCCTGGGTCCACTTTGACCGAGGGGGGAGTGGTGTCCAGGGTGAGGTCCCGCTTTTCCTCTTGTCGCAGGCCACCAACGGAGAGGGCCTGTACCTGGACGGAATTCGGACCTTCCCGGAGTGGCAGGACCTGAGAGAAGCGACCTTCCTCGTCAGTGGGGATGATCCGACCCCCCATGGCCACCTGGTTGCCAGGGTCCGTCTGTCCGGAGACGCGAACCTTGCGCTGCGGGTGAGCGGGCCAGTTCACCTTGAGCAGGAGGCTGGAGGGGATGGGGGTGGGCTCCGTGGGACCGCGGCCGGGACGGATGATGGACTGCTGACCGGCGCGGACGATGACGACCTTGCGCTGACCGCTGAAGGCCACCTCACCGACGAGGGTAGCCAGGGCGACGGTGCCCGCGCCGTTGTTGCTCATGGTGAAGGTACCGCCCTCGGTGCGGGCCACGGCGTCGCTGCCGGCGGCCTTCATCTCGAGCGTCTGGCCAGCGCCGAGCTTGAGGCGGGCCGTGGTCATACCGTTGCCGAGCAGGAAGCGGAAGGAGTCGGTCAGCTCCTCCACGGAGATCTCGGCACCAGCCTCCATGCGGACCTCCACGGCCTCGCCGCCGATGATGACGGCGTAGGAGCCTTCCCGGGTGCGCACCGCGTCCGAGGGGTGGAGGGCCTCACCGACGCTGGCGGTGCGCCACTGCCCGCCGCCCCGGCGAACCTCCACCGTGCCGCGGACCTCCTCCAGCTTCAGCGCCATGGGAAGCTTCTCCGGCGCGGCCTGGGGAAGCGGAGCCTCCGGCCCGGTCGGAGGTGCGGGAGTCGGAGGAGGAGGGGCTGGAGGCTGATGGAGGAAGAAGAAGTAGCCCAACGGCAGTGCCGCCAGGATGACGATGAGCCCAATGAGGAAGGGCGCGCTGCGCCGGGGGGAGCGGGGGGCGTCCATACGGGCCCCCAAGCTACCTCAGCCGGGCCCTGGGCCTCACGCCTTTGGCAACCACACGGTGAAGCAGGTGCCCTGCCCCACCTCCGTGCGCACCTCGATGGTGCCGCCCGCCTCGCTGACCACCCGCCAGGCCACCGACAGGCCCAGGCCCACGTTGGACCAGACGTCCTTGGTGGTGAAGAAGGGCTCGAAGATGCGCGAGCGGTGCTCGGGGGCAATGCCCTTGCCGGTGTCCTCCACCTCGAAGAAACAACGCCCGTCCCGCTCGCCGGTGCGCAGGGAGAGCCGCTTCGCCTCCGTCTTCATCATCGCGGTGCGCGCGTTGGACACCAGGGCCAGCACCACCTGAGACAGATGCCCTGGGTCCGCCTTCGCACGCGTGGGCGGCGAGGCCCACTCACTGACGAGGGCAATCCCCTCCCCCTTGATCTGATTCTCCGTGAGCGAGAGCGCGTCACGAAGGACAGCGTTCAGGTCCACCGCGCGCAGCTCGGGCCGAGCGCGCTGCTGGGAGAAGCGCAGCAGATTCTGGGTGATCTCCTTGCAGCGCTTGGCGCTCAGCTCGATCTTCCGCAGGGTGTCGAAGTCGGGATCCTTCTCGTCGCGCTCGAGCATCAGCAGCTGGGTGTTGCCCAGGATGCCGGCCAGGGGGTTGTTGATCTCATGGGCCACGCCAGCACCCAGCTGGCCCACGGCCGCGAGCTTCTGGGCCTCGAGCAACTGGGCCTGAGCGGCCTTCAGCTCGGCGGTGGCCTCTTCCACTCGGGACTTGAGATCGTCATTCCAGCGCAACATCCGGGCACGGGCGGACTCCAGCTCGGAGCCCATGCTGTTGAAGGAAGAGGCCAGCTCGCTGAGCTCGTCATCTCCCTCCACCGTGACACGCCGCTCCAGCTCGCCGCGACCGAAGGCCTCGGCACCCGCCACCACCCTGGACAGGCGGAGGTTGAGCCGGCGGGTGAAGAGCGCACCCAGGCCGAGCAGCACCGCGAAGGCAGCTCCAATGGACAGCAGCACCGTGCGGCGCATGGCGCGCACCGGAGCCAGGGCAACGGCCTCGTCCACGGCCACCACCACCTCGAAGCCGGGCACCTTGGGGACCCGCGCAGCACTCACCCGCATGGCGGGAGTGTCCAACCGGAAGCCGCGCACCTGCGCGTCGTCTGAGACAAGCCAGGTGGCCAGCACGGGCTCCAACGGGCGCAGGCGGCGCTCCGATAGAGAGCTGGCCAGGACGCGTCGGGCCGTGGTGTCCACCAGGTCGATGTATCCCGGGCTGCCTGCCGCACGCCGTGCCAGCAAGTCCTCCAGGTCGGAGAAGACAACCTCGGCGAGCGCGAAGGGAGCATCCTCCCCATCTCCCAGCTTCACCGCCACCGCCACTGCCGCCCGTCCGCTGGGAGCGTGCGCGTAGACGCGGCCCAGGGCAGCCTGGCCCTTGTTGCCACGACGCAGCGTCTGCACCGGCACAGACCGGGCGAGGTCCAGGAGCGCAGAGGGCTCGAATCCCGGGTGCTCGCTGTCGCCGGCGGCCTGGAACACGGGCGAACCGCGCGGGTTGCCCAGCGCATCCAGGTGCATCACCGCGCTGACGGCAGGAGACTGCCCGTAGAGAAGCTGCAGGCCTCCCTGAAACTCCTCGGGGGTGATGCTCTCCCAGTTGAAGAGCTCCGCCGAGCGGGCCAGCGCATCCACCGTCTTCATCAGCTCCGCGGAGGCGCTCTCGGCGGTGGTCTCCGCGATGACGTGCTGCTCGGAGACAATCCGCCCGGTCAGCTCCGCCTCCGCGCGCGACAGCAGCAGGAAGCCCACCACCGCCAGGGGCAACACGGTGGCGGCGAGCATGAAGAGAATCAACTGCTGGTAGAGCCTCATCCAGTGGCCGTCCGGATGACCGCCAGCTCCCGGTCACTGCGCAGGTAGACGGAGCCCTGGATGGCCTTGGCGCGCTTCTTCATGTCCGCTGCCTGCCGCGCCAGCTCGGCATGATCACTGGACACGCCGTCGCTCAGCACCGCCACCACGGACACGCTCATGGTGGGGAACTTGCGCTTGTCCCCGTAGCGGTCATCCGTCTCGATGTAGCCGCGCTCCCGGTCCTGCTTGTCGTAATAGAGCGGGATGATGCGATCAAAGGCCTCGATGGAGCGCTGGCAGAGGCGATCCACGCTCTCCGGGGAGGTGACGAAGACGAAGTCGTCACCCGCCACGTGGCCGAGGAAGTCACCGGGCAGGCCGTCCTGACCGAACACCTCCCGCAGCAGATCTCCCGTCTGGCGGATGACACCGTCGGCCTTCGCGAAGCCGTAGTAGTCGTTGTAGGCCTTGAGGTTGTCCAGATCGAGGTAGCAGAAGGCGAAGGGCCGGCGCTCGGCGAGCCGACGCTGCACCTCGCGCTCGATGGCGCCCGAGCCGGGAAGCTGCGTGGTGGGAGAGGAGCCCAGCTCCTGCTCCTTGCGGCGCAGCACCATCTCCACCCGGGCGCCCATCTCCAGCGCGTCAAAGGGCTTGGTGAGGTAGTCGTCCGCGCCGAGCTTGAGGGCGCGCACCTTGGCGCTCGTCTCGGAATGGGCGGAGATGAAGATGACGGAGATGTAGCCGCTGGCGCGCTCGGCCTTGAGCTCCTCGAGGAAGTGGTAACCGTCGCCGTCGGGCAGTTGCACGTCCAGCAGCAGCACGTCCGGGCGGCGCTCGCGCAGGGAGCGGTGCGCCTCCTCCAGGGTGGAGGCCACCTGCACCTCGTAGCCAAAGCTCACCAGCACCTCGCGGCAGATGGCGCACACCTTCTCGTCGTCGTCCACCACCAGCACGCGTCCGTGGTGCTGGCCGGCGCTGCCGCGCACCAGCGAGTCCACGGTGGCCAGCAGCCGATCAGACTGCAACGGCATGGACAGGAAGGCGTCCGCCCCTGCGCGGAACGCACGCTGACGCTCGTCGAAGGCGGAGAAGAGCAACAGCGGCGCATGGCGCGTCTCCGGATCATGCCGGAGGATCTCCGCCAGCCGCAGGCCGTCGATGACGGGCAGTCGGGCATCCACCAGCAGGGCGTCCGGGTGCCACGCACGCGCCTGGGTGAGACCCTCCTCGGCGCTGGGGGCCAGTCGCACCTCATAGCCGCGTGCACGCAGCAGCGCCTTGGTGATGTAGCCGATGTCCGGCTCGGCCTCGACGAGCACCAGGCTGCCCCGCCGCTCGGGGTTGTGCTTCTGGGTGAAGTCCAGGCCGTCTGGCCGCAGGTACTCGACGGGAGGCTCCACGGGCAGCACCACCACGAAGCGCACACCGTCGTTGCAGGGCTCGCACCAGATATGGCCGGCGTGGGCCTCCACGATGTTGCGGCAGATGGCCAGACCCAGCCCGGTGCCTCGCACGGTGCGGTTGGCCTGGGTGCGCGCCTGCTCGAAGCGGTCGAAGATGCGCTCCAGGTTCTCCTCGGAGATAGACTCGCCGCTGTTCCAGCACGTGAGCGCCAGGTAGCCAGGCACCGCCGAGGTGGCCTTGAGCTCCAGCCGCACCTCACCGCCCTCGGGGGTGAACTTGGCGGCGTTGGTGAGCAGGTTGTTGAGCACCTGGGTGAGCCGGTTGGGATCCGCCAGCGCCCGCAGGCCGTGCTGGGGCAGACCGGCAGACACCTTGATGCGCCGCTCCATGAAGGCGGGGCCGTACTTCTCCACCGCGCGGCGCACCTGCTCGTCCACGTAGGCCCACTCGAAGTTCATCCGCAGCCGGCCCTTGGCGAACTTGGCCAGGTCCAGCAGATCATCCACGATGGCGTTGAGCTTCTCCGTCGAGTCGCGCGCCAGCATCAGGTAGCGGCGCTGCTTCTCGTTCATGTCGCTGGACAGGAAGTTGAGCACCAGGTCCAACGAGCCGGAGATGGAGGTGAGCGGCGTGCGCAGCTCGTGGCTCACCATGTGGACGAACTCGTCCTTGCGCTCCTCGAGCTGCTTCTGCTCGGTGACGTCTCGCAGCACCACGCACACGCCGCGCAGCACTCCGCGCGAGTCGTTCACCGGGGTGACGGTGGTGTGAATGGTGCGCTCGTCGAGCTTCAGCTCCTCGCGCAGCACCTGGGCACCACCGTACTCCCAGCCGCGCACCAGCTCGAAGGGATCGAACCCGAGCTTCTCGCGCAGCCGCTTGCTGGCATCCGGGCCCGTGGGCCCCTCCCCCAGCATGAGCAGGCGGCGCGCCGCGGGATTGAGCACCGCGATCTCATTGTTCTCGTCGGTGAGGACGACCCCATCGGCCATGGACTCAACCATGCGGTCAATGCGCTGGCGCGAGGCTTCCTCGGAGGCACGCAGGGACTGAATGGCGTCCGCCGTCTGGTTGGCGAGCGTGTCGAGCAGCGCGCCATCCTCCTCGGAGTAGACGTGGGGGCGCTGGGAGAACAGTGACAGCAGGCCCACGGGGCGGCCCCCGGCGGTGAGGGCGACGGTGAGCTGACTGGCCCAGGAGGCCGGCGCGACGGCGTCCTGCGAAGTGGTGCCAGCGACATGGGTGATGACGCGGTCCTCGGGCAATACCAGCCCCGAGCGCTGGCCCCAGGCGGCCAGCATGGACTCCTTCACGCCCAGCAGCGACTGCTCCCCGACGACGACGCCCTGACAGCGCAGGCGCAGGGTGGCGGTGCGATCCCAGCCCAGCGCGATGAGGGCCGCGCCACAGTCATAGGGCAGCACGCGCGACACCGCGGTGAGGACGCGGTCGATGATGGCGTCGTAGCCGAGCGGCTCGCCCGCGCTGGCCCGGCTCACCTCGTAGAGCACGCCGAGCGCCTCCACCCGCTGGTGGAGCTGGCGCAACAGCCGCTCCTTGTCCCTCCGAAGCTGGGTGTACTCCACCGCGTTCTTCACGGTGATGACGAGATCGTTCAGGTCCCAGGGCTTGGTGATGTAGCGGTACACCTGCCCCCGGTTGATGGCCGCGATGATGTCCTCGGGATCCGTGTAGCCGGTGAGGAGGATCGCGGTGACGTCGATGCCCTCGGAGCGCGCGGCGGCCACCAGCTCGATGCCCGTCATCTCCGGCATGCGCTGGTCGGTGATGAGCACGTCCACGCGGTGCTGGCGCAGCAGCCCCAGTGCCTCGGGCCCGGAGTTGGCCGAGAGCACTTGGTAGCGCTTCTGGAACATGCGCATCAGGAGGTCGATGACGTCGGGCTCGTCGTCGACCAACAGGAGGGTATGTCGGGGCTCGGACAAGGTGTCCGGAAGTCTACGCGCAGACGGGGGATGACCCCAGGGCCTGTTGGGGAGCGGCGCACACACACGGAATGTGCGTGCTCATCCTTGAACGAATTGACTCTATACGTATGTTCAGGGAGCATGACGGTACTGAAAGTTTGTTGCGCCGGTGGGCTACCCACCAGACGAGGGAGCGAGGCATGGAAGAGCTGACTGAACGCCAGCGGGAAATCCTGGCCTTCATCGTCAAGGAGACGGAGTCGCGGGGCTTCCCGCCGACCATCCGGGAGATTGGCGAGGAGATGGACATCCGCTCGACCAACGGGGTGAACGATCACCTCAAGGCGCTCGAGCGCAAGGGGTACCTCAACCGGGGCGAGCAGCAGAGCCGCTCCCTGGTGCCCACCAAGCGGGCGAGGCTCCTGCTGGGCCTGGGCGCGAGGAAGGAGTCCGGGATGATAGACGTCCCGCTGCTGGGCAAGGTGGCGGCGGGCGCCCCGTTGCTGGCCCAGGAGAACGTGGAGGACTCGGTCCGGATCGACAGCTTCCTGCTGGGCGGTCAGGGGCGCGAGGTCTTCGCACTCCGCGTGAAGGGCAACTCGATGATCGACGACGGCATCTTCGACGGGGACTACCTCTTCGTACGCAAGACGCCGCAGGCGCAGTCCGGGGACATCGTGGTGGCGCTCATCGAGGACGAGGCCACTGTGAAGCGCTACTTCCCGGAGGGCGAGCGCATCCGCTTCCAGCCGGCCAACGCCACCATGCAGCCCATCTACGTGAGCAAGGCGGACTTCCGCTCGACGATGATTCTGGGCCAGGTGGTCGGCGTGTACCGCAAGCTGCCGGGCGGGAAGAACTAGCCCCCCGTTTCACTTGTCACCGGTGACAAGTGGATTGATCCAGGCCCTTTTCACTTCTCGCCGACGAGAAGTGGATGGGGCCTGTTGCGTTTCACTTGTCGTCGGCGACAAGTGGAATGCGTCCGCCCCGTTTCACTTCTCGTCGGCGAGAAGTGGAATGCGTCCGCCTCGTTTCACTTGTCGTCGGCGACAAGTGGAATGCGTCCGCCCCGTTTCACTTCTCGTCGGCGAGAAGTGGAATGCGTCCGCCTCGTTTCACTTGTCGTCGACGACAAGTGGAATGCGCCGGGTGACCTCGCCGCACTTTTCCGCCCCAGGCGTTACTCAGGGGCACTTCTTGAGCTTCACCCCGCTGCTGGCGATCCGTTCACACACCGTGCGGACAGTGGCCTCGTCCTTCAGCTCCTGGGCGAGGGCCGCGGTGCGCAGTTGCAGCGACAGGTCCTTGGCGTGGTCCGGCTCGGCGCTCAAGCTGGAGAGGATGCGCAGGGCGTCCGGCTTGCGATCAAAGGTGGAGAGCAGGTCGGCCAGCTCGGCGAGCTCACGGATATCCGAGCCGGAGACGGACTCGAGGGCGCGCCCCAGCTCCTCCTCGGCGGCCTTCCGCTCGTTGCGCCCCAGATGGAGGCGAGCCATGGCCACGTGGATGATGGCGCGCTCCTTCACGCGCAGGGACTCGCGGTAGGCCGCGAGAGCCTCCGTCGGCTTGTCCAGCTTCGTGTAGATCTCCCCGACGAGCTCCCACAGCGTGGGGTCCTTGGGAGAGCCGCTGGCGGCCTCGCGGTAGGACGCGGCGGCGAGGAGGAGCTGACCGGCCCGCACCTGCTCGTCGCCGAGCGCGGTGAGCAACTCGGGAGTCCGCACCCCCTTCCCTGTCCACTCGCCCAGGAGCAGGAGAGCCTCGGCATGGCGCCCATCATCCGTGAGTACATCGACAGCGCGCAGCACCAGGGGTGTCTTGCTCGCGTCGGGACAGGCCTCGGCGGCGAGGGCAAAGTGCTTCACGGCCTCGCCCTTCTCGCCGCGCTTGACGTGGATCTCCGCCAGCTGCTCGAGGGCGTTGAAGTCCTTGGGGTGCAGGGCAAGCGCCTTGCTCAAGGCGCTCCGAGCCTCGTCCGTCCGGCCGAGCTGGGCATGGATGAAGCCGAGCCGACTCCAATTGGTGGAGCGCTTGGAGTCTCGCTTGAGTGCGAGCTCGAACTGGGCGGAGGCCTCGTTGAGGCGGCCCATGGACAGGTAGACCTCGCCGATGGCCGCGGGCAGACGGGGGTCGTCCGGGGATAGTTCCTTCATGGTGTTGAAGGAGGTCAGGGCATCCTCGAACTTACCCGAGAGGTACTCGGTATTGCCCTTCACGTAGTAGCCCTCAGCCTGCTCCTTGGGCGAGGGCTGGGAGGGACGGTCCTCGCAACCAGCGGCGAGGAAGGCAACCAGGGACAGGACACGCCAGCGAGGGTGCATACGGAGAGCTCCAGGCTCAGAAGTGCCAGGCGACGCCGGCGTTGATCTCGAGGTTGAGGCCATTGCCCAATCCCCCGTTGGAGAGACCGAGCGTGGCCTGGGCGAGGTTGGTGGAGGCCTCGAGCTGAAAGCCGAGGCGGCCTGCGATGAGGTACTCGCAGCCGAAGAAGCCGATGACGGTGGGAAGCGGACCCGTCTGCTGGAAGATGCCGAACTCGCCGAAGGAGAGCTGCACACCGAGGCCCAGCCCCCAGTACGGACGGAGGGAGTGCTCGATGTTGTGGTAGTGGCGCAGGCCGAGCACGCTGGGCAGGACGTTGAGGCCGCCCTTGAGCCCCTCCTCCTGGGCCGTCACATAGGAGAGGCCCACCTGCCCGAAGACGACCCATTCGGGATGGAACTGGAAGCCAATCTCCACGTCACCACCGGGGTTGAACGTGGAGAGATTGGAGATGAGGCTGTTGTTGAACCGTACGCCGAGCAGCAACGAGCCCGTTTCGGGGACTCTCGACACCGAGGGCGCATTCACCACCGTGCCGTCCGTGGACTCCGGGATGAGCGTGGCGAGCAGCTGATCCGCGACCGACACGGCGGCGCGAGGAAGGGCCTCCCGCGCGGCCACCTCGATGCGAGGCCGGCCCAGGGCGCGTCCGCTCTCCGAGTCCACGAGACTGGTGGTGAGGAGGTAGCGAGAGCCGAAAGCATCGAGCCGGCCGGCGATGAGGTAACGCGCCCGGGTGGAGCCGGGGGTGCCAGGGGCTGCCTCGGGGCACGGGCCCGCTGCACAGGCGCCCGCGAGACGCACCGCCTCCTGCTCCAACGCGGTAGACACCGCGAGGCGGGAAGACTCGGCAAGCCGGCTCACGAGAAGCGCCGTCACCCCAGCGGCCTGCTCCCGAGCCTCCGCGTTGCTCTCCAGGGGAAGGAGGACGACGGTGAAGACCGGGTCGGGCTCCACGGCCGGAAGCGTCGCGGCCTCCGGTGCCGGGGAGGACGACTGGCCCCAGGCGGCCGGGGCAAGCACGAGGGCGAGCAGGAGTGGCGGAAGGCGACTCACGGGGGCGTCACTCTAGTACCAGACGGCCTGCTCGGGGCGGCGAGAAGCGGACCCGGCATGGACCCACCTGCCCGCCTGGGTTGCCTCCAGGCTCAACTCGCCTTCTTCACCCGGGACACCAACAAGGTGCCCAGCCCGAAGTAGACGATCGCCACGGAGAAGATGACGGTGTAGCCCAGCGTGGGACGGCCCCCCTCCTTTCCGACGGCGGTGAAGGTGTCCAGCAGCCACCCAGCAATCGGCGTGGCCAGGAACTGCGGCACCGTCAGCGCCATGTGCCAGATGCCCATGTCCTTCGCCGCGTCGTCCATGTCTGGCAGCACGTCCGTGGCCAGTGCCCAGTTCACGCTCTCGTAGGCACCATAGCCGACGCCAAACAGGGCACCGATGAACAGCGCCGCCAGGTAGTTTTCGGAGACGATGAAGCCCGCGGCCACCACCGCCTGGATGGCTCCGGCGACGTAGACCACGCGCTTGCGCCCGTACCGGTCCGACAGCTTTCCGGCGATCACCGTGCTGGGCAAGGCCAGCAGGAGCAGCAGGCCCAGCACGCCCAGCACGGCCAACTCCGGCGTCGTGGCCAGGGGCCGGCCGAACACCGAGAAGTCCTTCACCACGTCCCTCAGATAGAACAGGAGGAAGCTCTGGACGCTGAACACGCCCATCGACATCAGCATCCGGGTGAGGAACACCCAGCGGAAATCCTGCGAGCGAAACGGAGCCACGAAGCCGCGCAGGAACGAGCCCCAGTGGAAGGGCTTGGGCTCGGTGGTGAGCGGCTGCTCGCGCGTGCCCAGCACGGTGACGAGCACGCCCACCACCAGGATGACGCCGATGACCAGGTAGACGCGGTAGATCTGCCCCTGGAACTCGGCCAGGGAGGCCTGCTGGCTCACCATGGAGCTCGCGAGCCCCATGCCCACGCCATTGCCCAACAGCGTCATCAGCCCGTACCACCCGGCCACGGAGCCGCGCTGCTCCGGGTGCACCACGTCCGGCATGAGGGCCGTGTACGGGGCCGTGGCGACGTTGTTGGCGAAGTTGGCCATGAGGTAGGCCGCCACGTACAACCAGTACGCCCCGGTGAAGCCCCACAGGTTGTCCGTCTTCAGGAAGGGCAAGGTGGCCATTCCCACCAGCGCCACCAGGTTGAGCGCCGTGCCCACCACCATGAAGGGCCGCCGCCGTCCCAAGCGCGACCGCACCCGATCACTCCAGGCGCCCAGCAGGGGCGGCACGAGGATGCCGGTGAGGGAGCCGATAGCGATCGCCGTCCCCACCCCCTTCCCCTTGGACGCATCGCCGACCATGACGAGCACCTGGGCCTGCACCAGGATGGTGAGAATGGCGCCCCAGTGCACGTTGCTGGAGAACCAGAAGAACGTCAGATAGAGCTGCTCCAGCGTGCCCAGACGTCTGGACTCGAGGGGTAGCACCGCGGCCCTGGCTTCCAAGGTTGCCTCACTCCTGATGTAGCATGGGGGCCCCATACCGGCCCCGGCGCATGTCCGTGCAACGATGCCCCGGAGCCCCCCGCAAAGGAAAGAGGGCCCCATGCCTTCCTCCGGCTGTGCCCGTACCCTGCTGTGCAGTCTGCTGCTCCTGGGTTCCAACGCGCTGGCGGAGGGTCCCACCGGGGACACTCCCGAGGTCCCCCGCCCCACGCCTCCGCTCACGGGCATGCCCACGCGGCGGCTCAACCTCGATCACTTCATCGGCGGCGGCGTCAATCCGACGGTGGCCGAGTACAAAGTGCGCATCAGCCAGACGCAGCGTCTGGGTCAGAGCGAGGACCTCCTCTGGCGCGACACCTTCCTGGGACTCGGCGGCCAGGTGCGCCTCAACCCCTGCTACACCGCGGTGGGGCCCATGGTGAATTGGCAGCCCATCGCCGTCTTCAACCTCAAGGCCCTGGTGGATGCGTACGGCTTCTTCGGCACCGCCGGCATGCTCCAGTCCTTCCGCTCCCCGCTGGACGAGTTCTCCGACGCAGTGCAGCGCGCGAACTCCGAAGCCCAGAACACCTACGGCACCACGGGCTGGCACGCCATGCTGCAGCCAACCTTGCAGGCGCAGGTCGGGCCGATCGCCATCCAGAACGTCGTCACGCTCGACTACTTCAACATTCGCCTGCGCGGCGGAGACACGCTCTGGTACGACGCCGGCCAGGACACCCTGATTCCCGGCCGCGGGTTGGTGCTCACGGAAGAGGTCAACCTCGTCTACCTCGCGGGCCCGCTGACGCTGGGCGCCACCTTCCGCTACCTCCTGCCCTTCTACGACGAGGAGAACTTCCGGCCCGGCGAGGACGTGAAGGCCGCGAACAACTCCAACATGCGCCTGGGCGCACTCGTCGCCTACACCTTCCATGATGGCGGCTACTCCTCCTTCAACCACCCCACCGCCTTCCTCACGGCGACGTGGCACATGAGCCACCGCTACCGCACCGGCCAGGAGACGTCCCAGGCCATTCCCTTCGTGGGCCTGGGCTTCGCCTTCCAGCAGGACTTCGTCTTCTAGGCCGCGTCCGTGCGCGCCTGGGGGCTGAGTCCCAGGCCGCGCGCCAGCTCCTGGAAGGTCGCCACCGCCGGCGTCGCGACCCGTCGCTTGTCCGGGCTGCTGTAGTCCACCTGGAACAGGCCGAAGCGCGGCTCGTAGCCTTCCGCCCACTCGAAGTTGTCCAGCAAGGACCAGTGGAAGTAGCCGCGCACATCCACGCCCTCGTGGGCCGCGCGCACCACCGCCTCGAAGTGCTCGCGGAGGAACCCGGGCCGGCGCTCGCCCTTCCCGTCCGCCATGCCGTTCTCGGTGATGTAGATGGGAAGGCCCGCCTGCCCGTAGCGCTTGAGCGCCTGGTAGAGGCCCTCGGGGTAGATATCCCAGCCCAGGTCGTTCACCGGCCGCCCCTCGGCCACGTACTGACGCGACAGCGTGGGGCTGCTGAAGTCCGCACGCACCATGTCTCGCGAGTAGTAGTTGAGCCCCAGGTAGTCGTACGAGCCCTTCAGGTCCGGCACCGCCTCGTCGATGTCCGCCATCCCCGGCACGGACATCTGGATGCGGCCCGTGCTGTGGACGTCCACCAGCAACTGGTTGAAGAGCCGATCCGTGAAGCCCGCCATCACCCGGTCCATCGGTGAGCGCGTGGCCGGCTGGAAGATGCGCACGTGGTGCGCGATGCCCACCCGCGTGGCCTTGCCGTCTCCGTCCGCGTCCACCGTGTCATGCTCGCGCAGCTCCCGCACCATTCGAGCGTGGGCGCGGATCTGCCGTGCCAGCACCTGCAGCCCCAGCTTCCCGTCCTTCAGCCCCGGCGGCCACTCGCCCTTCATGTAGCCAAACGCCATCAGCACGTTGGGCTCGTTGAGGGTGCACCACTGGTCCACCTCGCTGCCCAACTTGCGAGCCACGCGCCGGGTATAGGCGGCAATCCACTCCACCGTCTTCTCATTCGCCCACCCGCCCTGAGCGGCCACCCAGCGCGGCAGAGTGAAGTGACTGAGCGTCACCATGGGCTGGATGCCGTTGGCGCGCAGCATCCGCATCCACTCCAGGTAGCGGTCCGCCGCCGCCTCATTCCACGAGCCCTCCTCGGGCTCGAGCCGGCTCCACTCCACCGACAGCCGGTAGGCATTGGCCCCCAGCTCGCGAAGCAGCGACACGTCCTCGGAGAATCGGTTCCACGAGTCGCACGCCGCCCCGGACACATCCCGGTGCTTGATGTGCGGAGTGCCATCCGGGTACGAGCCCTTCTCCCACTCGGACCAGTCGTTGTCGTTGTTCCCCTCCACCTGGTGGCTGGCGGTGGCGGCTCCCAGCAGGAAACCCGACGGCAGCACCTGCCGCGCCGGAGGCAGGGACGCCAGACCGGACAGCGGGGAAGCCGGCGGATGAGGCTCCGAGACCAAGGACTTGAAGGCGATCTTCGCGGCGTGGATCAGGCTCATGGGCGATCCCCTACCACGGGAGTCCACCCGAACGGCAGCCAGCCTCACCGGCGGGCGGCGCTTCCCGGCTTTCTTGCCTGCTACGAAGACGGCAGCGGACCCAGGTAGTCGAGCGGATCCACCGGCTTGCCCCCCACCCGCACCTCCAGGTGGAGCTGCGGGCCACTCGTCTTACCGGACTCGCCCACGGTGGCGATGACCTGGCCGCGACGCACCTTCTGGCCGGTGCGCACGCGCAAGTCGCGGTTATGCGCGTACAGCGTGATGAGGTGCTCCGAGTGCTGGATGATGACGATGAGCCCGTAGCCTCGCTGCTCGCCCGCGTACAGCACCGACCCTTCCTGAGCGGTCTTCACGGGCGTGCCCGCGGGCGCCGCGAGGTCGATGCCATCATGCGGCTCGCGACCCTTCTTCCCGAAGCGGGCGTACAGCACTCCCCGCAAGGGCCAGTCCAGCATCCCCTTCGTCTCCGGCACGGGGCGGGAAGGCGCAGGGGGAGACGTGGGCCGGGGTGTCATGCGGGACGGCGCAGTGACGACGACCGGAGGCCTGGCCGAAGCCGGAGGCCTGGTCGTGGGAGGCTTCGAGCCCGGCACCGGCCGCGCCTCGTCCGGCTCCGGAGTGGGAGAAGACTCAGTAGCCACCGGCACCGGCCTCTCGAAGCCAGGGATGATCAGCTCCTGGCCTACCGAGAGCGTGCGCGGGTCAGTGATGCCGTTGGCCTCGGACAGCTCCTCCACCGTGATGCCGTAGGTACGGGAGATCCGGTACATCGTCTCGCCCGGAGCCACCGTATGCCGGACGGAGACAAGCTCCGGCTCCGGATGGGGCTCGCGCAGCTCTCCGAGCTCGACGGGAGGCTGCTCAGAGGCGGGAGCAAGATCGGAATCAGGAGTGGGACGGGTGGCGCCCGGCACCACCGCACAGCCGGTGGTGGCGAGGAGCGCGAGCAGCAGGAACGCCGCTGCCCGCGCCGGGATGGCTCCCGCCACCGCCAACCTCAGTCGCCTCCCCTGCCCACGTCGAGACGTGGGAAGCCCTCGAGGTTCCAACTCGCCAGCGCCGCCAGGGACTGGGTGTCGGTGAGCTCGAAGTTGAGGGGCGTCACCGAGATGCGACGCTCCAGGTGCACGGCGTTGCAGTCGCTGCCGGGGATGTCCTCGTGCTCGTAGGAGTTGCCGCCGATCCAGTAGTACTTGCGGCCGCGCGGGTCCTCCTTCTCCACCACGTCGTAGCCGTACGAGTGACGGCCCAGACGGGTGATGGCGTAGCCGGTGGGCTCGCCCCGGGGGATGTTGACGCTCAGCAGCATGCGCGCCGGGAGCCGAGGCTGGGCGAGCGCCGCCGCCACCAGCGACCGGGCGAAGCGAGCCCCGTGCTGGAAGTCGAACGGCGCGCGCGACACCAGGCTGAAGGCGATCGACGGGATGCCCAGCAGCGCCGCCTCTCGGGCAGCCGCCACCGTTCCCGAGTAGTTGACGTCGTCGGCCAGGTTGGCCCCGTGATTGATGCCGGAAACCATGATTCGCGGGCGATCATCCTTCATGAGGTGATGGATCGCCAGATAAGCGCTGTCCGCCGGGGTCCCGTCCACGGCGAACCAGTGCTCCCGGATCTCGGTGATGCGCAGGGGGCGGTTGAGGGAGATGGAGTGCGAGGCCGCGCTCTGCTCGCGGTCCGGAGCCACCACCCATACCTCCCCCAGCGGGCTTACCGCGTCCACCAGGGCGCGGAGGCCTTCGGAGAAGTAGCCGTCGTCGTTGGAGACCAGGATGCGGGGTTTCTTGTCGGCCACGTCTCTCTCGTTTCCTTACTTCAGGCCCTTGATGGCCCGCTTGCCAGCGTAGCGCGCGCCGGAGCCCAGCTCCTGCTCGATGCGCAGCAACTGGTTGTACTTGGCCACGCGGTCCGAGCGCGACGCCGAGCCCGTCTTGATCTGCCCGCAGTCGAGCGCCACGGCCAGGTCCGCGATGGTGGTGTCCTCGGTCTCTCCCGAGCGGTGGCTCATCACCGAGGTGTAGCCGGCCTTGTGGGCCATGCGCACCGCGTCGAAGGTCTCCGTGAGGCTGCCAATCTGGTTCACCTTCACCAGGATGGAGTTGGCCACGCCGCCCTGGATGCCGCGGCCCAGGCGCTCCACGTTGGTGACGAAGAGGTCATCGCCCACCAGCTGGATCTTCTCGCCGAGCGCGTCGGTGAGGCCCTTCCAGCCCTCCCAGTCGTCCTCGGCCATGCCGTCCTCGATGGAGACGATGGGGTAGCGCGACACGAGCTGCTGGTAGTAGTCCAGCATGCCCTTCGCATCGAACTCCTTGCCCTCGCCCTTGAGGCGGTACTTCTTCGAGCCCTTGTCGAAGAACTCGCTGGCGGCCACGTCCAGCGCGAGGAACATCTGCTCACCGGCCTTGAAGCCCGCGGCGGAGATGGCCTCCATGATGAGCTTGAGGGCCTCCTCGTTGGCCGGCAGGTCCGGGGCATAGCCGCCCTCGTCGCCCACGCCGGTGGCCAGCTTGCGGCCCTTGAGGATCTTCTTCAGCGCATGGAAGACCTCGGCGCCCCAGCGCAGGCCCTCGGCGAACGAGGGAGCGCCCGCGGGCACCACCATGAACTCCTGCACATCCACGCGGGTGTCGGCATGGGCGCCACCGTTGAGGATGTTCATCAGCGGCACCGGCAGCGTGCGAGCCTGGGCGCCGCCCACGTAGCGGTAGAAAGGCAGGCTGAAGGCATCCGCCGCCGCGCGCGCCGTGGCCATGGACACCGCGAGGATGGCGTTGGCGCCCAGCTTGCTCTTGGTGGGCGTGCCGTCCATCTCCAGCATCTGCTGGTCCACCGCGTACTGGTCCGCGGCGTCCATGCCCACCAGCTCGGGGGCGATCGTCTCCATGATGTTGGTGACGGCCTTGCGCACGCCCTTGCCCAGGTAGCGATCCTTCTCCCCATCCCGCAACTCGAGCGCCTCGTGCTCACCAGTGGACGCACCGGACGGCACCGCCGCACGACCCTTGGCCCCACCCGCCAGGAAAACCTCAGCCTCCACGGTGGGGTTGCCGCGGGAGTCGAGCACTTCACGCGCTACGATTTGAGCGATCTCGGTCATGGCGCCGGGTTCTATTGGACGCCTCCAGCCCTCGCAAGCTTGCTCGATGGGAGGGCTGCTACACTGTCGACCTCCTGAAGCCCCGCTCTCACCGCATGCCTCCACGCCGACCCATCTCCCCTGAACCCGACCAGTCCCCGAGCCTGCGTGGCCGAGGCGCGCTCCTGGGGCTCGCCATCGGAGATGCGCTCGGGGCGCCCTTCAAGGGCCGGCTCCTCGCCGCCCCGGCCTTTCCCCAGCTCGTGGACGGGCCCCACCGGACTCTCAAGGGGGGCGGCCCCTTCGAGCTGCGCCGCGGCCAGGTGGGTGAAAGCGGTCAGATGGCGAGCTGCCTGAGCGTGGGCCTGCGCGAGTTGGGCACCTACGATGCAGACCAGCAGGCACGGCGCTACCTCGCCTGGCAGGGCCACTCCGTGGGCATGAGCGAGTTCACCCTCGAAGTGCTGACGGAGATGGCCGAGTCCGGCCCCCACCGGGCATCGGCCGGGCGGCGCGTCTGGCTGCGGGGCCTGCGGCGCGTGACCGGGAATGGGAGCCTGGCGCGCACCGCCCCCATCGGCGTCTTCTTCTACGAGGACACCCAGGCGCGGGTGCAGGCCTCGCTCGCGGACTCCGCGCTCACACACTTTGATCCGCGCTGCCAGTTGGCATGCGCCGCCTTCAACGGCTCCATCGCGCACGCTCTCACCGCGGGCGAGCGGTTGAAGAAGGAGGATCTCATCACCGCGGCCGTGAGCGGGCTGACCGTGGCCAGCGCGGCCCTGGGCCGCTCGGCCGCCGACTACGTCCAGGAAGTCACCACCGCCACCGCCGCCCTCAAGGAGGACCTGGCCGCGGCGCAGCAAGATGACCCGATGCTCTACTGGCCGGACCTGCACATGCACCGGAAGCAGGACCATGTGCGAGTGGCCTTCCGGCTGGCCTATTGGGAGGTGCTGCACGCCCCCAGCTTCGAAGCTGGGATGGTGGACGTCATCAACCGAGGTGGGGACGCGGACGCGAATGGGGCCGTTGCCGGAGCGCTTCTGGGCGCATTCCACGGCGAGGACGCCATCCCGTCCGAATGGCGGCAGGGGGTGCTGGAGGCGCTGGGCCCGGGAGCGGGGCCGCTCGGGACGCTCTACCACCCTCGCCAGATGGTGCTGCTGGCGCCGGAGTGAGGCGTCCACCGGGACTGGAAAACACGAAGCCCGCGTGGGCCGTCCTCGTGACAGGACGTCCACCGCGGGCCGTGAGAGGCGGAGCCAGGTCGCTCAGCCGCGCAGATCGATGACGATGACGCCGCGCTGCGGCTTCTCGTCGTCTTCCGCGTCAGACCGACGCCGGGGGCGCTCCTCGGGGACCGGAATCGGAATCTCCAGCGCGGGACGATCCCGCTCCTCCCGGTTCCGTTCCCGGCGCTTGATTTCCTCGATGATGAAGGCGTCGAGCATGGGTTCGGTTTCTCCACTCAGCCTACGTACCCTGATGTACGCCCGCCATCCCACTCCTGGATTCCTGCCACCCTATCGGCTTCTGAGTGCTTCAGATGCAAAGTAAGGGCCCTGGTTCCATCCTGAATACGTGCCAGCAACCTCGCATGCTTGCCCGTCTACCACCCGGCACCTGGATTTGGCGGAAATGTCCAGGAGACGTCGACTGGATTGTAATCGAGCCAGCGATCCCCGCAAGCGCTCCAACCCTTCAGAGCCACCGACACATCCGGAGTGACGGTTCTTCCGGGGCTCGGCCCGACAACCCGCCTGCCCTCCGGCGGACCGGAGGGCATTTGCCGCAGGGCGTCGAAGCAGTGGAGGGCTAGGCGCCCTCGACCCGCCGCTTGAGGGCGTCCAGCATCTTGGGCAGCGACTGGTCCACCAGGGCGTTGAGGATGGACTTGGGCACCAGGGGGCCCACCGTCACATCCACGCTGTAGGTGACCTTGGTGCGGCCCTCGCCTTCCGGCTCCAGCACCCAGCTGCCCTTGTTGTCCTTCATCACCTCGCCCTCCACGAAGGACCAGGACATCCGCTTGGGCCGCTCCTCGCGGGCGAGGATGGTGTAGCGGATGGTCTTGATCTTGAAGTCCACCTCATAGTGGACCTTCACCTCGCTGCCCTTGCGCTCGGAGGTGGTGATCTTCTTCACCTCGGTGAGCCACTCGGGGTAGCGGTCGTAGTTGACGACGATGTCGTAGACCTTCTCGGGCGGGGCGTTGACGACGATGCTCCGTGAGGCGCCAGGCATGGTGCGAGTCTCCTCGGTGGGGATTTCCTAGAGGTTGTAACCCGGCTTGGTGTCGAAGCGGTGACGAGATTGGATGAAGCGCACCGTTCCGGTCTTGCTGCGCATGACCACCGAGTGCGTCTCGCAGCCGCTGCCGAAGAAGCGCACGCCGCGCAGGAAGTCGCCGGTGGTGACGCCGGAGGCGGCAAACATCACCTCGCCGCCGGCCAGCTCCTCGGCCGTGTAGATCTTCGAGATGTCGGTGATGCCCATGCGCCTGGCGCGGGCGATCTCATCGTTGTTGCGCGGCACCAGGCGGCCCTGCATGTCGCCGCCCACCGAGCGGATGGCCGCGGCGGTGATGACGCCCTCGGGAGCGCCGCCAATGCCCATCAGCACGTCCACGCCGGTGTCCTCGAAGCAGGTGGCGATGCCGCCGGCCACGTCCCCATCATCGATGAGGCGGATGCGCGCGCCCGCGGTCCGCACCTCCTTGATGAGGTCCGCGTGACGCTCCCGGTCGAGGATGACCACCGTGAGGTCCGACACGTAGACCTTCATCCTCTCCGCGACGGCGTGGAGGTTCTCGGTGGCGGAGCGGCGCAGGTCGATGGAACCCCGGGCGCGGGGGCCGACGGCGATCTTCTCCATGTAGGTGTCCGGCGCGTTGAGCAGCTTGCCCTTCCCGGCCATGGCCACCACGGAGATGCTGCCCGGACGGCCGTAGGCGCACAGGTTGGTGCCCTCGAGCGGATCCAGCGCGATGTCCACCTCTGGATCCTCCGGGTTGCGCCGGCCCACCTTCTCGCCGATGTAGAGCATGGGGGCCTCATCGCGCTCGCCCTCGCCGATGACCACCGTGCCCTGAATCTGCAGCGCATCGAACGCCCTGCGCATGGCGTCCACGGCGGCCTGATCCGACTCGTTCTTGTGGCCGCGGCCCATGAGCCGGGCGGAGGCGATAGCCGCCATCTCGGTGACGCGCACGGCCTCCATTGCCAGGTTGCGATCCATTTGGGTGTCTCCTTGGAAACGACGTGAAGAAGTGGGGATTCAGGGCTCCGCCTGCAAGATGCGCACGATCGCGTCCGGCAGGCGGGTGGGCTTGCCTTCGCGACCCACGCAGGCGTGGACGGTACGCCCGGTGCACAGGGGGGTATCCGGGCCCCCCTCTCGGAAGATCTCGTAGGTGAAGGTCAGCGACACGCGCTTTACCTCGCTCACCCGGGTGCGCACGAGCAGCACGTCCTCGTAGCGAGCGGGGGACTTATAGGAGGCAGTTGCCTCCACCACGGGAAGGATCAACCCCTCTCGCTCCACCTCGCGGTAGCTGCCTCCTCGAGAGCGGAAGTACTCGCTGCGGGCGAACTCGAAGTAGCGGAAATAATTGGCGTAATACACGACCCCCATCTGGTCCGTGTCGCCGTAGATCACTCGGATTCGTGCCTCGACCATGGGTCGCGTCGACCGTAACAGGGGAGTGTCCGACCGGAAAGCATGGTGCTCGGGAGTTGGTTGCTTCTGAGCACGAGGCGTGGAGGATCCCAACCCATGCTCCGCTTCCTGTCATTGCTGCTGCTGCTCACCGCCCTCCCCGCCCTGGCGAAGCCGCCCCGGCTGACACTCTTCATCACGGTGGACGCGATGGGCTCGGACCTGCTGCTGCGCACGAAGCCGCGCCTCAAGGGCGGACTGCGGCAGCTCATCGACTCGGGCGCCTTCTACCCGTACGCGCGCTATGAGTACGCCAAGCCGCGCACCGCGCCGGGCCATACCACGCTGGCCACCGGGGCCAACCCCTGGCGCCACGGCATCGTGGACAACCGGATCATCGACCGGGCCACCGGCAAGCCCGAGCGCGTCTTCCCGGATCCAGCGCACCCGGTATTGGAGGCGCCCCTCTCCCTGGAGGACGTGAGCCCGGCCAACCTCATGGCGGAGACGTTCGCGGACAGGCTGCGGCTGACCACGCAGGAGCAGGGCAAGGCCATCGCGCTGTCAGGCAAGGCGCGCTCGGCTATCCCACTGGCCGGCCGGCTCGGCCAGGCCTACTGGTACGACGAGACAGTGGGGAAGTTTGTCACGGGTACCTGGTACACCAAGGAGCTGCCAGGCTGGCTGAAGACCTTCAACGCGGCCAATCCGTCCGACACGTGGTTCAGCAAGACGTGGGAGCCGCTGCTGCCTCGCAGCGAGTACGTGGGCGAGGACGACCGGCCCTACGAGGGTGAGTTCTACGGGCTGGGGCGCGTCTTTCCGCACCCGCTCACCGGTGGCCTCCCCTCCCCCGGTCCCCAGTCCTACACCGCCTTCGCCATCTCCCCCCTGTCCCTGGATGTGGTGGTGAAGGCAGCCCGAGCGGCCATCGAGGGCGAGAACCTGGGCAAGGACGAGGTGCCGGATCTGCTCGCGGTGAGCTTCAGCGCCACGGATCGGGTCTACCACCAGTACGGCCCCAACTCGTGGGAGATGCAGGACACGATGTACCGGCTGGACAAGGCGGTGGGCGACCTCGTGGCCCTCGCCGAGCGCGCCGCGGGGGGCCGAGCCAACCTCCTGGTAGTGCTCTCAGCGGACCACGGCGGCGCGGCTGTACCCGAGCAGTGGGCCGCCTCGGGGGTGGGTGCCGAGCGCGTGGATCCGCGAGTGCTCTCCAAGGGATTGACCGAGGCGCTGCGGACGCAGTTCCCCGGCACGGACATCACCGCCACCGTGGAGGAGCTGGACGTGTACCTGGGCGGCAAGACGCTGGAGGGCGGCAAGGTAGACGGAGCGGCGGTGCGGCGAGCCGCGGCGGCCTGGCTGCTGAAGCAACCGGCCATCCCGCTCGCGGTGGCACGCGACGATCTCTACACGATGCCGGACGTGGCGGGGCTGGTGGAGCCCCTGCGGCGTGGCTACTACCCGGGGCGCAGCGGCGACGTGCTCTTCGTGGTGAAACCCTTCCACGTCATCAGCGCCGAGGCAGTCGGTACCAACCACGGCGCCCCATACGCGTATGACCAGCTCGTGCCCCTCATCCTGGCGGGCAAGGGGGTGAAGCCGGGCATCTACCCGCGGGAGATCAGCACCACGGACGTGGCACCCACCGTGGCGGCGCTGCTGGAGATGAACCTCCCCGCGTCGGCCGAGGGAGAGCCTCGCTACGAGGCCCTCGCCCCCAGCCGCTGAGCGACCGGACTACTGCGCCTGGACGATCTCCAGGGACAGGTCCATGGCGCGCGCCGAGTGCGTGAGCGCGCCCATGGACACGAAGTCCACGCCGAGCTTCGCCAGCCGAGGCAGACGCTCCAGGGTGATGCCACCGGAGACCTCGAGGGGGATGCGGCCGGCCGTCAGCTCCACGGCGCGGCGGATCTGCTCGTCGTCCATGTTGTCGAGCATGACCACGTCCGCGCCCTCCTCGAGCGCCTCGGCGAGCTGGTCGAGGTTGGTGACCTCGATCTCGATCTTCACGAGCTGGGGCGCGTTGGTGCGGGCCCGGCGGAGCGCCTCGCGAACGGAGCCGCCCACGGCCGCGATGTGGTTGTCCTTGATGAGGACACCATCGAAGAGGCCGAAGCGGTGGTTGAAGGCGCCACCGGCCTTCACGGCCTGCTTGGACAGCGAGCGCATGCCGGGAGAGGTCTTCCGCGTGTCGAGGATGCGCAGCTTGGTGCCGCGCACCGCGGCCATGACCTGCTGAGCCATGGTGGCCATGCCCGAGGTGCGCTGGACGATGTTGAGGGCGGTGCGCTCGGCGGTGAGGAGTGCGCGCATGCGGCCGCGCACCCGGGCCACCAAGGCCTTGGGTTGAACCTCCTGCCCATCGCGAGCGAGGAGTTCGACCTCGGAGTCCGGATCCACGCGCTCGAAGACGCGGGCGAAGGCATCCAGTCCGGCGAGCACGAGCCGCTCTTTGGCGATCAGCTCGGCGGTGCCCTGGGCGTCCGCGGGGACGAGGGCTTCGGTGGTGATGTCACCCGCCGCCCCGAGGTCTTCCTCCAGGGCGAGCGAGATGAGGCGATCCAAGAAGGCATCCATGTGAGTCACGTCTCCGATTGAGGTCAGCGCCGAGCCTTGGCCGGTGCCTTCTTGGCCGCGGTCTTTTTCGCCGGTGCCTTCTTGGCGGGTGCCTTCTTCGCCGTGGTCTTCTTCGCCGGTGCCTTCTTGGCGGGTGCCTTCTTCGCCGCGGTCTTCTTCGCCGGTGCCTTCTTGGAGGGTGCCTTCTTCGCCGGTGCCTTCTTGGCGGGGGCCGCCTTCTTGGCCGCAGCCTTCTTCACGGCAGCTGCCTTCTTCGCCGGTGCCTTCTTGGCCGTGGCCTTCTTCGCCGGTGCCGCCTTCTTCGCCGGTGCCGCCTTCTCCACAGGTGCCTTGCTAGCGGGAGGTGCCTTCGGAGCCGGAGCCTTCTTGGCCGGAGCCTTCTTCTCCGCCGGAGCCGTGACAGGCGTGGCCTTGACCTCGGGTGCCGCCTTGGTCTTCACCGCGCCCTGGGCAAGGCCCCCCTTACGAGCGGTCTTCGCCGGAGCCTCCTCCTCGGCCTCCAGGTCACCAATCGCGTGACCGTCCTCGTCCTCGTCCTCGACGACTTCCGCCTCGACGGCACCCGCCTCGGCCTTGACGACCTCACCCTCGGCGTCCGCCTTGCTGGCCTCAGGCTCGGGAGCCGGAGCCTCCTGCTCGGCGGCGGGCGGGGTGGTGGTATCGGGAGCGAGCCGCTTCAGGCTGTCCTGCAGCTTGGAGATGCGCGCCGTCAGCTCCTCGACGCGGGCCCGGTCCTTCTCCACCACGTCCGGAGGCGCCTTGGCGACGAAGTTGGGGTTGTCGAGCTTGCGCTGGATGCCTCCCAGCTCCTGCTCGGAGCGGGAGATCTCCTTGGTCAGGCGCTCGCGCTCGGCGTCCACGTCGATGAGGCCAGCAAGCGGGACGAAGACCTCCATCTGCGGGCCGACGAAGGCCGCGGACTGAGCCGGCTTGGGCCCGGGGCCCGTGATGCGCAGCTCGCCCAGGCCGGCCAGGGGCACCAGGTAGCCGCGCCAGCGCTCGAGCAGCTCGCGGGTGCGCGCGTCCGGGCTCTGCACGTACGCGGTGATGCGAGCCGAGGGCGGCAGGTTGCTCTCGCCGCGGATGTTGCGCAGACCCTCGATGGCCGCGATGACCGGCCCCATCTCCGCCTCGGCGGCGGCGTCCTCGAGCGACACATCCGGCTCGGGGAACGGGGAGATCATGATGGAGTCAGCCGGCCGCGACATGGGCAGCTTCTGCCAGATCTCCTCGGTGATGAAGGGCATGAACGGGTGGAGCAACCGGAGGATCCGGTCCAGGCAGTAGACGAGCACCGCGCGGGTGTTGTCCTTGGCCTTGGCGTCCTCACCGTAGAGCGAGCCCTTGGCCAGCTCGATGTACCAGTCACAGAACTCGGACCAGAGGAACTGGTAGAGCGTGGAGGCGGCCTCACCAAACGCGTAGGCGTCCAGCGACGTCCGGGTCACCGCGATGGCGCGCTGCAGCCGGGAGAGGATCCACCGGTCCGCGAGGGTGAGCTCGCGCTCGGTGATGGGCCGCTCATCCAGCTTGAAGTCGCCCAGGTTCATCAGGGCGAAGCGGCTGGCGTTCCACAGCTTGTTGGCGAAGGCCTTGTAGCCGGCCACGCGGTCCAGCGAGAGCTTGATGTCGCGGCCCTGCTGGGTGAGCGAGGCCAGGGTGAAGCGCAGGGCGTCCGCGCCATGGGAGGGCATGCCCTGGGGGTACTTGTTGCGCAGGTTCTTGTTGAGCTGCTCGGGCGGAGCGCCCAGGACGATGTCGAGGGGATCGATCACGTTCCCCTTCGTCTTGGACATCTTCTCGCCCTTCTCATCGCGCACCATCGCGTGCAGGTACACGGTGCGGAAGGGCACGTCCTTCATGAAGTGCAGGCCGAACATCATCATCCGGGCGACCCAGAAGAAGAGGATGTCGTGGCCCGTCTCCATGACGGAGTTCGGGTAGAAGGTCTTCGCCTCGGGGGTCTGCTCGGGCCAGCCCAGGGTGCTGAAGGGCCAGAGGCCCGAGGAGAACCACGTATCGAGCACGTCCGGATCCTGCTCCAGGTGCGAGCCGCCGCACTTGGGGCACTTCTCTGGCGCCGTGCGCGAGACGATGGGCTCGGCGCGCGAGTAGTCGATGCCGCCGGTGGCCTCCAGACGGGGGCTGCAGTCCGCGCAGTACCAGGCCGGAATCTGGTGGCCCCACCAGAGCTGGCGGCTGATGGTCCAGTCGTGGATGTTGCGCATCCAGTGGAAGTACGTGTTCGTCCACGACTCCGGGATGATCTTCGTGCGGCCCTGCTCCACCGCCTCGATGGCGGGCTTCGCGAGCGGCTCGATCTTCACGAACCACTGCGGGGACAGGCGCGGCTCCACCACGGTGGCGCAGCGCTGGCAGCCGCCGACGGAGAGCTTGTGCGGCTCCTCCTTCTCCAGCAGGCCCTGGGCGGTGAGGTCCTCGAGGATCTTCTTGCGCGCGGCGAAGCGGTCCATGCCCGCGTACTCGCCGCCCTCCTTGTTGATGCGCGCGGCCTCGTCCAGGACGTTGAGCATGGGCAGCTGGTGCCGCAGGCCCGTCTGGTAGTCGTTGAAGTCATGGGCCGGCGTCACCTTCACCACGCCGGTACCGAAGGCGGGGTCCACCAGCTCGGCGTCGGCGATGATGGGGATTTCGCGGCCGGTGAGCGGCAGCACCACGAACTGGCCGGCGAGCCCCTTGTAACGCTCGTCCTCGGGGTGGATGGCCAAGGCGGTGTCGCCGAGCATCGTCTCCGGGCGGGTGGTGGCGACGGTGAGCTTCCGGTCGCTGCCCTTCACCGGGTACTGGATGTGCCAGAGCGAGCCCTGCTTCTCCTCGTGCTCCACTTCCAGGTCGCTGAGCGCGGTATGGCACGAGGGGCACCAGTTGATGAGCTTCTGGGCGCGGTAGATGAGGCCCTCTTCGTGCAGGCGGACGAAGACCTCGCGCACGGCGGCCGAGACGCCCGGATCCATGGTGAAGCGCTCGCGGCTCCAGTCCAGGCTGGCGCCGAGCACCTTGTGCTGCTCGCGGATGCGGTTGCCGTACTTGTTCTTCCACTCCCAGACGCGCTCGAGGAACTTCTCGCGGCCCAGGTCGTGGCGGGACTTCTTCTCCTTCTCCTTGAGCTCACGCTCCACCACCATCTGCGTGGCGATGCCAGCGTGATCCGTGCCGGGCACCCAGAGGGCGTTGAAGCCGCTCATGCGCTTCCACCGGATGAGGATGTCCTGAATGGTGGCGGTGAGCGCGTGGCCCAGGTGGAGGCTGCCCGTGACGTTGGGCGGCGGGAGGACGATGCAGAAGGGAGGCTTGTCGGAGGTGGCCTCGGCGCGGAAGTAGTTCCGCTCCATCCAGAGGGCATACCAGCGAGCCTCGACCTCCTTCGGGTCATAGGCCTTGGGAAGTTCGGTCGTGTCGCTCATTGGAAATGAGAACCGGCCCACCCGGGCCGGTGGAAGGACCGGCCCGACGAGGGCCGGTCGGGGTGAAGAAGGCAGATACGACGATTCGAGCTCAGTGTTTCGTCTCGCGGTCCTTGATCAACCGCTCCAGCTCCTCGCGGATGATCGTCTCGGCGAGCTGGGGAACGACCTCCCAGGCGATCTTCTCGATGACCTCGCGGGAGGCCTTCGAGAGAGCCTCGCGCAGTTGCGCCTCGCCACCATCGGCGGCGGGAGCGCGCCGGGCCTCCACGGCGACGGGCGCCGGAGTCGGAGCCGGCGTCGGAGCAATAGGCTCGGGCTCATCGAGCGAGAGCTCCTCCAGACCACCCGCCTCCGCGACAGGAGCAGGCTGCGCCGCGGGGGCGCCGAGACCGAACGGATCCTTGCCGCGTCCCGAGACGGGAGGCGTCGCCGTAGGCAGCGGCGTGGCGCCCGGAGGACGAGGCAGACCGCCCGTTGGCATGCCGGCGGTGGGAGAGGCTCCCGGCCCCGGCATCCCAGGACGAGCCATGCCCGGAGCACCCGGCCCCGGCATCCCAGGACGAGCCATGCCCGGAGCACCCGGCCCCGGCGGCATGCCCGGCCCCGGCATCCCAGGACGAGCCATGCCCGGAGCACCCGGCCCCGGCGGCATGCCCGGCCCCGGAGGGCCACCCGGACGCGCCATGCCCGGAGCACCCGGCCCCGGCGGCATGCCCGGACGCGGACCCGGACCCGGCGGCATGCCCGGCCCCGGAGGACCACCCGGACGCGCCATGCCCGGAGCACCCGGCCCCGGCATGCCCGGACGCGGACCCGCGGGCATCCCCGGTCCCGGCGGCATGCCTGGACGAGCCATACCCGGAGGAGCGCCCGGCCCTGGCGGCACGCCCGGCCCCGGCGGCATTCCAGGACCCGGCGGACGCGGCCCGCCAGGACCCGGAGGCCCGGCGGGACGCGGAGGCTGCGCGGCGGCGGGTGCACCCGCACTGCTGGGAAGCACCTGGGTGGCGGCGGACGCGGGCATGGTGTTGGACTTCTGTCCCACCAGCGTTTTCACCTTGTCGAGGAGCACCTGGCTCTCGAAGGGCTTGGTGATGTGATCGTCCGCCCTGGCCGCACGCGCGCGGGCCTCGTCAAAGGCCTCGAAGGTACCGGCCAGCAGCAGCACGGGGATGCCCTGCGTGGACGGATCGTTCTTGAGCGCCTCGCAGACCTCGTAGCCGTTCTTGCCCGGCATCATCACATCCGCGAGCACCACGTCCGGACGCAGCTCACGCGACCGGGTGATGGCGTCCAGCCCGTTGTCGACCGCGGTGACCTGAAAGTCCTCGGTCGCGAAGATCATCCCGATCACCTTGCGGATGGTGAGCGAGTCATCGGCGACCAGCAGATTCTTGGGCATCGGTTCGGGCCTCGGGGGATCCAACCCCCTAGAATTCGTTGAGAAATCGGGACGCTGAGTCCCACTGTCAAGCCGGGCAGCTTACGGTTCGCCACCCGGGCCTTCAAGAAAACAAGCGGAAGCTCACGAAAACATGCGCCGCAGGTCCAGAAAGAGCACGGGGGCCGGAATGCCGGGCGCGGTGAACTCCCCCGGCTCCTCGGCGGGCTCGAAGCGGGGGTGGACGCCCAGCACGCGCGAGGCGCACAGCCCCAAGCTACGGCCCTCCGCCTCGGCCAGCACGAGGAGTTCCTCCGCGGTGGAGGTCCCCCCCAGCAGTGCCGGAGCCGAGTAGAGGGGCCAGAGCGCCTGTCCATGGGGCATGACGCCCGCCACCGCCCCACTCTTCCCCGGCAGAGAACTGAATGCGGGTCCCCGCGTCACCACCTGGGAGATCAGAGACAGTGGGAGACCAAACAGACGCCCCTGCGACTCGAAGACGAGCGAGCGTTCAGGCGCCGTCCCGACGAGCTGTACAGGGAGCTTCGGGGGAGGGCTCACGGTGCCCGGCTCGTGGGGGAGCGCGTCGGCGTTGATTTCCAGATAGAGCCGCTCCTTGTGCAGCACGGCGCTGCGGCTGAGCGCGGCCAGGGTGTCTCCGAGGCCCGAGGGCAGCAGGAAGTGGGGAGCCGGGGCCACGTCCGCCACCTCGACAATCGAGCGGACGCGGACAGCCAGTGTAGGACTGACGTCGAACACCACGACCATGCCCGGGGTCTGCTCCGGCTCGCCGCCGAGCAGCACGGAGAGATCCTTCACTTCCAGGACACCTCGCAGGCTCGTCTCGTCGGGGCCCGGCGCGGCGACCTCCATGACGGAGGTGGCCTCGACGGAGAAGCGGGTGTCTCCCGCTTCCATCAGAAGACAGAGCCGGCGTCCGCTTTCGTAGGGAGGCACGGTGGCAGGCTAGCAGCGCCGATGCCGGGGTGGTAAGCCCTTCCATGAGATGGCGCGCCTCCTCCTCGTCGACGACGAAAAGATCGCCCGGGCCCTGTACGGGGACTACCTGCGTGGGGTGGGCCACGAAGTCACCGCCGTCGCCAGCGTCCATGAGGTCAAGGAGGCATTGGCCCAGGAGCCCTACGACGTCGTGGTGACGGACCTCATCCTCCCCACGGGGGATGGGATGGAGGTGCTGCGCCACACCAAGGAGCACTACCCAGGCATCGAGGTGGTGGTCATCACCGGCCTGGACAAGGTGGACCCGGCGGTGCGCGCCATCAAGAGCGGGGCCTCCGAGTACCTCGTCAAGCCCGTGGCGCCGGAGGTACTCCAGCATGCCGTGAACCGGGCGCTCGCCACGCGCGAGCTGCTGCGGGAGAACGCCGCGCTGCGCCGGCACGTCTCGCTGTTGGAAACGGGACAACGCATCTCCACCACGCTCGACCGGGGTCGGCTGACGGAGACGGCCTGCACCGCCTTCCTCTCCATGACCTCGGCCAGCGCCGCGATGCTCTTCCAGGCGGATGGCAGCGGCCGATCGCGGCTGTTGGGCACGCAGGGGCTGAGCAGCCAGACCCATGAGGCCGCCCTCGTCGCCTTCCTCACGTCGCGCCTGGGGACGTCCCGGGAGGTGCGGGTACTGGAGGGGCTGCCGGGCCTCTGGCCGCGCGCGCTCGCCGTCCCCGCCATCGAGGGGGAAGATCTGCTCGGCTACACCGTGCTGCTCTACCCCGGCTCTCCGCCCGAGGGGATTGCCGAGGCCACGGGCTTCCTCGCCCGCTGCCTGGCGCTGGCCCTGCGCAACCTGGGCCGCATCGCCGAGGTGGAGGACCTGGCCTACCTGGATGATCTCACCCACCTTTTCAACACCCGCTACCTGCACCTGGTGTTGGACCGCGAGGTGAAGAGCGCCCAGCAGACGAACGGCGTCTTCAGCCTCCTCTTCCTGGACCTGGACTACTTCAAGAGCATCAACGACAACCACGGGCACTTGGTGGGCTCGCAGCTGCTGGTGGAGATGGCGCGAGTGCTCAAGGGGTGCGTGCGCGACCGGGACGTGGCGGTGCGCTACGGCGGGGACGAGTACGTGGTGCTGCTGCGGGGCACCGACTCGGGGGGCGCACTGAAGGTGGCCGAGCGCATCCGGCGCACCGTGGAGAACCACCGCTTCTTGGCTCGCGAGGGCCACTCGCTGGCGCTCTCCACCTGCATCGGCATGGCCAGCTTCCCCGAGCACGCGCAGGACAAGTCCACGCTGCTGGACCTGGCAGACCGCGCCATGTACCGGGGAAAGAAGGGCACCCGGAACGTCGTCTACGTGGCAGCCAAGGACCTGGAGGCCACGCCCCCGGCGCGCCACAGCCAGCCCACCGGGAGCTGAGCCGGGCTCAGCGCCGCAGCGAGCCCACCGTCAGCCGCTTGTCCAGGCCGGGCTCCGCCGCGGCGGCGCGCTCACCGCCCTCGCCTGCCGCCTCCACTGCCTCGTGCGAGGCCCCGGAGACAATCAGCCGGAACTTCTCCGACATGACCTTGATGTGCTCCGCCTGGGCGGGATCCAGGCGGGCGATGAGCTCCCAGAAGAGCGCGGCGTGCTCGCGCTCCTCGTCCATGACATGGCGGAGGATGGCCTTGGCGTCCTCGTTGTCCGTGGCGTCGATATGGGCGGCGTAGAGGTTGATGGCGTCCAGCTCCGCCTCCATGTCCAACCGGATGGCGCGGGCCAGCTCCGAGTCCGTCAACTTCCTGGGCACCATCGAGTGGAACGGATTGGTCTGCGGCATGAGGGACTCCCCTGGGACGTACGGCCAGTATGGGCGGAACGTGTAGGAGCCGGAAGCATCCGTGTGCCAGGGCCGCTGGTCAACGGATTCCAGCGCCTCGCGTTGCGGCCGGGCGGGTGGCTCGGTCATGCTGATGAACCATGGACATCCCGGTCCCGCTCGCTCACCTGCTGCAGGCCCTGGAGGCGGGCGATCTGCCGGCGGCGAAGGCTGCCGCCGCGGAGCTGCAACGCACCAGCACGGGCTCCACCCAGCTCGCCGCCGAGGTTCTCCACGAGTTGCGCCAGCCGCTGTTGGGGGTGAAGGCCTACACCCAGATGCTCTCCGAGGAGATTGGCTCGCGCGGCCCGCTGCGGCAGATGCTGGCCCA
Organism: Archangium lansingense; assembly: GCF_026626635.1. Classification (GTDB taxonomy): domain Bacteria; phylum Myxococcota; class Myxococcia; order Myxococcales; family Myxococcaceae; genus Archangium; species Archangium lansingense. The sequence continues at coordinate 8,468,231 of NZ_JAPNKA010000001.1, forward strand.
GGTAGAGCGGATGGAGCAGATCATCTCCGACTTCACCCGGCTGGCCAGCGAGCGCCCCGCGCCGCAACAGACGGTGTCGCTGGTGACGCAGGTGCAGGCGGCGGCGCGCTCCTTCGCCCTCAACCCGGACTCCTCCCGCGTCACGCTCCAGGTGGAGGCGCCCGAGGATCTCTCCGTCCAGGGCAATGGCCGGCTGCTGGAGCAGCTCACCCTCAACCTCCTCAACAACGCGCGCGACGCGGTGTCGGGGCCAGGGCGCGTGAAGGTGGTGGTGACGCGCGAGGGGACGTCGCCGGTGATGTACGTGGCGGACTGGGGCCCGGGCGTCCCCGAGGCCGTGCGGCACCGCCTCTTCGAGCCCTATGTGACAGGCAACAAGCGCGGCACCGGGCTGGGGCTCGCGGTGTGCCGGCGCATCGCGCAGGAGCATCACGCGCGGCTGGAGCTCGTCCCGTCCTCGGTGCTGGCGGATCAGCCTCCGCCCTCCACCGTCTTCCGAGTCCTCTTCCCTCCCCCGGGCGCCCAGCCGGTGGCGTCCGCCCCGAGCACCACTGCGGCCGTCCCCGCGCCGGTCCCCTCGCGCCGCCGCCTGCTGGTGGTGGATGACGAGGAGATCATCCGCAGCGTCTTCAAGGATCTGATGAGCCGGGAGTGCGAGGTGATCGAGGCCGCCAACGCCGAGGAGGCCCTCGAGCGGCTGAAGCACGGACCGGTGGATCTCATCGTCACGGACAAGAACCTTCCGGGCCTCTCGGGCCTGGAGCTGGCGCAGCAGGCGCGTCTGCTCGACCCGGGCTCTCGCGTCATCCTGATGACGGGCTACCCCTCGCTGGTGACGGCGCAGCAGGCGCTGGAGCTCGGACTGCTCGACTACCTGCTCAAGCCCTTCGACGACATCCGCGAGGTGCGCACGAAGCTGCGAGAGGCCCTTGCACAAACCGTCCCCACCCGGAACACACAGCCCCTGGTGAGCCGCCGTGTGGACGTGCTCGAGGACAGCCCCGCCGCGGCTCGGCAGCTCACCGAGGCACTCGCCCTGCTGGGACTGGAGGCGCGAGTCTTGACGGATGCACCCGCCGAGCCCTCCGCGGAGCCACCAGCGGCCGTGGTGGTGAGCTGGGAGCTTCCGGGTGCCTACGGGCGCCAGGCCCTGGATCTGGCGCGGAAGCTGGGCCAAGGGGCGCCCTTCGTGGTGCTCGCTGGATACCTCTCCCAGGAGACGGTGCTGGAGGCCCTGCGCGCTGGGGCGTCCGGGTGCCTGCCCAGGGACCTGGAGGCGCCAGAGCTCAGCCACGAGCTGTCCCGCCTGCTGTGCCGCAACACTCCCTCTCCCTCTGGGAGAGGGCTGGGGTGAGGGGCGTCCCCCACTCACGACAACCCCCCCCGGAAACACCACGGCCCCGAGCACCTCCACGAGAGAGGCACCCAGGGCCGTGAGTTCAGCTCAGCTCACGCTGGCTCAGTACTCCAGGTCGTCGCCGCCGTAGTCCGGGGCGCCGCCGGCGCCAGCGCCCTTGCCCTTGTTCTTCGGGCGCTCGGCAACCATGGCCTCGGTGGTCAGCAGCAGCGAGGCGACGGAGGCCGCGTTCTGCAGCGCGGTGCGCTCCACCTTGGTCGGGTCGATGACGCCAGCCTTCTCCAGGTCCTCGAACACGTCGGTGCGGGCGTTGTAGCCGAACGCGCCCTTGCCCTCGCGGACCTTGTTGATGATGACGGCGCCCTCGAGGCCCGCGTTGGAGGCGATCTTCCGCAGCGGCTCCTGCAGGGCCTTGCGGATGATGTCCACGCCGAAGTCCTGCTCACCACCCAGCTTCAGCTTGTCCAGCGCGTCCAGGCTGCGCAGGTAGGCCACGCCGCCGCCAGGGACGATGCCCTCCTCGACGGCCGCGCGGGTGGCGTGCAGCGCGTCCTCGACGCGAGCCTTCTTCTCCTTCATCTCCGTCTCGGTCGCGGCGCCCACGTGGATGACCGCCACGCCGCCGGCCAGCTTCGCCAGGCGCTCCTGCAGCTTCTCGCGATCGTAGTCGCTGGTGGTGGTCTCCATCTGGCCGCGGATGAGCTTGATGCGGCCCTCGATGGCCTCCTTCTTGCCCGCGCCGTCGACGATGGTGGTGTTGTCCTTGTCGATGGTGATGCGCTTGGTGCGGCCCAGGTCGTTGAGCGTGAGGGCGTCGAACTTGTGGCCCAGCTCCTCGCTCACCACCGTGCCGCCCGTCAGGGTGGCGATGTCCTGCAGCATCTCCTTGCGACGGTCACCGAAGCCCGGCGCCTTCACCGCGGCCACGTTCAGCACGCCGCGGATCTTGTTCACCACCAGGGTGGCCAGGGCCTCGCCCTCCACGTCCTCGGCGATGATCAGCAGCGGCTTACCCGAGCGCGCCACCTGCTCGAGCACGGGGATGAGATCCTGCATCGACGAGACCTTCTTCTCGCTGATGAGGAGGTAGGCGTCCTCGAGCACGACCTCCATGCGCTCGCGGTTGGTGACGAAGTAGGGCGACACGTAGCCGCGGTCGAACTGCATGCCCTCGACCACGTCCAGGGTGGTCTCCAGGCCCTTGCCCTCCTCCACCGTGATGACGCCCTCCTTGCCCACCTTCTCCATGGCGTCGGCGATGATGTTGCCGATCGTCTCGTCGCCGTTGGCGGAGATGGTGCCCACCTGGGCAATGGCCTTCTTGTCGGCGGTGAGCTTGGACAGCTTCTTCAGCTCGGCGACCACGACCTCCACGGCCTTGTCGATGCCGCGCTTGAGGTCCATCGGGCTGTGGCCGGCGGCCACCAGCTTGAGGCCCTCCTCGTAGATGGCCCGGGCCAGCACGGTGGCAGTGGTGGTGCCGTCACCCGCCTTGTCCGAGGTCTTGGACGCCACCTCCTTGACCATCTGGGCGCCCATGTTCTCGAACCTGTTCTCGAGATCGATCTCCTTGGCGACCGTCACACCGTCCTTGGTGACCGTGGGCGAGCCGAACGACTTCTCGATGACCACGTTGCGGCCCTTGGGACCCAGCGTCACCGCCACCGCGTCCGAGAGAATCCGCACGCCGCGAAGAATCGCGTCGCGGGCGGACTGGTGGAAGAAGATTTCCTTGGCTGCCATCATAACCTCCTGGAAATACTGAAGAATGTGCTACGCGGGCCGGAGTACCGGGGTTAGCACTCGGCCCAGGCGAGCGCCAAAATAAGAGGCGGCCCCGGGTTGTCAACACGGAAGGGAGTGGCTGTGGGGGAGCGGACGGCCCGGATGGCGGGCGGACTACTCGGCGAAGCGCACGAGGTTGAGAAGCTGATTGAAGTCCAGGGGCTTCTCCAGCGTCATGGCCACGCCCTTGCGCAGGCCCTTGTCGTGCACGTTGCCGTCGGCGTTGCCCGTCATGAGGATGACGGAGGTGGTCTGGTGGCGGGGGTCGGCCTTGAGCATCTCGGTGAACTGGATGCCGTCCATGTGGGGCATCCGGTAGTCGCTGATGACGAGACCCACCGAGTGGCGCTCGAGGATGTCGAGCGCTTGCAAAGCGTCTGCCGCGGAATAGACGGTGTACCCGTGCTTCTCGAGGAACCGAGAGAGCAGCGTGCACAGCTCGACGTCATCATCCACGACCAGAATGTTCACGGGCCCTTACAGAGGAGGCAGGGGGCCGCGGAACGTAACAGCCGTGACGCACGTTGACAACGCGCGGAAGGGGTTCGTATGTGGCCGCACATGGGGAAGCGGACGTCGAAGCAGGCGGCGCCGTCGGACGTGGAGGTTCGGCTCGACGGGGTGGCGGCGGCATTTGAAGAGGGAGCCTTCGAGGAGGCCCTGGCGGGAGCCGAGGCGCTGCTGGCCGAGGCCCCTGGGCTGCCCGAGGCCCTGCACTGGCAGGCGGCGACCCTGACGGAGCTGAGGCGCATTGAAGAAGCCCTGGAGGCATACGGGAAAGCCCTGAAGGCGGCCCCGGATGACCTGGAGCTGCTGCTCGGGGCGGCCGAGTGCCTGGTATGCCGGGTGGGAGACGACCGCGAGGCGGTGGAAGAAGGCCTGGAGCTATGTGCTCGGGGCCGGAAACTGGCCCAGCGGGCGAGCGACGTGGAGCTGCTCTTCGAGTTCCTCCTATTGGAGGGCACCGGGCTGAATCAGGTGGGCGAGTGTGCGCGGGCGATGGTGAGCCTGGAGGCAGCGCTGGGGCACGTGCCGAGATCGGTGGAGGCGCGGCTGGAGCGGGCCATTGCCCTGTTCGAGCTGTGCCGGTTCCCGGATGCGCAGGGGGCGTTCGAGGAGGTGCTGAAGGACGCGGCGGACGAGCCATGGGCACACCACTACCTGGGACTGCTGGCGGAGCGGCGGGGAGAGGCGAAGGAGGCGCGCAAGCGGTTCGGGAAGGCGCAGGCGGTGGCGCCGAAGGAGTTCCCCCCACCGGTGGAGCTGGGCGAGGAGGCCTTTGATAAGGCGGTGGAGGACGCGGTGAAGGCGCTGCCCGGGCACGTGAAGGAGTACCTGGACAACGTCACCATCGCGGTGGAGGAGATTCCCAAGGACGAGGATCTGCTGGGAGAGTCGCCGCCGCTGTCACCGTGTATTTTGGGAGTGTTCCGGGGCTCACCGGTGGGAGAGCGGCACAGCATCCTGGGGACGTTCGACCCCTACCCTGCGTCCATCGTGCTGTACCAGAAGAACCTGGAGCGCTTCGCGAAGACGCGCGAGGAGCTCATCGAGCAGATTGGAATCACGGTGATGCACGAGGTGGGTCACCTGATGGGGCTGGATGAGGACGATCTGTGGCAGCGCGGGTTGGATTGAAACGCGGCGTTGACGTGGAGCACGCGGCCCGGCAGTAATCGCGAGTGGTAGGACCTCTGGACCTGGTGGCCGGCCCGGTCTTCAAAACCGGTGGGGGGCATGGAGACATGTCCCTGGGAGGTTCGATTCCTCTGTCCTACCGACCTCTTTTCTCTCTAAAAAACGGGCGCTTGCGGGCGATGAGCCATCGGACCCATGTATTCGCCGGCGTTCGGGGGCGTCCGTTCGATTACGTCCCTTTTGCGTCCCTGGTGTTTGCGTCCCTTCTCTTCGTCCCAGCATGATCCTTGGTGAAGTGGCTCCGGAGGCCAACCGGAAATCCTCCAGAGGTTATCAGCCGCGCACGGCACGCTCACGACGCCCTCCTCTGCTGGCCCTATCAGGCCCTGGCGGGCATCGACTGGAAGTGGGAAAAGGGGCACCAAGAAGAGCCTGCTGACAGATGGGCGCGGGGCACCTGTCGGTGTCGCAGTCGGCGGCGCCAACACCAACGACCACAAGCTGATGCGCAGCACCGTGGAGTCCATGCCGGTGCCTCGACCCGCTCCGGCTGAAGGCGCTCTCCAGCACCCGTGCGTCGACAAGGGCTACGGCTATGACGAGGTGCGCTGGGTGGCGGAGGAATTCGGCTTCACCCTGAACCTGCCACCTCGCAAGCACCACGCCTGGAAGGCGTAACTGCGTATTCCGGCCAAGGTGAGCTCTCGTTCCAGCTCAAGCCGAGCAGCCGTTCCGGCCGATAGTGAGAAGTCGGAGCGTCAGCGACGCTGGGGTGGTGGTCACTTCGCCTGCTTGCGGCCCTTGGTCAAGTTCACGTCCACCTTGCGGATGGAGTCGCCCGCCAGCTTCAGCCGGTGGGCGTTGTGCACCAGCCGGTCCACGATGGCGTCGGCCAGCGTCGCGTCGCCGATGACGGCGTGCCAGTCCTTCGGCTCGAACTGGCTCGTCTTCGACCATCCACAATGCACCTCCAGTCACGCTCGGCTTTCCTGCGTCCGGGTCGCGGACCGGAAGCGCAGCTGCCGCTCGCGCAGCTTCTTCAGGCGCGCGAGTTCCTTGCGGTCCGCGTACGCGACACGCTGGCCCTTCACGCTCGCGCTCTTCAGCCAGCCACGACGTATCCAGCCGTAGAGAGTAATGACGGGCATGTTCAGCTCGCGCGCCAGATCGGCCAGCCACCATGCATCCGGAGCGTCGCTGGGCACGGGACGAGGGCCTCGTGCAGGCGCGCCGTGGCGGTGCACCATGGCTCGCACCAGGCGCTCGTTGAAGGGGCTGCGCTGGGTGGGTGTCTTCCAGCCCTCCTTGTTGAGCGCTTCGGCAATCTGCTCGACGGTGAGGCCCTGCCTGCGCAGGGTGCGGATGCGCTCGAGGAGATCCTTGTGGCGGGCGAGCTGGTTCAGCCGTCCCACGGGACGTGCCATCTGGGTGGGTGTCTGCTGGCCACCGGCCCAATGCACCACAACGTCCACCCTCTCGCTGTCGTCGTGCGCGGTGACGTCCACCCTCTCAATCAGCAGACGTAGGAGGGTCTTCCTGTCCGCCACACTCGTACTCTCGGCTGTCCACAGGCGAGGCACATCCTGGGCGAGCCGCCGAATCGTCTCCTGCTCCGCGGCCGTGAGATGGCGGGGCAGGTGCTGCTGCTGCCGGTGGTACTCCTCCTCGAGGGTACGTACCGCTGCGAGCTTCTCCTCCCACTGCCGCTCGAGCGTGCGGGCGACGAGCCGGTTCTCCGGCTCCACGGCGTGGTACTGCCGCTCGGCACGCTGGGCCTCGTAGCGTGCCCGCTCCAGCCGCTTCTGCCAGAGGGACTCGCGCTCGGCGCGCTCCCCCTCCACCTCGCGCGCCACCTTGAGGGACACCTCCAGCGCGGCGGGAGCAAGGGCCTCCAGTGCAAGTGCCGCCACTACCCTGTCCAGCGCGGGAGCCGTCACCGTCGAGCAGACTGCCCCTCCGTAGGTGGTCGCGTCGTGAGCACAGACGTAGCGGGCGTAGCGCTTGCCATTGCGCGCCTTCCCATACTGGACGGACATGCGGTAGTTGCACTTGCCGCACGCGACGAGTCCCGACAGCAGGGCACTCCCTTCTCGCACCGGGCCACTCCCTTCCGCTCCCGCGCGGTTGGCGTCCAGCCGCGCTTGGTTTCGCAGGTACTCCTCCCACTCAATGTACGCGGGCATCTGTCCCGGCAAGCACACCTGCCACTTCGCAGGCGGCAGCAGCGGCGTGCGGCCAGTGGCCGGACGCCCCGGTTGCTGCTTGCGTGGGTCAGTCCCTCGGCGTCCATATACGTAGGCGCCCCCGTAGATGGGGTTGCGCAGGACGTTCACCACCATGTTGCGGTGGGGCCTCCTCCATTCGAGAGTGCCGATGTCCGGGCCGGTCCGCATGCGCACCCCTATTCGCATGCCGCGCTGTGCGAGCACCCGCAGCACTCCTGCCACCGAGCCAAGCCGCCGGAAGGTGTGGAAGATGAAGTGCACGACTGCGCGCACCTCCTCATCGGGGTCGAGCACGACGTCTCCTGCAGGCGTGCGCAGGTAGCCGGTGGGGACGGGCTTGGCCAGCTCGCCCCGGTGGGCCTTCTGGAGCTTCCCCTGCTGCAGTCGCTGCCGAAGGATGTGGAGCTCGGCCTCGGACATTGTCCCCTTGAGGCCGAGCAGTAGCCGGTCGTTGTAGAGGGAGGGGTCGTACATGCCATCTAAGTCACCAATGAGAGTGCCGAAGCGGGCACACAGCTCGAGCAGTTGATGCCAGTCGCGGTTGGAGCGGGCCAGCCGCGACATCTCCACGCCCAGCACGATGCCGACATGGTCCAGGGCCACCTCGGCGAGCAGTCGCTGGAAGCCATGGCGTCCTTGCGCTGAGGCGCCCGACATGCCGAGGTCCTCGTCGATGGTGAGGATCCGCTCAGCGGCCCATCCCAGTCGCCGCGCCATGTCCACCAGGCTGTACTGCAGCTTCGTGGACTCCTGGTGGTGGAGGACCTGCCCCATGGATGATTGGCGGATGTAGACGACGGCCAGCCGCTCCAGGTGGCGGCTCTGCAGCTTCTCCGTGCGCGTCTCCAGTGGATGCAGCCTGGCAGGAGCGTTCATGGCCCACCTCCGCGACGACGGCGAGCAGGTAGTTCTGCACCATGCTTCCGAGGACGCTCACCAGCCGCACCTGCAGGCTCGCGGGGAGCACCTCCCACTGGGGCACTCCGCTCGGCTCTCTCGGGCATTGCACCGAAAGTCTCCCCGGCAGCTGTCCGCTCGCGCAGCCATTGCGCCAGCTTCAGCAGGGCCTCTACTTGGACAAACGGCTGGCCTGGGGGAGGAAAGTCCTTCGTTACTCTTGCTGCATCAGCGCGGGTTCGTGGTCACCACGGTGGCGCTCACCTGGTAGCGGTCCTCCAGTACCTCCAGCAGTTCCTTGCGTTCGGCCGCGCCCAGCGGCTCCAGCCCGAAATCATCGAGAATCAGCACCTGCGCCTTGGCCAGTCGCTTGAGCACATGGGGGTGCGTGCCATCTGCGCGCGCCTGCGCCAGCTCGTCGAACAGGAGTGAGGCGCGGCGGTACACGACGCTGTAGCCGTCGCGGCAGGCCTTCTGCCCGAGCGCGCACGCCAGGAAACTCTTGCCCACTCCGGTCGGACCCGTCAGCAGCACGTTCTGCCGCCCCTCCACCCACTTCGAGGTGGACAGCTCCATTACCTGCGCCTTCGTCAGTCCGCGGGCGTGGCCGTAGTCGATGTCCTCCAGACACGCCTGCTGGCGCAGCTTCGCGTGCTGCAAGCGCGTGCTCAGCTTCTTGTTCTCCCGGTACATCCACTCCGCGTCCGCCAGCAGGCCCACCAGGTCCGTCGCCGACACGTCCTTGTCAGGGGCCTTCTCCAGCCACCCACGCAGGTAGTTGGCCATGCCATGCAGCTTCATCGCGTTGAGCTTCTCCAGTGTCTGGTCCACCAGCATCTGTCTTCTCCTTGGGTCTCTTCGCCGGCCGGAGCGCGCCCTGTTGTCAGGGCGCGCGCAGGCCCTCGCCGGTGCTAAGTAGGTGACCAGAAGTTCCTTTACACAAGGGCCCACACCCTCCGGTGGAGTTCGGGCGGGGCGGGTGCCCCTGCCGGGCTCGGTCTTCAGAAACTTGTCCAACTGTTGGACAAGTTCGTGCAGCGCGCGGCCGGAAGGCCGGCTTGGCGTGGCTTCGCACGCAGTGCAGAGGCCACACGATTGTGTCGGGAACTTTTGGCAACTTACTTAGTGAGACCGTGTCCGCACCGGCCAACAGTGTCCGCGCACAGCCGCGCGGGCACGTTTCTCAGTGGTAGTAGTTGGCCCCGCGCACGTTCTGGTGCTCGGGCAGCGGGCCCTTGGCCTCGCGCGCCTCCTCGGCGTCCTCAAGGTGATGCTGGAGGATGGCGGCCACGGACTTGTAGCTGAAGGCGCGGTGGCGCAGCGCCCGTGCGCACGCCTTCTCCACTCGCTGCGTGCCGTACTTCTCCTTGTCGGCCAGACGGATGATGCCCAGCGCCGAGCGGAAGCCCTGCTGCGGGTGGGGCCGCCGCTTCATCAGCTCCTCTACCAGCTGCGCGCACGCGGGCCCCACGCTCTGCGCCCACTGCACCACGCGCGAGGGCATCCACTCGGCGTGCTGCCGGTGCGAGGCCGGCATGTGTTCGGCCTGCGTGGTGAAGCGTCCGTGCTGCTCACTGCGCACGTGGCTGGCGACACGCCGGCCCGCGAGGAAGACTTCGACGCACGCTTCCGTGTGACGCAGCTCCACCTCCTTGCCCACCAGTCCGTAGGGCACGCTGTACCAATGCCCCTCCAGCTCCACGTGGTAGTCGATGTTGACGCGCGCCTTCTTCCAGAAGGCCAGCTCGTACGGGCGGCTCGGCAAGGGCTTGAGCGCCGCGCGCTCCACCTCCGCGAAGAGCTCCCACCTCGACTTGCCCAGCTTGCGCATGGGCCGGGCATTGAGCTTCTCCAACAGCGGCTTCACCGCCTCGCTCACCTCGGACAGCGAGGTGAAGTGACGGTGGCGTAGCGCCGCCAGAATCCACCGCTCGGCCAGCAGCACGCCCACTTCCACCTTGGCCTTGTCCCGCGGCCGGCGCGGTCGCGCCGGAAGAATCGCGAAGCCGTAGTGCCGCGCCAGGTCCGCGTACGTGGGATCGGTGTCCGGCTCGTACCGGTGCGCCCGCGTGACTCCCGCCTTGAGGTTGTCCGGCACCACCAACTCCGTGACGCCGCCGAAGTACGCGAAGGCGCGTACGTGACAGCCCACCCACGTGGCCATGTCCTCGTTGAAGACCGGCTCCGCGTACGTGAGGTTGCTGGCCTCCAGCACCGCCACGAACAGCTTCGCCACGCGCACCTCTCCCGTGACGGCGTCCACCACCTGCACCCCGTCACCGCTGAAGTCCACGAAGCTCTTCTCGCCCGCGCGGTGTTCCTGCCTCATGGTGACGCTCGCGCTTTGCAGCCACCGGCCGTAGCGCTCACAGAAGCGGCTGTACTGGTACCCGCCGGGATGCGTCTCCAGGTACTCCTGCCACAGCAACTGCTTCGTCACCCCCTTCTTCTTGAGCTCCGCGTGGATGCGCGCCCAGTCCGGCTCCGGGCGCTCCGCCGCAGCCTTGCTGTCACCGGGAAACAGCAGCGCCGTCAGCGCCGCGTCGTCATCCAGCTCCGGCGGCAGCGGCCAGGGTAGCTGCGCTACTCGCGCTCTCCCCAGGTAGTCGCACACCGTGCCGTTGCCGACACTCAGGCTCGCCGCTATCGCTCGCGTCGACAACCTGGCCTCGAACCTCAACCGGAACAACTCTCGCAGCTTCCGCATGGACAGCCTCTCTGCCGCCATCTCCACCTCCTTGAAGGAAGGCCGGAGAGGCCAGTTGCTGCCCAGCACCGTTGATGCTCCGCCCGGCTCCTCAGCAGGCCCATGCGCCCCCGTCAAGGAGGTGCTCGGTATGCCCGGAATGGGTGCTCACCTTGCCCGGAATGCCCGCTCGGCATCCCCGGAATGGGTGCTCACCTTGCTCCGGAACGGGTGCTCACCTTGGGCCGGAATCGGTGCTCGACTTGGCCCGGTGCACGCGCGTAACGCAGTGCGCGCAAGAAGGCGCGGCGCTGGGTGGTGGAACGTACCCACTCCTGGCTTACGCGCTTCCGTCGTACGGTGTCCTCGCGGCTGCACGGCTCGAGCACGAGGCCGCGCTCGAAACACAGCGCCTGTACGCACCGGGCTCGCTCGAAGCTCCCTCCCGCGCCAAGTCGATACCGTACACCATGCCCAGGCCACGCACCTTTTCTCCGGGCGCTACACCTTACGTACCCCTGCCCGCTTGGCTCGACAAGCCGGCCCCTGGGTTCGAGGGAACTATCGAGGAGCGGACACGAGACTTCAATACAGTTTGAGACTTTTCAGACGCATGCAGACCATGCCAGCGCAGTCAAAAATACCTGATACACGGGATTGGCTTGCACTCCGCATGGTGGGCGCAACGTCTCGTGCTTGCTTTCTGATTCGACGTTTTCGGTAGAGATTGAGCACTGCGAAATCTGGCGTTTTCAACAAGAGGATTACATGTCCAGGCGCGCCACCCTCCTCATGGAAGCGGAGCCATATAGCAGCGCATCGGGTTTCATCAACGCGTTGTTGGCCGAGGAGTTGTCTCAATCCGGTCATGACTGCCAGGGCCTCTACCTGCAGCGGCCGGTGTCGGGAGACACCTTCATCCCACTGGCGACTGCGGATCGCATCCGGTGCCTGCGTGGTGGATTGCCGGCGGAACTCGCTGTCTACTGCGATCGTGGTCTAGGCATCAGTCTCCCGAGCCAGGCGTCTGCCCGTAGGACGGTCGTCCTGTTCCACGGGCTCGCTGGCTCGCCGGCCACCTGGATCGGCAATCCCATTATCGACCGCTATTGGGTGCTCTCTTCCTACATGCAGGAGCTCCTGACCTGCGTGTTGACGCTGCCGGATTGGCGTAGGCGCCGGTGCTTGACGCCGGAGGCCTTCCAGGTGGTTGACCGCCTTGAGCCGGTTCTTCCCTGCGTTGATGAGCCCGACGGAGACCCGCGTCTGAGGGGAGGCGAACTGCCGCCGCACCTGCTGCGGTCGCTGGAAGGAGGAGAGGACGTCGTGGGGCATGCTCTCCAGCCAGGCAAGCCGGACTGGACGGCCGTTTGCTCCATCTTGCTCCTGCTCAATAGGATGTCGAAGGAGCACGGCTTGGGGCAGCGCTTCCGCTTGACCGTGGTAGCAAGGAACTTCGCCCTCGTGTCGCACGCGCTCGCCAGCGGCCCCCCCGAGGCGCAAGCGGCCAGGATGGGGCTCGAGGCGCTTGGCCTCCGGCTTGAGGATGTATTCATCCCCATCGAGCACCTCAACCAGAAGGCCCTCTTCCGGTTGTTCCGGTCGGCGCGCTTTGGCCTGGCCTACAATGCCTTGCCGGAGCCATTCGGCTTTTACGTACTTGAGTCGGTATTCAACGGATGCCCCATCTACACCAACGGTAGTGGCAATCACCGGCACGTCTTGCCGCCCGGCCACGGCATCCACGTGCGGGAGGATGTGGGCATGGCCCTGGGAAATCCCAACGCCTACGGCGAGGTGGCCGCGCGCATCTTCGCCGACATGCAGGCGCCCGAGTCCAACGCGGTCGCGTGCCAGAAGGGTCGCGAATATATCCTGCGCACCTTCACCCGCAGTGCCTTCTCCCGCAGTGTGCGGGCCAGCCTGGAGCAGCTTCGGTTTCCTCTGCCAGCGCCGCTCCCCTTCGAGGAACTGGAAGTCCGGCTCGCGCCCGTCGTGCGCTTGTTGGATGCGGAGGGTCATGTCATCTCGGATTTCGAGAACACCAAACTGTCGCCCGAGGAACTGGGCTTACTGGGTGAAGTGAGGGGCCTGCGCGCCGGGCAGGTGCTGGCCCGCCCCTCGCTGGGCCGTGAACTGGCGACGCTGCAGGGGCTTTGCTCCCGGGGCGTGCTGGCGTTGCAAGTCCCCACGCCCAAAGCGCCACCTTCACGATAGGGCATCACTGCGAGTCCGGCCTCACTCGACCAGAGCTCAGGCTGCACTCGCTGCCTGAGCCAGTGAACACTTACCGGCATCCCCGTCCATCTTCACCCGCAGAATTGTTGCTTTTCACCCACAGTTGACACCATGAATGTATCGGTGTAGACCCCTCGGTACGCTAATGCTCACGAGGGGGGGCAAAATGACCACAAGATGCTCTCGCTCGGCCCTGTTTCCGACCAAGTGCCCATTGCTCCCGCGTCGTTCGCGCAAGATCGCTTGTGGTTCTTTGATCGCCTGAGAGGGCTGAAGACATGGCCACGACCACCATCATGGGCACAGCGCAGGTCGTGCTGGCCACGCCCGAAAACCAGCCGCACCGAGGCGACATCGCCAAGATGCAGGTGCGATGGAGCGCGCGTCGCCGCGGCTTGGGTACGGCGCTGATGCGGGCCGCGGAGGCCGCTGCGCGCGAAGCGGGCAAGACGCTGCTGGTGTTGGACACCGTCTCTGGGAGCGATGCCGAGCGTCTGTGCGAGCGCCTCGGGTGGCAGCGGTGCGGGGAGATTCCCGGCTACGCGCTCTGACCCAAGGGTGGGTTGTGCAGCACCACGGTCTTCAATCGGCAATCAACCGATGGTTGAGTCCAAGAGTCGAAACTCCAGACAGGAGACAAATCGATGGCCAGCGCAACGAGCGATGTCGACGGGCTGACCGATTCTCAAGTCGCCTTTTTCAAGGAAAACGGATACATCGGACCATTCCCTCTGTACACGCCGGAAGACGCGGTGAGAAGGTGGAATCGGGCGAAGCTCGAGATGGTGGTGTCAAAGAACAAGCCACACCACTCCGAAGTCATCAACTACGACAGGCACCTCGACTGCGCCGCGCTGTCCGAGCACGTCACGCGGCCGGAAATCGTTTCGAAGCTCCGGAGTTTGATGGGCGACAACATCCTGTGTTGGAAGACGAATATCTTCCCCAAGTACCCGGGTGACGCGGGCACCGGATGGCACCAGGTCGAAACCTTCGCGGCAGCACAGGCCGGGGAGACCCCGGTCCCTGCCCTGAAGTACACAGAGAACCCCATCCTTGTGACCTCGGAACTCACTGTCTGGACGGCGTTCTCGCCCGCGCGCCGCGAGCACGGTTGCCTGACGTTCATCCCGGGAAGCCACAAGAAGTGGTACTACGATGAATCCAAGCCGATGTCCCAGAAGGCCGACAGCAAGCGGCACGACTTCTTCGGCTTCGACTACTCGGAGCTGAAGATCGACAAGGACTGGGATCCTGATAGCGTAGAATCGGTCAAGATGGAGATGGAAGCCGGTCAGTTCGTGATCTTCCTGGCGAGGTGCGTGCACGGCTCTCTGTCAAACACCACCAAGGACCAGACGAGGATGGGGTTCGCCTCGAGGTATGTGTCGCCCTCGGTGAAGGTGTACGAGAACATCGACAGACTCAGGGAGTTCGGCGACGAAATCGACCTCGCCTACCACGGCTGTGTCCTGGTCTCCGGTCAGGACAAGTACGGGCACAACAGGATACACGCGAAGAACCTGAATGGGTATCCGTTCAAGAAGCCGTTCTGAGCTCGTGTCGCAACGTCCCATGTCATGGATGGAGACGAGATGGAAACCGAAGCGTACGAGGACAGGTTGTCCACGTTCCTGAAAACCCAGGATTATCTTGGCAATATCGACTTGGATGCGTTCAGGTCGGCAAGAATGCGGGCGGAGCTCGGCATTACCTCCCTCGCAGTGATCATGCTGGTGGTCAACTACATGGAAGCCAACGGCATGTCGAACGCGGAATTCAATCCGGATTGGGTCAGCAGGCTCGACTACATTGAGGGGATCCTGTCGGTCTTTCGCGAGATCGACCTCGAGAAGACGAAGCTGCTGAAGGAGTAGACTGCGCAGAGTTGGAGGAACCGGGTGATATCGACAGATGCCAAACGTCTGGGCTTGACTTCGTTTGCGTGTGAATTCGGAGACCGCGAGCGGACTCCGGACTCGATCGAAGGCTACAGCGCGATCTGCTCCGCGAAGGGACTGAGTTTGAGTCTGGGCGCCATGGGATGCCGGACGTTCTGGCAGATGACGCAGCCGATCGAATCGTATGTTGGCCGATGCGTGTCCCAGTCCATCGCCGGCAGCGGGGTGTCACCGAAGTCCGTCAACTACATCGTCTTCTCGACGATGGACAACAACCTTCGTCACTTGGATGTGAATTTTGCCAGAAACATCCTGGAGGAATTGGGGCTCGTCAACTGCGTTCCGGTGTTCGTCTCCATGCAGCAGTGCGCGAGCTCGCTTGCCGCGCTGAACTACGCGCGCGGCTTGTTCCTGGATCCGAACGTCAACCACGTGCTCGTCGTGGCGTTCGACTTCGTCGTCGAGGATGCCGATCGGATTCAGCCGTTCGCGCTCTTCGGCGACGCGGTCACCAGTTGCATGATGGTCAGGGGGGCCGAAACGGGGCTCTCGCTCTTGTCCTACGGGGTGAACATGGACTTCGCGGGGCTCCTGGGGCGTGACAACTTCGAATCCAGGAAGCGGCTTGTGTTGACGACCCAGGATGGAGCCCTGAAGGAGAGCAGTACCCATCTGGATGACGTGGAGATGTGCTTCTCCACCAATTTCTACAAGCCGATCTCCCTGTTCAACGCGGGTGTCTCCGGCATCAAGCGCAACCGGTTGTGCGTCGAGACGTTGAACACTCGGGCCCATTGCGGGAACTGCGATTGGATGCTCAACCTGATGCACTACCAGGAGTGCGTCGGCCTGACGCGCGGAAAAAAGTACCTCGTACAGGCTTTTGCACCTGGGTTCTTCGCGTGCGGTCTGCTTGAGTCGTGCTAAACCACCGCTCGCGGTTCTCGAGCGCGATCGGTGAGTCGGTAGGCGAGCGCGGAGAGGGCGGGAAGAGGAGGTAGGTGCACTTCCCGTTCGGCGCTGTGTGCGCAGAAGACCAGGAAGCGGAAAGGTCCTGCCCAAGGAAAAGAGTGGGCTTCATCTGTCGCGGCTGTAGCGGGTAGCCCTCCGTCCGCCCTCGCTGGGTCGAATTCGCCCAGTGCGACTCCCAATGAACATCATGCCCCAACCGTACGAGCCAGCCTGCGCTCAGAGCACGGCACAAACACAAAGCGGTGGTAGACGCTTCGTCATCTCCCATCTGCGCGCGGTCCACGGCTCCCGCCAGTCGCGGCAGCGCTCGCTGGAGTCCTTCGACAAGAGCTTCAACGCACAGCTCCGGGGCTCCGTTGACGTGCTGGGCGAGCATGCTCCCATGGACGACGAGGGACGGCGGGTCATCCTCTGCGAGGGGGATCCCCAGGAAATGCTCACCAGGTGGCCTCAGATGCCAGCCGACTCGATCATCGAGCCCGAGGTCCTGAAAACGCCCCTGGTCGCCCCCCCGGCAATCATCAGGCTCATGGCTGCACAGTCCCCGACGCCCACCTCCTCGCAAGCGGGAAGCGGCGCGTCCTTCACGGCGAGACTGACCCTGAGGGGAGCCCCACTGGGTGGCGCTTCGGTGCTCCTACTACTCCTGCGCATCCCTCCGCCCTTCTTCTACCCGTGGGGCTACTTGCCCTGGATGGCGGCTGGCGCAGCGCAGTCCTCGGTCCTTGTGACTGGCACCACAAACGCGAACGGCGAGGTGAAGCTGGATTACGACCCACTGAGCTGGCGCCCCAGCGGGATGGTGCTCGCTCCACGTGATTCAGCTTGGGGTGTGGAGTTCATGAACCCCTTGTCGGGGATGAGCTACGAGCTGCCCCCGCTCCCCCAGGAGGGCCCGCTGGGCTGGTGGCACCATCTGGTCGGGGTGTCACGGTTCTCGGCGACCCGAGGAAGTGGCATACGCATCGGCGTCATTGACACCGGTATCGGACCCCACCCGTACCTGTCCCACGTGAAAGGGATTGGCGCCTTCATCGACGGTGCCTACCAGGATGCTCCGGAGATGACCGCGGACGTGGAGCAGCACGGCACGCATGTCTGCGGCATCATCGGAGCCTTGCCTCCCGACGGCTCCAGAGACTACGGGGGCATAGCTCCTGGAGCGGACGTCTTCGTGGCCCGCGTCTTCAAGGCGGCAACGGGCTCCACCCCAACGAACTCCAACCAAGGAGATCTCGCCAACGCCATTGACACACTCTCCAGCAAGCATCAGGTGGACCTGATCAACCTGAGCCTGGGCGGAGCCCCCTCGCTGCTCGAGCAGGACGCCATCGCCTTTGCCCAGCAGAATGGAACGCTCTGCATCTGCGCCGCGGGCAATGAGAGCGGCGCCGCCATCGCCTACCCCGCCGCCTATCCCCAGTGCGTCGCGGTCTCCGCCCTCGGCCTGCTGGGGGCCGCGCCCGCGGGCACCACCGCCGCGCTCAACCTGCCCTCCACGCCCGACAAGTACACGTGGAATGGCCTGTTCCTGGCGAGCTTCAGCAGTGTGGGGCCGCAGATGGCCTGCACCGCTCCCGGCAACGGAATCATCTCGACCGTGCCCGCCAGCCAGGATGCTCCCAAACCCTATGCAGCCCTCAGCGGCACCTCAATGGCGGCTCCCGTTGCCACCGCCACGCTCGCGGTGCTCCTCTCCGAGGATGCCCGCTACAAGGAGCTGCCTCGAGATGAGTTCCGGGCCGCCTACGCTCGCACGGCCCTCCTGCGCAACCTCATCTCCATTGGGCTGAACCCGATGTACCAGGGCTGGGGCGTCGTGCGGGACCAGTCCCTGCACGCCGGACAGAGCCCGAGAGGATGACCATGACCTCTCAGAACAAAAAACGCTACGTCATCGCAGTGAAGCACCATGCGAATCCGACGAAGCCGGAATGGCAGGAGCGCGTGGCGCTCGTGCCCGGCGTCTCGCTCGTTGGAGCCACTCCGCGCCGAATGCAGGTGGATGCCTCCACGGAGGCAATCGAGCAGGTCTCGCAGTCGCTCGGAGATGAGTTCCTCATCGAGGAACTCATGGGGCGCACTCCGGGAAGCTGAGTTCCCCGGGATGGGCACACGCGGAACTCCCCTCTTCGCCAGAGCATCCCTCGACCTGCTCGCCGCCTCTTCTGGCACGACCCGCCAACGCGCGCGGGTTCTCATATTCTTTGCTTCGAAAAAAGGGGGGCGCTAGACTTCCCTAAACCCGACACAATGTCATGACACAAGGGGGGGACCGTGCAGCAGAAGAGCCAGGCACAGGTGCTAAGCATCACGCAGAAGGGTTTCACGACTCTTTCCATCTCCAACAAGCTGCTGTCATTGCGCGCCCCCATCTGGGAGCGGCAGAGCGGAAAGGAAGTGACGCGGCCAGCTGCCTTCAAGCTGGGCGCGAGCCCCGCCGTGCTGCGGGTGCGTCTTGAGGCGCAGAAGGTCGACGCCGGCGCTGGATACGAGCTTCGTGGCTCACACGCTGGGGTGCTGCTCTTCTCCGGACCGGTGGACGGCAAGGCCCTGAGCAACGGGGCCGCAGAGGCCGACGTCTCGCTGAGTTCCCCTCCCGAGCGGTTCATGGCGATCCAGGGAGGCATCCGCTGGGCCCTCTCTGGGGCGGGCACGACGATAGACCTCGGGGAGACGCAACTCGAGCTCTATTGGGTGCCAGCGGATGCGGACGCCCCGTACCTCCGAGGAATGCCCGTGGAGTTGCTGCGGGATGTGAAGAGCGCACTGGACGCGCCTGGCGCGCGGACGCTCTCGGTGGCGAACAACACGCTGAGCTTCCTGCGGGATGGCGTGAGCGAAAACCTGCCGACGGACGTCAAGAGCGTGGTCGAGTGGTGCTTCAGTCGCAACCCGCCGCGTTACGACGTCTGGCAGGGGGCAAACCATTTCACCGCCATCCCCAACTACCCCAACTTCGACAACGTCACCCTCTACCTCTCGCGCTACCTCGCCGCGATCAAGCAGCCGAATACGATCTGCAACTGCTATGATCAGGCCGCCGTGCTCCAGTACTACCTGCGCACGATTGGCGTGACCAATGTGAAGTACTGCTTCATGAAGCCGTTCGGGTACATGGCCAAGACGAACCTCATTGGCCGGGGCACGTGCAACAACCCGTTCTACATGTCGAACAACACCGAGCCCGTCGTGGCCGACTCGGATCCGAAGCGCACCGCCTTCGGCAACCACGCCTTCTGCTTCCTGGTGGACAAGGGCAATATCGCCGACTCGTGCGCGGGCCCCCACGTGGGCGATCAATCCGTCGCGGTCTACGTCGACGAGGCCACAGACGGCAACACTCCCAACCCTCCTCGGATCCGCCGGGGAACGGCCGCTGACATCAGCTACTACACGGGCGTGACAAAGGTGAACCAGGTCATGAGCAGCCCTCGCGAGGCAGACGAACTCGTGTCTTTCAAGTCGGCCGTGGACTTCAACGAGAAGGCCCTTCCGGCAGCCCCGGGCAAGGGCGTGGCCTGCGAGTGGCCCGATCCGCGCCAGGCGCCGGTCCTGAGTGGTGGGGGCTGGGATCTGAGCTACGAGGAGATCCTGGGCGGACCCAGGGAGGCGCTCAGGTTCTGGAGGCTGCAGCGCAAGGACGCGGAGATCTCCATCTCCATCTACGTCGCGAGCGACACCGCCGAGACCGCGCAGCACCGCTTCGTGAACCTGGGCTCGACCCACCAGCTCGACCGACCCGTGTTCACCAAGGGGCCCGCGACCCTGGGACAGTCCGCGGCGATGTTCAAGGGCACCGGGCGCTCGCGCTACTTGTGGGTCTTCCATAACGTCACGTTCGACCTGCAGGCGACCAACACGGACGTCGATCTCGAGGCGCTGGCCCACTGGCTGCAAAGCAAGGCGGCCGCCGCCGTGGTCTCCGATCTCCAGGCGCACCTGCCGCCGGTCGACGCGGCCCCCCCGGGGCCCCCTGTCCAGGTGGGCGACACGTTCACCATCAACGTCCAGGCCAGGCCGGAACACCTCGTCGAGCCGCTCAGCGAGCCCACCACCCTGCGTCTGGTTGATGAGCAGGCCGGGGCGCTCACGTTCCGGGCCGAGCGCACGGGCGAGCACGAGGTGACCGTGGTCACCGTGGATCCGCGCACGCTCCTGGTCTCCTCCAAGAAGGTCATCGTCCCCATCCGATGAGCCACCGACTCGTTCGAATCCCGAGAAGCCTCAGGGGGTTGACCCTGCTGTTGACGCTGGCGGCCATGGGATGCCGGCCGCCGAGCGTCTCCATCCAACCCGGCCTCGGCGCGAGGCAGGGGCAGGCACGGGCCACCAGTTGCCCCACCTGCCCGCTGCCCACGCCCGAGGAGTTCACCCGAGTGCTTCAGGAGGCCTACCTCCGGTACAAGGATTTGAACGAGGGCAAGAACGCCGACTACATCCCCGCGCTCGCCAAGGTGGATCCCTCCCTGTTCGGCATCGCCATCGTCACCGTGAAGGGAGACGTCTACGAGGTGGGGCAGTCCCAGCATCCCTTCGCCATCGAGTCCATCTCGAAGCTGTTCGTGCTCAGCCGGGTGATGAACCAGCTGGGAGCGGACGAGTTGGAGAAGCGTGTCGGCGTCGAGCCCTCGGGAATGCCCTTCAACTCGGTGCTGGCGGTCGAGCTCATCCCCAACCACACGGCCAACCCCTTCGTGAACGCGGGCGCGATGGCCACCACCGGTCTCGTGCGCGGTGGCACGCAGGATGAGCGGTGGGCGGAGATCCTCGGTACGATGGAGGCTTTCGCCAACCGCTCGCTCCCCGTGGACCAGGAGGTCTATCGCTCGGAGTCGGAGACGAACTCGCACAACAAGGGCATCGCCCAGTTGCTCCTGAGCTACGGACGCATGCAGGGCGACGTGCTCGGGGCGGTGGACCTGTATACCCGGCAGTGCTCCGTCTCGATCTCGGCCCGGGATCTGGCGGTGATGGGGGCCACGCTCGCCAATGAGGGGGTCAACCCCCTGAGCAGCAAGCGGGTGGTGGCGCGAGAGAACATCCCTCACATCCTGGCGGTGATGATGATGAACGGACTCTATGACGCGTCTGGCGGGTGGGCCTTCCGCGTGGGGCTGCCCGGCAAGAGTGGCGTCGGGGGAGGTCTCGTGGCGGTGGTGCCCAACCGCTATGCCATCGCCGCCTTCTCCCCCCCACTCGACGCGTATGGCAACAGTGTGCGGGGCCAGCGGGCCATCGAATACATTGCGAGCACGCTCGGGGCCAATGTCTTCATCGGAACCGGGCCGTAAGCGATACCGCCTCCGAAGCCGCCCCCCGGCGCGGGAGTCACCGCGGCTGGCGTGATGTTGAACAAGCAACAAGCGCCCCCGCTCCCCCGCCCCCAGCCGCTCCACTCATGCTGGGGTGGCGGGGGCAGGCGTGTGCCCCAGGCGGCTGCACGGCCGCTCTTCCGTGAGGCACCGCCTAGAATCAAACACTTCATCAAACACTTCATTGTCCTGTCGCCGCCACGAAGGCACGGTCTTTCACGGGGCGGGCGAGCGCAGCCGTACAATCGGTGCGCGGCCAGCGTCTGTCCACTGCATTTGGACATACCCACCACCGAACCAGGGTTCGGGCCGGTGAGCAGTACCTGGCCGCGGGTGTGCCCCAGCACATCTCGCACGGCAAGCTGCGCTCTCAGGTGCCCTCGCGCGCGACTGCCTTCACTTCCAGTCAACACACACACACTCAGAGTTGACAGCTTAAATACGTGGGTGTAAACCCGTTCGCCCATTGGCAACCACGCTGGTGACCACTCGAGGGGGGCGGGACTGAATGACCAACAAGGTGCTCTCGCTCGCTCCTGTCTCCGAGCAATCACTCGTTTTTCCCGCGTCGTTCGCGCAAGAGCGTTTGTGGTTCCTTGAGCGCCTGAAAGCGGGCACGGCCGTCTACAACATGCCGGTCTGGCTCCCTCTACCGGGTCCGCTCAGCCCAGGGATTCTTGAACGCTGCTTGGGCGAGCTCGTACGACGGCACGAGTCGCTGCGCACGACATTCGCGACGGAATCCGGTCGTCCCGTCCAGGTCGTGTCTCCGCCCCGTCCGCTGCCGTTGGCGACGGTCGACCTTCGACGATTTCCGCAGCACGAGCGTCAGGCGCGCCTTGTCAGTCTCGCGGCCACCGAGAGCCGGCGCCCCTTCGACATCGCCCGCGGCCCCCTCCTCCGCGCGACGCTCTATCGCCTCTCCGCGAACGACCACTTCCTGCTCCTGGTGCTCCACCATCTCATCGCGGACGCGTGGTCCATTGAAGGGCTGGTCCGCGAGCTCGGGCAGCTGTACGCAGCGTTCAACGCGGGGGAGCCGTCGCCTCTCGAGCCTCTGGCACTCCAATACGCGGATTGGGCGTGCTGGCAGCGTGAGCGCTTGGACGCTGGCTCGTTGGATGTCGAGCTCGCGTTCTGGCGAGCCCAGCTCGCCGGGGCTCCCACCGTGCTCGACCTGTCCTCCGCCCGCGCGCGGCCCGCGGTGCCGAGTTACCTCGGAGGGCAGGAATCGTTCGTCGTGGACGCGGAGCTCACCGAGCGGTTGCGCGCCCTGAGCCAGCGCCACGGGTGCTCGCTGTACATGACTCTCCTCGCGGCATTCGCGACCGTGCTGAGCCGGCATGCCGCCCAAGCCGATCTGCTCATCGGAAGCCCGGTGACCAACCGGAATCGCCCGGAGCTCGAGTCCATCATCGGGTTGTTCGTGAATACCGTCGTCCTGCGCGTCAACCTTCGTGGTACGGCGACGGTGAGCGAGCTGCTCGAGCAGGTCCGAGCGATGGTGCTCGATGTTCATGCGCACGCCGAGGTCCCCCTGGAGCGGATCCTCGAGGCCGTGCAGCCCGAGCGCAGTGTGGGTCGCCACCCCCTCTTCCAGGTGTTCTTCTCCTTCCAGAAGAGCGCATCACCCACGTCGGTTGGGGAGGCCGGGGGGCGTGGACAGACCGCTCCGCTCGCTCCTCCGACGACCGGGACGTCGAAGTTCGATCTCAGCCTGCTGATGACGGACACCCCCCATGGGCTGGCAGGCGCCTGGGAGTACTCCGCCGATTTGTTCGACGCCGCGCGCATCCTCCGGCTGAACACTCACTTCAACAGGATCCTGGCTGCCTTCGTCGAATCGCCCCACGCACGCGTGAGCGCCCTGACGATGATGGAGGCCTCGGAGGAGCAGGCGATCATCGCCTGGGAGGGCGAAGCGCGGAACCAGGAAGACACTCGAACCGTCGAGTCATGGGACCGCATCCACGACCGTGTCGTGGCGCGATCGCGGCTCACGCCCAACGCTGTCGCGGTCGAGGCCGGAGGCGAGACTGTCACCTTCGCGCAGTTGGTCGCGCGCGCCACGGCGCTCTCCGAACGTCTGCGTGCGCGCGGGATCCGGCCCGAGGAGCGCGTGGGCGTCCTCATGCGGCGCAATGCGAACCTCGTCGTCTCGCTGTTGGGGGTTCTCCAGGCGGGAGCCGCATATGTTCCTCTCGATCCAACGCATCCACGGGAGCGGCTGGGCTACATCGCCACCGACGCGGGTCTGACGTGGGTGGTCTCGGAAGAGGCACTCGCCGCGTACCTTCCGCCCGGCGTGAAACCGCTGTTCCTCGACCAGGCCGACGACGTCCAGCCAGGCGTTTTGCCGCCCGTAGTCACGCAGTCGGGCAACCTTGCCTACGTTCTCTATACCTCGGGAACGACCGGCCGCCCGAAGGGTGTGGCGGTGCCGCATGGGAGCGTCACGGCGATGCTGGACTGGGCGGAGGCCACCTTCGATGCCCAGGAGTACGCTCGCGTACTGGCTTCGACGTCGATCTGTTTCGACATCTCCGTGTTCGAGCTCTTCCTCCCCCTGACCCAGGGAGGAACCATCGTCCTCGTCGACAACATCCTCACGCTCGCTTCGCCGGAAGCGCCGGATGTCACGCTGATCAACACCGTGCCCTCGGCCATGAGGGAACTGCTGCGGCTCTGGCGGCCCGGACCCTCGCTCCGGACGGTGAACCTCGCCGGCGAGCCCCTCGCGCGGGATCTCGTGCAGCGCCTGCACGAGCGGGCGCCGGGGGTGATTGTCAACAACCTCTACGGCCCGACGGAGACCACGGTCTACTCCACGGGGATTCGGGTGGAGTCGTCGGATCCGGCCATTCCGCCCATCGGTCGGCCGATCGATGGAACCGTCGTGTACGTGCTCGATGAGCGCCTGTCGCGAGTGCCCGTGGGGGTCCCAGGCGAACTCTACATCACTGGCGCTGGGGTAGCCCGAGGGTATCTCGGAAACCCCGCGTTCACCGCCGAGCGCTACGTGCCCGATCCCTTCTTGAGCACGCCGGGCGCGCGCATGTATCGCACCGGCGACCTCGTGTTCTGGCGTACTGACGGCGCTCTCGAGTACCGGGGCCGCATCGATCATCAGGTGAAGCTGCGGGGGCAGCGCCTCGAGCTGGGTGAAATCGAGTCGGCGCTCCGGGAGCATCCGCGCGTGCGTGACGCGGTCGTCGTGCTGCGCGACTCTCCGACGGGGGACGCTCGACTCATCGCCTACGTGACCGCGGACGCGCAGGTGCCGGACGAGCTCGATGCCCTCGCGCGGCGCACGCTGCCGCCGTACATGGTCCCGTCGCAGATCGTCTTCCTCGACGAACTGCCGAGGACCACCAGCGGCAAGGTGGACCGTGCGGCCCTGCCTCGCCCCGCGCAGGAGTCCGCGGTGGCATCGCGCGCTCCACGGACGGAGACCGAGGCCACGCTCTGCCAGTTGTTCGCGGAGGCCCTCGGCACATCGGGCTTCGATCCGGACGGCGACTTCTTCGCGCTTGGCGGACATTCACTCCTCGCGACGGGCGTTGTCGCTTCCATCAACGAACTCCTGGGCATCGATCTGCCCCTCAGCTCGATCTTCCAGAACCCGACCCCCGCGCGCCTTTCCGAACTCGTGACCACGGAGAGGGGCACGACCGCGCCCCAGGCGATGAAGGTCAAGCGGAGAACCGGCGAGGACCTCCCCCTCGCGTTCGCGCAAGAGGGAATGTGGTTCTACGACCGGCTCCGGCCGAAAGCGGCGCTCTACAACATGCCGGTGGTCGTGCCCTCGCACGGGCCGCTCGATCACGAGGTCCTGCAACGTAGCGTCGACTACCTCCTGACCCGTCACGAGGCATTGCGCACGTGCTTCGTCATGGAGGGCGGCAAGCCCGTGCAACGGGTGGTCGAGTCCGTACGCGTCCGCGTCGTGCTCTATGACCTCTCGGAGCTCCCGATCGACGAAGGCCAGCGCCGAGCGGGGCACATCATGGAGAGAGAGACGCAGAGGCCGTTCGATCTGCGTCGAGCGCCCCTCCTGCGTGCCGCCCTCGTGCGTCTCTCGGCCGACGAACAGTACGTCATCTTCGTGCTGCACCACATCATCGCCGACGGCTGGTCCACGGACATCCTGCTGCGAGACCTCGCGTCGTGCTACGAGGCCTTGCTGGTAGGTGGGCAGCCCACGCTTACCGCCCTTCCGCTTCAGTACGGCGACTACGTCCTCTGGCAGAGGAGCACGATGAGTCCCGCCGTCTTGAAGGAGCGAATCGCGTATTTCCGCGAACACCTCGCGGGAGCGCCGACGCTCATCTCGCTGCCGACGGATCGTCCACGGCCCGCGCAACCCTCGTTCCGCGGTGGTCTCATCTCCTTCGAGCTCGGCGCGGAGGCAAGCGCCACGATGGCGAACGTCGCCGGAGCGCACGGCGTTACGGCCCACATGGCGTACCTGGCGACCTTCGCGGCGCTTCTGCACCAGTACTCGGGCCAGGACGATGTCGTGCTCGGCATCCCGATGGCGAACCGCAGCCGGACCGAGTGGCGAGAGGTGATCGGGCTGTTCACGAACACGGTGCCCATCCGGCTCGCCTGTGGGGGAGAGCCGACGTTCGCGGCGCTCCTCGGCCGAGTCCGGAAAGCGGCGGTGGGCGCTTACTCGCAGGAGGATGTTCCGTTCGATCGGCTCGTCCAGGAGCTGAGCCCGACACGCGAGCTGAGCCATCACCCGATCTTCCAGGTCCTGTTTGGCTTCCAGGAGCTCGCGTCGAGCAACGCCTCCGCTTCCGCCGACGTCCTGGCCTCGACGGGCACCGCGAAGTTCGATCTCTCGCTGAACCTCAGCCGGGCTGGCAACCGGGTGTTCGGCGTCCTGGAGTACGCGACCGACCTGTTCGACCGGGCCTCGATGGAGAGGGTGGCGCGCCACTACGCGCGCATGGTCGAGGCCCTCGCCACCGAGCCCAATCGCTCCCTCGACACCGTCGCGCCGCTCGACACCGAGGACCGTGCGTGGTGCGAGGCGAGCAAGGCCCGCGCATCCGCGGGACCAGCCGTCGCCGGTCCGGTCGCGCCAAACGTCCAGGGGGAGTCGAGCCCAACCACGCGCCAAGAGCGGCACACGGAGGCTCGCACCGACGTAGAGCGCCAGATCGCGGCGATGTGGGCCGAGGCGCTTGGGCACTCTGAGTTCGGGATGGACCAAAGCTTCTTCGAGGTGGGCGGCCACTCGCTCGCCGCGATCCTCGTCATCGTGCAGATCGCGGAAAAATGGGGTGTCGATCTTCCTTACGAGAGCATCTTCACGACGCCCACCATCGAGGCACTCGCACGCGCCGTGGAGTCGGCCCCCGTTGCTGGCGATGGGGTCGCTGGTGGCGATGCGGATGCTTCGCCCGAGCTCCGCGGCGTCGAACGTGCCGGTGTCATCCCGCTCTCCTTCGCCCAGGAGCGCCTCTGGTTCCTGGATCAGCTCGCGCCTGGTCTTCCCGTCTACAACATCTCCTTCCCCATCGCCCTTCGAGGCCCGGTCGACATCGGCGCCCTCGAGAGGAGCCTCGAGCGGCTGGGTGATCGGCACGAATGCTTGAGGGCCCACTTCGTCAGCGGCGAGCTCGGCCCTGAGCAGGTGTTCGATCCGATCATGACCGTAGCCCTGGCGGTCACGGATCTGTCGAGCTCCCCTCCCGCCATCCGGGCGGCGGAAGCGGAGCGGTTGGTCGCGCTCGAAGCGCGCCGCTACTTCGACCTCGTGAAAGGGCCGATGCTCCGTGCGCACCTGCTGCGAATGGGCGCGACGGAGTACGTGCTTCTTCTGACAGTCCATCACATCGTCGCGGATGCACGGTCTGTGGACATCCTCCAGCGAGACTTGGCGGCGCTCTACGAGTCCGAGCGAACCGGTTTGCCGGACGACCTGCCGACGTTGCCGGTCCAATACGCGGACTTCGCGATCTGGCAGCGCGCCAGCTTGCAGGGCGATCGACTCGCCGCGGAGCTCGCGCATTGGAAGAAGACGCTGGCTGGCGCGCCGTCACTGCTCGCCCTGCCCACGGACAAGCCTCGGCCGGCCGAGCAGAACTACGCGGGGAGGCAACTGCCCCTGTCTCTTGGAGTGGAGACATCCGCCGCGATCCGCCGCCTCGCGAGCGAGGAGCAGGCGACACCGTTCATGGTTCTCCTCGCTGTCTTCGGCGCGGTGCTGAGCCGGTGGGGCGGTACCACGGACGTCGTCGTCGGTACGCCCGTCATTGGTCGGCCGCAGCGAGAGCTGCAGGAGCTGATCGGGTTCTTCTCGAACACACTGCCCTTGCGAATGGACCTCGGGAAGCGTTCGACGTACCGCGAGGTGTTGCGGCACGTCCGCGAGGCCGTCATCGAGGCGTTTGCCCACCAGGATCTGCCCTTCGAGATGATCGTGCAGGCGCTGCAGCCGCAGCGGACGCTCGCGCACAACCCGATCTTCCAGGTGATGTTCGCCTTTCAGCGGCCGGGTGCGCAGGGCGCTCCTGGCTCGACGCCCACGGCTTCGTCCAGCCCTGCCGAGAGGGATGCACGACGCGGTATCGGCGCGGAGTCCGGGACCGCCAAGTTCGACCTCACGCTGTTCATGGTCGACGAGACGGAGCGCAGCGGCACGGACGACACGGAGTTCTACGGCGCGCTCGAGTACCGAACGGATCTCTTCGAGGCGACGACGATTGAACGGCTCGCGTCCCACATCCGTGCCGCTGCGGAGGCCGCTGCGGCGCCGGATGCGGAGCTCTCCGAGCTCTTCGGAGCGAGCCCGTCCGATCGCTCGGCGATCGAGCGCTGGAACGCGACGACCGCCCACTTCAAGGAGCGCGAGGTTCTCGCCCATGAGCTCTGCGCTGATCAGGCGGCGCGCACCCCGTCCGCGCCCGCGGTTTCGTCATCCACGGAGAGCTGGAGCTACACGGAGCTGATTCGCCGCGCGTCTCGCCTGGCGAGGCGTCTGCGGAAGATGGGGGTGGGACCGGACAGCCGGGTTGCGATCTCCGCCGAGCCGTCCCCGCACGTCGTCGTGGCGACGCTCGGCGTCTGGATGGCGGGTGGCGCGTGCGTGCCGCTCGATCCGTCCTATCCCGCCACGCGCCTGAGCTTCATGGCTGAGAACTCCGGTGCACGATGGCTGGTCGGGGCGTCGGGAGGCGAGAGGGTCGCGCCAGACCTCACCTGGGTGAACATCGATCAGGGCCACGAAGACGATGGATCCGATTCGATGTCCGCCGAGCTCTGGAGTCGAGACGCCACGTCGGCCGACCAGCTCGCGTACGTCGTCTACACGTCGGGCTCCACGGGAAGACCGAAGGGGGTCGCGATGACCCATCGGGTCCTCGTGAACCTGGTGCTCTGGCAACGTAGCCGCGACGAACGTGGCGCCGCACGGCGGACGCTCCAGTTCGCCTCTCCCAGCTTCGACGTGTTTTTCCAGGAGCTGCTCCTCTGCCTGGCGACCGGAGGCGAGTTCGTGGTCGCCGGACCCGACGCGCGTCGCGACCCGGACCTGCTCATCGATCTCTGCCGGGAACGCCGCATCGAGCGCTTGTTCCTGCCGTTCGTGGCCCTGCGAGCGCTCGCCGAGGCGGGAACGTTCCGCGAGCCCCTGGCCGATCTGCGTGAGGTGATCACCGCCGGCGAGCAACTGCAGGTGACCCCAGCGCTCCGCCGGTGGTTCTCGGCCCACCCCTCCTGCCGCCTGTTCAACCAGTATGGCCCGTCGGAGACGCATGTCGTCACCGAGGAGGCCCTCGCGGCGGAGCCGACTGGCTGGAGCGCGCTGCCACCCATCGGCCGACCCGTCGCGAATGCGAGGGTGTACGTCCTGGATGGGGCTCTCCAGCCGCTTCCCGTGGGCGTTCCCGGTGACCTGTATCTCGGGGGCCTCAGTGTCGCGCGAGGGTACCTCGACCAGCCGGCGCTCTCCGCCGAGCGCTTCCTCCCGGATCCTCACGCCGAGGAGGAAGGGGCGCGCATGTATCGCTCGGGCGACTGTGCGCGGTGGTTGCCGGACGGGCGGCTCGAGTTCCTCGGACGGAGTGACGACCAGGTCAAGATCCGTGGGTATCGCGTCGAGGTGGCCGAAGTGGAGACCGTGCTCGCGAAGCTGCCTGGCGTCCGGCAGGCGGTCGTCACGGCCCTCCCCGCTGCCGGAGGTGATCTGCGTCTCGTCGGCTATATCCTTTCGAATGACCCGGGCGTCGACCCCGCGGAGCTGCGCCAGACGCTGTACCAGTTGCTGCCGGAGCCGTTCGTGCCAGCGGTGCTCGTCCTCATGGACGAGTTCCCCCGCACCCCGAGCGGGAAGGTGGACCGCCGGGCGCTGCAGCCACCCTCAACCGAATCGAAGGTGGTGCACGAGCCAGGCACGGATCTGGAGCGTGTGCTCGCCAGTACGTGGTGCGACGTGCTCGGGCTGCAGCGGGTCGGTCGCGACGAGGACTTCTTCGCCCTCGGAGGGCACTCGCTGACGGCGACCCGAGTCACCGTGCGCTTGCGCGAGCGCCTCGCGATGGATGTTCCGGTGCGCTGGATCTTCGAACACCCGACCATTGCCCGCCTGGCTTCCGCGCTCACTGCGGCGAGGCCCGCGGAGACCGTTGGCTCCGATACAGCAGCCGTCGAGATCCAGCCACTGCCGCGCGACCGTTCGGTGTTTCCGTCGTCCTTCGCGCAGGAGCGGCTCTGGTTCGTTGATCGGATGGTCCCGGGGAATCCTGCCTACAACCTGACGGGCGCCTACGCGCTGCCCGCGTCGCTGGACGTCGAGGCCCTTCGCCACAGCCTCGACGACCTCGTGCGCCGCCACGAGGCGCTCCGGACGGTCTTCGAGGAGGTCGATGGCCTCCCGTTCCAGGTCGTCAATCCCGCGGGGCATGCGACCCTTGAGACCATCGACCTCTCCTATCTGCCCGCCTACGAGCTCGACGCGGAGGCAAGGCGCCACATCGACGAAAACGCGCGCCGCTCATTCGACCTCGCGGCCGGACCGCTCTTTCGCGCGACGCTGCTCAACCTGGGGAGCAAGGGCTATCTGCTGCTGCTCGCGATGCACCACATCGTCTCCGACGGCTGGTCCATGAAGGTCCTGCATCGCGACCTCATCAGCCTCTACAAAACACGGGAAAGCGGACACCCGCCGTCGTTGCCTCCCCTTCGCCTGCAGTACGCCGACTTCGCGAGCTGGCAGCGGAGCGCCTTGAGCGGCAAGGAGCTCGACGACCTGCTTGCCTACTGGCGGACACACCTCGCGGGAGCTCCACACCGGCTCGAGCTACCAACGGACCGGCCCCGCTCCAAGGCGCGGGCGCTCCGCGGAGCGACCCACTCCTTCGAGCTGGATGCGGAACGCGTTCTCGCGCTGCGGGAGATCGGCCGGAGCGAGGGTGCCACGTTGTTCATGACGGTGCTCGCGGTCTACCTGGAGCTGATTCGCCGTCATTCCGGACAGGACGATTTCCTCGTCGGGACGCCGATCGGTGCCCGCCCACACGCGGAGCTCGAGGACGCCGTGGGCCTGTTCGTCAACACGCTCGTGCTGCGCAGCGACTTTTCCGGGGCTCCCAGCTTCCGTGCCCTGCTTCGGCGCGTTCGCGAGGAAACGGTCGGCGCCTACTCTCATGCCGCTCTCCCCTTCGATCGCCTCGTCGAGGAGCTGCGGCCGAGGCGCGACCTCGGCTGGAACCCGTTGATCCAGGTCGCGTTCGGACTCCACCACGCGGCGCAGTCCGGAGGCGCCCCGGGGGAGGCTACCGCACCGCGCGGACACGAGGCGGATCCATTGGCGGGGAATGGAACCGCCAAGTTCGAGCTGAGCCTGGTGATGACCGAGGTCGATGGGCGCCTCATGGGAGTCTTCGAGTACGCCGAAGATCTCTTCGAAGCGGCGACCGTGGAACGCATGGCCGCGCACCTCGACCTGCTGGCCCGGCAGGTCGTCCAGGATCCGGACGTTCCGCTGTCTCATTGGGATCTCCTATCGGAGTCCCAGGCGCCCGAGGTGCTCGACCGCTGGGGACGAGGCCCACGGTTGACGGCGGACGTCGGACTCGCGGAGCTCGTGAACCTGCACGCGCGGCGTGAGCCAACGAGGCTCGCGGTCGAGGGACCCGACGGCACGCTGGACTACGCGGAGCTCGACACCCGCGCCAGCCGCCTCGCCGAAAGGCTGCGTGCGTTGGGCGTCACGGCCGAGGTCCGGGTGGGGGTGTGCCTCGGGAACTCAGTCCAGTTGCCAGTGGCACTGATCGCCATCCTGCGGGCAGGTGGGGTTTATGTACCGCTGGATCCCGCGCTGCCCGCGGCGCGCCTGCTGTACCTCGTGGGCGACGCGGGCGTGAAGGTGCTCATCACGGACCAGCCCGGTGCCGAGCGGCTCGGTGGGTGTGGCGCCCGTATCATCCGCGCCGACGCGCTCGACGACGGGCCGGCGGTCGAAAGCGGTGCGCCCGTGGAGATCGACCCCGACCAGATCGCCTACATCGTCTACACCTCCGGATCCACCGGACAGCCCAAGGGCGTCATGGTCACCCACCGGGGTTTCCGGTCGCTCCTCGCCGCGCAATCGCATGTGCTTGGACTTGGCGCGAAAGACCGCGTCCTCAAGTTCGCGACCCTCAGCTTCGACGCCTCGGTGTTCGAAGTGGCGGGCACGCTCGCGGCGGGCGCGACCTTGTGTCTGGAGCCGCAGGACCAGCTCCTGCCCAGTGCCGAGCTGGTCGCGTTGCTTCAGCGGCGCGCCATCACGATGGTCACGCTGACCCCATCGTCCCTCGGTGTTCTTCCCGTCGAGGCCTGCCCCGCGCTACGACTGTTGTTCGTTGCTGGCGAGGCCTGCCCGGCGGGGCTGGTTGAGCGCTGGGCTCCGGGACGGCGAATGATCAACGGCTATGGTCCGACGGAGACGACGGTGTGGGCCACCTTCGCCGAGTGCGTGCCTGATGGCCGAGCGCCGGCGATTGGCGGGCCCGTCGCCAACGCTCACGTGAGCATTCTCGACCGGAACTTGCGCCCTGTCCCCGTCGGCATTCCCGGCGAACTCTTCATTGGTGGCCCGGCGGTGGCACGTGGATACCTCGGGCGCCCAGATCTGACCGCCGCCAGCTTCCTGCCGGATCCCCGGGGTGCACCGGGCTCCCGGATGTACCGGACGGGAGATCTCGCTCGGTGGCGTGCTGACGAAAACATCGAGTTCCTGGGTCGTGTCGACGGGCAGATCAAGCTCCGAGGCGTACGCATCGAACCCAGTGAGGTCGAGGCCACGATCTCCGCCATGCCCGGCGTGGCCTACTGTGTCGCGATGCTGCGCGAGGATCGGCCCGGCCATCCGAATCTCGTCGCCTACATCGTGCCGTCGCCGTCGGCGGTGCTCGATGGAACCGCGATCCGACGCTCGCTCCAGGAAAGACTCCCGCGGTACCTCGTGCCGTCGCGGATCTTGATCTGCGACGAGCTGCCCCGCACGCCCAGCGGCAAGCTCGATCGCCAGGCCCTGCCGCCGCCACCACCGGCCAGCGAAGAGGCACCGCCTCCCCCGCGCGGCTCGGTCGAAGAGGCGGTCTGCCGCATCTGCTCGGAGGTCCTCGAGACACGGGTCGGTCGCGACGACAACTTCTTCGAGCTCGGCGGCCACTCGCTGCTCTTGACGAGGATCCTGTCGCGGATTCGTGCCGAACTCGGGCTCGACATACCTGTCCGTCGCATGTTCGAGGCGCCCACGCTCGGCGCGTTCTGCGAGGGGCGCGAGGCGCGCGAAGCCGAAACGACGTCGCGTATTCCCATCGTCCCGCGCGCCCGGAGAGCGAGGACGCCAACCAGCAACGAGCTCTCCCCATGAACGAAGCCGATGACACGACGCCATATCAGGTGACCGTGAACCACGAGGAGCAATACTCAATCTGGCCGGCGCAGCTCGAAATTCCGGCGGGTTGGCGGGCCATCGGCGTCACTGAATCCAAGAAGGATTGCCTCACGCACATTGGAAGTGTCTGGACGGACATGCGTCCGCGAAGCCTTCGGGAAAGGATGGTCCGAGCCAAGTGAAAACCCCAAACGAGAAACCTCAAGAGAAGACGGTTCCCATGGATCGCACGCCCAGCCGTACCGACGACACGCAGTTCAATATCTTCCAGACACTCATCCACGACTACGCTCGCAGGCTCGGGGACATCTGGGACGGGAAGACCAAGAAGAACATCCTGGACGCGCAGAAGAGGTACTCCGATCGCATGACCACGGCGCCGAATGATCCCGTCGAGGCGCAGAAGACATGGGAAGCGGCGCATCGGGAGTACGTCGATGCCGTATGCGCGGCCTGGAAAGAGTCCCAGACGCTGTACACGCAGGCCTACTCCCAGTACCTCGATGGGTACCGTGAAGCCTGGGGGAAGTGCTGCCGGGATCGTGCCATTTCGCCCCTCGAGATGATGCTCGTCGCGCAGAGCTCCACGACGGCGGTGGGATACGCGACGGCGACGATCGGCAACTGGTCGCTCATCGAGTGGGCGGGCGTTCCCCCGTGGGCCTTGTCCCTGGCGAGGAACGGTTGAGATTGGAGGGGAGAATGGCAATCGACCGTTTTGCTTACGACCAGAACCTGCAACGAGCGACTCGCTATCGGGAATGGCGCAGTGCATTCTGGCCGCCCTCGGACGAATACCGTCTCATCTGCCTCGATCTCGCCCCTGAGGTTCCGTCCCTGGGACCCGGATTGGCCGCCGAGCTCGAGACGCTCCGCACTGCCATCGATGTCGCATGGCAGAAGAGCAAGACGCAGGTCGTGAACGGCCCGGCGCGAATGCACGACGCCGCATCGGTCACCAGGTGCTTGCACCGGATCGCGAAGCTGCTACCGAACGCCACCGACCGGCGGGCACTCGAACTGAGGGCTGGAGCCGTGGAGCGCGGCTACGAGGACGGCACCTTGTCGGCGCTTGCCGGACTTGACGAAGACATCACCTTCATCGCCGGCAACATCTCCACATGGTACGGCAAACAGACGCGCGGGCTTCCGACGGCATTCGGTTGCGTCCGTGACGAGGAGCGGCAAGCCGCCGTCGCCAAGGCCAGTGAGCACATGGCCGACGTCGCCGCGTACGTCCGCTCCCTGCACACCCACCTGCGTCTTGGCGAGGTGCCGGCCTTCTCGGCGACTCGGCTGTTCTTCATGGCCGGAGAAGGCAACCGGCACCCGAAGCACATCGCCTACTTCCTGCCCGAGGACGAGGGCGTGAAGCACTCGCCCTTCAAGAAGACGTATCACTTCACGAACACCCATCACGCGCTCCTCAACACCATCTCGCTCCCCCTCGCGCGGCGATTGCTTCACCTCGGAACGCCCATTCCCTCCAGCAGTGCGGCGCTGGGTCACATCCCGACGCTGGGAGTACTGGCCCACGAGTTCGGGCACTTCGTCCATCGCGAGGGTGTGACCTTCGCGGCGCTGAACTCCGCCGCGCGTTGGGCCTCGGTGACGTTGCAGGAGGCGGCGGCCGACGTGTTCGGCACTCTGGTACTCGCCGAGGTGCTTGCGCCGGCCCTCGGTATCCCGCCGGCCGACGTTGTGACCTACCACCTGGCGGAGTGCCTGCGCTACGTGGATCGTGGCCTGGGCTGCTTTCCCGATTCCGACGGGATGTACCTGCAGCTGGCCTACCTGGTGTCCTTCGGCGCGTTGACCCTCGAGCCGGGGGCAGAGTCCCGCCTGGTCGGCGATCCCGAGGTCGTCATCGCCGCGTTCCGCTCGCTGGCCAGGGTCTTCGCCGACACGCTCCTGGCCGGCGACGTGGAGCGCTCCATCGCGCTCCATCAAGCCTACGGGCCCGCGACTCCCCACCATCTCGACCAACTCATCGCGACGTTACGTGAAGGGCCACCGAAGACGCTCGAATACAAACAAGAACCTCGCGTCACCGAGGCGCAGAACCACGCCGCTGTCTTCGACGTGAGCGCTCGCCCCCAACCGGCAGCAACTTCAACGCAGGAATCGCCGAGAGGAGTGTCGATCATGGAAGGGTTCCACGACTTCTACTGCCGTCCGAAGAGCACCGCGGCGGATGGTCCAGCACGTACCATCTACCAGATTTGGGAGAAAGGTGAGGCGTTCAACGACTCCGTGACGCCATCGACCTATTGCCCGGAATACCGCACGCACATGGAGCTGAAGATCCTGTCGCTGTCCAAGCAACGGGATCAGGTGTTCTCGATTGGCTGTGGCAATGCCTTCGTCGAGGCCGGGCTGTTGGCCAAGGGGCTCAATGTCCACGCGATCGACTGCAATGACGAGGCCGTGGAGCTGGCCGTCTCGAAGGGGGTGAATGCGATCAAAGCGGACTTCGCCGCCTTGCCGCCCGGGCATCTCTCCACGTTCAGCACGGTGTACGCCGACGGCCTGCTCGGCCATCTCTACCGGCCAGGCACCGAGTTGGAGGGCTTCTTCGACACGCTGATGGCGCTGAATCCCCGTCCCGGGAGCTGGCTCGTCCTCTCCAACGACGCGCCGTCCAAGTCGGGTGCGCGCGTTGTACCGCACGAGCGCCTCCGCGATTTCTGGCTCCTTTCCAAGGAGTACCTGAGCGAGGTGTTGGAGCGACGCGGTTTCACCGTCTGGGAAAGCTACCACTTCCCCTACTACCGCCCCGTGAGTGGCCTGCGCAACCGGACCATCTGCGTCGCCCGCCTCCCCGGATCCGAGACGGCGGAGGAGTGAGCGATGCCCATCCAACCCACGTTTGCTCGACGACTCGAACCCATCATGATGGAGCTGGTGGAGCAGTACGGAACACCGTTCCACATCTACGACCTGGCCGGCATCGTTGCGACGCACCGGTCGATGGTTCAGGCTTTCGGGGACTGGCCCTTCCGGCAGTACTTCGCCGTCAAGGCCTTGCCCAACCCGGCGGTGCTCAGGGCGCTGGTCCAGGCTGGAAGTGGTCTGGACTGCTCCTCCCCTGTCGAGTTGCAACTCGCCCAGGCGAGCGGCGCCGTGGGAGACGCGATTGTCTTCACGTCCAACAACACGACGTTGGAGGAGTACGAGCAGGCACTCGGCGCTGGCGCGCTCATCACCTTCGATGATGAGCGCTACCTGCGGCGGGCCGAGCCGTTACCGCCTGTCATCGCATTCCGCGTAGCGCCGAACGGCGGCGCCGCGCGATCGACGTTGATGGGAGTCGCCGGAGAGTCGAAGTTCGGGGTGCCGCGTCCGGTCCTGGCGGATGCTTACATGGAGGCCCATCGCCGCGGTGCGGAGCGCTTCGGTATTCACGGCATGAGCTGCGCCAATGAGCTCGATGTCTCCAATGCCGTGCGCGCGGCCGAGGAGCTGGTCGAGACCGCCGTCCAGATCGAGCGCGCGGTCGGGATCCAATTCGAGTACATCAACTTCGGCGGCGGTTCTGGCATCCCGTACCGGCTGGAGGATCAGCCCTTCGACTTCAGGGCGTACGCGTCCGCGATCCGAGCGGCGCTCGCGAAGGCGTTCCCCGGGCGCCGTCCGCGCGTACTCATGGAATGTGGCCGCTTCGTCAGTGGGCCCCACGGCATCCTCGTCGCCCGGGTGATCAACCGGGTGAAGAAGGAGCGAGCGGTCGTCGGCCTCGACGCATCGATGTCCGCGCTGATGCGCCCCGGGTTCTACCGGACGGCTTATCACCACGTCAGCCTTCCCTTCGCCGGCCCCAGGCCCGAGGTGTCCGTCGACGTCGTCGGCTCCCTCTGCGAGAACATCGACCGGTTCGCGGTCGATCGGCGATTGCCCGACCCGGCGGAGGGCGACATCGTCTACATCCACGACACGGGCGCCCACGGTCATGCGATGGGGTTCACCTACAATGGCAGACTTCGTCCCGCGGAGCTGCTGCTGACCGAGGCCGGCGACGTGCTCGAGATCCGCCGCGCCGAGACATTCGAAGACTACGTCACCACGGTACGGTGGGAGCCCATCCCCCTCCGAGTGGGCATGAGCGAAGAAACGGAGAGCGCATGAAAGGCCTGGTGGGCTGGGTAGACTTCCGAAGGGATCTCGGGGCTCAGGAAGAGTTCCTCCGCGCGATGACGGACGGGGACCCCGATGGTCACCTCTGGGTCTCGCGAAGCGCCGCGCTCGGGCTCCGCAGGCGCTCCCCACTCGACGTCAAGGGCGGCCAGCAGTCCGCGGCCATCGAGACAGAAACGGGCACCGTGGTGGCGGTCAACGTCGGCGGAACCAGCAACTCCGGCGAGTTGAGAAGGGCGCTTGGAGACCTGGGTGGCCCTCTCGGAAAGAAGTCGGACACGGAGATGCTGCTCGAAGCGTTCTTGCGGTGGGGGAGCGCGTTCATCGAACGACTCTCCGGAGCGTTCGCCTTCGCGATCTGGGACGGGCGCACCCGGAGTCTGCTGCTCGGGCGGGATCGGTTCGGCGTGAAGCCGCTTTACTACTTCGAGTACCCCGGCGGCCTCCTGTTCGCATCCGAACCGAAGGGGATCATGGCCAATCCCCTCTTCAAGGCCCGTCTGGCGGTCTCCGGGATACCCATCCTGCTGCAACCACGCCTCACCCTGCCCGGGGAGACCCCCCTCGTCGGCCTGCGGGAAGTCCCTCCCGCGCATTTCATCTCGTACTCGGAGTCAGGGCTCTCGCGGCGCCGGTACTGGAGCCTGACCAGCGCGCCTCACCAGGAATCGTTCGACGAGACCGCACGTACCGTACGCGCCCTGCTGGAAGACGCCGTCAGCCGGGAGCTCGCCTCCGACGTTCCGCTCGGAGCGATGTTGTCGGGTGGCGTCGACTCGACGTCTGTCGCAGCGCTCGCGTTGAAGACGCGGCGGACGCAGGAGCCGGACAGCACCCTCGACACGTTCTGCGTTCAGTTCGAGAGCGACCTCGCGCACTTCGTGGCCACCGAGCTCAGGCCAGAAGTGGACGCACCCTATGCCGCCAAGGCAGCGGAGTTCATCGGAAGCCGTCACCAGACGCTGACAGCTTCGGTGCAAGACCTGATGGACGTCCTGCCCGCGACCCGTCGTGCCAGGGATTTGCCGGGATGGGGGCAGTTCGATGCCTCCATGTACCTTCTCTTCCAACGGATCCGGCGCTCCTGCGGTGTCGCCCTCACGGGTGAAGCCGCCGATGAGATCTTCGGCGGGTATCCCTACTTCTTCAATCCGGACTCGATTCACTGCACCCACTTCCCGTGGATGGGAACCGGGCCGAAGCTGTCGGACTATCTTTCGCCGGACGTCACCAGGCAGATCGACCCGAAGGCCGATGAGCGCGACAGGTACGCCCAGCTGCTCTCCGAGGTTCCGCGCCTGGCTGGTGAGGATCCCGAGAATGCCCGCATGCGGGAGATGCTGTACCTCGGAATGTGCGGTCCGCTCTCGGTGATCCTGGATCGCAAGGATCGCATGAGCGCATTCCAGGGACTGGATGTGCGAATCCCGTTCTGCGACCATCGGCTCGTCGAGTACGTCTGGAACGTGCCGTGGTCCATGAAGGCGACCGGCGGCCCCAAGGGACTGCTCAAGGCGGCAATGGCCGGCCTGCTGCCAGCCAGCACGGTGAATCGCAAGAAGAGCGCCTATCCCCACATCCAGAACCCTGACTACGATCGCGGGCTCGTCCGCGAAGCAAACCGGCTCGCGAACGATCCCCGTTCACCCATCGCCGGGTTGTTCGACGTCCCCGCGCTGAAGAATCTCATCGAGGATCTGGGTTCCAGCGAAGGAGAAAGAAAGAACAAGAGAACGTTCCCGGGTGGCGCGAGCCCGGCGTACATGCTCGTTCATCTCATCGAGATCAACCACTGGATCGAGGACTACAAGATCTCATGGTAAAATTGACACCCATTACAGAGCGAATTGGTACCGAGGTGCACGGCATCGACGTGACGCAGCCGATCTCGGCTCACGACTTCGACCGGATCTACCAAGCATGGATCGACACGACCATCCTCCTGATCCGCGGCCAGTCGATGACACACGCTCAGCAGGTGGCGTTCACGCGGAAATTCGGTGAGGTCGTCAGCTATACCCGGCAGCGCTTCTCGGAAGACGAGGCTCCCGAGGTCCTGATCCTCTCCAACATCCAGGTGGACGGAAAGCCCATCGGCTCGCCCGTGAGTGGCCGCGTGTGGCACACCGACGGTCACTACCTCGCGGACCCGCCGGCGGGTTCGATGCTCCATGCGATCGAAACGCCTCCCGTCGGTGGGGACACGTTGTTCGCGAACATGTTCGCGGCTTACGAGGAGCTGCCGGAGGCCACCAAGCGCCGGATCGAGAATCGCCAGGTCATCATCAGCCGCATCCAATCGCGACCGTACAACTACCCGGACCGGCCTCCGCCGACCGAACAGGAACGCGCGGAATGGGTGGACATGCCCCAGCCCATGGTGCTGACCCACCCGGAGAACGGCCGCAAGGCGCTCTATGTCGGCGGCAACGTCCCCTGGCGGGTGGTCGGGATGGACGAGTCGGAGAGCGCGCCGCTGGTGACCTTCGTCCAGGAGTTCTCGGTGATGCGCCGATTCACGTACAGGCACAAGTGGCGCCCGGGCGACATCATCATCTGGGACAATCGCAGCGCGATGCATCGGGCGACCGTCTACGACCTGACGGCGCATCGCCGCCGGATGCATCGAACCACCTTCGTACAACGGAGCAACTGATGCAGGCCTGGGACTACGCAATCGTGGGCGCGGGAGCGGCCGGGTGTATCCTGGCCGCCCGCTTGAGCGAAGAAGCTAGCGCGCGCGTCCTCCTGCTCGAAGCGGGCGAAAAGAGCCGCTCGCCCATGTTGTCGATGCCATGCGGAGACACGTTCTTCATCGGCAATCCCCGGTATGACTGGAGCTTCGCAACCGAGCCCGACCCGACCCTGAACAATCGTCGGCTCATGATTCCGCGGGGCCGCGTGCTGGGGGGCTCGAACGCGATCAACGGCACGATCTTCGTGCGCGGTCAACGCGACGACTTCGACGGCTGGGCGCGCTCGGGAGCGGCTGGTTGGAGTTGGGATGAGGTGCTGCCGTATTTCCGCAAGCTGGAGGATTGGCAAGGAGGAGCCAGCGGCACGCGCGGAGCCGGAGGTCCAATCCGGGTTGAGCTGCCGCGCCAGCGGGAGATCCTCTGCGACACCTTCATCGAGGCGGCGAGCCAGCTCGGCTACCGCACCAACCCCGACTACAACTCCGGCGACCTGGAGGGCTTTGGCTACTATCAATGCACTCACCGGGGCGGGCGGCGGGTGTCGGTCGTGGACGGCTATCTCGAAGGAGCGCGGCGCTCCAACCTCACGACCGTGACGAGCGCCATCGTGACGGGGCTGCGGCTCGACGGCCGACGGTGTGTCGGCTTGAACTACATTCGCGACGGGCGGGCTCACGAGGTCTCTGTCACACGCGAGGTGATCCTGGCCGCGGGGGTGGTGTGCTCCCCGCAACTGCTCGAGCTGTCGGGCATTGGCAATCCAGCGGTCCTCGAGCGCGCCGGCATTCGCGTCCGCCATGCGCTACCGAGCGTGGGTGAGAACTTCCAGGACCATTTCGCCGCGAGGTTGCGCTGGCGCGTACGCCAGCCCGTCACCTTCAACGAGAGAACGCGAGGGCTCTCCCTGCTTCGTGAGATCGCCCGCTACGTGTTCGACCGGCGGGGGGTGTTGAGCATGCCCATCGCGGTCGGTTTCGGTTTCGTCCGCTCCTCACCGAGCGAGCCCGTTCCCGATCTCCAGTTCCACTTCGCACCGGCCAGCTACGGAGCGAGCTCACAACGGCGGCTCGACGATCGCCCCGGCATGACTGTCGGCGTCTATCCGCTGCGCCCAGAGTCGCGTGGCTCCATTCACGTGCGGAGCCCGAACCCCACCATGCCACCCGCCATCCAGCCGCGCTTTCTCTCCGAGGAGAGCGACCTGCGGCGGCTCATCGCGGGAATGCGAATCGCCCGCCAGCTCGTCTCGGCGG
This sequence comes from Archangium lansingense, assembly GCF_026626635.1. Lineage (GTDB taxonomy): Bacteria > Myxococcota > Myxococcia > Myxococcales > Myxococcaceae > Archangium > Archangium lansingense. The sequence goes on from NZ_JAPNKA010000001.1 coordinate 8,509,224, forward strand.
CAGCGTTCGAGCCTTACCGTGGCGAGGAGACGAGGCCCGGGCCGGAGCTCACCAGCGACGAGGAGCTGCGTGCCCATGCGCGCGCTCAAGGCGACACCTCGTTCCACCCCATCGGCACGTGCCGGATGGGAAGTGATGCCAACGCGGTGGTCGACCCCCGGTTGCGAGTACATGGCCTCGACGGCCTTCGGGTGATCGACGCATCGGTGATGCCGAGCATGGTCTCCGGCAACACACAAGCGGCCGCCATGATGATCGCGGAGAAGGGTGCCGCCATGATCCGCGAGGATGCGGTCTCGCCGCAGCGAGAGGCATTCCCCGGCACGAATGGAGCCGCCGCGTGATTCGACACCAGCTTCACGTCGGCGACCCCACGGAGCCTGAAGTCGCCGCATTGCTCACCGCGTCGGAAGCGTACGCCTACTCGCTCTATCCGGCGGAGAGCGTCCACATGCTGGACGTTCGAGAACTGCTCACCCCCTCGGTGCAATTCCTCGTCGCCCGGTCGGCCGAGGGGGTCGCCGAAGGCTGCGGGGCCTTCGTCATGCAGGATGAGGGCTGTGCCGAGCTCAAGCGGATGTTCGTCGTTCCCGCGGCGCGCTCCAACGGCCTGGGCGCGTTCATCCTACGACGTCTCGAGAGCGACGCCCGTGAGGCGGGCGTTCGTGTGATGCGCCTAGAGACAGGGATCCGACAGCCCGAAGCAATCCGTCTCTACCGTAGGTTCGGCTATCGCGACCGCGGCCCGTTTGGCGACTACGCGCCAGATCCGCTGAGCCTGTTCATGGAGAAAGACTTGTGACATGATACAGTCTACCCAAACAGTCAATGACAGCCCGGTGAACATATTCGTTCCCTTCTCCGCCCCGAGCAGAGAACTTCGGGGAAGCATCACGACATTCGATGGGCGGACCGTGGCCAGAATTCCGTTCGCGCAATTGGCGGACGATGTCGCACGGGCTCGGGAGCGGCTCGTTCGTACGGGCCTCGAGCCTGGTGCGTGTGTCGGAGTGCTCGGAGAGAACTGCTACGAATGGATGGTCTACGACCTGGCCCTGCTTTCGTTGGGGTGCCTGTCTGTCTGTTTTCCGGTGGATGAATTCGCCACAAAATCCGAGGAAGAGCTGGCGGAAGGCTATGATCTCTCCCTCCTGTTGGTAACCCGGAAGGTTGGGAACCGCGGTGGCCACGCATGGGTGATGGTCATGAATGCGCCCGAGACCCCGGCGGCCACCGTGCGCCCACCGACGGACAATGGGCTGCGCCGGCGGGTGCGTGGAACAGATGCGTGCACCGTCATCTTCTCTTCTGGGACCTCGGGCCGGCTCAAGGCGCTGCTGCTGTCGCGTGCTGGCGTCGACGTGACCGTCGACGCGCTGGCGAATGACTGGGAGCTGACCAGGGGCGACGGAATCCTGGTGGCGCTCCCGCTTTCGATCTTCCAGCAACGCGTCATGATTTTCGCGGCGCTCCGCAAGGACACCGACATCCTCTTGACCGATTCCGTCAACCTCTTCCGAAGCTTCAAGGCGTTGCGACCGACGATCGTGCTCGGTCCCCCAGCGCTCTTCGAGGCCATCGAAAAGCGCTTCCTCGCGTTGCCCGAGCTGCGCCGACGTGCCCTGTTGCTGGTGAGCCGTGCCCTCGGCCTCTTCACCTGGAAGAGCCTCAGGGCTCGTCTGCGCCGCTGGTTGTTCCAGAGCACGCACGAGGCATTCGGTGGCCGGATCCGGGTGCTTCTCACCGGCTCCGCGCCCAGCAAGCCCTCCACGCTCGACTTCTTCGAGTTCGCGGGACTGCCGCTGTTTCAAGCATATGGACTGGCGGAGGTCGGTTTCATCGCGTGGAACCGGCCTGCGCGCAATCGCTTTTCATCCGTCGGACACCCCATCGTTCCCAACTCCGTCTCCCTCGCCGAGGATCAGGAGATCATCCTTTCCCTGCCCCACCCGCAGTCCATCGGCTACTTCGGAGTGGAGCGCTCCGAGGAGGCCCTCACGTTCCTGCCCGACGGTCGCATCGCGACAGGGGATCTCGGAAAGTTCGATCAAGAAGGGTACCTCTACATCACCGGACGCAAGAAGAACATCATCCTCCTGCAGTCTGGCGAGAAGGTTCACCCCGAAACGCTCGAAGTCGACCTGGCAGCAATTCCTGGCGTGGAGCGGGCCGTGGTGGTGGGTGGTGGCGAGATTCCGGCGCTCGTTGCGATCGTAGCGGTCGACCCCGAGTGCACCGCGGAACAGGAGGCTCGCATTCGAACCGACGTTCAGTCGGCGATCAACCGCGTGAATCTTCGAGTCAAGCCCGCGTCGCGCATCGCACGTTTCATCGTCACCCGAGTGGCCTTTCGCCCAGAGACCGGCCTCGTGACCCGGAACCTCAAGCTCGATCGCCAAGCAATCCACCGGCGCTTCGAACGTGAGCTCACGCAAGCGGAACCCGCCGCCGGGGGAGTACAAACGTCATGAGTTCATCGGTGGACGTTGCCCTCGAACGGCTCCTGCGCGAGGTGATGCCTCGCCGCCTCCATAAGATCGCGTTGAAGGACTCGATGTCCCTGAATGGCGAGCTCGGAATCGATTCGATCGGACTGATGTCGCTTGCGTTCCGTATCGAGGAAGAGTTTCAGATCGACCTGATGGAACATGCCGACAAGGTCGCCACCATCCGAACGATGGGTGACGTCCGGAATCTCATCCTTGAACTCGGACAGAAGGCTCCCTCATGAAACCCTCGAGCAGCGCGGCTCCAGCCAGCAACCAGGTCATCGATACCCATTGTCACATCGCATCGCTCGACTTCATCCCGCCCGAGTTCGTGGATGGGATCGTCAGCAACATCGAGCTCGCCCTCGACTCGCAGGGAGTTCGCGCGGCGGCCAGCAAGGTCAGGGAGGTCTACCTCGCCAAATTGCAGGATCCGCTGTGCGACGAGCTGGTCTCGGAGATGGACGGCGCGGAGATTGACCACGCCGTGCTCCTTGCTCCCGACTTTACGTATGCATTGAAAGGCAGTCGGCTCACCATCGAAGAGATACTTCTGCACCACAAGACGGTCTATGAGCGACACCAGGGCCGGTTCAGTGTCTTCGCTGGGGTGGACCCCCGTTGGGGGAAGGACGGAATCGATCTCTTCGAGCGGAGCATTCGCGACTTCGGCTTTCACGGACTCAAGGTCTACCCTCCCTGCGGCTTCCCCGGCAGTGATCCTCAGCTGTACCCCTACTATGAGATCTGCGCGCGCTGGCACGTGCCAGTGCTCGTTCACATTGGTGGTACCTGCCCCGCCCTGGCATTCGACACGGCTTCGCCGGTGCAGCTCGACGAGGCCGCCCGGAACTTCCCCCGAGTGAACTTCATTCTCGCTCACGGAAGCGTGTCGTACGTAGAAGAGTGCGCGATGATGTGCTCGTTCAGGCCCAACGTCTATCTCGACGTCAGCGGTTTCCAGACAGCGGAGCTGGTGGCGCTCGAACAACTTCTCCGCAGGGGATTCAAGCACAAGGTCTTGTTCGGTACCGATTGGCCGCTGTTCAGGCTGCAGGGCAGCCAGAACGAGTGCCTGGCGAAGCTGAAGGCCGAAGGCGGGCCGCTCGAGCAGCTGAGGAACCACGAGCTGCGTGCGTTCTTCGGAGGGACGGTCGCGAAGTTGCTCGGGACGCGATCGGACCCCACCCAACGGTGACCGGGTCCCCTCCCCTGACGAGTGACGTCACCAGCAAAGGGCTCGAGTGCTCGTGGGACACGAGTCTCCCGCCGCAATACATGACTCCGGCAGATGTGAATGAACACCCATCGTTCTACGCTCCCTCCCATGACCAACGACTCCGCACGTCGGCGCATCCCCCCCTCCGGAATCAACCTGTTTCAGCTCATCTACGTGCTGATCCGTGAATTCGAGGAGAAGACCGGGCAGCCAGCGCTGAACCTCTCGCTCGGCAACCCCGACATCGTGCCAGTCGAAGCGATCCGCGAGCTGCGCGCTCAGGAGCAGCGCGGGCCCCGTTACGAGCTCCACACCTACGCCGAGGACAGGAACCTCGATTTCTTCTGCGAAAGCCTGTCGAGGGCATTCACGGGCCTCGACTACACGAGATATCCCCACCTCAAGGCGGTGCCAATCCCGGGCATCAAGACCGCGACGGCCCTGCTGCCGCTTGCCTGTGGCCTCCACCTCGGGGATCGACGCAGATTCCACGTGGTCACCAATCTGCCCGCCTATGATGTCATGGGAACGTGGACGTCGTCGTACCTGGCATCCAACCGCGTCGTCTGGCCGCTGTCGCCCGACGACGGGATGTCGCTGAGCGTACCGCGCCTCGAGGAGGCACTTCGTCACGCGGGTGTCGAGCGCCCCGATCTCGTGTTTGTCATTCGCCCTGGCAACCCCGCCTCGCGCGGCGCAAGCGAGGGCGAGTGGCGAGCGCTCATCGAGTTCTGCATCTCGCGCGGCAGCCGGCTCGTCAACGACGGCGCCTACACGACCCTGGCGGCGCCCGGTGCCCACACCCCTCTTGCACGCGTCGCCGTCGACTATCCCGATCTCGAGTGGGCCGAGCTCTACTCGCTGTCCAAGGCGTTCAGTGATCCCGGTGCGCGGCTGGGGGCCATGGTGGGCTCCCGCGAGTTCATCGAGGACTTCGTGTTGATCAAGGGCAACACCGAGTCTGGGCCCGTCCCGTCGATGATGACGGCTTACGCCAGGCTCCTCGCCGACCCCCCGCTGGCACGCACGATCATGGACGAACTCTTCGCCACCTATCGCGCGCGCCTCGACTTCCTCGTCCCTCGCTTGAAGGCCGCCGGCCTGCGCCCGGCATGCGAGACCGACGCTGGATTCTTCACGCTGTGGCGCACGCCCGACGAGGCCTTCGGGATCGACCTGCGCGACGAGGCAGCGCGCAGAGGCATCGCGCGTGCCGAGTTGTACAATCGTCTCGTGATCGAACGAACCGGGCTCGTCGGCGTCCATTTCTCCGGCCCCCAAGGCTCCGATGAGGCGTACACGCGGTACGCAGTCTGCACTGACGTGCTCGCCCCAACGTTCCAGCCGCGCTTCACCCGGGCCCTTGAGCAGATTCAGCCCCGCTATCGAGACTGAGACGACCCAGTCAGAAAGACGGGGTGTGCCCCCATTGGGCGAGCGCGACTCAAGCAGACTGGACGCGGAAAACCCGGGTTCAAAGGCCTGTACGAGATACTTCTCCGCGTTGAACAGAGCGGCAGCAGTCTTCGATCGAGTCAGGAGTCCGCTCACGATCTCCAAACTCACACGCAAACGAAATCAAGCCCAGGCGTTCGGTACCGGTTCGCATCACGTCAGTTGCCGGTAGAAGACCGTCGTGCTGCACAGCCCCCCTTGAGGCCAGAGCGCGTAGCCAGGGATTTCACCGCAGCGCTGCCACCCGAGCCGCGCGTACAGGCGCTCGGCGTCGCTACCCGTGACAGTGTCCAACACCAGCAGCGTCTTGCCCGCTTCGCGCGCAGCGGCCTCGGCCGCCCGCATCAGCGCCTCCCCCAAGCCGCGGCAGCGCGCGCTCCGGTGCACCTGCATCTTGGCGATGTCACCCCGGTGCGGCTGGTTCTCGGGCGCGGCCAGCACGACCTGCACCGTGCCCACGATAGTCTTCGTGGCCGTGTCTTCAGCCACCAGCACAATGCGTTCGCCACGCTCGGCGCTCGCCAACGCGCTCTGGCTGTAGGCAAGCGCCTTGGTGCGTGACAGGGGGAGCATGAAACCGACCGACGCGCCACCCTCGACGACGTCTATCAGCACGTCAGCCAGCGCCTCCGCCATTTGCGGAGTCTGGGACGCGCGGTAGATGCGGAAAGAGTCGTTCATATACGCCGCATCATGCCGGGCTGAACGCGGGGATGCAACGCCTTGCACCACGCCGTTGCTCCAACCCCGTCTCGTTATAGGCGACAATCTGAACTCGGTGGACTCGCTTTCCCAGGACAACTCTCGCGTCCGCTCCCTCACGCGTATCGCTTCTCGTACAGAGTGACCTGGCCCTGCCATCCATCCGCCGAAGGCGTCATCACCACGACGAGCGGCCCCTCTCCAGAGAGGAAGAGGACTCCCCAGTTCGCGCCAGCGTTCTCAACGAGGAGGCGAATCAACTACGGAAAGACTGCGTGAGGCGGGGGGAGAGGCCGAGTTGCAGATCTGGCGCGGCATGCCTCACTTCTGGCATATCTTCGTGCCGTTCCCGCCCGAGGCCCGCAAGTCCTCAGGGAAGCGGATCAAGCCCAGTTCACCCCTCCTTGAGCGCCTCGGACAGATCATCGAGCAGATGCTGGGTGGCCTCGATCCCCACGGAGAGCCGGATCAGCGCGTCCGAGATCCCGAAGCGCGTGCGCTCGGCGGCCGCCATGCCCGCATGAGAGGTGGTGGCCGGGCGGGTGATGAGCGTCTCCACTCCGCCAAGACTGGGCGCCTTGATGGGCAGGCGCACCCGGCTCAGCAGTCGCTCTGCCGCGTCCACCCCCGCGCGCATCTCGAAGCTCAGCATTCCACCAAAGCACTCGAAGAACTTCCGGGCCCGGCGTGCTGGGGGTGACTCTCCAGGCCAGGGTAGTTCACCCGCGAAATCGCTGGATGCTTCTCCAGAAAGCGCGCGATCTCCAGAGCGCTCTGGCTCTGGGCACGCAGCCGCAACGCCAGGGTCTTGATCCCGCGCGAGAGCAGGAAGCAGGCATGCGGATCCAGAGAGCCCCCCAGGTGATCCAAGCGGTGCTTCACCCGGTTCACCCACTCCTCCCGGCCCAGGACGGCGCCCGCGACAATGTCCGAGTGGCCGTTGAGGTACTTGCTGCAGCTGTGCAGCGACAGGTCGAAGCCGCGCTCGATGGGGCGGAAGTTGATCGGCGTGGCCAGGGTGTTGTCGATCAGCGAGACCAATCCCTTCCTGCGGGAGAACTCGGCCACCGCCTCGTAGTCCGCGAGTTGCAGCAGGGGGTTGGTCATCGTCTCCACGTAGATGGCGCGGGTGTTGGGCCGCAGGTGCGCCTCCCAGGAGGAGGGATCGGTTGCGTCGATGGAGGTACTAGTGATTCCGAACTTCGGCAGATCTCCGGCGATGAAGTCATGCGTTCCGCCATAGAGGCCGTTCTGCACCAGCAGGTGGTCGCCGCTGCTGAGCACCGAGAGCAGCGCGGTGGAGATGGCGGCCATGCCGCTGGCAGTCACCAGAGCGGCCTCGGCCCCCTCCATGGCTCGCAGCTGCGCGTGGAGCGAGGCGTGGTTGGGGGTGTTGTTGAGCCGGATGTAGCGGACATCATGATAACTGCCCGTCTCCATTGTACTCGTAAGTCGAGGATTGGAAGATGGGGATGCTGACGGCCCCGTGAACCCTGGGAGAAAGATCTCCCCCGTGGATCAGCATCGTCTCCAAACGGTACTTCTGGCTGGCCATGCGGTTTCCTCTCCCGTGGGAAGCTCAGGCGGCTTCGGCGTTCATGCGGTGGCGGACCCCATCCTGATCCAAGCGTTCAACATCTTCCAACAGGACGGCCAGCACTTGGGGCCCACGTGTTGTGCTCGTGAACAGAGAAGGGCCGTAGCGAGCCCCTCGAGGGTGGGGGTGTCGAAGAGGCAGCGCACTGGGAGGTCCACCTTGAAGGTGCTCCGGATGCGGGACATCACCTGTGTGGCGAGCAGGGAATGTCCGCCCAGGGCGAAGAAGTCGTCGTGGACACCAATGCGGCGGATCTTGAGTACCGCCCAGATCTGCGCCAGCACGGCCTCGAGGGACGAACGGGGGGCGACATAGGCCTGGGAGTTGAGCGCCGAGCCCGTTGTCCAGGTGAGGCGCGGGCACCGGGAATCCAGCAACTCCCCTCCGGAAGCCCCATGCACGGCAGACGGCCGGAGCGCCAGTGTGCTTGGCGCCGTACAGCAGCCGTCCGGAGTGCCAACGCCTCGGAACGGCGCGGTTGCCCAGGCAGGGAGCCCGAAGGACACACGAGTTGCGAAGTGGGCAAGGCAGGCAGGTGCTGAAGCTGCGCTGCCGCATTTGGTGCCGGAATGGCTGCCGCAGTACGAACGGCGTCTCGGGCTGCTTCGAGGTGGCGCCTGCGGTGGCGCCCCCTCCCTACGGTAGTTGTCGCTGCGTCGCGGCCCTTCGACAGGGCGACTCACCGCACAGTCCCGTCAGTAGACGATGCAGTCGAACCGCTCAATGACCGCCCTGAACGCTTCCTCGGTAGTCTCGCGGCGCTTGGCAAGGGCCGGGGCATAGAACGTTACGGCCATTGTGGAGGGAGGATCCCTGTACTGCCCTTCCACGATGATCGGGTGAAAACCTCCCGGCCACTGGACGCTGTTGAGTTCGCGGGCTCGCCCAACGGGGTCCAGGATGGTGAAGCAGGGCCACTTGGGAAAGCGAAGGGAGGCAGGGTCACAGCCCATGATGCGGCAACCATCCAGGCGGGCCTCGCTGAAATCGCAGTCCTCAATGGACCCGTGCCCCGCCCTCTCCGAGTAGCTGGGCCAGTACCCGAAGTCGCAGCCCGACAGCCGCCCCCTGAACCGGCACCCCTTCAGTGAAGCGAACACCCACTGCTGGTGGTTCTTCAGTTCCTGCTTCACCTCGAAGGTACAGTCGATGAACCGAGTTCCCTGGTCGAAGATCAGGTTCCTGCCGGAGACCTTCAGGACGAGAGTGCAGTTCTTGAACGTCATATTGGAGCCGAGGAAGTAGAGCGAGCCCTTGTCCGTCAGCTCCAGCCGCTCATTTTCGATTTCCCGGTCCTCGAAGAAAACCTTGTTGTAGAGCATCCGCTGCCCTCTCAGAAGGTGAGCATCCGGAAGAACTCGCCCGCCATTCGCCGTCCATGCCGCGCGAGATTCGACTCCGTACCCGAGAGAATCTCGTACTTGAAGCCTCCCGGGACTTCCACATCGACTCCCTTGTTCCGGCTGAAGTTATAGAGGTGCTTGAATTGACGGCTGACCTCGTTCTCCACGTAGCGCCCCCGGGCCTCGCGCTCCAGCAGGCGCGCCAACCAGTATTCGCCCTGCTTTAGGGCCTCGTCGATAGCATCTCGCTCATTGCGCGAGAGCTTGTCGGGCCCCCATTCCCTCGCGGCCTTGGTGACGGCCTCCTGGAGCATGTCGCCCACCTTGTCCTCGGCGGGAATGTCGGCAGCCGACTTTCCGCGAGACAGGTGCCAGCGCTGGCCATCGCTGAGTTCCACTTGCCGGTTGCCGCCCCGGTGACGAATGACGGTTTCGGCGGAACGGCCTCCTGGGGCCTGTCCCGCTCCACTGCCCGTCCCCTTCTTGAGCATCACCACGGCCATGGGGCCCTGCGGTGAGGTGGCCACCGTCTCCGCCGTCGCCACCGCCTTGGCCAGGGCCCCCTCCGACGCGAGCGCCACCTCCGTAACCTCCAGGCGCCCCCTGACGGCGGCGCCGCCTTGCGCCTCGAACTGCGCCCCCGCGAGGTTGAAGCGCGGAAGCGACTTCACCCGAGACAGCACCTGCCCCAGCGTGTGCCCGCTGAGCGTGGCCACAGCGAGGATCATGGCGCGTGCGGCATCCTCGCCCAGTACCTTGCCGAATTCCGCCCCCGCTGCGCGTAGCTCCTCGAAGGTGGTGGCGTGGTGCGCCGTGTCCACCATGCGGGCCCAGCCGTCCATGAGCCCATACACCGTCTTGAGACCCAGGTAGCCCATGAGGATGAGGGTCAGGGTGGCGGCCACGGCCTTGGTCGTCGGCTCGGGCACCACCCACATCATGCAGTAGAGGGCCACCGACCAGACGACCATGGAGACGAGAGCCTGCACGCTGAGCAGCTCTGCCCTCAGTGCATTGCGCGTTTCGTCAAGGACCCTGCCAAAGGCCAGGGCCAGGGCCAACGCCCGCCTGTCATCGGCGCGCAGGTAGGGCCCATCGTCCAGCAGGCCAAGGCAGTCACCGCCTCCTTGGTGCGCACACCATTGGAGGTACTTGTCCCGGAGAGATGCTTCGGCCTCCGGGGTGGGTTCAACCGGGCCCTCCTGGCGCAGGGGCGTCCAGGTGAGGGCCTCGCCATGGTGCTGCTCCACCTCCCAGTAGCCCGTCACGGCCACTCTGGGGGCGTCTGGTTGCGTAGCCGCGAGGCGCAGCAACTCGTGGGCGGCCTGCCGTGGCGTCTTCGCGCCCAGGCGCACGTCGCGAGCGAGTCGCTGGAAGGCCTGCTGGAATTCGGCCCTCGGTATTGGCACTGGCCGCGTGGCGACGGTGCCGGGCTCCATGAAGTCCACGACGTACACGGTGGCGGACTCGAACCCGGGATCCGCCGTAGCGGCAACACGATCCTTCGGTGACGGCGGGGGCGTGAGCGAGTTGTAGCGATAGCCCACTAGGAGGCTGCCCTGTGGGGTGCCTGTGGCGCAGGCCGACTGAAGGAAGAGGACGATGAGAAACCAGCCGCCCAACAGAGGGCGCAGCCGTACGCCAGGTAGGCGCAGGCCAACAAGACGGGTGGACACGGCGCACCTCCGGAAGAGACGCAGCTTGAAAGCCGTCGCTCCGGAATTACATGGAAGTGCGGGTGCGCCCGTCAAGCTACTGGGTCGGGAGCCCTTCTGAGGATGCAGCAGGTATTCTGTATTCGCGGACGCCAGAGTTAAGGGAACGTGATGTTCCCGAGGGTGACGGTTCGCGTGCGCTCCGCGTCCCACAGGATGAGGGTGTACGTACCCCGGGCTTCCTTCTCCGTGGCCAATACCTCCACCACGACACGGTCGGCCTGACGACCGCGCTCGGCTTGTGGATCAGCAGGAAGAATGGAGGCCAACGGCCAGAGCGGAAGCGGCTTCAACACTTCGCCCTTGGGACCCCGAAGTACCGCTCCCGCCGCCGTCCAGGGCGTCATGCCGGGATTCGTGAGGTATACCTCTACAGCCACCCGCTCCTTGGCGCGGTAGCTCAACACGGTGTCCTTGACGAGGGCGTTACCCTCTTTCACGGTGACGTCGCGCGACAGATCCTTGAAGAGTATGCCGCCATACCCAACCAGGCCGGAGGCGATGGCGCCCCTCAGTCCGTCTGGCACACCGCGCTCGGCACGGAGTTGCTGGACCTCAACCCGCAGGCGCTGAGCCTCATCCTGAGCTTCCTTCGCGACTTGCTGGTAGTAGGCCACTGGGCGCGACTGGCGCAGCACCTTCACCTCCTGCATGCCAAGCCCGGGATGGAGCACGAGGTCGAAGGTGGTACACGCCGGAGCGGCACCGTCCGCGAAGCACACCTCCACCTCGGAGCGTTTGCCAGCCACGAGATTGTCGCGCGGGACCAGCGTGAGCGTCTGCTGCCCCAAGGCCCAATCCTCGAACCAGTCCCGCTCCTGAATCTTCAGGGACTCCCGCTGGAGCATCGAGTCGAAGCGGAGGTTGATGGACAGGCCGGGGCTGAGACACACAACGGGTGGCTTTCCCTCGGGCGTGGCAGGCAGCTCAATGCGCGAACTCGCCGCCTCGCACTCGTCCGTGAAGGGAGCCGCAGAGACTTCGGCGGGAGCGGACAGGAGCGCCAGCGCCAGGAGGCCGGAGGGGGATGCGAGGAGCACAGGAAATCAACCTCGAAGGAGGCGCGGGGAATCGCCCCGGAAACATGGGCCTCTACCACACCTCTGCGCTCCCTGTGCCCGGCCTCCGGACACCCGAGCCCGCGCACACCCTATTCGAAGCGATCCACAGCCCGGACGTCCGCCGAGGAGAAGACCACAGCGGAATCAGGCCCGCCGTCACGCTCGATCTCGACGCCACGCTGTCCGCCGTACTGAAGCTCGAAACAGACCGAGTATGTCCTCCCGCCCAATGTCTTGGCCTGCGTGAAGCGGCCGTAGACGCGGCTCTCCCCGAAGATGAGCCGACCGGAGAGAACAGTGCCCGCGTTCAGCTTCCCCAAGGGCCGGAGCAACGAGAACGTGGTGAACTCCTTCACGGTGACGGGCTTGGAGTCTCCGACAACGGGGAAGGAGCCTTTGGCCTCATCGTCAATGTCGATGTCCAGCTCCTTCATGGTGACCAGGGCTTTGGAGGAGCAGTCCTCGGGCTTGGGCGTGGGGCGCGCCGGGGCGCCGGTGCAGGCGCCGAAGAGGGCGCAGCAGGCGGCGCCTACGCACTTCTCCACGAAACGGGCGCGCATGCCTTTGCGCTGCAGCTGAGGAGCGGGCGTCTCTTCGAGCCTCAAGCGGGAGTCTTCCTTGCGGAGCATGGTGGCAAATACGGGCGCGGGGGTGGGAGCCAAATAGAAGGCCGTGCCCACCCCAGCTTCGGGCCACTCCTGGGCACTCGCCACTTCACGGACGGCACAGGCCTGCGCAGTAGAGCCACCTCGCAGCGGCTCAGCAGGTGGTGAAGCCGCCGACGGCACCGTTGAAGGTGAGCCGGGCGCTGGGCGCGTGTGGACAACCCACGCGCCAGCGCTCGCCAGGGCCAGCGCCCCCACCGCCACCACCAAGAGCGCGGCGGGCGGGAGGGACGCCACCGCCGCAGCGCGCACCGGAAGCATGCCGAGGCTTGTGGGGAAGATGCGCGCGAGTGCCCACCGGAGGGGGCCACGCGCCTTCCGCGGAGGCGCAGGCTGTGCGAGGCCCGGCGCCCGCCGTGGAGCTGGTGCCGCCCGAGCAACAGCAGGGGCCTCTGGCACTGGCGGCGGAGACGGCAGAGCGGACTCGGGCACCGGGGGTGGCAGTCCCTCCCAGGCATGCTCCGGCGCCACTTCCGCCAAAACCGCCACCAGGGCCTCGGCTGGCGAAGCCGCGGCCTGCGCCACCTTCGCGGGGGCAGGCGGCTCGGCCACCTTCGCCGGCAGGGGGGCGGGGACGGCCCTCTCCGGCACAGGCTGCGGCTTCCGGGCGGCCTTGCGCCCACGCCGGGGACGGTCCGCCTTCCACGCGAGGCCCGCCTGCTCCTCCCCCGCCCGAGGCCCCATGCCGGGCACCTTCAACGTGGGCGTCGCGTCCGGCGCGTCCGGGTCCATCAACGGCACGTCCCAGCGCGCGTCCTTCTCCGCTGCGGCGAGGGCAGCGTCCAGGGCGCCGCACAGCTCCACGTAGTCGGGAAAGCGCGCCTCCCGCTTCTTCGCCAACATGCGCATGCACACGGCGCTCAAAGCCTGGGGCACGCGCGGGTTGCGCTCGTGAGGCGCGATGTTGATGGTCACCAGGAAGCGCAGGTTCCTGGTCATGGGTCGCCGGGAGTTGCCTGACTTCAAGACCACTCCCTGAGATGGGTGTGGCCGAGAAGTTGAGGGGGGGAGAGTGCGCCGGTGGAGTCCACGGTCGCGCGCGTCCTGAAAAGACGGAAGGCCCACCAGTAGCGGCTGGAGGGCCCTCCTTGGAGGCGCGCCCTGGTGTGCGAGAGGGGCGAGCCGGTGAGGAAGAGGTAGCGCACTCCGGGGCGCGGCGCCAGAAGCCGGCGCGCGCAGGAGTGTCGTGGAGGCGCTGCGCTTCGTGGTGTGCGGCCGGCCCGAGTGTCGGCAGGTGTTCTTCCTCTGCTCTGCGTGCGACCGTGGCCAGCGCTACTGCGGGCCGCCGTGCAGTCGAAGGGCGCGGGCGGAGTCAATGCGCGCGGCTGGTGCGCGCTACCAGCGCACCCGGGACGGACGGCACGCACATGCCGCGCGGCAGGCGGCCTGGCGGGAGCGGCGGCGAGAGAAAGTGACGCATCAGTCTCCCGCTGCCGTGGCGCGGACAGCCAGTGTGCCCGTCGCGCCGGCCCCGGCCGCCACGCAGGTGGCCGCGGAGCCGAGCGCAGCGAGGCCACTGCCGCATGCACCGCCGCCCTCCATCCCCGCCTGCACCTCGTGCGGGCGTCAGAGTCCCTTCCTGCGCCACACCACGCTTGCGCGCACCCACGTGGGCCGGCGCTTCAGGGCTGCCCGTCCGCCGTGAGGTGGGCCCATGATTTCCCCCGAACTCGCCGCCCGCATCCGCCGACTGCACTTCGCCGAGCACTGGAAGGTGGGCACCATCTGCTCCGAGCTGAGCGTGCACCACGACACCGTCCGGCGCGCCCTGACGCTCGAGCGCGTCAGCGGCACGGGGGTGAAGTCCGTCAGGCCCACGCTGCTGGATGCCTACAAGGGCTTCATCCAAGCCACCCTGGAGGCCCACCCACGCCTCACCGCCATGCGCCTCTTCCACATGGTGAAGGCGCGCGGCTACGTGGGTGGCCCGCTCCAGGTGCGCCGCTACGTGCGCACGGTGCGTCCCACCTCTCGCGCCGAGGCCTTCCTGCGCCGCAGCACGCTTGCGGGCGAGGAGGCCCAGGTGGATTGGGGACACTTCGGCACGCTGTCCGTGGGCAACACGCGCCGCCCTCTGTGCTGCTTCGTCATGGTGCTGGGCCACAGCCGCGCCCTCTACGCGCGCTTCTTCCTCGACATGACGCTGGAGAGCTTCCTCAGGGGCCACGTGCTGGCCTTCCAGGCGCTGGGGGGCGTGCCGCGCGCGCTGCTGTACGACAACTTGAAGTCCGTGGTGCTCGAGCGCGCCGGAGACGCCATCCGCTTCCACCCGCGCCTGCTGGAATTGGCTGGCCACTACCACTTCGCACCCAAGCCCTGCGCCCCCTACCGCGGCAACGAGAAGGGCAAGGTGGAGCGCACCATCCGCTACCTGCGCGACTCCTTCTTCGCCGCGCGCACCTTTAGCGGCGTGGATGACCTCAACGCGCAAGCGGCGCGGTGGGCGGCCGAGGTGGCCCACGCGCGCCAATTGCCCGGCGACGTCACCGGGCGCACCGTCGCCACGGCCCTCGAGGAGGAACGCCCGCGGCTGCTGCCCCTGCCCGCACACCCGTTTCCCACGGACGTGGTGCGCCCCGTCGCCTCCGGCAAGACGCCCTACGTGCGCTTTGACTCCAACGACTACTCCATTCCACACACCCTGGTGAAGAAGCCCCTCACCCTGGTGGCCTCCGAGACACGCGTACGCGTACTGGACGGCTCCGAGGAGGTGGCCTCCCACCCGCGCTGCTTCGAGAAGGGCCGCACCCTGGAGCAGCCCGGCCACCTCGCCGCTCTCGCCGACGCCAAGGCCCGCGCGCACGAGCTGCGCGGCCGAGACTTGCTGCGCGCCTCCTGCCAGCAGGCAGAGGGCTTCCTCGCGGCCCTCGCCCAGCGCGACCTCTCGCTGTCACACCACACTGCTCAATTGCTGAAGTTACTTACGCTCCACGGCGCACGCGCCCTGGATGAGGCCCTCGCCGAGGCCCTGCGCAAGGGGGCGGTGAGCGCCCCCGCCGTGGCCCACCTCCTGGAGCAGCGCGCTCGCCGCCAGCGTCAGCCTCCACCACTCACCGTGGTGCTGCCGGATGACCCGCGCATCGCCGCCTCCCGCACCCGCCCCCACTCCCTCGCCGACTATGACCGCCTCCTTAACAAGGACTCCGCCGATGACGACTCCACTCGCTGACCGCCTGGCCTCCCTCGGACTGCACGCCACCTCCCAGGGCCTCGCGGACCTCATCGCCCGCGCCACGAAGGCCAGATGGGGCGCTACCGAGTTGCTGGAGCACCTGGCCGACGAGGAGCAGAAGGAACGCGGCCGCAGAAGTCTCGAGCGGCGCCTGTCTCGCAGCCGCCTTGGCCGCTTCAAGCCCATGGCGGACTACGACTGGGGATGGCCCAAGAAGATTGACCGCGAGGCCGTCGAGTCCGCCTTGCGCCTGGATTTCCTGGAGCGCGCGCGCAACGTCGTCATTGTCGCCCCTCAGGGACTGGGCAAGACGATGATCGCGCAGAACATCGCCCACCAGGCCGTCCTCAAGGGGCACTCCGCTCTCTTCGTCACCGCCTCCCAGTTGCTGCTCGACCTGGGCGCCCAGGACACCAGCCGCGCACTGGACCGCCGCCTGCGCCACTACACCAGCCGCACCAGCCTGCTCGTCATCGACGAGATGGGCTACCTCGCCTACGACGCGCGCAACGCGGACCTCCTCTTTCAAGTCGTGGCGCGCAGGTATGAACAACGCTCATTGGTGATGACCACGAATCTGGCGTTTTCGGACTGGCCGACCATTTTTCCCAACGCCGCGTGCGCCACCGCGCTGATTGACCGCGTCATCCACCACGCGGACGTCCTCGCTATCGAAGGCGAGAGCTACCGCCGCCGCGAGGCCGAGGAGGCCGCGACGACCAGGAGGGCGAAGTCCAAGCGCTGAGCCTCACCTCGGACCGGGATGCCGGACCCCCGGCACACCTCCAGCGTCCCAGTCCAAATTTCCGCGTTTCCTCGTGAACGCCAACATTGATGACCTGCATGCAGAAGTTGAGCAGGTTGACCACCCACTCACGGCGGCGCAGGGCGGGATCCGCCGCCTGCTCCAGCGGGATACTCACTGGCTGCTGCACGAGCAGCCGCTCCCTCAGAATAACGGGCGTCAGATAGTTGACCTTGACGCCGGCCGCAGTGAATCCCTTCACGATGTGCCCGGGCAGAGGCGGCTCCGGGATGGGCATACCCCGCGCGCACAGCGGCTCCTGCAGCCGGGGTTGCCACTCGGCGGGTGGGGGAACGAGGTCGCCGATCCGGGCCCACGGCGCGGACGTCCCTACGCAGTGGATGACGTGCTCCTGGGCCAGGAGCGTGTAGACGTGCTTGGGGAAGAGTTGAAGCGCTTCCGGTACGGCCCGCTCGGGATCAGGGAACAGTCGGTAGAGTGTCTCCGCTGAGGCGGCGTCCACCGCCTTGGCCAACTCGGCGAGCAGGGCCGTGTACGCGGGCGCTACCGCGTGTTGCATCAGTGCCTGGTTCCAGCCGTGCCGGGCGCCATCCTTGCCCATGAGCGACACGTCCACCGTCAGGCCCTCACGCGCGGAATTCACGTCGAAGTAGCCGTTGAGATGGACTGGGAGGTCGCTATCGGCTTTGGCGAGAGGCAGTCCACAGTAGAGCTTTCCCGGGATGGCTTTTGCCACGAGCCCTCCGCCCGGTCCCTTCTCAAGTAGGGCAGCTGCGCCGGCCCACGGGATCGCCTTCTGCCCGTACTTCTGCATCTCCTCCGCCGCGGTCCTCAGCTCCCCCTTCGGATCCATGTAGAGGCCGCTCACCACATGCCAGAGCGCGGTTTGCTGGACCTTCCCCTGGGTAACCTGTACCTCGTGGAGGTAGCTCACGCGTTCAGGAACTGGGTGCGCCTCCAGGGAGAAGCGGCTCATGGCCTTCCGGACATGGCTGCGGTGAGCCTCCACTGTCTCCGCGTTGAGTGTCTGGACGCGGAGCCTCTGGTGCGGGCTCTTCCCAGGCAGGATTTCGTCCACACGGACTTCGAGGACGTGCTTCAGGAAGAGGAGCAGTTCCTCGCCCATCCGAGATAGCTGCTCGAAGAGCCGGCCGCAGTCCTCCACCGTGAACGGCTCCTGGCAGATCTTGCTCTGGTGCTCTGCCGTCCGGAGCGGCAGCCGGAAGATGGTGCCTTCGAAGGAGAGCTGCCCGGGCTTCAGTCCAGCTACCTCGAAGGGGCTCAGCAGGCCTGAATACCTCTCCCAGAGCTGAGTGGACAGTGAGTAGCCCACGGCCGAGCGACCGGTCTTGCTCCGCGGGAACCGCTCATGCGGATCAAACAGGATGAGCCGATTCCGCGAGAGCAGGCACGGGTAGTCCGTGACGTTGTAGCAGGAGTTGAACCCCAGGCCGAACCGCCCGGTCTTCGTCTCCTCGACCACCTTGTCGCTGTCGCCGATGCGCCGGATGTTGTCGAAGTCCGTCTCCTTGAAGGGCTTGTTGTTGAAGACGAGCAGCGACGGCCCCTGCAGCACGGTCATCTCCTGCGCGAGCAGGGGGCCCGTATGGGTGCGCCCATCGAGGATGATGCGGACCTGCGAGGCCTCGGCATCATCGGCGTTCTGGATGAACTCCTTCAGAATGCCGACGTTCTTCGGGTAGGTCTGGATGAGCCCACGCAGCCGGACCGTGAGGGGCTCGTACTGCCCGACGTCATCAAGCTCGACAATCTCATCCTCGGCCATACCGTGTGTTCTCTCTGCGGAAGAGGTCTTGCGCCAAGCTGGGGGGAGTGCCGCGACTTTACATCCCGCACGGTGACGCGGGAGGTCGCCCCCGCCTGACAGCAAAAGCAGATGCGGGACAGGGACCTTTGGCGGGCGGAGAACGTGCTGAGAGGCAGAGGGAGCTGCCGTGGTGCCAGAAGGGGTAAGTAGGCCGTGCCGGCCTACTGGCCGTAGACTTCACCTTGGCATACGCCTGTTCTGACTGCGTCCCATGAGGGCGACGCGGGGACATGGAAGTCTCGGCTCTAGAGTCCCGAGGACCTCTCGTGAAGTGCTGGGGTGGGGCTGAGTGAGCAGTTCTGCTCGGCAGGCGTGGATACCGCTGCCGCTCGCGGATAGCAGCAGAGGAATGAGCCACTGAGGTTGCTGCCATCAGCCAACTCGGCTGATGCGCGAGATGAGTCTGTGCGCTCGAAGTCTGTACGCAATTTGTACGTAACCGACTGAACGCCTGCGTACCCGTCCGAGCACTTGGACTCAGCGATCCATCAGCTCCAAGTGCCCGTTTTCAGAGGAGAAAAGGGTCGGTAGGACAGAGGAATCGAACCTCCCAGGGACATGTCTCCATGCCCCCCACCGGTTTTGAAGCCCCGCCGCCCGGATCGGCGGGGTCCTCGTGGGGGTCGCCTCCCCTCTGTAGCGGGGCCGGCGGTGCGTCCGTGAGGGTCCACCCGCGTCCGTTCATCTTGGGTACGATTTGGGTACGCAGCGGCTGCATGTCCCCTCGGTTCCTTCAGGAGACGAGCTTCGAGCCGATGAAGCGCAGGAGCGACGAGAGCCAGACCAGGGCGTAGGCGATGGGAGCGCGTTGGCCGGACGCGATCTTCGCCACCTCGTTCCAGTCATCGGACAACTGTCCCACCGTCAGCTCGGACTCGGGAGGAGGGGAGTACACCGAGTACAGGTGCTTCTCCTGGATGTTCCAGTAGAAGTCCTCGGTGACTTCGATCTCCGTACGGCCAGTTCGCTCCAGATGGTCGAACAGGGCATTTGCTGCCCGTCGTAGGTCGGAAAGCTGGATCCTCACGGGGCCCTCACCAGCCACTTCTCGCCAGCAAGGTCGGACGGAGCGAGATCCGTCAGGGCCTTCAGGAGTTCGGCTTCGACATCCGCGATCGCGCTGGCCAATTTGTCCGGGATGAGGTCGGCCACATCTTCAAGTTCGGTGGCCATGTGGATGGCATGACGAAGTGCGGGGTGAGCGTCGAGTTGGTCGAGTCGCGCCAGCAGGGCCGGTCCGAAGAGTCGATGGCAGGCTGCGGCCGGGCCGATCGCGCCGGTGGCCAAGGCGCGACACATGCCGAGGGCGGTCACGGCGGCGAGTCGCTGCACTTCATCCCCTCCCTTTGCACGGAGCCACAAGATTTCCTGAGAACCGGAACCATCAGGCAGGTGGTGCTCACTCATCAGGGCGTCCCAAGGTCAGATCTACTTGACCGTGCCTTGCCTGCTGTACGGCGCGCATCCAATCGTCCCAGACACCGGGATCCGCAGGCGTACCGTCTTCGAGCAGCGACATGCTGCCCAAAAAACCGCCCAGGTCGTCCGAGCCTGTCAGTTCATAGAGCATTTTAAGGTAGGCGTACATCGCCGTGTATGCTTCCTTGATCGTGATCTTGTCATCCATGCGATGCCTCGACATCAGTTTCCGAACTCGGCATCGAATGCGGCGATTGCTTCTTCAGAAGTCCTGTGGGTCGGTCCATTCAAAGTCTTCATCTCGCCAGTCCTTGCGAGAGTTCAATCTTTCACCCAGTCTCGTGATGAGATCCTGGAGAGCCTCTATTTCTGTCCGTCCGAGTCCTGCCTCCCCATCGGGGATGCCATTGGCATTTTTTACACTCACATTGGCAACTGCGAGGAAGCGCCCGGATCCTTCTTCGAGAACCTTGATCTTGTATTTGGTCCATGGAATGCCGCGCATGTCGCGAATCTCGAAGACGTTGACCACCCGCGAAATGCTCGCGGCACCATGCAGATCGATTGCCCTCCAATCCATCTGATTTCTCCCTTCTTGTTTGTCTTACCGAGACCCGAAAGATAAGATTCGCCCATCTGATGCAAGATCGATATACCGGCCGTTCTTGACATAGCGAATCACACCCTCGGTGGCGCCTTCAACTGGGAATTTTTGTGCGCCCCTCAGTCTTTGTGCGAATTCAAGGGCCTTCCGTAGATACTGTGCGACGTCTTTGGCATCAACCTCTGCTCCATGTTTGTTGAAGTGGGCCTGGAGTGACTTCGATGGAGAGTCGTAACTCCCTTCATGCCACCGCGTATTGACCTGCTCAAGGTCGTCCCCCTTCGGAGTGCCGCCACCGCTTGTGCCGCTTGATGTCATGGCCACCGCACCTGGAGCGAGGGCGATGGTGACGGTCTCGGCACTCACGGCGACCGTCTTCACTTCCCCCACCGCCGCGAGCCGGATGCCCACCTGCGTCTCGGCTTGTACGGCCGCCTGCATCGAGCCGGGCAGCTTCGGCACCTTCGCGGCCAACCCCGGCGCCGTGTTGCCGATGGCCGCCATGGCCAGCATGGCGAATGCTCGCGCCGCGTTCCTGCCCATGAGCTTGCCGTACCGCTCGCCCGCTGCGCGCAGCTCGTTGAACGAGGTGGCCCGGTCCGCCTCGTCCATCAGCCGCTTGAAGCCCACGACGAGGCCCCAGAAGGTATCGACGCCCACGTAGGAGATGAGTGTTGCGGTCATCACCGCCGCGAGGCCCTTCGAGATCGTCACATCGGGAATGGAGACGAGCACCATGTACGTGGTCCAGGTCCAAAGGACCGCCGCCACCATGGCGTGGGGGTCGGCCATGTCCTTGAACGCCTCCAGCATCTCGTCCAGGACGGCGCCCTTGGCCAGAGCCAGGGCCAAGGCGAAACGGCCATCCCCGTTGACGGTGGGGCTTTCCGTCAGCAGGCGCAGACAGTCCCCGGGCCTGCCGGTGCGCTCGCACCAGCGTAGGTAGTCGCGCGTCAACTCCGCCTCCGGTGTTGTGGACTGCCCCTCCAGGTGCTCGCCCGGCTTGAGCGGAGTGAGGCGGCGGCTGGGGGGCTCGTACGTGTGTTGGCGTTCACGAGGAAGCGCGGAAATTTGGACCGGGAAGCCGGAGGTGTGCCGGGGGTCCGGCATCCCGGTCCGAGGAGAGGCTCAGCGCTTGGACTTCGCCTTCCTGGTCGTCGCGGCCTCCTCGGCCTCGCGGCGGCGGTAGCTCTCGCCTTCGATAGCGAGGACGTCCGCGTGGTGGATGACGCGGTCAATCAGCGCGGTGGCGCACGCGGCGTTGGGAAAAATGGTCGGCCAGTCCGAAAACGCCAGATTCGTGGTCATCACCAATGAGCGTTGTTCATACCTGCGCGCCACGACTTGAAAGAGGAGGTCCGCGTTGCGCGCGTCGTAGGCGAGGTAGCCCATCTCGTCGATGACGAGCAGGCTGGTGCGGCTGGTGTAGTGGCGCAGGCGGCGGTCCAATGCGCGGCTGGTGTCCTGGGCACCCAGGTCGAGCAGCAACTGGGAGGCGGTGACGAAGAGAGCGGAGTGCCCCTTGAGGACGGCCTGGTGGGCGATGTTCTGCGCGATCATCGTCTTGCCCAGTCCCTGAGGGGCGACAATGACGACGTTGCGCGCGCGCTCCAGGAAATCCAGGCGCAAGGCGGACTCGACGGCCTCGCGGTCAATCTTCTTGGGCCATCCCCAGTCGTAGTCCGCCATGGGCTTGAAGCGGCCAAGGCGGCTGCGAGACAGGCGCCGCTCGAGACTTCTGCGGCCGCGTTCCTTCTGCTCCTCGTCGGCCAGGTGCTCCAGCATCTCGGTAGCGCCCCACCTGGCCTTGGTGGCGCGGGCGATGAGGTCCGCGAGGCCCTGGGAGGTGGCGTGCAGCCCGAGGGAGGCCAGGCGGTCAGCGAGTGGAGTCGTCATCGGCGGAGTCCTTGTTAAGGAGGCGGTCATAGTCGGCGAGGGAGTGGGGGCGGGTGCGGGAGGCGGCGATGCGCGGGTCATCCGGCAGCACCACGGTGAGTGGTGGAGGCTGACGCTGGCGGCGAGCGCGCTGCTCCAGGAGGTGGGCCACGGCGGGGGCGCTCACCGCCCCCTTGCGCAGGGCCTCGGCGAGGGCCTCATCCAGGGCACGTGCGCCGTGGAGCGTAAGTAACTTCAGCAACTGCGCCGTGTGGTGTGACAGCGAGACATCGCGCTGAGCGAGGGCAGCGAGGAAGCCCTCCGCCTGCTGGCAGGAGGCGCGCAGCAAGTCCCGGCCGCGCAGCTCGTGCGCGCGGGCCTTGGCGTCGGCGAGAGCGGCGAGGTGGCCGGGCTGCTCCAGGGTGCGGCCCTTCTCGAAGCAGCGCGGGTGGGAGGCCACCTCCTGGGAGCCGTCCAGCACGCGCACGCGTGTCTCGGAGGCCACGAGGGTGAGGGGCTTCTTCACCAGGGTGTGTGGAATGGAGTAGTCGTTGGAGTCAAAGCGCACGTAGGGCGTCTTGCCGGAGGCGACGGGGCGCACCACGTCCGTGGGAAACGGGTGTGCGGGCAGGGGCAGCAGCCGCGGGCGTTCCTCCTCGAGGGCCGTGGCGACGGTGCGCCCGGTGACGTCGCCGGGCAATTGGCGCGCGTGGGCCACCTCGGCCGCCCACCGCGCCGCTTGCGCGTTGAGGTCATCCACGCCGCTAAAGGTGCGCGCGGCGAAGAAGGAGTCGCGCAGGTAGCGGATGGTGCGCTCCACCTTGCCCTTCTCGTTGCCGCGGTAGGGGGCGCAGGGCTTGGGTGCGAAGTGGTAGTGGCCAGCCAATTCCAGCAGGCGCGGGTGGAAGCGGATGGCGTCTCCGGCGCGCTCGAGCACCACGGACTTCAAGTTGTCGTACAGCAGCGCGCGCGGCACGCCCCCCAGCGCCTGGAAGGCCAGCACGTGGCCCCTGAGGAAGCTCTCCAGCGTCATGTCGAGGAAGAAGCGCGCGTAGAGGGCGCGGCTGTGGCCCAGCACCATGACGAAGCAGCACAGAGGGCGGCGCGTGTTGCCCACGGACAGCGTGCCGAAGTGTCCCCAATCCACCTGGGCCTCCTCGCCCGCAAGCGTGCTGCGGCGCAGGAAGGCCTCGGCGCGAGAGGTGGGACGCACCGTGCGCACGTAGCGGCGCACCTGGAGCGGGCCACCCACGTAGCCGCGCGCCTTCACCATGTGGAAGAGGCGCATGGCGGTGAGGCGTGGGTGGGCCTCCAGGGTGGCTTGGATGAAGCCCTTGTAGGCATCCAGCAGCGTGGGCCTGACGGACTTCACCCCCGTGCCGCTGACGCGCTCGAGCGTCAGGGCGCGCCGGACGGTGTCGTGGTGCACGCTCAGCTCGGAGCAGATGGTGCCCACCTTCCAGTGCTCGGCGAAGTGCAGTCGGCGGATGCGGGCGGCGAGTTCGGGGGAAATCATGGGCCCACCTCACGGCGGACGGGCAGCCCTGAAGCGCCGGCCCACGTGGGTGCGCGCAAGCGTGGTGTGGCGCAGGAAGGGACTCTGACGCCCGCACGAGGTGCAGGCGGGGATGGAGGGCGGCGGTGCATGCGGCAGTGGCCTCGCTGCGCTCGGCTCCGCGGCCACCTGCGTGGCGGCCGGGGCCGGCGCGACGGGCACACTGGCTGTCCGCGCCACGGCAGCGGGAGACTGATGCGTCACTTTCTCTCGCCGCCGCTCCCGCCAGGCCGCCTGCCGCGCGGCATGTGCGTGCCGTCCGTCCCGGGTGCGCTGGTAGCGCGCACCAGCCGCGCGCATTGACTCCGCCCGCGCCCTTCGACTGCACGGCGGCCCGCAGTAGCGCTGGCCACGGTCGCACGCAGAGCAGAGGAAGAACACCTGCCGACACTCGGGCCGGCCGCACACCACGAAGCGCAGCGCCTCCACGACACTCCTGCGCGCGCCGGCTTCTGGCGCCGCGCCCCGGAGTGCGCTACCTCTTCCTCACCGGCTCGCCCCTCTCGCACACCAGGGCGCGCCTCCAAGGAGGGCCCTCCAGCCGCTACTGGTGGGCCTTCCGTCTTTTCAGGACGCGCGCGACCGTGGACTCCACCGGCGCACTCTCCCCCCCTCAACTTCTCGGCCACACCCATCTCAGGGAGTGGTCTTGAAGTCAGGCAACTCCCGGCGACCCATGACCAGGAACCTGCGCTTCCTGGTGACCATCAACAATCAAGACCGGACGTGGGCTGCGCGGCCTGCCGCTGGCCATCCTCGAGGATGGTCAACTCCACACCTTCGGCTACTCGGATATCTACCTGGCCGACAAAGAAGAGCGTGAGCTGGTTCGCCAGCCGCACTGGTTCCTGGAGGACAAGTTCCGCAAGGAGACGCAGCTCAGCCAACTGCTCGAGGCCCGGTTGATCGACATGACGCCCACTCACCTGTTGGCGTGCGTGAAGGCCTCGTTCTCCCAGCTCGGCGCGGCATCCCCGTCCCCCTGGCTCCCCGCGCAGCCTCAGCCTCCGAATACGCTATGGCTGACCCAGCTCTACGACTACTTGGCCCGCGAGAAGACACGCAACGCGAACTTGGCGCGCTTGAAGGAACTCGCCGTGGTGCCAGACGAGCGGGGTCGCCTGCATCGGCCGGGGGGGATGGATACCCCCCTGCTGCTGACCGATGAGCAGACCCGGAATACTGAGCTGTGCCAGGCATTGGAGGCGTTCAACATTCCCAGGGTCGCAGGAGCCGAGGGACTCGTCAGTGCCATCCGCGCATTCACCCTCACCCACACTCAGGGGTACATCCGGCAGCTGGGAGCCACCACGCTGGTCGATGCGCTCGCCGCTTCCCAGAAGGCATGGACCGAGCAGGCCCAGAGCTATGACCCCAAGATCCATGACGTGCTTCTTGATTGGCTCTCCCAGCCGGCCTGGCTGGACAGCCTGACGCAGCAGCACATCAAGGTCCTGCGCGCACTGCCGATCTTCCCGACAGCGAACCTCCAACTCGTCCGGCTGGACGATCCTCGGGTCTACCAGCCCGTGGACTCCACGCCGCCACCCACAGCCGGGCAGGCGCACCTTCTCAAGGTCTCCACGGCTCGGCGGAAGCTCCTCACCAAGCTTGGGGTCCTCAGCCTCAGCCGCGAGCTGCTCATCCGTAATGTGCTTCTGCCCAGCTACGTGGCAATGCCACCGCCGGAGCAGGTGCAGGTGCTGGACTGGCTCCGCGACAACCTCCGCAAAGCGTGCACCGAAGCAAGCAAGGCCGGCGACGAGGGCGGGGCCGCCCTGAAGAAGCTCGTCATGCAAGCCCCGCTCGTGAGGAGCCGCGATGGCAAGCTCTACCCCGCCGCCAGCCTCTACGATCCGCGGAAACAGCTCGTAAAGGACGTGCTCGGCGACACGGCACTCATCCCCGACACCCAGGCGACCTACTCCGACGCCACCGAGGACTGGCTTTCCTTCTTCTCCACGCTGGGGATGGCCGAAGCACCCCACCCGCAGGACCTGCTCGCCCACGTGGACAAGCTGCTCAAGCAGGCCGAGGCCGAGGGCCCCCAGAGCGTCTCGGAGAGCCTCATCAGGGTCTACGAGTATGTCGCCGACCACTGGAGCGAGCTCAAGGACACCACGGTGCGGAACGGGAACGGTTATCCCGTGACGCTGGCTCAAGCGCTGGCGAACCGCCGCTGGCTTCCGGCCCAGACCGATCCGGTCGCGTTGAGCCAGTACGCGGCCGCCAAGCTTCCCCAGGCGCGACTCTATGCACCCTCGGAGCTCTACCCGGTCCACCTGGGGCACCTGGTTGCCAGCCAGAGCCCCCTCATGCCCTTCGTGAAGAGGGACTTCGCTTCATTCCGCGAGGCGCTAGGTATCCCCTCGGAGGCTCCCCTCGCGCTGGTGATGACGCACTTCGACGCCCTGCTGGAGAACCACCAAGCGGCGCCTGACACCGCTATGAAGGCCCTTGGGGACTCACTAGCCAGGATCTACGAATACTTCGGCACCCTCTTCCAGAAAAACCCAGGCGCGGTGCAACAGGTCCGGGCCCACTATGCGAACCGCCCTTGCCTCTGGGACAAGAGCAGACACCGCTTCTGGCGGCCGCGGCACGTCTTTCTTGAGCATGTGCCTTTCTTCGAGCCTCTCCGCGTCCAGCTCCGGATCGCGGAGCCTCTGATAGATCAGGGCTATGCCGTGCTGGGGCGTCGAGAGCTGCCACAGGACGACGACTTCATCGCCTGGCTTGAGGACGTGGCCGCACTGCACAGCGGCGAGCCGCTGCCCCCGAAGCTGCTGACCCAGGTCATGGAAGTGCTTCGCCGCCTGAGCCTGAGCTTCGAGACCGCAGCGATGATGGAGCCCATGCGCGCCCGGTTGTGGCTCCCCGTGAAGGGGGGCCAGCTCGCACGGGCCGCCGAGGTGCTCCGTGACGATGCCCCCTGGTATGCCGAGAAGCTGACTCCCGGCGCGGTGCTATTGGTGCAGGACGAGGTGCCCATGGAGCTGCTGCGTGCGGCGGAAGTGCAGCGGCTGTCCCGTCAGCTCAAGGAACAGCTGTCCCAGGAGCCGGAGCTATCTCAGGATCTGAGGTTCATCGAGGACTGCGAGGCCCTGGGTGAACTCCTCCGCTCGCAGGAGTTCGCCCGGGGACTGCGGCGCCTTATCCAGGCGGAACACGAGAAGGCTGATCCGAAGCCGTTGGGCTGGCTCTCCACCCTCAGTGTAGTTCCGGCGGCACAGCTGGACTCGAGACTCTGGCTGGGAAAGCGACTGGTGGGCTCGGCTGCCGCCGACTTCTACGTCGACCGGCCCCATCACCAGATCTTCCTCCGGGAGGAGTCCGCCGACCTCGCTTCCTTCCACCTCGCGCAGGCCATTAAACAGGAGCTCGATGAAGAGCAGCGCCTCTCGGATACTTCGGCGCTCACCAAGATCCTTGAGAGCTATCCCACGAGAATCGACAGCCTGTTGACACGGCTCAAGATTCCCCAGCTCACCGAGCAACCCTCCGTCGAGGATTCCTGGGGGCATCCTCCCGCCGACCTAGAGCCGGAGCCTCCCACGACGTTCTTCGAGGATCAGCCCCCCGAGCCAGAGCCCTCGAATGAGTCCGCCGTGGATGAGTCCGCCGTGGATGAGTCCGCCGTGGACGAGGTTCCCGCCGAGCACGTCGAGGAAGCTCCCCTGGAGACGCCCGTGCTTGGCCCCACTCGTCCGGAAGGCCCCTGGGTCCGGTCGCCCCGGCCAAGGAATGGCGCGGGCTGGCGGAGTGTGCCCCCTCGAAGTCCAGTTCCACCTCGGAACGCTCCGGCCATGGCGGAGGGGTTCGTTGTCCCTCGTCCAGAATCGCTGGCGGCGGCTCCCACGGCGTCCGCCCTGGCGAGCAGCGGTGCCATGCAGGCGCTTTCCTCCGGGGCTAACTCTCTCGTCGGGCCTCCGGAAGGCAGCACCTTCGTCGGCTCCGAGCAGCGCCCCCCCCCAGGAACCGAGCCTGAACCCCATGGGAATTCTGCCCCCCATCAAGCCCGGCCACGGTCACTCCACCCGGACGAACTTCAGGAGGGGCACCGAAGTTTCCCGCCATCGCGCCGTCACCTACATTCATCCGAACGTTCCCGGAGCCGAAGCGGCGGAGGGGCACGTCGATCCGCAAGCAGCCGCGGAGCTTCGGCAAGCAGCGCTGAGGCGCGTGCTGGCTCATGAGCACGCCGACCACCGTCTGCCTCAGCCGCCGCGAGACGACGCGTCGGGCTGCAGCCTCGAGTCAGTGGACGGAAGCGGGGCCCGTTATATCGAGGTCAAGGGCCTGAGCGGCCCCTGGACCGAGAACGGTGTCTGGTTATCCTCCGGCCAATTCGATCGGGCCCAGAAGCTGGGAGACGGCTTCTGGCTATACGTCGTGGAATATGCCCTGGATGAGGCGAGCTCTGTGGTCCACCCCATCTGCAACCCCGCTGGTCTGATCACCCAATACCGGCTGGATCCTGGCTGGAGAGGGCTGGCCAGTGCGTCCCTGCCCCAGGCCGCGCCGCCCCGCCCCGAGGTGGGCGGTCGAATCCTCATGGAGGATGGCGTGGAGGGCGTGATTACTGGCGTGGAAGGCGAGAGCCTGATCCTGTCGCTCCAAGTGAAGATGCTGGATGGAACGAAGCGGCAGGCCTTCTACCAGCCCAACAAGATGAAGCTCCTGCCGAATGAAGGGTGAGACGCTATGGCCCAGATGATCCCTCATCGCACCGAGGAGCAGCTCAACGCCCTTCCCTCTCGCGCGGAGGCTCGCTTCTACCGGACCTGCCGGGACAAGCTTGACCAGCGACTGCTCGTCTTCCACTCCATCTGCTTCCTTCGCCAGCGCCCGACCGCTGCTCCGATCGATGGGGAAGCGGACTTCGTCATCTTCGATCCCCAGGGAGGCTTCCTGGTCGTCGAGGTCAAGGGTGGAGGAATCATCCGTGACCGCCAGGCCGATCAGTGGTTCACCGAGAACGCGGCCGGTACCAAGAAGCTTCCTCACAGTCCTGTGGAGCAGGCCAAGCGCGAGAAGCACGCCATCCGAGACGAACTCCGGAAGCACCCGCGCTGGAAGAACTCCGCGGACCGGATCCTCGAGGGTCACACGGTGTTCTTCCCCAATGTCGTGGATGTGAGCCCCCTGATCGCTTCGGACATCCCACCGGAGATCGTAGGCGGGCGCGCTGATCTCGATGATCTGCCAGGGTGGTTCATGCGCGCGTGCCGCTATTGGGCTGGCAATGACCGGCGCTTCCGTCCCCTGGGAGAGGCTGGCCTGGAGGCGGTGAAGGAAACTTTCAGCAAGAGGGCCACCGCGCGTGCCCTCATGTCCTCTCTTCTCGAGGATGAGGAGGAGCGGCGCATCATCCTGACTGATGAGCAGAGCCGCCTGCTGCGCTCGCTGGGCTCACGCACGGAGGCGAAGATCTGCGGTGGCGCAGGGACGGGGAAGACTGTGCTCGCGATCGAGAAGGCCCGGCAGTTCGCGGCCCAGGGGAAACGCACGCTCCTGCTGTGCGTGACCAAACCCCTTGTCGAGCACTTCAAGGCGACAGCGGGCAATACCCCTAACCTGCTGCCCATGAACTTCCATCAACTGTGCGAGTGGGCCGTGCGGCTCGCCAAGCACGAAACAGGGCGTGACGTGCTCCAGGAGGCACGGGCTTCATTCCCGGGTGCGGACAAATTCGACGCCCACTTTCCCATGGCGCTCGCCCTGGCCACCCAAGTGGTGAAGGAGACCTTCGATGCGTGCATCGTGGACGAGGGACAGGACTTCCATCCCGACTTCTGGCTGCCCCTGAAACGGCTCCTGAAGCCGGAACCTGACTTCATGGTCTTCTACGACCAGAACCAAGCCGTCTATAAGCACCTGGACAAGTGCCCCATTCAGGAAAAGCCGTTCGTGCTCACGAAGAACTGCCGGAACACGCGCTTCATCCACGAGGCGGCATACCGGTACTTCCACGGTGACGACACAGACGCCTGTGACATCGAGGGCGCGCCCATCGAGCAACTGAATGCACCGCGCCTGCAGGACCAAGCGAACCTCATCTACGAGACGGTGGCCAGGATCCTGAAGGACGAGCGCGTACCCCCGGAGCAGATCGCCATCCTCGTGGCGGACAGCAAGTCGAAGCAGACCTACTATGACCTGCTGAAGAACAAGCCCCTGCCCAACGGCGTGGCGTGGGCCGAGCAGATACACCGCTCGAAGGGTACCGTCCTGATGGACACCGCCATGCGCTACAAGGGCCTGGAGGCTGCGGTGACCATCCTCTGGGGACTCGATCAGCTGAACCTGAAGAACGACCGCGAACTCATCTACGTGGCATTCTCTCGCGCCAAGTCCCGGCTCTATTTGGCCGGGCCCACCGAGGCATGCCGCAGGCTCCTGGCCCCGGAGCCTTGGAGATAAGGGCACTGGCCTTCGCCAAGTTCCTCATAGCCTGCACAAGCCCACTCATTGGCTCACCCCACCCAATGCACGAAGGCTTTGAGTGACCAAGCGCGGCCGAAGTGCCCGGGAGTACTTCCCTCTGGCTGCACACCCTGAGATTGGAGTGCGTGAAGCGCCAGGGACGGCTCTCTCTCCTGAATGAGTGCATCGAGCACTGCCCGTCCCACGTGCAGCGCCGCCCCCAGCCGGACTTCCCAGAGTGGGGCGATAATCTGCCGGGCACCGCTCGCCAGGAAGGAGCCAGCCAATCCTGCGGCACGGTGCAGCCAATCGCCCACTCGCCCCGTTTCGCACGAGAGGAGCACCACCGTGGCGCCAGCGATGCGGCGAGGGTCAGCGCCGACCTGCTCCAGCGCCAGTTCGGAGTTTGAGCCCGCCTCGTCAAGGAGTTGGAGCATCGCCATTCGGGGCCCCTGAACTCCACCGTGGCAGAGGAACATGACCACGTCCGCCTCGGCGAGTTCCCGAAGGACGTCTCCGGCAGAAGCTGGGCGCTCCACAAGCCCCGGGCACGACAAGCGCAGTGCCGTGCCGAAATTCCCTCCCTGGCTCAACAATGCACGCGGTGTACCGGCGACCGACACCATCTGGGCGAGTTGCGCGCCGATCTTGACCGCGCCCTTGAGTTCCCCTGACCGGCCAGGCCCGGGATCGGCAACAGCCAGCAACGTGCGCCGGGGGCGCTCCGGGAATGGACGCGTCTCCAGGTCGAGCCTTGTCGCAAGCGTCACCGGAGAGGCCGGCCAGAGGTCCGCCGGAGCCAACAATCGGAGAGGGCCAGCAGGAATCCAGAGCAGGTGCGCGGGAGAAGACGGGAGCAGGCGCTGCACGGGGGGGAGGATGTTCGTCCGGGTCCAGGCCAGCAGGTCACGGTAGGGTTGGCCACTCTCATCTGCGCTGAGCGCTTGCGCGACCGCAGCCTCTCCAACCGGGGGCGAGTCAGCCCGAAGCGCTCCCACCAGGACCTTGGGCTGCTCCGCATTCTCGAGAACCGCCGCCATCAACCCCCTGTTACTGCCGACGAGAGCCACGGCAGCAGAGCCGGGCCGGGAGCGCAACCAGTTCCACGTCCCGGATAGGTCCGGCTCGCCGCGGAGGAAGGACGGCTCGGCGAAGCGTACCTTCTCGAGGGCACGGGCCACATCGCCCGGGGCCCCCTTACGTACGGCCTCGAGCCACTCCACCCAGTCACCGGGTGGCACGCGAGAGGGTCGGGACACCCTGCCCGCCAATGCACGCTGGGCGGCACCCGACGCGCGGGCGAGCCAGCGCAGGACACGCTCCGCCGACTCTCCGG
Organism: Archangium lansingense; assembly: GCF_026626635.1. GTDB lineage: Bacteria > Myxococcota > Myxococcia > Myxococcales > Myxococcaceae > Archangium > Archangium lansingense. The sequence continues at coordinate 8,540,451 of NZ_JAPNKA010000001.1, forward strand.
CTAACACGTAGTGGAACCCCTCCGTGATCCCCGCTGCGGTACGGCTTGCCAGTCCGCGTCCCAGCGTGGCGCCTACATCGGCCGCGAACACCGCCTCCTGAAAGCCTGCCCTCTCATCCACCAGCAGGAAAGGTCGGGCTCCGTCGAGCGCAGTCCAAGCGAATTCAGCGGTGGACTCGAGTTGATCGGGAGAGCCGGCCGCGAGCGAGAGCTTGAGCAATGAGAGCGCCGATTTGGCAAGTCGCTCGCCCCCTCCAAGCCGCCGGGCCGCCTCAATGGCACTGCGGAGCGCCTGCTCCCCGCGTTCCCACAATTCACGGGGCCAGGGCAGCGAGGAAGACCAGTTCAGCATCACCGCCGTAATCGCCCGACCCATGTCATCGGTGGTCTCCCAATGAAATTCGGGGTACGCCTCCAACGTCCGGACTTGGAGCGCCTGCTCAAACAACAGCAGTCCCTCGGTGACGTGCCGCGTGTCCATCATTCCTGTACGCCGGTCGGGCTCGATCAGTGTGTCAGCGAGGTTGTGGACGGTCATGGCCCATTCGACCGGATGGGTCTTGCGGTCCAGGCCGGCCAAGCGCTTGCGCCACAGCGCAATGGCCTCGGCGCGCTGCCCCGCGCGGACAGAAATCTCCACGAGACACATAGTCTGAAAGTTCTCCACGGAGAACCTTCTGAGAGCAGGGACGTCACCCCACGGCATCGACTCGAAGAGCCCCCGCGCTTCGGCAAGCAGCGCGTCTCCCTCGGGAGGCGGGCGTTGCGAGCCCAGGCGCGTGAGTTCGACAGCGAGGTTGCCCTGTGCGACCGCTTTCTCCGAGGGGCTGCGGGCCAAGGCCAGACGCACACGTGCGGCGGAGACTCCCTCGTGATGCTCTGGTTCACTCCCACCGGTCCGGAGCTCCGCCCGAACCTCGGCGAGGTTCGTTCGCATGAGGGCTGCACCATCCTCCATGCCTGCCTGCTCGTACCGGCGCGCACACTCCTCGTAGAGCCGAGCCGCCTCACGCAGGTGGGCGTGCCGGTCACCATCCCTCCGGTAGCGCGTCGCCCGCGCGAAACATTGTAACGCGTCCAAGGACGCGGTCTCGCTTGCGGTGGAATCATCGAGCACCTCGCGGCACAGCCGCGCCCCGCGCACGCAGTCAACGACCGGGTGAACGTACGTCTCTATGGGCACCCAGAAACGAGCCAACTCCAGCAGGAGTTGATGGCGCGCAGCCGGCAATTCGATGGCCCGGACTAGAGGCTCGGCCTCCTCAGCGGATAGCCGGGCCTCCTCTGCGCTGGTATGTCCGAGCCCGGCGAGATGGGCCAGCAACATCGCGCGCGCGGCCTGCGCTCCCGGGCGTTTTTCAGGATCACCAACCTGGGACAGACGCTCGGCGCGAGATTTCAGTGCCTGAGGCGTGCGCTCCTCCGCAGGCGCGTCCGCGGACTGGACCAGCTTGGCCATAGGACTCTCGGGCTCCAGGCCCATCTCAGCGATGAGGTCCTCCGACCGCTTCAGCGGGCGCGTGCCTTCGAGATAGGCAACAACAGCCGGATGCGAGGCTGAGTCACTGACGAAGCGGTACATGTCTTCCGGCAGCGGCCCTATCAGCCCCCGCTTTGCGCGCACCGCCTCCTGCGCCAGCTTTGGATCGAGACGCCCAAGCTCATCCAACCGCCGGTGAAGCGTCGCATCGTGCGGCCGGTGCCGAATGAGCTGAGCGATGTGCTCAATCAGCATCAAGGCCAAGCCGAGTCGGTTTCCCTCATCACAGTGGAGCAGCGCCTCCTCCAGCCTGTCGATGGCACGCCGTAGGCGCTCCTCCTCCGGGCGATCCGGCTGCGCTAGTTCGGCCCGTGCGGCGGTCATCAGCGTCTCGGCACGGTAGGGGCCATCCCTCCGAATCCCGAGCGAGTGCTCCAGCAGCCGCATGGCTTGCACGGCATCTCCAGGGCTCTTGCGCAAGAGCAGGGCATCTGCCGTAACCTTCGAAAGTTTCGCGGCTTCGAACCGATTGGGTGCCCCTATGGTTCTGGCCTGTTCGTACAGGCGAAGAGTACGTTCGACATCAGGCGAGTGGCCCTCCCGCCAAGCATTGCCCGCCGAGATGAACAGGGCGAAGCGAAGGTGTTCCGGAACACGGGCGGATCCGGTCTCCTCCACGGCTTGAAGGAGTATCCGACGAGCCTCATCCAAGACACTCCTGCGTCGTACATCGGCCGGAGACAGCACTTGTAGCGCGTTCAGCCGCTCGACCCCCTTGAAGAAGCTCGCCTCGATACGCTCCTCTGGGGTGCGCGCCGCTGCCAGTAGCGCGTCCGCAGCGCGCGTATAGGGCGTTCCATCCCCCCACCCCATCGACTGTGAGAGGATCTGCACCCTCAATCGCAACAGCGGAAAGCTTGGAGCCCGGGCCACCGCACGCTCGATGCGCTCGATCAGCTTGGGCCCCACAGCGCTGCTCGGCCCAAGCGCCAAGAGAAAAGCGAGGGAAGCATGGTCCTCGGAAGCCCCGTGCGAGATGTTCTCGAACATCCAATCCAAGCACGCCTCCGCGCGGTCCGGGCGAGCCCTCATGAGCGCGCCGAGTTGCGTGAGTTCCCCGTCCCCAAGGGAAGAGGCCAGGGGGGGACGCATCCCCTGCGCGAGCGCGACTGCCCACGCAGCGGCATCGTCAAAGGGTCCTCGAACACCACCGGTTCCTGGTGGAACCTCCCGCCCCAATGCTCCCTCCTGGGAAGGGGGACCACTCCTCAAACGGACCCAGTCGAGCCGGGTACGGGTCGCGCGTACTCCAGCCGAGTCCGGGACGAACCCGAGCAGTCGTTCGGCCATAGCTAGCGCTCGAGGAAGAGCGAAGGGCCCCGGATGGAGAAGGATCGCGGCGGCTTCATGCCGGTAGCGAGCAAGGTCCACTGCGGGCAAGGGAAGAGGCTTCTCAAACCAGAGCGCCAGGGAGATCTGCTCAGGTGTGGAGGTGGACGCCCCGGATGCGAGCTGCTCCACTCGGATATTGGCTAAGACACGTGCGTTCACCTCAAGAGCCACGGAGTCTCCGGCCAGTCTCTCTGCCGCATGTTCTGCGTGACGCCAAGCCCGGTCCAGTAAGCTTCGATCTCCGCGTGCGCACTTCCAGAACGCTGCGGCCAAGTCCGAGCGCATGGCGGGATCGTCCATTGGACCCGCCAGCAGTTTCTCCACCAGTTCGCAAGCCTGGAGGCGATCGTCGCGAGCGTCGTCCGGGAGAAGAGCAAGCAACAGACCAGCGGAGCGCAGCTGCTCAGAGTCCGACTTGGCCTTCAACAGCTCCCCTCGGAGCAGTGCAACCGCCTCGCTCAACCGGCCATCACTGGCGAGGAGGCGTGCACGGACAACGGGCTCGACACGAGTACGGCCCACTCCATCCAAAAGCCTGCGACGGACGTCCTCCGGGATTTGCTCAGCGTGGTTCATCAAGAGCATCGCGAGTTGTTGCTCCAGCGCGGGGTTGACAAGAAGAGAGCCTTCTCCGTACCGCCGCAGGAGTTCGATCACCTCGCCAGCTAGCCGCTCACCATGGCGTGTAGGACGGAGTCGCTCCAGCAACAGAAGCTGTTCCCATGGCGTACCCGCCACCTCACGCTCGACAGCTTTCAGGCGCTCACGCCATCGTTGAGCGTCACCTGAGTGCCGTTCCATTTCGGCCAAGCGCAGCGAGGCCAGTGCGAGTGGCCCCATGAGGCCAGAGGCGCGTGCATCCTCCACCGCACGCATGAGCTGGGCGGTCGCATCATCGTGGCGCACCATGGCCGCATACACGCGGGCCAGTGCCATCCGGGTCTGAACCCGGAGCCAAGAGGGCGCGTCCGGCGCCAGAAGTTGCAGGGCTTCCTCCAGGTGCCCCACCGCACGTGCATCCTCTCCGGTCTCGAGCAATGCCTGCCCAAGCACCGAATGAGCTCGGGCTCGCTCCTCCTTGTTGACCCCCGCCGGCAGTCCCTCGAGGGCCTCTCGCGCGAGTTGGGCTGCTTGCGAGGCGCGCCCTGGCCCATCCATGCCCAGCAGTTCATGGGCGACATCCAGCTTCCTACCCGCTCCAGCATCCTCCATGTGCATTCCCCCCGGAGGCATTCGATACCGCGAGTCTCTCCGGCAGGCACGAGGGTACCAAGAGACTGCAGGCCTGTGGGCTCGCGAGAGACGCTCAGCCCAGCATCAGCGCAAGCGACTCGCCTCCGCTGCCAGGGTACACGGTGGTGAAGCCGTAGCGAACTTGGAGACTCTCAGACTGCCAGCGCAGCGCGGAGGGCGACGCGGAATTGAAGTGGAGCCGGACATCGCGCCTCGCGGAGATGAGCCGAGCGATAGCTTGGGCATCCGGGTGCCGGTAGCGTGTGCCGTCCGTAGAGATGAGAAAATCGCTGCACTCCACGAGATCGAGCCAATCGCGAGTGACGTTGCGCTTGCTGCCATGGTGGGGCAGCTTGACTGCGCCCACAGGCAACCTGCGCAGCCCGCGCTCCCGGAGCAGCCGTTGGATCGTCGTGGCAAGAACGTTCGGCCAAGCATCTGCCGCAAGAAGGCACGCATGCGACCCCAACTCAGCAAGCAGTGCGATGCTGCTGCCATTCGCAGGAGCATCATCACGCTGCTCCGGCTCTGATGCCAGGGCTTTCACGTCCAATCCCCCCAGCCGATCCACCTGCTCCCCTCCGGACGAGACGGGCTGGGCCAGTTCTTCCTCCGCGGAGCGGACCTCCCGCGCCCAGACGAGCGCCATCTTCTGAAGCGTGGCCGGTGTGGGAGACAGCACCGTCAGCGCAAGCCCCCCCGGCAACTCGATGCGCGGCAGGGCGCCTGCGTCCAGCGCGACGACAGGGCCTCGGTGGAACGCCTCATTCCAGCGACCCGCCTTGGCGAGCATCGCCAGCGCCTCACCCTGAGCGGGGCCGAGCAAATCATCGTTGGCATGCCCTTCTCGCGCGGGGGTCGTCATTGCCTCCGCACCGAGGGCATCAGCCAGAAAGGGCTTCATGTGGAGAAAACCGTTGAACCACAGATCGTCATAGGTGACGCCAAGTGTGGTGTCCTTGAGCAATTCCAGAACGCCACCGATGTGGTCCACATCCACATGGGTGACGATGATCAAGTCAAAGTGCGGCCGTATCTCGAGAGAGAGACGAGCGCGGAGTGCTGGGTACGACGCGGATGTTCCCCCATCGATGAGGATACGGTGGGTCCGCCCATCATGCACATGCTCCAGAATCAGGCAGTCCCCACATCCGGCGGGCAACATCTCCAGTTTCAGCATCGACGTCCTCCCTTGGACTTGTAGGCGCAACCAGATACCAGTCTACATCCCCGTAGACGGCAAGGCCGAGCATGAGCGGATCTCCTCCAGCGAGAAGCTTGCGCCGCAACCGGATGAAAGCATCCCCCACGTTCACGGCCCCTTGGCGTACCAAATCTCCCAACCCATTGAGCAACTCTGCCGTGGTGGGGCCGGCATGTCGTCCCAACATGTCCGCGACGCTGCTGACCACCACGGCTGAGCCGCGGCCAGCCCACAGGAACTGGCCCACTACACTCTGGAACTTCACCGCAGGCAGCACCGGGCTGCATCCCAGCAGCAGCACAAGGACGCCTCCACTGGAGTCCTTCTGCCGCACGTGGCGCTCGTGGAGACGCGAGACCGCGAGTTCCTCATCCGCGATCTCGATGGTGGCAACATCCGTGCGCTCCTCTATGCCCGTGTGGACGAGGAGCACCAAAAGGGATGGTGCGTGCTGCTGGACCGCCTTCGCCCATTCCTTCCACCCCTTGACCTCCTGTGTGCAGTCGGGCCACAAGGTTCTGAGCGTATGTCTCACCTTGTCCATGCTGCCAATGTCGTGGCTGTCCACCCGGTGGCTAGCTCCAACGAGCCCCTTGAGCAAAAGCGGGATGGTCCGCAATTCCCGACTGGGCATGGACCTCAGCCCCACATCACCGCGCGCCTGTTCGGGATCGACTACGCGCTGCCGCTCGAGAACGCGGGTGAGACCCCAGAATCCCGCAGGGCATACGTAGTCTTCGGCCAGTTCCTCGTCCCGGTGACACTCGTGGTCACACTCGCCTGTCTCAAGTGCCTGCCGGGCGTTGGGGCAAAGTTGAGCCTTGGTGTGTGGCGCAGGGAACTCATAGAATAACTCAACGGGAAGGAAGGTTCCCCATCTTGCCTCGAGGATCTGGAGCCGTTTCCCCTGACGCAAACCAGGACCAACCCCAGGCTGATCGACCACAATTCTCCAGAGCAACGCCCCTTGGTTTGCCAGCGTCACAAGGAGACTGACAAGGCGCCCGTCCTCCAGGCCTACGGGACGGTCAGCACTCTGAGTCAGCACATCCAGCCGGGCGCGGAGCTGACGGATGGACTCCTCTAGGTCCGGTTGATCAATATTGAGCCAACGGGCCTTTTCGTCCTCCACCATCATGGCGCCCGCGACACCCGCTGCATCATGGTTTAGCACGAGCGCAGCGTCGAAATGCGTCCGTTCATCCAATGCCTCGTTCGAAAAAACAGGTGGCAGTTCCATGTCCTGTTCCACGCCACGCCATACTCGCATCCGTGCTTCCACGGACGACACCACAGGGGCAGAGAGCAAGGCTGTCTGAAGGACTCGATTGCGGTACAAGACGGCGATACGCGCGGAGAAGCGCTCAGCGGACGGCTCTAATCCCTCCAGCACTGGTGTGGAAAACTTGAAAGAGCAGGGAGTGCTATCCCCCTCGGGAGGTAGATGGATGCGAGCCAACTGCGGCGGCGGGGGCTTTCGCCCGCCAGAGATGTCCGCAAAGACGACGGTGAGATCATTACCTCCAGGAGATGAAGGCAGGTCTGCTTCAGGGAATGGCTTCCACACGAAACGCGAGCCTAAATGCACCGGCCCAATGTGAACCTCCAGTTGGTAGGTACGGTCGGCCAGCAATGCACCGGGCTCGTGCACCGCCGCATCCTCGTCGGTGGAGAAAATGTTCGCCTGAAGATACCGAGGCTGGGGCTTTCGAGGCGGCTTCGGATCCAAAGGAGGGGGAGTGCTGGAGTTCTGGGACAGCGGCACTTCCAAGCCCTCCTCCGCGGCACGTACGGCCCAACGCAACTGCGCGAGTGCCGCACCCAGCCCAGGCTGGCGTTCGACGCCTGGCTCCGACAAGAACCGCCGGAGGGCAGCCGCCAGCTCAGGGGCGCTCAACTGCGAGCTCTCCACACCCAGAGAACGAGCCAGCGGTTCCGGAACCACGACGTCGACCAATTCGAAACGGTCCCGCAGCAATTCGGAAAATCGAAGGAGTTCGCTGGCAGCACCCTGCTCATCCCAGGCCGCCAGCTTCGCCTTCGTGAGGAACTTCCAGGAAGAGAGAAGGAACGGCACGGCGAGCGAACGACTCGCAAGCAGGACTGCCTCATCGAGTGCACGACCACTGCTTAGCGCGGCGAGTAGCGCGAGCCAGCATTCCTCGCGCCTCTTCATGGGTGTGCGGACTACCAGCACCGCGTCCGTGTCCAGCCGGTAGCGGAGTTTGAGCCCGAGTGCCATCGCCTCCACTGCGGTCTTGCGTTCTGAGACGAAGGCGATAGCGATAGCGCTGGAAGGCATCTCCCTGGCTTGGGTCCCTGGCGCACCTGGTACGAAGGAGATATCGGGAGGAACCAGGAGCACATGGCCGACGGCAGACTTCTCCAAGGGAGGCCAGCGCACCAGCGCATCACCACCTGACACGTTCTCCCATAGAACCTCGATGAGGCGCCGTTCCGAGGACTGCGCCACTATCTCCAACGGCCACAAGAGGGGGCGATCCCACCGCGGCTCCCCCCCCCGGATATAGACCGATGCCGCACCCACGGACGCGTCAGCAAGCAGTTCGGCGAAGTAGGCCAGCACCTCCGGGTTCTCATCGTCTTGGGCAATTTCAATCCGCTGAGGTCCGAACTCCGAGACCAGATTCGCCCAGTTGGCAGCCAGTCCGTCGACCCACATGGGCCAGAGTGCGTGGAACTGCTCCAGGATTGCACGGTCTCGCGGGGAGAATCCGAACCGAAGCGGCTCGCCCGGAATGAGTCCACTGAGCGTGAGGCGCTCCCCTGGGCGGAGGTGCTCAAGACCCATTTCCGGGTACGAGGCAAGCACTCCCAGCATCGCGAATGCAGGCGCATTGCTTCGCCCACTGCCCTCTCGCTCAAAGCGTTCGAAGAAGTGCTTGTTCACGCCGAATACATTCTCCTAGCCACACGCCCCCGGCGGCAGCCACAGGGCTGAGCTTATCCCACCGAATGACCGGGGCGCTGCTTCCAGGACAGCCGAAGGTAGACGGCGTCGGGGATTGAGCCAGCCCCGGCTTTGTGGCTCTCCCACACTTTGTGTGAACCCAGGGCACATGAGGGTGGTCGCTCGACTGAGACTCGCCTGCTCGCCGCTGAGGAACCACATGAAGTGCGAGAGAGCCACGTATCCGGGGCAAGCCCAGTGGAGCAATTTCTTCACAGTAAGGACAAGGGTGAGGTCTTCGCCGTCCCCGGGCGCCAGCGCACCGCCGCCACGAATTCGAGCAGGTAGGAGGAGACCGGCAAGAAGCCCACCCCCAGCAACAGGCGCAAGGGCAACGGGAGCACCGCGCCCGAGACGCGTGCCCCCTGACGCGCCCCCCCGCCCTCTCGCAGCTGCATGCCGGTGATGGCCCACGAGCCCCCGGCCTTTTTTGCTCCCGAGCAGCGTGCAGCATCGCCAGCCCGGAGCTACCGCCACTCCGCGCTACGCCACGGGCTTCCTTCTGAGACGCGACAGGTGCTCATCTCCGCTCTTCACGAAGCGCCGCGCCAGCTCGGCCTGGCCCTCTGCGCCATGCTCCAGCAGGAACGCCAGCTCCGAGGGCAACAACGCCTTGACGGTGACGAGCTTCACCTCCCCATACGGTGTGGAGAAGTGCCTCGGCAGCGTGCGTGACTCCACGCCCAGCAGCACGGCCACCCTGCCCTCCTCGGTGACAAGGGACTTGGGCATGCCCTTTCCGGACACCTCCATGGAGAAGAGGCCCGCCTTCACCCTCTCGCGCACCTGCTCGTGCTCGGCGACTTCATCCGCCACACGGTCCAATAGCATCAGGGGCCACCCCTTCGAGATGTCCTTCACGGCCGCGTCCACTTCCAGGGCGAGCTCCAGACCGAAGCCCACGGAGGGCTCCAAGCGCTCGATGAAGGGGTCCGAGAGCCCGTGCGTGACCAACAGCGTACGCCCCGCCTCGCGACGGATGACGCGCCAGAGCTGCCGGTGACCTGGCCACGAGCCGCTCATGGCGATGGGCATGAAGACCTCCCTGTCCAGCGACCCCAAGGTGCACCAAGCCGTTTCACGAGCGGTGTCCGCCTGCTCGAACAACTCGCGGCTTTTCCGGTCATGCTCGCGCTCCTCCGCGCTGACGGTGCTCGGGCCGGTGACCTCCTTGAACTTCGCCCCCGTTGCTCCCATGCGCTCCAGGGCCTGCTTTACCTCCTCGGAGATGATGATGGCCGGGCTCCATCCCCAGGTACGGAACACTCGGGCATCGCCCACTTTCGAGGGGTCGATGCGCATGCCAATCACGGACCTGTACTGGCCTGTCTTGTCGGGCCTGTCATCCCCCGGCTCCCAGTGGCGCACCTCGTCGGATGCCTCGTCGTCGATGCACTTCACGACACGCGTGATGTTGAGCAGGACGTACGGTTCGCTCTGTCCGTCCACATCCACCGGAATCAGCTGCACATCACCAGGCGCCAGCTCGGCGAAGACGGCCGCCACCCTGGCATGAACCACGGGGATGGTCGCACCCGCCAACAAGGAGAAGTCGAGCGGCCTGCCCGGGACATAGATGGGAATCCGGATCCGCGCATCGACGTGAGCAGACTCACCCCGTACGAACTGCCAGGTACGAATCTCCTGCCCCTGCTGATCCACGGGCTCATCCAGGTGCCAGCGACCCAGGATGTAAACGTCGTCGAACAGATCGAAGTACAGTCCCGTCATGAGGACTCCTAGGGTGATGCCCCTCTGGTTAGCAGCTTGTTGAGCCTGCTTCCCTCCCTGATGATCTCCTCGGCTAGCTGCCGGAGTGCTTGCCTCAATGCAAGCGCGCACTCCTGCTGGTTGGAGCAGTTGTCCGTCGCAGCTTTCAGGTGCTTATGAACGAGTTGATGGTACTCCTCGGGATGAGGCCCCTTGTGCCCAAAGAGTGGGACCGTATTGGCCGGGTCCTCCATCGACATGCCCGCCTTGTCAAAGATTTTCTTGAATAGCGGCGTCCAAGGCCCGCCTCGCGCAGTGGACTTGCTGTTCTCGACAGTGGCGATGTGGTGCACGTCCGGCTTCTTCTTTGGCGGGTCCGCGCGAGCGGGAGAGCCCCTCGCGGCCATGCTCACGGCATTGGCGGGCAGAACGACACTGAAGGTGCCCTCGGCCACGGCGACCTTCACCTTGTCCGCTTGCTGCACGGCTGTGAGCACGTCTCGGATGCCGGCATGGGACTCGAGCGCACCGGCGGCTTTCGCGAAGCCCGGCAGGTTCGGGGCCTTGGACACGAGCGCCGCCGTCTCCCCCACCGCCGCCGTGCCCAGCAGGAGGAGAATCCGCACGCTGTTGGGCCCGATGACCTTGCCGAAGCGGTCTCCCGCCTCGCGCAGTTCCGCGAACGTGCTGGCCTCCGCCGCTTCCTCCCAGAGCTTGAAGTAGGCCCGCACCAGGTCGAAGAGCTCCCAGCCCAGGTAGCCCCACATGAGCAGGGCCAACGCGGCGGCCACGCCTTTAGAAACGGGCTCGGGTGCCGCGACCAAGGCCATGTATCCGATGATGGTGAGGCTCAGCGTCATCCACAGCTGCGTTGTGGAGAACATGCTGCGCAGCTCCGCGTCCCGGGCCTCCAGCGCCGCATTCACCGAGAGGGCCAGGGCGAGGTCTCGCTTGTCCTCGCCATCCAGGCCCGGACCGTCCTTGACCAACCCGAGGCAGTCGCCCGGCGTACCTTGCCGCTCGCAGAAGCTCCCGTACGACCGCGCCAACGGCGTGCGCCACTCCTCGCCAGTGAGCGGAACGGAAGCCAGCGCCAGGTTCCGGTGGAGGTAGAGCGGGAAGTAGGAGCCGGCCACCCGCAGCGGCATGTTGAGCACTAGCGTGGCCAGGGCTTCGTTGAGCTCGAAGTCGCTCACCTGCACTGCCCCGAATCGGGTGGGCAGGGAGAGGCGAACCAGCTCGTCCGCGGCCTCGCCCTCCTCCGCCTCTGCTTCAGCCGTGGGAGGCCGGGCGTCCTCATGGAAACGGGGTGTCGGTGGCCGGTAGGACGACCCCACCAGCAGGCCGCTCCGAGGAACGCCTGTGGCACACGCGGCGTGGAGGAAGAGGACGATGAGGGCCCAAGCGCCCAACCAGGGGCGCTGCCGCGTGCCTGCCGGGTGCGAGCCAACAAGACGGGTGGACACGCCGCACCTCCGATTAAGGGGACTGGCCACAGGATTACAGGAGGGTCCGACAGGCACGTCAATCCATCAGGTGGGTAAAGGCATTGACGACGTGGAGGATAGGCCCCGCGCCATGACATGAGCCGAGCGGGATGGTCGCCGACGGCTCCACCACCGCCCACGGCTGCGTGCCGGGACTCACCACTAGATGAAAGCGAGGCGGAAGTACTGGACATGACGGGCGAGGTCATGCCATGGAGCCCCATGGGAGAAGTAGGCCCAAGGAATGCCCGCATCGAGAGAAGAATGGGAGATGCATCCGCGCGAGCGGGAGAGGTCATCGCGTTGCGGCGAGCTGTTTGGTGCGGCCAACAGCATTGGCGCGTGAACTGAAGCTGTGGCTTCGATTCTGTTTTGTATGGAGCGCCGGTCGGAAACGAGCGGCGTTGATTGGATGTTCACCTGGCTGAGACGCCTGTTCATTACACGTTCAGGAGTGCCCGGACTCCCCGGGACAACACTACCTGCCGAGTCGCCTCCCACCTGGGGCACCACGCTTCTGGATGCCGTCCAGAAGTCCTCCCGGGCCCAGGCCCGTCTGGCCCTCCATGTCGAGGATCTGGAGCGCAAGCTGGAAGGGGGACTCGCGGAGCTGAGGGGCTCGCTCTCTTCTCTCCGCGGCGCTACATCGGGCAACTCTTCTTCGGGGAGCGAGCCCCCCTGGGATGAGCTCCTGGATGCCCTGGATCTGCTCGAAGAGGCATCCCGCGTCGCGGCGGATGAGGCGCTCGCATCGGGACTCATGGGAGTGGCGGCCCGGCTCGAGCGCTTTGTGACCGCCTCCGGGCTCACGCGCCTGGCCTCCATCGGCCACATTCCTGACGGGCGCCTGTTCCGGATTGTAGGCACTCAGCCCCACCCCAGCTTCGCCGAGGGCGCCATTGCCCGCGTGGTTCGCGCCGCCGCCCTGCGGGGCGAGCGCCTCATTCGCGAGGGAGAAGCCATCATCGTGAGGAATACCCCTTGAGCCATGTCTTTGGAATCGATCTGGGTACGACCAACTCTGTCATCGCCCACCTGGTGGAGGGCCGCCCGGTGGCCGTGCCAGTGGAAGGCAGTCGCATCGTCCCCTCGGTGGTCCTCTACGAGGACAATCGTGTCGTCGTGGGGCGCGAGGCGCGCAACCTCGAGATGCTGAGGCCCGAGCGGTGCATCCGCTCGGCCAAGCGCAAGATGGGGACGCTCCACCGCTACTCCATCGCCGGGCGCGAGGTGTCTCCCGAGGAGGTCTCCGCCGAAATCCTGTCCGCGCTCAAGCAGGGAGCCGAGAAGGCCACCGGCGTCCCCGTGCGTGACGTGGTCATTACCGTGCCTGCCTACTTCGATGACGCCCAGCGCCGCGCAACCCTCGAGGCCGGCCAGCGCGCGGGGCTGCACGTGTTGCGGCTGCTCAATGAGCCCACCAGTGCCTCGCTCCTGTATGAGCGTGTGTTGCATCCCGAGACCCTCCGTGTGGCCGAGCCCGAGATCCTTCTCGTCTACGACCTGGGGGGCGGCACATTCGACGTGTCGGTACTCGAGGTGTTCCAGGGGGTGCGCGAGGTGCGATCCACCGCGGGCAACACCCACCTGGGCGGGGATGACTTCGACGACAAGCTCGTTCAGCTCTTCCTCGAGGAACTCAAGAAGCAGGGCGTGGACCCTCGCGAGGATGTGCGGGCCATGGCGCGTCTGCGCCAGCTGGCCGAGGAGACGAAGATCCGTCTGTCCGCGGACATCTCCGTGCACGTGAAAGAGGAGTTCCTCACCCAGGCGCAAGGCAGGCCCATCCACCTCGAGCTGGAGGTGCGACGGCGCGTCTTCGAGGTGCTCATCGAGCCGCTGCTCGAGTCCACCGTGACCCTGACCCGTCAGGCCCTGGCGGAGGCCCGGCTCGAGGGGCAGTCGCTGTCCAAGATATGCCTGGTGGGCGGCTCGACGCGGATCCCTCGGGTCCGCCAGATGCTGGAGGAGGCCTTCGGCGTAGACATCCATGAGGAAGTGGATCCAGACCTGGCCGTGGGGCTAGGCGCGGCCATCCAGGCCGGCATGTTGTCCGGCGAGCCGGTGGGACGCATTCTCGTGGATGTGGCGTCGCATAGCCTGGGCATGCGCGTCATCGGAGAGAACGACCTCGGGAGCACCACGCCGGATACCTTTGCCCCGGTCCTCCGCCGCAACACGGTGTTGCCGGCAACCAAGGTGGAGGAGTTCTACACCCTGGTGCCCGAGCAGGAGCTCGTCCAGGTGGAGGTGTTTCAGGGCGAGTCGCGCGTCGCCTCGGAGAACACACGGGTGGGGGCCTTCGAGTTCTCGCTCGAGCCCCGGCCCGCGAACTCACCGGTGCGAGTGGAGTTCGCCTACGATCTCAACGGGGTGGTGAAGGTATCCGTCAGCCAGCCCGGCACGACGAACGCCAAGACAGTGGCCCTCTCGGTAGCGGACGTGGGCAAGGCCGTCCCGGCCCTGGCGCCGGGGCAGAGCGCGGTGGAGCGCAAGGGGCATGCCCTGCTCGAGCGGCTCCCTCCCGCGCTCCACGCCGAGTTGAAGCGGCTTCTTGACCAGTACGCGCAGGCCCAGGGAGTGGCGCGCGAGCGCGCGGAGGAGGCGCTCCTGGATTTCTTCCTCAATCTCGAACACGGGTCGGGACTCCCGGAGCCCTGAGCCATGGTGAAGCACGACCGCACCGGGCGCCAGCACCGCCAGTGGCTGGAGGAGGCCCGAAAGCACCAGAAACGGGGGGACCTGGAGGGGATGCTGTCCGCGCTACTGCGGCTGCCGCCGTCGCTGAGGGAGGAACTGCTCCCCAGCGGCGCCGCCCTCTTGCGGCAGGCCGTCCGGGAGCAGCACCGCCGCGGCTCCTGGAGGACGCTCAGCACCCTGGCCGTACGCGTGGACGCCGAGCCCGGCCTGGTGGAGCGAGGCGCGGCTCCAGAGGAGGCCTGGGCCACGTACTGGCCACTGGTATGGGCGGCGGGCCGCGCCCGCGATTGGGAGCGCGCGCGGCGGCTGTGGCAACCCCTCACCGGCCCGGCGCGAGCGCATGCGCCCCTTCTGGCCAGGGCGATGGATGGCTGGCTCTCCTCCGACGGAAGCCCCTCTCCAGAGCTCATCGCGCCGGCGCTCGAGCGCCTGCCCCCGGTGGATTCGCTCCTGGGAATCGAACCGCCGAGCCAGCGCGTCTCGCTGCCGCCGCCCCGCTCGTTGGACGAGGTGGAAGGGGCGCTCCTCGCCCTGCGCGCGCTCGAGCCCTTCCCCGTCTTCGCCAGTCGCGCCGAAACGTGGGCACGAGCGGCACCCGCCGAGGCAGCTCGGGCGATATGGGAGCTGGCGGGACAGCTGGCTGCGCGAGAGCTCTGGCTTCGGGCGGCGGAGGGCAAGGAGCACGCTGCTCTCTCAGAGTCAGCCTCGCTGTTGGCCCGGGCGGTGCGTGAGGGAGGAGCCCTCGAGGCCCTCTCCGTTCCTACGTTGCAGGCGCTGCGGGTGGTCGCCGCGGGGCTTGCGCAGACGGTCATCTCGCGCATCGAGGACGCCGAACCCCTATGCACCCTGGCGCAGGCCGCGGCGCTCCAACCGTCGGCCCAGCCCTGGGTGGCGCAGGCGATGTCCGGGTTTCGCTTCGAGGGGGCGGCCCTGCCACGGGCGCTGGGCCTCTACCAGGAATTGCTGGCCCGGATTGCGGACGCGCCCCTCTGGGCGCGGGCCTTCCTGGCCTGGTGCGAGCAGAACCCCGAGGCGCCCAACGCACCCGGGTGGCTCCAGGAGGGCTTGGGCCGGCTGGTCGCTACGAAGGCCTCTTCCCTGCTGTCCTGGCTGGGTGGGGCCGTGCCCTCCGAGCGTATGGAGTTGATCGAGTGCGTGGCCTCAACCTGCGCACCGGACCTGGTGGAGTCATGGGTGGATGTCTGCTGGGAGGGCGCGAGCGAGGAGCTCCGGAGGGAACTCAGCGAAGCCGTCCGCATCCTGCTGGACCGCAGCCGGATGAAGCAGGGAGGACGGCAGTTGGAGCGACTGCTGCGTGGCGTGCGGAGCCTGGAGGATGCGGAGCGGATGCTGATGGAGGTGGAGGGGGCGATGGAGCAGGTCTACTCCTCGATGAAGCTGACCGGGGACGGCCTGCGCATCTGGCGCCGGTTTGCCCCCAGGGTGCTGACCTACCAGGTGGAGTTCCTCGAGGTGGCGGTGCGCCAGGCTGTCTCGGACGCCGAGGCCTGGGATGCCGCCGTGCGGTACCTGGAGGCCCATCCTGGGAACACGGGGCATATCGAGGCGCTCCGGGCGATGGAGCTGTCCGGTCGGGAGGCGCTCGCCAGGCGCATTCTGGAACGCTGGCTGGAGCGCCGCACCGCCAATGTGCTGGCACTCGCCGAGGCGGTGGTGGCCGCCGGGAGGATGAACACCCCTTGCAAGTACCTCCACCCGGTGCTGGAGGCCTTCATGCGGGCCCTGTCGGAGCAGTTACCCGCTCTCCAGGCCCCGGTGGTGGAGCAGGCGCGGGCATTGGCGCACAAGCATGGGTACCGGCTGCGCAAGCGCGGGGCTTCGCGGAAGAAGAAGGCCGCGAGCACCACGGCGCGCCGCGCGTCACGCTCGAAGAAGAAGCCCGCCGCGAAGGGCGCGGCGCCACCGAAGGAGTCCGAGAGAAGCCCGCCGAAGGCTGTCTCTCCGGAGGACGGAGAGGAGAGCAGCTGACATGACGCCCGAAGAGCCGTTCGCCGTATTGGGGTTGGCGCCCACGATGGACCCGGTCGCCGTCAAGAGCGCATACTTCGCCGCGCTGGCGCGGCACCCACCTCACCAGGATCTGGAGGGGTTCCAGCGTTTACGCCGCGCCTACGACGCGCTCACCCGACCGGGAGGCCTGGCGGTAGCATTCCTGACCAGCCCCGTGGACGTACAGAAGCTGGCCAGGGACGCGCGCGAGCGTTTCGATGCACCGCTTGAAAAGGCCGCCGTGGTGGCACTGGCCGCGCGAGCGGGAGCGGAGACCTTGTCGCGGTGGGTGGAGCGGTGCTCCCGGATGAGCTGGGATGAGGCGCTCCGGGCTTTTTCCGGGTGATCCGCCATCCGGAAGACCCGGAAACCCGCCGCGCGAGTAGGAGTCAGCCCTCTTTGCCGGGCTCGAGCGGGGCGAGCGGAAGCCGACCGAGTTCCTGCGCACGCGCGTGCACCGCGCGTACCGCCGCGCCCATCGTCTCCCGGACGCCCGCGCTCTCGAACACCCTCAAGCCGGCCAGCGTCGCGCCACCAGGGCTCGTGACCTGCTTGCGCAACGCCTCCGGGGACTCCTGGGTGCGATGCAGCAGCTCCAGGCTTCCGCGCATGCTCTCCACCGTCGCCAGGGTGGCCTGCTCACGCGGCAGCCCCAGGGCCACGCCGGCGTCGATGAACGCCTCGATGAGAAAAAAGACGAAGGCGGGCATGGGCCCAGCGAGGCCCGTCGCCATCTCCACGCCGGCCTCGTCGGCGACTTCCAACTCGGTGCCGAATGCGCCCAGCAGTGAGCGCACGCGCAGCAGCGCCGGCTTGCTCAAACCCGCGCTTGCGCTCCAGAAGGTGGCCGCCTTGCGGACACGCGCGGGGGTGTTGGGCATTGCGCGAACGACGAGTGGGTGTTCGAGACCCTCGCACAGCGTCTGCAGGCGCGCGCCCGCGATGATGCTGACGACGATCGTGTCCTCGCGGAGCTGCCCGCGCAGTTGCTGGAGGACAGCACCCAATTGTTGCGGCTTCACGGCCAGCACGACGAGTTCCGCGGCCGCCGCCGCGAGGTTGTCCGCGGTCACCTCGACGCCATGCTGCTCGCGGAGCACACGGCGACGATCCTCGTCTACTTCTCCGACGAGGATTGCGCCGGGTGCGGCCAGGCAACTCCCAATGACCGCTCCAATCAGTGCCTCGGCCATCACACCACCGCCGATGAAGCCCAGGGCGGGTCTCCGCGAGGGCACGGCGGCATCGATCGAATCGGCCGTCATGGTGAGGTACGAACGGGATGGGGGCGGATGAGTCCCTTCACGATGCGACCCGTCTCGACATCGGCCAGCGCCTGGTTGACCTCTTCGAGGCCGTAGGTGCGGCTGACCATGTGCTCCCAGCCCTTGCCACCGGCGACCCTGGCACCGTGCCGGTCGAGGATGCGGAGCATGCGATGGAAGTGACTGAAGTCCACGCCCCACACGCCACGGATCTCGAGGTGCTTCCGATTGATCTCCGTGTGCGGGTTGATCCCCACCTCGCCGTGATCGGTGTAGTGCCCGACGATCACGTAACGCCCGCCGTCGCGGGTCATGCGGATGCCGTCCTTGACCGCCGCAGGCACGCCGGTGGCCTCGATCGTCACGTCTACGCCGCGTCCGTCGGTGAGCGCGAGAACCCGCTCCACGTGGCTGTTCGAACCCGTGACGTCGAGCCGGATGGCCTCATCGACCCCGAACTCGCGGGCCATCGCGAGTCGCACCTCATGACGTTCGACGACGTAGACCGCGCCCGCGCCAGAGAGCAGGGCCAGGGTTGCCGCGCTCAGCCCCACCGGACCCGCCCCCTGGATCAACACGCGATCTCCGAGCTTGATACGCGCCGTGTCGACGGCGTGGATCGCGGTCGGCAACGCGCAGCCGCCCGCGATCACGCGCTCCGGCGTGAGCGTCGACGGGACCTCGAGAATGGACACCCCGGGCTTGAGGTAGATGAGCTGCGACCAGCCGCCGTACAGACCTTCCTTCGCCGAGTAGGTGACACCGTAGACGCGCCGCGAAGGACAGCGGTTCGGCATCTTGGCGACCAGGCAGAACCAGCAGGCGTTGCAGGTCCCGACGACGTCGAGGAACGTGACCGTGGCACCGACGCGCACGGGACGTCCGTCGACGTCGTGCGGCTCGCCGCGCACGGCCAGCACCTTTCCGACTGAAACGTGGCCAGGGATGATCGGGTACGGCACACCGGCGAGCCGGCCGTGCGACAGGTGGACGTCAGTCCCGCATACCTCGGAGAAGATCGTCTCGAGCAGGACCCCGCCCGGCTCGAGCTCGGGTGCGGAGAAGTGTTGGAGCTCGACGGGGCGGTTGGCACCGTGCATGACCGCCGCGGTGCAGGAGGGGTGTGAGCTCAAGACCACAGGACAATCCTCCCATCCGGGAGGGTACCGATCGCCGAAGTCACGGTGGTGCGGTGACCCGCGCTCGAATCGACCTCGTGGAAGTTCCGCGTACTGAAGATGTACACGTCGCCCATCGTGGGCCGCAAAGTGTACCTCTCCGCGCCCTCGACTACGGGGCGGCTGTAGCCGTACGTGCCTGGGAGCTTGTAGATCTCATCCTCGGGCGTCCAAGGGCGATTGTAGACGTACGTATCGCCGGGATTCTTCGGGTCGAGCTCGAGGTAGAGGTTCCAGGCGAGCTGGGCCTCGATCTGGGCCACCCACCACTCCGGTTGCTCGGCGGGGGCGTAGTCGATGTGGAGCAGAGTCCCATTCTCGATGCGGCGGATGAGGCCCGCGCAGTAGGTACCGTGCTTCGGATCGGCGGCGATCTGTACCGGAGACCCGGTGGCCTGGCGCAACCGGCTCATCAAGCGCTCGAGCGGAGAGAACGATTGCGAGAAGATCTCGCCCTGGAGCGCCCGGCACTGCTCGGCCCTCGCGAAGTAGGCCGAGACATCCGAGCCGTTGTGCTCGAACACCGTCGCGCCAATCCGGTCGATGGGCGGCACGACGTTCTTATACGTCTCGAAGCCAATCACCTGTGCCCGCTCGACGAGACGACGGCACTCGTCCGGCGTGGCGAAGCCTCGAATGACAACCGCGGGGATTTCGTTGCGAATGAGCTGCTGCCAGGAATTCTGGTCAAGCTCTCGGGCCGCGAAAACATCCCACGAGGACCTGCGCGGGGCCAGCGAAAGATTTCTCATATTCATCCTCAGACAGGACAAACGAATACGACGGTGTTTATTGAAATCCAGCGTCAAAAAACCCAACCATACGGCGAGACCATGGGTCAGAAATCACGGCGCGGAAGAGGGGCCGCGGTAATTCCTGTCAACCGAGCCTCGGTTAGCGCTGCGCGGTGAGCCCGCGCTCGAGCAGGGCGGCGAGGATGCGTTCCACCCCAGCCTCCACGGACTCCGAGTCGGTGCGTACTGTCACTTCCGGCGACTCGGGTGGCTCGTACGGATCCGAGATGCCCGTGAAGTGGGGAATCTCCCCCGCCAGTGCCTTCTTGTAGAGGCCCTTCACATCGCGTTGCACGAGCGCCTCCAGACTCGCCTGTGCATACACCTCGATGAAGGGGATGCCCGCTTCGGTGGCCAGCCGCCGCACCTCGTTGCGAGACTCGCGGTACGGAGAGATGGCGGCGGAGATGACCGCCACACGGTGCCTGGCGAGCACCCGCGCCACGTAGCCGATGCGCCGGATGTTCTCCTCGCGGTCGGGCCGGGTGAAGCCCAGCCCTCGCGACAGGAAGGTGCGAACCTCATCTCCGTCGAGTACCTCCACGGAGTGGCCACCCTCCAACCGGCGGCGCACGGCCGTGGAGAGCGTGCTCTTCCCCGCCCCGGACATTCCGGTGAACCAGAGGATGAAACCGCTCGGTGGATCCAAACCCACTATTGTCTGTGTCACGACCGCCTCTCGCACACTCACGTTGGGCACACTCCTATGTTTGCGCCACCACCTTTGGCGGAGGCGTATGAACCCTCCCGGAGACTCCACGGGCTCGTTCAGGCCGCTGGGCCGTTGATCATCCCGGCGCCCACGGTGGCATTCGTCGCCTCGTCGATGAGGATGAAGCTGCCCGTATGGCGATTGCGCCGGTACTCGTCGAAGAAGAGCGGCACGGTGGTCCGCAACGACAGACGGCCAACCTCATTCAACTTCAAGGACTTGCACGCCTCGTCCCGGTGCAGCGTGTTGACGTCGATGCGGTACTGGAGCTCCTTCACCAGGGCGCGGGCCGAGCGCGTGGTGTGCTTGATGGCCAGCTTCGCGCCCGGCTGCAGCGGCTGCTCCACCATCCAGCACACCATGGCATCGAGGTCTTGCGAGACGATGGGCGGGTTGCCCGGCCGGCACAGCATGTCGCCACGGCTGATGTCGATCTCATCCATCAGCGAGATGTTGACGGACATGGGAGGGAAAGCCGCCTCTACGGGTTGACCGGCCAGCTCGATGGAGCGGATGCGCGAGATGAAGCCCGAGGGCAGTACCTTCACCTCGTCACCGGGCCGCACCACGCCGCCCAGGAGCTGCCCCGAGTAGGCCCGGTAGTCATGGAGCTTCTTGGAGATGGGCCGAGACACGTACTGCACCGGGAAGCGCACCTGGATGAGGTTGCGGTCCGAGGCGATGTGCACGTTCTCCAGGTGGTGCAGAAGCACGGGACCCTGGTACCAGGGCATCTTCTCCGAGCGCGTCACCACGTTGTCGCCGTTGAGCGCCGAGATGGGGATGAACGAGAGGTCCGTGAGCTCCAGCTTCATGGAGAACTTGCGGAACTCGTCCTTGATGGATTCGAAGACGGACTCGCTGTAGTCCACGAGGTCCATCTTGTTGACGCACAGCACCACGTGGGGCACGCGCAGCAGCGAGGCGATGAAGGCGTGGCGCCGCGTCTGCTCCAGCAGGCCCTTGCGCGCATCCACCAGGATGAGGGCGAGGTCCGCGGTGGAGGCGCCCGTGACCATGTTGCGCGTGTATTGGGTGTGGCCCGGGGTGTCCGCGATGATGAATTTGCGCCGAGGCGTGGCGAAGTAGCGGTAGGCCACGTCAATGGTGATGCCCTGCTCGCGCTCGGCGCGCAGGCCGTCCATGAGCAGCGCCAGGTTGACGTACTCGTCCCCGCGCGCCTTGCTGGTGCGCTCCACCGCCGTGAGCTGATCCTCGAAGATGGACTTCGTATCGTAGAGCAGGCGGCCGATGAGGGTGCTCTTCCCATCGTCAACCGAGCCGGCCGTGGCGAACCTGAGCAGCTCCATTAGAAATACCCCTCGCGCTTACGGTCTTCCATGGCCGTCTCGCTGAACTTGTCATCCGCGCGGCTCGCGCCTCGCTCGGTCACCCGGGACGCGGAGACCTCTTGGATCACCTGCTCCACCGTGCTGGCGGTGGACTCGACGCAGGCGGTGCACGTCATGTCGCCCACGGTGCGGAAGCGCACCTGAGCCGTCGTCGCCCGCTCGCCCGGAAGCAATGGCAGGTAGGGCGAGCACGCCATCAACATGCCGTCGCGGCGGAACACCTCACGCCGGTGGCTGAAGTAGATGGAGGGCAGGGGAATCTGCTCCTGGGCGATGTATTGCCAGATGTCCATCTCGGTCCAGTTGGACAGGGGGAAGACGCGGATGTGCTCCCCGCGGCGGTGGCGGCCGTTGTAGAGGCTCCAGAGCTCGGGGCGCTGGTTCTTGGGGTCCCACTGGCCGAACTCGTCGCGGAAGGAGAAGACGCGCTCCTTGGCGCGAGCCTTCTCCTCGTCACGGCGGGCACCACCGAAGACAGCGTCGAACTGGTGCTTCTCGATGGCGTCCAGCAGCGGCGCCGTCTGCAAGCGATTGCGCGAGGCTCGCGGGCCCTTTTCCTCCACCAGGCGGCCCGAATCGATGAAGGCCTGCACCGAGGCCACTTCCAGCCGGGCCCCCAGGGCGACCGCGCGCTGGTCTCTGTACTCGAGCACCTCTGGGAAGTTGTGGCCGGTGTCCACGTGCATGAGGGGGAATGGCAGCGGAGCCGGAGCGAAGGCCTTCTCCGCCAGCCACAGCATCACCGCGGAGTCCTTGCCTCCGGAGAACAGCAGCACGGGCCGAGAGAACTCGGCCACCACTTCGCGGATGATGAAGAGGGATTCGGCTTCCAGGGCCTGGAGATGGGACAACTCGTAGCTCATCTCCCCGCCTCCGACTGCTCCTGTACCAACTGCTCGCAGAGCGTGGCCACCTCGCCGAGGGTGTTGAACAACTCCCCCATGGTCGGGCGGATGCCCATGTCCTCCTCGATGCGGTTGGCGAGCATGGTCGCGAGCAGCGAATTGCCGCCGAGCGAGATGAAATGATCTCCCCGGCCAATCTCCTGGAGGCCCAGCAACTCACCCCAATAGCCGGCGAGCCTCTGCTCCATCTGCGTGATGGGAGGATGTTCAATGCTCATGGAGTGCTCCTCTGGCCCGGGGAGCCAGGAAATGAAAACCGGCAATCATTTATCACAAAGACAAACATCAAAACAAGACATCGCCACAAAGACAGCCATCCCGAAAAACTACTCGCCAGCGGTGAAGACGGTGACCTCCGCCGACAGGCCGGCCTGCAAGGGCAGGTCTCCGGGTGGGTCCTTCCAGGAAATGCGGACGGGCACGCGCTGCACCACCTTGACGAAGTTGCCCGAGGCATTGTCGGGTGGCAGCAGGGAGAAACTCGCCCCCGTCCCTCCGGAAAGACTCTCCACCTGACCCGACAGGGTGAGGCCCGGAAAGGCATCCACCCTCACCTCCACCCGCTGGCCTGGACGGATGTGCCCCACCTGCGTCTCCTTGAAGTTGGCGACGACATACGTCCGCGGCGGAACGAGCCTCGCCACCGGCTGTCCGGCCGTCAGGAGTTGCCCCTCACGCACGGACAGCTTGGACACCGTTCCATCCGCGGGCGCGAGGACGCGGGTGAACTCGAGCTGCAGCCGGGCCTGCTCCAGCGCGGCCTCGGCGACGGTGACCTTGGCGCGGGCGAGCTCCGCGCTGGCGCGAGCCACCACGATCTTCGCGGCCACCGGGGCGCTCTGATCCAACTGTCCCTGGGCCTCCTCCACCTTGCTGAGGGCAACCTGGTGGGCCTGCTCGGCCGCGGCGAGCTGCGCGCGGGCCCCGGCCAGTGACGCCTGCGCGGCTTGATTCGCGGCCAGGGCATCGTCGAGCTCCTGCTGGGCGGCGACCTCCGACTCACGCAGCCGCTGCACGCGCTCGAGCTCCAACGCCTTGCGCTGCGCGTCCGTCTCCGCGCGGGCCATGGCGGCGCGAGCCACCTCTACCTGGGCCTCGGCGCTGCGCACCGCCGCCGTGCTGCTGGACACCACGGCGCGCGCGGTGGAGTGGCCGCCGCGGGCACTCGCCTCCGCCACGTCCATCTGGGACTCGGCCGCCTGCGCCTGGGCCCGCGCCGACACCAGGTCCGCCTCGGCCTGCTTGAGGCGGACGGCGTACTCGCGCGAATCGAGCTCCACCAGCACGTCGCCCTTCTTCACCCGGGCGTTGTCCCCCACGTTCACGTGCAGCACGGGGCCACCCACGCGGGCGTTGATGGGCACCATGTCCGACTGCACCTGCGCGTTGTCCGTGGCCTCCTGCCCGCGCGTGAGCAGCACGTAGCCGCCAATGCCCGCGAGCACGGCCACCGCGGTCGAGCCCAGGAGCAGCGCGCCCCTGCGGCCCCTCTTCTTCCCGAGCACCTCCTCGGGCGAGGGACCCGGAGCGGGCGCTTCCTTTTCCACCAATCGGGGGGTGGCACTCATGACACGTCAGACCTCCACATCCAGGTGAACCTCGTCCGGCTCCGCCTTCGGGGCCCGCCGCGCGGGCTTCGTGCCCGGAGAGAACCAGAGGAAGCCCAGCAGCGGCAGCGCCAGGGCGAACAGCAGCGCGGACAGCGTGAAGAGCCGGTTGAAGGCCAGCAGCGACGCCTGACGCTGGAGGCCGCTCGCCAGCAGGCGCAAGCTCGCCTCGGTGGCCTCGTAGCCCTCGACACCGCCCGCCACGAGACTGCTCATCGTCGAGGAGATGCGCTCGTACAGCTCGGGGCGCTCGGCGACGAGCTGGGCGGAGAGCCCCACCTGGGCCTGCGCGGTGTAGCGCGTCATCAGCGTGGCGAAGAGGGCCAGGCCCACCGAGGTGCCGAGCTGCCGCATCAGCGTGTTGATGCCGGTGGCATCCGCCATCCGGGCCCGCTCCACCTTGTCGAACACCACGACGTTGAGCGGCACGAAGAGCAGGCTGGTGCCCAACCCCTGCAACATGATCGCCGAGATGATCTCCGCCCGGCCCGTATCCAGCGACACGCGCATCATGCGGTGCACGCCCACGCCGATGATGAGCAGCCCCACTCCGATGAGCACACGTGGGGAGATGCGGTTGTAGAGGCGCCCGACGATGGGCATCATCACGATCATCACCAGCGTGCGTGGCATGAGCGCCTCACCCGCCTGCATGGCCGTGAAGCCGAGCAGCTCCTGCATGAAGAGCGGCAGCAGGAACAGGTTCGACGTGAGGATGAAAAACATCACCGCGCCGAGCACCGCTCCCGAGGAGAACACCGGCTCCTTGAAGAGGCGCAGGTCCACCGCCGGCGCCACCGCGGTGAGCTCGCGCAGCACGAAGGCCGCCAGGCAGAAGACCGCCGCCAGCAGGCAGGTAGTGATCCCCCTCGACTCGAACCAGTCGTGGCGCTGCCCCTCCTCCAGCACGAACTGGAGCGTGGCCATCCCCACCCAGAGCAGGCTGATGCCAGCCCAGTCGATGTTGCGACGTTGCAGCTCGGCGGCGGCCCGGTTGGCGGCCAGCACGTCCTCGGGCTCCTCGACGAAGCGCCATACCAGAAACAGGCCGAGCAACCCGATGGGCAGGTTGATGAAGAAGATCCACGACCAGTGGAAGTTGTCGACGATGTAGCCACCGAGCGTGGGGCCGAGGGCGGGCCCCACGGTGATGACCGTGGTGAAGAGGCCCATGGCCATGCCCTGCTCCTCGGGGGGCCAGGTCTGCCGGAGGATGGCCTGCTCGGTGGGCACGAGCAGCCCGGCGCCAAGGCCTTGCAGGGCCCGGAAGAACACCAGCGAGGGCAGGCTCCAGGCCACCCCGCAGAAGAACGAGCTGACGATGAAGAGGGCCAGGCACGCCAGATAGGTGCGCTTCTGGCCGAAGAGCCGGCCGAAGAAGCCCGTGAGCGGCAGCATCAGCACCGTGGCGATGATGAAGCTGGTGCTCATCCAGGTGATCTCCTGGACGGTGGCCCCGATGGAGCTGCGAATCTGCGACAGCGCCACGTTGACGATGGACGAGTCGATGGAGCCCATCAGCGTGCCGAAGGACACCGAGAGCGTGACGAGCCACTTGTTGACCGGCGCCTTCCGGGCGGCGGGCCTCGGCGTGGGGAGAGCGGCCTCAGTCGGCATGGGCCCGCTCCAGGCTCGATGCGAGCCGCGCCGCCAGTGCCTCCACTCCCGGGCCATGCAGCAGGGAGTAGTGGTCGCCCTCCAGTGCATGAACGTCCACCTCGGTGGCCACGAAGCGCGTGCCTCCCTGCGCACGCAGCGAGGACTCGCTCGCCTCGAAGAGGGTGACGCGCCCTTCGTAACGCGGTGGCACGTACCGCCACGCGGCCCGCAGGTTCGCCTCGAAGACGCGCCGCAGCGCCTGCAAGGGCTGGACACCGGCTCCCAACACGGAGGCCGCGGCCTTGCTGGCCTCATCCAGGGCTCCGCTCAGCTCCTCTGGTCCCATCCGCGCGAGTGCCGCTTCCGAGACCGGCGGCTCCTGCCCCGCCGCCCTCAGCAGATCCCCGTAGAACAGCACGCCCAGCCGCGAGGACTCCTGCTGCTCCGAGGACAGTCCCTCCACCGCTGGCGCGAGGTCATAGCTGTCGATGAGCGCCAGGAGCTCCACCTGTTCGCCGCGCGCCTGGAGCTGCCTCGCCATCTCGAGCGCGATGGAGCCGCCCATCGACCAGCCGCCCAGCAGGTAGGGCCCCGCGGGCTGCACGCTCCGCACCGCATCGAGGTAGAGCTCGGCCATCTCCTCCACCGAGCCGCACGGCTCCTGGTCCCCGTCCAGCCCTCGCGACTGCAAGCCGTAGAAGGGCTGCTCCGGCCCGAGCCGCCGCGCCAGCTCCACGTACCCGAGCACCGTGCCTCCCACCGCATGCACGCAGAAGAAGGGCCGCCTCCCGTCTCCCTTACGGAGCTCCACCAGCGGCGACCACGGCCCCGCCTCCTGACGCAGCAGTCCGGCCAGATGCTCCACGGTCGCGTCCTGGAACAGCGCCGCCACCGGCGGGCTCTTTCCCAGGCTCGTCCGGATCCGCGACAACAGCCGGATGGCCAGCAGCGAGTTGCCTCCCAGCTCGAAGAAGTTGTCCCGCACACCAATGGGATGGATGCCCAGCAGCTCCTCCCAGACGCGCGCGACCCGCACCTCGAGCACCGTGCGTGGTGCGACATACGCGCGCGACGACTCCTGGCGGCCAAGGTCCGGAGCGGGCAGCGCCCTTCTGTTCACCTTCCCGCTGGGCGTCAGCGGGAGGGACTCCAGGGACACGAAGGCCGAGGGCACCATGTACTCGGGCAGCGTCTCCTTCAGGTAGCGCTTCAGCTCTCCGCTGGCCGGCGCCTGCTGTCCCGGCTTGCCAACGACGTACGCCACCAACAGCTTCTGCCCCGAGGCCGCCTCCCGCGCGTCGACGACGCAATCGCGCACCGCGGGGTGGCGGGCGAGCACGGCCTCGACCTCCGCCAATTCGATGCGGAAGCCCCTCACCTTCACCTGCGCGTCGCGCCTGCCGAGGAACTCGATGCTCCCGTCCGCCTGGTAGCGCGCGTAGTCCCCCGTCCGGTACAGCCTCCCTCCCGCCCTCCCCGACACCCTGTCCTCGAGGAACTTCTCCCGCGTCAGCTCCTCCCGGTGCAGGTAACCCCTCGCCAACCCCGCCCCTCCGACGTACAGCTCCCCCACCACGCCCACCGGCACCGGCTCTCCGTTGCCGTCCAGCAAGTGCACGCTCGTATTCGCGATCGGCTTGCCGATTCCTGGCAGGTCCGGCCACTGCTCCGGGCTCCCCTCCAGCCGGTACGCTGTCGCCACGTGCGTCTCCGTCGGCCCGTACTGGTTCTCCAGCACGCACCTGGGCAGCCTCGCGAACATTCCTCGCAATGCTGGCGTCACCCGCAGCTGTTCTCCGGCCGTGATGACTTCCTTCAGCTGGCGCGGCACCACCCCTTCCCTCTCCACCACCTCCGCCAGGTTCTGCAGCGCCACGAACGGCAGGAACAGCCTCTCCACTCCCCTGCTGTCCATCGTCTCCAGCAGCGCCCTCGCCTCCAGCCTCAGCTCCTCGGGAATGAGCACCAGTTCCCCTCCCGCCCCCCACGTGGAGAACATCTCCTGGAAGCTCACGTCGAAGCTCAGCGCCGAGAACTGCAACGTCCTGCCCCCCGGCACCACCGAGCGCTCCGCCTGCCAGCGCAGCAGGTTGAGCAGCGGCCCGTGGTGCATCGCCACTCCCTTGGGCACTCCCGTCGACCCCGACGTGTAGATGACGTACGCCAGTGCCTGCGGCCCCATCAGCGGCTGCGGATTGGCCTCACTGCTGCTGGCCCACTGTGCCTCGTCCGTGTCCAGGTACAGCCGCCGCGCCGCACCGCTCGGCAGTGCGTCCTTCAATCCTTGCTGCGTGAGCACCACTGGTGCGCGCGAGGACTCGAGCATCAGCGCCAGGCGCTCGGCCGGGTACGCCGGGTCCAGCGGCACATAGGCGCCTCCTGCCTTGAGAATGCCCAGCACTCCCACGGCCAACTCCAACGAGCGCCGCACGCACAGGCCCACCGGCACGTCCGGCCCCACGCCCAACCCTCGCAGGTGCTGCGCCAGCCGGTTGGCCCTCTTGTTCAGCTCCCCGTACGTCAGCCTCTTCTCTCCGAAGCTGACCGCCACCGCCTCCGGCGTCTTGTCCGCCCACGCCTCGAACAGCTCGTGCACCCCTCGCGCCGGTGCATACAGCGTCTTGGTGTCATTGAACTCCACCACCACCCGCCGCCACTCCTGCTCGTCCATCAGCGGCAGCGCCGACAGCTTGCCTTCCGGCTGCGCGACAGCCCCCTCCAGCAGCCGCACGTAGTGCGCCGCCATCCGAGCCACTGTCGCCTCGTCGTACAGGTCCGTGTTGTATTCCCAGAGGCTCACCAGCCCCTCCGGCGTCTCCCGCACGAACAGGGTCAGGTCGAACTTCGCCATCCCGGGCTGGAAGGAGAACTCGCCCACGGACACACCGGGCAGCGACACCGGCTTCAGCTCTGTCTGGTAGACGAACATCACCTGGAAGAGCGGCGAGCGGCTCAGGTCGCGCACCGGCTGCAGCGCATCCACCAGTTGCTCGAACGGCAGGTCCTGGTGGGCATAGGCTCCCAGACACGCCTCGCGCACCCGCCCCAACAACTCCCGGAAGCTCTCGACTCCGCTCCCATCCACCCGCAGCGGCAGCGTGTTGAGGAAGAAGCCAACGAGTCCCTCCACCTCGCGCCGGTTGCGTCCGGAGATGGGCGTGCCCAGCACGATGTCGCTCTGCCCGCTGTAGCGCGCCAGCAGGGCCTGGTACGCCGCCAGGAAGGCCATGAACAGCGTGACGCCTTCCTTGTGACTCAGCTCCTTCACCGCCCCGGACAGCGCCGGAGGCAAGGGCTTCACCAGATGGGCTCCGCGGAAGGTCTGGACGGGAGGCCGGGGCCGATCCACTGGCAGCTCCAGCACGGGCGGTGCTCCCGCGAGCTGCTGCTTCCACCAGCCCAGCTGCTCCTCCAGCACCTCGCCCTTCAGCCACTCGCGCTGCCACTTCGCGTAATCCACGTACTGCACAGGCAGCGCCGGCAGTTGGGGCTCCTTCCCCTCGGAGAACGCCCGGTAGAGCGTCTCCACCTCGCGCAGCAGCAGATCCAACGACCAGATGTCGCAGGCGATGTGGTGCATCACGAGCACCAGCACGTGCTCGTCCGCCGCCACGCGCAGCAGCATCGCCCTCACCAACGGGCCCTTCTCCAGATCGAACGGGCGCCGAGCCTCCTGCTCCACGCGCCGCTGGACCTCTCCCGCCGCCTGTCCCTCCACGTCCTCCACCGGCAGCGCCAGCTCCAGCTCCGGAGCAATGCACTGCACCGGCTGCCCGTTCACCTCCACGAACGTCGTCCGCAGCGCCTCGTGCCGGCGCACGACCTCCCCGAGGCTCCGCTCCAGCACGGCCCTGTCCAGCCGGCCCTTCAGCCGCAAGGTATAGGGGACGTTGTACGTGTAGCCCCCGGGCTCGAGCTGCTCAATGAACCACAGCCGCTGCTGCGCGAAGGACAAGGGCAGCGCGCCCTCTCGCGCAACGGGAGCCAACGCCGGGAGTTGCCGCCCCCGTACGCCGCTCGCCATTGCGTCGAGCCGTACCGCCAGCTCCGCCAGCGTCGGGGCCTCGAAGATCACCCGGACCGACAGCTCCACCTGGAGCGCCTCGCGCAGGCGCGTGGCCACCTGTGCCGCCAGCAGTGAGTGTCCGCCCAGCTCGAAGAAGTTGTCCTGGGCCCCCACCCGCTGCTGCTTCAGCAGAGGCGCCCAGATGTCCGCCACCACCTGCTCCATCCGCGTCCGGGGCGCCACGTAGCCCGCGCGCTCCGTCCCCGCCGCCTCCGGCGCGGGCAGTACCTTGCGGTCCACCTTCCCGTTCGGCGTGAGCGGGAGCTTCTCCAGCCTCACGAAGGCCGAGGGCACCATGTGCTCGGGCAGCGTCTGCTGGAGGAAGGCCCTCAGCTCCGCGGTATCGGGCTCGGAGGACGAAGCGGACACCACGTACGCCACCAGCCGTTTGCCTCCGAGCCCCTCGTCCCGAGCCGTCACCACCACCTCACCCACCGCGGGGTGCTTCACCAGCGCCGCTTCGATCTCCCCCAGCTCGATACGGAAGCCACGCACCTTCACCTGGGCATCGCGCCGCCCGACGAACTCGATGTTCCCGTCCGGCAGGTACCGCACGAGGTCCCCCGTCCGGTACAGCTTCGCGCCCGGCTCCGTGCTGAACGGGTGCGCCACGAACTTCTCCGCCGTGAGCTCCGGCCGGTTCAAATACCCGAGCGCCAGCCCATCTCCTCCGACGTACAGCTCTCCGGTGACGCCGGCCGGCACCGGCTGCATCCGCTCGTCCAGCACGTACGCGTCCGAGTTCGACACCGGCCTGCCTATGGGAACCGACACCGCGCCCTCCGCCACCGCCTTCACCTCGAAGGTCGTCGAGAACGTCGTGTTCTCCGTGGGGCCATAGGCATGCACCAGGTGCTTCGGCGCCCCCCGCTCCAACACTCGCCGGACCGACATCGCGTCCACGGCCTCACCGCCGAACACAACGGCTTTCAACGTCTGGAAGGCCTCCGAGTACTCGGCGGTGATCTGATTGAAGAGCGCCGTGGTCACGAACATCACGCTCGCCTCCTTCTCCCGGAGGAACGTGGCCAGCGCCCTGGAGGACAGCGCCACCTCGCGCGATACGCCCACCAGCCGCGCCCCACTGAGCAGCGCGCCCCACAGCTCGAACGTCGAGGCGTCGAACGCCGTGTTCGACATCTGGATGAAGCGATCCTCCGCCGTCACCTCGAGGTACGAGGCGTCACGCACCAGCCGGACGATTCCCCGGTGCGGGATGCACACGCCCTTGGGCCAGCCCGTGGAACCGGACGTGTACATCACATACGCCAGCGCCTCCGGCGCCACTCGCTCCCCGAGGTCGTCCTCGCGCTCGTGTGCGAAGGTCTCCCATGACAGGGGCACCACACGGGCGCCCACCGGCGGCAGCTTCGAGGCAAGCTCCGGCTGCACCAGCACCACCGGCACCGCCGTGTCCTCCACCATGAACGCCAGGCGCTCCTGGGGGTAGGCCGGATCCAACGGCACATACGCGCCGCCAGCCTTCAGGATGCCGAGCGTCGCCGCCACCATCTCCAGCGAGCGTCCGGCGCACAGGCCCACGAGCGTTCCCGGCGTGACGCCCAGCCCGCTCAGGTGCCGGGCGATCCGGTTGGCGTGGCGGTTCAGCTCCGCGTAGGTGAGGCACTGCCCCTCGTACTCCGCCGCCACGGCGTCGGGACGGCGCGCCACCTGCTCCTCGAAGAGCGCATGGACACAGGCGTCGCGCGGGTACCCGGTTCGCGTCTGGTTCCACTCCACCAGCACGCGCCGCCGCTCTTCCGCGTCCAGCAGGGGCAGCGCCGACACGGGCTGCGCGGGATGCGCGAGGGCCTCCTCCAGCAGCCGCGCGTAGTGCGCCGCCATGCGCGCGACCCGTGCCTCGTCGAACAGGTCGGTGTTGTACTCCCAGAGCGTCTCCCAGCCGTCCGCGGTCTCCCGGACGAACAGTGTGAGGTCGAACTTCGCCAGCCCCGTCTCGAAGGAGACCTCCTCCGAGGACACGCCGGGCAGCGCGAGCGCCGGTGCCGGCTCCTGCAACGCGAACATCACCTGGAACAGCGGTGCGCGGCTCAGGTCTCGCACCGGCTGCAATGCATTCACGAGCTGCTCGAAGGGCACGTCCTGGTGCGCGTACGCCCCCAGGCAGGCCTCACGAGCCCGGAGCACCAGCTCCCGGAAGCTCACCCCTCCCGAGGACTCCAGCCGCAGGGCCAACGTGTTGACGAAGAAGCCGATGAGTCCCTCCAGCTCCCGCTGGGTGCGCCCGGCGATGGGCGAGCCCACCACGATGTCCGTCTGCCCGCTGTAGCGCGCCAGCAGGGCCTGGTACGCCGCGAGGAACGTCATGAAGGGCGTAACGCCCTCGCGGCGGTTGAGCTCCCGGAGCGGCCCGGAGAGCGCCGCGGGCAGCCGCACCGGCAGCGTGGCGCCCCGGAAGGTATGCACCACGGGGCGAGCCCGGTCCGTGGGCAACTCCAGCACGGGCAGTGCTCCGGCGAGCCGCTGCTTCCACCAGCCGAGCTGCGATTCCAGCACCTCGCCGCGCAGCCACTCGCGCTGCCACCGGGAGTAATCCGCGTACTGCACCGTCAGTGAGGGCAGCGACGGCTCGGCGCCCGAGGAGAACGCCTGATACAGCGAGGCCAGCTCGCGCATGAGCACGCCCATGGACCAGCCGTCGCAGACGATGTGGTGCATGACGAGCACCAGCACGTGCTCCTCGGCAGCCGAGCGCAGCAACCGGGCCCGCACCAGCGGCCCCTTCCCCAGCTCGAAGAGGCACCGGACCTCTTCTTCCACACGGCGCCGCACCGCCCCCGGGCGCTCGCCCTCCGGCACGGCCTCCAGGCTCTCCACGGGCAACTCGAGCGCCAACTCCGAGGTAATGCACTGTACGGGCTGCCCGTCCACCAGGGCGAACGTCGTCCGCAGCGCCTCGTGCCGCCGGACGAGCTCCCCAAGGCTCCGCTCCAGCACGGCCACGTCGAGCCGGCCCTTCAACCGCGTGACGAAGGGCAGGTTGTACGCGAAGCCACCCGGCGCGAGCTGCTCGAGGAACCACAGCCGCTGCTGCGCGAAGGACAGCGGCGGCGCCCCCTCCCCGCGCATGGGCACGAGCGGCGGAGCCTGGGGCCCCTGCATGCCGCCCGGCATGGATTCGAGTCGGTGCGCGAGCTCGGCCACGGTGGGCGCCTCGAAGAGCACGCGCACCGGCAGGTCCACTCGAAGCACTTCACGCAGACGGGAGACCACCTGGGTCGCCAGCAGCGAGTGACCCCCCAACTCGAAGAAGTGGTCGTGCGCGCCCACGCGCCGCAGACCCAGCAGCGGCGCCCAGGTGCCCGCCACCAGCTCTTCCATCGGCGTACGGGGCGCCACGAACCCTTCCCGCGCCGAGCCCTCCAGCTCCGGCGCGGGGAGCGACTTCCTGTCCACCTTCCCGCTGGGAGTGAGGGGGAACGTCTCCAGGCGCACGAAGGCCGAAGGCACCATGTACTCAGGCAGGCTCTCCTTGAGGAAGGCCTTCAGGGCCGCGGTATCGAGCTCGAGGGATGTGCCGAGCACCACGTAGGCCACCAACCGCTTTCCACCGGCGCCGATCTCCCTCGCCACGACCACCACGTCCTTCACCGCGGGATGCCGGGCGAGCGCGGCCTCGATTTCCGCCAACTCGATGCGGAAGCCACGCACCTTCACCTGGGCGTCCCGTCTCCCGAGGAACTCGATGCTCCCGTCCGCCAGGTAGCGCCCGTAGTCCCCCGTCCGGTACAGCATCTCTCCCGCCCTCCCCGACACCCTGTCCTCGAGGAACTTCTCCCGCGTCAGCTCCTCCCGGTGCAGGTAGCCCCTCGCCAACCCCGCCCCTCCGATGTACAGCTCCCCCACCACGCCCACCGGCACTGGCTCTCCGTTGCCGTCCAGCAGGTACACGCTCGCGTTCGCGATGGGCTTGCCGATTCCCGGCAGGTCCGGCCACTGCTTCGGGCTTCCCTCCAACCGGTACGCCGTCGCCGCGTGCGTTTCCGTCGGCCCGTATTGGTTCTCCAGCACACACCCTGGCAGCCGAGTGAGCATCCCTCGCAGCGCCGGCGTGATTCGAAGCTGCTCCCCCGCCGTGATGATCTCCTTCAGCTGGCGCGGCACCACCCCTTCCCTCTCCGCCACCTCCGCCAGGTTCTGCAGCGCCACGAACGGCAGGAACAGCCTCTCCACCCCCCTGCTGTCCATCGTCTCCAGCAGCGCCCTCGCCTCCAGCCTCAGCTCCTCGGGAATGAGCACCAGCTCTCCTCCCGCACCCCATGTGGAGAACATCTCCTGGAAGCTCACGTCGAAGCTCAGCGCCGAGAACTGCAACGTCTTGCCCTTCGGCGCCACCGCGCGCTCCACCTGCCAGCGCAGCATGTTGAGCAGCGGCCCGTGGTGCATCGCCACTCCCTTGGGCACTCCCGTCGACCCCGACGTGTAGATGACGTACGCCAGTGCCTGCGGCCCCATCAGCGGCTGCGGATTGGCCTCGCTGCTGCTGGCCCATTGCGCCTCGTCCGTGTCCAGGTACAGCCGTCGCGCCGCACCGCTCGGCAGCGCGTCCTTCAGTCCTTGCTGCGTGAGCACCACTGGTGCGCGCGAGGACTCGAGCATCAGCGCCAGACGCTCGGCCGGGTACGCCGGGTCCAACGGCACGTAGGCGCCTCCTGCCTTGAGAATGCCCAGCACTCCCACGGCCAACTCCAACGAGCGCCGCACGCACAGGCCCACCGGCACATCCGGCCCCACGCCCAACCCTCGCAGGTGGTGCGCCAGCCGGTTGGCCCTCTGGTTCAGCTCCCCGTACGTCAGCCGCTGCTCTCCGAAGCTGACGGCCACCGCCTCTGGCGTCTTGTCCCCCCACACCTCGAACAGCTCATGCACCCCTCGCGCCGGTGCATACAGCGTCTTGGTGTCATTGAACTCCACCACCACCCGCCGCCGCTCCGCCTCGTCCATCAGCGGCAGCGCCGACAGCTTGCCTTCTGGCTGCGCGACAGCCCCCTCCAGCAGCCGCACGTAGTGCGCCGCCATCCGCGCCACCGTCGCCTCGTCGTACAGGTCGGTGCTGTACTCCCAGATGCACAACCACCCATCCGGGGTCTCCCGCACCGACAACGTGATGTCGAAGCGTGACACGCCGGGATCCACGACGAGCTCGCTCGCGGAGAGACCGGGCAGCTCCAGGGCGGCATAGGGCATCGCGCCCTGGAGGACGAACATCACCTGGAAGAGCGGCGAGCGGCTCAGGTCGCGCACCGGCTGCAGCGCATCCACCAATTGCTCGAAGGGAAGCTCCGGATGGGCATATGCGCCCAGGCAGGCGGTACGGACCCGGCCCAGCAACTCCCGGAAGCTCTCTGCCCCCGTCCCATCCACCCGCAGGGCGAGCGTGTTGGCGAAGAAGCCGACGAGCCCCTCCACCTCACGCCGGTTGCGCCCGGAGATGGGCGAGCCCACCACGATGTCGCTCTGTCCGCTGTAGCGCGCCAGCAGCGCATGAAAGCCCGCCAGCAGCGTCATGAACTGCGTGGTGCCCTGCGCGCGGCTCAGCTCCTTCACCGCGCCGGAGAGCGCCGGAGACAGCATCACCCGCAGAACGGCCCCGCGAGCGGCTTGCAAGGGGGGCCTCGGCCTGTCCGTTGGCAGCTCCAGCACGGGCGGAGCCCCGGCGAGTTGCTGCTTCCACCAGCCCAGCTGCTCCTCCAGCACCTCGCCCTTCAGCCACTCGCGCTGCCACTTCGAGTAGTCCGCGTACTGAACGGGCAGGGCCTTGAGCGCCGGCTCCGCACCGCGGGAGTAGGCGCGGTACAGCGCGGTCAGCTCTCGCTCCACCACCCCGAGGGACCAGACGTCGCTGATGACGTGGTGCAACGTGAGCAACAACACGTGGTCCTCGGAGGCCACGCGCAACAGCCGGGCCCTCACCAGCGGGCCCTTCTCCAGGTCGAACGGACGCCGTGCCTCTTCCTCCGCGAGCCGCTGGAGCTCCGCATCCCACTCCCCCTCCGCCAGGGACTCCAGGCTCTCCACGGGGAGACGGAACACCAGCTCCGGGGCAATCCGTTGCACCGGCTGCCCATTCACCTGGGTGAACGTCGTCCGCAGCGCCTCGTGCCGGCGGATGACCTCGGCCAGGCTCCGCTCCAGGGCGTCCACGTCGAGCGGCCCCTTCAGCCGGGCGTAGGGAATGACGTTGTACGCGTGGCTCCCGGGCGCGAGCTGCTCGATGAACCACAGCCGCTGCTGCGCGAAGGACAACGGCGGCGCCTCTTCGCGAGACACCGGCACCAATGGCGGAGCCCTACGTACCGGCTTCACACCCGGCTTCGGTTCGGCCCTTGGGGGGGAGGCTTGCGAAACGCAATCGGCCGGGGGCTGTACATCGCGCATGTTCATGAACGCTGCCTTGGGGGGAAAGACAGACAAAAAAGAACCACTCCCGTCGCCAGGAGGCAGCGGGTCTTTCTCTAAAACAGGGGTGAAGACAGGCTCAGGCCGTGCTGGCTGACGTCTCCTTCAGGCGCTCGCGCAGGAGGAACTTCCGGATCTTCCCGGAGGGTGTCTTCGGCATCTCGGAGATGAGCTCCAGACGGTCCGGCCAGTACGACACCGACATGCCGGCCTTGCGCAGATGGTCTCGCAACTCATTGAGGGTAGGCGCCTCGTCGCGAGGAACCACGACGGCGCACACGCGCTCGCCGCCGATGCGATCATCCGCGTGGGCCACGACGGCGACCTCGCGCACCTTCGGATGGGCATACAGCGCCGACTCGACCTCCACGACGGGAATCTTCATCCCGTGCCGGAAGATGATGTCCTTGAGCCGGCCGGCGATGCGGATGCCGCCGCGTCCGTCGTCACGCGCCAGGTCCCCGGTATCGAACCATCCCTCGGAATCCAGACAGGCGTTGTAGATGTCCTCGCGCTTGAAATACCCCAGGCACTGGCTCGCGCCGCGGACCAGGAGCCGCCCCGCGCCATCCGGGAAGGCCGAGCCGTCCTCGGCGGTAGCCGGGACGATCTTCACCTCCATCCAGGGCACGGGGGCGCCGTCGCTGCTGGCGGGCCAGTCGGGAGGGTCCTCGTGCCGGGTGATGGTGACGGCGCCGTTCTCCGTCATGCCCCAGAGCGTGTGCAGACGGACGCCAAACACATCCCGCGCCTCGGCGATGAGGTGGGGCGGAACGGGAGTCGAGCCAGTGGCCAGACACTTGAGCGTGCCCGCCTTCCGGGGCCGGCGCTTCTGCGCCGCGAGCATGTTCAGGTAGTACGTGGGGATCCCATACATGAACGAGATTCCATGCTCCTCGATGAGCTTGAGGTGGAAGTCGGGATCCGCCACGTCCAGATAGACGGCCGTCGCCCCGAGCAGGAGGGGCATCTGGAAGAGATAGGTGAAGCCGCTCGAGGCGGTGAGGAGGCTCGGCAGCGAGATGACATCCTCCGCGCCCAGCCGCATCGTCTCGCTGAGTGCCCGGGTGATGGCGTAGTTCGTGTTGTACGAGTGGACCACGCCCTTGGGCTCGCCGGTCGTGCCCGACGTGTAGAGGATGTTGAACACGTCATCCGCGCGGGCCGCCAGCTCATTCAACGCGCTGGCGGTGTAATGCTCTTCCCACCGGGTGGAAACGAAGTGCGCGTCGAAGTCGAGCTCTCCCTCCGCCAGGCCACTTCCCGCCCCGATGAAGACGCGATGCCGCAGGGCCGGGAGCGCCGGTGCCGTCTCCCGGAGCATGTCCCGGTGTGAGAACCCGGTCCAGGTCGCCGGGCCGATGTACACCCGGGCCTCGGTCCTGCCGAGGATGAACTCCACCTCCCGGCGCCGGTAATCGGGAGGGATGGGCGCGAGCACCGCGCCAATGCGCGCACATGCCAGCGCGAGCGCGGTGAACTGCCACCAGTTGGGGAGCTGCACGGCGACGATCTGCTCGCGTCCGACGCCCAGCTCGCGGAGGGCGCCCGCGAAGCGCTCCATGTACATCCCAAGCTCCGCGTAGCTGATGCGTGTGATGTCCCTGGAAAAATACCGGGCCGCGATGATCGCCGTCTTGTCCGGATGGCTCTTGATCGCGCGCTGGAGGTCGTCGACCACGGTTGCGTCGCGCCACCACCCCTCGAGACGCCAGGCCTCTCCATCAACCCGCGAGGCAGCACTGAAAAATTTCACAGTCATTCCTATGCTCCCCTGTGTTTCGGGAATGTATATGTCTTTGCGGGCGAATTCCCTAACACTTTCTCGTTGGCTGGCCAATGTCGTATTTTTTTTTTACATCGGTGCCTGACTTCACACATTGACGAGTCCTCTCGGTTTTCTTTATAGGGCTGCTGGCGAAACATCGAAGTCACGAATTGCTTCGTTCCCCCCACGAACCATGACCCGCTCGATGACCGCAGCAACGACAGACGTGCGTCCCGAGTCCCCGTCCGAGGATGGATTGGACTCGCTTCAAGCACAGGCAAGACGTGTCCGGCGGCTCATTGTCCGGCTCGCGGCAACCGCTTCGGGTTGCCATCTCGGAGGCTCGCTCTCCCTGACGGAAATCCTCGTGGCATTGCTGGGACGCGTCATGAAAATCAATCCCGGTGAGCCCCACTGGGAGGGACGCGATCACCTCATCCTCTCGAAGGGACACGCCGCGGCGGGACTGTATGCGGCCCTGTCTGCGTTTGGCTTCTTCGACCCCGAGGAGCTCGTCCAGCGCTACAACGCGGAAGGGAGCATCTTCACGGGCCATGTGAATGCCAGGGTCCCGGGTGTGGACTTCTCCACCGGCAGCCTGGGACACGGATTGGGCCTGGGTACAGGGTTGGCGCTCGGGTACCGGCTCAAGGGCCTGGCCAACCGTGTCTATGTCATCTGTGGGGATGGGGAGATGGGCGAGGGCTCCAACTGGGAGGCGCTCCAGATTGCTTCGCACCAGCGTCTGTCCAATCTGACTGTCATTATCGACCGGAACGGGGGGCAGAACGATGGCCCGACCGAATCCATCCTCTCCCAGGCGGCGCTGACGGACCGGCTGCTCATGTTTGGCTTCGAGGCGCTCGAGGTGGACGGGCACGATCTGCGTGCACTCTGCGAGGCCCTGGAGGCCCCCGCCGGCAAGGCCCCGCGCGCCATCGTCGCGAGGACCCAGAAGGGAGCCGGCGTCCCCATGTTCAAGGGCAAGGGTCCCCACTATGCGGTCTTCTCTCCCGAGCAACTCCGGCGTGCGCTCGTCTCCATGGGAGAGACCCCGTGAGCGAAACCCAGACGAGCGGCGCGGATCTCTCGGCCGCCCCCGAAGCCTGGCTCCGGGAGAATCCCAAGCTCTCCAACCGGCAGATCTTCCGGCACGCGCTCGCGCGCTTCGCCGAGCAGGACCCGCGCCTCGTGCTGCTGGAGGCGGACCTCGGTGGCGGAGGAGATCCCTTCGAGGCCCGCCACAAGGACCGCTACTTCAACCTGGGCATCTGCGAGGCCACGATGCTCGACATGGCGTGCGGCCTGGCGCACGTGGGGCACGTCGTCTTCGCGCACACCTTCGCGCCCTTCGGGACGATGCGGGCGTGCGAGCAGGTGCGGCTCGGGATGGCCTACCCCCGGGCGAACGTGAAGCTCGTCTGCGATTACGGCGGCGTCTCGGGCGCGTTCTTCGGACCCACCCACCACGCCATCGAGGACCTGGCCATCCTCCGGTCCATGCCGGGGATGCTGGTGCTCTCCCCCGCCGACGGGCTCGAGACGATCCTCGCCACGCGTGCGATGATCGACCACGCGGGCCCCGTGTACATGCGGCTCGGCCGCAACCGGGTGAGCCGGCTGGAGGAACCGCGCGGCGGCTTCACGCTCGGCCGGGCACTCTGCTTCCGCGAGGGCTCGGACGTGGGGCTGATCGCGCACGGCGAGGTCGGAGTCTCCGTCGCGCTGGAGGCCGCCCAGCGGCTCGAAAGCCAGGGCGTTTCGGCGCGCGTGGTGAACATGCATACGCTCAAGCCGCTCGACGAGGCGGCGGTGCTCGAAACGGCGGAGCGCACGCGGCTGCTCGTCACGGTGGAGGAGCACACCATCCTCGGCGGGCTCGGCGGCGCGGTCTGCGAGACCGTGTGCACGCAGGGGCTCGGCCGGCGGGTGCTCCGCATCGGCATCCAGGATCGCTACGACCCGCTCGCGGGCTCGCATGAATCGCTGCTGCGCGGGCACGGGCTCGACGGCGCGGCGGTGGCCGAACTCGTTCTCGATTCACTGTCCACAAGGAGGAGCTGATGCAGCTGCAAAAGCCGATGGATTCCGCGGGAATCAATGGTTGCCCCACGTGTGCCTTCGAGATTCTCGGAGAGCACTACATGGAGGGAGAGGTCCTCACCTGCGAGGGCTGCTCCGCCGAGCTGGAGGTGGTGGGCCTCAAGCCCCTGCGCCTCGCCGAGGCCCCCGAGGTCGAGGAGGACTGGGGCGAGTAGTCACCCGTCTCGGACCCCCCATGAAGAAGATCGATCTCGTCTATCACGGCTGCGCACCGAGGAGCGGATGATCCTCGAGGCGCTCCGCAAAAGGGATTGTGCCGTCGAGCTCCACCAGGACTCGGACCTCGTCCTGCCGTTGGACGCGGAGCGCTGGCCGGGTGGGAACGTCGTCCTGATGCGGAGCATGTCGCTCACCCGCTCCCGCTATCTGGCGGCGATCCTCGAGGTGAAGGGCGCGCGCGTGGTGAACAGCGCCCGCGCCATCGCCACGTGTGGGGACAAGATCCTCACGAACCTGGCGCTGGCAGCGCACGGAGTGCCCATGCCGTGGTCCTTCGCGGGCTTCGAGGAGGAGGCCTGCGTGGCGGAGATCGAACGCCGGGGCTACCCGGTGGTGACGAAGCCAGCGGTGGGCTCATGGGGGCGCATGGTCGCGCGCATCGACGGACGCAGCGCGGCCGAGGGCCTCATGCAGATGCGCTTCGAGACTGGAAGCGCCTCGGATCATGTGGCGCTCGTACAGCAGTACATCGACAAGCCCGGCTATGACCTGCGCGTCTACGTGATGGGCCGGGCGGTGGGAGGTATCCGCCGGCGCTCGGAGCACTGGGTGACGAACACCGCCCGGGGCGCCGTGCCCGAACGGTACGAAGTGCCCGAGTCGCACGCGAAGCTCGCCGAGCGCGCGGCAGCGGCCGTGGGAGTGGACATCGCGGCCGTGGACCTGCTCGAGACGCGCGGCGGAGAGCTCCTGGTGAATGAGATCAACCACTGCGTGGAGTTCGCGCGAAGCATCGAGATTACCCGGGTTCCGCTGCCGGAGCTGATCGCCGACTACGCCATCGGGGTGCACCCATGACGCGCGTGGCGGTATTGGGAGCCGCGGGCTACACGGGCGGCGAGCTGCTGCGGCTGCTGCTCGCGCACCCGGGCGTGGAGGTGGTGCAGGCCACCTCGGATCAATTCGCGGGCAAGCGGCTCGACTACCCGCATCCGAACCTGCGCGGAATGAGCTCGCTGCGCTTCGTCCCGCACGACGCGCTGGAGCCGTGCGACCTGCTCGTGAGCTGCATGCCCCAGGGCGGGCTCATCAACCGCTGGGCCAAGGTGCGCGAGCTTGCGGGCCGGGTGATCGACCTGAGCGCGGACTTCCGGCTGGACCCGGCGACGCACGAGCGCTGGTACAAAAAACACCCACGGCCCGCGGACGTGCCGGGGTTCGTCTATGCCTTGCCCGAATGGACGGCCAGCGAGCTCCCCGAGGCCCGCTATGTCGCGGTGCCCGGCTGCATGGCCCACGCCTCATTGCTGGGAATCCTCCCACTGGTGCGCGCGGGCCTGGTGAAGCCGGAGCTCGTCGTCGACGCGAAGACGGGCTCCTCAGGAGGCGGTGCCACGCCGGACCGGGCCTCCCATCACCCCGAGCGCGCCTCCGCGCTGCGTTGCTACAAGCCGGTGGGGCACCGGCACACGGGAGAGCTCGAGAACGTCGTCGAGCGGCTCACGGGGACGCGTCCGAGCGTGCACTTCAGCGCCACGGCCATCCCGAGCGTACGCGGCATCCTC
This sequence comes from Archangium lansingense, assembly GCF_026626635.1. Classification (GTDB taxonomy): domain Bacteria; phylum Myxococcota; class Myxococcia; order Myxococcales; family Myxococcaceae; genus Archangium; species Archangium lansingense. The sequence continues at coordinate 8,582,131 of NZ_JAPNKA010000001.1, forward strand.
GCGACGGTGCATGGCTTCACCACGAGGCCCATGGACGAGGCCGAGCCGCTCCGCGCCATCGCGATGGCCTACCGCGAGAAGCCCTTCGTGCGGCTCATTCGGCCCAACACGAGCGCCTCGCCCTTCCCCGAGCCCGGTCCGCTGCAGGGGACGAACTTTTGTGACCTCTCCGTCGACGTGGACACGGAGCGGAACCGGATCGTCGTCAACGTGGCGATCGACAACCTGATGAAGGGCGCGGCGGGTACGGCCGTGCACGCCATGAACCTGATGCTCGGCCGTTCCGAGACCGAGGGCCTCGGCTTCCGGGGCCTGCATCCCATCTGAAGCACCCCGCGGTCCCAAGTCCGCGGCCACACGCAGTTCTCATCACCCAGCCAGGGAGCAGACATGAGCACGAATGGTACCGCGGGGACAGAACTGTCCCCAGGGCGGGCTTTTGCCAACGCCGTCATCGCGCAGGGCACGAAGGCGTCCGTGGAGTTCTCCACGACAATCACGGACTCCTTCCCGGGTTTCAAACGCCGTCCCCGCATCGCGGTGCGCGGCCTCTTCAAGGTCGTGAAGTCCGAGCAGCAGCAGATCAAATACTGGTACGAGACCCGTCCCCAGTCGGAGCCCACCGAGCACGTCATCGACGCGCAGCTGCGGCAGGAGGCCACGTTCGAGTTCCACTCGGACAAGACACAGCTCAAGCCGACCACGGCGTGGGTGCAGCTCAATCCCGCGCTGCTGGATGACCCCGAGGCGCTCGCGACATTCATCGACTACCGGCTGCTGGTGCGCCTGTGCACGGCGGAGAACCAGGCGCTCGCGCGCGGCCCCGGTGGCGAGCGCGTGCGCGGTTTGCTGGAGACTCCGGGCGTCACCCGTCTGGCGGCTCGCGAGACTCCCGTGGCCTCGCTCCTGGCGGCGTGCAATCGCGTCGAGCAGGTGGGCGGCTCGGCCGACGGCATCCTGATGAACCCGGAGGACTACTACCGCTACTTCGTCGGGCAGGGCAGCCTGCTGAAGGACCTCGCGGACATGGGCGTGCGCATCGCCCGCGCGCGCATGGTCAACCCGGGCACCATCATCGTCGGAGACTACACCGCCGCCGCCACCATCTTCGACAGCGGCCGCTCCGTCATCCGCTTCGCCGAGCCTCCCAAGGGCATCTTCCCGCGCGAGGGCCTCGCCGTGTGCGGGGAGATCTACGAGGCGCTCGTCGTCCACCTGCCCACGCACTTCTACGTGGCCTCGCTGGCCTGACGGCGAAACCGTTTCAAGGACATCCAGGCAGTCCGCACAGGGGGCGCTCGTGTCGCAATCCCACATCAAGGTTCTCTACATCACCGGCTGGTGCCGCAATGGCAGCACCATCCTTGGAAACGTGCTCAACGAGGTGAAGGGCTTCTTCCACACCGGCGAGCTCAGCTTCCTCTGGAAGAATGCCTACGGCCACGGCTCGAATACCTTCTGCGGCTGCGGCGAGGCCCTCACCCGCTGCGGCGTCTGGTCGAAGGTGCTCGAGGAGGAAGCCCCCGCGGGGAGCACTCCCGAGGCCCACGCCCGGGAAGTCGTGCGGCGGCAGACGCGGGCCGTACGGACCCGTCACACGTGGAGCATCCTGCGCGAGGGCACCCGCTCGGAGGATGTCCGCGAGTACGCCGCCACGCTGAGCCGGACGTACCGCACCATCGCGAAGGCCACGGGCAGCCACACCCTCGTGGACAGCGGCAAGCTCCCGTCCGAGGCGGCGCTCCTTCCACACGTGGAGGGAATCACGCCGTATTTCCTCTACCTCGTGAGGGATCCGCGCGCCGCCACGCACTCGTGGACGAAGACGAAGCAGTACGTCGTCCCCATGTCCGCGCTGCGCAGCACCAGCTATTGGGTCGGCTTCAACCTCGCCTCCGAGGCCGTCATCCAGCGCTACCCCGAGCGCTCGTTCTTCCTACGCTACGAGGACTTCATCGCCGAGCCGGCCTCGGTGGTGGGAGCGCTGCTCGAGCATGTCGGCGCGCGGGACGCCGTCAACCCGGTGCAGGGGCGCACCGTCCACCTGGGAAAGAACCACACCGTCACCGGCAATCCGGATCGCTTCCGCAGCGGACCCACGCTCCTGCGGCCCGAGGACGAGGCCTGGCGCAAGGAGCTCCCCGCGCGCGCGAGGAACATCACCCAGGCGCTGTCGTGGCCGCTGATGGCCCGCTACGGCTACTTCCAACCCCGGCGCACCCAGGCCCGCGAGCCGGTGCCCTCCAACACCGCGGCCAGCGGCGGAAAGGAGGAGCTCCGTGGAACTGGGACTGATCGGTAGGGTCGCGCTCGTGGCGGGAGGCTCCAGCGGCCTGGGGCTCGCCGTCGCCGAGGAGCTGGCGAAGGAAGGTGCACATGTCGCCATTGGCGCGAGGGACACCGCGAAGCTCGCGCAGGCCGAGCGACGGCTGAAGGAGATCGCCCGGGGCCGGGTGCTCACGACAGCGGTGGACTTGAAGAATCCCGACGCCGTCCGCCACTGGGTCGAGGAGGTCGCCGGCCGCTTGGGGGCCCTCCACATCGCGGTGACGAACAGCGGCGGACCCCCTCCGGGCCCGGCGACGAAGTTCGAGCTCGGCGCCTACAAGGACGCTGTGGACTCGGTGCTGATGCCGCCCATCAGTCTGGCCCTGGCCGCCCTCCCCTACATGAAGGCGGCGCGCTGGGGACGCCTGCTCTTCATCACGTCCGAGACCGTCGTGCGGCCCGTGGCCCGCTTCGCCCTCTCGGGCTTCTCGCGGTTGGGCATCGTCGGGTTCTCCTCCGCGCTCGTGCAGGAGCTCGGGGACTGCGGCGTCACCGTCAACGTCCTGGCCCCCGGCTACACCCGCACGCCTCCCGTCGAGCGCACCGCCGGAACGAACACCGACGGAGACGTGGACGCCGGGCTACGCGCCATGGCGGCCCATATTCCGCTGCGCCGCGTGGGACGCCCCGAGGAGTTCGCCGCCGCCGCCACCTTCCTCGCCAGCGAGCGGGCCTCGTTCATCACCGGCACGGTCCAGCTCGTCGATGGCGGCGCGAGCGTGATCGGATGAGCGCGCCACTCCCTTCCAGCCACCCGGGCGACCCGGACATCCGCCCCATCGTGGTCAAGATTGGCGGCGCCGCGGGGGTTGATCTCGAGAACGTCTGCAACGATGTCGCGGAGCTCATCCGCAGCGGCGAGCGCGTCGTGGTGGTGAATGGAGGCTCGGAGGCAGGCGAGCGCGTGCTGAAGGCCTTCTCGCTCGAGCGCCCCGAGGTGACGACCCCCACGGGAAACGTGGTGCGCCTCACGCACGCGGCCACGTTGCGCGTCTTGATGATGGCCTGGGTGGGCGAGGTGAACAAACGCGTCGTCCTGTCGCTGGCGGAGCGCGGCCTTCCCGGCGTCGGGCTCTGCGGCGCGGACGGCCGGGTGCTCATCGCGAAGCGGCGGCCCCCGCTGAAGATCAACGACGGCGGGCGGGTCCGCATCGACCGGGAGCACCTCGCCGGGGAGATCCACTCGGTGAATACGAGCCTCCTGGCGACGCTGCTGGACCAGGGCTACGTGCCCATCGTCTGCCCTCCCGCCATCACCGAGGAGGGCGTGCTCGTGAATGCCGACGCGGACCAGATCGCCGCGTCGATCGCCACCGCGCTCGGCGCCCGCGCGTTGGTGATGCTGTCGAACGTGCCCGGGCTGCTGGAGAACCCGAACGAGCCCCTGACGCTCGTGCGCTCCAGCGACGACGTAGAGGGCTGCATGCAACTGGCCGCCGGACGCATGCGCTACAAGCTGGACGCCGCGCGCAAGGCGCTCCAGGGCGGAGTCCCCTCGGTGTACGTGAGTTCCTCTCGCGTGCCCCGGCCGGTGTTCGTCGCCCTCACCGAGGAGTCCGGCACGAAGTTCACCCTCTCCCGAAAGCAGAAGGAGGCCGCGAATGCGGGCACGTGAGAAGACGATCGAGTTCCTCAAGTGGATGGTGGAGCAGTACAGCCCCAGCCACCACGAGCAGGCCTTCTCCCGCGCGCTGGCGGAGCGGCTCGAGCAGCGAGGCTGGCGCGCGCACACCGACGAGGTGGGCAACACCATCGCGAGCATGGGCGACGGTGACACGTGCATCGCGCTGCTCGGGCACATCGACACGGTGCCCGGAGAGGTGCCGGTGCGCCTCGAGGACGGACGGCTCTTCGGGCGCGGCACCGTGGACGCCAAGGGAGCCATTGGCGCCTTCATCGAGGCCGTGGAGCTGCTCGACGCGAGCGAGCGGGCCGGGAAGAAGTTCCTGCTGCTCGGGTGCGTCGAGGAGGAGGTGGCCATCACCCGCGGCGCCTTCCACGTGCGCGAGCGGTACCGTCCGGACTTCGTCATCAACGGCGAGCCGAGCGGCGCCCACGCGCTCACCATCGGGTACAAGGGGCTCGTCCGGGCCGAGCTCGAGTACCGCGCGAGCCGGCGCCACACGGCGAGCCGTGACTACCGCGCCGCCGCCGAGCACCTCGTCGAGTCGTGGAACGCGCTGCGCGCGCACTGCGACGAATGGAACCGCGAGCGCCCGCTCTTCGAGCAGAACCTCCCCTCGCTCACGTCCTTCCAGACGGGCTCGACGGACACCGAGGAGTGGGCCCGAGCCAGCGTCAACGTCCGCACCGGGCCCTCCACCGATGGCGAACGGCTGCTGTCGTTGCTGGGGAGCGGTCCCGGCGTCAGCGTGAAGGCGCTCTCGAACAAGGGCGCCGTCAGCACGGATGGGAACGATGAGCTCTCGCGCGCGTTCAAGAAGGCCATCCGCGAGCGGGGCGCCAAACCGACGCTCCGGCTGAAGACGGGGACGTCCGACTGGAACACCGTGGCGGCGGCCTGGCAGGTGCCTACGCTCGCCTACGGCCCCGGCGACTCCTCCCTGGATCACACTCCCCATGAGCACATCGGCCTCGAGGAATACGAGGAAGGGGTCGCGGTGCTCTCGCGCGTTCTCGCCCTGCTCCCCATCCGGCCATGACCCATCCCTTCACCGAAGAGCACGACACATTCCGCAAGACGGTCCGACGATTCGTGGAGAAGGAGTTGGCCCCCCACGCCCTGGAATGGGACCAGGCGGGCCTCTTTCCGCGAGAGCTCTTCCGCAAGTGCGGCGAGCTGGGCCTCTTCGGCATCCACCATGATCCGAAGTACGGAGGCAGCGGGCTGGACTACTGGTTCGTGACCGTCTTCGCCGAGGAGCTGGCGCGCAGCGACAACGCGGGCGTCAGCATGGCTCTGATGGTTCAAGGCCAGATGGCCACGCCCATCATCAATGACGTCGGCACAGAGGAGCAGAAGCGCGAGTTCCTCGCGCCGGCGCTCGCGGGAGAGAAGATCGCCGCACTCGGGATGAGCGAGCCGGGCGCCGGTTCGGACCTGGCGAACCTGCGCACCACCGCGAGGCGGGACGGGGACGACTACGTCATCAACGGCTCGAAGATGTGGATCACGAACGGCACGCGGGCGGACTTCCTGGTGCTGGCGGTGCGGACCGGAGGCCCGGGCGCCGCGGGGATCTCGCTGATGACGTTCCCCACGGACGTGAATGGCTTCTCAGTGTCGAAGAAGCTCGACAAGGTGGGCCACCGCTCCTCGGACACGGCCATCCTCTTCTTCGAGGACTGCCGCATTCCCGCGCGCTACGTGCTGGGAAAGGAGAACGACGGCTTCTTCCACATCATGAACAGCTTCCAGGGCGAGCGGCTGGTGACGGGCATCAACGCCGTCGCCATGATGCAGCGGATGCTCGAGGAAGCCATCCGCTACGGCCGCGAGCGCGAGGCGTTCGGCAAGCGGCTCATCGAGTACCAGGTGTGGCGCCACAAGTTCGCCGAGCACCTGACCTCGGTGGCAGCCGCCCGGCAGCTCACCTATCACACGGTGGAGCTCTTCCAGCGCAAGCGGAGGCCGTTGAGGGAGATCTCCATGGTGAAGCTGTACACGGCGGACCTCGCCCAGCGGGTGGCCTACGACTGCCAGCAGTTCTACGGAGGCATGGGCTACATCGAGGAGACGAACATCGCACGGGCCTGGAGGGACGTGCGCATGCTCACCATCGGAGGCGGGACCTCCGAGATGATGAAGGAGATCATCGCCCAGACCGCGGGGATGTAGTTCGCTACCTGTAGCAACGTGTAGATGGGGCCCACGCTCCTGCCTGCTCCCGATTCCAGCAACCTCGCCCACCGTCGCTTGTCGGAGTGTTTCGGTGCCCCTACGCTCCCGGCGCTTTTCGCCCTGACGGAGGTTGCACCGCGATGACGTTCCCCTCGCCTGTCTCCCGTGCTTCGACGCTGCTCGAGCTGCTCGAAGAGCGCGCCACGCGGCACGGAGAGAGACGCCTGTTCTCCTTCCTGGAGGACGCCGAAGGCGAATCGTCTGAGCTCAGCTACGCGGGGCTGTGGCAGCGAGCATGCGGGCTTGGGGCCCTCTTGCAGCAAGAGGTGGCAGCAGGCGAGCGAGCGGTGCTCCTGTACCCACCTGGGCTGGACTACGTCACCGGCTTCTTCGGCTGCCTGGCCGCGGGCGTGGTGGCCGTCCCCGCCTACCCGCCGGATCCGACGCGTCTGGAGCGCACCCTGCCGCGCCTGCGCGCCCTCATCCATGACGCCCAGGCCTCGGTGGTGCTCGCCCCGTCCTTCATCACCTCCATGGCGGAGGTGCTCTTCGAGTCCGCGCCGGACCTGCGCGGCCTGCGCTGGGTGGCCACGGACGAGCTGCCCCAAGGCGCGGAGGCCAGCTGGAAGCAGCCCGAGCTGCGGGGCGACTCGCTGGCCTTCCTCCAATACACCTCCGGCTCCACGGGCACGCCCAAGGGGGTGATGCTGAGTCACGGCAACCTGCTGCACAACCTCCGACTCATCCACGGCGCTTTCCGGATGCACGAGGGCAGCGCGGGCGTCATCTGGCTGCCGCCGTACCATGACATGGGCCTCATCGGCGGAATCCTCGGGACGGTGTACGGGGGCTTCTCCACCTCGCTGATGTCGCCGCTGAGCTTCCTGCGCCGCCCGCTCCGCTGGCTGGAAGAAGTCTCTCGCACGCGGGGGACCATCAGTGGAGGCCCCAACTTCGCCTTCGACCTGTGCGTGCGCAAGAGCACCGAGGCCGAGCGCCAGGCGTTGGACCTGAGCCACTGGGAAGTCGCCTTCTGCGGTGCCGAGCCCATTCGCCCCGAGACGCTGGAGCGCTTCGCCCAGGCCTTCGCCGTCAGCGGCTTCCGCCGCGAGTCCTTCTACCCGTGCTACGGCCTGGCCGAAGGCACCCTCATCGTCTCTGGTGGCCAGGTGGGCACCGCGCCGGCGATCCAGTCCCTGGACACGCACCGGCTGAGTGAGGGCCATGCCGTGGTGGCACCTCCGGAGCAGGCACACAGTCAGACCCTGGTGGGCTGCGGCTACTCGCTGCAGGACCAGCAGGTGCTCTTGGTGCAATCGGAGACGCTGCGGCCCTGCTCTCCCGGTGAGGTGGGCGAGGTGTGGGTCAAGGGGCCCAGCGTTGCCCAGGGCTACTGGCGCCGCGCCGAGGAGACCAAGCGCGACTTCCACGCCCACACGGCGGATGGCGCGGGACCCTTCCTGCGCACGGGAGACCTGGGCTTCCTGCGCGAGGACGGCCAGCTCTTCGTCACCGGCCGGCTCAAAGACCTGCTCATCCTGCGCGGGCGCAACCACTACCCGCAGGACCTGGAGCTGACGGCGGAGCAGGCCCACCCGGCGCTGCGACCGGGATGCGGTGCCGCCTTCTCCGTGGAGGTGGAGGGCGAGGAGCGGCTGGTGCTGGTGCAGGAGGTGGATCCGCGCCGGCAGCTCGCGTCCGTGGACGAGGTGCTGGGAGTGGTGCGCCAGAAGCTGGCCGAGGTGCACGAGTTGCAGCTGCACGCGCTCGTCCTCATCGAGCCCGGCAGCATTCCCAAGACGTCCAGCGGAAAGATTCAGCGCAAGGGCACGCGTGCGGCGTGGCTCGCGGGTGAGCTGAAGGAAGTGCTGGCGTGGCGCGAGCAGGCGCCCGTGGCCGCGGCCTCCGTTCAGGCCCAGTCCACGGCGACGCCCCACGCCCTGGACACCGCCGAGGCCATTGAGACGTGGCTGCGTGAGCGCGTGGCCGCCCGTGCGGGCGTGCGCCCGGAGGTGGTGGAGGTGGAGCAGCCCATCACCCGGTACGGATTGGATTCGCTCGGCGCCGCCGAACTGGCGAACGACGCCGAGCACGCGCTAGGCGTGGCCCTGCCCATGGAGTCTCTGCTGCGCGGCCCCACTCCGCGCGCGCTGGCACAGGAGCTGCTCGCGGCGCGGACCTCCTCCCAGGGAAATGCGGCGACTCCGGCGCTGGTGCGTACGGAGCGCTCGGGGGCGGTGCCGCTGTCGTTCTCGCAGCAGCGCCTGTGGTTCCTGGAGCAGCTCGAGCCCGGCAGCCCCGTCTACAACATCCCCGCCGCCGTCTGGATGGAGGGGACGCTGGACGTGGCCGTGCTGGAGCGCTGCTTCGCGGAGCTCGTCCGCCGCCATGAGTCGCTGCGCACGACTGTGTCCACCGAGGATGGCCAGCCGGTGCAGGTGATTTCTCCGACCGGGGCGATGCCGGTGCAGGTGGTGGACCTGCGTGACGTCCCCGAGCAGGAGCGCGAGGCCGAGGCCCTGCGCCGCGTTCACGCGGAGGCGCGGCGGCCCTTCGACCTGGTCACGGGTCCGCTGATGCGCGTGGTGGTGCTGCCGCTGTCCGAGCGCAAGCACCTGCTGGCGCTGACGATGCATCACATCGTCTCAGACGGCACGTCCATGGGCGTGCTCGTGCGGGAGACGGCGGCGCTGTATGAGGCGCTGGCCGCGGGCCGCCCCTCGCCCCTGGCCGAGCTGCCCGTGCAGTACGCGGACTACGCGCTGTGGCAGCGGCGGTGGCTGAACGGTGAGGTGCTGGACTCACAGCTGTCGTACTGGCGCCGCCAGCTCTCGGGCGCCCCGAGCGCGCTGGAGCTGCCCACGGACCGCCCGCGTCCGGCGTCCCAGTCCTTCCGCGGCGCCAGTGTGCCGGTGCTCCTGCCGCGTGAGCTGGCCGAGGCGCTGAAGGCCACTGCCCGGCGCGAGGGCGTCACGCCCTTCATGATGCTGCTGGCTGGCTTCCAGACGTTGCTGCACCGCTACTCCGGCCAGGACGACGTGAGCGTGGGTACGGCCATCGCTGGCCGCCGCCGGAGCGAGCTGCAGGGGCTCGTGGGCGCATTCATCAACAACCTGGTGCTGCGCACGCAGCTCTTCGGGGAGATGACCTTCCGCGAGCTGCTCGGCCGGGTCCGCGAGGTGACGCTGGGCGCGTACGCGAACCAGGATGTTCCCTTCGAGAAGCTGGTGGAGGAGCTGCGTCCACGGCGTGACCTGGGCCGCTCGCCCCTGTTCCAGGTGATGCTGCTGCTCCAGCAGGACCCCCTGCCCTCCGTGTCGCTGCCGGGCCTGTCCCTGCGCGCGCTGGAGGTGGAGTCTCCCGCCGCGAAGTATGACCTCACCCTGTCCCTGACGGACACGGCGGAGGGCCTCACCGGCACGCTCGAGTACAGCACGGACCTGTTCGAGGCCCGCACCATGGAGCGCATGGTGGGCCACTTGCACGTGCTGCTCGCGGGTGCTCTGGCGGCCCCGGAGCAGCGCCTGAGCGCGCTGCCGCTTCTGACCACCGAGGAGCAGCGCCGGGTCCTGGTGGAGTGGAACGACACCACCGCGGACTTCGCGCGGGAGTCCTCGCTCGCGCAGCTCTTCGAGTCGCAGGTGGCGCGCACCCCGGGCGCCGTCGCGATGGTGTGTGGAGGCACAGCCCTGACGTACCAAGAGCTGGATGCGCGGGCCAACACCGTGGCCCGCCAGCTGCGTGCACTGGGCGTGGGACCGGAGTCGCGCGTAGGCCTGTGCGCCTCGCGCTCGCTGGAGCTGGTGGCCGGACTGCTCGGTGTCCTCAAGGCTGGCGGCGCCTACGTGCCGTTGGATCCGTCGTACCCGGCGGAGCGGCTCGCCTTCATGCTGCGCGACTCCGGAGCCAGGGTGTTGCTCACCCAGCGGCACCTGGCGGACACGCTTCCGGCCCAGGACGTCCAGCGCGTCTTCCTGGACGCCGCCGACCTGGCCTCCGTGCCGGGTGATGCGGTCCCGTCCGTCAGCGCCCGTCCCGAGAACCTCGCCTACGTCATCTACACGTCCGGCTCCACCGGTACGCCCAAGGGCGTCATGGTGCAGCAGCGCAACGTGGCCAACTTCTTCGCGGGCATGGACGCGCGCCTCGGCGCCTCGCCCGCGGGCACGTGGCTGGCGGTGACCAGCATCTCCTTCGACATCTCCGTGCTGGAGCTGCTGTGGACGCTGTGCCGTGGCTTCAAAGTCATCCTCCAGACCGAGCAGGAGGAAGGCCAGGTCGCCGGGCAGATTCGCCGACACTCCGTCACGCACCTGCAGCTCACGCCCTCGCGCGCCCGCGCCCTGCTGATGGAGACGAATGGGCTGGAGTCGCTCGCGGCCCTGCACCGGCTGATGGTGGGTGGTGAGGCCCTGCCGGAGGCTCTGGCGGCCCAGCTTCGCGGAGCACTGCGCGGTGGCGACCTGGTGAACATGTACGGCCCTACGGAGACCACCATCTGGTCCTCCACGCACACCGTGGGCGCGCAGGGTGGGCCAGTGCCCATCGGTACGCCCATCGCCAACACGTCGCTCTATGTGCTGGATGCACGGCTCCAGCCTGTGCCGGTGGGTGTCGCGGGAGAGCTGTACATCGGTGGCACGGGCGTAGCCCGCGGCTACCTGGAGCGCTCCGCCCTGACGGCCGAGCGCTTTCTGCCCGACCCGTTCGCGAGCACGCCCGGGACGCGCATGTACCGCACGGGAGACCTGGCGCGGTGGCGCGCGGACGGAACGGTGGAGTTCCTGGGCCGCGTGGACCAGCAGGTGAAGGTGCGCGGCTACCGCATCGAGCTGGGCGAGGTGGAAGCGGTGCTGGGCCGGTTCCCGGGTGTGCGGACGGCGGTGGTGTCCGCGCGCACGGACGGCGCTGGCGACGCGCGCCTGGTGGCCTACGTGGTGCTGGAGACGTCCACGGCCTCTGGCCTGGACACCGCGGCCCTGCGCGACTTCCTGCGCAAGCGGCTGCCCGAGTACATGGTGCCCTCGGCCTTCATGGCCCTGGAGGCCCTGCCACTGACGCCCAACGGCAAGGTGGATCGCAAGGCGCTTCCGGCTCCGGACAGCGCCCGGCCCTCCCTGCGCGCGGAGTACGTGGCCCCGCGGACGCCGGTGGAGGAGGCGCTCGCCCGCGTCTGGAGCAAGCTGCTGGGAGTAGAGCGGATTGGCGCGCTGGATGACTTCTTCGAGCTGGGCGGCCACTCGCTGCTGGCCACCCAGGTGATGGCGCGACTGCCCGGCACCTTTGGCGTCGAACTGCCGCTGCGCACTCTCTTCGAGGCCCCCACTGTGCATGGCCTCGCGGCGCACATCGAGGCCGCCGTCCAGGCCAGTGGCTCTTCACCGCTCCCCCCGCTGGCACCGGCGCCCCGGAGCGGCCCGCTGCCCCTCTCCTTCGCCCAACAGCGGCTGTGGTTCCTGGATCAGCTCGAGCCCGAGAGCCCTCTCTACAACCTCCCGGCCGCCATCCGGCTCGAGGGAACCCTGGACCTCGCCGCGCTCCGCCATGGCTTCCAGGAGTTGGTGCGCCGCCACGAGTCCCTGCGCACCACCTTCCGCTCCGAGGCAGGTCAGCCCCTCCAGGTCATCGCCCCCTCCCTCTTGCTCCCCCTGGAGGTGGTAGACCTCTCGGGCCTTCCTTCCGAGCAACGAGAGGCGGAGTTGCTCCGCCTCGCCCAGGAGGACGCACAGCGCCCCTTCAACATGTCCACGGGTCCGCTCCTCCGCACCCACCTGCTGCGGCTCTCCGAGAGTGAGCACGTGCTGCTGTTCAACATGCACCACATCATCTCCGATGGCTGGTCCACGGGCGTGCTGGTGCGGGAGATGGCGACCCTCTACGAGGCCCATCTCCAGGGCAAGTCCTCTCCGTTGCCTGAGTTGACGGTGCAGTACGCGGACTACGCCGTCTGGCAGCGGCAATGGCGGAGCGAGGTGCTCGAGCAGCAACTCGCATACTGGAAGCAGCAGCTCGCTGGGGCGCCTCAAGCCTTGGAGCTCCCCACGGATAAGCCTCGCCCGGGTGTCCAGTCCTTCCGCGGCGCACAGCTCCCCGTGAAGCTTTCAAAGGACCTCTCCGAGCGCCTCCTTCAGCTGTGCGAGCGTGAGGGGGTCACGCCCTTCATGGCCCTGCTGGCCTCCTTCCAGCTCCTGCTCTCCCGCTACTCCCACCAGGACGACATCTGCGTCGGCTCGCCCATTGCCGGCCGCCGCAACGCCGAAATCGAGAGCCTCATCGGCTTCTTCGTCAACACCCTCGTCCTCCGCTCCCGCATCGACTCCCGGACCTCCTTCCGCTCCCTGCTCTCCCAGGTCCGTTCCACCACCCTCGATGCTTTCGAGCACCAGGACGTTCCCTTCGAGAAGCTCGTCGAGGAGCTCCAGCCCCAGCGTGACCTGAGCCGCTCGCCCCTCTTCCAGGTCATGTTCGCCCTGCAGAACGCGCCCATGCCCGAGATGGCGCTGCCGGGGCTGAAGCTGCGGCCACTCGAGGTGGAGAGCCGCGTCTCCAAGTTCGACGCCACCCTCGTCCTCACCTCCTCCGAGAACGGCTTCCACGGCACCTTCGAGTACACCACCGACCTCTTCGAGCACTCCACCGCCTCTCGCATGATGGGCCACTTCCAGGTCCTCCTGGAGGCTGCCCTCTCCCGCCCCGAGGATCCTCTCTCCGAGCTGCCTCTGCTTTCCGAGACCGAGCGCCAGCAGGTGCTCGTCGCCTGGAACCAGACCCAGCAGGACTACCCCCGCGACGCCTGCATCCACCACCTCCTCCAGCAGCAGGCCTCCCTCCGCCCCGACGCCATCGCCGTCGAGTTCGGCGAGCAGCGCCTCTCCTGGCGTGAGCTGGAAGAGCGCTCCAACCAGCTCGCACACCTGCTGCGCTCCCATGGCGTGGGGCCTGACTCCCTCGTCGCCCTCTGCCTCGAGCGCTCCGTGGAGCTCATCGTCTCCCTGTTGGGCATCCTCAAGGCCGGTGGCGCCTACCTCCCGCTCGATGCCGCCTACCCGGCTCAGCGCCTGGCCTTCATGCTGGAGGATGCTCCTCCCCGGCTGCTGCTGACCTCTCGCGTCCTGCGCTCGCAGCTCCCCATCTCCGAATCGTTGCCGTGTCTCTTCTGGGACGAGCTGAGCCTGGAGGGCCTGCCCACGTCCTCTCCGGACTCCGGCGTCACCTCGCGCAACCTCGCCTACGTCAACTTCACCTCCGGCTCCACCGGCAGGCCCAAGGGCGTCGCCATCGAGCACCGCTCCGTCGTCCGTCTCTTCCACGGTGCCCGCTTCGCGCACTTCGGACCCGAGACGAACTTCCTGCACCACTCCCCCATCTCCTTCGACGCCACCACGCTCGAGGTCTGGGGCACCCTCATCTTCGGTGGTCGCCTCGTCGTCTTCCCGCCCGAGTCTCCCAGCGACCTGGACCTGCTGACGCAGGTGCTGGAGCGGCACGGCGTCTCCACCCTCTACCTCTCCGCGGGCCTGCTCTCCCTCGCCGTCGACCACAAGCTTGACGGCCTCCGCGGTCTGCGCCAGCTCCTCGCCGGCGGCGATGTCATGTCCGCCCCCCACGCTCGCCGCGTGCTCGAACAGCTGCGCATTCCTCTGGCCAACTGCTACGGCCCCACCGAAGGCACCGTCATCGCCTCCAGCCTCCTGCTCACTCAGCCTGAGCAGGTTGGCTCCTCCGTCTCCATCGGCTCCCCCATCGCCAACACCCAGGTGTACCTGCTGGACGCCTCCTTCCAGCCCGTTCCCCCCGGCGTCCCCGGCGAGCTCTTCATCGGTGGCGAGGGCCTCGCTCGCGGCTACACCTCCAGACCGGACCTCACTGCCGAACGCTTCCTCCCCAATCCCTTCTCCTCTTCCCCGGGCGAGCGCCTCTACCGCACCGGTGACCTCGCTCGCTGGCGCTCCGACGGCACCCTCGACTTCCTCGGCCGCGTCGACTCCCAGGTGAAGCTGCGCGGCTACCGCATCGAGCTGCCCGAGGTGGAAGCCACCCTCCTCTCCCACCCCGAGGTGCGCGAGGCCGTGGCCGTCGTCCGCGAGGACTCTCCCGGTGACAAGCGCCTCGTCGCCTACGTCACCAGCGACTCCCAGCACCTCGACACCTCGGCCCTGCGCTCCTTCCTCAAGCAGCGCCTGCCCGATTTCATGCTGCCCTCGGCGCTCGTCCGCCTCGAGGCCCTCCCTCTCACCTCCAGCTCCAAGGTCGACCGCAAGGCCCTTCCTCCGCCCGACCTCTCCTCCGCCGGCCTCCAGGCCTATGTCGCTCCTCGCAATGACCTCGAGCAGCGGCTCGCCGCCCTCTGGAGCGAAGTGCTGGGCCTGCAGCAGGTGGGCATCCACGACGACTTCTTCTCGCTCGGCGGCCACTCCCTGCTGGCCACCCAGCTCGTCTCACGCATCCGCTCGGCCTTCGGCCTCGAGCTCCCCCTGCGCGTCCTCTTCGAGTCCCCCACGCTCGCGGCGCTCGCCGGCCAGCTCGAGAGTGCCCTCCTGCAGCGCCTCCCCGCGGCTCCTCCGCTGCGCCCGATGCCTCGGGAGGAAGCGCTTCCTGTCTCCTTCGCGCAGATGCGGCTGTGGATCCTCGATCAGCTCCACCCCCTGAGCGCCGAATACAACGTCTTCTTCGCGCTTCGGATGGAGGGCTCCCTCGAGGTGGACGTGCTCCGCCGCAGCCTCGCCGAAGTGGTTCGCCGTCACGAATCCCTGCGCACCGTCTTCCGCTCCGGCCCCGAGGGCCTGATCCAGCTCATCCTCCCCGAGTCCTCGCTGTCGCTGGGGGAGGTGGATCTCTCCACTCTGTCCGCCTCAGCGCGCGAGGCGGAGCTCCTCCAGCGTGCCGAGCAGGAGGCTCAGCGTCCCTTCGATCTGGCCACCGGCCCACTCTTCCGGGTGGAGCTGCTGCGGCTCTCTGCCAGCGAGCATGTGCTGCTGCTCAACATGCACCACATCGTCTCCGATGGTTGGTCCGCGGGCGTGCTGGTGCGAGAGGTGGCGGCCCTCTACGAGGCTTTCGCCAACGGCCTCGCGTCTCCCCTCCCAGCGCTTCCCATCCAGTACGCCGACTACGCCTCCTGGCAGCGGCAGTGGCTGCAAGGCGAGGTGCTGGACGAGCAGCTGCTCTGGTGGCGCCAGCAGCTCGCCGGGGCGCCCCATGCCCTGGAGTTGCCGACCGACAAGCCTCGGCCCTCCGTCCAGTCCTTCCGCGGCGCACGGGTTCCCGTACAGCTTTCGAAGGACGTCTCCGAGCGCCTCCTCCAGCTTTGCCAGCGTGAGGGGGTCACGCCCTTCATGGCACTGCTGGCCTCCTTCCAGCTCCTGCTCTCCCGCTACTCCAATCGGGACGACATCAGCGTCGGCTCTCCCATCGCAGGCCGCCGGCATGCAGAGCTCGAGGGACTCATCGGCTTCTTCGTCAACACCCTCGTCCTGCGTGCTCGCTTCGCGGGTGTCACCTCCTTCCGCGCGCTGCTGCAGCAGGTGCGCGAAACCACCCTCGGCGCCTTCGCTCACCAGGACGTTCCCTTCGAGAAGCTCGTCGAGGAGCTTCAGCCCCAGCGTGACCTGAGCCGCTCTCCGCTCTTCCAGGTCATGTTCGCCCTGCAGAACGCGCCCATGCCCGAGCTGGCGCTCCCGGGCCTCTCCCTGCGTCCGCTCGAGGTGGAGAACCGCGTCTCCAAGTTCGACGCCAGCTTCATCCTCTCTTCCTCTCCCCAGGGCTTCCACGGCGTCTTCGAGTACGCCACCGACCTCTTCGAGCACTCCACCGCCTCTCGCATGATGGGCCACTTCCAGGTCCTCCTGGAGGCTGCCCTCTCCCGCCCTGAGGCTCCTCTCGCCGAGCTGCCTCTGCTCCCCGAGGCCGAGCGTGAGCAGGTGCTCGTCGCTTGGAACCAGACTCAGCAGGACTACCCCCGCGACGCCTGCATCCACCATCTCATCCAGCAGCAAGCCTCCCTCCGCCCCGACGCCATCGCCGTCGAGTTCGGCGAGCAGCGCCTCTCTTGGCGTGAGCTGGACGCGCGCTCCAACCAACTCGCCCACCTCTTGCGCTCTCACGGCGTGGGGCCCGACTCCCTCGTCGCCCTGTGCCTCGAGCGCTCCCTGGAGCTCATCGTCTCCCTCGTCGCCATCCTCAAGGCCGGTGGCGCCTATGTCCCGCTCGATGCCACCTACCCGGCTCAGCGCCTGGCCTTCATGTTGGAGGACGCTCCTCCCCGGCTGCTGCTCACTTCACGAGCCCTGCGCTCCCTCCTCACCCTCCCTGACTCCTTGCCCTGCCTCTTCTGGGACGAGCTGAGCCTGGAGGGCCTGCCCACGTCCTCTCCGGACTCCGGCGTCACCTCGCGCAACCTCGCCTACGTCAACTTCACCTCCGGCTCCACCGGCAGGCCCAAGGGCGTTGCCATCGAGCATCGCTCCGTCGTTCGTCTCTTCCACGGTGCCCGCTTCGCTCATTTCGGGCCCGAGACGAGCTTCCTGCACCACTCCCCCATCTCCTTCGACGCCACCACGCTCGAGGTCTGGGGCACCCTCATCTTCGGCGGCCGTCTCGTCGTCTTCCCGCCCCTGCCTCCCAGTGACCTGGAGCTGCTCTCCCAGGTCCTCTCCCGCCACAACGTCTCCACGCTCTACCTGTCCGCAGGTCTGCTCTCCCTCGCCGTCGACCACAAGCTCGACGGCCTTCGCGGTCTGCGCCAGCTCCTCACCGGCGGTGACGTCGTCTCTGCTCCTCACGCACGCCGCGTTCTCGAGCAGCTGCGCATTCCTCTGGCCAACTGCTACGGCCCCACCGAAGGCACCGTCATCGCCTCCAGCCTCCTGCTCACTCAGCCCGAGCAGGTTGGTGCCTCCGTCTCCATCGGCTCCCCCATCGCCAACACCCAGGTGTACCTACTGGACGCCTCCTTCCAGCCCGTTCCCCCCGGCGTCCCCGGCGAGCTCTTCATCGGTGGCGAGGGCCTCGCTCGCGGCTACACCTCCAGGCCGGACCTCACCGCAGAGCGCTTCATCCCCAATCCCTTCTCCTCCTCCCTGGGCGAGCGCCTCTACCGCACCGGCGACCTCGCCCGCTGGCGCGCCGACGGCACCCTCGACTTCCTCGGCCGCGTCGACTCCCAGGTGAAGCTGCGTGGCTACCGCATCGAACTGCCCGAGGTGGAAGCCGCCCTCCTCTCTCACCCCGAGGTGCGCGAGGCCGTGGCCGTCGTCCGCGAGGACTCTCCCGGTGACAAGCGCCTCGTCGCCTACGTCACCAGCGACTCCCAGGACCTCGACACCCCGGCCCTGCGCTCCTTCCTCAAGCAGCGCCTGCCCGATTTCATGCTGCCCTCGGCGCTCGTCCGCCTCGAGGCCCTCCCTCTCACCTCCAGCTCCAAGGTCGACCGCAAGGCCCTCCCTCCGCCCAACGTCTCCTCCACCGGCCGCGGCGGCCACTTCGTGGAGCCCACGACCCCGCTGGAGCGGCAGCTCGTCTCCATCTGGTCCCAGGAGCTGGGCATCGAGCAGGTGGGCGTGGACGACCACTTCTTCGAGAAGCTCGGCGGCACGTCCCTGTCGGTCATCAAGATCGCGGCCCGGATGCGCGAGGAGTTGGGACGCGAAGTGCAGGTGACCTGGCTCTTCGAGCACCCCACCATCAGCGACCTGGCCCGGCGCATGGACTCGGGGACCCCGCAGGCTCCAGCACCCCGAGAGCAACAGGAGGCTCGCACCGCCGAGCGCTCCGGCCCGGAGGACATCGCCATCATCGGCATGTCCGGCCGCTTCCCGGGGGCACGCACCGTGGAGGAGCTCTGGCAGAACCTGCGCCAGGGCGTGGAATCCATCTCCCGCTTCTCTCCGGAGGAGTTGGAGCCGATCTCCGGACTCCCCGAGGGCATGTTCCAGTGGCAGCACCCCCAGTTCGTCCCTGCTGGAGGCGTGCTGGAGGACGCCGACAAGTTCGACCACGGCTTCTTCGATATCTCCCTGCGTGAAGCGCAGTGGATGGACCCGCAGCAACGCCTCTTCCTGCAGACCGCCTGGAGCGCCCTGGAGGACGCCGGTGTCGATCCGGAGCGCACCCAGGGCCTCATCTCGCTGTACGCGGGTGCCATGGACTCCGGCTACTCGCAGGTGGTGCAGAAGAACGTGCCGCTGGATCCCGCCGCCTTCTTCGAGGCGGGCACCAACGCGACGCACCAGGGGATGGCCACCAAGGCCTCCTACAAGCTGCGGCTCACCGGCGAGAGCCTCATGGTGTACACGGCCTGCTCCACGGGCCTGGTGGCCGTGCACATGGCCTGTGAGAGCCTGCGGCAGCGCCAGTCCGACGTGGCCCTCGCGGGCGCCACGCGCCTCGCCCTCCCCCAGCGCACGGGCTACGTCTACCAGGAGGGGATGATCCTCTCGCCGGATGGACACTGCCGCGCCTTCGATGCGCGCGCCCAGGGAGCCGTCGCGGGCAACGGTGTGGCCGCGGTGGTGCTCAAGCGCCTGTCCGATGCCGTGCGGGATGGGGACTCCATCTATGCCGTCATCAAGGGCTCGGCCATCAACAACGATGGCCACCTCAAGTCCGGCTACACCGCCCCCAGCGTGCAGGGGCAGTCCTCCGTCATCCAGCGAGCCCTGGAGCATGCCGGCCTGCGGCCCGAGGACATGGGCTACGTGGAGGCCCATGGCACCGGCACGCCGCTGGGGGATCCGCTCGAGATCTCCGCGCTCCAGCGCGCCTACGGCCTGGGCGCCGAGCACAAGGGCACCATTCCCATCGGCTCGGTGAAGACGAACATCGGCCACCTGGACACCGTGGCGGGCCTGGTGGGCCTCATCAAGACGGCGCTGGCGTTGCGCCATGAGGAGATTCCCCCCAGCCTGCACTTCGAGCAGCCCAACCCCTCCATCGACTTCGGGCCCTTCTTCGTCAACACGGCCCCACGGGAGTGGAAGCGCGGCCCGGTGCCTCGGCGCGCGGGCGTCAGCTCCTTTGGCATTGGCGGCACCAATGCTCACGCCATTCTCGCGGAGGCCCCCGAGCAGCGGAGCGAGCCGAGCCTCCGTCCTCATCAGGTGGTGCTGCTGTCGGCGCGTACCCCCGCGGCGCTGGACGCACTGGGCACCCGGCTCGCGGCGCACGTGGAAGCGAACCCGCACCTGTCACTGGTGGACGTGGCCTACACACACGCGGTGGGCCGCAGGGGCTTCGAGCACCGCAGGGCCGTGGTGGCCCGGGACGCGGCCGAGCTGGTGCAGCGCCTGCGCAAACCCTCGGCGGCCGTGGAGCTGGACGACGTGGAGGCGGGCCGCCGCCTGCGCGTGGCCTTCCTCTTCCCCGGCCAGGGCGCCCAGCAGGTGGCCATGGGCCGCGAGCTGTACCAAGCCGAGCCCGACTTCCGTGCGCATGTGGACCTGTGCCTCGGACTGCTGGAGGCGCCGCTGCGCGAAGAGGTGCGCACGCTGCTGATGCCGGAGCCGAGCCAGGAAGCCACCGCCCGTGAGCTGCTGTCCCGCACCGGCGTGGCCCTGCCCGCGCTCTTCACCGTGGAGTACTCGCTGGCCCGGACGTGGATGGGCTGGGGGGTGACGCCTCACGCGCTGCTGGGCCACAGCTACGGCGAGTACGTGGCCGCGTGCCTGGCGGGAGTCTTCTCGCTGGAAGACGCGCTGAAGCTGGCCGTGGCGCGCGGGCGGCTGATGGAGGGGATGGCACCGGGGGCCATGCTCGCGGTGGGACTGTCAGAGGCGGAGGTGCGCCCGCTGCTCTCCGGCCACCTGTCCCTGGCGGCCCTCAACGCGCCGGGCCGCTGCGTCGTCTCCGGCCCCATCCCCGAGGTGGAGCGCCTGGCAGAAGAGCTGAAGCGCCGCGAGGTGGGGACGCTGCGGCTGCCGGCGCCCCATGCCTTCCACTCCGCGGACGTCGAGCCCTTCATGCCCGAGCTGGTGCGGGTGGTGGCCTCGCTGGGGCGCTCGGCCCCTACGGCACGGCTCGTCTCCAGCCTCACCGGCACCTGGGCGACCGCCGAGGAGATGCGAGACCCGGGCTACTGGGCCCGACAGATGCGCCAGCCCGTGCGCTTCGCCGCGGGGGTCGAGGCACTCCTGAGCGAGGGCTGCGGCCTGCTGTTGGAGGTGGGTCCGGGACAGGATCTCACCGCCCTGGTCCGCGCCAACAGGGACAGCAAGAGCGGCAAGGTGAAGGCACTCCCCTCGCTGCGCCGGCAGGGCAGCTCGGCTTCGGAGCACGCCGTATTCCTGCAGGCGCTGGGCGACACGTGGGCCCATGGCCTCCCCATCGACTGGAAGGCGTTCTACGCCCGCGAGCGGCGCCTGCGCCTCTCGCTCCCCACCTACCCCTTCCAGGAGAAGCGGTGTTGGGTGGAGGCGGTGCCCACCGTGGCTCCCGCCTGGCCCGCTACGGCACTTCCGAGCGCGCCTGCCACCACCGCGCTCCCGAGCGCGTCTCCCGCCCTCGCCGTCACGCCCTCCACTCCGGCCCTCGAGAGCCCCGACGCGGCCCCGGCGGCCGCTCCTGCGGTGGTCCCCGCCGGGCGGGAAGACAGGCCTCGAGGTGACATCGAAGAGCGTGTGGCCGCCCTCTGGCGCGCACGCCTGGGGCTGGAATACGTCGGACGGGACGACAGCTTCCTCGAGCTGGGCGGCAACTCGCTGATGGCCGCGCAGATGCTCACCCAGATGCGCGAAACCTTCGGGGTGAACCTCCCGCTAGCGGACCTCTTCGACAGCCCCACCGTTGCGGGCATCGCCGCCCGCATCGAGGCCCTGCTGCAGTCCGCACCGCAGCAGCAGCAGACGCAACAGAAGACCCTGAAGCTGGTGCCCCTGACCCGCGATGGCGAGCTGCGGCTCTCCTACGTGCAGGAGCGCACCTGGCGCCTGGAGCAGTTCCTCCCGGGCCTGTCCGCCTACAACATCCCCTTCGTCCTCCGCCTGGAGGGCGCCCTGGACGCGCGGCTGCTCGAGCGCGCCATCCAGGAAGTCGTCCAGCGCCACGAGGCACTGCGCACCACCTATGACACCGTCGATGGCCGCCCCGTGCAGCGCTTCCATGCGCGGATGCACGTGCCTCTAGAGGTGCTGGTGCTCGACGGCACCCAGGAGGAGCGCGAGGCCGAGGCCATGCGACTGGCGCGCGAGGACGCGGTACGGCCCTTCGATCTGGTGAAGGGACCCGTGCTGCGCGCCACGCTGCTGCGGCTGCGCGAGGACGTCCACGTCCTGCTGTGCACCATCCACCACATCGTCAGCGACACGCTCTCCGCCGTCATCTTCATCCACGAGATGGCGGCGCTCTATGTCGCGATGCGCGAGGGACGGCCCTCGCCGCTGCCGGCCCTGCCCGTGCAGTACGCGGACTTCGGTCACTGGCAGCGCCGCAACGTGAGCGAGAACCTGCTGACCGAGCAACAGCATTGGTGGCGCCAGCAGCTCGCCGGCATGCCGCGCCGGCTGAACCTGCCTACGGACAGGCCCCGGCCCGCGAGCTGCCCGCTTACCTCGGCACGCATGTCCGTGGACTTCCCTCCCGCGCTCGCCAACGAGCTGGTGGCCTTCGGACGGCGTGAGGGCTTCACCTCCTACGTGACGCTGCTGGCAGCCTGGCAGGCCCTGCTGCACCGCTACAGCGGACAGACGGACATCGTCGTCGGCACGCCCATCGCCAACCGCACCCTCCCCGAGCTGCAGCCGCTCATCGGCTACGTGGCCCACTCGGTGGCACTGCGCACGGACCTGGGGGGAGACCCCACCTTCCGCGAGCTGCTGGGCCGCGTGCGCGAGGTGTTGCTGGGCGCGCAGAACCACCCAGACGTGCCCTTCGAGCAACTGGTGGAGGAGCTCTTCCCCCAGCACGACATCGGCCGCGGCCGCATGACGGACAGCGTCCTCGTTCTCCACAGCGATCCGGCCGGCGACTCGCAGCAGCTGCCCGGCCTGCGCGTCAGCCTGGTCGAGGTGCCGGACACGCCCGTGCAGTGGGGCACGACGCTGGCGGACCTGACCCTGGTGTTCCGCGAGGTGCCCGGCCAGCTGCACGGTGCGCTGGAGTACGCCACCGAGCTCTTCGACGCGTCGACCGCGCGCCGCATGCTCGATCACCTGCAGATGCTGCTGACCGCGGGCATGGCCCGGCCGGACGAGCGCATCTCCCGGCTGCCCCTGCTCACCGGGGAGGAGCGGAAGCAATGGCTCCAGCCTCTGCCCGCGCCCACCTCGCCCACCGTGCCCGAGTTGCTGGCACGGCGAGCGGCGAGCACTCCCACTGCCGTGGCCGTCGCGCGGGAAGGACGGACCTGGACCCTGGGAGAGCTGATGACCCGGGTCCAGGGTCTGGCGGCCCGCCTGCACGCCCTGGGCGTGAAGCGGGGTGAGCCGGTCGTGGTGTGCCTGGAGCCCTCGCCCGAGAAGCTGCTGGCCCTCTGGGGCGTAATGGAAGCCGGTGCCTCCGTCATGACCCTGGGCCCCTCCGAGCTCGGAAGCCTGCCCCAGTACGCCCCCGAGGGCACCAGCGCGCCCGTGCTGATCACCTGGCGCGGCCTCGTCACCGCCCAGCGCCTGGAGCCCTCGCGCGTGCTGTACGTGGAGGCCCTGGAGGACACCTCGGCCACGGCCGGGGCGAAGGCCGCACCGCGTCCGGAGGATCCAGCCTGGATCCTGCCCGTCGGCGCCTCGCAACCCGCCTGGATGCTCACCCAGGGGGGCCTGCTGCACCTCTTCGAGACCCTGGACGCTCGGCTGAAGCCGGCCGAGGGGAGCACCTGGCTGGCCGCCGCCGAGAACGCGGTGGAGCGGCCGGAGATGGAGTGGCTGTGGGCGCTCTCGCGAGGCCTGCGCGTGCTCTTCCCCTCGCAGGAGGTGTCGGCGAGCCTGTTGCACCTGCGCGGCGAGGGCATCCGCTCGCGTGCGGTGGACTTGAGCCTCATGTACTTCGCCAATGACGAAGACTCCATGCAGGGCTCCAAGTACGAGCTGCTGTTGGAGGGGGCGAAGTTCGCGGACGCGAATGGCTTCTCCGCGGTGTGGACGCCCGAGCGCCACTTCCATGCCTTCGGTGGCATCTATCCCCAGCCCGCCGTCCTCGCGGCGGCCGTGGCGGCGGTGACACGCCACCTGGGCCTGCGCGCCGGCAGCGTGGTGCTGCCGCTGCATGATCCGCTCCTGGTGGCCGAGCAGTGGTCCGTGGTGGACAACCTCTCCAACGGACGCATCGGCGTATCCGTGGCCACGGGCTGGCACGTGCAGGACTTCTCGTACGCGCCGCACAACTACGAGAACCGGCGCACCGTCCTCCTGGAGAACCTGAAGACGCTGCGGGCCGTCTGGCGCGGTGAGAAGCTCAAGCGCAAGGGCGGTGGTGGAGTGGACGTGGAAGTGGGCCTGCGCCCGCTGCCCGTGCAGCGCGAGCTGCCCATCTGGCTGACGGCCACCTCCAACCCGGAGACGTTCCGCATGGCCGGCGAGCTGGGCGCGGGAGTACTCACCGGCATGCTGGCCCATAACTTCGAGGAGCTGAAGGCCAAGGTGGGCCTGTACCGCGAGGCCTGGCGACGCAACGGCCACCCGGGCCGCGGTCACATCACCGTGATGCTCCACACCTTCATCGGCACGGATGACCGCGAGGTGTTGGAGACGGTGCACAAGCCGCTGCTGGGCTATTTCCGCGGCTCGGTGGACATCGTCGCGTCGCTGGCGGCCCTGCAAGGCTTCAAGGGCGACATCGCCAAGGTGCCCGAGGCGGACGTGCAGGCCATCCTGGAGCGGGGCTTCGAGCACTACGCCTACCATGCGGGCCTCATCGGCTCGGTGGAGAACGGGGTGAAGCGGCTGGAGGTGGTGCGCGAGGCGGACGTGGACGAGGTGGCATGCCTCATCGACTTCGGCCTGGAGACCCCGGTGGTGCTGGAGGGGTTGCGCAAGCTGGCGGAGGTGCGCAAGCGCAGCGAGGAGCTCGCCGCCGGGCGGCAGCAGCAGGTGCTGGTGGAGAGCCGGCAGGGAATCGACGCGCTGGTGGAGCTGGCGCGGAGCTCGGGCGAGGTGCTGATGCACGCCTCGGCACGGCTGGCCCGCTCGTTGGCGGAGCTGCCCGAGGCGCGGCAAGCGCTGGAGCCTGTGAAGGCCCTGGTGCTGGAGGAGACCTCCGCCGAGCTCGCCCGGTCGCTGCAGGAGGCGGCCGGGGTACCGGTGCTGAGAAGGGGCATGGTGGCGGACGGCTCGCTGTTGCCGCGAGCGCCGGATGAGGAGCTGCCCGCGGAAGTGCAGCGCTGGGTGCTAGATGAGGCCGGCCAGCCAGTGCCGCCCGGAGTCGTGGGCGAGCTCGCGCTCTGGGGTGCCGGTCTGCCGCAGAGCCTGTGGCGCGCCTCCCGTGAGGAGCAGCAGCGCTGGGTGCCCCATCCGCTGGGCGCCTCCGAGCGCCTCTACCGCACCGGCCGTTATGTGCGCATGCGGACGGACGGTGGCCTGGAGCCCATGAATGCGCCCCCGGCCCGCGCGAAGCGCCCCGCCGCCGAGGCGGAGCGCCCCACGAACACCGTGGTGCCGGTGGCTGCCGCGGGAGGGACCTCCACGCCTCCTCCCATTCCTCGTGCACCGAGGAACGCGCCCCTGCCGCTCTCCTTCGCCCAGCAGCGGCTGTGGTACCTGCAGCAGGTCGAGCCGATGGGCGTGGCGTACAACAACGGTGTCACGTACCGCCTGAGCGGCTCGCTGGACGTGGCCGCCCTCCAGGCCGCGTTGGAGGAAGTGGTGCGCCGCCATGAGGTGCTGCGCACCACCTACACCCTCGCCGAGGACGGAGCCGTCCAGATCATCCACCCGGGCAGTGAGCTGTCCATGCCCCTGGTGGAGCTGAGTGCCTCGACGTCCGAGGCACGGGAGGCCGACGCGCTCCGGTTGTGCCGCGAGCACTTGCTGAAGCCCTTCGATCTGGAGAAGGGCCCGGTGATGCATGCGCTGCTGCTGCGGGTGGAGCCGGAGGAGCACGTCCTCAACCTGGTCTTCCACCACATCGTCTCGGACGCCTGGTCCTCGCTGGTGCTGGCCAAGGAGCTGGTGGCGCTCTACACCTCCTTCTGCGCCGGGCAGCCATCGCCGCTGCCGCCCATGACGCTGCAATACGCGGACTTCGCGGTGTGGCAGCGCAAGTGGCTGGAGGGCGGGGTGATGGAGACGGAGGTCGCCTGGTGGAAGCAGCGGCTCGCGGGCGTACCGCCGCTGGAGCTGCCCACGGACAAGCCCCGTCCGGCCGTCCAGACCTACAAGGGAGCCCTGCTCCCCTTCGTGCTGCCTCGAGAGCTGTCCGAGCCGCTGCTGGCACTGGGGCGGCGTGAGGGCTCTACGTCCTTCATGGTGGTCATGGCGCTCCTCCAGACGCTGCTGAGCCGTTACAGCAGCCAGGAAGACTTCGCCGTGGGTCTGCCCACGGCCGGCCGTCACTACCCGGGGACGGAGGAGCTCATCGGCTGCTTCGTCAACACGCTCGCGGTGCGGGCCTCGCTGGGCGGGGATCCGTCCTTCCGGGAGCTGTTGACGCGCGTGCGGCGGGCATCGCTGGAGATCCTCGCCCACCAGGAGCTTCCGTTCGAGCGGCTGGTGGACGCGCTCCAGGTGCGGAGAGATCCCAGCCGCTCCCCTGTCTTCCAGGTGGTGCTCAACGTCGTCAACGTCCCCGCGCCGCAAGCCGAGATGGCTTCTTTGCGGCTGAGCGGGGTGAGGATCAACGCGGATACGACGAAGTTCGATCTGTCGCTCGAGGTGATTGAGCGGAGCGACGGGCTGCACTGCACCCTCGAGTACTCGACGGATCTGTTCGAGCCTTCCACCGTGGCGCGCATGGCCGGGCACCTGGCCGTCCTGGCGCGGCAGGTGGTGGAGGCACCAGAAACGCCGCTGGCGCAGCTGACGCTGCTGACCGAGGCCGAGCGCCAGCAGGTGCTGGTGAAGTGGAACCAGACCCAGACGGAGTACCCGCGCGACAACCTCATCCACGGCCAGTTCGAGGCCCAGGCTCGCCGCACTCCAGACGCCATTGCCGTCCAGGAGGGCGAGCAGACCCTCACCTACCGTGAGCTGGATGCTCGCACCAACCAGCTCGCCTGGCACCTGCGCTCGCTGGGCGTCGGGCCCGAGGTGCGCGTGGGCCTGTGCGCCGAGCGCTCCCTGGAGCTCGTCGTCGGCCTCTACGCCATCCTCAAGGCCGGCGGTGCCTACGTCCCGCTCGACCCCTCCTATCCTCGCCAGCGCCTGGAATGGATGCTGGAGGACGCCCGTCCCGCCGTCCTCCTGGCGCAGCCCGCCCTGCTCTCCCGCCTCCCCGAGCAGCACGGTTCCTCCGTGGTGCCGCTGGCGCTGAATGACGAGTCGCTGCGCGGCCAGCCCACGCACGCGCCGCCCTCTGGGACCACGCCGGACAACCTCGCCTACGTCATCTTCACCTCGGGCTCCACCGGCCGTCCCAAGGGCGCCATGAATGCCCACCGCGCCGTCTGCAACCGTCTCCTCTGGATGCAGCAGGCCTACGGCCTGGGCGAGCAGGACGTGGTGCTCCAGAAGACGCCCTACAGCTTCGACGTCTCCGTCTGGGAGTTCTTCTGGCCCCTCATGGTGGGTGCGCGTCTCGTCCTCGCTCGCCCCGGCGGCCACCAGGAGCCCGACTACCTGCTGCGCCTCATCTGCGAGCAGCACGTCACCACCGCCCACTTCGTGCCCTCCATGCTCCAGCACTTCCTGGAGCAGCCGGGCCTCGAGCAGTGCACCAGCCTGCGCCGCGTGGTGTGCAGTGGTGAAGCCCTCTCCCTGGAGCTCACGCAGCGCTGCCTGCAGCGCCTGCCCTCGGCCCAACTGCACAACCTCTACGGCCCCACCGAGGCCGCCGTCGACGTCACGGCCTTCCACTGCCAGCCGCAGGACGCTCGGCGCTCCATCCCCATCGGCCGTCCCATCGCCAACACCGCCATCCGCATCCTCGATGCGCACCTGCGTCCGGTGCCCACGGGGGTGCCCGGCGAGCTCTTCATCGGCGGCGTTCAGGTGGGCCGTGGCTACCTCTCGCGCCCCGAGCTCACCGCCGAGCGCTTCATCCCCGACCCCTTCGCTTCCCAGCCCGGTGCCCGCCTCTACCGCACCGGCGACAAGGCGCGCTGGCTGGCGGACGGCAACATCGAGTACCTGGGCCGGCTCGACTTCCAGGTGAAGGTGCGCGGCCTGCGCATCGAGCTGGGGGAGATCGAGTCCGCCCTGGAGCAGCATGCCCAGGTGCGCCAGGCCGCCGTCGTCGTGCGCGAGGACGCCCCGGGCGACAAGCGCATCGTGGCCTATGTGGTACCCACTGCGCCCACTTCCCCTCGCCCTCCGGGAGAGGGACGGGGTGAGGGTAGTGCGTCCCCCGAGCTCAACACCGCGCAGCTGCGTGACTTCCTCAAGCAGAAGCTGCCCGAGTACATGGTGCCCTCGGCCTTCGTGGCCCTGCCAGCCCTGCCGCTCACCTCCAGCGGCAAGACGGACAGGAAGGCCCTGCCCGCGCCGGACCTCTCGCGCTCCGAGCCTCGCGCCACCTACGTCGCGCCTCGCAACGCGACCGAGCAGCGGCTCAGTGACATCTGGGCGCAGGCGCTCGGCATGAAGCAGGTGGGCATCCACGACAACTTCTTCGAGCTGGGCGGCGACTCCATCATCAGTCTCCAGGTCGTCGCGCGCGCGCGCCAGGCGGGCCTCGCCCTGTCCGCTCGCCAGTTCTTCCAGCACCAGACCATCGCCGAGCTGGCCAGCATCGCCGCGCGCACCTCTGGCGCACTGGATGAGCAGGGTCCTGTCACTGGCGAGGCGCACCTCGCGCCTGTCCAGCTCCAGTTCCTCCACCACGACGCCACGCACGCCCACCACTTCAACCACAGCGTGCTCCTCGAGGCGCGTCAGCCCCTGAACGCGGCGCTCCTCGAAAAGGCGCTCGGTCACGTGGTGGTTCACCACGATGCGTTGCGCGCCCGCTTCACCCGCGTCGAGGGACGCTGGCAGCAGCACTTCGCTGGCACCGAGGCCGCGCCCACCCTCCTCCAGGTGGACCTGTCCTCCCTGCCTGCCGCCGCCCGGACCGCGGCCCTCGAAGCCGAGACCTCTCGCATCCAAGCCGGCTTCGAGCTCTCCCGGCCTCCGCTGTTCGCCGCCGCGCTCTTCCACCTCGGCGACTCCCAGCGCCTCTTCCTCTGCGTCCACCACCTCGCCATTGATGGCGTCTCCTGGCGCATCCTCGTCGAGGACCTCGAGGCCGCCTACCTCCAGCTCCTGCGCGGTCAGCAGGTGGCGCTGCCCCCCAAGTCCACCTCCTTCAAGACGTGGACTCGCCGCCTCTCCGAGTACGCCTCCTCCGAGGCGCTCGCCTCCGAGGCAGCCCTCTGGCTGGACGAGGCTCGTGCGCTCGTCCCCGCCCTCCCCGAGGACGCCTCCGGAGAGAACACCTACGCCTCCGCTGCCTCCGTCTCCGTCTCGCTCGACGCCGACGAGACCCGTCTCCTGCTCCAGGAGGTGCCCGCCGCCTGGCGCGCACACATCAACGACGTCCTCCTCACCGCGCTCGTCCAGTCCTTCTCGGAGTGGACGGGCCAGCCGAGCCTCCTCGTGACGCTCGAGGGCCACGGCCGCGAGGATCTCTTCCCGGACGTGGACCTCTCGCGCACCATCGGCTGGTTCACCTCCTTCACCCCCGTCCTGCTCTCCATTCCTCAGGGCGGCTCACCGGGTGACTGTCTGCGCTCCGTTCGCGACTCCCTGCGCCAGCTCCCCCACCACGGCATCGGCTTCGGCCTCCTGCGGTGGTTGGGGCCCGACGCGCTCGCCCAGCAGCTGCGGGCACTCCCGGCGCCTCAAGTCGCCTTCAACTACCTCGGCCAGTTCGACGCCTCCGCCACCGCGAGTACCCTCTTCTCGCTCGCCAGCGAGCCCACCGGCCCCGCCACCGCCCCCTCTGCTCGCCGCATGCATCCCCTGGAGGTGAATGGCTCCGTCCTCGAGGGACGCCTCCAGCTCTCCTTCACCTACAGCACCCACCTCCATCAGGCGTCCACGCTCCAACGCCTTGCCGAGAGCTTCCTCGCGCACCTGCGCGCCCTCATCTCGCTCCGTCACTCCGACGACACGCGCCGCTTCACGCCTGCTGACTTCCCCCTCGCGCGCATCTCCCAGCAGACGCTCGACGCAGTCCTCTCACGCCACGCCGCTGCACCCGAGGACCTCTATCCCCTCACGCCCTTGCAGCAGGGCATGCTCTTCCACGCCCTCCTCTCACCGGACTCCGGCGTCTACTTCGAGCAGCTCTCCTGGAGCGTCCACTCCGGCCTCAACCTGGAGGCCTTCCTCGAGGCGTGGCAGGCAGCGCTCGAGCGCCATCCCACCCTCCGCACGTCCTTCCTCTGGGAGGGTCTCGACACCCCGTTGCAGCTCGTCCACTCGCGCGCCGCCATGCCCTTCCAGCAGCATGACTGGCGGCACCTCTCCGCGGACGAGCAGAAGACCCGCCTCGACGCCTTCCTCCTCGAGGACAGGCGCAAAGGCTTCGAACTCGCTCGCGCCCCGCTCATGCGCCTGACGGCCTTCCGCCTCGAGGACGACTCGTGGCGCGTCCTGTGGAGCCATCACCACCTGCTGGTGGATGGTTGGAGCGTCGGCCTCCTCTTGCAGGACGTCTTCTCCTTCTACGACGCCTTCCGCTCCGGCAAGCCCCTTCAGCGCTCCTCTCGCCCGCCCTTCCGCGACTACATCGCCTGGCTGCAGCGCCGAGACCCCTCGTCCGACGAGGCCTTCTGGCGCTCCACCCTCGCGGGCTTCTCCTCGCCCACGCCCCTTCCGGCCGACAACCACGCCACTCCGCTCGCGGGCCAGCCCTCCACCCAGCACACCCTCGAGGTGAGCCTCTCCGCCGAGGACTCGTCCGCAATCCAGGCCTTCGCGCGTCAGCACCAGGTCACCCTCAACACCCTCTCGCAGGCAGCCTGGGCGCTCGTTCTCTCCCTCCACAGCGCCGAGAAGGATGTTCTCTTCGGCTTCACCGTCTCCGGCAGGCCCCCCGAGCTCCTTGGCATCGAGTCCATGGTGGGCCTGTTCATCAACTCCCTCCCCGTCCGCATCCACATCCCCGCGCCGTCCTCGCCGCTCCTCCCCTGGCTCCACCAGCTGCGCTCGCAGCAGCTCGAGTTGCAGCAACACGAGCACACGCCGCTCGTCTCCATTCACGCCGCGAGCTCCCTGCCTCGGGCGGCGCCTCTCTTCGAGTCGCTCCTCGTCGTGGAGAACTACCCTCTGGACGAGTCCGTCCGGCGCCAGGCCACCTCCCTGGACATCCGCGAGGTCCTCTCCGCCTCGCATACCAACTTCCCCCTCACCCTCGCCGTCCACCCGGGCTCACGCATTCAACTGCGCGCGTCCTATGACTCGGCTCGCTTCGACCACGCCCTGCTCCACCAGGCCCTGACCCAGTGGTGCGCGCTCTTGCGGGGACTGACGCTCCGGCATGACGCCTGCCTGCGTGAGCTGTCCCTTCTCTCCCAGGCCGAGCGCCACCAGCTTCTCGTGGAGTGGAGTCCCGCGCCTCGCGAGCTGCCCCAGCCGCCCCTCGTCCACCGCCTCTTCGAGGCCCAGGTGCGCCGCACTCCGGACGCACGTGCCATCCACTCCTCCAGCGAGCTGCTCACCTACGCGGAGCTCAATGCCCGCGCCAACCAGCTCGCGCGTCTCCTGCGCTCCCTCGGCGTTGGCCCGGATGTCCTCGTCGCTCTGCACCTCGAGCGCTCCCCTGACTTCGTCGTCGCCCTTCTCGCTACCCTCAAGGCCGGCGCCGCCTGGCTCCCGCTCGACACCTCTCTGCCTCACGAGCGCCTCGCCTTCATCCTCTCGGACGCTCGTCCCTCGATCCTCCTCACCCACTCACCCGACCCGGTGGGGACAGACCTGGGGATTCGAGCCCTGCGGATGGAGGCGCTCTCCGAGCAGCTCTCCTCCCACTCCGCGGAGAACCTCGAGGTGACTCCGGACGGCGGAAACCTCGCCTACGTCATCTACACCTCGGGCTCCACTGGCCGCCCCAAGGGCACCCTCTTGCACCAACGCGGCCTGTGCAACACCGCTTTGCAAACCATTGATGCCTGGGAGCTCGGGCCCGACTCTCGCGTCCTGCCCTACCTCTCCATCGGCTTCGACGGATCCATCTGCGAGTTGATTCCCCCCCTGCTCGCCGGTGGCCAGCTCTTCCTCACCTCTCACGACGAGGTGCCGCCTGGCCTGCCCCTGCAGCACTACCTGCGCGAGCACGCCATCTCCGCCGTCAGCTTCACTCCCTCGCTGCTGGCCCTCCTCGAGCTCCAGGGTCTCGAGTGCCTCCACACCCTTGTCTCCGCCGGCGAGGCATGCCCTCCGGAGCTCGCGGCTCGCTGGAAGCCCGGCCGTCGCTTCATCAACGCCTACGGCCCCACCGAGGTCACCGTCTTCGCCACCCGCTGCCTCGACGTGGACCCCCGCCGCGTCTCCATCGGCCGGCCCTTCCACAACGTCCAGGCCTACGTGTTGGATGAGCACCTCCAGCCCTTGCCCGCCGGCATCCCCGGCGAGCTGTACCTGGGCGGCGACGGCCTGGCGCGCGGCTACCTCGCTCGCCCCGAGCTCACCGCCGAGAAGTTCATCCCCCACCCCTTCTCCTCTGCTCCGGGCGCCCGCCTCTACCGCACCGGTGACAAGGTGCGCTGGCTCCCGGATGGTCAGCTCGAGTTCCTCGGCCGCCTCGACTCCCAGGTGAAGCTGCGCGGCTTCCGCATCGAGCTGGGCGAAATCGAGTCCGCTCTCCGTGCCCACCCCTCCGTGCGCCAAACCGTTGTCCTGGTTCGCCAGGACTCGGGTGACAAGCGCCTCGTGGCCTATGTGGTACCCACTGCGCCCACTTCCCCTCGCCCTCCGGGAGAGGGACGGGGTGAGGGTAGCGCGTCCCCCGAGCTCGACTCCGCGGACCTGCGCACCTTCCTCCAGCACTCGCTGCCCGAGTACATGGTGCCCTCCGCCTTCGTGCCCCTCGAGGCCCTGCCGCTGACTGCCAACGGCAAGGTGGACACCAAGGCGCTTCCCGCCCCCGATACCTCGCTCCAGTCGGCGACGGCCTATGTCGCTCCCCGCGGTGAGCTGGAGCAGCGCCTGGCCGACATCTGGGCCAAGGTGCTCGGCGTGAAGCAGGTGGGCCTCCACGACCACTTCTTCGAGCTGGGTGGACACTCCCTGCTCGCCACTCAAGTTGTCTCTCGCATCCGCTCCACCTTCCACGTGGAGCTGCCTCTGCGCGCTCTCTTCGAGGCTCCCACCGTCGCCGCCCTCGCGGCTCACCTGGGCTCTGCCCTCCAGTCCGCTGCCACGCTCCAGGCTCCTCCCCTCGCGCCGGCCAACACCTCAGGCCCCCTGCCCCTCTCCTTCGCTCAGCAGCGCCTGTGGTTCATCGACCAGCTCCAGCCCGGCTCCTCCGCCTACAACATGCCCTACGTCCTGCGCCTGGAAGGCGCTTTGGACGAGGCTGCTCTCCAGCACGCCTTCGCCGAGCTGGTCCGCCGTCACCACTCCCTCCGCACCACCTTCGGCTCCGAGGCCGGCCAGCCCGTCCAGCGCATCGCTCCCGCGGCTTCCCTGCTTCTGGCCCTCGTTGACCTCACCTCCCTGCCTCCCTCCGAGCGTCAGGACGAGGCCCGCCGCCTGGCCTTCCACGCCGTCATGCGGCCCTTCAATCTGGCGCACGGCCCGCTCCTCCACACCTCTCTCTTCAAGCTCGAGGAGGGGCTCCACATCCTCGCCCTCTCCATGCACCACATCGTCTCCGACGGTTGGTCCATGAGCATCCTCGTGCGCGAGATTGCGGCCCTCTACCAGGCCTTCTCCTCCGGACAGCCCTCGCCTCTGCCCGAGCTGCCGCTGCAATACGCTGACTACGCCGTCTGGCAGCGCAGTTGGCTGCAAGGCGCTGCCCTCGAGCAGCAACTATCCTACTGGCGCCAGCAGCTCTCCGGCGCTCCCGCCGCCCTCGAGCTGCCCACCGACAAGCCCCGTCCCTCCGTCCAGAGCCACCGTGGCGCCCTCCTCGAGGTCCACCTCTCCAAGGCCCTCTCAGAGTCGCTCAAGGCCTTCTGCCACCTCGAGGGGGTCACCCCCTTCATGGCCCTGCTGGCCTCCTTCCAGGTGTTGCTCTCGCGCTACTCGGGCCAGGACGACATCTCCGTCGGCGCTCCCATCGCCGGCCGCCGTCACTCCGAGCTCGAGGGCCTCATCGGCTTCTTCGTCAACACCCTCGTCCTGCGGTCCCGCCTCTCCGCCGTCTCCTCCTTCCGCGAGCTGCTGCACCAGGTGCGCGAAACCACCCTCGGTGCCTTCGCCCACCAGGACATCCCCTTCGAGAAGCTCGTCGAGGAGCTGCGTCCTCCGCGTGACCTGAGCCGCACCCCTCTCTTCCAGGTGATGTTCGCGCTGCAGAACACCCCTCAATCCGCCATCGACCTGCCGGGACTCTCCCTGCGCCCGTTGATGCCGGATGAGGTGGCCTCCAAGTTCGACCTCACCCTGTCGCTCTTCGACAGCCCCGAGGGCTTCACCGGCGCTCTCGAGTACTGCGCGGATCTCTTCGAGCACGGCACCATCAGCCGCATGGCGAGCCACCTGGGCTTGTTGCTCGAGGCGCTCATCTCGTCCCCCGAGGCGCCCCTCGCCACCCTGCCTCTCTTGACGGTGAGCGAGCGCCAGCAGGTGCTGGTGGAGTGGAACCAGACCTGGACGGACTACCCGCGCGACAACTCCATTCACGCCCGGTTCGAGGCTCAGGCTCGCCTCACTCCGGACGCCATCGCTGTCCAGGAGGGCGAGCAGACCCTCACGTACCGTGAGTTGGATGCTCGCACCAACCAGCTCGCCTGGCACCTGCGCTCCCTGGGCGTCGGTACCGAGGTGCTGGTGGGCCTCATGCTGGAGCGCTCCACGGACATGGTGGTGGCCATGCTGGCCACCCTCAAGGCCGGCTGCGCCTACCTGCCCCTCGACACCTCCTACCCCTCCGAGCGCCTGGCCTTCATGCTCGAGGACTCCTCCGCCCGGGTCCTCATCACCCGCCAGTCCCTCCAGGCCCGGCTGCCTTCGCACTCGGCTCGCCTCGTCCTGCTGGACTCCGAGTCCACGTCCCTCTCCCGGCTACCCCTCCACGCCCCTCCCTCGGGCTCCGGCTCCGACAACCTCGCCTACCTCATCTACACCTCGGGCTCCACGGGGCGGCCCAAGGGTGTCGCCATCCCCCACCTCGGCGTCCTGCGACTCGTGCTCTCCTCGGACTACGTCCGCTTCACTCCCGAGGACCGCGTCGCGCACGCATCCAATACCTCCTTCGACGCCGCTACCTTCGAAGTCTGGGGCGCGCTCCTCTCCGGCGCTCGACTCCTCATCCTCTCTCGCGAGCAGCTCCTCTCTCCTCTCGAGCTCGGCGCCACCCTCCGCGCCCACTCCGTTTCCACCCTCTTCCTCACCACCGCCCTCTTCAACCAGGTCGCCTCTCTCTCGCCCGCCTCCTTCTCCTCCCTGCGCAACCTCGTCATCGGCGGTGAGGCCTGTGACGTCACGTCCGTCCGCCGCGTCCTCGAGGCCAACCCGCCCGCTCGCCTCATCAACGGCTACGGCCCCACCGAGTCCACCACCTTCTCCACCTGGTACCGCGTCCAGTCCGTCGAGCCTCACGCCACCTCCGTCCCCATCGGACGCGCCATCTCCAACACCACCGTCTTCGTCCTCGACGCTCACCTGCAACCGGTACCTCCCGGTGTCCCTGGTGAGCTGTACCTGGGCGGCGACGGCCTGGCGCGCGGCTACCTCGCTCGCCCCGAGCTCACCGCCGAGAAGTTCGTTCCCCACCCCTTCTCCTCTGCTCCGGGCGCCCGCCTCTACCGCACCGGTGACAAGGTGCGCTGGCTCCCGGAGGGTCAGCTCGAGTTCCTCGGCCGTCTCGACTCCCAGGTGAAGCTGCGCGGCTTCCGCATCGAGCTGGGCGAAATCGAGTCCGCTCTCCGTGCTCACCCCTCCGTGCGTCAGGCCGTTGTCCTGGTTCGCCAGGACTCGGGTGACAAGCGTCTCGTGGCCTATGTGGTACCCACTGCGCCCACTTCCCCTCGCCCTCCGGGAGAGGGACGGGGTGAGGGTAGCGCGTCCCCCGAGCTCGACTCCGCGGACCTGCGCACCTTCCTCAAGGGCGCCCTGCCCGAATACATGGTGCCCTCCGCCTTCGTGCCCCTCGAGGCCCTGCCGCTGACTGCCAACGGCAAGGTGGACACCAAGGCGCTTCCCGCCCCCGAGGCCTCCTCGCTCCAGTCAGCGACGACCTATGTCGCTCCCCGCGGTGAGCTGGAGCAGCGCCTGGCTGACATCTGGGCCCAGGTGCTCCACGTCGAGCGCGTCGGCCTCCACGACCACTTCTTCGAGCTGGGTGGCCACTCCCTCCTCGCCACTCAAGTTGTCTCTCGCATCCGCTCCACCTTCCACGTGGAGCTGCCTCTGCGCGCTCTCTTCGAGGCTCCCACCGTCGCCGCCCTCGCGACCCACCTGGGTTCCGCCCTCCAGTCCGCTGCCACGCTCCAGGCTCCTCAGCTCGCGTCGGCGGACACCTCAGGCCCCCGCCTGCCCCTCTCCTTCGCTCAGCAGCGCCTGTGGTTCATCGACCAGCTCCAGCCCGGCTCCTCCGCCTACAACATGCCCTACGTCCTGCGCCTGGAAGGCGCTTTGGACGAGGCCGCCCTCCAGCACGCCTTCGCCGAGCTGGTCCGCCGTCACCACTCCCTCCGCACCACCTTCGGCTCCGAAGCCGGCCAGCCCGTCCAGCTCATCGCTCCCTCGGCTACCCTGCCTCTGGCCCTCGTTGACCTCACCTCCCTGCCCCCCTCCGAGCGTCAGGACGAAGCCCACCGCCTGGCCTTCCACGCCGTCATGCGGCCCTTCAATCTGGCCCGCGGCCCGCTCCTCCACACCTCTCTCTTCAAGCTCGAGGAGGGGCTCCACATCCTCGCCCTCTCCATGCACCACATCGTCTCCGACGGTTGGTCCATGGGCATCCTCGTGCGCGAGGTAGCGGCCCTCTACCAGGCCTTCTCCTTGGGACAACCCTCTCCTCTGCCCGAGCTGCCTCTGCAGTACACTGACTACGCCGTCTGGCAGCGCAGTTGGCTGCAAGGCGCCGCCCTCGAGCTGCAGCTCTCCTTCTGGCGTCAGCAGCTCTCCGGCGCTCCCGCCGCCCTCGAGCTGCCCACCGACAGGCCTCGGCCCTCCGTCCAGAGCCACCGCGGCGCCATCCTCGAGGTCCACCTCCCCCGCGCTCTCTCCGAGTCGCTCAAGGCCTTCTGCCAGCGTGAGGGTGTCACCCCCTTCATGGCCCTGCTGGCCTCCTTCCAGGTGCTCCTGTCCCGCTACTCGGGCCAGGACGACATCAGCGTCGGCTCTCCCATCGCCGGCCGCCGTCACTCCGAGCTCGAGGGCCTCATCGGCTTCTTCGTCAACACCCTCGTCCTGCGTGCTCGCCTCGCGGGTGTCTCCTCCTTCCGTGAGCTGCTGCACCAGGTGCGTGAGACCACCCTCGGTGCCTTCGCCCACCAGGACATCCCCTTCGAGAAGCTTGTCGAGGAGCTGCGTCCTCCTCGCGACTTGAGCCGCACTCCTCTCTTCCAGGTGATGTTCGCCTTGCAGAACATGCCGACGGGGGAGCTCCAGCTCCCCGGCCTCACCCTGCGCCCCGTGGAGCACGAGGGCACCACGGCCAGGTTCGATCTCTCGCTGGCGCTCAGCGAGGGCCCGGAGGGCTTCGGCGGCACGCTCACCTACAACACGGACCTGTTCGACGCGGAGACGGCGGCGCGGATGATGCGTCACTTCCAGGTGCTCCTGGAGGCCATCGCCGCCCGTCCCGACACCGCCCTGCACGACCTGCCCCTCCTCACGCCCGAGGAGCGCCAGCAGGTGCTCGTGGAGTGGAACGACACGCGTGCGGACTTCCCCCGCGAGGCCACACTCCACTCGCTCGTCCAGGCCCAGGCGCGGCGCACGCCCGAGGCCACCGCCCTCGTCTCCGAGTCCGGCACCCTCACCTACGGCCAGCTCGCCGAGGCCTCCACACGGCTCGCCCTGCACCTGCGCTCGCTCGGGGTGGGCACCGGGACGCGCGTCGCCCTCTGCATCGAGCGCTCCCCGGAGATGCTCGTCTCACTGCTCGCGATCCTCGAGGCCGGCGCCGCCTGGGTCCCGCTGGATCCGGAGTACCCCTCCGAGCGCCTCGCCTTCATGCTGGAGGACAGCGGCGCGAAGCTGCTCGTCACCCGCTCCGCCCTGCTCCAGGCCCTGCCGGCCACCCAGGCCCAGGTCCTGCGATTGGACTCGCTCGACGCGCTGAACGCACTGCCTCCCGAGTCCCAGGGCACCGTCCTGCCCGAGCCCGAGGCCACGAGCCCCGCTTACGTCATCTACACCTCGGGAAGCACGGGCCGGCCCAAGGGTGTCCAAGTCGCCCATCGCGCCGCCGTCAACCACCTGCACTGGCGCCAGCGGGAGTTCCCCATGGGGCCGCAGGATGCCTTCCTCCAGAAGGCGTCCTTCAGCTTCGACATCTCCGTCTGGGAGATGTTCGCGCCGCTGCTGGCCGGAGCCCGGCTGGTGCTCGCACGCCCCGGAGGCCAGAGGGATCCCGAGTACCTGGTACAGACGGTG
Organism: Archangium lansingense; assembly: GCF_026626635.1. Classification (GTDB taxonomy): domain Bacteria; phylum Myxococcota; class Myxococcia; order Myxococcales; family Myxococcaceae; genus Archangium; species Archangium lansingense. Next base: position 8,620,036 of record NZ_JAPNKA010000001.1, read on the forward strand.
ATGCGCCACGGAATCACCCACCTGCACTTCGGCCCCGCGCCGCTATCCACCTTCCTACAGACGGCGGACGTCGAGCGCTGCCAGTCGCTGCGCTTCGTCTTCTGCGGCGGCGAGCCCCTCACGCACGAGCTCCACGCGCGCTTCGTCTCCAAGCTGAGCGCCCGGCTCGTGCACCAGTACGGGCCTACGGAGGCGTGCATCGACTGCACGGCCTGGGTGTGCCCACCGCACGCCGTCTCCGCACTGCCGATCGGCCGTCCCATCTCCAACACCCAGGCCTACGTGGTGGACGCGACGCTGCGGCCCGTGCCCGTGGGCGTTCCGGGCGAGCTGCTCATCGGTGGTGAGGGCCTGGCCCTCGGCTACCTGGGCCGTCCGGAGCTGACCTCCGAGCGCTTCATCACGGATCCCTTCAGCACCACACCTGGAGCCCGCCTCTACCGCACCGGAGACAAGGTGCGCTGGCTGGCCGACGGCACGCTCGAATACCTCGGTCGCTTCGACTCGCAGGTGAAGCTGCGCGGCTTCCGCATCGAGCTGGGTGAGGTGGAGTCCGTCCTGCTCCAGCACGCCTCCGTGCGCCAGGCCGTGGCCCTCGTGCGCGAGGACGCCCCGGGCGACAGGCGACTGGTGGCCTACGTCACCGGCAACTCGCCCGACGCCTCCGACCTGCGCGCCTTCCTCCAGCAGCGCCTGCCCGAGTACATGGTGCCCTCGGCCTTCGTCGCCCTGGAGGCCCTGCCCCTCAATCCCAACGGCAAGGTCGAGCGCAAGGCGCTGCCTCCTCCCGAGGCCTCGGCGCTCTCGCGCAAGACCTCTCGTGCGCCGAGCACGGAGACCGAGCGCACCCTGGCCACCATCTGGGCCGAGGTGTTGCGCGTGGAGTCCGTGGGTGCCGAGGAGGACTTCTTCTCGCTCGGTGGCCACTCGCTGCTGGCAACTCAGGTCATCAGCCGCATCCGCTCCGCGCTCGGCGTGGAGTTGCCCCTGCGCGTCCTCTTCGAGGCTCCCACCGTCGCCGGCCTCGCCGAGCGCGTCCAGTCCGCCAGCCGCACCCGGGCTCCCGCGCTGAAGCCAGCGGCTCGCGGGGGTTCGCTGCCGCTCTCCTTCGCCCAGCAGCGGCTGTGGTTCCTCGATCAGCTCGAGCCCGGTAGCACCGTCTACAACATGCCTTCCGCGCTCCGACTCTCTGGGCGGCTGTCCGCCAGCGCGTTGGCCCAGGCACTCGAGGCGCTCGTGCTGCGCCATGAGGTCCTGCGCACCACCTTCCAGCCGGGCCAGGACGGCCCCATCCAAGTCATCTCCGAGGCTCCGCTCTCGAAGCTGCACACGGTGGACCTGGGCTCACTGCCCGAGTCCAAGCGAGAGGCCGAGGTGCTCCGGCTGGCGGAGGAGGAGGCCCGCCGGCCCTTCGACCTGGCCCACGGTCCGCTCTTCCGCGCCTCGCTGCTGCGCTTGAGCAACACCGAGCATGTCCTGCTCCTGGTGCTGCACCACATCGTCTCCGATGGCTGGTCCAACGCCATCCTGGCGCGCGAGGTGGCCGCACTCTACGAGGCCTTCGCCTCGGGCCAGCCGGCGCGCCTGCCCGAGCTCGCGGTGCAGTACGCCGACTACGCCGTCTGGCAGCGCAATTGGCTGAGTGGCCCCGTCCTCCAGCAGCAGGTGGACTTCTGGAAGCAGCAGCTCTCGGGTGCCCCCGCCGCTCTGGAGCTGCCCACCGACAGGCCTCGTCCCGCGGTGTTGTCGTACCGGGGCGCCAACCTCCCGGTGCACGTGTCCCAGAAGGTCTCCGAGACGCTCAAGGCGCTGTGCCATCGCGAAGGCGTCACGCCCTTCATGGCGCTGCTGGCTGCCTTCCAGGTGCTCCTGTCCCGCTACTCTGGCCAGGACGACATCAACGTCGGCTCGCCCATCGCCGGCCGCACCCGCGCCGAAACGGAGGGCCTCATCGGCTTCTTCGTCAACACGCTCGTGTTGCGCGCGCAGCTGTCCGAAGGCGCCTCCTTCCGAGAGCTGCTCGCCCAGGTGCGCACCACCACCCTGGCCGCCTACGAGCACCAGGACGTCCCGTTCGAGAAGCTGGTGGAAGTAATCCAACCCGCTCGCGACCTCAGCCGCAGCCCGCTCTTCCAGGTGATGTTCATCCTGCAGAACACGCCTGGCGGCGAGCTCCAGCTCCCGGGCCTCACCCTGCGCCCCGTGGAGCATGAGGGAACAACCGCCAAGTTCGAGCTCTCGCTCGCGCTCAGCGAGGGCCCGAACGGCTTCGGTGGCACGCTCAACTACAACACCGACCTCTTCGACGAGGCCACGGCGGCGCGGATGATGCGCCACTTCGAAGCACTCCTGGACGTCCTCTCCGCCCGTCCCGACATTGCCCTGCGAAACCTGACGCTGATCGGGCGCGACGAGGAGCGGCTGCTGCTGGAGACGTGGAACCCACCCGGGGAGCTGCCGCGGGATGGCTCGCTGCTGCACACACGCCTGGAGGCTCAGGCCCAGCGGACCCCGAACGCGCTGGCGGTGGCGGACGACACCCGCTCGCTCACCTATGACGAGCTGATGCGGCGCTCCAACCGGCTCGCCCGTCACATGCGGACGCTGGGCGTGGGCCCGGAGGTTCGGGTCGGCGTGTGCCTGCGACGCACGGTGGAGCTGCCCGTAGTGCTGCTCGCGGTCCTCAAGGCCGGGGGCACCTACGCGCCGTTGGATCCGGACTACCCCTCCGAGCGACTCGGTTACCTGTTGGAGGACTCGAGCTCGGCACTCGTCATCAGCGAGCGCTCCGTGCTCCCCGCACTTCCCCAGGTGCGTCCTCAGACGCTCGTGCTGGAGGATCTGGACGCGCTGCTGGCGGCACAGTCCGACGAGCCGCTGCCCACCTCCTGCGACGCGGAGAACCTCGCCTACCTCATCTACACCTCGGGCTCGACGGGCCGTGCCAAGGGAGTGGCCATCACGCACCGCAGCGCCGCGCTCTTCATCACCTGGGCGCTGAAGGTGTTCGCTCCGAGTGAGCTGCAGGGCGTGCTCGCCACCACCTCGGTGTGCTTCGACCTCTCCATCTTCGAGCTCTTCGTGCCGCTGTCTTGCGGCGGCCGGGTGCTCATCGTCCCCAACGCCCTGCACCTGCCGTCCTTCTCGCGCCGCGACGAGGTGACGCTGGTCAACACCGTGCCCTCCGCCATGGCGGAGCTGGTGCACTCGGGCGGACTGCCGCGATCGGTGCGAGTCGTCAACCTGGCAGGAGAGGCGCTGCCCAAGCGCACCGTCGACGCGCTCTACGCGCTGAGCCACGTGGAGCGGGTCCTCAATCTCTACGGACCCTCGGAGGACACCACCTACTCCACCTTCGAGCAGGTGCCTCGCGACGAGGGCCGGAGCCCGACCATTGGCCGACCGCTGGAGAACACCCAGGCGTACGTGCTGGACCGCCACCTGCGGCCGGTACCGCTCGGCGCTCCGGGCGAGCTGTACCTCGCGGGCGATGGGCTGGCGCGGGGCTACCTGCTGCGGCCGGACCTCACGGCCGAGCGCTTCCTGCCGGATCCGTACAGCCGCACGCCGGGTGGGCGCATGTACAAGACGGGCGATCTCGTGCGCTACCTGCTGGACGGGCGTCTGGACTACCTGGGGCGCCTGGATCACCAGGTGAAGCTGCGCGGCTTCCGCATCGAGCTGGGCGAGCTCGAGGCCGTGCTCGCGCGCCATCCCTCGGTGCGTCAGGCCCTCGCCCTCGTGCGCGAGGACGTGCCCGGCGACAAGCGCCTGGTGGCCTACGTCACCGGCGACTCGCCCGACGCCTCCGTCCTGCGCGCCTACCTCCAGCAGCACCTGCCTGAGTACATGGTGCCCTCGGCCATCGTGGCCCTGGAGGCGCTGCCCCTGACGCCCAACGGCAAGCTCGATCGCAAGGCCCTGCCGGCGCCGGAGGCTTCGCACTGGGAGCTCGAGCAGTTCATCCCGCCTCGGGATGCGCTGGAGCTGAAGGTGGCCCGCGTCTTCGAGGAGGTGCTGGGGGTGCAACCGGTCGGCGTGCGGAGCAACTTCTTCGAGCTGGGAGGCCACTCGTTGCTGGCCGTGCGACTCATGGCACGTGTGCGAGAGGCCACGGGCCGCGAGCTGCCTCTGGCCACCCTCTTCAGGGCGCCCACGGTGGAGCTGCTCGCCGGGCTGCTGCGCCAGGAGTCCCCGCTGACCTGGTCTCCGCTCGTCCCCTTGAGCGGTGGTGGCGAGAAGACACCGCTCTTCCTTGTCCACGCAGTGGGAGGCAACGTCTTCAGCTACACCGGGCTGGCGCGCCAGCTCGGCTCCGAGCGCCCTGTCTTCGGCCTGCAAGCCCAGGGGTTGGATGGGCTCAGTGACCCGCTGCACTCCGTGGAGGAGATGGCGGCCCTCTACGTGGAGTGGATTCGCTCGGTGCAGCCCTCTGGTCCCTACCTGCTGGGCGGCTGGTCCCTGGGAGGCGTCATCGCATACGAGATGGCTTGCCAGCTCCAGCGGCGCGGGGAGGAAGTCGAGCTCGTAGCCCTCATCGACTCCTACGTGCCTCGGGGTGAGACCTGGCCGGAGCTGAAGCCCGCCGAAGCGGCGGCGCTGTTCCTCCGAGACCTGCTGGGCACCTTCGGAGCGGAGCTGATGCCGGAGTGGGAGCAGCTCGAGGCCCTGGAGCCGGAGGCGGTGCTGGCACGAGTGCTGGAGGTGGGTGAGCGCAGCGAAGCCCTGCCGCCCGGAGTGGGGCTGGAGCAGCTCCGCACCCTGATGCGCGTCTTCGAGAGCAACCTGCGAGCTGGCCAGCGCTACACAGCTCGTCCCTCTGCCCAGCGTCTGCTGCTGCTGAAGGCGGGGGAGGTCACGGACCAACCCGAGGACGGTGGATGGACGGCGGTAGGCGGCAACAGCCTCGAGCGCCACGTGCTGCCCGGAAACCACCATGAGTTGCTGCGCACGCCGCTCGTGCAGCAGCTCGCCGAGCACCTCCGCAAAGCCCTGGCATCAGGTCCCCACGCCAGTGTTTCGCAGCGCCGAGCCCTCAAGCCCTGAGGGATTCGCCCTATAGGAGGGGCCGGGACCTGTCCCCGGCCTCTCCGACCTCCCCGTCCGACTCCGCATGAACAGCACTCTCGCTGACCTGCCAGGCGAGCATCGTGCTGTTCCGGAACATCGTCGCCCGTGAGAGCGGAGACTCCCTCTCCCCCCGTGTTATGGCCATCTCCGAGGAGGACCTATGGCCGCCCCCAACGAACCCTCGTTCCTGGAGATCTCCGAGACGGTCCGCCGGCTCGAGGAGCTGCTGGACCGCGTCCCGGATCCGCTCGCCCGGGACATCCGCCAGAAGATCGCCCACCTGCGTGCCCTGCTGCTTGAGCAGCGCTCACCCAACCTCGTCCTCGTGGGCCGTCGCGGCGCTGGCAAGTCCTCCCTCATCAACGCCCTCTTCGGCTCCCACGTCGCCGAGGTCGGCCACGTCAAGGCCCAGACCGGCCAGGGCCGCTGGTTCGACGTCCAGGGCGAGCTCGGCACCCTCTCCATCCTCGACACCCGCGGCATCCAGGAAGGCTCTCGCCCCGAGGAGGCCGACTCCGCAGACACGCCCCTCGACTCCATCCTCGCCGAGGTCCGTCGCAAGGCCCCCGACGCCCTCCTCTTCCTCATCAAGGCCTCCGAGGTCGATTCCGCCATCGACGCCGACCTCGATGTCCTCGTACAGATCGCCTCCGCCGTCGAGCAGGCCCACGGCCTGCGCCCTCCCCTCATCGGCGTCGCCACCCACTGCGATCTGCTCGAGCCCAAGCGCACCGACCTCCACCTCCCCGACTCGCAGGACCCCGCGGAGCTCCAGGAGAAGCTCCGCCACGTCGAGGTGGTCGAGCGCCAGCTCCGTGAGAAACTCCGCTCCCGTGAGCAGTTGCGCGGCGAGCTCGTCACCGTCCTTGGTGTCTCCACCTACCTGTCCTGGCGCCAGGATGGGACGATCCGCTCGGACGAGCGATGGAGGCTGGGCGAGCTCGCCCAGGTGCTCTTTCGCGAGCTGCCCGAGCAGGGCCGGCTCGTTCTCGCCCGCGTGACGCGCGTGCGAACCCTCCAGGAGGAGCTCGCCACCACCCTCACCCGCGCCATGGCCTCGCTCTGCATGGGCGTTGCGGTGGTCCCCATTCCCGTCGCCGACATCATCCCCATCACCTCCGCCCAGCTCAGCCTCATTGCCGGCATTGGGTGGATCTCCGGCCGGCAGCTCGACCTCAAGACCTCCGGTGAGTTCCTCACCGCCCTTGGCGTCAACGTCGGCGCCGCCTTCGCCCTCCGCGAAGCCGCTCGCGCCCTCATCAAGTTCGTCTTCCCCGGCGCCGGTAACGTCGTCTCCGGCGCCGTGGCCTTTGCCGGTACGCTCGCCATTGGCACCGCCGCCCGCGCCTACTTCTTGCGGGGCGTGTCCCCCGAGGAGGCGCACCGGCTCTACCAGGCCACCCGTTCCTCCGCCGAGGCCCACCCCGAGCGCGCCCTCTCCGAGGGCTGAGCACGGGTCTCCACTCCGAGCCACGGTGGGGAACCAAGGAGCCCTTGGCCCCCCCTCCGCTCAGCGTCTGCCGTTGCTGAAGGCGGGAGAGGCCACGGGCCAAGCCGAGGATGGTGACTGGGTATTCTTCACACGAAACCGGGTCGGCCCCGCTCCTGGCTCCCGCTGGAGTTGAATGTCGGGGGCAATTCGACGCGTCCGCGCCAACAGGCGTCTGTAATTTCCACTATTCATCGCGTCCCTCTTCACGGGATGAACCCAATGCAATCCTTCAAGCATGTCGAAACGTGGTTACCCAATCGTGACTAAAAACATCAAACATCATTGAAATCCCATACCCAACCTCAGTCGTAGGAGCCAAGACGCAAGCAGTACGGAAGCCACCCGGCTCGCCGCGACGGGGACCCGGGGCAGCACCCTGGTGGACAATCCTTTCCTGGCCAGCCAGGGCCTCCAGAACTACCTCACGAGCTTCTCCACGCGTGCCCGCCGAGCGCAGATCATCCGCCTGTCGGACTCCCTGGAGGCACTGCAACAGGCCACCTTGCTCCGGCGCGATCTGACCGCGCGCCTCATCGACCTGGTGAGGGAAGTTGGGAAGGTGAAGGAGTTCGGCCTGGATGTGACGGGGATGACCCTGCTGGGGATCGCCAATACCCAGGTCAGCAGCGGTTCCTGGCGGATCTCACTCCTGTTCAGGCAGAGGGCGACCTGGGTGTCGCCAGTGGAGACCAAGGTCGTCGCTCGCGAGAACATCTCCCTGCTCTCCCTGGTGAATGATCCGATCAGGAGAGCGCAGGTCCTCGGGAGGATCTCCGATGAGCCGGAGAATCTCCGGCGGGCGCTCTCCCAGTCGAGGTTCAGGTGGGTGGAGTCCGACTACTTCGCCACCGCCATCCGGCACCTGGAGAACACGCGCACCCTCCTGCAGGAGTTGGAGCGCCGCATGCGCAACCGCGTGAGCTCCGTGGAGAGCTACCGCAAGACGCTCGTCAAGATCGAGGGCTACTGGACCGAGCTCGATAAGCGTCTCAAGGTCGTGGACGGTGAGGTGGCCGAGGCCCGTCAGGACGTCACCGTGGGCCGCGCCCTGCTCGCCGAGGAAGTGGTCCGCATCGACCGAGTCAACCAGCGCCGCAGGCAGGTCCTCGAGCAGCACGTGCCATTCCTCGTCTTCCAGCGGCCCCGCCAGGGCGATCTCACCTTGGACAGCCGCTCGCGCCTGCTCGACCCGGGGCTCGTCGAGGACCTGCTGCCCGAGGTGTTCGCCAGCACCACGGCCGCGCCTCCCGAGCTGCTCTCCTATACCGAGCTGCTGCGCGACTCGCCCCTCAAGTGGTTCTCCCTCGCCCAGCAGCTGCTGCGCGGGCTGGATCGTCTCGAGTTCATCCAGCGCACCTACGTGAGGGCGCAGGCGCGAGCCGTCCAGCGAATTCCCATCCGGGTGCCCACCTACCTGGGCTACGGGCTCACGAGCCATGCCCTGGGTCTGTCCCGGCTGCTGTCGGCCCGGGAGGATGTCATCGCCCGCAGCAGGCTCTCGTTCGTCCAGTACTACCAGCCCGCCATCCTCGAGACCCGCACCTGGCTGGAGCTGCAGCAGAGCGCCCGCGAGCACCTCTCCCTGGGAGATCTGATCGACACGTCACACGGCCGGCCGGACGTGGGCCGGGACGCGGCGACCGAGCTGGACCGCATCTCCAAGGTGGCCACGGGCCTCTACCAGCGCTTCGGCGGGGTGCCGCCCGCCATCCGCCTGGAGTGGGCCGAGCAGATGAGCCAGTACGACGTCCCGGTGGACCTGCATGATCTCTCGCGGCTTCCCCAGTGGGATCAGCTCGAGGGCACGGACCGGCGCGAGATGCAGACGCTGGTGGACTGGCTCTTCCAACGCGTGGTGTCCACCGAGCCCGAGGCCGTGTCGCTCATGAACGATCTGGTGCGCGTGTGCATGCTGCTGGCCAGCCATGCGCCGGTGAACGAGCTCCTCTCGGGCCACGTCTCCAAGCCCACCGTGGCCAAGGTAGGTGGCACGATCGAGCTGGCGGTGGATCCGGCGCGCGTGCGGATCGGCATGAACGTGATGGTCCGCTCCGGAGATCAGACGGTGGAGGCGGTGGTGGAGGACCTGTCCTCGGGTGTGGCGAAGGCGCGAGTGCTGTCGGCCTCGGCGGCGACGGTGCACTTGCAGGAGAAGGCCTCGGCGCGCTTCGCCGATCCCTCCCGTGGGCCTGGTGCGTTCACGGGCTACGCGTGGTGAGAGGGACGATGCGGCGCGTGGGCACCGTCCGGCTGGCGGCGAGGAGTGATGCCCTCGTGCGTCGCGGCGCCCTGCTGCTCGAGGACGCCCTGCGCACCGCCTCGTTCCCCGAAGCCGGCCCCGGCCGGGTGCTCCTCATCCGCTCCCTGCCAGTCGGCGTCATCCGGGGGCACCTGCCCCCCTCGAGCCTCGCGCTCTCCCTGGAACGGCTGGTGCGCGAGCTGACCATGTCCGCGGTCCATGCCGGGGACGCGTCGGCCGGGCACCGCCTCGCCGTCTTCTTCCGCGATGACGCGGAGCCCTCCGTCACGCTCGCGGGGCGACTGGCTCGCGGAGAGCCCGTGTCCGCCTGGTTCTGGCCGCTCGCCGTGCCGGACTTCCACCCCAACCTGCCGCGCGACGAGGCCCTGCGTCTGGTGCTCGCCACCGCGCTTCGAACGAGCGCGGGCCCAGCCGCCGCGATACGGCTCGTCGAGGACCTGCACGAAGAGGGCGGCCTCGACGTGCTGCTCGAGTCCCTGCGGTGGCAGGAGGGCCCGGCGCTCGTCCAGGCCTTCGGAGGCTCGCTGCCAGCACCAGCCCTCCCCGTGGAAACGGTGAGCCCCGGCACACCCGAGACAGTGCTACGAGCAGTGCCCTTGCGCGCGGTGGTGGCTCGGTGGGTGGAGACGTGGGGTGCCGGGGATGCACGCTCGGTGTGGCTCGCAGCCATGGCGCTCGTGCTCGAGCGGCGGGGACGCCTCGTCGATGTCCGGCTCTTCGAACGAGCGGCACGCCTCGCCGCCACGATGGTGTCCGCACCGGCTGCACCAGAAGGCTCGCGCCCCTTCTCCTCCACGAGCAGTGGCGCACCCGGGGCGGTCCGGAACACGGAGGACTCCGCGTCCGTGATGAACGTTCCGCGGCACGAGCCCACCTCCACGAGCGCGTCCGCCCCCTCGAGTCCGGAGCCTCCGCCCGGCATCGCTGCGCCCGGAAGGACTGGTGCCCCCGCCCCCGCTGGCGGCGTCAGGGCTCCGCATCCCGCCTCCCAGCGAGCTGATACCCAAAAGCCGCCCCCCATCGAGCACGGCCCGGGCGAGATGCCCTCCCCCGGAACTGATGCGAAGCCAATGCTGGAGTGGCCAGAGGTTGCCCGCCCCACGGCAGTTGGTGGACTCCTCTTCCTGCTGCCCGTGCTCGAACGATTGGGAATGGCCGCACTGCTCGCGGAGCACCTGGGGCTGCTCGAGCTCGATGTGCCAGACCGACTTCTCTCGCTCATCGCCGAGCGGCTCGGCGCTCCCGCGACAGACCCCTCGCGCGTGATTCTCGACAGCCATGTCCGGGGGCCGCGGCCCGCCCACTGCCCTTTCGCGCTCCCCGAGCGCCTGCGCACGCTGGTGGCCGACATGGAGGGCGCTCCCCTGGCTTTTCGCGAGGAGGGGCCCACCGGACGCACCGTGCTGACCGATGCCTCGCGGCGGCTCCCTCTCGCCGTCACCTACGGCATGACACCCGAGTCACGAGCTCCTCTGGCGAGCGGCACGCTCCCCACCACGCTGCACGGGGAGGACGACCTGGGCCTGTTGCTCCGAGGGCTCCTGACGGCGCTCCGACGCTGGTGCCGCCGCCATGCGCGAATGGGCCTGCACGACCTCGTCCGCCGTCCTGGACGCATCGTGGCGACACGCACCCATGTCAATGTCTTGTTCGACATCCGGCAGGCGGACATCCGCGTGCGCGGCGCGGGGCTCGATGTCGATCCAGGATGGGTCCCCTGGCTCGGGCGGGTGGTGCGATTCCATTATCTGTACGGGGAAGAGTGAGGCCCACTCATGGCATTCGACCACCGCACATCCGCCGTGAAGCCATCGCCTTCCCGCGAGCCCGAGGAGCGCCGGAAACAAACACGGGACACAATCCCCACGACGAAGAGTCTGGACACCACCGTGCCCCACTACCTGCGCTCCCAACTCGGGATGACCTCTGGCACGGAGCAGCAGAAACAGGAGGGACCACGCTCCGGGATTCCCCGCTACCTATGGAGCGAGCTCGACCGGACCACCACCCCAGCCCCGACGCCTTCGGCCGTCCCCACCACCGGAGCCTCCACGACGGTCTCTTCCGCGGACCTCGGGAGGTCGGAGCCGCTCGCCCCGGAGGCAGCCTCGCGCTTCTCCCAGGCTTACGGACAGGACCTGAGCGGCGTACGTGTCCACCCCGACAGCCCACTCCCCGGTGCCCTGGGCGCCCGTGCGTTCGCGGTCGGCAACGACATCGCCTTCGCGCGTGACACCTACCAGCCAGGCTCCTCCGAGGGCCAGCAGCTCATCGGCCACGAGCTCGCGCACGTGGTGCAACAATCCAGGGGGCAGATGGGCCTCCAGGCCGAGGGCCTGTCCACGGATGGCTATGAACGCCAGGCCGATGAGGCGGCCCGGGCGGCCCTCGCTGGCGAGCCCGTCGCGGAGCTCTCCCCGCTCGCCACGCCCACGGTGCAGCGCAAGGTAGCGGATGCCCCACCTCCAGCCCCTCCGGCCGGCCGGGACAAGCCTCGGCCGGGCAAGGTTCCGGAGGGTGTGGTCGACCTGAGCAAGGGACTGCTGGACCCGGCGAACATCGCTCCAGATGCCAATGGGCGGGTGTTGGCGCGCCTGCCCGGCCTGGCCGAGGGCGAAATCGAGCTGGTGAAGAGGGGCGAGGGCTACAGCACCCGGGGCGAGGGGTATGCCCTGCCCCTCAGCGTGGGGCCCCTGGCGGGAGTGCTCGGTGACTCGCTCGTGCTGGCGGTGCGAATCGACAACAACGTCATTTCAGGCCGTGCCGCCGTGGGCAAGCCGGGACGTTCCGTGCCCAAGGGGGACTCGGCCCTCTTCCGCGCCATCGAGAAGAACCCCGAGGCCCTGGGCTGGGCGGGACTCTCCAAGCTCTCGGTGGGCACGCCCCACAATGCCCTCGAGGGCGGCACACTGAAGCTGGGGGCCGACTCGGCCCGCTTCACCCTGGGTGGCTTCGTGGAGGGCACGGCCCGCTTCACCCTGGAGGGCGAGCGCGTCACCTTCAGCGGCACGGCCGACGTGAAGCTGCCGGGCGCTTCCACCGGCAGGCTGGAGGTCAACTACAGCCCCGAGACAGGCCTGTCCGGCGAAGCGAATCTGAAGGTGGGAGTGGGCAAGGTGTCGGGCGGCGTGAACGCGCGGCTGCGCCAGGGCACCCTGGACATCCAGGGCACGGCCGGCTACGCGGGCGACCAACTCAAGGGCAGCGTGACGCTGGTGGCCACGGACGAGGCCACGGCACAGGAGATAACGCGCAAGCCGCCGCGGGCCGGGTTGCTGCCGGGACAGGAAGGCGCGCGCGCCGCGGGAGCGGGAGTGGCAGCCGGAGCCGGGCTCGGTGCGGCTGTTACACCGGTGGCGGCGAAGCCGGGGCCCCGGGCCATGTGTGGCTGGGGCGAGCTGGACTTCTCCCTCACCGAGTGGCTCACCGGCCGGGCCATGGTGGTGGTCAACAGCCAGGGCGAGGCCACGGTGCAGGGAGAAATCGCCCCACCCAAGGAAATCATCCTCTTCGAGCAGAAGGAGTGGACGAAGAGCCTGCTGAAGGTGGAGGCGCGGGCATTGTACGGAGTGCCGGTGGTGGGCAACGTCTTCGTCTTCGCCAACGTGGGGCTGGAGGCACTGGCCAGCATCGGCCCCGGAAAGCTCTACAACATCAGGCTGTCGGGGCAGTACTCCACGGACAAGAAGGTGGACAAGGAGCTGAACCTGCAGGCCTCGCTGAACATCCCGGCCTTCGCGGGGCTGCGGCTGCGGGCCGAGGGCGGCGCGGGCGTGGAGCTGCTCGACCACGACCTGAAGTTCGGCGTAGGCGTATGGGCGCTGGCGGGGGTGCGCGGCTACGTGGAGGCCACGCCCACCATCGGCTACCGGCAGAAGGCGGGCGCACCGGGCGAGTTCTACTTCAAGGGACACATGGAGCTGGCGGCCCAGCCCTTCCTCGGCCTGGGGGGAGACTTGTTCGTCGAGGTGGACAGCCCCTTCTGGTCTCCGCTGCCGGACGAGAAGTGGACATGGCCGCTGGGCAGCCTGGAGTACCCGCTTCCGGGCGAGTTCGGCCTGGGCGCGGATGTGGAGCACGTGCTGGGCTCCAAGCAGTGGCCGGAAATCCAATTCACCGAGGTGGATTTCGACAGCAGCCGTTTCATGACGGATCTGCTGAGCGGGGGCGCGCCGGGCAAGAGCAAGGGGGGCGAGAAGAAACCGGCGAAGTGGAACGACGGCGCGGCGGCGGGCGCACCGGGAGGTGCCAGGAGTGCCACCGCGGCGCCCAGGACCGCACCCACCAGAGGGAGCAAGAAGGGACCGGGAACACAGCCCGTGGACGGCCAACTGCCAAAGGGAGGCAAGGGCCCGGGGCCAGGGAAGACACCTGACAGCATCCAGCTTCCCGTGGACATGGATGGAGCCAGCCACACCCTCTTCATCACGCTCGGCCAGGAGGCTCGCGTGGAGCTGGCCTCCAAGCGCGATCTACTCTCCAGGAAGCTCCTTCGCGCCCGCAGGGGCTTCCTCCGGCGCCTTCGCGCCGCTGAGCGCGTGAAAGACAAGATTCTTGCCCGCGAGCTGAACAACCAGATCCTCACACTCAACAATCTCATCTCCGAGGCACAACGGCTTCAGAGCGAGGCCAAGAAGGCGGGCAAGAATCCGAAGAAGATCCTGGAAGATGCCAACACCCTGAAGGACGACCTCGCGAAGTTCGCGAAGTGGACTGGTTCCAAGGACATCGACGACATCCTCGGAAGGGACACGAAAGACGACCAGACGGAGGAGAAGAAGGATCCCGAACCCCAGGAACCCAAAGAGGCACCCCCGCGAGTCCTGAAGCCGGAGTGGCAGCTCACGGACTCCGAGCGAGCCGAGCTCATGCCAATCACGGGTGGGCCCGAAATGTTGCAAAAGCTGGATGCCATCATCGCCGGACATGGGCAGACCGCCAAGATAGAGGCGAACATAGCAACCATCCGCACGGTACTCTCGGCCCTCCATCAGGGCAAGAGCGTGATATACATAGACATGCCCATCTTCAAACCGGAACACTTCAAGCAACTCAACAAAGCAATACTGAACGAAAAAGACCAACCCCTGACCGATCTCGACACCATGACCGAGGACGAGATGATCGAGGTCAAGTCAGGCGATTACAGCGGAGAGGAAAAGCTGTCCGATGACGACTTGGATCAGTTCACCGTTCTGAGGAGATTCTTCGAAGGGAAGCTCCAAGTGGTCGATTCCAGAGGAAAATCCATCACACCTCCCAAGAAGTGGGTTTATCAGTTCACGAAACCCATCAAGAAGGACCTGGAGGACTGGCTGTTGGGGAAGGGCGTTTCAGAAGTCCGGAAGGGCATATAACCATGCCAAGCTACATCACCGCATACGCCATTCTTCCCGAACCCACGAAGGCTGACCAGGTATTAGCCGACTTCAAGCGCTGGCGGGAGCTGAGTGGAGTCTCTTGCCTGGAGGAATGCAACGTCATCTTCAATGACTCTGGCGACATCGAAAGAGAGCCGGAGCTCGTCTCATCGGAAGAGGATGGACTCAACAGACTCTTCGAGTGGCCGACCCTGGGGGGCATGGGGTTCAGCCTTTCGGGGCACAAGATCTTCGTGTCATTCCGTGGAGAAACTCCCCATCACGTGGACGTGATAACAATGTCCATGAACTCGAAGCTGTATGTCTTCCATCCCGATATCCGACGAAGTTTCGAAGAAACAGTCGCCAGGCTTCATCAGATCTTCAAGTCGAAGCGTACCGTGGTGGATTACGATCTTCTATCTCCTGCGAGTTGGTTGAAGAAGGAGGTCGAGAAGGTCAGGAGCGGAGTATTCGAGGGTCGCTACGCCCTGGACCTGAGATGAACGAGTGACGGATCAGAGGAGTCTCATGAGCACCCCTTCATCAACGTCCTTCAGCCTGCGCGACTGCGCCCTGGCGGCAGGAGAAAAGCGGGCCTTCGACACCGCGCTCTCAGAGGTTGACCGATCCTAGGGTCCCTGCTGCAGCGCCCACTCAAGGAACACAACCATGGACTTCAGTCCTTTGGATCCAGGTGTAGCCGATGCACTGGCCCGGGCTCTCGGGCATGCAGCACCCTTTTCGGAGGCGGAATGCGCCGCACTGGAAGGTCCACTCACGGTGCTGCATGCCCGCGACGTTTCGGAGCTGAGCCACTGCAGCGGACTGCGGCACCTGGAGCTCATTGCTTCAGACGTCCGCGACGCCTCTGCGCTGGCCTCCTTGAAAAGGCTGCGCCAACTGACCATCATCGCGACGCCACTCGAATCGCTGACTCCGCTCCAGGCACTCCCAGCGCTCGAACACCTGACGCTCAACTTCACCCACGTCCAGGATGCCACTCCCCTGAAGAGCATGCCGTCGCTGCGAAAGGCGGAACTGCATGGCAACCCCCTGACTAAGGAGAGCTACAATCTGGTGGCGCGCCGGCTGTCCAGCACAGCGGCGCCACAAGAGGCAGGTCCACTACTCCAGGTACTCCCACCCCTGCGCGAGGACTGGGAGGCCACGCGCCTGCTGTGGGAGCATGGCATTGCGGCGGGCGTTGCCCGCATCGACTTCCGCTGGT
Source organism: Archangium lansingense (assembly GCF_026626635.1). GTDB lineage: Bacteria > Myxococcota > Myxococcia > Myxococcales > Myxococcaceae > Archangium > Archangium lansingense. Next base: position 8,635,449 of record NZ_JAPNKA010000001.1, read on the forward strand.
GGCATTTCGTGAGCGCGGGGATCCCCCGGCTGACTCCTGGGCCCTGTGATGCCGTTCCGCGAGATCCCCTCCTCATCACCGAAGCGCTCGGGGAAAATCCCTCCCTGACGCTTGAGGCCCTCTTCCAGCAGGCGATTCAGGCCCGCGATACCCCTCCGCAGGTCGGCATCTCGCAGTTGAAGAGCCGTCGTCCCTGGGGAAGCAGCACCGAGGCAGCCTCCTGGGTACGAGCCAGCGCACTGGACGCGGAGACGAAGGAGGGGCTCCTCCAGTTCATTGCCCATTTCCCTGCGCTCACCTTCTACCGGGAGGAGCGGGAACTGCTCGACGAGGTGGCGGCGGAGTCGCGGGTGCAGCTTCCCTCGTGGCTGCGCGAGATACGGCAGACCCTAGCGGGGATCCTGCCGGACCAGGATCCGCCGGAAGTCATGGTCCGGTTACAACGATTCGACTTCCCGAGGAACACGACGACCGAGCCAGACAGCCGCTGGTACTCCCTCGTCCCCGGGCGCTACAGCGGGAGAGAGGAAGAGCAGCTCCTGCGAGCCATGAACCTGGTGAACGTAGGCATTTCCGATGAGCTCCTCTGGTCGCAGTTGCTCGTGCGCACCGATGCGCCAGAGGACCGCGCCATCTATGATTTCGCCCTGGAACGGTTCCAGGAGCGCCAAAGGGAGGGACGCGACCCGCATGGCACGCTGGGCCGTGTATTCACTTCCTATGCCTCCATGTTGTCCGCCATCAACGCGGTCCGGCTTCGTCGGAAGCAGCCCATCTTCGCCGTCCAGGAGCCGGGCACGCCCGCCTGAGCAGTGCCAGGGCGCAATCGCACGCAGGAGCAGCGGCGGATCCTCCAAGAGGATCGGAAACCATCTCTATGAACTCCCCCTCGTCAACGCCCACGACCCTTCGTGACTGCGCCCTGGCAGAGGCAGTCAGAACTGAATGAGCATGCCAATGGGCATTGTCCTCGTCCTCGAAGAAGGCCGGCTTCAGCGCAGCTCCATTGAGAGTTTCCTCGCAAGCGCCACGGGGATGGTCTCGCTCGACAGCCACGTCATCCGGCTGCTCCGCCACTGCGGATTTCCCAGCGTCATGACACCGGAGGAGTTCGCAAAGGGAGACCGGGAGCGCTTCCCAGAAGTCTGGGCCACACTTGGGCCAAAGGGCTGAAGCTACCTGGCCATCCTCCCGGAACAACAAGAGCTACGTAAGGCGACTGGAACAAGCGGACTCCCATGAACGCCCCTTCATCGACATCCCTCACCCTGCGCGACTGCGCCCTGGCTGCCCTGGCGCGGCAGTTCCCCGACTCGGAGCAGGCCCCGGCGGAGCTCCAACTCCTCCACCGCTCCAGACAAGCCCTGGAGGGTCAACAGCGTGACTGGCTCTCGGGCGCACGGGCCTGCCTGGAGACTCCCAGCCCCGTGGACGTCCCCCTGGTGCGGCTCGCCCGGGCGCTGGGCCTCACCCTCCTGGAGCAGCTCACCATCGCGCTCGCCGCGGCCGTGGAGGAGGAGCCGCTGGTAGGCCGCGTCCTCGCCTCGCTCCAGGCCCCCACCGGCGGCTCACGGCCCACGCTGGGCCTCGTCTCCATCGCCTTCGCGGAGGCGGCCCCACCCCTGGGACCATCCCCCTTGCATACGCTCGCCAATGGCGCCGCCCTCCAGAGCCGGCTGCTCTCCCGGCTCACCCCGGAGGCGCCCCTCGCCGAGCAGGCGCTTGCGCTGCCCCTGCCCATCTATCTCGCCCTCCGCGGCCAGGAGGCCTCGTGGCCCGGGACGACACTCGGGCTCGGCCCCTACCCCGAGGTCCTCCTGCCGGACTCCGTCCTCGACGAGGCGCGCCGCCACGCGGACACCCTCATCCTCCACCCGAGCAGCGCGCTCCAGCTGCGCGGTGGCTCGACGGCGGAGCTACGCACCGTGGCCACCGCGCTAGCCGCCGCCCTGAAACGCCACCCGCTCTTCATCGAGACCGATCGGCTCGACGCCCTCGGCCCCTATCTCCAGCTGCACTCGCTGCTGCCCGTGTTCTGCTTCGAGCTGGGCCCTGGTGAGCGCAAGTCCGTACCGCCCCTGCCCTTCTACGAGGGTCCCGTCCTGCTCATCTCCGGCTCGGAGGGGAACCTCGAGTGGCTGGCGGGGGCCATGCCCACCTGGTCCCTACCAGTGCCCGGGCGCACCGAGCGCAAGGCCCTCTGGGAGGCCACCCTGGGCGATGCCGCGCTGGCCGAGCACCTCGCTGGCACCCACCGCCACCGCGCCGGGAGGATCTCCCACCTGGGCCGGCTGGCGCGGCGTCATGCCGCCATGCAGGGACGGACAACCCCAGAGGAGCGGGACATGGTGGCCGCGGCCTGGTCGAGCGACGCGGGCGGACTGGGCGCACTGGCCCAGGCCCTGCCGGATCGCATCAGCGACGAGGCCCTGGTGGCCAACCCGCCACTCGCCGCCGAGCTCCAGGCGCTGCTGCTGCGCTGCCGCGCGCGAGAGGGCCTGGCCGAGGGGCTTGGTGCCTCCGCCACGACGCGCTACCGCACGGGGGTGACGGCGCTGTTGGTAGGCCCCTCCGGCACGGGCAAGACGCTGGCGGCGGGCTGGCTCGCCACCCGGTTGGGAATGCCGCTGTACCGGGTGGACCTGGCCAGCGTGACGAGCAAGTACATCGGCGAGACCGAGAAGAACCTCGCGCAGCTCTTCGCCCGAGCCGAGCACGCCGAGGTGATGCTCCTGTTCGACGAGGCGGATTCGCTCTTCGGCCGGCGCACGGACATCCGGGACTCCAACGACCGCTTCGCCAACGCGCAGACCAACTACCTGCTCCAGCGCATCGAGTCCTTCGACGGCGTGGCGCTCCTGACGAGCAACAGCAAGGGCCGGTTCGATCCGGCCTTCATGCGCCGACTGGACGCCATCATCGAGTTCCCGATGCCCGGGCCGGAGGAGCGGCGCTCGCTCTGGCTGTCACACCTGGGAGAGGGACACCGGGTGGCGCCCAAGGACCTGAACCGGCTGGCCGCGATGGTGGAGCTGAGCGGAGGGCACATCCGCAACGCAGTGCTGCTCGCGGCGGTGCTGGCGCGCGGTGAGGGGCGCCCCATCGAGTACGGCGATCTCTTGAAGGGCTTCGCAAGCGAATACAAGAAGCTCGGACGTCACGTCCCCTCGGAGCTGCGGGAGCCGGGGACGAACTGAAGACGGGAGGAAATGCACATGGCAGACACTCCGCAGACTCCATCCAACAAACCGAAGCCAGTCATCGTGGACAACGGCCCCAATGCCCACATGCTCTCGTCCAATGACGACCGCTCGGCCGGCCCCGTCGAGCTGGGCTTCCCCGTCAACTTCTTCGGGACGGTCTTCACGTCGCTGTACGTCAATACCAACGGCAACGTCACCTTCCGGGAGCCCCTGTACAAGTACCTCCCCTTCCGGATGACGACCCAGGCGCCTCCCATCATCGCGCCCTTCCTGGCGGACGTGGACACCCGGCCAGGGGCCTCGGGCCGCGTCAGGTACGGCCCCACGACCTTCGAGGGCCGCTACGCCCTGGGCGTGAACTGGCTCGACGTCGGCTACCACTGGGAGCGGCTCGACAAGCTCAACCGCTTCCAGCTCCTGCTGGTGGACCGAAGCGACCTGGGCTTTGGCGACTTCGACATCGTCATGAATTACGACCGCATGGCGTGGGAGTCCGGAGAGTCCGCCGGTGGAAGCGAGGGCCTGGGCGGGCTCGCCGCGGGCGCGGGCTTCTCAGCGGGCACCGGTGAGACTGACACCTTCTTCGAGTTCCCGGGCGCCCTGGCCAACGGGGGGTTGCTCGACAGCAACCTGAAGACCGGGTTGACCAACACGAAGCGCAACAGCGACATCCTGGGCCGGCACATCTTCCGGATGCGCAGGGGGAGGATCGACTTCGAGAGAAGCATCCGCGAGGGCGGCCATCTCATGCCTCGCGCGGTGTTGCTGGCAGATGGCCGGGTGCTCGCGCTTGGCGAGTTCAATCCCTTCTCGGATGTGTTCAACCCAGTCACGGACGAGTGGGCGGCCACGGGCAAGACCACCGCCAACCGTCGCCGCCATACGGCCACGCTGTTGCCGGATGGACGGGTGCTGGTGACGGGTGGCGAGGACAAACCGCGCACCGCGGAGCTGTATGATCCGGTGGCGGGCACCTGGGCGGCAGTCACCGACATGAGCGTGGGTCGCATCGACCACACGGCCACGCTGCTGCCGGATGGACGAGTGCTGGTGGTCGGAGGGCACGAGGCCTTCGGCTCCACCACTCGGAATGCCACGGCCGAGCTGTTTGACCCACAGAATGGAAACTGGACCTCCACAGGCAGCATGCAGACCGCTCGCAGCGCGCACACGGCCACCCTCGTGAGCAAGAACGGGCGGGCCCTGGTGCTGGTGGCCGGAGGCGAGGGCGCCACGAGCAAGCTCGCCTCGGCCGAGCTGTACGATCCGGAAACGGGAACCTGGACGGCGACGGGCAACATGGGCCTCGTCCGCTATGCCCACACGGCCACGAGGCTCCAGGATGGGCGGGTGCTGGTGGCCGGGGGTGAGCCCTCCGACCTCTCCGATGAGTTCCCCGAGCCGCGTGGCAGGGCCGAGCTGTACGATCCAGCAACGGGAAGCTGGGCGGCCACGGGCAGGATGAACAGACCGCGCCGCAGCCACGCCGCCGTCCCACTGAATACAGGCCACGTACTCGTCCTCGGAGGCTTCCACGAATCCGCGGGTATCCAAGCCGGAGTCGAGCTGTACGACCCTGTCCTGGGCAGCTGGAGCGTTCTGGGTCCCATGCAGGTGAGGCGCGAGTTCCACGCCGCGCTCCTGCTGGAGGATGGCCGGATACTGATTGTGGGAGGTATCACCAACCCCAACACCCTCCAGGGGACGTACGAGCTGTACTACCACCCGTTCGCCAACAGGTAGGCGCACACTGCCCACAGGGGTGTGCGATTGACGCCCCAATCGTTTCCAGGCATGAGAGCGGCACCGCGGATGCCGCTCTTCGTGAGCCACGCGGCAGCATCAAGGGGGGTAGCGTCTTGATTCAGAAGCCATTGAGCAAAGCGTTCATTCTGCTGGCTATTCTCGCGGCCAGCGCCTGCAGCAATCCCGATCCCACGGACGGCCCTGACTCGCCCGAGTGCGTCGCAGCCGCGTGCGATGCGAACGCGGCGTGTGACACCAGCTCGGGACAGGCGGTCTGCACCTGCAACACCGGTTACTCCGGCGACGGCAAGACCTGCACGGACGTGAACGAGTGCGCCACGGCGGGACGCTGCGCGGCCGACGCCACCTGTACCAATACGCCGGGCAGCTTCACCTGCGCCTGCAAACCAGGCTTCTCCGGCGATGGCCAGACATGCGCGGACGTGGACGAGTGCGCCACCAACACCGACAACTGCTCGGACAACGCCACCTGCACCAACGTGCCGGGCGGCTTCTCCTGCGCCTGCAAACCGGGCTACTCCGGCAATGGCCTGACGTGCACCGCCCAGACCCAGACCGGGCGAGTGCTCGTCTTCGCGGATGGGGCTGGCACCACGACCAACCCGGTCACCGCCGCCGCGGCGACGTCGCTCGGCATCACCGTCACCGTGACCCGGAACGAACAGGACTTCGCCGCGTCCTTCGACGCCAGCGGCTTCGAGGTGGTGGTGGTGGAGTCGGAGACCGTCCCCCTCCCGGCCAACGTGCAGTCGAGGCTGACGAGCTGGGTACAAGGGGACGGCAAGGCGCTCGTCGCCCATCCGGCGCTCAACCAGATTACGGCGTTGCAGGACCTGCTCGAGGTGGATGCCGCCGCCCCCTTCACGACCTGGCGTGACGTATACGCGGTGCAGGACCTGGCACCCAACCTCTTCGAGCAGCACCAGACCCTCCCCCACCCGCTCGCGCCTGGCACCAGTGGCACCGCTCGCGGCGTGCAGCTCACCCCGCGCGGGTCCGGCCTGAAGCTGGCCGCACTCGACAGCGCCACCGGCGCGGGGGCCATTGTCGCCACCCGTGACCAACACGTCCTCGTCCATGGCTTCCGAGCCTCCGACGTGGCCCAGGTGGACAAGGACACCGATGGTGTGCCGGATGTCCAGGAGCTCCATGCCAACGAGCTGCTCTACCTGCTGAACCCACGGGTGCTGGTGTTCGACGACTACCCCCTGGGCGGCCGGTTCTCCGCCAAGGCGGTGACGCAGCTGAAGATGACGGCCCTCTACACGTCGACCGAAACCCAGTTCAACACCACCTATGATCGCGGTGGCTTCCAGCTGCTCGTATTGCAGACTGGAACCAAGGACCTGCCCACCGCGGTGGAGACTCGGACGAGGACCTGGGTCAAGGCGAGCAACCGCGCCATCGTCTCCTGTGGGGACCTGGATCAGCAATACAACCTGCAGCTGGCACTGGATGTGACCGCCAAGTCCTTCCAACTCAACCGGCAGGTCCACGCCGTCCCCTCCAGCCCGCAGAACTTCTTCTCCCTGCGCGAAACGCTGCCCTCCCCCCTCTCGGGCAACACCTACCTCAACGACAGTGGCGACGAGCTCACCCTCCCGAACTCGAACAGGGGATTCATCGCCGCACGCTTCGACTCGGCCACCGGCCCTGGCGCCATCTCCGTGACCCGGGAGAACAAGGTCATCGTCAATGGGTTCGTCCTGTTGGAGATGGACACGGCTGACGGCGACAGCGATGGCAAGCCCGACGTCCAGGAGCTGCTCGTCAACGAGCTCGTCTTCCTCGGCGCCCCGTAGCAACCCCAGCAGCGGCACGCGGTTCTCCCGGAAGGGGGCGGGGTTGCCTGCCCGCTCGCCTCCCAAGCGACAGACCTGCTTCCTCGGCCTCTGTCTTCTGTTCACTTAAAGAGTGAGCACTCACTTTCTTTTTTGAGCAGGAAGCGCTACCCTGGCGGTATGTCTGATTCGTCCCCGGGTTTGGAGCCGGCGCCTCGCGTCCGGCGTACCCAGCAGGAGCGGCGGGACTCCACCCGCCTCAAGCTGCTCGAGGCCACCGTCGAGTGCCTCATGGAGCTCGGCTACGCCCGGACCACCACCCTCGCGGTCGCCCAGCGCGCCGGCATCTCCCACGGGGCCCTCTTCAAGCACTTCCCCACCAAGGCCGCCCTGCTCGGCGCCGCCGTCGAGCACCTCTTCCCCCGCCTCATCGACGAGTACCGCTCCACCATCGACGCCACCACCTCCTCCACCGGAGATCGCGTCGCCCAGGCCATCGAGCGGCTGTGGTCCATCTACCAGCGCCCCGAGCTCCTCGCGGCCATCGAGCTGTACGTCGCCGCCCGCACCGATTCCGAGCTCGCCTCCGCGCTGAGCACCGTGGACCCGCCGCACCGCCGCCACCTCCACCGCGTTGCTCGCGAGCTCTTCCCCGACGTCGCCGCCACCCACCCCGGCTTCGACGCCATCATCGAGCTCATCCTCAACGCCGTGCAGGGCGCCGCCGTCGGGGGCGTTGCCCTCCCCGCCAATCCTGATCACCGGCAGATGCTTGCCCTGCTCGTCCAGCTCGCCCGCAGCGCGTTCTCCTCCCCACCCCAGCCCTAGGGAGCCGCACCATGGCCGACCTCACTTCCCTGGACCCCACCCAGCTCGCCACGCCGGCGTTCATCCTCCTCATGCTCGTGGAGCTCGCCTGGCTCGCCCGGCACCGTCAGGAGGGCTACGTGGGCTACGCCGCCAAGGACTCCGCGGCCAGCCTCACCATGGGCACCGTCTACTCCCTCATCTACATGGGCTGGAAGGGCGTGGAGTATGCCTTCTACTCCGTCCTCTACGAGCTCTCGCCCCTGCGGCTCGGCAGCGGGCTCCTCGCCTGGGTGCTGCTCTTCTTCGCTGAAGACCTCTGCTACTACTGGTTCCACCGCATCCATCACGAGTCCCGCTTCTTCTGGGCCTCGCACGTGGTGCACCACTCCAGCCAGCACTACAACCTCTCCACCGCCCTGCGGCAGACCTGGACGCCCATGACGGGCCTGCTCTTCTGGGCCCCGCTGCCGCTGCTCGGCTTCCATCCGGCCATGGTCCTCACCGCCCATGCCATCAGCCTGCTCTACCAGTTCTGGATCCACACCGAGGCCATCGGCCGCATGGGTCCGCTCGAGTGGGTGCTCAACACGCCCTCGCACCACCGCGTCCACCACGGCTCCAACGAGCGCTACCTGGACAAGAACTACGCGGGCATCCTCATCATCTGGGATCGGCTCTTCGGCACCTTCCAGCCCGAGGAAGAGCGCCCCATCTACGGACTCACCAAGAACATCGGGACGTACAACCCGCTGCGCATCGCCTTCCACGAGTACGCCGCCATCCTCCGCGACGTACTGCGCCCCAACCCGCTGCGCGTGCGCCTGGGCCTGGCGTTCCGCAATCCCGCGTGGAAGCCTCCGCAGGCCTCAATCCCGGCAGCAGGCGATGGCGCCGTCCTGGGAGCGGAAGAAGGCAGTCGTCAGCTCCCGTCCCACCCAGGCGCATAGCACCTCGTACGTCCGCCGACGCGCGCCGCCCACCCGTGTGGGCTCGCGGATCAGCGTCTCCGGGTGCCGGATGAACACGTTGTAGCCCAGGATGAACCCATCCGAGCGCAACACGGTGATGCCATCCGTCGCCATCATCCCGCGCAGGAGCTGCGCCGCCGAGCTCACCGCCGACGCCGCCTCCATCTCCCGCGTCTCGTGGTAGTGCATCACCCGCGCAACCATGTCCAGCGGCTCCTCCAGCAGCACGCCGTCCACGAAGAGCGGAGAGCCCTCGCTGCCCTTGGGCAACACCGCCACCAACGTGCCGTGCGAAGCCTGCATCGCCTCGAAGAGCACCCGCCGGTAGAAGTCCCGCGTGTAGCTGCGCGCCGGCTCCTTCACGTCCGCCGTCAGCCCCAGCGCCAGCTCGTCCATGGCCACCGTGGGCAGCGTCGCCTCCACCCGCGAGCCCGACAGGAAGATATGCCGGTAGAGGCCGCCCATCCCCCTCAGCTCGATGACGTTCTCCGCCAGCTGCAGCACGCCCACCATCCGCAGCGAGCGATCTCCCGCCCGCCGCATCCGCTCCAGCGGCGTCTCCACCAGCGGGAAGGGATCCGTCCGGAACACCCCGTAGGCAAAGCCCTCCGGCACCAGCAGGACGTACAGCGACCACCAGCGTCCCTGTCCCAGCGGCGCGCACTGCTTGAGCGCACGCTGAATCGTCTCCCGTGTCCGAGGGCCCGCCCCGAGCGCAACCGGCTCCCTCCCCCCCAGCACCCGCAGCATCCCCTCCAGGTCATCCCCCAGGAACGCCACGGGGAAGAGCGGCTCGCCCTCCTCGCGGTAGCGCGACAGCGTCACGATGAGTTCGCTGAGGGGATCCCCCACATTCGCGGGGCCCAACCCCGCCTCATGGAGGAACGAACAAACTGCGTCCGACAGCAGGTGCCGGAAGGACAGGACCGGGGACTCTCCCGGAGCCAAAGTGCTCATGGACGCCCACACTGTATCAGCACCGGGGATTTTGACCGGATTGCCGTAATCCAAGAAAGCAGGGACAATAGGGCTGCAAAGGGCTGTTCCGCCTGCACACACCTCTCCCCCCCGAGGTAGTCGTGAGCAAACAGAGCGCGATCGCGGTGTTGGTCGAAGGTGGCTCGCCTGGCGTGCTGCCTGGCAGGGCCATTGAAGTGGATGCCGGCGTGGCGCTGCCGGTGGCGTTCGGCGGACTGCGGAAGATTCTCAGGGCCTGCGAGGACGCGGCGCCCGAGGCCGTGCGCCCCCTGGCGCAGCAGCGCCCCGCCGAGTGGAACCGGCTCTTCCCCGGCGCGGTCCAGGGCGCACCGGACCTGACGGATCTGGCCCTCACCCCGTCCGAGCGACGGCTCCACCGCGAGTCCGAGCAGATCTTCTGGGTGCTCAACCTCGCGGCGCGCGCCATCGTGGAGACGCTGCGCGCGAGTGGGCGGCCCCTCGTCATCCACGGCGCGGGCGAGTGCGATCTCGTCAGCCTGCGGGCGGTGATGCGTGCGGCCGAGTGGGGCCGGCTGGAGCAGCTCGAGGGCCGCATCCTGCTCACCGGCTGGAACGTGCGCCGGCCGCACTACGCGGCCTTCTTCGAGGGGCGGCGGCGGGACTTCCTCCACTCGCTCTGCGAGCGCATGCGCACCGAGAACCCCGGAGGCAGCGTGGGCCCGGTCTCGGGGCGGGCCCTCGATCCGGCCGTGGACCTGGAGGGCCGCTACCTGGGTGCCGTGGTGGACGAGGAGCTGCCACTCGAGCACCGCATCGCCGCGGCCGTGCTCGCCATCCGCAGCTGCTTCTTCACCACCAACTATGAGGGCGCCATGCTCGCCGCCGAGCGCGGACTGGCGCTGCTCGACGCCGCGGGTGCAGGACTCTCTCCCGGGCGAGTGGCCGAGGGCTGGGACATGCTCGACACCGGCTTCTCCACGCCGGCCATCGAGATCGACAAGAGCAGCCTCGGGGACGCGGAGGAGCTGCGCGTGCTCTTCGAGCGCGGCATCGGGGTGGTGCACGTCTTCACCGGCCAGCATGACGAGGCGCTGGAGGCCTTTGGCCGGGGGTTGGAGCGTCGGGCGCCACCGGAGCGGCTGGCCCACATGCGCATGTTCCGTGCCCTCACCCGCACCAAACGCCTGGCACAGCTGCCCGATGCGCGTGCCGAGGTGGAGGCGGGAATCGCGCTGATGGAGGGGATCGACACGCCGCTGCGCAAACTCCACGAGGCGTGGCTGCGCAACGTGTACGCGCTCACGTACTTCCTGGAGAAGAAGCTCCCCCAGGCGCAGGAGCAGGAGAAGCTGGCCATGCGCTGCGTGGGAGACCTGCACGACGCAAGCGCCACGCACCTGAAGATCAACCTCATCTCCAACGCCAGCTATCTCCAGGAGACGGCGAGGAACTTCACGGAATCCATCGCCATCTGGCGGCGCTTCGAGAAGATCAGCGCGAACTGGGGCGCCAACTTCGCCAAGCACCACCGCTACCGGCTGGCCGCACTTCAGATGGCCAATGGCGAGCGCGAGGCGGCCGTGGCCAGCTACACCGAGGCCTTCCAGTGCGCGGGGGAGCTGGGAGACCCCTTGCACCAGCAGGTAATCGCCGCGGACCTCGGGCTGCACCTGCTGGACACGCAGCCGGCCACCGCGGCGCAGTGGTTCTCACGAGCGGCGGAGCAGGCACGAGTCATTGGAGATCCGCTCCGGGCGGCGCAAAGCCTGGCAGGCCAGGCGCTGGCCGAGGGAAGCCGCGACTGGACGGAGGCGCTGCGCTGCGCCCAGGCGAGCACCACCACACCGGCGGAGACGGAGCCGCTGGTCCAGGCGCTCTCGAAGGGGGACGCCGAGGCCGTGCGCAAGGCGATGCCCCGCCCGCGCAGCAAGCTCAACCGCCCCTTCGACGCGGTGAACCTCTACTGATTGCCCTGGGGGACGAGACATCAGTCCCCTCGAACACAGCGAGAATCACCGGGGTGTGTAGCGCGAGACTCCGGCCATCGCGGCGCTCCGAAGCGGAGGTGAAGCGGGCATACCTTGCTCGCCAGGTGCCAGCCGTTCCCACGGTCTGGCACCCCACTCCACCGCAACGGAGAATCGATGACCCTAGAACTGCGCATGCGGATTGCCTCTGCCTTCCGGGCGGCCAGCGTCTTCTTCGCCCTCGGAGCCTTTGACGCCGCCTGGGCGAGCGTTCCCGTCGAGGGAACCCTGCACGCCACCAAGGACTGTGAGGCGTTCGTCTCGAAGAAGAAGAAGAGCAACCCGGACAAGGCCCGCCTCGAGCCGGGCGACGCCTATGTCATCCTGGAGCAAAACCGCCCCAATCAGCCTCAATGGTTCCGGGTGCGGGTGGACGAGGCCAATCCGCCGGAGCGGTGGGTGGAGGCCAGCTGCGGCACCCAGACGCTGAGCACAGCGGTGGAGGAAGAACCCGGCCAGCCCACGCCCAAACCCAGGCCCATCTCATCGAATGACCCCCGCCTCTGCAACACCGCCGGCCTGCAGGACAGCTTCAAGCTCGCGCTCAGCTGGCAGCCCGCCTTCTGCGAGGGTCACCGCAGCAAGACGGAGTGCTCCGCCGGCTTCGACAACTCCTTCCAGTCGGCCGGCAACTTCACGCTGCATGGGCTCTGGCCCAACCGTCAGAGTTGCGGCATCCGGTATGGCGACTGTGACAACCCGAATCCGCAGCGCGACTTCTGCAGCTATCCCAAGCTCTCCATCAGCCCCGAGGTGATGAAACAGTTGAGCGCCGTGATGCCCGGCACCGCCTCCTGCCTCGAGCGCCACGAGTGGTTCAAGCACGGCACCTGCCAGGTGGATTGGAACGTCAGCGAGTATTTCGAGGTGGCCATCAACCTCGTCCGCCAGTTCAACGACTCGGGCATGAACAAGTTCATGACCGAGAACATGGGCAAGGAAGTCTCGAGGGAGGATTTCCTGAGGCAGGTGGACGCCGCCCTGGGCGCCGGGGCTCGCGAGCGGGTGGAGCTGGGCTGCGCCCGCGGCGGCAAACTGCTGACCGACGTCTTCATCAACCTGCCAGCCAATGTCGAACCGGGCGAGAGCCTGGCCGAGCTGGTCAAGATGGCCCCGCCGGATTTCAACAGCAGGTGTGGCGCCCGCTTCACCATCGACGCGGTGGGCTTCTCCCGCTGAGCCAGAGGAAGAAGCCGGTGAGGAACAGGCTCATGGCGTGGCCGGACTGCCCTGCTTGCCGGAGATCTCTTCCCGCACGGCGGACACATGCGCCTTGAGAGCCCGGAAGGCCACGCCCCGGTCATCGCCGAGCAGTAGCACGGCCGCTCCATCGCGGCTCCAGGCCTCCGCCTGGCCGGGCAGGCGGGGAATGGCACAGAAGGGGACGCGGTGGCGCCGGCACGCCTCGGCGATGCGCCGGATGGCCTGCTGGACCTCCGGGTGCTCGAAGCGCGCCGGCACCCCGTAGGACTGGGAGAGCTCAATCGCTCCCTCTACCTGCTCTTCGGGGACTAGACCGCATTGCCGGCCCTCACCCGCAGGCACGCGCCCGGCACGGAGCGGCACCGCCCCGTCCGGAGCGCGAAAGGGACAGGGGAATGGGAGAGCAACTTTGACTTTGAGAATCGTTCTCAAGTAAACCGCGGCGCGGTCACACCCCCGCGCACCGGCGCCGGTCGCGCTCGAAAAGGAACCCCCGATGAAGCCCCGCCGACCGCATCCCACCCCCGCCTGGCTCCTCACGCTCGGCCTCGCCCTCGCCCCCACGGCCTTCGCCCAGCAGGAGGCGCCGGCCCCCACGCTGGCGGAGGTCCCCGAGGAGGAGCGGCTGAGCGAGGAGGAGCTCACGGAGGAGGTGGTGGTGACAGCCACGCGCCGTCCCGAGGCCATCGCCAACGTGCCCGGAGCGGTCACCGTGGTCGGACGCGAGCAGCTTCAGGCCCAGTACAAGGCGAGCGGCCAGAACATCGCGGACGCGCTTGGCAAGCTCGTCCCGGGGCTCGCGCTGGGCAACCAGTCCCCGTCCACCTACGGGCAGACGCTGCGCGGCCGCAACGTGCTGGTGCTCATCGACGGCGTCCCGCAGAGCGCCGTGCGCAACGTGTCGCGCGACCTGAACACCCTGTCCCCCGAGGCCATCGAGCGCGTCGAGGTGGTCCGCGGCACCACGGCCATCTACGGCGAGGGCGCCTCCGGCGGCATCATCAACATCATCACCCGCCCGACCGGGACCGGGCAGCCCCGCTTCTCCACCACCCTGGAGACCACCACCGCCGCGGTGCAGCCGCTCGGCGGCCTGGGCGGGCGCCTCGCCCAGACGGCGGACGGGGCGGTGGGCCCGCTGGGCTTCTCGCTCACCGGCGCGCTCGAGCGCACCTCCGCCCAGTACGACGCGGAAGGAGACCGCATCCCGCCCAACCCGTACGGCCAGGGCGGGCTCGCCGAGTCGCTGCGCTACGACCTGTCCGGCGCCCTCACCTGGAAGCTCACGAAAGAACAGCGGATGAAGCTGACGGCCGCGCACTTCCAGGGCCGGCAGGACACGCGCTTCACCACGGACCCGGGCGTCAACCAGCTGCCGATCTTCGGCTCCAAGTCGCGCGTGCTCGAGGGGCTCGAGATCAGCCAGCCCGAGGCCACGCGCAACACCACGCTCTCGCTCACCTACGACCACGACGCGGTGCTCGGCAGCACGGTGCGCGCGCAGCTCTACTACCGGAACTTCTTGACCAACTTCTTCCCGTCCGACGGGCGCACCGTCGCCACCTACCGGGCCATCACGCAGTCGCGGCTGGAGACGCAGAAGGGCGGGGCGCGCCTGGAGATCGGCACGCCCATCCTCGAGGACCTCAACGTGCTATGGGGCCTGGACGCGGCCCAGGAGCGCACCGCGCAGCCGGTGACGGTGATGGACCCGCAGCGCTATGACGCGAGCGGCGGGCTCGCGTTCGTCCCCATGGGGGAGCGCGACTGGGTGCCGCCGATGGACATCGGCACCGTGGCGGCCTTCGGGCAGGTGGAGTGGGCGGCGCGCAAGTGGCTCACGCTGCGCGCCGGGGTGCGCCACGAGCGCATCTGGCTTTCGGTGGACGACTACGTGACGCTCATCGACAACCCGGTGGAGGGCGCGCGCCTGCGCTTCCGCTCGACGGTGTTCAACGCGGGGCTGGTGGTGAAGCCCCTGCGAGCCCTGAGCATCTATAGCAACTTCTCGCAGGGCTACTCGCTGCCGGACGTGGGCCTCATCCTGCGCAACGCCAACCGGCCGGGGGCCTCGGTGGCCACGCTGAACACCGCGCCGCAGCAGGTGAACATGGTGGAGGCCGGCCTGCGCACGGACTTCGAGGTGGTCTACGGCTCGCTCGGCGCGTTCATCAACAGCTCGGAGCTCGGCACCTCCTCCGGCGGCCTCGGGGTCGAGCCGGTGCGCGCCCCCGAGCGCGTGTACGGGCTCGAGGCCACGCTCGGCGCGCGCCCCCTCGCGAGCCTCACGCTGGACGCCAACTTCACCTGGCTCGAGGGCATCCTGAAGCGGGACGGGGCGTGGGGCTTCCTCAACGGCTACCGCATCCCGCCCCCGCAGCTGACGCTCGTCGCGGCGCACCAGACGCTGCCCACCTGGCGCAACAGCGTGGTGCTCGCCGTCTCGGGCTCCCGCAACCGCTTCAAGGCGAAGACGGCCGCGGGCACCGCCGGCTTCGGCGAGCTGCCGGTCGCGCCCTACGCGACGGTGGACTTCGCCTCGAGCCTGGAGGTGGGCAAGGGCACCGCCACGCTCGCGGTGAGCAACCTCCTCAACCAGCAGTACTACCCGCGCGTGAGCCAGATGCTCTACTCGCTGAGGAACGACTCGTACGCTGCCGCGCGCGGCGCGGTCGTCAGCCTGAGCTACACGCTGCGCTACTGAGCCCCCGCGGCGCCGGTGTCCGCCGGCGCCGCAACGCCCGAGCGTAGTGAGGAGGAAGGTGAGGGAGCCGCACGTAGGTGACGGAGAGCAACAGGGACACCGCGCTCGCGAGCGAGAGCGCCGCTCACAGGGGCACGAGGTCCACCGCCTGGGGCTCGGTGTTGAGGCGGGCCACGGTGGAGCCATCCGGCGCGTTGCGCAGGATGAAGCCTACGTCCGGCAGCGAGTAGCCCTGCGAGAGGTTGGCGTCAGGGCGACGCGCGAATCACGGTGTTTGCTCCTGGATGTCGGAAGCCAGGGGGGGTCATCAACTGGTGCTCTCGCGCGAGGGCATGAGCGCGGCCCGCCGGGCTGGGGCCGCGGCAGCGCGGGTCCTGGCGAGCCAGAGGAAGAAGCCAGTGAGGAAGAGACCCGCGGGGAAGAGGCCAGTGAGCACCGCGAGCAGCCGCGTGGCCAGGCCTCCCAGCGAGCCGATGTGCAGCGGGAAGCGCAGGGTCATCAACCGCGCGGCCAGTGGCGCCTCCAGGGCGTTCTCCGCTCGCAGCACCGCGCCGGTGTGGCAGTCCACGTCCACGACGCTCATCCCATTGGGGTGCGGCTCGTCCGGGAAGCGCTTGCGCACCCGCAGGGGCGCTCCGGGTGAGGTGGGCAGGTCGACGCGGGTGGTGCGCGCGCCGGGGAGGGCCTGGTCGGCCTCGGCCAGCAGCGCGTCCAGGGGCAACGGCTCGCCTGTCGCGGGTCCGGGCTTCGGGGGCGCGCTCCGCGGAGCCGAGCCGGTGACGAACTGGAGCGCGCGCTCGAAGGGGAGCGGGAAGACGAGCGCGGCCCCGGTGAGCCCGGCCACCAGGAGGAAGGCGAGTGAGAGCAGTCCGCCGAGCTTGTGCAGGTCGTAGTTCGCCCGCCGCCAGCGCAGCGGCCGGCGCAGGGTAAGGCCCTCGGCCAGCTTGCGGCGGCCCGGCCACCAGAGGACGAGCCCGCTGAGGCACAGGGCGATGAGCACGAGGCCGGCGGTGCCCACCACCGCATGGCCCAGCTCGTCGGCGAAGAGCCTCACGTGCAGCTCGCGCAGGGTGCCCACCAGGCTCTGCCCGGGCGTGCGCGCGCCGAGCACAACGCCGGAGTACGGGTCCACGTACACCTTGAGGGCGCCGTGGGGCTTCATCCAGGCCTCGAGCGGGGCATCCGGCCGCTCGGGAATCCGTAGCTGGCGCGGCGGCGTACCGCCCTGGTGCTCCGTCACCACCTCCACCACCCGTGCGAGCGGCACCCGCTCGCCCGTGGGCTCCACCCGCCGCACCTCGGGCTGCAGGTGCCGATCCAGCTCCTCCCCGAAGACGAGCGCGGCCCCGGTGAGCCCCATCACCGCCAGCAGCGCGCCCACGCTGAGGCCCGCGTACAGGTGCACATGGAAGAGGAGCCGGCGGAACGTCATCGGATGGAAGGGGTGACGTTGAGAATCAATATCAATTGCGTCTACCCGCCATTCCGGGGGCTGTCAAGCGAGCGTGGGCGTGCGGCTCGCCGGCGTGAGGGAGCCCTCAGGCGTTCTCGGGCAGGCCCAGCTTCCGCAGGAGCGCCACACGCTCGTGGCCCCTCAAGATGGGGCAGGTGTAGCAATGGAGCAGGCCAGGCAGCTTGTAGCGCTGGCAGCACGTCTCGCGGACCCGAACGACAGACGCACGGCCGAATCCGCTCAGGTCCTCATAGCGGACCGACTGGTGAAGCGGGTTCGGCCCGGGCATGAGCGGGCTGACCGGTTGCTCCAGGAGGATTCGCCGGTCTTCCTCGACTGCCGCCGCGACCTCGGGGCGAGCCCTCAGTCCGTCATAGACATCCGCGCACAGATTGCCGGCGTTGCCCCACAAGATTCTCTTCGGCAAGCCCGTCACGCGATGCACCTGTTCGACGATGGGCGCCAGGTGGTTGGCGAAGAGGCTCGACAGCACCCGCCCGTGAAGCACATCCAAGCCGACGCGGGGCGCTGAGATGTCGAGCTTCAGCCGCGGTGGATGGACCACGATGCCCGCGAGGGAGTGCAGGACAGCGGCCCTGGGCAGACCCTCCTCGGAGAGGGTCATGCTCACGTTCGAAATAGAGCCGTCCAGCCCTACCCCGGCGAGCGTCATGGCCGCCAGGAACCCCGACAACAGCGCCGCGTTGTAGTGCTTGTGCCAGAGCGAGGCGGCCGCTCGCAGCTCGCCCGTCCGGAGCGTCTCCATCAGCCGCCGCACCTCGGCCAACAGGTGCTCGTCCTCGAGGTACACCGAGGCTCGCACCACGTTCCGTCCATGCAGGTGCTCCCCCAGGAGCAGGCGGCTCTCATAGGGCGCCAGGAGCGGAAGGATTCGCTCCATCTCGGCGAGCGTCATCGACACGTGCCTACTCGAGGTAGAGATGCTCCGGGTGGGGCAGGCTGCTGAAGTCATGCGCGGAGATGACCCAGCCATAGGCGCCGGCATAGGGGAAGGCGAGCACATCCCCTACCCTCACCCGTGGCAACATCACGTCCTGCGCCAGGATGTCCTTGGGACTGTCCATCTTCCCGACGATGGTCACGGGACGGTTGACGCATTCCGGCCGCTCGAAGGGGTAGGCCCACCGCTCTACCGGAAGGAGCGCGACGGGATGGCTGTGCTTCCACGCGCCGGGCAACAGGAAGTGATGGAGCCCGCCGGCGATGACGGCAAACGTCTTACCTCGAATCTCCCGGACGTCGAGCACCTCCGCCGCATAATACCCGCAGGACGCCACGGAGTAGCGGCCACACTCGAACAGGACCGAGACGCGTTCGGAAGGAAGCGGCTCGAGCCGGGCGGGCAGCTTGGCGGCAAAGGCAGACATGTCGAACTGGGCCTGCAAGTCGCCGTAGTTCACGCCGATGCCGCCGCCCATGTTCACGCAGTCGACCGCCAGGTGAAACTCCTCGGACCACTGCCGCACCCTGCGGGCGTAGTGCTCGACCATGCCCAGGTGCTCCTCCACCTCGAGGTTGTTCGACAGCGAGTGAAAGTGAAACCCGCGCAGCCGGAGATGTGGCGACGCCTGCGCCTGCAGGATTGCCGCGGGTACATCCGCCTCATCCATGCCAAACTGGGTCGGCCTGCCAGCCATCTGGAGGGTGCCCACCGGGAGCGGCCCCCGCAGGTTCACCCGCAAGAGGAGCTCCATGACTGTCCCATGGCTCGCGGCAATGCGCTCGACCCGCCGCAGCTCGTTCAGGCTCTCGACGTGCAGGAGGCTGACCCGGTGGTGAATGGCACCTGCAATCTCCTCGTCGGTTTTCCCCGGGCCGCCAAAGAGGATGGGACTGGTCTCCGTGACAGCCCGTACCTTGCGCACCTCCCCCAACGACGCAACCTCGAAGCCGTGAACGATGGGGGCAAGGGCCCGCAGCAACGCCGCATCCGAGTTCGCCTTGATTGCATAGAAGTAGCGGCACCTGGGGGGCAGCAGGGCGATGGTGCGGGAGACGTGCTCCTTCAACTGCTTCAAGTCGTACAGGAACGCGCAGAACGGGCGTGCCCCGTCCCGCTGCAGGTGTTCGTCAATCCTTGCCTTGATTCGCTCCACTACCGTGCTCCCGTGCGGAAGGCGGCGAGTGGATTCCTCACCATGTGGACACCCGTGCCGGCTTCGGCGAACAGCCTGCGGCCCGTCAGTTGCTCAATGGCAATCCGCTCCGAGAAGAGGTCGAAGGCAGTGAAGCGCTCGGCCTCGTGCGGGAATCGTCTCTGGTAGCCGTGAATCACTTCCGCCGCCATCGCCCAGAAGCGCTCCTCTGGCAGGCCGTAGCGCTCCAGCAGGAAAAGGGAGAGCTCGCCAAGGTTGATGAAGAAGAACGCGTCGTGGAAGAAGTCCTTCACCTCGGACGGGTCGTCCCTCTCGAGGAAGGAGTTCCGGTTCACGCGCGGATGGTTGGCGGGTGGCCCCTGCGTCTTCGGGCCAGCGTCTCCTGTCCGCAGGAAGGGCCGCGCGAACCGGATGCCGTCATGGAAGTCCTTGAGCGCCAGGCGCGCCGGCCTGCCTGCCCTGTGGATCAACACCATGTTTTGCGCGTGCGCCTCCATGGCCACGCCATGGGAATACAACAGGCGGATGAGCGGGAGGATGGCGACCTCCAGAAGCTCGCGCGTCCAGGCCTCCGTCCCCTGCTCCCGAATCCACCCGTCAATCAGGGGGCGCCCATCCGTGGCGACGTGGCAGAGCGCGTTGAAGGGGACAGCCGCTTCGCCCGAGCGCAGGTGGGGATGGAGGCTCTCCCTCCAGATGGTCCCCAGCGTCCCGTACACCCTGGGCTCCAGCATGCCGGAAAGCCCCTGGTGATTGTAGGTGACTCCGACGATCTCCCGGAGGAGCGTCAGGCCCAACTCTTCGCGCAAGAACGAATCCTGCTCCTGGATGCCCCCGAGCCAGCCCGAGATGGCAGGGGCATTCAGGATGGTGTGCTGAGACAGGATGCGACTCGTCGATGTGTTGGCGATGCTCAGAGGCAACTTTACGTAGGCCTTCTCGGGCCTGGTGGCATTGGCCAGGGTCCGGATGGACTGCTGCGGACGGTACTCATCCTCCCCTTCGCCAAGATAGATGAGCCGGCCCGCGCCAAGCTGATCCACGAAGCCGCCCGACACGATTTCGCGCCACTGCCAGGGATGAACGGGGATGAGTGTGTACTCTCCCAGGGTGCGCCCCCGGAGCGCCACCGCGTCGGCGAAGCGCGCATGGGTGGCCGCGCCAAGCTCTTGCCGCACGAAGGCATCCAGTTCCAGGCCCGGGACGACCGCCGTCCTCGCCTCTTCCTGTCGTACGGCGAGCCAGACGAGCCGGAGCCTTGGCTTGAACTCCGGTCCGAAGGCCTGGTTGTCCACCAGGTCGAAGCCGACCCGCGACTTGTAGCACGGGTGGTAGGGATGACCATCCATCACCTCGCCCTCGAGCTCGTCGTAGCTCAACTCCCGCAGCGGCGGCTGTTGGAACCGGACGTCCTGGGCAAAGGTGTCCTTGAGCAGGGTTTGATGGAGCTCCTCGATGAAGGCAGCGAGCTTCTGTGAATCCGCCTTCAGTAGGTGTGAGACCTCCAGGAGGAAGGTGGACAAGGAGGTAGCCTCCTCCCCGTCACGCTGCACCGGCAGCGCGGTGAGCCGGACCCGGTCGAAGCCAAGCGCGCGCCTCCCTTGGCAGGCGTAGCGGACCTCCTGATTGTGCGCATCACGCCCGCTCAGAGAGAACTCCAGCAGCCCGTCCTGGAGCGCGCGCACCTGGGGCTCGACAATCCCTTCGTAGACCAGCGACTCCACGAGCTGGCGGAAGATCCGCCGCCGCACCGCGGCCTGCTGGGGAGACTGAAACACCCGACCGACGCCATCATTCACGACTGGACCGCTCCTTCCCGCGCAACAGTGTCCGATGATTTCTGGGGCGCCCACACCGCGGCGGCCCCGGCCACGAAGCAGGCCGACATGGTGACGAAAATCCACGCCGGGCTGAGGCTCCGGGCGAGGAAGGCGCTCACGAGCGAGCCGCCGATCTGCCCCACCACCAGGAGGCTGTTCGCGGCACCGATGTGAGCGCCGCGCTGCGACTCGGGCGCCGCCTGCGAGACGATGAGGAGGGCCGAGGGCAGCAGGGCGCTGAAGCCAAACCCTTGCAAGGCACGCCAGGGGAGGAGCCACTCGAGGCCCAGCGGCAGCGCCTGGAGCGCGACGCCCGTCCCACAGAGCAACGAGGCGATGATGAAGTTCCGCTCCACCAGGGAGGTGTCGTTTCTCCTCCCCCACCAGGGGGCCCCAAACAGGGCGGCGGCCCACGTGACTGCCTGCATGACGCCCACCCAGGTGGCCGCATGGGTGTGCAGGGGTGAGAGTTCCTTGACCCGTGCGGCGAGGATGGCCACCAGCCCGTAGACGCCCAGGTTGGCGCAAATGCCGGCCACCAGGAACCGCCGGACGCGGCGCTCTCCCAGGAGCTGGCCAAACGTGCCCCAGATGCCGGCCCGAGGAGCGACGCTCGCCACCGGGCGGTCCCTATTCAGCAAGCCCACCGCGGCCACCGCCGAGAGCCCGAGGAGTCCTCCCAGGAGGATCAACAGGTGGCGAAAGCTCCACCAGTCCATGAGCACCCCACCGATGATGGGGCCCATCAGCGAGCCGGCCGCGACGGCGCTCTCGAGCCTTCCGAGCACCTGCCCCCGGCTCTCGGCCGAGGCCTGCGTGCTGGCCAGGGCCGTGCCCGCACTGACCACTCCGCCGAACGCCCCCTGGAGCAGGCGGAGAAGGAAGAACTGGAACGGAGTCTCGGCATACCCCATGAGGATGAGCGTCAGCGCAAGCCCCGCGAGCGCCCGGACCACCATCCACTTCTGGCCCCAGCGGTCACCCAGCCGGCCCCAGAGCGGAGCAGTCACGGCATAGGTGACCGCGGGGGCTGCCAGCGCGAAGCCGCTCCACGTCAGGGCCGATGCCTGACTCGTGGCTCCGAGCTCGCGCAGAAAGAACGGCAACAGGGGGGCAATGACGCACAGGCTGGTGACGGAGAGAAAGTGGCTGCCCCAGAGCACCCGGAGGTTGCGCTCCCGTTCGTCGAGTTGCATCAGGGTGCCATCCGCCTGAAGGGGTTCCCCGTCTTTCCCCACCCGGACGGCATGCTGCTCCCCGCGGGACCGGAACGGCCCAGCAACGGCGCCAGCACCATCTTGACGGGCCACTCCGGGTCCTGGAACAGCGCCTTCTCCACCGCGGCTCGCGCACCGACGGAGAAGCCGGCGCTGTCCACCGCCTGGGTCAGACTGCTCCCGAGCACGCGGAAGAACTCCGCCTCAGGGATGGCGTAGCTCCGGGAGAGCGCATCGGCAATGCCATACAGATTGACCTGAATCCCGAGCGTCTGGAGGTACCCCAGCAGCGCCTCCGGGGTTTCGTTGTAGAGCGAGTTCGGCCGGCCTGGCTTGACGATGTAGTGCGGGTCCGAGAGGCCCGCCTCCTGGAGCCAGGGTAAGTGAATCCGCACGGTGTCATGGTCCCTCAGCAGGAGCCCATCCACCTCACCGTCGTTCAGCACCAGCAAGACGTTCTGGCCGTGAATCTCCGGAAGGACACCATGCCGCAGCAGGCGCATCGCGAGGCCGAGGAACCGCGTGGATACCGAGCGGAACAGCTCCAACACGTCCGCTCGGCTCGCGGTGCCCTGGCCCCGTCGCGCCAGCCAGGACGTGAAGAGGTGTGCGTGTGAGGCTGTCCCGGGTTGAGCCAACGCGGACATGGGGACGAGCTGAACTCGACTGTCGCACAGCAGCCGCGCCGGGTACTCCCGGATGAGGCAGGAGAGGTGCCGCGGCCGGTCTTCCCACCAGTCGCTGCCCGGTGGGTAGAAGGCAAACCAGACCGTCTCATCGCAGAGGTGGAGGCGCTCCCGAAGAATGGAATCCTTCATCAAGACCTGGTGGAGCAACTGCTGCCCCCGCTCGCCGTTCCGCATGGAGAGGGCGGAGAGGGAGCGGATGGCGCCGAGCGACTCGATGCCGATGGGCAGCTTGACGTGCCGGCCTCCCCCTCCGACCGGCGCCAGGGAGCGAAGTGACGAGCTGGCGACGTAGCCTCCGGCCTCTACCCGCAGCGGGACACAGATTGACTCCGCCACTTCCGGCTGGAGCTCGCGGGGAAGAGTCCGCTCCATCTGCCAGGGGTGGACGGGCAAGGCCATGTAGTCCGCGGGACTCAGGCCGGCCTGCTCCATGGCGGCCATGACTGCCCTGGCCTCCGGCTCCGGGAGCAGCAGCTCAGAGGGACTCCGGCCCTGGACATCCCGCCCGAAGAGCAGATGGTCCCGCCGCACGGCCATCCATCGAAGGGTGACCTCCCGGTGAAACTCGGGGGCATAGCAGCGGTACTCGGCCTCGCTCCATCCGACCTTCGCCTTGGCCACGGGGTGAAATGGCCTGTCACGGAACGCCGCCCAGCGCTCGAGGTCGAGCAGGGAGGTCAGCCGCGGCGCGGGAAGGGTGTCCAGCGCCCCGTTGGAGAGCTCCCCCTGCGCGGCTGCCAGCCGAAGCTCGTCACACAGACGGCTCACGGAGCCCTCATGAGAAGCAGCGCTGGCCAGGGCCTGCAGGAAGTCAACGGCGGAGAGCGGCCTCTCCACATGTGGCTCGCACTCCACTTCGATGACCGCGCCGGAGGAGGTGCGATACGGCTGTGTGACCGCGGGTGTGATGGGAATGAGGAGGAACCGCTTGCCGGGCTCCACCCAGAAGCGCAGGAGATGCGTGGAGGCCTCATCGCGCTCGGCGAGGGATGAGGAAGGCCCCGCGGCGCGGGTGTGCAGCTCGCTGCGGGTTGTAATCCCGAAGAGGTCCTCGGCCAGCAGCGTGTTCACCAGGTCGGTCATCACCTGCTGTTCCCCGGCCGCGCGTGTCAGGCTTCGCACAGGTAGACTCCCTCGGCGTAGAAACGAAGTGCCCCCAGCCGGTGCGCCACGAGCGCCTCCCATTGCGCTTCGGTGTCGGCGGGGCTGCGCAGCAACTCGAGCGGGATGCGCAGATTGAGGAATCGCCCCTGCACGACGAAGCGCGTGACGCCGGGAGGCATCCGCTTCCCCTCCGAGACGACGGCCTCCACCTCCTCGAGCGAGCACGCGGGGTAGCGGAGCAGCACCATGCCTGGTTCCGGGCGATGAACCGCTCCGTCGGGCACGCGCCGGACCGCCCCCGTGCCCGTGTAGGCCTCGACCACGCGCTGCCAGGCCGGGAGGATGGAGAGGATGTCCCGCTCCGGCGTGGCCGCGTGGATCGAATGGCGCACCCCGGCGTCATCCACCACCTCGGCGATGAGGCGCCCCTCGCACTCCACCGCCTGGCTCCACCTGAGGGAAGGATTCCGCCGCAGCTCCGTCAGCCACGGGCCCTTGGGCACGAGGTGCGTCCAGGCCTCGAGGCTGAATGCTCGAGGCTCGACCCACTGGACGGGAAGACGGACGCAGCCGAGCTCCCGCAGTGCCTCCGTCCGGTGCGCGCCGTCTAGAATCAGAGCGCGCCCATCCGCCATCGGCGTCCCCAGCAGGGGATGGCGGAGGACACCTTCGGCCGCGATGGCCCGACAGGTTTCGTCGAGCCTGCTGGGCTCGTGCCCTTCATGGATGCACACGCGCTCCACGGGCATCAACCGCAGCTCGGGCAACTTCCCCGCCATCAGCACGCCCCACCTTCCAGGAAAATCTGCTCGGGGTGTGGATGGCTGAGGAAGTCGTGGTGGGAGATGGACCAGCCGTACGCTCCCGCATACTGGAAGAGGATCACATCGCCGACGCGCACCCGCTCCACGGCGACGTCGTAGGCGAGCACATCCTTGGGCGTGCAGAGCTGCCCCACCACGGTGATGGTTCCGTCGCGCAGCTCCGGCCGCTCGATGGGGGCGGTCCACCCCTCCAACGGGACGAGCGTGAAGGGATGGCTGTGCTGCCAGGAGGAGGGCAACCGGAAGTGGTGCGTGCCGCCCCGGACGATGACGTAATCCTTGCCGTGGTTTCGCTTGATATCGAGGACCTCGACCGCGTAGGCGCCGCACGCCGCCGTCATGTACCGGCCGCACTCGAAGAGGATGGTCGCGCCGGGTGGACACTCGTCGGGGAGCAGCTGGTTCAGCTCCGTGGTGAAGGCCTCCCAATCGAACTGCTTGTCGAGCTGGCGGTAGTTGACCCCGAGCCCGCCGCCCGCATTGACGTAGGCAATGTCCAGGGAGAACCGAGCGGCCCAGGTCCGGGTGAGCCGCAGGTAGTGTGCCACGAGGTGGGCATGTCCCGTCGCATCCAGGTCGTTCGAAATCGAGTGGAAGTGGAACCCCCGCAGGCGCACGTGCTGGCACCGCTTCGCCAGTCCAATCACCGCGGGGATGTCCTCCTCATCGATGCCGAACTGGGTCGGCTTCCCCGCCATGTAGAGCGTCGCGCTGGGGAGTGGACCGCGCAGGTTGACGCGCAAGAGGATGTCCGCCACGCGCCCTGCCCTGCCCGCCAGGTAGTCCACCCGCCGGAGCTCATGCGCGCTCTCCACGTGAAGCAGGCTGACGCGGTGCTGGAGGGCACCCTCAATCTCCGCATCCGTCTTTCCTGGGCCACCGAAGAGAATGGGAGCGTCCGGCGCCACCGACCGGACCTTCTCCACCTCCCCGAGCGAGGCGACCTCGAAGCCGTGCACGATGGGGGCAAGCGCACGCAGGATGGGCTCTTCCGAGTTGGCCTTGACGGCGTAGAAGAGACGGCACGTGGCAGGCAGCGTTTCGATACACCGGGAGGCATGACGCTTCAGGTGCCCCAGGTCGTAGATGTAAGCGCACAGGGGGTGAGAGCGCTCCGCTTTCAGGGATTGGACCACCTCGCTGAGCTCTGTCATGACCCACCCTCGGGGGCGTCACCCTCCGTCAAGAGCTGCTGGTAGGGTCGCAGTTGGGCCTGGAGGGCCCGGAACGACACGCCGCGCTCGTCACCCACGACGAACGCCCGCACCCCCAGCTGCCACCAGGAGAGGGCGTCTTGCATCGCCCTGGGGATGGCGCAGAAGGGGATGCCCCGTGCGCGGGACGCCGCCTGCACCCGGTGGAGGGCTTCGCGCACCCGCGGGTGGCGCGTGCTCCAGGGGATGCCGAGCGACTGCGACAGGTCCGCCGAGCCCTCGAGCACGAGGTCCACGCCGGGCACCTGGAGAATGGCTTCGATGTCCTCCACCCCTGCCTGGTCTTCAATCATCACCACGACCAGCGTCTCGACGTTCGCCTGCTTGACGTATTCCTGGAGGTCCACCCCTCCGAAGCGCGCCGCCCGTCCGGTCCCCATGCCGCGCTCGCCCTCCGGGTAGTAGCGGCTCGCTCGCACCGCCCGCTCGGCGTCCGCGGCCCCGCGCACGCGTGGCACCACCACGCCCTGTGCTCCCGCATCGAGCGCCCGCACGATGGGCCCCGGGGCGTTCTCCGACACCCGCACCAGCGGCGTCAGCCCGACGGCATCCGCCGCACGCACCATGTTCTCCAGCGTCTCCGGGTTCACCAGCGCGTGCTCGGTGTCGATGATGACGAAGTCGAATTCCGCGCAGCCAATCATCTCCACCACCACCGGCGAGGGGGTGGAGCAGAAGATGCCGAAGACGGCCTGCTGCTTCGCTAACGCCTGCTTCAGCTTGTTGGGTCGAATCATCGGGGTACCGTCTCCATGCCCTCCTGGGGCGCGAGCGCGTTGCGTACGGGGTGCATGCGGACCTCGGTGTCCGGGAGCAGGCGGCGCAGGGCGAGCTGCTCGACCTGGGTGGTTGGCGCGAAGAGATCGAAGAGGGCGAAGCGCTCCCGGTGCTCGGGAAAGCGGCGCTGGTATGCGAGGATGACCTCGCGCGCGAGCCCCCAGAACTGGCGCTCCTCGAAGCCGAGGTGATCCGCGAGGAAGAGCGCGAGCTCTCCCAGGTTGATGAAGAAGAACGCGTCGTGGACGAAGTCGCGGACCTCCGCCGGGTCCTCTGTCTGGATGTACGAGTTGCGGTTCACGCGCGCGTGGGAGGGCGGCGTGGCGCGGAGCACGGGCCTTCGCTCCGGGTGGGCGAGGTGGGCTGGCGAGAAGCGGATGCCGTCGTGGAAGTCCTTGAGCGCCACCCGCCGAGGGAGCCCTCCAGCGTGGATCAGGACCATGTTCTGCGCATGGGCCTCGAGCGCGATGCCATGCGCATACAGCAGGTGGATGAGCGGCAGGACGCTCACCTCCAGGAGCTGGCGCACCCACTGCTCCGGCCCGAACCGCCGCACCCACGGTTCGATCAGCGGGCGGCCATCGGCGTCGAGGTGGCACAGGCCGGTGAAGGGCAGCGCCTCCTCGCCGGCGTCGAGGAAGGGGTGGAGGCTCTCTCGCCAGATGCACGCGAGGATGCCGGAGGTCCGCGCCCGCAGCGGCTCCGGGCGCTGCCCTTCGAAGGAGACGCCCAGCACCTCCCGGAGGAGGACGGTCCGCAGCTCGTCCCGGAGGTAGGTGTCCTCGCGAGCGATGCCGGAGAGCCAGTCGGAGATGGGAGCCGCGTTCTCCACGGTGTGCGACGCGAGGGTGCGCGCGGTGGAGGTGTTGAGGATGCTCAACGCCAGCTTGAGGGACGCCTTCTCCGGGTGGCTGCGGTTGGCGAGGGTCCGGATGGACTGCTGGGGCGTGTAGAAGTCATCCGCCTCCCCGAGCATCACGAGGCGGGCGTCCCGCAGCTCCGGGAAGAGTGTGGAGAGGACCTGCTCCCGCCACTGCCAGGGGTGGACGGGGAGGAGGACGTAGTCCTCGGGGGCCAGGCCCCGCTCGAGGAGCATCCGACGGAAGCGCGTCCGCGTGGCCTCCGTCAGCTCGCGGGCGAGGAGCTCCCGGGGCTCCGTCCCGGCGGAGGCCGTGCTGCGGGTCCACTCCCGGTGGGCCGCGAGCCACAGTGGCCGTAGCTCGGGCGTGAACTCCGGGCCAAAGGCGAGGTGGTCCACGGCGTCGAAGCCGATGCGGGACTTGTAGGACGGGTGGTAGGGGTGGCCGTCCATCAGCTCGCCCTCGAGCTCGTCGTAGGGGAGGCTCCGCAGGGTACGGCCAGAGCGGCTCCGCCGGTGCTGCGCGAGCGTGTCCTTGAGGTGCGTCTGCTCCAACTCGTGGACGAAGTGCGCCAGGCGCTCCGGGTCTGCGCCGAGGGACGCACGCAGCTCCGAGAGGAAGCGCGCGAAGGACTCCGCCTCGCCCACCTCGCCTCCGCGGACACGCAGGATGGGGCCGGGGCCGAGTCGGATGCGCTCGAAGCTCCAGCGGCGCCGCCCCTGGCACTCGTAGCGGACAGGACTGCCCGCATCATCCTCCCCGTGGAACCGGAATCGCAGCTGCTCGCCGTCCGGCTCACTCTCCGGCTGAAGCGCGCCCTCATAGAGGAGTGCTTCCACCAACTGCCGGAAGATGCGCCGCCGTACCTCGATGAACTGCTCGGACCGGAGGGCAGCTTCCAGGTCCAACAGGTCCTGGAAAAGTGACACTCCGGCGCTATCGCTGGGAGCACGTGCCGTCAGCTCCATCGGGGCACCTCCTGCTCACGAATGGGGTTGGGGACGTCGAGGTAGAGCGGTCGCTCCCCGCGCTCCCGGAAGCGACTGGTCAGGTTGGCCTTGGCCGGGAGGGTGGGCCCGTCGAGGAGCGCTTCCAGGTAGGGCGCACCACCCGTCGCGCGGAGCGAGAGGGCGTTGCTCTCGAGGACGTTCCGCACCACCTTCCAGAGCCTGGGCTCGTCACTCGGGCCGTGGAGGGCCAGAGTCACGAGCAGGTGGCTCAGGTGGTTGACGAAGAAGTAGTACTCGAGCCGCTGCCACGCCTCTGTGTCGTCGTAGAGCGCCGAGTGGGTCTCTGTCAGGCCACCGGCGTCGAGGAGCCCCCGCGCCGCCGCGCGGTCACGGCTCAGGCTCGCTCCCTCGAGGTCGCGCACATGGAAGTGCTCCGGCCACCCGTCCTTCAGGGTCAGCAGCGAGTTCTGCACGTGGGCTTCGAGACTGAGCCCTTCCTCGATGAAGAGCCGAAGCAGCGGCATCATGGAGACCTGGAGATAGCGCCGAAGCCAGGCCTCCACGCCCGAGGGCTTCAAGGGGCCCGATGCGACTCCCGTGGCCCGCCGGACGGCCCGCATGATGGCCGGCTCGCCGTGGCTGGGAGAGGGCTCCAGCAACGCCGCGACCACCAGGGGCGCGGGTGTCTGGGCGCAGGGACGCGCATCGCGGAACAGCACCGCCGTGTGCTCGGCGAGGGCGTGCCGCTCCTCGGGTGCCCAGTCCCGGGGAGCGAGCGCGCGGTAGCCCGTCTCGAGGAGGATGGAGAAGTTCGGCTGAGGCGCCCGTGCCTGGAGCAGCGCCACCACGCGGCTGATGCCCAGGCTGCGCTGAAGCTGCTCCTGCGGGTTGACGCGCACCAGGTTGGTGATTCGAACGCCGAGCGGAAGCTTGAAGAAGAAGGGGTGCCCTTCCGCGAGCACGGTGCGCACCGACGAGGTGGGGTGGACGCTCTTCCCGAGAGGCCCGAGGTGGACCACGCGTTGCTCCTCGAGCAGCCGCCGGAACCCGGGGAGGCCGTGCAGGTGACGCACCTGCCAGGGGTGACACGGGAGCAAGCTCCACCCGCCGCGGGTGGAAGTCAGCAGCGCGGCGGCCTCCTCACGGACCGCCGCCGGCAGGACGTTCTCCCCTGCCCCTGGCAGGAAGTCCTCCTCGATGAGCTCCGGCGATGCAGCCAGGTAGTGGAGCGGGAAGGTGGCACCCAGCTCTGGCGCGTATTGCTCCAGGTCCGAAGGGGTGAAGCCCTCCGAGCTCTTCGGAGTCGGATGGAACGGGTGTCCGAAGAGGATGCGCTGTTCGGCGGCCAGAAAGGCAATGGGGCCTTCACCGTCCGACGGCCATGGCTCGCGCTGCGCGCTCCGGTCCAGGTACAGCGCGGTCTTGTCGACGCTGTTCTGGATGTGGCGAAGCAGGGCGTCCATGCGCCGCTCGCGGACGACGGGCTCCGCCTCCTCGCTGGCCAGCTCAGCCACGAGGATTCGCGCCAGGTGCAGGGCACCGTCCACCCTGCGGTCCGGCACACCCGTTGCCGAGCATTGCCAGAGAACGGGGCCGTACCGGTGGTGGCCCGAAGGCGAGCCGCGGCGCAGCGTACCGAGGAGGAGCCGCCCCGTGCGGGGGA
This sequence comes from Archangium lansingense, assembly GCF_026626635.1. Taxonomy (GTDB): domain Bacteria; phylum Myxococcota; class Myxococcia; order Myxococcales; family Myxococcaceae; genus Archangium; species Archangium lansingense. The sequence continues at coordinate 8,665,539 of NZ_JAPNKA010000001.1, forward strand.
GCTCTACACGCAACGGGCAGCCATCCGCGCACAGCTTCTCGTGGATGCCGCTGGGGAGGGGCAGCGCCCGCAGTTGCTCCAGGGTGATGCGAGGATCCGCGAGGCCCGTCTCGCGCAAGTAGCTGTTGAGCAGCCGCTCGGTGGCAGCGGGTTCGGCCAGGACGTACCCGGATGGGGGCAGTGGGGCCATGGCCGGCGCAGGCGAGGGCGGAGTCACTCGAGGCTCAGCCACGTTCCGACCTCGGCATCGACGGCCTTCTGGTAGACGGCCTGGGCGCACGCGATGTCCTCGATGGCCATCCCCATCGGGTTGAGGAGGATGATCTCGTCCGCCGACTCACGCCCCGGTCGCCGGCCGATGACGATTTCCCCCAGCTCCGCATGGAGCTTTTCCCGCGAGAAGCGGCCCTCGAGCACGAGCTGGTTGATGGTCTTCTTCTCGCGGTTGGACTGATCCCAGTCGTCCACCACGACCTTGTCCACCTGGAGGAACACCTCCTTGTGCACGTCCATGATGGAGACGTTGCTGACGAACGTGCCTCGGGCCAGCCACTCGAACGGGATGTACGGCTCGGACGCGACGGTGCAGGTCACCACCATCTCCGCGCGCCGGATGGCCTGCTCCGCGGACGCGGCGATGAGGAACTCCACCCGCGGGAAGCGCTGCTGCAGCTCCTCCCGGAGCCGCGCGGAGGCGACCGGTGAGAGATCGAAGAGGGAGATGATGGAGATGGAAGGGAACTGCTCGAGGAGCGTCGTGAGCTGCATCCGGGCGATGGGACCGCACCCGATACAGGCCACGTGCTGGAAGCCCTCGCGCGCGAGGTAGCGGGCCGCCACGGCGGTCACCGCGGCGGTGCGCATCCCGGAGATGAGACTGCCCTCCATGATGGCGATGGGGTAGTGCGTCTCGGCGTCGTTGAGCACGATGAGCGCGCTGGCGCGCTCCAGCCCGTGGCGGGAGGGGTTGTCGTGCTTGCTGCCAATCCACTTCAGCCCCGCCATGGGCGCCGCGCCGCCCAGGTAGGCCGGCATGGCGATGATGCGGTCGGCGATGTGCCCCTCGGCGCCGCGCCAGCGCAGGTATGGCTTCAGCGGCTGGACGAATTCTTTCGCCGCGTGGCGGGACAGTGCCTGGTGGATGGCGTCCATGTACAGAGCGGAGGTGTCGCCGCCCAGGTGGAGGATGTCGGACTTGCTCAGGTAGAGCAGCCCCTTCGTGCGGGTGGTCATGGGGAAGCGGTCCTTCTCAGGCGGATTTCGCCGTGCGTGGGGGAATGGACAGGGGAAGCGGGACGTCCATGGGGACCTGCTGCTCCGCGCGGAGGCGGATTTTCGACAGCCAGGCTTCGTCGGAGAACAGGTCCAGGTAGCGCTCCCCTCGGTCTGGAAACAGGGTCAGCACCCGGCTGCCAGCGGGCAACGTGGGCTCGAGCTTGCGGATGGCGGCGACAACCGACCCCGAGGACCCGCCGGCGAAGATGCCCTCATGGGTGAGCAGATCCCGACACCCCACGACGGACTCCCAGTCGTTGACCAGGATGAACTCGTCGATTTCCTCTCTGCACAGCAGCTCGGGGACGCGGCTCGAGCCAATGCCGGGCAAATCTCGTGGGGCCGGCTGCGTGCCGAAGATGACGGAGCCCACCGCGTCCACCGCGATGACGCGCATCCGCGGGAACTCCTTCCGGAGCCGCCTTGCGAGCCCCAGGATGGTGCCGGTGGTGCTCACCGAAGCCACCAGGTAGTCGATGGGAGCGTCGAGCTCTTCGACGATTTCGCTGCCTGCGCCGTGGAAGTGTGCCTGCCAGTTGAGCTGGTTCGCGTACTGGTTGATCCACACGCTGCCGGGCATCATTTCCAGCAGCTCTTGCACCCGACGAATGCGAGTCTTCAGGTAGCCGCCCTGGTCGTCCGGCTCGCTGACCATGTCGATGCGGGCGCCGTAGGACTTCAGGATGCGCAGGTTGGTCTGCGAAATCTTCGGATCCACCACGCTGGTGAAGGTCAGCCCATGGACGCGCGCCACCATCGCCAGGGCGATGCCCAGATTCCCGGACGTGCTCTCGACCAGGTGCGTCCCCTTACGAATGGTGCCGTCCTTCAGCCCCTGCTCGACGATGAAGCGTGCGGGTCGGTCCTTCACACTCCCACCCGGGTTGAGCAACTCGAGCTTCGCGATGACCGAGGGCCCACGATCGGGTGGGAACAGCCGGCGGAGGTGGACCAACGGCGTCTTGCCAATGCAGCTGGCCACGGAGTCATGAACCATGGAGGGAACCCTTCAGACCCCGGGCACCACTTCGCGCCGGGCTGGAATTTGATATTGAGAACGATTTTCAAAATCGATTCGCGGCGGTGGATATCCCGGCGCGAGCGGAACTGTCAAGAAGCGTATAGACGCGCGGAGATGGCTCGAGCGCCGAGCCGAGACGCGCCGGGGACACTCCCCGGAGAAGGGGGCCGTCTCCCGGCGCCATCAGGACGGTGAAGCCCGAGAAGCGGCTCTCGAAATCGGGGGCGAGCTGGTAGCTCTCCCCTGCCCGCTTCCCTGGGCGTTCAACCGCGACACGAGCCGGTTCAGCGCAGCTGCAAGAAGGAGAAGCTGAGGCCCGACAGGGACATGGTCACCTTCCCACTCTCATCCGTCAGATCCCGGAAGTTCGTCGCCGTCGAGCCGTTCGCGAACTCGGTGAAGATCGTCCGGTCACCCGCTGGGTAGAGGAAGGTGCTGCCCGTGGTCGCCGGGAGCGTCTCGACGGGCGTGGCCGTCAGGGTGTCCAGCCGCAGCTTCCACCACTTCCACGAGGACGAGCTCGCCAGCGCCCGGGGATGGGTCGAGGCCTGCACCGGGAAGAGGCGCTCATCGAAGACGCGCAGGTAGGCGGTCCCCTGCGGCCCGGGGAGCAGCGAGCCGGCGGTGCCTCCATTGACGAGCGTGTCGAGCTTGATGTGGAAGGAAGGATCGAACGTGAGCGTCTGGGGGTTGAACCGGAGCAGGCACGGCTCGGGCGTCTCGCCCCCCGCGACCCGGCGCACCGCCGCGCCGTACACCTCCGTCGCCAGGTACAGCATCCCGTCCGGGCCCATGACGCCATCCCGCACGTAGCCGCAGCGCGTGTCCGTCACGACCGTCACCGCGTCGGTCCTGGTGTCGACGACGACGACACCCGCCAGCTTCGTGATGCCCACGCCCGTGGACGGGCGCCAGCCCATCGGCATGATCACCTGGTTCTCGAGGCGGATCGGCAGCGTCGCGAAGGTCTGGATCGCCCCCTGGACGGAGACGCCATTGAGGGGAATGCTCCCCGTGAGGGACATGTCGCTGGGGTTCCAGACGATGAGCTGCGAGGTGCGCCCGTCGAAGTAGTACGCCTTGCTCTCCGAGATGAACTGGAGCTGGTGCTGGTACTCCCCGATCGACGCCACGCCCTTGCCCTCGAAGCTCACGGTGGCGCCCTTCTCCAGGCGGCCCTCACTCGTCAGGTTGTAGCGGGTGATCGTGGGGCCGTCGCTTCCGGCCACGAAGAGCGCGCCCGACTTCGACACGCCCGCCCCGAGCGCACGCCCGGGAAGCTCGATGCCCTGATCCAGCGACAGCGACTCGGTGTGGTCCAACTTGTCCGTCAGGATGACGTAGCTCTGGGGCTCGTCGGCCGTGGAGACCTGCGTTGTAATGGCATACACCGGGCCGTCGCCAGTGCCCGGGCCGGCGGGCCTCGCGATCTCACAGCCGGCGAACAGCGGGAGGACGAGCGCCGTGAGAGCGAGGTGCAAGGGACGAAGGGGAGTCGTGAGTTTCATGTGAGCTACCTTTCTGCTGTTTGAACTTTGAATGGGCGGGTCACGGGCTCAGCCACCGAGGTCCACCGTGAGTTTGGCGAAGAGGCTCCGCCCTGGACGCTGGACGCCGAAGAAGTCGAACGCGGGCGCATCGGTGAGGTTCTGCACGTCAATCGTCCAGCTCAGCGTGGTGGGCGCGTTGCGGATGACGTAGGTGAGGCCGAGCGAGTGCAGGAGTTGGGACGGGACCACCTGCTTGAGGTCCTTCTGTCCCAGTCCTTCCCAGGCGCGGAAGAAGGTGTGGACGTAGCGGGAGTGCCACGTCAGCGAGAGCTCATCGTCGGGGCGCATCAGGCCCTTGAGCTGGAAACGGGCGCTGCCATAGGCCTGCAGGTAGGGCCGGTTCGGAATGCGCTGTCCCTCGAAGGAACCAAAGGTGCCCTGGTTGGAGACATTACGGAAATCCTGCCAGGTGACGTTGCCATCGAGGACGAGGTATTGCCCCGGAGAGGTCCACCCGGCCGCGGCGGCGACTCCCAGGGAGCGGGCCGCGAAGACGTTCTGGTAGGTAAAGAAGCTCTCCCGGCCAATGAGGACGATGAGCTGATCCGCGAGGCGTCCAAAGCCTGTCACGTTGGCTCGGAAGTCCCCCGCGGACGTCCGCCAGGACTCCAGCTCGAGCCCCAGGTTGAGGTTGTGACTGGTCTCGGGATTCAGCCCGAGGTTCTCGTTGATGAGGATCCCATCACCGAAGACCTCGTCCGGACGCGGCAGGCGCGTGGCCCACTCGTAGGAGGCTTTCGCGTAGAGCTCCCGGGAGAAGCGGAAACGAGTGCTGTTGCCCACCCCCACGCCGTGCGTGTCCCGGTCGAGCTGCCCGAAGGTCCCGTCCGGCAGGAGATTCTCCGCACGCGCGAGCTGAACGTAGTCCTTGAGGAAGGCGATGTTCTCCAGGCGTCCGTCAAGAGCGTCGAGCTCGTATTCGAGACCACTGACCAGTGAGAAGAGGTTGCGCTCACCCTCGAGCGGATCAGGCTCCTGACGGGCGCGCAGGCGACGGTCCTCACCGGCCCGGCCCACGATGGTGGGCGCGATGGCGAGGCGGAGTGAATGGAGGGCGGAGAGGTTCCACCCCAGGTTGAGCCTTGCGAAACCCGTGTGCTGATCCACGTACCGCTCGACGGCTCGGGACTCGATCTCTCCAGGCTGAGGGAGCTTCTGGACGCAGCGGCCAAACCAGTCGTAGGCGCAATCACCCATGTCCGTGAAGCGCGTCTGGCGCCAGGTGTATCCAGCGACCGTGTCGACCGAGAGCCTCTCGAAGTAGGTCTGCTCGAACCGAAGGGTGGCGCCTCCCGAGGTCTCCCCAGTGGTCACGTCCCCATAGGGCACATCCATGGTGACGTTGTGCTGGAGCTCTTTGTCGTACCCGCCGCCGAACACGCGCAGGAGCAGACGCCGGGCCCAGGGTCGCTCCACGAAGCCCGCCTCCACCCCGGCCCCCACGGCCCGGTAGGCGTCATGGAAGCGATGGACTCGCGCGGGCCCGAGCCGCCCCTGTGCATCCGCGACCTCGACGTCGACGGGATAGTCGTTCCTGGCGTCATCGAAGAAACCGTTGGCCCGTACGAGCAACCCAATGGGCGCCTGGAAGTGCCGGACACTCGCCGTGAGGCGATGCGTGTCGAAGGACCCAAGCTCGTAGGACGCGGCCGCGCCCGTCCCGTACACCGCTCGGTCGGTGACGAGCTGGACCGCTCCCCCCAGCGCATCGGTCCCGAAGCGGATGGGGACGACGCCCTGGTAGAGCTCCACGCGCTCGACGAGGTTGACGGGGACGTTGGCCAGCCCCGGCCCGAAGCCCGCCAGCTCGAGCGGTATGCCATCGATGAAGAACCGGATCTGCTCATCCGAGAACCCGGCGAGTGAGAAGCGCGTGCGGCTGCCGAGCCCTCCCGCGCGGCGCACTCCTACGCCCTCGGTGCGTGCCAGGGCCTCTCCCATGTCGGCGGTCTCGCGCTGGAGGCGCTCGGTCTCGACCACCCGCACCGCCTCGGCGGACTGGCGTCGGCGCTCCGCTTCGGTCTCGCCCTGGACGCTGATCTCGATGGGCCCCAGCTCCTCGGCACCCGAGGCGAGCTCCTGTCCGGAGGCGCTGGCCTCGGGCGGCGGAGGAGTCTCGCGGGGCAGGCGGAACTCATAGGTGTAGACGAGCCGCGAGGGCTTTACCGCCCCGTCGCGCCGTGCCGGCTCGAAGCGGAAGCGAAGTGCCGCCTCGCGCGCCGCCTCGTCGAAGCCATGCCCCACGGGCTCCATCACCTCGGCCTCGGTGACGTTGCCTCGAGCATCAATCCGAAGGCGAAGCCGCACCCTCGCCTCCAGACCCGCACTCCTGGCCTGAGCCGGGTACACCGCCTCGACGAACTCCTGAAGCTTCGGCGGCACCACCACCGGAGCAGCTGGAGCCACCGCGGCCTCGCCCGCTCCTTCAGCCTCGGGCCCTTGCGCCTGGGCCCCCTTCGCAACGAGGAGCCACACACATGAGATTATGAAAATGGTTCGCATTCTCATTTTCACGAGGCGTGTAGTCGCGAACGGGCAGCTTCGTCAAGAAGGAACTCCGTTCAGGCCGCCCGAGCCTGGGGAGCGCGCCGCGCGTGGAGCTTCTCGGCCACCATGAAGGCGAGCTGCAGCGCCTGGTCGGCGTTGAGCCGTGGATCACAGTGGGTGTGGTACCGGCTGGACAGGTCGTCCTCGGTCACCGCCCGGGCGCCGCCCAGGCACTCGGTGACGTTCTGTCCGGTCATCTCCAGGTGCAGACCCCCCGGATGGACGCCTTCGGCGGCGGCCACCTGGGTGAAGGTCTTCACCTCCGACAGGATGCGGTCGAAGGGCCGGGTCTTGTAGCCATTGCCGGCCTTCTGCGTGTTGCCGTGCATGGGGTCGCTCGACCAGACCACGGGGCGGCCATCGCGCCGAGTGGCGGCCATCAGCCGGGGCAGGCACTCGGCGGCCTTGTCCGCGCCGAAACGGCCGATGAGCGTCAGCTTACCGGGGATGGCCTTGGGGTTCAGGATGTCGATCAACCGCAACAGATCATCTGGCTCCATGGTCGGGCCGCACTTGAGGCCGATGGGATTCTGGATGCCACGCATGAACTCCACATGGCCTCCGTCGAGCTGACGGGTCCGCTCGCCGATCCACAACATGTGGGCGGAGGCGTCGAACCACTCGCCTGACGAAGGGTCGACGCGGGTCATGGCCTCCTCGAAGTTCAGGAGCAGGGCCTCGTGGCTGGTGAAGAGGTCGACCGGGACCGGCGGAGACTGCTGCTCGGGGTGCACATGGAGGGCACTCATGAAGCACAGGGACTCGAAGATCTGATCCGCGAGCCTGCGGTAGCGCTCTCCCAGGGGAGTGCCCGCGACGAAATCGAGCGTCCACCGGTGGAGGTTGCAGAGGTCCCCGTAGCCGCCCTGGGCGTAGGAGCGCAGGAGGTTCAGCGTGGCCGAGGACTGGTGATAGGCCTTGATCAGCCGCTTCGGATCCGGCGTGCGCTCGGCTGGCTCGAAGTCCATGCCGTTGATGATGTCGCCGCGGTAGGCCGGCAGGGTGACACCGCCGATCGTCTCCACAGCGCTGGTGCGGGGCTTGGCGAACTGGCCGGCAATGCGGCCGACCTTCACCACCGGACGTCCGCCCGCGAAGGTGAGAACCACCGCCATCTGGAGGATGAGCCGGAAGGTGTCGCGGATGTTGTCGGCCGTGAACTCCTTGAAGCTCTCGGCGCAGTCACCGCCTTGCAGCAGGAAGGCCTTGCCTTGGGAGACCTGGCCGAGCGCGGTGGTCAGGCGGCGCGTCTCCGCCGCGAACACCAGAGGGGGCAGGCGCGACAGCTCGTCCTCGACACGGGCGAGCGCACGAGGATCTGGGTAGTCCTCAGGCATGTGTCTGACGGGTTTCTCCCGCCAGGAACGGGGGGTCCAATTTCGAGTCATCACGGAAGTGCCATTCAAGGTGAGGGCTGAAAGCCGTTAGGGGGCGCGCAGGAGTCCCTGCTCCACGCAGTAGTCCAGGTAGCGGAACAGCAATCGGCGGTCGGCCGGTGGGCAGGTGATGCCGGTGTCCGCCAGCGCCTGCGTCAAACGCTCGCAGCGGACGGCTCCGAGACCGAAGGTGGGCTCCGACGAGCCCGCGCGCAGCTCGAAGAACGCCAGCGTGGCCTTGTGGGTCGCGCCGTCCGAGCTTCCCGCCACGCGTGCGCACCACTCGGGGACCGGGTACAGCTCGACGGGGTAGCCGTAGTCGCGGACCCAGCCGAACAACTCGAGCAGCCGCACCTCCTGAGCGGGCGTGAGGTTGAACACCTCACCGGGCCGGGGCACCAGCGAGAGCCGGACGAGCGCCCGCGCCACATAGTCCACCGGCGTCCAGGCTTCGCCCACGTCGAGCTGGGGCAGCGCTCCCGCGGGAACTCCGGCCAGCAGGATGCGCCAGACGAGGTCCTGCGGATTGACGATGCCGCTGCCCGGCGCGCCCACGACCCGCCCCAGGCGGTAGACCGAGACCGGCAAGCCGCGCTCAGCCGCCTGTTGAACCAGTCTCTCGGCGATCCACTTGCTCTGCTGATAGCCATCGCGCAGCCCCGGGTGCGCCGGCACGAAGTCCTCGGGGACCTCGGGGCTGAGGTTGGCCTGCGGAGCCACCGCCAGCGTCGAGACGTAGTGCAGTGGCTTGGGCCTCACAGCGGCGGCCAGGCGCAGGAGTTCGAGAGTCCCCTTCACGTTGACCGCCTGCAGGCTGCCGTATTCGCGCACGACGCTGACCACCGCGGCGTTGTGGTAGATGGCGTCGCACTCGGCGGCCAGCCCGTGGAAGCGCGTGGAACCCAGGCCCAGCCAGGGCTGCGTCAGATCGGCCGGGAGCGCCAGCACCCGCTCGGAGAGGTTCGTGTCCGGGAGCCGCTGGGCCGCCAGCGCCGCGCGAATCCGCTCCATGGCATGTGCCTCGTCGCGGGCCCGCACCGGGCAGACCACCCGTGCGCTGGTCTGGCGCAGCAACTGATCGAGCAGATGCGCGCCGACGAAGCCGGTGGCACCCGTCAGCAGAACCTGACGCAGCGGAGCCTGCGGCACATGGTGTGAGGCCCGAACCTCCCGGGCATCCGGGGCCTGGCCCTTGGCCACCTGCCTGGGAACAATCTCCTCGGGCAGCTCGGCATCCGCGAGCATGGCGGGCGTGAGGCCACCACTGTCCGAGCCGGCCCCCGCACCATGCTCCAGCGCCTGCGCCAAGGCGGCGGCGGTCGGGTAGCGGAACACCGTGGCCACGGGCACCTCGCGACCCAGTGCAACACCGAGCCGGTTGGCAACCTGAATGCTCTGGAGCGACTGCCCTCCGAGCTCGAAGAAGTCATCCTGTGCCGACAGGCCGCTCGCCCCCAGGACCTGCTCCCAGACATTCAACACCACGCGCTCGAGCTCGGTCGTCGTGGCGGCGGCCGAGGAAGACTCGCCGGTGGGCTGCACGTGGCGCAGCGCGGCCCGGTCGAGCTTGCCCGTGCTGGTCCGGGGCAGCCGCTCGGAGAACATGAAGGCCCCAGGCACCATGGGGGCGGGCAGCTCGGCCAGCAGGTACCGGCGCAGCTCCGCCGCGGATGGAGCGGGCTGTGCCGCGACGATGTGAGCGCACAGCCGTCGCGCGCCGCCGGGTAGTACCTGCCCGACCACGGCGGCCTCGCGCACACCGGGATGGCCGAGCAACACAGTCTCGACCTCGGCCGGGTCGATTCGGTGGCCGCTGATCTTGAACTCGTCATCGACGCGGCCGGAGAACACCAGCTGTCCATCCTCGCGCAGCCGAACCTTGTCGCCCGTGCGGTAGGCGCGTGGGCGGCCGGGCAGCGACTCGAGCGAGACGAAGCGCGCCGCGTCCAGCTCCGGGCGTCCCAGATAACCCCGGGCCAGACCGCCACCCAGCAGGTAAAGCTCGCCCTCGGCGCCCGGAGCGGCGAGCCGGCCGTGCGGGTCGAGGACCACCGCGCTCACACCGGGGAGTGGACGGCCGATGGGAATCTCATCACCGGCGGGTACGGCCCCGGCGCCGCTGAGCGTGGCGACGGTGGCCACCACGGTGGCCTCGGTGGGTCCATAGGTGTTGAGCAACTGCACCTCCGGTCCCACGGCGGAGCGCCAGCGTGCGACGCGCTCGGGCAGCGCGGCCTCTCCCCCGATGATGACGATGCGAAGGGAGGACGGCAGGCGGGCCGCTCCCGTCGAGATGCTATAGGCCAGCTCGTGCCAGAACGCCGTGGGCAGGTCCAACACGGTGATGCCATGCTCGGCGCAGGCATCGAGCAGCCGCGGCACCGACTGGAGCATCTCATCGGTGCGCAGCACCAGCTTCGCGCCTGCACACAGGGTCAGGAAGATCTCCTCGACACTGGCGTCGAAGTGCAGCGGCGCGAACTGAAGCACCCGGTCGTTCCGGTGCACTCCGTAGCGCTGCGTCGCCCCCGCCACGAAGTGGGCCAGCGCTCCCCGGGAGATCTGTACGCCGTTGGGCTGGCCGGTCGAGCCGGAGGTGTAGATGACGTAGGCCAGGTGCGCGTCCGCCACACGCGAGGTCTCGGAGGGCGGACGTGAGGCGGCCCGCTCATTCCTTCGCACCACGATGCGGCCCGGAGCCACCGGACCTGTAGCGGGCGTTGAACCCTGCTCGGAGGAGAGGATCAATGCAGGCGCGGCGTCGTCGAGGATGGCGGTGGTCCTGGACGCGGGGCCGAGAGGATCGATCGGCAGGTAGCCGGCCCCGGAGAACAACACGCCCAGACTCGCCACGATCGCATCGATTCCGCGCGGCAACATCACCGCCACGGGGCTGTCGGGCCGAGCGCCCGCGGCGGAGAGCCGTTCCGCCAGCGCCTGGGCGGCATGGAGCAGCTCGCGGTAGCTCATCCGGTACGGGCCGTGCTCCACCGCGACCGCATCGGGCTGCTCGCGAGCCCGCTCGGAGATCATCGCCAACACTGGATGTGCTGGCACGGAGAGTGGCCCGCCCTCGAGCACGGACGAAGGAGGGCTGGCCCCTGCTCCCACCGAGTCCTTCTGACCCGGTGTCGCCGCGGCCACCCTCTGGCCCGTGGAGCCGCCAATCGCCTGGTCGGGCGCGGCCACCAGCGACTCCAGGAGCTGGAGGAAATCGCGCTGATGGGTGTCCAGCGCATCGGCGCGGTAGCAGGCCGGGTTGGCGTCGAAGTCAATCCGCAGGCTGCTGCCGTCAGAGCGGGCGTAGAGCCCGATGGACAGATCCTCGACCGGGCCCGCGGAGAGGTTGTGCGCGATGGCCGGCATTCCTGCGAAGCGCAGGGCGTAGTCGAACGGCATGATGTTGACCACCGGGCCGAACAGCCGGCGCTGCCCACCGACCAGCCGCAGATCGCGCCGGAGCTGCTCGTAGCGGTAGCGCAGATGGGGCCGTGCAGCGCGAAGCTCCGAGGCCACCTCGCGGGCGAGCGCGAACCACCCGGCCTCCGGACGCACCGGCACACGCAGCGGCACGATGTTCATCGCCATGCACGGCACACGCAGCGCGGCCGAGCCCAGCCGGGACATCACTGGCAGACCGAGCACCACCTCTGGCGCACCGGTCCGCCGGTGCAGCCAGGCCGCCGTGGCCGCGAGCACGAGATCTGGCCAGCCCAGGCCCGCCTGGCGAGCGGCAGCCTGAAGCCGCTCTACGTCGCCAGGTGACAGGTAGCGCGTCTGGCGCACGAAGCTGGCCGACATGGGCGCGGGTTCCGCGAGGCTCACCGGCGAGGGCCGATCGGCGAAGCGCTCCGTCCAGAAAGTCCGGTCGAGCGCGAACTGCGGTCCGGCCCTGTAGACCGCATCCTCCTCCAGCACGGCACGCAGCGAACCAAAGCCCCCCGTGGTGGGCCGTCCAGCGGCCAGCGCGGTGTAGAGCTCGGCCACCCGTCTCGCCATCAACGAGAAGCCAAAGCCATCCAGAGCGATGTGGTGGGCCCGCTGGTACCAGAAGAACCGGTCAGGCGCGGCCTTGAACAGCGCCTCCGCGAAGAGGGGTCCTCGGCTGAGATCCACGGGACGGGCCAGGTCCTCGCGCATCCACGCCTGCGCTGCATCCCACGGCTCCTGGGTCCCGCTCAGGTCGGCCACGTGCAGTGTCCAATCCTGCCGCGGCGCGAGGAATTGCCCGGGCCCCTCCCCTTCCGACACGAAACGCGAATGCAGAGCCTCGGCCTCTCCGACGGCCTGGCGCACCGCCGCCTCGAAGAGCGCCGGGTCAACGGGCCCGCGGATCTCGATACACTCACCGGCGTTGTACACCGGGCTCGCGAGATCGAACTGTTGGCCCAGCCAGATTCCGTGCTGGGCCGCTGACAGGGGCCAGCGGACATTCTGTGAATCGTGCATCGCTCGGTACTCCAAAGGGGGGATTGGGCTGCGGGGACGGAGGAGGTCCCCGCGCGCCGCTGACTACGAAGCGTGGTGGGAGGTGCGCTGGGCGGTCGCCGAGGACAGCAGCGCGTACCAGTCCGTGAGCGTCGGGCGCTCGGCGAGCTCCACGAAGGAGATCTCCGCTCCGGTGCGCCGCCAGCGCTCGACCAGGGTCATGATCCGGATGGAATCGAGCCCCCGCTCCAGCAGGTTCTCGTCATCGCCAATCGAGGTCTCTGCCTGGAGCAGCTCAGCGACATCCGAGCGCACCTGCTGGGGGCTCAGGGACAGCTCTCCCTGCGAGGCCGGGGGCTGCAGCCCCTCGACGAGCCGCTGGGTGGTGGTGGTAACGGCGCACAGCTTCGCCGCGTAGTTCAGGGCCAGGTGGTGCTGCTCCAGCGAGAAATCACCCAGCGCGTCCGCGACCAGGAACGCCTGCACATCGTGCATGAACGCATGGCTGGCCGTCTGCAGGCAGCCGATGTGGGCGTAGATGCCGCAGATGATGAGCTGGTCGCGCTTGCGCTCACGCAGGAGCTCCAGCAGCCCAGTCTTGATGAACGCGCTATAGCGCCACTTGGTGAGGAGGATGTCGCTCTCACTCGGAGCGAGCGCATCGACGATCTGCTTCTGATCCGGGCCGCCGTTGATGCCCGGCCCCCACAGGTCCAGTTGCAGGCCGCGCTGCTCGGGCGTCTGGCCACCGGGCTGGGCGGAATACACCACCGGAATGCCGAGCGCGGTGCAGTGCTGCCGCAGCCGCTGGATGTTCGCGAGCAGCTCCGTCACCGGCGGCTGCCCGGGGGTGAAGGCGCCGAGGAAGTAGCGCTGCATGTCGTGGATCAGCAGCACGGCGCGCTGGGGATCCGGCGTCCACGACACCTTGTTCTTGGGCAGGTCGGCCGCGCCGGGCATGGGATAGGGGGCGATGGCGGGAAGCGCCATGGAGGGACTCCTTTCAGGGGTTGGAAACGGCGTTTCGCCGGGAGAGCGTCTCGCGCAGCGCCTTCTTGCTGACCTTCCCGACTCCGGTCTTCGGGAACGCTTCGACGAACTCGACTCGGTCTGGAATCTTGAAGGCCGCCAGACCGCGCTCGCGCAGGAACGCGGTGAGCGAGGCGGCGGGCGGCGGTGCTTCGCGTGGGATGACGAACGCGCAGGTGCGCTCGCCAAGGAACGGATCCGGGATGGCAACCACCGCCGCGTCATGGACGGCGGGATGGGCCAGGAGGTGGTTCTCGACCTCCTCGGCGGCAACCTTCTCGCCGCCGCGGTTGATCTGATCCTTCTCGCGCCCTTCCACCACCAGGTAGCCCTCCGGAGTCACCCTCACCACATCGCCGGTGCGGTAGAAGCCGTCGGAGGTGAACGCACGCGAGTTGTGCGTCTCAGCCTTGTAGTAGCCGCGGATGGTGTAGGGACCGCGAGTCAAGAGCTGGCCCGTCTCCCCTGGAGCGACCTCGTTGTCATCCTCGTCGACCACCCGGATCTCATCGTCGGAAGTGATCGGCCTGCCCTGGGTGGTGACAATGAGCTCTTCGGAATCATCCAGCCGGGTGTAGTTGACCAGGCCCTCGGCCATTCCGAAGACCTGCTGCAGCGTGCACCCGAGCGTAGGACGCACGCGCCGCGCGGCCTCCTCGCTGAACTTCGCACCGCCGACCTGCAGCACCCGCAGACTCGACAGGTCATGGCGCCGGGCCGAGGCGGCATCCAGCCAGATCATCGCCAGTGGAGGCACCAGCGCGGTGATGGTGACGCGCTCGCGCTCAATCAGCGGAAACGCCACGTCGGGGCTGGGGGCCGGAGCCAGCACGGTCGTGCCACCCGCATACAGGGTGCCGAGCACGCCCGGCGAGCTGAGCGGGAAGTTGTGCGCGGCGGGCAGCGCGCACAGGTACACGCTCGACCCATCGAGTTGGCAGATCTCCGCGCTGGCACGCACGCTGTAGATGTAGTCGTCGTGAGTCCGCGGGATGAGCTTGGGAATGCCGGTGCTACCGCCCGAGAGCTGGAAGAACGCCACGTCACTGGGGCTCGGCTCCGACAGCTCGACGGGCGAGGCATACAGACTGCTCAACGGGGTGAACGGGCCAGCGTCGCCAGCGACAATCACATGCCGCAGGCCCGGCACCCGGTCGCGGACCTGCTCGGCCAACGACCGATAATCAAACCCAACGTGCCTGTCAGGGATGATGTAGGCGACCGCTTCGGTGAACGCGCAGAAGTAGCTGATCTCCGCGCTCCGGTGTGCGGGGAGCGCGAACACCGGCAGCGCGCCCAGCCGGAACAGCGCGAAGCACACCTCGAAGAACGCGGCGATGTTGGGCAGCTGCACCACCACCCGATCCCTCGGCTTGATGCCCAGGGCCTGGAGCCCAGCGGCCAGCCGATCGGCTCGTTCGTCGAGCTCGCGGTAGCTCCAGCGCTGTGTTCCGGCGACGATCGCGGTGCGCTCACCGTGGCGCTGGGCCCGCTCGCGCAGCACCTGCCCGAAGGTCTCGCCACGCCAGTAGCCAGCCTGCCGGTAGCGCGTGGCAAACTCCTCGGGCCAGGTGGGGCATCCCGGAAGCAAAGCAGTCTCCCGCTGAGGGTCCGTCATGGCTGCACCTCAGCGCCCTGCCCCAGCCCCATCGCCTGGAGCATGGTCCGGAACTTCGCCTCGGTCTCGGCCAGCTCGGACTCGGGCTTGGAACCGACCACGATTCCCGCTCCCGCGAACAGCCGCAGCGAGTGCTCATCGGCCTCCGCGCAGCGGATGGTCACTGCCCACTGGCCGTCGCCGTTGGCGTCGCACCACCCCACCGTGCCCGTGTAGTAGCCGCGCTCGAAGGGCTCGATGGTACCGATCGCCGCGTGGGCCAGCTCCGTCGGGTAGCCACACACCGCCGGCGTGGGATGCATCGCGACGGCCAGCATCAGCGAGGAGATGGACGGATCCTTCAGCTCACCGCTGATCCGGGTCGACAGGTGCCACAGGGTCGGCGTGCTGACGAGTGACGGCTCCGCGGGAACATCCAGCGTCTTGCAGTACGGACGCAGCGCCTCCACGACCGACTCGATGACCACGGCATGCTCGTGAAGGTCCTTGGGGGAGACGCGCAGGGCGGCAGCCCGCTCTTGATCCTCGATCGGATCGGCGCTGCGAGGCGTCGTCCCCGCCAGCGGGTTGGCGAGCACCTGCAACCCCGAGCGCGAGACCAACAGCTCCGGGCTGGCGCCGATCAACGTGCGTCGCCCTGCTCCAGGCGTGGCCGCCAGCTGCGGAGGCAGATCCACCGCGAAGGTGTAGCCGGAGGGGTTGCGCCGAGCCAGGTTGCGCAGCAACTGCGTCAGGTCGATGGGCGTGGCGGCGTTGAGCTGGAGCGAGCGGGACAGCACCACCTTGCGCAGCGGTCCGCTCTGCATCAGCTTCAGCGCCTGTGCCACGCCGTTGAGATAGGCTGCGGGCTCGGGTACCGGCTGGACCGTGTACCGCTCGGCCAGCGGGCGCTGCGCAGGAGCAGCCGAATCGAACACCAGCGGCCCCGCGCGCTGGATGGTCATGGGCACCACGAGCTGCGCGGGAATCGAGCTGTCGAAGGGCACCGCACCGACGGCCACGGGGATGTCGTGAGCAGCCTCCCGGGCCTCGTTGAGCACCGTCGCCACGCGCTCGGGCAGGAGCTCCAGCGCGTTGGTGCCTCCGGAGTGCGGCACCGTCGCGAACGTGCCTCTCGCCAGCATGGTGCGCTTGGGCGAGGCGAAGAAGAAGGACGAGCCCGCCTCGTAGCTATCGAGCAACTGCGTCGCCAGCATCCGCGGCTCACTGGAACTTCCGGTCATCACAACCACCTCTTGACATTGAAAATGAAAACCATTCTCAGAATCGGAAGACAAAAAGACCCTAGGCGCCCAGCGTCGCGCCGCCGTCGACACAAAGGTCATGCAGCGTGATGTGGCGTGCCCGGTCCGAGACGAGGAACGACACCGCCTCGGCGATATCAGCCGGAGTGGCGATCCGGCGCAGGGGGATGCCCACGCGGAAGGTCTCGGGCGAGCCGGCGATCACCGCCTGCGCGCCATGCTCGTCGGCCCACAGCGCGCGCTGCATGGCCGTGTCGGTGGAGCCGGGAGACACCACGTTGCAGCGGATGTTGTGCTGAGCCAGCTCGAGCCCCAGGCATTTGGTGAACATGGTGGAGGCGGCCTTGGAGGCGGCGTAGGCGGCCATCTGCATGCGAGGCACTCCGGCGGCATTCGAGCCGACGGTGACAATCACTCCGGACTGGCGCGGCACCATGCGCCGCGCGACGGCGCGGGAGACATGGAACACGCCATGGGTGTTGACCGCGAAGGTGGCCGCCCAGTCCTCATCGCTGAGGGACACGACCGGGCCCATGCGCAGCACACCGGCGACATTGACCAGGATGCCGATGGGTCCCAGCTCGCGCTCAATCCGCTCGACCACGGCTTCGACCGCGGCGCTGTTGCTCACATCGGCCGGAAAGGCGGCGGCGCGGCAGCCACGCTCGCGCAGCTCCGCCACCAGCGAGGCCAGTCCCTCCTCCCGAGTGTCGAGCGCCGCGATGGACGCGTCGCCAGCCAGCACCCGTGCTACCGCCGCCCCAATGCCCTGGGCAGCCCCTGTCACCAGGGCAACTCTGGTGGTTGTTCCCATGTGTTCCCTCCCAAGGGCCGGAGACCCCCAGCCCGAGCGAGAATTAGAAGTTGAGAATGGTTCTCATTATCATTCTCTGGTCGTGCTTGGTGCCATGTTCTGGTACACGGAGTCAAGAGGCATCCCTCGGAGGTGGTGTCGAGTAGCAGGACCTGGAAGGTGACGCACGTGGATCTCACACGGCGTCAACGGAAGCCTCGTAAGCTGCCGCGTCGCCATGCAGAACACCATTCGCTGGGGCATTCTCGGGACAGGACAGGTGACGGGATTCCTGCTGGCGGCAAGCCTGATGCTGATGGCCTGCGCAACGGATGGGACTCGAGTGGCCGGGCCTGATATTCGCTCCACGCAAGGCGCATCCAGCCAGGTCCAGGTTCGCCTGGAGACGGAAGAAAGCCCACCGCAGACCTTCGCACCTCCGCACGGCACACCCGTGGAGGTGACCCTGGCGCAGTTCGACACGGCCATGGCCCGGTTGGTGACGGAGCTGGAGTTACCCTCCCCTCGCCATCAGCGGTTGGCGCTCTGCGACCAGCCCCGACAGGAAGACGAAGGCTCGGCGTTGACGCGGGACTATTCCCGCTGGTGCGAGCGTCGGGGCACTCCTGGCGACTGTTTGTCCCTGCTGGACAGCACTCTCTCCCTGGGTGCCGAGGCGAGGCGTACGCTGGCGCTAACCATCTCTCTGGGCTCGGTCTGGGAAGGCTCAGTGGAAGTCTGGGCCGGCATGGTGGACCCGATGGCCCTGCAATCCATGGTCATGTCCGCCATGGCGGGCTACCTCGCCATGCTCGCCTTTCCCCTGCCGGTGACCCAGGCGGCCGCCGTCTCTTTCGGCTGCTTCATGATTGCCTACCTGGGGCTGGATACCGTGTGGAGCCTGCTGCAGGGCTGGAGGCAGTTGGAGATGGAGACCCAGCAGGCACGCACCTTCGCCGAGGTGCGCGAGGCAGGTGAGCGCTTTGGCCGGGTGATGGGAGCGCAGGTGGGGCGCCTGTTGGTGATGTTGGCGACAGCGGCCATTGGCTCGACCACGAACCTGCTCATGAAGGGCCCAAGACTGCCGGGCTACGCGCAGGCGTCCGTTCAAGCCAGGTCTCAGGTGGGCCTGGGACTTTCGGCGCTGAGTCAGGTGCGGCAGGTACTGGTGGGCCAGGGGAGCTTCACCCTGACGCTGGCTCCGGGCGCCCTCGCCATGGCCGCTCAGGGGATGGACGGTGGCGGAACCTCTGGAGCGCCAGGTCTGGCGGCCCAGAGCAACGCTCCGAGCAAGTACCGCCTGCCGTTCATCGAGTCGTGGCGCAAACCGAGGTTCACCGAGGACGGGAGGCTCCTGCCCTACAAAGACACGAGGAATCCGCCCACTCCCATCACGAACCTGGGCCGCAATCGAGCTGGACAGACGGTCTCGAATGGCAAAACCACCGTCAGGTTCGACAGGGATGGCTTCGCGGAGTTCAACACAAAGTTCGAGACCCTACTGGACGACGTCCATGTCGGTAGCGGACAACGCTTCTCGCATTACAAAGCCGCCAACCAGAAACTATCCCAAGCGATCAAACAAGACCCTCGCCTGGCCAAGGAGCTTGGGCTCAGCGCCGATGCCATCGAGAAACTCTCTTCCTCGACGAAGCCACCGATTGGTTACTCCTGGCACCATCATCAGGATGTTGGAAGAATGCAGTTGGTAAGCCTCGAAGAGCACCAACTCGCCGCTCCTCACACGGGTGGGATGGCAATCTGGGGAGGAGGCCAGTAACGATGAGAATCCAATGGCAGCCCTACGTCTGGAACGAGCCCCATCCACTGGACTCGCAGGTTCTTGACCAGCTCGAGCAACAGTGGGGGGTAAGGCTCCCAGAACTGTATAGGGAGATTGTCTCAACCCACCAGGGCATGGGACCAGAACCTTGCGCCTTCGATGTCGGCACGGGCAACGATGCGTTCAGTGTCTTGTTGATTGTCAGCACAGACAGCGAAAAGGAACCGTACTCGATCAGCAAGGCTCATCAGGTACTGCAGCCGCACGTTCCAGCAGGGATCTTTCCCTTCGCCCTCACTCCCGGTGGCGAATACTTGTGTTTCGATTACAGAGACTCACCAGCGCAACCCAAGGTCGTCCTTGTGTCGATGGAGATGACCATCTACCCCGTCGCGGACAGCTTCACTGTATTTATGGCTGGCCTCTACAACGGATAGACCGATCTTGCTCCAGGCTGGATGCGTTGCATCCATTCCGCGAAGTACGCGTCGCGGAGCTGTTTCCACTGTCCCCATGCGCGCTCCTGGCATAGCGTCTGCGGAGTCATATGCGTGACACCATTCGCTGGGGCATTCTCGGGACAGGACAGGTGGCGGGACTCTTCGCACGAGGGCTCCGGGAAATCCCAGACGCCCAACTGCTCGCGGTGGGCTCGCGCTCGCGTCAGAACGCCGACGCCTTCGCCCGCGAGCACGGTGTGCCGCGCGCCTACGCCACCTACGAGGATCTGGTGCGCGACGCGAACGTGGACGTCGTCTACGTAGCAACCCCCAACAGCGCGCACCGGGAGCACTGTCTGCTGGCGCTCGAGCACGGCAAGCCCGTGCTGTGCGAGAAGCCCTTCACCCTGGACGCGGCCGAGGCCAGCGCCATCGCCGAGACGGCCCGGGCTCGCGGGCTGTTCTGCATGGAAGGCATGTGGATGCGCTTCGTCCCCGTGCTGCGTGAGCTGGAGTCACGGGTGCGCGCGGGTGCCATCGGCGACGTGCGCATGCTCACCGCGAACCTCGGCCTGCCCATCGAGTTCGACCCGCGGCACCGCCTCTTCGATCCGAAGCTCGGCGGCGGCGCACTGCTGGATCTGGGCGTCTACCCGCTGTCCCTCGCCCTGCGGCTGATGGGCCGGCCCACGCGCATCACCAGCCAGGCCGTGTTCGGTCAGACGGGGGTGGACGAGCAGTGCACCATCCTCCTCGAGTTCCCCGAGGGACGGCAGGCCGCGCTCACCACCAGCGTGCGCAACCGCACCACGGACGACGCGGCCCTGATGGGCACCGAGGGGATGATCCATCTCCACGAGCCACTCTACCGCCCGGAGACGCTGTCCCTCGTGCGCTCACCTCGGCTGGGCGGTGGGCGCGAGGTCTCGCGGATGCGTGGGTACGCGGAGCGGCTCGGGCTGGGGCGGATCAAGCATCACCCGCTGGTGCGCGAGGTACGCCAGGCCGTCGGCTTCGTCCGCACCGAGCGGGTGACGCGCCGGGTGCTCGGCAACGGCTACGCGCACGAGGCCCTCGAGGTCATGCGCTGCCTGCGAGAGGGCCTGCGAGAGAGCCCGCTGATGCCGCTCGATGAATCCGTGGAGCTCATGCGGACGGTGGATGCCATCCGACGGGAGTGGACACGCCCTACACCACTGTAGGAAACACGCACTGCCAGGGGGCAGAGGACGAAGGGAAACATGCGTATCGCCATCGTTGGCACGGGCTATGTCGCCGATTACTACCTGAAGACGCTACCCGACCACCCCCGCCTGCAGCTGGTGGGTGTCATGGACCGGGATGGACCGCGCGCCGAACGCTTCGCAGGCTTCCACCGCTTGCCCACGAGGTACCGCAACTACGAGGAACTGCTGGCGGATGACCGCGTGGAGTGCGTGGTGAACCTCACCAACCCGCACAGCCACTACACGCTGACGAAGGCCGCTCTCGAGGCCGGCAAGCACGTGTACTCGGAGAAGCCGCTGGCCATGGAGATGGCTCACGCCGAGGAGCTGGTGGCACTCGCCGAGTCCCGGGGACTCCAACTCGCGAGCGCGCCGTGCAGCCTGCTGGGCGAGACGGCGCAGACCTTGTGGAAGGCGCTGCGCGAGGAGCGAATCGGCCGGGTGCGGCTGGTGTACGCGGAGCTGGATGACGGGCCCATCCACCTGATGAAGCCCGAGCGGTGGCGCAGCGACTCGGGCAACCCGTGGCCGGCGAAGGACGAGTACGAGGTCGGCTGCACGCTGGCGCACGCGGGCTACTACATCACCTGGATGGTGGCCTTCTTTGGCCCAGCCTCGCGGGTCACATCCTTCTCCACCGTGCTCACGCCAGACAAGGGCGTAGAGGTGGACCGGCAGACGCCAGACTTCAGCGTGGCCTGCATCGAGTTCGCTTCCGGCACGGTGGCCAGACTCACGCACAGCATCTACGCGCCGTACGACCATGGACTGCGGCTCATCGGTGACCGGGGAGTGCTGAGCACGAAAGATTGCTGGCTCTACAACTCGCCGGTGTACCTCGGGCGGCGCGATGCGCTCGGGCTGAAGGTGGAGAAGAACCCGGTGAAGGCGAAGTGGATGGGACTGGGCCCCGAGGCGCTGCCCCTGGTACCGGGACCCGGGCAGTCCCGCGGGTCTCGCAAGGCCAACACCATGGATGTCTCGCGAGGAATCGCCGAGGTGGCCGAGGCCGTGCACCAGGGGCGCCCATGCCGGCTGTCTTCCCGGTTCGCCCTGCACGTGAACGAAGTCACGCTCGCCATCCAGCACCCGGCGGAGCCCGGCGTTCCGAGGACGATGAAGACGACGTGCGACCCCATCGCCCCGATGCCCTGGGCGGCGTAGCCACCCCTACCCGGAGGGCTTCCACCGCTTGCGCAGGGTGGCGGCCTGCGAAGGGTTGAGCATGGAGAGGTAGGCCAGCCTGCCCTCGATGCGGGCAGCGGCCTCGGGTGCCGCCCCCTCCTTCCGCGCCTGGTGGATGGAGGCGCGCAGCTTCCGGCGCTCCTGGCGCGACAGGCCGAGCGTCTCGTTCACCACCACCCCCGTCACCTGCTGCCGGCGGCCCCGCCGGGCAACGCGTGTCTTTGCCTCGTTCACCCGGAAGCCCTCGGTCTCGATGAGGCGCTTCGCCCCCGCGCGCAGCTCCTTCAGGGCCTCCAGCGAACCGCCCGAGAAGCACAAGTCGTCCGCGTAGCGAGTGAAGGAATAGCCGTGCTTGCGCGCGAGTCCCGCGAGCCGAAGGTCCAACCGCCGCACCACCGCGTTGCACAAGCCCGGGCTGGTGGGAGCCCCCTGCACACAGGCGCGCGGGCCCACCGGCACGTGCAGCCGGACGCCGTTCACCTCCACCGGCTGGCGCTCGGCTTCCGTCATCAGCGCCGCGAGCGTGGCCGCTACTGTGTAGCCATACCCAAGGGCAATCAGCAGACCACGCACCCGGACATAGGTGACGGACGGAAAGAAGTCGGCGAGGTCCATCTTCAGAATCACTGCCTTGCCCACGTGGGGCTCGGCGCCCGTGCGGATGGAGCGCCCCGCCCGAAAGCCGTGCGCATGCCCACTCACCGGCAGCTTGTCCACGAGCAGCGGCAGGAGCTTGCGCTGCACCACCTTCAACCGGCGCTTGGGCGCCATGATGAGCCGCCGCCCACCGTTGCGCTTGGGGATGGAGAAGGTGACGTAGTGCGGAACCCGCTCGGCCTCCCGGTGGATGGAGAAGAAGCGCAGCTCGCCCACGGAGATGCCCAGTGCGCTGGCCACGTCCCCCTCGTCCCGCAGCAGGGGGAGGCCGAGGCGCTGCAACTGCGCCTCGTCCGGGAGGAGATCACTGATGTGCCGGTTGCGCGTGCGCAGCGTCCCAGCGAAGAGCCGGCGGGCCTCGCTCACCGCCATCCACTTCTTGCGCTTCTTGAGCGGCACCTTCTTCTGCTCCGGCTTGGGCAGCAGCCGGGGATCTCGCCGGACCGTGCGGCGATGACCGGGCTTGAGGGGGCCGGACTCGGGCCGCACCACCTCTCGCACCGCATCGAGCGAGGCGCTCTCCCGGTCGAGCCGTGAGACGTCCCGCATCAAGGGCTTGCGGAAGAGCCCCTTGAGCCAATCAACGAAGCCCATGGCCCTCCCCTCCTCTGGAGCAAGCGCCTGCATCCGAGGGAGCCGGTCGCGCGTCACTCTCGAAGCTCTGGAACCATGGGTCCCAGCGTTCCGTACGCTGGGGTCCGTGGCGAGGTGAAGGCAACATGACACCGCCGCGGCGAAGCACCGCGGCACAAATGGCTGACTCCCGGGCGAACGGCTCCCTCGGATGAAGCACGATCCTTATCGTCCTAGGCCTCTTCACCGTCAAGCTCCTCTCCGGCACTCGCACCCGCCTCAGGCTCCTCGGAGCGGGGGCGTGTGGACAGCGCCTCGGCCTCCGGCGACACGGCGGCGGAGGTGGCCATGTCCCGGCGTGCCCCCGCGCTCGCCGTCAGCAACGCCAGCATGTGCTCACAGGGCCCCTGGTTGAGGATGTTCTCCAGGAAGAAGTCACAGCCGCAGGTGGCGAAGATGAGCCGCTCCTCGTCGTTGAGGACGAGCTCCACCCGCGACTGCTCCGCCACCGCTCCCTCCACGACCTGGTCGCGATGGATGATCTCCCGGCGCACCGTTCCCTCGGGCGTGGGCAGCCATTTGATTTTCCGTGTCTCGCGGGGCGCGACGGACTCCACTCGCACGCGGCCCTCCTGGAGCAGCGCACTGGCCCGCTCGCGCCGGAGGTCGGGAGGAAAGAGGCGCTCCTCGTCCACGGGGGTCTCGAAGAGCTCCCGGTGGCGGTATTCACGGCGCTGCACGTCGAAGATGGTCATGCCGGCCCGGCATAGGTGGAACAGGGCGCGGCTGGTGTCCGGCTTGTCCGCTCCCACCGCCTGGGCAAGCGCCTCCACGCTGGCAGCCTGCCGCTCGCGCAGCACGGAGAGGACGCGCTCCTTCAGATCCGGAGCCACCGGCACCTCGGGCGTGAGCAAATCGAAGCTCCCCGAGCCGGTAAAGCGCTGAGCGCTCCACCCGGTGAGTCCCAACACCCATGTCACCCCGGGCAGCTCCACGGCGTAGAAGCTCGGAAGGGCCCGGCCCTTGAGGAAGACGTCCACCTTGCTGGCGTAGGGCAGCAATGGCTCGATGAGCCGGAGCCGGCGGCGGCCCCAGGTGCGCACGGTGCGGGACTCATCGTAGCTGTGCTCCGCCCCGCGCAGGACGAAGCGCTCCTCCCACGGCTCCAGCACCAGAGCCGCGGGCTGGCCGGGCTCGAAGACGTAGCGCAGCGCACGCGGCGACACCTTCGCATGGCTGAAACGCAGGAAACGCAGGGCAGCGACCAGATCCACCGGGCGCACGGTGAGGCGCGTGCCTGGCAGGGCCATGGCGCCCTGAAGCTGAAGGAAGCCGCGCACCCAGGAGTCCGGCAGCTCCACCTTCTGCTCGAAGCGGCCTCCAGCGCCCTCCGTCCGCACCTCGATGCCGGGTTTCTCGATGCGCAACCACGTGTCACGCGAGGAGCGCATCTCCGCCAGTGCCGCCCAGAGCCATGCGGTGAAGTCCACGTTGGTGGTACCGCACTCCACCGCCCCTTCCGTCTCGAACAGCGCCCGGTCGACGATGACCAGGCCATAGGCACTCTGGTCCTGGCTGAAGGCCTCGAAGAAGACGCGGTCCCGGTGGACGGTGACGACCGGGTCGAGCACGGTTGAGAGGTACTCGTCGGTCGAGGCCCAGGAGTCGTCGGACCAGATGAGCTCGCCGAGCGCCTGGAGCGCGAGCCGCACGGAGAGCACGTGCTCGCGAATGCGACCGTGGAAACGCAGCGGACGGCGGAGGTTGGGAGACAGGCCGAGCTGCGCGCGCTCCCAATCGGAGGTGAAGGCGCTGGGCGTGGCGTAGTCGAAGAGGAGCGGAATCACGCGGCACCTCCGTACACCACCGGCTGCTCAGAGGGGCCTCGCAGCTCGGGCCAGCGGTGGAGGAGATCGGCGAGCAACCCGAGCAGGACTTCCTTCGGGTACCGCCTGTCCGGCAGATCCATGGCATCGCGAATGTGGCCGGCGAGCTGGCGCGCGGCGGCTTCGTCGCGGATGGCGTTGCGCAGGGCCCCCAGTGCCATCACCCGTGTCTTGCGATGCAGCGGTCGCAGGAGGGTGGCCTGGAGCAGGTCGACATTCCGCGCGGCGAGTGCACGGGCCCGTTCATCGTCCCGGGCGAGCACCCGGAAGGCGAGCGCCTGCACGTGGATCTGCGGCGACTCGAGCAGGTCTCTGATTGCGCGTGCATCCGCCGCGTAGTGCGCGTGAGCCCGCTCGAAGAAGAGCCGGGCCAATCGGTTGCTGCGAACCAGTGCCCCGTAGTCCCTGATAGCAAAGGCCGGCATCTTCCCTAGAACGTTGGCAGCCCGGGATGCGAACGCATCGGGCGAGCGCTGCAGCAACGACTCATAGAAGGCGGAGAGTTGCTCGATGACCCTGGTCCAGGGTGAAGGCTGCTTCAGGTAGACATAGCTCAGGTCCTGGAGCGCCACGCGGCTGGCGAGGAAGTCCACCAGCGGCGCATCCTCGAGTGCGAGCGCCCGCGCGGTGAGCTTCGGATAGGTCCCACTCCAACCGGAAGAGACGTGCCGCAGGAAGGGGCCGCGCACGAGGTCCGGGAAACGCTCGTACAGCAGCACCGCCGTGTCGTCCTCGAGCGGCTGCACCTGGGCGAGGCCGAGCCCCGGGAAGTTGGCCTCCCGGCCCACTCCAGTGAGCAGCAGGAGGCGCCGCCGCACCTCGCCCTCGGGGAGCGGCGAGCGCTGAAGCAGGCCGAGCATTTCACTGTTGTAGGTCTTGGGAGCCGCCGAGGTACGCATCAGCGCGGACCACAGGTCCAACCATTCCCGCTCGCGAGCCAGTTCCACCAACTGGGAGAAGCTCCGGTTGAAAGGGCCCCAGGGCTGGCGCACGTTGCGGATGTGGCGCAGGAGGTAGGGCACCACGGCTCGGCCGCGCTTGCGGGCGAGCTCGAGGAAGGGGGTAGCCGCATCTCTGAGCCAGTACGCCGGGTGCCGCTGCTCGAGTGCCTCCACCAAGGCTCCGGGCTCCTGGAGGGTGTCACCCAGCGCCAGCACGTCCCGCTTCCAGGTCTCCTCCGGCACCTGCCGGCGGTAGATGTCGAAGGCCAGCGCCTCGTCTCCGCGCTCGCGCGCCAGGGCAGACAGCTTCTGCCAGGGCGACCGCCGGCCGAAGTCGATCCACCGAATCCCAGGCAGGTGTTCGAGGATGAAGCCACGCGAGACCACGGAGTCCGCGGTGTAGAGGGTGATGGCCGTTGGCTCGTCGAGCTCGAAGTAGAGGTCGAACTGGTTGAGCACCCCCTGACGCTGTGCGCGGGTGGAGGCAGCGCCGTAGCGGGTCTGCAGGTCCGCGAGCCAGCGCTTGTGGCCCTCCGCCCAGGACAGGTCCTGGAGTTGGAGCCGGTACAACCGGCGGAAGAGCTCCACATCTCCGGAGCGATCGACATCCTGGAGCCACTTCTCGAAGAGCTCCGCGGAGGGCCCCTTGAAGACCGACTGCGGGCGGCCGCTCGTGTCGAAGGTGACCTGCGGGAAACGGGCGAGGATGAAGGGGCGGAAAACGGTGCGGTTGCGGTAGTAGAGCCCGGGACCCCAGAGGGCGATGAGCCCCGGGAAGGCCCAGCGCGTGCCGAGCTGCTCCACCCCCTGCCGCAACTGGCCGTCATCCAGTTGCATGGCGAAGAGGCCACGCAGGGCCTGCTCCACCTCACGGGTCTCTCGTTCCAGCCGTTGCTGCGGAGTCTCCACGCAATCCCTCCCGGCGGGAGGAGACTACCTTCCCGGGGCGGGGAGCGGGCAATCGCCCTGCCCTTCCAGGTACTCGCGCAGGTTCTCTGGGAAGAAGACGCGCGGCCTGGCGCCTCACGGAGGAGGCCAGCAGTTCGGGCCCGTCCACCCCTCGCGGCCACCCGTCAGCACTACCTTGCGCCACCCACCTTCCTCCGCCACCACCTCCAACCGGCTTCCCGCCGCCAGCCGCTCCAGCACCGGCGCTCCGGTGGTGGCCTGCTCCCGGGCCATGCAGTCCAGCGGCAACACCGCCGCCTCGACGGACCCCTCGGGCTCCACCTGCTCCAGTGCCGCTGGAGGCAATGCCACCTTCACCGGCTCCGCTGCGCCCGAGGCCCGGCTCACCAGCCCCGCCAGCCCTCCCAGCACCACCGCCATGACCATCCCCAGCAGGACGCGCCGGTCCTCCCATACTGGGGGCTTCAGCGCTGCCTCCACCGCAGGCCTCGCCGCCGGCATCCCCAGCGTGGCCCTCATCACCGCCTGCTGAGCCCCTTCCAGCTTCGTCGCCAGCTCGCCCGAGCTCTTCGTCATCTCCTGCGACCACTTCCGCAGCGGCGCTACCTCCGCCTCCAGCCGCGAGCGCAATGACGCCTTTCGCTGCAGGAAGTGCGACACCAGTGCCCTTCGCTCCGCCTCGCTCACCGCCAGGCTCGGATCGAACCGGAAGCCCTTCTCCACCTCCTTCGCCCACGCCACCAGGCGCGTCGTCCGCACCTCGCCGAAGCCCGGCACCTGCTTCACGTCCTCCTTCAGCACGTCGTACGCGGACTCAATGCCCCAGCGCACCAGGTTCGACTTCAGCGCCTGCTTGATGCCGTCGATCTCATGGTCCTCGATGAGCGCACTCCGCAGGAACTGCTCGCGCTGGAGCGTCTCGCGATGCTGGAGCTGCCGCCGCTGCTCGGCCTCGAACTCCGGCTGCAACCTGCTGTACTCCGCACGCAGCCCATGCAGCAACTGACGCGCCCGCTCCGCCAACCGGTTGAGGTCTTCCTTGAAGCGCTCGGACTCGCCCTGCGCCGCGGCCTGGCCTAGCTCCGCCTGATGCAGCAATTCCTGTTGTTCGGCCACCTGTGCCGGGAGCCGCTGGTACTTCCGGCTCAGCCACCACATGACCGAGGCACTGCCCAGCAGCGTGCCTCCCGGCACCAACAACAGCCCTCCCACCTTGGGAGAGGCCAGCATCATCACCCACCAGCCCACCGTGGCCAGCACTCCGCCCACCAGCATGGCCACGCTGGACTGCCGCACCCGATCCACTTCCGACTGGAGCTCCACCGGCAGTCGATCCGGGAGCGCGGGCATCGGCAGGGCCTGTACGGGCGTGGCCAGGTTCGGAGCCAGCAGCCGTTGCGACTCGGCCCACAGTGACTCGATCTCTTGGAAGGAGCAGGTGAAGTCCCGCGGTCCCGTCGCCGTGTTCCCGGGTGCGGAGAAGAAGGCCACTCCGCGCGTGGCCATCATCTGACACCACGGGCAGGCCGGCAGGTGCTGCGGATATTTGTGCGTGGGCTCCTGGGCACAGCTTCGCAGCGAGCGCGCCAGCGCCTGCAAGGCGCGGTACCACTCCGTGGCCCCTGGCCGCCCCACTCGCGGAGAGTCCGGTGCGAAGGCCCGCTCGAAGAGGCCAATCAGCTCCGGCGTCAACGTCGCCAGCGGCAGATGGATGGCCGGCGGCGTCATCTGCAACGCCCGCGCGTTGCGCCCATAGGCGAAGCGGAACTCGCCGATGGCCCGCTCCGGCGTCATCTCCCCCTGCCCCGTGAAGACGCCCGTGAAGGGATGGCGCCCCAGGAACAGCAGATGGAAGAGCAGCACCGCCAGGCTGAAGCCCTCCTGCGAGGGCGTCCGCTCCACGCCCCGGAAGGACTGGCCCTGTAGCTCGGGAGGCGTGAAGAGCGGCACGCCCACCTCGCAGTGGAACACCCAGTTCTCCGCCCGTATCTGGAACGAGTCGCAGTCAATCAGCCGCACCGTGGCGTCTCGCGGCGACACCAGCAGGTTGCTCTCGTTGACGTCCCCCACCAGGTGGCCAACCGCGTGCAACTCCTCGAAGACGCTGGCGCAGTTGAGCGCCGTCTGCACCAGGAAGGCCCAGTCCGCGGTGGGGAATTCCTTGCGGCGGCTCGCCGTGGAGTACAGAAGGTGGATGGGCTTGAGGCCGTTCACCCGAGGCATGGTGAAGCCCCGCACCGGACCTCCCGCACGGCCCTCGTGCAGCACCTCGTGCGGCCAGGCCGCCAGCTTTTCCACGCCCTTCGGCGCATGGGCCGCCATCCACTCCAGCTTCCGGCCCTGCTCCGCTGGTGGCGCCGTCAGGTACACCTTCGCCACGCGCTGGGGATCCTTCGGCAGCACATACACCGCGCCCTCGCCCCCGCGCCCCATCTCCGGGCCCAGGGCGAGCCGCTCACCCCGCGAAGTGAAGAGGACGGGCTGTGACACGTGCTACCCGGGACCTGGCGAGGATGCGCGCCCTGCCCCGGAGCCTTCCCGAACGGCGAGCACGAGCGTCTTGTCATCGTCCGTGCGCTCGTTGACCGCAGGCGAGTCCAGGAACGAGCGCAGGGGCACCACCAGATCCTCCGGGTGCGCGGCGCCGCGCAGCGCGGTGAACAGGGGCTCGAAGAAGGGGCGATGCACCGAGCGCGAGGCGAAGTGGAGCGCCAGCATCTGCAGCCCATCTGTGAACAGAGCGACCTCGTCCACCGGCTCCCGGCTCGACACCTGCAGCACCTGCTCCAAGTCCGGCGACGTGACGAACCAGGTGGTGTTGGCGTACTCGCCCGCTTGGGGCCAGAACACGGGCACGTAGCCCTCGCCCTCACGCACAACGATGGCGCCGTCCCCCACCTGCGCGAAGACGGCAGCCTGCTCTCCCACCACCGCCGTCAGCAGCGTGCAGGACAGCTCGCGCACCGGCACCTCCCGCCGAGCGGCCTCCGCCTCCAACTCCTGCCGTACCTGTCGGTACCAGTCGCGGATGCGCTCCGGCTCCCGCACAGCCTCCGGACCCTCGCGCTCGAGCGCCTCACAGGCCAGCTCCACGAAGCGCCGGCACGCCAGCGCCGAGCCCTCCTGGCTCAGCCCCGCGCTGCCGGCTCCGTCGGAACATGCCACCACCAGGAAGGACTCCTGCCCCGGGCACGTGGCCGTCCCCGCGCAGCTATCCTGGCAGGGTGTGGCCGAGCGCCGGTGCGAGGTCCCCTCCAGGGACTGCTGGAGCAGCCTCCACATCGCGTGGTTCCCCGTCTCCTATACGGACGCCCAGCCGCCGGGGGCCGCCGGGTTGGCCAGCCGCACCTCGTCGGTCGTCTGCGAGCGCGAGACGGCCTTCTGCGAGTTGGACAGCCACTGGAACAAGTCCCGGAAGCGCAGGCCGTCCAGCTTGAGCGGCTCGCGTACGGAGATCTGCTTGAGCACGTCCAGGTTGGCCCCCTCCACGCCCACCGCGAAGAAGGAGAAGGACTTGGAGGCCTCGCCCTGGCGCACGCGCTCGGCGGCGGCCTGCCACGAGTCGGTAGGTCCCCCATCGGTGATGAGGAAGATCCACGGCCGGTAGAAGAGGATGCCGTTCTGCCGGTAGAGGCTCTTGCGCGCCGACAGCATGTCCGTGGCGCGGACGATGGCCTCGCCCATGGGGGTGTTGCCCTCGGCCATCAGCGAGGTGGGGAAGAAGGCCTCTGCGGTGGAGAAGTCGTGCAGCGTCTGCACCTGTCCCCCGAAGGTGACCACCGCGACCTCCACTCGCTTGGAGGCGAGGCTGTCAGCGGCCAGTTCGTCGCGGTACTGAAGCAGTCCAGCGTTGAGCGCCTCGATGGGGCGCCCATTCATGGAACCGGAGGTGTCCAACAGCAGCACGCACGGGCAGCGCGGCTCCGGGTTCTCTGCAAACGACAAGGCTCCAAACGGTACTTGCTCGGCCACGAGGCTCCCTCTCGGGTGCGCGGGGCGGGTCTCCCCCCAGGCGGATCGACGTGGATCTACCAGGGCGGCCCCGGCTTGAACAGGCACGGTTCGTCCACACCCTTCACGGACGGACATCCTCCGGTGCGGGCCCGCGAACCACTCGGAGGCGCAGGTTCGTCGCCGGCAGGCGTACCTCCCCCCGGGCGCCCTGGAACCGCTCATCCGGCGAGAGCTCGTATGCGTAGCGGCCTGGCGCCAGCCCGTCTACCTCGAAGCTCCCATCCTCGGCCGTGGTGGTGCTGCCCCCAGCCCGGACGGCACCGCCACGCCCATCGAGCGGGGACAGGACGATGCGGACCCCCCCAACCCCCCGCCCTCCCGGCTCCACGATTCGCCCACGCGCGGGGGCTGCCGGCGGGAGGGTGAAGTCGGCCGGGAGCGAGGCGCCCGGGCTCAGCTCCCCTGCCAGGGGCTCGAGCGGGGAAATGTGCCCTCGGGCCTTGACGGAGAGCTTCACCTGGCCCTGTTCCACGCACTCGAAGCGGAAGCGCCCCTCCACGGAGGTGGTGGCAAGCGTCCGCCGCCAGAGACCCTCGCGGCCGAGGAGCAGCTCCACCTCCGCCCCAGAGAGGGAGTCCCCGTTGGGACGCGAGACTCGCCCGGCCACCTCACTACAGGGAACCAGGGAGAGCCGAACGTCCGTAACGTCCCGATCCTCGGGGAGGTGGGCTGTCACCGTCGCGAGTTCCCGCCCCTCGCGAACCACCAGTGAGTAGGAGCCGGGCGGGAGGCCCGTCATGTGGAAACGCCCTTCCTCTCGGGTCTGCGTGAGCCCCTGATATCTCTCCCCCTCGAGCCGGACGCGGAGGCCCGCCTCGCCCTCTCTGCCCGCTCGGAGCACCTGGCCCGAGAGGCTCCGGGGCACATGCAGGCGAAGGGAAGTGCCGTCTCCGTCCACCGGGCCCGCCTCCGCGAGGCGACCGAGAAATGAGGCGACCGCGTGGTACTCGCCCGTTGGCACCTGGGGAAAGAGGACCTCTCCCCCAGCATCCGAGACCGCCAGGAAGGCCTGGCCTCCGACCCGGGGAAGCAGCGCGACCTGGGCATCGGGAAGGGGCCGCCCCGAGCTCCCATCCTCCACGGACACCCGGATACTCCTGCCCGCTTCCAGCGGAACCCGGGCCACGTTGGCTCCAGCGGGAACAGCGGCCACGAAGGCAGTCCCCTTGGGACCCACTGCCCAGAGGTCATAGGTGGAGGCCCGGAGGTGGTTGAACTCGAACCAGCCATCGGCCCCGCTCACCGTCCGGGCCAGGGGCGCCTTGCGGCCGAGCCAGTCCGCGGTCTGCGCCAGCTCTCCCTTCATCGCGCCGCACCCCGGGTCGAGGATCGTCATCCCGGGAGTTCCGGAGGAGCAGGTGCGTGCGGAGAGCGGCACATCGGCATGGGGGACAGCACTCACCGTCACGCCGCCCACGGGCTTGCCTTCCCAGGTCACCACGCCCCGGAGGATAAGGGGCCCGCTGGGAAGCGGCTCCCGGGGAGCCTCGGCCGTCCGCTGCGAGGCGGTCTCGGCGGGCGGGGGTACACCGGCATCGTGCGCACAGCCCGAAACCCCGAGCGCGAGGACTCCCACCACCAATGCTGCCAACAGGCGCGACACACCAGGCTCCCGGACGATCATGAGACGGCGCGGACTCTACCCTGCTCCCTCCCCTCCGTGCGTGCAGGAGCCCTCACTCGCGGAGCGGAGCGCCGTCCCTGTGGAGGAGTGACCGGGGCGTGACGGCCAGAGCGGTCCCTCGCGTCCGTACCGGTCACCCGGGATGCGGGCCGAAGTGGAGGCGGATGCGTCCGGCGGCATCGCTGAGACCGGCCTCCTCCAGCCGGGTGGCGGCCCACCGCAGCCCCTCGGCCACGTCCTGGACGACGACGTACGGATTGGGCAGGGGCCTGAAGTGCAGGATGGCGCTCAGCGCCAGCCGGAGGAAGGGCGAGGTGATGACGAGGGCGCAGCCGAGAAGCTGCTCGCGCATGAGCGCCTCGTGCTCCAGCAACCACTCGGCCTGACGCTGGCGCTGCACCACCGTGGGCACGACGAGCACGCCCATGTCGAGGACGCTGACGTACAGGTCTCCGCGCCGGAGATAGGCCAACCCTCGGGACAGGTATTCCTCGTACTGCGTGTCCGACACCACTCCCTGGAACCGCGAGATGAGCAGCGGCCAGAGAGAGTCATCGAAGGTGATGGAAGCGCCCATGCCTCCTCCCGAGGACAAGGCTGCCCGGTTGCGGACGGGCAGGCGCGAAGCTCTCGCACGAGTTGCCGAGTCGTGCTACCGATTTCCACTCCAACGCCTCTGGCAGGAGAACAAGCAGGCGTGAGCGTCTCGGAAACAGTGATCTATGAGGCCGACTCGCCCTTCGGGCGCGTGTACGTGGTGGACGTGGGCGACCAGCGCACGCTCCGCTTCGATAGCCCCGAGGGCACACTCCAGAGCGCCATCCTCAAGAGCGATCCCCTGGCCGTCCCCACCAGCTACGTGCGAGTGGCCACCGCCGGGCTCGCGCTCACCGAGGGCCGCGCCCGCGTGCTGGTGGTGGGCCTGGGCGGGGGTGCGTTTCCCATGCTGCTGCACCGGCTGCTGCCCCACCGCTCGCGGGTGGACGTGGTGGAAATCAACCCCGTGGTCGTCGACGTGGCCCGGCGCTTCTTCGGTGTCCGCGAGGATGCCCGGCTCCACATCTCGGTGGAGGACGGGGCCGACTTCATGGCGCGGCAGGGGCCCCGCTACGATCTCATCCTCCTGGATGCCTTCTGGGACCATGGGACGCCGGACCACCTGAAGGAGTCGCTCTTCTTCCAGGACGTCCGGCGCAGGCTGGAGCCCGGAGGCGTCGCGGTGCTCAACCTCGCGCTCGAGGAGCAGTGGAGCGTGGAGTCGCGAATCCAGACCTTCGCCCGGGCCTTCGAGGACTGCGCGATGCTGCGCGGCGCCTCCCGGTACAGCAACCTCATCCTGGTGGGCACCCAGGTGCCGTTACCCCCCGACGCCCTCTTCTGGCAGCAGCTCTGGCGGCTCGCACGCGAGCTGGACTTCCCCGTGCTGATGGAGAGCGTGATGACCTTTGAGCGGGTGACGGACAGATGGACGACCCGGTCTGGTCAGTAGAGACCGACAACGGTCTCGGCGCTGAGCTCTGGCAGATCGCTCTTTCCTCGCAGGAAGATCTTCCCCCACGTCCAGGAACTCTTCGGCTTCAACGCCGAGGTAGCGATGAGCGTCTCCTGCTTTCCGTCGCGATCCGTATCGGAGATGACGATGGTGCCGCCCACGAATTCCTCGCCCTTGAAGGAACCACTCGTCATGTGGAGGAAGTAAGGAATCTCGAACTTCACCTCATATCCATCCAACATCAGCATGTACTCGCCCCGCAGCTGATGCTTCGAAGCAGGTGACTCCGCGGACACGAGCCAGATCTCTTCGTTTTCGTAGAAATACACCAAGTGCTGCCCCCCGCCTTTTGGCAGCCCCCAGAGTTCGACGTGGTCCGTGTGGATGTCTTTACCAAAGAGGACGAAATCGTCGCGCACCTTCAACTTGAAATGAATCTTCTCCGCATCCCAGCGCATCATCAACTGGACTGACAGGTCGCTGTCGTCCTTGAGGTTCTTCGCCCCATATACCGGCACGAAATCACGGAAGGCCAGCTGCTCGTCGAAACTGTTGCCGGCAACGAGCAGGGGCGCTTTGACGTCCGGAGGGGAGTTGCCTGAAGAATTCTTGGTGACTGTCTTCCCAACGAAGTCGACCATCTGCTCCGTGAACTTGTCTGGCGTACCGTCCAGCAAGTCCTTGGTATCCTGCCGTGACGTCCAGCGCTCGACCCGGAATGCCCCTTCCCTGAATTCCACGTCCAGGGAATATGTCGTCCTGATGAGTTCATGACCGGTCCTGGTGGCAAGCTCGCTCTCGGACACGACCGTCAACACGGTCTGTTGCCTGGGCTGCTCGTAGACCAGGTCAACACGCTTCTCCTGGTCACCGAAGGGTTTCGAGAGCAGGAGCTTCCCGTCTTGGCGAGTACCCAGATACCACCGTCCGGCCTTGTCACGCGCCAACGCGAGTCCCTGCGCCTCGAGTTCTTTCTTGATCTCGAGACCCTCGTCAGCAGACGGCGTTCCAGCTTGCGCCTTGCCGCTCGTGGTCTGCCCCACGCCCTTGCCGCTCGCGGTCTGCCCCGCGTCCTTGCCGCTCGCGAGGGAGGAGGCTGGCGTCCCCGCTTCACTGGTGCAGCTCAAGAGAAACATCACCAAAAAAGCTACGTGCCTGCGGGAGCGTTCCATATCGCTTTGACCTCGTGAAAGTTCTGGAACATCAGGTTGTGGTAACCCTTTTCCGCGTAACTCGAGCCATTATAGGCATGCGCCAAGGCCCGGCAGTCTTGTGCGCTTTCCACATCAAGAAGACGCAGCACCTCAACTGGGGTTGAGATGTCATAATCGTTGAAACGCACACATGGGGGGTCGGGCCGAATGCCCGCCGCGTTCTTTGGCCTGATCAAGAGGTTGAGGACCATGCGCACCTGGTCTGCCTCGTCCGCCATGAGCAGTTGCCGTGGATGTGTGGGCGTGACGAGGGTGCCATCGCGTCCCTTGACCTTGGCGGTAACGATATTGAAGCCCATGAGCTGTCCGAGACCGTAGCTCGTGCAGAGCATGCGAGCCTCCTTGAAGCCCTCCGCGCTCAACCGATTCGCGGGCTCATCCAAATACGCCTGGGCTGCTTGAGCGCGCTCCGCTGTACTCCAGTCGCGCCCAGAAGCGAGTTTCAAGTAGTAGCTCCGGAACAAATGGTGCTCGAACTTCGGGACCGGCAGGCCATTCGTCTCGGTTTTGATCACCGCGGCGACCCAAATGGGGTTCAGGTTCAGATCGGAGTAGTCGTCTTGCAGCAGCCTGAGGATTCCCTCCTTGTAACGGCTGACGATGTCCCGGGTACTTGGGTACCTTCTCTGGTCGAGCAGATCCAGGTTGGTGATCGCCGCGTCTGGGCTCCCGAGGTAGATCTCCTTCCGTTGCGTCAACCCCTGGATGGCATTCAAGAGGCCCGCCAAACCGCGGCTGCGGATGGGAACGGTGGGGAACAAACTGAGAACATCCGGGGTCACCGGCGCGCCATTCCTCCCGTCGTAGGACGAGTGGAAGACCAGGGTGGACTCGGAGATGGGATTGCCGGCGTCATCCAGCAGGTCCTCTGGCGCCCACTCCCGGAGCATCAGGGCCACGCCGTTGCTCATATGCTCATCGTAGCCGCCCGAGGTCTTGTAGGAACCCGTGGCCCCCACTCCGCCCACCCCGAAAGTCGGGAACCCGGTGTACACCAGGGCGCGCTTGAGGGTCCTGACCAGCCTCAAGTCCGCTTCATCCTTGGTGACCTGCAAGTCGCCACGCAGGATCTTCTTGAGCTTGTCGTGAACTTCCGCATCCACCTGGCCATTCAGGTAGAGCACCCGCTTGACGGTCGCATCCTCGAGGAGTTGTGCCGGCGTCTTGCGGAACCTGCTGACCTCGGTCGAGCAGATCCACCGTCCCTGATTCCCGTAGGCGATGTCCATCGCCGCATCGTCGAAGCAGATGAAGGTGCTCGCGTCGAAAGCGAGCCAGGCCGACAGAGGCATCCCGCTTCCTCCGGGAGCACTGAGCTCCGAGAAGGACAGGATCGCGAACGACTTCTCGGGGTTGTAGTGCGCATTCGCCAGCCAGGGAACCAGCTCGATCTTGAACCGGCCACCGGGCTCGAGCCTCCCCGTGACGCGCCTGAGCGCTCCAGCAGCCGGAGCGCCGACCATGTCGTGGGTCACGAGCGCCACCTGGAGCTCGACCCCCACTCCCTCCACGAAGTTCTCGATCTGGCCCTGGGCGTAGATGGTGTCCAACCATAGGCTCTGATCGCGCGTGAGGCTGAAGCTCGTCAGTTTGGGACGTGGAATCGGCTTGAGGAGCGCCGAGTCCTGTTTGATCACGGTGAACGTCCTGCCTCCATCGCTCGAGCCCTCGAAGACGTAGGTGTACTCGTAGTCACCGGCCTCCGCCGCCTGGCAGTAACACATGCGAGTCCTGGCACTGTCCTGGAACCCGATATACCAGGCCCATTCAGCCTGGTTGCCACGGGTCCACTGGAAGGCCGCCAACTCGTTCCCACCCGGGCCAACCGTCTGGGCCTCGCCTTCATCGTTCTCGACAATCCGCACCTGCAGAATCGCCGCGTCGAAGATCCGGCCGTAGCTCGCCGCGAAGGTCACCTTGCTTCCGAATCGCAGGGAACCGCCGGGTGTCGTGACCCTCAAGTCGAGGGGGTTGTTGAAACGCAGCGCACCCGGGGCCAGTTCCGCTGCCGGGGCATGGGGGAACCGAGGGGCGATGCGGTACCCGAGCGCGCCAGCACCGAAGAGCTTCTGCTTGAGCAAGTCGACCTTGGGAGCACGCCCCCCCACCTCGACATGGAAGCGGGTTCTCGAATCGAACTTGATGACCGCGTCGGCCACCGGGAAGGCCTCCGGTTCCATGGCACCAGCCTTCAGGACCAACCAGGTGAGCTGGCAAGGGAGATCCCCCGAGGGGAAGTTCTTGCACGTCCCCTGGATGGGGACTTCGACCTCGAGTCCCCCCGGACTCTGCAGGGCCTGGATGGTGCCTGGCTGCGGCGCATCCAGCGTCAGGGTCGTCCTGGGAACCAGCGTGAACTCGAACTGGCCGGACGTGCCGACCTGTACACGTGTCAGACGGCTCTCATCCATGGAAGGACCTCCTCAGTGCGCTGACGTCGTCTCTGGAGCATCGACGGTGACCGGGTTGAACTCGACCGTGAGCTCGCCGATGGCAACGCCACTGACCATGCCGTTCCCGAAAACACGGCGCCAGGTGAAACGCCGGGGTCTGCCATCGGCCACGCGCTCGCGATTGAATTGGACGCCGAAATTGCCGTGATCGTCACACGTGCCCTGCCCCTGAGTCGAGCTCTGCCGGTCGTACCTGAGGTTGCGCTCCAGCCGGGTATCCCGCGGCTCGCCCGCGGCATCGGTGAAGCGGCATTCCAGTACGAGGTCGCGATCAGGGCCCACGCAGTTCGCGCGGCCCACGAGGCGGTAGACCCGCCCGCCAACCAGCACCGGCGCCTCGAGAGACTCGAGTTTCGGGGTGAGATTGACGGTGATGGGTGCTACCTGCAGACGGTGATCGAGGGCTTCCGGTTTCTTGAGGTCGAAGCCGATGGTGACCGTCTGCCCGGCCAGACGCTGGCCCGCGGCGGCGGTCGTCAATTTCCACTTCCCCTGCAGGATGCGCCGACCGGCTCCGGCAGCGCGCAGGACCGCGGTGGACTCGAGGCGTTGCGCCCCCGCCTGGATGAAGAGAAAGGGTTTCGCGTTGGTCCACATCTCTGGATTGCCACGCAACTCAAGCTCGGCGCAAAGCTCGTCATCCGGGAGCATCTTCGTCGTGATCTCCCCCGCGCCCATCTTGAACAGCGGCCCGAGCAATGAAGGGGACTCGACTTCCAGGAAGCCGTCCTCCCCCCCACAGCGTCCCGCGAACTCCGTGCGATTGAACCCGACGAAGCCCTGGCGAGACGCCCTGTCCTCCTCGCTCAACCAGAGATGCCCGCCCGTGGGGATGAAGAGCACGGGCTTCGCGTAGACGGCCCTGCCGTCCTGGACGGTCATCCCCTCCAGGAGCTGCGCGAAGACGGCCTTCGGATCGAAGTCGAAGGTCAGGGTGCCGGAACCATCAGAGGGTGTGTATTTGATCTCGATGTCGTAGTTCGGGGCTTCGCCCATCGTCTCACTGAAGCTCGAGTCCTCCGCGAGCCTGTCGAGGGCAGCCCGGTAGGCGTTGGCGGCCACGGGAGTTGCCCTCCCAGTCGCCACGGGGACAGGGCGAACCACGAGGGAGAGGCCATCATGAGCCACGCTCCGGACCTGAAGCCTGTGGGTGCTACCAGGCACGAGGCCGCGCAGCGTACTCAGCCGCTCACAGAGCTTGAAGGCGATCTTCTTCGGTGCGGTACCGCGGCCGCCCGGTGGAGGGTCGGTCCTGGCGGCATCGTCGAACTCCTGGAAGGAGAAGGATGGCACAACGAGCGTTGCCCTGTTGCGCGCCCGGATGACCATGCCCTGCTCATCGATGGTG
This sequence comes from Archangium lansingense, assembly GCF_026626635.1. Lineage (GTDB taxonomy): Bacteria > Myxococcota > Myxococcia > Myxococcales > Myxococcaceae > Archangium > Archangium lansingense. Next base: position 8,704,165 of record NZ_JAPNKA010000001.1, read on the forward strand.
ATTCCGTTGACTTCCCTTCGTGCGGGCGGGACGCGGGTCGCGGTCACCGGAATGGCGTGGACGGAGACTTCGGGCGCAGCAGTCCCCGGGTTGGGAGCCGCATTCGGCGCGAGCTGCCAGCACTTGAAATACACGAAGCCCTGCGCACTGACGGGGCAGTTGTTCGTGAAGTCGACGGTCCCCCGGTAGCGCACCGGTGCGTTCCTGGCGACGATGGGCTCCACCTTCAAAGCGGCCCGTGGGGCGAGCTGTGGCCGAGCGAGCTCCAACTGGACGCGCGGTTCATCTGCCGGTGCGTTCGCCGCCTCGATGGCGGTGGTCCCGTCTCGTTTGAAGGCCTCGAGCTTCCAACTGCCCCATACGCTCGGTTGGAAGCCAAGCGCCGCGACCCCCTTTTCGTAGGTGGCGGAACCGATCGTGAAGGGCTGCGTCACCCCGGAACCCGACACGGGACTCAGTTTGAAGACGACCTGCTCGCCACTCCCGTAACCAGTGTGGATCAGAACAGCCCAGGACTTCAGACCCAGGCGGTTGTCGCCGCTGTAGAGCAGCGTGAGAAGACGCGCGCGTGCCGCATCCTCCCCGTGCAACCACGAGCCAGGCGCCCAGCTCTTGACGAGGGAGAGCTTGTTCTCTGCCAGGAGCGTGTCGATGAGCCAGAGCGCCGTGACAGGGTGCATGTCGACGAGGTTGCCCTGCGCTGGCAGGCGGCTCGCATCCGGGTTCTGGGCGAAGAGTGAGCGCTCCTGGCTGCCCGGACCAAGAATGGCAACCTCACCGAAGTCATCTCCGGCGGCCTTCGGCCTGTTCCACCACGTCATCGGCCGCAGCTGCTTCTTGAGCGTTTCGAGCCGCTGTTGAGCCGTCCGTCCCGCTTCGGGAAACTGCTGCTCCAGAATGCCTTTCTCCTCCAGCTTCTTCAGGAGCTGCTCGAGCCCCTTGGGGCTCCACTCATTGAGGTGCTGCAGCACGACGTTGCGCCAGCGGTTCGGAACCGCGTCCCAGAACAGGTTGAGGCGGTATTCGGCCTCGTGGCCGTGATTCCTGTTCTCGTCCAGGAAGAAGTCCTCGGACGAGAGGATCAGGGTGTCTGCCCCGGCTGGAACCTGGACCACGAACTCGAGCGTCGGCCCCCAACTGCTGATGGAGATCTCCCCTGGCCGACCAATGGCCTCCCCGTTGCGCTCGAATCGGACCTGGAGCTTGCTCGGCGCGCCCGGCCCCTCGTAGCGGTAGGTGTTCTTGAGGACGATCTTCGTCGGGAAATAGAAGTGGCTCTTCCTCTGGGGGGACTGCTCGTCCGTCTCCCGGGTGGAGGCATCGTCTCCATCCTGTGTCGAGAACGATCTGGCCGCGTTCATCACCCGGGTGAGCGCATTCCCATAATTGCGACGGGTGACCACTCCTTCGAAAAGCTGCCGGTCCTCCGGGGGCAGAGGATCGACAAAGATCTTCTTGAGCTCGTTGCCTTCGGCGGCCGGGTTGTCCGGGATGTCGAGGAAGTTGTCCTCCCGCTCCTCCTTCACCTCGAGGAACTTCTCTCGCGGCGCACTCCGGGCGGAGAGGTAGCCGCGCAGCTTGCTGATTCCACTCCCCTCCCCCGCGGGAGAGAAGACCTCCCAATGAAGGAAGGTCGGCATTCCTCTCTCCACCGCACGGACGAAGCCGATGACTTCTCCGCCCTGCACCGGGAGCAGGGGCTGATCGAAGGTCGCGATGGCTCCGCTCTTGAAGGCCTCGAGCGCCTCACGCACGTCCTCGGGTGTAGGCCGCGCGACGGCCACCCGCTTGCCATCCTTCCGGAGGGGCATGGGCGCCGGGCGCGCCAGAACCTCGGCGGTCTCGGCTCCTTCCTGGAGGGGTTTGCTCGCCCAGAAGCTCTGCCCCAGCGTCTGGCCTGAGGGGTCGAGATCCACCACCGAGCCGGAACGCAGGTTCAACAGGCTCTGGAGCCAGCCAATCTGTCTCGTAGACGTATCAGGGTTGTCGAGCTCCACCGGCGCCAGGTGCATGTACAGCGAGTAGAGCGGAAAGGGCCGCGCCGGACGCGGAGGAGACCCTTCCATCGGAGCGAGCTCATGGCGGACCAGCACGAAGCCGAGATGACGATCCGCGACGAACTCCTGCAGCATGGGGTTGTCGCCAGCCTGGCCAGGCCGGACGAAACGCGCGGCGACGACGTAGCCCGGCATCATCACCCGCACGGGCGTGAGCGCACCGGCGGAGTCCGGGTGCACATGGATGCCACCGTGCAGCATCTGGTTCTGGCCGAGCGGATAGAAGCCCGAGTCACCCGACTCGTTGTTCTGGTAGTAGCGCAGGGGTGACTCGACCCTCTCCACGCGCTGGAATGGGAAGAACACCCTGGGCGATGTGGTCGTCGTGAGGACGTACTCGAAGTGCGTCGCGTCGATGGCATCGCCTTCAAAGAAGCCGCCCCAGCCGAAACCGTACTTGCGGAGGACCGCCACGAGCTCGCGTGGCATGTCGAAGGTCTTGGTGCCCTCCCGGTACTCCGCGCCATTGATGTCGATGGCCAGACCCCAGGCGTGGGCCGACAGGAAATGCTTCTTCAGGCTGAGGAAGTTCAGATCGTACTCGGCGCATGCCGCCGTGAAGACCTGTTCCCAGGGCCGCGTATCCCCCGCGTGCTTCTGGCGGTAATACGGCTCGACGACGGCCTGAATCGCCGGCTGGAGACAGAGCTCCGCCCTGGTCCTCGGGCTGTTCGTGTAGCGCAGGTGGAAGCCTTCGATAGACCGGAGCGCGTACCCGAGTCGCGCGGCCGTTTCGCCGACCTCGCTCAGCGCGGCGGTGACGATGTCCCGGATGGCGACATGGACTCGCAGGCGGCTGTTGTTCGCTCCCGCCGCAAAGCCAAAACGGGTGGCGTCAAGGGTGCAGATATTGTTCGCCTCGAAGGTCGGCAAGGCCACCTGACCAAAAAGGGCGTCCTTCTCCTCGGTCCCAGGCCCGCTCAGAAGCGGATCGCCATAGTCCCGTTTGAGGTTTTCGATGGTCGTGAACGTGTATTGCGGAACCGGCTGAGCCCTGGACGGTGCGGCCATGACAATCCCCCCCGGCGAAACGCCCTGAAGCCTGGCCATGACGGCCAGCGCCTGAGTACTCCCCTGCACTGGGCCGACCGATTTCCGCTTTCGGGCGAACCAGCCCGGCGAGCATAGCAGCAGACAAGGAGCGAGGAGCCTACGAACGCTCCGGGCTCATGGCGAGCACTCGCTCCGGCTCGAAGGCGGCGGCAATCTCGCTGCGCCCGTGCTCGATGAGTTCCGCCACGGCGCGGCCCGTGAGCGCACTCGTGAGGATGCCCTGCCCCGCATGCCCGCTGGCGATCAGCACCGCCTTCGTCCCCGGGTAACGGCCGATGAGCGGCTTGCCTCCCGGTGTCACCGAGCGCAGTCCCGCCCATGCCCTCCCGAAGCGTGCCTCGCGCAGCCTCGGCGCCAGCTTCGCCACCGTGGCCCCCAGGTGCATCAGGCCCGTCGGCGTCACATGACAGGCGAAACCCGCGTCCTCCTCGGTCGCTCCCACGACGATCTCCCCCGTGCGCCAGGGCGCCAAGTACGTGGGCCCCGACACCACTCGCGTCAGCCTCACCTCCGGGTGGAAGATCGTCAGCATCTGCCCTCGCAGGGGCTTCACCGGCAGCGGTGGCAGTCCCGCGATTCCTCCCGACCACGCCCCCGCGCACACCACCAGCCGTCCCGCCCGGTGCGTCTCATTCTCCGTCCGCACCTCCACCCCACCGTCCACCTCGGTCACCGCGCGAGCCCCCTCGCCCAGGCGCACCCGCACGCCCTTCCGATGCAGGTCGTGCAACAGCGCGTTGAGGTAGGCCTCCGTGTCCACCATGAAGCCTTGCTCGGTCACGAAGGCCCCGAGGATCGGCGTGCCCTCCAGCGCGGGCTCCAGCTCCACCACGCGCGCTGCGTCCATCCAGGTGCCCAGCCACTCAGGATGGTTCGCCGCCTTCTGCCCGAGCGCATCCCTGCCCTTCGCATCCATCGCCACCCGGAGCACACCCTGGCCCCGGCGCAGGCTCGGGCCATCACCCAGTGAGGCCAGTTCCTCGGCCAGCACACCGTGTGCCGCCCGCGTGAAGGCGAGCATGTCCGGGTCATCCAGCAGCCGCACCGAGGGAATCGCCACCCCCGCCGCCGCTCGCGAGCCCTGTCCTCCGGGCTCCACTGGATCCAACACCGTCACCCGCGACCCCATCGTCGCCAGCCGGCGTGCCACGGACAGGCCCATCACTCCGGCCCCGAGAATGACGACGTCCTGGGAAGTGCTCATCGGTCAGCCCCGCTCCTCGCTCCAGCGCACCGCCTGCATCCGCATCTCGCACGTGTAGCGGCCCCGCTCGTCCTTCAGCCAGAGCTGCTCCGGTGCCGGGTACATCTCCTCCACCGAGAGCTGCTCCGCCCCTCGCGACAGGTACAGCAACAGCTCCAGCGCGAACGGCGACGCCGTGTCGATCAGGTACGGCTTGCGCTCCACCGTGCTGCGCATGAACACGAAACGCGGCAAACCGCTCGCCCGGCGCTCGCGCTCCACCGCGAGCAACAGGTCCATCCCGCTCACCTGCGAGAACATGGTGGTGGGCAGCTCCCACCGCTCCCGCTGGTACACCGCGCCGCCCACGTGGAGCCTCGGCAGGTGCCGGCCCTGGGTGCGCAGCTTCGCGTGCAGCACCTGCGGGTGCGCCAGCGCCGCGAAAGGCGCGTACGTATTGAAGTCGTCCAGCGGCATGTACAGCGAGAGCCTCTTCCCCTCGCCGTCCATCAGCACCGGCCCCTCGCGCGTGGGCAGCACCTTCACGTCATGCGGTTTCAGGGCACCCTGCTCCACGTCCAGCACGTCGGAGACCGAGTACACCAGCTTCCGCCCCGGATAGACGTAGAAGCCCTTGTTGCGTCGGCGGATGGCCAGCCCCACCAGTCCCTTCGCCGCGGGCTCGCGCTCCAGCCACTTCCCCGCCACCGACTCGTAGCGCGCCCGATCCGGGTAGAAGGCGCTCAGCCAGCTCCACAGCATCAGGTGGTGGTGCACGCGGGCGCACATCACCTCGAAACCGCTCTCTGTTGCCGCGAGGCACACGTCCGGCAGTGCGTAGCGGCCTCCCGGCTGTGAGGTCCCCAGGAAGTCCTCGGGTAGCGTCCGAGAGCGCGACAGGTCCTCGTCGAGCAGGATCGGCGGCACCGGCGCGAAGCGGCTCCCCGCCACCTCGTCCGGGCGCAGCCGCACCGCGTACTCGAGGAAGTCCAGCGGGCGCTCCTCCGAGCCCAGTGCATCACGCACCTGTTCGCGGTAGCTGCGCTGCACCCGGTCCCCGTATGCCGCAGAGAGCCCTAGCGCCCCGGACAGCTTCGCCGCCATCTCCTCGCTGAAGCGCCGTCCCAGCTTCAGCCGGAAGGGCGAGGACGCCTCCTCGTAGAGGATGAGCCGGTCCGAGTACACCTGCCCCTCGCCTCGCCGCGCGGGCTTGCCCGTGTACTCGGTGAAGCGCGTCTCCAGCGTCTGCAACAGCTCCCGGCGGCGGGCCAGCCTCGCACCCTCGAACTCGCTGCGCAGACGCTCCAGCTCGTCCAGCCTCGACAGCCAACGCTCCCGGGCCTCGGACGCGGGCAATGCCGCCACCGCCTCGCGCAGACTCGCGAAGGTGCCGAAGTCATTCGCTACAAAAGGCAGTCCCAGCAGCACCAGCGCCGACTTCATCAGCGGCACCACGAGCCGCTCCACCGTCTCCACTGGCTGGCCCAGTGCGCCCGACGCCGCGCCCAGCGTCGGCGCCCCCGGCAGCACCGCGAGCAGTCGCTCTGCCTCCGGCGACAGCGCCACCTCCAGCTTCAACGGCTCGCAGCTCGCCCGGCCCGCCTCCACCTTGAAGAGCGGGTTGAGCCGCAGCGGCAGGTGCCGGCGCACCTCGCGCTCCCGAGCCACCGCCCGCGCAAGCTCGGTGATGGCCCAGAAGGTGAGGAAGGTGCGCCGCCGCGTGCTCCCGCTCGGCACTACCTTCACATCGTCTCCGTCCTCACCGTCGCACTCGCCGTAGGAGATGGGGCCGAAGAAGCTCGTCGTCTCGTTCTTCGCGCAGAAGCGCTGGAGGTACGTGTAGACCTGCCGCTCCACCCGCCGCGCATCCGAGTTGTCCGGCCGCTGCTCCCCCTCCAGGTAGCGCGACCAGACGTTCTCGTACATCGCCGGGTTGGAGAAGAAGACGGCCTCCTGGATGGAGGGCTCCGCCGCCCGCTCGCGCAGCCGTCTCCGCAGATCCTGCCGCTCCTCCGTGTATCGGGCCAACAGCGCCGCGCGGTGCGAGCGGTAGCGCTCCAGCGCCTGGGCACACTCGGGCCCGTACTTCGCCTTGAGCGACGGCTCCTTGCCCTTCTCCAGCGCCTCACGGGCCACACGGGCCGAGTCCTCACCCGCGGCGGTGCGCACGGCCTCAACCACCGCCCGCTCGTCCTCGAGCAGCGCTGCCACCTCAGACCTCAGGCCCTCCGAGAAGCCCAGGCCCTCCAGCCAGTCGAACGGGAAACCCGCGTGCCGAAGTACGAAGACTTCGCCCAGCGTCCAGCGCTCGCTCATGCGTGCACCCTCTCGAGGACCGCGCGGCCCACCAGCGCCGCTTCCACCTTGCCGCGCTGCGCCTCCGGCAACGCCGCGAAAAGCTCTCCCACCGTCACCGGCTGCTCGGCCCCCGCCACCATCGGCGCCAGTCGCGCGTCCATGGCCAGCACCCCACCGGTGCGCAGGTTCGCCGCGTACCAAGAGGGCTTCGCCGTGCCGTCCAGTGTCGCTGGCAATTGCACCAGCGCGCAGTCTCCATCCAACCGGATCCGATCGCCTCCAGGCGCCACAGGGATTGGCGGGTGGAGCGAAGCCCAGGCCACGCGGCCCGGGCTTAGCGGTGCGCGTTGCAGCAGCCTCCCCGCCAGCGAGGTGAGCAGCTCCGCCAGTCGACCATGGGGCACCGTCCCCGGCGCCTCGAAGGGCACGGTCCGCGCCAGATCCCGGTCCTCGGGCGGTGAGAGGAAATGCACCGGCATGCCCGCGAAGTCCTCACCCGAACGCCCGCGCGTCCAGTGGAACGTCCTCACTCCCGAAACCCAGTCAAACACGGGCCGCTGGCCGAGCAACGTGAAGGTCCGCGCGTGCGCGGCCTCATCCACGCCGGGAGCCCCCACCCACCATTCCGCAACCACGCGCGCTCCGGCGGCATGCAGGCGCTCCACCGCCGCGGCCAGTGGCTCCAGCGGTACGCGGCTCCCATCACTGCCCAGCACTCCGCCCTCATCCACCGAGCAGAAGCCCACCACCGCGGTGCGGCAACCGCTCGCCACGAGGGCCTCGGCATCGAGCAACGCCCTCAGCGGCACATGGCCCGCCCAGGGTCCGCCCTCCGCTGGTGGACGAGCCCCCTCGGAAACCCAGGTGAGCAGCTCCGGCTCCGCCGCGTCCACGGCCGCCACTCTCCAGCGCAGAGGCGCCACGTCCTCGGGGAAGGAGGCTCGCTGGAAGGCGGGGAGCGCCGCCAGGACCGCGCGGTGGGTGACCGCGAAGGGGCCCGCGACCTCCAGAGGCACCGAGGCCGGACACGCCGCCGCCAGCGCCACCGCCGCCGGGAGGTGCAGATCCTTCTCCAGCCACAGCCGCACCCGCTCCGCGCCCGGGAAGTGCTCGGCCGCACGGGCCAGGTCCTCGTCATACAGCGCGGGCCGCTGGACGATTCTCAGCACGTCGGCCGAGCGCTCGGTGGTGCCACCGTCCAGCTCGATGTCATCGAGCCGCACGTGCACGCCAGACGGCGGGCCGGAGAGCGCCGTCAGCACCGCGCCGAGGGCACGCAGGGGCCGATGCGCATCCGCCCTCCCCCGCTTCCACAGCACGAGCGCGGCGCGCAGGAGCAGCAGCTCGCGCATCGTCTGGGGCGTGGCAGGCCCGTGCTCCCGCGTCTCCACTGCTCGCACCAGGGTCTCTGGAGTCAGCACGCGCTGGCAGAAGGCCCGCGCCACATCGAGCACCCGCCAGCCCTCGGGCGCCTCGGGCACGCACGTCACATCACGGTGGGGAGGCAGCACGAGCAGCTTCATGACCCCGTGCCCCACATGAAGCAGCAGCGCAGCTCCGCCGTATGCCGCCCGCCCGCCGCCCCCAGCCAGAGCTGCCCGGGCGCGGGGAGCATCTCGGACAGCATCACCTCGCCCTTCTGCTCGAGCAGGTTGACGAAGACGCGCAGCAACGCCGGGCTCCGCACATCGACGAGCACCGGCTTGCGCTCACCCGGGAACTTCGCGAACACGTGGTCCGGCAGCCCCATCCGCGCCCAGATGCCCACCGCCGTCCTCAGCCGCGCCTTGTCGTCCTTGCACGCGAGGAGCGCCTCTCCATCCGCGGCCTCCAACCTCCACTGCTCACGCTGCAGCACCGCGCCACCCAGCATCACCCGAGGCGTGTGCGCGCCCAGGGACACTCGCAGCGGGCGGATGCGCGGCAGGGCGAAGGCCGTCTGCACCAGGCTCTCGATCTCACCGTTGTAGAGGCACACCTCAGTGCCCAGCCGCGAGGACAGCAGCCGGGCCGTGCGCCCGTCGCTCTCCACCTGGAGGTCATCGAAGGGCAGCCGCCACGCCGAGGCCCGGGCACTCACGCCGCCCAGCTCAACAACGGGGCCAGGGAACTCCGAAGGCAGCAGACCGGTGCGCCGAGAGGCCAGCACGGTGACGAAGGGCATCGGCCGCCGCAGCGCTCCGAGCGCCCGCACCACCTCGCTCTCCACCCGCCGCCGCTCCTCGTGGAACTGAAGCGCCCAGCCCCACACCAGGGCCGTGTCGTGCACGTCCCCCACCACCAGCTCGTAGTCGCCGCGGCTCCAGGCCTCCACGTCCGAGGCGCCCACGAGCAGATCGATCGAGGTGACAATCGGCAGCGCCGCATCCGCACGGGGCGTGGGGAGCACCGCTGGATCCAACTCCACGCAACGAGCCCCCGGGTCGGTGATTGCCGCCGCGAGCGCCGAGGCCACGGTGGTGTCGTACGGCACTGGCTTCTCTCCGTACGCCGCCACCACCTTCCAGAAGGGCACCGTCCGAGCGCCCACCAGGGCCGCCACTGCCGCCCGAGACGCCTCGCGCGTGCGCAGCGACGCCTCGCCCATCAACCCGAGCGCCGGCTCCAACCTCCGCGTCAGCTCCTCCGCGCGCTCGCCACCCACCGTGAGGCGCAGGTCTCCGCCGCACTCCTCCCGCATCGGCAGGCGGTCTTGGTAGAAATTGTGGTTTTCGGACGTGGAAGACGCGGCCTGGGGTGCCACGCTCCAGCGCTCGCGGGCGAGCTTCGCCAGCTCCTCGTTGAGCGCCATCTTGGTCACCGCGTCCGCCGCGCTGTAGCGCGCCATCACTCCCAGCAAGCCCTCCAGCTCACGCAGGTGCTCGCGGGCCGCCTGGCCGGGAAGGCCAGCGAGCCGCTCGGCGAGATCCTCCAGCGGGTGGTGCGAGGCCGCGGGCACTTCGAGCTGGTGCGTGAACAGGTTCCGCTGCAGACCAAAACGGACGGCGTCGAGCAGCAGCGGCAGCTCCACCCCGAGCGCCTCGCGAAGCGCCAACAGGGGCCGCGTCCCATCCACCGCCTCCACCAACCTCGGGAGCACATCCTCCACACTCGCAGGGTTGGGCGCAGCCCCCTTGCGCGGAGGCATCGAAGCAAAGGCCTTGCGGCGCAGGACGAGCCAGAGCGCCACCTCCGGGTCAGCAGCAATGACGCGCACCAGGCCCAGCACCAGCCACGAAGCGGCGAAGGTGTTGCGCCCCACCAGCACCTCGGGGCCGGACCAGCGCACCGAGACACCCGTGGGCGCGCCAAGCTCCACCCGGCCGTAGTTGATGGGGCCGAAGAAGCTCATCGTCTCGTTCTTCGCGCACACGCGCTGCAGGTAGCTGGCCACCTGCCGCTTCAGCCGCGCCCCCTCTCTGCCCGCGAGCAGATCCCTCGCCACCGGAGGACTGGAGCTGGCCACCGCCTCCAGGAAGCGCGGCTCGGTGCGCAGCGCCGCGAGCGCCTCCTCCACCCGCGCCGACTCGCGAGAGAACGCCGCCTCGAAGGCGGACTCGGCCTCCTGCGCAGCACGAGCGTGGACGTTGTAGGTGGCGAAGAACTCGGGGGACTCCAGCCCTTCCACGTCCACCGGGCGCCCCGCCTTCAACGCCGCCAGCACCGCTGACGGAGGCCGCCGCAGACGCGGGCCGCTGGCCTTCAGCGCCTCCAGCTCACGCCGCTCGGCCCACAGCCTCCGGGCGCTCTCCGCCGCATCGGGGCAGCGCAGCCGCTCCAGTCGCTCGAAGGGAAAGCCGGTGGTGCGGACGACGAGGTGAGGAAAGAGATTCCAGCCCTTCATACGTAACGCACCCCGGCCCGAGGGCCTCTGCGAAGGGAGTTCCCTCTACTTCTTCGGTAGCGGGAGGACCTCCAGCTCCTGCCCCGGCACCGCCATCACCCACCGCGACCACACCGGCTGATTGGGGCAGGTGACAATGACCTGCAGCTCCACGCCGGCCTCGATGGGAGCCGACACCGGCGTCGCCCCAGGAAGCATGTCCGGACCCAGCTTGACGAAGCAGCCCGGCAGCCCGCCGACACGCAGCGTGCCCTTGCTGCCCGGCTCCGGCCTGGCCTCGGGCAGGGTGCGCACGTCGATGACCTCCTTGCTCACCGGAATCCCGAAGCGGTGCAGGCGGCCATTCATGGCCGTGGAGACAACGAGCTGGTTCGCCCCCTCCAAGTCGAGCCCCTGCGGATCCTCCACCCGAAGGCCCGCGACGTAGATCTGCTCGCCCGACTCGCGGTTGACGATCTCGACCCCTCCGTTCGACAGCAGCTTGGGAACCACCACCGCGGCTCCGCCCACCACCAGCAGCCCGGCGACGCCGAGGACGGCCCACTTGAGCGCCGAGGACTTGGGCGCGGGCCTGGCGGCGGACATTGAGGGAGCGGCTTGCGGGGCCGCAGCTCTGGGAGCCGCGGAAGGAGCACCCACCTGAGCAGCCGCAGGTGACATCTGCGTCGCCGTACGACCGGACACCGGGACCGAGGGCTGCAGCGCAGGCCGAGAGCCAGTGACCGCGGGCGCGGAGCCCAGGGACGCACGGGGCGGCACCGCGGGCGCAGGCCCCGAGGGACGAGGAGAATGCACCGCGGGCACGGAGCCCAGGGACGGACGCGCAGGAGCCGGCGCGGTGGCAGGCGGAGGCATGGCCGAGGGGCGGGACGCCGCCGTCGGAGGCGGGGGCGGCACCACGGGCGCGGAGCTCAGGGACGGACGCACCGGGGCGGGCGCCGGAGCCGCAACCGCATCCGTGGGAGGCTCGGGAGGCAGGGCGTTGGGGGCAATGAGGCCCTGCTGCACGGGCCGGTAGACCTCGGTGCGCTCATCGGGGGCCTGCGTGCCGGGAGGGGGCGCGGAAGGAGGAGCCGGAGGGCGAGCGGCCGGTGGAGGCGGCGGCACAGCGCCATACTGACCGGTGCCCGCGTTGAGCGCGGGCCGGGAGCCAGTGATGGGAGGAGCCACCATCTCCCCGGTCGAGCCGGAGGGAACGCGAGGTGCGCTTCCCGTGCCCGCGACGCTCGGGTGCGAGCCGGTGGTGCCCGGATTGTTGGTGGGCCCGAACTCCGCGAGCCTGTCGCCCAACGTGCCCTTGAAAAACTGGGCCACCGCCGCCGGCGACGAGTTGAGCCGGTGGTGGGCCATCACCGCTTCGATCTCCTCGCGCATGGCCGCGGCGGACGACGTGCGGCGAGCCGGCTCTTTCACCAGGGCGCGGAGGATGAGGTCCGACACGTCCTGGGGAATGTTCGGCTTGAGCTGGGACGGCACGGGCGCCGGCTCGCGCACAATGGCATTGAGCGTGGCCGCATCGTGATCGCGCTTGAAGGGAAGCTGGCCGGTGAGCAGCTCGAAGAGCACCACGCCCAGGGCGAACACGTCGTTGCGCGCATCCAGGGCGCGGCCCGCGGCGGCCTCGGGGGAGATATAGGAGATCTTCCCCTTGAGCACGCCCGCCTGGGTGTTCTCCTCGCCCGCCACCTTGGCGATACCGAAGTCGCTCAGCTTGATGGCGCCGTCGAGCGAGATGAGGACGTTGTGCGGGCTCACGTCGCGGTGCACCACCGGGTGGGGCACGCCGGCCGGGTCCACGTAGCTGTGCGCGTAGTGCAGGCCCGCGGCCGTCTCGGCGACGATGCGCAGCGCGTGCTCCAGCGGCAGGGCGAGCCCCTTGCGCCGCAGCTCGTTCATCAACTTCTTGAGGTCCGGGCCGCGCACGTACTCCATGAGGATGTACGCCACGCCGTCGTTCATGCCCACGTCGAACGTCTGCACGACGTTGGGGTGCGTGAGGCGCGCGTTGGCTCGCGCCTCGGCGAAGAGCATGTCGACGAATTCCGTATTCTCCGCGAACTGCGGGAGAATCTTCTTCATCACCACGAACTTCTCGAACCCCTTCACGCCCACCTGCTTGGCGAGGAACACCTCGGCCATGCCACCCTGGCCCAGCCGGCGGATGATCTGCAGCTTGGTGCCGCTGATGGAGTTGCTGATCTCCGAGCTGCCGCCCTTGGCGTTCGGATCCACGTTGGTGGAGCCGAAGAGGTACTGACTGAGGGCGCGGGGCTCGAGCGCCTCGATGTCCTCGAGCGGCTGCTCCACCAGCGTCGAGCGGCTGAGCAGCGGCACGAGCTGGGGGATGGAGGGCAGGCGCGCGGAGCCACCGCAGATGGGGCACTCGCGCTCCGGGCTGGCGTTGGCGCGCAGCTTGGCGAGGTACTCGGAGGCCAGGGCGCGCTGCTGATGCTCATGGCCGCAGTTGCGGCACTCGCACGGCAGCCACAGCGTGCCGATCTGCGCGGTGAGCTGCTTGGTGAAGCGGTTGAGCGCCTGGAGCACCGGAGACGGCACCCGGCAAAGCACCACCTTGGCACCCTGCGCCGCCGTGGCCAGCACCTGCTCCAGCTTGGCAACGGCCTCAGGCTCCACCTTCGTAACGTGGGAGAAGTCGAAGGCGACGCGCCCTTCCAGGCCCGAGGCCAGCCGGCGCACGTTCAGGTCCGCCTTCAGCTCGCTGGCCAGGGAGATATAGGTGATGTCGTCCTGGACGATCTTCAGGTGCGAGGTGAGCGTGGAGGGCGCGCTGGGCGTGGTGGCGCGCAGGTAGCGCATCACCACCGGGTCCACCGTGCCGAACTGCTGGCGCTGGGCGTAGTCGAAGAACTCGCTCGGCAGATCCGCGAACTCCAGCTTGCCGGCGCACACGGGGCAGGAGTGCTCGGGGGCGCGGCCCTCGGCGATGATGGGCGCCTCCGTCTGCAGGTCCACCAGGCGCAGCCGGTCCTCTCCGCAGGTGCGGCACGTGTAGGGCGCCAGCACCGACAGCACCCGCGCCACGCCGGAGAAGCCCTCCACCATGTTGAGCTGGTCCACCATCACTGGTGGCGCGTTGACCACGTAGAGCGCGATGCCCCCGGCGGGCAGCTTGCTGGCGAACTCGATCCACCGCCGCACGCCGAAGGAGCTGATGCGCTCGACCTGGCCGAGGTCGACGATGAGCAGCCCCCCCAGGTCCGACGACGCGGACGTCAGCGGGAACGTCTCGTCGATGACGCCGGCGATGCGCACGTGGTTGATGGTGCCCACGCGCACGCGGCTGATAGTGGCATTGGAACCCTGCGTCTCCACCGTCCCGCTCCTCATTCCGACTGGAAGTACAGCAACGACTTGGGAAGCGCGGCCCGGCGACGTGCCTCCCCCAATCCGACCACGCCCAGCATCCGCGTCTCCTTGCCCGGCACGACGCGGACGGCAATCAACTCACACGCCTCCAGGATGCGCCGCATTCCCAGGCCCGCCCCACCCCCCGAGGCATTCACCTGCATGCGCCCACCCAGTGAGGCCAGCGCCCGCGCGATGGGCCCGGGCGTCAGCCGCCCGAAGAGATCCACCGCCTCCAGGAAGATGCCGCCCTCCCCCACCGCGAAGGACACCTGGCAGACGTGCTCCGGCGCCACGGCCTGCACCGACTCGCGCCGGTGAGCGTAGAGCGGCGTGCCGCTGGCATCTACTGGTGCATCCAGCAGCGCGTTGGCGGCCAGCTCGTGCATCACCTCGGCCGCGAGGCTCGACGCGCTCCGGCTGCCCTTGGAGGCCTCCGCCAACGCGGCCGCCTCGGACGAAGCGCCCTTGAGATCCACCACCCGCTCCAGCCACAGCTTCGCGACCGGTGCCCCCGGGGGCATGAGCGTCTCCCCCCGCAGGAGCGCCCCCAGCACCCGCATCTCCCAAGCGGACGGAAGGCCACCGGGCTCACGCGTGGCCAACAGCAGGGCCGGTGGGTCTCGCTCTAGCAAGGCCGCGTGGGACGGACCCAGACGGCCATCGAAGAGGACCAGCTCGCGTGCCGGAGCGCGAAGACTCCCCCCTTTGGCCACCAGGGGCAGGCCGCTGCGCACGAGCGCGGGCGCGGCCTGCTCCAGCGAGGTGGGAGCCAGGGACGCATCTGCGATGAGGTGGAGGCCGGTGGCGGCCCCCGGGTGGTGGGCGACTCTCACGATAACGGCTCAGTACTGGAACTTGACCTCGCTGAACAGGCTCAGCGGAGGTGCGGGGAATCCGTGGGACTCCTCGTACTTCGCATTGAAGAGGTTGGAGCCGAGCACGGACACCGTGAGGCCCTTGGTGATGTTGGCACCCACGCGCGCGGTGGCGGTGAAGTAGCCGGGCAGCTTCACCTGCTCGAGCTGTCCGGTGGCCGAGTTCATCTGGAAGCCCGGGTCAAAGCGCTCGCCCACATACAGCGCGTAGAGCTCGGCGAAGGCGAACTTGCCGAAGTTCGTCCGGCCGCGCGCGTAGATGCGGTGCTGGGGCGCGTAGTCGAGCGGCCGCTCCGGCCGGTTCTCGAAGGCGAGCGCCCGCGCGTCCAGGAACTGGTACGACACGTCGAACGAGGAGTTGATGGCCGCCACCTGCGCCGCGGCCTCCGCCTCGAAGCCCGCCACGCGCGCATCGCCCACGTTCTTGAACTGCGAGGTGGAGCCGAACAGGAGCTCCTGGTTGATGAAGTTCTTGGCCAGGTTGTAGAAGCCCGTGCCCGTCAGGCGCACCGTACGGTCGAAGGGCCAGAAGTCCACCGACGCCTCGACGGTGTCCAGCGTCTCGGCGCGCAGGTTGCCGTTGCCAATCAGCGTGGACGCGTACATCTGCTGGTTGATGGCAAGCTCCGCCAGCGTGGGCGCACGGAAGGCGCGGCCGTAGTTGGCGCGGAAGGTCAGCTCGGGGCGCGCGTGGAACACCACGCTGGCGCGCGGGGAGATCTGATCCGTGCGCGCCTGCCAGACCTTCTCCGGAATCATGTACTTGTCGTAGCGAGCGCCCGCGCTGAGCACGAGCTGGCTGGTGGGCCGGTACTCCGCGTCGACGAAGCCGCCGAGGATGTCCTGGGTGGTGTCCTCCAGCGTCAGACCGGGCAGGACGTTGGGGTTGTTGACCAGGTCGTTCTTGTAGTCACCGCCGAAGGTCACGGTGAGATCGCCCAGGGAGAGCAGGCCGCGCGCCTCACCGCCGATCCGGCGGCGCTTGCCCAGCGGCGTCTGGGGGTTCTCCTCGTTGAAGGCGTTCTCCATCACCACCTGGCGGCGCTTGTAGAGCGTGTACGCCTGGGCGAACAAGCGCAGGTTGTCCGTCACCTGCTGATCGATCTGCGCGCTCGCGTTGAAGTTCTGCACGTGCTCGACATCGTCGGGCGTGTAGTGGCAGCGGCCGCAGTTGCCCACGGTGGAGATCTGGTGGCCACCCGGGCGGCCGATCTCTCCTTGGGTGAAGTTGGCGTCCAGCGTCACGCTCTTGATGTTCACCCTGCCGCTCACCTGGTGCACCAGTGAGTCCTCGTTGGTGTCCACGCGGCCAACAGTGGGGTCACTGAGGAGCTGCGGGCCGTCCGAGCCGAAGCCGTAGTAGCTGATGAGCGCTTCCACCGGGCCGCCGCGTCCCGCCGCGGTGGCCTGCGCGCGCCAGGTGCGATCCTGGCCGAACAGCAGCCGCGTGTCCGCGCCCCAGTCGCGCCCGTCCTGCATCAGATCCTTGGGCTGGCGGGAGATCATGTTGATGACGCCGCTGAAGGCGTTGGAGCCGTACAGCGAGGAGCCAGGGCCGCGGATGACTTCAATCTGCTTGAGGTTGGCCAGCGGCGTGGTCTCGTCCGCGTAGAACTGGCCCGTCCAGGGGTCCGTCAGCGGACGGCCGTCCTGCAGCAGCAGGAGCCGGTTGGAGAGGTAGTTGGAGCCGAGGCCGCGCGCGCTCACCGCCGCCTTGCGCATGGCACCGCGCCGGCACTCCATGCCGGGGAAGTACTGGATGGCCTCGCACAGGGTGAACTGGCCGGTGCCCTCCAGCTCCTCGGCGGGAATCCAGGAGATGGTCATCGGCACGTCGGCGATGCGCTGGCTGCGCTTGGAGGCCGTGGAGACCACCGCCTCGCTCATCAGCTGCTGCACGGACTCCTCGAGCGAGGCCTCGCCGCCGGGAGCGGCGAGCGGATCCGGGATGTCCACGCCGGCCAGGCCCGAGGGCGGAGGCAGCGGACGCGAGGAGGACGGGCCCGTGAAGGGCGCGCGCTGCGGGACGTTGGACGACGAAGAGGGAGGCGGCAGCGGCAGCGGCTTGCGCGCCTTCGGAGCATCCGACGCCACCGTGCTCGGGGTGGAAGCTGGTGCCGAGTTGGACTTCGTCTGCGCCGCCCCCGCGCCGGCGGTGAGGCCACACATCAGCCCGACGAGAGCCGGGAGCCAAGCGATTCGAGTCGAGTGCATCGTTCTCTACGTCCCGCGATTAGAAAGGAGTTTAACGTTTCGGCGAGGGGAAAGTCGCCACCGCACTGTCAGTCATCCGGCTGCTCCGCCGACACATCCAGGGCGTCGGCGAAGGACGGCAGCACCGGCTGAAGGACGGTAGGCTCCAGGAGGGCCTTCGTCTCCACGCGCAGTGCGGGTACTTCCACCAGCACGGGCTGACGGCGGGCGGGGCCGCGCTGCAGCAACTTGCTGAACTCGTCCAGCTCCTTGCCCTGAATGGCGACGAAGGCGCCGAAGGGAGCCACCGGCTCGAGCTTCTTGAGGTTCTCCGTCAGGTCGTCCTCATCGCCGCGCATGCCCACCAGGACGGCGCCGGGCACCTTGCTGCTGCGGTAGAGGACGCGGACGCCCTCGGGCACGTGCGTCAGCGGCACCAGGGCGGCCTCGGCGCCCTTGGCCTCCAGCATCTTGAGGGCGGACTCCACGTTGGGCACCGGGGTGAGCTTGAAGTGCTTCTTGGCGTCCAGGTCACCGGCGAGCACCACGTTGGTGACGAACTTGGGGTCGGCCGCGCCCGCGCCCTTGACGATGGCGAGCCGCTTGCCCGCCAGGTCCTTCACCGAACCGCGCGAGTTGGAGACGATGGCCCAGCGCTGCGCCGTCTCACCGGAGAGCGGAGCAAGTGCCACCGGGGTGGCCTTGGCGCCGAGCTGCACCGCGGCCCAGGAGTCCACGACGGCGAAGTCGACGATGCCTTCGCCCACGGCCTTCGAGAAGTCCTCGTAGCGGGCAAAGCTCTTGGCCGCCGTGGGCCGGCCGGTGGCCGCGGACAGCTTCGCGGCGAGCGCCTCGGCGAACTGGAAGCGCTGCTGTCCATCGGTGAGGGTGGAGGGCAGGAAGACGCCCAGGGTGGCCTTCTTGGAGGCCGCGCCAGCGGCGGGCACCCAGGCGCACAGCAGCGCGAGGCCCAGGAGGAGCGAGCGGAGGGAAATCATGGCGTGGTATCCGAAGCGGTGGCGCTGGAGGGCTCGGGGTTGGAGGTCGGGGCGACGGCCGGCTCGGCCAGGCCGTAGATCATCTGCAACCGCTCCTTCCACTCGCGCACGGCGGCGGCACGAGGAGCGCTGCCCGAAGCGAGGTAGCGACGGTAGGAGTCGACGGCCTGACCCATGTCGCGGCGGCGCTCCTGGGCGTCGATGCCGAGATTGAGTGAGGCCTGGGGCACGGTGCCCTCGAGCTTCTTCCAGATGGCCACGGCGTCATTGGCCTTCTTGCCGCGGTAGGCCACGCAGGCGAGGTTGTGCTGCAGGGCGGCGCTGTCCGGCGAGAGGGCCAGGGCGGCCTTGAAGGCCTTCTCCGCGGCGCGCATGTTGCCGGAGTTGTAGGCGCGCTCGGCCTCGCGGCGGTGGAGGGCGCTGGTGAAGGCGGCCGTGAACTGGGCCTGCTCGGGAATGGGGCGCTTCGCGGCGGCGGTGAGCGCCTTGCGCGCCTGCGGCAGCTTGTCGTTGCGGTAGAGCAGGAAGGCGTCCACGAGCTGGCGGGTGTTGGGGCGGGCCCACGACGGCGTGGGGGTGAGCGCGCGCTTGAAGACGGCACTGGCATCCGCGAAGCGGCCCTCCTCCGTCTGGGCGAGCCCCTTGGCGAAGGCGGACAGGCGGCCCAGCTCGGACTGGTTGCCACCCACGCCGGCGCGCTCGGCCGACTCCACGTCCTGACGGGCGCCCGCACCATCTCCGGACTCCAGCCGGGCGAAGGCGCGGCGCAGGTAGGCGCGCGAGAGGTTGGCGCGCGTCACCTCGATGGCGCGCTTGGAGGTACCCGGGTCCGTCAGCCGCTTGAGGGCGGCGTCCACCTGGCCCAGCTCCATCTCCGCGAGCGCCGAGCCGGCGGACACGTCCGACACGGCGGCCAGGTCCGGAGCCATCTGCCCGGCCTTCTCGAAGGACTCGAGCGCATCCTTGGGAGCGCCCGAGCCCAGCCGCGCGTAGCCGAGCAGCAGGTGCTCGCGCCAGGCGGCCTCGGGAAGTTGCACGCCCTGCTCCATCACCTTGCGGGCCTCGGCGTGAGAGCCCTGCTGCAGCAGGACGGCACCCAGGCGGCGAGCCATGGCCGAGGAGCGCTCCAGGTCATAGGCACGGCGCAGGTCGCGCACCGCGTCATCCACGCGTCCGTTGCCGGCCCGGTCCCGAGCTCGGTGGGCCAGCGCGCGGGCCAGCCACTTCTTCGCGTCAGCGTGCTCCGGCTCCAGCTTGAGGGCCTGGGTGTAATCCTCGATGGTCAGGTCCCACTGGCCGGTGGCGAAGTGGTCCGCGCCCAGCAGCACATGGCCGAGCGCCTGCTTGGGAGCCATCTCCACCACGCGCCGGTGCACCTCCACTGCACGCGCGTAGCGACCGGCGCGGCGGTTGACGCTGCCCAGGGTGGACCACAGCTCCAGGCTGTCGGCGCCCGACTGCACGGCGCCCTCCAGGAAGGAGATGGCCTCCTCGTTGCGGCCCTGCTTCTGCAGCGCCATGCCTACGGCGATCTGCGCGGCCACGTCGCCCGGGGCCAGCTCCAGCACCTTGCGGTACTCGGTCTCCGCCTCGGCGGGCCGCGCCTGGACCATGCGCACGTCACCCAGCAGCATGTGCGCCGGCGCCGTGCCGCCCAGCTTCACCAGGGCCAGCGCCTGCACCTCGGCGCGCGGCACGTCGTTGGACTCCAGCAGCAGCCGGCCCAGGCGCTCCTTGGCCTCGGGCACCTGAGGGAAGCGCACGGTGAGGCCCTCGAGCAGGGCCATGGCCTCCGCCATCCGGCCCTCCATCTCCAGCACCGCGCCCAGTCCCATCTGGATGGAGACGGACTCGGTGCGGCCCACCTGGGCGCGCTCGAAGGACAGGCGCGCAGCCGCGGGGTCGTTGCGCAGCAGGTGGCCGCGGCCGAGCAGCTCGTGAATCTGGTAGTCGTTGGCGGCGAGCTTGTCCGGGCGCTGGGCCAGGTAGGCCTGAAGCTCGGCCACCGCCGCGTCGCCCTCCTGGAGCGCGAGCGCGTAGTAGTTGCCCAGGTAGTAATGGACGAGCAGGTGCTCGGGCTGGTTGGCCACCGATACCTGCTGCAGCACCGGCAGGGCCTCCTCGTAGCGCTTGAGCTTGAAGAGCGAGATGCCCAGCGGGTACGCCAGCTCCAGCGACTGGGGGTTGGCGGCGTACACGGGGGCCACGCGGGTGGCCACGCGCTCGTGGTCATTGAGGGCCATGCCCACGGCCCCGAGGCCAGCGGCGGCGGGCACGGAGGTGGCCTCGGCGTCGAGCGCCTTCTCGAAGAGCTCCAGGGCCTTGCGGTACTTGGTCTCCGCGCGCTTCTTGTCACCGGAGGTGGCGGCGGTGCTCGCGTCCACCTGGGCCGTCTCACCCTCGCGAACGAGCCGCTGGGACTCCGTCATGGGGGGCGGGCGGTACTGAGCAAACGCGGCCGTGCCGGTGAGCGAATGGGCGAGGACGAGTGCCGCGACGAGGCGGCGGACGGGAGGGCGGGGAGAGCGCATGCGACTCATGGGGAGGCGGGGCTGAACTCGGCGACGACCACGGTGATGTCATCCTGCGCCGGGAGGCCGGCGCTGAAGGCACGCGCATCGGCCAGGATGGCGTCGCGCAGGGCCTCGGCGGACAGGTGGGCGTTGGCGTGGAGGGCGGCGGCCAGCCGCTGGGTGCCATACTGCTTCTGGCTGGCGTCCCGGGACTCGGTGAGGCCGTCGGTGTACCAGACGATGATGTCGCCGGGCTGCAGCGAGTTCTGCTTCGAGGCGTACTGGGAGGAGGCCGAGGCCCCCAGCAGCGCGCCGCGGGCCGGCAGCGAGGCCACCTGGCGGGAGTGGCGGTTGAAGACGATGGGGCTGGGGTGTCCACCGCTCGCGTAGTCAATGACGCCCGTCTGCACGTCGATGACGGCCAGCGCGCTGGACATCTGGTGCTCGCCCTTGCCCACGTGGGCCATGGTGACGTTGAGCGAGGAGATGAGCAGCTGGGCGGAGATCTCCTCCGGCGGGCGCATGGTCATGGCGGCGGCAAAACCGCTGGTGGCGCTGGTGGCCACCAGGGCGGTGGCCAGACCGTGGCCGGTGACGTCGCCGATGCCCACCACCACGCGCCGCTCATCCAGGGCAGCACGCGTCCACCAGTCGCCGCCGCACGCGTCCGCGGTGACGACGAGGCCGGCGATGCGCAGTGGGCCCGCCTGGAAGCCCTCGCGGCCGGGCAGCAGCGTCTCCTGCACGGTGCGCGCGAGCGACACATCCCGCTCCAACTGGGCCTTGGCGCGCACGTCCTCGAGCAGCACGCTGATGCGCTCAGCCATGTGGTTGAACACCACTCCCAGCGTAGTCACCTCACGCCCAGCGCCCCGCACCTCCTCGGTACGCGCGTTCAGGTCTCCGGCGGCCAGCTGCATCACCTTTCCGGTAAGCACGCCCAGCGGCCGGGTGATGCGACGGCTCAGGATGGCCACCAGCAAGGCCGCCAGCGCCAGGAAGCCACCGCCCAGCCCCGCCATGGTGGTGGCGTTGCGGCGCAGCGACTCCCGCTTGGCCGCCTCCAGCGCGTGTAGTTGCTGCTGCAACCCTTCCAGCGAGTAGCTGATGAGCACCACGCCCTTGCCGCTCTGGGAGCCGTAGTCGATGGGCTCCTGGTACTCAATGATGGGCTTGCCCTGGTACAAGGCCGTCACCCAGCGCCGCTCCGGCTTGCGCTCGGTGGTGGTGCCCAACTTCGCGTCGGGCGCCGAATCCGCGGCGAGCTGGCTGTCCGCGTCATATATCTGCACGCGGAGGATGTTCGGGTTGTCGGAGATGATGGAGCGCGCCACCTCACTGAGGAAGGCGTAGTTGTTGTCGCGCAGCGAGGTGGCCGAGGTGAGCGACAGGGTGTGGCTGAGCGTCTGACCCAGCTCGATGGCCTGGCTGCGGACGTGCTCATTGAAGCGGGTGGACGTCTCCTCGAACTGGGACTTGGCGGAGACCCAGGCGACGGAGGCGAGCAGGCCCACCACGAGGCCCACCAGCACGCCGGTGGTGACGAAGAGGAGCTGGTCCAACCGCATGCCCCGGATGGCGGCCACATCGGGGAGCTCGCCGGCCTCCAGCGGAGCGACGATGGTGCCCGTCATCTCCGGGTAAAGCGGGGAGATCCGAGTCGAGGTATTGCCCGCCGCGCGGGTGGCGGTCCCGGTGAGGGTTGGCTCTTGGTGCTCGAACGACCCGTCGGGAGGGGGCTGGGAAGGCAGGGGGGCGTTGGACAAGGCGGAACTCTGAATCGGCGCTGGGGGAGGCGCGACGGCTATCGGATTCTTGGAAGCCGGGCGACTTTAGCTCAGTTTTCCGCTTACGCGAGTCCCCCCTGGTGAGAAGAAGGGCCCCGCCCAGGCCCTTCCGAGCCGGATTTCGCTGGGAGTACGGTGGCCGCTCACGTGGGGCGTCCGCCCGCAGGGGGCGAGCGCGGCAACCGGACCGTAAAGGTCGTCCCCGCCACCTCGGTGGAGGAGACCTCGACACTGCCCCCATGAGCGCGGGCGATGTGATCCACGATGTAGAGGCCCAACCCCACGCTGCGGCCCACCTTGTCTACCTCGTTGGTCGCCCGCCGCATGGGCTGGAAGAGGACGGGCAACTTGTCGGGGGGGATGGGGGTGCCGGTGTTGTGCACCTCCAGGAACACCCAGCCGTCCACCCCCCGCGCCTCTACCCGTACGCGGCTGTCGGGCGGACTGTACTTGAGCGCATTGGCCATCAGGTTCGTCACCACCTGGGCAATGCGGTCACCGTCCCACTCCCCTCGTGTATCCCCCACCCGGTACACCTCGATGGTGCGCTCGGGGTAGGCCGCCTCGACCTCCACCACCAGCTGCATGATGAGGCGGGCCAGCTCCAGCGGCCGGCGCTCCATGCGCAGGCCCCCGCCCAGGCGGGCCTGGGTGAAATCCAGCAGATCCTTGACCAGGCGCAGCGCGCGCTGGGCCGAGGACTGGATGCGCACCACGCTCTTCAACTGATGTGCGCTCAGGCTCTCCTGGCCCATCAGCGCCTGCGTCCCCAACAGGATGGCGCTCAGGGGGTTGCGCAGGTCGTGCGAGACGATGCCGATGAGCTGCTGCTCGAAGTCGGCCCGTGCCTTCATCTCCGCCTCCAAGGCCTTGCGCGCCGTGATGTCCACCCCGGTCCCCAGGAAGCGGGTGGGTCGCCCCGAGGAATCGAAATACACCTGGCCCTGCGTGCTCACCCACCGCTGCGTCCCGCCCTCCGGAGGAAGGATGCGGTACTCGAGGGCAACGGACCCCGAGCCGCCAGGCCCCACCGCCTCGCGAGAGCTGCGGATGACGCGTTCGCGATCCTCGGGATGCACGCACGAGTAGACGGCGTCGTAGTCCAGGCGCACTTCCAGCGGCAGGCCGAAGAGGGTGCGCATGCGCTCGTCCCACACCAGCTCGCCCGTGGTGAGGTTCGCGTCCCACGTCCCCATCTCCATGGCCGCCATGGCCAGGCGCAGCCGCTCCTCGGCAACGCGCACTTCCTCGGCGGCGAGCGCCTCCGTCCGCTGGCGAGCACGCACCAGGTCCGTCACGTCCGAGGCGGCGACGATGAGCCTTCCACGTGGCCCTGACTGTCGCGCATGGGCTCGTAGACGAAGGTGAAGAACACATCCTCGAGGGCCCCGCCCTCCAGGCGTGCCACCCGGATAGGCATTTCCCTGGCGACATAGGGCACCCCGGTGGTGAGGACCTGCGTCAGGTGCTCCTCGAGCCCCTGGCCCGCCACTTCCGGCAGGGCGTCAAACAAGGGCTTGCCCAGCACCTGCTCCTGCTGCCGGCCCCAGATGCGGCAGATGAGCGGGTTGGCCAGCTCGACGACGTACCGCGAGCCCCGGAGGATGGTGATGGCGGTGGGCGCCTGCATGAACAGCGAGTGCAGCCAGGCACGCTGGCGCTCGGCTTCCGCGCGGGCCTGGGCGACCATGGCCAGGGACTCGTCGCGCTCGCGCACTGCCTGGCGCAGCTCCTTGTTGGAGGCCTGGAGCAGCTCCTGACCCCGGCGCAGGACGTCCGTGTCCATCAGCTCCTCTTCGCCGCGCAGGGACAGGCGCACGAAGTCCGTCACGTCCTCCGTCCGGTGGATGAGGTAGCGAACCTCTCCCTCGGGTGAGAGCACGGGGAGGTTGGTGGTGCTCCAGTACCGCGCGTCGAAACCACCCCCCAAGGACTCGGGACGCCGGATGTCGTACTGCTGCACGGGCATGGTGTCCGGCGCACGCGTGGCCAGGACCCGCTTGAGCGAAACACGCACGTTGCGGGTGCTGATGGTCCTCGGGTCCTCCGGGTTGGCGGGGAACACCTCGAAGAAGCCGCGGCCGAGGATGTCCTCGCGGGTCGTCAGGGTGGCTTTCAGATAGGCATCGCTCACCGCGACGATGGTGAAGTCCGCGTCCGGCAACAGGACGAGGTAGGAGCCCGGGCTCTTCTCGAAGAGCAACTGGAAGTCAGGTGGGGCCGGCGAAGGCATGGCGAGCACGTGTGTACTCAATGCTCTCCAGGGCTGTCCCATGCTTCGACACCGCGAAATGTGCGTCTGTCCGCCCGTCACGGCTCGCGGGGAGAGCAACGGCCGCTCGTCACCCCGGACGGACCAGGTCACACCCCGAAGCGCTCGTTGACGTCAACGAGCACAATCCCACCCCCACCCACAAAAAACCACACAACTCATTGACGTCAACGAGCGCGGAGCACCTGTCTTTAATGAAGAGCGGAGTCGGGTACAACGAGCGCGCACTCGCGGACATGCGTCAGCGAGAAATCTCCAGGGGAGCTCAGCGGTGAGCCTGAACAAGCGAGCGCGTTCCTTCGGACAGTGGCTCGTCCTGGGCTCAGTGGTGGGGGTGGTGTGCGGAGTGGCGTCGGCGGTGTTCCTCTACCTGCTGGACGTGGCCACCGACGTGCGAACCCGGCACGAGTGGCTCGTCTACACCCTGCCCCTGGCGGGCCTGGTCATCGGCGCCCTCTACGCCCGGTGGGGCACGCCCATCCGGGGTGGCAACAACCTCGTGCTGGACACCGTGCATGAGGGCGACTCGCAGCTTCCCCTGCGCATGGCGCCCATGGTGCTGGTGGGCACGGTGCTCACCCACCTCTTCGGTGGCAGCGCCGGGCGCGAGGGCACCGCCGTGCAGATGGGGGCCAGCCTCGCCGATGTCGTGGCGCACCGCTTCCGCGTCTCGCCCTCCACACGCCGGGAGCTGCTCGCCGCCGGCATCGCCGGGGGCTTCGGCTCCGTCTTCGGCACCCCCATCGCTGGCACCGTCTTCGGGCTCGAGGTCGTCTGCGTGGGACGCATGAGCTACGAGGCCCTCGTGCCCGCGCTGGTGGCCGCCGTGGTGGGAGACCTCGTCACCCGCGCGCTCGGAATCCACCACACGCCATACCCCACTCCAGCGGCGCTGCCCCTCTCGCCGCAAGTGCTCGGCAAGTGGCTCGTCTTCGGTATCGCGGTGGCATTGGTGGCCGTGGTGTTCGTCGAGGGCGTGCACTTCATCAAGAAGCGACTGGAGAAGACCATCCCGTCCCTGCCCCTGCGCATGGCCTTGGGCGGCGCGATGGTAGTCGGCCTCTGGAAGCTGGTGGGTACCAGCGACTACCTCGGCCTGGGCGTGCCCACCATCGAGCGGGCCTTCGTGGACCCCACCCTGCCCTCCAGCGCCTTCGCCCTCAAGCTGCTCTTCACCGTCGTCACCCTGGGCGCGGGCTTCCTCGGGGGCGAGGTCACTCCCCTCTTCTTCGTAGGTGCTGCGCTCGGCAACGTGCTGGCGCAGCTGCTCGGACTGCCGTTGGACCTGGCGGCGGGCGTGGGACTCGCCGCGCTCTTTGGAGCCGCTGCCAATACACCGCTGGCCCTGTCCCTCATGGCCGTGGAGCTGCTCGGCGCGGGCGTGCTGCCCCACGTCGTCATCGTCACCGTCACGGCCTATCTCCTCACCGGACAGCGAGGCATCTACCCCGCGCAGCGGATTGCTCGCCTCAAGCACGGCGGTCCCCTGCTCTCGCGCCTGATGCCCCTGAGAGACGTGGAGTCCCATTCCGTGGAGGAGCAGCCCCCCCCGGCGACACGCGAGGACTCCCGTTAGAGACCCTGACAAAACCGATAGGGAGTACCTGGACCCGTTATTCGGTCCGGGTACTGGGCAGGCACACCCAGGGCTGACTGGAATGGCTCCGCCTACAGGCGAAGCCGGATCCACAGACCGGAGGCCCCTCGGGGTCGCACGCCTTGCGGCACTGAAACAAGTAGCAGGCGGTCCCCTCGGGACATGGAGGGTCCTCCCTACCGCCACAGCCGCTCAGGCACTCCATCCAGACCTCATTCGCAGGCGGGAGGTCGCCGTAGACCTCACATTCCTGGCCTTCAGGGCAGGGAGTCCGCTCGCAATCCGGGCCATGGATGCTGGCGCAAATCGAAACATCCGCCGCGACCCCCACGCACCGCTGCCCCTCGGGGCACGTAAGTCCCTCGCATCTCGGCAGGCAGGAAGGGCCATCGGGCCCGTCTGAACAAAAGAAGCCCACGGGGCAACTGGAGGGCTCGTCCAGCACGCATGGACGGCCGCACCGGGTCTGACACAGCAGACCGCGCTCACAACCCTGCTCGCGCGTATCGGGAAGCCGTCGGCACGACTCTCCCTCTTTTCGGATTCCCACCAGCGCGCAACCACGGATCTGCTCCTTGCCATTGCCGACATCAAAGGTGCGGCAGGCAAAGTCTTCCGCGCACTGGAGGTCCGTCATGCACCTGCTGTCGGTGCAAAAACGTCGCCCGATGCGTTCATTGAAGAAGCAGCGAAGAGGCGAGTCACAGTCCTCGTCCGTGCTGCAATCGCGTTCGTAGCTCAGCAGCCGGTGGCGCTCCTCACTCGTGAGCATGGGAACGAGGCTCCTTTGCTCGGGTCGCGCGGAGCCAGCCACGAGGCTCTTCATCGAAATCGCGAGCAGCACCACGAGAGGCAGCGGAACGAGCAGACCCAGCACACCGGCCAGGAGTGTGCGCCTGCTCATGACCTGCACACGACCTCTCCACCACCCAAGCCATCATTCAACGGGCTGGCACTCCTTCGGGCACTGAAACTTTTCTTCGCGGGTCTTGTTCTTGAAGCCCCTACATTTCTCATTCCACTCGTGGAGGTCCATCTGGCAAGGCCGCTTCGCTACGCCGGAGCCCTCCCACCTGAGCCGGCAAGGAAGAGGCTTCATCAGCCGGACTGCTGACTGCCAGCAGCCCTCCGGGAGCGCGAGTGGGTCAACGCACGCGCTGCGTGAATGGCTTGTAACGGACTCTCCGCCTGTGCCGCAGCGCGGCATGTCCAGAGGCTGGAAACACCTCCCGGGGCGCTTGAGCTTCCGGGGCACCTTTGGGGTATAGGGGGCCCCGTTCTTTACTCCTGACTAGAGAGACGCGCGTGCCAAAACCCCGCCTCCTCAACCGCGAAGAAGAGTCGCTCCCGCTCGATCGGGAGCTGCTGGTCCGGATGCACGACCTGATGGTGAAGGCGCGCGTCCTCGAAGAGCGCCTCATCCAGATGTACAAGCAGGGCCACGGCTACTTCTGGATCGGCGGCCCGGGCGAGGAGGCCTTCAACGTGCCCCTCGGCCTGCTGATGAAGAAGGGCCAGGGCCCGGCCTACGACTACCTGCACGCGCACTACCGCCAGTCCGCCACGATGATGGCCCTGGGCGAGGAGCCCATCGGGGCGCTGCGGCAGATGAAGAACGTGGCGTCGGACCCCTACTCGGGTGGCCGCAACTTCGCGGGCCACTTCTCCAAGCGCGAGTGGAACATCGCCCCGGTCTCCTCCCCCATCGAGGTGCAGTACGGGATGGCCCCGGGCACGGCACTGATGCAGAAGCGCCATGGCGGCGACGCCATCACCATCGTCACCGGCGGTGACGCGGGCACGGCCGAGGGCGATTTCGCCTCGTGCCTGGTGTGGAGCTCGCGCAAGGGCAGCGAGCTGCCCGTGCTCATCATCGTCACCAACAACAAGTGGGGCATCTCCACCCCGGCCGAGACGCAGCACGGCGAGACGAACGTGGCCGACCGCGGCAAGGCCTTCAACATGCGCACCAAGACGATTGATGGGAACGATCCCATCAACGCGTACCTGGAGCTCCAGGAGGCCATGGAGTACGTGCGCAAGGAGCGCAAGCCCTTCCTCATGGAGGCCATGGTGTCGCGCCTGTACGGCCACTCCTCGGCGTCCGGCGCCAACATGGTGGGCAACGAGCAGGACTGCCTGACCACGTTCGAGCAGCGCCTGGAGAAGCACGGCATCCTCACGCGCAAGGAGATGGACGACCTGCGCAACCGCTACACCGAGGACATGGCCGCCATGGCCCGTCAGGTCATCGAGGAGCCGATGCCCGGCCCCGAGACCATCTGGAACCACATCTACGCGGAGAGGAAGTAACCCATGGCCAACATGGCACAGGCCGTTCGCATGGCCCTGCACTACGCCGAGGAGAACCTCGGCGTCACCGATATCTTCGGCGAGGACGTGGGCGCGCCCCTGGGCGGCGTCTTCACCGCCACGCAGGGCCTCAAGACGGCGTGGAACTCGCCCCTGGACGAGCGCGGCATCATCGGCATGGCCATCGGTCTGGCCATGGCTGGCGGCAAGCCCGTCGCCGAAATCCAGTTCGCCGACTACATCTACAACACCATCGATCTGCTGAAGATCGCCGGCAACACGTGCTGGGCCACCAACGGGGACTGGAACCTGCCCATGGTGGTGAAGACCCCGGTGGGCAGCGGCATCCGCGGCTCCATCTACCACTCGCACTCCTTCGACGCGACGGCCACCCATATCCCCGGCTGGAAGATCGTCATCCCCTCCAATCCGCTGGATGCGTACGGCCTGATGATCTCCGCCTGCCAGGAGATCAACCCCGTCATGTACCTGGAGCCCAAGGCGCTCTTGCGCATCAAGGGCGAGGAGCGGATTCCGGGCGAGCCGGACAACGACAAGCAGCTGTCGAAGATGATCGACGCGCCGCTGGGAGACCGCTCGCAGTGGAAGCCGCAGTGGCCGGAGCTCGAGGCGTACGCGGTGCCCATCGGCAAGGGCAAGGTGGTGCGCGCGGGCTCGCAGGTGACGGTGGTGAGCTACGGCCGCACGCTGCCCCTGTGCAAGAAGGCCGCGGATGACCTGGCCGCCGAGGGCATCGACGCCGAGGTCATCGACATGCGCACCCTGTGGCCGTACGACTGGGAGCTGATCAAGGGCTCGGTGGAGAAGACGGGCCGCGTGCTGTACGTGAACGAGGACACCGAGGTGACCAACTTCGGTGAGCACCTGGTGCGCCGCACGGTGGAGGAGCTCTTCTACAAGCTGATGGCGCCACCTCGGCTGCTGGCCGGCAAGTTCGTGCCGGGCATCGGTCTGGCGGACACGCTGGAGATGGCCTCGGTCCCCCAGCAGGGAGACATCACCACCGCCATCCGCACGCTGGCGGCCGAGCAGCCCTGATTCTCACACACGAAGAATCGATGTAGGCACAAGAGGGCGGCCCGGGAGAAGAGTCCGGGGCCGCCCTCTGCCTTTGCGAGGTTGGCCGCGCCTTGAGTAGAGTGGGGGGGCCGTGCAATCGACGCCAACCAGAACTCCAGCCCCGGACGCCCCCCCCTTCCGCATCCGCCGCGCTCGCCGCGGTGATGCAGAGAGCCTGGCCGCGCTCCTGCGCGAGATGGGCTACGCCCACGGTTCGGATGCCCAGACGGTCCACTGGGTCATCAGTCATCCGGAGATTGAAATCTTCGTGGCAGCGGATTCCCAGGATCGTCCCGTGGGAATGGTGTCGCTGTCGCACCGGCCGCAGCTGCGGCTGCGCGGGCGCATCGCCACGGTGGATGAGCTGGTGGTGACGGAGGGCTGGCGGCGCCGCGGCGTGGGCCGGGCACTCATGCAGCAGGTGCTCGAGCGGTGCGGAGCCCGGGCCCTGAGCGTGAAGCGGCTCGAGGTGAGCGCCTACGCGCTGCAGGAGCTGCAGAGCTTCTACACGGCCTGCGGCTTCGTGCAGGTGGACAACATGGTGATGCGCCACTCGGAGCTGGAGCGTCAGCACGGGCAGTAGCGCAGCACCCGGCGGGGCCCGGAGGCCCCGCCCGACTTCGCGACAGCAACGGGCTCAGCGCTTGAAGCTGGCCACCACGCGCTGCAGGCGGGCCTGGTCTTCCTCGGAGACACCGACGAAGCGCACGCCAATGGCCTCGGCGTCATCCCGCACCCAGGAGATGATGCCCTCCAGGTCGAAGTCCTCCCCGCTCACCGTCATCTGAAGGCGTACGTGCGCGCCCACGTCGTAGGAGCGGCGCGTGCGCAGGCACAGGCCTCCCGCCGACAGGTTGAGCGAGTACGCGCGCAGCGCCCGCGCGGCGTCCTCCGTGTCCTGGAAGCGGACGTCGAAAGTCGCCGTCACCCGCTCGTGGGCCCTCCGGTTGGCCTGCGCCACCGCCGACATCTCCGCAGCCTCGGCCGTCTTCATGCTCATGCGCACTGATTCCCTCGGGCGTGTTTCAGAAGAATGCCCTTGAAGCGGAAACAGCCGCTCCAGGACGTCATCAAGGCCGCAAGTGTCCGCTGTCACCCAGGTCTTGTTCAAGGGGGGCCCGTTTCTCCCCGGACGTCTTATTAGTCCCGTTCGTCACTCCAGCAGGGGCCAGGAATGCGGGCGAACGTGCTTCTTTTGGGCGGAGTCCTCGTCGTCGGGATGATGGCCAGTGGCTGCCGCAACGGCAATACGGGGAGTACGGGGAACGACGCGGGCCAGGTGGCCGATGGTGGGGGTGGGGGCGGAACGGACGCGGGCGGAGGGTCCACGGGCCAGCTGGATGGAGGCGGCGAGACGGACTCGGGCTGCGACGTGGCACGGCAGCAGGGCTGCGACGCGGGCGCGCTCTGCTTGCGAGGGGTGCTGGAAGACGGTGGGCAGGGAAACCGCTGCTTTCCGGGTGAGTGCGACCCGGTGGCCCAGAATTGCCCGGCGGGGCACAAGTGCACCTACGTGCGCCAGGGGAGCGTGACGAGCCGTCGCTGCGTGCCGGAAGGGACGGACGCGGAGGGCAGCACCTGCCAGAGCATCGCGACACCGGAAGGCAACTTCTACGACACGTGCAAGGCGGGGCTGTACTGCACGGATCACCCGGCACCGGATGGGGGCCTCACCTTCGCGTGCGAGAAGTTCTGCCACGGCGGCGAGCAGTGCGCGGCGCCGCGGGATTGCACCGAGGTGCTGCGCTTCATGGGCTCGGACGAGCTACCGAGGGTGTGCGGGGAGGCGGGGCCAACGTGCGAGCTGCTGGCCCAGGACTGCGCGAGCCCCCTGGGCTGCTACCCGTCACCGGGAGGCGAGCCAGTGTGCGTGACTGCGGGGGCGGTGGAGGACGGCTCGCCGTGCACGTACTCGAATGACTGCCGGCCGGGGAGCGCGTGCGTGAAGGACGGAGCAGGACGTGCGTGCCGCCGGTTGTGCCGCTCACCCTCGGGAGAGCCGGGCTGCACCTCGGGGCGCTGCGAGCCCCTCCAAGGCTTCACAGGCGTGGGAGCCTGCGTACCGTGAAGACCCAACCCAGCCCGCGGCTGGCCCTGGGATTTGCCAGGCCACGGCCTCGGATGGCCTGAGTGATTCCGGCCCAGGAGGGTGTTTCGGAAACGCCCCGTGCGGCATGCTCTCCCCGTGACGCCGTCCACCCCCATCCGGTTCCTCACCTACCCGTCACTCGGGGACATGAAAGAGCACGTCCGGGCCGAGCTGCTGGGCCATGCCATCTCCCTGCGGATGGGACGCCCGGTGGTAGTGGAGACAGTGCCTACCTACGAGGCCCTCACACGGGAGCTCGAGGCGGGCCGGGTGGACCTCGCCTGGGCCACCGCCGAGCAGTGTGCCCAGTTCGCATCACGTGCCTGGACGGTGCTGCGCGCGGTGCGTTTCGGGCGCGGGTACTACCACGCGGCGCTCGTCTGCCGCGCGAGCGAGCCCCTCACCCTGGAGCGCCTGCGGGGCAAGCGCGCCGCGTGGGTGACCCCTCATTCCGTGGGGGGTTACCTCCTCATCGCGCGCCGACTCGAGAGACTGGGGATGCCGCCCTCCACCGTCTTTTCCGAGGAGCACTTCCTCGGCACGTACCGCAAGGCGGTCCAGGCGGTCATCTCCGGCGAGGCGGATGTGACCTCCATCCCCACGAGCCAACCGGACGAGAGCGCGACACACGCGTACATGGGTATCGTCCAAGTCCAACTGTCGAGCGATGAGCGCCAGCTCGCGCCCATCCTCTTCACCGAGGCCACGCCCGCCGATGGAATCCTCCTCACCCACCGCCTGTCACGAGAGGAGGCCGCCTCGCTGGCCTCCATCATCCAGGAGCTGAGCAAGGACGGAACGGGGCTGGAGCGGTTGAGCGCGCCCTTCAATGCCGAGGGTTTCGTCTCCTCATCGGCCGAGCAACTGCTTGCCACGCCCTGGCCCGAGAAGGGCGCGGACTTCCTGGCGGTGACACTGGACGAGGAGGAGCGCTGCCGGCGGTTGTGGAGCGCGATGGACAGGACGCTCGGCCGAGACGTGCGCGGGGGTGAAGGGCGGCCGCTGACCGACGTGGTGGAGCCTCCGATCGCCGAGCGGTTGCTGGCCCTGACGCGGCTGACTCGTCAAACCCGCGCGGGGGGGCGGGTGGAGTTCTGCCTGGCCGAGGAAGGAAGGGAGCACCGGTACGCCGCCGAGGTAACGCTGGGGGCTGCTGACTCCGGGCAACGGTGGCCCGAGGTGGCCCTGAAGGTCCAGGACATCACCGAGTCGCACACGCTGGAGAAGCACCTCTACCGGCTGGCCTCCTTCCCGCTGCTGCACCCCTCGCCCATGTTGGAGTTGGGCATGGATGGCTCGCTGCTCTACGCCAACCCGGCCGCCCACGAGCACTTCCCCGACCTGGCGGTCCGCGGACGGAGCCACCCGGTGGTGGAGGCCACGCTCTCACGGCTCCGCGCTCCCGAGGCGGCGCTGCCCTCGACGGTGCACCTGGAGGGACGTTACTGGGAGCTGACCGTGCTGGCCCTGACGGACGCGGAGATCCTCCGGGTGTTCGCCCAGGACGTCACGGCGCGCAAGCAGATGGAGGACCGGCTGCTCCTCCAGGATCGGCTCGCTGCACTGGGCACCATGACGGCCGGAATTGCCCACGAGCTCAGGAACCCTTTGAACTTCGTGACCAGCTTCTCGGAGTTCTCCGGGGAGCTCGTCCAAGAGGTGGCCGACGAGCTGAACCTGCTGGAGAGCAAGCTTGGCTCCGAGCACCTCACCCGCCTCCAGAAAAGCCTGGCCGACCTGGCGCTCAACATGCGCAAGGTCCAGGAGCATGGCAGCCGCATGGAGAGCATCATCCGCTCCATGCTGGATCACTCCCGCGGAGGAAAGGGCGAGCGCCAGGAGCATCCCCTCAACGCATTGCTGTCGGACTCCATCAACCTTGCCTACCACGGCATGCGGTCCCGCTTCCCCACGCTCGACACGAAGCTGGAGCAGGAGCTCGACGAGAGCGCTGGCATGGTGGACGTCGTTCCGCAGGAGCTCAGCCGAGTCGTCGTCAACCTGCTCGACAATGCCTGCTACTCCGTGAGCGCGAAGCGCCGCCTGCGGGGCGCGGACGGCTTCCAGCCGAAGATTCGAGTGAAGACCCGCGGCCTGGGCGAGAGCGTGGAGCTCCGCATCTACGACAATGGCCTGGGCATTCCCCTGGACGTCCGGGACAAGCTCTTCACCCCGTTCTTCACCACGAAGCCGGCGGGCGAGGGAACGGGGCTGGGGCTGTCGCTGAGCCACGACATCATCGTCAAGGGCCACGGTGGGAGCCTGCGGTTCGAGTCGGAAGAAGGCTCCTTCACCGAGTTCATCATCACGCTGCCGAGGCGGCGGGCCTGAGCTCGCGCACCGCCTCGGCTCGTGCCGCTCACCCCGTGTTGCGCATGCCCGCGGCGATACCGGCCAGCGTGAGCAGAAGAGGACGATCGACGTTGGCCGCCCCTGCCCTCTTGCGCCGCATCAACTCCACCTGGAGGAAGGACATGGGGTCCACGTAGGGGTTGCGCAGGGAGATGCTCTCGCGCAGTTGGCGATTGCTCTCCAGGATGCGCGACTCGCCCGTCACGCGCTTCACCCAGCGGCGGGTGCGCGAGTACTCGGCACGGATGCGCTCCCACAGCGGGCGAGTGGAGTCAGGCGCCAGCGCCGCATAGCGCGACGCGATGGCCATGTCCGACTTGGCGAGCACCATGGCCACGTTGTCGATGACGGTGTGGAAGAAGGGCCACTGGCGGTACATGCGCTTGAGCTGCGCGAGGCCCTCGGGCCGCGAGCCGTACTCCTCCAGTGCCGAGCCCACGCCGTACCACCCCGGCAGGATGGCGCGGTTCTGCGTCCAGGCGAAGACCCAGGGGATGGCGCGCAGGGACTCCAGCCCTCCCGCGGAACGCTTGCTGGGCCGCGAGCCGATGGGCAGCGCGGCGATCTCCTCGATGGGCGTGGCAGCCTGGAAGAACGGGACGAAGTTCGGATCCTCCCAGACGAGCGCCCGGTAGGCGCGGCGGCCCAACTCCGCCAGCTCGTCGAAGGCGGCGCGGAACGGGGCCTCCTCCTCGGGCGCCACGCGCGGCTGCGCATCCAGGGAGTGCAGCAGCACTCCGCCGAGCACCAGCTCCAGGGTGCGCCGGGCCAGCTCGGGCCGGGCGTACTTCTGATCCAGGGCCTCGCCCTGCTCGGTGGACTTGTACGTGCCCCCGACACTCCCCGGCGGCAGCGCGAGGATGGCTTCGTGCGCGGGACCGCCACCCCGGGCCACCGTCTCGCCGCGGCCGTGGAAGAGCCGGAGCTGCACGCCCGCCTCACGCGCCACCTGGGTGAGCGCGGACTGGGCCCGGTAGAGCGCCGCGCTGGCGGCCAGCAGCCCCACCTCCTTCCCCGAGTCGCTGTACCCCACCATCACCTCCTGCACGCCCCGGGCCTTCAGGTGCTGGCGGTACTCGGGGTGGGCGAACAGCTCGCGCAGGATGCGAGGACCATCATCGAGCGCTCCGAGCTGCTCGAAGAGCGGGACCACGTCCACGGTGGCGCAGCCCCGGGCCTCGTCCCAGAGACCGGACTGGCGCGCGCACGTGAAGGCCGCGAGGACGTCCTCGGCGCTGGAGGCCATGGAGAGGATGAGCGTGCGGCAGCACCCCTCGCCCGACTCGGCCTGGGCCTCGCGCACCCGCTGCAGCACGGCCAGCAGCCGGGAGCCCCCCCCGGCCGGCGCGGGTCCACCTCCGAACGACAGCGCGGCGCTCCGGGCGTCCTCGGCGGGCGCGCGCACCTCCAGCTCGGCCAGGTGGAAGCCCATGGCCCGCACCCGGGCGATGAGGCGGCGCACCTGCCGCAGCCCTCCGTGCCGGGACTTCGCATCCACGAGCGAGCGCTCGATCAGCTCCAGATCCCTCAGCATCTCGACGGGCGAGCGATAGGCCGCGGGAGCAAGGGGCTCGGTACGGCCGGCGCGGCGGCCCTCGACGTACACCAGCGCGGCCTGGATGCGGGCCTCCATGAAGCGCAGCTTGCGGCGCCAGGACTCGCCCTCGGTGCGCGAGCCATAGCGGGCCATCACCTCCGGCAGGTCCGCGGCGTCCTGGTCGAGCGAGGCCCTCAGCTCCTTCGAGATATAGGCATGCCGCTCGGACTGGGTGAGCACCCAACCAAGCCGGTACACCTCGGCCAGCAGGGCCCGGAGGCCTCGGGCCCGGTGGGCGCGCAGCGTGTCCGCGAGCACCTCCGGCGTCACCAGCGGATTGCCATCCATGTCCCCGCCCACCCAGGAGTGCAGGCGCACCGGGGTGGCGAGCACGCCCAGCGGCTCACCGTAGGCACGCTCGAAGGACCAGTCGAGCGTCTCCGGCATGAGCTCGAGCTGCTCTCCGAGCACCTCCTCCACGTACCAGAGGGCGTTCTTCACCTCATCGCCCACGGTGGGCCGCTCGCGGCGCAGCTCGTCCGTCTGCCAGAGGGCGGTGATCTCCTCGCGCATGGACGTGAGGATGTCGGCCTTCTCGCGGGGGGTCAGGTGGCCGCGGTCGCGCTCCTCGAGCAGCCGGGCCAGCCGGTAGATCTTCTGCAGCAGCGTGCGGCGGGAGGCCTGGGTGGGGTGCGCGGTAAGGGTGAGCGTCACCCGCATGGAGAGGAGCAGCTCCCGCACCCGCGAGGCGGGGATGCCGGCCTGCCTGAGCGACTGCATCACCGCATCGAGCGAGCCGCGCTGGGGAGGCCCCTGCATGCCACCGCTGGCATGCTCGCGGGTGCGGCGGATGCGGTGGTGCTGCTCGGCGAGGTTGGCGAGACGGAAGTACGTGGAGAAGGCGCGCAGCACGGGCTCGGCCCGTTCCAGGGGCATCTCACGCAGCAGCGCGGCCAGCTCCGAGGCAGCCGCCCGGCGCTCGGGCTTCGGTCCGCGCCGCCGCTGGATGGAGAGGCGCCGGACGCGCTCCTCCAGATCGAAGAGGGCCTGTCCCTCCTGCTCGATGAGGACTTCTCCGAGGAACCGGCCCAGGAGCCGGACGTCCCGGCGCAGCTGCGGATCGACATGACGGATGGGAGGCATACGGAAGATGAACGTAATGCCGCTCCCACATGCCGATCCACTCCGGCAGTGGGAGTCCTCCACCGCCGTCCATATTGAGACAGGGCGCTACGGAGACTCAGGTCCCGATGCGGCGCAGGGTGAGCAGCGGACCGTCATCCACCTTGCGTCCGGTGAGGTCGATCACACAGTCGAGCATCCAGTCGCCATGGCCCTCGGGGTCGAGGATCCGCTGCTGGGCCTCCCACTGGCGCGGGCCCGCCTCCTTGAGGAAGGTGTTGGCCGGCCGGCGCGCCTGCGGCGTGAGCACCACGCTCTTGTTCTCCTCGAAGTAGGGCGTCATCGCCTCCCCGAGCTTCGCCGCCGTCCACTGCTCCCCGCCCTCGTCCTGCCGCAGCAGCGCCAGCGCGTCCGGGTAGCGCCTGTAGGCGAGCGCCCGCAGCAGCCGGTGCAGCTCGTTGCGCACGTGCGCCGCGAAGGCCCGGGGATCGTCCGTGAGGTCCTGCGGCTTGCGGTCCGGAGCCTCGGCCCGGCGGATGACCACCTCGCCCGGGTTCTTCATCCGCTCCCACTCCTCCAGGAGGCTCTGGTCCACGTAGCGGATCATCGCGCGCAGCCACTCGATGATCTCGTTGACCTCCTGGTTGCGGTAGCGCTCGGGCACCGTCTGGGTGAGCGCCTTGTAGACGTCACCCAGGTAGCGCAGCAGCACGCCCTCGCTGCGCTGCAGGCCGTACTCGCGCACGTAGTCGTGGAAGGACAGGTAGCGCTCGTACATGTCGCGGACGATGGACTTGGGCCGGATGTTCTCCGCGCCCACCCACGGGTGCTTCTCCGCGAAGGCATTGAAGGTGGTGTAGATGAAGTCCCGGTTGGGCTTGGGCCACTCGAGCTTCTCCAGCTCCTCCATCCGCTGGTCGTACTCCATGCCCTGGGCCTTCAGCTCGTTGATCTTGTTGCCCTTGAGCTCGTGCAGCTGGGCGTAGAGCACCACCTCCGGGTTCTCGCAGATGGACTCCACCAGCGTCACCACGTCCAGCGCGTACGTCTCCGCCTCGTGGTCCAGCTTGTTGAGCGTGTCCAGCAGGTAGAGCGACAGCGTCTGGTTGAGCGAGAAGTCCCGCTGCAGCCCCGGCGCCACCATCACCGTCGCCCCCGAGCCGTCCTGCCCCTTCTGCACGATCGCCAGGCCCGCGTTGCGCAGGGTCCGGAAGCACGCCGCGGCCTCCTTCAGGTTGCGGCGCTTGATGTACTCCGAGCCGTGCGAGCGGAAGATGAGCCGCACCAGCCGCTGGTATCCCTCGGCGCCGCCCACCATCTCGCTCTGCAGCAGGTTGAGCAGGAAGCCGTGCGTCACCTCGAAGCGCGACTCCAGCGCCTCGGGGATTCCCGTCTGTAGACGCTCGAAGGTGTTCTTGTCGTAGTTGACGAAGCCCTTCTGCGGCGGAGGCTTACGGGGCAGGCGCTTGCCACCCTTGGCCTCCTTCTGGGCGATCTTCACGTTCTCGATGACGTGCTCGGGGGCCTGCGCCACCACGCTGCCCTGCGTGTCGAAGCCCTTGCGGCCCGCGCGTCCGGCGATCTGCTGGAAGTCGCGCACGCTCAGCGTGGCCAGCTTGTCGCCGTTGAACTTGAAGAGCTGCGTGAAGAGCACCGTGCGGATGGGGATGTTCACCCCCACGCCCAGCGTGTCCGTGCCGCTGATGACCTTGAGCAGGCCCGTCTGCGCCAGCCGCTCCACCAGCAGCCGGTACTTGGGCAGCAGGCCCGCGTGGTGCATGCCGATGCCGTGGCGCAGGAAGCGCTGGAAGTCCTTGCCGTAGGGCGTATCGAAGGACGCCTCCAGCAGCGCCTGCCGGATGGCCTCCTTGTCCTCCTTGGCAGAGAAGTCCACGCTCATCAGGTTCTGCGCCTGCTCGGCCGCGGCCCGCTGCGAGAAGTTCACCAGGTAGATGGGCGCCTTGCCCTGCCGGATGAGCTCCTGGATGGTCTCGTGCAGCGGCATCTCGCGGTACTCGAAGTCCAGCGGCACCGGGCGCTGTGCGCTGCGCACGCTGGCCACTTCGCGGCCGGTGAACTCCTGCAGCCGCTCCTCGATGAGGTGCGTGTCGCCCAGCGTCGCCGACATCATCAGGAACGTTGTGCGCGGCAGGGTGATGAGCGGAAGCTGCCAGGCGATGCCGCGCTCGCGGTCCGCGTAGTAGTGGAACTCGTCCATCACCACGTAGTCGGCGCTCAGCGTCGCGTCGCGCAGGGCCAGGTTGGCCAGAATCTCCGCCGTGCAGCAGAGGATGGGCGCCTCGCGGTTGATGGCCGCGTCGCCGGTGAGCAGGCCCACCTTCTCCGGACCAAAGGCCTCGCACAGCGCGAAGAACTTCTCGTTGACGAGCGCCTTGATGGGGCAGGTGTAGTAGGACACCTTACCCTCGGCCATGGCCTTGAAGTGCAGCGCCATGGCGACGAGCGACTTGCCCGAGCCGGTGGGCGTCTTGAGGAACAGGTGCTTGCCCCCCAGCAGCTCGAGGATGGCCTCCTCCTGCGCCGGGTAGAGGGTCAGCCCGGTGGACTCAACCCAGCCGACGAAACGGCTGAGGATCTCATCGGAATCCAGGGGACCCTGCGAGCGGTCGGGCAGCAGCGCCGCCAGGGGCGCACGGGGGGTTTCGATCGTCACCATTGGTCAGAACTCTAGGCGTCACGTTGGACGGCCATCGGAGAAAAGTGCACGGCCACGCACGGAGCCATCAGTGGAAAACGAAAGGAGGCCGCCCCTCATTTCGGCTCGGTCCTTAGGCGACGCTTCTTCATCCCGGACCCCCACAGCCAGGACCGGGATTCATCGCGTCCCCTCTCACTGGGCCTTACATGTACGTACCCGCCGTGCTGTAAACCAGGGGCGTACGGGATGTTCCAGTCTCGCGCCGAACCCCTGGTTTTTGTTCACTTCACGTGCACAAGTGCACGCTCCCTGAACAGGCATGTAGCGAGGAGGGCCGACAACCGGATATACCAGCGTTCCTATGACCGGCCACAAGCTCGTCTATGCAGGAACCGTCGAGGCGCTTTTCCTCAAGGCACTCGAGAACCGACTCACGCCCGCGTGCCGTCTGCGCCTGGCTGAGGCGGGGCTCGACCTGGAGCAGAAGCTAACTCCCACCTACACGCTTGAGCAGTGGAAGCACTTCCTCCGCATCGCGGCGGACCATATCTACGCGGGCATGCCTGCCGAGGCCGCGTACTACTCCCTCGGTGAGCGGTTCATCGATGGCTACTTCTCCACCCTCTTTGGGCGGGCGCTGCTGGGCATGGCTCGGCTGCTCGGTCCTCGGAGGGCGCTGACGCAGGCCCGGCTCTGCTTCCGCACCAGCACCAATTGCAGTGAGGTGCGAATCGTGGAGCGTGGAGCGACGGAGCTGGAGTTCTGGCTGACGGACATCGGGGCGGACCAGCCGACCTTCGTAGCCGGAGCGCTGGCTCGGGCGGCGGAGCTGGCGGGCGGCCAGCGGGTCGCCGTCGTCCCCGAGGGCTTCGACGGCCAGTCGGCCACCTACCACGTGCGCTGGTCCGAGCAGGCTGAGGCCGCCGTCTCGCCCGAGCTCGCCGCGCGCGGCTCCGCGGCGGGCCAGGCCTCTACCCGGCCTCCGGCGTAGAGAGAGGCTCCTCCAGGGGCGGGCCCATCTGGGTGGCTCGCCCCGAGGACGCTCAGCCCACGCGCCACTGCGGATGGGCGAGCACCCGTGCTTCGAGCTCCGGCGTGAGGGGCTCCCCATGGGGCGCGCGGGATGAGGAGCGGCGCCATCGCTCCAGCCAGCGCTCTCCGAGCGGTAGAGCCAGGGACTCGCGGCGCGTGGCCGCCACCGTCGTCTCTCCCTTGGTTCCCGTGGACATGCCGGCCCCCACGTAGAAGCCCGCCAGCAGCAGCGTGACGCGCGTGGGGGTGGCCGCGCTGTACGTCAGCAGCAGCGCCCCCTCCCCATCCTCCCGGCAGCAGACCCTCACCTGGGTCAGCACCCGGGTCGTCCACATCTCCGGGTTGGACGCCGGGGAGAACGGATCGAAGAACACCAGGTCCGCCCTCGGCAGCCCGGAGTCGATCAATCCCTGCGCGTCCCCCAGGTGCAGCCGCCAGCGCAGGCCCTCGCCCTCCCAGACGCCGTCGCGCATGAGGGCCTCGGCCGCCTCGCGGAAGGGTTGCAGGAAGGGAAAGCCCGCCGCGTCCGCCAGCGCCAGCCGCAGCGGCGCGAGGTCCACCTCGAAGCTCACCAGCTCCAGGGCCCGCCGGCGCTCGGAGCCCAGCTCGCGCGCGCAGGTGAGCGCCGCCACCGCGTTGGTGGCCGCCCCCAGGCCCACGTCGTGGATGACGAGCGGCTCTCCTGGGGTGCGCAGACGCTCGGACAGGCGCGGCTGCTCCACGTAGAGGCGCAGGGCCTCCTGCCACGGGCCCACCGAGGGGTGCATCACCTCTCCGTGCCCGAGGTGCCGCACCGCTCGCGAGCCGTTGCGCAACGTCACCAGCTCGAAGTCACCATCGCGAGGGTTCTCGGAGTCCACGCGCTCAGCCCACTTCCTTGAGGGTGACGGCGCCAGGGCCCACCTCGAGCTTCGCGTCCTTGAGATCCTTCGGCGTGGCCACGGCCTGCTTCAGCTCGCGGTAGGCCTGGGCGTAGGAGCCCCGGACGATGGCGTCGCGCATCTTCCAGGTGAGCTGCTGGTAGTGGTGCACGTTGTGCACGGACAACAAGCGCGAGCCGATGTGGTGCTTGCCGCTCATGAGGTGTTGCAGGTAGCCGCGGCTGAAGCGCTTGCACACGTAGCAGTCGCACGTCGGGTCCAACGGCTCGTCCGACAGCCGGAACACCTGGCGCGTAATCCGCACGAGACCCTGGAAGGTATAGGCGTAGCCCTGCTGCGCCATCTTCGTGGGGATGATGCAGTCGAACATGTCCACGCCGCGCAGCACGGCCTCGAGCAGGTCCGTGGGAGTGCCCACGCCCATGAGGTAACGGGGCTTGTCCTGGGGCAGCGAGGCTGCGGCGCGGGCCGTCATGGCCTTGCGCTCCTCGTTGGTCTCGCCCACCGCGAGGCCGCCGATGGCGAAGCCGTCGAAGGGGTGCTGGGTGAGGAAGGCGGCGCTCTCGTCACGCAGGTTCGGGTGCACGCCGCCCTGGACGATGGCGAAGAGGGCCTGTCCGGTGTCCACCTGGTTCTTGGCCGCGAGGCTGCGCACGGCCCAGCGGTGGGTGCGCTCCATGGCCTCGCGCGTGCCGGCCTCGTCCGTGCGCGAGTCGATGCACACGTCCAGCACCATCATGATCTCCGAGTTGATCGCCTGCTGCATGGCGATGCTGGACTCGGGGCTGAGGAGCTGGCGGCTGTTGTCGTGGAAGCTGCGGAAGTGCGCGCCCTTCTCGGTGATGAGCCGGTCCTCGGGCAGAGAGAAGATCTGGAACCCGCCCGAGTCGGTGAGCACCGCCCCATCCCACTGCATGAAGGGGTGGATGCCGCCGAAGCGCTTGAACACGTCGATGCCCGGCTTGAGCATCAGGTGGTACGTGTTGGACAGGATGATCTTCGCACCGGTGGCCTTCACCTCCTCCATGCCGAGGTGGCGGAAGGAGGCGTGGGTGCCCACCGGCATGAAGACGGGCGTGGGGATGGAGCCACGCCGGGTGTGAAGCACCCCGGCACGGGCCCCGGTAGGGTCAGTGGTGACGAGCTCGAAGCGGACGGCCATTTCCGAGCCCTTATACCCGTGGTGGGCGCGGGACATGCCCGCTATCTGCTCGGCTGCCCTCCGGCCTGGCCTTCCGGGGAATGAAGCGCCGCCCGGACGGCGCGAAAGCTCCTCAATGCAGCATGGCCCAGACGTGCTCAACCAAATGGCCGAATTTGCTGGGGGATGTCTTGCCCTGGGGGTTCTGCGCGAGGGCGCCCGACCGGGCCGGGCGCGTCACGAGCCCAGGCGCGACCTCGCCCATCGGCAATTTCATCTTCCGCCGGCGCCGGAGGTTCTCCAGCCAGAGTCTCTCGTTCTCGAGGTCCATGCGCTCGATCTCGAACTGGAGTTTCTCCAACTGGGTCCCCCCCAGAGCCGCGTCCGCGTCCACATCCGTCATGCCATGGCGCCGCAGCAGGGCGCTGTACCTGCGCTCCGCCTCGTCCTGAGCAAGGCCCCGCTCCCAATCCTCACGCAACTCCACCAGCGCGGACTTGAAACGCTCCATCTTCGATGACGAGGACTTGAACAACTTGCCCTGAACCCAGCCCCCCAGGCCAGCGAAGAGCACCGCGAACGTCATTCCCGCCTCTTCCCCGAAGGGCTCGAACAGGGCTCCGTTCCAGCCATGCAGGAAGGAGTAGAGAATGGCTCCGGCGAGAAAACCGACGAGATGCCCGAACCCGATATTGCGAACGTCTTCCAGAGTCATCGTCGGCCTCAGTGCATGGTTGTCGGTTCGGACCGCTCGGTTCCAACCTCTGCTGGCTCTTCCCTCGACCCCAGGAACTCCCGGATGGCCTGTTGTTCCGTACGGCTGCTCGCCGGCTTGGAGAGGAGCTCCTGAAGCCCCAGCTTCAAGCCTTCCCGATACGCCCGCTGGATCTGCTCATGTCGCTCGCGCGTCCTCCAGGAAAACGACTGGAACTCGCGAACCTTGTACAGCCCCTCGCGCTGCAACTGCTTCAGGTGCCACCGCAGATCCTCCTGCGTGCGCTTCGCGCAGCCCGAGGACAGGAAGTTCCACTTCGAATCCTGCTTCGGACCTGCGGCCTGTTTTGACGCTTTTCCGTGAACATACTGGCATTGCTTGATGACCCGCCGCTCTCCGTCATTGACCTCCGGCCTCACCAGGAGCTCCTCGAGGCCCTTGTTCCAGCCGTCCTGGAACGCCAGTTCGATGATGGCGTTCGGCGTCCCGCCCTGGGATTTCGCTGTCTCCTCGAGCTCCTCGATTCGTGTGTTGCTCAGGCACCCCAGCCGCCGCAGATGCCACTCCATCTGCCTGCGCGTCTGTCCCCGGCATCCTGAGAGAAGTTGACGCCTTCTCACGATGCCCACCCCCTCCAGGCCAAGATAGGCCACTACGACCAGGGTGGTGATGAGAGCAACCCACCCGGCAATCGCTTTCACACGCACCTGAAGAACCCAGAATACGACGGTGAGCACAAGCACGAGGAGTGAGCGCAGCGCTGCTTGCCGTTCCTCCCTCCGCTCCAGCATCGCAAAGCTTCGCTGGAGCTTCTCGTCGAATGCAGACTCCTTGAGGTGATGACCTGGTACGTGTCCTTCGACCTTCGCGCCATCTTCACTCATCGCCTGTGCCCCCCGAGCAGAGAGCCTCGCAACCATGGCGCGCCGCGTCCATTCGTTTGAATGCGCGCGCAACTCACCAGGGGTGAGTGTCTGCGGAGGCTTCCTCGAGTCAAGACAATGACTCACCCGTGGATTTTCAACGCCACTCTCAGATGCTCGGGGTATCCCCGTGTGGCCAGCCATGCGCTCGATTCACTATCGGGGGTAGTCCGGGTGGCCG
This sequence comes from Archangium lansingense, assembly GCF_026626635.1. GTDB lineage: Bacteria > Myxococcota > Myxococcia > Myxococcales > Myxococcaceae > Archangium > Archangium lansingense. The sequence goes on from NZ_JAPNKA010000001.1 coordinate 8,748,208, forward strand.
CTGCGAGCTCCACCGACGCACCGACGCGATGAACTGCCCGGGCACCGGCGCCCCCCCCCCGACCTGGGTATCAACCGTGCCAGTCCCTGCTCCCTCCAGGCGGCGGATGTGTCATCATTTTCCCCCTGAGGGGCGGCCGCGCCCCCCTTCAACGAGCCGAGGTGCCGTCATGGATTCGAAGAAGCTCTTTCACGTGCTGGTGCTGGGTGGAGCGCTCTTGGGAGGGGTGTCGGGGTGCGGCGATGAGGCGAAGGCAAAGCCCAATGACAAGGCGGACGCGGGCACCACTCCCCAGACCGACGGCGGGACCGGAGGAGGAGAAGAGCCCGGCGGGGGCGTGCAGGGCTGGTGATGCACGCGCTTCCCGAGCCGGAGCGGCACGTGGTCGCGACGGCGTGGGCTTTCCGGTACCGGGTGGAGCTGGATGCGGCGCTGCGCTTCGCGCGGCTGGGTGAGCGCCTCGAGACGCTCGCTGCTCCCGAGGCGCTCGTGTCCCTCGCGAGGAGGGCCACCAGCGATGAGCAACGGCATGCCGCGCTGTGCGAGGAGCTGGCGCTCGCCTACGGCCACCTCGCCCTGCCCGAGCCTCCGGCGGCCGTCGCCGAGGTTGCGCCCGTGGGGCTGCCGCTGCGCCAGCAGGTGCTTTACGAGCTGGTGGCGGCCTGCTGTATCACCGAGACGGAGAGTGCCGCCGTCCTCACCACGCTGAACGCAGCCGACACGGAGCCGCGCGTGCGGCAGGTGCTGCATGATCTCCTTCGCGACGAGGTGGCCCATAGCCGACTCGGCTGGGCGTACCTGGCACGCGAGCACGATGCAGGAGAGGTGGCCTGGTTGGGCCGCCACATCCCTTTCATGCTCGCGGGGAGCATCTCCCCCACCCTCTTCGCATCGGGCACGCCCGCGGAGGAGAGCCCCGTGCTCCAGCGGCACGGCGTGCTCCCGCATGCGCACAAGCGCGCCACCTTCGTGCGCACCCTCGAGGAGGTGGTCCTCCCGGGGCTGGAGCGATTCGGGGTGGCCACGGCCCCCGCGCGGCAGTGGCTGGCGCAGCGGCAGACAGCCCCGGCCTGACCGGGCACTCCCCCTACTCCGCCTCTCCCTCGCGCACGAGGCCGTACTTCCTCAGCTTGTCGTGCAGGGTTGCACGGCCGATGTCGAGCAGCCGCGCCGCCTCGCTGCGGTTGCCGTGTGCCTCCTCCAACGCGGCGACGACGAGGGCCCGCTCGTAGGCCTCCACCTTCTCCTTGAGACCGGCGCGCGGCGCCTCCTCGGGGCGCTCCTGCTCCGGCCCGCCCGGCAGCAGTGACAGGTCCAGCGTCCCGTCCGGGCTCATCGCCACCGCGCTCTCCAGGGCATTCTCCAGCTCGCGCACGTTACCCGGCCACCTCCACGCGGTCAGACGCGCCATCAGCTCCGGCGTCACCTGCATGGACGGCACGTGGAAGCGCTCGGCGAAGCGCGCGAGGAAGTGCTTCGCCAGCGCGGCGAGATCCTCCGGCCGCTCCCGCAGCGGTGGCACGTGCAGGTTCACCACCTTCAACCGGTAGAAGAGATCCTCGCGGAAGCACCCCTCCTTCACCCGCTGCACGAGGTCGCGGTGGGTGGCCGCCAGGATGCGCACGTCCACCGGCCAGGCCTTGTCCTCGCCCACCGGCCGCACCTCGCCCTCCTGCAGCACGCGCAGCAGTTTGGCCTGGGTGGCCGGATCCAGCTCGCCCACCTCGTCGAGCAGCAGCGTGCCGCCATCCGCCTCGCGGAACAGCCCCTGCCGCGCGCGCACCGCTCCGGTGAAGGCCCCCCGCGTGTGGCCGAACAGCTCCGCCTCGGCGAGCTCGGGGGTGAGGGCCGCGCAGTTGAAGCGCACGAAGGGCCGATCCGCCCGGGCGGAGGCGCGCACCAGGGCCTCGGCGATGCGCTCCTTGCCCGTGCCACTCTCCCCGGTGATGAGCACCGTCACGTCGCGCGGCCCCACCCGCTTCACCAGCAGCGCCAGCCGGCTCATCGCCGGCGAGACGAACACGAGCGAGCGCAGCAGGTTCACCTCACCCGCCAGCCGCTCGTTCTCCGCCTCCAGCCGAAGGGTGCCCAGCGCCCGGCGCACTACCGCCAGCACGTCGTCCACCTCGAAGGGCTTGCGGAAGTAGTCCACCGCTCCGAGCTTCATGGCCTCCACCGCGTGCCGCTCGCTGCCATGCGCGGTGATGAGGATGACGCGCGGGACAGGCGAGAGTGCGCGCACCCGGCGCAGCAGCTCCATCCCGTCCACCTTCGGCATCCGCAAATCACTGATGACCAGGTCCACCGGGGGCTCGGCGGCCAGCCGCCGCAGCGCGGCCTCCCCGTCCCCCACTTCCTCCACCTCGAGCCCGTCGTCCTCGAGCAGCCCGCGCAGCGTGTAGCGCACGCCCGCGTCATCGTCCGCCACCAGCACCCGCGCCTTCATGCCACGACCTCCGTCCTCTCCTGCCGGGGCGGCAGCTCCGCGGGCAGCACCAGCTCTGCCACGCAGCCGCCGCCCTCTCGCGGGTGGAGCTCCAGCTCGCCGCCATGCTGCCGCGCCAGCGACCGCGCCAGGGCCAGCCCCAGCCCGTTGCCCTTGGGTTTCGTGGTGACGCCCGGCTCGAAGACGCGCTCGCGCACCTCGGGCGCGATCCCCGGCCCCTGGTCTCGCACCTCCACCCGTCCGCCGCCCTCGGGCGTGGGCAGTATCACCAGCTCCACCGTGCTCCCGCGTGGCGCGGCCTCCAGCGCGTTCTGCACCAGGTTGATGAGCACCTGCTTCACCTTGCGCGGGTCGCACCAGACGGCCACGTGCTGCTCGACGAAGAGGCGCAGGCTCACGCCCCGATCGCCCGCCATGCCCTCGTGCAGCTCCACCACCTGCTGGCACAACCATCCCAGCGAGGTGCGCTGCTCGTTGAGCGGGAGCAGGGGCCGGGAGAAGTTGAGGAAGCCCTCCAGGATCTCCTGCATCCGGTCCACCTCGCGCCGCAGCACCGCCAGGCGCTCGGCCGGCTTGCCCTCCACGTCCCGCGCCACCATGGCGGCCAGGCCCTTCACGCTGGCCAGCGGATTCTTCAGCTCGTGGGCAATCTCCCCGCTGAACAGGGTGAGCGCGTTGAGGGCCTCGGTGTGGGTGCGCAGCGTCTCGTCGCGCGCGTCCAGCGCGTCCTTCGCCATGCCCTGGAAGACGTCCCGCATGATGGAGCCAATGCCGACAGACAACGCCACCAGCACGCTCAGCACCGTCACGTGGGACAGCAGCAGGGCGTCATTGTGCCCGGCCCGTGCACCACCCCCGTAGAGCTGCGGCAGCAGGTCCGGCACCACCCCGGTGAAGGAGACCGCGGCCAGCCCCCACAGCGTCGCCACATGCAAGAGCGCGAGAACCCACGCACCTCGAGTGGTGGTGAAGAGGGAGATGAAGAAGCTCACCATGAGCAGCACCGGCGTGAGCGGCCCCTCGAGCCCGCCCGTCACCAGGAGCAGGCCCCCATGAATCGGGATGCCGACGCCGATGACGTAGGTGAACGAGAATCTCTGGTGCGGCGTGCGGCGCAGGTAGTGGTGAAGCTCGATGCCCTCGACCACCACGAAGAGTCCCAGCAGCCCCCCGAGCAGCCACTTGCGCCAGACCGCCGGCTCTTGCACGAGGAGATAGAGGAGGATGAAGAGGGACGGCGGCATCATGTAGATGCGGATGCGCGCCATACGCATGAAGTGGCGGGCGAAGGCCTCGCGCTGCACCTGCTCGAGGCCGCTCGGTGGCGGGGAGGCGGGAGAGGGTTTCACGGCGTCTCCTCGGGGGGCGGACTCCTTCATCCTACGTCCGAGATGCAAGCCGGATGCACGCCCTTCGTGCCCCCTCGCCCAGATGGGCCCGCCTGCCTCCACGGGGAGCACTGTTCGGAAACCCGGCACCCCGCCCCCCAGCAGTGACGGAGGTCCGGACAGCCAGTTCCCCCACCCCACCCCATTCCCAGAGAGAGAGGGGCGTTGGCATGGGAGGTGCTCCTGGAGCACTCGATATCAAAACTGGCGCTAACGGGGTCTAACTCATGAGCACACAGAATCCGGAAGAACAAATTCAAGACTTCGGTCGTCGATCATTCCTGGCGGCCACGACCGCCCTCGGCGTCGCAGCCCTGGTCCCTGGCGCCGCTTTCGCCCGGTCCGGGTCGTCCGCTGGATCGGTCAGGTTCGCGTCGCTAGACGAATGGATCGCCCGCGAGGCGATCCCGTTTTCGTTGGACAAAGGTTTCGACGCCGCCGTCGACCGGATGATGTCCCACCTCGGCGATCAGGTTTCGCTTCTCGGCTTTGGCGAGGCTCTGCACGGCGGCGAAGAATTCCTGCTCCTCCGCAATCGCCTGTTCCAGCGGCTCGTCGAAGCCCATGGCTTCAGCGCCATCACGCTCGAGACCAACTACATGCGCGCGCGGCTCGTCGACGGCTATGTCGCAGGCCGCGGATCGGCGACTTACGAGGCCATCGAAGACAAGGGTTTCAGCTACGGCTCCGGGAAATATGCCGCCAATCGCGAACTCGTGGAGTGGATGAAGCGCTACAATTCCGATCCGGCGAATGCGGTGAAGCTCAGCCTCTATGGGACCGTTCCGTCGGAAGGCGAGACGACGGAAAGTCCGAGGCAGGCGCTCGAATTCGCGCTCGCCTATCTGAGATCGGTCGACCCGGTGGCCGCCGCCAAGCACAAGACCATCATGGAGCCGCTGTTGGGCGCGGACGCGGACTGGGAAGACTCGGCCGCCGTCGTCCACAAGGAGATCTTGACGCGGATTTTGGGCGGCGACACCGCGCAGCAGCTTGTGGGCAGAGACACGCCGGCCGGCGCCAACGATGCGGGGAAGTTCGGCCTCTCGCCCAGGGCTTCGGCGCTTCGGGTGGCGACGGAAGAGCTCGCCTCCGAACTAAGCGTGCGCCGCCCGGAGCTTGTGGCCAAAAGCGATCGCGAATCCTTTGGAGAGGCGCTGCAACACGTCACCGTCGCCCAGCATCTTCTCGCCATTCACGCGGCGCTGGCGCGGCGAGAGTCGCTCGACAACCTTGTCAGCATGCGCGACGCGATGGCCGCTGAGAATCTCGTCCACATCTCCGAGCGCGAAAAGACGCGTGGAAAGGTGTTGGTCTACCTGCACAGCGCCCATCTTCGGCGGACCAAGACGAAGCTGCCCTGGTATGAATTCTGGCCGACGGGTGCGCATCTCGACCAGCTGTTCGGCGCGCGTTTCGCCGTGATCGGGGGAGCCCTGGGGACGTCCGAGGCCAACTTCATCGGCGCGCCCGAGGCCGGCAGCATCGAGGCGCGGTTACTGGCGCGGCAGTCGGATTGCTTCATTCCGGCCCATCGCGGCAAAGGGCTCTATAAGGACGCGGCGCCTCCGATACGGACCCGCAGCAAGCAGCCCTTTGTCCCCTATGAGCCGCTGACCCCGCAAAGCGTCGCGGACTTTGACATGATCGCATTCCTGCGCTCCGCCACCTACACGCGCGGTGCGGCAAAGTTGCCGGGCTGACCACCACCGTCGAGCGACGACAGGCACTTCGGCCGCGAGGCTCAACTGCTGGCTCGCCGCCACCGCGTGTACCAGCGCGCTCGCCACCGTCACCCCGAGCGCTGGCGCGCCAACACCCGCGACCGGACTCCCACTGGCCCTGTCCGCCTCAACCCCTCCCCGCCCTCCACCCCTGCGGTGCCTTCTCTCCGGCCAACTGCTTGAGTCAGCTTCTCGCGACGACAACGTTGACACGTAAGCCTCCGGTCCAGCCCATGGTGTCGGCCACCGAGGAGCATGGCACGGTGGCCGCGTGATGGATGGCGCGTCGACAAGCCTATCGCTGCTGAGCCTGCTGCTGAGCCCACGACTCGGGGAGGAGCTCCGCGAGGCGGGAGGCGGGGAAGCGGGTGTCGCCGAGCTTGGGCAGCACGTCGCGGAAGTAGGCCCACGGGTCCATGCCCAGCCGGTAGCAGCTGAGCACGAGGGAGTAGACACTGGCGGCCCGGTGGCCAGCGGCATCGCTGCCCAGGAAGAGCCAGTTCTTGCGTCCGAGGACAATGAGCTTGATGAGGCGCTCCACCTCGCCGTTGTCCACCGGAAGGCGTCCGTCCTCGAGGAAGCGGCCCAGGGGGAGGTAGCGGTTGCGCGCGTAAGCAATGGCCTTGCCCAGCGGCGTCTTGGCGGGCACGTGCGGGGCCCACTCCTCCAGCAAGCCGAAGAGTTCCTCGTAGACGGGGCGGCTGTGCTCGAGGCGCAGGCAAAGGCGTGCCTCGGCGGAGAGCCCCGCGTCCTGGGCCTGCCGCTCCACGGCGTACAGCTTCTGCACGAGCGTGAGCACCGTGCCGCCGCGAGCGTCTCCGGCCACGTATGCGCGCTCGAAGCCACGCCGGGCGTGCATCCAACAGCCCACCTCAATGCGTGGAGAGGTGGGGCCGAAGAGGGACTGGTAGCCCTTGTAGCCGTCCACCACCAGGTAGCCCCGGAAGTCGGCCAGCACCCCTTGGGGGCCCGTGCCACTCCAATCGGGGGTGTACTCCACGAAGACGTTGCCGCCCACTCCCACGTACGGCCAGAGGTGTCCGCGCTTGATGCCGCGGGCGTCGTCCCTGTCCAGCACGCGCACCCCGGTGTCGTCGGTGTGCAGCAAGGCGTCCGCCAGCGTGCGCTGCTTGAGCAGCGCCACCACGGGCGCCAGCAAGTCACTGGCCCCCGCCACCCAGTCGCCCAGAGTGGAGGCGGGCAGCCTCACCCCGTGGCGTTTGTCGAAAATGGCCTGCTGGCGGTGCAGGGGCAGCCCGTCGCGGTACTTGCCCACCAGTAGCTGCGCCAGCAACCCCGGGCCGGGCAGCGCTCCCGGCAATGGCGCCTCACCGGCGGGCGCGGCGGCCACCCCCTCCTTGCAGCGCTGGCACCCGAGCTTCGGGCGCTTCTCCACCCGCACGTAGAAGCGCGCCGGCTCCAATTCCAGTCGCTGGCTTACCTCCTCGCCCATGGGCTGCCTCTGCTCACCGCAACCCGGGCAGACGCACTCCTCGGCCGCGGGTTGCACCAGCACCTCGCGCCTCTCCAGGTGCGCGGGCAGGGCCTGGGCGCCGCGGAGGGGCGCGCGTCTGGGCGTCTTCTTCGGCGCGTCGGCCGGCGGGGCCGCTGGGGCGGCTGCCTGTGCACCGTCGACGGTGGCGGGCACGGCCTCTGGCTCGGCGGACTGCTGCTGGGTGAACAATGACAGCAGGAGTTGGAGCTGACTGGCGGGAGTCTTCTCACTGCGCCGCCCGTACAGCTGCCGCAGCGCCTGCTGGAGTCGCACCGTCGTGGAGCTGTGCTCCTCGCGCAGCCGACCCAACAGGCCCAACAACATCTCAACGGCCTGCTCGCCGCGGCCCTCCATCAGCAGTTGCAGCATGTAGGCGCGCACCGCCTCCATGTCGTCCGCCTCGAAGGCGGTCGGCTGGGCTTCTTCCTGCTGGCCCCTCTCTTCTTCAATGGTGACGGGAAAAGTCATGCGCACCGTGCCTATGCACGAAGTGGGGCCGGGCGCGCAAGCGCGGACTCAATGCACCTCGCCTCGCCGTACCGCGCTGCTGGCCTCCACCAGCGACAGCAACTCCGCGAGCTGCCGCGCTTCCAGGTGCACCGCGGCCTGGCCCTCTACGGGCGCCGGCACCCGAAAGCGCCCCGCCTCCAGTCTCTTGCTCACGGTGCAGTAGCCGTTGGCGTCCCAGAAGAGAATGCGCACGAAATCCCTTCTCCTCGAGAAGAAGACGAAGAGGTGGCCCGACTTCGGCTGCTGCCCAAGACTGCCCTGCACCAGCGCGCTCAGCCCGTCGGCCTGCTTGCGCATGTCGCACGGCTGCGTCGCCACCCAGATTCTCACCCCCTCCGGTAGCCTCAGCACCCCTGCACCTCCTTCACCGCCCGCAGCACCCGCGCCACCAACTCCTGGCTGGCTCTCGCATCCACTCTCACTCTCACCCCGCCCACCTCCACCTGCACCGCCTCCCCCTGCTCCCGCCCCACCTCACTCCGCTCGGCGGGCGCCACCTCCACGGGCACGAAGGCCATGGCCGTCCGCGCTCCCTCCTTTCCCTCTCGCCTGCGCGTCCAGAAGCGCAGCCTCTCGCGCGGTAACCCGTACTTGCGCATGAAGGCCGACTGCGTACCTCCTTCCGCCTCCCACGCTCGCACCACCTCTGCTGCTACCTCCGGGGTCCACCTCGGCTGCCGCGCTGCTTCCAACCACGCCGGCTCCGTCTTTGTCGTCGCTGTGTTCGTCGTCATCGCGCCGCGCACTCTGCGACCCCTCCAGCACCTCCACTACCTGGGCTGGATCGGAGGCTTACGTTGACACTCACCGCAGGACAGACGCTCCTCTCTGCCCTCGCGGGAGCCGACACGCGTCTTCGCGCGAAGGTACTCGAGGCGTTGACCGGCCCAGCCCGTGCCTACGACCTCGACCACAGGCGAAGCCTCGGCTACTTGCCAAACCGGCAACAGGCGCTCACCGAATTCGCAACCAAGGAGCCTGAACAGCACGTGCGCTTCGCTGCGCTCATGGCGGCGGCTTGGTCTCGCGCCATGGCCAGGAATTCGTCCACGAAATGACGGCTCTGCCACCTACCGGTTGATTCCCGCTCTCGACTCGAGCGGGAGGGCGACGCAGCGGAAGCCCACCATTATTCGCCGATTCTTCGTAAGACCTCGCTGCGGCCCGTGGAGGCGGAGGTTGACGTCGAGTTCAAGGCGTGAGGTGACGAGCACCGCGACGATGCAGACAGTCGTGGTGTCCAAGTGAGGGCGGAAGTGGCGAGCAGCGCGGCGCTTCAGCCGACCGCGACAGCCTCGAACTGGTGGGGTAGAGGAATTTCCTCCCCTCGCAGCGCGGCCAGTGCGGCCTCACGCAGGTAGCGCTTGGGGTCCACCCCACACAGTTTCGCGGTCTCCAGCAGGCTGTAGAAGAGAGCCGCCACCTCGGTGCCACGACGACTGCGGCTGCCGTAGTGATTCTTGCGACCCACCACCAGCCCGCGCAGCGCCCGCTCCGTGGCGTTGTTGTCCAGCGGCACTCGTGCGTCCGACAAGAAGCGCGTCAGCCCCGTCCACATGTTGCTCATGTACTTCACGGCCTGCCCCAGGGCACTGCCGGGCAGGGCCTGTACCCCGCGCGCCCACTGGTGCAGCCGGTCGATTACAGCCCGGCTCTTGTGCTGGCGCAGTTCCAGCAGCCGCGCCGCGTCCGGCGGCCCCACCTTGTACTCGCGCTCCAGCGCGTACAGCTCGCCGATGAGTTCAATGGCTTCGGTGGCCTGAGGAAACTTCTCCTCGCACTCGACGAATTTGCGTCGCACGTGAGCCCAGCAATGCACCAGGGTGAAGCGCCCGCCGTGCCCAGCGTAACTGTCATAACTGCCCAGCCCATCCACCATGAGGATGCCGGAGAAGTCCTTGAGCATGGCCCGGGCATCCTCCGCGGTGCGGCCCTCGGCAATCCGGTAGACGACGGCGTCAGGTGCGCACAGAGCCCAGGCATGCCAGCGTTTCGGATTCTTGCTGCCCAACAGAGGCCAGCGCGTCTCGTCACCGCCCAGCACGTCGCGTGTCAGCAACGCTGCGTGCAAGGCCTCGTGCGCGGGGGCGAGCAACCGGGCCAGGGCCTCCACCTGGTCCCACAGCGTCTGGCTGTCCACCGTGAGGCCCTCGCGCGCCATGATTCTCACCTGCCTCTCCAGCGGCAGGTGGTCGAGGTACTTGGCGACAGCCACTTCCACGGCGAAGTCCACAGAGTAGCGCCCGCCGGGCTGGAGTTTGGGTGGGCCCAGGGCTGTCTCCACGCACCCGCCGCAGCCGCAGCGGTACTTCTGTCGCTTGTGGCGGTGCAGTACGAAGCGCCGCTCCACCACGTCCACCTCCTCGGCCTCCTCGTAGCAGCCCTGCATTTCGGCCAGTGCCCCACCGCACTTGGGACACTGCTTGTCTGGCTCCTCCAGCGTGTGCACTACTTCCAGCGTCGGCAGCGTGGACTGGGGGCGCGGGCCATGGCCTTGCTGGGGCGCGGCCTCCTCGGGTTTGTCCCCCTCGTCCTGTCTGGGGCGGGGACGCTTCTCACTGGAGGGGCCGAACAGCTCGGCGGTGCGCTGCGCCAGCTGCCGCTCCACCTCCTGCAAGCGCAGCTGCAACTCCTCGGCGTCCTGGCCCTGCGCGCTCATCAGCTTGCGCGTGAGCTCCACCACGCGCGCCACCAGGCGTCTGTTTTCCGCCTCCAGCAGGAGGGCCGCCTGGCGCAGCCTCTCCACGTCCTTCTCCGTCTCCAACTGGAAGCTCATGTGCGGGTAGTGCCATGCCAGCACCCGCCCGCGCAAGTAGTGCGCGCGGCACCACTCACGAAGTCACCACGTCCACGGCCTCCGGCTGGAACAGGGGCTTGAGCGTGTACGGCGCGGGCAACAACGGCGCTCGCCCCACCAGCTCGCTGCCCTCCAAAAACAGCGCCAGCTCCGACACCGTCAACACCAGCGGCTGCACGCCACTCTCGCGCTGCCACAGCGGCGCGAAGCGTCCCTTCTCCAACCTCTTGGCGTACAGGCACAGCCCGGTGCCGTCCCAGAAGAGCGCCTTGGCCCTCTTCCTGTCCCGTCCGACGAAGAGGAAGACGTCGCCCGAGAGGAAGTCGCGGCCCAACTCCTGCGTCACCAGCCCGCTCAGCGCGTCGAAGCTCTTGCGCATGTCGCACGGCTGCCCGTAGGCGTACACGCTCAGCCGTCGCGTGGAACCAATCACACCAGCCCTCTGAGTAGCGCCACCGCGTCCTCGACGCTCACTCCCTCCACCCGTACTCCTCCGGGTCCGTGCACCACCAGCGCTCCTGCTTGGGCCACGCCGCGCGCTGGTTTCACCTCTACTGGCACCAGTGCGGCACGCTCCGGCTCCTGCTGGGCCCGCCGGGCCGCGCTGCCCCATCGGCTGAGCGTCCAGCTGCTCATCCCCAACTCCTTCGCTGATTCCTCGATGCCCGCTCCCTGCTGCTGCCTCTCTCTCACGTACGCCACTGCCTCCTGTCTCTGCTCCCGCGTGTAGCGCGCTCGCGGCCCCACTCCTCCTCGCTCGAGTACCTGCTGCCGGAATTTCTCTGCTCGCTCTTTCATGTCCATCGCTGTCGTCTCCTTCGCGACCCTGGACATGCTCACGTCCCCACGCTCACGTCACGACGGGCTCGGGCGAGGACGTACGATTCTTCGGTGCGTCAGACTCGACTTTCGCCATTTTTAGGCCCGGAGAGAGCCGCAGTTCATGCGGCTTTCGGCTGAGGCGGTGAAGTGGAGGCCTGCAAGCCGGCGACAAGAGGAAGTGGGTCCACCCAGTCGGCGGAGGAGAGAGTGCGCTGGGCCAGACGCAGGATGTCAGCGAAGGCGACAGTGCGCTTGGTGCGGTACCAGGGGCGGATGGGCAGACCCAGTTGAGAGGTGTCGAGACCCAGTTCCATGTGCCAGAGCACCAGCAGGGTGTAGCACACGCCCACCCAAGGAGCCGTGCGCAGCACTGCCAGAGGAGAGCGCGCCCGCGAGGAGGAGAAGCCCAGCAGTTGCTTGAGGTCGCGGAAGAGCACCTCAATGGCCCAGCGACAGCAATAACTCTCAATGACCTGGCGAGCCGTGCGAGTGCAGTCCGTGCAGAAGAAGACGCGCAGGGGCAGCTCGCCGTTGGGCACCTTGACGATGACGATTTTGAGCAGGGGTTGTCCGGCGGAGCGGTACCAGCGCGCCACCAACTCCTTGTAGCAGCCGGAGGGAACGGGACAAGCCCGGTCATGGGATTGCACCCTGCCGGCTATGCCACAAATGCGCAGAAGGGCTCTGCAACTTGCGGGAGTGGGCCAGGTCATCAACATCGGGAGCATCGCGGTGACGCGGGGGCTGAAGTCTACATCGGCGTGCTGTGCGCCTAGACATACGCTGCTGGAATCGACGTAGGAATTGTTGGAGCAGCCTGAGCGACCAACCGACCTGGAGTTCGACCAGAGAGGAATTGAAGGCACCGGAAAAGAGGTCGGCCACGCGTCTCTAAGTGCATCAAGTGCACAGGAGGCGCGCTCATGCGGTTCAAACATCCATGCCCAGACCATCGCTGCGACCGCGAGAAACAATCCAAGCTACTGCACTGGCTCAAGGTAGTGCTCGCTGTGTTCTCGATCGCGAGCGCAGGCATCTCCCTCTATCGCCAACTCGCCGGCGGAAACCAGACTCACACCGATCACCGAAATTCTGCAACTTCCGCGAAGCCTCTGGAGCCCAGACCGCAATGCGGCATCGGAGAAGACTCTAGTCCGCCTAGCCGAATAGCAGGGGAGAAGACGGAGGAGCGAGCGGAGAGCGCTTCGGACTGTCCCGTCCATCAGACGAGCGCTGAGCCCACTCCAGTGGGCTCCAACCAGACAGACAGGCTCTGCGGCGTTGAGTCCGGCCTCCGGAAAAATTTCCCTGCCTGCGACTAGAGAAATCGAGGAGCCACGAACACGCTCCAAGGCGCACCCAGTCCGGGAACACTGGAAACCATTCCCCTCCCGCGCCTGGGGGGTAGAGGAGTCAGCATCCAGGGGAGTCAACATGACGCCCGATACCGATATCGCTCAAAGACTCAGAAAACTCGCAGAGCAATGCCATGATGCCAAGACGAAGGCGCAGCTAGATGAGGCCTTCCGCCCACTGGTCGAGGAACTCACCCCCCTGTTGAACAAGAAGGCAAGGAGCAAGCTCAGCGAGCATGCGGACGCGGACGTCGAAGACCATGTACAGGACGTCTTCATGAAGCTCTACCGGGCACTCAAGGCGGGAAAAGAGATCGAATTCCCGCTGGCCTGGAGCATGCACTGCCTCACGTGCAGACTGATTGATGCCTTTCGAAAGAAGAAGAAAGAGAAGACCATCAAACTGATGTGTTCTTCGGAAGCGCCTGGCAGGATGCATCACGCGAGCACCGAAATGAGCCCTCGCATGGAAGTTCTCACGAGCATAGCTCAATCCATAGCTGAATCCCTGCCCACGAACGAGCGCTCCATTTTGGAGGAGTACTGCGAGGGCACCAAGCCCAGAGACATTGCCTCCAAGCTCAATATACCCAGGGATCATGTCTACCGAATCACCGCGAAAATCAAGGCTCGAGCCCTAGCTCATGAACGAAGAATCCCACCGGAGGCTAAAAAAGACACCTGACAGAACAGGAGAGCCATTCAAGGGGATTACCATGCGAGAGAACAACAATGGAAACCAGAAGGAGAGCTGCGCTTCGCACCAACAGACTCTCATTGATGTCAGCTTCGCTGATAAACACGGGCCCCCTGCGTTCTTGAAGCATATTGAAGAATGCGCGGCCTGCGCTGCGGAACTCGAAGAGAATCGCCAACTGCTCACGGCCTGCGAGAAAGGCACTCTGCCCAAAGCAGACGTGGAGTTCGTCGATCGTGTGATGGCCGCGGTTACCGCATCGAGCGAGCCGCAACCGCCAGTTCTTCAGGTGCGACCAACGGGTTTCGGTCCACAATCCGTGGCGGGTCCCCGCCAACCGGCCCTTGAGAGCCATCCACATGGTCGGTACCGATTCCGGCTTGAGTCGGTGAGGCTCTCGGTCTGGTTCTCCTGCTCAATCATGTTGCTTCTTTGTCTCAGTCTTGGCAGTGAGCGGGGGTTCTCGAATGCAGTGAGGCTCGTCGAGCAACTCGAAATCGTGGGCGCTTCACAGGGATCGCTTTCCACGAGCGTAGCGGTTTCCTCCCTTGAGGATGCAGAGGATGCGACGATGTCGAGCGGAGTACAGATGCACCCTGTTCCCCATCCGAGCGCTCCGCGCATGATTCATCCTCAACCTGACACTGGGATACATCCCAACATCCGGAAGGCTGACGTACGCATGCGCGCCAGGAAGCTCGAACTCCCCGTGGCAGCTGCCAGAAAACAGGGAGTTGCTTGTGAAACCGCCGATTGTGGGCCCTGAAAGACTCGGACGACAACCGACACGAGCACGGCCAAAGGGGCTTGGAGGATTCCCGTGCCCATGCTCGAGACGCTCGGTCCGTGAACGTCGACTGGGCATCGGGAAGATTCCGGACGCGGTGCTGGCGCAGCTCACGAAGCACAAGGACCTCGGGCTGCACACGGAGATGATGTCCGACGGGGTGATGCACCTGGTGGAGGCGGGCGTCATCACCGGGCGCAGGAAGACGCTGCTGCCCGGCAAGCTGGTGACGTCCTTCATCATGGGCTGCGGAGGCAGGCGGCGCGTGCTGGCCTACCTTACCGAGGGCGCCGTCCTCCGCCGCAGCCTCCGCCACCTGCCCAAGCTGCCGCCGCCGCTGGCCCCCGCACGCGGACCGCCCCAGCAGGCACTTTGGGACTGAGTCAACAGGCCGCCAAGAAGCAGCGCGTGCCGAACCAACGGCCCGCTGACAGGAGCAGTGCGCCTGAAGCCTGTGGGGCAGGCCTTCTTGTCGGCGCTCCGCCTCGCGCACGGCGTGTCACCCCGCCCTCCTGGCGCCCGCCCTGACCCCACTGCGTCCGCCCAACAGGGCCCAGTCCTTCCTTCTGTGAAGCGGCCTCCCGAATCAGGCACCAGCCCCAGGTACGCCTCCAGCTGGTGCGGCCCGCTGAAACGTGCGGGCTCATCCACTGCGGACACGAAGGCACACGCCGTCACTGGTCCCACCTGGGGCACCGTGCACAATCGCGACACCTGCTCGTCCTTGTGGGCCACTCGCTCGAGCACCCCATTGAGGAAGGCAATCTGCTCGTTGAGGTGCTGCATGAGGCTCAGCAGCGGAGCCACCTCCGCCATGAGCCACCCCGGCAGCGCCAGGGCCGCCACGCGCCTGGCGAAGGACTCCGCTTCTCCATCCGCTACCCGCAGTCCCTCGCGCCTCACCAGTGCGCTCACCAGGGCGATGTAGCGGGTGCGCGTGCGCACCAGCGCCTCGCGTACGGCCAGCTGCGCCCTCATGTGCCTCTTGGCGTCCGAGGTGCGGTGCGCCGCCCGGTACGCCCCCAACTTGCACGCCTCCGCCAGGCTGCGAGCATCCCTCTTCTCTTCACGGCGTCTCCTTGGGGAGCGGACCCTTCAGCCAACCTCCGAGCAAGCCGGATGCCCGCCCTCCGTGCCCCCTCGCCCGGATGGGCCCGCTCGCTCGTACGGGGGCGCTGTTCGGAAACCCGGCACCCCGCCCCCTGGGAGTGGCGGAGGTCCGGACAGCCAGCCCCCTCACCCCGTCCCTTGTCAGGAGAGAGAGGGGCATTGGCATGGGAGGTGCTCATGGGGTCGCCCAGGTCGCCAGCGATGGTGCGCTGGCCAGCCTTGGAGCACTCGATGTGGCCCCTCTTCCGCATTGCCCTTCGCAACGTTGCCCGTAACCGACGCCGTACCCTCATCACCCTCGCGGCCGTCCTGGTGGGAGTGGGGGCGGCCGTGCTCACCCGCGCCATGATGAACGGGCTGCAACGGGCCATGGTGACGAGCATCACCGCCAGCGCCACCGGAGCCCTGCAGGTGCACCGGGCGGGATACCTGGACAACGTCCTCTCCACCCCGCTGACGATGGACTTCGCCATCGACGAGGCCTTCCTCGCGAAGGTGCGCGCCGTCGAGGGCGTCAAGGCGGTGTCCCCGCGCATCCAGTTCGCCGGCTCCCTCGGCGCCAACGACGAGAGCCTCTTCCTCGCCGCCACCGCCATGGACCCCACCGCCGAGAGCGCGGTGTGCCCCAGCCGCGCGAGCACTTTCGTGCCGGGCTCTCGCTTCGACTCCCCCGACGGCATCCTGCTCGCCGAGACGGTCGCCAGCACGCTCGGCACACAACAGGGCGGCGAGGCGGTGTTCCTCGCCCCGGATCGCGACGGCACCCTCAACGGCGAGCTGGTGCACGTCACCGGCGCCACCCGCTCGGTCATGCCCGACGAGCCGAAGACGGCCGTGGTTCCGCTGGCGCTCGCCCAGCGTCTGCTGCGCATGGAGGGGCGCGCCACCGAGCTCGCCGTGGCGGTGCACCGGCTGGAGGAGGCGCCGCAGGTGGCCGCCCGCCTGCGCGAGGCGCTCGGCCCCGACTACGAGGTCCACACCTGGGACGACATCCTCGTCCAGGTGAAGGAGGGCCAGGCGCGCAACGACGCCTCCATGGGCCTCATCGCCGCCGTCTTCCTGGTGCTGATGCTGCTCGGTGTGGCCAACACCATGTTGATGAGCGCGCTCGAGCGCACGCGCGAAATCGGCACCATGATGGCGGTGGGCCTCCGGCGCGGGAAGGTGATGAGTCTCTTCGTCGCGGAGGCGGTGGTCCTGGGCGCGACGGGGGGCACGCTGGGCGCGTTGCTCGGCGCCGGCCTCAGCGCGTGGCTGAACCACCGCGGCATCATCTTCACCGCCCCCACGATCAGCGTCCCCTTCGACATCCGCCCCTACGTGGACGTGGGGTACCTGGTGCGCATCGTCCTGCTCGCCACTGCCGGCGCGGCCGTCTTCTCCCTCTACCCCGCCTGGCGCGCCAGCCGCCTGCGTCCCGTCCAGGCGCTCGCCGGCCGCTGACCCACCCCTCCCCTTGGAGACCCTCATGACTCCGCTCCTGATGCTCGCCGTGCGCAACGTGGCCCGCAGCAAGGCCCGAAGCGCCCTCACCACCGGCGCCGTCACCTTCGGCATCCTGATGACGCTGCTGATCGGCGCCTTCATCCACGGCACGCAGCGCTACCTCATCGACGACACGGTGAAGGCCTCCGTGGGAGCCCTGCAGGTGCACCGCAAGGGCTACTTCGAGCAGCGCGACCGCCAGCCGCTCAAGCTGGACCTCGAGGAGGGGGGCGCCCTGGAGGACGCCATGCGCCGCGTCCCCGGCGTGGCGGCCGTCACCCCGCGGCTCGTCTTCTCCGGCCTGGTGAGCAACGGCAGCTCCGCCACCATCTTCATGGCCCAGGGCATCGACCCGGAGCGCGAGAAGCAGGTGCTGCCGTGGGCCACCCAGCAGGTGCGCGGCACCCGCCTTTCCGCCAACACCCCCCGCAGCGCCCTGATGGGCGGCGAACTGGCCACGGCCCTCGGCGCCGAGCCGGGCGCCACCCTCACCCTGCAGGCCACCACGAAAGGGGGGAAGGAGAACGTCCTGGATGTGGACGTGGCCGGCACGCTGTCGGGCAGCGTGCTCGCCCTGAGCAAGCGCGTCCTCTACGTGCCCCTCCCCTTCGCACAGGAGCTGCTGCGCATGCGGGGCCGCGCCACCGAGTACGTGGTGGCCGTGGAGGAGGGCGCGGACGTGGACCAGGTGGCCGTTGGCCTGCGTGCGGCGCTCGGTGCGGACTACGAGGTGCGCACCTGGCGCGAGCTGCAACCCGCCGTGGGCGAGTCCATCCGCATCCAGCGCACCATCCTGCTGTTCATCGGCACGCTCTTCCTCATCATCGCCATCTTCGGAATGGCCAACACGCTGCTGATGAGCGTGCTGGAGCGCACCCGCGAGATTGGAACCATGATGGCGGTGGGCGTGCGGCGGGGAAGGATCGCCGTCCTCTTCGTCCTGGAGGCCGTGGTGCAGGCGCTGCTCGGCGCCGTGCTCGGCGTGGGGGGCGCCTACGGTCTGGTGGCTCTCGCGGTGGCGAAGGGCGGACTCACCATCGCAGTCGACAAGACGCAGTCCTTCACGCTGCTCCCCGAGGTGGCCGGCTATCAGGTGGCCATCGCGGTGGTGGCCGCCACCGTGGGCGCCAGCCTCGCCGCCGTCTCGCCCGCCCTGCGCGCCGCGCGCCTTCGCCCCGTGGAGGCCCTGCGCGGAGCGTGACGTTCCCCTCCCCCGTTTCCCGAGGAGCAAGACCATGAAGACCCAGTTGAAACTGCTGTCCCTGCTCGTCCTGCTGCCCCTGGCCGCCAGCGCGACCACCCCGAGCGCCGAGGAGCTCCTCCAGAAGTACGACGCCATCATGGGACCCCTCAACTTCGAGGCCACCATGACGATGGTGGCCCACCGCGATGACGGCTCCACCCGCGCCTACAAGATGCGAATGCTCAAGGCCGGTGACAACAAGGCCCGCGTCTGGTTCCAGGAGCCGGCCGCCGCGCGTGGGCAGGAGATTCTGAGCCAGGGCGACAACGCCTGGCTGTACATGCCCAACCTCAAGCGCTCGGTGCGCATGGCCAACCGCGACTCCTTCCAGGGCGGTGACTTCAACAACGCCGACGTCCTGCGCACCAACTACGCCCGCGACTACTCCGCCCAGGTGGTGGAGGACCCGTCCATGCCGGAAGCGTACCTGCTCGAGCTCAAGGCGAAGACGGAGGACGCCGGCTACGACCGCATCAAGCTGTGGGTGGCGAAGAAGGATACCATGCCCCTCAAGGGCGAGTTCTACACCGCGAGCGGCAAGATGCTGCGCGCCGCCGAGTTCCTCGAGGTGAAGAGCTTCGACGGCTCCAGGCGCCCCTCGCGCGTGGTGATGAAGAACATGATCGCCATCAAGCGCTTCAGCGAGTTGACCGTCGACGCCTTCGACGCGCGCGTGCAGCCCGCCGCCGGCCGCTTCGTCCTCGACGACCTCGGCCGCTGACCCCTCTCCCCGCCCGCTCTCCCGGAGTCCCGTCATGAACGCGCTGCTCACCTTGCTGCTGCTGGCCGCCGTCCCCCAGGAGGCGGAGCCCCCCGTGGCCGAGGAGCCCGATGTGGAGGAACAGGCCGCCCCGGTGGAGGAGCCGGAGACGAAGCTCGAAGCCACCACCACGGGCTACCTGGACACGCGCTTCACCGGGTCGCACGTGTCCCCCGCGGGACTGGTGCCCGCCACCGGCGTGCCCGCGCTGACCAATCTCAGCGAGGGAAACCTGCAGGTGAAGCTGCGCCATGGCCCGCGGCTGTCGGCTGGAGCGGACCTCTCCCTCTTCTGGCAGGCGGCGGGCTTCTTCCGGGGCGTGGACACGCGGGGCGTGGAGGTGGGGCTGATCGAGCAGGACGTGCCGCTGTACCGGCCCTCCGCCGTGGTGAGCGAGCTGTTCGCCGCCTGGGAGGCCACGCCCCACCTGAACCTCACCCTGGGCAAGAAGCGCGTGGTGTGGGGCAGCGGCATGGCCATCAACCCCACGGACCTGCTCAACCCGCCCAAGGACCCCACCGACCCGGCCGGACAGCGCGCGGGCGCGTGGCTCGCGCGGGCGGAGCTGCCCTTCGAGCACTTCTCCGTGTCCCTGGTGGGCGCGGCGAAGGTGCTGCGCCAGTACGCGGGCCTGCCCACCGCGCTGCTCGTCTACCCGGGCTACCCCACCTCCGAGGCGGTGGAGAACCCGGCGCTGGACGACCGCGACGACGAGGCGCACTGGGCCGCGGCCGCGCGCCTCTACGCCCTGGTGGCGGACACGGACGTCACGCTCACCTACCACTTCACCCACCTCTACAACGATGCCTTCCGGGAGAAGAGCCGGGTGGGCCTGTCCCTCTCGCGCGTCTTCGGCGCCACCGAGGTGCATCTAGAGGCACTGGCACAGACGGGCTCCTCCCGGCTCTACGCGGCCCCTGCCTGTACGGAGAGCCCCGAGGCCCTCCTCGGGTGCTCGATGTCCGGCACCCCGCCCCTGTCCCGCACGCACCTGGACGACCGCGGCGTGCGCGCCAAGGTGCTGGTGGGAGCCCGCTACCTCTTCGAGGACAACTCCATGCTGTCCGCCGAGTACTACTTCAACGGCGAGGGCTACAGCTCCCGCGAGTTCGCCGACTACGTGGGGCTGCTGGGCCAGGGACGGCGGCTGTTGTCGCAGCTCACGCCCGAGCAGGCGGAGGTGCTCACCGCCCGCCTCAGCCCCACGGGCGCCGCCACGGACCCCGGCTCGCCGCAGAAGTTCACCTTCGAGCCGCTGCGCCGCCATTACCTCTTCCTGCAATACAGCAAGCCCCAGGTGGCGGACGACTTCGTCCTCGGCGCCTCGGCGGTGGTGAACCTCGGAGACCTCTCCGGCCAGCTCATCCCCCAGGTGTCCTGGAGCGCGCGCGAGTGGCTCACCCTCTCCGCCTCCGCCTTCATCCCCCTGCCCGGCGTGGAGTCCCTCGCCGCCAAGGTGGCCGGCGAGCCCATCACCGAGGGCAGCCTCTCCGCATCCGACTGGCGGGCCCTGCTGAACGCCCGTCTCTTCTTCTGATCCGCATTCCCCCAAAGGAGCCAACCATGGCCCTCATCCAGCTGAAAAACATCCACAAGGCGTACGAACTGGGCAAGACCACCGTCACCGCGCTGCGAGGCGTGGACCTCGAGGTGCAGGGCGGCGAGTTCACCGTGGTGATGGGCCCCTCCGGCTCAGGCAAGACGACGCTGCTCAACATCATCGGCCTGCTCGACCGCGCCTCCTCCGGCTCCTACCGGCTGGAGGGCGAGGAGGTGGGGGACCGCGACTTCAACGACCTGGCCGAGCTCCGCAACCGGAAGATCGGCTTCATCTTCCAGTCCTTCAACCTCATCCCCGTGCTGAACGTGCTGGAGAACATCGAGTTCCCCTGCCTCATCGCCGGCGAGTCGAAGCGGACACTGCGCGAGCGTGCCGAGCGCGTGGCCGCGGACGTGGGGCTCTCGCAGTTCCTGCACCACCGCCCGGACGAGCTGTCCGGCGGCCAGCGGCAGCGCGTGGCCATCGCGCGGGCGCTCGTCACCCAGCCGCAGCTCGTGCTCGCCGACGAGCCCACGGCGAACCTGGACTCCGCCACCAGCGAGCAGATCCTGGACCTGATGGAGGAGCTCAACCGCACCCGCCACGTCACCTTCCTCTTCTCCACGCATGACCCGCGGGTGATGCGCCGCGCCCGCCGGGTGGTGCGGATTGCCGACGGGGTTCTGGTCGACGGCACCGCCGAGGCCCGGCACGAGACGCGGATGCTGGAGATGGCCTGACTCCAGCTGCGCTAAGCCTCTTCAGGGAAGTCTGCGAAGGTGTGCTCCCGGCAACCTGCGCTGGCAACGCGACCATTTCCCCTCTCCCTTCGGGAGAGGGACGGGGTGAGGGTAGCGGGTGAACTCGGGTTGAACCCCTTGCCCGCACTGAGGGTCACGGGTTGAAGCACCGGCTCGGATACCCTCACCCTGACCCTCTCCCGAGGGGAGAGGGAACATTACCCTTCGGCTACTTCCCTGAAGGGGATTAGGGCGCCTTCGGCGAGCTGAACTCCGGGATCAGCTCGCCCGTGAGGCGGAGGCTCTTCATGACCTTCTCGTGCGACAGGGGGGCCACCTGGTGGAAGGACATGAGGGCGTCGATGCCCAGCGCCTCGTAGCGCTTGAGTCTCTTGCGCACCTGGTCCTTCGTGCCGACGATCAGGGACTCCTGCTCGCTCAGCACGTCCCAGACTTCCTGGTCCGAGACGTCCTCGCCCTGCATGATCCGGCCGATGACCCGTTGCGCCCGGGAGTGCGGTGCGTTCGGGTCCTTCTTCCGCAGATACTGGCCCGTCAGCCCGCCGCCGGCCGGGTCCTTCGCCAGCGCCTCGAGCTCGGCGGCCGTCTTGATGAACGCATCCTTCGCCTCGAAGAACGTGAAGGAGCCGTTGGTGTACCGGGCCGCCGCCTTCGCCGCGCCGTTCTCCATCGCCTCCTGCTCGCTGTCCGCGCAGTGGACGAAGGTGAAGAAGGCAACCTGGTTGTTCACGTACTCGCCGACCGGCTTGCAGTGCTTGCGGATGGCCTCACGGTAGATGTGGATCATCTCCGCCACCTCATCCAGGGAGGCCCACAGCGTCACGCCGAGCGCCCCCACGCCATTGCGCCCCGCCTGCTCGAACGAGGCCGGACTGGAGCACGCCTGCCAGAGCGGCGGGTGCGGCTTGCGGTAGGGCTTCGGGACGATGTTGGCGTTCTTGATCTGGAAGTCGCGGCTCTCCCAGGAGAACGACTCCTGGGTCCACATCTTCGGGATCATCTCGAAGGCCTCCTGCATCTGCCCCCGGGTGGAGTCGGGGTTGATGTTGAAGGTCCGCCACTCGGGCAGGGTGCTCCGGGCGAGGCCGAGCTGGAAGCGGCCCCCACTCAGGTGGTCGATGAAGGCCGCGCGCTCGGCGATGCGGATGGGGTGGTTGAATCGCGCGGGAGCCAGCACGGACGAGTGACCGACGTGCAGGTTCTTCGTGCGCATGGCGATCGCCGTCAGCATGCACTCGGGCGCCGAGCTGTAGCTGAACTCCCCCGCCCCGTGGTGCTCGACCTGCCACCACACGCCATACCCCATCTCGTCGGCCAGCTTGGCCTGCTCCAGGGTCTCCTGAAACAGGCGGTGCTCATGGTTCGCCTCGCCCCACCGCTCTTTCGGATGCTGCATTTCCGAGAAGACATCGAGTCTCATGTTCGTTCCTGTCTGCTGACCTACGTGGCCCCACTGGAGCTTCCGCGCACCAGGATTCCACACGTGCCCACCGTCCGGTACACCCTCATTGCCGCGAGAAAGCGGCGCTGGATCAGAGGCGGGTACCGCAGAACTTGCAGTGCACCGCGTCCACGTCATGGCCCTCGGCGCCACAACCGGGGCAGGCCTCGGGGTTGATGCCCTGCCGGGTGGCCGCCGCGAGCTCCACCGACACGATGCCTGTGGGGACCGCGATGACCCCGTAGCCCAGGATCATCAACGCCGATGCGATGAACTGCCCGGGCACCGTCTTGGGGGTGATGTCGCCAAAGCCCACCGTCGTCATGGTGACGATGGCCCAGTACATCCCGCGCGGGATGCTATCGAAGCCGTTCGCCTCGCCCTCCACCAGGTACATCACCGAGCCCATGATGACGACCGTGCTCAGCACCGCGAGGAGGAAGACGGTGATCTTCTGCCGGCTCGCGCGCAGGGCGGTGAGGAGCACCTCGGCCTGCCCGAGGAAGCTCACCAGCTTGAGCACGCGGAAGATGCGCAACAGGCGCAGTATCCGGACCACCAGCAGCGACTGCGCGCCGGGCAGCATCAAGCTCACGTAGCTGGGCAGGATAGCGAGCAGATCCACCAGCCCGTAGAAGCTCCGCGCATAGAGCCAGGGGCGGCTCACGGAGAACAACCGCAGCATGTACTCCACGGTGAAGAGAACGGTGAAGACCCACTCAGCAACGCGGATGACCTGCCCGTACTGCGCACGGATGGGAGCCACGCTCTCCAACATCACCGCAAGGACGCTCAGGAGGATGGCCCACAGCAGCGCCACGTCGAACGCCTTCCCCGCCGGGGTCTCCGCCTCGAAGATGATCTCGTGGAGCCTGGCACGAATTCCCGGGGGAGGACTCTGCTCAGAGGGGTGCGTCACTCACCCAGTGTAGACGACACGAGGCCCTCAACGAGGCGCTTCAGGTCAAAGCGCCAGCAGCGTCTGTTCGATGGGACGCTCCAGGCCCTCGGCGTAGTAGCGCACACGCAGGTTCCCGTCCGGCTCCCAACCGTCCGTCCCGCTCGGGCCGAGGTCCAGCACGGCGAAGTTCCTCCGGAAGAGCAGGCGCCCGTCCAGATTGCCTGGCAGTTCCAGCAGCCTCCCGCTGAAGAGGTCCTGGTACATGTCCACCGAATCCGAGCCGATGCCGAGCTCCACCACCTTGCGGATGAGGCCCGTTGGAGGCTCGGAGCCGATGCCGCTGGAGACCACCTGGGTGATCTCCGGCTTGTCGGAGTCGTTGCGCTTGTGGAAGGGCATCCGGGAGCGCAGCCGGGCCGTCGTCCCCACGTGCACGTCCCCGCCCACCAACGTCACCTCCGTCCCCGGCGAGCGCTTGCGGAAGTCGAAGAGCCGGTTGAGCAGCTTGCGCAGCTCCTCGGCGTTGTTGGGCTCCATCCACGAGTCCCGCACGTCCCCCAAGAATGAGGTGAGCCCGAGCTTCTCCAGAATCTTGCTGGCCGCCGCCACCTTCGCATGCAGCGGAGGCACTCCCGTGACGACGAAGAGCCGCTTGAGCCCCGCTCCCCGCTGGGACTCCAGCCACGCATCGGTCTCGGCCCACTGCTCGCGGCCGATGATCGTCTGCTCCTTCCAGTTGCGATGCGAGCGCCCGTCGAGCACCAGCAACCCAAGGCCGTTGCTCGCCCACCCGAAGCCGAACGAGTTGCTGAAGCCCGGTGGGTTCAGGCGTGCCTGGAACTCCTGGAAGGAAATCCGCGCGGCCTCGAAGAAGGCGCGGTCCGCCGGACTCACTTCGTCGTGCGAGCCCCACCCGTCGAAGATGTCGTGATCGTCCCACATCATCAGCGAGGGCACCGAGCCAAGCACCGCGGCGATCTCCGGTCGCTGCCACGTCTCGCAATACAGGGCGCGGAAGGACTCGCGCAGCCGCTGCATCAGCTCCTCGTTCTGAGGCGTCAGGCAGTCGTCCAGGTCACTGCGTTGCCACACCTCGCGGATGTGGTCCGCGTAGATCTGATCTCCCAGGTGGATCAGCACATCCACCTCCCCCGCCGCGACGACCTCCGCCAGCCGCTTCCACATGGCATAGCGCCGGGAGGGCTCGCTCACCGTGTGGCTGCCATTACAGCTCACCAGGCCAATGCGCAGGGGCTGGCCGGGCGGAGGCAACAGCCGGAAGCGGGAGAGGCCTCCAGCACACGAAAGCTCCTGGAGCGAGGGCAGCCCCTCCTCCGAGGCCGAGACAGCCACCGCGTACTCGACCATGGAGGACGCGACGAGCCCCTCCAGCTCGAACGAGCCATGCAGGAAGGAGGAGCCCTCGGGCCGGCACAGCCGCAGGGTCCGCTCCTGCAAAGCCCCCTCCCCCGAGCGGAACGCGAGCCGGGCATAGGTGAGGCCATTCTTCGCGGTGATGGCGATGCGGGCCGTGGTGCTGGTGCAGCAACCCACGGTGGTGATGAGCGGCCTCGACATGCCTCCATCATTCCACGAGCCGGGACTCGCGCGCACGGTGCCCACCGGGCGGCCAGACGGGCGCGTTCCGAGCGCGGAGCCGCACTCATCCAGACACGAGCCGGACGCGTAACCCCTGCGAATGAAACGCGGTCAGAAGGGATACGCACATGAGGACGATGAAGAAGAACCAAGCGACCCGGCGCGATGTGATGGAGGCACTTTCGCGGCTCCCCGAGCTCACCGAGGGCCAAGCCCGGGCGGTGACCGGCGGCGCGTCCAACATCTATTACGACGTCTCGACGGGAACCTACATCGTGCGCCCAGCGGGCAGCGTCTACGTCGGCCCCGGGCTCCTCGTGGGCAACACTTGAGTGAGGTCTTGTGACAGCGCTCTGACGCCGCCCTCAGGCGCACCTCAATGAAACATGATTGTCAGACCTTCCCTGTAATTCAGGAATGACGTCCTCAAGTTCCCGTAGCACCCAGGGAAGGGGTACAGAATGTCGCCGCGTTCCGGCAGTCGGCTGCTCCAGGTCATCCTGGGCCCGCGTCCAGGTCCTCATCACGTCGGGACATGGGTGCTGGTACTGGCCGCGTTGATACTACCTGTTGGGTGCGCCTCACAGGGGTCCATGCGGCCACCTCCGGGGGGCCTGCTCTCCAACTACGGATACCGCCCGCTCACCCCCTCGTTTCTGGAAGAAAGGCAAGCCAGGGATGTATCGCGGCAAGCCGGAGAGGCAGCGGGTGAACGGGCATTGGCAAACCCCTCCACCGGCTTCGCGTCAGTGCAGGAGGGGACCACGAGGCTCGCGGCCCATCAGGGGCCTGGCCCCGCGGAGGTCCATG
The DNA here is from genome assembly GCF_026626635.1 of Archangium lansingense. Lineage (GTDB taxonomy): Bacteria > Myxococcota > Myxococcia > Myxococcales > Myxococcaceae > Archangium > Archangium lansingense. Next base: position 8,773,879 of record NZ_JAPNKA010000001.1, read on the forward strand.
GGTCCAAGCCCGTGTCGCGGCCGAGCCCTCCACCGCCAGCCATGGATGCGCCGGGAGACCCGTCCGCGCGTCCACGCATCGCGCCGAATACCCGGCCGGGGGTCCCCATCCAATCGCCTCCGCCGGGCAACCCGGCCATCCAATCGCCACCGGCGAGGATGCCCCAGCCGATCGCACTCCCCATGCCCTTCTGGGCCCGGGTCGCCGCGCTCGTCCTGCTCCCGGGGACGGCCCACGCACCCGGCCCTGGCCCGGACTGTGAGAGGGCCCGTTCGCACAGGAACGAGCACCTGGCGGGCCAGCGGCATCCGGTGACGGGGGTTCTCTTCAATGAAGACGGCTACCCCATTTTCGAATCCATCATAGACATCATCCTCCCCGAGGAGCTCTGCGGTCCCGAGGTGAGCGACGCCCGCCAGTTCGCAGAGGCCTCACGTCAGCTCCGGGAGAGACTCGAACGGAGGCGGAAGTTGGAATCCAGCTTCTCTCCCGAGCAACTCGAGGCCATCAAGAACGGTTGGCCACGCATTCCGGGGTTGACCTGGCATCACCACGAGGATGGCATGACCCTTCAACTCGTCGACCGCGACACTCATGCCAGAACAGGCCATTCTGGAGGCCGGGAAGCTTCCGGTGGACGCCCCAAATAGAATCGTGGAGACGAAGAAGCATGCGTTGCACCATCTACAGCCCGGTCGTTGACCATCAGGCCATCCATTCCATGCGAGATGTCCTTCCCGGGTGGTTGCTGCACTGGGAAGGCGAACCCGAGCGATGGAGTTCCGCAATCTTCACGAGTACCCAGGGAACGCTTACGTTCAATTCTCTGGAGTACACCGGACCGATGGATCCATTCAGCAAGCTCATCCTCGGTACCAGCAGCCACTTCTGGAAACGTAAGGATCTTCCCGAGTCTGTCATGGAGGACTTGCTGGATTTCGTAGCGGACACCAAATGGCTGGTCGGCGTCGTGGGAACCTCGGAGGTTCTCGCCGATGAGGTCTTCCTGAAAGCGGCCTTCGAGTTGGCTCGCCGCCTGAACGGAAGGGTCTTCAACGGCACGGACCTCATCTCCCCCGAGCCACGCGTCTAACTCCCCCTCCCGGCCCACCTGGCAGGCCTCCAGGCGCCCGCCCGGTATCCCACACGGCCCCCTGTCCGAACTCCGGATTCCGCCCCTAGCGGCATAGAAATCCTCCCCTCCGGGGTTACAAGGGGTCCTCACCGGCAGTACCGGCGAAATCCCCGTGTCGCGCGCCTTCCGGCCGCCTACCCCTTCCGCTAGAAAGCGCCCCCCATGTTCACCATCATCAACGTCTCCAAGGCCTACGGGCCCAAGAAGCTCTTCGAGGAGGTCAACGTCGCCTTCTCGCCCGGTCGCCGCTACGGCCTCACCGGCCCCAACGGGGCGGGCAAGTCCACGTTCATGAAGATCCTCGCTGGAGACGAGGAGGCGGACATGGGGACCATCTCCCGCCCCAAGAAGCTGGGCATCCTCCGCCAGGACCACTTCCGCTACGAGAATGACCGTGTCCTCGACGTCGTCCTCATGGGCAACAAGGCCCTCTGGGACGTCATGAAGGAGAAGGACACCATCCTCGCGAAGTCCGACATCAACGAGGAGGACGGCAACCGGCTGGGCGAGCTGGAAATGGTCATCGCCGAGGAGGACGGCTACAGCGCCGAGTCCGAGGCGGCCGCGCTGCTCGAGGGCCTCGGCATCCCGACGGAGTCCCACGAGGGCCCCATGAAGCAGCTCACCGGCGGCCTCAAGCTGCGCGTGCTGCTCGCCCAGGCGCTCTTCGGCAAGCCCCAGGGGCTGCTGCTCGACGAGCCCACCAACAACCTGGACATCGATTCCATCCGGTGGCTGGAGACGTTCCTCCTGGCCTTCGAGGGCGTGCTCATCACCATCAGCCACGACCGGCACTTCCTCAACTCCATCTGCACGCACATCGCGGACATCGATTACGAGGCCATCATCCAGTACACCGGTGGCTACGATGACATGGTGAGGCAGAAGGCCCAGCTGCGCAGCCGGGTCGAGTCCGAGGTCTCCGAGAAGAAGAAGAAGATCCTCCAGCTGCAGGACTTCGTGGCCCGCTTCCACGCCGGTACGCGCGCTTCCCAGGTGCAGAGCCGCATCAAGCAGATCGACAAGCTGAAGACGGACGATCTCAAGCGCTCGAACATCGCGCGGCCCTTCATCCGCTTCGACGTGAAGCAGGTCAGCGGCAAGCAGACGCTGCAGTTCGAGGGCATCACCAAGAGCTACGACGGCCAGAAGGTCATCCGGCCCTTCAGCGGCCTGGTGTGCAAGGGCGAGAAGATCTGCGTCATCGGCCGCAACGGCGTGGGCAAGTCCACCCTGGTGAAGATGCTCGCCGGGCAGATCGAGGCGGACGCGGGGAAGATCACCTGGGGCCACCAGGCGAGCATGGGTTACCTGCCGCAGGACCACCACGGCACCATCCGCAAGGGCACCACGGCCTTCGAGTGGCTGCGCGACATCAACACCAAGCTCACCAACGAGGAGATCTCCGGTGTGCTCGGCCGCATGCTCTTCTCGGGCGATGAGCGGATGAAGCCCACGGACACCCTGTCCGGTGGTGAGACGGTGCGCCTGCTGCTGTGCAAGCTGATGCTCAACCAGGACAACGTGCTGGTGTTCGACGAGCCCACCAACCACCTGGACCTGGAGTCCATCAGCGCGCTGGCCGAGGGTCTTCAGAAGTACGAGGGCACCGCCATCGTCGTGACGCACGACCAGGAGCTCATCTCCGAGGTGGCCACCCGCATCTGGAGCCTGGAGGAGGGCAAGCCGGTCAACGACTTCAACGGCACCTTCGCCGAGTTCCTCGAGAAGAACCCCTACCACGCCGCCCAGCGTCGCTAAGCCAGTGCGCCCTCTCCCAAAGGGAGAGGGGACATCCACGGTCCTTACCGGTTGCCGCGGCGCAAGAGGAACAACCCCAGCCCGAAGCCCGTGGCCCAGGTGGTCGCCGCCCCCAGCGGCGTCATCCGGGCCGGCGCAGGCCTCGGCGGAGGCGTGGGACGCAGGCGCTCCTCGAGCTCCTTCTGCTCCTGCTCCCGCTTCTCTCCCTTGGTCATGGCGGGGCCACCCTGGCCCGGCCGCTTCTGCCCCGGGGACTTACCCTCGGGCGACTTGTGCTCGAGGATGGCGTTGACCTCCGCGCCCAGCAGGATGACCTGCGAGGAGATCCACATCCACAACAGCATCACGATGACACCGCCGAGCGCGCCGTAGTTCGCGTCGTACTTGCCGAAGTTGCGCACGTACACCGAGAAGCCCCAGGACGCGACCAGCCAGATGATGACGCCCACCACCGAGCCGGGCGTGATGAACTTGAAGCGCTGCTTCACGTCCGGCAGCAGGTAGTAGATGAGCGCCCAGACCAGCATCATCAGCAGACCGGCGAAGGGCAGGCGCAGCCACATGACGACAGTTCCGAGCGGCTCGCCCAGGAACTTCGCAACGGCCGGCGTGGCCACCATGGCCAGCGAGGCGAGGATGGAGAGCACCGCGCCCCCGAGCGTCACCAGGATGGCGGTGCCACGCACCTTCCAGAAGGGCCGGGACTCCTCCACGTCATAGACGGTGTTGAGCGCTTCCATCATCGCCACCACCCCACCCGAGGCGGCCCACACCGCGCCCAACGCACCGATCGTCAGCAGGCCCACGTTGTTGCCCGCCGCCAGGTCTCGCAGACGATCGCCGATGATCTGCGTCACTGCCTCCGGCGCCACCCGGCCCAGCTCCTGGATGAGCACCTGAGCCTGAGCGGGATCAATGATGAGGCTCGCGAGCGCCACGAGGAACAGCAGGAACGGGAACAGCGCCAGCACGCCGAAGAACGTCACCGCACCGGCCACGTTGCCGATCTTGTCGTTCTTGTACTCGTTCTTCAGCTCGGTGAAGAACTCCTTCCAACTCATTCCCTTGCCCGGGAGAACCATCGCGCCTCCTCCAAGGTAACGAGCCAAGGATGCGCATTCCACCCGCCTGCCCCACCCTGTTCTCCCATTCACGGAGAGGGGTGGCTGCTCGCCCGCCTCCTCCTGGAGCGTCCAGGGCAGCGGTTCTCTGGGAAGACCCTCACCCCCACCCTCTCCCAGAGGGAGAGGGAGTTGGCGGAGGGCTCAGCCCTCGTAGATGGGCAGTACCGGCGCGTCCTTGAGACGGGGCGCGGCAGCATCCTTGGGCGACAGCAGCGGCGACGTCACCGGCCAGGGGATGCCCAGGTCCGGGTCGTTCCAGGCAATGCCGCGCTCGGAGGCGGGCGTGTAGAAGTCCGTGCACTTGTAGTGGAAGTCCGCGCTCTCGGAGAGGACGCAGAAGCCGTGCGCGAAGCCCGCCGGCACCCAGAGCTGGCGACGGTTGTCCGCGCTCAGCTCCACCCCCACCCACTTGCCGAAGGTGGGCGAGCCGCGGCGGATGTCCACCGCCACGTCGTAGACGGCCCCCACCACCACCTGCACCAGCTTCCCCTGCGCATGGGGCTCCTGGAAGTGCAGCCCGCGGAGAATCCCCTTCGCCGAGCGCGAGAAGTTGTCCTGCACGAAGGGCCCGGAGATGCCGACCTCCGCGTAGCGCTTCGCATGGAACATCTCCATGAAGAAGCCGCGATCGTCGCCGAAGCGCTTGGGCTCGAGAATGAGGACGCCGGGAAGCTCCGTCTTCAGAACGCTCACGTCCGGGCCCCCTTGTTCTCGATGAGATCCAGCAGATAGCGCCCGTATTCGTTCTTGCGCATGGGGTGCGCCAGCTCCGCCACCTGGGCCGCGGTGATGTAGCCCATGCGGTAGGCGATCTCCTCGGGGCACGCCACCTTGAGGCCCTGGCGGTGCTCGATGATCTGGATGAAGTTGGAGGCCTCCATCAGCGACTCGTGGGTGCCGGTGTCCAGCCACGCGTAGCCGCGGCCCATCAGCTCCACCTGGAGCTGCTGCTGGCGCAGGTAGGCGATGTTGACGTCGGTGATCTCCAGCTCGCCGCGCTTGGAGGGCTTGAGGTTCTTCGCGATGTCCAGCACCTGGTTGTCGTAGAAGTACAGGCCCGTCACCGCGTAGTTGGACTTGGGCGCCGTCGGCTTCTCCTCGAGGCTCAGCGCCTGGCTCTTTGCGTCCAGCTCCACCACGCCGTAGCGCTCCGGATCCTTCACGTAGTAGCCGAACACGGTAGCGCCCGACTCGCGCACTGCCGCCCGCTTCACCAGGTCGCTCAGGCCGTGGCCGTAGAAGATGTTGTCGCCGAGGATGAGCGACACCCGGTCATTGCCCACGAACTCGCGGCCGATGATGAAGGCCTGGGCGAGTCCGTCCGGGCTGGGCTGCACCGCGTACCGGAAGTTCACGCCCCACTGCGAGCCGCTGCCGAGCAGCTCCTCGAAGCGCGGCAGGTCCGTAGGCGTGGAGATGATCAGGATGTCCCGGATGCCCGCCAGCATCAGCGTGGTGACCGGGTAGTAGATCATCGGCTTGTCATAGACGGGCAGCAGCTGCTTGCTGACCACGCGCGTGAGCGGATACAGCCGCGTGCCGGAGCCACCGGCGAGAACGATTCCCTTCATGACTTTCCTCGCAGGGTCCGCTGGACGCGGGATGCTCCGGCCTTCGGACAGACTGAGATAGATCTCCTCGGGCTATATCCGGCCCGATGGAATGGGTTCAAGCAACGCGCCCGGCCTTCCATGCGGCGTGAAAGCGGGACAGGGACTCGGCCAGCGGCAGGGGCTGCGAGCGGAGCTGCGAGCGCACCTTGTCCACCACGAGGCCGCTGCGTAGCGGGCGGGGGCTGGCGAGCTTCATGTCCGCCAGGCGGGTAGGCGTAATGAGGCTCGAGTCGAAGCCAAACACCTCGCAGAGCGCGCGGCCGAAGTCGACGCGGGACACCACGTCCGCGCCACAGGTGTTCCAGATGCCGCCCAGCTTCCGCTCGCCCAGCTCCACCAACATGGCGGCCACGCTGTCGGCGAAGCTCGAGGAGACGAACTGGTCCTCGAAGAGCCGGACCTGCTGCCCCTTCTCCAGCGCGCCCACCAGCCAGGCGCCGAAGTTGGGACGCCCCGCCGCCGGCCAGCCGTACACCACGGCGGTGCGCGCGATGGCGCAGCCGGGGACGAAGGTGCGCGCCGCCTGCTCGCCCATGTGCTTGGTGAGCGCGTAGACGCCCCGCGGATTGGGAAGCGCCTGCTCGTCGTAAGGCCCGTGCTCACCGTCGAAGACGTAGTCGGTGGAGACGTGCACCAGGTGCGCTCCCAGCTTGCGCGCGCCCCGGGCCACCGCCGCCACCGCGGTGACATTGGCCGCGAACGCCTGCTCCGGCTCGCGCTCGCATGCATCCACCTCTGTCATGGAGGCCGGATGGATGATGACCTCGGGAGCCGCGGCTTCGACGGCGGCGGCGACGTCCTGCTCACGCGTCAGGTCGCACTCCACATAGCGATAGCTCCCTGCCGTGCGGCGCGGCCCGCGGGCCAGCCCCACCACCTCGTGCCCGCCCTGCTCGAGCAGCGTGCACACCCGGCTGCCCACCAGCCCATTGGAACCCGTAACGAGGAAGCGCATGGGAAACCCTCTCAGCCGTTGAGGCGCGTGCGGTACTGCGTCTCGAAGTACTGCCGGTAGGCGCCGCTCATCACCCGCTCCCACCAGGCCGCGTTGTCCACGTACCAGCGCACCGTCTCCTGCAGGCCCTGCTCGAAGGTGTGCGCCGGCGTCCAGCCCAGCTCCGTGCGAATCTTCGTCGGGTCGATGGCGTAGCGCCGGTCATGCCCCGGGCGATCCTTCACGTACTTGATGAGGGACTCGGGCTTGCCCACCAGGCCGAGGATCGCCTTGACGATCTCGATGTTCTTGCGCTCGGAGTTGCCGCCGATGTTGTAGACCTCACCGGCGCGCCCCTTCTCCAGCGCCGTCAGCAGCGCCGAGCAGTGGTCCTCCACGTGGAGCCAATCGCGCACATTGGCGCCGTCGCCGTAGACGGGCAGCGGCTTGTCGTGCAGGGCGTTGACCACCATGAGGGGGATGAGCTTCTCGGGGAACTGGTAGCGGCCGTAGTTGTTGGAGCAGCGCGTCACCACCACGTCCAGGCCGAAGGTGTGGTGCCAGGCCAGCGCCAGCAGGTCCGCGCTCGTCTTGGACGCCGAGTAGGGGCTGGAGGGCTGCAGCGGCGAGGTCTCGGTGAAGTAGCCGGTGGGGCCGAGCGAGCCGTACACCTCGTCGGTGGAGACCATCAGGAAGCGCTTCACGCCGCGCGTGCGGCTGGCCTCCAGGAGCTGCTGGGTGCCCAGCACGTTGGCCTGGATGAAGGCCTCGGGGCCGAGGATGGAGCGGTCCACGTGGCTCTCGGCCGCCAGGTGCATGACGGCGTCAATGCGATGCACGGCCATCAGGTGCTCGATGAGCTCCCGGTTGGCCACGTCTCCGCGCACGAAGATGTGCTTGGGATCGCCCTCGAGCTCCTTGAGGTTCTCCAGGTTGCCCGCGTACGTGAGCTTGTCGAGGTTGACGAGCGTCCAGTCCGGGCGCACGCGCCGCAGGTACTTGACGAGATTGGAGCCGATGAAGCCGCAGCCGCCGGTAACGAGGACGTTCACGTCGCACCCAGAGAAAAGAAGGACCGACGGGTGCGTACCGGAGGGGGCCTCAGGCCGTCAAGGACAGCGCACGGACCGCAGCCCGCCCCCCTCTCAGGGCAGGAGCCGCCGCAGCAGGGGCAGTGGGACGTGCCGGGTGCGCTCCCGGCTCGGGCTCATCCGTCGAGCGAACAGGGCGGCGAACGCCAACTCCTCCTCCACCGAGACACCCGAGCGAGCCTCGGTGCGCAGGGCGAGCTCCACCGCCTCGGCGAACCGCTCAACACCCGTGTCGGCCTGCCGCCGCAGCGTCTCCAACACCTGGAGGTTGTGCTCGGCCAGCTCGCGCCACTCGGCCCAGGTGGGCAGCCGGCCCTCGAGGAAGGCCTCGAGTGTCACGTAACGGTAACCCATGGTCGCGAAGTCCCCGATGTGGGGACTCAGGACGATGGGCACCACACCGTGGGCCAGGTACTCCTGGAGCTTGGTAGGACAGGCCGCCCGGTTGACGAGGTTGTCGTCGCGCAGCACGAAGCCGAGATGCGCCTGGGCGTACGCCTCGGGCATGCGCTCGGGAGGCAGCGAGCGGATGGACACCCGCGTCTCCAGCCGCTTGCGCGCCACGCGCTCCTGCATCCCCGCGACGTCCGGCGTCAGCAGCTCCACCGGAAGGGCGAGTCGGCTCCGGGAGATGGCATCCAACATCAAGTCGATGTTCTGCCAGGCGTGCGTCCCGCCCGAATAGAGGATGCGCAGGGAGGGGCCCGTCCTCTCGTCGAGCGCCGGCCGCCCCGAGGGGGGCGCGAGCACCGGCAGCGTGAAGAGCGACGGCGTCAGCTCCGCGTACCGGGTGCGGAAGTGGTCCGCCATCGCGTCACTGACCGCGATGTGCCGGAAGCCGTGGCGCATGACGGCCCGTTCCACGCTCGAGAAGTGCGCGGCCTCTTCATGGGCGCCGATGAAGGCGTGCTCCTCGGGCACCACGCCGTGCAGATCCGTGATGACCGGCCGGGTGCGGTAGAGCGGGAGGACGTGCTGCGCCCAGTGCAGGGAGTGGACGACGAGGCAGCGCGCCTCCTTCATCAGCCCGTTCAGCAGCTCCACGTCTCCGGCGTCGAACCAGTTGAGCTGCACGCTCCGCACGCGCGGAGCCACGCGCTTCAACACCGCCCGGGTGTCGCGAAACGGCTCGTGCACCAACGTGACGTAGGTGCGCTCGTGCGACTCGAGCAGCCGGTCCACTGCAGCGATTCGCTGCACCATCCCGTCCCGGCTGTTCGTGGAGTCCGGGTACTGACCAACGACGAGGATCATCCGAGTGCCGCGTCCACGTGCCGGACAATGGCGCTCGAGCTCGTCCCGTCCCCGTAGGGGTTCTTCGCCTGAGCCATGCGGCGGTAGACGTCCTCATCCGTGAGGAGCTGGGAGACGCCCTCGACGATGCCGGCCTCCGTCGTGCCCACGAGCCGGGCACACCCGGCATCGATGCCCTCGGGACGCTCGGTCACCTCGCGCATGACGAGCACTGGCTTGCCCAGCGACGGCGCCTCCTCCTGGATGCCGCCCGAGTCCGTCAGCACCAGGTGGCTCTGGCTCATCAGCCACACCAGCTTCGGGTACTCCACGGGCTCCAGCAGGTGGACGCGCTCCACGCCGCGCAGGATCTCTCCCACCGGCCCACGCACGTTGGGGTTGAGGTGCACCGGGTAGACGAGCTCCACGTCCGGGTAGCGCTCCACCAGCGAGCGCAACGCGCGGCAGATGGCCTCGAAGGGCTTGCCGAAGCTCTCCCGCCGGTGGCCGGTAACGAGGATCATCCGCCGCCCGGGGCGCACGAAGGGGAACTCCGCCGCGAAGGAGCTCGCGTGCTTGCCGCGCACCCGCTCCAGGCTCATCAGCAGCGCGTCGATGACCGTGTTGCCCACCTGGAAGACGTTCTCGTGGATGCCCTCGCGCGCGAGGTTCTCAGCCGCCGCCCGCGTCGGGGCGAAGTGCAGCTGCGCCACCTTCGAGATGAGCGCGCGGTTCACCTCTTCGGGAAAGGGCGAGTACCTCTCGTGGGTGCGCAACCCGGCCTCGATGTGGGCGACGGGAATCTTCTCGTAGAAGGAGGCCAAGGCCCCGGCGAAGGCGGTGGTGGTGTCGCCCTGGACGAACACCATGTCCGGGCGATCCTTCGTGAGGATGGGCGCCAGTCCGGTGAGCGCCCCGGCCGTCACCTCGAAGAGCGTCTGGCCGGGCTTCATCAGCTCCAGGTCGTAGTCCGGCCGGAGCTCGAAGAAGTCGAGCGTCTGCTGCAACATCTGCCGGTGCTGACCCGTCACGCACAGCTTCACCGCGTAGCGCTCCGGGTGGCGCGCGAAGGCCTGGATGACGGGCGCCACCTTGATGCCCTCGGGCCGGGTGCCGCAGATGAAGAGGAGTTTCTTTGGTGTAGAGCCCATGATGCCTTGCCGTGGGAGAACCGCCGCCCCGCTCCCGAGGGAAACCGGAGGGGAAATGCGCGGGGGGATTGTGGCGCCCGGCGGGAGGTTTTTCACCCTCCCCGTAGCCTCCCGCCTGGAGTCCAGTCAAGCCTCCCCTTGCTGCGCGATGTGCGCGCTCATGGTAGAGGCTCGGCCATGACGCCTCCCCAGTGCGCCCAGTGCGCGGAAACCCAGGCCCGGTTGGAAGCAGCCCTGCGGGAGCGGGACGAGGCCCTACTCCAGCTCGCGCGCGCGAACGAGGAGCTCAACCGCCGCCACCTCGCCGAGAAGTGGGCCCAGGAGGAGAGCATCCCCCACTACCCGCTCGAGGCCGGCACCGTCTGGCCCGTGCCGCTCCGCTACCGGGTCGCGGACGCGGTCAACTCCTGGGTGAAGAGCCATTCGCCCCGCGTCCAGCAGATGGCCCGCGCCTTGATGCGAAAGAGCTCCGATGAGTGAGCCCCGGCGCACGCGCACCGACGTCGTCATCCCCGTCTACGCCCACGTCGGCCTCACCCGGCGCTGCATCGAGTCCGTCCTCGAGCACTCCGGCCCCGAGCTGGGCCGCCTCGTGCTGGTCCACGACTGTGGTCCGGAGCCGGAGATGCTGCCGATGCTCCGCGCCTTCCGGCTCGCCGATCCCCGAATCATCGTGCTGGAGAACGAGCACAACCGGGGCTTCATCTCCAGCAGCAACCGGGGACTGTCGCTCGGCGCTGGCGATGCGGTGCTGCTCAACTCCGACACCCGCGTCACCCCCGGGTGGCTCTCCGGCCTGAGGGAGGTGGCCGAGGCCCATCCGCGGATCGCCGCCATCACGCCGCTGTCGAACAACGGCTTCCTCTGCTCCGTCCCGGTGTTGCAGCGCTCCTCCCCCACCTCGCTCTTCGAGCCCCTCGAGCTGGATCTCTCGGGGCTGCCCCTCTACACGCTGATGCCCACGGCCGTTGGGTTCTGCCTGTGGATGCGCGCAGAGGCGCGCCAGCGGCTCGGGCTGTTGGATCCCCGCTACGGGCGCGGCTACCACGAGGAGAATGACTGGTGCCAGCGCGCGCGCGGCGCCGGGTATCTCGTGGCCCGGGCCAACCGCGTCTTCGTCTATCACGAGGGAGAGGTCTCCTTCGGCGGCCAGAGGCGCGTGCTCGACGTCCTCAACCTGCGCCGCCTCGTGCGCCGTTACCCGAAGTACCTCGAGGAGACGGCGGCCTTCGAGGCGCGTCCGGAGGCGCACCAGGCCGCCCGATACGTGGCCGCCCAGCTCGCGCGCCGGAGCCCCCACTCCTCCATCGGCTAGATGGAGAGCCGATCAATCACCTGCCGCTCCACCTGGGTGCGCAGGCTCCGGTAGTGCCGCAACGGCTCGTTGAGCAGGTGCTCCACCCGGGCGTCGAGGGCCTGGTTCGCATTGCGCAGCTCCCAGCTCCAGACGATCGGGGCGTAGGCCAGCCGGCGCGCGGCCCGGATGAGATGGCTGCGGCGTCTGCCCGCGACCTGGCGGAGCGCCTCGGAGGTCGTCCACTCGTCGCCAAAGTGCTCGTCCAGCACCGAGAAGAGCTCCGCCAGTGCCTGCTGGCGCGGGTAGCCGTGCAGCGTCTCGACCTTGCCGATCCACGCGAAGCAGTGCCGCACCACGTAGCCCAGCAGCTCGGGGCGGCAGGCCTCGAACTGGCCCTTCGCCTTGTAGAAGTCGAGCATGTCGCGGAGCGCGGGCACCACGTTGAGGACGCGCTTGTCCGTCTGCCGGATGGATTGCGTGGGCCGGGTGACGTCGTAGTTGTAGAGCTCCTCGTTGACGTAGTGGATGCGCTCGGCCGCCAGGTACGTCTTGGGGGCGAAGTTGACGTCCGCGAAGATGATGCCCGGGAGGAAGCGCAGCCGGGGATCCTCGAAGAGCTTCCGCTTGTAGAGGCGCCCACAGGGCGTGGCCCAGTTCTGGAACAGCAGCGGCCAGTCCGCCTCGTCCAGCAGCTTCTCGCCTTGGAAGGAGAGCGGCTGGTGCGTGCTCGTGGACCCGCTGTGGATGTAGCGCAGGTTGCCGATGAGCAGGTCGGCCCGCACCGAGCACGCCTTCTCGTACATGAAGCGGGTGGTGTCCGGATCGAGGAAGTCATCTCCGTCCACGATCATCACGTACTCGCCCCGGGCCCGATCGATCCCATGGTTGCACGCGGAGCCATGCCCCCCGTTGACCTTGGTGAAGACGCGGATGAGGGACGGGTAGCGCTCGGCGAGCTCGCCAATGAGCAGGGGGCTGTCATCCGTGCTCCCGTCGTCCACCACCAGGATTTCGATGTCCTGAAGCGTCTGGTTCACCAGCGACTCCAGGCACCGCTCGACGTACAGCTCCAGGTTGTAGACGGGGACGACGATGCTGACCTTGGGCATGGGGCACTTCTCGCTGTTGTCGGGCGGGGCTAGGCGGCGAAGGGGCACGACGAGCCACCGGAGGGTTGCCGGCGGGCCAGCTCCACCGTGCGGCGGAGCGCCTCCTCCATCCGCGGCGCCAGGAGCGCGCCCTGGTAGCGGTGGTAGTGCGAATAGTCGGGGGAGATCTTCCCATCGACGTAGCGCTTGAGCACGTAGGCGATCCGGTCGACGCGGGCATCGGCCACCAGGTTGCCGCTCGCACGCAAGAACTCGGCGGTGGGGCCGCAGTCCATGGTGATGGCGGACATGGGCTTCTCCGCCCCCATGTAGTCGATGAGCCGGCCAGGCAGGAACGGGCTGGCTTCGAGCCCGTCCTCCCGAACCGAGAACAGGCCCTCGGAGAGCAGGAGCGCGTCCGCCTGGCGCATGCGGCGCAGCCCCTCCAGGTAGGGCAAGGGCTCCTCGAAGCGCACCTGGTTGCGGTTGCGCAGGTGCGCGAAGGCCTGGAGATCGCCCGGGGCCACCGGCTCCCCGAAGAAGACGAGCTCGAACCGGCCCTTGTACCGGGGGTACAGCTCGATGAGCCGGTCCACCGCCCGCAGCAGCGGCTCGGCGGTGCGCTTGACGGCATCCAACGGGCCGAAATGCATGAACGTGAACCGCTCGTTCCGCGCCCCCGGCTCCGCGGCATACATCGCGGTGTCATAGCCGGGAGGAATGATCACCGCCTCGTGGGCTCTCGTGGCGGTGCCCCCCGAGAACAGCAGGTGCTTCAGGTGCTCGTTGCCGAGGACGACGAGCTCGGCATGCCGCAGCGCCAGCCGCTCCGCCTCGAGCTCCTCCGGGGACGGAGGCTTCTGGCCGAGGTACTTCCGGTAGGGATCCCTCGCGAAGGACTCGCCGAAGCAGACGATCCACGGCAACCGGGGACGGGCCTTCTTGAGCTGCCAGGCCGCCGCGAGCGACGGGAAGTCGCCCGACGAGAGGAGGAAGTCATAGCTCTCGGGCGCCTTCTGGAACTCCTGGAGCACGGCCGCGCCGAAGTCGCCCGCCACCTCGACCCGGTCCAGCGCGGCCCGGGTCACATGGGGCAGCAGGCGCTCATCCCTCTCCCCGTGGGCTCCCTGGATGACCCGGAAGTCACACGGCAGCTCCTTGAGCCGCTTGAAGAGCGCGAGCGCCTCCGGCCCCTGGTGGGGAGCGAAGGACCACGACGACACCAGGCCACGCAGCCGCTCCATCCCGCCTCCTCAGCGTCCGGGGAATCCGCCCGTCTTCAGGCGCATCACCAGCCCATAGGGCGCGAAGTACTTGAAGATATACTTGGCCGCCCGGGAGCGGTCCGCGAGCGCGCCCTGTTCCATCTGGGTGACGAAGGTGAACGGCAGTGCGTTCTTCACCGCCTTGGTGGCCTCCCCCCGCAGGCGGTCGAGCAGCCACGCCCCATTCACCTTGAGCGCCGGCGGAACGAACCCGTCCACCGACACGCGCCGGTTGAACGTGATGCCGCGCAGACAGGAGTACCCCTGGATCAGCTCATCGAACGCCTTGTGTTCCTCGGGCTCCCGGATCCCCTCGAGCAGCAGACCGTAGTGGCCGTCGATCATCGGCCGGAGGATCTTGTTGAGGATGTAGCGACGCTTGCCCTCCGACAGCTGGGGGCTGCTCTCCATGAAGTCGCACAGCCGCCGGATGACCTGCTCGTGCTGCTTGTAGCGCCGCAGGAACCCCTCGTGGCTGACGGTCTGGTTGGGCCTGCCGAGGTAGTACCGGTAGACGTCGAGATCGTAGTACCGGACCGTCTCGACATAGGTGAGTCCGAGCGCGGCGTACTCCATGTCAACGTAGGCGATCTTCTCGTCCAGCCGCACGCCGGCCTTGCGCAGACATTCCGTCTTGAAGGCCGCCGTGGCGAGGACCGGGCCCCAGAGGCCGAAGCCGTAGGTGGGATCCGCGAGGGTATCGAAGGTGTAGGCGAGCCCCGGCGTCAGGTTGGCGTAGATCTCCTTCCGGACCAGCGTGTCGACCCCGGCCCAGTCCTCCGAGTAGTCCGTGACGACGACGTCCGCGTCCTCCTGGGCCAGGCGCTGCAGGAACTGGTTGAAGTTGTAGGAGTCCACCCAGTCGTCGGAGTCGACCACCCGGAAGTACTTGCCCCGCGCCTCCTCGATGCCTCGGTTGATGACGGAGCCGTGCCCGCCGTTCTCCTTGGCCACGACCCGGACGACTCCCGGATTCGCCTGCGCGAGCCGGTTCGCCACCTGGAGCGAGCCGTCCTTCGAGCCGTCGTCGATGATGAGCACCTCCATGTCCTCACGGGGCTGCCCCTGGACGAGCGAGGACACACACCGCTCGAGGAAGTGCTCCATGTTGTAGGTGGGCACGACGATGGTCAGCAGCTTGTCGGCCGAGGCGGAGACCTGGACGGGCGCCGGCTGCTCCCGCTCCTGCTGGATGAGGGAGATCTCCTTCTTGATGGTGTTCTCGTACGAGCAGACGTTCCGGACGTGCTCGGACATCCGCCGCGACGCGTTCTCGAAGTGCTCGGGCTCCTCGTACAGCCGCTCGATGATGCGGGCCAGCTCCTGCGGGTTCTCGCTCGAGGCGAGCGTCCCCACCTCCGGCGTCAGGAACTCCGGGATGGCCGTGTTGTGGGAGGAGACCACCACGAGCCCCGAGCTGGCCGCCTCGCAGCCGGAGACGCCCTGGGCGTCATAGCGGGTCGGGAACAGCGCGATGCCCGCCTCCGCGTGGGCCTTGGTGATGCCCGTGTGATCGAGGAAGCGGCGGTGGATGATGACGTTCTCGAACCCGGCGATGGGCGCCAGGAGCTGGGGGTGTGCCCCGCCATCTCCGTAGACGTGGAAGCGCAGCTCCTTGAAGAACGGACGCTTGGAGAGCTCGACGATCGCCATCACCGCGAGCTCCACCGCGTACTTCTTCTCGTTGTCATACCGGCGCAGGAGGAAGATGTCCTTGCGCCGCTCCGGCGGCTTCGGCACGTACTTGAAGATGCGCTCGTCGACGAAGTTGGGAATCACGTGCGCATCGCGGAACTTCAGCCCCAGCAGTTCCTCCGAGCGGCGGCGCTGCCAATCCGAGACGAACACCCAGCGCACGTTGCGCTTCTCGCTGTACTTGCGAGCGTAGTGCTCGAGCTGCTGGTACTTGCTCACGACCGACGCATCCGGGGGACGCGGCTTGCAGAAGTAGGGGCCGTTCACGCTGGGGAGATCCCAGAACAGGGTCTCCGGCCCATGGCACCAGAGGATGAGCTCCGTCGACGTGTTCTTCAGCGCCCGATCCAGGGCGTGGGCGTAGAACTCGTCAAAGAAGTGCACCAGGATCTTCTTGAACCGGTACTTGCTCAACACCCGCTGCAGCTCGGTCACGCTGCCGCGCAGCACCTGCACACCCTCGAACTCGTAGATGCACTGGTACTGGTACTCGCCAAAGCCGCAGAAGACGATGGGGCGCAGCCCCTGCTGCTGGTACTCGCGCACCCGCGCGTGGACGAAGCCGCTGAGGTACAGGTGGAACGAGGAGGGATAGGTCGGGGTGACCAGCAGGACGCGATCCTCCTCGATGTGATTCTCGAAGAGGTCGGCCTCGCCCTCGGAGAGCGACACCTCCAGCGCATCGAGCCGCACCGAGGCATTGCCATTCATCTCCAGGCTCACGCTGATGCTCGCACTGGCCGGCACCTGGAACACGCTCGTCGAGCTCAGCGGCACCGGGTAGTGCAAGTGACCACCGACATTCACGCGCACCGAGAACCCGCTCCCCTTGACCAGCTCCCCCGCGACGCGAAGGGTGAGCGACTGCTTCTCGGCGCTCGTGCTGGACAGCAGGGGATGCTTGAGCGGCACCGACATCCGCTGGCTGGACGAGTTGTGGATGACGATGTGGTTGTCCGAGGTGGACACCCTGACGTCACTGGGGAACTCCCAATCCTTGGAGATCCCGTTGACGGGCGCGTGGGTATACAAAGTGGCTCCTCGCTACTTGGAGATTAAGGGTAGGCCCGACCGAGCATGGACACGCCCGCGCGGAAATCCCCAGCGGGGTGTATCAACAAGCCTTCGGGCTCGGAATGAGATCCATGCCGCCGGCCCAGCATGGGATGAGCGCCTGGTACCACGAGGTGCAGGCCTGACTGCGGCCGAAGGAGCATTGCTACGCCATCTTGATTCATCTTTAGCGCGGCGTGCAGTCGCTCCCGCCTCTCCAGACTTCCATCCGCTCATTGAATCATGCTAGGGCGGCCCGCGCAACGCCCAGACCCGCCTGCCAGGTCCGTGAGCGGCGCCTCTCAGGCCCGTCTCCAGACGGTGGCACTGCTTGTAGGCCTGGGACCCCGACTGTTATAAGCCGCGCCTCTTTCCTTCCAGCTTTTGGGTGGCCCCTCGGTATGAACCGAGGGCGCGGTGAATCATGCAAGAAGTCGAAACGTTGATTGTGGGTGGAGGTATCACGGGGCTCTCGGTCGCCGCATTTCTGGGCAAGCAGGCGGATTACCTCCTGCTGGAGCGGGAGCAGGAGCTGGGCGGCTACTGCCGCACCATCCAGCGGGACGGCTTCACCTGGGACTACTCGGGCCACTTCTTCCACTTCCGTCACGCCCGCATCGAGCAGTGGCTGCGCGAGCGCATGCCCGGTGAGGAGATCCGCACCGTCACCAAGCGCTCCTTCATCCACTTCGCGGACAAGTGGTTGGACTTCCCCTTCCAGAAGAACATCCACCAGCTCCCCCAGCAGGACTTCATCGACTGTCTGCACGATCTCTACTTCGCTCAGCAGCAGAAGGCGGGACCGGAGCCGCGCCACTTCGAGGAGATGCTGTTCGCGCGCTATGGCCGCGGCATGGCGGAGAAGTTCCTCATCCCCTACAACGAGAAGCTCTACGCCACGCCCCTGAGCCACCTGGACGTGGACGCAATGGGCCGCTTCTTCCCGCACGTGTCACTGGAAGACGTGGTGCGCAACATGCGCAGCGCGGACAACTCCAGCTACAACGGAAGCTTCACCTACCCCGCGGGTGGGGCCGTCTCCTACGTGAAGGCGCTGGCGAGCGAGGTGCGGCCGGAGTCGGTGCGGCTGGGTGAGTCCATCACCCGCATCGATCCACAGGCGCGCGTGGTGGAGACGACGAAGGGGACGTACCGCTACAAGCGCCTGGTGAGCTCCATGCCCTTCCCCCACCTGCTGCGGCTGTGCGGCTGGGGAGACCGGGTGGCGCCGCTGACGTGGAACCAGGTGCTCGTCTTCAACCTGGGCTTCGACAGCAAGGGGCCTCGGGACGTGCACTGGGTGTACTACCCCCAGCGCGACCTGCCCTTCTACCGGGTGGGCTTCTACGACAACATCTTCGACACGGAGCGGATGAGCTTGTACGTCGAGCTCGGCTTCGACCGCGAGGCCCGGCCGGATCCCGAGGTGTACCTGCCGCGCGTGATCGAAGGGCTCTCCAAGGTGGGCGTCGTCAAGGAGCACAAGCTCGTGGCGTGGCACTCGGTGCTGATGAACCCGGCCTACGTCCACATCAACGCCCCCTCCACCGCGCTCTACGAGCAGTTCCGCACGGAGATGGCGCCGCTCGGCTTGTACTCCATGGGCCGCTACGGCCGGTGGACGTACTGCTCCATCGAGGACAACATCCTCGAGGCCGAAGCCTGGGTGCGCGCCCAGGCCTAGGCACCTGCTGGCGGGCCCGGGTTAGCGCTCCCTGCGGGGAGTCACCCGGGCCTCACGCTCAGGACGCCGTGAGGCGCAGAGACTGCTCCTCCGGACGCACCGCGGGCACCGCCTCCACCACCCACTGGTGTGGCGGACGGAAGAGGCCCGCATCCTCGCGCTCGGAGACCACCTTGAAGCGGCAGCGGGCCGCGCTCGCCGCCTGGGACGTGGCACCGGCCACCTTCACCCGGACCGCCAGCACGTACTCCCCGCCGAGCAGCCCCAGCCGCCCCGACTGCAGGCGCAGGCGCCCCTGGCTCGGCAGCGGCTTCGGGAGGTGAACGGCGTCGATCCGGGTGCTCGTCCGGTACAAGAACGTACCGTCTCCCTTCTCGAGCGCCACCTCGAACTCCGCCCCTTCCACTCCCTCCCGGGCGGTGTAGTCGATCTGCACTTCCACCGGCTGCTCCGGAGACAGCGTCCGGAGCTCCTCCCCGGACGGGTCTCGCAGCGACACCGAGAGCCCCACCGGGGCGCTCTCCGCCTGAGGCACCTCCGCCTTCTCCTCGGGCACCTGGGGCAACCCTCCCTCGGAGAGCGCGGGCGGGGTGAAGACGACGGATTGGGCCTCTGCGATGGCCACCGCCTTGCGGTACTCCTCGGCCACCTCGGCGGGCGCGCCCACCCGGCGGATGCGGCCGCCGTCGATCCACGCCGCCACGTCGCACCAGCGCTTGACCGTCTCCAGGTCGTGCGTCACCAGGACGATCGTCTTTCCCTGGCGCTTGAACTCCATCATCTTCGCCATGCTCTTCTTGCTGAAGTGCTCGTCGCCCACGGCGAGGATCTCATCCACGATGAGGATGTCGGGCTCGACGTGCGTGGCCACCGAGAAGGCCAGCCGCATGTACATGCCGCTGGAATAGGTGCGCACCGGCTCGTCGATGAAGTCCCCCAGCTCGCAGAAGGCGATGATGTCGTTCATCTTCGCCTGCACCTCGGCCCGCGACATGCCGAGGATGATGCCGTTGATGAGGATGTTCTCCCGTCCAGAGAAGTCCGGGTGGAAGCCGGCACCGAGATCCAACAGCGCGGAGATGCGCCCGTTGACGGTGATGTTGCCGGAGGTAGGGGTGTAGATGCCGGTGATGAGCTTGAGCAGGGTGCTCTTTCCCGAGCCGTTGCGCCCGAGGATGGCCATCGTCTTGCCCCGAGGCACGTTCAGGGTGATGCCCCGCAGGGACTCGATCAGCCCCGCCTGCCGGGCGCGGCGCTGTCCCCGCAACCAGCTCACCAGCTCCGACTTGAAGGTGGTGTACTCGCCCTTGATGGTCCTCTTCTTGAAGCTCTTCACCACGTCCTGGATGACGATGGCGTCCTGGGTCTCTTGCGTGGCCATCAGATGAACTCCGCGAACTCTTCGCGACGGCTTTCGAAAATCTGCGTGGAGCCCCACAGCAGCACCAGCGAGGCGACGAACAGCAGCCCCAGTGGCAGCAGTTCCGGCAGCCGGTGCTCGTAGAAGAGAGCCTGGTACGAGGTGATGATGATGGCCATGGGGTTGGCCACCTGCACCATCGTCTGGAACTCCGCGGGGATGGTGTCCATCCGGTAGAGCACCGGCGTGATGAAGAACCACAGCGTCAACAGGTTCAGCACGATGTACTGCAGATCCCGGAACGTCACGTTCAGAGCCGAGATGAGGTACACCACGGCCAGGGTGAAGCAGAGCTGGATGAGCAGCACCACGGGGAAGAGGAGCATGTGCCAGGTGGGCCACACCCCGAAGAACATCCCCAGCACCAGCATCAGCGGCAGCGAGAGGATGAAGTTGCACAGGTTGGTGGCCACCACCGTGGCGGGCAACACCTGGGCCGGGAAGCGCACCTTCGTCATCAGGTCGCGCCGATCACTGATGGCGCTGGCCCCCGCTCCCACCGAGGAGGTGAACCAGATCCACGGCAGCAGCCCGACGAACATGAAGTAGGGGTAGTTCTCTACCCGGTTCTTCATGAAGACGCCGAAGACCAGGACGTACACCAACATGTAGAGAGTCGGGTTGAGGAACGTCCAGAGGAACCCAAGCATCGAGCCCCGGTAGCGTGCCTTGAGCTCGCGCTGCACCAAGCTGAGCAGGAGCCCCCGATACTGGTAGATCTCCCGGAAGTGGCGAATCATGCGGCACTATCCATACAGCAAAGCCTCGCCCCGAGGCGAGGACGGACAGGGGCCCCTGGATTCACGCCCATGAGGGCCTGCTCGCACGCTCGCTCTCCAGCTGAGAGGCAGAGGGGAGCGCAAAACAAAAAGGCCCCCTGGTTTCCCAGGGAGCCTTTTTTCTGGAGCGGGAAAAGGGATTTGAACCCTCGACCCTCGCCTTGGCAAGGCGATGCTCTACCGCTGAGCTATTCCCGCATCAGGCCGGAGTATGTGGAGCGGGAAAAGGGATTTGAACCCTCGACCCTCGCCTTGGCAAGGCGATGCTCTACCGCTGAGCTATTCCCGCGTTCCGACTCCTGATTGCCCCCGGCGTTGCCTCGCGGCGACGTCGAAAGCGAGGGGGGATATACAATTCGGTCCCAGGTGCGTCAAGCCTTCTGTGCGTCCGCCCCGCTCCCCCGTCTGGCGAGCATGGAGAGGAAGGCACGGAAGTACACGACGGCACTCCACACCGAGAACGCCCCCGACAGGTACACCAACAACTGACCCACCTTGTTGAAGTCCACGGGCGCTGCGTAGAAGCCCACGTCGATGATGTGCTCGTAGTGCACGCAGAGCGAAATGATGCCCACGAGCTGGAGGGAGGTCTTCCACTTGCCCTCCTGCCCGGCGGCGATGACCATGCCCTCGCTCGCCGCGATGGTGCGCAGGCCGCTGACGATGAACTCGCGCGCCAGCAGCACGATGACGATCCACGCAGCGATGCGCCCCAGCCGCACCATCATCACCAGAGCCGCCATGGCGATGAGCTTGTCGGCCAGCGGGTCCATGAACTTGCCCACCACGGTGATGAGGTTCCACCGGCGCGCCAGGTAGCCATCCACCACGTCAGTGATGGAGGCCACCGCGAACACCGCCGCCGCGAGCAGAGAGGAGAGCGGATCCGCGTCGTAGGTGAGCCAGACGAAGACGGGGATGAGGAAGATGCGGCCCAGCGTCAGGATGTTGGGGAGGTTCCAGAACTCCTGGACGAGCACGCTGGGCTGGCGCGCCGCCCGACGCCGCGCCCGCTCCTCCTTCTTCTGACGCTTCCGCAACGCACGCTCAGCTCGATCCATGTCGGAGGCCTTCTACCGGACTGGCAGGGCGATGAGGGCAAATCCTTCACCGCTCAGTTCCACGGCGACGCGGGGAGAACTCTCCTCCCCAGGCAGAGCCACTACCCGGGGGGCCACCTTGCCCTGCCAGCCCACCAGGTGAGACAGGGGAACCGTCACGGACGTCTCCCCGGTGACAGGCACCGTGCGCAAGGTCCCGCCCAGGCTCAGCACCACCTTGCCCTGCCCGCGCAGGTACACCAGTTCCAGGTCCGACACCGCCTCCGAGGGCACCTTGCCATTCTCGAAGGCCACCACCTCCTCGAACGCGAAGACGCACTCCTCGCGCACGTAGGCGCCCTCGTCCCCCAGGTCCACCGCCAGAAAGGAGCGCGACCCGGCCGGCTCGAGGAAGAGCACTCCCTGGCCGCTGGCGCGCACGAACCGGCTCGCGCCGTCGCCAAAGGGCTGGTCCGTGGGACGACCCCGGAAGCGTTTCACCTCCGGCTGGAACTGGAGCTGCCCGGTGAAGGCCACCAACCCCTCCAGCCGCGTGAGCAGCTCGCCCTCCACTCGCACGGAGAAGCTGCCGTTGCCCACCCGGAAGGGCTGGTCCTGGCTCGCCCCCGCCAACGCCAGCGCGGGAACCAGCTCGGCCAGCACGGGGACTTCTGAACCCGACCGAAAGGCGCTGACCCTCGGCGGCAACTCGGGGACGGCCTCCTCGAGCGACTGAGGCAGCGGCTGGCTCGGAGTCACCGTCTGAGACGTCTCCTCGAAGACAGCCTCGGTCCGCGCCTCCACGCCCGCCCCGCCGTCCAAGCCCGCTGTACCCGGCTGGTCCCCGGAGAGCGCTCGGGGCCCTTCGTCCTCAGCGAACCGCAGATCTTCCGGATCCTCCGCTTCCGCAGGCGTGGGCGCGGGGACGGCGGAGGGTGTCTCGTCCAGACCGAACTGCGTGCCCCACTGTCCCTCCACGGGAGCCACCGGACGCGGGGTGGTCGCAGGAGCCCGGGGAACGATGGGGATGGCCCTCGAAGGCCGGACGGGATTATCCCCCGCGATGGCCCTGGCCATCTTGTCCGCCATCAGCTCACTGCCCGCCTTGACGAAGTGCTCGCGGGCGCGGCCGTACTCCCCGGCCTGCGCCAGGGCCAGCCCCAGGTAGTTGTGCGCCTTCTGGTGGTCCGGCTGCAGGTCCGTCGCGGCCTCGAACTCGCGCATCGCCCGCTGCAGGGCGTTCGTCTTCAGGTACACAAGTCCCAGGTTGACGCGCAGCGTGGCGTCCACCGGGTTGTCGCGCACCAAGGCCTCGTAGATCTCCGCCGCCCGCTCGAAGAGGCCCAGCTTGAAGTAGGCCAGCCCGAGCAGGTTGCGACCCTTCTCGTTCCTGGGTTGAAGCTGGTGGGCCCGCTCGAGCAACTGCCGCGCCTCGGGCACTCGGCCCTGCGCCAGCAGCTCCCCGCCCTGGTAGAGCTGCTTGAGGAACTCCTCGTCAACGGGGCTCTTCTGCCCCCGCCCCGTCACGCGCGTCGTCGCCATCGGAATCCGTCCCGCGGGGCTCGTCCTTCGTGAGCCGTTCGCGCTCTTTATAATGGGAGTAGAGCTGGAGCACCTTGCGAACGTAGGCCTGCGTCTCCGGGTACGGCGGCACCTTCCCCCCGTACTTGCGCACGGCGTCCGGACCCGCGTTATACGCGGCCACCATCTTCACCATGTCCCCATTGAAGAGGTTGGCCAGCACCCGCAGGTAGCGCACCCCACCCTCGATGTTGTCCCGGGTGTCGAAGATGTCCTTCACGTACATCTCCGAGGCCGTCGCCGGCATGAGCTGCATCAACCCACTGGCGCCCTTGGGGGACAGCGCGTTGGTGTTGAAGTTGCTCTCCGTGTGCATGATGGCCCGCACCAGCGCGGTGGGGATGCGGTAGCGCTCGGCGGCCTTGACGATGTGCGGCTCGAACTCCGACGGAGTACGCGACCGGCCCTTCACGGGGGCGGTGGGCGCGGGCGCCTCGGAGAAGGTGCCCTTGAGCTTGCTCGCCTTCTTGGCGCCGGGAGGCGGGACGTTCGTGTAGACGATGGTCCCGTCCTTCTCCACGTACCTGTAGATGCCCTCGGACGCCTGGGCTCCCAGGGGGGCAAGCAACAGCGCGGGCAGCAGCAGGAAGGAAATGGCTCGCATATCGGCCCCCCAACCTTAGATCCCCGGCCAAAAGTCCTCAAGAAATCGCCTTGTTTCCGGCACTTACAGCCATTAAGGGTCTGACACATGCCCCATCGGTTCGACTTCCTGGTTTTGGGCGGTGGAGTGGCCGGTCTCTCGTTGGCCCTCCAGGCGGCCCGGCACGGTACTGTCGCGGTCCTCACCAAGCGGGACAGGCATGAGGGCAACACCGCCTATGCCCAGGGTGGCATCGCCAGCGTGTTGTCGCCCACCGATACCTTCGAGCAGCACATCCAGGACACCCTGGAGGCCGGCGCCGGCCTCAACCACCTGGACGCGGTGGAGGTGACGGTGCGCGAGGGCCCCGATCGCATCCGCGAGCTGGTGACCCTGGGGGCGGAGTTCAACCGGCGGGCCACGGGTGAGTTCGATCTCACGCGCGAGGGCGGCCACTCCCAGCGCCGCATCATCCACTCGGGCGACATCACCGGGCGGGAGGTGCAGCGGGCCCTGATGGACGCGTGCGACGCACAGCCCAACATCACCTTCTTCCAGAACACCTCGGCCATCGATCTGATCCTCGACCGGAGGCCGGGCCCGGGCGTCCCTGGCCGGTGCCTGGGGGTGTACGCGCTCACGGCCGCGGGCCACATCGAGCGCTTCCTCGGCAAGGTGACGGTGCTGGCCACGGGAGGAGCGGGCAAGGTGTACCTCTATACCTCCAACCCGGACGTGGCCACCGGCGACGGCGTGGCCATGGCGTACCGGGCGGGGGCAGAGGTGGCCAACATGGAGTTCTACCAGTTCCACCCCACCTGCCTGTACCACCCGGAGGCCAAGAGCTTCCTCATCAGTGAGGCGCTGCGCGGCGAGGGCGGCAAGCTGCGACTGCGCAACGGCCAGCAGTTCATGGACCGCTACCACCGGCTGGGCGAGCTGGCCCCGCGCGACGTGGTGGCACGAGCCATCGACGCGGAGCTCAAGCGCACCGGTGACGACAGCGTCTTCCTGGACATGACGCACCTGGGACGCGCCTTCATCATGGAGCGCTTCCCGAACATCTACGCCACCTGCAAGGCCTTCAACATCGACATGGCCGTGCAGCCCATCCCCGTGGTGCCCGCGGCCCACTACATGTGCGGCGGCGTGGTGACGGACCTGCACGGACGCACCAGCGTCCCGGGCCTCTACGCCATCGGCGAGGTGGCCCATACCGGCCTGCATGGTGCCAACCGGCTCGCCTCCAACTCGCTGCTGGAGGGGCTCGTCTACGGCCACCGCGCCGCCGCCATCTGCGCCGAGGAGATCCGCACCCTCTCCCCGCTCAAGGAGGATCCGCCCGAGTGGGACGAGGGCAGCGCGGTGGACTCGGACGAGAGCGTCGTCGTCACCCACAACTGGGATGAGATTCGCCGTCTGATGTGGAACTACGTGGGCATTGTCCGCACGGACAAGCGGCTGATGCGAGCGCGCCGCCGGCTGGAGCTGCTGCGTGAGGAGATCCGCGACTACTACTGGCGCTTCAAGGTGACACGCGACGTCATCGAGCTGCGCAACATCTGCGAGGTGGCGAGCCTCATCGTGGACTGCGCCAGCCGGCGCAAGGAGAGCCGCGGCCTGCACTTCACGCTGGACTACCCCAACACGGACGAGCACCACTGGAAGCGCGACACCGTCGTCCGCCGCGAGCTGTGAGTACCTGGAGGTTCTTCCCGAAATGGAACTGAAATCAGTCTGTGTCTTCTGCGGCTCGCGGATGGGTGCGCGGCCCGAGTACGTCGAGGGAGCCCGGGCACTGGGCGCGGAGATCGCCCGGCGGGGCCTCACCCTCGTCTATGGCGGTACGATCGTGGGACTGATGGGCGCCATGGCGGACGCGGCCCTCGCGCAAGGGGGCAAGGTGGTAGGCGTGCTGCCCCACGTGCTGAGCGATCGGGAGATCGCCCACAAGGGCCTCACCGAGCTGCACCTGGTAGACTCCATGCACACGCGCAAGGCGATGATGGCCCAGCTCTCGGGCGCCTTCATTGCCATGCCCGGCGGAGTGGGAACCTTCGAGGAGCTCTTTGAGATCACCACCTGGGCCCAGCTCGGCATCCACCACAAGCCCATTGGCCTGCTCAACGTGGCGGACTTCTACGGGCCACTGCTGGCGCTGATGGGGCGCGCGGTGGACGAGGGCTTCATCCCCGAGGCGCGCGCCCAGCCCTTCGCCTGCGAGGCCTCGCCGGCCGCGCTGCTGGATCAGCTCCAGCGGGCCGGGCAGCCGCTCACCCCGGAGAAGCCGGTGCTGCGACCTGACCAGACCTGAGCTGCCGGGTGCACATCAGTGCGCGTGCACCCGCATCTCCACCTTGCCGAGCGAGGAGGCCATACGCAGCACCACGCGCTCCATGCCAGGGGCGATGACGAGCCTGCCGTCCGGATACGTGGCGGGGAAGCGCACGCGGTAGCCCACCCAGAAGGTGCCCATGTACGGGTAGAAGGAGCGCATCTCCATGTCCGAGCGCCCTACCCGCTCCACGCTCACGGGCTTCAGCTCACCCGCGGGCGTCACCATCACCATGTTCCAGATGGACGAGGGCCGGTCGAAGTCGTCGTAGCGGTAGTTGAAGACGTGGACGCCGAGGAAGAACTCGTTCGTCGCCGCCGCCTCCGCGAACTCCCGCGTGAGGATCTCCTGCACGCGCGCCTGCGTCAGGGTCTTGAAGGCGGCCTCGCGGCGCACGCGGGCCTCGCGGAAGGCCTGTGTCTGCAGCGTGGCCGCGGCGAACATCACCGTGTCGAAGCCGCTGTAGAGCTCGGCGCGATCCGTGTACTTCTCCAGCACCTCCTGGTAGCCGAGCTCCTTGCGCTCGTCCTTGAAACCAGGCGGCGGATCTCCCAGCGTGGGAGGCGTCGAGACACAGCCCGCAAGCGCCATCATCAGCGCCCCGAGCCGCAACTGCATCTTCATGGAATGAAGTCCTTGCGGGTGTACAGGGTGAAGAGCCGGTGTCCGGCGGCCTCGACCGCCTCGCGTCCGCCCTCCAGTCTATCCACCAACGCAAACGCCCCAAGCACCCGCAGCCCTTCCTGCTGAGCCCGCTCGATTGCCTTGAGCGTGGAGGCGCCCGTGGTGACCACGTCCTCGAGAATGGCCACCGGCGAGCCGGGAGGGAGTGCCTTCATGCCCTCGATCCACTGGCCGGTGCCATGGCCCTTCGGCTCCTTGCGGACGATGAAGGCATGCAGCGGCGTGCCCGACAGGTAGCTCGTCAGGCTGACGGCCGAGGCGAGCGGATCCGCGCCCAGCGTCAGGCCACCCACCGCCACCGCCTCGGGGGCCTCTCGCTGCACGGCCTGAAGCAGCAGTCGGCCAATGAGGAAGTGCCCCTCGGCCAGCAGCGCCGTGCGCTTGCAGTCGATGTAGAAGTCCGACTCCTTGCCGGAGGAGAGCACCACCTTGCGCCGCTCGAAGGATCGCTCCGTGAGCACCTCCAGCAAGCGGGCCCTGTCACGCGCGAGCGCGTTCCCTGTCACAAGCGCTCCAACCAGGCCACGAGGTCCGCGGAGTAGCGCAGCTGAGTGATCAGCTCCTGCTTCCGCGTCTCATCCAGGTCCGCGAACACGTCCGCCAGCAGCGCCAGATCCTGGTTGAGATCCACCAGCCGCTGGGTGGCCTCGGCGGCCAGCTCGTCCGCGTCGACCTCCTCTTCCACCGTCTCGGAGGCCAGCGACTCGTCGGGGGCAACCAGCGCCTTGTCCAGCATGTCCCGGGCGATGGGCGTCAACCGCCCCTCGGCCTCGAGCCGGGCCTTCAGCTCCTCCAGCTCCTCCGGCTCCACCGGCGAGACATGGATGGCCGAGGCCAGCGCCATCAACAGCGCATCCTCGTCCGACAGGTCCGTGTGCAGGCGGGCCAGCACCCGGTCCCGCTTCAGGAACCGTAGAGCCGCCACCCGACGGAAGCCGGAGATGATCTGGAACCGGTCCGGCGGCTTGAAGCGCACATCCACCGGGAAGAGCTGCCCCAACCGCGCCAGGTCGGTGGCCAGCGCGGACAGATCTCCCAGCGGGCGGATCTGGAAAGTGGTGTCCTCGTCAATCCGCTCCAGCGGAATATGGGCAGGAGCCACGTGCCCCTTGCGACGCGGAGCAACGGCCTCCACCACCTCAGGCGGAGCCGCGGAGGACTGACCACTCTCCCCCTCCCCTGCCCCAGCTTCGGACGCAGAGGCATCCCCCGTTCCCTCCTCCGTGGAGGAAGCGGCGGAGGACTCAGGAGCGGACTCCCCGGGCGACGACTCCTCGGCCGGGGTGCTCGGCTTCGCGTCCTCCTCGTCGATTCTGTTCTCGGCGTTCATGGCGTTCATCGGCACCCCTGGATCGGCCCGTCGTAGCGCCGCGGACGGCGGTGCGGCGGCGCGAAGGCGCCACCACAACGCTTTAACGACCCTTCTTCTTCACCACGACCTTCTTCCTGGCAGCCTCAGCCACTGTCGGCGGGACCGGCGCGGAGGCCGGCGGCCGAGGAGGCTCGGGGCGGGTAGGCTCGGCGGCCCTGGCAGCGGGCGGAGCCGGAGGCGCCGGACGGGCCGCCGCGGTGGCTCCCGGTGCGGGCGGAGGCGTTGGACGCGCAGTAGGCGCGGTGGCGGCCGAGCGGGTGGCCGCCGGAGCAGCGGGCGGCGTAGGACGCGAACCCGGAAGCGCCGGACGGGCCGGAGCAGCACCCGGACGCACCGCGGGACGCACGGTGGTGCTCGGACGCGGCAGCGCCGAACGATCGGACGGCATGCGACCCGGCTCCACCTCACCCATGTCCACGCGACCGCGGAAGCTCGCACCATCCACGATGATGACGCGCGGGGCATGGATGTCGCCCACCATGCGGCCCTCGCGGGTGAGCTCCACGCTCTCGGTGGCGTTGATGTTGCCCACCACCACGCCACTGACGATGGCGTTCTTCACCGCCACGTTCGCCTTCACCACGCCCGTGGGCTCCACGATGAGGGTGCGGCTCAGCGTGAGCTCGCCCTCGACGCGGCCGCGCACGGTCAAGTCCTCGTCACCCGTCAGCTTGCCGCTGATGAGGATGGACTGACCCACCACGGTGTTGTTGACGTTGGCCCCTTGGGCCAGTTCCTTCGCGGTGGCCAAGGATCAGCGCTCCTTCGGGATGTCCATGTCGACGTTGCCCTTGAAGGAGGCACCATCGGCGATGAGGATGCGCGGGGCCTTGATGTCGCCCACCACGCGGCAATCCGTCTTGAGCTCCACCTTGTCCGAGGCGGCGATGTTGCCCGTGACCCGGCCGGCGATCTCCACGTTCTGCGTCTCGATGTCGGCCTCGACCACGCCGCTGCCCTCGACGAAGAGGCTCTCCTTCAGGGAGATCTTCCCCTTCACGGTGCCCTGGATGACCAGGTCCTCGTCGCCGGAGATCTCACCATCGATGACAATGCTCGAACCAATGACCGTATTCGCCATGAGTGTTGTCCACCCCTCCGAAGGGTGCTGCGGGCCCGGGGGCCCGTTTAGATGTCGTCCGGCAGCTTTACGTCCATCTCGATGGAGCCGTTGAACACAGCCCCATCCTCGATGACTACGCGCGGGGCTTTGATATCCCCCGCCACCTTCGCCGAGGCGTTGATGGCCACCCGGCCCGAGGCGTCAATGTTGCCGCTCGCCTCGCCGTTGATGGTCAGCTCCTCCGCGCGAATGTCCGCCTGGACCTTGCCCGTGCCCTCGATGGTCAGGTGGTTCTTCAGGGCGATCTGCCCCTCCACCCGTCCCTCGATGATCAGGTCGCCACCACCCGTCAGATTGCCCCGGATGATGATGCCCTTGCCGATGATGCCCGTCTGCTCGCCCTGTGCCATGCGGTGACCCTCGGAAGCGCCCTCGCGATAACGAAGTTTGCTCTGTAAGGAATTGGAACCTACGTCAGAGATGCGCGGAGATCCAGTTGGAGATATCGCCCTGGACCTCCTCCTTACCGAGCTCGTTGAGCGGCTCGTGACGCATCCCCGGATAGACCTTGTACACCTTGTCCTTCGAGCCCACTGCCTCGAAAAAGGCCCGACCGGTCTCCACGCTCGCCACACCGTCCGCCGCTCCGCTGAGCAGGAACAGCGGTACCTTCAGCTCTGAAGCGAGCGACATCACCCGAGTCTGGGCCTCGGTGGACTGAATGAACCAGCGCGGCGTCACGGTGTGATTGTAGAGGGGATCCTGACGTACCGCCTGCTGCACCGCCTCGTCGCGGCTCAGGTCCTCGGGCTTGAGCTCGGTCTTGATGGGCATCCACGGGAGGACCCTGCCCACCGCCCGGGCGGCCACAAGCTTCAGCGCCGGCGGAGTGATGGCGAGCTTGAAATATGGTGCTGACAGCACCATGCCGCTCACGCCCTGAAGTCCGCCGCGCCCCAGCAGGTGCACTGCCATCAGCGCACCGTGGCTGTGAGCGATGACGAAGACCTTGCGACCGCCGGCCGCGCTCCGCACCCGCTCCCAGAAGCCCTCCAGGTCGTCCAGGAAGTCCGGCCAGGAGTTACAGAAGCCGCGGCGCCCGTCGGCGCGACCATGGCCCCGGTAGTCGAAGCCGTGCACGGCGAAGCCCTGGGCCGTGAGGGCATCGAACGTCGTGCGGTAGCGACCAATGTGGTCGCCATAGCCGTGCACCACCGCCACATGCGCGCGGGGTTGATCCGGCTGCTCGGACATCCAGTACAGCCGGAGCCCGTCCTTCCCAGTGAAGAAGCCCTCGTCGAAGCGCGCCATAGGAGCTGAAGGGGACATTAGCGATCCGCGGCACCCGTGGATAGCAACTTCAGCTTCCGCTCGATGAGCGCCCGTTGATCCGGCGGATCCGCGGCCTCCGGATTGAGGGCCAGCAGCTCGAGCGCGCGCCGCCAGGCCCCCGCGGCGTCACCGGGCCTCGACACGCGATGGTAGGCATCGCCCAGGTGCTCGAGGATGACGGGCTCCTCGGGCTCCAGCTCCGCCGCCCGCTCCAGCGACTGGAGCGCACGCGGGTAGTCCCCCCGCTGGTAGTGGATCCACCCCAGCGAGTCGAGGAAGGAGCCGGTGTCCGGACGCAGCTGCAACGCGCGCCGCACCAGCCGCTCCGCCTCGACGAAGTCCCGGCCGCGCTGGGCCAGCAGGTAACCAATGAAGTTCATGGCCGCGGCGTTCTCTGGCTCCAACTCGAGCACGCTGCGCATCCAGGTGAGGGCCCCGTTCTCGTCCCCCTGCCCCAGCAGCACGTTGGCGAGCAGGTAACGCAGGGCCGGCTCACGAGGCTCCCGCGCGATCGCGTCCCGCAGCAGGGCAATGGCCTCGGCGGAGCGCTTCTGGCGCTGCAAGGTGGAGGCAAGCGCCTCGTGGAGATCCGCGGAGGGCTTACGCGCGATGGCCTCCTTCAACGTGGCCACGGCGTCCTCGGGGGCACCTGCGCGCTCCTGGGCCCGGGCCTGATGCACCCACAGCTCCGCGTCGTCGGGACGCTCGGCGAGGGCCTCGCGCAGCAGGGCGAGCGCGGCCTCATGCTGTCCCGCCTGGGAGAGGCAGACAGCGCGGCGGGCGCGCGCTTCGGGAAACACCTCGGAGGTGAGGGGGACCTCGGCGTAGGCGGTAGCGGCCGCGTCGAAGTGGCGCAGCCGCTCGTGCACCAGGCCCGCGTAGTAGGAGACGCGAGGCGATGCACCCCGGCCCTTGCGTGCGGTGTCCAGCACCTCCACCGTGGAGGCGGTGTCGCGCGCGGACAGGAAGGCCAGCGCCACCCGCACGGTGAGCTCCGGGTCTCCGGAGATCGACAGCAGCCGGTCGAAGTACGCCCGCGCCCGCACCGACGAGCCGAGCCGCAGCGCAAGCCTGCCGGCACTCAACAGCACCGCCTGGTTATCGGGATCCCTCTCCAGGGTCCGGGCCAGGGCCTCCTCGGCCTCTGAAAGCTGCCCGGCCTTCTCGCGAATCTGCGCGAGCACCGTCAGCGACTCCACGTCACCGGGGTCTCGCTCGATGGCCCGCGACAGCAGCAGCCCGGCCCGCGAGGAATCACCCCGCTCGGCCAGCGCCAGCCCCAGCCGCCGGTAGCCGGAGGCCTCGCCGGGCAGCGCCGCCGCCAGCTCCTCCACTACCTTCACTGCCTGCTCGTTCGAGCGGCCATCCAGGTGCAGTTGCGCCAGGACGAGGTAGGCCTCCGGCTCGCGAGGCCTGAGCTGGATGGCGCGGCGCAGGTGCATCCGGGCACGCGCGGGCTTGCCAGCCTCCATCAGCACGCGCCCCAACATCAGCCGACCGGCGTAATACGAGGGGTGGCTCTTCACCACGCGCCGCAGCTCGCGCTCGGCCTTCGTCAGGTCTCCCAGGCGCGCGTACTCCTCGCCCAGCCGCGTGAGCAGGTGCGGGTTATTCTCGTCGGTGGCCAGCGCCAGGCGCAGCGAGTCCACCGCGTCTCGGTGGTTGCCCTGGAGACTCAGCAACTTCGCCCGGAGGTAGTTCGCGTAGCTGGCGGGCGAGGCCATGCCATCGTCGCCGGCCGCCGCGGAGATGGCCTCGCGCATGGCCTGCGTGTCCACCGCGGGCCGCCGCGAGGCGGGCGCCGCGAGTGCTCCCAGCCCTACGAGGGCCAGGAGGTGCACGGCACGGGTGAGGGTTCGGCTCGGGCGCACGCCCCGAGTCTAACGCGAGCCTAGAGCTTCGGCACGGGGGGCGGCGCACCCAGCCGCTCCAGGATGCGCTCCACCGGCTCGCTGTCGTGGCTCACATCCGCCACCGCCGAGCGGTACTCCATCCCTGTGTGCTTCTCGACATCTGGCAGCAACCGGCCGATGACGTTGCGTCCCGCTTCAACATTGCACTCGGGCAGGACGACCGCGAGCACGCCCTCGCCCATGTGGCCGAGGATGTCCTGGGTACGCAGGCGCGCGCGCATCACGTCTGGAATCCCGCGCAGCGCCTCATCGAGCACGGGGCGATCCGGGCGGAGCACCGCGAGGCTCACCGGCCGGCTGTAGCGCCGCCCGCGGCTCACCTCATGGTCCAGCCGCAGCATGATGCCGCGCCGGTCGTAGACGCCGGTGAGAGGATCGTTCCCGCTGCGACGCAGGATGGAGGAGGTGCGATCCAGCTCGGTATCGGCCTTGCGCAGCTTGAGGGCGCGCTCGGTGCGGCCCAGCAGCTCCATGGCGTTGAAGGGCTTGCTCATGTAGTCCACCGCGCCGAGGTTGAGCGCGCGGACCTTGTCGGCCACGCCCTGGTGGGCAGACAGCAGGATGACGGGGATGCCGGCGGTGTCCGAGGAGGACTTGAGCGCCACCGCTGCGTCCAGGCCGTCCAGCTTGGGCAGGAAGACGTCCATCACCACCAGGTCCGGCTTGGACGAGCGCGCCCGCGCCAAGCCCTCGGCGCCGTCGCGTGCCACGTCCACGCGGTAGCGCGAGCGCAGCACCTCCACCAGCACCGCGGCGATCTCCGGCTCGTCCTCCACCACCAGCACGCGCGGCTGCTCGGCCGCCTCCTTCGCCGGGAGGTTCTGCACCGCGCGCGAGATCTCCTGCGCCAGCGGCAGGGTGAAGATGAACGCGGCGCCACCCTCGGGCGGGGCCTCGGCCCAGATCTCCCCGCCATGGAGCTCCACGAACTCCTTGCAGATGGCGAGCCCCAGGCCCGTGCCACCCCCGCCCTTGGCGCCGCTGCGGTAGCGGTCGAACACGAGCGGCAGCTCCTCGGGCGGAATGCCCTTGCCGTCGTCCTGCACCACGATGCGCGCCACATCACCGTCCGGGCGCGCCAGCCGCGAGGCCTTCACCACCACCTCGCCCGCATCCTGCGCGTGGTGGATGGCGTTGGTGATGAG
This sequence comes from Archangium lansingense, assembly GCF_026626635.1. Taxonomy (GTDB): domain Bacteria; phylum Myxococcota; class Myxococcia; order Myxococcales; family Myxococcaceae; genus Archangium; species Archangium lansingense. The sequence goes on from NZ_JAPNKA010000001.1 coordinate 8,807,250, forward strand.
GTTCTGCAGCACCTCGTGCAGCTTCAGCTCATCGCCGATGAGCATCATGCTCTCGCTGGCCTCGGCCCGCAGGGCCACGCCCCGCTCGGCAGCGAGGATCTCCAGCTCGGTGACGCTCTCCTTGCAGAGCGTCGACATGTCCAGCACGCGCGGCTCGATGGACAGGCGCGCCACGTCGCCCTTGCCCCGCTCCAGCAGCGACTCCACCAGGCCGAGGATCTTCCGGCCCTGGCGAATCATTGCCTCGGCGGACTGCTTCTGCTGCGGATCCAACCCGCCTTCCAGCAGCAGCCGACCATGGCCCAGCAGCACCTGCAGCGGCGCGCGCAGGTCATGGCTGCACACCGCGATAATCTCGTCCTTGAGCCGGTTGAGATCCTTGAGGCGGCGGTTGGCCTCGGTCAGCTCGCGGTAGCGCTCCACATAGGCCAGCTCGAGCTCGTCGCGCTTCTTCTTGAGCGCGGTGTGCAAGCGGGCGTTACGGATGCAGTTGGCCAGCGCCGCCGCCACCGCCTGGGCGAACTCCTGCTCGTCCCGGCCGAAGCCCTCGGAGCCCCGAGAGATGCGCAGGAAGAGCGCTCCGAGCAGCTCGTCCTGGCACACCAACGGCTGGACGAGGATGGAGCGCACGCCAAGGGAGGCCATGGCGGGACGCACCTCGGCCATCAGCGGATCCCTCTGCGCTTCTTCCACCAACACCGGCTGGCGCGTCTCCAGGGCGCGGCGCAGCTCGGGGTAGCGCGCCAGATCCACGTCTAGCGACAGGCCTGGATCCTCCAGCGTGGCCACCACACTGGCGGTGCGCGCGTTGATGTCCTCCACCAGCACCACCGAGCAACGGTCGGCGTTGATGACAGCGCCCACCTTCTCCACCGCGAGGCGGAGGATCTGCTCCAGCTCCAGCGAGCTGGTGGCGGCCTGGGTGATCTCCAGCAGCCGCTCCATGCGGTTGCGGGTGCGCTCCATCACCCGCCGCTCTCGCAGCGCCGAGTCCAGCCGGGAGCTGAGCTCCTCGAGGCTGCGCACCCATTCATCCACAGGCAGCTTGCGCAGCACCTCCGAGCGAGAGCGAGTGAGATCCGCCAGCACTCGGAGCTCACGCAGCCGGGACTCCTGACGGACGGCGCTGAGCGCCTCGGTGGCCTTCTTGCCAGTGGCGGACATGAGGACCGCATCCGGCCGCAGCGACTCGGCCAGGCCCGCCAGTTCCTGCAGATCCTCGGTGATGGCCCACTCGTACCCCGTGTCGGACAGGTGCGCGAGCAGGGCCTCGTTGCCCGCGCGCGCACCAATCACCAGGACGCGGCCACGTGACCCCATGAGTTCGGCCCTCACAAGAGCCCTCGATGTGCCTGGCCCTGCGTGGTGTTGTGGAGAGGCCGGAAAAATTTCAAGAAAGCGTCAACCTTCATGCTCGGGTCCGAATCATGCCGCTGAAGCTGGCTGGGGGCCAGCGTGTCGGACTCGGCGGGTCCGAGCAAGAATTGTGAGAGCGATCCCCCCGCGTATACTCGGCCACCGTGCAACTTCCGCGACTCCCGCTGTCCTCTCCCCCTCTGCGCTCCCTCCTGCTGACGGCCCTCCTCGGGGCTGGCGCGGCGCGAGCCCAGGGGTCTTCCACACCCACTCCGCCCCCTTCCAGCCCCTCGGCCGCCACCCCCTCGGCCGCACAGGCACTCGCCCCCTCGTCCGCCTCGCAAGCAACCCAGATGGTTGGGTTTTCGACACAAGCCGGGGCAACCACCTTGACGGGGGAGCAGAACTACGAGGCGCACAGCCCCTCCACGCTCGGCAACTCCTGGATGGATGCGCGCAACCTGCGCCATGCCTCCACCTCCACAGGAGGAGTGGGCCTGCTGCGCCTGGGCGGAGCGGACCTCGGGCGCAAGGGCGTCCTGCGCTTCTCGGCCACCGGCGAGTTCTTCTCCACCCCGGACTTCCCCGTCCAGGGCGCGGCCAACACGCGCACCGGCGGCACCTTCGCCGTCGGGTACGTGCCGCTCGACTTCCTCGACGTGTCGCTGTCGTACACCGCCTCGACCAACACCAACACGCGCTCCTCCCCCACGCTCATCCAGGCACTCGGGGATGTGACCCTCGGGGCCCGCGCCTCGAAACAGTGGCTTCCCGGACTGTGGGCAGGCGCGGACGTGCGCGTGATGACCTTCTCCGGCGTGGGCAGCAATCAGATTGCCTTCGGCTTCTCGCCCCGCGCGGTGGTCACCTATGACGCGCGCACGCTGAGCCAGCTGCTGCCGCTGCGTCTCCACGCCAACCTGGGCCTCCTCATGGACGGCACGGGCTCGCTGGTGGACGCCGATCGGCTCAACGCCGCCGAGGAGTACGCGCTGGGCATCAACCGCTACTCCCGTCTGAGCGTGGGGCTCGGCCTGGAGGCGCCGCTGCCGGTCGTCACCCCCTTCCTCGAGTACGGGCTGGCCTCACCGCTCGGCGTGCCGGGCGGACAGCTCGTCGCGCCGGATGGGAGCCTCGTGTCCGCGGCCAGCGTGGCGCCGCAGACGCTCGGACTGGGCGTCAAGCTGACGGCCGTGCAGAACCTCACCTTCACCGCCGCGGCCGAGTTCGGACTCACGCGCCTGGTGGGCCGGGGCGTGCAGCCCGCGCCTCCCTTCAACCTGGTGCTCGGCGCCGCCTTCAACGTGGATCCAGCGCTGCAGGGCGGTGGAACGCGGGTGGTGGAGCGGGTGGTGCGTGAGCCGGTGCCGGTGGAGCGGACGCCTACCACCAACACGAACACCACCACCAACAACACGACCCAGACCCAGGTGGCCCAGGCGGCGACGGCCCAGGTGTCCGGCGTGGTGGTGGACGCGAAGACGCGCCAGCCGCTGAGCGGCGTGTTCGTGGCCATGGTGGACTCGACGCTGCCCCCGGTGGCCACGGCCCCTGGCGATGGCCGCTTCCTCACCTACTCGCTGCCGAGCGGCCCGGTGAAGCTCTCCGTGCGCAAGGAGGGCTACCTGCCGCTGGAGAAGGAGCTGGTGCTCGAGGCGGGCAAGACGGCCAACGTGGAGTTGGAGCTCGTGGCCGAGGTCAAGCCGGCGACACTGGCCCTCGCCGTCACCTCCAAGCGCAAGCCCGTGTCGGCCACGCTGGCCTTCCTGGGCGGCCCCACGCCGAAGCAGGTGACGTACTCGCAGGCCGACGCGGCGTCCCACCGGCTGCAGCTGCCGTCCGGCCGCTACGTGGTGGAGGTCACCGCCCCCGGCTTCCTGGCCCAGACGCGCGCCGTGCAGGTTGCCGATGGCACCTCGCCGGACCTGGCGTTTGACCTGGAGCCCGAGCCCAGGCAGTGGCAGGTGAAGCGCGAGAACGACAAGCTGGACCTGCTCCAGCAGGTGCGCTTCGCGGAGGGCAAGGCCGTGCTGCTCCCGGACAGCTACCCGCTGCTCGCGCAGGTGGTGGACCTGATGGTGCGCACCGGCATCCAGCGCATCCGCATCGAGGGGCACACCGACAACCAGGGTGACAAGGCCGCCAACCTGAATCTGTCCAAGGAGCGGGCGCGCGCGGTGGCGGACTACCTCATCAAGGTGGGGTTGGATCCAGCTCGCCTCGAGTCCGAGGGCTTCGGCGATAGCCGCCCCGTGGCCCCCAACCTCACGCCCAAGGGCCGCGAGCTGAACCGGCGCATGGACTTCGTCATCCTGGACCGCTGATGTCCGGGAGGTGGCGCCCGAGCTAGACTCGGCGCCACCATGCCTACCCCCCATTCCCGCCGCGCATGGGTCCGCCCGGCCCTGCTGCTGCCGTTCCTCTCCCTCGCCTGCACCCCTCCCCCGCCGCCCACCACGCCGGACCTGCCTCAGGTCAGCATCCTCGTGGACGAGCCGAGCACCGTGGGCCGGGCCGTCAAGCTCTCCATCTCCACGTCCGGCTGCGACCAGGTGCAGAGCCTGCAGCTGCTCGACAACAACGAGCTGATCAAGCAGGTGACCTACAGCGCCACCCCCACCCAGGTGGAGATCGGGACGACCGAGATCCGCTACACGCGGGGGATCTCCGCGAACCTGTCGCTCACCGCGCGCGTCACCTGCGCCGATGGGCGCACCAATGTCTCCCAGGCGCAGCCGGCCACCTTCTTCCCCGTGGAGGAGGTGATAGAGCCGCCCGCCAACTCCACCACGTCGGTAGTCCCGGACTACTTCGTCGTCGATGGCAGCGGTGCCAACGCGAGCTTCATCGGGTGCGGGAAGGAGGGCGCCCGCTCGTATCTCTACAAGGTGCCGAAGAACAACCCGACGAACCGGCAGAAGCTGGAGATGGACTTCCCCTGCGACGCCACCACCATCATCACCGACCGCAAGCCCGCCGGCAGCGGCCATCGGTGGGTGTGGACGAAGGATCAGGGCGCCATCGCCATCGACGCGAACTTCAACCTCGTCACCGTCCCGGCGCTCACGGACGTGAAGAACCTCGCGGTGGCCCCGGACGGCAACGCTTTCATCTACAACGTCGCGCAACTCGATCTCGTCACCCCCAAGGGCACGGTCAAGTGGAGCAGGGAGATTGCGGATCCCGAGACCAACACGATCAGCCTGATCCTGGCCGATCCCTTCGTACGGCCCGATGGGAAGATCCTGATTCCGCTCTACGACGACAGGCTCGAGACGCACCTCTACGTAGGAATCGTGAACGCCGACGGAACAGGGTTCGTCCGGTACGAGATCGACCAGTTCCCCCTCGAGCAGTATCCGCCGGTGGCGTTCGATCCCACCGGGACGGTGATGTACGTGGCCACCCAGGGACCGAACTCAGCGAATGTCCGGGCCTGCTCCATTGGCTCGGCGAAACTGTGCGTGGCCTCGGGCAGCCGGCTGTGGATCAGCCAGGAGTTGCCCGGGTACATGGCCGCACTGGTGCCGTACAACAACGGCACGCGCCTGGCGGCCATCGGCAGGAACCGGTTCTGGTTCCTGGAGGCCCGAGACGGCCAGAGCACCGAGGGCCAGGTGATGAACAAGGACCAGCAGCCGCTCACGGCGAATGGAGCGCTGGTGGCGCGCTTCGCGCAGCCGGGTCCGGGCAGCGCCTTCTACATGTTCACCAGCGCGGCCGGGACGGATGAGAAGCCCTACCCCTATCCGGTGGAGGTTGTCGCCACGGATGGGGCCGAGAAGGGCGAACTGTTCCGCTACCAGGTGCCAGGCGGCAGCCTCTATGGAGCGCTGGATGACACGGAGGCGCTCTGGCTGCGCGTGGGGACCAAGCTGGTGAAGCCCTTCACGCCGCAGCAGTACCGCGAGATGCGCTGAGGGGGACGGAAGACCCGTTCCGTTCACTCCCACACTCAGACGATGTCCTCTCCTGTCAGTGGAGAGGACACCCTAGAGGCCACGCCACACTTGCTACAGCCGGTGGAGTGGGTGCCTCAATCCCCTAGGCCCTCGGTCTCTTCCTCGTAACCCTCTGCCATGGAGAGGGGATAGAGGGCCCGGTGGTTGATATTGCGGTGATACGCTGCGAGGTAGAACTCCCCCGCGATCGTCACCCACGCCCGCCGGGCCGGGTTGGGTTGGCTCCTCAGCCATGCTTCCGCCTCCTCACGAGTGGCGAATTCGGCGGCGGCAACGGGCGGCTCAACCTGCTTGAGCCATGCAAGGTAGCGCTCGAGATGGCGATTCCACGGCAGGCGGCGAAAATCCGTTTCGCGCTCATAAACGACATCATGGTATCGGCCGCCGATCAGGATATCGGCGAAAGCGGGCGGAGCCGGATGGTTCTTGAGCCATGCTTCCGCCTCCTCCTTCGTTTCAAACGAGGCCAATACAAATGGGGGAGCATGAGATTCGACATGCTCGAGAAAATCACCAAACGCATCGTGCTGCCTGGTTGAAGAGATGAAGCGAAGTGTATCGAGGATGAGCTGGATCGGAACCTGCTCTCCAACGGCCTTGGGGTCAGAGAGAAGCTTCCCGAAGAAGCCATCCGTCTGGCTCATGAGCTCTCGCAGCCCCGTAGAGCCATCCTCGCCGATAGCCTGAGCTTGGCGCTCCCCTGCGACCTTTCGAAAATCCTCGAAGGGGTACCATTGGCCAGTGGCGGAGATGAAGTCCAAGGCGTCCCGTGCGAGGCTGAGAATTCGAGCCTGCTCTGGAGACTGTCCCTCGCTCCAACGCCGCCCAATCACCTGCTGTGCATCCGAAAGGATGAGGGGACTCGTCATGGCTTCACCGCCAGGATCCGGGAACCAGAAGGGCCGTCGGACGATGCGAGGGTGATGACGGGCACGAGCAACAGGAATCCGCCCCCGCTCCCTCCGACGGCGACGACGAAGGCCACGCCCGCGATGACGACGACGGCCCCCACCAGCAGTTTCTCACTGTTCTGCTTCACCCAATCAACCGCCGCATCCACGGAATGGAACTCCACGGCTTTGCCTTCGGCCAGCTCCGCGAGCTTGCAACAGTCAAGGTAGGGTTTCATGCACGCGCGGACGCAGTGCGCCTTTCTGGAGCCCGCGCTCATGTGGCTCCAATCAGGGCCCTTCAAGCCAGCCAGGCACATGCTCTCACACGCATCACGCTCCTCCTCGCAGTTGCGGTTGAAAGCCGCCTGGACGATACGCCCTTGAATGCTGGGGGTGACTGCCAGGTGCGAATGCGCCGTCAAGTCGAAGTCGTTGATGGGCATCCAAGAATGCGCCTTCTGCCCATCCGAGGTTCCTTCGATGCTGAGAACGTATCTGCCCAGATCGAGCGCACCGGTAGGGCCTGGGGCTGAGTGCCGAGTCGCACTGCAGGAAAGAAGCAGCAGGCTGAGACTCGAAGCCAGGAGCCTCCCTGGAATTGATGTCACCATCCGGCCAAAGTACTTCACGCCTCACGGGCGGAGGACGGTATTCGCATCCACTCCGTCACGGCTTGTCCGCGACGAGCAGGGCCTCGACGTTGCCGGCGGGGCCAGGCACGGTCGAGTCCATCACCCCTCGCACCGAGAGCCCCTGCGCTCGGACGAACGCGGACACGGAGTCGATGGCCTCCTGGCGCGCGGCGGCATCCTTCACCACGCCGCCCTTCCCTACCTTGTCGGGCCCCACCTCGAACTGCGGCTTCACCAGCGCCACCAGCAGCCCCTTCGGCTTCAGGAACGGCAGCACCGCCGGCAGCACCTGCGTCAGCGAGATGAAGCTCACGTCGATGACCACCACGTCCACGGGCTCGGGCAGGTCCTCGGCCGTGAGGTAGCGGGCATTGACTCGCTCCCGCGAGCGCACGCGCGGATCCGTGCGCAGCTTCTCGTGGAGCTGGCCGTAGCCCACGTCGATGGCGTGCACATGCGTGACGCCCTCCTGCAACAAGCAGTCGGTGAAGCCGCCCGTGCTGGCGCCAATGTCCGCGGCCACCTTGCCGCGCACATCCAGGCCGAAGCGCTCCAGGGCCGCCTTCAACTTCAGCCCACCCCGGGACACGTAGGGCAACACCTCGCCCTTGAGCCGCAGTTCGGCCTCCACGGGCACCAGCGCACCAGGCTTGTCCACTCGCTGATCCGCCACCACCACCTGCCCGGCGAGAATGAGCGCCTGGGCCTTGGTCCGGGACTCCGCAAGCCCCCGCTCCACCACCAGCACGTCCAACCGCTCCTTGCGCGGCTTCACGGCGCACCTCCCTCGGCGAGCAGAGCCAGGGCAGCACGCCGCAAGCCCGCGGCATCCAGGCCCAGCTCCGCTCGCTGCACGCGCGCATCTCCGTGGGGCACGAACGCATCCGGCATGCCGAGCAGCTTCACCCGGGCGCCCACGCCCTTCGCGGCGAGCAGCTCCAGCACCGCGCTGCCCAACCCGCCGTGCGTCGTCCCCTCCTCCACCACCACCACACGCCCGCACGCGGCAGCATCCAGCACCGCCGCCTCGTCCAGCGGAGTGACGAAGCGCGCATCCAGCACGCTCCAACCTGGCTCCTGAACAGCAGCCTCCAGCGCGGTCACGCCCATCGGCCCGAGCGTGATGAAGGCCACCCGCGCCTCCGCCGCCCGCTTCAGCCAGCGCGCCCCGCGCACCACGCCCGCGCCCGGGAGCAACTCCGGGGGCAGGACCGGCAGGGTGCCTCTCGGGAAGCGCAGGAGCGAAGGCCCGGGCAACGCCATCCCCGTGGCGAGCATCGCCGTCACGTCCTCGCCCGTCACCGGAGCCATCACCGTGAGGCCGGGAATGGGCCGCAGCGAGGCCACGTCATAGGTGCCCTGGTGCGTGGCGCCATCCGCTCCCACCAGCCCCGCACGGTCCACGGCGAAGAGCACCGGCAGGCCCGGCAGGCACACGTCGTGGATGACCTGGTCGTACGCGCGCTGCAGGAATGTCGAGTAGATGGCGCACACAGGCCGCAGCCCGGTGACAGCAAGGCCCGCGCAGAAGGTGACGGCGTGCTGTTCGGCGATGCCCACGTCGAAGACGCGCTCGGGGTAGCGCTGCTTGAGGCCCACCAGCGCCGAGCCCTCCAGCATGGCCGGCGTCACCGCCACCACGCGCGCATCGCGGGCCATGAGTTCCTCCAGCGCGAAGGCGAAGGCCTCGCTGAAGGTGCGCTGACCGCCGCGCGAGCGCACCAGCTTCCCATCCCGCCACTCGTAGGGCCCCATGGCGTGGCCCCGCGTCTGCGTGTCCGCCTCGGCCGGAGGAAAGCCCCTCCCCTTCTGCGTCATCGCGTGCACCACCACCGGGCGCGTGGAGGCTCGGGCCTCGCGCAGCGCCTGCGTGAGCGCCCCGAGGTCATGCCCGTCCACCGGGCCCAGGTAGGTGAAGCCCAGCCCCTCGAAGAAGGCACGGGCCTCGCGCGTGCGCAGCAACGCGGGGATGGCCCCCACGTTGGCGGAGATGGACATCTGGTTGTCGTTGAGCACCACCACCAGCGGCAGGTGCGTGCCCCCGGTGTTGTTGAGGCCCTCGAAGGTGAGCCCGCCCGTCAGCGCCCCATCCCCCACCACCGCCACCACGTGCCCGGGCTGGCCACGCAGGCGCTTGCCCTCGAGCATGCCCAGCGCCGCGGACACGGCGGTGCTCGCATGGCCCGCGGCCAGCGCGTCGTGGTGGCTCTCCCGGGGGTCCAGGAAGGGGGCGATGCCACCGGCCTGACGCAGGGTGCCCATGCGCTCGCGCCGGCCCGTCAGCAGCTTGTGCGCGTAGGCCTGGTGGCCCACGTCGAAGACGAGCGCGTCCTGCGGCGAGTGGAAGACGCGGTGCAGAGAGACAATCAGCTCCACCGCGCCGAGCGAGGCCCCCAGGTGGCCTCCCACGCGGCCACACAGGGAGATGATGTCCTCACGCAGCTCCTCGCACAGGCGAGGCAACTCGGACTCGGGGAGCGCGCGAACGTCCCCAGGAGATTGGATACGCGGCAGGAGCCGCTCCATCACGAGCGTCGCTCCACCGAGTAGCGCGCGAGCGCCGCCAGCGGGCCATCCTGGGGCTCCAGCGTCTTCACGGCGGCAATGGCCTCGGCCACCTTGCGCGCCGCGAGCTGCTTGGACTCCTCCAGCCCCAGCACCGCCGGGAAGGTGAAGCGCCCGGCGGCGGCATCCGCGCCCACCGGCTTGCCCATGGAGGAGGCATCCCCCGTGACGTCCAGCACGTCGTCAGCAATCTGGAAGGCCAGCCCCACCGAGTCCCCGTAGGTGTCCGCACGGGCCAGCGCATCCGCGTCCCCACCGGCGGCGAGCACGCCCATGCGGCACGCGGCGCGGATGAGGGCGCCCGTCTTCAGGCGATGCATCCGGGTGAGATAGTCGATATGGGCCGGGCGATCCTCGGCGATGTCCAGCACCTGGCCGCCCACCATGCCCGCCGAGCCCGCGGCCACGGCCAGCTCCCGGCACAGCGCACCACGCACCGGCTCGGGGCCCCCCGCCACCAGGGCGAAGGCGTCCGTGAGCAGCGAGTCACCGGCCAGAATGGCCATGGCCTCGCCGTACACCTTGTGGTTGGTGGGCCGCCCGCGCCGCATGTCGTCATCGTCCATGGACGGCAGGTCGTCGTGCACCAGCGAGTAGGTGTGGATGAACTCGAGCGCGCACGCGCTGTCCTCCACCATGCGCGGCACGTTGCTCTGCTTCAGCACGGCCTCCGCGAAGGCCAGGCACAGCACGGGCCGCAGCCGCTTGCCACCGGCCAACAACGAGTACCGCATGGACTCGAGCAGGCGCGGCGGCACGTGCACGCCCATCTCCTCCGAGCGCGAGCGCAGCAGGTTCTCCACCCGCTCCACCTGGGTCTGCAGGTACGAATCCAGATCGAAAGACGACATGTCAGGGCACCTCGGCAGCGGGCGGAGAAATCAGCTCACGCAACCGCTTGATGAGCGCGTTGAGATCCAGGGGCTTCACGAAATAGTCCGCGGCGCCGGCCTCCCGCCCACGCCGCCTGTCATCCGGATCCCCACGCCCGCTGATGAAGATGATGGGGATGTCCCGGAACTGCTCGTTCTTCTTCACCGCCTTGCAGAGCTCGAAGCCGTCGATCCAGGACATGTTCACGTCCATGAGGATGATGTCCGGCCGCTTGAGCTGCAGGGAGGAGATCAGCCGCAACCCGTTGGCCGCGGCGTTGACCTCGTAGCCCTCCGACTCCAGGGCGAACGAGAGCAACTCGCGTGTATCGCGGTCGTCGTCGACGATGGTGACCTTGAGCTTGGGCATGACGGTACGATTAGCTCTATACCCGCGGGCCTAGAACGGCACGTCATCCTCGGGGGGCGGAGCCGACTTGGCTGCCCCCGAGCTCCCCCTCGACGGGGCCGACGCTGGGGTGGAGATCAGTGCCGGAGGCTTCACGCCCGCCTGCAGAGGAACCACCGCGTCCCGGCCGTCCTCGTTCAACAACTCTTCGATGCGCTTCTCCGCCGCGTTGAGCAACTGCTCGCCCCGGCGCACCAGCTTGATGCCCTCCTCGAAGGACTTGAGCGACTCCTCGAGCGTCAGGGTGCCACCCTCCAGCCGCGCCACCACGTCCTCGAGCCGCTGCACCACGTCCCCATACTGCTCGGGGACCTCCTCCGCCGCCTTGCCCTTGCTGTCCTTCGCCACTTCCAGTCCACCTCGACGAGAAAAGAGTCGCGGACTCTAGAGGAGGCGCCTGCCCGGGTGCCAGGGGGACCTTTACCCGGACGTCAGCAATCCACCGGACCCTTCACCGAGGTAACAGTGGCCTCAATCTCCTCGCACCCCTGGAGTGTCTTCGCCCCATTGTTGGCGAATTTGATGCCGAGCACCTCGCCGGGCTGCACGTCCGAGATGGAGCGCACCACCCCCCCGTCGCGCTTGCGGAAGGTGACCGCGTAGCCGCGGGACATGACCTTCAGGGGGCTCATGGCATCCAGCCGACCTTCTAGGCGCTGAAAGTGCCGCTGAGCCGACGCCAGGGTGTCCTTCTCCAGGGCAGCCAGGCGGGCCTTCTGGTCGACCAGCCGGGCGCGCAGCTCCGCCACCCGGGCCACAGGGGAGCTGCGCTCCAGCTCCAACCGGGCTTGGGCCGCGCTCGCCCGCCGCGCCGCCACGTCCGCCCGCACCGCATCCTTCAACCGCGCGGAGAGCTGCACCAGCCGAGCCCGCTGCTCAGCGAGCCGGGCCTGGGGACGCTGGCGTTGCAGGTGCTCGGTGTGCGCCCGGAGCTCCTCGCGCCGCTCGCGCAGCATGTGGCGCAGCACCCGCGTCATCGCATCCTCGGCGTCCGACAGCCGCAGCCGCTCCGTGGACAGCCGCCGCCGCGGATCCACCACCCGCCCACGCAGAGTGCCCATCCGCTCGCGCAGCTCCAGCACCCGGCGCTCGGCCGCCTTGCGAAGGCGCAGCGACTGCGTGGCCAGGGCGTACTCCAGGTCCTGCAGCACCGGGGCGAGCCGCTCCGCCGCCGCGCTGGGGGTCGGGGCGCGCCAGTCCGCTACGAAGTCGGAGATGGAGAAATCAATCTCATGGCCGATGGCGGACACCACCGGCACCGGCGAGGCGAAGATGGCGCGAGCCACCCGCTCCTCGTTGAACGTCCAGAGGTCTTCCTTCGAACCACCGCCGCGCGTGACGACGATGACGTCCACGTCCGTACGGGACAGGCGCTCGATGCCGCGAGCCACCTCCTCGGCCGAGCCCTCGCCCTGCACGCGTGCGTCGCACAGCAGCACGGACAGGCGCGGGTTGCGCGAGTGCAGCACGCGCAGGAAGTCCTGCAGCGCCGCGCCGGTGCGGCTCGTCACCACGCCGATGCGCCGGGGCAGGAAGGGCAGAGGGCGGGGCGCACGAATGCGGTTGTCGCCGATGAGGCCCTCGGCAGCGAGCCGCGCCTTGAGCTGCTCGAAGGCGAGCGCCAGCGCACCCTCTCCTTCGGGCTCCAGCTTCTGGGCAATGAGGCTGTAGCGACCGGCAGGCGCGTAGACATCCACGCTGCCCTCGGCCACCACGGCCAGCCCGTCACGCAGGGCGAAGCGCAGCCGCGCCGCCTGCGAGGCCCACATCTTCACCTCGAGCGAGGCCTCCGCGTCCTTCAACGAAAAGTACAGGTGGCCACGGGCGTTGGGGCCCCGGAAGCCGGACACCTCGCCGCGCACCAGCACACGCGGGAAGCGCGACTCGATCGTCACCTTGAGCTGCTGGGTGAGCTCTCCCACGGTGAGCACCGTGCGCGCCGGTGGCGTCCGCGAGGGCGCTCCGGGCAGGGACGGCAGCGCCGCGGACACGTCTCCCAGCGCCGAGGGGAGCGGAGGCGCGGGAGGCGGAGGTGGAGGCTCAGGGGGCGGCTTCGACGCCGCCACCACCGATCGCTTGGGTGCCATACCGAGCGAGCCGCCGAAGAGATCTCCCTGTCCGGCGATGTCCTCGGGCGGGGTCTCTCCGGTTCCTCGCCGTTTCTTGGTCACTTGAGCTTCTCGACCCAGGTCTTGGCCTTCTGGTGCGTCTCATCTTCCGAGGGGGTCATGGCCATGACCTCGCGGAACTTGGGCACGGCGTCCTCGGGATTGGTGTCCTTGAGGGCGTAGGCCTGCAGGTAGAGGTCCTTCGCCTTGGCGCGCAGCTCGGCGACGATGTTGTTGGCGCCGGCATGACCGGGGTCGGCCTGGAGGGCGCGCTGGGCGTTCTCCATGGCGCGACCGTACTGACCGGCCGCCTTCGCCGACGAGGCGCTCTTGAAGAAGATGTTGGCCGCGCGCGTGCCCGCGTTGCGCGACAGCTTGCTGCCCTGACCCTTGGTGATCTTCTTGTCCAGGTCCAGCAGGCGCGCCAGGCCCTTGGCGTCCAGGTCCTCCAGCTTCTTGTAGAGGTTGCCGAAGTCCGTGAGCTGCACCATCAGCGTCTTGCACTGCGGATTCTTGCCGGCACAGGCGTTGGCCATGGCCACCGCGCCATTCAGGTCACCGTCGCGGAAGCGATCCACGGCCTGGTCCCAGGGCTTGGGCGCCGCCTTGACCGTGGGAGGCGGAGGAGGCGCATCGCGGATGGCGATGGCACGCGCCGCCTGCTCGTTGATGACCTTGGCGTCACGGTGCTCCGGATCCGCCGCGAGCACGTCGTCGGTGATGGCCTTGGCCTGATCCAGATCCTTCTGCTCCAGCAGCGTCAGGGCGTCGCGCACGCGCTTGTCCGCCTTGTCCTTCAAGGTCGTCCGCAGCGCGCGCACCGTCTCGAAGAGCTGGGTGTCCTTGCCCACCTTGGCCAGCGAGGCCGCCGCCGGGCCGAGCTGATTCTTGTCCAGCGCCGACTTGGCCGCGTCGAGCGCCTCCTGGTTGGGAATCTCCTTCTCCACGCGCGCCAGGTAGTCCGGCAGCTGCACGTGGCCGGGCTCCACCTCCTGGAGCTCGAGCAGCCTCGCCTTGGCATCCGCCCACTTGCCGTCGCGGATGAGGTTCTTCGCCTCCTGGAAGAGCGCGTCGATCTCCGCGCGCCGCTCCTGGGCGAGCTGCGCCTTCTGGGCATCGGACTCCGCCTGCCGCTGCTGCTGGACCTTCATGACGGCCAGCACGCCCACCAGCAGCACGAAGACGCCCGCGGCGAGGATCAACATGCGCTTCTTGCGCTGCTGCGCCATCGGATCCGGCGGCGTCACTGCCGCGCGGCCACGGGCGCTGCGCACGCGGCCCTCGGGACGAGGCGGCGGGCGGCGCGGAGCAACGGCTCCACTCTCCTCTCCCCCAGCGTCGGCCTCGGCGGGAGCAGCAGCCGCCGGAGCGGAGGACCGGGTGCTGCTCCGGCCCGGCCGCGGAGGGGGTGCCGAGGGCATCGGCATCATCATCGTGGCGTTGGAGCTGTCGTTGAACGTCAGCTCCGTGTCGCCAAGCGTGAGGGTGTCGTTGGGGGACAGCGGCATCTCGTCGGTGAGGGGCTCACCGTTGAGGAGGGTGCCGTTGCCGGAGCCCAGGTCGCTGGCCGCCCAGCCCCCGCCCACGCGGCGGATGAGCACGTGCTTGCGCGACACCGAGGTGTCCGGGATGCAGATGGGGTTGTCGTTGGCGCGGCCAATGACGTACTCGCCCTCCTCCAGCGCGAACTCTTGACCGGCGCACGGGCCCGCCGAGCACACCAGCTTCGTACCCGTCACCGGTAACGAGGGCACAGCAGGCGCGGAGCGAGTGGAGGGAACCGCGCCCGAGGCCGACCTACGCACCGCGGGGCGCTGGCTGGTAGAGCCACCCGAGGCAGAACCGCCCGAGGGGGTATCCGTCGTCGTGGGACGCCGGCGTGCGGGAGGGGAACCGTTCGACATGGGAAGTCACCACTTCGGTTGGTGCATGGACGGCACGGGCCTCACAGCCCGTGCTCGCTGGCCTTTTCGAGCGCCAGATTGTGGCAGCGATGCGCCGGTGTAGGGAAGCGCCGGGTGATTTCATCCAGCACCCGCCTTGCCTTCTTCTTGTCCTTGAACTGGAGGTACCGCTGGAATTCCAACATCAGCAGCCCACACTTCTGGTCCAGGTCCACCGCCACCTGGCCCATCATGAAGCGGACGTCCTCGTACATCTCGGGCTTCTCATCCAGCGCCTCGAGGGTGATCCACGCCGAGCGGTAGTTCTCCCAGGCCATCGAGAGGTTCTCCGCGCCGACGTCCTTGCGCTCGTAGAAGTTGCGTGCCTTGGCCACGTAGTCGCGCGCCGTCTCCAGGAGCTCCGCCGGAGGCAGGTCCGGCACCGGGATGATCTCCAGCCGCAGATTCCACACCCGCCAGCTGTCACTGCCCGGGGGATTGTGGGTGTTGTCGAAGACGAGCTGGTTGCGCTCGTTTCGTTTGAGCACAGACGGAGAGATGATCTGCTGGATCTCCCGCTCGGAGGAATTCGTCGTATCCGGAGGCACCGTCCCGAGGGGAGTGGCGTTGATGGACAGGGTGACCTCGTCCTTGGAGATGCCGCTGGACTGGTAGCGCAGGACAGCGACCGCTCGCGTGGGCGAGACGAACTCGAAGTCGAAGGCCTTCATGTCCGGCTGATCCCACGTCACGCCCTCGCCCAGGCCGAACGAGTCCGGCAGCGTTTGGAGGCCAAGCAACGTGGGCTCCGGGCCCCGGGACATCTTCTCCAGACTCGGACGGAAGACGACGGTGAGCGCCGTCACCATGCCCCCGAGGAAGAGGAACGCCACGGTGAGCAGGGCGGTCTTCCCGCCACGGGACAGCTCGAGCCACCACAGGCGGAGCTGACCCCCCAGGGTCTCGCTCAGCTCGCGGCGGCGGCGGGCCTTGTCGGCGGCAGACAGGCCATCGGCTCCGGACGAGGCACGCGCGGCAGCAGCGGGGGCCGAGCGGGACAGCGGGGCCGCAGTCGGGGGCTCCACGGCCGGCATCTCCCCCACCGTCTCCGAGCGGGCCGGCGTCAGACGGGTCTGAACATCAGCCACGGGAGCCAGCACGGGCGGCGCCGAGGGCGACGGCTCTAGGCGCGGAGTGGGGAGGAAGGGAGCCGGGAGCGAGGAAGCCCCCGACATGGAGGCATGCATCCGCGGATCCACTTGGGTACCCGGCTCCGCGGCCATGGGCTGGTTGCGGCGGATGAGCCGGGTGGCCTCATCCTCCTCATCCACCGGCATGAAAGGCCGGGTGGCGTCGTCCTCGTGGACGACCTCCTTGAAGACGAACTCCACCGGCCCCAGGGAGATGCGGTCCCCGTTCTGCAACTCCCGCTCACCCGAGAGGAGGGCCTCGTTGACCAGGGTGCCGTTGGCGCTGCCCAGGTCCTGTACGTAGAAACGCCCGAGCCGGTCCGAGATGCGCACGTGCCGGCGCGACACACCTGCATCCTGCAGCACCACGTCGTTCTCCGTGGTGCGGCCGATGTGGATTTCGGCCTGCTCGAAGAGAAGCTCCTTCCCCTGTTGCAGGCCCTTGACGATGGTGAGCTGGAAGCCCAGGGCCCTATCCCCCGACGTCTCCGAACATGAACTGGAACACGATGGGCCCGAAGAGGACCATGAACACCGTGGGGAAGATGCACGCGATGAGCGGGAAGAGCATCTTCACCGGGGCCTCACCCGCCAGCTTCTCCGCGCGCTGAGTGCGGTCGATGCGCAGCTGGGTGGACTGGATGCGCAGCACCTTGCCGAGGCTGGTGCCCATCTTGTCCGCCTGGATGAGTGCGGTGACGAAGGTGGTGAGCGCCGGCAGGTCCACCCGGGTGATCATCGCCTTGAGGCCCTCTTCGCGCGTCTTGCCCATCTTCAGCTGCTTGAGGACGATCTGCAGCTCCTCGCGCAGCGGGCCCGACTTGCCCTTCTCCACCACCTTGGCCAGCGCGCCGGTGAAGTCCAGACCCGCTTCCACCGACAGCGTCAGCAGGTCCAGGCTGTAGGGCAGCGCCCGGGAGATCTGCAGGTGACGCTTCTTCACCTGATCATTCACCCAGATGAGCGGGTAGCACATGCCGAACAGCGCGAACACGAGAGACCAGGCCAGGTTCTCGTTGACCGCGTTGACCAGGACGAGACCCGCGAAAAGGCCCACCACGGCGCTGATCTCCTGCAGCGCCATGATGTCCTCGGGCTTGAGGGCGTGGGGGTCGCCGGCCTTGATGAGCTTCTTGCGCATCTTGGTCTCGTACCCCGGCCACATCAGCCGCCGGTTGAGGACTCCGAGCTTGCGGATGGCAACCGAGCTCATGCCTCCAACGCCACCGCCCGCGTCGTCGCGAACCTCGTCCACGAACTGCGAGAAGTAGTTCTGGTAGACGCCGAACCCGAGGAAGCCCATCGACGCCGCGAACATCAGCGCAGAGCCCCCCATCAACGTATTGGTGAGGATGTCGCTCACGGCCACTCCTTAGATGTCGATGTTGACGATGCGCCGGATGATGATCACGCCCAGCACTTCCATGATGGCGATGACCGTCACGAGCACATAACCGAACCAGTGGTCCATCATCGGCTCCATCAGGTCCGGCCGCATGTAGTTGAGCACGATGCCGAGGATGGCCGGCATGGCCGCCACCACCCAGCCCTGCAGCTTGCCCTGGGCGGTGAGTGCGTCGATCTTGCCCTCGAGGCGGAAGCGCTCGCGGATGACGCTCGAGATGGTCTCGAACATCTCCGCCATGTTGCCGCCGAGCTGGCGCGCGATATTGGTGGCCACCACGACCAGCTCCAGGTCGTCACTGCCCACCCGGCGGCCCATGTTGACGAGGGCCTCCTCCAGCGGCACGCCCAGCTTCACTTCCTTCACGAAGAGACCGAACTCCTGCGCCAGGGGCGGCTGCGCCTCACGCGCCACGTGCTCGATGGCCTGCGGGAACGTCAGGCCGGCCTTGAAGGCGTTGGCCATGGCCTGCAGGGCATCCACCAGCTGCACGTTGAACTTCTTGATGCGCCGCTTGCGGTAGTGCTTCACCAGGATGATCGGCAGGAAGAAGCCGAAGATCGTGGCCACCACGCACAGGATGGGGTTGAAGATGATGTACGTCAGGATGCCCAACAAGCACATGCTGGCGATGTTGAGCACCAGCAGCTGACGGGCATCGATGAAGAGGAACATGTCGCTCAAGTCGTTCATCGACTTGACGACGTACCGCTCCTGGTACTGCTCGTAGGCCTTCGCCAGGACGGTGAAGATCACCAGGCTGAAGAAGAAAACCGACCCGGTGACGAGGAGTAGGACGATTCCGGCCAGCATGCGCGGGGACTTCCTTCAGCTGCGGGGGGAAGGGGAACGCACCGACGGGGGGATTACGGCGTGCCCGAGGAGCCGACCGAGCTCTTCTCGGAACTGCTGCCCTTGATGATCTGGATGATCTCGCGGCGCTTCTGCTCGAGCACGCGGGTGCGCTCGCCAGAGAGCAGGGTGCTGATGGTGGCGCGGCCGCGCTCCTCGATCATGTCCACGTCCTCCTCGTTGCGCAGCGAGAGCGTGAGGTTGCCCAGCTCGCTGGCCAGCGTGAGGATTTCCGCCTCCTCGGGGATGACCATCAGCGTGATGTTGGAGTACTCGCGCTGGTGCTCGGGGACGAGGTTGATGTTGGTGGTACCGGTGACCTTGCCGGTGGCGAGCACGATGACGTTCTGCAGCAGCGTCACGGCCACGTTCTCGTCCGTCTGCGGGTCGCGGAAGGTGCCAATCACGTCCACGTGATCGTTGGGACGAATCCAGCCGCCCACGGACGTGGTGGGCTTGGCCTCGATGGTGATGGCGCGGACCTTCTTCTGCACCTTGGTGGACAGGCGCTCGGCGGCCTTGGTGGTCTCGAACTGGCTCCACAGGAGCGGGTCACCCTGCTGCAGCGCCACCAGGACCTTCTGGCCCACCACGTAGGTGGCCGAGTCCGGCTTCACCACGGAGGAGGTGACGAACTGCTCGGGGACCGAGCGCTGGTTGATCATGTCGAAGGTGATGACGGTGCCCTCGGGGATGTCCGCTGATGCCACGACAACCGGCACCAGGTTCCAGCCGCGGCGAACATCCGATTCCTTCTTCTTGATCGCAGACCACGCGATGATGCCGGCCAGCAGGCCGAGGCCCAGCGCGATAAAGAGCGGTGTCTTACCCTTCAGCATGTCTCGGAGACCTCCAAAGCGGGGAGCGCCCGGGGGGGCGGAACTCGTAGATGGCGCAGCTGCTTTGCAAAGCGGGGGCCCGGGGCACCAGCGGGTGGTATGTTATCCACCCACCATGCAAAGTGTCAAAGTCACGATCTCCCGGGCCCCGGTTTGTTCGGCTCTGGCGGCTTCCCGTCCCTCTGGTGGAGGGGGGTCTTCCCTCTGAGACCCCGCCGGGACTTGACCTCCGAGTGACATAGGCGGTGGCACGGATGTCGCTCCTGGGCGACGTCCATGAGTGAACACCCCCAAGCAGCCGGACAATCGGGACAGGCGGCGGTCGAGTCGGCGCTGGTGCTGCCGCTGATGGTCTTCCTGGGCCTGGGCCTGCTGCAGCTGACGCTGATGCAGCAGGCGAAGTTGATGACGGAGTACGCGGCGTACTGCGCGGCGCGCTCGGGCATCGTGTGGAACGGCAACAACGAGCGGATGCGCGATGCGGCCCTCGTGGCGCTGCTGCCCACCCTGGGCCGCACCGACGGTCTGCCGAGCCTGGCCAAGACGTGGACGCGGGCACGTCTCCAGGACGAGATGCTGCGGCAGTTGGCGTGGCCGACGCGGGACTCGGTGGTGCCGACCTCGGTGAACGGCTCGCCCCTGTTCGGCCTGGTGCGCGTCGATACGGTGAACCCCTCCTGGTACTCGCCGGTGCGGAGCGTGTGGAAGCTGCGCTCGGCCATGGACTGGAAGGAGCTGGATTTCGACGGGCCGGATGGCTACCCGCAGGTGCCGGCGCTGGAGTCGAAGCTGGCCCGGTTCTTCAACCTCGCGCTGCCGGATGATGCCGAGGAGGTCTACCGCAAGGCCACCGTGCTGAGCGTGCGGGTGCGCTACTGGTACGAGCTGCGGGTCCCCTTCGCCAACTGGCTCATCTTCAGTGCGTGGTGGGCGGCCAATGCAGGCGTGACGTTGGGCGGCGCCATCCACCGGCCCACGAAGGTGACGGCCCCCGTGCGAGGGCTGGAGCACCAACGCGGCTACGCCTCGCTCTACCGGCAGGAGATGAGCGTGCTGAAGGGGCTGGCCACGGGCAGGCGCTACTTCTTCCCGCTGACAGCCACCTACAGCCTGCGGATGCAGTCGAACTTCTATTTCAAGTGGCTGATGCACCTGAACCCGGACTGGGGCCTGTGACGCCATGATGACCCGTGCTCTCCGAAACAGCTTCAAACGGCAGGAAGGCCAGGCACTCGTCCTCGCGTGTGTGCTGATGCTCGTGCTGAGCATCGCGCTCATCACCACGGTGAACCTCGGGCACAGCGTGCACGAGCGGATCCGCCTGCAGAACACGGCGGACGCGGCGGCCTGGTCCACAGCGGCCATGGAGGCCCGCGCGTTCAACTTCTACGCGTTCACCAACCGCACGCAGGTGTCCCACTACGTGTCGGCGATGATGTGGCAGTCGCTGGACTCGTTCGTGTTCTCCGTCCAGGCCTTTCTGACGGACCTCTACGGGTTCATGCGCACCATCGGCCCCTGTTTCCCCAGGGACAGCCGAGACGGGCTTTTCTGGGAGAGCGTCTGCACCCTGCTCGACACCCTCCCCGCCATCAACGCCATCATGCGGGGGCTGGACCTGGTCTTCACGGTGCTCCGGGGGATGCTGCTCCTGATGAAGCCGGTGATGGAGCCCCTCGACCAGGTGATTGGCCGGGTGGTGGTCCCCGGGCATCGGATGCTCAACGCGGTGATGGCAGGGGCAGCCACCGCGGTGATGCTCGCCACGTCCACGTACGTGATGGGCACCTCTCATGCCGTCATTGAGGCGAATGACCCCAAGGTGGACCCGCTCGTCCCCCAGACGCTGGCGGGCCTCATCAACCAGTGCCTCTACAGCCGCACGCATGACAAGGCGGCCAACGGCACGCCCTTCAGCCCGGTCAATCCCTTCGAGCCGTTGGACCCCTCGAGGCGAAACGAGACCGACAAGACCGCCCGGGCCAAACGGGTGATGGCGGGCATCACCAACGCCACGCGCTTCGCGTGCGACGCGAAGAACGGCGCCTGTCCCGAGTCCCTGGTCACTGACCGGAAGCTCGGCAGTCTCATGCCTATTCCCCGGTGGCTCGCACCGTTGGAGGGCGTGCTCGACGGCATCCCCAAGTGGGGCCAGACGCGCTTCCTCACCTACCGACTCGGTGAGGGCGGAGGCAGGACTGCCAAGGGCGGCAACAAGATTCGCGAGTCCAAGGACCTGCCCCATCTGCCCATGGGCATGCTCGCCCAGGGCGATGTGCTCGGCGCGGATGACCCCTACTTCATCAAGTTGCCGGGACCGGCGTCTGTCGACCTCGGGGGCACCCGGCTTCTCAACCCCTTCCGCTGCCCCAAGCAACCCGGCGCGAGGGACCCGCGAACCTGGCGCGACTGCTGGGGAGATCCGCGCGAGGACAAGAACGACACGCTGAAGACGAGTGTATGGGCCATGAGCAACACGGACCTGCGCGAGAACGGAATCCACTGGCGCGTGGTGTTCCCGGGAGAGGCCTCGAAGCAGGAGGACCGGAACGTGGGCCTCTACGAGTCCAAGACCTGCCTCGCGAGTGTCCAGGGCGCGTGCTTCTTCGAGATGTCCGTGTACGTGGCCAACGTCCGCATTGATACGAAGGACCACAACCACCCCTGGCCGGGGCTGGTGCCCTTCCCCCACTTCGAGCCGGGTGACTACGCGAAGGACTGCGCGGAGAGCCTCAACGAGGCGCCTGGCATCGCCGTCATGGCCGGGCGCCAGGACGACTTCAACCAGCCCTCCACCTGGGTGCTCCTCAACAAGCCCGCGGACGCGTTCCGGAAGACTCCGGGCCAGCTCAACTCCCAGGGGAGGCTCACCTTCACCTTCGGAACATCGCCCGAGACGCTGGACCTGAGGAACGGCCGCAAGGCGCTGGAGCCCGGGGGCTTGCCGGGGATGACCGTCATCTCCCGCGGCCAGACGTACTACCACCGGCCCGGAAACTGGACCGAGCAACCCAACTTCTTCAACCCGTACTGGCGGCCTCGGCTGGCGGCGGTCTGGCAGGGCAAGGACTCGCTGCCGCTGGTGGACACGCTGGCGAAGGCCCTGCCCGGCGACCTGCAGGACGCGCCGGCTCGGTTCATCACCCATTGAGGCCCGCCATGCTCCACTCCCGTGCACAGCGGAAGTCTGTCCCGCGAGGCGCCACCACCGTCGAGCTCGCGCTCGTGGTGCCGTTGCTCGTCTCCATGGTGATGTTCAGCGTCTTCCTGTGCGAGGTCATCCGGGCTCGGCTCAAGTTGCAGGAAGCCAGCCGGTATGTCGCATGGGAGATGACCAGCTACACCCTGAGCGACTACGCCACGGCGGACCATGACAGAGCCTTCGGGCTCGCCATGAAGGCGACGGTGAAGGAGGCGTCCGAACGCTACGCGGACCTCGACTCCATCGAGCCCCAGGGTCGGTTCGGCACCATGCTGCGCGCCGCTCCGGTGCAGGTGAGAGTGAGGAACCAGAGCGTGGCGGGCATCGACCTGAGCCGTGTCTTCCCCGGTGGTGCCGGCGGCAAAGGCTCCGAGGCAGCCGCAGCGAGGGGCAAGACGCTCGACTTCTTCCTCGGGCACTTCCGCTTCAACACCCGAGGGCAGGTGGAGGTGGAGACCACCAGCACGCTCTCCAGTTACGTGCTGCCCCGGCGCTACCTGCAGAAGGAGCAACACGGCTTCTTCGACGTGGACAACTGGGGCGGCAGGGACCTGAGCAACCTGCCGGTGAAGGAGCACTACACCCTCATCGCCAACGGCTGGCACCTGCCCGATGGTGGAGATGCCCTGATGAAGCCCAAGCAGGCGGGTGTTCATGACGGCGGCTCCCCGCACGGCCTTCGTCTGCAGGTGGACCGGATGAAGTTCCTGGGGGTGGGAAACTACCTGGACCAGGTGGAGCTGGACCGGCTCGGCGCGGTGGCCAACCTCATCCTGCCCGACTTCCAGGGCCCCTTCGTGGTGTCCCACAACTACGTGCCCGGAGAGTCCGGCCGCGGCTGCAACAAGAGCAAGCACGGCGCCCCGATGGGGCTCAACAACGTGAACGCCTACCCCGGCCTCGACGACCCCGCCCAGCGCTGCTTCGACACCGCCCCCTTCCGCGACACCCAGGCCTACGACCAGTCCCTCTACCGAAAGATGTTCATGGCTCGCGGCGGCAACTTCATGGGCTGCAAGCACGCTCAGGCGGATGCGCCCCACATGCCCGGCCTGGATCCCAGTACCTCCAAGGACTCGAACGAACGGAAGATCCCATGCGAGTAAATGTCATTCCCCTGCTCTTGCTGCTGTGGGCCTCTCCATCGTGGGCCGAGCAGGAGCTCGCGCTCTACCCAGGCACCGTGCACACGCGGATCGGCGAGGACCTGCTCATCGGCGGCCAGCCCCACCGCATCGCGTACTTCACCACGAAGGACTCCCTGGTGAAGGTGGCGAGGTACTTCCACGGCTTCTGGACGAAACAGGGCTACCCCGTCGTCGTGAACGGAGACCTGCAAAGGGAGGCGGTGGTGTCCGCCTTCTTCACTCGCGAGGGACTCCAGCGGGCCGTGGTGCTGCGCACCCACCTGGGAAAGACGGTGGGCTTCACCGTGCTCAAGGACCTGTGGCTGTACGAGAAGCCCGCGAGCGCCGGCAACAGCCCCTTCATCCAGGTGGAGGGAGCACTCTTCAGTGCGGACGTGGGCTCGCGCGACGAAGCCGGAGGCTCGCGGCACCGCACGCAGGTAGTGGAACGCAGCCTGGATGCCGTACGCCAGGAGCTCACCTCCAGGTTCACCGCCGCGGGCTACGCTCTGGTGCGCGAGTCTGGAGGCCGGTTGGATGGCCGGCGAACCCTCGTCCTCGAATACGCCCGCGGAGCCGAGCAGGTGCTCACCACCTTGGTGGAGCTGGAGCCCTCGCGGGTGGCCGTCTCGCAGGCCTGGGTGGGAACGGACCGGCCGGATGGCATGCCCAATGCCGAGGCCGTGCGTCAGGCTCGCGAGGATGCCCTCCGCGCGGGTCAGGGGCGGGAGGGAACGCCATGAGTGCGCTCGTCTGTGCCCTGTCGCTGGTGCTGTTGGGTTCTGCTCCCGTGGAGGTGCCACGCGGAATGCTCTTCGAGGCCGCGCCCGAGCGACTGGATGCGCGCGTGGGCGAGTGGGTGACGTACCAGACGGAGGGAGGCCCTCAGCAGGGCTTCCTGCGGCTGGCCGTCGTCGCCGAGCAAAAGGACTCCCAGGGCCGGGACGCGGTGTGGGTGGAGTTGGAGCTCGGCCAGCACTCGGAGCTGAAGGCCCCGCTGGCGCAGTTCCTCCTGCTGGTGGCCCGCGACACAGGGCTGCGCGCGGAGGGCGTCTCCCGGCTGTTCGTCACCCAGGGCTTCGAGAAACTCCAAGAGGTGGATACCGCCGCCCTGCCCTTCTTCCTCGGCACGCCTGGAAAGCAGCCGACACAGCTGACCGCAGGTCAGGGTTCCACCGTGCGCCGAGGCCCTTCCACGCGCCTCATGACGCTCGCAGGCACGGTGACAGCCGAGCCCCTCGAGGTCCTCCACCGCCAGCTCGTCCTCAAACGCTACTGGGTCAGCCGGGAAGTCCCCATCCTGCGCCTGGCCAGGCTCGAGTTCCCCCCCATCCGCTACTCGCTGGAGGTGCGCGACTACGGCCTGGACGCCCGGCCCCGCCTGGTTCCTCCCGCCCCCAGTGACAAGAAGATCACCCTGGAACCGGTCAGCAACCTTCCCCCCCACTTCCAACCCAGGCCACAGTCTGGTACCGCTTGGGGTACGGAGGACAACCGCCCATGAAGACCCACACGCCTCGCTCCCAGCTCCGTCGCCGTCACCGCCGCGGACAGGCCATGGTGGAGTACTCCTTCATCAACTGGATCCTCGTCCTCATGCTCATCGTCACGTTCAGCGTCGACTTCGGCAGCGGGGACCAGAAGATGAACGTCATCGACGCCTTCCTGCGCGCGTACCAGGTTTATTACGACTCGTTCTATTTCGTGCTGAACCTGCCGTTCCCGTGAAGCCATCCTCCGCCGCGCGGCAGCCCTCCCCGCTCCCGCTCCGTGTCCTCCACGGGCTCGTCTTCGGGGGCTTCACCGCCATGTGCCTCGCGGCTGGCTCGCCAGAGCTGGTGCACCTGGTCCGCTCCCAGCTCCAGCCCTTCCACTCCGGACCCCCTCCCCGTCTAGAGCTGGTGCTGCCGGTGGTCGCGGCGCTCGTGGGCCTGACGGTCGTGCTGGTGCAGAGCGCCCGCGGGCGCAGCGCTCGGCTGTTCTGGTCCCTGCTCATCCTCGGCGCCCTGGTGCTTACTCTCTGGGGCCAGCACGAGGGTCTCGTGGCGGGACGGACCGCCGACTCGGCGAATGTGAAGATCCTCCAGCTGGCGCAGGCGCTCCACGAAAGGAGCGTCAACACACTGCGGACCCAGGGGGCTGTCTCCGAAGACGTGGGCTCCTGGCAGGCGGCGCTGGAGCAGCTCTCCCAGGGACAGCCCTCTCCCGTGCGTACTCGCTCGTTCGAGCCGCTGCCCTTCCGCATTCAGAAAGTGGACTCGCCGGAGGCTCTGCCCCCAGAGGCTCCTCCCGGAACGCTGCTCCTCTATGTGATGGCAGGAGGCGTGGCCTATGAGCTCCACCCCGTGGGGGTGTCGCCCTCGGGAGAGCCCTGGCGGCTGAGAGATTCCAAGGGTGAGGCCCTCGTCTTCCGGGGTGCCTTCAATCCGTGACTCAGTGAGCAGGAGCCGCGGGGACACGGGTAGCTGGCACGGGCGCGGATACCCTCACCCCGACCCTCTCCCGAGGGGAGAGGGAGGGTTTTTCCGGCTCACTTCATGAGGGAGGGTTTTTCCAGCTCACTTCTTGGCGGGGGACGCATCCTTGGCGTCGCTGTCGGCCTCGCCCGCGGGAGACTGGAACTCATCATCCAGAAGGCTCTGCGCCTTGCGCGCCGCGCTCGAGCCAGGCGCCACCGCCACCACTTCCCGGCAGACCCCGATAGCGATCTGCCGACGGCCCAGCGCGAACTCAGCCTCACACAGCCGGGACAGCACCTCCACCTGCTGCGAGCCCCGGACTCCGGCGGACAACGCCGCTCGCAGGAAGGTCACCTCTTGCGCCCAGTCGCCCGAGCGGTTGGCCACATCCGCCTGCTTCATGAGCTCCGCTGCCGAGAGAGTGCGTCTCTGGACGGGTCTCTCGGTAGACATCTGTTCCGCTTCGCTCTTCTTGGACTCTGGTTTCTCCGCCCGCGCGACCGGCCCGGACGTAGCAGGGGCAGGCTGATACTGGGCAGCAGGTGGTGGCGGCGGCGCGGCATTGGCCGCCTGGGCGCGCCCGGGTGCTCCCTGCGCGTACGCGTCATCCTCCGCGGAGTCCTTGCTCGCCATCGAGGCCGATGGACGCGAAGCGGAGCCACGAACCGTCTGCTGCGGCTCGGGTGGCGCGGACTGCGCGACCTGGGGCTCCGCGGGACTGCCGTACTCGGCGGCGAGGTCCGCCCCGGCCAGGGCGTCCGAAGCAGGCTCGGCACGCGAAGCCGTCGACACGGCGGGCAGGCTCTTGCCACCTATCGCATCGCGCTTGCTCTTGGACTCCTTGGTGGCCATCCCCTCGGAAGCGCCCGCTTCGTCGTCGCTGTATGCGACGTTCTTGTCCGGGAAGCCGCCAGCGCTGCCCGCCCCGATGTTGGACCAATCCTCCCGTAGGCGAATCCCCTTCTTCGAAGGTGCCTTGGGCATGGGCTTGGTGGGCACCGCGGCGCGTATCTCCTCGTCCATCTGCGCGTGCACCTTGCCGATGTCAGCGGGGACTGGAGCAGTGGCAGGCACAGGCATAGGCACAGGCTCGGCGGAAGCAGGTGCGGCCTCCGCCATCACCGGCTTCGCTCCGCGACCAGGCGCCTTCTCCCGCGGAGCCTCCTGCTTCAGGGTGAGCGCGGCCGGACTGAGGTCCACCTCGCGATTCACCTGGACCACCACCACACCAAAGACGCTCAGGGCCGCCACACCCAACGCGGGCGCCAGCAGGCGGCGCCACCAGCGAGGTGCCGGCTCGGGACCCGCAGCGGCCCGGCGCGCGGACTGCTGCGCGTACGCCAGCAGGGACTCCAGCCCCGCGTCCGACGCGGGCTCCAGCGGCAGTCGGGACATGCTGGCGCGCACGCCCCGGATACCGTCCAGCGCCTCCGAGCAGCGCGAGCAGCCGTGCACATGCTGCTCCACAATTTGGGCCTCGGTGGGCGGGAGCTCGCCATAGGCGAAGTCCAACAGCCGATCCTCGTGTGCGTGGGCACCCTGGGTCTTCATCCCGCCACCGTCCTTCCGTCCTCGGCCAGGTCGCCGTCCACTCCGAGCTCGGCCAGGCGCCGGCGCAGGCCCTCGAGGGCATAGCGCATGCGGCTCTTCACCGTGTTCTCGGATACCGCTGTCACCTCGGCGATCTCCTTGAAGGGGATGCCGCTGTACTCGCGCAGGACGAACACCTCGCGCTGCTCCTCCGGGAGGCTGGCCAGCGCCCGCTCCAGCAGGGGCCGCACGCGGGCGTTGTAGGCGCCACGCTCAGGGTTCACGCCCTCATCGGGAAGGGCCTCACCCAGGGGTCGGCCCTCGTCGCCCTCGGCACCCGCGGTGGGCGCCTCCAGCGAGGCCGCCTGCCGGTAGCTCTCTTTGCGCGCGCTGTCCACGCAGAGGTTCCTCGCAATCGTGTAGACCCAGGTGGTGAACTTCGCCTTCGCCTCGTACTCCGGGGCGCTGCGCACCACTTTCAGCCACGTCTCCTGAAGCACGTCTTCCGCCCGCGCACGGTGGCCGGTGAAACGAAGGATGAAGTTGAACACCGATGTCCGGTGCCTGCGCACCAGCACCTCGAACGCACGAGCATCCCCCGCCCGGAAGGCGAGCATCAGCCGTTCGTCTGAGGTCTCCGGTCCCACCACTCCCCCGTTTCCAGGGCCCTGTGCCTATCCTCACCCCTCCCGCCCGATTAACGGGCGAAGGGGGATTCGGGTCTACCCGATTTTGGCCCTCTGTAAGTGGCGAGAATGACAGGGAGCACGGGCTCTGTCATCAGGTCAGGCGCGCTCGCCCGTCCCGACAGGAGGGGCCCGCGCGAACCAGAGCAGGGCGAGCAGCCGAGCGAACTCACGGTCCAACCAGTGCACGCATGAGGGCCCGGTAGAGGCGCCAGAGCGGGCCCTGGCCCCGGCCGGACTTCGGCGGAAATGCCCGCGTGTCCATCTCCGGAAGGAACGCCGCGCCCCGGCCGCTGGCGAACTGCCAGACGGGAATCGAGAGCAGCCCCATCAGTGCGTGCAGTTCTGTCTGGTACGGGGCACGGAACCCGGGGATGGGCTCGTCGGGGCCTAGCACCCGGGTCGCGCCTTGCGGGTCACCGAACCAGTCGCACGCCAGCCGGAGGAGCGGGGACTGAAGAGGCTCGCCTCCCCCGAGGTGACGCGTTGCGATGAGATCCACGGCCAGCGCGTCCGCGCCCGCGTAGAGGCGCCGAGGCACGGGGGGCCGTCTGGAGCCGAGGATTCCGACCAGCCCATCCGCTGCGTGCTCGAAGGCGTCGATGACCGCGAAGTGTGGAGGGAAGTCGAGCAGGGGCATGAGCAGCGCTGTTTCGCGGCTGGCGAACCGCTCGGCGAAGAGGAACTCGTCGAAGCGGGCGCCCACCCCCTGAAGGGTGGCGATGGAGAGGTGCGTGAGATCGACGGGATGGCTCCGGGCCTTGGAGAACACGATGCGAAGGTCCGCGTCCCTCCAGGAGCGAGCGATCGTCGACTGCGCCATGCCGCGGCTGTAGTCATGCGGCACCTGCTCGGCTTCGAGATCGACGATGCGATAGGCGGGCGAGGTGAAGCCGAAGTAGCGCGCGACCTCGTGGACGCCCCGCTCGTCGAAGAAGCGGTCGTAGAGGTTCCCGGCATCGGCGACGGCGATGTCCTGAATGCCCAGCTCGCGAAGTCTCAGCGCCAGGGCCTCGACGAGCTCCGGGTCTGTGATGTTGGAGCGGTCGTCGCGGTGATAGCCCAGCATGAAGCTGACGCGCACGAGGACTCGAAGGGACGAGACCGGCCGCCCCACCGCCTCGGCCCTGGCACGGACCACGTCTATGAGACCAGCGTCCTCCACGGCCCGGCGGAGCGCGTCCTGCTTGGACTCCCCGGCTGGCGACACCTGGACGACGACGCGCCCCCCTCGTCCCACGGGGTGTAAGCGGAGGGGGTCCGAGCGAAGTGCACGAGGCAGGAACAGCTCGTCGGCTCGGCCCACCTCAGAGACCAGTGAGCCCGTGAGTGCAAGGACCGCATCACCCTCACTGAGCGTCTCCATGAGCGCGCGGAAGATGCGGGCGTGCTTGTCCTCGTCGGAGTGCATGCGCGAGAACCAGGTGCTCGCATCCGGAGGAAGCCCCGGCACCCGGGCGGCGACCTGGGCGATCCTCCTCCACCCGAGCGCGGCGCTCTCCTCCGCGTCCACCTGGAGCGCGCAATACTCGCGGAGCGTGAGCCGCCGGAGCTTGTGGCGCATGGGCCTCGGCACCTTGCCGCCCAGCCTTCCCAGGAGCATGACGAAGGACGCAATGAGCGTGGAGATGGGCGCGCGGGAGAACGACGTGTGGTGACGGACGGCGATGGCCCAGCCGGCGAGCGCGCCCGCGACATGTGAGAACCACGTGGCCACCCGGACGCGTACGGAGCCGATCCGAAGCAGCATGCCGCGCGTATAGGTGGCGTGCATCTCCTCGTCTCGCCAGGCCCAGGCAAGGGCCTGACGCATGAGGGCACGACTGTTCTCGGGCATGGCCACGGACGCGAGGCGCTCGCGCATCACCTCATCGCGGTACGCCACCGCGACGATGCGCTCGCGCTCGAGGGCGAGCAGCAGCAACGCGCGGAGTTCCTCGGTAGGCCGTCCACGAAACCGCTCCGCCCACGCGTCGAGCTTTCGCTGGAACTCCCCCGCGACCGTCTCAGTGCGCGAGGTCTCCTCGCCCTTCGTCATTGGCGCGCACTCTAGACCCAGCCAACGCGATGCGCGTGGGTGGATGACACCGAGCACAACGACGAGCAGACGAGCACCGCCAGCTTCTCGCTCGATGGGACATATGTGGCCTGGGGCCAGGGCGATTACACCATAGGGCTCTGGGCCATCGCGGACTGAAGCCACGGCCCCGCGTCCCGGGCCTACCGGTCTCCCTGCCCTTTGTACGTCATGAGCAGGACGGGGAGCGCGACCACGGCTACCAGGGCGGCCTGCCATACCAGCACCGCGGGCAGGGGCTTCTGGAGGTGGATGAACAACGAGCGGCCCAGGGCCACGCCGAGCAGCACTCCCGTGAGGGTTCGCACCGCGTTGGAGCCACCGGTCGGACGGAAGCGACCCACCGCCCAGTCCACGAGCGCCGGCAAGGTGAGGCCGAGCACCACCGGCACGTCCCAGTCCCACGATAGGGGCGCTCGCACCTTGAAGAGGCCCACCATCACGGCCAGCAGCACCGGGTACGTCCCCAGACAGCGCGCGCACACTCGCACGCCGCCGAGCAGGTACGTCCGGTTGTACTCCTCCTCATGGTGATGGCTGAGCCAGAACACCCTACCCTCCCACGCTCTGGGGCGCGCCCGCGTCCGGCCCGGCTGGAGTGACCTTCCGCGCCTCATCCTCTACCAGGAAGCACGCGGCGGTGTGTCCGTTGCCCAGTGCATACAGAGGCGGCGTCTCGCGCCGGCACCGCTCCATGGCGTACGGGCAGCGCGGGTGGAATGGGCACCCGGGCGGCGGCGCGAGCGGAGACGGCACGTCGCCCTGAAGGATGATGCGCGTCCGCTTGCGCTCGGGGTCCGGCACTGGCACCGCCGACAGCAGCGCCTGGGTGTACGGGTGGCGCGGCTTCCGGTAGAGGTCCGCCGCGTCCGCCAGCTCCACGATGCGGCCCAGGTACATCACCGCCACCCGGGTGGACACGTACTCGACGATCTTCAGGTCGTGCGCGATG
Organism: Archangium lansingense; assembly: GCF_026626635.1. Classification (GTDB taxonomy): domain Bacteria; phylum Myxococcota; class Myxococcia; order Myxococcales; family Myxococcaceae; genus Archangium; species Archangium lansingense. The sequence goes on from NZ_JAPNKA010000001.1 coordinate 8,838,249, forward strand.
AAGATGTACGTCAGCCCCAGCTCACGCTGCAGGTCCACCAGCAGGTTGACGATCTGCGCCTGGATGGAGACATCGAGCGCGCTGATGGGCTCGTCGGCGACCACCAGGTCCGGCCGCAGGGCGATGGCTCGGGCAATCCCAATGCGCTGGCGCTGCCCTCCCGAGAACTCACTCGGATAGCGGCCCAGTGCATCGCGCGGCAGGCCCATCAGGTCCAACAGCTCGGCCACCTTCGCCTCGCGCTCCCGGCCGCGCTCCAGCCCGTGGATGGCGAAGGGCTCGCCCAGGATGTCCCGCACCGTCATGCGCGGGTTGAGCGAGGCGTACGGATCCTGGAAGACAAGCTGCATCCGCCGCCGCAGGGGGCGCAGTTCGCGCTGGGACAGACCCGTCAGCTCACGGCCCTCGAAGCGGATGGAGCCCGCCGTCGGTTCCACGAGCCGCAGCAGCGTGCGCCCGAGGGTGCTCTTGCCGCAGCCACTCTCCCCCACCAGGCCGAGCGTCTCGCCACGCCGCACCTCGAAGCCCACCCCATCCACCGCCTTCACCGTGCCCCGCACGCGCCCCAGCAACCCCCCGCGTACCGGGAAGTGCGTCTTCAGCTCGCGGACCTGCAACAGGGGCTCGGTCATGGCGCGGGCACCGGGTTGTGGCACGCGGCCTCCTGGCCCTCGCGCTTGGCTTCCAGGGCCGGCTCCACCCGGGCGCAGATGTCCAGCGCGCGCTCGCATCGGTCGCGGAAGCGGCATCCCCCGGGCAGCCGGCGGAGGCTCGGCACCATTCCGGGGATCGTCTTCAACCGAGGGCGCGCCCCGGCCTCCCCCGTCTCCTGGAGGGCCGGAATCGAGCGCAGCAGCCCCGCCGTGTACGGGTGCGCTGGCTGACGGAAGAGCGCCTTCACCGGGGCCCGCTCCACCACCCGGCCCGCGTACATCACCACCACCGCGTCACAGCTCTCGGCCACCACGCCCAAGTCATGGGTGATGAGCATCACCGCCATGCGGCGCTCCGCCTGCAACCGCTCGAGCAGCTCCAGAATCTGCGCCTGGATGGTGACGTCCAACGCGGTGGTGGGCTCGTCCGCGATGAGCAGCTCCGGCCCACACGCGAGCGCAAGGGCGATCATCACCCGCTGGCGCATGCCGCCGGAGAGTTGGTGCGGGTAGCTGTCCACGCGCTGCTCGGGAGCGGGAATGCCCACCTGGCGCAGCATCTCCACCGAGTGCTCGCGTGCGGCGGCCTTCGACAACCCCTGGTGCAGCCGCACTCCCTCGCCGATCTGCTCGCCTACCGTGTACACGGGGTTGAGCGAGGTCATCGGCTCCTGGAACACCATGGAGAGGTGGCGCCCACGCATGCGGCGCATCTTCCCCTCGGGGAGCGTGAGGAGGTCTTCGCCCTGGAAGAGGATCTGCCCGCCCACCACTCGGCCGGGCGGCTCGGGCACCAGCCGCATCACCGAGAGCGCGGTGAGGCTCTTGCCACAGCCACTCTCCCCCACCACGCCCAGCGTGCCGCCAGGCGGAATGGAGAAGGACACGTCATCTACGGCCAGCACCGGGCCCTCCTCCAGGGAGAGCTGGGTCTTCAGTCCACGGACGTCGAGGAGAGGCTCGGACATGGGGCTCACGGCCGGGCCTCAACACCCGGCCCGGGGCATCACTTCCGGGACAGCTCCTCCAGGAACTCCTCCTCGCGGATGATGCGCTTGCGGATGAGGAGCCGGATGAGGCTGGCCACCATGCGCGCGGGCTTCACCTTCTCCGTGTGCAGCGTCGCCTCGGCGCCATCCGCCATCCGCTCGAGGTCCTCGAGCACCTTCAGGTCCTCATCGGTGATGTCCGGAGGCCGAGGGGCGGGAGGCGGCTGCGGCAGGCCCTTGGCGGCACCACCGAAGACGACCACCGGTACGCCCTTCGCGGCGGGCGAAGCCGACGGCTCGGGCTCAGGCTCACCGAGCAGCTCATCGAGGAGATCCTCGCTCTCCTGCGGGGGCGGAGGCGGAGGGGTCGCGGCAGCCTTGGACTTCGGCGAGGCCCGGGGGGTGATGAGGGTGATGTCCTCGTCATCCTCATCGAATGGCGGCGGGGCCGGGGGCGCCGGCGGCTTTGGCTTCAACGCGGACCTCGGGGAGATGAGGGTGAGACCGTCGTCGTCATCGGGGGGCGGCGGCGCGGAGGGCGCATCCCAATCGAGCAGGGCCGAGACAGCAGCGGCTGCCGAAGACAGCGGAGGGCTCTCGTTTACGGGCTCCAGCACCGGCGGGCCGCCGTCTTCCGGAGAGAGGAGCCCTACCATCGCCCGGCCGCTCACGAGGTCGAGCGCGCGGTCGATGTCGTCCTCGGCGGCGACGTGTACCCGAATGGGCTTGTTGAGCTGGAAGCTCAGCTCGCCCACCACGGTCAGGTCCGAGGGATCATCCACCGCCACGAGCAACCGCTCGCCACGGGCCTCCTTCTCGAGCCCGAACAGCACGAAGCGGTGCTCGGCCTGGAAGTCGAGCGAGACGAGCTCGCGCACCCGCTGGGGGATCTCCTCCGGGATCTGGACGAAGGGCAGATCAAACTGACGCGCCAGCGCCTGGGCTACGGCGGTGGGCTCGGTGAACCCCAGGGCGATGATGACTGACCCCAGGCGCTGTCCCTGGCCGTAGACCCGCTGCTGGCCGAGTGCCTTGCGGACTTGCTCTGGGTTGAGCGCGCCCGATTCGATGAGCAGCTCGCCGATCTTCTTGCGCATGGAAGGACGGGGGGATTGGACGGCTTAACGCTTGACCTTCGCCAGGTACTCATCGCGGGTGAAGACACCCTTCTCGATGAGCAGCTCCACCATGGCCTTGAGGGCCGCGACCTCCTTGCGCTGCACCTCCTCCACGCTGCGCAGGAGCTCCACCGGGCTGCCATTGCCGCCGCGCACCGAGGGCATCTCTCGCGAGGGCGAGGGCGGCATCGGGGCCGGGGCCGGAGTCCTCGCCGGAGCGGGAGGCGCGACCGGCGCATTCATGTTCTTGACGACGGTGCGGCCCTGGGCGTCCACCACCTTGAAGTTGGTGTCCGCGTCCGCCAGCTCGCCCTGGTCATCGTAGAAGCGCGCCATGGCCCGGGCGATGGCCGTCCGGCCGGCCACGTTGGGGACGATGCGGCACTTGGTGACGGCGCGCAGCTCGTCCAGCTGCCGCACGTTGAGCGGGTCCGAGATGGCCACCACCAGCGTCTTGTTATCGTCGCGAAGCTGCAGCGGCAGCACCGCGAAGTCCCGCGCTATCTGCAGCGGCACCTTGTTGAGCACGTGCTGGGGGATTTCCTTCACCGCGTCCAGGTTCACCGCGGGAATGGCGAGCTGCTTGGACAACGCCCTCACCAGGATGTCCTCGGACACGAGGTTCATCCGCACCAGGATCTCTCCCAGTTTGCCGCCCCACTTCGCCTGCTCCGCGAGCGCCGCCTTGAGCTGGCTCTCCTGGAGCACGTTCGCCTTGATCAGCAGTTCGCCAAGCTTGATCTGTGCCATGTCGCAGTTGTGGTGGGTCCGAACGGACCCGCCGGTCCAACCAGTGTACCTTGAGAATCCAACGATTGCCGCATTCTCGACGCCGCCCGCTCAAGAACCGGGCGAGGCAGGAGGCAGGGCGACGGGAGGCAGGGACTGGCCGCCCTCGTCCACCTCGACCACGGGGACATCCTCCGGAGCGGAGAGGTCGAAGAGGGTGAGGTCCGGGGACTCGTTGAGGGTGATGCCGGTGTAGCGCAGGCCGAGGGACATATCGGCCGTGGGGGCCCGGAGCGTCACATCGTGGGGGAAGACGAGCTCCCCCTGCTCCTTGAAGTGGTCGTACTCGAGGCCATAGGCCTGGAGGCCCCGCACCTCGCTGCGCACCACCCGAAGGTGCTTGGGGTGGACGTGAAGCACCTGGGACACCGCTCCCCTGTGCAGCGTGAGGACGTACATCCGCTCCTTCTCATCCAGGGAGAGCGTCATCCGGTCGGCGGGGATGAAGGGCACCTTGCCGAGCATCACGGAGACCAGCTCCTCGCTCGGCAGGGCCACGGGCAGGAAGCGCGAGAGGTTCCGAGGGGTCGCCGGCCCCTGGTAGAACTTGTTCTCCTGCGCCTGGAAGAGGCCGAAGCGCTGCCCGTCCGTGACGAGCACGGCGATGGGCCGGTTGAAGAAGTCGAACATCTCCACGCGCAGCAGGCCCGGCCGGGAGGCGGACAGCCAGGCCGAGACGGTACCGGAGCCTTGGGGCGACTCCACCCGGATCTTCCCGTCTCCCTGGAGGGTGGCCACCCGATCCTGGGCGGCGCTCACCAAGCGAAAGAGCTCCTCGGCCTGGGTGATGTGGCCCTGTGGACCGAAATCGATGCGCTTGGGACAACCTGAACATAAGAGAGCCAGGAAGATTGCTGCGGCTGCGCGGTTCATGGCTTTAGTCTCGCGCCAGGCCGACCTTCCTGGCCACCATTCATGAGCCTTTCCGACCTCCTCCACTACCTGCGCATCGGCGGCTTCACCCTCGCCTTCCTGCTCCTCGCCTCCGTGGTGGCCCTGGGTGTGGCCATCGAGCGGCTGATCGCTCTCTGGGGGGTGAGCGAGCGCTCCCGAGCCCTCGGGGACACCGTCCATAAGCACCTGCTGCGCGGGGACATCACCGCGGCCCGAACCGCCACCGAGCGCTCGGACGCCGCCGTGGCCGACATCTTCCTGGCGGGTTTCGACCGCTTCGAGCGCACCCGGGGAAGCTGTGACGGCGTGGAGTCGGCGGTGGAGCGCGAGCGCGCCCAGGTGGGCCTGCGGCTGCGCCGCAACCTGTGGATTCTGGCCACCATCGGCTCGCTGACGCCGTTCGTGGGCCTCTTCGGCACGGTGGCCGGCATCATGCGCTCCTTCAAGGACCTGGGCCTGGATGTGCAGGCGGGCGGCACGGGTGGCACGGCCGCGGTGATGACGGGCATCTCCGAGGCGCTGGTGGCCACGGCGGTGGGCATCCTCGTCGCAGTGCAGGCCATGGCCTTCTACAACTACTTCCAGGCGAGGCTGTCGCGTGTGCTCGTGGAGCTGCGGCTCCTGGGTGACGAGTTCGCCGAGCTGTTGCGCGAGCGTCCGATGAACGGCGCCTCGACTTCCGCTGCCACTCCTACTGCACCGGCTCCGGTGGACGCGTCGCGTTCCCAGCCGGAGGCCTGAGGTCCACCCATGGCGATGGGCAAGACTCCAGGAGATCCCGACGGCAACGGCGAGGACGTCGGCTTCGCGGAGATCAACATCACTCCGCTGACCGACATCTTCCTCGTGCTCCTCATCATCTTCATGGTGACGAGCTCGGTCATCGTGCAGCAGGCCCCGGGCGGCGCGCAGACGGGCCTCAAGGTGAACCTGCCCAAGGGCGGCACCACCGACGTCACGGCGCGCGCCACCGACCTGTCCGTGGCCGTGCTCGTGGACGGGCGCTTCGTGCTGGGTGGCAACGTGGTCAGCGAGGACGAGCTCAAGCGCGCCTTCGCCAAGGCCCAGCAGGAGAACCCGGACACCATCGTCATCGTCCAGGCCGACGAGGGCGTCCCCCACGGCACCGTGGTGCTGGTGATGGAGATGGCCAAGAGCGTTGGGCTCGGCCAGCTCGCCATCGGCGTGCGCGACTCGCGGTAGAAGCCCTAGCCTCCCGCGGGCGCGTTGCGCAGCCATCGCCACAGCGCGCCCAGGCTCGGAGAGACCCGGAACATCGTCCAACGCACCTGCCGGAGCTGTGCACCCTTCAGCTCCTTCACCATCGGGTCGAGCAACGCCATCGCCTCGGCCGGCAGATACTGCCGGGACAGCAGCAGCGCCAGGTCCAATCTCGGATCGAAGAGCGTGGGCTCCAGCGCGAGCGCCTCCTTCAGCAGGGCGATGGCCTCCCGGCGCTCGTCCTTGCCGCGCAGGAGGAGCCGGCCGCGCAGGAACATCTTCACCGCGTCCGCGCGGCGTCCCTTCGCGAGGTTCATCTGCGCCACCTGCTGCCAGAGGTTCACCTGCGTGGGGAACGTCTCCGCCGCCTGCGTGTAGACGGCCAGCGCCTTGTCCGCGAACCCCTTGTCGAGGTGCCCCTGAGCCGCCGTGCGGAAGCTCTGGAGCGAGGCCTCGGCCTCATTCACGCGAGCCAGCAGCGGTGCCAGCTTCACGTGGACGGCCGGATCCTTCGGCTCCATCTCTAGCGCCTTGCGGTACCCGGCGATCGCTTTCTTCAGCTTGCCCTTGGACCGAGCGACATCAGCCTCGGTGATGATTTCCGAGCGAGTGGGCGGCTCTTTCTTTCCGAAGAGCATGGCGAGCCCATTCTACCCCGGCGCGGCAACTCCCGAGAGAGTTGCCAGACGGGCGGAAATTTCAACCCAGATGCGGTGCGCGCGGCTTGATGCCCAGGCGCGCCATCGCCTGCTGGAAGACGGCGTACTCCTGGGCGCCCTGCAGGGCGAAGCGGTCAGCGAGAATGAAGGTAGGCACAGCCTGAATGCCCATCTCCTGCGCCTCGCGGACGGCGTCCTCGACCACCTGACGGTAGCGGCCCTCTTCCACCGCCCGATGCATCACCTCGGGGTCCAGTCCGGCCTCCTGCGCCGCACCTCGGAGCGTGTCCCACTGCCACAGGTCCTGCCCCTCGCTCCAATAGCGCCGCAGCAGCGCCGCATGGAACGGCTCGAGCCTTCCCTGGTCCCGGGCGAACTCCGCCGCCTGGTGCGCGCGCCGCGTCGAGGGGATGACGTCGCGCTCCACCATCTTCAACCCAGCCGCGGCCGCTCGACGTTTGAGTGGATTGTTCGGGTCCTTCATCCGCTCGCGCACGTAGGCCGGCAGGGGCAACCCCTCTGGCGGCGTCTCCGGGCGCAGGAAGAATGGACGCCAGTCCACCTGGACGTCGTACTCCTTCTTCAGCTTCTCGACCTCCACGAGGCCGACGTAGCACCACGGTCAGACGAAGTCCGACCACACCCTGATCGTCACGATCTCGCTCATGAGGCACACCTAACATCGCCGGAGACCGCCTGCCACTCCCTCCCGTGCTCAGGGGCGGGAGTGACAGGCGCTCGACAGCTCAGAGGATACGGCGCGAGCGCGGATAGCTGCCGAGGACGAAAAGCTCACGGCAGTGGGTCTGGGCCTGCTCGACGGCGCTGATCATGGCCGGGTCCTCCCGGTGGCCGAGCGCATCGACGAAGAACGTATACGTCCACCGCTCCCGGCCCCGTGGCCGCTTGTCGATGTGCGAGAGGTTGATGCCGGCGGACTGGAACGCACCGAGCACCTCCACCAGCGCGCCGGGCTTGTCGTCGGTGGTGAACATGATCGACGTCTTGTCATCGCCGGTCGGCCGGGCGTGCTGCCGGGCGATGATGACGAAGCGGGTGATGTTGTTCGGGTCGTCCTCGATGCGAGGGAAGAGGACGTTGAGCCCGTAGAGCTGCCCGGCGAGCGCCGAGCCGATGGCAGCCGAGCCGGGCTCGGCACCGATCTCCAGGGCCTTGCGGCACTCCTCGGCGGCGATCTGCGCGGCGCGCGAGCTGCTGGCCGCGGGCATGAGCTCGACGCCGGGGTACTGGGTGCTCAGCCAGTGGCGACACTGCTGGAAGATCTCCGGCTTGGAGTGGATGCGCCGGACCTGGCTGGGCTGGCAGTTGGCCAGCAGGGCGTGGTGAACGGAGAGCTGCACCTCGCCGTAGATGGAGATCTGATGGGCGTTGGCCTTGAAGGCATCGAGCGTCTCCACGATGCCGCCGCCCACCGAGTTCTCGATGGGCACGAGCCCGTAGTTGACGTGCCCGCGACTCACCTCGGTGAACACACCGCCAATCTCCCGCAAGTCCTCGTAGTCCACGGAGGAGGCAAACTGCTTGACGGCGGCGGCGTGCGAGTTGGAGCCAGGCGGGCCCAGGTAGCCAATCCGCAGCGGCTGCTCGAGCGCGAAGGAGCCGCTCATCAGCTCGCGGTAGATGCCCTCCATGGCGCGGTCACTCAGGGGTCCCTTGTTGGACGCCAGGACCTTGCGCAGCACCTCGGCCTCGCGGTGCGGCGCGTAGATGGGAGTGCCCTCGACGCGCTTGGTCTTGCCCACCTCCACGACGAGGCTGGCCCGCTCGTTCAGGAGCCGAACCAGGCGCTGGTCCACGGCATCGATCTTCCGGCGCAGTTCCTGGAGCTGGGACGAATCCTTGGGCTTGGCCGGGGGGAGCGTACCCGCGAGAGGCACGGGGGCCACTGCGCGGGGCCCACGGGAGGGACGACTGCTCTTCTTTCGGGTCTTCCTGGTGGCCATCGGTCTCCAGCGCGGTTGAGCACGGAAGACGGGATTCTCCCTCAGGAACCCCGGAGACGCACTGGAAGTGTTCACCCCGGGCTCCCGAGCCCCGCACCCCGACCCCCTCCCAGTGGGAGAGGGAGGGAGCGAGGGCCAGGAGCACCTCGGGCTTCGACGTCAGATGCTGCCGAAGGCGATGTTGGAGATCTCCACCGACGAGGTGTCCTCGAGCGCCAGCGTCCGCGCCGCCTGCTCCACGTTGGGCAGCACGTTGCGCGCGTACCACAGCGCGCTCCACTTCTTGCCCTCGTAGAAGGCCTTCTCGTCGCCCGTGGCCTTCTCACCCACGCGCTCGGCGATGATGGCCGCGTCCAGCAGCAGCCAGCCCACCGCCAGCTCCGACATCATGTTCAGGAAGCGGTTGGCCGACAGCGGGATGAGCGTCATCTTCGCCGGATCCTGCGACCAGCCCAGCACGGCCATGGCGCTCGCCATCACGCCCTCCTGCGCCGCCGCCAGCAGCTTCACCGCGTCGCCGTACACCTTGTGCTCGCGGTTGGCCTCGATGAACCCGCCCACGTCCGCCATGAACTGCTGGAAGTTCGCACCGCCCGACTGCCCCATCTTGCGGCCCACCAAATCCATCGCCTGGATGTGGTTGGTGCCCTCGTAGATGGAGAAGATCTTCGAGTCGCGCGTGTACTGCTCCACCGGGTAGTCCTGGCAGTAGCCGGCGCCGCCGTACACCTGGATGGCCTGCGCGCACAGCCGGAACGCCTGGTCCGACGCGTACGACTTCACCAGCGGAGTCAGCAGCTCCACCTGCCCGCGGTGGTAGGCCGCCTGGTCATCGTCCTTGCCCGCCAGCATGTGCGCCTTGTCCGTGTGCATGGCCAGCTTGACGATGAGCGCGCGGATGCCCTCCACGTGCGCCTTCATCTCCAGCAGCATGCGGCGTACGTCCGGGTGCTCGATGATGGCCACGCGCGGCGCCGACGGATCCTTCCACTTGCTCAGGTGCGCGCCCTGCTTGCGGTCCTTCGAGTACTCCAGCGCGTTGAAGTAGGCCGCGCTCGCCAGCGACACACCCTGGATGCCCACCGCGATGCGCGCGCCGTTCATCATCTTGAACATCTGGCTCATGCCGACGTTCTCGATGCCGCCCACCAGCTCGCCCACACAGCCGTCATTCTCGCCGAAGTTCAGCACACATGTGGCAGACGCCTTGATGCCCATCTTGTGCTCGATGGAGCCCACCGAGACGTCGTTGCCACCCGCCAGGCTGCCGTCCGCCTTCACGCGGATCTTCGGCACGATGAAGAGCGACAGGCCCTTGGTGCCCGGCGCAGCGCCATCGATGCGCGCCAGCACCAGGTGGATGACGTTCTCCGCCAGGTCGTGGTCACCGCCCGAGATGAAGATCTTCGTGCCGCGGATGCTGTAGGTGCCGTCCGCGTTCTTGCGCGCGGTGGACTTGGCCGCGCCCACGTCCGAGCCGGCATGCGGCTCGGTGAGGCACATGGTGCCGCCCCAGGTGCCGTTGAGCATGCGCTCCACGTACAGCTTCTTCTGCTCCGGCGTGCCGCACTCGGCGATCAGCTCCGCCGCGCCGAAGGCCAGGCCCGGGTACATGTTGAAGGCCGAGTTGGCGCCCGAGAGGATCTCCTCGATGAGCACCTGGAGCATGATGGGGCCGCCCTGGCCGCCGTGGTCCGGGCTCACCGCCACCGTCTTGAAGCCCTGCTCGTAGAGCTTCTTCCACGCGTCCTTGAAGCCCTTGGGGGTGATGACCGCGCCGTTCTCCAGCCGGCAGCCCTCACGGTCTCCCGTGGAGTTGAGGGGCCCGAGGACCTCCCGGGCGAAGCGGTACGTCTCCTGGAGGACGGCCCGCGCCTCGTCCGGCCCCCACGCATCGAACGGGGCCTGCCCCGCGACCTGGCCGAAGCCGAACTGCTCGAAGAGCGTGAAGAAGATTTCCCGAAGATCGGTCTTGTAGGTGTTGATGCCGGCGGACATGGCCCCTCCCGTACGTTGGTGGGCTCACGGCCGCCAGAATCGACGGTCCGCGGCCCCAATTGGGACACGCAAAGGTTACGTCGGTTGATTCGAGAGTCAATCCCGATTGACTTCCGAATCAATCAAAAGTGACGCCTTGCGTAAGAGCGGCGAGGGGTTGCTCGCCGCCCAAGGGAGGGATTGGGGGAGAAAGACCTACTTCTTGGCCTTCTTCGCGGCCGCCGAGGCCTGAGAGGCAGCGGGCGCGGTGGCCAGCTTGGCAGCCGGCTTGGAGCCGGTGGTCTTCTTGCCGGACATGCTGGCGGACCTGCGCTCGTCGTCCTCCTCGGAGCCATCGGACGTCTGGGCGGCGGAGGCCTGGAGGAGGCTCTCGCGCGGCACTTCGACGACGATGGGGGACTGGCCAGCGCGCTGCCGGTTCTCGTCCTCCAGCGAGTAGAAGAGCTGGATGGCGGAGTTGCCCTTCATCACCAGCTCACCGCGCTGGTTCTCCGCCCACAGCTCCACCTCGACGAAGTAGCGGCCACCCTCGCCGTGCCGGTCGCTCACGCGGCCCTTGCAGACGACGGTGTCACCGGGCCACACCATCTTGATGAAGCGCACGTTGTAGCGCCGCAGCTGACCGCCGCGGGCCCAGTCGCTGATGAGCTGGCCCAGCATGCCCATGACGAGCATGCCCGGGGCATACACGGAGGGCATGCCCACGCTCTTGGCGTACACCTCGTCCACGTGGACGGGATTGAAGTCGCCCGAGGCGCCGGCGTAGCGAGAGAGCTGGACGCGATCGATGGGGGCCTTGGCCAACGCCGGCAGCTCGTCGCCGACGCGGATGCCTTCGAAATAGAGCTTGCGCGCGGGCATTACGGATTCTCCTTGGCGGCGCGGACGATGAGCGTCCGGCGGGCGCGGAACACGAGGTTGCCCTCCTCGTCCCGCCCCTCATCCTCGATGACGGCGACATCCATCTTGCCGGCCGGGCCCGTGCGCTCGAGCACGTCCGCGACCCGGGTGGCGACGAAGATGCGGTCGCCGGAGAAGATGGGGCGCTCGTACTCGAAGGACTGCTCGGCGTGCAGCAGACTCTTGATGCCCACCCCCAACAGCTCGCGCAAGTCCGCCGCCGAGCTGAAGGACGCGGGGAAGGTAGGCGGGGCCACCACGGTGGGGTAACCCGAGGCCCGCGCATACTCCTCGTCGTAATAGATGGGGTTGTAATCGCCGAGGGACTCGGCGAAGCGCCGGATGGCGCCCTTCTCCACCTCGTTCAGGAACGGCGGGGAGGCCCGGCCGATCGCGTTCTTGTCCAGCATGTCCCTCTCCCTTTTGCCTTCAACGACCGGCCGGTAGCTCGAGCACGGTCAAGAGACCGGCTTCAGCAGCCGTCACGCGCGGGGCAGCGTTCACCAGCGTGTTGGCGGTGGCCCGGTCACCGGGCACGCCCCCGCGAATCTCCAGCACCAGCTTCGGGTCCGACTCAATCTCGATGCGATCTCCCGGATTGTCAGCCCCCACCGCGATGGTGAGCTCCAACCGGACCCGCTCCTGCCCTTCCTCCAGACCCACCGCGGACTGGAAGATTCCCGCCACCCGGCCCTTCTTCACAGGGAAGGCACCATCCAGGATGTCCTCCTCGGCGAAGACGGGGACGATCTCCTCTTCGAAGTCGTCGCAGTCCATGCCGAGCCCCAGCGCGCACAGGGCCGCGCTCTCCACCAGCCCCACGTGCCCCATCTGATCCTTGTCCACCAGGGCGAAGAACTCGTCCTCGGACAGGCCCGCGCCCACCTTGCGCTGCAGGGCTTCGCGCCGGGTGCGCGCGTCCACCACGCGCGTCACCGTGGCATGGCGCACCGGGCCGCACGCCTGGCCCGCCACCGCCACCAGGCGATCCATCACGAAGCCCGGGTTGACGCCGGTGCCGAGCACCGCCACGCCGGCGGCTTGCGCCGCGCGCTCCAGCTTCTCGGCCATCTCGGGGTACTTGAGGAAGGGAAAGGCCAGCTCCTCACAGGTGGAGACCACCGGCAGGCCCAGCTTGAGCGCGTCGAGCAGCTGCTCCATCACCTGCTCGAGCCGCGAGCCCGTGGCATGCAGCAGCACGGCGCCCTTGCGCCGGCCCACCGCCGCCTCCAGCGAGCTGACCACCTTCACCTTCGGTCCGGGACCCCCGAGCACCTCCGCCAAGGGGCGCCCCACCAACTGGGGATTGGCATCCACCGCGCCGATCAGCTCCACCTCAGGTGAGAGCTGGGCCGCTCTGGCGATCTCCTGCCCGATGAATCCCAACCCCATGACCACCACCGGGACCGGCCCTGCGGAGGCTCTAGGCATCGGAGAACTCTCCAAAAATCAAGGAGTTACACCACAATGCAGCAATGGGCGCACCATAGACCACCCCCAGCCGGACAGGCAAGCGGCTCGTGAGCCCGGCAGACCCCACCCTTCCAGAAAGAACAGAGGTTACGAGGGGTTGTAAACCGAGCAAGAGTGCAAGCCCACACCTAGCGGGTGTGACCTTTGGGCGCGAAGCCGTGTATAACGGCCCGGTTTCTTCAACGTCCGTCCCTATTACGAAGGGTTGGGAGGCTGTGTTCATGGACCGCATCCTGGTGGTGGATGACGATCCCCTCATTCTGGCCGCGCTGTCGCGGATCCTCCAGTCGGAGGGCTACGAGGTCGTCACCCACACGGATCCTGCCCAGGCCGCCAAGGAAGAAGGCTTCCAGGTGGTGCTGACGGACTTCATGATGCCGTTGCTCAACGGCGTGGAGCTCCTGCGGACGCTGCGCGAGAAGAACCCGCGTGCGGTGCGCCTGATGCTCACTGCGGCGGCGGACTTCCGTACGGCGTCCGAGGCGGTCAACAGGGGAGAGGTGTTCCGTCTGCTGGGCAAGCCCTGGTCGCTCAGTGAGCTGACCAGTGCCGTGCGGCAGGCCTTCGAGCACTTCAAGCTGGTGGAGTCCAACGAGCGGCTCACGCGAGAGGTGGCTGAGAAGAACGCGGAGCTGACGACGATCAACCGCGACCTCGAGCGCATGGTGGTGGAGCGCACCAACGGCCTGCTGGACGGGCTCATCAGCGCGCTGGACTACCGCGATACCGAGACGCAGTGGCACTCGCGCCGCGTGTCGCTCTACTCGCGCCGCATTGGCGAGGAGATTGGCCTGACGCCCACGCAGCTCGAGGTGGTGGAGCAGGGAGCGCTGCTGCACGACATCGGGAAGATCGGCGTGAGCGACACCATCCTGCTCAAGCCCGGACCGCTCTCCCCCGAGGAGTGGGTGGAGATGCGCAAGCATCCCGAGTACGGGTACAAGATTCTGGCGAAGATGCCCTACCTGCACGAGGCGTCGCTGATCGTGCTGCACCACCAGGAGCGGTGGGACGGCAAGGGCTACCCGCAGGGGCTCAAGGGCAAGGACATCGTGATCGGCGCGCGCATCTTCGCCATCGCGGACACGGTGGACGCCATCACCTCGGACCGCCCGTACCGCAAGGGCCGGCCGATGTCCGTGGCGCGCGATGAGATCAAGCGCTGCTCGGGCACGCAGTTCGACCCGGAGCTGTCCGAGGCCTTCCTGCGCATTCCGGACGCGGAGTGGCAGCGCATCCGCAAGAAGGTCGAGGACATGGAGAACGCGGAGAACGCGCTCTGGGCCGGCTTCACGCCGGGCAAGGTGCCCAACCGCGTCGCGAGCTGAGCGCGTCCTTCACGGGAGCGCGCCCTTGCCCACGAAGGCGCGCAGCCAGGTCACCTCGCTGCGCGCCCGTGATTCCAGCAGTTGCTCCGAAAGCGAGCGCAGCGGCCACCGGTCGAGCGCGGCCCGGAGAGAAGTCATGACGGCCGCGTGCATTTCGTCCTCGCGCGCGAAGGCCTCCCGTTGGTTGCGGCCATGCAGCAGGCTCCCGGCCCCGGACGCCACCATCGTGTGCTCCAGCAGCGAGGACTGCTCGGTGAGTTGGCTCCCGATGCGCCAGAGCATGCGCCCCATCCTGCGGCGCTCGTCCTCGGAGAGCCGCTCCCGGGTGGCTGCGGCACGCCTGAGCAGCAGGCTCACACCGCGATGGCCGAGAGCCCGCTCCGCTATCGCGAAGGCAGCACCCCCGGAGCCGGGCACCGCCATCTCCTTCAAGCCTCGCCGTGACTCCAGGAATGGCCGGGTGAAGGAGTCCTCCTTCCAGGTGGGGAGCACTGAGATGGCTTCGAGCTGGTCCAGTTCCTGGGGATCGAGCGATTCATCCCGCTCGGTTCCCGCCAGGAGGTGGAACAAGCGAAGCCGCATGGCCTGGGGGTAGGACCCGGCGAGCTGAGTGAAACGCTGGCGCAGCACCGGCACGGCCTCCTTCCGGACGGTCACCGCGAGCCGCTGATCGCGCAACAGATCGAACGCCGCAACGTAAGCCTCCGGTCCAGCCCATGGTGTCGGCCACCGAGGAGCATGGCACGGTGGCCGCGTGATGGATGGCGCGTCGACAAGCCTATCGCTGCTGAGCCTGCTGCTGGGCCCACGACTCGGGGAGGAGCTCCGCGAGGCGGGAGGCGGGGAAGCGGGTGTCGCCGAGCTTGGGCAGCACGTCGCGGAAGTAGGCCCACGGGTCCATGCCCAGCCGGTAGCAGCTGAGCACGAGGGAGTAGACACTGGCGGCCCGGTGGCCAGCGGCATCGCTGCCCAGGAAGAGCCAGTTCTTGCGTCCGAGGACAATGAGCTTGATGAGGCGCTCCACCTCGCCGTTGTCCACCGGAAGGCGTCCGTCCTCGAGGAAGCGGCCCAGGGGGAGGTAGCGGTTGCGCGCGTAAGCAATGGCCTTGCCCAGCGGCGTCTTGGCGGGCACGTGCGGGGCCCACTCCTCCAGCAAGCCGAAGAGTTCCTCGTAGACGGGGCGGCTGTGCTCGAGGCGCAGGCAAAGGCGTGCCTCGGCGGAGAGCCCCGCGTCCTGGGCCTGCCGCTCCACGGCGTACAGCTTCTGCACGAGCGTGAGCACCGTGCCGCCGCGAGCGTCTCCGGCCACGTATGCGCGCTCGAAGCCACGCCGGGCGTGCATCCAACAGCCCACCTCAATGCGTGGAGAGGTGGGGCCGAAGAGGGACTGGTAGCCCTTGTAGCCGTCCACCACCAGGTAGCCCCGGAAGTCGGCCAGCACCCCTTGGGGGCCCGTGCCACTCCAATCGGGGGTGTACTCCACGAAGACGTTGCCGCCCACTCCCACGTACGGCCAGAGGTGTCCGCGCTTGATGCCGCGGGCGTCGTCCCTGTCCAGCACGCGCACCCCGGTGTCGTCGGTGTGCAGCAAGGCGTCCGCCAGCGTGCGCTGCTTGAGCAGCGCCACCACGGGCGCCAGCAAGTCACTGGCCCCCGCCACCCAGTCGCCCAGAGTGGAGGCGGGCAGCCTCACCCCGTGGCGTTTGTCGAAAATGGCCTGCTGGCGGTGCAGGGGCAGCCCGTCGCGGTACTTGCCCACCAGTAGCTGCGCCAGCAACCCCGGGCCGGGCAGCGCTCCCGGCAATGGCGCCTCACCGGCGGGCGCGGCGGCCACCCCCTCCTTGCAGCGCTGGCACCCGAGCTTCGGGCGCTTCTCCACCCGCACGTAGAAGCGCGCCGGCTCCAATTCCAGTCGCTGGCTTACCTCCTCGCCCATGGGCTGCCTCTGCTCACCGCAACCCGGGCAGACGCACTCCTCGGCCGCGGGTTGCACCAGCACCTCGCGCCTCTCCAGGTGCGCGGGCAGGGCCTGGGCGCCGCGGAGGGGCGCGCGTCTGGGCGTCTTCTTCGGCGCGTCGGCCGGCGGGGCCGCTGGGGCGGCTGCCTGTGCACCGTCGACGGTGGCGGGCACGGCCTCTGGCTCGGCGGACTGCTGCTGGGTGAACAATGACAGCAGGAGTTGGAGCTGACTGGCGGGAGTCTTCTCACTGCGCCGCCCGTACAGCTGCCGCAGCGCCTGCTGGAGTCGCACCGTCGTGGAGCTGTGCTCCTCGCGCAGCCGACCCAACAGGCCCAACAACATCTCAACGGCCTGCTCGCCGCGGCCCTCCATCAGCAGTTGCAGCATGTAGGCGCGCACCGCCTCCATGTCGTCCGCCTCGAAGGCGGTCGGCTGGGCTTCTTCCTGCTGGCCCCTCTCTTCTTCAATGGTGACGGGAAAAGTCATGCGCACCGTGCCTATGCACGAAGTGGGGCCGGGCGCGCAAGCGCGGACTCAATGCACCTCGCCTCGCCGTACCGCGCTGCTGGCCTCCACCAGCGACAGCAACTCCGCGAGCTGCCGCGCTTCCAGGTGCACCGCGGCCTGGCCCTCTACGGGCGCCGGCACCCGAAAGCGCCCCGCCTCCAGTCTCTTGCTCACGGTGCAGTAGCCGTTGGCGTCCCAGAAGAGAATGCGCACGAAATCCCTTCTCCTCGAGAAGAAGACGAAGAGGTGGCCCGACTTCGGCTGCTGCCCAAGACTGCCCTGCACCAGCGCGCTCAGCCCGTCGGCCTGCTTGCGCATGTCGCACGGCTGCGTCGCCACCCAGATTCTCACCCCCTCCGGTAGCCTCAGCACCCCTGCACCTCCTTCACCGCCCGCAGCACCCGCGCCACCAACTCCTGGCTGGCTCTCGCATCCACTCTCACTCTCACCCCGCCCACCTCCACCTGCACCGCCTCCCCCTGCTCCCGCCCCACCTCACTCCGCTCGGCGGGCGCCACCTCCACGGGCACGAAGGCCATGGCCGTCCGCGCTCCCTCCTTTCCCTCTCGCCTGCGCGTCCAGAAGCGCAGCCTCTCGCGCGGTAACCCGTACTTGCGCATGAAGGCCGACTGCGTACCTCCTTCCGCCTCCCACGCTCGCACCACCTCTGCTGCTACCTCCGGGGTCCACCTCGGCTGCCGCGCTGCTTCCAACCACGCCGGCTCCGTCTTTGTCGTCGCTGTGTTCGTCGTCATCGCGCCGCGCACTCTGCGACCCCTCCAGCACCTCCACTACCTGGGCTGGATCGGAGGCTTACGCCGCAACGAGCAACGAAGAATCGTCGATCTCCGGCACGTGCTGGAGGACCCAACGGGCATGCGTCTCGGAGGGATTCGGGAAGAGCAGCGCCAGAGTGAGACGCTCACGTGAAGAGGGGGCACTGTTCCATGCGCTCTCGAGCGCTGGTTCATCGAGGGCCGAAGGTATGAACTCCGGCAACAAGGCACTCTCTTGCAGGTCGGGGCGACCCAGCTCTGTCCAGGCTTCGAGAAAGGCCTGCCCCCACCCTGCCGGTGCGGCACGTCGCTGATTCGCCAGGAGCCGCTCCAAAATCCGCAGCTCCAGATGCCCGGGAGCCATGGCTTCCAGCCGGGCAATGACGTCCTGTGCATCGCGGTAGTCACCCGCCTCCAGTGCGATGCACGCGAGAACAAAGAGCGCTGAAGCATGGCCCGAGACTTCAGCCAGGGCCGCTGTGGATTCCTCGCGCGCGCGCTTCAGTTCCCCCTCGACGGCCGCCTGGGCGGCGAGCCGGGTGTGCTGCAACGCGCTGGAGATGGACGACCCGGAACCCGGAGGCCTGCGTTCCGTTCGGGACTTCCAGAGGGCAACTCCCCCCGTGAGGGTGAGCAATGGTGTCGCGAGGCCCAGGCACCCGAGGAGCTTTCTTCGAGTCATCCCCATGCCGCTGCCCTCTGGAACGGGAGGTTGTTGGCCACCCCACGCATGATAGCCAGCGGGAAACCCGCTGATTGAGACTCGGACGCTATCTGTTCGAGACTCGTCGCCAGCGAAGAGAGAATCGCTCGCGCAGCAGGATGGGCGCTTCCGCAGGAGGAAGGCATGAGGCGTCTGATGCACATCAGAAGGCCTGCACCGATCCGCTCCATCCTGGTGGCCGCTGCCGCTCTGACACTGACGACACGATGCACCGAGGAGGACCGGCTCTCGGGGGAAAGTCAGATCAAGGAGTGCCTGTCACCCCAGGAGGTCAGAAAGCGGTGTAACAAGGAGTTTGACACGTGCCTCGATCTCACATCCAGAGCATCCCAAGTGAAACGAGGGGCCACAGCCTCTGTTGGCCCTGCAAGGACGCATGCATGCAGAACAATGGTGTCTGGCCGGACAGACTTTGGGACGGAAGACCCTGTCGATGAGGAAGGTGTCTAACAGCTCTGAACGCCGCTTTGCGGAGGTAGCACGAGCGCTGGAGCAAACGCTTGTTGCCTCCTTCGACGACTCCTTCGAGACATTGGAATCCAGGTTCACGGCACTGGAGCGGCATCTGCTGCGCTCAGTCGTGACAACAGCGTACGAACGGCAGGAAGTTCGACGGCGGATCGCCGAGGCGATCTTCACCGAAGCATACGGCCACGATTGCCCATGGCCGGTCTTCGGGCGCACGCTGCGGCGCATTCATCGTCTGGGCTACTCGAACGTCGAGCGCCGCTACCACATTGCTTGTCTGTATGCGCGATGGTGTCAGCGGCACCCGCAGCATGACAATCGTGAGGCCCGGCGCTTGCTGGACGAGACCGAACGGAGCATTCGCCATCTTCCTCACACCAACAGCCTTCGCCAGTGGCTGCTGAGTGCGCTGTCGGAGCTACGCATCCAGACGGGATTCCAGGCGGGAACAACACCCGACCAGTGAGTAGTTCCCGCCTCAGGGCGACACCACCACCTCATGAATGGTGTCGCCTTCCAGGAGGCGGTCCACCACCTCCATGCCGCGCGTCACTTCGCCAAAGGCTGTGTAGCGGCCATCCAGGTGCGGCTGCGGCGAGTGGGTGAAGAAGAACTGACTTCCCCCCGTGTCCTTGCCCGACAGCGCCATGCCCAGTACGGCGCGGAGGTAGGGCCGGCGGGTGATCTCACAACGGATGGAGTAACCCGGACCACCCTCCCCGTCTCCGCGCGGATCCCCTCCCTGCGCGACGAAGTCCGGCACCACCCGGTGGAAGGTGATGCCGCGGAAGTAGCCTTTGCGCGCGAGCGCCACGAGATTGCCCGACGTCAACGGCGCTTCCGCGTCCAGCGCCACCGTGAAGTCTCCCTTGTTCGTGCGGAACGTGAGCGTGCTCCCCGCCGGCGCCGGCTCGGGATGACGCGCGCTCTCCGGTAGCTCCATATGCGTGGCCCGCACGGGCTGACCGGTGAGGCTCGCGAGAGACTCGGCCGCCACGCGACGCACGTTGGCGTGCGGGTGCTCCAGCCACGTCCGCAACACCGGCTCCGCGTCCTTCCCCGCCAGCGCAACCAGCCCCTCCGCCACCGGTGCGACGATGTCCGGCTCCTGGGGCACACGCTCCGCGAGCGCTCGCACCTGTGGCAATGCCTCCATGTCCTTCAGCTTCCCGGCCGTGCTCGCCGCCGCCGCAGCCTCCACCATGTCTTTTCCTTCGAGGAGCGCCCGCACGGGCCCGGCGGCCTCGGGCACCGGATGCGCCGACACCGCCTCGAGCGCCGCCAGCCTCACCCGTGAATCCGGATACGCGAGGTACTGCACCGCGCCGCTCGCGCCGCCCTTGCCTCGCGACTGCGCCACCTCGCGCAGACCGAGCGCCAGCCGCCGCGCCTCCGGCACCTGGCCTCCTCCACAACGCAGCACCTCGTCGAGCGCTCCCGTCTGCCGATCGAGCGCCGCCGCCAGCCGGCAGTCGAGGTTCATCAGGTCGCCCGTGGCCACCTCTGAGGCCGCGCTCGGTACCGACTCCTGGAGCGCACGCCTCAGCGCCACCAGCACCGGACGCCCCACTTCGGGCAGGCCCAGCTGTGCCAACGCGAGCAGCGCGTGACCCGCTACCGAGTCTCCCCGCCCTACGCGCCCGGCATGGCCATCCAGTGCCCGGAGCTCGTCCAGCGGGGTGCAATCCCCACTGCACCGCGCCGCCAGCTTCGCGAGTGCCCGCGAGGCCTCGGCCGCCACGCGTGGCACCTCGTCCCGCAGCAGCCGTCCCACCACCGCCGCGTCCTCAGGGCCACCCGCGTCCCCGATGCCCTTCGCGCACAGGGCCCGCACGTCCGGGGCCTCGTCACCGAGACAGCGCCGCAACAACCCCAGCCCCTCGGGACGCTTCGCGCTCGCCAGGAGGTAGGCCCCGCCGAATCGGGACGTCTCGGGCTCGCCGGACTGAAGCAGCACCGCCGCTCGCTCCAGCGGAACCTCCGCCAACGACGCACCCCGGCGCGCCGCCACCCCGAGCGCCACCGCCGCCCGAGCCCCCACCTCCGGACGCTCCTTCGCCAACCGCTCCGTGAGGCGCTTCACCGCGCCCGGCGTGGCCAGCTTGCCCAGGGACTCGAGCAGGGTGCTCCGCACGTCCTCGTCCTTCTCCGAGGCCTCGGCGGCGAGCAGCGCCTCCGTCAGCCGGGCCTTCTCCGCATCCGTGAGAGGCTCCCACGAGAGCGCCAGCACGCCCGCCGCGAAGGCCGCCTCGTCACGCACGGGCACCTCAGCAGCGCTGAGCCCAGCCAGCACGGCCTCCAACGTGGACGGCTCCTGGATGCGGGCGAGCGCGCGCAGGGCCCGGACTCGCACCGGCACAGGCCCCTTCCCCGCCAGTTCCACCAGCCGCCCCTTCGCCAGCGAGCGGCGATCCTCCCAGAGGGCAATCTCCTCCCCTCCTCCCGCCTCCGCCGGAGACGGCACGGTGCGGACACAACCCGACAGCACGAGCCCCCACAGCAGGCAGGCGAGCACGGCGGCGCGCAGAGAATCCATAGGGCCCCGCCTAGGCCAATTCCCCGCGAAAATCCAGGGGTTAGCCCGTAAGCCGTTTGACTTGGGCAATCGGGCACCAGAAGATGAGCGGCGCTTC
Organism: Archangium lansingense; assembly: GCF_026626635.1. Taxonomy (GTDB): domain Bacteria; phylum Myxococcota; class Myxococcia; order Myxococcales; family Myxococcaceae; genus Archangium; species Archangium lansingense. The sequence continues at coordinate 8,859,303 of NZ_JAPNKA010000001.1, forward strand.
CCAGACTCAAGGAGCGCCGGTCCTGAACTGCCCTGGCTGTGGCACCAAGGTCGCGGATGGCACGTCCATCTGCCCTTCGTGCGACTACATCATCGACTCCTCGTTCATCTCGACGGACGCCCCCCAGGACTCGGGCGATGACGCGGAGGACGCTCCTCCTCCGCCTCGCAAACAGACCGCGTCCCGCCCGGCGGCTCGCAACAACCCGGGCGCTCGCGCCCCCACCGGCTCCCGTCCCGCTGCCCGCACCGCCAGCACCGCCTCGCGCCCCCGGGTGCCCACTTCCCCGGGTCGTCCCGCCGCTCCGGCCCCAGCGCTCGCTGACGAGGACGCCACCAACATCCGGCCCATGGAGGACATCCTCCGCAACGCGCCCCAGCGCTCCGCCGGCGCTCGCGCCCCCTCCGGCTCCCGTCCCGCGGCGCGCCCGGCTGGCGGCAACTCCCGTCCGGCGGCTGCTGCGGCTCCCGCTCCCCGGCGCCCGCAGCAGACCGAGCTCGACCCGGCCGACATCAACTACGTCCCGACCCGCGATCCCTCCGGCACCAACACCGGCACCGGGCAGATCGTCGCCCCCGAGGAGGTCATCGAGGACTTCCGCGACTTCGTGGGCGTGCTGGGCCGCTCCGACAAGATCGCCTTCGGGGGCGCGGTCACCATCCTCGTCTCCGCCTTCCTCCCCTGGAAGGAGACGGCTGCCGAGGGGGACATCCTCGGCCTCATGAGCCTCGGCCTCCTCGCCGTCCTGGCCGCCAGTGGCATCATCGGCGCCATCACCGTGCGCGTGCGCCGGCTGATGCCTCACCTCAACGTGCTCATCCCCTGGTTGGCGCAGCTCGGTCTGTCGGTCTTCTGCATCCTCTGGTGCATCATCTTCATGAAGATCTCCTACGACGCCACCGAGGTGCCCTCGCCCATGGGCAACGCGACCATCATGAACTCCTCCCCCAGCTTCGGCGTGTTCCTCGGCCTCATGGGCGCGCTGACGAGCCTCGCGGGCTCGCTGCTCGGACTGAAGGAGAAGCCCACCTCATGACGCCCTCGCCCTCCGCCGCGGCCCCTCTGGCCTCCGGAGGCCCGGCCCTGCGTCGCCTCCTCCAGGCGCTGGAGAGCACGGTGCTCGGCCAGCCGCACGTGGTGGCGGACCTCGTCACCGCCTTCCTCGCGCGCGGGCACGTGCTGCTGGAGGGCGTCCCTGGCGTGGCCAAGACGCTCACCGCGCGCAGCATCGCCTCCGCGCTCGGGCTCGGCTTCACCCGCGTCCAGTTCACCCCGGATCTGATGCCGAGCGACATCCTCGGCACCAACGTCTTCCGCCCCCAGGACAACGCATTCCAGCTCGTGAAGGGCCCCGTCTTCACCGAGGTGCTGGTGGCGGATGAGATCAACCGCACCCCGCCCAAGACGCAGGCCGCGCTGCTGGAGGCCATGGAGGAGCGGCAGGTCACCATCGACGGCACCACGCACGCCCTGCCGCCGCACTTCTTCGTGGTGGCCACGCAGAACCCGCTGGAGCTGGAGGGCACCTACCCGCTGCCCGAGGCCCAGCTCGACCGCTTCCTGATGCGGGTGCGCGTGGGCTACCCGTCGCCCGAGGCCGAGCTGGACATGGTGCGAGGCTTCCACCAGCGCGCGGGCAAGGCCGCCCAGGTGGAGCGGGTGCTGGATACCCCCACCCTCCTGGAGCTCCAGTCACAGGCCGCGAGCGTCGCCTGCGACGATTCCGTGCTCGCCTACGCGGTGCGGCTCATCCGCGAGACGCGCGCCAACCCCCGCGTGCGCCTGGGTGCCTCACCCCGCTCGGCCCAGGCACTGCTGGCGGCGGCCAAGGCCCGAGCGGCCCTCAACGGCGGCGACTTCGTCACCCCGGACGATGTGAAGGCCGTCTGCCCCAGCGTCCTCAACCACCGCCTGCTGCTCAAGGCCGAGGCGGAGGTGGAGGGTCTCACCGCGGACGACGTGCTCCGCCAGACGTTGGAGCGCGTTCAGGTTCCTCGGTGAGCGCCGGCCGACCCGTCCCCACGGGGCTTGCCGTGGCGCTCGTCGCGGCGGCCTTGGTGCCCGCGGCCCTGGCCGTGGCCGGCTCCGTCTTCCTGTGGCTCGCCATCGCCCTGGACGCAGCCGTGCTGCTGCTGTGCGCCTTCGACTTCTTCTCCGCCCCGCGCGCCTCGGACGTGGAGGTGCGGCGCGCCGTGGAGCCCGTCCTCTCCTCGGGCAACGCCAACCCGGTGCGCCTGGAGTTGAGCCTGCGAGGCCAGCGGCCCGTGCGCGGGCAAGTGCGTGACGAGGTCCCCCCAGGCGTGGACGTGCGCGGGCACCAGCAGCCCTTCTCCCTCTCGCCGGACGCGCCCCACGCCACCATCTCCTACGCCCTCACCCCGCCCTCGCGCGGAGACCTGCACCTCGGGGACGTGCACCTGCGTCTGCTCGGACCACTGGGCCTGTGCGCGCGCCAGGTCAAATTACCCGCGGCCCAGGCCGTGAAGGTGTACCCGGACCTCACCGCCCTGACGCGCGAGGCGCTGGCGCTCGCCATGGCCTCGGACGCCCCCGCCGAGCGCACCCTGCGCCGCTCCGCCGAGGGCCGCGAGTTCGAGTCCCTGCGCGAGTACCGCACCGGAGACGACTACCGCACCGTGGACTGGAAGGCCTCGGCGCGCCGGGCCCGCACCATGGTGCGCGTGTACCAGCCCGAGCGAAACCAGCCGGTGCTGCTGCTGCTCGACTGCGGGCGCCACATGGCCGGCCGGGTGGACGGCCGCCGCAAGCTGGACCACGCGGTGGACGCGGCGCTGCGCCTGGCCCGGGTGAGTCTGGACGCAGGGGACATGGTGGGGGTGCTCGCCTTCGCCAGCGACGTGCGCGCCTACCTCCCGCCGCGCAAAGGCCACGAGCACCTGCGCCTGCTCACCGAGTCCCTCTACCGCGCCGAGGCCGCCCTCGAGGAGAGCGACTACGGTCGCGCCTACGACTTCGCCTTCGCCCGCTCCTCGCGCCGCTCGCTGGTGGTGCTCTTCACGGACCTGGTGGACCCGGACGCCTCGGGCACGCTGCTGGCCCGTACCCTGGCCCTGCGCCCCCGCCATCTGCCCGTGGTGGCTTCGCTCCTGGATCCGGATCTCCAGGCCGCCGCCACCGCCGTCCCCGTCTCCGAGCAGGACGCCTACGCGCGCCAGGCCGCCGCCCGCCTCGAGGAGGACTATCAGCGCACGGCTCTCACCCTTCGAGACTCCGGTGCACTGGTGGTGCGAGCCCCCGCGAAGGGCTTCGGCGCCGCCGCCGTCAACACCTATCTGCACGTCAAGTCGCGCGGGCTGCTGTAGCTGCCATCCGCCTTTACAACGCCGCGTGGAGATAGAGAACGAGATGAACGAACACGACATGAGGCGGGCTCAACACGGCATGTCTGCATTCCCGAGGAACCTGCTCCAGAGGATGCCCCTACTGCTGCTGATTGCAGGGCTCGCGGCCATACCGTCCTTCGCGCAGCCGTCCCTGGGCACCGGGATAGAAGTGGCTCGAATCGCAGAAGCCACTGTGCTCGAGCCTCTCGCACAACAGGTTCTGCCTGCTGACGCCATAGCCATCGCGGCAGGCAAGAAAGGAGGACAACCGCCTCCGAAGGGCACTGCAAATGGCGATCGGGCGTACATGCGCTTCACGCCAAAGGGCAAGAAGGACGTAAAAGATGAGAACGCCAAAGAATACGATGGCGAGAAACGCTGCGAGAACTGTGATGTCCCGACCGTTGATGCCCAGAAGAGCCAGAAGGGCGTGACTCCACCGGGCAATGAAACCCAGGTGGATCACGTCATCCCGAGGGCAAAAGGTGGAGATGGCTCGCCTTCAAACGGACAAGTGTTGTGTAGGGAGTGCAACAACGCGAAGAGCGACAAGCTTTGACCCCGGAGCCCTCGCTCATGTCGAATGAATACGTGCGGGTTCTTTTCAAGCTCGAAAAGGAAGAAGAGGACTATCCCCCCGTCGACTACGAGAGACTCTGGGCCAGACCTCTGGCGGAGGGCCTCTTCGAGATCGATAACATCCCCTTCTTCGTACGGGGTATCAGCGTCGGAGATGTGGTCGCTGCACAGCAAGGACAGGGAGAAGTCGTGTTCTCCGAGCTGGTTCGTGCGTCGGGCAGCAGCACGCTGCGCGTCATCGTCTTCGACGCAACACACGTGGAGGATGTCCGCAGCCGACTCCAGGCTCTCGGCTGCTCCACGGAGCTGAACGTTTCCAAGATGCTGGGTGTGGACGTGCCCGCCAAGACGGACCTGCAGGCAGTGCGCGCATGGCTCATGGAGAAGCAGTCGTTGGGCTCCTTGGAGTTCGAGGACGCCTGCATTCGCCATGATGGCCTTCGTTGATGTAGCGGGTTGTGCGGCAACCGGTTGGCGAGTGCGGCGCTCGCCCCGGCTGGACACGGCGGTGCAGAGTGACCCATGCCAGGGTTCGCACGACCTCACATGCCAGAGTGCGGCCCGAAGCAGGCGAGCAATTGTCGGCGCAAGCCCGGCCCGCAGAACCGCTCGACGTCATTGACAGCGGCCTCGAGGTCCGCGCCGCAGAAGAAGCGCCGGTCGCGCACGTTTTCCGAGTGCAGGGACTCGACCATGGGACGGAGTTCGGCCTCTGCAGCGCCTCACCGGGAACCACGAGGGAGAATCTCGTGTCCCGCCGGAGCCTGGAGAAGACCTTCCGGTGGTAGAAGTCCTCCATAGGCCCCGAGCCAGCCATCGTCTCCACCTCGAAATCCTGTCCCTCGATGGCCAGATCGATGCGGGTGGTCCGGCTGTCCTCGCCTCGGTCCTCTACCTTCCGGTCCTCGAAGCGCAGGACCAGCTTAGGAGCTCGTCGATTGAGCCACTGCGCCAGATGCGATGAGGTTGAGGCTGTGGGACTGGAGCGCCAGTGATGACCCTTCCGAGCCAATGGCCGAGGGCTTCAAGAAACCATGCAGCATCGCCTCGGGTCCGATCCGGACCTCTGGAGCGCTACCCTCCCCGGAGGGGGCGCGGATGAAGCGCTGCGCGGAGCGGAAGGACCAGGAGGTGAGTCCCTCCCAGGTCTGTTGCAGCCATCCCTGGGGAGAAGCCCCTGCCGGGAGACGCAGCAGGCAGAGCAGTGGCTCCCGGCCGGTGAGCGCGCGCAGGAACACCAGCTCGCGTCCATCATGAAGCCCCATGGCTGCCGGCCAGAACGTCTCCGGCAGCGCCACGGTGGTCAGGCATCTGGCCCACGGAGTAGCCGAATGCCTCGACCAGTTCGGCCAGGGTCGAATCTCCCACGAGACTCAATCCGTTGCGGAACCGGGTCTCGTTCTTCCGCGCGGTGTACATGAACTCGGCGAGTGAGGAGACCTCGTTGCGGCCGACGTGCTCCCGCTGGTTGCCCGCATCGGGCCTCCGGACGACGAGTTGGTTGCCACTCCGCCGCTCGACGATGCCGACCGCGCGCTTGCCACTGCCAATGATGACGCTGTCTCCCTGCAGGATTCTCATGCTCCCCCCGTCGTGGTGGCCGAGGAGGGTTCGTCCCACCCGAGCTGTTTCCGAAACCAATTGACAAGACCCGCTGGTGGACTCTGTCCGGGTGTGAGGCAGAAGGCCCCGACACCGTGCTCGTCCCGGAAGGACTTCTCGAACCATGGGGCCGTGTCAGAGTCCATGGCTGGAACGAGCAGGACAGCCCCGGCGCAGCGCCCCCGCTCGCCCAGTCCCCGCCACCGGAGCGCATCGCGGTAGAGGTGAGCGGACTCGAAGGCCTCCGCCATGTTGCGCTCCCCGGTGCGGTACTTCGCGTCAAGACAGAGCCAGCAGCCCTGTCCGCTCTCGGGCCTCCACGTCACCACCAGATCCGGACGCCTCGCGCCGGAGATGCTCCAGCGCTCGTCCTTCTTCTGGGCGAGAAAGCCAGGAAAGGGCAGGTTGAAGTACAGCCCCAGCCTCCCACGCCCGGGCCAGTGGGCGGTGTAGCTGGCACCGTTCGGGTTCTGGTCGAAGAACCGCAGCCTGTCGATGCCTTCACTCGTCCAGTGTGCTCCCGGCAGGTGCTCGCCCAGCAGCTTCCGCAGGGCCAGGAAGGTCCACAACTCGTAGAGTTCGTAGGACGGGCGGACCGGTGCCTCCAGCAGCGACTCGTCCTCAGGGAGTTGGAATCGCGGGGAGAGGAAGAGCTGTCCGAACGCATGGACCCGTGCATATGCCGGGTCGTCAGCGAGCGTGAGGAGCGCCGAGTCCGAGGGCGGCTCGGGAGAGAGGGTCGCCAGGGGCTCGCGGCGAGACAAGGTTTCGAGAGCGTCCGCTCCCCCGACGAGCCGCTGGATTCTGCCCTCACACCAGAGTGCCAGGTCCGGATCCATCGACTTGCGTCGGTTTCGACCCTTCCTCATGCACTCGGCGGTCTCGTGCAGCCGGCGCGCCACCTGCCTGACGAGCCACGCGACATAGCGGTTGGCGGCATGGTCCAGGTCCCCGCGCCACGCGCGTCGGGGCACCAGCACCTCGCGTCCCTCCCGGCGCTCCTCAGTGCGCCCCAGGACGCTCTGGCAGACATCCGGGTGGCGCACCAGCCACCGCAGCGTCTCCCTGTTCGCCTGCCTCACCGCGTGCACCGGAGCCTCCGTCCAGTGCTCGACCGAGCGCTCCCGGGGTGCCCGCAGCAACGTCTCCAGCGCGGAGAGGAAGGCGGGCACCAGCTCGCCCAGCACCGCGGCCACGCCCGCGACGTCACAGCCGGAGAAGCCCACCTCGCCGTGCAGCCCCCCCCCCGCCCGACGGTGCTGCCCTCCAGCCAGTTATGTAAATCCCTCAGCAGGTGCGCCCACGCGTCGCCAGAGAGCTTCTCGCTGCGTGGCTGCACCTGCACCGACAGGAATTGCTCGCCCTCGGGACCTTGGATGCGCAGGGACTGGTTGCCCACCCATTGGTCCGTGCGCAGCGCGAACGTGGCGCTGTTCCGATCCCACGCCAGCTCGATCTCTCCGAACCAAGCCCGCCAACCCTCCCGCGCCGCCTCGCCGAGCTGAACGGCGAACCAGTAGTCGCGATTCTCCTCGAGTCGCGCGATGCCGTCCTGGATGAGGTCGAGACGTCTACCCTTCGCGTCCCGGAATTCCATGTCACGCCCAGAACCGGGTGAGGCCCACGCGATGGAGAGTGGCCTCCATCTGGGCTAGCTTGTCGCTGCAGCGATTCAGCTCGTGGGTCTTGCACAGACTCCGGAGCGCTTCGAAGACCTTGCGCAGTTCCGGGCTCGCCTCACCGCGCAACCGCGGCAGCACCTTGGAGAACACTCCCTGGTCGAGCAGGCCCCGCTTCACCTCGATGGGAGCCTCCGAGCCCGCGGCCTCCACGAAGGCCAGCAGTTCCCCAGCGGTCCGGTAGCCGAAGTGGCGGCGGATGGGCCGGAGTGCGTCATGGAAGGCCTGGATGGCACCCTCGAGTTCCGGCTGACGGCCCGCCGGACGCGCCTCGAAGAAGGCGGCGAGGTTGACGTCCCAGAACTCCAGCGTGAAGGCTCGGTCCAGTACCTTGTCGCTGAAGGGGAAGGTGGTCTCGTCCATGTTCACAGTGCCGGCGATGAACAGGTTGCGCGGCCACTCCAGGCGAGGCGGCACGCCGTTGACGGCCTCGTCCTGGCCGTGCAGCGCCACAGGCAGCCCTGACTCCATGGAGGAGAGAAACGGCGCGAAGTACTGCTCGACGCGGGCAAGGTTCATCTCATCCAGGAGTAGGAAGTAGGGCTTGAAGGGATTGTGCGCGGCGGCCAGCAGCATCCGGAGCGCGGGCTCCACCTGGAAGGAGGGCACCTCGTGCAGCGCGTTGTAGTAGCCCAACAGCCCGGTGGGGTCCTTCCAGTCCGGCGAGACGGCCACCACCTCCAGGTGCTTGCCGGGTTCCAGGCCCATGGCCTCGCAATAGATGCGCGCGTAGTGCCGCACGAGCGCCGTTTTCCCCGTGCCCGACAGCCCGGAGAGGATGACGAAGCGCTTCTGCGGGTTGCAGTGCCACGCGTGGTGGAGTGCGATGAGTTGGGAGTCGTCCAGCACGAAGCCGCGTGCCTGCTCATCCTTGAGGAAGCGCTGGCGAAGTGTGGCGAGGTCGGGCCAGGGGACAACAAGGGCCGCGCTCTGGGACTTCTTCAATTCCTCCACCGCTGCTTCGACGTCCGCCAGGACATCGATCGACCCCGCCGCTTCCGCCGGACGCGTCGGCAACTCGTGAGGCAGACGCGCCTCCCAGGCGGCACCGTACTCGCTGAGCCGGTACTTCCCGCCCTGTGTCTGATCCACGAGGTCCAGTGCTCTTACCCACGCGAGGGTCGAGGTGGGCCCCATCGCTCCGGTCCAGCTCGGGTAGAGCTGCTGCTGGTATTTGACGATCTCCCCGCTGGAGTGAGACGTGTCCTTCAGGAAGCGGAGGACGGCGGCCATGGGGAAGACCCGCTCGAGCATCCTCTGGACCAGGACGTCGGGCACGTCATTCTCCAGGAGCTCGTCCCCTTCGCGCGTCGGGCGGAGCAGCCCCTCGCGCTCCTCTATCAGCCCCAGCCCCGTCACCCGCGCGACGAGCCCTCGCCGGGAGGACAGTGACAGGGTCTTGAACTCCTCCTTGTCTCCCAACTCCTCTAGCAGATCACTCCGGGAGATGCCGGCAAGCGTGGTCTGCACTACGTCACGATACGCCTCCACCATGCGTTTGACGGCGAAGTTGCCCTTGAACTGCTTGCCATAGGCCCAGAGGGTAATCGTGGAGGGCTTGCGATCGACCGGCGCGGCCGTTGCTTTGCCCATGTCCGTCTGCCCGGCCTTGATGGCGTCGTAGTTCTCGTAGAGCCACCAGCAGAAGATGGAGCGGCGGACGTGCTCGCCCTCATCAGGCTCCGGCCCGAGCACCTTCCGCAGCCTGTCCCGGATGAGCACATGGCTGGCCCAGGTGCCCTCGGGCAGCAGCAACTCCGTCACGCGCAGGTGAGCCCCGTAGCTGAAGACGCAATGGAAGTCCGCCGGCAGGAGTGCCGCGAACAGACGCCACAGCCGCGCCTGGGGGCGGCGGGGTCCATGGCGCGGAGAGACCAGAGCGAGGATGCGCTCCCCTTCATCGTGCATGGCATCGGCGCGCTCGTTCGGGTCCTCCGGCCACTGACGGCGACGGAGCGCGACGACGGCGTTGACGATCTCCGGGTCCGTAAAGGCCCCGCTCACCTTTACAGTGCCTCCGGGACCCAGGGTGGTGATGGCGTCCGCGGACCAGATGAGCTGCTGGTTCTCCGGCTGTGCCAGTTCCGTGTCCGACAGGTCGCGAACCTTCATCAAGAGGTCCCGGTAATTCTTCTGCCAGTGCTCCCACTCGGAGAAGGGATAGGCCTTCCTCCAAAGCTCCGTCACCTGCGCGTCGTTCAACACGGTGGCCCCCTCTTCGCGCTGCCGTGGTCTCTAAGCGCGGCGCGGACAGGGAAGATGCCACAACGATTCCGGAAACGACAAACCATGAAACCCGCAGCTCCTTCGCGAGCCCTCCATGACGTATGCGCTCACGCCACGTGTCGAACGAGGGCCGCGCCTTGCGTGGAACTCCGTCCGGCGTCGTCGCGCGATGGCCACTGGGACGACGCCACAGCAGCACGGTTGGACGTGGGGAGTATTTCGATGGAGCCAGGCCCCTCGGCTCCAGCCCCCGGCACGCGGACTGCTGGAGTCCTGTCGCCGCCGTCAAGTCCTTCCTCGCATCCCCGCGTCCACTGGCTCCTGCGGCGATGCTCCTGAAGAAAAAGCGTGCCAATCGCTCCGGGGCCGATTTTTCGGCTCCGGACAAGACCCCCTTTACACAGCGATCTCACTTCCCAAAATGGCCCCTCTTTCGTGCTACACGCCTGTGCGAGCACGTTTCGTACGGTTGGGAGAAGGGTCTTGCCGGAGGTCGCGAGGGAGTTCAGGGAGCTGCGGGTGGCGGTGGATGCGGCGGCGGTGTCGGGGACGGAGGTCCGCGCGAACGCTGAGCAGCAGTCACAGCCGTTGACGGCCTTCCACGAGCGGCTGCTCGCCGAGGAGCTCACCATCAAGAGCTCGGACTCGCGAGAGCGCCTCGCGGGAGCGCTCGCCGAGGCCAAGGTCGATCTCAACCCGCACCAGCTCGAGGCCGCGTGCTTCGCGATAGACTCTCTGTCGCGCGGCGGCTGCATGCTCGCGGACGAGGTGGGCCTCGGAAAAACCATCGAGGCGGGCATGGTCATCGCCCAGCTCGTGGCCGAGGGGAAGACGCGCATTCTGATCCTCGCCCCGGCCGTGCTGCGGGCGCAGTGGAACAGCGAGCTGCGCGAGAAGTTCGACCTGGAGTCGGTGATGGTGGATGGCCGCACGGTGCGCGCCACGGGCAACTGCTTCGATCAGCCCTTCCCCGTCATCTGCTCGCACCCGTTCGCCGCCAACAAGGCACAGCTCGTAGCGGAGATTCCCTGGGACGTCGTCATCATCGACGAGGCCCACCGCCTGCGGAACGCCTACCGCGCGGGCCACAAGACGGGCCAGGCGCTCCGTTCCGCGCTCAGCAACCGCCCCAAGCTGCTGCTCACCGCCACGCCGCTGCAGAACGATCTGATGGAGCTGTTCGGGCTGGTGACGCTCCTGGACGAGCAGATCCTCGGCCCCGAGCACGCCTTCCGCAGCCGCTACCGCCTGGAGGCAGAGACGGGCGGGCTGCAGACGGACGCCGTCAACGAGCTGAAAGAGCGGCTGGCCCCCGTGGTCCAGCGCACGCTGCGCCGCCAGGTGCGCGAGTACGTGCGCTACACCAACCGCCGCTCCATCGTGGAGGACTTCGCCCCCTCGCCCGAGGAGCAGGATCTCTACGAGAAGGTGAGCGAGTACCTGCAGCGCTCCGAGGTCGCGGCCATCGAGCCGGGCAAGAAGACGCTGCTCACGCTCTGCTACCGCAAGCTGCTGGCCTCCTCCACGTACGCCATCGCCCCTACCCTGCGGCGGCTGTCGGACAACCTCGCCAAGCGCCTGGAGGCGGCGAAGCTGGGCCAGCGGGCCCTGGCACTCTTCGAGCCGGAAGAGGCGAAGCAGTACGTCGAGGAGGGCGAGGAGTGGTCGGACGACCCCGCCAAGCCCGTCAGCATCCGCACGCTCGAGAACGAGCAGTGGGAGCTGAAGCAGTACGCGGACCTGGCTGACTCCATCAAGGTGAACGCCAAGGGCGAGGCCCTCAAGCGCGCGCTGGACCGGACCTTCAAGGTGATGAAGGGCCAGGGCTGGCCGGAGAAGGCGCTCATCTTCACCGAGTCCAAGCGCACGCAGCAGTACCTCTTCAACCTGCTGTCGGCCAACGGCTACGCGGGGAAGATCTCCCTGCTCTCCGGTGACGCGGGCGGAGGCCCCGAGGAGCGCCGCGCGCTGGTGACGGAGTTCCGCGAGAAGTCGCAGATCCTCATCTGCACCGAAGCGGGCGCCGAGGGGCTCAACCTCCAGTTCTGCAACCTGGTGGTGAACTACGATCTCCCGTGGAACCCGCAGCGCGTGGAGCAGCGCATTGGCCGCTGCCACCGCTACGGCCAGCAGCGGGACGTGCTCGTCATCAACTTCCTCAACCGGCAGAACGCCGCGGACGCGCGGCTGTACGAGCTGCTGGAGAAGAAGCTGAACCTCTTCGACGGCGTCTTCGGCGCGTCGGACGAAATCCTGGGCGCGCTGGAGAGCGGCGTGGACTTCGAGCGCCGGGTGCTGGACATCTACCAGTCCTGCCGCCACCCGGACGACATCAACAAGGCGTTCGACAAGCTGCGCTCGGACATGGAGGGGCGCATCAGCGCGCGGATGACGGAGGCGCGCTCGACGCTGATGGAGCGCTTCGACGGCGACGTGCGGCGGCGGCTGCGCATGGCCGGGGCGGTGACGAAGGAGGCGCTGGAGAAGCGCCAGCAGGGCGCCAAGGCGCTGACAGGCTCGGTGCTCGGCAACAACAGCGCCTCGGGCCGACTCCAGGTGGCCAAGGCGGCGTACGCGGTGAGGGACCGCACGCACGACGCCATCAACTACCTGCAGCTCAACGCGGCGGGACTCCCGGCGCGGCTGGCGCGACTGGCGGGCAGCGAGGGCTGGTGGTTCGTCTACAAGTTCGAGACGACGGGCCTGAAGGCCGAAGAGAAGATGGTGCACCTGGTGCTGATGCTGGAGCGGGACGGCAAGGGCTTCCGGGCCCTGCCGCTCGCGGACGGCGAGCACTTCGTGAAGCTGGTGGCCAAGGAGGAGCGGCGCCGGCAGCCGCCTCCCGTGTCGGTATCGCTGATGCAGGAGCAGGCGCTGATGGCGGCCAAGGAGGAGCTCCTCCGGATGGCAGAGCGGCGCAACGCGCTGGAGATGGACATGGCGCGGGAGCGAGCGGACCGATACGCGGAGGACTGCCTGCTGGAGTCGCGCGAGCAGGTGGAGAAGGCGCGCGAGGCCTGGCAGGAGGCGCGCAAGGTGGTGTGCTCGCAGGAGGACCCCGCTGAGCGCGTGAAGGCACGGGCGCATGCGGAGCGGCTGGAGCGCGAGTACCGCAAGAAGCTGGCCTCGCTGCGCAACGAGGAGGAGAAGCGTTACGCGGCGAAGGATCGGCAGGTGGCGGACCTGGCCAACAAGTCGAAGGTCGCGGAGAAGCGCTCGCTGATCGCCTCCGCCTACTTCTGGCTGTCGTAGTCCAGGGGCTTCAACCGAACCCAGGTGGCGCCCCACCCGCCATCACTCTCGGAGGCGGAGCGGAACGACTCCACTTCGGGCAGCTTCGGGAGGAGCGACTGCACGGTGCGCCGCAGCGCGCCAGAGCCCTTGCCGTGGATGATGCGAACGTCGAGCACACCCTTCTGACGGCAGGCCCAGAGGTACTCGGTGACGACGTCTTTCACGTCGCGGGGGTGAAACAGGTGCAGATCGAGGTTCCCATCCAGGGGGAGCTCGACGGGTGCTTCCGGGTCAAAATCGGCGTCGGAGTCCTGCTCAGGGGCCACGACGAAGGCGCTCCAGCTCCTGCTTCCTGCGCTCGGCCTCGAGTTTGTGACGCGCCTCGGCGTCTCGGAACTCGGACTCCAGAGTGGAAATCTCGTTACGCAGGGCGGAAAAGTGTTTACGCACGTCTTCCCAGGTGTCGCCGGCTTGCTGGCGTCGCGCTTCTTCCTCGACACCAGCGCCCGCCCCTCCGGCCGCCGTCATGCGTGCCACGAGCGCTGCAACAAGGACCGATCTCATGACCGCCCCTCCAAGCAAGCTGCGTGCTCAGTTAAATGGGTGTTTTTGATCCCACACCTGACACCATAGACGCACACTTGGATGGATCAAGAGTCCACACTGGGCATGTTTCGTGTGCGTGACATGACGCTTCGCGCCAGAAGCACGGCGGAAAGAGGTGCACTTCCTTCCGCCTTGTTGTTGAGCGTCACGAAGACGGGCCGGCCAGAGCGCAGCGCGGCAGCACTGGCACGGGCAATGGCATCACGGGTGCGCACGTCCTCCTCCACCAGCTTGTCGAAGGGGAAGAAGCGCTTGCGGGCCTCCTCGTATTCGAGGTGCGGAGGCAACATCCAGCGCACCACGAGGGCCGGGGCCTGCAGCGCACGCAAGCGCACGGCCTGACGCTCCACGGGAGGCATGTTCTTCCAGGCGGCAAGCACAGGACACACGCCGACGTCCGCGAGCGCTTGAGCCAGGGCCTCCGTCAGCAGCGACTCGTTGCGCAGCTCGACAGCGTAGAGGGGCCCGCGGGGCAGCGCGGCGAGGAAGGCGTGCAGCCGCTCCACGAAGGGCCCCGCCCCACCGAGGTCCTGCGGATCCTGCGGCGGGAGCTGGAAGACGAGCGGCCCGGCCTTCTCACCGAGCCCCTCGACGAAGGGAGCCACCACCAGGTCGCGCGCATAGGCGGCATCGAGGAAGCGGTCGTTGGGCTGACCTCGCAGGTCGCCATAGCGCTGGTGCAGGGGCCAGCGTGAGAGGGTGCAGGCCTCGTGCGCCTTCACGAGGAAGCGGAAGCCGGGGGGCACCTGGGCGGCGTACTCGGTAAAGGTGGCAGCGGGGATGGGGGCATAGAAGGTCCGATCCACGCCCACGGTGCGCAGCACAGGGTGCCGGGCGTACGCGGCGAGCCCCTCGCGGGAGAGGCGCGCCGGGGTGACCTCACGGTCGTAGACGAGCCCCTGCCCCGTCCAGCCCGGGAAGGTCCAGGACGAGGTGCCCAGGTGCAGGCCCGGAGGAAGCTGCTCCCCGAGCGCCCTCACCTCCTCGGGTTGCTCGGCAGGGCCCACGGGCTCCGCGTGGCCACGGCGGCGCCCGCGGGGCGGCGTGGGGCTGGGAGCCCCGGTGAAGAGATCGAGCTGGGAGGGGTCACGGTCTGGCATGGCGCGCTCCGGCGTACTCTATTCCTAGAGTAAGTCGTAACGGCCGAACTTCCAAGGTCAAGTCGCACGCCGCGCGCCCGCCTGACGTGCGGGGGGCCAGGCACCTGCGAACCACATCCGATACGGAGGCCTCCCATACGGAGCGTGCCTGGGGCGCAACGGGCTATTCCGGCACCGTCCAACGGTAGGGCTCCACCGTGCATGAGGCCGCGCGCGAAGCACGTCGTATGAGGAACAGGGAGAGGCGGCCTGCTATGTCAAAACCGCTGGCCGGACGGGAATGGCTGGAGAGGAACTCACGGTGGATCTGATCTCAGGGGTGTGGGAGTCGCTGAAGGCGGTGCGGGAGCGCTCTCCGCTCGTGCACAACATCACCAACTACGTCGTGATGAACAACACGGCCAACGCCTTGCTCGCCGTGGGGGCCTCGCCCGCCATGGTGCATGCACGTGAGGAGGTGGCTGACTTCGCGGCCATCTCGCAGGCGCTCGTGGTGAACATCGGCACCCTCTCACCGCACTGGGTGGAGGGCATGCGGCTGGCCATCGACTCCGCGCGCCAGGCCCGGGTGCCCTGGGTGTTGGATCCGGTGGGTGCCGGAGCCACGCGCTATCGCACCACCACCGCCGCCGAGCTGATGAGACAAGCTCCGGCGGTCATCCGCGGCAATGCCTCGGAGGTGCTCGCGGTGGCGGGCGAGGCAGGCGCCACGCGCGGGGTGGACAGCACCCAATCCTCTGAGGCCTCGCTCGAGGCGGCACGGCGGCTGGCCTCCAGCCTGGGCACCGTGGTGGCCGTCACGGGCCAGACGGACTACATCACCGACGGCTCCCGCGTGGTGGCGGTGGACAACGGCCACCCGCTCATGTCCCGGGTAACGGGCATGGGGTGCACGGCGTCCGCGCTCGTGGGCGCTTTCCTCGCGGTGGAGCCCGATGCGGTGCTGGCCGCGTCGCGTGCCCTCGCCGTGCTGGGTCTGGCCGGAGAGCTCGCCGCCGAGCAGTCCAAGGGACCGGGCTCGTTGCAGCTTCACCTGCTGGACGCGCTCTACACCTTGGACGAGGCCACCGTGCGGGCCCGCGCCCGCGTGCGCTGAGGAGACTCCCGCCATGCCTCGCCGTGTCCCAGATCTGTCCGTCTATCTCGTCACTGACCGCCTGCTATCGCGCGGGCGCGAGTTGGTAGACGTGGTGCTCGCCGCGGTGCGTGGCGGAGCAACCGTGGTGCAGTTGCGCGAGAAGGAGGCTTCGGCGCGCGAGACGTTGGAGTTGGGCCGAGCGCTGCTCGAACGGCTCCGGCCGCTTGGGGTGCCACTCATCGTCAATGACAGAGTGGACCTGGCGCTGGCGTTGGGCGCGGACGGAGTCCACGTGGGACAGGGAGACCTGCCGCCCGAGGTGGCCAGACGGCTGTTGGGACCCGACGCACTGGTGGGCCTGTCCATCACAGGGCCGGCAGACCTGCCCACGCTGGACCCGGCGGTGGTGGACTACGCGGGCCTAGGCCCCATCTTCCCTACCGGCTCCAAGTCGGACGCCACTCCAGCGCTCGGGTTGGAGGAGCTCGCCCGGCTGCGCCGCCTACTGCCCATCCCGGTCGTGGCCATCGGTGGCATCACCACCGCCAACACCGCGGCCGTCATCGCCGCGGGGGCAGACGGCGTCTCGGTGGTGTCTGCCATCTGCTCAGCGGATGACTGCGAGGTGGCCGCAAGCGCCCTCGTCAGGGCCGTTCGGGAGGGGCGCGCGCTCAGGTCCTCACCGTAGACCGCATGGATTAACCTTCGCTTCATGAGCGAGGAGTTCAAGAACCTCGGGCCAGAGGCGAGGCCAGACGACCTCTCGTCACTGCGGCGGTTGGAGGACGAGCTCCAACGGACCGGGTGGCGGATGGAGGGGCGAACTCCCCGGGAGTGGGTGGCCGCCTTCGCCCTCCCCCGGCCTCCAGACTCGGAGGCGGAGACGGCTCCCGTCAACATGGTGGCCCGAATCGGGCTGGCGGCGGTTCCGGCACTCGTGGACACGCTGTACACGGAGCGGCTGGCCCCCAGACCGAAGCAGGACCTGCGGATTCGTTCCCTCTGTCTCGAAGCGCTGGGGCTCATGGAGCCCGCGCCGACCTGTGTCATTCCGGCGCTCTTGAGGACGCTCCGCGTGCGCAGTCCCCGCGTGCAGAGGCAGGCGCTCGACGTGTTGGCAAAACTGCGGCCCCAGCCGGATGGCGTGCTCATCCGCGCGCTCCTCGTGTGTCTCGCGAGCAGACACGAGCCGAAGACCCGCCTCCATGCCGCGCATGTGCTGACACAGCTCGATGGGCCGCTGCCGCCCGAAGTTCGACGCGCAGCACTCGAGCGGCTGGGAGATTCGTACCAGTGGGTGCGCTGGTACGCCCTCCGCATCCTCGGCCAGCTTCCGGAGTGGGATGACGAGGTGTGCGTAGCGCTCACGGAGCAGGTCATCCTGGACGACAACAATCGGATTCCCGCCCTGCGCCTCCTCGCCAGAGCCGACCCAGCTCGCGCCTTCCCGTTGCTGGTGGAGGAGATCCAGAAAGTAGAGGGCAGCGAGGCGAATTCGAAGCGCATGGAAGCGGGCCTGAAGGCCCTCCGGCTCGTGGAGGGACTGGGGGCCCGGGGCGAGTCCCTCATTCCCATACTGGGCCGGCTTCAGGGCGGTGCCGTGATACGAGCCCACGTGGAGGCAGTCGTCGACGGCATCCTGCGGGATCAGCTGTACCGGAGCAGGCCCGCGCCTTCGCCGGACCCAGCGGGAGACGAGCGCATCGCAAGGCTGCTCCAGGAAGGACTTCCGCCAGGGGAAGAGACCCCGGCCCGGGCACTCGCGCGGTGGGCCGAGGGCTTCCTGCCTTTCGGGCGCGAGCTGTGTGTCCGCATGGCGCTGGCCGCCGCGCGCCGCGTGGTGGCGCTCTGGGACGACAAGTACCCGGACGACGAGGGGCCCCGGAGTGGCCTCATCGCCCTGGAGGACTGGGTAGTCGCTCCCACCGAGGAGAACGCGAAGCAGGCGGTGCGGTTGGGCAACAACGTCCCCAGCCAGATGTTCTGCGCCCCGGATGCGTTCTCGGCCTCCTGGGCCATCACCTACGCCACCATGTGTGTGACCTCCAAGGAACCGCCGGAGGAATGGAACCCGAACGGCAAACCACGGCACATGCCCGGGGGCTATCTCGGCTCCTGCCTCCACGCCGTGTGCCGAGCGCTCTCCGGGATGGCCGTCATCACCATGTCCTTTGGCTCCAGCGCGGACTCACCGCCTCCGCTCCCCCCGGAGCAGGCCGCCCAGGAGGTGGTGAAGGCCATCCGGACCGAGCTGCTGCCCTGGCTCTGTGGCACGTGGGACCCCGTGAAGGAGCCCCTGCGCCGCCGGCGAGAACTGCTCGCGGCGGCCCGGGGGTGATGGGGTCGCCGTTGTAGACGCCATCAATTCGTGGCTTCTGGGAGGCGCGCCTCTCCGGTCTCCACGGTCCGCGCGCTGAGCAGCCGCATGATGAAGACGTAGAAGACCGGCACGAAGATCACCGCGAGCACCGTGGCGGACAGCATTCCCCCGAGCACTCCCGTGCCAATGGCTCGCTGGCTGGCGGCGCCGGGCCCACTCGCGATGGCGAGCGGAACCACGCCCAGCGTGAAGGCGAGCGAGGTCATGAGAATGGGACGGAAGCGCAGCTGCGCGGCCTCGAGCGCCGCGTCCAGGAGCGGCTTGCCCTGTTCCCGGAGCTCCTTGGCGAACTCGATGATCAGAATGGCGTTCTTCGCCGACAGGCCGATGATCGTGATGAGTCCGACCTTGAAATACACATCGTTGCTCATGTCCCGGAACATGACGGCCAGTACCGAGCCGAGCACTCCCAGGGGAACGACGAGCAACACGGCCAGGGGAATGGACCAGCTCTCATAGAGGGCGGCCAGGCACAGGAACACGAACAACATGGACAGGGCGATCAGGAACGGGGCCTGCGAGCCCGACTGGATCTCCTGCAGGGATTGCCCGCTCCAGTCGAAACCAAACCCGCGCGGGAGCTGACTCGCCAGACGCTCCATCTCCAGGAGGGCTTCACCGCTCGAATGGCCGGGAGCCGCGTTGCCGCTGATGCGGGCCGCGGGGTAGCCGTTGTAGCCGATGACCTGGGACGCCCCCACCCGCCAGTCCACCGTGGCGAAGGCGGAGAAGGGCACCAGGGTCCCCTCGCGGTTGCGCACGTTGAGCGAGAGGAGATCCTCCGTCTGCATGCGTCGGCTTCCCTCTGCCTGGACGATCACCCGCTGCATCCGGCCCGCGTTGGGAAAGTCATTGGAGTAGGCCGAGCCCAGGTTGGTGGAGAGCGTTTCGTTGATCTCGGCGAACGTGATTCCGAGCGCACTGGCCTTCTCACGATCGATGCGGAGCTCGACCTGCGGCGAGTTCCCCAACCCCTCGAACATCACGCCGGTGAGGATGGGACTCTGGGCGGCGGCGGCCAGCAGTTGATCCCTCGCGGCGGCGAGCGCCTCCTGTCCCAGGCCCGCCCGGTCTTCCAGCCTGAAGGAGAAGCCGCCCGTGTTTCCCAGTCCCTCGATGGGCGGGGGCGAGAGCGCGAAGATGAAGGCATCCCGCACCGCCGAGAGCGCCATGTTCGCCCGTGCGGCGATGGCGTCGGCACTGTCATCCGCGCCTCGCTGCGACCACGGCTTCAGCGTCGCGAAGCTCAAGGCCGCGTTCTGACCCTGGCCGGAGAAGCTGAACCCCAGGATGGCCACGACCCGGTCCACACCTGGTTCCGCCTGCAGCGTCTTCTCCATCTGGACCACCGCGTCCAGCGTCCGGTTGACCGTGGCCTCCGGTGGCCCCTGCACCCCGAGGATGATGAAGCCCTGGTCCTCGCTCGGGATGAAGGACGAGGGGAGCTGGACGAACAGCCAGCCGAGGGCCGCGAGCACCGCGGCGTAGATGACCATGAACCGGCCGGCACGGTGCAGGGTACGGCCCACGAGTCCACGATAGGCGTGGGACGTGCGCTCGAAGCCACGATTGAACCAGCCGAAGAACCCCGAGCTCGCGTGCGCGTGCCCTCGAGTGACGGGCTTCAGGAAGGTCGAGCAGAGCGCCGGCGTCAGGGACAGGGCGAGCAGCGCCGAGAACAGGATGGACACCACCATGGTCAGCGAGAACTGCTTGTAGATGACGCCGACGGAGCCGGGGAAGAAGGCCATGGGCACGAAGACGGCGCTGAGCACGAGCGTGATGCCGATGACGGCTCCCGTGATCTGCTTCATGGCCTTCTGCGTGGCTTCGCGCGGAGACAGGCCCTCCTCGCTCATGATGCGCTCCACGTTCTCGACCACCACGATGGCGTCGTCCACGAGGATGCCGATCGCGAGCACCATGGCGAACATGGTGAGCACGTTGATGGAGAAGCCCATGGCGAACATCACCGCGCAGGTACCGAGCAGGGCGATGGGGACGATGATGGTGGGAATGAGCGTGTAGCGGATGTTCTGGAGGAACAGGAACATCACCAGGAAGACCAGGAGCACCGCCTCGGCGAGCGTGTGGAGGACCTTCTCGATGGACACTCCCACGAAGGGGGCCGTGTCATAGGGAATGTCGTAGGCGATGCCCGCCGGGAAGAACCGGGACAGCTCCTCCATCTTCGCGCGGATCGCCGTCGAGGTCTCGAGTGCATTGCCCGTGGGGGACAACTGGATGCCGATCGCCGCGCTCGGCTGGCCATTGAGGCGTGAGGAGATGGAATAGTTCTGCCCGCCCAGCTCCACGCGGGCCACGTCCCGCAGGCGCACGGAGGAACCATCCGCGTTCGCGCGAAGCACGATGGCGCCGAACTCGTCGGGCGAGGTCAACTGGCCCTTCACCAGCACGGTCGCCGCGACCTTCTGGGTCGACGGTCCGGGCTGGGCGCCGAGCGAGCCCGCCGCGACCTGGGCGTTCTGCGCGCGAATGGCGTTCGTCACATCCTGGGCAGTGAGGCCCACGCCCCGCAGCCGGGTTGGGTCCACCCAGACGCGCATGGCGCTCTCGGAAGAGAAGAGCTGCGCCCGGCCTACGCCCGGGATTCGCCGCAACTCATTGAGCACGTTGCGCGAGAGGTAATCCCCCAGGCCGATCTCATTGAAGGTGCCATGGGTGGATTGCAACGTCACCAGCATGAGGAAGCCGCTGCTCGCTTCCTCGATCTGCAGGCCCTGCTGCGACACGGCGAGCGGCAACCGGGGCTCGACCCGTTTGACACGGTTCTGGAGATCGACGGCGGCCAGGGCGGGATCCGTCCCCGGCGCGAAGGTCGCGGTGATGGTGACCGCTCCCGTCGCTTCACTGGTCGACTCGAAGTAGAGCAACGACTTCGTGCCGTTGAGCTCCTCCTCGATGATGCGCGTGACGCTCTGGTAGAGCTCCTCGGGCGACGCGCCCGGATAGAAGGTCGAGATGGTGATCTGCGGCGGCGCCACGCTGGGGTACTGCGCCACCGGCAGGTTGGGGATGGCGAGCACGCCCCCCATGATGATGAACAGCGCGATGACCCAGGCGAAGATGGGCCTGTCGATGAAGAAACGAGGCATGGCGGTGGGCCCTATCGAGGCTGGGAGGGATTGATGCCGGCTCCAGGCGCGATCCAGGACACAGGCTTGACCGGTGCGCCCGCGCCAATCTTCTGGAAGCCCTCGACAATGACCTGATCGCCCGCCTTCAGGCCGTCCTGGATCACCGCCTGCTCCTGGTAGGTGCGGGAGACGCGCACCGGGCGCACCTCGGCGGTGCCCTTGCCCCCGACCACGAAGACCTGGGACTTGCCCGCGTTGTCGCGCTGGATGGCCTGCTGAGGCACGACGAGCGCCTCGCTCAGGGTGCCCTGCTCGACGCGTCCCCGCACGTACATGCCAGGAAGGAGCTCGGCGTCCGGATTGGGGAACTCACCGCGCAGCGTCACCTGGCCGCTGCCGGGATCCACCGTCACGTCCGAGAAGAGCAGCCGCCCCGCCTTCTCATAGTGGGAGCCATCGTCGAGGAGCAGCTGGACGTTCGCCTGCTCGGGGGTGCTGCCCTGGATGCGCCCGTCCTTGAAGGCCTGGCGCAGGCGGCGGAGCTCCATCGCGGGCTGGGTGAAGTCCACGTAGACCGGATCAAGCTGCTGGATGAGCGCGAGCGCCGTGGGATCTCCCGCGTTCACGAGCGCGCCTTCCGTCACCAGGGCCCGGCCGATCCTTCCTCCAATGGGTGCGCGGATCGTCGTGTACTCCATGTTGAGCTCCGCACGGCGCACCGCCGCCCGGGCCGCCGCCACATCGGCCTCGGCACGCCGGAGGGCCGCCTGGAGCGTCTCGTGCTGCTCCTGGGTGACGACGCCGCTGGCCAGGAGCTTCTCGCCCCGTTCCGCCTGCTGGCGGGCCTCCACGGCCGTCACCTCGGCTCTCTCCAACACGGCCCTCGCGCTGGCACGCTCGACCTCGTACATCGACGCGTCGAGCTTGAAGAGCACGTCCCCCGCCTTCACGCTGCCTCCCTGCCGGAAGACGCGCTCGACGATGATGCCGGACACACGCGGACGCACCTCGGCACTCCTCATCGGAGCGATGCGTCCCGGCAACTCATCGAGCACCGGAATGCTCGAGGGTTGCACCGTGATCGTTCCCACCTCCACCGCCGGAGGAGCGGCCGGAGGGGGCGCTTCGGGTGGCTTGCAAGCCGTGCCCCCCACCACGACGGAAACGAGAGCGAGGGTGGAGAAGAAGGGCGTCCGGTTTCGAGCGGATTGCATGGGGCGTTCCCTGGACGATCCAGGACCTGAACTCTGACAAGTGAGGGTGAAACGGAGCCAGAGCGCACACCAACCACGCGGGGGAGCGCGGTCAGGAGGTAGGGCTCGGTCTTTCGAAAAGCACCCCTACCTAGCGGCCCGATGATCGAGGGTCAATCGAATCGGGTTGTGGCTCGATTCACGGCCTTCTCATCCTCTCAGCCCGAGTTTCGCGGTTTCGGGCGACCCGGACGAGCGAGCGGAGAATGGCCTGGATGTCCCCTCTCCCAGAGGGAGAAGGAGCATGCGAATCCACCGGGAGTGCGGACTACACCTTCAGACGGATGGCGCCAGGGAGGATGGAGATGCGGCACGGCAGCTTGCCGGGCACCTCGCCATCCATCTCCAGGAACACTTCCTCGTCGGTCTCGGCCTCCAGGGTGCGGCACTGGAGGTAGCGCGTCTTCTTCCAGGTGATGTGGTCACCGTTGTAGACGCCCTTGGACTTGATGATGAAGTCGGACAGGCCGTAGTCGTGCCAGATGGTCAGGTCGAACAGACCATCGTGGGTGATGGCCCTCGGGGCCACGCACATGCCGCTGCCGAAGTAGCGGCCGTTGGAGGCGGCGACGACGGTGATGCCCATCTCCTCGGGCTCGCCACCGTCCACGCGCAGACGCACCCGGCGGTCCTTGTACTTCGCCATGGTCTTCACCGTGCCCCAAAGGAAGCTCAGGTTACCGCCGAGCGCCTTGCTGCCGATGTTGACCTCGTGGGCCACCGCCGCGCTCACACCGAAGGAGGCGATGTTGGCGAAGTAGCGCGACTCCTTCTTGCCCTCGTGGTTGACGTACTCGACGAGCCCCACGTCGAAGGGCTCGGTCTTGTCGGTGCGCAGCCGCTCGAGGGCCGAGTCCAGATCCAGCTCCCAGCCAAAGGCGCGCCGGAAGTCGCCACCGGTGCCCCGGGGGATGAGTCCCAGGGCCGCGTTGGGGTTGATGGCCTTGCCATCAGCGAAGAAGCCGTTGACCACCTCGTTGACGGTACCGTCGCCTCCCACGGCGGCGATGCACTCGTAGCCATCCCGGAGCGCATCGCGCGTCAGGCGCACCGCATCCATGGCCTGCTCAGTGAATCCGAAGCCGAAGTCGCCGATCGCCCGGGTCACCTGGCCCGAGATCTCCGCCCAGCGCTTGCCCGTCTGGCCTCCGGCACTGCGCGGATTCACCACGAGGAACGTCTTCATCCGAGGGTTCCAGATCTGGGGAACGAGGGTGCTCGCGAGCCCTCGGGCCCGGGCACCCTCACCCCGTCCCTCTCCCAGGGGGAGAGGGGAAGTTGACTACTTCTGGGGAGGCGGCACGGGGCGCACGTGCACTTCGCGCAGCTGCCTGTCGTCCACGTCGCCCGGCGCTCCCGTCATCAGGTCCGTGCCCATCTTCGTCTTGGGGAACGGGATGACGTCACGCAGCGACTCGGCCCCGGTCAGCAGCATCACCAGCCGGTCCATGCCCAGCGCGATGCCACCGTGCGGCGGCGCGCCGAACTTGAGCGCGTCCAGCAGGAAGCCGAACTTCGCCCGCGCGTCCTCGTCCGAGATGCCCAGCGCCTTGAAGACCTCGGCCTGCACCTTCGGGTCATGCAGACGGATGGAGCCGCCGCCGATCTCGAAGCCGTTGAGCACCACGTCGTAGCGGTGGCACTTCACCTTGCCCGGATCCGTCAGCAGGTACTGCACGTCCTCGTCGTGCGGCCGCGTGAAGGCGTGGTGCGCCGCCGCCCACGTCTTCGTCTCCTCGTCGTACTCGAAGAGGGGCGGGTTCACCACCCAGAGGAACTTCCACACGCCGCCGCTGCCGTACTCGGGGATGAGGCCCAGCTTCTTGGCCACGTGCACGCGCAGGTTGGCCATCACCGTGTGCACCAGCGACTCGCGGCCGAACTGGAACAGGAGGAGGTCTCCCGTCTTCGCGTTGCACGCCTGGTTGATGGCCTGGCGCAGCGCCGGGGTGATCGTCTTGGACAGCGGCGACTGCGTCCACTCACCGCCCTCGCCCACCTTGGCGCGCGCCAGTCCCTTCGCGCCGTTCTGCTTGGCGAAGTCCTCCAGCTTGTCGCTCTCCGCGCGGCTCATCGGCTTGTCCGCGGGGATGACCATGGCCTTGACGATTCCGCCCTGCTCCACCGCCTCCCACATCATCGGCACGCCGCCCGCGGCGCCGTGCTGCTTGATGAGGTCCGTGAGCACGATGTGCTCCAGCCCGAAGCGCAGGTCCGGCTTGTCGTTGCCGTACTTCGCCATGGACTCGTAGAAGTCCATCCGCATGAACGGCGTGGGCACGTCGATGCCGAGCACCTCGCCCCACAGCCGTTTGATGAGCCCCTCGATGATGGTGAAGATGTCGTCCTGGGTGACGAAGCTCATCTCCACGTCGATCTGCGTGAACTCGGGCTGCCGGTCCAGGCGCAGGTCCTCGTCGCGGAAGCACTTGACGATCTGGAAGTAGCGGTCGAAGCCCGCCACCATGAAGAGCTGCTTGTAGAGCTGGGGGCTCTCGGCCAGGGCGTAGAACTTGCCCGGGTTGAGCCGGCTGGGCACCAGGAAGTTGCGCGCGCCACCCGGGGTGTACTTGCCCATGAAGGGCGTCTCCAGCTCCAGGAAGCGGTTGTCCACCATGTACGAGCGGGTGATGGCGTTCATCTTGGAACGCGTCATCAGCGACTGCTGCAGCGGCTTGCGGCGCAGATCCAGGAAGCGGTAGGCCAGACGCTTGTCCTCGGCCGTGTCGATGTTGTCCTCGACGAGGAAGGGCGTGGGCTCGGAGCGGTTGAAGATGGTCAGGTCCGTGGCCTTGATCTCAATCTCACCCGTCTTGAGCTTGGGGTTCACCTGGGAGCCGCGCGAGGCGACCTTGCCCTTGATGCCGATGCAGTACTCGAGCCGCAGCTGCCCGGCCAGCTCGTGGGCCTCCTTGGCGATGTCCGGCTCGAAGACCACCTGGGTCAGGCCCTCCCGGTCACGCAGATCGATGAAGACGGCGCCACCGTGGTCTCGCCTGTTCTGCACCCAGCCGAAGAGGACGACCTCCTCGCCGATGTTGGCCTTGGTGAGCTGGCCGCAGGTATGAGTACGCTTGACCTCGGTAATGAACGGGACCGCCATGACACCGCCTGCACGGAGGGGGGTTGGAAGGGCGGCACCATAGAGAGCGTGGAAATGGTGCGTCAAGGAATCCGAGAAGGAAGCCCGGGACTGCACGTGAAGCAGGTGGCAACCGCCATCTGGAGCGCGTGGGCCCTGCTGCTGACAGCCTCGGAGGCTCGCGCGGGCGCGGTAATGGCCGAGGTGAGCGCTGGCGGCTCCATGCGCACCTGGGCCCTGCTGAGCGACGTGGAGCTGCACAAGGACGAGACCTTCCTCACCCTCGGCTACACCGGTGCGCGGATGGAGTCGGACACCGCCCTGTCCCACCAACTCTCGGTGGGCGTGGACCACGCCCTCTCCGAACACTGGCTCCTCTCCGGCCTCGTCAACGGGGGCCTGCCCAAGACGAGCACCACCGCGCTGGCGCCTGCCCGGCCGCTGCTCGGCCTGCCGGCGCTGTCCGCCCGCACCGGCTACTCCAGCCTCGGGGTGCAGCTCGCGGCGGCCTATGACTCGGCGGGCTTCTCGGACATGGAGTACGGGTTGGACCTGCTGGGCCTGGGGCTCACCCGCTACGGGCTGCGACGCCAGGTGTTCACCCGCGAGGATCGGCAGGACGCGACCCTCTTCCGCCAGGAGGAGCCGCTCTTCCTGGCCCGCCCCTCGCTGGGCGCCCGGCTGCTCCTCTTCGACAAGTGATGTGGGCCTCGCTGTCGCTCCAGTCGGACCACTTCGAGATGGAGGGTGAGGAGCCCCTGCGCTCGGGGCTCGCCACGCTGGGCTCCGCGCTCACCTTCTGACCCGGCTTCAGATGGCCACCGGACCCGTAGTAAGAAGGCCAACATGGTCCGAAAGCTGACAGCCGCCGCCGCGCTCGCGACGCTGACCGTGTCGTGCGCGCCGCCCACCCAGAGTCCCATGAAGGTGCGAGCTCTCGTGCTCTCCAGCAATGGTGAGTACGCGCCGACGGAAGTGGAGCTCAAGACAATCACCGACATCGTGGCCATGGAAGGCACGGTGCTGAAGATGGTGGGAGGCGCCCACATCCGGTTGGACTCGCAAGATCCCGAGGCCAACGCGGCCAAGGACGAGGAGGCGTACCTGCGCGCGTTGCTGAAGGACGCGGGCCGTCCCGTCACCGCCAGCTACAACACCGACACGGCGGGAGTGCTGTGGCCGGCGGACTTCCACACGTGGAACCTCGTCACCACGTACTACAACCTCGAGCGCGCCTGGGAGTACTTCACCACCATCGCCGAGGTGAAGCAGGCGGATCTCCCGCAGACGACGGCCTACTACTTCCCCGAGTTCGTCCTCGCGGACACGAGCGACGATCCGCTGGTGGACAACGCCATCTTCTTCTCGCCGGTGAAGTCCTTCCTGGTGCTGCCCTTCAAGGCCATCGAAAAGGCGCCGCTGGCCCTCAACGCCTCCATCCTCACCCACGAGTACGCGCACCTGGTCTTCAACCGCAGGGTGTACCGGGGCAGCGGCATCCCCGCGCCCATCCAGCAATGGGGAGGGGTCGGAGGGAGCACGCCGGGCCTGAACGTCCTCAAGTCGCTGGACGAGGGCCTGGCGGACTTCCATGCCTACGTGGCCTCGTGCCAGACGAGCTTCGGCTGCAACACGCGCGTGCTGTCCACCTCCTTCGAGGGGCAGCTCGTGGAGGACCGCGACCTGTCGAAGAACTGGTGCATGAGCAAGGAGCTGTACACCCAGCTCTACGGCGGCAACTTCAACACCACGTTCTCCGGCCGTGAGTACCAGGTGGGCACCATGCTCGCGAGCGCGCTCTACAAGGCCTCGACGTCGGCGGCGGACCGCCAGGTGCTGGCGCGCGCGCTGGTGGCGGCCTACGCGGATACGGATCCGCTGAAGCCGGGCCTGTACGAGCTCACCCGGATGTACCTGGACAACCAGTCGGAGTTCACGCTGAGCAAGGCAGCCAGGGCGATCGTCCGGCACATTCCTCGCGGCAACGTCACGCTGAAGAACGCGGTGTGCACCAACCTGGTGACGCACTTGCAGATCCCCGTCACCGAGCTCACCGGTGACGAGGACTCCTGCCCGGAAAGCACCACCACCACCTCCGCCTGCCCCTCGATCTACACCCCATGAAGACCGCCCACCCGCATTCCTGGCTCCTGTCCTGTCTCCTGGGGGGGCTCACCCTCGCCACGCCTGCGTTCGCCCAGGAGGACGAGGACACGCCCTACGAGTACCCGGACGAGGAGTCCGGGCAGCAGAACAGCGCGCGCCGACAGCGCCTGCAGGGCGAGGACACGCCCTACGAGTACCCGGACGAGGAGAAGCCGCGGCAGACGAGGGAGGAGCGCCGGCGCCGGGTCGAGGAGGACACGGCCTCGGAATTCCGCCGGGCCGCCGAGGGGGAGGAGGAGCAGGGCTACCAGCGGATGGCGCGCGTGGACGACCCGAACACGGGCGTGGCCTTCGAGGCCCTGGGCGGCGTGCTGATGCTGAGCAGTCCGCGCGGACAGCTCCTGGGCGATGCGCTGCCGGCGGTGGGCGGCCGCTTCACGTGGGAGTACGGGCGGCTGCTGGGCTCGGAGACGCTGCGCGAGGCGCTCTGGTTCGACGTGCGCTACTCGTTCGCCGGAGTGCGCGAGGGCACGAAGCTGATCGTGGGAGACACGAAGCTGCACTACGCGACGATCGCGCCGGCGTACGAGCTGACGTTCGGCGAGTCCTCGGACTACGGGCTCTACGCGCAGGTGGGCGGCGGCTTCGCGTACGAGCAGACGACGGTGGAGATTGGCGGCAAGCTGACGCCGATGGACGGCATGAAGCCGCTGATCCAGTACGGATTGGGACTGCGAGGCCGGACGAAGGTGTCGATGGAGTCGAACGTGCGGCTGGCGTGGCGGGTGGAGCTGATGCGCTTCCGCCGCGGCTACCAGGACGACACGTTCGTGGGCGCGAGCCTCGGCACCGCGTTCTGAGTACCCTGCCCCGTCCCTGCCTCTTCCCAGCCCCCCCTGCTCCATCAAGACCCACAACCCCTCTCCCCTCGGGAGAGGGACGGGGTGAGGGTATCGAGGGCCCCAGGTTGAGCCCGCGAGCCCGCCTCACTTTCTGACGTCGACCTCCCCCGCGTAGACCTTCCGCAGCATGTCCATGCCCTTGAACCCGAGCTGCTGCGCGGCCTGGGTCATCTGGTCGCGCTTCTCGGTGTTGCCGGCGTAGTGGTAGGCGATGGCGAGGTTGGCGGCGATGACGGGGTCGGCCTTGTCCAGCGAGTACCCCTTCTCGCCGTGGGCGATGGCCTTGTCGAGCTGGCCCAGCTTCAGGGCCACCACCATCATGCTCGAGTAGGCCTGGGCGTAGGAGTCGTCGATGGCGAGCGCCCGCTCATAGGCGGCCATGGCCTTGTCGTACTGCTCGCGGATGCGGAAGAGCCGTCCCTGGCCGGTGATGGCCTCGATGCGGCGGGGGTTGAGCTCGACGGCCCTGGCGTAGGCCGCGTCGGCCTCGTCCACCTGGTTCAGGTCCAGCAAGGCATGGCCGAGCATCGTCCAGGCCAGGTCATCACGCGGCTCGGCCTGCACGTGCGAGCGCAGGCGGGTCACCGCCTCCTCCACCGCGCCGCTCCGGTACACGGCGGAGATGTCGTCCAGAGGGCCCTTCGGCGCCTTGTCCGCCCGGGAGCTACACGCGGCAAGCAGGAGAAGACAGGCCAGGGCCAACAAGCGCGCAGCGGACATAACGGACTCGGAGGAACAAGAGGTGGGAGTGGGCGGGGACTATCGCCCCGATTCGTGACGAAGGACACAGTGCAAGTGCTGGTACCAAGGACAGAGAGCCCGTGGGCCATGCGCCACCAGCACCCGCGGGCTGGGAAAAGTTTTCACCTTCGCGGGTGAGCCCGCCACCTCTCGTCACACCTGCCCGCCCGCAACCCCGCGAATCCACGAGGCCCGGCGCTGGCATGCGCGCTGCTTTGAGCCCGGGCAGGATGGTGAGTCTGGTTGGGGAGGCGGGGAATGAAGGACGTGGCGAAGCAACACCTGGATCCGGTCTGTGGCAAGCACCTGGAGGCGCCCGATGGGCGGCCGTCCACGGAGTACAAGAAGCGGCGGTATTTCTTCTGCTCGGAGCGGTGCCGCACGGCGTTCGAGAAGCAGGCGGAGCGCTTCCGGATGAACGACCTGGCCCGAGCCGGCGCGTTGCTGACGCCGGGACGGGTGCGCTGGGGCATCGCCTGAGGACTCAGGCCGCGACGCGCAAATCCTTGAGCTTGAGGGACAGCCGGCGCTGACCGCGGAAGGTGTCGAAGCTGGCCTGGAAGGCCAGATCCACCGGTCCCTCGGTGAGCGCCAGCCGATCCGCCATACCGAAGCCGATGGCATCCACGGCGGGCGCGTCCACCAGGGCCAGCTTGAGGTGGCCAGCGCCTCCGGACTTGTGCGGGAGCACGCGTGGGCGGGCCACCTGGTGGCGCAGCACGAGCACGGGCTCGGGGTTGCCCTGACCGAAGGGCCCCAGCTTCTGCAGCGCCTCCACGGCGGACTCGTCCAGCTCCTTGACGCCCACCACCGCGTCCACCTTGCAGCGGGGAATCAGGTCCTCTGGCGTCAGCCGCTGCTTCGCGATGCGCTCGAAGGACTCGCGCAGGGCGGGCAGGTTCTTGGCCTCGATGGTGAGGCCGGCGGCGTGCTTGTGCCCACCAAAGCGGGCAAGCAGGTCCGCGCAGCCGCTGAGCGCGTCGTAGAGGTGGAAGGCCTCGATGCTGCGCGCCGAGCCCTTCCCTACCCCGTCCTTCACGCCCACCATCACCGTGGGACGGTGGAAGCGCTCCACCACGCGCGAAGCGACGATGCCGATGACGCCCGGGTGCCAGCCTTCGGCGTAGAGGACGAAGCCGCGCGCATGCTCGGCGCGCTCCTGCGCCTGGGCGAGCGCCTCGGTGAGGATGCTGCTCTCAATGCCCTGCCGCTCGGCATTGGCCCGGTCCAGCACCTGGGCCAGCGAGCGCGCCGCATCGAGGGTCTCGGAGCACAACAGCTGCAGGCCCAGCGAGGCGTCATGGAGCCGGCCGGCGGCGTTGATGCGAGGCCCCAGACGGAAGCCCACCTGGCCGGCGGTGACGGGGCTGTCCGCCTCCAGGCCGGCGACCTCCTTGAGGGCACGCACGCCGTAACGGCGGCCCGCCGTCAGCTCCTGGAGGCCGTGGTGGACGAGGATGCGGTTGGCACCAGTGAGCGGCACCACGTCCGCCACCGTGGCCATGGCCACCAGGTCCATCAGGGACTTGAGGTTGGGCTCCTTGCGGGTGGCGAACCAGCCGTCCTCGCGCAGCTTCTTGCGCAGGCCCATGCAGAGGTTGAAGGCCACGCCCGCGGCGCACAGGTGCTTGGTGGGGTACTCGCAGCCAGGCTGGTGCGGGTTGAGCACCGCCACGGCCGGAGGCAGCGTGGGCGGCACGGTGTGGTGATCCACCACCACCACGTCCAGGCCCAGGTCCCGAGCCCGGGAGATCTCCGCCACGGAGGTAATGCCGCAGTCGAGCGTCACCAGCACGCGGGTGCCGTCCGCGGCGATCTTCTCCACCGCCTGGAGGTTGAGGCCGTAGCCCTCGTCCAACCGGTGGGGGATGTAGGTGGCCGGCCGCGCACCCAGCTCCCGGAGGAACAGGGCCAGCAGCGACGTGGAGCACACCCCGTCCACGTCGTAGTCGCCGTAGAGGGTGATGGACTCCTTCTCGCGGATGGCGCGGAACAGGCGCTCCACGGCGGCGACCATGCCCTTCATCCGGAACGGGTCGGGCAGATCTGCCAGCTTGTCGGACAGGAAGGCCGAAGCGGCCTCGGGGGTGCGCAGACCGCGGTGCACGAGCACACGCGCGGAGAGCGGATGCAGCCCGAGCTCAGCGGCCAGCACTGCAGCCTGGTCCTGGGGCACCTCCGGCATCAACCAACGCACGTTCGCCTACCCTCCTCGGATGCCCCCCATGGGCTTCCGGGCCAATACACCCACAGTCTACTTTGGAAGTCTGTCAGAAGAAACCCGACCTGACGCTCGGTGCCCCGTCCACACAGCAGACGAGCGGCCAGGCGCTCCAGGGATGCCCACCGTCCGCACCCGTCTCGCGGGATGCACAGCTTGGATTGCACAGCAGTGGACAAGGAGGGCTGCATGACACGCAGGGGCATCCGGTTGGCGGCGCTGGCGTTGGGGCTGGGAGTGGCGGGTACCGCGATGGCGCAGGACAAGCAAGGAGATGTGAACATCTTCGTGGATGGCGGCATCGGCGGGTACACGGGCGATCTCGGCGAGCTGTCCGCGACGGGGCCCACCTGGGGTGCAACCCTCAGCCTGCAGCCCAACAAGGTGCTGGGCTTCGAGATGGGTTACGAAGGCTCGAAGAACGACGTGACGGATGACCGCTTCCGGGCCGCCGAGGCGCCCTCGTTCATCCGCCATGGCGCCACCACCCTGCTGAAGATATCGCCACCGTTCGAGCAGATCCGTCCCTTCGTAGGCGCGGGGCTGGGCGTCTCCTACGTGTACGTGCGGGGAGGCTCGGGGGATACGTACACCTCGGACCTGATGGAGGAGGTGCCGCTGGCGGCGGGCATCGAGTTCAACGCTGGGGCGCTGACAGCGGGCATCCGCGGCACGTGGCGGGTGCTGGTGGACGACAACTTCGCGGACGCGGCGGTATCGGACGACGCGAGCGGGGCGCTGGTCGACGGCAGCCTCACGGTGGGTGGCCGCTTCTGACGACGCGCAAGCCCTGAAACACCGAAGGCCCTCGGCCCCGCGCAGCGGCGGAGCACGAGGGCCTCGGTGTGTACAGCCCAGGTGGCTCAGGCCGTCTTGGGCTGGTCCATGCGGGCCTTCTCACGAGCCTGACGGGCGGCCTCGCGCTCATCCAGCCAGATGGTGAGCGGGCTGGCGATATAGATGGTCGAGTACGTACCCACGATGATGCCCACGAGCATCGCCCAGGCGAAGTCACGGATCTCACCCACGCCGAAGATGAGGAGGCCGATGAGGGACAGGGCCGTGGTGCCCGAGGTGAGGATGGTGCGGACCACGGTGTCGTTGATGGCGATGTTGATCACCTCAGCGAACGGCTTGCCCTTGAACTTGTTCATGTCCTCGCGGATGCGGTCGTAGATGACGATGGTGTCGTTGACCGAGTAACCCACGATGGTGAGCAGCGCGGCGATGGCGGTGAGGCCGAACTCAGCGCGGCTGAACAGGTAGAAGCCGGCCACCATCACCACGTCGTGGAGCATGGCGAGCAGCGCGCCCGGGCCGAACTTGAAGTCGAACCGGAACGCCACGTACACGAGGATGGCGATCATGGAGTACAGCAGCGCGGCGACGCCGCGGTTGCGCAGCTGCTTGCCGACCTGCGGACCCACGTACTCCGTGCGGCGCATCTCGAAGTCCGGCTGGCCGTCCTGCAGGCCCGTCATCAGCGCGGCGCGGATGCGGTCCGCCATGCCACTGGCGACAATCTGGTAGTCGAAGCCACCGGACTGCGCCTGGCCCAGCACGCGCACCTCCTCCACGCCCGTGCCCGAACCCTCCACCGCCTTGCTGATCTGCTCGGCGGTGAACGGCTGCTCGGAGCGCAGGTTGATGATGCCGTTGGCCAGGTCCGGGTAGAGGCTCTTCGTCGGGCCCAGCGCCTGGAGGGCTTCCTTGGCCTTGGCCGCGCTCTCCTCGGTGAGCTGGGTGACGCCGCCCAGCCGCAGGAGGAACGAGTTCTCCCCGGCCGCGCCGATGCTCTGCACCGACACGTCGGGCAGCCCGCCCGCCTCGGCGCGCTTGCGCACGTCCGCCGCGGAGACGTCCTTGTTGAACTTCACCTCCACCACCGTACCGCCGGCGAAGTCCACTCCGAGGTTGAAGCCCCACACCGCGATGCCCACCAGGATGATCAGGTTGAGCACCGTGGAAATGAAGACGGCGGGCTTACGCTTGCCGATGAAATCGATGTTCAGCTGCTGGTTCTTGAAGATTTGCATCTGCTGTTCCCCGGGGCCTTCTAGACGGACAGCGTCTGGGCGTTACGGTGGACCAAGTAGTTCATGAAGACGCGCGTCACGAGGATGGACGTGAAGAGCGACGCCAGCAGTCCGATGATCATCGTGGTGGCGAAGCCACGCACCGGGCCCGTCCCCGTGAAGAAGAGGATGAAGCCGGCGATGAGCGCGGTGACGTGGGCATCGAAGATGGTCCAGAAGGCCCGGTCGTAGCCCTGCTCCACCGCCATGCGCACCGTCTTGCCATGGCCGAGCTCCTCGCGAATGCGCTCGTTGATGAGCACGTTGGCATCCACCGCGACGCCCAGGGTCAGCGCGAAGGCGGCGATACCGGGCAGCGTGAGCGTGGCGTTGAAGAGCGCCAGTCCGGCCAGGATGAGCAGGCCGTTGAGCGCCAGCGCCACGTCGGCGATGAGGCCCGACATCTTGTAGTAGATGGCCATGAAGGCGATGACGAGCACCAGGCCCACGAGGGCGGACAGGCTGCCCTTGCGGATGAGCTCGTCGCCCAGCGAGGCGCCTACCTGGCGGATCTCACCGATGGTCACCGGCGCCGGCAGCGCGCCCGCCTTGAGGGCCAGCGCCAGCGTCTGCGCGTCGGCCAGCCACACCTCGAGGGGACGGCCACCCGAGCGGCCCATGGTGATGCGGGCCCGGCCGCCGCCAATGCGCTCGTTGATGCGCGGGGCGGACTGCACGTAGTCATCCAGCACGATGGCCATGCGCCGGCCCGTGCCCTTCTCGGTGAGCAGCTCGAACTCGCGGGCACCGGCCGCGTCGAAGCTGATGTTCACCTCCGGCTCGTTGAGCTGGCTGAGGTTGGCATCCGCGCCCGTCAGGTTTTCGCCCGTCAGCGGCACTTCCTTCTCCACCAGGTAGGTGCGGTAGCTGTCGCACACGCCCTTCCTGGTCGCGTTGGGGATGCACTCCATCAGCACCTGGCGATCCGCGGGCGTCTTGTCCTTCACGTAGGCCAGCAGCGCCTCACGGCTGGGGCCCACCAGCTGGGGGAAGCCCTCGGCGGTGTCGAGGGTGATGTTGCTGCCCTCCGGCGGCGGCGTCTGCGTGAAGGTCTGCCGGAAGAAGTCGGTGGTGTCGTCCACCATGCGGAACTCGAGCTGCGCCGTGGTGCCCACCAGCTCCTTGGCCTGCTCGGGGTCGCTGCGGCCCGGCAGGGAGATCTGGATGGCATCGGTGCCCAGCTTGCGCACGTCCACCTCGGCCACGCCCCACTTGTCGATGCGGCGGCGGATGACGAGCATCGCCTGGTCCACGGACTCCTCGCGGAAGCGCGTCACCTGGCCCTCGTCCGGGGCGAGCTCCAGCGTGGCACCCTCGCGCGACACCTTGACGAAATCGGTGAAGGTGGCGAGCACCTCCTTCTCGATGGCGTCCATGGTGGTCGGGTCCGTGGCCGTCAGCGAGAGCCGCAGCGCCATGGGATCCGTGTTCACGGTCACCTGGCCCAGCTGCTTCTCGTTGATGTAGCGGGCGATCTGATCACCCCGGCGCTCGGTCCGCTTCTGCAGCGCCGTCTTGGTGTCCACCCGCATCACCATGTGGATGCCGCCCTGCAGGTCCAGCCCCAGGTTGATGCGGTACTTCGCGGGGGGCGCCCACTTGGGCATCTTCTCCTCGAGCAGAGCCAGGTTGTTGCGGTCGCTCCTGTCGAGGACGAACAGCGAATAATAGGAGGGAATGAGGAGCCAGAAGGTCAGCAGCGTCACGCCGATGACCAGGCCCAGCCTCCAGTACCAGCCGCGATCCATTACTTCTCCTCCTTCTTATCTTCGGTCTTCGCGGCCGGAGCCGACTCGCCCGCCGCCGAGTACCTGCCGGCCACGGACGACTTGAGCACCCGGATGCGCACCCCGTTGGCCACCTCGAGCGTCACTTCGCGCTCGGAAACCGTTTGGATCCGCCCGATCAGCCCGCCCTGGGTGAGGACCTCGTCGCCCTTCTTCAGCCCAGCGACCAGCTCACGGTGCGTCTTGAGCTGCTTCTGCTGGGGCCGGATCATCATGAAGTACATGATGGCGAAAAGGCCGATGATGAAGACGATGTTCATCATCCCGCTGGGGGCGCCCGCCGCCTGAGCCAGGATCAGAAAGCTGTCTGCCACAAACCGCCTCGTTGATTGGAGAGGGTTCCGCCCACGCCGCCGTCCACCACTGGACAACGGACAAACCGGAAAGGGGGGCCTCTTAGCAGCAGGCACACACCCCCGGCAAGAGAACGACGAGAAAGCCCCGGAATTTCCGGCTTGCGTCGGGCCCGATTGTTCCCTCCCTGGACAGGAGCCTCCCTGGGAGGCTCCGTCCACCACTCAGGCGAGGCCCCGGTGGGCCCCAGCAGGAACCGGCCGTCTGGATGGCCGCCGGGGTGTACCGCCAGCACCTACTTCGAGCGGGTGCGCTCGGCCTCCTGGGCACGAGCCCTCTCCCGGAAGTCGCGGGCGAAGGCGGCGTACCGGTCCTCGGCGATGGCCTGGCGCACGTCCTTCATGAGGTTGAGGAAGTAGTGGAGGTTGTGGAGGGTGTTGAGCCGCATGGCGAGGATCTCCCCCGCCACGAAGAGGTGGCGCAGGTAGGCGCGGCTGAAGGTGCGGCAGGTGTAGCAGGTGCAGGCCGGGTCCGCGGGCCGGGGGTCCTTGGCGTAGGTGGCGTTGCGGATGACGACCTTGCCCTCGGAGGTGAAGAGCAGACCGTTGCGCGCGCAACGAGTGGGCAGCACGCAGTCGAACATGTCCACCCCGTGCTCCACGCCGGTGACCAGGTCCACGGGCGTGCCCACCCCCATGAGGTAGCGCGGCTTGTCCCGGGGGAGCAGTGGGGCGGAGAACGCCACGCCCTCGTGCATGGCCTCGGGGGTCTCCCCCACGGAGAAGCCTCCGAGCGCGTAACCGGGCAGGTCCACCGCGCACACCTCCTCGGCATGGGCCTTGCGGAGGTCCTTGTTCAGCCCGCCCTGGACGATGCCGAAGAGGGAGGAGCGCTCGCGGCTCCAGGCCTTGACGCACCGCTGCAACCAGCGCGTGGTGCGCGCCAGGGACTTCTCCATGTAGGCCCGATCCTCGGTGGAGGGCGGGCACTCGTCGAAGGCCATGATGATGTCGGCGCCGAGCGTCTCTTGAATCTCGATGGAGCGCTCGGGCGTCAGCAGGATGTGGCGCCCGTCCAGGTGCGACTGGAAGGCCGCGCCCTCCTCGGTGATTTTTCGCTTCTCGGCGAGGCTGAAGACCTGGAAGCCGCCGCTGTCGGTGAGCATGGGGCGGTCCCAGGAGATGAAGCGGTGCAGGCCGCCCATCTCCCCCACCAGGTCATCTCCGGGCCGGAGCATCAGGTGGTAGGTGTTGCCGAGGATGATTTGGGCATCCAGGGTGAGCAGCTCATCCGGGCCCACGCCCTTGACGCTGCCCACGGTGCCCACGGGCATGAAGATGGGTGTCTCCACCATGCCGTGGGGGGTGTGCAGCCGGCCCCGGCGCGCGCGTGTGCCCGAGGCGTCCTCGTGCAGCAGCTCATAGCGCACCAGGCTCGGTGGGACCCGGGTGTCACCCTTCTCCTTGCGCGGCTCTGCCATTGCGTCGTGTCTCCTACTCCGTCACCAACATCGCGTCGCCGTACGAGAAGAACCGGTAGCCGGCGGCGACGGCCTCCCGGTAGGCAGCCAGGGTGCGCTCGCGGCCGAGCAGCGCGCTCACCAGTACCACCAGCGTGGAGCGCGGGAGGTGAAAGTTGGTGAGCAGCACATCCACCTGCCGGAAGCGGAAACCGGGGCGGATGAAGAGCGTCGTCTCGCCCGGCCCGGAGCGCAGGGCGCCCGTGTTCGGGTCCGTGGCCGACTCCAAGGTGCGCACCACCGTGGTGCCCACCGCCACCACCCGACGGCCCTCGGCCTTCGCGGCATTCACCGCCCGCGCGGTGGCCTCGGAGACGAAGTAGCGCTCCGGGTGCATGTGGTGCTTCTCGAGGTTCTCCTCCCGGACGGGGAGGAAGGTGCCGGGCCCCACGTCGAGCGTCACCTCGACACGCTGGATGCCCCGGGCCGCCAGGGCCGCGAAGGTGGCGTCGGTGAAGTGCAGCCCCGCCGTGGGAGCCGCCACCGCGCCCGAGGCCCGCGCGTACACCGTCTGGTAGCGCTCGGCATCCGCGGCCTCGGGGGCACGGGTGATGTAGGGCGGCAGTGGCAGGCGACCGGCCTTGTTCAGCACCTCGGCGAGCGACGTTCCCGGCGCGGCATGGAAGCGCACCCGGTACTCCCCTCCTCCGAGCGCCTCCAGCACCTCGGCCTCCAGGCCCTCGGGGAAGGACACGCGGGCCC
Organism: Archangium lansingense; assembly: GCF_026626635.1. Taxonomy (GTDB): domain Bacteria; phylum Myxococcota; class Myxococcia; order Myxococcales; family Myxococcaceae; genus Archangium; species Archangium lansingense. The sequence goes on from NZ_JAPNKA010000001.1 coordinate 8,896,911, forward strand.
CGGGCTTGAGGCCCTTGGAGGCCTGGCCGAGGCAGATCCACTCGAGCGCCTCGGCGGCGCCACCGAGAGCCTGCGAGGTGAGCGTGGGGGCGGAAGGACGGACGACGAGCAGCTCCACCCGGCCGCCCGTCCCGGCCTTGCTCCCGAGCAGGCGAGCGGGGATGACGCGGGCGTCGTTGACGACGAGCAGGTCGCCCTCGCGCAGCAGGCCGGGCAGATCGGAGAAGTGGCGGTGGTCCCAGGCGCCCGAGGAGCGGCTCACCACCAGGAGGCGGGAGGCATCACGGGACGCGAGGGGAGCCTGGGCGATCTGCGCCTCGGGGAGCTCGAAATCGTAGTCGGAGAGCAGGGAGGACACGGGAGGAGGCGCTTCTAACAGCCTGGGCGCCCCGACGAAACGGGATGTGTCAGTAGAGCTGCTGGAGCTCGGTCCCCGGGTAGTAGTGCAGGAGGATGTCGCGGTAGGAGCGGCCCTCGTCGGCGAGCGCCTTGGCGCCCCACTGGCAGAAGCCGGCGCCATGGCCGTAGCCGCGGCCGTTGAAGTGCCAGCCGCTGCTGGTGCGCTCCACGTCGAACTCCAGGCTCTTGAGCTTCGTGTAGCCGAGCTTGCGCCGGAACACCGCCCCATCGAGCGAGAGGCCACCCGAGGTCGCCACCCGGTTCACCCGGCGGGTGGCGGTGCGGGAGGTGACGCGGAAGCCCTCGGTGGATTGGCCGAGAGCGGCCTGCAGCTCTGAGTCGGACATGGTGGCACTCCAACGGCTGGCGGGCAGGCTGCCGCACGGACAATCCACGGCCTGCAGGTAGGGGAGATTGCGCTGGAGGGCGTCCTGACCGGACTCGGTGCGACCGCCGCAGGAGGCGTGGAAGTAGGCCTCGATGGGGGCGAGCTCGTAGGTGAGAACCTGGCCGCGGGTGGCCTCGACGGCGGCAAGGGAGCGAGGGTCCTCGCGATTGACGCCGCCGTAGACCTGGTGGAGCACGCTGCTGCCCATGTGGAAGGGGGCGCCGTAGGTCTCGAGCTTCTTCTGGAGGGCGTAGGTGCGGGCGGCCACGGCCTGGGCCTTGAGGGCCTCTGGGGGGAAGGAGACGGGCATCTCGCTGCCGAGCACGGCGGCAAGGTAGTCCTCGAGGGGGATGACGTTGATGAGCTGGAGCCCGTCCTTGTAGAGGCGCACCACGACGTCGCCGCGGACCTGCATGTCACCGGCGCGAAGAGGTGTGGAGCCGGGCACGCCGGCATCCCGGTCGGCCTCGCCGGCCCGGAAGCGCACCGCGGTGCCGATGACGGGGGCTCCGTTGAGCTCCAGCCGAGAGCCGCGGCGCCGCACGACGACGCTGTCCTGGTCGAGCGGGGTGAAGCGGGCATCCTCGGTGTCTGAGCCAAAGGAGAGGCCCTTGCCGCTCACGCGCACCTGGCTCTGGGAGTCGCCCATGGCGATGCGCATGGTCTCCACAGCGAGAGCGTGGAGGGGCGAGAGCAGGAGCAGGAGGAGTGCAACAGGACGCAACATGGCGGCAAGTGTAGGGGGTGGTGCTTGCGGCTCAAGAAATCGGCCGGCGGATAACGGAGAATGCCGCGCCTGTGTCCCCTGCCCCCGACGTCACCCGCCTTTCGACCGCAGAGCTTGGCGCGGCGCTGCGAGCGCTGCCGTACCGCCAGGCCGCCTTCCTTCTGACGCGGCTGGCCCAGGGCCGCTCGTTGCAGGAGAGCGCGACCTTCTACGGCATCACCCCGGAGTCCTTCTCCGTGCACCTGCTGCGTGCGGGGCTGGCCCTGGGCACCGCGGCGGGCCTCTCCTGCCGGGAGCCAGAGAACGACGTAGAGGAGGACGTCTGGGCGAGAGCACTCGCCGAGGCGCTGGAGCGAGAAACGGCGGCGGTGCCTGCGGCGTTGACGGAGACGGTGGCGTTGCTCCGGCGATTGCGTGCGTTGGGGCCGGAGGTAGCGGCGGCGCTGGAGGCCGCCGAGCGCGAGCAGGAAGAGTCGCCCAAGGGGCAGCGAGCGGACTGGCTGAGACGGCTGGCGGTACTGGCGCTGCTGGGGCTGACGGCCTTCCTGTACTGCAATCGCCCCGAGGAGACACAGGAGCGGCGTGTCCAACCGCGGTCAAAGGAGCGCTGAGGCCCCTGGAAGGAAGGGGGCGGCGGTGCATAAGGGTGAGGTATGCGCGTTGCCAGCCTTGCCCTGCTCACTCTGGCTCTCATGGGATGTCCCAAGCAGATGGACACCCGAGTGGCCGGCTCGGACGATGATCAACTGACCACCTACGAGGCGCGGCTCGAGGAGCTGCGGGCCCGAGGCGCGGCGGAAGAGCTATCGTGTTCGGACCAGTGCACCCTCTCCTCGCAGACATGTGACGTAGCGGAGGCACTCTGCGGGGTGGTGGACCGCAATCCAGACAGGACGGACCTACCGCAACGATGCGCCCGAGCGAGAGAGTCCTGTGCGGAGAAAACGGACGGCTGCACGCGCTGCCGTACCCGCTGAATCAAGCTGCCCGGAGCCCTCCCTTCTGGCCCAGAGCAACTCCGCCCACCTCCTCTCCCTCTCCCCCTGGGAGAGGGTCGGGGTGAGGGTATCCGTCCCTCGGATTGCCCCCGCGAGGACACGAACCGCGCCACACCGGATTACCCGAGAGCCCCCGACCTCCCGTACGATGAAAGGGCCCATCCAGGAGTCCCCATGTCCCGCCGTCTGTCCGTGCTGTTGCTCTCGACCTGGCTCATGACGCCGAGCCTCGTGCTCGCGGAGGATCTCACCCCCGAGCAACTCGCTCGTATCCGCCGAGACGAGAAGGCAGCGGTGGACAAGGTGAACGCGGCACACGGCAACAAGAAGTCGTCCGACCTGAGCGCGGCCGAGCGGCGGCAGATGATCCGTGAGCAGCAGGAAGCCGTGCAGAAGGTGATGGACGAGCACGGGGTGTCCGCGAAGGACTACGCGCGCCAATCAGCCCGGATGGGGCCGAAGGGGAACAAGGAGGTCGCGGCGGCGGAGAAGGATCTGGCGGCGAAGGAGAAGGCCGCGGCGGCCGGGAAGTCCGGGCGTGCCAAGGAGCCCGGGGAGATCCAGGTCCAGGAGGGATTCAGCGAGGAGAACCCGGTGGTGCTGGAGGATCAGGAGGGAGCGACGCAGGTGCTGGTGGAGCATGGCATTCCCGTGGGAGAGGAAGGCCCATCGGAAACCCCGGCGGAAGCCCCATCGGTGCAGGAATGAGCGCCCTGCCCTACCCCCAGCGCCGGGCCTGCCACACAGCGTCGTAGGGGCAGGTGCAGTCGGTCTGCTCGGGCTCGGGGTAGGCGTAGCGCTCGCCCTTGAAGTTGCGGAACACGGTCTCGTGCTCGCCGCGCTCCACGACGTAATCGGGCTGGAGGGTCACCTTGCCGCCGCCGCCGGGAAGGTCCACCGCGAGGTGGGGAACGGCGAGCCCGGTGGTGTGGCCGCGCAGCTGCTGAATGATCTCCATGCCCTTGGAGATGGGGGTGCGCAGGTGCTCGCAGCCCTGGGCCACATCCATCTGGTGGAGGTAGTAGGGGCGGACGCGGATGCGCAGCAGGGCGTGGGAGAGTTCCTTGATGATGCGGGCATCCGAGTTGAGCTGCCGCATGAGGACAGCCTGGTTCTCCACGGGGACGCCGTGGTCCACGAGCCGCTCACAAGCCTCACGGGCCTCGGGGGTCACTTCCTTCGGGTGGTTGAAGTGAGTGACGACGTAGACGGGGGCGTAGCGGCGCAGGAGCCGGGCCAGCGAGTCGGTGACGCGCATGGGCAGGCACACGGGCACGCGGGTGCCGATGCGCACCATCTCCACGTGGGGAATCTCGTGGAGGGGGGCGAGCAGCTCCTCCAGCCGCTCCTCGGAGAGGAGGAACGGATCTCCACCGGAGATGAGGACGTCACGCACCTCGGGGTGGCGGCGGATGTACTCGAGACCGCGCCGCATCTGCTCCTTGGTGAGCTCGGCCTCGCCGCCCTTGGTGATACGGCGGCGGGTGCAGTGGCGGCAGTAGACGGAGCACGTGTCGAGCGCGAGGAAGAGGACGCGGTCCGGGTACTTGTGGACGATGGCCTCTTCGGGCCGGGTCTTGTCCTCGCCGAGCGGGTCCTCGAGCTCACCGGGGCGGATACGGGCCTCGGCGCGCACGGGGATGGACTGCATCCGGATGGGGCAGAACGGATGATCGCGGTCGATGAGGGACAGGTAGTACGGGCTGATGCCGATGCGGAACAGCTCGGAGGTCTCCTGCACACCGGCGCGCTCGTCGGGGGTGAGGAGGACGTACTTCTCCAACTGCGCGAGGTTGCGCACAGCATGGCGCTGGTGCCAGCGCCAGTCGGACCACTCGGCATCAGTGGCGTCGGGAAAAAGAGTACGGCGCCCGGCCTCGGAGGCCGGACGCGCGAGAGCGCCCTTGGAGGGCGGCACTGGGGGGAGCATCACGCCGCCTTGGCCTGATCACGCCACCACTGCTGACCGGACTCGGGCAGCGTGTAGATCGGGTCGAAGTACTCGTACTTGCGCGAGAGGGCGTCGGGGTCATTGCCCTCGATGCCGGTGCGGTAGTTCTTGGTCCAGTAGGAGATGCCGCGCTCCTGGTCGTACTCGGCGATCTGGTGGATCCACCGCTTCCCGACGAAGGGCACGTCGCAGACGATGCGCGGGGTGGCGAAGCCGGGCATGTACCCCATGATGTCGTGCTGGAGCTTCTGGGCCTCGGCCACGCTGAGCCGCCAGTGCTCCGAGTTGGGGATCATGTCGCACATGTAGAAGTAGTACGGGAGGATCTTCGCGTGATCGAGCAGGGTGAAGCACAGCTCGAGGAGATCCTTGGGGGTGCTGTTGACGCCGCGCAGGAGCACGCCCTGGTTGCGCACATCGCGGAAGCCCATGTCGAGCAGCTTGCGCACGGCCTTCCCCACGAGCGGGGTGAGCTGGCGGGCATTGTTGACGTGGGTGTGGAGCGCGAGGTCCACGCCGCGCTCGTTGGCCTTCTTGGCGAGGCGCTCCAGCCCCTGGAGGACGGAGTCCTGGAGGAAGTGCTGGGGGATGGCCATGAGGCCCTTGGAGGCCAGGCGGATGTCCCGGATGTTGGGGATGTCGAGCAGGGCGCTGACGAAGGGCTCGAGGGCCTGGATGGGGAGGTTGGCGATGTCACCACCGCTGACGACCACATCGCGGACGGTGGGCGTCCGGCGCAGGTAGTCGAGCATCTGCTCGTAGCGCTCCTTCTGGCCGATGTTGAAGCGGTGCTTCTGGACCTGGGGAACGTCGTTGCCCACGAGGTCCATGCGGGTGCAGTGGCCGCAGTACTGGGGGCAGGTGGGGAGCATCTCCGCTAGCACCTTGGTGGGGTAGCGGTGGGTGAGCCCTTCCACGGCCCACATGTCGGCCTCATGGAGGCTGTCGCGGCTGGCCTTGGGGTGGTTGGGCCACTCGGGGTGCCGGTCGTCGAAGGCGGGCAGCATGTAACGGCGGACCGGGTCGTTCCACAGGTCCGTCTCGTCCATGGTGTTGAGCATCTGGGGCGGGACGAGGATGGACATCGTCGCCCGCTCCTGCTGGTCGCGCTCCATGCTGGCCAGGAGGTCATCCGGCAGGAAGTGGCCGAGGGTGGCCTTGAGCTCCTTGAGATTCTTGACGGTGTGCTTGCGCTGCCAGACGGAACTCTCCCACTCGGCCTGGGTGACGTCCTTGTAGCCAGGGAGGCGGCGCCAGTCGGGCTCCACGAACTCACGGCGGAGCGGATAGGAGAAAGGCTGCTGCGCGGGCCCGGCCGAAGCGGCCTTTCCGCGGATGGGCGTCGTCGTCATGGCGATCCACCTTGAAAGGGAACCAGGGCCCGGAAAGCGGGCACCCGGATGAAAGCCCCTCTTTACCCAACATTAAAAAGAGGGCAACGAATGCGTGATTACTCGAGCGGGATGTTGATGAGCTTGGCCACATCCCCCTCGGAGATGGTGACCTTCTGGGGCTTGCTCTGTTTGCCGCCGAGCTTGAAGATGACGGTGCGGCTGCCCACCGGGAGGAGCAGCGGATTGCCGAGCGCCACAGGCGTCTCCCGGCCGGTGTTCTTGCCGTCGACCCAGATCTGAGCGCCGGGAGGACGAGAGCTGCAGGCGAGCTTGCCCTTGGCCACCGACCGGGAAGAAGAGGACTTGGTGCCGGTGCTCTTGGAGGGGGTGGACTGCTTGACGACGGTGCGCTCGGGAGCGGGCTCTTCCTTTTCGAGCTCAAACGACACTTCCAGCTCCGTCTCGCCGGTGGAGCGGAACTTGCCGGAGTAGCGCTTGTAGCCAACGCGCGTGGCCGTGAAGGAGTAGGTCTTCCCGATGGTGAGGTCAGCGAGCTTGACGTCGGGTGTCTTGCCCAAGCGCTTGCCGCCCACCTCGATCTCTGCACCGGAGTCTCCCACGAACACCGCCTCGAACGTGGTCGGCTTGGGAGGCTCCACGGCCGCTGGCGGGGTACCGGTCCCGGTCCCAGTCTCCGGAGCGGGGTCAGTGGCCGCCGCGGTCTGCGGGGCTGGATCCTGCGTGGGAGTGCCCTCCTCGGGCTGCGAGCCGGTCGGCGCTGCGTCCTGGGTGCCAGTTCCCGTCCCGGTCCCCGTCCCTGTCGCACTGGCGACCTGGGCGTCATTCGCAGCCGGCTTGTCGGGCTGATCGGGCGGAGGCTCGGCCTCGAGCGTCACGGACAGCACCTGCGCGCGCTGGCCCTTGGTGACGGTGACCATCTGCTCCGTGCGCAAATGACCTGGAGCGGTGGCGGTCAGCTTGTGGGCGCCCTCGAGCAGCTCGATGACCTGGTTCTGCGCGACCAACTGCCCGTCGATCCGGACCTCCGCGCCCTCGGCGGGCTGGACGGAGATCATCACGCTGCCAGTGCTGGGCCCGGAGAACATCACGACCGCCAGGACCACAAGCACGAGCACCAGGGCGCCCGCGGCGATGCCGAGGACAGCCTTGGGAGGCAGCTTCTTGCCGGCCACGGGAGCGCGAGGAGCCTTCTGAGGAGCCTTCTTCTGGGGCGCGGGCTTCGACTTCTGGGGGGCGGGCTCCTCAGCTTCCTGAGCCTCCTGCGGGATGGCGATAGGGCCGGTGGTCTCCTCCTCTTGAGGATCGTCCACCTCATCTGACGAGTGCTGGTCGCCGTATTCGTCAGGAGCATCCTGCTCGGCCAGGTGCTGCTCGTCCTGCTCGTCGTGCGCGGCCTCCTCGTCATGGGAGGAGGGCTGCTCCGCCTCCATCGTCAGCCGCCTGCGCTGCCCCGTGGGCATCGGGCTGAGCATGGTGCTCCCCGATTCGACCTGCCCGACGCGGGTAGCATTGGACTCCTGAGGCTCGGGAGTCGGACGCGCCGTGGGAGCGGGACCGACGACGGTCGCGCCCGCATAGCCCTCTCCTTCTTCCTCGCCGATGACGACCTGCTGCCTGCCACCGCGGCCCCTGTCGCGAGCAGAAGGCGGTGGGGCGTCATTCTCTGGGGGATAGCTCGTCTCGCCCGTCAGGCTGTCATCGACCAGCACGCTCGACGAGGACCCCTGGCCAGAGGCATCGGGCCGAGGGACCACCAGGGAAGGATCGAAGATCTGCGTCTTGTCCGCCGCCCCATCGAGCTCTGCCAGCTCCTCGTCGGTAGGGGGAGGCACGTAGCCACTGTTCACGGCGGGCTGAGCCGGAGCAGTGGGAGAGCGGCCGGCCATGGGCGCCGCGGGGAGGGACTGGTGCCGGCGCGGCGGACGAGACAGTTCGCCGGTGACCCCGGTGGTTTCGATCTGATCCGGACGCTCGACGGAGGCATAGCGCTCCATCTTCTCGGCCTCGCGGACGATGTCCTCCGCGAACGCCTCCTTCATGTAGGCCGAGAGGTGCTTGGACGAGTAGATGGCATCGCCGGCCAGGAGGAAGCGCATCAAATCTTCCTGGAGGTCCGAGCCCCACTGGTAGCGCTCCTCCGCATCCCGGGCGAGGGCCTTCATCAAGACCTTCTCGAGGCCCGACGGGATGTTGGGATTGAACTGCCGCGGCATGGGCACGTCCGCGTTGCGGACCTTCTCCAGGGTGGAGAAGTCCGACTCGCCGACGAAGAGCCTCTCGCCCGTCAACATCTCGTAGAGGATGACCCCCACGGCGAAAACGTCGCTGCGGCGATCAATGGGCAGGCCGCGGACCTGCTCCGGGCTCATGTAGCCGAACTTGCCCTTGAGGATACCGGCTTGCGTCTTCTGCGACCGGTTCGCCGCCTTGGCGATACCAAAGTCGATGATCTTCACCTCGCCTTCGTACGAGATGAGGATGTTCTGCGGAGAGACGTCGCGATGGATGATGCCCAGGTCCTGCCCGCGCGCATCCTTCTTGCGGTGCGCATAGTCGAGGCCCTCGCACATCTTCGAAGCAATGAAGACGGCCTGGGCGGTAGGCATGATCTCCTTGCGCCGCCGGTAGCGCTCCAGGAGCGTGCGCAGATCCCGCCCGGCCACGTACTCCATTGCGATGAAGTAGGTGTCCTCGTGCTTCCCGAGCTCGTCGATGCGCACGACGTTGGCGTGGTTCAGCTCGACGCTGATCCGCGCTTCGTCGATGAACATCGTGATGAACTCTTCATCCTCCGCCATCGTCGGGAGGATCTTCTTGATCGCGAGGATCCGCTCGAACCCTTCGACGCCGAAGGCCTTGGCCGTGAAGACCTCCGCCATGCCGCCAACGTTGATGCGCTCGAGGAGGAGGTACTTCCCAAATGAGGTCGGCTTCTTCATTGCGTGGATCCGCCCGCACCCGGAAGGCCACAGTTCCGCTCGGGGGGAGCATTGGGTGGGAAACCGGACGAATCCGGGACTTTAGTCGGAGCACGGACGGGGAGTCAAACCACCCCGGATGGCGGATTCCTCAAGAGTTCCAGCCACTTGAGCCATGCAAGCCGGCGCTCGAGGGTCGCCCGCGAACGCAGCACCAGCCGCAGCAACCGGACTCCCTCACACGGCTCGAGAGCTCCCGGAATCGGGCCTGGCCGAAGCGGCACGTCGCGCCACGCCTGGCTGGACGAAGTCGGCCTGGGCACGATGACCCATAGCCCGCAAAGGCGAAGGCCCCGAGTCCTCACGTGTGTGAGGACTCGGGGCCTTCAAAAAAAATCCGGCAGCGACCTACTCTCCCGCGCGGTTTCCCGCGGAGTACCATCGGCTCTGGAGGGCTTAACTTCCGTGTTCGGGATGGGAACGGGTGGGACCCCTCCGACATTGCCACCGGAAACTGAGTGACTCGTGCATACAAAGGGTAGTTTTCAATTCTGCTTTAGAGAAGCTTGTGCCTTCTTCCGGGCCGGCGCCGCTCTCTTTGGAGCGCGCTCGGGGCCTCGACCTTGGACTCGAATCCCTCAGCTCTCCCCTGGTGGGGTGGAGCCTGTGAGAGATTGAGGTATAGTAAGCCTCACGACCAATTAGTACCGGTTAGCTCAACGCGTTACCGCGCTTACACACCCGGCCTATCAACGTCGTAGTCTTCGACGGGTCTTCAGGGGCTTGCGCCCGGGATACCTGTTCTTGAGGTCGGTTTCCCGCTTAGATGCTTTCAGCGGTTATCCAATCGACACATGGCTACCCAGCGATGCCTCTGGCGAGACAACTGGTACACCAGCGGTGTCTCCAACCCGGTCCTCTCGTACTAAGGTCAGAGCCTCTCAAGTATCCTACGCCCACAGCAGATAGGGACCAAACTGTCTCACGACGTTTTGAACCCAGCTCGCGTACCGCTTTAATTGGCGAACAGCCAAACCCTTGGGACCTGCTCCAGCCCCAGGATGCGATGAGCCGACATCGAGGTGCCAAACCTCCCCGTCGATGTGAACTCTTGGGGGAGATAAGCCTGTTATCCCCGGAGTACCTTTTATCCGTTGAGCGATGGCCCTTCCATTCAGGACCACCGGATCACTATGACCTGCTTTCGCACCTGCTCGACCTGTCGGTCTCGCAGTCAAGCTCCCTTATGCCATTGCACTCGACGCCCGGTTTCCAATCGGGCTGAGGGAACCATCGCGCGCCTCCGTTACGTTTTGGGAGGCGACCGCCCCAGTCAAACTACCCACCAGACAGTGTCCCAGCTCCCGTTAAGGGGGCGTGGTTAGACACCAGAATCCGACAGGGTGGTATTTCACCGTTGCCTCCACCGAACCTAGCGGCCCGGCTTCAAAGGCTCCCACCTATCCTACACAGTCGAACCCTAGTGTCACTGTCAAGTTGTAGTAAAGGTTCACGGGGTCTTTCCGTCTTGCTGCGGGTAAACTGCATCGGCACAGCTATTTCAATTTCGCTGAGTCCCTCTCCGAGACAGTGCGGAAGTCGTTACTCCATTCGTGCAGGTCGGAACTTACCCGACAAGGAATTTCGCTACCTTAGGACCGTTATAGTTACGGCCGCCGTTTACTGGGGCTTCGGATCATCGCTTCGCCTTGCGGCTGACGAATCCCCTTAACCTTCCAGCACCGGGCAGGAGTCAGACCCTATACGTCGGCTTCTTGCCTTCGCAGAGTCCTGTGTTTTTGGTAAACAGTCGCTACCGCCATTTCTCTGCAACCTCTCTCGGCTTCGGCTGTA